>NZ_AP043886.1:0-4343925 GCF_055391535.1 Nocardioides sp. JCM 18998
CCGAGGCAGAGGCCACCGCCGCGGCGGCCGGAGCAGGCGGCGGCGCCACTGGCCTCCTCGGCAAGCTCGGGACCGTCGCCGGCACCGCCCTCACTCTGGGCGCCGGCGCCTGGGGCACGAGCGCGCTCATGTCGAAGCTGACCAACGCCAAGGTCGACCCGAGCAACGGCATCACCGCCGAGCTGGCGAGCAAGCTCGCGGGCAACATCGACCTGACCACGTCGTCGCGCGGATGGTTCGGCGGGTTCGGCGCGAAGGCGATCGACCTGCTGCCGGGCAAGGACGCTTACCAGGTCGCGCAGAGCAACCTGTCAAACACCGATCTGACGCTCTCGCAGATGGTGACGTCTGGCCAGGGAGCCCAGGCCGCGGCTGAGTTCGCGAAGATCAGCGCCGCCGCGAAGGACGCCGGTGTCTCGGTCGGGCAGGTCACGAAGGCGTTCCCGAACTACTCGGCGGCCGTGAAGGCGTCGGCGTCGGCCAGCGACGGCTTCGCGAGCGCGACCAGTGGCGCCTCGTCGGCTGCCCGCGAAGAGCACCAAGCCCTCACCGAGCTGGTGAAGTCGTACCACGAGCAGCACACGGCGGCCCTCTCTGCCTTCGACGCGGTCACGCAGTTCGGGCAGGCGGTCCAGGACGCCGCCGCGCAGGCTGCCACAGGTGAGAAGGGCCTGAACCAGTACACGAAGGCTGGCGTCGCGAACCGTACGGCGCTGTCGGGGATGATCGCGGCCTACAACAACCAGAGCGCGGCCACGAAGAACAACGTCCGTGACTACCAGGCCGCGAAGGCAAAGCTCGTCGAGTTCGGCCAGCAGATGGGCCTCACGAAGGGTCAGATCGCCGCGCTGACCGCCCAGATCGACAAGCCGCGCAAGCTCACGATCTCGGCCCAGACCGAGGCGGCGATGAGCCAGATCCGGCAGGTCAAGGCGTACCTGGACTCGCTGCACGATCGCCACATCAACGTGACGGTCTCGAAGAACACGAACGCCACGATCGGCGAGCTGGCCGCCGCTGGCAGCGCGGACGGCTCGACCGTCCCGAAGACCGGCAAGCCGTACGCCGACCGCCACCTCTACCTCCTTGCCGACGGCGAAGAGGTCATCTCGAACCGACGCGGCCAGGCTGACCGGTTCCGTCCGCTGCTCAAGGCCATCAACGCGGGGCGTCTCGCCGTCGGCGGCACCGCTGGCGCGCTCACCGGGAATGCGTTCCACTCTGACATCAGCACGACCGAGGTGTCGTCGTCCTCGAGCAGCTCGTCGTCGAAGAGCAAGGACGAGGAGACGAAGGCCGAGAAGAAGTCCGCCAAGGCCTACGCCGAGGCCACCGCGGAGGTCATCAAGACCTCCGCGTCGCTGCATGCGCTTCAGGACTCCCTCGGTGGCGTGGCGAAGGAGTCCCGCCACCAGCTCGCCGCGATGAAGGCCGGCGCCCAGCGGTACAAGGACTTCAGTGCCGCGGACCAGCGGCGGATCGCGCTCGCCGAGAAGCAGACGCTGGCTCTGTCGAAGATGTCGATCGCGACCGAGAAGCAGACCAAGGCGTTCGATCGAGCCGCCTCGCGGGCCGAGGATCGGCTCAAGACGGCGGCGGACATCGCGAAGCAGCACCGCCAGGCCGTGCTCGATGACATCGCCAGCATGCGTGAGGCCATCACCAGCCGCTTCACCAGCGACCAGCTCGGCACAGCAGCCTCCAACGCCGAGAGCTCGATGTCGAACGTCGACCTCAAGTCGATTCTGGAGAAGAACCCGTACATCACCCGGAACCAACTGCTGGCCACGGTCAACACCAACGCCACCGCCACGACCGGCGCCGAGCAGGTCGCGGCAGCGATCAGCGGAATGAACACCGAGACCGCGCAGGCGCAGGCGTTCAACAGCGATCTGTCGAAGGTCCGGGCTGCGCTGAAGAAGCAGGGCGTGTCGAAGAAGGAAATCGACTCGCTGATGACCTACCTCGACACCAACGCCACCGTCGACCAGGCCGCTGCCCTCGCGAAGTCTCCGGCTCTCGCCCTGCAGTTCGATCAGGCCTTCACGGCTCGTTCCAAGCAGGCGACCGCGACCGGCACGACCCAGGCGAACGCGATCTACGGTGCCCAGGCCGAGCGCGCCCTGAAGGTGCAGAACGAGCTCCTGAAGGAGTACCGCGAGGTCAAGGCCACCTCGAACAAGATCCACCGGAAGGTCGAAGCCCTCGCCAGCGACATCTCCGACATGAAGACCCACGGCCCGAAGAAGACCGGCGAGGCGGTGGGCCAGGAGATCAACAGCGCGCTGGTCGCCGGCATGAAGAAGGGCAGCAAGTGATGCACGGCAACAACTCGCGCCTGATGTTCGACGACCTGCTCGTCCACGACGGCAGCGGCATCGGTGTCACCATCGAGGGCTGCACCGTGGTCGTCCTCGGCCAGGACTTCGAGACAGGCGACGCGCAAGCGGTGACGCAGACGATCGATTCTCTGCTGCAGGACGGCTCGCTGGTCGACGTGGACCACTACGACAACCGGCAGCCCGTGTTGTGGATCGGCTTCAAGGCCGGCACGGAACGCGGTGCCGGTGTCTCGCTCGCGCGTGCCGAGGCCACCGTGTGGGGCGCGATGACGCGGGCGGGCGCCGAGATGGTGTGGGTGCCGCCGTCGCCGGACGCGGCTGCTTGCTGCTTCCCCATAGTGGCCGCGTTCATCACGAAGGGCAGCGCCCCGTCAGGGATGCGCGCCGATGTCGACGAAGTGATCCGCGGGGCGCGCTGGTACAAGGTCACGCTGACGTGTCACCCGTTCGTGTTCGCCTCGGACGCGGTCACTGTGACCGCCGGCGGGGTCACCGCCTCGACGGCGACCACGACGATCTCGGATGGCACAAGCGCGGCTGGCTGGAGCAACGCCGGCTACGGGTCGGGCGACTACGCAGCGGTAACCTCGAACGGCTCCCAGCTCGTCGTCGGTGGCCAGTACACGGTGCCGGTCACGGGTGCCGGGTCGGCGCAGTTCGCGTTCTCCCACTCCCTGGTCGGCTACGACCTCGTCGCGACGCCGTACCTGACGTTCGACGTGTCCGGGCAGACCCGATCCGCGTTCTACGGCGGGTCGCTGCCGTCCACGTGGACGGCCTACGGGATCCGGCCCGATGGGGTGTGGCTCGGCTCGAGCGGCACCTCGCCCCGCAAGGTCGCCTCCTTCTCCCTCGGCTCCGGGGTGGTGCGCTACGTCTATGACCTGACCGGCGTCGTACCGGAGCTCGCCGGCGATCTGATCATCCACTTCACCGACGCCGCGACCTCGGGCAACAACCGCTCGTACGCGAGCGAGGTCAAAGCGCTGCTCGACAACGTGACCCTGACCAACGTGATCCCGCGCCCCCAGGGCGGCGAGCAGGTGTACTCGGTGCAGGTCACGGGGTCGGCCCGGACGCCGGGCGAGGTCGCGGTCACGAACCTGACGACCGGGCTGGGGAAGGTCGCGCTCTACTCGGCCCCGTCCCTCGTGGACGGCTACCAGCCAGGTCTGATGCAGTACGCGTCCACGCTCGGCACCAAGGTCACCGTCGCATCAGTGGGCACCTGGATCGGCGGCACCGACTGGTACCCCTGGCCCTCGACGGTGTTCACGATCCCCCGCTCCTCGCTCCCCGCGGGCCCGTACCTGCTGGTGGGCCACCTGTACAACAACACCGGCAGCGCCTCCACTCAGACGCTGACGTTCTCGGCCCAGACCAAGGTCGGAGGCGTCAACGTCGGCCCCGCGATGGCCGACTCCTCGCCCCAGTTCACCCTGGCCTCCAAGGTCGACACCATGGTGGCGCTCGGCGGACTGGTCCTCGATCCGCTCGGTGCGGGTGCGAACACCGGTGCTCAGGTCGTCATCACTCTGTCCGGTGGCGCCTCGACGCTGCTGTTCGACGAGCTGCTGTTGTGTCACGTGCCGGACGGGTCGTTCGGGCCCGTGCTGATCGACTGCGGCACCGGCACCCCGGCTCTCGGGACGTCGCACTCGGTGCTGAAGGTGAAGACCGCGAACCTCGCCCGACCTCAGCCCCAGACCCTGGTCGGGGTGACGGCGATCGACGAGCAGATGATCTCGGCCGCCGGGTGGGCGCAGGCCTGGGACCAGCCGCAGCTCACGCCTGGCGAGGTCGACTTCCTGGTCGCGTCGACCGGTGGCGGCACGGTCCAGCTCGCTGCGACCTACCGGCCGGCGTTCCTCTACCACCCGTTCTAGGAGAGGACCCCCCTGTGGCTGGTCTGTCGATCTGGGCGGGTGGGATCCCGCTCGATGCGATCTCTCCTGACGTGCACGTGGGTGACATCGCGTTCTCCACCGCCTGGGGTGACGGGGGCGGCGGCCTGGATCAGTTGTCGTGGTCGATGGTCGCTCCGAAGCGCTTCTCCCATCCGCTATTCCGGGTCGGCGCGCGGATCACCTTGAAGTACGGTCCCCTCGCGCTCGGGATGGCGACTCTGGCGGAGCCGGACTACGCCGGGTGGACCTTCCAGGCGAGCGGCCTGCGGTCGCGCGCGAACCGGCTCTACGCGGTCGACTCCTCGGGCAACCCGACGAAGATCCTGTCCACCGCCATCAACCAGCAGCTGACGAACCTGCGCTGGACCATCGGCACCACCTTGCCGACCGCCCCGGTCAACGGGGTCGACATCACGAGCGGTCCGATCACCATCACCGCCCTGCTCGACGCCTACTGCGACGCGAACGCGAAGCGGTGGCGCATCGATGCCGGCGGGGCCCTGTGGATCGAGGCTGATCCCACGTCGCCGCGGTGGTCGCTGATGCCTGGCGTGCCGGCGATGCAGTCTGCCGACGACGACTTCGCGACAACGCTCCGGGTCCGGTACGTCTCCGCGATCGACGGCTCGGGCAACGCGACCGCCTACGCCTACACCTCGGCCTCGGACGCCCGCGCGGCAGCGCAGTGGGACGTCTACGAGGACTTCCAAGACATCTCCGGCGCCGGCCTGCTGACCGCAGGCACGGCGGCGACGATGGCTGCATCCGTCCTGGCGACCGAGCAGCCCCGACCGGCCTACACCTCGCCGGTCCAGGTCAACTACGGCACGTTGGCCAACCTCGGCGGCGTGGATGCCACCGACGCCTGGTGGCAAGTCCGCGGCGGGCAGATGGTCCGCCACCACGGCTGGCGCAACATCTCGGGCTCGGTGACCCCGGGTCTGTCGCAGGACTGGCTCATCGGAGCGACGACCTACTCCAAGTCCCAGGGCCTGCAGATCACCCCGATCGGGCTCGCCCCGCGCACCACCTCGGACGTGATCGCCAAGATCACCGCCGGCGCCTTCTCCTAGCCGCACACCTCGTCTCAACTATCCCCACAGCGACCCGGCCGCTGTCGGGCTTCGCCGACCTCTCAACCAGATCGGAGGCCCGATGTGGCTGCTGCCTCATGCACCCTGACCGGCACCATCAAGGACATCACCGGCATGGCGATGGACCCCTCACGCGTCGTGGTGCAACTGGTCGCGACCGTCCAGATGATCCTCGACTCCACCGTCGGTGAGATGAGGGTGGGGCAGAAGCAGGTCAAGCCGGATGCCCAGGGCCGGTGGACCTTCACCAACGTGTGGCTCACCGACACCGCCGACACCAACCCGGCGTCGTTCCGGTGGCGACTCGTGCTGCAGGCGTGGCCCGACTCGGCGTCGCCGTCGGTGACGTACCAGACCAGCGACTTCCCGATCACCTCGACCGGGGTCATCAACATCAAGGACGTCGACTTCGTCCCGGTCGACCCCGATCCCGGCTGGAAGTCGATCTTCCAGTCCCAGATGGAGGCCTGGGGCGACGACCTCGAGGCCTCGGTCGCAGCCACCCAGGCTGCGATGCAGACCATGGCGAACAACCTCGCCGCGATGTGGGAGGCCTCGGTCATGCCGACCAAGATGCTTGAGTACAACGTCGGTCAGAGCGTCAACTTCGCCAGCCTCTACCCCGGCTTCGCCTACGCGGACGTCGAGCTGTGGCATGGCTCCACCGGTGGCGGCTTCGGCAACACCGGCATGGGCGGCGGCGGCGCTTCCGGATCGGGCCGGAACTTCCGCCGCTTCTACGCCTCCGAGATGACAGGCGCTGTCTCGCTCGTCATCGGCGCTGCGGGGGCTGGCGGCGTCTACCCGTCCACCGCGGCGACCCAGGGCGGCCTGAGCTCGTTCGGGACGTGGTCGCCTTCCACGTTCCTGCCCAGCGCGGCCCCCGGCAACGGGAACACCGCCATCAGCCAGGCCGGGTATGGCGGCGCCCCCGCCGGCGTCATCAGCGGCACCGCTGGTACCGCGTTCAGCGGTGGCGGAGGTGCCGGGGTCGACGGGGTCGGCAACGGCGGGAGCGGAGCACCCTCGACGTCCGGAACCTCTGGCCCGGGCGGTAAGGGCGGCGGCGGCCTGCGTGGTGGCGGCGGCGGCGGCGCCGGCGGGAGCGGCAACACCGGCGGCGCTGGCGGCGCAAGCGACGAAGGCGGCGGCGGAGGAGCGGGCGGCGGCACGACGGTGGCCGCCGGCGGCGCGAGCTCCGGCGCAGGCAAGGGCGGCAACGGTGCCAACGCGACCACCGCAGCGACCGCCGGCACGGCGCCGGGCGGCGGCGGAGCCGGCGGCTACGGCACCGCCACCCCGTACTGCAACGGATCGGCCGGCGCCGTCGGCCGCATCCGCGTCACCCTCCACTGGGTCTGACCCCGACCAGCGACAGGAGCACACCACCATGACCGCAGCAACCGCAGCCGTCGTCCGCGACGGCGCCGTGATCAACATGATCGTCGTCGACATCGACGCCGAGCGGCACACCACCTTCACCCTCGACGGCACCCCGTACTACGAGGCCGAGCTGATCGTCCTGCCCGACGGCTCCCCCGCCGGGATCGGCTGGACCTACGACGGCGCCGACTTCATCGCACCCCCGCCGCCGCCCGAGCCCGACCCCGAGCCGGATCCGGAGGAGCCCACCGACCCGGACGCCTGACCAGCCCCCTCGCAGCCGCGACGACTCCGAAGGAGCCCCCTTGACCACCGAACCGACCATCGCGGAAGTCGTACGGCGCCTCGACGAGATCTCCATGCGGCTGCTGGACATCACCAACCAGCTCCGCACCGACTACGTCCGCGCCGACCTGTACGCCGCACAACGCGACGGCGACCGCGACGACGTCAAGGACCTCCGCCGCCGGCTCGACGCCACCGAGGCCCAGGCATCCGCGAACCGGCGCCTCATCGTCACCTCTCTGGTCGCACCGATCGTGACGGCCCTGATCGTGCTCTACGTGTCCGCCCAGGTAGGAGGCCGATGACCATGGCACGCCTCATCCGACCGATCGGGTACGTCCTGGTCATCGCTCTGGCCATCGCGCCGCTGTTCGTACTGGTCAACCGCGTCTCGGCACGGGTCGACGCCGCTGAGCAGCGCGAGTCCGACACCTACGCCTCGTTCAAGCAGGCCAAGTCCGCGGTCGACAAGCTCTCCGAGCAGGTCACCGCGCTCGGCGGCGAGCCCGTCGTCGAGCCATCCGAGATCCCCACCGCCCCAGCGCCGGAGCACGCCTCGACCGTCACAGGCGCCATGGTCCGCGAGGCGGTTCAGACCTACTGCGCCTCCGGGGCCTGCGACGGTCAACGGCCCACGCTCGCGCAGGTCGCAGCCGCCCTGACCCAGTACTGCACGGCCGGGGCATGCCGCGGCACCGCCGGCAAGCCAGGCACCGACGGAGCCCCCGGCCCTGCCCCGACCCCCGACCAGATTGCGCAGGCAGTCGCCGACTACTGCGCGACCGGCACATGCAAGGGCACCCCGGGCAAGGACGGCGCAGACGGCAAGAACGGAGCCGACGGGAAGAACGGCTCCGACGGCGCCCAGGGACCCGCCGGAGCGAAGGGCGATCCCGGGCAGGACGGCGCCCAAGGCCCGGCCGGAACGGTCACCTCCGGGGACTACACCTGCCCGGCCGGCGAGTACGTCACCGCCATCCAGGTGGCGACCGACGGAGCGATGACCCTCGCCTGCTCCAGCGTGCTGTCCACGCAGTCGGGGTCGACGCCGTGACCTCGGTCGAATTCCTGATGATCCTGCGGGCGATCAACTGCCCCTTGTTCGCCATCGCCGTGCTGCTGCTGGTGATCCGTCTCGCGGACGCCTGGCCCTCGTTCAGCTTCGGGTGGCGGATCGCCTGGCACGGGATCGTGCTCGCCCTGATCGGCGCCTCGATCGGCTCCGCGATCAAGTACCTCAACCGCTCCCCGGTCGACGTCTCCACCGCGCTGTTCACCGTCGCCGCGGTGCTCGTGCTGCTCGGCCTCTCTCTCGTGCAGCACCGCAACAACATCTGAGCCCTTCACTTCGCCCCATCTGAAGCCGTCCGCTTCATCCCCCCAGCGCCCGAGCCTGCCGGCCGGGCGCTTCGTCATTCCCAGGAGACCCGGATGACCGAGATCATCACCCACCGCTTCACCACCGACGACCCGCGCCTGGGCCGTCACGTCCGCCACGACCCGCGCTCGCGGGCCTATGCCGTCGCGCCGGCCGCCGACGTCACCAAGCTCAAGAGCGTCCGGCACGTGCGCCACATCCCGGTCCTGGACCAGGGCCAGATCGGGTCCTGCACCGGCAACGCCGCGGTCGGCTGCCTCGGCACCGGGCCGTTCTACACCGGCAAGGCGCGCCGGCTCCTGCACGGCATGCCGGCACGTCTGGTCGAGCAGTACGCGGTCGGGATCTACGCGGCCGCGACGATCATCGACCCCTACGAGGGCACCTACCCGCCCACCGACACCGGCTCGGACGGTCTTTCGGTGGCACAGGCGCTGCGAGGCTCCGACATGATCAGTGGATACCGCCACGCGTTCAGTCTCGAGGCGGCCCTGACCGCGCTCGCCGCCCAGCCGATCATCACCGGCGTCTCCTGGCACAACGGCATGGACTCCCCCGGCCAGCGGGGCCAGATCAAGCCGACCGGCGCCGTGCGCGGCGGGCACGAGTTCGTCCTCGACGAGCTCGACGTCCCCAACCGCCGCGTCTGGCTCACCAACTCCTGGTCCAAGTCCTGGGGCAAGCAGGGGCGCGCGTGGCTGTCCTGGGACTCCTTCGGCGCCCTGCTCGCCGATTCCGGCGACGTCACCGTGTTCAACCTTCCGACCACCGCCAAGGAGGCATGACCATGTCCGAGACCCCGACCCCGGCCGACCTGGAGCCCACCACGTACACGACGGCCCAGCCCATTCCCCGCGATCTTCAGGACGACATCGCCACCGCCAGCACCGCCGCCCGGGCGAGCGTCACCACCCGCAACTTCCAGGACGCCCTGGCCGACGCCCAGCGCGAGGCCGCGAACCCGTCGCAGGACTGGGAGGGCTACTGCCAGAAGTTCGCCCGCACGATCTACGACGTGCCGGCCCTGTTCGGGTCGGCCTACGCCCAGTGGCTCGGCCTCGACAACGAGGACAAGCACGCCGGCGGCAGCCCCGCCGACGCCCCGCTCGGTGCGTTCCTGTTCTTCAAGGGCTCCAACCCCTACGGCCACATCGACGTCGCCGCACGCGCCTTCGCCAACGGCACCCCGGCGGCCTGGTCGAACGACCTCGTCCGGGTCGGGAAGATCGACAAGGTCGCCCGCACCGCACCCATCGGCGCATGGGGGCAGAACTACCTCGGCTACGGCACTGCGATCAACGGCTACGACCTCGACCTCCAGCGCCACGGTCGACCCAAGCCGAAGCAGGACAAGCGGTACGTCGCGATCGACCACGCCATCACCCGGCTCGGCGTCGCCCTCGACACCGCGAAGCGCCAGCACGACGCCGCCGACCGCAAGGCCATCAACACGGAGATCCGGCGCCTCAAGGCCCTGTACGCCCAGCTGCGGCACGCGTGATGACCGACCCGACCTGGTACTACGTGTGCAACCTGGGTCGCACCGGCAAGGCCAGCACGGTCCGCGACGCGATGAAGATCATCCGCGACGCGGTCGGCGCTCGGCGGGCCGTGCTCGGGCTGATCGAGATCGACGAGGGTGACACCACCCGACCGAGCGACCACGCCCTGATCCGCACGGTATTCACCCCGCTGCGCCGCTGGCGCAAGACGTGGATGGGCAAGCGGGAGCCGATCCTGTCCCACCGGATCAAGCCGACGCGGCGCCTCGGGCAGTCGGTCGGTGCCTGCGTCGGACTCGCGCACGAGACCCCAGCGCGGTCCTGGCAGGTCAGCGTCTACCTGACGCTGGACGGCCTGGTCGCCGTGGTGAACGGCCACCCGCCGGCGGGCGCACACAACGGCGAGCGATCGCCCGTGGCGCGCCGCGAACTGCTCGAGCGGTACAGCGCGATGGAGACCACCGAGCGGCATCTCGTGGCCGAGCTCTTCCAGACCCCGGGCTTGGCGGGTGTCGTCATCGTGGCCGACCGCAACCGCCGTGACTACACCCCGATCCACGGCGACCGCGAGGTGATCGTCGCCCACCACGGCCCGGACTACATCACCGCGATCCCGGCTGCTGGCCATCGAGTCGAGCACGGCCGTCCGGTGAGCGTGCCTCAGCCCGTGGAGGCGCTGCACCGGCTCCTCGGCGCCCCGATCTCGTTCCCGCCCGCGGCATGACCGCGAGCCTCGCCGCGGCGCTGAGTCGCCTGCTCTTCCGCGCAATCCGCGCAGTCGTCGAGGAGCTCGACGACACCCGACCAGACCTCGAGGAGACCCACGCATGACCGCCACCCAGCTGCTGCCCGCGCTCCTGCGCACCATCGTCCCGCTGATCTACGGGCTGCTCATCCAGCTCGGCCTGGGCCGCTACCTGCCCGACGAGACCGTCACCACCGTCGCGACCGTCATCCTGCTCGCCGGGATCTACCTCGTGCTGCGCCTGCTCGAGCACCTGCAGCCCAAGATCGGGATCCTGCTCGGCTGGGCCAAGCAGCCGCAGTACGCCGACGTCGTCCAGGGCGAGGTGCTGAACGCCCAGGACCTCGTCGAGACCGTGACGAAGGACGACCTGCGTGAGCTCGGCGACCAGCTGCTCGCTGCCGTCGAGACGAAGGCGACCGCGAAGGACGTCAGCGCTGCGGTCGGGAAGGCCATCAACGCCTCCTCCCGCAAGGGCAAGTAAGCACCCCGCCACGCCACATCACCCGGTCACACGCCACCACACCAAGGAGAAGTCATGGCCCTCAGCGAATCCGCCGCCGCAGCCCAGGCCGAAGGCGCCGCCCTCGCCACCTACATCGGCTCCGGGCCCACCATCGAGATCCGGACCGGCTCGAAGCCCGCCACCCCCGAGACCACCGCATCCGGCACCCTGCTCGTCACGGTCCCCATCACCGGCTCGTTCACCTCCACGGGCGGCGTCCTCAGTGCCACCGACCCGGCCTCGGTGAACCCGGCCGCCTCGGGCGATGCCGGCTACTTCCGGGTCAAGACCTCGAGCGGCACCGCCGTCCTCGACGGCACCGTCACCGCGACCGGGGGCGGCGGCGACATGCAGCTCGGGTCGGTGACCATCACCGTCGGGGTCCCCGTCGACCTCGGCGTCCCGACCTTCACCGTCCCCACGCACTGATGAGCGACTCGGCCCCGGAGATCTCGCTCCCGGTCGAGTGCCCTGGCTGCGGGACCACGCTGACCGGCTCGAGGTTCCTCTGCAACCGGTGCTCCAACGCGGCGGCGGACGAGCTCGTCGTGGCGGCCGGCGCCGCGATCGACGGCGGGGACCAGGCCGCGCTCGACGAGGCGCTCCAGCAGGTGGCAGACACGATCGGAGGCTGACCGATGCCAGCGTGGCTCAACCACGCCGCGATCGCGGCCCCGTCCAACGGAACCACCAGCCACACCGCCTCGCCCGCCAGCGGGACGGTGGTGACCGGCTCGACGTTCACCCCCACGGCCGGCCGGTTCCTCATGTGCGTCGTCGAGGGCGCGGTCACCTCCACCACACCCTCGGGGTGGTCTCTGCCGACGAACGGGTCGGCGATCAACAACACCGGCCTCTACGTGTGGACGAAGACGGCCGCGGGCGGGGACTCGGTCACCACCACCCACAACGGGTCGAACTACCCGGTCCTCTTCGACTTCTACGAGTACGCGTCCGGCACCGCGTTCGTGAAGGCGGCCACCGCGGTCTCGGTCAGCAGCGCCGCCACCGGCCCCAGCATCACCGGACTGACCGGGACCAACACCCTCATGGCGGCCGGTGGCGCTGCTGCCTTCTCAGGTGCCGCGGGCGGGACCACCTCGTGGGCGTCTGGCACCCAGGCCACGTCCGCCGTCGGCACCAACTCGGGCAGCGCCGACGGCTACATCTACGGGCTCGCCTATGTCGACGGCTCCACCGCGACGTCGTTCTCGGACGCCTTCACCTACTCGGTGGCCTCTGGTTCGGTGTCGGCCAACACCGAGCGGCTCGTCTGGGCGCTCAACGTCCCCAGCAGTAGCGCCAACGCTGGAACGATCGCCGCCACCCTCCCCAGCACGACCGGAACCCTCTCCGGCACGAGCACTGACCCGGGTACCGTCTCCGGCCACACCCCCGCCATCACAGGCGCCGTGCCCGGGCAGTCGACCAACCCAGGGGTCACCGACGCCGATCTACCGGCCAGCACCGGCACCATCACCGGAAGCTCGACCAACCCCGGGACCCTCGACGCCGCCACGCCTGCCACCGCCGGCTCCCTGACCGGGACCCAGACCAACGCAGGCACCCTCGCCACCCAGACACCCCTCACCCAAGGCCAGATCGCCGACGAGACCCGCGACCCGGGCACCCTCGACGCGACCCTGCCCGAGACGACCGGATCCATCACCGGCACCAGCACCAACCCAGGCGCCGCCGGCGGTGCACTCCCAGCGACCACCGGCACCGTCAGCGAGACCGCGACCAACACGGGCAGCCTCGACGGAGCGCTGTCCCTCGTCCAGGGCCAGATCCGCGAGGCCGTTCCCCGGATCGACATCACCATCGGCGACCTCGTCGAGCACCCCACCCACACGGTGGACGCGACCGAGCGACCGACCCACGAGGTCGGCACCATCGCCGAGCACCCGACCTACACCCTCGGCCCGATCATTGACAGGAGCGACAGCATGGAGCTCGATCGCGCAGCTGCGCGCTGGTACCGAGTCGAGATACCCGTCACCGACAACGCCACAGGCGAGCCCGTCGCCGACCTGGAGTGGACGGCGTGCTTCGGCGGGACAACGTGGGTCGACGGGGAGGCCGTGCCCGGCCAGCCGGGCTGGTGGCGGTGGTTCGTCGCCGGCCCGGAAGCGGGCGCCACCGAGGGGACGGTCATCTCGAGCTCGGTCGTCCCGAGGGTCCGTACGTCGATCGCCCCGGAGAAGTTCGTCGAGGCGGCTCCCCGGATCCGGCTCGTCAACTGACGTCGCCGCACGCGCGCCGCCCCGTCCACTCCGGTGGGCGGGGCGGATTCGTGCTTTTCCTCAGGCTCCGGCGCCGCCGTCCGGCGTCCACAGCAAGGGGGCCTCGATCTCGTTACGCGAGTCCATCTCGAACAGCGCCTTGAGGGCAGTGTCCAGATCGGGCAGCGCGCCTGCTGGAAGGCCGGTCCCATAGCGGACGTCGATGCTCGCCTGATGGAGTCGCTCGTAGAAGCGTGCCGCCGGGCGATACAGAACGAAGACCAGATCGTTGATGCCCCACTCGCGAGGCTGATTGCTACCGATCCGTCGCCGGCCCCTATGACGATCGGTGAAGCGCTGCTCGGGGGTCAAGTCGACGTTGATCGCCGTCAACGACCGCAGATCAGACCAGACCGGGTCACGCAGCAGCGCCGCCTTGATCAGGTGGTAGGCCGAGTAGAACCACATGACCGACGCCCACTCATCCCCGGCAGATGCGAGCGCATCTCCGACGACCTGGTGTCGTTGCGCGCGGGCACGATGCTCGTCCTCGCGCAAAGGGGTGTTCGACGGCACCGAGAAGACAGACGGTTCAGGCCATGCAGAAGTCGGGCTGCCGCGCGCGAAGCGCTTCCCCGCTCGAGCTGTCCGGCGTCACGAAGCGGTAGCTGAGCGACACCTCGTCCAGGAACATGCCACGAATATCGAGCATGGTGTCGATGGCTGCCGACTGCCGCTCCCACGAGTTCTCGCGCAGGCAGATTTCGATCGACGCCGTCATGTCGACGGGATCACCGAACACCGAGAGGCTGTCAAGGTTGCCCTTGCCGAGGTACGCCACGGTCGACTCTCCGAGAGAGGAAATCAGAGCCTGGAAGTCGTCCACGTGACGGATTGTGCCCCATTTCTGCGGTTTCTCCACAGGGAATGGGAAATTTCCCACAACTTGAGCCAGCCTCACGCTCAGTGTCCACAAGGCCCCAGCGGTTCTCCACAGCGTCCGTTCGCACAAGCTTGCAGCATCCGGCCCACCGGCGACACTACGACCAAGCACGGACCGCGCTCGACGCACTCGTGCCCGAAGGCTGGCAACTCCTCCGCATCTCCACCTGGCCCGTGACCTACCGCGGCTCGCCGGGCTGCTTGATCAGGTCCCCGTCGAGCCAGCACTGCTTCACCTCCCAGTTCCACGGTGGCCCATGCTGCTGCTGCGCGTACACCACGAGCCCCTCGAAGCGAGACAGCCCGCCACGGTCACGCTTCGGCCGCCACTCCAGCAGGATCCCCGGCATGTCACCGTTCCCGAACCTGACCACACAGTGCCGCGGAGGCTTCGGCCGGCCCCGCATGTGCAGCACCGACTCCTCAACCATGGCCCCAGAATAGAACAGACGTTCGAAGGCATGATGGAGTCATGCCCTCCTGGCTCCTCTGGCCGATCCTGCTCCTCGGCCTCAGCATCGGCCTCAGCCTCATCGCGTCCTGGTGGCGCGACCGCGGCCACTAGACGACAGGCGGCCGGCCCGTGCGCTGCGCCCGCCGGCGGTCCCGAAGGCGCCGCAGACGCCCGACCAGCAGCGGGTCCACAGCCTCGATGCCCGGCCGCTCGATCAGGTGGTGCAGCAGCTGGTAGTACCGCGTCGACGATAGGCCGAGCACCGCGCGCGCCTGGGCCTCCTTCGCGCCCGGGTACTTCCAGCGCTGCCCCTCCAGCTCGAGGATGCCCCGCTCTGTCTCGCTCAGATCCATGGCCCGGACCGTACGGCCGGGCACCGACAGAATCAGGCTTCGTCGACCGCAGCCAGCACCAGCCGGGTCGGATCGAACCGCCGCGGCTTCGACAAGTCGGCCGGCGCGACACCCCACCCCTTGAACCCGCCGCTCGCGAGGATCACCTGCGCGACCTCACGCTTCCCCGACGGGTCGAGCGCAGCCCACGCCGCGCGCTGGTCATCGGCCTCCAGCACCCGACGCACACGCAGAGGGACGACCGCCTTCAACGTCTGCCGATACCCCTTGAGGCGAGCCTCGACCGGCGCCCTGGCCTCCAGCCACTCCACCATGCTGATCTGCCGATTACCGTGCGCGCGCGCCAGCTCCTTCAGCTGGCGATCGTCCTCCTCGGCCAGGCGCCGGGTCTCGTCGATAGCCGCGCTGGACACGCCGCCCGCGAGCGCCGCGAGCACGTCGCTCCGCGCGAGGTACTCGAGGACCTGGCGCTCGATCTCCTGCTCGACCTGGGCTCCCGCGATGCCGATCTTGCCGCATCCGCGCGGGTTCTTGTTGGTCGCGCACCAGTAGCGGTACTTCTCGCCGACGAGCCAGCACCCGGCGAGGGAGCGCCCGCACAGGTCGCACCACAGGAGCTGGTTGCACCAGTACCGCAGCGCCATCTTCCCGCGGCCGTGCGAGTTCGCCGCGAGCTGGGCGAGCAGCTGCTCGTGGGTCTCGAGGCTGATGATCGCGGGCCACGCGGCCTTGCCGACGACCTCGCCGTGGTGGACGCGCAGTCCTGCGATCCTCGGCGAGCGCAGGACGTCGATCAGGGTCTTCGAGGACCACTGCTTCGCCTTCACCGGGCTGATGCCGCGGGCGTCGAGGTCCTTGCAGATGGCGACTGCTGACTCGCCGTCGAGGATGCGGCGGCCGGCCTCGCGGATGATCTCGGCTTCGTCTTCGCGGACGGTGACGCCGTCTCGCTCGTAGCCGTAGCGGCGCGCTCCGCCGCCGCCGTACTCCCCCGCGGCGGCCTTGTCCTCGAGCTTGCGCTTGAGGCGGCGGGAGGTGTCGCGGCTGGCCTTGTTGGCGAGCGCGACCATCACGCGCGCCATCGTGACGTCTGCGTCGTTGTCGAGCTGCAGGGAGCCGGTCACGGACCGTACGGGCAGCCGCGGGATCCGCTGCTCGACGGCGTCGATGAGGTCTTCGAGGTCGCGCGGGTCGCGCGCTGTGCGGTCGAGGTCGTAGACGACGAGGCCGTCGATGGCACCGGACTCGATCAGCTCGAGGACCTTGCGCAGGCCGGGCCGGAAGACGCGGAGTTCGGTCTTGCCGTTGGGGAGGCGGACTCGGCGGCGCTTGAAGGCGCTGGTGTCGTTCTCGACGACGACCTCGCCGACGGTCCAGCCGAGGGTGGCGGCGAGCTTGCGCCCGTCGACCTCCTGTCGCTTCACGCCCTCGGCGTCGCCCTCGCGGTCATCGCTGATCCGGACGAGGAGTGCGACGTTCTTCGGGATCGGCGGCGCGAGGTGGATCGACGTCATGGCCGGACTCTACTAGGTTGCTAGCAGATTGTCGGTGGGCCGATGCCGTCCACCTCGAGCAGCTCCTGGACCGATGTGAAGCCGCCGTTCTGCTCGCGCCACTCCAGGATCGACTGTGCGGTCACCGGCCCGACGCCCGGCAGGGTGTCGAGCTGCTCGGCGTCGGCGGTGTTGAGATCGACGAGCGCGCCGGCAGGGGCCTCGCCGCCTGCGGCGGCGAGGCCGGAGGAGTCGACCACCGCCGCGGGAGAGGCGCCGACGACGATCTGTTGGCCGTCGGTGAGCACGGCGGCGAGGTTGAGCCCGTGCAGGGCGGCCCGGCGCGGCACCCCGCCCGCCTCCTTGAGCGCGTCGGTGACCCGGGAGCCGGTCGGGAGGACCACGATCCCGGGGCGCCGGACCTTCCCCTCGACGTCGACGGTCACTGACCCCGCGGCGCCTGCTGCCCCCGCAGAGGCGTCGGCGACGACCGCGGCAGGGGTCGCCGCGCCGGTGCCCGGATCCGCCGCGAGCGAGACCAGTGCGGAGGGTGCGTCGGTCGGCGCCGCCACCGGCGCCAGATCGGAGGCTCGGCCGCGTGCGAGCCACCAGCAGGTCAGCGCGAGCGCGGCGACCAGCACCAGGGCGACCACGGCGAGCTGTCCGGTGCCGAGCATCGCGCGCCCCTGCAGCGCCTCGGGAAGTCGCGGCACCTGCAGCAGGGACCGGCGGGCGGCGTGGCGTCCCGGCTCGGGCACGAGCGTCCCGCCCACCTCCCGCTGATCGGGCACCGGATCGTCAGGAGCACGCCCACCGAATGCGGCCTCCTGCCACCCCGGTCCACCGGCGTGTGCCGTCCACCAGGCGCTCTCCTCGGGGTCACTCTCCTCGGGGACGCTCCCGCCCGGCTCGGGACGGACCAGCGCCAGCCGGCGGCTGAGCGTCTCCTGCTGTACGTCGGGTCGGGTTCGCATGGCTCGACGCTAGGCATGCCCGCGGCCGGCCGCAGCCTGCGCCGACGACGCTGGGGACAACCCGTCCCGTGACCCGCCCTGTGGACGGAAAGTGGCCCAAAACGCGCTCAGAGCGCCGGCGCCACCACGACCGCCAGCATGCCCGGCCCGACGTGCGCCCCGAGCCCGGCGCCGACCTCGCCGGAGTGCACCGGCACCGCGAGCCGGTCGCCGAGCCGCTCGGTGAGCGCCGCGACGAGTCGCTCGGCCCGATCCGCTGCGGCCAGGTGCCCGACGGCGATCTCCACCGGCCCCTCGGGGATGGAGTCGAGCGCGATCTCCTCCATCCGCGCCAGCGCCCGCTGCGCGGTCCGGACCTTCTCCATCACCACGATCCGGCCCTCGCCGACGGTCAGGAGCGGCTTGACCGCGAGGGCGGAGCCGACCAGTGCCGCCGCGGTGCCGATCCGCCCGCCGCGGCGCATCGGCTCCAGCGAGTCGACGTAGATCAGGGTGCGGGTGCTCTCGGCGCGGGCCTTCGCGACCCGGACCGCCTCCTCCACGCTCGCACCGGCCCCGACGGCCCGCAGCGCGGCCACCGCGGCGAAGCCGACCGAGGGGCCCACCGCCCGGGTGTCGAGCGTCGTCACGGGGATCGAGACCTCGCGCGCGGCCAGCTGCGCCGACTCCAGGGTGCCGCTCATCTCGGCGGAGAGGTGGATCGACAGGATCTGCTCGTACCCCTCGCCCGCGAGCCGGGTGTAGACGTCGCGCATCGTGGTCGGCGCGGGGCGCGAGGTGCTGACCTTCCGCTTGGCGGCGAAGGCCGCCAGCACCGCGGCCGGCGAGGCCTGCTCGCCGCCCTCGGCGAAGCACTCCTCGTCGATGATCACCTGCAGCGGCACGACGATCACCCCCGGCGGCGCCTCCCCCGAGGGAAGGAGCGCGGTCGAATCGGTGACGACCGCGATCGGTGCTGCCGGTGCCATGGCTAGACCCTAGCGGTGACGACCATCACCAGCCGAGTCGTCTGCGGATGACAGCGCACGGAGATCGTGGGTACCGGAGGCACACCATGACGATCGAGATCAACGAGCGCGAGCAGCCCTCCGACCCGGCCGAGCTGCCCGGCATCATCCTGCTGGTCGCCCTAGTGGCGATCCTGACGCTGATCTGCTGGCTCAGCCTCTGAGGCCATCGGCAGGCAGGCCGCCGAGCCAGGCGTCCGTCTGAGCCTGGGAGCGCAGCCGCACGATCGGCAGGTCCGCCCGCCCGGCGTCGGCGAGCCACGCCGGGAGGTCGCGGTACTTGTGCCGGGTGCGCCACGCCCAGCGGATGATCCCCTCCGGGGCGGTGAACGCGCGCCACAGCGGCGGCTCGACGTTGCCGTTCCACAGCGTCGTACGCCGCACCCGCCGCGACACCGTGCGCCGCACGACGCGGCTCATCCGCAGCCACAGCGGATAGTCCAGCCACACCACGAGCGTCGCCCGCTCGAGCAGCACCGGCCGAGCGGCGGCGTACTGCCACTCCGTGATCCACGCGTCCCGGGCGGCGAAGGCACGCACGTCGTCGATAAACTCGGGCCGCGGCGTCCAGCCGGGGCCGTGGTGGAGCCCGTCGATCTCGACGTGCTCGACCCCCAGCCGGGCGGAGACCCGCCCGGCCAGGGTCGTCTTGCCGGCACCCGAGGTGCCGACCACGACGATCCGGGTCTCGACAGGCTCGACCACCGGGCTAGACGACGATGTTGACCAGCTTCGGAGCGCGCACGATGACCTTCTTGGGGGTCTCGCCACCGAGGTCGACCGCCGCCAGGGCGAGCGCCTCGAGGTCGGCCTCGGAGATCGACGGGGCGACCTCCAGGCGGGCGCGCACCTTGCCCTTGACCTGGACCACCGCGGTCACGGTGTCGTCGACGAGAAGCGCCTCCTCGATGGCCGGCCAGCCGGCGCGCGCCACCGTGGTGGCGTGCTCGGGGTTGCGGCCGAGCCGCTCCCACATCTCCTCGGCGGTGTAGGGCGCGACCAGCGAGAGCAGGATCGCGACGGCCTCGACGGCCTCCCGCACGGCCGGGTCGCCGGCACCGATCTCCGGGTTGTCGATCGCCTTGCGGGTCGCGTTGACCAGCTCCATGGTGCGCGCGACCACCACGTTGAAGCGGTACGTCTCCATGAGGGCCTCGACCTCGTGCAGGGTCTTGTGCGTGACGCGGCGCAGCGCCACGTCGCCCTCGGCCGCCGAGACGCCCGGCTCCGACGTCACGTCGGTCGCCAGACGCAGCGCGCGGTGCAGGAAGCGGACCGATCCCGACGGCGAGACGTCGGCCCAGTCGATGTTGTCCTCCGGCGGGCTGGCGAAGACCAGGGTCAGGCGGACCGCGTCGACGCCGAACTCGTCGAGCTGGTCACCCAGGTTGACGCCGTTGCCGAGCGACTTCGACATCTTCTTGCCCTGGTTGATGACGACGCCCTGCGACATCAGCCGGGTGAAGGGCTCCTCGAAGTCGAGGTAGCCCTTGTCGTGCAGGACGTAGGTGAAGAAGCGCGAGTAGAGCAGGTGGAGCACCGCATGCTCCACCCCGCCGACGTACTGGTCGATCGGACCCCACTGCCGGAGCGCCTCGACGTCGAACGGCGCGGTGTCGAGGTGCGGGGAGACGTAGCGCAGGAAGTACCACGACGAGTCGACGAAGGTGTCCATCGTGTCGGAGTCGCGCTTGGCCGGGCCGCCGCACTGCGGGCACTCCACGTTGACCCAGGACTCGATCGCAGCCAGCGGGGAGCTGCCCTTCGGCTTCAGCTCCTCGCCCTTGACGTCGTCGGGCAGGCGTACGGGCAGCTCCGACTCCGGCACCGGGACCTCGCCACAGGCGGGGCAGTGGATGATCGGGATCGGCGCACCCCAGAAGCGCTGGCGCGAGAGCAGCCAGTCGCGCAGGCGGTAGTTGATCGTGCCCTGCCCGGTGCCGGCGGCCTCGAGCCGCTCGATGGAGGCAGCGATCGCCGCCTTCTTGTCGTACGGCGCAGCGCCCTCGGAGTCGTCGTAGACGGCGACGATCGGCAGGCCGAACTTCTCGGCGAACTCGCGGTCACGCTGGTCGTGCGCGGGCACGGCCATGATCGCGCCGGTGCCGTAGTCGGCCAGCACGTAGTCGGCAGCCCAGACCGGGATCTGGTCGCCGGTCAGCGGGTTGGTCGCGGTGATGCCGAGGTCGACGCCGGTCTTGGGGCGGTCGGTGGCCAGGCGGTCGATGTCGGAGGCCTTGCGGGTCTCCTCGACGTACGCCTCGAGCGCGGCGGCCTGGGCCGGCGCGACGATCTCGGTGGCGAGCGCGGCGTCGGCGGCGACGACCATGAACGTCGCGCCCGGCAGCGTGTCGGGGCGGGTGGTGAAGACCGTGACGGTACGGGTCTCGACGGGCTCGACCTCCGAGCCGGAGAGGTTGAGCACGAAGTCGACGTGCGCGCCGTCGGAGCGGCCGATCCAGTTGCGCTGCGAGGCGACGACGCGGTCAGGCCAGCTGCCCTCGAGCTGGTCGATGCCGTCGAGCAGGCGCTGGGCGTAGTCGGTGATCTTGAAGTACCACTGCGTCAGCTCCTTCTTGGTCACCACGGCGCCGCAGCGCTCGCACGTGCCGTCGGCCAGGACCTGCTCGTTGGCGAGCACGGTCTGGTCGTTGGGGCACCAGTTGACCGGGGAGTTCTTGCGGTAGGCCAGGCCCCACTCGCGGAACTTCAGGAAGAGCCACTGGGTCCAGCGGTAGTACTCCGGGTCGGAGGTGTGCAGCCGGCGCGACCAGTCGAACGAGACGCCGTAGCGGCGGAAGGACTCCGCCTGGGTCTCGATGTTGGCGTAGGTGTACTGCGCCGGGTGCTCGTTGCGCTTGATCGCGGCGTTCTCGGCGGGCAGGCCGAAGGAGTCCCAACCGATGGGGTTGAGGACGTCGTAGCCCTTCTGCCACCAGAAGCGCGCGAGCACGTCGTGCAGCGCCATCACCTCGGCGTGACCCATGTGGAGGTCACCCGACGGGTAGGGGAACATCGTCAGCGCGTAGCGCTTCTCGGCACCCTCACGCAGTCCCGCCTTGAACGGGTCGAGCCGCTCCCAGACCGGTCGCCACTTCTCCTGCAGCGCCTCGACGTCGTGCGTCGTGGCCTCCTGCTGCTCCTGCGTCATCGTCCTCGTCCCTCTACCGCTCGGTGAACGAGGACGATCATCCCAGACGCACGGCCCAGACTCCTACGCGACTCCGCCGCGACGCCCGGGGAGGGGTCAGGCCGGGAGCAGGAGCGTCGGCAGGAGCTGGCGCAGCGACTGCTCGATCTGGTCCATCGCGGCAGCGGGGCGCTCGTGCATCCCGAGCAGGGCCTGGAGGAAGAGGCCGTCGATGATGGCGTACGCGATCTGGGGCGACACCCCGACCTCGCGCCCGGAGAGGACGGCGTAGCGGGAGACGACCCGCCAGGTCATGTCCTGCAGCCACCCGTCGATGACCACGACGGTCTCGCGCAGCGGGTCCTCGAACATGCTGGCGGTGCGCAGGTCGTACCAGAGGCGGTGCATCGGGGCGTCCGAGGAGAGCGTGAGTCGCAGCCGCGCGATGAAGCCGTCGACCAGCTCCTGCGGGGTCGTGGCCTGATCGACGACGTCGTCGTAGCGCAGCACGCACCGCGCCTTGTGGTAGCGCACGCAGTAGACGATGAGCTCGTTCTTGTCGCGGAAGTAGTAGTGCACCACGCCGTGGCTGAACGGGGAGTTCGCGGCGATGTCGCGCAGACCCGTACGGGCGTAGCCCAGCTCGCCCAGGGTCACCAGCGCGGACTCGGCCAGCTGGTCCCGGCGGGTCTGGTGCTTGTCCTCCGTGCTGCGGCGCGGCTGAAGAACCGTCGCCACGCCGTCCTCAGCGAAGCTCGCGACCATCGTGCACTCCCATCCGCGGACACACCCGCAGTGGCGACCTTAACGCTCGGGTGCCCCTCGGGGGAACGAATCCGGAGAGTCGTCCCGGGTCCCGTTTCCGGGAGCCGGGAATGACGTTCGACACCGAATGATTTGGCGACCGCTACGGGTCATGTGAAGATGTCCCTGCGCCGCTGACCTGCCGCGTGACCCAGGCGAAGACCCCCCCATTTCGTCAGGGACTGCCGGGTCAGCGGCGTCTTCCATCTGCGCCGTCCGCGTGGCGGAGACCACGCTTCCAGGTCGCCCGCCGAAGGTAAAATCGGAGACTCATTCCGTTAAGGTCGAGAGCATGACGCAGCCCACCGGGGTGGAGATCGCAGCCCCTACCTCCCCGGGGCGATCCCGCGCCGAGCTCCTCATCGTCGGCACGGCCGCCCTGGCTGTCGCGATGTCGCAGTCGCTGCTGATCCCGGTCCTCGGCCTCCTGCCGGACCAGATCCCCTCCCACCCCTCGGCCTCGACCGTGGAGTGGCTGCTGACGTCGACCCTGCTCGTCGGCGCCGTCGCCGTGCCGCTCTTCGGTCGTCTCGGCGACATGTTCGGCAAGCGGCTGATGCTGGCGATCGCCGTCCTGGCACTGGTGGTCGGCTCCGTACTCAGCGCCGTGACGACCGATGTCACCGTCATCATCATCGGCCGCGCCGTCCAGGGCGCATCGATGGCCGCCATCCCGCTCGGGATCAGCCTGCTCGCCTCGCTCCTCCCCCGGGACAAGGTCGGCCCGGCGATCGCGCTGATCAGCGCGATGCTGGGCGTGGGCAGCGCGCTCGCGCTGCCGATCGGCGGCCTGATCGGGGAGCACGTCGACTTCCGCTGGACCTTCTGGATCACCGCGATCGTCGGGGCGGTCTCCCTGGTCGGCATCTGGACCGTGGTCCCCGAGGCGCTCAGCCGGACGCGCGGCCGGATCGACTACGTCGGCGCCGTACTGCTCAGCGCCGCACTCGTCGCCCTCCTGCTACCGCTCGCCGAGACCTCGTCGTGGGGCTGGGGCTCGGCGCGGACCCTCGGCCTGCTGGCCGTCGCCGCCGTCCTGCTCGTCCTCTTCGGCATGGTCGAGTCACGCACCTCCGATCCGCTCGTCGACCTGGCCGCCCTGCGGCGCAAGCCGATCGTGCTGACGAACGTCGCGTCGGTGCTCTTCGGCTTCGCGCTCTTCGCGATGATGATCGGCACCGCGCAGTACGTCCAGGCGCCGGTCGAGAGCGGGTACGGCTTCGGCTCCACCATCCTGGTCAGCGGCCTGGCGATGCTGCCCGCCGGCCTGATGATGCTGCTGCTCTCGAACGTCTCGGCGGCCATGATCCACAGGATCGGCGCCCCGAAGACGCTCGCGGCCGGCGCCCTCATCGTGGGCCTGGGCTGGGTCGTCCGGATCACCCTGACCGCCCACCTGTGGGAGGTCATCGCCGGCACCACCGTGATCGGCGTCGGCGTCGCCCTCGGGTACGCCGCCATGCCGACCCTGATCAACACCCACACCCCGGTCACCGAGCTGGCCGCGGCCAACGGCCTCAACTCGCTGGCGCGATCGCTCGGCACGTCGCTCGCCTCCGCGATCGGCGGCTCGGTGCTCGCCGGCCACCTCGTGGTCACGGTGATCGACGGCCAGCCGGCCGCCTGGTCGACGCTCGGCTCCTACCGCGCCCTGTTCGCCGCCTGCATCGTCGCCTCGGTCGTCGCCGCCGCCCTGGCCCTGCGGGTCCCGCGTCGTCCCGACGCGGACGCGATGCCGGAGCTCTGAGCGTCTCCCGCCGGTCGACCGCCTAGCGCAGCGGGTCGATCAGGATCTTGGCGTGCTCGCCGGCGTCGGCGAGCTGCTCGAACGCCGCGGCGACGCCGTCGAGCCCGATCGTGCCGGTGACCAGCGGCGCCGGGTCGACCCGACCCGAGGCGATCCACTGCAGGGTCTCGTGGAACTCCGCCGGGTCGTAGCCGAAGACGAACCGCAGGTCGATCTCCTTGCCGATCGCCACCGAGGGCCGGATCCGGTCGGGCTCCATGCAGACGCCCACCACGATCACCCGCGAGCGCAGCGGCGCCTGGGCGACGAGGCCGTCGATCATCCCCGGGACGCCGACGCACTCGAAGACGACCGGGCCCCTCGGCACCTGACCGGCCCGCTCGGCCAGCCGCATCGCGCGGGCCCACGGCAGCAGCGGCACCGAGCGCAGCCCGCGCATGCTGCCGAGCGCGAGGTCGAAGAGCTGGGAGGCGCTGCGCAGGTGGCCGCGACGCCTGCCGTACGCGTCGAACGGGTCGCTCTCGCGTGGGTCGACCACGATGTCGGCCCCGCACCTGCCGGCGAGGTCGCGGCGGGCCGCGGAGAGGTCGGAGGCGACCACGGTCCGTACGCCGGCCGCCTTGAGCATCAGGATCACCGCGAGCCCGATCGGACCGCAGCCGATCACCAGCGCGACCTCGCGCGAGCCGATCTGTGCTCGCCGGACCGCGTGATGGGCCACCGCGAGCGGCTCGGTGAGCGCGGCGTGCTCGTCGCTGACGCCGCTCGGCACCGGGAGGGTGAACGCCTCCGAGACGAGGACCTGCTCGGCGTACCCGCCCGGCGCCTTCGGCGAGAGCCCGGTCAGGTGGACGCCCTCCTCGGTGCCGAGCATCGGCAACGCCACCACCCGCGATCCGGTCGCCCAGGCGTGGCGGGTCTTCGGGCCGTACTCCCTGATCGTGCCGACGAACTCGTGCCCCAGGACCACGCTGTCGCTCGAGCGCATGAAGTCCTCGTAGCCCACCTCGGTGAGCGCATCGGCGGTCACGTCGCCGTGCGTTCGGGCGTGCAGGTCGGAGCCGCAGATCCCGCAGCGCACCACATCGAGCAGGATCTGGCCCGGTCCGGGTCGCAGATCGGCGATCTCGGAGACCTCGAGCCGACCCTCGTGCGTGGTGACCGCTCTCATGGCGGCGAGTCTGGCAGACCGGCCACGAACGGCTCCGAGCGTCGGCAGGCTCGCGTCGCCTAGATTGACCGGCATGCGGGTTCATCACCTCAACTGCGGCACGATGCGGCCGCTCCTGACGCCCGAGCTGGTCGCCCACGTGCTCCTGGTGGAGACCGACCGGTCCGGCCTGGTGCTCGTCGACACCGGGTACGGGCTGGCGGACGGCGCGGCTCCGGGCAGCCGGCTCGGCCCCGGCCGGCACGTGATCCGGCCGGTCCTCGACCCCGCGGAGACGGCCCTGCGACAGGTGGAGGCACTGGGCTTCTCCGCCGCCGACGTGCAGCACGTCGTGCTCACCCACGCGGACATGGACCACATCGGCGGGCTGAGCGACTTCCCCGAAGCACGGATCCACCTGACCACGTCCGAGGCGCGTGCCGCGCAGCAGCCGCGGACGCGGCTCGAGAGGACCCGCTACCGCGCCGCCCAGCTCGCCCACCACCCGCACCTGGTCGAGCACTCCCCCGTCGCCGGCGAGGCCTGGCGCGGCTTCGCCGCCGCCCGCGAGCTGACCGAGATCTCCGACGGCATCGTCCTGGTCGCGCTGCCCGGCCACACCCGCGGCCACGCGGCGGTCGCGGTCGACGCGGGCGAGCGCTGGGTGCTGCACGCCGGCGACGCGTTCTACGACGAGCGCCAGCTCTCCGGGGGCCGTACGCCGACCTCCGTCCTGCTCTCCGAGCGATCCTTCGCCCACGAGTGGCGGCTCGTGCAGCGCAACCACGCCCGGCTCGCCGAGCTGTGGGCCACCCACGACCCGGGACTGCTGCTGGTCAACGCGCACGACCCGGCCCTGCTCCGCCGCGCCCAGGAGCGCTGAGATCGTGGGCGCCTCGGTGCTGTGGCTCCGGCGCGACCTGCGCCTGGGCGACCACCCCGCGCTCGACGCCGCCGCGGCCGCGGCCGGCGAGGACGGCGTGGTCCCGCTCTTCGTCCTCGACGACGCCCTGCTGCGCGCGTCCGGGCCGGTCCGGACCGCGTGGGTGCTGCGCTCGCTGCACGCGCTCGACCGGGACCTGCGCGAGCACGACACCCGGCTGCTCGTCCGGCACGGGCGGCCCGAGCAGGTCGTGCCCGGCGTGGTCGCCGAGACGGGCGCCGGCAGCGTGCACGTCAGCGCCGACTTCGCGCCGTACGGGAGGCGCCGCGACGAGCGGGTCCGGCAGGCGCTCGGCGAGCTGCGCGCCGGCGACGGCGACGGGCCGGTGCCGCTGGTGGCGACCGGCTCGCCGTACGCGGTCGCACCCGGCCGGGTGCGGACCAAGGCGGACAAGCCGTTCCAGGTCTACGGTCCGTTCTACCGGGCCTGGATGGCGCACGGCTGGCGCGCCCCGGCCGCGACGGATGCCGCGGCCATCACCTGGGCGGTGTCGAAGCACGACGCCCACGTGCACAGCGAGCACCTCCCCGACGAGCCGGACATCGGCGACACCGCCCTGCCGGAGGCCGGCGAGGCGGCGGCGCTGGCCGCCTGGGCGTCGTTCCGCGAGCGGCTCACGGACTACCCCGAGGCACGCGAGCGCGCCGACGTCGACGGCAGCTCGCGGCTCTCGCCGTACCTGAAGATCGGCAGCATCCACCCGCGCACCCTGCTGGCCGACCTCGGGCCGGACGACGACGTCTTCCGGCGGGAGCTGGCCTGGCGCGAGTTCTACGCAGCGGTGCTCGACGCCTGGCCGGCGAGCGCGCGGGACTACTTCCGCCCGGAGCTGCGCGGGCTGCCCTACGTCACCGGCACCGAGCTGCGCGACCGGCTGACGGCCTGGCAGGAGGGCCGGACCGGCTATCCGCTGGTCGACGCCGGGATGCGGCAGCTGCTCGGCGAGGGCTGGATGCACAACCGGGTGCGGATGCTGGTGGCGTCGTTCCTGGTCAAGGACCTGCACGTGGAGTGGCAGCACGGTGCGCGGCACTTCCTGCGGCACCTGATCGACGGCGACCTGGCCAGCAACCAGCACAACTGGCAGTGGGTGGCCGGCTGCGGGACCGACGCGGCGCCGTACTTCCGGATCTTCAATCCGGTCACCCAGTCGCGGAAGTTCGATCCCGACGGCGTGTACATCCGGCGCTGGGTGCCGGAGCTGCGCGCGCTGGACGGACGCGAGGTGCACGAGCCGTGGCGGCTCGAGGGCGGCTCGCCGGCGGGCTATCCGGCACCGATCGTCGACCATGCCGAGCAGCGCGCCGAGACGCTCTCGGCGTACGAGGAGCTGCGCCGGCAGGCGCGCTGATGCCCGCCGGCGCAGGTTCGTGGGCGGCTACCGCCGAGGTGGTCGCGGCACCAGCATCGGGGTGCGGGCGGCGTACGCGTCCCAGCCCGGTCGCCCCTGCATCCGCCGCTCGGTCGGCTTCACGCCGGTGACCGCGGTGAGGAACCACGTCATCGCGATCGGCGCCGGCAGGCTGAGGAGGCCGGCGATCGGGCCGGTCGCGAGACCACCGGCGAGCCAGAGCCCCCACCACACGCAGGCGTCGCCGAAGTAGTTCGGGTGCCGGGTCCAGGCCCACAGCCCACGGTCGAGCACCGGGCCCCGCTCCGGGTCGCGCCGGTAGGCCGCGAGCTGGGCGTCCCCGACGGCCTCGAAGAGCACGCCGATCACCCACGCGACCACCCCGAGCACCACCGCCCACGGCCAGCGCGTCGCGGTGGCGACGCCGACCACGACCGGCGTGGAGACGAGCGCCGCCGCGGCCCCCTGGGTGGCGAACACCCGGCGCACGATGGTGCGGAACGGCACCTCGCGGTAGGGGCCGCCGAGCATCTCCTCGTAGCGCGGGTCGTCGTGGTCGGCGCTCCGGATCCGGGCCAGCAGGTGGCGGCTCAGCCGCAGCCCCCACGCCGCCACCAGCGCGACGAGCAGCCAGCGTCGGACCGGGCCGTCGGCGCCCAGCGCGGTCGCGACCACGCCCGCCGCCACGGCCACCGCGACGAACGCGATGCCCCAGGCCGCGTCCACGACCACGTAGCGCTGCAGCCGGCGTGACCACAGCGCCGCGGCGGTCATCACCGCCGCGGCGGCGAGCAGGGTGGTCGCCACCAGCGCCCAGGCGGTGCTCATCCGTTCTCCCGGGTGCCGGTCATCCCGCCCCCGCGCTCGAAGCGCAGCTGCAGATCATCGAGGTAGCCCGACGCGAAGCCGGCACGGGAGTACTCCAGGTAGAAGTGCCACATCCGGACGAAGGTCTCGTCGAAGCCGAGTGCGGAGACCTCGTCAGCGGCCGCCCGGAAGCGCTCGTCCCACTGCCGCAGCGTCTCGGCGTAGTGCAGCCCGAGCGTGGTGCGGTGGGTCCGGCGCAGGCCGTGGCGCCAGGCCTGCTCGACCAGCGCCTTCTCCGAGGGCAGGAAGCCGCCGGGGAAGATGTACTTGTTGATCCAGGTGTAGCTGTCCCGGGTCGCCAGCATCTGCGCGTGCGGCATGGTGATCGCCTGCAATGCGATGGTGCCGTAGGGCGCCAGCAGCCGCTCGAGGGCGCCGAAGTAGTCGCCCCAGTGCCGCCACCCGACCGCCTCGACCATCTCCACCGAGACGATCGCGTCGTACTCGCCCTGGAGGTCGCGGTAGTCGCACAGCTCCACCTCGATGCTGTCGCCGAGCCCCGCCTCCGCGATCCGCCGGCGGGCGAGGTCACGCTGCTCGACCGAGAGCGTGACCGTGTGCACGGTGGCGCCGCGTCGGGCGGCCTCCATCGCCAGCTCGCCCCAGCCGGTGCCGATCTCGAGCAGTCGGGTGCCGGAGCCGACCCGCGCCAGGTCCAGCAGTGCGGTGATCTTGCGCTGCTGGGCGCGGGCGAGGTCGTCGCCGGCCACCGGCCGGTCGAGCCGGTCGGTGCGGAACCACGCCGAGGAGTAGGTCATGGTCGGGTCGAGGAAGAGGGCGAAGAAGTCGTTCGACAGGTCGTAGTGGTGCGCGATGTTGCGCTGCGTGTCGCGCCGGGCGCCGCGATCGCGCGACGGGGTCCGGGGCATCGCCACGCCGCGGAGGGCCTGCAGCCAGCGCGGCGTCAGGCGCTCGACGTTCGCGGCCAGCACGCCGAGGAAGCCCGCGAGGTCCTCGGCGTCCCAGGCGCCGGTCAGGTAGGCCTCGCCGAAGCCGACCAGCTTGTCGGTGCCGAGCCGGGCGAAGAACTCGTCGGGCCGGTGGATGAGCATCTCCGGGCCGCCGCGCCCGAACGGGCCGCCGTCGGGATCGCCGGCCAGCCGGACGGTGACGTCGAGCCTCTCGACGGTTCGCAGGAACACTCGTCGGGCGATCCGCGCGCTCAGCGCTGCGAGCGGACCGCTCGGTATCCGGTCGAGGTGGGCCCAGCTCTCGAGGGGCTGGGTCGTGGGACAGTCGGTCGCGGTCATCGCACGCCTTCCTGGTGATGGACGGGACGGGGTCGGATCGGGAGGCCGCGGCTCCACAGCCGCAGCCCGTGCAGCCGGATCAGCAGCGCGTCGCGCAGGCCGGCCATGCCTGCGGTGCGGGCGGCCGCGCTGCCTGGCTCGATGCGCCGGCCGGTGAGCGAGGCGTTGAAGGCGGCGCCGTCGGCGGTCCGCAGCCGGACCGCGATGTCGAGACGATCGGTGGGCCGCGGTGCGCGGACGTCGTACTCGCCGTCGAGGCCGTGGAACGGCGAGACGTACATCTGCTTGTCCACCGGGCCCGGGTGCTCGGGATCGAGGAGGTAGGCGTGCCGGTCGCCGTAGGTGTTGTGCACCTCGACCACGGTGGCCAGCGCGCTGCCGTCCTCGCGCTCGCACCAGAACACGCTGATCGGGTTGAAGCAGAAGCCGAGCGCCCGCGGGTGTGCGGCGAGCAGCACACGACCCCGCCCGAGCTCGACGCCGTGGCCGGCGAGGAAGCCCGCGAGGTTCTCGCGGACGCTGCGGCTCGGGTCGCCGAGGTGATCGCGCGCCTCGATGCTGCCGCGCCAGAAGGCCCGCCACCGCTCGCGGCGGGTGCGGAGGTCCGGGAGCCGGTCGAGATCGCTCAGCCACATCGTGGAGCGGTGGGTGAACTCCCGGCGCCACGGGGCACGCCGCACGTGCCGCACGGTGGTGGCGTAGACGGCCGGGTCGGTCGCGGCGGCCCGCTCCGGAGCGGGCTGTCGGCCGGGCTGCCGGGCGATCCGCAGCGGCCGCGCGAGGCCGAGCCGCTCGGCCGCCGCCAGCCCCGAGCGCGCGCCGTCCTCGTGGAACCCCCACCCGTGGTACGCCCCGGCGAACGCGATCCGTCGCGTCTCGATCTCGGGCAGCCTGGCCTGCGCCGCCACCGACTCCGGGGTGTAGAGCGGGTGCTCGTAGGACATCCGGTCGATCACCGTCGCCGGGTCGATCAGGTCCTCGCCACCGAGCGTGACCAGGTAGCGGACGTCGGTGTCGAGTCGCTGCAGCCGGGTCAGGTCGTAGGTCACGACCACCGGGCCCGCCTCCTCGCGTACGCGCCGGAAGTTCCAGGACGACCAGGTGCGCCGCGATCGCGGCAGCAGGCTGGTGTCGGTGTGCAGCACCGCGGTGTTGCGGGAGTACGGCAGTGCGCTCAGCACCCGGTGCTGCGCGGGGGTCGGGGCGACCAGCATCCGCAGCGCCTGGCTCGGGTGGACGGCGATGATGACGGCGTCGTACGCCTCGACCGTGCCGGCCGCGGTGCCCACGAGGACCCCGCCCGGGTGCTCGCGGACCTCGACCACCGGGTCTGCGAGCCGGACGTCGGGCAGGTGCGCCGCGATCCGCCGGACGTACTCCCGCGAGCCGCCGCTCACCGTGCGCCACGTCGGGCTGCCAGTGATCGAGAGCATCCCGTGGTGCTCCAGGAAGCGGAACAGGTAGCGCGCCGGATAGGCGGTCGCCGACAGCGGATCGCACGACCACACCGCCGCGACCAGAGGCTCCATGAAGTCGCGGACGAACCGCGGCGAGAAGCCGCCCTCGGCCAGGAACGCGGCCAGCGTCTGGTCGGCGCCGGACCCGTCCTCACCGGACCCGTCCTCACCGGACCCGTCCTCGCCGGCTCCGGGCTCGGTCGCGAGCAGTGCTCGCGCCCGCCGGTGGAAGCGCGGGATCTCGGCGAGCATCCGCAGGTGGTCCCGATCGGCCAGCAGGGCGGCGTTCGGGAGGACCCCGCCCAGGCCCCGGGCGCCGGCCCACTCCACGCCGGTGCGCGGATCGCTGATCGACATCGACATCTCGGAGTCCTGGGTGGCGACGCCCAGCTCGTCGAAGATCCGGGTCAGCACCGGGTAGGTGCGCAGGTTGTGCACGATGAACCCGGTGTCGATCGCGAGCGTCCGGTCGCCCTCGCGGACGTCGTGGGTGTGCGCATGCCCACCGAGCCGCTCATCGGCCTCGTAGAGGGTGACGTCGGCCGAGGTGCGGCTCTCGTAGGCCGCGACCAAGCCGGCCACGCCCGATCCGATCACGGCGACGCGCGTCCGCGTGTGCTGCATCCGTTCCTCCGCGCTCCTGGGGACCCCGAGGGGTGCTCTCGAAGGTGATTCGGAGCAGGGCCGAAATCGGATGGGTGCCGATCCGATCCGAGCTCCCGCTCCGAACAACCACCATGAGAAGTACCCTCCGGCTCGCCATCGGTCCCATCGTCGGCGGCCTCGGTCTCGCGGCCGGGCACCTCGTCGCCGCTTTCACCACGCCCGCGGCCTCCCCGGTGCTCGCCGTCGGCTCCACCGTCATCGACCACACCCCGACCCCGATGAAGGAGTGGGCGATCGCCCACTTCGGCACCCACGACAAGACGATCCTGGTCGGATCGGTGCTGGTCGTGGTGCTGCTCGTGGCCACCGCCGTCGGCCCGCTGGCCCATCGTCGCCTCGGCTACGGCGTGGCCGCGCTCGGCGCCCTGGCCTGCATCGCCGCCGGCTGCGCGGTACGGCGGCCCGAGGCGAGCGCGTCGGCGGTCGTGCCGAGCGTGGTGACGGGCGTGGTCGCGATCGCGGCGCTGGCGCTGGTGATGCGGCTCGATGGCGCCGCGGCACGCCCGGCCCGCACCTCGACCGCCGGGCGCGGGCCGGGTGCGGTGACCCGTCGTACCATCCTCGTCCTGGGCGCGCTCACGGCCGCGGCCGCCGCCCTCGGCGAGACCGGCCGTCTGGTGATCGCGCGGCGCGCCCGCGCCGAGGACGTGACCCTGCCGGCCCCCGCGGATCCGGCGCCGCCCTTCCCGGCCGGCATCGACCGCACCGTGCCCGGCATCACCGCGTTCCGCACCCCGTCCGACAGCTTCTACCGGGTGGATACCCGGCTCGACGTGCCGGTGGTGGACAGCGGCGGCTGGTCGCTGCGGGTCGACGGAGACGTGGCCCACCCGTTCGACATCGGGTTCGACGAGCTGCTCGCGATGCCGATGATCGAGCGTGACATCACCCTGACCTGCGTCTCCAACAGCGTCGGCGGTCCTTACGTCGGCGGCGCCCGCTGGCTGGGCGTCCGGCTCACCGATCTCCTCGACCGCGCCGGGGTGGGCGGCACCGCCGACCAGATCCTCAGCACCGACGTGAGCGGCATGACGATCAGCACGCCCCTCGCGCTGGCCACCGACGGGCGCGACGCGATGCTCGCCGTCGGCATGAACGGCGAGCCGCTCCCCCGCGAGCACGGCTTCCCGGTGCGGATGGTGATCCCGGGCCTCTACGGCTTCATCAGCGCCACCAAGTGGATCACCCGCCTGAACCTGACCACCTACGCCAAGGAGAAGGCGTACTGGACCAAGCGCGGGTGGGCCACCGACGCCCCGATCAAGATCTCCAGCCGGATCGACACGCCGCGACCGCTCGCCACGCTGAAGGCCGGCGACCAGGTGATGGGCGGCGTCGCCTGGGCCCAGGAGAACGGCGGCGTCGCCCGGGTCGAGGTCAGCATCGACGGCGGCCCGTGGACCAGGGCCCACCTCGGCCCGAGCGCCGGCAACGACTACTGGCGCCAGTGGTACGCCCCGTGGCACGCCACGTCCGGCAGCCACCAGCTCTCCTGCCGGGTCGTCGACGGGTCGGGCCAGGTGCAGTCGCCGGTGCGCGCGGAGCCCTTCCCGTCGGGCTCCAGCGGCGTGCAGAGCATCAGCGTCGAAGTCGGCTGAGCTCGCACCCATCCGTTGACGTACCTGCTCCGAATCATCACCAGAAGCAACACCCCGTGAGCCACAACCGGAAGGCATCGCCATGAAGATCACCACCCTGCGTCGCTCGAGCACCATCGCCGTCGCCGCCGCGGCCCTGACCCTCGGCCTCGGCGCGTGCGGGAGCAGCGACAACTCGGCAGCCGACAACAGCGCCGGCGACACGACCAGCTCGATGGCCTCGAGCCCGATGGCCTCGGACTCGATGAGCGCCAGCGCCATGGCGGACGTCGCGTCCCAGACGTTCGGACCCGCCTGCTCGGCGATCCCGAAGACCGGGGCCGGCTCCTTCGACGGCATGGTCAAGGACCCGGTCGCCACCGCCGCCAGCAACAACCCGCTGCTGAGCACGCTGGTCACCGCCGTCGGCAAGGCCGGCCTCGCCGACACGCTCAACGGCGCCGACGGCCTGACCGTCTTCGCACCCACCAACGACGCGTTCGCCAAGCTGCCCAAGGCGACGCTCGACAAGGTGCTCGCCGACAAGGCGACCCTCACCAAGATCCTGACCCACCACGTCGTGGCCGGCAAGCTCGACCCGACCCAGGTGGTGGGCTCGCAGACCACGCTCAACAAGGACTCGGTCACCGTCAGCGGCGACACCAGCGGAATGACCGTCGATGGTGCGAAGGTTCTGTGTGGGAACATCCCCACGGCGAACGCGACGGTCTACGTCATCGACACCGTGCTGATGCCGAAGGGCATGTGACACGACGCGAGAGGGATCGAGGACAGATGAACGACCTGCGATCGGTCCCGGGCGGTGCCCCCGAGGAGGGAGCGCCGCCCGGCCCCGATCTGGCCTCCCTGCTGCAGCGCTCGGCGCGCGGTGACGAGCAGGCCTTCGCCACGCTCTATGACGCCACCGCGGCCAAGGCACACGGTCTGAGCCTGCGGGTCGTCCGCGATCCGGCGCAGGCCGAGGAGGTGACCCAGGAGTCGTTCCTCGAGGTGTGGCGCAACGCGTCGCGCTTCGATCCCGATCGCGGCAGTGCCGCCGCCTGGATCCTGACCATCGTCCACCGGCGCGCGGTCGACCGGGTCCGAGCGGCGGAGTCCGCCACCCGGCGCGACACCGCGTATCACGACACCAACCGGCCCGTCAGCCACGACGAGACCGCCGAGGCGGCCACGGCATCGCTGGAGGCCCACCGCGTACGGTCGGCGCTCGCGACGCTGACCCCGGTCCAACGCGAGGCCGTGGAGCTGGCCTACCTGCGGGGCTACACGCACAGCGAGGTGGCCCGGATGCTCGACCTACCGGTCGGCACCGCCAAGACCCGGATCAGGGACGGCCTGATCCGCCTACGAGACACGATGGGAGTGGGGAGCGTCCGATGAGCACTGGCCCGATGAACTACGACATTCACGCCCTGTCGGGCGCCTATGCCGTCGATGCCCTCGATGACGAGGAGCGCGCCGAGTTCGAGCGCCACCTGGCCGGCTGCGAGGCCTGCCAGGCCGAGGTGGACGGCCTGCGCGAGGCGGCCGCCACCCTCGCCGACATCACCGCCGTCGAGCCGCCCGACGCGCTCCGAGAGCGCCTGCTGGCCGACATCCGGACCGTACGCCCGCTCCCTCCCGTGATCGAGCAGGCCGACCGCCGGGCCCGGACACGCCGGCGCTGGATCGGACTGATCGCGGCGGCGGCCGTGATCGCGCTGGGCGCGGTGGCCTGGCATCCGTGGACGTCCTCGGCGCCGCAGCAGCTCACCGCCGTCGCCCAGATCCAGCAGGCCCCGGACGCGCAGAGCTACGTCGCCCGCGCGGACGGCGCGACCGTCACGGTCTACCGCTCGGCCAGCCTGGATCGTGCCGCGGTGGTCGCCCAGGACATGCCGCAGGCACCGAGCGGCAAGGTCTACCAGCTGTGGCTGCAGGACCCCGCCGGCACGATGCATCCCGCGGGCTTCCTCGACTCCGGCGCGAGGAGCACGACCACGCTGTCGGGCGACGTCGCGACGGCGACCGGGGCCGGGATCACTGTCGAGCCGACCGGTGGGTCACCGCAGCCCACCTCCACGCCGATGGCGCTGGTGCCGTTCAGCGCCTGAGTGCCGGGTGCCGGTTCGGCAAGGTATGCAGACGAACCCGCGCTTCCCGTGCGGAACTCACCGTGGGAAGTGTTGGTTCGGCTGCATACCTCGATGGACCGGCACGACGCTGGACCCACCCGACCGGAGCATCGACACTGGGCCCATGGCGTACGACGAGACCCTCGCCGCCCGGATCCGCGACGTGCTCTCCGATGCGGCCCCGCAGGCGATCGAGCGGCGGATGTTCGGCGGGCTCGCCTTCCTGATCGACGGCAACATGGCGGTCGCGGCCAGCGGCAGCGGCGGGCTCATGCTGCGCTGCTCCCCCGACGAGGCCGAGCGACTGCTCGCCGATCCGGCAGCGCACCCGATGGTGATGCGCGGTCGCGCGATGAGCGGCTGGCTCCGGGTCGACGACACCGCCCTCGACCCGGCGGCGTTCCGGCACTGGATCGGCATCGGGCTCGACCGGGCGGCGTCGCTGCCGCCGAAGGCAGTGCGGTGAGCGTCGCGCTGACGCTGCTCGCGCTGGTCCTGGTGATCGTCCTGATCGCGGGCGGGCTCCTTGCCGCGCACCAGCGGAGCCAGCTGCGCGCCGCGCGGGCGCGCATCGACGAGCTCGAGTCGTCGGTGCACCGGCTGGAGGCCGTCGCGGCCGACGCCCTCGGCGAGCGGACCGACAGCAGGGCTGCGCGGGTGGCGCGCGGTGCGGCCCGGGCGGCGGTCCTCGCCACCGGTCGGCTCCGCGAGGGCGGGGTCGGCGGCCTGGTGAGCGCCTCCTTCGACGACCTGGCACGGTTCGTCACCGACGACCGGCTCGAGATCGAGCGAATCGCGACACCGGACGGCACCGTGACGATCCTCTTCTCCGACATCGTCGACTCCACCGCGACCAACGAGCGGCTCGGCGACAAGCAATGGCTCAAGGTGCTGCGCGCCCACGACGAGGTCGTACGACGCGAGGTCGAGGCCCGTCGCGGCCACGTGGTGAAGTCGCAGGGCGACGGCTACATGGTCGTCTTCCCCGACCCCCTCGCCGGCGTGCGCGCGGCGCTGGCGATCCAGGCCGGGCTGCCCGGGCGACGCCGGCTGCGACTGGCCGAGGTCCACGTCCGGATCGGCCTCCACGCCGGCCAGGTCCTCTCCCACGACGGCGACTACTTCGGCCGCAACGTCGCGATGGCTGCCCGCGTCGCCGCCCACGCCGGCGCGGACGAGGTGCTGGTGAGCGAGGACGTGCGGGACGCGGTCGCCGGCGCCCCGGCGTTGGCCGTCGAGCTCGTCGCGACCACCGACCTCAAGGGCCTGGCCGGCGAGCACCGGCTGTGGCGGGTGAGCACCGCCGCGCCGGCGTGAGCGACGCGAAGAGGGCCGGTCCCCGTAGGAGACCGGCCCTCTGTCGTGGGTGCGTCTAGATCACTTCAGGTCGAAGCGGTCCAGCTCGGCGACCTTCACCCACGCGGCGACGAAGTCGCGCACGAACTTCTCCTGCGCGTCGTTGGCGGCGTAGACCTCGGCGAGCGCCCGCAGCTGCGAGTTCGAGCCGAAGATCAGGTCGTTGGCGGTGGCCGTCCACTTCACCTCGCCGGAGGCGGAGTCGTGGATCTCGTAGACGTTCTCCTCGCCCGTCGACGCCTTCACCTCGGTGCCCGGAGCGAGCAGGTTGGCGAAGAAGTCGGTCGACAGCACGCCGACGCGGTCGGTGAGCACGCCGTGCTTGCTCTCGCCGGCGTTGGCGCCGAGCGCTCGCAGGCCGCCGAGCAGGACCGTCATCTCCGGGGCCGTGAGGTCGAGGAAGTAGGCACGCTCGACCAGCAGCGTCTCCACCGGCAGCTTCTCGCCCGGGCGGACGTAGTTGCGGAAGCCGTCGCCGCGCGGCTCGAGTACCCGGAAGGAGTCGACGTCGGTCTGCTCCTGCGCGGCGTCCGTACGGCCGGCGTGGAACGGCACGGTGACCTCGACGCCGGCGTCCTTGGCGGCCTTCTCGACCGCCGCGTTGCCGGCCAGGACGATGAGGTCGGCCAGGGAGATCTGCTTGCCGCCGGCGTTGAATCCGGCCTGGATCTCCTCCAGCTTCGCGATGACCTCGCTGGTCCCGGCGTTGACCGCCCAACTCCGCTGCGGCTCCAGACGCAGGCGGGCACCGTTGGCGCCACCGCGCTTGTCGGTGGAGCGGAAGCTCGCAGCCGACGCCCATGCCGTGTTGACCAGCTGCGAGATCGACAGACCCGACTCGAGGACCGTGGCCTTCAGCGCGGCGACGTCGGCGTCGGAGACCAGCTCGTGGTCGACGGCCGGGACCGGGTCCTGCCACAGCTGCTCCGCCGGCACCCACGGACCGAGGTAGCGGCTGATCGGGCCCATGTCGCGGTGCAGCAGCTTGTACCAGGCCTTGGCGAACGCGTCCGCGAACTCCTCCGGGTTCTCCAGGAAGCGGCGCGAGATCTTCTCGTACTCCGGGTCGAACCGCAGCGCCAGGTCGGAGGTGAGCATGCGCGGCTCGCGCTTGCCCTCGCCCTGTGCGTCGGGGACCAGGCCGGCGCCGCCGTTGTTGACCGGGCGCCACTGGTTGGCACCGGCCGGCGACTGGAACAGCTCCCACTCGTAGCCGAACAGGATGTGGAAGAACTCGTTGTCCCACCGGGTCGGGTGGTAGGTCCAGGTGACCTCGAGGCCCGAGGTGATCGCGTCGATGCCCTTGCCGCTGCCGTGGCTGCTCTTCCAGCCCAGGCCCTGCGCCTCGAGCGGGGCGCCCTCGGGCTCGGGGCCGACCAGGGCCGCGTCGCCGGCGCCGTGGGTCTTGCCGAAGGTGTGACCACCGGCGATGAGGGCGACGGTCTCCTCGTCGTTCATCGCCATCCGGGCGAAGGTGTCGCGGATGTCGCGCGCCGAGGCCACCGGGTCCGGGTTGCCGTTGGGGCCCTCGGGGTTGACGTAGATGAGACCCATCTGGACGGCGCCGAGCGCGTCGTCGAGCCGTCGCTCCTCGGCGCTGGCGTAGCGCTCGTCACCGAGCCAGGTGTCCTCGGAGCCCCAGAAGATCTCCTCCGGCTCCCAGGTGTCCGGGCGGCCGAACGCGAAGCCGAACGTGGTGAAGCCCATGTCCTCGAGGGCGACGTTGCCGGCCAGGACGAGCAGGTCGGACCAGGAGATCTTCTGGCCGTACTTCTGCTTGACCGGCCACAGCAGGCGGCGGGCCTTGTCGAGGTTGCCGTTGTCCGGCCAGGAGTTGAGCGGAGCGAAGCGCTGCTGGCCCTCACCCGCGCCGCCGCGGCCGTCGTAGATACGGTACGTGCCGGCGGCGTGCCAGCTCAGCCGGATCATCAGGCCGCCGTAGTGCCCGAAGTCGGCCGGCCACCAGTCCTGCGAGTCGCGCAGGACGGCGGCGACGTCGGCCTTGAGCGCCTCGACGTCGAGCTTCTTGAACTCCTCGGCGTAGTCGAAGTCGGCGCCGAGCGGGTTGCCGGCCGTCGAGTGCGCGTGCAGGACGGACAGGTCGAGCTGGTTGGGCCACCAGTCCTTGTTGGTGCGCGGCCGGCCGCCGGTCTGCGGGGTCGGCGAGCTCAGCGCGGGGTTCTCGCTCTCGCTGCCGCGGCTGGTGGCGCCGTCGTGCATGACGGGGCAGCCGCCCTCCGCCTTGCGGTCGATGCCCTGGGGGCTCTCCTCAGTCATGTTCAATCCCTTCGTATGGGTCCGTGTGGGGTTCTCAGAGGCTGGTGGTGGCGCAGTCGGAGCAGATGCCCCAGTAGATGACCTCGGCCTCGTCGATGACGAAGCCGTGGTCGTCCGAGGCGGTCAGGCACGGGGTGTGCCCGACCGCGCAGTCGACGTCGGCGATGGCTCCGCAGACACGACAGACGACATGGTGGTGGTTGTCCCCGACGCGGGACTCGTAGCGGGCGACCGTGCCGCGCGGCTGGATGCGACGCACGAGTCCGGCCGCGGTCAGCGCGTTGAGACCGTCGTAGACGGCCTGGTGGGAGACCTCGGGCAGCGCGGTGCGCACCGCACTCAGGATCGAGTCGGTGTCGGCGTGGGGGTGCTGGTGCACCGCATCGAGGACCGCCAGTCGCGGTCGCGTGACCCGCAGCTCGGCGCCCCGGAGCATCTGCTCGTACTGGGGCAGGGACGACATGACTCGCATCCTTCTCTTTAATCTTGAAAGAGTCAAGAAAAGGTGTGCGGAACCTCTGATGGCGTGTCGGTGACCGCTCGGCTGGTCCGCACCAGCACGCTCGACAGGCCGGTCGCGGCGGCCCGTACGGCGGCGACGTGCTGCTCGGGACGGAACCGGCCGACCGGCCCGGTGACGCTGATCGCGGCCACCGCGGCGCGGCCACCGGCATCCAGGACCGGGGCCGCCACACAGCGCAGCCCGACCGTGGACTCCTCCTGCTCGAACGCCACGCCCTTCTCCAGGACGGTGGCGAGCTGGCGGCGCAGCAGGCCGGGCGCGACGATCGTGTGCGGCGTACGACGCTCCAGCGGCCCGGTGAGCACGGCCTGCTGGGTCGGCGCGTCGGCGTAGGCGAGCAGCACCTTGCCGATCGCGGTGCAGTGCATCGGCATCCGCCCGCCCGTACGGGACGGGGTGGCGACCTGCCGGTGGCCGCCGATCTTCGCGACGTAGACGACCTCGTGGCCCTCGGCGACCCCGAGGTGGACGGTCTCGTGGGTGCGCTCGTAGAGGTCCTGCAGGAACGGCATCGCCAGCTCGAGCAGGCTGCGCTCGACCGAGGCGCGCATGCCGAGCTCGAAGAGGCCGCCGCTGAGTCGGTAGCCGCCCTCGACGCGGTCGAGCAGGCGCAGCTCGACCAGGTCGCCGGCCATCCGGTGGACGGTCGCCTTGGGCAGCCCGGTGCGCCGGGACAGCTCGGCCAGCGAGAGCACCGGATCCTCGGGCCCGAACGCGCGCAGCAGCGCGACCGCACGGCCGAGCACGCTGTCGAGTCCCGCGCCCATGGTCTAGATCATGCCCGCCGGATCATGCCTGCCAGCGGATCACCCAGTACTGCACGCCGTACGGGAGGTCGTCGTAGAGCACCTCGGCGCGCGCACCGGCGACCAGGCCGGCGAGGCACGGGAGCGCCGCGACGTCGGCCCACAGCTCCTCGGCGAGCACCTGGTCGACGTCGGCGAGGGCGGCCGGGTCCTCGACCAGGGCGCGTCGCAGGGCGGCGTCGTACGCCTCGGCGCGCTCGTCCAGGAAGCCGGGCGCCTTCTCCGTACGGCACGCCGTTCCGTTGCCCACGACGAGCACCGCGCGCCCGCGGGCGGAGGCCGAGCCTGTCGAGACCCCGGCCAGCACGCTCTCCGCGACCCGGCGGCCCTGCTCGGAGGCGACGATCTCGACGTCGCCACCGAGCCACGCGACGGCCTCGGTGACGGCGGCCCGGAGCTCGGCGACCGGATCGTGCAAGGAGGCGTGCTCGGGCAGCAGTGCGAGCACCCCGGGGATGAGGACGACGCGCCTCGACGTCTCGCTGTGCCCGCTCACTGGATCCCCCGGATGGCTCGGGCAGGCAGGCGCCGGCCGGCGATGGTCCACGCCATGTCGACGACCTGGCGGGTCTCCTCGACCTGATGGACCCGGTAGATCCGGGCGCCGGCGTTGGCGCAGATCGCCGTCGCCGCCAAGGTGCCGAGGAGGCGCTCCCCGACCGGGCGGTCGAGGGTCTCGCCGACGAAGTCCTTGTTGGACAGGCTCACCAGGACCGGCCAGCCGGTCTCGACCATCTCCCCCAGCCGGCGGGTGACCTCCAGGGAGTGGAAGGTGTTCTTGCCGAAGTCGTGGGCCGGGTCGATGACGATGGACTCGCGCGCGACGCCGGCGGCGAGCGCCCGCTCGGCGTAGGCGAGGGTGTCGTCGAGGACCGAGCGCATCACGTCGTCGTAGTGGATCCGGTAGGGGCGGGTGCGGGGCGTGACGCCGCCGGTGTGGGTGCAGATGATCGAGGCGTCGTACTGCGCGGCGACGTCGACCAGCTCCGGGTCCGCGCCGCCCCAGGCGTCGTTGAGCACGTCGGCGCCGGCCTCGCAGACCGCGGCGCCGACCTCGGCACGCCAGGTGTCCACGCTGATGACCAGGTCCGGGAACTCGTCGCGGACGCGCGCGACGAAGTCGACGACCCGCGCCTTCTCCTCGGCCGGGCCGATCTCGACGCCGGGCGCGGCCTTGATCCCGCCGATGTCGACGATCTCGGCACCCTGCCCCACCACCAGCCGGACCCGCTCGAAGGCGGCGTCCTCGGCCCAGGTGGCGCCCTTGTCGAAGAAGGAGTCGGGCGTACGGTTCACGATCGCCATCATCAGGGTCTCGTCGTCGCCGAAGGTGTGCTTGCGCAGGCGCAGCGTCATCGGACCTCCCAGGCCGGTGGGCGCTCGTGGATCCCGACGGCGCGCGGGGTGTGCGCGATGCCGGTCTCGTCGGGCAGGAACTGCTGGACCGCGATCCGGTCGAGGCCCGTCACCGCGTCGGCCGGGGCGCCCTGCTGGCGGCGGGCGACGGCGGCGAGCAGTTGGGTGGCCATCAGGCCGAGGTCGAAGAGGTCCTGGTGCCGGTGACCGCGACGGCCGAGGTCGACCTGGGCGATGGCGTCCGCGCCGGCACCGGCGAGGGTGTCGATCAGCGCGGCGATCTCGACGGCGTACCCGACCGGCACCGCGAGGGTCTCGAAGAGGCTGCGTCGCACGGCCCACTCCCCCGCCAGTGGCTGGACCAGCCCGGCAAGCTCGGGATAGTGCAGCGCGATGAGGGGGCGGGCGACCAGCTCGGTGACCCGGCCGCCGTCGAGACCGTGCTCGCCGGGGCGCTGGTAGAAGCCCTTGACCAGGGAGATCTCCGGGCGGGTGAGCAGCGGGCCGAGCAGGCCGGGCACGAAGTGGGTGTCCCACTCGACCAGGTCGGCGTCCATGAAGACGATCAGGTCGCCCTCGGTGACGAACAGCGACTTCCACATCGCCTCGCCCTTGCCCGGGTACGTGCCCAGGTCGGGGCGGATCCCGGCCGCGGAGTGGACCGCGGCTCCGGCCTCGGCCGCGATCCGCGCGGTGGCGTCGGTGGAGTCGGAGTCGATGACGACGATCTCGTCGACCAGCGCCGCGGTCTCCATCAGCGCCTCGCGCGCTCGGCTGACGACCTGTCCGACGGTGGCGGCCTCGTTGCGGGCCGGGACGACCAGGCTCACCCGGTGCTCGGCCTTGGCCTCGACCAGGGAGTCGAGGGTCCACTCACGCCCGTGGTGGGTGTTCCGCTCGAACCACGTCGTCCGGGGAGCACTAGTCACAGCGCGACCCTACCGACCCGCCACAGACCACTCGGCGCAAGGCACCTATCGGACGGAGCGGGCGAGCGCGGCGGCGCCGACGACGCCGGACTCCGGACCGAACGCGCCGCGGACGATGCCCGGGATCACGCGGTGCCCGGCACCGACCAGCGACTGCTCCAGCGCGGCCCGGGCGGGGTCGAGCAGCAGGTCGCCGGAGGCCGACACGCCGCCGCCGACCACCACCAGCTCGGGGTCGAAGGCGGCCACCAGGTTGGCGATGCCGACGCCGAGCCAGCCGCCGATCTCGTCGAAGGCGTCGAGCGCGATCCGGTCGCCGCCGAGGGCGGCCTCGGTGACCATCGGTCCGGTCAGCGCCGAGGGGACGCCGCCGGTGAGCTCCTCGAGGCGGGTGGTGCCGGCGTAGGACTCGATGATCCGGCGACGCGCGTAGCGGACCAGGGCGTTGCCCGACGAGTACTGCTCCCAGCAGCCCGATCCGCCGCACTCGCAGCCCCGGCCGTCGGGGACGACCTGCATGTGGCCGAACTCGCCGGCCATGCCGTTGCGGCCGCGCAGCAGGGTGCCGCCGAGCACGACGGCGCCGCCGATGCCGGTGCCCATCGTCACCATCAGCACGTCGCCGGCATGCCGGGCCGCGCCGATGGAGATCTCGGCGCGGGCCGAGCAGTTCGCGTCGTTGTCGAGCGCGACCGGGATCCCCCAGCGCGCCTCGAGCCGCGAGCGGGTCGGGTCGTCGCGCCAGGGCAGGTGCGGCGCGAACATGACCCGCTCGCCGTACGCGTCGACGAAGCCGGCCGCGGCGATGCCGACAGCGGCGATCGGGCGGCCGTCGGCCGCCTCGAAGATCGCCTCGGTGAGCGCGTCCTCGACCAGCGCGACGTCGACGCGGCGTCCGGGCGTGGAGCGGCGGGCGATCGGCCCGACCTCCCCGGCGGCGGAGACGGTCGCGGCGATCACCTTGGTGCCGCCGATGTCGACGCCGACGTAGACGCCGTCGCCCGCACCGCTCGCCCCGACCTCCTGCCCGCCCATGTCGTTGGCTAGCGCCGGGCCAGGTCGGCCGCGCCGACGAGCCCGGCCTTGTTGCCGAGCGACGCCTTGCGGATCTCGAGCTCGGGACGGAAGCCGTGGCCGGTGAGCTGGGCGAGGAACGCCTCGCGGGCCGGGCCGAGGAGCAGCTCGTCGGCGTCGGCGACGCCGCCGCTGATCGCGACCACGGCCGGGTCCAGGACGGCGGTCAGCGAGGCGATGCCCTCGCCGAGCCAGGTGCCGAGGACGACCAGCGCGTCGACGCAGAAGGCGTCGCCGGCCTGGGCGAGCTCGGTGACCATCGGGCCGTTGATCGCGCCGATCGAGCCACCGGCGTGCTCGATCAGGGCGGCGGCGCGGGAGTCGGTCGCCGCCGCGTCGCGGACCTGCTGGACCAGTGCGCTGCCGGAGGCGTACTTCTCGAAGCAGCCGAGCTTGCCGCAGCCGCACGGGATGCCGTTGGGCACGACCCGCATGTGGCCGATCTCGCCGCCGACGCCGAAGGCACCGCGGTAGAGCTCGCCGTCGAGGACGATGCCGCCACCGACGCCGGTGCCGACGGTGACCATCAGCAGGTCGTCGACGTCGGCGCCCGCGCCGAACGCGAACTCGCCCCAGGCGGCCGCGTTGCCGTCGTTCTCGATGACGACGGGCAGCTCGGTCTTCTTCTCGATGCGATCGGCGAGGTCCACGTCGCGCCAGGCGATGTTGGGCGCGAACATGACCGTACGACGGGCCTTCTCGATGTACCCGGCCGCGCCGACGCCCACCGACGAGATCTCGTGTCGGCTCTTGAGGTCGAGCACGACCGAGGTGATCGCGTCCTGGATCGCGTCAGGGTCGGTCGCGGGCGAGGTGACCCGGACCTCCTCGACGATGGTCCCCTGGTCATCGACGACGCCACCAAGGATCTTGGTGCCACCGACGTCGACGCCACACGCGAGTGCGGTCACTGCTCGTTCTCCTGTTCGTCGGTCGGCCAATCGGTCGACCAGCTCTGATCCGTGTCGAGGTCGATCTTCTCGACAGATGGCTCGCGACGCGAACCCTGGGCTGAGGTGCCCGCCGCCGCGAGCACCGCGGCGGCGGCCTGCAGCAGCGCCGCGCCGGCCGTCGCCAGGTGCGCGAGCACCTCGGGCGAGGCCTCGCGCACGATGTGCACGGTGCGGCAGATCGGGCAGTACGTGCACTCGGGCGACCCGGTCGCGAGGTGCTCGTCGAGGTTGCGGCCGGCCTCGTGACCGAGGTCGGCGGCGGCCGCCTGGGCGTGGCCGGCCAGGCCGGCGAGCCCGGCGGTCAGGCCGACCGCCAGGTTGCTCGCGACGTCGCCGCTGTGGTGCTTCGCCCAGTCGCCGAGGGCGCCGAAGAGCTTGGCCGCCTCCTCGGCGGCGCTGCCCACTGCGTGCCCGTCCTCGCGGGAGGGGTCCTGACCCTCGGTCACGGCTGATCCTCCCCAGCGTCCGACACCGGCGGTCGCTTCCCTGCGTTCGACCGCTCGCGGAACCGTACCTGGAGCTCCCCCTGTTCCACGCGGGCACCCTCCACCTGGAGGCGGGCCAGGCCCGCGGGGAGGGTGAGGAGACGACGGTACGAGCCGACGGTGACGACCAGGTCGTCGCCGTTGCGGCCCAGGTGCACCTGGTCGCGCTCGGCTCCGGGCAGCGCCAGGTGTGCGATCGCACCGTCGGCGATCCGGGTGATGCGGAACGGGCCGCGACCGGTGGGGACGGCGAGTGGGTCGTCGCCGCCGTAGACGTCCTCGGCGAGTGCCCGCAGCGCCGGCACGCCGACCGGCTCTCCGGAGCGGTAGACCGAGCGCCACACCGGCAGCCCCGGGAAGGAGGCCTCGACCTCGGCGAGCACCTCGTCCTGGGCCACCACCCAGCCGGCGCGCCAGTCGTCGGCACCGTCGGCCGGGAAGACCCGGTTGGCGATGACGCCGTCGACGCGGTAGCCGTAGAGGGAGAGGGTGGTGAAGGAGCGGCGCGCCTCGGCCGCGACCACCCGCTCGGGGGTGAGCACCAGCCGGACCGACGCCTCGGGACCCGCGAGCAGCTCGCGGACCTCGCCGAGCTCGCGGTGCAGCCGCTCGACGGCGTCGAAGACGGTGTCGCCGGGCATCGGCACCCCGGAGGCCTTGGTCAGCACCGGCTTGAGCGCCTTGGTGAGGCGGCGCTGCATCGGCAGGATGCGCTGCATGTACCAGCCCAGCGCCTCGGGCAGCGCCAGCAGGCGCAGTGTCTCCGCGGTCGGGGCGCAGTCGACGACGATGACGTCCCAGCGACCGGAGTGGGCCTGCTCGCGCAGCTCGAGGAGCGCGAGCACCTCCTCCGCGCCGGGGATGACGGTGAGCTCCTCGGCGGCGACCGGGTCGACGCCGACCACCTCGAGCACGCTGAGCAGGTAGCCCTGGATGTCGGCCCAGGACTCCTCGAAGCGGCGCTGGGCGTCGATCTGCTGGACGAAGAGGCCCGGCGCCACCTCCGTCGGCGAGCCACCCGCGATCGCGGTGCCGTACGCGTCGGCGAGCGAGTGCGCCGCATCCGTGGACATCACGAGGGTGCGGCGGCCGGCGGCGGCCGCCCGGGCGGCTGTGGCGGAGGCGACGGTCGACTTCCCGACACCCCCCTTCCCGGTGAAGAGGAGGACGCGCATCAGCGGCATGCCCTAGAGCGACTCGACGCGCGTCTTCAGCCCCCGCAGCGCGGTCTCGATGAGCATCTTCTCGCCCTTGCGCTTGAGCATCCCGATCAGCGGGATCGCCAGGTCGAGGGCGAGCTGGTAGGTGACCTCGGTGCTGCCGTCGCCGAGGTCGCGCAGCAGGTAGGCCCCGTCGAGCGTGCGCAGGAGCGTGCCGTCGACCAGGCGCCAGGAGACCTTGCGATCGCCGTCCCAGGTGTAGGCCAGCGTGTAGTCGTCCTTGATCGGGGGCACGTCGAGGACGAAGCGGACCTGCTCGGCGCGGCCCTCGGGCGTGGTGCCGCTGGCCTGCGCGACGGTCATCCCCTTGACCCACACGGGATAGGCGGAGAAGTCGGCGATCACGTCCATCACCGCACCAGGCGCAGCCTGCACGACGATCGAGGAGGTGGTCTGTTCGGCCATGGGTTGCCTTCGCGTTTCGGGCCTCGCGCGGAGGCTCGCTTGACGGGCTCCGACCGGGGTCGGACAGACTGGCAGCCTACCGGATGTCGATGCCCCTCTCCCGAGGGCTGGTTACCGAGCGGTAGTGTGCCCGAGTCGACCGACCAGCAGTACGTGCGGAGGAAGTAGTGCGCGAGTTCTCCACCCCGGCCACCTTCGAGCTTCAGGCCGCGGGCAACCTGACCGATGACGTGGTGCGCAACGCCCGCGACTTCGCACAGACGGTGGTGTTCAGCCGCCCGGGCTCCTCCGGCGAGTGGGAGGACGTGACCGCCGAGCAGTTCCATGCCGAGGCGATCGCCGTCGCGAAGGGACTCATCGCCGGCGGCATCCAGCAGGGCGACCGGGTCGCGATCTTCTCCAAGACGCGCTACGAGTGGACGCTGCTCGACTACGCGATCTGGTTCGCCGGCGCCGTCACGGTGCCGATCTACGAGACCTCCTCGACCGAGCAGGTCCGCTGGATCCTCGAGGACGGCGGCGTCCACGCCATCGTCGTCGAGGGCGCCGACCACGCCGCCCGGGTCGAGGAGGCCCGTACCGGTCTCGACGTCTCCCGGGTCTGGTCGCTCAACGACGGCGCCGTCGCGACCCTGGTCGCCCTCGGCGCGGACGTCTCCGACGAGGAGGTCGAGAAGCGGCGGACGTCGATCACCTCCTCCGACCCGGCCACCCTGATCTACACCTCCGGCACCACCGGCCGCCCGAAGGGCGTCGTGCTCACCCACGGCAACTTCATGGTCGAGCTCGGCGTCGCCGTCGAGGAGCTGGAGAACCTCTTCCATATCGAGGGCGCCAGCACGCTGCTCTTCCTGCCGCTGGCCCACGTGTTCGCCCGGATCATCCAGATCGGCTGCGTGCGCTCGCGCACCCGGCTGGGCCACTCCCCCGACATCAAGCACCTGCTGGACGACCTCGGCGCCTTCCAGCCGACCTTCATCCTGGCCGTGCCGCGCGTCTTCGAGAAGGTCTACAACACCGCGTCGCAGAAGGCCGCGGCCGACGGCAAGGGCAAGATCTTCAACATCGCGACCGACGTCGCGATCGCGTACTCCCGCGCCGAGGCGGCGGGTCGTGTGCCGCTGGTGCTGCGCGCCAAGCACGCCCTGTTCAGCCGACTCGTCTACGGCAAGCTGCTCAACGCCCTCGGCGGCAACTGCCAGTACGCCGTCTCCGGCGGCGCCCCGCTCGGCGAGCGGCTCGGCCACTTCTACCGCGGCATCGGCCTGACCGTGCTCGAGGGCTACGGCCTGACCGAGACCACCGGCGCGGTGACGGTCAACCTGCCCGACGCGATCAAGATCGGCTCGGTGGGCCGCCCGCTCGGCGGCACCACTGTCCGGGTCGCCGACGACGGCGAGCTGCTCTTCAAGGGCGGCCAGGTGTTCGACCGCTACTGGAACAACCCGGAGGCGACCGCCGGCGCGATCGTCGACGGCTGGTTCCACACCGGCGACCTCGGCGAGGTCGACGACGAGGGCTTCGTCCGGATCACCGGCCGCAAGAAGGAGATCATCGTGACGGCGGGCGGCAAGAACGTCGCCCCCGCCGTCCTCGAGGACCGCCTGCGCGCCCACGTCCTGGTCGACCAGTGCATGGTCGTCGGCGACGGCGAGCCCTTCATCGGCGCCCTGGTCACCATCGACCCGGAGTCGCTGCCGACCTGGGCGGCCGCGCACGGCAAGCAGGGCGGCGTCGAGGAGCTCTACGACGACGCCGATCTGCAGGCCGAGGTCCAGAAGGCCGTCGACGACGCCAACAAGGCGGTCTCACAGGCCGAGGCGATCCGGAAGTTCGCGATCCTGCCGGACGCGTGGACCGAGGAGGGCGGCCAGCTCACGCCGAGCCTGAAGCTCAAGCGCAACATCGTGATGCGCGAGTTCAAGGACGAGGTCGACGCGCTCTACCGTCGCTGACCGCCTCGCGGGTGGTCCCGTTCACCACTCCTGCCACTCGCGGAACACAGGTATTACATAGACAGGGGCTGGGGCATTCGCCCCGGCCCCTGGTCATTTCGGACTAGCGATCTCACCCGTCCGGGTGGCAACGGAACGCACGAAACCGCTACCACGAGCGCATTCCAGTCTTTACAGTCGTGCACGGGGGGACGACTGATCACGATGACGTGACCCGTCCCGTGCGCGCTGGGATCGACGGACGGAGGGTCGGGATGGACCGACGCAAGCTACTCGTGGTGGCCGCCGCCATCGTCGCAGCGCTCGGGGTCGTCCTGGTGCTCCTGTACGCCCGCGGCGCAGACAACCGGGCCCAGGACAGGTACGACACCGTCGAGGTGATGACAGCGACCACCCAGATCAACCCGGGCGAGTCGATCGACCTGGCCTCGAGCAGCGGCAAGCTCGCGCTGAAGCCGGTCACCCGTGGTGAGCTGCTCCCCGGCTACCAGACCGGCACCACCGCATTGACCGGCCAGGTGGCACTCACCACCATCTACCCCGGCGAGCAGATCATCGCCAGCAAGTTCGGCAAGACCGCCGTCCCGGTCTCCGCGCTGCCCATCCCGGACGGCAAGACAGCGATCTCGGTGAGTCTCAGCGACCCGGCCAGGGTCGCCGGCTTCGTGAACCCCGGCTCCAACATCGCGGTGTTCATGAGCGGGGCCGCCGGCGGACAGCCGTTCACCCGCCTGCTACTACCCAAGGTGACAGTCATCGGCGTCGGCGCGACCTCCGACACCGCCGGCAGCGGCGCCGCCGGCACGGCCGGCACGGCCGGCACCAGTGCAAACGGCTCGGTGGCCAACACCGAGCAACTGCCCAGCACACTGCTCACCCTCGCCGTCTCGCAGCAGGACGCCCAGCGGATCCTCTTCGCCCAGGGCAACGGCCAGCTGGCCTTCTCCCTGCTCACCGACTCCAGCAAGGTGGCGCCCGGCCCCGCCACCACGCTGGCGAACCTCTTCGGGTAACGGATCGCCATGCCTGTCATCGTCGAACCCGACCACGCGATCGCTGATGCGCTGCTGCGCAGCCTGCCGCCGGGCACCCAGGCGGTCGCCGACACCGACCGGGTGCACGGCTGGATGAGCCAGCACCCCGACGAGTACGTCGTGCTGGTCGGCCCGACCGTGCCGTTCGACGAGGCGCTGGCCGCCTGCGACAGCCTGCGGACCAGCCGGCCTGCCGCGTCGGTCGTGCTGGTACGCGACCAGGTCTCCACCGACACCTTCGCCCGGGCCGTCGCCTCGGGCGCCCGCGAGGTCGTTGCGAGCGGCTCGGTGGAGAACGTCGCGGCGGCCGTCGACCGCGCGTACCGGCTCTTCGCGGCGCTGCGGGGCGCCGCTGCGACCGGCCCCAACGAGGGCAAGGTGATCACCGTCTGGTCGCCCAAGGGCGGCGTCGGCAAGACGACGATGGCGGTCAACCTGGGGATCGCGCTGGCCGAGCAGGGCGCGCGCCGGGTCTGCCTCGTCGACCTCGACCTCGCGTTCGGCGACGTGTCGATCACCATGCAGCTGTTCCCGACCCACTCGATCGAGCACGCGATCGGCTCCGAGGACGCGATCGACACCACCCTGCTCGACGGTCTGCTCACCCAGCACCAGGACGCGATGATGGTGCTCGCCGCGCCCTCGCACCCCGACGTGCGCGAGCGGGTCTCGGCGACCCTGATCTCGCAGGTCGTCCGCACCCTCAAGCAGACCTTCGACTTCGTCGTGATCGACACCGCGCCCGCGCTGGACGAGCAGACCCTGACGGCGCTCGACGAGACCGACGAGATCTGCATCGTCGCCACGCTCGACGTACCGACCCTGAAGAACGTCAAGGTCGCCCTCGAGACGCTCGACATGCTCAACATCGCCCCGGAGCACCGCCACCTGCTGCTCAACCGGGCCGACGACGAGGTCGGCATCAGCGCCGACCGGGTCGAGGGCATCCTCGGCATGCGGCCCGAGGCCCGGATCGCCAGCTCGACCGAGGTCGCGGCCGCCACCAACGCGGGCAAGCCGATCGTGGCCCGCAACCCCCAGCACCCGATCAGCCTGGCCGTCATCGCGATGGCGTCGCTGCTCGCCGGTCAGCGGGTCGCCCCACCGGCGAGCGAGGCTGGCGCGGCGGCGTCGCCGGCGCCGATCACCGCCCCGACGCGGGGCTTCTGGAAGCGGAGGTGAGTCGATGACCAGCCTGGCCGACCGACTCGCCGCCGCCCGACAGGAGGCTGCGGACCAAGCGATCGCGGCCAAGGAGGCTGCCGACCAGGCCGCACTCGCCGCCCAGGAGGCGCACACGCTCCCCGAGCACCAGCACCAGGACCAGGACCAGCACCAGGACGAGCACGAGCCCCAGCACGAGCAGAGCAATACCGAGCCGCCCGCCGATCCACCCGCCGAGCCGCCCGCCGATCCACCCGCAGAGCCGCCCGCCCCGATCCTCCACCCCGCCGCCGCGTCGGTGGGCAAGCGCCGGGCCGACGGTCCCGGCCGCCTCTCCGCGAGCGCCCCGATCGCCGAGACCCCGCAGCGCCGCTCGCTGGCAGCCCAGCAGCAGGAGCGGACCGAGGAGCTCAAGGCGAGTGTGCACGCCGAGCTGCTCAAGCAGCTCGGACCGCACCTCTACGACGTCGAGATGGACCAGCAGGAGCTGGACCGGCAGGTCCGTACGGTCCTCGCCGACGTCCTCGGCAGCCAGGAACGGCCGCTGTCGACCAGCGACCGGGCCCGGGTGACGCAGGAGATCACCGACGACATCCTCGGATACGGCCCGATCGAGGCCTACCTACGCGACCCCGACGTCTCCGAGGTGATGGTCAACGGCCACGACAGCGTCTGGCTGGAGCGCCGCGGGCGGCTGGAGCGGGCCGACGCGCACTTCACCGACGAGGCGCACCTGCGCCGCACGATCGACAAGATCGTCTCCCGCATCGGCCGGCGGGTGGACGAGTCCTCCCCCATGGTCGACGCCCGTCTCGCCGACGGCTCCCGGGTCAACGCCGTCGTCCCGCCGCTGTCGATCGACGGCTCGGCCCTGACCATCCGCAAGTTCGCCGCCGACCCGTTCACCGTCGCCGACCTGGTCCGGTTCGGCTCCTTGACCGACGCCTCTCGAGACTTCCTGGAGGCAGCGGTCCGCGGGCGGCTCAACATCGTCGTCTCCGGCTCCACCGGCGCCGGGAAGACGACGACGCTCAACGTGCTGTCGAGCTTCATCCCCGACGACGAGCGGATCGTCACCATCGAGGACGCCGCCGAACTCCAGCTCAAGCAGGCACACGTCGTCCGGCTCGAGTCCCGCCCGGCGAACATCGAGGGCAAGGGCGCTGTCACCATCCGCGACCTGGTCCGCAACAGCCTGCGCATGCGCCCCGACCGGATCATCGTCGGCGAGGTCCGCGACGCCTCCGCACTCGACATGCTCCAGGCGATGAACACCGGCCACGACGGCTCGATCTGCACCCTGCACTCCAACGGCCCGCGCGACACCCTCTCCCGGCTCGAGACGATGGTGCTGATGGCCGGCATGGAGCTGCCCCTGCGCGCGATCCGCGAGCAGGTCTCCTCCGCAGTCGACCTGATCGTCCACCAGACCCGCTTCAAGGACGGGGCGCGTCGCATCACGCACATCACCGAGGTGGAGCGGATGGAGGGCGAGGTGATCACGCTGCAGGACATCTTCACCTTCGACAACAGCGCGGGCTTCGATCGCGACGGCCGGGCGTTGGGCCACCTGCGCCCGAGCGGCCTGCGCCCGAAGGTGCTGGACAAGATGTCGTACGCCAACGTGACGGTCGACCCCCTCCTCTTCGCGACGGACCGCCTCCGGTGAGCCGGGTGATGGCTCGCCGCGCCGCCCCTCTCGTCCTGGGGCTGCTCGCGCTGGTGGGTTCGGCCGGGCTGGCGTGCCCCGCGTACGCCGACGGCGGGGCGCAGATCAACCACTTCGAGCAGACCTCCGGCGGGCTCTCGATGCTGGTCTCGGTCCCCGCGGACGCCCAGGTCGACCTCGACGGGGTGTCGGTGACGATCGCGGGCCACGACGCCACCGCGAGTGCCCGTGCGGGCGACACCGGCGAGGTGCGCCGCACCGCGATCCTCGCGATGGACACGAGCAGGTCGATGAGCGGGGCGAGGTTCGCCGCGGCGAAGAGCGCCGCGGCGACCTACGTGGCAACCGTGCCGAAGGACGTCTACCTCGGCATCGTCACGTTCGGCGGCTCGGTGCGGACCGCGCTGGCGCCCACCCGGGACCGTGCCCGGGCGACCAGCACCCTCGGCGACCTCAGCGTGAGCGGCGGCACCCTGCTCTACGACGGCCTGCGGACGGCGCTGGGCGATGCCGGCACGCAGGGCCAGCGCTCGCTCCTGGTCCTCTCCGACGGCGCCGACACCCAAAGCGGCGCCTCCCTCGGACAGACCGCGGCCGCGATCAAGCAGGCCGACGCCCTCGTGCAGGTGGTCGCCGTGGACCAGAGCGGCCAGGCCAACGCGGCGCTGCAGCAGCTCGCCGAGGCCGGCAGGGGCGACGTCGTCCCGGCCGGGGCGTCCGCGCTGGCGAAGGCGTTCGCCGACCAGGCCGGCGCGCTGGCCCGCCAGGTCCTGGTCACCGCCCCGCTCCCCGACGATGTCACCGCCGCCCAGGGCACTGTCACCATCACCCTGCCGACGAGCGACGGCGGAAGCCTGACGGCCTCGGCGTACGACAGCGACCTGCAGGCCGCGACGCCCGCACCGGCGCCCACCCGGGTGACCCGGGCGGCGATCGCCGAGAGCGGCGGCGGGCTGCCCGGCTGGGCTCTCTACGCGGGCATCGCCGCGCTCGCGATCGGGCTCTTCGGCGTCGTCGTCGCGCTCATCCCCCGGGGCGCACCCTCCCGCGCCGAGACCCTGGTGACGACCTACACCGAGCGCACCGGCGGCGCGCACCCGGAGGCTGCGAGCGGCGGTGCGCGGGTCGATGCGCAGCAGGTGCTCGCCTCGGCCCGTACGGCTGCCGCCGGCCTGCTCCGGCGCAACGCCTCCGCCGAGGCGCGCATCGCCCGGGCGCTCGACGGCGCCGGCAGCGACCTCAAGCCCGCCGAGTGGCTGCTGATCCACGTCGTCGTCGCCGTCGGGGCCACCGTGGTCGGGTTGTTGCTCGGGCGCGGCGACGTCGTGGTGGGGCTGCTCTTCCTGGCGGCCGGCGTGATCGGCCCGTGGCTCTCCCTGTCACTGCGCCGCAGCCGACGTCGTAGGAGGTTCTCCGAGTCCCTGCCCGACACGCTCCAGCTGATGGCCGGCTCGCTCTCGGCCGGCCTCTCCCTCCCACAGACCGTCGACACCGTCGTCCGCGAGGGGGTGGAGCCGATCGCCGGCGAGTTCCGTCGCGCGCTGGTCGAGACCCGCCTCGGCGTCGACGTCGAGGACGCCCTCGACGGGATCGCCACCCGGTTCGAGAGCCCGGACTTCGGCTGGGTGGTGATGGCGATCCGGATCCAGCGCCAGGTCGGCGGAAACCTGGCCGAGCTCTTCAACACGGTCGCGGCGACGCTGCGCGAGCGGCAGTACCTGCGCCGCCAGGTCGGCGCGCTCTCCGCCGAGGGGCGGCTGTCCGCGTGGATCATCGGCGCCCTGCCGCCGATCTTCATGCTCTACCTGCTGCTCACCAACGGCGCGTACCTGCACCCGCTCTTCCACGACCCACGTGGCGTGGTGATGCTCGTCTTCGGCGTCCTCTGGCTCAGCGTGGGCGTCTGGTGGATGAGCAGGATCGTCAAGGTGGAGGTGTGACGTGGTCGTGATCCTGGTCCTGGCCGCTCTGCTGCTGGTCACCGCCGTCCTCCTGCTCGCCCTCGCGCTGCGTACCGACGAGGAGGCGGCGGGCGTCAACCGGTCGCTGGCGGTGCTCGAGGCGATGGGCGGTGCCCCCAAGGAGCTCACCGGCGAGCTCGACCTCCCCTTCGCCGACCGGGTGATCGAGCCGCTGCGCGCCCGCGCTCTGACGGTGGGGCGCCGGCTCAGCGGCTCCGACGCCGCCGAGCGGCTGCGCCGCCGCCTCGATGCGGCCGGCAACCCGCCCGGCTGGACCGTCGACCGGGTGGTCTCGGGCAAGGTGCTGTGCGCCGCGCTCGGACTCGTCGTCGGTGTGCTGGTCGCGGCGCTGTTCGGGGTCGAGATCCTCACCGGCATCGTGATCGTGGCCGCCGCCGTGGTGCTGGGCTTCTTCGGCCCCGACCTCTATCTCTACCAGCGCACCTACGACCGTACGGAGCGACTTCAGCGCGACCTGCCCGACGCGATCGACCTGATGACGATCAGCGTCGAGGCCGGCCTCGGCTTCGACGCCGCCGTGCAGCAGGTGGCGACCAAGACCGAGGGTCCGCTGGCCGACGAGTTCATGCGGATGCTGCGCGAGATGCAGCTCGGCAACGGCCGCGCGGAGGCCTTGCGCGGCCTGGCGGAGCGGTGCAACGTCGATGACGTGCGTACGTTCGTCAGCGCGATGGTGCAGGCCGACAGCTTCGGCATCCCCGTCGCGCAGGTGCTGCGGGTGCAGTCCGGCGAGATCCGCGTGAAGCGCCGCCAGCGGGCCGAGAGCAAGGCGCAGCAGGTGCCCGTGAAGATGACCGTCCCGCTCATCTTCTTCATCCTGCCGTGCCTCTTCATCCCGGTGCTCGGGCCGGCCGCGATCAACATCATGAACGCCCACTTCTGAAGGCAGTCATGGCCCTGACCCCCAGCGACGCGCCCGCCACGGCCGTCGATCTGCACCACCGCCGCGCCGCGGCCCTCGCGCGCGCCTTCGCCGTCGCCGCGATGGTCGTCCCGCTGCTGTGGTCGCGCGATGCCGGGGCCCTGTTCGCGCTCGCCGCGATCACCGTGATGTGGGCCGTGGTCACCCTGCTGGAGTGGCGCAGCACCGTCGGGCTCGACGTCCTGGGCGGCCTCGAGGCCGCCGGCGTGGGCCTGGCGTCGGGCATCGTCGTCGACCACCAGCCGGTCGTCCTGGCGGGGCTGGCGATCGTGCCGTTCACCGCCGGGGTCTACCGCGGCGCGTGGGGCGTGGTGCTGGCCCTGTCGACCACCCTCTTCGCCGTCATCACGGCCTCGCTGGCGGTCTCCCACGGGATCAGCACGACCGAGGGCTACAACATCTTCAGCTGGTGTCTGGCCGGTCTCGGCGTCGGCCTGATCGGCACCTTCCTGCACACCGCGCTGCAGCAGCGGGCCGACCCGCTCGCCCCGTACCGCTATGCCCAGTCCCTGCTGCGCCGGCTGATCGACCTCAGCGACGACTTCGACGAGGGCCTGGACGCGATGGCGCTCGGTGGGGCGATCCTCGCCCAGGTCCGCGACGAGCTGCCGATCGAGGCGGTCGCCCTCTACGTCCCGCGCGGCGATGCGCTGATCCCGCTGGTCTCCAAGGTGCACGACGTCCCGCTCGACGACGGCGCCGAGGTCGTCGCCGTGACCGCCTGGTCCAGCGCCGCGGTCCATCGCAGTGGCAACCTCTTCGCGATCCCGCTGCTCTCCTCGCATGACGCCGGCGTCTCCGCCGTGGTGGTCGGCGAGCTCTCCCACCGGGTCTCCGCCGAGGGCCTGGACCTCTACGGCCGGCTCACCAAGCTGCGCCGCAAGCTCCAGGCCAGTGCGGTGCATCTCGACACGGCGCTGCTGTTCGCCGCCTTCCGCGACTCGGCGACCGCGGAGGAGCGCCGCCGACTCGCTCGCGAGATGCATGACGGCGTCGCCCAGGACATCGCCGGTCTCGGCTACCTCGTCGACGCCCTGGCCGGCACGGCCACCACCGCCGAGCAGGCCGAGCGGATCGGGGTGCTGCGCCTGCGGATCACCGCGATCGTCGCCGAGATCCGCCGTTCCCTGGTCAACCTGCGGACCACCGTCGGCTCCAGCGAGAGCCTCGGCGCCGCGATCGGGGCGATCGCCCGCAACCTCAGCGAGGTCTCGGGTGTCCCGATCCACGTCACCCTGGACGAGACCACCGACCGGCTGCGCCCGGAGGTCGAGGCGGAGCTGTTCCGCATCTCCCAGGAGGCGATGAACAACGCCATCAAGCACGCCGAGGCATCGGCGATCGAGGTGCACTGCCAGGTGCGCGCGCCGCACGCCCGGATCACCGTCAGCGACGACGGCCGGGGCATGCAGGCACCTCGCCAGGACTCCCACGGACTGTCGATCATGCGAGAGAGGGCCTTGCTCATCAACGCATCTCTCGCCATCGTGGGGCGTGACGGTGGCGGCCTGAGCGTCACCGTCGAGATCGTCGGGACATGAGATGCCTCCGCTGAGGCCGACGAAGGGATGGGCATGACCAGTGTGCTGTTGGTGGATGACCATGAGCTGATCCGTGAGGGTCTGGCCGGCGTGATCAACCTCGAGGAGGACCTCGATGTCGTGGCCCAGGCGAGCTCGGTCGCCGAGGCTCTGGTGCTCTACGAGCGCATCTCACCCCAGGTCGTGGTCGTCGACCTGCAGCTGCAGGACGGCACCGGCCTCGACATCCTGCGCGCGATCCGGGCGCAGAGCGACCAGACCGGCGTCGTGGTCCTGACGATGCACTCCGGGGACGACCAGATCTTCGCCGCGATGGAGGGCGGAGCCTCCGGCTTCGTCGGCAAGGATGCCCCCAGCCAGGAGGTCGTACGGGCCGCGCGGCACGCCGCCGTCTCCCCGCGATCGTTCGTCTGCTCGGGGCTGATCGGCGCGATGATGCGGCGCCAGAGCAGCGAGTCCACCCGGCTCTCCGAGCGCGAGCACGACGTCCTGCTGCTGCTCGCCGACGGGCTCGGCGCGGCCGCCATCGGCGAGAGGCTCTACCTCTCCGAGTCGACCGCGAAGTCGCACATCGCGCGGATCTACCAGAAGCTCGGCGCCGCCAACCGCGCCCAGGCGCTGGTCACCGCGATGCGGATCGGGCTGCTCTCCAGCATCAAGCGCACCGGCACCTGACCCGGACTCCGGGCCGGACTCTGACCCGGACTCTGGGCCGGACTCTGGGCCGGACTCCGGGCCGGACTCTGGGCCGGACTCCGGGCCGGACTACGGGCCGGACTACGGGGTCCCGCTGCTAGCCCGAAAGGACTAGGACCGTCGGCACCATCGCCCGATCCGCCGCACGCCCCGCTCGGCGACGATGGATGTGTCGGGCGGCACAGCAGCCCCCGGAAACGACCGAGGGGGATCCCATGTTGAGCTACCTGACCGCCATGTTCACGATGCGTCGTCGCGACAACGACCGTGGCGCCTCCGCCGTCGAGTACGGCCTGCTGATCGCCGGCATCGCCGCGGTGATCGTCTCCGTCGTCTTCGTCTTCGGCGGCAAGATCTCGAATGTCTTCAAGGACACTAGCGATTGCATCGGCAGTAGCGGCACCAGTACAACGAGCTGCCACACGACGAGTGGCACGCCGTCCCCCGGCGCCTGACCTTCTCACCCTCGAGGGAACCCCGAGGCGCCGCAGCCCCCGCTGCGGCGCCTCGCCCCCGCCGGAGGCCTGGGAGGGACCTCCGGCGCCAGGACACAGCCACACAGCCACCGAAAGCACCGGAAGTACCGGAAGGAGCCGGATGACCCGGCAGCCACGCCGCACCGACCGCGCCGATCGCGGCGCCTCGGCGGTCGAGTACGCCCTGATCGCGGCCGGCATCGCCGCGCTCATCGTGCTGGTGGTCTACACCTTCGGCGGGCGGGTGAACAACCTGTTCCACAACACCTGCGACACGGTCACCGCCCAGACCGGCCAGACCGGCTGCACCCAGCACTGATCCCGGCTCCCAGACCCTGCGGCAGCCGCAGGCTCAGCGGCCGTCCAGCACCCGGCCCGCCAAGGCGATCCGCTGCAGGGACGTCGGGTGCGAGCCGAAGACGAACTGCGACCAGGTCGGCGGCGTCGGATCGGCCAGCGCGCTGATCGCGAGCCGCTTCTGCAGCGCGACGAAGGACTCCTCGTCCTGGGTCACCTGGAGGGCGGTCACGTCCGCGCGCGTCTCGATCTGCCGGCTGATCGTGTTCTGCACCGGCAGCGACAGCGCCGAGGCGACGGCGAAGAGGGCCAGCAGCAGCGGGACGACCTCCGCCGACCTCGTGGTCAGCACCGTCGAGTCCGCACCGCTCTCGCCGTACCGCCGCCGCGTGAGCGGCCCGATCAGCAGGCCGAGCACGCCGACCGCACCGAAGGCCGCGGCGACGCCCAGCAGGGTGCCGGTCAGCACGTCGTCGTACTTGGCATGGCCGAGCTCGTGCGCGACCACCGACAGCACCTGGCCGCGCGGCAGGTCGTCGATCAGGTTGTCGTAGAGCACGACGCGGCGGGTGGAGCCGAAGCCGGTGACGTACGCGTTGATCTGGGTGGTGCGCCGCGATGCGTCGGCCACCAGGACGTCGTCGAGCCGGACGCCCTCCTCATCGGCGATCTGCATGATCTGGGTGCGCAGATCGCCCTGTGGCAGCGAGGTGAAGTCGCTGAAGAGCGGCTGGACCAGCACGGGGTAGACGAATGAGCCGATCAGCACCAGCGCCGCCAGCACGGTGCCCGCGATCGCCGGCCATGCCCGCGGCCAGCGCCGTGCGATGGCGAGCAGCACGACGACCGCGATCGAGGTGGCCACCACACCGACGAGGGTGTCGATGGCGGCGTTCTGGAGGTAGGCCGCCCAGCTCTGCCGCGACAACCCGTAGTGCCGCTGCTCGCGCTGGATCGCGATGCCGAACGGCAGCGTGGCCAGCCGGCCGATCACGGCCACCAGCAGGACCAGCACGACCGCGCGCAGCCACCACGGCCCGCGCAGGCGTCGCGCGACGGCCCGCCCGAAGCGGCTGAAGCCGAGCAGGCACGCGACCGCCAGGGAGACCAGCAGCGAGCTGCGCCCCAGCCAGCGGACGACGTGGGAGTACGCCGTGGCGCGCTCCAGCTGCTCCGGGGTGAAGACCGTGCGGGCGTCGGGGACCTGGAGCGCGCCACCGGGGTAGGGATGCCACGGCACCAGCACGGCGGCGAGGACGACGAAGGCCACCGCTCCCCCGAGGGCCATGATCAGCGAGAGGCGCCGCACCCAGCTCGTCATCGGGCCAGCTCCGTGAGCTCCTCGCGCCAGCGCGCGGTGAAGGCGGCGACGCCGAGACCGGTGTCGCGGCGCATCGCGGTGTCCAGCGTGGCACCGTCGCGGACGTCGTCGTAGAGCCGCACCAGCGCCGGCTCACCGGCGATCCGCGCGAGCTGACGGCAGGCCAGCCAGGCGGCCTCGTACTCCGCGCCGAAGCTCTCGGACTGGTCGTCGAACTCGGCCGCGCCGGGGAGATGATGCGGGGCGCCGTCGGCGCGGACGTCCGCGATGATCTGGCGGGCGGTGGTGGTGAGCGGGAGCGGGACGTCGCGCAGCGCGACGTAGTCGGCGAAGCCCTCCAACAGCCACGACGGCATGGTGGTGTTGCCGGCCACCGCGGTGGCGGCGTGGGTGGCCTCGTGGCTGAGCACGATCTGGGCGCCCTGGCTGTTGAGACCGCCGATCACCTGCGGATTGACGAGCACGTGCACCGGCCCGGACGCACTGCCGTCGACGGTCGCGGTCACCGCGGCGACCCCGTGGTAGCTGTCGGCCTTCGCGCCCATCATCTGCTCGAGCCCGGACTGGTCGGCCGGGATCTCGAGGACCAGGCCCGGATGCGGCCACGGCAGCACGCGGCGCACGGTCGCGACGGCACGGGTGGCCAGGGTGTCGAAGCGTTCGGCGCGCTGCTGGGCTGCAGCGCCGGAGCCGGCGAGCACCACCATCGTGTCGGCCGTACGCCTGACCTCGACCGGCCCGCTGAGCCAGATCGGCAGCCGGTCCCCGGCGCCGCCGAAGGCGGTGATCTCGACACCGCCCGGGGACGGGGCGAAGGTCACTCCGACGTCCTCGCTCGCGGTCACGGCATCGACGCCACCGAAACGCCAGGTCAGCGCCACGTCGGCGGTCCACGAGCCGTCGGCCGCGACCGCACCGGCGGGGGCGATGTAGCGCGCGGTGAAGTCCTGCACGCGCAGCCGGCCGGCGTTCTCGGCGGCGGTCCGGGCCGCGGTGCCGGGGGCCGCGTCCGAGTGCCCGTCCGCGATCGCCCGCTGCCACGCGGCGAGCGCGGCCGCGGCAGCGGTCGGCTGCTCGGCGGCGGCGTGCTCGGAGCCGTTGGAGGTCGGCACAACGTAGGTGTCGTCGTGCGCATGCCGGATCGACAGGCCGATCACGGCCGCGATCATCACCACCCCGGCGACGATGACGAGCCGCAGACGACTGCGGACCGCCCCTCGTGCTGAGGGGCGGTCCGTGTCAGTCATGGCGCGAGTCAATCAGACCCGTGGTCGCGCGGGTCGAGGAAGGCTCAGGCGGGCGTCAGCCCGGGCGGACGGCGCCGACGTACGGCATGTCGTGCAGGCCGGTGACCTTGACGCCGACGCTCGGGTTCTCGGCGTTCACGATGAGGCCGTTGCCGATGTACATGCCGACGTGGCTGATCGGGCTGTAGTAGAAGACCAGGTCGCCCGGCTGCAGCTCGGACTCCGAGATGTGGCGACCGGAGTTGTACTGCGCGGCCGAGGAGTGCGGCAGCGAGACGCCGGCGGCGCCCCAGGCGCGCATGGTCAGGCCGGAGCAGTCGTAGGCGCTGTCGCCGGCCGCGCCGTAGACGTAGGCCTTGCCGACCTGGGCCATCGCGAAGTCGATCGCGGCAGCGGCACTGCCGCTCGCGCCGATGTCGGAGGCGGAGACGCGGGTGGAGTCACGCGAGAGCAGGGCCTCGCGCTGCTCGGCCTGGAGGCCGTCGAGCACCTTCTTGGCCTCGGCGAGCTTGTCGTCGATCTCGGCCTTGGCCTTCTTGAGGTCGGCCTCGGTCGCGGCGACCTGGTCGGTGCGGCTGGCGGTCGCCTCACGGCGCAGCTCGAGTGCGTTGACCTGGTTGGCGTAGTCGGTGAGCAGGCTGTTCTGGATGCCGTCGTAGGCCGACATCGTGGAGAGCCCGGCGAGGAACGCCTTGGGGTCGTCGCTGGTGACGACCTGGCCGACCGCTGACATGTTCGAGCCCTCGAACTGGCCCAGCACGGAGTCGCGGACCTGGTCGCGCACGCCGCTGAGCTGCTGGCCCTGGTGCTTCTGGTCGGCCTGGAGGTCGACCAGCTCGGCACGGAGCTGCTTGAGGCGCAGGTTGGCGGCGTCGAAGCGCTCGCCGGCGACGTCGGCCTGGCGGTAGAGGTCGTCGACCTTCGCCTGGACGTCCTTGATGGACGGGGCTGCCTGGGCGGGGTTGCTGGGAAGCATCCCGACGACTCCAGCGACGGCGAGCGTCGCAACACCAGCAGCGATGAGTCGGTTCCGGCCGTGGGTCACGAGCGGGCGTTCTCCCTTGTTCTGTCGTACGCCTACCGGGTGAGCTGACGGATTCGGACACGACATGTCCTACCCCTGCTCCTCGTGTCCTGGGTGGACACGCCTCGCGGGAGATTCACCCCAGATGACGGCCAGGCCGTCGATGGTTCCCCGGCTCGCGCCCCGCTCCGGAGAGCGACTCACGACTCAGCGCGGTGCCCGCGCGAATCTGTGTGATCCGCAGCGTCGAGCACCAAGTGCCCTAGACCATAACCGAGGCCGACACGACCGTGCCAATCGCTTGGGGCGGCGTGTTGCGCCTCATTCGTCACAGAGGCCACATCCGGCCCAGCAGCATCAGGCGGACTCCACGATGGGACCCTCCGTCGGCTCGACGAGACGCAGCGGCGGCACCAGCCCGCCGTCGGCGAGGACCTCGAGCGCGCGGCGCTCCTCGTCCCCCATGGTCAGCTCGGGCGGCATGCCGAGCAGCACCGTCACCACGCAGTCGTGGCACTCCAGTCCTCGCACCACGCAGGTGCCGCAGTCGATCGTTGTGCTCATGTCGGGGACGCTCGCAGGGACCCCTGACAGTTTTGCCCCAGCGAGTCGGCCAGTGAGTCGGCCGGCGTGTCGGCCAGTGAGTCGGCCGGCGTGTCGCCCCTTATCGCCCCGTGTCGCGACGGGACCCGGGCGCCCCGGGCTCTTGCGGTGCGGGCCAGACTGTCGCCATGTGGTCCCGGCTCTGGTCTCGGCTGCGGACCCGCCGCGTCCTCGCCGTCGTCGTCTACCTCGCGCTCCTGACCGTCTGGAGCGTGACCATCGGCGTGCCGTCCGACCCGCTCGCGCTGTTCCTCTGGCTGTGGGGTGGGGCGATCGCCTGCCGCGTCGACGCGCCGGTCCGCTCCCACCTGGGCTTCGCCCGGGACTGGGCCCTGCCCGTCCTCTTCCTGCTTGCCTACACCTACAGCTACGGCCTGGTCTACCTGCTCGGCCTGCCGGTGCACTTCGAGCCGGCCATCGAGGTGGACCGCTGGCTGGGCGGCGGCGAGATCCTCGCCCAGCGCCTGCAGTACGGGATCTGCGGCGGGCCCTGCGGACCTCAGGGCGGCACGTGGATGGACACGGTGCTGACCACGACGTACCTGTCCCACTTCATCACCGCGTGGGTGCTGGCGTGGGTGCTGTGGATGCGCGACCGGCCGGTGTGGAAGCAGTGGATGACCCGCTTCGTCGCCCTCAACCTGACCGGGCTGGTCGGCTACGTGGTCTTCCCGATGGCGCCGCCGTGGATGGCCTCGCGCGACGGGCTGCTCTCCTCGCCCATCCTGGCGGCGCCGACCCGGGGCTGGTCCGGCTTCGGGCTGCGCCTCACCCGGATCCTCGACGGGCCGCTGACCAACCCGGTCGCCGCGATGCCCTCCCTGCACGCCGCCACCGCGATGCTGGTCGCGCTGTTCGCGATCAGCCGGGGCACCCGCTGGTGGCGCTGGCTCGCGCTGGCCTACCCGGCGCTGATGTGCTTCACGCTGCTCCTCTACGGCGAGCACTACGTGCTCGACGAGGCCGTCGGCATCCTGCTGGCGCTCGGCGTGCACGTCACCGTCGGCTACCTGGAGCGGCGACCAGCGCTCAGCGCACCGCCTGCAGCAGCAGAGCTGCCGGCACCGGCCGACCTCCGCTGAGCGCGACGTCGCGCGCGACCGCCCGGTCGTCGCTGACCACCAGCAGCACCCGTCCGCTCGGCTCGGCGGCCACGAGGTCCCGGATGACGTCGTCGGCGATCACCCCGGGCGGGCTGAAGACCACCCGGACCCCGCGCGGCGCGCCGGCGACGTGGCGTGCCGCCGCCCCCGGGACCGTCGCCGCGTCGAAGACGACCGTCGTCTCCGCACCGGTACGCGCGACCAGCGGCGCGAGCGCCTGCATCAGCCGGATCCGCTGAGCGTCCAGGGCCGAGGTCGGCCAGGCCTGCTTGGTGACGTTGTAGCCGTCGATGATCAGCCGGACCCGCGGCATGGCCAGGTAGCCCTCGAGCTCGCCGATGCTCGCCACCGTCCGGGCGCGTCCCGTCTCCGGCGGCTCGGTGACGGCGTAGCCGGCCTCGACGCCCTCACCCGGCGTGCCGCCGGTCTGCGGCAGTGCCAGCTCACGCTGCAGTCCCGAGGTGGCCTCCAGGAGGGTGTCGAGCAGCAGGCGGGCCCGTACGGTCGCGGCGTCCCGCTCGCTGCGGGCGGCGCGGCGGCCCTCGCCGGCCTCGGCCTCGAGCTGGGTGACCCGGGCGCGGAGCTGACGCACCTCGCGGGCGAGCGACTCCGCGCTCGCCTCCGCCTCGGCCTGGGCCGCCCGAGCCGCGGCGATCGACTCCTCGACCCCCGCCAGGGCGCCCCGGCTGCTGGCGCGGGCCTCACCGAGCCGGCGCCGCAGCAGGTTGTTCTCCTGCTTGGCGCTCTCCGCGTCCGTACGCCGGCGCTCGCGGACCTCCTGGAGCTCCGCCTCGAGCCGGTCGACCCGCAGCTGGAGGCGGGCGGCGTCCTGCTCGGCAGCCGCGGGACGGGCCTGGAGCGCGGCGATCCCCGTCTCCACCTGCTCGGACCAGCCGTCGGGCCGGGTCAGCCAGGCGTACCCGGCCGCCTCGGCGGGATCCGTCCCGGCGGGCACCGCGGCGGCACGCAGCTGGGCGCCGACCCGCTCGCGCAGGCCGCCCTCGTCCTCCGCGTCCTGATCGAGCGCGGCCAGGATCGTGGTGCCGCCGCTCTTGGCGCGGCGCGCGGGTGTGAACGCCGCGACGCGGCGCAGCGGGGCCGGCAGGTCGGGCACCTGGGGCAGCACGGCCGCGGCCAGCGCGGCGATCCGGGCGCGCACCGGCTCCGGGAGGTCTGCCAGGGTGGTCACCGCAGAAGGATAGGCGGCGCCCGCGCGTGCCCTCCCCGAATTGTCGGTGGCCCCGTCTACGGTCACCGACATGAGCACCGCAGCACCGGCACCGCCCCGATCGTCGAGCGCGTGGGAGACCCAGCGCAGCTTCGACGAGCTGGGCCGCCCGCTGCGCGACATCACCTTCTGCGTGGTGGACCTGGAGACGACCGGCGGATCCGCCGAGGGCGGCTCGATGATCACCGAGATCGGCGCGGTCAAGGTCAGCGGGGGCGAGATCCTGGGCGAGTTCCAGACGCTGGTCAACCCGCACACCGCGATCCCTCCGTTCATCGCGGTCCTGACCGGCATCAGCAACACGATGGTCGCGGACGCTCCGGGGATCGAGTCGGCGCTGCCGGCGTTCCTGGAGTTTGCCCAGGGCTGCGTGCTGGTCGCCCACAACGCGCCGTTCGACGTCGGCTTCCTCAAGCACTTCGCGGGCGCGCAGGGCCGCCCCTGGCCCGCCTTCGAGGTGGTCGACACCGCCAAGCTGGCCCGTCGCGTGATCACCCGCGACGACGCGCCCAACTGCAAGCTCTCCTCGCTGGCCCGGCTCTTCCACGCCGGCACCGAGCCCAACCACCGGGCCCTCTCCGACGCCCGGGCGACCGTCGACGTGCTGCACGGGCTGATGGAGCGGCTCGGCGGGCTCGGCGTGCACACCCTCGAGGAGCTGCAGACCTTCTCCGCCCGGGTCTCGACCGCCCAGCGCAAGAAGCGTCACCTGGCCGAGACGCTGCCGCACGCCCCGGGGGTCTACCTGTTCCGCGACGACCGCGAGCGCGTCCTCTACGTCGGCACCAGCCGCGACCTCCGCACCCGGGTCCGGTCCTACTTCACCGCCTCCGAGACCCGCTCCCGGATGGGCGAGATGGTGGGGCTGGCTAGCACGGTCACCGGCATCGAGTGCGCCACCACCCTGGAGGCCCAGATCCGCGAGCTGCGCCTGATCGCCGAGCACAAGCCGCGCTACAACCGGCGCTCGCGGTTCCCCGAGAAGATGCACTTCGTCAAGCTCACTCGCGAGCCGTGGCCGCGGCTCTCCCTGGTCAAGCGCGTCCTCGACGACGAGGCCGACTATCTCGGCCCCTTCTCCTCGAAGAGGGTCGCTGAGAAGGCGCTGCAGGTGCTGCACGACACCTTCCCGGTGCGGCAGTGCTCCGATCGGCTCGCCCGCAAGGCCTCCCGGACGCCCTGCGTCCTGGCCGAGATGGGTCGCTGCCTCTCCCCCTGCGACGGCAGCGCCGACGAGGAGGCCTACGACACCGTCGTGCGCCAGCTCCGCGACACGCTGCTGCGCCGCCCCGACGAGGTGATCGACGCCGTCACCGAGCGGATGACCATCCTCGCCGCGGCCGAGCGCTTCGAGGAGGCGGGCATCCACCGCGACCGGCTCGCCGCCTTCCTGCGCGCCGCCTCGCGCACCCAGCGGCTCTCCGCCCTCTCCCGCTGCGCCGAGGTGGTCGCGGGCCGACGGCGCGATGACGGCCGCTGGGAGGTGCACGTGGTCCGCCGCGGACGGCTGGCCGCGGCCGGCACGATGCCGCCCGGTGGCGACGCCCACGCCTACGTCGAGCAGCTGCGGGCCTCCGCCGAGACCGTCCTGCCCGCGCCCGGCCCGGTGCCCGCCGCCAGCGCCGAGGAGAGCGAGCTGGTGCTGCGCTGGCTGGAGTCCGCCGGGATCCGGCTGATCGACATCGACGGCGAGTGGACCTGCCCGGTCGCGGGCGCGACCCGCCATCTCGCTGTCCACGATGCGGTGGAGGAGTCACGCCGCACCCTGGTCCCGTTCGACGAGCGTCGCGACATCACGCCCGTCCATCAACCGGCGCGGTAACGTGCGGTCCGTGATCACCGCCATCGTCCACGTCTCCGCCGAGGTCTCCCAGATCCCCGAGGTCGCCACCGCGATCGCGGCCATCGACGGCGTCAGCGAGGTCTACTCCGTCACCGGGCCGATCGACCTGATCGTGCTGGTCCGGGTGCGCACCCACGACGACATCGCCGCGGTGGTCGCCGATCGGATCAACAAGGTCCCCGGTGTGCTCGACACCGAGACCCACATCGCCTTCCGGACCTACTCGCGCCACGACCTCGAGGCGGCGTTCTCACTCGGCCTCGACTGACCCGCGGTCGCCGCCGCGAGTCGGCGGCCCCGCGAGCTCAGCGGGACGAGCCGGCGATCCAGCGCTCCAGCGCGCCCGCCGCCGCACCCGAGTCGATCGCCGCAGCGGCGCGCTCGACTCCCGCGGCGAGCCGGTCCTCGACGCCGCCCTCGGCGTCGTCGTAGACCGCCAGCGCGGCACCGGCGTTGAGCACGACCGCGTCGCGGACCGGGCCGGCCTGGCCGGCCAGCATCCGCCGTACGACGTCGGCGTTGTGCTCGGCGTCGCCACCGCGCAGGTCCTCGGCGCTCGAGCGGGCGATCCCGAGCCGGGTCGGGTCGACCGGGTGCTCGCTCACGATGCCCCCGCGCACGGCCCACAGGGCAGACGTGGTGGTGGTGGTGAGCTCGTCGAGTCCGTCGTCACCGCGGAAGACCCAGGCGTCGGTGCCACGGGCCGCGAAGACGCCCGCCATCACCGGTGCCATCCGCGGGTCGGCACAGCCGATGGCACTGGCGCCCGCGCCGGCGGGGTTGGACAGCGGACCGAGGAAGTTGAAGGTCGTCCCGATGCCGAGCTCGCGCCGGGTGACGGCGGCGTGCCGCATCGCCGGGTGGAAGACGGCCGAGAAGAGGAACGTGATCCCGGCCTCCTCGGCGAGGGCGGCGACCCGGTCGACCGGGAGGTCGAGCCGGATGCCGAGCGCCTCGAGCACGTCGGCGGAGCCGGATGTGGAGGAAGCCGAGCGGTTGCCGTGCTTGACGACCTTCGCGCCGGCGCCGGCCGCGACGATCGCCGACATGGTGGAGATGTTGACCGACATGGAGCGGTCACCGCCGGTGCCGACGATGTCGAGCAGCCGGCCCGGGATGGAGATCGGGGTGGCGTGCTCGAACATCGCCGAGACGAGGCCGGTGAGCTCCTCGGAGGTCTCGCCCTTGGCGCGCAGCGCCACGGCGAAGCCGGCGACCTGCGAGGGGGACGCCTCGCCGGCGAGGATCTCGCCCATCGCCCAGGCGGTCTGCGCGGAGGTCAGATCGGTGCGCGCGACGAGGGACCCGAGCACGTCGGGCCAGGTGATGCTGCTCATCGGGCGCTCAGGCGGGGACGGCGGCGCTGAGCAGCAGACCGGTGACGGTCTCGGCCAGCACGAGCGGGTCCATCGGCTGCGGCACGGCGGCGTCGGCGCGCGACCAGGTCGCCAGCCAGGCGTCCTGCGGCCGCCCGGTGAGCACGACGATCGGCGGACAGTCCGCGATCTCGTCCTTCATCTGCTTGGCGATGCCGATCCCGCCGGCGGGGACGGCCTCGCCGTCGAGGATCGCCAGGTCGATCGTGCCCGCGTCGAAGTTCTGCACCACGATCGGCTCGGTGGCCACCTCGACGTACTCGACCTCGGGGAGGTCGGGGTGCGGTCGCCGGCCGAGGGCGAGGATCGCCTGCTTCCGGACGTTGACGTCGTCGCTGTAGACGAGCACCTTGAGCGGCTTCGTGGAGGCGGTCACGGGCCGGACTCTACTCGCGGATCCGTCACGGCGGGAGCATCGATCCGGCCGTCGGGATGAGGTAGTGCCCGACCCACCCGACCTGCATCCGGATCCCGAGCGCGAGGACCACCGCGAAGACCAGCGCCTGCACCCCTCTGCGCGATCCGGCCGGGGCGAGCGCCGGCAGCGGCAGCCACGGGATCGCGACGAGCAGCATGTAGCGCTCGATGGAGGTCGTCGGCCGCAGCGCCAGCATGAGGTAGAGCGCATAGCCCAGCGCCCACAGCCGTAGCTCGACCGGCCAGGCCCGCGCGGCGGGCACCACGACGGTCACCAGCAGCACCAGCAGGACGAGGATCGCCGTGACGGCGGTGCTGCCGCTGCCGTCGTAGGTGCCGCCGAAGAACCAGCCCAGGTAGCCCTGCTTCACGTCCAGCTGATTGCCCCAGGCCCGCTGGGTGGCGAAGTACGCGTCGTGACGGCCGGTCACGATCGCCGCGATCGCCGGCCACAGCAGTACGAGCGCACCGGAGGCGACGACCAGGCAGCTCATCCAGACGCGCTGGCGCAGCGTCGAGGCCCGCCAGCGCAGCAGCGCGTGGCAGACCAGGAGCGGCGCGGCCGCGATCACGATCGGCCGGGTGAGCGCCAGCGCCAGCAAGATGAGCAGCGCGACGTCGTACGAGCGCCGGGTGAGCGCCCGGACGAGCAGCACGATCAGCAGCAGCGCCAGCCCCTCGGTGTAGGCGGTCTGCAGGATCGGCGCGGACGGCAGCGCGCACAGGCCGAGAACGGTCATCACCGCGGCGAACCGGCCACCCTTGAACCCGGAGGTCCCGTCGATCACCATCCGGTAGAGCAGCACCATCGCCGCCCCGGCGCAGGCGAGACTCACCAACGACGCCGCCGGCGCGAAGCCCAGCGGCGTGACGATCATCACCGCCCGTACGATCGCCGGGTAGAGGGGGTAGAACGCCCATGCCGTCTGCGGCACCGGACCGGTCGCGGGCAGATCCCGCGGGTAGCCGTGCCGGGCGACCGTCTCGTACCACTGCCCGTCCCAGTTGCTCAGCACCGGGAAGTAGCCGGGATCCGCCGGCTTGGGCGTCTCCACGTGGATCCCGTAGGAGCCGTCCATCGCGATCTGCTGATGCGACGCGTGGGCGATGACGGCCACGTCGATCAGCCGCGTCATGACGAAGATTCCGAGGGGGGCCAGCCACCACGGCAGCCGGTCGATGAGCCTCACGGGACTGAAAACTATCCCCAAGTAAGGGGGTCGGGGTGCCCTCATGGATCGGACACCGACATAATGGCGCCCGTGGCGACAGTTTCGACTCTTCCGGCCTCCCGTCTGCACGGGCAGCACGACCGGCCCAGCATGGTCAGCGTGGGCACGATCATCTGGCTCTCCAGCGAGCTGATGTTCTTCGCGGCCCTTTTCGCGGCCTACTACACGATCCGTGCGGTCAGCCCGGACCTGTGGGCGCAGGAGACCCCGCACCTCAACGTCCCGTTCGCGTCGGTGAACACCACGATCCTGGTGCTCTCCTCCTTCACCTGCCAGTGGGGCGTGTTCGCCGCCGAGCGCGGCCAGGTGGGACGCAAGGGCTCGCTGCTCCAGATCAACAAGTGGGGCCTGCGCGAGTGGTTCGTGCTCACCTTCATCATGGGCGCGATCTTCGTGGCCGGTCAGGCGACCGAGTACGCGAGCCTCATCCACGAGGGCATCACGATGCCGAGCTCCGGCTACGGCACCGTCTTCTACCTGACCACCGGCTTCCACGGCATCCACGTGTCCGGCGGTCTGGTCGCGTTCCTCTTCGTGATCGCGAGCACGTTCGTGGCTCGTCGCTTCACCCATGAGCAGGCGGTTCGTGCCATCGTCGTGTCGTACTACTGGCACTTCGTCGACGTCGTGTGGATCGGTCTGTTCGCGACCATCTACCTCATCAAGTAGCCCGCCTGCCAGCGAAGATCAAGGACTGATTGTGCGTCTCCTGAACCGCTCCGCCGGTCGCCTCTCGCGGCACCGTCGCGGCCCCATCGCCGGCCTGGTGCTGCTGCTCCTGGGCCTGGCAATCTCCGGCGGCCTCTACGCCGCCTTCTCGCCGTCCTCCTCCGCCGACGAGGCGCAGGACCAGGCTGCCATGGCAGCCAAGGGCCGCGAGCTCTTCCTCGTCAGCTGTGCCTTCTGCCACGGGCAGAACGGCGAGGGCATGACGAGCGTCGACGGCAAGCTCCTCGGCCCCGCCCTCGCGGGCGTCGGCGCCGCCGCCGTCGACTTCCAGGTCGGTACCGGCCGGATGCCGATGGTCCAGGCCGGTGCCCAGGTCCAGAAGAAGAGCCCCAACTTCTCCCAGGACGAGATCGACGAGCTCGCCGCCTACGTCGCCTCCCTGGCCCCCGGCCCCGCCGTCCCGACCCGTGAGGACTACAGCACGGACGGCCTGAGCGACGCTGCGAAGCAGGAGGCCATCGTCCGCGGTGGCCAGATCTTCCTGACCAACTGCACCGCCTGCCACAACTTCACCGGTGAGGGCGGCGCCATGCCGCGCGGTGGCTTCGCCCCGAAGCTGCTCGACACCGACCCCAAGTACATCTACGAGGCCATGCTCACCGGCCCCCAGTCGATGGACACCTTCTCCAACGGCAACATCACGCCGGAGATGAAGCGTGACGTCATCGCCTACATCGAGTCGATGAAGAAGCAGCCGAACTACGGCGGCTTCGGTCTCGGCTCGCTCGGCCCCGTGAGTGAGGGCTTCGCCGCGTGGACCGTGGGCCTCGGCTCCCTGGTGGCCTTCGCCGTCTGGATCGCCGCCCACACCACCCGTACGAACAAGAAGAAGAAGGGAATGGCCAAGTGAGCGACTCCCACGAGATCCAGGCGCACACCGACGCGCTGCTGCCGGATCCGGGGCTTCCGGAGCACCACTGGCGTCCGACCGACGTCGACCCGAAGGCCGAGCGCCGCGCCGAGCGCCAGGTCGCCTCGCTCTTCGGTCTCTCGATCATCTGCACGATCCTCTTCGTCGTCTCGTACGTGACGATCGAGACGGGTGTCGGCGGCCCGACCTTCGCTGGTCTCGGCGCCTCCAACCTCGCCCTGGGCCTGTGCCTCGGCGGCGCGCTGCTCTTCATCGGCATCGGCGTCATCCAGTGGGCCCGCAAGCTCATGGCCGACGTCGAGCTGGTCGAGGAGCGCCACCCGGCCTCCTCGTCCGAGGACGACCGCTCCGCCACCGTCGCCGCGCTGCAGGCCGGCCTCGAGGAGTCGGGTATCGCCCGGCGCCCCCTCATCCGCAACACCCTGATCGGCTCGGTCGGCCTCCTGGTCGCCCCGGCCGTCGTGATGCTGCGCGACCTCGGCCCGCTGCCGGGTGACAAGCTCCGCCACACGGTGTGGGCGAAGAACATGCGCATCGTGCGCGACGTCGTCGGCACCCCGATCCGCCCCGCGGACCTGGAGATCGGCGACCTGGTCAACTCGGCTCCCGAGATCATCTTCGGCACCGACAAGGGCCAGCCCCTCCCCGAGGCCGACGTCCTCGAGGGCGCCGACCTGCAGGTGGCGAAGGCCAAGGCGGCCACCGTCCTCCTGCGGATGGACCCGGACGACATCGTCTCCGACGCGACCCGAAACTGGTCGGTCAGCGGCATCGTGGCGTACTCGAAGATCTGCACCCACGTCGGGTGCCCGATCTCGCTGAACGAGCGCACCACGCACCACCTGCTGTGCCCCTGCCACCAGTCCACCTTCGACCTCGCCGACTCCGGCAAGGTCATCTTCGGCCCCGCTGGCCGGCACCTCCCGCAGCTGCCGCTCGGTGTGGACGACGAGGGCTTCCTGGTAGCGCTGAGCGACTACCCCGAGCCCGTCGGCCCCAGCTTCTGGGAGCGTGAGACGAAGTCGCCGAGCGCGGTCTTCAACGAGTGGACGAAGGAGAACGGCCAGTGAGCGTCGACACGAGCAAGGTTGCCCAGAGCAACACCTCGGCGGCGACCGCGAGCAAGCCGACGCGTGTCGGCAAGGTCGCGGAGTGGTCCGACGAACGCCTCGGCCTCGCGGCCATGGGCAAGAAGAACCTCCGCAAGATCTTCCCGGACCACTGGTCCTTCATGCTGGGTGAGATCGCGCTGTGGAGCTTCGTGGTGCTGTTGATCACGGGTGTCTTCCTGACCCTGTGGTTCCGCCCCTCGATGTCCGAGGTGACCTACCAGGGCGCCTACCCGAACCTGCGTGGCATCCAGATGTCCGAGGCGATGGCCTCGACGCTGAACATCTCGTTCGACGTCCGCGGCGGTCTGCTGCTGCGCCAGATGCACCACTGGGCCGCGATGCTCTTCGTCTCGGCCATGATGATCCACATGCTCCGCGTCGCCTTCACGGGCGCGTACCGCAAGCCGCGCGAGCTCAACTGGGTGATCGGCTCGACCCTGCTGATCCTCGGCACCATCGAGGGCTTCACCGGCTACTCGCTGCCCGACGACCTGCTCTCCGGTACGGGTGTCCGCGCCGCCCAGGGCTTCATCTCGGCCATCCCGATCGTCGGCACGTACATCTCGTTCTTCCTCTTCGGAGGCGAGTTCCCGGGTGACTCGATCATCCCGCGTCTCTACACGATCCACGTGCTGCTGATCCCGGGCATCCTGCTCGGCCTGGTCGCCGCCCACATGCTGCTGCTCGTCTACCACAAGCACACCCAGTGGGCCGGTCCGGGCCGCAAGGAGACCAACGTCGTCGGCTACCCGATGCTGCCGGTCTACGCCGCCAAGGCGGGTGGCTTCTTCTTCATCACGTTCGGCGTCACCGCCCTGATGGGTGCCCTGCTGTCGATCAACTCGGTGTGGAAGTTCGGTCCCTACGACCCGACCAAGGTCACCGCGGGCTCCCAGCCCGACTGGTACATGGGCTGGCCGGACGGCGCGCTGCGCATCATGCCCGGCTGGGAGTCGCACTTCTGGGGCTCGACGTGGTCCTGGAACATCTTCGTCCCGGTCATCCTGATGCCGACGCTGTCGTGGCTCCTCGTCACGATCCTGCCGTTCCTCGAGAACTGGATCACCGGTGACAAGCGCGAGCACCACCTACTCCAGCGCCCGCGCAACGCCCCGACCCGGACCGCGTTCATCGTGTCGCTGATGACCTGGTACGCCATGTTCTGGCTCGCCGGCGGCAACGACATCATCGCGATCCTGTTCCACTCCTCGATCAACAACATCACCTACGCCCTGCGCGTGCTGGTGTTCGTCGCTCCCGCGATCGCGTTCTTCATCACGCGTCGTTGGTGCATCGCGCTGCAGCGCCACGACAACGAGGTCCTGCTGCACGGCTACGAGTCCGGCGTCATCATGCGCTCCGCGCAGGGCGGCTACTCCGAGATCCACAAGCCGATCAGCGAGAGCAAGGCGTACGCGATCACCGTCCGCGACATCGGCGAGGGCGGTGCCGGCGAGGCCGACGGCCCGAAGGAGAACGGCAAGTCCACGCTCCGCGACAAGCTCCGCACCCTCTACTACGAGGACGACGTGCAGAAGCCGACGCTCGAGGAGTACGACGACGCGCAGGCGCACCTCGCGCACGCCGACCACGCCGAGGGCCACGAGCTCGAGGGCGGTCACGGCGAGCACTGATCCGCCCGCACGACATACTGAGGGCCCGGGAGCACTGCTCCCGGGCCCTCGGTCCATTTCCGCGAGAAGGACTCCCATGCACGACGTGAAGCTCGGGCTGGACACGTTCGGCGACGTCACCGTCGACGCGTCCGGCACGCCCCTCCCCCACGCCCAGGTGCTGCGCAACGTCGTGGCCGAGGGCGTCCTCGCCGACCGGGTCGGCGTCGACGCGTTCAGCGTCGGCGAGCACCACCGCCCGGACTTCGCCATCAGCGCGCCCGACATCGTGCTGGCCGCCCTGGCGGCACGCACCGAGCGGATCGTCCTCGGCACCGCCGTCACCGTGCTCAGCTCGGACGACCCGATCCGGGTCTACGAGCGGTTCGCCACCATCGACGCCCTCTCCGGCGGCCGGGCGGAGGTCACGCTCGGTCGCGGCTCGTTCACCGAGAGCTTCCCGCTCTTCGGCTTCGACCTCGCCGACTACGGCGTCCTCTTCGAGGAGAAGCTGGAGATCTTCGAAGCGCTGCGCGCCGAGGGCCGGGTGCAGTGGGAGGGCACCACCCGCCCGCCGCTGGACGCCGAGGTGTTCCCGAAGACCGAGCGCGGCGGCATCGACGCCTGGGTCGGCGTGGGTGGCTCCCCTGAGTCCGTCGTACGCGCTGCCCGGTACCGCTTCCCGCTGACGATGGCGATCATCGGCGGGGCGCCGGCGCGGTTCGCACCGTACGTCGACCTCTACCACCGTGCGCTCGACCAGCTCCACCCCGAGCAGCCGAGACTGGCGATCGGGGTGCACTCCCCCGGCTTCGTGTGGGACGACGACGCCGAGGCGCGCGAGCTGCTCTTCCCGCACTTCAAGGCGAACCGGGACCGGATCGGGCGCGAGCGCGGCTGGCCGCCGAGCACGATCGCCGAGCTGCACGAGGAGGCCGACCACGGCGCGCTCTTCGTCGGCTCACCGGAGACGGTGGCGCAGAAGATCGCCACGACCGTCAGGACGCTCGGCCTGAGCCGCTTCGACCTCAAGTACAGCAACGGCCCGATGCCGCACGAGCAGCTGATGCGCTGCATCGAGCTCTACGGCACCGTGGTGATCCCCCGGGTCCGCGAGCTCCTCGCGGGCTGAGGTCAGCCCTTGGTGCTGCTGAGTGCCGAGCCCTTCTTGTAGTCGGCGTAGGACATGTTCCAGTCGCCGTACCCGTTGGTGACCTCCATCGGCCGGTCGGTGCCGAACTCGTCGACGACGTCGCCGATCTGGGTGAGGTGGAAGAGCCAGTCGGCGTTCTCGGTGCTCATGCCGGTGCAGCCGTGAGAGACGTTGGTGTGCCCCTGCGAGGCGACGGACCACGGGGCGGCGTGGATGAACTCACCCGAGTAGGTCATCCGCATGGCCCACTGGACGTCCTTCATGTTGTAGTAGTTCGGGTCGCCCTTGGGGATGCCGATGGTCTCGGAGTTCATCGTGTGCTTCTCGTCCTTCTCGATGATGACCTTGATGCCCGAGCGGGTCGTGAAGCCGGGCATGCCGGTGGTCACCGGGAGGGTGCGGAGCAGCTTGTCGTTGGAGTAGACCTTCATCTGGTCGGTGTCCATGTTGACCTTGTAGACGTGCTTGTCGCCGATCGTGAAGGTCGAGGTCTTGTCGCTCTGGCCGTAGATGCCGCCGCCGGCCGGGACGCTGTTCACGTCGGCGTCCACGGTGACCTTGGTGCCGGCCTTCCAGTAGTGCTTGGGACGCCAGTGCACCTCGGTGTCGGAGAACCAGTGCCACGAGCCCGGCTGGGCCGGGGTCGACTGCACGGACAGGTGCTTCTCGATGCTCGCCTTGTCGGTCACCGGCACGTCGAAATGGACGATCACGGGCATCCCGACGCCGACCTTCGAACCGGAGGAGGGCGTGATCGAGGCGTACGTCTGCTCGTCGAGGGTGAGGTCCTGGGTGCGGAAGGTGCGCTTCCACGGGGTGCTGCCGTCGCTGGGGGTCGCGGTCAGGGTGTAGGAGGTGCCGGGCTCGAGGAGCCCGTCGGCCTTCCAGGTGGCGCCGTCGGCGGCCAGCGTGCCGGGGAGCTTCTTGCCACCGGCGGGACGGAGCGCGACCGCCTGCAGTGTGCCGCCGCTGGCCGAGACCTGAACGGCGGTGTCGACCTTGACCGGCTTCGCGGCCCGGACGTTGGCGGTGATGACGGTCGGCTCCGTGGAGGCGCTCGCATCCTCTCCGGCGGTCGCGCCGACGTTCGCGGCGCCTCCGGGGTTGTCGCCGTCGGCCGAGCCGCCGCTGGAGCAGCTGGTCAGGGCGAGGGCGGCGACGGCGAGGGCGACGGTGCTCCCCATCCGCAGGCGCGTCCCCAGGCGGGCACGACGCGTCGAACGTATGGCTGCAGACATGCATGGACTCCCGGGATCGGTGACATCAGAACCCGTCCCCCATGGCGAGTCCGCATCCAGGGTAACTGCTCAGGCCGCGAGACGACCGAACCCCGCGTGCCGGGTGTCCGGCATCACGGGGTTCGGGTCGTCAGTCTGGCGTCGGGATCAGTGGCTGAACTCGCCGCGGTAGTACTCGAAGATCCAGCCGCACAGCGCGACAGCGCCGATGACGCCGGCGATGATCGCCAGCCACCACGCCGCCATCGCGAGCGCGAACACGATCGCGCCGAGGCACATCGCGGCCCACAGCGGCCACCACGAGAACGGCGGGAAGAAGCCGAGCTCGCCGGCGCCGTCGGCGATCTCGCCGTCCTTGCGGTCCTCGGGGCGGTCGTCCATCTGCCGGGCGTGGAAGCCCAGGTAGGCGGAGATCATCGCGAGCAGCAGGGTGCACATGGTCAGCGCGGACGTACCGGTCCAGTCGCCGCCGTGCTCCGAGCCGGAGGTCACGAACCAGTAGGTGGGGGTCACCAGCACGAGGAAGATCGTGCAGGCGACGAACAACCAGGCCTCGGCCTTCATCGGGCGTCTCCCTCATCGTGAACGGACTTGCCGGGAACGTGCGCGGCGAGCTCCTGCTCGGACTCGAGCTCGAGAGCGGCGATCTCCGGGTGGTGGAGGTCGAAGGCCGGGGACTCCGACCGGATCCGCGGCAGGGTGTGGAAGTTGTGACGCGGCGGCGGGCACGACGTGGCCCACTCCAGCGAACGACCCCAGCCCCACGGGTCGTCGACCTCGACCTTCGGCGCATGCCGAGAGACGTAGAGGTTCATGAACCACGGGATCATCGACAGGCTCAGCAGGAAGGCGCCGACGGTCGAGATCTGGTTGAGACCGGTGAAGCCGTCGGTCGGCAGGTAGTCGGCGATGCGGCGCTGCATGCCCTCCACGCCCAGCCAGTGCTGGACCAGGAAGGTGGTGTGGAAGCCGACGAACAGCAGCCAGAAGTGCACCTTGCCGAGACGCTCGTCGAGCATCTTGCCGGTGATCTTGGGCCACCAGAAGTAGAAGCCGGCGAACATGGCGAAGACGACCGTGCCGAAGACGACGTAGTGGAAGTGCGCCACCACGAAGTAGGAGTCGGACACGTGGAAGTCGAGCGGCGGGCTGGCCAGGATGACGCCCGTCAGACCACCGAAGAGGAAGGTCGTGAGGAAGCCGATCGACCACAGCATCGGGGTGTCGAAGCTGACGGACCCGCCCCAGATCGTGCCGATCCAGTTGAAGAACTTCACACCTGTCGGAACGGCGATGAGGAACGTCATGCCGGAGAAGAACGGCAGGTCGACAGCGCCGGTGACGAACATGTGGTGGGCCCACACGGCGACCGAGAGGATCGCGATGCCGAGCGTCGCGCCGACCAGGCCGATGTAGCCGAAGACCGGCTTGCGGCTGAAGACCGGCAGGATCTCGGTCACGATGCCGAAGAACGGCAGCGCGATGATGTACACCTCGGGGTGACCGAAGAACCAGAAGAGGTGCTGCCACAGGATCGGGCCGCCGTGGCTGGCGTCGAAGACGTGGGTGCCGAACTGGCGGTCCGACTCGAGCATCAGCAGCGCGCCGGCGAGGACCGGGAACGCGATCAGGACCAGCAGCGACGTGACCAGCGTGTTCCACACGAAGATCGGCATCCGGAACATGGTCATGCCCGGGGCGCGCATGCAGATGATGGTGGTGATGAAGTTGACCGCGCCGAGGATGGTGCCGAGACCGGCCATCCACAGACCCATGATCCACAGGTCACCGCCGACGCCCGGCGAGCGGACCGCGTTGGAGAGCGGGGTGTACGCGAACCAGCCGAAGTCGGCCGCACCCTGCGGGGTGAGGAAGCCCGAGCCGGCGATCAGGCCGCCGAACAGGAACAGCCAGTAGCTGAACATGTTCAGACGCGGGAACGCCACGTCGGGGGCACCGATCTGCAGCGGCATGATCAGGTTGCCGAACGCGAAGAACAGCGGCGTCGCGAACAGCAGCAGCATGATCGTGCCGTGCATCGTGAACATCTGGTTGTACAGCTCGTCGTTGAGCAGCTGCTGACCCGGGAACGCGAGCTCCGAGCGGATGAGCAGGGCCATCACGCCGCCGACGAGGAACCAGCAGAACGAGGTGACGGCGTACATCTTGCCGATCAGCTTGTGATCGGTGGTGGTGAGCAGCGCGTAGAGCTGCTGCCCGAGCGGCTTGCGGCCGCTCACGGTGGTGGTGGTCGGGTGAGCCGTGGCGGTCACTCTGCATCTCCCTCAGACTGGAGGCCGGCCTGGGTGTAGGCGTCGGCGCCGCCGATGAGCGGCGTGTCGGACGTGAAGCCCTTCTCCTTGAGGCCCTCGAGGTACGACTGGTAGTCGGCCTGCGAGACGACCTTCACGTTGAAGAGCATCCGCGAGTGGTACAGACCGCACAGCTCGTAGCAGGCGCCGCGGTAGGTGCCGATCTCGGTCGGGGTGACGTTGTAGTGGTTCACCCGGCCCGGGACGACGTCCATGCGCATCAGGAAGTGGTCCACGCCGAAGTCGTGGATGACGTCCGGGGAGTGCAGGTTGAACCGCGTGGTCTCGTCGACCGGCAGCACCAGCGTCGGGATGTGCGAGGCCGTGCCGGCGTCGTACACGTAGTTGCTGTACGGGAAGTTGAGGTCGGCGGCGTTGTCGTTCGCCGCCGCGTCCATCGCGCCCACGCCGTAGTTGAACGTCCACGTCCACTGCTGGCCGGTGACCTCGACCGTGTTGTCGACCTTCACGTTGTCATCGAGGATCGCATCCTGCGCCTTGACGGTGTGGAAGAAGAACACGATCACCATCAGCACCGGGGCGATCGTGTAGAAGATCTCCAGCGGCAGGTTGTACCGCGTCTGGACCGGGACCTCGTCCTCGCTGCGACGGCGGAAGCGCCAGATCGCGTAGAAGATCAGGCCCCAGACGATGACGCCGGTGACGAGTGCGGCGATCCAAGCGCCCTGCCACAGGTGGAGGACGTGCTCCCCCTGCTCGGTGGCAGGCGTCGGCATACCGAAGTTCTTGGCGGCGGTGGAGCAGCCTCCCAGCAGGACGGCGCTGGCGCCCAGTCCAGCCACCGCAGCGAGCCGGCGCACACGTGCTGCCGCCCCCTTGGCGCGCTTGGACCCCGGCGATCCGGGCATCTGCAGACCCACGAACGAGCCTCTCTCTCTACGACCAGTCACGGATATGCCGCAGACTATCGGAATCGGCTCGTGGTTGAGAGGGCGGGTCCTGCCCGTTCAGGTGTCGATAGGGTCGCGTCGTGACAAATGCCGCCGTCTATCTCGACACGGCGTCGGCCGAGCCGCTGCATCCAGCCGCTCGCGACACCCTCCTGGCCGCGCTCGAGCACGGGTACGCGGACCCGCGCCGCCTGCACGGACCGGGCCGCAACGCCCGGCTTCTCCTCGACAACGCGCGGGAGGTCCTCGCGGGTTCCCTCGGCGTGCGACGCGATGAGGTGATCCTGACCTCGTCGGGATCCCGGGCGGTTCAGCGCGGCTTGCTCGGCCTGGCCGCGGCCCGCGGATCGCGCGGCTCCCACGGAGTGATCGCGCACAGCGCGGTCGAGCACCAGGCGGTCACCGACGCCGCGTCCTGGTGGGGCGAGACGCTGGAGCTCCCGGTCGACGCGTACGGGCGGGTCGGGCTCGACGCCGTCGGCACTCTGGCACCGGAGACCATGGCGCTCGCGGTGCAGAGCGCGAACCACGAGGTCGGCACCCTGCAACCGGTTGCCTCCGTCGCCGAGGCCCTCGCCGACGCGGGTGCCGGCGTCCCGCTGTTCGTCGACGCCTGCGCCTCCATGGGCCGCCTCCCCCTGCCGGAGGGCTGGGACGCCCTCGCGGGCTCTGCGCACAAGTGGGGCGGGCCGGGCGGCGTCGGCGTCCTGGTGGTCCGGCACCGGGCGCGCTGGACCGAGCCGTTCCCGAGCGCGGACCCCTTCGCCCGTACGGACGATCCCGTCGACGTCGCCGCCGCGCTGGCCTCGGCGGCCGCGCTCCAGGCCGTCGTCGCCGAGCGGGCGGAGGTCGGCGCCCGACAGCGCGAGCTCATCGACCTGATCCGGGCACGGGTGGCGGGGATCGCGGACGTCGACGTGGTCGGTGACCCGGTCGGGCGTCTCCCCCACCTGGTGACGTTCTCGTTCCTCTACGTCGACGGCGAGGCGCTGGTCACCGAGCTGGACCGGCTCGGCTTCGCGGTGGCGAGCGGCTCGGCCTGCGCGGTCGACACGCGTGAGCCGTCGCGGGTGCTGGCCGCCATGGGCGCCCTCACCCACGGCAACGTCCGGCTCTCGCTCGGGCGGGAGACGACCCGGGCCGAGGTCGAGCGACTCCTCGACGCCCTGCCCGGCGTGGTCGCCACGATCCGCGAGCGAGCCGGTCTGTGAGCGCCGAGATCATCGACTGCCGCGGGCTGCTGTGCCCGGCGCCGGTCATCGCGCTCGGGCGGCGGCTCGGCTCGGTGCCGGTCGGTGAGCTGCTCGGCGTGGCCGCCGACGACCCGGCCGCGCGCCACGACGTGCCCGCGTGGGCGCGGATGCGGGGCCAGGAGTACGTCGGCGAGCAGGCCGCCGCGGACGGCGTCCCGGTCTACCTGGTCCGCCGGTTGAGCTAGGCGGGGTCTCGACAGGCTCGACCTCCGGGTCTCGACCTCCGGGTCTCGACCTCCGGACCTCGACGGCGGGGTCTCGACAGGCTCGACCTCCGAGTCTCGACCTCCGGGTCTCGGCCTCCGGGCTCGACCTCCGGGTCAGCCCAGGTGCGGGGCGACCTCGGCGGCGGCGCCGGCGCCGTAGGACTTCTCCAGGCGGGCGACGAACTCGGCGGGCGTGAACGCGTACTCCTGCGTCCCGACCGTCTCGACGACGTACGCCGCGAGAACGCAGCCGACCTGGGCGGCGCGCTCCAGGCTCAGGCCCCAGGCGGTCGCGGCGAGGAAGCCGGCGCGGAACGCATCGCCGACGCCGGTCGGCTCGACCGCGGTGACACCCTGGGCGGCCGGCAGCACGATCGGCTCCTCGCCCTTGCGGGTGATCCGGACGCCGTCCTTGCCGAGCGTGGTGACCTGGGTGTCGACCCGGTCGAGGACCTCCTCGGCCGACCAGCCGGTCTTCTGCTCGATCATGTGCGACTCGTACTCGTTGGAGAACAGCAGCGTCGCGCCGTCGATCAGGTCGCGGATGAGCTCACCGCTGCCGAAGGCCAGCTGCTGGCTCGGGTCGGCGATGAAGCGGTAGCCGCGCTGGCGGCACTCCTGGGTGTGGCGCAGCATGCCGTCGGGGTCGTCGGCGCCGATCAGCACGTAGTCGGGCTCGCCGACCGACGCGACGATCGGTCCGAGTTCGATGAGCCGCGCCTCGGCCATCGCGCCCGGGTAGAAGCTGGCGAACTGGGCGTGGGTCTCGTCGGTGGTGCACACGAAGCGCGCGGTGTGCTTCGACTCCGAGATCCGGACGTGGTCACAGTCGACGCCGTGGCGCTCCAGCCAGGAGCGGTAGTCGGCGAAGTCCTCGCCCGCCGCGCCGACCAGGACCGGGCGCAGGCCGAGGCGACCGAGACCGAAGCACATGTTCGGGGCCACCCCGCCGCGGCGGATCTCGAGGTCGTCGACCAGGAAGCTGACCGAGAGCTTGTCGAGCTGCTCGACCACCAGCGAGTCGGCGAACTTGCCCTGGAAGGTCATCAGGTGGTCGGTCGCGATCGAACCCGCGATCAAGAGGGTGCCCATGACGCGAAACACTACCGAGCGGTATGCATTGGGGTACCTATCGGTAACGCTTAGCGTCGCTGGTATGACCTCCAGCCTCACCGCCTACGACGACCCGTCGACCACCGACGAGATGGTCGCCGACTGCCGCGAGACCGAGCGTCGGCTCGCCTTCACGAACGTCGCCCGCGACGCTCTGCGCCCGGCTCCGAGCATCCGCTTCGAGGACCAGCGCCAGGGCCGCCCCAAGCGCGACATCGACATGCTCGAGGCCGCTCAGCGCATCTCGGGCGCCCTGGGCCTCGACCTCGACTGATCCTCCTGCTCCACGATCCGTGGTCGCCTGCCGGCGGCCACGGATCGCGTGTTTACCCGTCAGGATCGCGGGAAGTGTCCAAGCGTGAACTTCCCAGCGGATGGTGCCGGCGCTCCGTCGCTGCGCATGGACCCGGCGCTCGCCGATGCGGTGCACCAGGCGTTCCAGACCATGTCGGCCGACCTCCAGGACCACGCCACCTCGATCAGCGGCGCCCGTACGGACATCGTCGCCGGGGCCGGTGAGTTCTCCGGCAGCCTGGCCGCGGACGCCACCGTCTTCTCGACCGGCTGGAGCGACGGGCTCGGGGTGCTGTCCACCTCGGCCGGCCTGATCGCCCACAACACGAACCAGCTCTCGCTCGACCTGACGAAGGTCGACCGGGGCGGCAGCATCGACATCAGCATCGTCCCGCCGGTGAAGGTGCCCTGATGGCCGACCACTTCACCCTCGACATCCATCCGCACCAACTGCGGGCGGCCGCGCACTCGCTCGACACGGTCCGCGAGAACCTGGCCAAGCACGGCACGACGGCATCGCACGAGCCGGACGCCATCGGGCAGCGGTGGACCGGCTACGCGGCGGCGTCGGTGACCGCCGAGATGTCCGCCGTCGGCAGCCACCTCGGCGCCTTCGCCACCCAGCTGCAGAGCTGCAGCACCGCGCTGACCACCCTGGCGGGACACTACGAGAAGGCGAAGGCGACGCTCGCCGACCTCAACACGAAGTGGGCCGACAGCGAGTCGACGTACGACACCGCCTGCGACGACGCCGACAACGCGTACCACAAGTCGGTCGACAAGCTGCGCGACGCCAACGGCGGCCAGCCGCCGAACCGGGGCATCACCTCCGACCTCGACGACACCCGCACGTACGCGAAGAGCCAGGCCTACCAGGCGCAGCAGAAGACGCAGGGCGCTCTGGAGACCGACTTCACCACGCTCAAGCAGCACCTCACCACCCAGACGAGCGCCTGCGGCGCCGCCCTCTCGGCAAGCATCCCGGTCAAGAACCTCGGCCGGTGCACCGCGAAGAACCCCACCGGCCTCGACCACTCGAACCTGCTCACCGACCTGACGCTGGTCAGCGCGTACGAGGATCTCGACCAGCAGGCGAAGGACGACCAGGCGGCCGCCGATGCGGCCGCACCCGAGATCAAGGCGCTCCAGGACGCCCTGAAGGGCGACGACCCGGCGGCGATCGAGGCGGCGCTGAAGGCGATCAAGGCGCACGCCGACGGCCCGTACGGATCGGACTACTCCAAGGCGATGCTCGACGCGCTGGGCAAGGATCCCGGAGCCGTCGCCCAGGCCGTCAACGCCCTCTACAACAACCTCGACTGGGCCGTGCGCAAGAACGAGGTGAACCCGTACGACCAGAAGGACGGGATCCTCGCGCTCACCGACGCGCTGGCCGACGGTCTCAGCCAGTACGGCGACGCCGACTACGGGAGGTTCTACGGCACGCTCAGCGACATGGACCAGGGCGCCGCGCAGCTCGCGCTGATCGCCTCCTCCGGCCGTGCCGACACCCGTCAGACCAGCGGCGCACTCGCCCTGCAGAGCAGGTGGTACCACTACCCCTCGGGCTCGCGCGAGCTCTTCCCCGAGATGTTCCAGTACGCCTACGACCCGCCGCAGGACATGGTGAAGATCCTCAGCTCCCGGTCGAGCGCCGACGCCCTGGCCACCGATCTGGAGAACGTCGACCCCAGCAAGCTCGACTACATCCTCGAGTCGCTCACCCAGGTCAGCAGGGGCGATCGCCCCATGACCGACACCGAGGCGAACATCCAGTACAGCCTGTTCACGAAGACGATCGAGGTGCTCAAGCAGCACTTCATCGCGACCTCGGACGCCGACGGGCGACCGTCGACCGCGCTGGTCCACGCCCTGCAGATCGCGAAGAACGGTCACTGGGGCTCCCAGAACCTCGTGCAGCGCCAGAAGCTCGACGCGAAGCTGGACGGCGAGCTGACCTCGATCATCGACGACCCCGACTTCGTCCGTACCTACATCGACCAGTCGCTCCGGTCCTCCGACTACCCGAAGACGGTGCTGGCGGATCTGATCCACGACACGCACGCCGACAGCAAGAAGCTGATCAACAGCCTGATCGCCGCCGAGATCGGACACGACCGGGATCCCAAGCAGATCGCCACGCTGATCGGCAACCTCATGCGCGATGGCGATCTGGCCGCGATGGGCCTGGACTGGAAGGGCGCCGGCATGAAAGGCGTCGAGGAGGCGATCGACGACCTCATCGGCAAGGGCGTCGAGACTCTCGCCGAGACCAACCCGGCGATCGCCGCGGTCTACGGCCCCTTGAAGGCGGTCTTCGACGACCTGAGTGAGCAGCAGGAGAAGATCGACGAGGCGTACAAGGGCTGGAACGATGCCCAGATCAAGGACATGACCCAACACCAGCTCGCCGTGGCGCTCTACATCAAGGCGCACGCCGACGACGGTGCCTTCGCGAAGGACTTCAGCGACTACATGAACCGGCCGGAGATGAAGGGCGAGCCGGACGCGATCAACCGCTACTACGAGCACCTCATGGACCAGGGTGGCAAGACCGCCGATGAGCTGCGCGAGTACGCCGACATCATCAACGGCACCCGGGACGACAACTGATGCGAGCCCCCGCCGCACTGGCGGCCGGCCTCGCCGCATTGACGCTCGGCCTCACCGCCTGCGGAGCCTCGAAGCCCGAGGCGCTGCCCGACGACGCGACCTTCCGCTCCTGCCTCAGTGATGCCGGCGTCGCCCCCGAGGATCTCGACACGTTCGCGGCGCGGCAGGCCGCCTTCAAGGCGACGGCTGCGTGGAACTGCGTGCTCGCACTCTCGTCCGCCGAAGACCGGCACGCCGTGCTCCAGGGTGTCTATCCCGCCGACGCGCCGGCCCTGCTCGCGGCCCTGACCGGATGGATCGACACCCAGAAGGACGACGGCACCGCGATCGCCGAGAACGTCGGCACGCTGCTCGCCGCGGCCGACGACCCGATGCCGTCGGACTCCTCGAAGGCGTCGTCGCGCTCCCAGGCCGACGACATCCTCCAGGAGAAGCTCGCGATCGCGATCTACGAGCACACCGACGGCGAGCTCGCCGGCTACACCGCCTACCTCGCCCGACCCGATCTCGAGGGCGACCCGGACGCACCGGCCCGGTACTACAACGACGTGATGGACAAGGGCGGAGCCATCGCGGACCGACTGCGTGGCTACGCCAGCACCATGGACGCCACCCGCGACCGGCTCCGCGCCACCTGAGGCCACCTGAGCGGGGGCTCGGCGCGCGGAGCGTCAGCGCGCGTCGGTGACCAGCGTCTGGATCTCTCCCACCTGCAGGGTCTGCGGGGCACTCGTCGTGCCGTCCAGATCCGTCTCGACGTGGTTGCCGAGCAGGTCGAAGGCGACGTGGTAGGCGGTCCGGACCGTCACCGCGTACGCGCCGCCCACCGTGTACGCATGCTCGACGGCGCCGGTCTGGTGCACCGCGGCGTCCGCGATGCCCGTACCCGTGGCGCCCGAGCCGTCGCCGAAGTCCCACGTGACGGTGCCGGCGGTGAACTGCACCGGGATCGCGTTGCCGAAGAGGGTCACCGTCACGGTCCGGTCGGGCGCGGTGGCGTAGAAGTTGTTCGGGATGTTCACGTAGGACTGGGTGGCCGGCTGCATCGCGAAGGTCGCCTTGGGCGCGAGCGCCTGGGCCGCCTGGATCACGTCCTCACGGGTGATCGTCGGTACCTCCTCGGTCGGGGCGTTCGGACCGCGGCAGACCGTGCCGGGCTGCATCTTCCATTCGGTCGGCGGCTTGCCGGGCTCGGCGTAGACCGTGCGGGTGTAGGTCCAGAACCGGATCGCGGCATCGTCGGGGCAGGTGTTGACCGCCGCACCGCAGAGGGCGTCAGCGCCGCCCTCGGGCGCGTTGGCATCGCACGTGGGCACGTAGCGGGTCTCGGTCCACTCGGTGGGCGGCGTCCAGCCGGTCCCGGTGTCAGTGCCGCCATCGCCGCCGCTGCCGCTCTCGGAGCAGACCCACTTCACGCTCTGGCCGACGGTCTGCCACCCGCACTGCTCGGCAGACGCCGGCGACACCGCCCCGCCGAGCGCCAGGCTCATGAAGGTCAGGGTCATCGTCAGGGCGCCGAGCAGGAGCCCGATGGTCGTACGCCTCATTGGTCGGCCCCGATCCTGGCGTTGAAGTCCTCGAGCCGCCAGGTGGAGTCGGCCGCATCCCACCGCATATGGACCTCGGTGTAGTTGTCCGGGTAGCCCGGCATCGTGCCCACGGCCTTGCCGGAGGCGTCCATCACCTTCGCCGGCGCGACCTTGAACGCGACGCCGACGACGTACTCGTCGCCCTTGGCCGAGGTCGGCACAGCACCCAGGATGGTGGGCGCCTTGGTGGGCACCGCGAAGATCTGCTGCTTGGTGTCCTGCACCTCCCGGGCCGCCTTCTCGCAGCCCGGGCAGCGCTCGCCGGGCGCCACGAGGGCGAGCAGCGGCGCGACGTCACGGGTGTAGACGACACGGTAGTCGAGCAGCGTGACGTAGGTGGCGAACGCGTTCGCGGACGCCTGCGTCCTGGCCTGCGTCGCCGGCGCGCTCGGCAGCTCGGTCGGCACCCCGGAGGGCGCCGAGATCGGGGCCGGGCTCGACGCGGCGGCCGACGGCGAGGCGGACAGCGGCACGGTCGCCGGCGCGGCCTCGCTGTCCGAGCCGCAGGCGGCGAGCGGCACGGCGAGGAGCGCGAGGGCACCCAGTGCCAGGACGGAACGGGCCAGGACGGAACGGGCCAGGACGGAACGGTACGGAGCGGGACGGGCGGGCATCAGGCCTCCTGGACGTGCTCGGGGAGGAGCTCGGCGATGAGCGCCTCGGTCTCGGACTCGAGGGCGGCTCCGTCGGCGTCGAGGGCGACCACCATCTCCTCGACGACAGCGGCAGCATCGGGACCGTCGGGGTCGTCGTGCTCGGCACGCAGCAGGTCGCGCCACAGCAGCTGGGCCGCCGGCGCGAGGCGGAGCCCGGCGCGGGCCGCCTGCGCGGCGCCGCCCGGGTCGTCGCGGACGGTGATCTCGGCGAGCCGGTGCGCGGTGTCGACGACGACGTCGGCGACCTGCTGCTCGAGGCGGGTGCGCGGCAGCCACGCGTAGCGCTGGGCGGGGCGGCCGGACAGGAACGGCCCGCGCACCAGCCGCATGGCGCGGCCGAGCAGATCCCGCTCCTCGCGTACCGCAGCGCCGCGGGCGCGCTGCACCAGCGCGACGAAGGCGTGCCAGTCGACGCCGACCTCCTCGGCGAGATAGAGCCGGCCGTCGTCGGTCTGGCGCAGCAGGTAGCCGCCGGCGCTGTCGGAACCGAGCCAGTCCCGGACCCGTTCGACGGTCGCGTCGCGGACCTCGGGAGTGACGCCACGCGGCCAGATCGAGGCCGCGACGACGCTGGCATGGACCGGCGCGGGCTGCAGCGCCAGGAAGGTGGCGACCTCGGTGGCGAGATCGATGCGGCTGGGGTCGAGCCGGCCCTCGGTCCGGAGCTCGAGGTCGCCGAGGACGCCGATCCGCACGGTGGCGGTGCTCCAGGTCGCGTCGTCGGCGCCGCGCGCGTCGGTGGGCAGCGGTGCGCGGCCCGGGACGAACGGCTCGGCGGTGCGTGCCCTCGCGAAGAGCGCCGCCACCTCCTCGGCCGCGGACGCACCGAGGCGGACGGCGTCGACCTCGACGTCGAGCAGCGGGATCCGCATCCGGCCGGCCTCGTCGACGGTGAGGCGCCATCGGGCGCCGTCGAGCGGCTGCGCGGCCAGGACCCCGATGCCACGGGTGCCGGAGCGGGCGAGCTCGCCGAGCCGGGCGCCGGTCTCGGGGTCGCTCACCGTGCTGCCGAGCACGAGGTACTGGGGCGGGACGCCCGGGTGCCGGCCGAGGCGCCCGGTGAGGACGTCCTCGGCGGCGCGCGGAGCGCTCGCGGCCCAGTGCCTGACGAGTGTGTCGACGTCCTCGACGGGCTCGACGGTGGAGCCGGCGATCCGTCCGAGTGCCGGGGCGAGGTGGTAGCCGTAGACGGTCTGCTCGTCGCCCCACGGGGAGGTGGCGAGCTGGACCGCGAGTGCGGAGACGACCTCGGTGGCGACCGTCGAGGAGCCCGCGATGGAGACGATGCCGCCGGCCGCCTCGAGGTCGACGAGGACGTCGGCGCCGTGGTCGTCGCGGCCGACGCAGACCAGGCCGGGGTAGGGAGCATGGCCGGTCTCCCCCGGTGTGAGCGCGGCCCGCTCCAGTCGCCAGGTGCGACCGCCGTCGTGTGCGGACCATGGGGCCACGGCCAGGGGCACCGGCGGGGCGATCCGCAGCTCGACGGCATCATCGGTCAGCACGACGGCGTAGACCTGCGGCAGGGCGGTGCGCTCGGCACGGCACGCCGCGGAGAGTCCCCGGAGCGCCCGGTCGAGCCAGTCCGTACGGTCCGCGTCGGCACCTGCGCGCAGCGCGACCTCGGTCTCCACCTCGGCGTCGTTGGGCGCCTGGCCGCGACGCCGGCGTCGCTCGGCGAGCAGCGCGCCGAGCAGGACCGCACCGAAGAGGCCACCGCCGACCAGCGGGAGGATGCTGTGGCCCTGCTCGGCCCGTTCGACGGCGCCGCCGTCAGCGTCCGCCCGCTGGTGCGCGTGCTCCTCGGACCGGGTGGCGCGATCGCCGCGCCCCGCGGGTGCGTCGGCGAGCGCGTGCACCCGGTCGACGCTCGGGCCGGCGGCGTCGCCGGGCAGGATCAGCACCCAGCCCGGCTGGATGAGTCGACCGAGGACCAGCTGGCCGTCGTCGGGCTGGGGCCGGTCCTTGTTGAGCTCGTAGATCTCCTTCCACCGCCGCCCGTCGCCGAGGGTGCGCTCGGCGATGTCCCAGAGGTTGTCGTGGTAGCGGCCGTCCGGCGGCTGCACGATGGTGACCTTGTGACCGATGACGTCGGTCATGTCGGACGGGACACCCGGGACGTGCTCCATCCGCGGCGTCTCGTGCACCGCTTCGGCGGGAGCCTGCTCGGCGGGGACGGCGTCGGCCTGGACGCTCTGGGCAGGGGTGTGCGCGACCGATGCGGCGGCGACGGGTGCGGCGGGCGCGACCGCCTGGGCGGCGCCCGACGCGCCGAGGAAGGAGGCGCTCACCAGGACGGTGCCGACCAGGGCGCGGGCCAGCGCCTGTGACCGGCCGGAGAGCGGAACGGGCCGGGGCAGGCCGCCGCCCCGCACCAGGCTGACCACCTCGACCAGGACGCACACGGCGAACTGCAGCCAGGCCAGCCACACCACCACGCGCAGCACACCGATCAGGGTGTCGGTGGTGATCGGCTGGGTGAGCGTGTCGCGGTCCGGCAGGCCGTGCGGGACCGGCGGCGAACCGGTCAGGGCGAGCAGCGCGACCGGGATGCCGACGAGCAGGACGAGGAGCGCCAGGCCGGCGCCGAGCGCCATGGCGGCACTCGGCCGCTCCTGGGTCGCGGCCTGCTGGCCGGCGAACCGCTCCGGCCCACGGACCGGCGGTGTGCTCAGGGTGCTCATCTCGTCACTTCCTCTGCGGTGGCGGTGGCATGCACGGTGAAGGTCGAGAAGCCGACCAACCCGAGGATCTGGGTGTTACCGGTGGCGGTGCCGGTGACCGAGACCCGGCCGTCGGCGGCGACGCTGACCTGGGCGTCGGGGTAGCCGGCCGCGCGCATCCAGTCGCTCGCGGCCTGGCGGGCGGCCTCGGTGTCGACCTCGACGAGGCCGCTGTCGCGCAGCGCTTCGACGTCGATCTTGTCAGCGCCGGCACGCGCGGCCTGCTCGGCGACGTCGGCCAGTCGCATCCGGGCGTTGAGCGCGCTGCCGCCGTCGAAGACCAGGCCGGCGCACGCGAAGAGCACGACGACCAGCAACAGGAAGAAGGCGGTGGCCGTGCCCCGCTCGTCGCGGCGCCGCCTCACTCGTAGCTCCGATAGGTGTCGAGCGGCACGGTGCTGCTCGCCCGTACGGTCTTGGTGCCACCCACGCCGATCAGGCCGAGGTCGTGCAGCGGCACGTGACAGACCAGGTCGACGCGCAGCGTCGCCTGGGTCTGGGTGATCCGCGGCGGGTCGCAGTCGCTCTCCAGCGACGACGAGACCACCCGGTCGACCGCGTCACGGTCGAGGCTGCGGGTCAGGGAGACCGCGCGCGCCGAATCGCGCGCGGTGGCGTCGATGTCGCCCTGGACCGCCACGAGGCGCCCGCAGAAGACGATGAAGACCACGAACGCGAAGATCACCGGGACGATCAGCACCATCTCGACCGCCATCGAGCCCCGCTCCGATCGCCGCCCCGAACGCCGCCTCGATAGCCGCCTCACGGCTGCGCCTCCACGAACTGCTCCACCGGGGCCAGCACCCGCTCGGTGACCGCCGGCACCACGAAGTCGGGCAGGTACTGCTGGGCGCGACCACGGACCACGACCTCGACATAGCCCCCAGGGCGGTCCTCGATGGTCACCCCGTCCGTGTCGCCGTGGAACTCGAGGGTGCCGGCGCCGACGCTGCGCGCGTAGGCCATCCCGGCCTGCTCCGCGGTCGCCCGGTCGTGGGTGGTGCGATAGACCCGCGCCGTCTCACGCGCGACAGCGTTGGCCTCCTGGTTGCCCAGGTAGACCAAGCAGAACTGGACGGCGAAGAGGATGACGAGCATCAGCAGCGGCGCGTAGAGCACGAGCTCGACGTTCGACGCCCCGCGCTCGTCACGGCGCGGGGGACGGTTCATCAGTTGACGCCGCCCCCACCGCTGCCGGGCTCCTGGTCGAGGTCGAGGCCGTTGGCCTTGTCACGGAGCTTGTTCATCAGGATGAGGCCGATAGCCGCGGCGATCGCGATCAGGATCGCGGAGATGACCACCCACTCGACGGCGGAGGCGCCGCGCTCGAGACGCTGGGCCCTGGCGATCCGCCCGCGGAGAACGGTGGCCAGGAACTGGACCTGGAAGACGGTCATGGAAGGGGTGTCCTCTCCGATAGTGCGTTCGATCGGACTCTTTCCCGATCGAGCCGATGGTCAAACGCCCGAGGTGCCCGCGATCCGGGCCAGGGCGGGGTAGATCAGGAAGACGAGGAAGCCCGCGCACAGCAACAGCTGGGCGACCAGCATCGACTGGGAGCGCGCCGAGGCCCGTCCCTCCGCATCGGCCAGCTCGCGACGGCGCATCGACTCTGCACGGGCGGTCAGCGAGTCCCGGACCTTCGCACCGTCCTCGGCGACCAGCGCCAACGCCGCCGCCAGGTCGCGCAGCTCGTCGACGTCAACCTCGTCGCCGAGCGCGCCGAGCGCCGCCCACGGCGTGTTGCCCTGCAGCCGGGCGGCCTCGAGGGTGTCGCGGATACGGGACATCGCCCAGCCGTCGGAGATGCCGGAGGCGGCCTGCAGGGCCTCGGGGACGCCGCGTCCGCCGGCCAGGTTCATCGCCACCAGGTCGAGGAACGAGCTGACCACGTGTCGGAAGGATCGACGCTTCTCCTCCGCATCCCGCGTGATTCGCAGGGCGGTCCACACCAGGCCGATCAGGGCGCCGATGAGCAGCACCCACAACGGCAGCGCCGAGCCGGTCACGCCGGCGGCGGTGAGCGGTACGAGGACGACGAGCGGCGCGAAGAAGCCGATCAGGGCGCCGATCACCGACCGGGCCAGGAACATCTCCTGGGACATCCCGATCATGCTGAGGCTGGCGGCGAGGGCGCGCGGGAGCTGGAGGCCGCGCCTGTCCATCGCCTGGGCGACATCGGCGCCGAGGCGGCGCAGCCGCTGCGACTCGCCCTGGTGGCGCCGGTCGCGGGTCAGGCCGTTGTCGCGCCGGCCGCGGGCGATCCGGGCGTCGAGCTGGGCCAGCTGGGCAGCGCCGCTGGGCGGGGGCTGCAGGACCAGCCAGGCGCCGAGCAGGAGGCCGGCTCCCACCATGGCGCCCGCGAGCATGACGAGCACCATCAGCGCGCCACCTCCCCGCGGAACAGCAGGAAGCGCTCGGGCTGCTCGAAGCGCGAGAGCCGCCGCAGCCACATGATCCCGGCGCCGAAGAGGCCGATGATGAGCACCATCACGACCTGACCGACGGCGGTCCGGTAGGGCGCCAGGTAGGTCGGGTTGAAGACCGCCAGGCCGAGCACGAAGGCGAGCGTGACGGTGATGATGATCTGCACGCTGCGCTGGGTGCTGCGCCGCCCGGCGTTGATCCGCTGGCGCATCTCCAGCTCGGCGCGCGCGGACCGGGCCAGCGAGGAGAGGACGTCGCGCAGGCCCGGGCCGCGCAGTCGCGAGTTGAGGATGAGCGCGGCGATGATGAGGTCGGCGCTGGGGTCGTCCATGTCCTCGGCGAAGCGCTCCAGGGCGTCGGGCAGCGGCACGCGTACGCGCAGCCGGTCGGCCATCGTCAGGAGGCTGCTCTGGATCGCGGGCGCTGCGGCGTACGCGGTGGCGGGGATCGCCTGCTCGAGGCCGACCGCCCCGGCGACGGTGTCGCGCAGGGACTCGGTCCACGCGGCGAGCCCCTCGATCTTGGCGACCCCGTCCTTCTCGCGCCGGGTGCCGCCGAAGAGCCGGTTCCAGAAGACGACGAGGAGGCCGACCGCGATCGCCGTGACGACCCAGCGGGTGATGGCCAGGACGCCGAGACCGGCGATGATCCCGAGCGGCAGCATCCGGCCCTGAGCCCTCAGCTGGTCGAGCAGGTCCGACCTGCTCCCCGCGACGAGCGGTCGCTCGCGCGGGATCAGGGCGTAGCCGAGCAGCGCCAGTCCCCCGCCGACGAGGCCGCCGGCGAGGATGATCATCGGGACGATCAGATCCCCGTTCACACCGGCACTCCCCCGGTCATGGGCCCGGCCTCGACCCAGGTGGGTGCGGCGCCCGGCACGTACCCGACGGCCTCGAGCTCACGCAGGCAGGAGATCGCGGCGGCCGGCACGGCGTTGCCCTCCGGGCCCATCGCGAAGACCTCGCTGGAGAGCACCCGGCCGTCGACGCCGTTGACCTCGCGGATCGAGGTCACCATCCGGCGCAGCGTGCCGCCGTCGTGGTAGAGGTTCACCCGCTCGCAGAAGACGACGAAGTCGATCGCACCGCCGATGAGCATCATCGCCGCCTCGGCCGGCAGCCGCTCGGCGCTCTGGATGGCGTAGGTGCAGATCCGGTTGAAGACCTCCGCCGAGGAGTTGGCGTGGATGGTCGACAGGGAGCCGTCGTTGCCCTGGCTCATCGCGTTGAGCATCGTCACGATCTCGTCACCGAGCACCTCGCCGACGATCACCCGGCTGGGGTTCATCCGCAGCGAGCGGCGGACCAGCTCGGCCATCTGGATCGCGCCCTGGCCCTCGGTGTTGGGCAGTCGCTCCTCGAACGCGACCACGTTGGGGTGCAGGTCCGGGAACTCGCCGAGCCCGACCTCGAGGGCCCGCTCGACGGTGATCAGCCGCTCGTGCGGCTCGATCTCGTTGGCCAGCGCCCGCAGCAGGGTCGTCTTCCCGGCGTTGGTGGCGCCGGCGATCATGATGTTCTTCCGGGCCCGGACGGCCGCGGACAGGAACGCGGCGACCTCGGGCGACATCGAGCCGTAGCCCACCAGCGTGTCCAGGCTGACCCGCGAGAGGCGGGCGCGCCGGATCGAGAGCGAGGGCCGCTGGCACACGCCCATCACCGCGGACAGACGCGAGCCGTCGGGCAGGCGCAGGTCCAGTTGCGGGTTGGCGGTGTCGAAGGGACGCGAGGTGAGCCCGGAGTAGGCACCCAGCGTCTGCACCAGCTCGACCAGCTCGTCGTCGCTGTCCGCGACCGGCTCACCGATCACCTCCCGACCGTCGGCGTAGCCGATGAAGACCTGGTCACAGCCGTTGATGTCGATGTTCTCGACCTCGGGGTCGTCCAGCAGGGGCTGGAGACGACCGACGCCGAAGAGGGCGGCGTGGATGCCGTCGGCGAGCTGGGCCTCGTCCTCCTGGGCCGGAGGCGTCCGGCCGGCGCGGATCTCCTCGCGGGCGTACGCGTCGAGCACGCGGGTGACCACCGCACGGGCGAACTGGCGCTCGTCCTCGGCCGACATCGGCGGCAGGCCGTTGCCGGCGTCCTCGCGACGCTGGCGCGCCAGGACGTCGGCGACCTCCTCGCGCAGCCGGCGGACCAGGTGCTGATCGGTCATGCGGGGTCCCCGTTCGAAGCGGAGCGAAGCGAGCATTCGAATGGGGTGCTCATGCGGGGTCCCCGTTCGAAGCGGAGCGAAGCGAGCATTCGAGTGGGGTGCTCATGCGGGGTCCCCGTTCGAAGCGGAGCGAAGCGAGCATTCGCGTGGGGTGCTCATGCGGGGTCCCCGTTCGAAGCGGAGCGAAGCGAGCATTCGCGTGGGGTGCTCATGCGGACACCTCCACCGGTGCGCTGACGCCGGCGAGCTCGCGGACGGCGCCGGTGAGGGTGATCGCGGAGCGGCCGAGCAGGGAGCGTCGCACGGAGCCGAGCCGGGTCGAGGAGAGCACCGCCGCGCCCTTGTCGTCCTCGGCGACGACGCCCAGCACGACCGCATGCAGGCGGTGCGCGTCGAGGAGCTGCTGCAGATCGGCGCCGGAGCGGGTGTCGCGGTAGGTCGTGCGGACGATGACGCCGACCCGGCCGGCCTCGATCTGGCCGGCCAGCGAGCCGAGCCGCTCGCGGAGCTGGGCGATCCCCTCGACGTCGGGGCGGACCACGAAGACCACGGCGTCGGCCTTGGTCAGCACCGGCAGCACCGCCGAGCCGGGCACCACCCGGCCGCAGTCGACGATCACGTCACCGCCGTGGGCGCCGAAGACGGCCGGCAGCTGGCCCCACACGGCGCCCAGGCCGGAGAGCAGGTCGGGCGAGGGCACGCCGACCAGCACGGGCACGCCCTGCGAGGTCTCCTGCAGGTGCAGCATCAGGGCGGTCTCCCCCGCGCCGCGGCGGGTGGCGGCGCCGAGCGCCAGCAGTCCCCGGTCGGGGTCGAGCGGGTCGCCGTGGTCCGTACGCGTGCGCCAGATGACGTCGCCGCCCGCCGGGTCGATGTCGGCGAGGGCGACCGGGACGGGCCAGACGGCGGCCAGCGCGAGCGCCGTCATGGTCACGCCGGGCGAGCCCTTGGCCGACGCCAGCGCGATGACGCTCACGGGGCCGCCTCGAGCTGCACGGTGGTGGACTGGCCGCGCTTGAGCAGCGCGGCGCCGGCCTGCCCGGCGGCGGAGGCGTCGATCACCGCCGGTGCGACGCTCTTCGGGACCAGCAGGATCGCGGTGGTGGAGCCGCTCGACAGCGAGTCGCCGCCGCTGGTGGTCACGCCCATCACCAGGGCCTGGCTGATCACCTCGGCCGGACCGCTGGAGGCGCCCTTGTCGCCGGCGGTGCGCACCACCTCGATGAGGTCGCCGCCGCGCAGCGTGGATGCCGGCGCGAGCGCGGCGCTCAACGACATCGAGACCATCACCTCGTCGGTGCCGTAGGGCGCCGTCTGGGTGACGATGTTGCGATCCAGCAGGGTGCCCGGCTTGATGTCCTGGCCGGCGTACCAGGTGCCGTCGGCGAGCTGGGCCGCGTCGTCCGCGGAGATCAGGGACAGGCCGCTGGCCGAGACGCTCACCTCGCGCAGGTCCTGCGCGGTGATCCGCGAGCCCGGCACGATCTCGCGAGCCGCGACCAGCACCGAGGTGCGCGAGTCCATCCGGACCGCGAGCAGCCCGGCGAGCAGGGCCCCGCCGACGACCAGGAGGACCGCCAGGGCGGCGAGGGCGGGACGTCGCTGGCGGGGCGGCTTCACCGCGGGCCGGCCGGCTCCTCCGGAGATCGAGCGCCCGTTCGCCCCGAGCCCGCGGAACGCCCGCGAGCGCTGCTGGTCGGCCAGGCTGGTGCTGGAATCAGTGGTCACTGTGTCCTTACTCCCCCGATACGCTGCGAGCCAAACAAGGAGAAGTGGGGTCTTCTGGTGCGTTTCAGCGTGACCGCGATCGACGGCGCCAGCGGGCGTAGCGCCGATGTCCTCGTCGACGCTCTGCCCGAGCAGACGATCGGCGAGGTGCTGCCGGCGCTGCTCGACGTGCTGGGCGAGCCCGTCCATCCGCGCTTCCTCACGGGGCTGGCCGTCTACGTCGACGGGCGGCCGGTGGCGGTGGAGGAGACCGTGCGAGCGGCCGGGGTGCGCCCGGGCGCGCGGATCGCGCTGCACGAGCCCGACGCGTGGCAGCCCACATTGCCGGGCGGCGTCGTCGAGCTGCGGCTCGTCTCGGGCCCCGGCGCCGGCCGGATCCACCGGATCGGCCTGGGCGAGCACGTGATCGGGTGCGGCGGCTCCGGCATGTCCCTGCCCGACCTGCTGCTCCCGGTCGACGCGCTCACCGTCTCGGTCGGCACCGACGGCGAGCTGAGCATCGTCGCCGTCACCGTGCCGGTACGGATCGACGGCGAGGACCCCGACGCACCCGACGAGGCGGGGATCGATGGCGCCGCCGACCCGGTCGAAGAGGTCGACGACCTTCCCGACGACCTCCTCACCCGCCGCGAGCGGGCGGCGCGCCGGCGACGTACCGCCCGCGCCGACGCCGGCCCGGCCGCGCTGGAGTGGCCGCGCGGCTCCGACCTCCGCATCGGCCAGACCGTGCTGCAGTGGCACCGGGTCTGGCAGCCCGACGCGGACGTCACCGACAGCGCCGAGAGACTCGGCGTCGACTTCAACCGGCCCCCGCGGATGCTGCCGCCCGTACGGGAGAGCGCCTTCGTCATCCCCGCCGAGCCGACCGCGCCCCGTGGCCAGCGGATCCCGTGGGCGATGGTGCTCGCGCCGGTGGTGCTCGCCGGGCCGATGGCGCTGCTCCTCGGCAGCCCGCGCTACCTGGTCCTGGCGGCGCTCTCGCCGGTGATGGCGATGCTCAACTGGATCCTCAACCGCCGCGCCGGCGCACAGGACCACCGCCGGCGGATGCTGGAGTTCCGGGCCGAGGACCGGTCCGTACGGCGCCGCATCGCCCGCGCCTGGACCCTCGAGCGCGACGACCTCCGCCTTCACCAGCCCGACGCCGCCAGCCTGCTGCTCCAAGCGGTCGGCCCCGGCCACGACCTGTGGGTGCGCCGCCGGCGCGACCCCGACTACCTCAGCCTGCGGGTCGGCGTCGCCGACCGGCCCTCGGCGATCGCGATCCGCGACCGGGCGCGCAAGGAGACCGACGAGCCGCGCGCACCGCACGAGCTCGGCGACGTGCCGGTCGGCGTGCGGATGCGCCAGGACGGCGTCGTCGGGCTGTGCGGCGACGGCACCGGCGTCGATGCCCTCGGCCGCTGGCTGCTCGGCCAGTCCGCGGTGCTGCACGCCCCCGACGACCTGCGGATCGTGGTGCTGACCGGCGCCGATCGCGAGGATCAGTGGGGCTGGCTGCGGTGGCTGCCGCACTGCCGCATCGCCGGGGAGCCGGTCGGTGCGCTCATCGGCACCGAGCAGGGCTCGGTCTCGCGGCGGGTCGGCGAGCTCGGCCAGGTCATCGCCGACCGGTCGCAGCGCGACGGCCTCACCACCCAGGGCGACCTGTCGCCGCGTCCCGACTTCCTGGTCGTGCTCGACGGTGCCCGCCGGCTGCGGACGCTCCCCGGCGTCGTGCAGCTGCTGCGCGAGGGACCGGCTGTCGGCATCCACGTGCTCTGCCTCGATGACGACGCCCGCTCGCTGCCCGAGGAGTGCCGCGCGGTGCTCCAGGTCTCCGAGGGGCTGGTCGAGCTGCGCCGTACGGGCAGCGAGGCGGTCTCGCGGATCAGCCCCGACCTGGTCGAGGAGGCCTGGGCCGAGCGCGTCGGGCGGGCGCTCGCGCCGGTGCGCGACACCACCCCCGACGAGCAGGTCTCCGGCCTGCCGGCGAGCGCCCGGCTGCTCGACTCGGTCCGGATGCCCGACCCGACGCCGGACCAGGTCAGGCACCGCTGGGGTCCGGAGGCGCAGACCGAGGTCGTCATCGGCGAGGGCTTCGACGGGCCGTTCCGCCTCGACCTGCGCAAGGACGGCCCGCACGCGCTGATCGCGGGCACCACCGGCTCCGGCAAGTCGGAGTTCCTGCAGACGGTGGTCGCCTCGCTGGCGATCGCGAACAGCCCCGAGCAGATGACCTTCGTGCTGGTCGACTACAAGGGCGGCTCGGCGTTCAAGGACTGTGCCCGACTGCCGCACACGGTCGGCATGGTGACCGACCTGGACACCCACCTCGTGGGCCGCGCGCTGACGTCGCTCGGCGCCGAGCTTCGCCGCCGCGAGCACCTCCTCGCGGCGCCGGGCGCCAAGGATCTCGAGGACTACTGGGCGCTGCAGCGCCGCGATCCGTCGCTGCCGGCGATCCCGCGGCTGGCGATCGTGATCGACGAGTTCGCCTCGCTCAAGTCGGAGCTGCCCGACTTCGTGGACGGCCTGGTCACCATCGCCCAGCGCGGCCGCTCGCTGGGCATCCACCTGGTCCTCGCCACCCAGCGCCCCTCGGGCGTCATCTCCAACGACATCCGCGCCAACACCAACCTCCGGATCGCGCTGCGGGTCACCGACGACGCCGAGTCCCGCGACGTGATCGACGCACCGGACGCGGCCACCATCGGCGCGGCCCAGCCCGGCCGGGGCTATGCCCGGCTGGGGCACTCCTCGCTGCTGCCCTTCCAGTCCGGCCGGGTCGGCGGGGCCCGCCCGTCGGTCCGTACGGGCGACGAGGAGCTGCCGCCCGCGCTCGCCTGGTCGCTGCCGTGGGCCGAGGTCGGTCTGCCCGCACCCGCCCGGCCGACGACCCGCGAAGGCGGCACGGACGAGGGTGAGACCGACCTCAAGGTGCTGGTGGAGGCCATCCAGGGCGCCAACGACGCCCTCGGTCTGCCGCCGATGCACTCCCCCTGGCTTCCGTCGCTGCCGGCCGCCGTCACCGTCGCGGACCTGCGCGGGGGCTCCGCGTCGGAGGACCACGATCAGGTCACCGGCTTCTCCGCGCCCTGGGCGATGGACGACGTGCCGCAGGACCAGGCCCAGCGGCCGCGTCGGTTCGTGCTCGGCGGCTCCGGTCATCTCTACGTCGTCGGCGGGGCGCGCAGCGGCCGCTCCACCGCGCTGCGCACCATCGCCGCCGCGCTCGCCGAGACCACCGCACCACGCGACCTGCACCTCTACAGCCTCGACTGCGGCAACGGCGCCCTGCTGCCGCTCTCGGCCCTGCCGCACACCGGCGCCGTCGTGCAACGCACCGAGACCGAGCGCGCCGGGCGGCTCCTCGACCGGCTGCTCGAGGAGGTGCGGCGACGCCAGGACGTGCTCGGGCGCGACGGCTTCGCGGACATCGACGAGCAGCGCCGGGCGGCCGAGCCCGACCGGCGGCTTCCGTACGTCCTGCTCCTGCTGGACCGCTGGGAGGGCTTCCTCTCCGACCTGGCCGAGGTCGACCTGGGCCGGCTCAACGACGCGATGCTCACCCTGCTGCGCGAGGGCGCCTCGGTCGGCGTACAGGTGCTCGTCACGGGCGATCGCAGCCTGCTGAGCGGGCGGGTCAGCGGCCTGGTCGAGTCCAAGCTGCTGCTGCGCCTGCCCGATCGCACCGACTACGGCCTCGCCGGGCTGAAGGTGAAGGACGTGCCGGAGAGCCTGGGCGAGGGCCGCGGGCTGTGGTCCGAGACCGGCCTGGAGAGCCAGGTCGCCGTGTTGGCCGACGACACCTCCGGAGCCGCGCAGAGCGGGTACGTCCGCGACCTGGGCGCCCGGCTGCACGCGCACGGCGACGTGACGCCGCCCGCGCTGCGACCGTTCTCGCTGGCCGCGCTGCCGAGCGAGGTGACAGTGGCCGCGGCGCTCGACGCGGCCACTGCGGTGCCCGCCGGGACGATCCCGGTCGGAGTCGGCGGCGACGACCTCGCGCTGCTCGCCGTGGAGGCGGTGCAGAGCCCGGCACTGGTGGTGGGTCCGCCGCGCAGCGGCCGGACCAACGCCCTGATGTTCGCCGCCCGCTGGGCGGTCTCCCAGGACCGGCAGCTGCTCGGCTTCACCCCTGCCGAGAACGCGCTCACCCGCCTGCTCGACGAGCTCGGGGCAGAGTGCGTCAGCGGCACCGCCGCCGGACCGGAGGAGGTGGTCAAGCGCCTGCAGGGGCTCGGCGACGGCGCTGTCGTGCTGATCGACGACGCCGAGCGGCTGCGCGACGCCGACATGGCGCCGGTGCTGATGGCGCTCGTACGGCAGGCGCGCGACCGGGACTTCCACGTCCTCGTCGCCGGCGGCACCGCCGAGCTCGCCGCCGGCTACTCCGGCTGGATCACCGAGGCGCGCAAGGGTCGCAAGGGCGTGGTGCTCTCCCCGATGGAGGCGCTCGCGGGTGACGTCTTCGGCGGCCGGGTGGGACGCATGTCGCTCGTCGCCCGCCTCACCCCGGGCCGCGGCGTGCTCTTCGACGGCACCGGCGACCAGGTCCCCGTGCAGGCCCCGCTCTGCGAGTAGGCAGGTTTAACGCGCAGCGGCCGCGGGCAGAAGACCACCGACAGGGCGTCAACCAACGATCGGGAGTACGGACTCATGGCCGCTGAGAAGAGCATCTCCATCGACCACGGCAGCATCGCTGCCCAGGCGAAGAACCTCGCCAGCCTGAAGAACCAGCTCGAGCAGCTGCTCGACACCACCAAGGGCCAGGTCGACAGCCTGATCGCCGACGGTGGCTTCTCCGGCTCGGCCGGCGACTCGTTCAACACCACCTACGACCAGTGGACGACCGCGAACAAGAACAGCGTCGGCCTGCTGGAGGAGATGTCGACCTACCTGACGAAGGCCTCGCAGGCGTTCGCCGACATCGACAACGCCTACACCCTCAAGCAGGGCTGAGCCCCGCCACGCGAGAAAGCCCCCGCCGTTGGCGGGGGCTTTCTCGTTGCTGCCTACCTGCGATCTCCCATGCACGCGATCGCAAGGCGGAGACCCGAAGGCGGCCTTGAAGCGGAGCGGCCGCCGGGCGGCCGACTACGCAGCGAGCGTGCTGGGTGCCGCAGATCAGTGGAAGGAGTCACCGCAGGCGCAGGAGCCCGTCGCGTTCGGGTTGTCGATCGTGAAGCCCTGCTTCTCGATCGTGTCCACGAAGTCGATGGTGGCGCCGTTGAGGTAGGGCACGCTCATCCGGTCCACGACGACACCGACGCCGTCGAAGTCGGTGATGACGTCGCCGTCGAGGCTCCGCTCGTCGAAGAACAGCTGGTAGCGCAGACCCGAGCAACCGCCCGGCTGCACCGAGATGCGCAGGTTGAGGTCGTCGCGACCCTCCTGCTCCAGCAGGCTCTTCACCTTGGCGGCGGCAACGTCGCTCAGGTTGATCTGGTCGGTGCGGGTGCCGATGGCCACCGAGACCGGGGCAGCCGGAGCGCTCGCGCTCTCAGCACCGTGGTTGTGACCGCCGCCGCAACATGCGTCGCCCATGAGGACCTCCAAAGTCAAGAATCAGCGTCGTACGACAGGCCCAAGTCTCGCACACGACTGGTTATTCCCGGCCCTCGTGCGATCAGCCCGGACTCCAGGTCCGCGCGACCCTCGCCCCGAGCTCGGCCAGCGCCGCCGCCGGCTCGCGCAGCGCCCGCTCCTCACCGGCCGCATCCACGACCGCATAGGCGGACTCCACCCCGAGAGACCGCGTCTCGCGGGCGCCGAGGCCGACCCGTCCCGCGAGGACGATGGTCGGGCGGGCCCGCTCTGCGGCCATCGCGGCCAGCGCGACCGGCACCTTGCCGCCGCGGCTGGAGGCGTCGAAGGCCCCCTCGCCGGTGACGACCAGGTCGGCGGTGGCGATCCGCTCGGCGAGCCCGGTGGCGCTCGCGACCACGTCGAGTCCCGGCTCGCGGGTGGCTCCGAGCAGGAACAGCGCGAAGCCGAGGCCACCGGCGGCGCCGGCTCCGGGCTCGAGCGCGCGCACCCGGCCGCCCAGCGCGGCGAGCTGGGTCAGGGCCAGGTCGGCGCGCTGCTGGGCGTCCTCGTCCAGCCCCTTCTGGGCGCCGAAGACCTTGCTCGCGCCGAAGAGACCGGTCAGCGGGTTGTCGACGTCGCTGGCGGCGACGATCGCCACACCGGCCGTCGGCGCCGGGTCGGGCAGCTCGAGTGTCGCGATCCCGGCCAGGCCCTCCGCGCCGCGGTCCAGCGGCACGTCCGCGGTGGCACCGAGCGCGGCCAGCAGCCCGGCGCCGCCGTCGTTGGTGCCGCTGCCTCCCAGCCCGATCACGATCCGCTCGACGCCGGTGTCGAGGGCGGCGAGGAGCAGCTCGCCGACGCCGTACGTGCTCGCCTCCTCGCCCCGGACGCCGCCGGTGAGGTGCAGGCCGCAGGCCTGGGCGCTCTCCAGATAGGCGGTACGACCCGCGACCAGCACCGTCGCCGGGGTCGGGTCGCCGAGCGGGCCCCGGACCGTGACGGCCTGCAGCTCGCCGCCGAGCCCCGCATGGAGCGCGTCGACGAAGCCCGGACCGCCGTCGGAGAGCGGCGCGAGGTCGAGGATGTCGCCGGGGGCCGCGCTGCGCCACCCGGCGGCGATCGCCTCCGCCGCCTCGGCCGCCGTGAGGGTGCCGGCGTACTTGTCCGGGGCGATGAGCACGCGCATGGGCACACCGTAGTGGTGTGGGCGCCGACATTTAGGATGACGCCATGACCACCGTGGACCTCCCGCTGCTGCCGCTGGGCCGTGGCGTCGACCTCGACTCCGAGCGCGGCGTCGACTGCCCCGGCGACCTGCCGCCGGCCTCCGACCCCGACCTGGTGGCACGCGCCCGCGCCGCCAAGGAGAAGCTGGGCGGGAGGGTCTTCGTCCTGGGGCACCACTACCAGCGCGACGAGGTCATCCAGTTCGCCGACGTGACCGGCGACTCCTTCAAGCTCGCGAAGGACGCCGCGGCGCGCCCCGACGCCGAGTACATCGTCTTCTGCGGCGTCCACTTCATGGCCGAGTCCGCTGACATCCTCACCACCGATGCCCAGCAGGTCGTCCTGCCGGACCTCGCGGCCGGCTGCTCGATGGCCGACATGGCCCGCCTCCAGCAGGTCGAGGCCGCATGGGCGGCCCTCGAGGCCGCCGGCATCGCGGATCAGGTCGTGCCGGTCACGTACATGAACAGCTCCGCCGACATCAAGGCGTTCTGCGGCCGCCATGGCGGCGTGGTCTGCACCTCCTCAAACGCCCAGAGCGTGCTCGAGTGGGCGTTCGAGCGGGGCTCGAAGGTGATGTTCCTGCCCGATCAGCACCTCGGTCGCAACACCGCGGTGCTCAAGCTGGGCATCCCGCTGGAGAAGAACGTCGTGTGGAACCCGCGCAAGGCCGACGGCGGCCTCAGCGCCGAGCAGCTCCAGGACGCCACCATGATCCTGTGGCAGGGTCACTGCTCGGTGCACGGCCGCTTCTCCCCCGACACCGTCGATGAGCTGCGGGCCGAGATCCCGGGCATCAACATCATCGTGCACCCCGAGTGCCAGCACGAGGTCGTGCTCAAGGCCGACCTGGTGGGCTCGACGGAGTTCATCATCAAGACGATCGAGGAGGCACCGGCCGGCACCGCCTGGGCGATCGGCACCGAGCTCAACCTGGTGCAGCGCCTGGCCAAGGCCCACCCCGACAAGCGGATCGTCTTCCTCGACCGCACCGTCTGCTACTGCTCGACGATGAACCGGATCGACCTGCCCCACCTGGTGTGGGCGCTGGAGTCGCTGGTCGAGGGCACGGTCGTCAACCGGATCGAGGTCGACCCGCAGACCCAGGCCGAGGCCAAGCTCGCCCTGCAGCGGATGCTGGACCTGCCCGGCAAGTGACCTCAGCCGGGCAGGGCGACGCCGAACGTCGTGCTGCCCGGACGCGACAGCAGCGTCACCGTGCCGCCATGCGAGACGACGATCGCCTGCACCAGCGAGAGCCCGAGACCCGCGCCGCCGTCGCGGTACTCGCGGTGACGTGACTGGTCGCCACGGCTGAAGCGCTCGAAGGCGTGGTCGATCAGCTCAGGAGGGAAGCCCGGGCCGTCGTCGTGGACGCTGAAGCCGCCGGGCCGCACCGTCACGGTGACGGTCGTCCCCGCGGGTGTGTGCTTGCGCGCGTTGGTGAGCAGGTTGGTGATCACCTGGTGCAGTCGCAGCCGGTCGCCGGTGACGTGCACCGGGGCGGGGTCCTCGGGGTCTCCCCCGGTCGGCAGGACCAGGTGCCAGCGGTGCTGCGGGTCGACCACCCGCGCGTCGGAGACCGCCTCGAAGCACAGCTGGGTGAGATCGACACGGTGCTGCTCGAGCCCGCGTCCGGCGTCGAGCCGGGCGAGCAGGAGCAGGTCCTCGACCAGCGCGGACATCCGACCCGCCTCCTCCTGCACCTTGGCGAGCGCGGTCTTGGTGGCCTGCTCGTCGTCGGGCCGGCCGGCGGCGAGCTCGGTGTAGCCGCGGATCGTGGTCAGCGGGGTGCGCAGCTCGTGCGAGGCGTCCGCGACGAACTGGCGGACCTGCTGCTCGCTGCGGTGACGCGCGCGCAGCGACTCCTCGACGTGCTGGATCAAGGTGTTGAGCGCGGCGCCGACCTGCCCGACCTCGGTCTCCTCGTCGGTGAGACGCGCCGGAACCCGTACGGTCATCTCGATGGCGCCCGAGGCCAGCGGCAGGGCCGCGACGGCGTGGGCCGTGCCGGCGACCTCGCGCAGCGGGCGCAGCTGGCGCCGGACCACGACCACCCCGATCGCGGCGGCGACGGCGACGCCGAGCAGGGTGATCAGGGCGCCCCACCCGACCAGGTTGTGCATCGTCGAGTCGACGTCGGCGGTCGGCAGCCCTGTCACCATCACGACGTTGTCGCTCTGGCCGTCGGAGCCGCGCGCGCCGTCCGTACCGCGCTGGGCGATCACCCGGTAGCTGCCGAACCCCGGCAGTCGCAGGGTGTGGACGGCGCCGTCGCGGGGCACGGTGAGCAGTGCGTCGACGGCACTGTCGGCGAGGCCTCGGAACTGCCCGGACTCCTCGGTCAGCACACCACCGTCGGCGGGCGCCGACGGTGCCAGCGGGATCAGGGTGAGCAGCGTGCCCGGCCCGCGGTTGTGCGTGTCGGGGGCGCTGATGCTGGTCGGCAGCGCGCGGACGTCGTCGTCGAGCCGGTCGGTCAGGAACGCGCGCATCGCGACGACCGTGAGGGTGCCGCTGAGCAGGCAGACGAGCGCCACGAGCGTGACAGCGGTGACGACGAGCCGCGAGGTGAGGGAGACCCAGCCGCGCGCAGGCGTGGCGACGGGTCGGAGCGTGGACACAGGGCAGTCTTGCGCGTCAGGCCCCGTCGGCGGGAGCCGGCTTGAGGACGTAGCCGGCACCGCGCATGGTGTGGATCATCGGCGTGCGGCCGGCGTCGATCTTCTTGCGCAGGTAGGAGATGTAGAGCTCGACGACGTTGGCCTGACCGCCGAAGTCGTAGTTCCACACCCGGTCCAGGATCTGCGCCTTGCTCATCACCCGGCGCTGGTTGCGCATGAGGTAGCGCAACAGCTCGAACTCGGTGGCGGTCAGGTTGATCTCGTCACCGCCCCGGAAGACCTCGCGGCTGTCCTCGTCGAGCTCCAGGTCGCCGACGGTCAGGACCGGGCGGGCCTCCGTACGGCGGGCGCCGGCGCGGCGCATCAGCGCGCGCAGCCGGGCCACGACCTCCTCCAGCGAGAACGGCTTGGTGACGTAGTCGTCGCCGCCGGCGGTGAGGCCGGCGATCCGATCCTCGACCGCGTCGCGGGCGGTGAGGAAGACGACCGGAACCTCCGGGTCCTCGCGGCGCACCCGGCGCATCACCTCGAGCCCGTCGATGTCGGGCAGCATGATGTCCAGCACGATCGCGTCGGGCTCGAAGGTCCGGGCCGTCTGCACCGCCTCGGCGCCGGTCTGCGAGGAGCGCACGTCGAAACCCTCGTAGCGCAGCGCCATCGTGATCAGCTCCGCGATGTTGACCTCGTCGTCGACGACGAGCACACGCAACGGCGATCCGTCCGGTCGAGTCAGCTCAGAGACTGCAGCGGTCATGGGGCCAGGCTTCCGTACTCTCCTATGCAAAACCTGTGTGTCGCCCCGCCGTCCGTTGTGCTCAGCCCCCGAATGCTCGGGCCCCGCCCGCCGGGAAGGCACCGCCGCCGCTGAAGCCGCCACCGCTGAACCCGCTGCGGGTGGTGCTGCTCGAGTCACTCGTCGGCAGGTCGGTGGACATGTCGGCGAGGACGACCTCCTGGCCCGCCTTGAGCCCGTCGGTGATGACCGTACGGGCGCGCCCGACCAGGCCGGTGGTGACGCGGACCCGGCTGACCTCGCCGTCGGCGTAGACCTGGACAGCGCCATTGCTCACCGCCGAGGTGGGCACGGTCAGGACGTCGCTGGCCGAGCCGAGGGTGATGTCGACGGCCGCGGTGGACCCGGCGAGGACGCTGAGCCCCTTCTGGTCGAGGGTGACCGTCACCGGGTACGTCGAGGTCCCGGAGGAGCTCGTCGTGGGGATCCGGCTGATCCGGGTGACGGTGCCGGCGTAGGCCTGGTCCGCGCCGGCCGGGGTGACCTGGGCCTTCTGGCCGACCTTGAGCTCGGCGACCTGGGTGCTGCTCACGCTCAGCTCGACCGCGGTGGTTCCGGGCGCTATCACGACGACGGCGGCGCTGCCGGCGCTCGCCGAGCCGCCCTTCGTCACCGAGACCTGGGCGACGGTGCCGCTCGACGGCGCCTTGATGGTGGCCCCCGACAGGGACTGGCTCGCCTTGATCAGGGTGGCGCGGGCGGAGTCGATCGAGGCCTGGTCCTTGGCGAGGGTCGCGGCGGTCACGGTCTGGCTGCCGCCCATCGACTGGGACGACGAGCCCTGGGACGACGAGCCCGGGGACGACGAGCCCTGAGATGACGAGCCGGTGCTCGAGGAACCCGTGCTCTGGGTGCTGCTCTGGGTGCTGCTCTGGGTGCTGCTCTGGGAGCTCGTGCTCGGCGTCGCCTGCTGACCGGTCTTCGTGCTTCCGGTCTTGGTGCTGCCGGTCTTGGTGCTGCCGGCACTCGTGCTTCCGGTGCTCGGCGCCGAGCCGGTCGCGGCGGGCGCGGTGGCGGCCTTGGCGGCGTTGGTGAGCGTCGTCGAGAGCGCAGCGAGGGCGTCCTTGAGGTTGCCGGAGCCGGAGTACTCGGCGTCGGCGACGGCCTGCTGGGCGGCCTGGACCGCCTCGATCGCGGCCTGGCAAGCGTCCGTGCCGGACGTGTCAGCCGCCGCGCTGGCGGCGGCGGACGGGTCCGCCGAGGCCGAGGTCGCGTCGGTGGCGCAGGCCGACTGCTCCTGCTTCAGCGCCTCCTGGGAGGCGGTGATCGCCGTGTCGACGGCCTTCTGGGCGACCTCGACCGCGTGCTGCTGGGCGGCGAGCTGCGCCAGGGCCTTGCTCGTCGCGGCCGACGCACCGGTCGAGGGCGCACCGGTCGAGGGCGCACCGGTCGACGAGGAGCCGGTCGAGGCCGTGCCCTTCCCCGAGGTGCTGTTCGTGCTGTTCGAGCCGGCTGTCGGCGCCTCGCCCGTCGTCTTGGTCGACTCGCTGCTCGACGTGGTGGAGCTGCTGGTCGCACTGGTGACCGTGCTCGTCTGGGCGTCCTCGTCCTTGGCGAGCTGGGCCCGCGCGGCGGCGAGCTCGGCGTTGGCCTGCGTCACGGCAGCCTTCAGCGCGGTGGTGTCGAGGGTGGCCAGGAGCTGGCCGCGCGTGACCTTGTCCCCCACCCCGACGGTGAGCTTGGCGACCGTTCCGGAGGCGCCGAACGAGAGGTCCGAGCGGCCGGAGGGGTCGACGGTGCCGGAGAGCGCGAGGACCTGCTCGACATCGCCGAGCGTGGCGCGTGCGGTGCGGTACTGGTCGGGCGCGTTGCTGTGCGCGGCGTACGCCGCGGCGCCGCCTCCGACGACCACCGCGACGACCGCGATGCCGGCGCCGACCCGGACGACGCGAGCACGCCAGCGGCTGGGGCCGGGGCTGGGGGCGGTGGGCTGGTTCACGCCGCGCCGCCCTGACCGCTGCTGCCGGGACGGCCGGAGCCGAACCCGCTGCTGCACTCGCCGTCGACCGGGGCGCTCACGATCAGCCGGGTGGCAGCGACCGCACCGGTGTCGTCGGTCTGGCCGGTGGCGACCACGCACTGGCCGACCTTGAGCGCCGAGCTGTCCGACGACTTCGTGGTGGTGTACGTGGTCGAGGCGTCGACCGTGACCGTGCTGGTCGTGCTGGTCGTGCTGCTGTCGCCGCCCGGGAAGCTGGACTTCACGGTGAAGCTGTTGCCGTTGACCGCTGTCACCGAGCCGTTGGCACCGAAGCCGCCGCCACGACCGCCGAACCCGCTGGGGGCACCGCTCGGCATGTCGCCGCCCTGGCCGCCACCCTGGCCACCGGGACCGGCGAAGTCGGTCGGCATGCTGGTCGGCATGCCGCTGGGCGCGCCGCCCGGGAAGCCGCCACCCGAGCCGCCGCCGAAGCCGGCGGTGCATTCGCCGTCGACCGGCTGGGTGATCCGGACCGTGCCGGCGGTGATGGCGGTCTGGGTGCCGGTGTCGCCGGAGGAGGCGGAGCCGGAGCTGGCCGGCGTGACGCTGACGCAGCTGCCGACCTTGATGTCCTTGAGCGCGGCGGCGACCTGAGCGCTGACGGCGGTCTTGGCGGTGTAGGTCACCGCTACCTGACCGTCGGTGGCGTTCTGGACCTGCAGGGTGCTGCCCTGCTTGGCGGCGATCTTGCCGGTGGTGCCGGGCATCCGGCCCTGGGTGCTGCCGGTCTGCCCGTTCTGGCTGCCGCTGTCGGCGCTGGCTGCGGACGTCGGCTGGTCCGAGCTCGCGGCGTTGTCGGAGCCGGAGGAACCGCACGCGGAGAGCGAGAGCAGGGCGATGGCGGCCGTCGTGGCGGCGGCGCCGGTGATGGCCCTGTTGATGACGGGGTGGCGAAGCTTCATGGTGGTTCCTTACTCCGAACGCAGAGCGTCGATGGGGGTGAGACGGGCGGCGCGGCTGGCGGGGTAGACGCCGAAGCCGATGCCGAGGACGAAGGACGTGACGAGGGCGCCGGAGGTGGCCAGCAGGGAGAGCGACACGGGCTGGTCGATCATCGAGGGCAGCACCTGGGCGCCGACCACGGCGATCAGCACGCCGACCACGCCTCCGGCCAGGCCGAGCAACGAGGCCTCCACCAGGAACTGGCGGCGGATCACCTTCGGGGCCGCGCCGAGCGCCTTGCGCAGACCGATCTCGCGGATCCGCTCGGTGACCGAGACCAGCATGATGTTCATGACGCCGATGCCGCCGACGAGCAGCGAGATGGCGGCGATGCCGGCCAGCAGCACCGTCATGGTCTTGTTCGTCGAGTTGGCCGTCGCGACCAGAGACTCCTGACTCGAGATCGAGAAGTCGGCCTCGGCGGAGGTGACGCCGTGCAGGTTGGTCAGCAGAGCGGTGATCTCCTGGTAGGCCGCGGAGAGCGACTTCTCGCTCTTCGCCTCGACGTAGATGGTGGAGACCGAGGCGTTCGTCGACCCGGAGAGCTGCTTGGCCGTGGTCATCGGCGTGATCGCCTGGTCGTCCTCGTCGCTGCCGTTCGACGAGGCGCCGCTCGCGGCCAGCACGCCGATCACGGTGAGCTGGGTGCCGTCCACGGTCACGCTCTGACCGACCGGGCTGACCGGGCCGGCGAAGAGCTCGCTGGCGGTCTCGGAGCCGAGCACGACCACGTGCGCGGCGCTCGTCACCTCGGACTCGGTGAAGAACCGGCCGGTGGACAGGGTCCGCTTGCGCACCTCCGGCCAGGTGGTCGTGGTGCCGACGACCGAGGTCGTCCAGTTGGTGGTGCCGTTGACCAGCGAGGCGTTGGTCGAGGTCTGGGCGGCGACCTGCTTGACGTCCGGCGCAGCCGTCGCGTCACCGATCGCCTCGGCGTCCTGCAGGGTCAGCGTGGACGCCGAGCCGAAGCCGCCGCGCACGCCGGTCGAGCTGGTCGACGAGCCCGGCGAGACGATCAGCAGATTCGAGCCGAGCGCGCTGATCTGGCTCTTCACCTGATCCTGGGCGCCCTGACCCAGGCCTACGGTGAGGATCACCGAGGAGATGCCGATGACGATGCCGAGCATCGTCAGGATGCTGCGCAGCCGGTGGGCGCGGATCGCGTCCCCGCCGGCCCGGAAGGTCTCGAGCCAGTTCATACCGCCGCACCTCCCACCGCAACGAGGGCGTCAGCGGTGATCTCGCCGTCGCGGATGACCAGGTTGCGCTCCGCGCGGGCGGCGACCTCGTGCTCGTGGGTGATGAGCACGATGGTGCGACCGGCCTCGTGCAGCTCGTCGAGCAGGCCGAGCACGGCCTCCGTCGAGGCCGAGTCGAGGTTTCCGGTCGGCTCGTCGGCCAGGATCATGTCCGGCTCGGTGACCAGGGCACGCGCCACCGCGACGCGCTGCTGCTGGCCGCCGGAGAGCTCACCGGGACGGTTCTCGACGCGGTCGCCGAGCCCCACCCGCTCCAGGGCGCGTACGGCCCGGGCACGGCGCTCGGCCCGGCCGACGCCGGCGTAGATGAGCGGCAGCTCCACGTTGCGCCATGCGGGCAGCGAGGTCAGCAGGTGGAACTGCTGGAAGACGAAGCCGATCCGGCGGTTGCGTACGTGCGCAAGCTGGGCCTCGGACATCGTCGAGACGTCCTCGCCGCCGAGGTGGTAGGTCCCCTCGGTGGGGATGTCGAGGCAGCCGAGGATGTTCATCAGCGTGGACTTGCCCGACCCGGACGGGCCGATCACGGCGACGTACTCGCCCTGGTTGATCCGGATGTCGATGCCGCGCAGGGCCTCGAACTCGATGCTCCCGCTGCGGTAGGTCTTGCGGATGCCGGCGAGATCGACCACGGCCTCCGCGCTGTCCGCGGTCGTGAGGTCGGTGGTCGTGGGGCCGGTCACTGGCCACCACCGGGGAAGCCGCCGCTGCCGCCGCCGAAGTTGCTGAAGTCTGGCATCTGGCCGCCGCTCGGGAAGTTCCCGCCACCGCTGCCGTTGCGGTTCCCCGTGCTGCCGGAGCCGGACGGGATGGTGGCGCCCGGGATCTGGACGGTGTCGCCGTCGGCGAGACCCGAGGTGATCTCGGTGGTCGTGCCGTAGACGGTGCCCACCTTGACGGTGGTCTTCACGGCCTTGCCGTCGACCATCTTCATCACGTAGGTCGCGTTGCTCGCGGAGTCCGTCTGGATCGCCCGGCTGTTGACCGTGAGCACGTTCGCGGTCTGCTTGACCGTGATGGAGGCGGTGGCGCTGGTGCCGGCGTAGACGTTCTTCTGCGCGCCGGTGACGGCGATGTCGACCGGGAAGGCCGCCGCACCGCTGCTGCTGGTCTCCGCGACCAAGCCGACCGAAGAGACGGTGCCGTAGATCGCGTCGCTGGCGCCGGTCAGGGTGATCTGGGCCTGCATGCCCTTCTTCACCTTCGCGGCGTCGTCGGCCGAGACGGTCGCCGAGACGACGAACTTGTTGGTGGAGTTGACCGTCACCGCGCTGGAGCTCGTGGTGCTCGTGCTCGCCGCGTTGGACAGGCCGGTGCCGCTGGATGCGGAGTTGGATCCGGAGTTGGATCCGGAGCCGCTGACGATGTCGCCCACGGCGAGGTCGATCGTGGAGACCGTGCCCGCGATGGTGGAGCGGAGCACGGCGTCCTTGACGTCCTGCACCGCGGAGGCGAGCTGCGACTTGGCAGACAGCACGGCGGTCGAGTCGGCCGCGAGCTGGACGTCGGAGGCGCCCGCCGAGACATCGGTCGAGTGCTGCGTCACCGCGGCGTCGTACGACGCCTCGGCGGCGTCGCGGGAGGCGAGCAGCGCACTGTTGTCCACGGCGGCGATCGCCTGGCCCTTGGTCACCGTGTCGCCGGCCTTGACGTACACCTTCGTGACGGTGCCGGCGACGGCGAAGTCCAGGTCGGCGGTCTTGGCAGGCTCGAGCGTCCCGGAAGCGCTCACCGTCTGCTTGACGGTGCCGGAGCTGGCCTGGGCCGTGAGCGGCGTGGCCGTTCCGGCGTCGTCGCTACGGGTCAGCAGCCAGGCGCCGCTGCCGCCGATCACCACCAGGACGGCGATCAGGATCGCCAAGCCCCGCTTCCCGGGCCGCTTCTTCAGCCCCAGCAACCTGCGCTTCACTGCACTGCCACCTCTTCACGTTCGTTCGGACGTGAGGAGCCTTTCGGGACTGCCTGAAAGAAAGCCGTGAGCGATGCAAAGACAAGGCTGAGTTTCCGAGATCGACGCTTCCTGACGGCTTCCTGACCAGGACCAACGGCCCGGGTCGGGGCGGGATCACAGTCCCGGAGCCCCCCAGAGCGCCATCCAACGACCCAGATCGTCCTCGAGCCGGAGCTCGTGCTGGAGGGTGTCGCGGACCTGGATCTCGAGCAGGTTGTCGCGCTTGTCCGCCCCTGTCGGCGCGAACGGGTAGAACGTGCCCTGCTTGTAGAGGTAGACCAGGGCGACCCGGCGGCCCGCCGAGTCCTGGAACGGGATCAGCGAGCACAGCAGGCCGGGGCCGAACCCGTCCATCTCCAGGGTGGTGTTCACCGCGTGCAGGTCGGTGCAGAGACCGGTCAGGTCGGGGTTCTGCGGATCGAGCGGCTCGTTGTCCACGAGAAGCCAGGTGAAGCCGAAGCCGTCGGACTGGGTGGTGACCTTCGGGGCGCCCTCGCCCTGACCGATCAGCGCGACCAGGTCCTGCTGGGCGTCGGCGAAGCCAGCACCGGCGGCGGCGCGGTAGCAGACCGCGCCGTCGCCGGTCGGCACGAAGCCGAGCGCGCTCTGCAGCGTCAGCGCCGCCGACGGCACGCCGAAGAGGGCGTCGAGGTTGGCCTGCTTGGGCTTGCTGCGGCCGGTGATGGTGGTCCAGAAGCTCATGCTGTGGTGGCTCCGGTCAGGGGTTGGGCCGGCCGAGCTCGGCCTCGATCCGGGCGAGCTGGGCCAGCCGCTGCTCCAGCGACGGGTGGGTGGAGGTGAGGGTGCTCAGCGAGACGCCGGCGGCGGCCGGGGCGATGAAGAAGGCGTTCATGGGCTGGGCGGCGCGCAGGTCCTGCTGTGGGATCCGGTTGATCTCGCCGGTGATCTTCTGCAGTGCGCTGGCCAGCGCACGGGGCTTCATGGTCAGCTGCGCGCCCGCACGATCGGCCGCGAGCTCGCGGTAGCGCGACAGCAGCCGCAACAGCACGAAGCTGATCGCGTAGACCACCAGGGACAGCACCAGCACGAGCAGCCAGACCGGGACGCCGTTGTTGTTGTCGTTGCGGTCGCGCCGGTCGCCACCCCCGAAGAGCATGCCGTACTGGGCACCTCGGGTCAGGCCCCCGGCGATGATGCCGGCGCTGGACGCCACCGTCATCACCAGGACGTCACGATGGGCGACGTGGGAGAGCTCGTGGGCGAGCACACCTTCCAGCTCCTCCGCGTCGAGCCGCTGCATGATCCCGGTGGTCACCACGACCACCGCCCGGCTGGGCGAGCGGCCGGTGGCGAACGCGTTCGGCAGGTCGGTGTCGGCGATGCCGATGCGCGGCATCGGCATATCGGCCAGGGTGCAGAGCCGCTGGACCATGCCGTACAGCTCCGGTGCCTGGTGGGCGTCGACCTCGCGGGCCCGCATCGCCTTCATCGCGACGGTGTCGGAGTTGTACCACTGCCACCAGGCGACCCCGAGGCCGATGAGGGCGATGATGGGCGCCCACTGGGCTGGCAGCAGGAACATCACGGCGACGATGAGGGCGACGAAGACCGCGCCGAGCAGGAACATCACCGTGGTCATCCGGGTGGTCAGCCCGCGATCCGGTGCGAAGCGAGTGCGCGCCATGTCAGCCCGGGATCAGCCCGTCGTCGGCGAGCATCTCTCGGACCTCGTCCATCGTCGCGTCGCCCGGCGGCAGGATCAGGTCGGACTCGGCGATGTCGTCGTCCGCGTGCGGGGCGCCGACGGTGCGCACCCCGTCGAGCAGCGCGGCAAGGGCCACCCGGAAGGCACCCTCGTCGTCCGCGGCCACAGCGGCCTCCACCGCGGCGTCGAGCTCGTTGAGCTGATCGATCGCGGCGTCGGAGACGTCGTACTGACCCTCGGCCAGGATCCGGACGATCACTGCTGCGCCTCCGGCTTGGTCTCGGTCGCGGTGACGTCGATCGGCGCGGCCGTGGCGCCCTCGCCCTGCGAGATCGCCTGCGGTGCGGCGGGGGCGTCGAGGCCCTTGAGCTTGGCGAGCTCGGCCTCGACGTCGGACTGGCTGCTCAGGGCGTCGAGCTGGCGGGCGATGTCGTCACCCGGAGCAGCGGTGAGGTCGTCGAGCGCACCCGAGGCGAGGAGCTCGTCGACGGCGCCGGCGCGGGCCTGCATCTCCGCGGTCTTGTCCTCGGCACGCTGCATGGCCAGCCCGATGTCACCCATCTCCTCGCCGATGCCGGCGACGGCGCTGTTGATCTTGGTCTGCGCCTCGGCGGCCGTGTAGGTGGCCTTGATGGTCTCCTTCTTGGTGCGGAAGGCCTCGACCTTGGCCTGCAGCCGCTGCTGGGCGAGGATCAGCTTCTCCTCCTCCCCCTGAAGGTTGGCGTGCTGGGTCTGGAGGTCCGTGATCTGCTGGGCGAGGCCGGACTTGCGGGTCAGCGCCTCGCGCGCGAGGTCCTCGCGGTTGACGTTGATCGCCTGCTGCGCCTGCCCCTGGAGCTTGTCGGACTGCTGCTGCAGCTGGTTGATCTGCAGCTCGACACGCTTGCGGCTGGTCGCGACGTCGGCGACGCCCTTGCGCACGTTGGTGAGCAGCTCGAGCTGCTTCTGGTAGCTGTAGTCCAGGACCTCGCGCGGGTCCTCGGCCTTGTCGAGGGCCTTGTTCGCCTTCGCCTTGAAGATCAGGCTCATGCGCTTCATCAGACTCATGGGACGACGACTGCCTCTCTGCGGGATCTGGACCCGGTGACCCGGGGTGAGTTCACCCTATTGCGGAACGCAAGCCGCGACCAACGGATCCCCGCCGTACGCCGGTAGGCTGCTCCGCGAAACCGTCCCGTACCAGAAGGCACCTCCGTGTTCCGTCGCAAGTCCGCCGCCGAGTCCCCCGCCGACACCGTCTCCGCCGACCCCCAGCCCGGCGGCAAGGGTCGCCCGACGCCGTCGCGCAAGGAGGCCGAGGCCGCGGCCAAGGCCCGCGCCAAGGCGTCCGCGAGCGGCAGCAAGGGCGGCGCGGTCGACCGCGCGGGCCGGGCGCAGAACATGGAGCGGATGCGCACCGCGCTGAAGACCGGCGACGACCGTTACCTGCCGGCCCGCGACAAGGGCCCGGTGCGGCGCTTCGTGCGTGACTTCGTCGACGTGAAGATCACCTTCTCCGAGTGGGCGCTCCCGGTCGTGATCCTGACCCTGGTCGGCGGCTTCGTCTCCTCGACCAGCATGGCTCGCGCCCTCAGCAACTTCACCACCGTCTACATCGTGGTGGTCGCGATCAACCTGCTGCTGCTCACCGTGCAGATGCGCCGTCAGCTGGCCAAGCGCTTCCCGGGCCAGAGCACCCGCGGCCTGACCTGGTACCTGCTCGCCCGCGCGCTGCAGCTGCGCTGGATCCGCCAGCCGCGCCCGCAGCGCCGCCTCGGCGAGGAGCTCCCCGACACGTACCGCTGATCCGACATCGCGCAGAAGCCCCGGCCGCTCGGCCGGGGCTTCTGTCGTCTGCGACCTCAGTCCAGGTTGAGGAAGTGCTCGAGGCCGACCGTGAGGCCGGTGTGCTCCCCGATGGCCCGGACGCCGGTCAGCACGCCCGGGACGAACGAGGCCCGGTCCATCGAGTCGTGCCGGATGGTGAGGGTCTCCCCCGGCCCGCCGAGGACGACCTCCTGGTGGGCGATCATGCCCCGGATCCGCAGACCGTGGACGTGGATGCCGTCCACGACCGCGCCGCGGGCGCCCTGGAGGCTGGCGCCGTCGCTGGTGGCGTCCGGCACCGGGCCGACTCCGGCGTCGCGACGGGCGGCGGCGATGAGCTCGGCCGTACGCCGCGCCGTGCCCGAGGGCGCGTCGGCCTTCGTCGGGTGGTGCAGCTCCAGCACCTCGACCGACTCGTAGAACGGCGCGGCGATCGCGGCGAAGCGCATCATCAGGATCGCGCCGATGGAGAAGTTGGGGGCGATCAGGACGCCCACGCCGGGCGCCTCGGCCAGCCAGCCGCGCAGCGCGTCGAGACGGTCGTCGGTGAAGCCGGTCGTACCGACGACGGCATGGATGCCGTTCTTGATGCAGTACTCCAGGTTGGCCATCACCACGTCGGGGTGGGTGAAGTCGACGACGACCTGGGCCCCTGCCTCGGAGAGACCGGAGATCGGGTCGCCCGCGTCGATGCCCGCGACGAGCGTCAGATCCTCGGCGGCGTCGACCGCCGTGCAGATCTCCGAACCGACCTTGCCCCGTGCGCCCAGCACGCCCACCTTGATCACCCGCCTAACCTACCGGGCTGCTCAGCCGTCCTGATCAAGGACCGGTGCGCGCATCACTCGCGTGGATCTGGCAGGCTTGCCCCCATGGTGGTGCAGACGATTCCGGCGCGGATCCGCTGGGCGGTGGATTTCATGGACATCCAGCCCAGCGACCACATCCTCGAGATCGGGTGTGGTCCGGGTGCCGGCGCGGAGCTGATCTGCAGCCGCCTCGTGACCGGCAAGCTGTTCGCGATCGACCGCTCGGAGTCGGGCGTCGACCGTACGAAGCGGCGGTGCGCCAAGTACATCGACGCGGGTCGCCTGACGGTGCGTCAGATCGATCTGGCGACCCTGCGCGTGCCGGTGAAGCGGCTGCACAAGGTCTTCGCGTTCAACGTCAACCTGTTCTGGGTGCGTGACGCGAGTGCCGAGCTCGCCCTGCTGCACGAGCGCATCCTGCCCGGCGGCAGCGTCTTCATCTTCTTCGAGGCGACCCGCCGCGACCAGGTCCCCGAGATGATCGAGAAGACCTCCAAGCAGCTGGTCGCGGCCGGCTTCCGGGTCTCGATCATCGACTCGCAGCAGCCGGCTGCCGTCGGCATCATCGGCAAGCGCTGATCGAGCGAATCACCCGTCGAGAGGTCACTTCTCGACGGGTGAGTGTCCGGCGTACCGGACACTCGACCTGCAAGAAGTGACCTCTCGACCTACTGCGGGCCGACGATCGCCAGGATCTCCGGGCGTGCGAACAGCTCCGCGACGGCCTGGCACTCCTCCACCGTCACACCGGCGATCCGGTCCAGGACCTGGTCGATGGTGAGCAGCGAGTCGTGCACCAGCTCGGCCTTGCCGAGCCGCGACATCCGCGAGGCCGGGTCCTCGAGGCCGAGCACGAGCCCGCCCCGGAGCTGGCCCTTGCCACGAGCGAGCTCCTCGGGAGTGACACCGTCGGACGCGACGCTGCGCAGCTCGGCGCGGACCACCTCGAGCACCTGGTCGACCTTGCTGGGCAGACAGCCGACGCCCACGCCCACGACGCCGCTCTCGGCGTGCGCCCCGGCGAAGGAGTAGACCGAGTAGGCCAGGCCGCGGTGCTCGCGCACCTCCTGGAAGAGCCGTGAGGACGTACCGCCGCCGAGGGCCGCGTTGACGATGCCCAGCGCGAACCGGCGCTCGTCGTCGCGCCACAGGCCCTCCATGCCGAGCACGAGGTTGACCTGCTCGTACGGCTTGGTGACCCGCACCTCCCCGCCGTGCACGGCCAGCGGCGAGCCGGACCGCGGCGGGATCGGGGCGGCGGCGCCGTCGAGGAAGCCGCTGCGCGCGAAGAACCGCTCGACCAGCTCGACGACGGCGCGGTGCGAGAGGTTGCCCGCCGCCGAGATGACGACGTTCTCGGGGCGGTAGTGCTCCCGGTAGAAGGCGACGATCTGGTCGCGGGTCATCCCCTCGATCGACTCGACCGTGCCGGCGATCCCCCGGCCCAGCGGCGTGTCCGCGCCCCAGGTCTGCTCGGCGAACAGGTTGTGGACCACGTCGTCGGGGTCGTCGTCGTGCATCGCGATCTCGTCGAGGATCACGTCACGCTCCGCCTCGACGTCGTCATCGCTGATCAGCGAGGAGGTGATCATGTCGCCGATGATGTCCACCGCCAGCGGCAGGTCCTCGTCGAGGACCCGCGCGTGGAAGCAGGTGTACTCCTTGGCGGTGAAGGCGTTGAACTCACCGCCGACGGCGTCGAGCGCCACCGAGATGTCGAGTGCGGTGCGCTCCGGGGTGCCCTTGAAGAGCAGGTGCTCCAGGAAGTGCGAGCAGCCGTGCGTGGTCGGCACGCCGGGCGCGGTCGTCTCGTCGCGCGAACCGGTGCCGACCCAGACGCCGACGGCCGCCGAACGGACGGTCGGCATCTCCTCGGTGACGATCCGCAGGCCGCTGGCCAGGACCGTGCGATGCACACCCGGCTCGAGCTCCCAGGTGGTGCCGGCCGGCTGGGCGGCACCCGAGCGGGTCAGATCGGGCAGCGGGGCGGCAGAGCCGGACGGCCGGCCGGCAGTTTCCTGCCGACCGGCCGTCCGGGTGCTGCTGTCGTGGGAGGTCACTCCTCGCTCGAGCCCTCAGACTCCGCGCCCGAAGCACCCTCGGCGTCCTCGACGACCGGAGCCAGCGAGAGCTTGCCGCGGTCGTCGATCTCGACGATCTCGACCTGGATCTTCTGGCCGACCTCGACGACGTCCTCGACGGACTCGATCCGCTTGCCGTCGTTGAGCGCCTTGAGCTTCGTGATGTGAAGCAGGCCGTCCTTGCCCGGGAGCAGGGAGACGAAGGCGCCGAAGTTGGTCGTCTTCACGACGGTGCCGAGGTAGCGCTCGCCGACCTCGGGCATCGTCGGGTTGGCGATCGCGTTCACGGCGGCCCGAGCTGCTTCTGCGGCCTCGCCGTTGGTCGCGCCGATGTAGACGGTGCCGTCGTCCTCGATGGAGAGGGTCGCGCCGGTGTCGTCCTGGATCTGGTTGATCACCTTGCCCTTCGGGCCGATGACCTCGCCGATCTTGTCGACCGGGACCTTGACGGTGATGATGCGCGGCGCGTGGACCGACATCTCCTCCGGGACCGAGATGGCCTCGTTCATCACGCTGAGGATGGCCGTACGGGCGTCCTTGGCCTGGTTGAGGGCCGCAGCGAGGACCTCGGCCGGGATGCCGTCGAGCTTGGTGTCGAGCTGGAGCGCGGTGACGAACTCCGGCGTGCCGGCGACCTTGAAGTCCATGTCGCCGTACGCGTCCTCGGCGCCGAGGATGTCGGTCAGCGCGACGTACTCGGTCTTGCCGTCGACCTCACCCGAGATCAGACCCATCGCGATGCCGGCGACCGGAGCCTTCAGCGGGACGCCGGCCTGGAGCAGCGACAGTGTCGAGGCGCAGACCGAGCCCATCGAGGTGGAGCCGTTGGAGCCCATCGCCTCGGAGAGCTGGCGGATCGCGTAGGGGAATTCCTCGCGCGAGGGCAGGACCGGGAGGAGGGCGCGACGCGCGAGCGCGCCGTGGCCGACCTCGCGACGCTTCGGGGAGCCGACACGGCCGGTCTCGCCGGTCGAGAACGGCGGGAAGATGTACTTGTGCATGTAGCGCCGGTTCTTCTCCGGCGACAGCGTGTCGAGCTGCTGCTCCATCTTGAGCATGTCGAGCGTGGTGACACCCAGGATCTGGGTCTCGCCACGCTCGAACAGCGCCGATCCGTGGACGCGCGGGAGGATCTCGACCTCGGCGTGCAGCGGACGGATGTCGGCCAGGCCTCGGCCGTCGATGCGGACCTTGTCGCGCAGCACGCGCTCGCGCACGAGCTTCTTGTTGACGCTGCGGTAGGCAGCGCCGATCTCGCCCTCGCGGCCCTCGAACTGGGCGCCGATCCGGTCGAGCAGGGCGGCCTTGATCTCGTCGAGCTTGGCCTCGCGCTCCTGCTTCGGGCCGATCTGCAGCGCGGCGGCGACGTCGGCGCCGACAGCACCCTCGACCGCGTCGTACACGTCGTCCTGGTAGTCCAGGAAGATCGGGTACTCGGCGACCGGCTTGGCGGCCTGCTTGGCGAGCTCGGCCTGGGCCTCGACGAGCTGCTTGATGAACGGCTTGGCGGCGTCGAGGCCGCTGGCGACGACCGGCTCGGTCGGCGCCTGGGCGCCACCGGCGATGAGGTCGAAGACCTGCTCGGTGGCCTCGGCCTCGACCATCATGACGGCGACGTCGCCGGTCTCGGTGACGCGGCCGGCGACGACCATGTCGAAGACGGCGTTCTCGAGCTGGCTGTGGGACGGGAAGGCGACCCACTGGCCGTCGATCAGGGCGACGCGCACGCCGCCGACCGGGCCGGAGAACGGCAGGCCGGACAGCTGGGTCGACATCGACGCGGCGTTGATCGCCAGCACGTCGTAGGGGGCGTCGGGGTTGAGGGCCATCACGGTGATGACGACCTGGACCTCGTTGCGCAGACCCTTCTTGAAGGTCGGGCGCAGCGGGCGGTCGATGAGGCGGCAGGCGAGGATCGCGTCCTCACCGGGGCGACCCTCGGAGCGGAAGAACGAGCCGGGGATCTTGCCCGCGGCGTACATCCGCTCCTCGACGTCGATGGTCAGGGGGAAGAAGTCGAAGTGGTCCTTCGGCTGCTTCGAGACGGTGGTGGCCGACAGCAGCATGGTGTCGTCGTCCAGGTAGGCGGTCACGGAGCCGGCGGCCTGGCGAGCGAGGAGGCCGGTCTCGAACTTGACCGTGCGCTTGCCGAACTTGCCGTTGTCGAGAACGGTCTCGACCGCGGAGATGACGGGTTCAGTCACAGGATTTTCTCTTGTCATACGTTCAGGGGCGTCTCGCCCCCGGGAAATGGACTTTGCGTGTACGGCCCCAGCCTACCGATTCGCGCCGACAAAAACAGAACAGGCGGCTCCCCGAGGGGAACCGCCTGTTCGGACGCTTGATGATCAAGCAGAGATCAACGGCGCAGGCCGAGACGCTCGACGATCGAACGGTAGCGCTCGATCTCGGTCTTCTGCAGGTAGTTGAGCAGACGACGGCGCTGGCCGACGAGCAGCAGCAGACCACGACGGCTGTGGTGGTCGTGCTTGTGCTGCTTGAGGTGCTCGGTGAGGTGGCTGATGCGGTGCGAGAGCAGCGCGATCTGGACCTCCGGCGAACCGGTGTCACCCTCAGACTTGCCGTACTCAGCGATGATCTTCTTCTTGGTCTCCGCGTCGGTACCGATCGACATACGGGGCTCCTCTCGACTTGTTGCGCGGCGCGCCCGGGCCTGTTCACCGGGGCACTACTATCCGCGGCCGTTAGACGGCAACCGGAGAAGATTAACAGCGCACGCGCGCAGGACCGAATCGTGCGCGGCACGATCCGGCGACCCGCGTGGCACGATGCCAGGCATGAGACGCCTCGGGCTCGTGGCCATCGCCCTCACCTCGCTCATCGCCCTGCTCGGGCCCTCGGCGTCGGCGGCGCCGGCGCCGCTGGCCCATCCGCAGCGCCCCGCGTTCGCCGAGATCGTGCCGGCGAGCACCACCCAGGTGGTCCGTACGATCTCCTCGCGGCGCTGGTGCCACGAGGTCTACTGCACCGTCACCCAGGCGTGGGAGAAGCGAGCGGGCGCGTGGACGCTGCTGCGCCAGTTCCGCTCCACCATCGGCGTCCGCGGCTGGGGAAAGACCCACGAGGGCGACATGCGCTCCCCCGTCGGCGTGCTCAAGATCGCCATCACCTTCTCCACCAGCACCCGTCCCGGCGCCATGCCGTGGCGCAAACGCAACCCGACCTCCATCGTCTCCTCGGCCGCCGGACCGAGCTACAACACCTGGATCGAGGTACCGGGGGTGACGAGTGGCGATCGGCCCTCGATGCGGTGGGGCTGGTGGACCAGCTACAACAACTCCCGCGTCACGCCCGGCCGGGGCCCGGCACCCGTGCCCGGCAAGGGCAGCGGGATCTTCTACCACACCTCGAAGCCGGGACAGCCGTGGTCGCCGACCGAGGGCTGCACCCAGGTCGGCAACCCGCGATCGATGCACTGGTTGGCCCACTGGCTGAAGCCAGGGGCCAACCCGCGCATCGTGCAGGATCTCTGAGCCGGAGCTGCTCCTCAGGCCTCCGTGGCCACCAGGACCGGCTCCTCGACCCGGGAGCCGAGCGGCGCCGCGACCTTGCCCGGCCACCAGGCCTTCTCCCCCAGCATCACCAGCGCCGCGGGGAGCAGCACCTGACGCACCAGCGTGGCGTCGAGGAAGATCGCGACCGCCAGGCCGACGCCCAGGGTCTTCATCTCCAGCATGCTCAGCGTTGCGAAGATCGCGAAGACCGAGACCATCACCGCTGCCGCACTGGTCACCACGCCCGAGGTGTCGGCGATGCCCCGCTGCACCGCGAGCCGCGGCGGCAGTCCGGCCCGGACGTGCTCACGCACCCGGCTGAGCACGAAGACGTGGTAGTCCATCGAGAGCCCGACCAGCACCACCATCACGAACAGCGGCAGCCAGTCGATGATGAATCCCGGCGAGGTGAAGCCGAGGGCACCCGACAGGAAGCCGTGCTGGAAGACCAGCGTCAGCACTCCGAAGGCCACCCCGACCGAGGCCAGGTTGAGCACGCAGGTCAGCAGGGCCAGCGCGATGCTGCGGAACGCGAGCCCCATCATCAGGACGGTGAGCAGCAGCACCAGGCCGATCACCCACGGCAACCGCTGGTGCAGCTGGTGCGTGGAGTCGTAGCCCTCGGCGATCTCGCCGCCGACGTACGCGGTCCTGCTGCCGAGGACGTCGGGGACGAGCCGGTCACGCAGGTGCAGCATCGCGTCGTCGGCCCGCGGGTCGTCGTCGGTGTAGTGCGTGGTGAGGTCGAGGACGGCGACGCTGCCGTCCTTCGCCATCCGGATGTCGGCGGGCCCGGTCTCGAAGTCCGAGGTCTTCCCCGCGGCGGCCGCGAGCTCGGTCAGCTCGGCGCGGACCGCATCGGCCTGGCCCGTGGGCACGGGCACCACCACGTCGGCGCCGACCAGCTGCGAGGGGAAGGCCGCCTCGATGTCACGGTAGGTCTGCACCTGCGGGATCGACTGCGGCAGGGTGGCCAGGTTGGCCTGATGGATCTTCATCCCCACGGCAGGGGCGGCGAGGCCCAGCACGATCACCGAGCCGGCGACGAGCGCCGCGACCGGGTGCCGGACCACCGGAGCGAGGATCCGCGAGCTGACGGCGCCGGTGCCTGCGCGACGGGTGAGGCGCCACAGCAGCGGGATCCGCGGACGGTCGACCCAACGACCGAGGCCACCGAGCAGCGCGGGCAGCACCGTGATGGAGCCGAGCACCGCCACCGCGACGACCACGATGGCGCCGCCGGCCAGCGAGTCGAAGGTGACGTTGCCGACGAGGAACAGACCGGCCATCGCGGCGATCACGGCACCGCCGGAGATCAGGATCGAGTGGCCCGAGGTCGCTGCGGCGATCTCGACGGCGTCGATGGTGCTGCGACCGGCCGCGCGCTCGGCGCGCTCCCGCTTGAGGTAGAACAGCGAGTAGTCGACACCCACCGCCATGCCGATCAGCACGATCATGCTGCTGACCGACTCGTCCGCGTGGATCAGGTGCGAGATCGGCGCCATCAGCCCGATCGTGGCCGCGACGCTGGTCAGCGCCACCAGCACCGGGATGCCGGCGGCGATCAGCGCGCCGAAGGCCAGCAGCATCAGGATCAGCGTCACCGGCAGGCTGGTGATCTCGGCGGAGGACAGGTCCTGGTTCACCCGGTCGCCGACCGCTGCGTCGACCGACACGTCGCCGGTCTGGCGGACCTTCAGCTCCGGGTGTGCCTTCTGCACCGTGTCGGTGGCCGCCTGCAGCGCACTGACGTCATCGGTGCCCTTCTCGAGGTCCACGCTCACGAGCTCGGCGCTGCCGTCGGGGCTGGCCACCGGGGCGTTCACGTCGGCCACCCCGGGCAGTCCGTGGGCGCTCCGGGCGGCCTCCGCGGCGGCGGCCGCGCGCTGCGGCGCCGTGCCACCGGTCACCAGGATGCTCTCGGTGTCGGGCGCCTCCATGCCGGCGTCTCGGACGAGGGCGGCGGCGCGACCGGAGTCTCCGGTGTCGTAGTCGGCGTCGTTGGTGTTGACCGTCGGGATGGCGATCGCCAGGCCGACGGCGATGACGACGAACGCGAACCAGGCGCCGACGGCGCGCCAGGGGTGGGTCGCGCTCCAACGGGCGATCCGCAGCGGCAGACCGGCCCTGGCGGGGTGCGGGGCGAGTGACATCAGAGGCTCCTTTCGAGGGGTGTCACCAGCCTCGCGAGCCCGCGTCCTCCTGTCGGTGGTGTGCGGACCCGAACCGATGGTGGTGCTAGCACCCCTGCGCGGAGCGGTGGCGAGGAGACAGGATGGGAGCGTGACCACCGTTCCCCTGCCCCTCGAGCGGATCGAGCCGACCGTACGGCCCGCTCCGGCCGGACGACTCCGGATGACCGGGTACGCCGCCCTGCACGTCCTGCTGTGGGTACCGGTGCTGCTCGCCTTCGTGCTCAGCGCGATCGGCGGCGTCCTGACGATCGCCGTCATCGGCCTGCCGATCATCGCTGTCAGCCTTCCGCTGCTGCGCTGGGTCGCGGGCCGTCATCGTGCGATGGCCGGGCGCATCCTCGGGATCGACGCACCGCCCGACTACCGGCCGGTGCCGCCGGGCGCGCAGATCTACGAGCGCCTCATGGTCTGGGCGCTCGACCCGATGACCTGGCGCGAGCTCGCCTGGGCGCTGGTCTCGCTGACCGTCGGCTTCGCGCTGTCGCTGCTGAACGTGCTGCTCCTGGTCTGCATCGTGACCGGCGTGATCTGGTGGTACGGCACCGAGCCGATCATGGGAGCCCGGGCACGGCTCGACCTGTTGTTCCTGACCTACGGGCACACCGAGCGCCTCGAGCATCGCGTCGCGGTGCTGACCGAGACCCGCGCCGACGTGGTCGACCATGCCGCGGCCGAGCTGCGTCGCATCGAGCGCGACCTGCACGACGGCGCCCAGGCCCGGCTGGTGGCGCTGTCGATGAGCCTGGGGATGGCCGAGGAGGCGTTCGCCGACGATCCGGAGCGGGCCCAGCGGCTGGTCAGCGAGGCGCGAGCGACCACTGTCGCGGCCCTGGGAGACCTGCGCGACGTGGTGCGCGGCATTCACCCTCCGGTGCTCGCCGACCGCGGGCTCACCGGCGCGGTCCAGGCCCTCGCCCTCGACCTCCCGATCCCGGTCGAGGTGGAGGCGCGCCTCGAGGGTCGTCCGCCCGCCCCGGTGGAGTCGGCGCTCTACTTCGCGATCGCGGAGTGCCTGACCAACGTGGGCAAGCACTCCGGCGCCGGCAACGCATGGGTCCGGATGCGCCACCGCGACGGGACCCTGCGCGCGATCGTCGGCGACGATGGGAGCGGCGGTGCCGATCCCGGCTCCGGAACCGGCATGCTGGGGGTGATGCGCCGGCTGGCCGCCTTCGACGGCACGATGACCGTGTCCAGCCCAGCCGGCGGACCGACCATCGTCACCCTGGAGGTTCCGTGCGCCTTGTCCTCGCCGAAGACAACGCCCTCCTCCGGGCCGGCCTGACGCAGCTCCTCGAGGGCCACGGCTTCACCATCCTGCACGCGATCGACGACTCGGCCCACCTGGACGCCGCCCTGGCGGATCCGGCCGCGGAGGCGGCCGTGCTGGACGTACGGATGCCGCCGACGTTCACCGACGAGGGCCTGCGTGCCGCGATCGCGGCGCGCACGCTGCGCCCGGGCTTCCCGGTGATGGTGCTCTCCCAGTACGTCGAGGCGCTCTACGCCCGTGAGCTGCTCGCGTCGGGCACCGGCGCCGTCGGCTACCTGCTGAAGGACCGCGTCTCCGACGTCGCGGAGTTCGCGGAGGGGGTGCGCCGGGTCGCCGCGGGTGGCACCGTCCTGGATCCCGAGGTGGTCGCGACCGTGCTCGCCCGCCGCCGCGAGGAGCCGGTGGACCGGCTGACGCCACGGGAGCGGGAGGTGCTCGCCCAGATGGCGGAGGGGCGCTCCAACGCCGCGATCGCCCAGCGCCTCACCGTCACCGAGAAGGCGGTCGCGAAGCACATCAACGCGATCTTCACCAAGCTCGACCTGCCGGTCGACGACGACGACCACCGCCGCGTACGGGCGGTGCTCGCCTGGCTCCGGGTCTGATCCGGGCCTGGTCCGGACCGGGGCTGCTCAGGCGTCGATCTCGGTAGCGGCGTCGGCCTCGGCGTGGCTGCGGTTGTAGCGCAGCGAGCTGATCAGGGCCGCGAGGATGAAGCCGACGCCGATGAGGCCGGTGACCACCTCCGGCACCTCGTGCTCGACGCTGACCAGCAACAGCACGGCGAGCGCGCCGATCGCCCAGTGGGCGCCGTGCTCGAGGTAGACCAGCTCCGAGAGGGTGCCCTGGCGCACCAGCAGGACGGTGAGCGAGCGGACGTACAGGGCACCGATGCCGAGGCCGAGCGCGATCGTGATCGGGTCGGTGGTGATGGCGAAGGCGCCGATGACGCCGTCGAAGGAGAAGCTGGCGTCGAGGACCTGCAGGTACATGAAAAGCCAGAAGGCGGCCTTCCCGGTGGCCACCACGACCGCCTTGCCGCCACCCTCGCCGTCGCCCTCGACTCCGTGCTCGAAGCGGGACGCCGCCTGGCTGACCAGCACGTAGGTGAGCAGGCCCACGAGGCCAGCGATGAGCACGTCATGCGTGTGGTGGTCATAGACCACGGCGAAGATGCCGACGACGAGGAGCGCGATCAGCACGCTGGCGAAGCGCACCCGGCCGGCGCGCGCGATGGTCCGCTCGGCCGGGAGCCAGTGCAGGTCCTTGTCGAGGTCGATGAGGAAGTCCAGGAAGATCATCAGCAGGAAGACGCCGCCGAAGGCGGCGATCAGCGGATGCGCGTCGTGCAGGAGGTACGAGTAGCTGCCCGGGGCGTCCTGATCGCCGCGCTCGAGCGCCAGCTGCCAGGCCTTCCACGGCGAGATGTGCGCCGTCGCACCGACGATGAGCAGCGGGAACAGCAGCCGCATGCCGAAGACGGCGACGACCATGCCGACGGTGAGGAACAGCCTCTGCCAGAAGGGCGACATCCGCTCGAGGACACGGGCGTTGACGACGGCGTTGTCGAAGGAGAGCGACACCTCCAGGACCACCAGGATCGCGGTGAAGAGCAGCGCGCTCGGCCCGCCGTAGATCAGGGCGGCGACGAGTCCTGCCACCGTGAGGGCGAAGGACCAGCCGAACGTGCGCAGCACCATGCGCACACCCTAGGTGAGCAGGTGAGGCACGCCTAAAGCCGGCAGACAGGCTGCAGTCAGGATCTGTTCGACCCGTCGAGAACCGCTCGGGTCTGCTCCACGTCGGCCCGGATCTGCTCGATGAGCGGCTCGATCCCGGAGTAGGCGACCATGCCGCGCAGGTGCTCCACGAAGGCGACCTCGATCTCGACGCCGTAGAGGTCGAGGTCGGTGCGATCGAGCACGTAGGACTCGATCCGGCGCCCGACCACACCCTCGAAGGTGGGGTTGGTGCCGACGCTGATCGCCGCCGGCAGCCGCTCCCCGTCCCACGAACCGGACGCGGTGCGGCGGGTCAGCCAGCCGGCGTAGACGCCGTCCGGCGGGATGGCGCAGGCGCCGGACGCTGGCACGTTGGCGGTCGGGAAGCCGAGCTCGCGCCCGCGCTGGTCCCCCTGCACGACGGTGCCGCGCACCGCGTACGGGCGACCGAGCGCCTCGGCCGCGCCTGCCACGTCGCCGGATGCGATGCAGGTGCGGACGTACGTCGAGGACCAGACCTGCGGTCCACCGTCGAGCGGGATGCCCTCGACGGTGAAGCCCTCTCCGGCCCCGTCCCGCTCCGTGCCGAAGGCGGCCAGACAGGCGACATCGCCTGCGGCCTTGCAGCCGTAGCGGAAGTTCGCACCCACCACGACCGCGGCGGCGTGCAGGGCACCGACCAGGACGCGCTCGGCGAACTCGTCCGGCGTCCACGAGGCCATGTCGCGGTCGAACGGCAGCGCCAGCACCGCGTCGGCGCCGACCGCGCCGAGCAGGTCGGCGCGCTGCTCCAGGGTGGAGAGCATCACCGGCGCGTGCTCGGGCCGCAGCACCGCCATCGGGTGCGGGTCGAACGTCACCGCCACCAGGGTCAGGCCCCGGTCGTCGGCCAGCTCGCGCCCCCGCCGTACGACGTGCTGGTGGCCGAGGTGGACGCCATCGAAGTTGCCGACCACGACGGCGGTGCGGCCCAGATCGTCGGGGACCTCGGAGAGGCCTCGCCACAGCTTCACCACGGGCTCACCCTATCCAAGCCTCAGACGAAGACGGCGGCGGGCTTGGCCCGCGCGGCGCCGACCGGCTCGTACAGAGCGAGGAACTCCCCGTCGGGTGCGAACACGGCGGTCAGCCGGTCGATCGCGATCGCCAGCTTGCGGCCGACGCGGACGTCGGCGGCCTGGGCCTCGTCGAGGTCGAGCGAGGGGAAGGCGCGTCGCGCCGCCTCGGCCATCGGAAGCACCCGGAAGGACTCCCCGAGCTCGTCGAGCGTGTGCGCGACGTCGAGGCCGTACGGTCCGACGGCGGTGCGGCGCAGCGCGGTGAGGTGGCCGCCGACGCCGAGCGCTGCGCCCACGTCACGGGCGATCGCGCGGATGTAGGTGCCGCTCGAGCAGCGCACGGAGATGTCGACGTCGATGTAGAGCTCTCCCCCGGGACCGCCCGGATCACGGCGGACCCGGCGCACTCCGAGCTCGTGCACCGTCACCGGTCGCGCCTTGAGCTCGACCTCCTCGCCGTCGCGGACGCGCTGGTAGGCGCGCTTGCCATCGACCTTGATCGCGCTGACCGCGCTCGGCACCTGCAGCAGCGCACCGACCTGCTCGGCGAAGGCCGAGCGGATCTGGTCCTCGTCGAGCGCCGCGGTGCTCCAGTTGCCGACGAACTCGCCGTCGGCGTCGTCGGTCGTGGTCGTGACCCCGAGCCGGACCGTGGCGTCGTACGCCTTCTCGGTCAGCATGAGGTGGCCGAGAAGGCGGGTGGCCCGCTCGACGCCGACGATGAGCACGCCGGTCGCCATCGGGTCCAGGGTGCCGGCGTGGCCGACCTTGCGGGTGCCGGCGAGGCGCCGGACGCGGGCGACGACGTCGTGCGACGTCATCGCGCCGGCCTTGTCGACGACGACAAGGCCGGACTCGGCCGGCATCAGTCCTCGTCCTCTTCCCAGTCGTCCTCGTCACGCGGCTTCTTGTACGGGTCCTCGCCACCGGCGAACTCCGTGCCGCGGGCCGCGGCGACGGCGTCGTCCTGCTCCTTGGCGCGGGCGAGCACCTCGTCGAGGTGACGGGCGGTCTCCGGAAGGGCGTCGTGGACGAACTCGATCGACGGCGCGTGCCGCATGCCGAGCTGCTTGGCGACCTCGGAGCGGATCAGTCCCTTGGCCGACTCCAGCGCGGCCGCGGTCTCGGCCAGCTCGGCCGGGGTGTCGGCGCCGAGCACGGTGTAGAAGATCGTGGCCTGCTGCGAGTCACCGGTCAGGCGGACGTCGGTGATCGTGGTGAAGCCGACTCGCGGATCCTTGATCCGGCGCTCCAGCATCTGGGCGACGATGACCTTGATCCGGTCGGCGATCTTGCGAACGCGCGGGCTGCTCATGTCTCTCACTCTCTCAAATACCGAGTCGGCGCGCCCCAGGGGGACGCGCCGACTCGCTGGCGGCTATCAGCCGCGCGGAATCTCGACCATCTCGTACGACTCGATGACGTCGCCTTCCTTGATGCCACCGAAGCCACGGAGCACGGCACCGCACTCGTAGCCGGCGCGCACCTCGGTGACGTCGTCCTTCTCGCGCTTGAGGGAGGCCATGGTGAGCTCCTCGACGACCGTGACGTTGTTCCGGAGCAGACGCGCCTTGGCGTTGCGGCGGATGACGCCGTCGGTGACGTAGCAACCGGCGATGGTGCCTTCCTTGTTGTCGACCTTCGACGACTTGAAGATGGCACGGATCTCGGCGCGACCCAGGGACCGCTCCTCGAACTCCGGCTTGAGCATGCCCTTGAGCGCGGCCTCGATCTCCTCGATGGCCTGGTAGATGACGGTGTAGTACCGGATCTCCACGCCCTCCTTGTCGGCCAGCTCGGTCGCCTTGCCCTGCGGGCGGACGTTGAAGCCGATGATGATCGCGTCGGAGGCCGCGGCCAGGTCGACGTTGGTCTCGGTGATCGCACCGACGCCGCGGTCGATGACCCGGATGGAGACCTCGTCGCCACCCACGTCGATCTTCGACAGGGCGTCCTCGAGAGCCTCGACCGAACCGGACACATCGCCCTTGAGGATGAGGTTGAGCTCCTGGCTCTCGCCCTTCTCCATGGAGGCCATGAAGTCCTCGAGGGTGCGACGGACACGACGCTTGGCCTGCATGGCCGCACGCTCGCGCGCCTCGCGCTTCTCGGCGATCTGGCGGGCCATCCGGTCGTCGTCGACGACCAGGAAGTTCTGGCCGGCGCCGGGGACGGCGGACAGACCGAGCACCATCGCGGGACGCGCGGGCGTCGCCTCGGTGAGCTCGTTGCCGTACTCGTCGAGCATGGCGCGGACACGACCGAAGGCCGGGCCGGCGACGATCGAGTCGCCGACGCGCAGCGTGCCGCGCTGGACCAGGATCGTGGCGACCGGACCGCGACCGCGGTCGAGGTGCGCCTCGATGACCAGACCCTGAGCGTCCTGCGTCGGGTTGGCGCGCAGGTCGAGCGAGGCGTCGGCGGTCAGGACGACGGCCTCGAGCAGCTTGTCCAGGTTGAGGTTGGACTTGGCCGACACGTCGACGAACATCGCGTCGCCGCCGTACTCCTCGGGGACGAGGCCGTACTCGGTCAGCTGGCCACGGACCTTCGTCGGGTCGGCGTCCGGCTTGTCGATCTTGTTGACCGCGACCACGATCGGGACACCGGCGGCCTTGGCGTGGTTGAGCGCCTCGACCGTCTGCGGCATGACACCGTCATCGGCAGCGACCACGAGGATCGCGATGTCGGAGGACTGCGAACCACGAGCACGCATGGCGGTGAACGCCTCGTGGCCCGGGGTGTCGATGAAGGTGATCCGGCGCTCCTCGCCGCCCACCTCGGTCGCCACCTGGTACGCACCGATGTGCTGCGTGATGCCGCCGGCCTCGCCGGCGACGACGTTCGCGCTGCGGAGCGCGTCGAGCAGCTTGGTCTTACCGTGGTCGACGTGACCCATGACGGTCACGACCGGCGGACGGACGACCCACTCGGACTCGTCACCCTCGTCACCGAACTCGATGTCGTAGGTGGCCAGCAGCTCGCGGTCCTCGTCCTCCGGGGAGACGATCTCGACGACGTAGTTGAGCTCCTCGCCCAGCAGCTCCAGGGTCTCGTCACCCACGGACTGGGTGGCGGTCACCATCTCGCCCAGGCTGAAGAGCATCTGGACGAGCTGAGCGGCATCGACGTTGATCTTCTCGGCGAAGTCGGTCAGCGAGGCGCCACGCGGCAGGCGAACGGTCTCGCCGTTGCCCTTGCGGACGCGGATGCCGCCGATCGTCGGGGCCTCCATGGCCTCGAACTCCTGGCGACGGGCGCGCTTCGACTTGCGACCGCGACGCGACGGGCCACCCGGACGACCGAAGGCACCCTGGGTAGAGCCGCGCTGACCGGGACGGCCACCGCCGCCACCGCCACCGGGACGGCCCGGAGCGCCACCGCCACCGGGAGCACCGGCGCCGGCCGGGGCGCCGAAGCGGCCACCGCCGCCACCGCCACCGGGGCGACCTGCGCCACCGGGGCTGGGACGACCGGCACCGCCGGGACCCGGGCGACCGGGAGCACCCGGACGGCCGGGGCCGCCGGGACGGGCGCCGAAGGCGGCCGGGGACTTGGGCATCATCGCCGGGTTGGGGCGCGGCATGCCGGGACGGCCGGCACCGGCGCCGGGGGCGCCGTCGCGGGAGGCCGGGGGACGCGGCGGGCGCTGGTCGCCCGGCGTACCGCCGGCCTGACCGCCCGGCGCGCCGGCAGCGGGGCCGTCGTTGCGCGGGGCCGGGGCGGGCTTGCGGCCCATGCCCTGGCTCGACGAGAACGGGTTGTTGCCCGGGCGCGGGGTGGCACCGGGCTTGCCGACCGGACGCGGACCCGGGGCCGGAGCCTTGGGGGCCGGAGCCTTCGGGGCGGGCGCGGCCGGAGCGGCGGCCGCAGCCGGGGCCTCCGGCGCAGCGGCAGCCGGGGTCTCGACCGGGGCCGGGGCGGCGGGCGCCTCGGCGGCCGGACGCGGAGCCGGCTTGGGGCCGGGCTTCGGGCCGGTCGGGCGAGCGGCAGCCGCCGGAGCGGCCGGGGTCTCGGCGGCCGGAGCAGCGGGAGCTGCCTCGGCGGGCTTCTCAGCCTGGGGGGCGGCCTTCGGGGCCGGCGCAGCCGGCTTCTCGGCAGCCTTCTCGGGCGCCTTGCCGGCACCGAGCTCGGCGCCGTAGGTCGCCTCGAACTTCTTCACCGCGGGCAGCTCGATGCTGGACGAGGCGGTCTTTGCGAACTCACCGATAGCGCTCAGCTTCTCCAGCGCGTCCTTGCTGGTGATGCCGTACTGCTTGGCGAGTTCGGAAACTCGGGTCTTAGCCACTTCTCTCCTTGTGATGCGGCCGCAGACCCGGAGTCTCCGGGGTCCTGCGACCTTAGGGGTGGGACACGCTCATCGCGAAGTACTCATCGAGTGCTCATGAGCTGTTGCTCCAGTTCCTGGTCGTATCCATCGGGTGTGTCGAGTCGAGGTAGATCCCCACGGCAGCCGCGCTGAGCCCGCCCTCGCACCGCAGTGCTCGGCCGAACGCCTTGCGCCGGACCGCGAGGTCGTAGCACTCGGAGGTGGGGTGCAGGTGCGCCCCGCGACCGGGTGCGGCTCCCGTGGGATCAGGGACGACTGCCGGGTGGCCGTCGACGAGACCCGCGGTCACCCGCAACAACTCGCTTCTGGCGGCCCGCTTCCGACAGCCGACACAGGTCCGGACGGGTCCGGTCAGCGTCGAATCATCAGAGCGTGCCACCAAGGAAAGATCTTACCGTCTCCGCCCGGCCGTTATCGAACCGGGACCTCTTGGCACCGTCCCGCGCGAGGCGTTCGTGCCTCGCTGCTCGGTTTCGACTCGCTCGCGCGGCTTCGTCCCTCAGCCGCGTCGCTCGCTCAACCTGGGAGAGCCCACGCGAGGCGTTCGTGCCTCACTGCTCGGTTTCGACTCGCTCGCGCGGCTTCGTCCCTCAGCCGCGTCGCTCGCTCAACCTGGGAGAGCCCACGCGAGGCGTTCGTGCCTCACGCCTCGCTGCTCTCCTCATCACTACGGATGTCGATGCGCCAGCCGGTGAGGCGGGCGGCGAGGCGCGCGTTCTGGCCCTCCTTGCCGATCGCGAGCGACAACTGGTAGTCCGGCACCACGACGCGAGCCGACTTGGTCGCCTCGTCGACGATCTCCACCGAGGTGACCCGGGCCGGCGAGAGCGCGCTGGCAACGAGCGCGGCCGGGTCGTCGGACCAGTCGACGATGTCGATCTTCTCGCCGTGCAGCTCGGTCATCACCTGACGCACCCGCTGACCCATCGGGCCGATGCAGGCTCCCTTGGCGTTGACGCCCGAGGTGGTCGCCTTGACCGCGATCTTGGTGCGGTGGCCGGCCTCGCGGGCGATGGCCGCGATCTCGACGGTGCCGTCGGCGATCTCCGGGACCTCGAAGGCGAAGAGCTTCTTGACCAGCGTCGGGTGGCTGCGCGACAGCGTGATCTGCGGGCCGCGCATGCCCTTGCGGACGCTCATCACCAGGCACTTGATGCGGGTGCCGTGCTCGTACTTCTCCCCCGGCACCCGCTCGCTGACCGGGAGGAGCGCCTCGATCTTGCCGAGGTCGACCATCACGTCGTCGGGGTTGCGGCCCTGCTGGATGACGCCGGAGATGATGTCGCCCTCCTTGCCGGAGAACTCGCCGAACTTCATCTCGTCCTCGGCGTCGCGCAGCCGCTGGAGCACGATCTGCCGGGCCGTGGTCGCCGCGATCCGGCCGAAGCCGTCCGGGGTGTCCTCGTACTCGCCGATCTGCTTGCCCTCGTCGTCGAGCTCCGCGGCGAGCACGCGGACGTGCCCGCTCTTGCGGTCCAGCTCGACCCGCGCCTTGGGATTGGCGCCCGGGCTCTTGTGATAGGCCGTCAGCAGGCCCTGCTCGATCGCCTCGACGAGCACGTCGAAGGAGATCTCCCGCTCCCGCTCCAGGGATCGCAGGATGCTCAGGTCGATGTCCATCAGGCCTCTTCCGCCTCGTCGTCGTGCTTCTTCTTGAACTCGATCTGCACCAGGGCCTTGGCGATGTCCGCGTAGAGAACGGTCCGCTCCCCCGCGTCCTGGCCCTTGCCGGCGGCGACGGCGAGCGTCACCTGCTCCTCGTCGGAGGCGCCGATGCGGCCGATGACCTCACCGCCCTCGACCAGGGTCGCCTTCACCAGCCGGCCGGCGTTGCGGCGCCAGTGCCGCGGCAGGGTCAGCGGCCGGTCGACGCCGCGCGAGGTGACCTCGAGCGTGTACGGGAGCTGCCCCATCACGTCACTGGACTCGTCGTCCAGGATCTCGTTGATCGCGCGCGTCGCGTCCGCGACGTCGTCGAGCGTGATCCCACCGTCCTTGTCGACGGCGACCCGCAGCACACGGCGCTTACCCGCCGGCGTCAGCTCGATCGCCTCGATGTCGAAGCCCAGGTCTCGCAGCGGATGTGCGATGGCGTCGTCGATACGTGCTTCGGTAGCGCCGGGTCCGGCCATAGGACGTCCCTCCTGGATCCAGTTGTGGGGTGCAGTTGTGGGCTTCACCCTACCGGGTCCACAGCCCACAACCGATATGGTCGGCGCCGTGACGCGCCCGACCCCCGCCCCTGCTACGGGGCTGTCCCGACGGGCCGCTCTGAGGATCTCCGCGGTGGCCCCGTTGGCGGTCACGCTCTCCGTCGCGCTGGCCGGGTGCTCGAGCCCGGTGGTGGACGCTCTCGAGGCACCGCGCAGCACACCGCCGGCGCCGGCGAACCCCGATCAGCCGGCCGTGGACGCTGTCATCGAGGCCACCACCGGGCTGGTCTCGGCCCTGCGCCCGCTGCGCGCGAAGGACCCCGTCTTCGCCGATCTCGTCTCCCTGCACGACGCCCATCTGACGCGGCTCGGCCCCGTCGTCGCGCCGGTTCCCGTACCCACGCCGACCTTGGACGGCTCGCGAGAGCAGGTGCGCGCGCACGAGGCCCACCTCGCCGGGATGATCGCCGACCGCGCCGGCGCGGTGCAGGACGGCGACCTCGCCCGCCTGCTCGCCTCGATGAGTGCCGCCGTCTCGCAGCGCGTCACGCAGCTGGGATCGGCAGCGTGAGCACGCCGATCGCCACCCTGCGCACCGGGCTCGCCGCCGAGCACGCCGCGGTCTACCTGCTCGGCGTGCTCGCCAGCCGCACCTCCGCCGGTCCCCTGGCCGACGCGCTCGACGCCTCCTACGAGGCGCATCGCGCGACCCGCGACACGCTCATCGAGCGGCTGGCCGCCCTCGGCGATGCAAAGCCGCCCGGCGCCGCGCCGGCCTACGACCTGCCGGACGGTCTCGGGACCGAGGCGGGCGTACGGGCCGCCGCGCTGACCATCGAGCAGCGCGCGAGCGCGGGCTACGGCGACCAGGTCGCCGCGACCACCGGCACCGATCGCGCCCACGCGATCGGCTGGCTCGGCGCGGCCGCCGTTCGCCAGCTGGGCTTCGGCGGCTCCCCCGCCGAGCTCCCCGGCTCCTGACCGTCGCGCCGCGGCGCGACGGTCAGGAGCCGGGAGCGGGGCTCAGCCCTCGTACTCGTCGCCCTCCACCAGTGCGGTGACGTACGCGACCGCGTCGGGCAGGGAGACGTCGCGCTTCTCTCCGGTGGCGCGGTCCTTGACCTCGACCAAGCCGTCGGCCAGGCCACGGCCCACCGCGACGATCGTCGGCACGCCGATCAGCTCGGCGTCCTTGAACTTCACGCCGGGGCTGACCTTGCCCTCGCGGTCGTCGAAGAGCACGTCGAGGCCGGCCGCGACCAACTCGTCGACCAGGCTCCGGGCGCCCTCGAGGAGCGCCGCGTCCTTTCCGGCGACGACGACGTGGACGTCGTACGGGGCGATGTTGCGCGGCCAGCACAGGCCGAGGTCGTCGAGCGTGCCCTCGGCGATCGCGGCGACGGCACGGGTCACGCCGATGCCGTACGAGCCCATCGTGACGGTCTGGAGCTTGCCGTTGACGTCGAGGACCTGCAGGCCGAGCGCCTCGGCGTACTTCTTGCCGAGCTGGAAGACGTGGCCCATCTCGATGCCCTTGGCGGTCTCGAGGTGGCCGCCGCCGTCCACGCCGCCGCAGCTGGGGCAGTCGTCGCCGTCGACGACGTTGGCGGCCTCGATGGTGCCGTCGACGGTGAAGTCGCGGCCGGCGACCAGGTCGAGGACGTGCTTGCCGGCCTCGTTGGCGCCCGTCACCCAGGCGGTGCCGGCGACCACCCGCGGGTCCACGACGTAGCGGATCTTGCTGGCGGACTCCTCCCCGAGGGCCTCGGGACCGATGTAGCCCTTGACCAGTGCGGGGTGCTTGCGGAACTCCTCCTCGCTCATCGGGGCGACCTCGATCGGCTCGAGCTGGCCCTCGAGCCGCTTGGTGTCGACCTCCCGGTCGCCGGGCAGGCCGATGGCGAGCGGCTCGGTGGTGCCGTCCGGGTGGGTGAGCGTGACGAGCACGTTCTTGAGGGTGTCGCCGGCGGTCCAGGGGCGGTCGGCACGCGGGTGCTTCTCGTTGAGCACGGCGACCAGCGACTCGATGGTCGGGGTGTCGGGGGTGTCCTCCACATGCTTGGCCGCGAGTCCGTCGATGGGCAGCGCAGCGGGGGCCCGGACGGCCACGGCCTCGACGTTCGCGGCGTAGTCGCAGTTCGTGCAGCGGACGTAGGTGTCCTCGCCGACGTCGGCCTTGGCGAGGAACTCCTCCGACTTGGAGCCGCCCATCGCGCCCGCGGTCGCCTTGACGATCGCGTAGTCGAAGCCGAGCTGGTCGAAGATCCTGACGTAGGCGTCACGGTGCGCCTGGTAGGACGCCTCCAGGCCGGCCTCGTCGATGTCGAAGGAGTACGAGTCCTTCATGGTGAACTCGCGACCGCGGAGCAGCCCAGCGCGCGGACGCGCCTCGTCGCGGTACTTGGTCTGGATCTGGTAGAGGCTCAGCGGCAGGTCCTTGTAGGAGCTGTACATGTCCTTCACCAGGAGGGTGAACATCTCCTCGTGGGTCGGACCCAGCAGGTAGTCGGCGTCCTTGCGGTCCTTGAGCCGGAAGATGCCGTCGCCGTACTCCGTCCAGCGGTTGGTCGCCTCATACGGCTCGCGCGGCAGCAGCGCGGGGAACAGGACCTCCTGGGCCCCGATCGCGTCCATCTCCGTGCGGATGATGCCCTCGACCTTCGCCCGCACCCGCAGGCCCAGCGGCAGCCACGTGTAGATGCCCGGAGCGGCACGGCGGATGTAGCCCGCACGGACGAGCAGCTTGTGGCTGCCGACCTCGGCATCGGCCGGGTCCTCGCGCAGGGTCCGCAGGAAGAGATTGGACATCCGGCTGAGCTTCCCAGTCATGGCGCAAGGCTATCGGCGTGGCATGCGCCCACGCGAGGCGGATCCGTGCCTGAGCGATTGGACGCTCGTTAAGGTGTGGCCGAGGAGGTCCGATGAGCACGTACGACCTGGGTCCGGAGTCTCCGGACCCGCTCCTCGCGTGGGTCCCGCTGACGTGGCGCGAGCGTGCTGCGCGTGTCCGCGCGGGCGACGCCGCCGCGGCGGACGAGCCGGCCGAGGTCGGGATGGCGCTGATGGGCGGGCTGTTCGACACCATCCTGCGCAGGTCCTTCGACGCGGTCGTGCTGTGCGACCGGACCTCGGGTGAGTACCTCGAGGTCAGCGACTCGTTCTGCCGCCTCACCGGATACGCCCGTGCCGAGCTGCTGGGGCGCACCTCGGTCGAGCTCGGGATGGTCGACCCCTCCGGGCTCCGGCGGGCCATCGAGGCCGACGTCGCGCGCGGCTACGAGGGCATGTACGAGGACACCATCACCCGGCACGACGGGCAGGAGGTGGTCGTCGAGTTCACCCACAGCTTCCTGCAGGACGAGTACACCCTGGTGGTCGCCCGTGACGTCACGGCACGCAAGCTGCGCGAGGCCCAGCTGGAGCGCCACGCCCGCATCGACGAGCTGACCGGCGTGCTCAACCGCCGCGGCTTCCGCGAGGACCTCGACGTTGCACTGGCGACCGCCGCCGACACCGGCGCCGAGCTGCACGTCCTGGTGGCGGACGCCGACGGGCTCAAGCCGATCAACGACGAGCTCGGACACGAGTACGGCGACCAGCTGCTCATCTCGATCGCCCTGCTCCTCCGCGCCGCCACGTCCCCCTACGGCGTGGTCGGCCGCCTCGGCGGGGACGAGTTCGCCGCGTTCTTCTCCTTCGGCACGCCCCGGGAGGCCGCGGAGATGCTCGGCCGGCTCGGCATCGCGATGCGCCGCCGCTCCGTCGGCCCCACCCTGCGCGAACGCCCGGTCTCGGCGAGCATCGGCCTGGCGTCGGCCTCGGAGTCCGGCTACGACGCCGGCGCCCTGCTCTCACTCGCCGATGCGCGGATGTATCAGGTCAAGCACGCCTGAGGCCGCCGCCGGAGGTCGAGCCAGCCGAGACCCGTGCGCGACGGGTCGGTGGCACGGGACGGAACCCGGAGCGCCTGGCCCCGCGTCTTGTAGAACATGCACACTCGACGACGTGGCGCTCGCCTCGCCGTGGCGGCCGCTGGGGCGGCCGCGGCTCTCGCCGTGACGGCGACCATGGCGCTCGCGACCGATCGATCGCACGCGGGGCCATCGGCTACCCCGGCGACACCGCTTTCCCCGGCGAGCTTCGCCCGCACCACGCACCGCGCCCAGGCGCTGCCCGAGCCCGTCGAGAAGCGTCTGCGACGCCTCGGGATGGGCCCGTACCGGAAGCTCTTCGGTGGGTTGTCGGTCGGTGACCCGGGCAGTGACCTCACGGTCTACCTCACGCGCCTCGACCCGCCCACGGAGGCGGCGTTCCGTGCTGCCGTACCGCAGCATCGCCTCGCGTTCCGCAGGGTCGCGAACAACCTCACCCGGCTGAACCGGATGATGGCGTCGCTGGAGGCCCGACGGGACGAGATCGTCGCGAGCGGCACGCAGCTCCACGCCTTCGGCCCGGATGTGAGAACCGGCAGGCTCGACATCGCCGTCGTCGATCTCAGGCCCGGCGACGCCCACCGGCTCGCCGCGATGTTCGGCGCCACGAACATCCAGGTCCGCAGCATCACCCGGGAGGAAGCCGACTCGGACGTACTCCAGTGAAGTCCGAGGTCAGGCGGCCTTCGCTGCGCGCAGAGCGCCGCGGATCAGCGGCAGCTGGAGCGGCAGCCGGCCGAGGGTCGCGGCCCGCAGCCTGGTGTTGCTGGAGCGGCGCGCGTCGAGGGCCATCTTGATGTTTCCCGGGAACACCCCGACGAGCAGCGCGGCGCTGGCGTAGCCCGCCAGACGCCGGGTCCTCGGGTGCGCCAGGCCCGCGGCACAGACCAGCTCGGCCACCCCGCTGCCGATGACGATCTCACGATGCGCCGGCAGCTGCCGAGGGATCAGCGGCATGAAGACCTGTGGCCGCACGAGATGGACGACCCCGCTGACGGTGAACGCGCCCAGCACGATCCTGGCATCCCACGGAAGACTCATGGGCCCGACAGTAGCGGGGCCCCGGCTGACGAACCGGCGTCGGTGGACTTTCCGGCAGGCGCCTCAGAACATCACGGTGGCGAAGGTGGCGGTCTGGCGGAAGCCGACCCGCTCGTAGGCCGTGCGGGCCGGAGCGTTCCAGTCGTTGACGTACAGCGAGACCGCGGGGGCGATCTCCCGGCGGACGGTCTCGACCACGGCGGCCATCCCGCGCGAGGCGAGGCCCTCGCCCCGTCGGTCGGGGACCACGTAGACGCCCTGGATCTGAGCGGCGTACGGGGAGGCGCACGCGACCTCGGCCTTGAAGACGACCCGGCCCTCCTCGACCCGCACGAACGACCACCCGCGGCTGATCAGCTGGAGCACCCGCGCCCGGTAGAGGTCTCCGCCACCGCCGATCTCGGGCGAGACGCCGACCTCCTCGGTGTACATCGCGACGCACGCCGGGTAGAGCCGGTCGAAGTCGGCGCGGGTGGAGCGGCGCACGAGCGGGTCGGCGGGCAGCACGGGGGTGTGGTCGAGGACCAGGTGAGGTTGCACCCAGCGCTGCTCGCGGGGCCGGCCCCAGGACGCGGCGACGGTGTCCCAGAAGGCCCGGACCGGCGCGGCCGGGCCGACGATCGTGGAGACCGTACGCCCTCGGGTGAGCGCCCGCTCTCCGAACGCGCGGGCGTCGTCCGCGGTGGCGTTGATCGGCACCAGGTTGGCACCGACGTGGCAGGCGGCCGTCAGGTCCCCGCCGATCCAGCGACCCCAGACCTCGCCGCCGAGCCAGCGCGGGTCCAGGCTGGTGGTGCGCGCACGGTGATCGGCGAAGACGTTGACGACCGGGTCGCGCCCGGTGAGCTCGAGGAACGCGGGGAGGTCGGCCGGCCCGAGTGGCCGGATCCCCTGACGCATCGTGAGCATGCGGTGACTCTAGACGAGCGAGCGAGGGGCAGCGCGAGCGAGGCACGAGCGCTGGTGCCGGCCGCGAATGAGCGAGTCGGCCGCGACGCGGCCCGAGCAGGCTACGAGACGCTGACCTCGGCCGAGGCGCCCTCGACCGGCTCCATCTCCTCAGCGAGGCGCATGGCCTCCTCGATGAGGGTCTCCACGATCTTCGACTCGGGCACCGTCTTGATGACCTCGCCCTTGACGAAGATCTGGCCCTTGCCGTTGCCGGAGGCGACGCCGAGATCGGCCTCGCGGGCCTCGCCGGGCCCGTTGACGACACAGCCCATCACGGCCACGCGCAGCGGGACCTCCATGCCCTCGAGACCCGCGGTGACCTGCTCGGCGAGGGTGTAGACGTCGACCTGGGCACGGCCACAGGACGGGCAGGAGACGATCTCGAGCTTGCGCGGGCGCAGGTTGAGCGACTGCAGGATCTGGATGCCGACCTTGACCTCCTCCACCGGCGGCGCGGACAGCGAGACGCGGATCGTGTCGCCGATGCCCTTCGACAGCAGCGCACCGAAGGCGGTCGCGGACTTGATCGTGCCCTGGAACGCGGGGCCGGCCTCGGTCACGCCGAGGTGGAGCGGCCAGTCGCCGGCCTCGGCGAGCAGCTCGTAGGCCCGCACCATCACGACCGGGTCGTTGTGCTTGACCGAGATCTTGAAGTCGCGGAAGCCGTGCTCCTCGAAGAGGCTCGCCTCCCAGATCGCCGACTCGACGAGCGCCTCGGGGGTGGCCTTGCCGTACTTCTCCAGCAGGCGCTTGTCGAGCGAGCCGGCGTTGACGCCGATCCGGATCGAGGTGCCGTGGTCCTTGGCCGCGGCCGCGATCTCACGGACCTGGTCGTCGAAGGCGCGGATGTTGCCCGGGTTGACCCGGACCGCGGCGCAACCCGCCTCGATCGCGGCGAAGACGTACTTCGGCTGGAAGTGGATATCGGCGATCACCGGGATCTGCGAGTGCTTCGCGATCTCCGGCAGCGCGTCGGCGTCGTCCTGGCTCGGGCAGGCGACCCGCACGATGTCGCAGCCGGCGGCGGTCAGCTCGGCGATCTGCTGGAGCGTGGTGTTCACGTCCGAGGTGAGCGTGGTGGTCATCGACTGGACCGAGATCGGCGACTCCGATCCGACGCCCACCTTGCCGACCTGGATCTGGCGGGTCGGGCGCCGCGGCGCGAGCACCGGAGCAGGCAGTTCGGGCATGCCCAGGGAAGTCATGGCGCGAGGTTATCCATTCGGTTCGGGGCGGACTCAGTTGGCGAGGGGGTGGAGCGGGACGACGAGGTCCCCGACGATGAGCACGACACCCATCACCAGCAGGAAGCTGGCGACGACGTACGCGATCGGCAGCAGCTTGGCGGCGTCGACGTACCCCGGGTCGGGGCGTCGGCGCAGCCGCGCGAACCCGCGCCGGATCGCCTCCCACAGGGCGGAGGCGATGTGGCCACCGTCGAGCGGCAGCAGCGGGATGAAGTTGAAGAGCCCGATGAAGAGGTTGAAGCCGGCGACCAGCGAGAGCAGCCCGGCGACGCGGTCACCGAGCGGGAAGTCGGTCGCGGAGATCTCCTCGCCCGCGATCCGGCCGCCGCCGACGATGCTGACCGGGCTGTCGGCAGCGCGCTCCTTGGCGCCGACGATGGCCTCGGCCACGCCCCAGACCCGCGCGGGCAGGTGGACCAGCGCGGTCACCGAGTCCTTGGTCATGGTGCCCATCTGGCGCAGCGTGAACCACGGGCCGCCGTGGGTGACCTGGGTGTGGGACGCCGGCGCGACGCCCAGGAAGCCGACCTGCTGGAGGCTCTGGTCCGCCGGGTCGTCGCCGCTGGGGCGGGCCTCGACGGTGGTGTTGGTCTCCCCCGTCATCGCGGTCCCGTCGCGGGTGAAGCCGATGACGGCGTGACCGGCGAGGTTGCCGCGGATCAGCTCCCGCAGCTGGTCCCAGTCCTGGACGGCGGTGCCGTTGAACGAGGTGATCTGGTCACCGGGGCGCAGGCCCGCGGCGTACGCCGGCGAGACCGGGTCGCTGGCCTTGCAGGACCGGCCCGACTCGGCGTACGGCAGGACGCACTGACTGACGGTGTCGACGACCGGCGGACCGCTGTCGGCGACGACCGTGCGCGAGCCGTAGATGCCGAAGAGGCCGAGGAAGATGACGAACGCGATGAGCAGGTTGACCGTGGGGCCGCCGGCCATCACGATCACCTTCTTCCACCAGGCGAGGCGGTAGAAGAGGCGCGGCTCGTCCTCGGGGCGGATGGCCTCCCACTCGGCCGCGCGGGCGTCCGAGACCAGCTGGGTGAACATGCCGGTGTTGGACTGGCGCACCTGGCCCTCGTGGCCGTCGGCCTCGGGACCGGGCGGCAGCATCCCGACGATCTTCACGTAGCCGCCGAGCGGGACGCCCTTGACGCCGTACTCGGTCTCGCCCTTGGTCTTCGACCACACCGTCGGGCCGAATCCGATGAAGTACTGGGTGACCTTCGCGCCGAACGCCTTGGCCGGGATCATGTGGCCCAGCTCGTGCAGGCCGATCGAGACCAGGATCGCTGTCACGAAGACGACGACCCCGAGGAGGTAGTAGACGGCGGTCACGCGGTTCCGTTCAGGGCTGGGCCGATCAGGCCGGTTGCGGTGGCACGCGCCCACGCGTCGGCGGCAAGGACGTCGTCGACGGTGAGCGTCTCAGACGAGGGTACGTCCGTATGCCCAGCCACCACCTTCTCGACGGTGTCGACAATGGCGGTGAACGCGATCCGGCCGTCGTGGAAGGCGTCGACGCAGACCTCGTTGGCCGCGTTGTAGACCGCCGGGGCGGTGCCGCCACGGATTCCGACCTCGCGAGCGAGTCGTACGGCCGGGAACGCCTCGTCGTCGAGCGGCTCGAAGCGCCAGTCCTGGGCGCGGGTCCAGTCGATCGGGGTCTCGGCATCGGCGATCCGCTCGGGCCAGGCCATCCCCATCGCGATCGGCACCATCATGGTCGGGAGCCCCAGCTGGGCCACCACGGCGCCGTCGGTGAACTCCACCATCGAGTGGATCAGCTGCTGGGGATGTACGACGACCTCGATCCGGTCGAAGGGCACGTCGAAGAGCAGGTGCGCCTCGATCACCTCGAGGCCCTTGTTGACCAGGGTCGCGGAGTTGGTGGTGATCACGCGGCCCATTGCGAAGTTGGGGTGCTTGAGCGCCTGGGCCGGGGTGACCTGGGCGAGCTCGGCGCGGGTGCGACCGCGGAACGGGCCGCCGCTGGCGGTGACAACCAGTCGGCGCACCTCGTCGGCACGACCGGCGCGCAGCGACTGCGCGATGGCGCTGTGCTCGCTGTCGACCGGCACGATCTGGCTGCTTCCATCGGGTCGGCGCGACGCCACCTTCTTGACCAGCGGACCGCCGATGATCAGCGACTCCTTGTTGGCCAGCGCGAGGGTGTTGCCCGCCTCGAGCGCGGCCAGGGTCGGACGCAGACCGACCGCACCGGTGATGCCGTTGAGCACCACGTCGGCGCGCAGCGCGGCGGCCTCGATCGACGCAGCCTCCCCCAGCCCGCTGAAGGACGGCGCGAACTCGGCCACCTGCTGCTCGAAGAGCTCGGGGTGCCCCCCGCCCGCCGTCAGCCCCACGACCCGGAAGCGGCCCGGGTTGCGGCGCACCAGCTCCAGGGCCTGGGTGCCGATGGAGCCGGTCGAACCGAGGATCACCACGTCACGCACGGGCACATCCTCCCAGTCTTCGGGCCAGCCTCTGGACCCGACACCTTCCACCCCATATCGTTTGTATCCAAACATTCGAGCGCGGCTTGACCGAATCCGTCGTCTCAGATCCTTCCGGCCACTGATCCCGTCACCGTAGGGTGGAGAGGCAGACCGGAAACATCAGAACTGGAGAACCCTGTGAGCACCCAGACGCCGCCGTACCAGGTCACCGATCCCGCGACCGGCGAGATCCTCGACACCTTCCCCTTCGCGACGGACGAGGAGGTCGAGCAGGCCGTCGCCGGCGCGACCGCCGCGTTCGACGCGTGGCGCCGCCGCCCGCTCGAGGAGCGAGCCGCGATCGTCAAGCGCATCGCCGAGCTCTTCACCGAGCGCGCGCCCGAGCTGGGCGCCCTGATCACGACCGAGATGGGCAAGCGGCCCAGCGGCGCCCAGGGCGAGGCCGAGTTCTGCGCCGAGATCTTCGGCTACTACGCCGACAACGGCGCCGAGCTCCTGGCCGACAAGACGCTGCCGGGTCACACCAACGCCCGGATCGAGCACCTGCCGGTGGGCCCGATCGTCGGCGTGATGCCGTGGAACTACCCGTACTACCAGGTGGCCCGCTTCGCCGCGCCGAACTTCCTGGCCGGCAACACCGTCATCCTCAAGCACGCCGAGAACTGCCCGACCTCGGCGCTGGCGCTCGCCCAGCTCTTCGCCGACGCCGGCGTCCCCGAGGGCGTCTACAGCAACCTGTTCGCCACCCACGAGCAGGTCGCCTCGATGATCGCCGACAAGCGCGTGCGCGGCGTCTCCCTGACCGGCTCCGAGCGCGCCGGCACCGCCGTCGCCGAGACGGCCGGTCGCCACCTCAAGAAGGTCGTCCTCGAGCTCGGCGGCTCCGACCCGTACATCGTCCTCGACAGCGACGACGTCGACGCCGCGGCCGAGACCGCCTGGGCGACCCGCATGGAGAACACCGGCCAGGCCTGCAACTCCAACAAGCGGATGATCGTGATGGAGGACGTGTACGACGAGTTCGTCGCCTCGCTGACCAAGCGCGCCGCCGCGATGACGCCGCGCGCGGCCGGCCAGGACGGCGACGACCTGTACTCACCGATGGTCTCGCGCAAGGCCGCCGAGGGCCTGGCCGCCCAGGTCCAGGACGCCGTCGACAAGGGCGCCACCCTGCACGCCGGCGGCACCCTGGGCGACAACGCGTACTTCGCCCCGGCCGTCCTCACCGGCGTCACGCCGGAGATGCGGGCCTACTCCGAGGAGCTCTTCGGACCGGTCGCGGTCGTCTACAAGGTCACCAGCGACGACGAGGCCGTGGAGCTGGCCAACGCCGTCGACTTCGGCCTGGGCGGCGCGGTCTTCTCCACCGACGAGGAGCGCGCGATCGCCGTCGCCGGCCAGCTCGAGGTCGGCATGGCCAACGTCAACACCCCGGCCGGCGAGGGCGCCGACCTGCCGTTCGGCGGCACCAAGCGCTCCGGCTTCGGCCGCGAGCTCGGCCCGCTGGGCATCGACGAGTTCCTGAACAAGCGCCTGTTCTACGTGCAGCAGTAAGACCGTCGACCGACGTCATACGCCTCGCGCCGCAGTCGGGCGCGAGGCGTATGACGTTCCGGGCCGGTCTCCGGCCTCGATCAGAGTGCCTTGACGCCCCAGTCCGGGCCGTCGTACTCGTTGAGCAGCTCGAGGAACGGCAGCGCGTCGAACGCCTCCGGGCCGAGCACGCCGGAGCCCTTCCAGACACCCTTGGCCATCAGCTCGAGGGCGACGACCGGGCAGATCGCGGTCTGCCACACGACGCACTGGTGGCCGTACTCCTCCATCGACCACTCGTTGTCGACGACGTGGTAGTAGTACACGGCCTTGGGCTCGCCGTCCTTGCCGAGACCGGTGACCTTGAGGCCCGCACAGGTCTTGCCCTTCATCTGCGGGCCGAGCTTGGCCGGGTTGGGCAGCAGCGCGGCAACCACGTCGCGCGGGCTGACCTGGACGCCCTTGACGTCGACGGGCTCCACCTTGTCCAGGCCCAGCTTGGAGAGGGTCTTGAGGACCTCGATGAACTCATCGCCCAGGCCGTACTTGAAGGTGACCTTCTTGGCGTTGACGAACCGCGGCATGAGGAGCACCTCCTCGTGCTCGACGTTGACGCACTCCACCGGGCCGATGCCCTCGGGGAAGTCGAAGACCTCGGGGTCGCTGAACGGCGCGGTCGTGCGCCAGGTGCCGTTCTCCCAGATCACCGGCGGGTTGAGGCACTCCTCGATGGTCGTCCAGATCGAGAAGGACGGCGCGAACTCGTAGCCCTCCACAGTGATGTTGGAGCCGTCGCGGACGCCGAGCTCGTCGATCTCGGAGAACTCGTGGTCGGCGGCGTAGCGGGCGAAGACGTCGGCCAGGCCGGGCTCGACGCCGATGCCGACCAGCGCCAGGCGGCCGTTGGCCTGCCAGAGGTGGTGCTGGGCGAACTGCTGGTCGCCCAGCATCACGCCGGTCTTGGTGTAGGGGTCCTGCGGGTGGCGTTGGGAGAGCGACATCGCCATGTCGAGGTAGTCGGCGCCGATGATGCGCGCGGCCTCGAAGATCGGCATCACGAAGCGCGGGTCGACCGCGTTCATGATGTGGGTGATCTGGTGCTGGTGCGCGAGACCGACGACGGCGTTGACGTCGCCGGCGTCGAGCTGCGCCCACTCGAAGCGGGGGTCGACGGCGGCCGCGAGCTCGGCGGACTCGGCGTCGTAGTCGGCGATGACGATCTTCTCGTAGAAGTCGCGGCGTGCAGCGATCGCGGCGAACGCCGCGCCCACTCCGCCAGCGCCCACGAGCAGGATCCTCATCGCGGCGGTATGGGAGCCCTTGCTGGCCATTTCTACTCTCCTGTGGCTGTTCCTGCGGGGTCGCTCCCCGGAGGATACGAGGATCGTAACCCGATGTACGAAGCGCTCGCTACATTCTCCTCGGTTTGTTGTTTCGCGCAACGCAGCCCAGCCACGGCAACGGATTTCGCTACTAATCCGTACTCAAACAACGGATTCGCTTGCCAGATCGAGGAAGCGAAGGAACGATGGCCCTATGGCCATGAGCAACGAAGAGCTGCAGCGCGCCGCCAAGGACCACCTCTGGCTCCACTTCGCCAGGCACTCGGTGTACGAGTCCTCCGACGTCCCGATCATCGTCAAGGGCGAGGGCGCCTACATCTGGGACAACCAGGGCAGGCGCTACCTCGACGCCCTCGGCGGACTGTTCACCAGCCAGCTCGGCCACGGCCGCGCCGACCTCGCCGAGGCCGCCGCTGCGCAGGCCAAGCAGCTGGAGTACATGCCGCTGTGGTCCTACGCCCATCCGGCCGGGATCGAGCTCGCCGCGAAGGTGGCCTCCCTGGCCCCCGGCGATCTCAACCGCGTCTTCTTCACCACCGGCGGGGGCGAGGCCGTCGAGACCGCGTGGAAGCTCGCCAAGAACTACTTCAAGCTCACCGGGCGCCCCGGCAAGCACAAGGTGATCAGCCGCAAGTACGCCTACCACGGCACCACCCAGGGCGCGCTCTCCATCACCGGCCTGCCGGCGTTCAAGCAGCCGTTCGAGCCGCTGGTGCCCTCGACGTTCCGGGTGCCGAACACGGGCTTCTACCGCGCGCCCGAGCACGTCGCGCACGACGAGGAGGCCTTCGGTCGCTGGGCGGCGGACCAGATCGCCGAGGCGATCGAGTACGAGGGCGCCGACTCCGTCGCTGCGGTCTTCCTCGAGCCGGTGCAGAACGCCGGTGGCTGCCTGACGCCGCCGCCGGGCTACTTCCAGCGGGTCCGCGAGATCTGCGACGAGTACGACGTGCTGCTCGTCTCCGACGAGGTGATCTGCGCCTTCGGCCGGCTCGGCTACATGTTCGGCGCGGAGCGCTACGGCTACCAGCCCGACATCATCACCTGCGCCAAGGGCCTCTCCTCGGGCTACTCCCCGATCGGCGCGATGATCGCCTCCGACCGACTGATGGAGCCGTTCCTCCAGGGCTCGAACACCTTCTTCCACGGCTACACGTTCGGCGGCCACCCGGTCTCCTCGGCGGTGGCACTGAAGAACCTGCAGATCTTCGAGGACGAGAAGATCCTCGAGGGGGTCCGGGACCGCGAGGGGGCGTTCCGTGCCTCGCTGGAGTCCCTGCTCGACATCCCGATCGTCGGCAACGTCCGCGGCGACGGCTTCTTCTACGGCATCGAGCTGGTCAAGGACCAGACGACCAAGGAGTCGTTCGACGCCGAGGAGTCCGAGCGACTGCTGCGCGGCTACCTCTCCAGCGCGCTCTTCGAGAACGGCCTCTACTGCCGTGCCGACGACCGTGGCGACCCGGTCATCCAGGTCGCCCCGCCGCTGATCTGCGACCAGACCCACTTCGACGAGATCACCCAGGTGCTCCGCGTCGTGCTGGAGAAGGGCGCCACGCTCATCTGAGCATCCCCGCACCACTCGAACCACCGCCTCCCCCACATCGTCAACACGAAGGAAATCAAGCACTGTGAAGGTCATCGCCGGCCCGGCGCTCTCCTCCCCTGCCCGTACCGACTCCCCCACCCGCGGAACCCTGCGCGTCGGCCTGGTCCAGCACGCCTGGCGCGAGGACCCGGCCGCCCTGAAGGCCGCCCTCGACGAGGGCATCGGCGCCGCCGCCGAGCAGGGCGCCAAGGTCGTCTTCCTGCCCGAGCTCACCCTGTCGCGCTACCCCGCGTTCGAGGAGCCGCAGGGCAAGGCCTCGGACCTGACCGAGGACCTCGAGACCGGTCCGACCGCGACGTTCGCCCGCGAGGCGGCCCGCAAGCACGGCGTCTTCGTGCACGCCTCGCTCTACGAGCGCGCCGACCAGCCCGGTGACGACCTGGGCTTCAACACCGCGATCCTGATCGACCCCTCCGGCGAGCTGGTCGCCCGCACCCGCAAGACGCACATCCCGGTCACCGAGGGCTACGTCGAGGACAAGTACTTCCGCCCCGGCCCGGCCGACGACGCCTACCCGGTCCACCGGCCGGAGGGCCTCGGCGCCGACCTCGCCGGTGACATCGGGTTGGGCATGCCGACCTGCTGGGACGAGTGGTTCCCCGAGGTCGCGCGCTCGTATGCCCTCGGCGGCGCCGACGTGCTGGTCTACCCGACCGCGATCGGCTCCGAGCCCGACCACCCGGACTTCGACACCCAGCCACTGTGGCAGCAGGTCATCACCGGTCATGCGATCGCCAACGGCCTCTTCATCGTGGTGCCGAACCGCACCGGCGACGAGGGCCGGATCCAGTTCTACGGCTCGTCCTTCATCGTCGACCCGTACGGCCGTGTCCTGGCCCAGGCGCCGCGCGATGAGGAGGCCGTGGTCGTCGCCGACGTCGAGCTCGACCAGCGCGGCGACTGGCTGACGCTCTTCCCGTTCCTGCGCACCCGTCGTCCCGACACGTACGCGGGCCTGCTGTGACGGCAGCTGCCCCGGGCTGGCGGATGCCGGCCGAGACCGCACGCCACGACTGCACCTGGATGGCGTGGCCCTCGTCGGGCTACACGCTGGGTGAGACGGCGGCCGACGCCGAGGAGGCCCGGACGACCTGGGCGGCGGTGGCTCACGCCGTCGCCGAGTTCGAGCCCGTCCGGATGGTCGTCGACCCGTCGGCGGTCGCGATCGCCCGCCACCACCTCGGCAGCGGGATCGAGCTGCTCGAGGCACCCCTCGACGACGCCTGGATGCGTGACATCGGCCCCACGTTCGTGGTCGACGACGCCGCCACCGGTCGCCGGCTCGGCGCGGTCGACTGGATCTTCAACGGCTGGGGCGCGCAGAGCTGGGCGACCTGGGAGAAGGACGCCCGGATCGCCCGGACCATCGCGGAGTGGAGCGGCGCCGAGCTGGTGTCGTCCGAGATGGTCAACGAGGGCGGTGCCATCCACGTGGACGGTACCGGCTCCGTTCTGGTCACCCGTACGGTCCAGCTCGACCCGGGTCGCAACCCGGACTGGACCGCGGAGCGGGTGGAGGCAGAGCTGCGGCGCACCCTCGGGGTGCATACCGTCGTCTGGCTCGATCGCGGGCTGACCCGCGACTACGAGGAGTTCGGGACCCGCGGCCACGTGGACATGGTGGCCGCGGTCCCCGAGCCCGGTGTCGTGCTGCTGCACGCCCAGGCCGACCCGGGTCACCCCGACCACGCCGTGATGGCCGGCCTGCGCGGTGCCTTCCCGGAAGCCTGGCGGATCGTGGACGTGGCCGCTCCGGTGCGCACCGAGGACGAGCACGGACCGGTCGACCACAACTACATCAACCACTACGTCTGCAACGGCGGCGTGATCGCCTGCTCGTACGACGATGCGAACGACGGCCCCGCGCGTGAGCTGCTCGCCGCGGCCTATCCCGGCCGCCGCGTCGTCTCAGTGGACGCCCGCCCGCTCTTCGACCGTGGCGGCGGCATCCACTGCATCACCCAGCAGCAGCCTTCCCTGACGAACGAGAGCGACACCCTGTGAACACCCCTCAGCAGCACGACGTCATCGTCGTCGGCGCCGGCGTGACCGGGCTGGTCACCGCGTACCGCCTGCTCCAGGCGGGCCGCGAGGTCACCGTCCTCGAGGCGCGCGACCGGATCGGCGGCCGACTGCGCAACGAGACCCACGACGAGGTCGACGAGAACGGCGAGGAGGTCGACTTCGAGGTCGGCGGGCAGTGGGTCTCCCCCGACCAGACCGCCCTGATCGCCCTGATCGACGACCTCGGCCTGGAGACGTTCAAGCGCTACCGCGAGGGCGAGTCGCTGTACGTGGGTGCCGACGGCGTCGCTCGCCGGTTCACCGACGAGATGCCGGTCTCCGAGAAGACCAACGCCGAGATCGAGCGACTCACCGCCCTGATGGACGAGATCGTCGCGAAGATGGATCCCGACCGTCCGTGGGAGCACCCCGACGCGGCCTACCTCGACACGGTCTCGTTCACCCACTGGCTGCGCGAGCAGAGCGACGACCAGGAGGCGTGCGACAACATCGCGCTCTACGTCGGTCCCGCGATGCTGACCAAGCCCGCGCACTCGTTCTCCGCGCTCCAGGCGATCCTGATGGCGGCCAGCGCCGGTGCCTTCAGCCACCTGGTCGACGCCGACTTCATCCTCGACAAGCGGGTCGTCGGCGGGCTCGCCTCGGTGCCGCGCGTGCTGGCGGAGAAGGTCGGCCACGACCGGATCCGGCTCAGCAGCGACGTCACCCTGATCGAGTGGCGCGAGGACGGCGCCGTCGTCCACGTCAACGGCGAGCAGCTCAGCGCGAACCGCGTCGTGGTGGCCGTCCCGCCGACCGTGCAGCGCCGGATCCGGTTCACCCCCGAGATGCCGGCCGAGCACCGGATGGCGCGGGAGCACCAGTCCTTCGGGCTGGTCATCAAGGTCCAGCTGGTCTACCCGACCCCGTTCTGGCGCGAGCAGGGCTTGTCGGGCACGGGCTTCGCGCCGTACCTGCCGATCCACGAGATCTACGACAACACCCCCGAGGGCGACGAACGCGGCTTCCTGGTCGGCTTCATCGCCGGCCTGAGCGCCGACGAGCTCGGCCGGCTCAGCGAGGACGAGCGCCGCCAGCGCATCCTGGCCTCGGCGGCCGCGTACTTCGGCGAGCAGGCCCTCGAGCCGATCGTGTTCCACGAGTCCGACTGGCAGCACCAGGAGCTCACCGGCGGCGCCTTCGGCACCAGCTTCGACCTCGGCAGCCTGACCCGCTACGGCGCCAAGCTGCGCGAGCCGCTCGGCGTCGTCGACTTCGGCTCGAGCGACGTGGCCGGGCTCGGCTTCCAGCACGTCGACGGTGCCATCCGCATCGGCACCGAGATCGCCGCCGGAATCCTGGAGCGCGACGCGAAGTAGCAGCCCCCGGGGTTGCGAGGCTCTTAACGCTCGCACCTCGACCACCGGCTCCAACAGCAAGAGGCCCCGTCCGATGGACGGGGCCTCTTGCTGTTGCTGTGTCGCGCGTCAGGCTCCGCGGGAGCGGCGACGCCCGAGCAGCTCACCCGTCGCGACGACGGCGATCGCCAGGATGAACATGAACGTGCCGATCACGTTCACCTGCATCGGCAGGCCGCGCTGTGCGGCACCCCAGACGTACATCGGGAACGTCGTGACCGTGCCGGCGTTGAGGTTGGTGATGATGTAGTCGTCGAAGGACAGGCTGAACGAGAGCAGCGAGGCCGCCAGGATGCCCGGGAAGACCAGCGGCAGCGTGATCTTCATGAAGGTGGTCTTCTCGTCCGCGTAGAGATCCATCGCGGCCTGCTCGAGCGTGGAGTCCATGCCCGCGAGGCGTGCCTTCACCGTGGTGATGACGTACGAGAGACAGAACATCACGTGCGCGACCACGATGGTGGTCCGGCCGAGGTGGCCGCCGAGGTGCAGCGCCACGAAGAACGCCAGCAGCGCCGAGCCCATCACGATCTCCGGCGTCGCCATCGGCAGGAAGATCACCACGTTGGAGGAGGTGCGACCGGCGAAGCGGTGCCGCACCATCGCGAAGGCCGCGAGCGTGCCGATCGCGGTGGCGACGATCGTCGCGACCACACCGATGAGCAGGCTGACCTCGACCGAGTGACACATGCCCTGCGGCTTGCAGACGTTGGTCCAGTTGTCGGTGGTGAAGCCGTACCACTGGTAGACGGTCCGCTTCTGCGTCTCGTTGTTGAAGCTCATCGCCGCGACGACGGCGTTCGGGATGTAGAGGTAGGCCATCACCAGCAGACCGGCGAAGGCGATCAGGTTCCCGCGGATCCAGCCGAGCACCGAGAACCACGGGGACCGGGTCTGGAACCACGCGTTCACCGGGGCGGTGGAGAGCACCAGGAGCGGCGCGAGGACGAGGACCGCCCACACGATCGCGACCACGCCACCGACCGGGGCGCCCTTGGCGAAGAGCGTCCAGGCGACCACGACCGAGGCGACGGCCGCCGCGGTGCCGAGGCCGACCAGCCGCGACCAGGCCGCGGTGTTGCCCCGTACGGTCTCGTTGGCGCTCTTCATCGCGTACAGCGAGAAGCCGATCGCCACGACGATGACCACGACGAGCAGTGCGTAGAGCGGGCCGGCGAAGTTGAGGCCGGTGTCGTCGTGGCTGTAGCGGTACGTGGTGAGACCGATGGCCAGACCGATCAGGGCGAGGGCGCCGAGGGCGGCCAGCGCCCAGGCGATCCGGGCGCCGACCACGAGGCGGCGCGGGGCCGGGTCGTGCGCCCACTCCTCCACGTAGGAGGAGGACGGGGTGAAGAGCGGTGTCTTGGTGGTGGTCACAGGAGCTCCTCCGTACCGGCCTTGCGGACGTAGAACATCGTCATCACCAGGATCACGACGAGCAGGATCACCGAGAGCGCACCCGCGGAGGCGTAGTCACCGGTCGTGGTGAAGAGGCTCTCGATGTCCTGGCCGACCACCCGGTCGGTGGTGCCACCGAGCAGCTGGGCGTTGATGTAGTCACCGACCGACGGGATGAAGGTCAGCAGCGTCGCGCCCACGATGCCCGGCATCGTCAGCGGCAGCGTCACCTTCATGAACGCCTTCGCCGGCGAGGCGTAGAGGTCCTCGGCGGCCTCGAGCAGGCGTCGATCGAGCTTCTCGATGCTGGTGTAGAGCGGCAGGATCGCGAACGGCAGGAAGTTGTACGTCAGGCCCGCGATCGCCGCGACCGGGGTCGCCAGGATGCGGCCGTTGTCACCGATCACGTGCAGCGACTGAAGCGTCTGCACCACCCAGCCGTGGTCGGCCAGGATCAGCTTCCACGCCGAGGTGCGGATCAGGAAGCTGGTGAAGAACGGCGCCACCACGAGGACCAGCACGACGTTCTTCCACCGGCCGGTCTTGAACGCGATCGTGTACGCCAGGACGTACCCGAGGACGAGGCAGAGCGCGGTGGAGATGGTCGCCCACCACAGGGAGCGCCACATGTGCGGCCAGTACTTCGAGATCACGTGGGTGAAGTTCGCGAAGTGGAACGTGACGTCGTAGCCGGTGAGGTTCGACCCCTTCGGGTCGTAGAGGCTGTTCGCGAGCAGCGAGTAGAACGGGACCACGAAGAACAGCAGCAGCCAGACGGCGGCCGGGGCGATCAGGGCGTACGGGAGCCACCTGCGTGAGCGCATCACTCCTCCCCGGTGTCGACGCCCGCGCTGACGTCCTGACTCGCGTCGAGGAGGAAGGCGAACTCGGGGCGCCAGGTGAAGTCGACAGCGGTGCCGGGCGCCATCACGCCGCGCGCGCCGGTGTTCTGCTCGAAGGCCGTGAGCTCCTGGCCCCACGCGGTGCGCAGGATGTACTGGGTGGAGACGCCGATGAAGCTGGTGTCGACGATGGTGCCGCCGGTGAAGTGGTTGCCGGGGGCGTCGAGCTGCTCGCCGGCCGGGGCGACGAGCACCTTCTCGGGACGGATGCCGACCCAGCCCTTCGTACCGGTGACGTGCGAGCGCTCCTTCGGGATGGAGACGGTCGTACCCTCCATGTCGACCGTGACCACCGGGTGGCCGCCGAGGGTGTCCTCGCCGACGACGTGGCCCGCGATCAGGTTGGACTGACCCAGGAAGTTGGCCACGAAGGTGGTCGCGGGGTTGTCGTAGAGGTCGGCGGGCGAGCCCATCTGCTCGATCCGCCCGGCGTTCATCACCGCGATCGTGTCGGCCATGGTCATGGCCTCCTCCTGGTCGTGCGTGACGTGCACGAAGGTGAGGCCGACCTCGGTCTGGATCCGCTTGAGCTCGAGCTGCATCGCGCGGCGCAGCTTGAGGTCGAGGGCGCCGAGCGGCTCGTCGAGCAGGAGCACCTCCGGCTGGTTGATCAGCGCACGGGCCAGGGCGACGCGCTGCTGCTGACCACCGGAGAGCTGCTGCGGTCGCTTGCTCGCCTGAGCGGTCAGCTCGACGAGGTCGAGCATGTCGGCGACCGTCTTGGCCGTGTCCTTGATGCCGCGCCGCTTGAGTCCGAAGGCGACGTTGTCGGAGATGGAGAGGTGCGGGAACAACGCGTAGTTCTGGAAGACCGTGTTGACCGGACGCTTGTACGGCTTCTCGTACGTGATCTCCTTGTCGCCGATGGTGATCTTGCCGGCAGTCGGGGTCTCCAGACCGGCGACCATCCGCAGCGTGGTGGTCTTGCCGCAGCCCGAGGGGCCCAGGAGCGCGAAGAAGCTGCCCTGCGGGACCGTTAGATCGAGCGGGTGCACGGCGGTGAAGCCGTTGGCGTAGATCTTCTCCAGCTGGGTGAGCCGGAGATCGCGGGGCTCAGACGCCTGAGACATCAGAGAAGGCTCCTTCGTAGTCACGGATCTGGTACTCCTGCAGGGCCATGAACTGATGCGTCTGCTTGAGGTAGTCGGGGGTCGGGAAGATCAGCGGGTTGTCCGCGGCGTCCGGGTCGATCTTGCGCATGTACTCCTGCGCGCCCTGCACCGGACTGACGTAGAAGTTGTAGTCGGAGAGATAGGCCGCGATCTGCGGGTCGTAGTACCAGTTCACCCAGTCCTCGGCCAGCGACTGCTTCTGCGTCATGTTCGGGATCAGCATGTTGTCGGCCCAGATCATCAGGCCCTCCTGCGGCACGATGAACTTGAGGTGCTGGCGGGCCGGAGCGGCGGTGATGTCGCCGGACCAGGCGACCGAGGCGAGGATGTCGCCGCCCGCCAGGCCGTCGAGGTACTCGTTGCCGGTGAAGGCGCGGATCTGGCCGCTGTTCTTCGCCTTCGTCAGCAGATCGATCGCCTTGTTCCACTGCGCCGTGGTGAAGTTGTCCGGGTCGTAGCCGAGGCCGAGCAGGATCAGGCCCATCGTGTCGCGCATCTCGGTGAGCACGCTGACCTTGCCCTTGAGGTCGGGCCGGGTCAGCATCTCGACGATCGTCTTGGGCGGGTTCGACAGGTAGTCGGCGTTGTACGCCAGACCGGTGAAGCCGGCCTGCCACGGCGCGGAGAACTTCCGGTCCGGGTCCCAGTCCGGCGAGCGCAGCGAGCTGATGATGTTCTGGTGCAGGTTCGGCACGCGGGCGGGATCCATGGGCTGGATCCAGCCCATGTTGATCATCCGCGCGGCCATCCAGTCGGTCAGCACGAACATGTCGCGGCCCGTCGTGGTGCACGAGCCCAGCTGGTTCACCACCTTCGGGAAGAAGGCGACGTTGTCGCTGATATCGGTGCGGTAGTCGACCTTGACATCGAAGTGCTTCTCGAAGCGGGTCAACGTCGAGACGTAACCGCTCTTCGCGTCGTCCTCGTCGATGTAGACCGGCCAGTTGCTCACCGTCAGCGTCCGGTCGGTCTTCGACATGTCGGTCGCCCGGCAGTCCGCCGGGGTCTGGCGCCGGTCGGGCGTGCCGAAGAACGGCAGCACGGCGAGGCTGGCGCCTGCGAACGCGATTCCTCCGGCGCCCTTGAGCAGGGTGCGCCTTCCGAATCGTGGGGGTGGCGATGCTGCGACCACGTGAGCTCCTGTGACATGCGAGAGAGGGCGCTGGATCATTTCACGATCGTGTGTCGGATCACAATAACGTTCGCATTATTTCGGCGATGTAACAACGGACTCCGTTGTTCGGTGTCGTCCGAACAACGAAAACCGTACGCTGTCCGACATGACTCGCAAGCGGAACGGATCGGGCGGCGGAGCCGGGCTCGACGACGTCAGCAAGGCCATCATCGAGCAGCTCCAGCAGGACGGCCGCCGCTCGTACGCCGCCATCGGCAAGGAGGTCGGTCTCTCCGAGGCCGCCGTGCGCCAGCGGGTGCAGCGCCTGACGGACAGCGGCGTGATGCAGGTGGTCGCGGTGACCGACCCGCTCCAGCTCGGCTTCGCCCGCCAGGCGATGATCGGCATCACGGTCGACGGGCCGATCGAGCCTGTCGCCGAGGCGATCGCGGCGATCGAGGAGGTCGACTACGTGGTCTTCACCGCCGGTGCGTACGACCTGCTCGCGGAGATCGTCGCCGAGTCGGACGAGCACCTGCTGAGCCTGATCTCGAGCAGCATCCGGACCGTGTCGGGCGTGGCGAGCACCGAAACGTTCATGTACCTCAAGCTGCAGAAGCAGACCTACAACTTCGGCGTCCCGGCGTGAGGCCGACCGTCACGGGGTCGGTGTGGGAGACGACGGCCGGCCCGGCTCCCACAGCACGTCCCGCCCTGTCCGGGGACATGGCGTGCGACGTCGCGATCGTCGGTGCCGGCTACACCGGGCTGTGGACCGCCTACTACCTCGCCTCGGCCCGGCCCGACCTGCGGATCGTGATCCTCGAGGCCGAGACGGCCGGCTTCGGCGCCTCCGGCCGCAACGGCGGCTGGTGCTCCGCGCTCTTCCCGGCCTCGCTGGAGTCGCTCGCCGAGATGTCGTCACGTACCGCGGCGCTGGCGCAGCACGCCGCGATGCGCGCCTCGATCGACGAAGTGATCGCCGTCGCCGCCGCTGAGGGCATCGAGGCCGACATCGCCAAGGGCGGCACCATCGTGCTGGCACGCAACGAGCCGCAGCTGGCTCGTGCCCGCGAAGAGGTCGCACACGCCGGGTCGTGGGGACTCGACGACGTCCGCCTGCTCTCGGCATCCGAGGCCACCGCTCGCGTACGGGCGACGGGCGTGGTCGGTGCGACCTACACCCCCGACTGCGCGGCGGTGCACCCGCTCAAGCTCGCACGTGGCCTGGCCGCCGTGGTCGAGCGGCTCGGCGTCACGATCCACGAGCGGACCCGCGTCACCGCCATCGAGCCGCATCGCGCTGTCACCGCCCGCGGGACCGTCACCGCCGATGTCGTCGTCCGCGCGACCGAGGGCTACACGCCCGCGCTCGCCGGCCTCGAGCGCGAGGTGATCCCGGTGCACTCGCTGATCGTCGCCACCGCTCCCCTGCCGGCGTCGGTGTGGGAGGAGATCGGGCTGGCACAACGCGAGACGTTCGCCGACCACCGCCACCTCGTGGTCTACGGTCAGCGCACTGCGGACGACCGGCTCGTCTTCGGCGGCCGCGGCGCGCCGTACGCGTTCGGATCGCGCACCGGGGGACGCTACGAGGAGGACGAGCGGGTCTTCGCCGCCCTGCGTGCCACCGTCGCCGACCTCTTCCCGGTCCTCACCGGCGCGCGCTTCACCCATTCGTGGGGCGGCGCGCTCGGCATCGCCCGGGACTGGTGCGCCTCCGTCGGGCTCGATCAGACGACCGGGCTTGCGTGGGCGGGCGGGTACGTCGGCGACGGCGTCTCCACCACCAACCTCGCCGGCCGCACGCTGCGCGACCTGATCCTCGGCGAGTCCACGGCACTCACCGCTCTGCCCTGGGTCGGCCACCGCTCCCCGCAGTGGGAGCCCGAGCCCCTCCGATGGCTCGGTGTCAACGCCGGCCTCGTAGCCACCACCCTCGCGGACCGCGAGGAGGCCCTCACCGGCAAGCCCTCCTGGCTCGCCCGCGCAACAGCGCCGTTCCTGGGCTGACGCGTGGATCAGCCCGGTGGTTGAGGTGTGAGCGCGGCGAGCCTCGACGCGTCCGTCGTCCCGGTGGGGTCGACGTGGAAGGCCTGGTGGTGGGGGCTGGTCCAGAGGAACTCGCCGGGACTCAACTGGGTGTACCCCCAGCCAGCATGGGTCTTGACCCGATGATGCAGCCGACACAGGGGCGCCAGATTCGCCGAGGTGGTGGACCCGCCGTGTTCGTAGGGGTCGATGTGGTCCAGATCCGCGGTCCGGGCGCTGCGGGTGCAGTGCGGGAACACGCAGACCCGGTTGCGCAGCACGATCTGCTCCCGCAGCGTCGCTGAGGGCTGGTAGCCCGACGAGACGAGGTCGGTGTTGAGGTCGATCACCGGCCGAATGCTCACCGTCGTGCCGGGGCGGGTGAGCCGGGTGCGGAGCCGCTCGATCCCGACCACGTAGTCGCCGGAGCCGTGCTCCACACGAGCCACCTCCGGCTCGCCCACGTGCAGGTGGACGTACAGCGTCGCGGCCGACCCGCCGGTGGTGATCTCTCCGGTGGTCAGGCCGAGTGCGAGTTCGCGGCGCGCGATCTCTCCCACCGCCAACGCCCGCCGCACGTCGAGTGGCTCCTCGGAGCCGTTCAGCAGGAGTTGGTGGGCGGCGCGGGCGATCGCTGTCTCGAAGTCGCGGGCATCCACCACATCCAGGGACGCACTCAACCCGGCGCAACCACCGGTGACGTCGCGGTCATGGACGCTGACGTGGCGGTGCTCGGCAGCAGCGATCTCGTCGGCGTGGGCCTGTTCGGGGTCGAAGCGTCGGATCGCCTCGGTGACGAGGCGTTCGAGGCGCACGATCCCGATCTTGTGCGCGTCCGGTGCCACCTGGGCATCCACCCAGGCTGCCGCGTCCGGGGGCAGGGTGAGGGTCTGGGATGCGATCTGGCGGGCCTTGAACGGTTCCAACGGTCCCGACGCCATTCGTGCCCACACCAACGGGAGGCGATACCGCAGCTCGAGCACGGTCCCGAGCCACAACCGGGCCGAGTCGGCCGAGCGTCCCAGGACGGTAGCGAGCTCGGCGACGGCGAACTCCGCGACCAGCGGCGCCCCTTCGCCCGCGATCGCGAGCTCGTGGTCGGTGCCCGGCACCGTCATCGCCCGATCGATCGAGTCGGTCGAGTGCAGGTCCGCCCAGTCCAAGGCGAGGCGCATGAGCCGGATCTCGGCTTGGCGGGCGTCCTCGCGCGCCGCGCCCATCGCATCCAGGAGCCCGACAGGGGTGTCCCGGTCGAGCTCAAGGGCGAGTGCGGTGGTCATGGTTCGAATCTACGGACAGGGTCCGACAGTTTTGGATCCAGATCACCTGTTCAGAGATCCCTTTTCGAATATATCTTCCCGTGTCTCTTTCTGTGCCACGGGGCTGGTGGCCCGACGGAACTGTGCTCGTCTCGCGGTCTGTGCCAAGACACTCGACTGGCACTCTCTGTGCCGCTCTTCCCTTGAAATCGTGGCTGGGACCGTCGCCTCCGGTACGCCACCCGCCCACCGGCAGCTGCCGGTGGGCGGGTGGCGTACGTACGGCCTGCTGGCGATCACGAAGACCAACAAGAGAAGAGCGGTACAGCGGGTGCCACCTACCTGTCTTGGCACCGTCCCAGCGCGGAGCACAGCACCGTCGGACCACCATGCGTGTGGTCCCGTCCAAAGACAACGTGTCGGAGGGCCGAGTCGACCGTGCGGGAGGGCCGAGTCGGTCGTGCGGGAGGGCCGAGTCGGCGGTGCCGGAGGGCCGAGCCGGTCGTGCGGGAGGGCCTAGTCGAGGCCGTTCGCAGCCGTGCGAGCGGGGCGGCGCGGCGTCTCCAGCCACGCCTTGAAGAACCCACGGAGGTGCTCGCCCGACACGTGAGCGGCGTACTGCTCGAACTCCTTCGTCGTCGCGGCGCGGCCGGCGTGGCTGCTCGCCCAGCCCCGCATGATCAACCAGAAGTCCCGCTCCCCCACGCGGTTGCGCAGGGCCTGCAGGGTGAGCGCGCCGCGCTGGTAGACCTGCGCGGTCCACAGGCGCGACGCCCCGGGCTGGGCGACGCGGGTCGACCAGAACCGCCCGAGCAGCCGCGCATAGTCGCTCTGGAGCCGATCCTGCGCCGAGGGGCCGCCGTGGGCCTCGGTCCAAGACCACTCCATGAAGGTCGCGAAGCCCTCGTTGAGCCACACGTCGCGCCAGCGCGAGAGCCGCACCGAATCGCCGAACCACTGGTGCGCCAGCTCGTGCACCACCGTGGTGGTCCGCTCGGCGTCGAGCACCGGATAGGTCGGACGGGTCTGGTTCTCCAGCGCGAAGCCCGGGTTGAGAGCGGTGGTGACGCCGCCGACCGTCTCGAAGGGGTACGGCCCGAGCCGGCCGGTCAGCCAGTGGGTGATGGCGGGCGTCTGCCGCATCAGCCGCATCGACCGGGCCCGCTCCGGGGCCGGCAGCTCGTCGGAGACCGCGACCAGCCACGGCAGGCCGTGGCTGGTGCCCTGCGCGACCTCGTAGTCTCCGGCGGTGAAGTACGCGAGGTAAGGCGCCATCGGGTCGCGCGCGACCCAGCGGGTGGTGGCGAGCGCCCCGTCGACCGTACGGCTGACCTGGCGGCCGTTGGCGACGACCGTCTTGCTCGCGGGGACGGTGACGCTGATGTCCATCGTGGCGGCGTCTGCCGGGGTGTCGTTCGACGGGAACCACCAGGCCGCCATGTGCGGCTCGTTCATGGCGGTGACCTCGCCGCCGTCGGCGAGCCAGTCGCACTCGCCCTGCCAGCAGATCCTGCCCGGGAAGCCGGCGTAGCTGACCGTCACGGTGAAGGTCGCGCCCCGCGCGATCGGATGCGCCGGGGTGATCCGCAGCTCGTGCGCGTCGGGCCTGCTGAAGGTCGCGACGGCGCCGTCGACGCTCACCGCGGAGACGGGGAGCAGCAGGTCGAGATCGAAGACGCCCAGCGCGTCGGTCGCCCGCACGGTGAGGGTGGTGTGGCCGCTGAGCTCGCCGGTGCCGAAGTCGTACGCGTCGGCGATCCGGTAGCTCTGCACGTCGATGCCCCGGTTGCCGTCCTCGGGGAAGTAGGTGTCACCGGCGCCTGCGATGCCTGTGCCCGCCACGCCCGCATGAGCCGAGGCGATGCCGGTGCCGGCGAGCAGTCCGAGGGCGACGACCGCGACGACGGCGCGGCTGAGTGACTTCACGGGGACGACGGTAGCCCCCGTTAGCCTCACCCACGTGACCACCCGCCGACCCGTCCGCCACCGCCCTGCACCGGTCGCGCCGCCGGTGCCGCACGCGCCCGTCGACCCCGAGCGCAGCACGCTCTACCGGCCCGAGGACCTGTACAACGCCCCCGCCTACCCGGACACCCTCGACGCCCGCGCCTACTCGTGGTCGCGCGAGCCGCACACCCGCGATCGGGCCCGCGTCCGGGCGCTGCACGACTTCGGCATCGACGAGGCGCTCGACGCCTGGGTCAGCGGACGGCACATGGTCGGGGTGATGGGCGGCCACGCAGACCGGCGCGGCACCGCGTCCTACGTCGACGCCGCCCGGCTCGGCCACACGCTCGGGCAGAACCACGTCGTCGCCACCGGGGGTGGCCCGGGCGCGATGGAGGCGGCCAACCTGGGCGCCTGGCTGGCGTCGTACTCCCCCGAGACGGTGCGCACCGCGATCGAGGAGCTGGCCACGGTGCCCACGTTCACCCCGTCGATCCAGGACTGGATGGTGAGCGCGCTGGCCGTACGGGCGGGGCACGACGAGCATCCGCGGGCGACCTCGCTCGGCATCCCCACGTGGTTCTACGGCCACGAGCCGCCGAACGTCTTCTGCGACGTGATCGCGAAGTACTTCCGCAACGCCACCCGCGAGGCGATCCTGCTGGAGATCTGCGACGCGGGCGTGGTCTTCCTCCCGGGCATGGCCGGCACCGTGCAGGAGGTCTTCCAGGACGCCTGCGAGAACTACTACGCCAGCCCGGACCGGGTCGCGCCGATGATCCTCGTCGGCCGGGCCCACTGGACCGAGCGGTACCCGGCATGGCCGCTGCTGCAGCGGCTCGCGGCCGGGAGGCCGATGGAGGAGCACATCCACCTCGTCGACTCGGTCGACGAGGTGGCGGCCCTGATCAACGCGCCGGCCGGCGCCTGATCAGGAGCGTCAGGCGGCGCCGGCGATGCGGAACCGACCGAGCCGGTCGTCGATGACCTCGCGGTAGTGGTCGATGAGGCGGTCGTTGATCGACTGCCACGAGCGACCCTGGACGGCGATCCGGGCCGATCGGCCCATCGTGCGCCGCAGCACGGCGTCGTCGGCGAGGTAGTCGACGCTGCGACGCAGGTCCTCCCCGTCACCGGGACGGTAGAGCAGTCCGGTGACCCCGTCGTCGACGATGTCGACCGGGCCGCCGGAGCGGGGGGCGACCACCGGGACGCCGGAGGCGAGCGCCTCCTGCGCGGACTGGCAGAAGGTCTCGTGCCGGCCGGTGTGGACGAAGACGTCGAGGCTGGCGTACGCGGCGCCGAGCTCGGTGCCGTGCAGCAGGCCGAGGAAGTGCGCCCCGGGGAGCAGCCCCCGGAGGCGCTGCTCCTCGGGGCCTGCGCCGACGATGACCAGCGCGTAGCGGTCGTCGTGGGCGAGATGGGTGAGGAGGGGCAGTTCCTTCTCGGCGGCGAGGCGACCGACGTAGCCGACGATCAGCTGGCCGTCTGGCGCCACCCGGGCACGCAGCGCGCGGTCGATCCGAGAGGGGTGGAACGTCTCGACGTCGACGCCGCGCGGCCACAGCACCGTACGGGGCACGCCGAGCTGGTCGAGCTGGGTGAGGCTCGCGGTGCTCGGGGCCAGGGTGCGATCGACCTTGAGGTGGATCTTGCGGGTGAGCGCGGCCATCGCGCGCGAGCCGCCCGGGATGCCGTACTTCTGCTCGTAGCGCTGGGCGAAGCCCACCATGTCGGTCTGATAGATGGCCACGCTCGGGATGCCGAGCTCGGCGGCGACCTTGGCCGCCTGGTATCCGAGGGTGGCGGGCGAGGCGATGTGGACGACGTCGGGCCGGAAGCGCCGCATCACGCCGCGCAGGCGGCGGCGGGTCTCGAGCCCGATCCGGAAGTCCTTGTACAACGGGAGGCTGGTGCCGCGGGCGCGGGTCACCGTGAAGCCCGCGTACGTGGCGGGCCCGGTCGGCGCGACCAGCTCGGCCACGTGACCCTCGGTGGCGAGATGCTCCAGCACCCGCCGCACGGAGTTGGTCACGCCGTTGATCTGAGGCAGGAAGGACTCGCTGACCACCAGGACGCGCAGCCGGTCGTGGAGCCGGTCGTGGAGCCGGTCGCTGGTGGGGGTCCGGTTGACGGGCAGCTCGGTCACGGTCATGTCTCGACGGTGAACGGTGTGGCCGACGCCCTACTGATGCGTAGATGGCGAGTCGGTGAATGTCCTGTGAGCGGCTCGCGCTGCTACGCCTCGAGCCAGTGCATCGAGCGGCCGTGTCCGTGGACGTGCGCGAGCGCCCGGCCATCCAGCCCGAGCACGAACGTCTGCTTCTCCTCCGGGATCGCCGGACCGGTCGCCGTGATCGAGGGGATCACACGCTTGCCCTCGTTGCTGACCCAGCGGCACCTGCCGTCCGCGACCAGGCCGCGGATGAGGTCTTCGAAGCGAGCCCGGTCGGCCGGCTCCAGATACGCCACGACCGCCGAGTGGAAGACCACGACGGTGCCGTGCTGCGCCGCCTGCTCGATCATGCGCGGGAGCTCCTCGAGCAGGTCACCGCGCTCGAGGATGGGAGGATCGGTCCTGGCCACCTCCACGGCATGGCGGAGCCGCTCCCGCCGGTCGTCGTGCTCGGGCCAGACCAGGGTCTCCAGCCACCCCGTGTCCGCCGGGCTGCTCACGTCGAGGGGATGGAGGTCGATGCCGCCGCGCCAGGCGATCTCCGGGAGGCGGTCGGGCAGCGGCGCCTCACCCTTGACCCGACAGGTCAGCGCGGGACCGGTCCCGAGTGTCACCGGACCGGTGTCGGTCCGCCACTCGTAGGCCCAACGATCGGGATAGAGACACAGTCCGGCCGAGGCGCCCACCTCGAGGAGGGCCAGCGGTCCCTCGATGCTCGCGAGGACCGGCAGCAGCGTGGCCAGCCGGCCGACCTCGTTGGTCTGGGTCGCGTGGGTCAGGATCGTCTCGCGGATCGCAGCACCGTCAGCCCCGAGCAGCGCCTCCCGCAGTCCGGCGTACGGGCCGGGTGCGGCGACGCCGTGGAACCGGGCCGCGGCGAAGACCAGGTTGGGCTGGTGCTTGATCGCCGGCAGCCGGTCCAGCCACCCCAGCACGTCGGCGTCGCTCGCCACCGCCGTCGCCCAGTCGGCGAAGGTCGGTGAGTCCCCCTCGGCGTAGGACGCGAAGTCGAGGTACTCGGCGGCGATGTCATCGAAGAGCAGCACCCCGCCATTGTGGCGAGTGCTACTCGCTGGCGGCGAGCTGGCCGCAGGCGGCGTCGATCTCGGAGCCGCGGGTGTCGCGGATGGTGGTCGAGAGGCCCTTCGCCTCGAGGCGGCGGACGAACTCGTCCATGTCCTCGTCGAACGAGCGGGTGAACTGGGAACCGGGGACCTCGTTGAGCGGGATGAGGTTGATGTGGACCCAGCCGGTGCCGCGACCCTCGCCCGCCAGGACGTCGGCGAGCAGGTCGGCCCGGAATGCCTGGTCGTTGATGCCGCGCATCATGGCGTACTCGATCGAGACGCGCCGGCCGGTCTTCTCGAAGAACTCGTACGCCGCCTCGACCGTCTCGGCGACCGAGTAGCGGGTGTTGATCGGGACGAGGTCGTTGCGCAGCTCGTCGTCGGGAGCGTGCAGGCTCAGCGCGAGCGTGACAGGGATGCCCTCGGTCGCGAGCTGCTTGATCCGCGGCACCAGGCCGACCGTGGAGACGGTGACGTGGCGCGCGGAGAGACCGAGGCCGTCGGGCGCCGGCGAGGTCAGTCGCTGCACCGCGCCCACGACCGCCTTGTAGTTGGCCAGCGGCTCGCCCATGCCCATGAAGACCACGTTGGAGAGGCGACCCGGTCCCCCCGCGATGTCGCCGTTGGCCATCGCGCGGGCGCCGACGACGACCTGGTGGACGATCTCGGCGGTCGACATGTTGCGCTGCAGGCCACCCTGACCGGTCGCGCAGAACGGACAGGCCATGCCGCAGCCGGCCTGGGAGGAGATGCAGATGGTGGCGCGCTCGGTGTAGCGCATCAGCACCGACTCGACCAGGGAGCCGTCGAAGAGCTTCCACAGCGTCTTGACCGTGGTGCCCTTGTCCGCGGTCTGCTCCCGGATCGGGTTCATCAGGTCGGGCAGGAAGGTGCTGACCAGGTCGGCGCGTTGGGCGGCCGGAAGGTCGGTCATCTGGTCGGGGTCGTGGACCAGTCGCTCGAAGTAGTGCACGGAGAGCTGCTTGGCGCGGAAGCCGGGCAGTCCGGCGGCCTTGGCGGCCTCGAGACGCTCGGCGAGCGAGAGATCGGCGAGGTGGCGCGGGGGCTTGCCGCGGCCCTTGGGGGCGTCGAAGACGAGCGGCAGCGGCTTCGGGTTCACGGCACTCACCGAACCATTCTCCCATCGGCAGGCAACGCCGGACGAAATGCGACAGCGGCCCCGGGGCTGGCGGGGCCGCTGCGCTCGTTCAGGTGCTGCGAATCGGATCAGCGAGCAGCCTTGACTGCCTTCTGGTCCCTCTTCACCTTGGCGTTGAGCTTCTTGATGGCCTTCTTGAGCTTGGCCTTCCGGGCGCCCTTCGCGTGCTTCAGCGCCTTCTTGTCCTTGGCCAGGGTGTTCTTGTCCTTGGCCAGGACGTGCTGGGCCTGCTTGAGCTTCGTGGTGCCACCCGTCGTCCCACCCGTCGTACCGCCCGTGGTGCCACCGGTCGTCCCACCCGTCGTACCGCCCGTGGTGCCACCCGTCGTCCCACCGGTCGTGCCACCCGTGGTGCCACCGGTCGTGCCACCCGTGCTGCTCGCCGGCTGAACCGAGCCGTCCTTGTTCAGCAGGACCGGCGTCAGGTGCGGAGCCGCGCCGAAGTCGAACATCTCCTTCAGGTCGCTGTACTGCGGCGTGCTTCCGTCGGAGTAGGCGTCGAACGAGGCGCTGTCGGCGAGACCGGTCTGCTCGTCGTCGACACGCTGGCCGCCGAGGAAGTTGTCCTCGATGAAGCTGACGACCGAGGACTGCGCCGACCGCTGGTGGTCGATGAAGTTCTGCTTGGCGTACGGCGAGATGACGAGGAGCGGCAGACGCTGCGACGGTCCGCAGCGGTCCGCCCAGTCGCCGGCGTCCATGGCCGCCGAGGTGTTGGCCGGCGAGGTGCAGACGGCCGTGTTCTGAGCCGTGCTGTTGTCGTTGGTGCCGTTGAGGATGGTGGGGGCGACCTGGTCGTAGAAGCCGTCCGAGTCGTCGTACGCGATCACGATCGCGGTGTTGGGCCAGTACGAGGACTTCTCGATCGCGTTGATCGTGCGGACGAGGAAGTGCTGCTCGTCCAGCGGGTCCGAGTTGCCGCCGTGGGCGTCCTCGGCGCGGATCGGGCGCAGGTAGGAGACCGACGGCAGGGTGGCGCCGTCCTGGTTGTCGACCGCCTTGTAGAACCAGTTGAGGTCGTACTCGTGCTTGGCGGCACCGTCCTTGCCGACCTCGGCGCCGTTGGCCGGAGCGACGTGGAGCGGGTTGGCCGTCGAGGCGTAGTACATGAACGGCGCGTGGTGGGCGTTGTAGTCACCCGTGGTGTTGACGACGTCGAGCGGGTCGCCGTCCGGGTTCTTGGTGCGGGTCTTGCCGAAGTTGCAGACGCCGGAGATGTCGGCCGAGTCCGTGCCGCTGGTGACGGCCGGGACCGAGTCGTCGTGGAAGCCACCCATGAAGGAGCCCCACGTGACGTTGTTCTTCGAGAGCAGGTCGCCCACGCTCTGGCCCTGCATCTGCGCAGCGACCGAGGCGTCGGGGCAGATGTCGCCGGCCGGGGTCGGGTCGCCCGTGATCGATCCGACGACACCCTGGCTGTGATCGTTCGCGTCGACCCACGTGAGGCCGTCGACCGTGCCGGCGACGCTCGGCTGCTTGCCCGTCGGGTCGGTGCTGGCGCCGGCCTTGACGATCGGGGTCGCATCGGTGCTGTCGGCGTTGTTCGCCTTGACCGGGTAGCTCAGGTAGTTGTCGGCGGTGACCGTGACGGTCGGGTCGCTGGCGGTGGCCGTGTCACCCGAGTTGAACGGGTAGCCGGTCACGGTGTCGATGACCGTGCCGGTGGTGTAGTAGAGCTTGGCCCCGGCGGTCGAGCCACCGGCGACGTTCTCGGCGCCGACGGTCGACGGACCGAAGTTGTTGGCCCACGAGTTGTCGCTCAGCGCGTAGTTCTGCGCGTAGTTCCACAGGCCCGTGACCACGTTGCCGTCGGTGTAGGACATCGACAGTCCGTTGCGGCCGAACTCCGAGTTGCCGGCCGGAGCGGTGGCAGCCGTGTTCGCACAGGTCGAGGCCGAGGACGTGTTCTCCACGAACTTGTCCATGTTGCCCGGAGCGGTGGTCGCCGACCCGAGGACGGCCTTCTGCTCGGCGAGGTAGCCGTGGCCCTGCGAGCAGGTCCAGGCCTGGTCGAAGCCGAGGCGGAACGGGGCCACCGAGTTGGGGTTGGTGCCGGCGGCGCCGTTGGCACCCGGGACGACCGTGTTCGACACGGTGCTGCCGTTCAGACCCAGCAGGCCGGCGTTGGAGCCGGTGAAGTTGGTGATGGTCTGGGTCGAGCCCGGGAGGCCGGCCGTGCCGGTCTTCGCGGTGAACGACGGGCCGCCGGTGTTGGCGGCGTACGGGTAGGTACCGAAGTAGTGGTCGAACGAGATGTTCTCGTCGAAGAGGACGACCACGTGCTGGATCTTGTTGCCCGAGACCGATGGCAGCGCGGCGGCCTGCGTCTGAGGCGCGGTGAAGGCCAGGGAGCCTCCCACCACCGCCGCAGCCGCGACGCCGGCGCTCGCCGCAACGCGCAGGCGAGCAGACTTCTTGTTACTCATGGGAATAATGAGCCTTTCGGTTGTAGGTGTCCCTCATCAATGACCGACAGAAGCCTGGGGGTCGGGTGGCAGCCCGGCCCTCAGGCGAACATCTCCCGACCAAGCCAGTCGTCGCTCCCCTGCACACCGGGCAGAGCGAAGAAGTAGCCGCCCCCGACAGGGAGGATGTAGTCGGCGAGCGACTCCCCCGCGAGGCGACGCTGGACCGTGGCGAACTGGCGCTCGAGGTCCTGGTTGAACGTCGTGAAGAGCAACCCCATGTCGAGGTTGCCGTTGTCGTCCATGCCGGCGTCGTAGTTGTAGCCGCGGCGGAGCATCCGCTGGCCGGAGGTCGCCGATCGGCCGGAGTCGGCCGCGAGACGTATGTGAGCGCCGAGGGCGATGGCGTCGCCCTTGAGCTCGGTGTTGAAGTCCGGCTGGTCGGTCTCCTTGCTGCCCGTCAGCGGGGCGCCGGTGACCTTGTCGCGACCGATCAGCGTGTTCTGCTCCCGCACCGAGATGCGGTCCCAGAACTCCACGAGGATCCGGATCTTGCGGACCACGTGGTAGCTGCCGCCCTCGACCCAGGCCGGCTCGCTGCCACCGCCGTGGGTCCAGACGAGGTCGTCGTACGTGTCGGGGGTGATCGCGGAGTTGGCCGTACCGTCCTTGAAGCCCATCAGGTTGCGTGGGGCGCCGTCCGGCCGCGACGGCGACTGGAACCCGTCCTGGCGCCAGCGCACCGCGAGCGCGCCGCGGGTCTCGCGCAGCAGGATCCGCAGTGCCCGGTTGACGGTGTCCTGGTGGTCGGCGCAGACCTGGATGAGCAGGTCGCCGTCGCAGATCGACCGGTCGAGCAGGTCGTCATCGAAGGCCGGCATCACGCTCAGCCGGCGTGGCTTGCGCGAGGCCAGGCCGTAGCGGCCGTCGAACAGGCCGGCACCGACGCTGACGGTGATGGTGAGGCCGTCGGCGGGCGTCGAGGGACCGCCGAGGACACCGTTGTCCAGCGCGGTGGCCGTCATGCCGGAGTCTGGCGCGATGCCACCCGCCGTGAGCCAACGGGCCTGCGCCGTCAGGGTCTTGAACATGGCCTGCAGCTCGGCGCGATCGGCCGCCTCGACGTCGAAGGCGAGGTAGGCGGCCGCGGCTTGTGTCGGCGTCACGATGCCCTGCTGGTGTGCACCCTCGAACGGGTAGACGGTGTCGGAGGAGTCCGTCGCAGCGGAGGTGTCAGCGCCGTGCGCTGAGCCGGCGACGGCCGCGACCGCTCCCCCGCCCAGGGCCGCGGCGGCGATCGCGCTGCCGAAGAGGCCGCGGCGGCTGACGTCGAACGGCGGGCGGCTCATGCGGGTCCCGCCTGCACCGGGTCGAGGTCGACAGCGATCTCGGACTGGTACTCGAGTGTCTGGCTCAGGATGGACTCCAGCTTCCGCTTCTGGGCGACGGACAGGCTCTGGTACGGCGTCCAGGTGTCGGTCGCGGTGTGGTGGAACGCGTCGACGTACGCCTTGAGGCGGGCCAGCCATGCGTCGCTGTTCTTGAGGTCCGGGTCGCGCTTCTCCAGCAGCTCGCGCAGCGGCGCCATGATGTCCCGGGTCGCGTCGACCATCGCGTCGATGTCGAACAGGGTGAGATGCGCGCCCGCATCGTCGCGCAGGGTCAGCTCGAAGCGCAGCGCGTCCTCGAGGATCTCGTGGCTGCGCAGGCCCATGTCGGTGTTCGACGGCTGGACCGGGTTGTTGAACTCCGAGGCGAGCGTCCCGACCGCGGTGCCCAGCGCGGCCGAGACCGGCACGGCGCTCTTGCGAAGGTAGCGCGTCAGTCGGGCCCGGGCGCGGTTGGCGGCCCGGACCGCCTTCCGGTATTGCTTCGTGGACGTGCCCGCCCGCTTCACCCTGGCCACCGGCCGGGCGTGCCAGAGCACCGCCTCGAGCTTCGGCAGGCCGACCAGCTCGGGGTCGGTCAACGGCGCGACGCCCGGCGTGACGGGCGAGTCGATCGCGTCGCCGAGGTCACCGAAGGCGTCGTACGCGGCGCCGAGCAGGAGGTACTGGCGCTGGGCCGTCTTCCACGCCGTGCGCGCGGCGAGCAGGTCGCCGCGCCGCAGGGTCACGGAGAGCGCGGCGACGTCCGCTTTGAGGTGGACGAGCTGCCCCGCCGTCCACGCGCTGTAGTCGTTGACCGGCTTGATGAAGTCTGTCTCGATGGTCGGCAGCACGCCCGGGGTGGTGGCGCCGGCGTAGTCGCCGGTGAGCTCCCACGGGGTGCTCGCGTACGACTGCCCCTCGGCGCCACCCATGCACAGGAACCGGTAGCGGCCGGCCGGGAGTGCGAGCGTGACCGACCGGGTCGTACCGACTCCGAGGTCCTCGACGTCGAGGAAGATCTTCCGGGAGGAGACATCCTGCAGCTGCACCTCCTGCACGAGTGTCGAGGAGTTCCACAGCGCGAAGGTCAGACCGCCGGCGCTGCCGCCCGCCCAGCCGTTGCCGCAGGCCGCCTGGCCGACGTTGACCGGTGTGCCGGCGACGTCGGCGGTGCCGGTCGCCTCGTCCGCGGAAGCCGTCGAGAGCATGCCGAGACCGAGCATGCCGACCACGACGGTGGCACCGACCGTCCGCACGGTCGCGCCACGAGCGGCGAACCCCATCCTGAACCCCTGTCCGCCGCCCGTCCCTCGGGAGGCGGGAGTGACTGTGTCGGAGGGTCCCGAACACAGCGCCGTGGAAATTCGTACGGAGGATGAAGGGTGCCATGAAAAAACCTGGCTATGAATGCGCTGTGGCCGGCCCCGAAGCTCCGGGGCCGGCCACAGGCTGTGCCGTTCGCGGTCCCTACGACCGCTTCGGCGGATCGATCAGAACGAGCCCTTGATCTGCTGGTAGGCGGCGAGCTGGGCCTTCAGGTTGGCCTTCTTCGCGCCCTTGGCGTGCTTGATCTTCTTGGTGAGCTGGTTGATCTTCTTGTCGACCTGCTTCTCGATGACGACCGTGTTGGTCACGGTCGCCGTCGCGGTGGCCGTCGCGGTGACGGTGCTCGCCGCGCCCGGCACGGTGACGGCCACGGTCGGTGCCGCCGACGGGGAGGCGGTCACCGTGACGGTCGACCCCGGGAGGGTCACCGTCTCGGTCTTGACGCCCGAGGGCGGGAACGCGTTGGTGTTGCCGCCAGTGATCGAGAACTTGTCCGAGAGCGCGCCCGGGGTCTGGTAGTGGTGGATCTTGGTCGAGTCGCTCTCGCGCTTGTCACCGAGGTCGGCCTTCGCCTTGATGCCGCTGGTGTGCTGGTAGGCCGAGTTCGCGGCGTCGTTGTAGTCCTGCGACGCGATGTTCTTGACGTCGAGACCGGTCGCGGTGACCTTCACCTGGATGTAGGTGGGCGTGTACGGCTGGCTCTCCACCGAGTTGGCCCAGTGACGCTCCTGGTTGGCGTCGTTCTTGCTCGTGTTGGTCGTGTCGGCGAGGAAGTCGCTGCCGTTCGCCGTGGTGGGCGCCGTCAGGTCGTAGTACTTCGAGCCCGAGGCCGAGTCGGCGGTCACGTAGATGACGCCACCCGGCCCGGTCTGGATCGCCTCGGCACCCGGCTGCTCGGACGCCTTGGCGCGGCTGCTGCCGACGCCCTCGGTGTCGGCCTTCAGCTCGTACGACCGCGAGTAGGCGTGGTCGTGGCCCTGGAGGACCAGGTCGATGCCCTGCTTCGACAGGGCGTACGGCAGGTCCTTACGGCGCTGGCTGTTGTCGGCGTCGTTGGCGTGGCTGGCCGGCGAGTAGATGGCGTGGTGGAAGACCACGACCTGCCACTTGGTGCCGGTGCCGTGGTTGGCGACGACGTCCTTGATGTACGCGGCGTGGGCAGCGTCCGAGCCACCGGCGTACGCGTTGGAGTTGATGTCGATGAACAGGACGTCCTTGTAGGTGTACCAGTAGTCACCACCGGGCGTCGTGGCCGAGCCGCCGTAGAGCGTGTTGTCGTCCTCGTTCGGCGGGGTGAAGTGCTGGTGGTACGCGCGGCCGCTGGACTCGTGGTTGCCGATCTGCGGGGCGTAGGTGACCTGCTTGAGCACCGGGCTGATCGAGGTGCCGTCGCCGGCCGCCGAGTTGTCCGGGTCGGCCCAGTTGGACCAGTCCAGCTCGTCGTTGGCGGTCTCGATCTGGTCACCCGTCGAGACCAGGAGCTCGGTCTGCGGGTCGTGCGCTGCGATGTAATCGAGCGTCTTGGCCCAGCCGCGACCGTCGTTGTGGGCGTAGCCCGACGAGCCGATCTGCGGGTCACCGAAGGCGGCGAAGGTGAAGTCGTCGCTGGTGGTGCCGGTGTAGAAGGTGTAGTCCGACGAGACGCCCGAGCCGTCTGCGGCACCTACGCGGTAGGTGTACTTGGTGTCCGGCTCGAGGTCGCGCAGCGCCACGTGGGCGTTGTAGTAGCCCGACTGCGGCGTGTAGGTGAAGGTGGTGCCGTCGTCGTTCTTGTTGTGCGTCGACGCGACGTCGCTGACGTCGTTCTTGGCGGAGACCGCCGTGACCTTCTTCGCGATGGCGGGGTCGAAGGACGCGCCCTCGTTGATCCAGATCGCCTGCTGGGCACCCGTCGGGTAGTACCAGTTGACGACCTTCTGGGACGCGTCGGTGCCGACCCCGAGGACGATGTCGAGCGGCTTCTCGCCCGACGCGCTGGCGGCGGTGACACCCCAGATGGACAGGCCGGCGGCCGCGGTGAGCGTGCACGCACTGAGTGCAACAGCCCGGCGGAAGCGGGGCGTGTTGTTGAGCTTCATGAAGGTTCCTTTTCGAGTGAAACGAGGGGACGCTTTCCCGTGAACCTTGCTGAAACCTGGTAAATACCTGGCTAACTGAGTGGTTCCGGCGCGAGTCTCCCCAGGGACGTCTTCACGTACTCCGCGTGAATTCAGCCGCCCTCGCCGATCAGCTCGAAGCCGAAGATGCGCTGCCCGAACCAGATCAGGCCGATCAGCGAGACCGCGAGTGCGATCGCCGAGGAGAGCCACAGCGCCGTACGCGGCGCCCGGTGCCGCAGCAGCATCAGCACCGGGAAGATCAGCACGATGAGGCCGATCTGGACCGATTCGATGCCGATGTTGAAGATCAGCAGCGACGAGAGCAGCTGCCACGACCACGCGTGATCGATGCCGAGGGCGCCGGCGAAGCCCATGCCGTGGATCAGGCCGAACCCGAAGACGATCACCAGCCGGCTCCACCCGGCGCGGTCCAGGGCGAAGTGGCCCTTGCCCGCGACGTCGAGATCGGTGGCGTGCTCACCGCGCCGCCAGACCCGCCAGAGGTACCAGGCGGCGGTCGCTGCGATGGAGAGCGCGATCAGGGGCTCGATCACATCGGCCGAGCCGTGCACCACGCCGAAGGCCGCCAGGATCAGCGTGGTCGAGTGGGCCAGGGTGAAGGTCGTCGCGGCGAGCACGATCTCGCGCAGCCGGCGCGAGCCGATGATCAGAGCGGTCAGGAAGAGCATGTGGTCCAGGCCCTTGAGCAGGTGCTCGGCGCCGAGGCGCCAGAACTCCCAGAACCGCTGCTGCCAGCTCTGCTTGGTCGAGAACGACGGGTGCTCGCTGTCCAGGCCGGCCGTGCCGGTGCGGTCGTCGATGTCGTAGGTGACGATCGTCTTCGCGCCCTTGACGTAGCCCTCGTCGTCGCCGAAGAGCGTCGAGGAGACGATGTGACCGGTCCCGAGGACGTCGGCATCGGCGTCGGCCGGGCAGGCGTAGTCGACCGTGAGGTCCGCGTACGGAACGTCCTGCTCCTTGTTCAGCACGACGTCCACCGCGTCATCGAGCGTGGGCGCGCAGGCCGCCCCTGCGTACGTCACCGTGAAGCGCTCGGCCACATAGCTCTCGACCGAGGCGCGGTGGTCGGCGAGCGCGGCCTTCATCCCGTCGAAGTCCGCGTCGTCCCAGGCGGGCTGGCCCTCGCGGTAGAAGGGATCGTCCTTCTGGGAGTCGGCGACGGAGACGAGCAGCAGGTCGTACTCGAGCCCGAGGTCGACCCGGACGGTGTCGGCCGCGGGTGCGGTGATGTCCGCATAGACGACGGTGGTGAACCCGTGGGCCCCAGCGGGGGCGGCGATGCCCGCAACGGCGAGGAGACCGACGATGGCAGCAAGAAGGAAGGAACGTGATCGCAACATGACCGGCGAAGATTCTCGGTAGTCAGTTAACGATCAGTTAACGGCGGAGGCGTCCTCGGCGACGCCCGGCTTTCGGTTGGAAACCGGGGGCTGCGGTCCGGTAGGAAGTGCCCCGTGCTGCGTCGTTCCGCCCTTCCTGCTGTCGCCCTCGGCGCTCTCCTGTCCCTCGCTGCCTGCGGCACAGACACCTCCGCCGCTCCCACCTGGGAGCCCTCGCGCGCACCGCAGGCGGTCGGCACACTCGGCGCCGGCTTCTGGGACGACCCGTCCGGCCCGCCGCCGCCGGAGGGGACCATCGAGCCGACGCCGGGCTCGTGGGACGAGGTACGCCCCGCAGCCGGCTACCAGGTCGCGCTCGTCGTCGACGGCGTACCGTCCGACTCCGCCGAGCAGACGGAGGTGCTGCACACCGCCGTCACATCATGGGCTCGAAGTGTCGGTGCCACGGTCAGCGAGCACGTCGCGCGCCGACCGGCGACGTACGTCTCGACGATCCAGCGTGCCATCGACGCCGACGCCGATCTGGTGATCAGTGTCGGCAACGGCCTGGCCGATCCCCTCGCCATGGTCAGCGCGCCGAACCCCGACACCAGCTTCCTCATCCTCGGCGCTCAGATCGCCGAGCCGACGCACAACGTCACCGCGGCCGACTGGGTCGGCGCGATGTACCGCGGCGAGGGTCTCGGCCTGCCGGAGGCGTACGACCCGAGCACCTTCACCCCGGAGCGTGCCGGACGAGCGCTGCGCGCCGGCGTCGCCTCCGTGCTCAGCGGGCTGACCGGGATCGTCGTCAACGTCGACTGAGCCGCCCGGTCCCACCGGACGCGTGCGGCTCAGCCGTGCTCGACCATGTACCAGAAGACGCCGCCGCCGACGCCGACCACCACCACAGCGGTGCTGATCATCCCGAGCCACATGTAGAGGCCGAGGCGGCGGGTGCGCTGAAGGATCACCAGCAGCACGGGGACGATCAGCGTCACCAGGACGAACGGGAACAGGTCCTCCGCCCGGTCCTGACCGACGACCGCGGCCAGGATGGCGGCGTACAGGCCCGGGACGACGATCGCGAAGACCAGGCCGGCGTAGAAGCCGGTCAGGGCCGCGAAGGTCGGGTGGTCGCGGTGCCACCAGTCGGGCGCGGGGACGGACTCGGGCTCGGATGCGCCCTCGTCCTCCACGTCACTCAGCACCTGCTCATCCATGGGGCAACCGTATTCCTCCGGCCCAGGAATCACCGTGCGGAACACGGGATCGGGGCGTACCAGCCTCAGAAGACCGCGTAGTGGAGCAGCAGCCAGATCGGTGCGATCGTGGCCAGCAGCGAGTCGAGCCGGTCCATGATGCCGCCGTGGCCGGGGATGATCTGGCTCATGTCCTTGACGCCGAGGTCGCGCTTGATCACGGACTCGACGAGATCGCCGAGGACGGCCATCACGACCGCGATGACGCCGAGGGCGACCCCGACGTACCAGTCGCCGTCGAGCAGCCACACCACCAGCGCGATACCGGACGCGACGGTCGCGATAGCGGAGCCGGCGAAGCCCTCCCAGGACTTCTTCGGCGAGATCACCGGAGCCATGGGGTGCTTGCCGAAGAGCACCCCGGCGACGAAGCCGCCTACGTCGGAGGCGACCGTGATCAGCACGAAGGTGATGATGCCCTTCACACCGGCGTCGATGCCGGTCTCCCGCCACGTGCCGCCCTCGCGCAGCATCAGGGCCACGAAGGAGCCCAGGAACGGCAGGTAGACGATCGCGAAGACCGACGCCGTCGCCGTACGGACGTAGCCGTCCACGCCGCGGCGCAGCAGCCACAGCATCGTCGCCAGCGCCGTCACCGCGGTCGCGGTGACGAGGGCGTCGGCGCCCCAGAAGTAGGCGACGCCGATCATCACGACGCCGCCGAGCATCAGCGGCTGCTCGGGCAGGTCGACGTCCTTGGCCAGCATGCCGCGGCGCAGCTCCCAGATGCCGGCGATCAGGCAGAGCGCGACGAGGCCGATGAACGCCGTCTTCCAGAAGAACAGGGTCACGCCGACCGCGGCCAGGAGCACGATCGCCGAGGCGATCGACACCGGGACGTTGCGGCCGGCGCGGCCGTAGTCCTTCTGGGGCGGGGGTGCGGCGGGGTCCGTCGTACCCACCATCTCAGGTCGAGCTCCTCAGACCTCGAGGAGCTCGGCCTCCTTGCTCTTCAGGAGGGCATCGATGGCGTCGGTGTGCTTCTTGGTGGTCGTGTCGAGCTTCTTCTCGGCGCCGGCGACGTCGTCCTTGCTGACCTCGCCGTCCTTCTCGAGCTGCTCGAGGTTCTGCTTGGCCTTCTGGCGGACCTGGCGAACCGAGATGCGGCCCTTCTCGGCCTTCTCCTTGGCCTGCTTCACGAACTCCTTGCGGCGCTCCTCGGTGAGCTCCGGGAACACCGCGCGCAGCACCTTGCCGTCGTTGGACGGGTTGATGCCGAGGTCGGAGTCGCGGATCGCCTTCTCGATGGCAGGCATCGCGGAGGCGTCGAACGGCGCGATCAGGATCGTGCGGGCGTCCTGGGAGGTGAAGGTCGCCAGGCCCTGCAGCGGCGTCTGCGAGCCGTAGTAGTCGGCGCTGAGCTTGTTGAAGACGGCGGGCGTGATGCGGCCGGCGCGGATCGTGTTGAAGTCCTCACGGGTCGCGTCGACGGACTTGCCCATCTTGTCGTCGGCCTCGTTGAGGATGTCGTTGATCGCCATGTCGCTCCTAGTCGCGTTCGTCCTGCTGCTGCGTCAGCCTGCGCTGACGAGCGTACCGATCTTCTCACCCTGCACGACGCGCAGGATGTTGCCCTCGGGCTCCATGCCGAAGACGACCATCGGCAGCTTGTTCTCCCCGCACAGGGCGAACGCCGTCTGGTCCATGATCTGCAGTCCCTCGGTGAGGGCCTGCTCGTAGGTGAGCACGTCGTACTTGACAGCGCTCGCGTCCTTGTTCGGGTCGGCGGAGTAGACACCGTCGACGCCGGACTTGGCCACCAGGACCGCGTCGCACTGGTTCTCCAGCGCGCGCTGGACCGCGACCGTGTCGGTAGAGAAGTACGGCATGCCCATGCCGGCGCCGAAGATCACGACGCGACCCTTCTCCATGTGGCGCATCGCCTTGCGGGGGATGTACGGCTCGGCGACCTGACCCATGGTGATGGCGGTCTGGACACGGGTGTCCACGCCCATCCGCTCGAGGAAGTCCTGGAGGGCCAGGCAGTTCATCACGATGCCCAGCATGCCCATGTAGTCGGCGCGGGAGCGCTCCATGCCGCTCTGCTGCAGCTCGGCACCTCGGAAGAAGTTGCCGCCGCCGGTCACGACCGCGATCTGCACACCGGATTCGGCGACCGCCTTGATCTCGCGGGCGACCTTCTCCACGACGATGGGATCGACTCCCACCTTGCCTCCACCGAACACCTCGCCGGAGAGCTTGAGCAGCACTCGCTTGTAACCGGTCACATGTGGTCCTTCCGCGGGGTGTATGAGAGTGAGGGTACGGCGAAGGCCGGTCCGATGAACACGACGTGTGTCATCGGACCGGCCTCCTACGTGTTGCTTGTTGGTCCTTGCGAATCTGTCGGCTCAGGGTGCGTGCCTGGCAAGGCGCAGTCCCGCTGTACCCATCTTCGGGCGGGCCTTAGGCGGAGCGGCCTCCGAAGGGCCGACAACGCCGCCAGGTGCGTGCCATGATTCGTCAGATCAGAGACCGACCTCGAAGCGGGCGAAGCGGGTCACCGTGGTGCCGGCCGCGTCCAGGACCTGCTTGACCGACTTCTTCGACTCGAAGACCGACTCCTGGTCGAGCAGGACGATCTCCTTGAAGAAGGCGCCGATGCGGCCCTCGACGATCTTGGCGACGGCAGCCTCGGGCTTGCCCTCCTCGAGCGTCTTCTTGGTGAGGACGTTCTTCTCGGCCTCGACGACGTCCGCGGGGACCTGGTCGGCGGTGAGGAACTGGGCCTTGAGGGCGGCGGCCTGCTGGGCGGCCTGCTTGGCGGCAGCCTCGTCACCCGTGTACTCGACGAGGACGCCGAGGGTCGGGGGCAGGTCGGAGGCCTTCTTGTGCAGGTAGACCGTGGTGTTGCCCTCGAAGTACGCGACCTCGCCGAGCTCGATCTTCTCGCCGATGGTACGGGCGAGCTCCTCGACGGTCTCGCCGACCGTCGAGTCGCCGAGCGCGACAGCCTTGAGCGCCTCGGCGTCGCCGACCTTGTTGGCGTTCGCGGCGTCCGCGATCGCCTGGGCGGCGTTGACGAACGCCTCGTTCTTCGCGACGAAGTCCGTCTCGGCCTTGAGGCTGATCAGGGCGCCGCCCGAGGAGGCGACCAGCCCAGCGGAGGCCTCGCGCTCGGCGGCACGGGCGGCAGCCTTGGCGGCACCCTTGACGCGGAGCAGCTCGACGGCCTTGTCGAAGTCGCCGTCGGACTCGTCGAGCGCCTTCTTGCAGTCCATCATGCCGGCCTGCGTGAGCTCACGGAGCTTCTTGACGTCGGCAGCGGTGTAAGCCATGTCTTGTCCTTAGTACGTGGTGTGTACGGGTGGGCAGGCGTGGATCAGGCCTCGGCCGGAGCCTCGGCAGCGGCCTCCGACGGAGCAGCCTCAGCGGCGGCCTCGGCCGGAGCAGCCTCAGCGGCGGTCTCGGCCGGAGCAGCCTCAGCGGCGGTCTCGGTGCCCTCGGCCGGGGCGAGGAGCTCCTGCTCCCACTCGGCGAGCGGCTCGGCGGCCTCGGCACCCTTGGCGCCGGAGCGGGCGACGAGGCCCTCGGCGACGGCGTCGGCGACGACGCGGGTCAGCAGGCTGACGGCGCGGATCGCGTCGTCGTTACCCGGGATCGGGAAGTCGACCTCGTCGGGGTCGCAGTTGGTGTCCAGGATGCCGACGACCGGGATCTTGAGCTTGCGAGCCTCCTCGATGGCGAGGTGCTCCTTCTTGGTGTCGACGACCCAGACGGCCGAGGGGGTACGCGTCATGTCGCGCAGACCGCCGAGGGTCTTCTCGAGCTTGTCCTTCTCGCGACGGAGCTGGAGGAGCTCCTTCTTGGTGCGGCCGGAGCCGGCGACGTCGTCGAAGTCGAGGAGCTCGAGCTCCTTGAGGCGGTTGATCCGCTGCGCGACGGTCTGGAAGTTGGTGAGCATGCCGCCGAGCCAACGCTGGTTGACGTAGGGCTGGCCGACGCGGGTCGCCTGCTCGGCGATCGCCTCCTGGGCCTGCTTCTTGGTGCCGACGAACAGGATGGTGCCGCCCTTGGCGACGGTCTCCTTGACGAAGGCGTACGAGCGGTCGATGTAGGCCAGCGACTGCTGCAGGTCGATGATGTAGATGCCGTTGCGCTCGGTCATGATGAAGCGCTTCATCTTCGGGTTCCAGCGACGGGTCTGGTGTCCGAAGTGGACGCCGCTCTCGAGGAGCTGGCGCATGGTCACGACTGCCATGATGTTCTTCCTTTTTTCCAGTTATTGGAGCCTGGTGTCCACGCGCGGCCCTACCCCGTCATCGGGGACCGGGGGCCGCGCCCGCGGGCGGCCGGAGCGAGAGCTCCGACGCGGTCTGCGGACACGCGAAGTCAGCCCAGGTAGGGCTGCTTCATCCAGCGTAGTCGCTCCGGCGGCGGCTGGGCCAATCGCTGTGGCATGGCTCGACGCGGTCGTTCCGGGCCGGTTTCTCTCCACAGGAGCGCTCTCCGGCACGGGTTTCCCCAGCCCGTACGGGGCGGGCTGCAGCCGGATGCGGTCCGGTCCAGGCTGGGCCCATGCAACGCATCGCGACCACCACCGGTGGGATCCGTCGCCCGGGCGCGCGCCTTCTCGTCGTCCTGGCGGTCGCGGCCCTGCTCCTGCTCCCAAGCGCGGCCTGGCCCGTGACCGTCGGCGGCGCCGGGGCGACGGTTCCGACCGGGGTGTGGCCGCTCTCGCCGACACCCGCCGTCGTGCGTGGCTTCGATCCGCCGTCCCGCGCGTGGGGCGCCGGCCATCGCGGGGTCGATCTGGCCGGCACGCTCGGTGAGCCGGTGCTGGCCGCGATGGGTGGGACGGTGACGTTCGCCGGCGCGCTCGCCGGACGTGGTGTGGTCGTGATCGACCACGGCGAGACCCGGACGACGTACGAGCCGGTCACCGCCTCCGTCCCGGTGGGTGCTGTGGTCGCGGCCGGTGCCGTGATCGGGACGCTCACCGCGACCTCATCGCACTGCGCCCCGGCGGTCTGCCTGCACTGGGGCTGGATCCGCAACGTGGATGACGTCTACCTGGACCCGTTGGGCATGCTCGGGCTGGGGGCTCCGGTGCGGCTGCTGCCCTTGTGGCGCTCGGCGCCGGTGGCTCGTCCCGTGTCACCGTCGTGGAGCGTCCTGCCGTACGGGTCCTGGCTGCCGCTGATCGCCCGGTTGCTCGGGTAGGGCGTCAGGCGCGGGGATGCGCCTGCTGGTAGGCGCGGCGCAGTCGGTCGGTGCTGACGTGGGTGTAGAGCTGCGTCGTGGCCAGGGAGGCGTGGCCGAGCAGCTCCTGCACCGAGCGCAGGTCCGCTCCGCCCTCGAGGAGATGCGTCGCCGCGGTGTGCCGCAGACCGTGCGGCGCGAGATCGGGTGCGCCCGGGACCGCGGCTGCGCTCTTGTGCACGAGCGTGCGCACCGCGCGCTGATCCATCCGCCCACCGCGAGCCCCGAGGAAAAGGGCCGGGCCCGACCCTGCACGCACGATCTGCGGGCGTCCCGCCGCGAGCCAGCGGTCGAGCGCGTCGGCGGCGGGCCGGCCGAACGGCACGGTCCGCTCCTTGCGGCCCTTGCCGAGGACGCGCACGACGTTGCGCTGCCGATCGACGTCGTCGACGTCGAGGCCGACGAGCTCGCCGACGCGGATGCCGGTGGCGTAGAGCAGCTCGAGAAGCGCAACGTCTCGCAGCCCGAGCGGCCCCTGGTCCTCGGCGGCCGCCTCGACCGTCGCCGTCAGGAGCGCCTCGGCCTCGTCGGCACGGAGCACGGCGGGGAGGGTGCGATGTGCCTTGGGCGAGCGCAGGGCGGCGCCGGCGTCGGTCTCGGCGCGGCCCGTACGGGCGAGCCAGGCGGTGAAGACCCGCGCCGCTGTCGCTCGGCGGGCGATCGTGGTGCGGCTGCGTCCCATGGTCTGCTGCTTGGCCAGCCAGCTGCGCAGGGTGCGCAGGTCGATCCGGTCGACGTCGGTGACCTGGAGTCGGGTGGCGTGGTCGAGGAGTCCCTCGATGTCGCCGAGGTAGGCGCGCACGGAGTGGGGGGTGAGGTCGCGCTCGGCGACGAGATGGCGCTCGTAGTCGGCCAGCACGCGGGCGTACGCCTCCGGCAGCGCCTGCTCGTCGCTCACCTCATCCGTCACACCCCGATCTTAGGAAGCCATCCCCCTGCTGCCTCGGAGGGCGACGGGGGTGAGTCGCCAGCCGTCTCCGGCCAGCACCACCAGGCCACGGCTCTGCATCACCCGCAGGGCGGCCTCCACGGCGATGATGCTGATCCCGCAGGAGAGCGCGATGACGTCGATCGGCGCGCTCGCGCCCCCGGGCATCGCATCGAGGACCTGCTGCTCACGCAGGGTGATCTCGTCGCGGGGCAGGCTGGGTGCGGGCTCGTCGTTGACGAGGTACTCCCCCATCGCTCCCACCATCTCGAGGACCTCCTCGCCGCAGGTGACCACCGTCGCCTCCCCGGAGCGGAGCAGCCGGTGCACGCCCTCGGAGGCGCCGCTGGTCACCGGCCCGGGCACGCCCATGAGCGGACGACTGAGCCGGGTGGTCCAGGTCGCGGTGTTCCGAGCGCCGCTGCGCCGGCTGGCCTCGACGATCACGGTGCCGAGCGCGGCGCCGGCGATCAGCCGGTTGCGGCTGAGGAAGCGCAACCGAGTGGGCGAGGCGCCGGGCGCCTGCTCGGAGACGATCGCCCCGTCTCGGGCGAGGATCTCGAAGAGTCGGCGGTGACTGGGCGGGTAGATCCGGTCGGCTCCGCAGGCCACCATGCACATCGTCGGCGTGCCACTGGCGAGTGCGCCTCGGTGTGCGGCGATGTCGATGCCGTAGGCGCCACCGGAGACGACGGTGAACCCCGCGCGTCCCACGTGGGCGGCGATGTCCGAGGCGACCTCGGCGCCGTACGTGGTCGCGGCGCGTGCGCCGACGATGGCGACCGACTTCGCCAGGCTGTCGAGGGAGAGCGGGCCGCGGACCCACAGGCCGACCGGCGCGCCGGTGCGCTCGTAGAGCGGCGCGACCTCGTCGAGCGGATCCAGCTGCCGGGGCCACTCGTCGTCGCCGGGGACGACGTAGCGCATCCCCCGGCGCTGTCCGGTCTCGAGCTGTTGGACGGGGTCGATCCCGGCGAGTCGGGCCGCGACGTCCACCTGCGGGAGGTTGTGCTCGCCGGTGCGCAGCATCTCCACGAGGCGCACGCCGCCGAGCTGCGCGGTCAGGCCGACGATGCGGAAGTCACCCGGCTCGAAGATCTGACTGAGGGCGAGCCGTGCGACCCGCTCCGCGTCCGGGGCCCTCATCCGGCCCGCTCCGCGACGATCGCGGTGGGCAGCGGGTGGCCCTGGCGCAGGGCCAGCGCGACGCGGGCCTCGTCGTCCCCCGGGATCGGCACACCGCCCAGGTCGGCGATCGTCCAGGCGAGCCGATGCACCTTGACCGCCCCGCGCCGGGACAGCCGACCCTGCCCGATCTCAGCGTCGACGAGGGCCTGCGCCTCGCGCGTCATCGGCCATCGCTCGCGCAGCGCGGCGCTGGGTGCCTGGCCGTTGAGCCGCCAGTCGACCTCGGCGTAGCGGTGCGCCTGCCGTGCCCGGGCCCGGGTGACGCGCTCGCGGATCACCGTGCTGCTCTCCTGCTGCGTTAGGGGGTCGTAGGTGAAGAGGGCGGCTCGGAGGTGGCGGACCACGTCGATCCGGTCGGCGATCGGGCCTCGCATGCGCAGCTCGTAGTCGCGCCGCTGCACGGGCGTGCAGGTGCAGTCGGCGCGCTTCCCACCGATGCTGTTGCCGCAGGCACACGGGTTGGCGGCGAGGACCACCATGCTGCGGGCAGGCATCGTCACCGCCTCCTCTCCACGCGCGACGGTGATGTCGCCGTTCTCGAGTGGCTCACGGAGCGCCTCGATGACATCGGTGCGGAAGAACGGGAACTCGTCCATGAAGAGCACACCGCCGTGGGCGAGGCTGATCAGTCCGGGGCGCACCCGGCCGCTACCGCCGCCGACCACGGAGGCCTTGCTGGCGTCGTGGTGGGGTGCGGAGAAGGGAGGTCGGACCGCCATGCCGAGCGCCGGATCGAGCGCACCCGCGAGCGAGCGGATCGCTGTCAGCTCGACCGACTCGGAGGTCGTCAGGTCGGGCATGATGCTTGGGATCCGCTCCGCGATCGAGGTCTTCCCGCAGCCCTTGGGTCCGTCCAGGAGCATGTGATGCCCACCGGCGGCCGCTACCTCGACGGCGTACTTGGCGTCCTCCAGACCGACCAGGTCCGCCATGTCCACCTCCTCGAGCCGCTCGGCTCCTCGCCAGGCGAGGAAGCGGCCACCCGAGAGGGGCGGGACGGGAGGGGCCTCGGGCATCTCGGCGTCGGTGAGAGCGGCGACCACCTGCGTCAGCGAGCGCAGCCCGAGGACGGTCATGCCGGGCACCATCGAGGCCTCGCGAGCTTGCGGCTCGGGGACGAAGACGCAGCGGATGCCGCGCTTGGAGGCGGCGAGAACCATCGGCAGGACGCCGTGCACCGAGCGCAGCCCGCCGTCGAGGGCGAGCTCGCCGATGAAGGCGGTCGCCTCCAGGGTCCGGGGGTCGATCTCGCCGGTGGCCGCGAGGATCGCGACCGCGATGGCCAGGTCGAAGTGGGCACCCGACTTGGGCAGGTCGGCCGGGGCCAGCAGCACTGTCACGCGCTTGGTGGTGCCCGGCCAGGTGAGCTGCGAGTTCTCGATCGCCATCCGGACCCGGTCGCGGCCCTCGTTGAGCGCCGAGTCGACCCGGCCGACCAACGTGGTGCCGATCTGGCCCGGCGAGACGTCGGCCTGGACGTCGACGAGATGCCCGACAGCCCCGCTCAGAGCGAGGCAGCGGGCGGTGGCGACCGCCATCAGCACAGTCCTCGCACGTGCTCGACGCGGGCGGCGCCGCGTCGTGGGCGATGCACGGCGACCAGATCGATGCGGGTCGCCGGCGGCAGCACGCCGTGCTCGTGGATCCACTCGGCGGCCAGCTGCTTGAGGCGACCGAGCTTGGCCGGTGTGATCGCCTCGTGCGGCGTGCCGCAGGCGTCGTCGTAGCGGGTCTTCACCTCGCAGATCACCAGCGTGGTGCCGTCACGCAGGACGAGATCGACCTCGCCGGCCGCGCCGCGCCAGTTGCGGTCGAGGACCACCATTCCCTGCTCGCGGAGGTGACGCTCGGCCACGTCCTCGCCGTAGCGTCCCATCGCCTGCCTGCTCGCCGCCGTCGTCGTCATGCCTGCCTCCGTCCGAGATCGGAGACCCAGCATCGATCGACGGGCCGCACCTGCGCGACGGGCGGGTCGGGCCCTGTGGAGGAGTGGCCCTATCGGTCTTCCTGTGGATGGCAGGCGGCCTGTTTCGTACCGGTCTCGTCAGCCGATCAGCTGGCCGTTGGCGCACGTCGGTCGCGGGACGGCGTAGACGTCCGCCCCGCCGAGCGTCAGACCGAGCAGCTGGGCCAGTGGCGTGACCAGCCCCGACATGAGGCTGCTCACGAGCGGGTTGACGACGCTGGAGGTGAGCGTCGTCGTCACGTTGTTGAGGATCGACGCGAGTTGGGTGGCGTCGAGTGTCACGGTCGTCAGCCCGATCGGGATGCCCAGCAGGTTGAGCAACGGCACCTTGGCCGTCACGACCAAGGAGTCGGTGTTGGCACTCGTGGTGAGCGACGCCGCACCGAGACCGCCATTGCCGGTGCTCTTCGCGGTGCCGTACGACGTCGGATCGTTCGGGATGCGGAAGCTCATCGGCGTGGTAGAGCCGTTGGGCCCGAGGCTCGCGCCGACCGTCACGCTGCCGCTGACGTCGATCTCGACGATGTTGCCGAGCAAGCCTCCAAGCAGACCGCCGAGGAGACCACCGGCCGAGATGCTCCCGCTGACATTGATCTTCTGCGAGACGGCGACGGTCGCGGTGTCGGCGTGGACACTGACGTCGATGCCCTCGGGGTTCGCTGAGGTACCGGCGCCACAGACGATCTTCGTCAGGGTCCCCGTCGCCGAGGCGAGATGGATCGCCACACTCGTCGGCGCCGAGGCGGTGAGACTCAGCCCGCTCAGGGCGGACGGGGTGGCGATGCTGGCCAGATTGCCGACGATGCTCACGTCGGCCTGACTCGTCTGGGCGACGGTTGTGTTGACGTGTCCGCAGGCCATCTGGAGGCCCTCGATCAGCTTCACCGTCGAGGTCAGGCTCGTGCCGGTCAGCCCCAGGCTGGTGGCCAGCGCGGGGACGCTCAGAAGGTTCGTGCCGTTCGCCAGGAACAGTGATCCGCCGATGAGGTCGAGCGCGCTGATGGTGGCCGCCGCAGCCGATGCACCGCCGCCGGCGATCGCCACGAGGCTACCCAGACTGACGGTGCCGAGCGCGCCCACCTTGGCCGCGATCGCGTTGAGTACCGCGGCGTCGGCGGCGTCACCGTTGCGGCTGAGGATGGCTGCCTCGGCCAGCGCGAGGTTCGCGATGCTCACGGCGGTCGTCGCCAGCTGCTCGACGGATCCGACACCGAGCTGGGTGGCGAGCTCCGCGAGCCCGATGTTGGCGCCGGCGAGGCCCTGGTATCCGGCCGCGGTGATGCCCAGACCGCTGCCACCGACCGTGTTGTTGAGCAGCGGCGTCAAGAGCGCCGAGTTGCTCGAGTTGAGCCGGGCTGCGAACGACCCGACCTTGAGGCATGCACTGGGCACCGCACTCGCGACCGACGAGCGGCACGCGCCGCCCGAGCTGATTCCTCCGCCAGGCAGTGCCTTCGCGAGCCCGAAGTCGACCGTGGCGGAAGCGGTCACCAGCACCGCGTTCGCGACGTGCCCGGACGTCGCCGGATTCTGGAAGTAGGTCGAGTCGTACGGGGAGCCGCCACAGCCTCGAGCCTGGTTCGACGGCAGGCTCCCGGGCACGTACCCCTGGAAGACGTGGATGCTCTGGTCATGGCCCACGGCACCGCTGTTGCGGCGGGCATCCGCCGTTGCGGCGGCGTCCGTCACCGGTTGGTTCGCGGGGTCATTGGCGGCGAGCGCAGAGGCCATGTCGAGAGCGACCGTGTCGGCGAGAGCCTGCATGTCGCTGCGAGCGACCCGCTGCATGCCGATGTCGACCGCGAGGGCGCCGAGCGGGATGACGACGAAGCAGGTGATCAGCGCCATCACCAGCGCGGCCGCGCCACGCTCCTGCCAGCGGCGCCTATCGCGGAGCCGGTCGCGGAGCCGGCGATGCAGCGCCGCGAGCATCAGCTCACCTGGACCACGGAGGTGAAGGACAGGTTCGACGGGAGGGTGAAGCCGAAGCCCGGCACCGTCGGGAGCAGCGAGTTGTCCCGGTACGGATAGCTGACCGTGACCGAGACGCAGGTGTGGCCGGAGGCGCACGAGGCCGACTTGGTGATGGTGCAGGTCAGGCTGCCCGCGCCGCAGGCCAGCCGGGTGCCGCGGTTGACGTACTGCTGCACGTCGCTGCTGATGGCCGCGGCCGCGGCCGTGCCGGGTGCGCAGCCGGCGACGTTCCAGGAGGCGGCCGGCGTGCTGCTGCACCCGGTCGTGGAGGCGCCCACCGCGGCGCGCGCGCCCTCGGCAGCCGCCTGGGAGAGCGCCTGGCGGAAGCTGAACATGTACGCGTACGCGATGATCCCGAACACCAGCACGAGCAGGATCGGGAGGATCAGCGCGAACTCGACGGCAGCGGCACCACGCTCCGCGCGCACCTTCGCCATCGCTCGCTCCTCGCCCCCTGAGCCCTGAGCGCAGCGCGCTCGTCTGGACCGATGGTAAATCGCAGCGAGCAGGTGCGGCACCGGAATGCGTGCCGCACGACTAGTCCTTTCGGGCTATCAATCCTTCGGCAGGTCCAGCTCCGAGGGGCTGAGCTCCTCGACGTTGACGTCCTTGAAGGTCAGCACCTTGACGTTCTTCGCGAAGCGGGCGGGCCGGTACATGTCCCACACCCACGCGTCGCTCATCGAGACCTCGAAGAAGACGTCGCCCTGCTCGGTGCGCGCCTTCACGTCCACCTGGTTGCACAGGTAGAAGCGCCGGTCGGTCTCGACGACGTACTTGAAGATGCCGACCACATCGCGGTACTCCCGGTAGAGGGTCAGCTCCATCTCTGTCTCGTACCGCTCGAGGTCCTCCGCGCTCATGAGGCCGATCCTAGGGTCTCCCCCACAGCCACGCCGAGGCCGGGGAGGCTCCACGAGCGACGGTGGTGGACGGAGGGGCCGTGAGCGGCGAGCGCGGCGATGTGGGCCGGCGCCGAATAGCCCTTGTTCTCCGCCCACAGGTACGCCGGGAACTCCTCGTGCAGCTCCGTCATCATCGCGTCGCGGGTCGTCTTCGCGAGGATCGATGCGGCCGCGACGCCGGCGCACTTCATGTCGGCCTTGATCATCGTGGTCACCGGCGGCACCCGTACGCCGCTCGTGCGCAGCGCGGTGATCTCCTCGGGACCGCCGAAGAGGGCGTCCTGCTCGGGTTCGCTGAGGTAGTCGTGGTTGCCGTCGAGCAACAGCGCGTGCGGCACCACGTCCAGCGCGGCCAGGGCGCGATGTCCGGCCAGGCGCATCGCCGCCATGATCCCGTAGGCATCGATCTCGGCCGGGCTCGCGTGGCCCACGGCGTGCGAGATCGCCCAGCGCCGCACCTTGGGAGCGAGCCGCTCGCGCATCTCGGGCGAGAGCAGCTTCGAGTCACGTACCCCCTGCGGCGCCGTCCTGGTGGACAGCGAGATCACCACCATGCCGATGCTGACCGGGCCGGAGAGCGCACCGCGTCCGACCTCGTCGGCGCAGGCGAGCAGCACGGGTCCCTCACCCTGCATCGACTTGAGCAGGGTGCGCTCGTGCCGGAGGCTGGGGGCCACGCTCACGGCGCCGGAACGTCCTCGAAGTCCGCCGGGCGGTGGATGATGTGCGCCCGGCCCATCGGCCAGACCAGCGAGACCACCTTGCCGACGACGTCGTCGACCGGCACCCACGGCGAGTCCGAGCAGTCGGTCTCCGCGGTGGTGCACAGGTGATAGCTGGAGTCTGCCGAGTTGTTGCGGTTGTCGCCCATCACGAAGAGGTAGCCGGCGGGCACGGGGCCGGCCGACCAGTGCTTCACGTTGGGCATGGGGCCGTAGCAGGTGCCCGGGTCGGAGGTGCCACAGGCGTGGTCCGCGGGACGTGCGTACGAGGACTCGTCGAGCGCGTGGCCGTTGACGGTGATCTGGCCCGACTTGTTGACCGCGATCGTGTCGCCTGCGACGCCGATCACCCGCTTCACCAGGTGACCGCCGGTCGGGACGAGGCCGACGCGCGAGAGCAGCTTGGAGACCACGCCACTGGCTTGGGTGTCCTCCTCGCCGGTCAGCCAGCCGCCCGGGTCGGAGAAGACCACGATGTCGCCGCGCTGCGGCGTGCCGCCGCCCCAGTACGACGGCTTCTCGACCAGCACCCGGTCGTCGACCGAGACGCCCTGGCCGCCCTGCAGCCCCGGCTCCATCGACGCTGAGGGGATGTAGAAGGCCTGGACGAAGAACGACTTGATCACGATCGCGATGACCACCGCGAGCACGAGCAGGAGGATCGACTCCTGCCACACCGGCAGCCCGCGACCCTTGCGTCCGCTGTGCTTGCCGCCCTGGCCGCCGCCCCCGCCGCCGTCCCCGGCGTCGTCCTCGGGAGAAGCAGAAGACCGCGACCCCTCCGGTTCCTCATCGAGGAAGATGGAGAGATCGCGGTCTTCGGAAGTCACGCGCAGAGCCTAGAGGCTCCTCGGTGAAGATCGAGCCTTACGGCACCGATCACGCCTCGGCTTTGTCCGATCGGGCGTCGCTTCGCTCCGCCGATCAGACGCCGAGGATCACGCCTCGCGGCGCTCCTTGATCTTCGCCTTCTTACCGCGCAGGTTGCGCAGGTAGTAGAGCTTGGCGCGACGGACGTCACCGCGGCTGACGACCTCGATCTGCTCGAAGATCGGGGAGTGCAGCGGGAAGGTTCGCTCGACGCCGACGGAGAAGGAGACCTTGCGAACGGTGAAGGTACGGCCGATGCCCGAACCCTGCAGACCGATCACGACGCCCTGGAAGACCTGGACACGGGAGCGGCTGCCCTCGATGACCTTGACGTGGACCTTGACGGTGTCGCCGGCCTTGAAGTCGGGCAGGTCCGTGCGCTTGTTGGCGTTGCCGAGGTCGGCAATCAGGTGGTTGCTCATGGTTGCTCCTCACGGATGCCACAGGTCGGCCGCGGGTGTTCGGATCTTCAGATAGGAATGGTCCGCGTCGCGTGGCCGGCGGCGTCAGGCTCCCCCTGTGGCAGAAGCCCGTCGCAGATCCTCCGCGCGTGTTCTCCGGAGCGATCCTTCGGCCGACGTAGACCGAGAGTCGAGTCTGCCACAGGCGCCTCACCAGCGGAAATCAGTCGCCGCGGCGGACCTTCTTGGTCATCACCACCGCGTGCGGCGGCGGGTCGATGTCCGGGCGCAGCCGGTAGCCCGCCTTCTTGTACAGCCGCTGGTTGCGCACGGCGTGCGCGCCGGTGAAGAGCCAGTACGCCGTCGCCGATGCCGGGGCCACCCGCTCGATGTGCTCGAGCAGCACCCGGCCCAGACCGCGTCCCTGCAGGTCGGGCGCGACGCAGAGGCGGCCGACGTCCCACCACTCCCCCGTGCCGCCGGGCCCGGGACCGAGCCGGCCACGGACCGAGCCGACCAATCGCCCGCCGCTGCGCACCACGTAGGTGTCCCACGCCGTGACGTTCTCCAGGACCGTCTCGTACGACTCATGCAGGGCAGGGATGTCGAGCGACCCCTCCTCGATCGCGACCTCGGTCCAGCACGCCCGCATCAGCGTCAGCAGCTCGCCGGCGTCGGCACGCGAGGCCCGCTCGATCGTCCACTCGGTGGCCGCGCTGCTGGCGTGCAGGAGGTCCGGTCGGCGGGCGGCCGTGCGCTCGAGCTGCTGCTGGTGGCGCCAGGCGGCGACCTTGCCGTGGTCGCCGGACAGGAGCACCGCCGGGACCTCGTGGCCGCGCCACTCCTGGGGCTTGGTGTAGACGGGGTACTCCAGCAGCCCGTCCTCGTGCGACTCCTCGAGCAGCGACTCGGCGTTGCCCATGAAGCCCGGCAGCAGCCGCACCACGGCCTCGGTGATCGCCAGCGCCGCGACCTCGCCCCCGTTGAGGACGTAGTCGCCGAGGCTGATCTCGCGGACCTCGGCCCGGGTGCGGGCGTGGTCGATCACCCGCTGGTCGATGCCCTCGTAGCGACCGACCAGGAACATCAGCCGCGCACGGCCGGACAGCTCGCGTGCGAGCGCCTGGGTGAACGGTTCACCGCTCGGGGTCGTCACGATCACCGTCGTGGCCTCGTCGAGGCCGAGCTCGTCGAAGGCCTCGCCGTACGGCCCGGGCTTCATCACCATTCCGGCGCCACCGCCGTACGGAGTGTCGTCGACCGTCCGGTGCTTGTCCCTCGCCCAGTTCCGCAGGTCGTGTACCTGGATGTCGAGCAGCCCGGACGCGATCGCCTTGCCCGGCAGCGAGAGCTGCAGCGGCGCGAGGTAGTCCGGGAAGATCGTGAGGTAGTCGAGCCGCATCAGTCGGCGCTGTCCCGGGGCTCGTCGTCCAGCACCGACGGGTCGAGCAGGCCGGGGCGGTCGGCCACGACCACCTTGCGGGCATCCAGGTCGACCTCCGTCACAAGTGCGCTGACGAACGGCACGAGCACGTCACGGCGGGTCGGGGTCTTGATCTGCAGCAGGTCCTGGGCGCCGCCGTGCAGCAGCCCGGTGACCTCGCCCCGCAGCGCGCCCTCGGTGTCGAACACCTGGAGCCCGATCAGCTGGTGGTCGTAGAACTCGTCCGGGTCCTCGGGACTCTCGTCGGCGGCGATGTCGGCGTAGAGCAGCACGCCGCGGACGGTCTCGGCGGCGTTGCGGTCCGGGACCTCCTCGAAGAGGACGTGCAGCACGCCCTGGTGCCATCGGGTGCCCTCGATGGTCAGGGCGTCGAGCGTGAGGGCGGAGCCCTTCGGCGGGACGGCGCGCAGCTTCGCACCGTCGGCGAAGCGCCGCTCGGGCTCGTCGGTACGGACGTCGATGGTGACGTGACCGCGGATGCCGTGAGGCTTGCCGATGCGACCGATCAGGACTTCGATGGACTCCACGCGGGCCATTGTTCCGCAGCGGCTGCGGGTCGGCCCATTCCGGTCGACCTCAGCGCAGCAGGGTGCGGGCCTGGTGGCGACGCTCGGCTGCCTGCTCGCGGGCCTGGGCATAGAGCAGACCGAGGACGAACGCGCACTCGGCGTCGTCGATCGTGTCCGCGAGCCGGCGGATCGTCCCCTGCGCCACGACCGCATCCTGGAAGTCGCCGAGCACCTCCTGCATCCCCTTGTAGTGGGCGCGCTGGTCCTCGCCGCGGCTGAGCGGTCGCAGCACCTCGGCGGCGTAGCGGGCCCGCTTGGAGGCCTTGCGGGCGCGGTGCAGCTCCTCGTCGTCGGTGCCGTCGACCGCCGCGGCCAGACGCTTCTCCGCCTTCTTGGCGGCGGCCTTCGCGGCCTTGCGCACCTCACGGTGGCGGGCCTTGGTCGAGTCGGCCGTCACGACGGGCGGCCGCACCCGCCAGGCCTCGAGCTGGGTGCGGATGGCCCGGTAGCGCTCGGTGGTCAGCATCTCCTCGACGCGCCTGGCCGCGATCCGCTCCTCGCCGAGGAGGGTCTGCTCGATCAGGGTGGCCACCCGCAGGACGCTCTCATCCGAGACGTCCTCGGGCGGCAGCACGGCCAGCACGGCCACGAAGCGGGAGCGTTGCACCTGTCGGTCGCGGACCTCGCCGAGCACCCCGGCGAGCCATCGCAGCTCGGTGTCGACCGCCTCGTTCTCCTCGTCGCTGAGGGTCAGCAGGTCGCCGAAGACGCGCAGCGAGCTGCGCACCCGGCGCAGCGCGACGCGGGTCTGGTGGATGGCCCGCTCCTCGGGGACCTCGTCGAGGTGCTCGGTGGCGGCCCCGACCTGCTCGATCAGGTAGGCAGCCAGCGGCTGCTCGTGCGCATCCACCTGATCATCCATGCCCCCAGGGAAGCAGAACGGGCGTCACCCCACCAGGGGTGACGCCCGTTCAGGCAGTGCTCGTGCTGGCCCGACGGTCAGCGGCGACGATCGACATCCACGAAGTCGACGCGCGCCCCGGCCTTGCCGGCAAGTGCGCTGACGACGGTACGGAAGGCGGTCGCCGTGCGGCCGTTGCGGCCGATCACCTTGCCGAGGTCCTCCGGGTTGACCCGGACCTCGAGGATCGAACCACGTCGCATCTGCTTGTCGCGGACGACGACGTCGTCGGGGTGGTCGACGACACCTCGTACGAGGTGCTCGAGCGCCTCAGCGAGCATGCTCAGGCCTCGGCCTCAGCGTCGGCAGCAGCCTCGGCGGGAGCCTCGGTCGCGGTCTCCTCGGCCGGAGCCTCCTCGACCTTCTCAGCCTTCTTGGCCTTCTTCGAGATGGCCTCGACGGCCGGAGCCGCGTGCGCCTCGGCGAGGGCCTTGTTGAAGACCTCGAGCTTGTCCGGCTTCGGGGCGGCGTGACGCAGGGTGCCCTCGGCGCCCGGAAGGCCCTTGAACTTCTGCCAGTCGCCGGTCACCTTGAGGATCGCCTCGACGGCCTCGGACGGCTGGGCGCCGACGGAGAGCCAGTGCTGCGCACGGTCGGACACGACCGAGATGAAGGAGGGCTCCTCCTTCGGGCGGTAGACGCCGATCTCCTCGATGACGCGACCGTCGCGCTTGGTGCGCGAGTCGACGACGACGATGCGGTACTGCGGGACCCGGATCTTGCCCAGGCGCTTCAGACGAATCTTGACGGCCACGGTTGTGGTGTCTCCTTGAAAATCGTGAATGGGTGAGGCGCCGTCGCCAGGTGGGGAACACCGGTCTCGGATCCTCGATGAAACCTGACGCGCCGGGTGAGAGGGTCCCGAGCGCACAGGACTCAGCGGGCAAGTCTGCCAGACCTCGCGGGCGTACGCCGAATCAGGCCGTACTCCCGGCCACGACCGTGCCGCGCAGGACGACCGCGGCCGGACGCTCCAGAGTCTCGAGGTCGGTACGGGGGTCGGCGTCGTAGACGACGAAGTCCGCCGAGGCGCCCTCCTCGATGCCGGCGAAGCCGAGCCACGAGCGGGCCTCCCACGAGGCCGCGGCGAGTGCGTACTCGGCCGGCAGGCCCATCGCGGCCATCGCCCGGATCTCGCCGGCCAGGTTGCCGTGGCGCCGCTCGCCGCCGCCGTCGGAGCCGGCGTACATCGGCACCCCGGCCTCGTACGCGGTCATGATCGTCTCGCGCCGTCGCGCGTAGAGCTCGGTCATCGTCGAGGCGTATGCGGGGAACTTGCCGCCCGCCTGGTCGGCGAAGATCGGGAACTTCTCGGTCTGCATCACGGTCGGAACGATCGCGATCGATTTCTCCGCTACCAGCCCGATGAGGTCGGGGGTGAGACCGGTAGCGTGCTCGATGCAGTCGATGCCGTGCTCGATCAGGCCGGGCAGCACGTCGGCGCCGAAGCAGTGCGCCGTCACCTTGGCTCCGTGATTGTGGGCGACCTTGATCGCCTCGGCGAAGTCGTCGACCGAGAACGAGGGGCACAGATCTCCCTCCTCGCGCGAGATCCAGTCGCCGACCAGCTTCACCCAGCCGTCGCCCCGCTCGGCCTCACGGGCGACCGCCTCGGCGAGCCCGGCCGGCTCGACCTCGTCGGCGTAGCCCCGCATGTAGCGGCGGGTACGGGCGATGTGGCGGCCCATCCGGACCAGCCGCGGCATGTCGTCGCGCTGCTGGATCCAGGTGGTGTCGATCGGCGAGCCGCAGTCACGGATCAGCAGCGCGCCGGCGTCGCGGTCCTCGAGGGCCGTCTCCTCCGTCTCCTCGACGCTGATCGCCCCGTCCTCCCCCAGCCCGAGGTGACAGTGCGCGTCGACCAGCCCCGGCACGATCCACCCCCGCGCGCCGAGCTCGGCGCCGGCCTGGGGCTCGAAGGTGATCCGCCCGTCGACGACGTAGACGTCGCGGACGTCTCCGTCGGGAAGCACCGGCCCGTGAAACCTCATCACCGTCACCCCAGCAACCTAGGCGAGCGAGCAAGGACATGCGAGCGCAACGGCACCCCTGGAACGACACACGCGCGGGCCGGCCGACAGACGGTCGCGCCGAGGGGCTCGCTCGCCAGACGACGCACGTCGTGACCACGACGCAAGCCATCGTCTGGCGTGTCCCCTCGGCGTACCGGCTGGCGGACGCACCGCGCCCGGGCCGAGACGAGCGCACCGTCGCAGAGACAGCGCGCCCGCCTGGGCTCCGTTACCGAGTCGTCAACCCGAACCCGTACGGATAGAGCGGGTCGTAGTGCTTGTCTCCGACGTTGATCGGCTCCTGGGCGAGCGTCTTCGGCCAGGTGACCGGCAGCTTGCCGGTGTAGCGGTGCAGGCCGAAGAGGTCGTCGGCCACGCCGATCCCCTCACTGCCCGGCAGCCAGCCGGCGACGAGCGCGTCGGTCATCGACAGCACGTCCGGCGGGATGATCAACGGACGCCCGGAGATCACCACGACGGTGCAGGTCGCGGCGGCGGCGCAGACCGTCTTGATCGCCTGGGTGTCGGCGGTCGAGAGGGTCATGGTCTGCGGCTGGCGCAGCACACCGTTGTCGGCGGGGTCGAAGCCCCACTGCGGGCCCCCGACATCGCCGAAGCCCTCGGCGTACGGCGTCTCGCCGACCACGACGATGCCGTCCGCACCGGCCGGGACCGGGGTGGAGGCGTCGGCGCTGTAGGTCACTGCGCTGGTGCCCGCGTCGGACTTGATCCCGTCCAGGATGGTGGTGCCCGGGACGACGTTGGTGGAGCCGCCCTGCCAGGTCAGCGTCCAGCCGCCGGCCTGGTTGCCCATGCTGTTGGCGTTGCTGCCGGCCACGTACACCGGGTGGGCACCCGGCTTGATCGGCAGCGTGCGGGCGCTGTTCTTGAGCAGGACCTGCGACTCGGCCGCCGCCGTTCGCGCGACCGCGTGGTGCGCCGCGTTGCCGACGGTGCTGAGGTTGGTGCGGTCGGTGTAGGGGTGCTCGAAGAGCCCGAGCTCGAACTTCACCCTCAGGATGCGGGAGACCGCGTCGTTGATCCGGTGCATCGACACGGTGCCGGAGGTGACCAGGGAGGTCAGCGCGGCCTCGAACTCGGGTGCACCGGTGGTGCTGCCGGAGTAGGGCTCCATGAACATGTCGATACCCGCGTTGACGCCCGCGGCGACCTGGTCGCTGTAGGTCCCGGGCAGCTGGCGGATCGCCTGCCAGTCGGAGACGACCAGGCCCTTGAACCGCTGCTGCTGCTTGAGCCAGCCGGTGATGAGCTGCTTGTTCGCCGACATCTTGACCGGGTTACCGAGCCCGTCGTTGGTGTAGTCGACGCTGGAGAAGGACGGCATCACGGACTGGACACCGTGGCGATGGATCGCGTCGACGTACGGCGCCAGGGCGAGCTTCGCGAAGTCGGCCTTGGAGACCTGGTCCACGCCCTGGTCGATCGGGTACGCACCCGTGCCGGCCTTGGAGGCGTCGTAGGTGGTCAACCCGTCGCCGGCGAAGTGCTTGGCCGTGGCCAGCACCCGGTCGTTGTGCGACAGATCGCCGATCTTGTGGCCCTGGAATCCGTCGATCGCGGTCTCCATCGACTCCACCAGCTTGGGCGACTCGCCGAAGGACTCGTACGTCCGTCCCCAACGGTCGTCCCGGGCCACGCACAGGCAGGGCGCGAACGCCCACTGCGGGCCCGAGGCGCGGGTCTCCATCGCGGTGATGTGCTCGACCTTCTCGACCAGCTGCGGGTCACGGGTCGCGCCGAGGCCGATGTTGTGCGGGAAGACGGTGGACCCGCCGATGTTGCCGTCACCGTGCACCGCGTCGATGCCGTACAGGATCGGGATCGCGAGGCGGGTGCTCATCGCCGCCTTCTGGAAGGTGTCGACCATGTCGGCGAACGCGGTCGGCGTGTTCGGCGTGGGGACCGAGCCGCCGCCCGACAGGACGCTGCCGAGGTTCCAGGTGGCGACCTTGGTGGGATCGCTGAGATCCAGGCGCTCGGCCTGGGTCATCTGGCCGATCTTCTCGGCCAGCGTCATCCGCGAGAGCAGGTCGGCGACCCGCTTCGCGACGGGGAGCCGGGGGTTCTTGTAGGCCGGCCTGCTGGATCCGTGGTGACCGTGATGATGCTTGCGCGCGTCGGCGTGATGGGCTTGGTGGTGGCCATGGCCGGACGGCTGAGCCGCCGCGGGTCCCGCGGCGAAGAGGCCCAGGGCGAGGACGCCGGCGGCTGTTGCCGCTGTCGCCTTCCTGGACAGGGGGATGCGAGGTAACACGGGTGTCTCCTTTGCCCGAGAAAAAGGAAGAACGCGTTCACCCGCCAACGTAGGGACGTGACGTGGATCACGTCAATGCCCGCCCGGGACCTCAGAGCTGGTCGATCAGCCGACCCGGGCTCAGCGTCGTCGCGACGGCAGCGACGTTGGCCTGCAGCGCCCGATCCGCCGTGGCGACCGTGACCCGCTGGCCTCTCGCCGCGGCTGCTCGGGCCTCGGCGACGATCGTGGAGTCGCCGTCCTTGGCCGCGTGCACGACCCGGAGACCACGCGACCGGACGGCCGGCACGCCCTTCTTCGCCTCGCCCTCGAGGACGAGCACGATCGTGTCGTACGCGAGGTCCGCTGCGCAGATCTCGTCGTAGAGCCGGATCGCGGCACCGGCGCGGTCCTTCCACCAGCCGTCGGGGCGGGCGCCCACGACGTTGGCGGCGTCGACGATCAGGACGCTGGATGACGGATTCGCCATCGCGGTGGCTTCGGGTTACTTGAGGAACTTGGAGAAGTCGCCCGGGAGGTTGAGCTGGGCGGCCGCGGACTCGTAGTCGATCTCCTCGGCACCCGGCTGGGCGAACGGGTTCGGCTTCGGCTTGGCGGCCTCGGCGGCAGCGGCCGCCTTCGCCTCCTGCGCGGCCTTGGCCGGGTTGCCGGACTTGCGGGCACCCTTGCCCTTCTTGGCCTGCGGCGCCTGCTTCGCACCGGAGCGCTTGCCGAAGCCGGCGCCCGGCATCCCGGGCATGCCCGGCATCCCGCCGCCGTTGGCGAGCTGCTGCATCATCTTGCGGGCCTCGGTGAACCGATCGACGAGCTGGTTGACATCGGAGACCTGGCGGCCCGAGCCCTTCGCGATGCGGGCGCGGCGGGAGCCGTCGATGATCTTCGGGTTGGCCCGCTCGGCCGGGGTCATCGACTGGATGATCGCCTGGATCCGGTCGATCTCGCGGTCGTCGAAGTTCGCGAGCTGGTCGCGGAACTGGCCCATGCCAGGCAGCATCCCCATCAGCTTCGACATCGAGCCGAGCTTGCGGATCTGCTGCATCTGCTTGAGGAAGTCGTCGAGGGTGAAGTCGCCACCGGCGAGCTTCTCCGCCGCACGGGCCGACTCCTCGGCGTCGAACGCCTTCTCGGCCTGCTCGATGAGCGTCATGACGTCGCCCATGTCGAGGATGCGCGAGGCCATCCGGTCGGGGTGGAACAGGTCGAAGTCCGTCATCTTCTCGCCGTTGGAGGCGAAGATGACCGGCTTGCCGGTGAGGCTGACGATGGAGAGCGCCGCGCCACCGCGGGCGTCGCCGTCGAGCTTGGTCAGGACGACGCCGTCGTACCCGACGCCGTCGAGGAAGGCCTGAGCAGTGCTGACCGCGTCCTGGCCGATCATCGCGTCGACGACGAAGAGGACCTCGTCGGGGTTGACCGCGTCGCGGATGTCCGCGGCCTGCTGCATCAGCTCCTGGTCGATGCCGAGGCGGCCGGCGGTGTCGACGATGACGACGTCGTGCAGCTTGCGCTTGGCCTCCTCGATGGAGTCCTGGGCGACCTGGACCGGGTTGCCGGTGCCGTTCCCCGGCTCAGGGGCGTAGACCGGAACGCCGACGCGCTCGCCGTTGACCTGGAGCTGGTTGACGGCGTTGGGGCGCTGGAGGTCGCAGGCGACGAGCAGCGGGGACTTGCCCTGCTCCTTGAGCCAGAGGGCGAGCTTGGCCGCGAGCGTGGTCTTGCCGGCGCCCTGGAGGCCGGCCAGCATGATCACGGTCGGGCCGGACTTCGCGTACCGCAGGCGGCGGGTCTCGCCGCCGAGGATCGCGACGAGCTCCTCGTTGACGATCTTGACGACCTGCTGGGCCGGGTTGAGTGCCTGGCTCACCTCGGCGCCGCGGGCGCGGTCCTTGACCTTGGCGACGAACTCGCGCACCACCGGCAGCGCGACGTCGGCCTCGAGCAGCGCGATCCGGATCTCGCGCGCCGTGGCGTCGATGTCGGCCTCGCTCAGCCGGCCCTTCCCCCGCAGGTTCTTGAAGGTGTCGGCGAGCCGGTCGGAGAGGGTGGCGAACATCAGGTCCTTCTCAAGCAGGTGGATCGTCGGGCGCAAGCCTAACGGGCGCAGACCACTACTCCCCCGCCAGCGCCGCCCTGACCGCTCCCGCGGCGCTCGCGGCACGCTCGTCGCCGAGCGCTCCGGCCGAGGCCTCCTGCAGGTAGAAGACGTCGACGGCCTGGGGTCCGAGGGTGTCGACGTGGGCACTGCGCACGGTGATCCCGAGCCGGGCCAGCGTCGCCGTGACGAGGTAGACGACGCCGGGCCGGTCGTCGGTGCGGACCTCGAGCACGGTGGCGTGGGTGCCCGCCTCCGGACGCAGCTCGACGACCGGCGCGAGGCCTCGGGAGGCGGCGGCCCTGAGCCGGGTGGACGGGTCGAGCCGCCCCTCGCTCACCGCGGTGAACCGCTCGCGCAGCACCTTCGGGTCCAGGGCGGGCTCGGCGACCTCCCAGACGGTCACGCCGTACGGCTCCTGGGGCCACACCCGTGCCGAGCGGACAGCGATCCGCTGGAGCCCGAACGTCGCAGCCATGTCGGCGAGCAGGCCGACCCGGTCGGGCGCGACCACCGTGACCCGCGAGCCGTCCGGCAGCGGGTCGACGACGATCGAGACGCCGCCGCGGCGGGCCTCCTCGGGGATGGGGACCGGATCGAAGCGATCCGCCGGCTGGGTGCCGCCCCCGCTCGCGAGCCGTTGCTGCGCCCGGCGAGCCAGGTCGTGCACCTGCCGTGCTCGCCACGACGTCCACGCCTTGGGGCTGGTCGCCTTGGCGTCGGCCTCGGTGAGCGCTGTCAGCAGGCTGAGGGTCTCCGCGTCGGGGATGTGCTCGAGGATCACATCGACGGTGGCAGGATCCTCCGGATCCCGCGTGGTCGCGGTGGTGACCAGCAGCAGGTGCCACCGGACGAGCGTGGCGACCAGCTCGACGCCGCGGGCGTCGAAGCCCATCCGCTCGGCGATCGCGCGGGCGACGGGCTCGCCGGCGACGGAGTGCTCGACCAGGGAGCCCTTGCCGATGTCGTGCAGCAGCGCGCTGACCAGCAGGACGTCGGGGCGGGCGACGGAGCGGATCAGGGCGGCGGCCTCGATGCACGTCTCGACGGAGTGCCGGTCGACGGTGAAGCGGTGGATGACGGAGGCGTGCGGCAGCAGGCGGACCTTCTCCCACTCCGGCAGGATCCGGCGGAGCGCGCCGGTCTCGTCCAGGGTCTCCCACACATCGAGGAGTCCGTCACCCGCTGCGAGCAGGCGCACGAAGAGCTGGCGCGCCTCCTCCGGCCACGGCGCCGGCAGCGCGGCGACGTCGCGGGCGAGTCGGGCTGCGGTCGCCGGCGAGAGCACCACGTCGTGCTCGGCCGCATGGGCCGCCGCGCGCAGCAGGATCATCGGGTCGCGATCGGGCCGCGCCGTACGGTCCAGGACGACCTCGTTGGAGGCGAGCGCCACGCCCGGGGCGAGCGCGGTGAGCTGCGGGGTCCGGGGCGAGGCGACGCGGCGGCGGGTGAGATAGGCGTCGACCCGTCTCCAGGAGAGGTTCGAGAGGTGGGTGATGCGGCGGCCGATCTCGCGGACGAAGCGCTGCGCCTCGGCGGCGTCGTCGAGCTCGAGCCGGTCGGCCAGGTCGTCCCACATCTCCGGCACGATCCGGTCGCTGGCGCGCCCCGAGATCTCCTGCACGATGTCGCGGATGTCGAGCAGCTGCTTGCGGCAGCGCTCGAGGTCGGCCTGCGACACGTCGACCATCCAGGTGGCGACGACGGCGTTGAGCACGGTGGCGTCGCGCAGGCCGCCGGCCATCTCCTTGAGGTCGGGGACGCTCGCGTGGGCCAGCTCGCCGAGCAGCTCGTGTCGCTTCTGCGTCAGCTCGCGCAGCGCGGGCAGCCCGGCGACGGCGTGCTTGCGCCAGTGCGCCAGCATCGTGGTCCGCAGCTGCAGGGTGAGGTTGGCGTCACCGGCGAGGTGACGCAGGTCGAGCAGGCCGAGCGCGACGCGGATGTCGCCCTCAGCGGTGGCCAGCATCTCCGGGACGGAGCGCACGGCGTGGTCGATCTTGGCGCCCTGGTCCCACAGCGGGTACCAGATCGCGGAGGCGGTCTCGCCGAGATCGACGTCGGCCTCGTGGACGAGCACGACGTCCCAGTCGGAGTACGGCGCCAGCTCGCGCCGGCCGTAGCCGCCGACCGCGATCAGCGCCGCACCCGTCTCGGGACCGCCCGCAGCGGCGTACGCCTTCGCGCAGATCTCGTCTGCCTCCGCCGTACGCCGGCTGCGGTCGGTGTCCGTCATGCTGTGACCAGACTCAGATCGCGGCGTCGTCGCGCTCGCCGGTGCGGACCCGCAGGACCGTCTCCAGCGGCGAGACCCAGATCTTGCCGTCGCCGATCCGCTCGGTGCGGGCGGCCCGCTCGATCGCGGTGATGACGCCCTCGACCTCCTCCTCCGAGATCGCGATCTCGAGACGGATCTTCGGGACCAGCGCGACGTCGTACTCTGCGCCGCGGTAGACCTCGGTGTGGCCCTTCTGGCGGCCGTAGCCGCTGACCTCGGACACGGTCATGCCGGTGACGCCGATCGCCTCCAGGGCGACGCGAACGTCCTCCCACTTGTGCGGCTTGATGACTGCGGTGACGAGCTTCATTTCTCTCCTCCGACGAGTGGGTGCATCCCATGATGCCCGGATGGACTGACAGGTGCGCTGGCGAGGGTCACGCGAGCAGGCCCTTGGCCTGGGCGAGGTCGTACGCGGACTCACCGTGCTGGTCGGCGTCGATGCCGTCGACCTCGGCCTCCTCCGAGACCCGCCAGCCGATCGTGTGCTTGATCGCCAGGGCGAGGATCGCGGTCAGGACACCGGTCCACACCAGGGTGAAGACGGCCGCGATGAGCTGGTGGCCCAGCGAGCTGAGGCCGCCGCCGTAGAAGAGGCCGTCGATGCCGCCCGGCGCCGACGAGGTCGACAGGAAGCCGATCGCGAGGGTGCCGACGAGGCCGCCGACGAGGTGGACGCCGACGACATCGAGCGAGTCGTCGAGACCGAGCTTGAACTTCAGGCCGACGGCGAGAGCGCACAGGGCACCGGCCAGGATGCCGACGATGATCGCACCGGTCAGGCTGACGGCACCGCAGGCCGGGGTGATCGCGACCAGGCCGGCCACGATGCCGGAGGCTGCACCGAGCGAGGTCGCCTTGCCGTGGGTGATGCGCTCCACCAGCAGCCAGGCCAGCATGGCCGAGGCGGTGGCGACGGTGGTGTTGAGGAAGGTGACGCCGGTCTCGCTCATGAACTGGGCGACGTTCTGCTTCTCGGTGTTGCCCGCAGCGAAGACGATCGAGCCGACGTTGAAGCCGTACCAGCCGAACCAGAGCAGCCCGGCGCCGATCATGGTGAGGGTCAGGTTGTGCGGGCGACCGGTCTCACGCGGCCAGCCGATGCGCTTGCCGATGACGAGGGCGAGGACGCCGCCGGCGATACCGGCGTTGATGTGGACGACCGTGCCGCCGGCATAGTCCTGGGCGATCCAGTGGCTCGAGAGCCAGCCCCCACCCCACACGTTGTGGGCGATCGGGAAGTAGCACAGCGTCAGCCAGATCGGGACGAAGACGACCCAGGCGGAGAGCTTGACGCGGTCGGCGACCGCGCCGCTGATCAGCGCGACGGTGATCGCGGCGAACGTCAGCTGGAACAGGACACCGATGAAGCTGCTCGAGGAGACCCCGTCAAGGCCCCACATGTGGAACGGGTTGGCGATCAGCTTGCCGTTGCCGTTGCCGACCCCGTCACCACCCCATCCCTCCGACCAGCCCCACAGGACGAACACGAGCGTCGCGATACCGAACGAGACGAACGACATCATCATCATGTTGAGGACCGACTTCGACCGCGTCATACCGCCGTAGAACAGCGCCAGCGCGGGAACGGTCATCACCAGGACAAGGGCCGTCGCCACCAACATGAAGGCGTAGTAGCCGTCCATTGGACCTCCAGGGACTCACAGCATGGGTGCAGGGGTACGGTGCCGCGACCACGCTGTCGCGGCACCGCCCTGCTGAACTGGAGTAACCATGGGGCCGTCAGATTTCGACGTCGAGCGTCGGATGTTGCGGGCATGTAACAGGTCTTTCCCGCCTGTTACGACTGCGCCCTCCGCTGCGCGGGCTGACTCGCGCTCAGCCGAGCAGGGCGTCGACGAACGCCTCGGGGCTGAACGGCGCGAGGTCGTCCGGGCCCTCACCCAGGCCGACCAGCTTCACCGGCACGCCGAGCTCACGCTGGACCTGGACCACGATGCCGCCCTTGGCCGAGCCGTCGAGCTTGGTCAGCACGATGCCGGTCACGTCGACGGCCTCGCTGAAGACGCGGGCCTGGATCAGGCCGTTCTGGCCGGTGGTCGCGTCGAGGACGAGCAGCACCTCGGTGGTCTTCGCAACCTTCTCCACGACCCGCTTGACCTTGCCGAGCTCGTCCATGAGGCCCTGCTTGTTCTGCAGGCGGCCGGCGGTGTCGACGATGACCGTGTCAGCGCCGCTGTCGGCACCCGACTTGACCGCGTCGAACGCCACGCTGGCCGGGTCGCTGCCCTCGGGGCCACGAACGACCTCGACGCCGACCCGCTCGCCCCACGTGCCGAGCTGCTCGGCGGCCGCGGCGCGGAAGGTGTCGGCGGCACCGAGCACGACCTTGCGGTCCTCGGCGACCAGGATGCGGGCGATCTTGCCGACCGAGGTGGTCTTGCCGGCGCCGTTGACGCCGACGACCAGGACGACGCCCGGGTTGCCGTCGGCGCCGCTGACCTGCAGGCGGCGATCCATCGACGGGTCGACCAGCTTGACGAGCTCCTCGCGCAGGACCGTACGGGCGTCGCTGCTGCCCTCGACCCGCAGGCGGGTGCGCAGGCTCTCGACCAGCTCCTGGGTCGGGCCGACGCCGATGTCGGAGGTGAGCAGGACGTCCTCGATGCCCTCCCAGGTGTCCTCGTCGAGCTGGTCGCGCGAGATCAGCGCGAGCAGGCCGCGGCCGAGCGCGTTGGTGGAGCCGGCGAGGCGCTGACGCAGCCGCACCAGGCGGGAGCCCGGGGCCTCCGGGCGCTCGAGCGTCGGCGCGGCCGGAGCCTCGACCGGCGCCTCCGGCTCCTCGACCGGGGCCTCGCCCTCCACCTCGGGCCCCGTGGTGCGCTGGGGCGGTGCCGGGGTCGGCGCTGACGGGGCGGACGGCGGCGGGGTCGTGCGTCCGCGGCGGCGGCTGAGACCGACGAGCGCGGCGGTGACGCCGATGAGGACGAACGCGGCGAGCGCGATCGCGATGACGATGATGAGCCAGTCAGCCATGGCTCCATCCAATCAGAGGGGCGAGGTCACGCCCTCAACGACGCAGGGACCAGTCCCGGCTCTCCTCGGCCTCCAGCGTCGGCATCGCGTCGGCCGCCTTCTCCATCGCCTCCCCGACCCAGGGGGCGTACGGCGTCTTCTGTCCGCGGCCCGGGTAGGCGGCGTACACGACGACCGCTCCGGCGAGCAGCAGGATCACGATCATGGCAATGGTGATGGTGAGCATGGGGCGAGTCCCTCCCGAGAGTGTTCCCTTCCGCGCCCACCCTGCCATGGGACCGTCCCAGGCCGGGGATCTCAGCGCAGGAGTCGGGAGACAGCGACGCGGATCACATCGGGGATGGGCGCGACGCTCCGGGCCGCGGCACCCTCCCGATCGTGCTCGGCGTCGACGTACACGTGGACGAACCGGCCCTCGGCGGCGGCCTCGTCGCTGTCGCCCTGGAAGAGCCCGATCCGGTAGATGATCGAGGAGGTGCCGACCTTGTCGACGACCAGCCCCGCCTCGACCGGCTCCGGGAACCCGATCTCGCGCAGGTAGCGGCACGACGTCTCGGCGACGACGCCGATCTGAGGCAGGAACCGCACGTTGGTACCGGTCGCCTCGAAGAGGTAGGCGTTCACCGCGGTGTCGAAGTACTCGTAGTAGGTCGCGTTGTTGAGGTGCCCGTACGCGTCGTCGTCGCGCCAGCGTGTCGTGATGGTCCGCCAGTGGACGTAGTCGGCGCGGGTCGGCACGGAACGGTTCGGCTCGGTCACCTGTGGATCATCGCAGCCGTGTCCGCAGACCCGGCGGCGGCCCGGTAGCGGCCGGGCGTGGTGCCCATCGTCCGCACGAACGTGTCCACGAACGCGCTCGTGCTGGCCCAACCGCATCGGTGCGCCGTCTGGGTGACGGAGAGCCCGCCGGCGAGCAGCACCATCGCCTGCAGCACCCGCCGTCGCGTACGCCACTGCGGATAGGTCATCCCGAACTCGGCCTGGAACAGCCGCGAGAGCGTCCGCTCGCTGGCACCCACCGTGCGTGCGACCGAGGCGAGCGTCAGGGGCACGCTGAGATCGGCCTCCACCAGCCGGCACGCCGAGGCCAGCCGGGTGTCGTCCGGGGTCGGCAGGCTGACCGGCTGCACGGACGCGTGGACGAGCCGGTCCAGGATGACGCCGAAGACGCGATCGGACTCGGGTCCGGGGGCCGATCCGTCCGTGTAGGCGATCAGCAGCTCGCGCAGCAGTGGGTCGACCGAGACCACGACCGGTGAGTCGATCGGGAGCGGCACGCTCGCGGTCACCGGGAAGCCCACCGTGTGGAACAGGCTGTGACCGTGGAACCGGTGTTCGTGCCACACCTGGGCCGGCACCCAGAGCGCGCGGTCGCGCGAGGCGACCCAGGAGCCGTGCGAGGTGGCGATCGCGATCACGCCGGCGCTCACGTAGATCAGCTGGTGCTCGTCGTGCCGATGCCGCTCCACGACCGCGCCCGGTGCCTTGCCCTCGGTCTGGGTGGGCGCCGTCGGAAGGTGGCTGATCTCCGACATAGTCCGACAGATTATCGGAAGTAAGCCACGCCGCGCGTCGCCAGGGTGAGACCCGTGACCGATGCATTGATCGACGCGACCCCCACTTCGACGGCGACCCGGCCGTGGCGCCGGATGCGGCTGTGGGCGGGCGCCCACGCCGTGGACGACTTCTACCAGGGGCTGGTGCCGGCGGCCGTGCCCTACTTCGTCCTGGAACGACACTTCAGCTACGTCCAGGCATCGGGGCTCGCCCTCGCCGCCACCCTCGGCAGCGCCCTGCCCCAGCTGGTCGTCGGGGTGATCGCCGATCGTCACCGCGTCGCCTGGATGGCGCCGCTCGGCGTGGGCCTGGCGGGACTCGGCGCGGGCCTGTCCGGACTGGCGCCGTCGTACCCCCTGGTCTTCCTGCTGCTACTCCTGTCCGGAGTCGGCGTCGCGCTCTTCCACCCGCCCGCCGGACGGGACGCGCGGCGGGCGGCCGGCGCCAGCGCCGCGGCGATGAGCTACTTCGCCGCCGGCGGCAGCGTGGGCTTCTTCGTCGCACCGGCCCTGGTCACACCCGCGCTCGATGCGCTCGGTCTGCGGGGGACGGCCGTCTTCATCCCGCCGGCGGTACTGATGGCCTTCGTGCTGCTGCGCCGACGCGGCGAGGCGCACCACCCGCATGCCGGCGTCGCACGGCACGCCGGCACCGACCGGGTGGGGCTCTTCGCCGTGCTCACCACCGTCGAGGTCGTCCGGTCGACGATCTCCTTCGGGCTCAACACCTTCGTCTCCCTCTATTGGATCCGCCATCTCGGCGCCACCGCCACGTGGGGCGGTGTCGCGCTCACCCTGATGCTGCTCGGTGGGGTGGCCGGGACGATCGCGGGCGGCCGCATCGCCGATCGGTTCGGCATGGTGCGCACCGTGCAGGCCGGCAACGCCGCGCTGCTGCCGGCGCTGTGGCTGCTTCTCTCGTGCGATCACCAGCACGTCGCGCTGGCGATCGTGGCGCTGACCGGATTCGTCACCAACATCCCGTTCGCGGTCCTGGTGAAGCTCGGCCAGGACTACCTGCCGTCCCGACCGGGGACCGCGGCGGGTGTCACGCTCGGTCTCGCCGTCAGCGCGGGTGGCCTGCTCATGCCGCTGCTCGGCCTGGTCGCCGACGCGCACGGTCCTCGCGGCGCGATGGAGGTGCTGGCCGTCATCCCGCTGGTCGCGATCGCCGTCTCGACGCTGCTGCGCGAGCCGGTGCCCGCTGCACCCGACGACGGAGCCCGCCGCTAGGCCGACTCGGGCTCTCGCAGCCGCTGCGAGATGACCGTGGAGACGCCGTCGCCGCGCATGGTGACGCCGTAGAGGGCGTCGCCGACCTCCATCGTCCGCTTCTGATGGGTGATCACCAGGAGCTGGGAGTGGGCGCGGAGCTCCTCGTAGATCTCCAGCAGCCGGCCGAGGTTGGTGTCGTCGAGCGCCGCCTCGACCTCGTCGAGGATGTAGAACGGCGACGGGCGGGCCTTGAACAGCGAGACCAGGAAGGCGACGGCGACCAGGGATCGCTCGCCGCCGGAGAGCAGCGAGAGTCGCTTGACCTTCTTGCCGGCCGGACGCGCCTCGACCTCGATGCCGGTGGTCAGCATGTCGGCGGGGTCGGTCAGGATGAGCCGGCCCTCGCCGCCGGGGAAGAGCCGCGCGAAGACGTGGTCGAACGCCACCCGTACGTCCTCCCATGCCTCCGTGAAGACCTGCTCGACCCGGGCGTCGACCTCCTTGACGATGTCGAGCAGGTCCTTGCGGGTGGAGCGCAGGTCCTCGAGCTGCTCGGTGAGGAACTTGTGCCGCTCCTCCATCGCGCTGAACTCCTCGAGCGCCAGCGGGTTGACCCGGCCGAGCTGGTTGAGCGCGCGCTCGGCGGCCCGGAGCCGCTTCGTCTGCTCATCGCGGTCGTACGGGATGGCCTCGACCGGCGACCCGTCGTCGGTGCCGTCGTCGATCGGCGGCTGCGGGACGAGGGTGTGCGGGCCGTACTCGTCGATCAGGGCCTCGGGCTCGGTGCCGAGCTCCTCGATCGCCTTCTCCTCGAGCTGCTCGATCCGCATCCGCTGCTGGGCGCGGGCCATCTCGTCGCGGTGGACCGAGCTGACCAGCTCCTCGAGCTCCTTGGCGCGGTCGCGCAGGGAGGCGCGTACGGAGACCAGCTGCTCCTCGCGCCCGCGGCGGGCGAGCTCGATCTCGCTGCGGGCCGCGGCGGCCTGCTCGATCGAGACCTCGAGCCGGGTCAGGACGTGCTCGACGGCCGTGCTGACGGCCTGGGCGGCCTGGGCCTCGCGGGCGATCCGCTCGCGGCGTGCGGCGGCCTTCTTCCGGGCCTCGCGCTCCTGCTGGGCGGCGCGGCGCAGGCCGTCGGCCCGCCCATGCAGGGCACGGGAGCGCTCCTCGGCGGTGCGCAACGAGAGCCGCGCCTCCATCTCCGCGTTGCGGGCCGATCGCGCCGTCTCGGCGAGCCGCTCGCGGAGCTCGGTGTCGGGCTCCTCCTCGGGAGCCTCCTCCGCGCGGGCGAGCCGCTCCTCGAGCTCGGCGAGACCGGCCACGGCCTGCTCGCGGGCCTCCTGGGCCTTCGCGATGGCTGCGGTGAGGCGATCCGCCTCGCCACGGGCGGCGCGAGCGTGGGCTCCGTGCTGACCGAGCTCCTCGGCGACGGCGGCGAGGGTGGCGTCGGACTCGTGCAAGCGCGCGAGGGCCACGTCGACGCGCTTCTGCGCCTCCAACCGCTCGGCCTCGAGCGTGGAGGTCTCGAAGGTGGTCCGCTCGGAGGTGGCGATCGCCGCGGCGAGCTGCTCGGCGGCCTCGTCGACGGCTGCCTGGATCTCGATCAGGCTGGGCGCGCTGCTCGAGCCGCCGAACGCGTGGAGGGCCCCGAGCAGGTCGCCGTCGCGGGTGACGGCGGTGACCTCGGGGTGGCCCTCGACGACCGTACGGGCAGCGGCGAGGTCGTCGACCACGACGACCGTCGCGAGCAGGCGCTCGATGGCGGGCTGCAGCGCGGCCGGACACTCCACGACGTCGATCGCCGGGGTGCCGGCTCCGGGCGTGGACGCCTTCGCGTGGCCGGCCGGAGCGCTTCCGAGGCTGTGCCCGATCAGCAGGCGAGCCCGACCCAGGTCGTCCGTGCGCAGGTGGGCGATGGCGGCGACGGCACCCGCCGCGTCCGCGACCGCAACGGCGTCGGCGGCGCTGCCGAGGGCGGCCGCGATCGCCGTCTCGTACCCCTGCTTCACGGCGAGTAGCGCTGCGACGGAGCCGAGGACGCCGGCCAGGGAGCCTTCGGCGGCAGCGCCGAGCAGCGCGCCGGCGCCGTCCTTGCGGTTGAGGCCGAGCTCGAGCGCCTCCTTGCGAGCGGCGAGGGCGGAGCGGTCCCGGTCGGAGGCCGCCGACTCCTCACGGACCGCGGTGAGCCGCTCCTCGATCTCCTCCAGGGCGCCGGCGGCCTCCTCGTACTCGGCGTCGAGGGACTCCTCCCCCGCGTCCAGTCCGGCCACCTTGGTCTCGAGGGTGGTGAAGTCGGTCTGGGCGCGGTCGGCGCGGACGATCGCCTCGTCGCGGGCCTGGGTGAGCCGGCCGACCTCGTCGTCGGCGGCCGCGGCACGTGACGTGAGCGCGCTGACCTGGCCGGCGAGACGGGCGACGCCCTCGCGGCGGTCGGCGGCGGCGCGCTGCAGACCGGCGACGCGTCGATCCTCCTCGGCGGCGGCGTCCTCGGCCGCCTTGCGCGCGGTGACCGCCTCCTCGAGGGCGGTGCGCTGCTGCTCGACCTCGGCGTCGATGGCACGCTCCTGCTCCGCAGCGCGCTCCGCCTCGGCCTCGAGCTGCTCGGGGTCGCGGCCGCTGCGGACCTCGACCTCGCTGCTGGAGGTGGCGTTGCGGAGCCGCTCGGCGGCCAGGGACTGGGTGCCGCGGAAGCGTTCGCGCAGGCCCGAGAGCGCGAACCACGTCTCCTGGGCCTCGGTCAGTGCGGGCAGGTCCTCGCGCAGCGCCGCCTCGAGGGTGGCCTCGTGCTCCCGGCCGGCGGCGACTAGCCGCTCGACCTCCTCGCGACGGGCGAGCAGGGCCGACTCGTCAGCCATCTCCTGCTCCAGCGTGGTGCGCGCCGTGACGAGGTCGTCGGCGAGCAGGCGCGCCCGAGCGTCACGTACGTCCGCCTGGACGGTGGCGGCCCGCCGGGCGACCTCCGCCTGGCGGCCGAGCGGTTTGAGCTGGCGGCGGATCTCGACCAGGAGGTCGTTGAGGCGGGTGAGGTTGCCCTCGGTGGAGTCGAGCTTGCGCAGCGCCTTCTCCTTGCGCTTGCGGTGCTTGAGGACGCCGGCGGCCTCCTCGATGAAGCCGCGCCGGTCCTCGGGGGTGGCGTGCAGGATCGAGTCGAGCTGGCCCTGGCCGACGATGACGTGCATCTCGCGGCCGATGCCGGAGTCGGAGAGCAGCTCCTGGACGTCGAGGAGGCGGCAGGTCTGGCCGTTGATGGCGTACTCCGAACCGCCGGAGCGGAACATCGTGCGCGAGATCGTCACCTCGGCGTAGTCGATCGGCAGGGCACCGTCGCTGTTGTCGATGGTCAGCAGCACCTCGGCCCGGCCGAGCGGCGCACGGCCGGAGGTGCCGGCGAAGATGACGTCGTCCATCTTTCCGCCGCGCAGGCTCTTGGCGCTGGCCTCGCCCATCACCCAGGCGAGAGCGTCGACGACGTTGGACTTGCCGGAGCCGTTGGGGCCGACGATGCAGGTGATGCCGGGCTCGAGCTGGAGCGTCGTGGCGGACGCGAAGGACTTGAACCCCTTGAGGGTCAGGCTCTTCAGGTACAACGCAGGCTCCCGGTGTCCGTGTAGGAAAACTCGGCTGATCTTGTCAGAGGGTCCTGACAGGATGGTCGATGCGGGGAAGCTCGGCGCCCCAACACTAACCCGTACGAAAGGTCTTCCCGCTCATGTCGTCCGCCCAGGCCCCTGTCGAGATCGCTCGGCCCCCCGGCTATGCAGCCCGCTGGTTCGTGATGGCGGTCGTGATCATCGCCGACGTCATGGACCTGGTGGACAGCACCGTGGCTCAGCTCGCCGGGCCCTCGATCGAACGGGACATCGGCGGCTCCGAGACGACCCTGCAGTGGATCCTCGCGGCCTACACGCTGACCTTCGCGGTCGGCCTCATCACGTCCGCGAGGCTGGGCGACATCGTCGGTCGCCGGCAGATGTTCATCGTCGGCATGGGCGGCTTCACCGTCGCCTCGCTGGCGTGCGGCCTGGCCCCGACCGCGACCACGCTCATCATCGCCCGGGTCATCCAGGGCCTCTTCGGCGCCACCATGATCCCCCAGGGCTTCGCCCTGGTGAAGCAGTCGTTCCCCGAGGACGAGCTGCAGAAGGCGTTCATCCCGTTCGGCCCGATCATGGGTCTGTCCGCGGTGCTCGGTCCGATCCTCGGCGGCTTCCTCATCGATGCGAACATCTGGGGCAGCGGCTGGCGCGCGATCTTCCTGATCAACGTCCCGATCGGGCTGGTGGGCACCTTCATCGCCTACCGACGGCTCCCGGACATGCCGCGCACACCCGGTGTACGGCTCGACCCGGTCGGCTCGCTGCTCATCTCGGTGGCCGCCGGCGGCCTCATCTACGCGCTCGTCGAGGGCCGCGACCTCGGCTGGCCCGGGTGGCTCTACGGCGTGATGGTCGCCGCCGGGATCGTGCTCGTCCTCTTCATCTGGAACGAGCGACGCAGCGACCACCCGATCATCGAGCCGTCGCTCTTCAGCCACCGCGGCTACGTCGCCGGCCTGATCTTCCTCGGCACGTTCTTCCTCTCGATGGTCGGCGTCGGGCTGATCCTGAGCCTGTTCATGCAGCTCGGGCTCGGCTACTCCGCGCAGCACGCGGCGATCGCACAGACCCCCTACGCGCTCGGCATGGCGGTCGGCGCCGGCCTCTCCGGAGCGCTGCTCGGCCCCAAGCTCGGGCGGCACGTCCTCCACATCGGCCTGGCGATCACGATGGTCGCTATGGCGTGGTTCGCAGCGATCGCCGGCGGCCTGGAGCACGGCGCCAGCGCCTGGCACCTGTCGCTGCCCTTCCTGATCACCGGCTTCGGCAGCGGCCTGATCTTCGCGCCGCTCTTCGACATCGTGCTGTCGGACCTGGGCGATCACGAGGTCGGATCCGGCTCGGGGCTGCTCAACGCCGTGCAGCAGTTCGCCGGCGCGCTCGGCGTCGCGGTGCTCGGCACGCTCTTCTTCCACTGGCTGCCCGAGCACGGCTTCGGCATCTCCACCCGCTGGGTCGTCTGGGTGACGATCGGGTGCTACGCGGCGGCGTTCTGCTCGGCGTTCCTGCTGCCGATGCGGGCGAAGGTGCGTGAGGACGCGGCGATCCACTGACGCCAAGAGCCGCCCCGACCAGTGGTCGGGGCGGCTCTGTGGGTGGGACTCGGTGATGTCGCCGCGTCAGGCGGGCTGCATCTCCTGCATCTCAGACTCGAGCAGGTCGGCATGCGCCTGCGCCAGCGAGTCGTTCTCGGTCTTGAGGGTGAGGACGAGCTGCTCGAGCTCCTGCACGCGCGCACGCAGCCGAGCGTTCTCGGCAGTGAGGTGGTGCGGCGTCCGCAGGTCGCTGTGCATGTAGCCGATCAGCGCCTTGGCCATAGAAGAGGTTCCTTCGTCGGATCGCGAGGGCCCGGGCGGGCCGTCTACCAGAGTCGCACCGATCCCGGGCAGCGTCAATCCACGGGACACGCACCCGGCCCTCAGGGTGTCCTCACAGGCACGCGGTGGAGAGTCGCTGCCCTCATCGCCTCGGCCGCACGCACCTCAGGAGGACCCTATGCGCAGCCTGTCCCGTGGACTCGTCTCCGCGCTCGCAGCGGTCACGATCGTCGGCTCCGCTCTCGTCGGCCTCGGCACGTCGGCCGCGCATGCCGGCCCGGCAACGCGGGCCGGCTCGACGCCTTCGCTGAGCAATGTCCGGGTGCCGGCCTCATGCGGGCACCCCGCCACGAGGCTCAACGGCTACGTGAAGAACTACCCCCGGTCGAACGGTCACACGACGCTCGACGTCGACCAGGCGGTCACCGGTCAGCTCGGACGCCACCACGACGGCCCGCTGACACTCGTGCCGCTCAGCTGCAGCGCGCACGGCAAGGCCTGGCCCGACCTCGTACTCGCGTACGAGGGCCGCCGGCTCTTCGACACCATCCGGCTGCGCACGCTCATCGACGGGCAGGCCCACGCCGAGGTGTCCGACCTGTCGCTCGCCGACCGCCGGGCCCACCTGACGGTGACGACCTCGAACGCCAATGGCTCCATGCGGACCGTCTACCACGCCGCGATGGGTGCCGGCTTGAGCCGCGGCGTGAACTTCTCCCTCGGCCAGCCGCTGACGATCGATGCAGCCCCGACGGACATGAGCCCGGGCTCGGGCTCGGCGCCGTCCATCACCGGCAGGAACCAGAGCAACAGGTTCAAGCCTGCCCCCGACGGGCTGCGCGCCTTCCTCCAGCAGCAGAAGAACTCGAGCCCGCACGTCGTGTACGTCAGGCTCGAGCGGTACAGCTCCCACGACGGCGGCTATGCCCTCGTCGACTGGAACCCGGGAGATGAGGAGGAGAGCGTTGCCGCCAAGGTGAGGGGCGAATGGCGCTGGATCGCGACGTACTACGACCGCGGCGACGTGAGCTATGCCTGCTACGACGGCGAGACCGACTCAGGCGCCTGGAACGAGCTGGACGACACGACCCGGCCCGCCTGGATCGCGCTCGGGCTCGCCTGCAAGACCCACGGAGCATGGGCAACGCTGAGCACCTGGCCCGACAGCGGACTCTGACCGACCGTCCCAGCGGCGGGTCCGCCGGCCCTACGGTGCGCGACGCTCACGAGCGCTTGCGCGGAGCCGGCTGGCAGACCGGGCAGAAGTACGACGAGCGGTTCATGAACGCGACGCGTCGGATCGGGGTGCCGCAGCGCCGGCAGGGCTGGTCCTCGCGGCCGTACGCGTTGAGCGAGCGGTCGAAGTAGCCCGACTGGCCGTTGACGTTGACGTAGAGCGCGTCGAAGGAGGTGCCCCCCTGGGCCAGCGCGTCGGTCATCACGTCGGTGACGTGGCCGACCAGCTCGAGCACCTGGGCGCGGGTGAGCCGGTTGCCGGGCCGCTCGCCGTGCAGCCGGGCGCGCCACAGCGCCTCGTCGGCGTAGATGTTCCCGACGCCGCTGATCACGGTCTGGGTGAGAAGCAGGCGCTTGATGCCGCTGCCCGAGCGGCGTACCCGCGCCACGAACTCATCCGGGGAGAAGGCCGCCTCGAGCGGGTCGGGCGCGATGTGGGCGATCTCTGCGGGGACGTCCGCTCCCCCGGGGCTGAGTGAGAGTCCGCCGAACATCCGCTGGTCGACGAAGCGCAGCTCGGTCGCGACAGGCTCGGTCTCCGAGGCCGTCAGGCCGAAGCGGACGCGCAGATGACGCTCGTCGAGGGCGCCGACGGGCTGAACGAGCATCTGGCCGCTCATCCCGAGGTGCGCCATCAGCGCATCGCCCGAGTCGAGCGGCAGCCACAGGTACTTGCCGCGGCGGCGGGCTCCGGTGAGCAGGCGCCCCGCGAGCACCGATGCGAAGTCGTCGGGACCCGGCACATGACGCCGTACGGGACGCGGATGCAGGACTTCCACCGAGGCGATCCGCGAACCCACGACGTGCTGCTCGAGGCCGGCGCGTACGACCTCGACCTCAGGCAGCTCAGGCAACGGAGCGCTCAGGCACGAGGGGCGTCACTCGGCCGGGACGGCGGTGAGCTCGAGGTAGGCGGTCTCCGCGGCGGCCTGCTCGGCCTCCTTCTTGGAGCGGCCCACGCCGTTGCCGTAGAGCTTGTCCCCGACCCTGACCTTCGCGGTGAAGGTCTTCATGTGGTCGGGGCCCTCGGCGGTGATGACGTAGTCCGGGACACCGAGCGAGAGCTCGGCGGTGATCTCCTGGAGCGACGTCTTCCAGTCCAGCCCCGCCCCGAGCGCCGAGGCGTCCTCGATGAGCGGGTCGAACAGCAGGTGCACGACCTGCGCCGAGACCTCGATGCCACCACTGAGGTGGATGGCGCCGATCACGGCCTCGACGGTGTCGGAGACGATCGAGGCCTTGTCGCGACCACCGGTCGCCTCCTCGCCGCGTCCGAGCTTGATGTGCTGACCAAGACCGATGCCGCGGCCGACGACCGCGAGTGCGCGGGCGTTGACCACGGCGGCCCGCAGCTTCGCCAGCCGACCCTCGGAGAGGTCGGGGTGCTTGCGGTAGAGCGTCTCGGTCACCACCACACCGAGCACGGAGTCCCCGAGGAACTCCAGGCGCTCGTTGGTGGGAAGACCGCCGTTCTCGTACGCGAAGGAGCGGTGCGTCAGGGCACGCTCCAGCAGCTCGGGGTCCAGGATCGGATCCCCGAGCGCTGCTCGGAGCTCGGCGTAGTTGGTCAGGAGACCGGGGTAGGTCAGAGGACCTGGCGACGGTCGGTACGGGCGCCGTACTGGCCGCACTCACCGCACGCACGGTGCTGCAGGACCTTGGCACCGCAGGCGGGGTTCGCGCAGGTCGCCAGGTTGACCGCGACGGCCTTCCAGGCCGACCGACGGTGACGGGTGTTGCTGCGCGACATCTTCCGCTTCGGAACAGCCACTGTTCTCTCCTCTAAAAAAGTCCAACGCCCTTTCGGGCAACCCGGGAAGTCTAACGGGATCGCGTTCAGGGCTCCAATCGGCCCGAACCCCCACCCAGGGGACGATCAGTCCTGATCGCCCTGAAGACCCTGGAGGCTAGCCCACCTCGGGTCGATCGCCGCTTCGTGGGTGTGACCCGGGTCCTCCTTGAGGGAGGCGCCGCACTCCTGGCACAGGCCGGGGCAGTCGTCGGAGCACAGCGGCTGGAACGGGATCTCGAGCACGATCGCGTTGCGGATCGCCGTCTCGAGGTCGATGTGCTCCTCGACGACGACGCTCAGGTCGTCGTCCTCGTCGTCCTCGCCCTTCTCCGGGGCGTCGTAGAGGTAGAGCTCCTGGAAGCCGGCCTCGACCTCGTCCTCGATCGGGTCGAGGCAGCGCACGCACTCGCCCTTGAGATCGGCGAAGACGGTGCCCGTCGCCAGGACGCCGTCGACGACCGCCTCGAGGCGTACGTCCACGTCCACCTCGTCACCCTCGGGGACGGCGAAGACGTCGATGCCGAGCTCCGGCGGCGCCGGGACGGTCAGCTCGTACTCCCGCTGCGTGCCGGCGCGGCGGCCGAGGTCGCGGGTGTCGAGGACGAAGGGGCCACGGAGGTCGATGCTGCTCACGCGGCCCACTTTAGGTCGCCCTCAACGCGAGGCGTGCTTCTCCGCGTGCTTCTGGGCGAGCGCGGCCACCACGTAGGGGGGAACGAAGGCCGACACGTCCCCACCGAAGGCGGAGACCTCCTTGATCAGGCTCGAGGAGACGAAGACGTTCGTGGTGGCGCCGGGCAGGAAGACCGTCTCGACGCCGGTGAGGTGGACGTTCATCTGCGCCATCGGCAGCTCGTACTCGTAGTCCGTCGCCCCGCGGATGCCCTTGACGATCGCGACCGCGTCGATGTCACGACAGAAGTCCACGATCAGGCCGGTGAACCCCTCGACCCGCACGTTCGGCAGGTCGGCGGTCGCCTCGCGCAGCATCGCGAGCCGCTCCTCGGGCGCGAAGAGCCGGCTCTTGGAGATGTTGGTGCCGGTGGCGACGACGACCTCGTCGAAGAGGCGCGAGGCACGGCGGAAGATGTCGATGTGACCGTTGGTCACCGGGTCGAACGAGCCCGGGCAGACGGCACGGCGCATGCTCGGCACCTCCACTCTCGCGTCAGGAGCTGGTGTTTGCTGCGTGACCGTACCAAAGCGTCGTCTCGCCGTACTTCTTGCTCCGGACGTCCTCGAAGACCGCCGGCCAGCCCGGCTCGGGGCTGCGGGACCCGCGCTCCACCACCACCAGCGCGCCGGGCACCAGCCACTCGTTGTCGGCCAGCGCCACGAGGTCGGCGCCGAGCGCCTCCTCGGAGAGCGGGTAGGGCGGGTCGAGGAAGACGATGTCGTACGGGGCCATCGGCGGCTTGGCCAGCGCGGTGGCGACCGCCGTGGCGACGACGTTGGCGCGCGGGAAGCCGACGGTGGTCGCGTTGGCCGAGATCAGGGCCGCGGTCTTCTTGTCCTGCTCGACCATCGTGACGATGCCGGCGCCGCGCGACCAGGCCTCGAGCCCGACGGCGCCGCTGCCCGCGTAGAGGTCGAGGAAGCGCAGCCCCTGCAGGGATCCGCACCACGACTCGATCGCCGAGAAGAGCGCCTCGCGCACCCGGTCGCTCGTGGGCCGGGTCTGGGCACCACGTGGGGTGCTGAGGCGTCGTCCGCCCGCGGTACCCCCGATGATCCGCGTCACGACTTCTCCATGTACTCGGCTTGGATGCTGTTCTCGATGTCACGCACCACGCCCGCGAGGCGCGGCGCGTGGTGCAGGTCCACATCTTCGTCCAAGAGCTCCTCCGCCGCTGCACGGGCCTCCACGATCGTCTCCTCGTCGCGCAGGACGCGCAGGTTGCGCAGGCTCGATCGGCCGCCCGACTGGTTGGCGCCGAGGACGTCGCCCTCGCGGCGCAGCTCGAGGTCGACCTGGGAGAGCGCGAAGCCGTCGGTGGTGCTCGCGACCGCGTCGAGGCGCTCCCGCGCCGGCGTCCCGAGCTCGGCATGGGAGACCAGCAGGCACAGGCCCGGGAGTCCGCCGCGGCCGACCCGGCCGCGCAGCTGATGGAGCTGGGAGACGCCGAAGCGATCGGCGTCGACGATCACCATCGCGGTCGCGTTGGCCACGTCGACGCCGACCTCGATGACGGTCGTGGACACCAGGACGTCGATCTCGCCGGCGGCGAAGGCGCGCATCGTGCGGTCCTTCTCCTCGGGCGCGAGACGACCGTGGAGGACGGCCACCTGGAGCCCGTGCAGCGGCCCCGCGGTGAGCACCTCCGCCAGCTCGGTGACCGAGGCCAGCGGGCGCGGCGGCGGCTTGATCGGGTTGCCGTCCTCGTCGAGATCGACGACGTCGACCTCGCCCTGCTCGGCGTCGTCGCCGCTGATCCGGGGCGCGACGACGTACGCCTGGTGGCCCTTGGCGACCTCCTCGCGGACCCGCTCCCAGACCCGGTCGATCCACTGCGGGCGCTCGGCCAGTGGCACGAGCGAGGTCTGGATCGGGGCACGGCCGGCGGGCAGCTCGGTGAGGGTGGAGACCTCGAGGTCACCGAAGACGGTCATCGCGACCGTGCGCGGGATGGGCGTCGCCGTCATCACCAGGACGTGCGGCGGGGTGCCGGCCTTGTCGGTCAGGGCGGCACGCTGCTCGACGCCGAAGCGGTGCTGCTCGTCGACGACCACCAGGCCGAGGTCGTCGAACATCACCGTGTCCTGGAGCAGGGCGTGGGTGCCGATCACGATGCCGGCCTCACCGATCGCGATCCGGCTGAGCGGCTCGGTGCGCTGGCTCTTGGTCATCGACCCGGTGAGCAGCTCGACGGTGGTGCCTCCGCCCAGCAGCCCTCCCCCGGCCAGCTCGCCGAGCATGGCGGAGATGGAGCGGTAGTGCTGCTGGGCGAGGACCTCGGTGGGGGCGAGCAGGGCCGCCTGGCCGCCGGAGTCGACCACCTTGAGCATCGCGCGCAGCGCCACGAGGGTCTTGCCGGAGCCGACCTCGCCCTGCAGCAGGCGGTTCATCGGGTGCGGCTGGGCGAGATCGCGCTCGATCTCCTCGCCGACCAGCTGCTGGCCACGGGTGAGGGTGAAGGGCAGGCTCGCGTCGAAGCGCTCCAGCAGATCGCTGCGCCCGCCCGTCCGCGCCTGGGCGCCCTGCGCCTGCAGCGCGCGCCGGCGCCGGCCGAGCACGAGCTGGAGGGTCACCGCCTCGGCGAACCGGAAGCGGCGCTGGGCCGCCTCGACCTCCTCGAAGCTCGCCGGCTGGTGGATCTGGTCGAAGGCCTCGCGCAGGTCGAGGACCTGGTAGGCCTGCTTCAGCGCGTCCGGGAGCGGGTCCTCGATGCCGGTGACCACCTCGCGGGCGAACCGGATCGCGCGCTGGAGATCCCACGAGAGCACGCCGGCGGTCAGCGGGTAGATCGGGAAGACGTCGGTCAGGGCCTCGATCGTCAGGGCGGCGTCGTCGGGGACGCCGGCGCCGTCGTCGTCGTGGACGTTGCCGAAGATGACCATCTGCGGGTTGGTCAGCTGCCAGCGGCCGTTGAACGAGCCGACCTTGCCGATGAAGACACCCCGGGTGCCGGGCCTGAGCCTGCGCTCGTTCCACTCCGCGGTGTGCTTGCGCTTGGCGAAGAACGTCATCGACAGCCGCGGGCCGTCGGTCTGCAGAAGCGTCTCGGTACGGAACGCCGGGCGCCCCGTCCGCCGATCGGTGTAGCTCGCCACCCGGGTGTCGACGATCTCGCCGAGGACCGTGAGCATCAGCCCGTCCTGCAGCTCGGCGACCGAGGTGAGGTTGGCGGTGTTGAGGTAGCGGCGCGGAAAATGGTGAAGGAGGTCGCCGACCGTGCGCAGCTTCAGGCCGCTGACGATCTTCTCCGCCTTCTTGTTGTCACCCAGGACCGCCTGGACGGGCGAGTCGAGGGTGATCACTCGACCGCCACCAGCAGCGGGTAGCGGGCCTGGCCGCCGTCGTAGGTGACGACGTCGATGAGGTGGTGGTTCTGCTCCACCCAGTCCTGGACGGCGCCGGCGAGGGCGCCGTCGGGGTCGTCGGCGCCCGAGACGAGGGTGACGAGCTCGCCACCGCCGCCGACCAGGCGGCGGAGCACGTCGATCGCGACCTCCTCGAGGGTGCCGCCGACACGGACGAACTCGCCGTCGATGATCCCGAGGGTGTCGCCCGGCTCGCAGGGCCCGGCGGTGGTCAGCGCCTGCTGCTCGGCGACGGTGACGCCGCCGTGGCGGGTGTGGCGCGCCGTCGCGGTCATCTCGAGGACGTCGCGGTCGAACGCGGCCGCCGGGTCGTGCACGGCCAGCGCGGCGACGCCCTGCACCTGCGCCACGGTCGGGATGACCGCCACCCGGATGCCGAGGTCGAGCTCGGTGGAGCGGGCCGCCGCCTCCGCATAGCGCTGGGTGCGCCCGTCGTTGGGGAGCACGATCACCTCGGCCGCGCCGGTCTCGGCGAGGGCTGCGACCAGGTCGGCAGTGGTGGGGCGCGCGTCCAGCGCGACAGCTCCGGCATCGGTGAAGAGCTCGGTGAGGCCGGGGCCGCCGGCGACGGCGACGACCGCCCGGCCCGTACGGGCGGCGGATGCTCCTGCGTGGGACGCCTGGCCCTGCTCGAGGCCGTGCCGGGCGATCTGCTCGGCGATCTGCCGGCTCCGCTGCTCGGCGAAGTGCGTGACCTTCACCCGGTGGGGGCGCCCGGCGACGATGCCGGCCTCGATCGCGGCGCCGACGTCGTCGACGTGGACGTGGACGTTCCACAGCCCGTCGCCTCCGACGACGACGAGGGAGTCGCCGAGCGGGCCGAGGCTGTCCTTGAGGACCGGGATCGCGGCGTCCTCGGCGTCGAGGAGGAACATCACCTCGTACGAGGGCCCGTCCTCGGTCAGGTCGGCCTGGTCGGCCTGCGGCGCGGCCTGCACCGGGATCGAGCGTGGTCGCAGCGCACCGAGCGGCTCCGGTCGGCGGCCGGTCAGGACCTGGTCGATCGTGTCGAAGAGGACGCTGATCCCGCGGCCGCCGGCGTCGACGACGCCGGCCGCGGCGAGCAGCGGCAGCTGGTGCGGGGTCTCCTCGAGCGCGGCGCGAGCGGAGCGCGCCGCGGTGGCGATGACGTCACGGGTCTTCGCCTCCGGCTGCTGGGCCTCGGCCCAGGCGGCCTCGGCGCCGACACGGCACACGGTGAGCATGGTGCCCTCGACCGGGGCGGCGACGGCCCGGTAGGCGGCCTCGCTGCCGATGCGCAGCGCATCGGCGAACACCAGGGCGTGCCGCTCGGAGGGATCCGCCGTGGTGAGGCGGCGCAGCGCGGCGCCCAGCATCTCGGAGAGGATCACGCCGGAGTTGCCGCGGGCTCCGAGGAGCGCCCCGCGCGCGTACGCGCCGAGCGCCTCGCGCGGGTCGTCGGTCTCGGTTGCGGCAAGCGCGTCTCGGGCGGCCGCGGCGGTCAGGTACAGGTTGGTGCCGGTGTCGGCGTCGGGGACCGGGTAGACGTTAAGCCCGTTGATCTCCTCGCGGTGCGCGCCCAGGGCATCGGCCACCAGGTGGGCGAAACGACGGATGACCGTCAGGTCCAGCATCGCCACCGTCCGTCTGCCTCCCGTCGCGCCGTATGATCGCAAGGTCCACAGAGTAATGGGGATTCCCTCGATTTCGGCCCGGGGCCGCGGATCGGCTACTCTCATTCGGTTGCCAGCGCCGGGTCAACGCCTCACAGCGTCGATCTGCCGGGTGACACCAGACCTAGTTCACACGATTTTTCAGGAGTTCACGGTGGCTGCCGTTTGCGACATCTGCGCCAAGAAGCCGGGCTTCGGCAACAACCGCCCGTGGTCCCGCAAGATCACGAAGCGCCGCTTCGACCCCAACATCCAGCGCGTGCGTGCCACGGTCAACGGCACGCCCAAGCGCCTCAACGTCTGCACCGGCTGCCTCAAGGCCGGCAAGGTCTCCCGCTGACCTGCTGACGTCATCTCGCGTCCGACGGGCGCGGGTCCACTTCGGTGGATCCGCGCCCGTCGCCGTTTCTCCTCGTTAAGGTCATCGCCGTGAGCGACGTTCCGGCCGGCTGGTTCCCGGACCCCTCCGGAGCCCCCGGCATGCTGCGCTACTGGGACGGCACCGCCTGGACGCACCACGTCCACCAGCAGGTCGCACCCGTACCGCGCCCCGCCGGTCCCACCACCCCCGACGGCGAGCCGCTCGCCGGCTGGTGGCACCGGGTCGGCGCGACCGTGATCGACAGCATCTTCGGCGCGATCGTGAGCCTGGTCGTCACGATCCCCGCACAGATCTCGATGCAGCGTGACCTCGACCGGCTCAACACCGAGTTCCAGCGCCGGCTCGACGTCGACGCTCCCGGCACCCTCTCCTGGTACTTCCACCACCTGCTGGACATCTACCGCGACCGGTTGTGGGTCTACCTCATCCCGGCCGTGATCCTGGTGGTGGCGCAGGCCGCGTTCCTGCGCTACCGCGGAGGGACGCCGGGCCAGCTCGTCACCGGCCTGCGCACTCGGCTGAGCGAGCGGCCGGGCCACCTGTCCTGGGGACGCGCACTCGCCCGCGGGGCGGCCTACCTCGGCGTACCGGTCCTCCTGGAGGTGCTCGGCCTCGCATCCGGTTCCTGGGCGGCGCTGATCCCGCTGCTGCTCGTGACGCTCGCCTGGCAGCTGCTCAACCCGCTGTGGGCGGCGTGGGACCCGCAGCGGCAGGCGCTGCACGACAAGCTGGTCGCCACCAACGTGGTCCGGGTGCGCCGCTGATCCCTCGGACTCAGAAGTGGGTCCAGCCGGTGGCGCCCTCGTACGGGCTGCCGTCGACGGTGACGCCCTCGCCCTCGGCGACGGCACCGACCGCCCGGAACCCCTCGGGCAGCGCCGTCCCGGCCGGGAAGGTCGCCAGGATGGCGTGATCGTCTCCGCCGCCGAGCACGAAGCTGATCGGGTCGACGCCGGTCGCGGCGGCGACGGCGTGCAGGGGCTCGGGGATCTCCAGCTGCGCGGTCCGTACGTCGATCGCGACGCCCGAGGCGTCGGCGAGGTGCGCGCACTCGGAGAGCAGTCCGTCAGAGACATCGATCATCGCCGTCGCCCCGGAGTCGGCCGCGGCCGGGCCGGCCCAGTAGGGCGGCTCGGGGTGGCGGTAGGCGTCGACCAGGGCGCGCGGCGAGCGGAACCCGCGACCGAGCACCGCCAGGCCGCCCGCGGCCCAGCCCTGGCGCCCGGCCAGGGCGACGACATCCCCGGGACGGGCGCCGCTGCGCAGGACCGGTGCCCGGGTGACGGCACCGATGACCGTGACAGCGATGACGATCTCGTCGGCACGCGTGATGTCGCCGCCGACGATCGAGGCACCGACCAGAGCGCACTCCTCGGCGAGGCCCCGGGCGAGATCCAGCGCCCACGCGGCGGGCAGGTCGGCGGGCGCGGCCAGGCCGACGGTCACGGAGTGGGCGGTGCCGCCCATGGCGTTGATGTCGGAGAGGTTCTGCGCGGCCGCGCGGCGGCCCACGTCGTAGCCGCCGGCCCAGTCGCGCCGGAAGTGGCGGCCCTCCACCATCAGATCGCTCGAGACGACCACGTGGCCCTGCTTGATCCGCAGCAGCGCGGCGTCGTCGCCGGGGCCGACCAGGACGTGCTCGCCCTGGGCGAAGTGGGCGACCAGCTGCGAGATCAGGCCGAACTCGCCGAGGTCCCCCAGAGTCTGTCCAGTCGTCTGTCCGGCCGTCCGTCCGGAGGTCCCCTCGGTGCTCATGGGTCCATCCAACCGTGTCGCCTGTCGGTGGGTCGGTATAGGTTGAACGGCGGACCGGCGCGGGGCCGGCTGACGGAAGGTGAGCACGATGCTTGTCCAGGCCTACATCCTCATCCAGACCGACGTCGGCAAGGCCGCGGACGTGGCGGCCGCGATCGCGCAGGTTCCCGGCGTCACGCAGGCCGACGACGTGACCGGCCCGTACGACGTGATCGTCCGCGCCGAGGCCAAGACCGTCGACGAGCTCGGCAAGATGGTCGTCGCCAAGATCCAGACGCTCGAGGGCATCACGCGCACGCTGACCTGCCCCGTCGTCAACATCTGATCCTCAACCCCTGATCTGGAGCTGTTACCCATGAGTGGTCTGGTCGCCGTCATCGCCGGTGGTCTCTCGCACGAGCGCGACGTGTCGCTGGCCTCGGGGCGCAACCTGGTGCGCGAGCTGCGCGCCGAGGGCGTCGACGTGGCCGCCTACGACTTCGACCGCAACCTGCTCAACCACCTCGAGCGCGACAAGGTCGCGGTCGCGGTGCCGGCGCTGCACGGGCAGTTCGGCGAGGACGGTGAGATCCAGACGCTGCTCGAGCTGATCGACATGCCGTACGTGGGCAGCCCGTCGCGCGCCTGCCGCGTCGCCTTCGACAAGGGCACCTCCCGCGAGCTGCTGCGCCGCGCCGGGATCCCCGTGCCGGACTCGGTCGGCCTCTCGGCCCAGACCTTCCGCGACATCGGCCCCACCGCGCTGATGGAGCACGTCCTCGACCGCCTCGGCGAGCGGGTCGTGGTCAAGCCCGCCCAGGGCGGCTCGGCCCTCGGCGTCAGCGGCGTCGACGGGCTCGGCGAGCTGCCCTCGGCCCTCGTCGGCACGTACGCCTATCACGACGACGCGCTGATCGAGCGGTTCTACAAGGGCGTCGACGTCTCGGTGGTCGTGCTGGAGAACGAGGACGGCCTGAGCGCGCTCGACCCGATCGCGATCGACTTCACCAAGGGCCACGAGTTCGACTTCGCGGCGCGCTACACCGCCGAGTTCGTCGGCCTCTCGGTGCCGAAGCTCTCCGGCGAGCTGCTCGAGGAGCTGCGCGACACGGCCCGTACGGCCCACGACGTGCTGGGCCTGCGCGACCTCTCGCGCTCCGACTTCATCGTCTCCCCCGACGGCTCGTTCGTGCTGCTCGAGACGGCGGTGACGCCGGGCTCCACCGAGACCTCGGTCTTCCCGTTCGCCTGCAACGCCGCCGGCACGTCGCTGGGAGCGGTCACCAAGGGGCTCGTCGAGCGCGCCCTCGCCCGTTGACTCGGGCCTCCGCCACCGTCGAGTGATGGCTTGGTCCGCGTCGAGTGATGAGGTCGTCACCGGCGCGGACCCGCTGACACTCGTCGGCGCGCACCCGGCGTACGAGCGGGACGGAGCCCCGATTCGACCGAGACGGAGCCACCACTCGACCGGGACCGAGGCCGGAATCAACGGTCAGCGCAGGCCGAGCGGGCGCTCGAGGGCCAGCTGGATCAGCTCGTCGATCAGCTCCGGGTAGGAGAGGCCGGTCGCCTCCCACATCTTCGGGTACATCGAGATCGGGGTGAAGCCGGGCATGGTGTTGATCTCGTTGATCGTGATCTCGCCGGCCTCCGTGACGAACACGTCGACACGGGAGATGCCCTCGCCGTCGATCGCCTCGAAGGCCCGTACGGCCACGTCCCGCACCCGCTCCGACACGTCCTCGGGGAGGTCGGCCGGGCAGTCGGTGCGGGCCTGGGTGCCGGAGAGGTACTTGGCCTCGAAGTCGTAGAAATCGGCCGCGTCGTGGTCGACCACGATCTCGCCCGGGACCGACGCCCGCGGAGCGGCGCCGCTGCGGCCGCCCAGCACGGCGCACTCGATCTCACGCCCCTCCAGGCCCTGCTCGACCAGGACCTTCGGGTCGTGGAAGCGGGCCTCCTCGATCGCGTCGGCGAGTGCCGAGATGTCGTCCACGCGGGTGACGCCGAGCGAGGAGCCGGCGCGTGCCGGCTTCACGAAGACCGGGAAGGTCAACTCGTCGCTGACCCGCTTGATCGTCTCGGCCTGGCGGTGCTCCCAGTCACGCGGCTGGATGACGACGTACGGGCCGACGGGCAGGCCGTGACCGGCGAAGACGAGCTTCATGTAGTGCTTGTCCATGCCCACGGCCGAGGCGAGCACGCCGCACCCGACATAGCGGACGTTCGCCATCTCGAGCAGCCCCTGGATGGTGCCGTCCTCGCCGAAGGGTCCGTGCAGCAGCGGGAAGACGACGTCCACCTCGCCGATCTCGCTCAGCCCGACGACGCTGCGACCCGACGCGGCGGTGACCTCGGGGAGCTGGCCGGCGGTGAGCTCGAAGGCGCTCGCGTCGCCACCCGCCAGCACCCACTGGCCCTCGCGGGAGATGCCGACCGGGATCACGTCGTACTTCTCGCGGTCGATCGCCTTCATCACGCCGGCCGCGGTGGCTGCCGAGATCGAGTGCTCGCCGGAGCGGCCTCCGAAGAGGAGGGCGACCCGGACCTTGCGCTGCTGCTCGACCATGGGTGGAACGCTAGAGGAGGGCCTCGGCGACGTCGTAGAGGCGCGCCCCGTTGGAGGCCTTGAAGAGAACCGCATCACCTTCGGCGACGTTCTCGCGCACCCAGGCGACCGCCTCGGCGTTGTCCGCCAGGCTCACCGCGCGATCACCCGCGCCCGTCGCGATCGCCCGCGCGGCCTCCCCCACCACGACGACCCGGTCGATGTCGATCTCGGTCGCGTGCGCGCCGACCGCGAGGTGCGCCTCCTGCGCCTCGGCACCGAGCTCCTTCATCTCGCCGAGCACGGCGATGGTGCGGCGGACCTCCGGGTCGGCGCCGATCGCGGCGAGCGCGTCGAGGCCGGCCCGCATCGAGTCCGGGTTCGCGTTGTAGGCGTCGTTGAGCACGATCACGCCGCCCGGCAGCTCGTGCAGCTCCATCCGCCACTTGGACAGGGTCTCGACCTCGGTCAGGGCGGTGCCGACCGCCTGCAGCGTCACGCCTGCGGCCAGCGCGGCAGCGGCCGCGGCGGCGGCGTTGAGGGCCTGGTGCTCGCCGACGACCTTGAGGGCGACCGGCACGGAGGCGCCGGCCGCGGCGAGTGTGAAGGACGGTCGGCCGAGGCGGTCGAGGGTGAGGTCGGTGACGCGTACGTCGGACTCCTGCTCGCGTCCGAAGGTGAGCACGCGGGCGTGCGTACGCGGCGCCATCGCGGCGACGCGCTCGTCGTCGGCGTTGAGCACCGCGACCGACGTGGCCGCCTCGATCAGCTCGCCCTTCGCCTGGGCGATCGCCTCGCGCGAGCCGAACTCGCCGATGTGCGCGTGCCCGACGTTGAGGACCATCCCGATGTCGGGGGTGACGAGAGCGGCGAGCTCGGCGATGTGGCCGATGCCGCGCGCGCCCAGCTCCAGGACCAGGTAGCGGGTCGAGGCGTCGGCGCGGAGCGCTGTCAGCGGCATCCCGATCTCGTTGTTGTACGAGCCCTGGGTGGCGACCGTCGGAGCGTCGGCCGACAGGACGGCGGCGAGCAGGTCCTTGGCCGAGGTCTTGCCCTGCGAGCCGGTGATGCCCACCACGGTCAGGCCGCCGGCTCCGCGGACCCGCGCCACCACCGCCCGCGCCAGCTCCTGGAGCGCCGCCTGGACGTCGTCGACCACGACCGTGGGCAGCTCGGTGGGCCGGGTGCCGAGCACCGCGACGGCACCTGCAGCGGCGGCCTGCGGTACGTGCAGATGGCCGTCGGTGTGCTCGCCGACGAAGGCGACGAAGAGGCTCCCGGGGCCGGCCTCGCGACCGTCGATGACGACCGGGCCGTCGACCAGGACCGGGCGGCTCGTCCCGTCGGCGGGACCACCGGCGGGGCCCTCGACGGTGCCGCCCGTGATGGCCGCGATCTCGGGGAGGGTCAGGGCGATCATGGGTCGAAACCCTAGTCTGTGGACATGGCCGAGCAGATCAAGCCCGCGACCCTCGCCGTCCACGCAGGACGTCCGCCCCGCGAGATCGACCAGGCCCTCAACGTGCCGATCTCGATGGCGTCGACCTATGTCGCCGGCGGCGACAAGGAGTACGGCCGCTACGCCAACGACACCTGGTCCGCCTTCGAGGAGGCGCTCGGCGCCCTCGAGGGTGGTCGGGCGCTGACCTTCGCCAGCGGCCTGGCCGCTGTCGCGACCGTGCTCGACCTGGTGAACGACTCGGTCGTGGTCGCGGGGCAGTCCTATCAAGGCACGATCGGCCAGCTCGCCGACCTGGAGGCCCGCGGGCGGCTGACGGCCCGGCTGGTCGACATCACCGACACCGCGGGCGTCATCGCCGCGCTCGACGAGGACGTCGCGCTGCTATGGATCGAGTCGCCGACCAACCCCGGCATGGCCCTGGCCGACCTGCCCGCACTGATCGCCGCCGCCCACGACGCCGGCGTCCGCGTGGTGGTCGACAACACCTTCGCCACTCCCCTGCTGCAGCAGCCGCTCGCGCTCGGGGCGGACATCGTGGTGCACTCGGCGACCAAGTACCTCGCCGGACACTCGGACGCGGTGATGGGCGCCCTCGTCGTACCGGACACCGACGAGGGACGCGCCCTGTGGGACGTCCTCAAGGGGCGTCGCGACCTGGTCGGCGCGATCCCCGGCACGATGGAGGCCTGGCTCGCGCTGCGCGGCCTGCGGACCCTGTCCCTGCGGGTCGAGCGCGCCTCCTCCAACGCCGCGGCCCTGGCCGGCCGGCTCGCCGACCACCCGGCCGTCGACGAGGTTCGCTACCCCGGCTTCGGCGGCATGCTCGCCATGGTGCTGGGCTCCGCCGAGGCCGCCGAGTCGGTCACCCACGCGACCTCGCTGTGGGTGCACGCCACCTCGCTGGGCGGCGTCGAGTCGACCTTCGAGCGACGCCGCCGCTGGCGGACGGAGGACCCGGGCGTCCCCGAGGGCCTGATCCGGCTCAGCGTCGGCATCGAGGACGTCGACGACCTGTGGGCGGACCTCGCCGGCGCCCTCGACCGGCTCTGAGGTCGCGATGATCCGCCGCGCCGCCGCACGGGACCGCGCTGCCCTGCTCGGCCTGATCCGGGCCTTCTACGCCGAGGACGGACACCCGTACGACGAAGCGCACGTGCTCGGCGCACTCACCCCGCTGCTCACCGACGACGTGCACGGGCAGGTCTGGCTCGTCGTGGCCGACGACGGACCGGTGCCGGTGGGGTACGCCGTCCTGACGTGGGGCTGGGGCCTGGAGTCGGGCGGGCGGGAGGCGTTGATCGACGAGATCTTCGTGGCACGCCAGGGTCGGGGGCTGGGCACCGAGCTGATGAGCCGGGTCATCGACGCCGCCCGCGCTGCGGGCTGCCGGACGCTCTTCCTGGAGACGGAGCGTCCCAATGACGCCGCCCGCCGGTTCTACGCCCGGCACGGACTGACCGAGCAGGACTCGATCTGGATGAGTCGCGAGCTGTAGTCCGACACATCCTCGGAACCCCGACCGGCGTCGCCCCGCGACGTTTACCCTGAGTCATGGTGTTGGAGCGATGGGCGCAGCTGGTCGCGGACGAGCGCAGCGAGGCGTTCCTCGCCGCCCTCCGCGAGCGTCTCCAGCACCAGAGCCAGGTGCCACCGCTGCCGTCCGGCTGGCACGCCGACTCCTCGATGATCCCGTCCGACGGCTTCGAGTACGGCGGGGACTTCTTCGTCGCCGACGTCCACGACGACACGCTCCAGATGGTGCTGGTCGACTCGTGCGGCCACGGGCCCGCCGCGATGCCGGACGCCGTGCAGTTCGCGGGTGCGCTGGGCGCACTGGTCACCGCGGTGCCGGTCGAGGACGTGATGAGCGCGTTGAACGACTACGTCCTCCAGCGCTGTCGGGTCGACAGCTTCGTCACCGCCGTGCACCTCTCGATCCGGCTGAGCGACGGAGCGTACCGGATCCGCAGCGCCGGGCATCCGCCGGCGATGCGCTGGTGCACCGACGCGGGCGAGTGGGCCATCGACGGCGCCCGCGGTGCCGCGCTCGGCCTCACGGCGCGACCGTCGATGGAGGACACCCGAGGTGTCCTCGGCGCCGGCGAGGCGCTGATGTTCTACACCGACGGCGTGGTGGAGGCCCGCGGCGCCGACATCGACGACGGCATCGAACGGCTGCGCACGATCGCGCAGGACGTGGTCGAGGCCGGCTTCGTCGGTGCTCCCGCGCGGATCCTGGCGGGCGTCCCACGGGGTGAGGACGATCGCGCGGTCCTGATCCTGCGGCGCGATCCCCCCGGCGTACCGGAGCGTCGGCCCGGGTCGAGCTAGGCGGTCTCGGCCTTCGTCGGGCGTCCGAGCGCCGCGTCCATCATCTCGCCGGTGGTCATCCGGCCGGCGACGACCTCGTCGACGTACTGCGCCAGCGGCGCGTCCACGCCGTGCTTGGCGGCCAGCTCGCGCAGCGACTGGCATGACTTCACGCCCTCCGCGATCTGGTGGGTCCCACCGGTGATCTCCTCGACCGTCATGCCACGGCCGAGCTTCTCGCCGAAGGTGCGGTTGCGCGAGAGCGGCGAGGAGCAGGTGGCGACCAGGTCGCCGAGGCCGGCGAGGCCCATCAGCGTCATCGGGTCGGCACCCATCTTGATGGCCAGCCGCGCGGTCTCGGCCAGTCCGCGCGTGATGACCGAAGCCGTGGAGTTGTCCCCGAAGCCGAGCCCGACGGCCATGCCCACCGCGAGACCGACGACGTTCTTGTAGGCGCCCCCGAGCTCGCAGCCCAGCACGTCGGTGGAGGTGTAGGGCCGGAAGGCAGGCGTGTGGATGATGCCCTGCAGCTTCTTGGCGACGTCCTCGTCGGTGCAGGCGACCACGGCGGCGGCGGGCTCGCGGCGAGCGATCTCCGGAGAGAGGTTCGGCCCGGAGACGACGGCGATCCGCTCGGGACCGGCACCCGTCTCCTGGGCGATCACCTCGCTCATCCGGTTGAGGGTGCCGAGCTCGACACCCTTCATCAACGACACGAGCGGCGCCCGGGTCGGCAGGTGCGGCGCCCACACCGAGAGGTTGGCTCGCAGCGTCTGTGACGGGGCGGCCAGAACCACCACGTCGGCGCCTGCGGCCGCCTCCTCGACATCGTGGGTCGCGGTGATGCCAGCCGGGAGCTCGATCTCCGGGTGGTAGTCCGCGTTGCGACGGGTGCTGTTGATCTCGGTGGCGACCTCCTCGCGCCGCGCCCAGAGACTGACCTCGTTGCCGGCGTCGGCGAGCACGACGGAGAAGGCCGTGCCCCACGATCCAGCGCCGAACACTGCGACCTTGGTCATGCCTGCTCCTCGTGGGGGTCGTTATGGGGCTGGTCGTGTGTCACGTCGTGGTGCTTGGCGTGCGGGTTCCCGGTGCGGTTCATACCGTGCTGGCGTGGATCGAATCGCTCGGCCGGCGCGGTCTCGCCGCGGATCTCCTCGACCAGGCCGACGATCGCGGCCATGATCCGCTCGGTCGCCTCTCCGACCGTCCGGGCGTTCGCACCCTCGGCGCGCAGGTCGTCGAGGCGCACCGGGTCGCCGACCCGCATCGTGATGGTCTTGCGGCCCAGGAGGTGGGGCCTCTTGGAGTAGGCCGGGAGCAGCGCCTGTGCGCCCCATTGGCCGACCGGGATGACCGGCGCCCCGGTCTCGAGCGCGATCCGCGCCGCACCGGACTTGCCGATCATCGGCCAACCGTCGGGGTCCTTGGTGATCGAGCCCTCGATGTAGACGACCACGATCTCGCCGGAGTTGACCGCCTCGACGGCGTGCTTGAACGCGGCGGACCCGGCCGAGCGATCGACCGGGATCTGGCCCGCGGCGCGCAGGAAGTCGCCGAACTGCTTGTTCTTGAACAGCCCCGACTTGGCGAGGTAGCGCGACTCGCGGCCGTAGTCCCATACCAGGTGCGCCGCGGTCAGCGGGTCGACGTGGGAGACGTGGTTGAGGGCGATGATCGCGCCGCCCTCGGCGGGGATCTTCTCGCCACCCGACCAGTCCTGCTTCGTCGTCGCGAGCAGGACCGGCTTGAGGATCCCGACGGCAACGGTCCAGGCCCAGCCCCGCTCGCCCTGCAGCTTCCGATACTTCCCCACGAACGAGGAGGCTACCGGTCCGTACGGGCGGCGCGCGGTGTGACCAGGGGCAGGACCCTACGTGTCGTCGTGGTGCGTGTTGGGAGGATGGTCTCGATGTCCTTCGTCGTCCTCCTCCCGGTCAAGCCGCCCGCGCGCGGCAAGTCACGCCTCGTCGGCCTGCCCGACGAGACCCGGATCGCGCTCGCGAGCGCCTTCGCGCTCGACACCGCCGCGGCCTGTCTGGCCACCCCGTCCGTCGATGCCGTGCTCGCGGTGACCGACGACGACGCCTTCGCCGCCTCGCTGATGGAGCTGGGCTGCGCGGCGATCCCGGACGGCGTGACCGACGACCTCAACGGCTCGCTCGCCCTGGCCGCGGTGGAGGCCGTACGCCGCTGGCCCGGCCTGCAGCCGGTCGCGCTCTGCGGCGACCTGCCGGCCCTGCGCCCCGCCGATCTGGACGCGGCGCTGGGTCTGGCTCTCGGCACGGACGGCGCCTGCTTCGTCGCCGACGCCGCCGGGACCGGGACCACGCTGTACACCGCGCCGGCGGATCTGTTCGCGCCACGCTACGGGGTTGGCTCGGCCGGGCTGCATGCGGAGAGCGCGAAGGCGCTGCCCGGTGAACTGGTCTCGCTGCGTCACGACGTGGACACGCCCGAGGACCTGCGCTCCGCCGTTCCGCTCGGGCTCGGTCCGCGTACGACGCTGGTGGTCGCCGGGGCCGGTCTGCTGCGCTGAGGGCGCTGGTCGATCGAGGTATGCCGACCAACCGGCACTTCCGGTGCGGAACTCACCGTGGGGAGCGTCGGTTCGGCTGCATACCTCGATGAACCAACACGACGTACGACGAAGCGGGCCGCCCCGGATGGGACGGCCCGCTCGTGGTGCCTGAGTCAGGCGTCGGTCGACGGCGCGGCCGGCGGGACCTGGGTCGGAGCAGGGGCCGGGGCCTGGGTCGGCGCGTCGGCGGGCTTCTGGACGGGCGCGTCCGGCGGGAGCTGCGTCGGTGCCGGGCTGGTCGCCGGACCGGTGGCGGCGGTCGGCGTGTTCGCCGCGGCCGCCCGCTGCGACGCGGTCTGCCCCGGCGACGGACGCTTGACCGGGGCCTTCTTGGCCGCGGTGGTGCGCTTGGCCGGCGTCGCCTTCTTGGAGGCAGCGGTCTTGGAGGCAGCGGTCTTGGAGGCAGCGGTCTTCGCCGGAGCGGCCTTCTTCGCGGTCGCGGTGGTGGCCGTCGCCTTGCGGACCGGGGTCGCCTTGGTGGCGGTGGCCTTCTTGACCGGCGTCGCCTTCTTGGTGGCCGCCGTCTTCGCCGCGGCGGCCTTCTTCGTGGCAGCCGTCTTCGTGGCAGCCGTCTTCGAGGCAGCCGTCTTCGAGGCGGTCGCCGGGGCCTTCTTCGCGGGCGTCTTCTTGGCGGTGGCCGTCGTCGCCGGAGACTTCGTCGCCGGAGCGCGCCGCGCGGTGGCCTTCTTCAGGGCGCTGTCGGCCGACTCCACCGCCTCCTTGACCTGGTCGGCGAGCCGCTCGGCCCGAGCGCTCGCGCGGTCGGCGGCCTTCTTGGCCGAGGAGGAGGTCGGCAGCTTGGGCAGCTTGATCGCACCGGAGACGACGCCGGTCAGCTCGGAGGCTGCCTTGAACTGCGGGACGAAGGACTTCTTGGCGGGCTTCTTGGCAGGCTTCGTCTTGCCCTTGGCCTTCTTGACGTCGTCCTTCTTCGGCAGCACACGCTCGAAGGTGCCGAAGCCCTTGATCACGACCTTCTCACCTCGTGCGACCTCGCGGGTGATGGTGTCGACCACCGAGTCGAGCGCCTCGGCGGCGAGCTTCTTGTTCCCCTCGTACCGCGCAGCGAGCGCGTCGATGAGCTGTGACCTCTTCACACGTTCAGCCTTTCACTGCCGGCCGAGCCGGACCGCTCGGCGCACCTTGCTCGCCACCCTAGAGAACACCACGCGAACGCACCACGGGCGAGGAGGCGAAATTCCGTCGGCTGCGACACAACCCGATCGGCGTGCCGCGACATCGAAGAGGGGTGAAGGGGGTGTGCTCGATGGAGGAGGGCACCACACTGAGCCAGATGAGGCCGGCTGCGTCGAGTGACGACTTCAGCGCGTTCGTCTCAGCGCGCTGGCAGCGTCTGCTGCGCACCGCCTACCTGCTCGTCGGCGATCGCGTCGCCGCCGAGGACCTTCTACAGGCGACGCTGGTGCGGGCGTACGTCCATTGGGACCAGGTCCGGCGGGCGACCTCCCCCGACGCGTACGTCCGGCGGATGCTGCTCAACGAGCTGCTCGCGGGCAAGCGCCGCGACGCGCGCCGCAGCACGCGGGCACACCTCACCGTCGCGCCGGAGCCGGCGATCGTGCCGGACGACGAGGTCGACCGCCTCGATCTGTGGCATCACCTGCAGACCCTGCCGCCACGGCAGCGGGCGGTGGTCGTGCTGCGCTACTACGAGGATCTGTCCGAAGCGGAGATCGCCGAGGTTCTCGGCATCTCCCCCGGCACCGTGAAGTCGCAGGCCTCGGCCGCCCTGCGGTCGTTGCGTGCCGCCATCGACGGACAGGAGGAGGGACAGCCATGACCGGTCCTGACAGCGACCTGCGGTGGGAGCTGACCGAGCTCCTCGAGGAGCGGGCCGAGGAGCTCGAGACCAGCATCCCTCCGATCCCACGGCTGCTCGCGGTCGGCGCCGCCGCGCGCCGACAGCGCCGCACCCGTGCGTGGGTCGCCGGCGGCGCCGCGGCAGCGGTGGTCGCCGTCGTCGCGGTCCCCACCCTCCTCGTCCACGGCGACAACCCGAGCCCGCGCCCTCCGGTCGCCAGCCGGACCGCCGAGGCGGTCCGGCTCCGCATCGGGCCCCCGACGCTGCCCTACCTCGCCGGGCGTGAGCTCCACCTGGACGGGCGCACCCTGACCCTGGATGCGAGGCCGAGTGCTTTCATCAGCAGCGGCGACACCACGATCTACCGGGATGCGACGGGCGGGCGCTGGTGGCGGGTGTGGCCCGACGGCGGGATCACGCAGTTCGGGCCGACGTACGACGCGGCCCAGCCGTGGCAGAGTATCTGGATCCCGCGGATCTCGGCCGACGGGCGGATCGTCGCGGAGCTGACCCACCCGACCCGCAGCACGTCGCGGATCACGGTCTACGACGCCGCCGGCCAGGACGAGATCGGGCACGTCGACCTCGACGTGCCGTTCAGGCAGGCGAGCCACGGCGGCGACTCCGTAAGGATCACCGGCGTCAACGCCGACGGCCGCGTCTACTGGACCCAGACCGGCAAGACGCCCACGTGGTGGATGTGGGATCCGGGCTCGTCGCCGATCCGACTCCACACCGACCTCGGCCCCGATGGTGACGCGTACCCGCCGGACGGTGCGCTCACGTCCTCCGGCGAGGCCGTCACCATCGCCGACGACGGGACCGCACAGCCCATCACGGCCATCCCGGCCGCCGGAGTGGACATGAGCACGGTGCTCTGGTCGCCCAGTGGAGCCGTCCTGGCCACCGAGACCACTGGTGGCCAGCACGTCCTCGTGCATCGCGACGGGAGCGGCGGGCTGAGCCCCGCACCGCCTGGGATCGGCGTCCAGCAGTGGCTCGGCTTCGAGTCGGACGCGTACGTCATCGCGGCGGTCAACGTCGACGGCGCACCGGAGCTCGCCCGCTGCGCGACCGATCATCCGACCTGCGTGGTGATCGGCACCCTGCCGGCCGGCTGGCAGACCTGGAGCTGGGCGACCAGCCCGCCCAGCCTCGAGACAATGACCGCTCCGGCTCTTCCGTCGGCCGCCCCGGGCTGATCGCCCGCTGCTCCAAAGCTCCTCCCACAGCTACCCAACCCTGCGAGGCTGACGTGGCGTCATCAGGGTGTCAGCAGGTTCGGGGCGGGGAGGTGGGATGGAGTTCGAGCAGTACGCGTCGGCGCGATGGCCGGCGCTTTATCGGACAGCGCTGTTGCTCACCGGCAACACCGCCGAGGCCGAGGACCTGGCCCAGCAGACAATGGTGAAGGTGTACGCCAGCTGGGCCAAGGTGCGCGGCGCCGAGTCCCCCGACGCCTACGTGCGCAGGATGCTGGTCAACGAGCTCACCACCGACCGACGCCGCGGTGCACGCCGCTCGCTGATCGCCGTACCGGGGCTTACCGAGGAGACCGTGCTAGCCGTCGATCCCGGCGAGCGGCTCGACCTGTGGCGTCAGATCCAGATGCTGCCGCCGCGCCAGCGCGCCGTGCTGGTGCTGCGGTTCTACGAGGACCTCACCGAGGCCGAGACCGCTCGCACCCTCGGGGTCTCGCTCGGCACGGTGAAGTCGCAGGCCCATGACGCCCTGCGCACGCTCCGTACCCGTCTCGGTCAGCAGGAGGTGACCTCATGACCGACCAGCTCCCCCAGGACCTCACCGCGCTCTTCGAGGCCACCGTGTCCGGCGTCGAGGTGCCGCCGCTCCCCCTGGCGCAGACGCTCGCCGAGGGCCGCTCGCTGCAGCGGTTACGGCGACGCCGTACGGCACTGTGGTCCGCTGCCGCGGCCGCCGTCGCCGTGGTGGCGGTGACCGTGCCGGTCGCGATCGCGAGCCACCACCACGCCGACGGGCCGCCGCCCGCGCACCGGACGGAGACCACCTCACCGACGCCGGACGCAAGCGGCATCCCGACGACGCCGACCACCCTGCCGTACCTCGCCGGCACGACGCTCCACACCGGCGGCACGACGATTCCGCTTGATGCGAAGCCGACCGACTTCATCAGTCACGGCGACACCACCCTCTTCTGGGACCAGAAGACCGAGCAGTGGTGGCGTGTCGTCGACGGCGAGGCGCGGCCCTTCGGGCCGCCACGCTCGAGCGACCGGAACACGCCCTGGAAGGGGACATTCAGCGTCGAGGTCTCGGCCGACGGTCACACGATCGCCACGATGATGCATCCGGCGGAGACGACGACCCGGATCACCGAGTACGACGCCGAGGGTCAGAAGGAGATCGGTCACGTCGATCTGGACGAGCCCTTCGCCAACTGGACCGGCGGCGGAGACTCGGTCACGCTCACCCACGTCGCCAACAGCGGCCAGATCATCTGGGCTCAGACGGACAAGTCCACCTCGTGGTGGGTATGGAAGCCATCGATGACCGCACCGTCCCAGGTCGAAGACGAGTTGAGCGGATCCGGCGATCTGTATCCGCCGGACGCTGCGATCGCCGTCGACGATGTCGCCACCACGGTCGCCGACGACGGCACCACCCGGCCGGACGCCAGAGTGCCGGGATCGGCCGAGATCAGTAGTTGGCTCTGGTCGCCCAGCGGCTCGTTCCTGGCGACGATGCGGATGGCGACACCGTCCCACGTCGCACGACCCTCCGACGACGGCCCCGCCCTCATCGACATCGACGACGGCTCCGAGCCTGTCCGGCCACCGACAGCCTTCACCATCCTGAAGTGGTTCGGCTTCGAGTCGGAGTCATACGTGATCGGCGCTGCCGCGGTCGACCACACGCCCGCCTCACTCGTCCGATGCGCCACCGATCGCAGCGCGTGCGCAGTCATCGGTGAGCTTGCGACCGGCTGGGAGAGCTGGCGTTGGGCCACCAGCCCACCATCCGGCGACACGGCCACCGACGAGAGCAGCGCCACGACGGCGGCGGCCCCGAACGCACCGGTAGTCCACGGGACCACGCTCGACTTCGACGGGCAGACCTATGACGTCGGCCACCGGGTCAACCTGGTCAGCGCCGGCAGCACCGTCCTCATCGGGCACTGGGGCAAGCAGATCACCTGGCGCACCATCCGCAACGGACAGCTCGTCCCGATCCCGTACGGCAAGGGGCATGTGCCGGTGCTCAACCCGGACGGCACCCGCGCGGTCGTCTCCACGAACCCCACACCGCAGACCAGCCGGATCACGGTGTACGACACCAGCACCGATGCCGAGATCGACCGCGTCGACCGGGATCTGCCTGCCATCTGCTGCTCCGGCGGCTCGATCGAGTACTTGCAGATGGATGGGTCCGGCAGGATCTCGTGGGCGGAGGTCACCGATGGTCCGCCTCCCTACGCACACTTCGCCTGGACGATCGGCAGCGACCCGGTACCGATCCCGAAGCCACCCGGGGACGACTTCTAGGAGGACCGACAGGAAACGTAGGAGCGCTGGAGCCACGATGTGGCTCCAGCGCTCCTAGGTTGAGACTCGATCAGGCGTGCTGCGTGACCGGCTTGAAGCTCGGGCGCTCGGCCTCGAAGGCGGTGATGTCGGCCTCGTTCTGCAGGGTGAGGCTGATGTCGTCGAGGCCGTTCAGCAGGCGCCAGCGGGTGTAGTCGTCGACCTGGATCGGGGCCCGGAGAACAGCACCATCGTCGCCGACGCTGACTTCACGGGCCTCGAGGTCGACGGAGACCTCGGCGCCCGGGTTGGCCTCGAGGTACGCCCAGATCTGCTCGATGACGCTCTCGTCGACCTGCGCGGCGAGCAGGCCGGCCTTGCCGGAGTTGCCGCGGAAGATGTCGGCGAAGCGCGCCGAGAGGACGACCTTGAAGCCGTAGTTCTGCAGCGCCCAGACGGCGTGCTCACGCGAGGAGCCCGTACCGAAGTCGGGGCCAGCCACGAGGACGGTGCCGTTCTTGTAGGCGTCCTGGTTGAGGATGAACTCCGGGTCGCTGCGCCAGGCCGAGAAGAGGCCGTCCTCGAAGCCGGAGCGCGTCACGCGCTTGAGGTAGACCGCCGGGATGATCTGGTCGGTGTCGACGTTGGAGCGCTTGAGCGGGACGCCGACGCCGGTGTGCGAGGTGAACTTGTCCATGATGCTTTCTCCTCCGGGGATCAGGCGTTGGCCGGGGCCAGGTCGGCGGGCGAGGACAGGGTGCCGCGGACCGCGGTGGCGGCGGCGACGGGGATCGAGACGAGGTGCGTACGACCGCCCTTGCCCTGGCGACCCTCGAAGTTGCGGTTCGACGTGGACGCCGAGCGCTCCTGCGGGTTGAGCGTGTCCGGGTTCATGCCCAGGCACATCGAGCAGCCCGCGCCGCGCCACTCCGCGCCGGCCTCGACGAAGACCTTGTCGAGGCCCTCCTCGATCGCCTGGTTGCGGACCCGGACCGAGCCCGGGACGACGAGCAGGCGGGTGCCGTCGGCGACCTTGTGGCCCTTGATGATCTCGGCGGCCAGGCGCAGGTCCTCGATGCGGCCGTTGGTGCAGGAGCCGACGAAGACGGTGTCGACCTTGACCTCGCGCATCGGGGTGCCGGCGACCAGGCCCATGTACTCGAGCGCCTTCTCGGTCGCGGTCACGTCGACCGGGTCGGTGAAGTCGCTCGGCGACGGCACGTTGGCGCCCAGCGGAACGCCCTGGCCCGGGTTGGTGCCCCACGTGACGAACGGCGTCACGTCGGCGGCGTCGATCACGATCTCCTTGTCGAAGGTCGCGTCGGCGTCGGTCACCAGGGTCTTCCAGTGCGCGACGGCGGCGTCCCAGTCGGCGCCCCCCTTGCCCTGCCCAGGCGCCTCGGGACGATCCTTCAGGTAGTCGAAGGTGGTCTGGTCGGGGGCGATGAGACCGGCCTTGGCGCCCCACTCGATCGACATGTTGCAGACCGTCATCCGGGCCTCCATCGAGAGCTCCTCGATGGCCTGGCCGCGGTACTCGACGATGTAGCCCTGGCCGCCGCCCGTACCCGTCTGGGAGATCAGGTAGAGGATCAGGTCCTTGGAGGTGACGCCCTCGGCCAGCGAGCCGTTGACCGTGACGGCCATGGTCTTCGGCTTGGCCTGCGGCAGGGTCTGGGTCGCGAGGACGTGCTCGACCTCGGAGGTGCCGATCCCGAACGCGATCGAGCCGAACGCGCCGTGGGTGGAGGTGTGCGAGTCGCCGCAGACGATCGTCATGCCCGGCTGGGTCAGGCCCAGCTGCGGGCCGACGACGTGGACGATGCCCTGCTCGATGTCGCCGAGCGGGTGCAGCCGAACGCCGAACTCCTCGGCGTTCTTGCGCAGCGTGTCGACCTGGGTCTTGGAGACCGGGTCGGCGATCGGCTGGTCCCAGTTGAGGGTCGGGACGTTGTGATCCTCGGTCGCCAGGGTGAGGTCCGGACGGCGGACCTTGCGGCCGCTCAGTCGCAGGCCGTCGAACGCCTGGGGGCTGGTCACCTCGTGAATGAGGTGAAGGTCGATGTAGAGGAGGTCCGGCTCCCCGTCAACCGATCGGACGACATGCTCGTCCCACACCTTCTCCGACAGGGTCTTGCCCATCTTCACCGCTCCTTGAGTCGAACCGGTCGCTGTCCGCCTTGACAGCGTCCGTGCTCGCAACGGTACGTCGATTGACGCTTGCGATTCCACTCCGTGAGACTTTAGTCTTGCTATATGGACACCTCGAGTGGAGTCGGCGTTCTCGACAAGGCGGCCCTGGTGCTGACCGCGCTGGAGTCGGGACCGGCCACGCTGGCCGGCCTGGTCACCGCGACCGGCCTGGCGCGCCCCACGGCCCATCGTCTCGCCGTCGCGCTGGAGCACCACCGCCTGGTCGCCCGCGACATGCAGGGCCGCTTCGTGCTGGGCCCACGCCTGGCCGAGCTCTCCGCCGCCGCCGGCGAGGACCGTCTGCTCGCCACCGCCGGCCCGGTTCTGGCCCGGCTGCGCGACATCACCGGCGAGTCCGCGCAGCTGTGGCGTCGCCAGGGCGAGTTCCGCGTCTGCGTCGCCGCCGCCGAGCGTCCCTCGGGTCTGCGCGACACCATCCCGGTCGGCTCCCAGCTGACCATGCGGGCCGGCTCGGCCGCCCAGGTGCTGCTCGCCTGGGAGGACCCGGAGCGCCTGCACCGCGGCCTGCAGAACGCCGCCTTCTCCGCCGCTGCGCTCTCCGGCATCCGCCGGCGGGGCTGGGCCCAGTCCATCGGCGAGCGCGAGGCCGGCGTGGCCTCCGTATCCGCTCCGGTCCGCTCTCCCGGCGGCAAGGTGATCGCGTCGGTCTCCGTCTCCGGTCCGCTCGAGCGACTCTCCCGCCAGCCCGGCAAGATGCACGCTCCCGCCGTCCTGGCCGCCGCCGAGCGCCTCTCGGAATCGCTGCGCCGCGCCGCCGAGTAGCGCCGAATATGCAGCAAGGACCGCCGAGTTTGCACCTACTAGTGCAAACTCGGCGGTCCTACGTGCAACGTCGCGGGGTTAGAAGAGGGCGTCCGACTTCATCTCGAGGTCGAGCAGCAACTGCTTGCGCTCCAGGCCGCCGGCGTAGCCGGTGAGGGTGCCGTTCGCGCCGATCACCCGGTGACACGGGATGACGACGGGGATCGGGTTGCGGCCGTTGGCCAGCCCGACCGCGCGGGCGCCGTGGCCGGTCAGCCCCAGGCGGCCGGCGATCTGCCCGTACGTGGAGGTCGCGCCGTACCCGATCTTCACCAGCTCGCCCCACACCTTCTGCTGGAAGGGCGTGCCGACCGGCGCCAGCGGCAGGTCGAAGGTGGTGCGATCACCGGCGAAGTACTCCGCGAGCTGGCTCGCGCAGGCGACCAGCACCGGTGTCGTGTCGTCGCGGTCACCGACCAGCCGGGCGTCCGCATAGTCGAACGGGAAGAAGTCGATCGCGACGATCGCGCCGTGATCCTCCACCAGGCGCAGCTCCCCGATCGGGGATTCGATGATGGTCCACATCAGATTGCCTCCACGGCGAGTGAGTTCCACAGATAGAGCGCGGCGTACGAGCGCCACGGTCGCCAGGCCGCGGCCGTGCGACCGAGATCGGCCGCACCCCCCGGTCCGCCCAGCCGGGCCGATGCGCGCTGCAGCCCCACATCGGACGGCAGGAAGACGTCGGGATGGCCGAGCGCCCGCAGCGCGATGTAGTCGGCCGACCACGGCCCGATGCCGGCCAACGCGAGCAGACGTACGCGCACCTCCTCGCGATCGGCGCCGCGATCGAGCGAGAGGTCTCCGGCGAGGATCGCCGACGCCAGGCCGGCGAGCGCGCGTCCGCGTGCCCGCGGCATCGGCAGCGTCTCGGGGTCGATCCCCGCGATCACCTCGGCGCTGGGGAACAGGTGCGTGAGTCCCTCGATGTCGCTCTCGTACGGCAGCCCGTGCGCGGCGACGAGGCGGCCGAGCACGGTCCGGGCGCCGGCCACGCTGACCTGCTGCCCGACGATCGTCCGGGCGGCGAGCTCGACGCCGTCCGGGGTGCCCGGCACCCGCAGCCCCGGCGTCGCTTCGACGAGCGGACCGAGAACCGGGTCGGCCCCGAGCTGTTGCCCCACGGCGATCGGGTCGCAGTCTGCGTCGAGGATGCGGCGGACCCGCTCGACAGCCGCGCCGGTGTCGCGCAGGTCGGCGAGTCGGAAGGTGGCCGGCACGAACGCCGTGCCGGTGCCCGGGAGGTCGGCCAGTGCGAGGGTGACGGTGCCGGGTCCGTGCGGCAGGTCGAGGGTGCGGGCGTAGTGACCGGATCCGTCCGCCTCGACGTCGACCACCTCGACCCCGGGCACGCCGTGGTCGGCCAGGAAGCGCAGCAGGGCCTGGCCGGCGAACGGCGTACGGACCGCGAGCCGCAGCTCCATCGCTCCCCCGACAGCGACCCCCACGCCTCGCTCACGCCGTCCGCGCAGCGCCGACGGCGTGGTGTCGTACACCTCGCGCACGGTGTCGTTGAACTGCCGCACGCTGGCGAATCCGGCCGCGAACGCGACGTCGGCCAGGCCCAGCGAGGTCGTCTCGATCAGCACCCGCGCGGTCTGCGCGCGGCGCGCCCGCGCCAAGGCCAGCGGGCCGGCCCCCAGCTCGGCGAGGAGCAGCCGCCCCAGGTGACGGGGCGTGTACCCCATCCGGGCGGCCAGGCCCTCCACGCCTTCGCGGTCGACGACGCCGTCGGCGATCAGCCGCATCGCCCGGCCCGCGGCCGTGGCGGCCACGTCCCACTCGGGACTGCCCGGCGTCGCGTCGGGCAGGCAGCGCTTGCAGGCGCGGTAGCCGGCGGCCTGGGCGGAGGCGGCGCTGCGGTGGAAGGTCACGTTCGCGGCGGCCGGGGTCCGGGCCGGGCAGGAGGGCCGGCAGTAGATGCCGGTCGTGCGGACCGCGGTGTAGAAGACCCCGTCGAAGCGCCGATCGCGCGACGACACCGCGCGGTAGCAGGCGTTCACGTCGAGTTCCATGGCTCCATCCTCGCCGATCACGGCAACCCGTTCTGGCGGAAATCGGACACTGCCGTCGCCACTCCGTCACTCCAGGAAAGGGCTCACCCCTGCCGCGTGGCGACCGATGGGTCTCAACGATGGCGATCGAGTTGCCTACCCGAGTGCGCGGCGGAGCCTCCGCCGGCAGCTATCGGCACGCGCCCGCGGTCGCCACCATGAAGACGATCGGCCGCGCGACCGGCTTCTTCTACCTCATCAGCGGAATCGGTGCCCTGGTCCCGGCCGGCGACGACAAGGTCAGCGGCGGCGCGCTCCGCAGCGTCAACGTGATCGGCGGCCTCACCATCGCGCTGGCGATCTCGCTGCTGACCACGGGGCATCGCTGGCCGCGCTGGACCTACCACCTGCTCATCGGCGGCGGGGCCGTCCTGATCGGGCTCACCGTGATGCTGTCGAAGGGATCGGTCGCCGCCGAGGACTCGCTGATCGTGTTCGCGCTTCCGGTGATCGCGGGCGGTGCGTTCTTCTCCTGGCGCGGTGCCGCGGCCCACGCGGCGACCGTCGTGGCGGTCGCGGCCGTTGCGATGTCGTACGTCGGCGTCGATCCGGTCGGGATCGTCATCTTCCTCGGCGGCCTGATCTGCATCGGCGGCGCAGTGGCCTGGCTCGCGCGCCTGGCCGACCGGGTGGAGGAGGACCCGCTCACCGGGCTGGACAACCGGCGCGCCCTGATGCGACAGCTCGAGGCCGCCGTCGAGCACGCCGGCCGCTGCACCGAGCCGCTCGCGATGATCATGCTCGACCTCGACCACTTCAAGGCGACCAACGACAGCGCCGGCCACGCCGCCGGCGACGAGCTGCTCATCGCGTGCGCGCAGCACTGGCGCGCCATCGTGCCGCATCCGCAGCTGCTCTTCCGCTATGGCGGCGACGAGTTCACGTTGCTCCTGCCGGGATACTCGCTCGGCGAGGCGACCGGGCTCGCCGAGCGTCTCCGCGTCGGGCTGCCGAACGGCGCGACCGCGTCGGTCGGGGTCGCCGCCTGGCGCCGCGGCGACTCGAGCTCGCTGCTCCTCGGGCGGGCCGACGTCGCCCTGTACGACGCCAAGGCCAACGGCCGCGACCGGACCGCTGTCTACGGCGACCCGGACCACTCGGCACGCGAGATCGAGACGGCCGTACGCGCCGGCGAGTTCGTGCTGCACTACCAGCCGATCGTCGCGCTTGCGGACGGCACCACACGCGGCAACGAGGCACTCGTGCGCTGGCAGCACCCGACGCGGGGCCTCCTGGGGCCCGGCGAGTTCGTCACCCTCGCCGAGCGGACCGGCGCGATCCACGCCCTGGGCGCCTGGACCCTCGATCGGGCCTGCGCCACCGCCGCGCAGGGCCCGGACGGTCTGGCGATCTCGGTCAACGTGTCGATCTCCGAGCTCCGCAACCCCGGCTTCGTCGGCTACGCGCATGCGACGATCGTCAAGCACGACCTGACGCCGCGCCGGCTCATCATCGAGGTGACCGAGGGCGTCTACGACGAGGACGACCGCCAGGTCACGATCTCGCTGACCCAGCTGCGCGCGCTCGGTATCCGGGTGGCGCTCGACGACTTCGGCTCCGGCTGGTCGTCGCTGCGCTGGCTGACGACGTTCCCCATCGACATCATCAAGATGGACGGCTCGTTCGTGCACGCCATCGACCAGCCCGGCAGCAACCTGGAGGTGCTCAACGCCGTGATCCGGCTCGGCAAGTCGCTGGGGCTCAACGTGGTCGCGGAGCAGGTCGAGACCGAGCGGCAGGCCGAGGTGTTGCGCGAGCTCGGCTGCGACCGGGCCCAGGGCTACTACTTCGGGCGTCCCCAGCCTCCCGCCGAGCCCGCCGAGGAGCAGGCGCATCACGCCACGACCCACGGGTAACCGCGACGTTCATGTGAGTCTCAGTCTGACCTGGGAGGATCCGACCATGTCGACGACCGGCCCGATGGCTTCCCACCACCGCCGCGCCGTCGCGCTGGTCATCACCAGCACCCTCGTGGTGCTCGCGGTCGTCACCGGCACGCTGGTCTCCGTCTTCTACAAGCACCTCGACGCCAACCTGCACCCCGGTGCGGAGATCCACCACGTGGCGCACAAGAAGCAGACCGGCCCGAAGACCCCGCTCAACATCCTGGTGATGGGCCTGGACACCCGGGACTGCGCCGGCTGCCACATCGACAACGAGCCCGGCGGGGACGGCTCCGACACCACGATCCTGCTCCACATCTCGGCGGACCGGCAGACGGCGTACGGCATCTCGATCCCCCGCGACGCCCTCGTCAAGCCGGTCGCCTGCACCCGCGACCACCACTACATCCAGTACGGCGTCGACACCGGCCTGGTGCAATGGAACGCCGCCTACAGCGCCGGCGGAGCCGACTGCACCGCCACGCAGCTGGAGAAGAACTTCGGCATCTACGTCGACGGCTACATCGCGCTCAACTTCGGCGGCTTCAAGGGGATGGTCGACGCGATCGGTGGCGTCAACATGTGCATCCCGTTCGAGCTCAGCGATCCCACCTACGAGAAGTACACCTTCGAGCCGGGCGACTCGGTGCACCTCAACGGCACCAAAGCCTTGAAGTACGTCCGTCTCCGGCACGTCTACGGTCACGGCATGGACGGCTCCGACACCGGCCGGATGAAGCGGCAGCAGGCGTTCATCTCGGCGATGATCGACAAGGTCGAGTCCGCTGACACGCTGACCCAGCCGTACAAGCTGGTGGAGTTCGCCAACGCGCTGACCTCGTCGATCACCCCGAGCCCCGAGTTCGACTCGGTGAAGAAGCTGGTCAACCTCGCCCAGCAGTTCAAGAACACCGACCTGGGCCACATCCAGTTCATCACGCTGCCCAGCCAGGCCTACGACGTTCCGCGGACGGACCCGCTCTGGGGACGCGTCCAGGTCCTGCCGGCGGCGAAGCAGATGTGGCGACGCGTCGCCAACGACCGGTCCCTCTCCAAGTCGCTCATCTCCGGGGCGATCTCGGCTGGCGGCTCCGGGTCCGCGTCCACGTCGGCCACCGCCCCCTCGACGACCTCGTCGACTACTCCCTCCGGCACCCCCTCCGCATCGGGCTCCGACACCGACAGCAGCTCGGCCGGAACCGCGACAGACGGCGCCAAGTACGGCCTCTGCGGCTGACCTCAGCCGCACGCCGACCCGACGGCGGCACATCGGCGTCGGCGACCGGATCCGCCTGACGTGAGGCGCAGGTGGCCGAGGGGTCTACGTCAGGTCTGCTTCTGGTGGGGCTCGGCGCCGGACGCACCTGGCCCGGACTCTCCAGAACGTCCGTAAGCTCCGGTGGCGCCGGTCGGGGGCGAGGTCTAGGCTCGTGTGTCGTGAATCTCGGGCGCTCGTCCGGGGAGCGCACTCTGTTGAGAGGCACACCGGTGGGGTCGTTCTCCGGGAAGTCCGCCGCCTCGGTTGCGGCAGGCCTGGTTCTCGCTGTGCTTGCATCGCTGCTCGCTGTGGCGACCAGCGGCTCCAGCTCCGCTGAACCGCCCACACCAGCGTCGCCTTTCGCGGCGATCCAGTACGGCACGAACGGCTGCATCGAGGTCGGTGTCCGCCCGGCCGAGCCGTACAACCAGCCGCTGCCACGTGTCGCACCTGCCGCGGTCGACATCATGGGCGGATACCCGGCGTTCGGGTACGACCCGGCCACCTATGCGGTCACCAACGGAACGAACGCGTGTCGGTATAACTTCCGTGACACCAGCGGATCGACGACCACTATCGCGTCGGGGTACTGCGTGCAATGGGCCCGAGGCCAACGCACCGGCACCGGGTATGACCCGCTCCCGTGGGACGGCACCATCGCGAACGCCGGGTATGTCCGGCGGATCCTCGCCGACAACTGGCCAGCGACCGACCTACCGGCCGTTCCGTCCACGAACGCCACGGTCATCAACCGCCAACGCTCCGGCGCGGTCGCCATGGCTATCCATTACTTCACCGACCGCATCGTGATGCCGCCGAACTACCAGGACCCGGCCATCTACGCGGCGGTCGCCGACGTGGTGAACCGGGCATTGGCGGCCGGGCCTGTGCCCGACCCGGCCGACCCGCGCCCGTCCATCACCGGACCGTTGTCGGGGCTCACTGGCGACACGGTCGGCCCGTACGTCATCGGCTCGAACGCCGACAGCCCGGTGACGGTGACCATCACCGGGGGTGCCGCGTTCACCGACGCGGCCGCGACGCAACCGTTCGCCAGCGGCGGGAGCGTGGCGCCCGGGAGTCAGCTGTGGGTTCGGGCCCCGACCGCAGGGACGGTCGGAATCGCTGCGGCCGCGTCGGTCGCTGACCCTGTGGGCACGCTGATGGTCGGCGACCCCGCGTACCGCGTGCAGTCCATGGCCCTCGCTGGTCCGGTCACGTTGCTCGGCAAGGCCCAGGCGAGCGTCCTCGTCGAGGACCCGCCGCTGACCCCCGCGGTGACGAGCCAGGTCTCCGCGGCCTTCGTCACGGTCGAGGGAGCCGTCACCGACACGTACATCGTCACCGGCCTCGGACCCGCCGGCGCCGCCACCCTGCAGCCCACCTTGTACGGGCCGTTGCGCGTCCCGGCGGGCGGCTGCGTGAATGCCGCGTGGACCGACCCCGACGTTCCCGTCGCACGGACCTTGCCGCCGATACAGCTGGTCGGCGACCAGATCGTCGAGACGGACCCGACGACGCTTCCCGCTGTCGGCTGCTACTCCTTCGGTGCCGTCGTGACCCCTACGTCGGGCACCCCGTTCGCTCTACTCCCCGGTGACCCGACGGAGACGCTCGCCGCCGTCCCTGTCCCCGTCGTCCTGCCGTGGGTGGTCACCTCACGTGCCGCCCCTGCCCGCCTGCAAGCCGGAGAGCGAGTGCGTGACCAGATCCGCATCCGCAACGTGGGCCCGGACCGTCTCCTGACCGTGCGCCCGGCCCTCCTGGGCCCCGTCCCTCCGGTCGGTGGGTCTTGTCTGAAGGTGAGGTGGATCAGTGCTCACCCGCCGGTCGCGCACCTCTTCCCTGCCGTGCAGCAGACCGGGTCGGGCATCATCACGACCGGGTACACGCGGCCGGAGGAACCGGGGTGCTACACGTTCGTCGCGCGGGTCACCAACGGGTTCCAGACCGGTGGTCTCGTTGCAGTTCCGCACGGGTACGGCCACCCCAGCGAGCTCGTCCATGTCCTCCCCGAGGGGCCGGCCTTGCGGACACGTGCAACGGAGAGGCGAGTGCGGCCGGGCGAGGCAACCGCCGACCGCGTCCACGTCACCGGGCTGGTCCGCGGGACCAGCGTCCCCGCTGTGGCGCGGGTCTACGGCCCGTTCGCATCACGCTCCGCCACCGACTGCCGTTCCCGACATCTGGCTGACTCGGTGAGGTGGAGGGTTCGCAACGGGTGGAACCAGTCACCGCGCGTTCGCCTCGAGGAGCCGGGCATCTACACCTGGCAGGCCGCGACCGGCGCGACCGACACTGCCGGCCCGGGACGGCACCGGTGCGGCCTCCTATCCGAGACGTTCACGGTCGCGAAGTCCACCTACCCCGCGCCGGCCGTCAACGGCGGCTTCTCGGGCGTCCTTCCCGGCTATCCCGAGGGCCGCCGGTCCGCGCCCGTCCTTCGTGCCCCCGGGCTGGGGCTGCGCGCACCTGTCGCCGAGGTGGGGATAACCGCCGGTGCGATGAGTCTGCCCGACGAGGTGTCGACGGTGGGGTGGTTGCGCAACTCCGCCGGCTTCGACGACAAGATCGGAACAACGGTCGTCGCTGGCCACGTCTCGGACCGCCACGACCGGCCGGGGGCGTTGCGGCACCTGGCCAGCGCTGGGCGCGGCGACGTGGTGTACCTCGGTTACGGGAGGAACGCTCACCGGTTCAAGGTCGTCGCCACGACCACCTTCCCCCGGACGGCACCGCTACCGGACCGGTACTTCACGACGACCGGGCCGCATCGGCTCGTGCTCGTCAGCTGCACCGGCCGGGTTGTCTACCCCAACGGGCACTTCCACTACACCCGCTACGAGGTCGTCGTCGCACGCTCGGCCGCCCGGCGTTCGCGCGACCGGTAGCCCAGGCGGCGGACGTCGCGGGGCACCCCCAGGCAGTGTGGGGTGGCGGCCGCCGACTCGGCTGCAATGCGTCGCGGCTCCGATGCGGGTCACTGGTCACGCCAGGTCGACCGCCAGTGCACCCCGTGAACGACCACAGGTCGGGGCTACCGCAACACCGGCTGCGACCCTGACCTGCGGTAAGTGTCTGCTCAGATGTCCGACTGGATGCCTGCGAGGAGCTGACGCGCCATCACGATCCGCTGCACCTGGTTGGTGCCCTCGTAGATCTGGGTGATCTTGGCGTCGCGCATCATCCGCTCGACCGGGTAGTCGCGGGTGAAGCCGTAGCCGCCGAGCAGCTGGACGGCGTTGGTGGTGACCTCCATCGCGACGTCGGAGGCGAAGCACTTGGCGGCAGCGCCGAAGAACGTCAGGTCCGCGTCGCCGCGCTCGGAGCGACCGGCGGCGGCGTACGTCATCTGACGGGCCGCCTCCACCTTCATGCCCATGTCGGCGAGCATGAACTCGATGCCCTGGAACGACGCGATCGACGTGCCGAACTGCTGGCGCTCCTTGACATAGCCGAGCGCATAGTCGAGCGCGCCCTGGGCGACGCCGACGGCCTGGGCGGCGATGGTGACGCGGGTGTGGTCGAGGGTCTTCATGGCGTACTCGAAGCCCTTGCCCTCCTCGCCGATGATCCGGTCGGCCGGCAGGCGCACGTTGTCGAAGTAGACCTCGCGGGTCGGGCTGCCCTTGATGCCGAGCTTCTTCTCCGGGGCGCCGAAGCTGACGCCCTCGTCCGACTTCTCCACCACGAACGCCGAGATGCCCTTGGAGCGCTTCTCCGGGTCGGTCATCGCCAGCACGGTGTAGTACTCCGAGACGCCGGCGTTGGTGATCCAGCGCTTGGTGCCGTTGAGGATCCAGCCGTCGCCGTCGCGGACCGCGCGGGTCTTCTGCGCCGCGGCGTCCGAGCCGGCGTCGGGCTCGCTGAGGCAGTACGAGAAGCCACCCTCGCCGCGGGCGAGCGCGCCGAGGTACTTCTTCTTCAGCTCCTCCGAGCCGCCGATCTGAACCGGCAGCGAGCCGAGCTTGTTGACCGCCGGGATCAGCGAGGCCGAGACGTCGGCCCGGGCGATCTCCTCGATCACCAGCACGGTGGCGAGCGCGTCAGCGCCCGCACCGCCGAACTCCTCCGGGACGTGCGGGGCGTAGAACTCCGTCTCGAGCAGGGCGTCGTGCGCCTCCTGCGGGTAGCGGGCCTCCTCGTCGACCGCGGCGGCGTGCGGAGCGATCTTGGCGTCGCAGATCTCGCGGATCGCCCGGCGGATCTCCTGGTGCTCCTCGGAGAGGGCGAACAGCGGGTACTCGTTCATCGTCAGCGTCCTTCTCGGGTGTCTCAGTAGGGGTAGAAGCCGTGGCCGGACTTCTTGCCGAGCAGGCCGGCGTCGACCATCCGGTCCAGCAGCGGCGGCGGGGAGTACAGCGGCTCCTTGAACTCGTCGTACATCGAGACGCCGATCGCGCGGATGGTGTCGAGCCCGATCAGGTCCGACAGCGCCAGCGGGCCCATCGGGTGGCCGCAGCCCAGCACCATCCCCTTGTCGATGTCGGCGGCCGAGGCGTAGCCCGCCTCGTACATCCGGATCGCGCTCATCAGGTAGGGCACCAGCAGGCTGTTGACCACGAATCCGGCGCGGTCGGTGGCCTCGATCGGCTGCTTGCCGAGGGAGTCGGCGACGAACGACTTCATCCGCTCCAGCGTGTCCGCCGACGTGGTCAGCGACGGGATCAGCTCGACGAGCTGCATCACCGGAGCCGGGTTGAAGAAGTGCACGCCCATCACCCGGTCGGCGCGACCGGAGACTGCCCCGAGCTTCACGATCGGGATGGAGGAGGTGTTGGAGGTCAGGATCGCGTCGTCGTTCTCCAGGATCGAGCCGATGCGACGGAAGAGCTCGAGCTTGATGTCCTCGCGCTCGCTGGCCGCCTCCACGACCAGGTCGCGGTCGGCCAGCGCCTCCAGGTCGGTCGCCACCTCGAGCCGGCTCCTGATCGCCTCCAGCCCGGCCTGGTCGATCTTGCCGCGGCTCAGGGCGCGCTCCAGCGAGGCGTCGATCCGCTGGCGAGCGGCGTCGGCAGCCTCCTGGCTGATCTCGACCACGACGGTGTCGATGCCCGCCTTCGCGGTGACCTCAGCGATGCCCGACCCCATCAGGCCGCCACCGACGACTCCGACCTTCTTCATGCTGCTCCCTCTCGTTGACGGTACTACGTACCGTACTAGCGGGACGGCGTTCCAGCGAAGTAGGGTCGCGCCCATGCCGACCCCGACCACCCGCGAGCGCCTGATCGCGGCCGCGTTCGACCTCTTCGCCATCCAGGGGTACGACGCCACCACCGTGGACCAGATCGCGACGCATGCCGGCGTCGGTCGTACGACGTTCTTCCGCAACTTCGCCAGCAAGGAGGACGTCCTCTTCCCGCACCACGACGAGGTGCTGCCGGAGGTCGAGGCCCGGCTGGCCACCGCGACGCCGACCACGCGCTCGAGCGCGCTGCGCGAGGGCGCCCGGATCGTGCTGGACCACTACATCGGCGAGGGCGAGGCCGCCCGCCGCCGCTACGAGCTGACCAGCACCGTCCCCGCCGTCCGCGAGCGCGAGATGGCAGCCGTCCAGCGCTACCAGCGGCTGTTCGCCCGACACCTGGCCGGGTGGCTCGCCGAGGAGGAGGACGGCCCGCTGCGCGCCGAGCTGACCGCCGCGGCGGTCATCACCGCGCACAACCACGTGCTGCGCAAGTGGCTGCGCGGTGACGGCATCGATCTGGTCGAGGAGTTCGACCATGCCATCGACATCGCCCTTGAGGCGCTCGGCGGCGGCGCGAGCGAGCAGACGACCGTCGTGGTCACCGGCGGCGGTGACGTGGAGACGATCCTGCGCGAGGTGCGCGAGGCACTCACCCGCAATCCGTGAACCCCTCGGCACAGAAAGCGAAGAGCCCCAGCGCATCGCGCTGGGGCTCTTCCTGCGTGGTACCCCCGACCGGATTTGAACCGGCGTTACCGCCGTGAGAGGGCGACGTCCTAGGCCGCTAGACGACGGGGGCTTGCAGCTCGCTGACCAACCGGCCAACAAGAAGGAACATTAGCGGAAACGCCCTCCGGGCTCCCAATCCGCACCGCATCCCGATGCGACCGGCCGGGCCGAGCCACGACCGGAATGCGAAGAGCCCCAGCGCACAGCGCTGGGGCTCTTCCTGCGTGGTACCCCCGACCGGATTTGAACCGGCGTTACCGCCGTGAGAGGGCGACGTCCTAGGCCGCTAGACGACGGGGGCTTGCAGTGGCTCCTCTCCCGCAAGCAGGGGAGGAATCCGCTGGGATACTAGGACTCGAACCTAGAATGACGGAATCAGAATCCGTAGTGTTGCCAATTACACCATATCCCATTGACTTTGCAGTGAATCGATCACCGCGTCAATCACGCCCTTCACCGGAGTGGCTGGCGCGGGTGAAACATTACACGGACGTTCCCGCACGTACGAAATCGGGCGCACCCGTCCGGGTCGCGATCCCCTGTCGGCGCGCGGCGAGCAGCACCAGGGCCAGGAAGACCAGCGACTGGGTGAGCGTCACCGGGATCGCCCACCAACTGCCGGTGGTCGCGTTGAGCGTCTCGCTGATGTTGCCGTAGACCAGCGCCAGCCCGAAGGCGACGAAGTTGTTGAGCACGTGCATCGCGATGCCGGCCTCGAGGCCGCCGGTGGCGATGACCAGGACGCCGGCGACCAGGCCGAACGCGAACCGGTCGAAGAACACCGGCACGTCCTGCACCCCGTGCGCCAGCGCGAACAGGAACGCAGGGATCACGACAGCGGCCCAGCGCGCCCGGAAGAGCCCGCCGAAGGCCTGGGTCAGGTAGCCGCGGAAGGCGTACTCCTCCCCCGCCGCCTGCAGCGGGGTGAGGAACAGGATCACCAGGAGGTAGTCGCGCATCGTCGAGGTCCACGGGTTGACCGTGCCGCCGACCTTGGCGTCCGACGGGCCCTGCGCGGGCAGCACGGCGGAGACGATCAAGGTGGCGATCAGCGCGACCACGGCGATCCCGAGGCAGGTCAGGACCCAGCGCCACCGGACCTTCGCCCGTACGGAGGCCAGCCAGCCGGGGCGCAGCTGGTGCACCGTCCGGTTCACCAGCATCGCGACCGGGATGGCGGCCGCCAGCGACAGGTTGAGGAACGCCAGCGCTGCCGGGGTCAGGTGCTCGGTGTCGGCGAGCCGGTCGAGCGAGGCGGAGACGTCGTCGCCGGCGACCGCGTACCCGATCGCGAAGACCCCCTGCAGCGCGAGCTGGGCGGCGACGAGGGTCAGCACCAGCAGCGCGAAGACGCCCAGGAGCGTGCGGCCGGTGCCGGTCCGTCCACCGCGATGCAGCTCGTGGTAGGCCAGGCCCCGACCGGGCTCCTGGGCGGGAAGCTTCACGGGCGTCAGCTGAGGGCGCCCTGGAGGCGGCCCAGGGAACGCTCGCGGCCGAGCAGCTCGAGCGACTCGAAGAGCGGCGGGCTGACGCGGCGACCCGTCGCCGCGACCCGTACGGCACCGAAGGCGACGCGCGGCTTGAGCCCCATCTCCTCGACCAGGGCGCCGGTCAGCGCATCGCTGATCCGCGCCGCCGACCACGGCTCGACACGGGCGAGCGCGTCGTAGGAGGCCTGGATGACGGCCTGGCCCTCGTCGGTGGCGACCAGCTTGTCGCGGTCCGCCTCGTCGAGGACGAAGTCGGCCTCGGGCACGAAGAGGAAGTGCAGCAGGTCGCCGACCTCGGTCAGCTTGTTGACCCGCTCCGCCACGAACGGCATCGCCAGCTCCAGCAGCTGGGCGTCGGCCGGCGAGACCGGGTCGGAGACGAGACCGTCGCGCTTGAGGTACGGCAGCGCGCGGTGGGTGAGCTCCTCGACCGGGAGCTGGTGCACGTGGCTGGCGTTGATCGCCTCGCACTTCTTGATGTCGAAGCGGGCCGGGTTGGCGTTGACGTCCTTGATGTCGAACGCCTCGACCATCTCGGCCAGGGAGAAGATGTCGCGGTCCGCGGCGATCGACCAGCCCAGCAGCGCCAGGTAGTTGAGCAGGCCCTCGGGGACGAAGCCCTGCTCGCGGTAGGCCAGCGCGTGCGCCTCCGGGTCGCGCTTCGAGAGCTTCTTGTTGCCCTCGCCCATCACATACGGGAGGTGGCCGAACTCCGGCGTCGCCTTGGCGATGCCGACCTCCTTGAGCGCCTCGTACAGGGCGATCTGGCGGGGCGTGCTGGAGAGCAGGTCCTCGCCGCGCAGGACGTGGGTGATCTCCATCAGTGCGTCGTCGACCGGGTTGACCAGCGTGTAGAGCGGGTCGCCGTTGGCGCGGGCGAGCGCGAAGTCCGGGACGTGCTTGGTCTCGAAGGTGACCTCGCCGCGGACCAGGTCGTTCCAGGTGATCGAGCCGTCGGGCATCCGCAGACGCGGCACGGAGCCGCGGGAGCCGGCGGCGACCTCTGCCTCGAACGCGGCGATCTGCTCGGTGGACAGGTCGCGGCAGAAGCCGTCGTAGCCCATCACCGGGGCTTCGGGCTTGGTGCCCTTGCCGCCGGCGGCGGCGAACGCCGCCTTGGCGGCGGCGTACTCCTCCTTCTTGGCCAGCGCCCGGCCCTCGACCTCCTCGGTCGTGCAGTAGCAGCGGTAGACGCGGCCGCTGCTCTGCAGCTTCGCGAGGGCGTCGGCGTAGATGTCGCCGCGCTGGCTCTGGAAGTACGGCGCGTGCGGGCCGCCGACCTCCGGGCCCTCGTCCCAGTCGAGGCCGAGCCAGCGCATCAGGTCGATGATCGAGGCGAGCGACTCATCGGTCGAGCGCTCCTTGTCCGTGTCCTCGATCCGGAAGACGAACTGGCCGCCGTGGTGACGCGCGAAGGCCCAGTTGAAGAGGGCCGTACGGACGAGGCCGACGTGCGGGCTGCCGGTCGGGCTGGGGGCCATGCGTACGCGGACGTTGCTCATCGGGTTCCTACCTTGTTCGTGAGGGCGCCGACGCCCTCGATGAAGATCTCGATCTCGTCGCCCGGGGCCATCTCGGCGACGCCCTCGGGGGTGCCGGTGAGGATGACGTCGCCGGGGAGAAGCGTCATGAGGCTGGAGACGTGGCTGATCAGCGCGGGCACGTCGTGCACCATCTGCGCGGTCGAGCCGTCCTGGGCCTGGTCGCCGTTGAGGAAGGTCTGCACCTTCAGGCCGGCCTTGATCGCGGCCAGGTCGATCCCGGTCTCGATCCACGGCCCGAGCGGGCAGGAGGTGTCGAAGCCCTTGCCCGCGGTGAAGTGGCCCTGGCGGCGCTGGATGTCGCGGGCGGTGGCGTCGTTGGCGACCGTCACGCCGTAGATCACCTTGGCGACCTCGGCCGGGTCGTTGGGGACGTCGCGGCAGATCCGGCCGATCACGATCGCCAGCTCGCCCTCGAAGTCGAGCCGCTCGCTGGCGGCGGGGCGCAGGATCGTGTCACCGGGGCCGATCACCGACGTGTTCGGCTTGAGGAAGAAGAGCGGCTCCTCGGGGACCTCGTTGCCGAACTCGGCGGCATGGGCGGCGTAGTTGCGCGCCACCGCGACGACCTTGCTGCGGGGCAGGACCGGCGCGAGCAGGCGGACGTCGGCGAGCCGGTGGGTCTGGTCGAGGGGGTTGATCCCGGCGTAGATCGGGTCGCCCGCCAGCGCCACGACCTGGGCGTCGGGGTCGGGCTGACCGTACTCGTCGAGGTCGCCGGTCACGATGCCGAAGAGCGGCTCGTCTCCTGTGGTGAATCGGGCGATGCGCACCCCTGCAGCCTATCGGCGGGCGTGCGCGGCCGTGACCCCGCCGTGGTCGCACCCCGGTCTGGCCCGGATCCGTGCTTTCGGGCCGGCACGATCGGCGCGCGTACCCTCGTCCGGTGATGTCGCCCGCGCTGGAGATCGACCCCGATCTCGAGGAGCGTGCCCGCGCGCACCGCGAGCGGCTGCTGCCGTACGTCGCGCCGCACCTGGCCCGGCGCGACGCGGCAGTGAAGCACCCGGTGCACGACTTCCTCTTCACCTATTACTCCTTCCGGCCCGCGCAGCTGCTGACGTGGACGCCCGGCTCGCCCGTGCTGCCCGAGGAGAAGCGGGTCCTGGTCTCCACGATGCTGCGGCTGCTGCGCGCGACCGCTGGACGGGCCGGCAACTTCGGCTGCTTCGGCCTGCACGAGTGGGCGATGGTCCATCGCGCCGACGACACCCGCCACCCACAGCCGCTGCGGCTCGGAGGTGCGGCGACCGATGCGGTGGTCGAGTCGCACCGGATCGCGTGCTCCCACTTCGACGCGTACCGCTTCTTCACCCCCTCCGCCGCCGGGCTGAACACGCTGGCCCCGGGACCCGGCGACCGCGCCGACTTCGAGCAGCCGGCCTGCCTCCACGGTGGGATGGATCTCTACAAGCACGCGTTCCGGCTCTCCCCGCTGATCCCCTCGGACCTGGTCGCCGACGCCTTCGAGCTGGCGTGGGAGATCCGCATCCTCGACATGCGCGCCGCGCCCTACGACATGACCGGCGTGCGGATGGACCCCACCGGCGAGGAGTGGACGCCCATCATGATCGAGACCCCCGCCGGCAAGCAGGAGTACGCCCGGCAGCAGCGGGCGTTCGCGGAGCGCGGCGCCCCGATCCGGCAACGACTGATCGAGGAGTGCGAGCGCCTCTTGGGCGCCACCCGCCCGGCCGGCGCCTGACGGACTGACACGATCTGCACCCGACCCGCCGGTGGCGAGGTGCGTAGCGTGTCGGTTCGCCGCTCGGGAGCACATCACGCGGTCGAGGAAGGGGTTTCGCGGCTCGCTGCGCGGAGCACGCCATCACCGGCAGAATCGGAGCGTGACCCACTCCCGCATCCGCCGCATCCAGCCCGCCGACGTCTCCGCTGCCGTCGCCCTCGTCTACGAGCTCGCGACGTATGAGAAGGAGGTGGAGTCGTGCCACCTCACCGAGGAGCAGCTGACTCGGGCCCTCTTCGGCGACGCACCGGCGCTCTTCGGGCACGTCGCGCTCGATGACGACGACCGGGTGGTCGGGATCGCGCTGTGGTTCCGCAGCTTCTCCACCTGGCGTGGCGAGCACGGCATCTACCTCGAGGACCTCTACGTCTCACCCGGTCAGCGCGGCGGCGGGCTCGGCAAGGCCCTCCTCCAGGCGCTCGCCGAGGAGTGCGTCGCGCAGGGCTATGCCCGGCTCGAGTGGTCGGTGCTCGACTGGAACGAGCCGGCGATCGGCTTCTACCGGTCCCTCGGCGCGGTGGCGATGGAGGAGTGGACCGTCAACCGGCTCGACGGCGAGGCGCTGCAGCGGCTCGGCACCCCGGTGGCCTGACGATTCGCCTAACGGCCCGGCTGGGCCGCATGCATCACCTGGATGCCGGCGATCACGATGCCGAGTCCGGTCGTGAAGTCGTCGGCGTCGCGCAGATCGTCCGCGATCGCGCCGGCCGCGGCGGCCTGGAGATGGGTCTGCTCGTCGACGGCATGGCCGTAGACGAAGTGCAGCAGGGTGCGGGCGGACGTCGGCGCCAACGCCCCGATCCCGCCGTCGGTCAGGGTCTCCACCAGCAGGTCGTACGGGCGACGGGCACCGAGCCCGAAGGAGTGCACGGTCGCGACCAGCTCGGCGCCGTCGCGATAGGCCAGCAGCGCGTCGCGCAGCACGCCGCAGGTGGCGGCGACGCGGGTGGTCCACTCCCCCGATGCCGGCCAGGTCGCCCGGTCGAGCAGCTCGTCGGCGACCGCGGCCAGGAGCGCCTGCTTGCTCGGGAAGTGGTGGTAGAGCGCGCTGGGTCGCACGCCGAGCTCGGCGCCGAGGCGTCGCATCGTCAGATCGGGGAGGCCGAGGTCGTCGAGGACCTCGATGGCCTTGGCGACCACATCGGGGCGGCTGTTGCGGTTCATCGGTCGACACCCTAACCTGAACACCGTTCACCTGACCACTGTTCAGGTCCCTTCCTTCCGCATCCCTCCCAAGGAACCCGCATCGTGAAGAAGAGCACCACCACCGACCTCGCCCTGATCGCCGCCTTCGCCGCGCTGGTGACGGCCTGCGCCCTGCTGCCCGCGATCGATGTCGCCGGCCCGGTGCCGATCACCCTGCAGACGTTCGGCGTCCTCCTCTCGGGTGCCGTCCTCGGCGCCCGTCGCGGCTTCCTCGCGGTCCTGCTCTACCTGGTGCTCGGCGCGGCCGGACTGCCGATCTTCGCCGGAGGCGGCTCGGGGATGGCGACGTTCACCGGCCCGAGCGGCGGCTACCTGATCTCGTTCCCGTTCGTCGCGGGCCTGGTCGGGCTCCTGGTCACGACGGCCGGCGCGATCCTGCCACGTCGCTCGGTGGTCACCGGGGCGCCGCTGATCCTCGTCGCCGCGATGCTCGGCGTCGCGCTCAACCACGCCGCCGGCATCGTCGGCCTCCACCTCCGCGCGGACCTGTCGTGGCGGGATGCCTGGAACATCGACAAGGTCTTCTGGGTCGGTGACACGATCAAGGCGATCGGTGTGGCCGTCGTGGCGGCCGCCGTGCACCGCGCCTTCCCGGGCCTGCTCCGCGGTGGCCGCCCCGCGACGTCGATCGACGCCACTGCGGCGACCGTCGGCTCGTGAGTGCGCGAAGCGAGCTCGCCATCCAACGCACCAGCATCCGGCTCGACCAGGTCACCGTCCGCGTCCCCGTCGCCGACGGGGACCTGCTCATCCTCGACACCACCTCGCTTGACCTGACCGAGCAGCGGATCGCCTTGATCGGCCCCAACGGGGCCGGCAAGTCGACCCTCGCACGCCTTCTCAACGGCCTCGCCACCGCGAGCACCGGCCGGGTCACCGTCGACGGCCTGGACCCGGCGACGGAGGGCAAGGCGGTCCGCCGCAAGGTCGGCTTCACGTTCACCGACCCGGCCGCCCAGCTGGTGATGCCGACCGTGCTGGAGGACATCGCCCTGTCGCTGCGCCGCACCCACAAGCAGCGCACCGAGCGGGACGAGGCCGCCCGAGCGGTCCTGCGCCAGTACGGCCTCGAGCACCTCGCCGAGCGCAGCGTGCACGGCCTCTCCGGCGGCCAGCGTCAGCTGGTCGCCCTCGCCGGGGTGCTCGCGACCGACCCCGACATCCTGGTCGCCGACGAGCCCACCACCCTGCTCGACCTGCGCAACGCCAGGATGATCGGCGACCTGCTGCTCGGGCTGCCGCAGCGCCTCGTCCTGGTCACGCACGACCTCGAGCTGGCCACGCGCTGCGACCGCGCCATCCTGGTGGACGGCGGCCAGGTCGTCGCCGACGGCCCGGCCGACAAGATCGTCGAGTACTACCGGGCGACCACGTGATCGGCGACTACCGCCCCGGCACGACCTGGCTGCACCGTCTCCCGGCCGGGGCGAAGCTGATCGCCCTGCTCGCCGCCGGGATCCTCACCGTCGCCGTCCGTGGCCCGATCGCCTCGCTGGGCGCTCTGGCGATCGCCCTGGTCCTGCTCCGGTGGTCGGGCGCAAGCCTGCGTGCCACCTGGCGTGGCCTGCGCGGGCTGCTGGTCATGGTCGTCTTCCTGTTCGCCTGGCAGGCCTGGCAGAGCGGCTGGCCGCGCGCGGTCGAGACGGTCGGCGACATCGTCGCCCTCGCACTGCTCGCCACCGTCATGACGGTCACGACCCGCGTGGACGACCTTCTCGAGGCGATCACCGCCGGGCTGCGTCCGCTGCGCCGCCTCGGCGTCGACGCCGACCGGGTCGCCCTCGCCTTCGCCCTGACCATCCGGGCGATCCCCGCCACCCTCGAGCTCGCGGAGGAGACCCGTCAGGCCGCCCAGGCCCGCGGCCTGGAGCGCGATCCGCGCGCGCGTCTCACGCCGTTCGTGATCCGGGTGGTCGCCCGAGCCCACGAGACCGGAGCGGCCCTGCACGCCCGAGGCATCGGCGACTGACCTCTATTCTGGGGACAGTGGACATCCTGACGCTGCGGATCGCGTTCTCCGTGGTCGCATGCGTTCTGCTGGCGCTGTTCTCCGTCGGCGCCTACCGGACGACCCGGGCGCCGTTCGCCGGCTGGTGGACCGTCTCGCTGCTCTTCTTCGGGCTGGCGACGCTCAGCTACGTCGCGAACGGCACCGATCTCGAGGTCGTCCTCAACCCGCTCGGCAACGGCTTCAGCGTGCTCGGCGCCGAGGCGGCGTGGTGCGCGGCCCGGTCGCTCAGCACCCGCTCGATCCGACTGCGGTGGCTCCTGATCGCCCCGGCGGTCGCGGTGGTGGCCGGCCTGATCGACGACCCCGCGCACGACCGCTGGTCGGGCGGAGCGGTCTACCTCACTCTGATGACGGGCGTCTTCGGTGCCACCGCATGGGCACTGCACCGTGCGGCGGAGCCGCGCCTCGGGCCGAGCAGGCTCCCGACGCCGATCATCCTGATCCGCTCGCTCGGCCTCGCCTCCGCCGTGCTGACGCTCTTCTACGTCGGCCGCACGATCGCGTTCCTCGCCGCCGGCCCCGGCAGCGATCTCTTCACCAGCTGGTTCGACAGCGGTCCGACGACGCTGCTGCTCCTGGTGCAGCTGGTCGTCGTCTCCTTCAGCATGTCCTCGCTGAGCACCGTCCAGCAGCTCGACGACCTCCGGCGGCGGGCGGCGTACGACCGGCTCACCGGCCTGATGCGGCCCGAGGAGTTCCGCGATCAGGCCGTCGACCTCCTCCCCACCCTGGCCCACGACGGGGAGATCGTGCTGCTGGCGATGGCCGACCTCGATCACTTCAAGCGGATCAACGACGACCTCGGCCACGCCGTCGGCGACGACGTCCTGCGCGCGTTCGGCTGGGCGGCACGTACGACGCTGGGACCCCGCGCCCTGTGCGGGCGACTCGGCGGCGAGGAGTTCGGACTGGTGTTCCCCGCCACCAGCCTCGAGCACGCCGAGCGCCTCCTCGACCACGTCGCCACCGAGCTGCAGCAGACGTCGCACCTGCCCGACGGCAGGATCCCGACGGTGAGCATCGGCCTGGTGCAGGCCGTGCCGGACGTTCCGCTGGCCGCGTTGCTGAACCGCGCCGACCGTGCGCTGTACGAGGCGAAGGCGCAGGGCCGGGCCCGGATCGTGCGCGCCTGAGAGGCCCGCCACGGGCCCGTTTCTTGCTCGGCGGGACGCAGTCTGCGCAATACTCTCGCCCCGGGGTCGTTCGGTGACTAACGTTCCTCCGGAGGCCCGGAGGGGACGGGGAGGGTGAGCGTGCTGGACGGCATGTCGGTCCGGATCGCCTTCGGCGTGACCGCACTGACGTTCTTCGGGCTTCTGTGCATCATGGCATCGAGCACGGAGCGAGCCACGTACGTGACGTGGTGGCGCCGGGCGATGCTGGCGTTCCTCGTCGCCTTCGCCCTGTTCACCCTCGACGAGATGCCGGCCCGACGCTTCGCCGGTCCGCTGGCCGATCTGGTGATGGTCGCGGGCGCCGCGATGGTCTGGGCCGGTGCTGCCTCGTTGCGCAGCGTTCGCCCGAAGGCGTGGCAGCTGGCGCTCGGACCCGCTGCCGCCTTCCTGTGTGCCGCCCTGAGCCACCCGGAGCGCTCGTCGTGGAGCGGGGCGTGGTGCTTCATGACCGCGACCGCCGTCTATTTCGGGCTGTGCAGCATCGACACGTGGCACGCCGGCCGGTCCGCGGCGGAGAGCGTCGCCGACCGCAGCTTCGTCCTGCTCGCCCGTGCCCTCTCGATCGCGTTCGGCATCGCGGCCGCGTTCTATCTCTGCCGCACGGGGGTGCTGCTGTTCGCCGGCGCCGGATCCGACGTGTTCCAGCGGTACTTCGGCACGGGCATCACGTCACTGGTGCAGCTGTTCCTGCTGACCAACGTCGCGTTCAGCATGTCCTCGCTGGTCACTGAGCAGAAGGTCCGCGACCTGCACCGTCGGGCCAGTCGGGACCCGCTCACGGGCCTGCTCAACCGCGGTGAGTTCGTCACCCTCGCGCACGCCCGGCTCGCCCAGAAGTCCGTGCGTAGCAGTGTCGTCGTCCTCGCGGACCTCGATCACTTCAAGTCGGTCAACGATCGCTTCGGGCACGCCACCGGCGACCGCGTGATCCGGGCGTTCGCGCAGGCCTGCACGGGGGTGCTGCGCGCCGGAGACCTGATCTGCCGCTTCGGCGGCGAGGAGTTCGTCATCCTCGTCCCCGACGTCACACCCAGCGATGCCGAGCGCCTCACCCGGCTGATCACCAACCGCTTCCAGATGCTGATCGCCCTGCCCGGCTTCGTCCCGACGGCGAGCTACGGGCTGGCCTCCACCGCCGACGGTGCGGACCTGCAGCAGCTCATCGAGTGGGCCGACCAGGCGCTCTACCGCGCCAAGGAGAGCGGGCGCGACCGGGCCGTCCACTTCGCCTCGATCGCGCGCTGACTCACCAGCCCGGCGGGTGCCGATCCGCCCAGGGCGCTGCCGCCTCGACCTGCGCCGACAGCGACAGCAGCAGCTCCTCCTCGCCGGGACGTGCCGCGAGCATGATCCCGACCGGCAGCCCCTCGGCGGTGTGATGCAGCGGCAGCGAGATCGCCGGCATGCCGGTGACGTTCCACGCGCTGGTCCACGGCGTGAACCGCTTCTGCGCCTCGAAGTCGGCGCGCGGGTCCGCGTCGTCGCGCATCGCCCCGACCATCGGCGGCAGGCTCGCCAGCGTCGGCGTCAGGACGGCGTCGTACGGGGCCAGGGCCTCGAGGGCCGCAGCGGCGAAGCGACGCATCGCACCGATCGCGAGGCCGAACTCCGGGCCGCTGACACCCTCGCCCCACTCGGCCAGCCAGCGGGTGAGCGGGCGGATCCGGGCGCGCTGCTCGGCGGCGAGCGGCGTCACGGACAGCGCGGTCAGCACCGCCCAGCACGTCTCGAACGTCGCCACCGCCTCGATCGGCAGCGGCTTGGGCACGTCCTCGACGACGTGGCCGAGGTCCTCCAGCAGGCGCGATGCCTGCTCGTACGCCGCGACGCACGCGGCCTCCACCGGGGTCTCGGTGATCACCGGCTCCAGGAAGCGCGCGATCCGCAGCCCGGCCACGGGTCGCTCGCAGGCCTCCAGGAAGGTGTCCATCGGCTCTGGCGCCCACGACGGGTCGCCGGGTCGTCGCCCGGCCATCACGTCGAGGAAGGCGGCCGCGTCGCGGACCGTACGGGCGAGGGGACCCGCGGTGGCGAGGCCCACGGGGTCGCCGTACATCGGGGCGCCCGAGATCCGGCCACGGGTCGGCTTGAGCCCGACCAGGCCGCAGGCCGAGGCGGGGATCCGGATGGAGCCGCCGCCATCCGAGCCCTGGGCGATCGGGACCAGGCCGGCCGCGACCGCGGCGCCCGCGCCCCCGCTCGACCCGCCGGCCGTGCGGCGCCGGTCCCACGGCGTGACCGCCGGCGGCGCGACCTCGGGCTCGGTGTAGCAGGGGCTGCCGAACTCCGGGGTGTTCGTCTTGCCGAGGCTGATCATCCCCGCGCGCTCGATCGCGCGGACGACCTCGTCGGAGACCTCGGGCACGAAGTCGGCGAAGACGGCCGAGCCGAACGTCGTCCGTACGCCGGCGGTCTGGTTGAGGTCCTTGATCGCGGTCGGCACGCCCCACAGCGGGCTCGCCCCGGGAGGGCGGATCGCCAGCTCGCGGGCGCAGGTCGAGATGCGCTCCTCGGCGATGGTGACGAAGGCGCCGAGCGGCTCCGCGGCATCGGTGTCGAGGCGGGCGATCCGCTCGAGGTAGTGCTCGGCCAGCTCCGCGGGCGAGACCTCGCACCGCCGGATCAGCTCGCCCTGCTCCAGCGCGGTCAGGTCGTGCAGCTCGGTCACGGAGCCACCGTAGGCGAACGGGCGAAGCGCCGCGAGGGTGCTCTTCGGCGGGTTAGGGTCGGGCGCATGTTTCTGCGTCGCCTGATGGTCATCCTGATCGCGCTGCTGCCGCTGCTCGCGCCGGCCGCCGCGCACGCGCATGTCGAGAAGCACCCGGATCCGCGCTGGCAGTTCTACACCTCGGACCACCACTGGTACCGCTCGGCGTGGTTCGTCGGCCAGCACCAGATCATGATCGGCTTCGGCTGCAACGCCTCGCCCTGGTACGACCACGACCCGTCCTGCCCGGGCACGGAGGGCTTCCACCACGGCATCGACGTCGCGATGCCGTGCGGAACCCTGCTGCGCGCCGGCCACGCGGGCCGGGTCCTCTCCCCCAGCACGCCCGGCACCCCGGGCGCTGCGTACGGCGTGAATCCGTTCCGGATCCGGATCAAGGGTCCCGGCGGGGCCGTGCACGACATCCTGATCGGGCACACCCGTACGGTCTACGTGAACCCCGGCGACCGCATCCGCCGTGGCCAGGTGATCGCCCGGGCGTCCGACTCGGGGGCTCCCGACGGCTGCCACCTGCACTTCGAGGTCCGTCCTCGCGGCGGCGGCTACACCACCGCGATCGACCCGAGCCGGTGGTTGAAGCTGCAGGTCGCGTAGAGCCCTTCGACCCGTCGGCGGGAGCCGACGACCCCGAGACCGGAGCATCGAGTTAGGCTTGCCTCACTCCTCGTCGCGCGCGAGTCCCTCTCTGATGCTTCAAGACCCTGGAGGTCGTCATCCCCAGCACCTCGCGGCGGGAGCCGCTGGTCGGGCTCATCCTGCGCCGGCAGCGGCCTCGGGTCGTCGGCGCCGCCCTCTGCCTGATCGGCCACCAGACGTGCGAGGCGCTCGTCCCGGTCGCGATCGGCATCGCGATCGACAACGCCGTCGTCAGCGGTCGGGTGCCGGTGCTGCTGCTCAGCCTGGTCGGGGTGGCGCTGCTCTTCGGCGTGCTCACCACGTGCTATCGCTGGTTCGCCCGCTTCGGGCAGGGCGCCGTGATCGACGAGGGCCACGTGCTGCGGACCGAGCTCGCCACGCGGCTCCTCGGCCCGGGCGCCGGCCGGCGCAAGCACGGCGAGGTGCTCACCATCGCCTCCTCGGACGCCGACCAGGCCGCGCGCAGCATCATCTGTCTTGCCGGCGTCGTGGGCGCCGGTGCGGCGCTCGTGGTGAGCTGCGGCGTGCTGCTCACCATCGACCTGCGCCTCGGCGCGGTCCTGATCGCGACGGCCGGCCTGGCCACCTTCGCCCTCAACGCGATCTCGCGGCCCATCTCGCGCCGCGTCGAGGAGCAGCAGGAGGGTCTGGCGAGCGCCTCGGCCGTCGCGGTGGACCTGATGGCGGGCCTGCGGGTGCTGCACGGGCTCGGCGCACAGGACGAGGCGGCGGCCCGATACCAGCGGGTCAGTCGCACGGCGGAGGTCGCCGGTGTCCGCGCCGGCGTCGCGAAGTCGATCGCCCAGGGCGCGACGGTCCTGGCCGGCACCATCGTGCTGGCCGTCTCGGTGACCCTCGCGGGGCTGCTCGCCCTGGACGGGCAGATCAGCGTCGGCGCCTTCGTGGCCGCCGTCGGCGCAGCGCAGTTCATCTCCGAGCCCCTGACCACGATCGGCCTCTACCTGCAGGTCGGCGCGGCCGCGAACGCCAGCGCCCGGCGGGTGCACGAGGTGCTGGCGGACGAGACTCCCACTCCCGGTGAGGCGACCGCGACGGGACCGCAGGACGGGCCCCGGCTCGACATCGCTCCCGGGGAGTTCGTCGGGATCGTCGCCGAGCACGGTGACCTGGAGCGGATCGCCGCCGCCGTGGCTGCCTCCGCCGGCGGCCGCGCCCACGTCGAGCCCCACCGGGTCGACCTCTTCGCCGGCTCGATCGAGGGGAACCTTTCGCTCGGCCGGGCCGCGGCCGATCCGTCCGATGCCTCCGCCGCCATCGATGCGGCGGGCGCACGCGAGTTCATCGACGCCCAGCCCGCCGGGCTGGCGGAGCGACTGCGCGAGCGGGGCCTGAGCCTCTCCGGCGGCCAGCGTCAACGGCTGGCGCTGGCCCGCGCGCTCCACGCCGACCGCGACGTGCTGGTGCTCGTCGACCCGACGACGGCCGTGGACTCGATGACGGAGAAGACCATCGCCGACGGCATCCGCGCGCTGCGGCACACCGACGACGGCGCGACCCGTACGACGGTCCTGCTCACCAGCAGCCCCGTCCTGCTCGCCCGGACCGACCGGGTGATCCTCGTGCCGAGCGACGGCGAGCCGACGTACGGCGCCCATCACGAGCTGCTCGGCACCGACGAGACCTACCGCCGGAGGGTGCTGGGATGAGCGACCTGTCAGCACCCGGCGCGCGACTCCCCCTGGCGACCGCGCGCGACGTCCGCCGTGCCATGTTCCGCTACCTCCGCGCCCAGCGGGTGCTCGTCGCCGCAACCGTCGTGCTGTCGGCGTCGGCGGCGCTCCTCGGCCTGGTCGCCCCATGGGCCATCGGCCTGGTCGTCGACGCGGTCCTGCGCGGGGACGAGAAGCGCGAGGTCGTGCGTCCCGCGGTGTGGGTCGCCGGTGCGGGTGTGCTCAGCGCGATCCTGACCACCGTCAGCGCCGTCCTGGTGGCCCGCGTCGGACAGCGGGTCCTGGCCCGGATGCGCGAGGACGTCGTCTCGTCCGTGCTCCGGCTGCCGCCGGGTCGCGTCGAGGAGGCCGGGCGGGGCGACCTCGCCAGCCGCGTCGGCGACGACGTGGGCGCGATCAGCGAGGTGATCACGACCCTCCTGGCGCCCTGGATCGCCGCTGCCCTCACCGTCCTTCTCACCCTCGTCGGCCTGGCCGCTCTGAACCCGTGGCTCGCGCTCGCCGGGTTGGCCTCGATCCCGGTCTACGTGCTCTCCCTGCGCTGGTACCTCCCCCGTGCCGCCCCGCGCTACAGCACCGAGCGGGCCGCCTTCGGCGATCGGGCCGAGGCGCTCGTGTCGGCGGTCGAGGGCCGCGCGACCCTGCACGCCTACGGTGCGGTGGACGGGCACGTCGCGACGATCGCGGAGAGCTCGGACCGGGCACGGGTCATCACGCGGGACGTGCTCTGGTTCGCCACCGCATGGGGCAAGTGGATGAACATTGCCGAGGCCGTCGGGCTCGGAGCGATCATCGCCGTCGGGTTCGGCCTGGTCTCGGCGGACGCGGCGACGGTCGGCGCGGTCACCGCGGCAGCGCTCTACTTCCACCGGCTGTTCAACCCGCTCGGCGTCATCATCTACAGCTTCGACCAGATCCAGTCGGCGGTGGCCAGCCTGCAGCGGATCATCGGCGTCGTCGACGCGGGGCGCGACCTCGCGACGCCCCCGCCGGCCGCCGCGCCGACCGGCGGGATCAGGGCACACCGGATCTCCCACCGCTACGGCGACCGGGAGATCCTGCACGACGTCTCCCTGGAGGTCCGTCCCGGCGAACAGGTCGCCCTGGTCGGCCCCAGCGGGGCAGGCAAGTCCACGCTCGCGGCCATCCTCGCCGGACTGACCGACCCGACCGCCGGGTCGGTGACGGTGGACGGCGTACCGATCCGGGAGTTCTCCCACACCCATCCGCGACCCGTGGTGCTGGCAGCTCAGGAGGTGCACGTCTTCGCCGGGTCACTGGCCGACGACGTCCGGCTCGGTCGCGCCGGCGCCGGCGACGACGAGGTCGCCGAGGCGCTCGCACTCGTCGGGGCTACGGCCTGGGTCGAGGCCCTCCCCGAGGGCCTGCACGCCGTGGTGGGCGAGCTCGGCCACGCGCTGACACCCGAACAGGTCGCTCAGCTGGCGCTCGCCCGCGCCGCCCTCGCCGCCCCGGGGGTGCTGCTTCTCGACGAGGCGACAGCGGAGTCGGGCAGCACCGGCGGCGCGCGTCTGGAGGGGGCGGCGGCCGCCGTGCTGGCCGGGCGCACCGGGATCGTGATCGCCCACCGCCTGCGGCAGGCCCAGACCGCCGACCGGGTCGTGGTGCTGGTGGACGGGCGGATCGCCGAGGAGGGTCCGCACGAGGAGCTGCTCGGGGCCGGCGGGGTCTACGCCGGGCTGTGGTCGGCGTACGACGCGGGACGCGACCAGGCCGGCCGTACGTCGGCGTGACCCGCCCGCGAGGCCGGGTCAGCCGCGGGCGCCCCGCCACAGGCCGAAGGTGAGACCGTCGACGAGCGCATCCCAGGAGGCCTCGATGACGTTCTCGCCGACGCCGACGGTGACCCACGAGGTCGTGCCGTCGGAGGTCTCGATGAGGACGCGGGTCTTCGCGTCGGTGCCGTGGCCGTCATCGAAGAGGCGGACCTTGTAGTCGATCAGCTCGAACCTCTCGACCACCGGGTAGGCCAGCACGATCGCGGCCCGCAGCGCCTGGTCGAGCGCGTTGACCGGGCCGTTGCCCTCGCGGGTGACGACGTAGCGCTGGCCCTCGGCGTGCAGCTTGACGGTGGCCTCGGTGGAGCCGTCGTCCTGGGAGATGACGCGCCACGACTCGAGATCGAAGTACGAGGGACGCTTGCCCTCGACCTCCTCGAGGAGAAGCAGCTCGAAGGAGGCGTCGGCCGCCTCGAAGGTGTAGCCGGCCGCCTCCCGCTCCTTGACCCGGTCGGTGACGCGGGTGACCAGCTCGCGGTCGGTGAGCTCGTAGCCGAGCTCCTTGCCCTTGAGCTCGATGCTCGCGCGCCCGGCCATGTCGGAGACCAGCAGGCGCATGTCGTTGCCGACGCCGGCCGGGTCCATGTGCTGGTACAGGTCGGGGTCGACCTTGATCGCGGAGGCGTGCAGGCCCGCCTTGTGGGTGAAGGCGCTGGCGCCGACGTACGGCTGGCGGGTCGCCGGCGGGAAGTTGGTCACCTCCGCGATGGCGTGGGCCGTACGGGTGGCCTCGGCCAGGAGGCCCTCCGGGAGGACCTGGCGGTCGAGCTTGAGCTGGAGGTTGGCGACGACCGCGATCAGGTCGGCGTTGCCGGTCCGCTCGCCGTACCCGTTGATCGTGCCCTGCACGTGGGTGGCACCGGCCTCGACGGCGGCAAGCGTGTTCGCGACCGCGCAGCCGGTGTCGTTGTGGCAGTGGATGCCGACTCGGACGCCGGTCGTGTCGATGACGTCGGTGACCACGTCGGTCAGCCAGGTCGGCAGCATGCCGCCGTTGGTGTCGCACAGCGCCGCGACCTCGGCGCCCGCCTCGAACGCGGTGCGCAGGACCTCGAGGGCGTACGCCCGGTTGGCGCGGTAGCCGTCGAAGAAGTGCTCCGCGTCCAGGAACACACGGAGACCCTCGTGCGTCAGGTGGGCGACGGTGTCGCGGACCATCGCGAGGTTCTCCTCGAGCGTGGTCTTCAGAGCCAGCTCGACGTGCCGGTCGTGGCTCTTGGCGACGAGGGTCACGACGCTCGCGCCGGAGTCGCGCAGCGCGGCGACCATCGGGTCGTCGGCGGCCTTCAGGCCCGCACGCCGCGTCGAGCCGAAGGCGGCGAGCTTGGCGTGCTTGAGGTCGAGCTCCGTCAGCGCGCGCTTGAAGAACTCCGTGTCCTTGGGGTTGGCACCCGGCCAGCCACCCTCGATGAACCCGACGCCGAAGCCGTCCAGCTGGCGCGCGATGGCCAGCTTGTCCCCCACGGAGAGGTTGAGACCCTCCTGCTGCGCGCCGTCGCGCAGGGTGGTGTCGTAGACGTGGAACGAGCCCTGGAGATCCATCGTGGTCACTTCTGTCTATCGGTCGTCATGCGGTCGGTGATCGTGCTCGGGCAATAAAAAAACCTCTCGGGAACGAGAGGTTGGCGCATCGTGTCCCCTACTGCCGGGGTCGCGATGCGCTAGCGAATGATGATGACGCTGATTGCCACGGTCGACATCCTGCCACACCTCTGTTCTCTGTCTGCCGGGAACCGACATCCGGACCCTCGGGCACGGGTGCCGGTGGTTGAGGTGCGAGCGAAGCGAGCCTCGAAACCACCGCAATCGCTATGCCGTGATGTCTTGAACTCGACCACACGCATGGTGGTCCGACGGTGCTGTGCTCCGCGCTGGGACGGTGCCAAGACACTGTGCTGGCACCCGCTGTACCACGCTTCTCTCGTTCGTCTTCGTGATCGCCAGCAGGCCCTACAGGCGCAACCCGTCCACCGGCGGTTGCCGGTGGGTGGCTTGCGTACCGGTGGCGACGGTTCCAGCCAGAGATTTCAAGGGAAGAACGGCACCGCGGGTGCCGGTCGAGTGTCTTGGCACAGCAGGTGCCGAGAGCACAGTTCCGTCGGGCCACTAGCCCCGTGGCACGGAACAAGGACCAGAGAAGATGTTCGAAAAGAAGTCTCTGGACAGGTCCGATGAGGCCCAAAACTGTCGGTCCCTGTCCGTAGATTCGAACCATGACCACCGCACCGATCCAGGATCTCGACCGGGACACCCCGGCCGGACTCCTGGATGCGATGCGACGCGACCGCGAGGACGCCCGCCAAGCCGAGATCCGGCTCATGCTCGACGCCCTCGCGTGGGCCGACCTGCACTCGACCGACTCCTTGGACCGGGCGATGACGGTGCCCGGCACCGACCACGAGCTCGCGATCGCCGGCGAAGGGGCGCCGCTGGTGGCCGAGTTCGCCGTCGCCGAGCTCGCCACCGCCCTGGGACGCTCCGCCGACTCAACCCGCCTGTGGCTCGGCACCGTCCTGGAACTGCGCTACCGACTGCCACTCGTGTGGGCGAGGATGGTGTCGGGACCGTTGGAGCCGTACAAGGCCCGCCAGATCGCCTCCCAGACCCTCGCCCTGTCTCCGGACGCGGCAGCCTGGGTGGATGCCCAGGTGGCACCGGTCGCGCACAAGATCGGGATCGTGCGCCTCGAACGCATGGTCACCGAGGCGATCCGACGTTTCGACCCCGAAGAAGCAAAGGCCCGGGAGGTCGCCGCGGCCGAGCACCGCCACGTCACCATCCACGACCGTGACGTGGTCGGAGGCTGTGTCGGAGTCAGCGCGAGCCTGGACGCAGTCGACGCCCGCGACTTCGAGACCGCGATCGCCCGCGCCGCGCACGCCCTGCTGTTGGCAGGCTCGGAGGAGTCGTTGGACGTGCGGCGGGCGTTGGCGGTGGGTGAGATCGCGCGACGCGAGCTCGGACTCGACCTCACCACCGGCGGATCAGCCGCGACCCTGTACGTCCACCTGAACGCGGTCGAGCCGGAGATCACTCGCGTCGAGCACGGCTCCGGCGACTACGTGGTCGGGATCGAGCGGCTCCGCACCTGGCTCTCCCGGCCTGGCACCACCGTCTCGATCCGGCCGGTCATCGACCTCAACACCGAGATCGCCTCGTCGGGCTACCAGCCCTCAGCGACCCTGCGGGAGCAGATCGTGTTGCGCAACCCCATCTGCGTGTTCCCGCACTGCACCCGCAGCGCCCGCTCGGCCGATCTGGACCACATCGACCCCTACGAACACGGCAGCACCACCAACTCGGCGAACCTGGCACCCCTGTGCCGGCTCCACCATCGGGTCAAGACCCATGCCGGCTGGAGCTACACCCAGCTGAGCCCCGGCGAGTTCCTCTGGAGATCACCCCACCACCAGCACTTCCACGTCGACCCCACCGGCACCACCCCACTCGAGCGACCAGACGTGGGCCCATGAGCCACAGGGAAATACGCGAGACGCGGCACCCCTGTCGGGATGCCGCGCCTCGGTGATGCGTCAGATGACGGCGGGCGTCACTTGGAGAGCGACGCGACCTTCGTCTTGTCGGCCTTGACCGTCTTGGTGAGCTTGGCGACCTTCTTCTTCAGGACGACCTTCTTGTGGCCCTTGGCCTTCTTCAGAGCCTTCTTGGCCGCGGCCAGGGACTTGGTGTCCTTGGCGAGCTTGGCCTGAGCGGCCTTCAGGGCCGGCGAGGCGCCCGTGGTGCCGCCCGTCGACGACTTGGTCACATTGACCGACGGGAGCGCCAGGTCAGTGCTCGTCGCGGTGCAATTGATGCTGAGGCCACCGAGAACGCCACTGACAGCAGCGGGGAGCTTGACGGCCTGCATGCCGACGGCGCTCGGCGTGAAGCCAGCCAGCGTGCCGGACGCGTTGAGTGTGGCGTCCTTGGTGCCATCGGTGATCTTCGTCCCCTCGGGGATGGTGATCGAGGACGCGACGCTCTGCGAGCCGAAGGCGACGTTCCCGTTGAGAGTCCCGCTGATGGCACCACCGAATCCGACGACGATGATGTTGGCAACGTCAGCAGGAAGCGTGACCTTGGCGGTGATGGCCTTGCCCGGCACCTTGGTGCCGGCCGGGATCGACGCAGGAAGGGCCGGGATCGAGTACTCCGCGGAGACAGCCTTGGTGCCGAAGCCAGGGATGTCGCAGTTATAGGCGACCGACTTGGTGACATCGGCAGCGTTGGCCGCAACACCGGAGGCGGCAACGAGACCGGTGGCGGAGATCGCCGCGGCGGCGCCGAAGGCGGCGAACTTCTTAGCGAAAGACATGAATGGGTTCCCTCCTGATTGCCCGTGCCTGTGAGAAGACACCGCACCCGAGACAGGGTGCGCTACCGAAGAGTAACGGACTGAGACGGGCGTCACTCAACTAACGCGTAAGGCGCGGCACCCCTTTCGGGATGCCGCGCCTTACCGACACGTCAGACGAGGAGCGTCACGACAGCTTCTTGACCTTCTTCTGGTCGGCCTTGACAGCCTTCGTGAGCTTGACGACCTTCTTCTTCAGGACGACCTTCTTGTGGCCCGAGGCCTTCTTCATCGCCTTCTTGGCCGATGCAAGGGCCTTCTTGTCCTTGGCCAGCTTGGCCTTCGCGGCCTTCAGCGCCGGCGACTCACCCACCTTCACGGTGCCGAGGGAGAGGTTGCTGCCGGCCGCTGCCGTGCACTGCACCGTCACGGCGTTGTTCTGGAACTTCGCGGTCACAGCAGCCGGGAGCTTGATGGCCTGCGTGCCGACAGCGCTCGGAGTGAAGGCAGCGAGCCTGCCCGAAGCGTTCACCGTCGCCGGGGCCGTTGCGTCGGTGATGGTCTGGCTCGGGATGGTGAGCGACGAGCCGACCTTCTGCGCGCCGACAGTGAAGTTCCCGGCGACGCTACCGTCGATCTTTCCCCCGAAGCCGCCGACGATCAGGGCGGACACAGCGGTCGGCAGCGTGATCTTGGCCGTGATGGCCTTCGCCGGGACGGCCTTGCCCTTGGTGAGCGTGCTCGGCATGGCGGGGATGCTGTACGCGGCCGTCACCGGCTGCGTGCCCTGGCCGAGACCGCTCAGGTCGCAGTTGTAGGTCACCGACTTGGTGACATTGGCTGCCTGAGCCGTGCCGGTGGCAGCGACGAGGCCGGTGGCGGAGATCGCCGCAGCGGCGCCGAGTGCGGCGAACTTCTTGGTAAGAGACATGTAGCTTTCCTCCTGATCGCGCGTCTCCTTCGAGATCGCGCCCCGATATACAGGTTCTCCAGGAGCGTACGCGACCGTGTGATGCCGCTCACTTCTCTTCGCGGATACCCTGGGCTTCATGAGCCGATGGGCCGATCCGGGCGATGTGAGCTTCCTGCTCGACGAGACCGAGACGTGGGCCGTGGTGGGGCTGTCGGGTGATCCGACGAGGACCGCGTACGGCATCGCCCAGCTGCTGCAGGCGCGCGGCAAGCGGATCGTCCCGATCCACGCCGCCGCCGCGTCCGGGGATCTGACGGTGCTCGACGAGAAGGCCTATCCGACGCTTGCGGACGTGCCGTTCCCGATCGACGTGGTCGACGTCTTTCGCCGCTCGGAGGCGGCCGGGCAGTTCGCCGACGAGGCCGTCGAGGTGGGCGCGAAGGGCGTGTGGTTCCAGCTCGGCGTGATCGACGAGGACGCCTACGAGCGGGCGACGGCAGCCGGCGTGCGGATGGTGATGGACACCTGCCCCGCGATCGAGTGGCGCAACCGGGCCTCTGCCTGAGGACAGCAGCTCAGCCGACGACCCGCAGCGTGAGCCGCCGGACGATGCCGTCGGCACGCACGACGAGGCGATGGCGGCCGGGTCGCAGCAGCGCCAGCCGGACGGTCGCAGCGCGGCGTGACAGCCGGGCCTGACCGACGGAACGGCCACCGCACAGCACCCGCACCACACCGCCCGAGGGCACACTGCCCGAGGGCACGCCGCCGACGAGCCTCACCCGGACGCGGGCGTGCCGCCCGGCGAGGACGACCCGATTCACCAGCCGGGCCTCGAGGACCGGATCGCTCGGGCCGCCGGAGGTGCTGGTGCCGCCGTGCGGCGGCGGCTCGGCCGTGTGGATGGTGGTGTCCGTGACCGCGGGGCCGACCAGCACCGTGCCGAGGACGTCGGACCCGGCGTCATCGAGGACGCACGAGAGCGAGCCGAGCAGTCCCGAGACGATCGGGAGGACGAGGGTCGCGGGCGCGGTGATCGGGAGCTCCTGCCCCACCTCGGCATCCGCCGGCAGCCCGAACGAGCCGACCGTGAGCTGCCCGTTCGCCCCGAGCACCCCCGGCGCGCTGAGCGTCTCGCCCACCTCGAGGACGAGCGAGCTGGTCCCGAAGACCACGCTCAGCCCGAGCGTGGTGAGCTCGCCGATCAACGCCGTCAGGCCGGTGCTCGCGGTGAGGGCTCGGACGGTGCTGCCGATCGGCACCGTCTCCGCCTGCAGGGCGTCGATGTGCAGCGGCAGGGAGCCCAGCGACAGCAGGCCGAGGTCGACGGAGCAGCTGTAGTCGACGCCCACCGCGTCCGTGACGGCCTGCGTGAGACGCGAGACCGGGTCGGCCGCAGCCGTCGGCGGCGCGGCCGTCGCGGGGGCAGCCACGAGCACGCCGCTCAGCGCGAGCGCGCCGAGTGGTGCGACGATGCGGTTCCAGACCCCCATACGGGTCCGGTCGGCCCGCCATGTGCGGCCCTGAGCAGGGTCCCGGGTTTCCTGACCGAACGGTCAGGTGTCGCGATCAGCGCTCCCCGCGGACGACCTTGCCCTTCTCCCGCGCCATCGCCGAGAGGGACTCCTGGTAGTCGACCAGCTTCGCCTGCAGTGCCGCGTCGCCGGTGGCGATGATGCGAGCCGCGAGGATGCCGGCGTTCTTGGCGTTGCCGATCGCCACCGTGGCCACCGGGATGCCGGCCGGCATCTGCACGATGGAGAGCAGCGAGTCCATGCCGTCGAGGTACTTCAGCGGCACCGGGACCCCGATGACCGGCAGCGGGGTGACGGCGGCGAGCATGCCGGGCAGGTGGGCCGCTCCCCCGGCACCGGCGATGATCACCGACAGGCCGCGCTCGTGCGCATGCTGGCCGTACTCGATCATCTCGATCGGCATCCGGTGCGCCGAGACCACGTCGGCCTCGTACGCGACACCGAACTCCTCCAGGATCTCCGCCGCCGCCTTCATCGTGGGCCAGTCGGAGTCCGACCCCATCACGATGCCGACCTTCGGCGTTGCGTCAGGCCCGCTCACCGGATTGCTCATGCTCACTCGCTCTCGTTGCCCAGGTCGCCACGGAACCACGCGGCGGCGTGCCGCGCGCGCTCGAGACAGTCGTCGAGGTCCTCGCCGTACGTGTTGACGTGGCCGACCTTGCGGCCAGGGCGCAGCTCCTTGCCGTACAGGTGCACCCGCAGGTGCGGGTCGCGCGCCATCGCATGCGGGAAGCCGTCGTACAGACGGCCGACGTTCGCCCCGGCCGGATCCTCGGGGGCGCCGAGGATGTTGACCATCACCGACCAGCGCTGGCGCGGGGCGGGCGAGCCGAGCGGGAGGTCCATCACCGCGCGCAGGTGGTTCTCGAACTGCGAGGTCACGGCGCCGTCCTGCGTCCAGTGACCGGTGTTGTGCGGGCGCATCGCGAGCTCGTTCACCAGCACGGCCGGCCGACCCTCGTCGTCGACGGTCTCGAAAAGCTCGACCGCGAGGATGCCGGTGACGCCGAGCTCACCGGCGATCCGCAGCGCGAGCGCCTGCGCCTCGCCCGCGAGCGCGTCGGCGAGGTCGGGCGCCGGAGCGATCACCTCGTGGCAGATGCCGTCGAGCTGGGTGGTCTGCACGACGGGGTACGCGGCGGCCTGGCCCGAGGGCGAGCGGGCCACGATCGCGGAGAGCTCACGGCGGAAGTCGACGAGCTCCTCGGCCAGGATCCGCACGCCCGTACGCGCGGCGACCTCGAACGGCTCGGCCGCGTCCTGTGCGGACCGGACGACCCAGACGCCCTTGCCGTCGTAGCCGCCGCGCGTCGTCTTCAGCACGCACGGGAAGCCGAACGCCTCCACGTCGGCGACCGAGGTGACGATCGCGTTGCGCGGGCAGGGCACGCCCATCTCGCCGAGGCGGGCCCGCATGAGGCCCTTGTCCTGCGCGTAGACGAGCGCCTCGGGGCCGGGCCGCACCGCGACGCCGGCCGCCTCGAGGGCATGGAGGTGCTCGGTCGGCACGTGCTCGTGGTCGAACGTCACGGCGGCACAGCCGGCCGTGACCGCCCGCAGCGTGTCGAGGTCCTTGTAGTCGCCGACCATCTGGTCGGGGATGACCTGTGCCGCCGACACCCCTTCCGCCTCGGCCAGGAGACGCAGCGGCAGGCCGAGCGCGATCGCGGGCTGCGCCATCATCCGGGCGAGCTGACCGCCTCCGATGACAGCGAGGGTGGGAGCGAGTTCCGGCACGGGTCGAGCCTAGGAGGAACCACGGCCCGCCAGGAACTCGGCACCGTCATTCGGTCTCGAAACGCAGACCCTTGCCCCGGATCGTGGTGATGAGGTGCGGGCGGCGGGTGTCGTCGCCGAGCTTGCGCCGGACCCAGCCCAGGTGCACGTCGATCGTCTTGGACGACGTCCAGAAGTTGGCGTGCCACACATCGCGCATCAGCTCGTCGCGAGTGACGATGTCGCCGGCTCGCGCGGCAAGGGCGTGGACGAGATCGAACTCCTTGCGGGAGAACGTGATCTCCTGGTCGCCACGCCATGCGCGACGGTCGACGGGGTCTAGACGAACGTCTTGAACATTGATCACGCCATCACGGTACGAAATGTAAAGCCCTTGACCAAGTGACTGACCCTTTGTTGCCTCTGGCACTTTGATGCCATCGCTCAGGTTCGATCCTGACGGTCGTCAAGCACGTCCGGCGGAGCCGCCGTCATGAGAGCGCGTTCAGTTGCGACGGACCGCGACCGGCTCGACGATCCCGAAGCCACGCACCGGCCGGGCGGGCAGGCGCCGGGTCTCGAACTGGTCGTCGGGCAGCAGCGCAGCGGTGGTCTCGTCGATGATGATCCGGTTCTTGCGGGCGACGGCGGTGAGCCGCGCGGCCATGTTCACCGGCGGGCCGTAGACGTCGCCGAGGCGAGCCACGACGGATCCGGTGGCCAGGCCGACGCGTACGTCGGGCATCCTCGGGTCGCGCCCGATCACGTTGATGATCCCCTCGGCGGTGTCGTACGCCCGGATGGGCTCGTCGTTGACGAAGAGGACCGAGTCGCCCAGTGACTTGATGATCCGGCCGCGGTTGACCGCGACCACGTCCGCACAGCGCGACTCGAAGAGCTCGACCAGGTCGCCGATCTTCTGCTCGGTCAGCGTGTTGGACAGCGCGGTGAACTGCACGATGTCGGCGAAGCCGATCGAGAGCTGGGTGGTGCCGAGCTCGCCGGAGGATGCGGCCTCGAGACGCGCGACGGCGGCGCCCATGTGGCGGCGCCACACGTAGAGCATCAGCTCCTCGAACGTCTCGTTGAAGTCGACCATCGTCTGCGTCGCCGACTCGAGCGCGCCGGCTCCGTGGGCGACGTCGGGCCGGGTCTCCGCCTGGTGCACGAGTGCGGCGATCTCCCAGTCGGACAGCCGGGCCATGGTCTGGCCGAGGCCGCGGGTCAGGTTGACGAGCAGGTCGAGGTCGAGGGTCGAGCCCACGCTCTCGTTGAGCCGGCGCAGCGCCGCGACGTCGTTGGCCCCGAAGATCGCCTCGTCGCCGACCTCGGGGAAGCCGAGGGCGCGCCACAGCCGCTTGGCCTGGTCGAACGGCACACCGGCGCGCTCGGCCACCGCCGCTGCGGTGAGCGTGCCGGCCTCGGGGTCGTTGCCCGGGTAGAGCGGGGACATGTCAGTGCTCGGCGTCGGCGCTGTGCAACAGGTCGTTGATGCGGCGCTGGACCTGCTCGACGTGCGGGATGTCGGGGAGCGTGACCTCCCCGTCGGTGCTGGCGTCGCTGATCTTGAGCGTGCCGCAGCCGAGCATCCGGTCGATCAGGCCCATCTCGTACTCGACGTCGCTGATCCGGCTCAACGGGATGTCGTGGCCCTTGCGGGTGAACACGCCGTGGCGGGTGATCAGCCGGCGGGTGGTGACCGTGTACGAGGAGGCGAGCCATTGCAGCACCCGGGCGACGACGAACCACAGGATCGCGATCACGATCAGGACCCACAGCACCACGTGCGCCGGGTGCCAGTCGAGGAGCACCTGACCCACCACGCCGATGGCGAGGAGGATCACGAGCAGCGACAGCGGTCCGAGGAGCACCTTGGGGTGGGTGCGGGTGCTGACGACGACGTGCTCGCCGTCGTTCAGCAGCTTCGAGGAGATGGCCACGCGGCCCAATATCCCACGCCGCATCCCGTCCCGATCACGCGAAAGGCCGCAAGTGGACGATGTCGCCCGCGCCGACCGCCTGCTCCGTGCCGTCCGCACCGGTGATCAGCAGTCGTCCGAACCGGTCGATCCCGGTCGCGGTGCCGGCCAGCGCGCTGCCGCCGGGCAGCTCGGCGCGCACCCGCACGCCGAGCGTGGCGCTGAGGCTCGCGTAGTCGGCGGCCAGGCGGTCGGGGTCGTCGGCGAGCAGCCGGTACGCCACCCCGATCTCCTCCAGGAGGGTGACGAGGACGGCGGTCCGGTCGATCTCGACCCCGCGCTCGATCCACAGCGAGGTGGCGGTCGGGATCGGCAGCTCGTCGGGCGTGAGCGAGGTGTTGATGCCGATGCCGAGGACGGCGGCCGGCCCGGAGGGGGTCTCGATCCGCTCGACGAGGATCCCGCACACCTTCTTCAGGTCGGGGCCGAGCAGGACGTCGTTGGGCCACTTGAGCCGGCCCTCGACCGTGCGGGCGACCGCGACGCCGGCCATCAACGGCAGCCACGGCCAGCGCTCCGCCGGCAGGTCGGGCCGCAGCAGGATCGAGGAGGCGAGCGCAGCACGCGGCGGCATCTCCCAGACCCGGTCGAGCCGGCCCCGACCCGCGAACTGGTGCTCGGTGGTGATCACCAGCCCCTCGGCCTCGTCGGCGCGGGCGCGGTCGGCGCACACCGCGTTGGTCGACGGCGTCTCAGGCAGCACCTCGACCCGCCACGTCGGCGCCAGCGCCGCCAACCGGTCGGCGTCGAGTGCACCCCGGAGTGACGGTCGTCTCATTCCATCCGCGCTCATGAGGACTAGGGTGTCGCACGCACTTGTAGCCGACCCACCCAGGGAGCCAGTACGTGAGCGCGCAGCCCGCCGACAACGCGATCGAGCCCGATCTCCACACCACTGCCGGGAAGCTCGCCGATCTCGAGCACCGGCTCGACGAGGCCGTGCACGCGGGCTCGGCGAAGGCGGTCGAGAAGCAGCACGCCCGTGGTCGCAAGACGGCCCGCGAGCGGATCGAGATGCTGTTCGACGAGGGCACGTTCGTCGAGATCGACGAGCTGGCGCGGCACCGCTCCACCGCCTTCGGCCTGGAGAAGAACCGCCCGTACGGCGATGGCGTCGTCACCGGCTACGGCACCGTGAACGGCCGCCAGGTCTGCGTCTTCTCCCAGGACTTCACCGTCTTCGGCGGCGCGCTGGGCGAGGTCTACGGCGAGAAGATCTGCAAGATCATGGACCTGGCCGTCAAGACCGGCTCCCCGATCGTCGGCATCAACGAGGGCGCGGGCGCCCGCATCCAGGAGGGCGTCGTCTCGCTGGGTCTCTACGGCGAGATCTTCAAGCGCAACGTGCACGCCTCGGGCGTCATCCCGCAGATCTCGCTGATCATGGGCAACTGCGCGGGCGGCCACGTCTACTCGCCCGCCGTCACCGACTTCACCGTGATGGTCGACCAGACCTCGGCGATGTTCATCACCGGCCCCGACGTGATCAAGACCGTCACCGGCGAGGAGATCTCGATGGAGGACCTGGGCGGCGCCCGGGCCCACAACACCAAGTCGGGTGCCGCGCACTACATGGCGCACGACGAGGAGGATGCCATCGAGTACGTCAAGGCGCTGCTCGACCACCTGCCGCAGAACAATCTGGACGAGCTGCCGGTCTACGAGACCGTGGCCGACCTCGAGCCGTCCGACGAGGACCGCGCGCTCGACACGTTCATCCCGGACAGCCCGAACCAGCCGTACGACATCCACACCGTCATCGAGACCGTCCTGGACGACGCCGAGTTCGTCGAGGTCCACCCGCTCTTCGCACCCAACATCGTGGTCGGCTTCGGCCGCATCGAGGGCTCGCCGGTCGGCGTCGTGGCCAACCAGCCGATGCAGTTCGCCGGCTGCCTCGACATCGACGCCTCGGAGAAGGCCGCCCGCTTCGTGCGGACCTGCGACGCCTTCAACATCCCGGTGCTGACCTTCGTCGACACCCCGGGCTTCCTGCCGGGCTCCGACCAGGAGCACACGGGCATCATCCGCCGCGGCGCGAAGCTCATCTACGCCTACGCCGAGGCCACCGTCCCGCTGGTCACCGTCATCACCCGCAAGGCGTTCGGTGGCGCGTACGACGTGATGGGCTCCAAGCACCTCGGCGCCGACATCAACCTGTCGTGGCCCACCGGCCAGATCGCGGTGATGGGCTCCCAGGGCGCCGCGAACATCATCCACCGTCGCGAGCTGAACACCCTCAAGGAGCAGGGCGCCTCCCCCGAGCAGGTCGAGGCGCGTCGCGCCGAGCTGATCGACGAGTACGAGACCACGCTGGCCAACCCGTACATCGCCGCCGAGCGCGGCTACGTGGACGGCGTGATCCTGCCGCACGAGACCCGCGCCGAGGTCGTGAAGGCGCTGCGCCTGCTCAAGACCAAGCGGGCCAGCCTGCCGGCCAAGAAGCACGGGAACATCCCGCTGTGACCGCCCAGGAAGACGCGAAGCGGATTCCGTCGGGCGGGCAGGTCGAGCAAGCCCCGCGACCGACGGAGGAGGTCGCGACGGGCGCGTCGAGACCTGTCCTCACGGTGATCGACGCGCACGCCACCCCCGAGGAGGTGGCGGCGATCGTCACCGTGCTCGCCGCGCTCGGCGGCGGGACGCCGGCGCCCAAGCCGGCGCGCTCCCAGTGGGCGCATCCGGGTCGCGGCATGCGCGGCACGTTCGTGGCCGGTTCGGCTCATGGCGGCTGGCGCGCGAGCGCACTCCCCCGCTGACTCGGCCCTCCGACACGCTCGACGCGGCCCTCCGACACGCTCGACTCGGCCCTCCGGCATCGCCGGAGGGCCGCGTCGTTGGTGCGCGAGGGCCGAGTCGGCCGTGCGCGAGGGCCGAGTCGGCCGTGGTCAGCCGAAGAAGCGCCGCAGGTCGCCGACGATCTCGTCCGGGACCTCCAGCGCGGCGTAGTGTCCGCCCCGCTCGAACTCCGACCAGTGCACGATGTTCGCGTTGTCCCGCTCGGCGAAGGCCCGGATGGTCTGGAAGTCGTCGGCGAAGACCGCCACGCCCAGGCGACCGGTGCTGACCACCGGCTCGGCGCCGGCACGCTGCTCCTCGTAGTGGTAGCGCACCGCGCTGGCCATCGTGTTGGTCAGCCAGTAGAGCGTGACCTGCTCGAGCACCTGCTCGGCGGTCACCAGCGAGGTGCCGTTGCCGAAGCTCTCGAAGAGCTCGCTGTACGCCAGCCACCCGACCGGCGAGTCCGAGACCGCGGCGGCGATCGTCTGCGGGCGGCTGCCGTTCATCGCGTTGTAGCCGCCGACCGACTGGAACCACTGCATGTGCGCCAGAGCGGCGTACTCCTTCGCGCCGAACCCGTCCATCTCCCCGGGCGCACCGGTCGGGAAGGAGAAGAGCTGCAGCACGTGCGCGCCGAGGAAGCCCTCGGGATCGAGCACGGCGAGCTCGCGACCGATCATGGCGCCGCCGTCGCTGCCGTGGATGCCGTACGAGTCGTAGCCGAGGCGACGCATCAGGGCGTCGTACGTCCGCGCCACCCGCGCCATCGTCCAGGCACCGTCGGCGACCGGGGTGGAGAAGCCGAAGCCCGGCATCGACGGGATCACCACGTCGAACGCGTCCTCGGCCCGTCCGCCGTGCGCCACCGGGTCGGTGAGCGGGCCGATCAGCGGCAGGAGCTCCAGGAACGAGCCGGGGTAGGCGTGGGCCAACAGCAGCGGCGTCGCGCCCGGCTCGCTGGAGCGGACGTGCACGAAGTGCACCCGCTGACCGTCGACGTCGGTGGTGAACTGCGGGAACGCGTTGGCCCGGGTCTCGACCGCGCGCCAGTCGAAGGACTGCCAGCGCTCGACCATGTCGCGCAGGTAGGCGGTCGGGGTGCCGTACGCCCACGCGTCGCCGGGGGCGGCCGGGGCGAAGCGGGTGCGGGCCAGGCGGTCGCGCAGGTCGTCGAGGTCGGCCTGCGGGATGTCGATGGTGAAGGGAGCGATCGCGCTGCCCTGGCTGGTCTGGGTCTGGCTGGTCTGGGTCTGGCTGGTCTGGGTCGGGGTCTGGGTGCTCATCGGGTCCTCCGGTGCGGTGGTTTCGCTGTCAGAACCACCGTAGGAACAGATCAGGAAAGTTACGTTCCGCTATTCTCGGCCACATGCGAGAGACTTCGGCTCGGCTGCTGCAGCTGCTCGGGCTGCTCCAGGCACAGCCCGACTGGAGCGGGGCCGACCTCGCCACCCGCCTGCGGGTCACCGATCGGACCGTGCGCAACGACATCGCGCGGCTGCGTGAGCTCGGCTACCCGGTCGACGCCGTCCGCGGCCCCGGTGGGCGCTACCGGCTCGGCGTCGGCGCCAAGATGCCCCCGCTCCTGCTCGACGACGAAGAGGCGGTCGCCGTCGCCGTCGGACTTCAGGCCGCGACCGGCGTCAGCGGATTCGAGGAGAGCGGCGCTCGCGCGCTGGCCAAGCTGCAGCTGGTCCTGCCCGACCGGCTGCGGCGCCGGCTCGAGTCCCTGCGGGCCGCCACCAGCAGCGGCCCGAACACCGACGGCCGCTTCCCCGACCGGCCGGTCGACCCGCGGCTCCTCGCCGAGCTGGCCGACGCGATCCGCGACCATCAGGGCCTGCGCGCCTACTACCGCGACGAGCCGGTCGAGCTCGAGCCCTATCGGCTGGTGGCCTGGCAGCGGCGGTGGTACCTCGTGGCCCATCAGCCCGACACGGGGACCTGGGGCCCCTACCGGGTCGACTGGCTGCAGCTGCGCACCCCCGGCGGGCGGCGGTTCGCGCCGCGTGAGCCGCCCGAGGACATGACCGAGCTCGTGGTGCGCGAGGTCGCTCGTACGGGCTGGGCGGTGCATGCCCGGCTCGTGATCCAGGCCCCGGCCGAGGAGGTGCTCGCCCGGATCAACCCGGCCGTCGGCACCGTCGAGCCGGTGGACGTGACACGCAGCGTGCTCGTCACCGGCGGCGACAGCCTGGAGACGGTGGCCATCTGGATCAGCATGCTCGGCCTCGACTTCCAGGTCGAGTCGCCCGCCGAGCTCCGTGAGCACCTGGGGGTGCTGGCCGAGCGTTACGGACGAGCCGCCGGCGGCGCTCCGTCGCCGGGGTCTCGATACGCTCGCTAGCGCTCGCTACTCGACCAACGGAGGCCTGCATGACCCGCGACGTGGACGCCCGGACCGACCAGTACGTCGAGGACTACGCGCGGCTCGACCCGATCACCGCGACGATGGCCGGCATCCCCGGGTACGAGGGCCGGCTGCCGGACCTGTCGCCGGACGGCTTCGAGGCGCTCGAGGAGCTCAACCGGACCGCGGTGCGGGAGGTCGGCGCGCTGACCGCCTCCGATGCACGCGAGGGCGTGGCCCGCGACGCCTTCCTCGAGCGGGTCGGCCTGATGGTCGCGCGCGCCGAGGCCGGCATCGACCGCAGCGAGGTCTCGGTCATCTCCAGCGCCGCGCACGGCCTCCGCGAGGTCTTCGACGTCATGCCCACCGGAACCATCGACGACTGGACGGCCATCGGCGACCGGCTCGCCGCCGTGCCGGCGGCACTCGCGGGCTATCGCGCCACCCTCGCCGCCGAGGCCGGGGCCGGGCGCGTCTCCGCCCGTCGCCAGTACGCCGAGGTCGCCGCCCAGATCCGCGGCTGGACGGGCCAGGAGGGCCGAGCCGGCGACTACTTCGCCAACCTCGTCACCGCCGCACCGGACGACCTCCGCGGCTCCCTCGCCGACGCGGCCGCCCAGGCGTCGGCGGCCTATGCCGAGCTCGGCCGGTTCGTCGAGTCCGACCTGCTTCCCCGCGGACGCGAGCGTGACGGCGTCGGCCGTGAGCACTACGCACTGGCCTCGCGCTACTTCCTGGGCGCGGAGATCGACCTCGAGGAGACCTACGCCTGGGGCTGGCAGGAGCTGGCCCGGATCGAGGCGGACATGGCCACCACCGCCACGCGGATCGTGCCGGGCGGCTCGGTCGACGATGCCGTGGCCGCGCTCGACGCCGACCCGGCCCGCGACCTGGGCAGCCGCGAGGCGTTCCGGGCCTGGATGCAGCAGCGCGCCGACCAGATCGTCGCGAGCTTCGACGGCGTCCACTTCGACATCGCCGAGCAGATCAGGCGGATCGACTGCAAGGTGGCGCCGATCAACGACGGCGGCGCCTGGTACATCCCGCCGACCGAGGACTTCTCCCGTCCCGGCACGATGTGGTTCTCCTTCACCGACGACCACCGCGTCTACTCCACCTGGCGGGAGACCACGACCGTCTTCCACGAGGGTGTGCCGGGCCACCACCTCCAGTGCGCGCAGGCGGTGCACCGCGCCGACCTGCTCAACCGCTGGCAGCGACTGCTCTGCTGGGTCAGCGGTCACGGCGAGGGGTGGGCGCTCTACGCCGAGCGGCTGATGGACGAGCTGGGCTACTTCGCCGACCCCGGCGACCGGCTCGGCTTCCTCGACATGCAGGGCTTCCGCGCGGCACGCGTGATCGTCGACATCGGCGTCCACCTCGGCCTGGAGGTGCCGGCCGACAACCCGTTCGGCTGGCGGGCCGGCGCGGTGTGGGACGCCGACCTCGTCCACGAGTTCATGCGCGCCCACTCCCGGATGGACGAGGGCTCGCTGCGCTTCGAGGTGAACCGCTACCTCGGCTGGCCGGGCCAGGCGCCGTCGTACAAGGTCGGCGAGCGGATCTGGCTCGAGGCGCGTGCCGAGGCGCAGACCCGGCTCGGCCCGGCCTTCGACCTCAAGGCCTTCCACACCGCCGCGCTCGACCTCGGGTCGCTGGGCCTGGACCCGCTCAGGGCCGCGCTCGGCAGGCTCTGACGGGTTCCGATGCACGCCTCGCCGATCAAGCTGAGTCGCCAGGACGCGCGGCGGATCGCGGTCCGGGCGCAGCTGCTCGACGGCGAACGCCCGGTCTCACTGGTCGGCGTGGTCGACCAGCTCACCGCCATCCAGATCGACCCGACGACCGCCATCGTGCGCAGCGCCGACCTGGTCGCCTGGTCGCGGCTGGGGGCCGCGTACGAACCCTCCGACCTGGTCTTCGCCCTGGAGACCGAGCGCTCGCTCGTCGAGCACGTGACGTTCATCCGGACCATGGACGACATCGGGATCCATCTGGCCGTGGCGGACGAGTGGGTCAACCCGGGCACCACGGACTGGGTCACGGCGAACCCGCGGTTCCGCGAGCGCCTGCTCGCACAGCTGCGGGACGAGGGGCCGGTCGCGGCGACCGCACTCCCCAACGACCCCGAGGTGTCGTACGCCTCGACAGGCTGGAACGACGACAAGAACGCCGGTCGCATGCTCGAGGTCCTCTGCCTGCGCGGGGAGGTCGCGGTGGCCGGTCGACAGGGCCGGACCCGGCTCTGGGACCTGGCCGAACGCGTGTATCCCCTCGACCTGTACCGGCCCGAGCCGGCCGAGGCGCGACGGATCCGGGACGAGCGCCGGCTCGCGTCCCTCGGCATCGCGCGCGTCAAGCCGCTGCGCTCTCCGGCCGAGCCGTCGCCGATCGGCGAGATCGGGCTGGCCGCGGTGGTCGAGGGCGTACCTGGCGAGTGGCGGGTCGACCCGGACGCGCACGCCGCGCTCGAGGCGCCGTTCCAGGGCCGAGCGGCGCTGCTCTCGCCCTTCGACCGCCTGGTCTACGACCGTGACCGGGCCCTCGACCTGTTCGCCTTCGAGTACGTGCTGGAGATGTACAAGCCAGCCGCTCAGCGTCGTTGGGGCTACTTCGCGCTGCCCATCCTCGTCGGTGATCGGCTGGTCGGGAAGCTCGACGCCAAGGCGGATCGCAAGGCCGGCGTGCTCCGCGTCAACGCCGTCCACGAGGACTTCCCGTGGACGGCGTCGATCGGCGACGCTGTCGAGGCGGAGATCGACGGGCTGGCCGCGTGGCTCGGTCTCGAGCTCGGCCGGTCCTGAGCGGTCAGCCGAGGCGGGCGAGCTCCTCGTCGATCACCGCGGTGTCGAGCTTGGTGAAGATCGGCGTGGGCTTGGCGACCGGGGTGCCGACCTTGATCGGGTGACGCTCCCAGGTGGGGGCGCCGGCGTAGTCGCCGGTGATGATCGGGTAGGAGCGCTCGGCCACGTCGAGGTCGGTGACCTCCTCGATGCGGGGCAGCGGCGCGATCTCGCCGGAACCGCCGAGCGCCTGGTCGACGGCGTTGGCCGAGAACGGCAGGAACGGCGCCAGGATCAGGTTGAGGTCGGCGACGCACTGGGCGGCCACATGGAGGATCGTCGCCGCGCGCTCGCGCGCCGCGGTGTCGTCGGCGACCTTGACCAGCTTCCAGGGCTCGAGGTCCGCGAGGTACTTGTTGACCTCGCCGACGGTCCGCATCGCCTCGCTAATCGCGGCCTTCTGGCGGTGCGTGGCGATGAGGTCGCCGACCGTGTCGAAAGCGGTCTCGACGGCGGCCAGGACGGCCTGGTCCTCGGGCTGGAGGTCACCAGCGACCGGGATCTCGCCGAAGTTGGCGGCGATGAGGTTGGCGGTGCGGTTCACCAGGTTGCCCCAGCCCGCGACCAGCTCGTCGTTCGTACGGCGGACGAACTCGGCCCAGGTGAAGTCCGAGTCGTTGGTCTCCGGCCCGGCGACCGCGACGTAGTAGCGGAACGCGTCGGCCTGGTAGCGGGTGAGCAGGTCGCGGACGTAGATCACGATCTTCTTGGAGGAGGAGAACTTCTTGCCCTCCATCGTGAGGTACTCCGAGGAGACCACCTCGGTGGGCAGGTTCATCACGCCGTACGTGCGCGGCGTGCCGCCCTTGGCGCCCTTGCCCGCATACGCGAGCAGCTCGGCCGGCCAGATCTGGCTGTGGAAGGTGATGTTGTCCTTGCCCATGAAGTAGTAGCTCAGGGCTTCGGGATCGTTCCACCAGTCGCGCCAGGCCTCGGCGTTGCCGGAGCGGCGGGCCCACTCGATGGAGGCGGACAGGTAGCCGATCACCGCGTCGAACCAGACGTAGAGCTTCTTGGTGGGGTTCTCCCGCCAGCCGTCGAGCGGGACGGCGATACCCCAGTCGATGTCGCGCGTCATCGCGCGCGGGCGGATCTCCTTGAGGATGTTCTGCGAGAAGCGGATGACGTTGGGGCGCCACAGACCGGTCGCCTCGCGCTCGTCGAGCCACTCCTTCAGCGCGTCGGCCAGCGCCGGCAGGTCGAGGAAGAAGTGCTGGGTCTCGATGAACTGCGGCGTCTCGCCGTTGATCTTGGAGACCGGGTTGATCAGGTCCTGCGGGTCGAGCTGGTTGCCGCAGTTGTCGCACTGGTCGCCGCGTGCGCCGTCGGCTCCGCAGATCGGGCAGGTGCCCTCGATGTAGCGGTCCGGCAGGGTGCGGCCGGTCGACGGGGAGATGGCGCCGTGCGAGGTCTGCTCGACGAAGTAGCCGTTCTCGTACACGCCGAGGAACAGCTCCTGGACGACGGCGTGGTGGTTGGCCGTGGTCGTGCGCGTGTAGAGGTCGTAGGAGAGACCCAGCGAGACCAGGTCCTCGGCGATGAGCCGGTGGTTGTGGTCGACCAGCTCCTGCGCGGTCATCCCGGCCTCGTCGGCGGCGATCAGGATCGGCGTGCCGTGCTCGTCGGACCCGGAGACCATGAGGACGTCGTGGCCCGCCATCCGCATGTAGCGGCTGAAGACGTCGGACGGAACGCCGAAGCCGGCGACGTGACCGATGTGGCGCGGACCATTGGCGTAGGGCCAGGCGACGGCGCTCAGCACCTTGCGGGAGGGGGACGTGCTCATGGGACGTAAGCCTAATGACGACGCGGAGTTCTCCTCCATTCGCCCGCGAACGGCGACCGACCCGGGTAGGCCACCCGCGTGTGACCGATCGGCCATTTATCTGTGATGGCGGCCACAGCATCGACGATCTGGCCTAGCGTCCGGAGGACCACACATGTGCAGTTCTGGGGAGGAAACACACATGAACGTCAAGACGCGACGGCTCCTCGCCGTCACCGTGACCAGCGCCCTCGTCGCCACGCCCACGCTCGCCTTCGGCGGCTCGGCGCAGGCCAGTACGCCCGCCTCAGCCGGGCTGCTCAGCGGCGTGACCAGCACCCTGGGCGGGCTGCTCGGCGGCTCCAGCAGCGCGACCTCGAGCGCTGCCACCAACCCGCTCGACGTGCTCACCGACGTGATCACCACGGTGCTCGGCACGGTCGGCGGCACGACCGGTGGGGGCAGTACGACCGACCCGACCCAGCTGATCACCGGCCTCGTCAACGGCCTGACCGAGCCGCTCCTCAGCGGCGACCCGACCGAGCTGGTCACCGGGCTGGTCGACCAGCTCTCCAGCCTGCTCGGTGCCGACCAGTCCGACGTGACCGATGTGCTCGGCTCGCTCTCGGCGGGCGACCTCCAGTCGATCGCCCAGGGCTTGCTCGATGCCCTGCCGATCGGTCAGCTGTTCTCAGCCACGGGTGGTCTGATCCCGGCGCCGATCCAGGCGCTGCTCAACCAGACCAGCACGCCCCACCCCACGGACACCGCGGGCCTGATCGCCGCCCTGACCTCCTTCTACAAGAAGCAGGGCGAGACCAACCCGGACGATGCCGCGACCAAGGCGCTGCCGAAGAGCGCGCTCGAGGCGCTGCTCCTGGCGCTGAAGAAGCCGGCCACGACCACCACCACGACGACCACGACCACGGCGTCGTCGACCGCCTGCACCCACGCCTCCGCTCAGGTGAAGAAGCTGCAGAAGCAGGTCAGGATGGCCAAGAGGAAGCACCAGAAGGCCAAGGCGAAGCACCTCGCCAAGCGCCTCGCCAAGGCCCGCCGGGCCAAGGCGCACGCCTGCTGATCGCGGGTGCCGTAGCTACGCGACGAGGGGCGCTCACCGATCGGTGAGCGCCCCTCGTGCTGTCGTCGGGATCAGACGTCGCGACCGGCGTACGCCGCCAGGTGTGCGTAGGCGTCCGAGCCCTCCGGCGCGGACTTCGCGTCGGCCCAGGCCCGGCCCTTGCGGGTCGGCCCGAGGATGTCGTCCATCGCCACCAGCGCACGCTGGGCCACCGACTGGTCGAGTCCGTCGGTGGCACGTCCGAGCGCGTGGGCGAGGTCCCACGTGTGGGTGGCGATCTCGGCTGCCTGCCAGTCCGGGTTCGCCCCCATCACGGCATCGGCGTCCTGCTGCTTCGCGACCTCGCGCCACAGGTTGATCAGGGTGTTGCCGCGGGTGCGCAGCTCCTCGCCGAGCTGGGTGTCGTAGTCCTCGCGACCGTTCCATCCCGGAGGCGCGCCCTGGAGCATCGTGACGAAGATCCGGGGCGCCGCGATGAGATGGTTGGCGAGCTTGCGCACGTCCCACTCGGTGCACGGCGTCGGCTTCTCGAGGTCACCGGGCGTCACCTCGTCAAGGAGATCGGCGGCCTGGGTGAGGGCCCGCTGCAGCGCCAGGATCCCGACCTGGTCGACCGCCATCAGCTGAAGTCGAGGTCGTGCGTGCGAGCGCGCTTCAGCTCGTAGACGTAGGGGTACGCGGTGATCAGCTGGAAGCCGTCCCAGAGCTTGCCGGCCTCCTCGCCCTTCGGCGCCTTGGCGATGACCGGACCGAAGAACGCCTGGCCGTTCATCGCGATGGTCGGGGTGCCCACGTCGTTGCCGACCTGGTCCATGCCGAGGTGGTGGGAGGCCTTGATCGCCTCGTCGTAGGAGGAGTCGTCCATCGCGTCGGCGAGCTCGGCGGAGAGTCCGACCGAGACGAGGGCGTCCTCGATCACCTCGCGGGTGTAGTCCTTCTTCTCCACGTGACGCCGCGTGCCGAGCGCGGTGTAGAGCTCGGCGAGCTTCTCCTGGCCGTGCTGCTCGCTGACGGCCATCGCCACGCGCACCGGCTGCCAGGCGGTCTTGAGCATCTCGCGGTAGTCGTCGGGGATGTCCTTGTCCTGGTTGAGGTAGGCCAGGCTCATGATCCGCCAGGTCACCTTGATGTCGCGGACCTTCTCCGCCTCCAGGATCCACCGGGAGGTGATCCAGGCGAAGGGACACAGCGGGTCGAACCAGAACTCTGCCTCAGTGGTGGTCATGTCAGGAGTCAACCACCGAGGGGTGACGGTTATGCCGCCGACCCTCAGCGGGCGATGCGCAGGTGGTCCTTGAGCACGACCGCCTGGTAGGCGGCCGGTCCGGCGTACACGATCTTGAGGGGCCGGCGGCCGGCGGGCAGGCCGGTCAGGCGCAGCACGACCTGCTTGCCGCGGACCCGCCCGACGACGTGCTTCTTGCCGATCACGACGGTGACCTTGCCGACCGCGAGCTGCCGGCCGAGCGAGCGGACCTTGACCTTGACGACCGCGGAGTGGTGCCCGGACGCGGTGGCGACCTTGAGCACGACCGGCGTCAGGATCGAGGGGGCGAGCGCGTAGTCCTGCGAGAGCGGGTAGTAGCCGGTCGCTGCGAGCCCGATCCGGGCGGTCACGTGGTGGCCGACGTCGGAGGAGGTCAGGGTGTAGGTCGAGGCCGAGGCGCCGGGGATCGCCAGGCCGTCGCGCAGCCAGGCGTACGTCGTGGTCGTCGCCGCCGGCGTGGTGGCGGCCGGCTTCGCCGTCAGCACGCTGCCGACGTACGGGGTGCCGGAGACGGCGCCCGCGCTGGCGACCGCGAGCTCGGGGGCCTGCACCGGGCCGACGGCCTGGCTGGCGACGGTGAGGTCGTTGAACGCGGTGCGGGTGCCGTGCACCTGCACGCTCAGCCGGCGGGCGACCTGGTCGGCGCCGAGGGTGAGGCTCCAGTCGGTCGCGCCGGGGATCGCCTGGTCGTCGGCGAACCACTGCACGTCGGTGCTCGACAGCGCACGGGTCGTCACCGGCGGCGTGGCGGTCACGACCTCGTCGATCCGGGGGTCGCCGGTGATCTGGGGCGGCGTGGTCACGCCGATGGTGCCGGCGGCCACCGCTGTGGTGGTCGCCGAGGTCGCCGCCGTCGAGCCGGTGCTGCTCGTCGCCGTGACCTTGACCGAGATCGTCTTGCCGAGCTGGTTCTGGGTGAGCCCGAAGGTGGTGCCGGTGCCGTTGGTCAGCAGCGGCGCCCCGTTGGCGTACCACTGGTAGGAGTAGGTCAGGCCGCCCTGCGTCCAGGTGCCCGGCGTCGCGGCGATGCTCTGTCCGACGGCGACGGTACCGGTGATCGTCGGCCGCGCGGTGTTGACCGGGACCGTCACCGGCGCGACCGTCGGCGACGGGCTCGGCGTGGGCGTCGGGGTCGGGGTGACGACCGGGGTGCCGGAGTCGCGCAGGTGGATGAAGCCGGAGGGCCAGTTGGCCGCGGTCGTGATCCGGCGCCAGTCGAAGTCACCGGACCAGTTGGACTCCGAGACCACGATGTCGGTGGCCGAGTAGACCTTCTCCACGTACGCGACGTGACCGCCCGAGCCCGCGCCGGGGACGTTCTTGTTCCACCAGGCGACGGCGCCGACGGTGGGCGTCTTGGTGGTCAGGGAGCCGAACGAGGCACCCCAGAAGCTCGCGTTGCCCTGGCCCGGCACGAGCTGGCTCGGGCGGGTCGACGACATGCCGGCGCTGATCATCCGGTATGCGACGTAGTTGGTGCAGTTCCGGCCGGAGTACATGTTCCAGAACATCGTGTTCCAGACCGTGTGGTAGCCGGAGGCGCTCATCCCGGCCGCGTTGCACGCGTCGAACCCGCTGCAGAGCACGCCCACGGTGGCGGCCTCCGCGGGCGCGTACGCCGTCGGCGCCAGCGTCGCGAGGACGGCGGCGAAGGTCGAGACCATGGCCAGCAGAAGTCGCTGGAGTGGCCGATGTGACGGCTGTGACGGGTGAGGCACGTGAGCACTCTAGAGAAGAAAAAGTCAACGCGACACGCCGGGGCCATAACTACAAACGTGTAATTCTTCGGGCCGGTTCGAGGCGGTCTGAGCGTGCTCCTCCTGGGGTTGATCGGCGAGTGCTCGCATCGGATGAGAGGATCGCGGCATGCCTGGAACCAATCTCACGCGGGACGAGGCGCGCGCCCGCGCGGCCCTCCTCGACGTCACGTCGTACGACATCCAGCTGGACCTCACGACCGGCGAGGAGACGTTCGGCTCGACGACCACCATCACCTTCACGTCCGGCGAGCCCGGGGCGGAGACCTTCGCCGACCTGGTCGGCGCAACCGTCCACGAGATCACGCTCAACGGTGTCGCCCTGGACCCGGCGACCGCCTACGCCGACAGCCGGATCGCGCTGCCGTCCCTCGCCGCCGAGAACGTCCTCGTGGTCCGCGCCGACTGCGCCTACTCGCACACCGGCGAGGGCCTGCACCGCTTCGTCGACCCGGTCGACCAGCGCGTCTACACCTACACCCAGTTCGAGGTGCCGGACGCCCGCCGTGTCTTCGCCACCTTCGAGCAGCCCGACCTCAAGTCGGTCTTCACCTTCCACGTGACGGCCCCCGCGGACTGGAAGGTCGTCTCCAACAGCCCCTCCCCCGCGCCGTCCCCGGTCCGCGACGGCGTCGCGCTGTGGGACTTCGAGCCCACCAAGCGGATGTCGACCTACATCACCGCGCTGATCGCCGGTGAGTACCACGAGGTCCAGGACGTCTACGAGGGCCGGTTCGGCACGATCCCGCTCGGCCACTTCTGCCGCCAGTCGCTGGTTCCCTACCTCGACCGCGAGAGCATCGTCGAGACCACCAAGGCCGGCTTCGCCTTCTTCGAGGAGAAGTTCGACTACCCCTACCCGTTCGGCAAGTACGACCAGCTCTACGTGCCGGAGTACAACATGGGCGCGATGGAGAACGCCGGCGCCGTGACGCTGCGCGACGAGTACCTGCCCCGCAGCCGCCAGCCGCGCTCGTTCTACGAGTTCCGCACCTCGGTGATCCTGCACGAGATGGCGCACATGTGGTTCGGCGACCTCGTGACCATGAAGTGGTGGGACGACCTCTGGCTCAACGAGTCGTTCGCCGAGTGGGCCTGCTACTGGGCCGAGGCCGAGGTCACCGAGTTCTCCGACGCGTGGACCGGCTTCGCCAACGCGCGCAAGATCACCGGCTACACCCAGGACCAGCTGCCGACCACGCACCCGATCGCGGCCGACAACTACGACCTGCAGGCCGTCGAGGTGAACTTCGACATGATCACCTACGCCAAGGGCGCCTCGGTGCTCAAGCAGCTGGTGGCGTGGGTCGGTCTCGACCCGTTCCTCGAGGGTCTGCGCGCCTACTTCAAGGAGTTCGCGTTCGGGAACCCCGAGTTCAAGGACCTGCTCGCCGCACTCGAGAAGTCCTCCGGTCGCGAGCTGCAGAGCTGGGCTGCGGAGTGGCTGCAGACCGCCGGCGTCAACACCCTCGCGCCGGAGTTCGAGCTCGCCTCGGACGGCACGTACGCCTCCCTCGCCATCCGCCAGACCGCCCAGGCGGACTGGCCAACCCTGCGCCGCCACCGCGTCGGCATCGGCTTCTACAACTTCACCGACGGTGGGGCGCTCACCCGTACGGACTATCTCGAGGTCGACGTCGAGGGCGAGCTCACCGCGATCGCCGAGGCCGCCGGCAAGGCCCAGCCCGATCTGCTGCTGGTCAACGACGAGGACCTCGCGTACGCCAAGATCCGGCTCGACGAGCGCTCGCTCGCCACCGCTCTGGCCTCGCTCGGCAAGATCGAGGACTCGCTCCCCCGCGCGCTGGTGTGGAGCGCCGCGTGGGACATGACCCGCGACGCGGAGATGTCGATCAGCGCCTACGTCGAGCTGGTGCTGGCCAACATCGGCGCCGAGACCGACGCGTGGGGCGTCACCCGGATCCCGGCCAACGCCGCGCTCGCAGTGGCGACCTACTCGGCGCCGGCCAAGCGCGAGGCGCTCGCGATCCGCTGGGAGCGCGGCCTGCGCGAGCTCCTCGGCAAGGCCGCCCCGGGTAGCGACCACCAGCTGACCTTCGCCCGCTCGTTCGCGGCAGCCGCCCACACCGGGACGGCCGTCGCCGACCTCAAGGCGCTGCTGGACGGCTCGCTCGCCCTCGAGGGTCTCGAGATCGACCAGGACCTGCGCTGGTCGCTGATCACCGGGCTGGCCCGGGTGGGCGCGCTCGGCGAGGCCGAGATCGCGGCCGAGGAGGAGCGCGACGGCACCATCGCGGGCCACGAGAAGGCCGCCGCCGCGCGCGCCTCCCGCCCCGACGCCGCCGCCAAGGCCGCCGCCTGGGCCGCCGCGGTCGTGGAGACGGGCACCCCGAACGAGACCGCCCGCGAGATCATCACCTCGTTCAACCAGCCGCGCCAGGAGGAGCTGCTGGCTCCCTACGTCGACCGCTACTTCGCGGCCGCCGACACCGCCTGGGAGCACCTCGGCTCGCACAAGGGCTCGGTCGCGCTCGCCGGCCTCTTCCCCCGGTACGCCGCCTCGCCGGCCCTCCTGGAGAAGGCCGACGCCTGGCTGGCGAGCTCCTCGGCCGAGCCGGCCGCGAAGCGCTACGTCCGTGAGGGCCGCGACTCCGCCGCCCGCGCGCTCGCCGCGCAGGCCAAGGACGCCGAGTAGCAGCCTCCGCTCCGCTCAGCGAGGGCGCGACACCCGACGGGGTGTCGCGCCCTCCTGCGTTGCTGATGCCGCCTTCATGCGACTCATCGTCTACGGTCCGCAGGCAGCATGTGACGTCATCGTCCCGGCTGCAGCGCATCTCGGCGCCAACTGAACCGGAGCACAGCCCACATGAAGATCGGACTGCGCCTGACGGCGCGTCTTGCCGCGCCATTGCTGGCGGCAGCCTCCCTCACCCTCGTAGCGATGCCCGCCGCCCAGGCTGCCGCACCCTCCAACGACGACTTCGCCAGCGCACAGACCCTGCTCACGGGCGTCACCACCGCGGGTACCAATGTGGACGCGACGGCCGAGGTCGGCGAGCCCGACCCACAGGACGACGGCGGCAACGGCAACGGCACCGAGGCCACCGTCTGGTACGAGTGGACCGCGCCCACCAGCGGCTCGTTCATCGCAACCACCGCCAGCAGCGACATCGACACGTATCTCGCCGTCTTCACTGGATCCAGTGTCGACTCGCTGACGCCCGTGCACGAGGATGACGACGACCCCATCAGCGATTGGACGTTCACTGCCACAGCAGGCACGACCTACTACCTCCAGGTCGACGGCTATCACGACGACCAGACCGAGACCGGAGCAGTCGCGGTGGCGGTGATGCCGAGCACCGTCCTGAGTGGACACGTCACGCTTCCCGCTCGTGCCGAGGTGAGCGAGGCCAGCCTCTACAACCCGATCACGGGGCGGGAGTACGACGCGAAGGTGGACCTCAGCACCGGCACGTACGAGTTTCCCAGCGTGCTGCCGGGTCACTACCTCGCCGGGTTCTTCTACGCCGCCGGCGCTGACGGCGGCATGCTCTTCTACGGCGACACGACCGACATCAACGCGGCTGCGATCCTGACCATCGCGTCGGGCTGTACGTACCACAACCTCAACGCGGACGTCACGACCGAGAAGGTCTCCGGTCCCACAGGATCCTGCACGCCTGCCTGCGTCTCCGCGAAGCGCACCGCCAGCAGCGACGCCAGCGCGCTGGGCGCCGAGCGGGCGACCGTCGCCGCCGATGCGAAGCAGGTGGCCAGTCTGCAGAGCAAGGCCAACAACGCGCTGAAGGCCCTGAACAAGGCCAAGCACAAGCACAACACGAAGGCGATCAAGAGGGCCACCAAGCTCAAGAAGCAGGTCGGCAGTCAGCTCGCCGCCGCCAAGAGGCGGCTGACGGCCGACAACGCGACGGCGTCCGCCGCCGCATCGGCGTCGAACGGCGCCACGGCTGCCTCGACAGCGGCCTGCGCCTGAGACCAGCAGCCACCACGCGGTCCGCTGCTGCGAGACGACGAAGGCCCCCGCCGGATGGCGGGGGCCTTCGTCGTGAAAGGTCTGAGATCAGTGACCGGTGCGCTCGACCGGGGGCTGGTTGCTCGGCTTGTGCGCCTTCGGGAGCAGGCCCTCGCCGCGGAGGACGCCCGGGAGCAGCACCAGGAACGCGATCACCAGGGCCGCGGCCACCGGGATGAAGAGGATCAGCGTCAGGAAGTGCAGCGGGTTGACGTCGGACGGGTTGCTCCAACCGCTCGGGACGTCAGCAGCGGCGGGGCCGGCGACGGCCGCCGTGACGGCGGCGACAGCGGCACCGAGGGTCAGGGCTCGGCGGGCGAAGGTGTTGGTCACGGGCTCAGCGTACCGGTTGACTCGGGCTGTTAAGAATGGGCCTCATGTTTGGCATCGACTGGAACCACGACGCCGATGTGCTCATCGGGAAGCCGATCGCGATCGTCGCCCTGATCATCCTCGCGCTCGTGATCCGCTGGGTCCTCGGCAAGGTGATCGACCGGATCGTCCTCCACGCCGAGGAGGGCGTCCTGCCGGACCGCTTCACCAGCAAGGAGGCCAACGGCAACCACACCCGCCGGGTGCAGCGCGCCAAGACGATGGGCTCACTGCTCAAGAGCATCGTGGGTGGCGTCCTGGTCGCCGTCTTCGGCACCATGATCCTGGCCCAGCTCGGCGTGAACATCGCCCCGATCATCGCCAGCGCCGGCATCGTCGGCATCGCGCTGGGCTTCGGCGCCCAGAGCCTGGTCAAGGACTTCCTGTCCGGGATCTTCATGATCTTCGAGGATCAGTACGGCGTCGGAGACGTCGTCAACCTGGGCGAGGCGACCGGAACGATCGAGGCGGTCTCGCTGCGGGTGACGCGACTGCGCGACCAGCAGGGCACCGTCTGGTATGTGCCGAACGGCGAGATCCTGCGCGTCGGCAACATGAGCCAGAACTGGGCCCGCGCGGTAGTCGACGTCAATGTCGGCTACGGCGAGGACCTGACCCGGGTGACCCAGATCCTCAAGGACGTCGCGCACGACATCTGGGAGGACGAGGACTACAGCGGCATCGTCATCGAGCAGCCCGAGGTGACCGGCGTCGAGACCATGACGCCGGAGGCGATCAGCCTGCGCGTGCTGATCAAGACCGCCCCGATGCAGCAGTGGGCGATCGCGCGCGAGCTACGCCTGCGGATCAAGGCGCGCTTCGACCACGAGGGCATCCGGATGCCGTTCTGGGAGGGCAACCCGTACGCAGGCACGAAGCCCTGAGAATGAAGCCCTGAGAATGAAGCCCTGAGGGCGCAGTCGCTCGCTCGGACGTCATGCGCTCCGCGCCGCACTGCGGCGCGGAGCGCATGACGTTGCGGATCAGGCGAGCGCCGCGTCCAGGGTGATGGTGGTGCCGGTGAGCGCCTGGGAGACCGGGCAGCCCTCCTTGGCGGCCTGGGCGAGCTCGACGAACGTGTCGTTGTCGATGCCCGGCACCTCACCGCGGACGGTGAGCTTGATGCCGGTGATGCCGGTGCCGGGCGTGAGCTCGACGTCGGCGGAGACGGTGAGGCGGGTGGCGGGGGTGTCGTTCTTCGCCAGGCCGTTGGAGAAGGCCATCGAGAAGCAGGAGGAGTGCGCGGCGGCGATGAGCTCCTCCGGGGAGGTCTTGCCGTTGGCGGCCTCGGCGCGCGAGGGCCAGGAGACGTCGTAGGTGCCCAGACCGGAGGAGTCGAGGGTGACCTTGCCGGCGCCCTCGAAGAGGGTGCCTTCCCAGACAGTGGTGGCGGTGCGAGTAGTAGGCATGTGTCCATCCAACCGGGCTGACTCGGCACTCACAACCGCGACCCCGCACAATGGACGGGTGACGTTCTACGACGAGATCGGCGGTGCCGGCACGATCCGCACGATCGTGTCCACCTTCTACGCCGGGGTCGCCGAGGACGAGCTGCTCCGCCCGATGTACCCGGAGGAGGACCTCGGCCCGGCCGAGGAGCGGTTCTTCCTCTTCCTGTGCCAGTACTGGGGCGGCCCCACCACCTACGGCGAGCTGCGCGGTCACCCGCGCCTGCGGATGCGGCACGCGCCGTTCGCGGTCACCCACCAGGCCAAGGACCACTGGCTGCGCCACTTCCGCGTCGGCCTCGACGCCGCCGAGCTGACCCCCGAGCAGGACGCCGAGTTCTGGGAGTACGTCCTCCGGGCGGCCGACTTCATGGTCAACGCGTAGAGAAATCGCACGACCGCTGTAACGCGGTGCCGGGCCGGCGACAGGTCAGGTGTGACAGGGCCGCGTACGGGGAACTCCCCCAGAGGTATTTCCGGGGGTATTTCCCAAGGACTCCCCGAGCGGCCGAGCACCTCACCAGGCAGGACCCGTCCATGACCAGCCCGTACGGCATCGATCAGCTCCGCGTCGAGGTTCCGACGCTGGAGCCCGATCCCGTGCTGCTCGACCAGCTGGTCACCCTCAGCTCCGCGAGCGCACCGGCAACGACGTCATCTCGGGCGACGTCGATGAAGGCGCTGCTCGCGGCAGCCGGAGTAGCAGTGGTGGCAACCACGACCTGGGCCGCCGGAGCCGTCCCCGGGAAGATCTTCCCCGCGCGCCCGGCGCCCCACCCCCACGTCGTCGTGACACCCACCCCCGCGACCGGCACGGGGTCCTCGCCGGCCCCCTCGCCGACCGCCTCGCCGTCGGCCACACGGGCGCCCGGTGCCTCCGACCCCACATCGGAGGCACCGGGGGTCCATCCGTCGCACCGGGCCCCGTCGCATGCGGGCCCGTCCGGCGCGGCCGTGACACCGCCGTTCCCCCTGCTCTTCGGCGGCGCCACGTCGCAGGGTGGCGCCGATCATCGCGGATCGGCGGGCGAGCGGCACGGCGAGAAGGAGTCCCGCGGCCAGCACGGTCACCCGCAGCAGGGCGATCCCACGACGAGCTCGGTCTCCGGCAGCGACGATCACCGGCCGGGTGCCACCGAGGGCAACGGCAACGGCAACGGGCCGAGCGTGTGGGGCACCGGCAAGCACGTCGGCCGGTCGTATGACAGGCGGTACAGCAGGCCGTACAGCAGGTCGTACGGCGGCCGCTTCGGCTGGACCGGCGACGAGTCCCGGCATCACCGGACGCTGGGCGACGGCGAGGAGTCGGGCCCGCCGTGAACGGGGCGAGCCGCCGGCATGATCGGGACGACCCGATCGTGGCCGCGGCCAAGCAGGGCGACTCCGACGCCTGGCGTGAGCTGTATCGAGCACATGCCGGGCGTCTCGTGGTGTGGTTGCGGCACCGCTCCCCCGTCGACGCCTCGCTGTCCGCGGAGGACCTGAGCCACGAGGCCTGGGTGACCGCCGCGGACAAGATCCACGACTTCCACGGCGGCAGCGCCGACTTCGGCGGCTGGCTCTTCGGCATCGCCCGGCACCACGCCGCCAACGCCCGTCGCCGCAGCGGCCGGCGCGCCACCTCCCCGGCCGAGCACGCCGACCTGGAGCCGCACGTCGAGGCCGTCCCCGGCCCGGAGGCCATCGTGCCCGAGCAGGACTGGGTCCGGCGGGCGCTGGCTCAGCTCTCCGCGCGCGAGCGCGACGTGATGGTCTGCCTCGAGGTGATCGGAATGGACGTCGCCGGCGCCTGTGCCGCGCTGGGCATGAGCGCTGTCTCCGTACGGGTGACGCGGCATCGCGCCATCAAGCGGCTGCGCGGCATCCTGGACGTCGCACCGCCGGAGCGGACAGCGGTCAGCCGACGTGAACGTGCGGACGCCGTGAGCGGTCGGGTTCGGCCCGGCGCAGCACCTCGCGGGTGATCGGGGCGACCTCACCGACACCGAAGAAGAAGAAGCTGAGCATGTTCTTCACCGGACCGCCCTCGGTCCACTCGAAGTAGATGTGCGGGATGACGTTGGTGCGGTCGCGGACGTAGAGCGTCAGCGCGGCGAGTGCGTTCGGCACCGACGGAGCCGCCATCCGCAGGACACGGTGCTGGCCGTTCGCGATGCAGCCGCGGACCTGGATGTGGCCCTGGAAGTCGGAGGGGTCGGTGATGGTGACCTCGACGAAGATGGCGTCGCCGTCGGGCAGCTCGTTGTCCATCACGGTCTGACGCATCTTGTCGTCGTACACGCTGCCGTTGACGCGGTCCGGGTCGATCGCGACGAGACGGATCCGGCGGCGAGCGGTGTCACGGACGAACTTCTGCGCCTTCTCGTCCAGCTCGAGGCTGTCGACCCGCAGCTCGAAGCCGCGCTGGATCCGGGAGAGTGCCGAGACCAGCACGATGACGCCGATGAAGGCGGCAGAGATCTTCACGCCATCGGGACGCTCGAGCATGTTGACGCCGGTCGTGTAGATGAAGACCGCCGCGATCAGGCCGAAGCCGAAGGTCTTGCGCTTCTTCCGCTTGCGCCAGGCCGAGAGCGTCACCGCGACGGCGGCCGACGTCATCAGCACGAGGACACCGGTGGCGTACGCGCCGCCCTGGGCGTCGACGCTCGCGTCGAACTTGATCGTGATGATGAAGGCGACGATCGTGATGATGATGGCGAGCGGACGGGTCGCACCGGCCCACTCCGGCGACATGCCGTACTTCGGCAGGTAACGCGGGATGAGGTTGAGCATGCCGGCCATCGCCGAGGCGCCGGCGAACCACAGGATGGTGATCGTAGAGATGTCGTAGACCGTGCCGAAGCCGCTGCCGAGGTACTCGTGGGCGATGTAGGCCAGTGCACGGCCGTTGGCCGGGCCGCCGGGCTCGAGGTCGGCCTGCTTGACCAGGACGGCGGTGGCGAACGAGCTGAAGATGAGTAGGACGCTCATGATGAGGGCGGCGGTGGTGAGCAGCTTGTGGGCGCCGCGGATCCGGCCGAGCGGGTTCTTCTCGGTGTCGGTCGGGTCGCCCTTGATCTGCGGCATCACCGCCACGCCGGTCTCGAAGCCGGACATGCCGAGCGCGAGCTTCGGGAACAGCAGCAGGGCCACGCCGACCATGGCGAAGACGTTGCCGTGCTCGTTGAAGAGGCGGGTGTGCCAGTCGCTGATCAGGTCCGGATGACTGACCACCTGGCCGATCGCGTCGACCACGACGACGACGTTGAGGGCGAGGTAGACGCCGACCAGCACGACGGCGATCCCGATCGCCTCGCTGAAGCCCCGGAAGAAGACGGCGCCGAGGCCGGCGAGCAGGAAGAGGGTGACCCACAGCGGGTGGTCGGCGATGATGCCGGGCACCGCCGGGTTGAGCGAGACGTGCGCGGCGGCGTCGGCGGCACTCAGGGTCATCGTGATGACCCAGCTGGTCGCGGCGAAGCCGAGCAGCGCGAGGACGAGCAGCTTGCCCTTCCAGGACGCAAGCAGCCTCTCCAGCATCGCCACCGAGCCCTCGCCGTGCGGCGACTCGATCGCGACACGGCGGTAGACGGGCAGCGCACCGAAGAGGGTCAGGCCGACCAGGACGATGGTCGCGATCGGCGAGAGCGCACCGGCCGCGAGGGCCGCGATACCCGGCGCATAGCCGAGCGTGGAGAAGTAGTCGAGGCCGGTGAGGCACATGACACGCCACCAGGCCTGGGTCTCCTCCTGGGCCTCCGGAGTGGCCACCGTCTCCACGGCGGACGGCGGAAGGGAGGGGTCACTCGCGGTCGGCACCGGCACAGCCTAATCACATCGGCACCGAACTCGCTTTCGCGGCAACGGAGGGTGATCCAGGCCACTTCGGAGGCGCTCGCACGCGGCTGCGTTCAGGGCTCGAGGGTGTAGCCCAGACCGCTGGTGGTGATCAGGTAGCGCGGGTGAGCCGGGTCGTCCTCGAGCTTGCGGCGCAGCTGTGCGGCGTAGACGCGGAGATAGTGCGTCTCCTTGGCGTACGCCGGACCCCAGACGTCGCGCAGGAGCTGCTCGCGCGAGACGAGGCGGCCGACGTTGCGGGCGAGCAGCTCGAGGAACGACCACTCGGTGGGTGTCAGGCGTACGTCCGTGCCGCGCCGGGTGACCCGCTTGCGCGCGAAGTCGATCTCCAGATCTCCGATCGTCAGGGTGGCGGCCTGGTTCGGGGCCGACTCCTGACCGCGTCGTACGGCGGCACGCAGGCGAGCCATCAGCTCGTCCATCGCGAACGGCTTGGTGACGTAGTCGTCGGCGCCCAGGTCGAGCGCCTCGATCTTGTCGTCGCCGTGCTGCCGCGCGCTGAGCACCACGACCGGCACCGACGTCCAACCGCGCAGCCCGGCGAGCACCTCGGTGCCGTCCATGTCGGGCAGGCCGAGGTCGAGCACCACGACGTCGGGGTGGAAGCCGGCGAACTCCGCGAGGCCCGAACGCCCGTCGTGCGCGATCTCGACCTCCCACCCTGCTGCCCGCAGGTTGACCGCGAGCGCTCGGGCGAGCGCCGGCTCGTCGTCGATCACCAGCACCTTGCTCATCAGGCCGCCTCCGTCCGGGCGCGGGCGCGAGGCACCGCGATCACCATCGTCAGTCCCCCGCCCGGGGTGTCCTCCGCCGAGAGACGCCCGCCGACCGCCTCGGCGAGGCCTCGGGCGACGGCGAGTCCCAGGCCCAGACCGCCGGGCGAGGAGTCGTCGAGGCGCTGGAACGGCTCGAACATGCGCTCGCGTTGCTCCGGTGGCACGCCCGGGCCGCGGTCCACGACCAGGATCTCGACCTCGTCGCGGCGGATGTTGGCAAGTACCCGCACCGGGGCGATCCCGGCGGAGTGCCGCACGGCGTTGGAGGCGAGGTTGGCGACCACCCGCTCGAGCAGACCGGCGTCGGTGACGACCAGCGGGACGTCCTCGGGCACGTCGTTGCGCACCTCGTCCGGACCGAATCCGGCCAGGGCGAGCGGGACGCACTCCTCGAGGCTGACCGGGCGCAGGACGGGGTGGACCAGGCCCGCCTGGACCCGCGACAGGTCGAGGAGGTTGTCGATCAGGCTCTCCAGCTGCTCGGCGGAGGTGGCCGCCGAGGTGGCCAGCACCTCACGATCGGACTCGTCGATCCCGGTGATGCGCAGCCCGTCGATCGCGGTGCGCATCGTCGCCAGTGGCGTACGCAGGTCGTGGGAGACGGCCCGTAGCAGCGCGGTGGAGGTGGCCTCGGCGCGCTCGAGCGCGGCCGTGCGGTCGGCGTGCTCGCGCAGCCGGCGGTACTCGAGCACCAGGGAGGCCTGCACCGCGAACGCCTCCAGCACCCGTTGGTCGGCAGCGCGCAACGGGTCGCCGACCAGGGCCATGACGTGATCGTCGTCGACGCCGACCCTGGTGGTGCCGTCGTCGGGTCGGGCGGCCATCCCGATGCCGGCGCCGGCCAGTCGCTCCCAGCCCTCCTCGGTGCGCCGCAGCAACGCCACGGAGCGCTGCCCGAAGGACTCCCGAACCCGCTCGACGATCGCGTCGGCGGTGTCCTGCCCGGTGAGGACCGAACGTGACAGGGCGCCGAGCGTCGCGGCTTCGGTGCGCGCCCGGACGGCTTCCTCGCTGCGGCGCGAGGCACCGTCGACGACGGTGGCGACCGCGACCGCGACCACGACGAAGACGAGCAGGGTGATCACGTCGCTCGAGTCGGCGATGGTGAGCCGGTGCACCGGGGGCGCGAACCACCAGTTGAGGTTGATGAAGCCGAAGAGGGCGGCGACCACCGCCGGCCACCGGCCGCCGACCAGGGCGACCAGGACGGTGGCGGCGAGCAGCAGCAGGCTCGCGAGAGGCAGCTGGTCGATGGCGTCGGCCCGGGTCGCGGTCGTGGTGAGCCACCAGGCGAGCAGCGCGGGGACGGCGAGGGCCATCAGCCAGCCGAGCAGCTGGCGGCGAGGGCTGAGGGTGGAGAGGGCCAGCCGGCGCCGGACCGACGGCGAGGTCCGCTCGTGGGTGACGAGGTGGACGTCGATCGAGCCGGCGAGCGCGGCGATCCGATCACCGGTGGTGCCGGCCACCAGCCGGCGCAGCCGGCCGTGCCGGGAGACGCCGACGATGATCATGGTGGCGTTGCTGCCGGTGGCGAAGTCGACGATCGCGGTGGCCGCGTCCTCCCCCACCACCGAGTGGAACGTGCCGTCGAGGGAGCGGGTGAGCTCCTGGAGCCGGGCCTGGCTGGATGCGACCGGGGCCTCCAGACCATCGGCGGTGAGCACGTGGACGGCGTGCAGCTCCGAGCCGGCGGAGCGCTGCGCCAGCCGCGCTCCGCGGCGGAGCAGGGTCTCGCTCTCGTCGCCGCCGGTAACGGCGACGACGATGCGCTCCTTGGTCGGCCACGGGCTGCTGATCCCCTGCTGACGTCGGTACTCGTCCAGGGTGTCGTCGACCCGGTCGGCCAGCCACAGCAGGGCGAGCTCGCGCAGCGCGGTGAGGTTGCCGATCCGGAAGAACGAGGTCAGCGAGGCGTCGACCCGGTCGGGCCGGTAGATGTTCCCGTGCGCCATCCGGCGGCGCAGCGCGTCGGGGGCGAGGTCCACGAGGTTGATCTGGTCGGCCGTGCGCACCACCTGGTCCGGCACGGTCTCCCGCTGTCGTACCCCGGTGATCCGCTCCACCTCGTCGTTCAGCGACTCGAGGTGCTGGATGTTGACGGTGGTGATGACGTCGATGCCGGCGGCGCGCAGCGCCTCGATGTCCTCGGCCCGCTTCAGGTGCCGACTGCCCGGCACGTTGGTGTGGGCGAGCTCGTCGACGCAGGCGACGTCCGGGCGCCGGGTCAGCACCGCCTCGAGGTCGAGCTCGGTGAAGGAGGCACCCCGGTAGTCGACCCGACGCCGGGGCACCACCTCGAGGCCCTCGAGCACGGCTGCCGTCTGCGGCCGCTCGTGGGTCTCGACGTACCCGACGACGACATCGGTGCCGCGCTCCCTGCGCCGGTGGGCCTCGTCGAGCATCGCGTAGGTCTTGCCCACGCCGGGGGCGGCACCGAGATAGACGGTGAGCCGCCCCCGCTTGGTGTTCATGGGGATCAGTGTGCCGCCTGCTCGACGGCGATGTTGAGCGACAGCACGTTGACGTACGAGGCGCCCAGCACACCCAGCGCCCGCCCCTTGGTGTTCTCCTCGACCAGCCGGGTCACCTCGGCCTCGGAGAGGTGGTTGGCCCGCGCGACCCGCGGCACCTGGAGGGCGGCGTACGCCGGCGAGATCGCCGGGTCGACGCCGGATCCGCTGGCGGTGACCGCGTCGGCCGGGATCGCCGAGATCGGGACGTCCTCACGTGCGGCGATCGTCCGTTGCCGCTGCTTGATCGCCTTGATCAGCCTCGGGTCGTTCGGGCCGAGGTTGCTGCCGTAGGTGCTGGTCGGGTCGTAGCCGTCGCCGGCGGCCGACGGCCGGTTGAAGAACAGCCGTCGGTCGTCGCTCGCCTGGCCGAGGAGGTCCGAGCCGACCGCGTGGGTGGGGTCGTCGGTGTGGGCACCGGTGGCGGTGATCAGGGAGCCGTCGGCCTGCCACGGCAGCGCGACCTTCCCGATGCCCGTGACGACGAGCGGGTAGAGCACCCCGAGCAGCAGGGTGAGGCCGAGCAGCACCCGCAGGCCGGCGAGGCTGTTGCGGAAGAGGGCGTGGAGATCCTTCATGGTCACAGTCCTGGAATCAGCGAGATGACGAGGTCGAGCAGCTTGATGCCGGCGAACGGGGCGATCAGCCCGCCCAGTCCGTAGATCAGCAGGTTGCGGCGCAGCAGCGCGGACGCGGACGACGGCGTGTAATGGACGCCGCGCAGCGCCAGCGGGATCAGGGCGATGATGATCAGGGCGTTGAAGACCACCGCCGAGACGATCGCCGACTGCGGGCTGGAGAGCCGCATCACGTTGAGCGAGTGCAGCTGCGGGAAGGCGGTGACGAACATCGCCGGGAGGATGGCGAAGTACTTCGCGACGTCGTTGGCGATCGAGAAGGTGGTCAGCGCGCCGCGCGTGATGAGCAGCTGCTTGCCGATCTCCACGACCTCGATCAGCTTGGTCGGGTCGGAGTCGAGGTCGACCATGTTGCCGGCCTCCTTGGCCGCGGTCGTGCCGGTGTTCATCGCCACGCCCACATCCGCCTGGGCCAGGGCCGGCGCGTCGTTCGTGCCGTCGCCGCACATCGCGACCATCCGCCCGCCGCGCTGCTCCTTGCGGATCAGTGCCAGCTTGTCCTCGGGCGTCGCCTCGGCCAGGACGTCGTCGACGCCGGCCTCGGCGGCGATCGCCTTCGCGGTGATCGCGTTGTCGCCGGTGATCATGACCGTACGGATGCCCATGGCCCGCAGCTCGTCGAACCGCTCGCGCATGCCCTCCTTCACCACGTCCTTGAGGTGGATGACGCCCAGCACCCGGGCCGGCGCCGCCCCGCGCTGCTCGGCGACGACCAGCGGCGTGCCGCCCGTGCCCGAGACGGTGGCGACGTACACGTCCACGTCGGCGGGCACGGTGCCGCCGGTCTCGGCGACCCACGCTGCGACGGCGCTGCCGGCGCCCTTGCGCAGGCGCAGGCCCGGCGCGTCGATGCCGCTCATCCGGGTCATCGCGGAGAACTCGACCATCTCGGCATCCGATGGTCGAGGTGCGAGCTCGCGGCCCTCGAGGCCACGAGACACCAGAGCGACGATCGAGCGGCCCTCGGGGGTCTCGTCGGCGAGGCTGGAGAGCACCGCGGCGTCCTCGAGCTCTGCCAGCGCGACGCCGGGAACGGGCAGCAGCTCGCTGGCCTGCCGGTTGCCGTACGTGATCGTGCCGGTCTTGTCGAGGAGGAGCACGTCGACGTCGCCGGCGGCCTCGACCGCGCGGCCCGACATCGCGAGCACGTTGCGCCGCACCAGCCGGTCCATGCCCGCGATGCCGATGGCGGAGAGCAGCGCGCCGATCGTGGTCGGGATCAGGCAGACCAGGAGCGCGGTGAGCACCAGCCACGACTGGTGCGCGCCGCTGTAGTCGGCGAGGTAGTAGAGCGTCCCCGTGACCACCACGAAGATCGCGGTGAGGGTGGAGAGCAACACGTTGAGCGCGATCTCGTTGGGGGTGCGCTGGCGCTGCGAGCCCTCGACCAGGGCGATCATCCGGTCGACGAAGGACTGTCCGGGGTCGGAGGTGATCCGCACCGTGATCTCGTCCGAGAGCACGGTGGTGCCACCCGTGACGGCACTGCGGTCGCCGCCGGACTCGCGGATCACCGGAGCCGACTCGCCGGTCACGGCCGACTCGTCGACGCTCGCGACGCCCTCGAGGACGTCACCGTCGCCCGGGATGCGCTCGCCGGCGGCGACGACCACGACGTCACCGCGGCGCAGCTCGGTGGAGGCGACCGTCTCGATCCCTCCGTCCGAGCGACGGCGACGGGCGGTGGTCTCCTCCTGCAGGGCACGCAGGCTGGCGGCCTGGGCCTTGCCGCGGCCCTCCGCGACCGACTCGGCGAGGTTGCCGAACAGGACCGTCAGCCAGAGCCAGACCGTGACGATCCAGCCCATCGTGCTGGGGTCGGTGATCGAGAGGATCGTGGTGGCGAGGGCGCCGACCTCGACGATCAGCATCACCGGGGTGGCGAGGAGGGCACGCGGGTCGAGCTTCCGGAAGGCGCCGGGGATCGCCGCGACGAGCTGCTCGGTGCTGAGCACGGAGCTAGTGGGGACGGTGCTGTTGGTCACGAGAGGGACTCCACGATCGGGCCGAGGACGAGTGCCGGGACGAAGGTCAGGCCGACCACGACCAGGGCGACTCCGGAGAGGAGGCCGACGAAGAGCGGCCGGTGGGTCGGCAGGGTGCCGGCGCTGGCCGGCTGGTGCCGCGCGGCGGCGAAGCGCCCCGCGAGGGCGAGCACGAGGATGATCGGGACGAAGCGGCCGTAGAGCATCAACGCCCCGAGCAGCGTGTTCCAGAAGTCCGTGCCGGACGTGATGCCGGCGAACGCGGAGCCGTTGTTGTTCGCGGCCGAGGTGACGGCGTACAACGCCTCGGACAGGCCGTGCGGACCGTCGGCCGACAGGCCGGCCAGTCCCTGGCTCGCGGTGACGCCGAGCGCCGCGCCGACCAGCACCAGGGTGGGCACGGTGAGGATGTAGAGCGAGGCGAGCACGACCTCGCGCTGGCCGATCTTCTTGCCGAGGTACTCCGGCGTGCGGCCGACCATCAGGCCGCACAGGAAGACCGTGATGACGGCCAGGATGAGCATGCCGTACAGGCCGGAGCCGACGCCGCCGGGCGCGATCTCGCCGAGCATCATGTTGAAGAGCGCGAGGCCGCCGCCCGGGGCGGTGAAGCTCTCGTGCATCGAGTCCACCGCACCCGTTGAGGTGAGCGTGGTGGCAGCGCCGTACATCGCGCTGGCCGCCTCGCCGAAGCGGGTCTCCTTGCCCTCCATCGCCGCGCCGGCGAGCTTCGTCGCGGCACCGCTGGTGGACATCTCCGCCCAGGTCATCAGCGAGACCGAGGCGAGGGCGAGCGCCGCCATCGTCGCCACGATCGCGCCGCCCTGACGCTTGTCCTTGACGATGAGGCCGAAGGCCCAGGCCATCGCGAACGGGAGGACCAGGATCAAGAAGACCTGGACGATGTTGGTGAACGCGTTCGGGTTCTCGAACGGGTGCGCGCTGTTGGCGTTGTAGAAGCCACCGCCGTTGGTGCCGAGGAGCTTGATCGCCTCCTGGCTGGCCACGGGGCCGCCGGTGATGGTCTGGTGGCCACCGGTCAGGGTGGTCACGCTCTGGAAGCCGTGCCAGTTCTGGATGACGCCGCCCGCGAGCAGCACGACGGCGCTGACGACGGCGATCGGGAGCAGCACGCGGACGGTCGTACGGACGAGGTCGGTCCAGAAGTTGCCGATACGCATGCCGGCGCGCGAGCGGGCGAGCCCCCGGGCGAACGCTGCGGCGACCGAGAGGCCGACGGCGGCCGAGAGGAAGTTCTGCACCGTCAGGCCGGCGGCCTGCAGGGTGTGCCCGGCGGCGGCCTCACCGGAGTACCACTGCCAGTTGGTGTTGGTCACGAACGAGACGGCGGTGTTCCACGCGCCCGAGGCGAAGAAGCCCGGGAAGCCGAGATCGAACGGGAGGTGGGACTGCAGCCGCGCGATGGCGTAGAGCAGCAGCACGCTGACCAGGCTGAGCCCCATCACCGACATCGCGTAGGCGCGCCAGTGCTGGTCGGCGTCGGGGTCGACCCGCAGCACCCGATAGGCGGCGCGCTCGACACGCAGGTGACGCGGAGAGGTGTAGACGTGGGCGAGGTAGCGCCCGAGGAAGGGCACGACCACGGCGAGTGCGGCGATCAGGACGGCGAGCTCGAGGATCGCGGCGGTGGTGGCGCTCATCGCGAGGCCACCTCGTCGCGGTCGAGGCCGGCGTCGCGGTCTTCGGTGGGATCGGGTTCGGAGGCGAGGCGCCGGTCGAGCGCCCCGATCAGGAGGGCGAAGCCTGCGAAGCTGAGCAGGGTCAGCGCCAGGTAGACGAAATCGGACACGCCACCTGTCTAGGCGCGCACCGAGGCTCATCGGCCCGTCTTGACGCTTCCTTGACGCCGCCGCCCGACGGCCTGACGCAACCTTGACCGGGTCAGCGGTAGGCGAGCTCCTCGAGGGTCGCCCGGAGATCGTCGGGCGGGGAGACCGAGCGGCCCGTGGCGAGGTCGAAGAAGACGAGGACGACACGGCTGCGGGCCAGCACGACCTGCTGCTCGGCACCGTTCTCGTCCGGCATCTCGTCGACGATCTCGCCGTCGAAGACGAGCGACTTGGACCCGACCCGCGAGACCCACAGGTACATGTCGTACGGCTCGGGACGCATCCCCATCGGCGCCCGGTAGGTGATGTCGGACTGGGCGACCACGACGTGCCCGGCGACCCCGGCGCTGCCCGGACCTCGCACCTTGGCCAGCATCGCGATGCGGGCCTCCTGGAAGTATTCGAAGTACTTCACGTTGTTGACGTGGCCGTAGACGTCCATGTCGGAGAAGCGCACCTTGACCGGGTAGTGGCCCAGCTCGCTGTGCCGGGCCTCGCCGACCTCCATCCGGTGCGGGTGCAGCACGTCCTCGGGGTGCAGGTAGACCTCGAGACCGGCACGCTCCTCCGCGGTGAGGCGGCGCGGGCAGCCCTCGGCGAAGAGGTACGGCGTCAACACGGACGAGGCGCGCAGGTAGACCGTGCGCGTGACGCCGCCATCGTCGGTGGGCGTCTCCCGGAAGATCTCGTACGCGAGGGTGAAGGACGCGGCCCGGATCTCGGTGACCCAGAGCTCGACGAGGACCTGGTCCCGGTCGAAGAGCAGCGGCTCGAGATACGTCACCTGGTGGCTGGCGACCAGGACGCCCTCGGCCAGCGGGTCGGTCATCGGGCTGCGAGCGTGGACCCGGAGCATGTCGACGCGCGCCTCCTGGAGGTAGTCCACATAGGTGACGTTGTTGACGTGGCCGAGCATGTCGAGGTCGGCCCAGCGCATCGGGCACTCGTAGCGGTGTCGCACGAGGCGATCCTCGCAAACATCACACCCGGCCCGGTCGCGGTGCCCGGACCGCGGGCACGCTCCGGTCCCTTTCATCGCACCCGGCAGCCGGGCACTATTGTCCTCACGACTCGTTTCATACTGACCAGTAACTGGAGTGCACCATGCCTGAGGCCGTCATCGTTTCCGTCGCCCGCACGCCGATCGGCCGGGCGTTCAAGGGTTCGCTCAAGGACCTGCGTCCTGACGACCTCGCCGCGTTCGCCGTCCAGGCGGCGCTCGACAAGATCCCGGCGCTCGACCCGACCACGATCGAGGACCTCTACCTCGGCAACGGGCAGCCTGCCGGCGAGGCCGGCTTCAACATGGCCAAGGTCGTCAACACCCTCCTGGGGCTCGACACGGTGCCCGGCGCCACCGTCAACCGCTACTGCTCCTCCTCGGTGCAGACCACCCGGATGGCGTTCCACGCGATCAAGGCCGGCGAGGGCGACATCTTCGTCTCGGCCGGCGTCGAGGCCGTCTCCCGCTTCGCCAACGGCATGGCCGACGTCGACGGCGCCGAGAACCCGCTGATGGCCGACGCGGTCAAGCGCACCGCCGGTCTCGCCGCCTCCAACGACACGTGGACCGACCCGCGCGAGTCGGGTCTCGTGCCGGACGTCTACATCGCGATGGGCCAGACCGCCGAGAACGTCGCCACGCTGCGCGGTCTCGACCGCGCCGAGCTCGACGAGTTCGCGGTCCGCTCGCAGAACCTCGCCGAGAAGGCGATCAGCAACGGCTTCTGGGCTCGTGAGATCACCCCGATCACGCTGCCGGACGGCACCGTCGTCTCGGCCGACGACGGCCCGCGCGCCGGCGTCACCCTCGAGGGCATCGCCGGCCTCAAGCCGGTCTTCCGCGAGAACGGCGTCAACACCGCGGGCAACTCGTGCCCGCTCAACGACGGCGCCGCGGCGGTCGTGATCATGTCCGACACCAAGGCCGCCGAGCTCGGACTCAAGCCCCTGGCCCGGATCGTCTCCACCGGCGTCTCCGGCCTCTCCCCCGAGATCATGGGCCTCGGCCCGGTCGAGGCGACCCGCAACGCGCTCAAGCACGCCAAGATGTCCATCGGCGACATCGACCTCGTCGAGATCAACGAGGCGTTCGCCGCGCAGGTCGTCCCGTCCTACCAGGACCTCGGCATCGACATCGACCGGCTGAACGTCAACGGCGGCGCCATCGCGGTCGGTCACCCGTTCGGCATGACCGGCGCCCGCCTGCAGAACACGATGCTCAACTCCTTCGACTTCCACGACAAGTCGACCGGCCTCATCACGATGTGTGTCGGCGGCGGCCAGGGCATGGCCCTGATCCTCGAGCGCATGTGACGCTGACACGCCGCTGTGTGAACCGCTGAGGCGGCATCGGGCCAGCGCCCCCTTTAAACTCGGTCGCGTGACCGAGGAGACGCGCTGGCTCGATGCCGATCAGCAGCGGTCCTGGCGCGGCCTCGTCATCGGGATGACGCTGCTGCTGGACCGGCTCGACGCCGACCTGCGCCAGGAGTTCGACCTCTCGCTGGCCGAGTACGAGATGCTCGTCCGCCTCTCCGAGTCCGACGGGGTGCTGCGGATGGCACAGCTCGCCACCTCGATGGGGCACTCCCGCTCGCGGGTCACCCACACCATCGCCCGGATGGAGAAGGCCGGCCTGGTCGCGCGCCGTACGTCACGGACCGACGGCCGGGGGGTGGATGCGATCCTCACCGAGAAGGGCATGGAGCTGCTGCGCTCGGCGGCGCCGGTGCACGTCACCGGCGTCCGCGAGTACCTCGTGGATCAGTGCGCGGCCGACGACTTCGCCGCGCTCGGCCGGGTGATGAACACCGTCGCCGATCACCTGATCGTCGACAGCCCGGAGTGCGACATCCGCTGACGCCTTACACCCCCTCAGGTATTTGTCAGATACCCATCCGGGGGGATGCCCCGAACGGGCACGCTGTTGCAGCGTCGGAGGTGAGTCATCCACCTCTAGGAGGCAGTGCATGTCCACCCACCCCAGACTCGCAGCGGTGGCCGTCGCCCTCGGCGTCACAGCCACCCTCGCCAGCGCCCCCGCGGCGTCGGCCCACCAGCAAGACCACGACTCGCACGGCAAGCATGGCGAGCACCGCCACCACGGTCACCACGGGAAGCATCACGGGCACCACCACGCGAGCATCCCGTCCCAGCATGTGCTGGCCGACGGGCTGGTCTCGCCGCTGCGTGCAGCCGTCGCCGACGACGGCACCGTGTACGTCTCGCAGAACTTCACCGGCACGATCGACAGGATCAGCCGGAGCGGGACCACGACGCCCGTCTACACCGATCCGCACGGCTACGAGGTCGGCGGGCTGTCGCTCTCCGGCAGGTCGCTGTTCTTCACCGTCACGCAGAGCGCGGACGAGGGCGAGAACCTCGACAGCTGGCTGAAGGTGCTCACTCCCGGCGGAACGGTCCGCACCATCGCCGACGTGCACGACTTCGAGGCGGCCACCAACCCCGACCAGCACACGACGTACGGCTTCGCGGACGTCCCCGCCTCCAGCCCCTGCCTCAAGGACTGGCCCGCGGAGAACGGGCCGGCGGCGTACCCGGGCGCTGTCGACTCGCACCCCTACGCCACCTATGCGCTCGGCAACGGCTGGACCTACGTCGCAGACGCCGGCGCGAACGCGGTGTTCCTGGTCTCGCCGCGCGGTCGGATCAGCACCGTCGCGACGTTGCCGGCGATCCCGTTCACGCTCACGGCGCAGGCCGCAGCGGGCGTCGGGGTCCCCGACGGCTCCTGCCTCATCGGCGAGAGGTACTACTTCGAGCCGGTGCCGACCGACGTGGAGGTCGGCGGCGACGGGACGATCTACGTGACCAGCCTCCCCGGTGGCCCCGAGGGTCCGCAGCTGGGTGCGCGCGGGGGCGTCTTCGCGATCAACGCGCACACCGCCCACCGGATCAGCGTCCGGATGCACCACGGACATCACGGCGGCCACCAGGCCCGCGCACGGCAGGTCGCGACCGGGCTGCTGGGCCCGACCGGGCTCGCCGTGTCACCGCGTGGAACGCTCTACGTGGCGCAGATGTTCGGCGACACCCTCTCCAAGGTGACCCTGGGCAGGCACGGCGCCCAGGTCCACGAGGTGCTCGCCACCCCGACACCGGGTGAGGTGGAGTGGACGCCTCGCGGGCTGTACTTCACCGGCGACGTGCTCTCCGGCACGCCGCTCGATCCGCACGGGAACACGACGACTCCCGACGGCAAGCTGATCCGCTTCGGCTGACCGGCAGGTCTCTGCTCCTACCCATCAACGGCACACCGCCACGCACCTGAGGTGCGTGGCGGTGTGCGTGGCGGTGTGCACGGCAGGGCGGAGGAGCGAAGGCGGCCGTCGGCGACAACAACACAGTCAGGCGCCCGCCACGCGCCTCGGATCAGTCGCGGGTCAGGCGGCGGTGGGTGACACGATGCGGCCGAGCGGCCTCGATGCCGAGGCGCTCGATCTTGTTCTCCTCGTACGAGGCGAAGTTGCCCTCGAACCAGAACCACTTGCCGCCGTCCTCGTCGTCGCCCTCCCAGGCGAGGATGTGGGTGGCGATGCGGTCGAGGAACCACCGGTCGTGGGAGGTGACCACGGCGCAGCCCGGGAACTCGAGCAGAGCATCCTCGAGCGAGGACAGGGTCTCGACGTCGAGGTCGTTGGTCGGCTCGTCGAGGAGCAGCATGTTGCCGCCCTGCTTGAGCGTGAGCGCGAGGTTGAGTCGGTTGCGCTCACCGCCGGAGAGCACACCGGCCATCTTCTGCTGGTCCGGACCCTTGAAGCCGAAGGAGGCGACGTAGGCGCGGCTGTTCATCTCGAAGTTGGCGACCTTGATGAAGTCGAGACCGTCGGAGACGACCTCCCAGACGTTCTTCTTCGGGTCGATGTTGGCGCGGCTCTGGTCGGCGTAGGAGATCTTGACCGTCTGGCCGATCTTCAGCTCACCGGAGTCCGGCGTCTCGTTGCCGGTGATCATCCGGAACAGCGTGGTCTTGCCGACACCGTTGGGGCCGACGACGCCGACGATGCCGGCACGCGGCAGCGTGAAGGAGATGTCGTTCCACAGGATGCGGCCCTCGAACCCCTTGGTGAGGTCGTGAGCCTCCATCACGATGTCGCCGAGCCGCGGGCCCGGCGGGATGTTGATGTCGGCGGTGTCGATCTTGCGGGCCTTGTCGGCCTCGGCCGCGAGCTCCTCATAGCGGGCCAGACGCGACTTGGACTTGGTCTGGCGCGCCTTGGCGTTGGAGCGGACCCACTCCAGCTCCTTCTCGAGCATCTTCGCGCGCTTGACGTCCTTGGCGCCCTCGATCTTGAGGCGCTCCTTCTTGGTCTCCAGGTAGGTGGAGTAGTTGCCCTCGTAGCCGTGGATCGAGCCGCGGTCGACCTCGGCGATCCACTGGGCGACGTTGTCGAGGAAGTACCGGTCGTGGGTGACGGCCAGGACGGCGCCCTTGTACGTCTTGAGGTGACCCTCGAGCCACTGAACGGACTCGGCGTCGAGGTGGTTGGTCGGCTCGTCGAGCAGGAGCAGGTCGGGCTCCTGGAGGAGCAGCTTGCACAGCGCGACGCGACGACGCTCACCACCCGAGAGGTTGTCGACGAGCAGGTCGCCCGGCGGGCACCGCAGCGCGTCCATCGCCTGCTCGAGCTTGGAGTCGACGTCCCAGGCGCTGATGTTGTCGAGGTAGGTCTGGAGCTCGCCGGTCTCGGCCATCAGGGCGTCGTAGTCGGCGTCGGGCTCGCCCATCTCGGCGTACGCCTCCTCGAGGCGCTTCATCTTCGACTTGATGTCGTGGACGGCCTCCTCGACGTTCTCCAGGACCGTCTTGCCCTCGGTCAGGGGCGGCTCCTGCTGGAGCATGCCGACGGTGGCGTCCTGGTCGCGGACGATGTCGCCGTTGTTCGGCTGGTCGAGGCCAGCCATCAGCTTGAGCAGCGAGGACTTGCCCATGCCGTTGGGGCCGACGACACCGATCTTCGCCCCGTGCAGGAACGACAGCGTCACGTTGTCGAGGACGACCTTGTCGCCGTGAGCCTTGCGGACATTGCGCAGGGAGAGGATGTATTCAGCCACGAGGCACAAGCCTAGTGGCTGAACACACCTCAGCTCGATCCGGCGCCTCAGGCGGCTCCTGCCCAGTCCGGGGCATCCTGGAGCGGCGCGCTCCAGTCGGTGCGGTCGGCGGACGGGACGGGGACGGCGTCGGCCCCGGCGGCGTTGTCGGCGATCAGGCCCTCGAGCTCTCCCGGGAGCCGCTGCGCGGTCGTCCCGGCACCCGTCTCAGCGGGCTCCCGGCCCTCCTGCTCGCCCGCTCCGGCCGGGGCGCTCTTGTAGAACGAGCTGACACCGCGGCGCAGGTCGTGGCCGACGACCGTCGCCTCGATGTCGTGCGCCACCACTTCGGAGTGCTGGGCGTTGACCCAGGTGCGGGCGGTGAGCCGGCCCTGGACGATCACCGGGTCGCCCTTGCGCAGCGACTTGCCGACGTTCTCCCCTAGCGCCCGCCAGGCGCTGACCGCGTACCACTGTGTCTCGGCGTCGTGCCACTGCCCGGACGCCTTCTCGAGGCGCCGGGGCGTGACCCCGATGCGGAAGTTGGCGACGCTGTGCTCGCCGACCTGGCGGACGGTCGGGGTGGCGGCGACGTAGCCGTGGACGGTGATGTGGGACTCGTTCATCTTCGTGCTCCTTGTCAGGTTCAGGCAGCAGGTGCTGCAGGAACGAGCATGGGAGCGGAGACCGACAGGACCCGGGCCTCCGCAGCAGGGCTGTGGAGATCCGGGTCCCGAAGCTCGTCTGTGGACGAGAAGTGGCTGGTTTCGGAGGTCTCGACAGGCTCGACCTCCGTCCGATCAGGCCAGGCCGTTGGCCTTCAGCCAGTCGGCGGCGACGTCGGCGGCCTTCGGCTTGTCCGGACCGTTGAACGTCGCGTTGAGGTCCAGCAGCGACTGCGTGGTCAGCTTGGCCGAGACCGCGTTGAGCACCGTGTCGACGTCCGCATTGTCGTGGTCCGTGCGGATCAACGGGATGACGTTCTGCGCCGCGATCATGTGCTCGGGGTCCTCGAGCGTCACCAGCTTGTTGTCGGTGATCGACGGGGTGGTCGAGTAGATGTCGGCCACGTCGACCTTGCCGGAGGTGAGCGCCTTGACCGTGGCCGGGCCACCGCCGTCGCTGATCGGGGTGAACTTCACGCCGGTGATGCCGTAGAACTTCTCCATGCCCGGGATGCCGTACGCCCGGGTCTTGAACTCCGGGTTGGCCGCGAGCGAGAGGCCGTCGATGCCCTTGAGGTCGGCGATCGAGTGGACGTTGTTCTTCGCGGCGAAGTCGGCCGTGACGTTGAGCGAGTCCTTGTCCTCCGCAGCCGACGGCGTCAGCACGGTCAGGTCCGGCTCCTTCGAGGCGAGCGTCGACTTGAGCGCGGCGACCACGTCGTCGGGCGCCGTCGCGGTCGCGTTCGGGTCGAAGTAGGTCAGCAGGTTGCCGCTGTACTCCGGGAAGAGCGAGATCGAGCCGTCCTTCAGAGCACCGATGTAGGCCTCACGCTGGCCGATGTCGAGGTGGGTGGAGGCGTCGAAGCCCTTCGCCTTGAGCGCTCCGGCGTAGATCTCGGCGAGGATCTCGCTCTCGCCGAAGGAGGCGGAGCCGACCACGATCGGCGCGGACGAACCGCCCGAGGACGACGCCGAGGCGTCCGCGGTGGCATCGGATCCCGTTGCGGTGTTGGTCGGGTCGCTGCCGCACGCGGCCAGCGACAGCAGCGTGGCGGCGGCCAGGGCCGGGAGGGCGAGTCGGTTGAGCTTCATGTGTCGATCCTTTGCTTCATCGTTGAAGGGTGAGGGCACGTTGCGTGACGGCGAAGAGGCCGTCGAGGATCAGAGCGAGCGCGACGATGACGAGAGAACCCGCAACCATCTGCGGATAGTCCCGAACGGCCAGGCCGTCGATGAGATAGCGCCCCAGTCCCCCGAGTCCGATGTAGGCCGCGACGGTGGCGGTGGCGACCACCTGCAGCACGGCGGCCCGCAGGCCACCGATGATGAGCGGCAGGGCGAGCGGGACCTCGACCCGCGCGAGGACCTGCCACTCGGTCATCCCGATCGCCCGCGCGGCGTCGATGGTGGCGCGGTCCACCGCCTCCAGGCCGGCGTACGCCCCGGCCAGCAGCGGCGGGATCGCCAGCACCACCAGCGCGACCACGGGCGGGGTCAGACCGATGCCGCGCCAGATCACCACGAGCGTCAGTAACCCGAGGGTGGGCAGCGCACGCAGCGCACCGGTGACGGCGATCGCGAGCCCGCGCAACCGGCCGGTGTGACCGATCCACAGCCCGAGCGGCAGCGCGATCGCCGAGGCGATCGCCACGGTCAGCGCGGTGTAGCCCAGGTGCTGGGCGATCCGGTGCGGGAAGCCGTCGTCGCCGTGCCAGTGCGCACCGGTCGTGAGCCAGTCGAGGCCGTCGGAGAGCGCACTCATCGGGCACCCCGCACGGCGAGCCACGGCATCGCGAGCCGCCCGATCAGCACCCACAGCAGGTCCAGCAGCAGCGCCAGGACGACGACGCAGACGATCCCGATGACGATCTCGGTGGCGAAGTAGCGCTGGAAGCCCTCGGTGAACAGCGACCCGAGGTTGCTCACCCCGATCAGCGGCGAGATCGTGGCGAGGCTGACCGTGCTGACCGACACCACCCGGACGCCGGCGAGCAGCACCGGCCCTGCCAGCGGGATCTCGACCTGGAGCATCCGCTGCCAGCCGGAGTACCCGCTCGCTCGGGCGGCGTCGACGACCGTCTCCGACACGCTGCCGAAGGCGTCAGCGGCGGATCTGACCATCACTGCGACCGCGTAGATGGTCAGCACGATCACCACGTTGACCGGGTCGAGGAACTTGGTGCCGAGCACGCCCGGGATGAGCACCAGCAGCGGCAGCGACGGGATCGTGTAGACCACGCTCGCGAGGCTGACGAGCCCGGCGCCGCCGACGCGCCAGTGCCGGGCGGCGTACCCGATCGGGAGCGCGATCGCGAAGCCGAGCACGACCGGGATCACCGAGAGCCACAGGTGGCGCCAGGCCAGCCCGCGGATCTCGCTCCAGTTGTCGAGGAACCACCTCACCCGAGGACACCCGCTGCGCGGCCGTCGGCGTCCACCACGATCCTGCGTCCGTCGACCTCCTCGATCCGCAGGGTGCGCCGACCCCGGTCCAGTCCGACGAAGCTGCTGACGAAGTCGTCCGCCGGCGCGGCCAGGATCTCGGCCGGCGAGCCGACCTGGGCGATCTCGCCGCCCTTCTTGAGGATGACGACCTGGTCGCCGAGGAGGAACGCCTCCTCGATGTCGTGGGTGACGAAGACGATGGTCTTGCCCAGGTCGTGCTGGAGCCGGACGAGCTCGTGCTGGAGCTCGGCTCGGACGATCGGGTCGACGGCGCCGAACGGCTCGTCCATCAGCAGGATGTTGGGGTCGGCGACCAGCCCGCGGGCGACGCCGACGCGCTGCTGCTGACCACCGGAGAGCTGGGTCGGGTAGCGCCGCGCCAGCCCCGGGTCGAGGCCGACGCGCTCGAGCGCCTCCAGGGCACGCGTACGCGCCTCGCGCCGCCCCACTCCCCCGAGCCGCAGGGGCGTGGCGACGTTGTCGATCACGGTGCGGTGCGGGAGCAGGCCGGAGTGCTGCATGACGTAGCCGATGGATCGACGCAGCTCGACCGGGTTGCGGCTCGCGACGTCACCGCCGTCGATCAGCACCTGGCCGCCGGATGGGTCGACCATCCGGTTGACCATCCGGAGCAGGGTCGTCTTGCCGCAGCCAGAGGATCCGACGAAGACCGTGGTCGTGCGTGAGGGCAGCACGAGGCTGAAGTCACGCACCGCCTCGGCGCCACCGGGGAACGTCTTCGCGACGGATCGATACTCGATCATGCAGTCATCATGACGCGCGCGAGGCTGCAGCGGCAGCGTCTCGACTGGCGGGCACCACCTGCTCGACCGCCGTGGCACCTGCCACGACGGGGAGTCCGGTGGCCGCCCAGGCCTCGATCCCACCCTCGACGTCCGTCGCCGGGATGCCCAACGAGACCAAGGACGCGGCGGCCAGCGACGAGGTGTAGCCCTCCGCGCACAGCACCAGCCAGCGCTGTCCCTCGACCGCCTGCGGCAGCCGTGCGTCCGAGGCCGGGTGCAGCCGCCACTCGAGGTGGTTGCGCTCGACGATCAGCGAGCCCGGCACCTCGCCGGTCTTCTCGCGCTGCCAGACCGGCCGGATGTCCACGATCAGCGCACCCTCGGCCTCTACCGCGTGCGCGGCATCGGCGGGGCTCAGGCGGGTGATCGTCGAGCGAGCGTCGTCCAGCATCTCGTCCACAGTGCGGTAGTTGGGCATGGCGGTCTCCGGGTCGTCGGTCCAGGTCGAGGCCAGCCGGGTGAGCTGTCCCTCCTCCAGACCATAGAACGTCATCAGGTTCAGCGGCGGCGAGTAGGCGTGGACGCTGACGGCGACCGGCCCGGCGGTGTTGCGCACGTCGTGGACGTAGCGCTCGCCGAACGTGACGGTCTCACCCACGCCGCGCTCGAGGTGGCGCAGGTGGCCGGCGACGGGCGAGCCCGCCCAGACCGACTCGGTCAGGCTTCCCTCGATGACCGTGAAGGCTCCGGAGGAGCCGCCGTGGTCGTGCAGCTCGGTGCCCTGCGACTCGGTCCAGCTGATCAGCCAGACATCGGCCGTGTCGTCGCAGTGCAGACGCACATGCCAGCGCTCGTCGGGGTCGGCGAGGACCTCGTGACGGCCCTCGCGGACCTCGTCGGCGTACCGGCGGGTGAGCTCGGCGAGCTCGAGGCGCGACAACGACCGGGGCTGGCTGGTGGGACGTGCGGCAGTGAGCGCAACGACTTCGGCGGGCATGCCGCCGACTATATCTCTAGTTAGTTAGTAGATAAACACCGGTACGGCGTGTCGCCGCACCGGGCGGGTCACTTGAGCGCCTTGGCCAGGCCCTCGCGGTGGCGGGAGTAGGCGGCCAGCTCGGCCTGGACCGGCTCCACGACGAGCGTGCGCGAGACGTCGGCGACGGCGCCACGCAGGCGCTGATCGGCGCTCGCGGCCCGGGTGCGGGCCGTACCGGAGACGAGGACGCGACCCACGATCGCGAGCACGATGCCGAGCACGACGGCACCGATCAGAATGGCCAGCGGCAGTGCCACCCCGGCGACCTTGCTGACGTCGTCGAGACCGCCGGAGACCAGCGCCGCGATCGTCCAGACGCCACCGCCGATCGCGGCCAGGATCAGCAGCCACTGCAGCACCCGGAACAGGTGCGCCCAGACCGGGAGCCGAGAGGCACCGAGGTCGACGGAGCCGAGGGCGGCGTCGATGCGGTCGTTGAGGTCGCCGATCTTGGAGACCGACGCGCTGCGGATCGACTCCTGCCACGGCTCGCCGAGGCCGGATCCGGTCTCGTCGGCCAGCGCACGGACCTCGCTGTCGACCCGGGCGCGCTGGACGGCGGTCGCCTCCGGGATCGAGGTGCGCCCCGCGCCGGTGAGGATCTTGCCCTCGGCGCCCAGGTCGAGGTGGAGGCGCTTGAGCGGGTCGGGCTTGAGCGCGGAGACCCAGGAGACCAGCGGCCAGCCGGTGGCGCGGCCCGCGCGCAGCCGGGTGGAGCGCTCGACGGCGTCGACCACGGTCGGCACGCCGGCCGCCTCGGCGATGGCGTCGTCGAGGCCCTCGATGCGCGCGGTGTCGAGCGTCTTGGGCTGAGCGTCGCCGGAGGCGTCGCGCATCCTGCCCGCGAGGGTCTTCACGTCGGCCTCGATGCGGGCCTTGGTGGCCTTCTTGTCCGCGACCCGCTTGGCGATCTCGCCGCGCAGCTCGGGGATGCCCCACCCGAGCCGGGCGGAGACGGGGATGACCGGGACCTTCTGGAGCCCGTCGTTGTCGAGCAGACGGCGGACGTCGGCGATCATCGACTCACGGCGCTCCTCGGGCACCTTGTCGATGTGGTTGAGCACCACGACCATGACCTCGTCGTGGGTCTTGAGCGGCTCGAGGTAGCGGTCGTGGATCGCGGCGTCTGCGTACTTCTGCGGGTCGAGGACCCACACCAGCATGTCGGCCAGGGCGACCAGGCGGTCGACCTCGAGGTGGTGGGTCAGCTCGGTCGAGTCGTGGTCGGGCAGGTCGAGCAGGACGACGCCGTCCAGCTCGTTGCTCTCCCGGCGGGTGTCGAGCATCGAGTCGCGGGTGGTCTGGTGCCGATCCGGGATGCCGAGCCACTCCAGCAGCTCGCTGGCGCCGTTGGAGCCCCAGACACAGGCGGTCGCCCACGAGGTGGTGGGCCGGCGCACGCCGACGGCGGAGAGCTCCAGCCCGGTCAGCGCGTTGAAGGTCGAGGACTTGCCCGATCCGGTCGCGCCGGCGATGCCGACCACGGTGTGCTCCGAGGAGAGCTTCATCCGGCCGCCGGCGCGCTCGGCGATGGTGCGCGCCTCGTCGACGAGGCCGTCGTCGAGCCGGCCCCGAGCGGCGTCGGCCGCCTCGGCGAGCCCGTTCAGGCGATCGGCGATGTCGGCCCCCAGCGTCTGCGGGTGCTGGACTCCCTCGAGCGACGACATGCTTCCCCTTCGGCGGTGGGTCGGAACTCGGCCAACAGTAGTGGCCGAGGGGTTCAATCGGTCAGTCGGACGACGACCCGAGAAGACTGGACGCCCGGTCGCTCGCCTCAGTCGGCGTTGCGCTGTGAGGCGTACCGCACGTCGTCCACGCCGCGGGCGGCCTGTCGCAGCCGGTCGGGGGCCCCCGGGTCCACGGTGAGGACGTCGAGGACGCCGGTGTAGCGCCCCTCCTCCTCGGCCAGCAGGCCGTCGACCCGCAGCTCCAGCGACTTGCGGGCCCGGTTGGCGAGATCGCGGACGGCCTGGTCGCCGAAGACGGCCTCGAGCAGCTTCTGCCCGACCACCGCGGTGCCGCCGGCGATGCCGACCTCGGCGCCGGTGAGCCCGGCGGTGTTGGCGAAGGTGACCACCATCAGCGCGACGCCGAGCCCGTTGACGCCGTACGCGAGGTAGCGGGCCGTCGACTTCTTGTCCTCGCCCTCCGTGCGCACCATCTCCAGGACGTCGCGCTGCCAGTCGCGCACCGCCCGCTCGGCCTTGCTGCGCAGCGCGCGGCTGGCGCGGCCGAGGTCTCCGGGCGCGTCGGCGACCAGCCCGCGGCCGGCCTCGGTCTGCAGCCACGCCGCCTCGGCCCGCTCGGCGGCGGCCTCGGCGTGCTCGAGGATGAGCAGCTCGAGACCGGACTCGACCGCGACGCTGACTCGCTCGGCCTGCTGCGGCTTGCCCTTGATCGCGCCGACCATCCGGTCGCGCAGCTTGCCGACCCGGCTCTCCAGCGACTTCAGCAGCTCGCCGGTGCCGACGAACTCCTGCCAGCGGGCGAGCACCTCGCCGCGCAGCAGGGTGCCGTCGGCGGTGGCGGCCATGATGTCCGTACGGGCACGGGCGTACGCGGACTCCGCGTCGCTGCGCAGCCGCACCAGCGCGTCGGCCTGCTGGGCGGCGGCGTCGGCGACCGGGTGGACGTTGAACGTCAGCGCCCGCACCGCCCCGTCGAGGGTCTGGGTGACGACCGCCTGGCGGGCCGAGGCGTCGTCGGCGAGCATGTCGAGCCAGCCGCGGACCTCCGCGACGTGTGCCGCGGGCAGCAGGCCGTCGTCGCTGACCTGGCCCTCGTGCACGATGAAGAGCGGCGAGTCCTTGAGACCGCGTGCCGCAAGCATGCGGGCCAGGTGGGTGGCGACCGTCTGGACGGCGTCCGTGGGCGTCCGGTCGAGGACGACCGCGACGGCGGTGGAGCGCTCGGCGGCGGCCTTGAGGAACTCCCACGGCACCTGGTCGGCGTAGCGCGCGGCCGAGGTGACGAAGATCCACAGGTCGGCCGCGGCGAGCAGCTGGGCGGCGAGGAGGCGGTTCTGCTCCTCGACCGAGTCCACGTCGGGCGCGTCCAGGATCGCCAGGCCGGCCGGGATGTTGTCCGAGGCGACGAGCTGGAGCGCCTTGGGGTCGTCGGTGGCGTGCTCGACGCGCTTCAGATCGGGCAGCAGCCGGTCCTGGCCGAACCAGCCGGCGTCGGCCGGGTTGTGCACCAGGACCGGGGAGCGGGTGGTGGGGCGCAGCAGGCCGGGGGCGGTCACGCGACGGCCCACCAGCGAGTTGACCAGGGTCGACTTGCCGGCGCCGGTGGAACCGCCGACGACCGCGAGCAGCGGCGCGTCGATGGTCATCATCCGCGGGATGACATAGTCCTCGAGCTGGTCCACGAGCGCGGCGTGGGAGCGGCGCTGCTCCTCGGCGCCCGCGACGTCGAGGGGAAGTGCGATGTCCTGCAGCGCCTGGTGGAGCCGGACGAGCGCCGTCACCATCTGGCCGCTGTCGAACGCACCGTCGACTGTCATCTCGTGGGCACCACCTGTCCGGGGAAGGCGATCCGTGGCCGGACCGCACCGATTCGCGCAACGTACTCCTGCCCGCGAGCCGCGAAGTTGGGTGGCGGAGTGCCACGCAAGAACCGCGAGTGCAGAAAGCCGAGCTCGATCGCTGCTTGCTGATAATCCCGCATCGCCTGCTCGCCGGTGGGACCGCCCCACCGTCGGGCGTACGCGCGGGCGCTGCGCCGGGCGCTGAGGTCGACCACCCAGCCGATGTCCGTGGCCGGCAGGAGGCCGCGGCTGGCGGCGTCGCCGAGGGCCAGCGCGAGCATCTGCCGCTCGGAGCGGCGCGCCCAGATCGCGATCGCGATCAGGCCGCCGACCGCGGGGAGCATGATCATCACGTAGACGAAGACGACGCCGCCGAAGCCGTAGAGCGTGGCCGCGTTCCAGGTGCCGTGGGCCAGGACCGCGAGGGCGTATCCGCCCAGCGGCGCCAGCCAGCGCACCGCCCGGGAGCGCGAGCCGACCGCGATGCCGACCCCGACCCCGGTGAAGGCGGTGAAGAGGGGGTGGGCGAACGGGCTGAAGAGGCACCGTACGACGAACGTCGCCGCCAGCCCCCGCACGCCGCCCGGGCCCACGCCAGCGGTCCCGTTGTAGGCGGCCGCGAGGTAGAGGATGTTCTCGACGAACGCGAACCCGATCCCGAGCATGCCGGCGTACACGATGCCGTCGAGGATGCCGTCGAGCTCGTCGCGGCGCCACCACAGCAGCATCACCAGGAAGAAGCCCTTGCAGGCCTCCTCGACGACCGGGGCCAGGACGGCGATCGACGTCTCGTCATGCAGACCGGGGACCAGGCCGCCGACGCCCTCGAGGACCAGCGCCACGAGGCAGGCGAAGAACGCTCCCCAGCCCAGCGCCAGTGCGAGCAGGCCGCGCGGCTCGGGCTCGTAGCGATCAAGCCACAGGAAGCAGAGCACGAGCGGGATGACCGGCACGCTGGCCAGCACCACCGCGAGCACGACGTGGGCCGGCGCGCCGGAGACGGCGACGAGGATGAGCACCGGGATCGCGGCCAGCGCGACGAGCACGCTGACCACGATCATGAACGCGCGGTTGCGCGGCGGTGTCACCCCCATGCGGCGAAGCCTATCGGTGCAGGTCGGGCGTGGTGTACCAGCACGTAGCATTCGACATGTGAGTGAGCGAAGCGAGCGAACCATCCGACGCAGCGTGCCTGGTGACTCGGGCGCGCACGCAGCGAAGCGAGTACGTGCATGAGCAGCGAGACCGTGACACCCGAGGAGCCCGGCCTGTCGGAGACGGCCGGCACCCGCCCGCACGATGACAAGGTGCCCGACGCATGGCGCGCCTTCATGAGCAGCGGCTGGGGTGAGCGCGCGCTCGACGTGCCCCCACATCCGGTGGCGCCGTACGCCGCCGCGCGACGCGCGTCGCTGGCCGCGGCGTTCCCCGGTGAGCGGCTGGTGATCCCGGCCGGCGGCTACAAGGTGCGCGCCAACGACACCGACTACCGCTTCCGCGCGGAGACCGCGCACGTCCACCTCACCGGCAACCAGACCTCGGACGCCGTCCTCGTGATCGAGCCCGACGGGACCTCGGCGCTCTACGCGCGCCCGAGCGCCGGCAGCGACACCGAGGAGTTCTTCCGCAACGCCCACTACGGCGAGCTGTGGGTGGGACGCCGTCCGTCGCTGGGCGAGCTCACCGAGTCCCTCGGGGTCGAGGTGCGCCACGTCGACGGCCTCGAGGCGGCCCTCGGTGGCGGCACCCGTACGCGGGTGCTGCGCGGCGTGTCGTCCTACGTGGACGGCCTGGTCTCCCCCACCGAGGAGGGCGCCGACGACGAGCTGGCCCGGGTGACCAGCGAGCTGCGGCTGGCCAAGGACCCGTGGGAGATCGCCCAGCTCCAGGAGGCCTGCGACATCACCGCCGCGGGCTTCGAGGACTGCGTCGCGGACTGGGCCGACGCGCTGAAGTACGGCGAGCGCTGGATCGAGGGCACCTTCTTCCGCCGCGCCCGCGCCCAGGGCAACGACCTCGGCTACGACTCGATCGTGGGCGGCGGCCGACACGCGACGACGCTGCACTGGATCGACAACACCGGCCCGATCACCCCCGGTGAGATGGTGCTGCTCGACATGGGCGTGGAGGGCCACAACCTCTACACCGCCGACATCACCCGCACGCTGCCCGTCTCGGGGACCTACTCGACGCTGCAGCGCGACCTCTACTCCCTCGTGCTGCAGGCCCAGGAGGCCGGCATCGCGGCGGTGAAGCCGGGCGCGGGCTTCCGCGACCCGCACCACGCGGCGATGTCGGTGCTGGCGCACGGGCTCGACGATCTCGGCCTCCTCCCGGTCTCGGTCGACGAGGCGCTCTCCGAGGAGAACCGCACCTACGCCCGGTGGACCCTCCACGGCACCTCCCACATGCTCGGCCTGGACGTGCACGACTGCGCAGGGGCCGGCGCCGCTGCCTACGGCAAGGAGTCGACGCTCGAGGAGGGCTACGTGCTGACCGTCGAGCCCGGCCTCTACTTCCAGGACAACGACCTGCTCGTCCCCGAGGAGCTTCGCGGCATCGGCATCCGGATCGAGGACGACATCGTCGTCACCGCCGACGGCGCGCTCAACCTGAGCGCCGCGCTGCCCCGTACGCCCGACGACGTCGAGGCGTGGATGGGCCGCCACCTCTGAGCCGCGGGACGTCATACGCTGCAAGCCCATCGACGGTGGCCGGCGTATGACGTCCTGGGCTCAGAGCTCGGTCCAGGTGATCGTCGGCAGCTCGAACTGGGCCGCGACGAGGTTCCAGGCAGCGGCGGTCTCCTGCTTCGCGCCGTGCGAGGCCGTGCTGAGCCGGACCGCCTCCTCCTCCAGACCCGCACCGCCGCGACAGGCCTCGCGGAACCGCGGCCCGTGGTGGCCCTTGCCGTGGTGCGGCACCCGCACCCGGACGACGTGGCGCGACTCGCCCCACTGCACGTAGGCACGGTCGGCGTCGGCCGCCGCCCGGGCCGCGGCGCTGAGGTCGGCGACGGCGGCGCCGCCCCCGGGCAGGAGCCCGACCTCGAGCCCGGCCGCCTGGTCGACGAGCCGGTCACGGGACTCGGCGGCGTCGGCGAAGGTCTGGACCGCCTGCGCGATGTGGTCGCAGCGCTGGAGCTGCCCGGCCGCCGCGGCGATCTTCTGCTTGTCGGAGGCGGACTGGCTGATCAGCGCGTAGAGCGCCTTGGCCTGCGCGACCGCCTGGGGGTCGGTGGACACCTTCGGCACCGGTGACGGCTTGTGCGTCGGCGAGCCGGCCCCGCCGTCCGATCCGCCGATGGTCGGCGTGGCGACCGGACCGGCATCCTGCTCGGCGAGCGTGCCGAGGCCGTACGAGACCGCGCCCACGGCGATCGCGGCCGCTGCGATCCAGCCCCAGAACCGCGCGCGGGGCCTGGACCGGCGACGCGGATGCGGATGGGGGTGCGGGTGACTCGGGTGCGGCGTCGGCATCACCAGCGGGATCTGCGCGGGCTCCGGGCGGATCGCGGTCCGCTCGGCGGGCGTCTCGGGGAACGACTGCACGGCGGCCTCCACCGTCGCCGAGCGGGCGATCGGTGCGCCGCATGCGGTGCAGTACAGGTCGTCGGGCCCGAGACGGTGGCCGCAGGTGGTGCAGAAGAGCTGGTCCACGAGCCGCACTGTATGCGACCGATCCGGGAGCGGCCCCGGCAGCGGCTACTCGCCGAGGTCCAGCGCGAGACCGTGCCGCGCGAGGCCGGCGAGCATCGTCGGCCCCGGCACCGGCATGCCCAGCAGGTACCCCTGGGCCTCCTCGAAGCCGAGCTCGCGCACCAGGCGCAGCTGCTCGGCCGTCTCGATGCCCTCCGCGACGCTGACCGCGCCGAGCGCCTTGAGCAGCTGGACGAGGTGGCTCAGCACCACGACGCGACGATCGTCGTGATCGACGAAGAGCTGGCGGTCGATCTTGACGACCTCCCACGGACGGCTGCTGATGAAGCCGAGCCGCGAGGCACCGGATCCGCAGTCGTCGATCGCCAGCGAGATGCCGCCCTCGCCGAGGGTGGCGGCGCCCGCCTCGTAGCGCGACAGCCACTGGTCCGCGCCGCGCTCGGTGATCTCGGCGACGACCTCGATGCCCTCGGGCCACTCGAGCTCGGCGAGCCACTCAAGGAGCGGCTGCTCGTCGTGGAGCTGGCTGAGCTCCAGGTTGAGGTGGATCTTGAGCGGATCCCCGGTCAGCGCGCGGACCGTCGTCATCGTGTTCCGGGCGTCCTCGATGATCCGGCGGGTGAGCAGGTCCAGCAGGCCGAACCGCTCCGCTGCCTCGATAAGGGAGATCGGCGAGATCGCGCCGATCTCCGGGTGCTGGGCGCGCAACAGCGCCTCCCACCCGACGATCCGGTCACGCTGCAGATCGATGATCGGCTGGTACGCGGTGGCGACCCCACCGTGCTCGAGCACCCACGTGACGACCGCCCAGCTCAGCGGCTTGCTGGCGACGTACGGCGGGGCGACGTCGCTGTCGCGCGGCGCCGACAGGGCCACGTCGGCCGCGTTGGAAGCCGTCACGTCGGGGTTCACCTCGCCTCTTTCGGCCCCAGGATGTGATACCTGAGACACATGGGACAGAATGATGCACGTCTGGCCCTCGTAGCTCAATGGATAGAGCAACGGCCTTCTAATCCGTTGGTTGCTGGTTCGAGTCCAGCCGAGGGCGCCACCGCTGGTGCTCGGTCCGCGCTGAGCGTCTCGCCCCGGCCTGCTTGTAGCGCTCGGTGCGGGCGACGCCGCGAGCGTGGGAGCGGGCCCCTCAGCGTCTATTCTTGCTCCTCGTGCCTGGATCTCGTCCCACCGTTCTGAGCTACTTCTCCGACGACCCGACCCGGGTCTACCAGCTGCTGCAGTGGCTGCCGGTGCTGGAGCTGCTCGACGAGAGCCATCCGGTGGGCATCGTGCTGCGCGAGCCGGACACCGCGGCGATCGTGCGCCAGCACACCAAGCTGCCGGTCTACGTGGCCGTCGAGTTCCACACCCTGAGCGAGCTCTTCGCCGAGCTCGACGCCAAGGTGGTGCTCTACTGCAACAACGGCATGCGGAACTTCAACGCGCTGCTGAACGCGCGGATGATGCACGTGCACATCAACCACGGCGAGTCGGACAAGATGTCGATGGTGTCGAACAACGCGAAGGCGTACGACCGCGTCTTCGTCGCCGGCGAGGCGGCCGTGCAGCGCCATCGCGGGGCGCTGCTGGAGCTCGACGAGTCCAGGCTGGTCCGGATCGGGCGGCCGCAGCTCGACCTGCGGCCGGAGCCGATCCTGGCCGCGTCGCAGCGCCCGACGGTGCTCTACGCCCCGACCTGGGAGGGCGACGCGGACTACAACTGCTACACCTCGGTCGACGTCTTCGGCCCGCAGATCGTGCGCTCGCTGCTCGCCGTGCCGGGCACGCGGGTCGTCTACAAGCCGCACCCGAAGGTGACCACCAGCGAGGACCCGACGGTCGCGGCGGGCCACCTCGCGATCCTCGCGATCCTCGAGGAGGCCGCCGCCGACGACCCCGAGGCCGGGCACGAGGCGATCCTCGGCGGCGACATCCTCGCCGTCTTCGCGCGCTGCGACGCGATGGTCACCGACGTCTCCTCGGTCGGGCTCGACTGGCTCTACCTGCGCACCGAGGCGCCGATCCTCATCACCGACCGCTGGGAGGACCGCGAGCGGCTCACCGCCGAGGCCCCGATCAGCCGGGTCGCCGACGTGGTCGACTCCACGAGCCTCGACGGCCTGACCGCGCTGGTCGCGAGCCGGCTCGCGGACGACGAGCACCGCGAGGCCCGTACGGCCATGCGCGGGCTCTACTTCGACGACCTCACCGTCGGGGAGAGCACGGAGCGGTTCTTCGGAGCGGTCGGAGAGCTGGTGGAGCTGCGCGACCGGCTGCTCGCCGAGCAGGGCCGCGCCTAGCCCGAAATCGCACGGAGGACCGTCGAGTTTGCAGGTGTGCCTGCAAACTCGACGGTCCTCCGTGCGATTTCGGCGGGTCAGAGGGCGGCGAGGACCTCGTCCGTCGTCGCCGTCTCGGTGAACTTCGGTAGCACCCGGGTCACCACGAACTCGTGGGTCGCCGGGTCGCGGTCGGCCATCGCGTCGGTCACCGACACCACGTTGAGACCGCGGGCGTACGCCTCCCGGCAGGTCTCCTCCGCGCCCGAGCCGGTCGCGATGCCGGTCACGAAGACCTGGGTCACGCCGCGGGCGGCGAGCTCCGTCTCGAGCGTCGTCTCGTGGAAGGCGCCGCGGGTGTGCTTGGTGATCACGAGGTCGCCGGCGTCCTGGGCGAGCTCGAGGACGAAGCCGAGCGTGTCGGGATCGAGCCGCCGCGCGCCACCGGTGGGCTTGAGGTCCGAGCGACCTCCGGGCGCGGCGTCGACGTTGATCAGGACCACCGGGTGCCCGGCCTCGCGGAAGGCCGCGGCGAGCCGGGCCGAGCGCTCGACGACCTCGGTCGTTCCGGGCACGCCCATCGCGACGATCCCGGCCTGCAGGTCGACGACCAGCAGGGCCGGCGTGGCGTCGACGACGGAGAGCGGCATCAGGCGTGCGTCCTCTCGCCGAGGGCCGCGAGGACCTCGGCGGTCGTGCTGACCTCGGCGAGCCGCGGGAAGACCAGCGTGACCGCGGCGTCGTGCGCCTCCGGCGTCAGGTCGGCCATCGCGTCCGGGACGACGACGACGTCGTAGCCCAGGGCGTGCGCCTCGCGGGCGGTCGACTCGACGCCGATCGAGGTCGCGACGCCGGTGACGAGGACCTGCGTGACGCCGCGCTCCTGGAGCCGGGCGTGCAGATCGGTGCTGGCGAAGGCGCCCCACGTGGTCTTGCTGACGGTGATGTCGGAGTCGGCCTGGTGCAACGCGTCGATCAGCACCGTCGCCTCGACCGGGATCGTGCTCCCGCCGCCGGCCGGGTTCTGCTCCGTGCGGCCAGGGGCACCGGCGACGACGTTGACCAGGACCACGGTGTGGCCCGCCTCGCGGAAGGCCGCGGTGAGGGCGGTGTTGTTCTCGATCACCGAGTCGGCGGCATGCGGCGCGATGCCCGCCTGCAGGTCGATGACGACGAGCGCCGGGGTGGCGTCGATGGTGGAGAGCGGCATGAGATTCCTTCTCAGTCGGGGAGGGTGACGGTGCGACCGCCGCGCAGGAGCGAGGCGAGCGCCGAGACCAGGCCGAGGACGGCGCCGGTCACGAAGACGATCACCAGGCCGGTGTGGAACGGCCCGGCGATGAGCTGGGGGAAGAACGCGTGGCCGGTGAGGGCGGCCTGCTGCGCGCTGCTGAGGTGATCCAGCGCGCCGGTCGGCGCGAGCAGGTGCTGGATCGGGTTGTAACCGAGCATCGCGGCGAAGAGCGAGGAGACCGGCGGCAGCGATCCGACCTGCTGCGCGACGTCGGGCGAGACGCCGTTGGCGATCAGTCCACCGGTCAGCGTGTGCGGCAGCTTGGCGGCCAGGCCGGCGATCATCAGCGACATGAAGACGCCGATCGACAGCGCCGTGCCGCTGTTCTGGAACGTTGCGCGCATGCCCGATGCCACCCCTCGGTAGCTCGCCGGGACCGAGCTCATGATGGAGCTGGTGTTGGGCGCGGCGAACATGCCGTTGGAGATGCCGTTGAGGAAGATCAGGGTCGCGAACAGCCAGTACGGGAAGTCGATCGGCAGGGCCGCCAGGCCGAGGAAGGTCAACGAGAACAGCACCATCCCGCCCGTCGCGATGCCCCGCGAGCCGAGCCGGTCCGAGAGCATCCCCGAGACCGGGCCCGCGATGAGGAAGCCGATCGAGAGCGGCACCATGAAGATGCCGGCCCACAGCGGGGTGCGATCGAAGTCGTAGCCGTGCAGGGGCAGCCAGACCCCCTGCAGCCAGATGATGAGGATGAACTGCAGGCCGCCCCGCGCGATCGAGGCGGACAGGCCGGCGATGTTGCCGGCGCTGAACGCCCGGATCCGGAAGAGGCCGAGGTTGAACATCGGCTCGGCGACGGTGTTCTCGATGACGACGAACGCGGCGAGCAGGACGAGACCGCCGATCAGCATCGCCAGCACCGCCGGGTTGGTCCACCCCATCGTGTGGCCGCCGTACGGGTGCAGCGCCTGGGTGATGCCGATCAGCACCGCCGAGAGGCCGACGGCGAAGGTGAGGTTGCCGGCCCAGTCCATCCGGGGGCGCGTCCCCGTGCGCACCGGTGCGGTCTCCCGGAGCTTCGTGTACGCCCAGATGGTGCCGTAGATGCCGACCGGGACGTTGACCCAGAAGACGGCGCGCCAGTCCCAGACGGCGAGCAGGCCACCGAGGGTGAGGCCGATGAACTGCCCGGCCAGGCCGGCGACCTGGTTCACGCCGAGCGCGAAGCCGCGTCGCTCGGCCGGGAAGGCGTCGGTGAGGATCGCCGCCGAGTTCGCCATCAGCATCGAGCCGCCCAGCGCCTGCACGACCCGCCAGCCGATCAGCCAGACGGCCGCGCGCTGGGCGTCGAAGGGGTCGAAGGAGAGCAGGACGGAGGCGATCGTGAAGACCAGGAAGCCGGCGTTGTAGATCTTCACCCGGCCGAACAGGTCGCCGAGCCGGCCCACCGTCACGACCAGCACCGCCTGCACCAGGCGGTAGCCCATGATCATCCAGAGCAGGTAGCCGAAGTTGCTCGGCTGGAGCGGGTCGAGGTGGATGCCGCTGAAGATCGCCGGCATCGCGATCAGGATGATCGAGCCGTCGAGCGCGCTCATGAAGACAGCGGCCGTGGTGTTGGCCAGCGCGATCCAGTGGTAGTTCTTCGACCGCTCCGGCGTGGTCGTCTCCTGGACCGCGGTCACAGTTGGGCGGCCAGTCGCTGGAGCGCCGGCACCGCGGCACGCAGGGTGACGAGGTCGGCCTCGTCGAGCGCGGCCAGCGCGGCGGCCAGCTGCTCGGCCCGGACGGCCCGCTTGGCGGCCAGCGCCGCACGGCCGGCCCCGGTGAGGCTCAGCACCACGCGTCGCCCGTCTGCGGGGTCGGCGGACCTCTCGATCAGGCCGCGTCGCTCCAGCCCGGAGAGGGTGACGCTCATCGACTGCGGGCTGATCTGCTCGATCTTCGCCAGGTCGGCGTTGGTCGCCGGCCCTCCGCGATCGAGCCGGACCAGGGCGGAGAGCTCGGGCAGCGTCGGGTTGCCGTCGACGCCCTCCACCGGTCGCTGCTGCAGCCGGCGGCGCAGCACGCTGACGCTCAGCGTCAGCCCGGACGCGATCTCGGCGAGCTCCTGGTCATCAGTCACAGTTGATCAGTCTAGACTGATCAACTGTGCGAGGCCAACGGTCGCGCCTGTGACTACCTGACCGCGCCGCCGACGAGTTCCGGACTATCGGCCGACCACCTCGCGGCGCCCGTCGGACCAGACCACGACGCCCGTCGAGCCGCGTGCGGCGAGCCACGCGGCGGCGTCGGTGTCGAGTGCGAAGGCGGCGGTGGCGTCCAGGTCGGCGCGGACCAGGTCGTCGGCCACCACCGTCACGGAGGCGACGGCGGTCGGCACCCGGCCCGTACGGGCATCGGTGATGTGCGCGCCCCGGTGGGCCAGCCCCGAGGTCGCGACCGCACCTCGCCGGACGGGGATCGTGGCGATGACGCCGGTCGGGTCGAGCGGGTCCTCGATCCCGATCCGCCACGGCTCCGACTCTGGTCCGGCCACGCAGACCATGTCCCCGCCGGCCGAGAGGCAGAAATCGGTGCCGGCGAGCAGCCGCAGCGGCCGCGCGGCCCGCTCCACCGCCCAGCCCTTCACCACGCCGCTGGGGTCCAGGTGGAAGGCGCCATCGGCGTCCGGGCGGCGTACGTCGAACGCGCCGCCGGACTCCTGGCGCCACCGCTCCCCCAACGCCAACACCTCGAGCAGCTCGGGCGGGCAGGCCGTCAGCGCGATCTCGCCGCGATCGAGGCGGGAGACGTGCGAGCGTGGTCGATACGTGGAGAAGACGCGGTCGACGTCGTGCAGGGTCGCCATCGCCTCGGCCCACGCGTCCTGCGCCTCCGCGTCGTCGGTGTGCCGGCCACGCAGGGCGAGGCTGATCGGCATCCCCATCACGTGGTCGACGTACCGCCTGATCGGCGGCCCCGTCACCGCAGCCGTCGTCACCGCCGCCGTCGCCGCAGACGTCACCGCCGCCGTCATCAGAGGCCCGCCTTGTCGAGCGCGCTCTGCAGCGAGCGCAGGTACCCGTCGCTGGTCACGGTCGCACCGCTGACCATGTCGATGCTCGCGTTCTGCGCGCTGATCGTCTCCTGGACCAGCTGCGGCAGCGCGTATGAGTTGATCTCGGCGTCGCGCCCGTTGCCGTTGGGATAGATCGGCACGGCGACGTCGGTGATCGTGCCGTTGGAGATCGTCAGCTCGACCTGGACCGGCCCCCACTGGGTCTGCTCCTCGTCACCGGTCACGGTGGTCGTCCCCGTCGTGGTCGTGCTCCCCGCCCCTGCCCCCGTCGACGGCGTCGCCGTCGCCGTCGATGATCCGTCCGACGCGCTCTCGGAGCCCGTGCCCGACGAGCCCGTGCCCGACGAGCCCGTGCCCGACGTCACCGCCGGGGCGATCGCCGCCGGCGTCGCGGTGCTCTCCGGGCCCTCGGTCGAGGTGCGGTAGCCGAAGAGCAGCACCACCACCGTCGCCGTCGACAGCGCCCCGAAGACGATCCGACGCACACCCTTCACCATCCGAATGCCTCCTCGTGCCACTGCTCCTTCGGCAGACCGGCCTGCTCGGCCGCCGCCCTCACCGCCGCCGTCCAGGCCGGCGGGCCACAGACATACACGTCTCGTTCGGCCAGGTCGGGCACCCACCCGCGCAGCACCTGGGCGTCGCTGTAGCCGTCGTAGCCCGCACCCACCCACGACTCCGCCTCCCGTCGCGCTCCGGGCATCGCCACCACCGCCAGGCCCCGCCGCTCGTGCAACCGGGCGAGCTCGCCGGCGAAGAGCTGATGGGTGCGATAGCGGTGCAGCAGCACCGCCTCCCCCGGCGCGTACGCCAGTCCCTCGGCCAGGGCCCTGATCGGAGCCGCCCCCACGCCGGCGCCGATCAGCACGACCTTGCGTCGCATCCGGGCTCGCGACGTGAGCCGCCCGTACGGACCCTCCACCAGCACCCGCTGTCCCGGTCGCAGCGCAGCGATCGAGGCACTCCCGTCGCCGTCGTCCTGCACCGTGATCCTCAGGGTCTGCCCGTCCGGGGCGGCCGAGAGCGAGAACGGGTTGGCCCGCGTCCAGCCCTCGCGGTCCAGGAAACGCCAGGTGAAGTACTGCCCCGGTTGGGCGCGCAGCCGATCGAGCCGACGACCGATGAGGTGCACCGAGACGACCCCGGGCGCCTCCGGGAAGAGTGCCGCGACCCGGACGCCGTGGCGCCAGCTGCGCAGCAGCGGGAGCAGCACCCGGTAGACGAGCACCGTCGCCGCCACGACCGCCCACACCGTCCACCACAGCACCGTCGCGCGGGGCCGGGCCAGGAACTCCTGACCGGTCCAGAGCTGGTGCGGCAGCGCGAGCCCGGCGCCGAGGTAGCCGTACAGGTGGAGCAGGTGCCACGACTCGTAGCGCAGCCGGCGTCGTGCCGCCCGGAGCGAGGTGGCCACCACCAGGACCAGCAGCAGCGTGCCGGCCACGGCGAGCAGCATCCCCGGGTAGTTCCAGGTCAGATCCCAGATCGTCGCCGGCGTGGAGCCCAGCCGGCCGGCCGCGTAGCCCCAGGTGATCAGCACGACGTGGACCACGATCAGGTCGAAGGAGGTGAGGCCGACGATCCGGTGGATCCGGACCAGCCGGTCCTGCCCGTACGCCCGCTCGATCAGCGGGACCCGGGCCATCAGCAGCACCTGGACCAGCAGCAGCGCCGAGCCGATCAGGCCGCTGAGCCGACCGGTCGAGAGCAGCACGTCGGTGAGCGAGCCGCCCAGGTCCCGCACGCCACCGCCCGCGGCCCACCAGTAGCCGACCAGCAGCAGCGCCAGCCAGAGTGCGGCGACCAGGGCGGTCCGGGTGAGTGCGTCGCGACGGGCGAGACGCCCGTACGTCGGGACACCGCCCGGGCGGATCGAGGTCGAGGGGATCACCGCTGCCATGTCGACAGCCTGCGCCCCGAACCTGATTCCTCCGTGGGGACGAAGATGAGGAAGCGGTGAGAACCCGCCCGCGGGCCCGAGGGGGCTAGGCCCGATCCGCGGTCCCGGCGTACGCGTCGATCTCGTCGAGGATCCGGGCCTTCACGTCGTCCGGCGCGAACGACGCCCGTACGCCCGCGCGGGCCAGCTCAGCGACGCCCGCCTCGTCGAGACCGAGCAGATCGGCGGCGATCTCGTACTCCCGGTTGAGCGTGGTGCCGAACATCGGCGGGTCGTCGGAGCTGATCGTCACCGTCACCCCGGCGTCGACGAACGCCGCGAGCGGGTGCTCCTCCAGCCGGGCGACCGCCCGGGTGGCGACGTTGGAGGACGGGCAGACCTCGAGCGGGACGCCTGTCTCGGCCAGATGGGCGAGCAGAGCGGGATCGGCGGCGGCCGAGGTGCCGTGGCCGATCCGCTCGGCGTGCAGGACGGTGAGCGCGTCCCGGATGGTCTGCGGCCCGGTCGTCTCCCCCGCGTGCGGGACGCAGTGCAGCCCGGCGTCGCGGGCGCGGGTGAAGTGCGGGGCGAACTGCGGCCGCGGCACCCCGATCTCCGGACCGCCGAGGCCGAAGCCGACCAGCGCGTCAGTGCGGTGCTCGACGGCGTAGCCGAGGGTGGCGTCGGCCGCGGGCAGGCCGAGCTCGCCGGGGATGTCGTAGATCCAGCGCAGGACCAGCCCGAAGTCGCGCTCGGCCGCCACCCGGGCGTCCTCGATCGCCTCGGTGTAGCCCTCGATGGCGATCCCGCGGATCACCGAGGTGTGCGGGGTGCAGGTCAGCTCCGCGTAGCGCAGGTGCTGGGTCTCCGCGATCTCGCGCGCGACCTCGTAGGTGAGGTAGCGGATGTCCTCAGGCGTACGGACGAGGTCGACCACCGCGAGGTAGACCTCGATGAAGTGGGCGAAGTCGCGGAACGTGAAGAACTCCCGCAGCGCCTCGACGTCGGCCGGCACGCCCGCAGCGGGATGGCGCGCGGCCAGCTCGGCGACGATCCGCGGCGAGGCCGACCCGACGTGGTGGACGTGCAGCTCGGCCTTGGGCAGGCCGGCGATGAATGCCTTCACTGGATCACCTGGAAGTAGAGGACGTAGACGAGGACCGGGATGACCGGCGCGAGCAGCAGCCACGGCGTGAGCACCGGGAGCCGGTTGATCAGCCGGACCAGGACGATGCCGAACAGGCCCAGCAGCAAGGACATCACGAACAGCCCCGGCCGGGAGCCGCCCGCGCCGTTGACCTGGGTTCCCAGCGCCGCCACCGCCAGCGAGTGCAGCATCAGGACCGAGCAGACCAGTGACGACATCACATACTTCTTGACCTGCTCGACGTGCACGCCCGTGAGCATAGGGGCCCGAGTCCCGCCTCGTTCAGACTCCGCTCATGCTGGGGTTCTAGCATGCGTGGCATGACCAGCACGGGGAACAACGGCCCGCAGGACGCTCCCAAGAACCAGGGGCAGAGCAAGAGCCAGGCGAAGGTCTCGCGCCGCGAGGAGATGCGTCAGGAGATGCTGCGCCGCCAGGCCGCGGCCCAGCGCAAGGCCCGGCTCAGGATGGCCGGCGGCATCGCCGTCGTGGTCGCGGTGATCGCCGCGATCGTCGTCGTCGTCGCGATCAACGCCGGCGGCGACAAGGCGCCCTCCGGCGCGGCGCCGAGTGGCGTCATCAACGAGCTCACCAGCGTCCCCGACAGCGTGATCAACGCGGTCGGCAAGGGCACCTCGGCCGCCTCGCCGACGCCGACGTCCGGCCAGCCGGCGATGACCGCCGACGGAAAGCCCCGCGTCCTGTACGTCGGCGCCGAGTTCTGCCCGTACTGCGCCGCCGAGCGCTGGTCGGTGGTCAACGCGCTGTCCCGCTTCGGCACGTTCACCGACCTGGGCCAGACCTCGTCGTCCTCGAGCGACGTCTACCCGAACACCTCCACGCTCAGCTTCCACGGCGCCACCTACACCAGCGACTACCTCTCGTTCACCGGCGTCGAGCAGACCGATCGCGACCAGCAGCCGCTGGACACGCTGTCCGCCGCTGACCAGAAGATCGTCGCGGCCCTCAACCCGCAGGGCGGCATCCCGTTCATCGACTACGGCGGCCAGTACACCTCCTCGGGCGCGGGCTACGACCCGAGCGTGCTGCAGGGCAAGAGCCACCAGGAGATCGCCGACGCGCTCTCCGACCCCGACAGCGACATCACCAAGGCCATCGTCGGCCAGGCCAACGTCGTCACCGCGACGCTGTGCCAGCTCACCGACCAGAAGCCGACCAACGTCTGCAGCGCCGCGGGCGTGAAGGCCGCGGCCTGATGCCTGCCGGCGATCCGACCCCGCCGGTCGAGCCGGACGAGGACGCCTCCGAGGCCGAGTGGGAGGCGTACACCGCGGCAACGCTCGCGTACGAGGCGCAGCACGGTGGTTCGCGGCGCCTGCTCGACATCTGGCTGGTGATCGCCGGCGTGATCGGGCTCTACGCCGCCGGCGTGCTGACGGTGGACAAGATCTCGTACTGGCAGCAGGTCGCGCGCGGCGAGACCCCGACCCTCTCGTGCGCGGTCAACGCCGTGGTCAACTGCGGGAACGTGATCAACACCGCGCAGGCCTCGATCTTCGGCAACCTCCCCAATCCGCTGATCGGCATCGCGGCCTGGCCCGTCGTGGCCGCCCTGGGCGTGCTCGGCCTCTCCGGCGTCCGGCTCAAGGCGTGGCACTGGATCGCGCTGCAGGTCGGCGTGACCGGCGCGATCGTGATGGTGACGTGGCTGCAGTTCGAGACGATCTTCCGGATCAACGCGCTGTGCCCGTGGTGCATGGTCACGTGGGCGGTGACGATCCCGACCTTCTGGGCGGTCACCGGACGCAACCTGAGGACCTTCGCGTACGGCCATCCGCTGGCCAAGCTCGTCTACGACGTCGTCCCGGTCTGGATCGTGCTGCACATCGTGATCCTGTTCACCGTCGTGCAGACGCACTTCGGCAGTCGGCTGTGGTCCTGATCCCGTCGCCGAGCCCGATAGGGTGCTGCGGTGTCCACCACTGATCGCCTTGTCTGGATCGACTGCGAGATGACCGGCCTCTCCCTGGAGGCCGACGCGCTCATCGAGGTCGCCGCCCTCGTCACCGACTTCGACCTCAACGTCCTCGGCGAGGGCATCGACATCGTGATCAAGCCTCCGGCCGCGGCGCTGGAGCAGATGGACGACTTCGTCCGCACGATGCACACGAACTCCGCCCTCCTGCCCGAGCTCGAGCACGGCGTCACGCTGGCCGAGGCCGAGGCGCAGGTGCTCGCCTACATCCAGGAGCAGTGCGGCAAGGACGCCCGTCCGCCGCTGGCCGGGAACACGATCGGCACCGACCGCTCGTTCCTCGCCCGCGACATGCCCACGCTCGAGGGCTGGCTGCACTACCGCAACGTCGACGTCTCCACGATCAAGGAGCTGTCGCGTCGGTGGTTCCCCCGGGCGTACTTCCAAGCGCCGACCAAGCGCGGCAACCACCGTGCCCTCGCCGACATCCAGGAGTCGATCGAGGAGCTGCGCTACTACCGCGAGGCGGTGTTCGTGCCGCTGCCCGGCATCGACAGCGAGACCGCGAAGGGGATCGCCGGGAAGCACGGCGGCTCGATCACCGGCCTCACCGATTCCACAACCGAGAGCTGATTCCCCTATAGTTCCGGTCGTTGCGCTGACCTCGGTCAGGGCCACATGGTGGGTGTAGCTCAGTTGGTAGAGCCCCGGCTTGTGGTGCCGGTTGTCGCGGGTTCAAGTCCCGTCATCCACCCCACGAAGAAGCCCCGCTGATCACAGATCAGCGGGGCTTCTTGATTTCGTACGCGCGTCAGCTGGTCTGGCCGGGGTCGCCTTCGTCGGTGCTGCCCTGATCGGTGCTGCCCTGGCCGGTACCGCCCTGGCCGGTACCGCCCTGAGCCGTACCCGGCGCGGTGCCCTGGCCGTTGCCCTGGCCGGGGCCGAAGTTCTGCCCCGGCGCGCCGCCGGGGCCTCCGCCCGGGAACTGACGGAAGTCGCCGGGCCCGCGGCGATCGTCGTGACCGTGGTGGCCGACGATCACGCCGCTGACTCCGGCACCCACGATCAGGCAGGCCAGGCCCACCACGATCGCGTGCCAGAGCTTGATGGTCCGCTCCCGGAAGGAGGGGCGCGGCGCGGCCGGCTGCTGCCAGACGGGTGGCTGCTCGCTCGGCGGCTGCCAGGTGGGCGGAACGGCGCCGGCCTGCGGCTCGGGCGCCCGCTGCGGAGAGGGGTCTGCGTCGGTGGTCATGTCGCCAGCCTGCGTCCGCTACCTGGGAGCAACACCGTCACAACCTGAAACGATCGCTGAGAACAGGGTGCCGACAGAGTTGGCCGGCACCCATTATCTGACTAAAGTCAGAGATATGTCGTCCGATGCCACCGCCGTCGTCCGCCGCTTCAACCGCAGCTACACCCAGCGCATCGGCGCGCTCGAGGACTCCTTCCTCGGCCTCGGCCTCCCCCTCGGGACGGCGCGCCTGCTCTTCGAGATCGGCGCCGAGCCCGGGACCGTGCAGGAGCTGCGCGAGCGCCTGGGCCTCGACTCGGGCTACCTGAGTCGCCTGCTGCGGCGACTCGAGCACGAGTCGCTGGTCGCGCTCACTCCCGACCCCGCGGATCGCCGCCGTCGACGCGTCGACCTGACACCGGCCGGCCGGGCCACCTGGGACGACCTGGAGCGCCGCTCCGAGGAGCGTGCCCGCCTCCTGGTCGACCCGCTGACCCCGCGCCAGCAGGCGCGGCTCGCCGAGGCACTGGCGACCGCTGACCTTCTCGTACGAGCGGCGACCGTCTCCCTCGAGACGGTCGACCCGACGTCACTTCCGGCCCAGCAGGCGATGGCGGCGTACTTCGCCGAGCTCGACTCGCGCTTCCCCGACGGATTCGACGCCGGCTCGCAGAGCACCAAGGACGCCGAGCTGCTGAGCCCGCCGCGCGGCGCCTTCGTGGTGGCGATCAGCGACGGCGCCCCGGTCGCGTGCGGCGGCGTGCAGACGATCTCCGGCGACATCACCTACGGCGAGATCAAGCGGATGTGGGTGCACGACGACTGGCGCGGCGCCGGACTGGGCTCGCGCCTCCTGCGACACCTGGAGACGGTCGCCGGCGGCCTCGGCCACGACGTGGTGCGACTGGACACCAACGACTCCCTCGTCGAGGCCATCGCGATGTACCGCCGCGCCAGGTACGCCGAGATCGAGCGGTACAACGACAACCCCTACGCCCGGCACTTCTTCGAGAAGAGCCTCTGAGCGGCGTCCGGTCGGCACAGCCAGCGCGGAGTCGCCCCGATTTCGTACCGCCCCGGCCCGCTGGTAATGTTCTCGTCGTTGGAGCGAGCGCCTGGCGCGAGCGAAGACGATGCGCCTCTAGCTCAATTGGCAGAGCAGCTGACTCTTAATCAGCGGGTTCACGGTTCAAGTCCGTGGAGGCGTACCAACGAGAAGCGGCCCCGTCCTGAACAGGACGGGGCCGCTTTGCTCTGCTCGTATCGTGAAGGCGTGAGCCCGAGCGCGGAGACCCGAGCACGACTCGTTCCCGTCCGGGTGCCGCGCTCCCCCTCCGCGATGGTGGTCGTGCTGCACGGCGGCGCCGGGCGCCGCTTCTCGAGCAGGGTCAGCCCGGTCCAGTTCTCGGTCGTCAGAATGATCCCCGTCGCCCGGCGGATCGCCACGGCGGGCCGGGGCCTGGCGGTCTACCGGCTGCTCAACTCGGCGCGCGGCTGGGATGCCGCCCGCACCCCGGTCGATGACGCGCGCTGGGCGATCGACCAGCTCACCGGCCGCCATGGCGACCTGCCGGTCGGGCTCGTCGGCCACTCCCTCGGCGGTCGCGCAGCGCTCCTCGCCGGCGACGCGAAGCCGGTGCGCGCCGTCGTCGCCCTCAACCCCTGGCTCTATCCGCACGACGACGCCGACCTGTCCGGACGACGGGTGCTCATCGTGCACGGCACCGAGGACACCGTGGCGCTGCCGAGCCACGCGCACGCCGTCGCGCGGAGTCTCTCGCGGCGCGCGTCCGTCGACTTCCTCGACATCCCGGGCGGCGGGCACGCCATGATCCGCCACGCCCGCGCCTTCGAGGACGCGGCGGGCCGATTCGTCGGCGAGACCCTGCTCTAGACGGTTTGCGCCGTGAGGTCCTGGGCGCCGAGCGCGGCCATCCGCGCGCGCACGTCGGCATCGACGTGCCGGCCCAGGCACACGCTGGCGCAGACGCGGCCGAAGGCCGGCTGAGCCGCCCAGCGCTCCACCTCGTCGATCACGTCCGCACCGTGGCCGTAGTGGGAGACCAGCGCCTCGAGCGGGCCGCGCCCCAGGCCGCCGAGCGCGTCGCTGTCACCCGCGGCCAGCTCGGCGATCATGGCGATGAGCGCGACCGCCTGCTCGTGCGGGGCACAGGTGACCTCGTTGAGGAACGCCGCGGCGGGACCGGATCCCGGCCCGCGCCACTCGGCGAGCCACGCCTCGCCGTATGCGCGCGGGGTCTCCCAGGTCGTCCGTACGCCCACGAAGTCCTCGTAGGTGCAGGAGCCGTTGGAGCCGATCGCCGCGAACACCGGGCGATGATCGCAGATGATCGCGGCTGGGTCCGAACCGCGCGGCCCGGAGCTCGAACGGCCCGCCACCACCTGAGTGGCAGCGGGCCGAGGGAGCGGTCAGACGCGGATCACACGGTGGTGTAGCCGCCGTCGACCTTCCAGTACGCGCCGGTCACGAACGAGGCGTCGCCGGAGAGCAGGAAGGTCACGACCTTCGCGACCTCCTCGGGCTGACCGAGACGGCCCAGCGGGTGCTTCGCGACGAGCGCCTCACGGACGCCGTCGACGGCCGTCGCCCGGACCAGCGGGGTGTCGATGTAGCCCGGACCGACCGCGTTGATCCGCAGGCCCGCCGGGCCGTACTCGGCCGCAGCGTTCTTGGTCAGGCCCACCACGCCGTGCTTGGCGGCGGTGTAGGCGGCGTTGCCGAGCGCGGCGACCTCGCCGTGGATGGAGGCCATGTTCACGATCGCGGACTCGCCCGCACCGGCCTTGAGAAGCTCGGGGATCTGGTAGCGCAGCCCGTAGGTGACGCCGGAGAGGTTGATGCCGATGACACGGTCCCAGTCGGCGACGTCGAGCTCGCCCACCGGGGCGTTGTTGCCGCCGATGCCGGCGTTGTTGACCGCGTAGTTGAGGGTGCCGTAGGTCTCGACGGCGAACGCCACCGAGCGCTCCGAGTCGGCGGCCTTCGAGGTGTCGGCCTGCAGCGGCGTCGCCTCCCCGCCGGTGGCCTTGATCTCGTCGGCCACGCGGGTGGCCGCATCCAGATTGATGTCGGTGATGACGACCTTCACCCCGTGAGTGGCGAGATCCTTGGAGATCGCCTCCCCCAGTCCGCTTCCGCCACCGGTCACCAGCGCCACCTTGCCGTCGAACGTCATCCGTCCGTTCCCTTCGCTCCAGGGGCCGTCCGGCGAGCTCGTCGGGCAAGGCCACTTGATTGATCTTTCATCTATCTCAACGGCCGGAGGGGTACGGGTATTCCTGCTCCCACGCGTCTCGCGGGGAGCGTCGGGCGGCAAGCAACGGGTCCGAGGCAACCGGACCGGGGCAACCGGACCGAGCCGGCCCGAGCCGGCCGGAGCGCTCCCGCTAGAGCGATCCGAGGGCCGCGCGGTTCGGCGCGACGAGGGTGCCGGCGTCGCTGTTCGCGAAGGCGTCGGGGTCCGCCGCCGAGACGATGCGGATCACGACGGACTTGTAGGCGGGCTGGTTGCTGCCGTCGGCTGTGTGCCGCAGCGGAACCAGCGGGTTGGCCTCGGGGTAGTAGGCGGCGGCACAGCCACGGGGCTGGTCGTAGGAGACGACCCGGAAGCTGGGCACGCTGCGGGTCGAGCCGTCCTCCCACTCGCTCACGATGTCCACGATCTGGCCGTCGGCGAACCCGAGGGCCTCGATGTCCTCGGGGTTGACGAAGACCACCCGGCGCCCGCCCTTGATGCCGCGGTAGCGATCGTTGAGGTCGTAGATCGCGGTGTTGAACTGGTCGTGGGAACGGAACGTCTGCAGCAGCAGCCGGCCCTCGGGCACCCGGATCACCGACAGCGGTGTGGCGGTGAAGACGGCCCGGCCTGCGGGGTTGGGGAAGGTCCGGCTGTCGCGCGGCGGGTGCGGCAGCACGAACCCGCCCGGTTGGTCCACGAGCACGTCGAACCCCTCGCACCCCGGTACGGCGCGCGCGATCCGCCGCCGGATGGCGGTGTAGTCGGAGCGGAACTCGGCCCACGGGATCGCGCCGGTCGCGTCCCGGCGCCCGGCCAGGGTGGCCTCCGCCATCGAGCAGACGATGTCGACCTCGGACCTGAGGTGGGGCGAGGCCGGCTTGAGCGGGCCGCGGGAGGCGTGCACCGAGCTCATCGAGTCCTCGACCGTGACCCGCTGCTCGATCCCGCCGGTGCGGTCTCGCTCGCTGCGGCCCAGCGCGGGCAGGATCAGCGCGTCGGCGCCGTGGGCGAGGTGCGAGCGGTTGAGCTTGGTCGACACGTGGACCGTCAGGTCCGCGTTCGCCATCGCCTGCTCGATCACCAGCGTGTCCGGCATCGCGGAGACGAAGTTGCCGCCCATGCCGAAGAACACCTTGGCCCGGCCCTCGAGCAGCGCCGTCGCCGCCGAGACGGCGTCGTACCCGTGCTCGCGCGGCGGGTCGAAGCCGAACTCCGCTTGGAGCCCGTCCAGGAACCGCGCGGACGGGCGCTCCCAGATCCCCATCGTCCGGTCGCCCTGCACGTTCGAGTGGCCGCGGACCGGGCACAGGCCCGCACCCGGCTTGCCGATGTTGCCCTGCAGGAACGCGACGTTCGCGATCTCCTTGACCGTGGCGACGCCGTTGCGGTGCTGGGTCACGCCCATCGCCCAGCAGAACACGGTCGCCGAGGACTCCCGCAGCAGGTGCGCCGCCTCGATGATCTGCTCGTGGCTCAGACCGGTGGAGTCGTACACCGCCGTCCAGTCCAGGTTCTTGATGCCCGCCGCCCACTCCTCGAATCCGGTCGTGTGCGCGGCGATGAAGTCGTGATCGAGCGCGTCCCACTCCAGCAGCAGCGCTCCGAACGCCTGGAAGAGGGCGAGGTCTCCTCCGAGCCGCACCGGCAGGTGGAGGTCGGCCAGCGCCGTGCCGTTGCCGACGACGCCGCGGACCCTCTGGGGGTTCTTGAACCGCACCAGGCCGGCTTCGCGCAGCGGGTTGATCGCCAGGATCTTGGCGCCGCGGCCCTTGGCCTCCTCCAGCGCGCTGAGCATGCGAGGGTGGTTGGTACCGGGGTTCTGGCCGGTGACGAGGATCAGGTCGGCGGCGTGGACGTCCTCCAGGCTGACCGAGCCCTTGCCGATGCCGATCACGTCCGCCAGTCCCACCGAGGTCGACTCGTGGCACATGTTGGAGCAGTCCGGCAGGTTGTTGGTGCCGTAGGCGCGTACGAAGAGCTGGAAGGCGAAGGCGGCCTCGTTGGAGACCTTGCCGGAGGTGTAGAAGATCGCCTCGTCCGGGCTCGCGAGGTCGTTCAGGTGGCGCCCGATCAGGGTGAACGCGTCCTCCCAGGCGATCGGCTCGTAGTGCGTCGCGCCGGCGCGCAGCACCATCGGCTCGGTGATCCGACCCTGCTGGCCGAGCCAGTAGTCGGTGCGCTGCGACAGCGCCGCGACCGGGTGCTCGGCGAAGAACTCCCGCCCGACCCGGCGTACCGTCGCCTCCTCGGCGACCGCCTTCGCGCCGTTCTCGCAGAACTCGGCCGCGTGCCGGTGGCCGGCGTCCGGGTCCGGCCAGGCGCACCCCTGGCAGTCGAAGCCGTCGACCTGGTTCAGCTTGAGCAGGGTCTGCGCCGTGCGCCGCACGCCCATCTCGTCGACGGCATGCTTCAGCGCGATCGCGACGGCCTTCGCGCCGGCGGCGTGGTGATGCGCCTCGGACACGCAGGCCTGCGACTCGTCGATGTCGTGGCGCGGAGCCTTGCGGGTCATGCCGCGACGGTATCGACGCCGCGGTCAGGCGCGATCCGCAGGTCGACGTACGTCAACCGGTCGACGACCCCGGCCACCTCGGTGCGGAACCCGGCCGTCGTCACCGGTGGGACGCGCCCGCCACGTCGAGCGCCGTCCAGGCCAGTGCGGTGGCCGCGTCGAGCAGCGCCCTCTCCGCGTCGCCGCCCACGCAGTGGGCGGCGAACTCCGGCTGGTGGTTGAGCGCCGGCAGCGACCCGATGCCCACGTACGGATGGATCGCGGGCACGACCTGCGACACGTTGCCCATGTCGGTCGAGGCCCGGTTCATCCTCCTCGCCGGCGTGCCGGGGTCGAAGGTGCGACCCAGGCGCTCGGCATTGTGGATGTAGGCCTGCAGCGCGGGCTCGTAGGTGCGGAACTCCGCGTACGGCCTGCTCTCCGGCGCGATCTCCAGGCCGGCACCCGTGGCCAGGGCTCCGGCCTCGAAGCAGCGCCAGACCCTCTCCTCGGTCTCGGCGAGCTGCGCCAGCGAGTCGGCCCGCACATACCAGCGGCCCTCGGTCCGGGCGGGGATGGCGTTGGGCGCCTCTCCCCCATTCGTCATGATGCCGTGCACGCGTACGGTCGGCGGCAGCTGCTGGCGCAGCAGCCCGATCGCGACCTGCGCGATGGTGAAGGCGTCGGCGGCGTTGACGCCCTGCTCGGGGTAGGCGGCGGCGTGGGCGGCCTTGCCCTGGTAGGCGATGTGCGAGTGCGACACGGCGAACGGCTCCGCCTCCGCGACGTCGACGGGCGCGGGATGCGCCATCATCGCCAGGTCCAGGCCGGCGAAGGCGCCGCGCTCCAGCAGCTCGATCTTCCCGCCCCCACCCTCCTCCGCGGGCGTGCCGTAGACCTCGATGGTCAGGCCGGCGGCATCGGCCAACGGCGCCAGCGCCCGGGCCGCACCCACCGCGACCGCCGAGATCAGGTTGTGCCCGCACGCGTGGCCCAGGCCGGGCAGGGCGTCGTACTCGGCGCACAGACCGAGCCGGAACGGACCCGACCCGTACGTCGCCAGGAACGCCGTCTCGAGCCCCAGGTAGCCCGGCGTGACGGCGAAGCCCGCCTCGTCCAGGGCCTCGGCGACCCATCGGGACGAGCGGTGCTCCTCCCACGCCGTCTCGGGGTGGGCGTGCAGCTGCTCGGAGAGCGCGATCAGCCGCTCCGCATCCGACCCGACCGTGCGGGCGACCTCGTCCTTGGCGACGCTCATCGACTCACTCGTCCCCCGGGACGCCGTACGAGGGCGCGGCGGTCGGGTCGAGGCCGCGCGTGACGTAGTCGTCGCGCTGGGGCAGCCACACCGCGAGCAGGTCGCGCAGCTCCTCGATCGGCGCCTCGCTCCAGTCGACCCGCAGGTCGGTCTCGCGCCAGGGCACCTCGCGCATCACGGACAGGCCGGCCGAGTGGACCGGCCCGGCCTCGCCGCCCGCGGCCAGACCTGCCTCGAGGGCCTCCAGCAGGCGCTCCTCGAGCTCGCCCGAGGACCCCTCGAAGGCCTCGACGACGGCGTCGACGACCTCGGGGCCGGCCAGCATGTTGCCCGCCGCGACCACACCGGCCCCGACGCGCTGGTGGTGCACGCCGAGCGCCCTCTCCCCGGAGTACGCCGCGCCGGTGCCGTCGAGCCCGAGGACCGTCAGCTGCCGGTGCTCGATGAGCGCGCGGCCCTCGACGACGCGGTCGATCGCGGCGCGAGCGCCGACGCCGGTCTCGAGTGCGTCCAGCAGCGCGGTGCCGAGACGCGGATCGGTGACGTTCTGCGAGGACGCTCCACCGACGCCCGCGCGCAGGTGGATGCAGCGTGCCGCGACGGCCGGGCTGGACGAGGTGACGGCGATGCCGACGGCTCCGCTGCCGTCGGTCCCGAGCACGGAGAAGGTCACTTGGCCTGCTCCGGGATCACGGCGATCGCGTCCACCTCGACGAGCCACTCGGGCCGGGCGAGGGCCGAGACGACGAGCCCGGTCGAGATCGGGTGCACGCCCTTGGTCCAGCGCCCGATGGTCCGGTAGACGGTCTCGCGGTAGCGCGGGTCGACGATGTAGATCGTCAGCTTGACCAGGTGCTCCATCGCGGCGCCGGACTCCTCCAGCAGCATCTTGATGTTGCTCATCGCTCGCTCGGTCTGCGCCTCGACGTCGCCGATGCCGACGGACTCACTGGTGTCGAGGTCCTGCCCGATCTGGCCCCGAACGTAGACCGTGTTGCCGGCCACGACGGCCTGGCACAGGTCGTTGTCGAGGTTCTGCTCGGGGTAGGTGACGCTGGTGTTGAACGGACGGATCCGGGTGTGTCCACCCGCGACGATCGGCGCCGGGACGTTCGAGGTGGTCATCTCATTCCTGCTTTCTGCTGGTGGTCCGGCGCGAGCCGGGTGGAGGAGTCCGGGTCGTCAGGCGTTGTTGAACCAGGTGGTCTTCAGCGCCGTGTAGTTCAACAGGGCGTGCAGCGACAGATCGCGACCGAAGCCCGACTGCTTGAAGCCGCCGAAGGGCGTCGACACGTCGAGCGCGTCGACGGTGTTGACCGAGACGGTGCCGGCGCGGAGCGCGGCGGCGGCGCGGTGCGCCTGTCGCAGGTCGTCGGTCCACACCGAGGCGGCCAGGCCGTAGATCGAGTCGTTGGCCACCGCGATCGCCTCCTCCTCGGAGTCGACCTCGATGACCGCGAGCACGGGCCCGAAGACCTCTTCACGGGCCAGCGTCGCGGAGCCGGTGATGCCCTCGACGATGGTCGGCGGGACGTACGCCGCTGTCGGCGCTCCCTCGACGGTCGGGCCGCCGAGGACGATGCGGCCCTCGCGGCCGGCGATGTCGATGTAGTGGCGGACCCGCTGGGCGTGGGCCTCGCTGACCATCGGGCCCATCGTCGTGGCCGGGTCGAGCGGGTCGCCCGGGGCGATCCGGCTCGCCCGCTCCAGGACCTTCTCCAGCAGCCGGTCCTTGACCGAGCGCTCGACGACGAGGCGGGAGTTGGCCGAGCAGACCTGGCCCTGGTTGTAGAAGATGCCGGCGCAGACGCCGTCGGCGACGGCGTCCAGGTCGGCCACACCGGAGAGGACCACGTTGGCGCTCTTGCCGCCGCACTCGAGCCAGACCGACTTCATGTTGGACTGGCCGCTGTACTGCAGGAACAGCTTGCCGACGGTCGTCGAACCGGTGAAGGCGAGCGCGTCGACGTCGGCGTGGAGGCCGAGCGCCCGTCCGGCGACCTCGCCGGCGCCGGGGACGACGTTGAGCACGCCGTCGGGCAGTCCCGCCTCGCCGGCGAGCTCGGCGAGCCGCAGGACCGAGAGCGGTGACTCCTCGGACGGCTTGAGGACCACCGAGTTGCCCGAGGCGAGCGCGGGCGCGAGCTTCCACATCGCCGTCTCGAGCGGGTAGTTCCACGGCACCACGGCGGCGACCACGCCGACGGGCTCGCGGGTCACGATGGCGAGCTGCCCGGGTGCCGTCGGGGCGACCTCGCCGTACAGCTTGTCGATGGCCTCGGCGTACCACTGCAGGATCGCGGCGGTGCCGGGAGCGTCGATCGTCGAGGTGTCGGCGATCCGCTTGCCGGCGTCGAGCGAGTCGAGCAGCGCGAGCTCGTCGGCGTGCGTACGGATGAGGCCGGCGAGCCGCAGGAGCACGGCCTTGCGCTCACCCGGGGCCCGTCGGCTCCAGCGGCCGTCCTCGAAGGCGCGCCGGGCGGAGGCGACCGCCCGGTCGACATCGGTCGCGTCGGCCTCGGCGACCTCGGCCAGGACGTCGCCGGTCGCCGGGTTGATCGTCGCGGCGCGGCCACCGGAGGCGCTGGCGACGAAGCCGCCGTCGATCCAGAGCTGGTCGCGCGGCACGATCGCGGCCGCGAGAGCGCGCCACTCGGCGGCGGTCTTCGTCATGTCGGGTCTTCCTTCGGTCAGGGTCGAGAGGTGGGTCAGGACAGGAGGAGCGGGAGCGGGGCGAGGCCGGTGACCTCCCGGCGGAACGGCACCTCGTCGTTGGAGGGCAGCGTGGCGTCGAACTCCTCGGCAGCCCGCCGCCCGCTCCACACCGCTGCGGCGATCGTGCCCGGTGCCCAGGCGTCGCCGATGCCGCGCACCGACTGAAGCTCCCCACCGTCGCGTCGCGCGACCAGGTCGAGGTAGAGCTCCTCGCGCGGCAGGCGCGCGGTGACCATGACCACGGCGTCGCACTCCAGATCCCGCTCCTGGCCGGCGTAGACGTCGCGGACCTTCACGCCACCCGGCATCACCTGGGTCACGGCGTGGTCGGTCACCCGGGTGATCCCGTTCTCGATGAGCCGGCGCTGGATCCGGTTGACCTCGAAGGTGTTGTTCGTCCACGACGAGACCTGCGAGGTCGGCGTGACGATCGAGACCTCGTAGCCGCGCTGCGCGAGCAACTCGGCGACGACGCCGCCCATGTAGTAGTGGTCGTCGTCGTAGACGACGACCTTCCTGCCCTCGGGCATCCTGCCGGCGAACAGGTCGTCGGGGCCGAGGACCTGGGCCCCTTCGGCGATGGGGAGGGCGGTGGTGTGGAAGCGCGCCACGCCATCGGTACGCCACGTGGACCCGGTCGCGACCAGGACGTGCTCGAACCCGAACTCGACGATGTCCTCGCCGCTCATCGGGCTCTCCCGGTAGATCTCCACGTTGGGCAGCTCGGCCAGCACCGCCTCGCGGTACTCCACGACCCGACCCCACGCCGAGAGACCGGGCAGCGCCGACTCCTGCCTGACCCGGCCGCCGAGGTCGCGACCGGCCTCGGCCAGCACCACGTCATAGCCGCGCACGCCCAGGGCGCGGGCGGCCTCGAGCCCGGAGGGGCCGGAGCCGACCACCAGCACCCGGGTGTCGCTCTCCTTGGCCCGGATGTGCTCGGGGTGCCAGCCGCGCCGCCACTCCTCGCCCATGCTCGGGTTCTGCGTGCAGCGGATCGGGGACATGGTCAGGTCGCCGGAGACGCAGATGTTGCAGCCGATGCACTCCCGGATCAGGTTGAGGCGACCGTCGCGGATCTTGTTCGGCAGGAACGGGTCGGCGATGGAGGGGCGCGCGGCGCCGATCAGGTCCAGGATGCCGGCCTTGATCTGACGCACCATCGCGTCGGGCGAGGTGAACCTGCCGACGCCGACGACCGGCTTGGTGGTGAGCTTCTTCAGCCCCGCGACGAACTCCTCCTGTCGGCCCTCCGGCCCGAACCGCGAGGTGACCGAGTCGCCCTCCCAGCTGCCCATCGCGAAGTCCCACAGGTCCGGCAGCTCGCCGAGCTCGCGCAGCACGCCCTCGATGTCATCGCGGGTGATGCCGTTCTCGATCTCCTCCTCGACGGTGATCCGGCAGGCCACCGCGGCACGGCCGGCGACCTCGTCGAGGGTGTCCTCGAGCAGCTCGCGCAGCAGTCGCATCCGGTTGAGCAGGGACCCGCCGTACTCGTCCGTGCGCTGGTTGTAGCGCCGGGAGAGGAAGTGGTGGACACCGCTGTAGCCGTGTGCCCCGTAGACGTAGATGACGTCGTAGCCGGCCTCGAGCGAGCGCCGCACCGCGTTGCGGTGCCAGCGACGCAGGTCGTCGATGTCCTGCTTCGTCATCGCGCGGGCCTGGATCGGCGCGATGGTGTCGGGCGCTACCGGCAGGTGGCCGGGGCCCATCGGGGTCTCGCGGCTGAGCTGGTTCGGTGCGTTCATGCCGTTGTGGGCCAGCTCGATGCCCGCCAGGCCACCGCCCTCGTGGATGGCGTCGGCGATCCGCTTCAGGGCGGGCAGGTCCTGGTCGTCCCAGATCCGCAGCTCGATGAACGGCGCGATGTCGGAGGTGGCGTGGATCTCGACCTGCTCGGTGCACACCACCGACCAGCCGCCCTCGGCCTTGATCTTGCGCATCGCGGCCTGGGCGCTCGGGTCTCGATAGCCCATGCCGTTGCAGTGCGGCACCTGGTAGAAGCGGTTCTTCGTGGTCAGCGGGCCGATCTGGACCGGCTCGAACAGGATGTCGTACCGGCTGGCGGTCGATTCGTCACTCATCAGATTGCCCTTCAACATCGCTGAGGCACGCGCCGCACGGGGCGCGTTCGCTGCTGGTCGCGAGGTCGCCGGACGGTGCCCGTCGTCGGCGTTCGCCTCGCTGCCCCAGAAGCGTAAGGAGGCGGCGGCCCTCCTGTCGAGACGATCTAACCGGCGCCGAACATCGACTCAATCGATCCTTCGGAGCGCAGCTGATCGAGCATCTCCTGCACCGCCGACATGCGCCGGGTCGGCCGCACGCCGGCGGCTCGGATCAGCACGACATCGAGTGCTGGGGCGGGGTGGTCGATGTCCACCGCGACCACCCCGTGACCATCGGGGCCGGCGCCGCTGCGCGGGCGCGCGTTGAGCACGGTGTAGCCGAGTCCTCGCGCCACCAGGGCCCGGCAGGTCTCGGCGCTGGTGGAGCGGAACCGGATGCTCGGCGCCAGGCCGACCGAGGCGAAGACCTCGGCGAAGTACTCCCGGCTGTGCGGGAGATCGAGCAGGGCGAGCGGCTCGTCGGCGAGCTCCTCGAGCCTGACCTTGCGACGCTTCGCCAGCCGGTGGCCCTGCGGGAGCAGAACGTACGGCTTGAGCGTGTACAGCGGGACCGTCTCCAGCCGGGGGTCGGCGGTGATGTCGTAGCCGATCCCGAGCTCGAACCTACCGGTGGTGATCCCCTCCACCAGCTCGGCGAGGTCGACCTCGCTGGTGTTCACGGCCAGCATCGGCAGCCGGGTCGAGGCCTCGGCGAGCAGCTCGGGCAGCACGTACGGCGCCAGCACGCCGAAGCAGGCGAGGTGCAGGGTCCCGCCCACCTCGTTGCCGAGGCCGCGGGCCTCGTCGGCCAGCTCGGTGGCGTGCCGCAGGAGCTGCCGGCTCGCGGTGAGCAGCTGCTCGCCGGCCGGCGTGAGGGAGACACCCCGGGCGTGGTGGCGCAGCAGCAGCTGGACGTCGAGCGCTCGCTCGAGCTCGACGAGGGCGGTCGACAGCGCCGACTGCGAGAGCGGGATCGCCTGGGCTGCGGCGGTGACGCTGCCCGCCTCGGCGACGGCAACGAAGTACTCCAGCTGCCTGAGGGTGTACTGAGCCATGACGTCTCCTCATCGACACGTGTACCGATCCGGCACCGGGCCGGCGTCGCCTCGACGCGGCCGATGCCCAGCAACCCTAGCGCTTCATCGATCAAGCCGAACCAGATCACCAAGAACATCTGTTGGACAGGTCGTTGGTCGAGCCAGAGGATTCCTGGGACGGCGGATCGATGCCGCGTCGCAGCATTTCGCCCTGCAAGTGGAGGTAAGGATGTCGAGTCAAGAGGTGGAGGTGCTCGTCGTCGGCGGCGGCCAAGCCGGCGTCGCGATGAGCGAGCACCTGGGCGCCAGCGGCGTGCCGCACGTCGTGCTGGAGCGCGGGCGCATCGCCGAGCGGTGGCGCTCCGAGCGCTGGGACTCCCTGGTGGCCAACGGCCCCGCCTGGCACGACCGCTTCCCGGGACTCGAGTTCCCCGACGTCGCCCCCGACGCCTTCGCCAGCAAGGACCAGGTCGCCGACTACTTCAGCGCCTACGCGGAGAAGAACGGCTCACCGATCCGGTGCGGCGTGGAGGTCACCTCGGTCCGCAGGAACGCCGGCCGACCGGGCTTCATGGCGGAGACGTCGGAGGGCACCATCGAGGCGCGCTTCGTCGTCGCGGCGACCGGCCCGTTCCAGACCCCCGTCTTCCCGCCGATCGTTCCCGCCGATGCCGGCGTGCTGCAGATGCACTCGAACGCCTACCGCAACCCCGCCCAACTCCCCGACGGTGCCGTGGTCGTGGTCGGCGCGGGCTCCTCGGGCGTGCAGATCGCCGACGAGCTGCGCCGATCCGGTCGCGATGTCTACCTCTCCGTCGGAGCGCACGACCGGCCTCCGCGGCAGTACCGCGGCCGCGACTTCTGCTGGTGGCTCGGGGTGCTGGGCCTGTGGGACATGGAGACGCCGCCGGCCGGGGCCGAGCACGTCACCATCGCCGTCAGCGGCGCCCACGGCGGCCACACCGTCGACTTCCGCGGGCTCGCCGCCAGCGGCATCGGCCTGGTCGGCCTCACCGCGTCGTATGCCGACGGGGTGCTGCGCTTCGCGAGCGATCTCGAGAAGAACATCGCCGCGGGCGACGCCAACCACCTCGCGCTGCTCCAGGCCGCCGACGAGTACGTCGAGCGCAACGGTCTGCACCTCCCCGAGGAGCCCGAGGCGCACCTGCTCGGTCCGATGCCGAAGGCCGCGACGGACCCGCTGCTGGAGCTCGACCTGGCCGCGGCGGGCGTCGGCACCATCATTTGGGCGACCGGCTACACCACCGACTACGGCTGGCTCCAGGTCGACGCCTTCGACGAGCGCGGCAAGCCGGTCCAGCGTCGCGGCGTCTCCGCCGAGCCGGGCGTCTACTTCCTCGGCCTGCCGTGGCTGTCGCGCCGCGGCTCGAGCTTCATCTGGGGCGTGTGGCACGACGCGAAGTACGTCGCCGACCACATCAACACCCAGCGCAGCTACCTGGCCTACGACGCCGAGCACGGGGCCGAGCACGGGGCCTGACGAGGCGCCACAGCCGCAACGGGCTGCCACCGGGATCCGATCCCGGTGGCAGCCCGTTCGTCGTTGTGCCGGCTGTTGTTCCCAGCGGTTGCGCCCGGAGGTAGCCCGGTGCCTGCGCAGTGCCACCCAAGCGTCCGCGTCCCCGGGCCGCCCGCAGCGCCTCCACGCCCTTCACACGACAGCACGCCCGCGACCCTGAGGTCGCGGGCGTGCTGTGCAGCGAGGTGGCGGTCCGTTCTCAGCCCACGTGCTCCGGCTCCGCGGCGATCACGACGGCGTCGACGTCGTCGCCCCGGAGACGGCGCCACGCGTAGCCGCCCACGGCGATCAGCATGACCACGGCGAGCGTCCCGATGGTGAAGACCTCGAAGGTGGTGCGGGAGACGCTCCACGTGCCCTCGAAGTCGTAGTCGACGCCGAAGACCTTCTCGAGCACGCCCGGGAAGACGGCGACGAACGAGCCGAACGCGACCCACAGCGTGGTCAGGCCGACGCAGATCGTCATGCCGACCCGGCCGCCGGGGACCCGGAACGGTCGCACCACGTCGGGCTGCGTACGGCGGAGCATCGCGACCGACGGCAGGATGATCAGGTAGCTGAGCAGCAGCGTCGTGATCGCGATCGTCAGCACGACACCGAAGATGGCGGCCGCGCTGCCGGAGACGATCTGGGTCGCGAGGATGCAGAACACCGTCGCCACGACACCCGAGAGCAGGTTGACCCGGACAGGCGTCTCGAGCTTCGGGTGGAACGTGCCGAAGAACTTCGGGAACGATCCGTCGACGCCGGCGATCGCCTGGACCCGGTCCGAGCCGATCATCCAGGCGGCGCCCTGGTGCAGGAGCGTGAAGATGAACAGCAGCGCCACGATCTTCAGCATCGTGCCCTGCGCGCCGCCGTACACCGAGAAGACCGTGTCGACGGAGTCCATGAACCCGCCGGCGCCGGTGATCTGGCTGGCCGGCAGGACCACGAGCATCGCGAGGATCGGGACCAGGTAGGAGAACGTGGCGATCGTGCCGGAGGTGGCCACCGAGATCGGCACGTCGCGCTGCGGGTCGCGCATCTCCTCGGCGGCGCCACTCTCCGCCTCGTAGCCGGACACCGCGAACAGCAGCACCGGCGTCACGGCGAGGAAGCCGGCCCACGACGGCGCGTAGTCGCCGAACGCGTACCCGTGCACGCCGTGCTGCGCCCCGTAGATCACCACGGTGAGCAGGAAGAAGGCCACCAGGGAGAGCTTGATGATCGTGCCGACGTTGAGGAAGTACTTGCCCAGCCGGATGCTGACGACCGCCGCCAGGATCCCGAGCCAGATGAAGACGATCTTGAAGGTGTAGTCGCCGAACGAGCCCGACCTCAGCGGGCTGATGAAGCCGTCCCAGGTGGCCGTGGCGAGGAAGACCAGCGAGCCGCCGAGCCAGACCGGGTTCGTGATCCACCACAGCATCGTCGAGATCGCGGCGGCGAGCCGGCCGAAGGCGAGCTTCACCCAGAAGTACGGCCCGCCCTCCTGGGAGAACGTGCTGCCGAGCTCGGCGGTGATGAACGCGTACGGCACCAGGAACGTCGCCGCGATGATGATGCCCCAGGTGAAGGACTCGGCGCCGCCCGCTGCGGCGATCTGGGCGATGCTGTCGATCGCGAACGTCGCACCGACGGTGAAGAAGATGAGGTCGAGCCGGCCGAGGCTCCGGGTCAGCTCGACAGCCTTCCCGACGCCGGACGTCGCCTCATGGGGCGCATGGTTCACGGACACGACTCCTCCTGGTACCTGTGGCAGCCATCACATCAGTGGCCGTTGGGTCTCACCTTGGGCGCGCCGCCTCCCCTTGTCCAACAGATAATCTTCGCGTTGAGCATCTATTCGCTCGATGTTTTGCGTGGGGACGCGGCCGACCCGACGCCGATGCTGATCGACGGATGTTACGGCCGGGTTTCGTCGAGATGCCGCGGCGTCGACCGCCAGCCGCACTTCCTCGATCCAGAAGCGCTATTTCTCCGATGCGCCGCAGCAGCTCCGACCGCGTCCGTCCACCCGACGGGCATGCTGGGACCATGGAGATCCACGAGGCGCTCGCGGTCGCGCGTGACCGCAACCAGTCCACGCTCACCACGATCAAGCGCGACGGCCGGCCGCAGCTGTCCAACGTCGTCCACACCCTCGGCGACGACGGGCTGCTCCGCGTCTCGATCACCGCGACCCGGGCGAAGTACCACAACCTCGTCCGTACGCCGTGGGCCGCGCTGCACGTCAACGGGCCGGACTTCTGGTCGTACGTCGTGCTGGAGTGCGACGCCGACCTGTCGCCCGTGGCGCAGGACCCGCATGACGCCACCGTCGACGAGCTGGTCACCGTCTACACGGCGATCTCGGGCAAGGAGCACCCCGACTGGGAGGACTACAGACGCTCGATGGTCGCCGATCAGCGGGTCGTGCTGCGACTGCGCCCGCAGCGGGCGTACGGAGCTCTTCGCTAGCACCGTACGGCCGGATCGCTACAGGTAGAGACCGGTCGACTCGGCCGACACCCGCTTGGCCGCGACGGCGTGGACGTCGCGCTCGCGCATCACGATGTAGAGCTCGCCGGACACCTCGACCTCGGACTTGTCCTCGGCGTCGAACAGGACCCGGTCGCCGATCTCGACGGCGCGCGCGTGCGGGCCGACGGCGACCACGCGCGACCAGGAGAGCCGGCGCGCGCCCATCGCGGCGGTCGCCGGGATGACGATGCCGCCGGTGGAGCGACGCTCCCCCGCCTCCCGGTCGAGCTCCACGAGGATCCGGTCGTGGAGCATCTTGATCGGCGTCTTGCTGGAGGTCACGAGCGGTTCGAGAGCTTCCGCAGGGCGACGAAGAGGACGATCGTGACGACGACGCCGCCCACCGTCTTGCCGATGTTCGCGGTCTTGGGCTGGCCGGTCGTCGGGTCGACGTAGACCGCCTTCACCGCCGCCGCCTGCCGCGAGGCGATCGTCTTCGGGCTCGCGCGGTACACGAGTTGATCGATCGTGTCGGAGAGACGCTCGCGCGTCTGCTCGATCTCGCGCTCGAGAGCGGCGTTGCTGTCTGCCTTGGCCATGCGACCCAAGATATCGGACCGGTAGGTTTGCGCCTATGAGCCGTCTTGCCGCAGGTGACACCGCCCCCGACTTCAGCCTCGCCGACGACACCGGCGCGATGGTCTCCCTCGACGAGCTGCGCGGGCGCAAGGTGATCGTCTACTTCTACCCCGCCGCGATGACGCCGGGCTGCACCAAGCAGGCCTGCGACTTCACCGACTCGCTCGCCTCGCTCCAGGCGGCCGGCTACGAGGTCGTCGGCATCTCGCCGGACAAGCCGGAGAAGCTGGCGAAGTTCCGCGAGCGCGACGGCCTCACCATCCGGCTGCTCTCCGACGCCGACCGCACGGTGATGCAGACCTACGGCGCGTTCGGCGAGAAGAAGCTGTACGGCAAGGTCGTCGAGGGCGTCATCCGCTCCACGTTCGTCATCGACGAGACCGGCAAGGTCGAGCTCGCCCAGTACAACGTCAAGGCCACGGGTCACGTCGCCAAGCTGCGCCGCGACCTCAAGCTCGACGCCTGACCCGGTGATCCTCGAGCACGCCGTGCTGCCCGTACGCCCCGGCCAGGAGGCCGCCTTCGAGGCGGCGATGACGCAGGCGCTCCCGATCATCCGCCGCCAGCCGGGCTGCCGGCGGGCCGAGGTCTCGCGCTGCGTCGAGCAGCCGTCGACGTACCTGCTGCTGGCGGAGTGGGACTCCGTCGAGGCGCACGAGGAGGGCTTCCGCACCTCGGCGGACTACCAGGAGTGGCGCGGCCTGCTGCACCACTTCTACGACCCGTTCCCGACGGTCCTGCACTTCGAGTGCGCCCGGTGAGATTCGAACTCACACTGGTACGGACCTAAACCGCATGCCTCTACCGTTGGGCTACGGGCGCTCGCGCCGATCCTAGGGGCCATCGGCACCCGGGCGAACACTGCGTGAACTCCGGTGCCACACCGGTGCCCGAGGGGCCGAAGGGCTCTAGCGTGCCCGCCATGTCGAACGTGCGCTGGTACGCCGCGTGGGCGGTGGCGATCGCCCTGCTGATCGCGCTGCCGATCGTGGTCGTGCTGACGCACGCCAACAGCGCGACAGCGAGCTCGGCGAATCCGTTCGCACCGGCCTCGAGTGCGGCGCCCACACCCAGCCCGAGCCCCACGCAGAGCGAGGAGCCGAGCGGTGGGCCGGCGCCGGCCCTCACCGACGTACCGCTGTGCGCGAACGTCTGGCAGGACGGCAGGCTGCTGAGTCCGTCCTACACGGGGTGCCAGGACCAGGGCGCCGTGGTGAAGCCGAGGAAGGACGGCTGCCTGGTGACCTACCGCGAGACCTGGTGGGCCCGGCCCGGCCAGGAGGTCCGCAAGGCCGACGGCAGGGTCAGCACCGACAAGCGCTACGCGATCGCCCGGAGCCACTGCTGAGGCGGTCACCTGGAAGACTGGTCGCCATGACCACGCTCGTGCTGGCCTCGCAGTCCCCCGCCCGCCTGCAGACCCTCCGCAACGCCGGGGTCGAGCCGGTGGTGATCGTCAGTGGGGTCGACGAGAGCCAGCTCGACGGGCTCGCGCCGCGCGAGCTCGCGCTCGGCCTGGCCCAGTTGAAGGCTCGCGCCGTCGCGGGCCGCGCCGAGGTGCCGTCGGGTGCCCTCGTCCTCGGCTGCGACTCGGTGCTCGAGCTCGACGCCCCCGGCTACCAGGACCGAGCGCTCGGCAAGCCGCACACCGCCGAGGAGGCCGTGCGCCGCTGGCACGACATGCGCGGGCGCAGCGGCGTGCTGGTCAGCGGCCATGCCCTCATCGACACGGCGAGCGGTCGCGAGGAGAGCGCCTTCGCGACGACCACCGTCCGCTTCGCCGACGTCTCCGATGAGGAGATCGCGGCGTACGTCGCGACCGGTGAGCCGCTCCAGGTGGCCGGCGCCTTCACCGTCGACGGTCTCGGCGGCGCGTTCGTCACCGGCATCGAGGGGGACCACCACAACGTGGTGGGGGTGAGTCTGCCGCTGGTGCGCGAGCTGGTCAGCGCACTGGGTCATTCGTGGACGACGCTGTGGACCCGCCCCGACGCTCATCCGACGACGCGGTCGGCGTACTGACGCCGACCTCCGCCCCGGCGAGGGCGTGCGGGTCGTCGTACACCTCGGTGTAGTGGATGGGCCGCTTGAAGACGAAGCGCCGGAACAGGTAGAACCGCGCCACCTGCGAGACCAGCAGGCCCACGACGTTGCCGGAGATGTTGTCGGCCAGGCCGCTGGTGTAGCCGAGCCAGTGCCGGCTCACCCAGAGGCAGCCGACCGGGATCGTCACCATCGTGATGATGTTGATGATCGCGTACGAGATGAAGCCCTCGCCCGGCTTGCGATCGGCGCGATCCTTGAACGTCCAGCGCCGGGAGAGCTCGTAGGAGACGAGCATGCCGACGGCGTGCGAGACGATGTAGGACCAGGTGATGTGCCGGTAGAGCGGCGACCAGATGTGCTGCGGCTCGTAGGCCAGCCAGTTGTAGAGCAACACCGCCACCGCGGTGGAGATGGCACCGACGGCCATGAACCGCGTCGCCTCGCCCGCGATCCTTCTCCACCTCGACACGGCCGCAAGCCTAGGCGACGAAGCGAGCGGCAGCGCGAACGAGGGACGAGTTCTGGCGCTGGCCGCGAGCGAGGACCCGGCGCGAAGCGCCAGGCGACGAAGCGAGCGGCAGCGCGAACGAGGGACACGGACGTAACGGCCGTCACACCCGGAGGGGCCGATTCGCCGGTACAGTCGGCCCGATCGTCCATGAGGGCGTCGGAGCTGATCGAGGAGTGACGTTGAGCAAGCCGCTGGCCAAGGTGCTGATCGCCAACCGCGGAGAGATCGCCGTACGTGTGATCCGGGCGTGCAAGGACGCGGGCATCGGCTCCGTCGCCGTCTACGCCGAGCCGGACCGCGACGCCCTGTTCGTCCGCCTTGCCGACGAGGCGTACTCCCTCGATGGTGCGACCCCGGCCGACTCCTACCTCTCGATCGAGAAGATCCTGAAGGCGGCCGCCGACTCCGGTGCGGATTCGGTCCACCCCGGCTACGGCTTCCTCGCCGAGAACGCCCAGTTCGCCCAGGCGGTCCTCGACGCCGGGCTGATCTGGATCGGCCCCTCCCCCGCGGCGATCGACGCGCTCGGCGACAAGGCGAAGGCCAAGCAGATCGCCCTCCAGGCCGGCGCCCCGCTCGCACCGGGCCTCAAGGACGCCGTCAAGGACGCCGACGAGATCGTCGCCTTCGCCCAGGAGTTCGGCCTGCCGGTCGCCATCAAGGCGGTCTTCGGCGGCGGCGGTCGCGGCCTCAAGGTCGCCCGTACGCTCGAGGAGATCCCGGAGCTGTTCGAGTCCGCCACCCGCGAGGCGGTCTCCGCCTTCGGCCGCGGCGAGTGCCTGGTCGAGAAGTTCCTCGACAAGCCGCGCCACGTCGAGACCCAGTGCCTCGCCGACAGCCACGGCAACGTCGTGGTCGTCTCCACCCGCGACTGCTCGCTCCAGCGTCGCCACCAGAAGCTGGTCGAGGAGGCGCCGGCCCCGTTCCTCAGCGAGGAGCAGGTCGCCCGCCTCTACGAGTCCTCGAAGGCGATCCTGCGCGAGGCCGGCTACGTCGGCGCCGGCACCTGTGAGTTCCTGGTCGCAGCGGACGGAACCATCTCCTTCCTCGAGGTCAACACCCGCCTCCAGGTCGAGCACTGCGTCTCCGAGGAGGTCACCGGCATCGACCTGGTCCGCGAGATGTTCCGCATCGCCGCGGGCGAGGAGCTCGGCTACGGCGACCCGGAGATCAAGGGCCACTCGATCGAGTACCGCATCAACGCCGAGGACGGCGGCAACAACTTCATGCCGGCGCCGGGCACGCTGACCAAGTGGAACCCGCCGCAGGGCCCGGGCATCCGCGTCGACGGCGGCTACGAGGTCGGCGAGACCATCCCGGGCGCCTTCGACTCGCTGATCGCCAAGCTGATCGTCACCGGCCGCGACCGCACCCAGGCGATCGAGCGCTCGCGCCGCGCCATCGCGGAGTTCGAGGTCGACGGCATGCCGACCGCGCTCACCTTCGACGAGGTCATCGTCAACGACCCCGCCTGGGTCGGCGCCTCCAACCCGACCGGCGAGGGCTCCTTCGACGTCTACACGACGTGGATCGAGACCGACTTCAACAACACCATCTCGCCGTACCAGGGTACGAACGACACCGAGGGCGAGGCCTCGGACGAGCGCCAGACCGTCGTGGTCGAGGTCGGCGGCAAGCGCCTCAGTGTCGTCATCCCGGCCAGCCTGGGCGGCCTGGGCGGTGGCTCCGCCGCCGGCGCCGCGGGTGCGAAGAAGCCGAAGCGCGCAGGAGGCAAGAAGGCCGGCGCCGCGATCTCCGGCGACGCCGTCGCATCCCCGATGCAGGGCACCGTGGTCAAGGTCGTCGTCGAGGAGGGCCAGGAGGTCGCCGAGGGCGACACGATCGTGGTCATCGAGGCGATGAAGATGGAGCAGCCGCTCAAGGCGCACAAGGCCGGCACCGTGACGGGCCTGACCGCCACTGTCGGCGAGACCGTCGGCAACGGCGCCGTCATCTGCGAGCTCAAGGACTGACGAGCAGCACCGGACTCACCGCGAACAGTCGGTGACGGCGACGCCTCGGCGTCGTTCCGTCACCGACTGTTCGCCTTTCCGAGGGACCGCCCCGCCGAGCGGCCCGGGACATGGGGCCTGGGTCGGCGCCGGGTGTGACGACGGTGAACTCGAGGCCGTTCTGATCGGCGGCGCCCGGCCTCGAGTGCATGGACGTTGACTGCCGAGTAACTTTATGCACCGCTACGGTTGGCTCATGTTCCGCAAGATCCTGGTGGCCAACCGTGGTGAGATCGCGATCCGAGCTTTCCGTGCGGCCTACGAGCTCGGCGCCAAGACCGTCGCCGTCTACCCGTACGAGGACCGTGGGTCCGAGCACCGACTGAAGGCCGACGAGGCCTACGAGATCGGCGAGCCCGGCCACCCGGTCCGCACCTACCTCGACCCCGAGACGATCGTCGCGGCCGCGGTCAAGGCCGGCGCCGACGCGGTCTACCCGGGCTACGGCTTCCTGTCGGAGAACCCGGCGCTGGCCGAGGCGTGCGCCCGCGAGGGCATCACGTTCATCGGACCCTCGGTCGAGGTCCTCGAGCTGACCGGCAACAAGGCCACCGCGATCGCCGCCGCCAAGGCGGCCGGTGTGCCGACCCTGCAGAGCGTCGAGCCGTCCACCGACGTCGACGCTCTCATCGAGGCCGCCCAGGTCATCCCGTACCCCCTGTTCGTCAAGGCCGTCGCCGGTGGCGGCGGTCGCGGCATGCGCCGCGTGGACGACCCCAAGCTGCTGCGCGAGGCCGTCGAGACGTGCATGCGCGAGGGCGAGGCCGCCTTCGGTGATGCGACCGTCTTCATCGAGCAGGCCGTCGTCGAGCCGCGCCACATCGAGGTCCAGATCCTCGCCGATGGTGCCGGCAACGTGATGCACCTGTTCGAGCGTGACTGCTCGGTGCAGCGTCGTCACCAGAAGGTCGTCGAGATCGCGCCCGCGCCGCACCTGGACCCCGAGCTGCGCGAGCGGATGTGCGCCGACGCCGTCCGGTTCGCGAAGGCGATCGGCTACTCGTGTGCCGGAACGGTGGAGTTCCTGCTCGACCCGGCCGGCAACTACGTCTTCATCGAGATGAACCCGCGCATCCAGGTCGAGCACACGGTGACCGAGGAGGTCACGGACGTCGACCTGGTCCAGTCGCAGATGCGGATCGCCTCCGGCGAGACCCTCGCCGACCTGGGCCTGTCGCAGGAGACCGTGCACCTGCGCGGTGCCGCGCTGCAGTGCCGCATCACCACCGAGGACCCGGCCAACGGCTTCCGCCCCGACACCGGCACCATCACCACGTACCGCTCCCCCGGCGGCGCGGGCGTCCGGGTCGACGGCGGCACCACCTTCACCGGCTCGGAGATCAGCCCCCACTTCGACTCGATGCTGGCCAAGCTCACCTGCCGCGGCCGGACCTTCGAGGACGCGGTCAAGCGGGCCCGACGTGCTCTGGCGGAGTTCCGGATCCGCGGCGTCGCGACCAACATCCCCTTCGTCGCGGCTCTTCTCGAGGACGAGGACTTCATCGCGGGCCGCGTGACCACGTCGTTCATCGAGACCCACCCGCAGCTGCTCACCGCGCGCGCCTCCGGCGACCGCGGCACCAAGCTGCTCACCTACCTGGCCGACGTGACGGTCAACAAGCCGAACGGCGACGCCCCGGTCTCGGTCGCCCCGGTCAGCAAGCTGCCCGCGCTCGACCTGTCGCTGCCGATCAAGGACGGCTCGCGCCAGAAGCTGCTCGAGCTCGGCCCGGCCGGCTTCGCGGCCGCACTGCGTGCCCAGCAGGCGGTGGCCGTCACGGACACCACCTTCCGTGACGCACACCAGTCGCTGCTGGCCACCCGGGTCCGCACCCGCGACCTGCTCGAGGTCGCCGGCCACGTGGCCCGTACGACCCCCGAGCTGCTCTCCCTCGAGGCGTGGGGCGGGGCAACGTACGACGTGGCGCTGCGGTTCCTGTCCGAGGACCCGTGGGAGCGTCTCGCGGCCCTGCGCGAGGCCGTGCCGAACATCAACCTGCAGATGCTGCTGCGCGGGCGCAACACGGTCGGCTACACGCCGTACCCGACCACCGTGACCAACGCCTTCGTGGCCGAGGCCGCCGCGACCGGCATCGACATCTTCCGGATCTTCGACGCCCTCAACGACGTCGAGCAGATGCGGCCCGCGATCGCTGCGGTCCGCGAGACCGGCTCCACCATCGCCGAGGTCGCGCTGTGCTACACCGGCGACCTGTCGAACCCGGACGAGAAGCTCTACACGCTCGACTACTACCTGCGCCTGGCCGAGCAGATCGTCGACGCCGGCGCCCACGTGCTGGCCATCAAGGACATGGCCGGCCTGCTGCGCGCCCCCGCCGCCCGCACCCTGGTCACCGCGCTGCGGCAGAACTTCGACCTGCCGGTCCACCTGCACACCCACGACACCCCCGGCGGCCAGCTCGCCACCCTCACCGCCGCCATCGAGGCCGGCGTGGACGCCGTCGACGCCGCCACCGCGGCCATGTCGGGCACCACCTCGCAGCCCTCGCTGTCCTCGCTGGTCGCGGCGACCGACTACACCGATCGCGAGACCGGCCTGTCCCTGGCCGCCGTCAACGCGCTCGAGCCGTACTGGGAGGCCGTGCGCCGCGTCTACGCGCCGTTCGAGTCGGGCCTGCCCGCGCCGACCGGTCGCGTCTACCGCCACGAGATCCCCGGCGGCCAGCTCTCCAACCTGCGCCAGCAGGCGATCGCGCTCGGACTGGGCGAGCGGTTCGAGGAGATCGAGGAGATGTACGCCGCGGCGAACGACATCCTCGGGCGTGTCCCGAAGGTGACCCCGTCCTCGAAGGTGATCGGCGACCTCGCTCTGGCCCTGGTGGCCGCGGGCGCCGACCCGAAGGCCTTCGCCGCCGACCCGGCCTCCTACGACATCCCGGCCTCGGTCATCGGCTTCCTGCACGGCGAGCTCGGTGACCCGCCGGGCGGCTGGCCCGAGCCGTTCCGCTCCAAGGCCATCGAGGGCCGCCCCTGGAGCGACCCGTCCTCGGCCGCCCTCTCCGCCGAGGACGAGGCCGCCCTGGCGGGCGACTCCGCCACCACGAGCCTGGGGCGACGTACGACCCTGAACCGGCTGCTCTTCCCCGGACCGACGCGCGACTTCGCCGAGGCCCGCTCCACCTGGGGCGACGTCTCCGTGCTCGACACCCTCGACTACCTCTACGGCCTGCGCGCCGGCGAGGAGCACGTCATCGAGCTCGAGCCCGGCGTGCAGCTCTTCGTCACCATCGAGGCGATCTCCGAGCCCGACGAGCGCGGCTACCGCACCGTGATGGCCACCCTCAACGGCCAGCTGCGTCCGATCTCGGTGCGCGACCGGTCGGTGTCGGCCGAGGTCGCCGCCGCGGAGAAGGCCGACTCCTCGGTCCCCGGTCAGATCGCGGCGCCGTTCCAGGGCGTCGTCACCATCTCGGCGAAGGTCGGCGACACCGTCGCGGCCGGTGACACCATCGCCACGATCGAGGCGATGAAGATGGAGGCGGCCATCACCGCCCCCATCGCCGGCACGGTCCAGCGGATCGCGCTCAGCGGCACCCAGTCGGTCGAGGGCGGCGACCTGGTGCTGGTGCTCGGCTGATCCCAGGAGCTACGAAAGTGTCACCGTGACAGTTGCGAACTGTCACGGTGACACTCCGCGACTTCCGTGACAGTTTGAAGTGTCACTTCCGCCCCGAACTGTCACGGTGATACTTCGGGCCCCGCGGGCAATGACGCAACTGTCACGGTGACACTTCGCGACTCGCGTGACAGTTTGAAGTGTCACTTCCGCCCCGAACTATCACGGTGACACTTCGGGCCCCGCGGGCCATGCCGCAACTGTCACCGTGACACTTCGCGAGGACTCGGACTGGGCGTGGTGCTCCCGTTGGGCAGGGTGATGCTGAACCAGCTCGAGCGGAGCCCGGCGAACGAGCGGAAGAGGTCGCCGCTGACCGAGACGCTGCCGGTGGTTCCGGTGATCGCGACGGTCGAGACGTAGCCGGCGCCGGGCGCGTTCGCGCTCGACGGCGTCACCTTCACGCCGGTGAGCCGACCGATCCGCGGCCACATCCGCTCCACGGCCGCCGGGTCGACGCTCGCCTTCCAGCCGAGGTAGGGCGAGGCGGCGGCGTCGTACGGGTCCGTCCGGGAGACGAGGTACGGCATCCCGCCGGCCATCGTCGCTCCGCCGTTGCTCGCGGAGAACTGCGTGAACGCCGGCTCGCCGGCGTAGGTGAGGATCTGGCCGGCCGTGGCCGCGACCGCGTCGTTCGAGGAGGGGTACTCCGCCGAGTAGCCGCCGTACACCTGGCAGGCCGAGGTGTCGCAGATCTGGTAGTAGCCGTGCTGGTCGGCGCGCTCGAAGGCGGCGTACGTGCGCGCGGCGACCGCCTGCGCCTGCACGGCCTGCTGCGACCACAGGGCCGGCATCTCGCGCGGCACGACACCCTTGAGGTAGTTGTCGAGCGAGAGCACGTTGACGGTGTCGCGGTCCATCGCGCCCGGGTGCGGGCTCGCAGCCCGCAGCACGCCGCGGTAGGCGACGCTCGTGCCACCGGGCAGGAAGAGCATGATCGGGGCGCCGCCTGCGTTGAACTCCAGGTCGCCGCTCACCGTCGCCAGCGTGTGCCACCCGCCGGCGAGGTAGTCCAGCCGGCTGCGACCGCCGGCCACCGGCGCGATCCGCCAGCGTCGGGCCGCGAGGTGAGGGCGGTCGAGGTTCCAGCGCCGCGCGGCGCCGACGCGCTGGGCGTACAGGCCGGAGCGGGCCTGCACCACGACCGACCGCGTCGTGTCGGCCGTGATGAGCACGCGGACCTGGCCCTTGGCGCTCCCCCAGGCCGTGCCGGGGTAGTAGAAGCCGACGATCTGGCGGTACGTCAGGCCCTGCTCGGCCGCGCCCTTCGCGCCGTACTGCGACATCCCGTGCCCGTGGCCGTAGCCGTAGCCGGTGATGCTCAGCGGAGCCGTGACGACGCCGTCACGCCTGGCCTCTGCGGGAGCGGTGGTCACCGAGGCGACTGCCCCGCACAGCGCGAGCAGCGCGACGACCCTCCCGAGCACACGACGCGACACCGGACGACCCCTATCGATCAGGTTCCTAGGACCGTAACCGATCGGCAGGCGTCGCGCCGAGCAAAGCAGACGGACGTGGGAGCTCACTGTGAACCGCCCGGCCACGCCACGAACCACGCCTCAGGTCGAGGCAAGGCCAGCCTCACCTGGCTGGACGGCGCGGGTGATGGCGAGGAACGTGGGGAGCGTCGTCTCACCCACGCAACGCGCCCCGGAGGTACGTATGACCACCTTGAGCTTGCCGATCGTGAACACGTGCAGCGCCGAAGGCTGCTCCTACAACCATGACCACGACTGCCACGCCGGCGCCATCACCGTGATGGAGGACACCGCTGCGTGCGCCACCTTCTACGGCGACGGCAGCAAGGGTGGTGTCGTCGGGACCGGGATGGTCGGCGCGTGCCACCGGACCGACTGCGTGCACAACAGCGACCTGGAGTGTTCCGCCCAGGGCGTGGAGATCGGGATGAGCGGCGACGTCGCCGACTGCCTGACCTTCGCCAGCAAGAACTGAGCGCCGCTCAGTCGACCCGGTGCAGGCGGCGCGCGGCCTCGGCCGTCGACCCGCTCAGCGACGGGTAGACCGTGAACGCGTTCGCGAGCTGGTCCGCCGTCAGGTTGGCCTTCACCGCAAGGGCGATCGGGTGGATCAGCTCGCTGGCGCGCGGCCCGACCACGACGCCGCCGACCACGACCCCGCTACCGCGGCGCGCGATCACCTTCACGAAGCCGTCGGTGATGCCCTGCATCTTGGCGCGAGGGTTGCCGGTGAGGTCGAGCTTGACCACGTCGGCCTCGATCTCGCCCTTCTCCACCGCCGCCGCCGACCAGCCGACGGTGGCGATCTCGGGGCTGGTGAAGACGTTGGAGCTGATCTCCTTGAGGTCGACCGGCTGCACCGCGTCCCCGAGGAAGTGACGCATCGCGACCCGGCCGGCCATCGCGGCGACGCTGGCCAGCATGAAGCCGCCCGTGCAGTCGCCGGCGGCGTAGACGCCCGGAGCGGTCGTACGGGAGACCTTGTCGATCCGGATGAAGCCGCCCTCATCGAGCTGGACGCCGGCCCCCTCGAGGCCGAGCCGCTCGGTGTTCGGGATCGAGCCGAGCGCCAGGATGCAGTGGCTGCCGGAGACCGTACGGCCGTCGGCGAGCGCGACAGTGACGGTGTCCCCCTCGCGGGTCACCGAGGCCATCCGGGAGTTGCCGAGGATGTTCATGCCCCGGCGCTCGAGGACGTCCTGGAGCACCTCGGCGGCGTCGGCGTCCTCGCCCGGGAGGACGCGGTCGCGGCTGCTGACCAGGGTGACCTGGCAGCCGAGCGCGAGGTAGGCGCTGGCGAACTCGGCGCCGGTGACACCGGAGCCGACCACGATCATGTGCTCGGGCAGCTCATCGAGGTCGTAGACCTGCTCCCAGGTCAGGATCCGCTCGCCGTCGGGCTGGGCGGTCGGGAGGACACGCGGGCGCGCACCGGTGGCGATCAGCACGCTGTCGGCGTGCAGCGACTCCTCGGTGCCGTCGGGCAGGGCGGCGATCACCTCGCCGCCACCCGCGCCGGCGCCCTTGCCGAGGCGGCCGAGGCCCTTGACGATCCGGATGCCACGGCGGGAGAGACGGGCCTCGATGTCGGCCGACTGGGCGGCGGCGAGCGTCTTGACGCGGGCATTGACCTTCGCGAGGTCGACGCCGATCGTGGTCGCGGCGTCGCCCTGGTTGTCCAGGGAGGTGATGCCGAGCTCGCCGGCGGCGGCCATGTCGGTCATCACCTCGGCGGTCGCGATCAGCGTCTTGCTGGGCACGCAGTCGGTCAGGACCGCGCTTCCGCCCAGCCCATCGCGGTCGACGACGGTGACGTCGGCTCCCAGCTGCTGCGCGACGAGGGCGGCCTCATAGCCGCCGGGTCCTCCACCGATGATCACCACGTTGGGCATGGGCCCATTGTGTCAGCCCGCGGCCGCCGCGCGTGTGCCGGGCCGTGCGACCCGCACCCCTACGCTTGGCGGGTGACGGTGACCGTTGCCACAACCACGCCCGCACCGCCGAGCCGGGCCCTCCGGCTGCTCGCCGTACCGCTGATGCTGCTGGCCGGCGGCGGCGTCGCCGTCCAGTCGCAGATCAACGGGAGCCTTGCCCATCGTCTCGGCACCGGGGCGCGAGCGGGGTTCGGTGCTGCGGTGATCAGCTTCGGCAGCGGCCTTGTCATCCTCGCCGTGGTGACAGCGCTGTGGGCCGGGCACCGCGCCGGGGTGCGGTCGCTCATCGATGCCGTACGCCGCCACGAGCTGCGCCCGGTCGAGCTGATCGGCGGCTGCCTGGGCGCCCTGCTCGTCGCCTCCCAGGGGCTCACCGTCGGCACCCTGGGGGTCGCGCTCTTCAGCGTCGCACTGACCGCCGGCCAGTCGGTCTCCGCTCTGGTCGTGGACCATCTCGGCATCGGCCCGTCCGGTCATCAGCCACTGAGTCCCTCGCGGCTGGTCGCGGCGGGCTTCGCGGTGGCCGCGATGCTGCTCGCCACCCTCGACCGGCTCTCGGCCGAAGTGTCATGGCTGCTGATCGGCTGCGCACTGTTCGCCTTCGTCGCCGGATCCGGCGCGTCGGTGCAGCAGGCGCTCAACGGCCGGGTCTCGCAGCGCGTCGGTCCGTGGGTGACGACGCTGAACAACTTCGCCGTGGGGACCGCCGCGCTCCTCATCCCCTTCGTGCTCAGCCTCGTCCTCGGCCACGGCACCCTGAACGCGCTTCCGCACGCCTGGTGGCTCTACCTCGGCGGCGTGATCGGGATGAGCTTCATCTGGCTGGCCGCGGTCCTGGTCCGGGTGCACGGCGTCCTCGTGCTGGGCCTGTCGATGATCGCCGGCCAGGTCATCGGCGCCGAGATCATCGAGGCCGTCGTCGACCATCAGCGGGTCGGTGCGAGCCAGTACGCCGCCTCCGCGCTCACCGTCGTCGGCGTGCTGATCGCGCTCGGGGTGCGGCGCCCCCAGAGTTCAGCCTCCGCGGGCTAACGTCGCCTCGTGATCACTGCCGGCATCGACCTGAGCGCCGACCCGAGGAAGACCGGTGTCGCGACGATCGAGTGGAACGGCGACACGGCCTCGGTCCTCGAGGTGGCGGTCGGGCGCCACAGCGACCTGGAGCTGGTGGACCTCATCGGCAACGTCTCGAAGACGGGCATCGACTGCCCCCTCGGCTGGCCCTCGCTGTTCATCGACTACCTCATCGCCCACCGAGACGGCGGTCACGAGCTCGTGGTCCCCGAGACCCGGCACCCGCTCTCGTACCGCGTGACCGACCTCCACGTGAGGACGACCATCGGCGCGCAGCCGCTGAGTGTCGCCGCGGACCGCATCGGTGCGGTGGCCATGCGGTGTGCCGCCCTCCTCGCGGCGGTGACCCGCGAGGGCGGGATCGTCGACCGGACCGGGCTGACGGGCCCGGTCGTCGAGGTCTACCCCGCCGGAGCGCTCAGGATCTGGGGACTCGTCCATCAGGGCTACAAGGGGAAGGACGCCGCGAACGTCCAGCGCCGCCTCGCGCTCGTCGACTCGATCGAGGAGTCCCTCCCCTGGCTCCGTCTCGGTACGTACGTGGACCCCTGCCGCCATGCCGACGATGCGCTCGACGCCGTCCTGTGCGCCGTCATCGCCGGGCTCGCCCAGCGAACGCCGGAGCAGATCCCCGAAAGCATGCTGGCGGCGGCACGGACCGAGGGCTGGATCGCGCTCCCGCCGCTCCCGGCCGCACTCGACGAGGCGCGAGGAATGCGTCGATCTCGGCCCACGGGACGACGCGTCAGCCACGCGCCTGAGGCCGGCCACCTCCCGACGACGGCCCCCTCCTGATGTCGGATCGACTCGACCTGTCCAGCGCGCCGGCGTACGCCCGGACGGTCACCGCGCGCCACGAGCTGCGTTGGCGCGCCCTGGAGCTGGCCGCGCTTCGCGGCCATCCGGACATCCAGTGGTACCTCGACCGCGACACGCAGCTCGGCTCCTTCCCCGAGCCTCGCGGAGCGAAGGCGCCGAGAAGGTCGCAACGGCGTCAGCGCCAGCTGCGGCGCGAGCGCTGGGCGGCGCGCCCCAAGGCGGTGCAGTCGGCCCTGGTCGCGCTCGCCATGATCGGCTTGGTGCCCGCAGCCGTGGTCTTCCTCGCCCCCACCCTGATCTCGATCGTCGCGCTCGCCGACATCTGGGCGGGCATCATCGGCACAGCCAGCGTTGCCTCCCGCCTGGACGGCCCGGTCATCGCACCGGCCCACTCGATCCCGACGAGCGGGCTGCTCATGGCGTCACTGGTCCTGATCCTCCCGGCCCAGCTCGCGCTGGAGCTCCACGGCGGCAACAGGCTCGACGACGAGGACCGAGTCCCCTTCTTCGCCCCGCACAGTTACCTCACGGCGACGCTCTGCGGTCCGGTGACGGCGCTCGGCTGCCTCCTTCTGGGGCGCAGGTACGACGTCGCGCACTGGGGGCTCGCGGCCCTGGCGTCCCTGGCCGGGACGGCGGTCGGACTGGTCTGCGTGCTGCTTCGAGCGCGCGCGATGCGTGACTCCTCCGCGCCCCGTGGCACGGCCTACCGGGCCGACGACCAGCCGCTCCTGCCTGAGCATCTCGCAGGCCGCTACAACCACCTCAAGCCGGCGCTGCGCCTCATCCGGAGTCTCGACACGGACGATCGCGCCGCCGCACAGCGCGAGCTGGAGACCGCCCTGACCGACCTCAACGCTCGCGGCCTGCTCACCGAGGAGGAGGCCACCCGGGCCGCCACGGTCGGGGTCGGGCTCTTGGCCGCGGAGATGCCGAACCTTCGACGCGAGCGCGTGACGCCGCCCGAGGCGCAGCAAGCGATCGAGGGGTCGCCTTCAGCGGGTGGTCCCGCGGAAGGTGACCCCTCGACGCGCAAGAAGTGACCTCTGAACTCAGGGTCTCGATACGTCCGTTCGCGGGTTCGCAAGCTCACCCGCGCGGACACTCGACCTCTTCGGCCGACGCCGACCACGCGCGAGCGCGCGGTCGACTGGCCTCAGAGGTTGATCATGTGGCCGACGATGCCCTCGACGGCCTCCTTGACGGCCTCGCCGAGGGTCGGGTGGGCGAAGACGTTGCGGGAGACCTCGTCGGCGGTGAGGTCCCACTTCTGCGCGAGGGTGAGGACCGGGAGCAGCTCGGTCACGTCCGGGCCGATCATGGCGGCGCCGATGATCTCGTTGTGCTCGGCATCCGCGATCACCTTGACGAAGCCGACCGGCTCGCCGAGGCCCATCGCCTTGCCGTTGGCCGAGAACGGGAACGTCGCGGTCTTGACGTCGTAGCCCTTGTCCTTGGCCTGCTGCTCGCTGTAGCCGAACGAGCCGATCTGCGGCTGGCAGTAGGTCGCACGCGGGATGAAGTCGATCTCGACCGGCATCGTCTCGACGCCGGCGATGACCTCGGCGACGACGACGCCCTGCGCCTCGGCGACGTGGGCGAGCATCATCTTTCCGGTGACGTCGCCGATGGCGTAGACGTTCGGGACGTTCGTGCGGCCGAACTCGTCGGTCGCGATGGCGCCGCGCTCCGTGGTGGCGACGCCGGTGGCCTCGAGGCCGTAGCCCTCCAGGCGCGGGGCGAAGCCGAAGGCGGCCAGCATCTTGTCGGCCTTGATGACCTGCTCGTCGCCGCCCGCGGCCGGAGCAACGGTGACCTCGACGCCGCTGCCGGTGTCGACGGCGCCCTTGACGGCGGTGGAGAGCAGGACGTTGACGCCCAGCTTCTTGTAGTGCTTGAGGAGCTCTTTGGAGACGTCCGCGTCCTCCGTCGGGACCATCCGGTCCGCGTACTCGACGATGGTGACGTCGACGCCGAAGTTCTTCATGACGTAGGCGAACTCGACGCCGATCGCACCCGAGCCGCCGATGATCACCGAGTTGGGGAGCTGGTCGCTGAGGATCTGCTCCTCGTAGGTGACGATGTTCTGCCCGTTGGGGACGACGCCCGGCACGGAGCGGACGGTGGCACCGGTCGCGATGATGAGGTCGTCGAAGGTGTGCTCGGTCGTCTGACCGCTGCCGTCACGGGGCGCCACGTTGATCGACTTCGGGCCGGTGAAGGTGCCCCAGCCGTCGATCTCGGTGATCTTGTTCTTCTTCATCAGGTAGTGGACGCCCTTGACGATGCCGGCGCTCACCTGGCGGGAGCGGGCGTGCGTCGGGCCGTACGACATGGTCGCGTCACCCTCGATGCCGTACTTGGCCTTCTCGTGGGTCAGCGTGTGGGCGAGCTCGGCGTTCTTGAGCAGCGCCTTGGAGGGGATGCAGCCGACGTTGAGGCAGACACCACCCCAGTACTTCTCCTCCACGACGGCAACGGTCTTGCCGAGCTGGGAGGCACGGATGGCGGCGACGTAGCCACCGGGGCCAGCGCCGAGGACGAGGACATCGAAGTGGGTCACGCCGACTAGGGTAGTGCGCCGCGGACGCCCACCCCATGTCGCCTACGACACCCATCGGTAACGTTCGGCGTGTGAGCCTGTACGCCGCCTACGGGGCGAACCTCGACCCCGCCCTCATGGCGCAGCGCTGTCCGCACTCGCCGCTGCGCACCACCGGCTGGCTGACGGCCTGGCGGCTCACCTTCGGCGGCGAGGAGCACGGCTGGGACGGGGCGCTCGCGACGATCGTCCCGGACCCGTTCGAGCAGGTCTACGTCGCCGTGTACGACGTCAACCGCGACGACGAGCGGACGCTCGACGAGTGGCAGGCCGCCGACACCGGGCTGTACCGCCGGACCAAGGTGCGGATCCACACCCTCACCGCGGACATCGTCGCCTGGACCTACGTCCTCGACGCGTACGAGGGCGGGCTGCCCTCCGCGCACTACCTCGGCACGATCGCCGAGGCGGCCGAGGCCGCGGACGCCCCGGCCGACTACGTGCACTGGCTGCGGACGCGGCCCTGCCGCTCCATCGAGCCGTAGCGCCCGTCGGACTAGGCGTCGCGTGTGCGCCGCCATCGAGCGCGCAGGACCGAGGCGCCCAGGGTGACGGCGACGCCCACCACGATGTAGCCGATGATGATCGCGAGCCTGCTGCCGACGCCGTGCGCGTCGAAGTAGACGATGCGCCGTACGGCGTCGGTGCCCGCGCCGTTCGGGATCCAGCCGCCGATGCCGCGCCACAGCGAGGGCAGCAGGTGTGACTGGTAGGCGCCGCCCGCGCTCGGGTTGCCGATGACGACGAACAGCAGCACCGTCAGCCCGATGCCGATCGTCCCGAAGAGGACCTGGAAGGCCATCGTCACCGTTGCGGAGGAGAGCACCAGGAGGGTGCCGATGCCCCACAGCGCCCAGAAGTGACCGGTCAGGGCGCCCAGCCACTGATCGACGATCAGGGCGCCGCCGAGCCCGGACGCGAGGGCGTACGGCACCAGGGCGCTCAGGCGGATCACCGCTCGGCGCGGTGTGGACGGGCGCGATCCCTTGGCGACGCCGAGCAGCGAGGCGACCAGGTAGCCACCGACGAGCCAGCCGAGGACGAGGTAGAAGCCGGTCAGGCCACGCGCGTCGCCCGACTGGAGCGGCACGATGTCGGTGACCGTGACAGTACGGCCCTGCTGCGTGCTCTCCCGGGAGGCGACCTCCTCGAGCGCGGTAGCCAGCGAGGCTCCGCCACCGGAGGCCACGATCAGCTCGTCGGTGGTGGAGGTGGGGTCGACGATCAGGGCACCCGACAGGTCGGTGGACCTGATCCGCTCGACGGCCGTCGCGCGGTCGGCCACGACCTCGGCCGAGAGCGGGTGGCCGTCGACGGCGTCGAGCTGCTGCTGCAGCTGGTCGGCGGCCTGCTGAGGCGCCACCACCCCGATCGAGACGTCGTGCGGGGTCGGATGGTGGAACGCCCCCACGTACGACGCGACGAACGCCAGCTGGACGAACAGCACGCCCAGGACCAGCAGCATGGTGCGCGGTGCCACCGCGTCCTTGAGGTCCGCCAGCAGCCCGGGGTCGGGTCTCTCGGTCGTCTCGGAGGTCTCCGTCGATCGCTCGCTCACGCCTCGACACTAGGACCCGATCGGGCTCCCTGTCGCCGGTCGCCTCGCCGGTCGCCTCGCCGGTCGCCTCGCCGATCTCACGAGGCGTGCCGGCCGAGGACGGCATCGGCCGGCAGCGGCCGGATGTCGTCGTCGGTGGCCAGGTGGATCACCTCCAGCGGCACGCCGGCGACGCGACAGGCGGCGTACGTGCCCTCGGCGAGCTCCCGGTCGGCCCTGTCCGGACCGCCGGTGCCGGGTCGGGAGAGCAGCAGCGCGATCCGGCCGCCGGGCAGGACCTCGGCGAGGAGGTCACGCCACAGGCCGGCGGCCGCGGCGTGACCCTCGGCATCGATCTCGTCGGGCAGGTCGGCGATCTCGTGGACCTGAGGGACAGGGGTGTCGTCGGGTGCCACCAGGACGAACCACAGCGATCGGGACCGCCAGCCGAGCGGTTTCATCAGGACACGCCACATCAGCTCGACGTCGGCCTGGGAGATGAGGGAGGGAGCGTGCGGCTCCCGGGCGTCGGGTGCGGTGAAGGTGCTCATGGCCCACGCTGCGATGACGCGCACGCGGCCGCAAACGGCTCTCCACAGGAGGTACGGACCCGTCCCGATCCGCTTCACACGAGCGGCTCGGGAGGGGTTGTCCACCGGTCAGATCCCTGGTCAGATCTCTGGTCAGATCTCTGGGACGATCCGCGACAGCAGCGTGCCCATCCGGCTCGCCGCGGCGCGACCCGCCTCGAGGACCTCCGCGTGGTTGAGCGGCTGGTCGCTGATGCCGGCGGCGAGGTTGGTGACCAGGCTGATGCCGAGGATCTCCATGCCGGCCTCGCGTGCGGCGATCGCCTCGAGGGTGGTGGACATGCCGACCAGCGAGCCGCCGATGACGCCGGCCATCCGGACCTCGGCCGGGGTCTCGTAGTGCGGTCCGGGGAACTGCACATACACGCCCTCGTCGAGCGTCGGGTCGAGCTCCTGGGCCTTCGCGCGCAGGCGCGAGGAGTAGAGGTCGGTGAGGTCGACGAAGTTCGCGCCGACCAGCGGCGAGGTGCCGGTGAGGTTGATGTGGTCGTTGATCAGCACCGGAGTGCCGGGCGACCAGGTCGGCTTGAGGCCGCCGCAGCCGTTGGTCAGCACGATCGCGCGACAGCCGGCGGCCGCGGCGGCGCGGACCGGGTGGGCGACGGCAGCGACGTCGCGGGCCTCGTAGTAGTGGGTGCGGCTCAGGAAGACGAGCAGGTTCTTCTCGCCCGACCGGATGCTGCGGATCTTGCCGCTGTGCCCCGCGACGGCGGCGGCCCGGAAGCCCGGCACGTCGGTGGTGTCGATCTCGGCGGTCGCGGTGCCGAGCGCGTCCACGGCGGGCAGCCAGCCACTGCCGAGGACGAGCGCGACGTCGTGGCGCTCCACGCCGGTGAGTCGGGCGAGCGCGGCGCCCGCCTCCTGGGCGAGTGCGTACGGGTCGGTCGCGGTCTGGCTCATGGCGACGACTCTAGGGGACCGAGCGAGCGGCAGCGCGTGCGAGGGACGAGCACTGGCGCTGGTCGCGAGCGAGGGGACCGCGCGAGCGGGAGCGCGGTATGGCGGGGCCGTACGCTCGATGCCATGGCGATGACCATTGCGGAGGCGGCCGCGGTGTCGGGGCTGAGCACCGACACGCTGCGCTACTACGAGCGTGACGGCCTGATGGCCCGCCCTGTCGGGCGCTCGGCGAGCGGCCACCGGCGCTACACCGATGCCGACCTGAGCTGGATCGAGATGGTGACCCGGCTGCGGGCCACCGGGATGCCGATCCGCGACGTGCGTCGCTACGCCGCCCTGGTCCGTACGGGCGATGGGAACGAGCACGATCGGCTGGAGCTGCTGCGCGCCCACCGCGAGCACGTCCTCGCCGAGCTGGCCGCCGTCCAGGCCCACCTGAGCGCCATCGACGCGAAGATCGAGATCTACCTCGACCGGATCGAGGACACGGCCCGGTCCGCGTAGGGCACGGGTTGACTTGGAGCGCACTCCAGGTCGTTGAGTGGAGGCATGAGCCTCTCCCCCACGAACCTCGCGCAGCGCACTCTCGGCACCGCCGCTCCCCTGACCGTGTCGGCCCTCGGCCTCGGCTGCATGGGCATGTCCGAGTTCTACGGTGCACCCGACGAGCAGAGCGGCCTCGACACCATCCATCGCGCCCTCGACCTGGGCGTCACCCTCCTCGACACCGCCGACATGTACGGCCCCTTCACCAACGAGCGACTCGTCGGCAAGGCGATCGCCACCAGTGGGCACAGCCGTGACGACATCCAGCTGGCCACCAAGTTCGGCAACGAGCGCCGCCCGGACGGCACCCGCCTGGGCATCAACGGCAGCCCGGAGTACGTGCGTGCCGCGTGCGACGCCTCCCTGGAGCGACTCGGTGTCGACCACCTCGACCTCTACTACCAGCACCGCGTCGACAAGTCCGTCCCGATCGAGGAGACCGTCGGTGCGATGAAGGAGCTGGTGGAGGCGGGCAAGGTCCGCTTCCTCGGCCTGTCCGAGGCGAGCCCCGAGACGATCCGCCGCGCCCACGCCGTCCACCCGATCACGGCGCTGCAGACCGAGTACAGCCTCTTCACCCGTGACCTCGAGGACGAGATCCTGCCGACGCTGCGCGAGCTCGGCATCGGCCTGGTGCCGTACTCCCCGCTCGGTCGCGGCATCCTCACCGGCGCCATCACCGCCGAGCCGTCCGGCGAGGGCGAGAGCCGCTCGACCGCGTACTTCCCGCGGTTCCAGGGCGAGAACCTCGCCGCCAACCTCACCCTCGTCGACCGGGTGCGGGCACTCGCGGAGGAGAAGGGGGCCACGCCCGGGCAGCTCGCTCTCGCCTGGGTGATGGCGCAGGGTGACGACATCGCGCCGATCCCCGGGACCAAGCGGGTGCGGTACCTGGAGGAGAACGTCGGCGCCGCCGGGATCACGCTGAGCCCCGAGGACCTCGCCGCTCTCAGCACGGCGGTCCCCCGCGACGCGGTGCGTGGCGCGCGGTACGGCGACATGACCTCCATCGACATGTGACGGCGGCCGAGGCACGCCACCGGCGGCCACCGCGTCAGTAGGGTGCGGGCCATGCGCCTGCTGTCCCCGTACCTCCTGGTGGTGATGCTCCACCTCGCGGCCGAGGCCGCGGGGTGGAACGCCGTCGCCGACGCCCTCCAGGTGATGATGATGCCGGCGCTCGGGATCTTCCTGATCGCCTCCGCGTCGACTCACGACCGGCTCGTCGACCTGACCCGCTGGGCGCTGTTCTTCTCCTGGCTCGGCGATACGGTGCCGCGGTTCCTCCACGGCGACGCCGCGTTCGGCGCGATGCTCGGCGCCTTCCTGCTCGCACAGGTCTGCTACATCCGAGGCTTCCTGCCCTACCGGGAGCGGAGCCTGTGGCGGGTGCGGCGGGCGTGGCTGGCGCCGTACGGGCTGGCGCTGGTCGTCCTGCTCGTCGCCTGCGCGCCGGCCGCGGGCGTGCTCGCACCGGCCGTGGTCGTCTACGGCTGCTGCCTGGCCACGATGGCGGTGCTGGCGAGCGGCCTCAACCGCCTGGTCTGGGCCGGGGCGGCGATCTTCATGGCCTCGGACAGCCTGATCGCGCTGGACGCCTTCGACGTATGGACCCAGCCGGGCCACGACCTCTGGGTGATGTCGACCTACTGCCTGGCGCAGCTGCTGATCGTCCTGGGTGTGCTGCGGCAGACCGCGGCGTCGGCTCCGGCGGCGAGGCTGGTGGCGCGAGCTGGTTGATCGAGGTATGCAAGTGAACCCGCACTCCCCGTGTGGAACTCACCGTGGGAAGTGTCGGTTCGGCTGCATACCTCGATGGACCAGCCGGGCGTCCAGTCCCAGCGCGCAGCCCCGCATCATCCGGTGGTGGTTCCAGACCAGCACCGGTCGGACGGCGGCGATCGCCACCGCCGGGAACGAGCGCAGCTCGACATCCTGGTGCGCCTCGACGCGCGAGCCGGCGCGGCCGTCGTCGGTCACCGTCCAGACGACCGATCCCGCCAGGTCGCCGGTGACGCCCACCCGCAGGGTCGGCAGCTCGCGTGAGACGGCGTGCAGCCGCAGCTCGAGGGTGTACGGCAGCACCGAGCGGCACAGCACGATCGCGTCGTCGTCGCCGAGCTTCGCGATCGCCCGGATCTGCGGCCACCACTCCGGATAGTGCTCCAGGTCGATGAGCACGTCGCGTACGTCCGATGCGGGCGCGGCGACCGTCCAGGACGTGTCGAAGGTGAAGTGCCTGTCCACGAGGCCATCCTGCCGCGCTGTTCCCCGGGGGCGGGGAGGCTCGGCTAGCGTCTGCGTGTGACCGATCTGCTGGAGCTGCTCGAGACCGCCCGTTCCTGGCTCGCCGAGGATCCCGACCCGCAGACCCGCGCCGAGCTCGAGGAGCGCATCGCCAAGGCCAAGGGCGGCGACGTCGCGGCCCAGGCCGATCTGGCCGACCGCTTCGCCGGCACCCTGCAGTTCGGCACCGCCGGCCTGCGAGGCGCCCTCGGCGCCGGCCCGAACCGGATGAACCGGGTGGTCGTGCTCCGAGCCGCCGCGGGCCTGGCCGCCTACCTCCGCGGGACGGGGGCGAGCGGGCCGGTGGTCATCGGGTACGACGCCCGGCACAACTCCGACGTCTTCGCTCGCGACACCGCCGAGGTGATGACCGGCGCCGGGTTCGAGGCGCTGCTGCTCCCCCGCGCGCTGCCGACCCCCGTGCTCGCGTTCGCGATCCGCGACCAGCGCGCCGCCGCCGGCGTGATGGTGACCGCGAGCCACAACCCGCCGCAGGACAACGGCTACAAGGTCTATCTCGGCGACGGCTCGCAGATCGTCCCCCCGGCCGATGCCGAGATCGCCGCCGAGATCGCCGCCGCCTCGACCGGCCCGGTGGGCGACATCGCGCGCGGCGGCGCCGGCACCGTCCTCGACGACGGCGTCGTGTCCCGCTACCTCGCCCGGATCACCACGCTCGTCGACTCCTGCGGCCCGCGCGAGGTCGTCACGGTGCACACCGCGCTGCACGGTGTCGGGTCCGACCTGGCGCTGCGCGCGATCCGGCTGGCCGGGTTCCCCGAGCCGATCCCGGTCGCGGAGCAGGCCCAGCCCGACCCGGCCTTCCCGACCGTGGCCTTCCCCAACCCGGAGGAGCCGGGCGCGATCGACCTCGCCCTGGCCAAGGCCGCCGAGGTGGGCGCCGATCTGGTGATCGCCAACGACCCGGACGCCGACCGGTGTGCGGTCGCGGTCCCGGTGGTCTCGACAGGCTCGACCTCCGAGGGCTCGACCTCCGGGGGCTCGACCTCAGGGGCGGGCGGCTGGCGGATGCTGCGCGGCGACGAGGTCGGTGCGCTGCTGGCCGATCACCTGCTGCGCACCGGCGCCACCGGCACGTACGCCTGCTCGATCGTCTCCTCGTCACTGCTCGCCAAGCAGGCGGCCGCGTACGGCCAGCCGTTCGTCGAGACGCTGACCGGCTTCAAGTGGATCGGCCGCGTCGAGGGGCTGGCGTTCGGGTACGAGGAGGCGCTCGGCTACTGCGTCGACCCGACCGTCGTGAAGGACAAGGACGGCATCTCGGCGGCGGTCCGCGTGGTCGAGCTCGCCGCACTGCTCAAGGCCTCCGGCCGGACGCTGCTCGACCGGCTCGACGAGATCGCGCTCGCCCACGGACTGCACGCGACCGATCAGCTGTCGGTGCGGGTGACCGACCTCTCCGTCATCGCGTCGGCGATGGAGCGGCTGCGCACGACGCCCCCGACCACGCTCGCGGGTGCTGAGGTCACGTCGGCGGAGGACCTCGCGGCCGGTACCGCCACGCTGCCGCCGACCGACGGTCTGCGCTACCACCTCGGCGACGGGTCGCGCGTCATCGTGCGACCGAGCGGCACCGAGCCGAAGCTGAAGTGCTACCTCGAGGTGGTCGTCGAGGTGTCCCACGGTGTCGACGCCGCCCGCGACGAGGCGACCGCCCGGCTGGCTGCGCTCACGGATGACATGCGGGCGGCCCTCGGCCTGTGACCCGGCCGCTGTGACCCGAGCGCTGTGACCCGGCAGCTGTGATCAGACGACGGCGTCGTCGACCGCGAGCCGCGGCATCACGACGTACGCCTCGCCGGGCACGGCCGCCCGACCGAAGACGTTGCCCTGGGCGAGCTCGTAGCCCAGCTCGCGCAGCACATCGACCTGGTACTGCGTCTCGACGTGCTCGGCGAGCAGCCGGATCCCGAGGCTGTCGGCCATCGTGACGATCGCCCGCAGGATGGCGGGGTCGTGGCCTTCGCGGATGGAGCCGATCAGGGCGCCGTCGACCTTGATGATGTCGATCGGGAGCTGTTCGATGCGACGCAGCGAGGAGTAGCCCGCGCCGAAGTCGTCGATCGCGACGAGCGCCCCGATCGAGCGCAGGTCCTCGAGGTTGCGGATGACCTGTGGGTCGTTGTCCTCGAAGACGCTCTCGGTGACCTCGAAGACGAACCGGTGCGCCGAGGTCCCCCACGCCGCGACCCGACGGCGTACGTCGGCGGCGTAGTCCGCGCGGCGCAGCTCGTGCACCGAGACGTTGACCCCGATCACCTGGTGGGCGCTCGGCAGGACGGTCGCGAGCCGGCAGCACTCGTCGATCAGCCAGCGCCCGAGCGCATGGATCGCGCCGGTGCGCTCGGCGTGCGGGATGAAGTCGTCGGGGAGCGCGACGCCGCGCCCGGGCCGGATCCAGCGGGTCAGGGCCTCGAACCCCGCGACCGGCTCCTCGCCGTTCTGCAGGTGGACGACCGGCTGGAGCATGAGCCGCATCTCGCCGGCCGCGATCGCGGCCTCGAGCTCACTGGCCTCGCGGTCCGGGTCGCCGTAGACGGCGGTGCGGTCGCGCCCCGAGGACTTGGCGTCGTAGAGCGCGACGTCGGCGCGGCTGAGGAGAAGGGACTGCGAGTCGCCGTGCCCCCAGGCCGCGACGCCCGCCGAGGAGGTCGCCCCGGGTACGGCGTTGCGCAGCCGGTCGGCGACGTCGGCGGCCTGTCCGAGGGAGGTGTCGGGGAGCAGGACGATGAACTCGTCGCCGCCGTGGCGGCCGAGCACGGAGCGCTCCGGCAGGACCCTGCGCCACGCGCGGGCGCAGTCGACCAGGAGCCGGTCACCGTACTGGTGGCCGTTGACGTCGTTGACCTGCTTGAAGTAGTCGATGTCGAGGGCGATGAGTGCGCACTGGCCGCCCTCGCGGTCGAGCCGGCGCAGCACCTCCTCGAGCCGACGTTCCAGTCCGCGGCGGTTGAGCGCTCCGGTGAGCGGGTCCACCTCGGCGACATCGGCGACGTGCGCGAGCCACCCGACCATCACGGCCAGCCCGGCCGTGCAGCCCTCCACCATCAGGAGCTCGCCGAAGGTGGCACCGGCCGCCACCGTCACCCACCCGCGGCACAGCAGCGCGAGCGCGATGAGCGGGCTGGCGTTGCGCAGCGAGAACTGCATCGTCCCGGCGACCACCGGGAGCAGGAAGAGCGAGGTCACCGCGATCGCGTGGTGGGCGTCGTCGGCGGCCCACGCGAGACCCGTGATCATCACGATCGAGAGGGCGACGAGCAGCTCGAAGGCCCGCCGCGGCAGCCGATGACCGATCGCGCCGCACATGGCGCCGAACAGCAGGGCCACGAGCCCGGTGCCGATCGACGCGAGTCGCGAGCTGACGGCGCCCTGCATCAGCAGCCCGCAGACGATGAGGAGCAGCCCGCCGAAGCCGAGCAGGAACGTGGCACTGATCCGCAGCGTCGAGGGCGTCGCCATCGCCGGCGGCTCACGCCAAGCGCGCGCGACGTCGAAGCGCAACGTGCTCGTCTGCCGTGTCCCCTGCAACTCCCCGGCTCCCTCGGTCGATCACCGGTCCCCCGTCGAACCGTTGAGGAGGATCGCAGATCGCTGCCGCGACGACAACCAGTTCGCGTCAACCCGGGAAAGGGCGCCGATATGATGTCCCGGTGAGTGCCGCCGACATCGCCCGGATCATCGACCACACGCTGTTGAAGCCGGAGGCCACCCGCGCCGACGTCGAGGCGCTGATCGCGGAGGCGGCCGAGCTCGGCACCTACTCGGTGTGCATCTCCCCCTCGATGCTTCCGGTCTCCGTCCCGCAGGGCCTCCACCTCGCCGTCGTCTGCGGCTTCCCGAGCGGGAAGCACACCTCGGCGGTGAAGGCCGCCGAGGCTGCCGAGTCAATCGCGCTGGGGGCCGAGGAGATCGACATGGTGATCGACGTGGGCGCCGCCAAGGAGCACCGGTACGACGACGTGCAGGCCGACATCGCCGCGGTCCGCGCCGCCGCGCCGGCCCCGGTCGTGCTCAAGGTGATCATCGAGTCCGCCGCGCTGAGCGACGAGGAGATCGTCGGCGTGTGCCGCGCGGCCGTCGCCGCCGGCGCCGACTTCGTGAAGACCTCGACCGGCTTCCACCCCAGCGGCGGCGCGTCCGTCGACGCCGTGAGGCTCATGCGCGAGACCGTCGGTCCCGACCTCGGCGTCAAGGCCTCCGGTGGCGTACGCACCCTCGAGCAGGCCGAGGCGATGGTCGCGGCCGGCGCGACCCGCCTGGGCGTGTCCGGCTCGCGCGCGCTGCTCGCGGGCGCCGCGGAAGCCGGCGCCGGCTCGTACTGAGGTGTCTCGAAGGGTCATCGTCGTCGCGGGACCGTCCGGCTCGGGCAAGTCGCGGCTCAGCCGCCGTCTCGGCCTGCCGGTGCTGAACCTGGACGACTTCTACAAGGACGGCACCGACCCGTCGCTGCCGCGCATCCAGACCGGCCCCAACGCCGGGATCGCCGACTGGGACGATCCCGAGTCCTGGCTGCTGGAGGACGCCCTGGCGGCGATCCGCGACCTGTGCGCGACAGGTGCCGCCGAGGTGCCGATCTATCAGCTCTCGGCCGACGGCCGGGTCGGCTCGAAGACGCTCACCCTGGACGAGCACGACGCGTTCGTGGCCGAGGGGATCTTCGCCCAGGAGGTCGTCGACGCGTGCGAGCACGGCGGTGAGCTGCTCGCCGCGTACTGCATCAGCCAGCCGCCGGTCGTGACGTTCTGGCGGCGGCTGCTGCGCGACCTGCGCGAGCGGCGCAAGCCGCCGCTGGTGCTGTTGCGCCGCGGGCTGGCGCTGATGCGGGTGCAGCGGCGGGTCGTCGCCGACGCGGCCGCGAAGGGCTGCCGGGTGATGTCCTCGGAGCAGGCGTACGGCGAGCTCCGCGCCCGGATGCGGGTCCGGACCGTCACCCTGCCAGCGGGACTGCGGCAGCCCGACAACTACTCCTGCGGCGCCACCGCGGTCGTCGTGGCCCGGATGCTGCGCGACCCCGCCTGGGCCGCGGAGATCCGACCGCGCTTCGGCGAGGTGGTCCTGGCGACGCATCGCGGCTTCCGGGGCTGGCCGCGGCGCCTCGGCACGGCGTTCTGGTCGATGGCGCACCAGTTGCACGAGGTCGAGGGCGTTCGCTACACGCTGCGTCCGCTCCTGGGGATCGGCTACCTCTCCCCCGGCCGGGGGTTCGACCGGCTGCACCGGGCCGCGGCCCGCGGCCTGTTCGGCGGCCTCTACGTGGGTACCCGTACGCTCCCGCGCCACGTCACCCTCGTGGTCGCCACGGGCGGCCCGGACGGCGCTGACCTGCAGGTCTACGACCCGGCCGACGGCTCGATCCAGGTGATCACCCGCGCCCAGTTCACCTCGCACACGATCGGACTCGGCGGCTGGCCGCGGGTCTGGTCGGTGGTGGTGCCCCGCGGTTAAGCGGAGCATGCTGGGTGTCATGTCGACGATCACCCCGCACCTCTGGTTCGACACGCAGGCCATCGAGGCGGCCACGTTCTACGCCGGGCTCTTCCCCGAGTCCGAGGTCCTCCGTACGGACACCCTCACCGACACCCCGAGCGGCGACACCGACCTGGTGTCGTTCCGCCTGTGGGGTCAGGACTTCATGGCGATCAGCGCCGGGCCGCACTTCACGATCAACCCGTCGATCTCGTTCATCGTCAACGTCGATCCGTCCCGCGTTCCGGACGCGGCGGCCGAGGTCGACCGGCTCTGGGCCGCGCTCAGCGAGGGCGGCCAGGTGATGATGGAGCTCGGCGAGTACCCGTTCTCCCCGCGCTACGGCTGGGTCCAGGACCGCTTCGGCGTCTCCTGGCAGCTCATGCTCACCAGCCCCGACGGCGAGCCGCGCCCGGCGATCCTGCCGGCGCTGCTCTTCACCGGCGAGGCGGCCGGCAGGGCCGAGGCGGCGCGCGACCTCTACACCGGGCTCTTCCCGGACGCGGCACCCGGCCAGCTGGTGCTGCGCCCCGAGGACGACGGCGCCGAGCCGGCCGGCAGCGTGTTGTTCAGCGACTTCCGGCTCGGCGACACCTGGCTGACCGCGATGGACAGCGCGGCGGGTCACGACTTCGGGTTCAACGAGGCGGTCTCGCTGGTGGTCAGCTGCGCCGACCAGGCTGAGGTCGACCGCTACTGGGCGGCGCTCTCGTCGGTGCCGGAGTCGGAGCAGTGCGGCTGGTGCAAGGACCGCTTCGGGGTCTCGTGGCAGATCGTCCCCGCCGAGCTCGAGCGGTTGATGTCCGCCGGTACCCCCGAGCAGAGCGCTCGGGTGGTGTCGGCGTTCCTGGCGATGAAGAAGATGGACATCGCCGCCCTCGAGGCCGCCTTCAACGGCTGAGGCCGGCCGTTCGGCGGGCGCGTCGTCACCCGCGCAGGGCGGCGTACGCCTCCTTGATCCGGTGGATGAGCTCGACACGCTCGTCGTAGTGCAGGAACGCGGACTTCATCGCGTTGACGGTGATCTTCTCCAGCTGGGCGAGGTCCCAGCCGAACGCCTCCACCAGGCCGCTCATCTCCGCGCTCATCGAGGTGCGCGACATCAGCCGGTTGTCGGTGTTGACCGTGACCCGGAAGCCGAGGTCGGCGAGCAGCCCGATCGGGTGCTCGGCGATCGAGGCCGCGGCCCCGGTCTGCACGTTGGAGCGCGGACAGATCTCGAGCGGGATGCGACGGTCGCGGACGTACGCCGCGAGGTGGCCGAGCCGCGCGGTGCCGTCGGATCCTGCGGAGATGTCCGCTGCAATGTCTTCTACGATCCGCACGCCGTGCCCGAGCCGGTCGGCGCCGCACGGGTGGACCGCCTCCCAGATCGACGGCAGGCCGAAGCCCTCGCCGGCATGGATCGTGTAGCGCATGTTCTCCGCGGCGAGCAGCTCGAAGGCCGCCAGGAAGCGGGTGGGCGGGAAGCCCGCCTCGGGGCCGGCGATGTCGAAGCCGGCGACGCCACGCTCGCGCCATCCGATGGCGAGCCTCGCGATCTCGGAGGCGCGGGCGGCCTGGCGCATCGCGGTGACCAGCTGCCGCACCGTGATCGTCGTGCCGGCGGCCGCTGCCGCGGCCACGCCCTCGTCGAAGCCGCGCTGTACCGCGGCGACGACCTCCTCCAGGGTCAGTCCGCCGTCGACGTGCAGCTCCGGCGCGTACCGGATCTCGGCGTAGACGACGCCGTCCGCCGCGAGGTCCTCGACGGCCTCCCGCGCGACCCGGCTGATCGCGTCGGCGGTCTGCATCACCGCGACGGTGTGGGCGAAGGTCTCGAGATAGCGCTCCAGCGAGCCGGAGTCGGCGCTCTCCGCGAACCAGTCCCCGAGCGTCTCGGGCGTCGTCGCGGGCAGGGCATGGCCGATGCCGGCCGCCAGCTCGATGATGGTCGCGGGGCGGAGGCCGCCGTCGAGATGGTCGTGCAGGAGCACCTTCGGCGCCTGCTGGATCTGCTCACCGGTAGGTTGCACGTGACCATCCAAGCAGCACGTTCCAGCCGAGGGGCACGAGATGCGCAGCTTCACCACGTTCGACGAGATCTCAGCGGCCGCGGGCGAGCCACTGGGCAGCACCGACTGGGTCGAGGTCACCCAGGACCGGGTCGACGCCTTCGCCGATGCGACCGGTGACCACCAGTGGATCCACGTCGACGTCGAGCGCGCGAAGGACGGCCCCTTCGGCGGCACCATCGCGCACGGCTACCTGACGCTCTCGCTGGTGCCGTGGCTCGGATCGCAGATCTTCGCCCTCGAGACGCCGGGCGCGAAGCTCAACTACGGGCTGAACAAGGTCCGCTTCCCCCACCCGCTGCTGGTCGGCAAGCGGATCCGCTGCGCCGCGGTCTTCTCCGACGTCGCCCCGATCCCGGCCGGCCTGCAGGTCACGATCTCGTACACCGTCGAGATCGAGGGCGAGGCCAAGCCCGCATGCGTCGCCGAGACCCTCGTCCTCCTGCTCGACAGCTGAGGCCGAGTCGGCGCATCTTCGGCGTGACGGTGCGCCGACTCGGCGTCGGGTTCAGGAGATCCGGTCGAGGATGAGCCGCGAGGGCTTGTAGCGGGTGTCCTCGGGCTCGATGTCGTAGCCACCCAGGAGGGCGTCGAGAGCCCGGGGGAACCGGTCGGGCGTGTCGGTGTGGAGCGTGAACAGCGGGTCCCCCGCCCGGACGACGTCGCCGGGGCGCGCGTGCCACACGACACCCGCTCCGAGCTGCACCGGGTCCTCCTTGCGCTCACGTCCCGCGCCGAGCCGCCAGGCGGCCAGTCCCACCGAGAGCGCATCGAGCCGGGTCAGCACGCCGGTCGTCGGCGCCGTCACCTGGTGCGTCTCCCGCGCGACCGGCAGCGCCGCGTCCGGGTCGCCACCCTGCGCGGCGATCATCGACTTCCACGCATCCATGGCGCGTCCCGAGGCGAGCACCTCGGCGGGATCGACATCGGTGACACCGGCGCCCAGCAGCATCTCCCGGGCCAGCGCGACGGTCAGCTCGACCACGTCGGCCGGACCGCCCCCGGCCAGCACCTCGACGGACTCGGTGACCTCGAGCGCGTTGCCCGCGGTCAGGCCGAGCGGGGTGGCCATGTCGGTGAGCAGCGCGACGGTGTGCACGCCGGCGTCGGTGCCGAGGTCGACCATGGTACGGGCGAGCTCGCGGGCGTCGTCGATGTTCTTCATGAACGCACCGGAGCCGACCTTGACATCGAGGACCAGCGCGCCGGTCCCCTCGGCGATCTTCTTGCTCATGATCGAGGAGGCGATCAGCGGGATCGACTCGACGGTGCCGGTCACGTCACGCAGCGCGTAGAGCTTCTTGTCGGCCGGCGCCAGCCCGGCGCCCGCGGCGCAGATGACCGCACCGACGGACTCCAGCTGGGCGAACATCTCCTCGTTGGAGATCGAGGCGCGCCAGCCCGGGATCGCCTCGAGCTTGTCGAGGGTGCCGCCGGTGTGGCCCAGCCCGCGACCGGAGAGCTGCGGGACCGCGACGCCGCACGCGGCGACCAGCGGGGCCAGCGGCAGCGTGATCTTGTCGCCCACGCCTCCGGTCGAGTGTTTGTCGGCGGTCGGGCGCGACAGCGCCGTGAAGGACATCCGCTCACCCGAGGCGATCATCGCCGCGGTCCAGCGGGCGATCTCGCGCCGGTTCATGCCGCGCAGCAGGACGGCCATGTTGAGCGCGGCCATCTGCTCGTCGGCCACCCGGCCGTCGGTGTAGGCGGCGATCACCCAGTCGATCTGGCTGTCGCTCAGCTCTCCACCGTCGCGCTTGGTGTGGATCACCTCGATCACGTCGTGGCTCATCTCGCTCCTCAGCTCAGGTTCTCGGGTCCGAAGGCGTCCGGCAGCACCTCGGCCATGGTCCGCTCCCCTGCCGGGGTCAGCACCACGAGCTCGGCGCCGCCGTTCTCCCACAACAGCTGGCGGCAGCGGCCGCACGGCATGATCAGGTCGGGCTCGTCACCGTGCGAGGCGCCGACGCAGACGAAGTGCGTCAGCCGCCCGGCGCCGCTGAGGTGGAGCTGCGACACCAGGCCGCACTCCGCACAGAGCGTGACGCCGTACGCGGCGTTCTCGACGTTGCACCCGCGCACGATCCGGCCGTCGTCGACCAGGGCCGCGGCGCCCACCGAGAAGCCCGAGTAGGGCGCGTAGGCCTGCTGCGAGGCCGCCACCGCGGCCGCGCGCAGTCCGACCCAGACCTCCGCGATGCCGGTCTCACTGCTTGACATAGGGCTCCCCGTCGGCGGCCGGTGCGCGCACCTTCCCGACCAGGCCGGCCACCGCGATGATCGTCGCGACGTACGGCAGCATGGCCAGGAAGTACGACGGGATCGCGTGGGTGTTGATCGACAGGTTGGTCTCGAGCGCGATCGCGAAGCCGAACAGCAGTGCGGCGGCCGTCGCGCCCCGCGGCGACCAGCGACCGAAGATCACGGCTGCGAGGGCGATGAAGCCGTTGCCCGACGTGATGTTCTTGGCGAAGCCGCCGACCGACCCGATGGTGAAGTAGGCGCCACCGAGGCCGGCGATGGCCGACCCGATCAGCACGTTGCGGTAGCGCAGTGCCAGCACCTTGATGCCGACCGTGTCGGCCGCTTTCGGGTGCTCGCCGATGGCGCGAGTGCGCAGGCCCCAGCGCGTACGGAAGAGCGCGACGTCGACACCGAAGATCAGGATGTACGTCAGGTAGACGACGATGTTGGCCTCGAAGAGCAGGGGGCCGATCACCGGGATCGAGTGCAGCAGCGGGATGTCGATCTCGCCGAGCACCCCGGGCTGGTTGAACTTCTGGCTGTCGGTCTGCATGAACGCGTCGAACAGGAAGCCGGTCAGACCGGCCGCCAGCACGTTGAGCACCACGCCGAGGACGACCTGGTTGACCAGGTAGCGGATCGCGAAGACGGCCAGCAGGACACCCATGAAGGCACCGGCCGCGAGCGCGCCGAACAGGCCGACCCAGGTGACGGCGACGCTGCCGACCAGGGCCGCGGCCCAGGCACCGGCCAGCATCTGGCCCTCGATGGCGACGTTGATGACGCCGGACCGCTCGCACATCACGCCGGCGAGCGCGCCGAGGATCAGCGGCACCGAGAGTGCGATGGAGTTCTGCAGGAGGCCGACGACGTCGATGTCCGGGTTGCGGCCCTGGGTGGAGACCCAGGAGAAGAACGCGACCATGAAGAGGACGAACGCGATGCCGGCGACCCACGGGGTCGCCTTCTTGCTGAAGCCGCGGACCCCCTGCCAGGCGGCGATCGCGAGGAGCACGAGACCGACGACGATGACGGTGGCCTTGGCCGGAAGGCTGACGGTGTGACCGTCGAAGACCAGGTGGGCGGTGCCGCCGTCGACAGCAAGGCCCAGCCAGATCAGCGAGATCAGCCCCATGACGGCGTACGCGGCGGCTCGCAGCAGCCGGGTGCGCGCGCCGAGGGTGGTGTCGATGACCTTGTGGTCGACCGTGAGTTCGTCAGTCTGGACGGCGCTCATCGGGGTCCCCGATCGATTGTTGGGCGGAGGAGCGGAGCGGCGGAGGCCAAGGATCGAGTGGGGCGATTCATCCGTTCCACCCCTTCGCAAGCTCGGCACCCGTGGCGGCGCCTGTCGTCTTGAGCCGGTAGATCGCGCGGATCAGCGCGGGTGCGGCGATGAACAGCACGATCAGCGACTGGATCACCTGGACCAGCTCGATCGGCGCGTACTGCTGCATCAGCGGGCCGCCGGCGCGCAGCGCGCCGAAGAGCAGGCCGGCGAAGACCGTGCCGACCGGGCTGGCGCGGCCGAGCAACGCCACCGTGATGGCGTCGAAGCCGATGCCGGCGTCGATGTCGCCGGTGATCTGCGGGTTGGTGCCGAGCACCTGGGAGACGCCGGCGAGGCCGCACAGCGCGCCCGAGATCAGCATGACCACGATGTAGCTGTTCTCGACGCTCATGCCGGCGGTGCGGGCGGCCGCCGGGTTGGCGCCCACCGCGCGCAGGCGGAACCCGAGCCGGCCGTACTTGAGCAGCCACCACACGAACGCCGCGGCCGCCAGGGACAGGATCAGGCCGAGGTGGACGCGCAGGGTGCTGCCGAGCAGGAGCGGCAGCGAGGCGTTGTCGTCGATCGGGTTGGCGATCGCCTGGCCGTACGGCGGAGCCTGGAAGCCCTTGACCGACAGCAGATAGCCCAGCAGGTTGATGGCGACGTAGTTGAGCATGATCGTCGTGATGACCTCGTGGGCACCGGTGCGGGCCTTGAGGAACCCCGCGATGCCGCCCCACAGCGCGCCCCCCAGCATGCCGGCCAGGATCGCCGCGATGAGGTGGAGGCCCGCCGGCAGATGCCAGTGGAAGCCGACGAAGCCGGCGAAGATCGCACCCAGGATGATCTGGCCCTGGCCGCCGATGTTGAACAGGCCCGCCCGGAACGCGACGCCGACCGCGAGGCCGCCCGCGATCAGCGGCGTGGCGTTGGTCAGCGTCTCGGAGATCGGGCCGAGGTAGCCGGCCAGGGTGCCGTTCTGCGCGGTGTGCGGGTTGAAGATCGAGCCGTAGAAGAGCGCCTGGTACGTGTGCCAGATCGCCGACCAGGCGTACCGGAACGTGTCGCCCGGGTAGTGCAGGAAGTACTGCAGCGAGTCGCGCGTCTGCTTGTCGGCGAGCGCGATCAGCACCGCCGAGATGACCAGCGCCGTGACGAAGGACAGCACGGTGACGAGCGCGGTGTCCCACGCCTGGCTGCGCCGCCGGTTCGCCGCCGGCGCGGGGGCGGGAGCAGGCGTCGGGGCCGGGGTCTCCTCGGTGGTCGCGCTCATCGGGCGGACTCCGGGGCGGTCTCGTTGGTCGGGCCGTCGCTCGGGCCGTCGGTCTGGCCGGCCATCAGCATGCCGATCTCCTCAACCAGCACCGGGTCGGTGCCTCCGTCAACTTCTCCGATGATCTTGCCGCGGTACATCACTCCGATCCGGTCGGCGAGGCCGAGGACCTCGTCGAGCTCGCTGGAGATGAGGATGACCGCGGCGCCGTTGTCGCGCTCGGCGACGATCCGCTTGTGGACGAACTCCATCGAGCCGACGTCGAGTCCTCGCGTCGGCTGCGCCACGATCAGCAGCTTGAGCGGGCGCGACATCTCGCGGGCCAGCACGACCTTCTGCTGGTTGCCGCCCGACAGGGTCGAGGCGGCGTGCCCGATGGAGGAGGTCCGAACGTCGAACTCCTCGACCTTCTGTTCCGCGTGCGTCGCGATCTGCTTGAGGTCGAGGTTGAACCGGCCCGAGTACGGCGCCTGGTCGTAGAGGTCGAGGACCATGTTCTCGGCGACCGAGAAGCTGGAGACCAGACCGTCGTGGAGCCGGTCCTCGGGCACGTAGCCGACACCGAGGCCGAGGATGTCGTCGGTCGACATCCGGGTGACGTCGACGCCGCCGATCCGGATGCTGCCCTCGTCGGCCCGGTCGAGCCCGACCAGCGCCTCGGTGAGCTCGGTCTGTCCGTTGCCCTGCACGCCCGCCAGGGCGTAGATCTCGCCGGCGCGGACGGTGAAGCTCACGTCGTCGACGGTGACGGTGCCACCGTCGTCGAGCAGCCGTACGCCGGACACCTCGACCACGTCGGCTCCCGGCTGGGCCGGCGTCTTGTCGACGTTGAGCTTGACCGGACGCCCGACCATCAGCGAGGCCAGCTCGGCGGGAGTGGACTCCGGCGAGGCCGTGCCGACGACCTTGCCGCGACGGATCACGGTGATCTTGTCGGCGACGGCGCGGACCTCACGCAGCTTGTGGGTGATGAAGACGATCGCGGTGCCGCTCTCCTTGAGCGCGACCATGATCTTCATCAGGTCGTCGGTCTCCTGGGGCGTGAGCACGGCGGTCGGCTCATCGAGGATGAGGACCTTGGCGTCACGGACGAGCGCCTTGAGGATCTCGACGCGCTGCTGGACCCCGACGGGCAGGTCCTGGACGAGCGCGTCCACGGGCACGGCCAGGCCGTACCGCTCGGAGATCTCCTGCACCTCGCGGCGCGCGCGCCGACGGTCCAGACGGCCGAGGATCCGGGGCAACAGGCCGTGGACCCGCTCGTGGCCGAGCTCGATGTTCTCCGCGACGGTGAAGACCGGGATCAGCATGAAGTGCTGGTGCACCATGCCGATGCCGGCGGCCATCGCATCGCCGGGACCGGCGAACGCCACCGGCTCGCCGTCGAGGACGATCTCGCCGTCGTCGGGCTGGTAGAGCCCGTAGAGCACGTTCATCAGCGTGCTCTTGCCGGCGCCGTTCTCGCCCAGCAGCGCATGGATCTCGCCCGGCTCGACGACCAGATCGATGTGGTCGTTCGCGGTCAGAGATCCGAAGCGCTTGGTGATTCCTCGAAGCTCGAGCTTCACCGCACCTCCTTGGTCGGCCCCACCCTAGTGGGGATCAAACGCGTCGCGGGGGAGCCCGGCCGGACTCCCCCGCGACGTTACTCGCGCTGGTGGATCAGATCAGTGAGACAGCCAGTGAACCGTCACTGGGGCTGGCTCGGCGAGGTGATCTTGATGGCACCGGACTCGATGTCCGAGGTGATCTTGCTCAGGGCGTCCTTGACGTCCTGCGGCACCTTGGAGTCGAAGTCGTGGAACGGCGCCAGGCCGGTGCCACCGTTCTGCAGCGTGCCGACGTAGTTGCCGGTCGGGAACTTCCCGGCGGACGGGTCGACCTGCTTCATGTAGTCCTGCACGGACTGCGAGAGGCCCTTGGTGACCGAGGTGATGAAGTACTTGCCGTACTGGGCGGCGCTCTCGTAGCCGTCGGTGTCGACCCAGATCAGGTTCAGCTTGCCACCCGAGGCCTCGGCCGCGGCACCCGCGCCGAGACCCGAGCCGCCGGCGACCGGGAAGACGATGTCAGCGCCCTGCTGGACCATCGCCTGGGTGATCGACTTGCCCTTGTTCTGGTCGGTGAAGGAGCCGGAGAACGTACCGGCCTTCTGGTTCTTCTCGTCCCAGCCCAGGACCTTGACGTTCTTGTTCTCCTGCTGGTTGTAGTACTGGACGCCCTCCCAGAAGCCGTCCATGTAGATCGTCACCGGCGGGATGTTGAGGCCGCCCCAGGTGCCCACGACGCCGCTCTTCGACATCGCCGCGGCGAGGTAGCCACCGAGGAAGCCGCCCTGAGCGGTGTTGAACTCGAGGCCGTAGACGTTGGCCCCGCTCGACGGGGCGTCGATCTCGGCGTAGTGCTGGTTCGGGTTGGCTGCCGCGATCTTCTTGATGTTGTCGGCCATGAGCCCGCCGACGCCGATGATCGTGTCGCAGCCGTTGGCCGTCTGCGCGGTCAGGTTCGGGGTGTAGTCGTTGCTCGAGTTCGAGGCGACGTACGAGTCGGTGATGCTCGGGTTGGCAGCCTTCGCGGCCTCCAGGCCGTCCCACGACGACTGGTTGAACGACTTGTCGTCGACGCCGCCGGTGTCGAGCACCATGCACGCCTTGATCTTGGCGCCGGCAGCAGCGGAGCTCGGCGAACCGGCCGAGCCGTTGTCGGCGGCGTTGTCATCCGCCTTGCTGGAACAGCCGGCCGCGATGAGCGCAACGGCACCCATCGCTGCAAGGGTCTTGGCAATGTGACGCACGGGTCCTCCTCAGAGTGGCGGCCGCCCCGCCGGGGCCGCACAGATAAGCGTCAGAGTAGGGCGTTCGCCAGGCGTACGACACCGCATTGCGGATGCGAAACGTGTTCGTTATCGAGTGGTTACTCGCCGGTCACGGGCGAGGCGTCGTAGGCGGCCAGAAGACGGTCCGCGGCGACCGTCGCCGGGAGGTCGCCGGCCAGCACGCTCGTACGGATTTCCTCGCGGATCGCCTTCACCCCGGGGCTGTGGCGCAGGCGCTGGTCGAGCTCGTCACGGACCAGCGCCCAGGTGAACTCCAGCTGCTGCTCGGCCCGCTTGCTGCGCAGGCCGGCGTCGCCGAGATGGCTCCGGTGGGCGAGCACCTGCTCCCACACCCCGGAGACGTCGTGGCCGGTCAGGCCCGAGGCGGTGACGACCGGGGGCACCCACTCCCCCTTGCCGCGGACCAGCCGCAGCGCGCCGGAGAGCTCCCGGGCGGCGGCACGGGCCTGCTGCGCCCGACCCTCGTCCTCGGGATCGGCCTTGTTGACGGTGACCACGTCGGTGATCTCGAGGATGCCCTTCTTGATGCCCTGCAGCTGGTCGCCGGTGTTCGCGATGGTCAGGAATAGGAAGGTGTCGACCATCCCGGCGACCGTGACCTCGGACTGCCCGACGCCGACGGTCTCGACCAGGATGACGTCGTAGCCGGCCGCCTCCAGCACGGTCATCGCCTGTACGGTCGCACGGGCCACTCCGCCGAGCGTGCCGGCGCTCGGGCTGGGGCGGATGAAGGCACGGGGGTCGGTGCTGAGCTGGGCCATCCGGGTCTTGTCGCCGAGCACCGAGCCGCCCGTACGGACGCTGGAGGGGTCGACCGCGAGCACGCCGACCCGGTGGCCCTGGCCGGTCAGCAGGGTGCCGAGCGCCTCGATGAAGGTGGACTTGCCGACCCCGGGCACCCCGGAGATGCCGACCCGGACGGCGTCGAGGGGGCGCTCGTCGCGGGTCGAGTGGTCACTTTCCGCGAGTCGAGTCAGCAGCGAGCGCGCCAGGTCGCGGTGCGCCGGTTTCGTCGACTCGACGAGGGTGATCGCCCGGGCCACCGCGGCCCGCTTCCCCTCGCGGATGCCGGCAACGAGCTGGGTCACGAGGTCGTCAGGCACGCCGGCCACCCTAGCGGCGACGCGATCCGAGCTGCCGAGGAACGAGACGCGGAGAACGAGACGCGGAGAACGAGACGTGGAGGACGCGGCGCGGCCGGGCGATCGCCCGGCCGCGTCCCACCCCGCCGACTACGTGGCGGGAACCGCCTCGCGCTCCTCGTCCGTCGTGCCGCCCGCCGTCGCGACCGACTCGGCCTGGTCCGCGCCCGGACGGTGTCCGGCCAGGAGGGACAGCCCCGCCGCCGCGGCGAAGGCGATGGCGCCGAGCCCGAACGCGATCCGGTAGGCGTCCTCGGTGGCCAGGCTGACCGGGCCCACCGGGGTCGCGTGGACGGTGACCTCGCTGGTGAGGATGGTGACGACCAGGGCGCTGCCGATGGCACCGCCGACCGTACGCATGATCGAGTTGATCGAGTTGGCGATGCCGGTCTCGTGCGGGGCGACGTTGCTCACCAGCAGCGCGGGCATCGACGCGTACGCCATCGCGATGGCGGCGTTGGCGATGATCAGGGCGACGATCACCTCGGCCTGGTTGGCGTGCAGCACGGTGAGCAGCGACAGACCGACCACGCCGACGACGCTGGCGAGCAGGAGCACCGCGCGCGGCCCGAACCGGTGCACGAGGCGACCGGCGACCGGGCCCATCAGCATCGAGACGACGGCGCCCGGGAGCATGAAGACGACGCTGGTGCGCAGCACACTCGCGCCGAACCCGAAGCCGGCGAGCTGGTCGGGGGTCTGCACGAAGTAGGTCGCGCCGAGGAAGACGGCGAACATCGCGAAGCCGACGCAGAGGCTGGCCAGGTTGGTCGCGAGGACCGGGCGGTGCGCCAGGAGCCGGGTGGCGACCAGCGGCTCGGCCATCCGGTCCTGGAGCAGGATGAAGCCGACGAGCACGACCGCTGCCACCACGAAGAGCGTGATCACCCGAGCCGAGCCCCAGCCCCACTCGTGGCCCTGGGAGATCGGGAGGAGCAGGGCCACCAGGCCGACGGCGAGGACGCTCGCGCCGATGTAGTCGACCCGGCCGCCCTGGCCCGCCCGGCGCGGAAGGGCGAAGAGGGTCCCGACGAGGACGACGGCGGTGAGCGCGACGCAGAGCCAGAAGATCCGGCGGTAGTCGGCGTCACCGCGGGTGAGCAGACCGGTCGCGACCAGGGCGACGCCCGATCCCACGCCCAGCGCGGAGGCGGTGATGGCCATGGCGCCCATCAGGCGCTCGCGGGGCAGCTCGTGGCGGAGCACGCTGATGGCGAGCGGGAAGAGCCCGAAGCTGGCGCCCTGCAGCACCCGGGCGATGATCAGCCACTCGATCGAGTGCGTGGTGGCAGCGACCACGCTGCCCACCAGGGTGATCGCCAGCGCCGCGACGACGAGCGGCTTGTGGCCGTAGACGTCGCCGAGGCGGCCGACCAGCGGGGTGAGGGCCGACGCGGTCAGCATCGTGGCCGTCGTGACCCACCCGACCGCCGTCGCGGACGTGTTGAGCTGCTCCGCGATCTGCGGCAGCACCGGCACCACCAGGGTCTGGATCATCGAGAGCAGGAAGACGGCGGACGCCAGGGTGGCCAGCACCAGGGTCGGCGAGACGGAGCGCGTGTGGACCGTCGAGCGATGCGCTTGGGACGAGGACATGCCTCCAGCCTAGAACGATTCTCGACACTGTGTCGATTTTGATCGACGCTGTGTCAGTAACAATGATCGGGGGCGTGCAGAGGCAGCCCCTAGGGTGGTGACATGACGCAGACGGCCAGCGCTCCGCGGAGACGCACCGGGCGGAGCAAGGGCGACCAGCGCGAGCAGCAGATCCTCGACGCCGTCCGGGCCCTGCTCGCGGAGAAGTCGATGGCCGCCGTCACGATCGACGACATCACCACCGCGGCCGGCATCTCGCGTACGGCCTTCTACTTCTACTTCCCCTCGAAGCAGGCCGTGCTGGCCCGGCTGATGGAGGAGGTCGGCGAGCGCTTCACCGAGACGCACGGCTGGCTGGCGACCGACGGCCCCAGCCCCGATGCGCTGCGCGCCCAGCTGGCAGGGGCGGCCGCGATCTGGCGGGACAACGGCCCGATCCTGGCGTGCACCCTGCAGGGCGGGTACGCCGCCGGGTATGCGCCGTTGGAGGAGTTCATCGCCCTCACCCGCGAGCGGTTCGTGACCGGCCTGGCGAGCAAGGTGGCGCGCGACCAGGCCGCGGGTGTGGCTCCTGGGGGCGTTTCACCCGAGACACTCGCCGAGATGGTCGAGCTGGTGCGTGAGGGGCGGCTGTCGCAGCTCGCCTCCGCGTCCGGAGCCGAGATCGAGGCCGGCCTCGACCAGCTCGCCGAGACGATCCTGCGGATGGTCTACGGGCGGCTCTGAGGCCTCGCGTCGGGCCGTGGCCGAGGTGTCACGGTGATAGTTCGCGACACGAGTGACCGTTTCAACTGTCACTTCAGGCGCGAAGTGTCACGGTGACAGTTCCGAACTACCACCGTGACACTTTCGCAACGCCTCAGCCGTCGAGCTGGGCCCGCAGCCGCTGGAGCAGGTCGTGCGCCGATTCGGCGATGACCGTGCCGGGGAGGAAGACCTCCGCGGCGCCCATCTCCTTGAGGGTGGGAACGTCGTCGGGCGGGATGACGCCGCCGATGACGATCATGATGTCCGGCCGGCCCTGCTCCTCCAGCGCCTGCTTCAGCGCAGGCAGGAGGGTGAGGTGCCCGGCGGCGAGGGAGGAGACACCCACGATGTGGACGTCGGCGTCGACGGCCTGCAGGGCGACCTCCTCCGGGGTGGAGAACAGCGGACCCACGTCGACGTCGAAGCCGAGGTCGGCGAAGGCGGAGACGACGACCTTCTGGCCGCGGTCGTGGCCGTCCTGGCCCATCTTCGCCACGAGGATGCGCGGGCGCCGACCCTCGGCCTCCTCGAACTCCTCGGTCGCGGCGAGCACGGCCTGGACCCTGTTGTCGCCGCCGGACTCACGACTGGCTTCCTCGCGGTACACGCCGGAGATCGTACGGATGACCGCCTGGTGGCGGCCCCACACCTTCTCCATCGCGTCGCTGATCTCGCCGACGGTCGCCTTGGCACGCGCCGCGTTGACGGCCAGCTCCAGCAGGTTGCCGGTGCCCTTCTCGGCCGCGCCGCTGATGTCGGCGAGCGTGGCCTCGACCGCGCGCGGATCGCGCTCGGCGCGCAGCCGCTCGAGCTTGGCGATCTGCTGGCGGTAGACCGAGTCGTTGTCGACCTTGAGCACCTCGAGCGGGTCCTCGGCGGGCAGCCGGTACGTGTTGACGCCGATGACCTTCTGCTGGCCCGAGTCGATCCGGGCCTGGGTACGGGCGGCGGCCTCCTCGATGCGCATCTTCGGGATGCCCTGCTCGATCGCCTTGGCCATGCCACCGGCGGCCTCGGCCTCCTGGATGTGCGCCCAGGCCCGCTCGGCGAGGTCGTGGGTGAGCCGCTCCACGTAGTAGGAGCCGCCCCACGGGTCGATCGTGCCGGTGGTGCCCGATTCCTGCTGCAGCAGCAGCTGGGTGTTGCGAGCGATGCGCGCCGAGAAGTCGGTCGGCAGCGCGATCGCCTCGTCGAGGGCGTTGGTGTGCAGCGACTGGGTGTGGCCCTGCGTCGCCGCCATCGCCTCGATGGCCGTACGCCCGACGTTGTTGAAGACGTCCTGGGCCGTCAGGGACCAGCCCGAGGTCTGGGAGTGCGTCCGCAGCGAGAGCGACTTGGCGTTCTTCGGGTCGAACTCCCGCACCAGCCGCGACCACAGCGCGCGGGCCGCGCGCATCTTGGCGACCTCCATGAAGAAGTTCATGCCGATGGCCCAGAAGAACGACAGCCGCGGCGCGAAGGCGTCGATGTCCAGCCCGGCGGCCCGCCCGGCCCGGATGTACTCGACGCCGTCGGCGAGCGTGTAGGCGAGCTCGAGGTCCGCGGTCGCGCCGGCCTCCTGCATGTGATAGCCGGAGATCGAGATCGAGTTGAACCGGGGCATGTGCTGGGCGGTGTAGCCGAAGATGTCGGAGATGATCCGCATCGACCCGGCGGGCGGGTAGATGTAGGTGTTGCGGACCATGAACTCCTTGAGGATGTCGTTCTGGATCGTCCCCGCGAGCTGCTCGGGCTTCACCCCCTGCTCCTCGGCCGCCGCGATGTAGAGCGCCATCACCGGGAGCACGGCGCCGTTCATCGTCATCGATACCGACATCTCGTCGAGCGGGATGCCCTCGAAGAGGGTGCGGGTGTCGTAGATCGAGTCGATCGCCACCCCGGCCATGCCGACGTCGCCGCGAACGCGCGGGTGGTCGGAGTCGTAGCCGCGGTGGGTGGCCAGGTCGAAGGCGACCGACAGGCCCTTCTGACCGGCGGCGAGGTTGCGGCGGTAGAAGGCGTTGGACTCCTCGGCGGTGGAGAAGCCGGCGTACTGTCGGATGGTCCACGGCTGCGTGGTGTACATCGTCGGGTACGGGCCGCGCAGGAACGGGCTCAGGCCCGGCCAGGTGTCGAGGCCGTCGAGGCCCTCGAGGTCGGCCGGGGTGTAGAGCGGCTTGATGTCGATGCCCTCGGGGCTCTGCCACGCGTCCCGCGAGCCGTGCACGTCCCCCGAGCCTGTCGAGGGGCTGGGCGTCTCGACGAGCTCGGCGTCCGTGGTCGACGGGTCGCTCAGCGGGAGGTCGGCGAAGGACTCGGGGATGCTCATGCGAGTGCCTCTCGAGTGCGGGTGAGGAACGCGAGGGCATCGATGCCCATCGCGCAGTGGTCGTCGGTGTAGTCGGTGGCCTTGCCCGCGACGATCACGCGGGTGGCGCCCCCGGCGCGCAGGGCGTCGGCCGCGACCTGGCCCCACTCGGCGTAGGCCGCGTCGGTGCCGGCGAGGCAGACGACCTTCTGGCCGCGGTAGGCGGCGACGAGGTCCTCGGCGCTCGAGGTGGCGCCGGCGGGGTCGACCGCGACGCCGCCGGCGGCGAAGAGGTTGGTGGCGAAGGTCGCCCGGGCGGTGTGCTGGGCGATGGTGCCCATCGTCGCCAAGAAGACGGGTTCGCTCGCCGGGGCGTCGCGCAAGGCCTCGTACGAGGCGCCGTAGCGGCGAACCCGGTCGTTGAGCGGGTCGCTCGAGCGGACGGGCAGCTCCTCGGCGAGGTTCGGGAACTCCGAGACACCGGTGAGCGGGCGCTTGCGCTTGGCGATCTCGGTCTCGCGCTCGGCGACGACCTCGGCGATCCGCTCCTGGAACCCGCCCAGCCCGTCGCGCTCGATCTGCTGGAACTGCGCCCAGCCGGCGGCGGCCATGTCGGCGGTGAGCTGCTCGACCGCGTACGCCCCACCGGCCGGGTCGGCGACCGCGGCGACGTGGGACTCGTCGATCAGCAGGTGGTTCACGTTGCGAGCGATCCGGCGCCCGAACGCCTCCGGACGGCCGTTGGCGGAGTCGAACGGCAGCACGGTGACCGCGTCCGCTCCCCCGACGCCGGCGGCGAAGGCCGCGACCGTGCCACGCAGCATGTTCACGTACGGGTCGTACTTGCTGAGCATCGGACGCGACGTGGTCGCGTGGATCCGCACCGAGCCGGCGGTGGTCGAGCTCGTCGAGACCCCGGACAGCTCCAGCACCCGCGCCCACAGGATCCGCGCGGCGCGCAGCTTGGCGATGGTCGGGAACTGCTCGTCGGTCGCGGCGAGGCGCAGCTCGATCAGCGGCGCCGCCTCGTCAACCGTGAGCCCGTCGGCGACCAGCGCACGCAGGTAGGTGGTGGCCACGCGCAGGGCGTACCCGAGCTCCTGGGCGTCGCTCGCGCCGAGGTCGTGGACGGCGGTGCCGTCGGCGACGAGGGCCAGGACGCCGGCCTTGCGGGCCAGGGCGGCGATCTCGACGCACTCGGCGGAGTGGTCACGACGCTCCGCGAGGCCGCGCACGCCGGCACTCATCGGGTCGAAGCCGAGGTTGGTCGCCGGGTGCAGGTCGATCCCACGCTCGTCGGCGTAGGCGAGGAAGGCCTTGGCGACCTCGAGAGCCGCGCTGGGTGCGTCCAGCACGACCGGGGCGAGGTCGAGCAGCACCTTGTCGAGCGTCGTGGCGAGGTCGGTGTCGGCGTCGGCCGCAAGCCACAGGCTCGTCACCCCACCGTCGAGGTCGACCAGCGCGGACTCGTTGGCGCGCTTCGCGTCGGGGTCGGCGATGAGGGAGCGGATGTCCCAGGCGCCGGCGCGCGAGGGCCGTACGGAGGAGGTCTCACCACCCGACGCATCAGGGCAGACGCCGAGCGGCGTCACGCCGATTCCGTCGAGGGTGGTCCGGGTCAGCTTCGCCCAGACGGCGGAGTCGGGGTCGCCGTCGGCGATCCGGCCGCTCTTGCGCAGGACGCCTGCGGCCGCGTGCTCCCACTCCTCGCGGGTGTGCGCGTCCTCGGGCTGCGTGAGCTCGATGGAGGTCATGAGCCGCACCCTAGGGAGGCCACGTGGCGTGCGCCACAGGATGTGACCTTTCCTACCTCGGGGTAGGCGCGCGCCCCACTCCCTCGACGCCGTGGCGCGAAGACGCCCGGCCGTGACCTGGGTGATCGCCGACTCCGTCTCCCAGGACCCCGACGTCTGGTCAGCAAGTGCCTCGACACGCTCGAGGAGATGGTGAAGGACAACCAGGCGATCCCGGCCGGGTTCTCCTGCTGGCCGGGCGCCGGCAGCAACCTCGTGCTGCCGAGCGCCACCGGCGCCACGAAGTGACGATGCTGCCGCGGTGCCCGGTGCACCGCGGCAGAGTTCACGCGCCGTCCATCCAGGGCTAGCGCGGAGCACACCCGGCTGTCGCACGCTGAGCGCATGCGCATCGCCCTGGTGACCGACACGTTCTACCCCGCCACCGACGGCGCCACCACGACGCTCAAGGCGATCGCCGACCGGCTCATCGAGGGCGGTCACGAGGTGCGCTTCATCGCCCCGGGACCCGGTCTGCCGAGCTACAACCGCAGCCGTGTCGTCCGGGTCAACCCGCTCGCCAAGCCCGGCGGCCAGGTGCGCGACGCGCTCGCCGCCTTCGATCCCGACCTGGTCCAGGTGATCAACCCCGGCCGCCTCGGCCGCAAGGCGCTCAAGCACGCCCACGCACTCGGCATGCGCACCGTCGCGGTGCAGCAGTCGCCGGTCCCGGACGCCACCGCCGAGCTGTGGCGCACCCGTGTCGCCGATCGCGCCGAGCGTCTCGTCGTCACAGCCCGCTGGATGGTGGAGCGGCTCGCCGAGCTCGACGTCGAGGCCGAGCTCTGGCTGCCCGGCGTCGACAGCGCCGCCTTCGCCCCCACCCTGCGCGACCCCTGGCTGGCCGAGAAGTGGTCGCGCGCCCGCCGCCCGCAGGGCGCCCAGGTCGTCGTCGGTTACGTCGGCGCGCTCGCCAAGCGGCACGGCGTGCGTCAGCTCGCCGAGCTGCGCAATGTCCCGCACGTACGCCCGGTGATCATCGGCGAGGGCACTCAGCGCGGCTGGCTCGAGCAGCGCCTCCCCGATGCCCGCTTCACCGGCCCGCTCACCGCCGGCGACCTGGCCACCGCCATCGCCTCGCTCGACGTGCTGGTCCACCCCGGCACCGCCGAGACCTGCTCGCACTCGCTGCGTGAGGCCGGCGCGTCCGGGCTGCCGGTGATCGCGCCCCGTGCCGGCGGCGCCGTCGGCGTGGTCCACCACCTCGAGACCGGTCTGCTGTACGAGCCGGGCGACGAGCGCGGGCTGGGCGACGCGATCGCCTCGGTCGCCGCCGACCCGCAGCGTCGCCTTCTCGGGGGGCGCGGCCGCGAGTTGGCGCTCGCCCGTACCTGGCGCGACGCCGTGGACGAGCTGGTCGCCCCCTACGTTCCGAGCCGCGTCTGAGTTCCCGCCAGCAGGTGAGGGCTTCCTAACCGGGCGTATGTCACACCCACCCCGGCTGCTGGCACGGCTGTGATCGCGGTAACGTGCCCTTTCGTGGCAACGACCGAACTCGTCAAGGGAGTGCGCGCGACGCGCTCGACGATCGCGCTGAAGCTGGCCATGGCCACCAGTGGGATCATCTTCATCCTCTTCGTGCTCCTGCACATGTACGGCAACCTGAAGGCCTTCGCCGGCCACGATGCCTACAACACGTATGCGGAGCACCTGCGAACGCTGGGCACGCCGATGCTCCCCCACAGCGGTGCGCTGTGGATCATCCGCGTCGTCCTGATCGTCTCCCTGATCGTGCACGTGGCCTCGGCCACGGCGCTGTGGCGGCGCGCCAACCGCGCCCGCAGCACGAAGTACCAGGTGAAGAAGAACGTCGCGTCCTCGCTCTCCAGCCGCACGATGCGCTGGGGCGGCCTGACGATCCTCCTCTTCCTGATCTGGCACCTGGTCAACTTCACCATCGGCAAGGTCAACATCAGCGGCGGGGCGACCAACGACCCGTACAACCTGCTCGTCGACACGTTCAAGTCGCAGGGCGGCTGGATGACCGCGATCTACCTGATCGCGATGCTGGCGCTCGCCTTCCACCTGCACCACGGCGTCTTCAGCGCCTGCCAGACGCTCGGCCTGACCAACAACGCCGTGTCCCGCTCCCGTGCGCGCATCGCCGGCTGGGTGGTCGCGATCGTGATCGCCGGCGGCTTCTCGCTGGTTCCGCTGTTCGTCGTCTTCGGCGTCATCACCAAGTAAGGGATTCACCGTGGCTTCCTCCACCGCAGACCTCTCTGGCCTGGTCGCGCACAACGAGCCGTCGGTCCAGGTCTCCGACGACGCTGCCGGCTTCTACACGCTCGGCGACAAGCTCGTCGACCCGAAGGCCCCCACCGGTCCGATCGCGACCCGCTGGACCAACCGCAAGTTCGACAACCGCCTGGTCAACCCGGCCAACCGCCGCAAGCTCGACGTGATCATCGTCGGCACGGGTCTCGCCGGTGGCGCCGCCGCCGCGACGCTCGGCGAGGCCGGCTACAACGTCAAGTCGTTCTTCTACCAGGACTCCCCCCGCCGCGCGCACTCGATCGCGGCCCAGGGCGGCATCAACGCGGCGAAGAACTACAAGGAGGACGGCGACTCGGTCTACCGCCTCTTCTACGACACCGTGAAGGGCGGCGACTACCGCGCCCGCGAGTCGAACGTCTACCGCCTCGCCGAGGTCTCGGCGAACATCATCGACCAGTGCGTCGCCCAGGGCGTCCCGTTCGCCCGCGAGTACGGCGGCCTGCTCGACAACCGCTCCTTCGGCGGCGTCCAGGTCTCCCGTACGTTCTACGCGCGTGGCCAGACGGGCCAGCAGCTGCTGCTCGGCGCCTACCAGGCGCTCGAGCGCCAGGTGGCCGCCGGCACCGTGACCCCGTACTCGCGCCACGAGATGCTCGACGTGATCATCGTCGACGGCAAGGCGCGCGGCATCATCGCCCGCGACATGGTCACCGGCGAGATCGAGACCCACCTGGCCGACGTCGTGGTCCTGGCCACCGGTGGCTACGGCAACGTCTACTACCTCTCGACCAACGCGATGGGCTCCAACGTCACCGCCGCGTGGCGTGCGCACCGCAAGGGCGCCTTCATGGCGAACCCCTGCTACACGCAGATCCACCCGACCTGCATCCCGGTGACCGGCGCGCACCAGTCGAAGCTGACGCTGATGTCGGAGTCGCTGCGTAACGACGGCCGGATGTGGGTGCCGAAGAACGCCGCCGACTGCGCGAAGGACCCGCGGGACATCCCCGAGGAGGACCGCGACTACTTCCTGGAGCGGATCTACCCGTCCTTCGGCAACCTGGTCCCCCGCGACATCGCTTCGCGTGCCGCCAAGTACATGTGCGACGAGGGTCGCGGTGTCGGTCCCGAGGTCGACGAGAAGGACCAGGACGGCAACGACGTCAAGCGTCGCCGTGGCGTCTACCTCGACCTCGGCGCGGCCATCCAGCGCCTCGGCAAGGAGGCCATCGAGGAGAAGTACGACAACCTCCTCGACATGTACGAGCGCATCACCGGCGAGGACCCGTACCAGCTCCCGATGCGCATCTACCCCGCCGTGCACTACGTCATGGGCGGCCTGTGGGTCGGCTACGACCTGCAGACCAACATCGACGGCCTGTTCTGCGCCGGCGAGGCGAACTTCTCCGACCACGGCGCGAACCGCCTCGGTGCCTCGGCGCTGATGCAGGGTCTGTCCGACGGCTACTTCGTCCTCCCGAACACCATCCGCGACTACCTCGCCGACGGCCCGTTCGAGAAGATCGCCGAGGACCACCCCGCCGTGGTCGAGGCCCGTGCGGGCGTCGAGGCCCAGATCGAGCGGTTCATGTCGATCAACGGCACCCGCTCGGTCGAGTCCTTCCACAAGGAGCTCGGCCTGATCATGTGGGAGTACTGCGGCATGGAGCGGACGAAGGAGGGCCTCACCGAGGCCATCGCCAAGATCCGCGCCCTCAAGCAGGAGTTCTGGACCAACGTGAAGGTGCTCGGCTCGGCCGAGTCCCTCAACCAGGACCTCGAGAAGGCCGGTCGCGTCATCGACTTCATCGAGCTCGGCGAGCTCATGTGCATCGACGCGCTCAACCGTCGCGAGTCCTGCGGCGGTCACTTCCGCGCCGAGTCCCAGACCCCCGAGGGCGAGGCCCTGCGTCACGACGAGGAGTTCGCCTACGTCGCCGCCTGGGAGTGGGGTGGCGACTCGCTCGAGGGCCACGACCCGATCCTGCACAAGGAAGACCTGATCTACACCGCCATCGAGATGAAGCAGCGGAGCTACAAGTGAACCTCACCCTCAAGATCTGGCGGCAGGCCAACGCCACCGCTGCCGGTGCGATGCACACCTACACGCTCGATGGCGTGTCCTCGGACATGTCCTTCCTGGAGATGCTCGACCTCCTCAACGAGCAGCTGCTGCACAGCGGCGAGGAGCCGATCGCGTTCGACTCGGACTGTCGCGAGGGCATCTGCGGCATGTGCTCCCTGATGATCAACGGCCAGGCGCACGGCCCCGAGGTCACCACGACCTGCCAGCTGCACATGCGGTCCTTCAAGGACGGCGACACGATCACCATCGAGCCGTGGCGTGCCGACCCGTTCCCGGTCGTCAAGGACCTGATCGTCGACCGCTCCGCGTTCGACCGGATCATCTCCAACGGCGGCTACATCTCGGCCAACACCGGCTCGGCCCCGGAGGCCAACTCGGTGCCGGCTCCGCGTGACAAGGCGCAGCGCGCCTTCAACGTGGCGACCTGCATCGGCTGCGGCGCCTGCGTCGCTGCCTGCCCCAACGGCTCGGCCTCGCTGTTCCTCGGCGCCAAGATCACCCACCTGGGTGAGCTGCCGCAGGGCCAGCCGGAGCGCTACTCCCGCGTCGCCACCATGGTCGCCCAGCACGACCACGAGGGCTTCGGTGGCTGCACCAACATCGGCGAGTGCGCCGCGGCGTGCCCGAAGGAGATCCCGCTCGACGTGATCTCCCAGCTCAACAAGGACCTGCGCGACTCGATCAAGCAGGGTCACTGAGCATCTAGCAGGACGTACGAAGGGCCGCTCCCCTGGTGGGGAGCGGCCCTTCTGTCATCTCGGAGGGCGGGTCCGCCGGTTGACACACGGGCGGGGCACGATCGCCGCGCGTGTGGCGGAGTGACGGCGCCCGGTCCGGGGACCGGTGCGATCTCGCCGCACGTGTGGCGTGGTGGTCGCTGGGTCCCGCTCAGTCCTGCGAGGCGATCGCGCCGACTCCCTTGCCGATCAACAGGCCGCCGATCGCGGTGTTCGCGACGATGAGCCCGGCGTGCGCGAGGTAGTAGGCACGCGGGCGATCCTGCGTCGGGTCGGCGGCGGTCCTTCGCAGGTTGCGGGCGAAGTTGCCCCAGATGCCGATGTTCCAGACCCCGATGCCGAGCAGCAGGGCGCCGTCCTTCTTCGTCATGGCGTCAACCTACCGAGGCGATCCCAACGGCGGTCGTGGCGGTGGCAGGCCCGGTCAGGCGACCGTCGTGGTGCCGCCGCCGGGCAGGGGTAACACGGTGTTCGGCAGGGGTAACACGATGTTCGGCGGGGGTAACACGATGTTCGCCGGGGGTAGCAGCCGGTTGCAACAGGCTGCTACCCCCGTGGACATCGTGTTACCCCCACCCCGGGCCGCCACCAGGATGCCGACCGCCGCGGTCGGACCTACCCGGCCAGCGCCTCCCGGGCGAACAAGAGGTAGACCGCCGCGGTCCAGGTGTAGGCCCGGTCGCGCAGGCCCTCCCCCGTCATCGCGTCGAAGTTCTCCGCGAAGCCGGAGCGCTCGCACAGCTGCAGGAAGCGGGTACGGACCACGTCGGCGAGCTCGGCGAATCCGGAGGCCCGCAGGCCGTCCTCGATGATCGCGGTCGACGGGGCCCAGATCGGGCCGCGCCAGTAGCCGTCGTCCTCGTAGAGCGGCGAGTCGACCGGCTCGGTGGCCGGCCCCCACGCGGTGAGGTGCGCGTCGAGCCGGGTCCGCAGCGCCGAGCGGATCTCCGCCGGCAGTCGGTCGCCCAGGACGAGCGGCAGCAGGTTGAGCAGGCTGGTGGCGGTGCTGCGCTGCCCCGAGAGCGCGCCGACGGCGATCAGCTCGGTCCCGGTCCACAGCTCGCCGACCAGCGCGGTGAGCAGCTCGTCGCGGATCCGCTTCCACTCCCCCGTCTCGGCGGCCGGCCGGCCGAGCTCCTCGCCCAGCTCGCCAAGCACTTCGAGCTGGAGGACCAGGAAGGCGGCCAGGTCGGGGGCCTCGAGGACGCGGTCGCGATCGAAGGTCGTGGCGTTGTCCCAGCCGCTGTCGTTGCCGTGCTGGTAGTACGGCAGCGCGTGCCCGGGGCGGCGACGGTGGTCGAGCCAGAAGCGCGACCACCGGGCGAGCCGGTCGTACGTCTCCTCGAGCTCGCCGGCCGTGAGCGGGCGCGCGAGGGTCGCGCGCAGGCGCCGCAGGGCCCAGCCGTGGATCGGCGGCTTCACGTAGTTGCGCAGCACCTCGGAGTGGGTGATCGAGTCGGGCAGCGCCCCGGTCGCGTCCTGGTGGTCGAACGGTGCGAGGAACTGATCGATCGCCGTCTCCGGGCGCCCGGCGGCGAGCGCGAGCGCGTTGAAGCAGTGGTCCCAGCTCCAGAGCTTGTCCATCCAGTGCTTCGACATCAGCACCGACTCGCGGCCCATGAAGCCCTCGGCGTCGACGGTCGCGGACCACAACACATAGGCCGCCAGCGTGACGGCCGGGGTCTCCTCAGTACGCCACGGCGCGATCGCATCCACGTAGTCGGCGAACGCGGCAGCGGAGGAGGTGACCACCTCGTCGAAGGTGAGCGTCGAGACGTACGGAGGGGCGGCGGTGGTGATCTCCTCGAGGGCGGCCTCCCACCCTCCGCCGTCGGCGCCGAGCACGACGACCCGCTCGGCGACGCCGAGCGCCTCGGCCCCGATCAGCTCCATCGCACCGGCGAGCGAGGTGACGCGGTAGCGCTGGCCGGTCTCGTACGAGGTGAAGACGGCGGCGCCGTCGACCGGGTCGGTGACGAGGTAGGTGCCCGTCATGGGTGTCAGGCCGCCGGCCGCATCCACGAGGCGCAGGCCGAGGCCGGTGCCGCGCAGCCGTACGGTCGACGTGCCGTCGAATGCCGCCTCGACGACGCCGGCATCCGACGTCCACGCGAACCGGGCCGGCGAGGCCGCCCAGGTCGTGTCCTGCTCAGCGCCGGCGCGCACAGGCCGCAGCGCCAGTACGCCGTGCATCCCGGTCTTGTGCGAGACCAGGTGGACGGTGTCGGTGCGGTGGTGGAGCCCCACCACCGGGGAGAGGTTGATCCAGGCCCCACGGTGCGAGAACGGGATCTCACGGATGTCGAAGGTCTCGGTCACGATCGCCTCAGCTCCGCGGGAGCCAGACCCGCATCGCGGACGGACCGCGATTGGCCCAGCGCTGGTACGGGATCAGGGCCGCCTCGGCGGTGGCGGTGACGGGTGCGGCCGCCTCGGCGCCGTACGGCCAGCCGTCCGCTGACGCGTGCGCCTCGACGGTGATCGCGGCGCCGTCGTCGGTGATCCGCAGCGTCGACGGGTCGGCCGTGACGGTGTCGAACTCCCAGCCGGCCGGCAGGTCCACCGACTCCAGGGCGAGCACGAGCGGGCCACGCTCGACCGCGAACGTGCCTCGGACGGCGTCGATCCGCGGGTCCGGGTGGACGGCGCGCGCCTCGATCGGCAGGCCGACCGACACCTTCTCCCCGGGCGCGAAGACCCGGTCGATGGCCAGGTAGCCGTCGACGACGTCGGCCTGCTCGGCACCGGAGAGCTCGGCGGGGCCGGCCGCCCATGCGGGCAGCCGGAGGCTGATCGACACCGGCGAGGTCGGCGCCTCGAGGATCTCGACGTGCACGGTGCCGTGGTACGGGTAGCCGCTGGCGACCCGGACGTGCAGCGTGCCCCCGGCGACCTCCGTACGGACGTGGTAGTCGCCGTACTGGTGCAGCTGGATGCCTCGCTCGCCCGCGGTGGCGAAGTAGAGGTGGACGCTGGCCAGCGTCCGCGCGACGTTGGTCGGGCAGCAGGACACGTCGAACCAGGGCGAGCGCATGCCGCCACCCTCCACCCGATGACCGGCCAGCTCGTCGTCGCCGGCCTCGGCGCCCGGCACCCGCTGGTGCAGGGTGTTGGCGTAGAAGAACGCCCGGCCGTCCTCGCGCGGGGAGGTCAGCACGTTGTTGAGCAGCACCCGCTCCATCGCCGCGGCGTGACCGGCGGCGCCGGTGCTGAGCAGCAGGCGCCAGTTGAGCATCGCCGACGCGATGCCGGCGCAGGTCTCGGCGTAGGCGCGGTCCGGCGGCAGCTCGTGGTCGAGGCCGAAGGACTCGTCGCGCCGGTGCGAGCCGACGGCACCGGTGACGTACGTCCGGGCGGCGCGGGCGGCGGCCTCCTGGCGCCGGACGGCGGCGAGCAAATCGTCGTCGCCGGTCTCGACGGCGACGTCGGCGGCGCCGGCGGCGAGGTAGAGCGCGCGGACGGCGTGGCCGCTCAGCGTGGTCGCCTCCCGGACGGGGACGGTGTCCTGGAAGTAGGCGCGGCCGAAGTCGATCTGGCGCAGCGTCTTGTGGCCGCGGCGCTCGACGAAGAGGCCGGCGAGCTCGAGGTAGCGCTCCTCGCCGGTCGCCCGGCCGAGCTCGACCAGGGCCATCTCGATCTCCGGGTGGCCGCAGACGGCGGGACGACCGGTGGGCCCGAAGGCGTCGTACAGGTGGTCGGCGAGCCGTCGGGCGACGGCCGGCAGGACGTCGTCGTGACCGGTGCGCAGACGCGCCACGGCGGCCTGGATCAGGTGGCCGAAGCAGTAGAGCTCGTGGCCCCACTCGAGGTCGGAGTAGCGGGCGGGCTGACCCGGGCGGCCGAAGCTGGTGTGCAGATAGCCGTCGGCCTCCTGCGCCGCAGCGACCCGGTCGACCAGCGCCAGATACGTCCGCTCGAGCTCGGCGGAGGGCCGGCGGCCGAGCTCCCAGGCCATCGCCTCGAGGAGCTTGTAGGCCTCGGAGTCGACGAACTCGATCCCGGCGTGGTCACCGGCGATGGTGCCGGCGGCCGCGCGATCGAAGTTGCCGATCCAGCCGATCCGCTCCATCCACTGCCGGCAGTGCTCGAGGATGACGTCGGCGTTGAGCTGCTGCTTGTGCGCCCAGTAGCCGCCGTCGATCCAGATCTCGGTGCTCGAGAGCGGTCGCAGGGCAGAGCGGGAGGGACCGACCGGGCCGCCGGTCGGCTTGAGGGAGGTCATGGCGGTTCAGTCCTTCACAGCGCCGGCGGTCAGACCGGCGGCGACGTAGCGCTGGGCGATGACGAGCAGGAGCCCGGTGGGAATGGAGGCGAGCACGGCGGTCGCCATCAGCTCGCCCCACTGGAGGTTCTGCGAGCCGATGTAGTCGTAGAGGCCCATCGTGATCGGGCGCCGGTCGCCGCTGCGGTTGAGCGTGGAGGCGAACAGGAAGTCCGACCAGGCCCAGATGAACGCGAACAGGCCGACCGTGACAGCGGCGTTGCGCGACAGCGGCAGCACGATGCCGAGGAAGGTGCGCCCGTACGACGCGCCGTCGACGTGTGCGGCCTCGAGCAGCTCGCGCGGGATGCCGGCCATGAAGGCGGTGAAGAGCATCACCGCGAACGGCACCGCGATCGTGGAGTCGGCCAGGATCAGGCCGCCCACGGTGTCGAGCATGCCGAGGTCGTTGTAGACGCTGTAGAAGCCGAGCGCCATCACGACGGCGGGGATCATCTGGGCGACGATCAGCAGGAAGTTGATCAGGCGGCGACCGGGCACGAAGAGCTTCGACAGCGCGTAGCCCGCCGGCGCCGAGATGAGCAGGGTCAGCGCGACGGTGCCGAGACCGATCACGACGCTGGTCCCGAGGTAGGGCAGCTGGTCCTGGAGCACGGTGCGGTAGTGCTCGAAGGTGAACGCCTTCGGGTAGAGCGACCCGTCCCGGATCGCGCTGCGCTCGGTGAGCGAGACGTTGATCATCCAGTAGAGCGGGAAGAGCATCACCGCGGTGAAGGCGACGCCGAGGACCGTCTTCCACCAGACGCGACGGTCGTGCGTACGGACGGCGGGCATCTCAGGCCTCCTGCTTGCGCTGGACGAAGAGGTAGACGAAGCCCATCAGGAGGGCGACGAGCAGCAGGATCGAGCCGACGACCGAGGCCTCGGAGTACTTGATCACCGCCGAGGCGCCCTTGCCGAACGCCATCGAGTACGCCCAGGTGGCGAGGGTCTGCGATGTGCCTGTGCCCATCGTCATGATCCAGATGATGTCGACGACCTTGAGCGTGTAGACGAAGCCGAGGAGCAGGGTGATCGCACTGACCGGCTTGAGCAGCGGGAACGTGATGCTCCAGAACTGCCGCCAGGGGGTCGCGCCGTCGATCGCGGCGGCCTCGTAGAGGTCGGGCGAGATGTTCTGCAGCCCGGAGTAGAGGATCACCAGGTTGAACGGCACGCCGAGCCAGATGTTGGCGATGATCACCGCCCACAGCGAGTGGTCGCTGTTGAGCCACCAGACCGGGTCGATGCCGACGACGCCGAGCAGCCGGTTGATCACGCCGGAGTCGGCGTCCATCATCCACTGCCAGGTGGTCCCGGAGACGATGATCGGCAGCAGCCACGGCACCAGGAACAGGCCGCGCAGCAGGCCCGAGAGCGGGAAGTACCGCTGGAAGAAGACCGCCAGCGAGAGCCCGATCGTGTACTGGAAGACCAGCGAGACGAGAACGAAGGTCACGGTGTGCCAGACCGTCGGCCAGAACAGCGGCGAGGCGATCACCTCGCGATAGATCGCGGATCCCGCCCACGGCGCCTGGCCCGTCACGTACGTCGCCCGGGTGAACCGGTGCAGGCTCATCGAGACGTTCTCGTACAGGGGGTAGGCGTAGAAGAGCACCATGTAGGCGATCAACGGGGCGATGAAGCCGATGCCCGCGAGCACTCCGGGGCGGAGCCTGCGCCGGGTCGCGGTGGTCGTGTCGCCGACGCGCGCCCTGCGCGTGGTGGCTGACTTCTCGAGAAGGGTCATGCTCATCCGTCCAACTGGTCTGCTGCTTCCCCGGGTGGTGACGGCCGCGAGCGCGCGGCCGTCACCACCGAGGTCTTACCGGAGCCTTACTGGAGCGACGCGGCGGCGTCCTGGAACGCCTTCTTCACCGAGTCGGCGTCGCCGGCGGCGTTCAGCGCGGCCTGCTCGGCCGTGGAGAGCGCACCCGAGGTGGCGGTGTAGTCCGGACCCAGGTCGGTCGTACGGCCCTGCGCGCTGGTGATGGCGTTGGCCCACGGCGTCCAGATCGGGTCGGAGGCGATCTGCGTCTGGCGCTCGTCGGCGTTGGCAGCGAAGTAGCCGAGCTGGTCGTCGGTCTTGACCTGGTTGCCCTGCCCGACGAGGCAGTCGATGATCTGCTTGGCCGCGTCGTAGTGTGCCGAGGCGTTGTCCTTCTGCAGCGGCGCGACGGCGAACTCGCCACCGGTCGGGACCGGGGCGGCGCCGCCGTCCTTGCCCGGGATCGGGATCATGACGGCCTTGAACTTCTGCTCGCTGGCCGCCTTGGCGAACCACGAGCCGTTCTCGGCGAACGCGTACTTGCCGGTCAGGAACAGGTCCCACGAGGCCGACTGGTTGTCGGTCGCGGTCGACTTCGGGGCGTAGCCCTTGCCGATCCAGTCCGAGACCAGCTGGCCGGCCTCGACGGCGGCGTCGGAGCCCGGCTCCTGCAGCTTCGCGCCGGCGCCCCAGAACCACGGCAGGAACTGGAAGGTGCCCTCCTCGCCGGAGATGCCGGAGAAGGTGATGCCGCCGTCGCCGGCGGCCTTGACCTTGGCGAGCGCCGCGTTGAGCGAGGCCCAGTCCTTGACGCTGGCCGGGTCGACGCCGTCCTTCTTCAGGATGTCCTCGTTGTAGTAGAGGCCGAGGGTGTTGGCACCGATCGGGACGCCGTACGAGACGCCGTCGACCGTGCCGGGGCCGGCGAGGTTCGCGTCCGGGCCGGTGGTGTCGATGCCGGCGTCGCTGGCCGAGGCGAGCAGACCCGAGGCGGCGGCATCCGGGACGGCGGGGTTGTCGAGGAGCACGACGTCGGGCGCGGTGCCCTCCTTGACGGCCGTGGTGAGCTCGTTGAGGACGTCACCGTTCGGCACCGCGGTGCGCTTCAGGGTGGTGCCCGCCGGGGCGCACGCCTCGACGTACTTGGCCCAGTCGGAGGAGTCGTCGTACTGCGGGTAGGGATCCCAGTACGTCACCTCGGTGAGGGCCTTGTCGCTTCCCGAGGAGCCGGCGCTGTTGTCCGACGACCCGCTGCCGCAGGCAGCCAGGGTGACAACCGCGAGGGCTGCACAGGCCGCCGTGGCCAACGTGCGCTTGCTGTTCATCTCTTCCTCCTTGGTGGTGCCGACCCTCGGAGACCAGCGTCGAACCGGTTCGACACCGGATCAACGCCTCACGAGGGGCTGCGCGTGATGTGAGCCACACTCTTACGCCTGGGAGATGGGCTGTCAAGAAGCAATCGTCGAATCGGTTCGCTAAATCTGGGACTGTGACCATCCCGTGATCTTGTGACGGTGCTCTCAGGGCCGAGTGCCGCGACCGGCGGGCGCGCCGGTGCTTCCGTGGTCGACGATCTCCGGGGAGAGCAGCCGCACGACATGTGGCTCCTTGGCTGCGGTCGTGCTCTCGATCCGCCGCACCAGGTGGCGTACCGCCATCCGGCCGAGCCGGTCGGGCGCGCTCTCCACGAAGGAGTAGGGCAGCGAGAACGTGCGCGCGAACTCGTCGGAGTAGCGACCGATCACCGACAGGTCGCCCGGCGCGGTCAGCCCGCGCGACTGCAGGACCGAGGGCAGCGCCGCCACCGCCGCCTCGTTGTTCAGGATGAGCCCGGTCGCCGCCGGATGGGCGTCGAGCAGGGCCTCGAGCTCGCGGCCGATCTCGGGCTGGCGGGCCGAGCCGTACACGGTGTGCAGGGTGATCCCCCGCAGCGCGGCCTGCTCCGCGGCCGCGTCACGCAGGCGCCACACGTAGGCGCCACCGCGCTCCAGCACGTGCTCGGGCTGGGAGATTAGGATCAGCTCGCGGTGACCGAGCTTGTGGAGGTGCTCGACCATCATCCGGCCGGCCTCCTCGAAGTCGAGGTCGAACACGTCGACCCCGGAGCAGTCGTGGGGCAGCCCGACCAGGGCGGCGGGCTGGGCCGCCGCGCGCAGCACCGGAAGGCGGTCGTCGGTCTCGGCCACGTTGAGCAGGACCACGCCGTCGACCATCCGCGACTGGGTGATCCGCTCCAGGGCCTGGATCTGCTTCTCGTCGGTGACCAGCAGGATGTCGTAGCCCAGCTCGCGGGCGGTGTCCGAGACACCCATGATGTATTGCAGCATCGCCGGCGCGAACTCGTCGGGCAGGAACTGCGCGAGCAGCGCGAGCACCATCGTCTGCGAGGTCGCCAACGCTCGGGCGCCCGCGTTCGGCGTGTAGCCGAGGTCGCGGACCGCGTCCTCGACCCGCTGCCGGACCTCGTCGGAGATCGCCCGCTTGCCCGACAGGGCGTACGACGCTGTGCTGCGCGAGACGCCTGCCGCCTTGGCGACATCGCCGATCGTCGCCATGACTACCTCCCGCGACAGATTCGAATCGGTTCGACGCAGCGTAGCGGTCTCGGCGCGTGAACGCGCGAGGACAGGCGGACGATCAGCACGTTCTCCGCGGTCATGATCGGTGCCGGGCATCGAACGACGCAGAGCCGGCCGCGGCTCCTGCTCGGCTCCTGCTCCGCTGCGCCGGCCCGGCTCGAGCCGGGCCGGCACCTGGTCGATCGGTCGATCATCGCCGGACGACGTAGCGCGAGGTCACAGCCCCTGGGCGAGGCGGTGGTACGCGGCGTTCCAGCGGACCTGGTCGGCGAAGCCGCGCCGGGTGGTGGACTCGTCGATGACCAGCAGCTCGACGCGGGCGATCTCGGCGAAGACCTCGAACGCCTCGACGCCTGCGGCCGTCGAGAGCACGGTGTGGTGCGCTCCGCCGGCGGTCAGCCAGGCCTCGGCGCTCACGTCGAAGGAGGGGCGGGGCTTCCAGACCGCGCGCGCGACCGGCAGGTTCGGCAGGGGCGCGGTCGGCGGCACGATGTCGACGACGTTCGCGGTCAGCCGGAAGCGGTCGCGCATGTCGGCCAGGCTGACGACGACGGCACCCTCGACGGTGTCGGCGTCGAAGACCATCCGTACGGGGTCCTCCTTGCCGCCGATGCCCAGCGGGTGGATCTCCACCCGCGGCTTGGCGGTGGTCAGCGACGGGCAGATCTCGAGCATGTGCGCGCCGAGGATGACCTCCTCGCCCGGGGTGAGGTCGTAGGTGTAGTCCTCCATGAGCGAGGCGCCGCCGGGCAGGCCGGCGCCCATCACCTTCGCCGCGCGGACCAGCACGGCGGTCTTCCAGTCGCCCTCGGCGCCGAAGCCGTACCCCTTCGCCATCAGCCGCTGCACGGCCAGACCCGGCAGCTGACGTAGGTCGCCCAGGTCCTCGAAGTTCGTGGTGAACGCCTTGGCGCCGACAGCGGTGAGGAACTGCTCCAGGGCGATCTCCAGGCGGGCCGCGTAGCGCAGCGAGTCGTGCCGCTCCGCGCCCTTGCGGAGCTCGGGAACGACGTCGTACAGCTCCTCGTACTCCGCGACGAGCGTGTCGATGTCGGAGTCCGCGACGGCGTCCACGGCGGCGACCAGGTCGTTGACGCCCCAGGTGTTGACCGAGACGCCGAAGCGCAGCTCGGCCTCGGTCTTGTCGCCCTCGGTCACGGCGACGTTGCGCATGTTGTCGCCGAACCGGACCAGCTTCAGCTCGTGGGTGGCGGCCCAGCCGGCGGCGCCGCGGATCCAGGTCGCGACCCGGCGCTGCACGAGCGGGTTGGTCACGTGCCCGACCACGGTCGTGCGCGCCACGCCCAGTCGCGAGGCGATGTAGGCGTACTCGCGGTCGCCGTGCGCGGCCTGGTTGAGGTTCATGAAGTCGAAGTCGATGCTGTCCCAGGGCAGCTCGACGTTGGCCTGGGTGTGGAGGTGGAGCAGCGGCTTGCGCAGCGCGTCCAGGCCGGCGATCCACATCTTGGCCGGGCTGAAGGTGTGCATCCAGGTGATCACGCCGAGCACGTTGTCGTCGGCGTTGGCGTCGAGCATCGCGCGGCGGATCGAGGCGGAGTCCTTGAGGACCGGCTTCCAGACGATCCGGGCCGGCACGGCGTCGGCGGCGTCGAGGGTCGCCGCGACCTCCTGCGACTGCTGGGCGACCTGCTCGAGGGTCTCGGGACCGTAGAGGTCCTGGCTGCCGGTGAAGAACCAGATCTCGCGATCGGCGTAGGCCTTCGACATGTTGCTTCGTCTCCTGAGGGGATGGGTCGGGGATCGGGTCGTGCGGGGCTGTCGGGTCGCCGCGGTCAGCGGCCGTAGACGTTCTGGTAGCGGTCGTAGAGCGCATCGATCGCCGTCTGGGCGATGGGCAGCGGCTCGCCGAGCTGACGCGAGAAGTGCACCGCGCGGGCGACCTCCTCGAGCAGGACGGCGGCCTTCACCGCGGCCTTCGGGGTCGCCCCGATGGTGAACGGACCGTGGTTCTGCATCAGCACGGCGGGACTGCGGTGCCCGCTGAGCGTCTCGACGATCCCGCGACCGATCGAGTCGTCGCCGATGATCGCGAACGGCCCGACCGGGACCGGCCCGCCGAACTCGTCGGCCATCATCGTCAGCACGCACGGAATCTCCTCGCCACGCGCAGCCCACGCGGCGGCGTAGGTCGAGTGGGTGTGGACGACCCCGCCGACGTGCGCCATGTGCCGGTAGACGTACGCGTGGGCGGCGGTGTCCGACGACGGGTTGCGACTGCCCTCGACCAGGTTGCCGTCGAGGTCGCACACCACCATCGCGTCAGCGCCGAGCTCGTCGTACGAGACGCCGGAGGGCTTGATCACGAACAGGTCGGCGGACCCGTCCGGGGTGTCGTCGTCGCGTACGCGCTCGGAGACGTTGCCCGCGGTCCACACCACCAGCTCCCAACGGGGCAGCTCGGCGTGCAGGGCGGCGACGTTGGCCTTGGCCGCCTCGACGGCGGGACGCAGGCGCTCGGGGATGGGCATCGGGTTCTCCTGCATCGTGCTCTCCTGGCTCACTGGATGGCTCCGGCCGCGGCCTGCTCGGCGGGCAGGCCGGCGACGAAGCGGTCGAGGTAGGCGGCGAACCCGGCGACCTCGCCGGGCTTGGGGACGGCGACGCTGGTGGCGGCACCGGCGAAGACGGTCTCGGCGAGGTGCTGGGCCAGCGGCCTCGCAGCACCAGCGCCTCGATAGGCGGCAAGCACGGCGATGCCCCAGGCACCGCCCTCGGCGGCGGTCTCGCCGACGGTGACCGGGACGTCGAGCGCCGCGGCCAGGGCTCGCTGCGCGACGCCGGCCGTACGGAAGATGCCGCCGTGGGCGAACATCGCGTCGACCTCGACGCCCTCGGCGGCGAGGACCTTCATGCCGAGCGCGAGCGCCGCGAAGACGCCGTAGACCTGGGCGCGGGCGAAGTTGGCGAGGGTGAGCCGGCTGGTCGGGGTGCGGACCACCATCGGCCGGCCCTCGAGCAGCCCGGCGACCGGCTCGCCGGAGAGGAAGTTGTACGCCAGCAGGCCGCCGGCGTCCGGCTCTCCGTCCGCGGCCGCGCCGAGCAGGGCGGCGAAGACCTCGTCCTCGGTGCACTCGTCCCCGCGGGCGGCGGCGAACTGGCCGAAGACGTCGGCCCAGGCGCCGAGCTCGCTGGCGCCGTTGTTGCAGTGCACCATCGCGACCGGGTCGCCGGCGGGCGTGGTGACCACGTCGATCTCGTGGTGGACCTCACGCAGGGCGCGCTCCAGCACCACCATCGCGAAGGTGCTGGTGCCGGCGCTGACGTTGCCCGTACGCGGCGCGATCGAGTTGGTCGCGACCATGCCGGTGCCGGCGTCGCCCTCGGGCGGACAGCACGCGATGCCCGCGCCCAGCACGCCGGTCGGGTCGAGCCGCTGCGCCCCCGCCTCGGTCAGCGCGCCGGCGTCGGAGCCCGCGGGGAGGACCATGGGGAGCAGGTCGAGGATCGGCGCGGAGCCGCCGAGGCTGTCGAAGCGCGCCATCAGGTCCGCGTCATAGGCGCCGGTCGCGGGGTCGATCGGGAACATGCCGGAGGCGTCGCCCACCCCGAGCACCCGCTCGCCGGTGAGCTGCCAGTGGACGTACCCGGCGAGGGTGTTGAGGTGCGCGATCCGGGAGACGTGCGGCTCGGCGTCGAGGATCGCCTGGCGGTGGTGGGCGATCGACCAGCGCAACGGGATGTTCTGTCCGAACAGCTCGGTCAGCTCGGCGGCGGCCTTGCCGGTCGTGGTGTCGCGCCAGGTGCGGAACGGCGCCAGCAGCTCGCCGTCCTCGTCGAAGGCGAGGTAGCCGTGCATCATCGCCGAGACGCCGAGCGCACCGACGACGGGACGGGTGGCGTAGCGCTGCTCGACCTCGGCGAGGAGGTGGGCGACGGCCTCACGCAGGCCCTCCCAGACGGCGTCAAGGGAGTAGGTCCAGTGACCGTCGAGGAGCTGGTTCTCCCAGGCCGCGCTGCCGGTGGCCAGGACGGCGTGGTCCGCACCGATCAGGCACGCCTTGATCCGGGTCGAGCCGAGCTCGATGCCCAGCGCGGTGCGCCCTGCGGCGAGGTCCGCCCGGGCGGCCTCCGTCCTCTGCTGCTCCGACACGCGTCCGGCTCCGTTCGTGGTGGCTCGTGGTCGTCGGTGTGACGCCAGACACGAATGTTAGCGCTAACACTCGGCGGGGTGGCAAGCCCGCGCCGGCGACCGCGACGCGGCCGGCTCAGCGCGGTGCGGCCGTCGACTCCCGGACCTGGAGAGCGGCCGGGACGAGCTCGGCGCTCGGCCGCTCGCCGTGGTCGAGCACCCGGGAGAGCACCGCCATCACGCGTCGACCCAGCTCGGTGAAGTCTTGACGGACCGTGGTCAGCGCCGGCACGAAGTAGCGCGCCTCCGGCAGGTCGTCGAAGCCCACGATGCTCAGCGCCTGCGGCACCGGCCTGCCGGCCTCGTGCAGCGCCCGCATCACGCCGAGCGACATCTGATCGTTGGCCACGAAGAGCGCCGTCACCGCGCTCTCCCGGGCGACCGCCCGCCCGATCTCGTACCCGCTCTCCGCGCTCCAGTCCCCCGTCCAGCCCAACTCTGGGACGTCGATCCCCCAGGCGGCGAGCTCCGTGCGCCAGCCCTCGATCCGAGCGCGCGCGTCGGCCCAGCCGTCGGGGCCGGCGAGGTGGTGGACGGTGCGGTGGCCGAGCTCGAGGAGGTGCCGGGTGGCCAGCCGGGCACCCTCCACGTTGTCCATGCCGGCCGTGAGCGGCGTCCGTGCGAGGTCGCCCTCCACGACCAGGACCGGGATGTCGAGGGCGAGTGCCTGGGCCTCGGCGAAGACCGCCTCGTGCGGGACGATCACGACCAGTGCCTCGATCGCCCGCTCCTGCAGTTGCCGGACGGCCTGGTGGAAGGCGTCGGGTGAGATCGAGGCGAGGTTGACCAGCTCGAGACGGTACGCGGTGTCGCGGGCCGCCGCCTCGAGTCCGAGCAGCACCTGAGCGGGGCCGAACTGTGCGGTGCCCCATGCGATCACGCCGACCGACTGCGAGCGTGCTGAGGCGAGCATCCGGGCGGCCAGGTTGCGCCGGTAGCCGAGCTCGGCGATCGCCGACTCGACCCGGGCCCTGGTCTCCGGCCGGACGCCGGGCACACCGTTGAGCACGCGGGAGACCGTCTGGTGGGAGACGCCCGCGACGGCCGCGACGTCCTCCATGCGCGGGGGCCGGGCACGCTCTTGCATAGCGGGCAGGCTAACGGGTGGGCGTGGGGCGCAACTGTCACCGTGACACTTCGGAGCTGGAGTGACACTTTGAACTGTCACTCGAGGCGCCAACTGTCACCGTGACAGTTCGCAACTATCACCGTGACAGTTCGCAACTATCACCGTGACACTTTGGCGCCGCGGTCCCGCCGGCGCACCGCGAGCGCGGTGCCCGCCACACCGGCGGCGACGCCGATGGCGAAGGCGATGGGCCGCTCGGTCGCGTCCCGCACCGAGCCGCCGTGCTCACCCGGCGGGGGCGACTGCGGGCCCTGGACCGGGACGGCCTCCTCGACCACCTCGGGCACGGCGGTCACCGCGTAGGCGGCGGCGTACAGCGTGACGCGGGAGAAGTAGTTGATCCAGATCAGCAGGATCAGCGAGATCCCGAACGCCTGGGCCGCCGGCTGGCCTCGGGCGGCGCCCAGCAGCAGCGCCGAGAGCTGCTTGAGCACCTCGAACCCGACGGCGCCGAGCGCCGCGCCCTTCCACAGCGCCGCCGGGGGGAGGTCAGGTCGCGCGAGGAGCACGAACATCGCCCAGAACAGCAGCGCGTTGGCGCCCAGACCCACCACGATCGTGAGGATCGTCAGCAGCCAGCCCAGCTCGTCGCCGAGCCCCAGCCAGGAGAGCACGTCGCCGGAGAAGCCCTGCACGAAGCCCGTCGCCGCCACCGCGAGCAGCAGGACCGTGCCGAGCACGACCAGCGTGATCAGGTCACGGATCTTGCCCAGGACGAAGCTCGGCTGCTCGTACGCCGGCATCTCGAACACGACCATGAGCGCTCCGCGGAGCGAGGAGAGCCAGCCGAGGCCGGCGTAGATCACGCCGAGCAGGCCGAAGAGCCCGAGCGCGGCGGCGGCATCCTGGACCTGGGTCATGGAGAGCTGACCGTTGCCGTTCCCGATCAGCCCCGGCAGCACGTCGTTGATCGCCGTATGCAGGTTGTGCTTCGCATCCGGCCACACCCGGGAGATCCAGCCGACCGCGAAGAACGCGAGGGCCAGGATCGGGAAGAACGACAAGAACGCGTAGTAGGTGGCCGCGCCGGCCTGCTGGCCGGCCCCGACCTTGCCGTAGTGCTCCTGCATCCGCACGACGTGGTCCACCGACGGCCGCTCGGCCCGGACCTCCTCGATGCGTGCGCTGATCCGGTCCTTGAGCGAGGCCATCGATCGTCCCCCGATTGTCTCGGCGTGGCTGGTCGGTCCTCAGCGTGCGACGACGGATCGCAGGCCGAAGGTACGGCTCGGTACCCAGCCAGCCCTGTCGTCATGGACGTAGAGCGTGAACGATTCGACCAAGAAGCGGGCCTCGAAGTCGGCCAGGTCGTCGAAGGCCCGGTCCAGGACCGTCTCCTCGACCTCGTGGGCCACCGTCACATGCGGGTGGTACGGGTAGTTGAGGTCGACGCCGAGCAGGCCGCTTCGGACCTGCCGCTCGAGCTGCTCGCAGCCGGAGATGCCCTCGGCCAGAGCGATGAAGACCACCGGCGAGAGCGGGCGGAAGGACGCGGTGCCACGCAGGTGGACCTCGAACGGCTCCACCGCCTGGGCCGCGTCCGCGAGATGGCTGAGCACGTCGTCGGCCAGTGCCGACGCGAGGTCGACCGGCGGCACGAGGGTGATGTGCGGCGGGATATGACTCGCCATCGCATCACCGATCCCCTCCCGGAAGCGCTGGAGCTGCTCGCTCCAGGGCTCCGGGATCGGGATCGCCACGCCGATCGTCCGCATGCGGCCGACCCTATCGAGTCGCCGGTACGAGACCGACCCGCTCGTACGCATCGGCGAGCGTGCGCGAGGCGACCTCACGGGCGCGGGCCGCACCGGCTGCGAGGATCCGGTCGAGGTGGGCCTTGTCGTCGAGCAGCGCCAGGGTCTGGTCGCGGAACGGCGTCACGAACTCCACCATCACCTCGGCGAGGTCGCCCTTGAAGGCGCCGTAGCCTGCGCCGGCGTACTTCTGCTCGAGGGTCTCGACCGTCTCCCCGGTCAGGGCCGAGTAGATCATCAGCAGGTTGGAGACGCCCGGCTTCTCGGCCAGGTCGTAGCGGACCTCGGCCCCGGAGTCGGTGACGGCGGAGCGGATCTTCTTCGCCGTCACCTTGGGGTCGTCGAGCAGGTTGACCAGGCCGTTGGGCGAGGAGGCCGACTTCGACATCTTGATGGTCGGGTCCTGCAGGTCGTAGATCTTCGCCGTCTCCTTGAGGATGTACGGCTCCGGGATCCGGAAGGTCTTCTTGTAGCGGGTGTTGAACCGCTGCGCGAGGTCGCGGGCGAGCTCCAGGTGCTGGCGCTGGTCCTCGCCCACCGGCACGTACTGCGGGCGGTAGAGCAGGATGTCGGCGGCCATCAGCATCGGGTAGGCGAAGAGGCCGACCGAGGACGCGCCCTCGCCGCCCTTGGCGGACTTGTCCTTGAACTGCGTCATCCGGCGGGCCTCGCCGAAGCCGGTGATCGTCTGCATGATCCAGCCGAGCTCGGCGTGCTCAGGCAGGTGCGACTGCACGAAGATCGCGCTGCGGTCGGGGTCGACGCCCGCCGCGATCAGCTGCGCGACCGCGACGTACGTGCGCTGGCGCAGCACCTTCGGGTCCTGCTCGACGGTGAGCGCGTGCAGGTCGGCGATGAAGAAGAACGGCTCGAACTCGTCCTGCAACGCCACCCACTGCCGCACCGCTCCGAGGTAGTTACCCAGGGTGTACGAGTCAGCGGTCGGCTGGATCCCGGACAGGACCCGCGGCCGCGCGGTGGGAGCGGTGCTATCGGACATGGGTCCATTCTGACCTAGGCGACGGCTCCTCTCACACTGGGTTCCGGTGGGCCACCGCCTCAGGCGGTGGCGCGGGCCGCCGCCCGGGCGCGGCCGACGCCGCGGTGGAGCACCATGCTGACGCTCAGGATCGAGACGCCGACGATGGCCATGCCGGCACCGGCGAGGGCCGGGGCACGGTACGAGAAGCCGGCGTCGATCACGACCGCGCCGACCCACGCGCCCGCCGCGTTGGCGAGGTTGAGCGCCGCGTGCATCATCGCCGCACCGAGGGTGACGGCGTCCTCGGCGACGTCCATCAGACGCACCTGCATCACCGTCGCGACGATCGAGCCGACGAGCGCGACCAGGAATACCACCGGCCACAGCAGCAGCCCGTGCGGCGCGGCGAGCCAGAAGACGAGCATCATCACGACGCTGACGAAGCTGAAGTAGTAGAGCGTGCGGACCACCGACCAGCGCATCAGCTCACCGGCCAGCCAGGTGCCGACGACCATGCCGAGGCCGTAGCCGAGCACGTAGAACGGGGTCCAGCCGGAGTCGAGGTGGGCGACGGTGGTGACGGTCTTGGCGATGTAGGTGTAGGTGGCGAAGAGACCGCCGAAGCCGAGCGCGGCGGCGGCCATCGTCAGCCAGACCTGGGTGTTGGTGAAGAACGACTTCGCCTCGCGCTTGGCCGTCACGCCCTCGGCCGCCGGCATGTGCGGCACGAACCGCCAGATCATCAGCAGCGTGATGCTGGCCAACAGGGCCGAGACCGCGAACGGCGCCCGCCAGCCGGCCTGCTGGCCCAGCCAGGTGCTGAACGGGACGCCGACGACGTTGGCGATCGAGAGGCCGATCAGCACCCGGGCGATCGCACGCCCGCGGTTCTCCGGGTCGGCGAGCGAGGCGGCGACCAGCGAGGCGACGCCGAAGTAGGCGCCGTGCGGCAGGCCGTCGAGGAACCGGGCCCAGAAGAGCAGGCCGAAGCTCGGGGCGAGGGCGCTGAGAAGGTTGAAGAAGCCGTACGCGCCCATCAGGCCCAGCAGCAGGCCCTTGCGGGGCAGCCCCGCGCCGAAGATGCTCAGGATCGGGACGCCGACCACGACGCCGATCGCGTACGCCGAGATCAGCTCGCCGGCGTGCGGCACCGACACGTCCACGCCGTGCGCCACCTCGGGGAGGATCCCCATCGTCTGGAACTCGGTGGTGCCGATGGCGAAGCCGCCGATGGTTAGTGCCAGCACTGCCAGGGTCGCACTCCGGGTGGGCTGCGCGACCACCTCGGGGGCTGCTGCAGGGGCGCTCATCGGCTCGCTCTCTCTCGGGGGGATGCATACGGGCGTGCACGGGGTGCACCGGGGTGCACGCGGGGGAAACGCGCTCGTGGGTGAAGAGCGACGCCCCAGTCTCCAACCGGGCGAGGGGCGCCGCCTATTCCTAGGCACCCCTCGCCCGGTCCTCGCTCGCTCCGGTCGTCTCAGCCGGCGAGGTGCGACCACTCCGGGGCGAGCTCGCGCCACGGACCGGTCGCCGCGATCTCGCCGTCGACCAGCACGACCACCCGATCGGCCTGCGCCAGCGCTGCCCGCTTGGAGGTCGCGCCGATGACGGTGGTGTGCCGCTCGCGCAGCGCCTGCCACAGCTCGATCTCGGTGGCGGCGTCGAGGGCGCTCGAGACGTCGTCGGCCAACAGCAGGTCGGCGTCGGCGGCGAGGGCGCGGGCCAGCGCGAGACGCTGGACCTGCCCACCGGACAGACGTACGCCGCGGTGACCCACCAGGGCGTCCGGGCCGCCGGCCTCCTCGACGTCGGGGGTCAGGCGCGCGTCGGCGATCGGGTCGTCGACCTCGCGGTCGAAGCCGAGCGCGACGTTGTCGCGGAAGGTCCCGGACAGGACTCGCGGCACCTGGGCGACGTGGGCGACCTGTGCCGGGCGCAGGAAGGTCTCGGCGTCGACGACGTCCAGGTCGTTCCAGGTGATCGTGCCGCGGTGACTCAGCAGGCCGGCGAGCGCCGACAGCAGGCTGGACTTCCCGGAGCCGACCTGGCCGAGCAGCAGGACGAGCTCGCCGCGACCGACCGTCAGGTCGACGCCGCGCACCCCGATCGTGCCGTCGTCGTGCACGACGGTCAGATCCCGCAGGTGGAGCCCCTGGAGCGGCACCCGGTCGGGCGGTATCGGCGCGGGCGCCTCCCCGGCGATCAGGTCGACGCCGTCGGGCAGCCGCATCATGTCGCCGCCGCCGGCGAGCCGGCTGGTGGCACGCTGCCAGGCGGCGACCCCGGGCGCCTCGGTGACGACCGCGCCGGCGACCCGTCCGAACCAGTCGAACCCGCTGACCGCGTTGGCGACCAGCAGGGCCGTGGCGAGCCCCCACACGTCACCCAGATAGCACGCCCAGGCGGCCACCACGCCGGCCTGGACCAGCACGATCGGGATGCCGTCGAGCAGGGTCTGGATGCAGTGCTCGAAGACCGCTGCCTCGACCCGGCCGGAGTCGACGGCCTGCAGGTGGGCGTGCACCTCGGGCGTACGGCCGGCGAGCTTGACCGTGCGTGCCGACTCGACCGCCGAGACCACGGCCCGCCCGAAGCGCGCTCGCGCCGCCGACGAGCTCGCGGCGGAGCGACCGGCGATCGGTCGCCCGATCGAGGAGGCGAGCGCGCTCGCCGCCATCACGCCGATCAGGATGCCGCCGGCCAGCCAGGTGCCGCCGGCGAGCGTGGTGATGCCCGCGATCAGGATGCCGTTGACGAAGTCGACCCATCGGTCGGCGTAGCGAGCGAGCCGGTCGGCGTCCATCGAGCGCGCGACCACCTCACCGGGTGGGGTGCGCGGCAGGCGCTGCGGGCGGATCTGGCCCACCAGGACCGCCATCCGGACGCGCAGCATCACCTCGATCCACCAGCGCGGATACCGCCGGAACGCGTCGGCGAGGATCAGCGGCGCGACCAGCAGCATCGCGACCAGCACGGCGGTGAAGCCGGTCGGGGTCGACCCCGCGCCGAGGTCCTGGATGATGTGGCCCCACGCGAAGCCGGTCAGCGCCCCGAGCGGAGCCAGCACGGTCCCGCCGAGGAACTCCACGATGGAGAACAGCCCCCACCAGGGCTTGATGATCATCGCCTTCCAGGTGCCGCGGGCGAGCGAGAGCCCGGGCGCGACCGGCGGCCGCTGCGGGGGCACGCCGCTGCGGCGCATCCCGCCGACGGCGGTGCCCGTCGCGGCCGGAGCCTCGTCGGCGTAGGTCTCGGTGGCGCTCGCCTGGAGCAGCCGGCGGAACGGTCCCTCGACGGCGGCGAGGTCGTCGCGCATGCCCTGCTGGATGATCCGGCCGTGGTCGAGCACGGCGACCATCTCGGCCCGCTCGATGGTGGAGAGCCGGTGCGCGACCAGGATGCCCGTGCGGTGTGCGAGCAGCCGGTCGGCCGCCGCGACGACCCGGGACTCGGTGAGCGGGTCCATCCGGGCAGTGGCCTCGTCGAGGACGACCACCTGGACGTCGCGGACCAGCAGCCGGGCGAACGCGACCAGCTGCTCCTCCCCCGCGGAGAGGCTGGTCCCACCCGGGCCGAGCAGGGTGTCGAGGCCGTCGGGGAGACCGGCGACCCAGTCGGTCAGGCCGAGCTCGGCGACCGCCGCCTCGATCTCGGCGCGTGGGGTCGGTGCGAAGAGCGTGATGTTCTCGGCCAGGGTGCCGGCCAGGAGCTCGGTGCGCTGGGTGACGACGCCGACAGCGGCGCGCAGCGCGTGCAGGTCGAGCGTGGTGATGTCGGCGCCGCCGAGGAAGATCGTGTCCGCCGGCGGCTCGGCCGCCCGCGAGAGCAGCGAGGCCAGGGTCGACTTGCCGGAGCCCGTACGGCCGACGAGAGCGATGGTGTGCCCGGCGGCGACGCGCAGGTCGATGCCCCGCAGGCCGAAGGTGCCCTCGGCGTAGGAGAAGTCCAGGCCGCGGATCTCCAGGTCGAGCGCGCCCTCGGGGACCGGCTCGCCGCCGCGCGGCTCCTGCTCGACGGCCATCATCTGGCGCAGCCGGATCACGGCACCGACCCCGGCCTGGATGTCGGGCAGCTGGTGGGCGAGGTTGTTGATCTGACCGACGAAGGCGGTGGTGACCAGGAAGAGCGTCACGAGCCGGCCTACCTCGAGGTGGCCACCGGCGACCAGCGCGACGCCGCACACGGCGATCGCGATGAGCAGGCTGTTGAGCAGCAGACCGGCCCGGGTGGCCAGCCGCGCCTCGACCGAGACCACGTCCCAGAAGCGGGCGTGGACGGCCGCGGAGAGCTGAGCGAGGCGGCGCACGGCGAAGGACTGGCCGAGGCTGGTACGCAGGTCGTCGCGGCCGGCGATGCCCTCCTCCAGGACGGCGGCGTGGTCGGTCCAGGCGGCCTCCTCGACCACCTTCCGGCGGGAGATCTCGCGCAGGAACGGCCGGATGACCAACACGACCAGGCCGCTGACGGCCGGGAACAGCAGCCACGCGGGCCACCAGCTGAAGCCGGCCACGACCCACATCGGCAGGATGCCGAACGCGGTGCGCATCGCCAGCCACATCTGCAGCCGCAGCAGAGTGCCGACCTCGTGGGTGTCGTCGTCGACGCGGTCGAGGATCTCCCCGACCGCCTGCTCGCTCAGCTCGCCCAGCGGCTGGTGCAGGGCGGCGTCGAGCAGGTCACCCCGCAACCGACCCTCCGCGCGGTCGACGACCCCGGCCCAGGCGATCCGCCCGGCGGTGTCGAGGGTCGCCCCGCCGACGACGCAGAGCGCGAGCAGCCCGACCAGCCGGCCCGAAGGACCCTCTACGAGCTGGCCCGCGACCACCGTCCCGAGCGCCTGGCCGAGGGCCGCGATCGCCAGCGCGACCAGCGCCGTCGCCGCGACGGGGTGGCGCATCCGGCGCCAGTCGATGCGGCGGGACGGGTCGTCGTGCGGCAGGTCGGCGGCGCTCGTCGAACGGTCCGAGAGGGTGAGAGTCATGGCAAAGAAGAACCCTAGGCGCTGGCACCGACAGGGCGCTCCTGGTTATTGCCAGGTACCGCTGCCGGCCGCACTTGTCGGCACTTGCGCAGGGATTGACGGGCCGTGCCCATGCGGAGAGGGTTGCGCCATGACCCAGGCAGAGCCGCCCCTCGGCGTACCCCTCGACGAGCTGGTCGGGCTGCTCGACCTCGAGCGGCTGGGCGAGGACGAGTTTCGCGGCCGGCACACCGTGATGTCGACGCAGATCGACCACGTGTTCGGGGGCCTGGTGGCGGCGCAGGCCCTGGTCGCGGCCGGGCGCACGGTCGCCGTCGACCGGCTGCCGCACTCGCTCCACGCCTACTTCCTGCGGCGCGGCGATCACCGGCTGCCGCTGGAGATCCGGGTGACCCGCACGCGCGACGGCGGCTCGCTGAGCCATCGGCGGATCTCGGTCGAGCAGCAGGGCAGCGTGGTCGCCGAGCTCTCCGGCTCGTTCGCTCTGCCGAGCGCGGGGCCCGAGCACCAGATCGTGTCGCCCACGGCGCCGGCGGTGGAGACCCTGGCGGCCGATCACGAGGTGCTCGCCGGGCTGCCGGGCATGCACCCGGCAGCGGTCGCGGTCGACGCGTTCGAGCTGCGCACGGCCGGCCTCGCCGAGCGCGTCGCCGGGCAGGAGCCGCCGGCCGAGGTCGACGACCAGGGTGCGCACCGGCTCTGGCTGCGGGCGGCCTCATCGACGGGTGACCTGGGCGACGACCCGCTGCTGCACGCGGCGCTGCTGCTCTATGCGACCGACCTGCGGATCCTGCAGCCGGTGCTGCGTCCGCACGGCATCGTGCAGATGGCGACCACGGGCGCGGTCGTGCACCCGGCGACGATCGATCACACGGTCTGGTTCCACGCGCCCGTACGGGTCGACCAGTGGCTGCTCCTGGCGGCGGAGTCCCCCTGGGCGGCGCACGGACGCGGCCTGGCGCGCGCCGAGGTGTTCGCCCCCGGCGGCGAGCTGGTCGCCTCCGTCGCACAGGAGGCGATGGTCCGCTACGTGCGCTGAGCGCGGCGGGACGTCATCCACTCCGCACCGTCGATGGGCTCGGAGCGGATGACGTCCCGCACGGGTCAGTCCCGCACCAGCGCCCGGACGGCCTTGCGGTTGATCTTCCCGACGCTGGTCAACGGGACGGCCTCGACGATGAGCACCTCGCGCGGGTACTTGTACCGAGCCATCCGCTCCTTCGCGAACTCGATCAGCTCCTCGGACGTCGCGGTGTGGCCCGGGTGGAGCTGCACGACGGCGACCACCTCCTCGCCGCTCTCCGCGTCCGGCCGTCCGACGCAGGCCGCCGAGGCGACGGCCTCGTGCTCGATCAGGACGTCCTCGACGTCGCGCGGGTAGACGTTGAAGCCGCCGCGGATGATGAGGTCCTTGACCCGGTCGACGACGTAGAGGAACCCGTCGGCGTCGAGGCGACCGACGTCGCCGGTGTGCAGCCAGCCGTCGCGGATCGTCTCGGCGGTGAGGTCGGGCTCGTGCCAGTAGCCGAGCATGACGCCGAGACCGCGGACGCAGATCTCGCCCTCCTCCCCCGCACCGAGGAGCTCGCCGGTCGGCGACTGGATGGAGACCTCCGCGTGGGGCGCTGGCTTGCCGACGCTGCCCGGCCTGATGTCACCGACCACGGCGGCGGTGACGATCGCGGAGGTCTCGGTGCAGCCGTAGCCCTCCAGGATGGTGACCCCGAACGCACGCTCCACCTTCTCGCGCAGGTGCGGCAACAGCGGGGCGCCGCCCGAGCCGAAGGAGACCAGCGAGGACAGGTCGAAGTCGCCGTACGGCTGGTCGAGCAGCATCCCCATCATCGAGGGGACCACCGGGCTGGACTCGAGACGGTGGTCCTGGACCAGCTGGAGCCAGCCGGCCGGGTCGAACCAGCGCTGCATCACCGAGACGTGCTGCTTGCTGGCGTGCAGGCCGGCGATGAGCACGTTGAGCCCGAAGGCGTGCGAGAGCGGCAGCGGCAGCAACGACCGGGTGGTGCCCATCGCCTCCGAGACCTGCGCCATGCCGGCACCGGCCTCCCACAGGTTGCGGTGCGAGAGCATCACGCCCTTGGCCCGCCCGGTCGTGCCGCCGGTGTAGAGCAGCGCCGCCAGGTCGTCGTCCTCGCGGGACACGATCGCGCCGGGCGCCGCCTCCTCGAGCGCGGCGTACGGCACGGTGGCTGCGCTGCCGTCGTCCTCGCCGTCGATGACGATCGCGGTGATCCCGAGGCCCTCGGCCGAGCCCTGGAAGAGCGGCAGCAGCTCCGGGGTGAGGATCGCGGCCCTGGCGCCGGAGTCCTCCAGGATGTGCCGCAGCTCGGGCGGGGTCTGCAGGAAGATGACAGGCGTGACGACCGCGCCCGCGCGCCAGATCGCCTGGTAGGTCACGAACACCTCGGGGGTGTTCATCGTCAGCACGATCACCCGGTCGCCGGGCTCGACGCCCTGGGCCCGCAGACCCTCGGCGACCCGGGCCGCGCGGTCGTGGATCGAGCCGGAGGTGTGCCACCGGCCCTCGAAGAAGAGCTGGTCGTAGTCGCCGAGCCGCTCGAGGCTCTGCTCGGCCAGGACTGCGAGGTTGTGCTCACCGGTCATCGTGCGTCCTCCATGGCGATCCGTGCGACCTCGTCGAAGGCTGCCACGTCGTCCCCGAGAAGGAAACGGTCGACCTTCGCGCGCCGCCAGTACAGATGGGCGTCGTGCTCCCAGGTGAATCCGATGCCGCCGTGCACCTGGATGAGGGTCTCAGCGGCGTGCTCCAGCGTGGTCGCGGCGGCGGCCTTGGCGGCTGCCGCGGCGAGGGGCAGCTCGCTCGGGGCGTTGTCGGCGGCCCAGGCGGCCCACCACAGCAGCGAGCGGAGCTGCTCCACCTCGACGTAGACGTCGACGAGCATGTGCTTCACGGCCTGGTAGGAGCCGATGGCACGGCCGAAGGCCTGCCGCTCCTGGGCGTACGCGACGCCGAGCTCGAGGGCCCGCGCGGCGGCGCCGAGCCCCTCAGCGGCGAGGATGACCCGTCCGACCCGCTCCGCGCGCTGCCAGCGCTCGACTCCTCCCGGCACGACGACCGCGTCGGCCGCCACCGTGACGTCGGCCAGGCCGCGCGTCGGGTCGATCGGCTCACGCTCGGTGACCGTGCCCGCGCCGCAGACGATCTCACCGTCGCGCAGGGCGAGGAACGTCTCGGCGCCGATGGCGTCCAGCACCGGGGCCCCGTCGTCGGCGACGGCGATCGCGAGGCCACCGCCGGCCAGGGCCTCGAGCCGCCCGGGGGCCTGCGCGAGGAGCTCGGCGGCACGGGCGTACGTCACCAGCGAGGGGCCGGCCAGCACCCGGCCGGCCTGCTCGGCCACGACGGCGAGGTCGAGGACCGAGCCGCCGCCACCGCCGGCGGCCTCGGGGATGGTGATGGTGGCGAAGCCGCTCTTGACCAGCGTGTCGCGGCCCGGGGGCACGGTCGCGGACGGCGACCCGGTATCGAGGGCCTCGCGGGCGTTGCCCGGGCCGGCGGCGTCGGTCAGGAAGTCACGTGCGGCCGTGGCGAGGTCGCGCTGCTCGTCGTCGAGATCGAAGTTCATCCGAGGCTCTCCTTGAACGTGACGTTCTTGTCGGCCCGCGGCTCGGCCGGCAGGCCCAGCACCCGCTCGCCGATGATGTTGCGCAGTACCTCGTTGGTGCCCCCGGCGATCGCCATGCCGGGCAGCACAGCCTGGAGGCTCTGCCACAGGGCGGTGCCGTCGGCGGCGCTGGCGTAGGCCGCGTCGGCTCCCTGGACCCGGACGGCGAGGTCGGCGAGGGCGCGGGCGGTACGGGTGCCGGTGAGCTTGCCCGCCGAGGCCTCCGGTCCTGGGAACTCGCCCTTGCTGATCTTCGAGAGCTGGCGGTAGCCGGTGTAGCGCCCCCCGAGCGAGGCGACGTAGGAGCGGCCGAGCTCCTGGCGGACCAGCGCCTGCCGCTCCGCGGGGAGCGTGCCGATCCGCGAGCCGATGTGCCGGGCGGCGGCCTCGAAGCCGGGGCCGATCTCGGTGCCGCTGCCACCGAGGGAGAACCGCTCGCTCATCAGCGTGGTCAGTGCAACCCGCCAGCCCTCGCCGATCTCGCCGAGCCGCTCGGAGTCGGCGATGACGACGTCGTCGAAGAAGACCTCGTTGAAGTCGGAGCCGCCGCTCATCTGCTTCAGCGGACGGACGGTGACGCCCGGGGCCTTCATGTCCACCACGAACATGGTCAGGCCGCGATGCTTGGCGACGTCGGGGTCCGTACGCGTGAGCAGGATGCCGTAGTCGGACAGGTGCGCCAGCGTGGTCCAGACCTTCTGTCCGCTGATGTGCCAGGTGCCGTCGCCGTCCTGGACCGCCTTGGTCCGCAGCGCCGCCAGGTCCGAGCCGGAGGCCGGCTCGCTGAAGAGCTGGCACCAGAGGTCGTCGGCGCGCAGCAGGCGCTTGAGGTAGCGCTTCTTCTGGTCGTCGCTGCCGTGCACGATCACGGTCGGGCCGCACATGCCGATGCCGATCAGGTTGATCAGGCCCGGGAGGCCGAGCCTGGCCATCTCCTGGTCGATGATGGCCTGCTGCATCGGGGTGCCGCCGCGACCGCCGGCCTCGACCGGCCAGGTGACGCCGACGTAGCCGGCGTCGTACAGCAGGGCCTGGCGCTGCCGCGCGACGACGTCGTCGAAGGCACGCTGGCGGCCGTTCGCGCCGAGCTCGTCGCGGTGATCCTCGAGGAAGGCGCGCACCTCGGCGCGCCAGGCGGCCTCGTCGGGGGTGTCGTCGAAGTCCATGGGCATCCCTTCGCACGGGCCGCGGCCCGGGAGGCGAGCGGCGTGTGACCTGATGCACATCAGCCTGTGGTCAAACTTATCGGCAGTCAAGCACGGAAATGGACGAGCCCCTCCACAGCGTGCGGCGCACTCCGGGCTACGCGGCCACCCCCGGGATGTCGGCGAGGTCGTAGAAGACCGGGATGCCGTGCGCCTCGGCGATCGCGACGTCCTGATCGGCACCGCGGGACTCCCCCGGCAGCCGGAGCACGCCGTCGCAATGCTGGAGCAGGCGCTCGGCAGTGGGGTACATGACCTCGGCCGCGAGCGGGTCGCTCGGGCCGCTGGCGCCGGCGCTGGCGAGCACCGGCAGGGCGACCCACTCACCGATCATCGGCACGTGCCCGGCCCGGAAGATCGGCCAGGCCGCCTCCTCGAGCCGGCGCAGGTTCGCCGCCATCCGATCCGGGTCGCCGTCGGTGCCGGACGCGTACGGGCCGGCGATGAGGATCAACATAGGCTTCGTCATAACCGGCACGATACAGCAACAACGTGCAAGACCGTGAAAGAGTGAGGACATGCTGGCTGCTGCGCGCAAGGACCTGCTGCTCGAGCGACTCCGTCGCGACGGCCGGATCGTCGCCAAGGAGATCGCCGCCGAGCTCGGCCTCTCCGAGGACAGCATCCGCCGCGACCTGCGCGATCTGGACGCGGCCGGGCTCGCCGTCCGCGTCTACGGCGGCGCCCTGCCCGCCTCGCCGGCGGTGGCGGACTACGCCACCCGCACCTCGGTCGCGCCCGAGAGCAAGCGCCGGGTCGCCGCCGCCGCCGCCGCGCTCATCGAGCCGGGCTCGACGGTGATCCTCGACGGCGGCACCACCACGCTGGCGATGGTCGACGCGCTGCCGCGCACGCTCATGTGCACGATCGTGACGCACAGCCCCACCGTCGCCGCAGCCCTGCTGGACCACGCCGCGGACGTCTTCATGATCGGCGGCCAGCTCTTCAAGCACTCCGCCGTCGCCTGCGGCGCCGCCGCCGTCGAGGCCGCCGGCCGGATCAGCGCCGATCTCTTCTTCCTCGGCGTGACCGGCGTGCACCCGACCACCGGCCTCACCACCGGCGATCCGGACGAGGCCGCGATGAAGCGCGCACTCGCGGCGCGGGCCGCCGAGACGTACGTCCTGGCCAGCGACGAGAAGATCGGCACCGCCAGCCGCTTCGACGTCCTCCCCCTCCAGGCCGTCGCCGGCGTCGTCACCGACGCCGAGCCGAGCGACCCGATCATCCGCGACCTCACCGCCGCCGACATCCCGATCATCCACGCCCCCTGAGTCCAGCCGGCGACGCCTCCCGGAGGCGCGGACGACCGTCCGGCGCGAGCGCGGCCGAGCGAGCATGCGCCCGCCGCGGCTCTAGCGCGGAAGCCCCGCGAGGAGCTGATCCCGTGCCGGCGGCCACGCCCGGCGTACGGTCTGCTCGCTCGCCACCGCCCGCAGCATCCGCAGCCCCCGGATCGTGGCGATCGCGGTGGTCATCGCGTGGTGGAACTCCGGGCGGGCGGCGAGCGCGGGCGCGACCCGTACGCCGGCATCGCGCAGCGTCTCGACGACGGTGCCGTCGAACTGGATCAGGTGGCGGTGCAGCTCGGCGTCGGTCCGAGCCGCGACGAAGAGCTCGAGCTGGGCCTGCGAGACCGGGCCGCTGAAGATCTCCCAGAGCCGGTTGAGCAGCACCTCGTACTGCCCGACCGGATCGTCGGCGATGTCGAGCGGCTTGGCGACGAGCTCGGAGACGAGCTTGTCGGTGAGGTGGGCGAGCGCCTGCACCACGAGGTCGGCCTTGGTGGCGAAGTAGTGCGCCTGGGCACCGCGGGTCACGCCGGCGCGCTCGCAGACGATGGTGGTGGTGAGCCCGGCGTAGCCGTGGTCGACGAGGACGTCGATGGTGGCATCGAGCAGCGCACCCCGGGTGGTGGCGCGGCGCTCGGCCTGGGTCCGGCGGATGCGTGGCGGCGGCACGGCAGCAGCCGCTTCGCCGCCCTCCGCCGCCGTCGCGCTGCTGGTCACCCGCCCAACCTAGCGCTTCGTCCGCTCCGCGCACGGCGCTCCGCGCCGCGTCGGCCTCGCTCGCCAGGTCGCGCTCGCCGGCCTAGCGGACCCGCAGGCGGCGCAGCAGCACCAGCTGCTTGTTCGCCATCGCGATGAACTTCTCCACCGGCGTGCCCGGCGGTGGGCCGACCGGGCCGACCCTGGAGGTGGCGATGGTCTGGGCGTTGGTGAAGCGGGTGATGCCGTCGGAGCCGTGCCGCTTGCCGAGTCCGCTCTCCCCCATGCCGCCCATCCCGGCCTCGATCGAGCCGGCGGCCAGCGAGGCGCCGTCGTTGATGTTGACCGACCCCGCGCGGATCCGCGGCGCCATCGCCTCTGCGGCGGCGATGTCCCGGCTGAAGATGCTGGCCGACAGGCCCTGCCGGCCGCGGTTGGCCTGCGCGATGGCGTCCTCGTCGTCGGAGGCGCGGTAGAGCGAGATGACCGGTCCGAAGGTCTCGCCGAGGCAGAGCTCCATCTCGTCGGTGACGCCCTCCAGGATCGTCGGGGCGAAGACGTACGGGCCGAGGTCGGGTCGGGCGCTCCCGCCGGCGAGCACGGTCGCACCCTTCTCCACGGCGTCTGCGACGTGGCGCGACACCTTCTCCAGCTGCGCCGCGGAGGCCAGGGATCCGACCTGGACGGAGAGGTCGAAGGCCTGCCCGACCTTCTGGGCGGCGGTGACCGCGCGCAGGCGCGCCACGAACTCGTCGTAGACGTCCTGGTGCACGACGATCCGCTCGAGGTGGATGCACATCTGCCCGGTGTTGGCGAAGGACGCGTCGACCACGCCGCGGGCGGCGACGTCGAGGTCGGCGTCGGCGCGGACGATCGAGGGGTTCTTCCCGCCGAGCTCGAGCGATGCCCCGATCAGCCGGCCGGCGGCGCGCTGCGCGACGATGCGGCCGGTCGCGGTGGAGCCGGTGAAGCAGAGGTAGTCGACGTGGTCGATGAGCGCCTCGCCGAGCGTCGGACCGTCGCCGGCGACGACACCCCAGACGTGCTCGGGCAGCCCGGCCTCGGCCATCAGCGCCCGTGCCCACAGCATCGACAGCGGCGCCTGCGGGTCGGCCTTGCCGACGGCGGCGTTGCCGGCGAGCAGGGCCGGGATGAGGTCCCCGACGCCCATGTAGAGCGGGTAGTTCCACGGCGAGATGAAGCCGACGACGCCCTTGGGGACGCGCACCTCCTTGACCGAGGTCACGACCGGGACGGCGCCCCGGACCTTCTTCGTCTTGAGATAGGCCTCGCCGTGGCGGGCGTAGTGGCGCGCGAGGTTGGCGACCTGCAGCACCTCCTGCCAGGCGTGGAAGCGGGCCTTGCCCATCTCCCACTGGATGAGGTCCATGATCTCGTCCTGGCGCTGCACGAGCAGGTCGTGGAAGCCGAGCAGCACCTCGGCACGAGCGGCGTACGGCAGCGCGGCCCACGCCGCCTGGGCGTGCCGCGCGGCGTCGACCGCAGCAGCCACGTCCTCGACGGCGCTGTCCGGCACCTCGATCGTCGGCAGGGCGTCATACGGCGCCAGCGCGGCGCGCGACCCGGCGGCGCCGGTCCCTGCCGCACCGGTGCGGACCCAGCGCAGCCAGGAGGCGACGCGGGCGTCGGTGACCCAGGAGGGGCGCCAGGCACTGGTCGCCGCGGCGGACTCGGTCGGGAGGGTGGCGGTCATCGGGGCACCTCAGTTCCGGACGAGGGTGATGGGCTGGCCGTCCTTCGGGAACGGCAGCGAGTGGTTGTCCATCGGCGGCCGGTAGCCCGGCGGCACGGTCCAGTGGTAGGTCCGCAGCAGCCGGTGCATGATCGACTTCACCTCGAGCCCGGCGAAGTAGAGCCCGATGCACTTGTGCACGCCGCCGCCGAAGGGCTCCCACGCGAGCCGGTGCGACTTGTCCTCGCGGCGCTCCTCGGAGAACCGCTCGGGGTCGAAGACCATCGGGTTGGTCCAGTACTCCTCCATGAGGTGGGAGAGCTTCACCCCGAGGAAGACGTCGGTCTCGGCGGGGATCCGCACCCCCTGGACGACCGTCTCCTTCACCGTCCGGCGCGCGATCGCGGGCACGGGCGGGTTGAGGCGAAGCGACTCCTTCATCACCAGGTCGAGGGCGACCAGGCCCTCCAGCTCCTCCATCGAGGGAGCATCGCCCGCGCCGGCGGGGCCCAGCGCCATCGACTCCGCACGGCAGCGGTCCTGCCACTCCGGGTGCTGGCCCAGCAGCTGGAGCATCGTCGAGGTGGTGATGGTCGAGGTGTCGTGCGCGGCCATCATCAGGAAGATCATGTGGTCGATGACGGCCTGGTCGTCGAAGCGCTCGCCGTCCTCGTCCTCGACGTGGCACAGCACCGAGAAGAAGTCGTCGGTCGCTGTCGCGCGCTTGGCAGGCAGGTAGTGGCGCAGGAAGTCCTCGAGCACCCGGCGTCCTTTGTACGCCTTGCCCCATCGGGTGCCGGGCACGTCGCCGCGGACGATGCCCGCTGCGGCCTGGACGCAGGCGATGAACGCCTTGTTGACCCGGTCCATCTCGGCCTGGCTGGTGTCGGCGGCGCCGCCCATGAAGATGTCGGCGGCGATGTCGAGGGTGAGCTGCTTGAGCTTCCAGTACGACTTGATGTCGCCGCCGTCGCCCCAGGCCTCCAGGCCGGTGGCGATCGCGGGCTGCATCGCCCGGGTGTAGGCGTCGAGCCGCGGCCGGGTGAACGCCTCCTGCATGATCCGGCGATGCCCGCGGTGCTCCTCGAAGTCGATCAGCATCAGCCCGCGGTTGAAGAACGGGCCGACGATCTTCTCCCAGCCGTTCGCGAACGCCTTGTCCTTGTTCGCGAAGACCTCGGCGAGCGCCTCCGGACCCAGCACCATCGCGCCGGTCTCGCCGAGCGCGTTGAACGGCGAGACCGCTCCGTAGGTCTCCCACTGGTGCCGCATCAGGGCCACCGGATCCTTGGCGTAGTCCAGGGCCCGGCCGAGGAACGGCAGGCCCTTGTCGCTCGGGATCACCGGCGGCAGGTCGCGTACGTGGTCGGACGTCGCGCGGCGCTGACCTCCCTGACGCCTCTCGGGGCGCTCCTCGGTCGATCGGACGGCTTCCATCGTCATCGGCGGCACCTCGTGAGCAGCGGGCGGCGGCAGCGGGTCGTGTGACCCGCGTCATGCCCAGCGTGATTCAGGAAGGACGCCCTGTCAACCTTGTCTTTCCGGCAGATCGGCGCGAGGGTGGGGCCATGGCCGTGCAGTCCGGGATCTATCGCGGGAGGAGTGCCGCGGAGCGCTCCGCGGAGCGCCGCAAGCGCCTGCTGACAGCGACCCTCGCGGTCTGGGCCGACCCGCAGACGCGGACCACGATGACAGCGATCTGTGTCGAGGCCGGCCTGTCCGAGCGCTACTTCTACGAGAGCTTCTCCGGGCTCGACGAGGCGCTCACGGCGGTGCTCGACCAGGTCGCCACCGAGATCGAGACGGTCACCATGGCAGCGGTCGAGGCCGCCGGCGACGATCCGGCCGGGCGGGTCCACGCGTCCGTACGAGCCTTCGTCGAGCTCCTCGTGGACGATCCCCGCAAGGGCCGCGTCGCGATCATCGAGGCCGCCTCGATCCCCGGCCTGCGCCAGCGCCGCACCGAGCTGCTGCGCTACCTCGCCCACCGCTCGGCCGAGGAGGCGCGCACCCACCTCGGGCTGGTCACGCGGGGCGGACGCGACGACGAGCTCGCCGGCCTGCTCTTCATCGGCGGGATGGCCGAGCTGATCACCGCCTGGCTCGACGGCGCGCTGGAGGCGACGCCCGACGAGATCGTCGAGGCGGCCGCGCACGGGTTCCTCGGGGTCTATCGCTAGACCGGTGCGGATCGGGCCTTGACCTTGACGCAGCGTCAGGGTTGGAGGCTCATCCCATGACACTGCAACCCGCCCCGGGGCCGGCCATCGAGATCGCCGGGCTCACCAACTCCTTCGGCGATCACGCGGTGCTCGCCGGCGTCGACCTGAGCGTCCCCTCCGGCAGCATCTACGCCCTCCTCGGCTCCAACGGAGCCGGCAAGACCACCGCCGTACGGATCCTCGCGACCCTCCTGCGCGCCGACGGCGGCGACGCCCGCGTCGCCGGGCACGACGTCGCGACCGAGCCCGGCCGGGTGCGGGAGTCGATCAGCCTCACCGGGCAGTTCGCGGCCGTCGACGAGGTGCTCACCGGTCGCGAGAACCTCGTCCTCATCGCCCGGCTGCGCCACCTGAGCGACGCCGGAGCGATCGCCGACGACCTGCTCGACCGCTTCGACCTGGCCGAGGCGGGCGGCCGGCGGGTCGCCACCTACTCCGGTGGGATGCGCCGGCGCCTCGACATCGCGATGAGCCTCATCGGCGATCCGCCGGTGCTCTTCCTCGACGAGCCCACCACCGGGCTCGACCCGCAGGCGCGGATCGAGGTCTGGAAGACCGTGAAGGCGCTGGCCGGCCACGGCACGACCGTCCTGCTCACCACGCAGTACCTCGAGGAGGCCGAGCAGCTGGCCGACCGGATCGCGATCCTGCACGAGGGCCGGATCATCGCCGAGGGCACCCTCGCCGACCTCAAGGCGCTGCTGCCGCCGACCACCGTCGAGTACGTGGAGAAGCAGCCCACCCTCGAGCAGATCTTCCTCAGCATCATCGGCGCCGACGCCACGACCAGCACCATCACCACCACCGGGGAGCAGCAGTGAACACCATCGTCCGTCGCAGCCTGGGAGACGTCTCGGTCCTCACCCGGCGCTCGCTGCGCCACATCGTGCGCAGCCCCGACACGATCATCACCACGGCGATCACCCCTGTCGCGATGCTGCTCCTCTTCGTCTACGTCCTGGGCGGCGCGATCCAGATCGACGAAGCGGGCGGCGGCGAGAAGTACGTGGACTACCTGCTGCCCGGCATCCTGCTCATCACCGTCGCCTCCGGCATCTCCTACACCGGCTATCGACTCTTCCTCGACATGAGGTCGGGGATCGTCGAGCGCTTCCAGTCGATGCCCATCTCGCGCCCCGCGGTGCTGTGGGCGCACGTGCTCACCTCGCTGGTCGCCAACCTGATCTCGCTGGCCGTCGTCGTCGCGGTCGCGCTGGTGATGGGCTTCCGCACCGGTGCCGGAGTGCTCGCCTGGCTCGGCGTCGCCGGGATCCTCGTGCTCTTCACCCTCGCGCTGACCTGGCTGGCGGTCATCCCCGGCCTCACCGCCACGTCGGTCGACGGGGTCAGCGGCTTCTCGTACCCGCTCATCTTCCTGCCCTTCATCAGCTCCGCGTTCGTGCCGACCGCCGGGATGCCCGGACCGGTGCGGTGGTTCGCCGAACACCAGCCGGTCACCTCGATCGTGAACACCATCCGCGACCTCCTGGCCACCACTCCGGTCGGGCACGAGGGATGGCTCGCCGTGGCCTGGTGCCTGGGCATCCTGGCGATCGCGTACGCCTGGGCGATGCACATCTACCGCCGCCGGCTCGGGTGAGCATGATGTGCGCATGCTGACCATCAGCCAGCTCGCCTCGTACGCCGGCGTGAGCGTGCGCGCCGTGCGGCACTACCACGCGATCGGACTGCTGCCCGAGCCGCAGCGCGACGCCTCCGGCTACCGGCGCTACGACGCCGCGGCCGTCGTCGACCTGATCCGGATCCGGACACTCGCCGACGCCGGGGTGCCGCTCTCCCGGGTGGAGGAGCTGCTCGGCGCCGGCCAGGAGGAGTTCGCCGCCGCGACCGCGGAGATCGACCGGCGACTGCGCGCGGAGATCCGCGACCTGCAGCGCCACCGCGAGCGGATCGCCCAGCTCGCGGCCGGGGACAGCCTCGCGCTGCCGCCGGAGGCCGTCGAGTACCTCGAGGGCCTGCGCGCGATCGGCGTGCCCGAGCGGATGGTCGAGGCCGAGCGCGATGCCTGGATCCTGGTGGCGGCCCAGCTGCCCGAGCAGATGTCGTTCTTCATGGCGATGAAGCAGGCCCAGCTCGATGACGAGGGTGTGCGCGAGCTCTACCGCGATCTCGCCGACCTGATCACCTGGGCACCGGAGGACCCGCGCGTGATCGCCGTGGTCGACCGGCTGGTCGCACAGTTCGACCAGATCCCCGGCTCGGAGTGGGAGGAGGATCCCCTCCCCGACGACCTCGCCGCACTGCTGGACGGCGTCTTCCTCGACTCGGTCCCCGCGGCCCGCCGGATCCTGCGCCTGCTCGAGGACAGGGGCTGGACCGGCTGGACGAAGATCCGCCGCCTGAACCTCGCCGATTAGCAACCACTGGTTGCGCTTATCCGAACGGGCGCGTACCGTCTTATGCAACCAAGCGTTGCATGAAAGGATAGGCATGAAGAACCTGGACGACGCCGACGTCGGCACCATCGCGCGCGAGATCTACGTGGAGGCCGCCCCCGAGACGGTCTTCGACGTGATCAGCAGGCCGGAGCACGTGGCCAGCTGGTGGCCCGACACGGCGTCGTACGACGTCGAGGTCGGTGCCACCGGAGAGATCACCTTCGGCACCGGCGACGACGCGAAGGTCGTGACGCTGACGGTGATGGAGGTCGACCGCCCCCGGACGTTCTCGTTCCGGTGGGATCACGAGCGCGACATCGAGGCAGCGGACGGCAACTCGCTGTTCGTCACCTTCGCCCTCACCCCCTCGGGCACCGGCACGCTGGTGCGCTTCGCCGAGACCGGCTTCCGCGAGATGGGCTGGAGCGACGCCGTCGTGGCGACGACCTATGACGACCACGTCAGCGGCTGGAACCACTTCCTCGCGCGGCTCGCGCCGTACGCCGAACGGGTCGCGTCGTGAGCGGGACCGACGTCGATGCCGACCTCTGGTCGGCGATCGGCGACCCCACCCGGCGACAGCTGCTCGACCTCCTGCTGAGCGAGGGACCGAGCACGTCCACCGGGCTCAGCGCCCGCCTGCCCGTCACCCGGCAGGCGGTGGCCAAGCACCTCGCCGTCCTCGACCGTGCCGGGCTCGTGCACGGCGCCGAGGTGGGTCGCGAGCGCCGCTACCGGATCGAGGCGGAGCAGTTCTCCCGGGCCGTCGCGCAGGTGCGCGAGGTCGGCGAGCGATGGGACGCCCGCCTGGGCCGCCTCAAGCGCCTCGCCGAGCAGATCGAGCAGTCGAAGAAGACGACCTAGACGGAAGCTAGACAGAAGCTAGACAGAACAGAAGGAGCAGCAGCCATGGTGGACATCCTGCACAGGATCGCGGTCGAGCAGACCGCTCCGGGGAAGGTGTACGACGCGCTCACGACCCTCGAGGGCCTCAGCGGCTGGTGGACCGAGGACACCACCGGCGACCCGTCCGCCGGCGGCACCATCGCGTTCCGGTTCGGGCCTCCGGGCGGCTTCGACATGGCCGTGACCGAGGCGGTGCCCGGCACCAGCGTGACCTGGAAGGTCGTCGACGGGCCGCCGGAGTGGATCGACACGACCGTCCAGTGGCGGCTGCGTCGCGACGGAGACTGGACGATCGTGATGTTCAAGCACGAGGGCTGGGCCGAGCCGGTGGAGTTCATGCACCACTGCTCGACCAAGTGGGCGAGCTACCTGATGAGCCTCAAGGGGCTGGTCGAGACCGGCAGGGGTGCACCCGCCCCGCACGACGTACACATCGCCTATCCGGACTGAGCGGGTAGCCGGGATCCTTCCGGCGGCGGGCCTTCGGGCTCCGCGCCGCCCGAAACGGGCAGTCGCGGCGCGAGCCCGAAGGCCGCGAAGACCTCCTCGTCCAGGAAGACGGAGTTGCGGCTGATGCCCTCGCCGGACACGGCGAGGACCTGCAGGGTGTGGAGGCGGTAGCCCTCACCCGAGCGGACGTACGCCGCGAACCCCGGCTGGCCGTTGGCACCGACGGGCACCGCTCGCCAGTCCGTGCCGTTGGCGGTGTAGACCCACCCCATGAAGGCGGTGTAGCCCCCACGGCCGGTGAACCAGTTGAGCAGCGGCGGCATCTCCATCAGCACGTCCGCGGCCAGCAGCCGCTTCAGGCCCTCGACGTCGGCGGAGGTGAAGGCCCTCATGTAGCGCTCCACCACCGCCCACTGCTCCGCCTCCGGCACCGCATCGGCACCGTCGGCGGGAGCGCCGCTGGCGCTCATCGTCGCCCGGGCTCGCCGCAGGGCGCTGTTCACCGAGACCACCGTCGCGTCGATGACCTCAGCGGTCTCGGCGGCGGAGAAGTCCAGCACGTCACGCAGGATCAGCACCGCTCGCTGACGAGCGGAGAGGTGCTGCAGCGCCGCGACGAAGGCCAGTCGCAGGGTGCTGCGGTCGATCGCCGCACGGGCCGGGTCGCCCGACTCCAGCAGCGTGTCGGGCAGCGGCTGGAGCCAGGTGACCTCCCGTCCGGGGACGAACGGCGCGAGCGGCTCCGACGCCGTCACCAGGCCCGACGGCATCGGTCGCCGCGCGTCGCCCTCCCGCGCCGTGAGGCAGGCGTTGGTCGCGATCCGATACATCCAGGTGCGCAGCGAGGCCCGCGACGCGTCGTACCCGTCCCGCGCGCGCCACGCTCGCAGATAGGTCTCCTGGACCACGTCCTCGGCGTCGTGGATCGAGCCGAGCATCCGGTAGCAGTGCGCCGTCAGCTCGCGCCGGTACGGCTCGATCTGCTCGTCGAAGCCAACACTCACGGCGTCTCTCTTCAGGCGTGGGCCGGGACCTGGGCCGGGCTCTTGTGGTACGCGGCGACCGACCACTGGCCGGCGCGCCGCTCGAGGACCCAGGTCGCGTTGATCATCTGATCCTCAGGCACCTCGCCCACCCCGGCAAGCAGCACGCCGGTACGAGCGACGGCGACCGCGGCGTCCTCGCCGAGGAAGCGCAGGATCAGCGGCACGTCGACGGTCGAGCTGCCGCGCAGCGGTCCGGCGAAGGCGGCGGCCATCGAGTCGCGGATGACCTGGCGACTCCCCCGCAGCGAGCCCGGGAGGATCGCGGTGGCGTCCTCGTTGTAGTGCCGGACGAACGCGTCGGCGTCCCCGGCGCGCCAGGCCTCGTACATCTCGGCGAGCACCGCGAAGATCGCGGCCTCGTCGGCGGTGCGCGTGGTGAAGGTGGTGATGGTGTCGGTCATGGTGATCTCCTCGGGTGGGAGGCTCGGTCGAGCCCTCGGGAGTACGTACCGGCGGCGCACCCGAAACTCACCGGCCCGCGGCGGACGTCGTTCCCCGAGGCGACGCGCGGGTCGCGAGTCAGCAGCCGGCGAGCACCGAGCGCGCCCTCTCCAGCACGAGGCCGAGCACACGCTCGGTGGCCGCGACGTCCGCGGCGGGTAGTCCGTCCCAGATCGGCGCGGTGAGGTCGGCGACGCGATCGCCGAGACGCGCGAGCAGCGCCGCTCCGTCGGACGAGACCCGCTCCTCCGCCAGCAGCCCGCGCTCGGCGAGCGCCGCCACGAGCTCCGGGGCATCGGTGAAGTGGGCGCGCTCGCTCACCACGTCGGCCAGGGGCGCGCTCCCGTCGTGCTGCGCGGCGAGCCGCAGGCTCACCCACTCCGGCTCGGTCAGGCCGGCGTCCTCGATGACGACGCACAGGAGAGCGTTGAGGGTCTTCTCGGTCTCGCCGATGAGCTGGGGTCCGAAGGTGGGCATGGCATCCTCCTGATATTGATGGGTGGACCAACAATATGTGATCGTTGGTCCTCCCATCAATAGGATGCGTGCATGCCGCTCGATCGCGTGGGCCACCAGCCCACCTGGCTCCTCAGCCGTGCCAACGCCCGCGCCCAGACGATCCTGGGGACGGCGTTCGCCGAGGCCGGCGTGCGCGGCTACCACTATCGGCTGCTCGCCGCGCTCGCCCAGTACGGCGCGCTGAGCCAGGCCGAGCTGGGCCGCCGCACCGGCATCGACCGCAAGGACGTCGCCGTGGCGCTCATCGAGCTCGACGACGCCGGGGCCGTCGCGCGCACCGCCGACCCCGACGACGCCCGTCGCAAGGTCGTCGTCCTCACCTCGGCGGGCGAGCGCCGGCTGGTCGCGCTCGACGACGTGCTCGCCCGGGTCCAGGCCGAGGTGCTCGCCCCGCTGACCGAGGGCGAGCAGACGCAGCTGCGGGCCCTGCTGACCAAGCTCGGGCAGGGCTGACCGGCCCGTCACCCCTCCAGCCCCTCCCGCCGAGCGAACGCGCTTGCCTCTGACCGGTCGATGGGCGTGGACTCGGGGCATGCGCATCCTCGTCCTCGGCGGCACGGCCTGGCTCGGCGGCACCCTCGTCCGGCAGGCGCTCGACGCCGGCCACGACGTCACCTGCCTGGCGCGGGGCTCCTCGGTGCCGACCGGGGCCGAGCTGGTCCGGGCGGATCGCGACCGGCCCGGCGCGTACGACGGGCTCGCCGGTCGCACGTGGGACGGCGTCGTCGACGTCGCGCGCCAGCCGCGCCACGTCCGAGGCGCGGTGCGGGCGCTCGGCGGATCGACCCGGCGCTGGGCCTTCGTCTCGACCGGGAACGTGTACGCCTCCCACGACCGGGTCGGCGACGACGAGTCGGCGCAGCTTCTCGACCCGCTCGGGGGCGACATGGAGACCATGGAGGAGTACGGCGCCGCCAAGGTGGCCTGCGAGCAGGCCGTACTCGACGCGCTCGGCGATCGGGCGGTCATCGCCCGGGCGGGCCTGATCGGCGGTCCGGGCGACGAGAGCGGCCGCTCCACGTACTGGCCCTGGCGCTTCGCCCACCCCTCCGCGCCGACGGATGCGGTCCTGGTCCCCGACTCGTCGGTCGCGACCTCGCTCATCGACGTCCGCGACCTGGCCCGCTGGCTCGTGGAGGTCGCTTGCGGCGAGCACGGGACCGGGGCGTACGACGCGATCGCGAACCGCTGCTCCCTCGCCGAGCACCTGGACACCGCCCGCTCCGTGGCCGGCCACACCGGCCCGGTGGTCTCCGCATCCGACGGGTGGCTGGCCGAGCACGGCGTGAACGAGTGGGCGGGGCCTCGATCGCTCCCGCTGTGGCTGCACGACCCGGATTGGACCGGCTTCGGGGGCCGTCGCGGTGAGCGGATCGCGGCGGCCGGCCTGCGCCCACGGCCCCTCGCCGAGACCCTCGCGGACGCGCTGGCGTGGGAGCGCTCGCGCGGGGCCACCGGGCCGCACGGCGCCGGCCTCACCGACGACGAGGAGCGGGCGGTGCTCGACGGGCTGGGCGGGTAGGGCGTGTCGGTCCATCAAGGTATGCAGCCCAACCGGCACTTCCCACGGTGAGTTCCACACGGGAAGTGCCGGTTCGCCTGCATACCTCGACGAGCCGACACCCGCCGGAGACGACCGATGCCCCGGCCAACGGGCCGGGGCATCGGGCGAAGCGGTGGACCAGTCGACTCAGAGACCGTCGATGGCCGCGTTGAGGGTCGCCGAGGGGCGCATCACGGCCGCCGTCTGGGCGGCGTCCGGGAAGTAGTAGCCGCCGATGTCGGCCGGCTTGCCCTGCACGGCGAGGAGCTCCTCGACGATGGTCGCCTCGTTGGCCGACAGCGACTCGGCGAGCGGGCCGAACGTGGCCGCCAGGTCGGCGTCCTCGGTCTGCGCCGCGAGCTCCTGGGCCCAGTAGAGACCCAGGTAGAAGTGCGAGCCGCGGTTGTCGATCGTGCCGAGCTTGCGGCCCGGCGAGCGGTCCTCGTTGAGGAACGTGCCGGTGGCGCGGTCGAGGGTGGCGGCGAGCACCTTCGCGGCCGGGCGGCCGGCCTGCTCGGCGTACTTCTCCAGCGACGGGACGAGGGCGAAGAACTCACCCAGCGAGTCCCAGCGCAGGTAGTCCTCCTCGACGAGCTGCTGGACGTGCTTCGGGGCCGAGCCGCCGGCGCCCGTCTCGAAGAGGCCGCCACCGGCGATCAGCGGGACGATCGAGAGCATCTTCGCCGACGTGCCGACCTCGAGGATCGGGAACAGGTCGGTGTTGTAGTCGCGCAGCACGTTGCCGGTCACCGAGATGGTGTCCTCGCCGCGGCGCATCCGCTCGAGCGAGTACGCGGTCGCGAGCGACGGCGCCAGGATCTTGATGACCAGACCCTCGGTGTCGTGCTCGCTCAGGTAGACGGCAACCTTCTTGATCAGCTCGGCGTCGTGGGCACGGGTCTCGTCCAGCCAGAAGATGGCCGGGGTCTGCGAGGCGCGGGCGCGGTCGACGGCGAGCTTCACCCAGTCGCGGATCGGGACGTCCTTGGTCTGGCAGGCGCGCCAGATGTCGCCGGCCTCGACGTCGTGCTCGAGCAGCACGTCGCCGTTGGAGGCCAGCACGCGGACGGTGCCGGCGGCCGGGATCTCGAACGTCTTGTCGTGGCTGCCGTACTCCTCGGCGGCCTGGGCCATGAGGCCGACGTTCGGGACGGTGCCGATCGTGGCCGGGTCGAGCGGGCCGAACTGCTTCACGTCGTCGATGACGGTCTGGTAGACGCCGGCGTAGGACGAGTCCGGGATGACCGCGAGGGTGTCGGCCTCGCCGCCGTCGGCGCCCCACAGCTTGCCGCCGTTGCGGATCAGGGCCGGCATCGAGGCGTCGACGATGACGTCGGAGGGCACGTGCAGGTTGGTGATCCCCTTGTCGGAGTTCACGTACGACAGGCGCGGGCCCTCGGCGAGCGCCTTGTCGAAGGCCGCCTTGATCTCGGCGCCGTTGGGCAGCGCGTCGAGGCCGGCCAGGATCGCGCCGAGACCGTCGTTGGCCGAGAGGCCGGCGGCGGCCAGGTCGTCGCCGTACTGGCTGAAGACCGGCGCGAAGAAGGCCTTCACCACGTGACCGAAGACGATCGGGTCGGAGACCTTCATCATCGTGGCCTTGAGGTGCACCGAGAAGAGCACGTCCTCGGCCTTGGCCTTGGCGATGGCGTTGACCAGGAAGGCGTGCAGCTCGGCGACGGACATCTTGGTGCTGTCGACGATCTCGCCGGCCAGGACCTTGAGGCCCTCCTTGAGCACCTTGTTCTCGCCGGCCGCGGTCTCCAGCACGATCGAGAGGGTGTCGTCGGCGGCGATCGTCACCGACTTCTCGTTGGACTTGAAGTCGTGGGCGCCCATGGTGGCGACGTTGGTCTTCGAGTCGACGGCGAAGGCCTTGTTGCGGTGCGGGTGGGTCTTCGCGTAGTTCTTCACCGACAGCGGCGCGCGACGGTCCGAGTTGCCCTCGCGCAGCACCGGGTTGACCGCGGAGCCCTTGACCTTGTCGAACTTGGCGCGGATCTCCTGCGCCTCGGGGGTGGTCGCGGCGTCCGGGTAGTCGGGGATCGCGTAGCCCTTCTCCTGCAGCTCCTTGATCGCGGCCTTGAGCTGCGGGATGGAGGCGGAGATGTTGGGCAGCTTGATGATGTTGGCGGCCGGCGTCTTGGCCAGCTCGCCGAGCTCGCTCAGCGCGTCGTCGGCGAGGCCGAACTGCGCCAGGATGCGGGCGGCGACGGAGATGTCGCGGGTCTCGATCTCGACGCCCGCCTTGGCGGCGTAGGCCTCGACGATCGGGAGGAAGGAGTACGTCGCCAGCAGCGGCGCCTCGTCGGTGTAGGTGTAGATGATCTTGGCGTTGTCTTCGGCCATGGCTCCTGCTTCGACTCGGGACTCTTTCTTGACGTCAAGATACCTGACGCTCACTCGCCGACCACCTTCGCACCCTCGGGCGGCACCTCGTAAGGGCTAGAGTGCCAAAGACTCTGCAAACAGATGAGGGGGCTCGGATATGACCGCAGACACCGGCGCTGGGATCAGCACCGAAGCAGACGAGACCGCATCCGTGGTGATCCACGGGCCGGAGGAGACCACCGAGCCGACGCTGCAGCAGAAGCTCGCGGCCGAGGCCCTGGGCACCTTCATCCTGGTCCTCTTCGGCTGTGGCGCGGTGGTCTTCTCCAAGATCTTCGCCGCCCAGCGGCAGAGCCCCACCGACATCGCCTTCATCACCACCGTCGGCCTCAGCTTCGGGCTCGCGATCGTCGTCTCGGTCTACGCCTTCGGTCGGGTCTCCGGCGGCCACTTCAACCCCGCGGTCTCCGTCGGCGCGGCGATCAGCGGACGGATCGCCTGGATCACCGCCGGCTTCTACGCGGTGGCCCAGATCGTCGGCGCGATCGTCGGAGCACTGGTGCTGTGGATCGTCGCCCACGGGTACAGCGCCTACGCCTCCCACTCCGCGATCGGGATCGGGCAGAACAGCTTCGGCGGCACCGGCGGCTACAGCTGGTGGGCGGCTTTCGTGCTGGAGCTGGTCCTGACGGCGGTCTTCGTCTACGTCATCCTCGCCACCACCGACGAGCGCAACCCGTACGCCGCAGCGGCGCCGCTGGCCATCGGCCTGACGCTCACTGCGATCCACTTCGTCGCGATCCCGGCCACCGGCACCTCGGTCAACCCGGCCCGCTCGATCGGCCCGGCGCTCTTCGCCGGCGGCCACGCGATCGGCCAGCTCTGGCTCTTCATCCTCGCCCCGCTCCTCGGCGGCGCCATCGCAGGCATCACCTACCCGCAGATCTTCGGCCGGGTCAGCGACCCGGTGCCCGGCTCGGGCCTCGTGCTCCCGGTCCGCACCGCGACCGGGACGACCCCGGAGCACGCCGGCTGGGGCCAGCAGGGCTGGGGCGGCCCGGAGGCCACCGGCCCCGCGCCGGTCGCCGGCCACGCGAACGCACCGCAGGCCGACGGCGGTCAGACGGGCCAGACGGGACAGACGGGCCAAGCAACGGCGCAGTCCATCGCGGACCTCCCTGTCATCGAGCAGGACGGCTGGCGCTGGGACTACGCCGCGCAGCAGTGGCGCCCGATCGAGCAGCCCGGCCAGCCCGACTGACCCCGACTTTGCAGCAAGGCCCGTCGAGTCGGCACAAGATGCGCCGACTCGGCGGGCGTCTCGGCTACTGGCGGAGCACCTGGTGCTCCCCCGTGCTGGTGTCGATCCGGTCGACCAGGCCCTCGCCCTTCGCGTAGGTGTCCCACTGCTGCGAGCCCGGGCTGAGCGTGCTCGCCCACTCGAGCGTGACGCGCGGGGTCGCCTGCGCCACCGTGATGACGTCCTCGACGACCCCCTTCTCGTAGCCGGCGCGATAGCCGTCTCCGAGTCGCGGCGCGTGCGCCATCACCAGCCCCGCCTCGGCACCCTCCCGACCGGCCTGCCACAGGTCCGCGCGTCCGAACCACCAGACGTTCCCGCGAGTGTCCTGGGCGTAGTAGTCGGTCCACGAGACCGGGGACTGCCCCGGTCGTACGGTCTCGGTGGCGACCGCCGTGGTCGAGACGCCATCCACCTCCACCGGCTCCTCGAGGACCCGCACGGTCCGGACCGCGTCGGGGTAGCCGATCCGGCGCAGGTCGTAGGTCCAGGTGCGGCCCGGCGTCAGCGGCAGCCAGGCGTTGTCGATCCGGTCGACGAAGTCCGTCGCGCGCGGCGACGGCGTCGGGATGACGAGCTCGTCGACACCGGTCGGCGGGTACGCCACGGCACCGGTGCCGCAGGCGCTCAGCAGGAGCGCGCCGGCGAACAGACCGGCGACGACCGAGGACCTCACGGGTCGCGCGCCCCGGCTAGCCCTGCGCCGGGATGGTGCTCGCGAGCACCCACATCGCGACGCCGACGACCACCAGCAGGGTGACGTCGAACCAGCGGCCGCGGACCTCGAGCATCCCCGCGTCCCGCTCGCGCAGCAGCGCCCGCGGGATCGCAGCGGCGACGAGCGCGCCGGCGAGGATGTGCACGCCCCCGCGCCAGTGCCCCGCGCTCACCACGACCAGCGCAAGGATCGTCACGAGCAGGACCAGCAGGTAGAGCGCCCCGCCGATCGTGGAGGGGTAGCGACGAGGCTCCCCCTGCTCCTCGGCCTGCTCGTCGCACTCCTCGGCAAGCGAGAGCGGCGGCGCAGGAGCCTCGGCCGGCGCGCCCTGAGTCACCTCAGGGGTCGCTGCCGGCTGAGGCTCGGGCGTCGAGCCGTCCTCGAGAGGAGTCACAGAAGCCAAGTTACGCGTTCGCCTTCTCCGCGTTGAGGACGACGTTGGAGAGCAGCATGGCGCGCGTCATCGGGCCGACGCCGCCGGGGTTGGGCGAGACCCAGCCGGCGACGTCCCACACCGACTCGTGCAGGTCGCCGGCGATCTTGCCGTCGACGCGCGAGACGCCCACGTCGAGCAGGGCGGCGCCCGGCTTGACCATGTCGCCGGTGATGATCCCCGGTACTCCCGCGGCCGCGACGACGATGTCGGCCGTGCGGGTGTGCTCGGCCAGGTCGCGGGTGCCGGTGTGGCACAGCGTGACCGTGGCGTTCTCGCTGCGACGGGTCAGCAGCAGGCCGAGCGGGCGACCGACGGTGACGCCGCGGCCGACCACCGTGACCTCGGCGCCGTTGAGCTCGACGCCGTGGCGGCGCAGCAGCTCGACGATGCCGAACGGGGTGCACGGCAGCGGGGCGTCCTCACCGAGGACGAGCCAGCCGAGGTTGGTCGGGTGCAGGCCGTCGGCGTCCTTGGCCGGGTCGATGAGGCCCAGCACGCGGTTCTCGTCGATGCCCTTGGGGAGCGGAAGCTGGACGATGTAGCCCGTGCACGCCGGGTCCTCGTTGAGGGTCCGGACCGCGGCCTCGATCTCGTCCTGGGTGGCCGACTCCGGCAGGTCGATGCGGATGGACTCGATGCCCACCTCCGCGCAGTCCTTGTGCTTGCCGTTGACGTACCAGGTCGAGCCCGGGTCGTTGCCGACCAGGATGGTGCCGAGGCCGGGCCTGACGCCGCGCGCGTGCAGGGCCGCCACGCGCTCGCGCAGCTCCTCCTTGATCGCCTTGGCGGTCGCGGTTCCGTCGAGCTTCTGTGCAGTCACGTCGTCATCCTGTCATCGCGGTATGTGGGCGTCTCACCAGGTTTCGACACGCTCGGCCTCGGCTTCGCAAGCGCAGCCGAGCTCGCTGCTCAACCACCGACGATCGAGTCCGCTGGCGCGTCCTCGATCAGTGGAAAAAGTGCCGGGTGCCGGTGAAGTACATGGTCACGCCGGCGGCCTTGCAGGCCTCGATGGTCAGCTCGTCGCGGACCGATCCGCCGGGCTGCACGATCGCCTTGACCCGGGCGTCGATCAGGATCTGCGGGCCGTCCTCGAAGGGGAAGAACGCGTCCGAGGCGGCCACGGCACCCTCGGCGCGGGCGTCGTCGCCGGCCAGGGTGTTGGCGCGCTCGACGGCGAGCTTGCAGGAGTCGACCCGGTTGACCTGCCCCATGCCGATGCCGACCGAGCCGCCGTCCTTCGCGAGCAGGATGGCGTTCGACTTGGCCGCGCGGCAGGCCTTCCAGGCGAAGGCCAGATCGGCGAGGGTCTGCTCGTCGGCCGCCTCGCCGGTGGCGAGCGTCCAGTTGGCCGGGTCGTCGCCCTCCGCGTCGACGTGGTCGACGGTCTGCATGAGCAGGCCGCCGGAGATCGGACGGGTCTCCACCGGGGAGCCACCCTCGACCGGGGCGATCAGGATGCGGATGTTCTTCTTGCCCTGGAGGATCTCCACGGCGCCGTCCTCGTAGCCCGGAGCCACGATGACCTCGGTGAAGACCTCGGCGACCTGCCGGGCCATCTCGACCGAGACGGGGCGGTTCGCGGCGATCACGCCGCCGAACGCGGAGACCGGGTCGCAGGCGTGCGCCTTGGCGTGCGCCTCCTCGATCGTGCCGCCGACGGCGAGACCGCAGGGGTTGGCGTGCTTGATGATCGCGACGGCCGGCTCGGCGAAGTCGTTGGCTGCGCGCCGGGCCGCGTCGGTGTCGACGTAGTTGTTGTACGACATCTCCTTGCCGTGCAGCTGCTCGGCCTGCGCCAGCCCCTTCGGACCGAAGCCGTTGAGGTAGAGCGCGGCCTGCTGGTGCGGGTTCTCGCCGTAGCGGAGCACCGCGGCCTTGTCGTACGTGCCGCCGATCCAGGCGGGGAAGCCGGAGCCCTCGGAGGAGTCGGTCAGCACGGAGCCGCACCAGGACGCGACGCCCACGTCGTAGGTGGCGGTGTGGACGAACGCCTTGGCGGCGAGCACCTTGCGCTCCTCGTACGAGAAGCCCTCGCCCTGCGCGGCCTCGACCGCGCGGGCGTAGTCGGCACCGTCGGTGACGATCGCGACCGACGGGTGGTTCTTGGCCGCGGCGCGGACCATCGAGGGACCGCCGATGTCGATCTTCTCGATGATCTCCTCGACCGTGCCGCCGGCGGCGACGGTCGCGGCGAACGGGTAGAGGTTGACCACGACGAGGTCGAACGGCTCGACGCCGAGCTCGTCGAGCTGGGCGACGTGGTCGTCGAGGCGGCGGTCGGCCAGGATGCCGGCGTGGACGCGCGGATGCAGCGTCTTCACCCGGCCGTCGAGGCACTCGGGGAAGCCGGTCAGGTCCTCCACCTTGGTCACGGGCAGGCCGAGCGAGGTGATCAGCGCGGCGGAGCCGCCGGTGGAGACGAGCTCGACGCCGGCCTCGTGGAGGCCCGTGACCAGGTCGTCGAGACCGGTCTTGTCGAAGACGGACACGAGTGCCCGCTTGATCTGGATCTTGTCCTGCTGGCCGGTCATCGCAGACTCCTACGGAGGTCGAGGTAGGACGGCACCCAGGCGGACGATGCCGGTCAACACACTCCCTGGTGGTCACCCACCCGCGCCAGTCGTGTGAGGGCAGCCTACCGAGGCATCAAGCGCCGAAGCGAACCCGGCGACCCTCGACGCGGAACCCCTCGCGCGACATCCGACCGACCGTGTCCACGAGCATCGTGCGCTCGGCGACCTTGATCCGCTCGTGCAGCACCTCGACGGTGTCGTCGTCCTCCACCGGGACGGCGCTCTGGGCCACGATCGCGCCGGTGTCGACGCCCTCGTCGACGACGAAGAGCGTGCAGCCGGTGACCTTGACGCCGTACGCGAGGGCGTCGGCGGGGCCGTGCATGCCGGGGAAGCTCGGCGAGAGCGCCGGGTGGGTGTTGATCGTGCGGCCGCCGAAGCTGGCGAGGAAGGCCGGGCCGAGCAGCTTCATGAAACCGGCCGAGACGACCAGGTCGGGCTCGAAGGCGGCGACCTTGTCGGCGAGGGCCTCGTCCCAGCGGTCGCGGGAGGTGTAGTCGGCGACCTTGGCGACGAAGGTCGGGATGCCCGCCCCTTCGGCACGCTCGAGGCCGACGATCGCGTCGCGGTCGGCACCGACGGCGACGATCCTGGCGCCGTACGCCGGGTCCGCACAGGCGTCGAGCAGGGCCTGCAGGTTGGTGCCGGAACCGGAGACGAGGACGACGAGGCGAGCGGTCACGCGCCGGAGTCTAGCGACGCCCGGAGACGGCTCTCCCGCTCACCGGGACAGCCCGCGGGGTCAGGCGGACTCCTCAGCCGCGGCCAGGTGCCGGCGCTGCCACCAGGTCATCGCCGTGCCGGCCACCAGGCCACCGATGCCGAACGACGTGACCGCATGCCACAGGGTGTCGAGGGCGAGCGGACCGACGTCGGCCATCCGCCCCGGACCGACCGCCCCGCCGGCCAGGCCGGCCAGGATGCCGATCACGATGCCGGCCAGGACCCCGGCGGCCAGCCCGCGGACGGCGCCGTGCTCCCAGCGCACGGTCGGCTGCCGGCGCTGGACCAGCACCACCGCGAGCGCACCGACGAGCGGCGCGAGGACCAGCACGTACGGCGTCCAGAACGGGGTCGGGCCCTCGTCGGGCAGGGCGGCCAGCAGCGGGAACATCGGCACCGGGCCGAGTGTGACCGCCGCCGGGCTGACCAGCGTGTGCGCGCCGACGGTGAAGCCGGGACCGAGCAGGTAGGAGCTGGAGAAGAGCGCCGCGTTGGGCACCACCAGGAGCATCAGCCCGACGTAGAGGACGGCCGGGCCGGCGCCGAGGTGGAGCTGCGACATCACGTTGAGCGCGGTGTCCCCGTCCACGACCAACGCGATCGCGAACGCGAGCAGCGACAGGCCGAGCCAGAGCAGCACCAGCAGCCGTACGGTGGCGAAGGTCGAGCGGGCGATCGGGGGCATCAGCGCCAGCCAGACCGCGGCCCGTCCCGACCCGGCGGCGATGCCGCTGGCGCCGGCGCCGGCGCACAGCAGCAGCGACCAGAGCACCACCCGGCTTTCGGAGGGCGCCGTCGCCGCGGTGCCGCTGACGGCGGAGACGACCAGGGCCGTGGCGACGTACCCGATGGTGAAGAGGCCGGCGGCCGCCGGGACCGTCCAGTCCCGCTCACCATCGGCCAGGGCGTGATGGTCGGGGCCGTGCTCGGCGACCGTCTCCCCCACCCGCAGGCCGCAGCGCCACGTCACCCATGCGAAGGCGAGGGTCAGACCGAGCGGCACCGCGGTGATCCGAACGCCCTGGACCGCGATCCCCGAGCCGTGGCCGGCGAGCCAGCCGAGGGCGCCGACCCGCAGCGCGCCGCTCGGAGAGCCGTGCGCGCCGGCGTCGGTGAGGAACCAGCCGACCACGCCCACCACCAGGCAGGCCGCCAGCGTCACCGCCGCGGCCGCGATCCCACCGAAGGTCGCCACCAGGGCCAACGGGCGGCGCAACCGGAGATCGGCGCGCAGCTCGGCGTCGGTGCGGCGGCGGACGGAAGTGAGCGAGGAGGACATCGGGACCATCCTCACCCCGGGCCCGTGGCCGTCCGGGGAGGACGCGCCGCTGGACCTGCTCGCGATGGGGAGAGGTCACCTCCCCACGGCTAACCTGTCGATGCCCATGAGTACCAAGCAGCAGCACGCCGACGACTTCGAGACGTTCTACAAGGACGTCCGCAGCCGCCTGTTGCTGCAGACCTGGGCGCTCACCGGCGACCTGACCGCGGGCCGCAAGGCCGTCCAGGACGCGCTGGTCATCGCATGGCACCACTGGCGCAAGGTCGGCCGGCTCAGCCCGGCCGAGCGCGAGGACTGGGCCCGCCCGGTCGCGTGGCGCTACGCACAGCGCCGGCACTCGGTGCCGCACTTCCACCGCTCCCAGGACGGGGACGAGGAGGCGCAGGCGACGCTCGAGGCGCTGCGCCAGCTCCCGCTCGAGGAGCGCAAGGTCCTGCTGCTGGCCCACCTGACCACGATCAGCGAGGACGCCCTCGCCCGCGAGGTCGGCATCACCCAGCTCCGCGCCGCCCAGGTGCTCCAGAACGCCACCCGCGACTTCAGCCTGGCCCGCAGCGCGCTGCCGACCGAGGTGCTGCCCTGCTTCGCGTCGATGGCCGTCACCGTCGAGGCGACGCGCTGGCCGCGGCCCACGATCCTCACCCGAGCGGGCTCCGCCCGCCGCCGTACGCACACCGTCGCCGGGGCGGCGCTCGCGGTCGCGGCGTTCGTCGGCTCCGGGTTCGCGGTCACCGACGCGGCCGGAGACCGGCCCAGCCTGGCGAGCCTGTCGCTGCACCACCGGCCCGATGCCAGCGCGAGTCCCATCGGCTACGACCTCGCCGCGGACACCCTCGTCGACGAGGCCCAGGTCGGCGCCGCGTTCGGTGGCACCTGGACCGCCACCATGACCTCCGACGACCGCAGCAGCGCGGTCCAGCTCCCCTGCCAGCGCACCGCGCTCTCCGACCCGCGCGCGCTCGCGGTGGTCGGGCGCACCTTCGTCGGCGCCAAGGAGACCATCACCGCGATGCAGAGCACGCTGGCCTCGGCCACGACCTCCGCCGCGGAGTCGGCCTACACCAAGACCCTCGGCTGGTACGGCGGTTGCAGCGACAGTCGGGTGCAGCTGCTCGCGACCAAGACGGTGACCGGGGTCGGCGACCAGGCCAGCGTCCTGCTGCTGCGGGACTGGACGGCGCCGCAGCGCACGATCGCGGTGGGCGTCGCCCGTACGGGCGTCCTGACGACCGCCGTCGCCGGCCGGCTGCCGGTCGCGGCGACCAAGCACGCCACGAAGCCGGCCGACGACCCGGCTCTCGCCGGGGTGACGACGCTGCTCAGCGACGCCGTCCAGGGTCTGTGCGGCCAGGACGACGCCGGCGCCTGCATCACCGCGCCCGCCAGCAGCACGGCCCCGCCGCCGCCCGCCGGCGCGGCGCCGGCGCTGATCAACGAGGTCGACCTGCCGCCCGTGACAGGGGTCGACGAGCCCTGGGTCGGCACGGCGGCCACCCGTGCGACGACCAACACCGCAGCCACCCGCTGCGACAATGCCACCTTCACCGGGCCCGGGATCACCAACGCGCTCACCCGCTCCTTCGTCATCCCGACCGCGAAGGGCCTGGCCCCACAGTTCGGCCTGACCGAGACGATCGGCGACTTCAGCAAGCCACACGCGGCGAGCGAGTTCGTCGACCAGATCCGCGACAAGCTGGCGACGTGCGACACCCGCGAGCGCGGCAGCCATGTCACCAAGCTGAGCTCGACCTCGTCGGCCGACGGCGACGTCACCGCGTGGCGGGTCCAGGTGGAGACCTCCAAGGACGCCACCGGCGCGTCGGTGACCTACCTGATGGCGATCGTGCGGACCGGTGCCGGCGTCGCCCAGGTCGGCTTCGTCCCGTCGGGCAAGGTCACCATGACCGACAGCGACTTCACCGCCCTCGCCCAGCGCGCGGCCGACCGGCTGACGTACCTGAAATAGGTCTGCAACCGGGCTGTGCGCCCGGGCGTATCTCTGCTGGAATCACTTCGCAGAGAGAAGGAACACGCCATGGACTCTTCCGAGTTCGACGAGTTCTACACCGCGACCTATGCCCGCGTCGTCACGCAGGTCTACGCCATGGTGGGGAGCCGCGACGAGGCTGAGGAGTGCGTCCAGGAGGCCTATGTCCGGGCCTGGTCGCATCGTCGGAAACTGAGCTCCGACCTCCACCCCGAGGCCTGGGTACGCACCACCGCGTACCGCCTCGCCGTGAGCCGCTGGCGCCGGGTGGCACGGGGGCGCCGGCCCAGCGACCGGGCGCTCGGCGCCCCCGTGAGCACCCCGGCGCCGTCCGAGGCCCACGTCGCCCTGATCGCCGCGCTGCGGCAGCTGCCCGAGGCGCAGCGGCGCGCGGTCGTGCTGCACCACCTCGCCGACCTGTCCGTCGCCGACGTCGCCCGCGAGACCGGCGCCCCGGACGGCACCGTGAAGGCCCGGCTGAGCCGCGGTCGCGCCGCCCTCGCCGCGCTGCTGACCGAGTCGTCCGACTCCCCCGCCCCTTCCTCGCGCCCGGAGGCCCGCCATGCGTGACCAGCTCTTCGACTCCCTGACCGACGACGTCGTCGCCCGTCCCCTGCCCGCGGCTGAGGTACGCCGTCTCGGCGACCGTCTCCGCCACCGCCGGCAGACCGCGCTCGGTGTCGCCGGGCTGGCCGTGATCGCGGCCATCGTCGTACCGGTCGCGCTGACCCACAGCTCCTCGAACCGCTCGCTGCCGCCGGCCACACCCTCGCCGACCCCGGTCACCACGGTGCCGGCCGACTTCCCACTCGCCGACGGCCTGCCGCGGCGCGACGGCCGCACGCATCAGCGGCTCGCCGCGAGGCCGCTGACCACCGAGCAGGACAAGGCCTGCGGCACGGTCCTGTGGAGCGCCGTGACGCCGCAGCTCACGACCGGTGGTGCCACCGTCACGTACGACAACGGCTCCGAGGCCGGTCTCTCACGCAGCCTGGCGCTCTACGCGAGCGCCACTCAGGCCCGCACCGTGGTCGACTACATCCTCGGGACGCTCGCGACCTGCCCGAGCGCCGTCGCCGATGGCGGCCAGGTCGAGCGGGTGACCGCCTCATCCTCCGGCGCTCCGGGAGATGCGTGGGTGATCCGCTGGACCGACGCGCAGGGCCACTTCACCGGCGAGGGCTCGGTCAGCAGCGTGATCCGGGTGGGCAACGCCGTGCTGCTCGACGGGGCCTCGTTCGGGGGCGCGGGCGACGACGCCGTGGTCCAGCAGGAGGTCGACCGGCTCGCCGACCACGCGGCCGGGGTGGTCGCCGCGATGAGGCGGACGTTCGGCGACTGAGCAGCCCCGGGATGCGCAGAGCGCCCCGGCCATCGGCCGGGGCGCTCTGCTCGTACTGGTTGATCCGGATGGATCAGCGCGCGTTGAGGATCTCGCGCGCGAGAGCGGCGGTCTCGGACGGCGTCTTGCCGACCTTCACGCCGACGGCCTCGAGGGCCTCCTTCTTGGCTGCGGCGGTGCCGGCGGAGCCGGACACGATCGCACCCGCGTGACCCATCGTCTTGCCCTCGGGGGCGGTGAAGCCCGCGACGTAGCCGACGACCGGCTTGGTGATGTTCTCCTTGATGTACGCGGCAGCACGCTCCTCGGCGTCGCCGCCGATCTCGCCGATCATCACGATGACCTCGGTCTCCGGGTCGTCCTGGAACGCCTGGAGCGCGTCGATGTGGGTGGTGCCCACGATCGGGTCGCCGCCGATGCCGATGGCGGTGGAGAAGCCGAAGTCCTTCAGCTCGTACATCATCTGGTAGGTCAGGGTGCCCGACTTCGAGACGAGACCCACCGGACCCTTGCCGGTGATGGTGTGCGGCGTGATGCCGGCCAGCGACTCACCCGGGGTGATGATGCCGGGGCAGTTCGGACCGATCATGCGGGTCTTCTTGCCCTGCAGGTACGACCAGACCTCGGCCGTGTCCTGCACCGGGACACCCTCGGTGATCACGACGAGTAGCGGGATCTCGGCGTCGACCGCCTCGATGCACGCGTCCTTGGTGAACGCCGGCGGCACGAACGCGACCGAGACGTCGGCGCCGGTCGCGGCCATCGCCTCGGCGACGGTCGCGAAGACGGGCAGCTCGACGTCGTTGCCGTCGTGGTCCTTGTGGGTGACGGTGGTGCCCGCCTTGCGAGCGTTGACACCGCCGACGATCTGGGCGCCCGAGTCGACCATCAGGGCGGTGTGCTTCGCACCCATGCCGCCCGTGATGCCCTGGACGATGATCTTGCTGTCCTTGTTGAGGTAGATGCTCACTGTTTTATCTCTCAGTCCCTCAGGCGTTCGCCAGCTCGGCGGCCTTGTCGGCGCCGCCGTCCATGGTGTCGACAACGGTCACGAGCGGGTGGTTCAGCTCGTTGAGGATCTGGCGGCCGAGCTCGACGTTGTTGCCGTCGAGGCGGACGACCAGCGGCTTGGTGGCGTTGTCGCCGAGGATCTCGAGCGCGCCCTTGATGCCGTTGGCGACCTCGTCGCACGCGGTGATGCCGCCGAAGACGTTGACGAAGACCGACTTGACCTGCTCGTCGTTGAGGATGACGTCGAGGCCGTTGGCCATCACCTGGGCGTTGGCGCCGCCGCCGATGTCGAGGAAGTTGGCCGGCTTCACGCCGCCGTGGTTCTCACCGGCGTACGCGACGACGTCGAGCGTCGACATGACGAGACCGGCACCGTTGCCGATGATCCCGACCTGGCCGTCGAGCTTGACGTAGTTGAGGCCGAGGTCCTTGGCCTTCGCCTCGAGCGGGTCGGCCTCCTCGCGGATCTCGAAGGCCTCGTGCTCCGGGTGGCGTACCTCGGAGGCGTTCTCGTCGAGCGAGACCTTGCCGTCGAGGGCCTCCAGCTTGTCGCCCTCGAGGCGGGCCAGCGGGTTGACCTCGACGAGGGTGGCGTCCTCCTCGACGAACGTCTTGTAGAGGGCCTGGATCATCTCCACGGCCTGCTCGAAGACGGCCTCGGGGAACTTGGCCTCGGTCGCGATCTCGCGAGCCTTCGCCTCGTCGACGCCCTGGCCCGGGTCGATGCCGATCTGCTTCACGGCGTCGGGGTTGGTCTTCGCGACCTCCTCGATCTCGACACCACCCTCGACGGACGCGATGCAGAGGTAGCGCCGGTTCGACCGGTCGAGCAGGAAGGAGAAGTAGTACTCCTCCACCGGAGGGGTGGCCGGAGTCACGAGGACGCGGTTGACCCGCAGACCCTTGATCTCCATGCCCAGGATGTTGCTGGCGTGCTCGAAGGCCTCATCAGCGGTCTTGGCAAGCTTGACGCCGCCGGCCTTGCCACGGCCACCGGCCTTGACCTGAGCCTTGATGACGGTCACGCCGCCGATCTGCTCGGCGGCGGCCTTCGCGTCCTCGGCGGTCTCGACGACCACACCCAGGGTGGTCGCGACGCCGTGCTTGGCGAAGAGCTCCTTCGCCTGGTACTCCATCAGATCCACTGATCCACCAGTCTCTATCAGGGTTGGTTCGAGTCGCGGGCGCAGCACGGCCCGGCGGGCTCGGGGATGTCCTCGACGCACCCTAGACCGGCAGGGCTGCCGCCGACGAGGGGCGGGGTCGGGTTCGTGACGCACGCCATAGTGGCGAGGACCGGTGGTTCTGCCGTGCGGAATCTCTGAGGACCCATCCGGAAAACGATTAACCATCACGAGCGCATGGCCGATACGGACAAGGAAGAGCATGCTTCGGCCCGGTTGTGGAAGGCCCTAGGGAGTCGGCTACAGTCGGGTCGCCGTCTGAACCCCGAGCAGCGGAGCGATGAACACATGGGTAAGCGCCGAGCGGATGTCGCCGTCGACAGCCAACCGTCGGAGGCGACCCCGGAAGTCGGCTCGTACGTAGGCAAGCGCCGCGCCGCACCGGTCACCGAGGCGCCGATCGCGGCCCCCGTCGAGACCGCCCCGCCCGCCCCGTACGTAGGCAGGCGCCGCGCCGCCGCCGAAGAGCCGGTCACCGCGCCCGCCGTCGAGCAGGCTCCGGTCCTCGTCGCGATCCGCCGGGACGACCCGGCCCTCGACATGCCGGAGCCGCGTCCCGCTTCCGACGTCGTCGCCGCCGACGTCGCCGCGGTAGCGGTCGCCATCGAGGAGCCCGACACGATCTGGCGCGACCTGCGGATCGACACCGGCTCCCTGCCGCCCTTCGAGGAGACCGCGGCCTACGCCACCGACTTCAGCGCCGAGACCACGACGCACCTGCCCGTCATCGGCACGGGCAAGCGTCGCGCCCGCTCCGGCGCCGCCGCCCCGGCCAACCCGCTGATCAAGCGGCTGCCGTCCCTGCCCCTCACCCTCGGCGTCGCCTCCCTGGCGATCGCCGTCGGCGGCGCGATCACCGCGGCCCACGCCCCCAGCCACACCGACAGCTCCGCGTTCGTCGCCGCCAGCGCACTCGCCGGCGCCAGCGACGTCGGCCAGGTCGGCGGGCGCAGCGAGAGCGTCTCGCGCAGCAGCGACCGTACGGAGCTCGTCGACCAGGCCGCCAAGGACGCTGCCGAGCGCGCCGCGGCCCTGAAGAACATCAACGCGCAGGCCACCGGTGTCGACCACTGGAAGGCCGCCAACCTGTGGGCCCTCCCCGTCCAGGCCGGCGTCTACCACCTGACCGGCCGCTTCGACGACGTCAGCGGCCTGTGGGCCAGTGTCCACACCGGCCTGGACTTCGCCGCCGACACGGGCACCCCGATCCACGCGGTCGCGGGCGGTGTGATCACCGAGACCGGCTGGGCCGGGGCGTACGGCCAGCGCACCATCGAGACGCTGCCCGACGGCACCGAGATCTGGTACTGCCACCAGAACGAGTTCGGCGTCACCACGGGCGAGAACGTCTCCGAGGACCAGGTCATCGGCTACGTCGGCTCCACCGGCAACACCACCGGCCCGCACGTGCACATCGAGGTCCGCCCCGGCGGCGGCGACCCGGTCGACCCGGACACGGCCCTCAAGGCCCACGGCATCGACCCCGACGCCAACCAGTAGCCGACTCGGCCTCCTTACATCTGCGGAGGCCCCTCGGCACAGGTCGGGTTGCCGCTCCGTCGTCGGCGGCCCGCCGGATCGTCAGCGCACCGGGGTGCGCCGCGCCGTGTCGGCCCGGGCGCACGCGCAGCGGGGACACGCCCGACGATCCCTTCCGTACGGGTCGCGTCGAGCGCCGTCGGGCGGGGAGCCCTTGCGCGCGGCCCGTTCCGCCCCGTCGCGGCGCGTGGGGCGATGACGATCCGCCAGCCCGCTGCTCGTCGCTCGGGGCGTGGTCAGCTCAGAGCTTGGTGACTGGCGCGTACCGCAACAGCAGCCGCTTCACGCCCTGGGTGCCGAAGTCGATCGAGGCCACCGTCTTGTCCGCGACGCCCTCGACGGTGACGACCGTGCCGAGGCCGAACGAGTCGTGGGTGACCCGGTCGCCGGGGTCCAGCGAGGGGATCTCGCGGGCAGGCTTCGACTTCGCCGCCACGTCGGCCCTGATCGCTGCGGAGGAGAAGTTGCGGCGGCCGGCGCCGGTGAGCGTGCCGAAGCCACTGCTGAACCGCTCCCCGCCGAGGTCCTGGCGCGTCCAGGAGGTCATCGCGGCCTCCGTACGGCGCCAGTCGACCAGATCGACCGGCAGCTCGTCGAGGAAGCGCGAGGCGGGGTTGTGCGCGGGCGAGCCCCAGGCGGAGCGGACCACGGCGCGGGAGATGAGGAGCCGTTCGCGGGCCCGGGTGATGCCGACGTAGGCGAGCCGGCGCTCCTCCTCGAGCTCGGTCGAGTCGCCCAGCGCACGCGAGTGCGGGAAGACCCCGTCCTCCATGCCGGTGAGGAACACGATCGGGAACTCCAGCCCCTTGGCCGTGTGCAGCGTCATGAGCGTGACGACGCCCTCGTCGGTCTCCGGCACCTGGTCGGAGTCGGCGACCAGCGCGACCCGCTCCAGGAAGTCGTCGAGGCCCGGAGCGACGATCCCGGCGTCGACGTCGGCGGGGTCGGCCGACGGCCCGGCGACGGGGTCGTCGGAGAACTCGCGGGCGACAGCGACCAGCTCGGCGAGGTTCTCCACGCGGGTGGCGTCCTGCGGGTCGTCGCTCGCCTCGAGCTCCTGGAGGTAGCCGGAGCGTGCGAGCGTCGCCTCGAGCACGACGTCGGGCCGCTCTCCCCCGTCGACCATCGACTGCAGCTCGGTCATCATCGCGACGAAGGCGCGGATGTTGCTGGCGCTGCGGGTCGCCAGCCCCGGGGCGAGGTCGGCGCGCTGCAGCGCCTCCCAGAAGGTCAGGCCGTCGCGAGCGGCGAGGGCGTCGACGCACTCCACCGCCCGGTCGCCGATGCCGCGCTTGGGGGTGTTGAGGATCCGCCGCATCGAGACCTGGTCGGCGGGGTTGGCGAGCGCGCGCAGGTACGCGAGCGCGTCGCGCACCTCGCGCCGCTCGTAGAACCGCACGCCGCCGACGACCTTGTACGGCTGGCCGGTGCGGATGAAGACCTCTTCGAAGACCCGGCTCTGCGCGTTGGTGCGGTAGAAGACGGCGATCTCGCTGGCCTTGTGGCCGGCGTCGACCAGCTTGTCGATCTCGTCGCTGACGAAGCGGGCCTCGTCACGCTCGTCGTCGGCGACGTAGCCGACGATCCGCTCGCCGTCGCCCGCCTCGCTCCACAGCCGCTTCTCCTTGCGGCCCTTGTTGTTCTTGATCACCGCGTTGGCGGCGGTCAGGATCGTCTGGGTGGAGCGGTAGTTCTGCTCGAGCAGGATGCTGGTGGCCTGCGGGAAGTCCTCCTCGAAGTCGAGGATGTTGCGGATGTTGGCCCCGCGGAAGGCGTAGATCGACTGGTCGGCGTCGCCGACGACCATCAGCTCGGCCGCCTCGCTGCGAGGCACCGACGGATCCAGGTCCTCCGGGTTGTCGGCGCACAGCTCGTGGATCAGCGCGTACTGCGCGTGGTTGGTGTCCTGGTACTCATCGACGAGCACGTGCCGGAAGCGGCGCCGGTACGTCTCCCGGACCTCCGGGAAGCGCCGGAACAGGTCGACGGTCGTCATGATGAGGTCGTCGAAGTCGAGGGCGTGCGCCTCGCGCAGGCGCTTCTGGTAGAGCGCGTACGCGGCGGCGTAGGACTCCTCCAGGCCGTTCTTGGCGTCCTTCGCGGCGTCGTCGGGGTCGCGCAGCTCGTTCTTCTGGTCGCTGACCCAGTTGAGCACCTGGGCCGGCGGGTAGCGCTTGGGATCGAGGTCGAGATCGCCGACGACCAGCGTCATCAGGCGCTTCTGGTCCTGCGCGTCGTAGATCGTGAAGCTGGACTTGTAGCCCAGCTTGTCGATCTCCTTGCGCAGGATCCGCACGCAGGCGCTGTGGAAGGTCGAGACCCACATGATCCGGGCGCGCTTGCCGACCAGGTCCTCGACCCGCTCCTTCATCTCGGCGGCGGCCTTGTTGGTGAACGTGATCGCCAGGATCGAGCCCGGATGGGCACCGCGCTGGCTGATCATCCACGCGATCCGCCGGGTGAGCACGCGGGTCTTGCCGGAGCCGGCGCCGGCGACGACGAGCAGCGGCACGCCCTCGTGGGTGACGGCGGCGCGCTGGGGCTCGTTGAGGCCCTCGAGGAGCTCCTCGGCGCTCGGTCCGCGGCGCGCGGGACGGGGCTCCTCGGGGAGGGCGAACAGGGCAGCAGCGTCAGGCATCGTCATCGCCCGCCCACCCTAAGTCCGGGCACCGACAGTTCCCGAGTCGGGCGAGGCGCTCGCGCGCTGCGCCTCGTGGCCCTTGCGGGCGAGCTTCGCCGCGTACATGCGCGCATCCGCCTCGGCGAGGGCGCGGTCGACGCACCCCCGACCGGACGTCGGCACGACCGACGCCGAGCCGACGGAGGCGGCGACGCCTACGGCGGCCATCGCCTCGGCGTAGCGCAACGCGACCCCGTCCAGATCGGCCACCGGAACACCGTCGACGAAGACGACGAACTCGTCCCCGCCGTAGCGCGCGACCGAGTCCCCGGGACGGGTGGCGGCGCGCAGCGCCTCTCCCGCCGTCCGCAGCAGCGCGTCGCCGGCCTGGTGACCGTCGCTGTCGTTGATCGCCTTCAGCCCGTCCAGATCGATCATCACCACGCCGCCGTGGTCGCCCAGCGCGGCGACCCGCTCCTCCACGTCGGCGGTGATGATGTCCCAGCCGCGCCGGTTCAGCAGGCCGGTCAGCCCGTCGGTGTTCGCCAGCGCGGAGGCGGCGATCGCGGAGTGGTGGTGGGACGCCGCCGCACGGACGAGGTGCAGCTGGGTCGACAGCAGCATCGAGAAGACGCCGAGCAGGTCGGTATCGATCTCGGCGACCGAGTGCAGCGGAAGCGCGCCGGCGCCGCACAGGGTGCCGTAGAGCGAGCCGTCGCCCTCTCGGATGGGGACCCCCGCATAGGACCGTACGTCCCCCGCGGCGGGCAGTGCGGCGTAGTCGTCGTCGAGGTGCGAGTCGACCACGACGCTCGCGGCCCCGCCCAGCATGCGACGGCAGAAGGTGTCCTCCCACGGGACCCGGTCGCCCACGTGCAGCAGCTCGTCACCGCTCACGTGCAGGTGCACCTGCTCGACCCCGTCGACCCGACTTACCGACCAGTCCGTGAGGCTGGTGTGGGATCGGAGGTAGGTGACCACCCGCTCCGCCGAGGCGGCGAAGCTCTCGATGTCGGTCGAGATCGCGTCCATGGCCCCGCAGACTAGCGATCCCGACGGGGTGCGTGGGTCTCCTCCTCGCGGAGGGACGCGCGCCGCGTCGACAGACGTCGCACGAGCCAGCCGGCGAGTAGGGCGCTGAGGACCATGTCGTAGCGGCCGAGCAGGGCCACGAGCAGGTCGAGGAGGATGAAGAACCAGAGGATGCCCACGACGACGCGGATGCCGTCGCTTCCATACGGCCCGGTGACCGCGAGCCGCGCAACCAGCACGACGCCCACCACGATCGGGAGCAGCGCGAGCGCGACCCCGACCGGCCAGGCCAGATCGGTCTCGGCGACGGTGTAGGTCAGCATCCAGTGCGCGAGCACACAGACGAGGACGAGCACGCTCAGACCGCGCCGCGGCGCGCGACCGGCCTGTGCGGCGAGTTCGCCCGGCACAGACCCGTGACGGGCGCGGCCCACCACGAACGCGCTCACCACCAGGGCCACGAGCAGCAGTCCGGCTGCGACCAGGACGAGCGCCGGAGGGCGCTGGTCGAACTCGCCGTAGATCACCGGCGTCAGGGCCAGGACCACACCCGCGAGCACCAGGCCCGGTCGGCCGACCCACGGTCGATGCCTCGCTCGTGGAGCCAGCCACTCGACGACCAGCACCGAGGCGCAGATGCTGGTGGCCGTGTGGAACGCGGTGAGATGGACGGCGAGCAGGACATGGGTGTGCCAGACCACGCTGTAGGAGCCGATGCCCGCGTCGTGCCAGAACCGCGGGAGGAACCAGTACCGGTCGACCAGCGCCTCCTCCCACACCGCGTACGCGGCACCGAGCAGCACCAGACCCCGGAACCCCAGCCGGAACCGGAACGCGACGTCGCGACAGAGCAGGGCGCCGCAGCCGTACAGGGCGGCCATGAACGCGAGGTTCCCGGGCAGCAGCAGGTCCAGCGGCGGGCTCGAGCCGGAGAGGCCCTCGCCGAAGAACGGCGCGACGAGCAGGATGAGCAGTACGGGGCTGGTGACGACGCGCCGGAGTCGTCCCGGCCGTCCGGCCGTTCCCGGCGTACCCGGCGTGCGCCGCCCCACGGGAGGCACCCGTCAGAGCAGGCGGCGATCGCTCGCCCAGCGGGTGAGCTCGTGGCGGGAGGAGAGCTGCAGCTTCTTCAGCACGTTCGACATATGCGTCTCGACGGTCTTGATCGAGATGAAGAGCTCCTTGGCGACCTCCTTGTAGGAGTAGCCGCGCGCGATCAACCGCATCACCTCGCGCTCGCGCTCGGTGAGCCGGTCGAGGTCCTCGTCGACGGCGGCCACCTCGATGACCCCGGAGAACGCGTCCAGCACGAAGCCGGCCAGACGCGGCGAGAAGACGGCGTCGCCGCCGTTGACCCGTTCGATCGCGGCGGCGAGCTCGGGGCCGGTGATCGTCTTGGTGACGTAGCCCCGCGCGCCGCCGCGGATCGTGCCGATCACGTCCTCGGCCGCATCGGACACCGAGAGCGCGAGGTAGCGCGGCTGCCCGTCCACCGACGGCGCGCGCCGCATCACCTCGACACCGCCGCCACCGGGCAGGTGCACGTCGAGCAGGACGACCTCGGGCCGGTGACGGGCAACGGCGTCGACGGCCGTGTCCACGTCGGCGGCCTCCGCGACCACCTCGATGCCGGGTTGCTGGGCGAGCTCGGCGCGCACCCCGGTCCGGAACATGGCGTGGTCGTCGACCACCAGCACCTTCACACCCATGTCAGCCCTCCTGCCTTCCGCGCGGCATGCGCAGCCGCACCTCGGTGCCCTCGCCGGGCCCCGTCCTGATCATCGCAGTCCCACCGTGCCGCTCCATCCGGCCCTGGATCGAGTCGCGTACGCCGTGGCGGTCCGCCGGGCGCTCCAGCACCTCGTCGAGGGAGAACCCCACCCCACGATCGCGTACGAAGACCTCGACCGTGTCGGCCGTGACCTCGGCGTAGACGTCGATCCGCGGCACGTCTGCGTGCTTGGCCGCGTTCGTCACCGCCTCGCGGGTGGCGGCGACGACCGGCAGCAGCTCGGCCGCGAGCGGCGCATCCCCGACCACGACCACGTCCACCACCACGCCGTGCGCGTCCTCGACCTCGGCGGCGGCCGACTTGAGCGCGGCGGCGACGCTGGCGTCCGGCTCGTTGCTCTCGTCGTAGAGCCAGCCGCGCAGGTCGCGCTCCTGCGAGCGCGCCAGGCGCGCGACCGTCCCGGCATCGTGGGCGTTCTTCTGGATCAGCGCGAGGGTCTGGAGCACCGAGTCATGCAGGTGGGCGGCCATGTCGGCGCGCTCCTGCGTACGGACGCGCTCGGCGCGCTCGGCACCCAGGTCGGCGTAGAGCCGCAGCGCCCACGGGCCGACGATGACGCCGATCCCGGCCACGCCGAGGAGGAACGCGACGACGAGCCGGCCGGCGTCGGCGATCGAGCCGCCGCGCACCTCGAAGAGGGCGAACGCGATCAGCACCAGGAGCACGCCTGCGGCGACCCGGGCGTACGCCGCCCAGCCGCCCCGGCCGAAGACCATCGCGATCGGATCCACCCGTTCGCGGGCGTCGAGCCAGCGCTCGCGCTGTGCCTCGTCGGCCTGCCGCCACAGCAGCGTGACACCCGCCAGACCGACCACGACCGGCCAGAAGAGCGTGCCGGTGCCGATCATCGACTCGAGCAGCAGCACCCCGCCGAAGGCGAGCGCGCAGCCGGCGATCGCCGGCCCGGCGTCGCTGAGCCGGCGCATCCTGCCCGGGCGGCGCCCGCCGCGGGTGGCCGACTCCGCCCCGGGCGTACCGGCCTCGACGACCGGCGCGGGCGGCAGCATCAGCCACAACCCGGCGTAGAGCGCCACACCGAAGCCGTCGAGGAGGGCCGCGGCGACGAAGAAGATCCGCACCCACAGCACCGGCAGCCGCAGGTGCTGCGCGAGGCCGGCGGCGACCCCGCCGATGACGCCCGCCTCGGTGTCCCGGTAGGCCCGCCGGGCGGTCGTGACCACACTCATGCACGTACTCGCTTCGCTCCGTGCGCATGAGGCTCACGGCACGCGGTTCTGGATGATGAGCGCGCTGCGCTCGCTCATGGTGGCTCCATCGTCACATGGGTGCGCACACGGAGCCATGAGGATGGACCCTGAACGGCCCCTCAGGGTGCCCCCGAAGGATCAGGGCCGTCCCCGATGGTGGTCGGGCGTGCCCGGCGGCAGGCTGGAAGCATGACCACGAACCAGACCGAGGCCCCGCAGCCGTCGCACGACCCGAGCGGTCAGCGCACGCCGCCGCGTCGTGAGCCCACCGACCTGGGCAGCCTGCGGCGCAGCATCGGCGACCGGCACGTCGCCGGCGTCGCGGGTGGTCTGGCGCGCCACTTCGGCATCGACCCGATCATCATCCGGGTCGCGCTGGTGGTGCTGGTCTTCTTCGGCGGCGCGGGCGTGCTGCTCTACGTGGGCGCCTGGCTGCTGGTCCCCGAGGAGGGCACCGAGCATGCGGTCGTACGCCTCGACGACCGGAGCCGCTCGTTCCTGCTCTACGTCGTCGGCGGTATCGCCGCACTGGCCCTGCTGGGCGACACGATCGGCCACTTCCGGCTGCCGTGGGGCCTGCTGGTCGCCGGCATCGTCGCGGTGCTGATCCTCGGCAACATCGACCGGGTCCGCGTCCGCCCCCGGGGACGGAGCTCGCGGGAGGGGTACGTCCCGCCGACGCCCGGCGTGTACGACACGCCGCTCGGCACGGCCGGTGCCTCCGCCCCCGAGCCCGATGCTCGCGAGCCCGGCGCGCCCGACCCCGGCCACGAGGCCCGCGCGGACGCGCCCACCGCGACGTCGTACGCCGCCCCCGACTACGCAGCCGCCTACACCGCCGGCTCGGCGCAGATCACCGCCGAGGTCGACGAGAAGGTCCGCCAGAAGGTCCAGCGGTACGAGTCGCGCCGCCGCGGCCCGATCCTCTTCTGGTTCACCGTCGCGCTGATCCTCGTGTCCCAGGGCGCGCTCGGGATCATCGACCTGGCCGGCGCGAACATCGCCGACGCCGCCTACCCGGCCACCGCCCTCGGTGTCACCGGCCTGATGCTCGTGCTCGGGGCCTTCTGGGGCCGCGCCGGCGGCCTGATCGTCCTGGGCCTGCTGAGCGCGATCACCCTGATCGGGGCCACCGCGGCGGACGAGTGGGGGCTCGACGCCCACAGCCGTACGGCGGTCTTCGAGCCGTCGTCCAGCGCCGCCGTCGTCGACACCTACACCCACAGCACCGGTGAGCTGACCGTGGACCTGAGCCGGGTGAGCGACCCGGCCGCGCTGGCCGGCCGCACCATCGTGGTCACCTCGCACGTCGGCACCATCGACGTGATCGTGCCGGACGGCCTGACGACCGACGCGACCGGCACCGTGCGCGGCCCCGGTCAGGTCGACATCTTCGGCGACGGCAGCGGCGGCATCAGCACCACGCTCACCGGCGGGACGACCGGCACGGTCGGCGGCTCCGCCCTCCCCCTCACCATCGACGCCAAGCTCAACGTCGGCAAGATCACCGTGGAGACCCGATGAACGACCAGCACGACGAGACGTTCGCACCCGAGCCCGACCCGGAGCAGCCGGAGCGGACCGAGCAGCTCGAGCAGGCCGAGTCCCAGCCGCTGGGGCACACCGGCCCGTACGGCGAGCCGGAGCCGATGCCGATCCCGGAGCCGGCACCGCAGCGCCGTACCGGCTCGCACCCGGTCAACGTCGGCCAGCTCGCGATGGGCCTGGTCTTCCTGGCCGCCGTCGGGGTCTGGGCCCTCATCCAGGGCGACGTGGTCACCGGAGACGAGATCCGCTGGCTGTTGCCGGTGCCGTGGGTGATCGGAGGCGGCATCGGCCTGGTCGCAGCCGCGATCTCCAGCGTGCGGCGTCACGGCGTCGGCCGCTAGCACGCGAGAGGTCACGTGTCGCGGGTTGAGTGTCCAGGACGCTGGCCACTCGACCCGCCGTCAGTGACCTCTCGACCGGATGGATCGACCTGGGTGGATCGACCTGGATGGATCGACCCGGATAGATCGACCTGGGTGGATCGACCTAGGCGGGCTCGCCGACCACGCTGCGGGCGAGGGAGGCGACACCCCGGTCGGCGTAGTCGGTGAAGACGCCGTCGACGCCGGCGGCGAAGAGCTCGCGGTGCTCGGCGATCGAGCCCCGCATCGTCCACACGAAGACCCGTAGCCCGGCGCGGTGCGCGTCGGCGAGCAGCGGCTGCACCGCCCCGCTGCCGGTGAGGACCATGGTGCGGCTGGGGCCGAGCGCGTCGGCGTACCAGGCGATCGCGTGGCAGTCGATCGGGCCGTCGGTCTCGTCGACCAGCTGGACCAGCGGGAGCGGCGTCAGGGGGCTCATCCGGCGGACGAACTCCCGGTCGAACGACTGGATCCAGACCAGCGAGTCGCCCCGCTCGACGCCGTGGTCGCGCAGCGTGGAGAGCAGCGGCTGGACCATCGGCAGCCCGGCGGCCGCGAAGTAGCCGGGGTGCTTGACCTCGACGTGCAGCCCGATCCGGCGCCCGGCCCGGGCCGACTCCTCGGCGACCAGCAGGAGCAGCTCGTCGAGGCTGATGATCGGATCGAGGATGCTCGGCGCTCCGAGGGTGCGCAGCTCGGCGAAGGTGAAGTCCTCGGTGAACCAGCCCTCGACCCGTCGGTCCTCGATCTGCCGTACGGTCCGCCGGGCGGCGAACTCGGGCCGTGTCGCGACATCGGTGGTGCGGGACAGCTCGTTCTCGTGCCGGACGACGAGGACGCCGTCGCCGCTCATCACGACGTCGGTCTCGACCGCGTCGGCGCCCATCCGGATGGCGAGCCGGTAGGAGTCGAGGGAGTGCTCGGGCAGGTGACCCGGCGTACCGCGGTGACCGATCACGAGAGGCATGGCCCCCACGCTCACCAGTCGGGTTGACCAGACGGCCGATCCCACGTGAACCCCAGGCGACGAGGTCCCGACAAGCTCGACCACCGTCCAGGATCAGGGTGTGTCGGCGCCGCTCCAGGTGACGCCCTCGCGGATGACCCGGGCCGGGGTGCCGGCGACGGCGGTCTCCGCGGGGACCTTCTGCCCGCGCACCATCGCCCGGGCGCCGACCACCGCGCCGTCGCCGATCTCCACGTGCCCGGTCACGATCGCGTCGCGGCCGAGCCAGACGTGGTGCCCGAGCCGGATGGTGGCGCCGTACGGGTTGAGCCGCTCGCCCGTCTCCACCGACTCGAGCCGGTGCATGTCGTCGGTGGCGAGGTAGACGTTGGCCGCCCAGAGCTGATCGCTGGCGGCGACGATCGCGCCGCCGTTGCGGGCGTCGATGACCGAGCAGCGGGTGCCGACGACGTCACCGTCGAGGATCACCGCCGAGCGCCCGCCGCAGTAGAGCTCGCCGGCGGTGAGCTCGATCCGCGGGCCGAGATGGATCGTCGCCTCGTCGCCGCCGACCAGCAGCGAGACCACGTTGGTCAGGTCGCTGGCGACCACGAGCAGGACGTCGGAGAACGGGTAGTAGGTGAGCCGCTCCAGCAGCGCCGGGGCCAGCACGGCGTCCGGGGTCAGGTAGAGCGCATTGGACTGCTCGGCCCACCACGGCGGCACCGGCGCGCTCACCGCTCGCAGGTCGAGCCCGGCGAGGGCGTCGGCGTCGGCGCCCAGACCGACCAGCCGCTCGCGGTGCGCGGCCGTGAGGGGCTCGCCCAGGGTCCACGGGCTCGCCGACGAACTCACGGATGACCCCACAGATGACCCCACAGATGACCCCACAGATGACCCCACAGATGACCCCACAGATGACCCCACAGATGACATGGCGGGTTTCTACCATCCCGGATCGGGCAACCCGGTTCGGATGGAGAAAGAGCCTCCGGAGCACGAGGACAGACGGGAGACCCCCAGCGAGCGGCTGGACCGGCTCTTCGACGACCTGCTCCAGGAGCTGCGGGTGATGCAGACCGGGGCGCAGCTGACGTCGGGCTTCCTGCTGACGCTGCCGTTCCAGAGCCGCTTCCCCACCCTCGACGGCTTCCAGCGCGGGCTCTACCTGGCCCTGGTGCTGCTGTCATTGCTCACGACCGCGCTGGTGATGACGGCCGTGGCCGTCCACCAGCGGCTGACCGGGCGACACGTGAAGGAGCAGGTCGTGGCCGCCGGTCGCCGGCTGCTCACCGCCGTGCTCGCCACCCTGGCGCTGCTCGTCGACGGGATCGCGGTGCTCGTCGTCGACGTGGTCGGGAGTCGGGGCTGGGCGCTGGCGATCGGCGGCGCGATGGCGCTGGTGCTGGTCGCGCTCCTCATCGCCCTGCCCCGCGCCGTACTCGCGAGTAGCGAGAGGGGATAGGTTCGGCACCATGAAGCTCTCGACCCCGCTCTCCTACTTCGGCAACCCGCGCGAGACCGCCGATCAGGTCGTCGCCCTGGAGAAGGCGGGGCTCGACCAGCTCTGGGTCGCGGAGCCGTACGGCTTCGACGCGGTCTCGCTGCTCGGCTATCTCGCCGCCAAGACCGAGACCGTCGAGCTCGGCTCCGGCATCCTCAACATCTACTCGCGCACCCCGGGCGCCCTGCTGCAGACCGCTGCCGGCCTCGACAACGTCAGCGGTGGCCGCGCGATCCTCGGCCTGGGCGCGAGCGGTCCGCAGGTGATCGAGGGCTTCCACGGCGTGGCGTACGACAAGCCGCTGGGCCGCACCCGCGAGATCGTCGACATCCTGCGCCGCGGCCTGCGCGGCGAGCGGCTGGTCAACGACGGGATCTACCAGCTGCCGCTGCCCGCCGGCCAGGGCACCGGCCTGGGCAAGCCGCTGAAGCTGCTCAACCGCCCCGAGCGTGCGGACGTGCCGATCTGGCTGGCCTCGCTCGGCAAGAAGAACGTCGAGCTGACCGCCGAGATCGCTGACGGCTGGATGCCGCTGCTGTTCCACCCCGAGCGGGCGGGCCAGGTGTGGGGTGAGGCGATCGCGGCCGGCAACGCCAAGCGCAGCGCCGACCTGAAGCCGATGGAGACCACTGCGGGCGGCCTGCTCGCGATCGGCGAGGGTCCGGAGACCAAGGCACTGCTCGACCAGGCGCGCCCGCTGTACGCGCTGTACGTCGGTGGCATGGGCGCGCGCGGCCGCAACTTCTACAACGACCTGGCGTGCGAGTACGGCTTCGAGAAGGAGGCCAAGCAGATCCAGGACCTCTATCTCGACGGCCACAAGCGCGACGCCGAGGCGATCGTGCCGACCGAGTGGCTCGAGGCCGCCAACCTGGTCGGCCCCGCTTCCTACGTGAAGGAGCGGATCGCGGCCTTCGCCGAGGCCGGCGTGACGAGCCTGCAGGTCAGCCCGGCCTTCGGCACGGACCCGGTGGCCGCGATCGGCCAGGTCAAGGAGTGGCTGGTCTGAGGTGACCGGTGCGCCTCAGGGCCGCCGGTCCTGGCTCCAGGCCGCCCCGAGCGCGAAGAGGTTCGGCGCCCGGTAGTGCTCCATCGCGTCGGCGATCCTGCGCCGCCCGGTGCGGTCGGAGATGCCGAGCGCGTGCGAGGCGGCCTCGACGGTGGCGCCGTTGCCCATCAGCTGCAGCAGCGGGCCCCACGACGCGGCGCCCTCGCGCACCGGTACGGCGCTGGCCCAGAGCTGGTCGAAGACCCACTGGGCGAGCCCGGCCACGGCGGGGCTGCGTACCGCGATCGCCGAGGTGGGCCAGCTCTCGCCCCACTCCAGGGGCAGCGCGACGACCTCGCCGTCGGCGACCCAGAACCAGCCCGGCAGGTCGGCTCCGATCCGGATGTCCACGCCACCGGCCAGCTCCTCGCTGATCCGCTGGGCCGCCTCGGGCCGGCCGACCTCCGCGACGTTGCCGATCACCCGGGCCCGATGTCCCGGCCGGCCGATCACGCTGTGCCAGGAGGCCTGCATCTCGGGGTCGGCGACGTAGAGCCGGGTGGCGTCGGGCAGTACCACGTCCGTGCGCCGCAGCGGCCGGCTCTCGATCACGCGGTGCCACAGATCGGTCACCGCGGACCAGCCGTGGAAGACCTCCACCTCCAACAGGCCGTGCGCGTTGGCGCCGCCGATCTCCCAGTCGCGCGCCAAGGCCGGCAGCTGCCGGACGAGACCCGCCAGCTCGGCGAGGCCGGCGGTGAACCGGTCGCCCAGCTCGCCGCTGCGCCGTACGACCTCCTCGGCGACGCGCTCGGTGGGCGGCTCGTACCCGATGCTCTCGCCCTTGAGGGTGAGGTAGCCGTCGTCCACGAGCTCGTCGACCTGGACGGCGACCTGGACCGGGTCGCGCAGGGCGAGCGACGCGAGCTCGGTCACCGTCGCCGGCCGCGCGCGCAGCGCGATGGCGAGCAGATCGAGGTGACGCGACGGCATGGATCGATCCTGGCATGGGACAGGGGTGGGGTGGCTACCCCGTGAATGGACGGGTGTGGCCGTGGCCGATCCTGGCCAATGTCCACCCCCGGACAGGTCGTCGGCCCACACTGGTCGACAACCAAGGCCGGGGGTCCGGGACCGTGTGGGGGTTCCGGACCCTTGGTCACTGGTCTCCCCGGGCGCTCCGGGCGGGCCACCAGCCGGTCGGCTGATCGGGCCGTGGGGGCGGATGGCTAATCTGGCAGGGATGTCCACGACTCCCACCCCGCAGGAAGTACGCCGCGCGCTCGCCCGCGCCGAGCGCGGCGCCGCCCTCGACGTGCCGGAGGCGACAGCGCTGCTGGCCGCGACCGGCGACGACCTCGACCGGCTCTGCGCCGCGGCCGCGAAGGTCCGCGACGCCGGACTGGTCGCCGCCGGTCGGCCGGCCACGATCACGTACTCCCCCAAGGTCTTCATCCCGATCACGCGGCTGTGCCGCGACCGGTGCCACTACTGCACCTTCGTGGAGACCCCCGCCCAGGCCGCTCGGGAGGGACGCGAGCCGTTCCTGTCGCCCGACGAGATCCTCGAGATCGCGCGCGAGGGCGCCGCGCTCGGCTGCCTGGAGGCGCTGTTCACCCTCGGCGACCGGCCCGAGGACCGCTGGCCCGAGGCCGCCGAGTGGCTGGAGTCGCGCGGCTACGACTCGACGCTGTCCTACATCCGGGCGATGGCGATCCGGGTGCTGGAGGAGACCGGGCTGCTGCCCCACCTCAACCCCGGCGTGATGTCGTGGGAGGAGCTCAACCGGCTCAAGCCGGTCTCCCCCTCGATGGGGATGATGCTCGAGACCACCTCCCGGCGGCTCTTCGAGACCAAGGGCGAGGCGCACTACGGGTCGCCGGACAAGGACCCGGACGTACGCCTGCGGGTCCTCGAGGACGCCGGGCGACTCGCCATCCCCTTCACGTCCGGGCTGCTCGTCGGGATCGGCGAGACCCTGACCGAGCGGGCCGAGACGATCTTCGCGCTGCGCAAGGTGCACAAGGAGTACGGCGGCCTCCAGGAGGTCATCGTGCAGAACTTCCGTGCCAAGCCCGACACCGCGATGCGGCACGTCGACGACCTCGACCTGGCCGAGTACCGCGCCGCGATCGCCGTCACCCGGCTCGTGCTCGGGCCGAAGGCCCGCGTCCAGGCGCCGCCGAACCTGGTCGACACCGATCCCGCCGCCGGCGAGTGCCGCCAGCTCCTGGATGCCGGCGTCGACGACTGGGGCGGCGTCTCCCCGCTGACCCCGGACCACGTGAACCCCGAGCGCCCCTGGCCCTCGCTGGACGCGTTGCGACGAATGACGGCGGAGTGCGGCTTCGAGCTGCGCTCGCGGCTGACGGTCCACCCCGAGTACGTCCTGGCCGGACTGGGCCCGGGCGGTGGGGCCTGGCTGGACCCGCGGGTCGCGGCGCACGTCGCGGCGCTCGCCGGCGAGGACGGCCTGGCGATCCCGGAGGTCCGGCCGCAGCCCGGGATCTCGTGGCAGGAGCCCGACGGCGGGCTCGCCAGCGCCGGACGCACCGATCTTCATACGGCCATCGACGCGGAGGGTCCCGGCGGCGGCCGCACCGAGGACCGCCGCAGCGACTTCGAGAACGTCTACGGCGACTGGGACGCGGTCCGCGCGGCCGCCGCGACGACCGGCGCCCCGGCCGTGCTCCACGCCGAGGGCCGCGAGGCGATCGCCGCCGCCGAGCAGGACCCCGGCAATCTGTCGGAGGAGCACGCCCTCACCCTGATGACCGCCGAGGGCGACCTGCTGCGCGAGGTGACCCGGCTGGCCGATCACCTGCGCCGCGAGACCGTCGGCGACGACGTCACCTATGTGGTCAACCGGAACATCAACTTCACCAACGTCTGCTACGTCGGCTGTCGCTTCTGCGCGTTCGCGCAGCGGCGTACGGATGCCGACGCATACTCCCTGTCCTACGACGAGGTCGCCCAGCGCGCCCAGGAGGCGTGGGACCTCGGTGCCACCGAGGTCTGCATGCAGGGCGGCATCGACCCGCAGTTGCCGGCGGCGGCGTACTTCGACCTGGTGAACGCGGTCAAGCAGCGCGTGCCGCAGATGCACGTGCACGCCTTCAGCCCGATGGAGATCGTCAACGGCACCGCCCGCACGGGCCTGTCGATCGAGGACTTCCTGATCAAGGTCCGCGAGGCCGGCCTGGGCTCGATCCCCGGCACCGCCGCGGAGATCCTCGACGACGAGGTCCGCTGGGTGCTGACCAAGGGCAAGCTGCCGGCCCGGAGCTGGATCGAGATCATCTCGACGGCGCACCGCGTCGGCATCCCGACCACCTCGACGATGATGTACGGCCACGTGGACAACCCGCGGCACTGGGTCGGCCACCTCAACGTCCTCAAGGGCATCCAGGACAAGGCGCTGGAGCACGGCGCGGCGCGGTTCACCGAGTTCGTGCCGCTGCCGTTCGTGCACACCAGCTCGCCGATCTACCTGGCCGGCGCCGCGCGCCCGGGTCCGACGCTGCGCGACAACCTGGCGGTGCATGCGATGGCGCGGATCATGCTGCACGGCCGGATCGACAACATCCAGACCTCGTGGGTGAAGCTCGGCACCGAAGGAACCCGCGCCATGTTGAATGCCGGCGCCAACGACCTCGGCGGCACGCTGATGGAGGAGACGATCTCCCGGATGGCGGGCTCGGAGTTCGGGTCGGCCAAGACCGTCGAGGAGCTCACCGAGATCGCCGGGGGCATCGGCCGACCGGTCCACGAGCGCACCACGCTGTACGGCACGGCCTAGGACCGACCATGGGGATCGGCGTCCCCAGATCGGGGGAAACCCCAGTGACGCCGCCGGGCAAAGTTTGTTCCACTGGATCCATGCACCGTCAGATCGCTGGAACCCTCACCGGGCGGGTGACCAAGTGGGTGGTCCTGGTGGCGTGGCTGATCGTGATCGCCGCCGCCAGCACCTTCGCCCAGAAGCTCGGCGACGTGCAGAACAACGAGGCCTCCTCCTGGCTGCCGGCCAGCGCGGAGTCGACCAAGGCTCTGGACAAGCTGGCGCCGTTCTCGGATCAGAACGACATCCCGACGATCGTGGTCTACCACCGCGACGGCGGGCTCACGGCAGCCGACTTCCAGGCCATCGCCGAGCAGGCGCCGCAGATCGCGGACCTGGACGGCGTCGTCACACCCACGGACGGCAGCCCGACGGTGGTGTACCCGACCGACGAGGCGAGCGGTCAGAAACAGGGGCTGGTCTCCCAGGACGGGGCCGTGGCGACCTCGATCGTCACGTTCAACCTCGGCTCGCAGGGCTGGAACAAGATGCCGCCGATCGCCGACGACCTCCGGTCGATCGCGACCATCCCCGGCGTGGACGTGCATCTCGCCGGTCCCGGCGGCCAGGTGGCCGATGCCGCCGACGCGTTCGCCGGCATCGACGGGACGCTGCTGTACGCCGCTCTCGGCGTGGTCATCGTGATCCTGCTCTTCACCTACCGCAGCCCGATCCTGTGGCTGCTGCCGATCCTGTCCTCCGTCTTCGCGCTCTTCACCGCCGAGGCGGTCATCTACTTCCTGGCCAAGTACGCCGATCTCACCGTCAACGGGCAGAGCCAGGCGATCTTGAGCGTGCTCGTGATCGGCGCCGGGACCGACTACGCGTTGCTGCTGGTGGCCCGCTACCGCGAGGAGCTGCGCCGCCACGAGGACCGGCACGAGGCGATGGCCGTGGCCCTGCACCGCGCGTCCTCGGCGGTCATCGCCAGCGCCTCGACGGTCGCGATCGGCATGCTGTGCCTGCTTCTTGCCGAGCTCAACTCGACCAAGGGCCTGGGCCCGATCATGGCGATCGGCGTCATTGTGACGCTCGTCGTGATGCTCACCCTGCTGCCGGCCCTGCTGGTGATCACCGGCCGCTGGGTGTTCTGGCCGCGGCGTCCGGCGTACGGCTCCGACGAGCCGACCACGCACGGGTTCTGGTCCCGGGTCGGCAACCGGATCGCCCCGCGGCCGCGGGCCGTCTGGGTCACCACCACGGTGGTGCTGCTGATCGCGTGCCTGGGCGTGCTCACGCTCAAGACCGGCAACATCCCGACCGACAAGCAGTACACCAAGACCTACGACTCCGTGGTCGGCCAGCGCGTCCTGGTCGACCACGGCCTGGCCGACACCTCGACGCCGATCCAGGTGGTGACCACCCCGGACCAGGCTGAAGCCGTGGTGAGTGCCATCGGCACCGTGGACGGGGTCGGACCCGTCGACGACAGCATCCCGCCGGTGGGCGGGGTGAAGTACCTGCCCGTGACCCAGACGGTCGACCCAGCCAGTCAGAGCGCCGCGGACCAGGTGGTGGCCGTACGCGACGCGGTGAGCGACATCCCCGACACCCTGGTCGGCGGCTCCGCGGCGATCTACCTCGACACCGCCGACGCGGCACACCGCGACAACCGGGTCATCATCCCGGTCGTGCTGATCGTGGTGATGCTGATCCTGATGCTGTTGCTGCGCGCGCTCTTCGCGCCGGTGATGCTGATCCTCACCGTCATCCTGTCGTTCGGCGCGGCACTGGGCCTGTCCGCGCTGATCTTCAAGTACGTCTACGGCTTCGACATGGCGGACTCGGGCTTTCCGCTGTTCGTCTTCGTGTTCCTCGTCGCCCTCGGCATCGACTACAACATCTTCTTGATGACCCGGGTGCGCGAGGAGACCCAGCGGGTCGGCACCCGTCAGGGCTCGCTGATCGCGCTGGCGTCCACCGGCGGGGTGATCACGTCGGCCGGCCTGGTGCTGGCCGCGACGTTCGCCGTGCTGGGGACCATCCCGCTGGTCTTCCTCGCCGAGGTGGGCACCGCGATCGCGCTGGGCGTCATGCTCGACACGCTGGTGGTGCGCGCGGTGCTGGTCACCGCCCTCAACCTCGACCTGGGAGCGCGGATCTGGTGGCCGAGCTCCTTGGACCGCACCTCGGCTCCGCAGGCTCCGACGCCGGCGGCGATGACCGACTCCTGATCTGTTCGCAGCCCCACGCTGCCCTCGAACTCCCCGTGTGGGCACACTGGGGCATGGGCACCGGTGCCCGCAGGCACGAGAGGAGTGTTCGATGAGCGAAGAGGGCGAGTCCTACGGCGACTACAGCGTCGACGACGAGGACCAGCCGGGGGCCGAGGGCGATCTCGTACGAGATCCTGCGCGCGACCCCGACGACGAGCTCGACGCGGGCTACTCGCCGCCCGAGAAGTGGAGCGTCGTCAACCGCTTCGGCGCCACCCCGTGGGAGGAGGCGCACGGCGAGTCCCTCGAGCAGCGTCTACGCCAGGAGGAGCCGGAGCGCGATCCGTACGAGGAGGACGAGGTCGACGAGGCCAACGAGGACCGCGAGGTGGGCGATCGCCGCGCCGGTCGCCTGGTCGATCCGGACCAGGGCTACGGCGAGGACACCGAGAAGGACATGGTCGGCTGGGATGCCGGCATCGACGGCGCCGGCGCTTCGGCCGAGGAGGCCGCGATGCACATCGTCGACGATGAAGAAGCCACCTCCGACGAGGACTGAACGATGCGCCCGGGGGTACCTGGGTGCCTCAACTATCGAGGAGGGAATCGATGGCATTCCTACTGTGGATCCTGGCGGTCATCCTGGTCGTATCCGGGATCGTGAGCATTCTGCGCGGCGCGTTGCTGTGGGGGATCGTGCTGATCGTCGTCGGCCTGCTGGTCGGCCCGGGTGGCGTCAGCATCTTCACGTAGCGAGAACGGTCACGACGACCGGCCGCGCACCGGAGCACACGCTCTCCGGGCGCCGGCCGGTCGTCGTGCGTCCGGCATCTGCGTCTGAGCGCACTCGACGCATAAACTCACCCGGTGTCCGAGACTCCCGAGACTGACGCGCCGCTCGAGCGGATCGACCCCGCCGAGCTGGCGGTGGCCCTCAAGGTGCTCCGTGAGCTGCACCGGCTCGATCCGGAGCATCCCGACGTCACCACGGTCAAGCACGCGACCGGCCGGATGTGGAAGCTGCTCAAGAAGAGCCGGCGCGCCGCGCTCCGCGAGGAGCGCCAGGCGCACGACAACGCGGTCATCTCCCTGACGGCGACCGGCTCGCCGCTGCGGATCGACGACGAGACCGCCGGACTACCGCTGGTCTCCACCGCCCCCGGCGCGATCGCGGGCGAGCTGCGCCGCGGCCGGGACTGCTACATCTGCAAGCAGGAGTACTTCCAGGTCGACGCGTTCTACCACGGCCTGTGCCCGAGCTGCTCCGCGATGAGCCACGCCAAGAGGGACGCTCACGCCGACCTGACCGGCAAGCGGGCGCTGCTGACCGGCGGCCGCGCCAAGATCGGCATGCACATCGCGCTGCGGCTGCTGCGCGACGGCGCGTACCTCACGCTCACCACGCGCTTCCCGAAGGACGCCGTACGCCGCTTCGCCGCCCTCGAGGACAGCGCGGACTGGTTGCACCGGCTCAAGGTGATCGGCATCGACCTGCGTGACCCCACACAAGTGGTGGCGCTGACCGACGAGGTCGCAGCCGACGGGCCGCTGGACATCATCGTCAACAACGCCTGCCAGACGGTCCGCCGTCTGCCCGGCTCGTACAAGCACCTGATCGACGGCGAGGCGGCTCCGCTGCCCTCCCCCGGCTACTACGGGCACCGCGAGCTCCCCGAGATGCTCACGTTCGACCGGATCTCGGAGGCACACCCGGCCGCGCTGGCAGGCGCCCTCGCGAGCGCCCAGGGCGCCCACCACGAGGGTGAGTCGCCCGAGGCGCACGCCGCTGCGCTGGCGGCCCACAACGCCGCGTCGCTGACCCAGCTCGCGCTGACGGCGGGCAACGCCTCGCTCGAGGCTCACCTCGCCGGCACCGCCATCGACGCGGGCGGCCTGATCCCGGACATCCAGACGAACAACTCGTGGACGCAGGTCCTCGACGAGGTCGACCCGCTGGAGCTCCTCGAGGTGCAGTTCTGCAACTCGATCGCACCGTTCCTGATCAACTCGCGCCTGCGTCCGGCGATGCGCGCCGCGATCCAGAACGGCGCGCGACGCGCCTACATCGTCAACGTCTCCGCGATGGAGGGCCAGTTCTCCCGCCGCTACAAGGGCGCCGGCCACCCCCACACGAACATGGCCAAGGCCGCGCTGAACATGATGACGCGGACGTCGGCCGGGGAGCTCTTCGAGACCGACAAGATCCTGATGACGGCCGTGGACACCGGCTGGATCACCGACGAGCGCCCGCACGAGGAGAAGCTCCGCATCGCCGCCGAGGGCTGGCATGCACCGCTCGACCTGGTCGACGGCGCCGCCCGGGTCTACGACCCGATCGTGCGCGGCGAGGCCGGCGAGGATCTCTACGGCTGCTTCCTGAAGGACTACGCGCCCTCCCCCTGGTGAGCCGCTGACCACCCACCGCTGCGGTGGTCGCGGCGTCCGATTCCCGCCGGATCGACCGCTCGATCGTGCCTAGCGTTGCTGCATGACCCTGACGACGAGTCCTGACGACCGGCCATCGCAGTCCCGGGAGACCCCGCGCGGCGACGCGCACGTGGCGATCGACCCCGCGATCCTCTACTTCGGCACTCCTGTCGTCCTGCTCAGCACGCTGAACCCGGACGGCACCACGAACCTGATGCCGATGTCCTCGGTGTTCTGGCTCGGTCATCGCGCGGTCTTGGGCATGGCGGCCGGCTCGCAGACCGCCGCGAACCTGTCCCGGCAGGGCGAGGTCGTCCTCAATCTGGCGTCCGACGACCTGGTCGGCGCGGTCGACCGGCTCGCGCTGACCACCGGGCGCCCCGACATCTCGCCCCGGAAGGCCGCACGAGGGTACGTCCACGTGGCCGACAAATTCGCCACGGCCGGCCTGAGTCCGTGCTCGTCCGAGACGGTCGCCCCCGATCGAGTCGCCGAGTGCGTCGTCAGCCTCGAGGCCCGCGTGAGCGACCTCCGCCCGATGTACGCGGACGACGCGGATCGCGCGGGCTCGACGATCATCGTCGAGGCATCGGTGTCTCGCGTGTGGGTCGCGCCGGCGATCCGACTGGCCGGCCACCCCCACCGGATCGACCCCGACCGGTGGCGGCCGCTGATCATGAGCTTCCAGCACTTCTACGGCCTCGGCGAGAGGGTCCACCCCTCTCGGCTCGCCGGTATCGACGAGGAGCTCTACCGGTAAATGCGGGAGGCCCCCATCAGAACAGTGTTCTGATGGGGGCCTCGACCACAATGATTGTCCGGCGGCGTCCTACTCTCCCACAACCTCCCGGTTGCAGTACCATCGGCGCTGTAGGGCTTAACTTCCGGGTTCGGGATGGGACCGGGTGTTTCCCCTACGCTATGACCGCCGTAACCCTTGCCCACCGAATACATTCGATGGAAGTCACGTTGGTGAATCGTTGGTTCGTGGACGCGAACACTTCTTTGCGCAGTTTAGATTGCGTTTGTTGGTTTTGTTGAGCATTTGTAAGGCAAGCCCTCGGCCTATTAGTACCAGTCAGCTCTACCTCACGGTTGTACACTTCTGGCCTATCAACCCCATCGTCTATAGGGAGCCTTAACCCAATAAGGGTGGGAAACCTCATCTTGAAACATGCTTCCCGCTTAGATGCGTTCAGCGGTTATCACTTCCGAACGTAGCCAACCAGCCATGCACCTGGCGGTACAACTGGCACACCAGAGGTTCGTCCATCCCGGTCCTCTCGTACTAGGGACAGCCTTTCTCAAGTTTCCTACGCGCGCAGAGGATAGGGACCGAACTGTCTCACGACGTTCTAAACCCAGCTCGCGTGCCGCTTTAATGGGCGAACAGCCCAACCCTTGGGACCTACTCCAGCCCCAGGATGCGACGAGCCGACATCGAGGTGCCAAACCATCCCGTCGATATGGACTCTTGGGGAAGATCAGCCTGTTATCCCCGGGGTACCTTTTATCCGTTGAGCGATGCCGCTTCCACATGCCGACACCGGATCACTAGTTCCGACTTTCGTCCCTGCTCGACATGTCTGTCTCACAGTCAAGCTCCCTTGTGCACTTACACTCAACACCTGATTACCAACCAGGCTGAGGGAACCTTTGAGCGCCTCCGTTACATTTTAGGAGGCAACCGCCCCAGTTAAACTACCCATCAGGCACTGTCCCTGAACCGGATCACGGTCCTAGGTTAGACATCTAGTACGACCAGAGTGGTATTTCAACGATGACTCCACCCATACTGGCGTATGGACTTCACAGTCTCCCACCTATCCTACACAAGCCGAACCAAACACCAATACCAAACTATAGTAAAGGTCCCGGGGTCTTTCCGTCCTTCTGCGCGTAACGAGCATCTTTACTCGTAGTGCAATTTCGCCGAGTCCACGGTTGAGACAGCGCCCAAGTCGTTACTCCATTCGTGCAGGTCGGAACTTACCCGACAAGGAATTTCGCTACCTTAGGATGGTTATAGTTACCACCGCCGTTTACTGGGGCTTAAGTTCTCAGCTTCGACATTGCTGTCTAACCGGTCCCCTTAACCTTCCAGCACCGGGCAGGAGTCAGTCCGTATACATCGTCTTACAACTTCGCACGGACCTGTGTTTTTAGTAAACAGTCGCTTGGGCCTGGTCTCTGCGGCCATCACCGCTTCCCCACGCAAGGTGGTTCACGGATCCGGCCCCCCTTCTCCCGAAGTTACGGGGGCATTTTGCCGAGTTCCTTAACCATGGTTCACTCGATCGCCTTGGTATTCTCTACCTGATCACCTGAGTCGGTTTGGGGTACGGGCGGCTCGAAGCTCGCTAGAGGTTTTTCTCGACAGCATAGGATCATCGACTTCCCCCAAAGGGTCCCCATCAGATCTCAGACTTAATGCAACGCGGATTTGCCTACGTCACGTCCTACATCCTTAGCCGGCGACAACCATCGCGCCGGATCGACTACCTTCCTGCGTCACCCCATCGCTTACCTACTACACGCTCGGGTCATGCGCTACGCACACACGCCGCCCCCGAAGGGTTGGTCGCGGTGTTTCGGGCACTTAGCATCACGCGCCTCAGCATGGGCGCTTCTTCGCCGGTACCAGAATATCAACTGGTTGTCCATCGACTACGCCTGTCGGCCTCGCCTTAGGTCCCGACTTACCCAGGGCAGATTAGCTTGACCCTGGAACCCTTGATCATCCGGCGGATGAGTTTCTCACTCATCATTCGCTACTCATGCCTGCATTCTCACTCGTGTAAACTCCACGGCCAGATCACTCTGCCGCTTCACCGCATACACGACGCTCCCCTACCCACCCCAGACCAAGTCTGGAGTGCCATAGCTTCGGCGGGCGGCTTGAGCCCCGCTACATTGTCGGCGCGGAATCACTTGACCAGTGAGCTATTACGCACTCTTTCAAGGGTGGCTGCTTCCAAGCCAACCTCCTGGTTGTCACTGCGACTCCACATCCTTTTCCACTTAGCCGCCGCTTAGGGGCCTTAGCTGATGGTCTGGGCTGTTTCCCTCTCGACAATGGAGCTTATCCCCCACTGTCTCACTGCTGCGCTCTCACTTACACCCATTCGGAGTTTGGCTAACGTCAGTAACCTGGTCGGGCCCATCGGCTATCCAGTGCTCTACCTGATGCAAGAAACACGCAACGCTGCACCTAAATGCATTTCGGGGAGAACCAGCTATCACGAAGTTTGATTGGCCTTTCACCCCTATCCACAGGTCATCCCCTCCATTTTCAACTGAAGTGGGTTCGGTCCTCCACGCCGTCTTACCGGCGCTTCAACCTGCCCATGGATAGATCACTTCGCTTCGGGTCTAGAGCATGCGACTAAAACGCCCTATTCGGACTCGCTTTCGCTACGACTACCCCACACGGGTTAACCTCGCCACACACCACTAACTCGCAGGCTCATTCTTCAAAAGGCACGCCATCACCCCGAAAGGCTCTGACGGATTGTAGGCACACGGTTTCAGGTACTATTTCACTCCCCGCCAGGGGTACTTTTCACCTTTCCCTCACGGTACTTGTCCGCTATCGGTCATCAAGAAGTATTTAGGCTTAACAGGTGGTCCTGCCAGATTCACACGCCATTCCAGGAGTAGCGTGTTACTTGGGATGCACCTCCACAGTCCGTGTCTTACCACTACGGGACTCTCACCCTCTACGGCGCCGCTTCCCAACGACTTCGCATTCAACACGGATTTCTTACTGTGCCCCAGGCCGGCAGACCCAGGAGAAGGCTCCCACAACCCCAACCACGCAACCCCTGCCGGGTATCACACGTAACTGGTTTAGCCTGATCCGCTTTCGCTCGCCACTACTCACGGAATCACTATTGTTTTCTCTTCCTACCGGTACTGAGATGTTTCACTTCCCGGCGTTCCCTCCAACATCCCTATACATTCAGGATGCGGTAACACGACATGACTCGTGCTGGGTTCCCCCATTCGGACACCCCCGGATCAACGCTCCGTTGCCAACTCCCCAGGGCTTAACGCAGGCTCGCACGTCCTTCATCGGCTCTTGATGCCAAGGCATCCACCATGTGCCCCTCATAGCTTGCCAAACAAACACTCAACAAAAACAACAAACACCGACAACAAACCGGCATCCATCGCCTCATCAAGCAAAACTCAAATCAAAGGCAATAAACTACAAAGACTAGAAAGCACCGCCACCACCCGTACCTGGTGAAGTACGAAAGGCTTGCACGGCGGCACTCATAAGATGCTCGCGTCCACTATCCAACTATCAACCACCACACCCACCAACCCTCTCCCCCAGTACAACCGCACCAGGCTCGAGCGAAAGAGGCCACCCGTGAACCCGAACCCCGCAACCAACGGTCACGGCGAGCCAACAGGCACGAGGAGTGTGATTCCTCAAAGCCCAACAGTGTGCCAAAACTCCCCTGTCCACCGGTGCACGATGAGGTTCCACGCCCCCGAAGAGGCAGTACTGACATCAAACACCAACCCGACCGGGTCCTTCATCGACGATTCCACTAGCGAGCAGCACCATCGCCAAGACACAGTTGTCCTGGACATCATGGCTGACTGACTCCTTAGAAAGGAGGTGATCCAGCCGCACCTTCCGGTACGGCTACCTTGTTACGACTTCGTCCCAATCGCCAGCCCCACCTTCGACAGCTCCCTCCCACAAGGGGTTAGGCCACCGGCTTCGGGTGTTGCCGACTTTCGTGACGTGACGGGCGGTGTGTACAAGGCCCGGGAACGTATTCACCGCAGCGTTGCTGATCTGCGATTACTAGCGACTCCGACTTCATGGGGTCGAGTTGCAGACCCCAATCCGAACTGAGACCGGCTTTTTGGGATTCGCTCCCCCTCACGGGATCGCAGCCCTTTGTACCGGCCATTGTAGCATGCGTGAAGCCCTGGACATAAGGGGCATGATGACTTGACGTCATCCCCACCTTCCTCCGAGTTGACCCCGGCAGTCTCCTATGAGTCCCCAACCGAATTGCTGGCAACATAGGACGAGGGTTGCGCTCGTTGCGGGACTTAACCCAACATCTCACGACACGAGCTGACGACAGCCATGCACCACCTATCTACCGACAAAAAGGGGCACTATCTCTAGCGCTTTCCGGTAGTAGTTGAACCCAGGTAAGGTTCTTCGCGTTGCATCGAATTAATCCGCATGCTCCGCCGCTTGTGCGGGCCCCCGTCAATTCCTTTGAGTTTTAGCCTTGCGGCCGTACTCCCCAGGCGGGGCGCTTAATGCGTTAGCTGCGGCACGGAACCCATGGAATAGGCCCCACACCTAGCGCCCAACGTTTACGGTGTGGACTACCAGGGTATCTAATCCTGTTCGCTCCCCACACTTTCGCTCCTCAGCGTCAGAACATTCCCAGAGAACCGCCTTCGCCACCGGTGTTCCTCCTGATATCTGCGCATTTCACCGCTACACCAGGAATTCCGTTCTCCCCTGAATGCCTCTAGTCTGCCCGTATCGAAAGCAGGCCAGGTGTTAAGCACCTGGTTTTCACTCCCGACGCAACAAACCGCCTACGAGCCCTTTACGCCCAATAATTCCGGACAACGCTCGGACCCTACGTATTACCGCGGCTGCTGGCACGTAGTTGGCCGGTCCTTCTTCTGTGCATACCGTCACTTGCGCTTCGTCTGCACTGAAAGAGGTTTACAACCCGAAGGCCGTCATCCCTCACGCGGCGTTGCTGGATCAGGCTTCCGCCCATTGTCCAATATTCCCCACTGCTGCCTCCCGTAGGAGTCTGGGCCGTGTCTCAGTCCCAGTGTGGCCGGTCACCCTCTCAGGCCGGCTACCCGTCGAAGCCTTGGTAGGCCATTACCCCACCAACAAGCTGATAGGCCGCGAGCACATCCTGGACCCAAAAAAGTTTCCACACACCCCCATGCGAGAGCGCGTCATATCCGGTATTAATCACCGTTTCCGGTGGCTATCCCAGAGTCCAGGGCAGATTACTCACGTGTTACTCACCCGTTCGCCGCTCGAGTACCCCGAAAGGCCTTTCCGCTCGACTTGCATGTGTTAAGCACGCCGCCAGCGTTCGTCCTGAGCCAGGATCAAACTCTCCATCAAAAAACAAACACCCAACCACCCCAAAAGAGCAGCCGAGCAAGAAGAGATGCCTGCAACAAAACAAACCCCGACAATCTCTTGTCAGAATCATGTTCGTATCCGTCAAACCCAAAGATTCAACGGGGCACAACAAAATTAATTCGTCGACTATTTGACACACTGTTGAGTTCTCAAGAATCACACGCGCACCGTGGCTCGAAACCAAGTCCTTCAGTTTCTCACCTGCGGGGCGATCCGTACTTTATCGGAGACTTTCACTTTCCACCAATTCGGCGGATTCGCTCTTTTCTCCCATCACACGACTGTGGTCCGGACCCTCTCGGCTCCATCCCCCGCTCGTGGCGACTCGGAGAACAGTACGCACACGGGGCAGACATGCCAAATCGAGCGGGCGTCACGCTCAACGTCAGCTTCCGAGGCGCTCCGGAGGCTCTGCCGAGGTGCCGTCAGCGCTCGGCCGCGTACTGCTCCCGCAGCCTGCCCTTGACCATCTTGCCCGTGGGCGTCCTCGGCAGCTCGGCGCGGAAGTGGAACTCGCGGGGCACCTTGAAGTGGGCGATCCGTTCGCGGGCGTACCGGCTCAGCTCCTCGGCCAGCTCCGCGTCGCCGACCACCCCGGGAGCGGGCTGCACGACGGCGATCACGCGCTCCCCCATCTCCTCATCGGGCACTCCCAGCACCGCGATGTCCGCGACGCCGGGGTGGAGGGCGAAGAGGTCCTCGATCTCCTGGGGGTAGATGTTCACCCCGCCGCTGATGATCATGAAGGCCGTGCGGTCGGTGAGATAGAGGAAGCCCTCCTCGTCGAGGTAGCCGAGGTCGCCGACCGTGGTCCAGCTCGGGTGCTCGGGGTGCTCGGCGGCCCGCGTCCTCTCCGGGTCGTTGTGATAGCTGAACGTGCGCTCCTCGCGCTCGAAGTAGATCGTGCCGATCTCGCCGGGCGGCAGGTCCCGCCCGTCGTCGCCGACGATGTGCGGGATGCCGAGCAGCGGCCGGCCGACCGAGCCGGGGCGCTGCAGCCAGGTGGCCGAGTCGATCATCGTGGATCCATTCGCCTCGGTGGAGGCGTAGTACTCCTCGATCACCGGGCCGAACCACTCGATCATCCGGCGCTTGACCTCGATCGGGCACGGCGCCGCGGCGTGCACGACGCAACGCAGGCTCGAGACGTCGTACCGCTCCCGGACCTCCGCGGGGAGCTTGAGCATCCGGACGAACATGGTCGGGACCATCTGGGTGTGGGTCACCCGGTAGCGCTCGATCGCGGCCAGCGCTTCCTCGGCGTCGAACCGCTCCATCATCACCACGGTCCCGCCGGCCACGTGGATCGCGCCCATGAAGCGCAGCGGTGCGGCGTGGTAGACCGGAGCCGGCGAGAGGTAGATCGTGTCGGGACCGAAGCCGTAGACCCGGCCGAAGACGGTCGGGTACAGGTAGCCCGGCTCGTCGACGGCGATCGGCGGCAGCGGCGGCTTGATCCCCTTGGGCCGGCCGGTGGTGCCGCTGGAGTAGAGCAGGTCGTCCCCGTGCGGCTGCTCGGGGAGCGGTCGATCGCCCGCAGCGGCGAGCGCCTCCTCGTAGCCGGCATAGCCCTCGATCGCCCCGCCGACGGCGATCCGCACGGCGACGTCCGTCTCCAGCCCTCCGGCCAGCTCCGCGAGCGCCGCGGAGACGACCAACGCCTTGGCGCCGCAGTCGTTGAGGATGTACGACGCCTCCGGAGCGCTGAGGTGGCTGTTGACCGCGGTGATGTAGAGCCCGGATCGCAGCGCCGCCCAGTAGACCTCGTAGGTCTCGGGCCGGTTGTCGCTGATCATCGCGACGCCGTCGCCGACCTGGAGACCCGCCGCCCGCAGGTGGTTGGCGAGCCGGAGGCTGCGGTCGTCCAGCTCGGCATAGGTCAGCGTCCGGCCGGAGCCGGACATGATCAGGGCCGGCTTGTCCGGCGTCGTCCGTGCCCAGGTTCCCGGATACATGCGTCGACCCTGTCAGCAACGCGGGCCGCGCGGTAGGGCCCCTCAAGCGGTCAGGCGGGGTGCTCGGCCGCCCAGGCGACCAGGTCGCGCGCGGCTCCGTACGGGGGCTGGGAGGCGCCGCGCCACACCGCGTGCAGGCGACGGGTGAGGTCGAGGCCGGCCACATTGATCTTCACCAGCCGGCCCAGCGCCAGGTCCTCGCGGATCGCGTGCGCACCTACCGCGGCGGGGCCGGCACCGGCGGCGACGGCGGCGCGGACGGCGGCGGTACTGGAGAGCTCGAGGGCGGGTGCCGCCGTCTCGAGATGGCTGAGGGCGCGGTCCAGGACCATCCGGGTGCCGGACCCGGGCTCTCGCACGACGAGCGGTGTCCCCGCGAGCGTCGCCGCGCTGATCCGCCGGCTCGCGCGCGAGACCCACGGGTGCTTCGGCCCCACCACCACGACGAGGGTGTCGGTCCCGACCAGCCGGTGGTGCAGGTCGGAGGGAGCGTCAGGCCCCTCGATGAAGCCGAGATCGACCTCACCCGTACGGACGAGGTTCTCGACGCGCTCGCTGTTCGTCGCCGTCATCGTCACCTCGGTCGGCGTCAGCCCCGCGTGGATCTGACGCGCGCGCAGGGCGACCAGCCAGCCCGGGAGCAGGTGCTCGGCGATGGTGAGGCTCGCGGCGATGGTGAGGTGGCCCCGCCGATCCGCCCGGAGCGCCGCGATGCCGGCGTCCATCTGCGCGGCGGCGGCGAGGATCGCGCCCGACCACTGCACCAGCAGCTCTCCGGTGGGGGTCAGCGCCGATCCGCGGCGCGTACGGTCCAGCAGCGAGGCGCCCACGAGCGACTCCATCGTCCGCAGCCGCGAGGAGGCCGCCTGCTGGGTGATGCCGAGCTCGACGGCGGCCGCACTGAGGCTCCCCGTCTCCGAGACCAGGGTGAGGAGCTCGAGGGCGCGCAGCTCCGGAACGTGTGGCCCCAACATGGCACAAGGCTACCTTGTGACCCCACAAGCACAACCTCGTTCTGTGATTCACCATGCGTACGAGAGAATGAGGTCATGAGTATTCGTGTGGCCATCATCGGCGGCGGTCCCGCCGGCATCTATGCAGCAGACATCCTGACCAAGTCTGAGGCGGACGTGTCGGTCGACATCCTCGAGCGGCTGCCCGCTCCCTTCGGCCTGGTCCGCTACGGCGTGGCGCCGGACCACCCGCGGATCAAGGAGATCATCAAGGCGCTCGACCGCGTCCTGGCGAAGGACGAGATCCGCTTCCTCGGCAACGTCAACTACGGCGTCGACGTGAAGCTCGACGACCTGCGCGAGTTCTACGACGCCATCATCTTCTCCACCGGCGCCAAGGCCGACCGCGAGCTCGGCATCCCCGGCGAGGAGCACTCGATCGGCGCCGCCGACTTCGTCTCCTGGTACGACGCGCACCCCGACGACGCCCCCACGTGGGACTTCGAGGGCGCGACCTCCGTCGCCGTCGTCGGTGTCGGCAACGTCGCGCTCGACGTCGCCCGCGTCCTGGCGAAGACCGCCGAGGAGATGCTGGTGACCGACATCCCGGTCCAGGTCTACGAGGGCCTCAAGGCCAAGCAGATCACCGACGTGCACGTCTTCGCCCGCCGCGGCCCGGCGTACGCGAAGTTCTCTCCGCTGGAGCTGCGCGAGCTCAACCACTCGCCCAACGTGGAGGTGATCGTGCACCCCGAGGGCTTCGACGTGGACGACCACGGCATGCAGCACATCGCCGAGCACAAGGCTCAGAAGCTCGTGCTCGACGTGCTCGCCAACTGGGTGGGTCGCGACGAGGTCGGCAAGCCGCACCGCATCCACCTGCACTTCGCCGAGGCGCCGCACTCGATCGAGACCGACGCCGAGGGCAAGGTGGTCGCCTTCAAGACCGAGCGCACCCACTCCCCCAACGCCGACGGCAACGTCGAGGGGACCGGCGAGATCAGCGAGTGGCCGGTCGGCCAGGTCTACCGCGCCATCGGCTACAAGTCCGAGGCGCTCCCGGACCTGCCGTGGGACGCCCGCAAGGCGATCATCCCCAACGACGGCGGCAAGGTCCTCGACCTCGACGGCAACCCGATCCCCGGCCTGTTCACCACCGGCTGGATCAAGCGCGGCCCGGTCGGCCTCATCGGTCACACGAAGAGCGACGCCGCCGAGACCGTCGGCCACCTGCTCGAGGCCACCACCGAGACCGCGCCGCAGCGCTCGCCCGAGGCGGTCGACGCCTACTTCGCCGAGCGCGGCGTCAACGTCTTCAACCACGGCCACTGGGTCAAGCTCGATGCCCACGAGATCGCCACCGGCGAGTCGCAGGAGCGCATCCGGGTGAAGGTCGCGACCCGCACCGAGATGCTGGAGGCCGGTCAGGCCTGATCGCCCCGTACCTGACGTTTCTCACACCGACACGCGGCAGCGTGGTGAGAAACGTCAGGTACGTCGCATTTCAGCCGGCGAACGCGTGCACGGGCGCCCCGCCGACGCCGACCTCGAGCGCCAGCACCTGACCGGCGTGCTCCTCCGGCTGGGGCCGGTCCTTCTTCGAGGTGGTGATGAAGAGCGTGCGCCCGTCGGCTCCGCCGAAGGCGCAGGAGGTCGGGTTGGCGACGCCGACCTCGATGACGTCGACCAGGGCGCCGGAGGCGTCGAAGTGACGCACCTGTCCGCCGGACCAGACGGCGACCCACAGGCCGCCGTGCTCGTCCATCGCCATCCCGTCGGGGTAGCCCGACTCCAGCTGGATGTGCACCTTCCGCTCGCCGAAGGCGCCGGTCGCCGGATCGACGTCGTAGGCGTAGATCTGTTGGTGCGGGCTGTCGGCGTGGAAGGCCGTACGACCGTCGGGCGTCCAGGCCAGACCGTTGGGGATGGAGACCGGGTCGCGGACGACGTCGACGCTGAGGTCGGGGTTGAGCCGGTACAGGACGCCGCCGTCGAAGCGCTCGTCGTAGCTCATCGAGCCGACGTAGAGCCGGCCCGACGGGTCGACACTGCCCTCGTTCAGCCGCACCTCCGGGTCGGCGTGGACCGGGATCTCCTCGAGCGTGCCGAGGTCCTCGTCGAGGAGCGCGAAGCCGCGCTCGAACGCCATCACGTATCCGCCGCCAGCGCGGGCGCGGATCACGGCTGCGACGTCGCTGACGTGGGTCTTCATCCCGTGGGCATCCACGATCGTGTGGACGTCGCCGCGGGTGATGTCGACGTAGCGCAGTGCGCCGATGCGCGGGTCCCAGAAGGCACCCTCACCGTGATAGACGGATGGATCTCCGAGCCAGGTCTGTGAGGTCACGAGGGAGCACGATAGAGCGCTCTCATGACCCGCGACCAACCGGTCACGGTGCGATGATCGGCGCCCTGGGAGAATCGGCGCATGTACGTCCCCCGCTTCAACGCCCTGACCGACGAGACCGAGATCCGCGCGCTCGTCGCGACGGTCGGGGCCGGCGACCTCATCACCACCGGCGAGGACGGCTTCCCGCTCGCGACCCGGCTGCCGGTGGTGTGGCGCGACGACCGGTTGCTGCTGCACATGGCGATCGCCAATCCGCACTGGCGCACCCTCACCGAGGGCGAGCCCGCCCTCCTGATCGTCACCGGTCCGGAGGCGTACGTCTCGCCGAGCTTCTACGCCTCCAAGGCCGAGCACGGCCGGGTCGTTCCGACGTGGAACTACTCGGCCGTCCACCTCACCGGCCGGCTCGCCGTCCACACCGACGCCGGGTGGCTGCGGCGCCAGGTCGGCCTGCTCACCGATGCGATGGAGGCCTCGCGTGCGGAGCCGTGGCGCGTCGAGGACGCACCCGACGCGTACGTCGAACAGCAGCTGCGGGCCGTGGTCGGCATCGAGCTGAGCGTCGAGCGGGTCGAGGGGAAGGCGAAGCTGAGCCAGAACCGCTCCGCCGAGGACCGGGCCGGCGTGATCGAGGGACTGCACGCCACCGGGATCGGGCGCGACACCGCGGTCGCCGAGGCGATGGAGCGGCTCTGACATGCGGAACGGGGAGCGCGGCGCGCATCGGATGCGCACCACACTCCCCGTCCGTCGAGCGCTACGAGTCGCTCACTCCCACTCGATCGTGCCCGGCGGCTTCGAGGTCACGTCGATCACGACACGGTTGACGTCGGCCACCTCGTTGGTGATCCGGGTGGAGATCCGCTCGACCAGGTCGAACGGCAGCCGGGCCCAGTCGGCGGTCATGGCGTCCTCGGAGGTGACCGGGCGCAGCACGATCGGGTGACCGTACGTGCGGCCGTCGCCCTGGACGCCGACCGAGCGGACGTCGGCGAGCAGTACGACCGGCATCTGCCAGATGTCGTTGTCGAGGCCGGCGGCGGTCAGCTCCTCGCGGGCGATCGCGTCGGCCTGGCGCAGGATGTCGAGGCGCTCGCGGGTGACCTCGCCGATGATCCGGATGCCGAGGCCGGGGCCCGGGAACGGCTGGCGCTGGACGATCTCCTTGGGCAGGCCGAGCTGGTCGCCGACCGCGCGGACCTCGTCCTTGAAGAGCGTGCGCAGCGGCTCGACGAGCTCGAACTCGAGGTCGTCGGGCAGCCCGCCGACGTTGTGGTGGGACTTGATGGTGGAGGTGCCGGCGCCGCCACCGGACTCGACCACGTCGGGGTAGAGGGTGCCCTGCACCAAGAAGCCAACGGTGGAGCCGACGCCGTCTTCGGTCTGGGGGGCGGTGCGGATGATGTCGGCCTGCGCGCCCTCGAAGGAGCGGATGAACTCGCGGCCGATGATCTTGCGCTTGGTCTCCGGCTCGGAGACGCCGGCGAGGGCGTCGAGGAACTGCTTCTCGGCGTCCACGACGACCAGCTTGGCGCCGGTCGCGGCGACGAAGTCGCGCTCGACCTGCTCGGACTCGCCCTGGCGCATCAGGCCGTGGTCGACGTAGACACAGGTGAGGCGGTCACCGATCGCCTTCTGCACGATCGCCGCGGCGACGGCGGAGTCCACGCCGCCGGAGAGGCCGCAGATGGCCCGGCCGTTCTCGCCGATCTGCTCGCGGATCCGCTCGATCTGCTCCTCGGCGATGTTGCCGATGGTCCAGCTCTGGCGGCACTTGGCGATGTCCCAGAGGAAGTGCTCGAGCACCCGCTGGCCGTGCTCGGAGTGCAGCACCTCGGGGTGCCATTGGACGCCGGCGAGGCCCGCCTCGACGTTCTCGAACGCTGCGACCGGGGTGACGGCGGTGGAGGCCAGCACGTCGAAGCCGGCCGGAGCCTCGGTCACCGAGTCGCCGTGCGACATCCAGACGTTGTGCGCGGCCGGGACGCTGGCCAGCAGCGTGCCACCGGTGGAGACGGAGACCGGGGTGCGGCCGTACTCGCGCGCACCGGTCGCCGAGACGGTGCCGCCGAGGCCCTTGGCCATCAGCTGGAAGCCGTAGCACATGCCGAAGACGGGAGTGCCGGCGGTGAAGATCGCGTCGTCGATCGCCGGGGCGCCCTGCTCGTACACCGACGACGGACCGCCGGAGAGGATGATCGCCTTCGGCCGCTTGGCGAGCATGTCGGCGACCGACATGGTGTGCGGCACGATCTCGGAGTAGACCCGCGCCTCCCGCACCCGCCGCGCGATCAGCTGCGCGTACTGCGCGCCGAAGTCGACGACGAGGACCAGATCGTGCTCGACCGATTCGTGAAGGGGCTGCGCAACGGCGTCAGTCATAGCCGGATCTTATCGGCGCCCGCACCCCGAGCCGAACCGACGCCGAGTCGGCGCAGCTCGCCTCGAGATGCGCCGACTCGACGCAGGGTGGGTCAGGAGTGGGGTGTGACGACCGCGCGGCCGCTGAGCTCGCCGGCCTCAAGCTTGCGGTACGCCTCGAGCGCCTGGTCCATCGAGTAGCGCTCGACGTCGGGGACGATCTGGCCGGCGCGATACATCGCGACCACCTCGTTGAGGTCCTCGATGGTGCCCCAGTACGTGTTGGTGATGGTCGCCTCGTACGGGTTGGTGAAGAACGACCAGTCCGTGACGCCGCCCGCTATGCCGACCACCGTCAGCCGACCGCCGATCGCCAGCGCGCCCTGCGCCACCTTGATGGTGGGCGAGGCGCCGACCAGGTCGAACGCCGCGTCCACGCCGCGCCCGCCGGTGATCTCGCGGATCCGCGCGACCTGATCGGGCCCGCCCGGGACGGCGATCGCGCCGCGCTCGACAGCGCGGGCCATCGCGTCCTCGCGCATGTCGGTCACGATCACGGTGGCGCCGGTCAGGGCGGTGAGGATCTGGACGGCGATCTGACCGAGGCCGCCGAGCCCGACGACGAGCGCGAACCGGCCGCCGCCGGCGAGGTTCGGCAGGGCGAGCTTGATCGCGTGGTACGGCGTCAGGCCGGCATCGCTGAGCGGTGCGGCCGCGACCGGATCGGCGTCGCCGAGCGGGACCAGGTTGCGCGCGGGAACGGTGACGTACTCCGCCATGCCGCCGTTGCGACCCAGCCCGATGGCGGCGTACGGGTTGGTGGCGGCGTTGTCGCAGTAGGTGTCCTGCCCGCGTGAGCAGGGGGCGCAGTGCCCGCAGCCGATCGGGCCGTAGACGAGGTAGGCATCGCCCTTGGTCAGGCCGGTGACGCCGGGGCCGATCTCCTCGATCCAGCCGGAGTTCTCGTGACCGAGGATGAAGGGCGGCACCTGGGCACCCGGCTGGCCAGCCTTGAACTCGCGGTAGATCGCGACGTCGGAGTGGCAGGCGCCGGCGCCGGCCACCTTGAGCAGCACCTCGCCTGGGCCCGGATCGGGGCGCTCGACCTCGGTGAGGATCGGGAAGGTCTCGTAGTTCTCGAACAGGACAGCACGCATCGGGCAACCTCTCCAGGAAGGGCCGAACTGGCGTGCCGTCGGATCGGCGGGACGCCGGGAACGGAGGTCGAAGGACCTAGAGGCAACGTAGCGCGCACCGGCAACGGCGACATCCCCCAGCCCATGTGCGTGCCGGGCGGCGCCAGGGTCTCGACACGCGGTCACGCCCTCGCAAGCTCGGACGTGCGCTCGCTCGACCTCCTCGCTGGTGTGCCGCGCTCCTTCGTCGCGCCGCACACGCTCGGAAAATGCACCAGGGCCCGGCCGGGGAGGGAGGGTGGCCGGGCCCTGATCGTCCACGCAACTGCTGGACAGCGCCTGGACCGCGTGACCCGGACAGTTAAGGGAGGGAGCAATCCGGGTCTGCTGCTCCAACGAGGAGCAACAGACCCGGTTACGGACTCTCCGAGATTTTCTGGAAAGAAAATCAGCCGACGCCGACGATGGGCAGGCGCAGCGCCGCGGGGGCGCTCGGCGGGACTGCCGGACGGTGCGGATTGACCGGTTCGAGACGGCGGTAGTCGGCACCCAGGGCGGGGCGGGTGTCCGTCTCGCCCTTGTTCGGCCAGAACGCCATCGCCCGCTCGGCCTGGGCGGTGATCGTCAGGGACGGGTTGACGCCGAGGTTCGCCGAGATCGTCGAGCCGTCGACCACGTGGAGGCCGTCGTAGCCGTACAGGCGCTGGTAGGGATCCACGACCCCGCTGCGCGACGAGTCCCCGATCGCGCAGCCGCCGATGAAGTGCGCGGTCATCGGGATGTCGAAGGGCTCGCCGACGGTGCCGCCCGCGTACCCCTCGCCCGCATCGGTGGACATGTGCCGGGCCATCATGCGTGCGCCCTCGTTGGCGGCCGGTATCCAGGTCGGGTTCGGCTCGCCGTGGCCCTGCTTGGAGCTGAGCCTCCAGCCGAGCGCCGTCTTCTTGGGGAAGACGGTGATCGAGTTGTCCTTGGCCTGCATCACCAGCAGCACCACCATCCGCTCGGACCAGTGCTTCACGTCGTAGAGCGTGCGGAGGTTGCGGCGCTGGGCCCACATCTCCTTGGCCCACCGCTTCTTGCGGTCCGGACCGCCGTCGGTGAGCACAGTCTGCAGGAAGGACATCGCGTTCGAGCCGTGGCCGTAGCGGACCGGCTCGAAGTGGGTGTGCTCGTCGGGATGGATCGAGGAGGTGATCGCGACGCCCTCGCTGTAGTCGACGCTGAGGTCGGGAGCGATGGACCCGAGGATCGCCTCGGAGTTGGTACGGGTCAGCTCGCCGAGCCGGTCCGAGATCAACGGCAGGTCACCGGTGGCCTTGAGCCGGTGCAGCAGCTTCTGGGTGCCGATCGCGGCGGCGCTGAAGACGACCTGGTCGGCGGTGAAGACCTTGGTGGCGCCCTTGTCCCGGCGCAGGCGGGAGAGCTTCGCCTTGGTCCAGCGGGTGTGGACCTCGTACCCGCCGCCCTCCGACGCCGGGCGCGGGATCACCCGCGTGACGGTGGTGAGCGGGTGGATCTGCGCACCGTTCTTCTCGGCGAGGTGGAGATAGTTCTTCACCAGCGTGTTCTTGGCGTTGTGGCGGCAGCCGACCATGCACTCGCCGCACTGGGTGCAGGTCGTACGGGTCGGGCCCTCGCCGCCGAAGTACGGGTCCGCGACATCGGTGCCCGGTGCCACGCCCTCGTCGCCGAAGAAGACGCCGACGGGCGCCTGGTGGTAGCTCTCGGCGACCCCCATGTCGGCGGCGACCTTCTGCATGATGCGGTCGGCCGGCGTGATGTGCGGGTTCACCACGACGCCGAGCATCCGCTTGGCCTGGTCGTAGTAGGGCGCCAGCTCCGACTTCCAGTCGGTGATGTGGGCCCACGACCGGTCCTCGTAGAACGGGTCGAGCGGCTCGTAGAGGGTGTTCGCGTAGACCAGTGATCCGCCGCCGACACCCGCCCCGGCGAGGATGATCGCGTCCTTGACCATGTCGATGCGCTGGATGCCGTAGCAGCCGATCGCGGGGTTGAAGAGGAACCGCTTCAGGTCCCACGAGGTGTCGGCGAAGTCCTCGTCGTCGAGCCGGGCACCGGCCTCGAGGACGCCGACGGAGTAGCCCTTCTCGGTCAGCCGCAGTGCACTGACCGAGCCACCGAAGCCGGAGCCGATGACGAGGACGTCGTAGTGCGTGGCCTTGCTGGAGGTCCCGGCGTCAGGCACGACCGACCGCCTTGAGGGCGCGCAGCGAGGCGGTCATGACCTTGGCGTAGGCCTCGTCCGACATCCCGAACATCGGGCTGAACCGCATCCCGCGCTGGGTCGCGACCGACTGGGTCTCGGTGAAGCGCAGCAGGCCCTCGGCGCCTTGGCGGCGGCCGGTGCCGGACTCGCGGAAGCCGCCCATCGGCGCGTCGATGCTGGCGAAGGAGGCGGCGAACGCCTCGTTGATGTTGACCGTGCCCGCCTTGACCCGGGCCGCGAGACGACGGGCACGGGCGGTGTCGCGGCTGTAGATCGAGGCGTTGAGACCGTACTCGCCGTCGTTGGCACGGTCCACCGCGTCCTCGTCGCTGGTGACGCGGTAGATCGACACCACCGGGCCGAAGGTCTCGGTGCCGAAGCAGGTCATCTCGGGGCTGACGCCCTCGAGGATCGTCGGCTCGAAGAAGAAGGGGCCGAGGTCGGGCCGCGCCCTGCCCCCGGCGAGCACACGGGCGCCCTTGGTGACCGCGTCCTCGACGTGGGTGATGGCGTTGTCGAGCTGGTTCTGGCTGATCAGGGAGCCCATGTCGTTCTCCCAGGCCAGCGTCGCGCCGAGGGTCATCGCCTGCGTACGGGCGGCGAACCGCTCCACGAAGCGGTCGTAGATCGCGTCGGCGACGTACATCCGCTCGATCGACACACAGAGCTGGCCGGTGTTGGAGAAGACGGCACGGGTCGCGCCCTCGGCGGCCTTCTCGATGTCGGCATCGGCGAGCACGAGCATGGCGTTCTTGCCGCCGAGCTCGAGCGAGGAGCCGATCAGCCGCTCTGCGCACTGCCGGCCGATGATCCTGCCCGTCGCGGTCGAGCCGGTGAAGCAGATGTAGTCGGCGCGCTCGATGATGCTCGTGCCGATCTCCGCGCCGGGGCCGGCGACGACGGTCCACAGGTCCTTGGGCAGGCCGGCCTCCTCGAGCAGCTCGGCACCGAGGAGCGCGCTGAGCATGGTCTGGGCGTCAGGCTTGGCGACCACCGCGTTGCCGGCGGCGATCGCGGCGAGGCCGTCGCACAGCGCCAGGGTGAACGGGTAGTTCCACGGCGAGATGATGCCGACGACGCCCTTGGGGACGTGGTTGACGTCGATCCGGGTCAGCCCCGGGATGACGCCGGGTCGGCGCTCGGAGCGCAGGTGCTTGGCGGTCGTACGACCGTAGTAGCGCGCCGTCAGCGCGATGTGCAGCGGCTCGTCGAAGGCGTGCTTGCGGGCCTTGCCGGTCTCCAGCACGATCAGGTCGAGGATCTCCTCCTGGCGATCCAGCACGAGGTCGTGGAGGCGCAGCAGGATCCGCTCGCGCTCGACGACGGGCGTACGCGCCCACTTCTCCTGCGCGATGCGGGCGCGCGCGAACGCCTCGGCGACGTCGGCGTCGCTCGACTGCGGCACGTGCACGAGCGGCGCGCCGTCGAGCGGCGAGCGCACCTCATGGGTCTCCCCCGACGTCGCCAGCAGCCGCGCGGTCAGCCGGGCGGCGTAGCCCGGGTCGAGCGCGTACGTCGCGGCCGGGTCGTGCTCCGGGTCGCGGGGGCCGTCGACGAGTGGCTGGCGATCGGGGTTGGAGGCACTCATGTACCGAGAGTATGTGACGTGCGTCGCCCTTGGCTACTGGTTAGTAGCCACACGCTGTACCGGGTACCTTCGCGCGTTCCTCAGACCAGGTCGTCGACCCGGCGCCGGGCCTCGTCGGCCTCGAGGTCGGTGGCCATCGTCTGGCTGGCCCGCTCGGCCGCGACCCGGTGGCGGTACCACTCCACCTGACGGTCGACCTCCGCCTTGTCCCAGCCCAGCTCGGCGGCCATCAGCCTGGCGACGCCCGGAGCCGCGCCGGCGCCTCGGTCGAAGGTCTCGATCGAGATGCGGGTACGGCGGGCGAGGACGTCGTCGAGGTGGCGCGCACCCTCGTGAGTGACCGCGTAGACGACCTCGGCGGCGAGGTAGTCCTCGGCGCCTTCGAGCGGCTCGGCCAGCGTCCTGCGGGCCCCGATCAGGTCGAGCAGGTCATCGATCAGGCCGCCGTACCGGTGCAGGAGGTGGTCGATGCGGGCCACGTGCAGCCCGGAGCGCCGGGCGAGCAGGACGCGCTGGTTGGAGCGGGTCTCGAAGCCGTCGGCGCCCAGCAGCGGGACCCGGTCGGTGATCGACTCCTGGACGTGCAGGTCGGTGGTGGTGCGCAGCGAGTGGACCGCTGCGTCGACGGCGTCCTGCGCCATCACCCGGTAGGTGGTGAGCTTGCCGCCGGCGATCATGACCAGGCCCGGGACCGGGGTGACGACGGTGTGCTCGCGGCTGATCTTCGAGGTCGGCTCGGACTCGCCGGAGAGCAGCGGCCGCAGGCCGGCGTACACGCCCTCGACGTCCTCGTGGCCCAGCGGCTCGCGCAGGATCGCGTTGACGTGGTCGAGGACGTAGTCGATGTCGGCACGGCTGGCCGCCGGGTGCGCGAGGTCGTAGGTCCACGGGGTGTCGGTCGTGCCGATGATCCAGTGTCGGCCCCACGGGATGACGAACAGGACCGACTTCTCGGTGCGCACGATGAAGCCGGACTCGCTGCGGATCCGGTCGCGCGGGACGACCAGGTGGATGCCCTTGGAGGCCTGGACGTGCAGCGCGCCCCGACCGCCCACCATCTCCTGGATCTCGTCGGTCCACACGCCCGCGGCGTTGACCACGGTCTTGGCGCGGATCTGGTGGGTGGTCCCACGCTCCAGGTCGGTCGCGGCGACGCCGACGACCCGCTCCCCCTCGCGCAGGAAGCCGGTGACCCGCACCCGGGTGGCGACCTGGGCCCCGTGCCGGGACGCGGTGCGCGCAAGCATCATCACCAGCCGGGCGTCGTCGACCTGGGCGTCGTAGTACTGGATCGCCCCGGTGATCGTGTCGGTGCGGAAGTCCGGCGCGATCCGGGCGACCGTGCGCCGGGTGAGGTGGCGGTGGCGCGGGACGCCGGTGCCGCCACCCTCGAGCAGCGAGCCGGCGAGCGCCATCCCGTCGTAGAGCGCCAGGCCGCTGCCGACGTACCCGCGCTCCCAGATCGGGTGGGTCAGCGGGTAGAGGAACGGCACCGGTCGTACGAGATGGGGCGCGAGCCGGGTCAGCAGTAGGCCGCGCTCCTGCAGCGCCTCGCGAACGAGCGCGAAGTCCATCATCTCCAGGTAGCGCAGGCCGCCGTGGATCAGCTTGGAGCTGCGCGATGAGGTGCCGGAGGCGAGGTCGCGCTGCTCCAGCAGCCCGACGGAGAGCCCACGGGTGACCGCATCCAGCGCCACGCCTGCCCCGACCACGCCGCCGCCGACGACCAGGACGTCGAGCTCGGGCTCCCCACGCGCACCGGTCATCGCGGCGAGCGCGGCGCTACGGGCGTCGGGGCTGAGCACTCCAGGCGCGGTCATGGCGCCAGTCTGTCAGCCCCGTTCACCCGACGCGGTGCGTCGCGCCTGCTGGCGGCGGAGCTCTGCCTTCGCGAGCGCGTTCTTGTGCACCTCATCGGGGCCGTCGGCGAAGCGGAGGGTGCGGATGCCGGCGTACGCCTTGGCGAGCGGGAAGTCCTGCGAGAGACCGCCGGCGCCGTGCGCCTGGATCGCCTTGTCGAGGATCCACTGCACCGTGGCCGGGGTGGCGATCTTGATCGCCTGGATCTCGGTGTGGGCGCCCTTGTTGCCGACGGTGTCCATCAGCCAGGCCGTCTTGAGCACCAGCAGGCGCAGCTGCTCGATCCGGACGCGCGAGGTGGCGATCCAGTCGCGGATCACCCCCTGGTCGGCCAGCGGGCGACCGAACGCGATCCGGGAGTCGACCCGCTCGCACATCAGCTCGATGGCGCGCTCGGCCAGCCCGATGGCGCGCATGCAGTGGTGGATCCGGCCCGGCCCGAGGCGGGCCTGGGCGATGGCGAAGCCCATCCCCTCGGCGCCGATCAGGTTGGCGACCGGGACGCGGGCGTCCTCGAAGAGGATCTCGGCGTGGCCGCCGTGGTCGTGGTCGTCGTAGCCGAAGACCTCCATGCCGCGCCTCACCGTCACGCCGGGGGTGTCGCGCGGGACCAGGATCATCGACTGCTGGCGGTGCCGCTCAGCGCCCGGATCGGTCTTGCCCATCACGATGAAGATCCTCGCGTTGGGGTTCATCGCGCCGGTGATCCACCACTTGCGGCCGTTGAGGACGTACACGTCGCCGTCCCGGGTGATCGAGGTGGCGATGTTGGTGGCGTCGCTGGAGGCGACGTCGGGCTCGGTCATCGCGAAGGCGCTGCGGATCTCCCCGCTCAGCAGCGGCGCCAGCCACTGCTCCTTCTGCGCATCGGTGCCGAAGTCGTGCAGCAGCTCCATGTTCCCCGTGTCGGGGGCGGCGCAGTTGAAGACCGCCGGCGCGAGCGCGGTGCGGCCGGTGATCTCGGCGAGCGGCGCGTACTGGAGGTTCGTCAGCCCCGCACCCTCCTCGCCGGGCAGGAAGAGGTTCCACAGCCCACGGGCGCGGGCCTCGGCGCGCAGCTCGCCCAGGATCGGGGCGCTGTCCCACGCCCAGGGGTCGTCGAGGGCGGCGACCTGCTCCTCGAAGACCCGCTCGGCGGGCTCGACGTGACTGGTCATGAACTCGAGCAGCGTGCTGCGCAGCTCCTCGGTACGGGCGTCGTGGGCGAAGTCCATGGGCGTTCTCCTGGATCAGTTGTCGAGCGCGTCGAGGCCGGCGGCGAGCAGGGGGTGGATCGCCTCGCCGATCCTGTCGAAGCCCTCCCCGACGGTCTGGCCCTGCAGGTAGCGGTAGTGGATGCCCTCGAGGATGGCGGCCAGCTTGAAGGCGGCCAGCCCGAGGTAGAAGCCGAAGCGGGTGAGGTCGCGACCGCCGCCGGCCGCATAGCGCTCGAGGATCTCGTGCTCGGTCAGGTAGCCGGGCGCGGCGCCGACGTCGGAGACGACGGCCCCGGCACGTGCGCCGAGACGCTGGTAGAGCAGCATCAGCGCGAGATCGGTGAGCGGGTCTCCGAGCGTGGCCATCTCCCAGTCGAGGACGGCGGTGACCCGGTCCTCGTCGTCGACCAGGACGTTGTCGAGCCGGAAGTCGCCGTGCACGATCCCGGGCGCCGACTCCGGGGGCACGGCGGCCGCGAGCCGGGCGTGCAGCTCGTCGGCGGCCGGCAGGTCGCGCGTACGGGAGGCGTCCAGCTGCTTCTTCCAGCGGGCCACCTGGCGGGTGAGGAAGCCCTCGGCCCGGCCGAAGTCGGCCAGTCCCACGCCCGCCGGGTCGATCCGGTGCAGAGCCGCGAGGGTGTCGACCAGCCGGGTACTGATGACGCGCACCCGCTCGGCGCCGAGCGGCGCCAGCTCGGCCGCCAGCCGGTAGGGCGTGCCCTCGACCCGGTCCATCACGTAGAACGGCGCTCCGATCACGTCGACGTCCTCGCAGTGCGCGTACGTGTGCGGCACCGGCACCTCCGTGTGGCGCAGCGCCGTCATCACCCGGTACTCGCGGCCCATGTCGTGGGCGGTGGCCAGCACGTGGCCCAGCGGCGGGCGGCGCACGATCCAGGTGCCGGTGCCGTCGGTGACCTGGTAGGTGAGATTGGACTTGCCGCCGGCGATCAGGCCGGCCCGCAGGTCGCCACCGAGCGGCGCGACGTGGTCGGGCCACCAGGCGCTCAGCCGGGCGAGGTCGAGGCCGGGCAGGTCGTCGGTCATGCGGGCGCCTCCGAGGCGAGTCCGGGGATGAGGGCGGCGAGAGCCGTACGGGTGGCGGCGGCGTCGGTGTGCAGCACCCCGTGCATGCCGACCGCCTCGGCGCCCTCGATGTTCGGCCGGGCGTCGTCGACGAAGACGGCGCTGGACGGGTCCGAGATGCCGAGACGCTCGAGCGCCAGGAGGTAGATCTCGGGCACGGGCTTGCGCAGCCCGACCTCCGCGGAGATCACCATCGTGTCCATCAGGTCGGCGAGCCGCCCGCGCGGATAGGTGTTGCCCCAGCTGTTGGAGAGCAGCGCGGTGCGGAGGCCGGCGGCGCGCAGGTCGGCCAGCAGGTCGTACATCCGCTCGTCGGCGCCCATCGCGGCGAACAGCCTCCGCAGCACGCCGGTGGGCTCGACCGGCGTGCCGTCGACGGTGGTCAGCCGGGCCGCGAGCAGCGCGTCGAACTCCTGCGCGGAGAGCTCGCCGGTCTCCAGCCGGTGGATCGGGGTGCCGGATGTGGCATCGCGACCGAGCCACTCCTTGAGTGTGCTCGAGAACGACTCCGGGCGGATGCCGTCGGCCTCGAGCCAGGCCGCGATCGAGTCGCCGATCGGCGTGGTCAGGACGCCGCCGTAGTCGAAGACCACGGCCGTGATCGGTGCGGTCACGGGACGAACACCACCCGGCCGACGGTCTCGCCGTCGGCGAGACGCTGCACGCCGTCCGCCACCCGGTCCAGGCCGAGTCGCTCGCTGACCAGGGGCCTGAGCAGGCCCTCCTGCGCGAGGGCGGTCAGCTCGTCGTGACAGTGTCGTACCAGCGCGGGAGCCATCGTGTTGTAGAGCCCCCAGTGCAGCCCGACGATCGCGTAGTTCTTGATCAGGGCATGGTTGAGCGCGGCCTGCTGGATGGTGCCGCCGGCGAAGCCGATCACCAGGATCCGGCCCTCGAAGGCGATGCACTTGGTGGAGCGGTCGAAGGTCTCGCCGCCGACCGGGTCGTAGATGACGTCGGCGCCGCGCCCTCCGGTCTGCTCCTTCACCACCTGGACGAAGTCCTCCCGATGGCGGTCGACGACCACGTCCGCGCCCAGCGCACGGGCGACCTCGGCCTTGGCCGGTCCGCCGACGACCCCGATCACGCGTGCGCCGGCCGCCTTGCCGAGCTGGACCGCGGCGCTGCCGACGCCACCCGCGGCGGCGTGCACCAGCAGCGTCTCCCCCGGCTGGAGCCGGGTGCGGCGGTGCAGCGCGAACCAGCCGGTCTGGTAGCCGATGAACAGCGAGGCGGCCTCCGCGTCGTCCAGTGCCTCCGGGGCCGGGAAGGTCCCGGCGGCCTCGAGCACGGCGAGCTCGGCGAAGCCGCCGTACGGCAGCGTCGGCGCTCCGATCACGCGGTCGCCGATGGAGAGCCCGCTCACCCCCTCGCCGAGCGCGACGACCTCACCGCAGAGCTCGATGCCCGGGGTGAAGGGGAGCTCGGGGCGCACCTGGTAGAGCCCGCGGCACATCAGGGCGTCGGGGAAGTTGGCCGGCACCGCACGGACGCGGACCAGCACCTGTCCGGGGCCCGGCACGGGGTCGGGCACCTCGACCTGCCGCAGCACGTCCTTCGGCTCGCCGAGCTCGGTCACCTGCCACGCCCTCATCATCGACGCGCCTCCTTCGTCATCGCCTCGACCTTCTGCTGGAGCCGGTTCATCCCGCTCAGCCAGGCGTCGGTGTCGCTCGCACGCGCCGCGTAGTAGCCGGCGACCTCCGGGTGGGGCAGGACGAGGAAGCGGTCGTCGCCGAGCGCCGCCCAGGCCTGCTCGGCGACCTCCTCGGGCTCGATCGCGCTGTCCCGGCTCAGCAGCGCCTCGAGCTCGCCCGAGCGGGCGAGCATGTCCGTCCGTACGCCCTGGGGACAGATCGCCTGCACCACGACACCGCGGTGGCGGTAGGTGACCGAGAGCCACTCCGCGAACGCGACCGCCGCGTGCTTGCTCGTCGAGTAGGCCGGGGCGCCGATCATCGTCAGCAGACCTGCCGCCGAGGCGGTCACCACGAACCGACCGGAGCCCCGCTCCAGCCACTCGGGCACCAGCAGCCGGGCGGCTCGTACGTGCGCCATCACGTTGAGCTCGTGGGTGAGGGCCCAGTCCGCCTCGCTCATGTCGAGGCCCCGGCCGAGGTCGACGCCGGCGTTGCCGAACCACGCGTCGATCCCCCCGAGCTCGTCGCGAGCGACGTCGATGAGCGCCTCGATCCCGGCCTCGGTCGCCACGTTCGCCGGCACGGCATGGGCGCCGATCTCCGCCGCCACGGCGGCCAGCTCGGCGCCGTCACGGTCGTTGATCACGACCTGGCACTCACCCGCCGCGAGCCGGGCCGCGAGCGCCCGCCCGATCCCACGGGCGGCGCCCGTGACGACGACCCGGGACCCCGGCGCGAGCGTCATCAGATCGCGCCGGTCGCGACCGTGACGCCGCCGTCGACGGTGAGCAGCTGGCCGGTGATCCAGCCCGCGTCCTGCGAGAGCAGGAACGCGACCGCACCGGCGATGTCCTCGGGCACCCCGAGCCGCTTGAGCGGGTACGGCGCCGACACCTCCTCCTCGCGGCCCTCGTAGAGCAGCTTCGCGAAGTCGGTCTTCACCACCGCCGGCAGCACCGCGTTGATCCGGATCTTCGGGCCGAGCTCGACCGCCAGCTCCTGGGTGATGTAGTTGAGCATCGCCTTGCTGGCGCCGTAGAGCGCGATCAGCGGCGTCGGGCCGAGACCGGCGACCGAGGAGACGTTGACGATCGCGCCGCCGTGCTCCTTCATCCACGCGCGGCGGACCTGCTGGACGAGGCTGATCCCGGCGAAGCAGTTGACGTCGATCGTCTTACGGGCCGACTCCAGGTCCATCTGCAGCAGGCCGCCGGCGACCGGGTTGATGCCGGCGTTGTTGACCAGCAGATCGGCGCTGCCGTACGTCTCGATCGCCCGGGCCACCACCTCGGCCTGGTGCTCGGCGTCGTCGACGCGGCCGGCGATGCCCAGCGCGTGCTCGGGGCCACCGAGCGCGGCGACCGCCTCGTCGAGGGTCTCCTGCTTGCGGGCCGTGATCACGACCCGTGCGCCCTCGGCGACCAGCCGCTGCGCGATCCCGAGGCCGATGCCCCGGCTCGCACCGGTGACGATCGCCGTCCTGCCCTCGAACCGTCCGGTCACGCGGCCCTCCTTCATGGGATGGTCATCTACTAAGCGCTTGCTTAGGATGGCCACGATGCCGCACCGGAAGGCGCGGGTCAACACCCCCGTTCGGTGACGACAGGAGGCCCGATGAGCGTGGTGCCGGAGGGCGCGGCGCGTGGCGACCTCGCCCGTACCCGCCTGCTCGAGGCAGCGGTGGAGGCGTTCGCCGCGAGGGGCTTCCACGGCACGACGACGCGCGACATCGCCGCCGCCGCCGGGATGAGCCCGGCCGCCGTCTACGTGCACTACCGCTCCAAGGAGGAGCTGCTGCACGTGATCTCGCGCGACGGTCACCAGGCCACGCTCGACCTCGTCCGCGCCGCCGTGGGCGGGGCCGGCTCGCCGAGGGAGGGACTGGCCGCCGTCGCACGCGACTTCGGTCGCCATCACGCCCACGGCCACACCTGGGCGCGGATCGTGAACTACGAGCTCGAGGCACTCTCCCCCGAGCACCGCGAGGAGATCCGCGGGCTGCGGATCGCCATCGAGCAGGAGGTGCGCCAGGTCATCGAGGCGGGCTTGGCCTCGGGCGCGTTCGACGTGCCCGACGTGGGCATGGCGACCACCGCCGTGCTCTCGCTCGGCATCGACATCGCCCGCTGGTACCGCGACGACGGCCCCTGGACGCCCGACGACGTCGGCGACCAGATGGCCCTGCTGGCGCTGCGGGTGGTCGGCGCCTGAGTCACCCCTGACTCAGGCGAGCACGACCTCGACGCGCTGGAACTCCTTCACGTCGGTGTAGCCCGTCGTCGCCATCGAGCGCTTGAGGGCGCCGATGAGGTTCATGGTGCCGTCGGCGACGTGGCTGGGGCCGAGCAGGATCTCCTCGAACGTCCCGACCGACCCGAACTCGACGCGGGCGCCGCGCGGCAGGTCGTGGTGGTGCGCCTCGGCGCCCCAGTGGAAGCCGCGACCCGGCGCGTCGGTGGCGCGGGCGAACGGGCTGCCCACCATGACGGCGTCGGCGCCGCAGGCGATCGCCTTGGCGATGTCGCCGGAGCGGCCGATCGAGCCGTCGGCGATGACGTGCACGTAGCGGCCGCCGGACTCATCGAGGTAGTCGCGGCGGGCGGCGGCGACGTCGGCGACCGCCGAGGCCATCGGGACGGAGATACCGAGGACCGTACGGGTGGTGTGCGCGGCGCCGCCGCCGAAGCCGACGAGCACGCCGGCCGCGCCGGTGCGCATCAGGTGGAGCGCGGCCTGGTGGGTGGCGCAGCCGCCGACGATCACCGGGACGTCGAGCTCGTAGATGAACTCCTTGAGGTTGAGCGGCTCGGCGTGGCCGCTCACGTGCTCGGCGGAGACGGTGGTGCCCCGGATGACGAAGAGGTCGACACCGGCGTCGGTGACGGTCTTGGCGAACTCCTTGGTCCGCTGCGGGCTCAGCGAGCCGGCGACGGTGACGCCGCTGGCGCGGACCTCGCGCAGACGCTCGGTGATCAGCTCGGCCTTGATCGGCTCGCTGTAGATCTCCTGCAGGCGACGGGTCGCGTCGACGCCGCGGAGCTGGGAGACCTCCTCCAGGAGGGCCTCGGGCTCGGCGTAGCGGGTCCAGATGCCCTCGAGGTTGAGCACGCCGAGGCCACCGAGCTGGCCCAGCTTGATGGCCGTCGCCGGCGACATCACGGAGTCCATCGGCGCGGCGAGGACCGGGATGTCGAAGCGGTAGGCGTCGATCTGCCAGTCGGTGCTGACCTCTTCGGGGTCACGCGTGCGGCGGCTCGGCACGATCGCCACGTCGTCGAAGGAGTAGGCCCGGCGGGCGCGCTTCGCGCGGCCGATCTCAATCTCGGTCACCGGGGCAGTCTAATGAGCCCGCACGGCTCACGCCCCATCGACCGTCAGTCCTGTGCGAGAAGGGCGAGACCGTCGGCCGCGGCCGAGCCCGGCTCCGCGGTGTAGAGCACCATCCGCTGGCTGCTGTCGGCGATCAGCAGGGCCTCGTAGGACAGGTCCATCCGTCCGACGACCGGATGGGCGAAGCTCTTGAGTCCGTAGCCGCAGTCGAACACCGGGTGCTCGGTCCAGAGCGTCGCGAACCAGCTGCTGCGCTGGGCGAGCTCGCCGACCAACAGGCTCAGCTTACGGTCGTCGGGGAAGAGACCGGACGAGTAGCGCAGGAACCCGACCATGGCACGGGCCATCTCCTCGGGATCGACGTAGAGATCCGCGCCCCCGGGCTCGAGGAAGAAGAGACGGGTCTGGTTCGGGCGATCGACGGACCGCTCGGGAGCGTCGTACGGCAGGTGCGGGGCGATGAGCCGGTGGCCGAGGGTGTTCCACGCCAGGATGTCGTTGGAGTGGTCGACGATCAGCGCAGGGCCGGCCGCGGCCCGGACCAGTGCGAGGGCGGAGGGCCGGGCCCGTTCCGCAGGTCGGCGGGACGGATCCGAGACCGGACGGGCCAGCCGGCGCAGGTGGGCGTGCTCGTCCACGCTGAGCCGCAGCGCTCGCGCCAGTGAGTCGATGACGCTGTCGGAGGCGTTGTGCTGGTCCGACTGCTCCAGACGGGTGTAGTACGTCGGGCTCACGCCGGCGAGCTGGGCCAGCTCCTCCCGGCGCAGGCCCGGCACCCGGCGCGCGCCGTACGAGGTGAGCCCCGCGTCGTCGGGGCTGATGGCCGCGCGTCGGGTGCGGAGGAACTCTCCGAGCTCTGTGGTCACGCCTCCATGGTGCCGCACCCGTCGATCGATCTGCCTGCCCCTGGCAGTGGTAGGCAGGGCGAGAGGTGGCCGCGCAGGGGTCTCGCTGGCGCGCCGGACAGGCCTCAGCGTTGATGTCATGACCTCCACACTCACCGCCGCGCAAGCAGCCACCACCGGAGCGTCGTCGACGATGAGCCGGCGTCAGCTCCTGGTCCTCGGGCTGCTCCTCGCCTCCCAGTTCACCCTCACCGTCGACTTCTCGATCCTCAACGTCGCCCTGCCCAGCGTCGGAGCGGGCCTCGGCTTCGGCGCCGCGGACGTGCAGTGGATCGCGACGTCGTTCGCTCTGTGCGCCGCCGGTTTCACTCTCCTGTTCGGCCGGTTCGGTGACTACGTCGGACGCCGGCGCATCTTCGTCGCGGGGATGGTGATCCTCGGCCTCGCCTCGCTGCTCGGCGGCCTGGCCACCTCGCCCGCGGTCCTGCTCACCGCGCGCGTCCTGCAGGGCCTGGCCACCGCGGCCGTCACGCCGGCGGCGCTGTCCCTGCTGACCATCGCGTTCCCCGAGGGCCCGCTGCGCCAGCGGGCCCTCGGACTCAACAGCGTCGTGATGTCGGTGGGCTTCACCGGCGGGGCAGTCCTCGGGGGCGTGTTGACCGACGTGCTCAGCTGGCGCTGGGCCTTCCTGGTGAACGTCCCCGTGGCGTTGGCGGTCGTCGCGATCGCGCCGTTCGTCCTGCAGGACACCGCGGACCACGAGCGCTCGCGTCTCGATGTGCCGGGGGCCGCACTGGTCACCGGGGGTCTGCTCTCGCTCGTGTACGCCGCCACCCGGCTCGGCGAGCGGGGCATGGGTGACCCCTGGGGACTCCTCGCACTCGCGTCGGCCGTCGTACTGCTCATCGCCTTCGTGCGGGCCGAGGGGCGCCACACTCACCCTCTGGTGCCGTTGCCCGTGCTTCGTCGACCCACGGTCTTCTGGGGCAACGTCGCGGGCTTCATCACCTTCTCGATGGAGCCGGGCCTGGTCTTCCTCTCGACGATGTACTTCCAGAACGTGCTGCGCCTCGATCCGCTTCAGACCGGCCTGATGCTCGGCACCATGGGCGCCGGCGCGATCCTCGGCGGCACCGTCGGACCGCGGCTCATCGCCCGGTTCGGACTCCGGCCCACCGCCACCGGCGGGCTGCTGGTGCAGGCGACCACGACCGGGATGCTCGTCCTGCTCGGTCACACGGCCGCGACCTCGTTGTGGCTCTACGGCGTCGTCGTCCTGCTCGGCGCGATCGGCCACGTCAGCGCCATCGTCGCGTTCATGGTGGCGGCGACCTCGGGCCTGCCCGCGCGGGAGCAGGGGCTGGCGACCGGCATCGCCACCATGACGCAGCAGGTGGCGATCGCGATCGGCGTCCCGGTGATGAGCGCGATCGCCGTAGCCGCCGGCGGGCTCGGCTCGCTCACCGCGCTGCGGACCGCGGTCGGCGCCGACGCGGCGCTCGTCCTACTGGGGGCGATCGTCGTCAGCGTCGGCCTGCGGCCGCGGGCCCGTACGCGCTGACACCACCCGGAATCGACGACACGCACCGGACCAACGGGGTCCGGTGCGTGCGATCGCAAGGCGGAGGAGCGAAGGCGGCCGTCGAACGAAGCGGGCCGTCGAGCGACGACAACGCAGCGAGCGTGCGTGCCGGGCCGCGCTGGTCAGCTGTGGTAGTTCGGCGCCTCGACAGTGACCTGCACGTCGTGCGGGTGGCTCTCCTTGAGCGAGGCGGAGGTGATCCGCATGAAGCGGCCCTTCTCCTGCAGCTCCGGGACGGTGCGGGCACCGACGTAGAACATCGTCTGGTGCAGCCCGCCGACCAGCTGGTGGGCGACCGTCGACAGGGAGCCCTTGTAGGGGACCTGGCCCTCGACGCCCTCGGGGACGATCATGTCGTCGCTGGTGACCTCGGCCTGGAAGTAGCGGTCCTTGGAGTAGGACTTCTTGCCGCGCGAGGACATGGCGCCCATCGAGCCCATGCCGCGGTAGGCCTTGAACTGCTTGCCGTTGATCAGGAGCAGGTCGCCCGGCGCCTCGGCGGTGCCGGCCAGCATCGAGCCGAGCATCACGGTCTCGGCGCCGGCGACGATCGCCTTGCCGATCTCGCCGGAGTAGCGCAGGCCACCGTCGGCGATGACCGGGATGCCGGCGGGCTTCGCGGCGAGGGAGGCCTCGTAGACGGCCGAGATCTGCGGGACGCCGACGCCGGTGACGACGCGGGTGGTGCAGATGGAGCCCGGACCGACGCCGACCTTGATCGCGTCCGCGCCGGCGTCGACGAAGGACTGGGCGCCCTCCTTGGTCGCGACGTTGCCGCCGATGACCTGGACGTGCTTGGTGGCCGGGTCGGTCTTGAGCCGCTTGACCATGTCGATGAGCATCCGGACGTTGCCGTGGGCCGTGTCGGCGACGAGCACGTCGACGCCTGCCTCGATCAGGGTGGTGGCGCGCTCCCAGGCGTCGCCGAAGTAGCCGATCGCGGCCCCGACGAGCAGGCGGCCGTCGGCGTCGTACGAGGCGTTGGGGAACTGCTCGCCCTTGACGAAGTCCTTGACCGTGATCAGGCCCGTCAGGGTGCCGTTGGCGTCGACCAGCGGGAGGCGCTCGCGCTTGTGCTGGCGCAGCAGCGTGGTCGCGTCCTCGCGGCTGATGCCGGCGTCGCCGGTGATCAGCGGCATCGGGGTCATCACCTCGTCGACCTTGGTGGTCGCCCACTCCGCGACCGGGGTGAAGCGCAGGTCGCGGTTGGTGATGATGCCGATCAGCTTGTTGCCGGCGTCGACGACGGGGAGGCCGGAGACGCGGTACTCGCCGCAGATGCGGTCGAGGTCCTCGAGCGTCGCGTCGGGGCCGATCGTGACCGGGTTGGAGATGATGCCGGTCTGGGTCCGCTTCACCAGGTCGACCTGGTAGGCCTGGTCCTCGATCGACAGGTTGCGGTGCAGCACGCCGATGCCGCCCTGGCGCGCCATCGCGATCGCCATCCGGGACTCGGTCACCGTGTCCATCGCCGCCGAGATGAGCGGGACCTTCAGGGAGATCTCCCGGGTCAGCCGGCTCGAGGTGTCGATCTCGTCGGGCGCGAGATCGGAATAGCCGGGCAGCAGGAGGACGTCGTCGTAGGTCAGACCGAGAGTGGCGAACTTCGCGGGCACGTCAGGGATCTCCATGACGAAATCCTACGGGCGCGGCCCACCGCGCAGCGAAACGGCGAGAATGCAACCTCGGCGGGATGAACGACGTGTGAGGGGCATGACGCTGAGCTCGACGAGACTGAGCAGGGCCCGGGAGAAGGAGGTGGAGATGCGCAGACCGCCGAAGGAGGCGGCCACGGCCGACTTCACCGCCTGGGTCGCGGCCCGCCACCCCGCGCTGCATCGCACCGCGTACCTGCTGTGCGGAGGCGACGCCCACAACGCCGACGACCTCACCCAGCAGACGCTGGCCAAGCTCTACCTGGCGTGGAACCGGATCCAGGACCGCAGCCAGATCGATGCGTACGCCCGCCGGATCATGGTCAACGAGCACCGCTCGACCTGGCGCCGGGCGTGGAAGCGCCGCGAGGTCGTCTCCGAGCAGCTCCCCGAGCGGCCCGCCCCGGGGCGGGAGTACGACGGGCAGGGCGACGCGGTCTGGCAGCTGGTCCAGACCCTGCCGCCCAAGCAGCGCGCCGTCGTGGTGCTGCGCTACTACGACGACCTGAGCGAGGCCGAGATCGCGGCCGCGCTCGGCATCTCCCCCGGCACCGTGAAGTCGCAGGCCTCCCGTGCGCTGGCCTCGCTGCGGCAGCGGGTCCCCGACCATCCCCGGATCGACACTCCTGATGACAGGAGGGAGGCACGATGAACGACCGTCTCGAGGAGCAGCTGCGCTCCTCCCTCAACCGGCAGGCCGACGCCCGACCGGCGACCGGCCCCGACCTGGGCGACGTCTTCGGCCGAGCCCGCACGATCCGGCGCCGCCGTACGGCCCTCGTGGCCGGCATCGCCGCCGCGGCGGTGCTCGCGGTGGTCGTCCCGACAGCCGTGATCCTCGGTGGCGGAGAGGACAGCGGCGACCACGGCGTCCCGCCGGCGCACTCGCCGAGCGCGGTGGCCACCCAGACCACCGCTTCCGACACCACGGCGGCGTCCGTCACCCCCGACCCGACACACCAGGGCATCGGCGGGCTCTCCATCGGCGAGCACACGAGCTGGACCTATCTCGATCCCCAGCAGCAGCTGCACGGTGACGGCAACCTCCCGAACACGCTGCTCAAGCACGGCGGCGCGCCGCTCAGCGGCTTCGCTCCGTACCACGGCGGCTGGATCGTCACCTACGACAACGACAACACGATCGCCCAGGTCGACAGCTCCGGGAAGACCGTGCGCGAGGGCCGTGGCAGCACGATCGTGACGACCTCCGACAGCATGCAGACCGCCTGGCAGATCGGCTCGGACGTCTACGCCGGCATCTCCAGCGGGATGGGCGAGGGCGAGTCGCACTGGAAGCTGAGCCAGGACGACGGACTGGTCGGCTACCTGGGCAACGGCCCGGTGGTGAGCTCCGGCCAGGGCGGGTACGACATCCTCACCGTCGGCGGCGGGCGTACCCACGTCGCGTCCGGGATCACGCCGACGACCGCCTCCTCGCAGGCCGACCTGGTCGGCGGCGTCGCGGGCTCGCCGGCGTCGGGTGCCTACTCGGGTGTCGTCGTCGACGCCCCCACCGGGCAGGTGCTGTGGCACAACAAGTGGCGCCCGATGGCGTTCAGCCCGGACGGGAAGTACGTCGCCGCGGTGCCGGTGATCGACAACGGCGACCCGGGCGCCTACGCGATCCTCGATGCCCGCACGGGCCAGGTGGTGGCGCAGACGCCGGACACGATCTCGGGAACCATCTCGCTCGGCTGGCAGGTCGTGTGGAGCGACGACGACCGGATCCTCTTCCAGGGCTTCGAGTCCGGCGGCGATCGCCGGGCGGCGCTGCTCACCCTCACCCTGGACGGCACCTTCGACCAGGCCAGCGAGCCGATGGCACCGGTGACGACGGACCAGGGCGAGATCGCCTTCGTGATGATGACCCCGTAGGTCGAGAGGTCACCTTCCGCGGGTCGAGGGGTCACCTTCCGCGGGTCGAGAGGTCACGTCCCCGAGCGCGACGTGACCTCTCGATCCGCAACAACCGACCCCTCGGCCTAGCGGAGCAGCGGTCGCAGCCGGGCGACCGGGACCCGGACGGTCAGCTCGTCGGCGCTCAGCTTGATCAGGCCCCGCAACCCGGCGGCCAGCACCAGCGGTAGCACGGCCGGGTCGTCGGCGGCGGTGGTGAGCACCAGCGCCGCGGCGTCCCGGCTGCGCGCCAGCCGGGCGGCGTGCACGAGCAGCTGGGTGCCGATCCCCCGCCGTCGCCAGGACGGCTCCACGACCAGCGAGACGCCGTACGTCATCCCGTCCTCGTCGTCGGCCTGATCGACCAGGGTCGCGCGGCCGACCGCCTCGTGGCCCACGAAGGCGGTCACGGCCGTCTCCTCGGCGACGTACTCCGGCGCGCCGCCTGCCCCCGGGGCCGGGGCACTCGCGGCCCCGCCCTCGGATCGCCGCAGGACGTCGCTGACCAGGTCGGCGAGGGCCGCGCCACGGGCATGCTCGGTCGCCGTGAACGGCGTGTGGCGGCGGACGTGGACGACCATCTCGCCGACCTTCATCTCCATCACGTCGGTGGTGGCGTCGTCGCCGCCGTCGCGTGGCTCCGCGGCGGTGTCGAAGAGGCGCGAGACCACCTCGGGGAACGACATCGGCCGGTCGATGATCATGTGAGCGGCCCGGATGTAGCGCGTCGGCTGGTCCATCAGGGCCGCCTCCCGCGAGGGCAGCACGACCGTACGGCTGCCGCCGCTCTCCTCGACGAGCTCCACCAGCTGCGCGGCCTCCCAGCCGTACGGGGTGCGGACGACCAGCTCGTCGGTGACCTCGCCGATGCCGGGGAAGACCTGGAGACCCAGGATGTTGACGCCCGCGTCGCCGCAGCGCTGGGCGAGTCCGGCCAGGGTCCCGGGCCGGTCGGGGAGGGTGGTTCGTACGCGCCAGAGCATGCCTCGATCCTTCCGTGCCGGTGTTGCGTCGATGTTTCTCCCAGGCAACGCATCGGAAAGGACCCTGCGGTTAACCTGCCGTCGCATGGGCCTCGACCTCTCCTGGCTGCGCCGCTCCCTGTGGGACGCGGTGCCGCGCGATCACCGCGAGTCGCCCTCGCGGCTGCGTCGCCGGCAGTGGCTGACGGCGGCGTTCGCGCTGCTCGGAGCGGTGGTGCTGGGCGTGACGCTGCGCATCGAGCCGGGCAGCGCGTGGTTCTATCCCGCGACGCTGGGGCTGGCGGCGGTGTGGATCGTGGGCGCGTTCGCCTCGGGGCCCCTGCACCTGGGCCACATCGAGACCCGGCAGGGGCTGGCCCGGCCGCTGCTCGCCCCCGTGCTGATCGGCCTGGGGCTGGCGGCGATCTTCACCCTCGGCGCGCTGATCGTGCGCGAGATCCCCTACCTCGGTGGCCGGGTCGCCGGCGTGCTGGACTACGCCGGCTCGGGATCGCTTCCGGTCCTCATGGGGGTCACCGCACTCAACGGCGTGGCTGAGGAGCTCTTCTTCCGCGGTGCGCTGTACGCCGCCGTCACCCGCCGCCCGGTGCTGTGGACCACGATCGGCTACACCCTCGTCACGCTCGCCACCGGCAACGTGATGCTGGCGCTCGCGGCGGCGATCCTCGGGGTGGTCGTGGGGCTGGAGCGGCGGGCGTCGGGCGGTGTGATGGCACCGATCGCGACGCACGTGAGCTGGTCGCTGGTGGTGCTGCTCGTCCTGCCGCCGCTGTTCGGCTAGGGCTTCTCCCCGGCGCGCACCCGCTCGCCGAGCGCGAGCCGCACCGCCTGCCGGTAGCCCATCGGCTCGCCGGGGACCAGCTCGCGGATCGAGGTGTCGTTCTGGAGCACCTCGTTGCGCATCGAGTCGATCAGGTTGCGCGCGGTCGTCGGGTCCACGTCGGTCACCAGCGCGATCCAGTACGACGAGAGTCGCGGCGTCAGCACCGGGACAGCCACGATCGGCAGCGAGCGGCCGTGCAGCTCCTCGGCGGCCTGCTGCAGCATCGCGATGTAGGTGAGCTGGTCGGCGCCGCCGAGCTCGAAGGTGCGGCCGTACGCGTCAGGATTGCCGACCACTCCGGCGAGGTAGCGGACCACGTCGTCGATCGCGACCGGCTGGGTGCGGGTGCTCGCCCAGCGCGGCACCACCATCGCCGGCAGGTTCTTGACCAGCTGGCGGGTCAGCTCCCAGGAGATGCCGCCGGCGCCGACGACGATGGCGGCGCGCAGCACGGTCAGCGGCACCTCGGTGCCGGCCAGCAGGCGCTCCACCTCGCGTCGCGAGCGCAGGTGGGCGGAGAGCCCCTCGTGCTCGTCGCCGAGGCCGCCGAGAAAGATCAGCTGGCGTACGCCCGCCTCCTCCGCGGCCGCTGCGAAGGCCCGGGCGGCCTCGGCGTCGCGCCGCTCGAAGTCGGCCTCGCCGAGCGAGTGCACGAGATAGAGCGCGACGTCGACACCCTCGAGGGCCGCGCGCAGGGAGTCGGGGTCGCCGACGTCGCCGTGGACCGGCTCGCCGACGCCGGTGTAGTCGTCGGGGTGCCGGGTCATCGCCCGCACCCGGTGGCCGTCCTTCTCCAGCGCAGGGGCGAGCCGGCTGCCGACGAAGCCGGTCGCGCCGGTGAGCAGGACGCTCAGGCCGGCGCCGGGACCCACCTCGGAGGCGCTCACGACGCCCGCCCCAGGGAGGCCAGGACGGCGCGAGCCGCCCGGGCGCCGCTGACCAGGGCGCCCTGCGTCGAGGCGGTGTCGCGGTGGTCGCCGCACACGAGGGTCACCTCGTCGACCTGCTGCGGCGCCCGGGCGACCAGCGGAGCCGGCTGCACGGGCAGCGCGCGGGGGACGATGTCGCGCCGCAGCGGGCTCAACGCGGCCGCGGAGGCGCCCACCAGGGCCGCGGCGTGACGGCGCACGTCCTCTCCCGGTGCCGGCTCCGATCCCGACCGCAGCAGGCTGGTGGCCTGCACCAGATGGCGGCCCGCGGGTGCGTACGTGGGGGCGGCCGCGGAGACGACGCAGGCGTTGACCGCTGGCCCGCCGCCCTCGCGGACGTCGAGGTGCAGGATGCCGGTGGACTCCGGCGCCTCGTCGGTGGCGTACCAGTCGGTGACGAGTCCCTTCGGCTCCGGCGCCGCGCATCGGGCACTGCCCAGGAGGGCCTCGGCCGACCAGGCGTCCGTCGCCACCACGACGCGCTCGGCGGTGAGCGTGCCGCCCGCGGTCCGCACCCGGGCCCGACCCTCGTGCTGCTCGAGCTGCTCGACCCATGCGCCCAGCCGGATCCGCCCGGCCAGCGGCGCGGCGAGCGCGTCCGGCAGGGCCTGCATGCCGTCGCGGGGCAGCCCCGGCGTGCCCCGTACGAAGCTGCGCATCAGCAACAGCGCGAACGCCGTGGACGTCTCGCCCTCGTCCTCCAGCACGACGCCGGCCAGGTAGCGCTGCAGGATCGCGCGCAGCAGACCGTGGGCGCCGGCGCGATCCAGGGAGACGCGCAGCGGGACGTCCGGCCTGCCGGACAGGAGGTGCGAGGCGAGGCCGTGGTCCTTGCCGATGCCGGTGATCAGGGGTGCCGCCCATCGGCCCAGGCTCCAGAGCTCGGTCGGCCGTGCCAGGGCCGTCAGGGCGCTCGGTCCGGCCAGGCGCAGATCCCGGAGCGGGTCGGCGAGCGTGTGGGAGCCGTCGTCGCCGAGCACCCGCGCACCGGGCGGGAACGGCTGCAGGCCGAGGTCGTCGACGTCGAGGGCGGCCCGGAGAGCGGGATAGGCGGGGTTGGCGACCTGGAAGCCCCGATCGAGCAGGAAGCCGTCGAGGCGGTCGGTGCGGATCCGGCCGCCGACACCGTCGCCGGCCTCCAGGACCACGACGTCGATCCCCGCCTCACGCAGCAGCGCGGCGCAGCGCAGGCCCGCCACGCCCGCACCGACCACGATCACCTCGACGTCGTCCATGTCGTGGCAGTGCCCCGGCCGGGCCCGCACCACACCCGAGCACGCCACACCCGACCCCGAAATGCCGCGTCGGCGCGGTCACAGGCAGGTGCCTGCGACCGCGCCGACGCGTGGGTCGTGCGATCCGAGGATCAGTGACCGTGGCCGTGACCGTGGCCCTGGCCGGCAGCCGGCTCCTCGGCCTCGGGCTTGTCCACGATCAGCGTCTCGGTCGTCAGCAGCATGCCGGCGATCGAGGTCGCGTTGATCAGCGCGGAGCGGGTCACCTTGACCGGGTCGATGACGCCCTGGGCAACCAGGTCGCCGTACTCGCCGGTGGCGCCGTTCCAGCCGTTGCCGATCCCGGCCTCGCGGACCTTGGAGACGACGACGTAGCCGTTCTCGCCACCGTTCTCGGCGATCCAGCGCAGCGGCTCGTCGACGGACTTGCGCACGATGCGCACGCCGGCGGCCTCGTCACCGGTCAGGCCGAGGTCGTCCTCGAGCACCGAGATGGCGTGCACCAGAGCCGAGCCACCGCCGGGGACGATGCCCTCCTCGATCGCGGCGCGCGTCGCGGAGACGGCGTCCTCGATGCGGTGCTTCTTCTCCTTGAGCTCCACCTCGGTGTGAGCACCGACCTTGATCACGCAGACACCGCCGGCGAGCTTGGCGAGGCGCTCCTGGAGCTTCTCGCGGTCCCAGTCGGAGTCGGTGTTCTCGGCCTCGGCCTTGATCTGGTTGACCCGACCCGTGACGGCGGCGGCGTCGCCGGCGCCGTCCACGATCGTGGTGTTCTCCTTGGTGACCACGATGCGGCGGGCCTGGCCCAGCTCCTCGAGGCCGACCTGGTCGAGCTTGAGCCCGACCTCCGGAGCGACGACCTGGCCGCCGGTCAGGACGGCGATGTCCTCCATGATCGCCTTGCGGCGGTCGCCGAAGGCGGGGCTCTTCACCGCGACGGCGTTGAACGTGCCGCGGATCTTGTTCACCACCAGGGTGGACAGGGCCTCGCCCTCGACGTCCTCGGCGAGGATGAAGAGCGGCTTGCCGGACTGCATGACCTTCTCGAGGACCGGGAGGAGCTCCTGGATCGAGCCGATCTTGCCCTGGACAAGCAGGATGTACGGGTCGTCGAGGACGGCCTCCTGGCGCTCGGCGTCGGTGACGAAGTACGCCGAGATGTAGCCCTTGTCGAACTGCATGCCCTCGGTGAACTCCAGCTCGGTGGCCGGGGTGTTCGACTCCTCGACGGTGATGACACCGTCCTTGCCGACCTTGCTGAAGGCCTCGGCCAGCAGCTCGCCGATGTGGCTGTCGCGGCTGGAGATGGTCGCGACGGAGGCCATGTCGGTCTCGTCGTTGACCGGACGGGCGGCCGCGAGGAGAGCCTCGCTCACCTTGGCCGCGGCAGCGTCCATGCCGCGCTTGAGGCCCATCGGGTTGACGCCGGCGGCGACAGCGCGCAGACCCTCGTGGACCATCGCCTGGGCGAGGACCGTCGCGGTGGTGGTGCCATCACCGGCGACGTCGTTGGTCTTGGTGGCGACCTCCTTGGTGAGCTGCGCACCAAGGTTCTCGAACGGGTCGTCGAGCTCGATCTCACGAGCGACGGTGACACCGTCGTTGGTGATGGTCGGGGCGCCCCACTTCTTGTCGAGGACGACGTAACGGCCCTTCGGGCCGAGCGTCACCTTGACGGCATTGGCGAGCGCGTCGACGCCGCGCTCGAGCGCGCGACGAGCGTTCTCGTCGAACTCGAGGATCTTCGGCATCAGCCGATCACCGCGAGGATGTCGCGGGCGCTCAGGATGAGGAACTCCTCGCCCGAGTACTTGACCTCGGTGCCGCCGTACTTGCTGTAGATGACCTTGTCGCCGACGTTGACGTCGAGCGGGATGCGGTTGCCGTTATCGTCGACACGACCGGGGCCGACAGCGAGGACCTCGCCCTCCTGCGGCTTCTCCTTGGCGGTGTCCGGGATGACCAGGCCGGAGGCGGTGGTCTGCTCGGCCTCGACCTGCTTGATGACGATGCGGTCCTCGAGCGGCTTGATGTTGATCGACACGGTGTCGACTCCCCTTCACACAGATGTTTGGGTGATGAACGTCTTGGCCTGCGGAGTCTCGAGCACGCCGTCGCGGGGGTCGTGCCCGGTGTCGCAGGCGCTGGCACACTCGGTGTGAGAGTGCCAGGCACGACGTTAGCACTCACCCACCACGAGTGCCAGGGTCGGTCGTACGCCGAGCCCGTCGCGGCGCCTCGACCGGCCCGGCGTACGTTGTCGTCGTGGATCTCGACGCGTTCGGCTGGCTGCTCACCGACCCGGGGCAGCAGGTGCTCGCCCGTGCGGTCGCGCTGGGCCAGGAGAGCGGCGTCGCGGCATGGGACCCGCTCAAGGCTCAGTCCACGCTGCGGCGCGAGTTCGCCGCGGTCGAGGCGGCGTACGTCGCGGTGGCGATGAGCCAGGCCGAGCTGCGCCGCAGGGCGGTCGCCAAGTTCGGCGACCTCGCGGCCTCGATGTACTTCACGCCCGACGGGCTCGAGCAGGCCACCCGGCTCGCGGTGGCCGAGCACCGGGCCGCGCGGCTGGTGGCCTTCGAGGCCGCCTCCGCGATCGATCTGGGCTGCGGGATCGGCGGTGACCTGGTCGCGATGGCGCGGGCGGGGATCACCACCGCCGGCATCGACCTGGATCCGGAGCGGGTCGCCGTCGCGCGGGCGAACCTCGCCGCGCTGGGCCTGCCGGGTGCGGTGAGCGTGGCGGACGCGATCGAGGTCGACCACTCCCCCTTCGGCGTCGCCTTCGCCGACCCGGCTCGGCGGACCAACAACCGCTCCCGCGGCCGGCTCCTCGACACCGAGGGCTGGACGCCTCCGTGGCCGTTCGTCCTCGACCTCCTGGAGCGCGACGCGTGCGTCAAGGTCGCACCGGGCATCCCGCACGACCTCATCCCGCCAGGAGTCGAGGCGGAGTTCGTCAGCGACCACGGCGAGGTGAAGGAGGCCGCGCTCTGGTCCGGCGGCCTGGCCACCGTGCGCCGGCGCGCCACCGTGCTGGGCGACGGTGGTCTGGCCACCCTGACCTCCGACGAGGCACCCGCGCTCGGGGAGGGCGGCGTGGACGTACGCACCGTCGGGGAGTTCCTCTACGAGCCCGACGGCGCCGTCATCCGGGCCGGCCTGGTGACCGCTGTCGCCTCCGGCGTCGGCGGTGGCCTGCTGGACGAACAGATCGCCTACGTCACCGGCGACGAGGCGTTCCGTACGCCCTTCGCCCGGGGGTACCGCGTCCTCGAGGAGCTGCCCTACCGCGAGCGGGCCCTACGCGCCGCGCTGCGCGAGCGCGGCATCGGCCGCCTGACGATCAAGAAGCGCGGCGTCGCCGTGGTCCCCGAGGAGCTGCGCCGCCGGCTCTCGCTCCAGGGCCCCAACGAGGCCACCATCGTGCTGACCCGTGTCGCCGACGAGGGCACCTGCCTGCTGGTCCAGCCGATCCCCGCCACGGGTGTCGCGGCATGAGCGAGACGACGTACGAGCCCTCGCCGCAGCGCTGGATCGCGTTGATCGTGTGCTGCAGCGCCATGTTCATGACCCTGCTCGACGTATCGGTGACCAACGTCGCGCTGCCCTCGATCGGACGGGCCACCGGCGCCGGCCCGTCCGGGCTGCAGTGGGTGATCAGCGGCTACACCCTCGCCTTCGGGATGGTGCCGGTGCTCGGCGGCCGGCTCGGCGACGACCAGGGCCGACGCAAGATGTTCCAGATCGGGGTCATCGGCTTCGTCGTGACCTCCGCGCTCTCCGGCGTCGCGCCGTCGGTCGGGCTCCTGATCGTGGCTCGTGTCCTGCAGGGCGTCTTCGGCGGGCTGATCAACCCGCAGGTCTCCGGCCTGGTGCAGAGCCTCTTCCGCGGACCCGAGCGCGGACGCGCCTTCGGCGTGCTGGGCACCACCGTCGGCGTCGGCACCGCGCTCGGACCGATCGTCGGCGGCGCGCTGATCGCCCTCGGCGGGCCGGACTGGGGCTGGCGGCTGGTCTTCTTCATCAACGTCCCGATCGGCGTGTTGGTCATCGCGCTCGCCCGCCGGCTCCTGCCACCGGACACCCCGAGCGGCAAGCACCGGCTCGACATCATCGGCGCGCTGATGCTCGGCGCGGCGACCTTCTGCATCCTCTTCGCGGCCGTCCAGTACGACGCCGTGCGCGATCTGCGGCTGCTCTGGCTGGCGCTGCCCGCGACCGTCCTGCTGGTCGCCTTCTGGCGACGCGAGAGGCGGCTCACCGACCGGCGCGCCGATCCGCTGGTCGATCTGCGGCTGTTCCGGCAGCGCTCCTACACCCCCGGCATCCTGCTGGCGATCACGTTCTTCCCCGCCCAGGCCGGCCTGCCGCTGGTGATGGCGCTCTACTACCAGCAGGGCCTCGGCTACTCGGCCCTGCAGTCCGCCCTCGGGGTGACCGCCTTCGCGGTCGGCAGCGCGGTGGGCGCCCCGACGGCCGGGCGCTTCGTCGTGCGGCTCGGGCGTCCGCTGGTCGTGGGCGCCGCGACCGCGTTCGGCATCGGCGCCGGTGCGCTGGCCCTGGTCGCCTGGCACGCGCCGGCTCACCACGCCACCCTCGCGCTGGCACCGCCGCTGTTCGTGATGGGCGTCGCGTCCGGGTGCCTGATCACGCCCAACCAGACCCTCACCCTCGCCGACGTCGACCCGGTCGTCGGCAGCACCGCCGGGGGCGTGCTGCAGACCGCGCAGCGGATCGGTCTCGCGATCGGCCAGGGCGTCATCGGTGCCGTCTTCTTCGCCGCCGTCAGCGGGCGCAGCGGCGCGACGGCGTACGGCCACGCGGTGGCCGCCGCGGTGGTCGCGGCGCTCTGCTTCGTCGCCCTCGCGATCACGATCGGCGTCAGCGACCTGATCCGCAACGGACGCCGCCTGCCCACCGCGTGAGACGCGCGTCTCACCCCGTGGGTGACAGTTGTCAGGGGCCCCGCATGAGGTTGGTCGTGAATACCCCTGAGCGACCCCTGAGATGCCCCTGAGCCAGCAGCAATCGTCACCTGGCTCGGATACTTTGAGTTCTATGTTCGGAGCTCTAGGACGCCTTGCCGCGCGTCGACCCTGGTACATCATCGGCTCATGGGTGGTCCTCACCGTCCTCGTGGTGGCGTTCGCGCCCGGCCTGAAGTCCACGACCGACCAGTCGGACTTCCTGCCCAGCCACTACGAGTCGATCCAGGCGACGAACCTGATGACCGACGCGTTCCCACAGCACAACGACTCCGGCGCCACGATCGTCTTCTCGCGCACGGACGGCAGCGCGCTGACCGCCGACGACCTGGCGAAGGCGGGCACGATCTCGAAGGGTCTCGACCTCGGTGACGACTTCACCGACGTGAGCGACGTGACGCCGTCGGCGAGCAAGCAGGTCGCGATCGTCAACGTCGGCATCGGCCGCGACGTCACCGGTCAGGACCAGAAGGACTTCGACCAGGTCGTCGACATGCGCGACCAGCTGACGGCCGCGACCAAGGGCACCGACCTCAAGGCACAGACGACGGGCACGCTCCCCCAGTCGTACGACCAGGCGCAGTCCGGTCAGAGCGCCGAGGCGATCGTCATGCTCGCCACCATCCTGCTGATCCTCGTCCTGCTGGGCGTGATCTTCCGCAGCGTGCTCGCCGCGATCACCCCGATCATCATCGTCGGCGTCGTGTTCGCCGTCGCGAACGGCTTCATCGGGATCGCGGCCGATGTCTTCAACCTCAAGGCGGACAGCTCGCTGACCGTCATCCTCGGCGTGGTCCTGTTCGGCATCGGCACCGACTACTTCCTGTTCTACCTCTTCCGGTTCCGTGAGCTGCGCCGCAAGGGCGCCGAGCACCGGGAGGCCATCCTCGGGGGCGTCGAGCGTGCCGGCGAGGCGATCGCCTCGGCGGGCGGCGCGGTCATCGTCGCGTTCCTGACGCTGTCCCTCTCCTCGCTCGGCATGTTCCGCTCGATGGGTCCGGCCCTCGCGATCGCCGTCGCCGTCATGCTCCTCGCCGCCCTGACCCTGGTCCCTGCCGTCGTCAACGTCCTGGGCAAGGCCTTCTTCTGGCCCTCGAAGAAGTGGGCCCAGGAGCCGAAGGGCAGCCGCGGCTTCGACGCCATCGGTCGCTCCCTCGGCAAGCGCCCGGCGCGGTACGCGATGGCCTCCGGCGGCCTGCTCGTGATCCTCACGCTCTTCATCAGCGGCTTCAACCCGAGCTTCGACCTCGGCTCCTCGCAGTCGGCCTCGAACGTCGAGTCGGCGCAGGCGACCAAGACGATGGAGGACGGCGGCCTGTCGGCCGGCGCCACCCAGCCGACGCCGGTCCTGCTCACCTCGGACAGCAAGCTGGACCCGGCCACGTTCCCCGCCTTCTCCGCGGCGCTCGCCAAGACCCCCGGCGTCGCCTCCGTCGCTCCTCAGCCGATCGCCTCGCCTGACGGCAAGACCGAGATGTTCATCGTGACGCTGAAGGACGACCCGTCCTCCGACGAGGCGATCTCCACGGTGAAGAACGACCTGCGCCCCACGGCGCACGAGGCCGCGCCGGCCGGCAGCACCGCGAAGGTCGGTGGCATCACCTCGGTCTTCGTCGACTTCCAGGCCGCGATGAACCGCGACTACCGGGTCGTCTTCCCGGTCGCGGCGATCATCATCATGCTGATCCTCGGCCTGGTTCTGCGCTCGCTGGTCGCGCCCTGGTACCTCATGCTCTCGGTCGCGCTCGGCTTCGGCGCCACCCTCGGCTCTGCGGTCATCGTCTTCCAGCACATCAAGGGCGACGAGGGCCTGCTCTTCATGCTGCCGATCATGATCTACCTGTTCGTGGTGGCACTCGGCACGGACTACAACATCCTGATGCTGACCCGGCTGCGTGAGGAGGCCCGTGCGGGCAGGGAGCCGCGTGAGGCGGCGGCCGAGGCGATCAAGCACGGCGGGCCGACCATCGCGGTCGCCGGCCTGATCCTGGCAGGCACGTTCGCCTCGCTGATGCTCGGTGGCAACAGCTTCCTGCTGACGCTCGGCTTCTCGATCGCCTTCGGCATCGTGATCGCCGCCTTCGTGATGGCGATGTTCTTCACGCCCGCGATCACCGCGCTGCTCGGCCACCGCGCCTGGTGGCCCGGCCACGCGGACGAGGCGAAGATGTCCGAGAGCGAGCTGGTCGAGGCCGAGGCCTGAGCACCGCCTCAGCCTGCTGATCGGGGCGTCACCCTTCGGGGTGGCGCCCCGATCGCCGTCGAGGGGTCAGCTGTTGCGGGTCGGGGCGTCACCTGTTGCGGCGCGAGTAACCGGCGAACTGGACACTCGAGCCGCGAGAAGTGACCTCTCGACCCTTCAGGCCAGGACGTGGGTGACCGGCTGGGAGGAGTCCGCCGGAAGGTCGAGCGCGGAGGGCGTACGGCCGCGGGCGACCATCTCCGAGCCGAGCGCGGCGACCATCGCGCCGTTGTCGGTGCAGAGCCCGGGCCGCGGGACGCGGACCCGGATGCCCAGCGTGGTGGCGCGCTCCTCGGCGAGCACCCGCAGGCGCGAGTTGGCCGCCACCCCGCCGCCGATGACGATCTCGTCGATCCCCTCCGAGGAGGCCGCGTCGAGGGCCTTGCGGACCAGCACGTCGCAGACCGCCTCCTGGAAGGAGGCGGCGACGTCGGCGACCGGGACCGGCTCGCCGCTGCGCTCGCGGGCCTCGACCCAGCGGGCGACGGCGGTCTTGAGGCCGGAGAACGAGAAGTCGAAGCGGTGTCGCTCCAGGTCCTTCCTGGTGGTCAGGCCGCGCGGGAAGTCGATCGCGATCGAGGAGCCGGAGACGGCCGTACGGTCGATGATCGGCCCGCCCGGGAAGCCGAGCCCGAGCAGGCGCGCGACCTTGTCGAAGGCCTCCCCTGCTGCGTCGTCGATGGTGGCGCCCATCGGCTGGATGTCACCGGTGACGTCGCCGACCCGCAGCAGCGAGGAGTGCCCGCCGGAGACCAGCATCGCAAGACACGGCTCGGGCAGCGCGCCGTGCTGGAGCTGGTCGACGGCGACGTGGGCGGCGAGGTGGTTCACGCCGTAGATCGGCTTGTCGAGACCGATCGCGAGCGCCTTGGCGGCCGCCACGCCGACCAGCAGGGCGCCGGCCAGGCCGGGACCCGCGGTGACAGCGATGGCGTCGACGTCGCGCAGCTTGATGCCGGCGGTGTCACAGGCCCGCTCGATGGTCGGGACCATCGCCTCGAGATGCGCCCGCGAGGCGACCTCGGGGACGACGCCACCGAACCGCGCGTGCTCCTCGACGCTGCTGGCGACCGCGTCGGCGAGCAGGGTGTGCCCGCGGACGATGCCGATGCCCGTCTCGTCGCAGGAGGTCTCGATGCCGAGGACCAGAGGTTCGGACGTCATGGGGTCATTGTGCCGTGGGCACCGGCTCCATCGAGAACGGCATCCGCCCGTGACCCTTGCGACGCATGCCTGTCACATGGTCCTTTTACTGTCTGGTTCGTTCACCTCCCATTCACCTCTCCTTCGCTCGGAGGCCCTTTCCATGAGATTCAACCGTCCGACCGTTGCGATCGCCGCCAGTGCGGTGGTCGCGACGATGCTGGTCCCCGGCGCCCCGGCCCGGGCAGTCACCCCGTCCGCGCCCTCGGAGACCTTCACGATGGACGTCCACCAGGACGGCACCGTGACCGCTCCGACCGACGGCGAGGCGATCCCGAACATCGACTCGGTGAAGTCCACGCTGCGCGCCTACTACGGCACCGGCTCGACCAAGCAGACCGACCCGGCGTACGCCTACGCCACCGACGGACAGGACGGGGACGACAGCGCGGCGGTGCCCGCGACCACCTACCTGCCGAACCTCACCGACTCGGCCTACGCGACCAACACGAAGGCCGTGGCCGCGAAGATCCTGGACGCGCTCCCGGACAATCCGGCGACGAGCAACGCCGCCGTCGTCTTCGACGTCGACTCCACGCTGCTCAGCGACTACGGCAACGAGGAGGACATGGCCTTCAACTACTCCCCTGCCGTGAACGCGATCTGGGTCAACCATGAGCTCTTCCCGGCCGTGGCCGGCATGGTCGACGCCCTCAAGACCCTGCACGCCGAGGGCTACGCCATCTACGGCATCACCGGGCGCCCGTACAACCAGGAGGACGCCACCATCGGCAACCTCACCAAGGTCGGCTTCACCAGCGACGGCACCCCCACCGGCACGCCGCTGTTCGACAACGACAACCTGTTCACGAAGTGGAACACGGCCGACCCGGCTGCCAAGCCGGCCTACATCGGCGACTGCACGCTGTCGACGACCTGCAACACGGTCGAGTACAAGGCCAACACCCGCAAGCACATCGAGGCCGCGTCCACGGACAACGGCGGCCTCGGCAAGGACATCGTCCTCAACGTCGGTGACCAGTGGAGCGACCTCGAGGGCGGGTACGCGGACAAGACCCAGAAGCTGCCCAACCCGAGCTACTTCCTGCCCGCCGCCGACATCGCGGGCGCGCCGGCCGGCGACAGCGCGATGGTGCTGCCGACGACGTACACGATGAAGCCGGACGGCTCCAGCGGCACGACCGTGACCGACGGCGACGCGATCCCCAACGAGGGTGCCGTCGTCAAGCTCATCCGGGCCTACTACGCCGCCCCGGCGGGCATCGCCGACAAGACGACGTCCCCGTACATCACCCAGCTGAGCACCCTCGAGCACAGCTGGACGGCGACGATCACCACGTCGTGCCAGCGGGGCGTCGCCAAGGCTGCGGCCGTCCGTCTGGCCGGCGACAAGGCATCGGCCGAGCTCACCGGCGATGCGAAGGCGCTGAGCAAGGCCCAGCGGGCCCTCGCCCGGGCGAAGAAGCAGCTCGCTCAGGCCAAGCGACACCACAACGCGAGGTCACGCGTGGTGCAGCGGAAGAAGCTGGCCGTGCAGAAGGCCCACCGCACGCTCGCGAAGGCGCGTGCCGCCCTGGCGACGGACCGCGCCGCGGTGACCGCCGCCCGCCTGGCCAAGGACCCCGCCGTGGTCTTCGACGCCGATGACACCACCCTGTGGACCTACGACATGGAGGACGGCAACCCGACGGCGGCGCACGCGGGCATGCAGTTCAACTTCAACCCCACGCTGCAGAACGACTGGGTGCAGAACAAGTGGTTCGCCGCGACGCCGGGGATGCCGGCGCTGGTCAAGGCGGTCGCTGCCGCCGGCTGCACGGTGATCGGACTGACCGGTCGCAACACCGCCCAGCAGGACGCGACCATCGCCAACCTCACCCAGGAGGGGTACGTCGATGCCGCCGGCAAGCCGCTGTTCACGGCCGCGCACTACTACACGAAGTGGCTGAGCACCGCGACCCCGCCGGCGTACATCACCTGCGTGGACCGGGCGAAGTGCACCACGATCGAGTACAAGTCCGGCACCCGCCGCTACCTGGAGAACCAGAAGGGCCTCGACATCGTGGCCAACCTGGGCGACCAGTTCTCCGACCTGAAGGGCGGATACGCGGACGCCACCTTCAAGCTGCCGAACCCGACGTACTACCTGCCCTGACCCGTGCGTGAGAGGGCGCCCAGCGCCCTCTCACGCACTGATCAACGGCAGCTGCAGGATGATCGCGGTGGTCCCGTCGCGGTAGTAGCGCAGCCGCCGGTCGATCTCGACGAAGCCGGCGCGCTCGTAGAACGCGAGCGCGCCGGTGTTCGTCTCACGTACCTCCAGCAGGAGACGCTCCGCCTCCCGGCCGATCGCCTCGGCCCGTACGGCCGCCAGCAGCTCGCCCGCCACGCCCCGGCGCCGCAGCGCGGGCGTGACGGCGATCCGCTGGAGCTCGGCGATCTCGAAGACGATCGAGGTGATCGCATGAGCGACGATCACGTCCGCGTCGTCGATCGCGACGTGCAGGACGGTGCCGTGCAGGAGCCCGGCGACGCCCTCGGCGAGGTAGCCGGCCGGCCACGCGTCGGCCGGGAACGCCTCGGCCTCGAGGTCGGCGATCGCCTCGACGTCGGCCGCCTCGGCGCGCCGGATCCTCATCGCTCGGCGGACGCCACCGCGTCGGGCCGGCGCAGGTAGAGCGGCTCGGGGTCGATCAGGTCGACCAGCTCCTCGGTGACCGCGCGCGCCATCCAGCCCGCGGAGGGCCGGGTGGGGCCGAACGCGTTCGGGAACGCATCGGGGTAGAGCAGCGCGCCCTCGCCCGCGACCGGCTGGTCGGTCGCGGCGTCGGCGGGGCGGATCACCTGCGGGCCGTCGAGGCGGCGGCCGAGCTCGTCGTAGGAGGCGAGGTAGACCTCCTTGCGGCGCGCGTCGGTGGCGACGGTGAAGGGCCCGGGGGTCCTCTCGCGATCGCCGCCGGCTACGCACTCGGCGGCGATCACGTCGAGCGAGCAGACGGCGTACACCGGGATCTCGAGGGCGAAGCCGAGCGTACGGGCGGTGACCAGGCCGACGCGCAGGCCGGTGAACGGGCCCGGTCCCGCGCCGACGGCGATCGCGGTCAGGTCCTGACGGACGGCGCCCGCCCGGGTGAGCGCCTCGGCGATGAGGGGCGCGAGCTGCTCGCCGTGCTTCATCGCACGATCGGAGATGAGCTCGGCGATCACCTCCTCACCGTCGTGGAGGGCGACGCTGACCTGTGGGGTCGCGGTGTCGAAGGCCAGCAGCAGGGTCACGATGATGCTCCCGTCAGGTCGTCGAACGACAGGTCGTGCCAGCGCGGGCCGACCGGGGTGATCTCGACGCGGCGCGGGTCCTCGTCGCCGTCGAGCTCCTCGACGGTGAGCGCCCGCACGATCCGGACCTCGAGGCGGGACTCGGCGAGCCCCTCGGCCAGCCCGGTCCCCCACTCGACCACCGTCACGGCGTCCTCCAGATCGGTGTCGAGGTCGAGGTCGTCGAGCTCGGCCATGCCACCGAGGCGGTAGGCGTCGACGTGCACGAGGTCGGGGCCGTCGACCTCGCTCGGGTGCACCCGGGCGATCACGAAGGTCGGCGAGGTGACACCGCCGCGCACACCCAGCCCCTCGCCGAGCCCCTGGGTGAAGGTGGTCTTGCCGGCGCCGAGCTCGCCACTGAGCACCAGCAGGTCGCCGGGCCGCAGCTGCCTGGCCAGGGCACGGCCGAGGGCACGCATCTCGTCGGCGTCGTCGACCTCCTCGACGTGGGTGCGCAGGGGGCGGCGCATCTCGACGTACGGCGAGCGGCGGGCGATCTCGCGGAAGCCGGCACGCTGCCAGAAGCGGACCGTGCGGGGCAGCTCCTCCCGGGCCACGACCGTGAGGTCCTCGAACCCCTCGGAGGCGGCGACCGCGGCGTCGATCATCGCGTGCGCGATGCCATGCCCCTGGCGGTCGGGAAGGACGGCGAAGCGGCGCAGGAAGACCGTACGGCCGACGGGGTCGAGGATCAGCGTGCCGACCGGCTCACCGTCGACCGAGGCGATCAGCCCGCCGCCCTCGACGAGCTGGATGCCGATCGACGCGACGGTCTCGTGCAGCGCGTCCGCGGGCGGGTCGAGCGGCGGACGGACCGAGAACGCGGCCAGCACGATGCGCAGGACGTCGGCGGCGGCCTCGGAGCCGACCCGGCGTACGTCGACCTTGACGTCGAGGTGGTGGTTCACGCCTGCTCCGCCTCGGCGAGAAGCTGGTCGAGCGCGGCGTTGACCTGACCGTGACGCTCCATGATGACCATGTGGCCGGCCCGAGGACACTCCACCAGCGTGGATCCGGGGATGCGGCTGTGCAGCTTGCGGCTGTGACCGATCGCGGTGAGCCGGTCCTCCGTGCCGCACACGATGGTGGTCGGGATGGCGCCGAGGATGCCGACGTACTCGAACTTGTCCATGTCCCGGAAGCCGGAGAAGAACTGCGCGACGACCTGGAACGGCGTCATCGCGATCATGTCGTTGACGTAGGAGACGTAGCCCTCGGGCACCTCGTCGCCGAAGGCGAAGGCGTCGGTGACGACGCTGGCGAAGGTGGCGCCGACGCGGCGCACGCCGTCGACGGCCTTGTGGCCGCGCGCGAGCGTCCTGACGGCGCCGTCGGCGAGCCCGGCGCCGACCTTGGCCGGGATCATCGGCATCAGGACGCGGGCCGGGTCGAGGCCGCCGGCGGTCGTCGAGATCAGCGCCGCGCCGACGATCCGGCCGCCCTGGCTGCGCGGCTTGAAGAGCTCGGGGTGCTGCTCGGCGAGCGCGACGATCGTCATGCCGCCCATCGAGTGGCCGACCAGGACGATCGGGCCCTCGGGGACGAACGCGTCGAGCACCTGGAGCAGGTCGTGGCCGAGCTGGTCGATGGTCGCGTTCTCGCGGGTCGAGCGGCCGCTGCGGCCGTGCGAGCGCTGGTCGTAGTAGACGCTGCGGACCAGGCCCCGGTAGGCGGCGCGCTGGAAGTGCCAACAGTCCAGGTTGAGCGTGTAGCCGTGCACGAAGACCAGCGTCAGCGGGGAGCCCTCGGGACCCGCCTCGTCGATCTCGACGTGGAGGTCGACGCCGTCCTCGGTGATGACGTGGTGCGGTGAGGTGTTGAGCGAGCCGAAGACCGTCTTCTTGGCGCTGGTGCGACGCGAGACGAGCTGGCGGCGGCGACGGCTCACGTCGAGGACACCACCGACCGCAGCCGCCCCGGCCGCTCCGGCGGCGATCGCCGCGATCTTCTTGGTCATGCTCACGCGGTTACCTCGCTGTCGATGTGCCGGCGGCTCAGCCGGCCTCCGAGTCGGGTCACGATCTCGTAGCTGATCGTGCCGATCACCTGCGCCCACTCCTCGGCGGTCGGCTCCCCCTGGGTCCCCGGGCCCCACAGCAGCACCTCGCTGCCCGGCTCCGGGGTGTCGCCGCCGAGGTCGACCACGAACTGGTCCATGCAGATCGCGCCGCGGATCGGCCGGCGTGAGCCGGCGACCAGGACCTCCGCGCCGGGCGACGAGCGACGAGCGATGCCCTCGGCGTAGCCGACCGGGACCAGCCCCAGGGTGGTCGCCTCCGCGGCCGTCCAGCGCCGTCCGTACGACACCGCGGCGCCGGCGTCGACGTGCTTCACCAGCGCCAGCTCGGCGCGCAGGGTCATCGCCGGGACCAGGCCGACGTCGTGTCGGCCCGGGGCCGGGTCGAGGCCGTACGACGCGATGCCGCAACGGACCAGGTCATAGCGGCTGCTCGGGCGCAGGATGGCTGCGGCGGAGTTGGCCAGGTGGCGTACCTCCGGCCTCAGGCCGGCCTCGGTGGCGACGGCGAGGGCCTCCTCGAAGACCTTCTCCTGCTCGGCGTTGGCCGGGTCCTCGGGCACCTCGCTGCTGGCGAAGTGGGACCAGACTCCGGTGACCCTCCAGGTGCCGGCCTGCTCGCCGACGCGCGCGCGGGCCACCACGTCGGGCCACTCGGCGAGGGTGGCGCCCCCACGGGAGAGGCCGGTGTCGACCTTGAGCTGCACGCGGGGCGTCGCGCCGTCGCCGGCGCGGGTGGCCGCCTCGGCGATCCGGTCGAGCTCGGCCACGGTGTAGGCGGTGACGTCGATGCCCTGGGCCAGGGCGGGGGCCAGGTCGTCGGCGGGCACGGTCAGCCAGCAGAGCACCCGGCCGGTGTCCCCGGCCGCGCGCAGCGCGAGCGCCTCGTCGACGGTGGCCACGCCGAGCCAGTCGGCGCCGGCCTCGCGGGCCGCACGCGCGGACTCGACCATGCCGTGGCCGTACCCGTCCGCCTTGACGACCGTCATCATCGCGACCCCGGCCATCGCCTTGAGCGTGGCGACGTTGTGGCGGATCGCGGCGAGGTCGACGACGATCTCGGCCCGGGTCATGGCGTCAGTCTTTCATTCCCCCGCCGACGGACCCAGTCAGGGCGCGGATCGCCGCAGGCAGGTGGCGGGCGACGTCGCCCGCCACGATCGGGCCTCCGTCGGAGGCGAGGGTGGCGGCGGAGCCGTGCAGCCAGGCTCCGGCGCTGGCCGCGTCGAGTGGGCTGAGGCCCGCCGCCAGCAACGAGCCGATGAGGCCGGCGAGCACGTCGCCCGCTCCCGCGGTGGCGAGGTACGGGGTGCCGGTGGTGTTGATCCGGATGCGGCCGTCGGGGGTGGCGATGACGGTGCGGCGCCCCTTGAGCAGCACGACGGCGCCGTAGGTCGCGGCCGCCTCGCGGGCGAAGTGCAGCGGACGGGCCTCGACCTCCGTGCGCTCGCCCTGGAGCATCGCGGACAGCTCACCGGCGTGCGGCGTCAGGACGCACCCTCGGACATCGAGCCTGCCCCGATCCGCGCCGAGCTGCCCCAGCGCGTCGGCGTCGATCACGACCGGCACGTCGTCGCCGAGCGCTTCGCGCAGGTGCTGCTCGGCGTCGGTGTCGGTGCCCGATCCGACCACCCAGGCCTGCACCCTCCCGGCGCCGACGACCTCGGGATGGGCGGCCTTCACCCGGTCGGCGGCGGAGCCGACGTAGCGGACCATCCCGGCGACGCCGGCGCTCGCCCCGCCGACGGCGAGCAGCGCGGCGCCCGGGTAGCGCCCGCTGCCGGCGCGCACGCCGACGACGCCACGGGTGTACTTGTGCGACGCCGGGGTCGGGCGCGGCAGCATGCGGGCGACGTCGGCGGCCTGCAGGCTCTCGACCGCCGCGTCGGGGAGCGACAGACCGAGGTCGACCAGCTCGACCACGCCGCAGTCCAGCGCGGCCGGATCGGCGAGGTGGGCGATCTTGTGGGTGCCGAAGGTGACGGTCAGGTCGGCCTGCAGCGCCATCCCGCGGCGCTCGCCGGTGTCGCAGTCCAGGCCGCTGGGCAGGTCGACCGCCACGAACGGGATCGACCGGTGGATCGGGATGACCGCCTCGGCGACCTCCGCCGGCAGCCCGGGACGCCCGCCGATGCCGAGGATGCCGTCGACGACCACGTCGGCCGACCCCGCGGAGAGCGGCCGCGGCGGACGGATCCGTCCGCCGGCCGTACGGAGCGCCGCGAGCCCTGCCTCGTGGGCGCGCCCGAGCAGGATCCAGGCCTCGACGGAGGCGCCGCGCCGGGCCAGGTGCGCGCCGGCGTACAGCGCGTCACCGCCGTTGTCGCCCGGTCCGACGAGCAGGACGACGCGGCGGCCATAGGCGCCTCCGAGGAGCTCCTCGATCGCGTACGCCAGGCCGGTCGCGGCCCGCAGCATCAGGGCGCCCTCCGGGAGCCGGGCCAGGAGCTCCGCCTCGGCGGCGCGGACCTGCTCGACGGTGTGCGCCGACCTCACGACGCCACCCGGGCGGCGCGCCCGCCCCCGGTGAAGGCCTCGTCGAGGGTGACCTCGCGGACGACGTCGAGCCAGGGAGGCGGGTCGGCGGGGCGTTCGGTGCCGCCGTCGAGCTCCGCGACGAGCGTGCCGTCCTCGAACTCGTCCACCGCCAGCGCGAGCCCGCCGCGCTCGACGTGGTGGCGGCGCTTGCGCAGCGTGTGTGCCGGCAGGGTCTCGAGCAGCGCCCACTCCGCGTCGTCGAGGTAGAGCGAGGTGTGCGCGATCACCTCGGGCCCCGCGCCGGCCCGGACCTTGTGGCCGAGTTTGCGCACGGTGTCGCCGCCGGAGCTCATCTCACGCAGCCGCAGCCGGGTGCCGTCGAGGTAGCGGTCGACGATCTCGGAGACCCGGACGACGCCCGCAGGAACCGCCCGGACGAGGAAGCGCCGCTCGGTCTCCAGCTGGGCGTAGGTGTGGCTCACGGACCCAGACTGGCAGATGGTCCTCGCGGCTCGGCCGTGCTGGTCGGTCGGACCGACCGGCCCTCAGCCCTCCAGGACCACCATCGCCGTCGCCACTCCCCCGTCGTGCGACAGCGAGAGGTGCACCGAGGCCACACCCCGCGTCGATGCGGCCTCGGCGACCGTGCCGCGGAGCACGAGGCGCGGGCGGCCCGAGGGCTCGGAGACGACCTCGGCGTCGTGCCAGGCCAGACCCGCCGGCGCGCCCAGCGCCTTGGCGAGCGCCTCCTTCGCGGCGAAGCGGGCCGCCAGCGAGGAGGGCGTACGACCGATCTCGTCGCCCACGAAGAGCCTCTCGGCGAGGCCGGGCGTACGCTCCAGCGACGCGGCGAACCGCTCGATGTCGCAGACGTCGACGCCGATCCCGATGACGCTCACGGCCGCCTCGACCGTGCCGGACGGCCATCTCGACCGTGCGGGAGGGCCGAGTCGCGCATCACTCGACGGTGACGGACTTGGCCAGGTTGCGCGGCATGTCGACGTCGTGACCCATCTGGGTGGCCAGCTCGCAGGCGAAGAGCTGCAGCGGGACCGTCGCGACGAGCGGCTGCAGCAGCACCGGCACCTTCGGCAGGCGGATGAGGATGTCGGCGTACGGCGCGATCGCGCCGTCGCCGTCCTCGGCCAGGCAGATCGTCCGGGCACCGCGGGCGCGGACCTCCTGGATGCCGGAGATCATCTTCTCGTGCAGGTGGTCGCGACCGCGGGGCGGCACGACGCACCAGATCGGGAGACCGTCGGCGACCAGCGCGATCGGGCCGTGCTTGAGCTCGCCCGCGGCGAAGCCCTCGGCGTGGATGTAGGCCAGCTCCTTGAGCTTGAGCGCGCCCTCGAGTGCCACCGGGTAGCCGGCGTGGCGGCCCAGGAAGAGGACCGACGGCGTGCCGAGGAACTGCTTGGCCATCGCGTAGACCTCGTCGGCGCGGGCCAGCACCGTCTCGATATGGGCCGGCATCTGCTCGAGCTGGTCCATCACCTCGCTGATCTCGTCGCCGTAGCGGGTGCCCTTGATCTGGGCGAAGTACAGGCCGAGCAGGTAGCAGGCCACCAGCTGGGTCAGGAAGCCCTTGGTCGAGGCGACGCCGATCTCCGGCCCGGCGTGGGTGTAGATCACCGCGTCGGACTCGCGCGGGATCGTGGAGCCGTTGGTGTTGCAGATCGCGAGCACCTTGGAGCCCTGCGAGCGGGCGTGCCGGATCGCCTGGAGGGTGTCGGCGGTCTCGCCGGACTGGGAGATCGCGACGACGAGGGTGCGCTGGGTCAGGATCGGGTCTCGGTAGCGGAACTCGGAGGCGAGCTCGACCTCGACCGGGATGCGGCACCAGTGCTCGAGGGCGTACTTGGCGACCATGCCCGCGTAGAACGACGTGCCACAGGCGATCACGATGACCTTGTCGATGTCGCGCAGGTCCTCATCCGAGAGGCGGACCTCGTCGAGCTGGAGGCGGCCGGACGCGTCCCGGCGCCCGAGCAGCGAGTCCGCGACCGCGCGCGGCTGCTCGAAGATCTCCTTGCGCATGAACCAGTCGTGACCGTCCTTCTCCGCCGCGGAGAGGTCCCAGTCGACGTGGTAGCGCGTGCCCTCGGCCGGGCTGCCGTCGAAGTTGGTGACCTCGACGCCGTCGCGGGTGATCGTGACGACCTGCGCCTGGCCCAGCTCCATCGCCTCGCGGGTGTGCTCGATGAAGGCGGCGACGTCGGAGCCGAGGAAGTTCTCGCCCTCGCCGAGGCCGACGACGAGCGGGCTGTTGAGGCGGGCGGCGACGACCCGGTCGGGGTCCTGGGCGTCGATCGCGACCAGCGTGAAGGCGCCCTCCATCCGGCGGCACGCGGCCTGCATCGCGCTGGTGAGGTCGACGCCCTTGACCAGCTCGCGCTCGATCAGGTGGGCAGCGACCTCGGTGTCGGTCTCCGAAAGCAGCTCGTGGCCCTCGGCCTCGAGCTCGGCGCGGATCTCGGCGTAGTTCTCGATGATGCCGTTGTGCACCAGCGCGAGCCGCTTGCGCTGTCCGAGGTGGGGGTGGGCGTTGCGGTCGGTCGGCGCGCCGTGCGTGGCCCATCGGGTGTGGCCGATGCCGGTCGTGGACGCCGGCAGCGGCTGCTCCTGGATCGCCTTCTCGAGGTTCGCGAGCTTGCCGGACTTCTTGTCGCTGGCGATCGCACCGTCGTGCACGAGGGCGACGCCGGCGGAGTCGTACCCGCGGTACTCCAGGCGCCGCAGGCCCTCGATGACCACACCCTGCGCCTGCTTGTCGCCGACGTATCCCACGATCCCGCACATGAGGCCGGAGTCTATGCGACCGGGCGAGCGACAGCACGGCGGAGGAACGAGGCCGGTGGCTGCCGCGAGCGCGGGGCCGGGCGGGCTCGGTGCGCCTGCGGGGTGGACCCCCCTCACCGGGATCGGCGCGTCCTGCCACAATCGTCGCCATGTCGAGCCATGGGCACTCGGGCGTCGCGCCGCACGGCGGGGCGCAGGAGGCCTCCCCCTATCTCGAGCTGGACCGCGAGACCTGGGCGGCACTCGCCCAGGAGACCCGCAACCCGCTGACCGCCGAGGAGATCGCCCGGCTGCAGGGTCTCGGCGACTCCATCAACCTGCGCGAGGTCCAGGAGGTCTACCTCCCGCTGTCGCGGCTGCTGAGCCTGCGCGTCGAGGCGGCCGGACGACTGCACCGGGCCCAGGAGAGCTTCCTGGGGCGCGACATCCCCGCCCGTACGCCCTTCGTGATCGGGCTCGCCGGCTCCGTCGCGGTCGGCAAGTCGACCACCGCGCGCGTGCTCCAGCAGATGCTCGCGCACTGGCCCGAGCACCCCAACGTCGCACTGGTGACCACCGACGGCTTCCTCTACCCCAACGCCGAGCTCGAGCGGCGCGGGCTGATGCAGCGCAAGGGCTTCCCGGAGTCGTACGACCGGCGCGCGCTGCTCAAGTTCGTCGTCGACATCAAGTCCGGCAAGGAGGAGGTCGAGGCACCGACCTACTCCCACCTCGTCTATGACGTGGTCCCCGACGAGCGGGTCACCGTCAAGCGGCCCGACATCGTGATCATCGAGGGCCTCAACGTCCTGCAGCCCGCCCGGGCGCGCGAGGACGGCCGCACCGGCCTCGGCCTGTCGGACTTCTTCGACTTCTCCGTCTACGTCGACGCCGGCACCTCCTGCATCCAGGAGTGGTACGTCCAGCGGTTCCTGCGACTGCGCGAGACGGCGTTCCGCGACCCGTCGTCCTACTTCGCGAAGTACGCCTCCCTCACCCACGAGGAGGCCATCGCCGAGGCCACCAGGATCTGGGAGACGATCAACGGCCCCAACCTGATCGAGAACGTCCTGCCGACCCGCTCACGGGCCACGCTGGTGATGCGCAAGGACCGCGACCACTCGGTGCGCTACGTGCGGCTGCGCAAGCTCTGAACGATCTCCTCCGCGTCCGCCGCTGAGAGATCGTCGGGCTCGCCGACGTCACGGACCAGGAGGAGGGTGACCACGCCGTCGGGCGTCTGCTCCCCGACCGCGGTGATGCTGACCGTGGTCGGACTGCACGGCCCCGCCTTCACCGGGACCTCGATGCGGTACGGCGAGGAAGCGATCTCGACATGGTCGGGCATCCGGCCCGCGATCCGCTGTGCCCAGGCGACGCCGGCCCGCGTGACGACGTCCTCGACGTCGCCCTCCACCGGCGGCAGCAGGCCGACGAACGCCCGGCTGCTGCTGTCCGATGACGGGCAGAAGCCCTCATCGAGCACCGCCGGGGCGCGCACCGTCGCACCCGGGCCGTACGTGATCGCCTCGGAGGCGCCCGCGAGCCGCCAGCGCGCGGCCGGCACCGCGACCTCCACGCCGTACGCCCGCAGCCACCGGGGCGCGGAGGAGGTCCGGTCCGCTCGGCCGTGAAGGGTGGCGGTCGCCGCGGCACCGAGCACGCTCAGCACCGCGAGGATCCCGAGCACTCCGACGAGACGCCGCACGGCGCCACCCTGCCCGGCCCGGGCCGCGACTGGCTAGAGGGCCAGCCGCTCCCGTACGACGGTGGCGAGCCGGTCGGCGACCGCCTGGGCGCCGTCCTGGGTCTCGGCCTCGACCATCACCCGCACCAGCGCTTCGGTGCCGGACGCGCGCAGCAGGATCCGGCCGGCGTCGCCCAGCGCGGCCTGCTCGGTCTCGACCGCCGCGAGCAGCTCCGGGTCGTTGGTCCGGCTCTTGTCGACGCCCGGGACGTTGACCAGCACCTGCGGGAAGCGCTTCATCACCGCGGCAAGCTCGGCGAGCGACTTGCCGGTCTCGATCATCCGCTGCAGGACCTGCAGGGCTGTCAGCGTGCCGTCGCCGGTGGTGGCGTGGGCGCTGAGGATGATGTGACCGGACTGCTCGCCACCGACGGCGTAGCCGCCGGCGCGCATGGTCTCGGTGACGTAGCGGTCACCGACGGCGGTCTGGAGCACCTTGATGCCCGCGTCGGCCATCGCCCGCACGAAGCCGAGGTTGCTCATCACGGTGACCACGACGGTGTCGTCGGTCAGCTCGCCCCGCTCCTGCAGCGAGAGGGCCATGATCGCGATCAGCTGGTCGCCGTCGACGAGGTTCCCCTCGCTGTCGACGCCGAGGCAGCGGTCGGCGTCGCCGTCGAACGCGAAGCCGCAGTCGGCACCGTGCTCGACGACGGCACGCTGCAGCGACTCGACATGGGTCGCGCCGCACGCCTCGTTGATGTCGAGGCCGGTCGGGGTGTTGTGGATCGCGATCACGGTCGCGCCCGCCGCCTCGAGGGCGCGCGGTCCGGTGACCGACGAGGCTCCCTGGGCGCAGTCGACGACCACGGTGAGGCCGGCGAGCGGCTTGCGCAGGGTGCGGTTGAGGTGCTCGATGTAGCGCTGGGGCGCATCCGAGCTGCGGCTGATCCGGCCGATCGCGTCGCCGGTGGGGCGATGCCCCGCCTGGCCGAGGCGGGCCTCGATCTCGTCCTCCAGGGCGTCGTCGAGCTTGACGCCGCCGCGCTGGAGGAACTTGATGCCGTTGTCCGGCATCGGGTTGTGGGACGCGGTGATGACGACGCCGAGGTCGGCGTCGAGCGCGTCGGTGAGGTAGGCGATGCCCGGGGTCGGGATGACGCCGAGGTCGATCACGTCGACGCCGGCCGACGCCAGACCGGCCATCACGGCCGACTGGAGGAACTGGCCGCTGACCCGGGGATCCCGGCCGACCACGGCGAGCGGGCGACCGCTCTCGTGCTCGACGAGGTGGTCGTCGTGTCGGATCAGGACCTGTGCTGCAGAAACAGCGAGGTCCAGGGCCAGCGAAGCGGTGAGAATCTCACCGTTCGCCAGGCCCCGGACCCCGTCCGTGCCAAAGAGGCGAGCCATAGAAGGCAGAATGCCAGATCAGCGCTTGCTGAACTGCGAGGCCTTGCGGGCCTTCTTGAGACCGGCCTTCTTGCGCTCCACGACGCGGGCGTCGCGGGTCAGCAGACCGGCCTTCTTCAGGGTCGCGCGGTAGCCCTCGGCGTCAACGTCGTTGAGCGAGCGGGCCACACCGAGACGCAGCGCGCCGGCCTGGCCGGTGATGCCGCCGCCGTGGATGCGGGCGATGACGTCGAAGCGGCCCTCGAGCTGCAGAGCGGCGAACGGCTCGCTGGCGACCTGGCGGTGCAGCGCGTTCGGGAAGTAGTCCTCGAAGGCGCGGCCGTTGATCGTCCACTGGCCGGTGCCCGGGACGATGCGGACGCGGGCGACGGCCTCCTTGCGGCGGCCGGTGGCGCGCGCCGGGGCGATGGTCGCCGGGCGAGCCGGGGTGTCGACCGACGCCTCGGACTCGGAGGTGTACGCAACGCCCTCGGCGTTGGTCTCGAAGGTCTCCTCGACCTCGGCCGAGACAGCAGCGTTCTCAGTCATATCGGTGTTCTCCTGGCTCACTGGGCGATCTGCTTGATCTCGAACGGAACGGCCTGCTGGGCCTGGTGCGGGTGGGTCGGACCCGAATACACCTTGAGCTTCTTGATCTGCTGGCGGCCGAGCTTGTTCTTCGGCAGCATGCCCCAGACGGCCTTCTCGATCGCCTTGCGAGCGTCCTTCTCGAGGATCTCGCCGATCGGGGTCGCGGTCAGACCACCCGGGTAGCCCGAGTGACGGTAGGCGATCTTGGTCTTCGCCTTGTCGCCGGAGAGGGAGACCTTCTCGGCGTTGATGACGATGACGAAGTCGCCGGTGTCGGCGTTGGGGGCGTAGATCGCCTTGTGCTTGCCACGGAGCAGGTTCGCGACCTGGACGGACAGACGGCCAAGCCGGACGTCGGTCGCGTCGATCACGTGCCAGGCGCGCTCGATGTCGCCGGGCTTGGGAGCGTAAGTGCGCACGGAAGTGCCTCTTCGTTCGTTTCGGCCTCCGCAGCGGATGCCGGCGGAGGTTGATGCTTCGCCTCGAATCTGACGAACACGGCCGGCTCCCCTGCGCCATCGCTGGCGCAGGACCGGGCTGCCCCCTCGCGGGAGCGGCAGGAATCGAGACTGCTCAAGGCTACGGGGACACCCCGAGGCGGTCAAAACGAAGAGGGGAGGTTACCGTTGCCTACCGTGACTGATTCTCTCACCGTGCGTGACAACCGCACCGGGATTGAGTACGACGTTCCGATCCTCGACGGCACCATCCGCGCCGCTGACATCGGACAGATCAAGGCCGCCGATGACGCACCCGGCCTGGCCGTCTACGACCCCGGGTTCGTCAACACCGCTTCCTGCCGCTCCGCCATCACCTTCATCGATGGCGACAAGGGCATCCTCGAGTACCGCGGGTACCCGATCGAGCAGCTCGCCGAGAAGTCGAGCTTCCTCGAGGTCGCGTACCTCCTCGTCTTCGGCGAGCTGCCCACCAAGGAGCAGTTCGACAAGTGGGTGCACGCGATCACGTACCACACCTTCGTGCATGAGAACATCAAGGGCTTCATGCAGGGGTTCCGGTACGACGCGCACCCGATGGGGATGCTGATGGCCTCGGTCGGCGCGATGTCGACGTTCTACCCCGACGCGGGGCTGATCCAGGACGCCGACAACCGGCACCTGCAGGTCGTGCGCATGATCGCCAAGATGCCGACGCTGGGCGCCTGGTCGTTCCGGCACGCGCAGGGCAAGCCGTACGTCTACCCGGACAACGAATTGTCCTACACCGCCAACTTCCTCTCGATGCTCTTCAAGATGAGCGAGCCGAACTACGTCGCCGACGAGCGGATCGTCAAGGCGCTGGACACGCTCTTCATCCTGCACGCCGACCACGAGCAGAACGCCTCGGCCAACGCGGTGCGCGCCGTCGGCTCGACGCAGGTCGACCCGTACTCCGCCGTCTCGGCCGGCGTCGGCGCCCTCTACGGGCCGCTGCACGGTGGTGCCAACGAGGCCGTCCTGCGGATGCTCAAGCGGATCGGCACCGTGGAGAACATCCCGGCGTTCATCGAGGGCGTCAAGGCCGGCAACGAGCGGCTGATGGGCTTCGGTCACCGGGTCTACAAGAACTTCGACCCGCGCGCCAAGATCATCAAGAAGGCGTGCGACGACGTCTTCGAGGTCACCGGGGTCAACCCGCTCCTGGCCGTGGCCAAGGAGCTGGAGAAGATCGCGCTCGAGGACGAGTACTTCATCAAGCGCAAGCTCTACCCCAACGTGGACTTCTACTCGGGCCTCATCTACGAGGCGCTGCAGTTCCCGCCGGAGTTCTTCACCGTCCTGTTCGCGATCGGCCGCACGCCGGGCTGGCTGGCCCAGTGGCTGGAGCTGACCACGGACAAGGAGCAGAAGATCGCCCGTCCGAAGCAGATCTACACGGGTGCGCGGACGCTCGACTTCGTCCCGGCCTCCGAGCGCTGGGCCTGACGATCGCCATGGAGCACCACGACACGACCCCGAGCACGCCCGTGCTCGGGGTCGTGTTCGATTTCGGCGGGGTCCTGATCGACTGGGATCCCGTCCCGGCCGTGGTCGCCGGCGTCGGTGAGGACGAGGCCCGGCGGTTCTTCGCCGAGTTCGACTTCGACACCTGGAACCACGCCCAGGACGCCGGCCGTACGTGGGACGACGCACTCGCCGAGCTCGAGCGGACCCACCCCCACCTCCTCCCCCACGGCCGCGCCTACCGCGACCACTTCGCCGCAGCGCTGGTCGGCGAGATCCCCGGCACCCCGCAGGTGCTGCGCGACCTGCACGCCGCCGGGGTGCCGCTGCTGGGCCTGACGAACTGGTCCGACGAGCTCTTCCACGACCACGCACCGCAGATGTTCGACTTCCTCGCTCTCTTCGACGACATCGTGGTCTCGGGCACCGAGCAGCTCGCCAAGCCCGACCCGGCGATCTACCACCTCGCCATCGAGCGCAGCGGCCTGCCGGCCGAGCAGCTGGTCTTCATCGACGACCGCCAGGTCAACGTCGACGCCGCCACCGCGCTCGGGATGCGCGGCATCCTGTTCACCGACGCGGGGAGCCTCCGCACGCAGCTGCGCGACCTCGGGCTGCCGCTCTGAGGCTCGCCGCGCGATCCGGCCGATCAGCGGGCGGGCGCGCGGTCGAAGAGTGCCATCTCGGCGGGGATGACGACGTCGCTGGCGACCGTGCGCCGGATCCGCTCGGCCGCGGCCCGGGACTTCGCCGCGAACCGCTCCGGGTGCAGGTAGAGGTCGCGGATCGCGTCGGCGAGGCCGGTCGCGTCGCCCTCGGGCGCCAGGTAGCCCTCGGCTTCGCTGAGGAACTCCCTGATCGTGGCGATGTCGTTGGTCACCGGCACCAGGCCCGAGGACATCGCCTCGTCACGCGACACGCCCTGGGAGTCGGCGCGGGTCGGCACGAGGAAGACGCCGTACTCCTGATGCCGTTCGGCGATCTCGCGATGGCTGAGGAAGCGTCGCTCCAGGATGACGTTGGGGTAGGCGCGCAACGGAGCGGTGACCTCGTCGAAGAGCGGTCCGTCGCCGACGATGCGGAACTCGAGCTCGGCGAACCACGGCTCGCGCGCGAGGATCCCGATCGCCGCCACGGCGAGATCCTGTGCGTAGACCAGGCTCGCGAAGGGTCTGATCATCAAGATCCTGGTCCGCTGGGCGACGCTCTTGGGCCGGTACGAGAAGAGATCGGTGTCGATCGGGTTGGGGATGATCTCGATGACCCGGTCGTCGAGCCCGAACCCGTGCTGCTGCTGGTCCTCGGCCACCTCCGCCCGGAAGGCATGGGAGACGAACACGAGCCGGACGAGGTCGCCGACCTCGCCGACCTCGCGCCACAGCGCCATCCGGGCATCGCTCGCGGCCACCGCCTGCGCCTGCTCGTCGGTGCCGGCATGCAGGAAGGCCCGTCGCCACCATGCCTGGATCTCGAAGCCGTGCACCCAGATCGTGACCGCGATCCGGTCGAGGACGGGTCGCAGCTCCTGCCACATCTCCCGGCGCAGGAAGTGCACCAGCACCTGCTCATAGCGGCCGGACGCGAGCAGCTCACGCAGCGTGTCGGCGTCCCCGGAGAGCACGTCGACGCCGTGGAACTCGCGATGCCGCTCCCCGGGCGTCATCACGAACACGTCGGCGTCGACGCCCCTGGCGCGATAGCCCTGGACCCGGCTGTGGACGAAGCCGTTCTGGTAGAGGCTCTCGTAGCTCGGGTAGACGTTGGTGACGATCAGCACGCGCTTGGCCCAGCCGTCGAGGACCAGGCCCGGGTCGGGGTCGGCATCGCCGAGTGAGATCGAGCGGACGAGAGCCGTGCCGCTGCGATGCAGACGCAGCGAGAGCTCGAGCTCTCGAGCCTGCGGCGGGATCGGGGCACGCACCAGCCGGTTGAGCTGGTAGGGCCTGAGGCCGAAGCGCACACCCGCCGCGTCGCGCCAGGCGAGGTTGAACCCGACCCGGTCGGCGGGGCCGGTGGCGTCCATCCGGACGAAGACGACGCCGTTCGCGAACGCCGCGACCGAGATCGGCTCGCTGAACCAGCGCCACCGCGGTGCCGGATGCGCGAAGGACCACTCGATCTCGATGCCGTCGTCGCCCGGCCGGGTGACGAAGCGTCGATCCGGATCCTGCCTGCGCAGGCTCGGCGGATAGTGCTCGTACGGCACGGACCACGCCGCGCCGCCCGGCTCGGCGGCGACGAGCGCGGCGATCGACGCCCCGGCCCGGGTCGTCGGGCCGGGCCTGCCCTGTGCCGCGACCGGGTCCTCGGAGGCGGCCGGATCGGTTCCGGCGACGGTGGCGGCCATCCGTCGCAAGCGCGCGGCGTAGGTGTGCTGGGCGCGCACGTGCCGGACGCCCTCGGCCCGCCGTCGCCGGGTCGCCTCGCGATCAGCCGAGATCGCGTGGCGGGCACGCTCCACGACCTCCGCGGAGTCGCTCGCGACGATCAGGTCTCCGAAGAGCGTCCGGATGCTCGGCGAGAATCCGGAGATCACCGACGTCCCGCGCGCGACCAGGTCGAAGACGCGCGGGTCGACGGCGGTCTGCGAGGCACCACGATCGAAGACATCGGCCGTCAGCACCTCGACGTCGTCGGCCACCTCGCCCTGCTCGGATCGGGTGAGCGCCGGGTCTGCGGCGTGCGGCAGGACATGGACCCGCCGATGTCCGAGCGCGAGGACATAGCGCGGGATGCTGGCCAGATCGATCGTGAAGACGTGGTCGACGAGGCGCGCGACCTCGAGATCGCGACCGTGTCCACCCCCGGCCATGGTGCTCCAGTAGACGGTGGGCACGCAGCGCTGCTGCGCCCAGGCCACCACGCCGGGGAGCTCGCTGTGCCAGGCCGGCGCATCCGCGCTCGGCGCACCCAACAGAAGGAGATCGGGCACGACCCGCCTGAGCGCGCGCCGCCAGCCGCGCGGCGCGAGCACGACGATGTCGCACTCGCGGTCGAATGCAGCCTGAGTGCGGGCGTCGACGATCGTCGCCACGACGAGGCGTCGCTGAGCGGTGACGGCGGCGGCGAGTCGCTGCACCGGGTCAACTCCCGGATCCCGTCCCGAAGCCGGTCCGTACGCGGGCGCCCAGTCAGCTCGTCGGCTCAGTGCGCGTCGCACACGGGACCAACGGAACCACGACGCGGCTCGCTGCGACGTCGGGTCGGGGAAGGATCCAGCCACCGTCCGACTGTCGCACGAGCGCGGTCGCGATGCGCCCGGCCGGACCGCCCCGCCACCGACTCCTCACTCGCCGTTCATGTTGCCCCACCCAACCGGACAAGCCTCACTGGTTGGGTCCCCGACATGAGTCGACGGACACGACGCGTAGCGGTCGTCTACGGGACCCGGCCCGAAGCGATCAAGATGGCTCCCCTGGTGCAGGGGCTGCGGCAGCATCCCGAGATCGATCCGATCGTGATCGTCACCGGCCAGCACCGCGAGATGCTCGACCAGGTCAACGAGCTCTTCGCGATCGATCCCGACCACGACCTCGACCTCATGACCCACGGCGCCACGCTGGCGGAGCTCTCCAGCCGCGTCCTGACCCGGGTCAGCGACCTGCTCGCGCAGGAGCGGCCCGAGGCCGTCGTGGTGCAGGGCGACACCAGCACCGCCTTCATCACCGGCCTCGCCGCGTTCTACCGGGGCATCCCGGTGGTGCACCTGGAGGCCGGGCTGCGCTCGCGCGACATCAGCTCGCCGTTCCCGGAGGAGGCCAACCGGCGCCTCCTGGCGCCGATCGCCAGCCTCCACCTCGCGCCGACCCTCGTGGCGCGCAACAACCTGCTCGTGGAGGGCGTCGGCACCGCCAACATCGCCACCACCGGCAACACCGTCATCGACGCACTCCAGGAGGCGCTGCGCACAGCGCCGCGCTTCCACGACCCCCAGGTCGAGCGGCTGGTCGCCTCCGGCCGCCGCTTCGTCCTGGTGACGGCGCATCGTCGTGAGTCGTGGGGCGGGCCGATGCGCGAGGCGATGCTCGGCCTGCGCGACGTCGCCCAGGCCGACTCGGACCTCACCTTCGCGGTCCCGATGCACCGCAACCCGATCGTGCGCGAGGTCGTGACGGACGTCCTCGGGGATGTGCCCAACGTGCTGCTGACCGAGCCTCTCGACTACCACGAGTTCTGCCACACCATGCAGGCCTGCCACCTGGTCATCACCGACTCGGGCGGCGTCCAGGAGGAGGCCCCGAGCCTCGGCAAGCCGGTCCTGGTGATGCGGGAGAACACCGAGCGTCCCGAGGCGGTCGACGCCGGCACCGTCCGCCTCGTCGGCACCGACCGGGCGACGATCCGCGCCGGTGCTCAGCATCTGCTCGAGGACGCTGCCGCGTACCGCGAGATGGCCACCGCCGTGAACCCCTACGGCGACGGCTCGGCCGGTCCGCGGGCGGTGGCCGCTCTGGCCGCGCTGCTCGGCATCGGCTCCCGCCTGCCCGACTTCACCCCCAACACCAGGAGTAGTGCGACGTGTTTCCCCGCGGTGTCTCTGTCATCGGTCTCGGATACATCGGGCTCCCTACTGGCGCGATAGTCGCCGCCCAGGGCGTCCGGGTGCACGGCGTCGACGTGAACCTCGCGACCGTGGAGGCGGTGAACGCCGGCCGGGTCCCGATCGTCGAGCCCGACCTCGACCTCGCCGTCGCCGGCGCGGTCGAGAGTGGATACCTCAGCGCCGCCACATCGGCCGGCCCGGCCGACGTGCACATCCTGGCCGTGCCCACGCCGTTCCGTGCGGACCACCAGCCCGACCTGAGCTACGTGCGGGCCGCCGCCGAGGCGGTCGCGCCGCAGCTCCAGCCGGGCGACGTCGTCATCCTCGAGTCGACCTCGCCGCCGGGCACCACCCTGAAGGTCAGCGAGTGGATCGCGGCCCAGCGTCCCGACCTGCGGATGCCGCACCTCGATGCGGAGAGCCCCGACATCCACGTGGCGCACTGCCCCGAGCGCGTTCTGCCCGGCAGGATCATGCTCGAGCTGATCACCAACGACCGCGTCGTCGGAGGCCTGACGCCCGCCTGCGCGAGCAGGGCCGCGGAGCTCTACGCCCTCTTCTGCAAGGGCGAGATCCTGCTCACCGACGCCGCCAGTGCCGAGATGGCCAAGCTCGTCGAGAACTCCTTCCGTGACGTCAACATCGCCTTCGCCAACGAGCTGTCGAACGTGTGCGACCGGTTGGGCTTCGACGTCTGGGAGATCATCCGGCTGGCGAACCGGCATCCGCGCGTCAGCGTGCTCAACCCAGGCCCCGGCGTCGGCGGCCACTGCATCGCGGTCGACCCGTGGTTCATCGTCGCCGCCGCACCGGAGGAGGCCCTGCTCATCCGGCACGCCCGTGAGACCAACGACGCCCGCCCCGCCGGCGTCGTCAGGCGGCTGCGCGAGGTGAGCGGTGCCGGCGAGACGATCGCCTGCCTGGGCCTGGCGTTCAAGGCCGACATCGACGACATGCGCGAGAGCCCTGCCGTCCAGGTGGTCGCCGAGCTGGCCGCCGCCGACCCGGACCGCACGATCCTCGCGGTCGAGCCCCACGTCACCGCGCTGCCCCAGGCGCTGGCGGGCCTCGCCAACGTCCGTCTGGTCGGCCTCGAGGAGGCGATGGCCTCGGCCGGGACGATCGCTCTCCTCGTCGATCACGACGCCTTCCGCGCCGTCGATCGCACCGTGCTGGCCGCCAAGGGCCTCGTCGACACCCGCGGGTTCTGGCGTTGACCGCCCGCCCATCAAGGAGCCCCGTGAACCAGACCCGCGACGCCGTCGCCGTCGGACCCACCCGCGACGAGGCCAGCAAGGTCTTCGCCCGCATCTTCGACACGGCCCGCTTCGAGCAGTACCCGGACCTCAGCCTGGACGACCTCACACCGGTCCTCGCCCTCGCCGGGGGCGCGCGGCAGCTGGAGATCGCCGACCTGGTCCTCAGCGGCACCCGCCCCGACATCACCGAGCTGCACCTCCAGCTCGCCTCCGAGGAGATCCGCGACGCGGTGGCCGGTCGGCTCGCGTCGGCTCCCGGCTGGGTCGTGACCGACATCCACCGTGTCCCGGGCGGATCGCCGGTCCTCACGGTCAGCGCGGGCCAGCCGGCGGAGGCCCTCCCGCTCAGCCTCGCCGCGCTCCCCACCGCGCCCGGAGAGGAGGCGGCAGCGGACTGGCCGAGCGCGACGGCAGCACCCCTCACCGGGAATGGCGCCGCCACGCCCGCGGAGCGACCGCAGGCCACCGCGCCGCACCGCCGTGGCGTACGGCTCGGACGACGTGCGCGCTCGGCCGCCGGCGCCCTGCTCCTGGTCGCCCTCGTGGCAGCCCTCGCCCTGGTCTTGATCGGCGTCCTCGGGGGCTTCCGTGCCCTGGTCGTCGCTCTGCTGACCGGGATCGCCGCGATGGCGGCGCTCACCCTCGTCGGTGTCGCCTACGCCGTCCGCGCCCTGCTGCGCGTCCAGCACACCCAGAGCGCCCACGGTGACGTCGGCGAGCGGACGCTGCGTCACCTGCAGCGGGCGATGACCCAGGCCACCACCCGCCATGGCCTGTCCCGGGAGACCGCGCTCGCGACCCAGGCCGACGTCAAGGTCCAGGGCGAGTATCTCGCGACGCTGGCCGGTCAGCTCGCCACCGAGCGCGCCGTCGACCGCGAGCGCAAGCGGCTCGACGACCCGCGGGCCCACCTGGCCACCCAGCGCCAGATCCAGGCCCTGATGCACCTCGACGCGACGGTGCGGCCGCCGTTCGTGCCACCGATGGGCGGCTGGGCGGCCTCACCCGACCTGCTCGCCCTCTGCCTCGACCTGTTCATCGAGCGCCGCCCGACCTGCGTGGTCGAGACCGGCAGTGGCATCAGCACGCTCTACTTCGCGGCGGCCGCCGACAGGTACGACATCGACTGCCGGATCGTCTCCCTGGAGCACTGCGAGAAGTACGCCCAAGCCACCCGAGAGCTGCTTGCGCGCAACGGTCTGGCCCATCGGGCGGAGGTGCGGCTCGCGCCGCTGGCCGACGCAGGGCTGGCGGGCCACGACACCGGCTGGTACGACCCGGCGGCGCTGGCGGACCTCAGCGAGATCGGTCTGCTCCTGGTGGACGGTCCGCCGGAGACGACCGGCGCCGACGCGCGCTACCCGGCCGGCCCGCTGCTGCACGACCGGCTCGCCGAGCGATGCGTGATCGTCGCCGACGACGTCATCCGTCCCTCGGACCTGCGGGCAGTGGAGCGCTGGCTGGCCGAGGACCTGACCGGCTTCGAGCACGTCCTGCGCGACGACCTGCTGAAGCACGCCTCCGTGCTGCGGCGCGGATGAGGGTGAAGGTGAAGGTGAAGGTGCGCAGCGTGACACAGGCCGTACCGCTCGTCTCCGTCCTGGTCGCGACCTATCGGGGCGAGGACCGGATCGGCGTCTGCCTGACGGCGCTCGTCGACCAGACGCTGGCCGCCGACCGCTATGAGATCGTGGTCGTCCAGAACGGCCCCGCGTGCCGGACCCCCGACCTCGTCCGCGAGCTGCAGGAGCGGCACCCCGAGCACACGATCCGCCTGATCGTGACCGAGGAGCCGGGGGCCGCGAACGCCCGCAACATCGGCCTCGACGCAGCCCGTGCGCCGTACGTGACGATCGTCGACGACGACGACTGGGTGAGCGCGGGATTCCTCCAGGGCCTCCTCGCCGCGGCCGGCCCGAGGGTGGTGCCGACCGTCCTGATCTGCGACGCCCCCGAGGACGGCCGGCCCGGCAGCTGCGACGGGTCGCTCGACAACTACGTCAACGAGCGACTCCTTCCCCATGTCGGCCGCACCCTGTCCGCGCCGCAGCTGTCGACAGCGCTCAGCCTGCATGCCGGCAAGCTCCTTCCCACCGACCTGGCGCGCCGGGTGCGCTACCGCACCGAGCTGCGCAGCGGAGAGGACGTCGTCTTCCTCGCCGCCCTGTATGCCGCTGCGCCGTTCGTGATCCACGTCGTCGGCCCGGAGAGCGGCGCCCTGTACTACCGGACCCTGCGCTCGGGGAGCCTGTCGCGCCGCGAGCACACCTACGACTTCGCCGTCACCGAGCGGCTGGACTGCATCCTCGAGCTCAGCGCCCTGCCCCGCTCGAACGCGACGACCCGGGCCGTCGTCGACCGGCTCATCCGGGCGCAGACCACCTTCACGACCGGATATCTCGACGATCATCCGGACGAGCGCCCCCGGGTGGTCGCCGACGCCCTCGCCCGGCAGATGCCATCACGCGCGTTCTGGTCGGCGATCAACCGCGGCCACGCCCGCGACCTCGCCCTGCTCTACCTCTTCCCGCCCTACCAGGACACCAGCGCGATCGTGGCCGCCCGGCGGCTGCGGGAGCACGGCCTGATCACGGACGTGATCAGCCACGACGCCGGCCGGCACCGCAAGGTCGAGCCCTCCACGATGCGCATCGCCGCGGAGTTCCTCGCGCGGCACAAGGTGCTGCGCGGGAGCTTCTCGTTCGGAGGGTGGCCGGACGTCAAGCGGTTCGCGCAGGAGGCCGTCGTCGCCGCCGACGAGTACGCCGAGGCCAACGGTTCGCCGTACCGATCGGTCTACACCCGTGCGATGGCCCCGCACTCGCACATCGCCGGCGCCCTGATGAAGCTGCGCCATCCCGAGATCCGGTGGGTGGCGGAGTTCTCCGACCCGATGCACTACGACTCCAACGGCGAGGTCCGGATCTCACCGGCGCAGGACGACCAGCTGCTGGGTCGCCTGCGCGCGGCCGTGGTCGCGGCCGGCTTCGATCGGCCGACCTCGGCCTACGTCTTCGAGTGGGCGGAGATCGTCGCGTACGCGCTCGCCGACGAGATCCTCTTCACCAATGAGAACCAGCGGCAGTACATGCTCGCCTACACCCCCGACCGGGCCCTGGCCGCACGGGCTGCGTCGATCTCGACGTCGCGTCACCACCCGACGCTGCCCGCGGAGTTCTACGCGCTGAGCACGTTCCGGGGCGGGCTCTCCACCGAGACGGTCAACATCGCCTACTTCGGCGCGTTCTACCTCACCCGGGGGCTGACCGAGGTGACCGACGCCCTGACCCGGCTCCGTGACACGGAGCGGCGACGGGTCCGGCTGCACGTGTACACCGCCGACCCCGCCCCTCTGCGGCTCGAGGCGCTGCGCGGCGGCCTCGCGGACGTCGTGGTCGCGCACGAGTACCTGCCGTTCCTGGAGTTCCTGGCCGCGACCACCCACTTCGACGCGCTGCTGGTCAACGACGCCACGACCAGGCCGCATCACGACGTCAACCCGTACCTGCCCTCGAAGATCTCCGACTACCGCGGCAGCGGTACGCCGGTCTGGTCGATCGTGGAGCCCGGCAGCGTGCTGAGCCGGCAGGCGACGGCCTACCGCAGCGAGCTGGGCGACGTCGACGGGGCCACTCGGGTCATCCGCGAGCTCCTCGCCGCCGGCCCGTGGCGCTGCCGGCGCACCTGACCTCAGGCGTGCGGGAGCTCCGGCAGCCGCTGCTCGCGCAGCCATGGGTCGAAGACCGTGGTGAGCTCGCGCCCGGTGAGCTCCTCGGCGAGAGCCTCGAAGTCGGCCGTGGTCACGGTGCCACCGTCGTGGCGCGCGACCCACGTGCGGAGCAGGTCGAAGAAGGCCTCGTCGCCGACCACGCGACGCAGCGCGTGCAGGGTGAGCGCCCCGCGCTTGTAGACCCGGTCGTCGAACATCAGGTCGGGACCGGGGTCGGACAGCAGCAGGTCCTGCGGCAGGTCGGCGAGGCGCTTGTGGTGGCGCCGGGCGTGCTCGTCGCAGGTGTCGTACCCGCCGGCCTCCGACCAGAGCCACTCCGCGTAGCAGGCGAAGCCCTCGTGCAGCCAGATGTCCCGCCACTCCCGCAGGGTGACGGCGTTGCCGAACCACTGGTGGGCCAGCTCGTGGGCCACGAGGCGCACCTCCGACCACTCGCCGGTGAGGAAGTTGCGCCCGAAGGTGGACAGGGACTGCGACTCCAGCGGGATCTCGAGGTCGTCGTCGGTGACCACGGCGGTGTAGCGGGAGAACGGGTAGGGCCCGAAGGCCTCGGTGAAGTAGTCGAGCATCTCGCGCTGGCGCCCGAACGACCTCGTGTAGCCGACGATCTCGTCCTCGCCCTCGGGGACGGCCCCGAACAGCGGCACGCCGCCACCTGCCTCCTGGACCAGCCGGTAGCGACCGATCTGCACGGTGGCGAGGTAGGTCGACATCGGCTCGTCCTGCTCGTAGCGCCAGGTCTCGCCACTGCCCCGCTGCTTGCGGTCGACGAGGGTGCCGTTGGAGACCACGGTGTAGTTCTGCGCGGTGCTCACCGTGATCGAGTACGGCGCCTTGTCGCTGGGCCGGTCGTTGCACGGGAACCACGACGGCGCTCCGTGGGGCTGGCCCGCCACGATGACCCCGTCGGTGAGCTCCTCCCAGCCGGCGTCGCCGTGATGGGGCAGCACGACAGGACGCGGCCGCCCGGAGTACTTCACCTGGATGGTGAACGCCTGCCCGGAGCGCAGCGCGCGCTTGAGCGTCAGCACCAGGCGATGGTCGCGGTGCGCCCACTTCGCCGGCGCCTTCCCGTCCACGGTGACCTTGCCGACCTGCAGGTAGGCCAGGTCGAGCACGACCCGGTCGATGTCGTCGTCGGCTACCGCGGAGATGACGGCGGTGCCGGCGAGCCGGTTGCTCTCCAGGTCGTAGGAGAGGTCGAGGTCGTAGTGGGTGGCGCTCCACGAGAGGTCCCCGTGGCCGGGCACGTACGGGTCAGCGGTCGGCATCGAGGTCATGACTCTCCGAGGTTATCCGGGCCGGTGACGCGATCCGGTTTCGGCATCGCGGTATTGGGGAATCTGCCGAATACCTGACCCGACAGCTGCTGGGAGTGCCCATGATGTTCCGCAGATCGATCGTCCGCCTGACCGCCCTCGCCCTGCTGGCAGCACCTGCCGCGGTCGCCACCGGGGCGGTGAGCCCGGCGAGCGCCGCCACCACCGTCACGACGACCACCACGGGCTCGGTGTACAACCCCGGTGTCGTCACCTACGGCAGCGGCAGCGCGCTGATCGAGGGATCGGTCGCCGCCGCGGACGGCAGCGGGGTCTACGACGGATCGGTGGCCCTGCAGGCCAGCGCGTACCCGTTCACGACCTGGACGACGATCTACACGACCAGTCCCTCGCGCTTCCTCTCGCACACGGTGGAGCCCCGGATCACGACCCGCTACCGCTGGGTCTACACCGGCTACGCCGGCGGCTCGAGCGATGACTCGTACACCGCCTCGGCGAGCACCGCAGTCACCCAGGTGGTCGCCCGCAAGATGAGCATCGAGCACCGGGGCCTGCGGATGTGGGGCAAGGTCAGCCCCGCCAAGAGCCGGCTCAAGATCGTCTTCAAGACGATCAAGCACCACAAGCTGCACCCCTGGTTCACCGTCCGCACCGACAAGCACGGCAAGTGGAGCAAGCACATCCACGGCCGGGTGGGCACCAAGTTCACCGTGATCGTGCCCAGCTCGGCGGGCTACGTCGGCACCCACGACGAGTACCACATCATCTGACACCCGGCTCACCCGATCGGCCCCTGGACCTCCTCGGCCCAGGGGCCGATCGGGTTCCCGATCCAGAGCGTCTTGTCGGGCAGCGACTCTCCGCGCATGACGAGGGAGACCGGGCCGACGACGCTGTGCCGCCCGATGATGGCGGCCGGCAGGATCACCGAGTTCGGCCCGAGGGTGGCGCCGCGGCGCAGGGTGACGGTGTCGAGCGCGAGCATCCGGTCGTGGAAGAGATGGGTCTGCACCACCGTGCCGCCGTTGACGGTCGCGCCGTCGCCCAGGACGACCAGGTCGGTCTCGGGCAGCCAGTGGGTCTCGATCCACACGCCACGGCCGATCTGGGCGCCCATCAGCCGGAACCACAGGTTGAGCGCCGGCGTGCCCGTGACGGCGCTGGCGAACCACGGGAAGGCGAGCACCTCGACGAAGGAGTCGGCCAGCTCGTTGCGCCACACGAAGGAGCTCCACAGCGGGTGCGTGCCCGGCCGCATCCGGCCGACCAGCAGCCACTTCGCGACGACGGTGATCGCCGCGGCGATCGCGCCGGCCACGGCCAGCAGCGGGCCGGCGAGCAGCAGCGCCACCACGATGTCGCTGCCGTCCCAGATCCGGATCACGCCGTACGCGACGGCGGCCGGGATCAGCACGCCCAGCGTCGCCGGGATCAGCCGGCACAGCTCGATGAGACCGCGGAAGAGCCGCAGGTGGAACGGCGGGCGGTACGTACGCCCGGCGTCACTCTCCTGCGCCGTACGACGCAGCGGGGCCGGCGGGGAGCCCAGGTAGCTCTCGCCCGCGTGCGCCTTCTTGCGCCGCGGCGCGGCGCTGAGCACCGCGACCAGCGAGGCCTTCGGCACCTTGCGGCCCGGCGCTGCCATCCCCGAGTTGCCGACGAAGGCGCGCTTGCCGATCTTGACCCGCTCGACACGGACCCAGCCGCCGTGCAGCTCGTACCCGCCGATGAGGGTGTCGTCGGCGAGGAACGCCTCGTCGTTGACCTGGGTCAGGCCGGGGATCATCAGGACCGTCGAGGCCTCGACATCCTTGCCGATCTTCGCGCCGAGCAGCCGCAGCCAGACCGGCGTGAGCATCGAGGAGTAGAGCGGGAAGAGCCAGGTACGCGCATCGTCGAGGACGCGCATGGTCGTCCACACCGCGACGCCGGCGGCGCTACGGACCAGGTGCACCCCGGGCCTGATCACCAGCCCGGCGATCCGGACCTCCAGGAGGACCAGCAGCGCGAGCGCGAGGTAGCCGGCGAGCACGGCGAGCGGGCTCCAGGCCAGCAGCCCGCCGATGTCACCGAGGCTGTCCGGGCGGCCGGCGAGGCCCACCGCGACCAGGATGCCGACGACGATCGCGGCCACCGGGAGCAGAGCCAGCTCGAGGGCCATCAGGCCGTAGACGACGCTCCACAGCGGCGAGCGGCGGGCGCGCTCCAGCCAGGGCCCGCGGGCCGAGCGGCTGCCGCGCACGGCCGGCGAGCCCGACCAGTACTCGCCCGCCGGGACGGCGCCGAAGACGGCCGAGCCGGCCGCGATCTCGGCGTCGTCGCCGATGTCGGCGCCGGGCAGCAGCATCGATCGGGCGCCGACCCGAGCGCCTGCTCCGACGCGGATCCGACCCAGGTGCACGACGTCGCCCTCGATCCAGTAGCCGGAGAGGTCGACCTCGGGCTCGATCGAGGCCCCCTCCCCCAACCGGAGCATGCCGGTGACGGGCGGGAGGCTGTGTAGGTCGACGTTGTCGCCGATCCGCGCACCGAGCAACCGGGCATACCAGGTCATCAGGGGCGCCCCGGCCAGGCCGAGGGCGCCCAGCTCGTCGACCGCGTGGCCGGCCAGCCACAGCCGCAGGTGGACCTTCCCGCCGCGCGGGTGGTCGCCGGGGGTGACGCCGAGCAGGATCAGGCGGGCCGCGGCCGCGGCGAGCAGCATCGTGCCGGGCGGGGTGAGGAAGACCAGGATCGCCGGGACCAGTAGCCACCAGCTCGCCTGCGGCATCGCATCGACGCCGGCACCATGGGCGACGGTGGCGGCGAGCGCCGTCCACGTCAGCCAGCGCGGCGCGGCCAGGCAGCGCACCAGCAGGCTGGCCACGAGCTGCCCGGTCTGGGTCTTGAGCGGGACCGCGGGGATCTCCCGATCGGACGTCGCGCCGGAGGCGCCCATGGCGTCGAGATAGGCGGCGAGGTCGCCGAGGCGGGGGTGGTCGTAGATGTCGCCCATCGCCACCTCGGGGTGGCGGGCGCGGATCAGGGAGACCATCTGTGCGGCGCTCAGGGAGCCGCCACCGAGGTCGAAGAAGTCACCCTTGGCGTCGGTGACGCCGGCTCCGAGAACCTCGTTCCACAGCTCCGCGAGCCAGGTCTCGGTCGCCGAGAGCCCGTCGGTCGCACCCACTCGCGTGGGCAGCGGCCAGGGCAGCTTGTCGCGGTCGACCTTGCCGCTGATCCGGGTGGGCAGCTCGTCCACGACCGCGATGCGGGGCACCAGCGCGGCCGGCATCCCCTGGCGCAGCGCCGCGGTCGCGACCGTCTGGTCGAAGCTCGCATCGACCGTGACGTAGCCGACCAGCAGGCTGTTGCCCGCCTTCGTCCTGCGGACCGCGGCGGCGGCGCTGACCACACCGTCGAGCTGGAGCAGGGCCGAGTCGATCTCGCCGAGCTCGATGCGACGGCCGCCGAGCTTGACCTGGTCGTCGGCGCGACCGCCGAAGAGCAGGCCCTCGGGGTCGTTGACCACCAGGTCGCCGGATCGGTAGGCGCGCTCCCAGCCCAGGGTGGGCATCGGGGCGTACTTCTCGGCGTCCTTGGCCGGATCGAGGTAGCGGGCCAGGCCGACGCCGCCGATGATCAGCTCGCCGGTCTCGCCCACGGCAACGGGCTCGCCGGTCTCGGGGTTGACCACGGCGAGGTCCCAGCCGGCGAGCGGCAGCCCGATCCGGACGGGGCCCTCGCCGGTCAGCCGCGCCCCGCAGGCGACGACGGTGGCCTCGGTCGGCCCGTACGTGTTCCAGACCTCGCGCTCGGGCGTCACCAGGCGGGCGGCGAGCTCGGCGGGGATCGCCTCGCCACCGGTGATCAGCAGGCGCACGCGGTCAAGCGAGGCAGGCGGCCACAGCGCGACCAGGGTGGGCACGGTGGAGACGATGGTGATGGTGTTGGCGACCAGCCAGGGGCCGACGTCGACGCCGCTGCGGACGAGCGCGCGCGGGGCGGGCACGAGGCAGGCGCCGTAGCGCCAGGCCAGCCAGATCTCCTCGCAGCTCGCGTCGAAGGCGACCGAGAGACCGGCCATGACCCGGTCGCCCACGCCGATCGGGGCGTCCTGCAGGAACATCTGCGACTCCGCGTCGACGAACGCAGCCGCGTTGCGGTGGGTGACAGCGACGCCCTTGGGCGTGCCGGTGGAGCCGGAGGTGAAGATGACCCACGCGTCGTCGTCGGGGGTCGGCTCCTCGTGCTCGCGGGGCTCGCCCGGACGCTGCACGGCGATCTGGAGGTCGTTGCCGATGATCGCCGCGACCCGGGCCTCACCGAAGACCAGCCTGGCCCGCTCCTCCGGGTCGTCGGCGTCGACGGGCACATACGCCGCCCCGGCGAACAGGATGCCGAGGATGGCCGTGTAGAGCTCGGTGGTGCCGCTGGCGATCCGGACCCCGACCTTGTCGCCGCGACCGACGCCCGCGTCGTTGAGCTCGGCGGCGACCGCCTCGGCCGCCTCCTCGAGCTCGGCGTAGGTCAGCAGTCCGTTGGCGGCGTCGAGCGCCGGCTCGTCCCCTGCCTGCGCGACGGTCTCTCGCACGATGTCGACCAGGGTGCGGGGAGGGGGCGCCTCGGCGCCGCGCAGAAGGGGGTCAACCACAGGCGGACCCTTTCGGTCGCAGGTGAACGGCTGGTGACGAACCTAGTCCTCGGGGAGGGGGTTGGACTTTTTGGATCCGCGCAGCACCCTTTCAGGGAACCATCAGAGACCGAAGGCAGAGTTAGAGCCATGAGCGACTTCCCCCCGTCGAACGAGCAGCCTCCCGCCGGTGAGCCGACGGGCGAGCCGATCCAGCCTCCCGCCGGCCCGCCGACGGGCGAGCCGACCCAGCCCCTGTACGGCCAGCCGCCGGCGAACCCGCCGACGACCCCCTACGGCGGCCCGACGGCCCCGCCGCCGCCCCCGCCGACCCAGCACCTCTTCGAGGGCTTCGGCTCCTTCTCCGCACAGCAGCCCGCTCCCTCGGCGCCGGAGAAGAAGAAGCGTCGCAAGGGTCTGGGTGCCGCGGCCGGGATCGCGGCCGCCGCCGTCCTGATCGGCGGCGGCGCCGGCTACGGCGGCGCCGCGCTCTACCACCACAACGACGACGGTGGCAGCGGCAGCGTGTTCAGCTCGGCCGGCGACACCTCGAACATCTCCACCGCCACCGCGGCCGCGGACGGAAGCGTCGAGGCGGTGGCCAAGAAGGTGCTGCCCTCGGTGGTCAAGATCGAGGTCGCCGGCACCTCGGAGGCGGGCTCCGGCTCGGGCATCATCCTCAGCGCCGACGGCCTGATCATGACGAACAACCACGTCGTGGAGATCGCCGGCAAGGACGGCACGATCAAGGTGAACTTCAACGACGGCACCCAGGCCGACGCGACCATCGTCGGCACCGACCCGCTCACCGACACCGCGGTGATCAAGGCCTCGGGCGTCTCCGGCCTGACGCCGGCGACGATCGGCAAGTCGGGCAACCTTTCCGTCGGCCAGGGCGTCGTGGCGATCGGCTCGCCGTTCGGCCTCGACTCCACCGTCACCTCGGGCATCGTCAGCGCCCTCGACCGCCCGGTCAACGTCGGCTCGGACTCGGCCGGCAACGCCACGGTCTACCCGGCGATCCAGACCGACGCGGCCATCAACCCCGGCAACTCCGGCGGCGCGCTGGTCGACATGAACGGCAACGTCGTCGGCATCAACGCCTCGATCCGCTCGACCACCTCCTCGAGCAGCGAGGAGGCCGGCTCGATCGGCTTGGGCTTCGCGATCCCGATCGACGAGGTCATGCCGATCATCGAGCAGATGGTGAAGGGCGAGACCCCGACCCATGCGCGGCTCGGCATCTCCGTCTCGAACGTCCCGGCCACCACGACGAGCGGCAACGGCAGCTCCGGCTCCGACGGCTCCGGCTCGGGTGGCTCGGGTTCGGACGGCTCCGACGGCTCCGGCTCGGACGGCTCCGGCTCGGACGGGTCCCAGGGCACCATCCCCGGCTTCCCGGACTTCGGCTTCGGTGACGGCTCGGGCAGCGGCTCGGGTGGCTCCGGCTCCGACGGCTCGGGCGGCTCGGGTGGCTCCGACGGTCAGAGCCAGGACGACTCGGTCTTCACCACCATGGGCGCCCTGGTGAAGAAGGTCACCGCCGGCTCGGCCGCGAACGGCGCGGGCATCAAGGTCGGCGACATCATCACCAAGGTCGACGACCACCTCATCGCCGGCTCCGACTCCCTGGTCGCCACCGTCCGGGCGTACCGTCCCGGCGACGAGGTCACCGTCGAGTGGACCCGCAACGGCAAGGACATGTCCGCCAAGCTCGCGCTCGACTCCGACGCCGACAGCTCCACCAGCTGACCTCGCCTCCGCGACGCACAGCGGCCCGCAGCCTGACTCCTCAGGTTGCGGGCCGCTGTGCGTTCCGACCATCACAGGTGCTTCTGCAGCTGCCCCATTCGCTCGATCGGCTCGAACCCGAGCTCCTCGTTGATCGCGATCATGTGCTCGTTGGCCTCGGCGTTGTAGGTGCTGATGGTCCGGGCACCGGGATGCACGCGCTGGAGCAGCTCGAGGGCCGCACCCTTGACCGCGAGACCCAGCCGGTGGCCCCGATGCGGCGCGCCGACCATCGTGCCCCACTGGTAGGCGAGGTCCTCCCCCGCCGGGACCACCAGCTGCGTGTACGCCGCCACCTCGCCGGCGGCGCTCACGGCGACCGCGTTGACCAGCGTCCGACCCTGGGCGGCCGCGAGCGCCTCCGTCTCCCGGACCTGCGACACGGCCGCGGCCCGCGGCTCGAGTGCGAGATCCCCGGTCGGCGCGGCCAGGTCGAGCTCGGCGTCGAGGACCGCCCAGCCGTCCACGAGATCGTCGGGGATCGGTCCGACGAACGCCCTCACGTCGTAGCCGGACGCCTCGATGGGACGCGGTGGCACCGCGCGAGGGAGCGTCAGCCGTCGGCGCACCTCCGGCAACGCCACCTCGAAGCCACGGCTGCCCGCGAACTCCACGCCGACGCTGCCGGCACCGGTGGGTCCGAGCGCGTACGGCCAGTAGGCGTACCCGGTCACGACGGTGCGGCCGTCCGATCGGGCTTCGGCCTCGACGACGTCGAGCAGCGCGCTCCCGATCCCGGTACGACGTCGCTGCGGCAGCACGAAGATCCCGCACCGGGCGAGGTGGGTGTTGTCCCGCAGGCCGAGCGCCAGCCACGCCGCGCCGACAGGCGTCGCGGCCCCGTCACGGGCGAGCCAGCTCCGTCGTCGGACCCGGTCGGAGACCTCCTGCATCTCCTGGCGCTGCTCCTCCAGGTGCCACACGTCCGCCCCAGGCCCTCGATCGGCGTGCTCCGCCGCCTCGTAGACCGCGTGCCAGGCCTCGACGCCTGCTTCGTCGAACGGGTCGACCGCCTCGATGCGCAGCTGGCTCACCCCCTCAGCCTCGCACCCGCTGTCATCCGGTTTTCGGCGATCCCCGCCGCTGAACCTGCCCGCTGGCGCTCGCTGCTACGTTGCTGACATGGATGCTGACCTCGTCGTCATCGGTACCGGCCCCGGCGGCGAGGCGCTCGCCAACCGCGCCGCCAGCGCCGGCCTCACGGTCGTCGTGGTGGAGAAGCACCTGGTGGGCGGCGAGTGTCCCTACTACGGCTGCATCCCCTCCAAGATGATGCTGCGTGCCGCCGACGCGCTGGCCGAGGCCCACCGCGCCGGCCGGCTCGCCGGCACCGTCACCGTGGAGCCCTCCTACGAGCCGGTCGCGAAGCGGATCGCGGAGGAGGCCACCGACCACTGGGACGACACCGTCGCGGTCCGCCGTCTCGAGGACGCCGGCGCCACCGTCATCCGCGGCACCGGACGTCTCGACGGCACCCGCCGGGCGGTGATCACGCCCGCCGACGGCTCCCCCGAGGTCACCGTGGAGGCCCGGATCGGCGTCGTGCTCAACCCGGGCACCCGCCCGGCCGCGCCGCCGATCGACGGCCTGGCCGGCACCCCGTACTGGACCAACCGGGAGGCGCTGCGGGCCACCGAGGTCCCGCGCGAGCTGATCGTCATCGGGGGCGGACCGATCGGCTGCGAGCTGACCCAGGTGTTCAGCCGGTTCGGCAGCCGGGTCACCCTCGTCCAGCACGGCCCGCGACTGCTGCCGGGCGACGAGCCGGAGGCGAGCGCCGTGCTGGAGAAGGTCCTGGTCGAGGAGGGTGTCCGGGTGCTCACCGGCGCCGAGCCCACCACGATCGCGTACGAGAGCGGCCGCTTCACCCTGACCCTCGCCGACGGCCAGCGCGCCACCGGGGACCACCTCCTGGTTGCCGCCGGCCGTACGCCCAACACCGACGGCCTCGGACTCGAGACGGTCGGGCTCGACCCGAAGAAGATCGGCGTCGACGCCTGGATGCGGGCCGGCGACGGCCTGTGGATCATCGGCGACGTCACCGGCCACGGTGCGTTCACGCACATGTCGATGTACCAGGCCGACATCGCCTTCCGCGCCATCACCGGACAGCACCGTGGCAGTTCCCCCGATGGTTTCTCGGCCGAGTACCACGCCGTCCCGCACACCACCTTCACCGATCCCGAGGTCGGCGGCGTCGGCCTGACCGAGGCGGCCGCGCGGGCCGCGGGCCACGCCGTGCGGGTGGGAAGCGCGGAGATCGGCTCCTCCTCGCGCGGGTTCACCCACGGCCCCGGCGCGGTCGGCCTGATCAAGCTGGTCGAGGCCGACGGCGTCCTCGTCGGCGCCACCGCCGTCGGCCCGGCCGGTGGCGAGATCCTCGCGATGCTCACCCTCGCCGTGCACGCGCGCATCCCCGTGACGACGCTCGGCTCGATGATCTACGCCTACCCGACGTTCCACCGCACCGTCTCCAGCGCTCTCGAAGACCTGCACTGAGGAGCAGCCATGCCGTTGGACCCTGAGCTCGCCGTCGTGCTCGACTTCCTCGCCGCCGCCGGTGCTCCCCCGATGTGGGAGCAGACCCCGGAGCAGGCCCGGGCCGGGTTCCGGGCGCTCTGCGTCGACCTGCGCGACCGGTCGCTGCTGCCCGAGGTGGCGAGTGTGGAGGACCGCACCGTGCCGGGGCCGGCCGGCGCGATCCCGGTACGGATCTATCGGCCGATCAGCGAGCGAGAGGCCCTGCCCACCGTCGCGTTCTTCCACGGCGGCGGCTGGGTGATCGGCGACCTCGACACCCACGACCTGGTCTGTCGCACGATCGCCGCCGACTGCGACGCGGTGGTCGTCTCGGTCGACTACCGGCTCGCTCCCGAGCATCCGTTCCCGGCCGCCGTCGAGGACGCCCTCGCCTCGGCGACCTGGGTCGCCGACCACCTCACGGAGCTGGGCGGCAACGACGTCCTCGCCGTCGCCGGCGACTCGGCCGGCGGCAACCTGTCGGCGGTGGTGGCCCAGGAGCTCCGCGATCGGGTCCGGGCGCAGCTGCTGATCTACCCCGCCACCGACGTGCCGGGCGAGCACCTCTCCCGCACCGAGAACGCCGAGGGCTACTTCCTCGACCTTCCGACGATGCTGTGGTTCGCCGAGCAGTACGTCCCCGACGGCGCCGACCTGCTCGCTCCGCGCCTCTCGCCGCTGTACGGCGACCTCGCCGGTGTCGCGCCGGCCGCGGTGGTGGTGGCCGAGTTCGATCCGCTGCGCGACGAGGGCAAGGCGTACGCGGAGGCGCTTCGCGCCGCCGGCGTCCCCGTGACGCTGCGCCAGTTCGACGGCATGATCCACGGCTTCATCGACATGGGCCGGCACTCCAAGGCCGCGCAGGCGGCCGTGACGGAGACCGTCGCACTGCTCCGCGAGCTGATCCACACCGGACCCTGAGCCTGTCACGATCGTCTCAGGGTGTGAGCCATGGCAGACCCCCATGGAAATCGCCAGGAAGGGCGCGGGAGACTGGCACCATGGTGTTCGTGGTGATCAAGGAGCGGGTTCGCAAGCTCGCGCTGCGCTGGGCCATGCGTGGCAAGAGCTCGCCGATGCCGGACGTCACGACCTTGCGCAAGGTTCCGGAGCATCTCACCTACCCGTTGCGCCGCAACGGCGCCGACCCGGTGCCGGAGCTCGCCGAGGCCCGCGCCCAGGGGCCCGTCACGCTGCTCGGCAACGTGCTCGGCCTCGACATCTTCCTGGTGACCTCGCACGAGGCCGCGAAGAAGGTGCTGGCGGACTCCACCGCGTACTCCAATGACATGCGCCACCTGCTCGGCAACCGCCCGCGCAGCGAGGCCGAGCAGATCGGCGGGCTCGGCATGACCGATGCACCCGACCACACCCGGCTGCGCGGCCTGCTGACGCCCGAGTTCACGATGCGGCGCCTGCAGCGGCTCCAGGAGCCGATCGACCGGATCGTCGAGGACGCCCTCGACCGGATCCAGGCCGGCGGCCCCGAGGCCGACCTGGCCGATGCGTTCGGCTTCGAGGTCCCGTTCCAGGTCATCTGCGAGCTGCTCGGCCTGCCCACGGACGTGCGCGCCGAGTTCCACGATCTCGGCGCGGCGCGCTTCGACATCAGCGCGGGCGGCGTGGGTGCGTTCGACGCCGCCGCCGACACCCGTACGTTCCTCATCGAGCAGGTCCGCCGCCAGCGCATCGACCCGGGCGACGGCCTGATCGGCGAGATCATCCGGACCCGCGGCGACGAGTTCAGCGACCTCGAGCTCGGCGGCCTCGCCGACGGCGCGTTCATCGGCGGGTACGAGACCTCGGCCGCGATGCTCTCGATGGGCACCTACGTGCTGCTGCAGAAGCCGGAGGTCTACGAGATGCTCCGCACCGGCGACAAGCAGCAGATCGACGCGATCGTGGACGAGCTGCTGCGCTACCTCTGCCCGGTCCAGGTCGCCTTCCCGCGCTTCGCCCGCGAGGACCACGACCTGTTCGGCACCCGGGTCGGCAAGGGCTCGGTCGTGATCGTGTCGCTCGCGGGCGCCAACCGCGACCCCGCGGCGATGCCCGCCCCGGAGGACTTCGACCTGCGCAACCGCGACACGATGCACCTGGCGTTCGGCCACGGCATGCACCGCTGCGTGGGCGCCGAGCTGGCCCGGATGGAGATGCGCTCGGCACTGACGGCGCTGTCGCGCCGGTTCCCGCACCTGGCGATGGCGACCGACGACCCCGGCGAGCTCGGCTTCCGCAACCTCTCGATCGTCTACGGCCTCGACCGGCTCCCGGTCGTGCTCGACAGCCGCACCGTCGCCGTCTGAGGCGACATCGGTGGTCGGGGCGGGCCCCTCGAACCACCCGACGGCTCAGCCCGCCCGCGTCTCCAGCACCCGGAACCCCTTGGCCGAGCCGATCCTCGTCGTCGGATAGCCCTGCTCCCCCAGCCAGCGCTGCAGGCTGTCGGAGCCGAGGTTCTTCCCGACCACCATCACCGCCCGGCCGCCGGGGCGCAGGCGCGGCAGCCAGGTGAGCAGGAGCTCGTGGAGAGCCTCCTTGCCGATCCGGATCGGCGGGTTGCTCCAGATCTCGTCGTACGTGTCCGCGGGGTCGACCCCGCCGGGCGTGGCGGCCCGGTAGCGCTCGGCCACGCCGAGCTTCTCGGCGTTCTCGTTGGCCAACAGCACGGCCCGCTCGTTGACGTCGACGGCGGTGACCTCTGCATCGGGCACCACGCTCGCGATGGCGAGGCCGATGATCCCGTAGCCACAGCCCAGGTCGAGGATGCGACCGGCTGGCGGCGGCTGGGTCTCGCGGAAGAGGATCGCCGTACCGACGTCGAGGCGGCCCTTGGCGAAGACGCCCGATCCGCTGGTCAGGCGCAGGTCACGGTCCCACACCTCGGCCTCGACGGGGATCCGCTCGAAGGCGACCGTCGGGTCCGCGGAGAAGTAGTGCTCCCGGTCGTCGGCTGCATCGTCGGCTGTGTCGTCGTGCACGCTCATGCGAGCTCGCTCTCCTGTCGTCGGGCGCGGGTGACCAGCAGACGGCCCTCGAGCTCGTCGTCGCTGGGGTAGCCGACCTCCTCGAGCGTCAGGCCGCGCGGTGAGGCGATGTGGATGTCGGAGGAGCGGACCGCCCTGGCCAGCATCTCGCCGGCCCAGCCGACGTCCTTGCGTCCCTCACCGATCGCGATGAGGCAGCCGACCAGCGAGCGCACCATCGAGTGGCAGAACGCGTCGGCCAGCACGGTCATCGTCGCGATGCCCACCTCGTCGCGCTCCCAGGACAGCCGCTCGATGCGGCGGATGCTGGTGGCGCCCTCGCGGTGCTTGCAGAAGCTGGTGTAGTCGTTCAGACCCAGCAGATCGGCCGCGGCGGCGTTCATCAGACCCAGGTCGAGCGTGCGCGGCCAGTGCAGCACGTGGTTGCGGGTGAGCGGGTCGTACGCCGCCGGTCCGTCGGCGACGCGGTAGGCGTAGCGGCGCCAGAGCGCGGAGAAGCGGGCGTCGAACGCGTCCGGCACGACGCGCACGGCGTGCACCCGTACGTCCGCGTCCAGGATGCCGTTGAGCTTGCGCACCAGGGCCGCCTCGGGCGTCGCCGCGGCGCGCCCGGCCGCCTTGAGGAAGACCGCCTCCTCGAGATCGAGGTGGATCACCTGTCCGCGCGCGTGCACGCCGGTGTCGGTACGCCCCGCGCAGGTCACCCACAGCTCGTCCAGCCGCAGCGCCATCCGCAGCGCCCGTTGCACCTCGCCCTGCACCGTGCGGAGCTCGGGCTGCAGGGCCCAGCCGTGGAAGCTGCTCCCGTCGTAGGAGAGGTCGATCCGGATCCGCACGATCCCGATTGTCCCATTCCTACACGGTCGGATTGCTCACAGGGCTTCCTGTTGATCCCTCGCGAGATCTCGTTAGCGTCGAGGACGAAAGGTAGTAACTCGGAACTATCGATCGGAGATTCATTCATGAAGACCTCCATGCGACTCCTCGGCGCCACGCTCGGCGCCACCGCCGTCGTCGGTGCCTCCGCCGTCGCCGCCAACGCGTGCGACACCGGCGGCCACGACGGCCCGCAGAGCTCGTTCAGCAGCTCCGGCACCTCGGGCGGCGACAGCACCCAGGACTGGGGCTACGACGCGGGCGCCGGCTGGGCCCACAACAGTGACCAGGGCAGTGACGAGAACGCTGACCAGGGCAGTGACCAGGGCACTGACCAGGGTTGGAGCCACGGCTGGGGCCACCACCGTCACGACCACAGCGGGGTCGGGTCCTCGACCGATCAGGCGGGCACCTTCGAGCAGAAGCAGGCCGCCATCGTCGAGCGCCTCACGTCGGCTGACACCCGGTTGAGCGACCTCATCAGCCAGGTGCAGGGCGATGCGTCCTCCGACCCGGGGGCCACTCAGGAGCTCGGCCAGCTGCAGGAGCACCAGGCGAAGCTCGAGTCCCTGATCGACGCGGTCAAGGCCGCGACGAACGAGGACGAGCTGAAGGCGGCCTTCGAGAACGCCGTCACCGGCGACAGCGCGCCGGACCAGTCCGGCGGCGACACCACCACCGCGCCGTCGACCACGCCGTTGGCCGTACCGGTCGCCTGACACGCTCGGGACGGCGTCACCCCTTCGCCGTCCCGGCCCGAGAGGACGCCCTCCCCGCAGCGCGGGGAGGGCGTTCTCGTCGAATTTTGCCATCGGTGTAACGCGCCCGTCGCGTCGTGACAGGCCTGAGTGCCAGGCAGGCACAGCCCTGCATCGTCTCGATCTCGGGAGACAGCACATGAACAGGATCACTCGCGTTCTCGGCACCACCCTGGCCGGCACCACGCTGGCCGGCGCCGCGCTGGTCGGCGGCACGGCCGTCGCCGCGAACGCTCACGGTTTCGGGCACGACGACGGCTTCGGTGGTGGCCACCGCGAGCATCACGGCTCCGCGCCGTCGTCCGGCCCGTACAGCGCCTCCCACGCCCAGCACCAGTTCAAGGGGTTCTCGCGTCACCACGACGAGGGCGAGGGCGCGTTCAGCCTCGGCCCGAGCTTCAACCGACACTGGTTCCACCAGCGCTACCAGGGTCACCACCACCACGCATGGACCTTCGAGGAGCGCCAGGACGCCATCGTGGCGAAGCTGACCCGCGCCGACCACCGGCTGACCCGCCTGATCGGCTACCTCAGCGACCGGGCCGCCTCCGACCCGGACGGCTGGGAGGCAGGGGCGCTGCCCTACCTCCAGGACCAGCAGACCAAGCTCGAGACGCTGATCGCCGCCGTCCAGGCCGCGACCGACGACGACGAGCTGAAGGCCGCCTTCGCTGCCGCCTCCCCCAAGCCGACACCCGAGCCGACACCCACGCCGTCGCCCACCGTGGCGCCGACCGCCTGACGGCTCGTCGTCCGCTGATGCAGGAGCCCTCCCACACCGCGTGGGAGGGCTCCTGCTGCTCTCGGCGCCCGCTCAGGCCTCGGCGGGCGGACGCTGCTCGATGACACCGAACCAGCCGAGCCCCGCATAGGTCTCGTACCCCGGGGTGAGGGCGTAGCCGACCATCTCTCCGCTGGCGCGCTTGAAGACGCCCCGCTCGCGGCCGCCCTCGCGGCGGAGATCGATCCGCTCGGTGAGCGCCCCGACGCCGTCGGAGGCGGCGATCACGGTGTGGTGGTGGTCGACGAGCATCACCCGGGTGCGCGCGGCGTCCTCGGGTGTCAGGTCCATCGAGGTGACGATGCTGTGCGCCTGCGGCGCGAAGTCGAAGAAGATGCCCAGAGCGCCGATCACCTCGCCGTCCTCCCGTCCGGCCTTGCGGACGGCGGTGGAGTACGTCGCCACGGTGGCGTTGCGCAGCCGGGTGTTGGTGCCGACGTCGACGACGGCGAACTCGGTGCCGTCCTGGGTGGCGATCGCCTCGGTGAACCAGCGCTCGCGCGAGACATCGGCGCCGATGACGCCGGGGTAGGTGCCGGGGCGGCCGCTGGCGATCACCCTTCCCTCGCGATCCGCGATCCACAGATCGAGGTAGACGGTGTAGGAGCCGAGGATGACGCCGAGACGCTCGCTGGCGTAGGCCGCGCTCTCCCGGGTCGGCTCGGCGCATGCCGCCACCACCGCGGAGTCGGTGGCCCACCAGCGTACGTCGCAGGAGCGCTCGTACAGGTTGCGGTCGATCAGGTCGATCACGTGCAGGGCGAGATCCGACAGCCGGGTGCCCCGGACCTGCCACACCAGCTCCTCGCCGAGCTTCTCCAGCTCGGCGACCAGCGGGGCCAGTTCGGCGTCGAGCTGCGCGGAGAGGTCCTGGACCGTCGAGGCGACGCCCGAGACCTCCTGGGCGACGATCCCGAAGCCGCGTCCGGCATCGCCGGCGCGGGCGGCCTCGATCTTGGCGTTGAGGGCCAGCATCTTCGTCGCCGCGGCGACCTTGCCGACGCTGCCCAGCTTCTCCTGGGTCAGCGCCGCCACGGTCGTGGCGATCCTCTGTACGCGTTCTGGCATGCAGAGAAAGTTAAGGATCATATGTTTCGTACATATTGTGCGCTCGTTGAGAGCCCGCGACATTCCGGGGCCGAAATGCACACGAGGCCCGCCACCCAGGGGGTGACGGGCCTCGTAGGCGATCGGGATCGATCAGACCGGCGTCGCTGCGCGACGCTGCCCTCCTTGCCTCGGCGCCACGAGCAAGCTCGCACGCCTCGGCTGCGTCAGGCCTCGGTGGTCTCCTCGGCGGCAGCCTCGGTGGTCTCCTCGGCCGGAGCCTCGGTCTCCTCGGCGGCGACGGCGGTCTCCTCGACCGGAGCCTCCTCGGCGACCGGAGCCTCGGCCTTGGCCGGGGCGGCCTTCTTGGCGGCCGGCTTCGGGTTGTACGCCTCGGTGACGAGCTCGATCACGGCCATCGGCGCGTTGTCACCCTTGCGGGGGCCGATCTTGGTGATGCGGGTGTAGCCACCCGGGCGCTCGGAGAACGTCGGGGCGATCTCCGTGAAGAGAACGTGGACGACACCCTTGTCGCGGACGGTCTTGAGGACCTCGCGGCGGTTGTGGATGTCACCCTTCTTCGCCTTGGTGATCAGCTTCTCCGCCAGCGGGCGCAGGGTGCGAGCCTTGGCCTCGGTGGTGGTGATGCGACCGTGCTCGAACAGCTGGGTGGCCAGGTTCGAGAGGATCAGCTTCTGGTGGGCCGGGCTGCCGCCGAGGCGGGCGCCCTTCTTCGGAGTAGGCATGTCGCCTTCCTTTCGTATCCGGCCGTGTCAGGTACCGGGTCGACCGGGGAGATCCCCGGATTTGTTGCCCGGGGCGGCGGTCGCCGCCCCGGGGTCAAGCGTTGATCGAGCAGCCCGAGCCGCTAGGCGCGGCGGGCGTCTCGAGAACTCAGTACTGCTCGTCCTCGACGAAGGCGTCGTCGTCATCGTCGCCGTAGGCGGCGAGGGCGGCCGACGGGTCGAAGCCCGGGGCGCTGTCCTTGAGGGACAGACCCATCTCGTGCAGCTTCGCCTTGACCTCGTCGATCGACTTGGCGCCGAAGTTGCGGATGTCGAGCAGGTCCTGCTCCGAGCGGCTGATGAGCTCACCCACGGTGTGGATGCCCTCGCGCTTGAGGCAGTTGTACGAACGGACCGTGAGCTGCAGGTCCTCGACCGGCAGGGCCAGGTCGGCGGCGAGCGCCTCGTCCACCGGCGACGGGCCGATGTCGATGCCCTCCGCCTCGACGTTGAGCTCACGGGCCAGGCCGAAGAGCTCCACGAGGGTCTTGCCGGCCGACGCGACGGCGTCCGACGGGCGGATCGACGGCTTGGTCTCGACGTCGATGACCAGCTTGTCGAAGTCGGTGCGCTGCTCGACACGGGTCGCCTCGACCTTGTACGACACCTTCAGCACAGGGCTGTAGATCGAGTCGACCGGGATGCGGCCGATCTCGTTGTCGGCGCCCTTGTTCTGGACGGCGGAGACGTAGCCGCGGCCACGCTCGACGACGAGCTCGAGGTCGAGCTTGCCCTTGTCCGACAGGGTCGCGATCTTCAGGTCGGGGTTGTGCACCTCGACACCGGCCGGCGGAGCGATGTCCGCGGCGGTGACGTCACCGGCACCCGACTTGCGCAGGTACATGGTGACGGGCTCGTCGTGCTCCGAGGAGACGACCAGGCCCTTGAGGTTGAGGATGATCTCGGTGACATCCTCCTTGACTCCCTCGATGGTGGAGAACTCGTGGAGCACGCCGTCGATCTTGATGCTGGTGACGGCGGCACCCGGGATCGAGGAGAGGAGGGTGCGACGCAGGGAGTTGCCCAGCGTGTAACCGAAGCCCGGCTCGAGGGGCTCGATCACGAAGCGCGAGCGGAACTCGTCGACGGTCTCTTCCGACAGGGTGGGGCGCTGTGCGATAAGCACTGATTCTTTCCTTCCCGGACCTACCCGCTATTTGACAGGTCCGAACTTCAAAGGGTGACGGAAGTGGAGTTGCCGCCGCCCCGGACAAGAGTATCCGGGACGGCGGCGGGGCACATCAGAGCTTCGAGTAGTACTCGACGATGAGCTGCTCCTGGACCGGGATGTCGATCTGAGCCCGGATGGGGAGCTGGTGCACGAGGATCCGCATGCGGTTCGGGAAGGCCTCGAGCCACGCCGGGACGACGCGCTCGCCGTGGGTCTCGCGAGCCACGATGAACGGGGTCATCTCCCAGGACTTCTCGCGCACGTCGATGACGTCGTGCGCCTCGACCTGGTACGAGGGGATGTTGACCTTCTTGCCGTTGACCAGGAAGTGGCCGTGGACCACGAGCTGGCGGGCGTGACGGCGGGTACGGGCGAAGCCGGCGCGGTAGACCACGTTGTCGAGGCGACCCTCGAGCAGCGCGAGCAGGTTGTCACCGGTCTTGCCGTCGCGACGCTTGGCCTCGGCGTAGTAGTTCGCGAACTGCTTCTCGAGAACGCCGTAGGTGTAACGGGCCTTCTGCTTCTCCTGGAGCTGCGAGCGGTACTCGCTCTCCTTGATGCGGGCGCGGCCGTGCTGGCCGGGCGGGTAGGGACGCTTCTCGAAAGCAGCGTCACCACCGACGAGGTCCACGCCGAGACGGCGGGACTTCTTGGTCATGGGGCCGGTGTAACGGGCCATGTCTCAGTCTCCTTTTTCAGTCTCGGTAGGGATCAAACGCGGCGGCGCTTGGGCGGGCGGCAGCCGTTGTGCGGGGTCGGCGTGACGTCCTGGATGGTGCCGACCTCGAGGCCGATGGCACCCAGCGAACGGATCGCGGTCTCGCGGCCCGAGCCCGGGCCCTTCACGAAGACGTCGATCTTCTTCATGCCGTGGTCCATCGCACGACGGCCAGCGGCCTCGGCGGCCATCTGAGCGGCGAACGGGGTCGACTTGCGCGAACCCTTGAAGCCGACGGTGCCGGCCGACGCCCACGAGATCACCGCACCGGTCGGGTCGGTGATCGTGACGATCGTGTTGTTGAACGTGCTCTTGATGTGGGCCTCGCCCTGAGCGACGTTCTTCTTCTCCTTGCGGCGGATCTTGGTCTTTGCCGCAGCCTGACGGCTCTTCGGAGGCATTCAGTAACTCCTGTGTTGGCTGGTCGGTGAGATCGAGGAAGAGGAAGGAGTGATCAGCGCCCGAGCGGGCGATGCACACCGCGAGCAGAGCTCGCAGCGATCACTTGGCCTTCTTCTTGCCGGCGACGGTGCGCTTCGGGCCCTTGCGGGTACGAGCGTTGGTCTTGGTGCGCTGGCCGCGGACCGGAAGGCCCATGCGGTGACGGCGACCCTGGTAGCTGCCGATCTCGATCTTGCGGCGGATGTCGGCCTGGACTTCACGACGGAGGTCACCCTCGATCGTGAGGTTGCGACCCTCGATCTCGCGCTGAAGCTTGACCAGCTCGTCCTCGGAGAGGGCGTGGACGCGGGTCGACGGGTCGACGCCGGTCGCAGCCAGGAGCTCCTTGGAGGTGGTACGGCCGATGCCGTAGATGTACGTAAGGGCGATCTCCACGCGCTTCTCGCGCGGAAGGTCGACACCAACGAGGCGTGCCATGGTGTTCCTTCTCTTTCACGCCAGAGGTGTCGGTCGGCGTACGTCTCAGGGTGGCGCCCCGGGCTCCGGCCTCTGGTCCGGAGGTGATTCGGTCTCGGCTCGTCCGCTGGACGAGCCTGTCGAGACCTAGTACGTCGATGAGTGATTCAGTTGTTGCTCTGCTCGAGAGATCCCGGGGCTCGCGCCCCGCGGATCAGCCCGGCCGCTTCGCGGCGGGACCTCCTCGCTCAGACCACGATCGAGCAAGCTCGACGTGGCCCTTCGCTCGTCAGCCCTGGCGCTGCTTGTGGCGCGGGTTCTCGCAGATGACCATGACGCGGCCGTGGCGACGGATCACCTTGCACTTGTCACAGATCGGCTTGACGCTCGGGTTGACCTTCATGTCAGCCCTTTCTGATCGTTCCGGCTGGCTTACTTGTACCGATAGACGATCCGACCACGGGTCAGGTCGTAGGGGGAGAGCTCCACCACCACACGGTCCTCGGGGAGGATCCGGATGTAGTGCTGTCGCATCTTGCCGCTGATGTGGGCGAGAACCTTGTGGCCATTGCTCAGCTCAACGCGGAACATGGCGTTCGGCAGGGCCTCCGTGATGGTGCCCTCTAGCTCGATCACGCCTTCTTTCTTCGGCATGCCCTCTGCAATCTGTTGGTCGGATAAAGTCGCTCTACCGTTCGACCCGGGAACCTCCCCACCGCGTCATCGACGCCGTGCGGTGGACCTCGTGAACCGCTCGCCAGATCCGATTCCCCTCACCAGGTGAGGGCAGCCGTTGGACACGACGAGACAGACCCACGTTGGGCCGACACAACAGTCTAGGCCCGGTCGCAACCGATCGCCCAATCCGCGCTCTACCAGATCGCGGAGGCCAACAGCCGCAGGGTCTCCTCGCGCGCCGGAGAAGTCGTGGGATCGGTGTCCTGCGAGGCGCTCCCGATCGGGTTGACCATCACCTCGTCCACGCCGTACGTCGCGGCGAGCTCCTGGATCTGGGCGGCGGCCTGCGCCGGCGTGCCGATCACCCAGCGCCGCTGCATCGCCTCGCCGAGGAGGCGGTGCTCCCCCGGGATCTCCACCGCGGCGGCCTCCTCGACCGTCCGCAGCGGGCCGAGCGGCTGGCCGGTACGCAGCGCGATCATCGTCAGGAGCTGGGGACGGGCGCGGCGTACGGCCTCCTCCTCGGTCTCGGCGACGGAGGCGTTGACGGTGAGGAAGGTCTGCGGCGTGGCGAGGTCCTCGGAGGGGCGGAACTGGGAGCGGTACAGCTCGAGCGCCTCGCCGGTGCCGCTGCCGGAGAAGTGGTGGGCGAAGACGTACGGCAGGCCCTGGTCGGCCGCCAGCTTGGCCGAGAAGTCGGAGGACCCGAGCAGCCAGACCACCGGCTCGCTCTGCGCGGACGGCGTCGCCCGCAACTCGTGGCTGCGCCCGCCGACCGAGAGCGCGACGCCGTCGCGGCTGAGCATCGCGCGGATGTTGTCGACGTACTCGGGGAAGTGCTGCGCGGCGTCCTGCTCGACGGGGCCGCCGTGCCGCAGCGCCCACGACGTCACCGGGTCGGTGCCCGGAGCGCGGCCGAGTCCGAGGTCGATCCGACCGGGGAAGGCTGCCTCGAGCAGGGCGAACTGCTCGGCGACGACGAGCGGCGCATGGTTGGGGAGCATCACTCCCCCACTGCCGACCCGCAGCTGTCGGGTGACGCCGGCGACCAGCGCGATCAGGACCGGCGGGTTCGTCGAGCCGACAGCCGGCATGTTGTGGTGCTCGGCCAGCCAGTACCGCGTGTAGCCCAGCTCATCGGCCTCGCGCGCCAGCCGCAGCGTGGCGGCGAGGGCGTCGCTGGACGACTGGTTCGTACGGACAGGGACGAGATCGAGGACAGACAGGCGCACGTCTCACCCCAACCCGTCATGCACCCACCTTGTTCCACCGGCGGGCCTCCAGCCCGGGTGCCGACGCCACCGACGGACTCAGCGACCGCCGAACGGAACGCCGAGCCGGGTGAGCATCTCCTCGCCGCCATCGAGGGCGGTCAGCACCCAGGCCCCGGTCGGCGTGACCGTCATGGTGTGCTCGAAGTGCGCGGCCCAGGAGCCGTCCGTGGTGATGACGGTCCAGTCGTCCTCCAGCACCGAGGAGTCCTTGGTGCCGAGGGTGATCATCGGCTCGATCGCCAGGGCGAGGCCCTCGACGATCTTGGGGCCCTTGCCGGCCTTCCCGAAGTTCGGGACGTTGGGGGCCTGATGCATCTCGGAGCCGATGCCATGACCGACGTAGTCCTCGAGGATGCCGTAGCGGCCGTTGCGCTTCACGTACGCCTCGACGGCGTGCGAGATGTCGGTGACCCGGCCGCCGAGGCGGGCGGCGGCGATGCCGCGCCACATCGCGCCCTCGGTGACCTCCATCAGCCTGGTCACCTCTGGGGCGACCGCGCCGACGGCGACGCTGACGGCCGAGTCGCCGTGCCAGCCGTCGAGGATCGCGCCGCAGTCGATCGAGATGACGTCGCCCTCCGCGAGCACGCGCTCGCCGGGGATGCCGTGCACGACCTCGTCGTTGACCGACGCACAGATCGAGCCCGGGAAGCCGTGGTAGCCCAGGAAGGACGGCGTCGCGCCCTTGGACCGGATCGAGTCCTCCGCGATCGCGTCGAGCTCCCGGGTGGAGATGCCGGCGCGCACCGCGGCACGCAGTGTCTCGAGCGTCTCACCGACGACGAGACCCGCTCGTCGCATGGCGTCGATCTGCTCGGGCGTCTTGATCTGGATGCCGCGGTCCAACAGGCCCAACGGACTCAGCTCTCGCGGGTCTCTGCGAGCGAGGCGAAGATCCGCTTGGTGACGTCGTCGACATCGCCCAGGCCATCGACCTCGTGCACCAGGCCACGGGTCTTGTAGACCTCGATCAGCGGGTGGGTCTGCTCGGCGTAGACCTCCTGGCGGCGACGGATGACGTCCTCGGTGTCGTCCGCGCGGCCCTCGATCTCGGCGCGCTGCAGCAGCCGCTGCACGATCTCCTCGGAGTCGACCGTCAGCACCACGACCGCGTCGAGGACGTGACCGGTGTGCTTGATCATCCCGTCGAGCTCCTCCACCTGCGCGAGGGTGCGCGGGTAGCCGTCGAGCAGGAAGCCGTGCTCGGCGTCGGACTCGTCGATCCGGTTGCGGACCATCCGGTTGGTGACCTCGTCGGGCACGTACTCGCCGGCGTCCATGTAGCGCTTGGCCTCGACACCGAGCGGGGTGCCCTGCGAGACGTTGGCCCGGAAGATGTCGCCCGTCGAGATCGCGGGGATCTCGAAGTGGTCGGCGATGAACTTCGCCTGCGTACCCTTGCCGGCGCCCGGGGGGCCCATGATCAGCAGCCTCATCAGCGGAGGAATCCTTCGTAGTTGCGCTGCTGGAGCTGGCTCTCGATCTGCTTCACCGTGTCCAGCGCGACACCCACCATGATCAGGATGGAGGTGCCACCGAACGGGAAGTTCTGGTTGGCGTTGATCAGCGCGAGCGCGATGAGCGGGATGAGCGCGATCAGACCCAGGTAGAGAGCACCCGGCAACGTGATGCGGGACAGGACGTAGGACAGGTAGTCCTCGGTCGGCTTGCCCGCCCGGATCCCGGGGATGAAGCCGCCGTACTTCTTCATGTTGTCGGCCACCTCAGTCGGGTTGAAGGTGATCGAGACGTAGAAGTAGGTGAAGAACACGATGAGCAGGAAGTACGCCGCCATGTAGATCGGGTGGTCGCCCTTGACGAAGTACGTCTCGATCCACGACACCCAGCGCGAGTCGCTGTTCTGGTTGAACTGCGCGGCCATGGCCGGCAGGTACAGCAGCGAGCTGGCGAAGATGACCGGGATGACGCCGGCCTGGTTGACCTTGAGCGGGATGTAGGTGGACGAGCCGCCGAACATCCGGCGACCGACCATCCGGCGGGCGTACTGCACCGGGATGCGGCGCTGCGCCTGCTCGATGAAGATGACCGCGGCCATGATGGCCAGGCCGATGATCAGGACGAACGCGAAGGTGTACCAGCCGTGCTCCTGCTTCACCGACCACAGCGTGGTCGGGAAGGTGGCGACGACCTGGGTGAAGATCAGGATCGACATGCCGTTGCCGATGCCGCGCTCGGTGACGAGCTCACCGAGCCACATGATGACGGCGGTACCGGCGGTCATGGTCATGACCATCACCAGGAACGTCTTGGTGCTGTCGTCGTGCAGCAACGGCTGGCTGCAGCCGGAGAGCAGGTTCCCCGAGCGCGCGAGCGCCACGATGCCGGTCGCCTGGAGGACCGCGAGGCCCAGCGTCAGGTACCGGGTGTACTGGGTGATCTTGGTCTGACCGGCCTGGCCCTCGTTCTTGAGGGCCTCGAGACGCGGGATCACGACCACCAGCAGCTGCAGGATGATGCTCGCGGTGATGTACGGCATGATGCCGAGCGCGAAGATCGTCAACCGCAGCAGTGCGCCGCCGGAGAACAGGTTCACCAGGTTGTAAAGCCCGGCACCGGAGCCCGACTTCGTCAGGTCGATGCACTCCCGCACGTTGTGGACGTCGACGCCCGGTGCCGGGATCTGCGAGCCCGCCCGGAAGATCACGATGATCAGCAGGACGTAGAAAAGCTTGCGACGCAGGTCCGGGGTGCGGAATGCGTTTGCGAACGCGCCAAGCACGAGTAGTTCCTCTTTCGACAACCAGCAAGGGGGGCTCTGCAGGGTCAGCCGCGGAAAACCCCGCAGAGCCTAACAGGCCTCATGACAACTCGAGCGCGGCAGGGGCTGTCATACGACAGACCCCGGCCGCGCTCGCGTTAGGAATCAGTACCTCAGAGAACCGTGATGGTTCCGCCGGCGGCCTCGATCTTCTCCTTGGCGGAGCCCGAGAACGCGTCGGCGCTGACCTCGACCTTGACGGTCAGGTCGCCCTGGCCGAGAACCTTCACCGGCTGGTTCTTGCGAACCGCGCCCTTGGCGACGAGGGTCTCGGGGGTGACGGCGCCACCCTCGGGGAACAGCTCCGAGAGCTTGTCCAGGTTGACCACCTGGAACTCCACCTTGAACGGGTTCCGGAAGCCCTTGAGCTTCGGGAGCCGCATGTGGATCGGCATCTGGCCACCCTCGAAGGCGACCGGAACCTGGTAACGAGCCTTCGTACCCTTGGTACCGCGGCCCGCGGTCTTACCCTTCGAGCCCTCACCGCGACCAACGCGGATACGAGCCTTCTTGGCACCCTTGGCGGGACGCAGATCGTGCAGCTTGAGCGTCATGTCAGTCGACCTCCTCGACCGTCACGAGGTGACGGACGGTGTTGACCATGCCGCGGATCTCGGGGCGGTCCTCCTTGACGACCACGTCGTTGATCCGCTTGAGACCGAGCGTGCGCAGGGTCTCGCGCTGGTTCTTCTTCAGGCCCACGAGGCCCTTGTTCTGGGTGACCTTCAGCTGAGCCATCAGGCCGACACCTCCGCGGCGGGCGCGGCCGGGGCAGCAGCCTCGGCACGGGCCTTGAGGAGAGCCGCCGGGGCGACGTCCTCGACCGGGAGACCACGACGGGCGGCGACGGCCTCAGGCTGCTCGAGCATCTTGAGGGCCTCCACCGTCGCGTGGACGATGTTGATCTGGTTGGACGAACCGAGCGACTTGCTCAGGACGTCGTGGATGCCCGCGCACTCCAGGACGGCGCGCACCGGACCACCGGCGATGACGCCGGTACCGGGAGCGGCCGGACGCAGGAGGACGACGCCAGCCGCCTTCTCGCCCTGGACGGGGTGCGGGATCGTCTGCTGGATGCGGGGAACGCGGAAGAATGCCTTCTTCGCCTCCTCGACACCCTTGGCGATCGCCGCGGGAACTTCCTTCGCCTTGCCGTAGCCGACGCCGACCAGACCCTCACCGTCACCGACGATCACGAGGGCGGTGAAGCTGAAGCGACGACCACCCTTCACGACCTTCGCGACACGGTTGATCGCAACGACGCGCTCGATGTAGGCGGTCTTCTCGGCACCCTGGTTACCGCGACGGTCGTCACGGCCCCCACGGCGCTCGCCACCACGCTGTCCGCGCTGGGCTCCGCTCATGAGACTTTCCTCTACTCTCTCTGCTCTTGCGATCAGAAGGACAGGCCGGACTCGCGCGCGGCGTCAGCCAGCGCCGCGATGCGACCCGTGTACTTGTTGCCGGCACGGTCGAAGACGACCGCCTCGATGCCCGCGGCCTTGGCGCGGGATGCGACCAGCTCGCCGACCTGCTTGGCCTTGGCGGTCTTGTCGCCCGCCGTGGCACGCAGGTCCGCCTCCATGGTGGAGGCGTACGCGATGGTCTTGCCGACCTGGTCGTCGACGACCTGCACGCTGAGGTGCTTGGCCGACTTGGTGACCACCAGGCGCGGCTTCTCGGCCGTACCGGAGATCTTCTTCCGACCGCGGACCTGGCGCTTGAGACGCGCCTTGACCTTGGCAGCGGTGTGCTTGTTGTTCGACAGCGAGATGGCCATCACTTACCAGCCTTTCCGACCTTGCGGCGGACGTTCTCGCCGGCGTAACGAACGCCCTTGCCCTTGTACGGCTCGGGCTTGCGCAGCTTGCGGATGTTGGCGGCGACTTCGCCGACCTGCTGCTTGTCGATGCCCGCGACACCGAACTTGGTGGCGGTCTCGACGCTGAAGGTGATGCCCTCCGGCGCCTTGAAGAAGATCGGGTGCGAGTAGCCCAGCTGGAACTCCAGCTCCGTCGGGCCCTTCGCGAGGACGCGGTAACCGACGCCCACGATCTCGAGCTTCTTCTCGTAGCCCTCGGTGACACCGATGACCATGTTGTTGACCAGCGTGCGGGTCAGGCCGTGGAGGGCCTTGCTCTTACGCTCGTCGTCGGGGCGCTGGACGTCGAGGACGCCGTCGCCCTTCTCCACCGTGATCGGCTCGGCGACCGTGTGGCTCAGGGTGCCCTTCGGGCCCTTGACGGTCACGAGCGCGCCGTCGATCTGGACGTCGACGCCAGCCGGGACCGCGACGGGGAGCTTGCCAATGCGCGACATGCTTCTGTTCTCCTATCTCGGTCTCAGGTCACCAGACGTAGGCGAGGACTTCGCCGCCCACGCCCTTCTGGTTCGCCTGGCGGTCGGTCAGCAGACCCTGGCTCGTCGAGATGATCGCGACGCCCAGGCCGCCCAGCACCTTCGGAAGACCGGTGTGCTTGGCGTAGACACGCAGACCGGGCTTGCTGATGCGGCGGACGCCGGCGATCGAGCGCTCACGGTTGCGGCCGTACTTCAGGGTGATGGTCAGCGTCTTGCCGACCTCGCCCTCGGCGGGCTCAGCGACCTCGAACGAGGTGATGTAGCCCTCCTGCTTGAGGATCTCGGCGACGCCCTGCTTCAGCTTGCTGTAAGGCATGGACACCGCGTCGTGGTACGCCTGGTTGGCGTTGCGCAGACGAGTAAGCATGTCTGCGATCGGGTCAGTCATCGTCATGATGTGTGTTCTTTCTCGAAGCGGTTTCGCGTCCCTCAGCGGGAACGCGACCTTCAACGGTTAGTGGTGAGAGGTCACCAGGAGGACTTGGTCACGCCGGGGAGCTCGCCACGGTGGGCCATCTCACGCAGGCAGATACGGCACAGGCCGAACTTGCGGAACACAGCCTTCGGGCGGCCGCAGCGCTGGCAGCGGGTGTAGCCGCGGACAGCGAACTTCGGCTTGCGCGCGGCCTTGACCTTGAGCGCGGTCTTCGCCATGTCAGTTCTCCTTGAACGGGAAGCCGAGCGCCTTGAGCAGCGCGCGACCCTGGTCGTCGTTGGTGGCCGTGGTCACGAGGGTGATGTCCATACCCCGCGGACGGTCGATCTTGTCCTGATCGATCTCGTGGAACATGACCTGCTCCGTGAGACCGAAGGTGTAGTTGCCACGGCCGTCGAACTGGTTGCCGTTCAGACCCCGGAAGTCGCGGATACGCGGGAGGGCGGTCGCCAGCAGGCGGTCCAGGAACTCCCACATCCGGTCGCCGCGCAGCGTGACGTGGGCGCCGATCGGCATGCCCTCGCGCAGCTTGAACTGGGCGATCGACTTCTTCGCCTTGTTGACCAGCGGCTTCTGACCCGTGATCGCGGTGAGGTCGCGGATCGCGCCCTCGATCAGCTTCGAGTCACGAGCAGCCTCGCCGACACCCATGTTGACCACGATCTTGGTCAGACCGGGGACCTGCATGACGTTCGCGATCTCGAACTGCTGCTTGAGCGCGGGAGCGATCTCCTCGCGGTACTTGGTCTTGAGACGCGGGGTGGAGCGCACGATGGTGGACTCGCTCATCTCAGATCTCCTTCCCGGTCTTGCGCGAGACACGGACGCTGCGCTCGGCGGCGTACGTGGAGCCGTCGGGGCGACTCTTGGTGACGGCGACGCGCTTCGAGCCCGTACGGACCGGCTTGCCGTCCTCGAGCAGCATCACGTTGGACACGTGGATCGGAGCCTCGGTGGTGACGATGCCGCCGGTGGTGCCCGCGCGGCCACCCTGGTCCTGGACCTTGGTGTGCTTCTTGATGCGGTTGACACCCTCGACAACGACGCGCTCGGCCTCGATGTGGACGGCGATGACCTTGCCCTCGGCGCCCTTGTCCTTGCCCGCGATCACCTTGACGGTGTCGCCCTTCTTGATCTTCAGACCCTTAGCCATCACAGCACCTCCGGAGCCAGCGAGATGATCTTCATGAACTTCTTCTCGCGCAGCTCGCGGCCCACGGGGCCGAAGATGCGGGTTCCACGGGGCTCGCCGTCGTTCTTCAGAATGACAGCGGCGTTCTCGTCGAACTTGATGTAAGAGCCGTCGGGACGACGACGCTCCTTGACGGTGCGGACGATGACGGCCTTGACGACGTCACCCTTCTTGACGTTGCCGCCCGGGATCGCGTCCTTGACGGTGGCGACGATGACGTCACCGATGCCGGCGTAGCGACGCCCAGAGCCACCGAGTACGCGGATGCAGAGGATCTCCTTCGCACCCGTGTTGTCGGCGACCTTGAGTCGCGACTCCTGCTGGATCATTGTTTCTCCTTGTCGAGCTGGTTCTCATCCGCAGACATGGCAGATGAGCCTGGCCGAACTGATGTGGATTGGTGGGCGATGGCCCGAGGATCCATGATCCTCGGGCCCTCACCCGTTGGTCAATTTGGCGACGCCGTGAGACGACGCCGTGACAAGGCCGTACGGCGGTCCGCTTCGGACCGCCGTACGGCGCATGTCACTTGGCCTTTTCGAGGATCTCGACGACGCGCCAGCGCTTCGTCTTCGACAGCGGCTTGGTCTCCATGACCAGAACGCGGTCGCCGATGCCGGCCTCGTTGTTCTCGTCGTGGGCCTTCAGCTTGGAGCTGCGGCGCAGCACCTTGCCGTAGAGCGCGTGCTTCACGCGGTCCTCGACCTCGACCACGACGGTCTTCTCCATCTTGTCGCTGACGACCAGGCCCTCACGGGTCTTGCGGTCGTTGCGAGCGGTCTGCTCGGTCATGCGGCACCATCCTCGTTGCCCTGCGTTGAATCGTTCTGGCCCGGGGCGGTGCGAATGCCGAGCTCGCGCTCGCGGAGGACCGTGTAGATCCGAGCGATGTCCTTCTTGACCGTGCGGAGACGGCCGTGGCTCTCCAGCTGGCCGGTGGCGGCCTGGAAGCGGAGGTTGAAGAGCTCCTCCTTGGCCTCGCGGAGCTTGGCCTCCAGGTCGACGGCGTTGAGCTCGTCGAGCTCGTGAGCCTTCAGGTCGTTCGCCATCAGAACTCACCTGCCTCTCGCGTGATGAAACGGCACTTCATGGGGAGCTTGTGGATCGCGCGGCGCATCGCCTCGCGGGCCACGTCCTCCGGAACACCGGAGAGCTCGAACATGACACGGCCGGGCTTGACGTTGGCGACCCACCACTCCGGGGAGCCCTTACCGGAACCCATGCGGGTCTCGGCCGGCTTCTTGGTGAGGGGACGGTCCGGGTAGATGTTGATCCAGACCTTGCCGCCACGCTTGATGTGACGGGTCATGGCGATACGAGCCGACTCGATCTGTCGGTTGGTCACGTAGTGACCCTCGAGCGCCTGGATGCCGAAGTCACCGAAGGCGAGCGACGTACCGCCCTTGGCAGCGCCGGTGCGCTTCGGGTGGTGCTGCTTGCGGTGCTTGACGCGACGGGGCATCAGCATGACGGTCAGGCCTCCTGGCTGGTCGTCTCGGCGGCGGCGGCCTCAGCAGCCGGAGCCTCGGTGGCAGGGGCCTCGGAGCGCTCGCCACGAGCCGGGCGGGAGCCGCCACGGTTCGGACGGTCACCGCCGCGGCTCGGCCGGCCGCTGCGGCCGGGGACACCGGCGCGCGCAGCCTGCTGAGCCTGACGCTCGGCACGGGTGCCGGCGACCTCGCCCTTGTAGATCCAGACCTTCACGCCGATGCGGCCGAAGGTCGTACGGGCCTCGTAGAAGCCGTAGTCGATGTCGGCACGCAGCGTGTGCAGCGGAACGCGGCCCTCGCGGTAGAACTCGGTGCGCGACATCTCGGCGCCGTTGAGTCGACCGGAGCACTGGATCCGGATGCCCTTGGCACCCGAGCGCATCGTGGTCTGCATGGCCTTGCGCATGGCGCGACGGAACTGCACGCGACCGCTGAGCTGCTCGGCGACACCCTGGGCGACCAGCTGAGCGTCGACCTCGGGGTTCTTGACCTCGAGGATGTTCAGCTGGACCTGCTTGCCGGTGAGCTTCTCGAGCTCGCCACGGATGCGGTCGGCCTCGGCGCCGCGGCGACCGATGACGATGCCGGGACGCGCGGTGTGGATGTCCACACGGACGCGGTCACGGGTGCGCTCGATCTCGACCTTGGCGATGCCGGCCCGCTCCATGCCCTTGGAGAGCAGCTTGCGGATGGCGACGTCCTCGCCGACGTACGACTTGTACAGCTTGTCGGCGTACCAACGGGACTTGTGGTCCGTCGAGATGCCGAGGCGGAAGCCGTTCGGGTTGATCTTCTGGCCCATTACTTCTTGCCACCCTTCTTGGCCGCCACGACCTCGGCCGGCTGAACGGCGAGGGTGATGTGGCTGGTGCGCTTGTTGATCCGCGTCGCACGGCCCTGGGCACGGGGGCGCCAGCGCTTCATGGTCGGACCCTCGTCGACCTGGGCGACGGAGACGACCAGCGTGCCGCGGTCGAGACCCTCAGTGGTCTCGGCGTTGGCGATGGCGCTCTCCAGCACCTTGTAGACGGTCTCCGAGGCGGCCTGCGGCGCGAACGCGAGCAGGGACAGAGCCTCGTCGACGGGCAGGCCACGGACCAGGTCGACGACCCGGCGAGCCTTCATCGGCGTGATGCGCTGGTAGCGGGCGACGGCGAAGGCGCCCACCTCGTCGCCGAGGAGCGACTGGCGGCGGTCGCTGGTCTTAACGCGCTCGGTGGCGGTCATCGACGCTTCCCCTTCCGGTCTTCCTTGACGTGACCCTTGTACGTGCGGGTCGGAGCGAACTCGCCCAGCTTGTGACCGACCATCGAGTCGGACACGAACACCGGGACGTGCTTGCGACCGTCGTGCACCGCGATCGTGTGTCCGATGAAGGACGGCAGGATCATCGAGCGGCGCGACCAGGTCTTGATGACGTTGTGGGTGCCCTTCTCGTTCTCGGCGTCCACCTTCTTGAGGAGGTGGCCGTCGACGAAGGGGCCCTTCTTCAGGCTGCGAGGCATGTCAGTTACTTCCTACCCTTGCCGGACTTGCGACGGCGGATGATCATCGAGTCGGAGGCCTTGCGCTTACGCGTACGGCCCTCGGGCTTGCCCCACGGGGTCACGGGGTTGCGACCACCAGAGGTCTTACCCTCACCACCACCGTGCGGGTGGTCGACCGGGTTCATCACGACACCACGGACGGTCGGGCGGACGCCCTTCCAGCGCATACGGCCGGCCTTGCCCCAGTTGATGTTCGACTGCTCGGCGTTGCCGACCTCGCCGATCGTGGCGCGGCAGCGCACGTCGACGAAGCGCATCTCGCCGGAGGGAAGGCGCAGGGTGGCCTTCGAGCCCTCACGAGCGATGAGCTGGGCGGAGTTGCCGGCCGAGCGAGCCATCTTGGCGCCGCCGCCGGGGCGGAGCTCCACGTTGTGGATGGTCGTACCAACCGGGATGTTGCGCAGCGGCAGGTTGTTCCCGACCTTGATGTCAGCGGTCGGACCCGACTCGACGACCTGGCCCTGCTCGATGCCCTTCGGGGCGACGATGTAACGCTTCTCGCCGTCGAAGTAGTGCAGGAGCGCGATGCGGGCGGTGCGGTTGGGGTCGTACTCGATGTGAGCGACCTTGGCCGGCACGCCGTCCTTGTCGTAGCGCTTGAAGTCGATGATGCGGTACGCACGCTTGTGACCGCCACCGATGTGCCGGGTGGTGATCCGGCCCTGGTTGTTGCGGCCACCGGTCTTCGGCAGCGGAACGGTCAGCGACTTCTCGGGGGTGGTCCGGGTGATCTCGACGAAGTCGGCCACCGAGGAGCCTCGACGGCCCGGGGTGGTCGGCTTGTACTTACGGATAGCCATGTGTCTTCAGTCCTTACTCAGACCCGGTCAGGCGACCGGACCCCCGAAGATGTCGATACGGTGACCCTCGGCGAGGCTCACGATCGCGCGCTTGGTGTCCTTGCGCTTGCCAAGGCCAACCCGGGTGCGGCGAACCTTGCCCTTGCGGTTGATCGTGTTGACCGAGGTCACCTTGACGTTGAACACCTTCTCGACCGCGATCTTGATCTCGGTCTTGTTGGCGTCCGGGCGGACGATGAAGGTGTACTTGTTGGCGTCGAGAAGGCCGTAGCTCTTCTCGGAAACCACCGGCGCGAGCAGAATGTCGCGCGGGTCGTAGTGCAGCGTGCTCACTTCTCGTCCTCCGACTCAGCAGCGGCGGCCTTCTTCGCGGCCGTCTTCTTCGCGGCGGTCTTCTTGGCCGGAGCGGCGGCAACCTCAACGCCGGTGAAGGCGGAGTAGGCGGCGGTCGAGAAGACCACGTCCTCGGCGTTCAGCACGTCGTACGTGTTGAGCTGGTCAGCAGCGACGATGTGCACCTTGGGCAGGTTGCGGAACGACAGCCAGGCGGCGACCTCGGCGCGGTCCAGGACCACGAGGAACTTGGTGCGCTCGGTCAGACCGGCCAGGCCAGCAGCAGCGGCCTTGGTCGACGGCTTCTCGAACGCGAAGTCCGCGACGTGGATGCGGCCGTTGGCAGCGCGGTCCGAGAGGGCGCCCTTGAGAGCGGCGGCCTTCATCTTCTTGTTGGTGCGCTGGCTGTAGTCGCGCGGAGTCGGGCCGTGGACAACGCCACCACCGCGGTGCTCCGGGGCGCGGACCGAACCCTGACGGGAACGGCCGGTGCCCTTCTGCTTGAACGGCTTGACGCCCGAACCGGAGACCTCGCCACGGTTCTTCGTCTTGTGCGTGCCCTGGCGAGCAGCGGCAAGCTGGGCGACGACGACCTGGTGGATCAGCGGAACGCTGACCGGAGCCTCGAAGATCTCGGCGGGCAGGTCGACCTTGACAGTGTTCAGAGCCATGATCAGGCCTCCGTCTTCTTCGCGGCCGAGCGGAGGACCACGAGACCACCCTTGGGGCCGGGGACGGCACCCTTGATGATGATCAGGCCCTTCTCGGCGTCGACGGCGTGCACGGTCAGGTTCTGGGTGGTGACGGTGTCAGTACCCATCTGGCCGGCCATGCGGACGCCCTTGAACACGCGACCGGGGGTGGCGCAAGCGCCGATCGAACCCGGCTTGCGGTGGTTGCGGTGGGCACCGTGGGAGGCGGAGACACCGGAGAAGCCGTGACGCTTCATGGTTCCGGCGAAGCCCTTGCCCTTGCTGGTGCCGGTCACGTCGATCTCGGTGCCCGCAGCGAACGTGTCGACCGGGAGCTCCTGGCCCACGGTGTACGACGAGGCGTCGGCGGTGCGGATCTCGACGAGGTGGCGGCGCGGCGTCGTGCCCGCCTTGGCGAACTGGCCGGCCTGCGGCTTGTTCACCTTGCGGCCCTCGATCTCGCCGAACCCGACCTGGACGGCGTTGTAGCCATCGGTCTCGGGGGTGCGGATCTGGGTCACGACGTTGGTGTTCGCCGCGATGACGGTGACCGGGACGACCTTGTTGTTCTCGTCCCAGAACTGGGTCATGCCGAGCTTCGTGCCCAGCAGGCCCTTCACGTTGCGTTCGAAAGTCATCTCAACAACCTCAGAGCTTGATCTCGATGTCGACACCGGCCGGCAGGTCGAGACGCATCAGCGAGTCGACCGTCTTCGGGGTCGGGTCGATGATGTCGATGAGGCGCTTGTGGGTGCGCATCTCGAAGTGCTCGCGGGAGTCCTTGTACTTGTGGGGCGAGCGGATGACGCAGTACACGTTCTTCTCGGTCGGCAGCGGCACCGGGCCGGCGACCTTGGCACCCGTGCGGGTGACCGTGTCCACGATCTTGCGCGCCGAGGTGTCGATCACCTCGTGGTCATAGGCCTTGAGCCTGATGCGGATCTTCTGTCCCGCCATCTGTCTCTCTCGTCCTTCTCGTCAGCGTTGCCGCGTGCGTGCTCAGGACGTCCTCGGGGTTGAGTCAGTCCAGCCCGGTTACTCACCGCCGCCGCAGACCTTCGACCCCCGCGGTCGGGCGTGTCGCTCTTATTGGCTGACGCCACGCGACACTGGCCCCTTGACCAGGATCTCCACTCTGCGGTTGTTTCGGCAGCCCCCGACAGGTTCGTCAGGTGCGAATCGGACTCCCGGCGCGGTGCGGACATGACTGACCACCGACCGACACCCGAGCCCACGAGGGGCTCTCAACGGGAGAAGCGATTCAGTAATCAAGATGTGCCGCACCCCGGCAGTCCACCGGAGCAACCCGAGAATCTTGTCAGAGGTTGACCCACAGACCAAATCCGGCGGACGCCCCTTGCGATGAGAGCGTTCCCACGTCAGTGTGATCTGCGTTACGTAACTGTTATTCCTGAGAGGGCGCTGAGTATTGACCTCAAGGTTTCCCGGCGCTTGCATCAGGAGGGACAAGGGAGCGGCGTAGCCGAATCGGTCGGTCGCTGCATCGAGAGAGAGAGGCAGAGATCAGATGCGAGTAGGCAAGACGCGCCGAGGGGCCGCAGCCGTCGCGGTCGTGGCGAGCGCAGCCATCGTCCTGGCCGGTTGCGCCAAGGACGACAACAGCGACACCAAGGCCTCCGGCACGTGGCCGGGCGCCAAGGACTCCAAGTGCTCCGGCCTGAGCCAGCTGTCCCAGTACGGCGACCTGACCGGCAAGACGATCGAGGCGTACACCTCGATCACTCCGCCGGAGGGCGACGCCCAGGTGCGCTCCTACGCGCTCTTCACCGAGTGCACCGGCGCCAAGATCACCTACAACGCCAACAAGGACTTCGAGACGAACGTCCTCGTCCGTGCCCAGGGCAACGACCTGCCCGACGTCGCGTACGTTCCGCAGCCGGGTCTGCTCAAGCAGCTCGTCGACACCGGGACCGTCGTCGAGCCGCCGAAGGACGTCCAGGACAACGTGGACAAGTTCTGGAGCGCCGACTGGAAGAACTACGGCACCGTCGACGGCACGTTCTACGCCGCTCCCCTGGGCGCGAACGTGAAGTCGTTCATCTGGTACTCCCCCGCCACGTTCAAGAAGAACGGCTGGACGATCCCGACCACGTGGGACGACCTGATCAAGCTGTCCGACAAGATCGCCGCCAGCGGGAAGATGAAGCCGTGGTGCGCCGGGTTCGAGTCCGGCTCGGCCACCGGGTGGCCGGGCACCGACTGGCTCGAGGAGCTGATGCTGCGTACCGCCGGGCCCGACGTCTACGACGACTGGGTGTCGCACAAGATCCCGTTCAACGATCCGCAGGTCGCGACCGCGCTGGACAAGGTCGGGGACATCCTCAAGAACTCGAAGTACGTCAATGCCGGGTTCGGTGACGTGAAGTCGATCGCCGGCACCGCCTTCGGTGATGCGGGTCTGCCGATCCTCTCCGACAAGTGCGCGATGATGCAGATGGCCGGGTTCTACGCCGCCAACTGGCCGGCGGGCACCAAGGTCGGGCCGGACGGCGACGTCTACGCCTACTACGAGCCCACCATCGACGCGTCGAAGGGCCAGCCGGTCGAGGGTGGCGGCGAGTTCGTGGCGGCGTTCAACCACAATCCCGCCACCGAGGCCTTCCAGACCTACCTGTCGACCGACGTGTGGGCCAACGAGAAGGCGAAGGCGACGCCCGACGGCGGCTGGCTCAGCGCCAACAAGGGGCTGGACGTCAACAACCTGACGAGCCCGATCGACAAGCTCTCGGCGCAGATCCTGGCCGACCCGAAGGCGGTGTTCCGCTTCGACGGCTCGGACGCCATGCCGGGCGCGGTGGGCGCGGGCACGTTCTGGAAGGAGATGACCAACTGGATCTCCGGCCAGAGCACCAAGGACACCCTCGACAACATCGAGGCGTCCTGGCCCGCCTCCTGACGGACCCTGAGTCGGCTCCCCGTTGAGCCGACGGGCCGGGTCGTACGGCCAGACCGTGCGACCCGGCCCTGTCCCGTTCTCCCCTTCGAACAGTCAGGAGTGCCATGTCCAACGGCGAGAAGTTCCTCCAGATGGGGATCGCCATCGTGCTCTTCTTCGCTGTCGTCGCCGCGATCCTGCTGCTCACCCAGCGGCTCCGCTCACGGCGCGGCGAGCTCGTGCAGACGGCGGCGTTCCTGCTGCCCGCGGTCTTCCTCATCGTCGTCGGGCTGCTCTACCCGGCGATCAACACCATCATCTGGTCGTTCCGCGACAACCTCGGCCACAAGTGGGTCGGCCTGGACAACTACCACACCATCTTCGGCAGCAGCGCCGAGATCAAGGTGCTCTACACGACCGCTCTGTGGGTCGTCGTGACCCCGCTGGCCTCGACCGGGATCGGGCTGACGTACGCGGTCCTCATCGACCGGGCCGCCTTCGAGAAGTTCGCCAAGGCGCTCATCTTCCTGCCGATGGCGATCTCCCTGGTCGGCGCCTCGATCATCTGGAAGTTCGTCTACGCCCCGAACATCGGTCTGCTCAACGCGGTCTCGGGCACGCTCGGCCTGGGCGACAACCACTCGTGGTACCAGGACCTCAACAGCTCGCCCTGGAACAGCCTGTACCTGATCGCGATCATGGTCTGGGTCCAGACCGGCTTCGCGATGACGGTGCTCTCCGCCTCCATCAAGGCGATCCCCACCGACATCGTCGAGGCGGCCAGGCTGGACGGCGTCGGCGGGATGAAGATGTTCCGCTACATCACCGTGCCGAGCATCCGACCCACGATCATCGTGGTCCTCACCGCCATCACGATCTCGACGCTCAAGGCGTTCGACATCGTGCAGAGCATCGGCGCGGGCGGCGCGTGGCACACCAACGTGCTCGCCTACGACTTCTACATCCGGCAGTCCCAGGGCCAGAACGCCACCGCCGCGGTCGTCGCGGTGCTGATCTTCGTCCTGGTCAGCCCGGTCGTGGTCTACAACGTCCGGCAGATGCGAAAGGCGGAGGCGCGATGAACCACCCCACTCGAATGCTCACTTCGTTCCGCTCCGAACGGGGACCCCGATGACGACCGTCGTACCCGAAGGGGCGATGGCCGAGGCACCGGTCGTCTCGACCCCCGGCGCTGCCAAGCAGGCGCTGACCTCACCGTGGGCGTCGCTGGCGGCCATCGTGCTCGCGGTGGTGTGGACGGTGCCCACGGCCGGGCTGCTGATCTCGTCCTTCCGCCCCGAGACCGACGTGAAGACCACCGGCTGGTGGCACATCTTCACCAGCCCCCGCTTCACACTCGACAACTACCGTGCGGTGCTCTCCTCGGGCTCGCAGAACGACCTGACCGGCAACCTGGTCAACACGATCGTGATCACCCTGCCGGCGGTGATCATCCCGATCTTCTTGGCCACGATGGCGGCGTACGCCTTCGCCTGGATGCGGTTCCCGGGGAAGAACCTGCTCTTCGTGCTGGTCTTCGCGCTGCAGATCGTCCCGATCCAGGTGTGCCTGATCCCGCTGCTGAAGCTCTACAACAAGCCGCCGTTCAACCTGATGCCGATCCACGGCGGCCAGAACCCGCCGGCGGGCGGGCTCTACTCGGTGTGGCTCTCGCACACCATCTTCGCGCTGCCATTGGCGATCTTCCTGCTGCACAACTTCATGCGCGAGATCCCCGGCGAGCTGATCGAGTCCGCGCGCGTCGACGGCGCCGGCCATGTCCAGATCTTCTCCCGGATCATGCTCCCGCTGATGACGCCCGCGATCGCGGCGTTCGGCGTGCTGCAGTTCCTGTGGGTGTGGAACGACCTGCTGGTCGCGATGATCTTCAGTCAGTCCACACCACCGCTGACCAAGGCCCTCACCGATCTCACCGGCACCCGCGGCCAGGACTGGCCGTTGCTCACCGCCGGTGCGTTCGTCTCGATGGTGATCCCGATGATCGTCTTCATCGCGTTGCAGCGGTTCTTCGTACGAGGGCTGCTGGCCGGTTCCGTGAAGGGCTGAACGCCGGGAGGTGGAAATGCGGGCGGCCCGCCATCCCCGAGTGGATGGCGGGCCGTTTCCCTGTGCGCGACCGCTAGAACGGAGGGAGCACGCACAGCGCCTGGGCGCAGCGAACGCGACGGATCAGATGTCGAGCGCGTTGGCCGCGATCACGCCGGAGTAGAAGAACGCGGAGTCCTTCGGGTGGCGCGTCTGGGTCGGGAAGTCGACGTGGATGATGCCGAACCGCTTCGCGTAGCCCCAGGCCCACTCGAAGTTGTCCATCACCGACCACGCGTAGTAGCCGCTGACGTCGACGCCCTTGTCGACCGCGTCGAGCACGGCGCCGAGGTGATCGCGCAGGTAGTCCACGCGCTCGGTGTCGTGGACCGCGACGGTCGACTCGTCGGCCTCGGCATCCGCGACGGCCTGCGGGTCGAGGGTCTCCTCGCTCGAGATGCCGTTCTCGGTCACCTGCAGCGGCACGCCGTAGTCGTTGTGCAGCCGCACCAGCAGGTCGGTGAGACCGGACGAGACGATCGGCCAGCCCATGATGGTGGTCGGGACGTCCGGGCCGTAGCCGATGCTGGCGGCCCGGTCCGTGCCCGGGAAGGTCGCCTGGCCCGGCGTCGGCGCCGCGATCCGCTGGGGGTTGTAGTAGTTGACCCCGAGGAAGTCGATCGGCTGGTGGATGATCGCCTCGTCGCCGTCCTTGAGGAACGACCAGTCGGTGAGGTGACTGGTCGTCTCCAGCAGCTCGGCCGGGTAGCCGCCCTTCAGCATCGGGTCAAGCCAGATGCGGTTGGCGAGGAGGTCGAGGTGCTGGGTGGCGGCCAGGTCCTCCGCCGAGTCGGAGGCGGGCTCGAGCTGGTGGATGTTGAGGGTCACCGAGACACCGGTGGTCGCCGGCAACACCGAGCGCAGCGCCTGGACGGCCTTGCCGTGCGCCAGGTTGAGGTGGTGCGCGACCGGGTAGCACAGCGAGTTGTCGGTCAGGCCCGGCGCGTGCTCGCCGCTGCCGTAGCCGAGGTACGCCGAGCACCACGGCTCGTTCAGCGTGGTGACGGCGCTGAGCCGATCGCCCAGTCGCTCCCCCACCACGCGAGCGAACTCGGCGAAGTGGTCGGTGACCGTACGGTCCAGCCAGCCGTGGCTCTCGCCCTGGTCGAGCGCCTGCGGCAGGTCCCAGTGGTAGAGCGTGGCCAGCGGGTTGATGCCGCGCTCGAGCATGCCGTCGACCAGGCGGTCGTAGAAGTCCAGACCCTCCTTGTTGAGCGTCTTGCCGTCCGCCATGACGCGCGGCCACGCGATGGAGAGGCGGTAGTTGTGGAAGCCGAGCTCGGCCATCAGGTCGAGGTCGGACTCCCAGCGGTGGTAGTGGTCGCAGGCGACGTCGCCGGTGTCACCGGCGACGACCTTGCCCGGGGTGTGCGAGAAGGTGTCCCAGATGCTCGGGCCGCGACCGCCCTCGGTCGCACCGCCCTCGATCTGGTAGGACGCCGCAGCGACGCCCCACACGAAACCTTCAGGAAAACGACGGGTCATCCCTTGACCGCTCCTTCCATGATGCCGCCAACGATCTGGCGTCCGAGTAGGGCGAAGACGATGAGCACCGGAACGGTGCCGTAGAGCGTCCCTGCCATGATGATCGACTGCTGCGGCGCGAAGCCACTGGCAAGACTCTGGAACGCGACCTGGATGGTCGGGTTCTGCGAGTTGAGGGTGATGAGCGGCCAGAAGAAGTCGTTCCAGGCCGTCAGGAAGGTCAGCATGCCGAGGACCGCCATCGCCGGGCGCACGGCCGGGACGACGATCTGCAGGAAGACCTTGGTGGTGCTCGCACCATCCATGTAGGCGGACTCGATCAGCTCGTCCGGGACAGCCTTGGAGATGTACTGGCGCATGAAGAAGACGCCGAAGGCGGTGACCAGGGTCGGCAGGATGACCGAGCTCAGGTGCCCGGCCAGACCCCACTTCGCCATCAGCATGTAGAGCGGGATGACGCCCATCTGGGTCGGGACCATCATGGTGCCGATGCAGACGCCCAGCAGGACGTTGCTGCCCCTGAACTTCAGCTTCGCGAAGGCGAAGCCGGCCAGGGTGCACAGCGCCACGGTGCCGGCGGTGATGCAGCCGGAGACGATGACGGAGTTGATCAGGCCCTTGTTGAGCGGGGCCATCTCCAGCGCCTTGTGGATGTTGGAGAAGATCGAGGTGTTCGGGAACGCCGGCGGCGGGCTGGCGGCCATCTCGGCGTTGGTGTGCGACGCCATCACGATCGTGTAGTAGAGCGGGAAGATCGAGACGAGCGCGACCAGGCTGACCAGGACGTACGTCCCACGACCCGCCTCGAGCGCGCCGTGCAGCTTCTTCTTCCGCTTCTTCGTGGTCGCGGGCGCGGCGGCGACCACGCTGACCTGCATCTGCCGCTCGCTCATCGGACGGCCCCCTTCTTGATACCGCGGTTCTCACGGCGACGCGAGATCAGCAGGTTGGCGAGGACCGCCAGCAGGATGATCACGAACATCGACCACGCTGTCGCCGAGGCGAGACCGAGGCGGTCGTTGGCCCAGCCCTGCTGGTACATCAGCAGGCCGAGGGTCTGGTACTGGTTCTGGGTGCCGCCGTCGGGCAGGCCGCCGTGGTACAGCAGCGGCTCGCCGAAGAGCTGCGCCGAGCCGATCGTCGAGACCACGATCGCGAAGATGATGGTCGGGCGCAGACCGGGCAGCGTGACGTGACGGAACTGGCCCCACTTGCCGGCACCGTCGACGGACGCGGCCGCGTAGAGCTCCTGGTCGACGGCCTGCAGGCCGGCGAGGAAGATCAGCGCGTTGTAGCCGGTCCAGCGCCACATCACGATCGAGGCGATCGCGAACTGCGCGGGCCACTTCGAGCCCTGCCAGTCGACGCGAGGCAGGTGCACGAGGTCGAGCGCCCAGTTGATCAGGCCGTACTGGGGGCTGTAGAGCTCGAGGAAGATGACCGTCGCGGCCGCCAGGCTGGTGGCGTACGGCATCAGGATCGCGACGCGGAAGAACGTGCGGCCGCGGAGCTTGTGGTTGAGCAGGTGCGCGATGCCGAGCGCGATCACCAGCTGCGGCACCGCGGAGATGATGCCGATGGTGAGCGTGTTCCGGAACGCGTTCCAGAAGTAGTGGTTGGTCAGCAGGTCCTTGTAGTTGGCCAGGCCGACCCATTCCTGCTGGTCGTACGTCGACAGGCGGACGTTGTGCAGCGAGACCCATGCCGTGTCCAACCACGGGTAGACGCTGAACGCCGCGAAGACGAGGAAGAACGGGAGGATGTAGACGTAGGCGATCCGGCTACCCGCCGAGCGACGCTTCGGCGTGCCGCCGGGAGTACGCCGGGGCCGGCGGCGGGAGAGATCTCCCGCCGCCGGCTCCGTGGTAAGCGTTGACGTCATCAGCCAGTGATCTGCTTGACGGCGTCGAGGGCGGCCTTCCAGGCGTCGTCCGGGTTGGTGCCCTTGGTCTCGACGTTGGTCAGCTGCGCGTTGATGGCCGACTGGATCTGGGTGTCGAACTGGCCGGTCGGCGGGATCGTGATGTTCTTGGCGATGTTGCCGTAGATCTTGCCGATGTTCTGACCACCGAAGTAGTCGCTGGTCGCGTTGGCGACGGTCGGGTCCTCAGCGGCCTGCTGGTTCGACGGCCAGTGACCACCGTCGGTCCACATCTTGATCTGGTTCTCCTTGGTGGAGAGCCACTCGACGAGCGCGATCGCGGCGGCCTGGTTCTTCGAGGCCTTCGGAACGCCGAGCCACGAGCCACCCCAGTTGGCCGAGCCACCCGGGGTGACCGGGGCGACGGCCCACTTGCCCTTGCCCGCGTCGCCGGCCTGGCTGGTGATGTAGCCCATCATCCAGGTCGGGCAGGAGAGCGCCGCGAAGGAGCCGTCGGAGAAGGCCTTGTTCCACGGGTCCTGCCACTGCGGCAGACCGGCGGAGATCTTGGCGTCGGCGGCCTGGGTCGCGAGGTCCCACGCCGTCTTCACGCCATCGCTGTTCTCGACGTCGGGGTCGTTGGAGCTGTTGTCGTAGGCCTCGGTGCCCTGGTACACGGCACCGTTGAAGATGGAGTTGACCGAGTCGATGAAGTGCGAGTTGGCCTGCTTGGTCGAGGAGGCCTCGTACTGCTTGCCCAGGTCGATGACGCCCTGCCAGGTCGCGAAGTCCTTGGTGAGGGTCGCGTCGTCGGTCGGCAGGCCGGCCTTCTGGAAGAGGTCCTTGCGGTAGCAGATCGACTCGGGGCCGACATCGGTGCCGAGGCCCACGGTGGTGGCGCCGTCGGAGGTGGACGCCATGTCCCACTTCCACGGGTAGAACTCGGCCTTGTCCGCGGCGGCGTTCGGGACCGTGTTCCAGTTGACGAACTGGTCCGCGTGGTTCTTCACGACATCGCCGACGAAGCCGATCTCGATGCCCTGGACGTCGTCCAGGCCGCTGCCGGACGCGAGGCGCGTCTTGAGCTTCGTCCAGTAGTCGGCCGACTGCTCGACGTCGTCCTCCTTGACCGTCACGTTCGGGCACACCTGGTGGTAGGCGTCCCACATGCCGGCTTCCTTGAAGCCGAAGGTGCCGAACAGGCCGACGGTCAGCGTGATGTTGTCCTTGGTGCCACAGGGGCCGGCGTCGGCCGAGGCCTTCGCGTTCGAGTCAGAGTTGTCGCTTCCGCAGCCGGTGAGGGCGAGCGTGCCGGCGGTCACCAGTGCGGCAACCGACGCCATCGCGCGGCGACGCGTGTTGTTGAGACGCATTCATCCACTCCTGAGTTCTTCCAGTCGGTGAGAGCGCTCTCACACCGCGACTGGAATACTGGACGTGAAGGGCGTCACATGTCAAGAATTCGCTGAGAACGCTCTCACGCCGTTACCGGACCGTGACCTTCAGGCAACCGTCCAGCAACCCGCGCGTGGCAGCCCCGACCCGCCGCGGCCCCTCGGGGGACGCACAGGCGGACGTACAGGCGGACGCACAGGGACGTGCTCACGCGGAGGTACGGACGACCAGCTCCACGGGCAGCACGACGCCGCGCGGCCCGTCCTCGGCGCCGTCGAGACGCGCCAGCAGGACGCGCGCCATGGTGGCGCCGAGGTCGTCCATCGGCTGCCGGATCGTGGTCAGCGGCGGATCGTTCTCGGCGGCCCCGCTGATGTCGTCGAAGCCGATCACCGCGATATCCTCCGGAACCCGCCGGCCGGAATGCCGCACCGCACGGATGACGCCGAGGGCCGCGAGATCGGAGCCGGCGACGATGGCATCGACGTCGGGACGACGCGCAAGCAGCCGGGTCGCCGCCTCGTACCCCTCGGAGATGCTGAACCCGCCCGGTTCCACGAGGTCCTCATCGATCACCCGACCGGCGTCGGCGAAGGCCGCCCGATAGCCGACGAGACGGTCCTGGGCCGCGGTGAGGTCGAGGGTGCCCGTGACGGCCGCGATCGTCGTGCGCCCGATGTCGATCAGGTGGGCCGTCGCGATCCTCCCGCCCGCGACGTTGTCGGCATCGACGAAGAAGACCGGCGCCTCGGAGTAGGGGCGCCCGCTCAGCACCGTCGGGACGCCGGCGGCCTCGAGTCGCACCTGGAGGTCGTCGTCGCCGTGGACCGAGAGCAGCAGGACGCCGTCGACGTGCCCGCCGCTGGCGTAGGCGAGGAACCGGTCGCACTGCGCCTGTGTGGAGGCGATCGCGAAGTTGAGCTGGAGCCCGCGCTCGGTGACGGCGGCCTGGCTCGAGCGGAGCATCGCGAGGAAGAAGGGCTCGGTGAAGAGTCGCTCCTCGGTCTCGTTGACCAGGAACGCGATCGAGTCGCTGCGGCCGGTGACCAGCGATCGCGCCGCGAGGTTGGGCGTGTAGTTGACCTCGCTCGCGGCACGCTCGACGGCCGCGACCGCCGCGGGGCTCACGTTGGAGGCGCCGCGCAGCACCCGGCTGGCGGTCGCGCGGGACACGCCGGCCTGGCGAGCGACCTCCTCGAGGGTCACGGCGCGAGGCCCCTTGGCCGGCCCCTTGGACTCTGTCACGAGCGCAGTGTTGCATGCCGGTCGGCACCTCACATGGCTGCCACAGGAAACGCAGCGCGCGTGTTGGGGTCAGGACCGGGTGTAGGTGAGGTCGGTGATGACCCGCCCCTTGGCGACGCCCTTGCGCTCGAACTTCGTCAGAGGACGGTCGGACCACCGCTCCACGGCCCCACCGCTGAGCAGTGGCTCGGCGTCGAGCACCTCGATCATCTGCTCGGCGTAGTCGGCCCAGTCGGTGGCCAGCCGCCAGGTGCCGCCGGGAGCCAGCCGCGAGGCGACCAGGGCCGCGAACGCCGGGTTCACCAGCCGGCGCTTGTTGTGCCGGGCCTTGTGCCACGGGTCGGGGAAGAACGTCCACAGCTCGGCCAGCTCGCCGGGACCGATGGTGTTCTCGAGGACCCAGACGGCGTCGACGCTGCACATCCGGACGTTGTCGATGCCGGCCTTGTCGAGGCGGCGCAGGGTGTCGGCGACGCCCGGCTTCCAGACCTCGATGCCGATCACGTTGTGGTCGGGGCGCGCAGCGGTGGCCAGCGCCTCCCCCACCCCGGAGCCGATCTCGACGAGGTACGGCGCCCTGCGGCCGAACCGCTCGGCCCAGTCGAAGCCCTCGGCCGCGACCTCCGCCTCCGGCACGACCCACTCGGCGGCGCGCTTGTCCCAGGCCTGTTGCTGCGGCGTGGTGAAGCGCCCGCCGCGCCGGGTGTAGCTGACCACCTCACGCAGCGGACGGCCGTCCTCGGTGAGGCGGACTCCGGGGCGGGCAGGGTCGACGGCGCCAGACATGCGTGCCATTCTCCCCGCCGGCACCGTCCGGCCCTGAATTGGCGATCGCGGAGGTGTCACCTACGGTGTTTCGATGCTTTCGGTCCCCCGCCTGTCAGCGCTCCTCGCCGGCACCGTCGCCAGTGCCCTCGCCGCCGGCCTCCTCCTCGCCCCCGCGACCCGAGCCGAGGACCCCGGTCCGGTCCACGCCGGCAATACGTTCGGCTGGTACCCCGATGCGCAGCACTACGAGTTCGAGCGCTGGGGTCACCCCAAGCCGCTGACCAGCGACTGGGGGTCGAGCGGCGGGCGCGCCACCGAGCAGGGTGGCCAGATGACGCTCAACGCCCGCAACGGGCGCAGCACCGTCGTCACGCTGCGCGGCGACGGCCACCGTACGGGACGCTGGGAGCTGCGCTGGCAGGGCTACAGCCTCGGCAATGGCGCCAACCACTACGAGATGAGCAGCTCGCTGGTCCCGGCCGCCAAGGCGGCACGACGCTGCGGACCGGACATCACCTTCCAGGACGTCACGCTGCCGTCCAGCCGCGCCTCGTTCGCGCTCCGCTCCGGACACGGCGCCTCGTACACCGCCTCCACGTCCTCGCGCGGCGAGTCCTTCGGCGGGCGCGACCACTGGCACACCTTCGCCGTCGAGGTGACCCCGCGGCGGATCTCGTGGTTCGTCGACGCCCACGTGGTCTCCACCGAGACCCGTCCGGCCGCGCTGACGAACGTGCCCTTCACCGTGCAGCTGCGGATCGCGCCGACCACGGCCGGCCGGGGCGATCAGGCCCGGATGGGCGTGGACTGGCTGCGGTACTGGACGCTGCGCAAGCCCGACTCCCGGTCGGTGGCCGCACCTGCCCCGCACCGCTCGACCTACGCCGCACGCGGCTGCTGAGGCTCCTCCCGGGTACCGGGGGGACATGAGACGACATCTGAGCAAGCTGTCGATCGGGCTCGCCACCGCGGCCCTGCTCGCGCCGCTCGGCGCCGCCGGGGCGGTGAGCGCCGCAGGCGCTCCGGGCGCGTCCCACGGGCGGATCCCCGGGCCGATCAACGCCGGCAACACGTACAAGTGGGGCCCGATCAGGCAGCGCTACGAGTTCGAGACCCGGCGCCTGGAGCGCTACTGGCACCAGGCCGGGCCCGGGCAGGTCCGCAACCAGTACGGGATGCTCACCCTCAACACGCGCGCCCACGGCACCCTCAGCGCGACGCTCGCCCGCAAGGGCCACGCCTTCGGCCGCTGGGAGACCAGGATGCGTGCCCACCGGTTCACCGACGGGCACGCGCCGTACCGGGTCGTGGTCTCGCTCGTCCCGGCCGGCGCGCGTTCGCAGCACTGCGGCGCCGGCGACATCGGGATGACCTCCTTCGTCCCGGATCGGGACGGGCCGGCGACCTGGGTGACGCGGCAGCGGCCCGCCACCCAGCACACGTTCTCGCGGGCGCTGAGCTTCGCGCCGAACGAGTGGCACACCTTCGCCGTCGAGGTGACCAAGCACCGGATCGCCTGGTTCGTCGACGCAAGGGCGGTGTCCGTCCTGCGGGTCGCGCACCCGTCGCGGGTGCCGCTGACCGTGCGGTTCACCATGCAGCCCGAAGGCAGCGGAACCCACGACGCCAGCCGGATGCAGATGGACTGGCTGCGCTACTGGACCCTGAAGGACCCCGACGCCAAGCCGGTACGCGGCCCGGCGCCCACCGCCTCCACGTACAGCGGTGCCTGCTGACGTCGCGACGGAGCCGAAATGGAGAGAAGCCCCCGAGCCTTGCGGCTCGGGGGCTTCTCAGCGACTTACGTCAGATCACTTGGTGATCTTGGTGACGCGGCCAGCGCCGACGGTGCGGCCACCCTCGCGGATGGCGAAGCGCAGACCCTCGTCCATGGCGATGGGCTGGATGAGCTCAACGACCATCTCGGTGTTGTCGCCCGGCATGACCATCTCGGTGCCCTCGGGCAGGGTCACAACGCCCGTCACGTCCGTGGTACGGAAGTAGAACTGCGGACGGTAGTTGTTGAAGAACGGCGTGTGACGGCCGCCCTCCTCCTTCGAGAGGATGTAGACCGAGGCCTCGAAGTTGGTGTGCGGGGTCGTGGTGCCCGGCTTGATGACGACCATGCCGCGCTCGATGTCCTCGCGCTTGGTGCCACGGAGGAGCAGACCGACGTTCTCGCCGGCCTGGCCCTCGTCGAGGAGCTTGCGGAACATCTCGACACCGGTGACGGTCGACTTCTGGGCGGTCTCGCGGATGCCGATGATCTCGACCTCCTCACCGACCTTGACGATGCCGCGCTCGATACGACCGGTGATGACGGTGCCACGACCGGTGATCGTGAAGACGTCCTCGACGGGCATGAGGAACGGCTTGTCCGTCTCGCGCTCCGGGGTCGGGATGTACTCGTCGACGGCCGACATCAGGTCGAGGACCGACTGGCCCCACTTGGCGTCGCCCTGGAGCGCCGGGAAGGCAGCAACCTTGACGACCGGGATGTCGTCGCCCGGGAACTCGTACTCGTTGAGGAGCTCGCGCACCTCCATCTCGACGAGCTCGATGAGCTCCTCGTCGTCGACCATGTCGCACTTGTTGAGCGCGACCACGAGGGCCGGGACGCCAACCTGGCGAGCGAGCAGGACGTGCTCGCGGGTCTGCGGCATCGGGCCGTCGGTGGCGGCGACGACCAGGATCGCGCCGTCCATCTGAGCCGCGCCGGTGATCATGTTCTTGATGTAGTCGGCGTGACCGGGGCAGTCGACGTGCGCGTAGTGACGCGACTCGGTCTGGTACTCGACGTGGGCGATCGAGATCGTGATGCCGCGCTGGCGCTCCTCGGGAGCCTTGTCGATCTCGTCGAACGCCGAAGCGGCGTTCAGGTCCGGGTAAGCGTCGTGCAGGACCTTGGTGATCGCGGCGGTCAGCGTCGTCTTACCGTGGTCGATGTGACCGATGGTACCGATGTTGACGTGCGGCTTGGTCCGCTCGAACTTCGCCTTAGCCATTACTGGCTCCTCCTGGTGTGTTTTTTAACGTGACTCGTACTGAAAGGTGGTGGTGCCGAAGCCCCGGGCTGCCCTAGAACAGGGACGTTACTCGCCGCGAGCCTTCTTGATGATCTCGTCGGCGACGTTCGTGGGAACCTCGGCGTACGAGTCGAACTCCATCGAGTACGACGCCTGACCACTGGTCTTGGACCGGAGGTCACCGACGTACCCGAACATCTCGGACAGCGGCACGAGGGCCTGGACGGCGATGTCGCCGAACCGGTCCTCCTGCGCGCGGATCTGGCCACGGCGGGAGTTGATGTCGCCGATGACCGTACCCAGGAACGACTCCGGGGTGGTCACCTCAACGGCGAACATCGGCTCCAGCAGGACCGGCTTGGCCATGCGGGCGGCCTCCTTGAAGGCCTGGTTGCCGGCGATCTTGAACGCGAGCTCCGAGGAGTCGACGTCGTGGTAGGCGCCGTCGTCCAGGGTGACCTTCACGTCCACCATCGGGTAGCCGGCCAGGATGCCGAACTGCATGGCGTCCTGCGCACCCTGGTCGACCGAGGGGATGTACTCCTTCGGCACGCGACCACCGGTGACGCTGTTGACGAACTCGTAGCCGGCGCCCAGGCCGGTCTCCGGGTCGATGTTGGGCTCGATGTTGATGAGCACCTTGGCGAACTGACCCGTACCACCGGTCTGCTTCTTGTGGGTGTAGCTGTGACCGATGACCGCCTGGCGGATGGTCTCGCGGTAGGCGACCTGCGGCTTGCCGACGGTGGCCTCGACCTTGAACTCGCGCTTCATGCGGTCGACGAGGATCTCCAGGTGGAGCTCGCCCATGCCCGCGATGATGGTCTGGCCGGTCTCCTCGTCGGTCTTGACGACGAAGGTCGGGTCCTCCTCGGCGAGGCGCTGGATGGCGACGCCGAGCTTCTCCTGGTCGGACTTCGTCTTCGGCTCGATGGCGACCTCGATCACCGGGGCCGGGAAGGTCATCGACTCGAGCACGACCGGGTTGGCCGGGTCGGAGAGGGTGTGACCGGTCTTGGTGTCCTTGAGACCCATGACGGCGACGATCTGGCCGGCGCCGACCGAGGCGATCTCCTCACGCTTGTTGGCGTGCATCTGGTAGACCTTGCCGATCCGCTCCTTCTTGCCGTTGGAGGCGTTCAGGACGGTCGCGCCGGCCTCGAGCTTGCCCGAGTAGACGCGGACGTAGATCAGCTTGCCGAGGTGCGGGTCCGAGGCGATCTTGAAGGCGAGGCCCGAGAACGGCGCGTCATCGGCCGGCTTGCGGGTGATCTCGTTCTCCGGGGTCTCGTCGGCGTTCGGCTTGTGGCCGACGATCGCCTCGACGTCCACCGGCGAGGGCAGGTAGTCGACGATCGCGTCGAGAAGCGGCTGGACGCCCTTGTTCTTGAAGGCGGTGCCGGTGAGGATCGGGTTGAGCTTGTCGGCGAGGGTCGCGCGACGGATGGCGGCCTTGAGGGTCGGGACGTCGAAGACGTCGCCCTCCTCGAGGTAGACCTCCATGATGTCGTCGTCGGCCTCGGCCAGGGTCTCGACGAGCTTCTCGCGGTACTCGGCGGCCTTGTCGGCCAGGTCCGCGGGGATCTCCTCGACGACGTAGTCCTCGCCCTGCTGGGTCTCGCCGCGCCACACCTTGGCGTTCTGCTCGACCAGGTCGACGACACCGATGAAGTCGCCCTCGGCGCCGATCGGGATCTGGAGGACCAGCGGGGTGGCGTTGAGGCGGTCGACGATGGAGTCGACGACGCGGTAGAAGTCGGCACCGGTGCGGTCCAGCTTGTTGACGAAGCACATCCGCGGGACGGAGTACTTGTTCGCCTGGCGCCACACGGTCTGCGACTGGGGCTCGACACCGGCGACACCGTCGAAGACGGCGACGGCGCCGTCGAGGACGCGCAGCGCGCGCTCGACCTCGACGGTGAAGTCGACGTGGCCCGGGGTGTCGATGATGTTGATCTGGTGGTTCTTCCACCAGCAGGTCGTCGCGGCGGACGTGATGGTGATGCCGCGCTCCTGCTCCTGCTCCATCCAGTCCATCGTGGCGGCGCCCTCGTGAACCTCACCGATCTTGTACGAGATACCGGTGTAGAACAGGATGCGCTCGGTGGTGGTGGTCTTGCCGGCGTCGATGTGAGCCATGATGCCGATGTTGCGGACGGACTTGAGGTCCGTGGTGATGTCGACAGCCACTGTCAGCGTTCCTTAGAAGTCTTGGTTGGAGCAGGTGGAGCGGGGACCCCGTGGTGGGGTCCCCGCCCATAGGTCACCAGCGGTAATGCGCGAAGGCCTTGTTGGACTCGGCCATCTTGTGGGTGTCCTCACGCTTCTTCACAGCGGCACCGAGGCCGTTGCTCGCGTCGAGGATCTCGTTCATGAGGCGCTCGGCCATCGTCTTCTCGCGACGGTCCTGGGCGTAGCCGACGAGCCAGCGCAGCGCGAGCGTGGTGCCACGCGTGCCCTTGACCTCGATCGGAACCTGGTAGGTCGCACCGCCGACGCGGCGGGACTTGACCTCGATGGCCGGCTTGACGTTGTCCATCGCGCGCTTCAGCGTGAGGACCGGGTCGGTGCCGGTCTTCTCGCGGCAGCCCTCGAGGGCGGTGTAGACGATGCGCTGAGCAACCTGCTTCTTGCCGTCCTGGAGGACCTTGCTCACGAGCTGGGTGACCAGCTGCGAGCCGTAGACCGGGTCGACGTCGATCGGGCGCTTCGGAGCGGGACCCTTACGAGGCATGTCACTTCTCCTTCTTCGCGCCGTAGCGCGAACGGGCCTGCTTGCGGTTCTTCACGCCCTGCGTGTCGAGGGTGCCGCGGATGATCTTGTAGCGAACACCGGGGAGGTCCTTCACACGACCGCCGCGGACGAGCACGATCGAGTGCTCCTGAAGGTTGTGGCCAACACCGGGGATGTAAGCGGTGACCTCGACGCCGGACGAAAGGCGCACACGGGCGACCTTGCGAAGGGCGGAGTTCGGCTTCTTCGGGGTGGTGGTGTAGACGCGGGTGCAGACGCCACGGCGCTGCGGCGATCCCTTGAGGGCAGGCGTCTTGGTCTTGGACGCCTTGTCCTCGCGGCCCTTGCGGACCAGCTGGTTAATGGTGGGCACCGGGTGGTTCCCTTTCTGATCGGCTCTCACGACGCAGCTACTTGCCGCGAAGGATGGTGTTGCTCGTGCCGGATGGTGCTGGACCGAGCCGCTACGCACCCGAGGTCGGGCGTGTCGTGACGCGGGCCTGGTCCTTCCAGACACGGTTCACAAGGCTACCGGGAGCGTAGAGGGGGGTCAAAACGCTGGCCGGGCCTCCGCGCAGGCGTGCGAGCAGCGCGATCGCGAGCGCGACGCCGAGCAGGACCATCCCGCCGCCGACCCAGAGGGTCCACCGCGCGCCTGCGGCCTGGCCGATCCAGCCGATCAACGGGGCGCCGATCGGCGTACCGCCCTGGACGACCGTCATGTAGATCGCCATCGACCGCCCGCGCATCGCCGGGTCGGAGGTGAGCTGGATGGTGGCGTTCGAGCTGTTCAGCAGCGTGATGGTGCAGAAGCCGATCACCGGGGAGAAGAGCGCGAAGACGAGGTACGAGGGCAGACTGCCCGCGATGATCTCGGCGATGCCGAAGCCGGTCGCGGCGAAGACCAGCAGCCGCAGCGGGATGGTGGCGCGGCGGGCGGCGAGCAGCGCGCCGGCCAACGAGCCGACCGCGAGCGCGGAGCCGAGGATGCCGAACTCGCCGGCGCCCTTGCCGAACACCTGGGTCGCCATCAGCGAGGAGGTGAGCTGGAAGTTCATGCCGAACGTGCCGGCGAAGAAGACCAGGACGAGGACGAAGAGCATCGTCGGCTGGGTCCGGACGTACCGGAAGCCCTCCCGCAGGGCGCCGGGTCCGCGGGCCCGCAGGGGCGCGATCCGCAGCAGACTGGCGTCCATCCGCTGGAGCTGGACGATCACGGCGAGGTACGAGACGGCGTTGAGCAGGATGACGATGCCGGTCGCGGCCGCTCCCCCGCCGAAGGCGGCGATCAGCAGGCCGGCCAGCGCGGGGCCGATGATCCGGGCCGTGTTGAAGGCCGCGGAGTTGAGACCGACCGCGTTGGTGAGGTCGTCGGGGCCGACCATCTCGGCGACGAACGACTGCCGGGCGGGTACGTCGAAGGCGGCACCGACGCCGAAGACGAAGGCCAGGATGTAGACCATCCAGATCTCGGCGGCTCCGCTGAGCGCGAGCACGGCGAGGAAGAACGCGGCGATGGCCATCGCGAGCTGGGTGAGCTGCAGCAGGCGGCGCTTGGGGACGCGGTCGGCGAGCACGCCGGCGTACGGGGTGAGCAGCAGGACCGGGAGGAACTGCAGGGCGGTGACGATGCCCAGATCGGTGCCACCGCCGTGCAGCGGCTTGAGGACGAGCCAGTCCTGAGCGGTGCGCTGGAGCCACGTACCGGTGTTGGAGACGACGCTCCCCGCCAGGTACAGGCGGTAGTTGGGGTTGCGCAGGGCTCGGAACGTGGGACTCAAAGGATGACGGCTCTCTCCCGGCCGTCGCAAGCGGCGTCCAGGTGTGTGATGGCAAGGCGGAGGAGGGAGCCGTGGCGGAGCCACGGCGACTGACGACGACGCAGCCAGCGCGCGCCCTGGGCGTCGCGCAGCAAGTCGGGTGAGGGGCGTCGTCCGTTAATCGTTGGCGATCCTTTCGAGGATGGGGGCGGCGGCGCGCAGAGTCGCGCGCTCGGCCTCGGTCAGCTCGTCGAGGCGTTGGGCCAGCCACTCGTTGCGGCGGGCACGGTCGGCCTGGACGGTGGCCCGGCCCTGGTCGGTCAGGGAGATGACGACCTGACGGCGGTCGGTCTCACTCGGCAGCCGGGAGACATAGCCACCCTGCTCGAGGCAGTTGACGGTACGGGTCATGCTCGGCGGCTGGACCCGTTCGCGCTGCGCGAGCGCGCCGAGGGTCATGTCACCGTTGACCTCGAGACCGATCAGGACCGCCATCGAGCCGAGCGAGAGCTCGTTCTCCGGGTCGCGCTCACCGACGAGTCGGCGCCGCAGGCGCATCACCGAGAGCCGCAGCTCGCTCGCCAGGGCGGCGGCGCCGGAGGTCATCTGGTCCGTCATGTCGTTACCATAACTCATTACCCGTGCTAACTAATTCCCGGCGACGCGATGCCGGTAGGTTGGGACTGTGAAGGACGAGGAACGGCGGCCCGTCGCCGACGGGGCACCGGTCGATGTGGCGCCGGTCGACGTGGACGGCGTGCGGGCGGTCGAGGTCGGCACGCTGATCTGGCTCGTCGCGTTCGTCGGGATGCTGCCGTTCTACGGCCGTCTCAAGGACGACGGCCGCGGCTGGTGGCTGTGGACCTGCCTGGCCGGCTTCGGGCTGGGCGCACTCGGTGTCGACTACTGCCGCCGGCGGCGGGCACGCCGCAGGGCGGGCGAGTGAGCGCGCCGCCGCCGAGTCGCTGGCAGCTGGCCGGTCCCGGCACCGCCTTCTACGGCGTGCGCTTCGGCGCGATGATCGCGGCCGGCGAGGACGTCGACGGTGAGGCCCGGCTGGCCGACGCGCTCATCCCCCGCGGCGCCCGCGTCCTCGATGCCGGTGCCGGCATGGGACGGGTCGGTGGAGCACTGGCCGCACGCGGTCACGACGTCCTGGCGATCGACCCCGACCCGGTGCTGGTCGAGCAGGCGCGCGAGCTCTTCCCCGATCTGGCCGTCGAACAGCGCGACATCCTCGAGCTGCGGCCCGCCGACGGTCCGTTCGACCTGGTCGTCTGCGTCGGGAACGTGATGATCTTCCTCGCCGAGGGCTCCGAGCGGGCGGCGCTACAGGCGATGGCCTCCGTGCTCGGGGAGCACGGCCGGATCGTGGTCGGCTTCCACCTGCAGGACCCGCCCGATCACGCGCGGGTCTATCCGCCGGCGGAGTTCGAGGCGGACGCGATCGCCGCCGGGCTGCGGGTGGACGTACGCCTCGGTGGCTATGACCTGCGACCGGTCGACGACCTCTACGGGGTGTGGGTGCTCAGCCGCGCCGAGCCGAGCACCTGACGGCACGTCGCCGCACGGCTCCTCAGAGAGTCTCGACGTCCTCGGTGAGCGTGTCGACGACGTGGTCCGGGAGCGGCTGGGGCTCCTGCTTCTTCGACAGCCGCACCTCGGAGTGGGCGCCGCAGCCATGGTCCATGCTGACCACCCGGCCGTCGTCGTTGGCGTCGCCGTTGGCGCAGACGCCGAAGGAGTCGGCGAGGTGGCCGGCGATCCGGACCAGGAAGCCGCAGCTGTGGCAGTGGTGCGGCGCTGCCTGGGCGATCGGGGCCTGCGGGCCGCCGACGCCGTCGTACCAGCGCTCGGCGGCGGCGTCGTAGCCCTCGGGGCTCAGCGTGCGGGCCCGGCCGAGGCCGAGGTCCTGGGCGACCTGGCGGACCTGCGCCTTGGCGTCCGCGTCGAGCGGGTCGTCGCCGAAGGAGTAGGTGGGCACCAGGCGGGCGTCGTCGTCGCCGACCGGCAGCAGGTCGCCGGGGCCGAGGTCACCGGGCTTGATCCGCTCGCGGTAGGGGACCCAGGCCGGCGCCACGATCGCCTCGTCACCGGGGATCAGGACCAGCTCGTCGACCGTGACGGGGCCGCCGTCGACGCGAACGACGGTCACCGACCAGCGCCAGCCGACGTAGCCCTTGCGGGTGCACGCGAAGAGATGGGTGACGACGTCCTCCTCCTCGACGAGGTGGCCGAGGTGGTCGCCCACATCGCGGGAGTCCCAGCCGAGGTCGGCGACGAGGGCGGCACGGGCCTCCTCGACGGCGGCGAGGGCGGCCGGGTCGGCGTACGGCGTCGCGGTGCTGGTCACCCGGGAATACTAAACGAAGGGGACGAACGACGACGCCCCGGCGAGCGACGAGCCGTACGACGTTGTCCGCCAGCGAGCGAGGCGCCCGCGCACAGCGCCGGCCACCGGGAAGAATGGAGCCCATGACGTCGGACGAGCACAGCTGGCACGACCCTCACGACGAGCCCGCCCTCACCGGGTCGTCGAAGGTCGCCGGCGCCGCGAAGGCCACCGGCCGGGGCCTGGCCGCGACGGGCCGAGGCATGGGCCGCTTCGGGCGTTACGCGTTCGTCCAGGCCCGCCGCGCCGCCGACGCCCAGGGCGCGGACCGCTCCGGGCTCAACCGACTGCTGGAGATGCACGCGTTCAACACCGCCGGCGACGCCGCGGTCGCGATCTCGCTGGCCGGCTCGCTGTTCTTCTCCGCCGACGACGCAGCCAACGGCGCCTCGTGGAGCGCCCGCGGTCACGTCGGACTCTTCCTGGCCCTGACGATGATCCCGTTCGCGGTGGTCGCCCCGTTGCTCGGGCCACTGCTGGACCGGTTCTCACACGGTCGCCGCTGGGCGATCGGCATCACCATGGCCGCCCGCGCGTTCCTCTGCTGGATCCTGGCGGGGGCGCTCCCCCATCAGGGGGTGGCGATGTATCCGGCCGCCCTGCTCGTGCTGGTGCTCTCCAAGGCCTACGGCGTCACCCGGGCCGCCGCGACGCCGCGCCTCATCCCCCAGGGGTTCACCCTGGTGAAGACGAACGGCCGGGTCTCGATGGCCGGCATGGTGGGCGTCGCGGTCTCCGCCCCGATCGCGGGGCTGTGCACCCTCGCCGGCGCAGCCTGGGTGCTGCGCTGGGCGTGCGTGCTGTTCGCGATCGCCACCGTCCTCGCCGTCCGGCTTCCGGCGCAGGTCGACCACAGCCAGGGCGAGCGCCGGATGACGTTCCGTGGCAACGAGCACGGCGGGGCGCTGCGGGTGCCGCCCGCGGTGGCGTACGTACTGCGGGCCAACTGCGGCCCGAAGTTCCTCTCCGGCTTCCTCCTGATGTTCATGGCGTTCCTGCTGCAGGGCCCCGATCACCCGGTGCCGTCGTGGAGCCCCACGCTCGTGCTGGGCCTGGTCGCGGGCGGCGCGGGCGCGGGCAACTTCCTCGGCACGGTGCTCGCCTCGCTCCTGCGCCGGGTCAGCCCTCGCATGACCGTCGCGGCAGTGCTGCTCGCCGACAGCGCCGCCGTGCTCCTGACCGCCTGGCGCGCCACCGCGATCACGCTGTTGGTGCTCGGCCTGGTCGCCGGAGGAGGCGCAGCGCTGGCCAAGTTCGCGCTGGACTCGACGATCCAGAGCGAGGTTCCGGCCGCGGTGCAGACCAGCGCGTTCGCACGCTCGGACACCACCTGTCAGCTGGCCTGGGTGCTCGGCGGGTTCGTCGGCATCGCGCTGACGCCGCACCAGCTGACCGGTCTCTACGTCGCCTTCGCGATCCTGACCGCGTGGGCGGGGTACGTGCTGACGCACCGGCCGGGCCGGGTGCGGACCGCGACCGCCTGAGCAGACGTCATGCGTCGCCCACCGTGGGTGGGCACGCGGCGTATGACGCTACGCGGGGCTCAGAGCTCGAACTCGTCGGCGATGTTGCGCAGCGCCGGCGCGACCTTCTTGGCCAGGTCGCGTGTCGGCGGGCGGCCGTGCTCGTACCCCTCGCGGATGTCGTCGAGCAGCTTGATGACGTTCTCGATGATGAGGACCATCTCCTCGGGGTTGCGCCGCTGGGCCGCACGCTGGTTGCGCGAGACCGAGGTCGGAGCGTCGAGGATCTTGACCTGGAGCGCCTGGTCGCCGCGGCGGCCCTGGGCGATGCCGAACTCGACGCGGGTGCCGGGCTTCAGGGTCTTGGCGACACCGGCCGGGAGCGCGTCGGCGTGGACGTAGACCTCGGGGCCTCCGTCCTGCGACAGGAAGCCGAAGCCCTTGTCAGCGTCGAACCACTTCACCTTGCCAGTGGGCACGGGAACCAACCCTCTTCTTCACGGGACGTCGAAATGCCCGCCGAAGCGGGCTTGGAGATGACCCTACAGGCGCGGGACCAGCGTCGCGCCACCGATGAACAGCCCGGCCAGGCTGGCCGCCAGGAGCAGCAGGACCCACAGCACCGTCGGCAGATGGGTGAGACGGGCGAGCTGGTCGGGGTCCGAGCCGCGCCGCTCCGGAGCGGAACGGCGCAGCAGGTCCACGAGCGGACGCGGCGCCGCGAGCAGCAGCAACCACGCGACCAGGGTCGCGATCACCGCCTGGGTGTGCGGGGAGGCGTAGTGGGTCGCGGCGGCGAGGGCGGCGCCGAGGACGAGCACGGTGAGCAGGCCGTACCCGTTGCGGACCCAGAGCAGGACGCCGACCAGGACCACGATCAGCAGCCACAGCAGCGCGAGGGCGTGGCCGTGGGTCAGCAGCAGGGCGGCGCCGATGCCGAGACCGGCAGGCGCGAGGTAGCCGGCCATCAGCATCACGACCATGCCCGGGCCGGTGGGCCGGCCGTGCGAGACCGTCACCCCGGAGGTGTCGGAGTGGACCTTGATGCCGGCGAGCCGGCGCCCGACGAGGACCGCGACCAGCGCGTGTCCGGCCTCGTGCACGACGGTGACGGCAAGCCGGATCCACGGCCACGTGCGGTGGTGGCCGACGAGCACGAGCGCGACGACACCGGTCGCGAGCACCCACCGCAGGTCCGGTACGGGCTGGGTGGAGGTGAGCTGGTGCCAGAACCGCTCGATCACGCGGTGGTGCTGGCGGTGTCGCGCAGGTGGTCGGCGAGCCAGTCGGGGAACTCGTGCAGCGTCTCGAGGACGACGTGCGTCCCGGCGTCACGCAGCTCCTCGGCGGAGCAGCCGCCGGTGAGGACGCTGACGCTCGTGATGCCCGCGGCGAGCGCGCCCTCGACGTCGTGGATGTGGTCGCCGACGTAGATGCTCGCGCCCTCGCGCTGCAGCACGGCCGCCTTGCCGACACCCCAGACCTCGCCCTCGAGGTGGTCGGCGACCAGGTCGAGGTGGTCGAGGTGGAGCCGGGCGTTGGCGGTGAACTTCCCGGTCACCACGAGCACCCGTCCACCGCGGTCGGAGACGGCGGCGATGGCGTCGTGCGCGCCGGCCAGTGCGGGGACGCTCGGCACCGAGACCGGGTAGAGCGCCCGGAAGCGCTCGATCGCGTACGGGATCCGCTCGGCCGGGACGTAGGGGGCCAGGGTGATGTCGAGCGGCGGCCCGAGCCGAGCGGTGATCGTCTCGACCGGGAGGTCGATCCCGAGCTCGTCACCGAGGGCGACCAACACCGGGCCGAAGCCGGGGACCGTGTCGATCAGGGTCATGTCGAGGTCGAAGCCGACCACCAGCGGCGAGGTGGCGGGCTGGGGCGACATGCCGCCAGCGTATGCGACCACCGTGACGGCAGCGGCACCAGCGCCGGGGCACCCGCCGATGCCGGGTGCGGAGGGTGATCGATGACCAAGCGACGGATATGGTCCCCGACGTGACACGAGACGAAGCGGGGAAGTCCGGACCTGTCCGGGTCGTGGCCGAGACCGTCGTGCTGGTCCTGGTCGCGGTCGTGCTGGCCGTGGTGGTCAAGACCTTCTTCGTCCAGGCCTTCTACATCCCCTCCGGCTCGATGGAGCCGGGGCTGCGCGGCGGCCCGGGCTCACCGGTCAACGACCGGATCCTGGTGGAGAAGCCGTCGTACTGGGGAAGCAACGGACCCAGCCGCGGCGACGTCGTCGTCTTCAAGGACCCGGGCGGCTGGCTGCCCGCGGAGGAGGACGCGGGCCCGACCAGCGGCGTCGGGTCGTTCCTGTCCAAGATCGGGCTCTACCCGGCCGGCGGTCACCTGGTGAAGCGCGTCATCGGCCTGCCCGGCGACACCATCGTCTGCTGCGACGACCAGGGCCGGATCAGCGTGAACGGCCACGCCCTCGACGAGAGCTCCTACATCGCGCCGCAGAGCCAGTGCAACGGCCCGATGGCCGGCTGCGAGGGCTGGACCGCGACCGTGCCGAAGGGGAGGCTCTTCGTGATGGGCGACAACCGCGGCGAGTCAGCGGACAGCTCCTACCACCTGTGTACGTCCGGGGACGCGGGCTGCGACCCGAGCAACGCGTACGTCCCGATCTCCGACGTGGTCGGCAAGGTCTTCGCGGTCGTGTGGCCAGCGAGCGACGCCAAGCTGATCCACCGACCTGCCGACTTCAAGGCGATCCCGAGCCCGTAGCACCGAGCCTCCTCACCGGACACGCGATGTCAGGTGAGGAGGCTCGCGTGGTCGAGCTCAGGGCTGGCTGACGCGGATCGTCATCCCGTCGCCGAGATCGATCAGCGCGCCCGGCGCCAGCGGCACCGGAACGCCCGGACGCAGCTCCTCGGGTCCGAGGCCGGGCTGGACGACGACGGTGCCGTTGGTCGAGCCCAGGTCGGTGACGACCGCCGAGCCGTGGTCCACGCCGGACCCCGGACGGATCTCGATGTGCGTCGAGGAGATCTCCTGGTGCGGACTCGGCACCGCGACCAGGCGCGGCTGCTCGGCCTGGCTGAACCGGCCGGCCTCGGGGGCACGGCCGACGATCACGACACGGTCGACGTCGACCCGCTCGCCGTGCGCGAACTCCAGCAGCGCGACGCTCTGCTCGGCGGCCGCCGGCGTGGACGGCTGCTCCAGCTCGGGCTCGCCGACCGGGGTCAGACCGTCGTGGTCGCCCTGCGGCGCCGGCGGGGTCAGCGGTGCGGGCGGGATCGGGGCCGCACCCGGGATCGGGGGCACCGGCGGGAACGGCGGCGGAGGCGGCACGGCACCGGGAATCGCCTCGACCGGCGCGACGGGAACGGGTGGGACCGGCGGGACCGGTGGGGTCCAGGCGGGCGGCTCGGCGGAGATCGGGCCGGTCGGCTCGTTGCCGAACTCGTCCACGATCCCGGCCGGGATGATCGGGATCACGCCGGTCGGCTCGTCGCCCCAGGCCTCGTCCTCCTCGGCCAGCGTCGCGGCCTCGTCGGCCGGCTCGTTGGACGCCGACGCCCAGGACGGCACGTCGAGCTCCTCGGAGAGCTCGTCGAGGGGCGCCTCGTACGCCTCCGGCTCCGGCCCGGGCTCGGGCTCCGTGGCAGAGGCACCGAAGCCCAGATCGCCGAGGCCCAGCGGGTCGGGGTCGACCGGAGGCACGGGCGGGACCGGCGGCACCAGTGGCGCGGCGGGGATGCCCGCCGGGAAGGGCAGCACGGCGGCGTACGCGCCGGACGGCTCGGACTCCTCGGCGGACGCGACCTGGATCGGAGCCGGCGCGGCCACCGAGGCGGGTGACACGGCCGGCGCGGAGGCTGCGGGCGTGGAGGCGGCTCGGGCCGGCGAGGCGAGCGCGGCGAGGCGGACCAGGCCGTGGCGCAGGGTGAGCAGCGGCTCGTGGCTCTCCTCCAGCACGACGGAGAGCCCGGTGACGTCGCGCAGGGTCTTCTCGACCCAGGTCGCGGACGCGGAGCCCTCCACGACGGCCTCGCCGCCGAGGGTGTCGAAGACGGCCCGCGACGGGCCACGGACGACGATCCGGGTGGTGGTGCCGTCGTCGGTCAGCAGCACGAAGCCGGGCAGGGCGCGCAGGCCGTCGGCGAGCAGCGCGTCGAGAACCTCGTCGAATCCGGCGCCGTCGTCGATGAGCACCCACAGCGCACCGGCGCGGGCCTTCTCCGAGGGCGGCAGCAGCACGGTGGCGTGCTCGCCGACGATGCCGAACCAGGTACCGGGGCGATAGGAGATCACGGGTGGACTCTCTGCTCGGGACGAGGCCGCGGGGCGGCCAGGTCGTGGTCTCGTTCGGCCCATCCCACCACATCGCGCCCACGGAGGGCGCGCACCGATAGATTGAGCGGGATGGACGTGGGGTATCGCTCGCTCGCCGATCAGCTCCGTGCCTGGCCGGAGGATCGGCTCTCCGCGCTGCTCACGGCGCGGCCAGACCTGACCACGCCCGCCCCTCTGGACTCGGCCCAGCTCGCCGCACGGGCTGCGACGCGCTCGTCGCTGCTGCGGTCCCTCGACGGTCTCGACCGGCTCGAGCTCACCGTCCTCGACGCGGTGCTGAGGGAGGGCAGAGCCACCGTGGCCTCCGTCGTCGCGGCGGTCGCCGCCGAGGCCACCGGCGCGACGGCCGCCCTGGCACGGCTGCAGGACCTCGCGCTCGTGTGGGAGTCGAGCGCGGGTCTGCGTGCGGTGACCGGCGCCGCCGACCTGCCCCTGACCCCGCCGGACGTCACGCTCGACGGCCCCGCCGATGGCCCGCCGGCGCTGGTCACCTCGCCGCGCGACGCCGCCCTGGTCGACCGGGCTGCGGCCGGCGCCGCGTTCGAGGCCGTACGCCGCGTCGAGCTCCTCCTCGACGGCTGGGGCGCGGTGCCTCCGGCGGCGCTGCGCTCGGGCGGCCTCGCGGTCCGCGACCTCAAGGCGGCGGCGGTGCGGCTGCACGTCGACGAGCCGACCGCTGCGCTGCTGATCGAGGTGGCAGCGGCGGCCGGGCTGCTCGCCACCGGTCCCGATCACGACGGCAACCTGGCCTGGCTGCCGACCGTCTCCTACGACGCCTGGATCGACGAGGCGCCCGCTGCCCGCTGGGCGGTGCTCGCACGGGCGTGGCTCGGCACGGCACGTACGCCGGGGCTGATCGGCCAGCGCGACGCCGCCGGCAAGGCGTGGAACGCGCTGGTCGCCGACCTCGTCTCCCCCACCATCTCCGAGACCCGGCGCATGACCCTGGCGGCGATGGCCGGGCTCGAGCCGGGCGAGGTGCTCGCGGCCGGCACGGGTGGGCCGTCCGTGCTGGCGCACCTGGCCTGGTTGCGACCTCGCCGCCCCCTGTCGCGTCCGGCCGAGATCGCGTGGGCGTTCACCGAGTCGGCCGCGCTGGGGGTGACGGCGCTGGGCGGGATCGCGTCGTACGCCCGTGTCCTCCTCGCGGACGGCGACGTCGCCGTCGCGAAGGCGCTGGCCGGGCTGCTGCCCGACCCGGTCGACCACATCCTGCTGCAGGCCGACCTGACCGCCGTCGCGCCCGGCCCGCTGGAGACGATGCTGGCGCGCCGGCTCGGCGTGGCCGCCGACGTCGAGTCGCGCGGTGGCGCGACCGTCTACCGCTTCACGCCGCACTCGGTGCGCCGGGCGATGGACCTGGGCTGGTCGGCGGCGGAGCTGCACGAGTTCGTCGCGGAGGTGTCGCGCACACCGGTTCCGCAGCCGCTGACCTACCTGATCGACGACACCGCACGGACGTTCGGCGTGGTGCGGGTCGGCTTCGCCGAGGCGTTCCTGCGGGCCGAGGACGAGCACGCGCTGACCGAGATCCTGCATCACCCCTCCGCCGCCGCGCTGGGGCTGCGGCGGCTGGCGCCGACGGTGCTGATCTCCTCCACCCCGTTGGACGTGCTCCTCCCCCGGCTGCGCGAGGCCGGGATCGCGCCGGTGGTCGAGGCAGCCGACGGCTCGGTGCACGTGGCCCGCCCCGACGCGCAGCGATCGCGTACGCCGCGGCGCAGCGTCGAGGGCGTGGGCGCTGCGCGGGATGCGGCCCGGGTGTCCGCGGTCGTCGCGGCCGTACGGGCCGGGGACCAGGCGGCCGCCGCGCGACCGGCGTCCGCGGAGGCGCTCAACCCCAGCGGCGCACTGGCGGCCCTGCGCGAGGCGATCGACGCGGGAGCGCCGGTGGTGATCGGCTACGTCGACAACCACGGCACCCGCTCGGACCGCGTCATCCAGCCACTGGCGGTCGACGGCGGCCAGCTGCGGGCGCACGACGCACGCGCCGACGACGAGCGGCTGTTCGCAGTGCACCGGATCTCCTCGGTGCGTCCGACCTGAGGTTGTGCAGCCGAGCGCCGCGCCCGCGCCTCGCCGGCACTCACAACCCCCTCCGTATCCTTGGCGGGTGAACGACGGCCCCCTGATCGTCCAGTCGGACAAGACGCTGCTCCTGGAGATCGACCACCCCCGGGCCTCGGACTGTCGCAAGGCGATCGCGCCGTTCGCCGAGCTGGAGCGCTCCCCGGAGCACGTCCACACCTACCGGCTCACCCCGCTGGGGCTGTGGAACGCGCGTGCCGCCGGCCACGACGCCGAGCAGGTGGTCGACACGCTGCTGACCTTCTCGCGCTACGCGGTGCCGCATGCCTTGCTGGTCGACATCGCCGAGACGATGGCGCGCTACGGCCGGCTGCGACTGGAGAAGCACCCCGTGCACGGCCTCGTCCTGGCGTCCTCGGATCGGCCGGTGCTCGAGGAGGTGCTACGCGCCAAGAAGGTCGCCGGCATGCTCGGGGCCCGGATCGACGACGACACCGTGGCGGTGCACGGCTCGGAGCGCGGCAACCTCAAGCAGGCGCTGCTCAAGCTGGGCTGGCCGGCCGAGGACTTCGCCGGCTACGTGGACGGCGAGGCCCACCCGATCGCGCTCGAGACCGAGGACTGGTCGCTGCGGCCCTACCAGCAGGAGGCGGCCGAGTCGTTCTGGCACGGCGGATCCGGCGTGGTCGTGCTGCCCTGCGGCGCCGGCAAGACGCTGGTCGGCGCGGCCGCGATGGCGCACGCCTCGGCGACCACGCTGATCCTGGTCACGAACACCGTGTCCGCGCGGCAGTGGAAGGACGAGCTGGTCCGTCGCACGTCGCTGAGCGCCGACGAGATCGGCGAGTACAGCGGGACGACCAAGGAGATCCGGCCGGTCACGATCGCGACCTACCAGGTGCTGACCACCCGACGGAAGGGCGCGTACCCGCACCTCGAGCTGCTCGACGCGCGCGACTGGGGCCTCATCGTCTACGACGAGGTGCACCTGCTGCCGGCACCGATCTTCCGGATGACCGCCGACCTGCAGGCGAGGCGACGGATCGGGTTGACCGCGACGCTGGTGCGCGAGGACGGGCGCGAGGGCGACGTGTTCTCCCTGATCGGGCCGAAGCGCTACGACGCGCCCTGGAAGGACATCGAGGCGCAGGGCTGGATCGCGCCGGCCGACTGCGTCGAGGTGCGGGTATCGCTGCCGTCCGCCGATCGCCTCACCTACGCGACGGCCGAGCCCGAGGAGCGCTACCGGCTGGCGTCGTGCGCTCGCGAGAAGGTCGCTGTCGTCCGCCGGCTCGTGGAGCGCCACGCCGGCGCGCCGACGCTGGTGATCGGGCAGTACCTCGACCAGCTGGCGGAGATGAGCACCGCGCTCGGCATCGACGGCGAGCCTGCCCCGGTCATCTCCGGCGAGACGTCGGTCAAGGAGCGGCAGCGGCTGTTCGACGGCTTCCGGTCGGGCGAGGTCGGGCTGCTGGTGGTCTCCAAGGTCGCCAACTTCTCCATCGACCTGCCCTCGGCCGAGGTCGCGATCCAGGTGTCGGGCTCCTACGGGTCGCGACAGGAGGAGGCTCAGCGGCTGGGTCGGCTGCTGCGTCCTGGGACCCCGGGGCCCGACGGCACGCCGAAGACCGCGCACTTCTACACGGTGGTCTCGCGCGACACGGTCGACGCGGACTTCGCGGCCAACCGGCAGCGGTTCCTGGCCGAGCAGGGGTACGCGTACCGGATCGTCGACGCGGACGACCTCTGAGGCCGGCCCGTCGGCGGCGGGTCACGCGTCCTCGAGCACACCCTCCCGCTTCGCCTTCGCGACGATCCGGCGGACGTTGGCGATCGCGCCGCAGTGGGCGTCGATGAGCTCGTTGCGGCGCGCGGCCCACTGGGCGCCGAGGTCGCGCCGTACCCGCTCGCTCACCTCGGTGCGCGCGGGCGCGAGGATGGTGAGCTCCTCCTCGGCGATGTGATGGGTGATGAGGTTGCTGAGCTCCTCGGTCGCATCCGAGAACGCCTGGGTGTCGGTGCCCTTGAGCTCGAGGACCGCGAGCAGGGCCTCGTTGCCCTCGGCGTGCTCCTCCTCGCCGTGCTCGACCTCGTGCTCGCCGACGTCGGCGGTCCTGCGGCGCAGGATCGGGTAGACGAGCTCCTCCTCGGCCTCGCCATGGGCGATGAGGACGTCGGCGAACGCCCTGCGGACCGTGTCGCGGTCCTGGGTGGGGTCGCGGAGCTGGCGCAGGAGCTGCTCGAAGAGGCGGTGGTCGTCGACGATCAGGTCGACGACGTCGCCGGCGATGGGCCGGCCGAGGTCGACGGTGGTGGTGATCATGGGCCTCAGTTGCCGGGCCGCGCCGGATTCATTCGGCACAATGCCAGCGTGCCCGAACCCCTTGCCTTCCGTACGCGCGCCTTCGCCGCGATCCTGCGCCGGCTCGCGCCCGAGCCCGCCGACGCCAACGAGATGGTCACCCTGCGCGGGCGGCGCGACCGGCTCCGCGAGACCTTCGTGGGACGCAAGGTCTTCGGCGAGATCGCACCGGGCGTCCGCCAGAGCGCGCGTGACGTCCGGATCAACGGCTCCACCCAGCGGATCCTGATCCACCGGCTCGAAGGCGCGACCGGCCAGCTGCCGATCGTGGTCAACTTCCACGGCGGCGGCTGGTGCCTCGGCGCGCCGGAGCAGTCAGCCTGGCTGGCCTCGCGGGTGGCCGCCTCGACGGGCGCGATGGTGATCTCGCCGTCATACCGGCTCGCACCGGAGAACCCCTACCCCGCCGCCGTCGACGACGCCTGGGCGATGCTGCAGTGGATCGGGGCGAACGCCGTCCAGCTCGGCGGCGATCACGAGCGGATCTCCGTGATGGGCGACTCGGCCGGCGGCAACCTGGCCGCGGTGGTCTCCCTGATGGCGCGCGACGCCGGCGGGATCGGGCCCTCGTCGGCGCCGATCCGGGCGCAGGTGCTGATCTACCCGGCCGTGGAGATGTACGAGCGCTATCCGTCCGAGGAGGAGTTCGCCGAGGCGCCCGTGCTGACGCAGCAGCAGATGCACAGGTTCGGGCGGCTCTACATGGGCGAGCGTTACGGCGACGAGGACTGGCGGGCCTCGCCGATCCGCGCGGCATCGCACGAGGGACTGCCGCCGACGCTGATCGTGGTCGCCGGGCACGACCCGCTGCGCGATCACGGTCTGCGGTACGCGCAGGTGCTGCGCCGGGCCGGTGTCGAGGTGGCGGTGCGCCGCGACGGTCCGGGCATCCACGGCTACCTGTCGCTGCCCGGCGTCGTGCCGGTGGCGCAGGACGCCGCCGATCACATCGGCGCCTATTTGCGCGGGCTCGTCTGAGTCACGCCGCTTCCACATAGGCGAACGGCACCGTCACCAGGCCGCCGCGGATCCTCACGTGATAGCGGGTGCGGCCGCGCTTCACGACCGTGCCGACGGTGCCGTGGAAGCGGCCGCGGGCGGTGATCCGGATGGCGGCGCCGACACTCACCCGCGTGACCGGTGGCGGGAGGAGCGCGGGTTGCGCCGAGGCCGTACGGATGCGGGCGAGCTCGGCGACGTAGGCCGGGTGCATCTCCGCGGCCTGCCCGCGGAAGCGCCACTCCAGGATGTGGTCGGGCGAGAAGCCGCCCGGGTTGCACTGCGTACAGGACCGGACCCGCTGCGGGCGGCGATGCAGGTCGACGGCATGGCCGTATCGGCAGGTCCCGACCCACGCCCCTGCCACGCGAGGCGCCTCGACGGAGACGCATCGCTCCCCCGTCGAGCCGATCCGGAGCGCGATCGCCCGCCACGTCGGTCCGTGCTTCGCCCGCGCGCCGGCGAGCGCGTGCGCGATCTCGTGCAGCAGCGTCTCGCGGACCTCGGCCTCGTCGTACAGCCGCATCAGCGGCGCGGAGAGCCCGATCACCTTCGTGTCGTAGCGGCAGATCCCGGCGCGACGCCGTGCCCGGTCGAGCTCCAGACGCCAGCCGACCAGCCCGTGCTCGCTGATGAGCGCGAGGCCGAGACGGCGGACGTCGGCGAGCTCCATGGCGAGAACGCTAGACGGGAGCGCCGACAGTTCTCGCACAGGCATCCCCACTCGCATCGCTGGGCAGCCGACGCCCCGCCCCAAACGTCAGGAGGCTCTCGCCTGCCGGCTCCGCTCGCCGCCGCGGCTCGGGGCGCGGCAGTCGCTCACCCGACCTCCCCCAGCAGCGCCGGACGAGGCTGGCCGGGGTGCGGCGCGTCCCCGACCGCTGCCTGGGCACGCCACAGCTCGGCCTCCAGCCGCGCCCGGACGTCGGCGTAACCCGGGTCGTCGGCGACGTTGCGCAGCTCGTGCGGGTCCTCGTCGAGGTCGTACAGCTCCCACTCCGCGGGGTAGGTCCACGAGCCCGTCCCCGGCAGGCCGAGGCCGTCGTTGTAGAAGTAGACGAGCTTGTACCGCTCCGTGCGGTAGCCGTAGTGCGCGGGCGCCTTGTGGAAGACGTCGTCGTGCTCCCAGTACCGGTAGTACATCCCCTCGGCCGGCGGCTCGGCCGGCTCCCCGATCAGGTCGGGCCAGAACGAGCGGCCCTGCATCCGCGGGTGCGGTGCGACGTCGCAGGCCTCCAGGATCGTGCGGGCCCAGTCGACGTTCGTGACGATGTCCTCGAAGACCTGCCCACCGTTCAGCCGTCTCGGGTAGCTGAGCAGCAGCGGCATCCGCAGCGACTCCTCGTACATGAACCGCTTGTCGAACCAGCCGTGGTCGCCGAGGAAGAAGCCCTGGTCGGAGGCGTACAGCAGCAGGGTGTCATCCAGGTCGCCGCGCCCGCGCAGGTGGTCGGTGATCCGGCCGACGTTGTCGTCGACCGACGCCACGCAGGCCAGGTAGTCGGCCATGAACCGCTGGTACTTCCACCGCGCCAGCTGCTCGTAGGTCAGGCCCGTCGGCGGGTCGACTTTGAGGTCCTCGGCGGTCAGGTGCTCGGCGATGCGCATCGCCGCGCGCCGCGCCGAGGAGGTGCGGGTGGCGTAGTCGTCGTCGAACGTGAGCGGCAGCGGGAGCACCTGCTCCGGGTCGGGCGGCCGGGACGGGTCGGGTACCCACGGCCGGTGCGGTGCCTTGTGCCACACCAGCACGCACCACGGGTCGTCTCCCGGCAGTGAGTCGATCCACTCCAGGGCGAGGTCGGTGACGATGTCGGTCGCGTAGCCGGGAACGATGCGTACGCCGTCGCGGCTGAGCAGCTGCGGGTCGATGTACTCACCCTGGTCGAGGAAGACCTGCCACTCCTCGAAGCCCTCGGGATCGTGTCCGGGCCCCTCGCCCATGTGCCACTTGCCGAAGATCGCCGTGCGGTAGCCGGCCGCCTTCAGCTGGGAGACGAAGGTCGGCTGACTGGCGTCGATCGGCGTCACCAGTGTGGTCACGCCGTTGACGTGGCTGTAGGTGCCGGTCAGGATCGAGGCCCGGCTCGGCGAGCAGAGGCTGTTGGTGGCGAAGCAGCTCGCGAAGCGCCAGCCGAGCTCGCCGATCTCGTCGATGCGGGGGGTCCGGTTGACGACCGAGCCGTACGCCGAGATCGCGTGCGCCGCGTGATCGTCGGTGAGGATCACGACCACGTTGGGCCGTCGGCTCACCGTCCCTCCGACCCCGCGTAGGTCGACTCGTCCAGCCCACTCATCATCGGGTCGTAGTCGAGCTCGCCGACGTCGTACATCGAGGTCATCCAGTGGTAGAAGCGGTCGTCGCGCTCGCGCAGGAGCGTGTAGAGCCGCCGCATCATCCGAGCGCGCACCGGCGCCATCTCCGGGTGGTGGAACCGGTTCTGCAGCTCGTCGGGGTCGGTGTGCAGGTCGTAGAGCTCGCAGGTGTCGGTCGGGTTGACGACCAGCTTGTAGCGCTCCTCGCGCAGCATCCGCTGCGGGTAGGGGAAGTGGTGCCCGTGGAACTCCGCCACCAGGTCCGGCTCCCACGCGGGATGCTCGCCGGCGACCAGCGGCAGCAGGCTGCGCGAGTCGACCGCCGGCGCGGCGTCCAGCCCAGCGAGCTCCAGGATCGTGGCCGTGCAGTCGAGCAGGCTGACGAACTCCTCGCGCACCTGGCCGTGCGGGCCGCCCGGGATCCTGACGATGCCCGGGGTGCGGTAGATGTCCTCGTACATCGCCGGACCCTTGTCGTGCAGCCGGTGGCTGCCGGTGAACTCACCGTGGTCGCAGGTGAAGAGGACGGCCGTGTCCTCGACCAGCCCGAGCCGCTCGGCGGCATCCAGGACACGCTGGATCTGCTCGTCGATCAGCGCGACATAGCCCCAGTAGACGGCGATCAGCTTGCGGGTCACCTCGATCGGCATCGTGTCGAAGGTCCAGTGCGCGCTGTAGTTGGCCTGCACCGGGGGCTTGTCGGCGAACGTCTCGGCGATCGAGCGCGGCAGCTCCACGGTCTCGGGGTCGATGAGGTCGAAGTACGCGTCGGGGACGATGTAGGGCAGGTGCGGCCCGAAGAAGTGCAACCCCAGGTAGAAGGGCTTGTCCTCGCGGTGGGCGTCGGCGGCGTACCGCTCGAGCAGCTCGATCGCGCGGGTGGCGAGGTAGTACTCGAAGGTGGCCTCGACCGGCTGGTGCAGCCGCGCCGCCAGCAGGTTGCCCGGTCCGCCGTTGGGGAGCGTGCCCCGTACCCGGTCGCTGATCCGGTACGGCGGCAGGTCCCGCTCGGCGAGATAGGCCAGGTAGTCGGGATGGTCGACCGGGTTGTGCCACCCGGGCAGGTGGACGCCGTCCAAGCCGAAGTCGGCCGGCTCGCGACTGCTGCCGGCGTGCCACTTGCCGATCAGGCCCGTGTTGTAGCCGGCCTCGCGCAGGGCGACGGGGAAGGTGAAGGCGTCCTCGGGGAGATCCTCGACGTACCCGACGTTGCGCTCGGCGTTGGCCAGGACCTTGTGCCGGAACGGTGCCTGGCCGGTGAGGAGGCTGGCCCGCGCGGGGGTGCAGATGGCGGTGGGGGTGTACCACCTGTCGAACCGCGTGCCGCTGCGGGCCAGCCCGTCCAGAGCGGGTGTCGGCACCTGGCTGTTGCCGTAGGCGCCGAGGGTGTCCACCCGGTGCTGGTCGGTCATCAAGAAGAGCACGTTGGTGCGCTTCGGTGACCTCCCGAGATCGTGGGGTGCGGCGTCGCTCACTTGCCGGCCGCCACGAAGTCGTCGCCGAGGTAGAACGTCTTCGGGTCGACCGCCGAGGTGAGCTTGCCGGCCCCGACGAAGTAGTTCTCCAGCGAGCTCAGCCAGGTGTCGACGGTGCCGTTCTGGGTCATCGTGTCGAGCTGGGCCGAGGTCAGCAGCTTGTCGTGGCTGGCGTCGGCGGTGACGGCGGCCACGGTCTGCTTGAGCATCGCGGCGGTGTCGGCGATCGCCTCGGTGGTGTGGGCGGCGCGGTAGTCCATCGCCTCGCGCAGCACCGTGTCGACCTTGGCCGTCGTGGCGGCGTCCGGCTTCTCGCCGGAGACGAAGGCGGTCGGGAAGCCGAAGTCCTGTTCGAAGTCGCTGTCCTGGGCGAGCTCGACCAGGTTCGGCACCTTCTCCTTGATGGTGTCGATGGTCGGGTAGTAGATGCCGGCCGCGTCGATCTGGCCGGAGTCGAAGGCCGCCACGATGGTCGCGGCGTCCATCGGCACGATGTCGACGTCCTTGTCGGTCATCCCGGCCTTCTTCAGGGCCAGGCCGAGGATCATGTCGCCCGACGTGCCCGCGGGGACGCCGATCTTCTTGCCCTTCAGGTCGGCCATCGAGGTGATGCCCGGCTGAGCGATCACGCGGTCGGCGCCGCCGAGGGTGTCCACCGCGATGATCTTGGCCTTGCCCGACGCGGGCAGCCAGATGGCTCCGGGGCCGATGTAGCCGTAGTCGAGATCGCCGGCGCCCAGGGCCTGGATCTGGGTCGGGCCGTCGGTGAACACCTTCGCGTCGACGTCGAGGCCGGCCTTCTTCCACAGGCCCTCCTTGTCGGCGATGGCCAGCAGGCTGGTGCCGTTGAAGTCACCGATGTAGCCGAACGTGACCTTGGTGCCACCGTCCGCGGAGTCGCCTCCGGAGCCGCAGGCGGTGAGGGTCAGCGAGAGGGTGGCGGCGGCACCGGCGAGGGCGAGGAGCTTCTTCATGTGGTTTTCCTTCTTCGGGTGATCGGCCGGAGGGCAGGCTTCGGCCGCGCTCCCGGCGGTGCCGGGAGCGGGAGGGATGACGGGTTCAGCGGGACGCCGGTGGCGCCCCCTGGTGATAGACGGCGCTCCACACCCGATTGCGGAGCGCGGTGAACGCGGGACTGAGCCGGACCTGCTCGGTCCGGGGATAGGGCAGGTCGACCTCGACGACCTCATGGATCCGGCCCGGGTTCGCGGCCATCACCACCACCCGGTTGGCGAGGAAGACGGCCTCGTCGACATCGTGGGTGATGAACACGACGGTGCGCCGCTCCTGGCTCCACGTCGCCAGCAGCTGCTCCTGCAGCCGGACCCGGGTCAGCGCGTCGACCGCGCCGAACGGCTCGTCCATCAGCAGGATCGCCGGGTCGGCGGCATAGGCGCGCGCGATCGCGCAGCGCTGCTTCATGCCGCCGGAGAGCGTCTTGGGCAGCTTGTCGGCGAAGCCGGAGAGCCCGACCAGCTCGAGGTAGTGATCGACACGCGTACGTCGCTCGGCCTTGGGCACGCGCGCGGTGCGGAGCCCGAACTCGACGTTCTCCCGCACGGTGAGCCAGGGGAACAGGGCGTACTGCTGGAAGATGACGCCGCGCTCCGGGCTCGGACCGTCGACCGGCACGCCGTCGACCAGGGCCTCGCCGCTGGTCGGCTCCTCGAGACCCGCCAGGATGTTGAGCAGCGTGCTCTTGCCGCAGCCGGAGGGCCCGACGATCGTGACGAACTCGTTGGCGGCCAGGTCCAGGTCGATCGCGCCGAGTGCGGTGAAGTCGTCGAAGCGCTTCCCGACACCGCGTACGGCGATCTTGGGCTGGGTGGTGGTGGTCATCGGCGCTCCTGCCAGACGGTCAGACGGCGCTCGGCCACGAGCAGGACCCGGTCCATCAGGAGGCCGAGGATGCCGATGGTGATGATGCCGACGAAGATCGTCGGCAGGTCGTAGTAGAGCTCGGCACTCTGCATCCGGTGGCCGAGGCCCTCCTGTGCAGCGATCAGCTCGGCGGCGACCACCGTGGCCCAGGAGGAGCCGAGGCCGATCCGCATGCCGACGAGGATGTAGGGCATCGAGGCCGGGATGACCACGCGCCGGAAGATGGTGAGGTCCCCGGCGCCGAGGACCCGGGCCGCGTTGATGAGCGTGCGGTCGACGCTGACGACACCCTGGAACGCCGCGATCACGCAGGCCAGGAACGCCGCCAGGAAGATGACGATGATCTTCGGCGTCTCGTCGATGCCGAAGAGCACCACCGCGAGAGGGATCAGCGCCAGCGGCGGGATGGTGCGGAAGAACTGGACCCAGGGCTCGATCAGGGCGCGGGCGACGGGGTACCAGCCCATCAGGAAACCGACGGGCACCGCGACCACGCAGCCGAGGCAGAAGCCGATCAGCACGCGGCGCAGGCTGGCCAGCGCGTCCTGCTCGAGGGTGCCGTCGGCGAGGAGGTGACCGGCCTGGTCGGCCACTGCGGCGGGCGTGGGCAGGTTGAAGCCGACCGCCGCCAGCCCCCACCAGATGAGGACGCCGGCCACCGCCGAGAGCACGTTGAGTCCCAGGCTGCCGGCGCGCGAGAGCGGCCGATGGCGCCGTCCCCCGCTCGGGCGGGCGGAGCGTCGGGTGGCGTTGGCGCTCGCGTCGGCCGCGGTGGCGGCCGGTGCGAGGACCGTGTCGGACCGGTCAGGCACGTGCTCTCCAAGGTTCGGCGTCGTCGGCCCCTACGGCCGGGGACGCGAGGTCGTACTCCGCCAGCAGCGGGGATTGGTGGTAGAGGGCGGCGATGGCGCCGCGGGCGCCGTCCTCGTCGTCGAGGTACGCGGCGCGGACCGTGGGCAGGCCGCTGCCGACGGCCTCCAGCTCGCCGGCGATGATCGCCGCGACCCGCTCGACGACGTACGGCGCCAGCGCGGGGAGCTGACCGCCGATGACGACGCGGGCGGGGCTGAGCATGAGCGCGGCGTCCGCCAGCACCCGGCCGAGCAGGTCGGCCGCCCGGTCCACCGCGGCGCGTGCGGCGGGCTGGCCGGCGGCGAGCGCGCTCCCGAGCGCCTCGACGTCCTCGACCTCGGCACCGCGACGGCGTGCCTCCGCGAGCACTGCTCCGACCGAGGCGACCGTCTCCAGGCAGCCGCGCTTGCCGCACCGGCAGCTCTCGCCCCCGTCGACCACGCGCACATGGCCGAACTCGCCGGCCGCGCCGCGGCCGCCGGGGACGAGTCGCCCACCGACCACCAGGCCGCCGCCGACACCCTCGGAGAGCCGGACGTAGACGAGATCGCCCAGCTCCCCCTCGCCCTCGGCCATCGCCTCGGCGAGGGCGGCGAAGCGGGTGTTGTTGTCGACCAGGACCGGGCAGCCGAAGCGCTCGGCGATCGTGCCGTGCACCTGTCTGCGGATGCTGGCGTCCGGGCCGGCGACGCCGACGGCGACGCCCTGCAGGGCGCCCAGGTGCAGCCCGTTCTCGGTGGCGGCACGCTCAAGGAGGTCGAGAGCGAGCTCCTGACGCCGTGGCCACGGCATCGATGCGTCGTACGGCTGGACGCTCGCAGCCACGACCTCGTGGGCGGCATCGGCGATGACCACCCGCGCGCGGCTGTGCCCGAGGTCCACGCCGACGAACTGCCCGGCTCCCGGATCGAGGGCCAGAAGCTCGGCCGGGCGACCGCTGCCGTGACGCTGCGCGAGATCGGTCCGCGAGACCACCACCGCCCCGCGGGCGATGAGATCGGCGGTGATCTCCGAGAGCGTGGTGCGGGAGAGGCCGACCCTCTCCCCGAGCTGCGCCCGGCTCATCGCGCCACGCTCCCGCATCACGGCGAGCACGCGCTGCTCGTGCGTCCGGCGCACGAGCGCCTGGACGGTGGACCTTGACATGTAAGTGACCCTAAAAAGTGGTCTTTTTTCCGTCAACCCTCCGACAGAATTATTGTCATGTGTTCTAGTACACAAAGTCGACGATTCGTCGACCGCCCGTTCGTCGCCTCCGCTGCGATCTCGTGCGGGTGAGCCGGTCTGATGCCCTAGCGTCGTGCCATGACCGCCGGTGAGATGCCCGATGACGCCACCCTCGATGCGTGGGAGTTCGACCTGAGCGGGCAGGAGAGGATCGACGCGTTCGGCAACCACGCTGCGACGATGGCGGTCGGGGTCTCGGGGCGCGCGGAGCTGCTGACGATGCAGGGCGAGTTCCTGGCGCAGGACGGGCAGCTCGAGCAGGCCCGTACGGCCTTCGCCGCCGCGCTCTCCGACGGCGGGTGGACCACGATGCACCCCAAGATCGGGCTGTTCGAGGTGGCCCTGAACCTCGAGGAGCCGGAGGCCGAGGCACTGCTCGCCGACCTCCTCCAGCTCTACCGCGACGAGCAGCTCATGCCCGACGCCTGCGTCGAGGTCGGCGAGGCACTGGAGCAGGCCGGCTGGCTCAAGCAGGCGCACCGCTGGTTCACCATGCCGCTGCGCGAGATCGACCCCGGCGAGCTCGAGGACGGCGATCTCCTCCTGCTCGCCGGCCGCTACCGCGTCCGCCGCGCCCTCGGCCTGCCCATGGACGCCTTCGACGAGGAGACCGACGCGATCCGCGAGGCGGAGGACGACGAAGACCTCGACTGAATCAGTCGACGTGGCGGAGAAGCTCGGGATCCGAGACCGCCGGTTGAGCCGTCGGCACCGTCATGGTGCTCCCGCACGTCACCGGTGCGCTCGTGTACTCGCCCAGGATCGACAAGCGGTACGGGGGCGCCAGACCCAGCCACACCGGGAGGATAGAGCCCGAGAGTTCACGCCCAGCGCACGAGGGCCCCGCCGGATCTCTCCGGACGGGGCCCTCGTGTTGGTCTCGATACGCTCGCTACTCGACCAGCGGGCGACGCTCTACGCGAGCGCCACCCGACCAGTCGGGATCAGCTGCAGCCGCTGGTGGAGCCGCAGCCCTCGCAGACGTAGCAGGAGCCGGCGGGGCGCATCTTGGTGCCGCAGGTGAAGCAGAGCGGGCTGTCGACGGCCATGCCGGAGATCTGCTCGAGCAGCTCGGCGGTGGTGTGAGCGGCCTTGGTCTCCTTCGCCGGGGCCTCGGCGACCGGAGTGGCCTCGACCGTCTCCGAGATGACCTCGGCCTCGACCTCCTCGACCTCGGGGGCGGAGATCAGCTCGGCGGCGCCGCCGGTCTCCTCGACCAGGTCGTAGGAGCCGGTCTCGAGGTAGCGCTGGCGCTCCTCGGCCGAGTAGATGCCCAGGGCGGCGCGGTCCTCGAAGGACAGGTAGTCCAGGGCGAGGCGGCGGAAGATGTAGTCCATGATCGACTGCGCCATCCGCACGTCGGCGTCGTCGGTCAGGCCGGCGGGCTCGAAGCGCAGGTTGGTGAACTTCGAGACGAAGGTCTCCAGCGGCACGCCGTACTGCAGGCCGATCGAGGTGGCGATCGAGAAGGCGTCCATCACGCCGGCCAGGGTCGAGCCCTGCTTGCCGAGCTTGAGGAAGACCTCGCCGAGGGTGCCGTCCTCGTGCGCACCCGACGTCATGTAGCCCTCGGCACCACCCACGGTGAAGGAGGTCGTACGGGAGATGCGCGACTTCGGCAGGCGCTTGCGGGTCGGGGCGTAGACGACCTTCTCGACGACCTTCTCGACGACCTGAGCCTCGGCCGCGGCCTTGTCGGCGGCGTCTTTCTTGGCCTTGCCGCCGCCGTCGGCCAGCGGCTGGCCGACCTTGCAGTTGTCGCGGTAGATCGCGGTCGCCTTGAGGCCGAGCTTCCAGGACTGCATGTAGACGTCCTCGATCTCCTCGACGGTCGCCGACTCCGGCAGGTTGACCGTCTTCGAGATCGCGCCCGACAGGAACGGCTGGCAGGCAGCCATCATCAGGACGTGGCCCATCGGCTTGAGGGCTCGCGCACCCATGGCGGTGTCGAAGACCTCGTAGTGCTCCGGCTTGAGGCCCGGGGCGTCGATCACGTGCCCGTTCTCACCGATGTAGGCGACGATCGCCTCGACCTTCTCCGCGTCGTAGCCGAGCTTGGTCAGGGCCCGCGGGATCGTCTGGTTGACGATCTGCATCGAGCCGCCGCCGACGAGCTTCTTGAACTTGACCAGCGAGAAGTCCGGCTCGATGCCGGTGGTGTCGCAGTCCATCATGAAGCCGATGGTGCCGGTCGGCGCGAGCACCGAGGCCTGGGCGTTGCGGAACCCGTTGCTCTTGCCGAGCTCGACGACCTTGGCCCACTCCTCGGTGGCCAGCTTGTGGACCTGGGCGTCGGCGACGTGCAGCGGACGGACGTCGTCGTTGGCGGCCTGGTGCTTGCGCATGACGCGCTGGTGCGCCTCGGCGTTGCGGGCGTAGCCGGCGTACGGGCCGACGATCGCGGCCAGCTCGGCCGAGCGGCGGTAGGAGGTGCCGGTCATCAGCGAGGTGATGGTCGCGGCCATCGAGCGGCCACCCTCGGAGTCGTAGCCGAGGCCCATCGCCATCAGCAGGGCACCGAGGTTGGCGTAGCCGATGCCGAGCTGGCGGTAGTCGCGGGTGGTCTCGCCGATCGGCGCGGTCGGGAAGTCCGCGAAGCAGATCGAGATGTCCATCGCGGTGATGATGAACTCGACGGCCTTCGCGAAGAGTGGGGCGTCGAAGGTGTCGTCGTCCTTGAGGAACTTGAGCAGGTTGAGCGAGGCCAGGTTGCAGGACGAGTTGTCCAGCGACATGTACTCCGAGCAGGGGTTGGACGCGGTGATGCGGCCGGTCTCGGGGTTGGTGTGCCAGGCGTTGATGGTGTCGTCGTACTGCAGGCCCGGGTCCGCGCAGGCCCAGGCGGCCTCGGAGATCTTGCGGAACAGGCTGCGGGCGTCGACGGTCTCGATGACCTCGCCCGTGGACCGGGCGCGCAGACCGAACTCCTTGCCCTCCTCGACGGCCTTCATGAACTCGTCGGTGACGCGGACCGAGTTGTTGGCGTTCTGGTACTGGACCGAGGTGATGTCCTTGCCGCCCAGGTCCATGTCGAAGCCGGCGTCACGCAGGGCGCGGATCTTGTCCTCCTCGCGCCACTTCGTCTCGACGAACTCCTCGATGTCCGGGTGGTCGACGTCGAGGACGACCATCTTGGCCGCGCGACGCGTGGCGCCGCCCGACTTGATGGTGCCGGCCGAGGCGTCGGCGCCGCGCATGAAGGAGACCGGGCCCGAGGCGGTGCCGCCGGACTTCAGCAGCTCCTTGGAGGAGCGGATGCGGGAGAGGTTGAGGCCGGCACCGGAGCCGCCCTTGAAGATGAAGCCCTCCTCCTTGTACCAGTTGAGGATGGAGTCCATCGAGTCATCGACCGAGAGGATGAAGCACGCGGACACCTGCTGCGGGGAGGTGGTGCCGACGTTGAACCAGACCGGGGAGTTGAAGGAGAAGTACTGGTTGGCCAGCAGCCAGGTCAGCTCCTCCTCGAAGATCTGGGCGTCCTTGTCGCTGGCGAAGTAGCCGTGCTCCTTGCCGGCCGCGACGTAGGTGAGCACGACGCGGTCGATGAGCTGCTTGAGACCGGTCTCGCGCTGCGGGGTGCCGACGGCACCACGGAAGTACTTGGTGGTCACGATCGTGGAGGCGTTGACCGACCAGAAGTCGGGGTACTCGACGCCACGCTGCTCGAAGACGGTCTCGCCGGTCTTCCAGTTGGTCTGGACGACGTCGCGCCGCTCCCAGGTGATCTGGTCGTACGGGTGGACGCCCTCGGTGCTGAACACCCGCTCGAGCTGGAGCCCGCCCCCGGTGCGCGCCTGCTGGCCCGAACCGCTCACCGTCTCGGTCATTGCCTTGTCCCCTTGTCGCGTGAATTTCATCGGTCTCTTGCTGTTGCTGGTGGCCCGGACAGGCACGCTTCCCCACGGCCTGCCCGGGCTGTCTGTGGTGTTATCCCTGAGTGTCAGCCGGCAGGGCTGAGGCTGCGCTCGGCGCGCAGCTTGGCGATCTCGTCCTCGAAGTCGTCCGCCGACTCGAACTGTCGGTAGACGGAGGCGAACCGCAGGTACGCGACCTGGTCGAGCGTGCTCAGCGGCGCGAGGATGGCCATGCCGACCTCGTGCGCGGGCACCTCGGCGTAGCCGCTCGTACGGAGCGTGTTCTCGACCTCCTGGCCCAGGCAGGCCAGCTGGTCCTCGGTGACCGGGCGGCCCTTGCAGGCCTTGCGGACGCCGGCGACCGCCTTGTCGCGGTTGAACGGCTCGGTCGCACCGGAGCGCTTGAGCACGGTCAGCTGCATCAGCTCGACGGTGGTGAACCGCTTCTCGCAGCCCTGGCACTGACGACGCCGGCGGATCGAGCCGCCGTCCTCGGCCACCCGGGAGTCGAGGACCTTCGTGTCGTTGTGCCGGCAGTAGGGGCAGTGCATGACGGTCCTCCTTCCTCGGGTGGTCTCTGCATCGTTCATGGGGCTCGCCGGTGTGGATCCCCCTGTGGAGGAAGCCGCCCCGACTGTGGAGAACGCGTCGCGATCTGTGCAACGAGCACGCACAAATGTGAACTAGATGTGGATAACTACATCCGTGTAACTACTAGATGTAGTGGTGACTCTATGCCCCGGCCGCAAGGCATGCAAGTGCTCCGGCGCGGCGCGCCGCGAGACCTCGGCGTGTCGCGCTCAAGGGGCGCCAAAGCGCCCCATCTCAGGAGAGAATGTGGCGCGTGGGGCAGCAGAACAGTGGCAAGCGCAAGGGCAGCCGGAGGGCGGCTCGGCCGCCGCGACGGTTCCGCAGGGACGTCTTCGCGCTGGCGCTCGGCGTCACGGTGGCGCTGATCGCGTGGGGCTATCTGGTCTATGCCGCGATCGACTTCGGTGGCGATGCACGCGACGGCGACGGCGCGTCGTGGCTCTTCCTGCTGCTGGCCGCGATCGGAGCCGCGGCGTGCCTCTTCGTCGCGCTGCTGCTGGGCGCCCGGGCACTCCGGGCGCTGGCGAGCGCTCCCGTCAGTTCGGGATACGCAGAGTCTGACCAGCCGACAGGCTCGCACCAGCGAGGCCATTGATCTTCTCGATGTGATCGATCATCGCGCGGACGTCGCCGTCGTCGGAGGCCGCCGACGCGAGGTCCCACAGCGTGTCGCCGGGGGCGACGACCACGGAGTGGGTCGACTCCGGGGCACCGGCCTGCGAGGCGGCGCCGGCGCCGTTGGAGATGAGCAGGCCGACGCCGAGCAGCGCGATCAGGCCGACGACGAAGACGACCACGCGACCGCGTCGGGTGAGCCGCAGCGTCGAGCCCTGACGCGGCGCGCGGGCCGCAGTCGCCGGGCGGACCGCTCGGACGTCGGTCGTACGCGGCGTCTCGAACAGCTGGTCGAGGGTCATCGAGCTCATGTCAGTCTCCTGGGGAAGGCGGGACTTGGTGTGTCCGAGACGATGTCTAACCGCGACCACTGACAGTTTTCGGTGGAGCGACCATCAGCGGCTTTCGATCAGACGTTCGATCGAACACATGAGCGAGAGTAGAACAAAGGTTCGAACTCGTTCAAGTGTTCGAACGAGATTTCTTGTGCCGTCTCGCGACACGCCGGATCGAACATCTGTTTGAATCCACCCGGGCGCGGCACTACCGTGAGACGCATGACCTCCAAGGAGCAGAGCAACCTGGCTGAGCTGCCCGACGGCCCGCCGGATGCGACCGGCCTCACCTACCGCCAGCAGCGCATCCTCGGTCACCTGCGCGACTGCATCGAGCAGCGCGGCTATCCGCCGAGCATGCGCGAGATCGGCACCGCGGTGGGCCTGACCTCGACCAGCTCGGTCGCCCATCAGCTCAAGGTCCTCGAGCAGAAGGGGTTCATCAAGCGCGACCCCCATCGCCCGCGCGCTCTCGAGGTCTTCCTGCCCGAGGTGCTCAAGGCCCGCAAGGCGATCAGCGGCGCCGAGGAGGTCGACTACGACGAGACCGGCATCGGCGACAGCCGCCCCGAGGCGCACTACGTCCCGCTGGTCGGCACCATCGCCGCGGGCGCACCGATCCTGGCCGAGGAGCAGACCGAGGCGGTCTTCCCCCTGCCGCGCGAGCTCGTCGGCGACGGCCAGCTGTTCCTGCTCAAGGTCAAGGGCGACTCGATGATCGAGGCGGCGATCTGCGACGGCGACTACATCGTCATCCAGCAGGCGCAGACCGCGAACAACGGCGACTTCGTGGCCGCGATGCTCGACGGCGAGGCGACCGTCAAGGAGTTCCGCCGCAAGGACGGCAAGCTCTGGCTGCTCCCCCACAACTCCGCGCTCGAGCCGATCGACGGGACCAATGCCACGATCCTGGGCAAGGTCACCGCCGTGCTACGCAGCCTGTGAAGGCGACCTCGGCATAATATCGGTGGGATCGGGCACGCCCGATCCCACCGTTTTTCTCAGGAGGCACCCGCGTGCAGGAGAACGTCATCGCCGGCGATGAGGCGATCCTCGCCCCGCCGACGGGGCGTCGCACCATCCGCCAGCGCCTCTCCACCGTCGGCGCCGGCCTGCGCGAGCTCCTGCTCATCTCGGCGCTCTACGTCGGCTACACCCTCTCGCGCCGGCTCGCCAGCGACGCCCGCGAGCCGGCGATCCACCGCGCGAAGGAGCTGCTCCGGATCGAGCGGGCCGTACGGCTCAACTGGGAACACCCGATCAACGACTTCTTCGTGCGCCACGACACGATCGGCCTGCTCGCCTCGTTCTGGTACGCCACCGCGCACTACATCATCACGCTCTCGGTGCTGGTCTGGCTCTACTTCAAGGGGCGCGACGCCTACATCCCCGCCCGTCGTGCGCTGCTCGTCACGACCGTCCTGGCGCTGACCCTCTACCTCATGCTGCCGACCGCGCCGCCGCGCTTCCTCGACGGCTACGCCGACGTGCTCGCCCTCCACTCCGACCAGGGTTGGTGGGGCTCCGACGCCTCCGCGCCCAAGGGTCTGGGCCACCTCACCAACGAGCTGGCGGCCTTCCCGTCTCTGCACGCGGGCTGGTCGCTGTGGTGCGCGATGGTGCTGCAACGACACGCCCGGTGGCGGATCGTCAAGATCCTCGGGTGGGCCGGCGCCTTCATCACGGCGGCTACCGTGATCGGTACGGGCAACCACTGGGTGCTCGACGTCCTGGTCGGCTGGATGGTGACCATCGCCGGCGTCGTGGCGGTTTGGGAGCTGACACCTAAACTGCCGGAGTGACGCGCGCCCTCCCCTCCTCCGCCGCCGCCCTGACCACCCTCGTGGTCGTGGTGGCGTCGCTGCTGTCCGTGTCCGTTGCGACCCCCGCTCAGGCGGAGCGCGGATCGGCGGTACGGCTACCGGCGGCGAGCGCGCTCGGCGACTCCGACGGCGATGCGCCGGGCGATGCGTCGATGTACCTGCGCCGGATCGCGCTGACCAAGAGCTCGCTGCGCGGCGCCGCCCGCAAGCGGGCCGAGGCCCAGGTCGCCCGCCCCAAGCTCGCCGGTGAGCGGATCGTCTGCTCCACCACCCACCCGATCTGCGTGCACTACGCGAGCGCGGGCGTCGACGCCCCCAAGGCGGGCGGCCCGATCACCCCACAGGTCGTGCTCAGCAACCTCGATCACATCTACTCGATCTACCAGAGCTCCGGCTACCGGATGCCCGAGGCCGACCACACCACCGGCGGTGGCACCACCCAGATCAACGGTGCGCCGGTGCCCGTCGACGACGTGGACATCTACCTGGCCAACATCGGTGATCAGGGCTACTACGGCTACTGCGCGCCCGAGCCGCTCGCCAGCGCGCCGTCCGCTCACCACACGCCGGCGTACTGCGTCCTCGACAACGACTACGCCGAGTTCCCGCACGGGACGCCGCTGTCCAACCTCCAGGTGACCGCCGCGCACGAGTTCTTCCACGCGGTGCAGTTCGCCTACGACGCGACCGAGGACCCGTGGTTCATGGAGTCCACCGCGGTGTGGATGGAGGACCAGGTCTTCGACAACATCAACGACAACATCCAGTACCTGCCATACGGGCCGCTGGGGAGGCCGTCGACCTCGCTCGACAAGAACACCACCTTCGGGGTGTACGGCGGCTGGATCTTCTTCCGCTGGGTCAGCGAGCATCACCCCCAGCTGGTCGGCCAGCTGCCCGGCATCATCCTGTCGATGTGGCAGCGCGCCGCGTCGGGCGCGCACGACCGCTACTCGCTCCAGGCCGTCAGCAGCGCACTCCAGGCGGCCAAGATGCCGCTGCGTACGGCGTTCGCCCGCTTCGCCGCCGCCAACCGCAACCCGGCGCACACCTACTCGGAGGGTCGCGCCAACCACTACCCCGTCGCGGCACCGGCCAAGAGCTACTTCCTGCGCAGCGGCAAGCGCGCCAGCGGCACCGTACGCATCAACCACATGGCCGCCTCTACCGAGCGCTTCACCCCGCGGGGCCGCGCGCTGAACGGCAAGCGGGCCAAGCTGCGCCTGACCCTCGACATGGACGACACCGCCCGCGGCAGCGCCGCCGTGGTGACGATCTACCAGCGCAACGGCGCCACCAAGACGCGCCTGGTCCATCTTGACCGGCACGGCAACGGATTCGCCGCGGTGCCGTTCAGCGGGCGCCTGGTCAAGCGGGTCGAGCTGACCATGACCAATGCCAGCACCCGGATGCTCTGCTGGGTCGGCGGGCTCTACGCCTGCCAGGGCCAGCCGAAGGACATGCGCATCGCCGAGCACTTCAGCGCGCAGGTCCACGCCTGATGCCAACCGCCACCACGGACTCGACGACCCCGGTCGCCGAGCTGCTCGCGACCGCCGTCGAGGCGCTCGGTGGCAGCACCCGCACCGGTCAGGTGCAGATGGCCGAGGCCGTCGCCACCGCGCTGAGCACCGAGGAGCACCTCCTCGTCCAGGCCGGCACCGGCACCGGCAAGTCGCTGGCGTACCTCGTCCCGGCGCTCCTGCACGACAAGCGCGTCGTGGTCGCCACCGCGACCCTGGCGCTGCAGCACCAGCTGGTCGAGCGTGACCTGCCGCGGCTGACCAAGGCGCTCAAGGGTCGCCGGCTCGACACCTCGTACGCCGTCCTCAAGGGCCGCGCCAACTACGCCTGCCTCCACCGGATCCGGGAGGGCGTCCCGGACGACCAGGGCACGCTCACCATGGACATCGCGATGGGCGACATGGCGAAGAAGGTCCTCGAGCTGCGGAAGTGGGCCGACGAGGAGGCCAACGACGGTGGCACGGGCGAGCGCGACAACGCGCCCCGGCACACCGATCGGGAGTGGCGCCAGGTCTCGGTCTCCTCGCGCGACTGCCTGACCGCGGCCAAGTGCCCGTTCGGGGAGGAGTGCTTCGCCGAGCGCGCCAAGGAGAAGGCGCAGAAGTCGCACCTCATCGTCACCAACCACTCCCTGCTCGCGATCGACGCGATCGAGGGCATCCCGATGATCCCGGACTACGACGCGGTGGTGATCGACGAGGCCCACGAGCTGGTCGCGCGCGTCACCCAGGCCGCCACCGGCGAGCTCACCTTCACCGACGTCGACCGGGCCGCGCGCCGCTCCAACCGGCACGTGGACGGCACCGAGGCCGACGACCTGGCCGACGCCGGCGACGCCCTCAAGGCCGCGATCCAGGACACCGCGGCCGGGCGGCTCGAGTCGCTCCCGCTGGATCTGGCCGACGCGCTGATCCTGGTCCGAGACGCCGCGCGCGCCTGCCTGTCGGCGTATCCGAAGCAGAGCTCGGAGGACCAGGCCGACCCCGGCCTCACCCAGGCCAAGGGCAGCGTGCAGGAGGTCTTCGAGATCGCCGAGCGGATGGCCGAGCACAAGGAGTCCGACGTGCTCTGGCTGGCCGAGGGCACCGACCGGATCCCGCCGCGGCTGTGCATCGCGCCGCTGCAGGTGTGGGCGCAGATGCGCGAGCGGCTGCTCACCGACAAGACCGTCGTCTTCGCCTCCGCGACGCTCAAGCTCGGTGGCGACTTCGGCGTCGTCGCCGGCTCGCTCGGGCTGAAGAAGGACGACGAGGAGCTGCCCTGGCGCGGCCTCGACGTCGGCTCGCCGTTCGACTACGGCCGGCAGGGCATCCTGTACGTCGCCCGGCACCTCCCCCAGCCCGGCCGCGACGGGATGGCACCGGCGGTGCTGGACGAGATCGTCGAGCTGATCGATGCCGCCGAGGGCCGCGCGCTCGGGCTCTTCTCCTCGCGACGTGCCGCCGACGCGGCGGCCGAGGCGGTCCGCAAGCGCCTGCCGCACCTGACCACGCTGGCACAGGGTGACGCGCAGCTGCCGGAGCTCGCCGCGCAGTTCGTCTCCGATCCGCACACGGTGCTGTTCGGCACGCTGTCGCTGTGGCAGGGCCTCGACGTCCCGGGCGACACCTGCCAGCTGGTGATGATCGACCGGATCCCGTTCCCGCGCCCCGACGACCCGCTGATGAGCGCGCGCCAGCAGGCCGCCGACAAGGCCGGCGGCAACGGCTTCATGCAGGTCGCCGCCACCCACGCGGCGCTCCTGCTCGCGCAGGGCGCGGGTCGCCTCATCCGTACGACGTCGGATCGCGGGGTGGTGGCGGTGCTGGATCCCCGGCTCGCCACCGCCCGCTACGGCGGCTTCCTCAAGGCCAGCCTGCCGCCGATGTGGCCCACCACCGACCCGGCGATCGCGCGCCAGGCGCTGCGCCGGCTGGCGGAGTCGGCGACGTAGGCACACCGTAAATCCGTCGTACAACCGATTTCGCGGCTCGTAGCGTCGCCCCTCGTGCGTGCCGCCCGGCACGCCGCACACGAGAGAGGCCGCGACGCAGGAACCCACGATGGAGAAGATCACCCCGAAGCTCATCAACTGGGCTTCGATCCTGGAGAAGAACACCCGCGAGCAGGCGGTCACCACGGCGAGCATGCCGTTCATCCACCCGCACGTGGCCCTGATGCCCGACGCCCACCTGGGCCTGGGCGCGACCGTCGGCTCGGTCATCCCGACCGTCGGCGCGATCATCCCGGCCGCGGTCGGGGTCGACATCGGCTGCGGCATGATCGCGGTCCGCACGCAGTTCAGTGCCGACCAGCTGCCTGCTGACCGCAAGCCCGTACGCGAGGCCATCGAGCGCGCCATCCCGCTCTCGGCGGGTGCCGCCAACAGCCGGGTCAGTCGCGAGCACACCGAGCGGCGCCTGGCCGAGCTGCACGAGCTGGCCGAGCGGGCCGGCTTCGAGCCCTCGTCCTACGCGAAGCGGTGGGAGCTGCAGCTCGGCACGCTCGGCTCCGGGAACCACTTCATCGAGATCACCGTCGACGAGCTCGATCAGGTCTGGCTCTTCCTGCACTCCGGCTCGCGGGGCGTCGGCAACAAGATCGCGCAGCACCACATCGCGATCTCGGCCGACCTCTGCCGGAAGTGGCACATCGCCCTGCCGCATCGAGACCTCGCCTACCTGGCCGAGGACACCGCCGAGTTCGACGCGTACATCTCCCAGATGCGGTGGGCGCAGCACTACGCGCTGCTCAACCGCGAGGAGATGATGGACCGGGTGGTGCGGCAGTTCGGTGAGTGGCTCGGCGTCGGCGCCGAGGGCGTGCAGCGGATCGAGGAGATCAACTGCCACCACAACTACACCGAGCAGGAGCGGCACTTCGGCAGGACGGTCTGGCTCTCCCGCAAGGGTGCGATCAACGCCGAGCTCGGCCGGCCCGGCCTGATTCCGGGCAGCATGGGCACGGCGTCGTACGTCGTGTCCGGGCTCGGCAACGCGGTGGCGCTCAACTCGGCGCCGCACGGGGCAGGTCGGAGCTTCTCCCGGTCGGCGGCCCGTCGGCAGTTCACCCAGGACGACCTCCGCAGCGCCATGGCCGGGATCGAGTACCGCGACACCGATGCGTTCGTCGACGAGATCCCGGCGGCGTACAAGGACATCGACCGGGTGATGGCCGACGCCGTCGACCTCGTCGAGATCCGGCACACGCTGCGCCAGGTCGTCAACGTCAAGGGCGACTGATCCGGCCGCGGCGCCCATGGACGGGCGTCATCGCCGCTGCTCGGCGGTGGCGATGACGTCCGTCAGGTCGGCGTCGACCTCGAGGAGGTCGACCTCGAAGTCGAGGCTCTGGCGCCCGCCGACCGCGCGGACCTCGACGACGATCCCGGTCTGCACGTCGAGGGCGATGTCGTACGCGTCGGGGTAGTCGGTGGAGAAGGGCCTGCGACTGCTGCCGCCGTATTCGAGCTCGTCGGAGATCCGCGACCACAGCAGAGGGCAGCAGGAACAGCGCGGGTCGTAGCCCTCGACCGGCACGGCGCGGGCGAACCAGGTCGGGCGCCCGCCCCGCTCCCCCGCCCGCAGGTCGCCGAGCTCGACGTGGTGGGAGAGCTCGACCGGATCGAGCATCGCGATCCAGCGGTAGCTCTCCCACATCGGGTCGTCGAAGTCGATCCCGGGATCGCTGGGGCGCTCCGCCACGAGCCCGTCGGGGCGGTACGTCGGCGCCAGCGACCCGCCCCACGGCATCGTGGCCGTCCCAGGCTCGGACGACCCGTCGGCGCCGAAGGTCATCCGCACCATCTCCCGGTCGCCGCCCCGCACGACCGAGTCGGCGTAACCCTCCCGTCGCGCCAGCATCCAGTCCGGCCGGCGGATCCACGCCTCCGTCATGCTCCGCGGAGGCTCGCGGTGGCGCAGGTGCACCGTCGACCACCGCCACGGCCCACTGCGCGCCAGCGCCCTGAACGTCTCCTCGGTCAGCTCCACACCCTCACTATCGCGGCGGCGCCGCTGGGTCGCGCGGCAATATCGCCACACATGCGAGAAGTTGGCCGGACAACCGCCGCCCGGCAGTGGAAGTCGCAGCTGTGCACGCCAAGGCACCGCACATCCCAGCAGTCGACACGGGCCAGGTCCGGCCCAGAGTCTCACTGCCAACTCGCCACACGTGCGGCAGATTGACCGGCTCAGGCCACACGAGAGTCGCGATTTCGCCACACATGCGGGAAGTTCGCCCAGACCGCGACGACAACCGCCACCGGGCAGCGCACGTGCCGCCCCCACCTCAACAAGATGCGCCCAGTCGGCGAAGGCCCGGGGTCTCGAGGCTCGCTGCGCTCGCACCTCAACCACCGAGTGGCGTGGACCGACGGGCGGTGCCGCCGCCGGGGCGCTGCGTAAGCAACGCGCCGGACGAAGTCCGCTGCGCGGGGCGACGCCTGCCCCCAGGCGCGTGCCGACCGGCGGGCCACGCCACCCCAACTCAGCAACCGGGCTCCGGGTTTCGAGGCTCGCTTCGCTCGCACCTCGACCACCGGAGCCTGCCTCCCGGTAGGGGACCCGTCCCAGCCCTCGGCACCGACTCCGTCGCACCCGCCCCAACCCCGTAGAATTCGCCCTGTGAAGGTGCTGCTCCTGGAGAACATCCATCAGGTCGCTGTCGAGAACCTCGAGCGAGCCGGCTACGAGGTCGAGCTCCGCCAGGCGAGCATGTCCGAGGACGAGCTCATCGCGGCGCTGCCCGGAGTGACGATGCTCGGCATCCGCTCCAACACCCACATCACCCAGAAGGTCCTGGACAACGCTCCGGACCTGCTGGCGATCGGCTGCTTCTGCATCGGCACCAACCAGGTCGACCTGGCTGCCGCCGCCGCCAAGGGTGTCGCGGTGTTCAACGCGCCCTACTCCAACACCCGCTCGGTCGTCGAGCTGGTGATCGCCGAGATCATCAGCCTCGCGCGCCGCCTGCCGGACAAGACCCAGAAGATGCACGCCGGCGTCTGGGACAAGTCGGCCAAGGGCAGCCACGAGGTCCGTGGCCGCACGCTCGGCATCGTCGGGTACGGCAACATCGGCACCCAGCTCTCCAACCTGGCCGAGGCGCTCGGCCTCAACGTCATCTTCTTCGACATCGCCGACCGCCTGCGGCACGGCAACGCCCGCCGGATGCCGTCGCTCGAGTCGCTGCTGGCCGAGGCCGACGTGGTCTCGCTCCACGTCGACGGCCGCCCGGGCAACGCGGGCATCTTCGGCGACGAGCAGTTCAAGCTGATGAAGCCGCGCTCGATCTTCATCAACGCCGCCCGCGGCATGGTGGTCGACACGACGTCCCTGCGCGAGCACATCCTGTCCGGCCACATCGCCGGCGCCGCGCTCGACGTCTTCCCGGTGGAGCCGAAGGCGCAGGGCGACGAGTTCGAGTCGCCGCTGCGGGGCCTCGACAACGTCATCCTGACCCCGCACGTCGGCGGCTCGACGCAGGAGGCGCAGGAGGAGATCGGCTACTTCGTCTCCACCAAGCTCCGCGACTTCCAGCGGCAGGGCTCGACGGCGCTCAGCGTCGACCTCCCGGCCGCCCAGCCGCCGGCGCTGACCGACGGCCACCGCCTCGCGTACCTCCACGTCAACGTCCCCGGCGTCCTCGCCGAGGTCAACAACGTGCTCGCCGCCGAGGGCGCCAACGTCACCGGCCAGTACCTCGCGACCAAGGGCGAGCAGGGCTACGTCATCACCGACACCACGGAGCCGATCTCGGAGACCGCGCTCGCCAAGCTGCAGGCCTCGCCGCACACGATCTGGCTGCGCTCGTACGACGCCTGAGGCGTCTCGGAACACAGCGTCACACCCACGGCCGGAGGATCCCATCGCGGATCCTCCGGCCGTGGTCGTTCGCGGCCGAACGACGATTCGTCGTTACCGCCCGGTCGCCGGGATGATCGTGGCTCGTGAGCCTGGGGAACTACGCGGCGCTGATGCGCAACCAGACCGTGCGCCGCATCCTCGTCCTGGGCTTCGTCATCCGGGTGCCGATCTGGGCCTGCAACATCGCGATCACCCTGCACGTGGTCAACCACCTGCACCGCTCCTACGCCGAGGCCGGCGTCGTCTCGATGGCCTCCGCACTCGCGCTGGCGGTCAGCAACCCGTGGCGCGGACGGCTGGTCGACCGCGTCGGCCTGCGCCGGGCCGTGGCGCCCTCGCTGGTCGTCACCGCGCTGGCGTGGGGGGTGGCGCCGTGGGTGGGCTACTGGCCGATGCTGGTGCTGGTCGCCATCGCCGGCCTCTTCGCGGTACCGACCTTCGCGATCGTGCGCGCCGTGCTCATCTCCAGCGTCACCGACCAGCAGCGCACCTCGGTGCTGGCCATCGACTCCGTCGTCACCGAGGCCTCCTACATGATCGGCCCGATCCTCGGCGTGGTCGCGGCGACCTACCTGCCGACGACGTGGGCGCTGCTGCTGTGCCAGGCCGCCTCGGTCGCCGCCGGCGTGCTGCTCTGGCTGGCCAACCCGTCGGTCGACGGCGACGCGCCCGGCACCGGAGAGCACCATCATCCCTCGGCCAGCAGCTGGGTGACCCCGCAGGTGCTCCTCATCCTGGTTGCGACCGCCGCCGCCACCGTGATCCTCACCAGCGAGGAGCTCGGCTCGGTCGCCGCGATGCGGGACCTGGGCCACACCGGGTCGCTGGGCTGGGAGCTGGCGCTGTGGGGAGCCGGATCGGCGGTGGGCGGTCTCTCGTACGGCGTCCTGCACCGCCACCCGCCCGCCGGCGTGCTGCTCGCGCTGCTGGGCGGCACCACGGCGTTGGTCGCGTTCGCACCGAACATGGCGTGGTTCACCGTGCTGCTCTTCATCAGCGGCCTGTTCTGCGCCCCCACGATCACCGCGACCGTCGACGACCTCTCCCGGCTGGTGCCGCGCAGGGTGCGCAACGAGTCGATGGGCTGGCACGGGTCGGCGCTCACCCTGGGCAGCGCCGTCGGCGCGCCGCTGGTCGGCACCGTGATGGACGCCGGCGGCTGGGCCCACGGGTTCCTCTACGGCGGCCTCGCCGGGCTGGCCATCGCGCTGGTCGCCCTCGGCGTCGTGGCGCGACGCGCGAGTTGAACGGTTTGGGAGGATGAACCCGATGGATGCCGCTCACCTGCTCGACGCCCGCGCTCGCGTGCTGGCCGACCTGACCGCCCGCAACCTCGCCACCCCGATCGCCGTATCGGTCCTCGAGGACGCGATCTCCGAGCGCGGCTGGTGGGCCGATCAGTGGCCGGCAGGGGTCCAGTACGTCGCCGGGCTCGTCGCGCAGGACGTCCAGGACGCGCTCTTCGCCGACGTCGGCCGCTGGCCGCTGTGCGAGCACTGCGGCGCCGAGGCCCCGGAGCACTCGCTCTTCATCTCCCCCGACCTCGGCGGCCCGGACCCGGTCTGGGTCTGCGAGGAGAGCGGCACCGTGGTGGCCCCGCTCGGCAACCTCTGACTACTCGCCCAGACCGAGCTGCAGCTTGAGGGTGAAGCGGTCGGCGCGGAACGTCGAGCGGGACACCTCGACGACCTTCTCCTCGGCGAACGCGCGGCGCTGCTGACGCAGCACCGGCGCACCGGCGGTGACCTCGAGGTGGGCCGCCTCGTCCTCGGTGGCGACGTCGGCGTTGACGTTGTCCTCGGCCCAGGTCGGCCGCATGCCGCGGTCGCCGAGCTCGTCGTACAGCGAGATCGGCATCCCGACCTGCAGGAAGCCCGGCAGGAGCACCTCGTTGAGGTAGGCGTCCTCGATGCACATCGGCATCCCGTCGGCGCGACGCAGTCGCTTCCAGTGGATGACCGCGTCGCCCTGGGTGACGCCGAGCGCCCGGGCGACGCCGGGGCCGGCCTGCTCGATCCGGGCCAGCAGCGTCACCGACTCCGGCAGCATGCCGCGCCGGCGCATGTCCTCGCTGAAGCTCAGCACCGGGGTGGCCTGGCGGCGGGGGCGGGCGACGAAGGTGCCCCGGCCCGGGATCCGCTCCAGCAGACCCTCGACGACCAGCGCGTCCATCGCCTGGCGTACGGTCATCCTGGCCACGCCGAACAGGTTGACCAGCTCACGCTCGGAAGGGGCGGCCGATCCGGGGATGCTCCCGGCCACGAGCGTCCTCACATACTCACGCACCTTGACGTGCTTGAGTGACTGCGCCCCCACGCTGACCCCTTCCATAACGTGCCAACGGTAGGACCGCGCGACACGCGGCGTCCCCGGAATGGCAAAGTTCGAACGCCTGTTCGATGATCGGGGTTACGCTGGTGACATGGACTTCCAGAGCACGCTCTTCGCCGCCCCGGAGGCCGAGACGCCGCACTGCGACGGACTCGAGCGCACCCCACTGAGCCACGGTGCCTGGATCGACGTGGGCCGAGGGTGGCTGCCGTCGGCCGACGACGTCTTCGACACCCTGCGCCGCGACGTGCCCTGGCGCGCGGAGCGCCGGCAGATGTACGAGCGGATGGTCGACGTACCGCGGCTCGTGCACACCTACCTGGCCGGCGACGAGCTCCCCCACCCGATGCTCGCCCTGGCGCGGGAGTCGCTCAGCGAGCACTACCTGCCCGAGCTCGGCGAGCGCTTCCGCACCGCCGGGTGCTGCTACTACCGCGACGGCAACGACTCCGTGGCCTGGCACGGCGACAAGATCGGCCGCGGCCGCTCCGAGGACACCATGGTCGCCATCGTCAGCCTCGGCGACCCGCGCAGGCTCGCCCTGCGTCCGCTCGGCGGAGGCTCCTCGATCTCTGTCGAGATGGGCCACGGCGACCTGGTCGTGATGGGCGGCAGCTGCCAGCGCACCTGGGAGCACGCGGTCCCCAAGGTCGCGCACGCGGGGCCGCGGATGTCGGTCCAGTTCCGCCCGCTCAACGTGTTCTGAGGGTCTCGATACGGGGTCTCGATACGCTCGCTGCGCTCGCTACTCGACCACCGAGGAACGCCGCCCTCGCTACTCGACCACCGAGGAACGCCGCCCTCGCCCCTCGACCACCGAGATCGCGAAGCGGCCTAGGTCACCAGACCCTGCTGCTTGAGCCAGTCCCACGCCACGTCGGCCGGCTCACGGCCCTCGACGTCGACCTCGGCGTTGAGCTTCGCGATGACGTCGTTGGTCAGCAGCTTGGCGACCGGCGCGAAGAGCTCCTGCAGGTCGGGGTGCGCGTCGAGCACGTCCTTGCGGACCACCAGCGAGGCGTTGTACTTCGGGAAGAAGTTCTTGTCGTCCTCGAGCGGCGTCAGGTGCAGCGCCTGGATCCGGCCGTCGGTGGTGAAGACCTCGCCGAAGGTGCAGGCGCCCTTGGCGATCGCGTCGTAGATGGCGCCGGTCTGCAGCGTGACCAGGTTGCTGCGCGGAACGCCGTGGGGGGCGCCGAGCGGCAGGCCGTACGTGTCCAGCATCCCCTTGAGCCCGTCGGGGCGGTTGGTGAACTCCGACTCGACGCAGTAGGTCCGCTCGGCCGGCGGGATCGTGCTCATCTGCGACAGCTTGGTGATGTGGTACTTCTCCGCCGTCGCCTGGTTGACGGCCAGCGTGTAGGTGTCGTTCATCGGCGCCGGCGGCAGCCAGACCAGGTCGTTCTGCTTCAGGTCGGCATCGCGGGTCGCGACGTACTGCTTCTCGGCGTCGGGGATCGGCTCGGTGTTGCCGAGGTAGGTCAGCCAGGCCGTGCCGGTGTACTCCCAGGTCAGCTCGACCTGGCCGGCCAGCTGTGCCTGGCGGGCGGCCGCGCTGCCGGGGATGTTGGTCAGGTCCTTGACGTTCGCGCCGGCGGACTTGAGCAGGATGACGGTCATCTTCCCGAGCAGGATCTGCTCGGTGAAGTTCTTCGACCCCACCGAGAAGCTCGCCCCGTCGAGACCCTTCACGTCCGCGACCGGACCGGCGAGCGTGCCACTGGGGGTGTAGCCGCCGGCGGTCCCGAGGCCGATCCCGCAGCCGGAGAGGGCGACACCGAGGCCGAGAGCCGCGGCAACCGCGGCGATTCGCTTCAGCATCCTCAGATCCCCTTCGGCCGGAAGACCAGCTCGAGCACGCGCCCGGCCCACTCGACGAGCAGCGCCAGCATCGCGATGAGCAGCGAGGCGGCGACCATGACCGAGAAGCGGAAGAGGTTGATGCCCGAGGTGAGCGTGCCGCCGAGGCCGCCGGCGCCGATGAACGTGACCAGCGCCGCGGTGCCCACGACGAGGACGAGCGCGGTCCGGATGCCGGCCATGATCACCGGCAGGGCGAGCGGCAGCTCGATGCGCAGCAGCACCGCACCGGCCGACATGCCGATGCCGCGGCCGGCCTCGACCAGGGTCGGGTCGACGCCCTGCAGGCCGGTGATCGTGTTGCGGAGCACGGGCAGCAGGCCGTAGACCACCAGGCCCAGGATCGCCGTCCAGAAGCCGAAGCCGAGCCAGATCGCCAGCAGCACGATCAGCCCGATGGCGGGCGCCGCCTGCCCGGCGTTGGCGATGCCGACGACGAGCGGTGCCGCGGCCCTCGCCCAGCGCCGGGTCAACAGGATCCCCAGCGGTACGGCGACGGCCACCACGATCGCCGAGGCGACGACGGTGAGCTCGACGTGCTGCACCAGCTGCTCGCGCAACGCCGGCCAGGCGAGCGCCGACTGCTCGATCGAGTCCAGGTCGGCGGTCTGGCGCCACCACACGAAGCCGAGGAAGAGCACCACCACGAGCACCGGCAGCACGAGCAGCATCGCCAGGCTCTCGCCGCCGGCGAGTCGCAGCCGCGAGCGCCGTACGGCATCGTGCGCCTCGGCGTCGAGGTCGATCCCTGGGGTCTCGCCGGGGAGGCTCGGGTCCTGGGTCACCGTCATGCCGTCGCCCCGTGCGCCGCCATCGCGTCGCGCTCGATCGCGCGCATGTGCTCGGTGACGCTGTGGAAGTCGATGATGCCGAGGTACTGATCGCGGTCCCCACACACGATCGCTCCGCCGTGGCTCGAGGTGAGCATGGTGTCGAGCGCGTCGTTGAGGGTGGCCCGCTGGTCGAGGGTGACCAGGCTCTCGCGGTCCCCGTCCTGCACCGTCGCGTGGCGGCGCAGCTGACGCAGGAAGCGCCAGGCGACCGGGCGGTTGCGCTCGTCGAGGACCACGACCGCCGGGTCGTCCGCCTGCTCGGCACGGGCGATCGCCTCGGCGCTCGAGTCGCCCACCTTGGCGGTGGTGCGGGCGCTGAGCTCGACCTCGGAGACGCGTGCGAGGGTGAGCTGCTTGAGGCTGGAGCCCGAGCCGACGAAGTCGTCGACGAAGTCGTTGGCCGGCGCGGCGAGGATCGCCTCCGGGGTGTCGTACTGGGCGATCCGGGCTCCCTCTTGCAGGATCAGCACGCGATCGCCCAGCTTGATGGCCTCGTCGATGTCGTGGGTGACCACCACGATCGTCTTGTGCAGCTCGCGCTGGATGCTGAGCAGCTCGTCCTGGAGGCGCTGGCGGGTGATCGGGTCGACGGCGCCGAACGGCTCGTCCATCAGGATGACCGGCGGGTCGGCGGCCAGGCCGCGGGCGACGCCGACGCGCTGCTGCTGCCCGCCGGAGAGCTCACGCGGGTAGCGGCTGCGGTAGCGGGCCGGATCCAGGCCGACCAGGTCGAGGAGCTCGTCGACGCGCTCGGCGATGCGCTTCTTGTCCCAGCCGAGCATCCTGGGCACGATCTCGATGTTGTGGGCAACCGTCATGTGCGGGAAGAGGCTGCCGCCCTGGATGACGTAGCCGATATGGCGGCGCAGCTCGTCGGCGCTCTTGGCGCGGATGTCCTCGCCGCCGATCCGGATGGTGCCGGACGTCGGCTCGATCAGCCGGTTGATCATCTTCAGCGAGGTGGTCTTGCCACAGCCCGACGGGCCGACGAACATCACCATCTCACCCGCGGGGATGGTCAGGGTGAGCGAGTCGACCGCCGGAGCCTTCTGGCCGACGTACTTCTTGACGACGTCCTCCAGGGCGATCTCGACGCCGCTGACGTCGCCGGCGGAGGGCCGCACGGGGGCGGAGTTCTCGGGTGTGGCAGTCATCAGACTCGGATTCCCTTCGAGGTGGTCACGCGTCCGACCAGGAGGAGGACGAGGTCGAGGACGAGGGCCAGGACCACGACGCCGAGCGTCCCGACCAGTGCGTAGTTGAGGGCGTTCTTGCCGCCGATCTGGTTCAGCCCCGTGAAGATGTAGCCGCCCAGACCCGGGCCGACGACGTACGCGGCGAGGGCGGCGATGCCCATCGACATCTGGAGCGAGGTACGGATGCCGGCGAGGATCACCGGCCATGCCAGCGGGAGCCTGATCCGGATCATCACGGCGAGCTCGCCCATGCCCATGCCCCGGGCGGACTCGAGCAGGGTCGCGTCGACCCCGCGCAGACCGACGACGGCGTTGCGCAGGATCGGCAGCACCGCGTAGAAGCACACGCAGATGAAGGCGGTGGTCGCACCGATCCCGGTCGCCGGCATCAGGAGCCCGACGAGGGCGAAGCCGGGGATCGTCAGACCGATGGCGCTGAGCGTGTTCGTGATGCCGGCCAGCCGCGGCAGTCTCGTGACGAGGGCCGCCACGAGGACGGCGATCACCGTCGCCGTGACGACGGACAGCACGACCAGGTAGGCGTGCTGGAAGGAGTTGTAGAGGATCTGCTGGTGGCGCTCCTTGATGAACTCCCACACGACCGAAACACCTCGCGACCCTCGACACAGCAAAGCGGCGGGGCCGGACCGGCGCCGCCACCGCGGGATGGCGCCCGCGTACGGGACGAGGTACCCCCGGGGGTGTCGTTGCATGCACAGAAGATGAACGCGGCACGGATGGGTCGAGACCTCGGAACTGCCCTACGAAGGCCGACTGGGTCTCGGCGAGCTGCTTCTGCGGCTCCAGGAAGCTCTGGTTCGCCGTGACCGGACTACCAGGATCCCCCGCCGCCCCCGCCGCCGGAGAGCCCGCCACCGCCGGAGTGCTCGGCGGCGGTGTAGGAGGAGATGGCGGAGCTCACGGTGGTGTTGAAGTCGTGCACCATCGCATCGGCGTAGGTGCCTCCGTGCGCGCCGGCGTAGCCGGCGAAGAAGAACGGCGCCGACGGCTCGGAGCCGGTCTCGGTGCGGTACTTGCGGGCCCACTCCTTGGCGCAGCCCATGGCGACCGCCCAGGGGAGGTAGGAGGCGTAGAGCTCCTGGCGCCCGGAGAACTCGAAGCGCTGCTCGCTCGGCGGGGTCGCCAGGATCCGCCGGAAGCCGCCCGCCTGCGACCACAGCTCACGGCCGGCCCGCGTGCGCTTGGTCCCTGCGCCGGCGCGCGCCATCGAGACGCCGCACACCGCGAACGCGCCGGGGATGATGCCGAGCATCGACATCCCGAAGGGCTGCACGAAGAGGCAGACCCCGACCAGCACGGCGCCGACGACCACCAGGATGCCGCCGAGCGGCCCGATGCCCGTACGGGAGAGGTTGCCGGACCGGATGCCCCACTCCTCGACGTCCTTCTCGAAGGCGTCGATCGCGGACGCGAGGAACCTGCCGTCGGTGACGTTCCTGCGCGTGAACGTGGCGCTCGCGTCGACGTCGGTGCCGACGATGCGGTCGAGCAGATCGCGGGTGACCGGGTCCAGGTCGGTGCCGGGTCCGGTGCGGGTGATGGTCCAGCCGTCGTCGTTCTGCTCCATCCGCACCGCGCCGCGCTCGGCGGCGTGCAGCAGCGAGCCGACGAACGCCTCGCGTGGGACCCGCTCCGCCATCATGTAGACGGCCTGCGCGGGGCCGAGGCCGGCCGGCGGGGCGTGGAGGATCGGGTACGCGGGGGTGCGCTCACGCGCGCGTGCCCCGAGCGCTCCGCCGCCGATCGCCGCCGCCACGCCGATGAGGAGCACCACGACGAGCACCGCCGGGCTGGTGCCCAGAACGGCGTCGAACCGGGCCGTCCAGGGCAGGTGGTTGCCCTCGGGCGGCGTCGGGACGCCCATACCGACCTGGATCGTGACCGGCGTACGCGCGGCGAGGTGGTCCAGGTGGAGGGACAGATGCTGGGTGGCGTCGCCGTCGACGGCACACGGCGCGCCCCGACCCCACCCGACGATGCAGCCGGTCTGGCCGAGCGCCGTCGGCAGCACCGCCGCGGACGGCAGGGTGACGTCGACATCGACGTCGTCCATCTCCTGCTGCCAGCCGCCCGGGACGACGCTCCAATAGAGGAGGCTGCCGTCGGCGGTCTGCTCCCATGGGTAGCCCACGTCGGCGTCCTCGGGCAGCAGCACCCCGGCGATGGTGTAGCTGATCGTGTAGTGGTGCACGCCGACCGACAGGGTGTGATCGGGCGAGCCGATCTTGAGCACCGTGTAGCGGCGCAGGCTGCGGCTCTGCTTCTCGTACGGCTCCGGCAGGCCGTCGCGGGTGACGGTGATGTTCTCGGGGTCGCGACGCGCGTGCGGGGCGTTGTCGTCGTTGCGGTCGAAGAAACGGTAGATGCCGTGCCGGTCGGTGGTGCTGACGTCCAGGTCGATGTCCTCCACCGCGCTCAGCTCGCCGTCCGCGGCGACGGTGAAGGAGGCGTGGTAGCTCGTGATCCGGGTCGGCTCGTAGCCGTCGTCACCCGCACTTCCGTGGCCCCAGAAGAGCGCGGGCGCACACAGCAGGACCGCGATCAGGACGATGCCGAGGAGGTACGCGGGCAGGCGGCTCACGCTGGAACACTAGGGTCGGCGGCCCCGGCTGGCTAGGCTCGGCGGCCCCGCCGGCGCCACAGCAGGATCGCCAACGCCAGCGCGCCGATGACGGCCGCGATCTGCCGGCCGTACGACTTGATCAGCACGGGCACGAGCGTCGCACCCAGGTCGATGGCGTCGTTCGCGGGTGGTGGCGCCGATGTGCGCACGGGCGCGACGCGGGTCTCGACGGGCTCGACCTCCGGAGCGCGGGTCTCGACAGGCTCGACCTCCGGAGCGCGGGTCTCGACAGGCTCGACCTCCGGAGCGCGGGTCTCGACAGGCTCGACCTCCGGAGCGCGGGTCTCGACAGGCTCGACCTCCGGAGCCCGGGTCTCGACATCCGGAGCCCTTGTCTCGACACGCTCGACCTCCGGGGCGGAGCGTTGCTCGAGGCAGCCGACGAACTGGGCGAGCAACTTGTCCGAGACGTCCTGCATCACGCCGCGCCCGAACTGCGCCGGCTTGCCGGTGATCGTCAGGTCCGTCTCGATGCGCACGTCGGTCGAGGCGCCGCCCTCGGCCGCCGTCATCGCGGCGTTGACGGTGGCGCCCGCGGTGCCGTTGCCGCGCTTGTCGCGACCCTTGGCCTCGACCGTGAAGGTGTACGCGGCCGCGTCCTTGGCGACGAACGCACCGGAGCCCGCGTAGACGAGCGCGATCGGGCCGAGCTTGACCTTCACCGTCCCCTCGAAGGTGTCGCCCTCGGCGGCGGTGACCTGGGCGCCCGGGAAGCACTGCGCCAGGTCGGCGATGCGCCCGAAGCGCTCCCAGGTCTCCTCGACGGTCCCGGGGACGGTGAAGCTGTGGGTCAGCTGCACGGCCTCACGCTCCCGCGCCGGCGGCGTCGGCCGCGGCCTGCAGCGCGCGGCGGGTGAGGACCTGGGCCAGGTGCAGCCGGTACTCGGCGCTGCCGTTGAGGTCGGTCGGCGGGTCGGCGCCCTCGATCGCGCGCTCGGCGGCGGCGGCGATCGTCTCCGCGCTCGCGGGCTGCCCGACCAGCGCCTCCTCCACCCCACGGGCGCGGAGCGGGGTGCTGCCCATGTTGGTCAGACCGACGCCGGCTCCGGTGATGGTTCCTCCGGAGACCTGCACGGTCGCGGCGACCGCGCAGATCGGCCACTGGTGCTCGACCCGGACGAACTTCTCGTAGCGGGCGCCCCACCCGGTGTGCTTCGGGATGCGGACCTCGACCAGGATCTCGTCCTCGCCGATCGCCGTCTCGAAGAGGTCGACGAAGAAGTCGTCGGCGTCCACGTGCCGCATGCCGGCGGGACCGGCGATCACGAACTGCGCGCCGAGCGCACGGGCCGGTCCACCGAGGTCGCCGGCCGGGTCGGCGTGCGCGAGGGCGCCGCCGAAGGTGCCCCGGTGGCGCACCTGCGCGTCCGCCAGCCGCTCCACGGCCGCAGCGACGAGGGCGGCGTGCTGGGCCACCAGCGGGTCGGCACCGACGACGCTGTGCGGCGTCATCGCGCCGACCACGATCGCGTCGCCCTCCTCGCGGATCCCGCGCAGCGCGTCGATCCGGCCGAGGTCGATGATCCATTCGGGGGCGTTGAGCCGCATCCGCAGGACGGGCAGCAGGCTCTGGCCACCCGCCAGGATCTTGGCCTCGTCGCCGTGTTCGCGAAGCGCCGCCAGCGCCTCGTCGAGCGAGGTCGGCGCGACGTAGTCGAAGGCTGCGGGGATCACTGCTCTGCTCCTGTCGTGCGGTCCACGGTGCCGGACATGCCGGTCGACTCGTCGAAGTGCGGGGCGGCCGCACCGGGCGTCTCGCCGCCCGATCCGCCGTCGTGGATCGCCCGCCAGACCCGCTCGGGCGTGCAGGGCATCGCGACGTCGTGCACGCCGTACGGGCGCAGGGCGTCGACCACGGCGTTGACCACGGCCGGCGTCGAGGCGATCGTGCCGGCCTCGCCGACGCCCTTCGCGCCGAGGCTGTTGGTCGTCGCCGGCGAGGTGGTGTGGTCCAGCTCGAAGGTGATCGTGTCGGCCGCCGTGGGCAGCAGGTAGTCCACGAAGCTGCCGGTCACCAGCGTGCCGGACTCGTCGTGCACCGCCTCCTCCCACAGCGCCTGCGCGATCCCCTGCACGAGGCCGCCGTGCACCTGCCCGGCGACGATCAGCGGGTTGATCACCACCCCGATGTCGTCGCAGGCCACGTAGGACCGCATCGACACCTTGCCGGTCTCGGTGTCGATCTCGACCGCGCACAGGTGGGTGCCGTGCGGGTAGTTGAAGTTCACCGGGTCGAAGGTCGCCTCCGCGTCGAGCGAGGGCTCCATCCCGTCGGGCAGGTTGTGCGCCGCGAAGGCGGCGGTGGCCAGCTCGGTGAGTGCCACCCCGGCATCGGTGCCGCGCACCCCGAAGCGACCGTCCTTGAACTCCAGGTCGTCGACGCTCGCCTCCAGCAGGTGCGCCGCCAGCGGGCGGGCCTTCTCGATCACCTTGTCCGCGGCCCGTACGACCGCCTCGCCGCCCACGACGAGCGAGCGCGAGCCGTACGTGTCGAGCCCCTTCGGGGCGATCTGGGTGTCGCCGTGCAGCACCTCGACGTCCTCGAACGGCACGCCGAGCCGGTCGGCGACGATCTGGCTGAACGCCGTCTCGTGTCCCTGCCCGTGCGCGCTGGCGCCGGTGACCAGCTCGACCTTGCCGGTGGCGAGCATCCGGATGCTGGCGTGCTCCCAGCCGCCGGCGCCGTAGTCGAGGCTGCCGAGCACGCGGGAGGGCGCCAGGCCGCACATCTCGGTGAAGGTCGAGACCCCGATCCCGAGCTGGACCGGGTCGCCGGACTCGCGGCGACGCGCCTGCTCGGCACGGAGCTCGTCGTAGCCGAACATCTCCTTGGCGCGTGCGGTGGCGGCCTCGTAGTTGCCGGAGTCGTACTCCAGGCCCGCGACGGTGGTGAACGGGAACTCCTCGTGGGTGATCCAGTTGCGCTCGCGGATCGCGAGCGGGTCGACGCCGACCTCGGCGGCGAGCTCGTCCATCAGCCGCTCGATCGCGAAGGTCGCCTCGGGCCGGCCGGCGCCGCGATAGGCGTCGGTCCAGGTCTTGTTGGTCAACACGGTCTGGCAGGCGAAGTGGTAGGCCGGGAACTTGTAGATCGCGTTGAACATGAAGGCGCCGAGGACCGGCACGCCGCCGCCGACGAGCGCGACGTACGCCCCCAGGTCGGCGAGGAGCTCGACCTTGAGACCGGTGACGTTGCCCTCCTTGTCGGCGGCGAGGGTGAGCTTCTGCCACTGGTCGCGGCCGTGGTGACCGCTGAGCAGCGACTCGGAGCGGGTCTCGGTGTACTTGACCGGCTTGCCCAGCCGCCGGGCCAGCGCGAAGACGATCATCTCCTCGGGCGTCTGCTGCAGCTTGCCGCCGAAGCCGCCGCCCACGTCGGGCGCGATCACCCGGATCTTCGACTCCGGCACGCCGGTCGTCGCGGCCAGCGCGAAGCGCAGCACATGCGGGATCTGGGTGGCCGACCACATCGTGATCTGCTCGCCGGTCGGGTCGACGACGGTGCTGCGCGGCTCCATGAAGGCGGGGATCAGCCGCTGCTGGCGATACTCGCGCTCCAGCACGATCCCGTCGGCGCGGGCCGCCGCGATCGCCTCCTCGACGTCGCCGCCGGTGCCGGCCTGGCCGCTGTCGAAGACCCAGTACGCGCTCTTGTTGGTGCCCAGGTCCGGGTGGGCCAGGGCGCCGCCGTTCTCGGCGTCGGCGGCCGCGGCCTCCTTGAGGTCGAGCGCGGCCGGCAGCTCGTCGTAGTCGACCTCGACCAGCTCGGCGGCGTCGCGCGCCTCGGCAGCGCTGCGGGCGACGACGACCGCCACGATCTCGCCGGCGAAAGCGACCCGGTCCACCGCGATCGGCGGATGGGCGGGCGTCACCTGCTCGGGCGTGATCGGCCAGGCGTTGATGCAGACCCCGAGCGACTCGTCGAGGTCCGCGGCCGTGATCACGTCGACGACGCCGACGGCCTCCTTGGCCGCATCGGTCCCGACCCCGGTGATCCTCGCGTGCGCGAACGGGCTGCGCACCATCGCCAGGTGGAGCATGCCCGGCAGCGTGATGTTGTCGGTCCAGCGGGTGCGACCGGTGATCAGCCGGGCGTCCTCCTTGCGGCGGCGGTCGCGGCCGATCTCGCCCTTCTTCTCCGGGGCGACCGGAGCGTCCTGCACCGCGGTCATGCCGTCACCCCCTCGGCGGCGGGGCGGCTCGCCTGTCCGCTCGCCTTCTGCACCGCCCGCACGATGTTGTGATAGCCCGTGCAGCGGCAGAGGTTGCCCTCGATGCCGAGCCGGATCTCCTCCTCGGTCGGCTTCGGGTTGTTCTTCAACAGGTCGACGCTCTGCATGATCATCCCCGGAGTGCAGAAGCCGCACTGCAGCCCGTGACACTCGCGGAACGCCTCCTGCACCGGGTGCAGGCCGCTCTCGGAGGTCGAGCCTGTCGAGACCCCGGCGAGTCCCTCGATGGTGGTGACCTCGCCGCCGTCGGCCTGCACCGCCAACACGTTGCAGGACTTCACCGACTGCCCGTCGAGGTGGACGGTGCAGGCTCCGCAGTTGCTGGTGTCGCACCCGATGACGGTGCCGGTCTTGCCGAGCCGCTCGCGCAGGTACTGCACCAGCAGCATCCGCGGCTCGATGTCATCGGCGACCCGCATGCCGTCGACGACGAGGTTGATCCGGGTCATGGGCCCTCCCGTGGGCGCGCTCCGATATGGTCCGGATCACACTAGGGACGCGGTGGTTGGTAGCCGGTTGGTCGCTGGTCGGTACGCGACGGCGAGGCTCGGGAGGCATGGATGGCTGCGGACGCTGACGACCGGACGGGTCACGACATCGGGGGCCTGCGTCCCCTTGAGGAGGGCGTACGGACCGACCTGGCGGAGGAGATGACCTACGCCGACTACCTCGGTCTCTCGCGGCTGCTCTCGGCGCAGCACCCGCGCAGCGATCACCCCGACGAGCTGCTCTTCATCATCCAGCACCAGACCACCGAGCTGTGGTTCACGCTGGTCCTGCACGAGCTGCGCGGGGTCCGTCGCCACCTCGACGCCGACGACGTGTCGCGGGCCCGCAAGGGGCTGGCGCGGGTGAAGCACATCTTCCGCACCCTCACCGAGCAGTGGTCGGTGCTGGCCACGCTGACGCCGACCGAGTACGGCGAGTTCCGCGGGGTGCTGGCCTCCGCCTCCGGCTTCCAGTCGGCGCAGTACCGGGCGGTGGAGTTCCTGCTCGGCAACAAGCACCCGGGCATGCTCAAGGTGTTCGAAGGCGAGCCGGCTGAGCACGCGATGCTGGGCGAGCTGCTCGCCTCCCCCACCGTCTACGACGCGTTCCTGCACCTGCTCGCCCGCCAGGGCCATGCCGTCCCCGAAGCGGTGCTGGAGCGGGACGTCAGCCGGCCGTGGGTGCAGCAGGACGCGTTGGTCCCCGTCTTCGCCGCGATCTACGGCGACCCGGAGACGCACTGGGCGGCCTATGCCGCGTGCGAGGACCTGGTCGACCTCGAGGACGCCTTCCAGCTGTGGCGCTTCCGCCACCTGCGCACGGTGCAGCGCACCATCGGCTTCAAGACCGGCACCGGCGGCTCCTCGGGCGTCGGCTTCCTCAAGCGGGCGCTCGACCTGACGTTCTTCCCCGAGCTCTACGCGGTCCGCACGGAGCTCGGATGAGCGCCGACGCACCGACCCGGCTGCCGGGGGTGATCGACCGGCACGTTCACCTCGGCCTGGTCGACCACGGTCCGCTGAGCGGCGGGGTCCTGGTCGAGGCGCACGACCTGGGCTGGTCACCGGCCGAGGCGGCCGCCTGGCGGGCGGAACCCCCCGGCGATCTGGTGGTCGTACGCGCGGCGGGACCCTTCCACACCGCTCCCGGCGGCTATCCGAGCGGTCGCTCGTGGGCGCCGGCCGGCGCGGTGCGACCGGTGCCCGACGCGGCCTCGGCGCGGGCCGCGGTCGCCCGCCTGGGCGAGGAGGGCTTCGATGCCCTCAAGATCACCCTGCACACCGTGATGCCGCTGCTCGACGACGCCGTCCTCGCCGCCCTGATCGGCGCGGCGCACGACGCCGGGCTGCCGGCGCTGGTCCATGCCGAGGGACCGGGCCAGGCCGAGCGCGCCATCGACGCCGGGGCCGACGTCCTGGTGCACACGCCCTGGACCTCGCGCCTGGCCGGCGCCGACCTCGAGCGGGCGGCGTCGATGACCTGGATCTCCACGCTGGCGATCCACGACGAGCCGGCCCGGGAGATCGCGATCGACAACCTGCGCCGCTTCCGCGAGCACGGCGGCACCGTCGTGTACGGCACCGACATGGGCAACGGCCCCACCCCCGTCGGCGCGAACCCCACCGAGATCCGGCTGCTCGAGCGGGCCGGCCTGACCGGCGACGACCTGCTGACCGCCGTCCTCGGCCCGCTCGACGACCCTGCCCCCGAGCGGACGCTGACCTCGCCGCTGGCGCGTCCGCAGGGCGCCGAGGAGCTGATCGCCTGGTTGGCCTCGGCCACCCGCCTCACCACGTCCCCCACCACCCCCTCCGGCACCCCCTCCGGCACCCCTGCCGGCAGCCCCTCCAGCACTCAGGAGAACCCGTGACCGACCGGCTCCACACCCGCGCCCAGGAGCTCGACGCCGCCGACCCGCTCGCGCACCACCGCGACGCGTTCGTCCGTACGGACGGCGTGATCGCCTATCTCGACGGCAACTCGCTCGGCCGCCCGCTGCACGCCACTCGTGCCGCCATGGCCGGTTTCCTCGACGAGGCGTGGGGCGATCGGCTGATCCGGTCGTGGGACGAGCAGTGGATGACGGCCCCGACCGAGGTCGGCGACCGGATCGGCCGGGTGCTGCTCGGGGCCGCGACCGGCCAGACCGTCGTCGGGGACTCGACCAGCGTGATGCTCTACAAGTACGCGCACGCGGCGATCGCCGCCCAGGCGGCCGAGCGCCGTGACGAGGTGGTCGCCTGCGCCGACGACTTCCCCACCGACCGGTTCATCCTCGAGGGGCTCGCCGCCGAGCGAGGGCTGACGATGCGCTGGCTCACCGTCGACCCCCGCACCGGCGTGACGCTCGAGCAGGTCCGCGAGGTGCTGAACGAGCGCACCGCGCTGGTCCTGCTCAGCCACGTCTCCTACCGCTCGGCGTGGATCGCCGACATGGCGGGCATCACCGCCGCGGCGCACGACGCCGGCGCGCTCGTGCTCTGGGACCTGTGCCACTCGGTCGGCGCCCTCGACCTGGCTCTCGACGACCTCGGCGTCGACCTCGCGGTCGGCTGCAGTTACAAGTACCTCAACGGCGGCCCCGGCGCGCCGGCCTTCGGCTACGTCGCGGCCCGCCTCCACGACCGGCTGCGCCAGCCGATCCAGGGCTGGATGGGCGCCGCGGACCCGTTCGCGATGGGCGAGCGGTACGAGCCGGCGAGCGGCATCCGGCGCTTCATCAGCGGCACCCCACCGATCGTCGGGATGCTCCCGATGCGCGACATGCTCGACCTGCTCGAGACGGCCGGGATCGCGGCGGTCCGCGCCAAGTCGGTGGCGCTGACGGAGTTCGCCATCGAGGTGCACGACGCGCTGCTCGCACCGCTCGGCGTGGAGCTGGCCTCGCCCCGCGACGCGGCGCTGCGCGGCGGCCACGTCATCCTCGACCATCCCGACTTCCGCGAGGTCACCGCCCGGCTGTGGGAGCGCGGCGTGATCCCGGACTTCCGGCCGCCGAACGGGCTGCGGATCGGCCTCTCCCCGCTGAGCACCGGCTTCGCCGAGGTGCTCGCCGGTCTCAGCGAGGTCGCGGACCTGCTCGGCTGATCAGCGCGCCGCGGCGAGCCGGGCCTTGAGCAGCGGCACCGCGGGGTGCGGGGCGCGCAGCCGTCGCAGCGCCGCCTCGAACACGGCGGTGTCGTAGGGCGCCAGCTCGGCGTAGCGCAGCACCGCGTCGGGTTCAGGGCGGGCGATCAGCGCCTCGCGCAGCGCGACGGCGACGTACTCCCCCAGCTCGGCGAGCGCGGGGCTGTTGGTGCCGGGCAGCAGGTCGCCGCCGTACGCCTCGACCGCCGCCGCCACCTCGCCGCCGCGCAGCAGTGCGAGCACGTGCTCCACGTCGGTGGCGGCCGGCATCAGCAGCCGGTAGGGGCGCGAGGCCAACTGACCGCCGAGCGTGTGCCGCAGATGGGAGACCTCGGCCTTGAGGGTGGAGAAGGTGACGCCCTCGTCGCCGTAGAGCATCGCGTGCAGCTGCTCCAGCGACAGCCCCTCGGGGTGGAGGGCGAGCAGCGCGAGGATCTCGGTCTGGCGTCGGTTGAGCAGCAGCCGCTGGCCGTCGAGGCGGGTCTCCGCGGTGCCGAGCAGGGTCATCACCAGCCCCACCCCGAGACCCGATCCCTCGCTCGGGCGCGGCGCCACCCGGTGCGGCAGTGCCGTCTCGATCAGCCGGGCCATCACCCGCGCGGTGGCCAGCCCGATCGGGTGGGTGCGGTCCCAAGTGGTGGAGAGGTCGATGACGCCGAGCTGGTCGCCGGTGACGGGGTCGTGCACCGGCGCGGCCCAGCACACCCAGTTGTGCACCACCTCGGCATAGTGCTCGGCGCTGAAGACCATCGCCGGGGCGTCGCCGCGCTGGGCCAGGTCGAGGGCGTTGGTGCCGACCGAGCGGTCGTCCCAGCGGCCGGCCGGCACGAAGTTCACCGACTCGGCCTTGCGGCGCATCACCCGGCCGCCGTAGGTCCACAGGATCCGGGTGTCGGGATCGGTCACCGCGATCACGAGGTCGCCGTCCTCGGCGGTGCGCCGCAGCTCCTCCTCGACCCGCTCGACCGCGACCTGGAGCAGGGACTCGCGCCAGTACGCGGCGGTCTCGGTCTCGTCGGCCAGTGGGGCCTCCCGTACGTCGGCGGTGATGCTCGCCCCCGACCGCGTCCAGCTGCTCAGGATCTCCGGGCGGACCGCCGCGGCCTCGTCGCCGTCCTCGACGAAGGCCGTCCAGGCGCGCAGCGCATCGATCCGCCGAGACTGCAGCTCCGCGCGCGCCATGCGCCCACGCTAGCCACGGATGTGACCGGTGTCACCGGTCACATCCGCGGGTCCGGTGATCACTGGAGCGTGACGTACGGCAGCACCACCGGCCCGGCGTACCAGTCGAGCACCTGCGACTGGTCGGCCCCGGCCGGGGTGAGGATGTCGAGCACGTTGGGGTCGGAGCTGTCGGTGTCCTTGGCCGCGTTGTCGCCGGTCCACTCACCCGCGCCGCCGCCGAAGCGGTAGTCGTGGACCCAGCTCATCGCGGTGCCGACGGTGCTGTCCCAGTAGGCCTTCGAGTAGACCGGCCGGATGCCGCCGATGCCCTCGCCGCCGGCCTCGTCGGCGTGGCTCATCGCCGTGAGCACGTAGCTCGCGTGCGACAGGTCGGCGGGCAGCAGGTCGCGCGGCACCGAGATCACCACCGTCCGCGTCTCCGGGATCGCCGCCAGCGTCGGTGCTCCGAGGCTGGCGCCGGACGCGTCGTGGATCGCCGCGTTCCAGCCGTCGGCGGTGATCACCAGGTCGTACGGCGCCGCGAGCTGTGCGTTGGAGCCCGGCAGCGCGGCGACCGCCCCGGTGCCGGTGCCCGTACGCACGTAGAGGTCGAAGCGCTGCAGCGAGATCGCGTTGCCGCCCCACGGGCTGGTCAGCACGCCGTCGATGGTGACGGCGAAGTTGACCTGCTCCGGGTCCTGGTAGGCCGCCAACCGGGTGACGTCGAAGGCGCCCGGGGTGAAGTCGGGGCTGCCCGGGTAGACGTAGCTGCCGGGACCGTGATCGTCGCCGGTCGGGTCGCTGACCGCTCCGAGCGGGGTGCCGAGGTTGGTCGAGATGACGGTGCGCTGCGCCAGAGCGGTGCCGCCGTCGGCGCCCACGGCGGCGACGGTGATGACGTTGCGGCCTCGGGCCAGCGCGACGGTCGCCGTGAACGTGCCGTCGGCGCCGACCGGGACGCTGGTCGTGGTCGTGCCGACGTGCACGACGACCTGCGCGGCAGCCGAGGCCCCCGTGACGGCGATGCTGGCCGCGTCGGTCTGCGCCCCGTCGTCGGGGCCGGTCAGGGTGAGCGCCGGCGCCGCCGGACGCGATCCGGCGTAGCGACGGGCGACGACGCTCGGGGTCTCCACCGGGTGGCCGGCATCGATCGACTGCGCGAGCCGGACGAACTGCGCCATCGACCAGGACAGCGGGGTGGCCGAGCCGGTGCCCTGGCCGATCCGGTCACCGCTGTCCCAGACCTGCTCGGGGATCATATAGCCCGCATTGGCGGCGCCCGCCATCGTGCGCAGGTAGCTCATCGCAGTGCTGCGCGAGGCCCCGGCGGCCAGGGCGTACTCGCCGCGCTCCCCGGACAGCAGCGGCCACAGCCGGCCCACGCCCGTCCCGTCGTACGGGCTGCCGTCGGCCTTCTCGCCGTAGCCGTCGTGGTTGTAGCGGTACCACATCGGGCCCTCGGGGGTGTCGACCTTGATCGTCGCGTCGACCTCGGGCAGCGAGGCGAGCACGTCGGGGTCATCGGCACCGAAGACGCCGAGCCGGACCAGGTCGAGGAACCCGGCGTCGACGATCGAGCGCTCGTCGTGGGTGCCGCCACCGTTGTTGAGGTCGAGCGGGTGGCCGTCGTTCGGGTCGCCGTCGTCGTCGATCCGCTCGAAGTAGCGGCCGTCGCCCAGCGGACCCGTGGTGGTGAAGGTCTGGTCCTTGACCTGGGAGCGCCACCGGTCCGCGGTGGCGAGGTAGAGGGTCGCGGACGCGTCGTCGCCGGCCCGCTTCGCCAGGTCGGCGGCGGCGACCAGGCCGGCGATCTCGGCGGCGATCGTCGACGGTGAGTAGCCGCTCTCCTCCTCCCAGCGCTCCTGCGGGGTGGAGGGTCCGCGCCCGACCAGGAAGTCGGCGGCGCGCCTCACGTTGTCCCAGCGGTCCGTACGGCCGAGCTGATCGGCCAGCACGATCGGGAACGCCACCTCGTCGAGCTGCAAGCTGCCCCAGTAGGGGGTGCCGTCGAGCCGGCTGTTCTGCGGGAACGAGCCGTCGGGCTTCTGCTGTACGTCGAAGAGGTAGTCGAGGCTGCGATTGGCCGCTGCCCGATCGCCGATCGCGATCTGGGCGGACGCGATCTGGTAGAGGTCGCGTGCCCAGACCAGGTGGTAGCCGCCCACCCCGGGCTCGTCGGCGTTGCTGGCCTCGCCCCACGGCACGGTCAGCGAGGCGATGTTGGCGCCACGGTAGGTCTTGTCCTCGTGGGCGCGCAGGGACATCACCGCGACGTCGTACTGCGTCAGCAGCCCGGCGTCGTGGCGCACGCTGCTCGGGGCACGGTCGACCGAGCGCAGGTAGCGCGCCCAGCCCTGGTCGTAGCCGCGGCTGGCGCGGTCGAAGCCGGTCCGCAGGGAGCCGGAGGCGGCACGCTCGGCGGCCGCGGTGTCGGCACCGAAGCCGAGCGCGACGGTGGCGTGCGCGTCGCCCCTGCGGTCGCTGGCGAGCCGGCCGACCTGGACGACGTTGCCGTCCGGGGCGCTGGCGTAGTGGTGGTCGAGGGTGTGATCGGTCGCCAGGTCGGTCCAGCCGTCGCTGCCGCCGGCGTACCCGCTGGAGACGGCGGTGAAGGCCGGGCTGGCGCTCAGCGCGGAGGCGACCGGGGTGTCGGTCGTCGCGTCCTCGGCCAGCAGGGTGTGGCCGTCGGTGGTCGCGGAGTCGTGCTTGCCGGAGTTGGCCAGGGAGGGGTCGTAGAGGACGTAGGCGCTGTAGTGGCCGCGGTCGAGGCTGCGGACCGAGACGTCCAGCAGGACGGTGTTGCGGTCCGGGTCGGTCGTGTAGGTCTTGGTGATCCGGTAGTGGCCGTCCTTGTCGGTGTCGACCTGGCGATAGGACAGCGAGTCGCGATCCAGTAGCTGGATGCGGTGAGTGGTGTCGGTGTCCTCGCGGTCGGTGAAGGTGCGCCCGTCGGTCACCACCAGCTGGAGGCTGGTGACGTTGGCGATGTCGACGCGCGGGTAGTAGACCTCCGACATCGCGCCCTGGGTGAGGCTGAACCACACCTTGGAGGCGGTACCGGCGCTGGTGCCGATGCCGTCCTTCTCGCCGGTGGTCCAGTGCGAGGCGGCGCCCGGTCCGTCCGGTGCGGTGCCACTCGCGATCGGCGGTGGGGCCGGGTGGTGCGGTGCGTGCGGCGCGGCCTGGGCCGGCAGCCCGTGCAACGAGGCCAGGACGAGGGCCGATGCCCCCACGACGACTGCTCCGGACATGCTTGCACGACGCATAGCGCCCTCCCGAGATGCTTGTGAGCCCGATCACACTGCGCTCCGCACTCTTCCCGCTCCCGGATCCAGGTGCAAGCCCTTCGGCGCGCTGTCCTCAGGACGGGGGATGGTGGATCCGGCCCACCTGCTCGGCCAGCCGGGAGCCCGATCCGCCCCAGCGACCGGCGATGATCTCGGCGGCGATCGAGATCGCCGTCTCCTCGGGCGTACGGGCGCCCAGGTCCAGCCCGATCGGGCTGGAGAGCCGCTCGATCTGCTCGTCGGTGAGCCCCGCCTCGCGCAGCCGATGCTCCCGGTCCACGTGCGTGCGGCGCGAGCCCATCGCCCCGATGTAGGCCAGCTCCGGCAGCCGCAGCGCCACCTCGAGGAGCGGCACGTCGAACTTCGGGTCGTGGGTCAGCACCGCCAGCACCGTGCGCCCGTCGATCCGTCCGGCCTCGGCCTCCGCGCTGAGGTAGCGGTCCGGCCAGTCCACGACGACCTCGTGGGCCTCGGGGAAGCGGGTGCTGGTCGCGAAGACGGGCCGGGCGTCGCAGACCGTCACGTGATAGCCGAGGAAGGCGCCGATCCGCGCGACGGCGGCGGCGAAGTCGATGGCACCGAAGACCAGCATCCGCGGCTTGGGCGCGAACGCCCACACGAAGACCCGCATCCCCTCGCCGCGACGCTCGCCGTCGGGGCCGTACGTCAGGGTGGCGTTGTGGCCCTGGGCGAGCAGGCCGAGTGCGTCATCGCGCACCGCGTCGTCCATCCGCTTCGATCCGAGGGTGGTCCCGATGCGGGTCTCGATACGCTCGCTGCGCTCGCTACTCGACCACCGAGGATCACTGCGCTCGCTACTCGACCACCGAGGATCACTGCGCTCGCTACTCGACCACCGAGGATCGTTGGTCGAGTAGGCCGAGCCGCCAGGCGAGGCCGTATCGAGACCGCCCGGCCGCACGATCAGCCGCCGCCCCAGCACGTCGGGGTCGGGATGCTCGATCACCGTCGCGAGCGCGACCGGCCGCCCCGCGCGTACGTCGGCGGCGATCTCGCCGAGCTCGGGGAAGGTCTCGCGAGAGACCCGCTCGACGTAGACGTCCAGGATCCCGCCGCAGGTCAGCCCCACCGCGAAGGCGTCGTCGTCGGAGACGCCGTAGCGCTCGAGCACCGGATCGCCGGAGGCGATCACCTCCTGGGCGAGCTCGTAGACGGCGCCCTCGACGCAGCCGCCTGAGACCGAGCCGACGGCCGTGCCGTCGGGGCCGACGAGCATGGAGGCGCCCGCCGGCCGCGGCGCGCTCTCGAACGTCGCGACCACGGTGCCGACGCCGACGGTCTCGCCGGCCTCCCACCACGCCACCAGCTCGGCGAGCACGTCACGCATGGGCGATGACCTCCATCAGGTGAGCGTAGGTCGCGAGCGAGTGCCCGGCGACGAAGTCGTCGAGGAAGGGCAGCACCGCGCGGATCCCGGACTGGACCGGTTCGTAGCCCGCCTTGCCGCGATGCGGGTTGACCCAGATCAGTCGGTGCGCGATCCGGCGAAGCTCGCGGGCCTGCTCGGCCAGCAGCGCGGTGTCGCCCCGCTCCCAGCCGTCGCTGAGGATCACCACGACCGCACCGCGCGCCATCCCGCGTCGGCCCCATCGTTCGGCAAAGACCTGGAGGGTCTCGCCGAGCCGGGTCCCGCCGGACCAGTCCGGCACGGTCTCGCCGGCGGCGACGAGCGCTCGCTCGGGATCGCGCTGCCGCAGCGCGCGGGTGAGGTGGGTCAGCCGGGTGCCGATCGTGAAGGTCTCCACGACCGGGCGTCCGCTCATCGACCCGGTCGCGACGGTCATCCGGTGCGCGAGCCGCAGCAGGGTGTCGGCGTAGGCGCTCATCGAGCCGGAGACGTCGATCAGCAGCACGATCCGGCGCGGGTGGGTGGCGCGTCGCCGCCAGGCGATCTCGCCGGGCTCGCCCATCCGGCGCAGGCTGGTCCGCAGGGTACGGGCGGCATCGACGCTGCCGCGGCGCCAGGCGCGATGGCGTGCGGTGGGACGTACGGGCGCCTGCGGTCGCAGCGTGTCGAGCAGCGCGGCGACCCGGCGCTTCTCGGCGGCCGTGAGACGAGCCACGTCCCGATGGCGCAGCACCTCGGCCTCGCTGGCCAGCACCCGCGTGACGTCGTCCTCCTGCTCCCCCGGCCCGGAGGCGTCGAGCAGCGGCAGCTCGATCGCCACCGCGGCCGGCTGTGGCTCCGTCGGCCGGGAGCGCGGCAGCCCGCCGCGGGGGTTGAAGTAGGCCTCGAAGACCTGGTCGTAGCGGGCCAGGTCGTCGGGGCCGCTGCAGAGGGTGGCGCGACCGGCCGTGTAGGTCGCGCGCCGGTCCTCGAGGCCGACCAGCGCCACCGCGGCGAGGTAGGCCTGGGAGCGATCGGGGGTGACGGCGACCCCGGCCGCCCGCAGCGCATGGGTGAACCCGATCAGGGTCCGGTCCGGCGCGTGCGTCATGCCAGCAGGCGGTCGAGTGCCTCGCGGACCCGGTCCGCGTCCTCCCGGTACTTCACCAGCGCCCCGAGGGTGGCGCACGCGCTCGCCAGGTCGAGCTCCTCGCCACCGAGGTAGGTCAGTGCCCGCGCCCAGTCGAGCGTCTCCGCGACGCCCGGCGGCTTGAGCAGGCCGGCATCGGCGCGGACCTGCTGCACGATGGTCACGACCTGGCGGGCCAGCGCCGCGGTGACCTCCGGCGCGCGACCGCGCACGATCTCCACCTCGCGCTCGAGGCCGGGATGGTCGATCCAGTGGTAGAGGCAGCGCCGCTTGAGCGCGTCGTGCAGCTCGCGGGTGCGGTTGGAGGTGAGCACCACGATCGGCGGCGTCGATGCGGCGACCGTGCCGAGCTCGGGCACCGAGACCTGGTAGGTCGAGAGGACCTCGAGCAGGAACGCCTCGAACTCGTCGTCGGCCCGGTCGATCTCGTCGACCAGGAGGACGGCGGGCGCCTCCTGGAGCGCGCGCAGCACCGGCCGGGCGAGCAGGAAGCGCTCGTCGTAGAGGCTCTTCTCCGCCTCCTCGACGCTCTCGCGGCCGCCGGCGGCCTCGACCGCGCGCAGATGCAGGATCTGGCGGGGGAAGTCCCAGTCGTACAGCGCCTGGGTGGCGTCGATGCCCTCGTAGCACTGCAGCCGGATCAGCGGCAGCCCGAGCGCCTCGGCGAGTGCCTCCGCCAGCGCTGTCTTGCCGGTGCCGGGCTCCCCCTCGAGCAGCAGCGGGCGGCTCATCCGCAGCGCGAGGTAGCCGACCGTGGCCAGCTCGACGTCGCTCAGGTAGCCCGTCCGGGCGAGGCGGTCCGCAAGGTCCTGCGGCGAGGCGACCTCCATGCGCCCAACCTACGCGGAGCGACGTTGGCTCGCGGCTGGTCCGATCAGGCCGGCTCGTCCACGTCGCGTCCGGTGGCGAGATCGCCGCACTCGATGCGCTCCGCGTCGTGGGTGCGCAGGTAGCGCCGGGCGCCCTCGTCGCCCCGGAGCTCGCCCGCGAGCGGCACCCAGTGGTCGCGACCGAGCAGCACCGGGTGCCCGGGGCTCCCCGCGTAGGACGCCCGGGCGAGCGAGCCCGGTCCGTCGGCGGCGCCGAGGACGCGCCGGACGACGTCCGCTCCGACGTCGGGCAGGTCGACCAGGTGCACCAGGGCGGCCTCGGCGTGCGTGTACGTGAGCGCCGCGAGGCCGGCACGCAGGGAGGCGGACTGCCCGGTCCGCCAGTCCTCGGCGATCACCGCGTCGATCCCGGTGACCTGACCGAGCTGCTGCTCGAGCAGCACGAGCGCGGCGCCGGCCTCGGCGCCGAGCACGACGGTGACCGCGTCGCAGCCGCCGTCGCGCAGGGCGGTGACGCTGCGGGCGAGCCAGTCGTCCACCAGCGCCTTGGGCTTCCCCATCCGGCTGCCGTCGCCGGCGGCCAGGAGAAGCCCGCGGATCATCCGAAGGCCTTGGAGTAGAGGTCCTCGAGCGAGGTGTCCGAGGCGCCGCTGAGGCCGCAGCCGGCCAGCTTGTCGTCGGCGGTGATGCCGAGCAGGTAGCTGTGGCCCTCGACGAAGGCGGGCAGGGTGGTGTCGGCGGTGGTCTGGTCGGCCGCGGGGAGCTGGACGGTGATGACGCCGATCTGCGGGCCGGCGAGGACGTTGGTCACGCGCAGGTCGACGGCCGAGTCGCTGGTCGTGGTGACGGTGGCCCGGACCGCCGTGGAGAGCTGGGAGAGCTGGTCGGCGGTCGGCACCGCGCACCGCCCGACCTGTTGCGGCACCGTGACGGTGAGATCGCTGGTGGCGGCCGAGGGGTTGATGTCGTCGTGGCCGGTGATGACGTGCACCAGGATCGCGCCGACCAGGATGCCGGGGATCAGGAGCAGCCACAGCAGCCGCAGGTCCATCTGGTCGTTCTGGTCGCTGTCCTGGTTCTGCACGGTGCTCACCGAGACATCATCCCCCGAGCCCCTGAGAGAACGCACAAGGCCCCCGCCCGGAGGGCGAGGGCCTTGTGCCGTGTTCTGAGGCGACTAGAAGTCCATGCCGCCCATGCCACCGGTCGGGTCGCCCATCGGGGCGGCCTTCTCCGGCTTGTCGGCCACGACGGCCTCGGTGGTGAGGAACAGCGCGGCGATCGACGCGGCGTTCTGCAGCGCCGAGCGGGTGACCTTGGCCGGGTCGATGATGCCGGCGGCCAGCAGGTCGACGTACTCGCCGGTGGCCGCGTTGAGGCCCTGGCCGGCCGGGAGACCGGCGACCTTCTCCGCCACGACGCCGCCCTCGAGGCCGGCGTTGATGGCGATCTGCTTCAGCGGCGCCGAGATGGCGACCTTCACGATGTTCGCGCCGGTGGCCTCGTCACCCTCGAGGTCGAGCTTCTCGAAGGCCTGCTTGCCGGCCTGGACCAGGGCGACGCCGCCGCCGGCGACGATGCCCTCCTCGACAGCAGCCTTCGCATTGCGGACGGCGTCCTCGATGCGGTGCTTGCGCTCCTTGAGCTCGACCTCGGTGGCCGCGCCGACCTTGACGACGGCGACGCCGCCGGCCAGCTTGGCGAGGCGCTCCTGCAGCTTCTCGCGGTCGTAGTCGGAGTCCGACTTCTCGATCTCGGCGCGGATCTGGTTGACCCGGCCCTCGATCTGGCCCTGGTCGCCGGCGCCGTCGACGATGGTGGTCTCGTCCTTGGTGATGACGACCTTGCGGGCCTGGCCGAGCAGCTCCAGACCGGTGGTCTCGAGCTTGAGGCCGACCTCCTCGGAGATGACCTGGCCGCCGGTCAGGATCGCGATGTCCTGCAGCTGGGCCTTGCGACGGTCACCGAAGCCCGGGGCCTTGACGGCGACGGACTTGAAGGTGCCGCGGATCTTGTTCACGACGAGCGTGGACAGGGCCTCGCCGTCGACGTCCTCGGCGATGATGACGAGCGGCTTGCCCGACTGCATGACCTTCTCCAGCAGCGGGAGCAGGTCCTTGACGTTGGAGATCTTCTGGTTGGCCAGGAGGACGTAGGCGTCCTCGAGGACGGTCTCCATGCGCTCGGTGTCGGTGACGAAGTAGGCCGAGATGTAGCCCTTGTCGAACCGCATGCCCTCGGTGAGCTCGAGGTCGATGCCGAAGGTGTTCGACTCCTCGACCGTGATCACGCCCTCCTTGCCGACCTTGTCCATCGCCTCGGCGATGGCGTCGCCGACGGTGGTGTCGCCGCCGGCGGAGATGGTCGCGGTGGCCGCGATCTGCTCGCGGGTCTCGACGTCCTTGGCCTGGGCCAGGAGCTCCTCGGAGACCGCGTTGACGGCGGCCTCGATGCCGCGCTTGAGACCCATCGGGTTCGCGCCGGCGGCAACGTTGCGCAGACCCTCGCGGACCAGCGCCTGGGCGAGGACGGTCGCCGTCGTGGTGCCGTCACCGGCGACGTCGTCGGTCTTCTTCGCGACCTCCTTGACGAGCTCGGCGCCGATCTTCTCGTACGGGTCCTCGAGCTCGATCTCCTTGGCGATGGAGACACCGTCGTTGGTGATCGTGGGGGCGCCCCACTTCTTCTCCAGGACGACGTTGCGGCCCTTCGGGCCCAGCGTGACCTTGACGGCGTCGGCGAGGGTGTTCATACCCCGCTCGAGGCCGCGACGGGCCTCCTCGTTGAAAGCAATCAGCTTCGGCATGGCCTGGCGATCCTTCACATTGTTCGGGTGCCGGACGGCGAGCTGCCCGCGACGGCATGGTCATCCCGTGGCGGCGATCCCTTCTCGCCGCCCCGGAGCGACCCAACGTCACCCTCCGGAAGTGGCACTCTCATGTCGAGAGTGCCAATGCCAGTCTGGCACTCGACCTAGGCGAGTGCAAGGCCGGTCCCCGTCAGCGACGGACGCCGAACCCATCGATCGCCACCACTCGGCGGGTCGGCGTCGGGCCAGGCACCCAGACCAGGCGATAGGTACGCCGCAGGCTGGTCGAGAAGGTGTGCGAGAAGAGCACGCAGCGGGCGCGACGGGTGGCGGCGTGCGTGTCGACGACCCCGCCCAACCGAACCCAACGACCGCCTCCCGTGCGGAGCTGAACCATGAACCGGCCCCCGCGTGGCGACCGATCCCCGACGACCTGCAGCCGGTCGCCGACCGCCGTGATCCGTGACGCCTGGCCGGGAGCGGACAACGTGTGTACGCCACCGTGATAGGCGCCGGATCGTCGCTGGCTGTCGCAGGCACCGCACCATGCGCCAGCGGTCTCGTCGTAGGGCACCACGACCCGGCCGCCCACCACCGCTGCGCTCGCGTTGCCGGCGGCATCGGTGGCCGCGACCCGGAAGCGCAGCGTCCGGCCGCCACGGGCGATGGAGGCCGGTACGGTGACCCGCCGGCCGGGGCGATCGGTGGTGAGCCGATGCCAGGTCGGGCTCGGCAGCACCTGGTAGTCGACGGTGAAGGCCGTGCCGGCGGGCGCGGTCGAGGCCAGGGTGAGCGGGAAGGCGCCCCGCGGGCCGGTCGTGCTCGTCGGGTCGGCCGCGAGGGGGCGCGGCTGCACGGCACCGACCTGCTCGACGACCCCAGGCCCGCTGTTCCCGGAACGGTCGACCGGCTGCACGACGTAGGTGTAGGTGCGCCCGAGGACGAGCCCGTTGTCGGCGAAGGATGTCGCCGGGGCAGGCACGAAGACCTTTCGCTGGGTCACCGCGCCCAGTCGGCGGGTGACGATGTAGCCCGAGAGGTCGGTGTCGGTCGGTCCGGCCCAGCGCACGACGGCGGAGGTGCCCCGCAGCGTGCCCGTCTCGGCCACGGGCGCCGCAGGCGCGGTGCTGTCCAGCCCGACGACGGCGACCGCCTGCTCCCTCTCCGGCGTCGCGGTGACGACCGGGGCCGAACCGCCGTCTGCCGCAACGCGGGCCAGGTCGGCGCCGGACGAGCCCGACCCGTCGGAGTGCACGAAGCTGATCGACGTACCGTCTCGCGACCAGGAGAGCGAGGAGCTGTGGCCGTCCGAGGTCAGTCTCACGGCGGTGCCGAGGCTGACCGTCTCCCCCGAGACGGTGATCGGGGCCACCTCGACGTCGCCGTCGACGAGGAGGGCCGCACGGTCGTCGTTCGGCGACAGCCGGAGCTCGCTCACGACGCCTGCGGGCGCTCCGAGAACGTCCTGCGGCGGCGCCGAACCGGATGCCGCGACGCTCTGGAGCACTGACTCGGTCGCGAATCTCGGCCGCGACCGAACGACGAGCAACGTGTTGCTCGCGAAGCCGACCACCTCGGTGTCGGCGTTGGCATCGACATCCGGGTGAAGAGCCGCACCGGTGGCGACATCGCGCACCTCGGGGAAGTGGCGGCCGTCGGAGGAGTCATAGAGGTCGTACGCCACCGTGAGGCCGTCGTTACCGAGGACCGGACGCTGAATGAAGAAGGTCGGAAGCGGATCGACCGTGAGCCGGTCGACCGTCCGCACCAACCGGCCACCGGCATCCCGGACCGTGATCATGTCCTCGGTGCCGGTCCAATCACCGCCGTCGTACGGCACGGACTCGACGAGGGCTTCTCGCGTGCCGTCGGCGGAGGCAGCGACCCAGCTCGCCGTGCGCCCCGCCGCCGGAACGACGATGGGCGTGCTGCTGGCACCATCGCGCAGATCGGCTCCGCCATCGACCACCACGACCTCGGCCTCGCGGGTCTCCGCGTGCGCGGCCGGCGCGAGTAGGACCACACACGGCCCGCCGATGCCGACGATGGCTGCACCCAGCAGAACCGCGGGGCGGCGAAGGCTGATCGACATCCCGTCACCCTAGATCACGCCGAACGTGCTCGTCCGCGCCCACCGCCGCGGATCCTGAGGGCTGCTCGATCAGCAGCTCGAAGGCGGGGTCGTCGCGCTGCGGCACGCCGGAGCGCACGTCGTACGGAGACACCTGAGCGAGCGGCAGCGTCCCGAGCGAGAACGGGCTCGAGGACGCTATCCGCGAGCGAGGGCGTCGGCGACGCGAGGCGTCGCCAGGCGTACGACCGCGACCAGACCGCCGCCGGGACGGGGCGCCAGCTCCAGCGTGCCGTCGTGTGCCTGGACGATGCTCTTGGCGATCGCCAGGCCCAGGCCGACGCCGGCGTGGTCGGCCTGGATGCGCTCGGTTCCGCGGCGGAAGGGCTCGGCCAGCGTCTCGATCAGCTCGGGCTCGAGAAGCTCGCCGGTGTTCACCACCCGCAGCACGGCTGCATCCCTCTCGACCATCGTGCTCACCCACACCCGACCGGCGGGGACGTTGTGCACCACGGCGTTGTGCACGAGGTTGCTCGTCACCTGGAGCAGCAGTGCCGGCGAGCCGGTCGCGGGAGCGAGCTCGGCGTTCGTCTCGATGGTGACGCCGCGCCGCTCGGCCAGCGGCAGGAGCGTCTCGGTCGCCTCCTCGGCGACCAGCGACAGGTCGACGCGCTCCTTGCTGAAGGCCTGCCGGTCGGCACGGCTGAGCAGGAGCAGCGCCTCGGTGAGGTCGATCGCCCGGGTGTTGACCTCGCGGAGCCGGTCGATGAGCTGGTCGACGTCGCGGTCCGGGTCGCTCTGCGCGACCTCGAGCAGGGCCTGGCTGATCGCGAGCGGCGTACGCAGCTCGTGCGAGGCGTTGGCCGCGAACCGCTGCTGCTCGGCGACGTGCGCCTCCAGCCGGGAGAGCATCGTGTCGAAGGAGTCCGCGAGCTCACGGAACTCGTCGTCGCGCCCCGGCAGGTCGATCCGGTGCGACAGGGATCCGGCGGCCGCGAGCCGGGTGGCCTGGGTGATCTGGCGCAGCGGGGCGAGCATCCGACCGGCGAGGATCCAGCCGCCGACCAGGCCGACCACGAGCAGCGCCGCCATCGCCTGCTCCGCGCGCGGGATGAAGGCGCGCTGCAGGTCCAGCCGGTTGGGCGAGCGCGGGCCGATCGTGACGATCTGGCCGGTCGGGACGTAGCGCAGGAGGAATACCCAGACGACCGCGAGCAGGAGCGCGCCGGCCAGCATCAGGAAGCCCGCGTAGCTGAGGGTGAGCTTGAGCCGGACGCTGAGGCCGGGGGCGCGACTCCTCCCGCTCATCGACCCGCTCAGTCCCCCGCTCAGTCCCCCGCTCATCGCCCCGCCCATCGCTCGGCCCCGTCGTCGATCCGGTAGCCGACGCCGGGCACCGTCGCGATCAGCCCCGGCTCGCCCAGGCGCTTGCGCAGCGCCGAGACGGTGATCCGTACGGCGTTGGTGAACGGATCGGCGTTCTCGTCCCAGGCCCGCTCCAGCAGCTCCTCGGCGCTGACCACTCCCCCGTCCGCGCCGATCAGCACCTCGAGGACGGCGAACTGCTTGCGGGTGAGCGCGACGTAGCGTCCGTCGCGGTAGACCTCGCGCCGGAACGGGTCCAGGCGCAGGCCCGCGATCTCCCGTACGGGCGGGCGGCTGTGCGCCCTCCGGCGGTCGAGCGCGCGCAGCCGGAGGACCAGCTCGCGCATCTCGAACGGCTTGGTGAGGTAGTCGTCCGCGCCCAGCTCGAAGCCGGTGGCCAGGTCGTCGAGCCGGTCCGCGGCGGTGAGCATCAGGATCGGCATGCCGCTGCCCGACGCGACCACCCGCTGCGCGATCTCGTCGCCGGACGGTCCCGGGATGTCCCGGTCGAGGACGGCGATGTCGTACCTGTTGACGCTCAGCAGCTCCAGCGCGGTCTCGCCGTCGCCGGCCACGTCGGCGGCGATCGCCTCCAGCCGCAGGCCGTCGCGGATCGCCGCGGCCATCAGGGGCTCGTCCTCGACGACCAACACACGCATGCCCCGATCGTAGGGAGCGGGCACGTATCGCCGGCATATCGAAAACCGGATACGCCCTCGCAACGCGCGCTCGCGTTGGCTGATCGCATGCTCCGAGAACGTCCCTCCGGCCAACGTCCCACCGGCCAATCTCCCACCGGCCCGAGCCGCGCCGCCCGCGCCGCCGCCCACGCCGCCGCCGGGGCCGTCCTCATCGCCGTCGCGGCATCGCTCGCCGGCTGTGGGGCCGCTGCCCGCGGCGCCGCGACGACCGACACCGCACCGCTCACGCATCCGGTCCAACGCGCCGCCCGGATCACCCACGATCGGATCACCCAGGACCGGATCGGCGACGTCCACGGCGTGCCCGATGTCCCAGGCGAGCTCGCCCAGCCCCGATCGAGCGGCGACCTGACGCTCGCCGATGGCGAGGTGCCCGCCGGGACGACGGTGCTCGACGGCACGGTTCCCGCGGTGGCGAAGCTGGATCCGGCGCTCGAGGCGGCGCTGCGTGCCGCCGCCGAGGACGCCGCCCGGGTCGGCCTCCAGCTCGTCGTCAACAGCGGCTGGCGCTCGCTGGCCTACCAGCGCGAGCTCTTCGACCAGGCGATCGACGAGTACGGCTCCGAGGCCGAGGCCGCCCGGTGGGTCGCGCGCCCGGGGACGTCCGTGCACGAGGCCGGCGAGGCGGTCGACCTCGGGCCGGCGGCGACGACCGCCTGGCTCGCCGAGCACGGCGCGTCGTACGGGCTGTGCCGGATCTATGCCAACGAGTCCTGGCACTTCGAGCTGCGTCCCGCAGCCGTCAGCGACGGGTGTCCGCAGATGTACGCCGATGCGGCCCACGACCCACGGATGCAGCGATGACGGCCCGCCATCGGCTTCCCGTGCCCGGGCATGGCGTCATCCTCAACGGCCGCTCACCGCTGGCGTGGATGAGCACCTACGAGACCGTCATCGTGGTGACCCTGCTCGCGCTCCCGGTCGCGGTCCTCACCGCACGGGCACTCACCCGGTGGCGGGTGCGCTCCGGGCTCGCCCGGGGCCTGGCCCGGCGTCGATCGATCGCCGAGGTCGGGCTGGTCTACGGCACCGCGCCCTGGCTGTGGCTCACCATGCTCCCGGCGAGCAGCACTCCGGGGCATCGCGCGCTCAGCCTGGTGCCGCTGCGCGACCTCGAGACGATGCCGGAGTACCAGGTGCTCGGCAACCTCGTGGTGCTCGCCGCGCTCGGCCTCTTCGGACCGATCCGCTTCCGCGCGCTCGCCACCGTGCCGCGGGTCCTGGTGACGGCGGCGATCGCCTCCAGCCTCATCGAGGCGACCCAGTACGCCCTCGCCTGGGGCCGGGTGGCCTCGATCGACGACGTCCTGCTGAACACGGCCGGCGCCACCCTCGCGGCGCTGCTCACCTGGCCGGTGTGGCACCGCCGGGCCGCACTCAGAGCTGCTTGATCAGCAGCTCGAAGGCGAGGTCGTCGCGCTGCGGCACGCCGAAGCGCACGTCGTCGTACGGGAAGGGGCTCAGGCTGCCGGTGCGGCGGTAGCCGCGGCGCCCGTAGAACGCGATCAGCTCCTCGCGCTGCACGATCACCGTCATGTGCAGCTCGACGGCGCCCCAGCCGCGCGCGATTCGCTCGGCCTCGGCCAGGACCTGCTTGCCGACGCCGCCGCCCTGCTCCTCGGGACGGACCGCGAACATGCCGAAGTAGCCGGCCAGGCCGTCGGCGCCTCCGCGCTCCTCGAGCTGGCAGCAGGCGACGAGCCGGCCGTCGCGCTCGGTCACCATCATCCGGCTCGCGGGGTCCTCGATGACCGCCCGCACCGCCTCGGCGTCGGTGCGCTGGCCGTGCAGCAGGTCGGCCTCGGTGGTCCAGCCGCCGCGGCTGGAGTCGCCGCGGTAGGCGGACTCGATCAGCTCGACGAGCGCGTCGACGTCGGCGGCGGTGGCGTCACGGAAGGTCAGCACAACCGCAGAGTGTAGGGAGCAGCCGGCGAGTCTCAGCGGCTCCGTCCGGGAAGCGAGCCCCGGACCCGCAGCACCGTGCGCCGGGTCGCCGCCGCGACGACCTCCTCGGCGGCGTCGGCGAAGACCGGCGCCTGATGTCCGAACGGCACCTCCTCGCGGATGCCGAGCGCGGCCAGAATCGAGGGCAGCAGCGCCTTCGCCGTCCGCTTGTAGCCGACGGCGCTCGGGTGGAACCGGTCGAGGCTGAACATCTCGTCGGGGTTGGTGACGAAGAACGGCCCGACGACGTCGGCCAGCGAGACGACGTACGCCCCGGCCTGGTGCGCCGCCCCCGCCTGGGCGGCTGCGAGCTGGCGCGAGGCCCGACCGCCGAGGGACCGCAGCGGCTGCGGGATCGCCCGCAGCGCGCTGAGGTCGGGACAGGTGCCGACCACGACGCTCGCGTCGAGCTCGTGCAGCGCCTCGATCGTCGCGGCGAGGTGCTTGATCGAGTCGGCGACCGGGATCCGGTGGGTGACGTCGTTGCCGCCGACGATCACCACCGCGACGTCGGGCCGGTAGTCGGGCGGCAGGGAGGCGAGCTGCTCGGGCAGCATCCAGGACTCGCTGCCGACCACGGCGGCGGTCCTCAGCCGCACCGAGCGGACGGCCTTCTTGGCGATCCCCTTGGCCAGGCGCGCACCGAGCGTGCTGTCGCCGTCCTCGGCGCCGAGGCCGGCGGCGATCGAGTCGCCGAGCAGGAGCAGGTCGACGGTGTTGCCGTACGACTTCTTGTAGACCTTGTCGGAGTAGGGCGCGATCTCACCCAGCGGCTTGCCGATGATCGCCCGGGCCTGCGCGGCCTGGCGCTTGAGCAGCACCACGAACCCGGCACCCGCCGCGGCGCCGACGGCTCCGACGGCCCCCGCCACACCGGCTCCCGCGGCGATCCGGCCCAGTCGACGTGCTTCCTCGCGTCCGCTCATGCCCCGCTTGTAGCGCGGCGAGGTGAACGAGCCGGGAACGGCGGCCCACCAACGCGCACTGTCACCGTGACACCGTGTCACGGTGACAGTTCGTACGGTCGTGCGTCAGGCCTCGGCGAGGCCGGCGGCCTCGAAGGCGTCGTACGACGGCGCGATGGTCGCCCGCGGGCCGACGATGCCGCTGATCGCGTCGAGCGTCTTGAGGCCGTGACCGGTGTTGATGATGACGGTCTCGAGGGACGGGTCCAGCTGGCCGGTCTCGACGAGCTTCTTGGTCACCGCGAGGGTGGTGCCGCCGGCGGTCTCGGTGAAGATGCCCTCGGTGCGCGCCAGCAGGACGATCGCGGCGCGGATCTCGTCGTCGGAGACCTCCTCGACGGCGCCGCCCGTACGACGGGTGGAGTCGAGGACGTAGATGCCGTCGGCGGGGTTGCCGATCGCGAGGGACTTGGCGATCGTGTCCGGCTTCACCGGGCGGATCGCGTCGACGCCGGACTTGAAGGCGGTCGCGACCGGGTTGCAGCCGGTGGCCTGGGCGCCGTAGATCTTGTACGCCTTGTCCTCGACCAGACCGAGCTTGATCAGCTCCTGGAAGGCCTTGTCGACCTTGGTGAGCTGCGAGCCGGAAGCGACCGGGATGACGATCTGGTCGGGCAGGCGCCAGCCGAGCTGCTCGGCGATCTCATACCCGAGGGTCTTGGAGCCCTCGGCGTAGAACGGGCGGACGTTGACGTTGACGAACGCCCAGCCCTCCTCCTCGGCCGCGATCTCTTGGGCGAGCTTGTTGACGTCGTCGTAGTTGCCGTCGACGGCGATCAGGTTGTCGGTGAAGATCGCCGAGTTGACCTGCTTGGGCTGCTCGAGGTTGCTCGGGATGAAGACGACGGTCTTGATCCCGGCGCGGGCGCCCGCCGCCGCGACGGCGTTGGCCAGGTTGCCGGTGGAGGGGCAGGCGAAGACCCTCGCGCCGAGCTCGGTCGCCGCCGACAGCGCGCAGGCGACGACGCGGTCCTTGAAGGAGTTGGTCGGGTTGGTGGAGTCGTCCTTGATCCAGAGCCGGGCCAGGCCGAGCTCGCGGGCGAGGTTCTTGGCCTCGAGGAGGCGGGTGAAGCCAGGCTCGGTGTTGGGGCTCTGCTCGATGTCGCTGGGGACCGGCAGGAGCGCCTTGTAGCGCCAGATGTTGCGCGGCCCGGCCTCGATCTCGGCACGGGTGATCGCGGGGAAGTCGTAGGCGACCTCGAGCGGACCGAAGCACTCCGGACACGCGTAGTGCGGGCCGAGCTCGATCTTGTGGCCGCACTCGCGACAGGCCAGGGCGGTGGCGTTCCCGAACGCACCCTCGCGCAGGGTCTTCTCGGCAGTGTCGACGCTCATGAGTCCTCCTCCTCATCTTCCCCGGGCGACCTTCGCACCGGGCCGGATTTAGCACCTGTCCCCGCGACCTACCCACGGGGGTGGGAGGAGGCTCGCGGTCGGTTGCCGGGACTTCACTGGGCCGTTCCCTCAGTCCCTCTCGATGAGCAAGAGCGATGGTACGGGAGCATCGGCCCGCCGACGAAACCGAGATTCCGAATAGCGAGAACAGCATCTCGCTATTCGGACACGTGCGCTCAGGAGGCGTCGGAGGCGAGGCGACGGAAGAGGTCGAGAACACCGTCCGGACCGTCGACGACGACGTCCGCGAGAGGCCGGAGGGCGCTCTCCTCCGGGTCCCCGGGCGAGAGCGAGCAGACCTTGAGCGTGGCGAGTCCCTCGGCCGCCCACGCGTCGAGCGACTCGAACGCCTCGATGTCGCCGAGGTCGTCGCCGGCGAAGAGGATCGCCTTCACGCCGAGGGTGTCGACCAGGCGGTCGATCACCAGGCCCTTGTCCATGCCGGGGGCGCGCACCTCGATCACCTGCTTGCCCGGCTCGACGGTCAGGTCGTGCGACTCGGCCGCGGCCCGCAGCGGCCCGAGCAGACGGTCGTAGGCGGCCTGCGGGTCGGCGACGCGCCGGGTGTGGACCGCGACCGCGAGCCCCTTCTCCTCCACGTACGCATCGGCGGCACCGTGGTCGCGCAGCAGCTTGGGCAGCTCGCGCAGGAAGGTGGCCAGGCCGACGGGCGGACGCGGGCCGATGATGGCGCGCTCGCGCGAGGTCCAGTGCTCGTTGCCGTACTGGCCGTGGACCAGGAGCTCGGTACCGGAGGCCGCCAGCCGGTCGGCGACCTCCTCGAGTCCGCCGAGGGAGAGCACCTGCCGAGCGGGCCGGCCGGTGACGACGGCCAGCGCCTTCACCTTCGGCGCCAGCGCGATCAGCACCTCGGCGGCGTCGGGGTGGATGTGCGCCCGGGTCGGGTCCTCGACGATCGGCGAGACGGTGCCGTCGAAGTCGAAGGCGATGACCGCCTGTCCGGCGAGGTCGGCGAGCGCGGCGTACTTCTGCTCGGCGGCGGCCGATGCGAACTCCATGGGCTCAGCCTGTCACGTCCGCGGTGAACCCGAGATTGAGGGGCGAGGAACGGGTGCGGAACCCGTCGGCGCGCTGGCCCGGCTCCCGACGGGTCAGTCCGAGCTGTCGGCCCGGGATCAGCCCAGCGGCGCGGTGAGGATGAGGGTGAGCCGGTCCATCTTCATCGGGTCGACCGCGAGTGCGGTGCGGTGCACGCCGAGGTCGAGCGCGAGCTGCTTGCCGGCGGCCTTGAGCCGTGCCGGGTAGTAGACAGTGGTGGCCGGGATCGAGCCGTACCAGTTGTCGGCGCCGACGACGTTCCAGCCCGCCTTGGAGGCCTTGTCGCCTGCCTCGGCCGCGAGGCCCTTGACCTGGGAGTTGTTGAAGACCTCGACGTAGATCTTGCCGCGCTTGATCGGCTGCGGCTTCTTCGTCTTCGGCGCCGTCGGGGTGGGGCCTGCCGACGGCGTGGCGGTGGCAGCGTTCGAGACGGCGGCCGCGGGGATGACCTTCTCCTCGCCCTGCCCGTCGCCGCGGGTCACCACGAAGGCGACCAGCGCCATCGCGACCGCGACGATGCTCAGCAGGACGACGGGTGAGGGCAGCGCGATGCCGCGCTGGTCACGCATCCACAGGCGGTTCACGTTCAGACCTCGAATCCGAGCCGGCGGGCGGAGCGCTGGCGCTGGCGGGCGGCACGCAGACGGCGCAGCCGGCGGACCAGCAGCGGGTCGTGCTCGAGCGCCTCCGGGCGGTCGATGAGGGCGTTGAGCACCTGGTAGTAGCGGGTCGACGACATGTCGAACTGCTCGCGCACGGCCGCCTCCTTGGCGCCGGCGTACTTCCACCACTGGCGCTCGAAGGCGAGGATGTCCTGGTCACGCTCGCTCAGGCCCGGCGTGCTGCTCGCATCGCCGTGGGGCAGGGCGCTGGCGGCCATGGAGACCCTCCGTTTCGTGCTCGTCGCTGTCGTGCCCACTGTAGACGAGGAATCACACCGATGTGATTCGTTCGGACGGGCGTGGCGGGTCGGCTGGGGCTACCGTTGCGGCTGTGACTCATGAGACCGCTCTCGCTCCCATCCGCTGGGGCATCCTCGCCACCGGCAAGATCGCACACGCCTTCGCCAGCGACCTGGCGCTGGTCCCGGGCGCCGAGCTCGTCGCCGTCGGATCGCGCCGCCTGGAGTCCGCCCAGGCCTTCGCCGAGCGGTACGGCGCCGACCAGGAGGCCACCCCCCGGGCGTACGGCTCCTACGAGGAGCTCGTCGCCGACCCCGACGTCGACGTCATCTACATCGCGACCCCGCACTCCCTGCACCTGGAGAACGCCCGGCTCTGCTTCGAGGCCGGCAAGCACGTGCTGTGCGAGAAGCCGCTGACCCTCTCGGTCGCGGACAGCGAGGCGATGGTCGCCCTCGCCCGCCAGCACGGCCTCTTCCTGATGGAGGCCATGTGGACCGCGTGCCACCCCGGCGTCCGCGCGCTGCAGCGGCGCCTCGCGGCCGGCGAGTTCGGCACCCCGCGCCACGTCCACGCCGAGCTCGGCTTCGTGGTCAACGCCGATCCCAGCGACCGGATGCTCAACCCGGACCTCGGCGGTGGCGCACTGCTCGACATGGGCATCTATCCGCTCACCTTCGCCCACCTCATCCTCGGCCCGGCCCGCTCCCTCACCGCCCAGGCGAACGTCGTCGTCGGCACGGGCGCCGACTCGGGTCGGGAGGCCGCGATCGACCTGGCCGTCGCGATGACCGGGGCGTACGAGAACGGCGCACTTGCCACGATGCACGCCTCGATGAGCTCGTGGTCGTCCTCGGCCGCCGCGATCGCGACCGAGCTCGGCCGCATCGACCTCACCGGCTTCCACAGCCCCGAGTCGATCGTCTTCACGCCGATCGGGCAGAAGGCCGACTGGACCGCTGAGGACACCGCGCAGGAGCCGATCGTGATCGAGCCGGACGAGCCGGTCCTCGGGCGCGGGTACGGCAACGAGGCCGTCGAGGTCGGCCGTTGCCTGCGGGCCGGCCTCCTCGAGTCGCCGCTCGTGCCGCACGAGCAGACCCTGACCCTGATGCGCCAGATGCAGGAGATCCGCGAGCTGACGGGGATCCGCTACCCGGGCGAGTGATTTCGGGCCGTGGGGGGAACCGGGTGACCGATATGGTCAACAACATGCAGGCCGACCTGGTCATCGTCGCCAACCGTCTCCCCGTCGATCGTGTCGAGCTGGCCGATGGGACCAAGACCTGGCGGCGCTCGCCCGGTGGTCTGGTCACCGCGCTCGAGCCGGTGCTGCGCGCCAACGACGGCGTCTGGATCGGCTGGCCCGGCGGCACCGAGGCGCATCTCGAGCCGCTGGAGGACGACGGCATGCGGCTGCTGCCGATGTCGATGACGGCCGAGGAGATCGAGGGCCACTACGAGGGCTTCTCCAACGGCACGATCTGGCCGCTCTACCACGACCTGGTCGCCAAGCCGGCGTTCCACCGGGAGTGGTGGGACGCGTACCGCGCCACCAACCAGCGCTTCGCCGAGCAGGCCGCCGAGGTCACCGCGCCCGGCGGCACGGTCTGGGTTCAGGACTACCAGCTGCAGCTGGTCCCGCAGATGCTGCGCGAGCTCCGCCCCGACCTGCGGATCGGCTTCTACCTGCACATCCCGTTCCCTCCCGCCGAGCTGTTCCAGCAGCTCCCGTGGCGTCGCCAGATCCTCGAGGGACTGCTCGGCGCCGACGTGGTCGGCTTCCAGCTGCCCGGCGCAGCGCAGAACTTCATCCGCCTGGTGCGCCAGCGGGTCGGGCACAAGACCCACCGCGACTCCGTCTACCTCCCCGACGGCCGGACGGTGAAGGCCGCGGCGTTCCCCATCTCGATCGACGCCTCCGGCTTCGAGGAGCTGGCCCGCTCATCCAGCGTCACCGACCGGGCCAAGGAGATCCGCGAGGCGCTGGGCAACCCGGCGAAGATCTTCCTGGGCTGCGACCGGCTGGACTACACCAAGGGCATCTACGCCCGGCTGCGCGCGTTCTCCGAGCTGATGGCCGACGGCCACTTCAGCGTCGAGGACGCGGTCTTCGTGCAGGTCGCGGTGCCCTCGCGCGAGCGCGTCGAGGAGTACCGCGTGCTCCGTGACGACATCGAACGACTGGTCGGCCGGATCAACGGCGACCTCGGCCGGATCGGCCGCCCCGCCGTCTCCTACCTGCACTCCTCCTACCCGCGCGAGGAGATGGCCGCGCTCTACCGCGCCGCCGACGTCATGGTCGTCACCCCGTATCGCGACGGCATGAATCTCGTCGCGAAGGAGTACGTCGCCTGCCGCTACGAGAACGACGGCGCGCTGGTGCTCTCGGAGTTCGCCGGTGCCGCCGACGAGCTGCGTCAGGCCTGGCTGGTCAACCCCTACGACCTCAACGGGATGAAGTCCGCCCTGCTGGAGGCCTACCAGGCCGATCAGCGCGAGCAGAGCCGTCGGATGAAGGCGATGCGCAAGACGGTCGCGACCAACGACATCGACGCCTGGGCGGCGTCGTTCCTCGGCGAGATGGCCGACATCCCGTCGGCGCACGGCAAGCGCGTCCGTGCCCCGGGACACACCACCCACTGATCCGTCACGTCGCGGGAGGCAGGCACCTCGGGCTTCCTGACAAGAACCTTGCCCTCGTCGTCGCCGGACGCCAGAGTGAAGCGACTGCTCCCACTCATCCGACGAGGACCCTCCATGACCGACCAGAACTCACCGTCCGGGCAGAGCGCCGGATTCGACCTCAATCGCGCCGCCGCGGACCTCAGGTCCGCCGGCCGCATCCCGCTCGTGCTCGCCGGGATCGGCGTGCTCACGCTGATCTGCTCGTTCCTGCCCTACTACACCGTCAGCCTGAACGGCGCGGCCGGCCTGGGCGGCATCAGCGGCTCGACGGGCGCCTGGCACGGCTTCTTCGGCTGGGCCGGCGCGCTGCTGGCGCTCGCCGCCGGCGTCCTGGCCGTGCTGCCCGCCCTCCGGGTCTCGGTGCCGGTCCCGGCTGCGGGCGTCGCCGCGCTCTTCGCGCTGGCCTTCGTCTGCACCCTGCTCGCCCTCGTGGTGTGGCCCGGCGGCAAGATCGACATGGCCGGCATCGACTACGGCCACGGAGTCGGCTACTGGCTGGCGCTGCTCCTGACCCTGGCCGGCACGGTGATCGCCGGGAACGAGCTCCGCACCAGGTCGGCCTGACGCATCAGCCTGAGGCATCGGCCTGAGGCATCGGCCTGAGGCATAGGCCTGACCCGCTGGCCTGACCCGCCGGCCTGACCCGCTGGGGTGCGACGACGTGTCGTCGCACCCCAGCGCTCGCATCAGGCGGTCTGCTCGCGCTCGTTGAACTCGGCCTTCGTCGTCATGAGCGTCAGCAGCTGCTCACGCAGCGCCGGGCCGAGCTCGCCCCAGCCGTCCTTGTAGCCGTAGACGCCGGCCAGGGAACGGGCCTCGTAGTCGCCGTTGAAGATCTCCACGTCCGCGGGCGTGATCAGGCCGGGGTGGGCCACGCCGACCGCGGCCGAGACCTTCATCAGCTCCTTGCGCAGCACCCGCAGGTAGACCGAGCAGCGCTCGGCCTTGTCCACCGGGTCGAGGCCGCGGACCAGCCACGGGTGCTGGGTGGCGACGCCGGTCGGGCACCGGTCGGTGTGGCACTTCTGGGACTGGATGCAGCCGATCGAGAGCATCGCCTCGCGGGCCACGTTGATCATGTCCGCGCCCAGCGCGAAGGCGACCACGGCATTGTCGGGCAGCCCGAGCTTGCCCGAGCCGATGAAGGTCAGCTCGTCGGTCAGGCCGAGCTCGGCGAAGGTGCCGTACACCCGGGAGAAGCCCATCCGGAACGGCAGCGAGACCGAGTCGGTGAAGAGCAGGGGCGCCGCGCCCGTACCGCCCTCGCCGCCGTCGACGGTGACGAAGTCGACGCCGCGCTCCCTCGGCGACATCAGCCGGGCCAGGTCGCGCCAGAAGTCGATCTCGCCGACGGCCGACTTGATCCCGACCGGCAGGCCGGTCTCGGCGGCGAGCAGCTCGACGAAGTCGAGCATCGAGTCGACGTCGGTGAAGGCGGTGTGCCGCGACGGGGAGGCGCAGTCCTTGCCCAGCGGGATGCCGCGGATCTCGGCGATCTCGGGCGTCACCTTGGCCGCCGGAAGCAGTCCGCCCAGTCCCGGCTTGGCGCCCTGGGAGAGCTTGATCTCGATCGCCTTCACGGGGGCGGATGAGACCGTCTCCTTGAGCTTGTCGAGGTTGAACGTGCCGTCGTCGTTGCGGCAGCCGAAGTAGGCCGTACCGATCTGGAGGACCAGGTCCCCGCCGTTGCGGTGGTACGGCGAGAGCCCACCCTCGCCGGTGTTGTGCAGCGTGCCCGCGGCGGCCGCACCCTTGTTGAGCGCGGTGATGGCCGCCGAGGAGAGCGCTCCGAAGCTCATCGCGGAGATGTTGACGACCGAGCCGGGCCGGAACGCCCGCGCCCGCCCGCGCGGCCCGCCGAGGACCTTGGCGCTGGGCAGGGTGGCGCGGCGGTCGTGGTCGTCGGGCAGCTCGGAGGCGAAGGTGCGCTGCTTGATGTACGCATGGCCCTGGAGGTGCTCGACGTCGACGTCGGTGCCGAACGCGAAGTAGTTGTTCTCCTCCTTCGCGCTGGCGTAGATCCAGCTGCGCTGGTCGCGGCTGAAGGGCCGCTCCTCCTCGTTGTTGGTGACGATGTACTGCCGCAGCTCTGGCCCGATCGTCTCGAGCCAGTAGCGGGCATGGCCGATGACCGGGAAGTTCCGCTGGATGGCGTGCTTCTTCTGGGTCAGGTCCTTGACCGCCATGACGCCGGCGGCCGCGACGGCCGCTCCCGCGAGGTGCCTCAGTCTCATGGGGCCGTTCCTATCCGTCGGCGCACGCGCGTGGCAAGCGGCGCGAGATGAAGATAGTTTGCGGGACATGGTGTCGTTGCACTCGGTGAGGCTGCCCGGGTTCGTCCCGCCCCCCGAGGCGATCGCCGCGGCCGCCGGGAACATCGCCCACAAGGTGCTCTACGGTGGCCTCGCCGACCTGCGCCCGATGCCGCGCACCCTCATCGACGAGGGCGTGCTGCGCGAGCTCTACCGGTACCGGCCCGCGGCGGGCGTGCAGGACCAGGGAGACCCGGTCCTGCTGGTGATGCCGCTCGCGGCCCCGCCGCTGTGCTACGACCTGCGCCGCGGCTGCTCGCTGGTCGAGCACCTGGTCGACCAGGGGCGGCCGACGTATCTGGTGGAGTACGGCGAGATCTCCTTCGCCGATCGCAACCTCGGCGTCGAGCACTGGGTCGAGGAGGTCGTGCCGGCCGCGATCCGCGCCGTCTCCGACGATGCCGGAGGCCGACCGGTCCACGTCGTGGCCTGGAGCCTCGGCGGCATCTTCTCGCTGCTCACCGCCGCCGCCCACCCGGACCTCCCGATCGCCACCCTGAGCATCTTCGGCAGCCCGGTCGACGTGTCCCGGGTCCCCCTGGTCGCGCCGCTGCGCCCGCTCGTGCGGCTCACCGACGGCCGGATCATCGGCGGTGCCGTACGAGTGCTCGGCGGCGCCCCGAAGCCGCTGGTGCGATGGGCCTTCCAGGTCACCGCGGCGCAGAAGATGGTGACCAAGCCGATGGCCCAGCTCACCCACCTCGCCGACACCGACTTCCTGGCCCAGCTGGAGGCGGTGGACCGCTTCACCCAGGGGATCATCGCCTACCCCGGCCGGACGTTCGGGCAGCTCTACCACCGCTTCCTGGCGCTCAACGAGCTGGTCAGCGGCTCGTTCGACCTCGAGGGCCGGATGCTGCACCTGGCCGACATCACCGTCCCGGTGCTCGTCTTCGGCGGCGCCACCGACGGCATCGCCCCGATCGCCTCGGTACGCCCGCTGCTCGATCTGCTGTCGGGCGCCGCGGAGGTGAAGTTCCACGAGGTCCCCGGCGGGCACCTCGGGATGCTCACCGGTCGTGCCGCCCGGACGACCTCGTGGCCACTGCTCGACGCCTGGATGCGCCGCCACGACGTGGCGGCGCCCGCCGGCATCGGGGCCGGCCCGCAGCGCCGCTACTCCTCGCAGAGCTCGCGCGCGCTCAAGCGCTGACGCCGGGGGTCGAGGGTCGGCGCCCGAGGTCGGGCGCTGACGCCGGGGTCCAGCGCTGACGCCGGGGGTCGAGCGGACGCCGGGGTCGAGCGCTGACGCCGGGGGTCGAGCTTGTCGAGACCGGGTCTCGACAAGCTCGACCTCCGAGACGCTCGACCTGCGGGAGGCTCGACCTGGGGGACGCACGACCTGCGAGACGCACGACCTCCGGAACTCAGTCCTGGAGCGCGGGGATGACCTGCTGCTCGAAGAGCTCGATCGAGCTGCGGTCATAGGCGGCGTCGGCGAAGTAGGTGATGGCGTACGTCATGCCCAGGGCCTCGAGGCCCCGGAGCCGCTCGACGATCTGCTCCGGGGTGCCGACCAGCCCCTGGGCGGTGGTGCGACGGGCGTGCTCCGGGCCGGCGGCCTCGCCGAGCGACGCGACGAGATGGTCGCCGAACCACGCGATCTTGTCCTGGACGTCCTTCTCGGTCTCGCCGATGAAGACGTTGTAGTTGGACGAGCGGGTGATCGCCCCGAAGTCGCGCCCGAGGGTCCGGCAGTGCTCCTCCAGCAGCGCTGACTTCGCCTGGAAGCCATCCTCCGAGCCGTCGAAGTTGGTGTAGTCGGCGTACTGCGCCGCGATCTTCAGCGTGACCTTCTCGCCACCTCCGGCGATCCAGAGCGGGATCCCGCTGGGTGCGGTCTGGATCGGGAGTGGCTGACAGATCGCCCCGTCGACCTGGTAGTACGTGCCGTCCAGCGTCGCGACGCCGCGGGTCCAGGCCTGCTGGAAGATCTGGACGCCCTCGCGCAGCATGCCGAGGCGGTCGCGGGGCTCGGGGAAGCCGTAGCCGTACGCGCGCCACTCGTGCTCGTACCAGCCGGCGCCGATGCCCATCTCGATCCGGCCGCCGGAGACGTGGTCGATGGTCGCGGCGACCTTCGCGAGGTAGGCCGGGTTGCGGTAGGCCATGCAGGTGCACATCTGGCCCAGGCGGATCCGGTCGGTGGCGGCGGCGAAGGCGGCCATCAGCGTCCAGGCCTCGTGGGTGGCCTGGTCGGAGGGCTCGGGCGTGGTGTGGAAGTGGTCGTAGACCCAGAGGGACTCCCAGCCGGGGTTCCGATCGGCCGCCTGCGCGAGGTCGCGCATCGTCGCCCACTGCTGCGCCGGCTCGATGCCGACCAGGTCGAATCGCCAGCCCTGGGGGATGAAGAGACCGAACTTCACGATGTTGCTCCTTCTCGCTTCGCACCCGGAACCATTGTCGTTAGCCACGCTAACGTGTCGCCCGTGAACGGACTGGGTGGGTTGGTCGAACGGGGGCTGATGGCTCCGGACTGGGCGGCCGCACTGGCGCCGGTCGAGGAGCGGATCGCGGCGCTCGGCGAGTTCCTCCGCGCCGAGCTCGCGAAGGGTCGCCCCTACCTGCCCGAGGGCGATCGGATCTTCGCGGCGTTCCGGCGACCGCTCGCCGAGGTGCGGGTGCTGATCGTCGGCCAGGACCCCTACCCCACGCCCGGGCACCCGATCGGGCTCTCCTTCGCGGTCGAGAGGCACGTACGGCCACTGCCGGCCTCGCTGCGCAACATCTACACCGAGCTCTCCTCCGACCTCGGGGTCGTCGCTCCCGAGCACGGGGACCTGACCGCGTGGTCCGAGCGGGGCGTCATGCTGCTGAACCGTTCGCTGACCGTACGACCGGGCGCGCCGGCCTCCCACGCCGGCAAGGGGTGGGAGGAGGTCACCGGGTGTGCCATCTCCGCACTCGCCGCGCGGGGCGGCCCGCTGGTGGCCGTGCTCTGGGGCCGCCACGCCCAGTCCCTGCGGCCGATGCTGCGGTCGATGGCGGGCGAGGTGGCGTGCGTGGAGTCGGTGCACCCCTCGCCGCTCTCAGCGCACCGCGGCTTCTTCGGCTCGCGTCCGTTCTCCCGGGTCGACCAGCTGCTGGTCGAGCAGGGCGCGGAGCCGATGGACTGGTCGCTCCCGGCGTAGAGTCGGAATAGGTTGAACGCTCAACCAGTTGGGAGGGTCATGACTGCTTCGTCCGGCCGGATGCCTGCGCTCTACATCGGCCATGGCGCGCCGCCGCTCCTCGACGACCCGGTGTGGTCGGGACAGCTCGCGGCGTGGGCCTCGGACCTGCCCCGCCCGAAGGCGATCCTGATCGTCTCCGCGCACTGGGAGTCGGCACCGGTGATGCTCTCGGCGGCCCACGCTCCGCTGGTCTACGACTTCGGCGGCTTCGACGAGAAGTACTACCGGATGACGTACGAGACGCCGGACTCGACGTGGCTCGCCCAGCGGGTCGCGGCGATGATGCCGGCCAACGAGCCGGTCCACCAGCACGCCTCCCGCGGCCTGGACCACGGCGCCTGGGTGCCGCTGCGGATCATGTTCCCCGAGGCCGACATCCCGGTCCTGCAGATGTCGCTGCCGACGCAGGACCCGACCCGCCTGCTGGCGCTCGGCGAGCGGCTGAAGCCGCTGCGCGACGAGGGCGTGCTGATCATCGGCTCCGGCTTCCTCACCCACGGGCTGCCGTTCCTGACCGACTGGCGGATCAACGCCGCGGCACCGGGCTGGTCGGCCGACTTCGACGCCTGGGCCGGCGAGGCACTGGCCCGGGGCGACGTCGACGCGCTCGCCGACTACCAGCACCAGGCGCCCGGCATGCCGTACGCCCACCCGACGGTCGAGCACTACACCCCGCTCTTCGTGACCCTCGGCGCCGCGACCACCCCCGACGAGCCCGGCATCCAGGTCATCGACGGCTTCTGGATGGGCCTCTCGAAGCGCTCCCTGCAGGTTGCGTAGGTCTCGATACGCTCGCTGCGCTCGCTACTCGACCAACGAACCATGCTGGTCGAGTGCCCGCGAGGAACGAGCGGGCGTATCGAGACCCCTCAGCCGGCGCGCGTGATCTCGTCGAGCTCGTCCAGGTCCTCGTCGCTCGGCTCCCAGCGCAGGGCCGCCGCGTTGGCCCGGACCTGATCACCGCTGGTCGCGCCCGAGATGACCGAGGCGACGGCGGGTTGCGCGGCCAGGCCGGCGATGGCCACGTCGAGCGGCGTCAGGTCGCGCGCCGCGGCGTACGCCTCGAGCGCCTCGATCCGGTCCCAGTCGGCGCCCTCGAGCCACGGGCTCGGGGCCGAGGCCGCGCGCGAGCCGGCCGGAGCTCCCTGGCCGCGCTTGTACTTGCCGGTGAGCAGGCCGTACTCGAGCGGGAAGAACGGCAGGATGCCGACGCCGAGGTGCTCGGCGGCGGGTGCGACCTCGGCCTCGATGGAGCGGTCGAGCAGCGAGTAGCGGTTCTGGACCGAGACGAAGCGCTCCAGCCCGGCCGTACGGGCCGTCCAGTCGGCATCCGTCAGCTGCCAGCCGGCGAAGTTGGAGGCGCCGATATAGCCGATCTTGCCCTCCCGGACGAGGTCGGAGAGTGCCGAGAGGGTCTCCTCGATCGGCGTGCGGGGATCCGGGTGGTGCACCTGGTACAGGTCGATGTGGTCGGTCTTCAGCCGGGTCAGCGAGCCCTCGACGGCGCGCCGGATGTAGCGACGCGAGCCGCGGGCGCCGAAGTCGTCGCCGTACAGGCCGTCCATCGACATCCCGAACTTGGTGGCCAGCACGAAGTGCTCACGCTGACCCTGGAGCGCCTCGCCGAGGAGCGACTCGCTGGCGCCCGCGCCGCCGTAGATGTCGGCGGTGTCGAGGAGGGTGACGCCGGCGTCGCGCGCTCCGGCCAGGATGTCGCGGACGCCCTCGAGGTCGACGCGGCGGCCGAACGCGTTGCAGCCGATCCCGACGGCGCTGACCATCAGGCCGGAGTGGCCCAGGGGCCGGTAGTCCATCTCGTTGCTCGTGTCGGCACTCATGTCAGGCACGATAGCCACCATGCAGATCCTCTCGATCCAGTCCCACGTCGCCTACGGGTATGTCGGCAACTCAGCCGCCGTCTTCCCGCTGCAGCGACTGGGGCACGAGGTCTGGCCGGTGCTGACGGTGAACTTCTCCAACCACACCGGGTACGGCCAGTGGCGCGGCCCGGTGCAGGACCCCGCCGACGTCGCCTCCGTGATCGCGGGGATCGAGGACCGTGGCGCGCTGCCGGGGATCTCGGCCGTGGTCTCGGGCTACCAGGGCAACCCGGCCGTCGGCGCCGTCGTGCTCGACGCGGTCGCCAAGGTGAAGGCGGCCAACCCGGACGCGATCTACGCCTGCGACCCCGTGATGGGCGACGTGGGCCGTGGGATGTTCGTGCTGCCGGGAATCCCGGAGTTCATGCGTGACGAGGTCGTGCCGCACGCCGACGTGATCACCCCCAACCACTTCGAGCTCACCTTCCTCGCCGGCGTCGAGGCCACCCCGCAGCTGGCCGATGTGCTCGAGGCGATCGAGATCGTGCGCGCGACCGGCCCGAGGAACGTGCTGGTCACCTCGGTCATCACCGACCGCTCCAACACCCTCTCGCTGGTCGCGGTCGACGACACGGGCGCCTGGCGCGTGACGACCCCGAACCTGCCGATCACCCCGAACGGCAGCGGCGACGTCACCTCCGCGGTCTACGTCGCCCACCTGCTCTCCTCCGGCTCCACCCCCACCGCGCTCGAGCGCACCGCCAACACGATGTTCGCGATTCTCGAGCGCACCCTCGCCTCGGGCCGACGCGAGCTCGAGCTGGTCGCCGCCCAGGAGGAGATCGCCCACCCGCCGGCGCACTTCGAGGTCGAGCAGCTCCGCTGAACGATCGTTCGCGTGCGATCGACGCCTTCGAGCGGGCGAGCGATCGTCCAGCAGTGGCCAGAAGGACGTACCGTCGGCGTACCGCTGCGTGCGCCACGCACGGCCGTTGCCGCGGTTACGCGCCGTGAACGTCGGAAGCTGGCTGTCGCAGTTGGGGCAAGATCTTCATGCTCGGAACCTAGAACGGACCACTGACAGTTCGACGATTCAGAGCCGGTGACAGGAATCGAACCCGCGACATCGACTTTACAAGAGACGCGCTCTACCAACTGAGCTACACCGGCGTGCTGCCGGAGCAGCGTGGTCATCCTAGACAGCACCTTGTTCAATGGCTGCATGAGCCTGCTCGACCAGCCTCACCACGACGGATCGCCCCTCTACCTCGACGCCCCCTCCCCCGCCCTCGGCCAGCCGGTCGCCGTGCGGCTGCGGGTGGCGCCGACGGACCCTGCGCGGAGCGTCTGGGTCAGGACGACGTACGACGCCGAGCCGACGTACCACCCGTGCACCGCCACGACCTCCGCCGACGGCACTGTCTGGTGGAGCGGCACGATCCCGGTGCACAACCCGGTCACGCACTACCGCTTCCTCGTCGAGGACACCGACGGGGGCCAGCGCTGGGTCACCGCGAACGGCGCGGTCGAGCACGACCCCAGCGACACCTTCGACTTCCGGCTCAGCTCCCACGCGCCCGCGCCGGCCTGGACCGGTGAGACGGTCGTCTACCAGATCTTCCCCGACCGGTTCGCCCGCAGCGCGGCGGCGAACGCCCGGCCCACGCCCGGCTGGGCCAAGCCCCAGGAGTGGGACAGCCTGCCGTTCTTCGAGGGCACCGACGACCGCACCTGGCTCGGCTTCTACGGCGGCGACCTGGACGGCATCGTCGATCACCTCGACCACATCGAGGAGGTCACCGGCGAGACGACGACGGTCTACCTCACGCCGGTCTTCCCGGGTGAGAGCAACCACCGCTACAACGCCTCCACCTTCGACAGCATCGACCCGCTGCTCGGCGGCGACGAGGCGTACGCCCGGCTCAGCGAGGCGGTCCACGACCGCGGCTGGCACCTGCTCGGCGACCTGACCGCCAACCACACCGGCGACACCCACGAGTGGTTCCGCCAGGCGCTGGAGGGCGACGCCACCCGTGACTGGTACTACTTCGGGCACGACGGCACCTACGAGTGCTGGATGGGCCACGACACCCTGCCCAAGCTCGACCACACCCGGGCCGACATGCGGCGTGCGATGACCGAGGGGCCCGACTCCACCGTCGCCCGCTGGCTGCGGGCGCCGTACTCGCTCGACGGGTGGCGCATCGACGTGGCCAACATGAGCGGGCGCCTCGGCGCGACCGACGTCAACCACGACGTCGCCCGCACGATCCGCGACACCGCGACCGTCCTCAACCCCGAGGCGTGGGTGATCGGCGAGCACAACCACGACGCGTCCGGCGACATCGACGGCGATGGCTGGCACGGCACGATGAACTACTCCGGTTTCTCCTGGCCGGTGTGGTCCTGGCTGCGCTCCCCCGACACCCCGGCTCGACCCTTCGGCCGCCCCGTGGCGGTCCCCCGGCGCGGCGGCACCGCCCTGGTCAGGGCTCTGCAGGAGTGGCGGGCCCGGTACGGGTGGCGGGCCGCCCAGCAGTCCTGGAACATCCTGTCCAGCCACGACTCCGCGCGGATCCGCACCATGGTCGGCGACCCTGCCGTGCACCGGGTCGCGGCCGGTCTGCAGTTCACCCTGCCCGGGGTGCCGATGGTCTTCGCCGGCGACGAGATCGGCCTGGAGGGCGTGCTCGGCGAGGACGGCCGCCGCACCATGCCCTGGGACCACCGGGACGCATGGGACACCACGACGCTCGAGACGTACGGCCGCCTCGCACGCCTGCGCCGCGAGCATCCCGCCCTGACCCAGGGCGGGCTCCGTTGGGCGTACGCCGACGACGACGCGGTCGCCTTCCTGCGCGAGCACCCGGACGAGACGCTGCTCGTCGTCGCCCGCCGTACGGCAGGCGACGATCCCACCTCGGACCTCGGCGGTGACGTGCTCCTCACCACCGGATCACACGACGCGGCGTGGCTCGAGGTCCGCGTCGTCTGACCCACCCATAGGCTGTTCGCCATGGCTTTGCGCATCGTCGCCAGCCGTCCCGATCCGGCGATCGTGACGCTGCCCTGGTCGACGCCCCTCGAGGAGTGGTCGACGGAGTTCGTCGTACCCCTCGCGCGGGGCCTCTCCCGCCACGTCGTGCGGATCGTGAGCCTGGGCAGCCGCACCTACGCGGTCAAGGAGACGCAGGAGCCGATCGCGTTCCGCGAGTACAGGATGCTGCGCGAGCTGCAGCGGATGGGCCTGCCGTCAGTGGTGGCGCAGGGTGTCGTGACGGGACGGACCGACGAGAACGGCGACGAGCTGCCCGCGGCGCTGCTGACCGAGCACCTGCGCTTCTCGCTGCCCTACCGCAGCCTCTTCGAGCACGGCCTCACCGCCGAGTCGCTGCCGACGATCATCGACTCGCTGGTGGTGCTGCTGGTCCGGCTGCACCTCGCCGACTTCTACTGGGGCGACGTCTCGCTGTCCAACGTGCTGTTCCGGCGCGACGCGGGTGGCTTCGCCGCCTACCTGGTCGACGCCGAGACGGGCGAGCTCAAGCCGTCGCTGTCGGACCAGCTGCGCGAGTACGACCTCACCGTCGCCGGCGAGAACGTGTACGCCGAGATCCTCGACCTCATCGCCAGCGGCGCGCTGCCGGAGGACTTCCCGGTCGATGCGGTGCACGAGCGGCTGCATGACCGCTACGGCGCGCTGTGGCACGAGCTCACCGCCGAGACGCACTTCCCCGCCCACGAGATGTGGCAGATCGAGCAGCGGATCGAGCGGCTCAACGACCTCGGCTTCGACGTCGAGGAGCTCGACATCGTCACCGACTACGACGGCGACACGGTCCGGCTGCGCCCGCGGGTCGTCGAGGCCGGCCACCACACCCGTACCCTGCGCGGCCTCACCGGCATCCAGTCCGAGGACGCCCAGGCGCGGCGGATGCTCAACGACATCGCCGCGTACACCGCGTCACGCGATCTGGGCGGCCTGCCACGCGAGGTCGTCGCCCAGCGCTGGCTGAAGGAGATCTACGAGCCGATCGTGGCGATGATCCCCGATGACTTCCGCAGCAAGCTGGAGCCGGCGGAGGTCTTCCACGAGATCCTGGTGCATCGATGGCTCCTGTCTGAGAGGGCCGGCCACAGCATCAAGCTGTTGGACGCGGCGAGGGACTACATGGGCGCGATCCTCCCGGAGCGCCCCGAAGAGGCTGTGCTCGACTAGCGCGAGAAGTCAATTCTTGCGGGTCGAGAGGTCACCTGTTGCGGGTCGAGTGGCCATCTCGTACGACGAGAGGTGACCCCTCGACCGGCAACACGTGACGGGTCAACGCTGGGCGCGGGCCCCGGCGATCGCGTACAGCGTGACCGAGGCGGCCACACCGGCGTTGAGCGACTCGACGGCGTTGGCCATCGGGATCGAGACGATCCGGTCGCAGGTGGCCGCGACCAGCCGCGACAGGCCGCCGCCCTCGGCGCCGACCACGACGACCAGCGGACCGTCGGCGACCTGGCCGATCTCGCTCAGCTGGAGGTCACCGCCCATGTCGAGGCCGACGACCTGGCAGCCCGCGTCCTGGTACTCCTTGACCACGCGGGTCACGTTGACCGCCTGCGCGACCGGGATCCGGGCCGCGGCACCGGCGGAGGTCTTCCACGCGGCGGCGGTCATGCCGGCGGCTCGACGATCGGCGATGACGACGCCGTGGGCGCCGAAGGCCGCCGCCGAGCGGATGATCGCGCCGAGGTTGCGCGGGTCGGTGACGTGATCGACGACGACGACCAGGGCGTCCTGGCCCATGTCGGCGGCGCGGTCGAGCAGGTCAGCGGGGTGGGCGTACTCGTACGCCGGAACGCGCGCGGCGAGGCCCTGGTGACCGTTGAAGCCGGTCAGCCGGTCGAGCTCGGGCTTGGGCACCTCGAGCAGGCCGACGCCCAGCTCGGAGGCGAGCTGGAACGCCTCGCGCAGCCGCCCGTCACGCTCGGCGCCCTCGGCGACGTACACGGCATTGACCGGCACACCCTCGCGCAGCGCCTCGACGACGGCGTTGCGGCCGATGATCCACTCCGCGTCGCTCGCGCCGCGCTTGCGCGCGCCGGACGGGCCGCCACGCGGTGCGTTGCCGCCGCGCTTGGCGGCGCTGCGCTCGGCGAGCTGCTTGTTCTTGTACGCCTTGTGGTACTCGCGGTCCTCCGCCTTCGGCGTCGGGCCCTTGCCCTCGAGCCCACGGCGGACCTTGCCGCCGGAGCCGATGCTGGCGCCCTTCTTGCTCTTCGCGATCGCGCCGCGGCGCTGGCTGTTTCCGGCCATGTCAGTTCACACTCCAAGTCGGTCCGGTGGGCGAGTCGGCGACTTCGACGCCCGCCTCCTTGAGCTGGTCGCGGATCGCGTCGGCGCCCGCCCAGTCCTTCGCTTCGCGCGCCGCGGCGCGCTGGTCCAGGAGCCCCCGTACGAGAACGTCGACGGCGTGGTGCAGCTTCTCGTCGCCACCCGCCGGAGCGCCCCAGGCGGGGTCGCTCGGGTCGAGGCCGAGCACGTCGAGCATCGCGGCGACGGCCCCGGCGACGGCCGTGGCGTCCTCGCCGGCGGCCAGCAGGCGGTTGCCCTCGCGGACGGTCTCGTGCAGCACGGCGACGGCACCCGGGGTGCCGAGGTCGTCGTCCATCGCCGCGGCGAACGCCGCCGGGATCTCGACGGGCTCGATCGCCGAGCCGCTGGTCGAGGCGCGCTCGAGGAAGCCCTCGATCCGCTGGAAGCCGACGGCGGCCTCTTCGAGAGCCTCGAACGAGAACTCCACGTGCGAGCGGTAGTGCGCCGACACCAGGTAGTAGCGCAGCTCGATGCCGCGGAACCGCTCGAGCACGGCCGGGATCGTCAGCGAGTTGCCGAGCGACTTCGACATCTTCTCGCCGGCGGTGGTGATCCAGGCGTTGTGCATCCAGTACGTCGCGAAGGCGCGCCCGGCGGCTCGCGACTGGGCCTGCTCGTTCTCGTGGTGCGGGAAGCGCAGGTCGAGGCCACCGCCGTGGATGTCGAAGGCCGGTCCGAGGTACTTGCCCGCCATCGCGGAGCACTCGATGTGCCAACCGGGCCGGCCACGGCCCCACGGCGAGGGCCACGACGCGGTGGCCGGCTCGGCGGGCTTGTGGCCCTTCCACAGGGCGAAGTCACGCGGGTCGCGCTTGCCGCGCGGGTCGGCGTCGGCCGCGGCCTCCATGTCCTCGACGGCCTGGCCGGTGAGCTCGCCGTAGGCCTTCCAGGAGCGGACGTCGAAGTAGACGTCGCCCGAGCCGTCGGTGGCCGCATAGGCGTGACCGCGCTCGATGAGCTCCTCGATCAGCTCGACCATCTCGGGGATGTGGCCGGTGGCCAGCGGCTCGTAGGTCGGCGGGGCAACGTTGAGCGAGGCGTACGCGGCGGCGACGGCACGCTGCACGTCGTACGCGAGGTTGTACCAAGGACGACCCTGCTCCTCGGCCTTCGCCAGGATCTTGTCGTCGATGTCGGTGATGTTGCGGATGAAGGTGGTCTCGTAGCCGGAGTGGCGCAGCCAGCGCTGCAGCACGTCGTAGTTGACACCGGACCGGATGTGACCCACGTGCGGCTCCGACTGCGGCGTCAGACCGCAGACGTAGAGCGAAGCCCTGCCCTCGACCAGAGGTACGAAGTCACGCACAGCGCGCAGCGCGCTGTCATAGATCCGCAGAGTCGAACGAGGAGGGGTCACCCGCCGATTCTGTCAGGACTATCGGAAACCCCGAAGCCCGCGCAGTCGGGCTCCGGCTCACCCATGCCGAGCAGCGCCCCTGCGACCACGACGGCGGCGGCGAGTCGGCCCAGTCGGTGGACGTGTTCCCGGCTCATCGCCTCCCCGTCCCAGGAGGGGTCGCGCGGGCGAGGGACGTACGGCACGGACGGGTCCACGACCGTCCTTCGGCGCCACGCGCCGCGACCTGACGTGGCGGCTGCGTGAGAGATCGCACCCGTAACCAATCAGGCAAAGCCTCGTTAACGCGCTCGCAGCAGCACCGGAGACCGCTCAGGCCACCTCGAAGTCGACGCGGTGCCAGCCTGTCGCGCCGTCCGGGACGACGTCGCGCCGCACGGCCGTCTGCACCTCGCCGGACCGGCTCACCGCCCGCACCTGGGCATGGTGCGGTCCGCTCTCCAGGGGCACGACCGCGCGCCACTGCACCCAGGTCTCGTCGCTCGGCACCCGCCCCAGATCGGCCTCCATCCAGGCTCCTCCGTCGACCGAGACCTCGACCTTCGCGATCCCCGTCTCCTGCTGCCAGGCGACGCCCGCGAGGGTGAAGTCGCCCGTCGGGACGTTCTCACCCGAGGTCGGCCGGTCGATCCGGCTGGCCAAGCGCACCGGTCCGTCGACCGCCCAGCCGAGCGGGATCCAGTAGCCGACGGCCCTGTCGATCGTGGTCACCTCCAGGTCGACCACCCACTTGCAGGCGCTGACGTAGCCGTAGAGCCCCGGCACGATCGTGCGGACGGGGAAGCCGTGATCGATCGGGAGCGGCTCGCCGTTCATCGCCACCGCCAGCATCGCGCCGCGCTCGTCGGTCAGCGCCGTGAGCGGGGTGCCGCAGGTCCAGCCGTCGGCGCTGGTCTGCAGCACCGCATCGGCGCTCGCGTGGACCCCCGCCTCGGCGAGGAGGGTGCGCAGCAGCAGGCCGCTCCACCAGGCGTTGCCGATCAGGTCACCGCCGACGGGGTTGGAGACGCAGTTGAGGGTGATCCACGCCTGCGTCCGCTGCCGCTCGAGCAGGTCCTCGAACGTCAGGGTGATCTCGCGATCGACCATGCCGTGGATCCGCAGCTCCCACGTCGTGGGGTCCAGCGCCGGCGGCGAGAGGGTGGTGTCGATCCGGTAGAACGACGCGCTCGGCGTCGCCCACGGCTGTGCAAGGCCCAGGTCGGCGCCGGCCGGGACGACCGGCTTGGTGATACCGGAGAGCCGCAGCCGGCTCCGGGCCTGCTCGACGGCGCGGCGGCCCCGTCCGACGTGCGGCGCGATCCCGCCGACCACCACGGCGCCCACCGCGACCAGCCCGAGCCGCAGCAGCACCCGGCGTCCGGCGGCGTCCGGCTCGGCCTCGACCCGGAACGGCTCGGTGAGCAGCGCCCACACGCCGAGCCATGTGATGAGGCCCGCGATGACCGCGAGCTGGCCGTGACCGCCCTGGGCGCGCTCGTCGGCGACCGCCAGGCCGCCGATCACGGTCAGGACCAGGTAGCCCAGCAGCGGCGCCCACCAGATCCGGCGGCCGAGGGCACCGAGCGCGGCGAAGACCAGCGCGAGCAACGCCAGGATGATCGCGACGAGGACCGGCTTGTCGTGGTGTCCCAGGGTCTTGATCCCGGACTCGACGAGTCCGCCGGGCGTGTGCCGGATGACCCACTCCGCCACCGCGACCACCGGCCAGGCGCGCACGTGCAGCGCGTTGGCCACCAGCCAGCTGGTCGCCAGGCCGGCGGCACCGGCGACCACTCCCGCCACGGGCCACAACCATCGAGTCCGTCGCTCCTGATCACCCACCCCGACAGTCTGCCGTCGCTTCCTGAGTCCGGCATGATCAAGTCCGTGAACCTGCCACGGATCGGGATCGGAACCGACGTCCACCGGCTCGCGCCGGGCGTACCCATGCATGTCGCGGGCCTCGCCTGGCCGGACTCCTCGGTCGGGTTGGAGGGACACTCCGACGGCGACGTGGCGGCCCACGCGGCCTGCGACGCGCTCCTCTCCGCGGCGGGTCTCGGCGACCTCGGCTCCAACTTCGGCACCGCCGAGCCCGAGTGGGCCGGCGCAGCCGGCTCCACCCTGCTGGCCGAGACCGCCCGTCGCGTCCGCGAGGCCGGCTTCACCATCGGCAACGTCACCGTCCAGGTGATCGGCAACGTGCCGAAGATCGGCCCACGGCGGGCCGAGGCCGAGGCAGCGCTCGGGGCGGCGCTGGGCGCTCCGGTCACGATCAGCGCCACCACCACCGACGGTCTCGGGCTGACCGGCCGCGGCGAGGGGCTGGCGGCGGTGGCGACCGCCCTCATCGTCGAGACGCCTGCTCCCGGGCCGCACGGCACCGCTCCGTCCGAGGAGGAGGAGTGAGCGCCGCGATCGTCCTGCTCGCCGGCGGGTCCGGCTCCCGGGTGGGCGCCGAGGTCAACAAGGTCCTCCTCCCCCTCGGCGCGAGCACCGTGCTCGGGCGCTGCGTCGCCACCGCCCTGGACGTCCCGGACGTGGCGCGGATCGTCCTGGTCGTACGGGCCGGGGAGGAGTCGGCGATCGAGGAGGCCGTCGCCCCTCTGCTGGGAGATCGCGAGGTCACCGTCGTGACGGGCGGCGCCAGCAGGCACCTGTCGGAGTGGCAGGCGGTCCAGGTGCTGGCCGCCGACATCGAGGCGGGAACGATCGATGTCGTCGCGATCCACGACGGCGCGCGCCCGCTGGCCGAGGCGGCGCTGTACATGGCGACGCTCGAGGCTGCGCGCGAGTACGGCGGCGCGATCCCGGTCGCGGCGCTCGGCCACCTGCTGACCACGTCGCTGGCGCCGGTCGAGACCGTCGCCGAGGGTCGGAGGCTGGTGGGCGTGCAGACGCCGCAGGCGTTCCGCGCACCCGAGCTGCTCGCGGCCTACCGGGCCGCGGCCGCGGAGGGCAGCGAGTTCACCGACACCGCCGGCTGCCTGGAGCGCTACGGCCGTGTGCGGATCGCGGCGGTCCCGTCGACGCGGCTCAACCTGAAGGTGACCTTCCCCGAAGACGTCGCCCTCGCCGCGAGCCTTACCTGATCGCGTCGGGCGCGGTCAGCGCCTCGAGCACCCGGACGTCGGCGACGTCGGTCACCCGGCGCGCCTCGGGCGGTGCCGCCACGGTGACGACGGGGAAGCGCGCGGCCAGGGCAGACGCGAGGGCGGCGAAGTCCCCGCCGGGGGCCGTGTCGAGCTGCGCGACCACACGTGCCGGGAGCACGATCGGCGAGGCCACCTCGACCAGGCCCTCCCGGTCGAGGGTGTCCCCGACCAGGCCATCGGCGACCGTCTTGACGGTGTCGGTCACCGGACGCACCGCGACCACGACCGCGTCGCGCTCGAGCGCGATCTCCACGCACGAGGCGATGAACCCGGCCGGCGTCATCGGGCAGAGCGCGTCGTGCAGGACGTACGGCTCCCCCTCCTCCTCGGCGATCTCGACGACCGCCGACCACGGGACGGTGAGGTCGAGCGCTCGCACACCGGCCTCGTCGAGCGCCCAGGTCGCGCAGGCGACGAGCGCCTCGCCGTGGATGAGCGCAAACGGCAAGGAGCCGCGGTCGGACTCGACCACGGCTCCCAGCGCTTGTGTCTCTTCGATCAAGAGGCGAGGACCTCGTCGAGGAGTGCCTCGGCCTTGTCCTCGTTGGTGTGCTCGCACAGCGCGAGCTCGGAGACGAGGATCTGACGGGCCTTGGCGAGCATGCGCTTCTCGCCGGCGGAGAGACCGCGGTCCCGCTCGCGACGCCAGAGGTCACGCACGACCTCGGCGACCTTGTTGACGTCACCCGAGTGAAGCTTCTCGAGGTTGGCCTTGTAGCGTCGCGACCAGTTGGTCGGCTCCTCCACGTGGGCAGCGCGAAGGATCTCGAAGACGCGGTCGAGACCATCGCGGTCAACCACGTCACGGACGCCGACAAGGTCGAGGTTGCTGGCCGGAACCCGGACGACCAGATCCTGCTGAGCGATGATCCTCAGCACGAGGTACTGCCGCTCCTCGCCCTTGATGGTCCGCATCTCGATGTCCTCGATGACAGCGGCCCCGTGGTTCGGATAGACGACGGTCTCGCCGACGGTGAAAGTCATGTGTCAGGTACCCCTTCCTAGACCACCGAGTCTACCACGTTCCTGAACGGATAGATTTCGCGTTTTCGCAGGTCAGAGGCCATGGCGATGCCTTGACAGATCAGGTTGCGCTGTGGTGCGCGCCCGCCGGTGGCCGCGGCGACCCGCCCGACACGCCTGATTTATCTCCATGCCGCCTGATCGGTTCGGGATACTGCCCTCCATGTCGAAGACGCGTGGGATCCGGAACTGGGCTCCGTTCCTGCTGGTGCGCGCCGCACACCCGAGGCAGGCCCTGCTCACCGCCGCCGCGCTCACGGTGGCGGCCGCGCTCGACGGCCGACCCGGGCGCGAGCTGGCGCTGGTCTTCTGCACCGTCCTCGTCGGCCAGGTGGCCCTCGGCTGGCACAACGACCTCGTCGACCAGCTCGCCGACAAGGCGCACGAGCGGCCCGGCAAGCCCGTCGCCGACGGAGGGCTCGCCCCCGACTCGGTCTGGTTCGCGCTCTGCTGCGCGGTGCTGCTGGTCGTACCGCTGGCCATCTCGAACGGGGTCACCGCCGGGCTCTTCTACCTCGGCTCGGTCGCGGTCGGCATGATCGGCAACGTCGTCCTGCGTCGCGGGCTGCTCTCGTTCCTGCCCTGGGCGATCTCGTTCGCGCTCTACCCGGCCTTCCTCTCGTACGGCGGCTGGGGCGGAGGCAGCCACGGCTCCGCACCGCAACCCGCGCTCGTGGTCCTGAGCGCGCTGCTCGGAGTCGGCGTCCACTTCCTCACCGCGCTGTGGGGTCTCGTCTCGGACAACGCCGACGGCTGGACCTACCTGCCGCTACGCCTCGGGCTGCGGCTCGGCGCCACCCGCCTCCTCATCGCGGTCTCGGCCTACCTCGCGCTCGTCACCGCCGGGCTGCTCGTCGTCGCCGCCGACCTCGGCCTGCGTCGCTGAATCCGGTGTGATTTCGGGCGCCCGTGCCGCCCATACCCCTCCCTGGGGAGCACAGCGGGACCTCCGGCCGCTAGCATGGCCGCCGTGACGACGCCTCTTCGACGCAAGCTCGCTCTCGCTGCCGGCCTGGTGGCCCTCGCTGCGCCCGTGCTGAGCTCCTGCGGGTTCGACTACGCGACCGACCGCCCGAACGTGATCGCGAACGGCGGCTTCCACGTGGACGGTGACGGCATGCGCGTGCTTGCCACCCGCATCGTCGCGGCCGACAGCCACGCCGGCGTCTTCGTCGCCACGATCGCGCTCAACCCGACCGCCGACGCCGCGTCCGCCACGGACTCCCCGACCCTCACCGGCCTGAGTGCTCGCGAGGACAGCGCCTACGACGTCGAGGTCAGCCACTTCAAGCCGATCGCCGTCAGCGACACCGGTGCCGTCAACCTGGCCGACCCGAGCGTCGGCGGCATCGCGGTGACCGGCGACTTCAAGGCGGGCTCCTCCGTGCCGATGACCCTCACCTTCAGCGACGGCGAGACCATCTCGGTCCAGACGCCGGTCGTCACCCAGTGCCACGAGTTCGCCTCCGTCGCACCGCAGGCCGGCGGCCGGCCGACCGACTCTCAGAGCGACGCCGCCGACGCCGAGGCGTCCACCGACGCCAGCGCCCCGTACGACTGCACGTTCCCCGACCCGACCCGGTCCGCCGAGTAATGGCCGCCACGCTGATCCTGCTCCGCCACGGCGAGAGCGAGTGGAACGCGCTCAACCTCTCCACCGGCTGGGTCGACGTCGCGCTGACCGAGAAGGGCCGCACCGAGGCCGTCAACGGCGGCAGGCTGCTCGCCGAGGCGGCCGCCGCGGGCACCCTCGAGCTACCCGACGTGCTGCACACCTCGCTGCTGCGCCGCGCGATCAACACCGCCGCGATCGCGCTCGACGAGGCCGACCGTCACTGGATCCCGGTGAAGCGCGACTGGCGCCTCAACGAGCGTCACTACGGCGCGCTGCAGGGCAAGAACAAGTCCGAGACGCTGCAGAAGTTCGGCGAGGAGCAGTTCAACCTGTGGCGCCGCTCGTACGACGTCCCGCCGCCGGTCCTGGCCGACGACGACGAGTTCTCCCAGGTCGGCGACGTCCGCTACGCCGGCATCGAGGTGCCGCGCACCGAGTGCCTCAAGGACGTCGTCGCGCGCCTGGTCCCCTACTGGGAGCAGGAGATCGTCCCCGACCTGCAGGCCGGCAACACGGTCCTCGTCACCGCACACGGCAACAGCCTGCGCGCACTGGTGAAGCACCTCGACGGCATCTCGGACGACGACATCGCCGCGCTCAACATCCCGACCGCGCAGCCGCTGGTCTACCGCCTCGACGACGAGCTCAAGCCGACCGTCGCCGGTGGTGAGTACCTCGACCCCGAGGCCGCCGCTGCCGCCGCCCTCGCCGTCGCGAACCAGGGCAAGCAGTAACACCACCCGCACGCAACTGAGCCCGCCCCGAGATTCATCTCCGGGCGGGCTCGTGCTGTTTGACGCCTGAGTCGCGCCGTGCCGGCGCCCGGCACACGCCTTGGGGCAGGCGTCGCCCCGCGCAGCGGACTTCGTCCGGCGCGTTGCTTACGCAGCGCCCCTGCGGCGGTACCGTCCGCCGTCCCGTCCCGTCGCTGAGCCACTGCCTGAGATGACGCGCGCGACGACAACGCGGGCGACGCGCCGTCAGGCTCAGGCGGTGATGCGGGACTGGCCGGTGACGACGAAGACCACCCGACCGGCGACCGAGACCGCGTGGTCGGCGATCCGCTCGTAGTAGCGACCCAGCAGGGCGAGGTCGACGGCCGCCTCGACACCGCCGGTCCAGTCGTTGCCCAGCAGCTGGGTGAAGGTCGCGCGACGCAGCTCGTCCATCTCCGCGTCGTCCCTGCGGACCGCCGCGGCCTGCTCGACGTCGCGCTGGTCGATGATGTCGGCGACCCGCGAGACCATGTCCTCGGCGACCTCGGCCATCCGGGCGACGGTGCCCCGGGCCTCGTCCGGGACCGCACAGTTGGGGGTGCGCAGGCGGGCGATCTTCGCGACGTGGACGGCGAGGTCGCCCATCCGCTCGAGCTCGCTGACCATCCGCAGCGCGGCGACGACCGTACGCAGGTCGCCGGCGACGGGGGCCTGCAGCGACAGCACCTGGAGCGCCGTCTCCTCGACCCGCTCGCGGGCCTCGTCGATCTCGGCATCGCCGCTGATCACCTGCTCGGCGATGTCGGCGCGACCCTCGAGGAGGGCCGCGGTCGCCAGCCGGACTGCCGTCTCGACCTTGCGGCAGATCTCCGCGAGATCGCCGAAGATGCCGTCGAGCTGGTCGTGGAACAAGGAGCGCATGTCCACGAGCCTACGCAGGATAGATGAAGAGCCGGGGCTAATGGGTGAACCGTGCATGAACGTTCCCGGCTCGGGCGTCCAGATCGCGAATACCCGGTGAAGCCGAGCCTTACCCTATCCCTGTGGATCCGACGACCCAAGCGTTCCTCGCCGCCCTCCTCGGGGCCGTTGTCGCCGCATCCGGGATGATCGCCTGGCACGTGAGCCAGGACCGGCAGCGCCACCTTCCGCTGATCGAGGAGCCGGTGGTCCCGCCCGAGGTCGCCACCGTCTTGTCCGTGCTGCGCTCGAGCGCCGTGGTGGTCGACGACGACGACACCGTGCTCAAGGCATCGGCCCCGGCGTACGCGCTCGGCCTGGTCCGCGGCACCTCACTGCTCTCGGCCGAGCTCGCCGACCTGGTCCACCAGGTCCGCCGCGACGGCCAGATCCGCGAGACCGAGCTGGTGATGAGCCGACCGGGCGTCCCGCCCCGCCACGTCACCGCCCGGGTGGCCCCGCTGGGCTCGCGGCTGGTGCTGGCGCTGGTCGAGGACCGCACCCGGGAGCGCCGTGTCGAGGCCGTGCGCCGCGACTTCGTCGCCAACGTCTCGCACGAGCTCAAGACCCCGGTCGGGGCGATCCGGGTGCTCGCGGACGCCGTCTCCGAGGCGGCCGAGGATCCCGAGGCCGTACGCCGCTTCGCGGGCCGCATGCTCACCGAGAGCGACCGGCTCACCCAGCTGGTCCTCCAGATCATCGAGCTCTCCCGCCTGCAGGGCGACGAGCCGCTCGAGGCCCCGGTGGCGGTCGACGTCGACGAGGTGATCGGCACCGCCGTCGACACCAGCGCGATCGACGCCGACAAGAAGGGCATCAGCGTCCACACCGGCGGGCTCGAAGGATTGCAGGTCTTCGGCAACGAGGACCAGGTGCTGGCCGCCGTCGCCAACCTCATCTCCAACGCCGTCGCCTACTCCGACCCGGGCTCCACCGTCTCGGTGACGACCCGCGCCGAGCAGGGCTCGGTCGAGATCTCGGTCGTCGACCAGGGCATCGGCATCCCCCAGGACGAGATCGACCGCATCTTCGAGCGGTTCTACCGCGTCGACCCGGCCCGGCACCGCTCCACGGGCGGCACGGGACTCGGACTCTCCATCGTCAAGCACGTCGCCGCCACCCATGGAGGCGAGGTGCGCGTCTGGTCCGTCGAGGGACAGGGCTCGACGTTCACCCTCACCCTGCCGCAGCACCTGCCCAGCGCAGAGCATGTGGCCAGCTCGTCTACACCTACCTACAAGGAGGACCGCCCGTGACCCGGGTACTCGTCGTCGAGGACGAGGAGAGCTACAGCGAAGCGCTCTCCTACATGCTGCGCAAGGAGGGATTCGAGGTCGCGATCGCGGCCGACGGGGACACCGCGCTCAAGGAGTTCGACCGCAACGGCGCGGACATCGTGCTGCTCGACCTGATGCTCCCGGGCATCTCGGGCACCGAGGTATGCCGTCAGATCCGCACCACCTCCGCGGTGCCGGTGATCATGGTCAGCGCCAAGGACGACGAGGTCGACAAGGTGGTCGGGCTCGAGCTCGGCGCCGACGACTACGTCACCAAGCCGTACTCGCCGCGTGAGCTGGTCGCCCGCATCCGCGCCGTCCTGCGCCGCGGTGCCGAGCCGGACCTGGCGCCGGCCACGCTCGAGGCTGGCCCGGTGCGGATGGACGTGGAGCGCCACGTCGTCACCGTCGGGGGCAGCGAGCAGCGCCTGCCGCTCAAGGAGTTCGAGCTGCTCGAGATGTTCCTGCGCAACCCCGGCCGGGTGCTGACCCGCGGCCAGCTCATCGACCGGGTCTGGGGCTCCGACTACGTCGGCGACACCAAGACCCTCGACGTGCACGTGAAGCGCCTGCGCGCCAAGCTCGAGCCGGACCCGAGCGAGCCGAAGTTCCTGGTCACGGTGCGCGGGCTGGGCTACAAGCTCGACCTCTGAGCCCGTTGAGAGGTCACCTCTCGGCGGTTGAGCGTCCGGCGTACCGGACACTCAACACGCGAAAGGTGACCTCTCAACGCAGGGCGCGGATGGCCGGGACGACCTCGGCGGCGAAGTCCCGCAGGAAGCCGGCCTGGTCGTCGCCCGGCGGGTGGAAGACCAGGTGGTCGAAGCCCTGGTCGACGTACGGCTTCAGCCCGGCGAGCACCTCCTCGACCGACGTCGCCACGATCCAGCGCTTCGCGACCTGCTCGATCGGGAGCGCGTCGGCGAGCGCCTGCATCTCGGAGGGGTCGTGCACCGAGTGCTTCTGCTCAGGCGTGAGGGCGAGGGCGCCCCAGAAGCGGGTGTTCTCCAGCGCCTCCTCGCGGGTGTGGGCGTAGGAGAGCTTGATCTCGATCATCTTGTCGATGCCGGCCACGTCGCGGCCCGCGGCGTCGGCGCCCTCGCCGAGCGCGCTCAGCAGCGAGGAGTAGAGCTCCTCGCCCTTGCCCGAGGTGCAGATGAAGCCGTCCGCCTGGCGGCCCACGCTCTTGGCCATCTGCGGGCCACCGGCGGCCATGTAGACCGGGATCGGCTCGCCCGGCTTGTCGTAGACGGTGGCGTCCTTGGTCCGGTAGTAGGTGCCCTCGAAGCTCACCCGGTCCTCGGTCCACAGCCGGCGCATCAGCTGGATGGACTCCCGCAGCCGGCCCGAGCGCTCCTTGAACTCCGGCCACTCCCCCTCGTTGGGGACCGAGCCGACGGCGATCTCGTTGAGCGCCTCACCCGAGCCCACGCCGAGCGCGATCCGGCCCGGGTAGAGCGAGCCGAGGGTCGCGAAGACCTGGGCCAGCACGGCGGGGTTGTAGCGGAACGTGGGCGTCAGCACCGAGGTGCCGAGCAGGACGCGGGACGTACGCTCGCCCACCGCGGCCAGCCACGGCAGCGCCTGCGGCGCGTGGCCGCCCTCGTGCCGCCACGGCTGGAAGTGGTCACTGATCCAGACGCTGTCCAGCCCCACCTCCTCCGCCAGGACGGCGTACTCCACCAGATCACGGGGACCGAACTGCTCGGCCGAGGCCTTGTAACCGATCTTCAGCACATGGACGACGCTACCGGTGAGAACAAGTTCTCGGCATGATGCCCTCCATGACTGGACTCTCCGGTGGACCCCTGGCCGGCCTGCGGGTGATCGAGTTCGCGGGCATCGGGCCGGGTCCGTACGCCTGCCTCCTTCTCGCCGAGCTGGGTGCCGAGGTGATCCGGGTCGACCGGCCGAGGGCCGGAAGCCTGGACGCCGCGGTGCTGCGCCGCAGCCGCCCGAGCATCGCCGTCGACCTCAAGAACCCCGCAGGCATCGAGGCGGTGCTCAGCCTGATCGAGACCGCCGACGTCGTCGTCGAGGGGCTGCGCCCGGGCGTGATGGAGCGGCTCGGCCTCGGCCCCGACGACTGCCTCGCCCGCAATCCGCGCATCGTGTACGGCCGGATGACCGGCTGGGGCCAGGACGGCCCGATGGCCGAGCGCGCCGGCCACGACATCACGTACGCCGCCCTCACCGGGGCCCTGCACGCCACCGGCTCGCACGAGAAGCCCCGTCAAGCCCTCAACCTCGTCGCCGACTTCGGCGGCGGCACGCTCTTCCTCGTGATGGGCATCCTGGCCGCGCTGCACGAGCGCACCGTCTCGGGCCAGGGGCAGGTCGTCGACGCCGCCATGGTGGACGGCGCCGCGTCCCTGATGACGATGGTCTACGGCATGAGGGCCGAGGGCCTGTGGCACGACCGCCGCGAGGCCAACCTCCTGGACGGCGGCACGCCGTTCTACGACACCTACGAGTGCGCCGACGGCAAGCACGTCGCGGTGGGTGCCCTCGAGGGCCAGTTCTACGCCGAGCTGATGGCCGGCACCGGGCTCTCCTTCGAGCAGTACGACATCGCGCGGTGGCCCGAGATGCGCGTCGCGCTGACCGAGACCTTCAGGTCCAAGACCCGCGACGAGTGGGCGGCGATCTTCGACCCGACCGATGCCTGCGTCGCGCCGGTGCTCTCGCTCGAGGAGGCGCCGCAGCACCCGCACAACCTCGCCCGCGGCATCTTCGCGCCCTATCGCGACGGCGTCGCGCCCCGCGTCGCCCCGGTCTTCTCCCGTACGCCCGCCCTCGCACCGGGCGAGATCCACGAGCCCGGCCAGGACACCCGCGCGATCCTCGAGTCATCCGGGTTCGCCCCCACCGACATCACCCGCCTCCTCGACACCGGCGCCGTCGTCCAGAACTGACCACCGCGGGACGGGACACGCGACGCCTCGACTGTGGCGGACGGACCGAACGGTGCGCCACCACGCCGGGGACCGCCGGGCACGGCGCGAACGGCGCCCGAAGCGGGCGCTTGCGAGCGTAAGAGCCACACTGTCTCTCCGAACCACTTCGCTCGTATGCCCGCGAGGGATGCCGGGCGCGACGCGCTCGGCGGTCCCACTCACAGCGCGAACCGGGCGGGCCGGCCGCCGCAGGCGGCCCACCGGACCGACCCGGCCCGCGCGGGCGACCCGGAAATGCGGCGAGGGCGCCGGTCGGAAACCCGACCAGCGCCCTCGTACGAGCTCCTCAGCCCTTATTCGCCTTACGCAGACGCGACGCGGACTTCGCCCGCTCGTTGGCGTCCAGGACGACCTTGCGGATCCGGACGGTCTGCGGGGTGACCTCGACGCACTCGTCGTCGCGGCAGAACTCCAGGCTCTGCTCGAGCGAGAGCTCCTTCGGCGGGGTGAGCTTCTCGAAGTTGTCCGACGTGGCCGAGCGGATATTGGTCTGCTGCTTCTCGCGGGTGATGTTGACGTCCATGTCGTCCTGGCGCGAGTTCTCGCCGACGATCATGCCCTCGTACACCTCGGTGCCCGGCTTCACGAACAGCGTGCCGCGCTCCTGCAGCGAGGTCATCGCGTGCGCGGTGACGGCGCCGGAGCGGTCGGCGACCAGGGAGCCGTTGTTGCGGGCGCGGATCTCGCCGGCCCACGGGATGAAGCCGTCGGAGATCGAGGACGACATGCCGGTGCCGCGGGTCTCGGTGAGGAAGTCGGTCCGGAAGCCGATCAGGCCGCGGGCCGGGACGACGAACTCCATCCGGATCCAGCCGGTGCCGTGGTTGGTCATGTTCTCCATGCGGCCCTTGCGGTTCGCGAGGAGCTCGGTGATGGCGCCGAGGAACTCCTCCGGCGCGTCGACCGTGAGGCGCTCGAGCGGCTCGTGGACCTTGCCGTCGACCTCCTTGGTGACGACCTGCGGCTTGCCGATGGTCAGCTCGTAGCCCTCACGACGCATCTGCTCGACGAGGATCGCCAGCGCCAGCTCGCCGCGGCCCTGGACCTCGAAGGCGTCCGGGCGGTCGGTCGGCAGGACGCGGAGCGACACGTTGCCGATGAGCTCGGAGTCGAGGCGGTCCTTGACCATCCGGGCGGTGACCTTCGAGCCCTTGACCTTGCCGACGAGCGGCGAGGTGTTGGTGCCGATGGTCATCGAGATCGCCGGCTCATCGACGGTGATGAGCGGCAGCGCGATCGGGTTCTCGGCGTCGGCGATGGTCTCGCCGATCATGATGTCCGGGATGCCGGCGATGGCGACGATGTCGCCCGGGCCGGCGTACTCGCCGGGCTCGCGGTTGAGGCCCTTGGTGACGAGCAGCTCGGTGATCTTGACGTTCTTGGTGGTGCCGTCGGCCTTCATCCACGCCACCTGCTGGCCCTTGCGGAGCTCGCCCTGGTGGATGCGGAGCAGCGCGAGACGACCGAGGAACGGCGAGGCGTCGAGGTTGGTGACGTGGGCCTGGAGCGGCGCGCCCTCGGTGTAGGACGGTGCCGGGATGGTCTCGAGGATCGTCTTGAAGAGCGGCTCGAGGTTGTCGCCCTCGGGCAGCGTCGCGTTCTCCGGCTTGGTGGTCGACGCGATGCCGGCCTTGCCCGAGGCGTAGACGATCGGGAAGTTGATCGCGTCGGGGTCGTGCGAGTCGTCGAGGAGGTCCATGAAGAGCTCGTAGACCTCGTCGGTGACCTCGTCGATGCGCGCGTCGCCGCGGTCGACCTTGTTGATCACCAGGACGACCGGCATGTCGGCGTTGAGCGCCTTGCGCAGCACGAAGCGGGTCTGCGGGAGCGGGCCCTCGGAGGCGTCGACGAGCAGCACGATGCCGTCGACCATCGACAGGCCGCGCTCGACCTCGCCACCGAAGTCGGCGTGGCCCGGGGTGTCGATGATGTTGATGGTCATGCCACCGGCGGGCGCGTGCTCACCGTTGTAGAAGATCGCGGTGTTCTTCGCGAGGATGGTGATGCCCTTCTCGCGCTCGAGGTCACCGGAGTCCATGACGCGGTCCTCGGCGGACTCCAGGTCGTGGGCGCTGAAGGCGCCGCCCTGCCGGAGCATGGCGTCGACGAGGGTGGTCTTGCCGTGGTCGACGTGCGCCACGATGGCGACGTTGCGCAGGTTGGCAAACTTGCTTTCAGACATGCGTGAGCACTCGACTTTCGCGATTTTGGGATTCCCACTCAGGATATCGGCGCGAGGCCCTTGACCACGCATCGTGAGCGTGCAAGGGGTGCGGACTCCACGCGCTGCGCCTCGCTCTCGGCCCGCGCCCGTGCACGTTTCCTCGCACTCGCCGTCACCCGCTCTGTCGCATACCGTCACACCTATGCCCAAGATCGCGACGAACACCCGTGTGAGCCACGATGAACTCCTGGCGTTCATCCGCCCCCGCCACCGGATGGTCCTCGTGACCACGCGTGCGGACGGTCGCCCCCAGCTGTCGCCCGTCTCCGGTGGCGTCGATCAGGAGGGCCGACTGGTCATCTCGACGTATCCGGATCGCGCGAAGGCGGTCAACGCCCGCCGTACGCCGACGGCCTCGGTGCTGGTGCTCTCCGACGACTGGGACGACGCCTGGGTGCAGGTCGACGGCGACGCGGAGGTGCTCGACATCCCCGAGTCCGTCGAGCCGCTGGTCGACTACTTCCGCTGCATCGCCGGCGAGCACCCGGACTGGGCGGAGTACCGCGAGGCGATGGTGCGGCAGGGCAAGTCGCTGATCCGGGTCACGCCGTGCTCGTGGGGTCCGATCGCCACCGGCGGCTTCCCGGCCCGCCTCGGCTGAGCTGGACCGCGAGTGCACGAGAGCGGGTGAAATCGTCGGCGGCGGGGTGTTTGCTGGAGCCATGACACCTCGGGTCTGCCAGTTCATCCCGCCCTACCTGCTCGAGCGGGTCCAGCCGCACCTGACCGACGTCGACCGTGCCCTGAGGGCGCGCCGCGAGGCCGGCCCGCATCCGGTCCCCCGAGCGGCGATCGACGCTCCGGCCTGGGTGGTGCACACCTGCCACAACGGCGCCGATCTGCCCGGCGACGTGGTCCGCAGGGCCGGCCAGCCCGCCTCGGGCGACCCCGCCGTCGACGAGGCCGCCGCCGGGATCACCGCCACGCTGGACCTCTACCGCGAGGTCTACGACCGGGCCTCGTTCGACGGCCAGGGGGCGCTGGTCTCGCTGTCGGTCCACTACCAGCAGGGCTACGACAACGCGTACTGGGACGGCACCCAGCTGGTGTTCGGCGACGGTGACGGCCAGGTGTTCGGCCGGTTCACCCAGCCGATCGACGTACTGGGTCACGAGCTCACCCATGCGGTCACCGAGCGCACCGCGGGGCTGACGTACTCGGGGCAGTCCGGCGCCCTCAACGAGTCCGTCTCCGACGTCTTCGGCTCCTGCGTGAAGCAGCGCCTGCTCGGGCAGGGCGTGCAGCAGGCCGACTGGCTCATCGGCGAGGGGCTCTTCCTGCCCGGCGTACGCGGCCGCGCTCTGCGCGACATGGCCCATCCCGGCACCGCGTACGACGATCCGCAGCTGGGCAAGGACCCGCAGGCCCATGACATGGGTGGCTACGTCGACACCGGCGACGACAACGGCGGCGTGCACACCAACTCCGGCATCCCCAACCGCGCCTTCTACCTGGCGGCGATGGCGATCGGCGGCAACAGCTGGGACGGCGCCGGCGCGATCTGGTACGCCGCCCTCACCGGTCCCGACGTCGATGCCGACACCGACTTCGCGGGCTTCGCGGCCGCGACGGTGGCAGCGGCCGGGGACCGGGCCGCGGAGGTCACCGCCGCTTGGAAGACGGTCGGCGTCGATCCTGCCGGGAGGGCGTCGTGAGCCGCATCGTCGCGGTGCGCCGTACAGGTGGCTTCGCCGGCATCGCCCGCAGCGGCGAGGTCGACCTGGACGGCGACGACCAGCGCGCGTCCACCCTGAGCGCCCTCGTCTCCGAGGTCGACACCGAGGGGCTCGCCGCTGCGCGAGGCCCGCGGCCCGACGGCTTCGTCTACGACTTCGACCTGTGCGGCACGACGTGCCAGGTCCACGAGCACGGCCTCACACCCGACCTGCGCCGGATCGCCGACCTGCTGCTCGAGTGAGCCGACGGCGAGCGTCGGCCTGAGGAGCGGATTACGCGCTCTCGGCGAAGGCGAGGTCGAGCGCGGCCTCGACGTGCACGGTGATGACGTCGAGCACGGGGACCTCAACGTCCTCCGGACGCACCAGCAGCGAGAGCTCGGAGGCACCGAGGATGACGCCCTGTGCACCGCTGTCCCACAGCTCGTCCACGATGGTCGCGACGCGACGACGCGAGCTCGGGTTGACGGTGCGGAAGACCAGCTCGTTGTAGATGATCGAGTCGAGGGTCTCGACGTGCAGCGAGTCCGGCAGGTTGACGTCCAGGCCGTGGTCGGAGATCCGCTCGGCGAAGAACTCGTTCTCCATCGTGTACGCCGTCGAGAGGAAGCCGACGGTCGTGATGCCGAGCTCCTTGCACTTCGCGGCGAGCACGTCGGCGAGGTGGATCACCGGGATCGAGACGGCCGCGCTGACGGCGTCGTAGACCTGGTGGAAGGTGGTGGCGCACAGCAGGATGAAGTCGGCGCCGGCCTTCTCCAGGCCCTGGGCGGCCTGCGCAAGGATCGCGCCCGCCCGGTCCCAGTCGCCGGCCTGCTGGCAGGCCGTCACCTCCGCGAAGTCGACGCTGGCCAGCACGATCTTGGCGGAGTGGAGACCGCCCAGCCGCGCCTGGACACCCTTGTTGAGGCCCTCGTAGTACGCGGCGCTGCTCTCCCAGCTCATACCGCCGATGAGTCCGATCGTCTGCACGTTTTGCAGTGTGGCACCGCTGACACTGGCGGGCGCAATCGTCGGGGTTAACGCCTGGTAACCACCGCAAGGGCACCGGCCGGGTCTCCACCCGCCCGCCGCTCGACCTCCACCGCTCGAGGCCTTCGCAGGCTCAACCCGACCACCAGGCCTCGACCCGCCCGTCGCGACCTCCTTCGTCGGTCGCGGGGCTCGCTCGACCTCCACCGCTCGAGGCCTTCGCAGGCTCAGGCCTCGCGGTGGACCTTGTGTGCTGCCGCCTGGGCGCGCGGCTTGATCACCAGGCTGTCGATGTTCACGTGCGCGGGGCGGGTGACCATCCAGGAGATCGCATCGGCGACGTCCTCGGCCACCAGCGGCTCGGCGACGCCGGCGTAGACGGCGGCCGCCCGCGCCTCGTCGCCGTCGAAGCGGACCTTCGCGAACTCGTCCGTGCGGACCATGCCCGGGTCGATCTCCATCACCCGCACGGGCTGGTCGAAGAGCTCCAGGCGGAGCGCCTCGGTGACCGCCCGCTCGCCGAACTTCGCGGCGTTGTAGCCCGCCCCGCCCTCGTACGCGATGTGCCCGGCAGTGGAGCCGACGTTGACGATCGCGCCCGCGCCGCTGGCGATCAGGGCCGGCAGCAGCGCCTTGGTCACGCGGGTCGTGCCGAGGACGTTGATGTCGTACATCCGCTTCCACGCGTCGAGGTCCGCGCCGGCGACCGGTTCGAGACCGAACGCGCCGCCGGCGTTGTTGACCAGGACGTCGAGGTGGGCGCCGATCACGTCGGCGAGCCTCTCCACCGACTCCTGGTCCGTGACGTCCGTCGGGACCGAGGTGCCGCCGATCTCCAGGGCCAGGATCTCGATCCGCTCGACGCGGCGCGCGGCGAGGAAGACGTGGTAACCGGCAGCGGCGAGCGCACGGGCCGTCGCGGCGCCGATCCCGCTGGAGGCTCCGGTGACGACGGCGGTCTTCTGGGTCATGGGGGTCAGCCTAAAACCAAGCGTTTGGGGAACATGCGGGAGACTGGCGCGGTTGAGGCTGCGGAGGCTCAGGGGTGCTGGGTCCGAGAACGAGGCGGTGGGGCATGAAGCGGGTGGCGATGATCAGCCTGCACACCTCCCCACTCGACCAGCCCGGCACCGGCGACGCCGGCGGCATGAACGTGTACGTGCTCGAGCTGGCCCGCCGGCTCGGCCTGCAGGGCGTCGCGGTCGACATCTTCACCAGAGCGACCTCCTCGCAGCAGCCTGCGGTGGTGGAGGCGTACGAGGGTGTGGTCGTCCGGCACATCCCCGCCGGTCCGTACGAGGGACTCACCAAGGCCGAGCTGCCGGGCCAGCTCTGCACGTTCGCCCGCGAGGTGCTGCGCGCCGAGGCAGCGCACCCAATCGGGCACTACGACGCCGTGCACTCCCACTACTGGCTCTCCGGCCAGGTCGGCGCGCTGGCGCGCGATCGCTGGGGCGTGCCGTTGGTGCACTCGATGCACACCATGGCCAAGGTGAAGAACGACGCGCTCGCCGACGGCGACTCCCCCGAGCCGAGCGCTCGGGTGATCGGCGAGGAGCAGGTCGTGGCCGCCGCGGACGTGCTGATCGCGAACACCGACCTCGAGGCCAAGCAGCTGATCAACTTCTACGACGCCGACCCTGGACGGGTCGAGGTCGTCCATCCCGGCGTCGACCTCGACGTCTTCGCGCCGCAGTCGATGACGGCGGCTCGTGCCGCGGTCGGCCTGCCCGCCGACGCCATCGTGCTGCTCTTCGCCGGCCGCATCCAGCCGCTCAAGGCACCGGACGTGCTGCTGCGGGCGGTCGCGGTGCTGCTGGCGCGTGACCCCTCGCTGCGCCCACGGCTGGTCGTGCCGATCGTCGGCGGCCCCTCGGGCAGCGGCCTGGACCACCCCGAGTCGCTCGCGGACCTGGCTCGCGAGCTCGGCGTCGCAGACGTGGTGCGGTTCGTCCCGCCGGTCTCGCAGGCCGAGCTCGGACGGTGGTACGCCGCGGCGACCCTGGTGGCGGTGCCGTCCTACAACGAGTCGTTCGGTCTGGTCGCCGTCGAGGCGCAGGCCTGCGCCACCCCGGTGGTCGCGGCAGCGGTCGGCGGACTGACCACGGCCGTATGCGACGGACGCAGCGGGCTGCTCGTCGACGGGCACGAGCCGCTGCCCTGGGCCGGTGCGCTGGGCCGGGTCATCGGCGACCCCCACCTGCGCGAGTCGCTCGCGCTCGGTGCGCTGATGCACGCCCGCGAGTTCTCCTGGGAGGCCACCGCCCGTCACACCCTGGAGGTCTACGAGCGGGCACGGGAGCTGGTGCGGGCATGAGCGAGACGAACGGCGAGCAGGAGAGCGCCCAGCTGATCGAGGCGTGGCTGCGGGCCAACGAGATCGAGTGGACCCGGGCCGGCGACAGCTGGTCCTTCGCGCTGCCGGGCGAGAAGAAGCTGCAGACCCCCGTACGGCTCGACCTCGGTCCGCACGCGCTCGGCGTGCACGCCTTCGTGTGCCGCCGGCCCGACGAGAACTTCGAGGGTGTCTACCGCTGGCTGCTCGAGCGGAACCTCAAGCTGTACGCGGTGGCGTTCGCCCTCGACCGCCTCGGCGACATCTACCTCGACGCGCGGCTGCCGCTCGCCCTGGTCACGCCCGACGAGCTCGACCGGCTGCTCGGCTCGGTGCTCACCTATGCCGACGAGTCGTTCAACACGATCCTCGAGCTCGGCTTCGCCTCCTCGATCCGCAAGGAGTGGGAGTGGCGCAGGCTGCGCGGGGAGTCGACCGCCAACCTGGAGGCGTTCCGCGGCTGGCTCGAGCGCGACGCCAGGCCGGGCGCCGAGGCGGCCTCAGGCGACGCGACGCCGGCTGACCGCGACGCCGAGTAGCGCCAGCGCACCGCCGACGTACGCCAGGCCCGGAGGCGTCTCGCCCAGCCAGGCCCAGGCGAGCAGCACGGTGATCACCGGCACCAGGTAGGTGGTGATCCCCAGCGACGAGGCGTTCATGTGGCTGAGCGCGTACCCGTAGGTGGTGAACGCGATCGCCGTCGGGAAGATGCCCAGATAGATCACCCACAGCGTCGCCGAGAGCGGCGCGCCGCGCAGGTCGGTGACGAGCTGGCCGGCGAACGGCAGGCAGACGATCGCACCGATCGTGCATGCCAGCCAGGTCACCTGCACCGAGGCGAGCCGGCTCATCAGCGGCTTCTGCAGGATCACCGAGATCGAGTAGGCGACCGCCGAGACCAAGCAGAGCAGCACGCCCAGGATGTCGCGCCCACCGTCGCCGCCGTGACCGGCGAGGCTGATCACGACGACGCCGGCGAAGGCCAGGGCCAGGCCGAGGACGATCCAGCGGGTGAAGCGCTCGCCGAGGAAGATCGCGGCGAGCACCGCGATCAGGATCGGGGAGAGCTGGATGAGCATCGCCGAGGTGCCGGCGTCGATCCGTCGCTCCCCGGCGTTGAGGGCGACCATGTAGAGCGCGTACCAGAGCACGCCGATCGCGACGAGGCGCCACCAGTCGCCGGTGGCGGGCCGGACCAGGACCGCCCGGCGGCGCAGCGCCACCACGGTCAGGCACAGCGCACCGACGGCGAGGCGTCCCAGCGCGAGCGCCCCCGGCCGGACCTCGTCGGCGAGGTCACGGATCGCGACGAACGCCGAGGCCCACAGCACGAGGGTCACGGCGACGGCGATCAGGGGCAGCGAGCGGGTGGGGGTCACGGCGTGACGCTACCGGCCCTGCCGTCCACGGTGCGAGCGGGATTCGGACGTCGTCGTACCCGCTGCCCCTAGCATCATGCGCATGTCCGATCCGATCAGCGAGGCCCACCGCCAGTGGGTCGCCCACGGCTGGGCCGAGGCCGCTGACGGAATGGCCCTGGTGACGTCCGTCGTACGGGTGCACCAGCTCCTGATGGAGCGGATCGACGCCGTACTGCGCCCGCTCGACGTCACGTTCGCCCGCTACGAGGTCCTGCGGCTGCTGGCCTTCACCCGGGAGGGCGCGCTCCCGATGACGAAGCTGGGCTCACTGCTCCAGGTCCATCCGACGAGCGTCACCTCCGCGGTCGACCGGCTCGAGAGGCAGGGGTACGTCACCCGCTCCCGCGGCGAGCAGGACCGCCGGGTCGTGCTGGCCTCGATCACCGCTGAGGGACGCGGCCTGGTCGAGCGGGCCACGATCGGCCTCAACGAGCAGGTCTTCGCCCAGCCCGGACTCGACGCCGACGAGGTGCTGGACCTGAGTGGGCGGCTCACCGCGCTGCGGGCGGCGGCCGGCGACCCGGTCGGCTAGCTCTGGCCCGGGATCGCCGCGCCGACGCCGCGCAGCGACTCGCGCAGGTCGCTCATCCGCTGGTCGAGGTCGTGCGCGACCTTGGCCGCATCGGCGAGCTCGCCGCCGAGCTGGAGCGGGATCTCCTGACGGAACTTGTAGTAGATCTTGTGCTCGACGCTGGCCCAGAAGTCCATCGCCACGGTCCGGACCTGCAGCTCGACGCAGACGTCGCGCATCGAGTCGGAGAGGAAGACCGGGATCTGGACGATCGCGTGCAGGCTCCGATAGCCGTTGGGCTTCGGGTGCGCGATGTAGTCCTTGATCTCGATGACCTTGACGTCGGGTTGACTGGTGAGCATCGACAGGACCCAGTAGGCGTCCTCGATGAAGCTGCACACGATCCGGATGCCGGCGACGTCGAAGATCTGGTGGTGGATCGCGTCGGGCGTGAACTCGCAGCCGAGCCGCTCGGCCTTCTGCCGGAGGCTGTCGATCGACTTGAGCCGGGAGCTGACGTGCTCGATGGGGCTCCCGTCGGGCCGGAAGCTCAGCTCCTCACGCAGGATGTTGATCTTCGTCAGCATCTCCTCGAGCCCGAACCGATAGGGCATCAGGAGCTGGCCCACCTCGTGGGCGGCCTCCGAGAGGGCCGCGCTGTGCGGGTCGATCCCCGCCTCCGTCACCAGTCGGGAGGCGTTCGTCAGCGCCGCGGGCGATCCCTGTTCCGGGTCGCTCATGCTCCACATCCTTCTCGGCTCGCCCCGGTCGCGGAACGCCGGCGCTCGTCACCATCCTGACCGATGCACCCAACCCGGCCGGTGGCCGCGGGTCCCGACGGCCCGGAGGTCACTCTCTACCAGTGCCATCCATCGACATCAATACCTGGATGTCCTAGCATCGACGATGACGAGGACATCCTGCCAACTCTGGAGGCACGTCATGGCCGATCTGCACACGCCACGGAACCACGTCCGCGTGGTCACCGCGAGCGCGCTCTTCGACGGCCACGACGCCGCGATCAACATCATGCGTCGGATCTTCCAGTCGCAGGGCTGCGAGGTGATCCACCTCGGCCACAACCGCTCGGTCGCCGAGGTCGTCGATGCCGCGATCGAGGAGGACGCTCACGGGATCGCCGTCTCCTCCTACCAGGGCGGCCACGTCGAGTACTTCGAGTACCTCGTGGCGACGCTCCGCGAGCGCGGCGCCGGCCACATCAAGGTCTACGGTGGCGGGGGCGGCGTGATCATCCCCGCCGAGATCGCCCGGCTGCGGGAGTCCGGCGTCAGCATCTTCTCCCCCGAGGACGGCCAGCGCCTGGGTCTCGCCGGGATGATCAACAGCGTGGTCGCCGAGCTCGACCACGATCTGCTCGCCGACCGGCCCGCCGACCTCGAGGCCGTACGGGCAGGCGACCGGCTCGCGCTCGCGCGGGCGATCACCGCGGCCGAGCAGGGCCGACTGCCCGAGGCCGAGCACCCGCAGGCCCAGCACCCGCAGGCCGACCCGGAGGTCGAGCCTGTCGAGACCCCCACCCGGGCGGTCGTGCTCGGCATCACCGGCACCGGCGGCTCCGGCAAGTCCTCGCTCACCGATGAGCTGCTGCGCCGCCTTCGCCTCGACCAGGCCGACCGGCTGCGCGTGGCCGTGCTCGCGATCGACCCGACCCGGCGCCGCGGTGGCGGAGCGCTCCTGGGCGACCGGATCCGGATGACGGTGCTCGACCGGGCGGGCTCGGGCGAGTCGCCCATCTTCTACCGCTCGATCGCCACGCGGGGCGCGCACGAGGTGCCCGAGCACCTGAGCGACGTGATCGACACCGTGCGATCGGCCGGCTTCGACCTGGTGATCGTGGAGACGCCGGGCATCGGGCAGGGGGACGCGGCCATCGTGCCGTTCGTCGATGCCAGCCTCTACGTGATGACGCCGGAGTTCGGCGCCGCCTCGCAGCTGGAGAAGATCGACATGCTCGACTTCGCCGACGTGGTGGCGATCAACAAGTTCGAGCGCCGTGGCGCCCTCGACGCGCTGCGCGACGTCGGACGCCAGCTGGTCCGCAACCGCGAGGCGTTCGACCGGACGCCCGAGGAGATGCCGGTCTTCGGCACCTCGGCCGCCACCTTCGGGGATGACGGCGTGACAGCGCTCTACCAGCATCTGAGGGGGCTGCTGGCCGAGCGCGGCCTGCCGGTCGAGGAGCCCGGCGCACTCGCGCCGGTGAGCGTGCGCCACTCCAGCGGCATCCGCCCGGTGCTGCCCGGCGACCGGGTGCGCTACCTCGCCGAGATCACCGAGACCGTACGGGCCTATCACGCCGAGACCGAGCGGCTCGCGGAGGTGGCCCGGACGGCGCAGGCCTTCGACGTCGTGGTCTCGAGGCTCCGGGGCCTGGAGTCGCCCGGTCTCGATACGCGCCACTCGTCCCTCGCGACGCACCCGACCAGCGATCTCGCTGGGCGGGTGGCGAGCGCCGGCGAGTGTATCGAGACCCTGCCGGCCGACCTGCAGGACCGGATCGACTCCTGGCCCAAGACCGTCGAGGAGTACGCCGCCGACGCGGGCCGGATCTCCCTCAGCGGCACCCGGGTGCCGCGGGTGGCTCTCCCGCGGACGCAGGACCACGGCGAGCTGGTGCGGTTCTGGCGCCGCGAGAACCTGCCTGGCGCCTTCCCGTTCACGGCGGGCGTCTTCCCGTTCAAGCGTGCCGACGAGGATCCCGCGCGGATGTTCGCCGGCGAGGGCGACCCGTTCCGGACCAACCGGCGCTTCAAGCTGCTGACCGAGAGCGGTGGTGGAGCAGCTCGTCTTTCCACCGCCTTCGACTCCGTCACGCTCTACGGCCGCGACCCCGACGAGCGACCCGACATCTACGGCAAGGTCGGCACGTCCGGAGTGAGCATCGCGACGCTGGACGACATGAAGGCGCTCTACGACGGCTTCGACCTGCTCGCGCCCTCGACCAGCGTGAGCATGACGATCAACGGGCCCGCGCCGACGATCCTCGCCTACTTCCTCACCACCGTCCTCGACCAGGCCGACGAGCGCGGCATCGACCCGGCGACGGCGCTCAGCACCGTCCGCGGCACGGTCCAGGCCGACATCCTCAAGGAGGACCAGGGCCAGAACACCTGCCTGTTCTCCACGGAGTTCTCGTTGCGCTGCATGGCCGACATCCAGGAGTGGTTCATCGCGAACCAGGTCCGCAACTTCTACTCGGTCTCGATCTCCGGCTATCACATCGCCGAGGCCGGGGCGAACCCGATCAGCCAGCTCGCCTTCACCCTCGCCAACGGCTTCACGTACGTCGAGGCCTACCTCGCCCGCGGGATGCGGATCGACGACTTCGCCCCCAACCTGTCGTTCTTCTTCAGCAACGGGATGGACCCCGAGTACACCGTCATCGGCCGGGTCGCGCGCAGGATCTGGGCGGTGGCGATGCGGGAGCGGTACGGCGCCAGCGAGCGCAGCCAGAAGCTGAAGTACCACGTCCAGACGAGCGGCCGCAGCCTGCACGCGCAGGAGATGGCGTTCAACGACATCCGCACCACGCTGCAGGCGCTCTGCGCGATCTACGACAACGCCAACAGCCTGCACACCAACGCCTACGACGAGGCCGTCACCACGCCCTCGGCCGAGTCGGTGCGCCGGGCCCTCGCGATCCAGCTCGTGATCAACCGCGAGTGGGGACTCGCGACGAACGAGAACCCCCTGCAGGGCTCGTACGTCGTCGACGAGCTGACCGATCTGGTCGAGGAGGCGGTGCTCGCCGAGTTCGACCGGATCAGCGAGCGCGGCGGGGTGCTGGGCGCGATGGAGACCGGCTACCAGCGCGGCCGGATCCAGGACGAGTCGATGCTCTACGAGCACCGCAAGCACGACGGCTCCCTGCCCATCGTCGGGGTCAACACGTTCCGCAACCCGGACGCGGCGCCGGTGGAGGCGCACCTCGAGCTGGCCCGCGGCACCGACGAGGAGAAGTCCTCCCAGCTGCGGCGGTTGCGCGCCTTCCACGAGGCTCACACCGAGGAGTCAGCAGCCGCGCTCGCCCGGCTGAAGGACGCCGCGACGACCGGGGAGAACGTCTTCGCGGTGCTCATGGACGCGGCCCGGGTGTGCACGCTGGGCCAGGTCACCGAGGCGTTCTTCGAGGTCGGCGGCGCGTACCGCCGCAACGTCTAGCCCGAGAGGTCACCTGTTGCGGGTCGAGGGGTCAGCTCTCGCGGCTGCCAGGCCGCATCGGGGCGGCTCGTCGGCGCGGCCGCCTGTGGGATCGCCGCGGCCGGCGCTCTCGTCGCAGTGCGTCGCAGTGCGCTGCCGGCCGAGCCGTCACGCCAGCGCGGCCGCCTCGACGAGACTCGGCCCGTACCACGTGATCAGTCGCCCGCTGATCAGCTCGGTCGGCGTGCTGGCGAACGCCTCGGGCCCGTCGTCGGCGGTGAAGGAGTACGGCTCGTCGGGCAGCAGCACGGCGTCGGCACCGGCCGCGTCGATCCGCTCCGCCTCCACGTGCGGGTAGCGCTCGCGGGTCGGGTTGAGCGCGGCGCCGGCGAAGACGTTGGCCCAGCCGAGCCGGCGCAGCAGATCCCCGGTGAAGGTGTCCGCACCGATCACCATCCACGGGTCGCGCCAGATCGGCACGGCCACCCGCCGGGAGATCGGCGGCACGGGGCCGCACCACAGCTGGCGCGCTGTCGCCAGCCATCCCGGCCGCACCCAGCCGAGGCCGTCGAAGAGTCGCCCCATCGAGGCGATCGCGTCGGGCACGGTGCGGATGTCGGTCACCCACACCTCGATCCCCGCGGCACGGAGCCGGCCGACATCGAGCTCGCGGTTCTCCTCCTTGTTGGCGACCACGACATCGGGGCTGAGCCGGGCGATCGCCTGCAGGTCGGGGTTCTTCGTCCCGCGGACGCGCGTCACGGCCAGATCCGTGGGGTGGGTGCACCACTGGGTCGCCCCGACGAGGCGACCGTCGGACACGCTCGCCAACGCCTCGGTCAGCGACGGCACGAGCGAGACCACCCGACGGGCCGGGCGCGGTCCGCCGTACGGCACCCCCAGGTCGTCCTGCACCCTCAGGACGCTAGCCGACCGGGTCGTCGCGACCACTCACCGCGCAAGAAGTGACCACTCGACCCGCCACAGGTGACGACTCAACCGAAGCTCGGTCGGCGCTTCGCGAGGAAGGCCTCGACCCCCTCGGCGAAGTCGGGGCCGTTGTAGACCTCGGTGAGCAGGTCGTACTCCCCCGCCGGGAGCGGCTCCATGGCGGCGGCCCGGAGGCCGAGCTGCAGCTTGGTGGTCCGGATCGTGACGCGCGACAACGGCAGGATCTGCGCGACCAGCTCGGCCAGGGTGTCGTCGAGCTGTTCGGTGACGGCGGTCAGCGCGCCCACGCCGTACGCCCGCTCGGCCGACTGCAGCCGCGCGGTCAGCAGCATCTCGCGGGTGACCGCCTCCCCGAAGACGGCGGCGCAGCGGAACAGCACGGGCGAGGAGAGCGCGTTGCCGAGCGTCTTGGCGATCGGGTAGCCGAAGCGCGAGTGCGGCGTCGCGATCCGGATGTCGCAATGCGTGGCGATGGCCAGGCCACCGCCGACGCAGGCGCCGTCGATCGCGGCGATCGTCACCTGCGGCAGCGCGAAGAGCGCATCGAACATGGAGCGGATCTCGGCCTCGTACGGCACCTGGTCCTGGGCGAGGAAGTCCTCGATGTCGTTGCCGGCCGCGAACGCCTTGCCGCCGGTGCCGCGCAGCACCACCACCTTCACGTCCTCGTCGGTGGCGACGTCGAGGAAGAGCTCGCGCAGCTCGAGGTACATCTCGCGGGTGAAGGCGTTGAACCTCTCCGGACGGTTGAAGGTCACGGAGACGACAGCGTCGCGTCGCTCGATCAGCAGGTCGTCGCTCACGCCCGGGAGACTAGCCAACGCGCGAGCAGCGTCCCGTCCTTCTCCACCAGGGAAGACAGCGTGAGCGGTACGTCCAGTCCGCGGTTGCCGATTCCCTTGGCGTCGACGATCCGCTTGCCGGCTCCCCCGACGAGGTGCGGGGTGGTCGTGAGGCAGAGCTCGTCGACCAGGCCCGCGTCCAGCAGCCCGGCGAGGAGCGTCGGGCCGCCCTCGCACAGGATCCGGCGGTGCCCCTCCGCATGGATCCCGTCGATGAGGTCCGGCAGCGGCCCCGACGCCAGCCGTACGTTGTCGGCGCCCTCCAGCAGCACCGGCAGGTCGTGCCCGACGACCACCATCGCGGTCCGGGAGGGCTTGTACTCCTCGGCACGGGCCGTGCCGGCACCGACCAGGATCACGTCGGCCGTGTCGCGCAGCGCGTGGAAGACCTCGACGTCCACGTCGTTGTTGATCGTGCCGCTGCGGCCGTCGCTGCCCTGGGCCGAGCCATCCACGCTGGTGACGAAGTTGACCCGCAGCCAGGGCCCCTCGGGCCAGTCCCAGGTGCCGTCGCCGAAGAGCGTCCTCATGCCGCGAGCCTAGGCGCTAGCGTCCAGGGTGCTGCGCCAGGTAGCGACGGGCGGCATGCACCAGTGCGGTGGCGTAGCGGTCCTGGCCCCGTGCCGAGGTCATCCGGACCGCATCACTCCGATCGCGCATGTTGCCGCACTCGACCATCACCGTCGCCATCTGCGAGAGGTTCAGGGTGCCGAGGTCGGAACGCTCATCGAGCCCGTCGCCGCCGGCGATGTACGTGGCGCGTGGGAAGCCCGCCGCCTGCATCGCGGTGCGGGTGTCCAGGGCGAGGGCGCGCGAGACGCGGTAGGTGTCGGCGGTGATCCCCCGGCGCGGTGCGTAGATCACATGGAAGCCGTGCGCTCCGGGGGCGTAGCTGCCGTCGCCGTGGATGCTGATCTTGAGGTCGGCATGTGCCGTGTTGCCGCGTCGGCCGCGGGTGTCCACGCACGGCCCCCACGCGGCCTCGCTGTTCGTGTCGCGGGTCATGACCACCCGTGCGCCGAGGTCCGCCAGGCGGCGCTCCATCCGACGGGCCACGCGCCAGGTGAAGGTCGACTCGGGGAAGCCGGCATCGGTCGCCGTCCCGGTGGTGTTGCACGGCTTGCGTCCGGTGCCGATCCACACGCTCCGGTCGATCCGGGCCAGGTGACGGCCGTTGCCCAGCTGGTGCCCGGGATCGATCACCACGGTCCGGCCGGCCAGCGGCTCGGCGCCGTCCGGCGACGCTGTCCGAGCGTGCGCGGGCGCACCCTCCAACGCGCCCGACAGGGCGAGCACGAAGGCGAGGAGCGCGTACGGCACGCGTTCCACCCTAACCGCGCTTCACCGCGCTCCCCTATGCTCCACGTCATGAGTTGGTTGGTCACCGGAGGCGCTGGATACATCGGCTCGCACGTCGTCGCGGCACTGCACGAGGCACAGATGGACCCGGTCGTCATCGACGACCTCTCCTCGGGCTTCGAACGCTTCGTGCCGTCCGACGTGCCGTTCATCCGGGCCACCCTGCTCGATCGCGCCGCCGTCGAGGCGGCGCTGCGGGAGCACGACGTCACCGGCGTCATCCACCTCGCGGGCTTCAAGTACGCCGGCGTCAGCGTCCAGCGCCCCCTGCACACCTACGCGCAGAACGTCCAGGGCACCGCCACCCTGCTCGAGGCGATGCTCGAGGCAGAGGTGGACAACCTGGTGTTCTCGAGCAGCGCCGCCACGTTCGGCACCCCCGACGTCGACCTGGTCACCGAGGAGACGCCGACCAACCCCGAGAGCCCGTACGGCGAGAGCAAGCTGGTCGGCGAGTGGCTGATCGCCGACGTCGCCCGCGCGCACGGCCTGCGACACACCAGCCTGCGCTACTTCAACGTGGTCGGCTCCGGCACGCCGTCGCTGTACGACACCAGCCCGCACAACCTCTTCCCCCTGGTCTTCGAGGCGCTCGCCAACGGCCGCACCCCGCGGATCAACGGCGACGACTACGACACCCCCGACGGCACCTGCGTGCGCGACTACGTCCACGTCGCCGACCTGGCCCTGTCCCACGTCGCCGCGGCCCGCAAGCTCGCCGCCGGCGAGACCCTCGAGCCGGTCTACAACCTCGGCTCGGGCGACGGCGTCAGCGTGCGCCAGATCATGGACACCATCCGCGAGGTCACCGGCATCGACTTCACCCCCGAGATCCACGCCCGGCGCCCGGGCGACCCGGCCCGGATCGTGGCCACCGGCGAGCTCGCCGCCCGCGACCTGGACTGGAGCATGCGACACGACCTGCGCGCCATGGTCGCCTCCGCATGGGAGGCTCGACAGGCGGCCGGCGACGACTACCCTGGCCGCTGAGTGAAGGTCGCCTCGAGGAGGGTCGCTGCACGTGATCGGTGAGTCGGAGACCCGCCCCTGGGGCAGCTGGAAGGTGCTCGACGAGGGCGAGGGCTACAAGGTCAAGCAGATCGAGGTGCTGCCGCACTCACGGCTGTCGTACCAGACCCACGCCCACCGCGCCGAGCACTGGGTCGTGGTCAGCGGCACCGCCTCCTCGGTCATCGACGGCGAGACGATCGTCACCGGTCCGGGCGAGTGCGTCGACGTCGCGATCGGCGTCCCGCACCGCATCGTCAACGCGACCGACGAACCGCTCATCGTCATCGAGGTCCAGCGCGGCGCCTACACCGGCGAGGACGACATCGTCCGCCTCGAGGACGACTTCGGACGTACGGTCTAGGGACCGTCGAGCGTCAGCGGCGGCGCGTCAGCGAGTTGAGCGCGGGCCGCACGTCGGCGAGGAAGACCAGCGCCGCGATCAGCATCGCGAGCTGGATGATCATCCCGCCGACCGGGACGAACTGCAGCACCACGGCGAGGCCGAGGACGATCGTCCAGGCCTGCTTGCTCCACTTGTTCGCGGCGCGGTAGGCCTCGGCGGAGAACAACAGGCTGCTCACGAACGCGAAGATCGTGACGGCCAGGATCGCCAGGTTGACCACCAGCATGATGGTGTTCTGCACCGCGAAGACTCCGCCCATGGCACCTAGCGTAACCGCCGCGTACGCCACGGCGTACGCGAAGGCCCCGCGAGCGGTGAGCGCTCGCGGGGCCTTCGGTGGTGATGCTCGGTGTCAGCCCACCCGGTCAGGCCTGCTTGGGCGCGGGCGCCTTCTTGGCCGCCGGGGCCTTCTTCGCGGGAGCCTTCTTGGCGGGGGCCTTCTTCGCCGCGGGCGCGGTGGCGGGCTTGGTCGCCGGGGCCTTCTTGGCCGTGGTCTTGGTGGCCGGCGCCTTCTTGGCGGCCGTCGGCTTGGCCGCAGCGGCAGCGGGCTTGGCGGCCGCGGGCGCGGCCTTCTGGCCACGCAGCTTCGCGACGACGGTCTTGGCGTCGAGCGAGGTCACCATCGACCGCACCTCGGCGACGCTGGGCAGCTCGACCTTGGGCAGCTCGATCTTCTTGAGGTCGATCTTGCGGAGGTTCGCGAACTTCGGCAGCTCCACCTTCGGGAGGTCGACCTTGGGCAGCTCCACCTTGGGGAGCTGGGGCAGCTTCGGGAGCTCCACCCTGGGCAGCTCGACCTTCTTGAGGTCGGCCAGCTTCGGCAGCTCCACCTTCGGGATCTCGATCTTCGGCAGCTCGAGCTTCGGCATCAGACTTCTCCTTGGGTCTCCGCGTCGTCGGCGACGCGATTGTTGAGGGCGAGGAACGACGCGTAGACATCGAGCAGAGATCGCTTCTGTCGTTCCGTCAAACGGGTGTCTGCCATCACCGCCAGCTCGACCGAGCCGCTCCGGTCCTCACCGGGATCGAGGATCCCGGCCCGGAGGTAGACCTGCTCGGCGGAGATCCGCAACGCCTTGGCGATCTGCTGCAGGACCTCTGCGGAGGGCTTGCGCAGGCCGCGCTCGATCTGGCTCAGGTACGGATTGGAGACACCGGCCTGGTCGGCGAGCTGGCGTAGCGACAGCTGCGCGTTGATGCGCTGCTCGTGGAGGTACTCCCCCAACGACGCAACGGAGTTGCCGACCCGGCTCTTGACCATGGGCACCACAATGCTTGCAATTGCTAGCAAGCTGCAAGCATTGCTAGCAGGGATCTGCGTCACACGGGTAAAGAGCCCCGATCAGGCCGCCGCCCCGATCGTCGCGCGCAGCTCGCCGACGACGACTCCGCCGCCGTGGACCGGCTGGCGGCCGGTCGCCGCGACCTCGTCGGAGTCGACGCCGAGCCGGGCCAGGGCGGCAGCCATCACCACGGCGCGGGCGCGGTCGCCGCCGTCGTCGATCTTGAGTGCGACCGTACGGCCGTCGGGCAGCGCGACCGCGTAGACCGCCTCGGCGCCGAACTTCCCGATCGCTCCGGGGACCGCCCGCAGCAGGCGGAACTCGTCGCGGGTGGTGCCCGAGACCAGCTCGGGATGGCGACGGATCGCCTCGGCGACCCGCCACGCGTCGCCATCGGTCGCCAGGGCGAGCACCTGGTAGCCGCGGGCCAGGCCGACCAGCGAGGCGGAGAGCACCGGCGCACCGCAGCCGTCGACGGCGACCTGGGCCGGCTCGCCGGTGAGCGCCTCGAAGCGGCGCTGGATGCCGAGCTGGAGCGGGTGGTCGGTCTCGAAGTAGCCGGAGAGCTGCCAGTCGCGCGCGACGCAGGTGGCGACCATGGCGGCGTGCTTGCCGGAGCAGCATTGGGCGAGCTTGGTCGGCTCGCCACCGGCCCGGATCCAGGCCTCCTTGACCTCGGGGTCGAGCGGATAGTCGGGCACGTTGCCCAGTGCCATCTCGGCGAGGCCGGCCTCGGAGAGGATCCGGCGTACGCCGTCGAGGTGGATCTGCTCCCCGCTGTGCGAGGAGCAGGCCAGTGCCAGCAGCTCGGGCGGCAGGTCGAGACCGAGCCCGAGCATCGCGAGCGCCTGGAGCGGCTTGTTCGCCGAGCGTGGCAGCATCGGAGCCGTCACGTCGCCGAGCGACCACTCCACCGATCCGTCGGCGGCCAGGGCGACCACCGAGCCGTGGTGGCGGCCCTCCACGAAGCCGGAGCGGACGATCTCGACGAGCGGCACAGACATGTCGAGAAGCGTACTTAGGCCGCCGTGCGGGTGGGGAGCAGCAGGGCCAGTCCGGCCGCCGCCAGGCCGAACCCGGTGGCCCACCAGAACGCCCGATCGAAGCCTGCGGCCAGGCCTGCGCCGGCGGCGGCGTGCTGGAGGATGACCGCGAGCAGCGCTACCCCGAACGAGCCGCCGAGCTGCTGGGCCACCCGGGTGATGATGCTGGCGTCCGGCACCTCGGCCCGGTCGAGGCCGACGTAGGCGGCGGACATCATCGGCACCATCAGCGCGCCCATGCCGATTCCGCGCACGAACAGCGCGGTGCCCAACAGCCAGTAGCTGGTGAGTGCATCGGCCGTGCCGAACGGCGCGGTGGCCGCGGCCACCACCAGGAACCCGCCGACCGCGACCCAGCGCGGCCCGATCTGGTCGGTCAGTCGACCGCCGAGCGGGCGCGAGAGCAACGCGCCGACGCCCTGCGGGACGAGCAGCAGGCCGGCGCCGAGCGCGTCCGCACCGCGCATCTGCTGGTAGTAGAGCGGGAGCAGGAGCATCGCGCCGTACAGCACCGCCCCGGTCAGGAACATCAACAGGGACGCCGCGGTGAGCGGCCGGTGGGCGAAGAGGCGGATGTCGACGAGTGCCCTGCCTCCTCGCCGTACGGCCCATCCGACGAACCCGGCGAGCAGGACCGCGCCGAGGAGGAGCGGCACCAGGACCGACGGCTGACCGAAGCCGCCGTCGGCGACGTTCGACAGGCCGTAGATGAGTCCGACGACGGCAGGGGCCACCAACAGGAGGCCGACCCAGTCGAGCCGGACCCGGGCGAGCGGGCCATCCGGCTCGAGGGTCCGGTAGGCGGCGACCAGTCCCGCGAGGCACAGCGGCACGTTGACGAGGAAGAGCCAGCGCCAGTCCAGCCAGTGCAGGATCACCCCGCCGAGGACCGGCCCGATGATGGGGCCGAGCGCGACGGGCAGGCTGACGGTCGCCATCAGCCTGCCGACGTTCTGGCCGTGGGCGGCCTGCATGATCAGGGTGATCATCAGCGGCATCATCACGCCGCCGCCGAGACCCTGGACGACCCGGAAGGCGATCAGGCTCGGGGCGTTCCAGGCGCAGGCGCAGAGCACCGAGCCGACCAGGAAGAGGGTCAGCGCCGCGAGCCAGAGTCGCTTGCCGCCGAGCCGCTGCTGGGCCCAGCCGGCGATCGGGATGGCGACGAACATCGCCAGCAGGTAGCCGGTGCTCACCCACTGGATGGTGTCCACGCCGGCACCGAGCTCCGAGCCCAGCTGGTGCAGCGCGACGCTCACGATCGTCGTGTCGAACACGACGGCGATCGCGCCGACGATGATCGCCATCGCCGTGCGCGTGACCTTCGGGTCGAGCCCTGCCGGTGCCTTCTCGGCGACGGTGCTCATCGCGGCTCCTCAAGAAACGGTCTGGTTTCTTATGACTCTACGAGCCCGAGATAAGATACGCAAATGGATCTTCATGAGCCGCCGCGTCGACGTCGCGGGGCCGAGTTGGAGGCCGCGATCCTCGATGCCGCCTGGGATCAGCTCCGCGAGCAGGGCTACTCCTCCTTCACCATCGACGCCGTCGCCCAGCGGGCCGGGACGAGCAAGCCGGTGGTCTACCGGCGCTGGGCCGACAAGCACGAGCTGGTCCGCGCCACGATCCAGCGGCTCTCCGACCGCACCGAGCGGCCGGCTGCCGACACCGGCAGCCTGCGGGAGGACGTGCTGGAGGTGGCCCGGTTCTTCAATCGCGAGCGGATGCCGCTGGTCACGCTCATCGCCGTCCACCTGGGCGCCTACTTCCAGGAGTCCGGCACCAGTCCTGCCGACCTGCGCGAGGTGATGATCGCCCGCGGCGTGACGACCTGGGACGCGATCATCGACCGGGCCGTCGCACGCGGCGAGATCGACCCCGACCGTCTCACCCGCCGGATCCGGGACCTGCCCTTCGCCCTCTTCCGCCACGAGCTCCTGATGACACTGCAGCCGGTGCCGCTGAGCGTGGTGGAGGAGATCGTCGACACGATCTTCCTGCCACTGGTCGCACCCCGCGCCGCCCACGACGTCGTCTGAGCGCGACCTGCCCACGGCGGACGTCCCGACGAGGATGGGAGGATGGCGGGCGTGCCGACGCCTCAGATCCACCCCACCACCCGCGAGCTCGACGACCTGGAGCTGATCCTCGGCGGCGCCCTGCCCGGCCCGTACCCGATCACGCTGCCCGACGGCGCCGAGGTCGAGATCGTCGACGCCGAGGGGCTGCCCCTCGCCCGGGTCACGGCCGACGGCACGGTGACCCAGCTCGCCCGTCCGGCGTACGGGCCGTTCCGGCGGCTCTACCTCACGCCCGCCGAGGCACGCGAGACGTACCCGGACGGCGACTTCGTGGTCGCCTTCGTCGGCGGCGTCGGCGACCGGCCCGCCGTCCTGCGCGCGGCGCTCGCCGCGCACCCCGGCGTCGTGGCCGTGCCGCTCGCGGCCGACGACGCGCGTCGCGACCAGGTGCTCGCCGCGTACGGACGCCCCCGGGTCGCCGAGGTGGTCGCGCCGGCGCTCGAGCGCAGGGAGCAGGGCCTGGTCCTCTTCTTCACCGGCCTCTCCGGCTCCGGCAAGTCCACCCTGGCGCGCGCGCTGATGGACAAGCTGCTCGAGACCGGCGAGCGCACCGTCACCTCCCTCGACGGCGACGTGGTGCGCCGCAACCTGTCGGCCGGCCTGACCTTCTCCAAGGCGGACCGCGAGACCAACATCCGCCGGATCGGCTGGGTCGCCGCGGAGATCTCGCGACACGGCGGCGTCGCGGTGTGCAGCCCGATCGCGCCGTTCGACGCCACCCGCCAGGACGTGCGCGGCTACGTCGCGGAGGCCGGCGGTGCGTTTTTCCTGATCCACGTCGCCACCCCGCTCGAGGAGTGCGAGCGACGCGACCGCAAGGGCCTCTACGCCAAGGCCCGTGCCGGCGAGATCCCGGAGTTCACCGGCATCTCCTCGCCGTACGAGGAGCCGCAGGACGCGGACGTACGGGTCGACACGACCGGGCGCACGATCGAGGCCGCGCTCGACGACGTGCTGCTTGCGCTGCGCGCCGCGGGCTACCTGGACCTGACCGGCGACGCGTCGGCGACCTCATCATCCTGATCGAAGTCGGTTAGTCTCTGGACCCAACCAATTGAATCGACAAACGAGAGAAGTCGTAGGGTGCACGATCTCCTCACCACGTCGGCGCTCGAGGTGCTGCTCGTCAGCTTCGGCATCGGCATCGTCGTCGGCCTGACCGGCATGGGCGGCGGAGCCTTGATGACGCCTGCCCTCATCCTGCTCGGCATCAACCCGACCACTGCCGTCGCCAACGACCTCGTCGCGGCCTCGGTCAACAAGTCCGTCGGCGCGGCCGTGCACTGGCGGCACGGCTCACCGAACCTCCGGCTCGCCGGCTACCTGATCATGGGCTCGGTGCCGTTCGCGTTCCTCGGCACGTTCGTCACGCGCTGGGTGGGCGACCAGGAGGCGTTCCTCAAGACCGCCCTCGGGTACGCACTGCTCTTCGCCGCCACCACCTACACCCTGCGGATGTACCTCCAGCTGCGCCTGGTCACCAGCGGCAACGCCGCCCCGGAGGCCGAGCCCAAGCTGCGCCCGCTGCTGACCGTCGGGATCGGCGCGATCGGCGGCCTGCTGGTCGGCATCACCTCGGTCGGATCCGGCTCGGTGATCATGATCGCGCTGCTGCTGCTCTACCCCACCCTGTCGGCGGTGAAGCTGGTCGGCACCGACCTGGTCCAGGCCGTCCCGCTGGTCTTCTCCGCAGCCGTCGGGCAGGTGCTCAACCACGGCGTCGAGTGGGCCGTCCTCATCCCCCTCATCATCGGTGGCTCCCCCGGCACGCTGGTCGGCTCGCGGATGGCGCGCTGGGTCTCCCAGTCGGTGATCCGGCGCGGCATCGTCATCGTGCTCACCATGTCGGGCGCGAAGATGCTCGGCGCCGGAGCCGACGCGCTGCTGATCATCGCCGGGGCGATGCTGCTGCTCGGTCCGCTGGCCTGGGGCTTCATCCGCCAGACCCGCGGCATCCCGGCGTTCGACAACAACTCCGGCGCGTGGCGGCACGAGCGCCCCGCGGCCAAGGAGCCGGCCGAGAGCTGACCCGGTCGGCCGGGCGGCGCTAGGGCGCGAGGACGTACGCGTCGACGGTGACCTTCTTCGCCGACGACGTCGTCAGGGTGACCGTGCCGGTCCGGGGCAGGGTCAGCGCCCGGGTGCCGGTGCCGGTGAGCGTGCCGACCCGGCGGCCGTTCACCGCAACGATCAGCGGTCCGCGCCCGCTGCGGACGACGCCGAGCCGGCTGCCGGCGACGGCCGGCCCGAGGCGCAGCACCGCGCCCTTGCGGGTCGCGACGCTGACCGTCCTGTCGTACGCGCCGCGTTGGTGGAGGCGCTTCCAGCCCTTCGCCTTGGCCGCTCGATCATCCAGGAGCCGGGTGCTGCAGGCCGGGGTCGTCCAGGCGGAGCGGTTGCCCGACCGGTCGACGGCGCGGACCTCGACGCAGACCTGTTCGCCGGGTTTGAGGGGCTGGCTCGTACGGCCCTCAGCGGCCGCGGGCATCGTCGAGGTGCCGCTCCAGGCAGCCGGCCGGTGTCCGGCAGCGGTGCGCCGAGTGCGCAGCTCGTAGGCGGCGACCCCGGAGTCGGCGTCGACTCCTGACCAGGTGAAGGTCGCCCTCGAGGCGGGCATCAGCCACCGTGCACTGCTCATCGTCACGATCGGCGCCGTCACGTCGGCGCCCGAGGAGATCGGCGGCAGGCTCCACGCGGCGTCGTCGACGGCGGTCTCGTCGATGGTGAGGGACGTGTTGCCGTAGGTGCGGCCCACGCCCAGGAGGTACTGGTTCGCGACCGTCCAGCCGCTCGTCGACAGGTTCGCCACCGAGGTCGAGGCGCGCCGGTTGTCGGTCGCCGCCCAGATCACGTCGGGCAGGACGTACGTCGGGTCGGCCGCGTGCGCGGCCGTCAGGTCCGCGGCCACCGAGCTGGGGCTGCCGTAGACGCCGGCGTGGAGCGAGTGGCGGTGCAGCTCGTTGGTCCAGCCGGCCAGGTAGGCGCGCACCGCGGTACTGCATCCGGACCGGTATGCCTCGATGTCCGCGACCACCGGGACGGCCGGGTCGATGCCGAGCGCCTCGACCTGCGCAGCCGCGCTGTCGGCCGCGTCCGTGCCCTGGACCTGGGCGGTGGCCGGGTCGGTCGCCATGCCGTGGAAGGCGCCCGCACTGTACTGGCACGACGACGGCGCCTGCAGCCCCAGGTGGATCGGCACCACGTGCCAGGGCGTGGGGCCGCTCTGCACCGAGCTCACCCAGGCGGCCTTGAGCTCGGACTGGACCTTGTCATGCCGGTCGTCGACCGCGGCGTCGGGCCGGATGTAGACCCCGATCGCCTTGTATGGGGCACCGTCGCTCTTCCAGATGTCGATCGTCGCCAACGCCGGGGCCGAAGCGGTGTCGAGCATCAGCCCGGTGCCGGTGGCCGGTGTCGGCGCTGTCGCCGTGTGCATGATCGGGACACTCGCGGTGGCGGTGTGGCCGTCGGAGTCGGAGAAGCTGAACGTGTAGGTGCCGTAGGGGTCGCCGTAGGTCCAGATCCAGTTCCAGCCGGAGAAGGAGCCGTTGGCGTCCGTCGCGTGGGTCCTGGTGTAGCTCGGGGCGTACGGGGAGCCGTTGACGCTCACCGCGACGGTGACGGTGCTGCTCGGCTTGAAGCCGGAGCCGGACCGCACGTAGGTCGCCATCTCGTCGGTGACCGTGCTGGTGGCGGTCACCGACGCCGTCGCCGGGGTCTCGTTCGCCGCGTGGGCGGCGGTCGGCGCGAGGACACCGGCCAACGCCAGCGTGAGCGCGACAGCACCGATCCAGGTCCGAGACACCTTGCGAGGGTAACTCGGAAGGTGAGCACCGACCGGCGCTTCTGCCGGTTTCACAGGTTCGGCGCCGGCCGCGCGCCCGCCCGAGCTCAGGCGATGGCGGCGACGGCGTCGATCGCCACCTTCTTGCGCGAGACGGTGCGCAGGTGCAGGAGGCCGTGGCGCTGGTTCGGCAGGCTCACCCAGACCAAGCCGGTGCCCGACGCGGTGCCGACCACCCGGTGACCGATCCGGACCTGCACGGAGCCGGTGCCGCGCAGCACGACGCCGATGGCGCGGGCGTCGATCGGGCCGGAGCTGGTGAGCTCGCGGCCGGGCTGGCGGGCGACGGCGACCGAGTGCCCGTACGCGGCGTTGATCTTGGGGCGCTTCCAGCCCTTGCTCGACCGCAGCGCCTTGTCGTCCAGATAGCGGCTGGTGCAGCTCTGGCCCGACCAGCGGCTGGTGTTGCCGGCGTGGTCGGTCGCCCGGACCTGCACGCACCACTCCTGCCCGCCCCCGAGCGCGATCCGGCGCCGCGGCGTGGAGGTCGTGACGGCCTTGCCCCACGCACCCATCCGGTGACCGAAGGCGGCGTGCCGGGTGCGGACCTGGTACCGGGCAACGCCGCTGCCACCGGTGTCGGAGGCGGACCAGGCGATGTTGACGGCCCGCCGGGACACGCCTGCGGCGACCGGCGTCATCGCGACCGCCGGGGCCGTGGTGTCCCACACGTAGTCGTCGACGGCGCTCTCGTCGACGTTGAGCGAGATCCCGGCGTACTTCCGGGTGACGCCCAGGTTGAACTGGTTGAGCCGCTTGTCGTTCCAGGTGCCGTCGGTCAGCGGCGGCAGCGACGCGGTCTGCGCCTGCCCGCTGGCGGTGGCGACCCAGACCGCGTCCGGGCCGAGGAAGCCGTGGCCGGGCAGCGAGGCCACGTCGGTGATCGTGCTGTTGCGCGAGCCGTAGATCGCCGACATCCGGCCCAGCGCGTGCAGCTGCCGGGTCCAGCCGTCGTAGAAGGCGCGCAGGGCCGGGGTGGCGCAGCCTGCGGTGTAGGCCTCCATGTCGTAGACGATCGGGGCGCCCGCGCTCAGGCCGAGCGAGCTCGCCGAGGCGGCGGCGTCGACGGCAGCCGTACGGCCCTGGGCAGCGGCCGTGGTCGGGTTCGCGCTGACGTAGTGGAAGGAGCGGCTGGTGCACTTGTCCGGCGCCTGCCGGCCGACGTAGATCGGCAGCACCTGCCAGCCGCCGGCGCGCACGGCGGCCACCCACGACGCGGTCAGGTTGGCCTGGACCTTGTCGTAGCGGTCGTCGACACTGCTGGCGACCGGGATGTAGACGCCGATGGCGGAGTAGGGGGAAGCCGCCTGCCAGGCCCGGACGGTCGCCAACGAGGGAGCCGAGGCGGTGTCCATCATGAGGTGCGAGCCCGGCGCGGGTGTGGGCGGGCCGGCGGCGTAGGAGGGCTGGGCGAGGGTCGCGCCGGCGAGGCCGATCAGGCATGCGGCGGCAGCGGCGATGGTGGGGCGCATGGGGAGGACGGGTCCTTCCGGGTTCCGAGACGTGGTCCCACGGTGCCTCATCCACCTGTCCAACGCACCATCGGCACGCTGGGTCTCCGCTGTGGATCAGAGCTGGACGCCGACCGTCACCGGCTCGTTCACCAGCTCGATCGCGAACCGCTTGCGGACGCCGTCGCGGATCTCGCGGGCGAGTGCGAGCAGGTCCTCGGTGGTCGCCGCGCCCCGGTTGGTGAGCGCCAGGGTGTGCTTCGTGGAGAGGGTGACCGGCCCGGATCCCGGGTAGCCCTTGCCGTAGCCGGCCTGCTCGATCAGCCAGGCGGCCGAGGTCTTCACGGTGCCGTCGGCCTGCGGATAGGCGGGCGCCCCGTCGGGAACCTCGTCCGCGGCGACGACCGGGTTGGTGAAGAAGGATCCGGCGCTCCAGGTGTCGTGGTCGGCGGCGTCGAGGACCATGCCCTTGCCGCGGCGCAGGCCGAGCACGGTCGTACGGACGTCGCTCAGCGGGGCACGCTGCCCGACCTCGACGCCGAGCGTACGAGCGAGCTCGGCGTAGCCGATCGGCTCGCCGAGGGTGCCCTGCCGCAGCTGGAAGGTGACGCTGAGGACGACGTGGCGGCTCGGGTCGGCCTTGAAGCGGGAGTGCCGGTAGGCGAAGTGGCAGTCGGCCGCGGCGAAGGTGCGGATGCCGCGCAGGGTGCGGTCCCAGACGCGTACCTGGGCGATGGTCTGGCCGACCTCCTGGCCGTACGCCCCGACGTTCTGGATCGGCGTGGCGCCGACCGAGCCCGGGATCCCGGAGAGCGCCTCGACGCCGATCCAGCCGCGTCGAACGGCATGGGCGACGAAGTCGTCCCAGCTCTCCCCCGCCGCGACGGTGACGATCGCGCCACCACAGGTCGGGTCGTCCGGCTCGCCGATCACGCAGGACGCACCGGACGCGTCGTCGACGTCGGCGGCGATGCCGCGGGTGGCGACCTCGACGACGGTCCCCTCGAAGCCGGCGTCGGCGATGACGAGGTTGCTGCCGCCGCCGAGGACGAGCACCTGCTCCCCGGCCGAGTCGGCGGCCGACACCGCCTCGATCAGCTCGGACTCCGTGGTCGCCACGACCCACGCCCGGGCCGGGCCGCCGAGTCGCAGCGTCGTGTGCTCGCTGAGCCGTTCAGCCACGGCTCGGCTGAATCCGCACGGTCGCCTTCGGCATTCCGAGCACCTTGGTCCCGCCGCAGCGGACCTCCATCGCGATCGTCATGAGTCCATCATCGCGGGTCACCTTGGTGGCGGCGATCTCGACCACCACACCGGCGTCGTCATCGGGTACGACGACGGGCGCGGTGAACTTCGCGCCCAGCTCGACCACCTCGGCGTCGCCGGTCCAGGCGGCCAGCGCCGAGCCGACCAGGCCGAGGGTGAGCATGCCGTGCGCGATCACGCCGGGCAGGCCGACGGCGCCGGCCACCCGGTCGGACCAGTGGATGGGGTTGAAGTCGCCCGAGGCACCCGCGTACCGGACGAGGTCGGCCCGGGTGAGGGTGAAGCGCTGCGGCTCGAACGTGTCTGCGTGGTCCTGGACGGTGCTCATGCCTGGCCTCCCGAGTGGACGAGCGTGGCCTTGGCCTCGCAGACGAGCGCGCCGGAGGCGTCGGTGATCGTGGAGACGGTGCCGATCACGTCGGCGCCGCCCAGGGAGCGCAGGCTCGCGACCCGGAGGGTGGCGGTGAGCTCATCACCGGCCACGATCGGGCGCTGATAGGCGAAGCGCTGCTCGCCGTGCACGATCCGCTCCAGCGAGGCGCCGACGTCGGCCAGGAAGGCGAGCATCGCGTCGTTGAGCAGCAGGATCGGGAAGGTCGGCGGCACACCGGCGCCGCGCCACTGGGTGGCGGTGGCGAACTCGGCGATCTTGGCCGCGCTGACGACGAAGGGCCCGACCGGGGCGAACGCCCGGTCGACGATGGCGGGATCCATGTCGGCGACGCTAGCGGTTACCGACCGGTCCCAGAAATGTCGTGGCCCGCAGGTGTCGCGGGGCTCGCACCTCGATCACAGCCGGAAAAATGCGCGACGACCCCGACCGTTGCCGGCCGGGGTCGTGCGGTGAATCACGGGAGGAGCCCTGCGGCTCCTCGACTCACGAGGATCAGCGGGTCTCGCGGTGCGGGTTGTGCTTGCGGCAACGCGGGCAGAACTTCGCGAGCTCGAGCCGGTCGGGATCGTTCCGACGGTTCTTCTTCGTGATGTAGTTGCGGTCCTTGCACTCCACGCATGCGAGAGTGATCTTCGGGCGAACGTCGCTGCTCTTGCTGGCCATGAGGAGTCCTTCGGGTCGAAACTATCTGCGAGTTGCTGGTAGCGAGGGCGGGACTCGAACCCGCGACACCACGATTATGAGTCGTGTGCTCTAACCACCTGAGCTACCCCGCCAGGGCAAGGCATGAGGAATGCCCGCCGGATCGCTCCGGCGGGCTTCCCTTACCCAGAGCCCCTTTACGGAATCGAACCGTAGACCTTCTCCTTACCATGGAGACGCTCTGCCGACTGAGCTAAAGGGGCGACGCGGAGAACATTACAGATCCCGCTTCGGCACACCAAATCGGGGCGCATCGAGCGTGAATCGCGCTCATTTCACGCCTGGATGGAGGCGAATCCGAGCTCCTCCTCGAGCTCGTACGCGAGCCCCAGAAGCTGCCCCTCGTAGCCCGTCGCGGCGCCGAACATCATCCCCTGCGGCACGCCGGACGCGGTGGTCTGCAGCGGCAGGGATACGGCGGGCTGACCGGTGATGTTCTGCCACGGGGTGAAGCAGACCCACGACATCAACCGCTCCATGATGTCCTCGAAGTCCTGGGTGGGGTCGAGGTACCCGATCAGGGGCGTCTCGGCCGAGACGGTGGGCGTGAGGACCACGTCGTACGTCTGGTGGAACTCCTCGGCGAGCACCCGGGCCTGCTGCAACCGGCGGATGGCGCCAGGCAGGCGGCGGACGCTGCGGGTCGAGTAGTGCGCCAGACCGAGGGTCAGGTTGTCGAGCTTGAGCGCATCCCAGGTCGAGCCGTGGGTGGCGCCGCTGCGCACGATGAGGTTGGCCAGCAGGCTCCAGTAGACGATGAAGTCCACGCCGATGCCGTCCGGCACCGGGGGCTCGACCTCCTCGACGCGGTGCCCGAGCTCCTCGAGCTGGGCGGCGGTCTTGAGGGTGAGGTCGGCGACCTCGGGGCTCGCGGAGCGGCCGTCCGCGGCGGTGCAGACCCCGATCCGCAGCCGGCGCCGGCTCGGGCCGGCGATGTCGCCGATCGGCCGCAGGCCGTTCGCCGGCTTGATCAGCTCGGCCTCGCGCAGGAACGCCGCGGTGTCGCGGACCGTACGGGTGAGGACGCCGTCCGCGACGATGCGCAGCGGCAGGAGCCGGAAGATCGCGTCCTGGGCCACCCGGTCGCGGCTGGGCTTGAGTCCGACCAGGCCGTTGACCGAGGCGGGGATGCGGATCGAGCCGCCGCCGTCGTTGCCGTGCGCGAACGGCACAGCGCCCGCGGCCACCAGCGCTGCGGAGCCGGCCGAGGACGCACCGGCGACCCGGTCGGTGTCCCAGGGGCTGCGCACAGCGCCGAGGCGCGGGTGCTCGGCGGTTCCGGAGAAGCCGTACTCGGACAGCCGGCTCTTGCCGACCGGGACGACCCCGGTCTTGAGGAACATGTGTGCGAAGTCGCCCGTACGGCGGGCGTTGCTCGCGACGAAGGCGTCGGTGCCGCTCTGGGTCGGGAAGCCGACCAGGTCGACGTTGTCCTTGATCAGCGTCGGCACCCCGGCGAAGGCACCGGCACGGGGATGGGCGGCCACCTCGCGGGCGTGGTCGAACATCTCCAGCGCGAGGCCGTTGAGTGCCCCGTCCACCCGCTCGATGCGCGCGATCGAGGCCTCCAGCGCCTCGGGGGCACTGATCTCGCCGGACCTGATCGCCTCCGCGACGCCCACGGCGTCGAGCTGTCCGAGGGCGTCGTCGGTGAAGGCGTGCACGCGGGCCATGTCGCCACGGTACCTGCGCTCCCGACGGCTGGGGCGCGCGCGAAGCGAGCCTCGAAGCCGAGGCTCGGGCCGCTCAGTCCTCCGGCTGCCCGTCCTCCACGGTGCCGAGCCGCTGGTCGACGCTGGACGGGGCGAGGATGTGGTCGATCGCCAGGGCGGCGCAGCCGACCAGGCCGGACGAGTCGCCGTGGATGGCCGGGACGAAGCGCAGCTCGCGGGTCGCGAGTGCGGTGGAGCGGGCGTACACGCTCTCCCGTAGGCCTGCGGTGTAGAGATCGAACGCCTGGCCCATGTCACCGCCGACGACGACCACCTCCGGGTTGAGGAGGTTGATCGCGATGGCGAGCAGCTCGCCGACGTGTCGACCGGACTCGCGCAGCAGGCCGCGGGCGACGGCGTCGCCGGCGAGCGCGGCGGCGACCAGGTCGCGGACGTGGCCCGCGGGGACGCCGGAGGAGACCAGCTTGGCAGTCATCGCCCAGCCGGCCGCGATCGTCTCGAGACAGCCGTTGGAACCGCAGCGGCAGGGCAGGTCGCCGGCGGCGTCGAGACGGGTGTGCCCGATCTCGCCGGCCGCGCCGATGGCCCCGGACAGGATCTGGCCATCGGCGATGACGCCCAGGCCCAGACCGGTGGAGGCCTTGAGGACGAGGGCGTGGCGCGGCTTGGGGCCGGGGCCGAACATCTCGGAGTACGCCAGCACGTCGGCGTCGTTGGCGAGGAAGAGCGGGGCGTCGACCACGTCGGCGAAGTAGGGCGCCAGCTCGACGCCGTCCCAGCCGCCCATCACCGGGGAGTCGACGCTGACGATGCGGACCGGGTCGACCACGCCCGGCAGGCTCATGCCGATACCGAGGACCGGCACCTTCACGTCGGCGAGCATCGTCTTGAGCCGCTCGGCCAGCATCGGCATCAGCTTCTGCGCGGCGATGCCCACGCCGTGGTCCCGGGTGTCGCCGGCGAGCTCGCGGCCCTGCAGGTCGAAGATCGCGAGCTGGCTGCGGCTGCGGCCCACGGCCACGCCGAGCACGACGCCGGCGTCGTGGTTGAAGACCAGCGCGCCCGGCGGACGCCCCCCGGTCGAGGCCAGCTCCTCGCCCACCAGGAGCAGGCCCGCCTCCAGCAGCGCGGAGACGCGCGCCACCACGGCCGTACGGGAGAGGCCGGTGATGCGACGCAGGTCGGTGCGGGTGCTCGCCTGGCCGGAGCGGACCAGCTCCAGCAGCTCCCCGGCGGTTGCCATCTCGGACATGACGGGGATCATAGGGCCAGGCTTAGGTCCAAAAAAAGCCTTTGTTGTGCTTGTATCGATCCAAAATAGATGGGACTCTGGTCACATGCACTTCCCTGAGGCCTGCGACTTCGTCGTCTTCGGCGGCACCGGCGACCTGGCCCTGCGCAAGCTGGTCCCGGCGCTGTACCACTGCGACCTGGAGGGCCGCCTGCCCGCGGACATCCGGATCATCGCCGTCTCCCGTGCCGATCTCGACGACGACGGCTACCGCGCCGAGGCGCGGACCGCGCTGGCCGAGCACGTCGCCCCGGAGTTCCAGGACCTGGCCGCCGTCGAGCGCCTGCTCGAGCGTGTCCACTACGTGACCGTCGACGTGCAGGACCCGGAGTCGTGGAAGCCGCTCTTCGACACGCTGAACGACCGCGAGAACGCCGAGGAGACCGTCCGCGTCTTCTACCTCTCGGTCGCCCCGTCGCTCTTCGGCCCGATCTGCAGCCAGCTCGGCGCCGGCGGCTTCGCCGAGGCGCCCGCGCGCGTCGTCGTGGAGAAGCCGATCGGCACCGACCTGGCCTCGGCCAAGGCGGTCAACGACACGATCAGCGAGCACTTCGACGAGTCGCAGATCTTCCGCATCGACCACTACCTGGGCAAGGAGTCGGTGCAGAACCTCCTGGTGACCCGCTTCGCCAACACGTTCCTGGAGCCGCTGTGGAACAGCCACTCCATCGACCACGTCCAGATCACTGTCGCCGAGACGCTCGGCGTCGGCAACCGCGCGGGCTACTACGACCGCTCCGGTGCCCTGCGCGACATGGTGCAGAACCACCTCCTGCAGCTGCTGTGCCTGGTCGCGATGGAGCCGCCCATCGAGATCGGCGGCGGCCGCGAGGACGTCCGCGACGAGAAGCTCAAGGTGCTGCAGGCCCTCAAGCCGCTCACCCCCTCCGACGTGGAGCGCGACACCGTGCGTGGCCGCTACACCTCGGGCTGGGTCGCCGGTCAGCCCGTCGAGGGCTACGTCGACGAGCTCGGCCACGAGTCGCTGACCGAGACCTTCGTCGCGATCCGCGCCGAGGTGCAGAACTGGCGCTGGGCGGGTGTCCCGTTCTACCTGCGTACCGGCAAGCGCCTCGACCGTCGCGTCAGCGAGATCGTGGTCGTCTTCAAGAGCGCCCCCTACGACCCCTTCCGCCAGCGGGAGGGCGTCACCGAGCCCAACCGGCTCACCATCCGCGTGCAGCCCGAGGAGGGCATGCAGATCCACCTCAACGCCAAGGAGCCCGGCCCGGGCGGCTATCGCCTCAAGCCGGTGTCGCTGGACCTGTCGTACGCCAACGCGTTCGACAAGCGCTCCCCCGACGCCTACGAGCGCCTGCTCATGGACGTCATCCGCGGCAACATGACGCTCTTCATGCGACGCGACGAGGTCGAGGCCGCATGGGCGTGGTGCGAGCCGATCCTCAAGCACTGGGAGTCCGGTGCCCTGACCCCGAAGTCCTACCCGGCCGGCTCGGCCGGCCCGACCGCATCGTTCACGCTCATCGAGCGTGACGGCCGATCCTGGCAGGAGTCCTGATGACCACTCTCAACCCGACGCTGCAGGCGGTGACCGAGCGCCTGATCGAGCGCTCCGCCGCCACCCGTACGGCCTACCTCGACCGCATCCGCGCCGCCCGCAACGAGGGCCCCGCCCGCGGTGACCTCGGCTGCGCCAACCTGGCGCACGGCTTCGCCGCCTCCGAGGCCTCCGAGAAGGCCCAGCTCAAGATCACGACCCGCGGCGGCGCCAAGCCGAACGTCGCGATCGTGACCTCCTACAACGACATGCTCTCGGCGCACGCGCCGTACGAGAGCTACCCGCCGGCGCTCAAGAAGTCCGTCATCCGCGCCGGCGGCCTCGCCCAGGTCGCCGGCGGCGTGCCGGCCATGTGCGACGGCATCACCCAGGGCCGCGCCGGCATGGAGCTCTCGCTCTTCTCCCGCGACGTGATCGCGATGTCGGCCGCGATCGCGCTCTCCCACGACATGTTCGACGCCGCGCTCATGCTCGGCGTCTGCGACAAGATCGTCCCCGGCCTGGTGATCGGCTCGCTCTCCTTCGGCCACCTGCCGACCGCCTTCGTGCCCGCCGGCCCGATGGCCTCGGGCCTGCCCAACAAGGAGAAGGCGCGGGTGCGCCAGCTCCACGCCGAGGGCAAGATCGGCCGCGAGGAGCTGCTCGAGGCCGAGGCGGCCTCGTACCACTCGCGCGGCACGTGCACGTTCTACGGCACCGCCAACTCCAACCAGCTGGTCATGGAGGTGATGGGCCTGCACCTGCCGGGTGCCTCGTTCACCAACCCCGACACCACGCTGCGGGCCGCGCTCACCGACGCGGTCGCCGCCCAGGTGACGGCGAACGCGCTGGCCGGCGCCCCCGGTATCGGCGAGCTCGTCGACGAGCGCGTCATGATCAACGCCTGCGTCGCACTGCTCGCCTCGGGCGGCTCGACCAACCACACCATGCACCTGGTGGCGATGGCCCGCGCGGCCGGCATCCAGCTGACCTGGGACGACCTCTCGGAGCTCTCCTCGGTGGTCCCGCTGGTGGCCCGCGTCTACCCCAACGGCTCCGCTGACGTGAACCACTTCCACGCCGCCGGCGGCATCGGCTTCCTGATCCGTACGCTCCTCGAGGCCGGTCTGCTGCACGAGGACGTGCAGACGATCCTCGGTCGCGGCCTGTCGGCCTACACCAAGGAGCCGCGCCTCACCGAGGACGGCGGCGTCGAGTGGGTCGAGGGTTCGGCCACCTCCGGCGACCTCGAGGTGCTCCGCCCGGCCTCCGACCCGTTCCAGGCCGACGGCGGCCTCCGCGTCCTGCACGGCGTGCTCGGCACCGCGGTGATCAAGACCTCGGCCGTGGCCCCGGAGCACCGCGTGGTCACCGCCCCCGCGATGGTCTTCGACGACCAGGCCCACTTCCTGGCCGCCTTCGCCGACGGCATGTGCGACCGCGACCTGGTCGCGGTCATCCGCTACCAGGGCCCGTCCGCCAACGGCATGCCGGAGCTGCACAAGCTGACGCCGGGCCTCGGCGTGCTGCAGGACCGCGGCCACAAGGTCGCGATCGTCACCGACGGTCGCATGTCCGGAGCCTCCGGCAAGGTCCCGGCCGCCATCCACATGACCCCGGAGGCCGCGCTCGGCGGCCCGCTCGCACGGGTCCAGGACGGCGACGTCATCACCGTCGACGCGATCAACGGCACCGTCTCGATCGACGTCGACCCCGACGTGTTCGCCCGCCGCGAGCCCACCGGCAGCGCCAACCTCGGCGTCACCGGCACGGGTCGCGAGCTCTTCGCCTCGTTCCGCGCCTCCGTCGGCACCGCCGACACCGGTGCCTCCGTCTTCCCGCTGATCACCCCCGCCCAGGAGCCCTCCCATGTCTGAGCTCGGTTCGCTGCTGAACCTCGCCCCCGTCGTCCCCGTCGTCGTCGTCGACTCCCCCGAGCAGGGCGTCAACGTCGCCCGCGCGCTGGTCGCCGGCGGCATCAAGGTCATCGAGATGACGCTCCGTACGCCGGCCGGCCTCGAGGCGATCCGCGCGATCGCCTCGGAGGTCCCGGAGATCGTCGTCGGCGCGGGTACCGTCACCTCGCCGCAGCGTGCCGCCGACGCGGCCGCGGCCGGCTCGCAGTTCCTGGTCTCGCCCGGCCTGACCCCCTCGCTGCTCGCCGCGATGAAGGACACCGGGCTGCCGTTCCTGCCCGGCACCGCCACCGTCTCGGAGGTCCTCGCGGTCCTCGAGGCCGGCATCACCGAGATGAAGTTCTTCCCGGCCGAGGCCTCCGGCGGCGCCGCGTTCCTGGCCAACCTGCCGACCGTCACCCCCGAGGCGCGCTTCTGCCCCACCGGTGGCATCCGGATCAACACTGCCCCCGACTACCTCAACCTGCCCAACATCGGCTGCGTCGGTGGCACCTGGCTCACCCCGTCCGACGCACTCGCGACGGGCGACTGGGACCGCATCACCAAGCTCGCTGCAGAGGCCGCCGCACTCGGCTGAGTCCTGCAGCTCAGCGGGCTGATCCCCGCTGTGTCGAGATCGTGCGCCCCTGGCCGCCCACAGGCGGCCAGGGGCGCACGTGATCTCAGCGCGCCGCGGCAGCGGCCTCGTACATCCGCTTCCACTCGGCCCGCGGCCGGATGGTGACGTCCACGTCGGTCGCCGTGGCGCGCAGGCCGCCGACGGTCGCATCGGACGCGGAGATGTGCTTGAACGGGTCCCAGCCGAAGAACCGGGAGCTGTTCTGCCAGGTGATCATGTCGATCTCCGTGTCGGTGACGCCTGCGTTGTTCATCTCGTTGAGGACGAACTCGGGGGCGTTCGGGAAGATCGAGTCCGAGTGCGGGTAGTCGCACTCCCAGGCGATCGTCTCGATGCCGATCTCGTAGCGGTTCTTCAGCGCCGCCGGGTCGGTGACGTAGCACGCCAGCGAGTGGGCCTTGAAGACCTCGCTGGGCAGCGAGCCTCCGAAGTCGCGGCGCAGCCAGCGCTGGTTGGTGTAGTGCCGGTCGCTGCGGTCGAGGTAGAACGGGATCCACCCGATGCCCGCCTCGGACCACGCGATCTTGAGGTCGGGGAAGGTCCGCATCGCCGGGCCCCAGAGCAGGTCCTGGGCCGCCAGGACGGAGACCTGGGTGGCGAGGATGATCATGTTGTCGATCGGGGCGCCCGGCGTGAGCCGGAGCGCGCCGAGGCCGGCGCCGATGTGGAGACACATCACCGTGCCGGTGTCGCTGCAGGCCTGGAAGACCGGGCCCCAGTAGTCCATGTCGTGATAGCTCGGCACGCCCTGGAGGTGCGGCAGCTCCGGCATCGTCACGGCCCGGACGCCCTTGGCGGACATGCGGTGGATCTCGGAGACCATCTGCTCGGGGTTCCACACCGGCGAGATGCCGAGCGGGATCATCCGGCCCGGGTAGGCCGCGCACCACTCGTCCACGTGCCAGTCGTTGTAGGCCTGCAGCATCCGGAACGCGAGGTCCTTGTCCGGCGCCTTCTGGAAGAAGCCGGCGGAGAAGCCGGCGAAGGTCGGGAAGCACATCGAGGCGAGGATGCCGTTGCGGTCCATGTCGCGGATGCGGGAGTGGATGTCGTACGCGCCGGGACGCATCTCGGCGTAGCCGGCGGGGTCCATCCCCCATTCCTCGGCCGGCCAGCTGACCACCGCATTGAGGCCCATCGGGCCCATCGAGGTCCCCTGGAAGACCCAGTTGTCGATGCCGTTCTCGTCCTTGACGCACTGGGGCGCCAGGTCCTTGTCCTTCTCCAGGACGTGGCCCTCGAACATGTCGGGGGGCTCGACGACATGGTCGTCGATGCTGATCAGAGTCATGTCTTCGATGCGCATGGTCCCGCACTTCCTTCCGGAGAGGCCCCTTAATGAGGATAATTATCTAAGCCTTTCCGGACCGTATCAGTCCGTGGCAGACTCTGCCATCGTTCGACAGAATCTGCCGTGGAAGGAGCCGACGTGGACCTGCAGGAGTCGTTCCGTGCCCAGACCGCCAACGCCCGCCGCGATGCCGGCCGCGACCTGATCACGGCGCGTGCCCTGGAGCTGTTCGAGACGCGGGACTACGACGAGATCACCGTCGCCGACCTCGCCGCCGCCGCCGAGATCTCCGAGCGCACCTTCTACCGCTACTTCGCCTCCCGCGACGACGTGCTGATCGAGTTCGGCGTACGGGGCGGGTCACGCATCCCGGAGCAGCTGGCCGGACGGCCCGATGGTGAGCCGCCGCTGCAGGCCCTGATCCGGGCGATCGCACATCGCAGTGAGGACGCTCAGCGGCACTCGAGCACGTGGAACGCGATCCTCGAGCGGCTGCCCGCCAAGTACGCCTTCATCGGCGAGGCGGTCGGGCGCAAGAGCAAGGAGATGATCCTGCCGGTCCTCCGGCAGCGGCTCAGCGCCGAGCAGATCGAGCAGGGCGACGACGTCCTCCTGGTCGGCCTCGCCTGGACGATCGTCGCCAGTGTCACCAGCGCGTCGCACAGCACCACCTACACCGAGCCACTCGTCCTCGAGGCCGCCGCCCGCGCACGGGCCGCCTTCGTGGCGATGGATGCCTGATCAGGAGGAACACATGACCCACCAGACCGCCGAACGGTCGTACAGCCCCGCCGACGTGGACGAGCAGGTCCGGGCCGTCGGCCGCTACGTGCTGAGCTACTCGATGGTGATCGAGGCGCTCCGCTGGCGCGTCCAGGTCATGCGCGAGCGCCTCGGCGAGTCGTCGGCCGTGCCGGAGCGCGAGCCCCAGGAGATCCTGGCCGCCTTCTCCGCGCTGAGCCTGCGCCACAAGGACGACCTCCGCATCCGCGCGCTGCTCGAGTCGCTCGAGACCGAGCTGACCGAGATCTTCGCCACCCGCGACGCCCAGGCCCACGGCGACTGGCTCCTCGGCTATGCGCGGATCGACCCGGACATCGGTGTCGAGGCGCGTCAGCAGCCGAGCCTCAAGCACCTCGACGTCGCGGCGCTCAACGAGGCGGCCGACCGCTTCGAGGCCGTGGAACGGGTCTTCCGGATGTGGATGCACGCGATCAGCCCGCTCACCGGCGACCTCGGCGCGTCGCCGTACTTCAAGATCGTCGACGACCAGGTCCGCTGCTGAGTGACCTAGGCGGTGGTGGCACCTGCCCGGAAGCAGCCGGGCAGGTGTGGGTCGAAGATCCCGATCGCCTGCATCAGGGCGTACATCGTGGTGGGCCCGACGAAGACGAAACCCCGCTTCTTCAGCGCCTTGGAGAGCGCGATCGACTCCGGTGAGGTGGTCGCGGTGTGGTCGACCGGACCGGTCGGCGCATGCGCCAGGATCAGCTGCTCCAGCCCCTCGGCCTCGCGCAGGGCGACGGCGGCGCGCGCGTTCGTGATGGTGGCACTGATCTTGAGCCGGTTGCGGACGATGCCCGCATCGGCCATCAGCCGGGCGTGGTCCTCGTCGGTGAAGGCGGCGATCGCCTCGGCATCGAAGTCGTGGAAGGCCGCACGGAACGCGGGGCGCTTGGCCAGGATCGTCGACCAGGACAGGCCGGATTGGAACGCCTCGAGCGTGAGCCGCTCCAGGTAGGCCGCCTCACCGTGGACCGGGACGCCCCACTCCTCGTCGTGATAGGCGCGCATCGCGCCCGGCCCGCCCGCCCATACGCAGCGGGCCACGCTGTCTTCTCCGGTGATCGCCTCCATAGGGGCATCCTGCCGGAGACCACCGACAATCGGGTGGTCTCGATACGCTCGCTGGCGCTCGCTACTCGACCAACGAGGATCGCACCGCTCGCTACGCGACCAACGAGGAGCGCACCGCTCGCTACTCGACCTGCATTGACGCTGGTCGAGTAGGCCGAGCCCCTGGGCGAGGCCGTATCGAGACCACCGCCCGCGTCAGGCGCCGATGGCGTCGAGCTCGGCGACCGCGTTCTCGGGAAGCTCGAGCTGGGCGCCCGCGACGTTCTCCCGCAGGTGGGCCACCGACGACGTGCCGGGGATGAGCAGGATGTTGGGCGAGCGCTGCAGCAGCCAGGCCTGGGCGACGGCCATCGGCGTCGCACCCAGCCGCTCCGCGACCGCGTCCAGGGCGCCGGACTGCAGCGGGGAGAAGCCACCGAGCGGGAAGTACGGCACGAAGGCGATGCCCTGCTGTGCGGTGGCGTCGATCAGGGCGTCGTCGTCGCGGTGGGCGAGGTTGTAGAAGTTCTGCACGCACACGATCCGGGTGATGCGCTGGGCCTCCGTGAGCTGGGCGGCGTCGACCGTGCTCAGCCCGATGTGCCGGATCAGACCCTGCTCCTGCAGCTGCGCCAGCGCCTCGACCTGCGGCGCGATCGAGCCCGGCTCGGCAGCGTCGAGGCCGCCCATCCGCAGGTTGACCACGTCCATCCGCTCCAGCCCGAGCCGCTGCAGGTTGTCGCGGACCTGCTGCTGCAGCTCCTCGGGCTCGCGAGCCGGCGGCCAGCCGCCCTCGGCGTCACGTCGTGCACCCACCTTGGTCACGATCACCAGATCGTCGGGGTAGGGGTGCAGCGCCTCGCGGATGATCTCGTTGGTCACGTACGGGCCGTAGTAGTCCGAGGTGTCGATGTGGCGGATGCCGAGCTCCACCGCGGTGCGCAGCACGCGCACGGCCTCGTCGCGGTCGCGCGGCGGCCCGAAAACGTGTGGTCCGGCCAGCTGCATCGCGCCGTACCCGATGCGCGGGACGGTCAGGTCGCCGAGGGCGAAGGTGCCACCAAGATCGTTCGTCATGCCTCCACCTTGGCGCGGAACCGGTGAGGACGGGAGGGCCCGGCCGATCCTGGGAGTCGCGGGACCAGGATGGAGTCCGCCCGCGCGCCTAGGCTGGCGGTCGTGGCGAACACCCTCGGCGACTACCTCCGCGCTCGGCGGGCGCAGGTGAGTCCCGAGTCCGTGGGGATCGTCGTCACCGGCGTGCGGCGCACCCCGGGACTGCGCCGCGAGGAGGTGGCCACCCTCGCCGGCATCAGCGCCGACTACTACCTGCGCCTCGAGCAGGGCCGCGACCGCAACCCGTCGGCGCAGGTGCTGGAGTCGCTGGCGCGGGTGCTCGGGCTCGACGAGGCCGCGACGACGTACCTCCTCGGGCTGCCCTCCACGACGGTCCGCCGCGTGCGCCGGGCAGCGCCGCAGGAGCGGGTACCCGTGGGCGTGCTGCAGCTGCTCGGGTCGCTGACCCTGCCCGCGTTCGTGGAGAGCCGGCGCTTCGACGTCCTGGCGACGAACCCCCTCGCCACCGCGCTCTTCCCGAGCATCGTGCCCGGCGCGAACCGGCTGCGCTCGACGTTCCTCGACCCCGAGGACCGCGCCCGCAACCCCCGCTGGGAGCAGGACGTGCCCCAGATGGTCGCCGCGGTCCGAGCCTCACTGGGATCCGAGGTCGACGACCCGGCGATCGTCTCGCTGATCGGTGAGCTGTCGCTGGCCAGCGAGGAATTCCGGCAGCTGTGGGCGAGGCACGACGTACGGGCGCTCGGTGGTGGCACCACCGAGATCCTCCACCCCGACGTCGGCCGCCTCGAGCTGCGTCGCGAGAAGCTGGCCATCGCCGACACGGACGGCCAGCTGCTCGTGCTCTACCACGCCGAGGCCGGCTCCGAGACCGCCCGCTCGCTGGCTCTGCTGGGCTCGCTGGTCGTCTCGACCCGCGATGAGTGACCTCTCGGCCGGGGTCAGCCGCGGGGGCGGAGCTTGACCGTGGTGGGCAGGGCGGGAGCCGGGATCGGGGGCAGGTGCTCGCCCAGCACCCGACCGAAGCGGCCCTCCGCGACCAGCTCGCCGTCGCCGACCACCGCGCCCGCCGCGTCGGTGATCTGGGCCTGCCAGGCCTCGCGGTAGCCGACGATCTCCTCATGGGTGCGGCCGACGAAGTTCCACCAGATCACGATCTGCTCGCCGAACGGCCGGCCGCCGAGAAGCAGCAGGCGGGTCGGCTCGCCGGCGACGAAGGTACGGCAGGTGGCTCCTGTCGGCAGGTACAGCAGCGCGTCCTTCTCGACAGGGACGCCATCGACGCTGACCGTGCCGGTGTCGACCAGGACCCCGTGCTCGAAGGTGGGGTCGACCGGGATCGCGAGGGCCGTACCGGCCTCGAGCAGGATCTCCGCGCCGAGCAGGCGGCTGAAGGTGGCCACCGGAGAGCTGGAGCCGAGCAGCGAGCCGAGGAACACCCGCGTCGTCCAGCCCTCGCCGGTGACCGGCATGGGCCGGTAGTGCTCGAACGCGGGTGCGGTGTCGCGCGCGGCCTCGGGCAGGGCGATCCAGAGCTGGGCACCGTGCAGGACCTCGGTCTGCGGGGTGGAGATCTCGGTGTGGCTGATGCCGTGGCCGCCGGTCATCAGGTTGACCTCGCCGGGCCGGACCATGGCGTGGTGGCCGGCGCTGTCACGGTGCTCGATCTCGCCGGTGAAGAGCCAGGAGACGGTCTGCAGCCCGGTGTGCGGATGGGCCGAGACGCTCATCCCGCCGGAGTCGGCGACCCGGTCCGGTCCGTAGTGGTCCAGGAAGCACCAGGCGCCGATCAGCGAGCGGGTCTTGGAGGGCAGGGTCCGGCGCACGTTCATCGCACGCGGGCCGCCGAGCGGCACGCCACGCGGCACGATGACCTCGATGCCGGCGGCACGCGCGGCCTCGCAGACGACCTCGTCGGGCCGGGACTCGGTGTTGCTCACGGAAGAACGGTACGGGTCCGCTGCACCCACGGCCCGACACCCTGGTGGAATCCGATCACGATCACCGCGACGACACCGGCGCCGGTCCAGGTGACGATGCCGAACGGCAGCGTGCTCATCGGCGAGATCGCGCCCATCACGACGGCCCCGCCGACCACCGCGACCTCGGCGCGGGCCGAGAGCCTGACGGCGGCGAGGTAGAGGACCCCGACGGCGAGCAGCGCCCGGTCGGCCCTGCCGGTCGGGCAGCGCACGATCGCGACCGTGCCCACGACCGACGGCAGCAGGGTGGCGAGGATGCGGCCGGGCTCGCCGAGCAGCGCCATCGGCGAGAAGGTCGTGACGGTGAACGGCACGCTCAGTGCGCTCATCCGGCCGTACCCGAGGCCGGTGACGGCGCCGGTGCCGAACAGGGCGGCACCGGCGATGATGGCGACCTCGACGGCGCGCCTGCACGATCGAACAGGTCGGCGCCGGCGGGCAGGCCCAGCACGATGACGCCGACGGCGACCATGCCGCCGGACACCTTGACCGAGGCGGCCAGACCGGCCAGTGCTGCGCCGAGCATCCAACTGCGCGCCGAGCGCGGCGTCAGCGCGAGCGCCGCGGCCATCAGGCCCCCGGGTGCGCCGCAGCGAGACCCGCAGCATCTACCCCGACGGCGACCGCGACGAGCGCCGGCGCGTGGCGCGCGAGTAGTCCGCGCCAGGCGCGCCCCGCGGGTCAGGTATCGGCGGGCGGGTTTCGGGAACCGGCCCGGCATGAGCCATCTCGCTGCGGCCGACACGGGCCGTGACCATGACCCGAAGTGGTGGACGCTCGCAGCGGTCTGCACCGGCGTCTTCATGCTGCTGCTCGACATCACCATCGTGAACGTCGCCCTGCCCGACATCCAGGATCAGCTCGACGCCGATCTGGCGGGCCTGCAGTGGGTGATCGACGCGTACGCGCTGAGCCTCGCCTCGCTGCTGCTGACCGCCGGCTCGCTGGCCGACCTGTACGGGCGCCGGCTGCTGTTCGTGATCGGCACCGTGCTCTTCACCGTCGGATCGACGGCCTGCGGGGCCGCCCAGAGCATCACGTTCCTGCAGCTGTCGCGGGCGTTCCAGGGGATCGGCGGTGCCGCGATGTTCGCCACCGCGCTGGCGCTGCTGGCCTCGGCGTTCCGGGGCCGCGACCGCGGTATCGCCTTCGGTGCCTTCGGCGCGACCACCGGCGTCGCGGTCGCGATCGGACCGGTGCTCGGCGGCCTGCTGACCTCGGGCCTGTCGTGGCGCTGGATCTTCTTCGTCAACATCCCGATCTGCGCCGTTGCGCTGGCGATCACCGTCCTCAAGGTCCAGGAGTCGCACGATCCGAAGGCCGGCCGCCCGGACTGGTTCGGGTTCGTCAGCTTCAGCCTCGCGCTCGGCGCCCTCGTGTACGGGCTGATCGAGGCCGGTCGCCCGACGGTCGGCTGGGGCTCGGCGCGGGTGCTCGCCTGCATGGCCGCGACGGTCGTGCTCCTGGTCGTGTTCGTGGTCGCCGAGATGCGGCAGCAACACCCGATGTTCGACCTCGGTCTCCTGCGCAAGCCGACCTTCGTCGGCGGGCTGGTGGCCGCCTTCGGTGTCTCCGCGTCGGTCTTCTCGCTGCTCACCTACCTGGTGATCTACGTCCAGGACGTGCTCGGCTACTCCGCCGTGGCCACCGGCGTCCGCTTCCTCTTCCTCTCCGGCGCCTCGTTCGTCGCGGCCGCGCTGGCCGGCCGGCTCACCGAGCGGGTGCCGACGAAGCTGCTGATCGGTCCCGGCTTCCTGGTCCTCTCTGCCGGGCTGTTCCTGATGCTCGGCATCGACGCGCACTCGACCTGGCAGCACCTGATCCCCGGCATGCTGGTGGCGGGCGTGGGCATCGGCCTGATCAACCCGCCGCTGGCCTCCACCGCTGTCGGCGTGGTCTCACCCGACCGGGCCGGGATGGCCTCCGGGGTCAACTCGACGTTCCGGCAGGTCGGCATCGCGACAGGGATCGCGGCGCTCGGATCGATCTTCGCCCATCAGGTCTCCGACGACATCGCAGGTCGCCTCGCGGGCACGCCGGCCTCGTCGTACTCCGGGAAGGTCGCCGAGGCGGTGACCGGCGGCCAGCTCGAGGCGGTGGTCTCCCACGTGCCGGCCCAGGCACGCGAACAGGTCTCTGCGGCCGCGGTCAGCAGCTTCGCCCACGCCCTCGACCACATCATCCTGATCGCGGCGGTGACGGCGCTCCTCGCCGGGCTGGCCAGCCTTGTCCTGATCAGGCAGCGGGACTTCGTGTCGGAGAGCTGACGGCCGAGGCGGCGACGCATCCTCGGCGCCCGGCGTGGCGCGGGTCAGCCGTGGATCAGCGCGCCGGCGTGGGGCGGCAGGTGGAGGACGCCGTCCTCGTACGTCGCGCCCGAGGGCGTGGTGAACAGCAGCTCGCCGCTGCCCGGGTCCAGCTCGAGGTTCGCCGGCGAGCCCGAGAAGTTCACCGCGACCAGGACCTCGCCGCGCTGCATGGTGAACAGGCCTGCAGCATCGTCAGCGCTGGCCTCGACCCGGGTGAACCGGGGGTCGGTCAGGTCGGGCAGCCGCCGCCGGAGCGCGGCCAGCTCCCGGTAGACGGCGAGCAGTCGCCGCCCCCGTTCCCAGTCCAGCTCGGACCAGTCGAGCTTCGAGCGCCGGTACGTCTCGGGGTCCTGCGGGTCCGGCACCGCGGCCGCGTCCCAGCCGTGCTCGGCGAACTCCGCGATCCGCCCCTCGGCCGTGGCCCGGCCCAGATCCTCCTCCGGATGGGAGGTGAAGAAGGCGAACGGCGTGGACGCGCCCCACTCCTCGCCCTGGAACAGCATCGGGGTGAACGGCCCGGCCAGCGTCAGGAGCGCCGCGCAGGCCAGCTGGTCGTCGTCGAGGTGGGCCGTCAGGCGATCGCCCTGAGCCCGGTTGCCGATCTGATCGTGGTTCTGGCTGCCCACCACCAGCCGCCAGGTCGGCATGGCCGCCCGATCGATCGGCACCCCGTGCGGGCGCCCGCGGAAGGAGGACCAGGTGCCGTCATGGAAGAACCCGCGCTCGCAGACCTTCGCCAACGCCTCCAGCGGCGCGAAGTCGGCGTAGTAGCCGTGCGTCTCCCCGGTCAGCGCCACGTGCAGCGCGTGGTGGAAGTCATCGCTCCACTGCGCGTCGAGGCCGTATCCACCCGCCTCCTTCGGGGTCACCAGACTCGGGTCGTTGAGATCCGACTCCGCGATCAGGGTGAGTGGGCGGCGCTGGTGGGCGGAGAGCGCTGCCACATCGGTGGCGAGCTGCGCGAGCAGGTGCGGGCGCGACGCGTCGGACAGGGCGTGCACGGCGTCGAGCCGCAGCCCGTCGACGTGGTAGTCGTCCAGCCACATCCGGACGTTGTCACGGATGTAGCGCCGGACCTGGGCGGAGCCCTCGCCGTCGAGGTTGAGCAGGTCGCCCCAGGTGTTGCGACCCTCCTTCAGGTAGGGGCCGAAGAGCGGCAGGTAGTTCCCCGACGGGCCGAGGTGGTTGTAGACGACGTCCTGGATCACCCCGATCCCCGCGGCATGGCAGCCGTCGACGAACCGCTGGTACGCCTCCGGGCCGCCGTACTCCTCCTGCACCGCGAACCACGCAACCCCGTCGTAGCCCCAGTTGTGGGTGCCGTTGAACGCGTTGACGGGCAGCAGCTCGACGAGGTCGACCCCGATCGAGCGCAGGTGCTCGATCCTGCCCAGCGCGGCGTCGAGGGTGCCCTCCGGCGTGAACGTGCCGACGTGCAGCTCGTAGATCACCGAGCCGGCCAGCTGGCGTCCGGTCCATGCCTGGTCGGTCCAGTCGAACGCGCCGGGGTCGTAGGTGCGCGAGCGGCCGTGCACCCCAGCCGGCTGTCGCCGGGAGCGCGGATCCGGCCGGGGTGTCTCGTCGGCGTCGACGAGATAGCCGTAGTCCACCTGTTGGCTCGGGTCGGGCACGGCCCCCGCGGGGGTCCACCAGTCGTCGGAGCCTCGGGTCATCTCGACGATGCCGTCGCCGACCGCCAGTCTCAGCGTCTCGGCCCGGGGGGCCCACACGTCGTACGGTCCGCGGCTCACGAATCCTCCTTGATCAGCAGCGCGACGGGGTAGGTGGCGAGCAGGTCGCGGAGGAGCACGCCGTCGGTCGAGGCGTGAGCGGAGCGAGCCGCGAGGGCGTCCCGGTCGCTCAGGGCGTCGCGCCAGATGCCGGCGGGCAGGTCGAGCCGGGTGTCGCCCCAGCCGCCGCGCGCGGCCAGGCCCACCGGCAGCCGGGTCGCCACCGTGATCGCGCCGCCACGGGAGAAGGCGAGCGCGTGCTCCGACGCCTCCCCCAGCACCCGGACCGGCTCGTAGGTCGAGAACAGCTCGGGCCGGTCCCGCCGGAGCGTGAGGGCGGTCCGGGTGATCAGCAGCTTGGCGACACCCGCGTCGTCGATGCCGTGCGGCGCGACCGCCCCGGCACCGGACGTCACGGCGCCCAGCAGCGCGGCGCGCTCGTCGAAGTCGACCGGGCGGCGGTTGTCCGGGTCGACCAGGCTCTGCTCCCACAGCTCGCTGCCCTGGTAGACGTCCGGCACGCCCGGCATCGTGAGCGCGAGCAGCTTGCCGGCCAGGGCGTTGCTCCAGCCGGGATCGACGACCTCGTCGAGCAGCTCGCGGAACGCTCCGAAGAGAGCGTGGTCGTCGTAGAGCGCGTCGACGGCGGCGTGCACCGCCGTCTCGTACCCGTGGTCGGGCTCGGTCCACGTCGTGTGATCGCCGGCCTCGCGCATCGCCTTCTCGGCGTAGGCGTGCAGACGGTCGCGGTCGATCGGCCAGGCGCCGAGCGCCGCCTGCCACAGCAGCGCGCCGAAGCCGGGATCGGGCACCGGGGCCAGCGCCAGCAGGGAGTCCAGGGTCCGTGCCCAGGCGTGCGGCAGCTCGGCGAGCACCGCGATCCGCGCGCGGACGTCCTCGCCGCGCTTGGTGTCGTGGGTCGAGGTGGTCGTCATCGCGTACGGCCAGGTGCGCTGCCGCTCGGCCATCGCGTCGTGGAAGGCCTCGACGTCGACGGCGAAGATCGACGGGTCCCCGCCGACCTCGTTGAGGGAGGTGAGGCGCGACCAGCGGTAGAAGGAGCAGTCCTCGACGCCCTTGGCCATCACCATCCCGCTGGTCTGCTGGAACCGCTTGCTCGCCGCCAGGTCGGGGCTGGCCAGCCACGGCTCCAACGCGTCGAACGTGACGGCCAGATCGGGGCGGCGCCGGCGAGCGACGGCGAACGCCTCGTCCAGGTGCTCGCGGCCCTCGGGCAGGTAGGAGCGGTAGACCGGGAAGCTGGCCAGCAGCTCGGCGACCGCGTCCTCGGCCCGGAAGGCGGGCACCACCGGCAGATGCCGGCGCAGGTCCCGCACGATCCGCTTGACCTCCGAGCGCAGGATGCCGTCGGCGACCTCGCGCTTGCGGTCGTGCACCATCGTCGGCCAGTCGACCGGGCCGCCTCGCAGGCGCGCCTCCAGCTCGTCGAGCGGCGTACGGCCGGCGGGGTCGGTGAGCACCCGGTCGATCAGTCCGAGGACGTCGTACCCCGTGGTGCCGGCCGTCCGCCACGACTCGAGGAGCTCCTCGCCCGGCTCGAGGATCTTCTCGACCAGCACGTATGCCCCGCCGGTGAGCGCGGCCAGGTCCTCGAGATATCGGCGTGGGTCGCGCAGCCCGTCGGGGTGATCCACCCGGAGCCCGTCGACCAGGCCCTCGTCGAACCAGCGCCGGATCTCGGCGTGCGTCTCGGCGAAGACGTCCGGCTCCTCGACCCGGACCGCGGCGAGGGTGGTGACCGCGAAGAACCGCCGGTAGTTGAGCGCGTCATCGGCCGTCCGCCACGAGACCAGCTCGTAGTGCTGTCGCTCGTGCACCTCGTCGGCCGTTGCCGCATCCTCGGCGGTGCCGGGCGCGATCGGGTAGTGGTTGTCGTGATAGGCCAGCTCGGGTCCGTCCTCACCCGGGACCACCGTCAGGTGGGCGATCCGGCCGTTCGACAGCAGGTCCTCGTCACCGACGACGGGGATGCGGATCCGCTCGTGCCCGGCGTGCCAGTCGATGTCGAACGCGGCGGCGTGGGTCGAGTCGCGGCCCAACCGCAGCACGTCCCACCACCAGGGATCCGCGCTCGGGGTGGCGATGCCGACGTGGTTGGGCACGATGTCGACCAGCACACCCATGCCGAGCCGGCGGGCCTCGGCGCAGAGCGCGGCGAGGCCGGCGGCGCCACCCCGGGACTCGTCGATGTGGTCGTGGGCCACCACGTCGTAGCCGTGGTCGCTGCCCGGCTCGGCGGCGAGCAGCGGCGAGAGGTAGACCCAGTCGACGCCGAGCCCGTGCAGGTAGGCCAGCCGCCCGGTGGCGGCGAAGAGGTCGAAGTCGCCGGTGATCTGCAGCCGGTAGGTGCTCACCGGCGGTCGGGACGGCACGCTCACCGTCCCCGGTGGACGGCCACCGACGCGGCGACGGAGTGATCCGGCACCGATTCGGGCTCACGGTGCTGCCGCAGCACCACCACGCTACGCGAGGCGACCTCGATGCTCGAGCCCGCCGCCAGCCCCTCCCGTACGCCCGTGCCGTCGGCGCCGGTGTCGATCACGACGTCCCAGGCCGCGGTGTACTCCGCGCCGGGCAGGGTGGCGGTGGCCGGGCCGTCGGCGTTGAAGTAGAGCAGGAAGTGGTCGTCGACCACGCGCTGTCCGCGGGAGTCGGTGCCGGGGATGCGCTCGCCGTTGAGATACATCCCGACGGCCTGGCTCTGCGGGCTGTCCCAGTCGCCGTCGCCCATCGGCTCACCGGAGAGCTTGAGCCAGACGATGTCGTCGAGCTGGTCCACCTGGGCGTCGATGCCGGTGAAGAAGCGGCGCCGCCGGAAGGTCGGGTGGGCACGCCGCAGGTGGATCACCGCTGCAGCGAACTCCAGCAGCGGCTGGTCGGCCTCGTCCCAGTGCACCCAGCTCAGCTCGCTGTCCTGGGCGTAGGTGTTGTTGTTGCCCTGCTGGGTGCGCCCGAGCTCGTCACCGTGCAGCAGCATCGGCACGCCCTGCGAGAGCAGCAGCGTGGCCAGCAGGTTGCGCTGCGTGCGGGCCCGCGCGGCCAGGATCTCCGGGTCGTCGGTCGGCCCTTCGACGCCATGGTTCCAGGAGCGGTTGTGGCTCTCCCCGTCGTTGTTGTCCTCGCCGTTGGCCTCGTTGTGCTTCTCGTCGTAGGAGACCAGGTCGCGCAGGGTGAAGCCGTCGTGGGCGGTGACGAAGTTGATGCTCGCGAACGGCTTGCGACCCGAGTGCTCGTAGAGGTCGCTGGATCCGGAGAGCCGCGAGGCGAAGTCGCCGAGCGAGGGCTCACCGCGCCAGAAGTCCCGTACGGTGTCGCGGAACCTGCCGTTCCACTCCGTCCACAGCGGCGGGAAGCCGCCCACCTGGTAGCCGCCCGGACCGACGTCCCAGGGCTCGGCGATCAGCTTCACCTGGCTGACCACCGGGTCCTGCTGGACCAGCTCGAAGAACGTCGAGAGCCGGTCCACATCGTAGAACTCGCGCGCCAGCGTCGCGGCGAGGTCGAAGCGGAAGCCGTCGACGTGCATCTCGGTGACCCAGTAGCGCAGCGAGTCCATGATCAGCTGCAGGCTGTGCGGCTGGCGGACGTTGAGGCTGTTGCCGGTGCCGGTGTAGTCCATGTAGTAGCGCTGGTCGTCCTCGACCAGGCGGTAGTAGGCGGGGTTGTCGATGCCCTTGAAGCTGAGCGTGGGTCCGAGGTGGTTGCCCTCGGCGGTGTGGTTGTAGACGACGTCGAGGATCACTTCGATGCCGGCCGCGTGCAGGGTCTTCACCATCTGCTTGAACTCCTGCACCTGCCCACCGGCCACGGCACGCTGGCTGGCGTACTCGGCGTGCGGGGCGAAGAAGCCGAGGGTGTTGTAGCCCCAGTAGTTGCGCAGCCCCTTGTCGGTCAGCGTGCTGTCCTGGACGAACTGGTGCACCGGCATCAGCTCGATCGCCGTGACGCCGAGCCGCTGCAGGTGCTCGATCACCGCGGGGTGCCCGATGCCCGCGTACGTGCCGCGCTGCTCCTCCGGCACGTCGGGATGCAGCTGCGTCAGGCCCTTGACGTGGGCCTCGTAGATCACCGACTCGCTGTACAGGTAGCCCGGCTGCCGGTCGCCCTCCCAGTCGAAGAACGGGTTGGTCACCACCCCGAGCATCATGTGGGCGGCCGAGTCCTCGTCGTTGCGCGAGTCCTCCTCGCCGAAGGTGTAGCCGAACAGGCTCTGGTCCCAGTCGATGTCGCCGCTGGTCGCCTTCGCGTACGGGTCGAGCAGCAGCTTGTTCGGGTTGCAGCGCAGTCCCCGACCCGGGTCCCAGGGCCCGTGCACCCGGTAGCCGTACCGCTGCCCCGGCTGCACCGCCGGGAGGTAGCCGTGCCACACGTAGGCGTCGACCTCGGTCAGCTCGATGCGGGTCTCGTGACCCCTGTCGTCGAACAGGCACAGCTCCACGCCCTCGGCGATCTCGCTGAAGAGCGCGAAGTTGGTGCCGTTGCCGTCGAAGCTCGCCCCGAGCGGATAGGGCTGTCCCGGCCAGATCTCCACGTCGCCTCCTGCGCTGTGCTGTGGTCGCGGACTGGTACCCGGTCCGCGCCGGCTCAGTCGACCGGTCTGCGCGGAAGCACCGCCATGCCCGAGCGCGGGAGCACCCGGCCGGCGACCGAGCCCTGGGCCGCGACGAGCTCGAGGCGGTGGAAGTGGGCTCGCATGTCGGCGCGCGCGGCGGCGATGACGCCGACCGCCAGGCTCGGCAGGGAGCCGACCGCGCTGAGATCCATCACGAGATCGCGCGCGTAGCCGCTCATCAGCGCCCCGAGCCGATTGCGCAACTCCAGCGCTCCGGCCCTGTCGAGGTCGCCGGAGACGGTGAGGGTGCGCGTGTCTTCGTCGTACGCGCACGCGAAGGGGACGCGGGCCATGGCCCTCTATTCCCGTTCTGAACGCGTCCATGCGCAGGCCGGTCGTCCAGATTTCCTGGCGGACGGTCCGCCGGACGACCCCTGGCCGCCAAAGACGCGCGCCGGTAGCGTCGAGGAGTGCGCAACGCCGACCTGGATCCCGAGATCGACTACGTCCGGATCTATCGCGAGCTCGGGCAGTACGAGTTCCCGTGGGACTTCAACCAGTCGCTCTCCTTCGCCCTGTTCCGCACCTATGCGGTGCCCTCGATCGGGCGGCTGCTCGACCAGACGCACGAGTTCACCGAGCGCCCGCAGAAGCGCTACGACGACACCGCCCTGCTGCTCGACGAGGTGATCAGCAACGGCTTCGAGTCCCGCGACGGGCTCGAGGCGATCCGCCGGATCAACGGCATGCACCGGCTCTACGACATCTCCAACGACGACATGCGCTACGTGCTGTCGACGTTCGTGGTGGTGCCCAAGCGCTGGATCGACCTCTACGGCTGGCGGCCCCTGACCGGCGGCGAGCTGCTCGCCTCGGTCCGCTACTACCAGGCGCTCGGCAAGCACATGGGGATCAAGGACATCCCCGAGACGTACGAGGGCTTCGCCGCACTGATGGACTCCTACGAGCGCGAGCACTTCGCCTACGACGAGGGCGGACGGCGGGTGGCCGATGCGACGCTGCACCTGCTCGCCACGTTCTACCCGCGCCCACTGGCGCCCCTGCTGCGCCTCTTCAGCCGCTCGCTGATGGACCCGCCGCTGATCGCCGCGTTCGGCTACGACGAGCCCGGCGAGCTCGCGCGCCGGGCCTCGGAGGGCGCACTGCGCGCCCGTGCCCGGTTCGTCCGGATGCTCCCGGCGCGCCGCCGGCCGGTGCGGGTGCAGGACCTCGGCCGGATCAAGACCTACCCCGACGGCTTCGACGTACGGCAGATGGGGACGTTCGCACCGGGCTGCCCGGTGCACCACCGGGCAGCCACGGACGCGCCCGCCGCCGCATCCACTTCGGCATCGGCCTGACCTGCGGCGTTCGACGCCCGGCTAGAAGGCGTGCGCCATCAGCTCGCCGAACAGCTCCTGCTCGTCGACCGGGAGTCCCCGTGCCCGGAACCACGCACAGACGTTGGCGCAGTCGCGCAGCAGGAAGTCGAGGCCGGCCGGGTTGCCGACCAGGTCGACGATCTGCGGCAGGTCGATGATGACCAGCCGATCGCCCGCCGCCAGGATGTTGTACGGCGACAGGTCACCGTGCACGAAGCCGGCCTGCACCATCGTGGCGAGCGCCTCGCGGAGCTGATCGAAGTAGGACGCCAGGAGCTCTGCGGCAGGGCGGGTCTGGGCCAGGCGCGGAGCCGTCCGGGTGCCGTCGTCGGTCTCGACGGTGATCCACTCCATCAGGATCTCGGTGCCGTCGACCTGCACCGGGTAGGGAACAGGGACGCCGAGCCGCCAGCAGGTCACCAGGGCGCCCCACTCGGACGCCGCCCACTCCCCCTGGGCGACCTCACGGCCGAAGGTGGACTTGCGCTGCAGCGCCCGCTCGTCGCGAGAGCGCCTCATCGAGCGTCCCTCGGTGTAGGCGGCCGCCCGGTGGAAGCTGCGGTGGTCGCTGTCGCGATAGCGCTTGGCGACCATCACCACTGACCGATCGGGGTGGTGCGGGTCGGTGCGGTCGATCAGGAAGGCGTCGGCCTCCTTGCCGGTCTTGAGGATGCCGAGCTCGGTGTCGAGGGCGCCCTGCGAGGTCACCACCCAGTCGGGTCGGGGCTCCGGTCCGCGCTGCAGCGGCTCGACGTCGAGCCACGTCGACCAGCGCTGGCCGTTCTCCAGGGTGTCGTCGTAGGCGACGTAGTCGAAGAAGAAGGGGTGATCCGTCGACGGATCAGGAGCGGTGCGCTCCTCGGTCATGTCGTGCTCCAAGGGTCAGAGAGATCTGGTCTGCGGGCAGGCCGGAAACAGTGGGTCGCATGTCACTGCTCCTCTCGGACGTCGGGCGCGGTCGCGCCTCGTGGAGGTGTCCAGTCTCAGGGACCTCGCCGGACGTCGACAACCGAATTAACGGCACTACAGGCCGAGGTCCTTGCCGACGATCTCCTTCATGATCTCGGTGGTGCCCCCGTAGATCGTGGTGATCCGCGAGTCGAGGTAGTCCTGCGCGATGCGGTACTCGAGCATGTAGCCGTAGCCGCCGTGGAGCTGCAGACAGCGCCCGACCACGTTGACGTACTGCTCGGTGGTCCAGAACTTCGCCGCCGCGGCGTCGACGGCGCTGAGCTCGCCGCGGGCGTGCCGGCCGAGCAGCTCGTCGATGTGGCTGCGCGCGACCCGGACCGCTGTGACCATGTCGGCCAGCTCGAAGCGGGTGTTCTGGAACGACCCGATCGGCTTGCCGAAGGCGGTCCGCTCCTTGACGTAGGCCAGGGTCCGGTCGAGCACGCCCTCGGAGGCGGCCAACGCCGAGGCGGCGATCGAGATCCGCTCCTGCGGCAGGTTGCGCATCAGCGCGAGGAAGCCGGTGCCCTCCTCGCCGAGCAGGTTGGCGGCGGGGACGCGGACGTTCTCGAAGAAGAGCTCGCTGGTGTCCTGGGCGTGCAGGCCGATCTTCTCCAGGTTGCGGCCCCTGCTGAAGCCGGGCAGGTCGGCCTCGACGACCAGCAGGCTGATGCCCCGGTGCGGGTGCTCGCCGGTGCGCACCGCGGTGACGACCAGATCGGCGTTCTGGCCGTTGGAGATGAAGACCTTGGAGCCGTTGACGACGTAGTCGTCGCCATCGCGTACGGCCGACGTGCGGATGCCCGAGAGGTCCGATCCGGTGCCGGGCTCGGTCATCGCCACCGCCACGATCAGCTCGCCGGCGGCGATGCCGGGCAGCCAGCGGCGCCGCTGCTCCTCGTCGGTCAGGTCGGTGAAGTACGGCACGACGATGTCGTTGGACAGCGAGACACCGGCGAGACCGTCGGAGACCGGGTAGCGGACGATCTCCTCGCCGAGCACCGCGTTGAAGCGGAAGTCGGTGGTGCCACCGCCGCCGTACTCCTCGGGGATGTTGAATCCGAGGACCCCGGCCTTGGCGGCCTCGGTGAAGAGCTCGCGCTCGACCCGGCCGTCGGCCAGCCACTTCTCCGCACGGGGCGCGGCGTACGTGTCGATGAAGGCGCGCGCGGTGGCGCGGAAGTACTCGTGGTCCGCGTCGTAGAGGGCGCGGTGGGTGGGAAGGACATCGCTCATCGGACCCTGCTCTCAACGTTGGGGCGGGGAGCTCGCGGCCTCACTCGCGCTCCAGGCCGAAGTAGTAGTGCTGGCCCTGCGCGTCCAGGACGTGTCCCGCCTTGCCGTTCATGATGCCCATCAGGGTGCGGTCATCGACCCTCTTGAAGTGGTCGAAGACCGCCATCCCGTCGTAGACCATCGTCGCCGTCACCTCGCCGCGGAACTCGATGTTCCACAGGCTCGCCTCGCCGCGCCCGGACGTCACGTCGGAGAACAGCGCGCCGTCCTCGCCGCGGCAGATCAGCGGCTTGGCGTCCGCGACGGAGTCGAACCGCTTGCCGTGCCAGCCGCTGCCGAGGAGCAACTGGCCGATCGGATGACCGGTCTCGAAGTCGAAGCCGTGCCAGGGGCCGAGGATCTCCTCGGCCCGTACGGTCCCCAGCGCGGCCCAGACCTCGTCGAGCCCGGCGACCTCGAGCGGGCCCTCGGCGGTGCGGAGGGCGCGGAAGCGGTCGACCGCCTCGGTGCGGTCCACGTCAGGACTCCTTCGCGTAGAGGGCCTCGATGGCCGGGGCGTAGCGATCGACCACCACCCGCCGCTTGAGCTTGAGCGTCGGGGTGAGCTCGGCGGACTCGGCGGTCCACTCCACCGGCAGCAGCTCGAAGCGCTTGACCTGCTCGGGGCGCGAGAGCCGGGCGTTGGCGGCGTCGACGCTCCGCTGCACCACGGCCAGGATCCGCGGGTCGTGGGCGAGCGCCTCGAGCCGGGTGTCCTCGATGCCGAGCGAGGCCGCGATCAGCGGCGCGATCTCGCCGTCGAGTGTCAGCAGGGCGACCAGGTAGGGCCGGGCGTCGCCGATCACCATCGCGTGCCCGATCAGCGGACTCTCCTTCAGGTAGCTCTCGATCAGGGAGGGCGCGATGTTCTTGCCGGAGGAGTTGATGATCAGCTCCTTCTTGCGATCCACGACCCGCAGGAAGCCGTCCTCGTCGAGCGTCCCGATGTCCCCGGTGCGGACCCAGCCGTCGGCGCTCTTGAGCGAGGCGGTGGCCGCCTCGTTGCGGTAGTAGCCCGGGGTCGCGATCGGTCCGCGGGCGAGGATCTCGCCGTCCTCGGCGATCCGCAGCTCGACGCCGGGCAGGGCCCGCCCCACCGTGCCCTGGCGATACACGGTCGGCGTGAGCGCGGCGACCGAGGCGGTGGTCTCCGTCATCCCGTAGACGTCGAGGATCCGCAGCCCGAGACCGGCGAAGAACGCCGCCACGTCGGCCGGCATCGGCGCGGCGGCGCTGGTCGCCCACTCGCAGCGGTCCAGGCCGAGCAGCGCGCGCATCGGCCGAAGCACGGCGGCGTCCATCGCGGCGAACCGCTCACCCAGCTCAGGCGCGGTCGTCTCACCGGTCTGCGTGGAGGCGACGTACTCCCGTCCGACCGCCATCGCGTCCTCGATCGCCGCCTTGCGCTCGGCGTCCGGCTCGGCGGCGAGCCGGGCCGAGACGCCGGTCATGATCTTCTCCCAGACCCGCGGGACACCGAAGAAGCGCGTCGGGCGGACCTCGCCGAGCGCGGCCGGCAGCTGGGCCGGATCGGCGATGAAGTGGACGTGGGCGCTCTGCACCAGCGGCACGTAGATGCCGAGGAGTCGCTCGGCGATGTGGGCGAGCGGGAGGTACGACAGCGTGATGCCCGGTCCGGACAGACCGGCCGCGGCGGTCGAGCTGTGCACCTCGAAGAGGACGTTGTGATGGGTCAGCACGACGGCCTTCGGGTCGCCGGTGGTGCCGGAGGTGTAGAGGATGGTGGCGGCGTCGTCGGGGCCGATCGCCTCGACCCGGGCCGCGACGCCGCCCGGATCCGCGGCGCGGGCGGCGGCGCCGTCGGTGACCAGCCGGGCCCAGGTGGTGTGCTCGCCGGCGGCGGACTCGTCGAGGACGACGACGGCCCGCAGTCCGGCGGTGACCAGGGGGTCGACGAGCGCCTCGGACCATCGCTCGACCTGGTCGGCGCCCTGCAGGACCACGACCGAGGGCGTGGCGTGGCGTGCGTTCCAGGCGACCTGCGCCGGGGAGAGGGTGGCATAGACCGAGATCGGGATCGCGCCGGCGTGCATCGCGCCGAGGTCGGCCAGGACGTGCTCGATCCGGCTGGACGCCATGACCATCACCCGATCGCCTGGCTGGATCCCCAGGCCGATCAGGCCGGCGGCGAGGTCGAGAGCCTGCTCGCGCAGCTCGCCCCAGGTGATGGTCCGCCAGCCCGTGCCGTCGGGAGCGTTGCGATCGGAATACGCCGGTTCGCCGCGGTACTGCTCGACCGTGGCGGCGAGGGCCGTGACCAGGGTCCGGCCGGCGATCACCTGCTCGATGCGCTCGCGGGCGGCGAGCACCTCGGTCGCCACCTCGGCGGCGGGATCATCCGTGGGCGTCGTGGTCATGATCGCTCCTCCGTGCTCTTCGGCGGGCCGCGGCGGCCCTGCCCTCGCACGGACGACGCGCGGAACATCGGCGTCCGTCGGGGCTCCTGGCACCTGCCACGCGGCGTGATCGAGATCACTGTGACAGTAACACCATGACAGTGACTTTGGTATCGTCGATCCGGTGAGCGCCGCACCGGTCCCCGAAGGCGATCCCGGCCGGGCCTGGACGATCGACGAGCTGGCAGGGCTGTTCGGGCTGACCGTGCGGACCACGCGCTACTACGCGAGCCTCGGGCTGATGCCGCCGCCGATCCGGCGGGGCCGGATGGCGTACTACGACGAGCGCCACCGTGCCCGCCTCGAGCTGGTGCAGACCCTGCAGGAGCAGGGCATGACGCTGGCCGCGATCGAGGGCCACCTGCGCCACCTCCCGCCCGAGACGCCGATCGCCGAGCTGGAGATGCGGCGCGCGCTGCTCTCCGGCTGGGCGCCCGCTCCGGCTCAGGTGGTGACTCGCCCCGACCTCGACGCGCGCGCCGGCCGCCCGGTGAGCGATGACGAGATCAGCCTGCTGGAGCGGCTCGGCACGCTGCGCGAGGTGAGCGGTGGGTACGAGGCCCGGCCCACCCTCGACGTCGGCCTCGGCCTCCTCGACGTGGACATCTCGATCGGCAGCATGGAGGCCGCCACCGAGGCGATCAGGCGCCACATGGACGCCCTCGCCCTCGAGCTGCGCGAGATCCTCCGGGCCCAGGTGCTCGGGCCGATCCGGGCTCAGGCCTCCGGCGCCGATCCGGCGGATTTCGCCCGGACCATGGCGCGACTGCGCCAGCTCACCCTCGAGGCCGTGGTGAGCAACTTCCAGCAGGCCGCCAACGGCCTGGTCGACGGCTCGTTGCTGGGGCGCGACGGCATGGACGACCACGGCGACTGAGCCACCTCCGGGCGTCGGGCCGGCGCGGCGAGACGGCCGCGCGGCCCGGTGCGGGGACACCCGGTTGCAGCAGCTCACCCGGCAGCGGGAGAGGCCCGTCGTCTTCGCGCCGCAGCACGCGCGAGGTGCAAGCATGTCCCCGTGCAGACCGCCTCCACCCGATCGACGCCCGGCCCGGAGTCGCTCTACGGGCTGCTCGGCGCCCTGCTCCTGGATGCTGGCTTGTCCGTCTCCGACGTCCGCGACAGCCTGCACGCCGCCTGCGCGACGGCGACGCCCGAGCTGGACCTGACCTTCTCGGTGCTCCCGCGCACGGTGATGGTGAGCGACGACCTGACCGGCGAGACCCGGATGGCGAGCGCGGAGCAGAGCCTCACCTTCCTGCAGGCGGCCCGGGCCAGCCGGCTCGCCCGGGCGGTCGCGGCCGGATCCGTTCCGCTGTCGGACACCCCGCAGCGCGCCGCAGAGATCCGGTCGCAGACCCAGCGCCACCCGGTCGCGGCCACCACGATCGGCAGTGCCCTGATCGCCGTCGGCCTCGCCACCCTCTTCCGCTGTCCCTGGTGGGCCGAGGCCTCGGCCCTGGTCCTGGGCGCGCTGATCGGGATGGCTGTCGCTGTGGCGGAGCGGGTCCGGTCGGCCGCGTCCGTGCTGCCGTTCGTGACGGCGTTCTTCGCCACCGCCGCGGTCGGATCGCTCGCGGAGATCTTCGACATCGGGGCGGTGCCGCTCGCGGCGGTGTGCGCACCGATCGCCGTCCTCGTGCCCGGCGCCCTCATCACCAACGCACTGCTCGAGCTGACCGCGACCGACATCGTCGCCGGTGCCGCCCGGCTCACGTACGGCGCCATCGCCCTCGCCTTCATGGCGGCCGGCATCGCCGCAGGAGCCTCGATGACCGGGCTGCACATCGACCCCGACTCCGCGGGCCTGGTCGGGGACATCCCCGGCACGACGCAGCAGGGGTCGGCCTGGTCGGCGCTGCCTCCCGAGTGGGCATCGGCCCTCGGCGTCGCGCTCCTCTCGCTCGGCATCAGCGTCGCCTTCGGCGCCGGACGACGGCTCGCCTGGCTCGGCCTGGCGGTCATGCTCAGCACGTACGCCGTCGTGACGATCGCCGCTGCGATCACCAACAGCGTCGTCGCCTCCGGCATCGCGGCCGGGCTGCTGCTGGTGGTCGCCCGCATCATCGAGCGGCTGCGCTCGGCGGTGCCCGCGTCGGTCACCTTCCAGCCGGCGTTCCTGCTGCTGGTGCCCGGCACCGTCGGCCTGGTCGCGCTGTCCTCGGCGAACACCGCCGCACTCGCCGCGGCAGGCGGCACCTTCGCCAGCGTCTGCATCGGGACCCAGGTCGGCGCCCTGGTGGCGTCGATGGGCGAGCTCGCCCATCGACGCCAGGAGGGCCTTGCGCCGTGACGCCGCTCAGATCGAGTCGAGCCGTTCCTCGATCTCGGGGAAGCGGTCGACCGTCGGCCGGTCGATGACGGTGCCGCCGACGATGACGTGACGCGGTGCGGTGAACGCGCGGAACCCCTCCAGCGGGTTCGCGTCGAGCACGACCAGATCGGCGGCGAGACCGGGGCGGATGGCGCCGGTCACGGTGTCGAGTCCCAGGATGCGCGCGTTGGCCTGCGTCGCCGCGTGCAGGGCGCGGGCGGGGGTGAGGCCGCCGAAGCGGACCAGGAGGTCGAGCTCGCGCCACGTGTTGTAGTGCGTGACGTGGGTGAGGGCCGAGTCGGTGCCCATCCCGATGGCGATGTCGTGGGCGAGCGCGTCCCTGATCCCCTGGAGCATCTCCTCGCCGATCAGCTCGGCATTGGCGCGCGCGACGGTGTTGATGCCGGTCACGGCCGGGTCGAGCCTGACCAGGGGCAGGCAGGCCTGGAGGGTGGGGATGAGCGCCGAGGTACCGTGCAGCGAGCGCGGATTGTCCCGGAAGAGCCCGATCATCTCCTCGCTCATGCTCGAGCCGTGCTCGATGGTGTCCACGCCGGCGCGCAGGGCCGCGGTGATGCCGGCCCGGCTCTGCGCGTGCGCAGCGACCACGATCCCCGCGTTGTGGGCCTCCTCGCAGATCGCCCTCATCTCCTCCTCGGTCATCTGCGGGCGACCGGCCTCCCCGACGACGCGGGCGTCGGTGACGCCGCCGGTGGCGGCGATCTTGATGGCCGTCACGCCCTTGCGCAGGCTGCGGCGCACGTTGCGGCGCGCATCCCACGGGTTGTCGCTGATCAGCGCGATCTGGGGCGCCCCGTGGCCGCCGGTGATCGCCATCAGCGGACCGGAGGCCAGGATGCGCGGGCCGACGTACCTGCCCGCCGCGATCTCGTTGCCGACCTCGACGACCTCGTAGCCCACGTCCCCGACGCTGCGCAGCGTGGTCACACCCGAGTGCAGCTGGGTGACCACGTTGGCCCGCGTGCGACGCTTCATCATCCAGTGGCCCGCGGGGCTGTGCATGAACGTCGCCACCAGGGCCTCGGCCCTCTCGTTGAGCAGGATGGCTGGTAGGGGGCGGCCGTCGGCGAACAGGTGCGCATGCGCATTGATCAGTCCCGGCGCGACGTAGCTCCCGGACGCCTCGATGACGCGATACCCGCGCGGCACCTCGACCTCGGCAGCGCTGCCGACCTGCTCGATCAGGCCGGTGTCGCCGACCACGACGGTGCTCGCCGGTACGACGGTCCCGTCCCTGTCACCGGTGACCAGATCGGCGCCGACGACCGCGAACGGCGTGCTCATCAGACTGTCTCCTTCACCACGGGTAGCCACCATCCTCGTCGCGCCCGCTCGGCTTGGCTACCACCGCCACATGACTCCGCTCGAGGCACTCGCAGCAATATAGGTATATCTTTAATCTATATTCGTCCCGACCGTTCGACAGGAGCCCCCGATGCGGACCGTCCGTGCCAGGCCAGGCGATCCCGCGCCGCGCCTGTTCCTCCGCGGTGACCATCTCCCGACGTCACCGGCCGACCAGCACTTCGGCGTCATCACCCGGGGCCTGGTCAGCGTCATGCAGGTCGGTCCGCAGGGGCGCACCGCTGTCATCGACCTCCTCGGCCCCGGAAGCACCCTCGGCGAGCTGGCCCTGATCGAGGAGAGCCAGTCCGACACGCAGGTCGTCCGCACAGCGCTGGCGCCGACCCTCGTCCGCTGGTCACCCGCCCCGCCGCCGGAGATCGCGCCCGATCCCGAGATCGTCGCTACCGCGCTGGCGGTGGTCGCCAACCGCGCGCGGCGCGCGCAGACGCGCGCCCTGCGACGGCGCAGCCAGACCGCGGCCCAGCGGCTCGCCGACCTGCTCCCGGACCTGTGGTTCCCGATCGACGACGAGGGAGCCGCGCTCTCGCGCCTCACCCGGCAGGACCTGGCGACGGTCGCCGCGACGACTCGCTCGGTCGCCTGCCGCACCTGGCGCAACTTCGAGGAGCGCGGCTGGATCACCACGGGCGGCGGCGAGGTGATCGCACTGGAGGTCGAGGAGCTGCATCGCTTCGCCGACCGGGGCGTGCCGCCGCGCCTCGCCGAGCTCGACGACCGCCTGCGGCGGCACCAGCGTCGCCTCGCCGGCCTGGTCGCCGCTCGCGATGGGGACTGGGTCGAGGGCTGGGTCGAGGGCTGGGTCGAGCACCAGAGCGACCAGGGCGGCCTGCGCCGAGCGGTCTGAGCCTCAGGCGCGGCGCGCGTTGATCAGCGACATGACCTCCGCGCGAGCTGCGGCATCGGAGCGCAGCACGCCGCGCACCGACGAGGTGATCGTCGCCGCCCCCGGCTTGCGGACGCCGCGCATCGTCATGCACAGGTGCTGCGCCTCGATGACCACCACGGTGCCGATCGGCTCCAGGAGCTCCTCGAGGGCGTCGGCCACCTGCGTCGTCAGCCGCTCCTGCACCTGGGGTCGCTTGGCGAAGACGTCGAGCAGGCGGGCCAGCTTCGAGAGACCCACGATCCGCCCGCTCCGACCCGGCAGGTAGCCGATGTGCGCAACGCCCGTGAAGGGAACCAGATGGTGCTCGCACATCGACCACAGCTCGATGTCGCGCACGAGGACCAGCTCGTCGTGCCCCAGTTCGAAGGTCGTCGACAGAACGTCGGTCGGGACCTGGCGCAGCCCGGCCGTCACCTCGGCGTACGCACGTGCGACCCGGGCAGGGGTGTCCCGAAGGCCTTCGCGATCGGGGTCCTCGCCGATCGCGAAGAGCAGCTCTCGGACCGCGGCCTCAGCGCGCGCGGCGTCGAACGCCGGCTTCTCCAACACCGTCAACCATCCTTCCTCGGCTCCCGGCGAGACGGCAATCCATCTCGTCGAAGGGTTTGCAACTGTTATCCGCCTTGCTAATCTACTAATGATTACACTGAATCACACATACCCCCGGACTCAGGGGGTCGCAGAAGGAGTCACCATGACCGCCGACGACCAGCGCGACTTCGACGGCCGGGTCGCGATCATCACCGGCGCGGGCCGCGGACTCGGGCGGACCTACGCCCTCGAGCTCGCTCGGCGCGGCGCGAGGGTGGTCGTCAACGATCCCGGGTCCGCCGTCGACGGGGCGGGAACCCTCGACGACGCCGCGGGCGAGGTGGTGGCCGAGATCCGTGCCGCGGGCGGCACTGCGATCGCGAGCTATGCGAGCGTCACCGACCCCGCCGGGGTGCAGGCGATGGTCGAGGACACGGTCGGCGAGTTCGGCCGGATCGACATCCTGATCAACAACGCCGGCATCCTGCGCGACCGCTCCTTCCACAAGGTCGATCTCGCCGATGTGCTGACGGTGCTCGACGTCCACCTCACCGGATCGCTGCGCTGCACCCATGCGGTGTGGCCGCTGATGCGCGACCAGGGATACGGCCGCGTGCTCTTCACGTCCTCGCAGAACGGCACGTACGGCAACTTCGGTCAGGTGGGCTACGCCACCGCCAAGTCCGCGATGCTCGGCCTGATGAAGGTCCTGTCCATCGAGGGCGAGGCCAAGGATGTCCGCGCGAACACCATCGTCCCGGTGGCGCGCTCGCGGATGACGATGGGCACGATCCTGGGCGAGGAGTCCGACGCCGAGCGGCTGCCGCCCGAGGCCGTCGCAGCCGGCGTGCTCTACCTTGTCGGGGAGGACGCCCCGAGCGGCACGATCCTCAACGCGGGCGGCGGCTGCTTCTCGGTGACCGAGATGCCCGAGACGCGCGGCACCTTCCTGGGCCTCGCACCCACCCCGGAGGACGTCCGCGCCCACTGGGCGGAGATCACGGCGGGCGGATACGTCGACGTGCTGCCCAACGGTCCGGCGCAGTTCACCAAGTTCCTCGGGATGCAGGGCGAGCCGATCGCCCAGCGATGAAGTCGTGCCCGGCGCGTCGACGGCCTCGATCCCGACGCGCCGGGCCAGCCATCGCCCGTCAGGCGACGACGTCCACCAGTCCCCACGCCAGCGCCGTCGCCGCGTCGATCTCGGCGCCGACGAGCATGAACCAGTTGGCGCGCTGGCGGCCCATCCGCTGCACGACCGACCAGGTGCCACCGGCGCCAGGGACCAGGCCCATCGCGACCTCCGGCAGCCGGAAGGTGGCGCCCGGATCGGCGCTCACGTGCGCGGCGAACGCGAGCAGCTCGACGCCGGCACCGACGTTCGGCCCGTGCGCTCGCACTGTCACGCGGTCGGCGACCCGAGCGAGCGCGAGCGCAGGATGACGGGAGGCGCGGACGGCGTGCGCCGTCGCGGGGTCGTCGACCGAGCCGAACTCCCCGAGATCGCCGCCGGCGCTGAAGCACGCACCGGCGCCGCGCAGCTCGACGCTCATCTCGGGTGACAGCTCGGCCAGCTCGAGTGCGGCGACCAGCCCGTCACGCAGCCGCATGTCGACGGCGTTGCGCGCGTGGGGCCGGTTGAGCGTGATCCGGAGCAGGTCGCCGCTCTGCTCGACCAGGACGACCTCCTCGGGCTCGACGCGCTCCGTGCGGGGGCGCCGGGCCGCGAGCCACTCCTGGTAGGCCCGGCTGCCCATCAGGGCCGAGAACGTCGCCGACTCCGCCCAGATCCCGGCCGCCGCCGGCATCGAGGCCGACACCCGGGTCAGGGAGACGAGCGCGTACGCCCCCAGGGGCGCCCGCTCGACCGCCTCCTCGACCGCCGCGATCTCATCGGCGTCGGCCGTGACGACGTCGAACGCGTCGACCAGGCCCCGGGCCGCCTCCGGACAGCTCGCCGCCGCCAGCAGCGTCACGGCCGGGATCTCCCGTACGAACGCAGCGACAGCCGCCGCGTCGACGTCCCAGGAGGCGGGCTCGACGATCAGCAGACCGCCTCCGGTCAGGACGCCGGCCTCCTCCACGACACTGAGCCGCCCCGCCGCGGTGGCGAGACGGCTCAGGTCGCTGATGCGTACGGACCTCACGGGGCCCAGTTCAGCGGATGAGCGTGCCGAGGTCCACCTGCAGCTGGGTGCCGGTGATGTGCCGCGACTCGTCCGAGGCCAGGAAGGCGACCGCGTCGGCGATGTCCTCGGGCTGGCTCACCGGGTCCGGCAGGCTGCCCATGAAGATCGGGCCGAGGGTGGCGGCGTTCTCCATGATCAGCTGGTGCATGCCGCCCGGGGTCATGCCGGTCTGGACGCCGTGCGGGTGCACGGTGTTGACCCGGATGTTGTGCTGGGCGAGCTCGACGGCCATCGTCTTGGCCAGGCCGGTGACGCCGTGCTTGCTGGCGACGTAGGCGCCGAGGAACGGCTGGCCGCGCAGACCGGCCACCGAGCTCGTGATGATGATCGACCCGCCGGTGCCCTGCTCGATCAGGATCGGGATGCACGGCTTCACCGTCGCGAACGTGCCGGTGAGGTTGGTGTCGATCATCTCCTGCCAGCTCTCCCGGCTGATCTTCCAGGACCACTCGCCGAAGCAGATGCCGGCGTTGGCGACGACCACGTCGAGGCGACCGAACTGCTGGACGCCGTCGGCGACGACCTGCTCCATGCCGTCCCAGTCGCGGATGTCGACGACGCGGGTGAGCACCTCGACGTCGAACTTGCGGGCGAGCGCCGCGGTGTCCTCGAGGTCGGCCTCGGTGGGCCCGGCGTAGTCGACGCTCGGCGCGCTGGCGCAGTTGTCGACGAGGATCAGATTCGCGCCCTCGGCCGCGAGTCGCTCGGCGTGAGCGCGCCCCTGGCCGCGTGCCGCACCGGTGATGAAGGCGACCTTGCCGGCCTGCCGCTTGACGACGTCACGCATGTGTCTTCCTTGCTCTCGTTGGGTTGGGGCTACGCACCGCGGATGTCGCGGCCGGCCTGGTAGAGGGTGGCGAATGCATCCAGGCTCGCGCCGAGCTCGCCGAGGAGGGTCTGGGCGGTGTGCACGTCCTTGTCGACGAACTCCGCCGTGCTGCGGGAGAAGGCCTGCGCGGAGCCGCCTCGTTGGACCATCCCGACCACGGCGCTGTTGCCGCTGCCGTGCGCGATCGCCTCGTAGAGCGTTGCCTCGTCGAGGTCGACGGTCCGGGCGAGGTCCGCGAGGACCGACACCACGCCGATGTGCGCGCCGAAGGCGGCGTTGTTGAGCAGCTTCACCTTCATGCCGGTCCCGGCCGGGCCGAGATGGAGGATCGGGCTCCCGTACGCGGCGAGGACGGGCTGTGCCGCGGCCCACGCCTCGTCGCTGCCGCCGACGAAGAGGGTGATCTGGCCGGCCGCGATGTCGTGCGGACCGCCGCTGACGGCGGCGTCGACGTACAGCGCTCCGCGCGAGGCGAGGCCGGCCGCCAGCGCCTCGGACGTACGGGGGCTGCTGGTGGTGTGGAGGATGAGGACGGCACCCTGCTCGACGGCGCCGGCGAGGCCACCGTCGGCGAGCACGACCTCCTTGACCTGCTCGTCGCTGAACAGGTTGACCACGACGACCTCGGCGCCCCGGGCCACGTCCCGGATGTCCGGGATGGGCTCGGCGCCGTCCGCGGCGAACTCCGCCTTCTCCTCGTCGGAGCGGTAGTGCACGCGCACCGCGTGGCCGGCGGCGATCAGCCGCTGCATCATCGGGCGGCCCATCCGGCCCGCGCCGAGGAATCCGATCTGCGCCATCCGTCTGCTCCTTGGTCAGGGTCGGGTGAGCAAAGGTCCCGCCCCGACCGCGAGGGGCCGGGACGGGACCAGTGGCTGCGTCAGCGACGCGGGAAGTTGAACAGCTTGCGGGCGTTGCCCTCGACGATGAGACGAGCCTCGTCCTCGGGTACGTCGGCGAGCTGCTCGTCGAGGATCTTGCGGGTGTGCGGCCAGTTGCAGTCGGAGTGCGGGTAGTCGCTCTCGAAGAGGATCTGCTCGATGCCGATGTTGTGGCGCTGGTCGATGCCGACCTGGTCGGAGACGAAGCAGCCGTAGATGTGGTCCTTGAAGAGCTCCGAGGGACGCTGCTCGGCGTTGATGTTGCACCAGTAGCGGTGACGCTCCCACGAGTAGTCCGTGCGCTCGAGGATGTACGGCATCCAGCCGGTGCCACCCTCGGCGAGGACGAACTTCAGGTTCGGGAACTTGTAGAAGACCGGCGACATCAGCAGGTCGACGGTGGCCATGATCGAGTTCATGCCGAAGAGCGCGATCTGGATGAACATGTCGCCGTCGGGGGCGGTGCCGAGCGGAACGCCGCCGGAGCCGAAGTGGGCCGACAGCGGGAGCTGGGCCTCCTCGGCGGCCTTGAAGATCGGGTCCCAGTGGTCGGTGTGGAACGACGGGAGGCCGAGCTTGTGCGGGGCCTCGAGGAAGGTCACCGACTTGGCGCCCTTGGCCGCGGTCCGCTCGATCTCCTTGACGGCCGCCGGGACGTCCCAGAAGGGGACCATCACGAGCGGGATCTGGCGGCCCGGGTCGTGGGCGCACCACTCGTCGAGGATGAAGTCGTTGTACGCCTTGACGCACTCGTTGGCCAGCTCCATGTCCTTCGACTGCCAGAACGTCGAGCCGGCGAAGCCGCCCATGTTCGGGAAGCACATCTGGGCGTGGACGCCCTCGATGTCCATGTCGGCGAGGCGGTCCTTGATGTCGTGGCAGCCCGAGCGCATGTCGTCGTACGAGCGCGGGTCCATGCCGAACTCGCGGGGGTGCTTGCCGGCCACGGCGTTGAGCGCGAAGTTGCCGCGGGCGGTGCCCTCGTAGATCCAGGCGTCGTTGCCGTCCGGCAGCGTCTCGATGCGCGGGGCGACGTCCTTGTACTTGGCGGGCAGGCGGTCGAGCCACACACGGGGGTGCTCGATCACGTGGTCATCGACGGAGATGATCTGTGCGTCGTTGGGCAGGCCCATGATGCCTCCTCATTTCTTGTTGTCGTGGCGACTGATGTCGGGGGTGGGGCTGACGGAACGGGGACGTCGAGCTACAGCTCGAGGCCCATGGTGGTGAGCGCGGAGCGGGCCGCGGTGAGCGCGACGCCGGCGTCGGCGCCGGCGGCCTCCGCGAGGGCGACCATGAGGCGGGTGTCCTTCTGCAGGAGCGGTCCGGCGTGCTGGGCGGCGGGCTTGAGGTCCCAGTCGGCGCCGCCGACCATGTTGACCCCGAAGCTGCGCCCGGAGCCGTTGGTGAGGACGAGCTTGAGGCTCTCCGGGTCCACGCCGAGCTGCTGGGCGATGGCGAACGCGACCTCGGCGACGCCCATGTTCGCGGTGAGCAGGAAGTTGTTGATGATCTTGGCGTTCTGCGCCGCGCCGGCGGGGCCGAGGTACGGGATCAGGTTGCTGTACTGCTCGAAGATCGGCTTGACCTTGGCGACGACGTCGGGCTCCCCCGCTGTCATCACGAGCAGCGACTTGTCCTCCGCGGAGTGACCGCCCCCGCTGACCGGGGCGTCGACGACGCCGACCCCATGCTCGCTGGCCACCTTCTCGATCTCGCGGACCGTGTCGGGGTGGATCGTCGAGTGGATGACGACGACCGAGCCCGGCTTCATGCTCGCGAGCGGCGGACGGGCACCGGACTCGACCTCCGGTCGCCACTCGCCGAAGAGGAGGTCCTTCACGTCGTTGTCGTCGCGGACGACGAGCACGACCACGTCGCTGTCGATCAGCAGGCCGAGGGACGTCTCCGCGGTGGTCGCGGGGGTGTCGCCGAACTCCGCGAGGGCCTCGGGACGGCGGGCCCAGACCTGGACCGGGACGCCGGAGTTGGCGAGCACCCGGGCCATCGGGCCGCCCTGGCTGCCGAGCCCGATCCAGCCGACCCGGAGGGTTGATGCCGGTGCCGTGATCGTCACTGCTTCCTCCATCTGTGACACGCGTCAATTGCGCGGTGTAAGTGACGTACGCCACTTCGTGTCAGGACCGTACAACGAGAGTTTCGTCGAACTCAAGAGGTTGATGACACGTGTTACTAGAATTTATTTGAGCGGTCCGGGTCGCAACACGGCGATTTTTCAGTGATTGCCGCACCGAGTGCATTTGTAGTTCGATATGGTTCGAACGTATTGACTGCAATCTCGAGGGGGCACCGTGGAGCCAGATCGATCGTCAGCGCCGGAGGCGTTCAAGGCGCTCGGCGACCCCGTTCGATGGACCATCATCCGGTTGATGGCCGAGCAGCCCGAGCTCGCCGGATCGGTCCTCGACGAGGCGCTCTCCATCTCCCGGCCGACGATCTCGTACCACATCCGGATCCTCACCCAGGCGGGCCTCGTCGACGTCAGCAAGCGCGGGCGCAACCACTACTACACGCTGCGCCGCGACGTGCTCGGCATGCTTCTCGACGAGCTCGGCTCGCTGGCGCCCGGCCTGCGGGCCGTCCCGGACGTCCGGGAGCCGCTCGGCACGGACGCGATCGCCCAACCCGCCCCGGCCGCGGAGCTTCCCGAGGTGATCCCGACATGGTGACCCACGACGGCGATGCCGTCCTCGTCTCGCGTCCCGCGCACGGCGTCGTGCTGCTGACGCTCAACCGGCCGACGATGCGCAACGCGATGAACAGGGAGCTGACGCGGGACTGGAACGACGTCCTCGACCAGCTGGTCGAGGACGGGGAGACCCGATGCGTCGTCGTGACCGGCGCAGGCACCTCCTTCTGTGCCGGCGCCGACCTCTCCTGGCTCGACCAGGGCAACCCCGAGACCACCATCGACCGGCTGCGCAACCAGATGCTGCCGTTCTACGAGAGCTGGCTGCGCCCGCGGCGCCTGCCCTTCCCGGTCGTCGCAGCCGTCAACGGCCCCGCGATCGGCGCCGGGCTCTGCCTCGCCCTGTCGTGCGACGTGCGCTTCGCCAGCCCCGACGCCGTCTTCAGCACCCCGTTCATCCACCTCGGCACGCACTCCGGCATGGGGGCGACCTTCCTGCTGCCGGACGCGATCGGCCAGTCCCGTGCCCGCGAGATGCTCTTCACCGGGCGCGAGGTGCGCTCGGCCGAGGCCCGCGAGTGGGGCCTGGTCTCCGAGGTGGCCGAGGACGTCGTCGCCCACGCCGTCGAGGTGGCGACGCGGATCGCCGCCGCCGGCCCGATCGCCGCGCGGCTGACCAAGGCCGGTCTGGAGGCGGCAGCGAACGGCTTCGAGGCCTCGATCCGGTGGGAGGCGCTCGCCCAGCCCGTGACGCTGACGACCGAGGACATCCATGAGGGCATCGCGGCCTTCCGCGCGGGGCGCAGCCCGCAGTTCCGGGGCCGCTGACCCACTCCGCTCAGGTCGTCTCGCCCTGCTCGACCTGCAGGCTGCCGAAGTCGACCTCCGTGATCGCGTCCGCGTCGCCGAACTCCACCAGGAGGGCGTCGAGCAGGGCCACCAGCAGCGGGCGGGTGTCGCCCCAAACGCTGGAGAGCCGGGGCTGGGAGAGCTGACCGATCGGTCCCCTCCCCATCCCGACGATGCCGACGTCACCCGGGACGGCGAGCTGCAGCGCGCGGGCGGCGTGCAGCACCGCGAGCGCGACGTCGTCGTTGAAGCAGGCGACGCCCACCGGCGTCGTGACCGACTTGAGCATCGTCTCGACCGCGTCGGAGGCGCCGGCGGCGTCCAGCGGGATGCCGAGGAGGTACGGCTCGGCCAGCCCGTTCTCCGCGCAGACCGTACGCGTCGCCTCCGTACGGCCGTGGTCGTAGGGGTGTCCGCGCTCGTCGGCGAGGAAGGCGTACGCGAGCTGGTGGAAGCCACGCGCGACCAGGTGCTCGGCCTGGACCCGCCCGAAGGCGAGATTGCTGCCGGCGCCCTTGGAGTCGACGGCCGTCCCGACGACCGGGGAGCCCAGACGCCGCAGGTCGTCGTGGTCCTGGCTGGTGAGCCCGCCGAGGTCGATGATGCCCGCCGGGCGCAGCGACTCCGCCACGTGCCGCAGTCGCTGGTGCGCCTCGGAGTCGACCGGGCCGGAGAGCTGCACGACGGTGTTGAAGCCGTGCTCGGCCAGTCCCTCGGAGAGCACGTCGACGATGTCCTGGAGCCCGCCCATGGTGGTGAACGGGAAGACGATCATGACGATGTCGCTGCGTCCGCGGACCAGCGCCCGCCCGGCGGAGGACGGCACGTAGCCGAGCTCGTCGGCGGCCTGGCGTACCCGGTCGACCGTCTCGGGGGTGAAGCGGCCCCCCTGGCCGTTGAGGACGTGGCTGACCGTCGCGCGGGAGACTCCCGCGCGACGGGCCACATCGATGCTGCGGGGCGGTCGATCGCTCACGCGCGCAGCGTATTAGACGGCGACAGCGCCTTCGCCCAGGTAGCTTCGGACGAGCTCGTCCCCGGCCCCGGCCGCGGGCCCCGACCAGGCGAGCGTGCCGCGCTGGAGGATGATCGCGTCGTCGGCGAAGTCGAGCGCGCGGGTGGCGAACTGCTCGATCAGGATCACCGCGACCCCACGGTCGCGGGCCTGCTGGAGGCCCTTGAAGACCACGTCCACCAGCTGGGGCGCGAGACCGAGCGACATCTCGTCGGCGATGACGACCTTCGGCTGCACCATCAGCGCACGCGCCAGCGAGAGCATCTGCTGCTCGCCGCCCGACAGGGTCCCGGCGAGCTGGCGCCGACGCTTCCCGAGGACCGGGAAGAGCTCGAAGGCGTGCGCGAGCGCCGCACTCTTGTCGATGCCCTTGTCCGCCGACAGCCCCATCCGGAGGTTGTCCATCACCGACAGGCTGCGGAAGACGCCGCGGCCCTCCGGCAGGTGGACGACGCCGGAGCGACGCCAGACGTGACCGGGCTTCTTGGTGAGGTCCTTGCCCTCGAGCTCGATGACGCCGGAGGTCGGCTTCACCAGGCCGGACAGGGTCCGGGCCAGCGTGGACTTGCCCGAGCCGTTCGAGCCGAGGACCGCGATGGACTTGTTCGCGCCGAGCTCGAAGGAGATGTTCGACAGGGCCTGGGCGGGCCCGTAGTAGACGTTGAGGTCGGTGACCTTCAACAGCGGTGCGTTCATGCCGGCTCTCCTGCACTCGTGGCGGCCAGGTTGCTGTCGGACTCGTCGATCGGGATCGCCGGCGACTCCTCGCCGAGGTACGCCGCCCGGACGGCCGGGTTGTTGCGGATCTGCTCGGGGTCGCCCTCGGCGATCTTGACGCCGAAGTCGATGACGTAGACGTAGTCGCACAGGCTGAGGACCATCGGCACGTCGTGCTCGACGAAGAGCAGCGAGACGCCGTGGTCGGCGACGACCTTGCGCATCGTGTGGGCGAGGTCCTCGGACTCGGCGACGTCGAGGCCCGAGGACGGCTCGTCCATCAACATGACCTTCGGGTCCGTCGCCAGGGCACGGGCGACCTCGACGAGCCGGCTGGTTCCGAGCGGGAGGCCGAGCACCGGGCTGTGCTGGATGCCGGTCAGGTTGACCTCCTCCAGCAGCTCGTCGACCCGCTCGTTCTCGGCCTTGTCCTGCTTGCCGAACAGGCCCCGGCCGGTGAGGAGATCGGTCGCGATCCGCGACTTGCTGTGCCGCATCCGGTAGCCGAGCACCACGTGCTCGCGGATGGACAGCGACGCGAACAACTCCGGGTGCTGGAACGTACGGGCGAGCCCGAGCTGTGCGCGCTTCTGCGGCGAGGCCGTGGTGACGTCGACACCATCCATGAAGACCCGGCCCTGGGTCGGCTGGAGCAGGCCCGACAGGACACCGAAGAGGGTGCTCTTGCCGGCGCCGTTCGGGCCGACCAGGCCGACGATCTGGCCGGCCGGGACCGCGAGGTCGACATCGGCGAGCGCGACCAGGCCGCCGAACTTCATCGTCACGCCCTTGGCCTCGAGGCGGGGAGTGCTGTTCACGCTGTTCTCCTTCGTGCTCATGCCCGGTGCCCCGCCGTCGCCGGCTCGGAGGCGGACTGGCTGGTGGTGGCGCCTGCGGCACGCCGCTCGGCCTTCTTCGCGCGTCGCTTGAGCATGTCGCTCGCGGTCTGGGCGAACGCGCCCTCGGGGTGCGACGCGAGCGCGACGGCGCCGAGGCCGAACAGGATCGTCGGCACGTCACCGATGTTGTGCGGGAGCCACGTCTGGAAGACGCCCGGGATCATGTAGTACATGAGGCCGGTCAGCAGCGCCGCCATCACGGAGCGCGACCCGAGGGTCATGAGGACCGCGAGCCAGACCAGGCCGTTGAAGGGCTGCCAGCTCTCGGGCTTGGTGGTGTTCCAGTCCATCGCGATGAAGGCGCCGCCGAGCGCGGCGACGTAGCTCGCGAGCGCCGAGACGAGCACCTTCGACTGCAGGATGCTGATGCCCAGCGTCTTGGCGCCGTTCTCGCTCCAGCGGACCGCGCCGAGCGCGAGACCGGCGGTGGACCGGCGCAGGTTGATGACGAGCAGGGAGACGACGAGGAACACCGCGAGGGCGAGATAGACGTACGTCTGGTTGTCCGTCGCCCAGCTCGGCCGGTTGACGATCGTGCCCGAGCCCCAGTTGTACCAACGGTTGTCGGCGCCGACGAGCAGCGTCTGAGCGAGCAGGCCGGCGCTGAGCGTGACCAGCGCGACGTACAGCTCACCGAGCCGGATGGTGAGGACGCCGATCAGGATGCCGACCGGGATGACGAGGACCGGGCCGACCACGGCGGCCAGCAGCGGGTCCCACCCGCGGTTGGTGGAGAGCTCGGCGACGATGATCGCGCCGACGCCGGCGAAGCTGATCTGGCAGAGCCAGAGCATGCCGCCCTCGCCGGTGACCAGCGTGTAGGAGAGGAGCGCGATGCCGAGCACGATGCCGTGGGCGGCGAGGCCGGACCAGTAGGTGCTGAAGACCTGCGGCATGATCGCCACGACCGCGATGAAGGCGACCGAGAGGACCAGCGGCATCGGCAGGTTGGCGATGGTGAGGCCGCGGCTCGGGGCGACGCTCGAGTCACCGCCGTCGACGCTGATGGCCTTGTCGAGCGCGCCGCCCGACTGGCCGTCCCCGGCCTGGCCGGTGAACGCGAACACGAGCAGCGCGACCAGCATGAACAGCATCGGGACGCTGGGGATGAAGTACTCGGCGAAGGTGCCGTCGGGCTTGATCCAGTTCTGGGGCACGGCGCTCACCACGCCGATGCCGAGGCCGGCGAGCATGGCGACCGGCAGGCTGCGCAGCCGCGCGACGACGATCGCCGCGAACGCGGTGGCCATCAGGGGCGTCATCCCCGCCGACGACAGGCCCGAGGTCGGGGCGACCAGGATGCCGGTGAGGCCGGCCAGCGCGGTGCTGACGGCCCAGACGCCCATCGAGACCTGGCTCGGGCTGGTGCCGCTCAGGCTGGTCAGGGCCCCGGAGTCGACCAGGGCGCGGACCCGGAGGCCGATGTCGGTGAAGCGCATCACGACGGTGCCGAGGATCAGCACGAGCACCAGGGCGCCGTACATGAACATCTGATCGGCGTTGATCACGGTGCCGAAGAGGTGGAAGACGTGGAGGGGGATGGGCGCCAGTCCGACGGCGGTGACGTCGGCGAGCTTGCCGAAGACCAGGTCGACGATCGGGGGCAGCGCGACCGAGAGGCCGAGCGTCGCCATCAGCTTGACGAGCGTCGAGCTGCCTTGGAGGTGTCGGAACAGGAGCCCGTAGAGCAAGGTCCCGAGCAGGGGCGCCACGATCAGGAGCGAGACGATGGCCGCGGGCAGGATCGCCCAGCCATGCGCCACGTGGAGCTCGTAGTAGACGCGCGCGATGCTGTAGGCCATCGCGGCGAAGGCCAGGTTGAAGACGCCGGAGGCGACGTAGGTGATCACCAACGAGCCGGCTGCGATGGCATAGAGAGAGCCGGTGGCTAGTCCGGCGAAGAGGTACGCAAGCACGAGAACTCCATCTCCTCAGGCGCGGGCTTGAGTCGCCCTGGGCTGGTTCATCAATTGACGTAGGTCAACGGTTTTACGGATGTGGACGTGGCCTCGATGAGACTGTCCGTCAGGCGGGTGCCCGGAAAGCCCGAGGCCGGGTCGCGCTGGGCCTCCAGGCCCAGCGCGACCCGACACGGCGGGCTAGCTGATGGCGGTGCCGCAGAACGGCTTGTCGCTCTCCGGCTTGAAGTCGTGGTCGGTGAGCTTCACCAGGTAGGAGCAGGTCTCCTTGGCATCGGCCGAGGAGGTGAAGTCGCGCGGCTGGGCCAGCAGGCCGCCGGCGTCCCAGTCGCTGCTGCTGCGCAGGGCGGCGCCGATCTCGGCAGGCGTGGCGTCGCAGCCGGCCTTCTCGAGCCCGTAGATGAACTCGTCACCGGACAGCCAGCCCTGGCTCTGCGCGAAGGTCGGCAGGCCCGAGTCGTTGCCCATGTACTTCTTCAGCGCGGCGGCGAGCGCGTCGGTCGCCGTCGTGTGCAGGTCCGCCGGGGCGACCTGCGTGGAGAAGGTGACGCCCTGCGAGGCCTGGACGGCGGGCTCGGAGGCGAGCAGCTCGGGGCCGTAGCCGATCGGGAACTCGATGGCCTTGAACTTCACGCCGGCCTGCAGGGCACCGCCGAGGACGGCGAGCGCGGTGTCCGGGTTGAGCGTGGTGTAGAACCCGTCGGCGCCGGACTTGACGATGCCCTGGACGATCGCGGCGACGTCCTTCGAGCCGTAGTCGATCTTGTCGTTCTTGTACGCGACGTCGATCCCGGCGTTCTCGAACGAGCCCACGGCCTGGCCGAGCGCGCCGGCCGAGCTGGCGACGTTGTAGGCGATGCCGGCGACCTTGGTGACGCCCTTGGACTTGAAGTAGTCGCCCGGCTGCGTGTACGCCGTCTTGTACGACGTCGGCGCGAGGACCGGGAAGATCAGGTTGGAGTCGTCGAAGTAGGACGAGTTGGTGTCGTAGCCGCCGCCGAGGACGGGGACCTTCTTCGCAGCCGGGTCGGTCGTCATGTACTGCGAGGCGCCGTAGAACTCGGCGGTCGACTGGATCAGGACGTCGATCTTGTCCTGCTGCACGAACTTCTGCGCGAGGCTCAACGCGCCCTCGGGCGTGTTCGTGTCGTCGCCGTCGACCCACGTGACCTTGCGGCTGGCGCACTTGCCGCCGCCGTCGACGTAGGCCTGCCAGCGGGCCTCGATGGCCTTGCCGGTCTCCTTGAAGGTCTCGGAGGACGGGCCCGTCTGCGAGTACATCAGGCCGATCTTGAGGGCGCCGGTGTTGCCGTTGTCGCCCGCCGTCGTGGAGCTGTCGTTGTTGTTGCTGCCGCAGGCCGCGAGGGCCAGAGCCGCGATCCCGGCGACCGCGGTCGCCGCTGCCTTGTGACGCATGTGTCGTCCCATCATCGTTAGGAAACCTTCGAACGATCGGCGGCGGCACCGAGCCGGCCAACCTGTGATCGCGATCACTATGCAACTCCTGACGCCCAGATGTCACGGGGTTTGGGGCATAACATTTAGATAAATGCCCGGAATTTTTCCCTGCTGAGCGTGAAACCGATGGGCGGCCAGTTCGACGGCTCTCTCATTTTCGAACCCTCGGCGGTCCAGACCACTGACAGATCGTTGTCTCGTCGGTACCGTTCCGCGGGTGAGCGACAGCGACATCACCGGCCCGGCTCCCCTCGATCCCGACGCCGGCCCCGACGCCGGCCCCGACGCCGGCACCGACGCCGGCACCGACGCCGGCACCGATCCTGCCGGCGGCTGGAGGGTCGGGGACGGCGTCACGTACGCGCCCCGCTTCAGCTTCGACGCGACCTATCACCGGGGCGTGATCGTGGCGATCGAGATCGTCCCCGGCCCGGACGGAGCGCCGTGCGCGAAGTTCACCGTGGAGTCCGCGCCACCGCTCGGCTTCGGCCGGGTGCAGCTCGAGCTCGCCCACCTGCGGGAGCACTGGCAGCCCGACCGGGCCTGACTCCTTTTTGACAATCAGTCAAATATATAGCCTTGATGCCCTCTTGCGGACTAGCATCAGGCATCCCCGCCTCGCGTCCAAGAACTGAGGAGCCATCGTGGCGTCGTTTGACTACATCATCGTCGGAGCCGGCTCGGCCGGCTGCGTGCTCGCCGACCGGCTGAGCGCCGACGGGAAGACCACCGTCCTGCTGCTCGAGCTGGGCGGCAAGAACAACAGCTTCTGGATCGATGTCCCGAAGGGATTCGCGAAGACGAACACCCCGGAGTACATGATCTACAACCAGACCGAGCCGATCGCGCCGTTCGGCATCCAGGAGACCTGGTTCCGGGGCCGCGGCCTCGGCGGCTCCAGCTCGGTCAACGGGATGGTCTACAACCGCGGCTTCCAGGCCGACTACGACGGCATCGTGGAGCAGGGCAATCCCGGCTGGGGCTGGGACGAGATGCGCCGCGTCTACCGGACCATCGAGGACCACGAGCTCGGCGCCAACGAGAACCGCGGCGCCGGCGGCCCGCTCAAGGTCGGCGTCCGCACCTACGACGACGACCTCTCGCCGTTGCTGATGGAGGCCGCCGGCGGCCTGGGCAGCAAGCGCGTCGCGGACATCAACGACTCCGACGAGGAGCGGATCGGCTACACCCCCGCGACCATCCGCCGCGGCAAGCGGCAGAGTGCCAACCGGGCGTTCCTGCAGCCGGCCCTCAAGCGACCCAACCTCACGCTGCGGATGCACACCGAGATCACCAAGATCATCATCGAGAACGGCACCGCCGTCGGCGTCTCGGGCACCTCCGAGGGTGCTCGCGTGGAGTTCCGCGCCACCAAGGAGGTGATCGTCTCCAGCGGCAGCCTCGGCTCGCCGAAGCTGCTCCAGCTCTCCGGCATCGGCCCCTCGCAGGTGCTCAAGGAGGCCGGCGTCGACGTCGTCGTCGACTCCCCCAACATCGGTGAGGGCCTGCGCGAGCACCGCTGCATCTCGATCCAGTTCCGGATCAAGAGCGATCTCGGCCAGAACAAGCTGATCTACAACAGCGCCCACCAGAACTGGGAGGGCATGAAGTACCTCGTCACGCGCAAGGGCCCGATCGCCACGCCGGCGTACGAGATGCTGTGGTTCCTCAAGGCCACCGCCGAGTCCCAGCGACCCGACGCCCAGGTCCTGGTCACCCCGATGTCGATGGGCGTGGGGATCACCAAGTTCGACGTCGAGCGTCGTCCCGGCTTCCAGATGCTCGGCTTCGCGCTGCGACCCGACAGCCTCGGCTCGGTGCACATCACCTCCGCGGACCCCAACGTCCCGCAGCGACTGGTGCCGAGCTACCTCGAGACCGAGCACGACCGGAAGGTGTCCCTGGGGATGTTCGCCAAGATGCGCGAGCTGGCCCAGCAGTCCCCGATCGCCGACGAGATCGTCATCGAGACCGTGCCCGGGCCGCTCATCCAGAGCGACGACGCGGTGATGGCGCACGCCGCGATGTTCGGCGGCCCCGGCTACCACGCTTCGGGCGCGGTCAAGATGGGCCCGAACGACGACGACCCGGTCGACAGCGAGTGCCGGGTGCGCGGCGTCGACAACCTCCGGGTCATCGACGTGTCGGTGCTGCCGCGGATGGTGTCGGGCAACCTCAACGCCCCGATGATGTCGATGGCGTGGCGTGCCGCCGAGATGATCATCGCCGGCCGCTGATCTGCTCCCCGCAGCGGGGACGAAAGAACCGGGCCGCCCGATCGGGCGGCCCGGTTCTTCGTTGTTCGGGGACGTCGGAGACGAGGAGCTCAGTCGATCTCCACCGCGACGGTGGTGATCGCCTTGGTGCCGGCGATGACGTCGTTGCGGTAGCCGACGAACTTCGCCGGGGCGCCGAAGGAGACGACGCCGACGAGGTTGCCGCCCTTCCTGTAGCCGATCACGGTGCCCTTCACCGGGCCTCCCTCGAGGCCCTCCCCGTCGAGCGTGACGACCTCGTCGGCGATGTCCGTACGGCCGAGCATCTGGAGCTTGAGGCCGAACTGGTCCGACCAGACGTACGGCGGCGCCAGCGTCGGCGTGTCCTTGAGCAGGATGTCGGAGGCGACCATCTGGGCCTGGTCGCTGGCGTTGGTCCAGTGCTCGTTGCGGGCGTAGCCGCGACGCGGCTGGTCCCACCACGAGGTGGAGTCGCCGAGCGCCCAGACCATCGGGAGGGGAGGCACCCGACCGGTGCCGCCGGCGAGGATGCCGTCGCCGACCGGGAGCTCGGTGCCGCGCAGCCAGTGCACGTCGGGGACCGAGCCGATCGAGACGAGGATGGTGTCGGCGCTCAGCTTCTCGCCGCCCTCCAGCTCGACCGTGGTGGCGTCCAGGAAGCCGACGACCTTCGTGTCCGTGCGCAGATCCACGCCCGCGTCGCGGAACAGGCGCGCGACGAGCTCGCCGCCCTGCGTGCCGATCTGTCGCTCGCACGGCTGCGCCAGCGCCTCGACGACCGTGACCTCGACGTCAGCGGCGCGGGCCGCGGTCGCGACCTCGGCTGCGATGAAGCCGCCGCCGACGATGAGCAGGCGCGAGCCGGCGACGAGCCGCTCCTTGATCGCGAGCGCATCGGCGACGGTGCGCAACGTGAGCACGCCGTCCGGCTGGCCCGGCAGGGTGCGGGGCACCGCGCCGGTGGCGATGATGGTGGCGTCGGTGCGCAGCTCGGCGCCGTCGCTCAGGTGCACGGTCCACACCCCGAGCCCGACCGCTGACACGCCGAGGCGCAGGTCGACGTCGAGCTCCTTGAGGGCGGCCTCGTCGCGGAACGTCACCCGCTCGGCCTCCCATGCACCGGTGAGGACCTGCTTCGACAGCGGCGGGCGGTCGTACGGGAGCGCGTCCTCCTTGCCGATCAGGGTGAGCGTCCCGGTGTAACCCTGGGCGCGCAGCTGCTCGCAGGCACGGAGCCCTGCGAGCCCGGCCCCGATGACGGCGATCGACTTGGGAACGATGTGAGCCACTGTCTCTTCCTTACTGCTTCTGCTGCTTCATGGGTTAGAGCGAGATCCCGACGAGCTTCACGTCGAGGTACTCGTCGATGCCTTCGGCACCACCTTCACGCCCCAACCCGCTGGCGCCGGTGCCTCCGAAGGGCGCCTGGGCGCCGGTGGGATTGATGTCGTTGATGCCGACGATGCCGAAGTGGAGCGCCTCGGAGACGCGCACGGCGCGGCTCAGGTCGGTGGTGTAGACGTAGGACGCCAGGCCGTACTCGGTGTCGTTCGCCCGCGCGACGACCTCGTCCTCGGTGTCGAACGGGATGATCGCCGCGACGGGACCGAAGGTCTCCTCGCGATAGATCGTCATCGACTCGTCGACGTCGGCGAGCACGGTCGGGGCGAAGAAGAACCCGCGGTCGAGGCCATCCTCGGTCAGCCGCCGGCCGCCCTCGAGAAGACGGGCCCCACGGGCGACGGCGTCGTCGACCTGGCGCTGGACCTTGTCCAGCGAGGGCTGGTCGATGAGCGGGCCGATGCTGACCGTGGGCTGGTCGCCCTTGCCGGCGAGGAGCGCTGACGTACGGGCCGCGAGCACCTCGCTGAAGCGCTCGACGATGCTGCGCTGCACGTAGATGCGGTTGGGGCTGATGCAGGCCTGTCCGGTGTTGAGGAACTTGACCAGCGAGGCGCCCTTCGCGGCGTGCTCGGGATCGGCGTCGTCGAACACGATCATCGGGGCGTGGCCGCCGAGCTCGAGGGAGACCCGCTTCATCGTCGCCGCGGCCCGGGCCGCGAGCTCCTTGCCGACCTCGGTCGATCCGGTGAAGGTCAGCTTGCGCACCCGTACGTCGTCGAGCAGCCGGTCCCCCACCTCGGCGGGGCGGCTGGTGGTGACCAGGTTGGCGACGCCGGGCGGAAGACCGGCGTCCTCGAGCACCTTGAAGATCGCGGCCGCGCACAGCGGGGTCTGCTCCGCCGGCTTGAGCACGATCGTGCACCCGGCCGCGATCGCGGGCGCGACCTTCCGCGTGATCATCGACATCGGGTAGTTCCACGGGGTGATGCCGGCGACGATGCCGACCGGCTGCCGGAGCACGAGGAACCGGTGCCCGTCGCGGTTGGACGGGATCGTCTGGCCGTAGACCCGCTTCGCCTCCTCGGCGAACCAGGCCAGGAAGTCGGCCGCGTAGCGGACCTCGTTGCGCGCCGCCTTGAGCGGCTTGCCCTGTTCCAGCGTCATCAGCCGGGCGAGCTCCTCGGCCCGCTCCAGCATCAGCCGGTGCGCGCTCCAGAGCACCTCGGCTCGGCGGTACGCGGTCTCCTGACCCCAGCCCCCCAGCGCGTCGGCCGCGGCCGCGATGGCCCGGTCGGTCTCGGCCGCCCCGGCGTCCGCCGCGCGCCCGATGGCCGCGCCGGTCGCCGGATCGGTGACGTCGAAGGTGGCACCGCCGTCAGCGGCGTGCCACTTGCCGTCGATGAAGAGCGTCTCGGAGCCGATCGACTCCAGTGACATCGCGTCCATCGCCGGTCATCGCTCTTCGTTGCGCAGCAGGATCGCGCCGCTGGGGGTCAGGCCGCCGCTGCTCACGACGGCGATCCGGGCATCGGTGACCTGACGCTCCCCGCCGTCGCCCCGCATCTGCACGACCGCCTCGTGGAAGAGGCCCATGCCGTGGGTGCGGCCGGCGGAGAGCTGGCCGCCGTGCGGATTGAGCGGGAGGATCCCGTCGAGGGCGATGTTCTTGCCGCCGTCCAGGAAGTGCTTGGCCTCACCGATCTCGCAGAAGCCGAGCGCCTCGATCCAGGAGAGGCAGTTGAAGCTGAAGCCGTCGTAGAGGAGCGCGACGTCGACGTCGGCCGGCTTGAGCTCGGTGCGTGACCACATGTGGGCCGCCGGACCGATCGTCTGCGGCTCGTGCCACGAGGTGCTCTGCATCCACTCGACCGGCTCGATCAGCTGGGTGCCGAAGGCCTCGAAGTAGACCGGCTTGTTCGGGGCGTCCTTGGCGTGGTCCTTGGCGGAGATGACCACCGCGATCGCGCCGTCGCACGGGACGTCGTTGTCCAGCAGGCCGAACGGCGTGGTGATCATCCGGGCGCTCAGGTAGTCGTCCATGGTGATCGGGTCGCGGTAGATGGCGTGGGGGTTGCGCCCGGCCATGGTCCGCTGGTTGATCGCGATCCAGCCGAGCGTCTCCCGGGTCGCGCCGTAGCGCTCGAAGTAGCGGTTCGCGTGCTGCGCGAGGATGTGCGAGGCACCGGTGGCACCGGCCGGCACGCCCCACGCGGAGTCGTGCGCCGAGGCGCCACCGCCCATCGTGATCTTGCCCTCGCGCATCAGGGTCTCGTTGCTCGACTGCCACAGCGTGCGGAAGCAGAGCACGTGCTTGACCAGCCCGGAGGAGACCGCCATCGCCGCCCCGATGATCGAGCCGCCGGGGCCGAAGGTCTCGCCGCCGCCGTTGAACCAGGTCGGCTTGATCCGGAGGGCCGCCTCGAGAGCGGTGACACCGCCCTCGCCCATGCCGTACTCCAGGCCGCCGCCGGGGTACGTCGAGTAGCCGTCGATGTCCTCGGGGGTGAGGCCGGCGTCGGCGATCGCCTGGAGGCAGGCCTCCACCGTGAGCGAGAGCGGGTCGACCATCTGGCGACGGGCGACCTTCGACATCCCGATCCCGGAGACGAAGGAGTCGTGCTCGTACCGCTTGCCGGTCGCCGGCGGCCGTACCAGCGAGCGGATCCGCTCCGGCGTGAGCTCGTCCTCCGGGAGTTCCTGGCGATCCCCCGGCACCGGGTGGAAGGTCGGGACGAACTTCCCGTCGTCGGTCGGTGCCATCGTGACCTCGACCGGCATCCCGTGCTCGACCCCCTCCGGGTCGATGTCCGTGATCAGGCCCTGCACCTTGACGTACGGCGCCTCCTCGAGCGAGACAGTTCCGGTGACGTACGGCGGCTGCGGCAGCCCGGGCATGGAGAAGTGCACGTTCACGCTGTAGCCGAACAGGATGCCCCGTCCGGAGACCACCTCGGGCACGACGTTCGTGCTGCGGCACTTGTCGCAGATGGGCTTCGGCGGATGGATGTAGTGGCTGCAGTCCTGACAGCGCTTGATCCGCAGGTTGCCGTCCCCGCCGTCGTCGAAGAAGTACTCGTTGCCGGGGGCGACGAAGGGCGTACGGACGTGCAACTCGGTCACGGGGATCTCCTGGTCATGGGGCTGCCGGGGCAGGTGGATGGGGCTCAACCGACCTCGGCGACGCGCGCGTTGCGCGTGACGGGCTCGGCGAGACGCTGCTCGTCGATCACCTTCTGCATCTGCGCCATCGTCTCCTCGAGGTTCGGTCCGAGACGCTTGCCCGGCGTGAACGTCGCCTTGAGGTTCTTCATGCCGTTGATGACGCCGGTGGTGTCGTAGTAGACGGCGCTCTCGGGGTCGACCTTGAAGTCGGGCAGCCGGGTCAGCACCTCGTGCAGCATCGCCTTGAAGACCGAGCGGGCGACGTTGGAGCCGATGCAGCGGTGGATGCCGAGGCCGAAGCTGGCGTGCCGGTTGCCGGTGCGGTCGAGGATGATCTCGTTGGGGTTGTCGAAGACCTCCGGATCACGGTTGGCCATCGCCCACGACAGCCACAGCCGCTCGCCCTCCTTGAACTGCACCCCGTCGATCTCCGCGTCCTGCGAGATCGTGCGACCGTCGCCGGGCGCCGGGGTGACGTAGCGGAGGAACTCCTCGGTCGCGGAGTCGATCAGGTCGTCCCACTCCTCGATCAGGCGCTGACGCTGGTCGGGGTTCGCCGAGAGCCAGTCGAGCGCGTGGGCGGTGAGCGCGGTGGTGGTGTCGAAGCCGCCGCCGATCAGGAGGCCGATGTTGCCCAGCACCTCGGTGTCCTCGGCGGTGCCGCCCTCGACCTGTGCCTGCAGCATGGCATCGACCAGACCGGGGTTGCCGGTCTCCTTGACCCAGGCGTACAGGCGGAGCAACGAGCTCGTCATCTCGCCGAGGCTCGCCTGGAGCCGCGTGCGGGCCTCGACGTCGTCGGGCTTGGTGTAGACCTGTGCGTGGGTCGGCTCGACGAACGGCACGTAGTCGGCCAGGGGCCAGCCGAGCAGGCCCATCGTCATGATCGCGGGGACGATGTTGGCCAGGTCGTCGACGAAGTCGACCTCGCCCGACTCGATGAACTCGTCGACCGTCGCGCGGACGATCTCGTCCAGGACCGGCTTCCACCGAGCCACCGCCGCGGGCGAGAGGTAGGCGTTGAGCGCCTTGCGCCAGTCCTGCTGGCGCGGCGGGTCCATCGCGAGGAAGCTGGGCGCGGCGTAGCCCTGCCGGTACTCCTTCGGCGGCGGCGGGATGGAGATGCCCTCGTAGCCGCGGCGCACGCCGAACGGGTCGTCGTCGCTCGAGAGCACGTCGGCGCGACGGGCCAGGTCGAACAGCGCCTGGTTGCCGGCGATGAACCAGTAGCCGCCGTGCGTGTCGTTCCAGGCGATCGGGCACCTGGCCTGCATCTGGGCGGCGTTGGCCTCGAAGTCGATCCGGTAGCCCGAGTCGTGCCGGTTCATGCTGAACAGCAGAGCCTTCTTCTGGATGTCCTCGGCGCTCTCGGCTTCTTGGGTGCTCATGTCCTACTCCTTGATGACGGGGTGTCCGAGCCGCTCAGCGACCGAGCTCGGCGACGCCCTTGTGGCGGGTGACGGGCTCGGCGATCCGCTGCTCGTCGATGACCTTCTGCATCGCGGCGATGGTCTCCTGGAGGCCGGGGCCGAGTCGCTTGCCCGGGGTGAAGGTGGCCGGCAGGTGCTTCATGCCGTTGATCACGCCGGTGGTGTCGTAGTGGACCGCGCCGGTGGACTCACAGCTGAAGTCGGGCATCCGCTCCAGCACGTGGCGCAGCATCGTCTTGAACACCGCGCGCGCGACGTTCGAGCCGATGCAGCGGTGAATGCCCAGCCCGAAGCTGGCGTGCCGGTTGCCGGTACGGTCCAGCACGATCTCGTTCGGGTCGTCGAAGACCTCCGGGTCGCGGTTGGCCATCGCCCACGACAGCCAGACCCGGTCGCCCTCCTTGAACTGCACGCCGTCGATCTCGACGTCCTGCGAGATCGTGCGACCGTCGCCCTGGGCGGGCGTGTAGAACCGCAGGAACTCCTCGGTCGCCGAGTCGACCAGGGTGTCGTACTCCTCGATCAGCCGTTCGCGCTGCTCCGGGTGCTCGGAGAGCCACTCCAGCGCATGCGCGGTCAACGCCGTCGTCGTGTCGAAGCCACCACCGACGAGCAGGCCGACGACACCGAGGATCTCCATGTCGTCCGGTGCCGGCTGGTCGCCGAGCTCGACCTTGACCAGCGCGTCGATCAGGCCGGGCGTCTCCTTCTCGCGGATCGCGGCGAGCGACTTGTACATCTCCATGCCCATCGCGATCTGGGTCTCACGGACGCGTGCGATGTCCGGGTCGTCGGGCGAGGTGTAGATGCTGGCGTGGGTCGGCTCGACGTACGGCTCGTACTCGTCGAGCGGGACGCCGAGAAGGCCCATCGTCATGATGGCCGGCACGATGTTGGCCAGGTCGTCGACGAAGTCGATCGAGCCCGATTCGATCTTCTCGTCGATGCAGGAACGGGTCAGCTCGTCGGCGATGGGCTGCCAGCGTGCGACCGCTGCCGGCGAGAGGTAGGCGTTGAGCGCCTGGCGGTAGTGCTGCTGGCGCGGCGGGTCCATCTCCAGGAAGCCCCCGACCGTGCCGCCCCGTGTCTCGAGCGGCGGAGCCGGGATGCTGATCCCGAGGTAGCCCTGACGCTCGCCGTTGATGTCGGCGTCGTTGGACAGGACGTCCGAGCGACGCGCGACGTTGAAGAGCTGCTGGTTGCCCGCGACGAACCAGTAGCCGTCGTGGGTGTCGTTCCAGGCGATCGGGCACTTGGACTGGATCGTCCGGGTGTTCTCGACGAAGTCGACGCGGTAGCCCGAGTCGTGGCGGTTCATCGAGAACAGCAGCGCCTTCTTCTGGATGTCCTCGGCGCTCTCGGCGGCGTGGGTCGTCATGTCGTACTCCTGGTGACGGTGGGGTTCGCGACCGCTCGGCGGTCGATCTCGGCGACGCTCATGTGGCGGGGTACGGGCTCGGCGACCCGCTGTTCGTCGATCACCGGGTGCATCGCGGCGATCGTGGCCTGGAGGCTCGAGCCCAGGCGCTCAGAAGATGGTGATGGCCTGCTCGGGGCAGGAGCGCGCGGCCTCCAGGGCCGATGCCTCGAGCTCGGGCGGGACGTCCTCGGAGATGGGGCTGGAGTGGCCGTCCTCGTCGTTGAGCTGGAACACCTTCGGCGCGGCCATCGCGCAGAGGGTGTGACCCTGGCAGATGGAGCCGTCGACCTTGACCTTCATGGATGAGCCTCTTTCTCGGTACGGATGGCTGTGACGCGCGTCACGCTCAGGGGACCTGGCTGGACGCTACTCAAGTCCTATCGAACAGTCAATGATCTAACTGGATAAAAGGTTCGACCTTATTAAATACATCACTCAGTGCAGAATCCGACGTCGCCGTGGACTGCATCGGTCTTCCCTCATGATCGAGCAATTAGTTATATTCTTCAACTGTTGATTTGCTCGCTCGACGAATAGGAGCCGACCGTGAGCCAGGACCTCGCCGATCTCCCCGCGCTCGACGACGGCGAGCTCAGCCACCGCGAGATCATGCTGGCGATGTCGGGGACCATGCTCGGCATGTTCGTCGCGCTGCTGTCCGGCGCGATCGTGATCAACGCGCTGCCGCGGATCGTCCCGGAGCTCGGCGGCAGCCAGACCGGCTACACGTGGGTCATCGTCGCGAGCTTCCTCACCCTGACCACGTTCAACCCGGTCTGGGGCAAGCTCGCCGACCTGTTCAACGTGCGCCAGCTGGTCACCATCGCGCTGGCCATCTACGTCCTCGGCGGGGTGCTGGGCACGACGGCGCAGAACATCCCGATGCTGATCGGCGCCCGAGCCGTCATCGGCCTCGGCATGGGCGGCATCAGCACCCTGGGGCAGGTCGTCATCGCCCGCCTCGCTCCCCCGCGGCTGCGCGGCAAGTACGCGGGCTACTCCGGCATCTCCTACGCCCTGGGCACCGTCTGCGGGCCGCTCGTCGGCGGCATCATCGCCGACTCGCCCCTCGGGTGGCGCGGCTGCTTCTGGGTCCCGCTCCCCCTCGCCCTGGTCGCCGTGCTGCTCGCCCGCCGCACGCTGAAGATCGAGCACGTCCGGCGCGAGGCGCGCATCGACTACCTCGGCGGCACCCTGCTCATCACCGGCATCGGGCTGCTGCTCGTGCTGCTCTCGCTGGGCGGGGAGAAGTTCCCCTGGGCCTCCGGCACCTCGTTCGCCCTCGCCGGCGGGTCGGCCGTGCTGCTCGCGGCGCTCGTCGTCGTCGAGCTGCGGATCGCCCCGGAGCCGATCATCCAGCTGCGCTTCTTCCGCAAGCGGACCATCTCCCTGATGGTGCTGTCCGCGGGCCTGATCGGCATCGCGCCCTACAGCGCGACCGTCTACCTCTCGGAGTACTACCAGTACGCCCACGGACTGACCCCGACGCAGGCCGGCCTGCTGACCATCCCGATGATCCTAGGCATCACCGGCACCGGCGTCGTCTCCGGGCGGATCGTCGCCCGTACGGGCAGGTGGAAGCCGGTCGCGCTGACCGGTCTCACCGTCCTCATCACCGGGATGCTGCTCATCGGCACCGCCGATCGGCACACCGCCGTCGGCCTGGTCTCCGGGTTCAGCTTCGTGCTCGGCGTCGGGATGGGCTCGACGACGCAGAACATGGTGCTCGCGGTGCAGAACGTCGTCGCGGACTCGGTGGTCGGCTCGGCGACCTCGCTGGTCTTCTTCGCCCAGTCACTGGGCGGCACCGTCGGCATCACCATCCTCGGGGCCACCCTCAGCCGCCGCGTCGCGGCGAAGCTGCCCGAGCTGGGCGGGAGCCTGCCCGACCCGGCCCACCTGCCCGAGGCCATCCGCGAGACCTACCAGGTGGTGATGGGGCACAGCATCACCCACCTCTTCGCCCTGATGGCGCCGCAGGCGCTGCTCGCCGTCGGGCTGTGCCTGCTGACCGCCGGCACCCGGATGCGCACCAGCCGGGCGCTCGACGAGGCCGCCTGAGTCGACGACAGCACGAAGGGGCCGGTCATCCGACCGGCCCCTTCGTGCTGTCGCAGCGGCTCAGCCCGCGACGTGCCGCGCGGCCGCGTACCCGAAGATGATCGTGTTCGCGATGCTCGCGCCCGGGCCGGGGTAGGTCCGGCCCATCACGGTCGCGGTGATGTTGCCGGTCGCGTACAGCCCCGGGATCGGCTGATCGTCCTCGCCGAGCACGCGGGCGTGCTCGTCGGTGATGACGCCACCGCAGGTGCCCACGTCGGCCGGGATGATCTTGGCCGCGTAGAAGGGTCCCTGCAGGATCGGGCCGACCGCCGGGTTGGGGACCTTGCCGTTGGGGTCGCCCATGCACCGGTTGTACGCCGACTCACCACGGTGGAACTGCGGGTCCTTGCCGTTCACCGCATCCTTGTTCCAGGTCGCGACGGTCTCGGCGAGCACGGCCGGCGGGACGTCGATCTGGGCGGCGAGGGCCTCGATGGTGTCGGCGCGCTTGAGCGCACCGCTCTCGATCACGCCGGGCGGCAGCGCACCGGGCTTGCCCTTCCCGTTGACGTACCGCTTGCGGTAGTCGTCGTCATGGATCAGCCAGGCGGTGCCGTCGCTCTGGGCGAACATGCCCTTGGCCACCTCGACCATCGAGTTCGCCTCGTTGACGAAGCGACGCCCGCTGTTGGTGACGAGGATCGTGTTGGGCCGCTGACGGCCCTGGCCGACGGTGGTCGCGGCCAGCTCGGGGAGCGTGTTGGGCAGCCACCAGGCCTCGTCGAGCAGGTCCGTCTTCGCACCGAGCGCGATCGCCTGCTCCAGGACCTCGCCGGTGTCGCCGGGGTTCGAGACGGAGTACGTCGCGTCGGCCGGCTGGGTGTTCTCGCTGAACTTGCGGCGCATCTCCCCGTTCCGGCTGAAGCCGCCGGCGGCGAGCAGCACGCCCCGGTTGGCCCGGATGCGGACCGGGCGACCGTCCTTGATCGCCACGATGCCCACGACCCGTCCGCCCTCGACGACGAGCTCCTTGACCGGCGTCTCGAGCCAGATCGGGATCTGCTGGCGCTGGGCGATCTGCACGAGATTGGCGATCAGCGCCGAGCCGTTGGTGAGCAGGCGCTTGCGCCGCACCTTGCCCCAGACGGTGCGCATGCCGATCCGCATGGCGACGACGAAGGCGCGCAACGAGCGATTGACGTACTGCACCGAGCGGAGCTCGTTGGTGTAGACCGTCATGCCGATCATGCTGGCGATGCCGGGCAGCATCCGGTCGGCGTAGTCCGGGATCTGCCGGGCATCGAACGGCCTGCACTCGACCGAGCGGCCGCGGTCGACGCCGCCCTCGAGGCTGCTGTAGTAGTCGGAGTATCCCTCGGCGCGGATGAAGCGCACGCCCTTCGCCCGCAGCACGTCGATGACCTCGCTGCCGAGCCGGATATAGGTCTCGCGGCGGGCACGGGAGGAGTACGGGCCGACGTCGCCGATCACGGAGTCGAAGTACGCCATGCCGTTCTCGAACGAGTCCTTGACGCCGTCCTCGCGCATGAGCGGGTTGTTCGGCACCCACAGCACGCCGCCGGACATCGAGGTCGATCCGCCGACGTGCGGCATCTTCTCGACGACGAGCGTCGAGAGCCCGGCATCGCTTCCCGCGATGGCCGCCGTCAGCCCGCCACCGCCGCTGCCGACGGAGATGAGGTCGACGGTCTGGTCCCACTCGGACATACAAGCCCTCCCATATAAAGGCAGATGATTTGAACAATATGCCACATCGCAACGGATGCGAGAATGGCCTCATGGCAGGCGCGAAGGGACGGTCGGGGCGACCGGCGACCACCTCACACGACGAGATCGCCGCGACGGCCGTGGCGCTGTTCCAGGCGAAGGGCTACGCCGCGACCTCGATCACCGACATCGCCGCCGGAGTCGGCATCGCGCGCCGCACCTTCTTCTCCTACTTCGCCTCGAAGTCCGACGCGTACTGGTGGGACGACGACAAGAGCTACGCGGCCGCCGAGGCCGCGCTCACGGCACTGCCCGCCGACGACACGACCCCACCCCTGCAGCAGGTCATCGACACCGCGATGAAGGCGCCCTCCTGGCTGAACACGACCAAGGAGGCCACCCGTGCGCGCTACCAGATGATCGAGGAGAACCCCGAGCTCCAGCCCGGGGCACTGCGCTCACAGCAGCGCTGGAGCAAGCTCATCACCGACCACCTGCGCCGACGCATCGGCACCACCACGGCCGACCTGCTGCCGGCGGTGATCGCAGCCGCGCTGATCGGCGTCGCCCAGGCGGTGGTGGTGCGCTGGGCGTACAGCGACGACGAGAGGCCGCTGCCCGAGATCTTCGACGACAACGTCGGCATCGTGCGACGCGCCTTCGAGGAGTCGGTCAGCGACCACCTCATCCACTGACACGGGGGCTGCTCAGGTGGCCGCGCCCGCGATCTTGAGGTCGAGGATCTGCTCCTCGGAGAGCCCGAACTCGGCGAGGATCTCGTCGGTGTGCTCCGCGAAGAGCGGCGCACGGCTGGTCGGCAGCGGGGTGTGGTCGAACATGATCGGGTTGGTCACCAGCCGACGCTCGACGCCGTCGGCGTCCGTCACCGTCTGGATCTGACCGTTGGCGATCAGGTCGGCGTCGCTGGCCATGTCCCAGCCGTCCTGGACCGGCGCCCACTGGCCGTTGAGCTCCTGCAGGATCGCGACCCACTCCTCGAACGTCTTGGTCGCGAACTGCGCCTCGAGGAGGTCCCGCGCCTCGACCGCGTTGGCCATGATGTTGTCGGCGGAGCTGAACCGCTCGTCGTCGATCAGCTCGGGCAGGCCGATGGTCTTGCAGGTCTCGGCCCAGTAGGCGCCCGGCTGCAGCATCATCAGCGTGATCCAGCGCTCGTCCTGGGTCCGGTAGGTCCCGGTGAGCGGGTTGCCGCCCTCGCGCTTCATCGGCCCCTTCGGCAGGTGGCCGCCGACCATCATCGCGAGGTTGATGTTGAACTGCGTCGCCCAGGCGCCGAGGCCGAGCAGGGAGACGTCGACAGTAGTGGCCTCGCCGGTGCGCTCGCGGTGGAAGAGCGCCGTGACGATGGCGCCGGCGATGGTGAGGCCGCCGATGTTGTCGCCGTACGCGCCGCCGGGCTGGTTGGCCAGGTACGGCGAGTCGGACGGGGTCGCACCCTCGGCGCTGCCGCCGCGGGCCCAGAACGCGCTGCCGTCGTAGCCGCCCTTGCGGGCGTCCGGGCCGAGCGGGCCGAAGGCGCTGCCGACGGTGTAGATGATGTTCGGGTTGACCGCGCGGATGTCCTCGAGCGTGATGCCGAGCTTCTCCCGGGCGGCCGGGGTGAAGTTGGTCAGGAACACGTCACAGGACTTCGCCATCTCGAGCAACGCCGCGCGGCCCTCGGGCTTCTCCAGCGCGAGGCCGACGCTGCGCTTGCCGCGGTTCGGACCCTCCATGATCGGCACGAAGGAGGAGCCCTCCGAGGCGCCGGCGAGACCGAGCACCGTCAGCAGGCCGCGCTGAGCGTCGCCCTTCTCCGCGTGCTCGACCTTGATGACGTCCGCGCCCCACTCGGCGAGGACCGCGCCGGCGACCGGCACGAACGTGAACTGCGCGACCTCGAGGACGCGGATGCCTTCCATGGGGCGGACCACGGCATTACTCCTTCATGCTGCGGCGGGAGCGACGACCGCTCCGGCCTGGATGTGACGCAGGCAACATAACGTGATGAAACCATCGAACGGAAGAGAAGGGTCCAATCATTTCACTGATTGATCACATCTGACCGAGCGGGATGCGGATGTTCTTCACCTGGAGGAACTCGTGCAGGCCCTCGAGCCCGCCCGCGCGGCCGACGCCGCTCTGCTTGTAGCCGCCGTACGGGCTCTGCGGCTGCATGTCGCTGTAGGTGTTGACCCAGACCGAGCCGGCCTCCAGGCCCTTCGCCATCCGGTGCGCCCGGCCGAGGTCCTGGGTGAACACGAACGCGTTGAGGCCGTAGTCGGAGTCGTTGGCGAGCGCGAGCGCCTCGGCCTCGTCCGCGAACGGGATCACCGAGACGACCGGGCCGAAGGTCTCGACCTGCGCCAGCGGCGAGGTGTTGTCGACCCGGGAGAAGACCGTGGGCTCGATGAAGTAGCCCTCCGCGAGCTCGCCGCCGAGCCGCCTGCCGCCGAGCACCAGCTCGCCGTACCGGCGATCGACGGCCTCGTCGATGACGCCCATGATCCGATCCACCGCCGCCTGGTTGACCACCGGGCCGACCAGGGTCGCCGGATCCCACGGGTCGCCCACCTTCGCGGCGGCGACGACCGCCAGCATCCTCTCCAGGAACGGGTCGTAGACGCTCTCCTGGACGAGGATCCTGCTGCCGCAGGCGCAGCTCTGCCCGGACTGGGTCAACGGACCCTGGAACGCCGCGATCTGGGCCGCGACGTCGAGATCGGCGTCGGCGAAGATCACGTTGGCGTTCTTGCCGCCGAGCTCGGTGGCGACCGGCGTCAGGTTGTCGGCGGCCGCGTGGATGATCCGGCGCGCTGTCGCCCCGCCACCCGTGAAGTGGATCTTGTCCACCCCGCGGTGGCGCACCATCAGCTCGCTGCCCTGGGGCCCGGCGGGCAGGACGTTGACCAGCCCGGCGGGCAGGCCGGCGCGCAGCGCCAGCTGCCCGAAGTGGTACGGCGCGAACGGCGTGAGCTCCGGCGGCTTGATCAGCACGGCGTTGCCGGCCGCGAGCGCCGCGCACGCGTTGATCCCGACCGGCACCATCGGGCCGTTCCACGGGAGGATGGTGAGCACCACCCCGTACGGCTCGTGGTCGACCAGGTTGACCACCTGATCGTTGGGATAGGGCGACACCGGACCGGTCGAGCCTGTCGACTTGTCCACGAAGCCGGCGAAGTAGCGCAGGTAGCGCTCGGTGAGCATCGACGTCGCCGCGAAGCTGATCGGCACCGCGTAGTCGTGCACCGAGAGCCGGCCGAACTCGCCGAACTCCTCGCCGATGAGGTCGGCGAGGTCGAGCAGGCGGTCGCGGCGTCTCTCCGGCGCCCACGACATCCACTCGCGCTGGGCGTCGTGCGCGGTGCGCACGGCGAGGTCGATCTCCGCCTGTCCGGCGAGCGGGATCGTCGCGTCGACCCGGCCGGTGCCCGCGAAGACGTGGTCGTACGTGCCGCCCGTGGTGGCCGCGAGGGTGTCGCCGCCGATCAGGACCGTGCTCGTGGGCAGCTCGCCGCCCACGGCGGCCGCGGTGTCGAGGTCGGGTGCGGTCATGGTGTCCTCAGTCCTCCCGCCGGGGGTAGACCGGCTCGCGGTAGGTGACGTCGCGATCGGGCGCGAGCGCGAAGCCGCCGTCGAGGGGGAAGTTGACGCCGGTGATGTACCAGGCCTCGTCCGAGACCAGCCACGCCACCGCGTTGGCGACGTCGGACGCCTCGAGCATGTCGAAGGGAAGGGCGTTCTCCATGCCGGCGATCGCCGTCTTCCCGCCCTGGCGGGCGTACTCCACGATCGCCCGCATCGAGGGGTTGTCCGTCATCCCGCTGTTGACGGCCGTCGGGTGGATCGTGTTGACCCGGATCCGCTCCGGCGCGAGCTCGAGCGCGAAGTTCTGGCACAGCGCGACCAGTGCTCGCTTGGAGGCGGCGTACGCGTTGCCGGCGCCGCCGATGCTGGCGGTGGCGCGCAGGCCGGCGGTGGAGCTGGTCAGGATGATCGATCCGCCGCGACCGCCCTCCCGGATCCGGTCGGTGGCCACCCGCAGGGTGTAGTAGGCACCGGACAGGTTGGTGTCGAGGACGTCGCGCCACTCCTGGACGACGTCCTCCTCCTGCGCCATCCGCACGATCCCGGCGTTGGCGATGACGATGTCGAGCCGGTCGAACTCGGCGTACGCCTCCTCGAAGGCGGTCTTGAGCGCGTCGTAGTCGCGGACGTCGGCCTTCTTGACGACCATCCGCCGCCCCTCCTTCTCCACGAGGCGCTGGGTCTCGAGGAGGTCCTCCCAGGTCGCGTTGGAGTAGGTCATGGTGGCGACGTCCTCGCAGATGTCGACGCCGATGATGTCGGCGCCGTCCTGGGCGAGACGGATGCAGTGGGCGCGGCCCTGGCCACGGGCGGCGCCGGTGACGAAGGCGACCTTGCCCTCGAGTCCCTTGCTCATCTTGGTGAACCCTTCTGTCGGTTGTCCGGTGGTGGTGAGGAGGTGGTCAGCTGTCGGCTGGCACGGGAGACAGGTGTTCGCGCAGCGCTGACATCCAGCCGCGCCCGTCCTGGATCCGCTCCCAGGCGTCCTCGGCGAAGCGCTGGGTCTGGGCGGCCAGCTCCATCCCGGAGTAGGCGGCGATCGTCGCGATGACGTCGCCCATCTGGTCGCGGTCGAGGTGGCCCGACTGGAGCGCCGACCCGACGTGGTTGAGCATCGGGACGTACGCCTGCTCGACCATCACGCACGGCAGCGTGATGAAGCGGCGCTCGCGCGCGCCGAGGCCCGGCCGGCGCCAGAGGTGTCCGAAGACGAAGCCCACGATGCCGGAGTTGCGGTAGTAGGTGTTCGTGTCCGGTGCCGGGATGAGGTTGACCTCGAGGAACGTCTCGCGACCGGCGTCGAGACGCTCGTCCCAGTCGACCAGGCCCAGGTGCGCGTCGGCGGGGTCCAGCGTGGGCAGCGCCTCGAGGGCCTCGCCACGCTCGGCGCGGAGCCGGTCGTACGCCGCGAGGATCGCGCTCTCGATGGTGGAGGCCTTCGGCCAGCCGCAGTAGATCGCGAAGTGCAGGACCCACTCGAGCAGCTCCTGGACGGTGAGGTCGCCGCTGGCGAGCGCCGCGTAGGCGTGGTCGTCCATCTGCTGGAGGTCCTGCGCCCAGGCGACGCAGACCAGGGTCACGAGCCGGCGCTCGCGCCGGGTGATGTGCGTGCCGTTCCACACGGTGGTGAAGGCGTAGCGCTCGGCCGGCGTCAGCGCGTCCGGCGGCTCGGTGGCCATCACGGCCCGGTAGGTGTCACGGGCGAGTTCGTCGGTCACGATCACTCCATTCGTGGGCGAGGTGCCTTGCTTGGAGTTGCGATCATGCACGAACCGTACGTCTATGTACGTTTAATTGTGAGATTGATCATATAACTTGTTAGCGGAACGAGATCAGCTCTCCGGGAGGCGGAAGAGCGCCATCCGCAGCAGCCGGGCGACCCGATCGAAGCTGTTCGGCAGGCCGCGCTCGATGTCGGCCGCCGTCGAGGTGTCGGCCATGTGGAGCGTGAGCATGATGTCCGCGACGGTGACGCCCGGACGGACGATGCCGGCCTCGCGGCCGGGTCCGAGCAACGACTCGAACGCCGCGATCGTGCGGTCCGAGAGGTCACGGAACTCCTCGGCGCCGACACCGAGCATCACGCGGGTGATCCCGAGGTGCTCGGTCGTGCTGCGCAGGACCGCGTCGTAGAACGCGACGATGCCGTCGGGCCGCCCCGCGAGCGCGCGGGCCTGCTCCTCGTGCCGCAGCACGTTGTCCTCGTAGACCGCTGCGGCGAGCTCCTCGCGGGTGGCGAAGTTGCGGTAGAGGGTCGTCCGGCTCACGCCGGCGGCCCGGGCGATCTCGTCGAAGGCCGCGTCGGGGCCCTGCGCGGCGAAGACCCGCCGGGCCGCGTCGAGCAGGTTGGCGCGGTTCTTGGCCGCGTCCCGGCGCTGGGCCGGTCGGCGTGCCAGCGTCCCGAGCGGCTCACCCACGGCTGCCATCTGGTCCTCCTCGTCTCGGGGGAGAACTCTAGAGCGCCGCCGGCGTCCAGTACGGCGCGCTGGTGTCGTACGCGAGCTTGGCGAACTCCTCGATGGAGTAGGCGTCCGCGCGCTCGCCCAGGAGGACCTCGACGCTGACCGAGCCGTTCCAGCCGGTCGCCAGGATCGTGTCGGCGAAGGCGGCGAGGTCGAGCTCGCCCTCCCCCGGCCAGGCGCGGCGGGTCATGGTCTCGGTCGCGTAGTCGTCGGAGATCGCCGGCAGCGCGTCGTCGAACTGGACGATCCCGAGGAGCTCCGGCTTCAGGTCGCGCAGCATCTCGAGGGTGCTGCCCGCCCGGTAGAAGTGGTAGCTGTCCACCATCAGCAGGGCACGGTCCTCACCGACCGCCTCGACGACCCCGAGCCCGTCGTCGATCGTGTTGATCACGGCGGGGCTGACCTCGAGGCAGCACGGGACGCCGAGGATCTCCGACACCCGGCCGATGCGATCGCAGCTCTCCTCGCTGATCGCCGTCCACAGCAGGGTCAGCACGGAGCCGGCGCCGGTGGCCCGCACGTACGGCGCCATCGCGCGCGCCTGGGCGAGGACGGTGTCCTCGTGCCGGGTGACGATCATCGAGGTGAAGTCGGAGCAGAGGAGGCCGTGCCGGTCGATCGTCGCGGCGACCGTGTCCGGGTCGACGTGACCCATCTGCTGCATGCCGAGCGTGACACCGTCGAACCCGGCCGACGCGACCGCTGCACAGTAGCGATCGAGGTCGGCCGGGCCGGTGATGTCGAACGCCGCGCTCGGGGCGAACGTGATCGGCATCAGGTGACGGCGTTCGCCAGCTTGAGGTCGATCAGCTCCTCGTCGGAGTAGCCGAGCTCGGCCAGGATCTCGTCGGTGTGCTCGGCGAAGGCCGGTCCTCGCTTGATCTGCGGGGCGGTCTCGTCGAACTGGACGGGGTTGAGCACCAGCTCACGCGGGTTGCCGTCGATGTCCTCGACCTGGGCGATGAGACCATTGGCGCGGACCTGCGGGTCCATGCCGGCCTCGTACGCGTTCTGGATGATCGCCCACTGTCCCTGGGCGCCCTTCATCCGGGTGCGGAACTCCTCGAGCGGGATCGTCGCGACGACCGCGGCGATCTCCTCGGCCGCCGCCCAGGCGTTCTCCATCACCTTCTCGGTGGTGTCGAAGCGCTCGTCGCTCAGCAGGTGGTCGGCGCCGATCCGCTGGCAGAAGTCGACCCAGTAGCGGCCCGGCTGGAGCATGCCCAGCTGGACCCAGCGACCGTCGCTGGTCCTGTACGGACCGCCCGAGAGCGGGTTGCGCGCCGAGCCGAACCTGCCCTCCGGGACGTACTTCGGCAGCGGGGCGTCGTTGAGCAGCGCCAGGTTGATGCCGAACTGCATCGCCCACACGCCGACCGAGAGCAGCGAGACGTCGACCACCGACGGCTCGCCGGTCGCGGATCGGGCGTAGAGCGCGGCGGCGATGCCGCCCGCGATCGTCTGACCGCCGATGTTGTCCCCGTACGCGCCCGTCGGCATGCCGATGAGGCGGTCGTAGTCGGACGGGGTGACGGCGTCGGCGCTGCCGGCCCGGGCCCAGTAGGCGGTCTGGTCGTACCCGCCGTTGGGACCCTCGTCGCCCTTGACGCCCATACCGGTGCCGCGGACGTAGATGACCTGCGGGTTGATCGCACGGACGTCCTCGAGCTCGATCCGCAGTGCCTTGCGGGTCGGCTCGCGGAAGTTGGTGACGAAGACGTCGGCCTCGGCGATGAGGCGCGTCAGCACCTCGTACCCGCCCTCGCTCTGGAGGTCGAGGCCGATCGAGCGCTTGCCGCGGTTGGGTCCCTCCATGATCGGGAAGAACTTCTGCGGCACGCCACCCTGGTCCAGGCCCAGGATGGAGACCAGGCCCCGCTGGGAGTCACCGGTCTCGTGGTGCTCGACCTTGACGACGTCGGCCCCCCAGTCGGCGAGGACGGCGCCCGAGGCCGGCGTGAAGGTGAACTGCGCCAGCTCGACGACCTTGACGCCCTTCATCGGTTGGTGCGGCATGGCGGCGCTGCCTCAGTGGCCGGCGGGGCGGGCGCCGGCGGGCAGGAAGCCCTCCGGCACGCCGATGGTCTTGGACTCCATGTACTCGGCGAAGCCCTCGTTGCCGTTGCGACGACCGAGGCCCGACTGCTTGGTGCCGCCGAACGGGCTGGTGAGCCCGAAGTAGCCGCCACCGTTGACGGTCGCCGAGCCGGTGTTGATCTGCTTGGCGATGTCGAAGGCGCGCTGCGGGTCGCCGGCGGTGACCTGGCCGGAGAGGCCGTAGATGGAGTCGTTCGCGATGGCGATCGCCTCCTCCTCCGTGTCGTACGGCGTGACCGAGAGGACCGGTCCGAAGACCTCGTTGAGGTAGAGGTCGGTGCCGGGCCGGACGTCGGCGAAGAGCGTGGGGCGGGTGTACCAGCCGGTCTCGAGGCCTTCGGGCTTGCCGACGCCGCCGGTGATCAGGCGGGCGCCGTCGTCGATGGCCTGCTGGATCATGCCCTGGACCTTGTTCCACTGGACGCCGGCGACCTGCGGGCCGGAGAGCCGGGTCGGGTCCCACGGGTTGCCGACCGGGAACTGCTCGAAGGCGGCCTTGAGGATCTCCAGGCCCTCCTCGTAGCGGCTGCGCGGCAGGAGCAGGCGGCTCGGGAGCACGCAGCTCTGGCCGGACTGGATGCAGGTGATCATGGCCGCGCCCGGCAGGAAGGTCGCGAAGTCGGCGTCCTCGGTGAGGATGTGGGCGGACTTGCCGCCGAGTTCGAGGACGGTCTTCTTCACGGTCGGGGCGGCGGCCTCGAGGATGCGGCGACCGGTCGCGGTCGAGCCGGTGAAGGAGATCATGTCGACGCGGGGGTCGCGGCTCAGCGCCGCGCCGACCTCGTTGTCGTTCGACGACACGACCTGGAAGATCCCGGCCGGGATGTCGGTCTCCTCGGCGATGATCCGGCCGTACGTGGTGCCGGAGTACGGCGTGAGCTGGGCCGGCTTGAGCACGACAGCGTTGCCCGCCATCAGCGCCGGGACGGTCTCGGCGATGTTGAGGTAGAGCGGGGTGTTCCAGGGGGTGATCGAGCCGACGACGCCGATCGGCGACCACTGCGTGAGCCGGCGCGACTTCATCCCGTAGCCCTCGTGCAGGCCGGTGTCCTCGAGGTAGTTCCAGCCCTTGCCCTTCTCGGCCCAGAAGGCCGGCTCGAGCAGCGGGGAGTCGATCTGCGCCATCGTGATGCTGACCGGGCAGCCGACCTCGCTGATGACGACGCGGCGAAGCTCCTCGCGGTGCCGGTCGAGCGCCTCGCTGAGCTGCATGAGGCAGTGGTGGCGGAAGTCGGCGTCCTCGCGCCACTGGCGGTTGGTGTCGAAGGCGTTGCGCGCGATGCCGATGGCGCGCTCCATGTCCGCCACCGTGCCGTCGGCCACCGTGCCGATGATCTCCTCGGTGGCCGGGTCCTCGACGTCGAACGTACGGCCGCCCTCGGCCTCGACGAGCTCGCCACCGATGAGCATCCGCTCCTCGCCGGCGAGAACACCACTCTCGTTCTGTACTGCGGTCATGCCGTGTGCTCCTTCGGGGATGGTGGGGTCCGGCCGCGCGGCGCGGGAGGGTCAGTCGGACGCGGGGAGGGGCTTGGCTTCCTTGATGACGAGGTCGTTGCCGGCGATGGTCAGCGGACCGGGGCCCGGCTTGACCACGAGGATCTCGATGCCCGAGGCCTCCTCGACGTAGCGCTTGCCGATGGCGTAGGACGCCTCGCCGGCCGGGCCGGGGGTCGCGTCGGTGCTCATCGGCTCGCCGGCGGCGAGCAGGTCCGCGTCGTGGGCGGGGGCGGTCACGACGACGACCTCGAGCGAGGAGGTCGAGGTCTTGAGGCGGGCTCCGGCAGTCAGGCTCACGTTCTTCTCCCTGTAGTGATCGGGTGTGACGAGGGTAATATATGAAATCGAAAGATTCAACTGATTATACTTAGTCGAGACGGAGTGTCCGAGGTGACGGCGATTCCCGGTGGCAGCACGATGCTCGACCCGACCCCGCGCGGAGCGCGACGGCGGACGACGACCCTGCTCGTCGTGCCCCGAGGCACCTGGAGCGCCGGCCAGACGATCACCGCGATCGGCCGCGACCTGGCCCTCGACGAGGATGGCACTCCACGCAGCGACCGGGAGCGGTTCGCGTTCGACGTCGACCCGGACGGCCGCGTCGTTCCGCTCCCCGAGGGTCACACCGTGCCCGAGGAGCTGCGGGGCGCGCCGGCCCAGCGGGGCCTGCGCAAGAGGCTGGCCCAGCTGCGCGCGGCCCGGAGCGACGGCGGGCTCGGCATCCTCGGCGCGCCGTACGGCCTCTACGAGACGATGCTCGACGACGTCGTCGGCACCTCGCTCGCCAGCGGCTACGGCCGGCTCTACGAGGGCTCGATCCGCGCCGACGACGAGGCGACGGGCACGGGGCGAAGCGCGGAGCCGCTCGCCGCGATGATGCAGATGACCTGCGTCGGCTTCAGCACGATGCATCGGCGCGGCGAGGAGTTCGACGTCCAGCGCTACTTCGAGGCCAAGCCGCCGAGCGTCGAGTTCGTCCCCGGCGACGAGCTCGCGTGGCACCAGGACCTCCCGATGCCGCCGAGCTCCTTCCGCCGGCGCCGGATGCTGCAGGTCTCCCCCGGCGAGGCCGGCCGGATCGCGGTGACGGGCTACTTCCGCGACACCTTCATGCGGCCCGACGGCATCGAGATGGTGGTGCACGAGTACGGCCTGACGGCGACGGTCTCGGGCGAGCCACCGGTGCTCGAGCGGGTGGAGGCCGTCCCCGGCAACCTCCCACTGGACCACTGCCCGCTGGCCGCGGACTCGGCCCTGAGGCTGACCGGTCTTCCCCTGACCGAGGTCGAGGCGACGGTCCGGCGCGACGTCGCGGGCCCGAGCGGGTGCACCCACCTGAACGACGAGCTGCGCTCGCTGCGCCTGGTCCGCGCGCTGCTGTGACGTCTCGCCGGCGGACGGACTAGTCGAGGCTCGCCAGGAAGTCGCGGACGGCGACGGTGAACCGGTCGTTGTCGTCGCCGGCGACCATGTGGCCGGCCTTCGCGACGACGGCGATCTGTGCGTGCGGGATCGCCTCGAGGAGCTCGTCGATCCCCTGGTCGCTGACGATGTCGGAGTCCTCGCCACGCACGATCAGGGTCGGGACGGTGATCCGCCGCGCCGCCTCCTCCAGCGGCTCGCCGGGGATCGGCGGCAGCTCGCTGATGTCGGTGGTGCGCGGCGTCATCGCGGGGTCCCAGTGCCAGTAGAACCGTCCGTCCTCGCGCTGCCGGACGTTCTTGCGCAGCCCGGAGATGTCCTTCGGCCGCGGACGCCCCTTGTACGCGGCCACTGCGTCCGCGACGTCCTCGAGCGTGTCGAAGCCGTCGACGTGTCGCATCATGAAGTCCCGGATCCGGGCCGCTCCGGCGACCTCGACCCGGGGCACCACGTCCACGAGGACCAGCGCGCGTCCCCACTGCGGCTCCTGCGCCTGGACCATCAGCGAGGTCAGGCCGCCGAGCGAGGCACCCACGTAGACGATGCCGGGGCCGATCCGCTCGGCCACGCGCACGATGTCGCGGACGTTGCCCTCCGGGCCGTAGTCGGCCTGCGGGTCCCAGTCGCTGTCGCCGTGCCCCCGCAGGTCGAGGGACCAGGTGGACCATCCCATCGCGGAGAGGACCTCTGCGGAGTGCCCCCAGGAGTGCCGGGTCTGGCCGCCGCCGTGCAGGAGCAGGACCTTCTTCGTCGGCTCGCCGGGGTAGAAGTCACCGCGGACGGTGAGCTTGTCGGCAGCGAACTCGACGGGCCGGTGGGTTGCAGCGGTCATCAGATGCGCACGTACCCTCCGTCGACCGACAGGGTCTGGCCGGTGACCCACTCCGCGGCCGGGGAGGCGAAGTACGCGACCGCCGCCGCCACGTCCGAGGGCTCGCCGAGCCGCTTGACGGCGTACTTGCTGGCGAGCTTGGCCGCCATCTCGTCACTCATCCCCGGCATCCTGATCGTGCTGAGGCTGATCGAGTTGCAGGTGACGCCGAAGCGGCCGACCTCGCCGGCGACCGAGCGCATGATCGCCGCGGCGGCAGCCTTGGAGCCGGCGTACATCGCCAGATTGGGGTCGCCGACCCGGGCCGAGTCGGAGACGATCGTGACGATGCGTCCCCAGCCCTGCTCGATCATCGCGGGGAGCGCCGCGCGGGTCATGAAGGCGACGCCGTAGACGTTGATGTCGACGAACTGTCGCCAGCTCTCGGTGGTCTCCTGGACGAAGGACGACAAGCCCATGCCCTGCGGCGGGATGCCGGCGTTGTTGACCAGGACACCGACGGCGCCGAGCTCGTTCGCCCGGGCGAAGATCTCCCGCACGGTCGCCTCGTCGGTGATGTCGCCCGCCGCGGCGACGGCCTTGCCGCCGGCCTCGGTGACGGCCGCGACCGCCTCGGCGGCACGCTCGGCGTTGATGTCGTTGATCGCGACGGCTGCGCCGCGTGCGGCGAGCTCGAGCGCGATGCCGAGGCCGACCCCGCGTCCGGCGCCGGTGATGAGGGCGACCCTGCCCGCGAGATCCTGGTCCGTCATGTCTCTGGACGTTAAGACGACGACACTTCTGTGTCAATGATTGAAATATATGCCCCATGCGCGACGATGACTCCATGAGCGAGCCCACCGACGAGATGATCCAGGTCGCACTCGAGCTGTTCGACGCCGCCCGAGCAGGACAGACGACCCGCGTGCTGGCGTACGTGGATGCCGGTGTCCCGGTGGACCTCACCGATCACCAGGGCAACACCCTGCTCATGCTCGCCGCCTACCACGGCCACGCCGAGCTGGTCGACGGCCTCGCCGAGCGTGGCGCGGACGTCGACCGCGCCAATGACCGCGACCAGGTCGCCCTGGCCGGTGCGCTGTTCAAGGGGTACGACGACGTCATCGCCACCCTCCTGCAGCGCGGCGCGAGCCTCGACGCCGGCACGCCGACGCCGCGCGAGGCCGCGACGATGTTCAATCGCGTCCTGCCGGAGGGCTGAGAACGGCGCCATCGTTGACACCTGCGACTTTCGGGATAAAGATCTGACTTATTAGACTTTTCTCGGAGTGCGCAGAGAGGCGAACACGATGGCGTACGGAGAGGCCACGGACGGGCTGACCCACGAGGACGAGCTGCGGCTGGGGAGGATCCAGGCCTGGCGCGCCGAGAACCCCCGCGCGGCGTTCGCCGCCGCACGGGCCAAGGGCCCGGTGCTGACCGGCGAGAGCCAGCAGAGCGCCGTCGAGGTGCTCGACCGCGAGCACATCGAGTGGGTGCTGCGCAATCCGCAGATCTTCTCCAGCGCCGTCCCGATCATGGGCAGTGCCGAGCCGGTCATCCCGGTCGGCACGGACGCTCCGCTGCACACCGAGTACCGCCGCCTCCTCGACCCGGCCCTGTCACCGCGCAGGATGGCCGCCCTGCAGCCGTCGGTCGCCGAGCACACCAACCGCCTGATCGACGAGATCATCGACCAGGGCGCCGTCGACTTCTCGCAGCACATCGCGGTGCCGATCCCCTGCCTCACCTTCCTCGACCTGCTCGGCGTCTCGCACGACGAGCTCGACAGGCTCCTCTACTGGAAGGACGTGATGATCGCCGCCCGGCGGATCGCACCGACCATCGAGGAGCGGATGCGGATCGCGGGCGAGGAGGCGCCGAAGATCTATGCCTACCTCTACGCGCTCGTCGACGAGCGTCGCAACGGCCCGACCGGCGGCGAGGACCTCATCTCGCGCCTGATCGAGACCAGCATCGAGGGTGAGGACGGCGCCCGGACGCTCTCGGACAACGAGATCGCCCGCTGCCTGTTCCAGCTGATCGCAGCCGGCCTCGACACGGTGACGATCACGCTCGAGTGCGTCCTCAACCACCTCGCCTCCCACCCGGAGGACCTGCGGATGGTCGTCGAGGACCCCGACACGATCGACAACCTCATCGAGGAGCTGCTGCGCTGGGAGACCCCGGTGCAGTCGACGGCCCCGCGCCGGGCGACGGTCGACACCGAGATCGCCGGCTGCCCGATCAAGGCCGGCACGATCGTCTCCGCCGTGATCGCGGCCGGCAACCTCGACCCGGCCATCCCGGGCCAGGACGTCGTGGACGTGCGCCGCGGCGACAAGCGCCACCTCGCCTTCGGCGGCGGCCCGCACCGCTGTCTCGGCTCGCACCTCGCCCGGATGGAGCTGCGCACCGTCGTGCGCGAGTGGGTCCGGCGGATCCCGGAGTTCGGCTACCCCGAGGGCTACACCCCGGAGTGGAACGCCTCGCCGATGCGCGGCATCGAGAGCCTGCGGCTCAGCTGGACCCCCAGCACCACCCGTACCGCATCCAGCATGGAGGTCACCGCATGAAGGTCAGCATCGACACCTCGCTCTGCGCCGGCCACGGCCGCTGCTACGAGATCGCCCCGAGCATCTTCGAGGACGACGACGCCGGCTACGGCACGGTGAGGTCGGCCGAGATCGGCGAGGCCGACGTAGCGCTCGCCCGGCAGGCGCAGATGGCCTGTCCGGAGCAGGCCATTGTGCTGATCGACTGAGGGCACAGGCCATCCCATGACCGCCGAGCCGCTCAGCCTGGCACGCGTCCGGGTGCCCAAGACGGCGGAGGTCGTCGCCCACAACCTGCGCTCACAGATCGTCCGCGGGGAGATCCCGGAGGGCTCGCCGCTGCCCAGCGAGGCCCTGCTGATGGAGCGGTTCGGCATCTCGCGGCCCTCGCTGCGCGAAGCGTTCCGCATCCTGGAGTCCGAGCGGCTCATCGAGGTGCGCCGCGGCTCGCGCGGCGGCGCCCGCGCCGCCCGACCGGACATCGGCGTCGCGGCCCGTCACCTCGGCGTGATCATGCAGTTCGACCGGGTCGCGCTGAGCGACGTCTTCACCGCTCGCGCGATGATCGAGCCGCTCGGCTTCCGCCTGCTCGCGGAGCACCCGGACCGCAAGGCCGTCACCCGCGAGCTCCGGACGTTCCTCGACGCGCTGGACGAGCAGAGCGACAACACCCGGTTCCTCGAGATGTTCATGGAGTTCTTCCAGCTGGTCTTCGCCCGGACGGGCAACCGGCCGATGGAGCTGATGTACGGCGCCCTGTCGGAGGTGATCGGCACCGAGCTGCTCGACGCCGTCCCGGTGGCCGAGGCGCCCGATCCGATCACGGAGAGGCCGCGCGCTCCGATCCGCGCGCTGCTGAAGGTGCTGAGCCTGGTCGACCAGGGCAGCGGCGCCAAGGCCGCGGAGTACTGGACGGCCCAGATGCTCAGCGTCTCCGAGAGCGTCTTCCAGCGCCACCAGAGCCGCACCCTCGTCGAGGTCACCGACAGCTACTGATCACTCCTCGCGGCGATCAGTGCACGAGGCGATCAGTGCACGAGGACGTCGCGCGGCGCGGGCGCGGCCCGCCCGCGCAGGAACAGCGAGACCACGCTCATCAGCGCGGTCAGCACCAGCCCGCAGAAGAGCGCGCTGTGGATGCCGTCGCCCAGGGCGATGTCGTCGGCCGCGCCCGCGCGCAGGCTGCTCAGCTCGCTGCGGGTCATCACGGTGATGAAGAGCGCCGTGCCGGCAGCGCCGGCGAGCTGCTGGAGCGCGTTGAGGATGGCACTGCCGTGGCTGTAGAGGTCCTCGGGCAACGAGCCCATCGCGAACGTGATGCACGGCGTGAAGAGCAGGCCGAGGGCGAGGCTGAGGATCACGTGCGCGGCGACGACGTACCACGCCGCGGTGTGCGGACCCACGCGCAGCAGCATCGCGACCGAGCCGCAGAGCATCACCGAGGCCGGGACGACGAGCAGCTGCGGACCGTGCCGGTCGTAGAAGCGGCCCGCGCCGGGCGCGACCAGACCCATCACCAGGCCACCCGGCAGGAGCATCAGTCCGGTGGTGAGCGAGCCGAGGTGCAGCACCTCCTGGACATAGAGCGGCACCAGGATCAGCACGCCGAAGAGCGCCGCCATCGCGAGCAGCAGCACGACCAGGCAGAGCACGAAGCTGCGCTGCTTCAACGGCCGCAGATCGAGGAAGGCCTCGCCGCGTCCCTGCAGCCGCAGCTGGCGCCACACGAAGAGCACCGCGCCGACCAGGCCGACGGCGGTCGGGACGATCGGCGGGATCGGAACATCGCCCTGCGCGGCCTCGCCGATGCTGGCCAGACCGTAGACGAGGCCGCCGAAGGCGACCAGCGAGAGCACGAAGGAGACCAGGTCGAACCTGCTGCCCGCGGGCTCGGCCAGGTTGCGCACCCGGAGCAGGCCGACGACGAGTGCGGCGACGGCGAACGGCAGCACGCACAGGTAGATCAGTCGCCACGAGGCGAAGGAGAGGATGAGGCCCGAGAACGTCGGCCCGACCGCCGGCGCCACCGCGATCACGATCGAGACGAACCCCATCGTCCGCCCGCGCCGCTCCTCGGGGACGAACGTCATGATCGTCGTGGTGAGCAGAGGCAGGATGACGGCGGTGCCACACGCCTGGAGCACGCGCGCGACCAGCAGCACGGCGAAGGACGGCGCCGCTGCGGCCGTCGCGGTGCCGAGGGTGAACACCACCAGCGCCGCGATGAACACCGTGCGGGTGCTGAACCTGTCCAGGATGAAGCCGGTGGCCGGGATGACCACCGCCATCGTCAGCAGGTAGACGGTGGTGAGCCACTGCGCGGTCGCGGCGCCCACGTCGAACGCCGCCATGATGTGCGGCAGCGCGACGCCCATGACGGTCTCGTTGAGGATCATCACGAAGGCCGCGCCGAGCAGGACCCCGAGGACGACGCCGACCCGCTGGTCGACCTCGGGCTCGAGCGCCGCGGCCTCCGGGGTCAGCTCCGCCGCGTCCACCTACTTGCCGGCCTGCGGGCGGTACGTGGTGGCGAGCAGCCCGCCGGTCGCCACCACGGCGACGACGAGGGTGATCCAGAAGCCCGACCAGCCGTAGAGGTCCAGGCCGAAGGCGTGGAAGTCGTACGCGTTGTCGATCGAGACCTTCCCGGCCGGGAAGGTGCCCAGCGCCAGGGCGAAGACGCCGAGGGCGAGCACGTACTCGCAGCCCTCCTTGAAGATGAAGAATCCGTTCTTGCGGTGGTAGAGCAGGCCTGCCACCAGCATCACGCTCAGCACCGCAGCCGCGGCGAGCGGCGTCAGGAGGCCGAGGATCAGCAGCACGCCGGCGCCGATCTCGGTCACCACCGACGCCCAGGCCTGCAGCACGCCATGTCGGAGGCCGAGGCTCTCGAACCATCCGGCGGTGCCGGCGATCCTCCCGCCGCGCCAGCCGTGGTTGTAGCCGTGCGCGATCATGATGCCGCCCACGGTCACCCGCAGCAGCAGCTGGACAAGGTCATATGACTCCACGTCGCTCCCTTCGGTCCTACTCGTCTCACATGGCCTCGTAGACCATCAGCGTCGGCTTGTTCTCGCCGTGGTCGAGCGCCTCGGACTCCTGCAGGGTGGGCAGCGCCTCGGCGAGCTCGGCCATCACCTCGAGGGCGGGCTTCGAGAGCTCCCAGACGGTCACGTACGGCCTGAGGCCCGGCGTGCCCTCGACGTTGCGGTAGCGCGTGGCCGCGGCGAACCCGTCCACCTTCTCGAGGAGCTCGGGGATGTGCACCTCGGACTGCCACGCGTTGAACTCGTCCTCACGTCCGGCCACCGGCGCGGTGAAGACGAGCAGCTTGGCGCTCATCGCGCCGCCTCCGTCGCGGCGTCCCGCGACGACGTCGCGGCTCGGCCGGGCGCATGCGGGTCCATGGTCTACCTCCGTCATCGGCGTGCGGCTCAGCACTCGTACAGGATAATAAACTAGATAATATGTCTTCTACAACGATGACGGAGGTCTGCATGACCGAGAAGCCGCCGGTGGTCCTGGTCCACGGCATGGGCAGCAACTTCGAGCACAACTGGCGCCGGCACGGCTGGGTCGAGATGCTCGAGGAGACCGGACGACGCGTCGTCGGCTTCGACATGCCGGGGCATGGCGCCTCCCCCGTGCTCGCGGAGACCGGCGACACCGGTGCCGGGCGACTGGCGCGCCTGTGCGAGAGCCTCGCCGCGGGGCCGGCCGGCGTCGACATCGTCGCGTTCTCGGCCGGCTCCGTCCTGGCCCTGACCACCGTCACGCTGCGCCCCGAGCTCTTCCGGCGCGTGGCATTGCTCGGCCTGGCCGACACCCAGCTGAACATCTCGTTGGAGTCGATGCGGGCCGGCGCCCGCGACGTCTCCTCACCGGTGATGCGTACGGTCCTGGTCGCCGCGCAGCGCGCCGGCAACGACCCCGACACGGTGCTCGACTGGGCACAGCGCTCGGACGCGCCGCCCTCGTTCACGGATCTGGCACGGGTCAGCGCGCCGGTTCTGCTGGTGCTCGGCGAGCAGGACTTCCTCGGAAGCCCCGCGCAGCTGCTCGCCACGCTTCCTCAGGCGCGGTTGGTGACGCTGCCCGACACCGACCACTTCGCCACGACCTCGCGGGCCGAGGCGAAGTGGGCGGTGCGGGACTTCCTCGTCTCCTAGCGCGGCCGGGACCGGACGCCTACGCGTCCGCCGACTCCTCGTCGGCCGCCGCGGAGAAGCGACCCATGTACTCGTCGGACTGGGTCCGGCGGCCGTACGTCGTCGAGTGGTGCACGAAGGTGTCGACGCGCTTCCAGAGGAGCTCGCGCGTCGCCGCGAAGTTGTGCATGTGCGCGGCCTCGGGAAGCAGGAAGGTGTCCACACCCTTGGCGGAGGTGAACACCGCGGCCTCCTCGTCCAGGCTGCCGGTGACATCGCGCTCGCCGGCGGCGACCAGGACGAAGCCCGTGATCTCGCCGGCCCTGCTCGTCGCGACCTCGAGCAGCTCCAGGACGCAGCTCGGCACCGTCCGACTGGCCCACGGCGCATCGCCGTTGCGCACCGGCACTCCGATCGCCACGTCGATCCCGGCGAGGGTCTCCAGGTCGGTCGCCGAGGCCGCCGGATCGACCGCGGGGATCTCTCCCCAGTGGAAGACGTACGCGAAGTCGGCCTCGGCGACGTCGGTGGTCGAGCCGCCGGAGCGGAGCGGGAATCGCGTGCCCGCCATGCTGGCGCCCAGCAGCGCGATGCCCTTGAACGTGTCGTGCTCGGCCTGGGTCGCGACGAGCAGGTGACCGCCCAGGGACTGCCCGGCGCCGACCGTGGCGCCGAAGGCCACCGGACCGAGGCCCGACAGCAGCGTCCCGGCCCGCAGCCCCTCGGCGATGTAGTCCACGGCGCCGTTCAGCGCCGCCGTGGCCGCCGCCACCGAGGCGTCGTCCGGCACGCTGCTCTCGCCGACGCCCAGGGGATCGATCGCCACCACGATGTTCCCGCGTCCCGCGTGATACATCGCCTGGCTCCCCCCTGCCACCGGCAGGTTGAAGTAGCCGCGGCTGTAGCCGCCGCCCGGGAGCAGGACCAGCATGTTGGAGCCCGACGCCAGCGCCAGCGGCGGCGGCAGGAAGACGGTGGCGGCGATCTCCCACGCCTGACCCGCGGGGCCGGGCGTAGGGATTCGGATCTCGTGGATCTCGATGGGCATCAGGCACTCCTCGACAGAAGGGTTCGGTGATCGGACTGCGCAGTTGTCGCCCAGCACACATTGCCAAGGGCGCGCATATGGGTAATCGTATTAATGATTGAACTAAGGCACAACAACGAGGAGGATGTCATGGTCGAGGCCGTCATCGTCGACGCCGTCCGCACGGCTGTCGGGAGAGGGAAGCCCGATGCGGGCTGGCTCTCCCAGATCCATCCCGCCGATCTCCTCGCCGACGCACTCGCCGGCCTGGTCGCCCGTACGGGCGTCGACCCGGCGCTCATCGACGACGTGGTGATCGGCACCGCCGCCCAGATCGGCCCGCAGACCGCCAACATCGGGCGTACGGCGGTGCTCTCGGCCGGATTCCCGGTGAGCGTTCCGGGCGTGACCCTGGACCGCGCCTGCGGCTCCTCGCAGCAGGCGGTCCACTTCGCCGCGCAGGGCATCCTCTCCGGGACGCAGGACGTCGTGGTCGCCGGCGGGGTGGAGTCGATGAGCTGGTGCCCGATCGGCTCGGGGGCAGCCGGCCGCTCGCCGTTCGGCGCGAAGTACTACGAGCGCTTCCCGCAGGACAAGCCGCACTCACAGGGCATCGCCGCCGAGATGATGGCGGTGCGATGGGGCGTCACCCGGCAGGACGCGGACGAGTACTCCGTGCGCTCGCACCAGCTGGCCCACCAGGCCACCGAGGCCGGGCTGCTCGCCCGCGAGATCATCCCGGTCAAGGCTCCGCAGGCCGACGGGTCGGTGCTCGAGGTGACCACCGACCAGGGCATCCGGCCCGGCACCACCACCGAGGTCCTGGCCGGCCTCAAGCCCGCCTTCTGGGTGCCGGACTACCCCGACGAGCTGCCCTGGCTGGTCACGGCGGGCAACTCCTCGCAGATCAGTGACGCCGCCACGGCGGCGCTGCTGATGTCGGACGCCAAGGCCGCCGAGCTGGGCATCGCACCCCGTGCGCGGATCCACGCCCTCGGCCTGGCCGGCGACGACCCGGTCGCGATGCTGACCGGCATCATCCCGGCCACCCGCAAGGCGCTCGCGCGCGCCGGGATGACCGTCGACGACATCGACGTCTTCGAGGTCAACGAGGCCTTCGCCTCGGTCGTGCTCGCCTTCCAGCGCGCGTTCGACATCCCGATCGAGAAGATCAACGTGCACGGCGGGGCGATCGCGATCGGGCACCCGATCGGCGCGTCGGGCACGCGCCTGTTCGCCTCGCTGCTCAACGCCCTCGAGGCCAAGGACGGGCAGTACGGCCTTCAGGTGATGTGCGAGGCCGGCGGCCTCTCGAACGCCACCATCGTGGAGCGGCTGAGCTGACCCTCCCCGTCGCGAGGCCCGTCACGAGGCCCGTCACGTGGTCCGCCATGAGGCCCGCCATGAGGAACGGGCCCGCGGCGTCTCACACCAGAGACGCCGCGGGCACCGCCACGTCCGGGACGGCATCGCGGCGCAGCCCGCGGATCGCCGCCGCGATCTCGGCCCCGACCGCGGCGGCGAGCGCGGGCGTGGTGTCGCCCGCCGGCTCGGGGACGACGTGCTGGACGGCGCCGTCGGCGAGCAGGTCGACGGCTCGTACGCGCTGTCGCTCCGCCATCTCGGCGGCGTGATCCGTGTCGCCGTAGACGATGACGCTCGCACCCTCGGCCGGGAGCGGGGTGAGCCAGGCCTGCTCGGTCGCGATCACCCGCTGGGCGGCGAGCAGCGCGAGCGCGCCGCCCCCGCAGCCCTGGCCGAGGATGACCGCGACGGTCGGCACGCTCATGGTGGCCATCTCCCCGAGACAGCGGGCGATCTCGCCGGCCATCGCGTGCTCCTCGGCGTGCGCCGACAGCTCGGCGCCGGGGGTGTCGATCACCGTGACCAGCGGAAGACCCAGCTCCTGCGCGAGCGCCATCGCCCGACGGGCCTGGCGCAGCGCGGCCGGCCCCATCGGCGATCCGGGGCCCTGGCGGGTCCGGTCCTGGCCGATGAGCACGCACGGCTCGCCGTCCACCCGGGTCAGCACGGTGAGCACCGACGCGTCCGACTCACCCGTGTCCGTGCCGGAGAGACGCACCGTGGAGTCGGCGGCATGCCGCAGCAGGTCGCGGACCCCGAGGCGGGACTCGGCCCGGGTCGCGTTGATGGCGTCCCAGGCCGAGCGGCCCTGGTCGAGCTCGCCGACGCGACGGTGCAGCACGCTCGCAACGGGCGCGTCGAGCAGCACCGCGAGCGCCTTGTCGACCACCGCGGGCAGCTCCTCGGCGGCCACCACGGCGTCGATCACGCCCTTGCCCGCGAGGTTCTCGGCGATCTGCACGCCCTCGGGGAACGGGCGTCCCTCCAGCGCCTCGTAGACCTTGGGCCCCAGGAAGCCGACCAGGGCACCGGGCTCGGCGACGGTGACATGTCCGAGCGAGCCCCACGAGGCGAAGACCCCGCCGGTGGTGGGATGACGCAGGTGGACGAGATACGGCAGCCCGGCGCCGCGGTGCGCCATCACGGCCCGTGAGATCTCCATCATCTGCACGAACGCCGGGGTGCCCTCCTGCATCCGGGTGCCGCCCGAGGAGGTGCTCGCCAGGACGGGCAGCCCGAGGGCGGTGGCGCGCCGGATCGCCGCGACGATCCGGCCGGCCGCGGCCTTGCCGATCGAGCCGGCCAGGAAGCCGAACTCGTTGACCACCACCACGACGGGGCGGCCGTGGACCAGCCCGCGTCCGGTGAGGACCGACTCGTCGGTTCCCGCCTTCGCGGCGGCAGCGGCGAGCTCCTCGACGTAGGCCGGCGACAGGCCGGCGGTGTCGACCGGGGTGTCCCAGGACTCGAAGGAGCCGGCGTCGAGCACCAGCGCGATCAGCTCCCGAGCGGTCCAGCGTCGTCCCATGGCGTTGCCTCCTGATGCATGCTGGTCGACCGGTCCCCACCGGATGCACATATGGTTCAATGAGCATACTGTATAATGATCATCACGCGAACACCTGCGAACGAAGGACCGCCACCGTGGATTTGTTGACACTTCTCGAAATGACGGCCGGGGGCATGGGCGATCGCGTCCTGCTCGGCAGCCGCAAGGACGGTCTCACCGGCCAGGAGCTGCGCGACCGCGCGGCGGCCGCCGGTGCCTTCTTCACGGACAAGGGCGCCGAGAAGATCCTCTACGTCGGTGGCAACGGCCCGGACTTCGCGATCTCGCTGTTCGGCGCCGCCGCGGCACACAAGCCGTTCCTCCCGCTGAACTACCGGCTCTCCGACGCTCAGCTGGGCGAGATCCTGGCCCGGCACACCGGCCTGCTCATCGCCGACGACGTCGAGCGCGCGCGCCGGCTCGCGCCGGACACGACCGAGGTGATCAGCAACCAGGACATCCTCGCGATCGCGCCCGACCCCGACGCCCCGATCATCCCGGCCGAGACCGAGGACATCGCCGTGCTGCTGATGACCTCGGGCACGACCGCGGCGCCGAAGAGCGCCGTCCTGCGCCACCACCACCTGACGTCCTACGTGATGCAGACGGTGGAGTACGCCGGTGCCGACGAGAACGACGCGACCATCGTCTCGGTGCCGCCGTACCACATCGCCGCGGTCGCCAACCTGATCTCGAACCTCTACGCCGGACGCCGGATCGTCTACCTGGACAGGTTCACCGCCGAGGAGTGGGTGGACGTCGTCACCGACGAGGCGATCACCAACGCGATGGTCGTCCCGACGATGCTCGCCCGCATCGTCCGCCACCTGGAGGAGAGCGGCCGCAAGGGCCCCTCGACCCTGCGTGGCCTGTCGTACGGCGGCGCCAAGGTGCCGCCGACGGTCCTCGAGGCGGCCCTCCAGCTCTTCCCCGACACCGGCTTCGTGAACGCGTACGGCCTGACCGAGACGTCGTCGTCGATCGCGGTCCTCGGCCCGGACGACCACCGTGCCGCGCTCGCCTCCGACGACCCGAAGGAGCGCGCCCGGATCGGCTCGGTCGGCCAGGTGCTCCCGGGCGTGGAGGTCACGATCCGCGACGAGGCCGGCAACGAGGTCGCCGCCGACGTCCCGGGCGAGATCTTCGTCCGCGGCGCCCAGGTGGCCGGCGAGTACCTGGAGCAGGGCTCCAAGCTCGTCGACGGCTGGTTCCCGACCCGCGACCGCGGCTGGATCGACGCCGGCGGCTTCCTCTTCGTCGAGGGCCGCGCGGACGACACGATCATCCGGGGTGGCGAGAACATCGCACCGGCCGAGATCGAGGACGTCCTGGTCCGCCACGACGCCGTCCTCGAGGTCTGCGTCGCCGGCGTCCCGGACGAGGAGTGGGGCAACGCGATCGCCGTCTTCGTCGTGGTCAAGGACGGCCGGAGCTGCACCGTGGACGAGATCAAGGCGTTCGCGCGCGAGCACCTGCGCGGCTCCAAGACCCCCGACCAGGTGTACTTCCTGCCCGAGCTCCCGGCCACGCCGACCGGCAAGATCCTGCGCAAGGACCTGATCGCCAGCGTCAGTGTCGGCGTCAGCTGAGCCTCTCCCCACGCAACGCCGAAGGCCCGCTCCGAGAGGAGCGGGCCTTCGTGGTTCTCGTCAGGTTGGAGGGGAGCCAGAGCCTGACGAGGGTCTAGCGTCCCTGCCGCACCTCACGGAAGGGGACGTCGCGATCGGCCGCGAACTCGCGCGGCATGCCGAGCACGCGCTCGCTGATCAGGTTGCGGGCCATCTCGCTCGACCCACCGCCGAGCGAGCCGCTCTGCCGCATGAGGTAGTCCTCGAGGCCCTCGGTGATGGCGCCCGCCGCGGGACCGTTGGGCGCCACGCCCAGGCCACCGGAGATGTCCACCATCACGTCGCGCAGCAGCCACATGTTCTCGGCGTGGAACAGTCGCATGATCGAGGCCGCCGGCGGAGGCAGCACGCCCTGGCGCATCGCCTGACCGACCCGCTTGTTGATCTGCTCGTGGATGACCTCGTACGTCCGGGCCGCGCCGACCCGGTCCTGCACGTAGGGGTCGTTCTCCTTGCCGAGGGCCTTCGCGAGCTCGGCGGGTGTCATCTGGTCGCGGGTCGCCGGGCGCGGCATCCGCGGGCCCTGGGTGTACTGCGAGCCGCCGCCGACGGCGGTCCGCTCGTAGACGAGCTGACGCGAGGCGACCGTCCAGCCGTCGTTCTCCTCGCCGACCAGGGCGTCGGCCGGCAGGACGAGGTTCTCGAAGAACTCCTCGCAGAAGTCGGAGTGCGCGGTGACCATCCGGATGCGGTTGAGCGTGAAGCCCGGCTGCTCCTTGATCGGCACCATCAGCATCGACAGGCCGCGGTGCTTGGGCGCGTCCCAGTCCGTGCGCGCCAGGCAGATGCCGTAGTCCGAGCCGTAGGCGGCGGTCGACCAGATCTTGTTCCCGTTGAGCACCCAGGTGTCGCCGTCGCGCTCGGCCCGCGTGATGACGCCGGCGAGGTCGGAGCCGCCGCGCGGCTCGGACAGGAACTGCGACAGCACGATCTCGCCCTTGAGCGCGCCGCGGACGTACTTCTGCTTCTGCTCCTCGGTGCCGAAGTCGAGGATCACCGGGGCGATGATCGAGAACGTCGGGATGTTGAGCCGGACCGGCAGCTGGTAGCCGACGGTGGCCCGCCCGTACGCCTCCTGGTACTCGGTCGACAGCCCCAGGCCGCCGTACTCGGTGGGGAAGCAGATGCCGGCGAAGCCGCCTGCCCACACCAGCTTCTGCAGCTCGCGCTGGCGGTTCCAGTCCTCGAGGTCGTCCTCGAAGTGCGGCGGGTTGTCCGGGTCGTCCTGGGGAAGGCTCTCCGCGGCCCAGGCGCGAACGCGTGCCTCGAACTCCAGAGGCGTCTCAGTCGTCATCGGTCTCGTCTTTCGATCGTGGGTGGCGGGTCAGGCGGAGATCAGTCGGGCGATCCGACGGCGGTGCTCGATCGGCGTGCCGTACAGGTGCTTGTTGATCGTCGCCTTGCGCAGGTAGAAGTGGATGTCGTGCTCGTAGGTGATGGCGATGCCGCCGAAGAGCTGCACGATGTCCTGGAGGATCTCGGTCGACTTGTCGCCGACGTAGTTGGCCGCGACGCTGACCAGCTCCGACGCGCGCGGGTCGCGGCGGCCGACCGCCTCGACCGCGGCCTCGGTGGTCGCGAGGATGGCCTCGATCCAGGTCTTCTGGTCGGCCCAGCGGTGCTTGAGCGCCTGGTACGACGCCAGCGGCCGACCGAACGAGTAGCGGTCGAAGGCCCACTGGTAGGAGAGCTCGAAGGCCTTCTCGATCAGGCCTGAGGTCTCCGCGCACTGCAGCGCCACCGCGACCTGGAACTGGCGCTCGACGACGTCGGGCGTGCCGGCCAGCGTGCCGACGATGTTCTCCGCGGGGACCTCGACGTGGTCGAACCGCACCTCGCCGAAGGGACGGGTCAGGTCGACGCCGTCCTGGCGTGTCACCGTCACCCCGGCGGCGTCGGCCGGAACCAGGACCTGGATCGTCCCCTCGGGGCCCGCGGCGGTGACCAGGAAGAGGTCGCACGAGCCGGCGTGCTCCACGCGGTCCTTGACGCCGTCGACGACGATGCCGGACGGCTCGATCTTCGCGAGCACGGCGGGGTTGAGCGGGTCCCACTCCTTGCCCGGCTCGTAGACCGCCCACGAGGCGATCATTTCGCCCGCGAGGAGCCCGCCGATGGTCTCGGCGTGCTGCGGCTGCTCGCCGACGACCTCGACGAGGCCGGCGATGACCGTGTTGACCGCCTGGAGCGGGCCGGGCACCACGCCGCGGCCGAACTCCTCGGCGATGATCGCGAGATCGCGTACGCCGTCCCCGGAGATGGTGCCGCCGTCGAGCTCCTCGGGCACGAGCATCGCCGCCCAGCCGAGCTCGGCACCGGACTGCCACCACCCGCGGTCGAAGGTCGCACCGTCCTCGACCATCTGGCGGATCCTCGCCAGCGGGATCTCCTTCTCGAGCGACCGCCGGGCGGTCTGCTGGAAGGTCTTCTGGTCGTCGGTGAGGTCGAGCTGCATCGAGGCCTCCTGGTTGGGGTGTGCCGTGGCGCGACCACGCTCCGGCTGGTACCGTCTAATTATCTTACTTTATAAACCGTATCAGGAGGACTCGATGGCGGCCAAGCCCTTCACCAGCATCGCCGAGGTCGACGATGCGCTCCGGGCCACCGGCTACCTCCCGAGCGAGGCCATCTCGACGGCGGTGCTGCTGGCCACCCGCCTGGGGCGCCCGCTGCTCGCCGAGGGACCGGCCGGCACCGGGAAGACGGCCCTCGCCAAGGCGCTGGCCGCCGCCACCGGTGCCCGGATCGTGCGGCTGCAGTGCCACGAGGCGATCGATGAGTCGCGCGCGCTCTACGAGTGGGACTACCGCAAGCAGCTGCTGGCCATCCAGGCCGCCCGGGAGGGCGCCGAGGAGGCGACCGTGCACGGCGTGTACGGCGAGGACTACCTCCTCGTCCGCCCGCTGCTCGATGCCCTGCGCGCCGAGGACGACGTCATCCTGCTCGTCGACGAGGTCGACCGGCTCAGCGTCGAGGCTGAGGCCCTGCTGCTCGAGTTCATGGCCGAGAGGCAGGTGACGGTGCCCGAGCTCGGCACCATCCGGGCCCGGTCGATCAGCCCGGTGATTCTGACCTCCAACCACACCCGCGAGCTCTCCGAGGCGCTGCGGCGCCGCTGCGTCTTCCTGCACATCGACTACCCCGACCCGCAGCGCGAGCGCGACATCGTCATGGCCGACGTCCCCGGGCTCGGCGCCGACCTCGCCGAGCAGGTGACCACGACGGTGGCCACGCTGCGCTCCCTCGACCTGCGCAAGAAGCCATCGGTGGCCGAGACGCTCGACTGGGCGAACGCACTCCTCGTGCTCCCCCAGGAACGCATCGACCTCGCCGCCATCAAGCAGGCCCTCCCGCTGCTGCTCAAGAGCCAGAACGACGTCGACCTCGCCCTCGCCGAGCTCGACCGCGCCTGACGGCGTCCGTACGCCCCGATCCGAGAGACCCCGATGACCTACTCCCCCACCGACGACCAGCTCGACCCCGAGCTGGAACAGGAGATCCGCGAGGAGCTCGATCTCCAGGCACACACCTCGGACCACCGCGCGACGCTGGAGATCCTGGTCATCGGCTTCGCCACCATCACCTGCTCGCTCTACCAGTCGGTGCTGGTCCCGCTCCTCGGCGTGCTGCCCGAGAAGCTCGACCGCTCATCGTCCGCCGTCGAGTGGCTGCTGACCGCGACCCTCCTGGTCGCGGCGGTCTCGACGCCGGTGATGGGTCGCCTCGGCGACATGTTCGGCAAGCGTCGGATGCTCCTGATCGCGGTCTCGTTCGGCATCGTCGGATCGCTGCTCTGCGCGCTCACCAGCAATCTGGGCGTGCTGATCGCCGGACGCGCCTTCCAGGGGGCCTCGATGGCCTCACTGCCGCTGGCCATCAGCCTGGCCGCCTCCCTGCTGCCGCCGGAGCGGCGCGCCACCGGCATCGCGATCATCAGCGCGACGCTGGGCTTCGGCGGCGCGATCGGCATGCCGCTGTCGGGCGTCGTCGCCGACAACATGGACTTCCACTGGCTGTTCTGGATCACGTTCGCGGCCGGCATCGGCAGCTTCCTGGCCATCCGGGCGGTGGTCCCCGAGTCCCCGATGCGCAGCGGCGGCCGGCTCGATGTGTTCGGTGCCGTGCTGCTCAGCGGCGCCCTCGTCACGTTCCTGCTGCCGCTGGCGGAGTCGGGCGAGTGGGGCTGGGGATCGGTCCGCGTGCTGGGTCTCTTCGCCGTCTCCGCGCTGGTCTTCGGGCTCTTCGGGCTGCGCCAGGTGCGCACCCGTGAGCCGCTGGTCGACCTGGTCGCGGCGCGGCGCCGGCCGCTGCTGATGGTGCACGGCGCCTCGATGCTGATCGGCGTCGCGACGTTCGCCTCCTACCTCGGCACCACGGTCTTCGTGGAGATGCCCACCCGGACCGGGTACGGCTTCGGCGCCTCGGTGACCGTGGGCGGGCTGTGCATGCTGCCCGGCGGGCTCATCATGATCCCGGGCGCGACCGTCGCCGGGCGCCTGATCAACCGCCGCGGCCCCACCTTCGTGCTCGCGCTCGGTGCGACGATCATGGCGACCGGGTGGATCCAGCGGATGCTGATCTCCTCCACCTACGCGTGGGTCATCCTCGGCACGATCCTGGTCGGGATCGGCATCTCGATGTGCTCGGCCTCCCTGCCCTCGATCGTGAACGCGCACACGCCGATCCAGGCGATGGCAGCAGCGAACAGCCTCAACAACCTGGTCCGCAGCGTCGGCGCCTCGATCGCGAGCGCCATCGGAGGCACCGTGATGGCCTCGCTGGTGCTCGACCTCGGCGGCGTCGAGCTGCCGAGTGCCACCGCGTTCCGCACCCTGTTCGCGATCTGCGCCGGCGCGTCCCTGACCGCCCTGCTGCTCGCCGTCTCGATGCCGAAGGCCGAGCTCCCGGCCGCTTGACGGCGGCGCCGACCACGAGGTTCAGCGAGCCAGGAGGCTCACTGGCCCAGGAAGTCGATCACCGCCTCCTGGGCCTCGAACCGCTGCGTGGTCGAGAAGTGGTCGGTACGCCGCAGCGTGACCAGCCTGCCGTCCGGCACGGCCTCCAGGAGACGCTCGACCGGGCCGACGAAGTCGTTCTCGCCGAGGATGAAGAGCACGGGGCAGGTCACCGCCCCCATCGCCTCGAACGACGGGACCGGGTCGGTGTCGAACGAGGAGGCCATCACCTGCTCGAAGTCGTTGCCGGCACGCTCCGCCGCCAGCCGGACCCCCGACATCGTCGGGCTGTCCATGCTCGCCGCGAGGCTCGCGCGCTTCTGCTCGAGGGTGACCCGGTAGGACCGGTCGCCGGTGCCCATCAGGACGAGGCGGCGGAAGAGCTCGGGGCGCTGGGTGGCTGCGGTGAGGCTGAGGACGGCTCCGGCGGAGAAGCCGACCACGTCGGCGTGTCCGCCCAACGACTCGATCTGGGCGTGCAGCCTGCCCGCACCGGTCTCGGCGGGACGCTCGATCAGCGGCACGCCGGCGTGCCCGGCCATGTTGTGCCCGACCGGCGTACGCCCCTCGGCCTCCAGGAGGTCGCGCCATCCCGACTTCACCCAGTTCGCCTCGTAGGTACTGCCGAGGCCGTGGACGAAGATGACGGGTGGCTTGACCATGCAATTCACTCTATCATCTAACTTATTATGTCGTACGACGTGCTCGCGCTCGCCCAGCACCTCCGGTCCATCGGCGTCCCGGTGTCGACCGAGGCGATCCGCGACGCCTACACCGCGCTCGACCTGCTCGGCCCCGAGCACGGCATCCGCGCCCTCGAGATGGTGCTGGTCAAGGACGACGCGTCACGTCGCGCCCTGGCCGGCATCGCCCCGCTCTTCGCGGACGCCGTGCGGAGCGACGCAGCGGGCGACGCTGCCGACCCGGTCGCGCTGCACCTGCGTGGCCTCGACGACGAGGCCCTGCAGGCACTCGCCCAGGACGCGCTCGCCCGCCTCGACACCCACACGATGGCCGCCGTCGCCCGAGAGCTCGTCGACCGGCACGTCACGATCCAGCCCGGGGCCCCGGTCGCGGGCAACGTCCACGTGATGCGCGCCTACCGGGCGGTCCACCCCGATCGGCTCCGTACGGGGCTCGACGCCTCGTTCACCAGCAGCGAGCACGATCCGCTGGCCGGCCTGCGGCAGCGGCACTGGCGCGACGAGATCGAGCGTCGGCTCGAGCTGCTGCGCCTGGAGATCGAGACCGAGGTACGGCGCCGCCTCGTCCTGGACCGCGGCGCGACGTCCGTGGCCGAGGCGATCCGTACGGGCCTGCCGGACGACGTCGACTTCCTCACCGCGTCGACCCAGGAGATCCGCCGGCTGTCGTCCGTGCTGGAGACGCTTCCCACACGCCTGGAGCGCCAGCTGCGCCGGGCCGACGCCCGGCCACCGAGGGGCCACCTCGACATCCGCTCGACCATGCGCTCCTCGATGGCGACCGGCGGCGTGCCGGCCCGCCCGGCCTTCCACCCGCGGCGGCCGCCGAAGCCCGAGCTGGTCGTGCTCGCCGACATCTCCGGATCCGTCGCGTCCTTCGCCCGCTTCACCCTCTCGCTCGCGCACGGCCTGCACGCCCGGTTCCACAGCGTGCGCAGCTTCGTCTTCGTCGACGGCGTCGACGAGGTCACCGATCTGCTGCGCGACAGCACCGACCTGCGCCGCACGGCGGAGCACATCGACACCCAGGGCCTCGGCGTCCACCTGGACGGGCACTCCGACTACGGACGGACCTTCCAGCAGTTCTGGACCCGCTACGGGCACCAGCTCAACCCGCGCACGATCGTGCTGGTGCTCGGCGACGGTCGCGGCAACTATCGCAGCGCCCGGGATGACAGCCTCAAGGCGATCGGCCGGCGGGCCGGACGGCTGTTCTGGCTCAGCCCGGAGCGCAGCGCGACCTGGCCGGACGGCGACTGCCTCATCGACACCTACCGACCCCACTGCGACGGCGTCTTCGAGGTGCGGACCATCCGCCAGCTCGAGGAGTTCGTCGTCCACCACGCCCGATGACAGCCATCACCACAGCCATCACCACAGAAGGAGAGACAGTGTCCGAGTCCACCATCACGGCGTCGCACATCTCGGAGGCCATGCGCGCCGCGGTCGGCACCGAGATCGGCCGCAGCGTCAGCTACCCGGTCGGCGAGAACGACATCCGCCGCTGGGCGATCGCGACGTACTGGCCCGACGAGCCGCCGGCCCGCTACCTCGAGGCGCCCGCCGACGGCAGCGCGATGATCGCGCCGGAGGAGTTCAACGTGATGTCGACGTCGTGGCGTCCCGCGTCCTCGGAGCGGTCGGCGAAGGCGATCGAGAAGCCGGAGCTCACGATCAACCCCGACATGACCGAGAACCAGGTCGGCGTCGAGGGTCCGGGCCTGAAGAACATGCTCAACGGCGGCATGACGGTGGAGTACGGCGCGCCGGTCAGGGCCGGTGACGTCATCACCAGCGTCCGCACCCTGGGTGAGTACGCGGAGCGCGAGGGCCGTCTCGGCCTGATGCTGTTCAGCACCAGCGTCGACACCTGGACCAACCAGGACGGCGCGTTCGTGAAGCGCTCGACCATGACCCTGATCCGATACTGAGGAAGGACCGACGATGACCCAGACGCGAACCCTGTCCCCCGCACCCGAGGTCGGCGCCGAGCTCACCCCGCTCGTCCGCGACACCGGCTTCCACAACTGGAACCGCTATGCCGCGGTCAACTACGAGTTCGTCCCGATCCACATGGACGACGAGGCCGGCAGGGCGGCCGGCATGCCCGGCGCCTTCGGCATGGGCAACCTCCAGTGGTCGTACCTGCACGTCCTGCTGCGCGAGTGGCTGGGCGAGGAGGGCCGGATCGCCAGCCTGCGCTGCGACTTCCGCACCCCGAACATCAAGGGCGTGGTGACGGCGAAGGGCACCGTCACCGAGGTCGCCGAGAGCAACGGCAAGCAGGTCGTGACGCTCGACGTGTGGACCGAGAACGCCGACGGCAAGAAGATGGCGCCCGGCACTGCGGTGGTCGAGATCGGCTGATCGCGCCGCGCCGCCCGAGAGGGCGACGAGAGAGGGCCCGGGCGATGCCCGGGCCCTCTCTCGCGTTCGGGGGATCAGCAGCCGTCAGCCGGTCACTGGGCGAACGGGTCGCCCTTGATCTCCTCGTCCGACAGGAAGATCGGCGCGTTGAACGTGTCGTTGGGCTGGAGGACGAGCAGCCCCGGGCGCGGGCGGCTGGTCTTGACGTCCTTCTGCGCCAGCCACGCCTCGGCGGAGTCGACGTCGCGCACCTTGAAACGGAGGCTGTAGATGAAGTTGCCGTACTTCTCGACGTGCTGGCCCAGGTCCGAGGTCGGCTCGAGCGGCTGGGCGATCTGCAGCAGGCAGTCACCCAGGTGCAGGGTGGCGTACTTCGCGCCGAGGTCCTCGTCGATGCCCTCCTCGAGCGGGATCGCCTTGAACGCGTTGACGTAGACCTTGACCGCCTCGTCGAGGTCCCGGACGCCGAGCGTGACGTACGAGAAGCGCTCGATCGTCAGCGGGTGGTGCTCGGTGACCTTGGCCAGCGAGGACCACTCCTCCTTCTCACGCGGGTCGTTCGGCATCGGGTGCTTGGAGATCTCGACCATCAGCCCGGCGGTGAACTTCGGGCTCGGGTAGAAGTACATGAGGCTCGGGTCGTCCATCTTCTCGACGGCGCCACCACCCGGCTTGCCGATGTAGATGCCGTTGTCGATCATGTGGTTGCCCAGGCCGACGATGTCGTCGACGAAGTAGCCGACCGAGTGCAGGTGCTGGCCGAAGCGGGAGTAGAACTTGCCCACCGGCAGCTGCGGGCTGTTGACCTCGCCCTGCTCGTTGAACGCCGGCGCCATCACCTCGATGCAGAGGTCGCGGACCATGAGCAGGCACGCGTGCCGGTCCTCGATCGGGAGGTAGTTGGGCTCGTCGATGCCCATGTAGCTGAAGCCGCCGAAGACGTCCTCCCACCACGCCTGCAGCTTGCGGACGTCGTCGGTCATGTGGATGACGTGCACCATCTGGCCGATGCCGTACTCGCTGGTCTTGGTGACCGGCTTGATCGCCATTCTTCTTCTCCCTGGTGTGTGGTGGCTGGTGTGTGGTGGCTGGTCGGGTCGGCCGGGCAGCTCAGACCCGGATGAGCACGGCCCCGCCCTGGCCGCCGCCGGCGCACATGGTGGCCAGGCCGAGACCGCCGCCGCGGCGGCGCAGCTCGTGGATGAGGGTGTTGAGCATCCGGGTGCCGGACGCGGCGACGGGGTGGCCGATCGAGCAGCCGCTGCCCGAGATGTTCACCAGCTCCTCGTCGATGCCCATCTCCTGGCAGGCCACGACCGGGACGGTCGCGAAGGCCTCGTTGATCTCCCAGAGGGTGATGTCCTTGACGCCGAGCCCGGCGCGCTGCAGCACCTTGTCGGCAGCCGCGAGGGCGCCGGTGCCGGTGTATTTCGGGTCGACGCCGGCGGAGCCCCAGGCCACGATCTCGGCGAGGACGTCGAGCCCCTCGGCGGCGGCGAGCTCGTCGCTGGCCAGCGCCAGCGCCGAGGCCGCGTCGTTGGAGCCTGCCGCGTTGCCGGCGGTGATCGAGAAGCCCTCGATCTCGGGGTGGAGCGGCTTCAGCGAGGCGAGCTTCTCCATCGTGGTGTCGCGGCGCGGGTGCTCGTCGACCTTGAACGCCACCGTCTCGCCGAGCTTGTTCTGCACGGTGATCGGGGTGATCTCCTCGACGAACCGGCCGGCGTCGATCGCGGCGATCGCGCGCTGGTGGGAGCGCAGCGCCCAGGCGTCGAGCCGCTCGCGGCTGATGCCGAACTTCTGTGCGAGGTTCCAGCCGACGGTGAGCATGACGTCGTCGTCGACGCCGTCGCGGTGGTGGAAGGTGGGCGGGATGCGCTGCTCGTACTCGGCCTCGGTGTGCGCCTTGCGCCAGCTCGAGATCGGGCCCATCGAGCTGGCCTGGACGCCACCGGCGATGATGGCGCTCTCCATCCCGGACATGATCGTGGCGGCCGCGAGGCCGGTGGTGGTGAGGCTGCTCGCGCAGTGCCGGTTGACCGAGATGCCGGGGACGGCCTCCAGGCCGACGGCGTCGGCGGCGTAGCGGCCGAGGTCGCCGCCGCCGTAGAGCACATCGCCGAGGTAGACGTCGTCGAAGCGCTCGCCCGGCAGGCCCGAGCGCGCGATGACCTCGCGGACGACGTGGGTCGCGAGCGTCTCCGCGGACGTCTCGGACAGGGTCCCCCGGCGGGCGGTCCCGACGGCGGTGCGGGCTGCACCGATGACGACGGCCTTGGGCATGGCTGGGCACCTCACTCTCTCTGCCTGGTGGTCGCCCGACGCGCAGTCCGCGGCGGTTTCGATGATGGCGACACGCGGCATCGGCATGCTACGTTGAGAATCGCATTGATGTAAACAATTAATCTCTTTAGCCTGCTCATGAAAGTGGCCGCCGTGGACCTCTGCAACGCCTCCGCCGTCGTCATCGGCGGCACCGGGAACTTCGGCTCGCACACCGTGCGACGCCTCGTCGCCGCCGGAGTGAAGACCGTCATCGCCGACATCAACGACGAGCGCGGCAAGACCTTCGCCGACGAGCTCGGCGAGAGCGCCAGCTACCGCAACACCGACGTCGGGAGCGACGAGTCGCTCGCCGAGACCTTCGCCGCGGCGAGCGCGCTCGCGCCCCTGCGTGCGGTGGTCATCGCGTACGGCGCGATGGTCGGTGGCCCCGGTGGCCGCCTCCTCGACCGCGACAACCGGCCGCGCCCGATGGAGGGCTTCGAGGGCCTGGTCAAGGCCTACCTCAACGACAACTACCGCGCCCTGCGCCTGGCCGCCGCCGAGATGGCGAAGAACGAGCCGGCCGACTCCGGGCAGCGTGGCGTCATCATCCAGACCGCGAGCATCGCGGGGTACGAGGGCATGGTCGGCCAGACCGCGTACGGCTCGGCCAAGGCCGGCGTCATCGGTCTCACCCTGCCGGCCGCCCGCGACCTGGCGCCGGTCGGGATCCGGGTGCTCTCGATCGCGCCCGGGACGTTCTACACGCCGGCCTACGGCATGAGCGAGGAGGACGCGACCGCCAAGTACGGTCCCGACATCCAGAACCCGAAGCGAATGGGTCGCGGCGACGAGTACGCGAAGCTCGCGATGGCCATGATCGACAACGACTACCTCAACGGCGAGGTGGTGCGCGTCGACGGCGCCCTCCGCTTCCCGGCCACCCCGCCCAAGGCCTGAAGACCAGGCCGGAAGAGCTCAGCACCGAGAAAGCAGGTCACCCATGGATCTCACCGGTTCCTCCGCCGTCGTCATCGGCGGCACCGGCGGCTTCGGCTCCGCCACGGTGCGCCGCCTGGTCGCCCAGGGCGTGCACACGGTCATCGCCGACATCAACGACGAGCGCGGCAAGACCTTCGCCGACGAGCTCGGCGAGCTGGCCCACTACGTCCACACCGACGTGTTCAGCGACGAGTCGATCACCGAGACCTTCGCGACCGCGCAGGGCCTCGGGACGCTGCGCTCGGTCGTGATCGTGCACGGCAGCAGCCAGGGCGGCGGTGGCCGCCTCGTCGGCCGCGACGGCGAGCCCGTCGCCCAGGAGACCTTCGACAAGACCATCGAGATCTTCCTCCTGGCGACCTACCGGGCGCTGCGGCTCGCGGCGGCCTCGATGGCGGCCAACGAGCCGCTCGACTCGGGCCAGCGCGGCGTGGTCATCCAGACCGCGAGCATCGCCGGCCTCGAGGGCCAGGTCGGGCAGACCGCGTACGGCGCCGCCAAGGCGGGCGTCATCGGCCTCACCCTGCCCGCGGCACGCGACCTCGCGCCGGTCGGCATCCGGGTGATGACGATCGCCCCGGGCACCTTCTTCACCCCCGCGTTCCGGATGAGCGAGGAGGAGGCGTACACCCGCTTCGGCCAGGCGATTCAGAACCCGAAGCGGATGGGCCGTGCCGACGAGTACGCCCAGCTCGCGGTGCAGATCATGGAGAACGACTACCTCAACGGCGAGACCATCCGGATCGACGGCGGGCTGCGCTTCCCGGCCAAGCCCTGATCCCCGATCACGCGACGAGAGGTCACCTGTTGCGGATCGAGTGTCCATCGCTCGGACACTCGACCTGCAACAGGTGACCTCTCGACCGTCGGAAGGTGACCTCTCGAACGGCGGCCGGGCTATCCCGCGACCCGCGGGCCACCCATCGAGGTGCCGCCGTCGGCGGAGAAGGTCTGACCGGTGACGTACGCCGAGGCCTGCGAGCTGAGGAAGAGGATCGGGTACGCCACGTCGGACGGCTCGCCGAGGCGACCGAGCGCGCTGCCCTTGCCCATCGTGCTCTGGTCGAGGTTGGCGATCTCCCACGCGGCGACGGAGCGCTCCGAGGCGACGGCGCCGACGGCGATGCAGTTCGCCCGGATGCCGAAGCGGCCCCACTCGGCCGCGGTCACCTTGGTGAACATCTGCAGCCCGGCCTTGGCCGCGCTGTAGCCGGCGCCGCCGAAGACGCCGTTGACGCCCGCACCCGAGGAGATGTTGACGAAGACCCCGCCATTGCCCGCGGCGATCATGTGCCTCCCGGCCTCGCGGGTGAGCAGGAAGGGGCCCTTGGCGTTGAGGTCGAAGACGGCGTCCCAGCCCTTGGTGGGGAGCTCCTCCAGCGGGCCCATCCGGGTGCCGCCGGCGTTGTTGACCACGATGTCGATCCGGCCGAACTCCGCGATCGTCCTCTCGACCAGGCTGGTGACCGACTCCTCGTCCTTCATGTTGGTCGGCACCGGCAGGACGCGTACGTCGGCGTTGCCCACCTCCTTGGCGATCTCCTGGAGCTCGCCGGCGACCTTCTGCAGGTCGGACTCGGTGCGGGCGGCCAGGACGATGCCCTCGACGCCGGCCCGGACGAAGACCCGGGCGGTCTCGGCGCCGATGCCGGTGCCGCCACCGGTGACGATGGCGACCTTGCCCTGGAGGCTGAGGGGGTCCTCGAGAACGGTCATGGGTGCTCCTGCCGGCAGGTGGATCGGGTCGGACGGATGGGCTAGGACTCGGCGAGGCGCCAGCGATCGACCTCGACGCCGAGGTTGACCGCGCCGCCGCGGCGGCTGAGGGTGGCCAGGTGGGCGAAGGTCTCGGCGACCGCACCGCGGCGCATCTCGCCGATCTCGGCCCAGGGACGCGACCAGGTGAGCCGGCTGGCGAGCTCCCAGGTGGTCGCGTCGGGCTGTACGGCGATCGCGTCGGCCACCTCCTGGAGCCGCCTCTCGTGGTGGGCGATCAGCTCGTCGACACGCTCGTCCAGGCCGTCGAAGCGGTACTCGTGGGCGGGCAGGACCTCGGTGACGGGCAGTCCCTTGAGCAGCGCGAGCGAGTCCATGAACTGGGCGAGGGGATCCTCACCGTCGTCCTCGTACAGCGCGATGTTGGGGCTGATCCGCGGAAGCACGTGGTCACCGGTGAGCAGCATCCCTGCCTCGGCGTCGTGGAAGCAGAGGTGGCCAGGCGTGTGCCCCGGCGTCCAGATGGCTCGCAGGTCGACGTCGGGGAGCAGGGGGCTCTCGCCGTCCTCGATGAAGACGTCCGGCCGGCAGCCGGCGAGGTCGTCGAGGTCGAAGGGCGGCGCCGAGGGACGGGTGACCTCCTCGGGGGCGCCCCGTCGCTGCAGCCATGACCACACGATCAGCTTGGAGTCGCTCTGCTCGCGGCCGACCCCGAGCATCCGCGCGTCGGCGCGATGCATCCCGATCCAGGCACCTGATGCCTCCCGCAGCCGACCGGCGAGGCCGACGTGGTCGGGATGGCCGTGGGTGACCAGGATCGAGCGGACGTCGGTGACGTCGGCGCCGATCGCCGCGAAGCCGGCGACCAGGTCCTCCCAGGCAGCGTCGGCCGGCCAGCCCGGGTCGACGACGGCGATCCCGTCGGCGACCTCGAAGACGTACGTCAGCACGTAGCGCAGCGGGTTGTTCGGAATGACGACCGGCACGGACCACAGCCCGGGCCGGACCTGCTCGACCGGCGGCAGCACGCCGTCGACCCATGCGCGCTTCTGCTCGATCCCTGTCACCGTCACAGCCGCACTCTAGTGCAATCATATTATTAATGGCACTCTTGTTTGCATGACGACCCCCGGAGCGCTCGACGGGATCCGTGTCCTCGACCTGACCTGGGGCGGTGGTGCCGCCGTGGGCATCACGATGCTCGCCGAGCACGGCGCCGACGTGATCAAGGTGGAGCCTCCCGGGGGCGATCCGTTCCGCGAGTACCACGGCAGCGCGGTATGGCACCGCAGCCGCCGCTCGATCGCGCTGGACCTGAAGGACGCCGCCGACCAGGCGGTCCTGTGGGACCTGATCGCGACGGCGGACGTGCTCGTCGAGAGCTTCCGGCCGGGCACGATGGAGCGTCTCGGCTTCGGCTACGGCACCGTGCACGCACGGCATCCCGCGCTCGTGTACGTCTCGATCTCGGGCTACCCCGTGGGTCACCGGCACGCGGGTCGGCCGGGCTGGGACGCGCTCGTGCAGGCGGCGGGCGGTGCCGAGTACGAGCAGCCGGCGTGGCGGATGGGCCCGGTCTACAACCACGCCTCGACCCCGAGCCTCGGCGCGATGTTCCTCGCCCCGATCGGCCTGCTCTCAGCGCTGCACCAGCGGGCGGCGACCGGACGGGGTCAGCACGTCCGTACGTCCCTGCTCCAGGGACTCTTCCTCTACACGACGCAGATCTGGCAGGACGTCGAGCACGTCAACCCGGGCTTCCACGAGCTGATGCAGAAGTCCTACCCACCCGGCATCCATCAGGCGATGATCTACGAGACCGCCGACGGCTGGGTCCACTTCTGCGTCAACTCCGGCATGACCCCGATCCGCAGCGTCGAGGAGATCCTCGGACTCGACCAGCCGCACCCCTACCTCCAGACCCAGGCGAGCCCCGAGCAGCAGGCGACGTGGCGCGAGGAGCGGGCGGCCGCGTACCGGACCTGGAAGACGGCGGAGCTGGTCAGGACCTTCCAGGAGAACAACCTCGCGATCGAGCCGATCATCAGCGCCGAGCAGGCGCTCGCCGATCCGCATCCGCAGCTCGCCGCGAACCAGATGGTCGCCCGGGTCGAGGACCCCCTGCTGGGCACCACCACGCAGATGGGCGTCCCGATCCACCTGCTCGGCACCCCGGGCGCGATCACGTCGGGCCGTCCACGGCTCGACGAGCACGGCGCAACGCTGCGGGCCGAGATGCGGGCCGAGATGCGCGCCCAGGTACGGGACCGCGCGCTGAGGCCGCCGGCCGCCCCCTCGACCCCGCCGCTGCACCCCACCGCGCTCGGGGGCCTGCGGCTCCTCGACTACGGGCAGTACCTCGCCGGCCCGTTCGGCCCGATGATCCTCGGCGACCTGGGCATGGACGTCATCAAGATCGAGCCGGTGACCGGGGACAACATGCGAACGGCGCAGGCGCCGTTCCAGGGGTGCGCCCGCAACAAGCGCTCACTGGCGCTCAACCTCAAGGATCCACGCGGCAAGGAGATCGCCCTCGAGATCGTCCGTGGCGTCGACGTCGTGCACCACAACATGACCAAGGGCGTCGCGACCCGGCTGGGCATCGACTACGCCGCCTCCAAGGCGGTGCGGCCGGACGTCATCTACTGCAACACCTACGCGTACGGGCTCGACGGTCCGCTGTCGCACTCGGGCGGCCTCGACCCGCTCTACCAGGCAACCAGCGGCATCGAGTGGGAGCAGGCCGGCACCCACCGCGGCACCCCGCCGTTGTACGTCCGCTACGGCTTCACCGACCAGGCCAACGCCGTGCTCTCCGCGGTCGGGGTCCTGCTGGCGCTCGCGCACCGGGACCGCACCGGCGAGGGCCAGGAGCTCTGGACGTCGCTGCTCGACGGCGGCGCCACCTTCGCCTCCGACGCGCTGCTCGTCGACGGCGAGCCGCGGGAGCGTCCGCACATCGACGCCGGCTTCCACGGCCTCGGCCCCGGCTACCGGCTCTACCGGTGCCAGGACGAGCAGTACGTCCAGGTCGTCGCGACCAAGCCGCACGAGTGGGACGCCCTGATCGCGACCCTGGGCCTGCCGACGATCGACCGGAACGGCCCGCGCGAGACACTCGAGGCGACCCTCGAGCGGGCGTTCCTCGCCCGGACCGCGGGGCAGTGGAAGCGCGCGCTCGACCTCGCCGGCGTGCCCGTCGAGCTCCCGCTGGACACCCAGGGCGGGATCGCGCCGCTCTACGACGCCGACAACGTGCGGCTGGGCCTGGTCACGTCGTACGAGCACCCGCTCTTCGGCCGGACCCGGCAGCTCGGGAACCTCATCGACTTCTCCGAGACCCCCGAGCGCGAGCACTTCCCGGCCCCGCTCGTCGGCCAGCACTCGCGCGAGATCCTGGACGGGGTCGGCCTGACCCAGCGGGAGATCGACGAGCTGATCGGCGCGGGCGTCGTCTACGAGCCCGATGCCGACTATCGCCGGCGCTTCACCAACTGAGGACGACGCGGAGGCACGCAGTCTGGTGGTGGTCGTCATCGGAATGGGCGGCACGCTCGGTCGAACCTCCTCACCCTCCGAGCGACGGGACTACTCTTCAGCGCGATGAGCACACCCGACGACGCCGCCGCGGCCTGGGCCCGCTCCGGCGCGATGTGGCTCAGCGGTCGCGCGGGCGAGGCTCCCCTGCTCCCTCCGGGCGATCCCGCGGGACTGGTCGAGCGACGTCTCGTGCAGTACGCCGAGGCCACCGTCGCCCGTACCGGCACTGCGCCCGGGATCGGGTCGCAGCCGCCCGACGCACGGCTCCTGGGCGAGCGCGCGGCCCTCGCGGGACTCGCCCGGCAGGCGCCGCTCTCCGTGGGCGGCGCGCTCCGGGCGGTGCGGACGACGGACGGCTGGCTCGGGATCTCGCTCGCGCGTCCCGACGACATCGACCTCCTCCCCGCCCTCACCGAGGGCCCCGTCGGCGAGGCGTGGCAGGCGGTCAGCGCATGGGCGCAGCACCTCAGCGCGCAGGAGGCGTGCGAGCGCGCCCTCCTGCTCGGTCTCCCCGCCGGCGCCTGGCCGCCGGAGCCCCCGACCAGAGGGGCGGTGCTCCGTACCTCCGGCGGACGACGCGCCCTCTCCGAGCGGCCGCTGGTCGTGGACCTGACCTCCCTGTGGGCCGGACCGCTGTGCGCCCACCTCCTCGGCCTGGCCGGGTGCCGGGTGGTGAAGGTGGAGTCCTCGCGCCGTCTCGACGGCGCCCGTCGTGGCAGCGCGGACTTCTACGACCTCCTCCACATCGGCCACCAGTCCGTCACCCTCGACTTCACCGACCCGTCCGACCAGCGCCGGCTCGCCGACCTGCTGCACCGCGCCGACGTCGTCCTGGAGGCCTCCCGCCCGCGGGCGCTGCGGGCACTCGGGATCGAGGCGGAGAGCTACGTCGCCGAGGGCGTCACCTGGCTCTCCATCACCGCCCGCGGGCGAGCCTCCGACGCGGTCGGCTTCGGCGACGACGTCGCCCTGGCCGCCGGCCTGGCGGTGGCCGACGGCGGAGAGCTGCTGCCGGTGGGCGACGCGCTGGCCGATCCACTGGCCGGGGTCGCTGCCGCCGCCGCCGCCTCGGGTGCCCTGCTGGAGGATCACGCCCAGCTCCTCGACGTCTCGATGATCGACGTCGCCCGCGAGGCCGTCGGCCCCGCGCCCGACGCCGCCGTGGTCCGGATCGGCGACGGCTGGTGGGTCGAGACCGCCACCGGCCGCCACCCGGTCGCCCCGCCGTACGCCCGGTCCACGAGCGGTCGTGCCGCCGCGCCCGGCGCCCACAACCCGCAGTGGCTGCGATGAGCATCCTGCTGCGCAACGCCGAGGTCGATGGCCGCCTGCGGGACGTCACGATCTCGGGCTTCGGCGTCGGACTGCTCGACGGCGCCGTGCTCGACCCGATCGCCGACGACCCGGTAGTCGACGACCTGGTGATCGACGCCCGCGAGGGCGCCCTGCTGCCGGGCCTGCACGACCATCATCTGCATCTGCTGGCGATGGCGGCCGCGTCGGCGGACTGCAGCACCGTGGCCGACGAGGCCGGCCTGCGCGCACTGCTGCGCCGGACCCCGGGCGCCTGGGTCCGCGCCACCGGCTACCACGAGTCGATCGCCGGGGATCTCGATCGACGCGCGCTCGACCGGCTGGTCGGCGATCGACCGGTCCGGGTGCAGCACAACAGCGGCGCGCTGTGGATGCTCAACTCGCTCGCGCTGGACGAGGTCGCGCCCGTCCTCGACGACAGCGCCGATGTCGAGCGGGACGCCTCCGGCGTGCCGACGGGACGCCTGTGGCGCTACGACGCCCGGCTGCGGGCGGGCCTCCCGGCCACCGAGCCCGATCTGGCGGCGGTCGGGGCCCGGCTGCTGCGGCTGGGCATCACCGGCGTCACCGATGCCACCCCCGAGCTCGAGCCGAGCGCGATCGCCCTGCTCCTCGACGCCCGCCGACGCGGCGCCATCCCCCAGGACCTGGTGCTGCTCGGCGCCCCGGACGACTTCACCGCTTCCCGTTGGGCGAGCGCGGGTCCGGCCAAGCTGCTGCTGCGCGATCACGACCTGCCGGATCCCGAGACGATCGCGGCCTGGATCGCGCCACGACACGCCGCGGGCCGGTCCGTCGCGGTCCACTGCGTCACCAGCGATGCGCTCGTCCTGACCCTCGCCGCCTTCGACCTGGTCGGCACCAGGCCCGGCGACCGGCTCGAGCACGCCTCCGTCGTGCCGGTCGGGATGCGCGAGGACATCGCCCGCCTCCGACTGCGGGTGGTGACCAACCCCGGCTTCCTGCACTCCCGCGGCGACTCCTACGCCACCAGCGTGCTTCCGGCCGAGCTGCCGTTCCTCTACCCGCATCGCTCCCTCGTCGAGGCCGGGATCGCGGTCGCCGCGGCCAGCGACGCGCCGTACGGCGATCCGGATCCGTGGCAGGTGATCCGGGCCGCCGCGAGCCGGACGACGATGCGCGGGCGGGTGCTCGCGCCCGACGAGCGGGTGACCCCGGCGCAGGCACTGGCCGGCTACCTCTCCCCGCCGCAGGCTCCGGGCGCCGCGCCCGTGACGCTGCACGAGGGTCGCCGCGGCGGGCTGTGCCTCCTGCGCGCGCCGCTCGCCGACGTCCTGGCCGACCCCCATGCGGAGCAGGTGCGCCTGGTCGTGACCGATGCGCGGATCGAGCGTTGTCACGGCAGCTGAACGACCGTGCCGAATCACATCGGTGTCGGGAAGAAGTAGACTAATGATTAAGTTTGCTGTTATCGCTGCTCGAAGGAGACCGAAGTGAGCCTCGCCGACACCACCTCGTCCGCCCGCGTGCGGGTTCCGAAGACGGCGGAGGTGGTGGCGCGGACCCTGCGGACGCAGATCGTGACCGGCGAGATCGCCGAGGGCGAGCCGCTGCCGAGCGAGGCCGCGCTGATGGAGCACTTCGGCATCTCGCGTCCCTCGCTGCGCGAGGCGTTCCGCATCCTCGAGTCCGAGCGGCTCATCGAGGTCCGCCGGGGCTCGCGCGGCGGTGCCCGCGCGATCAAGCCGGACATCTCGGTCGCGGCGCGCTACCTCGGCGTGATCATGCAGTTCGACAAGGTGCAGCTGCTGGACGTCTTCGTCGCCCGCGCGCACTTCGAGCCGCTCGGCTTCCGGCTGCTGGCCGAGAACCCGGACCGCAAGGAGGCGGCCGAGGAGCTGCGCGGCCTGCTCGACGAGCTGGCCGAGAGCCCGTCCATCCCGCAGGCGTACGTCACGTTCTTCCTGCGCCTGTTCAGCCTCGCCGGCAACCGTCCGCTGGAGCTGCTCTACGGCGCGCTCACCGAGGTGGTCGGCACCGAGCTCGAGGACGCGACCGAGACCACGCCCTCCACCGCGGCCGCGGTCAAGCGCGTCCTGGGCAAGGCCCTCGACCTGGCCGAGAAGGGCGACGGCGGCGGTGCCGCCGACTACTGGACCAAGCAGATGCTGCGAGCGGTCGACGGGGTCGCCGAGAACCACGCGGGCCGGACGCTCGTCGAGGCGCCCGAGGGCTTCTGAGCCCGCTCTGAGCCCGCTCTGGGCCGGCGTCAGCCGGCGTGCGCGTACGGCTCGGCGTAGAGGTCGCGCTGCTCCGGGCGGCTCGGCTCGGGCAGCAGGACCGGGGGCTCGAGGATGCTGCCGTAGTACCCCAGCGGAGCCCACAACGGCCGGCTCATCACGTGGTTCAGGAACGAGATCACACCGGACACGACGACTCCCTCAGCCTGATGGATTGTGGCTCGCGTCACACTCAAACGCGCTTCCGTGGTACATGTCAATAGATCCAATGATCTAACCGAAAGTGGTCTGGATGAGGTGCGACGTCCTCGTCATCGGAGCGGGCGGCTCGGGCGCGGTGGTCGCCGCTCGATTGAGCGCGAGCCCCGACCGCGAGGTCGTGCTGCTCGAGGCCGGCACGGCGCGATCCGACGGCGTCGGGGAGGCCGCCGACCTGCTGCGCGATGCGGCCACGCTGCGGGCCTCGATCGATCCCCGCACCTCCTGGGCCCACCCCGCGGAGCTGATGCCGGGACGCCCGTGGACGCTGGCCCGCGGCCGCGCACTGGGTGGATCGACGGCCGTCAACGCCGGCTACTTCCTCGCTGCCGGGCCGGTCGACGTCGAGCGGTGGCACGAGCGGATCGGCTGGGCACCGGAGGCGGTCGAGGAGGCGTACGCGCGGGTGGCCCGGGCCATCCCGGTCGAGCGCCCGCCCCAGGACGACCCGATCACCCGCTCCCTCACCGAGGCCGCCACCGCGCTCGGCCTCCGCCTGGCGCCCCTCCCCCTCAACGTCGCCGGGCAGCGGCGCTGGGACAGCGCCCGCGCCTACCTGGAGCCCGCGCGCACGCGCCCGAACCTCGACGTCGTCACCGGCGCCGAGGTGCTCCACGTGGAGACCCGGCGCACCGCGTCCGGTGGGATCCGGGCGACCGGTGTCCGGGCACTCGTCGACGGGGCGCAGCGGCGCTACGAGGCCGCCGAGATCGTGCTGTGCGCCGGGGCGATCGGCACCGCGCACCTGCTGCTGCGCTCGGGCATCGGGCCCGCCGCAGACCTGGGGTCCGCCGGCGTCCCGGTGGTCGCGGACCTGCCGGTGGGCCGGGCGACGAGCGATCACCCGCAGGTCGCGCTCCGGTGGACACCGCGCCTGCGGCCGCCGGCGGGCACACCGCTGCGCAGCGTCATCGAGGCGGGGGACATCGAGCTGCTGCCCCTCCTGACGCCGACCGACGAGCTCCTCGGACTGCGACCGGCGGCCGCGAGCGCCGCACCTGCGATGCTCGACGTCCTGGTCGCCGACCAGCGTCCCGACGCACGCGGCACCCTCACCCTGGACCCGGGCGACCCGGCCGGGGCCCCGCTGATCCGCTCGGGCTATCTGGCGACGGAGCGCGACCGGCGCACGCTGCGCGAGGGCGTACGCCTGGCTGCGGCACTGCTGGACGAGGCATCCGAGGCGGTCGACGCGACCGCCGATCTCGACCGGGACACGCTCGCGACCGACGACGCCCTCGATGTCTGGGTCCGGGATCACCTGGGCACCGCGCTGCACCTCAGCGGCACGGCCAAGGCCGGGCGAGTGGGCGACCCGGAGGCCGTCACCGATCCGTGGGGCCGGGTGCTCGGCGTCACGGGCCTGCGCATCGCCGACCTCTCGCTCCTGCCGCAGGTCCCCGCACGCGGGCCGGCCGCGACCGCGGTCATGCTCGGCGAGCTGCTCGCCGAGCACGACCGCCCCTGAGTGGCTTCGGCGCGGCTCAGAAGGAGATGCAGCCCGCGTCGACCTTCATCTCCATCGACGTGACGAACTTCGACTCGTCCGAGGCCAGCCACAGGACGGCCTGGGCCTGGTCCTCGGGCATGGTGATCGGGACGTCGAGCATGTTCATCATCATCGGACCCAGCCGCGGGTTGCTCCCGAAGAGGTCCTGGATGGAGCTCATCCCCTCGCCGCTGCCCATGCCGGTGAGCACACCGGTCGGGTGCAGCGTGTTGACCCGCACGTTGTGCTGGGCGAGCTCCGCGGCATAGGCCTTCATCAGGCCCACGACGGCGTGCTTGCTGGCCACGTACGGCGACAGGAACGGCTGGCCCTTGAGACCCGCCACCGAGCTGGTCAGGATCATCGAGCCGCCGCCGGCGGCGATGACGTGCGGGGCGGCGAGCTGGATCGTGTTCCAGGTGCCGGTGACGTTGACGTCCTGGATGATCGCGAAGTCCTCGGGGGTGACGTCGTCCCACGCCTTCATGATCATGATCCCGGCGTTGGCGACGACCACGTCGAGCTTGCCGAACGCCTCGACGCCGGCGTCGATCGCGGCCTTGAGGGCGGCGCGGTCACGGGTGTCGGCCCGGGACGCGATGATCTTGCCGCCGACACCCTCGACGAGACGCACGGTCTCGGCCAGGTCGTCCTCGGTCGCCGGGTCGTACTGGACGCCCGGCAGCGGGGCGCAGACGTCGACAGCGATGATCGCGGCACCCTGCTCGGCCAGGAGGATGGCCTCGGCCCGGCCCTGACCGCGAGCCGCTCCGGTGATGAGGGCGACCTTGCCCTCGACGCGTCCTGCCATGGGAGTTCCTTCTTTCGGGTGGGCTTTCGGGTGGGCTTTCGGGTGGGCTTTCGGGTGGGCTTTCGGGTGGGCTTTCGGGTGGGCTTTCGGGTGGGTGGGAGAGCGGGTGGGGTTAGCGTGCCTGGGCGATCCGCAGCTGCTCGGCGGCATCGACGACCTTGACCCGGGGGCGGCCGGAGGCCGCGCCCTCGCTGACCTCGAAGGCGTCGAGCACCTTCCAGCCCTTGATGTCGAGGGTCGGCAGGCCGCGCTCGGTGAGCGCGGCGTCCAGCTCGGCGGCGCCGCCGTCGGGATCGGCGAGCCGGCCGGCGGCGTAGTCGTCGAGCAGGCTGTGCACGGTCTCGGCGGCGCACGACCGGTTGGTGCCGATGACACCGCTCGGACCGCGCTTGACCCAGCCGGCGGCGTAGGTCCCGACGACGGGCTCGCCGGACGCCGGGTCGAGGACGCGGCCGTTGTCGTGGCGGAACCGGCCGGCGGTCTCGTCGACGGCCACCCCGGCGACGCCGTCGCTGAGGTAGCCGGTGGCGCGCAGCACCAGACCTGCCTCGATCTCCTCGCCTGCCGCGCCCCGCAGACCGGTCACCCGGTCCGCGCCGAGGATCTCGGCCGGCGTGAGGTTGAAGCGCAGGACGAGCCGCTTGCCGCCGGTGCGCGAGCGGCCGGCCGCCCGGGTCAGCAGGGCGGCCTTCTGCTGCATGGCGAAGCCCGCCGGGCTGACCTCGTCGATCGCCGCCGTCGCCTCGGCGAGCTCGGCGGCATCGGCGGCCTCCACGACCAGGTCGATGTCCGGGTCGTTCACCAGCGCCCGCAGCTCGGGCGAGGTGAAGGCGGCGTACGCGGCGCCGCGCCGGCCGACCACCACGACCTCCTCCACGGCCGAGCCGGCCAGGGCGGCCAGGGCGTGCGGCGCGATCTCCGACTCGTGCAACCGCTCGCTCGGGAGCAGCAGCTGGCGGGCCATGTCGAGGGCGACGTTGCCGTTGCCGATGATGACGGCGCGCTCGTGCGAGAGGTCGAACTCGTGCGCGGTGTGGTCCGGGTGGCCGTTGTACCAGCCGACGAACTCGGCGGCCGACGCGCTGCCCGGCAGCTCCTCGCCGGGCAGTCCGAGTGTGCGACCGCGCGGCGTACCGGTGGCGTAGACGACCGCGTGGTGCGTGTTCAGCAGCTCGTGGTGCGTCAGGTCGCGGCCGATCTCGACGCCGAGGCGCACGGTGGTCTGCTTGTAGTTCGCCACCCGGGCGAAGGCCGCGGCAGCGCCCTTGGTCTCGAGGTGGTCGGGGGCGACGCCGTGCCGGACCAGCCCGTACGGCACCGCGAGCCGGTCGATCACCGTCACCTGCACGTCCGTACGACGGCTGCGGGTGAGCTCGTCGGCGACGAACCACCCGGCCGGACCGGCGCCGACGACGGCGACTCGCAGCGGGCCCTCCCGGTCGATCTTCGCGCCGGCGGCGGGGCGCGAGCCCGGCTCGTAGTCGTTGCCCGCGTAGGTGTAGAAGTCCGCGTTGACCATCAGGTAGTCGCCGAGGTGGTCGGGAAGCTCGTAGTCCGGGTAGATCGCGGAGACCGGGCAGACGTCCACGCACGCGCCGCAGACGATGCAGTCGTCCGGGTGGATGTAGAGCATCTCGGCGGTGCCGAAGCCGGGCTCGTTGGGCGTCGGGTGGATGCAGTCGACCGGGCAGACGTCGACGCACGAGGCGTCGTTGCAGCAGGACTGGGTGATCACGTAGGTCATGCGGGCTTCTCCGGGGAACGTTCTGTGCGGGCCGGATCAACATCGGCCTGTGACGCAGGACACAATATTGACAAGGACGGTCAAAAACTAGGGGCAGGGCGCCGGGGACGAGCTCAGGCGACGCGCTCCCGCCGCCGGGTGGAGCCCGAGGAGACGCGGGCACAGTCGGCGCAGGCCTCCACCTCCTCCGACACCTCGAACGCGAGGTGCCAGAAGATCGGCCAGCCGAGCACGCCGAGCCCGCAGGCCGTGTAGTTGCAGCCGCTTCGTCGCGCGTGCCGCACCCCGAGCGGCTGTCGCCCGTCGGGGTGGCGCGAGTCGACGAACCGAGCCGTCACGAACCAGACGCTGGGGTCCATGGCATCCTCCGAGCATTCATCGATAGATATAGACCAATCATATACTTATATGACCCGATAGTGGAGGGGTTAGCTGCGAGAACGTGGTGTGCCGCGCAGGACGGGCGCCAGCGGGCGCCAGGTGCGGTGCCGCAGGGCCCCCAGCCACAGCCCCGCGCCGTACGCGAGGTCGTCGAGCCGACGGCCCACCAGCACCACGATCGGGCCGACCGGCTGCCCCGGCTCGGGACGGGCCCGGTCGACGGTGGCGGCCACGACGGCGTCGGCGACGAGCGCGGTGATCGCGGCGCGGCGCGCGCCACGGCTGACGAGGCATGCCGCGGCGGCCGCCGGCCACCAGTGCCGCAGCAGCAGCGCCGACTCCTGCCGCACCGACCAGCCCAGCCCTCGCACCGCCATCGCGGCCGCGACCCGTGGCCGCTGCTCGACCGGCGGGAGGGCATGGTGCACCGTCCGGCCGGCCCACGCGGTGAGCGCGAGCGACCCGGCGATCGACCACGGCCTGCGCAGCAGCACGCCCGCGCCGGCGGCCGCCATCAGCGGCGAGAGCCGGGCCACGGCGACGGCGTCGCCATGCCGCTCGGCGAGGGGTGCGCCGCCGGTCCCGTAGAGCACCTTGCGTCCCAGCCAGCCGCGGATCGACGACCGTACGTCGTGGTCGGCCGCGTGATCGGGCTGGTAGCGCACCCGCCAGCCCGCCTTCAGCAGCCGCCAGACCAGGTCGACGTCCTCCCCCACCCGCATCTCGTCGGCGAAGCCGGTCACGCGCACCGCGTCGGTGCGCGCCACGAGGCACGCACTCGGCAGCCAGCCGACCGCGGCGCCGACGGCGACCGAGCAGGACCGCTCGCCCAGGGCGAGGGAGGAGGAGGCGGCGTCGTAGCGCTCGAACCAGCGCGGCGAGGCGCTGGTCGTCCGGCCGCGGACGATGGGGCCGACGAGCGCCACCAGCGGGTCGGCGAAGTGGCCACCGAGGGCGAGCAGCGTCGCGGCCGCGACGGTGACGTCGGAGTCGACGAAGGCGACGTACGGCGTGCCGACCCGCGCGAGACCGGCGTTGCGAGCTCCGGCCGGGCCGACGTTGACCGGCAGCGGCACCAGGCGCCCGCCCCACCGCTCGACCACCCGGCGGACCGCCTCGCGGTCGTGCGAGGCGTCGTCGACGACGATCACGTCGAGCCCCGCGAGCGCCTGGAGGCACCGCGCGAGCTGGGCGGGTCGGTCCCGGACCGGGATCACGACCGTGACCTCACTCGCCTCGACCGGAGAGCCGGGCACGGGGTCGGCGACGTTGCCGTCGAGGAGCCGTCGGGCCATGGCCGCCGTCGCGGAGTCCGTCACGGTGAGCAGGCCGGCGGGCATCAGCTCGTGGGCGCGACGGCTCAGCCGGGTGGCGCGGACCGGGGAGCCGCCGAGCAGCACCCGCTCGCCCGCCGTGTCGGTGCGGCGCTCGGCGACGTCCTCGCGCAGCACCACCCGGAATCCGTCCGGCAGCCGCACGTCCCGCACAGCGTCGAGCGCGGAGTCGGTCATGACGCGACGCCGAGCAGCCGGTCGATGCTCGCGGCCACCATCGAGTCGAGCAGCCGGGCGCCCTCGGCCGCGGTGGCGCCGGCGGGGTCGCCGAGCACCCCGTTGGGCGAGACGGCGGCCACGCCGCCGGCGATCATCGCCGGCAGCAGGTCGGCGACCGGCTCGGTGTTGCCGGCGGCGGCGCGGTCGAGCAGGACCCGATCGGGCTGCAGGTGCAGCATCAGCGAGGTCTCCGAGCGCCCCGCGTGGGCGTCCCACGGCAGGCCGTCGGGGGTGTGCGTGGCCCACTCGCACGGCGCCCAGCCGACCCGGTGCCCCTCGTCCGTCAGGCGCCGGCACGCACCACGGACCGCACCGGCGTTGCCCCCGTGGCCGTTGACGAAGAGCGTGCGATCGGCCCAGGTGGCCGCGGAGCGGACCATCTCGATCAGGACCGACGCCAGCACCTCCGTGCCGATCGAGACCGTCCCGGCGAACGACTGGTGCTCGCCCGAGGAGCCGTACGCCAGCACCGGGGCCACCACCGCGCCGAGCCCGGCACCGACCCGCGTCGCCACCGCCGAGGCGATGACGGCGTCGGTGTCCAGCGGCAGGTGGGGCCCGTGCTGCTCGAGCGATCCGACCGGCACGACGAGGGTGGTGCCGCGACGTACGTCGGGCCAGGTCGCGTCGGCCAGGATGCTCATCGCCGCGCCCGCCCGTTCGCCCTCCCCATCACTCGCCGAGCGCGAGGATGAAGTCGTGGGGGATGAGCAGGTGCTCCGGCGTCACCTCGTGGATCGAGGACAGACCCAGGCCGAGCAGGGTCGAGTCGATGCCCATCCGCATGATGTCCAGGACGTTCTCGACACCGGTCTGGCCGTTGGCCGCGAGACCCCAGAGGTAGGCGCGGCCGATCATGACGGCCCGGGCGCCGAGCGCGACAGCCTTGACCACGTCGGAGCCGCGGCGTACGCCACCGTCGAGCACGACGTCGATCTGGTCGCCGACCGTGTCGGCGATGGGCTTGAGGATCCGGATCGGTGCCGGCGTGCCGTCGAGGTTGTTGCCGCCGTGGTTGGAGACCGAGATCGCATCGACCCCGGCGTCGACCGCGCGGCGCGCGTCGTCGACTCGGCCCACGCCCTTGAGCATGAACGGCTTGCCGGTCATCTCCTTCCACCGCGCGGTCATCCAGGCCACGTCCTCCCAGGTGGGCGGCGGGGTGGACATCCACTCGTAGTAGGCGCCGAAGAAGGTCGGTGCGGGGCCGCCGTTGGGCGGGGCCAGGTTCGGCGCGGTGAGGTCCGGGATCTTGCCCGTCTTGCGGAAGTCCTTGCCGAACTCCCACATCCAGGCCGGCTTGGTGACGACCTTGGGTGCCAGCCGGACCATCGCCTTGAGGTCGACCTTCTCCGGGATCTCGGGGCTGCCCCAGTCGCGGCCGACCGAGAACGACCAGTCGAGGGTGGCGATGAGCGCGTTCGCGCCGGCCTTGTGAGCCCGCTCCATCCGCTGGAGCATCACGTCGCGATCGCCGGTCCAGTACATCTGGAAGAAGGTGTTCGCACCCGTCTCGCAGACCTCCTCGACCGACTTGGAGGCGAAGTTCGACAGGCCCATGATCGTGCCGCGGGCCGCGGCGGCGCGCGCGACGGCGACCTCGCCGTCGGGATGCACCGCCTGCACGCCGGTCGGGCTGATGATGACCGGCAGGGAGATGTCATGGCCGAGGACCGACGTGCCGACCTGGCGCTCCGGCTGGTGACCGGCGACGTGCGGCGAGACGCCGATCCGGGCGAAGGCGGCCTCGTTCTCCGCGATCGACTGACCGCGCTCGGAGCCGGCCACCAGGGCGCCGTACACCGGCTGCGGGAGCCGCCTGCGGGCGCGCTCCTGGGCCACCGCGACCGACTCGAACCAGGGGTTCTGCTTCCAGGGGTTCTCGAACTTCTTGCTCATCGTGGTCCGCCTCAGACGGTGGTGGGGGTGAAGCCGGCCAGCGGGTTCTCCTCGCAGAGCGAGACCGGGGCGGCGGTGGGGTTCGGCATCGGGTTCGAGACGACATCCGGGCGTCGGCCGAGCTGTAGCAGGACGGGCTGGTTGCGGGTCGGCGTTCGGCGGCTGTGGTCCTGGCTCGCCGCCGGCACGGTCCGCTCGGCGCTCAGCGCGTGCTCGCCGTGGCCCTGGACGCACTCGGGGTCGGGGCCGTCCAGCGGGAGGCCGGTGAAGAACTTCGCGGCCATGCAGCCGCCACGACACGAGTCGTAGAACGTGCACGAGGCGCACGCTCCGCCGGTCTGCGGGGCACGCAGCTCGGCGAACAGCTCCGAGTTGCGCCACACCCGACCGAAGCCACCGTCGGCGACGATGTTGCCGGCCAGGAACTCCTCATGGATCGCGAACGGGCAGGCGTAGACGTCGCCGATCGGGTCGATCAGGCACACCACCCGGCCCGCACCACACAGGTTGAGACCCGGCAGGCTCTCGCCGAACGCGGCGAGGTGGAAGAAGGAGTCGCCGGTCAGGACGCCCTCACCGTGGGCGAGCAGCCAGTCGTAGAGCTCACGCTGCTGCTCCGGCAGCGGGTGCAGCTCGTCCCACACATCCGCACCCCGACCCGAGGGCCGCAGGCGGGTCAGGCGCAGGGTGGCGCCGTAGTGGTCGGCGATCTCCTTGAACGCGTCGAGCTGGCCGATGTTCTCCCGGGTGCAGACCACCGAGATCTTGGCGTCCTTGAAGCCGGCCGCCTTGAGGTGCTCGAGCGCCATCAACGCGGTGTCGTAGGAGCCCGGGCCGCGGACCCGGTCGTTGACCTCGGCGGTGGCGCCGTCCAGCGAGATCTGCACATCGACGTAGCCGTCGAGGGCGGGCGAGGTGAGGAAGCGGGCGCGCTCGGGATCGATCCGCACGCCGTTGGTGGAGAACTTCACGCCCACGTGGTGGGCGACCGCGTACTCCACCAACTCCCAGAAGTCGGGACGGATCGTGGGCTCGCCACCGCCGATGTTCACGTAGAACACCTGCATCCGCTCCAGCTCCTCGATCACCGCCTTGGCCTGCTCGGTGCTCAGCTCACGCGGGTCGCGTCGTCCCGAGGAGGACAGGCAGTGCGCGCACGACAGGTTGCACGCATACGTCAGCTCCCACGTCAGACAGATCGGCGCGTCGAGACCGAGCTCGAACTGCTGGAGCAGGTCACCGCCCACCGGGCGCGTACGGACGGGCGGGCTCTCGAGAATGGTCACTGCTGCTCCTCCTCGTCCGCGGCGGCGCGCGGGCGGATCATGTCGGTCGCGGCCAGGCCGCGCAGGGCGGCCGCGTAGGCGTCGTGCTGCCGCTCCGGCACACCAGCTGCCGTCAGCGCCGAGCGGACGTCACGATGCTCGACGAGTGCCTCGACCACCCGCACCAGCTCCGGGCGCTTGAGGAAGGTCAGCTTGCGGTTGCCGAAGTGGTACGCCAGCGCACCGAACGGCTCCGGTCGCAACGCCACCGCGGGCGACAGGGCCCACGGCTCGTCGAGCATCGTGTCCGTCATGGCGGGTCAGTAGACGCCGCACATGCCGTCGATCGAAACCTCTTCGATCAACGACTCCACGGTCAGCTCGTCCTGGTCCTCGACGATCTCGTTGCTCATGCGCGACTCCTCTCCTCGGCGGCTGTGACGCCAGCCACAATATTGTCTACCGTGGTCAAAAGGAAGGGGTGCGCTAGATTCCGGCACCATGAGTGGCTCCACGCTCCGCGGACGGCCGGCGGCGACCAGTCACGCGGAGATCGAGCAGGCCGCCTTCGAGCTCTTCGCCGACCGTGGCTTCGAGGCGACCACCCTCGGGGCGATCGCGGAGCGGATCGGGGTCTCGCAGCGGACGATCACCCGCTACTACCCCTCGAAGAACGACATCCCATGGGGCCAGTTCGACCGGACGCTGAGCGAGTTCGCGGCCCTGCTCGCCGCCACCTCGGCGGACCTGCCGCTGTGGCAGCGCGTCCACGAGGGCGTGATCGCGTTCAACACCTTCCCCGACGACGCCGAGCCGCCACACCGCGACCGGATGCGGGTGATCTTCGAGTCGCCGACCCTGCTCGCCCACTCGATGCTGCGCTACACCCAGTGGCGGGCGGTGATCGAGGAGTTCGTGGCCGACGCCGCGGGCCTCGACTCCCGCCGCGGCCTGCCCCTCGTCGTCGGGAACGTCAGCCTGGCCCAGGCGCTCAGCGCGTACGAGCAGTGGCTCGCCGAGGACGGCGACAACGCCCGGCTCCGCGAGATCCTCGCGACCGAGATGATCGAGCTCCGCGCCTACCTCCGCTAGGACTATCGTGACTGTAATGCGATATATCGTGCTACAGTCGAAGCATGAGAGATCAAGAGTTCAATGACGAAGGCCCCTCCGACGAGCGCCGCGGGCGCCGGGGTGGGCGAGACGGACATCGAGGACGCGGCGGCGAGCCGCGCGGGAACGGTCGACCCGAGGGCGCCCGAGAGGGTCGCGGCGACGTTCGCGGCGGTGGGCGCCGCGGGCCGGGCGGACGTGGACCGGGCGGGCGAGGCGGACGCGGCGCTCGCCGGCACGGCGACATCCGACGACTGCTGCTCGCGGGCCTGATCGAGGGCCCGGCGAACGGCTACCAGCTGATGAAGCGCCTGGAGGAGACCTCCGACGGCCGTTGGCGACCGAGCCCCGGCTCGGTCTACCCGATGCTCCAGCTGCTCGAGGACGAGGGCCTCGTGCTGGCCACCGAGGTCGGCGGGCGCAAGGCGTACGAGCTGACCGAGGCCGGCCGGACGGAGGCCGACCCGGCCGCCCTCGCGAGCCTCGCGGCCGAGGTCGACGAGGACCCGGGCGCCGACCTGCGCGCCGAGCTGGAGCAGCTCCACCTCGCCGTGCGCCAGCTCCGCGTCGCCGGAAGCCCCGAGCACGCGGTCGAGGCCGCGGGCGTGCTGCGCCAGGCGCGTCAGACCATCTACCGGCTGCTCGGCGAGGCCTGAGAGCCGGACGGCTCCACCAGCGATCCGGCCTGGCGGCGGTGCACGATCAGGCCGAGCAGCGGGAGGGTCAGGACCGAGAGCATGCCGGCGCCGACCAGGGCGGCAGCGGTCGAGGACCGCAGCGTGCCGTGGTCGAGACCGATGCTCGTCACGGCGACGATGATCGGGAGTCCCGTCGCAGCGAAGAGGGCGATCGGCAGCCGCTCGCGAAGCGGCGTGCCCGGCGGTGCGGCCAGGGTGGCGGGCAGGCCCCGGACGAGGAGGAACAGGACCAGGAAGGTGGGCACCAGCGCGAGCGTCGCCGGGTGATCGAGCAGCGCGTCGAGGTCGAAGGTCACGCCGGTGTTGATGAAGAAGACCGGCACCAGGAATCCGAAGCCGACGGCATCGAGCTTCGCCTCGACCATGCGGGACGCGGCGGGATCGGCGGAGCGGAGCAGCACGCTCAGCAGGATCCCGGCGGCGAACGCGCCGAGCAGCATGTCCAGCCCGAACTCCGTGGCCAGGCCCGCGAGCGCCGCCAGGATGAGGATGACCAGGCGCACCGCGAACTGCCCGCTGGTGTGCAGGGTCGCCTCGATCAGGCGATGCACCCGCAGATGCTCGTAGCGCAGCGCGACATAGACGGCGACGCCGATCAGCGCCGCGAACGTGACCAGGATGAGACCCGCCCGCCCCGGGCTGCGCCCGCTCAGGAAGAGGGCGACCGCGATCAGCGGTCCGAACTCCCCGACCGCTCCGATCGCGAGCAGCGAGGTCCCGAACGGGGTCTGCAGCTCCCCCGCATCGCGGATCACCGGCATGATCGTCCCGAGCGCGGTGCTGGTCAGGCAGATCCCCACCATGACGCCCGCCGCCGCGGTCGGACTCAGCAGGAGCCCCAGCGCCACCCCGGCGACCAGCGAGCCGAGCCACGCCAGCGCCGACAGCCGCAGCGGCCGACCCCGGACGGCCCGGAAGTCGATCTCGTAGCCGGCGAGCAGGAAGAGCATCGCCAGGCCGAAGGTGCCGAGGAAGTCGATGTACGGATCGACGCTGATCCAGCCGACCACCTGCGGACCGAGCACGATCCCGAACGCGATCTCGAAGACCACCAGCGGGATCGCCACCCACCGGGCGAGCAGGCTCCCGCACAGCGGCGCGGCAGTGGCCGCGGCAGCGACCAGCACCAGGCTGCTCACCGACAGGTCCATTCCAGCGATCCTCGCAGCCCGGCGACGTCGGCGCCAGGGTCGCCTGCTGGCAGCGCGCGCAGTCGTCAGCCGGCTGCCGCGGTCGACGGCATCGGGCGGCCGCGGTCCCGGTCGGCCGGTTCGCCCGCGATCACGGCCAACGGGTCCTCGATGACGGGCCCGAGCCCGACGGCGCATGCCGCCGCGGCCCCGGTCGCTCCGGCACGAGCGAAGACGATCGGGACGTCGGCGTACGGCCGGGAGCGCTCGTAGGCCTCGACGACGTCCTCGAGGACCTCGGCGCAGCCGTTGAATGCACCGCCCAGGAGGACGACGCGGTCCAGGATCGAGTCGGCCGTCACGTACATGTCGCGCACGATCGCCACTGCCTCGCCCAGGTGGCGGGCGCGCTGCCGTAGGACGGCGAGCACCTCCGGGTCTCCGGCCGCGGCGTAGACCGCCTCGATCGTCGGAGCGGGGATGAGCGCCGCGAGGTGCAGCGCCCCGGCGACCTCCAGGTCGCCGGCGGTCGCCTGCAGGCAGCCGAGTCGCCCGCACGGGCACGCCACGTCGGCCCGGACCGGGAAGTGCCCGAGGTTGCTCCCCCGGTAGATCTCGACGCGGGTGGCCCGGTCGGCGACCACGGTGAACCCGAAGGTGTCGCCGCCGTACACGTAGAGGGCCGTGCCCCGATTGCTGCCGCGCTGCTGCATGTGGTGAGCACCGGCGCTCGCCGCGACCCGGTCGCCGGCGCGTACCGGCAGGGCGGTCAGCTCGTGCAGCTCGGCGGCGAAGGCCTCGGACCCGAGCCCTACCTCGTGCCACTGCGCCACCAGGCCCACCGAGATCGGCCGACGCCCCGGCACCCTGCCCAGGAGCCGTGCGGCGGCCCTGCTCAGGACGTCGGGGACAGGCCCGCCCGCCCGGTCGTGCGGCACGGAGGCATGGGCGACCACGCGACCGGTGAGGTCCCCCAGGGCGACGGTCGTCTCGGCGCGGCCGATGGTGAATCCGATGACGAGGTGCCCGTCACGGTCGATCTCGAGGGGCACGCCCGGCCGCCCGATGGCGCCTTCGCGGACCAGGTCGCCGCGCTCGCGCAGCACGCCGGCCTCGATCAGCGAGGTGACCGCCCGGCCCACGGTCGCGACGCTCAGCCCACTTCCGGCGGCGATGTCGTCGCGCGAGGCCACTGCGCCGGCGCGGACCTGCTCGAACACCTGGGCGGCAGGCGGGCCGAAGCGCCCGCGCATCAGCGTGAACGTCGGCAGGATCCGCTCGGGCAGTCGTGACATGGGCGTCCTCCGGATCGCGCGGGTTGTTCTCACGGTGATCGAATCCCTTGTCGGGCTCAATCTCTATCAAGATACTAGAGAAAGTCAGCGGTGACCCCGCACGACGATCAAGACTCCGAGAGAGGGACGCTCCATGACCATCAGCATCGATCGCGATCGGGTGACCGAGACCCAGGCCCCGGCCATCACCGTCAAGAAGCTGACGCACAACATCGGTGCGCTCATCGAGGGCGTGACGCTCTCCGGCGACCTCCCGGCCGAGACGGTGGCGCAGATCCGGGCGGCGATCGTGGAGCACAAGGTGGTGTTCTTCCACGACCAGTTCCTGGACGACGACACCCAGATCGCCTTCGCCGAGCGGCTCGGACCCCTCACCACGGCGCACCCGACGGTCAACACCGGCAGCGCCCGGGTGCTGTCGCTGAAGGCGACCCGCGGCATGGCCGCCAACTCCTGGCACACCGACGTGACGTTCGTCGATCGCCCGCCGGCGTTCTCGGTGCTGCGCGGCGAGACGGTGCCGGAGTACGGCGGCCACACGGTCTGGGCGAACGGCGCCACCGCGTACGCCGACCTGCCGGATGCTCTGAAGGCGCTCGTCGACGGCCTGTGGGCACTGCACACCAACGAGTTCGACTACGCGAAGTACGCCGAGCAGATGGAGGAGGCCGGCGAGGCCCCCGGTCTCGAGAGCGAGGCGGGCGAGGGCAAGGCTCCCGGCTCGAGCAAGATCTTCGACCGTGGCCAGTTCCAGTCATCCATCTACAAGACCGAGCACCCCGTCGTGCGCATCCACCCGGAGAGCGGCGAGCGCGTCCTCCAGCTGGGCCACTTCATCAAGAAGTTCGTCGGCTTCAACGACAAGGAGAGCGCGATCCTGTTCAACCTGCTGCAGGACCGCGTGACCAAGCTGGAGAACACCATCCGCTGGGCCTGGACCCCGGGCGACATCGCCATCTGGGACAACCGGGCCACCCAGCACTACGGCGTCGCCGACTTCGGACTCAACCTGCGCGAGGTCCGCCGGATCACCGTCCAGGGCGAGGAGATGGTCGCGATCGACGGACAGCGCAGCCGCGTGATCCAGGGCTCCTCCGAGGTCTACAACAACCTGGACGCCCTGATCCGCTGACCTCCCCCAGACCCAGAGGCCCGGCACGGCCGGCAGCACCCGCTGGCCCGTGCCGGGCTTCTGTGCTCCCCCGAGCACGCTGACTCCTAGGATCTCCCCGACGGGTGGGACGGAGGGATCAGCATGCACAGCACCACCGGCCGGACGGCCACCACGCCCGCCGCCGCCATGGTCGCGGCGGCGATCGCCGTCATCGTGACCTGCGCGGCGCTGCTCGTCCTACCGGCCCGCGGCGAGATCGCACCGACGTCGCACCGCACGGGCACCACCAGGATCGTCGATCCCTTCGCGCCCTACGAGAAGCGGACCCTCCGATTCGGGCAGACGAACGCCGCCACCAGGGTCGTCCAGAGGTATCTGAAGGTCCACCCGGCGAACGGTCACTTCGGCCGGTCGACCCGTCGTGCCGTCAGGGCGTTCCAGCGGGCCCACCGACTTCCACGGACCGGGCGGGTCGACCGGCGTACGTGGGCGGCTCTGCGCGCGAGGTTCTCCCACGCCGTCACGACGCCCTCCGCAGGTGGCAACACCGGCTCCGGCCTACCGCGGCAGCTGTTCGCGCCGTACTTCCAGTCCTACCGAGGCACCGACCTCGCGGCCACGACCGTGGCATCCGGTGCCCGCTACGTGGACATCGGCTTCCTCGAGACGGCCGGATCGGGTTCCTGCACCCTGCTGTGGCGCGACGTCGGCGCGGCGGAGAAGGGCGGTGTCTTCGCCGACGGCATCGCGCAGGTCCGGGCGAGCGGCGGAGACGTGATCATGTCGTTCGGCGGAGGCGCCGGATCGGCCCGGATGGACGAGCTGGCCGACTCCTGCACCAGCGTCGATGCCATCGCCGCCGAGCTCGAGCGGGTCATCGGGCTCTACGACCTCAGGCGCATCGACTTCGACATCGAGGGTGCGTCGCTGAACAACCGCGCCGGCATCGAGCGGCGCAACCGGGCCCTCGCCAAGGTCGCGGCCTGGGCAGCGGCGTCCCACCGCCCCCTCGACGTCCAGTACACGCTCCCGGTCGCCACCTACGGCCTCCTGGACGACAGCCTCGCCCTGCTGCACTCCGCGGTGAGCAACGGCGTCCCCGTCGCGATCGTGAACGTGATGACCTTCGACTACTACGACGGGGCGCGGCACGAGATGGCCCAGGACACCATCGACGCCGCCACCGCCGTGCAGCGGCAGCTGAGGTCCCTGTGGCCGAGAAAGACCGACGCCCAGCTGTGGGCGATGGTCGGGGTCACCGAGATGCCCGGCATCGACGACCACGGAGCCGACGAGACCTTCACCCTCGCCGACGCCGCGACCGTGCGGCGCTGGGCGAGCAGCAAACACCTCGGCCTGCTGTCCTTCTGGGCGCTGCAGCGCGACAACGGAGCCTGCCCCGGGACCGTCGGGTCCGACACCTGCTCGGGGGTGAGCCAGGGCCCGTACGCGTTCGCGAAGGCGTTCTCCGGCTTCACCGCGAGCTAGCCGTGCCAACTCTTCAGGCTCGTCTCACGCTGCTTCCAGGCTCGCGCTGAAGCATGGCGGTCACCACCGACCCATGGGGAGACCGCCATGAGCAACACGCCGCAGCCCGACCAGACCCCGCGCGGCCCCTCGTACGAGGGGCGCCTCCTGCACCGACCCGACGAGGACGTCGTCGACCAGGGTGCGCACTTCGACATCCAGACCGTCCTCACGCGCCGCCGCATGCTCGCCGTCATCGGCCTCGGCGCCGGCGGCGCGACGCTGCTCGCCACCGGCGTGAAGCTGCCCAGCGCACAGGCCGCCGGTGCCGCCATCGCGGTCAGCAAGGAGATCCCCGACGAGACCGCCGGCCCGTACCCGGGCGACGGCTCCAACGGTCCCGACTTCCTGGAGAAGACCGGCATCGTGCGCAGCGACATCCGGTCCAACCTGGACGGCAGCGCCACCGCCACCGGCGTCCCGCTGACGTTCTCGCTGCAGATCGTCGACATGGCGAACGGCAACGCGCCCTTCGCCGGCGTCGCCGTCTACGTCTGGCACTGCGACTCCCAGGGCCGCTACTCGATGTACTCCTCCGGAGTCGAGAACTACACCTACCTGCGGGGCGTCCAGGTCGCCGACGACGACGGCATCGTCACGTTCACCTCGATCTACCCCGCGTGTTACTCGGGCCGCTGGCCGCACATCCACTTCGAGGTCTACCCCGACCTGGCCTCGGTCGCCGACTCGACCAACGCGATCGCGACCTCACAGATGGCGATGCCGGACAGCACCAACAAGGTCGTCTTCGCCGACAGCCGCTACAGCGCCTCGGTCGCCAACTACGCCCAGATCTCCCTGGCGACCGACAACGTCTTCAGCGACGACAGCGGGGTCAGCCAACTGCCGGCGATCACGGGCAACACCACGTCGGGCTACACCGCCACCCTCGTCGCCGGCGTGGACACCACCACGACACCGACCAGCGGCTCGGCCCCGGGCGGCGCGCCCGGTGGATCGGGCGCAGGCCCGGGAGGCCCGGCCGCCCCGCCCTCGTCGGGCACGACCTCGACGACCCCGAGGACCACGAGCACGACCCTGAGGCTGGTGGACCGCACCGTCCGGCGCGGGCGACGGCCCGTGGTGCGGGTCAAGGTGCGCCCGGCCACGGCCGGCACGGTGCGCATCCTGGTCGACGGCAAGGCGGTCAGGACGGTCAGCATCACCGCGGCCGACGCCGGCGCGTGGATCCGGGTACGGCTCCCCCGCGCGAGCGTGGGCACCCACCACGTACGGGCGCACTACCTGGGCGGCAGCGACTTCGCGTCGTCAGCCTCCGCGGTGAAGCCGTACCGCGTCGGGGGCTGAGGGGTCACGCGACGGATTCACCGCCGGTGGTCGCGGGACGATGCAACAGGCCCTGCTGGCGCACCACCACGTAGGACCACGCGATGGTGACGACCACCGCGGTCAGCGTCAGGGTGATGATCGCGCCGCCCTTGATGAGGAGGAAGTTCGCCGTGGACAGCGACTCCAGCAGCCACAGCGTGATGGCGCCCTTGACCAGGATCACCAGGCCCCACAGCAGCGTGAGTCGCCAGAAGTGGGCCCGGATCTCGGGGCGATCGGCGACAGCGGCGCTCATCGGGTAGAAGTCCGGAGCGAGCCGAGCGATGATCGGGCGCGACGTCCACAGGGAGCCGAGGAAGATCGTCGAGACCGCGAGATCGCCGAAGACCGGCTGGACGAAGTAGACGAAGCTGCTGCCCGTGATGAGCGTGAACGCCGTCTTGATCGTCAAGATCCCCAGGCTCAGCAGGAGCAGCCCGGAGACCGGTCGCTTCGTGGCGTAGCGCCAACCCATCGCAAGCAGCATCCAGGCCAGGCAGACCAGTACCGCGACCGTCACGTTGAAGAGCTCGACCATCGCCCACAGCAACGTCGCCGGGACGATCACGGCGAGCATCAGGCTCGAGGCGATGCGAACGGCCACCTCCCGCACCCGGAGACCGTGGGGCTGCGGGATGGAGGTGTCGTGTCGTACGACGGTCGCTTCTTCCAAGGTCGCCCGACCCGCCCCCGGCCGCACGACCGGATCCAAGCACCGAAGACGACGAAGACACATTCTCCATACAGGAGCCGTCGGTACCATCCACACTACTCGCGTGCCCGGCGTCTCGTCGCGTGAGCGAACGGGGCGATGCGGGGCTCACTGCTTGAGCATCGCCACCTGGTAGTGGTGCTCGGGGTCGATGAGGTGGCTGTGGTCGTCGTCACCCAGTGAGATGACGACCTTCTTCAGCTCCCCACTGAACTCGTTGCCCCGAGCCTCGTAGTCAGTCGACACCGGGGAGGCGAGGTCGCACCCCACGTCGACGGTCTCGTCGAAGGTGAACTGGAAGGGGATGGTCCGCTCCACCCGTCCTTCGCCGATCCTCTCGTCGTCGACGAACAGGCTGACCGTGCCGCCCTTGGCGACCCCGCCGCCGTCGTAGGCGAAGTGCGCGCGCAGCTCGTGCTCGCCGGCCGGCACCGTGCCCTCGGAGGCGACGATGTCGACGTTGATCCCGAGCAGGTTGTAGGCGAACCGCAGCGTGCCCTCGTGGGCGTAGAAGCTCCAGCCGCCGTAGGCGCCGCCCTGGGCGATGACCACCCCGGTCAGCGGGTCGCCCTCGGGGATGGAGGCCGCCGCGGCGACCGTCCAGGACTTGTTCTTGATGTTGATCGTGGAGTTCTCGCTCATCCGCCGCATGCCGGGGTAGAACGTCTGGGTGTCCGCGGTGATCAGCGCCGGCCGGCCGGCGAGGTCGGGGTTGAACCGCTCCGCCGTACGGATGTCCAGCGGCAGCACGTTGAACCGGGCGGCCTGGATGAGGAAGAGCTGCTGGAGGTGCGCCAGCCGCTCCGGCTCCTCGGCGGCGAGGTCGTGCGACTGGGTCCAGTCCGCCTCGATGTCGTAGAGCTCCCAGACGTCCTCGTCCAGACCGTGCGTCGAGGGCAGCCACGGGTCCTTGTGCTTGGCGACAGCCGTCCAGCCCTTGTGGTAGATCGCCCGGTTGCCGACCATCTCGAAGTACTGCGTGACGTGCCGCTCCTCGGCGTCCGCATCGTTGAACGAGTAGTTCATCGCCGTCCCCTCGTAGGGCCGCTGCGTGACACCGTGCACGGTCACCGGCTCGGGGATGCCGGCCGCCTCCAGCACTGTCGGCGCGACATCGATGACGTGCGCGAACTGGTGGCGGATCTCGCCTCGGGCTGCGATGCCGGAGGGCCAGCTGACGATGGTGCCGTTGCGGGTGCCGCCCCAGTGCGAGGCCACCTGCTTGGTCCACTGGTACGGCGTGTCCATGGCATGCGCCCAGCCCACCGCATAGTGGTTGTACGACGAGGGCGTGCCGAGGTCCGCGATGTGCGCCGCGACGTACTCCTCGTCCTCGATCTCGTTCATGTGGTTGATCGTGAAGCCCTCGTTGGTGGTGCCGTGCAGCGACCCTTCGGCGCTGGCGCCGTTGTCGCCGATGATCACGTAGACCAGCGTGTCGTCGAGTGCCTCGAGCTCCTCGAGGGCGTCGAGCAGCCGGCCGACGTGGTGGTCGGTGTAGGCGAGGAAGCCGGCATAGACCTCCATCTGGCGGCGCAGGGCGGGCTTGAGCGTCTCGCTCATCTCCTCCCAGGCCGGGATGCCGGGACTGCGCTCGGTCAGGACGGCGTCCCGCGGGATCACGCCGAGCTCGAGCTGACGGGCGAAGGTCTCCATGCGCAGCTCGTCCCAGCCCTGGTCGAACTGCCCGGCGTACTTGTCGGCCCACTCGGTCGGCACGTGGTGCGGTGCGTGGGTCGCGCCGGGCGCGAAGTAGGTGAAGAACGGCTTGTCCGGCGCCATCGACTTCTGCTGCCGCGTCCAGGCGATCGCCTTGTCGGTCATGTCGGCCATGAAGTGGTAGCCCTCCTCCGGCGTACCCCACGGCTCGACCGGTGTGGTGCCCTCGTAGATCGCCGGGTACCACTGGTTCGTCTCGCCGCCGATGAACCCGTAGAAGTATTCGAAGCCGTTGCCGGGGCTCGGCCAGCCGTCGAACGGTCCGACCGCGCTGGCCTGCCAGACCGGAACCTCGTGGCACTTGCCGAACTGGGCGGTGCTGTATCCGTTGAGCTTGAGGGTCTCGGCGAGCGGTGCGCAGGTGTTGGGCCGCAGCGAGCTGTAGCCGGGGGCGCTGGTGGCGATCTCGGTGATGCCACCCATGCCGACGGTGTGGTGGTTGCGCCCGGACAGCAGGGCGGCACGGGTCGGTGAGCAGAGCGCGGTGGTGTGGAAGCGGGTGTACTTCAGGCCGGCGGCGGCGACCCGCTCGAAGTTCGGCGTCTGGACCGGACCGCCGAAGGCGCTGGACGCGCCGAACCCGACATCGTCGATCAGCACCACCAGCACGTTCGGTGCACCCTGAGGCGGCAGGAGTCGCTCGATCTTCGGAAAGGACGTGTCCGGGTCGGTCGCGTCATAGGTGACGGTGCCCGTATAGGCGAGGTCGGCGATCGGAAGAGCGCCGCGCTGGAGGTCGTCGGAAGTGCCCACTGTCTCTGCTCCCTGAGTCGTGCCGGGTCGGTCCGACCACGATCTCCCGCAGTCCTCGCAGCGAGATCACCCTCATCAGGTGATACGTGCGCCAGGCGACGCCGAGTGACGTTCCACCCGGCACCGGGTCGGCGTCGTCGCCATGGCGCTCATTGACAAAGGAGTGGGACTTGTACGAAAGTGAATCTTGACTAACCGAAGGAACAAGAGCTGATGTACCTCACTCAGACGCTGCACCAGGCCGTCTCCCACGCACCGACGCGGACCCTCACCGTCTGCGGCGCGCGCCAGCGCACCGCCACCGAGGTCTACGACCGGGTGAGCCGGCTCGCCAGCGGATTCCAGAGCCTCGGCGTCGCGCCGGGCGACCGAGTGGCGATCCTCGCCCTGAACTCGGACCGCTACCACGAGACGTTCTTCGCGACCTGGTGGTCGGGCGCCGCGATCAACCCGGTCAACATCCGCTGGAGCGTCGCCGAGATCGTCTACTCGCTGCACGACGCGGGCTCCGAGATCCTCTTGGTCGACGACGCCTTCCTCCACGTCGTCCCCGAGCTCCTCGCCACGGGCGCCACCCTTCGCGCCGTCATCTACTGCGGCGATGGCGAGGCACCGGACGGGACCGTGCCGTACGAGGAGCTGATCGCCGGCTCCGACCCGGTCGAGGATCTGAGGGTCGGGGACGACACCCTCGCCGCCGTCTTCTACACCGGCGGCACCACCGGCAACCCCAAGGGCGTCATGATGAGCCACCGCGGGCTGATGACGTCGGCGTTGACCTCCCAGGCGGCCGAGCCGTCGTGCCTGCCCGACGGCGTCGTCCTGATCGCCGCGCCGATGTTCCACATGGCCGCCGTCCAGGGATGGGTGCAACAGCACCTCCTCGGCGGCGCATTCGTCTTCCTGCCGACGTTCGACCCGCTGGAGGTGCTCCAGCTGATCGAGCGTCACCGGGTCTCGCGCATCACCCTGGTCCCGACGATGCTGCAACGCGTGCTCGACCACCCCGACCGCGCGTCGTACGACCTGAGCAGCGTCTGGACCCTCGGGTACGGCGCTTCGCCGATCTCCGAGACCCTGCTCGAGCGAGCCCTCGAGGCCTTCCCCGGGACCGGCATCGCCCAGGGCTACGGCATGACCGAGACCGGGATCATCAGCCTCCTCGGACGCCGCGACCACCGCATCGGAGGGCACCTCCTGCGCTCGGCGGGCCGCGCGGTGCCGCTGTGCGAGGTCAAGGTCGTCGACGCGTCGGGGGCCGAGGTGCCCCGCGGCGAGGTCGGCGAGGTCGTCGTCCGTGCCGACCAGGTGATGCTCGGCTACTGGAACCTTCCCGAGCTCACGGCCGAGACGATCGTCGAGGGGTGGATGCACACCGGCGATGCGGCGCGGATGGACCAGGACGGCTACCTCTACCTCGTCGACCGACTCAAGGACATGATCATCACGGGCGGGGAGAACGTCTTCTCCGCCGAGGTGGAGAACGCCTTGGCCAGTCATCCGGCCGTGCACTCCTGTGCCGTGATCGGCATCCCGGATCCGACCTGGGGCGAGACCGTCCACGCGGTGGTCGTACTCGCCCCGGACGTCCCCACCCCCGCCACCTCCGAGCTCGTCGCCCACGTGCGCACACGGATCGCCGGCTACAAGGTGCCCCGCAGCATCGAGGTGGTCGAGGCATTGCCGATCTCGGCAGCGGGCAAGATCCTCAAGCGCGAGCTGCGCGACCGGCATCAACCGGCGACCTGACGCCTCCCCGGCCGGACGGCGCACGAACGCTAGGCTGACCCGACGACGCCGAAGGTAGGAGAAGGACCCGTGACCGCCGAATCGACCGCCCGGCGCCCCGTCCGCAAGCGCCCCGCCAACAGGCGACAGCTCATCCTCGCGGCTGCGGGCACGCTCTTCGCCGAGCGCGGCTACCACAACGTCTCTCTCGCCGAGGTGGCTGCCGCGGTCGACATCACCGCGCCCTCGCTCTACCGCCACTTCCACAACAAGCACGACCTGCTGCTCGAGGTGGTCCGCGAGAGCATCACCGGCATCGAGGGGCAGATCGCCGCCGCCGACTCGGTCGCGTCAGTGCTGCGGATCGGCACGGCACTGAGCCTCGATCGCAGGGAGGCCCCGACCCTGTGGCAGCGCGAGGCGCGCCATCTCTCCGATCAGGATCGGCTCGGGCTGTGGCGCGAGCTGCGCACGATCAGTGACAGCATCGACGCCCTCATCGCCGCGGAGCGGCCCGACCTGGATCGGCGGGACACCGAGTTCCTGGCATGGGCGCTCACCTGCACCTTCAGCAGCGTCTCCTTCCACCGGATCACCCTGCCCCGGCGCGCCTTCGAAGCACTCCTCATCGAGATCGGGCGAAGCGTCGTGACCTGCCAGCTCGAGAGCCTGCCGTCCACCGCGCCCACGGCGATGCCCGCCCACGGCGATCTCCCGACCTCCACCCGCGAGTCGCTGCTGAACGAGGCGGTGAAGCTCTTCGACCAGCGCGGATTCCGGTCGGTGAGCACCGACGACATCGGCGAGGCGGCGGGTACGTCGGGACCCAACATCTACAAGCACTTCGCGACCAAGGTCGACCTCCTGGAAGCGGCCGTGCTGCGGGCCGGGGAGCGCCGCAGGCTCGCCACCGCCGCCGCCCTGATCGAGACGGCCGAGCCGGCCCCGCGTCTCGACGCCCTGCTCTCGGCCTACGTGCGGTTCGCCCTGGAGAACCGACACCTGCTCGGGGTGCTCGCGAGCGAGCTCGACCAGCTGCCGGAGCTGCAGCGACGCGCCAGCCGCCAGTCGCAACGCGACTTCTTGGCCCTGTGGGTCGCGCTGCTCGACCAGGTCCGCCCGGGCCTGGACCCCAAGTCGGCGCGGATCACGGTGCTTGCCGCGCTGACGATCGTGGACAACCTCGTACGCACGCCGCCGTTGAGCGCCCGGCCCGACCTGGGAGCCCGACTCGTCGAGGTCGGGAGGGCTGTCCTGCTCAACGGCGCCTCGGCGGTACCGGCCGGAGAGTCCGCCGACGTACCAGCGTGACGCCGGCCCGTGCCGGCGTCACGCTCCTCGCACGCCTCAGCCTGCGACGCGGGCACGCAGGTCGACCTTGCGGACCTTGCCCGTCGGGGTCACCGGCAGAGCGTCGAGCACGATGAGCTCGCGCACGCGCTGGTAGGGGGCGACCTGGGTCGCAACGTGGGCCAGCACCTCCTCGGCCAGCCCGTCGCTGCTCTCGAAGCCGGGACGCAGCACCACGAAGGCCACCGGCACCTCACCCGCAGACTCGCTGGGCCTTCCGACGACGGCAGCCTGCGCTACCGCCGGGTGCGAGCAGAGCAGCTCCTCGAGCGGCTGCGGGTAGACGTTGTAGCCCTTGTAGATGACCATGTCCTTGGAGCGGCCGACGAGGTAGAGGCAGCCGTTCTCGTCGACCCGTCCGCTGTCCCCGGTCATCAGCCAGCCGTCCTGGAACTGCCGTGCGGTGAGCTCGGGCTCGTCCTGGTAGCCGTCGGCGACCTGTGGGCCTCGGACCCAGAGCTCGCCGACCTCGCCGACGGCGACGGGCCCCCCGACGGCATCGCGGATCTCGACCTGCGTGTCGAAGAGGGGCACCCCGATGCTGCCCAGCGGAGGCGTCGGCTCAACCCCCACACCCAGCCCCGCGACACCCATCGTCGCCTCGCTCAGGCCGTAGCCCTCGAGCACGAACGAGGACGGGAAGACCTCGCCGAGCATGCGCAGAGCGGTCGTGTCGATCGGCGCCGCACCCGAGATCAGCAGCACGATCGAGGAGAGGTCCCGCTCGCCGATGCCCGGGCTGCGCAACAGCGCGTAGTACATGGCGGGCGAGCCGATGACATGGGTGACCCGATGGGTCTCGACCAGCGCAAGGAATCCATCGGGATCGAAGGAGCCGGTCGGGATCACGACCGTATTGCCCAAGATGACCTCGATGTTGTGCCCGACGAGACCGAGCCCGTGGAAGAACGGTGGCACGGCGAGGTAGACACCGGCCCCCGGCGTCAGAGAGCCGGCGCTGGCGGCCTCGGGGATCTGCCGCACGCTCACGCCACCGAGGTCGTCGATCACCGGGACGGCGGCGGCGCGCCAGCACGCGTTCTGAACAACGCTCGCCACGAGGTTGCGGTGCAGGACCCGTACGGCCTTCGAGCGGCCGGTCGTGCCCCCGGTGAGCTGGAGGTGGGCGACCAGGGAGGGGTCGAGGGTCTCTCCGGTCAGCGGCTCGGCAGCCTCCAGGTCGGCGAGCGGAACCACGTCGGCGGGGAGCTCTGCGACGGCGTCCTCGCCAGGGACGCAGACAACGAGCGCGCCGCACCCGGCGGCAGCCTCGATCGCGATCGCCAGGCATGCGGGACTGGTGACGATGGCCCTGGCCCGGACGTCCTGAAGCTGATCGCGCAGCGCCTTGACCGGTTGCGCCGGGTTGACCGGAGCCACGGCCGCGCCAGCGCACAGCGCTCCGTAGTAGGCAAGAACGAAGGAGATCGAGTTGGGCATGTGAAGCGCCACGACGTCCCCCTGCTCGATGCCGCGAGCCCGGAGGCCTCCGGCCACCCGGAGTGAGCGCTCGTGCAGCTCTCGGTAGGTGAGGGTGGTCCCCCCTTGGCGCAGCGCGATCCGCTCCCCATGGGCGCGCGCCGCGCCGGCAAGCAGCGCGTCGACTCCCGCCGCGGGATAGTCCAGGCTGCGCGGGAGATGGGCGAACCACGGCCCGGTCTCGGGGCTGGCGATCGAGGGGGTCGCGGTGCGGCTGAAGGCTGTGGACACGAACTTCTCCTCGGGTGTGTTACGAACGTCACTCCAGAAGTTAATCGCCGATAACGGCCTTGTCTAGACGGCGAATCGCTCGTTTTGTGAATCTTCGCTCACTCGTCTGCGGGTTGACGTGGAGGTTATTGGAGATTAACTTTTCTCGGGACTCGGGGACCCCCGAGCACTGGAGATCCAAGGAGATCCGATGCGAGACGCCGTCATCGTCGATGCCGTGAGGACCCCCGTCGGCAGGCGCGGGGGCGCCCTGTCCGGGATGCACGCGGCAACGCTGTCCGCCCACGTCCTGACCGCGCTCGCGGCCCGCAACGGCCTCGACCCGAGCCTCGTCGACGACGTCGTGTGGGGCTGTGCGGGCACCGTCGGCATGCAGTCAGGCTGCATCGGACGGGCCGCTGTGCTCGCCGCCGGCTGGCCGGAGTCGGTGCCTGGGGTGACCGTCGACCGCCAGTGCGGCTCCTCCCAGCAGGCGGTCCACCAGGCGGCCGCCGGTGTGATCGCCGGTCAGTACGACGTCGCCGTCGCCGGCGGGATCGAGATGATGAGCGCGATCCCGCTGGGAGCCACCCGCGCCGACGAGCGGTTCGGCGAACCCTTCGGTCCGGCCGTCCTCGAACGCTACGGCGTGCGCTTCAACCAGGGCACGGGCGCTCAGCTGATCGCGGACGAGTACGGCATCACCCGCGAGGAGATGGACCAGCACGCGCTGGACTCGCACCGTCGCGCGGCGGCCGCGATCGACGAAGGCCGCTTCAAGGACCAGGTCGTGCCGGTCACGGTGCCGGGTCCCGACGGCCCCACCGAGTTCTCGGTCGACGAGGGTGTCCGCCGTACGACGTCGCTCGAGACCCTCGCCGGACTCCGTCCGGCCTTCCGCGAGGACGGCAGCATCACCGCAGGCAACGCCTCGCAGATCTCCGACGGCGCCGGTGCACTGCTCGTGACGACCAGCGAGATCGCCGCTCGCCACGGCTGGACGCCGCTCGTCCGGGTGCACACCGCCGTCGTCACCGGCACCGACCCGGTCACGATGCTCAAGGGCCCGATCCCGGCGACCGAGAAGGTGCTCCGCCGAGCCGGCCTGTCCCTCGACGACATCGGAGTCTTCGAGATCAACGAGGCGTTCGCCTCGGTCTCGCTCGCCTGGCTGCGAGAGACCGGCGCGGACTACGAGCGGATGAACCCCAACGGCGGTGCGATGGCCATCGGGCACCCCATCGGCGGCTCCGGCGCCCGGATCATGACGACCCTCGTCCACCACATGCGCGACCAGGGCATCCGCTACGGCCTGCAGTCGATGTGTGAGGGCGGCGGGATGGCGAACGCGACGATCCTGGAGCTGGTGTGACACCGATGAGCGACGTCATCGAGCACTCCACCCTGTTCATCGGGGGCGCATGGACCGAGCCGGTGGGGACCGACGCCATCGAGGTCGTCTCACCGCACACCGAGAAGGTCGTGGGCCGCGTCCCGCACGCGTCGATCGCCGACGTCGATCGCGCGGTCGCGGCTGCCCGGGAGGCCTTCGACCACGGGCCGTGGCCGCGGATGAGCCTGGCCGAGCGCGCCGAGGTCGTGGGTCGCATCCGCGACGGCCTCGCCGCCCGCGCCCGCGAGCTCGCCGAGCTGGTCTCGCGGCAGAACGGCTCGCCGATCAGCTTCGCCGTGCCCGGCCAGGCACTCAGCGCCGTCGCGGCGTACTCGGCGGCCCTGGCCGTGGCCGAGCACGTCGAGCTCGAGGAGGAGCGCCCTGGCCTCACCGGTCCGCTCCTCGTCCGGCGTGAGCCGGTCGGCGTCGTCGCCGCCGTCGTACCGTGGAACGTGCCCCAGCTGGTCATCGCCGGCAAGCTCGGTCCGGCCCTGCTAGCCGGCTGCACGGTGGTGCTCAAGCCCGCACCCGAGACGCCCCTGGACTCCTACCTGCTCGCCGAGGTGTGCGAGGCAGCCGGACTGCCGCCGGGGGTGCTCAACGTCGTCCCCGCGGGCCGGGAGGTGGGTGCCCACCTGGTGGCGCATCGCGACGTCGACAAGATCGCGTTCACCGGATCGGTCGCTGCCGGTCGCGCCATCATGGCGTCGGCTGCGGCGAACCTGAGCCGGCTCACCCTCGAGCTCGGCGGCAAGTCGGCCGCGATCGTCCTCGAGGACGCCGACTTCGGCTCCGCCCTGCCGGGTCTGGTGGCCGACGCCTTCGCCAACAGCGGACAGGCGTGCGTGGCACGCACGCGGATCCTGCTGCCCGCGAGTCGGTACGACGAGTGGGCCGTCGCGATCACCGCGGCTGTGGCCGCCCTCCCTGTCGGCGACCCCTCCGACCGGGCAACGGCCATCGGCCCGATGGCCAGCCAGACGCAGCAGCGTCGCGTCCTCGACTACATCGGGATCGGCATCGACGAGGGCGCCGTGGTGCTCACCGGCGGCGGCGTGCCGGCCGACCGCGAGACCGGGTGGTACGTCGAGCCGACGCTCCTCGGCGAGGTCGACAACGCGATGCGGGTGGCTCAGGAGGAGATCTTCGGCCCGGTCGTCTGCCTGATCCGCTACAGCGACGAGGAGGAGGCGATCCGGATCGCGAACGACTCCCCCTACGGCCTGTCCGGCACGGTCTGGGCGGGCGAGGTCGAGCGCGGTGTCGAGGTCGCCCGACGCATCCGCACCGGGACCTACGCCGTGAACTGCGTGCGCTTCGACGTCGCCGGACCGTTCGGCGGCTACAAGAGCTCCGGCATCGGGCGGGAGTTCGGGCCGGAGGGCTTCGCGGCGTACCTCGAGACGAAGACCATCCATCTGCCGGCGCCGGTCGCCGCGAAGTCCTAGGAGCAGTCATGCAAGCAGCAGTTCTCCGTCGTACCGGCGACACCTCGCTCGCGGTGAGCGACGACGTCAAGGCCGTCTCGTTCGGTCCGGGCCGGGTCCGGATCCGGATCCATCGGGCGGGCCTGTGCCATTCCGACGTCTCGGCGATGAACGGCGTCCTCCCCCACCCCGCCCCCTTCGTGCCGGGTCACGAGGGTGCCGGCGAGGTCATCGAGGTGGGCGCGGACGTCACCCACGTGAAGGCCGGCGATCGGGTGATCGTCTGCTGGATGCCGCCGTGCGACCGGTGCGCCGCCTGCCGGGCGGGCGACGGGCACCTCTGTCGCTCGGGCCACCGTGACCTCGCCGTACCGAACTTCGTGGTCGACGGCGCGACGATGCCGGGCATGCTCGGCAAGGGCACGTTCGCCGAGGAGGTCGTGGTCGCCGCGTACGCCGCGATCCCGATCCCGGACGACGTCCCCTACGACATCGCTGCCCTCATCGGCTGCGGCGTCACGACCGGCATCGGCGCCGCGCTCAACACCGCCCGGGTGAGCGAGGGATCGACAGTCGTCGTGATCGGTCTGGGCGGGGTCGGCATCAGCATCGTCCAGGGCGCGAAGGTCGCCGGAGCGGCCCGCATCCTGGCGGTCGACCCGACACCGCAGCGTCGCGAGTGGGCGCTGAAGTTCGGCGCCACCGAGGCGGTCGCCCCCGATCAGCTCGCGGAGGCCACCGCAGAGGTGACAGGACGGCGCGGCTTCGACTACGCCTTCGAGGCGGTCGGCAAGCCGGGCACCCTGCGGGCGGCGTACGACGCGGCACGCCTCGGCGGCACGGTCTGCCTCGTCGGCGCCGGGTCCGCCACCGACCTGCCGGACATCTCGATGTCCGAGCTGGTCTTCTCCGAGAAGCGGATCCTGCCGTCGTTCTACGGCGGCGACGACATCCGCCGGACCTACGCCCGGATCATCGAGCTCTGGCGCGAGGGGCGGGTGGACCTGGACGGCATGGTCACCCACCACGTCTCGCTGCCCGACATCAACGAGGCCATCCGTCAGATGCAGACCGGTGAGGCGCTCCGCACCGTCATCGACCTCGCCTGACCTCTCGATCGACAGTCACCGAAAGGACACCGTCATGGGAACCCTCCAGAACAGGGTCGCGATCGTCACCGGCTCCGGCCGCGGCATCGGCCGCGAGATCGCCCTCAAGCTCGCCGCCGAAGGCGCCGACATCGTCGTCAACGACCTCGACCCCGAACCCGCCGAAGAGACCGCCCGCGACATCAAGGCAGCCGGCGGCAACGCGGTGGTCTGCGCAGGATCCGTCGCCGAGGACGGCTTCGCCGAGCGCTTCATCACCACCGCCACCGAGTCCTTCGGTGGCCTCGACATCATCGTCAACAACGCCGGCTACACCTGGGACACCGTCATCCAGAAGATGAGCGACGAGCAGTGGGACGCCATCCTCGACATCCACCTCAAGGCGCCGTTCCGGATCCTGCGCGCCGCCCAGCCCTACCTCAAGGCCCACCCCGTCGAGCACCACCGCAAGGTCGTCAACATCTCGTCGGTGGCCGGCGTCTTCGGCAACGCGGGTCAGGCCAACTACGCCGCCGCCAAGGCAGGCGTGATCGGCCTGACCAAGACCCTGGCCAAGGAATGGGGTCGCTACAAGGTCAATGTCAACGCGGTGGCCTACGGCTGGATCATGACCCGGATGACCGCGGCGGTCGCCGGCGACGACTCGTTCATCGACGTCGACGGCCGGCGGATCAAGTCCGGCATCAACGCCGACCGGGCGGCGGCCGCCGCACAGCTGATCCCGTTCGGTCGGCCGGGCACCCCGGTCGAGGCGGCCGGTGCCGTCTACCTGCTCTGCACGCCCGAGTCCGACTACGTCAACGGCCAGTGCCTGACCGTCGACGCCGGTCAGCGTTGAGGAGGCAGCCGTGAAGCGCACCGTCTTCGACGAGGACCACGAGACCTTCCGCGACACGATCCGGTCGTTCATCGCCAAGGAGGTCGTGCCCGACTACGACCGCTGGCTCGAGGAGGGCACACCGCGCGACCTCTTCCGGCGCCTCGGCGACCTGGGCGTGATGGGCTTCGACATCCCCGAGGAGTACGGCGGGGCAGGTCCGACCAGCTTCAAGTACCAGGCCGTCCTGCTGGAGGAGGCTGGCCGCGCGGGTGTCGTGCTCGGCCACTTCGGGGTGACGTCGGGCATCGTGCTGCCCTACCTGCTGCGACTGGCCAACGCGGAGCAGCGTGCGCGCTGGCTGCCCCGGATCGCGACGGGCGACATCACCTGCGCCATCGCGATGACCGAGCCGGGCACCGGCTCCGACCTGGCCGGCATCAGGACGAACGCCTCGCTGTCGGCGGATGGGACGCACTACGTCCTCAACGGAGCGAAGACCTTCATCACCGGTGCCCGGAACTCCGAGCTGATCGTCGTCGTCGCGCGCACCTCGCCGGCCGCCCCCGAGGACCGCCGCACCGGGCTGTCCCTCCTCGTCGTCGAGACGGACTCGCCGGGCTTCACCTTCGGGCGCAAACTGCAGAAGCTCGGCCTGCACGCCTCGGACACCAACGAGCTGTCCTTCGTCGATGTCCGCGTTCCGGTCGAGAACCTCCTGGGCGAGGAGGGCCGAGGGTTCTTCTACCTCGGCCAGAACCTGCCGCGCGAACGGCTCGCGATCGGCGTCACCACGGTGGCCTCGGCCACCGCCGCGATCGAGCACGCACGGGCCTACGCACTCGAGCGCGAGGTCTTCGGCAAGCCGGTCGCGGGGTTCCAGAACACCAAGTTCGTGCTTGCGGAGTGCGCCACCGATCTCGAGGCTGCGCGTGCCCTCCTCGACAAGGGGCTCGACCTCGACGAGAGGGGCGAGCTGACTCCGGCCGATGCCGCCAAGATCAAGCTCTTCTGCAGCGAGATGGCCGGGCGGGTGATCGACAAGTGCCTGCAGGTGCACGGCGGCTACGGCTACATGCTCGAGTACCCGATCGCGCGCCTGTACGCCGACACCCGTGTTACGCGCATCTACGGCGGCACGAGCGAAGTGATGAAGACGATCATCGCCAAGGACCTCGGCCTCTAGGTCACCGGTCGCGATCACGCGCCCCTCCGTCGCAGTCCCATGACTGCCGACGGAGGGGCGCCGCCGTCTGTCTAAGTGAATCCGCGGTGCCATCCGAAAGATCATCGCCTTTCCCCTTGACACTGTGACGCCGCTCACGCTTAAGTGAACTTCCAATAACCACTGCGGCGGGTCCTTTCGGACCGGCCCGTGATGATGGGAGGAGCCGGGATGGGTACGCCAAGCACCGCCGAGGCCCTGGTCGTCCGCGAGCTCGCGGTCACCTACGGCCGGGCGGTCCAGGCCCTCGACGCAGTCGGTCTCGAGGTCTCGACGGCGGACGTCGTCGCGCTGCTCGGCGCCAACGGCGCCGGCAAGACGACGCTGCTGCGCGCTGTGTCCGGGACGCTTCCCCTGCATGGCGGGACGGTCGAGTCGGGATCGATCTCGTTCGGCGGGCGCCCCTTGCGCGGCGACGACTCCGCCCAGGTAGTACGGGCCGGCGTCGTCCAGGTCCCCGAAGGGCGCCGGGTCTTCGCCAGCATGTCCGTCGAGGAGAACCTCCGCGCAGGCGCCCTCGGGGTCCGCGGTAGGTCCCGCCGGCAGACGGCCGACGCCCACGCCCGGGTCCTCGACCTCTTCCCCCGGCTCGCCGAGCGCCGTACGCAGGCCGCCGGGCTGCTCTCGGGTGGCGAGCAGCAGATGCTGGCACTGGGTCGGGCCCTGATGTCAGGGCCCCGGGTCCTGTTGCTCGACGAGCCGTCCCTGGGCCTGGCGCCGCAGATGGTCGAGCGGATCGCGTCGATCATCCGTGCCATCCACGCCGACGGCATCGGCGTGCTCCTGGTCGAGCAGAACGCGGCGCTCGCACTCGACCTGGCCGACCACGCCTACGTCCTCGACGTCGGCCGCATCCGGCTGCACGGCCCAGCAGCCGACCTGGCCAGCTCCGACGAGGTCCGCCGCCTCTACCTCGGCGAGGCCGTCGCCGGTTCGCCCGAGAGCGCACCCGAGAGCGCACCCGAGATCGCGACCGGCGCGCCCGAAGCCGGCGTGCCGACGCTGACGAGGTGGGCGGGATGACCGCGGCGCGCCACACGCCCGCCACCTTGACGGTCACCGACCTGACGGTCCGGTTCGCCGGCATCGTCGCTCTCGACGACGTGTCGTTCACCGTGCGGCCCGGCACCATCCACGCACTGATCGGCCCGAACGGCGCGGGCAAGTCGACCTGCTTCAACGTCATCTCAGGCGTCTACCGACCGGCGGCGGGCAGCATCCGGTTGGGCGAGGACGAGCTCGCCTCGCGTCCGCCGGCCGGCGTGGCGAGCCTCGGCGTAGCCCGGACGTTCCAGAACATCGTGCTCACCCGCGGCACCGTCGCCGACAACGTCATGCTGGGGCGTCACACGGTCACCCGAGCCGGTTTCGTCGCCTCAGCGCTCCGTCTCCCCTCGGCCGTGGCCGAGCAGCGCCGGCACCGCGAGCGCGCCCGTGAGATCGCCGAGTTCGTCGGCCTCGGGCCCTGTTTCGACACCCCGGTCGCCGCCCTGCCGTACGGCACCCGCAAACGGGTCGAGCTGGCGCGCGCCCTGTGCCTGGAGCCTCGGCTGCTGCTGCTCGACGAGCCCGTGGCCGGGATGAACACGACCGAGCGCGTCGAGATGGCCAGCACCATCGAGCACGTCCGCGACGCGCTGGGGATCTCGGTCCTCGTGGTCGAGCACGACATGGGTCTGGTGATGCGTCTCGCCGACGACGTCACAGTCCTCGACTTCGGATGCCGGATCGCCTCCGGCACACCGGAGAGCGTGCAACGAGACCCCGAGGTGATCCGCGCCTACCTGGGCTCGGAGGTGCCCCGATGAACACCCTCGCGCAGATGCTCGTCAACGGCGTGGCGCTCAGCTCGGTCTACGCGCTGGTCGCCCTCGGCTTCACGATCATCTACCAGGCCTCGCACGCGATGAACTTCGCGCACGGGTCCCTGATGGTCCTCGGCGGCCTGGTCCTCGCTCGGCTGCACAGTGCACTCGGCTTCTGGCCCGCGCTGCTCGTCGCCGCGCTCGCCACAGCCGGTGCCGCCCTGGTGGAGGCGCTCGTCCTGCGCGCCGCCCGTCGCCACGACGTCGCGACGCTGGCGATCATGACGATCGGCTTCAACGTCCTCCTCTCGGCCGAGCTGGCGCGTCGGATCGGCATCGACGTCCTCTCCCTCGGCGACCCGTGGGGATCGGGGATCGTCACCATCGCCGGAGTCACCCTCGCCACGACCCGGCTCGCCTCGATCGTCGTGGCCGGCGTGCTGATCGGCCTGTTCTTCGCCGCCTTCCGCCACACCCGCTGGGGGCTGGCGATGCGCGCCTCGGCCGTGGACCGCGAAGCCGGCGCACTCATGGGCATCCGCCACCGCCGCCTGGAGCTGTCCGGGTGGGCGATCGCCGGTGCACTCGCCGCCGTGGCGGTCGTCTTCATCGCCGCGTTCCCCAGCCAGGGCCTGGACCAGACGACCGGGACGATCGCCCTCGCCGCCTTCCCCGCCGCCGTCATCGGCGGCATGGGCAACCCCGCCGGGGCGCTCCTGGGCAGCCTCGCGATCGGAGTCACCGAGGCCGCCACCGCGACCTACCAGGATCACCTCACCGTGCTCGGCTCCGGGCTGCCCGTGATCGCGCCATACGTCGTGATGGTCGCCGTCCTGCTCGTCCGACCCGAGGGCCTGCTCGGTGCGAAGGAGACCACCCGTGTCTGAGTCCACCGCAACGACCGCGCAGCGGTCGTCCACTCCCCGCCGCACGCCCGGTCCTCGGTCCGGTCCGCGACGTGCCGGCCTGCGCACGGCCCCGTGGCGCGCGATCCTCCTGATCGCGGCAGCCGTCGTCCTGCTCGCGCTGCCGCTCTACCTCACTGCCTTCTGGTTGCAGGTCGGGCTGTTCGCCATGTCCGCCGCCGTCGGCGCGATCGGCCTCAACCTGCTCCTCGGCACCGCGGGCCAGCTCTCCCTCGGGCACTCGTTCTTCCTGGCCGTCGGCGCCTACGGCTACGCCTGGCTGGCCGGCGACTCGGGTCACGACGGCACCATCGATCTCAGCGGCCTCGGACTGCCGCCGCTCCTGGCGTTCGTGCTGGCCGTCGGCCTGGCCGGGCTCGCCGGCGCGGCCTTCAGCCCGATCTCGGGACGCCTGCGCGGCCTCCACCTCGGCGTCGCGACGCTCGCGCTGGTCTACGTGGGGCAGCACGTGATGCTCAACGCACGCTCGGTGACAGGCGGCTCCGACGGGCGCGGCATCCCGTCGATGGACATCTTCGGATTCCGGCTCGCGGACTCCGGGGCGCACCCGCTGCTCGTGCTGGGCGTGCCGTTCGACCGCCTCGAGCGGCTCTGGTACTTCGGCCTCGCCCTCGTCGCCCTCGCCTGGTGGCTGGGGCGCAACCTGTTGCGCGGCCGGCCCGGACGGGCCCTGGGCGCATTGCGTGACAGTGAGCTCGCCGCATCGGTGATGGGCGTGCGGGTGGCCCACTACCGCGCGGCGGCGTTCACCGTCTCCTCGATGTACGCCGGTGCAGCCGGGGCCCTGCTCGGCCTGGCCTATGAGCGCATCGTGCCCGACTCGTTCGGGATCATGGTCTCGATCAACTTCCTCGCGATGATCGTGATCGGCGGTCTCGGCTCGGTGGGCGGTGCGGTCGCCGGCGCTGTCTTCGTCTCGTCCCTGCCCCAGGTGCTCGGCTACTACGCGCCCCACCTGCCACTCGTCGTACCTGATGGATCCATCGAGCCCGGAATCCTCCCGGTGGAGGCGTCGAACTACCTCTACGGCACGGCGATCCTCCTGGTGATGATCTTCGCCCCCGGAGGCCTGGCCGGCATCCCGGCGTCCCTCCGCGTCCGAGTCCTGCGACGACGACGCCGGCCGGCGTCGGCGTCCCCCCCATCGCGCGCCGAGATCTGACGGCCCGTGTCTCTGCACCGCCCACTCACCAAGGAGATCCGTTGAACAGCATCACCAAGATGGTCGGCGTCGCATCGGCGGCCGTGCTCACGCTGGCGCTCGCCGGGTGCGGTACGAAGTCCGCCGCTGACCACCCAGCATCCGCCGACGGCATCAAGACCGGCCCCGGCATCTCCAGCTCCAGCATCGATCTCGGCGCGTTGACAGTGACCAGCGGCCCCGGAGCCTCGCTGGGCACGTCGGTGCTCCAGGCCCAGCAACTCGTCGTCGACCAGACCAACGCCGCCGGCGGCGTCTGCCACCGTGACCTGCACCTCGAGGTCCGCGACACCGCACTCGACCCACAGCGCGCGGTGGCGGCGTACAACGAGATCGAGCCGAAGATCGCGGGCATCAGCCAGCTCCTCGGCACCGCACCGACCGCGGCGCTCGTCGACAGCATCGAGCAGGATCAGATGATGACGATGGTCGGCGGCTTCTCGGCCGATCTCCTCGGTCACCAGCACCTCCAGATCCCGGGCAGCACCTACGACATCGACATGATCAACGGCCTCAACTTCCTGGCGAAGGCGGCCGGGCTGAAGCCCGGGGACAAGGTCGGCCACGTCTACATCTCCGGCGAGGCCGGCAGCAACGCGCTCGCCGGCTCGACGTACGCCGCCAAGAAGCTCGGCCTCACCATCGTGGGGCAGGAGGTCTCGCCGACCGCGACCGACCTGACGCCACAGGTCTCCGCGCTCAAGGCGGCCGGTGTCAAGGCCGTCCTGCTGACGGTTCTGCCGCCCGCGACCGCCTCCTTCGTCGGCGTCTCGGCCGCAACCGGCATGACGGTGCCGATGCTCGCGAACTCCGTCGGGTACGACGTCGCGCTCCTCGGCACTCCGGCGGCGGCCGCCCTGGAGAAGATGCTGTACGTCGCCTCCCCCATGGCCGGGCCCGATTCCGACGCTGCGGGCGTCAAGACGTTCATCGCCGACTACGAGAAGAAGTACCCGAGCTCCAAGCCGTCGTCGGCGACGCTGCAGGGCGCCGCACTGATGCGGATGATGGTCGCGGCCCTCAAGGGTGCGTGCGAGGCGGGCGATCTGAGCCGGGCCGGCATCACCACAGCACTGCACAAGCTCTCCGACTTCGACACCGGCCTGGGCACCACCCTCGACCTCACCGACCCGAGCAAGGCGCCGAGCGACAAGACCTTCATCCAGCAGCCGTCGAAGGACTCGGTCGGCGGTCTCAAGTCCGTCAAGGACGGATTCACCGATCCCTCCGTCGCGGACTACCTCTCCTCGCAGGGCTGACCATCCGGCCGGGAGGGGGTGACCTCTCCCGGCCCGCTCGTCGCCGCTCGCTCCACCCGTCTCGTCCGCCTGCCCCGCACGTCTCACCGAAGGAGCACTCCATGTGCCACGCCCCCAAGGACGCCACGGCCACCACGGCCCAGGTCAACCGGGACGCTCTCCAGCGCTACGACATGGGAGACGTCGCTGACTTCCACGACGTACGTCGCGGGTTCATCGCCCCGCTCCCCGGCGGGCACGTCACCGCCGAGGACGGCCGCGTCCTCTTCGACACCGCGGCCTACGACTTCCTCGACGACCAGCCCTGCCCCGACACGGTCAACCCGAGCCTGTGGCGTCAGTCCCAGCTGCTCCGCCGGGCTGGGCTCTTCCGGGTCGTGGACAACCTCTACCAGGTGCGCAGCTCCGAGGTGGCGAACCTGACGATCGTCGACGGCGAAGACGGCCTCGTGGTCATCGACGCCATGACGTCGGTCGAGTCGGCACGGGCCGGGCTGCAGCTCTTCCGTGAGCACGTCAGTGACAAGCCGGTGGTCGGGGTGATCTACACCCACACGCACGTCGACCACTACGGCGGTGTCAAGGGCCTGGTCGACCCGGCCGACGTGGCCGCGGGCCGGGTGCGGATCATCGCGCCGGGCCATGAGTTCGAGAAGCACGCGATCGGCGAGAACATCGTCGTCGGCAGCGCGATGTCCCGGCGAGCGTCGTACGCGTTCGGCAGCATGCTCGATGTCGGCCCGCGGCAGACCGTCAGCTGCGGAATCGGCATCGGGTCCGGCGGAACCGGTCGCACCGTCTCCTACCTGTCACCGACCGACCTGGTCACCCAGACCGGGCAGAAGCACCACCTCGCCGGGCTGACCTTCGAGTTCCTCTACGCGCCCGACACCGAGGCACCCGAGGAGATGCACATCTGGATCCCCGAGCTCAAAGCGCTCACCTGCGCGGAGAACGCCCAGCACTCGCTGCACAACATCCAGACCTTGCGCGGCGCACGCACCCGCGACGCCCGGAACTTCGCTCGCTACCTCGACGAGACCCTCGAGCGCTGGGGAGACGAGGCCACGGTCCACTACGGCCCGCACACGTGGCCGGTCTGGGACAACGAGAACGTGGTGGAGTTCCTCTCCTCCCAGCGCGACACCTACAAGTACATCCACGACCAAGCCCTGCGGATGGCCAACAAGGGCTACACCGCGATCGAGGCCGCCGAGATCCTGGAGCTGCCGGACGCGCTGGGCCGCAAGTGGTGGAACCGCGGCTACCACGGCACCGTGCACCACAACGTGCGAGCGGTCTTCCACAAGGAGCTCGGCATGTGGGACGGCGACCCGGTCTCCCTGAACCCGCTGCCGGCCACCGAGTCGGCCACCCGGTACGTCGACCTGATCGGTGCCGACGCCGTGCTCGCGGAGGGCCGGCGGGCATTCGAGGCCGGCGACTACCGCTGGGCCGTGGAGATCCTGCACAAGCTGGTCTTCGCCGAGCCCGACAACGAGCAGGCTCGCCTGCTCCAGGCCGATGCCTACGAGCAGCTCGGCTACCAGGCCGAGGGCCCGCAGTGGCGCGGCGTCTACCTGACGATGGCGAGCGAGCTGCGCAACGGCATCGCCGTGCAGACGTTCAGCTCGGTGGCCGGCGACATCGTCCTGGGCATGCCCACCGAGCTGCTCTTCGACTACGCCGCCGTCCGGGTCATCGGCGAGCGCGCGGCACAGGTCGACCTGCGCATCGACTTCGTCTTCACCGACCTCGACGAGACCTGGACCATGTGGATCCACAACGGCGTGCTCAACGCACGCCACGGCGCCTCGCCGGACGCCCAGCTCACCGTGTCCGGGCCGAAGAGGGCCCTCGTCGGCGCAGTGATGCGACCTGCGGAGATCTCCCCGGCCGTCGAGGCCGGGGTGCTCTCGACACTCGGCGACGCCGGCGTGCTGACGACGTACGCCGGGCTGCTCGACGAGTTCGACCGCGACTTCCCGATCGGGGTCCCCGAGCGAGCGCCGCTCGGCGGACGTTGAGCCGAGCGGCCGGTGAAGCTCAGCGGCCGATGAACTCGGGCTTCTCGCGGACCAGGTTCGCCGCGATTCCGCGGCGGCTGTCCTCGGTGTCCCACAGCCACGCCTGCTCCGCGAGCTCGCGCTCCAGCGCGAGTCGAGCACGGGCCGCCACCGGTCCGCGCAGGGTGGTCTTCATCGACTGCACCGCCAACGGTGCTGCGGCTGCGATCTCGGCGGCCCATCGCACGGCCTCGGCACGCTGCTCGCCGTCCGGCACGAGCCGGTCGACCAGCCCGATCTCGAGCGCGGCTGCGCCGTCCAGCCGGCGGCTGGTGTAGAGCAGGTCGGCCGCCCGTTGCGGGCCGACCAGGTCCGGCAGCGTCACGCTGAGGGCGAAGCCCTGGTGGAAGCCGAGGGCCGAGAAGTTGGCGTGCAGGCGCGACGACGGGGACGCGACCCGGAAGTCGGCGGCACAGGCGAGGCCGAGGCCGCCTCCGACCGCCGAGCCCTGGATGGCGGCGATCATCGGGACCGGAAGCTCGAAGAGCCGCATCGCCTCGGTGTAGAGACGACGAGCGGTGGCCTGCCGATCACCGCCGGCCAGCTCACCCGCCCCGAAATCGGCCCCGGCACAGAAGTGCTTCCCCTCCGAGCAGAGGACCAGGGCCCGGATGCCTGATCGGTGGAGCTCGGTGGCCGCGTCGGCGAGATGGGCGATCGTCTCGCGGTCGAAGTAGTTGGCCGGCGGCTTGGCGATCTCGAGGATTCCGACGAGTCCCTGCGTCTCGACCCGGACCGGAGTGCTCATCGGACGCCCACCTCGACCCGGTTGACATCCGCGTCGACCACGGCGTCGACGAGGCCACCGGCGGCGATCGCGGCGCCGCCGAGGCGCGTCGTCACCGCCAGCTCGTCGCCGAAGCCGCTGCGCCAGGCCTGCAGTCGCCGGGTGAGCAGCTGGAGGGGATACTCCCTCGTCATCCCGATCGCACCGTGCGCCTGGTGGGCCGCGGAAGCCGCGAGTCGGGCCTCACGCGAGGTGACCGCCTTGGCGGCCAGGCATGCCAGCTCGAACGAGCCCAGGTCGGCAGCGAGACCGGCCCGCTCGACCGACAGGCGGGTCACCGTCGCGGCCTGGGCGAGGGTGACGACGTGGGCCTGCACGGACTGGAAGGTCGAGACCGCACGGCCGAACTGGATCCGCTCGGTGACGTAGTCGCGGGTGAGCTGGAAGGCTCCGGCGATCGCACCCGCGAGCTGCGCCGAGCGCAACAGCGCGCCGCGGAACAGCACGGCCTCCGGCGTCCCCTTCCACGCCCACGCCTCGACGGCGAGGTCGTCGACGTGCAGGTCGTCGCTGGGCATCCCGGCCAGATCGCTTCCCGCTCGGGTGCGCGCCTGCTTCGGGTCCAGCCGGACGACGTACGGCGCCCCCGACACGTCGGGCACGAGCGCGACGACCGTGTCGACGGCGCCGCCCCACGGCACCGACCTCGCCACGCCGCTCAGGACACCGTCCGCGAGGCTCAGCCCGCGGACCTCCGGTACGACCGTCATCGGCGCGTCGGTCACCTGCACACCGACCTCGGCGAGCAGCCAGGCCGCGAGGCTGGTCTCGGCGAGCGGCAGCGGTACGGCGTGCCGTGCAGCGACCCGGAGCACGACGAGGAGCTCGGCCAGGCTGCCCCCGGCTCCCCCATTTCCTTCGTCGATGCCCACCAGCGGGAAGCCGAGCTCGGCGACCCCCGGCCAGGTCGCGAGGTCGCGTGCCGTCGGCTCGATCGCGCTCACGGTCTCGGTCGGGTAGCGATCGCCGAAGAGCCGATCGGCCACGCCCTCGAGGTCGACGCCGGTCGATGTGCTCACAGCTGCAGTCCTTTCGCGACGACGTTGCGCAAGATCTCGGTGGTGCCACCGCGGATGGTCCACGACGGTGCGACGAGGAGCGCCCGGGCCAGGAGCGACTCCCAGGGGTCCTCGGCGGTCAGCTCGGGGGCGTGACCGAGGTGGCGGACCACGATCTCGACGCACTCCTGCTCGAACCGCGTCGCCATGTCCTTGACCAGCGCTGCCTCGACCGTGGGCGACTGCCCCCGATCGACCATCCGCGCGATCGACATCGACAGGCCGTGGAACGCCCAGCAGCGCGCGAGGATCGAGCCGACGTCCGCCCGGACAGTGTCCACCGCGGAGGAGTCCAACGAGGCCACCCAGTGCTCGAGCACGGGCATCAGCGACATCCAGCGGTCGACGCCACCACGCTCCAGGACGAGCTCGGCGGTGTTCTGGCCCCATCCCGCGCCGACCTCGCCCAGGCGCATCTCGTCGGGGACCAGCACGTCCTCCAAGACCACCTCACAGAACTCGCCGGTGCCGTCGATGAACGGGATCCGGGAGACCTTCACCCCGGGGAGGTGCCGATCGAGGATGAACTGCGTGAGGCCGCGGTGCCGGTCCTCGGAGGTCCGGATCAGCGCGAGGATGTGGGTGGCGCCGTATGCGCCCGTGGTCCAGACCTTGGTGCCGTTGACCCGCCAGCCACCGTCGACGCGCTCGGCGCGGGTGCGCAGGGAGGCGAGGTCGGATCCGGAGTCGGGCTCGCTCATACCGATCGCGAACGAGAGCTCCCCCGAAGCGATGCGAGGCAGGAACCAAGCCTTCTGCTCCGGCGTGCCGTTGGCAGCGATGTTGGGCCCCGACTGTCGGTCGGCGATCCAGTGCCAGGCCACCGGCGCGCCGACGGCGAGGAGCTCCTCGACCACGATCAGGCGCTCGACCGCAGTCCGGCCACCGCCGTACTCGGGCGGGAAGGACATGCCGAGCCAGCCGCGCTCACCCAGGGCCCGCGAGAACGCCGGATCCGCCGGCGCGCCCATGCCGAGACCGATCTCGTAGCTGCCCGGGGGTAGCCGCTCGGCGAGGAACGCGCGCACCTCGGCACGCAGCTCCCGCTCGGCTTCACTCAGCTCGGTCGCCTCCAGGGCGGTCAGGACCGGCACGCACCGTCACCTCCGTCAGATGGGCCACGAATCGGCCCGTTATCGCTCTTGCGAATTTACGCTACCTTAGATTTGGGCTGTTTTGCACTGAGAAGTGAATCTTGACGACCACAACGACTGCGATCATGATGCTGATGAACGCCTAACCCATACGACCTAGGAGGACCCATGACGGACGCCGTCATCGTGGATGCGGTGCGGACCCCGATCGGCAGGCGCGGAGGCGCGCTGGCCGGCATCCACCCCGTGGACCTGTCCGCGCACGTCCTGACCGCACTCGCCGCCCGGACGGGGCTGGACCCCGCCGAGGTCGACGACGTCGTCTGGGGATGTGTCACCCAGATCGGCGAGCAGGCCGGCGGCGTGGGGCGGTACGCCGTGCTCGCTGCCGGTTGGCCCGAGTCGGTTCCCGGGGTCACGGTGCATCGCGCCTGCGGCTCCTCGCAGCAGTCGGTCCACTTCGCGGCCGCAAGTATCGCGGCCGGCCACTACGACATCGCCGTCGCCGGCGGCGTCGAGAGCATGTCTCGCGTCCCGATGGGGGCGGGCCGCGACCTTCCGCAGTATGGAACGCCGTTCGGTCCGGCCGTCCGAGCCCGCTACGACCACGTCGAGTTCAACCAGGGGGTGGGGGCCGAGCTGATCGCGCAGCGCTATGGCTTGACCCGCACCGACCTGGACGAGCACGCGCTCGAGTCCCACGCCCGAGCCGCCTCGGCGGCGGCCGAGGGCCGCTTCAAGGACCAGATCGCACCCGTCGAGGTCGACGCCACAGACGGCGGCACCATCACCTTCGACGCCGACGAGGGCATCCGGGTCGGCGGCACGACGGAGAGGCTCGCCTCGCTTCCGACGCCGTTCCTGCCCGACGGTGTGGTGACCGCCGCGAGCTCCTCGCAGATCTCCGACGGGGCGGCAGCGCTGCTGATGACGTCCAGCGAGGTCGCCGCCCGACACGGCTGGGCCCCGATGGCGCGCGTCCACACGGTCGCACTCGCCGGAGCCGATCCCGTGACGATGGCGCTCGGCCCCATCCCGGCGACGTTCAAGGCCCTCGAGCGCGCCGGGCTCGGCATCGACGACATCGGCGCCTTCGAGGTCAACGAGGCGTTCGCCCCGGTGACCCTCGCCTGGCTGCGCGAGACCGGCGCCGACCCGGCCCGCCTCAACCCGCTGGGCGGGGCGATGGCTCTCGGCCACCCGCTGGGGGCCTCGGGGGCACGGCTGGCGACCACTCTGCTGCACCACATGCGCGACCAGGGCATCCGCTACGGCCTGCAGGCGATGTGCGAGGCCGGCGGCATGGCGAACGCGACCATCTTCGAGCTCTTGTGAGGACAACGATGACGACACTTGATCAGAGCATCGTCGGCACGACCGTGCCGGCGCACACCGCACAGGTCGAGGCCGGCCGGCTCCGCTTCTTCGCGACCGCTACCGGACAGACCGACCCCGTCTACACCGACCTCGCCGCGGCACAGGCCGCTGGTCATCGCGACCTGCCGGTGCCGCCGACCTTCCTGTTCTGCCTGAACATGGAGACGCCCGACCCCTTCGCGATCTACGCGACCCTGGGCATCGACCTGCGCACGATCCTGCACGGCGAGCAGGTCTTCACCTATCACGCCATGGCGTACGCCGGCGACGTGCTGCGCTTCGAGACGCGCGTCAGCGACGTCTACGCCAAGAAGGGCGGCGCCCTGCAGTTCCTCGTGCGCACCACCGAGGTCACCCGCGACGCGGAGGCCATCGCCACCCTCACCTCCACCAGCGTGATCCGCGAGCTCGCCGGAGCGGCCTCGTGAGTGCGGCCACAGGAGCGCTGGGCGGTCTGCGCGTCATCGAGCTCGGCGGCATCGGTCCGGGACCGTTCGCCGGGATGCTCCTGGCGGACCAGGGAGCAGAAGTCATCCGGATCGAGCGGGCCGCGGACGCCGGCCGGCCCTCAGGGCATCCGGTGCTGCACCGCAACCGCCGCTCGATCGCCCTCGATCTCAAGGATCCCCGCGACGTCGACGTCGCGCTGCGCCTCATCGACACCGCGGACGCGCTGATCGAGGGCTTCCGGCCCGGCGTCGCCGAGCGGCTCGGGCTGGGGCCCGCGACCTGCCTGTCCCGCAACCCACGGCTCGTCTACGGCCGGATGACCGGCTGGGGCCAGGACGGACCGCTGGCCGACGAGCCCGGGCACGACATCAACTACATCGCCGTCGCCGGCGCCCTGGGGGCGTTCGGCCCCGGCGACGACGTTCCGTCGGCTCCGCTCAACCTCGTTGGCGACATGGGCGGAGGCGGAATGCTGTTGGCCCTCGGCATCACGACTGCACTCGTCCACGCGGTCAGGTCCGGCGAAGGCCAGGTGGTCGACGCCGCGATGACCGACGGCACGGCGATCCAGATGGCACTCATCCATGGACTGATGGCGTCCGGCCGTTGGCCCGGAGGTCGCGGCGAGAACCTCTTCGACGGTGGCGCACCGTTCTACCGGGCCTACCGGTGCTCGGACGGCCGCTTCATGGCCCTCGGAGCCGTGGAGCCGCAGTTCTACGCCGCTGCGCTCGGCGTGCTCGGTCTGAGCGAGGACCCGGCGTTCGCCCGGCAGCTGGATCGGGACACGTGGACGACGATGACCACTCGGCTGGTCGAGCTCTTCGCGACCCGGACCCGCGACGAGTGGGACGCAGCCTTCGCCGGACAGGGCGCCTGCGCCTCGCCGGTCCTCGATCCGCTCGAGGCGGCCCAGCACCCCCACAACCTCGCGCGCGGGACCTTCAGCACGTTCGGCAACGGCCACGTCCAGCCCAGCCCCGCACCCCGCCTCCTGACGACGCCGGCCGGCGTCCCACGCCCCGCTCCGGTGATCGGCGCGGACACCGAGGCCATCCTGGCCGAGCTCGGGCTCGCGACCAGCGACCGCTGATCCGCCCGCCACCACCGACCCAACGACCAGACAGGAACAACACCATGGGAACCCTCCAGAACAGGGTCGCGATCGTCACCGGCTCCGGCCGCGGCATCGGCCGCGAGATCGCCCTCAAGCTCGCCGCCGAAGGCGCCGACATCGTCGTCAACGACCTCGACCCCGAACCCGCCGAAGAGACCGCCCGCGACATCAAGGCAGCCGGCGGCAACGCGGTGGTCTGCGCAGGATCCGTCGCCGAGGACGGCTTCGCCGAGCGCTTCATCACCACCGCCACCGAGTCCTTCGGTGGCCTCGACATCATCGTCAACAACGCCGGCTACACCTGGGACACCGTCATCCAGAAGATGAGCGACGAGCAGTGGGACGCCATCCTCGACATCCACCTCAAGGCGCCGTTCCGGATCCTGCGCGCCGCCCAGCCCTACCTCAAGGCCCACCCCGTCGAGCACCACCGCAAGGTCGTCAACATCTCCTCGACCTCCGGCGTCTTCGGCAACGCCGGGCAGGCCAACTACGCCGCCGCCAAGGCCGGCGTGATCGGCCTGACCAAGACCCTGGCCAAGGAATGGGGTCGCTACAAGGTCAATGTCAACGCGGTGGCCTACGGGTTCATCCGCACCCGGATGACCGAGGTCATCGAGGAGGACAAGACCCTGCGCATCGACGGGCGTGACATCAAGGTGGGCGTCCAGGCCGACCGGTTGGCCATGGTCGAGCGCACCATCCCCTTCGGACGGGGCGGCACAGCACAGGAGGCGGCCGGCGCCGTCTACCTGCTCTGCATCCCCGAGTCCGACTACGTCAACGGCCAGTGCCTCGTCGTCGACGGCGGAAGGGTCTGATCATGCAGACCGGTGACACCTTCACCCTCGAGGTCCCCCAGATCCGGCGCCGGACCCTCGCGCTCTACGCCGGCGCTTCGGGCGACCACAATCCCGTCCACATCGACACCGACGAGTGCCACGCGGTCGGCATCCCGGACGTCTTCGCGCACGGCATGCTCTCGATGGCCTACCTCGGCCGACTCCTGACCGACTGGCTGCCACAGGAGCGGATCAGCTCCTTCGGCGTACGGTTCGCGGCCATCACGCCCGTGCACGCGACGCCGACGTGCACCGGCACCGTCGCGCGGATTGAGGACGGCGTCGCCCACCTCGATCTCAGCGTCACCCTCGCCGACGGCACCCAGACCCTCGCCGGCACGGCGATCGTCACCCTCGACTGACCTCCCACCTGAGAAGGAAACACCCATGCAGCGCAGCGTCTACAACGACGACCAGGAGGCGTTCCGGCAGACCGTCCGGGCCTTCATCGCCAAGGAGGTCACGCCGTACTTCCCCGAGTGGGAGGCCGCCGGCAAGACCCCGCGAGATCTCTTCTTCAAGCTCGCCGAGCTCGGCGCCACCGGCTTCGACATCCCCGAGGAGTACGGCGGCACCGGACCGATCAGCTACAAGTACCAGGCGATCCTGACCGAGGAGGCGAACCTCGCCGCCGTCGGCCTGGGGCATTACACGGTCAGCATCGGCATCGTGCTGCCCTACCTCCTGCGGCTGGCGACCGAGGAGCAGAAGCGGCGCTGGCTGCCGGGCATCGCCTCCGGCGACACCATGCTGTGCATCGCCATGACCGAGCCCGGGACAGGCTCAGACCTGGCCGGCATCCGGACTTCCGCACGCCTCTCCGACGACGGCACCCACTACGTGCTCAACGGTGCCAAGACGTTCATCACCGGTGCGCTGAACTCGGAGCTCTGCGTCGTCGTCGCCCGCACCTCCCCCGCGACCGAGGAGGACCGCCGGCACGGCCTCTCGCTCCTCGTGGTGCCGACCGACAGCGAAGGCTTCGACTACGGCCGCAAGCTGCAGAAGATCGGGCTGCGCGCCCACGACACCAACGAGCTGTCGTTCACCGACGTCGCGGTGCCGGTCGAGAACGTGCTGGGCGAGGTCGACCGGGGCTTCTCCTACCTCGGGCAGAACCTGCCGCGCGAGCGCCTCGCCATCGGGGTCGGCGCGGTGTCGATGGCGCAGAGCGCGGTCCGCCAGGCCCTCGACTACACGAAGCAGCGCGAGGTCTTCGGCACGCCGGTGGCGTCGTTCCAGAACACCAAGTTCGAGCTCGCCGCGTGCGACACCGAGGTCCAGGCCGCCCAGCTGATGGTGGATCGCGGCCTCGAGCTGGACGAGGTCGGCGAGCTCACCGCCGCGGACGCCGCCCGGATCAAGCTCTTCTGCACCGAGGTCGCGGCCCGGGTCATCGACCGCTGCCTCCAGCTGCACGGCGGCTACGGCTACATGCTCGAGTACCCGATCTCCCGGCTGTACGCCGACACCCGCGTCCAGCGGATCTACGGCGGCACCAGCGAGGTGATGAAGACGATCATCGCGAAGGACATGGGGCTCTGACCTCTCTCCGCCGGTACACGGCGGACCAGTTCGCACGTGCCCGCATGGTGCTGCCCCGTGGGGACCCTGACCTCCCCGGTCCTCACGGGGCAGCACAGGCCGCCGACGAGGATGGCAGCGTCGGATCAGCCCACCCGTCCGGCGCGGCCCGCGCCCGTGGCTCGAGGCGACGCGACCAACCACGCCATCGCACCGGCTACCTCGATGCCGATCCGTGCCCAGCCGTTGGGAACGTACAGGCACCTAGGGGGCACGAACCAGAGACCCAAACGGCCTCTGATCTGCGTATCCGCAGATCAGAGGCCGTTTTTCGGAGTGTGGCAGGTGAAGGATTCGAACCTTCGAAGCTTTCGCGACGGATTTACAGTCCGCTCCCATTGGCCGCTCGGGCAACCTGCCATGTCGTTGCCCCGACTAGGCGGGAACACCAACGGTTCGGAAGAATAGCCCAGGCAACGCCCCTAGGAGAAAACGGAGACCGTCATGGCCGACTCGTCGTTCGACATCGTCAGCAAGTTCGACCGCCAGGAGGTCGACAACGCGCTCGGCCAGACAGCGCGTGAGATCGCCACCCGCTTCGACTTCAAGGGCACCGGCGCCACCATCGAGTGGCAGGGCGAGAACGCCATCGAGATCACCGCCTCGGCCGACGATCGGGCCAGCGCGGTGCTCGACGTGTTCCAGGGCAAGCTGATCAAGCGCCAGCTCTCGCTCAAGATCCTCGACGCCTCCGAGCCGCGCCAGTCCGGCCAGGTCTCCAAGATCGGGATCACGCTCAAGGAGGGCATCTCCTCGGAGGACGCCAAGAAGGTCTCGAAGCTGATCCGCGACGAGGGGCCCAAGTCGGTGAAGGCCCAGATCCAGGGCGACGAGCTGCGCGTCACCTCCAAGTCCCGCGACGACCTGCAGGCCGTCCAGGCGCTGGTCCGCGGCCAGGACTGGGACTTCGCGGTCCAGTTCCAGAACTACCGCTGAGCCTCAGCGGGCGACAGGCACCCAGCCCGGCCGCGGGGTCGACTCCAGCAGGAGGCGGGTGTACTCGTGGCGGGGCGAGCCGAGGACGTCGTCCACGGGACCGGACTCGACGATGCGACCACCGCGCAGCACGACCACGTCGTGCGCGATCTGGCGCACCACGCCGAGGTCGTGGGTGACGAAGAGGTACGCCGTGCCCAGGTCGCGCTGCAGCCGGTTCAGCACGTTGAGCACCTGAGCCTGGACCGACACGTCGAGCGCGGAGACCGCCTCGTCCAGCACCAGCACCTCCGGGCGGGTGGCGAGAGCACGCGCGATCGCCACCCGCTGCCGCTGCCCGCCCGAGAGCGAGCGCGGGACCAGCCCGGCGTGAGCGTCGCCGAGGCCGACCAGCTCCAGCAGCTCGGCGACCCGCTCGGCGCGCCCGGTGCGCGACTGCCCGCTCAACGCGACGGCCTCGTGCAGCGCCGACTCGACGCGCTGGGTCGGATCGAGCGTGGTGTACGGGTCCTGCGGGACCAGCTGCAGCTGCGCGCCGCGACGGCGCCGGTCGCGCGCGGACCGGGCCGCCACGCTGCGGTCCTCGCCGCAGACGACCGCCCGGCCCGACGTGGCCGAGGTCAGGCCGCTCAGGATCGCGGCGATGGTCGACTTGCCGGCACCGGACTCGCCGACCAGGGCGGTGGTGCGCCCGCGACGGACCTGGAACGAGACGTCGTCGACGACGACCGGGCCGCTGCCGTAGCGCTTGACGAGGTGCTCGACCTCGATGACGACGTCGGCGGACTCGGGGCTCGGGTGGCTCATCGCACTTCCTCACGTAGCGGCAGCTCGGCGTCGAGAGCGCCGGCGGCGATCTCCTCGGCCCGGTGGCAGCGCACCAGGCTGCCGGCCACGCGGCGCTCGTCCGGCAGGTCGGTGGCGCACGCATCGACGGCGACCGGGCAGCGGGACGCGAACGGGCAGCCCGGTCCGGTGGCCGACGCGGCGAGCGGCGTGCCCGGCACGACGGGGATGACGTCGAGGCGTCGGGTCAGCGGTGGGCGTGAGGCCAGCAGCCCGCGCGTGTAGGGGTGGACGGGCCGGGACGCGATGTCGGCCGTCGTCGCCGTCTCGAGCACCCGGCCGCCGTACATCACCACGATCCGGTCGCAGACCGCGTTGGCGAGGTCGAGGTCGTGGGTCACCAGCAGCATCGCGGTGCCGGACTCGCGGCGCAGCTCGCCGGCCAGTGCCAGCACGTCGGACTGCGTCGTCACGTCGAGCGCGGTGGTGGGCTCGTCGGCGAGGAGGAGTCGGGGCCTCTCCATCAGCACCGATGCGATCATCACGCGCTGCAGCAGGCCGCCGGAGAGCTCGAACGGGTACTGCGCCATCCGGCGCTCGGGGTCGCCGATGCCCATCCGCCGCAGCATCGTGGCGGCGCGCTCGCGGGCGGCGTCGAGGTCGCCACCAACGTCGCGGGCACGTTCCAGCAGGAAGCTGCCGACCGTGTGCACCGGGTTGATCGCGGCCCGCGGGTCCTGGAACACCATGCCCAGGTCGCGCCGATGGGCGCGCAGCCCGCTCCGCGAGAGGCGCAGAGCGTCATCCCCCTCGAGCAGCACCTGCCCGGTCGTACGGGCCTGCTCCGGCAGCAGCCGGGCGAGGGCACGCAGGGTCATCGACTTCCCCGATCCGGACTCCCCCACAAGCCCCACGGCTTCGCCCGGGGCGACGGTGAACGAGACGCCTCGCAGGATCGGGACCCCGCCGATCTCGAGTCCGAGGTCGCGGTACTCGACCAGCGCGCTCATCAGCGTTCCTCTCCGGAGAGCTTGGACCCCAGCACGAAGAGCGAGAGCACGGTCGCCACGATCATCACGGCGGCCGACACCACCCCGAGGGGATGTCCCTGGTAGATCGCGTCGCGGTCGTTGACCAGCACGCCCCAGTCCGCCGCGGGCGGCTGCACGGCGAGCCCGAGGAAGGACAGGGCGGCCAGGTCGAGCAGGGCGTACGCGAAGGCGACGGTGGCCTGGCCGGCGAGGAGCGGCGTCAGGTTCGGCAGGATGTGGCGCACGTTGATCCGCAACGCGCCGTGCCCCTGCACCGAGAGCGCCTGCACGTACGGCAGCCGCCGCTCGCGCTCGGCCGCCGACGAGGTCAGCCGCCCGACGTAGGGCAGGTAGGCGACCGCGAGGGCGAGCGCCGCCGGACGAAGGCCGGCGCCGAACGTGGCCACCGCGAGGATGCCGAGCAGCAGGCCGGGGATGGAGAACAGCACGTCGAAGACCCGGTTGATGCCGAACGCCGTCCCGCCGCCGCGCCAGGCGCTGAGCAGCGAGAGCGGCACCCCCGCCAGGAGCGAGAGCACGATGATCAGCGTGGGCCCCAGCAGGCTGGTGCGCGCGCCGTAGACCAGCCGGGAGAAGGTGTCCCGGCCGGTGCCGTCGGTGCCGAGCCAGTGCTGCGGGCTGGGCCCGGAGTAGACGGCGAGCAGGTCGCCGGAGTTCGGGTCGTGCGGGGCGATGAGCGGAGCGAAGACCGCCATCGCGACGAGCAGCAGGAGGATCGCGACGGCGATCCAGCCCGTGATGCCGAGCCTGATGCTGTTCATGCGCTCACCGCCGCGCGCACGCGCGGGTCGAGCAGCGCGACGATCAGGTCGGCCGCCAGGTTGAGCAGGACGAACGCCGTCACCACGATCAGCGCGACCGCCTGGACGACCGGGAAGTCCTTCTGCTCGACCGAGGTGATCAGCAGCTGGCCGAGACCGCTCAGGCCGAACGCCTGCTCGACCACGACGGCGCCGGCCACGAGGCCGGCGATCTGGAGGCCGGCGACGGTGACCACCGGGCCGGAGGCGTTGCGCACGACATGGCTGCGGACCATCCGCGCGCCGCTGATGCCGCGCATCCGGGCGGTCACCACGTGCTCGGAGGCCAGCTCACGCCGGGCACTGGCGCGCATCACCCGCGAGAGCATGCCGCTGGAGATGATGGCCAGCGCGACCGCCGGCAGGGTGAGGCTGCGCAGCCAGCCGCCGAACCCGCTCGCCGTCCCGTACGCCGGGAACCAGCCGAGCTTGACCGCGAACAGGCTGGCCAACAGGCCGGAGGCGACGAACGCGGGCACCGCTGTCGCCACCGAGGTCACGGCGGTGACGGCGCTGTCCACCCAGCCCGGCCGCAGGGCGGCCAGGAGCCCGCTGCCGAAGCCCACCACCAGGATCAGCAGCGCGGCGTAGGCGACCAGGGAGAACGTCACGGCCGCCGGATGGCCCAGCAGCGAGGAGACCGGCTGCTGGTTGATCAGCGAGGTGCCGAGGTGTCCGGTGAGGACGTTCCCGAGCCAGTCGAAGTAGCGCACCAGGACGTTCTGGTCCAGGCCCATCGAGTGACGGATCTGGGCCTGGACCTCCGGCGAGGGCGGTCGCGAGCCGAAGAGCACCTGCTCGGGGCTGCCCGGCGCGAGGAACACGCTCAGGTAGACCACGAGGCTGGCCACGAAGAGGGTGACGGCGACGCCGAGGAGGCGCCGGAGCACGTAGGCGGACATGAGGTCTACCGATCGCTCACTTGCCGCCGATGGCGGCGGCCCACGGCGAGCTCATGTAGGAGAACGTCAGCGTGGCACCGGTGAGGGCGTCGTTCTCGAAGACGACGGCGCGCGGCTGGACCACCGGGATCGCGGGCAGCCCGGTCGCCATCGTGTCCTCGGCGGCGAGCACCAGCTTCGCCCGTGCGGCGGTGTCCTCGGTGGCGTCGGCCTGCTGGAGGGAGGCGGTGACGCTCGGGTCGTCGTACCCGCTGAAGTCCATCGTGCCGTACGGCACGGCGACCAGCTGGTCGAGGATGGCCGGCTCGGGCAGCTCGATGTAGTTCTTGGTCAGGATCATGTCGTAGGGCTCGCGGGCCTTGGCCGAGGCGAATAGCGAGCCGTACTGCTGGATCGGGATCGCGGTGATCTTGAGGTTGAGCCCGATCTGCTGGGCCTCCTGCTGCACCACTGTCGCGAGCTGCTGGCTCTCGCTGTCGCCCGACGGGTAGCCGAAGACGATCGGCTCCTGTCCGACGCCGGCGGCCTTCACCTTGGCGGCGGCGGCCGCCGCGTCCGGGGTGATGGCGGCCTTGTCGTACGCCGCCTGGTAGGTCTCCTTCTCGTAGCCGAAGACGCCGGGACCGGAGATCTTGTAGAGCGGGTCGGCGGCACCGTGGAAGACGGATGCGGCGATGCCGGCCCGGTCGATGACCTGCGACAGCGCCTGCCGCACCTCCGGCACGGAGGCGGCGCCGGTCTTCTTGGTGAAGAGCAGGTCGACGTTGACCGGCGTGGAGCCCTTCTCGCCGATGTAGACCTTGCCGCTGCTCGCGTTCTGGAGCGCCGCGACCAGATTGGTCGGCAGCGAGAACGCGCCCTGGATGCTGCCGCTGGTGAGGCCGTTGACGATCGCCTGCGGGTCGGTCGGGTAGACCAGGGTGAAGGTGTCGGCGTGGGCTGCGTTCGTGGCGTCCCAGTACGTCGGGTTCTTCGTCATCACCAGCTTGCCGGTGCCGTCGAAGGAGCCGAACTCGTACGGCCCGGTGCACATCACGCCCACCTTGGGCGAGCCGAAGGACCGGCCGGCCTTCTCGGCGAACGCCTTCTCCACGACCGCGCCGCCGAGGGTCGCCAGACCGTCGACCGCCGAGACCGAGTGGCTCTTCAGCGTCAGGGTGACCTCGAGCGGCCCGGTCGCCTTCACGCCGGTCACCAGCGCGAAGCTGCCGTAGTAGTTCGAGGCGTACTTCGGGTCGAGGTTGCGCCCGATGCTGTACGCGACGTCCTCGGCCGTCATCGGGGTGCCGTCCCAGAACGTCACGCCGCTGCGCAGCTGGAGGACGAGGGTGTGCGCGTCGGTGTACTTCCACGACGTGGCCAGACCCGGCTTGAGGGTGTAGTCCGGCTCGACCTTGATCAGCGGCTCGCACATGTTCGGGATCGTGGTCTCCTCCGGGTAGTCCGCGAGGCCGATCGGGTCGAGCGTGAGCGGCGCCCGGTAGCCGCCGTCCCAGGTCACCGAGGCGACCGGCTTGGTGGCGGTCCCGGTGGTGTCCTGGTCGGCGCCGATCGAGGAGACGGCCTGGCCGGACGGCGCGGCGGAGCCGTTGCCGGATCCCGAGCAGGCGGCGAGCCCGGCGGCGAGGGCGAGGGCGCTGACGCCGGTCAGGAGACCGGTCACGGTACGTCGCGCCGGCGCGGTGGTGCGGGCGAGGTGGTGAGACATCGTGGTTCTCCTAGTCAGGATGCGGATCAGCGCTGGAAGACGAGACGGCCGCCGACGTAGGTGCGCTGCACCTGGGTCCGGCAGATCTCCTCGGTCGGCAGGTCGAACGGGTTGCGGTCGTGCAGGACCACGTCGGCCGCCTTGCCGACGGCGAGGCTCCCGGCGATGTCGTCGAGGCGGGTGGTCCAGGCGGAGCCGGTCGTGTAGGCGGCCAGTGCCGCGCCCAGCGGGAGGGCGTGGTGGCGGCCCAGCGGCTCGGTGCCGGGCGGCGCGTCGGGGCCGACCCGGTTGACGGCCACGTGGATCCCGGCCCACGGGTCCGGCGAGCTCACCGGCCAGTCGCTGCCGGCCACCAACGTGGCGCCGTCGCGGAAGAGATCGCCGAACGGGTACTGCTCCTCGGCCCGGTCGGGACCCATGAACGGCAAGGTGAGCTCGTCCATCTGCGGCTCGTGGCAGCCCCACAGCGGCTGCAGGTTCGCGGCGGCGCCGAGCTGGCGGAACCGGGGCCGATCGTCGGGGTGGACGACCTGCAGGTGGGCGAGCTGGTGGCGCCGGTCGGCCGATCCGTTCGCCTCGCGGGCGGCCGCGATCGCGTCGAGCGCGAGCCGGACGGCGCGGTCGCCGAGGGCGTGGAAGTGGACACCGAACCCGGCGGCGTCCAGGGCTGTCACCGCCTCGCGTACGAAGGCGGGCTCGAAGAACGTCAGGCCGTTCCCGCCACCGTGGCCGTCGTGCACGCAGTAGGGGTCGAGCATCGCGGCGGTGAAGGTCTCGGCGACGCCGTCGAGCATCAGCTTGACGGTCGGTGCCGCATAGCGCGGCGCGACGGCATCGGTCGCGCCGCCGGCCGTCGCCTGTGCACGGCTCTCGAGGTGGCGGGCGACCTGGGCGGCGATGTCCGGCTCGTCGCGCTCGAACCAGAGCGCGGCGGCGACGCGGGCGCTCAGCCAGCCCTCCGCCTGAGCGTCGAGGTAGGTCTGGTGCACCGAGTCCGGTCCGGCGCCGACCATCGCGTCCTGCCATCCGGTGATGCCGAGGCTGTGCAGGTAGGGCTGCGCGGCGCGGAGGCCGCCGGAGAGCTCCGCCTGGGTCGTGGTCGGCAACACCCGCTCCACCAGCGTCATCGCGGCCTCGTGCAGCGCGCCCGAGGGGTGGCCGTCGGCCTCGCGCTCGATCACGCCGCCGGCGGGGTCGGGCGTATCCCGGGTGATCCCGGCGAGCTCCAGGGCCCGGGTGTTGGCCCAGCCCGAGTGGTGGTCGCGGTTGGGCAGGTACGCCGGGCGGTCGGGCACCACGGCGTCGAGGAGCTGTCGGGTCGGCAGGCCATTGGGGAACGCCTCCATCGACCACCCGGCCCCGAGCACCCAGGAGCCCGCCGCACCGGCGGGGGACGCGACGTAGGCGCGCAGCCGCTCGGCGTACGCCTCGATCGTGGTGGCGCCGACCAGATCGCAGCGGGTCCGCTCGAGCCCGCCCTGGACGGGGTGCATGTGGGCGTCGATGAAGCCGGGCGTCACCAGGGCGCCACCGGCGTCGATCACCTCCTCGGCGCCGTGGACCAGGTCGGCCACCTCGGCGTCGCCGCCCACGGCGAGCAGCCGCCCGTCGCCGAACGCGACGGCCGTCGCCCAGGAGCGGGCCGGGTCGGCCGTGAAGACGGCGGCGTTCCGGATGACAGTGGCCTGGGTCACATGCGTTGGCATGACCAGAATGAAACTCTGTGGACAGTGCTGTTGTCAACGGTGTTGACAACGATCATCCGTTACGATCGTGTGACATCACCAGCAGACCTCCGGAAGAGGAGCACGTCCCCGTGGCCAGCGACCGCACCACCACGACGCGTCGCGGGCGCAGCAGCGCCCGAGCGGCGTCGCTCAGCCCCGACTCGATCATCGCCAAGGCCCTGGAGCTGCTCGAGAAGTCCAAGACCGCCGACCTCTCGATGCGTCGCCTCGGCGAGGAGATGGGGGTGGACGCGACCGCGTTCTACCGGCACTTCCGCGACAAGGACGACCTGATCCTGGCGGTGTGGGACCGCGTGATGGGCGAGCAGCTCGAGGCGATGCGCCAGCAGCCCGAGAGCCAGGGCTGGCGCGAGCAGCTCCGCTCGATCGCGATGACCGCCTGGGCCCAGGCAGGACGCCATCCGGTCCTCTACAGCCAGTGCTTCGCACGGGTGACCGGCGGCAGGCACGAGCGCGAGCTGGTCGAGTCGATCCTCAGCACGCTGTCGGCGACGGGGCTCGACGCCGCCCAGACGGTGCTCTACTACCGCGTCTTCGCCGACGCGCTCCTCGGCGGCTGCGCCACGATGACCAGCGTCCTGGCGCTGGAGCCGGAGCTGCGCGAGAAGGACGCGACCGCGTGGTCGCGGATCTACGCCGTCCTCCCCCAGGAGGAGTACCCCGCGGCGCGCGCGCACGGCACCGAGCTGGCGGCGATCGACGAGGAGCAGATCTTCGTGACCATGATCGACGCCATCCTCGACCGGATCGAGGCAGCGATCGCCCGTACCACGGCCACGGCCTGACCCGTCGCGCCTCGTTTCCGGCCGGCCGGAAACCCGCTGCAGTCGCGTGAATCGAGCAGCATGATCGACTTATCTGCGAGAATGCGACCCGTGCGAGTCTCTGCGAAGTCCGATTACGCGCTGCGCGCGCTCATCGAGATGGCCTCCCGTGAGGACGGCAAGGCCGTCTCCGCCGAGGAGCTCGGTCGTCTCCAGGAGATCCCGCACGGATTCCTGCAGGCGATCCTCGCCGACCTGCGCAAGGCCGGCGTCGTGATCTCCCAGCGCGGCCAGTCCGGCGGGTGGCGGCTCGCCAAGTCCGCCGCGGACGTCTCGGTCGCCGACGTGATCCGGGCCGTCGACGGCCCGCTCGTCAGCGTGTACGGCCTGCGACCCGAGGCGGTCACCTACAACGACCGCGCCGACGTGCTCCAGCACGTCTGGATCGCCGCCCGCGACTCCCTGCGCGAGGTCTTCGAGAAGGTCTCCATCGAGCAGCTCGCCAGCCGCCAGCTCCCCGACGAGGTCACCTCCCGCACCGCCGACGAGGACGCCTGGCAGCCCCACTGATCGCTCGGCCGTGCGTTGGCGGGGGAGGCTCATTGCGCTGACGCGTCGACCGCCGCCGGCCTGGGGTAACACGATGTCCACTGAGGTAGCAGCGCGACGCAACAGGCTGCTACCCGTGGCGAACGTCGTGTTACCCCTCCCCAACGTCGTGTTACCCCTCCCCAGCGGGGCGACGCCTCCCCAGCGGGGCGACGCCTGCCCAGGCGTGCGCCGATCGGCGGGCGCGACCCGCCGACCGGCGCAACACTGGATCAGACCCGCGTCGCCCCCAGCACGGCGTTCAGCCACACCGTCGACCCCTCGACGATGCCGAGCCGGCGCGCGTGCGTGCGGGTGAGCTCGACCGTGACGACCTCGCCGATGTCGGTGAGGACGGTGAGCCGCACCTCGAAGCCGATCCGCAGGACGCGGGAGACCGTGCCCTCGATCGCGCCCGGCTCACCGGGCGTCACGTCGACCTCGATGTCGTGCGGGCGGATCAGCTCGCCGCCCAGGGTGGTCACGTCGCCGAGGAACGACATCACGAAGTCGTTCGCCGGGGCGTCGTAGAGCGCGTCGGGCGTACCGACCTGCTCGACCCGACCCTGGTTGATCACCACGATCTCGTCGGCGACCTCGAGGGCCTCCTCCTGGTCGTGGGTCACGAACACGGTGGTCACGTGGACCTCGTCGTGCAGTCGCCGGAGCCAGTCGCGCAGCTCCTTGCGGACCTTCGCGTCCAGCGCGCCGAACGGCTCGTCGAGGAGCAGGACGGTCGGCTCGACGGCGAGGGCCCGCGCCAGCGCCATCCGCTGGCGCTGGCCGCCGGAGAGCTGGGCGGGCAGCCGGTTGGCGAACTGGGAGAGGTGGACCAGGTCGAGCAGTTCGTTGACCTTGCGCTCGATCTCCGGCTTGGGCTTCTTGCGGATCTCGAGGCCGAAGGCGACGTTCTTCGCGACCGACATGTGCTTGAACGCGGCGTAGTGCTGGAAGACGAAGCCGATGTTCCGCTTCTGCGGCGGCAGGTGGGTGGCCTCGTTGCCCTCGATCGTGATCGAGCCCGAGTCGGCCGAGTCCAGGCCCGCGATGATCCGCAGCAGGGTGGACTTGCCGCCGCCCGAGGGGCCGAGCAGCGCGGTCAGCTGGCCGGTCGGCAGCGACACCGACACGTCGTCCAGGGCGACGAAGTCGCCGAACCGCTTGTTGACGTTCTTTACCTCGATGCTCATCGACGTCCTCGCTTCGCCCCGGGCGCCGATGAGGCACGTCGGGCGCTGTGTTGAATGGTTCGCTCGCTCATCGAGACTCCTTGGGGGCCTTCGGCCGCAGCAGCGCCACCACGATGAGGCAGAGCACCGCCGCGAACGCGAGCAGGAACGAGACGGAGTACGCCGTCGTCTGCTCGAAGTTCTGATATTTCTGCTGGACCAGGACGGTCGCGGTCTGGGTCTCGCCGGCGACGTTGCCGGCCACCACCTTGACCGCGCCGAACTCACCCAGGGAGCGTGCGAGCGAGAGCACGACGCCGTAGACGATCGCCCAGCGGATGCCGGGGACCGTGATCCGCCAGAAGGTCTGCCAGCCGTTCGCGCCGAGCGAGTGCGCGGCCTGCTCCTGGTCGTCGCCGAGCTCCTCGAGGACGGGGACGACCTCACGGACGATCAGCGGCAGCGCGACGAAGCAGGTCGCCATCACCATGCCGGGCCAGGCGAAGATGATCTGGATCCCGTGGTCCTCGAGCCAGGGCCCGAACCAGCCGTACCGGCCGTTGTAGACCAGCACCAGCGCCAGGCCGACCACGACCGGGGAGACCGACAGCGGCAGGTCGATGAAGGCCGAGAGCACCCGCCTGCCGGGGAAGTCGTAGCGCACCAGCAGCAGCGAGACACCGACGCCGAAGACCAGGTTGATGAGCACGGCGGCCACCGAGACCTCGAGCGTCAGCACGAGCGCGTGCTGCACGTCCGGGTCCTGCAGAGCGGTCTGCAGGCCGGTCAGACCGTCCGCGAAGGTGTGCTGCACGACGTACCAGCTCGGCCAGATGACCAGCATGGTCAGGTAGCCGACGACCAGGACCCGCAGACCCCAGGTCAGCGCCGGGTTCCGCCGTCCGACGGCGGCGCTGCGGCTAGCCACGGGCCACATCCCGCTTGGCGACGCGGCGGGCGATGATGTCCAGCGCCACGATCGCGAGCAGCGCGACCACCAGCAAGATCGTCGCCACCGAGGCGGCGGCCGCGGTGTTGCCGCCCTCGAGGTAGGACATCACCCGTACGGACGTGACCTCGGTGCGGTGCGGCAGGTTGCCCGACAGCAGCACCAGCGAGCCGTACTCGCTGATCCCGCGCGCGAAGGAGAGCGAGGCGCCCGCGAAGATCGCCGGCACGAGCGTCGGCAGCACGATCCGGCGGAACGTGGTGGCCCGCGAGGCGCCCAGCGATGCGGCGGCGTCCTCGACGTCGGTCTCCATCTCCTCCAGCACCGGCTGCACCGTGCGCACCACGAAGGGCAGCGTCACGAACGCGATCGCCAGGAAGACCGCCGCGCGAGTGTTGGCGAAGTGCAGGCCCAGCGGGCTGTCTGCGCCGTAGAGCGAGAGCAGCACCAGGCCCGCGACGATCGTCGGCAGCGCGAACGGGATGTCGATGACCAGGTCGAGCAGCGCCTTGCCGGGGAAGCGGTCACGCACCAGCACCCAGGCGATGATCGTGCCCATCACCATGTTGAGCAGGGTGACGAGGAACGACATCCCCACGGTCAGCTTGATCGCGTCGAGGGTCTGGCCGTTGCTGAGCGTATGCGCGTACGTGTGCCAGCCACCGCCACTCGCCTTGACGACGATGGCGGCCAGCGGGATCAGGACCAGCACGCTGAACCAGATCATGGCCACGCCGAGGCCGAGGCCCGACGTGGCGTTCAGAGTCCGGGAAGCGGACCGGCCCGGCCGGCGCCGGCGAACGCGCTTGCGCGGTTCACCGACGTCCGGCCGAGCCTCCAGGAGCGGCGTAGACGTCACTTTCCTGCCGCGGCCTGGAGCTTGGTGAGGATGCCGTTGTCCTCGTCGAAGTACTTCGTGTTGGCGTCGGCCCAGCCACCGAAGTCCTTGTCGATGGTGAGGAGCTTGGCCGGGACCGGGAACGGGTCGGCCGAGTTCTCGACGCCCTTCACGTCCACGTCGCCGACCTGGCTGGCGACCGAGTCGAGCGGGCGGTAGCCGGTCTCCTCGTACAGCTTCTGGCCGTCGGCGCTCTTCTGGAAGTCGAGCCACTTCTGCGCGGCGGTCGAAGCGTCCTTGGTCACCGCGCACGGGTTCTGGATCAGCAGCGAGCTGTCCGGGACGACGTAGTCCAGGTCGGTGCCGCTCTGGCGGGCGAGGATGACCTCGTTCTCGTACGAGATCAGGACGTCGCCGGTGCCGCCGGTGAAGGCGGTGGTGGCGTCGCGGCCGGAGTCCGGCATCGCGACGACGTTCTTGAAGAAGGACTTCATGTAGTCGCTCGCGGCCGCGTCGCCCTGGCCGAGGGCGGAGCCGTAGGCGGCCAGCAGGTTCCACTTCGCCGAGCCCGACGACGCCGGGTTGGGCGTCACGATCTGGACGCCGGGCTTGGTCAGGTCCGCCCACGTCTTGATGTTCTTCGGGTTCCCCGGACGCACGCCGAAGACGACGACCGACTGGGTGCAGATGCCCTGGGTCGCGTTGTCCTTCCAGTTGGCGTCCACGATGCCGGCGTCGACCAGCTTCTGCACGTCGGGCTCGAGGGAGAGGTGGACCTCGTCGGCCTTCGCACCGGCGATGACCGCGCGGGACTGGTCGCCGGAGGCGCCGTACGACTCCTTGAACTGGACGCCCTTGCCGGCGTCGGTCTTCTCGAAGGCGGCTTCGACGCCCTTGTTGGCCTGCTGGAGGACGGAGTAGCCGACGACGTTGATCGTGTCTGCCGCATCCGCGCTGGAACCGGAGCTGCTGCCGCATCCGGTCAAGGCCAGCACCCCGGCAGCGGCGACAGCCGCAACCGTGACCTTGATCGACTTCATGAGAGGTCCTCACTTCGTTGACATGGACGGAGGTCGAGTGACCTCCGTTATTCAGTAATGTCACGTAGAGTAGTCGACTTAATCGCTCTTGTCTTGTTCTGCTCGAGGTGTGGCGCGTCACATGGCGCAGGTGAGCCGAGCCACTACGGTGGCTACGGTGGAGGGACCAGCCACAGCGAAGGGACGCAAGCGCGTGTCGAAGCAGGTCAAGCAGCTCGATCGGGTGGTCATCCGGTTCGCCGGGGACTCGGGTGACGGCATGCAGCTCACCGGTGATCGGTTCACTCAGGAGTCCGCCGTGTTCGGCAACGACCTGATGACGTTGCCGAACTTCCCGGCCGAGATCCGCGCGCCGCAGGGCACGATCCCCGGCGTCTCGTCGTTCCAGGTGCACTTCGCCGATCACGACATCATGACCGCCGGCGACGCCCCCGACGTGCTGGTCGCGATGAACCCCGCCGCGCTGCGCGCGAACCTGGCCGACCTGCCCAAGGGCGCGACGATCATCGTCGACACCGCCGACTTCACCACCCGCAACCTGGCCAAGGCCGGGTACGACGCCAACCCGCTGTCGCTCCTCGGGGACGCCAACGATCCGCTGGGCTCGTACCAGGTCTTCCCCGTCGACCTGACCGGGATGACCGTCGAGGCGGTCAAGGAGTTCGGCCTCTCCCGCAAGGACGCCTCACGCGCCAAGAACATGTTCGCGCTCGGACTGCTGTCGTGGATGTACGGCCGCCCGACCGACTCCACGATCGCGTTCCTGACCAAGCGCTTCGCGAAGGTCCCCGACATCCGCGACGCCAACATCACGGCGTTCAGGACCGGGTGGAACTTCGGCGAGACCACCGAGGCGTTCGCGGTCTCGTACGAGATCAAGCCGGCTCCCGCCTCGCCGGGCACCTACCGCAACATCACCGGCAACCTGGCGCTCGCGTACGGGCTGGTGGCGGCGGGCGTGCGCTCGGGTCTGCCGCTCTTCCTCGGCTCCTACCCCATCACCCCGGCCTCCGACATCCTGCACGAGCTGTCGAAGCACAAGGCGTTCGGCGTGACGACCTTCCAGGCCGAGGACGAGATCGCCGGCATCGGCGCGGCGATCGGCGCCTCGTACGCGGGGTCGCTGGGCGTCACCACGACCTCCGGGCCGGGCATCGCGCTGAAGGGCGAGGCGATCGGCCTGGCGGTGATGACCGAGCTCCCGCTCGTGGTCGTGAACGTGCAGCGCGGCGGCCCCTCGACCGGCCTGCCGACCAAGACCGAGCAGTCCGACCTGCTCCAGGCGATGTTCGGCCGCAACGGCGAGGCGCCGATCCCGATCGTCGCCCCGTCGACGCCGGGCGACTGCTTCGACGCGGCCGTCGAGGCGGCCCGGATCGCCGTCACCTACCGCACCCCGGTGATGCTGCTGTCCGACGGCTACCTCGCCAACGGATCCGAGCCGTGGCAGATCCCCTCGGTCGCGGAGCTGCCGGTGATCGACCCGGCGTTCGCGACGGCCGCAGACATCGAGGAGGGCGGGACCTTCCTGCCGTACGCCCGCGACGAGGCGACCCTGGCGCGGCCGTGGGCGATTCCGGGGACCGCCGGTCTCGAGCACCGCATCGGGGGCCTGGAGAAGGAGGGCATCAACACCGGGACGGGCAACATCTCCTACGACCCGGCCAACCACGAGCACATGGTCCGCGCCCGGGCCGCGAAGATCGCCGCGATCGCCGACTCGCTGCCGCCGCTCGAGGTCGACGACCCGTCCGCCGAGGATGGGCAGGGCGCGAGGGTGCTGGTGATCGGCTGGGGCTCGACGTACGGGCCGATCGGGTCGGGCGTACGGCATGTCCGCAAGGCCGGCTACCGCGTCGCGCAGGCCCACCTACGCCACCTCAACCCGTTCCCGAAGGACCTCGGGGAGATCCTCCGGCGCTACGACAAGGTGCTGGTCCCGGAGATGAACCTCGGCCAGCTCCGGATGCTGCTGCGCGCCGAGTACCTCGTCGACGCGGCCGGCTTCAACGTCGTCCGGGGCCTCCCGATCAAGTCGATCGAACTCGCCGAGGCGATCGCCATCCTGGTCAGCGAGGCCGAGGGGATCACCGTCGATCTCGGCGCCGCGGAGCCAGCCGCCGCCGACGCCACGTACGAGGAGCTGTGATGACCGCGTTTCTTGGGGCAGACCTGACCGACCGGGCCTTCCGCTCCGGCACCGAGCTCGTCCCCACCCTGGGCGAGGGCGAGGGCCCGCAGACCGGCAAGGAGTTCACCTCCGACCAGGAGGTGCGGTGGTGCCCCGGCTGCGGCGACTACGCCGTGCTCAAGGCGGTCCAGGGCTTCCTGCCCGACCTCGGCCTGCGCCGGGAGAACATCGTCTTCATCTCCGGCATCGGCTGCTCCTCGCGGTTCCCCTACTACCTCGACACGTTCGGGGTGCACTCGATCCACGGCCGCGCGCCGTCGATCGCGACCGGCATCGCGACCGCGCGCGAGGACCTGTCGGTGTGGGTGGTGACCGGTGACGGCGACGCGCTGTCGATCGGCGGCAACCACCTCATCCACGCGCTGCGCCGCAACGTGAACATGACGATCCTGCTGTTCAACAACCGGATCTACGGCCTGACGAAGGGGCAGTACTCCCCCACCTCCGAGACCGGCAAGGTCACCAAGTCGACACCGGCCGGCTCGATCGACCACCCGTTCAACCCGGTGTCGCTGGCGCTGGGCGCCGAGGCGACGTTCGTGGCCCGTACGGTCGACTCGGACCGCAAGCACCTCACCGCCGTCCTCGCCGCGGCGGCCGCGCACCGCGGCACGTCGCTGGTCGAGATCTACCAGAACTGCCCGATCTTCAACGACGGCGCGTTCGACGGGCTGAAGAGGAGCGGACACCAAGGCTCTGAGGATGGTGGCGCCATCATCCCGCTGGTCCACGGCTCGCCGATCACGTTCGGTGCCGCCGACGGCGCCGGTCAGCCCAGCAAGGGCCTGATCCGGGACACGGTCTCCGGCGGCGTGAAGGTCGCCCTGGTCGCCGACGTCGGCCTGGAGAACGTGCTCGTCCACGACGCCCACAACCCCGACCCGACCACCGCCTTCGCGATCTCGCGGCTCACCGACGCCGGCGTGCTGCACCAGGCGCCGATCGGCATCTTCCGCCAGGTCGAGCGGCCCACCTACGACGACCAGGCGCGCGCGCAGCTCTCGGCGGCGCAGGAGGGTGTCAGCGGCTCGCCCGAGGACCGCCTGACCGCGCTGCTCAACGCCGGCGACACCTGGACCGTCTGACGCCGACCTTGCACGTGTGACCGTCGAGTCTGCACGTGATGTGCAGACCCGACGGTCATCTCTGACGATCGGGGCCTCAGCCCACGGCCGGCGCGCCCGTGCGCCTCATCGCACGATCGCGTACGACGTCGGCTTCGCCTTGTGGTCGGTGAGGTCGACGATCCGGACCGAGACCCGCTTGAAGGACGCGAGCCGGTTGAAGTCGCGCACGGTCAGGTCGACCCCGAACTCGCCCTTCTTCATGGTCTGCTGCCTGATACGCGTCTGGACGTGGCCGCCCCTGCCGGTGAGGGTGAAGCGGGCGCGGTAGGTGTGGTTCTCCTCGCCGAGCGAGAACGCCGCCACCGCCTGGCGCTCGCCGGTCGCGACGGCCAGACCCTTGAGCATGCTCGTGACGGCGTACCGCTTGCCCTGGCGCACCACGCCGGCCACGCAGATCCGGCTCATGCTCGGCGTCGTGACCACTGCCATCGCGCTCGGCGTGGTGGCGCCGGACTGCTTCGCCACGACGGTGAGCTCACCGTTGTCGCCGGTGTACTGATGCACCAGGTCGTCGGCGTCCTCGCCCGACAGGCTGTTCTCGGTGTCCTCGTCGAGACCCGCCACCACCGCGCCGGACCAGTGGTTGCGATCGGTGCCCCAGACGTGGGCGAGGGCGGTGGCGTTGCCGTCCTTGTCGATCGTCCCGCCGACGCGGACGGTGCCTCCGCCGGAACAGCTCGCACGGCCGACGATGTGCTGCTCGGCGACGGCACCGGCCGGGGCGATGAGGCCGAAGGAGAGGGCGCCCGCGGCCGCGGCGGCGAGCAGGGCGTTCTTCCGCATGTCAGCGCCCCAGCGAGAACTTCTGGACCGCCACGGGGACGGTGAGGTCCTGGACGGTGACGGTGGCCTCGGTGAATGCCGAGAGGCCCTTGAAGTCGTGCACCTCGGGGTCGAGCATGCCCATCGAGCCCGCCGTACGGACCAGCGTGCGGGTCTGCGTGCCCGACGGCGTGGTCAGTGCGAACGAGATCGCGTACCGGTGCCGGGCCTCGCCGCCCACCATCGCCATCACGGTCGGCTTCATGCCGGTGCGGATGGCGAGCATGCCATCGCCCATCAGCATGTACTGCCCACCGCGCGACATGACGCTGATCTCGCACATGCTCATGCTCGGCGAGGTGAAGCTGGCCTGGGCATCGAGCGAGCGCGAGTCCTTCAGGTGGGCGGAGAGGCTGATCCGGCCGTTGTGTGCGTAGTGACGCTTGGTCGTCCCGCCCATCATCGCCTGCATCTCGGCGTGGGACAGGTGGTCGTCGTCGCCGTCGTCGGCCTTCGCGATCGCGGCGGCCGGGTTGAGCTGGAAGCTCCCGCGCCAGCGCTTGCTGCCCAGGCCGGTCAGCGTGACGGTGCCACGCTCCGTACCGGCCTTGTCGACCGTGGTGGCCAGGCGGGCCTCGCCCTGGTCGCAGGTGGTCGAGCCGACCAGGGTACGGCCGTGGGTCGGCTGGACCGCGTCGGCGGACGCGGCCATCAGGCCGAGGGAGAGGACACCCGCGGTGGCAGCCGCGAGGAGGGGGATACGCATGTTCATCGGCCGATCGAGTAGGTCTGGGGCTGGGACTTGTGGGCGGTGAGGTCGACGACCTTCACCGAGACCTTGGAGAAGGTCGGGAGGCGCTTCACGTGACGGATGACGATGTCGAGGGCTCCGCGCCTCTTGGCGGTGTTCTCGGACGAGAAGCGCTGCGTACCGGTCTTGTCGACGACGGTGAACATGGCCCGGTAGCGGTGCCCCTTGGCGCCCAGGATGCTCGCGTCGAGCACCGACAGCGGCCCGGCGCCGACGATGAGGCCATCGACCGCGTTGAGGCTCATCACGCCGTACTGCGTGCCGGCCTGGATCACGATCGCGCTGCAGGTCGTGCGCAGGTCGTCGGCCACGAAGTAGGCGACCGCGTTCGCCGAGGAGGCGTTCGCGCGGGTCGCCGCGGTGGAGAAGGTGCCGTGTGCACCGTGGAACGTCTTGGTGGCGGCGGCAGCATCACTCTTCGACATGTCGAAGGTCCGGTCGACCCCCGCCACGACCAGGCCCGCAAAACGATTCCGCTTCGCGCCTGAGACGGTCGCGACCGCCTTGGCCGTACGGCTCGCGTCGATGCTGGTCGCCAGCCGGATCTGTCCGCCACCGACACAGCTCGCCGTGCCGACGAGCTTGGTCGCCGGAGCCACCGCATCGGCCCCCGGCGCGACGAGACCGACGGTGATGACACTGGTCGCGGCAGCCGCCGCGAGCACGGCAGAGCGCCGCATGATTCCCTCCAAGGAATGCCCGAGAGCCGGCCACCCTCCGCGGCCGAACGGCCAATGAGAACACGAAGTTGCTTTACCCGTGGTCTTTTCGCAAGAAATGTCCCCGTGGAGACCTCAGCGCTCGATCCCCAGGGCGTGGACGAGGAGGCCGTGCCGGTCCAGATCGGTGATCCGCACCGATGCCGCGCTCACGCCTCGCAGATGCGCTGCCCGGGCGAACGTCATGCGGAACAAACCATTGTCACCGGCCGTGACGATACGGGCCCGGCGGTGCACGCCGGCCTTCGTGTGAAGCGAGAGGGCGACCCGATAGCGGTGATGTGCGGTGCCGTATCCGCCGACGTCGACGGCGGTTCCGCTCGCAGGCAGGTCGAGATAGGCGAGCCCGTCCTCGACCTGGGCGGCCCCGGCACCGCCGCGCACGTACAGGCCGCACGACACGCGCCGACCGTCGCGCTTCGTCTCGAATGCGGCGAACGAGTCGACGGAGCGGATCGCGTCCGACCATGCCCAGACACCCGCGACCCCGTGATGAGGCACGAACGTGACGGGATCGCCGCCGGACAGGCTCGTGCCATCGTCAGGCGGAGGCAGGGTGCCGTCGACCGCGTACGAGACGTGCGGGATGACCGCACCGACCCAGCCCTTGCCCCGCACACCGCTGAGCACGGCACGATCGTGCTCGATGTCCCCGGCGATCCGGACGCGGAGCCGGATCTGACCGGTGTCGGTGCAGCGTGAGGTTCCGGTCAGCGTCGGAACCGATGAGGGCGCCGCCCCCTCCGCCGCCCCCTCCGCCTGGGGCGACGCCGCGAGCGCGGCCACCGGGGCGAGCGCGGCGATGACGGCAACACCGAGCGCGATACGGAACATCGGGCACCTCCGAGACATCGCGGCAGCGTGCGGCGCCGCGGCTGGCCTCCAGTGAACCACGTCCACCTGCGAGCAGCGCCGCGGACGAGAGCGCGGATCAGGCGACGACACGGCGGGCCCTGATGGAGTCCGCGGTGAAGACGGCGAGCGCCACCCAGACGATCCCGAAGCCGATCCAGCGACCGGTCGACATGGGCTCGTGGAAGTGGAGGATGCCGAGGCCGAACTGGAGGATCGGCGCGAGGTACTGCAGCAGGCCGAGCGTCACCAGCGGCACCCGGATGGCGGCCGCGCCGAAGAGGATCAGCGGCACCGCGGTGACGACGCCGGCCGAGACGAACAGCAGCGCGTGACCGGGACCCTCGGCGCCGAAGTGCGACTGGCCCCGGGCGGCCAGCACGAGCACGAAGACGAAGGCGAACGGCGCCATGATCGCGGTCTCCAGCGCGAGCGACTCGAAGGCGCCGGCGCCGGCGAGCCGCTTCGCCAAGCCGTACGTGCCGAACGAGAACGCGAGGACGAGCGCCAGCCACGGCAGCCGGCCGTAATCGATGGTGAGCACGGCGACGGCGACCGCGGCGATGCCGACCGCGACCCACTGCAGCGCCCGCATCCGCTCGCGCAGCACGACGACGCCGAGCAGCATCGTGACCAATGGATTGATGAAGTAGCCGAGCGAGGTCTCCACCACCCGGCCGTGGTTGACGCCCCAGATGTAGGTCGCCCAGTTGCAGGTGACGGTGACGGCGGCGAGGGTGAGCAGCCCGAGCTGGCGCCGGTTGCGGATCAGCGCGAAGAACTGCGGCGCCCGCCGCAACCCGATCACCAGCGCCGCCACCACGACCAGCGACCAGATCAGCCGGTGCGCCAGGATCTCGAAGGCGCCCGCAGGCTCGAGAAGCGGCCAGTAGAGCGGGAAGGCGCCCCAGATCAGGTAGGCACAGACTCCGTACAGGACCCCACGTGAGCGCTCCACGGACGAAGGTTAAGCGCTGGGGGCCGGTGCTGGTCGATCGAGGTATGCAGCCGAACCCGCACTTCCCACGGTGAGTTCAGCACGGGAAGCGTCGGTCGACCTGCATACCTTGATGAACCAGCAGGCTCAGGCGGAGCGCACCGCCACCACGTCGGCGAACCTCTCCAACGCCTCGCGGACCGACCCCTCGGGCAGCGCCGCGAGCAGCGCCTTCGCCTTCTCGGCCTCTGCGACCACGTAGGCGCGGGCCTCGGCCATCGCCGGGTGGGCACGCAGCAGGCCGAGGCACTCGGCCAGCGCGGCGTCGTCCGAGAGATCGGAGTCGAGCAGCTCGATCAGTCGCGCGTCCTCCGGCGCCGTCGAGCGGCGGGCGAAGAGGACCGGCAGCGTCGGGACGCCCTCGCGCAGGTCGGTGCCGGGCGTCTTGCCCGACTCGTCCGACTCTGAGGCGATGTCGAGGATGTCGTCGGAGATCTGGAACGCGACCCCGACGATCTCGCCGTACTCGGTGAGCGCGGCCTCGATCTCCGGGGGGGCGCCGCCGAAGCGGGCGCCGTACTGCGCCGAGAGGGCGATCAGGGCGCCGGTCTTGCCGGCGATCACGTCGAGGTGGTGGGCGACCGGGTCGTCCCCGGCACCGGGTGCGACGCCCTCCAGGATCTGGCCCTCGACCAGGCGGGCGAAGGCCCGGGCCTGGATGCCGACGGCATCGGCGCCGAGCTCGGCGGTCAGCTCCGAGGAGCGGGCGAAGAGCAGGTCGCCGGTGAGGATGGCGATGTTGTTGTCGAAGCGGGCGTTGGCCGAGTCGGCCGCCCGCCGTACGAGCGCCTCGTCCATCACGTCGTCGTGGTAGAGCGAGGCGAGGTGGGTGAGCTCCACGACGCAGGCCGCAGTGACCACGTCGCCGGAGTCGGCCCGGTCGCCGCACTCGGCGGCGAGCAGCACCAGCAGCGGCCGGAACCGCTTGCCGCCGGCGGCGAGCAGATGCGTGGCCGCCTCGCTGATGAAGGACGAGCGGCTCTGCACGTGGCCGGCGAGCTCCTTCTCGACCAGGGCCAGTCGCGCGCGAAGGCGTCCGGCCAGGGCCTCATCGGAGACGGGCAGGGCGAGTTCAGCGGTGCTCACCTGATGAATGATCCCGCATTCTCGATCAGTTGGAGAACAGGGTCCGGAACCACGCCGAGCAGGACGGTAGCCAGCGCGCAGAGCCCGATCACCAGGATGCTCCCCCAGGCGGGTACGACGACGGCGGCCGGGGTGCCGCTCTCACCCTCGGCGCGAGCACCGGGCTCGGCGAAGAAGAGCAGCAGCACGAAGCGGACGTAGAAGAAGACCGAGACGATGCTCGCCGCGATCGCCACCACGACCACCGGCCAGTAGCCGGCGCGCAGGGCCACTGTGAAGACCTCCCACTTCCCGATGAAGCCACCGGTGAGCGGCAGGCCCGCCATGGAGAAGAGGAAGAGGGTGAACAGCGCCGCCACCAGCGGCGAGCGCTTCCCCAGCCCGGTCCACTTGGCGAACCCGGTCGCCTCCCCGTTGCTGTCCCGTACGACCGTCACCAGCGCGAAGGCGCCGATCGTGGCGACCGAGTAGGCCAGCAGGTAGAAGAGCACCGCCCGGGTGGCGTCGGTGCCGTCACCGTCGCCGGCCGAGAAGCCGACGACACCGGTGAGCAGGAATCCGGTGTGTGCGATGGCGCTGTAGGCGAGCATCCGCTTCACGTCGGTCTGCACGACGGCGATCGCGGAGCCGAAGAGCATGGTGGCGATCGCGACGGCACCCAGGACGGGCTGCCAGGTGAGCCGGTCGTGGCCGAAGGCGACCACGAAGAGCCGCAGCAGCGCTCCGAAGGCGGCGACCTTGGTCGCGGCGCTCATCCAGGCGGTGACCGCCGTGGGGGCGCCCTGGTAGACGTCCGGGGTCCAGCTGTGGAACGGCACCGCGCCGACCTTGAACAGCAGGCCGATCGCCATCAGGCCGATCCCGACGACGAGCAGGCCGTGGTTGGCGCCGCCGTGCTGGACGACGTCGCCGATCCCGGAGAGCTCCATCGTGCCGGCGTAGCCGTAGACCAGGGAGATGCCGTAGATGAAGAAGCCGGAGGAGAACGCGCCGAGCAGGAAATACTTGAGCGCCGCCTCCTGCGAGAGCAGCCGGCGCCGCCGGGCGAGACCGACGAGCAGGTACAGGGGCAACGAGAGCACCTCGAGCGCGACGAAGAGCATCAGCAGGTCGCCGGCGACAGGGAAGAGCATCATGCCGCCGACCGCGAACAGCAGCAGCGGGTAGACCTCGGTGTGGTCGAGGCCCTGCTGCGCGGCGGTCCGCTCGGCGGCGGTGCCGGGCAGGGCCGCGGCCTGGCCGGCGAAGGCGGAGACGCCGGAGTCGAGCTGACGCTCGGCGAAGAGCAGTACTCCGGCGATCGCGACCACGAGGATCACGCCCCACAGGAAGATGCCGGGGCCGTCGATGACCAGCGCACCCTCCGCGACAGAACGAGCGGTGACCCGGCCCGTGTTGATCCCGTGGCCGATGGTGATGACCCGGATCAGCGGCACGACCAGGCCGATCAGGGTCAGGCCGACCTGGAGGGAGTAGCGGCGCTCGCGCGGGGCGAACGCCTCCACCACGATGCCGACGCAGGCGACGCCGAAGACGACGAAGACCGGCCAGAGCAGGCCGTACTCGAGGTGCGGGGACTGGAAGGTCGTCATCCGGCCACCGCCGAGAGGATCGGGCTGATCGAGGCCACGCCCTGGTTGGCGAGGTCGAGCAGCGGGGCGGGGTAGAAGCCGAAGAGGACGAGCGCGATCATCAGCGGGGCGAGGATCGCGACCTCCGTACGGGTGAGGTCCACGGCGAGTCCGTCGAGGGTTCGAGGCGTCTCGACACGCTCGACGTCCGGGGCGGGCGGACCGGTCATGGTGCGCTGATACAGCCACAGCACATAGATGGCGGCGAGCACCACGGCGGTGACCGCGATCGCGCCGACCCACCAGTGGTAGGCGAACGCGGCGATCAGAACCAGGATCTCGGAGACGAACTGCGAGAGCCCGGGCAGCCCGGCGGTCGCCAGACCCGCGACCAGGAGCAGGCCGGCCAGCACCGGTGCGCTCTTCTCGACGCCCCGGATCGCCCGGATGGAGGCGGTGCCGCGGCGCTCGATCAGGGCCGCGGCGACCAGGAACATCGCGGCCGTCGCGACGCCGTGGTTGACCATGTAGAGGATCGCGCCCGAGGCACCCTCGACCGAGCCGCCACCGTGCGGGGTGAAGGCGAAGATGCCGAGTGCGATGAAGCCGAAGTGGCTCAGCGAGGTCAGGCCGATGAGACGCAGCAGGTCGTCCTGGCCGATGGCGAGGAAGGCGCCGTACACGATCGAGATCAGGCACAGTGCGACCACGACCGGGGTGGCCCAGGCGCTGGCCTCGGGCAGCAGCCCCAGGCAGAAGCGGAGCATCCCGAAGGTGCCGATCTTGTCCAGCACGCAGACCAGCAGGACGGAGGTCTGCGGGGTGGCGCTCTCGGTGGTGTCGGCCAGCCAGGTGTGGAACGGGAAGAGCGGGGCCTTGACCGCGAAGCCGATGAAGAACGCGACGAAGATCCAACGTCCCGCGACGGTGCTGATGTCGACGTGCTGCAGGTCGGTGAGGAGGTACGAGGGGTTGTCGCCCTGCCCCGACTGCACGGCGTAGAGGCCGATGACCCCACCGAGGAGCACGAGGCCGCCGCCGAGCTGGTACATCAGGAACTTCAGGGCGGCGCTGGCCCGTTTGCCCGCCTTGTCCGACAGGGCGCCCCAACCACCGAGCATGAAGTAGGCCGGGATCAGGGTCGCCTCGAAGAAGACGTAGAAGAGGAAGACGTCGGTGGCACCGAAGACCACCAGCGCGAAGCTCTCCAGCGCGAGCGCCCAGGCGAACCAGCCGTACGAGTGCGAGCGCCAGGCGGTCAGCATCACGATCGGGACGAGCGCCGCGGTGAGCAGGATGAGCAGCAGCGCCATCCCGTCCAGGCCGAACGCGAGGTGGACGCCGAGGCGGGAGATCCACTCGACGCTCCAGGTCTCCTGGAACGACCCGACGTGGGAGCTGTGGAAGCGGAGGGCCGCCACGATCGCCACGACGAGGGCCGCGAGCGCGAAGACCAACGCGACCTGGCGGGCGAGGGCGTCGCTGCGGCGGCCGACCAGGGCGGCGCACGCCGCTCCGATCAGAGGGACCAGGCACAGGCTGAGGATCACTGCCAGTTCACCACCATCAGGGCGAGGACGACGACGACGCCGCCGCCGAGGACGGACAGGGCGTACGAGCGGACGAAGCCGTTCTGTGCCTGCCGGAAGATGCTCGCGAACGCACCGACGGCGACCGGTCCCCCGGTCATCAGGCCGTCCACGCCGTACTTGTCGATCTGCAGGACCGCGCCGGTGAGGCGTCGCCCGGGCTCGATGACCAGCCCCTCGTTGATCGCGTCGCCGTAGAGGTCGTGGCGGGCGACGGTGACGGGCCAGGCGACATCCGTCGGGGCCGTCACCGGGACGGGCCGGCGGCCGACCAGGAGCCACGCGATCGCGACGCCGACGGCGACGACCACGACCGCGAGCACCGAGATCAACCATGCGGGCATGCCGCCCTCGTGCTCCACGGGCTCGCCGACCAGGGGCGCGAGGTAGTCCTCGATCCAGCCGCCGATCAGCATCACGCCGCCGAGGACCGACAGCGCGGCGAGCACGACCAGCGGGCCCGTCATGATCGACGGCGACTCGTGCGGATGGCTGTCCCGCTCACCCTGGGCGTCCCGCCAGCGGGACTCTCCGAAGAACGTCATCAGCATCAGCCGGGTCATGTAGAACGCGGTGATGCCGGCGCCGAGCATGGCCAGCGCACCGATCCACCAGTGGTCATGCCAGGCGGTCTCGATGATCTTGTCCTTCGACCAGAAGCCGGAGAAGCCGGGGAAGCCGATGATCGCGAGGTAGCCCATCGCGAAGGTCAGGAAGGTGACCGGCATGGCTCGGCGCAGCGCGCCGTAGTGCCGCATGTCGACGTCGTCGTCCATCGCGTGCATCACCGAGCCGGCCCCCAGGAACATGTTCGCCTTGAAGAAGCCGTGGGTGAGCAGGTGGAAGATCGCGAAGGCGTAGCCCGCCGGGCCGAGGCCCGCGGCGAGCATCATGTAGCCGATCTGGCTCATCGTGGAGCCGGCCAGCACCTTCTTGATGTCGTCCTTGGCGCATCCGATGATCGCGCCCCAGAGCAGCGTGACCACCGCGACCACGACCACGGCCGTACGGGCGGTCGGGGCGGCGTCGAGGATGGCGTGCGAGCGGACCATCAGGTACACGCCGGCGGTGACCATGGTGGCCGCGTGGATGAGGGCGGAGACCGGGGTCGGGCCCTCCATCGCGTCCAGCAGCCAAGCCTGGAGCGGCACCTGGGCGGACTTGCCGCAGGCGCCGAGCAGGAGCAGCACGCCGAGCCAGGTCAGCGTCGTCTCGCCGGTGGTGGCCACGCCGGCGTTGACCACGTCGAAGGACGTCGAGCCGAACGTGGCGAAGCACAGCGCGATCGCCAGCGAGAGGCCCATGTCGCCGACCCGGTTCATCACGAACGCCTTCTTGGCGGCCGCGGCCGCCGACGGCTTGTGCTGCCAGAAGCCGATCAGGAGGTACGAGGCCAGGCCGACGCCCTCCCAGCCGAGGAAGAGGACCAGGTAGTTGGCGGCGAGCACCAGCGTGAGCATGGCGGCGACGAAGAGGTTGAGGTAGCCGAAGAACCGGCGCTTGCGCGGGTCGTGCGCCATGTAGCCCAGCGAGTAGATGTGGATCAGCGACCCGACACCGGTGATGAGCAGCAGGAAGAGGCTGCTGAGCTGGTCGTAGAGGAGGTCGGCGCCGACGTTGATCCCGCCGGTGGAGAACCACGTCCACAGGTGCACGCTCTGCGAGCGGTCGTCGTCGGGCCGGCCGAGGGCGTGCGCGAAGAGCACCACCGAGCAGACGAACGAGACGATCGGCAGCAGGGTCGCGAGGTAGGGACCCCAGGAGTCGGTGCGACGGCCGCCGATGAGCAGGATCGCGGCGCCCGCCAGCGGCAGCGCGATGACGAGGGTGACCAGCGTGCTCACCACTTGAGGAGGCTCGCGTCGTCGATGGACGCCGACCGGCGGGTCCGGAAGATGGTCATGATGATCGCCAGACCGATCACGACCTCGGCCGCGGCGACCACCATCACGAAGAACGCGGTCACCTGCCCGTCGAGGTTGCCGTACTGGTGGCTGAAGGCGACCAGCGACAGGTTGGCCGCATTGAGCATCAGCTCGATGCACATGAAGACCACGATCGCGTTGCGCCGGATCAGCACCCCGGTGGCGCCGATCGAGAAGAGGACCGCACTCACGACGAGGTACGGGGTCACGGACGTCATTCGTTGGCCTCCAGCCCTGAGCCGTTCCTGGGAGTGCCGTGCAGACCGGCCGGGATGCTCTGCTCGGCGTGGCTGCCGTCGGGCAGCAGTGCCGGGGTGCCGACCGCGTTGTGCCGGGCGAGGGTGCCGGGCGCGGGCAGCGGCCCGAGGTGGAGCCCGGTCTCGCCGTACGAGCGCACCCGACGCCGGGCCAGCTCGGCCTGGGAGGCCCTCGGCTCCAGCCGCTCGCGGTGGGCCAGGACCATCGCCCCGACCGCGGCGGTGATCAGCAGGGCGCTGGTCGCCTCGAAGGCGACGACGTAGCGGCTGAACAGGAGGTCGGCGAGCGCCTCGAGGTTGCCGCCCGCCCCGACTCCAGCACCGCCGGCCGCGTCGAATCCTCGCATCGTGCCGAGCGAGAGCTGGCCGATCATCGCGATCAGCACGATGCCCAGCACCAGGCCGAAGAGCAGCGAGGCGAACTTGTGCCCCTTGATGCTCTCGGCGACGTCGTCGCTGACGTCGACGCCGACGAGCATCAGCACGAAGAGGAAGAGCATCAGGACCGCGCCGGTGTACACGATGATCTGCACCGCGAACAGGAACGGCGCGTCCAGGCTGGCGTACACGAAGGCCAGGTTGATCATCACCACGGCCAGCAGGAGGGCAGCGTGGACGGCCTTGCGGACGATCAGGATGCCGAGCGCCGCCAGGATCATCAGCGGAGCGGTGATGACGTACGTGGCGGTCACCGCGGCCCTCCGATGATCGACTCGGGCGCGTAGTAGGACTGCTCGTCGTCGCCGAGGCGCATCGGGTGCGGCGGGTGCTCCATGCCCTCGGTGAGCGGAGCCAGCAGATCGGCCTTCTCATAGATCAGGCTCTCGCGGGAGGTGTCCGCCAGCTCGTACTCGTTGGTCATGGTCAGGGCGCGGGTCGGGCAGGCCTCGATGCACAGGCCGCACAGGATGCAGCGCAGGTAGTTGATCTGGTAGACGCGGCCGTAGCGCTCACCGGGAGAGAACCGCCCCTCGCCTCCCGGGCTGTCGTCGTTCTCCGCGCCCTCGACGTAGATCGCGTCCGCCGGGCACGCCCAGGCGCAGAGCTCGCAGCCGATGCACTTCTCCAGGCCGTCGGGATGACGGTTGAGCTGGTGCCGGCCGTGAAAGCGGGGAGCAGTGGGGGCCTTCTCGAAGGGGTACTGCTCCGTCACCGGCTTCTTGAACTGCGTGGTGAACGTGACCGCGAACCCGGCGACCGGATCCCACAGCTTCTCTCGGATCGTCATGACGCCTCCTCGATGTGAGGACGCCGAGGCTGTCGAGACGTCTCGACAGGCTCGACGACCGTGGGGAACGTGAGCGGGGCCGCCGCGCCGCGGACCGCGCCTCCGGCCGGCATCTGCGGGGTCGGGAACGCGCCCTGCTCCTCGAACACGGGCAGGACCGGCGCCTTCGGGCCGCTGAGCAGCACCCCGAGCATCGCGACCGTGAAGAGCACCGACGGCACCGCGATCCAGCGCGGGTCGAATCCGTTCTCCAGCGCGACGACCCGGACGGTGGCGACCACGCAGATCCAGACCAGCGCGATCGGGATCAGCCGCTTCCAGCCGAGCGACATGAACTGGTCGTAGCGCAGCCGCGGCAGTGAGCCGCGCAGCCAGATGAAGATCCAGATGAAGACGAAGAGCTTGCCGAAGAACCACAGCAGCGGCCAGTAGCCGGTGTTGGCACCGGCCCAGACGTGGTCGATCCAGAACGGCACGTGCCAGCCGCCGAGGAAGAGGGTCGTCGCGATCGCCGAGACGGTCGCCATGTTGACGTACTCGGCGAGGAAGAACAGCGCGAACTTCAGCGAGCTGTACTCGGTGTGGAACCCGCCCACCAGCTCGCCCTCGGCCTCCGGCAGGTCGAACGGCGCGCGGTTGGTCTCGCCGACCATCGAGATCGCGTAGATCAGGAAGCTCGGCATCAGCACCAGGCCGAACCAGAGGTCGCCCTGCGCTGCGACGATGGCACTGGTCGACAGGCTGCCGGAGTAGACGAAGACGGCGACCAGGGCCAGGCCCATCGCGACCTCGTACGAGATCATCTGCGCGCTGGAGCGCAGACCGCCGAGCAGCGAGTACGTGGAGCCGGAGGCCCAGCCGCCCAGCACGATGCCGTAGATCCCGATGCTGGCGATCGCCATCACGAACAGGACCGCGACCGGCAGGTCGGTCAGCTGCAGCGGGGTGCGCTGGCCGAAGAAGCTCACGACCGGTCCGAACGGGATCACCGAGAACGTCACGAAGGCCGGCACCACCGCCAGGACCGGGGCCGTCACGAAGACGACCTTGTCCGCCTTGGTGGGGGTCAGATCCTCCTTGAGCGCCAGCTTCACGCCGTCGGCCAGGGACTGCAGCAGGCCGAACGGTCCGTGCACGTTGGGGCCGATCCGGTGCTGCATCCGCGCGACGACGCGGCGCTCCCACCAGATGTTGAACAGGGTCAGCACGACGCAGACCGCGAAGACGAGCACGACCTTGATCAGGACGACCCACCAGGTGTCGTTGCCGAAGTCGCTGAGCGTTCCGGTCATGCGTGGCTCACCTCCACCATCGAGCCGGGCGAGGCCAGGTCGGCGAGGACGCCGCGGCCGATGCTGTTGGCCGGCAGCCAGACCACGTCGTCGGCGATGTCGGCCGCCTGAGCGGGAACGGTGATCGACCCGCGGTCGCCGCTGATCGTCACGGTGGTGCCGTAGCGCAGCAGGGTGTCGCGGCTGAGAAGGGCCACGGCGGGTCGGGCGGTCGCGGCGTAGGACTTGTCGCCGGTCTGGAGGCTGCCGTTGTCGATCATCAGCTTCCAGGTCGCCAGGCGGAACGTCGCGTTCGGGTGGGGTGCCGCCTCGGCCGTCCCCCGCCCGGCACCCTCGCGGACAGGCGGGCGCATGCTCTGCGCTTCGCCCTCTGTGGCCGAGGCGCCCGCAGCGTCCGCTTCGGGCACCGTTCGGGTGACATCCGTGACGGCAGCGGGGAGGGCGCTTCGGTCCGCTGCGGAGCTGGTGCCCGACGCGATGCGCTTGGCGATGTGGGTGAGGATCTCGGCGTCGGAGTAGGTGGCCGGGAGGTCGAAGGCCTTGCCGAAGGGACGGTGGCGGCCCTCCCAGGTGAGGAAGGTGCCGGCCTTCTCGGCAACGGCTGCGACCGGGAGGACGACGTCGGCCCGCTTGGTCACCTCCGACTCGCGCAGCTCGAGGCTGACCACGAAGCCGGCGGCGTCGAGGGCCTCGACGAAGGCGGCCGGGTCGGCGGTGTCGTCAGGGTCGACGCCACCGACGAGCAGGGCCGTGATGTCGCCGGCGAGGGTCGCCTCGATGATCTGGTCGGCGTCGCGCTGGTGGTGGTCGAGCGGGAACGCCCCGGCCTCGACGGCCCCACGGTCACCGGCGCGACGGGGCACCCAGGCGATCCGGGCACCGCTGGCCGAGGCGAGCGCGGCGACGGCGTCGAGGGCACCGGTCGAGGTGGCGAGCCGCTCCCCCACCAGCAGGATCGCACCGGGCACGACACCTCCGCCAAGCCCGTCGATCGCCTCGGCCTCGCCGCCGGGCACGCAGCGGACCAGCTCGGCGCCGAGCTTCGCGGATCCGGCGGAGAGCAACGGGGCGACCGTACGGATCCGCTTGCGGCCCGTTCCGGAGGTCGATCCTGCGCCGTCCTGAGCCTGTCGAAGGGTCGAGACCCGCAGGCGCAGGAAGATCGTGCCGGCCTCGTCCTCGGGCTCGAGACCGATCAGCACCACCTCGGGGGCCGCGTCGAGGTCGGCGTAGGTGATCGGTGCCGCACCGCGCACGTGCGCGGTCAGGAACCGGGTCTCCTCCGCGGAGAGCGGGCGGGCGCGGAAGTCGACGTCGGCGCCGCCCGCGCCGTGGGCGGCGAGCGTCTCGCGGGCGAGGCGGGCGTACGCCTGCGCGTCCTCGAGCGTGCCCCGGCCACCGGGCAGCACGCCCACGCCCGACGCGGCGGCGAGGCCGCGCGCGGCCAGCTCGAACGCCTCGATCCACGACGCCGGCCGCAGCGAGCTGACGCCGGTCTCGGGGTCGGTCTCGCGGACCTGCGGGTAGCGCAGCCGGTCCACGCCCTGGGCGTAGCGGAACGCGAAGCGGTCCTTGTCGCTGATCCACTCCTGGTTGACCTCGGGGTCGTTGCCGGCCAGGCGGCGCATCACCTTGCCGCGGCGGTGGTCGACCCGGATCGCGGCGCCGCAGGCGTCGTGCTCGGCGACGCCCGGCGTGGAGACCAGGTCGAACGGCCGCGAGCGGAACCGGTAGGAGGCCGAGGTGAGGGCGCCGACGGGGCAGATCTGGATGACGTTGCCCGAGAAGTACGAGGAGAAGTCGCGGCCCTCGGCGATGCCGATCTGCTGGCGCGCACCGCGCTCGATCAGCGCGATGCCGGGGTCGCCGGGGATCTCGGCGGCGAAGCGGGTGCAGCGCTGGCAGACGATGCAGCGCTCGCGGTCGAGGAGGATGTTGGCCGAGAGGTTGATCGGCTTCTCGAACGTTCGCTTCACGCCGGTGAAGCGGGTCTCGCCCTGGCCGTTGCTCATCGCCTGGTTCTGCAGGGGGCACTCGCCGCCCTTGTCGCAGACCGGGCAGTCGAGCGGGTGGTTGACCAGCAGGAACTCCATGATGCCGGTCTGCGCCTTGGTCGCGGTGGCGTTGCCGGTCTCGACGATCATCCCCTCGGCGACCGGGATCGTGCAGGAGGCCTGCGGCTTGGGGAAGCCGCGGCCGTTGCCGGCGTCCGGGATGTCGACCAGGCACTGGCGACAGGCACCGACCGGCGCCAACAGCGGGTGGTCGCAGAACCGCGGGATCTGGGTGCCGATCTGCTCCGCGGCGCGGATCACCAGGGTGCCCTCGGGCACGGTGACGACGGTGCCGTCGATGGTCAGGGTCACCGTCTTCGCGCCCTCGGAGGTCGAGCCTGTCGAGACCGTCATGCGCGCGCCTCCTGCGCGAAGAGGGTGGACGCCGCCGGGTCGAACGGGCAGCCGCCGTGGGTGAGGTGGTCGAGGTACTCCTGGCGGAAGTACTTGATCGAGGAGGTGATCGGCGAGGTCGCCCCATCGCCGAGCGCGCAGAAGGAGCGGCCCAGGATGTTGTCGCACTGGTCCAGCAGCAGGTCCAGATCGGACTCCGAGCCCTCGCCCCTCTCGAGCTTCGCGAGGACCTGCGCGAGCCAGTACGTCCCCTCGCGGCACGGCGTGCACTTGCCGCACGACTCGTGCTTGTAGAACTCCGTCCAGCGCAGCACGGCGCGCACCACGCAGACGGTCTCGTCGAAGATCTGCAGCGCCCGGGTGCCGAGCATCGATCCGGCCGCGGCGACCGACTCGAAGTCGAGCGGCACGTCGAGGTGCTCGGCGGTGAACAGCGGCGTCGAGGAGCCCCCGGGGGTCCAGAACTTCAGCTGGTGGCCGCCGCGGACACCGCCGGCGAGCTCGAGCAGCTCGCGCAGCGTGATGCCGAGCTCGGCCTCGTACTGCCCGGGCCGGGTGACGTGGCCCGACAGCGAGAAGATGCCGACGCCGTTGGACTTCTCCGTGCCCATCCCCGCGAACCAGTCCGCGCCGTGCCGCACGATCGCGGGCACCGAGGCGATCGACTCGGCGTTGTTGATCACGGTCGGGCTCGCGTAGAGGCCGGCGACGGCGGGGAACGGCGGGCGCAGCCGGGGCTGACCGCGGCGGCCCTCGAGGGAGTCGAGCAGCGCCGTCTCCTCGCCGCAGATGTACGCCCCGGCGCCGGCGTGGACGACCAGGTCGAGGTCGTACCCGCTGCCGTGGATGTCCTTGCCGAGATGCCCGGCGGCGTACGCCTCGCGGACCGCGGCCTGCAGGCGGCGGATCACGTGCAGCACCTCGCCGCGGACGTAGATGAAGGCACGGTTGGCCTTGATCGCGTACGAGCTGATGATCACGCCCTCCACGAGGGTGTGCGGTGAGGCCATCATCAGCGGGATGTCCTTGCAGGTGCCGGGCTCGGACTCGTCGGCGTTGACCACGAGGTAGCGCGGCTTGCCGGCGGCGGGACCCTCGTCAAGCGGCGGCAGGAAGCCCCACTTCATGCCGGTCGGGAAGCCTGCGCCGCCACGGCCGCGCAGGCCGCTGCCCTTGACCAGCTCGACCACCTCGTCGGGCGCCATCGCGAGTGCCTTCTGGAGCCCCTCATAGCCGCCGACGGAGGTGTAGGAGCTCAGCGTCCAGGCCTGCTCGGCACCCCAATTCGCGGTCAACACCGGCTGCAGGTCGGCGCTCACGCGTCCTCCTCGTGCATCTCGTCCTCGATCTCGTGCGCGAGTTCCTCACGGGTCAGCCCGTGGGGAGGCGTCCAGCCCTGCCGTTGGGCGGCCGCGAGGCCGATCAGCGAGGCCGAGCCGGCGGCCGGACCCTCGTCGGCGAGGCCGTCCTCGAAGCCGGCGAGCACCCGCTCGGCCTGCCGCCAGGTGCAGATCTTCGGGCCGCGGCTGGAGGCGACCGGGTGGCCGGCGCGGAGCGCCTCGACCGTACGGACCAGGCCGTCGGGAGTCTGGTTGTCCAGGAACTCCCAGTTGACCATCACCACCGGCGCGTAGTCACAGGCCGCGTTGCACTCGACCCGCTCGACGCTGACGGTGTACTGGTCGCCCTGCCGCTTCGGCGCCACCTCGTCCGGGCCCACCCCGAGATGCTCGGTGAGCCGCTGGTGGATCGCATCGCCGCCCATCACCGCGCACAGCGTGTTGGTGCAGACGCCGACGTGGAAGTCACCGACGCGGTGGCGCTTGTACATCGTGTAGAACGTCGCGACGGCGCTCACCTCGGCCGGGGTCAGCCCCAGCACCTCCGCACACGCGTCGATCCCGGCGGGCGTCACCGACCCCTCGACCGACTGCACGAGATGCAGCATCGGCAGCAGCCCGGAGCGGGCCTGCGGGTAGCGAGCGGCGATCTCGCGCAGCTCGGCGTACGTCTTGTCGTCGATCATCGCGCCACTCCTGAGCTTGCGAAGGGGTGGATCTCGCGAGGAGATCGAGTAGCCGCGCGAGCGACGGAGGAGCGCGCGACCGGCGTATCGAGATTCATCGCGCCACTCCTGAGCTCCCGAAGGGGTGGATCTCGCGAGGAGATCGAGTAGCCGCGCGAGCGACGGAGGAGCGCGCGACCGGCGTATCGAGATTCATCGCGCCACTCCTGAGCTTGCGAAGGGGTGGATCGCGCGAGGAGATCGAGTAGCCGCGCGAGCGACGGAGGAGCGCGCGACCGGCGTATCGAGATTCATCGGTCCACGCCTCCCATCACCGGGTCGATCGAGGCGATCGCCACGATCACGTCGGCGACCATGCCGCCCTCGGACATCACGCTCGTGGCCTGCAGGTTGGTGAAGGACGGGTCGCGGAAGTGCACGCGGTAGGGGCGGGTGCCGCCGTCGCTGACCACGTGCGCGCCGAGCTCACCGCGCGGGGACTCGATCGCGACGTACGCCTGCCCGGCCGGCACCCGGAAGCCCTCGGTGACCAACTTGAAGTGGTGGATGAGGGCCTCCATCGACTCGCCCATGATGTGCCGGATGTGGTCGAGGCTGTTGCCCATCCCGTCGGTGCCGATCGCCAGCTGCGAGGGCCAGGCGATCTTCTTGTCGGCGACCATCACCGGCGCGCCCTCCAGGCGGGAGAGCCGGTCGGCGGCCTGCTCGACGATCCGCAGCGACTCGTCCATCTCGGCCAGGCGCACCCGGAAGCGGCCGTAGGAGTCGGCCGTGTCCCAGGTGATCACGTCGAAGTCGTAGTCCTCGTACCCGCTGTAGGGCTGGGTCTTGCGCTGATCCCAGGCGTAGCCGGCCGAGCGCAGGATCGGGCCGGTGATGCCGAGCGCGAGGCAGCCCTCGAGGTCGAGGTGGCCGACGCCCTCCAGCCGCCCGCGGAAGATCGGGTTGGCGTTGCAGAGCGCGGCGTACTCCGGCAGCCGCTTGCGCATCAGCGCGACGAAGTCGCGGATCTCGTCGAGCGCGCCCGGCGGCAGGTCCTGCGCGACGCCGCCGGGGCGGATGAACGCGTGGTTCATCCGCAGGCCGGTGATCAGCTCGAAGAGGTCGAGGACGAGCTCGCGCTCGCGGAACCCGATCGTCATGACGGTCAGCGCGCCGATCTCCATGCCGCCGGTCGCGATCGCGACCAGGTGGCTGGAGATGCGGTTGAGCTCCATCAGGAGCACCCGCATGACCTGGGCCTTCTCCGGGACCTGGTCCTCGATGGCGAGCAGGCGCTCGACGCCCATCGCGTACGCGGTCTCGTTGAAGAGCGGCGCGAGGTAGTCCATCCGGGTGACGAACGTGCTGCCCTGCACCCACGAGCGGTACTCGAGGTTCTTCTCGATGCCGGTGTGGAGGTAGCCGATGCCGCAGCGGGCCTCGGTCACGGTCTCACCCTCGAGCTCGAGGATCAGCCGCAGCACGCCGTGGGTGGACGGGTGCTGGGGGCCCATGTTGACGACCACCCGCTCCTCGGGGGCCTCCTTGAGCAGGTCGGTCAGCTCGTCCCAGTCCTGGCCGGTGGCGGTGAAGACCGTCCCCGCGTCGAAGTCGGCGTCGGTCTGCCCGGAGGTCGACCCTGTCGAGGCCATCATGCGTACGTCCTCCTCTGGTCCGGCGGGGCGATGGTCGCGCCGTGGTAGTCGACCGGGATGCCGCCGAGCGGGTAGTCCTTGCGCTGCGGGTGGCCGACCCAGTCGTCGGGCATGAGGATCCGGGTGAGGGACGGGTGGCCGTCGAAGATCAGCCCGAACATGTCGTACGTCTCGCGCTCGTGCCAGTCGAGCGTCGGGTAGACCGCCACGAGACTCGGGATGTGCGGGTCGCTGTCCGGGGCGCTGGTCTCGATCCGGATGCGGCGGTTGAAGGTCATCGAGAGCAGGTGATAGACCGCGTGCAGCTCGGCCCCGGCCTGGTCGGGGTAGTGCACGCCGCTGACGCCGCTGCACAGCTCGAAGCGGAGCCGGTCGTCGTCGCGCAGCTGTCGCATCAGGACGGGCAGCTGCTCGCGGCGGACGACGAGGGTCAGCTCGCCGGCGTGGAGCACGACCCGCGGCTCCTCCCCCAGCGAGTCGGAGACGGCGTCGGCGACCTGGTCGTACCACTCGCCGTAGGGGCGGGTCGCTAGCGGCGGCAGCGTGACGCGGCGGACCAGGCCGCCGTACCCGCTGGTGTCACCGCTGCCGCCCACGCCGAACATGCCGACGCGGGCGCCGATCTGGCCCGAGCCCGGGAACCCGGTCGTCGACTCGGTGGTCGCCTCGGGCAGCTGGGCAGCGGTGGTCTGGCCGGTGGTCTGGCCGGTGGTCTCGCCGGTGGTGCCGTCGGTGGGCTCGCTCATCGCAGCAGTCCCGTCTGGTCGATCAGCGGGAGCTGGCGCAGGGCGTTGTTCTCGCGCTCCTCGACCAGGGCGGCGGCGTTGGCGCCGAGCTTGCCGTGCTGGATCTGGTCGTGCAGCTTGAGGATCGCGTCGATCAGCATCTCGGGCCGCGGCGGGCAGCCGGGGAGGTACATGTCGACCGGCACGACGTGGTCCACGCCCTGGACGATCGCGTAGTTGTTGAACATCCCGCCAGAGCTGGCGCACACACCCATCGCCAGCACCCACTTGGGCTCGGGCATCTGGTCGTAGATCTGGCGCAGGACCGGCGCCATCTTCTGGCTCACCCGCCCCGCGACGATCATCAGGTCGGCCTGGCGAGGCGAGGCCCGGAAGACCTCCATGCCGAAGCGGGCCAGGTCGTACTTCGGGCCGCCGGACGTCATCATCTCGATGGCGCAGCACGCCAGGCCGAACGTGGCCGGCCACAGGCTGGCCTTGCGCATGTAGCCGGCGACACCCTCGACGGTCGTCAGCAGCACTCCGCTGGGGAGCTTCTCTTCCAGTCCCATCAGTGCCCTCCTGAGGGTCGCGAGGTGCGTGCGCCGCCAAGGCCGAGGAGCGAAGGCGACCATGGGGGCGGAGCGGTCGTCGAGCGACGAGAACGCTGGCGGTGTGCGTGCATCGCGGGCCTCAGTCCCACTCGAGTCCGCCGCGTCGCCACACGTACGCGTAGGCGACGAAGACCGTAAGGATGAAGAGCCCCATCTCGACCAGCCCGTAGACGCGCAGCTGATCGAGGTAGACCGCCCACGGGAGCAGGAAGATGATCTCGACGTCGAAGACGATGAAGAGCATCGCGATCACGTAGTACTTCACCGGGAACCGGCCGTCGAGGGCCTGCGGGGTGGGTTCGATACCGCACTCGTACGCATCCGCCTTGGCCCGGTTGGCCCGCCGGGGGCCCACCAGGGCGCTCATCGCCACCGAGCCGATCGCGAAGGCGGCGGCCAGGGCGAGCAGCACCAGGATCGGTGCGTAGAGATGCATCGAGAGCTCCTCCCGGGACACCGTCATTGCGACTTTGTGAATCCGTTCACGTGTGTCCCGGATCACATATTGCCACTGTCGCCGGTAAATGCAAGGGGCTAGAAATGGCGTGTCCCCGACGTGTAAAGGACACGTCGGGGACAGGCTGGAGCAGGGCGGAGCGTGCCCGTTCGCGGGCCGATCTCGCGCGGGCGGAGCGGGCGTCAGGCGCGGCCGTGGTGCAGCGCCACGATGCCGCCGGAGAGGTCGGTCCAGCCGACCTCCGACCAGCCCGCCTCGCGCAGCAGCGTGGCCAGCCCGGCCTGGTCGGGCCAGGCACGGATCGACTCGGCGAGATAGACGTAGGCGTCCGGGGAGGACGAGACCGCGCGGGAGACCGCGGGGAGCGCCTTCATGAGGTACTCCATGTAGACCGTGCGGAACGGCTTCCAGGTCGGGTGCGAGAACTCGCAGACCACGATCCGGCCACCGGGCCTGGTCACGCGGCGCAGCTCGCGCAGGCCGGCGACCGGGTCGACGATGTTGCGCAGGCCGAAGGAGATCGTGACCGCGTCGAAGGTCGCGTCCTTGAACGGCAGGCGGGTGCCGTCGCCGGCCGTGAACGGCAGGTGCGGCTTGGCGGCCTTGCCGACCTTGAGCATGCCGAGCGAGAAGTCGCAGGGCACGACCCGAACAGAGTCAGGGCCCGCGTCCCCGGTCAGCAGCGCCTGCGAGGACGTACCGGTGCCCGCGGCGAGGTCGAGGACGAGCTCGCCGGGCTGCGGCGCGACGGCCGCGATGACGCGCTTGCGCCAGCGCCGGTCCTGGCCCATCGAGAGGACGTCGTTGGTCACGTCGTAGCGACGCGCCACGGCGTCGAACATCCGGCGGACCTCGCCGGGCTGCTTGCCGAGATCGGCGCGGGTCACCGCCGGCCTCAGCTGATCTGGGAGAGGACCAGGTCAACGACCTTGGCGACGTCGGAAGCGGCGACCGACGGCGCGGTCACCTGGACGGTGAGGTCGCCCTTGCTCGCCTGGCACTTGGTCTGCGCCGGCTGCACCTGGCCGCCGGTGGCGACCGTGCCGGTCACGATGCAGGTGGCGTCGCCCACGGGCAGGAGCTGGTCGACCGAGGAACCCTGCTGCAGCTTGGACGGGTCGGAGATCTCGCCCGGCGAGACCGCGCCGCCACCGGCCCGGAAGGCCTGGACGAAGAAGATCGACTGGCCGTTGTCCTTCAGGTAGATCGTGTTGCCGAACGCCCCACCCGTGGTCTTCTTCAGCTGGCTGTCGCCGTAGTCGAGCTCCTCCTGGACGGCCTTCACGATCTGGTCCTCCTGGCCGGCGACACTCGTGTTGCCCTTCCACGATGCCGGGTCGGTGGCCGAGGTGTAGCCACCCGGCAGCGTCTTCGGCAGGGAGATCGCACTGGTGTCCGCCTCGTCACCGACGGCCTTCGGCAGGAAGACGGCGAAGAGGACGACGAGCGCCAGCGCCACCGCGCCGAACGCAATACCGGTCAGGGGAACTTCGCTGTTACGGGTGTCGCTCACGGTCTCTCCTCATTCGTGGTCGCAGTCACGCTACCGGGCTGAGGGTGCGTGGCCACAACCGGGCCGCGTGGCGCAGCGGGCTAGTCTCAGCGGGTGTCTTTGAATGAGCCGGCCTTCGACGTGCCGGCCCTGGTCGCACACACCAGGGTGGTCGACGACCCCGGGATGGTCCGTGCCCTGCTTCAGCTCCTTCCCGCGGCCGAGACGGGCAGCGACCTGGTCTCCTGGGTGCGCCGCGGCGACGGCCTGGTCGGATGGGGCACCGCGGCGCTCGTACGGACGGCGGGGCCGACGCGCTTCGCCGACGCGGCGAAGTGGTGGTCGGAGCTGACCGCGCGGGCCACCGTCAGCGACGAGGTCGGCGAGCCCGGCTCCGGGCTGGTCTCCTTCGGCTCGTTCGCGTTCTCGGACGCACCAGGCGACTCGGTCCTCGTGGTGCCGGCGGTGGTCGTGGGCCGCCGAGGCACCACCACCTGGGTGACCACCATCGCCGAGTCTTCAGCAGGAACCCTCGAGTCTGCAGCCAGAACCGCCGAGTCTGCACTTCCGGCGGCGGCAACTGCAGACTCGACGGTCCTGGGTGACAACTCGGCGGTCTTCGCGGCGTTCGACGGCGAGCGCTGGATGGAGATCGTCGCCGACGCGGTGGCACGCATCAACCGCGGCGACCTGGAGAAGGTCGTGCTCGCCCGCGACCTGGTGGCCACCACGGCCGAGCCGATCGACGTACGCGCACCGCTGGCCCGGCTCGCCAGTGCCTACCCGATGTGCTGGACCTTCCACGTCGACCGGCTCTTCGGCGCGACACCGGAGCTGCTGGTGCGCCGCGAGCGCGGCCTGGTCACCTCGCGCGTGCTCGCCGGGACGATCCGTCGTACGGGCGACGACGAGCACGACCTCGCGCTGGCCGCGACGCTCGCCCGCTCCTCCAAGGACCTCGAGGAGCACGAGTACGCCGTCCGCTCGGTCGCCGACGCGCTCGAGCCGCACTGCTCCTCGATGAACGTGCCCGAGTCGCCGTTCGTGCTGCACCTGCCGAACGTCATGCACTTGGCCACCGACGTGACCGGGGTGGCCCGCGACGACCGGAGCTCGCTGCAGCTCGCCGAGGCGCTGCACCCCTCCGCCGCCGTCGGCGGCACGCCGACCGCCGACGCCGTCGCCCTCATCGCCGAGATCGAGGGGATGGAGCGCGGCCGCTACGCGGGGCCGGTCGGCTGGCTGGACGCCTCCGGCGACGGCGAGTGGGGCATCGCGCTGCGCTCCGCCGAGATCGTCGACCCGACCACCGTCCGGCTCTTCGCCGGCTGCGGCGTCGTCGGCTCCTCCGAGCCGTCCGACGAGCTCGCCGAGTCCAACGCCAAGCTCATCCCGGTCCGCGAGGCCCTCGGCGGGTAACACGCCGTCGGCGCCTACAGGCCGAGCTTGTCCTTCCAGGAGCCCATCCCGATCGTCCACTCGGTGACGACCCGGGTGGCCACCGTGCCGGCGGTCCAGAACGGGTCGCCATCGAGCCAGGCCTCGAGCTCGGCCGGCTCGGCCTCGTAGACGATGACGGCGCCGCCGGCGGCGGTCGGGCCGCTCAGCACCAGGTCGTCGCGGGAGTCGAGGAACGCGCGGTGGGAGGGTCGCAGCTCGTCGCGCTTGGCGGCACTGCCCTCGGCGTAGTCGTAGAGCACAACAGACAGCATCAGAGGTCCTCCCCGTCCTTGAGGCGCTTGAACTCCTGGCCGGTCGTGGCCAGGAACCCGCCCATCAGGTTGTCGACGACGCCGTGGCCGGCGTCGCTGTAGATCCGGTCGTGGATCGCGATGTTGGTCGGCGCCTTCACCTCGCGGACGAAGTCGATCAGCTCGGAGGCGCGCGCCCACGGGGCGGAGGCCGGGGCGAGCAGCACGTCGATGTCGGTGCCGGGGCCGGTCAGGGCGTCGCCGGGGTGGAAGACCTTCCGGTCCCCGAGCGTGAAGAGGTAGCCGGAGTTGAAGAAGCGCGGGAGCTCGGGGTGGATCACCGCGTGCAGCTCACCGACGGCCGCCACCGGGACTCCGACGTCGAACGTGTCACCCGGAGCCACGATCGTGGTCCGCTCGAAGACCTCGGGGGCGTCCTCGCGGATCTTGGCCGCTACCGCGTCGATCGTCCACACCGGGACGTCGACGGCCTTGAGGTGGTCGGGCAGGTAGTGGTCGACGTGCTCGTGGGTGATCAGGATCGCGTCGGTGCCGTCGAGCGCCTCGCGGTCGGTGAAGACGCCGGGGTCGAGCACCACCGTGGTGCCCTCGTGCTCGATCCGGACGCAGGCGTGGCCGAACTTGGTGATCCGCATGCGGTCAGCCTAGACGCGCTCCGAGGGTCGTCTCGGAGGAGGAGCGGCTCAGACCATGTGCGGCACGCGCGCGATGACGCCCTGGGGCGTGAGGTAGGCCCCGTCATCGAAGAGGATGACTCCGTTGCAGAGCACCTCCCAGCCCTGCTCGCTGTGGTCGGCGACGACGTGTGCGTGGCAGCAGTCGGGCGCGGCGGCGTCCGGGCAACGCGGCGTGTGGTGACACATGTGCTGTTCCCCCTGGGGTTCGGTCCGGAGCGGGTGAGCTCCGGAGTCTTCGTTCCGGTACCAACGATCATGCGCCTCTTCACCGACAGAATCAGGACGCTCGTCCCGTTCTGTGGAAAAAGTCGCCGGAACGACGCACCTCCCCCACCCGACCGGGCCATCCCCGACCGCCCGTCGAGGCCACCGGACGGCCCCGAGCCCCGCTCAGGCGGTCTGGTGGTGGACGTAGCACCAGCGCCAGTCCTCGCCGGGCTCGGCGGACTGCATCACCGGATGCGTCGTCTCGTGGAAGTGCCGGGTCGCGTGGCGTCGCGGCGAGGAGTCGCAGCAGCCGATGTAGCCGCACCCCAGACACCGGCGCAGCGCCACCCATCGGGTGCCCTCCTCGAGGCAGCCTCGGCACGCCAGCGCGGCCGCCTCCGCATCCGAGACCACGGGCACCACCGGGTAGCGCTCGAGGTCTGCACAGGCGCCGCCGATGATCCGTCGCTCACGATGGGCGTCGCTGATCTCGGCCCGCTCGGCCTGGGCGACCTCCAGCATCGACTCCTCCACGTCGAGCGAGGCCAGTACGTCGGCGACCACGTCGGAGGGCACGGTCCCGCCACCGCGGATCTCGAGCACCCGGGTTCGCTCGGCGTCGATCATCGCGCACCGCACCCGGCTGTAGAGGTCGCTCGGCGACTCCTCCCCGGGCGCGGTGCCGAGCCGCTCCCAGGCGGCGAAGTTGCGCAGCTCGACGCGCTGTCGGATCGTCTCGATGACGCCGTGCGGGTCGTCGTACTCCATCTTCTCCAGGGCCTCCATGCCCGCCTTGCTGGCCTGCTGCAGCAGGGTCGCGCGAGCCAGGGCGTCGTCGACCGGGTCCGGGGACTGCACCCGCAGCCTCCGCGCCAGCCACGGCAGGGTCAGCCCCTGCAGGAAGAGCGTGCCCGCCACCACGGTGAAGGCGATCAGCAACAGCACCTCGCGGTAGGGGGCGCTGCGCGGGATGAGGTACGCGGCGGCGAGGGTGACCACGCCGCGCATGCCGGCCCAGCCGAGGATGGCCGTGTTGGTCCACGGCGTCGGCTGACCCGTGCTCGGGTCCGGGCCGGGGTGGATGAGCAGGTAGCGGGTGACGAAGACCCACACCATCCGGATCACGATCACCGCGACCAGGGTGGCCAGGCAGACCGTGATGATCCGACCGGCCGAGAGCGGGCTCTTGCGGACGTCGTCGAGCAGCCAGTCGAACTGCAGCCCGATGAGCAGGAAGACGGTGTTCTCCAGGAGGTAGGCGATGGTGCGCCAGTTCATCCGCTCGGCGATCCGTGACTGCGCGGTCTGCAGGACCGGCGCGCGGTGGCCGAGCAGCAGCCCCGCGACCACGACCGCGATCACGCCCGAGGCCTCGACCTTCTCGGCACTGATGTAGGCAGCGAACGGGATGATCAGCGACATCCCGGTGTCGAAGACGGGGTCGGTGACGTGCTTGCGCAGGTAGCCGACGCCCAGGTAGAACGCGATGCCGATGACGACGCCGCCGCCGGCCGCACGGACGAAGTCGAGCCCGACGTGCCACGGCTCCAGGCCGCCGGCGAGGGCGAGGATCGCGGTGCGCAGCGAGACCAGCGCGGTCGCGTCGTTGAGCAGGGACTCGCCCTCGAGGATGGTGACGATCCGGCGGGGCAGGCCGATGTGACGGGCCACCGCGGTGGCGGCGACCGCGTCCGGCGGTGCGACGACCGCGCCGATCGCCAGACTGGCCGGCCAGCCGATGGCCGGCAGCGTCAGGTGCACGATCGCGCCGACGCCGAAGGTGGTGGCGATGACCAGCCCCACCGAGAGCAACAGGATCGAGCGCCGGTTCGCGTTGAAGTCGACCAGCGAGGCCTGGATCGCGGTGGAGTAGAGCAGCGGTGGCAGCAGCCCGAGCAGGACCACCTCGGGCTCGAGGTGCACCTGCGGCATGGTCGGGATGTAGGAGATGGCGATGCCGGCGGTGATCAGGACCAGCGGCGCGGGCAGGTCGAACTTGCTCGACAGCCCCGTCACCGCCAGGACGCCGACCGCGAGCGCGGTCAGGAAGATCGCGATGTGCACGCGTCCATCATGTCGTCCCGGCGCGTGTCAGGGCCGCAGTGCTCGGATCCGATCGTCGAGGGCCCGGCGATCGGCGCGGCCCACGACCGCCTCGATCACCTCGATGCCGCCGTTCGGGTTGGCCAGCGCCTGCTCCAGCTCGATCGCGGAGCGGACCCGCAGGTGCGGCGTACGGGTGGCGGCGCACAGCGCGGCGATGTCGACGTGGTGGGGCGTGGCGAAGAGCCGCTCGAAGGCGTCCGCGTACTGCTCGGCTCCCTGCTCGAGGGTGGCGAAGATCGAGCCGCCGTCGTCGTTGACCACCACGAAGGTCAGGTCCGGGCGCGGCTCCTGGGGCCCGAGGATCAGCCCGTTGGCGTCGTGCAGGAAGGTCACATCACCCATCAGTGCCAGGTCCCGCGTCGACCCGTCCTTGCGTCCGAGAGCCGCACCGATCGCCGTCGACACGATGCCGTCGATGCCCGCGAGGCCGCGACTGGCGAGCACCTTGCGGCGGGCCCCGACCTCGTAGCGGGGCACCATCAGGTCCAGGTCGCGGATCGGGTTGGAGGGTCCGACGATCAGCTGCCCGCCGCCGGGCAGCGCGCGGGCGACCGCACCGGCCACCTCCTGAGGGGTCAGTTCCGGCTCCTCGGCGAGCAGCCGGTCGAGCTGGCGCCCGACCGACCGGTCGGCCTCGAGCCACTCCTCGAGCCAGGCCGTGTCGGCGCCGGGCTCGACCTGCGGCCGGGTGGTCACGAGCGGCCGGTCGACCCGGTGCGGCGGCGTCGCCCACACGCCCCGCGCGGGGGCGGCGATGATCTCGACGTCGGTGCGGGCGAGCAGCCGCGCGACCGGTCGCGACAGGGTCGGGTGGCCGAAGACGACCACCCGCTCGATCCGGTCGGCGAGCTCGGTCTCGAGCAGGATGCGATAGGTGCGCAGCGCGTTCTCGCCCGTACGGGATCCGCTGGACGGCTCGGCGAGCAGCGGCCAGCCGCCCGCCTCGGCGGTCTGGCGCGCCGGCGGACCCGCGTCGTCCCCGGCGACCACGACCGTCCGGCGGTCGTTGGCGATCGTCTCCTGGACGAGCGGCGTGAGCCCCGCGACCGGGGCCCGCACGTCGATGGCCGGCGGCGTCCAGCGATCCCCCGGCGTGAGCGGGTCGTCGAGCTGCACGTTGAGGTGGCACGGCCCCGGCTCCTGCCACACGATGTGCGCGAGGCGCTCGGGGACGTCGGTGATGTCCATCGACGGGACCAGCGGTCCGAAGATGCCGACCTGGTCGGTGGTCTGGTTGGCGCCGGTCCGCCGCAGCCGGGCCGGCCGGTCGGCGGTCACCAGCACGAGCGGCACGCCGGCGTGCGCGGCCTCGAGGGCGGCCGGGTGCAGGTTGGCCGCTGCCGTTCCGGAGGTGCAGAGCACCGCGGCGCGGGCGCCGTTCTTCGACAGGCCGAGCGCGAGGAAGCCCGCCGAGCGCTCGTCGATGCGGGTGTGCAGACGCAGCAGCCCCGCCTGGGCGGCGTCGTATGCGGCGAAGGAGAGCGGCGCGTTGCGCGAGCCGGGGGCGATGACGATCTCCTGCACGCGCGCCTCGATCAGCGCCGCGATGACCGCGCGTGCCGTCGTCGTGGCGCCGGGGTGCGCGTCACGGGACACGTCATGGGGCACGTCACGGGGCACGTCATGGGGCGAGGAGCTCACTCACCCTCCTCACGCGCTCGGTCCACCAGGACACCCTTTCAGGGGCGGCCTGGGCGTGTGCGAGCGCCCCGGGCGTCACCCGGAAGCCGGTGACCTCCAGCGCACCGTCCCGGACGGTGAGGGGGTCGGCGGTGAGGTCGCCGGCGAGCAGCTGACCGGTGGCCAGACCGCAGGCGTACGGCAGCTCCGGCAGCGCCGCGGCGAGTGCCACGCCGGCGGCGAGGCCCACCGAGGACTCGAGGGCGCTCGAGACCACGACCGGCATGCCGATCTCCTCGGCGATCCGCAGGCACGCCCGCACGCCGCCGAGCGGCTGCACCTTGAGCACCGCGATGTCGGCGGCCTCGAGCTCGCGGACGCGGTAGGGGTCCTCGGCGCGCCGGATCGACTCGTCGGCGGCGATCGCCACTCGCGTCCTCCGGCGCAGGTCGGCGAGCTCCTCGACCGTCGCGCAGGGCTGCTCGACGTACTCCAGGCCGCCGGCGGCGCGGTCGAGCACCGGCAGCTCGGCGATCGCCTGGTCGAGACTCCACAGCCCGTTGACGTCGATCCGGATGCTGCCGGAGGACCCCAGTGCGTCGCGGACGGCCTCGAGCCGCTCCTGGGCCTCGGCGAGCGTCTGGCCGGGCTCGGCGACCTTGACCTTCGCGGTGGTGCAGCCGCGCGAGGCGAGCACGATCTCTCTGGCGCGCTCGGGGCCGACGGCAGGGACGGTGACGTTGACCGGGACGAAGCGCCGCAGGGGCGTGGGCCAGTCGTTGTGGGCGGCCTCGCGGGCGCTGGCCAGCCAGGGTGCCGCCGTCGGGTCGTCGTACTCCACGAACGGCGAGAACTCGCCCCAGCCCCCGCCGGATCGAGCCGGGTCCCCCTCGATCAGCACGCCCTCACGGACCGTGATGCCACGGAAGCGGGTCACCATCGGGATCGACCAGACGTGGACCTTCACGGACGCTCCGCCGCGTCGTCGAGCAGGGCTCGCAGGGCGAGCCGGTCCGGCTTGCCGTTGGCGAGCAGCGGGATCTCCGGCAGGACGACGAGCTGGCGGGGCGCCCAGGTGCGCGGGTGCGCCGCGGCGACCCAGTCGCGCAGCTCGTCGAGCGTCGGGGGCGTCGCGGCCCGCTGTGCGCTCGGCTCGACGACCGCGGCGAGGCGGTTGCCCCACTCCTCGTCCGGCACGCCGAGCACCTCGGCATGCTCGAGCGACGGGTGCTCGCGCAGCCGCCGGGCGACCAACGCCGCGGGGACGTTGAGCCCGCCGGTGACCACCATGTCGTCGATCCGGCCGAGCAGCTGGAGTCGCCCGTCCTCGTCGAGGCGGCCGGCGTCGGAGGTCAGGAACCAGTTGTCGACCAGCGTCTCCTCGGTGAGCGTCCGATCGCCGTCGTAGCCGGAGAAGAGCGTCGGGCCGGAGAGCCGGACCCGTCCGTCGGTGCCGATCGCGAGCCCGACCCCGTCGAGCGGCAGGCCGTCGTAGACGCAGCCGCCGCAGGTCTCCGCAGAGCCGTACGTGCCCACGACCCGCACCCCGGCCTCGGCGGCGCGGGCCCGCAGCGACGGGTCGATCGGTCCGCCGCCGAGCAGCACGGTGTGGAACCCGGCCAGCGCCGCGGCGTCCTCCGGCGAGGACAGGTGGCGGCGCAGCTGGGTCGGGACGAGGGACACGAAGCCACCCTCGCCGAGCGCTCGCGCGGCCGCGGCGAAGGAGTCGTGCTCGTCCAGGAGCACCGGCTCGGCGCCCGCGGCCAGGGAACGGGTGATCACGTTGACGCCGGCGACATAGGCCGCGGGCAGCGCGAGCAGCCAGCGACCCGTACCGCCGAGCCTGCGGGCCGACAGCTCGACCGAGGCCGCCACCGCATCCCGGGAGAGGATCACCCGCTTGGGTCGCCCGGTCGACCCCGAGGTCTCGACGATCCACGGCGTTCCGTCGTCCGCGCCCCACCAGCGCGCGAGCGCCTCGGCGGTCGCCCGGGCGTTATCCATGTGACGAACGCTAGCCGCCCGTGGTCGGATGACGCTCATGCCCTCCCCTCGGATGTCGGGCCGGTCTCTTGCCGGCGTGGTGCCGCCCGCGGGCCTGACCCGCCGGCTCTGGTCGCAAGCCGTGCTGTTCAAGGCCGGCGACGGCGTCTTCACCACCGGCAGCGCCGTCTTCTTCGTCAAGGTCGTCGGGCTGACCGCGGCGCAGGTCGGCCTCGGCCTGGCGATCTCCGGCGTCCTGGCGCTGGCGACGGCCATCCCGACCGGCCGCCTCGCCGACCGGATCGGCGTCAAGCGCACCTGGGCCCTCGGCAGCATCCTGTGCGCCGCGATGTTCCTGGCATGGCCGTTCATCGACGGGTTCGCCACCTACGTCGTGATGGTCACGGCCTACTCGATCGTGGAGAACACCGCCGACGCAGGTCGACGGGCGTACACCCTCGACGCGCTCCCCGCCGCCGAGCGGATCAGCGGTCAGGCGTCCATCTACTCGGGCATGAACGTCGGCTCCACCCTCGGTGCCCTCGGCGGCGGCATCGCCCTCGCGTTCGACAGCCTCACCGTGATGCGCTGGATCCCGCTGTTGACCGCGGCGCTCTTCGCGATCAACGCCTTCTTCGTGGCCCGCCTCCCCTCCGCCGCGCACGACCTGGCCGCAGCCACCCCGGACGAGGAGCGGGTACGTCCCGACGGCCCGTCCGCGCTGCAGAACCGTCCCTACCTGGTGCTGCAGGCGTGCATGGGCTCGCTCTGGACGAACCAGACGCTCTTGAGCGTGCTCATCCCCCTGTGGCTGGTCACCGAGACCGACTCGCCGCACTGGCTGCTGGCGTGGCTCTTCGGGACGAACACGGTGCTGTGCATCTTCCTGCCGCACCTGACCTCGGCCGGGGTCAAGGACCTGGGCGACGCGCTGCGCCGGGTGCGCTGGTCGGCCGCGTTCTTCATGCTCTCCTGCCTCATCACGATGGTCACGCACTCGACCACGGGCCTGGTGACGGGGACGCTGGTCCTGCTCGGCCACCTGACGGTCACCGCCGCCGAGCTCGCCACCGGCTCGGCCGGGTGGATGTTCCAGGCACGGCTGCAGGACCCGCGGCGGCGTGGCGAGTACGGGGCGGTCGGGCAGCTGCTCAGCGGCCTCGGCGGCCGGTGGGCACCGGCCCTCTACACCTGGCTGGCGATCTCGTGGCACACCCTCGGCTGGGTGATCATCGGCCTCATCGTGGTGGCAGCGGCCGTGGTCGCGCACCCGGCCGCCCGCGCGGCGGAGCGCTTCGCCGCCCGTGAGTTCCCGGTCGAGGAGGAGCTCGGGGTCCTGGCCGCCTAAGTATCTTGACATCAAGACTTTACCGAAGCAGGCTCGGTGGGGTGAGCCGCTTGATGGACCGGATCCTCTCCGACGACCCGCTGATCCGCGCGATGGCGTACCAATCGGTGCTCTCCGCGTTCGGCGAGGGCGCCTTCCTCACCGGCAGCGCCGTCTACTTCACCCAGATCGTCGGGCTCAGCGCCGCCCAGGTCGGGCTGGGCATGACGATCGCCGGTGTCGCGACGTTCCTCGCCTCGGTGCCTCTGGGACGGGCCGCCGACGCGTTCGGCACCCGGCGGACCTGGATCGTCGGCTCCCTGCTCGAGGCGCTGCTCTTCGCCTCCTGGCTCGCGGCGCAGGACTTCGCGGCGTACGTGGCCGTCACCGTGGCGCTCGAGCTCGCCCAGACCTGGATGCGGTCGGGCCGCAACGCCTACCGCTTCGCCGTCTTCCCCCGGGAGGGCCGGGTGCGGTCGCTGGCGTACCTGCGTGCCGCCCGCAACGTGGGCTACACGTTCGGCGCACTCACCGGCGGCCTGGCCCTCGCCGCACACGAGGATCACCTCGTCGAGGGGGTGCCGATCCTCACTGCGGTGATCCTGCTGGCGAACACGTTCTGGGTCTCCCGGCTCCCGAAGGTCGCCGAGCGCGGCGACCACGACCACGAGTCGGCGCTCGAGGAGCTCACCGGCGGCGCCGCGCTGCGCAACCGCGGCTTCCTCGCCGCGACGTTCCTCGATGGGGTGCTCGCCACCCACCAGGTCCTGCTCAACGTGGTCATCCCGCTGTGGCTGGTCACCGAGACCGACGCCCCGCGGGTGCTGTTGGCCTGGCTCTTCGGCACCAACACGGTGCTGGCCGTGCTGCTCCAGGTGGCCGCCGCCCGCGGCGTCAACGACGTGGCCACCTCCGTCCGCGCCGAACGACGCGGCGCCGCCTGCTTCGTGATCTCCTGCGGCATCGTGCTCGTCACCCACGACACCACCGGCTGGTTGACGATCGCGCTCGTGTGGATCGGTCACGTCACGGTCACCGGGGCCGAGCTGTTCCAGTCCGCGGGCGGATGGGGCATCCAGGCCGAGCTCTCCGATCCGCGCCGCCGCGGCGAGTACCAGGGCGTCGCCAACCTCGGCAACACGCTCGGCACGGTCTGGGCGCCGGCCGCCTACACCTGGCTGGCCATGACGTGGGGAGCGACGGGCTGGCTGCTGATCGCCGCGATCATCGCCGTCGCCGCGGCCCTGCTCAGGCCGGCCACCGACGCCGCCCAGCGCTACCTCGACGCACTCCCCCAGCGCGTGGCCGCCTGAGGCTCCCTCAGGCGATGAAGAGCGGCACCGCGACCAGCAGCGCCCACAGCAGCTCGGCGACGCCGGTCTTCTGCAGCACCGGGATGAGCGCGGGCCCGGCGGCGCCGCCGCGCACGATCCGGGCACCCTGCAGCGCCACCACGAGGAAGCCGAGGCCGATCAGCGCCCACCAGCTGGTGCTGGCAGCGACGGCCACGACCGCGAGCGCCGCGACGGCGATCAGGGCGACGTAGAGGGCACGGGTGCCGCCGTCGCCGAGGCGTACGGCGAGCGTCAGCTTCTGCGCGACCCGGTCGGTCGGGATGTCGCGCAGGTTGTTGGCGACCAGGATCGCGCAGGCGAGCGCGCCGATCCCGACGGCCGCCCACAGCGCCGCCCACTCCCAGGTCTGGGTCTGCACGTAGACGGTGCCGACCACCGCGACCAGGCCGAAGAAGACGAAGACCATCACCTCGCCGAGTCCGGCATAGCCGTAGGGCCGCGAGCCGCCGGTGTAGTACCAGGCGGCGAGCACGCACAGGACGCCGACGAGCACCAGCCACCAGGCGGTGGCGGCGGCCAGCGCCAGGCCGGCCACGCCGGCCACGCCGAACGCCAGGAACGCCGCCCGCTTGACCGCGGCCGGCGTGGCGAGCCGGGACCCGGTCAGCCGCAGCGGGCCGACGCGCTCGTCATCGGTGCCGCGGATGCCGTCGGAGTAGTCGTTGGCGTAGTTGACCGCGACCTGGAGCGCCAGGCTCACCACCAGCGCGAGCAGAGCCCGCCACCAGGAGAACCCGCCGAGGTAGGCGGCGACGCCGCTACCGGCCAGGACGGGGCTGATCGCCGCGGGGAGGGTGCGGGGCCGAGCCCCTTCGAGCCACTGTGCAGGTGTTGCCACAGCCCAGGACCCTATGCCCTGAGGGTCGAGGATCAGTCCTCGGTGCCCTTGTTGGCCGGCTGCTCGGCGTCCTCCTTGGCCTTCATCTCCTCGAACGCGGTGACCGTACGGGCGGCGCGCTCCTCGACCCGGTGGGCGAACGCCGCGCGCGGTCCGTTGAGCAGCTTGTACGAGGCGAGCCCGCTGACGACGAGCGAGATCACCAGCACCACGACCCAGTCGAGGTTGCCGGCGAAGGCGGCCCAGATCCCGGCGACGATCGCGAACGTGGCGGCCAGGAGGACCAGTCGCAGCAGGGTGTAGACGACGAACTCCTTCACGCGGTCACCGTACCGGCGGTGTGCGTGACGACCCGAGTCGGCGCGTGGTCCGGAAGGCCCGCGTACGAGTGCTGCGACGTCGTGGAGAAGTAGTTGATGCCGATGAAGTTGAACCACAGCGTGGCCAGGCCGACGACCGCCAGGATCGCGGCGTTGCGGCCCTTCCAGCCGGCCGTGGCGCGGGCGTGGAGGTAGCCGGCGTAGACGACCCAGGTGATGAACGCCCAGACCTCCTTGGGGTCCCAGTTCCAGTAGGAGCCCCAGGCCTGGTGGGCCCAGATCGGGCCGGTGATGAGGACCGCGAAGGTCCACAGCACGAAGCCGAAGGCGTGGATCCGGTAGGCGGTCCGGTCGAGCGTGGCGAGCGCCGGCACGCGCGACATCCAGCCGCTGGTGGTGTCGGGGCGACGGCGCTTGATCAGGTAGATGATCGAGGCGATCCCGCCCAGGGTGAACGCGCCGGTCGCCAGCGAGGCGGCGAAGACGTGGATGACCAGCCAGTACGAGTTGAGCGCCTCGGTCAACGGCTCGACCGGGTCGTAGAGCGCCAGCACGCCGACCATCAGGACGACCAGGACGAAGCCGACGACGGCCGGGGCCATCCAGGCGAGCTTCAGCCGGGCGTAGAGCAGGACGTAGGCGAGCGCGACGATGCAGGTGCCGGTGACGGTGAACTCGTACATGTTGCCCCACGGCACCCGGTGCGCGGCGAGGCCACGGGAGACCACGGCGACGAGGTGCGCGAGCGCGGCGATGCAGGTCAGCAGGTAGCCCAGGCGACCGAACATGGCGACCCGCTCCGAGCGGTCCTCGGCGTCGTCGGCCCCAGAGTCGTCGGCCCCAGAGTCGTCGGCCCCAGCGTCGTCGACCTGTGCCTCGACCGCGTCGGGCCCCTCGAGTGAGGAGACCGGTCCCGACCCGACAAGCACCGTCGCGTCGGCCGTACGGCCAGCGATCGCGCGCCCCGCCCGACGCCGCCCGATCAGCGCGGACCACTCCACCAGGTGGCTCAGCAGCGCCAGGAAGTAGAGCACCGCCGCCGTGGCGATGGCGCGGTTGCTCAGCAGCTCCCACTCGTGAACGCTCATGAATCTTCCTCCATTGTGCGGCCCTGCAGCTGTGCCACCAGGCCGGAGACCACGGCGTCGACCTCGTCGTTGCCGGAGCGGTCGAGGACGGCGACCTCCACCAGGGTGCCATCCGCCGTCTCCCGGGCACGAACCCAGACCCTTCGCGGACGGATGAAGAGCGACCCCATCAGGCCCAGCAGGGCCAGACTGACACCGCCGAGGGCGACGTGCTTGAACGGGGTCTGGCTGATCTGCAGCTTGTTCCAGCGGTCGATGCCGTCGAACGTGACCGTGCCCAGGTGGCCGGGAAGATCCGCAGTGTCTCCGACCCGCAGGTTGAAGGCCCGACCGCCGGTGTCGTTGACCTTCTTCATCCGCGAGGTGTCGAGGGTGTAGACCGACTGCTCGCTCTCGGTCATGCCGTTGTCGCCCTTCCAGACCTGGAGGGAGAGCATCGCGGCCGAGCCGTCGCCGATGTCGCCGGTGATGTTCTGCGGCACCCCGCCGAGGGTGACCTCGGCCGGGTAGAACAGGCCCTGCATCGAGATCTGGCCGGCGGGCGGCTTGACCACCCCGAAGGAGAGGAAGCTCTGGTTCTCCGGCAGGAAGATCGTCGGGCCGGAGTAGGTGACGTTGCCGTCACCGTCACGGACGGTGATCTCCGGGGCGTAGCCGTGGCCGATCAGGAAGACCTCGGTGCCCCCGATGTCGAGCGGGTGGTTGACCTCGAGGTCGTACGTCTTGGTCGCGCTGTCGGGTCCATCCTGGTACTGGATCTGGGACTTGAAGCCCTTCGCCATCCCCTGCCGCGGACCCGACGTCAGCCAGTCGACGTGGAAGTCGTGGATGTGAAGGTTGAACCAGTTGAGCTGGCCGCTCTTGAAGAGGCTGCCGGGAGCGAAGTCGTCGTACTGGGTGAGCTCGTTGGAGAAGCCGTACTGGTCGCCGACCAGGACGATGACGCCGCCCTTGTAGCCGAACAGGGAGCCGACAGCGAAGCCCACCAGCACCACGATCACGGCGCAGTGGAAGAGCAGGTTGCCGGCCTCGCGCAGGAAGCCCCGCTCAGCGGCGACCTCGCCGATGCCCGCGGAGGTCGAGCGGTCGGAGGTCGAGCCTGTCGAGACCCGGCGCAGCCGGTACCGCTTCCGCCGCAGCAGCGCCTCGGCGCGCGACGTCACCTCGGAGACGCTCTCGGAGGTCGTGTACGAGGTCGCGTCCGGCATCCGCAGCAGGTTGCGCGGCGCGGCCGGCGGCTGGGCCCGCAGGCCGCGCCAGTAGACGGCCAGGCGCGGCACGATGCAGCCGATCAGCGAGATCATCAGCAGGACGTAGACAGCGGCGAACCACGGCGCGCCGTAGACGTCGAACAGGCCGAGGCGGCGGTAGATCGGCGTCAGCGTGGTGTGCGCGGCCTGCCAGTTGGTGACCTTGACCGAGTCGATGTTCTCCTGCGGGATCAGCGAGCCCGGCACGGCCGCGATCGCGAGCAGGAGGAGCAGGATCAGCGCGGTGCGCATCGAGGTGAGCTGGCGCCACGCCCAGCGGGCCAGCTCGCGCGCCGTCATCTCGCGGACCGTCGGCGCCGAGGGTCGCTGGGGTGCCAGCGTCGGCTTGTCGAGATCGGTCACAGGTTCACTCCAGACCAGTGGTCGACGAGGTTGATCTGCAGCCAGTCGAGGCTGTACTGCCACCAGCCGGTGAGCAGCGCGAGACCGACCACGATCAGCATCACGCCGCCGACGCGGGTGACCCAGCGCTGGTGGCGGCGCAGGAACGCCAGCGCACCGAGCGCACGGCGCCACAGCACCGCGAAGACGATGAACGGCAGCCCGAGTCCGAGGGAGTAGAACGCCAGCAGCACGCCGCCGCGCGCAGCCGTGCCGGACGTGGCGGCGAGCCCGTCGATGACGCCCAGCGTCGGGCCGACGCACGGGGTCCAGCCGAGGCCGAACAGGAAGCCGAGCAGGGGCGCGGCGAGGAGTCCCACCGCCGGCACCCTGTGCACCCGGACGTCGCGCTGCAGCCACGGCACCACCCCGATGAAGGCGAGGCCCATCAGGATGGTGAAGACGCCCAGCACCCGGTCGACGACGACCTTGTGCTCGATGTACCAGAAGCCGAGGCTGCCGGTGGCCACGCCGAGCGCGACGAAGACGACGGAGAAGCCGAGCACGAAGAGCATCGACCCGAGCAGCATCCGGCTGCGCCGGACGTCGCCGGCGGCGAGCTCGGCGCCGGAGAGTCCGGTGGCGTACGAGAGGTAGCCGGGCAGCATCGGCAGCACGCAGGGCGACAGGAACGACGCCAGCCCGGCGATCAGCGCGACCGGGATCGCCAGCACCAGCGAGCCCGAGCCCGCGGTCTCGGAGAACCAGCTACTCACCGTTCTGGCACCCCTGGCCGTTGGGGTCCTGCACGCACGCCACGGTCTCGGTGAGGGTGAGCGTCGAGGGCACCTGGCCGCGGATCATCGCCGCGACCCGGCCCTTGGTGTCCAGCACGTAGGTGACCGGGGTGGAGCCGGGCGCGCGGTTGCGCGGGAAGGAGAGCAGCACCTTGGAGTCGTACGAGTACAGCGACGGGTACGTGATGCCGTACGACTGCTCGAACGCCGACGCCGACGCCGACGCCGAGTCCCGGATGTCGATGCCGAGGAAGGCGACCTGGTCGCCGAGCTTCTCGTGCGCCTCCTGCAGGAACGGCGCCTCGATCTGGCAGTGACCGCACCAGGAGCCCCAGACGTTGACCACGGTGACCTTGCCGGCCGTCGAGGCCGGGTCGAAGGTGCTGCCGTCGAGCAGGTCGCCGGAGAGGGCGACGGGGTCGCCACGGTCGGCCTCGGCGTACGTGCTCACCTGGCCGTTGCCCGAGATGAAGCCGCCCGGGTTGGTGCCCTCCAGGCCGCAGCCCGCGAGCAGCGCCACGAGGGGTGCCACGAGCGCTACGGCCAGTGCGGACCGACGACGAGGGTGGGGGAAGAGGCGGTGGAGCATGTCAGGGACGCAGCTCCTCGGGAGCGTCACCCGCGGAGAACGGCGCGCGCCGGTCCTTCTCCGGGATCAGGTCGCCGGCGGGCTCGCTGTAGGAGACCCGCTCGAGCCGGTCGCCGACGAAGTGGAACGACGTCAGCGAGCACAGCGTGCACTGCCGCTTGCGCGGGTCGTGCAGGAAGCTCTTCTTCTCCGCGGCCAGGCGGGTGGTCCAGATCGGCAGCTGGTGGGAGACGACGACGGCCTCGTGGCCCTCGGCCGCGATCCGCGCGTCGTGCACGGCGGCCATCATCCGCTCGACGATCGCCTTGTACGGCTCGCCCCAGCTGGGCCGCAGCGGGTTCCACAGCTTCACCCAGGCGCTCGGGTGGCGCAGCGCGTTGTCCCCGGGGCTGAACCGCTTGCCCTCGAACCAGTTCTCGCTCTCGATCACCCGGGCGTCGGTGACGATCTCGAGCTCGCGGGCCGTGGCCAGCGGCCGCGCCGTCTCCTGGGCCCGCTCCAGCGGACTGCAGCGGATGTGCGTGATGTCGCGCCCGCCGATGACCTCCGCGACCCGGTCGGCCATCTTCAGGCCGAGCTCGGAGAGGTGGAACCCGTCGCGGCGGCCGTAGAGGATGCCCTCGGGGTTGTGCACCTCACCGTGCCGCAGCAGGTGGACGATCGTCTCGGAGGACGCGGAGCTCACTGGGTCTTCTCCTCGGTGGTCGAGCGCTCGGTGGTCGAGCCCGTCTCGGTGATCGAGCCTGTCGAGACCCTCGCGGCGGCGCGAGCCGCTGCCGGCAGGGCGTCGATGATCTGCTGGACGGCCTGGTCGTCGTGCGCCGAGGAGAGGAACCACGCCTCGTACGCGCTCGGCGGCAGGTAGACGCCCTGGTCGAGCATGCTGTGGAAGAGGGCGGCGTACGCCTTCTCGTCGGTGCGCTTCGCGCCGTCGAAGTCGGTCACCGGCCGATCGTCGAGGAAGATCGAGAACATGGTGCCCGCGCTCTGCACGACGTGGGCCACGCCCGCCTCGGTGAGCGCCGCGCTCGCAGCGCTCTTCACCGCCTCGGCGGCCTTCGCGATGTGGGCATAGACGTCGTCGGTGGCCAGGCGCAGGGTGGTCAGGCCGGCGGTGGTGGCGATCGGGTTACCCGCCAGGGTGCCGGCCTGGTAGACCGGGCCCTCCGGGCTGAGCCGGCGCATCACGTCGGCGCGACCGCCGAACGCGGCGGCCGGGAAGCCGCCGCCCATCACCTTGCCGAAGGTGACCAGGTCGGGCGTCCAGCCCTCGACCTTGCCGTCGAGGCCCCAGTGACCCTCGCGGCTGGCCCGGAAGCCTGTCATCACCTCGTCGGAGATGAAGAGCGCGCCGTGCCGGGTGCAGATCTCGGACAGGAAGGCGTTGAAGCCCACCCCGTTCTCCACCAGCGGCGGGACGACGCCCATGTTGCCGGGGCTGGCCTCGGTGATGAGGCAGGCGATCCGCTCGCCGTGCTCGGCGAAGGCGGCCTCGACGGCGGCCCGGTCGTTGTACGGCAGCACCATCGTGAGCTCGGTGCTGCTCGCCGGGACGCCGGGGGTGCCCGGGACGGCGAACGTGGCCAGGCCGGAGCCGGCCGAGGCCAGCAGCGAGTCGACGTGGCCGTGGTAGTTGCCGGCGAACTTGATCACCACGTCGCGGCCGGTGAAGCCGCGGGCCAGGCGGATCGCGGACATGGTCGCCTCGGTGCCGCTGGAGACGAAGCGGACCTCCTCGACCGGGGCGCGCCGGACCAGCTCCTCGGCGAGCTCGACCTCGGGCTCGGTCGGGGTGCCGTACGAGGTGCCGCGGGCGATCGCCGCGCTCACCGCGGCCATCACCTCGGGGTGCTGGTGGCCCAGGAGCATCGGACCCCAGGAGCAGATCAGGTCGACGTAGCGATTGCCGTCCACGTCGGTGAGCCAGGCGCCCTGAGCGGAGCGGATGAAGCGCGGCGTGCCGCCGACCGCGTTGAACGCTCGCACCGGAGAGTTCACCCCGCCCGGCGTCACCGCCTTCGCGCGCGCGAAGAGCGCCTCGGAAGCGGGTAGGGAGCCGAGCGGGTCGTAGGACACCGCGTCATTGTCACTCAGCAACCTGAGAGCCGCCCAACCGGGCCATCGCCCCGTATCGATCGGGCAGACATGGCGCAAAGGGCTTCATGACCGCTCCGAGCGGGCGTCTCCTGGATATGAGGAGCGCCCTTCGGGGAACCGTCCCAGAAAACGTGACGAGCGTAACTAACCCGTGGGTAGTCTCGTTGGGCCGATCACGTGAGGGAGCACGCAGTCGTACGAACCCGTGCGACGGAGTAGGGAGAAGTGAGATGACCGCTCGTTTCGGCAAGGCCCAGAAGGCCGCCGCGCTCGTGCCGCTGGCCGCGCTGTCCGCGGCCTGGACCATCAGCCTGACCGGCCTGGGCGCCGGCTCCGCCGAGGCCACCGGCACGCCGCAGTCGAGCACGGGCGGCACGACCGTGCCCGCGGACGCGATCGACGCCCCGGCCACGGTCGGCAGTCCCGCCACCGGCACCGGCACCTCGGTCGCCCCGGGGCAGGCACAGCAGATCATCGCCAGCGCCGACAGCTCCGGCATCCCGGCCGCCGCCCTGGCCGCCTACCAGCGCGCCGCGAGCGTCATCGACAAGGCCGACCCGACCTGCAACCTCTCCTGGCAGCTGCTCGCCGCGATCGGCCGGATCGAGTCGAACCACGGCCGCGCCGACGGCAACACCCTCACCACGCAGGGCATCGCCACCCCCGGCATCCTCGGCCCCGTGCTCGACGGGTCCGGCGGCACCACCGCGATCGCCGACACCGACGGCGGCTCCTACGACCACGACCAGAGCTACGACCGCGCGGTCGGCCCGATGCAGTTCATCCCCTCGACCTGGTCGGTCGTCGGCGTGGACGCCGACGGCGACGGCAAGCGCAACCCGCAGGACATCAACGACGCCGCCCTCGCGGCCGCCGTCTACCTCTGCTCGGGCAGTGACGACCTGTCGACCATGGCCGGCGAGGAGCGGGCCGTCTACCGCTACAACCACAGCCAGTCGTACGTGGACACGGTGCTCGGCGTCGCCAACGCCTACCTCGCCGGCGACTACTCCTCGGTGCCCAACTACACGATCCCGGCGGCCTACCTGACCCCGTCGACCTACCTGGGCCCCAAGCACGCGAAGAAGCACACCGAGCACCAGGCGGCGCCGACCCGCGCTGCCTCGACGCCGACCCCGACCTCGACGTCCACGAGCGAGGCGGCCACCCCGGCCGCAACCCCGTCGTCGAAGCCGTCCAAGAGCGCCGACCCGGCCGAGCCGATCACCAAGGCGATCGAGAAGCCGGTCCAGGCGGTCACCGACACGGTCGCCTCGGTCGCCGAGCTCACCCAGGTCTGCACCCAGGCCCTCATCAGCAAGGGCGTCTCCAACCCCGCGACAGCCGTCCCCGACGCGCTCACCACCTGCGTCAACCAGCTCACCGGCAAGACGCTCCCGCAGGCGGAGAAGGCCGTCACCGACGTGGTCTCCGGCCTCACCGGTCTCCTCACCGGCCTGCTCGGGGGGCTCCTCGGCGGCTCGAAGTAGCACGCCGAGAGGTCACTTCTCGCGGGTCGAGAGGTCACTTGTCGCGGGTCGAGAATGACCACTCGACCCACATTTTCTGACTCCTCGACCGCCTGCGGCGGCCGGCCCGCCCGGGACCCTCGCGGGCATACGAGCGAAGCACGGGGAAGAGGCACTGTGGGCGTAACGCTCGCAAGCGCCCGCTTCGGGCCCCGTTCGGTCCGTCCGCCACAGTCGGGCGCCGGACCCGCCTCGCCCGACGCTCGGGAGGGGAAGGATCAGCGACCGAGGAGCCGTGCCGCCTCGGTCGCCCAGTACGTCAGCACGATGTCAGCGCCCGCGCGGCGGAACGCCGTCAGCGACTCGATGATCGCGGCCTCGCGGTCGATCCAGCCGCGCTCGGCGGCGGCCTCGACCATGGAGTACTCACCGGAGATGTTGTAGGCGGCGACCGGGACGTCGACCGCGTCGCGGACCTGGCGCAGCACGTCGAGGTAGGGCAGGCCCGGCTTCACCATCACCATGTCGGCGCCCTGCTCGATGTCGAGCAGCGCCTCCCGCACGCCCTCGAGTCCGTTGGCCGGGTCCTGCTGGTAGGTGCGCCGGTCGCCCTGGAGCGAGGAGTCGACGGCCTCGCGGAACGGGCCGTAGAAGGCGGAGGCGTACTTGGCGGAGTAGGCCAGGATCGCGACGTCCTCGTGCGAGGCGGCGTCGAGGGCCGAGCGGATCACGCCGACCTGGCCGTCCATCATCCCCGACGGGCCCACGACGGTGACGCCGGCCGCGGCCTGGACGCGCGCCATCTCGGCGTACAGCTCCAGGGTGGCGTCGTTGTCGACGCGGCCGCGGGCGTCGAGGACGCCGCAGTGGCCGTGGTCGGTGAACTCGTCGAGGCACAGGTCGGCCATGACGGGCAGCGCGTCACCGACCTCCGCGACGCAGTCGGCGATGGCGACGTTGAGGATGCCGTCGGGGTCGATCGCGCCGGAGCCCGTGGCGTCCTTCGACGCCGGCACGCCGAAGAGCATCACGCCACCGATGCCCAGCTCGGCCGCCTCGGTGACGGCGGCCTTGAGCGAGTCGCGGGTGTGCTGCACGACGCCCGGCATCGAGCTGATCGGGACCGGCGTGTCGATGCCCTCCCGTACGAAGACGGGCAGCACCAGCTGGCGCGCCTCGACGGAGGTCTCGGCGACCAGACGGCGCAGCGCCGGGGTGGCACGCAGCCGACGCGGACGGACAACGGGTCGCTGGATCTGTGTCATCTGCTTCTCCGATCGGCTGTGCTGGTGTCCGGACGGGTCTCGATACGGGTCTCGATACGCTCGCTGGCGCTCGCTACTCGACCTCCGAGATCGCTGGCTCGCTACTCGACCTCCGAGATCGCTGCCCTCGGGCCTCCTCGACCGACAACCGCTGGTCGAGTAGCCCCGAGGAACGAGGGGCGTATCGAGACCCCGGCGACTACTTGGCTCGCGCACGCCGACCGGTCGGCTTGCGCTCGCTCGGCTTGGTGACCGGCTGGCCGGACTCCAGCATCGCGACCCGGCGCGCGGCGCCGAAGTCGGCGAGCGCCTCGGTGAGCGCCTCCACCGACGGGGACGCGGCGAGGACGTCGACCCGCAGGCCGTGCTCCTCCGCGGTCTTCGCGGTGGCGGGTCCGATCGCGGCGATGATCGTCGAGGCGTGCGGCTTGCCGGCGATGCCGACCAGGTTGCGCACGGTCGAGGACGAGGTGAAGACGACAGCGTCGAACTTGCCCGTCTTGATCGCGTCGCGGGTCGGCGCCGGCGGCGGGGCGGCCCGGACGGTGCGGTACGCGGTGACGTCGTCGCACTCCCAGCCGAGGTCGATGAGCCCCGCGACGAGGTTCTCGGTCGCGATGTCGGCGCGCGGCAGGAAGACGCGGTTGATCGGGTCGATCACCTCGTCGAACTCCGGCCACACGTCGAGCAGGCCGGCGGCGGACTGGTTCTCGGCGTCCGGCACCAGGTCGGGGCGCAGGCCCCACTCGAGCAGCGTCGCGGCGGTCTTGTCGCCGACAGCCGCGATCTTGAGGCCGGAGAAGGCACGCGCGTCGAGACCGTACTCGTCGAACTTCTCCTTGACCGCCTTGACCGCGTTGGCCGAGGTGAAGGCGATCCACTCGTAGCGGCCCTCGACGAGGCCGCGGATGGCCTTGTCCATCTGGAGGGGGTTCCGCGGCGGCTCGACCGAGATGGTCGGCACCTCCTCGGGCACCGCGCCGTAGGCACGCAGCCGCTGGGAGAGGGCCGGGGCCTGCTCCTTGGTGCGCGGCACGAGGACGCGCCAGCCGAAGAGCGGCTTGGTCTCGAACCAGGACAGTGCGTCGCGCAGGTCGACGACCTTGCCGACCACGATGATCGCCGGCGGGGCGATCCGGGCGGCGCGGACGTCGGCGGCGATGCCGGCCAGCGTCGAGGTCAGGGTGGCCTGCTCGGTGGTGGTGCCGACGCGGGTGACCGAGACAGGGGTCTCGGGCTTGCGGCCGGCGGCGATGAGCTCGGCGGCGATCTCGCCGATCAGGCCGACGCCCGAGAGCAGGACGAGGGTGCGCTCGTCGCCGTAGCGGGCCCAGTCGACCTTCTCGCCGCAGGTCACCACGGCGACCTCGCGATGGTCCTTGGTCGTCAGCGGGATGCCGGCGTAGGCCGGGACCGCGGTGACCGAGGAGACGCCGGGGACGATCTCGAAGCCGATGCCGGCCTTGGCGCAGGCCTGCGCCTCCTCCGGCCCCGAGGCGTAGAGGAACGGGTCGCCGACCATGAGGCGGACCACCTGGCCGCCCTTCTTGGCGTGCTTGACGACGACCTTGGCACGCGCGGCGTGGGTGAGTGGCTGGCCGTCCTCGCCGAAGCCACCGTCGACGAACTCGGGTCCGCCCTCGGACTCCTCGGTGAGGCCCAGCAGCGCGCGGACCAGGCCGGCGTGCTCGGGGGCCTCGGTGACGACCACGTCCGCCTGGCGGATCAGCTCGACCGCCCGGATCGTCAGCAGGTCGGGGTCACCCGGCCCGCTGCCGACGAACGACACCCAGCCCAGCTCGCTCTGCCCGCTCTTGGGGCTCTTGTTGCTCATGCCCTGTGCACCATTTCCTGCTCGGGAGCCTCGACACCGGATGCGCCGCTGCCCATGTCCATCACGTCGTACGTCACAGCTCAGCGGCCCCGTCCGCGAGCATCTCCTGCGCCAGCCGCTCCCCCACGCCGGCCGCATCCGCGACCGGGCCGGAGGCGGAGCGGCGGATCGCCACCGCACCGTCGGCCGACAGCACCACCGCGCGCAGCCACAGCTCCGCGCCGTCCTCACCCTCGACGACCTCGCCGAGGGCACCGATGGGGGCGGCGCAGCCGCCCTCGAGGGTCGACAGCACCGCGCGCTCGGCGGTGACCGCAGCGCGGGTGGGCGCGTCGTCCAGCGCACCGAGCAGCGCGAGCAGCTCGGCGTCGTCGCTCCGGCACTCGACCGCGAGCGCACCCTGCCCGGGGGCGGGAAGCACCTGCAGCGGGTCGAGCACCTCGGTGATCTCGGCGGTCCGCTCGATCCGGGCCATGCCGGCCCGGGCCAGCACGACCGCGTCGAACGCGCCGCTGGTGACCTTGCCGATCCGGGTGTCGACGTTGCCGCGCACCCCGCTGATCTCCAGGCCGAGGCCGAGGGCGTGCAGCTGGGCCGCCCGGCGCGGCGAGCCGGTGCCGACGCGGGAGCCCGCGGGCAGCTCGGCGAGGGTGAGACCGTCGCGGGCGACGACCACGTCGCGGGGGTCCTCGCGCGGCGGGATCGCCGGGAGGGCGACGCCGTCGTGCGGGTAGGTCGGCAGGTCCTTGAGCGAGTGCACGGCGAGATCGATCTCGTCGGCCAGCAGCGCGTCGCGCAGGGCGCTGACGTAGACGCCGGTCGGGGTCGAGCTCGTGATCGGGGTGCCGGCCGCCTGGGTGAGGTCGCCCTCCGAGACGATCACGACCAGCTCGACCTGGTGCCCGCGGGCGCGGATCATGTCGGCGACGTGCCCGGACTGGGTCATCGCCAGCTGGGAGCGACGGGTGCCCAGACGAAGGGCGGGACGCGGGGCGCTCATTCGGCGACCTCCCCGATGCCGGGTCGGGTGACGGCGGTGACGGCCTGCGGGTCGAGGGCGAAGAGCTCGGCCAGGGCGCGCTCGTACGAGATGGCGCCGCCCTCGTTGGTCAGCTCCTTGACCCGGACGGTCGGCTCGTGGAGCAGCTTGTCCGCGACCCGGCGCACGGCGCGGAGCACCTCGTCGCGGGTGGCGGCGTCGAGCCCGGGCAGACGGCCGTCGAGGCGGGCCATCTCGGCCTCGACCACGTTGGTCGCCATCGTGCGCAGTGCGACGACGGTCGGGGTGACCTGGGCCTGGCGGCGGGCCGCGAGGAACGCCGTCACCTCCTGGGAGACGATGCCGCGTACGGCCACCACCTCCTGGCCGGCCTCGGAGGCGTGCAGGTCGGTGGCGAGGGTGGCCAGGTCGATCAGGTCGGCGCCGGGGACCTCGTCGCAGGCGGGGTCGATGTCGCGGGTGAGTGCGAGGTCGATGAGGGCGACGGGTCGGTCGCCGATCATCTCGGGCGTGACGAGATGGCCGCGGGCACCGGCGCAGGCGATCACGACGTCGGCACGGGCGACCTCGTCGGCGAGGGCGCCGATCGAGGCGGCACGGGCGCCGTACTCGGTCGCGAGCCGGTCGGCGCGCTCGGCGGTGCGGCTGAGCACGACGACCTCCCCGGCGCCCATCCGGGAGACGGTGGCGGTGGCGAGGCCGGCCATGGCGCCGGCACCCAGCACCACGACGCGCAGGCCGGGGACCTCGCCGACGGTGTCACGGGCGCGCTCGAGCGCTGCTGTCACCAGCGAGGGGGCCGCCTTGTCGATGTCGGTCTCGGCGTGGCTGCGCTTGCCGACCCGCAGGGCCTGCTGGAAGAGCGTGTTGAGGGCGGGGCCGACGGTGCCGAGCTCCTGGCCGAGCTGGAGCGCGGCTCGCGCCTGGCCGAGGATCTGGCTCTCGCCGACCGCCATCGAGTCGAGACCGGCGGTCACCTTGAACAGGTGCGAGACCGCGCCGTCGTCGTAGTGGACGTAGAGGTGCGGGAGGACGTCCTCGACCGTGAGATCGGCGCGCTCGACCAGGAGGCGGGAGAGCTGCTCGACCGAGCCGTGGAAGCGGTCGACATCGGAGTAGACCTCGAGCCGGTTGCACGTCGCGATGACCGCGGCCTCGGTGACGTGCTCGGAGTGCGCGACGTCCTGGACCAGCTTCTGCAGCCCGTCGTTGTCGATCGCGAGCTGCTCGAGGAGCTGGACCGGCGCCGAGTTGTGAGAGATACCGACGACCAGAATGCTCATGCCCGTCCTCCCCAGGGCATGCGGCACCGCGCTCCGGGCGCGCAGGAGGCACATGTCGCACGGTATGGGCTGGTTCGCTCGCTTCGCTTGCTCACAGCGCCTGCACCGCCTTCCGCTGCTCGTGGTACGCCAGGATCTGGAGCTCGATGGAGAGGTCGACCTTGCGGACGTCGACGCCCTCGGGGACCGAGAGCACGATCGGGGCGAAGTTGAGGATGCTGGTGATGCCGGCGGCGACGAGCGCGTCGGCGACGCCCTGTGCGGCCAGCGCCGGGACCGCGATGACGCCGATCGCGACGCCGTGCTCGGTGGCGATCGCCGGCAGGTCGGCGAAGGGGCGTACGGGGATGCCCGCGACGCTCTTCTCCGCCATCGCGGGATCGGCGTCGAGCAGGCCGACGACGCGGAAGCCGCGACTGCGGAAGCCGGAGAAGTTGGCCAGCGCGTGGCCCAGGTTGCCGATGCCGACGATGACGACGGGCCAGTCCTGGGTGCCGCCGATCTCCCGGGCGATCTGGTAGCGCAGGTAGTCGACGTCGTACCCGACGCCGCGGGTGCCGTAGGAGCCCAGGTAGGAGAGGTCTTTGCGCAGCTTGGCGGAGTTGACCCCGGCCGCGGAGGCCAGCTCCTCGCTGGAGCAGACGCTGATCTGCTGATCCCCGAGCGCGACGAGCGCGCGCAGGTAGACCGGGAGCCGGGCCACGGTCGCCTCCGGGATCTCCCGGGTGCTGTCGCTGCTTCGTGCCGTCACAGGATGCGCTCTCTAGTGCCACGCCGTGGACGGGGGCTCGTGACAGCCCGGGTTCGCCCAGCGGCCCGATCACTGTAGGAGTTTGTGAACGTGAGAACAAACCGAGCCGGACCCGGCCGGGACCTTCACCCGGCCCTTCACTGGGCCCTTCACCGGGTCCGTCTGGTGGCAATCAGGTGAGCGCCGAGCGCAGCCGCGCCTCGTCGACCCGCCAGAAGTCGTGCTGCCGGCCGTCGACAAGTGTTACCGGGATCTCCTCGCCATACCGCTCCCGCAGCGCCGGATCGTCGTCGATCGAGTGCTCGACGAAGCTCTCCCCCAGGTCGGCGCAGACCCGCTCGATGACGGCGCGGGCGTCCTCGCAGAGGTGACAGCCGGGACGGGAGTACAGGGTGATGCGTGCAACCACCCTCACAGTCTCCCCCACGGCCGAGCGGCCTCCCACGACGCTTCGCGTCTGACGTCCTCGCTCGCGGCCAGCGCCAGAGCTCGTTCCTCGCTCGCACTGCCGCCCCGGTCCCCTAGGGTGACGGGCATGAGCACCGCTCGCGATCGCCAGCGCCGCCGTGACGACCTGCGCCGCAAGGACCTGCAGCGGCGCTCCGTGCTCGCCGGGGAGGCGTCCGCGGCCGCAGCGGAGGTCGAGTCCGCGCTGAGCACCTCGGTCGAGCAGGCGAGCACCGCTGCCGCCTTCTTCGACGTGGACAACACGGTGATGCAGGGCGCCTCGATCTTCCACCTCGCGCGGGGGCTGTACCGGCGCAAGTTCTTCACCACCCGCGACATCGTGGGTGCGGCGTGGAAGCAGGCGTACTTCCGCTACGTCGGGGTGGAGAATCCCGAGCACGTCGAGGCGGCCCGCAACTCCGCGCTGAGCTTCATCGCCGGCCACACGGTGCAGGAGCTCCAGGAGGTCGGCGAGGAGATCTTCGACGAGGCGATGGCGGACCGGATCTGGCCGGGTACGCGCGCGCTCGCGCAGATGCACCTCGACCGCGGCGAGCGGGTCTGGCTGGTGACCGCCGCTCCCCTCGAGATCGCCCAGATCATCGCCCGCCGCCTGGGCCTGACCGGGGCGATGGGCACCGTCGCCGAGCATGTCGACGGCGTCTACACCGGCCAGCTGGTCGGTGACATGCTGCACGGCCCGGCGAAGGCCGAGGCGGTCAAGGCGCTCGCCGCTCGCGAGGGTCTCGACCTGAGCGTGTGCTCGGCCTACTCCGACTCCGCCAACGACCTGCCGATGCTCGGGCTGGTCGGGCACGCCACCGCGATCAACCCCGACGCCCGGCTGCGCCATCACGCCAAGGCCAACGGCTGGCAGATCCGCGACTACCGCACCGGCCGCAAGGCGGCTCGTGTCGGGTTCGCCGCAGGGTTGGTCGGCGGCGCCGCCGCGGGCGGCCTCGCGGCCGCCTCGGCGCTGCGCGGTCGCCGCCGCTGATCCGGTCGCCGCCGGCGCCGAGCACAGGCTCTTGTTACTCACGGGTTTGCATCGACCCCAGGACCGGTCAGACACTCGGTCAGATCCACATGACCCGAACGGGTCAGATGGCGAGCGGTCGCCTGACAGGCCTTGCACTGAAACGTAGAGTGACGTACGTCCCAGGGGAATGACGGGGAGGGACCAGATGACGCCGCGGTACGGCACGGAGGTTGAGCGCGGACTCGACGCATTGCGCGCCGCCGTCGCTGCTCTGCTGATGCAGCCGGCGACCGCAGGCGCCCCGGTCGGCATCCTCTACTCCGAGGCCGCCACCGAGAAGGACGGCGGCGATCCCGGCAACGTCCGCCCTCGCGAGCCCGGCGACGACGAAGGCCCGGACGACGAGGCGCTGGCGGCCTCCTCCGAGGTCTCGGCGGCCGAGCGGACTCGGCTGATCGCCCTGGTCGAGCTGGCCCGCAAGGGTGACACCGACGCGTTCGGCCTGCTGTACGACCACTACCACACGGCGGTCTACCGCTTCCTCTACTACCGGACGCGCTCCTCGACACTGGCCGAGGACCTCACCTCCGAGACGTTCTTCCGTGCGCTGCGCTCGATGACCGGCTTCCGCTGGCAGGGCAAGGACTTCGGCGCCTGGTTGATGACGATCGCCCGCAACCTCGCCACGGACCACTTCAAGGCGGGTCGTACGCGCCTCGAGATGGCGACCGAGGACATGGGCCAGCACGACGACGAGACCGAGGGCCCCGAGTCCGCGGTGCTCGCCAGCCTGACCAACGAGGTGCTCCTCAAGGCGCTCGCCAAGCTGCCGGACGAGCAGCGCGACTGCGTCGTGATGCGCTTCCTCCAGGGACTCTCGATCGCCGAGACGGCAGCGGTCCTCGGCCGCAGCGACGGCGCGGTGAAGCAACTCCAGCTCCGCGGCGTGCGCAATCTGGCGAAGCTGATGCCGGAAGGGCTGCGTGGGTGATGCACGACACTGGAAACACCCGTTTGAGGGCCGTAACCTCGGGACACGCGCTCCCGTTAGGGAGGTGGAGCGGCTCCACCCCTGCCGCGCCGCCCACCCACTTCACCCGAGTAGGACCACTGCGATGAGCCCGGCGTTCACCACGCGCCGCCGCGCTGAGGAGTTCGACCGCCTGGTCGAGAGCACCCTGAGCGGCGACCCCGTCACCGGACCGGTATCGGCCGACCTGGCCGAGCTGGCCGGCTTCGCTGCCGCGCTCCGCACTGCTCCCGAGGTCGCGCCCCGTCCCGCCTTCTCCGCCGATCTGCGCGAGCGCCTGATGGCCGCCGCCGCGACCGAGCTCGCCGCCGGCAGCACCGACGCTGTCAACGACCGGCTCACGGTGCGCAACAGCCCCGTGCGCCGCAAGCACGAGCGCCGCCTCACCGTCGGCATCGCCGCCCTGGCCATCGTCGGCGCCAGCGCCGGCACCGCCATCGCCTCGCAGGGCTCGCTCCCCGGCGAGCCGCTCTACCCGGTCAAGCGCGCGATCGAGAACGTCCGCTCCGGCTTCACGCCGAGCGACAGCGGCAAGGGCGCCGCGATCCTCGGCGACGCGGACCGGCGCCTCAGCGAGGTCGCCCAGCTCTCCCGCGGCTCCGACGACGACGTCGAGGAGATCACCAAGACGCTCGACGCGTTCTCCGACCAGGCCAAGAAGGCCTCCGACCTGCTGCTGAGCAACTACCAGCAGAACCAGGACGCCGAGTCGATCGAGAAGCTGCACGCCTTCACCTCCGACAGCATCGACCAGCTCACCGTCCTCGAGCCGCTGCTGCCGGACGGCGCGAAGCAGGCCCTGACCCAGGCTGCCCAGGCGGTGCTGATGATCGACACGGCGGCGAGCAAGCTCTGCCCGGCCTGCGCCGGCAACCCGATCACCGCGATCCCGGAGACCCTGCTCTCGGCGACCGCGCACACGATCGACACGCTCACGACCGCCCTGGTGCCGAAGGGCACGACCTCGGGCTCCGGCACGGCATCGACGACCACGTCGACGGGCCCGTCGGTCGCGCTGCCGTCGGTCCCGAGCAACGTCGGCCCGGCCAACGTCCTGCCGTCCTCGCTGCCCTCGCTCTCGGTCGGCTCCAACGGCGGCACCTCCGCCGGTCAGGGCAAGACCACGAAGGCGACCGCCAACCCGAGCACGCTCGACGGCGTGGTCAAGGGCGTCGGCGGGACCGTCAAGGGCGTCACCGATGGGCTGGGCAACGCCGTGGGCGGCCCGGTCGGCGAGACCGTCAAGGGCCTCGGTGACACCGTCAACGGCGTGACCGACGGCGTCGGCGACCTGCTCGGCGGCCTGCTCGGCACGACGAAGACCACGGCCCCCTGACGGAGGCCGCAGGGCCCGGCCACGGCCGCCGGAGTCAGCGGAAGACGGACTGGCGCTGCATCAGCAGCGAGTAGAGCGTCTGCTGGATCGTCTCGCGGACCTGGTCGGTCACGTTGAAGACCAGCATCGGGTCGTCGGCAGCGCTCGGCTCGTACTCGTCGGTCCGGATCGGCTCGCCGAACTCCATCAGCCACTTCGACGGCAGCGGGATCATGCCCAGCGGACCCAGCAGCGGGAAGAACGGCGTGATCGGCAGGTAGGGGACGCCGAGCACCTTCGCAAGCGCCGGGATGTTGCCCACCAGCGGGTAGATCTCCTCGGCTCCGACCACCGAGAGCGGCACGATCGGCACGCCCGTACGGAGCGCGGCCGAGACGAACCCTCCCCGGCCGAATCGCTGCAGCTTGTAGCGCTCGCTGTAGGGCTTGCCGATGCCCTTGAAGCCCTCGGGCCACACACCGACCAGCTCCCCGCCGCTGAGCATCCGCTCGGCGTCCTCGGTGCACGCCAGGGTGGCGCCGCCCTTGCGGGCGATCGAGCCGATGAGCGGGAGGCGGAAGACGAGGTCGGCGCCGAGGGGGCGCAGCGAGCGGCCGGTCAGGTCGTTGAGCATGACCATGGTCATCAGGCCGTCCATCGGCAGCGTGCCGGAGTGGTTGGAGACGACCAGCGCACCGCCGTCGACCGGGACGTTCTCGAGGCCGCGGACCTCGATGCGGAACCACTTCTGCGCGATCGGGCGCAGCAGGCTGACCAGGAACCGCTGGGTGAGCTCGACGTCGAAGCCGTACTCGTCGACGACATAGTCGCCGGTCACCCGGCGGCGCAGGAAGGCCAGGAAGTGGGCCAGCTGCGGCTCCCATTGCTCCCCGAACACCTCGCGGGCGGCGATGTCGAGGGCGGCCTGCCAGTCGGCGAGCGGGATGTGCCTCAGCGGGCCCCGGTCCTGCGTGAACGCGGTCACCGGGGCGGTCGGGGTCTCGACAAGCTCGACCTCCGGGCTCTCGGGCTCGACCTCCGGGCTCTCGGGCTCGACCTCCGGCCGCTCGGCCTCGTCCGGCGCCGGATCGGGCTCGTGCTTGGCCGCCTTCGCCGGCTCCTTCGCGGATCGTGCGAGCGCGCGGGCGGCGGCCGACGGGGCCTGGCCGGTGCCACGACCGGGGCGGCCACGGGTGCCGATCGGGATGATCTCAGCGTCACCCATCAAGAGCCTCCCGGAGCGTGCGCTCGGCGCGAGCTGACGGCAGCCGGGACTCGATCGCGGCCAGTGCGTGATCGGTGCGGCCGCCGGTCGGCACCAGGTCCCGGGCGAAGTCGTCCAGTGCCGCCGCGGTGGAGTAGGCCGGCTGGAAGCCGAGGGCGTCGCGCGTACGGGTGGTGTCGATGCCGCGACCGTAGGTGAGCAGCGCCCGCAGCTCGGGCGAGACCTGGGCGACGTGGGCCGACTTGAGCAGGCCGAGCCCGAAGGAAGGCACCGGGAGCGTGGGCCGCTGCAGGCGACGGACCACCTGGGAGAGCGGCATGACGCCCTCGCCGGCGACGTTGAAGGTGCCGGCGACCTGGCTGCGCACGGCGTGGCCGAGCACGGCGTACAGGTCGGCCTCGTGCAGGAACTGCAGGCGGGGGTCGAAGCCGAGCCGGCGCGGGATGAGCGGCATCCGCAGGTAGCTGGCCATCGGGCTGTGCACCTTCGGCCCGATGACGTTGGCACAGCGCAGCGTGGTCACGCAGACGTCGGGGCGGCGTCGCGCGAAGCCGCGCACGTAGCCCTCGATCTCGGCGACGTCCTTGGCGTAGCCGCCACCGGCGCGCCTGGTCTCCGAGGTCTCGGTGAACATCGCGGGGTCGCGGCTGCTGGCACCGTAGACGTGGGCGGTGGACTTCACCACGAGGTGCTTGACCGTCGCCGACTTCTGGCAGGCGGCGAGGAGCTGCATCGTCCCGATGACGTTGAGCTCCTTCATCATCGTCCGCCCGCCGGTACTGCCGGGCGTCGAGATGATGCTCATGTGGACGACGGTGTCGACGTCTTCCTTGGCGATCACCTTGGCGATCACCGGGTTGCGGATGTCGGCGCGGACGAACGACATCCCGCCGATGTCTCCACCGGGCGGGACCACGTCGACGCCGATCACCCGATCAACGTTGGGGTGAGCCGCGGCAGCGCGCGCAAACCTGCGCCCGAGGTCTCGAGAGACCCCGGTGACGAGAACAACCCGCCCTGCGCTGGCCACTGGCTCTAACGCGAGATCAGAAGGATCCGAGCGTCACTTGCCGAGCTTGCGACGGGCAACACGCGTCTTCTTGAGCAGCTTGCGGTGCTTCTTCTTCGCCATCCGCTTGCGACGCTTCTTGATGACAGATCCCACGGAACAACCTTTCAACTGCACCGACGACCTTCGCCGGCGCCGGCGGATGCGACTCCACCGGTCGGGCCAGCCTATCGGTCAGAACGAAGGGGAGCGGAATCGGTACGCCGCCCGAGACGGCGACCGGTCCCACCTGACGGATCAGCCGGCGTTGTAGAAGGAGTTCTTCAGGTACTCGTTCGCGTCCTCCTCGCGGACACGGAACGAGCGGCCGACGCGGACGGCCGGCATCTCGCCGCTGTGGACGAGGCGGTAGACGGTCATCTTGGAGACGCGCATCATCGCGGCCACCTCGGCGACGGTCAGGAACGTGCTGTCGGAGATGTCACCGGGCTTGTTGGCGGCCATCGTTTCCCACGCTTTCACTCGGGCAGCTGGTCAGCGCGCCATCGGCTTCCCCACCGATGTTCATCACGCTGCGCTGAGCGTGAGATTAGTGCCCCCTGTGACTCGTGGGGAAGAGGAAACTGATGGGAATTTCTTTTGATCGGCGTGTCGCCTTGCCTTCAGCATATTTCGGCGTTCAAGTGCGCCTACGGCAGCGGGTCGAGACCCAGCAACGGGAAGACCGCCGTACGGGTCGCGTTGACCTGCCGGTCGAGCCACGTGTTCGGGTCGTACCCCTCGCCCCAGTGCCGGTACGCGGGGATCTTCCCGTCGGTCATCAGCCGCGGCGCCTCCGCCCCGGCGAGCTCGCGGACGTGCTCGCGCCAGGCCTCCGGAACCTCGGTCCAGGGCTCGACCGGGACGCCGCTGGCGATCGCGAGCAGATGGGTCCAGGCGCGCGGGACGACATCGACCACGGCATAGCCACCGCCGCCGAACGCGACCCACTTGCCCTCGCAGAGCTCGTGGGCCAGCTCGTGCAAGGCGAGATAGGCGGCGCGCTGGCCGTCGACGCTGAGCATGAGGTCGGCGAGCGGGTCCTCGGCGTGGGAGTCGCAGCCCTGCTGCGTGACGAGCACGTCGGGCTTGAACTCGCGGAGCAGGTCGGGCACGACCGCGTGGAAGGCGCGCAGCCAGCCGTGGTCGGCGGTGCCGGGCGGCAGCGCGACGTTGGCGGCGCTGCCCTGGGCGTCGCGCCCGCCGACGTCCTCGGCGAACCCGGTGCCCGGGAACAGCATCTGCCCGGTCTCGTGCAGGCTGATCGTCAGGACCCGCGGATCGTCCCAGAACGCCCGCTCGACCCCGTCGCCATGGTGGACGTCGACGTCGACGTAGGCGACCCGCTCCGCACCGTGGTCGAGCAGCCACCGGATGCCGACCGCGACGTCGTTGTAGATGCAGAACCCGCTGGCCCGCCCCGGCATCGCGTGGTGCAGGCCGCCCATCGGGTTGACGGCGTGGACGTTCTCGCCCTCCCAGACGCGTCGGCAGGCCTCGACACTGGCCCCCACGATGTGGGCGCTGGCGTGGTGGACCTGCGGGAAGAGCGGGTTGTCCTCGGTGCCGAGTCCGTGGTCGAGGTCCGGGCGCATGGTGGCGCCGGCCCGCTCGACCGCCTCGATGAACTGCGGGTCGTGCACGGTGACCAGCTGGTCGAGGGTGCCCATCGGCGCCGGCGCGACCTCGAGCCGGTCGAGGACGCCGAGGTCGCCGGCGAGGCGCATCGTCAACGCGACCCGCACGGGTGCCATCGGGTGGGAGGGGCCGAAGTCGTACTCCCCCAGGCCGGCGTCGTAGACGACCGCCGACCGCCCCACGCACGCATCCATGGCGCCGACGGTACCTGTCACTCGCCGCGGCCGATCTCCCGCGAGCGGTCGCGGTTGGCACGGGTGGCGTCGAGCAGGGTGCCTCGCAGGCCGGCGTTCTCGAAGACCCGGAGCGCGGCGGCGGTGGTGCCGCCGGGCGAGGTGACGTTCTCGCGCAGCACCGCCGGGTGCTCCCCGGTCTCGCGCAGCATCAGCGAGGAGCCGGCGAGGGTCTGGTTGACCAGCTCGGTGGCGACGGCACGGGTCATGCCGAGGTGGACGCCGGCCTCGATGAGCGACTCGGCGATGTAGAAGACGTAGGCCGGGCCGGAGCCGCTGATCGCGGCGGCCGCGTCGATCTGCGATTCCGGGACGGTGACGACCCGTCCGATCGCAGCCAGGATCTCCTCGGTCCGGGCGACCTGCTCCGGGCGCGCGTGGGCGCCGGCGGCGACCACCGACATCCCCTCGCCGATGAGGGAGGGCGTGTTCGGCATGACCCGCACGACACCGACGCCGAGGGGCAGGGCCTCCTCGATCGAGGAGGTGGTGAGGCCGGCCGCCAGCGAGACCACGAGCTGGTCGTGGCGCACGGAGATGCCGCTGAGGACGTCGACGACCTGGTACGGCTTCACGCCGAGGATGAGCACGTCGGCCCGGCTCGCCGCCTCGACCGGGTCGAGGGCGGCGATGCCGTACTGGGCGGCGAGCTCGGCGGCGCGCTCCGGGCGGCGTACGCCCGCGATGACCGTCTCCGGGGCGTGGCCCGCCTTGAGCAGACCGGCCAGGACGGCCTCACCCATGTTGCCGACGCCGATGATCGCGATCGTGGAAGTCACGCTCGAAGACTAGGCGGTGGCGGCGATCACGGCCGGAAGTGCTCGCGCGCGAACTCCAGCGACTCGCGCAGGTCCGCCTCGCGCTCGGCCTTGGTGGCGGCCTTGCGGGTGTTGATCTCGAGCACGATCTCGCCCTCAAAGCCGCTGGTGGCGAGGTGCCGCAGGAAGGCGGCGGCGTTCATGTCGCCGCGGCCCGGGACGAGGTGCTGGTCCTTGGCGCCGTCGGTGCCGTCGGTGAGGTGGATGTGCTTGAGCGAGCGGCCCAGGCGCTGGGCCATCTCGATCACGTCGTCTTGGGCGATCGCGGCGTGGGAGAGGTCGATCGTGGTCGAGGCGTAGTCCTCGGTGGAGGGGTCCCAGTGCGGGAGGTACATCTGCATGGAGCGCTTCGAGGCGCGCCACGGGTACATGTTCTCGACGGCGAAGAAGAGGCCGGTGTTGTCCTCCAGCTTGGCGATGCCCTCCACGAAGCCGGACGCGTACTCCTTCTGCCACCGGAACGGCGGGTGCACCACGACGGTGCCGGCGCCGACGGCGTGCGCCATGTCGGCGGAGCGCTCGAGCTTCCCCCAGGGGTCGGTGCCCCAGACCCGCTGGGTGAAGAGCAGACAGGGGGCGTGCACCGCCGAGATCGGGACGCCGTGGTGCTCGCTGAGCTGTTGCACCGCCGACGTCTGCTGCGACAGCGCGTCGACCCCGACCATCACCTCGATCGCGTCGTAGCCGACGGTCTTGGCGTATGCGAAGGCGTGCGCCGTCGACTCCGGGTAGACCGAGACGGTGGAGAGGCCGATGCGGGTCATGCGCGGTGTCCCTTTCTTGGCCCTAGCGGAGGCGGACGCTCATCTGGTCGAGCCGCTCGAGGATGACGCCTTCACGCAGCGCCCACGGGCAGATCTCCAGCGCCGGCAGGTCGAAGATGTCCATGCAGGCCTCGGCGACGAAGGCGCCGGGCAGGATCTGGTGGGCCCGATCCGCGCTGACGCCGGGCAGCTCGGAGAGCTCGCGACGCGACATCGCGACCAGCTTCGGGATCCAGGCGCTCAGCTCGGCCAGCGGGAGCGAGCGCGGGACGAGCGGGCCCTCGCCGCTGGCGGCGGCGCCGCAGATGCGGGCCAGGCTGCGGAAGGTCTTGGAGGTCGCGACCGCCTTGTCGCAGGAGCCGGCCCGGATGAGGTGGCCCGCGTCCTGGGCGATGGAGGCGCGGATGCGTTTGCGCACCTCCTTGATGACGTCCTCGCCGGGCGCGTGGTCGGCGTCCGCGAAGTAGGTGGCCGCCAGGCGCGCCGCGCCGAGCGGCAGCGACCAGGCCACGTCGGGGGCCTCGTCCGCGCCGCCGGCGAGCTCGAGCGAGCCACCGCCGATGTCGAAGACGGCGAGCCGGCCCGCCGACCAGCCGAACCACCGGCGGACCGCGAGGAACGTCAGCCGAGCCTCGTCCTCACCGGAGAGCACATCGATCGTCGCGCCGGTCTGCCGGCGGACGTGCTCGAGGACCTCGTCGGAGTTGACCGCGTCGCGGACCGCCGAGGTCGCGAAGGCGAGCAGCTCGGCGCAGCCCTTGTCCTCGGCGACGCTGAGCGAGTCGGCGGTGAACCGGGTGAGCGCGTCGATGCCCGCCTGCGTCACGGCACCGGTCTCGTCGAGGTGCTCGGCGAGCCGCAGCGGCTGCTTGTAGGAGTAGGCCGGGAGCGGGGCGGCACCACCATGCGCGTCGACCACCAGCAGGTGGCCGGTGTTGGATCCGATGTCGAGCACGCCCAGACGCATGGAGACCACGCTACCGGCAGCGGGTGCTGCCCCGGGTCAGCCGTGCGCCGTACGCTTCAGCGCATGCCCGAGGTACCCCTGGACTTCCCGCGCGCGTGGGTGGAGTTCGTCAATCCCGACGACGCCGAGGAGGTGCTGCGCTGCGACCTCACCTGGCTGACGTCGAGCTACACCTGCATCTTCGGGTCGGGGTGCGCCGGCATCTACTCGTCGGCCCCCGACGTCGGCTGCTGCACCCTCGGGGCGCACTTCGCCGACGCCGACGATGAGAAGCGGGTGGCCGGCTTCGTCGAGCAGCTCACCTCCGACGTCTGGCAGCACCGCCCGGCCCGGACGGTGAAGAAGGCGGACTGGATCGAGACGGACGACGAGGGCGAGCGCAAGACCCGCACTCTCGAGATCGACGGGCAGCAGGCCTGCGTCTTCCACAACCGCCCGGGATTCGCCGGCGGGGCCGGATGCGCGCTGCACATCCTGGCGCTGCAGCAGGGCCGCAACCCGCTGGAGACCAAGCCGGACGTCTGCTGGCAGCTCCCGCTGCGCCGGACCTTCCGCGACGTCGAGCGCCAGGACGGCACGAAGTACACCGAGGTCTCGATCGGGGAGTACGACCGGCGCGGTTGGGGACCGGGTGGCCATGATCTCGACTGGTACTGCACCGGCAACCCGGTCGCCCACGTGGCCGCCGAGCCGCTCTACGTCACCAGCAGGGCCGAGCTGGTCGCCCTGATCGGTGAGGGCGCGTACGCCGAGCTGGCCCACCACTGCGAGGCGCACGTCCGCTCGCGCTCCGCCCTCGCCATCCACCCCGCCGATCCGCGCTGATCTCCGGGGCTGATCTTCGGGGCCTGGCCTCCGGCACGGCCCCCTCCGATCGTCCAGTACCGGATTTCAACTTCTCGACGTCAAGACACATCGACCCCCGTGTTGGTGCTCGTCAAGGGTGTGTCCAGAATCAAGACATGCGCCTGGACCACCTTTCCTACGCCGCCGGCCCGGACGGCCTCGTCTCCACCGCGAAGCGGCTCGGCGAGCTGCTCGGCCAGGACTTCGTCGACGGCGGGGTCCACCCCCGCTTCGGCACCCGCAACATGACGCTCCCGCTGCGCGGCGGCATCTACCTCGAGGTCGTCGAGGCGCTGGAGCACCCGGCCTCCGACAAGGCACCGTTCGGCCAGGCCGTCAAGGCGCGCTCGGCCCTCGGTGGCGGCTGGATGGGCTGGGTCGTCTCGACCGGCAACATGGCTGCGGTCGAGGAGCGGCTCGGCCGCCCGTGGGTGGACGGCAACCGGCACCTGCCCGACGGCACCGAGCTGCTGTGGAAGCAGATCGGCATCAACGGCCTGATCGCCGACCCGCAGCTGCCGTACTTCATCCACTGGATCACCCGCGACCTGCACCCGGGCAACGCCGGCTCCGACGTCACCCTGCGCTCCCTCGAGATCTCGGGCGAGCAGCAGCGCGTGCGCGACTACATGGGCGCGGAGTTCAAGGAGCGCACCGACCCGTGGACCGGCCGCCCGGCCGAGGACGTCGAGCTGACCTGGGTCGCCGAGCACGGCACCCCCGGTCTGCTCGCCGCGACGTTCGACACCCCGCTCGGCAACGTCCGCATCTGACCCGCTGAGCACCGTGCCGGTGGCGGAAGGGGCCGTTCCCAGCCCCAACATCTGGCACCACACCGCCACCTACGAGCTGGAGAACCGCGCCGCGGATCCCGACGGCCGGCTCTGGTCGGCGATGGCCGCCACCACGTCGTGGGCCGGCCGTGACGTGCTCGACCTCGGCTGCGGCACCGGCTACCATCTGTCGCGCTTCGCCGAGAGCGCGCGCGCGGTCGTCGGCGTCGAGCCGCATCCCGACCTGGTCGCCCTCGCGCGCCGCCGTACCCGCCGCCTGGCGAACGTGTCGGTGGCCCAGGGCGTCGCCCAGAGGATCCCGCTGCCGGATGCCTCGGTCGACGTCGTGCACGTGCGGTGGGCCTACTTCTTCGGCCCCGGGAGCGAGCCCGGCCTGGCCGAGCTCGCCCGGGTGCTACGCCGCGGCGGCACGGCGCTGATCATCGACAACGACGCGAGCCGCTCGACGTTCGGCGGCTGGTTCCGACGGAGCTATCCGACCGTCGACCCTGCTGCGGTCGAGCGGTTCTGGTCGATGCACGGCTGGACCCGCACGCCGGTCGAGATGGGCTGGCGGTTCGGCGCTCGCGCCGACCTCGAGGCCGTCGTACGGATCGAGCTCACGCCCGACGTCGCCAGCGCCGCGCTGGCCGCGCACGAGGGCCTCGAGGTCGACTACGCGGTCAACCTCTGGAGCCGGACCTTCTGACCATCAGCCCTTCACGGCTCCGTCCAGGCCCTCACTGCGCAGGAAGAACCGCTGGAAGACCAGGAAGAACGCGATCGGCAGCGCGGAGGAGATCAACAGGGCCGCCAGGAACGTGTCGATCGACGTCACCGGTGCCAGTGCCGGCAGGCGCACCGAGATCGGCTGCTTGGCCGGGTCCGGGAGCACCAGCAGTGGCCAGATGAAGTCCTTCCAGGCGGCCAGCACCGCGAAGACCGAGACCACGCCGAGGACCGGGCGCGACATCGGCAGCACGATCGAGGTGAAGAGCCGCATCGGCCCGGCACCGTCGACGCGCGCGGCCTCGATGATCTCGCGGGGGAGGTTGTCGAAGAACCGCTTCATCAGGGCGACGTTGAACGCGCTGGCGCCGGCGGGCAGGAAGGCGCCCCAGTAGGTGTTGACCAGCGAGATGTGGAGGATCGGCAGCTTGAGGACCGTGAGGTAGAGCGGCACCAGCAGCACCACCGTCGGCACGAACATGGTGGCCAGCACCGCGCCGTAGAGGTAGCGCCCGTAGCGCGGGTTGAGGACCGACAGGGCGTAACCGCCGGTCGTCGCGACGATCATCTGCACCGCCCAGGAGCCCGCCGCGATGATCAGCGTGTTCACCAGGTAGTGGCCCAGGTCCAGGCTGGTCCAGGCGTTGGTCAGGATCGACCAGTCCGGACCGTTGGGCCAGATCGCCATCGGGTGCTGCAGGGTGTCCTGGGCCGGCGTGACCGCGGACTTGGCCAGCCACAGGATCGGGCCGAGAGCCACCACGACCAGGAAGAGCAGCAGGACGACGTGGGCGGTACGTCGGGTCCAGCGCACGGCCGGACGGCGCAGGTCGGCCTCGCCGACGAAGCTGTTGGTCTCGCTCATCACTCGCTCCAGGATCGGGTCAGGCGGAAGTAGAGCCACGACAGGATCGCGAGCGCGACGGCGAGCATCAGGCTCAGCGCCGTCGCGTCGCCGAAGTCGCCGCCACCGGTGGTGCTGCCGAAGGCGTAGTTGTAGATGAGCAGCAGGACCGTCAGCGAGGCGTTGTCGGGACCGCCGTCGGTGAAGAGGTAGGGCTCGAGGAACACCTGCGCCGTGCCGATGATCTGCAGGATGAGGGTGATCAGCATGATCGAGCGGAGGTGCGGCAGGGTGACGTGCCACAGCTTGCCGAAGATGCCGGCGCCGTCGACCTGCGCGGCGTCGTAGAGCTCCTTGGGGACCGATGTCAGTGCGGCCAGGTAGATGATCACGGTGCCGCCGGCGGCGGCCCAGGTCGCCTCGATCACCAGCGAGGGCAGCACCCAGTGCGCGGAGACCAGCCACGGCACCGGGCCGAGCCCGAACCAGCCGAGGACGGTGTTGAAGACGCCGTTGTCGCTGGCGTCGTAGAAGATCTGCCACAGCAGCACCGCGACGGCGGGCGGGATGACGACGGGGAGGTACGCGAGCACCGCGTACAGCCCGCGCATCCGGCGCAGGTCGCTCATCACGATCGCCAGCACCAGCGGGACCGGGTAGCCGATGACGAACGCCAGGCCGGCGAAGATCGCCGTGTTCCGGATCGCCGTCGGCAGCAGCGGGTCGGTGAGAACGCGGTGGAAGTTCGCGAAGCCCACCCAGTGGGCCGGCTCGACCAGGTTGGTCTCCTGGAAGGCCATCACCGCGGTGCGCACGATCGGCCACCACGAGAACAGGCCGAAGATGATCAGCATCGGCAGCAGGAACAGCACCGTCGTGGGTCCGCTCCCGCGCACCCACCCCATCACCCGTGTCATCGGGCACTCCTTCTCAGATCGGCCCCCGCGGGCCGCTTTGGTCGTACGACGGTGCCGACCGAGCGAAGCGCGCTCGGCCGGCACCGTCCGGGTGTTGCGTCAGCCCTGCGAGATCAGCTGCTGGGCCTTGTCGTTGGCCGCCTTGAGGAGGCTCGGGACGTCGGCGTTCTTGTCGGTCAGCACCTTCTGCACGACCGAGTCGAGACTGCCGTAGACACCCTGCGTCTGCGTCGCAGGCTCGGCGATCAGCTTCGCGGTGAACATGTTGTCCGTGTAGGGCTTCATCTGGTCCATGGGCACGTTGACGTACTGCTGGATCCAGCTCTGGTAGTTGGTGTACGACGCCTGGTCGAAGATCGGGAACGTCGGCGTGCCGGTCGGCTGGCCGCTCTCGTTGGTGGCCTTCGCGTCGGCGACGGCGGCGTCCTGGTCGGTGTACTTCTGCACCCGGAAGAAGTCCGCCCACTCGACCGCGGCCTTGGCCTCGTCGGCGTTCGCCTTGGCGCTCACCACGTTGACCGAGCCGCCACCGAGGGCGCCGGCGTCGGCCGAGTCCGCCACCGGGATCGTGGCCAGGCCGTACGACTTCGGGTCGACCTTGTCGGTGGTGACCAGCGCGTTGTAGACGTCCGAGCCGGAGACGTACATGCCGACCTTGCCCGCGGCGAAGGCCTGGTTGATGCCCGCCCAGTCGTAGGAGTTGTTCGCCGAGATCGAGCCGTCGGTCCAGCGCATGTCGTGCAGCATCTGCAGCGCCTGCTCGGTCGCCGGGTTGTCGAGGGTCGCGGTCTTGCCGTCCTCGCTCTCCATCCGGCCACCCAGGGCGTACGTCAGCGTGGTCAGGATCCAGCCACCGGTGTTCGACTTAGTCATCTCGGCGTAGCCGGCCTGCCCGGTCTTGTCCGTGATGGCCTTGGCGTCGGCACGCACCTCGTCCCACGTCGTCGGCGGCTTGTCCGGGTCGAGGCCGGCCTTCTCGAACAGGTCGCGGTTGTAGTGCAGCGCGTTGGCGTACACGTCGCTCGGCAGGCCGTAGACCTTGCCGTCGCTGCCCTCGGCGGCGGCGAGCACGTTCTGGTTGAACTCGCTGAAGTAGGGCAGGGCGCGGATCTCGGCGTCGACGTCGGCGACCTGGTGGCGCTCGACCAGGCCCTTGGTGTCGGTGAACGGCACCCGGAACGAGATCGGCAGCGTGCCGCCGGCGAGCTGGGCCGGGAACGTCTGCGCGTTCCACTGCCACTCCTTCGGCACCACCGTGATGTCGGGGTGCAGCTTGTGGAAGGCGGCGGCCTGGCCCTTCACGTAGTCGATGGTGGCCTGCTGGTCGCCCGGCCGCCATCCCTCGACGGTGATCGTGATGCCCTTCGAGCTGTCGCTCGTGTTGTCAGACGAGCTACCGCAGGCGGCGAGCCCCGCGGCCAGGGCGGCCGCGGTCGCGGTCGCCGCGACCACGCGCAGTCGAGAAGTGTTCATGATGGTTACTCCTGGTCAGGTCAGGGAATGAGCGGCCGGCTCATGCGGTGGTGGGCCGGAGCCAAGCGGTGGCGTTGGGCGGGAGCTTGGTTCCGTCGAGCGGTGCGCTGGCGAGCCACAGGTGCCGGTGGCCCGGGAGGTCGATGGCCTCCGCGCTGACGTTGGTCACGTTCACGAAGGTCTCGCCGCGCCGGAAGGCGAGCACGCCCTCCGGGGCCTCGAGCCAGGAGAACGGGCCATCGCCGAGTTCTGGATGGGTCCGCCTGATCAGCAGGGCCATCCGATAGAGGGAGAGCATCGAGTCGGGATCCGCCGACTGCGCCTCCACCGTGAGATCCGCCCATGTGTCGGGCTGAGGGAGCCAGGTCTCCACGCCGTCGTCGCCGAAGCCGTACGGAGGGGTGGTGCCGGACCACGGCAGCGGCACGCGGCAGCCGTCGCGGCCCGGGTCCACCCCGCCGCTGCGGAAGTGCATCGGGTCCTGGATCTTGTCCCGGGGCACCTCGACCTCGTCGAGGCCGAGCTCCTCGCCCTGGAAGAGGTAGTAGGCGCCGGGCAGCGCCATCGCGAGCATCGCCGCCGCTCGGGCGCGGCGTCCGCCCAGCTCGGGGTCGGTGGGGGTGCCGTACCGCTTGCGGTCGAAGGCGAAGCCCGTGTCCTCGCGGCCGTAGCGGGTGACCGGCCGGGTGATGTCGTGGTTGGAGAGCACCCACGTGGCCGGGGCGCCGACCCGGGCGTGCACCGAGAGGGTGGTGTCGATCGAGGTGCGGAGGAGGTCGACGTCCCACGGCGTGGTGAGGAAGTCGAAGTTGAAGGCCGCGTGCATCACGTCGGGGCGCAGGTAGCGTGCGAAGCGCTCCGGGTCCGGCAGCCAGATCTCGCCGATGAGAGCACGGTCGCCGCCGTACTCCTCCGCGATCGCGCGCCAGGAGCGGTAGATGTCCTGGAGCTCGTCGCGGTCGATGTACGGGTGCTCGCCCGGGGCCGGCTCGTCGGGAACGTCGGGCAGCTGCGGGTCCTTGGCGAGCAGCGCCGCCGAATCGATCCGGATGCCGGCCACGCCACGGTCGAACCAGAACCGCAGGATCTCCTCGTGCTCGCGTCGGACGTCGGGGTGGCTCCAGTTGAGGTCCGGCTGCCCGGCGGCGAACAGGTGGAGGTACCACTGCTCGGGGACGCCGTCGGCGCCGACGAGCCGGGTCCAGGCACCGCCGCTGAACTCCGAGGTCCAGTCGTTGGGCGGCAGCTCGCCGTTCTCGCCGCGACCGTCGCGGAACCAGAAGCGCTCGCGCTCCGGGGAGCCGGGCGCTGCGGCGATCGCTGCCTGGAACCACGTGTGCTGCTCGGAGATGTGGTTGGGGACGACATCGATGATCGTCCGGATGCCGTACTCGAGGGCGTCCTTGATCAGTGCCTCGGCCTCGGCGAGGTCACCGAAGAGCGGCAGGATCCCCCGGTAGTCGGCGACGTCGTAGCCGCCGTCCGCCAGCGGGGAGGGGTACCAGGGCGTGAACCAGATGGCGTCGACGCCCAGATCACGCAGGTACGGCAACCGGTCGCGGACGCCGATGAGGTCACCGGTCCCGTCGCCATTGCCGTCCGAGAAGCTGCGCGGGTAGATCTCGTAGATCGCCGCATTGCGCCACCAGTTCACGTTGCTCCGTTCGTCCGCACCCCGCAGGAGGTGTGTCGCCGGTCACATGACTGGCGCGGACCGCAACTTATGCAAAGGCATCAGGACATTGCAAGAACTTGACGGAATGTAAGTGCTTTCACGACTTTGCGATGGAATGCCGCGATTTTGCCGGTCCCGTTGTGCGACGAACAACGAGCTCCGGCTCGAAGAGCAGCTCATCGACGGGTCCCATCGAGCCGTCGATCTGGCTCATCAGGAAGTCGACCGCGGCCCGCGCCATCGCCTCGATCGGCTGTCGCACGGTGGTCAACGGCGGGTCGGCCACCGCCATGAAGGCGGAGTCGTCGTACCCGATGACCGAGACGTCCTCCGGCGTGTTGAGCCGGGCACGTCGCACCGCGCGGACGGCGCCGAGCGCCAGCGGGTCGCTGGCGCACACGATCGCCGTCGCACCGCGCTCGATCAACCGCGCCGCCGAGGCCTGGCCGCTCTGCAGCGAGTACAGGCTGCGCACCACCAGGTCCTCGTCCAGCGGGCGTCCGGCCGCCTCCGAAATCTGGCGCGCGGCGGCCAGCTTGCGCTCGGACGGGACGTGGTCGCGGGGCCCGAGCACCAGCCCGATCCGCTCGTGGCCGAGCGCGTGCAGGTGCTCCAGCGACTGCTCCATCGCGGTGTCGTCGTCGCACACCACCCGCGGGAACGGCAGGTCGATCGCGGCGTTGATCAGGACCACCGGGAGCTTGCGGTGGATGAGCCGGTCGTAGTGCGCGTGGTCGGCGTCCGCCTGGCTGTAGTTGCCGCCGGCGAAGACCACGCCCGCGACCTGCTGCTCCAGGAGCAGGTCGATGTACTCCGGCTCCTGGACCCCGCCAGCGGTCTGTGTGCACAGCACCGGCGTCAGGCCGAACTGGGCGAGGTGCGAGCCGAGCGCCTCGGCGAAGGCCGGGAAGATCGGGTTCTGCAGCTCGGGCAGGACGAGGCCGACGAGACGGGCCCGCTCGCCGCGCAGCTTGGTCGGGCGCTCGTACCCCAGGACGTCGAGCGCCGTCAGGACGCGGGTCCGGGTCGCCTCCGCGACACCGGGCTTCCGGTTGAGGACGCGGCTGACCGTCGCCTCACTGACCCCAGCGCGGGCCGCCACCTCTACGAGTCGTCGCGTCACAGCGCAAGAGTAGGACGAAACTCTGCAAAAACTTGCAGAGAGTCCGCGATTTATCGATCCAACGACTCGGAAAAATTCTAGGAAGTGCCGCGGATGACCAGCCTGGGCTGCAGCATGACGCCCTCACCGCGGGCCGCAGCGCCGAGGCCCTCGAGGGCCTTGACCAGCTCGGCGGCGGCGTCCTCGAGCGGCTGGCGCACCGAGGTGAGGCCCGGGGGCACGGTCTGGGCGGCGATCGAGTCGTCGAACCCGGTGACGGCGATGTCCTGGCCCGGACGCAGGCCACGGACGTAGAGCTCATGCAGGACGCCGAGGGCGAGGGTGTCGGAGGCGCAGACGAACGCCGTCGGGGCGGCCTCGTCGAGCAGCGCCACGGTCGCGGCCCGCCCCGAGGCGATCGTGTCCTCGACCCGCGAGGCGAGGCCGGTGGTGGCCAGACCGTGATCGCGCATGGTGCGGGTCCAGCCGGAGCGACGCTCCTCGCCGAGGACGTTCTCCTTGCGCCAGCCGATCCAGGCGATCCTGGTGTGGCCCTTCTCGATGAGGTGCTCGGTCGCCATCGCGGCGCCGGCGGCGCTGTCGACGTCGACCCACGGGTGGGTCGGGTCCTCGGTGACGTCCCACGGACGGCCGAAGGCGACGAACGGCGCGCGCCGCGATCGCAGCCACGAGGCGACCGGGTCACCCTGGGTGGTGTCGGTGACGATGAAGGCGTCGACGGCGGTCGAGCGCAGCAGCTCGTCGTAGCCCGCGACCGGGTCGCCGGCCTCGCCCGGGAAGAGCAGGATGTGGTAGCCCGCGTCGGCGGAGGTGTCGACCAGCGCATGCACGAACCGGTCGATCAGCGCGTTCGCGGTGCCCTCGGGCACGGGCGGGATGCGCAGACCGATGAGGCGCGAGGAGCGGGTACGGAGGCTGCGGGCGGCCCGGTTGGGCTGGTAGCCGAGCTCCTCGATCGCCGCCTGCACCCGGGCGAGGGTGTCCTCGCGCAGCAGGTCGGGGTTGTTGACCGCGTTGGAGACCGTCTGGCGCGAGACACCCGCGAGCTCGGCGACATCGGCCAGCGTCGGCGGCGCGGAGAGTCGCCCGATCGCTCGGCTCATCGCGTGACCTCCCGTGGTGCCTCACCGTCTGGATCGATCCAACAGGCCCGATCCCGGACAGCATAGAGGCTCCACCGCGCGCCCGCGTGAGGGCATGGCGCCCGAGAACTGTCGGGGCCCTGACCTAGCGTGTGCGCCATGGCAACCCGCACCGCGACCAGAGCGCCCCGCCCGGCCTACCGCTGCAGCGAGTGCGGCTGGGAGACCGGCAAGTGGGTCGGCCGCTGCGGCGAGTGCCAGGCATGGGGCTCGGTCGCGGAGGCGGCGGCGCCCATCGGTCGGACGGCCGCCGCGCCGGTCTCGACCGCCGCCGTCCCGATCGGGCAGGTCTCCGTCGTCGAGTCCGGCTTCCGGGCCAGCGGCGTCCCCGAGCTCGACCGGGTGCTCGGCGGCGGCCTGGTGCCCGGCGCGGTGATCCTTCTCGCCGGTGAGCCCGGCGTCGGCAAGTCGACCCTGCTGCTCGAGGTGGCGGCCCAGACCGCGAAGAGCCGCCGTCGCACCCTCTACGTCACCGGCGAGGAGTCGGCCTCGCAGGTGCGGCTGCGTGCCGATCGCACGAACGCGATCCAGGACGAGCTCTACCTCGCGGCCGAGACCGACCTCGGGGCGGTGCTGACCCACATCGAGCAGGTCCGCCCCGAGCTGATCGTGGTCGACTCGGTGCAGACCATCGGCGCTGCCGACACCGACGGCGTCCCCGGGGGCGTCACCCAGGTGAAGGAGGTCGCCGCCGCGCTGGTGCGGATGGCGAAGACCCGCAACATCACCACCATGCTGGTCGGCCACGTCACCAAGGACGGCTCGATCGCCGGCCCGCGCGTGCTGGAGCACCTCGTCGACGTGGTGCTCCACTTCGAGGGCGAGCGCGACTCCCGCTTCCGGATGGTCCGGGCGATGAAGAACCGCTACGGCCCGGTCGACGAGGTCGGCTGCTTCGACCTCTCCGCCGACGGCATCGTCGCGGTCACCGACCCCACCGGGCTCTTCATCGAGACCCAGCACGTGTCGGTGCCCGGCACCTGCGTGGCGGTCACGCTCGAGGGGCGGCGCCCCATGCTCGCCGAGGTGCAGGGTCTCGTCGCCTCCGCCACCGACCGGGCCCGGCGCACCACCTCCGGTGTCGACGGCTCCCGGCTGGCGATGATCCTCGCGGTGCTGCAGCGTCACGCCCGGCTCGATCTGCACCAGCACGACGTCTTCGTCTCCACCGTGGGTGGCGCCAAGCTGGTCGACCCGGCCAGCGATCTCGCCGTGGCGATCGCGATCACCTCCGCCGCCACCGGCCGCCCCACCCCCAAGGGCGTGGTCGCGATGGGCGAGATCGGCCTGGCCGGCGAGCTGCGCCGGGTGCGGGGCCTGGAGGAGCGGCTCTCCGAGGCGGCCCGGCTCGGCTTCGCGGTGGCTGTGGTGCCGCTCGCAGAGCGCGGCGAGCACGGTGCCTATGCCCGACCCAAGGAGCGCAGCGTGGACGGGATGAAGGTCTATGAGGTGCACGACCTGGCCACCGCGATCTCGCTGCTGCGACTCACCGGCTCCAGCACCGACCGCTGATCGGCTCGGCACCGGCCGTTAATCAGTCGTCTCGGCAGGTCACCTGGCTAGACTGCGTTCCTGTTACACCCACTCTGTGCAGGTCAGGAAGGGAACGCCGTGGCCAACGACCGCCCCGAGGAGTCGCTGCGCCTGCGCGAGACGCTGGCGCTGATCGCTCCCGGCACCACGCTGCGGGACGGTCTCGAGCGCATCCTCCGCGGCCGCACCGGTGCGCTGATCGTGCTGGGCTTCGACAAGACCGTCGACGGCATCTCCACCGGTGGCTTCGACCTGGGTGTGCCCTTCAGCGCGACCGGTCTGCGCGAGCTGGCCAAGATGGACGGCGCGATCATCATCGACGCCGGCATCAACAAGATCATCCGGGCGGCCGTCCACCTGATGCCGGACCACACCATCCCCTCCAACGAGACCGGCACCCGACACCGCACCGCCGACCGGGTCGCGAAGCAGACCGGCTACCCCGTCATCTCCGTCTCGCAGTCGATGCAGATCATCGCCGCGTACGTCGGCGAGACCCGCCACGTGCTCGAGGACACCGGCCAGATCCTCGGCCGCGCCAACCAGGCACTCGCCACGCTCGAGCGCTACAAGATGCGCCTCGACGAGGTCGCCTCCACGCTGTCCGCCCTCGAGATCGAGGACCTCGTCACCGTCCGCGACGTCGCCGTGGTGGCCCAGCGTCTCGAGATGGTCACCCGCATCGCGCGCGAGATCGAGGACTACATCGTCGAGCTCGGCACGGACGGACGTCTGCTCGCCCTCCAGCTCGAGGAGCTCGTCACCGGCGTCGACGCCGAGCGCGAGCTCGTCATCCGCGACTACCTGCCGCGTGGCAAGCGCGCCAAGAGCCCCGAGGAGCTGCTCGCCCAGCTCGAGGCGCTCTCCTCCACCGAGCTGGTCGACCCGGCCGCCGCGGCCCGGGTCCTCGGCCTCTCCAGCGGCGACACGCTGGACGGTGCGGTCACCCCGCGCGGCTACCGGCTGCTCGCCAAGGTGCCGCGGCTCCCCGGCGCCGTCGTGGACCGGCTCGTCGACCACTTCGGCACCCTGCAGAAGCTGCTCTCGGCCTCGATCGACGACCTTCAGGCCGTCGAGGGCGTCGGCGAGCTCCGCGCGCGGTCGGTGCGTGAGGGTCTGTCCCGCCTCGCCGAGTCGACGATCCTCGAGCGCTACGTCTGACGGACGTCGTCGCCGGCTCAGTCGGCGATGACGTGCTTCTTCTTCGCCGGGGCGCTGGGCGTGTTCGAGGGCGTCGCGCTGCCCTTGGCGGTCTTCGACGTCGCGGTGGACGGCTTCCCGCTCGACCTGCTGCCGGCGCTCGGCGTGCTGCTCGGGGTCGGCGGGGCGACCGGCGGGGCTGACGGGGAGTCGAGGTCGAAGGATGCCTCGTCGGGCTGGCCGCCGAGAGCGACGCCGGTGACCTGGTAGGCGCCCGCCTTGGCCCAGTCCGTGTGACCGTCGCAGGTCGCGTCGGCCAGCCTGGAGGACCAGGCGACGACCACCGGGGTCGACTGCTGCTGGTAGAGCGTCACGGTCTCGGTCGGCAGCGCGCCCTTGCACTGGATCGTCGACCAGACGTCGCTGCCTCCGGCCGTGGTGACCTTGACCTGCATGGTCTTGTGGCTGATCTGCCAGGTGCAGGCCGGGGTGTTGAAGGTCTGCAGGGTGAGCAGGATCGAGACCTCGGAGCCGGCGGCGGCGTTGGTGACCGACGGGGTGACTGAGACATCGCTCGGGGCGCAGGCGCCGGTCGGGGACGGCAGCGCCGCCGGAGTCGGGCTCGTTGTCGGGGTCGGCGTAGTCGACGAGGTGTCGGTCGCGCTGGCGGTGGGGGACGTGGAGGGGTCCCCGCTCGCCGTGCCGGACGGGCTCGGGCTCGGACTCGTGACGGCGGCGCCGATGTCGGCGACGGACTTGGCCTTCGGGGTCTGCCCGCCACCCCCGCCGAGCAGGTGGGCGAGGCCCCAGATGACGACGACGGCGACCGTCAGCACCACGAGCCGACGGCGCCAGTAGACCGAAGTGGGAAGCGGGCCCCGGGTCAGCGCTGCCATGCGCTCACCGTAATCAGTCGCGGCCCCCGGATCCGGGTGCCACTCCGGCGCGGGGTTCAGCGACAATCATCGCGATGGCTGACACACTCGCGGGCGCTGCACGCCGGCTGCACGACCCGATCCTGGGCTGGTACGACGAGAACGCCCGCGACCTGCCGTGGCGCAGCGCGTCCGCGACGCCGTGGTCGGTGATGGTCAGCGAGTTCATGCTCCAGCAGACCCCGGTGGTGCGGGTGCTCCCGGTCCACGCCGCCTGGATGGAGCGCTGGCCGACACCGGAGGACCTCGCGTCCGAGTCGCCGGGCGAGGCCGTACGGGCCTGGGGCAGGCTCGGCTATCCGCGCCGGGCCCTGCGACTGCACGCCGCAGCGACGGCGATCGTGGAGCAGCACGGCGGCGAGGTGCCGTCCGACCACGCGGCGCTGCTGGCACTCCCGGGCGTGGGCGAGTACACCGCCGCGGCGATCGCTGCCTTCGCGTTCGGGCAGCGCCAGGTCGTCCTCGACACGAACGTCCGCCGGGTCTTCGCGCGCGCGGTGAGCGGTGAGGAGTTCCCCGCGACCTCGCTCAACAAGGCCGAGCGCGAGCTCGGTGCCGCGATGCTGCCCCTCGACGAGCCGACCGCCGCGACCTGGTCGGTCGCGGTGATGGAGCTCGGCGCGCTGGTCTGCACCGCCGCCTCCCCTACCTGCGAGCGCTGCCCGATCGTCGCCCAATGCGCCTGGGCCGTGGCCGGGCGGCCCGCGTATGACGGTCCGCCGCGCAAGGTGCAGACCTGGGCGGGCACCGACCGGCAGTGCCGCGGGCGGCTGCTCGCCGTGCTCCGCGACGCCGACGAGCCGGTCCATCGCAGCACCCTCGAGGCCGTCTGGTCCGACACCGCTCAACGCGAGCGCTCGCTGTCCGGGCTGCTCGCCGACGGGCTGGCGGCGCAGGTCGGCCCGGACACGTACGCCCTACCGGGTTAGACAACGGCCCCGCAACCGTGATGGTTGCGGGGCCGTTGTCGGTGGATCACTCGGCGGAGGCCGCCGGCGGCTCCGGGGTGCCGGCGTCTGAGCCGGTCTCGGCGTCGCTCACGCCGGCCGCCTCGAACGGCGGCGCGTCAGGCAGCGACTCGACCTTCTGGCCCTTGAACGTGAAGGCCGCGCTCGGGCCGGTGCCCTCGACGTCGACCAGCACGATCTGGCCCGGGCCGACCTCGCCGTAGAGCATCTTCTCGGCCAGCACGTCTTCGATCTCGCGCTGCACCGTGCGGCGCAGCGGGCGAGCACCGAGGACCGGGTCGAAGCCCCGCTCGGCGAGCAGGTTCTTCGCGGGCTGGGTGAGCTCGATGCCCATGTCGCGGTCCTTGAGACGGGTCTCGACGGCGGCGACCATGTTGTCGACCATCGCGATGATCTGCTCCTGGGACAGCGGCGGGAAGACGATGATCTCGTCGACGCGGTTGAGGAACTCCGGGCGGAAGTGCTGCTTGAGCTCCTCCGACACCTTCGACTTCATCCGCTCGTACGTCCCCTGGGCGTCGGACGCGTTGCCGAAGCCGAGGCTGACGCCCTTCGAGATGTCTCGCGAGCCGAGGTTGGTCGTCATGATGATGACGGTGTTCTTGAAGTCCACGACCCGACCCTGGGAGTCGGTCAGGCGACCCTCCTCCAGGATCTGCAGCAGGCTGTTGAAGATGTCCGGGTGGGCCTTCTCGACCTCGTCGAAGAGGACGACCGAGAACGGCTTGCGGCGCACCTTCTCGGTGAGCTGGCCGCCCTCCTCGTAGCCGACGTATCCCGGCGGGGAGCCGAAGAGGCGCGAGACGGTGTGCTTCTCGCCGAACTCCGACATGTCGAGCTGGATGAGCGCGTCCTCGTCACCGAAGAGGAACTCGGCCAGCGTCTTCGACAGCCAGGTCTTACCGACGCCCGAGGGGCCGGCGAAGATGAACGAGCCACCGGGGCGCTTCGGGTCCTTGAGGCCGGCGCGCGTACGACGGATCGCGCGGGAGAGCGCCTTGACGGCCTCGTCCTGCCCGATGACGCGCTTGTGCAGCTCGTCCTCCATCTTGAGCAGGCGGGTCGACTCCTCCTCCGACAGCTTCACGATCGGGATGCCGGTGGCGACGGCGAGGACCTCGGCGATGAGCTCCTCGTCCACCTCCGCGACCTCGTCCATGTCGCCCGAGCGCCAGCTCTTCTCGCGCTCGGCCTTCTTGAGCTGGAGCTGCTTCTCCTCGTCGCGCAGGCGGGCCGCGGCCTCGAAGTCCTGCCCGTCGATCGCGGCCTCCTTGCGCTGGCGCACGTCGGCGATCTTGTCGTCGTACTCGCGCAGGTCGGCCGGGGCCGTCATGCGGCGGATGCGCAGGCGCGAGCCGGCCTCGTCGATGAGGTCGATCGCCTTGTCCGGCAGGAACCGGTCGGAGATGTAGCGGTCGGCGAGGGTGGCCGCGGAGACCAGCGCCTCGTCGGTGATGGTGACGCGGTGGTGCGCCTCGTAGCGGTCACGCAGGCCCTTGAGCATCTCGATCGTCTCGGCGATGGAGGGCTCGGGGACCTGGATCGGCTGGAAGCGGCGCTCCAGGGCGGCGTCCTTCTCGAGGTACTTGCGGTATTCGTCGAGCGTGGTGGCACCGATGGTCTGGAGCTCGCCGCGGGCGAGCATCGGCTTGAGGATCGAGGCCGCGTCGATGGCACCCTCGGCGGCGCCGGCGCCGACCAGGGTGTGGATCTCGTCGATGAACAGGACGATGTCGCCGCGGGTCTTGATCTCCTTGAGCACCTTCTTGAGGCGCTCCTCGAAGTCACCGCGGTAGCGGGAGCCGGCGACGAGCGCGCCGAGGTCAAGCGTGTAGATCTGCTTGTCCTTCAGCGTCTCGGGGACGTTGCCCTTGACGATGTCCTGGGCCAGGCCCTCGACGACCGACGTCTTGCCGACGCCGGGCTCGCCGATGAGGACCGGGTTGTTCTTCGTACGCCGCGACAGCACCTGCATGACGCGCTCGATCTGCTGCTCGCGCCCGATGATCGGGTCGAGCTTGCCCTCGCGCGCGTCCTGGGTCAGGTTGCGGCCGAACTGGTCCAGCACCAGCGACGAGGACGGCGCCTCGCCCGCGCCGGCACCGGCGGTGGCCGCGGCCGCCTGACCGGACTCCTTGCCCTGGAACCCGGACAGCAGCTGGATGACCTGCTGGCGGACCCGGTTGAGGTCGGCGCCGAGCTTCTGCAGGACCTGGGCGGCGACGCCCTCGCCCTCGCGGATCAGGCCGAGCAGGATGTGCTCGGTGCCGATGTAGGAGTGTCCGAGCTGCAGCGCCTCACGCAGCGACAGCTCGAGGACCTTCTTGGCACGCGGCGTGAAGGGGATGTGGCCCGACGGCGCCTGCTGGCCCTGGCCGATGATCTCCTCGACCTGGGCGCGCACGGCCTCCAGGGAGATGTCCAGCGACTCCAGTGCCTTGGCGGCGACGCCCTCGCCCTCGTGGATGAGGCCGAGCAGGATGTGCTCGGTGCCGATGTAGTTGTGGGAGAGCATGCGGGCCTCTTCCTGGGCCAGCACGACCACCCGACGAGCTCGGTCGGTGAACCGCTCGAACATGCGCATCGCTCCTTGTGCTTCGGGGTGGACCTCCGCCGCCGGGCGGGAAGATCCGTCGAGGGTATTAACCCTGCAGACAGCCTACGCGTTCCGTGTACGGGCAGGTTTCCCGTGCGCTGTCAGCGAACACGCCCGGAGCAGACGAGCGCGATGCTCCCCGTCGCCCCCGGCCCGTGTCCGGCCCGTGTCCGGCCCGTGCAGCAAGGCGATCTCGCGCGAGACCTCGTCGCCCGAGGACGCCCCCGAACGACGGACGGCGGTACCGCGAACACCGATATCCGCTAATCGCACGCCCCGTCGAGCGTGTTAGTACGCCGCGGTCGCGACTTCTCCCGCACCGGGACCTGAACGCCCTTGTGCGATCCGGTTTGTCGCCCCGCCGACCCGTGGGACGCAAAAGGGGCGCGGTCCGCCTTTTCGGCCGACCGCGCCCCTTCGTCGAAAATCTCAGTTGGCCGCTTCATAAGCGCTGCGGACATCGGCCGGGATGCGGCCGCGCTCGGGAACGGCGTGACCGTTCGCGTGCGCCCACTCGCGGATCTCCTTGGCGCTGGCGCCACCGGGGACGACGGCCGCGGCGCGACGGCCGGGGCCGCGACGGCCCGCGCTGCTGCTCACCCTGCGACCGTGGCCGACGAACGGGGCGATCGCGGCGCGCAGCTTCTCGGCGTTGTCGTCGTTGAGGTCGATCTCATACGACGTGCCGTCCAGAGCGAACGTCACCGTCTGCGTGGCCTCACCGCCGTCGATGTCGTCCTCGAGAACGATCTGGACCTTCTGCGCCATGCGAATTCCCCTTAGAAATCAGGTCATGAAGAAATACGGCGCACTCATCAAACCACGCGGCACACGCCGAGGGCACGTCCGCCGACGTCTTTTTAGGAATTCCGCCGGAAAACGAGCTCGAGACCGAGCAGGGTGAGCCAGGGCGAATGGTCGGTGAAACAGCCGCACTCGCCACTCACGATATCGGCGAGATATCCGGTGGAGATGACCTTCACCTCGGCCGCCGGCACCTCCAGCGCGGCGATCATCCGGGCCACGATGCCCTCGACCTGGGCGGCCATCCCGAAGACCATTCCGGATTGGAGCGCCTCGACGGTGTTCTTCGCGATCACCGAACGCGGCCGGGCCAGCTCCACGCGGCGCAGCTGCGCGCCCCGGCGTCCGAGCGCCTCCAGCGAGACCTCGAGCCCCGGGGCGATCGCCCCACCGACGTACTGGCCCTGGGGCGAGACGACCTCGAAGGTGGTCGCGGTGCCGCCGAAGTCGACGACGATCGCGGGGCCGCCGTAGAGCGTCACCGCAGCGAGCGCGTTCGCGATCCGGTCGGTGCCGACCTCCCGCGGGTTGTCCATCAGGATCGGAACGCCCGTACGGACGCCCGGCTCGACCACGACGGACGACACCCCTGGGAAGTGCCGGGCGAGCATGTCGCGCCACTCGTGCAGCACCGCAGGAACGGTCGCGCACACGGCGATCCCGGCGATCCCCGCGATCCGGTCGCCCAGCAGGCCGCCGACGAGGACCTGCCACTCGTCCGCGGTGCGTCGCGGATCGGTGGAGACCCGCCAGACCGCCTCGACCGAGCCGTCCCGGACCAGGCCGAGGGTGGTGTGCGAGTTGCCGATGCGGGCACACAGCAGCGGCGCGTCCGTCACGGGGATCAGCCCTCGCGCAGGTCGAGGCCGAGGTCGAAGACCTCCACCGAGTGCGTCAGCGCGCCGACCGAGATCCAGTCGACGCCGGTCTCGGCCACCGCGCGGGCCCGCTCCAGGGTCAGTCCGCCCGACGCCTCCAGCACCGCCCGGCCGGCGGTCAGGGCCACGGCCTCGCGCAGCGTCTCGGGCGACATGTTGTCGAGCAGGATCCACTCGCAGCCGACCTCGAGCAGCTCGCGCAGCTGGTCCAGCGAGTCGACCTCGACCTCGACCGGCACATCCGGGAACCGCTCGCGCACCGCGCGGTAGGCCGGAACCACTCCCCCGGCGGCGACCACGTGGTTGTCCTTGATCAGCGCCATGTCGGCCAGGGAGAAGCGGTGGTTGTGGCCGCCACCGCAGCGCACGGCGTACTTCTGCAGGGCGCGGTAGGTCGGCAGGGTCTTGCGGGTGTCGAGGACCTTGGCGCCGGTCCCGGCCAGCGCCTCGACCCACTTCGAGGTGGCGGTGGCGATGCCGGAGAGGTGGGTGGCGTAGTTGAGCGCCGTCCGCTCGGCGGTGAGCAGCCCGCGGGTCGGTCCCTCCACCATCAGGACGGTGTCGCCGGGGGTGACCCGGGTGCCGTCGTGCGCGCGGTTGCTGATGTGCAGGTCGTCGCCCAGGACGGTGCGGAAGACCAGCTCGGCCACCACGAGACCGGCGACCACGCCCGTCTCCCGCGACCCGAAGACCGCGACGCCGCGGGCGTCGGCGGCGATGGTGGCGGCCGAGGTGACGTCGACGTCGTGCGGCTCGGGCAGGTCCTCGCGCAGCGCCTGCACGACCTCCCCGTAGAGCGTGTGCGGGTCCAGCCCGGTGTGGCGCAGCTCGGAGAGGAGGCCCTCGGGCAGGTCGTCGTACGCGGTGAAGGTGGTCGTGCTCATACGGGCACTCCGTCCGTGGCGGGGGAAGGGGTGAAGTCGACGGTGACCGAGCCGTCCGCCCCGAGGGCGACGTCGCAGTGCCCGGCCCAGCGCGCGTCGTCGCGCTCGGGGAAGTCCTCGCGCCAGTGCGAGCCGCGGGTCTCCTCGCGCAGCAGTGCCGCCTGGGTGAGTGCGGTGGAGACCATGACCAGGTTGGTCATCTCCCACGCGTCGGGACCGAGGGCGCCGGCGGCGACCCCGGCGAGCTTGTCGAGGTCCGCGAGCGCCTCGCCGAGCCCGGTGGCGGAGCGCAGCACGCCGACCTGGGTGCCCATCGTCTCCTGCATCGCCCTGCGCCCGGCGCCGGAGATGGCAGCGGCCGTACGAGGGTCCTCGACGGGCTCGGCCAGCGGGCGCAGCTCCCCCGGCAGCACCTCCGCCACCCGGCGGGAGAAGACCAGTCCGTCGAGCAGCGAGTTGGAGGCGAGCCGGTTGGCGCCGTGCACGCCGGAGCACGCGACCTCCCCGGTGGCGTAGAGCCCGGGGACCGAGGAGCGGCCCCACAGATCGGTGCGGACGCCGCCGGAGGCGTAGTGGCAGGCCGGCGCGACCGGGATCAGATCGGTGGCGGGGTCGATGCCGTACCGCTCGCAGGAGGCGAGGATGTTCGGGAAGCGCCGCTCCCAGAACGCTCGGCCGAGGTGGCGGGCGTCGAGCCACATGTTCGGGCGCCCGGTCTCGAGCATCCGCTGCATGATCCGCTTCGCGACCACGTCGCGTGGGGCCAGGTCGGCGAGCTCGTGGACGCCCTCCATCAGTCGGGCGCCGTCCCCGTCGACCAAGAAGGCGCCCTCGCCGCGGACCGCCTCCGAGATCAGCGGCTGCTGGCCGCGCGAGTCCGGCCCCAGGTACATCACCGTCGGGTGGAACTGGACGAACTCCAGGTCCCGCAGCTGCGCTCCGGCACGCAGCGCCAGCGCCATCCCGTCGGCGGTGTTGACCGCCGGGTTGGTGGTCTGCGAGAAGACCTGGCCGAGTCCGCCCGCCGCCAGCAGCACGGCTCGGGCTCGGACCAGGCCGACGCCGTCGCGCTCGCCCTCGCCGACCACGTGCACGGTGAGGCCGGCGACGCCGCCGTCCTCGGCGAGCACGAGGTCGAGCACCATCGTGTGCTCGTAGACGAGGATCTCGGGCGCACGCCGTACGGCCTCGTTGAGCGCCCGCTGGATCTCGGCCCCGGTCGCGTCGCCGTGGGCGTGCGCGATCCGGTCGCGGTGATGACCGCCCTCGCGGGTCAGCGAGAGATTGCCGTCGGGGTCGTGGTCGAAGTTGGTGCCCCACGAGATGAGCTCGCGGACCGCGTCGGGGCCCTCCTGGACGAGCACCCGTACGGCGTCCGGGTCGCACGCGCCGGCGCCGGCGACGAGGGTGTCCGCCTCGTGCTGCTCGGGGGTGTCGCCCTCGCCGAGCGCGGCGGCGATGCCGCCCTGCGCCCACTGGGTCGAGCCGTTGCCGAGGATGTCCTTGGTGACGACCAGGATCCGGTCGACCTGATCGCGGAGCCGGAGAGCTGCGGTCAGGCCGGCGATGCCGGAGCCGACGATGACGACGTCGACGGTCTCGGTCCAGCCAGGCTCACCGGCATCGAGCCGGCCTGGGAGGTTGTGCATTGGGTGAGGGTATTCCCTCGGGCTACCGGGCGGACGCGACGAGGTCGCCACGCAGCTGGTCGCTGCCGGGCACGGGCTCGCCGCGGTCGTTGCCGATCGCCACGATCCGGTTCTTCTCGTCGACGTGGACGACGTGCGGGGCCAGCGCACGGGCCTCCTCGGTCGTCATCTGCTGGTAGGCGATCAGGATGACCAGGTCGCCGGGGTGGACCAGGTGGGCCGCCGCACCGTTGATCCCGAGGACGCCGCTGCCGCGCGGGCCCGCGATCGTGTACGTCTCCAGGCGGGCGCCATTGGTGATGTCGACGATCGAGACCAGCTCGCCCGGGAGGATGTCGGAGGCGTCGAGGAGGTCCTCGTCGACCGTCACCGACCCGACGTAGTGCAGGTCGGCCTGCGTCACCGTGGCGCGGTGGATCTTGCCGGTCATCATCGTGCGCAACGCCATCAGAAGTTCAGCTCCATGTTGTCGATCAGCCGGGTCGTGCCGACCTTCGCGGCGACCAGGATGCGCCCGGTGGTGCCGGGCTCGGGGTAGTCCGGCAGCTCGCCGAGGTCGGAGGCGGTCAGGGCGAGATAGTCGAGCTCGACGCCGGGCTCGGCGAGGAGCCGGCCCATCGCGGCCCAGCGCGCCGCCGGGAGCCCGTACTGCGCGCGCTCCTGCCCCGCCCGTAGCGCAGCGCTCAGGGTCAGCGCGGCCTGGCGCTCGGCGTCGGAGAGGTAGCGGTTGCGGCTGGAGAGGGCGAGGCCGTCCGGCTCGCGCTGCGTCGGCGCGCCGACGATCTCGATCCCCATGCTGAGGTCGTCGGACATCCGGCGGATCAGGGCCAGCTGCTGGTAGTCCTTCTGGCCGAAGACGGCGACGTCGGGGCTGACCAGGCCGAAGAGCTTGGCGACCACGATCAGCATCCCGGCGAAGTGTCCGGGGCGGGTCTCGCCCTCGAGGATCGCGCCGAGCGGACCCGGCTCGATGGTGACGTGGGGCGGTCCGCCGACGTAGACCTCGTCGACGGCGGGTGCGAACACGATGTCGACGCCCTGCTGCTCGGCGATGACCAGGTCGGCCTCGAGGGTGCGCGGGTAGCGGTCGAGGTCCTCGCCTGCGCCGAACTGCAGCGGGTTGACGAAGATGCTCACCACGACCTTGCCGCCCGGGCCGACGCGCTCGCGAGCGAGCGCCATCAGGGAGGCGTGGCCCTCGTGCAGCGCGCCCATGGTGGGGACGAGCCCGACTCGCTCGCCGTTGCGGCGGGCCGTCGCGAGGAGCTCCGCGAGCTCGGCGCGGGTCGACGCCAGCGCCGGCGCCGTCACCCGCGCACCTGACGTTCCGTACGCGTCATCGGCGTGTTGCGGTGGGAAAGGTCAGGGGCCCGGTCGTAGCGGGCCAGGATGCCGGCGATCTTCTGCGCCCGCAGCGGCACCAGCCGGCCGTCCGCGGCGGCGCGGTCGAGGGTGGCGTGCGCGAGCGCGAGGTAGGAGCGGACGGTCTGCGGGGCGTTGGCGCTGATGTCGGCGAGGTGCGCCTCGACGGTGCCGGCGTCGCCACGCACGATCGGGCCGGTCAGGGCCGCGTCGCCGTGCTCGAGGGCGTTGTCCAGGGCGGCGGTCAGCAGCGGGCGCAGCGTGCCGGCAGGGTCGGCGGCACCGGCGGCCGACAGGATCTCCATCGCCTCGGTCACCAGGGTGACGAGGTGGTTGGCGCCGTGCGCGAGACCGGCGTGGTACAGCGTGCGCATCTCCTCGGGGACCCACATCGGGCGGCCGCCGAGATCGGCGACGACCTGCTCGGCGACGGCACGGTCGGGGCCGGTGGCGGTGAGGCCGAAGACGACGTCGGCCAGGCGCGGCAGGTCGACGGCGGTGCCGGTGAAGGTCATCGCCGGGTGCAGCGCGATCGGGTGCGCGCCCACCGCGACGGCGGGCTCGAGGACCGCCAGGCCGTGCCGGCCGGACGTGTGCACGACGTACTGGCCCTCGCGCAGCGCGCCCGCGTCGGCCAGGGTCCGCACGACGTTGCCGAGCATGTCGTCGGGGACGGTGAGCAGCAGGACGTCGCAGGCACGAGCGACGGCCGAGGGCTTCAGGACCGGTACGCCGGGCAGCAGTGCGGCGATCCGGCCGCGAGAGGCATCCGACTCACCGGCGACCGCGACGACCTCGTGGCCGGCGGTCCGCAGGGCGGCTGCCAGGACGGCACCGACGCGACCAGCGCCGACGACGCCCACCCGGTAGGGGTGACGCATGGTGGTGACCTTTCGTTCCAGTCCCGCCGACCACCTCCGTGGCGGAGGCCGGTGTGGGTACCAGACGTTGTTCACGGCTGAGGGTCACCACGCTACGCCGGGGGCGATGCGGCACGGAACGGCCGTCACGGTGGTTTCAGTCACAGGCGAGCCGCTGGCGCGCGTGTGGGAAACTGCGGGCCACCCCACCTCAGGAGCAATGATGACCAAGCTGCGCAACGTGGCCGTGCTGCTGGCCGGCGGCGTCGGCTCCCGAGTCGGCCTGGATCTGCCCAAGCAGCTGATCAAGATCGCCGGCATGCCGATCATGGAGCACACCCTCGCCGCCCTCGAGAGTCATCCCGAGGTCGACGAGATCATCGTGATGATGGCTCCCGGCCACCTCGACGCGGTCCACGCCATGACCCGAACGGGCCGCTACCCGAAGGTCACCCGGATCCTCGAGGGCGCGGGCACCCGCAACGACACCACCCAGGCCGCCCTGGCCGCGCTGGGTCCGATCGGCGAGGGCGCCGCGGACTGCAACGTCCTTCTGCACGACGCCGTCCGCCCGCTGCTCTCGGCTCGCATCATCAGCGACTGCTTCAGGGCACTACGGACCCACCAGGCCGTCGACGTCGCCATCCCGAGTGCCGACACCATCATCGAGCTCGCCGACGACAACACCATCGCCGACATCCCGGACCGCTCCCGGCTGCGCCGCGGCCAGACTCCGCAGGCATTCCTCGCCTCCACCCTGAGGGCGGCGTACGTCGAGGCGAACAAGGATCCCGACTTCAAGGCCACGGACGACTGCTCGGTCGTCCTGCGCTACCTACCCGAGGCACGGATCTGGGTCGTCCCCGGAGACGAGCAGAACATGAAGGTCACCGAGCCGATCGACGTCTACATCGCCGACAAGCTCTTCCAGCTCAACGCCCACCAGCCGCTCCCGGACAACACCGACGAGGACTATCGCGCCGCGCTGAGCGGCAGGACCGTGGTCGTCTTCGGCGGCTCCTACGGCATCGGCGCCGACATCGCCCGGCTCGCTGGGCAGTACGGAGCGAACGTCGCCTCCTACGCCCGCTCCTCGACCGGCACCGACGTCGCGCGCCGTGCCGACATCGCGGCGGCCGCGACCGACGCGATGGAGCGCTTCGACCGGATCGACTTCGTGGTGAACACCGCCGGCGTCCTGCCGATCAGCAATCTGGTCGGCACCTCGGAGGAGACCATCTGGTCGGCCACCGAGGTCAACTACCTGGCGCCGATCCTGATCGCCCAGGAGTTCCACCCCCACCTGGCTGCGACGCGGGGCTCCCTGCTGCTCTTCACCTCGTCGTCCTACACCCGTGGCCGCAAGGGCTACAGCCTCTACTCCTCGGCCAAGGCGGCGACGGTCAACCTCACCCAGGCGCTCGCCGACGAGTGGGCCGAGGACGGCGTGCGGATCAACGTGATCAACCCCGAGCGCACCGGCACCCCGATGCGGACCAAGGCGTTCGGCGAGGAGCCGCTCGACTCGCTGCTCGCCTCGGAGACCGTGGCACTGGCCTCCCTGGACACGCTCATCGGCGCCGGTACGGGCCACGTGGTCGACCTGCGGCGTCTCGACCCGATCGCGACCGCACTCGCCAACGGGGTCGCCGACTACGAGTAGTCGTCGATCAGCGCTGGCGCGGTCGGAGGCGTCGCACCGCCCGGCGGCCGACCTCGCGCAGCAGGTCGCGACTGCCGACCTCGGCCATCAGCGGCCCCCGCGCCGGTAGCTCGGCGCGCGCCTCGCGAGCCCCGTCGCGGCGCGCGGCGACCCGAGCCTGCTGGAGAAGATCCTGCGTGATGGCGGCCGAGGAGGCGAACAGCTCCGCATAGCGCTCGCTGCACCCGTCGAGGTCCGTACCCGCCCCGATATCGTCCGCGCGCGCCCCGAGCGCGACCATGTCCGCCCAGATCGCCTCGGCGAGATCGATCATCGGCGCGGGGACGCCGAGGCCGTCCCAGCTGACGCTGTGCCGGCGCAGCGCCGGCTCGATGAAGTCGTCCACCGCGTGATGGCCGGTGCCGAGGTCCGTGTTGAACACCAGTCCGAGGTCGTCACGCAACCGTGCCGCCACCGGCCGCCATTCCTCGAGCAGATCCGTGTACTGCACGAACGTCCGAGCCTCCGACCGCGTCTCCCGCTCGGAGACGAGCTGGCTGTTGATCCAGCGCGCGGTGCTGAGGATCTCGTACGAGCGGCGTTGCTGCTCGGACGCGCTCTCGGCGACGTAGTAGGTGCTTCGGCTGCCGATCGACTCGGCGGGGTGGCGCAGCATCGTGACGTACCGGATCTCGCGCCCGACCTCGGTCGCCGCGTCCCGCCACAGGCGCTGCGCCCAGATCGAGCGGGGATCCTTGACGACCACCTGCTCCAGAGCGTCCCAGCGGCGGAGCTTCGCGACCAGACGGGCCCGCAGCTCGGGCGTGGCGGCGGCGCGGGCGGCATCGATCGCCTGGGGTCGGGCGTCGAACTGGTCGATGCCCGCGGCCTCCGCGATGCTCTTGTGGAAGCGCACCGCCCAGCGCGACTCGTAGAAGCCCTTCGGGTTCGACTCGTTGGCGCCGAGGTACGGCCCGGGCACGGCCAGCCCGAGGTGATGCAGGGTGCCGGACATCGTGCTGGTCCCGCTGCGTCCGGTACCGGTGATCAGAACGAGCGTCGCCACGAGGCGCGACCCTACCCGTGCCTCGCGTCGAGGCCCCAGCGCTCGGCGAGCTCGTCGACCACCCGGGCGGCGGCTCGATCATCATGCCAGGGCTGGAAGCGCCGGTTGAACGCCTCGATCAGCGGCGTGGCGCGCGCCCGCAGTGACGCCAGGTCGCTCAGCTGCTCGACCACCGCGGCAGTGGTGTCCACCAGGGGGCCCGGAGCGCTGTCGGCGAACGGATACAGGAAGCCTCGCTTGCTGCTCCCGTACGACGCGAGGTCGGGGACCAGGAAGACCATCGGCACTCCGGCGAAGGCGAGGTCGAAGCGGATCGAGGAGTAGTCGACCACCGCGGCGTCGGAGGCCAGGATCAGCTCGTTGACCTCGGGGTGGCCGGTCACGTCGACGATCCGGGCACCGTCCGAGTCCACCTGAGGCAGCTGGTGGAACCGATGGCCGCGTAGGAGCAGCACGTAGTCAGAACCCAGTGCGCGCGCCGCCGCGGCGACGTCGAGCTCGAGGGCCGCCTCGGCGGAGCGCCAGTCGGTCGCCAGGTCGTCGCGCCACGTGGGCGCGTAGAGCACCGCCTTCTGGTGCTCGGAGATGCCGAGCGTCGCCCGTGCGCGTGTCCGGATCGCCGGAGCCTGCGGCGCTACCAGCGCGTCGTCGCGCGGGTAGCCGACGCTGAGGATCGGTCCGTCGTAGCGATACTGCTCCCGATAGTGCTCGGCCATCTCCTCGGTCGGCGTGAGGATGAGGCTCCAGTTGCGCGTGACCCGCTCGACCTCCCACGCGATCCGCCGCTCGCTCAGCCCCTTGCTCTGCCACATCAGCACGCCCATCGCCTTCGCCGGGTACCCGTGGAACGTCTGCAGCAGCAGCTGATCCTCGCGGCGGGTGAACCACCGGTCGGGCTCGGTGTTCAGGCACAGGTAGTGGGCGCTGGCCATGACCCGGTACCACTCGCGGGTCCCGATCACGACGCCTTCGGCACCCTCGGGCAGCGGCACGTCGGAACCGGTGACACCCCAGACGAGGCGGAGGTGCGAGAAGCGGCGGCGCAGCTCGTCGTGGAGCGCCCGCTGCGAGTCGGTGGCGTGCTGGCCCGAGTAGGACTGCAGATAGAAGAGGTCGGGCTCGATCGGCGGCGGCGTGCTCGCCGCCCACTCCTGCAGCCGGCGCTGGTGGAACGGCCCGAGCTCGTCGTCGGCGAGCGCGTGACGCCTCCGCGGACGCGTCCACTCCGGCGCGTCGAGGTCGACGGCGAGCTCGCGGGTGCGGGTGACGCCGCGGCTGGTGAGCGCGATCTGGAGGCGTGTGGTCCCGGTAGCGTCCTCGGGTCCGTCGATGGAGAGCGTGAACGCTCCGTGCGCGACGTCGTGGCCCGGGCGCCGCTCGCCATGGTTCGCGGTGATGTCGTGGCGCTGGACGATCTCCACTCGGGCAGGCGGGCCGTCTCCCGGCGACGTGACCGTGATCTCCGGGCGTTCGGGGAGATCGAGATGATCGATCCAGGCGACGACCTCGAGCACCGTGCGTCCCGGCTCGCGGCGCTGCCCGCGCACGTCGAGCAGCAGCGGCGTCTCGGCCTCGCTCATCGTCAGCAGCTCGCGCGGTGCGTCCGCGGGCACCGGGAGGTCGGCGATGACCTGGCCCCCCTCGACCCGGGTGGGCTGGTCCCCACCGGCGAAGGTCCGTGTGAACACCAGGTCGGCGAGATCGTCGGGGCGATCCTGACCGACCAGCCAGAGCTTGATCCCGGCCTCGGCGCCGACCCGTGCCGGCAGCGCACGGTCGGCGTCCGAGAGCGCCGCGACGACCGTGCGCAGCAGCTGCCACTGGTCGGGGGTGGCTCGTTCGACGTCGTCGGCGAACGCCATGAGGCCGGTGTCGAGCAGCGACCAGCGCCACCAGCCCAGTGCCTCGTCGTTCCCGCTCGCCTCGATCGCGGCGCCGACCCGCTGCTGCTCGGCCCACCAGCTGCCGAGCTCGGCGAGCGAGTTCGGCCGCGAGCCGAAGGGGACGTCGTCGCGGCGGCCGGTGCGTTGGTAGGTGACGGGGGCCAGGAGGTCGAAGGTGCCGCTCAGACCGGGCAGCAGCGGGGAGGTGTCGCCCGCCCACACCGAGCGGCGGAGCAGGCGGCTGCCGAGCGTCAGGTCGGCGACCGCCTCGGGAGCGGAGGCCAGGGTGAGCTCCCGTCGGGTGATCCGATGGGGCAGGTCGAAGGCGGTGGTCGCGACGGCGTACCCCTGGCGCGGGACCGCCACGCGGCCGATCGCCGCGGCGCTGCCCGAGCGCTCGAGGGAGGCGACAAGACGCGCGATCGCGTCGCGCGGCAGCAGGTCACCGGCGTGCGGGAGGAGGACGTAGCGTGCCGCGCCGAGCGGCGCTCGCGCTCGCGCGTCCGCCGCATCCCTGGCGCTCGGCGCGATCCTGACCCGCCAGTCCTCCTCCGCGTGGCGTCGCGCGGTCGCCTCGACCACGGCCGAGCGCCCCCACCGGGCGACCACGACGTCGATGTTGCGGTAGGTCTGCTCGCGCAGGCTCTCGAGGAGCGGTCCGATGCGGGTGGTGTCCTCGTCGCTCGCCGCGACGACGATCGCGACACGCGGTCCACGGTACTGACGACGAAGGCGTCGGCTTGCCCGACCGAGGAAGCGGCGCACGGCCCGCACGATACCAAGTCGCGACGATCTGTCCCGACGTCCGACCCGTGCGAGAATCCCGCCATGATCGGTGAGTCGGAGACCCGCCCCTGGGGCAGCTGGAAGGTGCTCGACGAGGGCGAGGGCTACAAGGTCAAGCAGATCGAGGTGCTGCCGCACTCACGGCTGTCGTACCAGACCCACGCCCACCGCGCCGAGCACTGGGTCGTGGTCAGCGGCACCGCCTCCTCGGTCATCGACGGCGAGACGATCGTGACCGGTCCGGGCGAGTGCGTCGACGTCGCGATCGGCGTCCCGCACCGCATCGTCAACGCGACCGACGAACCGCTCATCGTCATCGAGGTCCAGCGCGGCGCCTACACCGGCGAGGACGACATCGTCCGCCTCGAGGACGACTTCGGACGCACCGGAGCCTGACGAACGCGGGCCGACCCGCCTGCGGTCCGGCCCTAGGATCACCCACGATGACATCACCATGGCGAGGCCTGCGTCGGCGGCTCAGCAAGCCCGTCGTCTCCGTCGTGATACCCGTGTACAACGTCGAGGAGTATCTCGACGAGTGCCTCGACAGCCTGCTCGCGCAGTCGCTGAGCGACCTCGAGGTCATCGCCGTCGACGACGGCTCGACCGACCGCTCAGCCGCCATCCTGCAGCGCCATGCGGCCCGGGACCGTCGCCTGCGCGTGATCACCCAGCCCAACGCCGGTCAGGGAGCGGCCCGCAACGCCGGGGTGTCGATCGCGCGCGGCGAGTTCCTGATGTTCGTCGACGCCGACGACGTGGTGCCGCGCGACGCCCTCGCGGTGATGGTCTCCACCCTGCGGCACACGGGTTCGGACTTCGTCCTCGGCGCCGCCCAGCGCTTCACCCACCGACGCAACCACGAGATCGCGTGGGGCCGCCTCGTGCACGACCGCGACCGGCTCTCCACCTCGCTCGACGCGTTCCCTGACGCCATCCTCGACATCATCGCGTGCAACCGGCTGTTCCGGGCCGACTTCTGGCGCACCCGGGTGCCACCGTTCGAGACGGGGATGGCGTACGAGGACCACGTGCCGATGCTCGCGGCCTCCGTGCGCGCATCCCGCTTCGACGTACTCGCCCGAGTGGTCTACCGCTGGCGGATCCGTACGGACGGCAGCTCGACGAGCCAGCAGAAGGCGACCCTGCGCAACCTCGCGGACCGGATCGCGGTGAAGGAGCAGGCCCGCCTGCTGCTCGGTGCCGAAGCCTCCCCGCTGGTCTACGACGCCTGGGTGGCGCGCACGATCGACATCGACTACCAGCCGTTCCTCCGGCATGCCCTGAGCGCCGAGCCGGCCTATCGCGAGCTGCTGGGCCGCGCGCTCGCGGCGATCCTCGAGGGTGCCTCTGATCGGGCCCTCGACCGGATGCGCTACTCGCCGAAGGTGCGGGCCTGGCTCGCCTCGCGCCGGGACTGGACGGGGCTCGACGAGGCGGAGGCGTGGTTCGGCGAGCACGGTCATCTGCCACGCGGACGGGTCCAGGGCGAGCGGCTGGTCGCCGACGACGACGGTGCGCCGCCCTTCCTCGAGGAGGTGCCCGAGCGGATGCGCGGCCTGGCCGAGCACGAGACGCCCATGTCCGCCGTGATCACCAGCGCCCGCTGGGCGGGCGCGCGGCTCTCGCTCGAGGGCTACGTCCTCGTCCGCGGCCTGGACGCCGCGACGCGCGCTCCCTCGGTCGAGGCGAGGCTGGTCGGCGACTCCCCGGACGACCCGGTGCCGCTGCCCGTCACCATCCACCCCGACGACCGCGTTGACGTCTGGGCCGGCGATGCCTCGGTCTCGTACCGGCACGGGCGGTTCGCGACGCAGGTCGATCTCGACACGCTCGGCGAGGGGTCGTGGCGGCTGGTGCTGCAGGTGAGCCGTGGAGACCTGGTCCGGGAGGACGGTGTGCACCGCGTGCTGGACGGCTCCGCGGTGCCCCGCCTGGGCGAGCACGCCGTCGGCTCCCGCGCCGCCGCGGCGACGCTGGCACCCGAGGGGTTCGCCATCGAGATACGGAACGGACGGCCGGCCGCCCGCCCCCGTGCCGGGCAACGGCTCGACGTCGAGGCGATCGCGCTGGACGGAACGCGGCTGACGCTCGGACTCGGCGCCTGCGATCTCGACGAGCGACAGCTGGGCACGGCGATGCTGGAGGGCGACGGCCTCACCCTGTCCGCGGTGAGCGCCGACAGCACGAGGATCGTCTTCGACCTCACCACGACCCGGTGGGACCTCGGCGCCACCGTCGTGCCGCACGGCGGCTACCGCCTCCTTGCCGACGGCGTGGCGGCCGAGCCGGGCGAGACGCTGCTGCCGCTGCTGCCGTCCCCGCAGGTGAGTGCGGACGTACGGGTGACGGCGCGGATGCGCCCCACCGGCGTGCTCGGCCTGAACGTCGCGGCCCCGCTGAGCGACACCGAGCGCTCACCCGTGGGGCGGCTGCAGCTCGAGGGCCTGCCCGCCACGACCGTCGATCCCGACCTGGTCCTGCTGCAGTGCGGCGACGGGGACAGCGCTGACGGCGATCCGCTCGCGCTCGACGCGGCGCTGGCTCGGACGCGCCCCCACTTGCGGCGGGTCTGGGCGGTGCGCACGCGCGAGGTGCTGCTGCCCGAGGACGCGCAGAGCGTCGTGATCGGCACGACGGCGTGGCACGAGACGCTGCGTGGCGCCGGCACGATCATCAGCGACGGCGAGATCGCCGATTGGTACGAGCGGGCACCGGAGCAGCGCTGGATCGTCACCGGCACCGGTCATCCGGCCAAGGCGATGGGATCGGCGCATGACCGGATCCTCGGACTCTCCCCCGGGCGCTCCGCCGCACGGGCCGAGCGCCGCAACCGGGCCTGGAGCGTCCTGCTCGCCGGATCGTCGGACGCCGAGCAGCTGTATCGCGCGGCGCTCGGCTTCGACGGCAGGATCCTGACCACCGGCCTGCCCCGGACCGACCTGCTGCTCCCGGCGCCCGCCGCCGACGAGACCCGCCGCCAGCAGCGTGCCGCGGCCCGGGCCCGGCTCGGCGCCGGCCCGGATCAGACGCTCGTCCTGTACGCGCCGACGTACCGTGACCCCCAGGTCGACCGGGTGCGTTCGGCACCGTTGCCCCGCCTCCTCGGCCTCGCCGCCATCCAGCGCATCCCGGGCGCCAGGGTCCTCCTGCGGGCGCACCCGTACGACGCGCCGGATGCCGCGGCGTGGGCCCGGGAGACCGGCGCCCTCGACGTCACCGGCTACCCGCACCAGGCCGACCTGCTGCTCGCCGCCGATGTCGCGGTCCTCGACCACTCCGCGCTGCGGTTCGACTGGGCGCTGACCGGCAAGCCGGCGATCTGCTTCGTCCCCGACCAGGCGGCGTACGAGGCGCGGCGTCCCCAGCTCCTCCCGTACGAGCAGACGGCTCCGGGCCCGGTGGTCACCCGCGGCGAGGAGGTCGTGCGGCTCCTGAGCGACCTACCGACGCTGCGGGCGGCCTCGGCGCCACGGGCGGCCGCGGTGCGCCGACGCTTCGGTTCGCTCGCCGACGGTTCCGCCGCCGATCGAGTGGTGGCAGACCTGTTCTGACCAGATCGACGCCGTCACGCGTTGGCGTCGGCCCGCGCTCCTCGGGCACGCAGCCTGCGTGCTGCACGCGCCCGGCTGAGCCATCCGCCCCGGCGGGCCGCGTCGATGTCCTCGAGCCAGGCGAGGAAGGAGCGGTAGTACTGCGGCACGTAGTGGACGTAGAACGGCCCCCAGGGATGCTCCCGATAGGTCGGGGCACGCATGGGCCGCAGGTCGATGACCGCGTCCACCCGATCAGCGGCATACGCGTCGAGTCGCGCCCACAGCCGGTTGGCGCGCTTGACGTTGAGCGGGGCCACCGAGACGTTCTTGCGGAAGGGGACCACCTCACCGTCCTCACGCCGGAGATCGTCGGTGTTGCGACCGCGATTGAGGACGACGACCGTGTCGGGCAGCACGTGCCGCACACGATCGATGAAGACGTCGAAGGCGGCCCGCCATCGCTGCAGGTACTCCTCCGTGTCCCGCATCAGGTTGATCGGGGTCAGGTCCCCGGCGGCGTGGTGCTCCGCGTACCAGGTCGTCTTGTGGATCTTCCAGCGGTTGTTGGTCACGTACTCGCCCGAGGGGGTGCGCACGACACCGAAGTGGACGTCACCGAAGAAGTCGAGCAGGAGGTAGGCGGGCTGGAGGCGCTCCACCTCCACCCAGAAGGACCGATCGAACTCAGTCGCGACGTTCCATCGGTCGAAGTCGCTCATCGCCTCGTCGAGGGGCTCCCACTCGACCACCATCGGCTGATCCACCAGCGCAATCACCGATCCCTGGTTGTGCAGGAGCCGACAGTCGAAGCGGTCCCGGTAGCCGGGGTTGAAGGTGGAGTTGAAGTTGTCGCGGGTGATGCAGCTACCCACCACCGCCACGGTGGCCGGTGCGCCCGTCATGACGGGCCTTCGACCGCGAGGTCCTCGGACGTCACCAGGCGGGTGGAGGCGAGGATCGCCTGGAAGGTGCGCTCACAGCAGCCCCCGTCCCGGGCGGGGAAGGTGGCCGCGATCCTGCCGGCGTACGGCTCCTGCGGGGAGCGCCCGGCGTCGAGCGCGGCCCCGATCTCCTTGGCGGTCTGCTCGACGGTCCCGGTGACGGGTCCGAACCCGTCGCGCCGGTAGTCGAAGTAGCCGCCCTGACCGACGTGCTCTCCGCCGAAGACCCGGTCGGCGTCGAACTGGAAGTAGACGACCGGCCGGTCGATGTAGGCGGCGTTGAACGCGACCGAGGAGTAGTCGGTCACCATGAGCGCGGCTCGGGCGAAGAGCACCCGGACGTCATTTCCCTCGTACGAGAGTCGCTCGACCCACTCCGGCAGGTCGAGATGAGGCAGGGCCTGCTGCAGGTTGGGGTGTGGCAGGAAGCCGATCCGGAGTCCGTGGCGCTCGCAGGCCTCGCGCAGGGCGGGCGAGCGGACCAGACCGAGCCATTCCTCGACGAACTGGGACTCGAAGAACTCAGGACCGTAGGCCGCCCGCTTCTGCGTGTCCGCCCCGGCGAAGCCACCAGAGAGCCAGTTGCGCCAGGTCGGCACCATCAGGACCAGGTCGCGCTGCTCGGGCGGAACGGCCAGGCCCGCCTCCCGGACCCTGTCCAGGCGCGGCAGACCGGTGAGCACCGTCTCCTTGGCCGTCACCACGTAGCGGGTGTTGTCTCCGACGATCGAGTCGTACTCCGGCCGGGTGCTGGTCACGAAGACGTCGATCTTCTTCTGGTTGAGCCAGCTGGAGAGGTCGTCCTTGATGACGCCGTGCTGCAGGAAGGTGAAACGCCAGTTGCGCCCGCCGGGGAACTCGAGTGCCGGTGGCCGGACGATCGGCTGGTCGGCGTGCGAGGAGATGAGGTGCGCGGCGTTGACCATGAGCAGCTTCCACTCGGGCGACCCGTGGGCCACCAGCCGCTTGATCCCGGCACGCTTGAGCCGCCGCCAGTCGGCGGTGTCCTTCTCCACGACGAACCACGCGTTGATCTCGGGGTGGTGAGTGCGCACGTGGTGGAAGAGGTGCTCGCCGCTGTCGTCAGCGTCATGGATCCGGTCCATGAAGACCCACGCGTCGCCGTAGCGTCGACGCGTGCGCGGCGTTGCCGCACGGCGCAGCAGCTCCTCCTGCTCCGGCTCGAGCGGCTGCTCGCGCTCTGCTGTGCCCGGCAGCCACTTGCGCAGCACGCGTTGCGGGATCAGCGATGTGGGCGCAGGGGATTCGCCACGGGCGTCGATGGCGATGTCATGGCCGTCCAGTGCGAGCTGGAGCGTGCCGTCGAGCGGCACCCAGAAGATGCGCTGACGGACCGGGATGCGGTCGTACAGCAGCAGGTCCCTCACCTTCGCGAAGCGCGGCTCGATGATCTGCCCACGGACCTCGACGACCTCGTGCGGCTGCTCCCCGGTGAAGAAGTAGGACAGCTTCGCGAGGTTCCGCACGAGGTCGACCTCGACGATCGCGGCGGGGTCCTCGTGCCACCCCGGTGCGGCATAGCCGTGCCGCAGGATGGCCCGGACCTCACGAGTCAGTACTCGACGGCTGAACGTGACGAGCGTCCTGTCATCGATGTGGGAGAGGATCTCCCTCATCAACGCGTTGAACTCGTCGGCCACGGCGCCTCGGCAGGCTGTCGTGTCGGCATGACGCAGGCCCGAGCTGACGTACCAGGACAACTCGTAGGTCAGGAAGTGCTGCAGCCAGATCGGCACGGAGCCGAAGCGCTCGAGCGCGACCCGGATGACGTCGAGGTAGCCGTAGCGCGGCACGTCGGTGAAGCGCCGCACGTCCATCATGCTGTTCTGCAGGGTTGAGGTCCCGTCGCTGCGCCGGCGGTAGCGATAGCGCGCACTCCCGACGAAACCGAGCACCGGGTCGTCGAACGAGAGCAGGTAGCGGACGCAGAAGTGTCCGTCCTCGAAGTTCGGCTGCACGCGGTCGTCGAACCGAACACCGATCGACTCCAGGTGCTCGCGACGGAAGAAGGCGCTCGGTGCGGAGCCGTGGAAGTAGTCGCCGTGAACGGTGAGGCGGCGCGCGACGTCGCCGTCGCGGAAGTTGGTCCGCAGCGGATGGGAGTTGGTGATCTTGCCGGTCTCGTCGTCGAGCACCATGAGACGGGTGGCCAGCATGTGCGCGCCCGGGTGCTCCTCGACGAATCGGGCGACCTGGGCGAAGTAGCGCGGCGAGAGGGTGTCGTCGGGATCCGTGAAGGTCACCCACTCACCGGTCGCCTGCGTGAGGCCGAGGTTGCGGGCACTGCCCTGGCCCCCGTTCTGCTTGGTGAGGACGACGATGTCGAGGTCGCTCTCCTGCTGCCACCGCCGCAGCCGGGCGAGGCTGTCATCGGTCGAGCCGTCATCGACGGCGACGACCTGGATCCGCTCGTGCGGATATCGCTGGGCTTCGATCGAGGCGATGAAGTCGTCGAGGTAGCGCACGACGTTGTACACCGCCGACACGATCGTGAACGTCACCTGTCGTGACGCGGCTTCGCTGTCCACCTGACCCCTAACACCGAGAACTTCCGGCGGGATTCTATCGGCGGAACGCTCAAATCCGTCGCCGAGGCGGCCGTCGCTTAGCCTGTCGGCGTGGTCGAAGACCGACGATCCGGGGATGTTGCACCGTTACCGCGCCACATCTGGCGACCCCAGCGACCCCAGCGGCCCCGGCCGGAGGGCCGCTGGGCCTCGCTCGTCGCCGCCAGCGCGCTCGCCCTCCTAGCGCTCGCCGCGGGGGCCGGCCTCTGGGTCCGGCCGAGTGCGGACGACTGGTGCATCCTGGCCCACGTCAACGAGTCCGGCCCGGTGGGCCTCGCCTCGCACTACTACAACGCGTGGAGCGGCCGGGTGTCCAAGGGGATTCCCGAGGGACTGGTGTGGCACTGGCGTTGGGGCGGCGCGCAACTGCTCCCCCTCGTTCTCATCGTCTCCCTGACCGTGAGTACCTCGATCATCCTCCGGGCCGGGCTGCGGCGACTCGGCATCACCGTGCCGTACGCGTCGATCGTGGCCCTGAGCGCGACGGCGACCGCCCTGACGCTGCTCGCCGGGACCGTCCCCTACCAGCTGACCTACTGGGTCGCAGGGTCGATGACACACATCGCACCGACGGCGATCGCCAGCACCTCGACGGCCCTTGCCATCCTTCTCACCGCGCGGGTCGGACGAGCACGTACCGTCGCCGCCCTGATCGTGCTCGCAGTCGGTGGCGTCGTGGTGGGGTCGTGGAACGAGGCACTGGCACCCGTTGCGATCGCCTACGGCCTGATCCCGGGGCTGGCCGCACTCGTCCTCGGACGCGGACGCAGGGTGGGTCGGACCCTCCTTCTGGCCGGGGCATGGTGCGGCGGCGTCGCGATCGGCTTCGTGGTGCTCTACACGTCACCGGGGCTCAGCGGGCGTGCGCAGCACCGGGACCAAGCGGCTCCGTGGACCCCGTCCGGCCTGTCCGATCTTCTCAGCGGCTGGATCCACACGTGGGCGACGATCATGGGCGAGCCCGCGTACTACTCGATCCTCGCCCTCGGGGTGCTCGCCGGTCTGTCCACCCGCGTGACGGATGAGACAGCGCAGACTCTCGCCCGCCACCGTCGGCTGCTCCTCGCCCTCCCAGCGCTGTTGGTGGTGGCCACCTCCCTCGTGGTGATCGCAGCCCTGCGCGAGGGCTACGGCACCAACGGCTGGACGTACGCCCGTACCTGGGCTGTGTTCCTCTTCCCCGCGATGCTCGTGCTCGGCTACTACGGAGCCGCGCTCGGGTACACCATCCGGAATCGGCTACCGGTCCTCGCCCGCACGCCGGCGGTAGCGGTCGCGGTCGCAGTCGTGGCCGCGGCGATCCTTCTGTCGCTCTGGCCCCGCACCTACAGCCTCGCCGCCGAGATGCGGGATCGAGCGGCGGCCTGGGACGCCAACGAGGCTTCCGTGAACAGCCAGATCGCGCAGGGATCACAGCGCCCGACCTTCACACCGACACCGATCGCCGGATCGCACGAGCCCTTCAACCCACTCACGACCAGACGGTCGGACTGGGTCGCCCGCTGCGTCGCACAGTTCCTCGGCGTGCCGCGGATCGTCCCTCCGCGCTAGCTCATCGGCGCATGCTGGCCAGCAGCGCAGGGCGCAGGAACGGCGCCAGCGTGGTCGCATAGGTGGCGGTGAGGTGCGAGGCGTCGAAGTAGACGATGACGCCGCCGACGACCGGCTCGCAGGTCACCCCGGGGCAGATCCGGTCGGTGAGGTCGACGGTGTGCACCAGCGGGCTCGCCATCGCCTTGGCGGCCGCCACGGTCGGATCGGCCGGCAGCCACTCGGATCGGGGGCCCGAGCAGGCGGTGGCGTAGTCGTCCGGGTGGGCGCCGACGCAGTCGGGGATCAGCTGCATCCCACCGTCTCCCGGCGCGGGGGTGTCGCGGATGACGAGCACCGGGATGCCGGCATCGGCCCACTGGGACATGATCCGCTCTGCGCCCGCCTCGTAGGCGGGCTGGCTGGACGCCACGCCGTCGGCACCGACAGCGGGGACCGAGACCCGGTTCGCCAGCACGATGAGGTCCGGGCGCGAGGCGGCGACCGCGGCAGCGGTCCGACGGCCCCACGAACGGCACGCGGACGAGTGGGCGGACGTGTCGAAGGTCTGGGCGACGTCCGACATGGCGCACTGGGAGGCGAGGTAGGTGGTGATGTGCCACCGCTCCTGCTTGGCTACCCGCTGGAGCGCGGGAAGCCACTGGCCGGCGTGGGAGTTGCCGACCAGTGCGACCCGCACCGACGCGGCACGGGCGCCGAACTGGCAGGTGACGGTCCGGAAGGTCGGCAGGTAGGACCAGCAGTCGCGGCGATGCGACACGGCGGCGTAGGCCTGCGACTTGTCGTTCGCCGCGAGTGCTGGCGACGGGACGGGTGCGCCGATGGCGGGCGCGCACGCGTTGGCGCTGTCGGTCGCCCCGGCACCCAGACACGGGTCGTTGCTGCGCAGCGCCGCCGCGAGCTGCACCCGGTCGTGGTCGATGTGCGACTGGGCCTGGGTCGTCACCGTCGCGCACAGCGCGAGCACGATGGCCATGCCGATGCCGCCGACCGCGTACGTGCCGCCGAGTCGCCGGTTCCAGGAGGCCGTGCGGAAGTAGTCCTCGATCCAGCGCTTGGTAGCCGCGGCGAGCATCAGGGTCAGCACCACGATGAGCACGTCGTCGAGCGCATCGCGGTTGTGGTGTCGCGCGGCCGGGATCAACACGATCAGCGGCCAGTGCCACAGATAGACGGAGTACGAGACGTCGCCGAGCCACTGCACCGGCCGCACGCCCATCACCCGTACCAACGCCGACCCGGCGGGCGCGTCTGCGAGGATCACCAGGGCCGTGGCCAGCACCGGGATCGCCGCGCGCCAGCTGGGGAACGGTGTCGCCGAGTCGAACGTGAAGCCGACGACCAGGACGACGGCCAGGCCGAGCACGGCGAGAGCCGTGCGGGCGCCCGGACGCAGCACCCAACGTGGGATCGATCCGGCTGCGAGCGCCGCCAGGCCGCCGACCCCGAGCTCCCAGATCCGGGTCGGCGTGACGAAGTAGGCAGCGGCCGGGTCTGTCGCTGTGTCATGGATCGACCAGAGGAACGACGCCAGCACGACCACGCCGAGGCCGACCGCGTACCAGAGTCCGGGCTTGCGCCGGGTCAGGTGGGCGAGCAGGCCGAGCGCGAGGATCAGGATCGGCCAGCCGAGGTAGAACTGCTCCTCGACCGAGAGCGACCAGAAGTGTTGGACGGGGGAGGCCGCGGCGTCCTGCGCGAGATAGTCGACCGCGTCATGCGCCAGGCGCCAGTTGACGACGTAGAGCGCCGCGGCGCGGACCTGCGCGCTCGTGCTCTGCCACCGGGTATCCGGCAGGGTCGCCCAGGACGCGACCATCGTGACGGCGAGGACGAAGAGGGACGCCGGCAGGAGGCGTCGGATCCGGCGGCCCCAGAAGGCGAGCAGATCGCCGGCGCTGCGCGGCGCACGGGAGATCAGGTGCGAGGTGATCAGGAAGCCGGAGATGACGAAGAACGCGTCCACCCCGACGAAGCCACCGCGGAGCCGGGTCGGCCACAGGTGGTAGACCACCACGAGTGTCACCGCGAGGGCCCGGAGCGCCTGGATGTCCACGCGGACCCCGCGGCGAGCAGTGGGCTCAAGCATCCAGCAACTCCTGACGGTCGGACGAACGACCGCCGAGGCTACCTTCTCCTGCGGGCGGGACCGAATGTCAGGCGGTCTGGGCCCGACGCCAGGCGGCCTGCTCGTGGGCGTCGTCCTGGGCCTTCTTGAGCGCGACCCTGGCGGCGTCGAGCTCGGCGCGGGCGACGTCCAGGTCGCGCTCGAGCTCGGCGACCCGGGCCAGCGCCTCGGTGGCGCGCTGGGTCTCGGACGCACGCGACTTGAGGGCCTCGGCGGCGCGCTGGTGCGCCGCGGTCAGCGCGGCCTCCAGCTCGGCGACGGTCTTGGCCGAGCTGTTGCGCTCACGCTCGGCCTGCTCGGCGAGATGCGCCTCGTGCTTGCGGTTCTCGGCGATCCGCTCGTCGGTGAGGGCGACGTACGCCTTGGCCTGCGCGGCCCGGTCGCGGTTGGCCTCGCGACGGGCGTCCTGGAGCTCGGTCTGGGTGATGCGGGTGGCAGCAGCACCCAGCGCAACAGCGCCGATCGCCGCGCCGATCAGCAGGACGACGGTGTGCGCCACGATCGCGCCGACGACCAGCAGGGCCGCCACGACGAGCAGCGCGACAGCGACGGTCAGCCGAGTGCTGCGCTGGCGACGACGTGTGACGGATGTTGCTGCTGGGGAAGTCATGGACTTCACGTTACGGCTTGGGACCGTCCTCACGGACCCGACACGCGCGCTCCAGGAGCAGTCCTGCGACACACACGCCGAGACCGAGGACCGCCGCGATGCTCGAGCGCACCACCCGCTGGCCGGCCAGGGGGTCGCCGTCGATGCCGAGCCAGCTGAGGGCGTAGCCGGCGTATCCGCCTGCGATCAGCGCGCCGACGAGCGCGCAGGCGCGGCCCAGGACGAGCCGATTGACCGCATAGAGGGGCTCGATCCTCTCCGCCTTGCCCGCGATGGAGCGGCGGGTGGCCCAGGCGGTGATGCCGACGATGAGGACGACGATGAGCAGCGCCAGCGGCTGGAGCCAGGTGACCACCGGTGCGGTGCTCCACCACGCCTCCGAGACGCGGTGGAGCAACCATCCGCCGATCAGGCCGACGATGGCCCAGACGGTGAGCGCTCCGCCCGAGATCGGCCGGAGCCGCTCCCGGGGCTCGGTCACTCGGCTTCGAGGATGAGGTCGTCGCGGCGGGCGACGCCGCCGTCGCCCGCCTGCGCGAGCAGGTCGGCGATCGGTCCGCGCCCCGGGATCTCAGCGGCCGGCTCGATGTCGATCCACGGGCGCAGGACGAAGGCACGCTCGTGCGCCCGCGGGTGGGGCAGGACCAGCTCGGGGTCCTCGCTGATCCGGTCGCCGACGACGATGACGTCCACGTCGAGGGTGCGCGGGGCGTTGGTGACGTCCGAGCGCTCGCGCGCGTACGCGTCCTCGATGGCCAGGGCCCGATCGAGCATGCGGGCCGCGGAGAGCGTGGTGTCCGCGACGACCACGGCGTTGAGGAACTGGCCGGCCTCGTCCGGGCTGTCGACCGGGTCGGTCTCGTAGACCGGTGACACCGCGGTGACCCACACGTCAGGCGTGTCGACCAGCGCGGAGACGGCTCCCTGCAGGCTGGCCATCCGGTCGCCCAGGTTGGATCCGATGGCGAGCACGACACGGCGGATCGGACGCATCTCACCGGTCAGGGTGTCCGCGTCGATGATGTGGGGATTGGGTACCTCGGTCACGCATCTGCCCTTCTCGTGATCGTCAGCGCGACATCCCGGAACGTCGCGTCGATGGGCGCGTCCGGCTTGTGGACCGTGACGCGTACCCATTCAACACGGTCATCCAAGAGACAGACACCCGCGATCCGCTGGGCGAGCGTCTCGATCAGGTCGACCGGGTCGCGCTCCACTGCAGCTTTGACCTGCGCGACGAGACTTCCGTAGTCGACGGTGTCTGACAAGTCGTCGGAGGCCGCCGCGGGCGCGGTGTCCAGCCCGAGGACGAGGTCGATCAGGAAGACCTGCCCCTCCCGACGCTCGAAGTCGAAGACGCCGTGGTGGCCGAAGCACTCCACTCCGTGGATCGCCAGCTCATCGATCATGCGCTCAGTCATCCCTGCATCCTCTCGGTCACCGCGAACGCGTCCCGCGTCGCCCTCACGTCGTGCACCCTCACGCACCACACGCCCGCCTGCGCAAGTCCCACCACGACGGCGGTGTGGGCGCTCTCCCGCTCCCCGACCGGGCGCGATCGGCCCTCGTCGTCCGCCAGCAGCGCCCCGAGGAAGGCCTTGCGGCTCGCGCCCACCAGCACGGGCCGGCCGAGATCGGCGATCCGGTCCAGCCCGCGCAGGAGCTGCCAGTTCTGCTCGGCCGTCTTGGAGAACCCGAGGCCGGGGTCGAGGACGAGACGCTCCTGCGCGATGCCGGCGGCGACGGCGGCCTCGACCCGCGCCTCCAGCTCGGTGCGGACGGTCTCGACGACGCCGTCGGCGTACTCGGTGAAGCTCTGCATCGTCGTGCTGTGCGCGCGCCAGTGCATCGCGGCGTAGATCGCGTCGGACTCCGCGACGACTCGGAGGATCCGCGGGTCGGCCAGCCCGCCGGAGACGTCGTTGACGATCCGGGCGCCGGCGTCGATCGCCGCTCGTGCGACCTCGGCGCGCATGGTGTCGACCGAGATCACGGCGCCCTGCGCGGCGAGCTCCTCGATGACGGGCACGACCCGGGCGAGCTCCTCGGCCACGAGCGGGCGGGTGGCGCCCGGACGGGTGGACTCGCCGCCGATGTCGAGGATGTCGGCGCCCTCGGCGAGGAGCTGGCGACCGTGGTGCACGGCGTCGTCGGTCGCGAGGTACCGGCCGCCGTCGCTGAACGAGTCGGGCGTGACGTTGACGATCCCCATCACCCGGGGGCGGCGGAGCGGGACGAACAGGTCGGTCACAGGCATGAACCTATCCGTCCACGGCCCTGGCGCCTCCACGGGCGTCCCCCGACTTATCGCTCCAGGGGACTTAACTTTCGGCTTGTCAAGGCCGATACCTGAGCAGGAATCCGATCAGATCTTCTCCTGTTGCGCCGATCACACCGCCATGACAGCCGTGCACGACCCGCTCTCCCCACCCCTGGAGATGCCGGACTCCTCGACCGAGATCGACGACGTCGCCGCCCCCTCGGAGGCGCTCCCCGAGTCATCGGCCGTCGAGGAACAGGCTGAGGAAGCCGCTCCGGCGACGATCCGCAAGCAGCGGCGCGGCCTGCGGGTCACGATCGTGCAGCGGCTGTGGGCGATGATCGCCGTCGGTGTGGTCGCCCTGGTCGTGGTCGGCAGCGTGGGCGCGATGAAGGTCGCCGACGTCGTCGACCTGACCGCCCAGAACAAGACCACCGCGCAGGTCAACAGCAAGATCAACGCCGGGTACGAGGAGTGGCTCCTCGAGCGCTCCTTCACCGGGCAGTACGCGTCGATCATCCTGGCCGGCGGCCAGGCGAGCGACTCCGCCGCGACCACCGCGTACGGGGTCGCCGAGTCGCACTACACGACGGCGATCGAGAAGTACCAGGCCGCGATCGCGCTCGACGTCGACGGCAGCGCCCACGACATCGTCACCAAGCTGCTCGACCAGACCCGGCAGTACCACTACTTCCTCGAGCAGATCCACCGCGCCGGCCAGGCCGGCCGGGCGGATGCGCTGGTCACGATCACCAACTCCGCGAGCGGGACCGCTGCCGACGCCATCGACACGCTCTTCGGCCAGGCCGACGACTTCACGGACAACCTGGTCGACACCCAGGTGCTGGCGATCAACAAGTCGGTCAGCGACCTGCGCTCGATCACGCTGGTCGTGTCGATCGTCGGCCTGCTGCTCTTCGTCGCCTCCGGCCTGCTCCTGGTGCGTGCCGTCGCGCGCCCCCTGCGCAAGGTCGTCACCGCTCTGCGGGCGATCGCCGAGGGTGACCGCAGCACCCGCGTCGACCACCAGCGCCGCGACGAGATCGGCGAGATCGCGATCGCCGTGGACCAGGTCGTCGAGGCGCTCGACGCCGGCGACGAGGACAGGCGCCGTGCCGAGGCCGAGCGCATCGCCCGCGACGAGCAGGACCGCCATGACGCCGAGGAGCGGGCGGCCGCCGAGCGGGCGGCCGTCGAGCGCGACGCCGAGCTGGAGCGCCAGCGCGAGCAGGAGCGCCGCGACGCCGAGCAGGCCCAGCAGGACCGCGAGCGCGAGCAGGAGCGCCAGCTCGCCGAGGAGCGCGCCCGTGCCGAGCAGGAGCGCTTCGAGGCCGAGCGGGCCCGTCAGCAGGAGATCGCCGAGGGCGAGGCCGCCCGCGCCCGCGACGCCGCCGAGGCCGCTGCGGAGACGGCTGCCCGCGTCGAGGTGATCAAGGACTACCTCGCGGTCGTCGCCCGCGGCGACCTCACCCAGCAGCTGGCCATGGCCGGCGACGACAACGTCGGCCAGATGGCCGACTCCGTCCGGGCGCTGGTGGAGTCCCTGCGCGCCAGCATGACCCAGATCGGGCAGAACGCCGCCTCCGTCGCGTCCGCCTCCGAGGAGCTCAGCACGGTCAGCGCGGACATGGGCCGCAGCACCGGCGACACCGCCGCGCTCGTCGGCAGCGTCTCCGACTCCGCCGGCCACGTCTCGGGCAACGTCGCCACGGTCGCCAGCGCCGCCGAGGAGATGACGGCGAGCATCGCCGAGATCGCCCGCAACGCCACCCACGCCTCCTCGGTCGCCTCCGATGCGGTCGAGCGCGCCCGGGCCGCCACGGACACCGTCGAGGCGCTCGGCACCTCCTCGGTCGAGATCGGCCAGGTCATCAAGGTCATCACCGCGATCGCCGAGCAGACCAACCTGCTCGCCCTCAATGCCACGATCGAGGCCGCCCGGGCCGGCGACGCCGGCAAGGGCTTCGCGGTCGTCGCCAACGAGGTCAAGGAGCTGGCCGGCCAGACCGCCAAGGCCACCGACGAGATCGGCCGCCTGATCGAGGCGATCCAGCGCGACAGCGCCGGCGCGGCCACCGCGATCAGCGAGGTGGGCGAGGTGATCACCTCGATCCACGAGATCCAGGTGACGATCGCCGCCGCGGTGGAGCAGCAGAGCGCCACCACCAGTGAGATCGCCCGCTCGGTCACCGAGGCCGCCAACGGCACCAACGGCATCGCCGACTCGACGGCCTCCGCTGCCGCTTCGGCCGCCGCCGCCCAGTCCGGCGCGGCCAGCACGGCCGAGGCGGCATCGGCCCTCGCCGGTCTCGCCATCGAGCTCGACACCCTGGTGCGCCAGTTCTCGGTGTAGCGGCAGCGCGAACAACAGAAGGCCCGGCTGCTCGGCAGCCGGGCCTTCTTGTTGCTCTCACATCACCGGGTCGGCGAGCGATCGCCGGCGAGGGTCAGTGGATCGGGCGGTTGATCAGCGCCATCGCCTCGGCACGGGTCGCGGCGTTGGTCCGCATCGAACCCCGTACGGCGGACGTGATCGTCCGCGCGCCCGCCTTGCGGACGCCTCGCATCGTCATGCAGAGGTGCTCGGCCTCGATCACCACGATGACGCCGCGCGCCTCGAGGATCTCCATCAGGGCGTCGGCCACCTGGGTGGTGAGCCGCTCCTGGACCTGGGGCCGCTTCGCGTAGACGTCGACCAGCCGGGCCAGCTTGGACAGCCCGGTGATCTTGCCGGTCTCGGCCGGGATGTAGCCGACGTGCGCGACGCCGGTGAACGGCACCAGGTGGTGCTCGCACATCGACCACAGCTCGATGTCACGGACCAGCACCAGCTCGTCGTGGCCGAGGTCGAAGGTCGTCGTGAGGACGTCCTCCGGCTCCTGGCGCAGGCCGGCGGTCAGCTCCGCGTACGCCCGGGCCACCCGGGCCGGCGTCTCGAGCAGGCCCTCGCGATCGGGGTCCTCCCCGATCGCGTGGAGCAGCTCGCGAACGGCCGCCTCGGCGCGCGCGTGATCGAACGCTCGCTCGCTCATCCGTCGTCCCCTCAGGCCTGCGGCGGCTGGACGCCGCTCGGCGGGAGCACCCCCGGGTCACCGTGGACGTCGCCACCGGAGCCCGGAGGGGTGAGCACGGCGCCGCTGTTGCCGGCCTCGGTCTGCTTGCCGTTGGCGAGGGCGCGGTCGCGGATCTCCTGCGGGATCTCGACGGCCGGGATCTCCGACGGCTTGCGGGTCGGGGAGCCCGTCCAGGCCGGACGCTGCGGACGACGCCGAAGGGCGGCGAAGATCTCGGCGATCTCCTCCTTGTTCAGCGTCTCCTTGTCGAGCAGCTCGAGAACGAGCGCGTCCAGGACGTCGCGGTTCTCCTCGAGGATGTCGAAGGCCTCCTGGTGGGCGTTCGCCAGGAACTGCTTGACCTCGTCGTCGACGATCGCGGCGACGTCCTCGGAGTAGTCGCGCTGGTGACCCAGGTCGCGGCCGAGGAAGGGCTCGGAGCCGGACTGGCCGAGCTTGATGGCGCCGAGACGCTCGGTCATGCCGTACTGCGTCACCATCGCGCGGGCCAGGTTGGTGGCCTTCTCGATGTCGTTGCCGGCACCCGTGGTCGGGTCGTGGAAGATCATCTCCTCGGCGGCGCGGCCGCCGAGCATGTACGCCAGCTTGTCCAGCATCTCGCTGCGGGTCTGGCTGTACTTGTCCTCGTCGGGCATGACCATCGTGTAGCCCAGCGCACGACCGCGCGGCAGGATCGTGATCTTGTGCACCGGGTCGTTGTGCGGGAGCGCCGCGGCGACCAGGGCGTGGCCGCCCTCGTGGTAGGCGGTGATGAGCTTCTCGTGGTCGCTCATCACGCGGCCGCGCTTCTGCGGGCCGGCGATGACGCGGTCGATCGCCTCGTCGAGGGCGGTCGCGGTGATCAGCTTCTCGTTGTTGCGAGCGGTGAGCAGCGCGGCCTCGTTGAGCACGTTGGCCAGGTCGGCGCCCGAGAAGCCGGGCGTGCGCCGGGCGACGTTGAGCAGGTCGATGTCGGTGGCCAGCGGCTTGCCGCGGGCGTGCACCTTGAGGATCTCGGCGCGGCCGATCAGGTCGGGGACGTCGACCTGGATCTGGCGGTCGAACCGGCCCGGGCGCAGCAGCGCCGGGTCGAGCACGTCGGGGCGGTTCGTCGCGGCCAGCAGGATGACGCCGCCGCGAGTGTCGAAGCCGTCCATCTCGACGAGGAGCTGGTTGAGGGTCTGCTCGCGCTCGTCGTGACCGCCGCCCATGCCGGCGCCGCGGTGGCGGCCGACGGCGTCGATCTCGTCGATGAAGACGATGGCCGGCGCGTTCTCCTTGGCCTGCTCGAAGAGGTCGCGGACGCGGCTCGCGCCGACACCCACGAACATCTCGACGAAGTCGGAGCCGGAGATCGAGTAGAACGGGACGCCCGCCTCGCCGGCGACGGCGCGCGCGAGCAGGGTCTTGCCGGTGCCCGGAGGGCCGTACAGCAGGACGCCCTTGGGGATCTTGGCGCCGACCGCCTGGAAGCGGGCCGGCTCCTGGAGGAACTCCTTGATCTCGGAGAGCTCCTCGAGTGCCTCGTTGGCTCCTGCGACATCGGCGAAGGTGGTCTTCGGCATGTCCTTGCTGATCAGCTTCGCCTTCGACTTGGCGAACTGCATGACGCCGCGCCCGCCGCCGCCCTGGACGCTGTTCATCATGAACAGGAACAGCACCACGATGAAGATGAAGGGCAGCAGGAAGCTGAAGATCGAGCCGAGCAGGCTCGGCTGCGACACCTGCGAGTTGTAGGTGTCGATCTTGCCGTCGGTGACCTGCTTCTGGACCGTGTTGATCAGCGCGGCCTGGGCACCGTCGACCCAGTGGGTGGAGACCTTGTCGCCGGCGTCCCGTACGCCGTCGCGCAGCGTCGCCCGGATCTGCTGGTCGCCGTCGACGAAGGTGATGTCCTTGACGTCACCGGCGTCGATGTACTTGACCATCTGGGACGTGGTGATCTCGTCGCCGCCGCCTCGCGGAGCGAGGTACTGCAGGGCGAGCAGGACGCCCACCACGGCAACGAGGATCCAGAGCCACGGGCTCTTGACGATGCGCTTCACAAGGCTTCTCTCGGACGCGAGGTACAGGAACTTTCGAGGACTACAACGACTCAACACGCTCGAACGTGCCGGGTGCGTCGCCCACATTCTCCCCCAGGATGGAAATCACCTGGGAGAAGCCCATCAGGAGTAGACGTGCGGCGCCAGCGTGCCGATGTCACGCAGGTTGCGGTAGCGCTCCTTGAAGTCGAGGCCGTAGCCGACCACGAACTCGTTCGGGATGTCGAAGCCGACGTACTTCACCTCGACCGGCATCTGCTGGGCCTCGGGCTTGCGCAGCAGCGTCGCGATCTCCACCGTGGCGGGGTTGCGCGAGGCCAGGTTGGACGTCAGCCAGGTCAGGGTCAGACCGGTGTCGATGATCTCGTCGACGATGAGGACGTGACGGTCCGTGATGTCCGCGTCGAGGTCCTTCATGATCCGGACGACGCCGCTGGACTGGGTGCCGGAGCCGTAGGAGGAGACCGCCATCCAGTCCATGTCGACGTGGCGGGTGAACGAGCGTGCGAGGTCGGCCATCACCATCACGGCGCCCTTGAGCACACCGACGATGAGCAGGTCCTTGCCCTCGTAGTCCTGCTCGATCCGGGCGGCCATCTCAGCGAGCCTGGCCTGGATCTGGTCTTCGGTGTAGAGCACCTTGACGAGGTCGTCACCCACGTGCGCGGAATCCATGCCGCAACAGTAACCGGAGCCAGCTCAACCGGAAGAAGCAGTGCGGCGGAAGGCGAGCACGTCCGGCCCGTCCTGGTAGGCGGTGACGTAGCCGGGGAGCTGGATCTGCCGCTTGCCGGCGTCGACCATCAGGAGCTCGGCGACGGCGTTGACGTGGACGGCGAAGAGCTCGTCGCCCGGGCAGCCCGCCTCGAGGGCGGCCAGGCGGGCGACGCGGGTCTGCATCGCCCAGCCCATCGGTCGGACCTTCGAGGTCGTCACCCGGATGCCGAGCCCCTCGGCGCCCGGCTCACGGGCCTCGCTCAGGAGCCGCTCGGCGTAGTCGTCGAGGAACTCCATGTCTGGGCGGAGCTGCTCGGCGGTGCGCGCGAGGGTGGCGGCCACGCCCGGGCCGAGCTGCTGCTCGAGGAGCGGCATCACGTCGCGCCGCACCCGGGCGCGCAGGAAGCGGGGATCGCTGTTGTGCGGGTCGACCCAGAAGTCGATCTCCTCGTGGCGGCAGGCGGCCTCGGTCTGCTCGCGGGTGACGTCGAGCAGGGGTCGGAGGAAGCGCACGTCGCCACGGTGGAAGCCGCGCCGCATGCCGGCGATCGAGCGGCCGCCGCTCCCCCGGGCCAGGCCGAGCAGAACGGTCTCGGCCTGGTCGTCGCGGGTGTGGCCGAGCAGCACGGTGATCGCGCCGAAGTGCGTGGCGAGCTGGCCGAGCGCGGCGTACCGGGCCTCGCGGGCACCGGCCTCCACACCGATCGCCGTGGCATCGACTTGGACCCGGATGGAGGCGGTCTCGCCCGCACCCATCGCGGCCATCTGCTCGACCACCCGCGCGGTGTGCTCGGCCGAGCCGTCCTGCAACGCGTGGTCGACGACGACGCCGATCACGGAGCTCGGGCTGCGCCTCAGCTCGAAGATCGCCGCACTGAGCAGCGCCAGTGAGTCGGCACCGCCGGAGCAGGCGACCAGGACCGGCCGATCGTCGTTGTCGGGGACCCACACCCCACCCCGGCCGTCCGGGACGATGGTGAGCGCCTCCCGTACGCCGCGCCGTACGGCTGCGACCGCTGGCGGGAGCGTCATCGGCTCACAGGACCCGCGTGATCCACTGGTCCGGCGCGTAGATCTCGTCCTTCGACGGGAGGTTCTCCGGACCGGCCCAGACCGCGTTGAACCGGTCCATGCCGACCTTGTCGATGACCGCCCGGACGAAGATCGCTCCGTCGCGGTACTGCGCCATCTTCTGCTCGAGGCCGAAGAGCCGGCGCACGATCCGGTCGAGGGAGCCGGTGCCCTTGCGGCGCTTGTTGAAGGCCTCGCGGATGGTCGCCACCGTCGGGATGACCGTCGGGCCGACGCCGTCCATCACCACGTCGGCATGGCCCTCCAGCAGCGACATCATGCCGGTGACGCGATCCATGATGGCGCGCTGCTCGGGCGAGGAGATCGCGTCGATGAGGTTGCCGTTGCCCTTGATCGCCTCGATCGTGCGGCTGAGGCCGTCGGTGAGCATCGTCTGGGCGTCCATGGTGGCCGCCAGCGCCGCGACCTCGCTGAGGACGTGCTCGCGCAACCAGGGGTTGGCGGTGAACTGGACCCGGTGGGTCTCCTCGTGGAGGCAGACCCAGAGGCGGAAGTCGGTCGGGTCGACGTGCAGGTCGCGCTCGGCCTGGACGATGTTGGGGGCGACCAGCAGGAGACGCCCGTACGGGCCGCTGCCGGTGACAGCACCTGCGGCCCCCGGGTGCTCACTCGTGCCTCGCTCGACTCGGTCGGAGCCGTAGAACGGGTCGAACTGGCCCAGCACCTTGCCGGAGAGGAAGCCGAGCAGGCCGCCGACCTCGGCGCCCGTCACCTTGGCGCCGACGCTGCGGGCGATGCCGCTGGGCCGGTGGGTGACGACCTTGTCGATGACGGGCGTCATGACGTGCGCGAACGCATCGGCGTTGGCCTGGACCCAGCCGGCGCGGTCGACGACGAGGACCGGCGCGGCCTCGGCAGGAGTGGTCAGGCCGGTGAACTCCTTGACCAGCGGCGTCGACTTGGCGGCGTCGGCACGCAGCTCGGCGACCGCGGCGGCCGCCTCCGCGCGCGGGATGGTCGGGCCCTCGCCCGCCAGGCCGGAGCCGATCCGTACGGCGAAGTCCCAGTCGACGATCTCGCGCGCGCTGTCGTCAGCGCCGTCCGCCGCAGAAGTCATGAGTCGAACTTAGGCGAAGCCGGCAAAGCAGCGCGAGCTCGCTCGTGTTTGCGGGGTGCGGTCCGGGTGCGGTCCGGGTGCGACCCGGGCACGCTGAGCTAGCCGCAGCGGCAGGTGGTCAGCGCGGTCGCCAGGGCGTCGAGCGCATGCCGGGCGGCGAGCGTGTCGGTCTCGGAGACGCGGTCGGCCATGATCGCGAACACCACCGGAGTGCCGGTGGCGTCCTGGGTGTAGCCGGCCAGCGCGTCGACCCCGGTGAGCGTGCCGGTCTTGGCGCGGACGAGGCCACGGCCCGCCTCGGTATTGCCGTCCTCGTCGTCGAAGCGGTCGAGGAGGGAGCCGCTGAACCCCGCAACCGGGACCGAGACCACGATCGGGGCCAGACGAGGCTGTGCCACGGCCTGCTGGAGGGTCTGGACGAGGGTCACCGGCGAGATCCGGTCGGCCCGCGACAGGCCGCTGCCGTCGCGCAGGACGAGCCCGCTGGTGTCGACGCCGAGCTTGGCGAGCGCGCCCCGTACGGCCGCGGCGCCTCCGGCGAAGCTGCCGCCGTCGCCCGACGCGAGGCCGGCCTGGTGGGCGAGGACCTCGGCGCCCTCGTTGTCGCTGACCTCGAGGACGTGGTCGACGATCTCGCGCAGCGGCGGGCTGTCGACGTGGGCGAGATCGGCGGCACCCTGCGGGGCGGTCTGCTCCTGGGCTGCTCCGCGGACGGTGATGCCGGCGCTGGAGAGTGCCTCCGCGAACGTCGCGGCGGCGTCCTGCGCCGGGTCGGCGACCCGGCCGGTCGCTTCGGCGTCGTCGGTCGTACGCCCCTCGTCGGCCCACAGCGCGGTGATCGGCGCGACCACGCCCTCGGTGATGTAGCTGTGCGGCCAGGTCGGGGCGACGTCCGGGCCGGTGAAGAGCGACGTGTCGTAGCGGAGCCTGACCGACGTGATGCCGGTGGCGCGCAGCGCGGACGCGGTCTGCTTCGCGAGCGTGGCGAGGTCGGCGACCTTCGGGTATGCGTCGTCGGCGGCCGGCTCGGAGGCGAGCAGCGGATCCCCGCCGCCGACCAGCGTCACGGTGTCGATGCCCGGGGTGTCGGTGAGGACCGTACGGGTGGTGAAGCGCTTCTCCGGCCCGTCGAGCGCGAGCACGGCCGCGGCGGTGAGCAGCTTGTTGGTCGAGGCCGGCACCGCCGCGCCACGGCCTCGTTGCGCCACGATCGGGCGGTCCAGATCGGCGACTGCGGCGACGACATGGCTGCCGAGCGCGTCGTCGACGTCTCGGGCGAGGAGTCGCTGCACCGAGGCGGCGCGGATCGTCCCGTCGCCCGCATCGGCGATCGGATCCGTCGCTGCCGGCGTCGGCACATCGACGACCAACGGACGTGGCGCCGGAGTGGCCGCGACCCGGTCGTGACCACGCCAGTGATCGACCCAGCCGAGCGCCCAGAGAGCGGTGCCGGCGAGGAGCGCCAGGACCAGCGGCACCACCACGACGAGCAGTCGCCGACGACCCCTACGTGACACTGATGACCCTCCCGGTAGCGACTATCGAGGTCATTGTGGTGGACAATGGCGCGTCAACACACCTGGAGGAACACCCATGACGCTGACGTTCGACGTCCTGATCGAGGTCCCCAAGGGCTCGCGCAACAAGTACGAGGTCGACCACGAGACCGGCAAGCTCCGCCTCGACCGCGTGCTCTTCACCTCGATGGTCTATCCGGCCGACTACGGCTACATCGAGGACACCCTCGGTGGCGACGGCGACCCGCTGGACGCGCTCGTCCTGCTCCCGTTCCCGATCCACCCCGGCGTCCTCGTCGAGTCGCGCCCGGTCGCGATGTACGTGATGGAGGACGAGAAGGGCCAGGACGAGAAGGTCCTCTGCGTCCCGACCGACCCTCGCTTCGACAACATCCAGGACCTGGGCGATGTGCCGCAGGACGTGCTGGACGAGATCAAGCACTTCTTCGAGCGCTACAAGGACCTCGAGCCGGGCAAGTCCGTCAAGGGCTCCGACTGGGTCGGCCGCGAGGCCGCGATCGCCGAGATCGAGGCCTCGATCGAGCGCTTCAAGACCTCCGGTCACTGATCCACCGCTCCAAGCAAGGCGCTCCGGCCACTGGCCGGGGCGCCTTTTGCGTTCACTCGGCCCTCCCGCACCGCCGACTCGGCCCTCCCGCACCACCGACTCGACCCTCCGGCACGTTGTCTTTGGACGGGACCACACGCATGGTGGCTCGACGCGACGGTGCCCCACGCTGGGACGGTGCCAAGACACTGTGCTGGCACCCGCTGTACCACGCTTCTCTCGTTCGTCTTCGTGATCGCCAGCAGGCCCTACAGGCGCAACCCGTCCACCGGCGGTTGCCGGTGGGCGGGTGGCGTACCGGTGGCGACGGTTCCAGCCAGAGATTTCAAGGGAAGAGCGGCACCGCGGGTGCCGGTCGAGTGTCTTGGCACAGCAGGTGCCGAGAGCACAGTTCCGTCGGGCCACTAGCCCCGGGGCACAGAACAAAGACCCGAGAAGATATTCGAAAAGAAGTCTCTGGACAGGTCCGATGAGGCCCAAAACTGTCGGACCCTTTCCGTAGATTCGAACCATGACCACCGCACTCGCCCTTGAGCTCGACCGGGACACCCCGGCCGGACTCCTGGAGGCGATGGGCGCGGCGCGCGAGGACGCCCGCCAAGCCGAGATCCGGATCATGCGCCTCGCCTTGGAGTGGGCGGACCTGCACTCGACCGACTCCTTGGACCGGGCGATGACGGTGCCCGGCACCGACCACGAGCTCGCGATCGCGGGCGAAGGGGCGCCGCTGGTGGCGGAGTTCGCCGTCGCCGAGTTCGCCACCGCCCTGGGCCGCTCGGCCGACTCGGCCCGGTTGTGGCTCGGGACCGTGCTCGAGCTGCGGTATCGCCTCCCGTTGGTGTGGGCGCGGATGGTCGCTGGTCCGTTGGAGCCCTACAAGGCCCGCCGCATCGCCGACCACACCCTCGCCCTGACCCGAGATGCTGCGGGGTGGGTGGATGCCCAGGTCGCACCTCTCGCGCACAAGATCGGGATCGTGCGCCTCGAACGCCTCGTCACCGACGCGATCCGACGCTTCGACCCCGAACAGGCAGCCCAAGACGAGCTCGCTGCTGCCGAGCACCGCCACGTCACCATCCACGACCGCGACGTGGTCGGAGGCTGTGTCGGAGTCAGCGCGAGCCTGGATGCGGTCGACGCCCGCGACTTCGAGACCGCGATCGCCCGCGCCGCGCACGCCCTGCTGTTGGCAGGCTCGGAGGAGTCGTTGGACGTGCGGCGTGCGCTCGCGGTGGGAGAGATCGCACGCCGCGAGCTCGGACTCGACCTGACCACCGGAGAGATCACCACCGGCGGATCGGCCGCGACCCTGTACGTCCACCTGAACGCGGACGACCCGGAGACGGCGCACGTCGAGCACGGCTCCGGCGACTACACGGTCGGCATCGACCGCCTCCAGTCGTGGCTCACCCGCCCCGGCACGACGGTGAGCATCCGGCCGGTCATCGACCTCAACACCGAGATCGCCTCGTCGGGCTACCAGCCCTCAGCGACCCTGCGGGAGCAGATCGTCCTGCGCAACCGCATCTGCGTGTTCCCGCACTGCACCCGCAGCGCCCGCTCAGCGGACCTGGACCACATCGACCCCTACGAACACGGCAGCACCACCACCTCGGCGAACCTGGCACCCCTGTGCCGCCTCCATCACCGGGTCAAGACCCATGCAGGCTGGGGGTACACCCAGCTGAGTCCCGGCGAGTTCCTCTGGACCAGCCCCCACCGTCAGCACTTCCACGTCGACCCCACCGGCACCACACCACTACCCGCCCCCGGCGGCTGAGCCGCGCGCAGCCCCCGGTGGTCGGTGCCAATGAAGCGAGCCTCGACACCACCGCTGCGACCAATCGCCGGCGTCTCCGTCGACGCCGCGCCCATCGACCCACCGCGATCGACCCGCCGACTCGTAGGCGTACGTGCCTCCGGGTGCCACAGGCCGCGTGTTCCACGTAAACGCTCGCATTATGCGGCGATACCTACTACCGTGCGTCGCATGATAGATCAGGGCGACATCGACGGCCGGGAGACCCTGCTCATGCGCGGGGTCCTCGACATGTGCGTCCTGGCTCTCTTGGATCAGGAGCCGCTTCACGCCTACGGCCTCGTCCAACAGCTGCAGGATCACGGCTTCGTCAACGCGAGCTACGGAACGATCTATCCGCTCGTGACTCGCCTGCGGAAACAGGGACTCGTCGACAACCAGCTGGAGCAGAGTCCTTCGGGACCGGCTCGCAACGTGCTGGCGATCAACACCGCTGGCAGAGCGGCCCTCGAGTCCTGGTCAGCGCAGTGGAAGCGAACAACCGAACTCACCAGGCTGGTGCTTGACTCCGGCCCCACCCGAGGAGAGGCCCGTTATGCGCAGTGAAGAGTTGCCGGGAGACCCGCTGCTCGATGCCTGGATCGAGGCGGTTTCGGATCAGCTGCGCCGCAGCGGCGCGAGCAACCGCGACCGCCGACGACTTCGCGCAGAACTCGAACGGGATCTGCGACTGGGCCTGGCCGATGGCGCATCGATCGAGGAGCTGACTAGCGGAGACCCGGGCATATTCGCACGCGAGCTCGCCGAAGCCGACGGGCTCGTCGTGTCCCCGCGAAAGAACCCCTCGGTGACCCACGCGACGTTCGTCGGGACCGCGCTGGCGGGCGCCACGGTCGGAGCGGCGGCATCGCTCATCACGATCTATCCGCTCGGAATGCGGATCGTGGACAACCTCCGACTCACCTACGGCGATCAAGGCGGCTTCGCGATCGGGATGCATACCGTCGCATCGCTGGTCTGCGCAGCGTTCTCCATGTTTGCCGTTCGCTGGCGATTCCGTGACGAGAGAAGGATCTGGCTGATCGCCCTTACCGCAGGCGCCTCACTCCTCCTGGGCGGGGCACTCAGCGTCGCGCCGACGATGGCTGTCGCCGCGCGACTCGACTACTCCAGCGCTATCCCTGTCGTCACTCTCGAGGTATCGATCGTCGCCGCGTTCTGCGCGACGGCGCTCCTGCTCGGGCTATGGCTGGTCAGGCACGTGCGACGGTCAGCGGCAGCCGTCGCATAGGCCGCGCCCGTGTGCGGGCAACGTCCCCTCGTGCGCTGGACCGGCGACCCATGCTGCGTCCCCGCCGGAGCTGCGTCCGATGGAACGGAACTGCTCGGACAACGCGTCATGCGAACGTGCGGCTCATCGCGACCAGCCTGATCGGTCTGGCGGCCCTCGGCGCATGTACCTCCGCAGCGAATTCACGTACGGCCGTACCCGCGCCGGACCACGACGTCCGCGTTGCCACGGCGCTCGCCGACACCATCACCTCGGTCGGGCTGACGGCCTACGCCTCCGATGGACGGATCTGCGCCGAGGGAGTGGGCGCCGGGCCGGCGACGCCTGCGCCGGGCGCCGGGCGCCGGGCGCCGACATACTGCAGTGACGGCCGTGGCTCAGGCGTCGAGCCAGCCGGTGAACGCCCGGATGAAAGCGGCGTGGGCCCCGGCGGTGGCTTGACGGCCGCGCCAGCGGCCGGCCACGTTGAGTGAGTGATCGGCGCGCGGCAGCTCGACGATCTCGGCGGGCAACGTCCGGGCCGTCTCGGCGACCCAATGCTCATCAGCGGTGCCTCCGACGAGGAGCTGGCGGGCGGGGTTGGCCCTGATGCCCTCGACCACGTCGGGCTGGCCGAGGAGGGGCGTGAGCCAGCAGGAGGGGTACGCGGCGGCAGCGGCCTGCGGCGCCGCGAGCGTGCCGATCGACTTGGCCAGCACCCGGACCGGGAGCTCACCGGGCGCGGCGTCCTCGACGGCGGTGGTCAGCTCCCCGCCGGCCCACGGGGCCGTCACCGACTCCGGCGCCTTCCACCACACCTGACGCACCCGCCAGCCGGCGTCCACGGCCGCCAGGCTCGCGACCGAGAGCAGCGGTAGGTCCGGGTGATAGCCCTGTCCCGGCAGCAGGACGAGCAGGCCGCGCGCATCGGTGAGGTCCGGCCCGAGGTCGACGTAGCGGGTGGCCATCAGCCGATCAGCTCCTCGGCCCGGAGCAGCTCGTCGGGGATCCCGAACGCATCGACCAGGCCCACGGCCGAGGAGCGCAGCTCACGGCAGAGCGTCCCGACCTCGCGCGAGATCGCCTTCGAGCGCTGGACGGTGAGGCGGCCGTGCTCCATGAACCACGCCCGGTCGCGCTCGATCTCCGCAAGCGCGTGCAGCGTGCAGACCTGAGCCAGCAGATCGCGCGCGGCGCCCTCCTGCACCTCGCCCAGCCGTGCGACGAACGCCTCCAGCACCAGCCGCTCGACATGCGCACGGGCCGAGGCGATGACGTGGTCCTGGACGGCGGAGAACACCTCGGCCGGGTCGCCGCCGTTGTCGACCCCCCGCTTCAGTCGACGCGCGACCCCGCCCAGCATGTGCTCCTCGCGGAAGCGGAGCATCGCCAGGTGATACTCCGGATCGCGGACCTCGGCCTCCTGGTCCCAGGCGTCGCCGCCGGGCAGCAGGTCGCGGAACCGCTCCAGCAGCTTGTGCGCAGACGTCCTCTCCAGCACCGTGTCGACCGCCATGCCGGCGACGAAGCGGACCATGCCGAGCTGGTCGAGGTCGGAGAAGGCGTCGGCGTAGTCGGTGAGAAGACCCTTCGCGACCAGCTGCAGCAGGACCGTGTTGTCGCCCTCGAACGTCATGAAGACGTCGGTGTCGGCCTTCAGCGCCGCGAAGCGGTTGGCGGCGAGGTAGCCGGCACCGCCACAGGCCTCGCGACACTCCTGGATGACCCGGGTCGCGTGCCAGGTGGCTACGGCCTTCGTGCCGGCGGCCCGCGACTCGAGCTCACGCCGGTGGTGCTCCTCGACGGTGTCGGGGTCGGCACTGAAGATCTCGTGCAGCTGCTCGCGCAGCACGTCCTGCGCGAAGGAGAGGGCGTACGTCCGCGCGATCAGCGGGATGATTCGGCGCTGGTGCTGGCCGTAGTCGAGCAGCAGCATCTCCTCGCCGTCGCCGGTCCCGAACTGGCGGCGCCGCACGGCATAGCGGGTCGCGATGGTCAGCGCCGACTTGGCCGCCGTGATGCCCGCGCCGCCCACACTTACCCGGCCCTGCACCAGGGTGCCGAGCATCGTGAAGAAGCGCCGGTTGGGGTTCTCGATCGACGACTCGTAGCGGCCGTCGTCGGTGATGTCCGCGAAGCGGTTCAGCAGGTTCGCCCGCGGCACCCGGACCCCGTCGAACCAGATCCGGCCGTTGTCGACGCCGTTGAGCCCCATCTTCGGGCCGTCGTCCTCGATCCGTACGCCCGGGGCGGGCCGACCGTCGACGCGGATCGGCACCAGGACAGCGTGCACGCCGTGCCTCTCGCCGGCGACGACGAGGTTGGCGAAGACCGCCGCCATCGTGCCGTGCTTGGCGGCGTTGCCGATGTAGTCCTTGTAGGCGTCCGGCTCGGTGGTCGCCACGACGAGCTCGTCCGTCGCGGGATCGTAGGTGGCCGTGGTGCCGAGCTCGGCGACGTTGGAGCCGTGCGCGTGCTCGGTCATCGCGAAGCAGCCCAGCAACCGACCGCTCACCACGTCGGCGAGGTAGGCGTCGTGGTGTCGCGCGGTACCCAGATGCAGGATCGCGCCGCCGAACAGGCCGAACTGCACGCCCGACTTCACCAGCACGGAGAGGTCGCCCATCGCGAGCGTCTCGAACGCGGCGATCGAGGCGCCGATGTCTCCCCCGCCGCCGTACTCCTTGGGGAAGCCCAGGCCGGTCTGGCCCGTCTTGGCCATCTCCACGAGCAGGTCACGGACCCGATCGCGGTACGCGTCGCGGGCGAGCTCGTCGGCCTCGGCGAGCAGGCCCGCGTGCGGGATCAGCTCCTCGCGCACCTGGCGGCGGACGTCCGCGTAGCGGCCGTCCAGGACGGCGCCGAGCTCGGCAGTGAGCTCGCCAGAGAGCACGCCAGAGAGCACGCCGGTGACAGCGTCAGCAACGGGGGCATCGGTGTCCATGCCCCCGACGGTATCCCCGGGCGGCCCCGGTCAACCCGGGGTGCGCTACGGGCGGGCGAAGAAGTTCGGGGCGGTCCAGGAGTACATCGACACCTCGTCGACGTCCGCGCCCGTGTGCGGCGCCTGCACGATCATCCCGTTGCCGGCGTAGAGCGCGACGTGGTGGATCGAGGAGGGGTTGTCGGTGGTGCCCCAGAAGACCAGGTCGCCCGGACGCAGGTCGCTGTAGGAGATCGGGGTGGACTCCTCGTACTGCGCGACCGAGTAGTGCGGCAGCGAGATGCCGCCCTGTGCCCAGGCCGCCATGGTGAGGCCGGAGCAGTCCCAGCTGGACGGTCCGGCGGCACCCCAGACGTACGGCTCGCCGATCTGGGCCCGCGCGAAGGCGAGCGCTGCGGCCACGCCGCCGGACGAGGCGGGCGGCGCCGGCGTCACCGTCGGCGTGGGGGTCGTGGAGTCCGACTGGCCCCCGCCCTGTAGCTCGCCGGTCTCCGCACCCTTGCGGGCAGCGGTTCGCTGAGCCTGCTGCGCCGCTGCGGCAGCAGCCTCCTCGGCGGCCTTCTGAGCAGCCTTCTGGGCTGCGGCCTCCTGGGCCGCCTTGGCCGCGGCCGCGGCGGCGGCGCGCTCGGCGGCCCGCTCCTCGAGCGCCGCCTGACGCTGCGCGGCGATCCGGACGCTGACGTGCTTGAGCCGGGCCAGCTGGGTGATCAGCTGCCGCTTCTGCACGGCGATGTCGGCAGCGGCCGACTGGGCCTGCTGCTCGGCCGCGGCTGCCGCATCGCGCTTGGACTTCGCGTCGGCCTCGGCGGCGACCGCCTTCGCCTCGGCATCGGTCGCCTGCTGGGCGGTGACGGTGGCGAGCGCGGCCGAGGCCTGGACCCGGCCGTACTGCGCGTTGAGCGCCTTCTGCGCGGTCGCCATCGCCTCGGTCTGCTGCTGGACCTGGTCGATGCCGTGCGCCTTGGCGATGCCGGCCAGCGCCGTCACCTCGGGTGCGGCCTGGTAGTTGCCGACCACACCGGAGGCGTACGCCGCGCGCTGGGACTCCTGCTCGTCCTTCGCCTTGGCCGCGGCGGCACGCGCCTTGTCGGCAGCCGCGCGGGCCTGGTCGGCGGCCCACTGGGCGCCGTTGTAGGCCTCGGAGGCGATCTCGGCCGTGTCGCTGGCCTGCTGCAGCCGGACGTTGGCCGAGGCGAGCTGGTCCTGCACCTGCGCGACCTCGCCGCGCTTGCTCGTCACAGCCTGCTGGGCCTGGGCGACGTCCTGCTTGCTCGGCACCGGGTCATGCGGAGACGCGAGCGCCGAGGAGCCCGCAAGCGACGCAGCGGCCAGGCCCAGGGAAAGGCTCAGCGAGAGGACGGCAGCGGTTCCGAGAGTCCGCTTCGAGGTAGGCACGCGGGAGACGCTAATGCTCAGAAGTCACATCAGCAACAAAAACCCCAACTTTCACAGGGGTAACCGGCGTGTCGCGTTGACAATCACAACGATGTCATCCGCGAACTACATCGATGTGATTAGCCGCGGGCGAGGGCCTCCTGGGCCTCGATCTCGGCCCCTTCGGCATCCAGGTCACGCTCGCCCTTGCGGGTGAACTTCTGCCCGGTCGCCAGGCCGGCGACGTAGAACGAGACCAGCGCGATCATCACGCCCGCGACGTCGTCCGAGAGCGAGTGCCAGCCGAAGTACAGGGTCGCCATCGCCGTGACGCCGAAGTTGCACCAGAAGAAGATCCGGATCAGCCGGTTGCGCACGGTGAACTGCACCATCAGCGCCGTCAGCATGGTGATGGCGCAGTGCAGCGAGGCGAAGCCCGCCACCGATTGCACCGCGTCGATGATGCCTTCGCTCCATTTGATGTTCTGCCGGCCGTGGACCAGGGAGTCCATCAGTTGCTGCGCTGGAGTGTTCGGCTCGGTCTGGTAGATGTACGGGTAGGCGATGCCGGGGCCGAGGGTCGGCAGCGCGTAGTAGGAGATCGTCCCCAGCGTCCACGCGATGCACTGCGAGCCGACGAACCAGTAGCCGTAGGCGAGGTTGCGCGACCAGACCAGCCAGATCGTCACCGCGATCGGGACCAGCGGCAGGAACCACAGGTAGACGTACGAGAAGATGTAGGCCATGAACCCGTCGCCGAAGATGTTCTGCATCACCGCGCCCGGGTGGTGGCCGAACAGGATCGCGGTGTCGATCAGCTCCAGGTCGTGGTCGTACTTCGTCGAGATCACGAACGGCAGCGCCGACTTCATGTTCCGGTAGCCGACGTAGACGATGTAGAAGCAGACGACGCCCAGCGCGACCAGGGTCAGCCGCTCGCGGGTCCAGTGGGTGCGGATCCGCTCCATGAAGACGCCCCGCATCGCCTTCGGCCGGAAGCGCGAGATCCACAGCGTGCGCGGGATCAGATCGGCGCCGATCGCGGCGCCGAGCAGGATCGGCAGCCGCAGCCAGGACGGACCGAGGAAGCTGCCGTCGGGGTCGACCAGGTGGTGGCCACTGACCTGTGCCAGCACGATCGCGCCGATGCCGACCAGGAGTGCCAGACCGACGAGCAGGAGCTGAGCGCGGCGATACATGTCGGCGAGTTTAGATAAGGATGCTCAGACGAGCGTGGTCCACGCGCAACCGCACCCGCTCACCGGGTGCCACCTGGGCCGCCGAGGTGGCGACGGCGTCCACCTCGCCGATGCCGTCCACGGCCACGACCAGGCGGATCTGGTCGGGGGTGGCGCGGGACTCGAGCACCTCGCCGGACAGCACGCCGCGGTCGTCCAGGACGAAGGCCGAGCGTCGTACGGCGACACGATCCGCGGCGGCGACCCGCACGGCGGGAGCTCCGGTCAGCACCCTCGCGTAGCCGAGGAAGAGCGCCGTCTCGGCATCGGCCGGGTGCGCCCACACGTCGGCGACCGGGCCCTCCTGCACGAGCCGGCCGTCGCGGACGACGGCGAGCCGGTCGGCGACCGCATACGCCTCCTCCTGGTCGTGGGTGACCAGCAGCGCGGTAGTGCCCGCGCGCACCAGGATCTGGCGCAGGTCCGCAGCGAGTCGCTCGCGCAGGCTGGCGTCCAGCGCGGAGAGCGGCTCGTCGAGCAGGAGAAGGCGCGGCTCGACGGCGAGGGCGCGGGCCAGCGCGACCCGCTGCCGCTCGCCGCCGGACAGCGTGCCCGGCAGGCGCTTCTCGTACCCGGTCAACCCGACCAGCTCCAGCAGCTCACCGACGCGCCCGCGGCGGCGGGCGGCGGGGACGCGACGCAGCCGCAGGGGGTAGGCGACATTGGCCGCGACCGTCAGGTGGCCGAAGAGCTGGCCGTCCTGGAACATCAGCGCGAAGCCCCGCTTGTGCGTCGGGGTGCGGGCGAGATCCTGCCCGTCCCACGCGATCGACCCGCCGGTGGTCGGCTCGAGGCCGGCGATGGCCCGCAGCAGGGTCGACTTCCCCGAGCCGGACGGACCCAGGACGGCGAGGACCTGCCCGTCGGGCAGCTCGAGGTCGACGCCCCCGATCGCGGGCGTCCCTTCGTAGGCGACGCTGACGTCGCGGAGGGAGAGGGTCACAGCACTCCTGCGATCGGGACACGGGCACGCTCGACGACCAGCATCACGATCGCGGTGGTCGCGGCAAGGACGCAGGAGGCGGCCAGCGCCATGCCGTAGTTCATCGGGCCGGGGTGGTTGATGAGGCGGAAGATCACCAACGGCAGGGTGGCGTTCTCGTCGTGGGCGAGGAAGCTGGTCGCGCCGAACTCCCCCAGCGAGACCGCGAAGGCGAACCCGGCGCTCGCCAGGACCGGGCGGAAGAGGACCGGGACCTCGACCACCAGCAGGCGCCGCAACGGTCCGGCCCCCAGTGACGCCGCTGCCTGACGCTGGCGATCGTCGATCCCCTGGAGGGTGGGCACCAGTGTGCGCACGACCAACGGCAGCGCGACCAGCGCCTGCGCGATCGGGACCAGCCAGGGAGAGTCCCGGAAGTCGAGCGGTGGCCGATCGAGGGTGACCAGGAAGCCGAAGCCGAGGGTCACCGCGGAGACGCCGAGCGGAAGCATGAAGAGCGCATCGAGGGTGCCACGTACGCGCTTCTCGGTCCTGGTGTGCGCACGCCGGGTCACCGACAGTGCGACGAGCAGGCCGAGGGTCACGCTGAGCAGGGTGGCGTCGATGGCGATGCGCAGGGAGAGGTCGAGCGCGGAGGTGACCGGCTCGATGAGGGCCTGATGCGTGCCGAGGGTGTTGAGGGCGCGGTAGTTCGCGAGCGTCCAGTGGCCGTCCTGCCCGCCAACCGATGCCGTGTGCAGGCTGCCCAGCACCAGGGCGGCGATGGGGGCGGCGACGAAGACGAGCAGCACGAGGGTGACGACGATCTGCGGCAGGTCGACGGCGCGCGGCCTGCGAGGCCGTGGGGGGACGCGTGTGACGACCGTCGTGGCCGGGCGCAGCCGGGCGCCGACCGCGAGCAGCAGCGTGACCACGGCGAGCTGCAGGATCGAGAGCGCGGCGGCGCCCTGGAGGTCGAGCTGGTTGGTGGTGAGCTGGTAGATCTCGGTCTCGATGCTGGAGTAGCGCAGCCCGCCGAGGGTGAGCACGACCCCGAACGCGGTGGCGCAGAAGAGGAAGACCACCGACGCGGCCCCGACGATCGCCGGCCGCAGAGCCGGCAGGGTGACCGTGCGGAAAACCGTCCACGGCCCGGCGCCGAGCGCGGCGGCGGCCTCGGCCGGGCGGTGGTCGAGGCTCTCCCACGCGGCGCCGACGGCACGGATCACGACGGCGACGTTGAAGAAGACCAGACCGGCGATGATCGCGATCGGGCTGTCGTCGATGCCCGTCCAGGCGAGCGGTCCGGTGAGCAGCTGCCGGAAGGCCACGCCGACGACGACGGTCGGCAGGACGAACGGCACCAGGAGCACCGCCCGGACGAGCCGGCGCAGCGGGAAGGTGAGCCGGTGCAGGACGTACGCCGCCGGCAGGCCGAGCACCAACGTGATCGCGGTGGCGACGGTGGCGCTCCAGACGGTGAACCACAGCACCCGGTGCACGCGGGGACGCCGCAGCACGTCGAGGACACCCCCGACGTCCCAGTGGCCCTCGGGGCGGAATCCGCGGCCGACCATCCCGGCCACGGGCAGCACGAAGAAGACCGCCAGGACGGCGACCGGGACGGCGGCGAGCGCGACGAGGGTCACGTAGCGACCCAGCGTGCGGCTCAGCGGGTGGTGACGTCGCTCCACTGCTGCAGCCAGGCGTCGCGATGGTCGTCGATCTCGGTCGGGCTGATCGCGAGCGGCTTGCTCGGCATCACCGCGAACTTCGCCCACGCGGGCGGCAGCGGGGTTCCGTCCGCGACCGGGAAGACGTACATCGCGTCGGGCAGCTGCGCCTGCACGGCCGGAGTCAGCAGCCAGTCGACGAACGCCTCGGCTCCCGGCACGTTCTTGGCGCCGGTGAGGACCCCGGCGTACTCGTTGGAGCCGAAGCAGGTGTCGAGCAGCGCCTTCGTCGTCGAGGTACCGTCCTTGGCGATGGTGAACGCCGGCGAGGAGTCGTACGACAGCACGATCGGCTTGTCGCCGTCGCCCCCGCCCTGGGTGAAGTCGACCTCGTAGGCCTGCGACCAGCCGTCCGCGATCTCGGTGTCGTTGGCCATCAGCTTGGTCCAGTAGTCCGGCCACTGGTCGCCGTAGGTGGCGATGGTGGCCAGCAGGAAGGCCATGCCCGGGCTCGAGGTGGTGGCGCCGGGCGTCACGAAGAGGCCCTTGTACGCCGGCTTGGTCAGGTCGTCGAGCGTCGTCGGCGGCGCGAGGTGATGGGCCGCGAACCAGGTGGTGTCGACGTTGACACAGACGTTGGCGTGGTCGATCGGGGTGAGGTGCGTACCGGCGTCGCCCTCGACGTCGTAGGCGCTGACGCCGGCCGGGAGGTTCGCGGGCGTGTACGGCGCGAAGACGTTCGCCTTGAGCGCCCGGCTGGCGAAGGTGTTGTCGACGCCGAAGCTGACGTCGCCGTCGGGGTTGCTCTGGGTCAGGACGAGCTTGTTGGTCAGCTTGCCCGCGTCGCCGCTGGCGCGGACGACCAGGTGGTAGCCGGTCTGCTGCTCGAACTGGGCGATCAGCTTCTTGGGCAGGTACCAGCTGTCGTGGGTGACCAGGACGACGTCTCCGCCGGAGGTCGGGCCTGCTCCGGAGGTCGAGCCTGTCGAGACCCGGCTCCCCGGCGACCCGTCGTCGCTGTCCTTGGCCGACACCGAGCACCCCGCGGTGGCCAGTGCGACGGCGACTCCCAGAGCCGTCGCCGAGATGAGTGCATGCTTGCGCATCTGGACTCCCTTCGCCGGTGCTAACCGGAGCAGGTTCGGAGGGTCTGCGACCTTCTGTCGCACTCTCAGCCCGTACGGGCTCCCCTGTCTTGTGTCGGTAACCCTAGCCCCGGGCCCCGACGGCCGCGTCATCGCACGTGGCTCAGGCGGCGGTGAAGAGGTCGCCTTCGTCGCCGGCGGTGCGGACCGCGAGGCCGCGGGCGACCAGGACAACGAGGTGGGCGAGGGTCTCGAGGGTAGCGAGGGTGCCGTTGAAGACGTCGAGGGTGGAGAAGCGGTGCTCGTGCCTCGTCCAGGGCAGCTCGCCGGCGACCTCGTACGCGGTGCGGGCGCCGCCACGGATGGCATCCAACGAGAGCGCCAGCCGGTGCTCGTGGTGCTCGAGCAGCTCGTCGACGCGGGCGTGCACCGACGGCGCGATCGGGCCGTGGGCGGGCAGCAGCCGCAGGTCGGGAAGCGAGCGCATCTTGGTCAGGGAGGCCAGGAAGTCGCTCAGCGGCGAGGCCACCGCGGCGGGCTCGAAGCCGACCGACGGCGTGATCGTCGGCAGCACGTGGTCACCGGCGAAGAGCAGACCGGCCACCGGGTCGGCGTACACGTAGTGCCCCTGGGTGTGGCCCGGCGTGTGGATCGCGTCGAGAGCCCGCTCGCCCACCGCCACCCGCATGTCGCCGTCCAGCCACAGGTCGGGCGTGCGCCAGTGGTCCGGCTCCGGCTTCGGCGGCCGGATCGCGCCCCAGTCGGCCAGCAGCCTCGTGGCGCCGGCCGTCTCGAGCAGCTGCTGCGTCGCGCCGTGATCGCCGCGTTGCACGATGTCCAGCGTCGCCTGCTCGCGCGCCCCGAGCGCCACCTTCGCGCCGACCTCGCCGGCAAGCACGGAGGCCAGCGTGTAGTGGTCGCGATGCACGTGCGTGACGAGCACGTCCGTGACGTCGCCGACTCCCGCCCCGAGCACGGCGAGCCCCTTCTCCAGCGCCTCGCGCGCCTCCGGAACCGCCCAGCCACCGTCGATCAGCGTCAGGCCGCTCGGCGTCTCGACGGCGTAGACGTTGACCGCCTTGAGCCCGTCCATCGGCAGCGGTAGCGGGATCCGGTGGATGCCCGCATCCACCGGCCAGGCACCGGGCGTCGCCCAGTGCTCCCCGGAGTCGGGGGAGATCGCCTTGCCGGTGGAGACGCTCACGCGACGCTCTCCTTCTCGTCCTTCTTCTCGTGGGTGCGATGCAGCCAGAACAGTGCCGCGACGGGCAGCACCGCCGGTACCCAGCCGTAGCCGCCGCCGTAGTCGGACCAGACGGACGCATCGGGGAACCAGTCCTTCTTCACCACCGACAGCGTGCCGATGACGACGACGCCCGCGAGCTCGACCCACAGCATGATCTCGGCCAGCCGGGGCCTCCCGTGGGCGGCTCGGCGGATCGCGAACCAGCCGACGACGTACGTCACCGCGGCCACCGCGGAGAGGACGTAGGCCAGCGGCGCGACGTGGAACTGGGTCGCGATCTGCACGACCGCGCGGCTGCCGGAGGCCAGGATGAAGAGCGCGTAGCAAGCCATCAGCACCAGGTGCGGGCCACGTTTGGGGCGCGGGCCCGCCTGCTCGGCGGGCACGGTCCGCGAGGGGGCGCTCATCGCGTCACCATCAGCCGGACTGCGACCACCGCCGTCGCGATCGCCGCGACCGCCACCACTCCGCTCGACCACGACTCCCGCTCCTCCCGTATCGACATGATCGCCACCGGCATGATGCAGACCAGCGCCGCCAGGTAGCCGAGGTGGGTCGACATCGAGGCCGGCCGGTTGCCCTGGATCAGCGAGCCGAGGGCGCCGAGCCCCAGCACGACACAGCAGAGCTCGAGCATCCAGGCCAGCTGGTCGAGCCAGCGTGGCCGGGGCGCCTTGAGCGCGACGCCCAGTCCGGCGGCGATCGCCACGATGCCCGCGTACCCGACGACGATCCAGGCGATGGGGGCCAACGTGCCGTGCATGCGAGCATCGTGCCCCATGGACCCCTTGGTGACGCGATTGCGGGCGGCCGGCTGCGTCTTCGCCGAGGATGAGGCGACCGCGCTGCGCGAGGCGGCCCGGTCTCCCCAGGAGCTGGAGACGATGGCCGTACGCCGCATCGCCGGCGAGCCCCTGGAGCAGGTGATCGGCTGGGCCGAGTTCGCCGGCCTCCGGATCCGCGTCGCCCCCGGCGTCTTCGTGCCACGACTCCGCTCCACGCTGATGGTGCGGCTCGCCGTCGCCCTTCTCGCCGAGCACGCGCCCCCTCCGCCGGTCGTGATCGACCTCGGCTGCGGCACCGGCGCGATCGGGGCCGCCGTGGCCTACCGGGTGACCGGCGCGGAGGTCTGGGCCGTGGACATCGACCTCGCCGCCGTCGCCTGCGCGCGCCGGAACCTCCCGCCCGATCGGGTCCTCCAGGGCGACCTCTTCGCCCCGCTCCCCACCCTCCTGCGGGCGCGGGTGATCTGCGCCAACGCCCCCTACGTCCCCACCGACGCGATCGCGCTGATGCCACCGGAGGCCCGGGACCACGAGCACCACGTCGCCCTCGACGGTGGCCCCGACGGACTCGCCATCCAGCGTCGCCTCATCGCCGAGGCCCCCGCGTGGCTCGCTCCAGGCGGCACCCTCCTGGTCGAGACCAGCCGCCGCCAGGCCGCCGCCACCGCCGCCCTGATGGGCCAGGCGGGGCTCGTCCCCCGGATCCACACCGACGACGAGATCGACGGCACCGTGGTGGCCGGCGGCCGCTGAGGTGGTTGCGCGGCTCGCCAGTCCGCATCAACCACCTGGACCCAGCGAGGGGTCGTCCATCCCCCACCGATGGACGACCCCTCGCACTCAAGGAGACGACCCACCTATCGGGACATGACGCCGAATCGGAGAAGAAGCAAGTGTGGTCTAGATGACTGACCAGGAGCCGGTCTCGTCGAACTCCGCGAGGGCGGCGGCCCAGGGCGCGAGGTCGAGACCGCGCGCTGCGATCCAGCCGTCGTCGTAGTAGCTCGACAGGTAGCGCTCACCGCCGTCGCACAGCAGCGTGACGACGCTGCCGGACTCTCCGGCGGCGCGCATCCGGGCCATCTGGCCGAGCGCGGCCCAGACGTTCGTGCCGGTCGAGGGGCCGACCGAGCGGCCGAGCCGCTGCGAGACCCAGCGCATGGTGGCGATCGAGGCGGCATCGGGCACCCGCACCATCTCGTCGACGACGCCGCCGACGAACGAGGGCTCGACGCGCGGGCGGCCGATTCCCTCGATCTGCGAGCCGGGTGCGATGACGTCGGCGGAGTCGGCGAGCCAGCCGTCGTAGAACGCCGAGCCCTCGGGATCGGCGACGAGCAGGCGGGTGGGCAGCCGCTTGTAACGGAGGTAGCGGCCGATGGTGGCCGAGGTGCCGCCCGTCCCGGCGGAGGCGACGATCCACGACGGCAGCGGGTGCGACTCCTGCGCCATCTGCTCGAAGATCGACTGAGCGATGTTGTTGTTGCCGCGCCAGTCGGTGGCCCGCTCCGCGTAGGTGAACTGGTCGAGGTAGTGCCCGCCGGTCTCCTCGGCGAGCGCCCGCGCCGCGTCGTAGACCTCGCCGGGCGAGTCGACGAAGTGGCAGCTGCCTCCGTACCACTCGATCAGCTCGATCTTCACCGGCGAGGTGGAGGCCGGCATGACCGCGACGAAGGGGAGCCCGAGCAGACGCGCGAAGTACGCCTCGGAGACCGCGGTGGAGCCCGACGACGCCTCGACGACCGTCGAGCCGGCGTGCAGCCAGCCGTTGCAGAGTGCGTAGAGGAAGAGCGAGCGGGCGAGCCGGTGCTTGAGCGAGCCGGTCGGGTGGACCGACTCGTCCTTCAGGTAGAGGTCGATCCCCGCCCAGCCCATCGCCGTCGGCAGCGGGACCTGGTGCAGGTGGGTGTCGGCGGATCGCTGGGCGTCGGCCTCCACGCGACGGACGGCCTCGTCGATCCAGGCCCGGTGCTCGGCACTCTGCTGCGGCATGGGCAGATGGTACGGCTCACAGCTCCAGGAGCTCGGCGGACCGGGCCCGCATCTCCACCTTGCGGATCTTGCCGGTGATCGTCATCGGGAACTCGTCCACGACCAGCACGTAGCGCGGGATCTTGTAGGCCGCCAGCCGCCCTGTCGCGTACGCCCGGACGGCCTCCGCGTCGAGCGGGTCTGCGCCGGTCCGCATCCGGATCCAGGCGCAGAGCTCCTCGCCGTACGTCGCGTCCGGGACGCCGACGACCTGCACGTCCTCGACGTCGGGGTGGCGGTAGAGGAACTCCTCGATCTCGCGGGGATAGATGTTCTCGCCGCCACGGATCACCATGTCCTTGATCCGCCCGACGATGTTGCAGTAGCCGTCCTCGCGCATCACCGCCAGGTCGCCGGTGTGCATCCAGCCCTCGTCGTCGATCGCCGCGGCGGTCTTCTCGGGGTCGTCCCAGTAGCCGAGCATCACCGAGTAGCCGCGGGTGCAGAACTCCCCGGCCTCGCCGCGCGGGACGGTCCGCCCGGTCACCGGGTCGACGATCTTGATCTCGACGTGCGGCGCGGCCCGGCCGATCGTGGACGTACGCCGCTCCATGTCGTCGTCGACCCGGGTCTGGCAGGAGACCGGCGAGGTCTCGGTCATGCCGTACGCGATCGAGACCTCGCTCATGTGCATCTCGTGCACGCAGCGCTTCATCACCTCGACGGGACAGATCGAGCCGGCCATGATCCCGGAGCGCAGCGTGCTGAGGTCGGTCCCTGCGAACGCGGGCGAGCTCTGCATCGCGATGAACATCGTCGGCACGCCGTAGAGCACGGTGCAGCGCTCGTCCTGCACGGCCCGCAGCGTCAGGGCCGGGTCGAAGGCCGGGGAGGGAATGACCATCGTCGCGCCGTGGGTGGTGCAGCCGAGGTTCGCCATCACCATCCCGAAGCAGTGGTAGAAGGGCACCGGGATGCAGAGCCGGTCGGCGGCGGAGAGGTTGATCGTCTCGGTGACGAAGTAGCCGTTGTTGAGGATGTTGCGGTGCGACAGGGTCGCGCCCTTGGGGAAGCCGGTCGTGCCCGACGTGTACTGGATGTTGATCGGATCGCTCGGCGAGAGCTCCGCCGTCCGCTCCGGCAGCGCGGTGTCCGGCAGCCCGCGTCCGCTCTCGATCAGGTCCGCCCAGTCGGAGGAGTCGAGGTAGATCACCCGCTCCAGCCCGCGGGCCTCCCCCGAGGCGACGAGTTCCTCGACCATTCCGCGGTAGTCGGAGGTCTTGAACGCGGTGGCGGCGAGCAGCATCCGCATCCCGCTCTGGCCGACGACGTAGGCCAGCTCGTGGGTGCGGTAGGCCGGGTTGACGTTGACCAGCACGATCCCGGCCCTGGCGGTGGCGTACTGCGCGATCGTCCACTCTGCGCAGTTCGGCGCCCAGATGCCGACCCGATCACCGGCCGCCAAGCCGAGCGCCATCAGCCCACGGGCGACCTCGTCGACCGCGGTGTCGAGCTCCCCCCAGGTCCAGCGCCGCCCGGAGGCCACCTCGACCAGCGCCTCCCCGTCCGGGTTCCGCGCGACGGTGGCCGCGAGGTTGGCGCCGATCGTCTCCTCCAGCAGAGCGGGCTCGGTCTCGCCCGCGGCGTACGACTCGCTCGTCATGCTCCATGCCTACACCCTCTACGTGAGCCTGATCACAGGTCCACGCGGGAACCGCGCCCAGATCCGCCCCGCAAATGGCGTCCAAGTCGCATCGCCACATAATGAAGATGTGGCCCCCCATGCGAGCACCAGCCCTGCGAGTCCCCGCGACATCGTCCTGATCGGTGGCGGCATCATGTCCGCCACGCTGGGCGTCCTCATCCAGGAGCTCGAGCCGACCTGGAACATCCGCGTGCTGGAGCGCCTCGACGCGCTCGCCGAGGAGTCCTCCGGCCCCTGGAACAACGCCGGCACGGGCCACTCCGCGCTCTGCGAGCTCAACTACACCCCGGAGAACGCCGACGGCAGCGTCGCGATCGGCAAGGCGGTGCAGGTCAACGAGCAGTTCCAGGTCTCGCGCCAGCTGTGGGCCTTCCTGATCGAGAACGGCCGCATCCCGGACGCGTCCGCCTTCATCCGCACCACGCCGCACATGAGCTTCGTCTGGGGCGCCGACAACGTCGCCTACCTCAAGGCCCGTTACGACGCGCTCAAGGACCACCCGCTGTTCGAGGGCCTCGAGTACACCGACGACCCGGAGCAGGTCAGGGCGTGGGCGCCGCTGCTCCTCGAGGGCCGCACGGACGCCGACCTGGCCGCCAACCCCATCGCCGCGACGTTCCACGCCGCCGGGACCGACGTCGACTTCGGCGCCCTGACCAAGCTGCTCACCGCCACGATGCAGGCGAAGGGCGCCGTGATCGAGTACGGCACCCAGGTCAAGGACGTCCACCAGACCAACGACGGCGTCTGGCACGTCCAGGGCACCAACGGCGACGGAAGGTTCCACTACACCGCCGACTTCGTCTTCGTCGGCGCCGGCGGCTACGCGCTGCCGCTCCTGCAGAAGTCCCGGATCGCGGAGATCAAGGGCTTCGGTGGCTTCCCCGTCTCCGGCGAGTTCCTGCGCACCTCCAAGCCGGAGCTGGTCGCGAAGCACCACGCGAAGGTCTACGGCAAGGCCGCCGTCGGCGCTCCGCCGATGTCGGTCCCCCACCTCGACACCCGCGTGGTGGACGGCCGCCAGCACCTGATGTTCGGTCCGTACGCAGGTTGGACGCCGAAGTTCCTCAAGGCCGGGTCCTGGCTCGACCTCTTCCGCTCGATCAAGCTCAGCAACCTGATGCCGATGCTCAAGACCGGCGCGAAGAACGTCCCGCTGACCATCTACCTGATCAAGCAGGTGCTGGCCGGCTCCCCGACCAAGGCGACGAAGTTCAAGGACCTCCTCGACTTCTTCCCCGACGCCGAGAACGGCGACTGGGAGAAGCTCACCGCGGGCCAGCGCGTCCAGGTGATCCGCCCCGACGGAACCCTGCAGTTCGGCACCGAGGTCATCACCGCCAAGGACGGCACCATCGCCGGCCTGCTCGGCGCCTCTCCGGGCGCCTCGACCGCGCCGCCGATCATGCTCGAGGTTCTCGAGCGCTGCTTCACCGACCGCTGGGCCGACTGGCAGCCGACGCTGCACGCGATGGTCCCGAGCTTCGGCACCCCGCTGTCGAACGACCCGGAGCAGGCCAGCGCGATCATGACCCGTACGGCGGGCGCACTGGGCATCGTCGCCCCGCCGGTGCACGCCTGATCCGCGAGCACGCCTGATCCGCGAGCACGCCTGATCCACGGGCTCGTCCCCGTAGAACGCACGAACGCCCTGGCCATCGGCCAGGGCGTTCGACGTTGGTGCGGCGGGTCAGGCAGCGGTGCTGGCGGCGACCGCGCCGAGCTGCTCGCGGAGCTTGGTCATCACCTTCTTGAGCAGGCGCGAGACCTGCATCTGGGTCACACCGATCCGCTCGCCGATCTCCTCCTGGGTGAGGTCGTCGACGAAGCGCAGCTGCACGATGAGCCGCTCACGCTCGGTGAGGGAGCGCAGCGCCGGGGCCAGCATCAGCCGGGCCTCGGAGGCCGAGTGCTCCGCGTCCTCGCCGGCGAGGAGATCCCCGAGGGAGGCGGCGTCGGACTCCGTGCCGACCGGCGCGTCGAGCGACAGCGGGGAGAAGCAGCCCTTGAGCTGCTGGGCCTCGGTCACCTCGGCCTCGGACACACCGAGCTTCTGGGCGAGCTCGGCCGGGTCACTGATGTCGGCGCGCATCACCTCAGCCTGGAGCTCCTGCACCCGACGCGGCGGGCGGACGGTCCAGCCGTGGTCGCGGAAGTAGCGCTTGACCTCGCCGCGGATGGTAGGCACCGCGTAGACGAGGAAGTCCTCGGCGAGCCGGCCGTCGTACTTGTGCGCGGCGCGGACGAGCGCGAGGTAGGCGACCTGCTCGAGGTCTTCGAGGGCGATCCCGCGATTGCCGTAGCGCGCGGCGATCGCTCGGGCCACGGAGGTGTTGATGACGATCACCTCGTCGAGCAGGGCGGAGCGCTCGTCGCCGGTGGCGGCCGCGGCCTCCTCGAGCAGTCGGGTGGTCTCGGCACGTCGGACCTCGCGGGGCAGATCCTGTTGGAGCGTCGCAGTCGGGCTCATGACTTGAACATCCCCGCGATGCCCACGGGGGTAACAGTCCGACCTGCAAATTGGCCCGGAGGGGGGAGGTGAAGATCGGTAAAGACTCACCCCTAGGGGTGAAATTCAGCCTAACGCCGGGTTCGGCTGGTCCGGCGGGGCGAAGCCGTTCTGCAGCGCCCACGCGACGGCCTGGGCGCGCGAGTCAGCGCCGATCTTGCGGTACGCCTGCCGGATGTGGCTCTTGAGCGTGTTGCCGCTGAGGTGCAGCCGCTCGGCGACCTCGACGTTGGACAGGCCCTGGGCGATCAGCGCGAGCACCTCCACCTCGCGCGGGGAGAGCCCGGCGTCGTGACCGAGTCGCTCCTCCTGGTCCGGCAGCGGCAGACCGGCGGCGATGAGCTCGACCGCCTCGACCAGCTCCTTGGCCCGCGTCGACATCGATACCCAGGCGCTGCACCCGTGGGCGAAGGCGCGGGCGCGCAGATCGGGGCGCATGTCCCGGCTGAAGACCAGCACCTTGGCGCTGGTGTTGCGCAGCAGGTGGAGCAGGTCGGCGCCGTCGCCCACGTGCAGCCCATGGGTGTCGTAGAGGACCACCTCGACGCCCGGCGCCGTGGTCCAGACCGTCGGCAGCGCCGTCACGATCACCCGGTCGGGATAGTCGGCCAGCATCGCGGTCAGACCGCGCGCGATGACCTCCTGGCGGCTGACGATGGCAAGCCGTACCGGTTGATCGCGCATAGGGGTGATGGTGTCATCCTTCTCCCTATGCAGCGCTATGTGATGACCCTCAGGTGCCCCGATCAGCCCGGCATCATCAGGGCCTTCGCCGAGGGTGTCGTCAACGCGTCGGGCAACATCGTCGACAACCAGCAGTTCTCGGACCCGGTCTCGGGCACGTTCTGCATGCGCTCGGAGGTGGACTCCCCGCTCGGCTCGGCCGACGAGGTCGAGAGGCACCTGCTCGCCGCACTGGCCGGCTTCGAGCCGGCCCTCACCGTCCGGCCGGAGTCGGCGCACCACCGCGTGCTGGTGATGGTCTCCAAGTTCGACCACTGCCTGGTCGACCTGCTCTACCGCCACGAGACCGGCGAGCTCCCGGTCGAGATCCCGCTCGTGGTCAGCAACCACGAGGACCTGCGCGGCCTCGTCGAGCACCACGGCATCCCGTTCGTGCACCTGCCGGTCACCAAGGAGACCAAGGCGGAGGCCGAGGCGGCCCTGCTCGATCTGGTCGCGAAGCACGACATCGACCTGGTCGTCCTGGCCCGCTACATGCAGGTGCTCTCCGACGACCTGTGCCGCGCCCTCGAAGGTCGCGTGATCAACATCCACCACTCGTTCCTGCCGGGCTTCAAGGGCGCCAAGCCCTACCACCAGGCGTACGAGCGCGGCGTGAAGCTGATCGGCGCGACGGCGCACTATGTCACCGCTGACCTCGACGAGGGCCCGATCATCGAGCAGGAGGTCACCCGGGTGACCCACGCCGCCTCGCCCGAGGCCCTGGTGGCGCTCGGCCGCGACACCGAGCGACTCGCGCTCTCGCGCGGGGTGCGGCTGCACGCCGAGGACCGCGTCCTGCTGATCGGCGCGCGGACGGTCGTCTTCAACGCCTGACGCCCGGGCGCGCGCTCGGGGCCCTTGCCCGCCTCCGAAAGTACCTGGTACAACGTGTACCACTAACTTTTGCACACAGGAGGGCCCCGTGCTCGCGTACGAACGCTTCGGCAGTGGCGATCCGCTGGTCCTGATCCACGGGATCGGACACCGTCGCCAGGGCTGGTACCCCGTCGTCCACCGGCTCGCCGAGGAGTTCGACGTCATCATCCCCGACCTTCCGGGTCACGGCGGATCGACGGACGCGCTCGACCGCTCCGTCGCGCCCAAGGAGGCGCTGCGGGTCGCATTCCAGGACCTCTTCACCGAGCTCGGCATCGAGCGTCCCCACGTCGTGGGCAACTCGCTGGGCGGCCTGATCGCCCTCGAGCTCGGCAACGACGACCTCGCCCGTTCGGTCACCGCGCTCTCGCCGGCCGGCTTCTGGGCCGGCCCGCGCGACTTCCGCTACGTCAGTACGCTCTTCGCCTCGGTGATGGCCGCCGCCCGTGCCTCCGCTCCGATGGCCGGGCGCCTGACCCGGTCCCCGACCGGGCGGATGGCGATGATGGGCTGGCTCTACCAGCACCCGGAGAGCCTCGCCCCGGAGATGGCGCTCGGCGACCTGCGCAACCTGCTTGCCGCGCGCACGACGGTCGGCTACCTGCTCAAGCACGCCTACACGTTCATCCCGGGCGAGCCGCGCGAGATCCCGGTGACCATCGCCTGGTCCGACCACGACAAGGTGCTGCTGCCCTACCAGGCGCGCCGCGCCCGCCGTCTGCTGCCGAACGCGCACCACGTGTGGCTCGACCACTGCGGCCACGTGCCGATGCCCGACGACCCGGAGCTGGTCGCGCAGACCATCATCGCGGGCGCGCACGCGCCTGTTCCGACCCGCACCTCCTCCGGGACGGCGGCCTGACACACCCGGCCTGACACACCCGGCCGAACGCTAGTGGCCGTACGCCGCCCGGACGGCGTTGCGCCAGGTCGTGCCGATCCCGCGGTCCGCCACAGCGTCCTCCTGGAGGCTCGCCGGCAGCTCGACCCGACAGCTCGCGCCCGCGCAGGTCCGGCCCTGACCCCAGATGCTGTCGAGGTCCGAGACGACCTGGGCGTACGCCGGGTCGGTGGCGACGTTGCTCCACTCCAGCGGGTCCTGCACGAGGTCGTAGAGCTCGCGACTGCCGTCGCGGTAGCGGACGTAGGAGTAGCGCGCGGTGCGCAGGCCGTACGAGGCGAGATGGCCGCCCGCGAGCGCCGGGTCGGCGCCACCGCTGTTGGGAGTGGACCAGGCCTGCTCGATCGGCACCGCGTAGCGCCAGCCGCTGTCACCGCCGGCCATCACCGGTGCGAGCGAGACGCCGTCCGGGGTGCGCGGCGGTGCGGCGTCGGCCCAGTCGAGCACGGTCGCGGTGAGATCTGCCGTGGTGATCGGGTCGAAGCGCTGCTGGGCGCCGGCGCCGCGCAGGCCCGGGCCGGTCACGACCATCGGGACCCGCAGCGACGGCTCGTACCCGTAGACCTTGCCCTCGGCCCGGCGGTGCTCGCCCTGGAAGTAGCCGTTGTCGGAGGTGAAGACGAGGTAGGTGTTGTCCCACTCGCCGGCCCGCTTGAGGGTGGTGATGATCCGGTCGACCTGCTGGTCCATCGCATAGACCGCCTCGGCGCGCTGGCGGGTGCGCTCGCGGAGCTGGGTCAGCTGGGTGGCCGTCAGGTGCGGGAGCGCCGCGAAGACGCCCGGCTTGTCGCTGACGTCGTCCTCGTCCACGCCGTCGACGGTGATGCCCATGCCGCGCTGGATCACGCTGTCGAAGTGGCCCCGCAGCCGCGCCGGGGAGGCCGTCGAGCAGGGCGCCTCGACGGCGCCGTCCTGGGCGAGGGTGGTGTCGTTGCCGAGGCCGCGGGCCAGATCGCGCGCCCTCTCGGCCGCGTCGCCGATGCCGCAGTGCGGCGCGACGAAGTTGACGTCGAGGAAGAACGGCGCGCTGCCGGCGGAGAACGTACGGATCATGTCGACGGTGGAGTCGGCCACGACGTCGGTGGAGTAGGTGCCGCGATGCGAGTGCGGGACGCCGTTGTCGTTGCTCACCGTGCCGTAGTAGTGGTAGACGCCCCCGCCGTGGATGCCGGTGGCGCGGCGCAGGCCCGGCGATGACTCGAAGAGGGCGTGCCACTGTGACCAGCCGTTGGGCACCTTGCGCCACGACGCGACGGTGCCGGCGTGTCCACGCAGGCGGACCGGGATCGGGCGCGGACGCTTCTTCGGGTGGAGCGCCGGGCGACCCTTGCGGTGCTGGCGCAGCCACTTCCAGCGCTTGATCGCCCTCTCGCGCTTCAACACGGCGTGCAGGCGCTTCTGGGTGACGATCCGTCCGCCGGATGTGGCATCGACGCCGTAGCCGTTGAGGTACTTGCCGGCCAGGCCGGTGCGGTAGCCGGCGGCCTGCAGCGAGGTCGCCAGGCTGGCGCTGTCGTCGAAGGCGCCGTACCCGTACGGCGCCTGGTGCGTCCAGACGTGGTGGTTGTGGGTGAGCTGTCCGGTGAGGAAGCTGACCCGGGCGGGGCAGCACAGTGGGTACGGCGAGAAGGAGTCCTCCATCGAGACCCCGTCGCCCGCGACCAGCTGGCGGATGTGCGGAGCCCAGGCGAGGTCGTCGAACCGCATGTCGTCGGCCATGATCACCACGATGTTGGGCTTGGCCGTGGTCGGCTGGGTGGCGGCCCTGGCCGCCGTCGCGGTGAGTGCTCCGAGTACGAGCGCGACGACAGCGATGAGCGCGGCCCAGCCCCTCGTACGCACGCCTCTTCCCTCCCGAGCCGGCACCGGGCGGATGTCCGGCACAGGTGTCGGCATGCTAAGCGATTCGACCGGCCGGACCTAGCGCCCACCGTCCGCCGACGTCGGTCAGGGCAGCGTGTACGCCGGGTCGGCCGCCGCCTCGAGAAGCTGAGCGGTGGTCAGCCCGGTGCCGCCCGCGAGCGCCACGGTGGAGTTGTTGCCGAAGAGCCCGCTGGCCGCCACCGCGACGAGGGTCCCGTCGGCACGCTGGACCTCGGCAGCGAGGTCGGTGCCGCTCTGCGCGGTCCAGGCCCGCACGGCGGTGCCCGGCGGGGCGACCTCCTTCCAGCCGCTCATCTGCATCCGGATCTGGCCGGGCCGCTCCTCGTGGACCTCGATCTGCACGACGCCCAGCCCGGGGTCGCCCGGACTGCTCCAGTCGAGCTTGGTGCCGACTCCCGTCACCTTCCCGGGCTCGACGCAGGGACCCATGCTGTTGGCGGAGGTCTGCAGGTTGCTCGGCCTCAGCTGCAGGTGCTTGCCGGTGGGGTCGAGGTGGCGCGCGAGGTGATCGGCGTAGTCGCCGAGCAGGACCGCCAAGGCGCTGTGGGCCGTCCCCGGCATGCCGACCCGCATCGCGATCTGGCCGGCGGGGCAGCCCGGGTCGTGGAGGGCCGGGTCGTTGAGGGCCGGGTCGTGGAGGGCCGGGGCCGCAGGGGTGGGCGTGCTGCTCGCACTCGACGGCGCCGTCGAGGCGGACTGGACCGCGGGGTCGAGTGCCCGATCGCCCCCGCCGGCGGTGGCGCCGACGCCGACCGCGACGGCCGCCGCACAAGCCCCGGTCACACCGCCGGCGATCAGGGCGGTGCGGCGCCGCGCGCGACGTCGCCCGCGGAGGAGGTCGGCGCGGCCGTCGCTGGGCGGCACGGCGATGTCGTCGACGAGTCCGCGCAGGCGCGCGGCGAGCTCGTCCTCGACGGGATCGGGGTCGTTCATCGGGATTCTCCTTCGGTGTGGATGGCCCGGCGCAGCGCGCTGAGCGCAGCGGACGTCTGGCTCTTGACCGTGCCGCCGCTGATGCCGAGGTCCGCTGCGACCTCCTCGACACTCAGCCCCCAGTAGTGCCGCAGCACCACGACGCGGCGCTGGCCGGGCGGCAGGGCGCGTACCGCCGACCAGAGCTCGTCGTCCGGGGTCGCGTGCTCGACCGTGCGATCGAGCACCTCCGGGACACTCGGGCGCTCGCGCCGCCACGGGCGACGGGTCTCGTCGAGGTGGCTGTTCACCAGCACCCGGCGGGCGTACGCGTCGATCGCATCGGCCCGCCGCGCCCTCGGCCAGGCGACGTAGAGCTTCGCCAGTGTCGTGGCCACGATGTCCTCGGCCTGGTGATGGCTCCCGCAGAGCAGGTACGCGGCGCGGTAGAGACGGGGGCGCGCCGCCGCGGCGTACGCGGTGAACTCCTCGTCGTGCCGTGCCATCGGATGCGTCCCTCGTCCGGTTGCCCCTAGGGCCTGTCACCACTGTGACGGAACGAGGACCCGATCGGTTGGCTCGGCCGCAGCCGGGTCTCGCGGCGTCAGCGCGCCTCTGCCGTCGTGGAGCCGGCCACCCGGGCGAGGAGGACGTCGAGCTCCGCGGGACGACCGAGGTGGTAGCCCTGCATCAGGTCGCAGCCCAGGGCCCGGACGACCGCGAGGTCGGCGCCGGTCTCGATGCCCTCCGCGACCACCCGCATCCCGAGGTTGTGACCCAGCTCGACCACGGACTGGGCGATCGCCGTCTTCGCGGGGTCCTCGGCCATGCCGGTGACGAAGCAGCGGTCGATCTTGAGCTCACGGATCGGCAGGTCCGCGAGGTAGCCGAGCGACGTCTGGCCCTGACCGAAGTCGTCGATGCTGACCTGGACGCCGGCCCGGTCGAGCTTCGAGAGGACGGCGCGGGCACGCTCGGGGTTGGTGAGCAGCGCGGTCTCGGTCACCTCGATCACGAGGCGGGACGCGGGGACGCCCGCGACGTCGAGCGCGTCGATGACCTGCTGGGCGAAGTCGTCGCGGACGACGCTGCGGGCCGAGACGTTGACGGCGATGGAGAGCGGACGCCCGTGCGCGGCGAGGCGGGACGCATCGGCCAGCGCGCTCGCCAGCACCCAGGCGGTGAGGCGCTCGATGAGGTCCGTCTGCTCGGCCATCGGGAGGAACCGACCGGGCAGCAGCAGCCCGTGCTCGGGGTGCTGCCAGCGGATCAGGGCCTCCGCCGCGACGACCTCGCCGGAGGCCACCTCGATCTGCGGCTGGTAGTGCAGCACGAACTGTCCGTCGGCCAGGGCGTACGGGACCTCGGCGATCAGCTCCACGTCCGCCGCGACGAAGCGCTCCATGGGGGCGCTGTACTCCGCGACGACGGAGTGGTCGGCCTTGGCGGCGTACATCGCGACCTCGGCGCGCTGCAGAAGGGTCTTGGTGGTCTCCACTCCGCCGGTGAGGCGCACGAAGCCGAGGCTGGGTGCCACCGTCAGTGGCAGCCCGGCCACCTCCACCTCCGAGGCGACGACGGCCATCAGCCGGGCCAGCTCCGCGTTGGCATCCGCGACGTCGCGCAGCACGAAGCCGAACTCGTCGCCCCCGAGCCGGGCCACGACGTCGGGGTCTTCGACGTGCGCGTCGAGCCGCCGGGCCAGCTTGACCAGCAGCTCGTCGCCGCTCGGGTGCCCGAGGGTGTCGTTGAGGTCCTTGAAGTTGTCGAGGTCCATGAGGGCCACGAGCGCCGGTCGTCCGCTCCGGCGCACCCAGGCCGCGGCCTCGGTGATCCTCTCCAGGAACAGGACGCGGTTGGGCAGCGCCGTGAGGGTGTCGTGGCGGGCCCGCCACGCGCTGGCCGCCAGCTCGCGGCGCAGTCCTCGGCTGACCGAGAGGGTGATGATGAAGAGCACCACGAACAGACCCGCCAGGCCGAGTGCCAGGTCGCGGTAGAGCACGCGCAGGCTCGCGTTCACGTTCGCCTCGATCGGGGCGTACGGCAGGTACATCTCCAGGACGCCGATCTGCTTCCCCGCCTGCCCCGCGGTCAGCGGTAGGTACACCTCGACGGCGGCGGGCCCGGCCGGACCCGTGTCGCCGCTGTCGGCGTTGACGTGGGTCAGGTGGGCCTCCACCTGACCGTCGGCGGCCGCCGCGACCTCGTCGTCATCGTCGCCGTCGTCGGCCCCCTCGCTCTTCGCCATCGCCTTCGACGTGGCGGACGCCCCGGGCTCGTCGTCGGAGGAGAAGATGACGGTGCCGTCGTTGTCACGCAGGCGCAGCCGCAGCAGGTCGCCGCCGGCGACGGCCCCGCGCACCAGCCGGCTCATCGCCCGCTGCTCGCGATCCGACAGCTGCCCGCTGAGCTGACGCCGGTCGAGCTGGGGCACGACAGCGGTCTGCGCGACCAGCAGGGCCTCCGAGCGGGCCTCGGAGAGACCCCGGCTCTGCGCCGTGCCGCGGATGCCGAGCGAGAGGCCGACCCCCAGCAGGATGACCGGGATCAGGATGAGCACGCCGTGCGTCACGAGCACCCGCGCCGCGGATCCCGTCCGCATCGGTCGCGCGTCCATGGTCGGGACCGTAATGCACGGACGCCGCACGGGCGGGCACTTTGCAGTGAACGCCTGTGGGCGGGCGTCAGGCGCGCACGATCTCCACACCGGCGGCGACCTCCCGGGCCCGGTCGGCGTCGAGCACACCGCCTCCGGGCCGCAGCGCGTTGGCGGTGGCCGCGCCGACGCCGAGACGCAGTGCGTCGAGCAGGTCGCCGCCGGTCTCGAGACCCGCGAGCATCCCGGCGAGCATCGCGTCACCGGAGCCCTGGGAGAAGGCCCCGACGATGCCCGTGGGCCGCGCCACCCAGCGCTCGCTCCCGTCCACGGCCGCCACCCCCGCCGTCGAGTCGGTGACCACCACGGCCCCACCGCTGCGGGCCGAGAGCGCCGAGGCGAGCTCGACCGCGGTGCTGCCGACCGGAAGCCCGGCCAGCGCCTCCGCCTCGACCCGGTTGACCTTGACGAGGCCGGCTCGTGCGGCGACGCCGACGGCCAGCGCCTCACCATGCGTGTCGATCGCCGAGCCGCGGCCCGACCGGATCAGTGCGGCGATGGCGCCGACGGCGTCCGCCGGGACCGAGCCGCTCACCGCGATCCTCCCTGCGCCGACGGCGTCCGCAGCCGCGCGGACCACACCGGTGACGACCTCGGGCGCGAGGGCGGGCGCATGCTCGTAGACCTCGGTCATCCGGCTCGTGGCCAGGGATGCGATCGAGACGCACATGCGCAGCGGAACGCTCGACTCGACGGCCACGAGCTCGACTCCCCCCGCTTCGAGCGCGGGGCCGAGAGTCTCCACATCGATCGACCGGAGCGGCAGGACCACCCGCACCGGAGCACCCAGCGCGGCCGCGACGCGGGCGACGTTGACCGCCTTGCCGCCGAGGTGTCGCACGGTGCCGGCCGGGCGGTGCAACCCACCCACGACGAGGTCGTCGACCACGTAGGTGACGTCGAGCGCGGGGCTGAACCCGACGACCGTGATCACGGCCGGTCCGCCCACGGACGGACCGCACCGAGCAGGCCGTCGCGATCGCTCGGCGCGAGGAGCAGGTCGTACGCCGCCGCAGCGATCTCGACCGGCGTGTGCCATCCGCCGTCGGCCCGCCAACCGAGGACCAGACGACGCCGGCGTGCGGCCCCAGGAAGCTGGTCGGAGGACCATGCCGCCCCCTCGGCCTCGTCGTCGCGAGGCGCCGCGACACCGCTGGTCAGCAGCTGGACCACCGGACCGTCGCCCATCGCGACCGACGACTCCAGGAACATCAGGTTCGACTCCTCGATCGCCGGACCGTACGCGACGGCGGCAGCAGGGGTGCGGCCGTCGGCGGCCCGGGTGAGGGCCTCGCCGATACCCGGCACGTGCGCATCGACGGGCACGGGCACCAGGCCCGGTCCGAGCTCGGTCCGGAGCGTCGCCAGCGCCTGCGCCGAGCGGGCGACCGCCAGCACCGGAGTGCCGGCGGTCACCAGTCGGATCGTCAGGGGCCGCAGGACGCGCGTCGCGCCGATGACGACCACCGGAGCGTCGAACGGCGCCATCTAGAACGCCTGCGGGGGGACCGCGTGTCCGCTGCCGCCCTCGAGGAAGTCCAGGTCAGCGCCCTCGTTGGCCTGACGGACGTGCTCCACGTACAACCGGGTCCAGCCGCGCTCGCTGCCCGGCACCGGGGTCGGCTTCCAGCCGGCCAGCCGCTCGGCGATCTCCTCGTCGGAGACGTCGATGTCGAGCCGACGGGCGGCGACGTCCAGGATGACGGTGTCGCCGGTGCGGACCGCGGCGAGCGGACCACCGACGGCCGCCTCCGGTGCCACGTGCAGGATCACGGTGCCGTACGACGTGCCGGACATCCTGGCGTCGGAGATGCGGACCATGTCGGTGCAACCCGAGGCGAGGATCTTCTTGGGCAACGGCAGGTTGCCCACCTCCGGCATGCCCGGGTAGCCGCGCGGGCCGACGTTGCGGACGATGAGGACGTCGCTCGGCTCGACGTCGAGGTCGTCGTCATCGGCGGCGGCGAGGTAGTCCTGGAGGTCGTCCCAGACCAGGGCACGCCCGCGGTGCACCATCAGCTCCGGCGCCGCGGCGGACTGCTTGATCACCGCGCCGTCGGGGGCCAGGTTGCCGCGCAGCACCGCGATCCCGGAGCCGGCCGGCTTGACCGGGTCCGTCATCGGGCGGATCACGTCGTGGTCGTAGCAGGTGCCGTCGGGGTAGTTCTCCGCGAGCGTCCGGCCGGTGATGCTGACCTGGTCGCGGTGGAGCAGCGAGCCGAGCTGGTCGACCACCACGCTCAGCCCGCCGGCGTCGACGTAGTCCTCCATCAGGTAGGTCCCGGTCGGCATCAGGTTGACCAGGGTCGGCACCTCGCGCACCAGGGTGTCGAAGTCGTCGAGGTCGAGCGGCACGCCGACGCGACGGGCCAGCGCGAGGAGGTGGATCACGGCGTTCGTCGAGCCGCCGAGCGCGGCGTTGACGCGGATCGCGTTCTCGAACGCCTCGCGGGTCAGGATCGTGCTGGGTCGCAGGTCCTCGGCGACCATCTCGACGATCCGGCGCCCGGCGAGGTGGGCGAGCCGGTTGCGGCGCGAGTCCACCGCGGGGATGGCGGCGCTGTCGGGCAGCTGGAAGCCGAGGATCTCGGCGATCGAGGCCATGGTCGAGGCCGTGCCCATCGTCATGCAGTGGCCGCGGGACCGGGACATGCAGGTCTCGGCCTCGCGCAGGTCGGCGTCGCTGATCCGGCCGGCGCGGTGCTCCTCGGTGAACTTCCAGACCGAGGTGCCCGAGCCGATCTCGGTGCCGCGGTACTTCCCGTTGAGCATCGGGCCGCCGGTGATCATCAGGGTCGGCAGGTCGACGCTGGCCGCGCCCATCAGGTACGCCGGCGTCGTCTTGTCGCAGCCGGCCAGCAGCACGACGGCGTCGAGCGGGTTGGCGCGCAGCGTCTCCTCGAGGTCGATCGAGATGAGGTTGCGCAGCAGCATCGCGGTCGGACGCACCAGCGGCTCGCCGGCCGAGGTCGTCGGGAACTCGAACGGCACGCCGCCGGCCTGCCAGATCCCGCGCTTGACGTACTCGGCGACCTCGCGCAGGTGCGCGTTGCACGGCGTCAGCTCCGACCAGCTGTTGGCGATGCCGATGATCGGGCGCCCCTCGAAGGCGTCGTCGGTCAGCCCCTCGGACCGCAGCCAGGAGCGGTGCATGAACCCGGTCTTGCCGGGGTCGCCGAACCAGGCCTGGCTGCGCAGCTCACGCCCGCCGTCCCCGGCGCTCATGCGAACCTCGGCAGGTGTCGCGCCTGGGCGGCCAGCAGGTCGTCGGTGAGGGCGGCCGCGACGTCGCTGTCCGTGACGCCACCGTCGGCGATCATCGCCTCGATGACCAGGTCACGGGAGCCGGTCATCGCTGCCTCGATGGCGAGGTAGACCGACGACAGCCGACGGTTGAGGACAGCGGTGAGCGGCGCCGACAGGTCGGGGACGGCCAGCGGACGGATGCCGCGGGCGGTGGCGACACCGGGCACCTCCGGCGCGGAGTCGTCCGGCAGCCCGGGGACCGCGCCGTTGTTGATCACGTTGCACGAGAAGATCTCACGCCGGTCGTGCAGCACCGACCTGATGATCGCAAGGAGCTGCTCCTGCTCCCCCGAGCTGCGGTGGAAGATCGTCTCGTCGAGCGGGTCCTCGCCGCGGGCCTGGCGCATCATCGCCTGGTAGCGGGCCTCGCCCCAGTCGAGGATCTCCGGCACGGAGAAGGCGTCCACGCCGAGCTTCTTGCCGTAGTAGTCGCCCGAGGCCCAGCGCTCGGGGAAGAACTCGGTCACGTGGCGGTCGCCGGCCGCCGGGAAGGCGCCGTACCGCCGGAAGAGCTCCCAGGAGAACGGGTGGTGCCAGACCGACACCTTGTCGTAGAAGATCGAGCCGACCTCGTCCATGTCGGGGACGGCACCCGTCAGGGGCAGCTCGCGGTCGAGGCGCTCGCGCACCAGCGGCCAGGCGTCCTGGCCACGCCACCGGAAGTCGTAGATGAAGGTGAGGTGGTTGATGCCCGCGTAGAGGGTGGACGTCTCCTCGAGCGGCTTGTCGATGAACTCGGCGAGCTCGCGCTGGATGTGATGCATGCCGTGGCACAGGCCGACGACGTCGAGCCCGGTGTAGCGGTGGATCGCCATCACGTTGGCGGTCATCGGGTTGCTGTAGTTGAAGTACAGGGCGTCGGGGGCCAGGTCGGCGATGTCCTGGGCGATCTCGACCATCACCGGGACGGTGCGGATCAGCCGGGAGATGCCGCCGGGCAGGATCGAGTCGCCGACCGGCTGGTAGATCCCGTGCGTCATGGTGATCTCGTGGTCGGTCTGCCACCCGGGGCGGCCACCGACGCCGACACAGGTGACGACGAAGTCGGAGCCCGGCAGCATCGTGCGGCGGTCGAGATCGCCGACGACCCGTACGCGGTGGGCGACGCCGCGCGCGGCGATCATCTTCTCGGCCAGGCCCTGGGCTCCGCGAAGCGCATCGGGGTTGACGTCGACGAGCCGGATCTCCCAGGACCCGAGGTCGTCCGCCGAGATCAGGTCGGCGAGCAGCCCGCGGGTGAAGACCGCGGAGCCGGCGCCGATGAGGGTCAGGACGTGCTGGTCGTTGCTCATGAGGGTGCCCTTCCGATTCAGACGTCGCGGACCGTGTTGCGCAGGGTCCCGATGCGGTCGATGGTGATCTCGACGACGTCGCCGTCGGCCAGGAACAAGGGTGGCTGGAGGAAGGCGCCCGCGCCCGAGGGGGTCCCGGTCATGATCAGGTCGCCCGGCTCGAGGGTCACGCCGTCACTGAGGTGCGCGAGGATCGCGGGCAGGTCGAAGACCATCGAGCCGGCGACGTCGTCCTGGACCACGTCGCCGTTGACGGCGGTCTGCACCCGCACGTCCACCAGGTCACCCATCTCGTCGGCGGTGACCAGCCACGGACCGGTCGGGGCGAAGGTGTCGAACGACTTGCCCCGCGTCCACTGGACGTCGCCGAACTGCACGTCGCGCGCCGAGACGTCGTTGCCGATCGTGTACGCCGCGATCGCACTCACCGTGGCGCTGCCGTCGGGCGCGCAGGTCGTACCGACGACGGCGACGAGCTCGCCCTCGTAGTCCAGCTGCTTGGTCTGGCTGCGCGGCGCGCGGATGTCGTCGTCCGGGCCGGCGATGCTGGTCGGGTACTTCGCGAACATCAGCGGGGTCTCCGGTGCCGCCAGGCCCGTCTCCGCGGTGTGGTCGAGATAGTTGAGCCCGACGGCGATGATCTTGCCGGGCCGCGCGATCGGCGCAAGCAGCGTCGTGGACGCGAGCGGAAGCACGCGCTCGGTACGGTGGCGAGCCACCGCGTCGGCCAGCGATGCGCCGTCGGCCCCTCGCAGCAGGTCAAGCAGCGGGTCGGTGCCGGTGAGGTCGAGCACGCGGGCCGTCTCGGCGCCCGGTGCGCCGTCGATCTCGACCGCGAGCACCACGTCGTCCTGAGTACGGACGCGGGAAAGTCGCATGGGGGTGTCCTCCTTGGTTTGCTCGGTCATTCAATCATTACTGAGCAGAAACGGCCATAGGTGCGCACGAAGTTCTATCATCTGGTCATGGACTGCTTATATCTGAGTGAAGTCGCCCCTACCGACGAAGCCGTGCTGGCCAGCCCGGGGGCCGGTCTGATGACCCTGACCCAGGGCGCCTACGGCAGTCGGGGGAACCTCGAGCTGGCAGCGCCGCACCCCGAGGGCGGCAGCACCGTGTGGTGGTTCAACTCCGACTCCCCCGCCGGCCCGGTCATCGAGCCCGCGATCCCGGCTGCCTCCTGGAGCGCCGGCCTGCACGTCCCGACCGGCGCCGGCGCTGCCCTCGCGATCGCGCAGCTGCGCTCGGGTCCGCTCTTCCTGGAGATCGTCTCGAGCGGGCCCGACGGCCTGGAACGCTGGACCTGGACCCCGACCTCGGGCTTCGCCCTGACGGGCTCCTGGGCGGGTGCCCGGCCGGGCACCGCCGGCCTCCCGTACGTGGTGGAGACCGACACCGATCTGGTGCTCGGTCACACCGAGACCGTGCCCGAGCGGCACGGCGGCGAGGACGGTGCGGGAGCGTCGTACCGCGTCCGCCGGCTGCGTGCGCCCCTCGCCCGCTACCCCGCGATGGAGCCGGCCCGTGACGAGAGCATCGAGCTGCCCGGCGAGCCGGCCGCCATCACCGCCGACGCCGAGGGCATCGTGGTCGTCGCCGTCCGCGATCGCGAGGAGCTGCTCCTGGTGCGCTGGTGCCACGACGGCAGCACCGCCACGGAGTCGACCGGCGTCGCCCCCGGTGCGGTGGTCGCCCTGGCGACCGACCCCGAGGTGATGCTCGTCGCCGGTCCGAAGGAGGCGGAGGCGCTCGCGTGCGCGTGGTCGGTGATGGACGAGACGTTGACGCTCGAGATCGCCCTGCGATCCGGGCTCGCGGTGACCCACCGGCGACACCGCCATCGCTGATCGTCCCCGCAGTCCTGAGCGACCGACGACGACGGCCCGCACGATCACATCGTGCGGGCCGCCGCCGGTGGGGGAGGGGAGATGGATCAGGCGCTGGGGAGACGCTGGATCATGGTGTTGCTGAACAGGAAGTCGTACCCGGCACGGAGGAGGGCCTCGTCGTGCTCGGGGCTGCGGCCGTACTGCGAGCCGTGCAGCCACGCGAAGGCGCGCGCAGGCTTGCCGATCGCCTCCTCCACGAACCGCTTCGAGGCGACCACCTCCGCCTCGATCTGGTGGGCGTCGTAGATCGTGTCGAAGCCCTGGTGGGTGGCCGTGTGCGGGTAGACCTCGTGCTGCTGGGAGAGCTCGATCATCTCCTCGACGTTCATCGCGATCCGCCCGCCCCCGAGGTCCTCCTCGACCAGGTAGATCCAGTGCGCCCGGGCGAACGCCTCCTGGTGCTCCGGGGGCGTGGTGATGAAGGAGGTGATCACCGGGAACCACGCGGTCAGCCCGGCCTTCTCGGCCGCGGGCGCAGCGACCGTGTAGCTGTTGCGGTAGCCCTCGTAGAAGACGGGCAGGACGCCCGGCTTGTCCTTGTGCCACTCGCCGGTCTCGAAGAGCTGCTCGAGGTCGTCCATCGAGACCGGGGCGAAGGCCTCGGCGTACTCGGCGAGCTCCTTCTCCAACGCCGCGCGCCCGCTCTCGGGCGTGCTGTGGAAGTTCACCACGCGGATCAGCTCCCCGCGGGCGAACGCGTCCTGATGGCGGCGCGACGTCACGATGGTCATCGGCCCTCCCCCTCTCGATGAGCCTGCTGGTCGAAGTGGCGGTAGGCGACGACCTGCATCGCCGTGATCACGCCGCCCTCGTCGTCGGCCGCGAAGACCGAGGACGGGGTGAGCAGCTCGGTGTAGGCCTCGAGCAGCTCCGCGTAGACGGCCCCCTCGGCGCGTGAGACGGCGTCCTCGGCGATCCGCAGGGGGCGGCGCTCGTCGACGAGCGCCAGCACCATCGGGATGCCTTCGCGGTCGAGGCGACGGGAGTGGCACTCGCGCAGCAGCGTGGCTGCCTGCTCGGCGGTTGGCCGGTCGGCCGGAGTCATGGTTCTCCTTGTCATCGTGGTCATCGTGGTCATCGTCATCGTGGTCACCGTGACGGCTGAAGCGGGGAAGGGTCGGTCCGCGGGGCGGCGGCACCGTCGACCACGGCGATCAGCCGCCGCACGACGGCCGTCATCTCCTCGCGCGCGGTGCGGAGGTAGGGCCGAGGATCGGATCCCGTGGACCCGGCGCCGGCCGCCACGGCGGCCGTGTAGGCGATGTTGAGCTGGGTGCCGACGTTGACCTTGACCAGGCCGGCGCGTACGGCCGCCGCGATCGTGGCGTCCGGAACGCCCGAGGAGCCGTGCAGCACGAGCGGGACCGCGACCCGGGCACGCAGCCGCGCGATCAGGTCGAGGTCGAGCACAGCGGTCGCCTCCGTCATCGCGTGCGAGCTGCCGACAGCCACGGCGAGGGCATCGACGCCGGTGGCGGCGACGTACGCCGCAGCCTCGTCGGGATCGGTGCGCACGTGCGGCGCGTGGGCGCCGTCCTTGCCGCCGATCTCGCCCAGCTCGGCCTCCAGCCAGACCCCGTGCTCGTGCACGAGGGCGGCGGCGCTGGCGGTCAGCTCGACGTTCTCCTCGTACGGGCGGATCGCCGCGTCGTACATCACCGACCCGAAGCCGGCGTCGACGGCCTGGGCCACCAGGGCGAGGTCCTCGACGTGGTCGAGGTGCAGGCCGACCGGAACCGCCGCCTCCTCGGCGAGGCGGCGGTAGGCGGCGGCGATCGGCCCGAGCCCGCCGTGGAAGCGGACGGCGTTGTGGCTCAACGCGAGGATGACGGGACGCTCCGCCGACTCGGCGGCGGCGACGATCGCCTCACCGTGCTCGATCGTGATGCCGTTGAACGCCGCGATGCCGCGACCCGCGCGGGCGGCCTCCGCGACCAGGTCGCCGGTGGGGGTCAGCACGTGATCACCCGGACGCCTCGCCGCTCGAACTCGGCGATGGTGTCGGCAGCGACGGCGTCGTCGACGACGAGGGTGTGGATGCCGTCGGTCGGCGTCAGCCGCACCGGCCCGCGCTGCTCGAACTTCGAGCTGTCGGCGAGCACGACGACCTTACGGCCGGCACCCGCCAGCGCGCGGTCGGTCCGCGACTCCTGCAGGTTGGCCCCGGTGATTCCCTCGACCGGGTCGACGCCGAAGGCACCCATGAAGACGAGATCCACGGTGAACTCCCGTACGGCCTCCGTGACGAGTCCGCCCAGCAGCGACATCGACTCGCGGCGCAGCTCGCCGCCGAGCACGATGACGTTGATCTCCGGGTACTCCGCCAGGCCGGCGGCGATCTGCACGCCGTTGGTGATGACGGTGAGCTCCCGCGCATCGGCGAGGAACGGCAGCATGTTCTCGGTGGTGGTGCCGCCGCTGATCAGGATCGTCGAGCCGGGCTCGACGAGGCGAGCCGCCGCCTCGCCGATCCGCCGCTTCTCGGCCGGAGCGCTCTGGGCGCGCACCGCCTGGCCGGCCTCCAGGCCGATCGAGGTGATCGCGGCGCCGCCGTGCACCCGCTCCACGAAGCCGCGCTCCTGCAGCTCGGCGAGGTCGCGACGGATCGTCGACGGGCTCGCGCCGAACATCTCGGAGAGCTCCTCGACGTGTCCGGTCCGATAGGTCCGAAGGTAGTTCAGCAAGTCATCCTGGCGCGTCTGGCCGAGGACCCGTCTAGTACCCCGCTGCACGGTCGACTCGATTCAGTAGTGGTTGACCCGCCGCGAGGCGGGCGACGTTGGCGACGACCAGATCCAGCACCTGGTCCCGATAGCGTGGCGCGAGACCTGCCACATGGGGGGTGATCAACACGCCGTCGACATCCCACCAGACCGAGTCGGCCGGCAACGGCTCTTCGTCGAAGACGTCGAGGGCGGCGTACCGGAGCCGGCCCGAGGCCAGCGCCGCCACCACGGCGCCCTCCCCGACGATGCCGCCTCGCGCCACGTTGATCAGACAGCTGCCGCGCGGCATGAGGTCGAGCTCGCGTACGCCGATCAGGTCGCGGGTCGCCGCCGTCCGCGGCACCGTCACGATGAGGTAGTCGGTGCGGGGCAGCACCTCGTCCAGCTCGTCGATCGCCCGCAGCTCGGCGACCTCGCCCGCGCCCGAGCGACCCGTGTCGAAGCGGTCCTCGCCGTCGCGCGTGCGGCCGGTGCGGGAGAGGCCGATGACGTTCATCCCGAGCTGGTCGAGCACCCGGCCGATCTCCCGGCCGATCCGGCCGTAGCCGAGGATCGTGGCGGTCGCGCCGTCGACGGGCAGCGGCGTCAGCGTCGCCAGCCGCTCGGCGTCGCCGGGCCAGCGGCGCTCCGACAGGAGCCGGTTCACCGCCGGCTGGTGATGGGCCAGCGCCAGCAGGGACATCACGGTGAACTCGGCCATCGGCACCGGGGCCACGCCACCCAGGGTGGTGATCTCGATATCCGACTCCCACAGCGCGCTGCCGGCCAGGTGCTCGGCACCCGACGTGTCCAGCTGCACCCAGCGCAGCCGCGGCGCGAGGTCCTGCGCCGGGAACACCTGGCTGGTGTGCAGGACATCGACGCGCTGCCACAGCGCGGGATCGATGTCCTCGACCCGCTCGCAGCGGTGCTGGTGCACCTCCAGGTCGGGGCAGCGGCGACGCAGGTCCGCCAGCCACGGGTCGTCGAAGCCGAGGGTGGTCAGGTAGACCAGCGGCGTACTCACTTGATCCCCGTCCGGGCCAGGCCCTGCACGAAGTAGCGCTGCAGGAACAGGAACATCGCGACCAGGGGCAGGCAGGTGAGCAGCGCCATCGCCATCAGGCCGCCGTAGTTCGCGTCGTACTGGCCCTGGAGGAAGCGCATGGAGACGGGCAGGGTGTACAGGTTGGGGTCCTTGAGGGTGATGAGGGGCCACAGGAAGTCGTTCCACTGGCCCATGAAGGCGAGCAGCGCCATGGTCGCGATGAGCGGCTTGCACAGCGGCAGCACGATGCCCAGGAAGATCCGGACGTTCCCGGCGCCGTCGCAGCGGGCGGCCTCGAGGAGCTCGTCCGGGATGGAGAGGAAGAACTGCCGGGCCAGGAAGATGCCGAACGCGGTCGCGGCCGACGGCAGGATGACGGCCCAGAACGTGCCGAACAGGCCGAGGTGAACGACCGTACGGAACTGCGGGACCATGATCGCCTGCGCCGGGATCATCATCGTGCTCAGGACGAGGACGAACAGCGGCCGCCGGCCCCAGAACCGCACCTTGGCGAAGGCGTAGCCGGCCAGGAGGTTGACGCTCACCGACAGCACGGTCGTCAGGGTCGCGACCATCACCGAGTTGACGAACCACGTCCCCACGGGGAACTTGTCGAAGAGGCTGGTGAAGTTCGCGTCCGTGAGGTGTCGCGGCCAGAGGTGGCTGCCGCCCGTGAACAGGTCGGCCTTCGGGGTGAAGGCGACGACGACCATGCAGTAGAGCGGGAACATCATGGCGAGGGCGATCACGCCGACGACCGCGAACCGCCACCACGCGCCACGGCCCATGGCCTCCTTGGCCGAGCTCATGACTCCTCCTTCTTCCGCTGGACCAGCAGCTGCACGATCGAGACGACGAGCGTGATCACGAAGAGCACGACACCGATCGTCGAGCCGTACCCGTAGTCACGGGCCGACCCGAAGCCCTCGTTGTAGGCGTACGTGACGAGCATCGAGGTGTCGTAGCCCGGACCGCCGTTGGTCATGACGTAGATGACGTCGAAGATCTGGAACGACCAGATGATGTTCATGACGAACAGGAACAGGGTGCTGTTGGAGAGCATCGGCGTGGTGATCCGCCAGAACCGCTGCAGCGGCGGAGCGCCGTCCACGGCGGCGGCCTCGTAGATCTCGCCGGGGACGTCCTGCATCGCAGCCAGGTAGATCACCATCGCGAAGCCGACCCGGGTCCACAGCGTCATCAGGATGACCGAGAGCATGGCCAGCGGGCCGTTGGTCTGCCAGTGCACCGGCCCCATGCCGACCGCGCTGAGCATGCCGTTGAGCACGCCCACACCCTCGTCGAAGAGCAGCAGGCCGATGAGCGAGGTCACCAGGCCGCTGATCACGATCGGCAGGAAGATGATCGTGCGCAGCGTGGTCCGCGCCGGCATCGCCCGGTTGAGCAGCTCGGCGAGGACCAGCCCGATGAAGATGCTCGTGGGGACCGTCGCCACCGTGAAGATCGCGGTGTTGAGCAGCACCCGCCAGAAGACCGGGTCGCTGAACAGGTGGCGATAGTTGGTGAGCCCGATCCACTCCGTCGGCCCGAAGGACGACGCCTTCTGGAACGACAGCAGGATGACGAGGATCAGGGGCGTGAAGAGGAACGCCGCGAGGAGCACGAGGTTGGGTGCGACGAAGAGGTAGCCGGTCAGGCCCTCGCGCAGGCGCCCTATCCCCCGCCGGGCGCGGGTTCGCGGCCGCGGCGGTGGAGTGGTGACCGGGCTGGCGACCGGAGCCAGGCTCTGCCCGTTGATGACGTCGCTCACCGCGTCAGCTCGCCGCCTTCTCGATGCCCGAGGCGATGTTCGACAGGGTGGTGTCGACCGACTGGCCCGAGAGGAAGCACAGCTCGAGCTCGTTCATCAGCAGGGTGTTCACCTTGCCGAAGAACGGCACGCAGACCTGCTCGACGTCGCTCGGCTGCATGGTGGTGGCCTGGTCGACGAAGTACGGCATCAGGTCCGGCCGGGTGGCGTAGTTCAGCTTCACGTCCACCAGCGACTGCAGGGTGGGCAGCTCGACCGACTGCTCGCAGAAGAGCTTCATGTTCTCGGGCTTGACCATGAAGTTGAGGAACTCCGCGGCGAGGTCCGGGTTCTTGGTGCCGTTGGTCGCGACCAACGCGTTGCCACCCAGGTCGCTGGACGCCCGCAGGTTCTTCGGCTGGTAGGTCGCCTTCCACTCGAACGCGTTCTTCACGCCGTCGTCGATGCCCGGGAGCAGGAAGTCGCCCACGTACGACATCGCGACCTTCTGCGAGATGAAGGCGGTGTCGGTGTAGGTGGCGCCCTTGACCGAGGTGTTGCGCGGGACCCAGCCCTTGTCGAAGAAGGTCTTGGTGTACTCCAGCGCCGTGCGGCCGGCCGCGCTGTCGATGGCCGAGGTCTTGAGGTCGTCGGCGAGGAGCCGGCCGTTCGCCTCGAAGAGCCAGGTGAGCCAGCGGTAGGCGCCGCCCTGCTGCCAGTCGTAGGCGAAGGCGTTGACGCCCTTCGGCATCGCGGCCTGCACCTTCGCCGAGATCTGCGACCACTCCTCCCAGCTCCAGGCCGACGAGAGCGAGTCGGGCACGCTCGTGATCCCGGCCGCCTCCAGCATCTTCGGCTGGTAGACGATGCACGTCGTATCGGTCTGGTGCGGCACGCCGTAGGCCTTGTCGCCGTACTTCACCGCCTGGAGCATCGCGGGGATGAAGTCGCTCTGGAGCGTGCTGTCGATCCGGCCGGTCATGTCGAGGAGCTGCCCGGTGCTGCTGTAGTTGCCGAGGCTGGTGTAGTCGACGCGGAAGATGTCGGGAGCGTTCCCGGCCTCGAGCTGGGTGTCGATGTTGGTGAACATCTCGGCGTACGGAACCACGCGGAGGTTGACCTTCGCGCCCTTGTTGGCCGCTTCGAACTTCTTCACCAGCGTGGTGAACGCTGCCTGCTCGGCGTCGCTCGCCCAGGTGGTGAAGGTGATCGTGTCGGAGCCGGCCTTACCGGAGTCATCGGACGATGACTTGCTGAAACCGGCGCAGCTGGAGAGCGCGCCAGCTGCCGTTCCGGCGACGGTCAGGGCGCCGACACCAGAGAGGAACGAGCGACGGGTGACGGGCATGCCGTGTCCTTTCGGGAGCTTCTGTCGGACCAGAAGGCGATTGGCGACCTAGTCGACCCCATCGCGCATAACCTGTCAATAGCGAGCATGAGATTTTCAATACTGCTCATTCGTGATTGACTCTGGTCATTCCTGCATGGCCATCCTCGGACGGAGACATCAAATGAGCAACTCAGGCGGGCCCGCGTCGATCACGCGAGCTGAACTCGCCACGCAGCCGGCGATGTGGCGCCTCGCGGCCGCCACCTCGACAGCCGAGCTCGACCGCCTGCCGGTCGCCGGGGAGTCGGTGCTCGTGCTCGGCTGCGGCACGTCGTACTACATCGGAGAGGCGTACGCGCGTCGACGGCGGGCCGCCGGCCTGGGCCCGACCCGCGCCGAGATCCCGAGCCAGCTCGACGTCGTCGAGCCGGGCACCGTCGTGCTGCTCCTGTCGCGCTCCGGCACGACCGGTGACCTGGTCACCGTGGGCAAGGAGCTGGCCGCCGCGGGGCACCGGCTCACCGCGATCCTCGGGACTCCCGACACCCCGCTGCACGACCTCGTGCCGGACGCCGTCATGCTCGAGTACGCCGACGAGCGCTCGATCATGCAGACGCGCTTCGCGACCACGGGTCTCAGCCTGCTGCGCCGCAGCCTGGGCGAGGACCTCGTCGAGGTGGCCACCGACGGCGAGGCCGCCCTCACCGATCCCCTGCCTGTCGAGGGCGAGGCATTCGAGGCGCTGCGCCACGTGGTCTTCCTCGGCGATCGCTGGAGTGCCGCCGTCGCCCAGGAGGCCGCGCTCAAGGTTCGCGAGGCGGCCGGCTTCTGGACCGAGGCGTACCCGCTGCTCGAGTACCAGCACGGCCCGATCTCCTGCGCCGGCCCGGGCTCGCTGGTGTGGGCCTTCTGCGACATCCCCGACCAGATCGCCCGCGACATCGAGGCGACCGGGGCGCAGGTGGAGCGCCCTCGCGGCGACGCCCAGGCCGAGCTGGTGCGCGCCCACCGGCTCGCGGTGAACCTCGCGCTGCGCGAGCAGCGCGACCCCGACGCCCCGCCGCACCTGTCGCGCTCCGTGATCGACCCGGTCGGCTGAGATGCCGATCCTGAGCGTGTTCGCACCCGCCTCGGGCGCGATCGAGGGCCTGCTGCACGACGCGTGCTCGGCGACCTCGACGGCGCTCGGCCTCGCGCCGGACGACGTGATCGCCACGCACGTGCCGACGGGCCTCACCGTACGGCCGGGGCACCCCGGCGCCGGCTGGCCGGTGGTCGTCGTGCACGGCTCCGCCCGGCCCGCCGAGCAGATGACCGCCGTGACCGAGGCGCTGCGTACGCTCACCCGCGAACGACTCGGCGAGGATGAGGTCTGGGTGACATGGCAGGTACCGCAGTGACCGGCGTGCTGGTGGTCGGAGAGCTCTGTGCCGACATCATCGTCGAGCTCGCGGCCGATCCGACGTTCGACGATGCCGAGGTCGTCGTGCCCTCGACGACCATCACGATGGGCAGCTCGTCGGCGATCACCGCGTGCGGCCTCGCCCGTCTCGGTGTCGACACCCAGCTCGTCGGCGTCGTCGGTGACGACCTGCTCGGCCGCTTCGTCCGCGACGAGCTCGCGGTGCGCGCCGTCGGGACCGACGGCGTCATCGTCGACGACGCCCGGCCGACCGGATCCTCGACCATCCTGACCCGCGCCGACGGCAGCCGCTCGATCCTGACCGCGCTCGGCACCATCGGCGCCGTGCGGGTCGGCGACGTGCCCCGGTCGCTGGTGGAGCCGGCCGGGCACGTGCACGTGGGCTCCTACTTCCTCCAGTACGGCCTGCAGCCCGACCTCGGCGCCTGGTTCGCCGAGTTGCGGGCGGCAGGGCTGACGACGAGCCTCGACCCGAACTTCGACCCGGCCCTGACGTGGGACAGCGGGATCGCCGACGCGCTGCGCCACACCGACGTCCTCTTCTGCAACGAGGAGGAGGGCCGCTCGATCACCCGGACGAAGACGGCCGGGGACGCGATCCGCGAGCTCTGCGCCCTGCTGCCCGCGGGCGGCCTCCTCGTGCTCAAGCGCGGCGCCGCCGGTGCCGAGGTCCACGGCGCGAGCGGGCTCGTCGCCAGCGCTGCCGCGCCCGAGGACCCGCGGCCGTTCGTCGACGCCGTGGGTGCCGGTGACAGCCTCGCCGCCGGCTACCTCGCCGCCCGCTCCCGCGGGCTCGAGCCGGCCGCCTGCCTGGCGGTCGGCGTGGCCACCGGAACGGCCTCGACTCGTGCCGCCGGAGGCGTCAACGGCCAGGTGGCCTGGAACCCGTCCTGGGCCTGAGCCCGACCGGTCACGACGACTCGTGGCCTCACTCCCCCCGCGTAGGAGCACCCATGTCCGTCTACCTCGTCCGCCACGGCGCCACCGAGTGGAGCCTGAACGGTCGCCACACGTCCGTGACCGATCTCCCGCTCCTCCCCCAGGGCGAGCAGGACGCCCGCGATCTGGCTCCCCGGCTGGCGGAGCACCGGTTCGGACAGGTCCTCACCTCGCCGCGGCAGCGCGCCCGCCGCACCGCCGAGCTGGCGGGCTTCCCCGACGCCGTCGTCGACGAGGACCTGGTCGAGTGGGACTACGGCACGTACGAGGGCGTCACCACCGCCGCGATCCGCGAGACGGATCCCGCGTGGACGGTCTGGGACGGCGTGACCCCCGGCGGCGAGACCGAGGTGGAGGTCGCCAAGCGTCTCGATCGGGTCATCGAGCGCGCGCGGCTGGCCGACGGCGACACGCTCGTCTTCGCGCACGGGCACTGCCTGCGCGCATTCGCCGCGCGCTGGCTGGGCGAGGAGCCTCGATTCGGTCGGCTCCTGGTGCTGGGCACCGCGACCCTCTCGGTGCTCGGCGAGGATCGCGGCCAGCCCGTCATCCTGCGCTGGAACGTCTCGGCCACCCGCTGATCCGGACGGCATCGCGACGCCGCTCGCGGGCGTACGGTGCATCCATGTCACAGACCGGGGACGCGTCGAGGCGCCGACGCTTCCGCGACGGCCGCGATGTGATGTTTCGGTACTGGGAGGGCGACGCGCTCGCCGCGACCCTGGTCGGGCTGAGGGCCGACACGGCCGTTCGTGTCGTGACGGATCGCGCGTTCGATCATGAGCTCATCCCTGCGGGTCGGCCGCCCGGCGCGGTGGCGGCGGTCTTCCGACCCAACTGCATCTCGCTGTACGTCGACGAGCACGGCGCGATCGTCCGCGCCTCCTGCGGGTAGCGGGGCCGCTTCTCGGCGAAGGGCTGCGCGCCAGCGTTCGAGCCTCGTGGCTGAGCTCACGCTCGGGAGAGTCCGGCCGGGGCGAGAACCCCGACGACGAGCCGATCGCCTCGTGCCTTGGCGGCTCGGAGCAGCTCGACATGTCCTGCGTGGAACAGGTCGCCGACCATGTCGACATAGACGCGGGAGATCGCCGGATCCGGAGTCGAAGCGTCCATGCCGGCTCACCAGCCCTGCGGTTGGGTGAAGAGGTCGTGCGGGTCGTAGGTGCGCTTGACCGACGCCAACCGCTCCGCGTTGGCGCCGAAGTAGGCGGTTCGATAGTCCTCGACGGCCGTGTCGGCGTAGTTGACGTAGGCGCCGTCGCCCCACCACGGCGTCAGGTCCGAGCGAAGCCCCCGGACGAAGGCGTGCGCGGCCCCGGCCTGGTCGGTGGCGTCGTACGTCGCGGTGTACTGCACCGTCATCAGCGCCTGCCGGTGCACGAACGCGGTGTCCGCCGGCGCCAGGTCGCGGACATGGCCGCCGAGGGCGTCCAGGGAGGCGCCCGCCTCGTGCAGGGCACTGGTCTGGGCGTTCTCGACCCGGTCCAGCAGCGCCGTGATCCCGGCCGACGGCAGCGGCTGGTACGCGACGTGTGAGGTGGCGGCGAACGCCTCGCGGCTGAGGGCCCCGCCCGGTCCGGTGTGGCAGCTCTGCACCGGGATGCTGGCGCAGCCGGCGTACGCAGCCATCGCGGTCCGGTAGTCGCGTGCGGTGGTGGATCGCACGGCCGGGGCCGGCACGTGTGCCAGCAGGCCCTGGAGCTGGGCTGACAGGTCACCGGCCGGGCCGGTCCAGGTGCCCGACAGGGTGAGCGTAGGGCCGCTCGGGTGCGCGGCGCCGCCGAGCGCCTTGAGCGTCGACCACAACCGGGTATCGGCACCGGGCGCCCATGCCTGCCACCCGTCGATCACCGCCGGCGCACCGGCGAGGGGCCAGGACAGGTAGAAGGTGTCCAGCATCGGCGCTGCCCGGGTGGCGAAGGTGAAGCCCATGACGACTCCGACGTGCCCGCCGCCCCCTCCGCGCAGGGCCCAGAACAGGTCCGGGTCGTGGTCGGCGTCCGCCGTGCGGACCGTGCCGTCGGCGGTGACGATCTCCAGCGCGGTGACCGCATCGCAGGTGAGTCCGAAGGCCCGGGTCAGGACGCCGACCCCGCCGCCGAGGGTCAGCCCGCCCACACCGACGGTGGCGCACGAGCCGCCGGGGATCGCGCGGCCCCGTCGAGCGATGGTGTCGTAGACGACCGCCAGAGCCGCGCCGGCACCGATCGTCGCGGAGGTGCCGTCGAACGAGATCTCGTCCAGACCGCGGCAGTCCAGCACCATAGCACGCGGCTGATCGGTGCCCGGTCCGCCGCCGGCCGACCACCCCGGATAGCTGTGGCCGCCGGAGCGGATCGCCAGCGGGAGACCGTTGTCGCCGGCGAAGCTCAGTGCGGTCGCCACGTCGGCCGGCCCGGCGACCCGCAGCACCGCCAGCGGCCGCGCCGTGTCGTAGGCGGGGTTCTGGACGAGCCGCGCCTGTGCGTAGGCCGCGCTGCCGGGAAGATCCAGGGTCCCGCTGACCCCGCGCCTGAGCTGCTCCCAGGGGACGTTCGACGTCGTCCCGGTCGGCGAACCTCCCGACGACGGTGTCGGCGATGACGCGGGACCGGGTGCCGTTCCTCCGCTGGGGCCATGGCATCCCGCCACCGCCGCCAGTCCGCTCGCGGCCACGCCCGTCAGGAGTGCTCGGCGGCTGGCATAAGGGGCACCTCGCGTCGGCCTCACCCGGTCATTCAACACGAGCCGGCCCGCGAGCATGCGCGCACTGCGCCGTCCAGCTCATCGCGTGCCGTTCAACGGCGAAGGGCCTCTCCCCCGAGAGATTTCCCAGGTGAGAGGCCCTTGATGGAGCCGTCTGTCGGAATCGAACCGACGACCTGCTCATTACGAGTGAGCTGCTCTACCGACTGAGCTAAGACGGCCTGCCGCCTGACGGATCAAGCGACGCGCAGAGTCTAGCCATCGGTCGGCCCAGCCGCGAAAACGGGACCGCGACCGGATCAGCAGGAGAGGCCGTCGCGGGGGACGGTGCCGTCGACCAGGTAGCCCTCGACGGCGTCGTCGACGCAGCTGTTGCCGGCGTGGTAGCCGGTGTGGCCGTCGCCGTCGCGGGTGATCAGCACGCCGGAGTCCAGCAGCTTGGCGAGGTGCTGGGCCCAGGCGAGCGGGGTGGCCGGGTCGCGGGTGGTGCCGACGACGACGATCGGGTTGGCGCCGGCGGCGCCGATCGGCGGGGTGGGCTCGTCGGCGCGGGCCTTGAAGTACGTGCAGCCGGTCAGGCTCCAGGCGAAGACGTCGCCGAACGTCGGCGAGGCCTCCTCGAACTCCGGCTCCACGCTCGCGACCTGGTCGGGGCGGATGGCGGAGGGGTCGTCGAGACAGCTGATCGCGACCAGCGCCTCCATCGAGTTGTCGGTGTAGCCGGTCGTCCCGCGGCTGGTGTAGAAGTCCGCGAGCTGCAGCAGCACCGAGCCGTCGCCGGCGAACGCCGCACGCAGCGCCTGGCTGAGGTAGACCCACGAGTCGCGGCTGTAGAGCGGTGTGAGGATGCCGTAGAACGCCGTGCCGGCGGTCAGGTCGCGGCCGCCGAAGCCCGGCAACGGGTGCGCGCTGATCTGGTTGTAGAGCGCCTTGATCCGCGCCAGCCCCGCGTCCACCGTGGAGCCGAGGAAGCACTGCTGGGTCGTGGTGACGCAGTTGCTGACGTAGGCCCGCAGCGCGGTCTCGAAGCCGGCCGCCTGGGCGAGGCTGGTCTGCTTGTTGGTGAGCGTCGGGTCGACGGCACCGTCGAGGACGAAGCGGCCGACCCGGGTGGGGAAGAGATCGGCGTACGTGCTGCCGAGGCGGGTGCCGTAGGAGGCGCCGAAGTACGCGAGCTGCTTCTCCCCCAGCGCCGCCCGCAGGACGTCCATGTCGCGGACGGCGTCGACGGTCGCGATGTGGGCGCCGACCGGGGACGCGGCACAGCCGTCGGCCATGATCCGGTTCCACTTCTCGTACGTGGCGATCTGGGCCGGCGTGGTGGGCGCCGGGTTCTGCGCCACCGACTGGTCGAGCTGGGCATCGGAGATGCAGTCGATGGGGTCGCTCTTGCCGACGCCACGCGGGTCGAAGCCGACGATGTCGTAGCGCTGCAGGATCGGTGCGCCGAAGGCCTGCTTGGCACTGGCGGCGTAGTCGAGCCCCGAGCCGCCGGGGCCGCCGGGGTTGACCACCAGCGAGCCCAGCTTGTCGTCCTGGTCGGTGGCGGGCACACGCAGCAGCGCCAGCTTGATGTCGTCCGTGCCCGGGTGGTTGTAGTCGAGCGGCACCGTCAGCGTGGCGCACTGGTCGCCCTTGCGGCAGGCGGTCCAGGTCAGCTGTTGGTGGTAGTAGCGGGCGAGCGCCGGCTGCGGCGGGTCCTGCGACCCCGGCTGGGGCGCTGCCGAGACGACCGTCCCGGGCGTCGCGCCGTTGTCGTCATCGTGGCCGCCGACCACCTCGAGGACGATCCCGACGGCACCGCCCAGCACCAGGGCCGCGACGGCGAGGATCGCGACGATCTGCTGCCAGCGCTCGGTCACGACGGGTTCCTCAGCGCGACCATCATCGACTCGAGCGCGAGCGCCGGCGGCACGTTGAACTCCATCAGCTGCTCGCGCGCCTCGAAGATCCAGCCGATCCGGCGCAGGTTGAGCTCCGGCGATGACGAGCGGGCGAGGTCGACGATCGCCGGCCTGATCTCCTCGTTGACCAGCTGCCCGCGGGCTCCGGCCGCCATCGCGATCGCGTCGCGGTAGACGCTGACCAGGTCCATGAGGCCGCGGTCGATCACATCGCGGTGGCGGCGGGTGGCGCGGCGCTTCTGGTCCTGCTCGAGCCGGGAGAGGGCGGGGCCGTACTCCCGTGGGCGGCGGCCCCGCTCGACGACGCCGTACGCGGTGTCGAGGTCGGCCTTCTCCTGCGCGTCGAGCTCGGAGGTGATCGCGTCGGCCTCCTGCTTGCTGACGTCGTTGAGGTGCTGGGCGGCCTTCATCGCGCCACCGAGCGAGTTGAGCCGGCCCGGGATGGCGACGACCTCGCTGCGCCGGTGGCGGGTCGCCTCGTCGCGGGCGAGCGCCTTGGCCCGGCCGATGTGGCCCTGGCTGGCGCGAGCGGCGTAGGAGGCGAGCGCCGGGTCGACGCCCTGGCGGCTCACCAGGAAGCCGGCGACGTCCTCGGCGGTCGGCGTGGCGAGGGTGACCAGCCGACAGCGGCTGCGGATCGTGGGCAGGACGTCCTCGACGGACGGGGCGCAGAGCATCCAGACGGTCCGTGCGCCGGGCTCCTCGATCGCCTTGAGCAGCGCGTTGTTGGCCTGCTCGGTGAGCCGGTCGGCGTCCTCGACCACGAGGATCTGCCAGCGGTCGCCCACCGGGCTGAGCGCCGAGGTGCGGACCAGTTCGCGGACGTCGTCGACGCCGAGGGTGAGCTTCTCCGTACGGACGATCTTCACGTCGGCGTGGCTGCTCGCCATCACGGTGTGGCACTCGTGGCACACCCCGCAGCCGCCCTCGGCGCACTGCAGCGCGGCGGCGAACGCGATCGCGGCGTTGGAGCGGCCCGATCCGGGCGGCCCGACGAAGAGCCAGGACTGGGTCATGCCCTTGCCCCCGGCCGCCGCCCGCAGGGTGTCGATGACGTGGCGCTGTCCTACCAGCGCATCCCACACGGTCACCGGGCGGCCTGGGCGAGCAGCGGCTCGAGGCGCGTACGGATCGCGTCGTGGATCTCGGCGATCGGCGCCCGGGCGTCCAGGACGAGGTAGTGCTCGGGGTCGTCCTTCGCCATCGCGACGAACGCGTCCCGTACGCGCTGGTGGAACTCCAGCGACTCCCCCTCGATCCGGTCGCGGCCCTCGAAGCGCCCCAGCCCGGCGGCGGGCTCGAGGTCGAGGACGACGGTCAGGTGCGGGCGCAGGTCGCCGGTCGCCCAGCGGGCCACCCGCTCGACCTCCTCGACGGCCAGCGAACGGCCGGCACCCTGGTAGGCGAGCGTGGAGTCGACATAGCGGTCGGTGATCACGACCTCCCCGCGCACGAGCGCCGGGAGGACGAGGGTCTCGACGTGCTCGGCCTTGTCGGCGGCGTAGAGCAGGACCTCGGTCTTGTCGGCGAGCGCGCCCGTCTCCGGCGAGAGGACGATGCGGCGCAGCTCCTTGCCGACGCTGGTGTCGCCGGGCTCGAAGGTGAGCACCACGGTGTAGCCGGCGTCGGTCAGCGCCTCGTGCAGCAGCCGCGACTGGGTCGACTTGCCCGACCCCTCGCCGCCCTCGAGGCAGACGAAGACCCCGCGCTCGGCGTAGACCCCTTCGAAGCTCATGCGGGCAACCCTACGGGGCGCGGTCTGGTGGGCTCGTAGTCGTGTGGGGTGTCCGGGGACGGGCCGGGGCGTCGGTCGGTCGAGGTATGCAGATCAACCTGCACTTCCCGTGCGGAACGCACCGTGGGAAGCGTCGGTTCGGCTGCATACCTCGACGAACCAGCGCCCGCTCAGATCGTGCGCAGCCAGTCGGTGATCAGCGGTACGACCGGGTCGGTCTGCCGCGCCCAGCGGAAGTGGTCGATGCCGTGCTCGTCGACGTGCACGCGGGTCACCGTGGCGCCCGGGAGCTTGGCGACCAGGGCGTCGATCGAGGAGATCGGGGCGAGCCAGTCGTCCTCGATCGAGACCGCCAGCACCGGGAGGCGGACATCGGCCAGGCCGTCCTCGCCGCCGGCGAATCGGCCCGTACGGGCGAGGTGTCCCCAGTCGCGCATCAGCCCGCGGGCCTCGCGGCCGGCGAAGCGGAACCGCTCGCCGGGGAAGTGGCCGAGCAGCCGCGCCGCGAGCGGGAAGCCGTACCCCGCGATCAGCAGCTTCCGGCTGAACTCGCGCCAGTGCGGCGTGCCCGAGCCGACCAGGACCAGCCCGGCCAGCGAATCGGGATGACGGGCCAGGTGGAGCGCGGCGATCTGGCCACCGAGGCTGTGACCGAGTACGACGACGGGAGTCTCCGGGAGCTCCACCCGAACGGCGTCGACAGCCGCGCCGAGATCGTCCACGAGATCGGCGTACCGGAAGTCGTAGTCCCGTCCCGGGACGCGACCACCCGTCGCCTCGTGGCCGCGCTGCTCGCTCACCGCGGCGTGGACGCCCACGGCGGCGAGTGCCTCCAGCAGCTGCAGGTAGTAGCGGGCCCTCATGCCCATCGCGGGCTGGACGAGGACCGCCGGCGCGCCCGGTGCGGCATCGGGTGCGCGCACCAGCGTCACGGTGAACGAGGTGCCCTCCTCCCGCTCGAGGACGATCTCGGTGTGGCTCGTCGGCCCGGTGCTGGCGGGTGTGCCGGTCATGCCTTCTTCGCAGCAGCCTTCTTGGTGGTCTTCGCCGCCGTCTTCTTGGCCGCCGTCTTCTTGGCCGCCGTCTTCTTGGTGGTGGTCTTCTTGGCGGCCTTCTTCGCGGTCTTCTTGGCCGGGCCCTTCGCCCGCTTCTCCGCGAGCAGCTCGGCGGCGCGCTCGATCGTCATCGTCTCGATGGCGTCGTCCTTGCGCAGGGTCGCGTTGTACTCACCGTCGGTGACGTAGGCGCCGAAGCGACCGTCCTTGATCACGACCGGCTGGCCGGAGACCGGGTCCGGGCCGAGCTCCTTGAGCGGCGCCGCGGCGGCCGCACGACCGCGCTGCTTGGGCTGGGCGTAGATCGCCAGCGCCTCCTCCAGCGTGACCGTGAGGAGCTGGTCCTCGGAGGTCAGCGAGCGCGAGTCGGTGCCCTTCTTCAGGTAGGGGCCGTAGCGACCGTTCTGGGCGGTGATCTCCTCGCCGTCCTCGCCGGCGCCGACGACGCGCGGCAGGCTGAGCAGCTTGACCGCGTCCTCGAGGGTGATCGTGTCCAGGGTCATCGTCTTGAAGAGCGAGCCCGTACGGGCCTTCGCCTTCTTCGGCGCGTCCTCGGGCAGCAGCTCGGTGACGTAGGGGCCGTAGCGACCGGACTTGGCGACGACCTCGAGGCCGCTCTCCGGGTGCTTGCCGAGGTGGATCTCCTCGCCGGCCGGGTTGGCGAAGAGCTCCTTGGCCTTCTCCAGGGTCAGCTCGTCGGGCGGCAGGTCGTCGGGGACGTTGGCGCGCTTGCCGGCCGGAGCACCGTCGTCACCGGGGCCCTCGATGTAGGGGCCGTAGCGGCCGACGCGCAGCGCGACGCCGCTGTCCTCGCCACCGATCGGGAAGGTGGCCAGCTCGCGGGCGTCGATCTCGCCGAGCTCGTCGACGAGGCGCTTGAGCCCGTCGACCTTGTCGGAGCCGTAGTAGAACTCGGCCAGCTCGCCGACCCGGCTGCTGCGGCCGCCGGCGACCTCGTCGAGCGCACGCTCCATCTGGGCGGTGAAGTCGTAGTCGATGAGCCGCTCGAAGTGCTCCTGCAGCAGGCGCACCACCGAGAAGGCGATCCAGGCCGGCACCAGGGCCGTGCCCTTCTTGTAGACGTAGCCGCGGTTGAGGATCGTCCCGATGATCGAGGCGTACGTGGAGGGGCGGCCGATCTCCCGCTCCTCGAGCTCCTTGATCAGGGTGGCCTCGGTGTAGCGGGCCGGCGGGCGGGTCTCGTGGCCCTCGGCCGTCAGGCTCGCGGCGGTGACCGGGTCGCCCTGGGCGACGTTGGGCAGGCGGGTCTCGGCGTCGTCACGCTCGGCGTCGGCGGCGTCGGTGCCCTCCACGTACGCCTTGAGGAAGCCGTGGAACGTGATCGTGCGACCGCTCGTGGAGAAGACGACGTCCTCGCCGGTGGTCGCGGCCCCGCCGAGGCGGATCGTGACCGAGTTGCCGACCGCGTCCTTCATCTGCGAGGCGACGGTGCGCATCCAGATCAGCTCGTAGAGCCGGAACTGGTCGCCGGTCAGGCCGGTCTGCGCCGGGGTGCGGAAACTGTCTCCCGCCGGGCGGATCGCCTCGTGCGCCTCCTGGGCGTTCTTCACCTTGGAGGCGTAGACGCGGGGGCTGTCGGGCAGGTACTCGGCGCCGTAGAGCTCGCGGACCTGGCTGCGCGCGGCGTCGATCGCCGCGCCGGACAGCGTGGTGCTGTCGGTACGCATGTAGGTGATGTAGCCGTTCTCGTACAGGCGCTGGGCGACGCTCATCGTCACCGAGGCGCTCATGCCGAGCTTGCGGCTCGCCTCCTGCTGGAGGGTGGTGGTGCGGAACGGCGCGTACGGGCTGCGGCGGTAGGGCTTGGACTCGACCGAGCGGATGTCGAAGCTGGTGCTGTCCAGCGCGGCGACGAGCGCCTCGGCGCGGGTGCGGTCGACGTGGACGATGTCGCCCTTCGCCTTCAGCGCGCCGGTGTTGTCGAAGTCGGCTCCGCGGGCGATGCGGGCGCCGTCGATGCTGTGCAGCTTCGCCGGGAACATCCGCTGGTCCTGCTTGGCGCCGGCGTCGAAGGTGCCCTCGAGGTCCCAGTAGGAGGCCTGGCGGAACGCCATCCGCTCCCGCTCCCGGTCGACGACCAGGCGGGTGGCGACGGACTGGACGCGGCCGGCGGAGAGGCCGGACATGACCTTCTTCCACAGCACCGGGGAGACCTCGTAGCCGTAGAGCCGGTCGAGGATGCGGCGCGCCTCCTGGGCCTCGACGAGGTCCATGTCGAGCTCGCGCGGGTTGGCCGCGGCGGCGAGGATCGCCGGCTCAGTGATCTCGTGGAAGACCATCCGCTTGACCGGGATGTCCTTCTTCGGCTTCAGCTCGTCGAGGAGGTGCCAGGCGATCGCCTCTCCCTCGCGGTCCTCATCGGTGGCGAGGAAGAGCTCGTCGGCGTCCTTCAGCAGCGACTTGAGCTTGGTCATGTGGCTCTTCTTGTCGCGAGGAACCACGTAGTAGGGCTCGAAGCCGTTCTCCACGTCGACGCCGAGGCGGCCCCACGGCTTGTCCTTGATCTTCGCCGGTGTGTCGGCGGCGCTCTGCGGCAGGTCGCGGACGTGTCCGATCGAGGCCTCGACGACGTATCCCTTGCCGAGGTAGTCGCCGATCTTGCGGGCCTTGGCAGGGGACTCGACGATCACCAGCTTGTGTGCCACTTGGTCTTCGCTCCGTCCGCTGCTGCTGCTCTGTGAGGTGTGAGCCCGCCCGAGACGGCCCACGGCGAGACACGGTAGCGCGTGCTGTCCAGTCCACCGTCCGCGTGGGGCGGGCGAACGGGCCGGCTGTGACCCGGCGCACGTCGCCGCCCCGAAACTGTCGGTGCCCCCTGGCAACCTCTTCCTCGGACGGCGAGACCCACCCATCGAGCACCACCGGAGGTCTTGCAGATGCACTACTACGACTGCCCCTGCGACGAGTGTCGCCAGGCGGGCGACGGCGTTCTCTACGAGCGTTTGATCACCCTCGTCGAGCGACTCGAGCAGGAGCTCGAGCGTCCACGGGTCAAGGAGCACGACCGGGCGCTGTCCTGGCTCGCGTGCGTGTGCGGCGGGCACCGGGCGGTGCTGGCCCTGGACACGACACCGCTGCGCGGCGAGGTGCCGCTGCCCGCGGGCGCACGCGTCGCCGAGGTGGCGGCGCTGCTGCGCACGCTGGCCGCCGACCACTTCGATGCGGAGACGGAGGTGGCGTTCCTGTACGGCCTGACCCGGGTGTGGGAGGTCGACCAGGGCCTGGTGCTGGCGCCGGTCGCAGCGGCCTACGTCGCGGCCGGCGTCGCCTGGGCGGTCGGCGAGGCCAACGGGATCGTCGGGCCCGATCGCCCGATGACGTCCTCGCGGGTGCGGCGCGCGCTCGACACGCCGGGTGCGCCGGCGACGTACGCCCGGCCGATCCGGCGGGCGCTGATCGGGGTGTGGGCGTGGCGGGTGGAGTCAGCGGAGTGGGCGACCACGCTGCCCGCTCTTGCCGCGCTCGGCGACCCGGGCCTGCTCACCTCGCGCACCCGGCGGGCGCTGATCCGGGTGCGCGAGCACGCGCTCGCCGCGCGGGAGCTGGACCGGGCGGCGGCATGAGCGTCAGGCGCGGTGGAGGAAGCCCTCGCGGACGAGCTCCTGCGCGATTGGCAGGTAGGTCGCGCGCGTCTCCTCCGGGTCGCTGTCGAGGATGTCGGCGAGCGCGTCCAGGATCTGGCCGAGGGTGAGGTCGCCGTCGCTGGCGCCCACGAGGGCGGCCTCGACGGTGTCGGCCTGGCGGGCGCGGCGCAGGCCGCGCTGCTGGCGCAGCACGACGGCGGACGGGTCCTCCGCGCCGGGGGCGCCCACCGTCTCCTGCTGGATGTCGTCGGGCCGGAGCAGCCGGTCGCCGAGGCCGACCTCGGCGTGAGCGACCTCGCCCCAGGCTCCGATCGCCGGAGCGATCGGCTGCTCGACGTCGTAGGGCCACTCGAGGAAGTCCTGGCGCGGGGTCGCGGCACCGCTCTTGTGCAGGTTGATCCAGCCGAAGCCGACCGCCTCGATGCCCTGCCGCTCGAACCAGTCGAGCCACGTCTCGTAGCGGTGCCGGTAGTCGTCGATATGCGCGGCGCCGGTCGAGGGGTGGTGCCCGGCGTCCTTGAGCCAGAGCTCGACGTAGGCGGCCGGGTCGAGGATCTCGCGCTGCACGACGAAGGCGTCGGCCTCCTCCTCGTTGCCCGCGAGCCAACCGGCGAGACGCTCGTCCCACGGGGTGTCCTTGGCGATGATCCAGTTGGCCAGGATCTGGCACCAGCCGCCGTCGGCGAGCAGGCTGGGCGCGGCCCGGACGATGTCCTCGACGACCCGGTCGCCCGGGAGGCCGGAGTCCCGGTAGACCAGCCGCTCGCCGGTGGCCGGCGAGATCACGAACGGCGGGTTGGTGGCGATCAGGTCGAAGCGCTCGTCGGCGACCGGCTCGAAGAAGGAGCCGTCGCGGACGTCGACCTTGTCGGCGACGCCGTTGAGCGCGGCGTTGAAGCGGGTCACCCACAGGGCGCGACGGTTGACGTCGGTGGCGACGACCTGGTCGCTGTGGGTGGCTAGGTGGAGCGCCTGGACGCCACAGCCGGTGCCGAGGTCGAGGGATCGGCCGACCCGGTGGCGCAGGGTGAGCTGGGCCAGCGAGGTGGAGGCGGGGCTGATGCCGAGGACGTGATCGGAGCCGACGCGCTGCGGCAGGCCGTCGAGGCCGGGGGTGAGGTCGGAGACGACCCACAGGTGGGTGTCGTCCGCGGCATAGGGACGGACGTCGAGGCGGGCGGCGACCTCGCCGACGGACTGGGCCAGGATGCCCTCCACCGAGAGCTGGTCGACCAGGCCCGGCAGGGCGGCCTCGGCCTGCTCGTGGCTGACCGGCGCCTGGAGCAGGAAGAGCCGGACGAGCGTCTCCAGCGGGGAGCCGCCGCGGGTGCGGACCAGACCCGGAACCGTCTCGTTGCGGCCCAGCGCGGTGTGCGCGAGCGGGCCGAGCAGCTCGGCGACGCCGTCGTAGGTGAAGCCGGCGCGCTCGAGCGCCTCGCGAAGGCGGAGGGGAAGGTCGGTCAGGTCGCTCACCCGACCGAGCCTAGGGGACCAAGCGAGTAGCGGCTCAGCCGGCGGCGACGGCGGCGTCGGCGCTCTGGTGGATGTCGAAGACCTTGGCCAGGCCGGTGATCCGGAAGATCTTGAGCAGCCGGTCCTGGGTGCAGACCAGGCGCAGCGAGCCGTCGTGGGCGCGCACCTTCTTCAGCCCGCCGACGATGACGCCCAGGCCGGTGGAGTCGAGGAACTCGACGGCCTCGAGGTCGATGACGATGTCGTAGACGCCCGCGCCGACCAGCTCGGTGATCTTGTCGCGCAGCTTCGGCGCCGTGTACACGTCGATCTCACCGCCGACGGCGACCACGGTCGTCTCGCCGACCTCCCGGGTGGCAAGCGTCAGATCCACGTGAGCACTCCCTCGATGAGTCGTCGGCTGTCCTCAGCCGCGAGGTTTATGTAACCACGCAACGGCCGTGAGCGGGTAAAGGTACGAAATACTGCTCGGTAGCTGTGGAAAACCCGATACGACCCGCTGTTTGGCACAATTTCTGAGTGCCAACCCCTTCCACGCTGCCCGCCCAGGGCATGGGCGTGCTGCTCGACCGGCTGTCGGCGGTGCCCGGTCGCGAGGGCCGGCTCACCCACGTGGAGACGCTGCCCCCGCGCGAAGCGGTGGGTGCGGCCTGGCCGCAGTGGGCTCCGGTCGAGGTCGTCGAGGCGTTCGCAGCACAGGGCGTGACGGCCCCGTGGCAGCACCAGGTGGTCGCGGCCGAGGCGGCGCACGAGGGCCGGCACGTGGTCCTGGCGACCGGGACGGCCTCAGGCAAGTCGCTCGGCTACCAGCTACCGGGACTGAGCGCGATCCTCGCGGGCCGAGGCCCGCGCGGCGAGCGTGGCGCTTCTGTTCTCTATGTCGCTCCGACCAAGGCGCTGGCCCAGGACCAGCTCAGCCGGATCCGCGGCCTCGGCCTGGACGTGCGGGCGACTACCCATGACGGCGACAGCAGCCGCGAGCAGCGCGACTGGACCCGCGACCACGGCGAGTACGTGCTGACCAACCCCGACATGCTGCACCGCTCGATGCTTCCGGCGCACGAGCGGTGGGCGCCGTTCTTCGGGTCGCTGCGCTGCGTGGTGATCGACGAGTGCCACCACTACCGCGGCGTCTTCGGCGCGCACGTCGCGCACGTGCTGCGCCGGCTCCGCCGGATCTGTGCCTCGTACGGCGCCTCCCCCACCTTCGTGCTCGCCTCCGCGACCGTCGCCGAGCCGGAGGTGGCCGGCGAGCGCCTGACCGGCCTGCCGGTCCTGCCGGTGACCGCCGACGCGTCACCGCGGGGCACCGTCAGCCTGGCGCTGTGGCAGCCGCCCCTGACCAGCCATGCCGGCGAGAACGGCGCATCCGTGCGGCGCGCCGCATCCTCCGAGGCGGCCGACCTGCTCGCCGATCTGGTGTCGAGCGACGTGCGCACCCTGGTCTTCGTCCGATCCCGGGTGGGAGCAGAGCAGGTCGCGATGACCGCCGCCGCCCTGCTCGCCGACGTCGACCCGTCGCTGCCCGGACGGGTCGCGTCCTACCGCGGCGGCTACCTGCCCGAGGAGCGTCGCGAGATCGAGGAGCGGCTGCGGACCGGCGAGCTGCTCGGCCTGGCCGCCACCAACGCCCTCGAGCTGGGCGTCGACGTCAGCGGGCTGGACGCGGTCGTCCTCGCCGGCTACCCGGGCCGCCGGGCGGCGCTGTGGCAACAGATCGGCCGCGCCGGGCGCGGGGCGGGCGATGCCCTCGGCCTGATGGTCGCGCGCGACGATCCGCTGGACACCTACCTCGTCACCCACCCCGACGCCCTGCTCGGGGCGCCGGTGGAGGCCACTGTCTTCGACCCGGCCAACCCGTACGTGCTGGCGCCGCAGCTGTGCGCCGCGGCGCAGGAGATCCCGCTGACCGAGGACGACCTGCCGCTCTTCGGCGCGACGGCACGCGAGGTCGTCGCCTCGCTGGAGAGCAGCGGGCTGCTCCGCAAGCGGCCACGCGGCTGGTACTGGACCGACCGTCGCCGAGCCGCCGACCTGGCCGACATCCGCTCCGCCGGCGGCTCGCCGGTGCAGCTGGTCGAGGCCGAGACCGGACGGGTGGTCGGCACCGTCGACGGGGGCAGCGCCCACGGCACCGCCCACCGGGGCGCGGTCTACCTGCACCGCGGGGAGACCTACCTGGTGCACGAGCTCGACCTCGAGGAGAACGTCGCGGTGATCGGCCGGGCCGAGCCGGGCTACACCACCTCGGCCCGCGAGGTCACCGACATCAACATCGTCGCCGAGCACCAGCAGCAGCGCTGGGGCGACTGCCGGCTCGCCTTCGGCGAGGTCGACGTCAGCCATCAGGTCGTCGCCTTCCTCAAGCGCCGCCAGCCCGGTGGCGAGGTGATCGGCGAGGAGCCGCTCGACCTGCCCGAGCGGACGCTGCGCACCCGCGCCGTGTGGTGGACCGTCCCGGACGCCGTCCTGGAGGACGCCGGGCTGGCAGCCACCGACCTGCCGGGTGCCGCGCACGCCGCCGAGCACTGCTCGATCGGCCTGCTGCCGCTGATCGCGACCTGCGACCGGTGGGACATCGGCGGCGTCAGCACCGCACGTCATCCCGACACCGGCGTGCTCACCGTCTTCGTCTACGACGGCCACCCGGGCGGCGCCGGCTTCGCCGAGCGAGGCTTCGAGGCTGCCCGCGAGTGGCTCACCGCGACGCTCGAGACGATCGAGGCCTGCGAGTGCGACGAGGGCTGTCCCTCGTGCATCCAGTCGCCCAAGTGCGGCAACCAGAACAACCCGCTCGACAAGCATGGGGCGGCGCTTCTGCTCCGCGTCCTGCTCGGGGCGTCGTCAGCAGCAGGGCTCTAGACTCCGAGCGCGGTGGCCCTGGGCCTGGATCCTCGGCATCCACCCGGCGAGGAGCCGTGAGCCTCATCCCGGACCGGCCCGTGCCTCGGCGGTGAGGTCGCCACGGGCGCCCAGCCAGCGCGGCCCGGTGACCTGTGCACTGATCGTCACGTCGTCGCCGTCGACCGCGCACTGCGTCACGGCGGCGCCGTTGGCCGCGGCGACCGACGACGCGGCGCCGCACGGGTCCCGCGCCTGCTGGATCGCCTGGGCGCCGGCGAGCGCGGCCAGGTCCGCAGCCGCCTGCGCCCGGCGGTGCGCCACCACCATCGCCTCGCCGACAGCGATCGCCGCTGCGACCAGGAGCAGCAACCCGAGCATCGCGACCGCGAGCACGGTGATGGCGCCGCGGTCCTCGCGGCGGCTCACGGTGCTGCGCCCAGCTCGTCGGCAGCCGTCGCCGCCGCGTGCAGGTGGGCGCCGGGCAGGAAGCCGAGCAGACCGCCGGGGCCGTGCATCTCCACGGAGGCGGTCGCGATCACCTCGCCGTCGTCGTGCGTGATGACGATTGAGGTGCCGGCCGGGCCGACCTGCTGGCCCCGGCCGACGGCGGTGGCCGGGTCGTCGCCCCGGGCGATCGCCCGGGCTGCCTCGCGCGCCGCGTCGACCGTACGGGCCTGGGCGATGCCGAGACTCAGCAGCCACACCAGCGCCAGCACCACCGCGACCAGCCCCGGCAGGACCGTCACCAGCTCGGCCGTCGCGGCACCTCGATCGCGTCGCATCGGCCGGCTCAGATCCCGAGCAGCGACATCACGTGGTCGAAGAGCTTGTGCAGCAGCTCGTCGCCCAGGCCGCCGGTGAGCAGCTTGTAGAGCAACCCGGCCAGGCCGGCGCCCGCGGCCGTGCCGACGGCGTACTCGGCAGTGGTGATCCCGCGCTCGGACGGCGGACGGTGGCGGTGCGGGCGGTGGGTCGGGAACGTCACGGGGTTCTCCTATCGTCGGGCCGCGGCGCGGCGTCATGACTCCAGACTCGGGATGCAGGCGGATCGCCGCGACCGTCCTCGGAGGCGCTGTGGAGAGTCCGTCAGCGGCTGGGACCTGTGGACGAAAAGTGGCCTGCTCATCACCAGGCGAGGGTGCTGAGCAGGCCACCGACGAGCGGGACGATCCCGATCAGCAGGAACGCGGGGAGCAGGCAGAGCCCGAGTGGCACGGCGGCCTTCACGCCGACCGCCCGCGCCCGCTGCTCGACATCGGCACGCTCCTGCCGGGCCAGGTCGTCGGCGAGCCGCGCGATCGCGGCGGCAACCGAGAGACCGCCGTCCTCGGCCCGCCCGAGGGCGCGACCGAGCGGCGCGAGCACGGGGTCGGCGCGCAGCGCCGCCCAACCGGCTGCCGGATCGGCGCCGAGACGCAGCCGGGTCGCAACCGGCCGGAGCCGATCGCTCGCCGGTCCGGGCATCGCCTCGGCGACGATCTCGAGCGCCGTCGCCGGCGGCGCTCCCGAGGTCAGCGCCACGGCGAGCAGGCGGACGAGGTGGGGCAACTCGCGGGCGACCTGCTCGCGGGTCCGCCGGGCGTCTGCCGGCTCGATCCGGCCGACCGCGAACCAGGTCGCGAGCCCGGCGATCGGCGCGCCGATCACCCCCGCGGCGCCACCGAGGAAGGTGAGCGCCCCGACGGCGGCGGAGACGGCGAGAAGCCCGCGCCAGCGCCGCATCCACCCGGGATCGCCGCTGGAGACAGCCATCCCGGCGGCACCGGGCGGGTCCCACGCCTCGATCACCGGCTCGGCGCGCAGAGCCAGAGCGGCGGCGGCCGCGGCGCACAGCCCGGCCGCCCACAGCACCGGGCTCACGGCACGACTCCGGCAGCGATCCGCTCGATCCAGGCGAGCCCGACCCAGCCGAACAGCAGCCCCAGCGCGAGTGCTCCCAGACCGATCGGCGTACCGAGGAGGAAGGACCACGGGTGCCCGCCGACGCCCGAGCCCATCGCCAGCGCGGCCACCGGGAGCAGAGCGACCATCCGCGCCGTGGCGCGCGCCGAGGCCAGCTCGCCGGCGACCACCTGACGGGTGCCGGCGGCGGCACGGAGGTCGAGTGCGACCCGGTCGACGGCGTCGGCCAGCCCCTGACCGGTCCGGGTCGAGACCTGCCACGCCGCCGCGACCAGCCGCAGGTCGCCCGCGCCCGGCACGCTCCCGGCCAGGGCACGCCAGGCCGTCGGTACGTCGGCGCCGACACGGAACGCCTCGGCCACCGGCGCCAGCAGGGGCCACTCGCCAGCGCACCGGTCGAGCGCGACCCCGGGGGGCTGCCCGGAGGCCAGCTCGGCGGCCGCCTGCTCGCAGATCTCGACCACCCGTGCGGCGACCGCCGCCGCCTCGAGCCGCGCGCGGCGCGCCCGCCACAGCCGGACACCGCCGAGCACGGCTCCGGCGGCGATCACGCCCACCGGCCACCACCGCACCGGAAGCTGCCCGGCAAGGCAGACGACGACGGCGGGCACCAGCCACCGCCTGCCCGCCGGGCGGCGACCCGCGATCGACGGCGCAGGGGCGAACATCAGCGCCACCGCGCCGGCGGCGAGCAGGCCGGCCCACAGCACGGCGCCCGACGGCATCACGACAGCAGCTCCAGCAGCGCGCCGGCCGCCGGCCCCTCACGCCCACGGCCCTGCGCCCACGAGACGGCCGTCTCCATCACCACCAGCCCGGACGGCTCGCGGCGCGGGACCGCGATCTCGACGAGCCGCCGCTGCCCACCGGAACGCTCGAGATGGAGCACGACGTCGAGCGCGGAGGCGAGCTGGCTGTGCGCCGCCTCGCGCCCGAGGCCGGCAGCGAGGGCGAGGGCCTCGATCCGAGCCGGGACGTCCGCGGCCGAGTTGGCGTGGAGGGTGCCGCAGCCGCCCTCGTGGCCCGTGTTGAGCGCCGCGAGCAGGTCGACCACCTCGGCCCCACGCACCTCGCCGACGACGAGTCGATCCGGCCGCATCCGCAGCGCCTGGCGTACGAGGGTGCGCACCTCCACCAGCCCGGCCCCCTCGATGTTGGCGGGACGCGCCTCGAGCCCGACCACATGGGGATGGCGAGGGCGCAGCTCGGAGGAGTCCTCGACCACGACCAGCCGCTCCTCGGCGGCGGCCAGGGAGAGCAGCGCATCCAGCAGGGTGGTCTTCCCGCTGCCGGTCCCACCGGTCACCAGGAACGCGAGTCGCCGGGCCACCAGCCGGGTCAGCAGCTCCGCGCCCTGGGTTGTCACCATCCCGCTCGCCACCAGCTCGTGCAGCTCGAACGCGCGCTGCCGGGGCACCCGCAGGGAGATCGTGGTTCCAGGCCGCGCCAGTGGGGCGAGCACGGCGTGGAACCGGGTGCCGTCCGCGAGGCGTACGTCGGCGTAGGGCGCGGCGTCGTCGAGCCGGCGCCCGGCCGCGGCGGCCAGACGCTGCGCGAGGCGGCGGACCGAGGCCTCGTCGGGGAACGAGACGCCCGCCGGCTCCAGCCCGGCGCCGCGGTCGAGGAAGACCTGGTCGGCGCCGTTGACCAGCACATCGGTGACGCCCGGCTCCCGCAGCAGCGGCTCCAGGGGCCCGGCGCCGACGACGTCGCGCCGCAGGGTCTCGTAGGCGGCGAGCACCGTGGCATCGCCCACGGGCCGGCCCGCAGCGCGCAGCGCCTCGGCGACGCGGTGCGGGGTCAGTGGACCCGGCGTCCGGGCCAGCCACTCGCGCACCCCCTCGACGACCTCGGGCGCGAGCTCGGGTGTCCCGCAGGACCGGTTCACGCCGCCACCGACTGCACCCGGCACCGGGCCAGCACCGCCGCCGTCGCGCGGGCCAGCGGGCCGCGGCGCGAGCGCAGCGGCCCGAGCCCGAGATCGATCGCCTCCCCGAGTCCCCGCTGGTCCGGCATCGCGGCGAGCACCGGCAGGCCGACGGCCCGGGCGACGACCTCGGGATCCACCCCGGCACCGCGGACGACGAGTCCCGCCCGGGCGGTGTCGACGCCGAGGCCGACCAGGCTGTCGACGAGGCGCGCTGCCGAGGCGATGCCGGTGATGGTGGGGGCGGTGACCACGAGCACCTCGTCGCAGCGGCCGGTCAGCTCGCCTCCCTCGTCGCCGCGGGGCAGGTCGAGGACGACGCGCTGGTGGCCGCGCGCCGCGGCGGCGAGCACCTCGCGCACCGCGGCCACCGGCATCGGAGCGCTGTGCCCGGAGCCCCAGGCCAGCACGCCCAGCTGTCCGCGCCGGGGCAGCGCCTCCCGTAGCGAACGCGAGCCCAGCCGGCCCGATGTCGCGGCGAGATCGGGCCAGCGCACGCCGGGCTGCTCCTCCATGCCGAGCACCCGATCCACACCCGGCCCCCACGGATCGAGGTCGACGACGGCGGCGGGGCCCGCGAGCGCCGCGGCCTGCCCCAGGGCGCATGCGAACGTGGTCGCACCGGCACCGCCCGAGCCGCCGATCACGCCGACGATCAGCCCTCTGCCGCCCGGGTCGTCGCCGACGTCGGTGAGCAGCGAGGTGAGCCACGGCGCCGCGTCGGGAAGGTCGACGACGTGCTCGGCCCCGACCGCCAACGCGTCCCGGAAGACCGTCTCCCCCGCCGCTCCCCAGCCCGCGACGTGCACCGCCGAGCGGCGCGGCGGCCCCATCCGGGCCAGCCCGGCGAGCAGGTCCGCGCCGACCACGACGGCGGGTGCCCGTGGCCACGAGCGCATCGCGGTCGAGAGGTCGGCGGTGACCTCTGGGGTGAGCCCGGCCGCGGCGGCGAGGCGCAGCAGCTCGTCGAGGAGGAGGTCGTCGGCGGTGATCAGCAGCAGTCCGGTCATGCCTGGGAGCGTGCCCGGCCGATCGCCGGGCGAACCCGTGAGGCGTCTGCCTGTGGATCACGCCGTCAGACGCCTCAATGTGGACGGAAACGGGACGATGGTGCACTTACGATGAGGTCATGACCCCGAAGGGAGCGGCAATGATGCGCGAAGCCGCATTCTTCGATCTCGACAAGACGATCATCGCCAAGTCGAGCACGCTCGCCTTCAGCAAGCCCTTCCAAGCCGGCGGCCTGATCACCCGCAAGGCCCTGCTGCGCAGCGTCTACACGCAGTTCGTCTACGTGCTCGGCGGCGCCGACCACGACCAGATGGAGAAGATGCGGCAGATGCTCTCCGAGCTGGTGACCGGCTGGGACGTCAACACGGTGCGCGAGATCGTCGCCGACACGCTGCACAACGTCGTCGACCCGCTCGTGTACGACGAGGCCGTCCAGCTGATCGAGCAGCACCACGCCGAGGGACGCGACGTCGTCATCGTCAGCGCCAGCGGCTCCGAGGTGGTCGAGCCGATCGGCGCGATGCTCGGCGCCGACCACGTCATCGCCACCCGGATGGAGGAGGCCGACGGCCGTTACACCGGCAAGATCGGCTTCTACGCCTACGCGGAGGGCAAGGCCGAGGCGATCCACGAGCTCGCGGCCGGTCGCGGGTACGACCTGTCGCGCTCCTACGCGTACTCCGACTCCATCACCGACCTGCCGATGCTGGCAGCGGTCGGCAACCCGTTCGCGGTGAATCCCGACAAGGAGCTGCGCCGGGCCGCGCGGGAGCACGGCTGGCCGGTGCTGGTCTTCACCAAGCCGGTCGCGCTGCGCACCCAGCTGCCCGCCTCCGGTCCCACGCTCGCCGCGATCGCCGTCGGCGGCGTGGTCGCGATCGGTGGCGTGCTGTGGGCAGGGGCCCGCGCCCGACGACGCGCCGGCTGAGGTTCCGGGGGCGCCCAGCGCGATCACCGGGTCCTGGGGAAGTCAACCCTTGAAGCCCGTCGCAATGGGGCGTAGACAGGGTTCAGGACAACTCAATCCCACACGCGACCGGAGTACCCACGCGGCGACCTACCCTCCGTGAGGGCGCTTGCCAGGGCGGGAACCAGTCCCGCGGCAGCAGTTGACGATGCACGCTTGGTAGCCCCGGTTCGCGTGTTCGCGGTGGCACTCGATCAACACGATTGATCGGGTGCCACCAGCATGTCCGGCACCGGCATGTACGGCACCGGCTACGACGCCCTCAGAGCGCCTCGCGCCGCAGCGGCGAGGCCTCGGCTCCGGCGGTGAACGCCTCGGCGGCGTAGAGCAGCCAGGCGTGCATGCCCGACGGCGACCCGGAGGCGTAGCCGCGCAGGTTCGACTCGTACTCGGCGCGCAGCGCCAGATGACCGGCCTCCGGAACGACGAGCGAGGTGGGGTCGACACCGCGCGCCACCATCACCAGCCGCTCGGCGGCCCGGGCCACGATCCCGTTGTGCGAGGCGAACGGCGCCACGGTGGCGAGATCGGCGTGCACGATCGAAGCGAGGATGAGGGCGGGCGTCGACCGGTCGGCGGCGAGCAGGTCGCCCAGGCCCCGCAGGCGGGCGACCTCTTGTGGGCCGCGCGGGCGGCCGAGCTCCTCGGACGGCAGCGTCGCGGAGGCGGCGAGGGCGTGCAGCCGGGCGAACGCCTGCAGCGGCGAGCGCTTGAGCACCGGGACCAGCGAGAGCAGCTCGACCGAGACCCGTACCGAGTCCACGGCGATCGCGTCGCCCGTACCTTCCCGCACCTCGGCGAGCGTCGAGGAGGAGCCTTCGAGCACCGCCGAGGCGTGCGCGCCGCGCAGCAGCGACTCGCCGGTGGTGTCGGGGGCGGTGCGGCGCAGACCCCGGTCGCGGAGCATCGCGTCGATGCCGTCGCGGGCGGCCGCGAAGGCGGAGTTGACGCCCTCGAGCGACACGAGCCAGGCCAGTGGTTCGTCAGTCACAACCGCAGACCCTACGCGGCGATAGGCTGGGCCGGATGACCGATCCCGCCCGCTCCTTCGGAACCGTCGCCGCCTCGTACGACCGAGGTCGGCCGACCTATCCGCGCGAGGCGATCGAGTGGGCGCTCGGGTCGTCGGTGCCAGGCGCGGCGCCCCTCAAGGTCCTCGAGCTGGGCGCCGGCACCGGCAAGCTCACCGAGGTCCTGCTCGGGCTCGGCCACGATGTCTTCGCGACCGAACCCGACGAGCAGATGCTCGACATGCTCTCCGCGAAGCTCCCCGACGCCCGGGCCACCGTCGGCTCCGCCGAACAGATCCCCGTCGGCGACCGGACGTACGACGCCGTGGTCGTGGGCCAGGCCTTCCACTGGTTCGACCAGGCGCGGGCGCTGGTCGAGATCAGCCGGGTGCTCAAGCCCGAGGGCCGGCTGGTCGTGCTGTGGAACGAGCGCGACAACCGGATCCCGTGGGTGCGCAAGCTCTCGGCCCAGATCGCCAGCCAGCGCGGCGACGTCGACCCGACCCAGGTGATCGACGACTCCGCCGCCTACAGCGCGGTCGAGGAGCACGAATTCCGCTTCTGGCAGGTGGTCAACCGCGAGACGATCCAGGACCTCGTCCTGTCGAACTCGCACGTCTCGACCCTGCCCGAGGAGGAGCGCGAGGCGAAGCGCCGCGACGTGCTCGCCCTCTACGACGACTACGGCCGGGGCATGGACGGCATGCAGCTTCCCTACACCTGCCGGGTCTTCCGTACGGTCGTCCTCGAGCACGCCCGCCGTGCTCCCGAGCCGGCCCCGCACACACCCGGCACATCCGCCTCGCCGATCGTGCTCGGCGAGGCGGCCCCCAACGCGATGACCGACACCGCGATGCGGCTGCCGCGTGTGGTCGTCGACGGCGTCGGCCCGAAGCCGCCGACCGACCCCGGCGGCGACGACCTGATCCTGATCGACTTCCGCTGACCGGTCGGTTCGGCGCTCGGGTCAGGAGCCTGCGGGCTCCGTCGGCCGCTCGCCCACGATCGAGATCATCCCGCGCCGCATCGCGATCACCAGGGCCTGGCTCCGGGTGCCCGCGCCGAGCTTGGCGTAGATCCGGGCGATGCACGACTTGACCGACGAGAGCGAGAGCTCGAGGCGCGCGGCGATCTCGGCGGCACTGAGACCGTCCGCGAGCAGGATGAGCACGCCGTGCTCGCGCTCGGAGAGCCGCCCGGCCGGGTAGTCCCGCAGCCGCCCGCTCGCGACGTCGAGGTTGGCGCAGGTGAAGGCGAGCGGCTCCAGCGCGGCGTGCCTGCTCACCTGGATCACGTCGCGCGCGGGCGCGGCCTTGCTGACGAAGCCGGACGCTCCCGCGTTCATCGCGCCGAGCATCTGCTCGTCGCCATCGTGCATCGTCAGGACGACGATGCCCGTCCGCTCGCACACCTGCCGGATCGCCCGGACCACCTCGAGGCCGGTGCCGTCCGGCAGCTGCAGGTCGACGGTCACCACGTCGGGACGGAGCTCGTGGAACCGCCGGAGAGCCTCCTCGACCGTCCCCGCCTGCCCCACCACGTCCAGGTCGTCCTCGAGGGCGAACAGCGATGTCAGGCCCTCTCGTACGAGGTCGTGGTCATCCACCAACAGCACCGTCGTCGCCGTCTCGCCCACGTTCCTGCCCGCCCCCACGGTCTTTCCTGCCCAGCCGCAAATCTTGAATCGCTCAGGATTTTACTTTCAGGGGCTGTCGTCACCAAACCCGGGGGCACGGCCTTCCGCGGGGCGGGATCAGACGGCGTGCGCCCAGCGGCCCGGCAGCGCGCGCCCGGACGGCGACGTCGCCTGCGCGAACCGGGCCGCGACGAGGTCGATGACGCGCTCGTGCACGCCGATCACGTCGGCCACGAGCTCCGCGCCGGCGGCACGGCCCTCGTCGGCACAGCGGGTGGCGAAGAAGCCGTCCGCGAGGAGGTACGGCGAGACCGCGTCGCCGGGCCGGACGACGTCGGCCGGTCGCGATCCGAGGCCGCCGAGGGTGGCGAGCCGGACCGGGCCTCCCCAGGCGCCCGAGAGCAGGTCGGCGGCGCGCTGCAGGTCGGGCATCGCGGCCGGGTCACGCGATCCGGCGGCGACCATCGTGACGGGCTGACCGGGCCGGGCGCCCGCCGCCGCGAGTCGGTCGGCCTGCGCGAGCGCGAGGAGCGGGTCCGGGCCGAGCGGCACGGTCAGCGTGGTCGGGCCGAACGCGCCGGCGACGGCCTGGGGCAGGTCGACGCGGACGTGGTAGCCGGTGCTGAGCAGCAGCGGCACGACGACAGCGGGCCGCTCGTCGGGCAGGTCGAGGACCGTGCCGAGCAGCGGCTCGCACAGCTCGACGTAGGACACCTCCGCCACGGTCCCGCAGCGTTGCCCCGCGAGCCGGGCGATCGCGGCGGCGACGCGGTTGCCGACCGGGTTGCGGGTGCCGTGGGCGACCACCACCAGACGGGGATCAGTCCGCGAGGGCGATCCGGTAGCCACGCTTCACCACCGTCTGCACCACTCGGGTCCCGAGCGCGGCTCGCAGCCGTGCGACCGCCATCTCCACCGCGTGCTCCGAGCCGGCCGTCCCGCTGGGGAGCATCGCCAGCAGGGCCTGGCGTGAGACCACGTTGCCGGGCTGCGCGACCAGTGCCTGCAGCACCGCCGCGGGCGCCGGGGAGAGCCGGACCTCGATGCCGTCGAGCAGCACGTCGGAGCCGTGCAGCAGCAGGCTGTGCCCGCCTGCGAGGTCCAGCGAGAGGCCCGCGCGACGCGAGGGCAGCTCGACCTCGAGGAACTTCACCATCGCCCCGGTCCGCGATCGCTCCGGGAAGATCGTCGGCACGCCCCACATCTCGAACGCGGCGGCGGTGACCGGGCCGACACAGCAGGCGATCACGTCGGCCTGCAGCGCGGCGATCACGTCGTCGCGCCTGCCCGTGGACCCGGCCGCGTCCATGAACCCCGCGATCGCGGGGGCCGAGGTGAAGGTGATGGCGTCCAGCTCGCCGGCGGCCACCTGGTCGACCAGCCCGAAGATCGGCGTCGGGTCCAGCGCAGCGGCGAGCCGGTAGACGGTGACCGCCTCGACATCGGCCCCCTGGCGGCGCAGCGCGTGCGCCACCATCGAGAGCGACTGACCGTGCTCCTGGACCACGATCCGCTTGCCGGTGAGGTCGCGGCCACGCAGGTGGCGCAGGACGTCGTCGAACTCCTCGGACTCCGGCGTCCACAGCTCGCGCAGGCCGCGCGCCCGCAGCGCGCCGACCGACTTCGGGCCGCGCGCCAGGATCTCGGCGTCGCCGATCGCGGCGATCAGGCGATCGAGCAGGCCCCAGTCCTCCGCGGCGTCGAACCACGCCTTCATCCCGATGCCGGTGGTGGCCAGGAAGAGGTCGATCGGCTCGGCGAGCACCCGCTCGGTCGCCTCCCGCAGGGCGTCCTCGTCGACCCGGTTGGGGTCGGCCGACAGCGCCGGCGCCCACGTCACCGTAGCGCCGCGGCGCTCCAGCAGCGTCACCTGCTCCTCGGCCTTGCGGGCCGCTGTCACGCCGATGTGGAAGCCGGCGAGAGCCCGATCCTCGCTCACCCGTCCGCCCTCCTCGTTGCCCAGCTCATGGGCCCCAGGTCAGGGGCCCCAGGTCAGGGGCCCCAGCTCATGGGCCCGTCTTCGGTCCCCCGACGAGGACCATCCCATCGGTGACCGCGACGTCGTACGTCGCCACCGAGACCGCCTCGTCGTCGAGGCAGCGGCCGGTGCGCAGGTCGAACGCCTGTTTGTGCATCGGGCTGGCGACGAAGTCGACCGGCTCCCCCGCGATGGTGCGGGTGCCGACGATGCCCCGGGCGAGCACCGATGCATGTGAGAAGGGATCGTAGTTGGACAGTGCGTAGACGTCGCCGGCGTGGGTGCGGAAGATCGCGACCGCCTTGCCGTGCACCAGGGCGGTGACGCCGCTCTCGCGGGTGATCTCCTCGACCGGGCAGACCGGGACGAGCGAGGTGGTGTCCTTGGTCATCCCCGCGCACCACTCGTCGCGGTGCGGGCCGCTGCGGCGATCGCCTCCAGGTCCTCGATGGTGCGGTAGACGAAGTCGTTCTGCTTCTCCACGCCCGGCACCGGCGGCACGAGGCGCGCCGCGCCGGCGGCGAGGACCAGCTCGCCGTAGGCCAGCTCCTCGCCGACGACGATGTCGTGGGTCTCGGTCAGACCGCGCTCGATGGCGGCCTTCACGAAGCGGTGGCCGACGATGCCGTGCCCGACGACGAGTGTCTTCCGCGTGTTCATGGTGAGGAATCTAGGAACGAACTGTTCGGGTTGAGCGACGTCTCTGTTACAAGATGCGACACCGGCGCGGCGCCGGCCAGCACGACCTCGCGCTCGACACGGTCGATGTCGGCGAACCGGGTGCCGAGCCGCAGCGCGACGCCGTGGTCGGCGCACCGCCGCGATCGACAGGGCTAGCCTGACCGCCATGACACGGTGGTGGCGGCGCTCGGTCCACCTCGGCACCGAGGCTGATCGCGCGACGTTCCGCACGCTGCACACCGCCTCGCTGATGACCAGCGCGTTGCGCGAGGGGCTGACCCTGACGTCGGCCGCGGCGTCGGTCAGGCACCTGCGCGACCTGGTCGCCGCGCCCGCTGTCGCACTGACCGACACCGAGGCCCTGCTGGCCTGGGACGGCGGGGCGACCCGGCACGAGCAGCACGCCGCCCAGCTGGCACGGGCGGGCGTCGCCGACGGATCGACGACGGTGCACGACCACCGCGACTTCTCCTGCGGCGTCCCGGCCTGCGCGATCCGCCAGGCGGTGGTCTCCCCGCTGACCGTCGAGGACCGGGTGGTCGGCACGCTCCAGGTCTTCACCGGGCACACCTCGGCGATCCTGGTGCGCGCCACCACCGAGCTCGCCCAGTGGGTGAGCGGTCAGCTCGAGCTCGGCGAGCTCGACGCGTCGCGCTCGCGGCTGATGGAGGCGGAGGTACGCGCGCTGCGCGCCCAGATCAGCCCGCACTTCGTCTACAACAGCCTCAGCGCGATCGCCTCGTTCGTCCGCACCGACCCCGACCGGGCCCGAGACCTGCTGCTCGACTTCGCCGACTTCACCCGCTACTCGTTCCGCCGCCTCGGCGACTACACGACGCTGGCCGAGGAGCTCCAGTCGATCGAGCGCTACCTGGTGCTGGAGCAGGCCCGCTTCGGGGACCGGCTGGGGGTGACGCTGCGCATCGCCCCCGAGGTGCTGCCCGTGACGATCCCGGTGTTGAGCCTGCAGCCGCTGGTCGAGAACGCCGTCCGGCACGGGCTCTCCGGGCGCCCGGAGGGCGGCACCGTCGTGATCCACGCCCGCGACCTCGACCGCGAGGCCGTCATCACCATCGAGGACGACGGCGTCGGCGAGGACCCCGAGCGGATCCGTCGGATCCTGGCCGGAGACGCCTCGATCGACTCGGTCGGCCTCTTCAACGTCGACGAGCGGCTCCGCTCGACCTTCGGTGACGACTACGGCCTGGTCGTCGAGACCGCGCCCGGAGCCGGTACGAAGGTGACGGTCCGCGTTCCCAAGTACGCCCCAGGAGTCCGCCCGTGACCCCCTCCCCGAGCCCCCTCAGCGTGCTGGTCGTCGACGACGAGCAGCCGGTCCGCGACGAGCTCTCGTACCTGCTGGGCCGCGACGACCGGATCGGGTCGGTGACGTGCGCCGACTCCGGGACCGAGGCGTTGCAGGTCCTGCGCGAGCGTGAGATCGGTGCCGTCTTCCTCGACATCGCGATGCCCGGACTCTCCGGCCTCGACCTGGCCGCGGTGCTCGCCCGCTTCCGGGTGCCGCCCAGGATCGTGTTCGTCACCGCCCACGCCGAGCACGCCGTCGACGCGTTCGACCTCGACGCGGTGGACTACCTGCTCAAGCCGGTGCGCGAGGAGCGGCTGCGCGAGGCCGTGCGCCGGATCGTCGAGGCGACCTCCCCCGCGCCCGGCGCCGCGGGGCCGGCGCAGGACGACGCGATCGCCGTCGAGCTCGGCGGCGTCACCCGGCTGGTCGCCCGCTCCAGCGTGAGCTACGTCGAGGCGCAGGGCGACTACAGCCGGCTCCACACCGCGACGGGCTCCCATCTCGTACGTCTGACGATCTCCAGCCTCGAGGAGCGGTGGGGCGACACCGGCTTCATCCGGATCCACCGCTCCCTGCTGGTCGCGCTGCCGCACGTGGAGGAGATCCGCGAGGAGGAGGGCCGGGTCGCCGTGGTGGTCGGCGGGCGCGAGCTGCAGGTCAGCCGCCGCCACACCCCCGCGCTGCGCGAGCAGCTGCGCCGGACCCGGCGCGGCGACCCGTGAGCGAGCGGACCCCTCCGGCGCGGGTGCGGGTGAGCGCGCCAGTCGCCGGCCGCCGACGCCGGACCACCGTCTCGCGCGAGATCGACGCCCAGAGCGCGGTCGGCGAGATCTACATGCGCTCCCTGGTCCGCAGCCAGCTGCGGCTCGCGCTCGGCATCGCCCTCATCCTGCTGGTCACCGTCGGAGCGCTGCCGCTGCTCTTCGTGCTGGTGCCGTGGCTCCAGCACGGGCGCGTCCTCGGCGTGCCGCTCGCCTGGCTGATCCTCGGGGCGGGCTGCTACCCGGTGATCCTCGTGCTCGGCTGGGTCTACGTCCGCCGGGCGGAGCGCAACGAGCGGGCGTTCCAGGACCTGGTCGGTCCTCGATGAGCGCGGACGCGATCGCCGCGATCGCCGCGCTGCTGGTCTGCGCTCTCACGCTCGGCGTGGGTGCGTTCGGGCTGCGACTGGCCCGGACGACGAGCGACTTCTACGTCGCCTCCCGGACGGTCGGCCCGGCCACCAACGCGGCAGCGATCAGCGGCGAGTACCTGTCCGCGGCCTCCTTCCTGGGCGTCGCCGGACTCATCGCGGCACGCGGCGTCGACATGCTCTGGTATCCGGTCGGCTGGACCGCCGGCTACCTGCTCCTGCTGCTCTTCGTGGCCGCTCCCCTGCGCCGCAGCCGCGCGTACACGCTGCCCGACTTCGCCGAGTTCCGCCTCGAGTCGCAGCGCGCCCGACGGCTGGCCAGCACCCTGGGCGTGCTGATCGCCGTCCTCTACCTCATCCCGCAGTTCCAGGGCGCCGGCCTGACCGTGCACACCCTCACCGGCGCACCGCCGTGGGTCGGCTCCACGTCGGTCGCCGCGGTGGTGCTGTTCAGCGTGGTGGCGGGCGGCATGCGCAGCATCACCCTCGTCCAGGCGATGCAGTACTGGCTCAAGCTGGCGGCGCTGCTGATCCCGCTCGCCTTCCTCCTCGTCCATCGTCACGGCGGTGCGGCCGGCGCCACCGAGCGGCTGCACCGGACCGACTGGCTCGAGCCGATGCACGGCCAGCACAGCCTCTACCTGACGTACTCGCTGATCCTGGCGACGTTCCTCGGCACCATGGGGTTGCCGCATGTTGCGGTGCGCTTCTACACCAACCGGGACGGCTTCGCCGCACGCCGTACGACCGTCTCCGTCCTCGCCCTGCTCAGCGCCTTCTACCTGCTGCCGCCGGTGTACGGCGTGCTCGGACGCCGCTTCCTCACCAACCTGTCGGCCGCGGACGCCACCGACACCGCCGTGCTGGACCTGCCGGCCCACGTCGTCGGCGGCACCACCGCCGACCTCCTCACCGCGGTGCTGGCCGCCGGGGCGTTCGGGGCGTTCCTGTCGACCTCGTCGGGCCTGGTGCTCTCCATCGCGGGAGTGATCGGGCAGGACCTGATCGGACGTCGTGTCGGCGGGGTCGCGGCGTTCCGCATCTCGGCGGCGATCGGGGCGCTGGCCACCCTCGCCCTGACCCTGCTCTCGACCGGGCTCGCCGTGGCCCACACCGTCGAGCTCGCCTTCGCCGTCGCCGCCTCGACGTTCGCCCCGATGCTGCTGCTCGGGATCTGGTGGCCACGCCTCACCGCGCCGGGCGCGATCGCCGGGATGGCACTCGGCGGTGGGCTCGCGACCGCCGCCGTGGCGGTCGGCCTCACCGGCCACAGCTATCCCGGGCTGGGAGGAGCGATCCTCTCCCAGCCCGCCCTGGTGACCGTCCCGCTCGCCTTCGCCACGATGGTCGGCGTCTCGCTCGCCACCGCCCGGCCGGCCCACGTCGCGCGGACGATGGTGCGCCTCCATACCCCGGAGGCGGTGGCGGTCGACCGCGGCGGGTTCCGCCCGCGCGGGGCCGACTGACCGACTCCGGAACGCCCCCGTACGGTGCCGCTCGTCGCGCCGGAGGGACCGCTCGTCGCGTGTGACCCGGCGCACATCGCAGCCCCGGTCGCGTCGGGCGACGACCTGTCTGTGACCCCTGCCACAGTGACCGGCGGCCTCCCTAGCGTGGACTCGTTCGCACAGCTCTCGCCTGGAGGAGACCCATGTCCGCCATCAACACGTCCGATGCCACGCCCGCGCAGAGCAGCGGCGCCGGCATCGCCGACCCGGGCCCGCTCGGGCTCGCCGCGTTCGCGCTGACCACGTTCGTGCTGAGCTTCACCAACACCGGCATCTTCAAGGCCGAGCCGGTCGTCTTCGGCCTGGCGCTCGCGTACGGCGGCGCCGCGCAGATCCTGGCGGGGATGTGGGAGTTCAAGAAGGGCAACACCTTCGGCGCGACCGCGTTCACCTCGTACGGCGCCTTCTGGATCTCGTTCTGGTACCTCACCGGCCACACCGACCTGAGCGGCGTCACCAACGCCGACGACCTCGCCCACGGCATCGGCCTGTTCCTGCTGGCGTGGTTCATCTTCACCGCCTACATGCTGGTCGCCTCGCTCGGCACCAACATCAAGCTGATCGCCGTCTTCGCGCTGCTGACCATCACGTTCGGGTTCCTGGCGCTGGCCGACCTGACCACCACCGACGGGCTGACCAAGGTCGGCGGCTGGTTCGGCCTGGCGACAGCGGTGGCGGCCTGGTTCGCGTCGTTCACCGGCGTTGCCGCGACCACCCGGAAGTAGCGCTATTCGCTCTGCCCTAGTGTGGCGTGGGCCACGTTCATCGACTCGCACCCGGGAAGTGATCACACGTGAGTGACGAAACCATCTCCAACCTGCTCCACGAGAACCGCCGATTCGACCCGCCGGCCGAGCTCGCCGCCACGGCGAACGTGAAGGCCGACGCGTACGCAGAGGCCGCCGCCGACCGCCTGGCGTTCTGGGCCAAGGCCGCCGAGCGCCTGACCTGGGCGCAGCCGTGGACACGGATCCTCGACGACGACGAAGCGCCGTTCTACCGGTGGTTCACCGGCGGGAAGCTCAACGCCGCGTACAACTGCGTGGACCGCCACGTCGAGGCCGGCAACGGCGACCGGGTCGCGATCCACTGGGTGGGCGAGCCGATCGACGACAAGCGGTCACTGACCTACGCCGACCTGCAGCGCGAGGTCTCCCAGGCCGCCAACGCGTACCTGGCGATGGGCGTCGGCACCGGCGACTGCGTCGCGATCTACATGCCGATGATCCCGGAGGCGATCGTCGCGATGCTGGCCGCGGCCCGGATCGGCGCGATCCACACCGTCGTCTTCGGGGGCTTCTCGGCCGAGGCGCTGGCCGCCCGCGTCGAGGACTGCGGCGCCAAGCTGATCGTCACCGCCGACGGCGGCTATCGCCGCGGCACCCCCTCGGCGCTCAAGCCGATGGTGGACGAGGCGGTCGGCAAGCTGCCGAACCCGGCCCAGGTCGAGAACGTCCTGGTGGTGCGGCGCACCGGCCAGGAGGTCGACTGGAACGAGGGCGTCGACCGGTGGTGGCACGAGACCGTGGCGACCGCGTCGACCGAGCACACGCCCGAGGCGTTCGACGCCGAGCAGCCGCTCTACGTCATGTACACCTCCGGCACGACCGGCAAGCCGAAGGGGATCAAGCACACCACCGGCGGCTACCTGACCCAGGCGGCGTACACGCACTGGGCGCAGTTCGACCTGAAGACCGAATCTGACGGCGACGGACCGGCTGACGTGTATTGGTGCACGGCCGACATCGGCTGGGTGACCGGGCACTCGTACATCGCGTACGGGCCGCTCGCGAACGGCGCCACCCAGGTCCTCTACGAGGGCACGCCCGACGCTCCCGAGCGCGGCCGCTGGTGGAAGATCATCGAGGAGTACAAGGTCTCGCTGTTCTACACCGCGCCGACCGCGATCCGCTCCTTCATGAAGCAGGGGGACGCGATCCCGTCGGCCTCGGACCTGTCCTCGCTGCGGGTGCTCGGCTCGGTCGGTGAGCCGATCAACCCGGAGGCCTACGTCTGGTACAAGACCGTCATCGGCGGCGGTGCCCCCGTCGTCGACACGTGGTGGCAGACCGAGACCGGCGCAACCATGATGACGCCGCTGCCGGGCGTGACCTCGGCCAAGCCGGGATCGGCGATGGGCGCGATCCCGGGCATCGAGGTCGACGTGGTCGACGACGACGGCAACTCGGTCCCGAACGGCTCGGGCGGCTACCTCGTGGTGACCTCGCCGTGGCCCTCGATGCTGCGCACGATCTGGGGCGACGACCAGCGCTACGTCGACACCTACTGGGCGCGGTTCCGCGACAAGGGCTACTACTTCGCCGGCGACGGCGCGAAGAAGGACGAGGACGGCGACATCTGGGTCCTCGGCCGGGTCGACGACGTGATGAACGTGTCGGGCCACCGCCTCTCGACCACCGAGATCGAGTCGGCGCTGGTGTCGCACCCCTACGTCGCCGAGGCGGCGGTCGTGGGCGCCACCGACCCGGACACCGGCCAGGCCGTGGTCGCGTACGTCATCCTGCGCGACGGCGCCCCGGGCGAGTGCGAGAAGGAGCTCTCCGACCACGTCCGCAAGGAGATCGGCCCGATCGCCAAGCCCAAGCGGATCATGGTCGTGCCGGAGCTGCCCAAGACCCGCTCCGGCAAGATCATGCGGCGCCTGCTGCGCGACCTCGCCGAGGGCCGCGGCGTCGGCGACACCACCACCCTGGCCGACGCCTCGATCATGGAGCTGATCGCCGCCGGCAAGGCCGCCTCCACCGACGAGTAGGGCTCCCTTCCGACCAACGGGGAGTGTTGTGCACATCGGGTGCGCACAACACTCCCCGTTGTCGTCGCCCGACGGCGCGAGTGCCTGCCGTTAGGATCGACGCCAGGTGTGCCGGGAAGTCTGGTCGGCGTCGTGTTCGACGTGCCCCGAGGAGAGATCCATTGAGCAGCCCCCGCAACCTGTTCGCCCGAGGCAGCTGGCTCGAGACGTCGCGGACCGCCGAGATCCTGCGCGCCGAGTCCACGGGTGGCCTGCTGCTGATCGCGGCCGCCGCGGTCGCGCTGGTCTGGGCGAACAGCCCGTGGAAGGGGTCGTACGCGGACCTGCACGACTTCGCGTTCGGGCCTCACTGGGGCCACCTCCACCTGACCTTGTCGGACTGGGCGGCCGACGGCCTGCTCGCGATCTTCTTCTTCGTCGCGGGCCTGGAGCTCAAGCGCGAGTTCGTCGCCGGCGACCTGCGCGATCCGCGGCGAGCGGCGCTCCCGGTGGCCGCCGCGGTGGGCGGCATGGTGGCGCCGGCGCTGATCTATGCCGCGATCAACCTCACCGCCAGCAGCGGAGAGCCGAGCGGCTGGGCGATCCCGACCGCCACCGACATCGCCTTCGCGGTTGCCGTGCTGGCCACCATCTCGACCCATCTGCCCAGCGGGCTGCGGACCTTCCTGCTCACCCTCGCGGTGGTCGACGACCTGCTGGCGATCATGGTGATCGCGATCTTCTACACCTCCTCGCTGCACCTCGCCTGGCTCGCTCTCGCGGTGGTGCCGATCGCGGTCTTCGGATTCCTGGTGCAGCGGCGGATCTGGAGCGCCTACCTGTTGATCCCGCTCGCGGTGGCCGCTTGGGTCTGTGTGCATGCCAGCGGCATCCACGCCACCGTCGCCGGGGTGGTGCTGGCGTTCACGGTGCCGGTCAAGCGTCGCGACCAGGCGCCCGGCAAGGGTCTGGCCGAGCATCTCGAGCACCTCATCCGGCCGATCAGCGCAGGCGTCGCCGTGCCGATCTTCGCCTTCTTCGCCGCCGGCGTGACCATCGGCGGCTGGACGGGGATCAAGGAGGCGTTCGAGGACCCGGTGACCCTCGGCGTGGTCTTCGGCCTGGTGGTGGGCAAGTGCGTGGGCATCACCCTGGCGACCTATCTGCTGGCGCGGTTCACCGCCGCCCAGCTCGACGACGAGCTGGCCTGGATCGACGTGGTCGGGATGGCGATGCTGGGGGGCATCGGCTTCACGGTCTCGCTGCTGATCGGCGAGCTCGCCTTCGGCCGCTCGCCGCACGGTGAGCACACCAAGGTCGGGGTACTGCTGGGGTCCCTGGCCGCTGCGGGGATCGCGACCGTGCTGCTGCGGGCCCGCAACCGCGTCTACCGCCGTATATGGTCAGCAGAGCAAGCAGAAGAGCGCACACCGGACACGACCGAGCACGAAGGATCCGCATGGCCACCGAACCCGTGAAGGCAGACGAGCCCACCATCGGCAAGCTGGTCGCCGACGCCAGCCGCGACATCTCCACCCTGATCTCCAAGGAGATCGAGCTGGCGAAGTCCGAGCTCAAGGTGAGCCTCACCGCGGGCGGCGTGGGCGTCGGTCTCTTCGCGGCGGCGGCGTTCATCCTGGTGCTGGCCGTGATCATGTTCTCGGTGGCGCTCGCCTACTTCATCAACTGGAACGGCAAGGGCCTCGCCCTGCACTGGGCGTTCCTCATCGTCTTCGCCGTCTACGTCCTGCTCGCCGCCCTGCTGGCGTTCATCGGCGTGAAGAGCGTCAAGAAGGTCAAGGCGCCCGAGCGCGCGATCGCGCAGGGCAAGGAGATCCCGAAGGCGCTCAAGCCCAGCAAGTAGCCCGACTTTGCACGGAGGACCGCCGAGTTTGCACCTGGTGCAGCTCGGCGGTCGTCATTTCCGGCCACTTCTCGCCCACAGCCCGAGGACGGGGGCCGGGTTTCCACAGGGGCGCGGCCGCCGGCAGCGGAGGCGTCGCCGGTACGGCGAGTCTCGACGGATGAGCATCGACACATCCCCCGCTCCGGCATTCCCAGCGCGACCGTTCTCCCACGGCGAGCTGCCCGACCTGGCGATTCCGCGGTCAGCGCTGCGGGCCGCTCTCGCCGATGGCAGCCTCCGCTCGCCCTGGCGCGGCGTCTACGTCCATGCCGCGCTCCCCGATTCACATGAGGTGCGAGCCGCCGCCCTCGCGTTGATCGTCAGCGAGCACCACGTGATCTGCGACCGTACGGCCGCATGGCTGCACGGCATCGACACGTTCTCCCTGGCAGAGTGGGCCGGCCCGCCGAGCGTTGAGGCGTGCGCGTTGCGCGGCCACACGCCGACACGCCTCAAGCAGACGGACGGGCGCACCCGCGACCTCTCTGCGGAGGACGCGATGGAGCTGTACGGCGTCACCGTGACGACACCGCTGCGCACCGCTCTCGATCTGGCCTGCAACCTGCGGCGACGTGAGGCGATGGCGGCCGTCAATGCGTTCGCGCGCAGCCATGGCGTGACGGCCGAGCAGATGGGCGCCGAGCTGCGACGATTCCGTGGACGACGCGGCGTCCGACAGCTCCGCGACCTGATCTCGCTGCTCGAGCCGCTCATCGAGTCGCAGCGCGAGTCGTGGTTGTGGCTGGAGATCCACGACCACGGCCTGCCGCTGCCCGTGCCGCAGCACTGGATCGACATCGACGGCGTACCCACGTACCGTCTCGACTTCGCCTATCCGCACGCCCGCATCTGCGTGGAGTACGACGGGGTCGAGTTCCACGACATGACGACCGAGCAGCGGGAGAGCGACGCCGCCCGGCGGCGGTGGCTCCGCGAGCACAACTGGACCGTCATCGTCGTCCGGAACGGGGACTTCACCGGCGATGCCCTCCTTCGCTGGATCGGGGAGCTGCGGTGCGAGCTCGCCGCGGGCTACACGATCCGCCGCTTCTGACCGCCTCTGCAAACTCGACGGTTCCAGGTGCGAACTCGACGATCCTAGGTGCAAAGTCGGGGTTAGGAGGCGCAGCCGCCGGTCGAGACCGCAGCCGTCAGACCCACGCTCTTGGCCGCCGTGTTCCGGACCTGGCTTGCGGTGAGCGCGTAGCCGGTGTCGGTGTCGGTGACCGAGGCGGCGAAGACGACGCCCGCGACCTTGCCCTCGGCGTCCACGATCGGGCCGCCGGAGTTGCCGGGCCGGATCAGGCCGCGCAGGGAGTAGACATCGCGGATGACGGTGCCGCTGCCGTAGATGTTCGGCGAGCGGAGCCGCTGCTCGGCCCGCACGCGGGCGGGCTCGAGGTCGAACGGACCGTCCTGCGGGTAGCCGAGGATCGCGACGCCGGCGCGCGGCTTGACGCCGTTGTCGAAGCCGAGCGCGGGCAGCGAGCCGGTGTCGACGTGGAGCACGGCGAGGTCGAGCGAGGGGTCGTAGGAGACCACCGTGGCATCGACGGTGTCGCTGCCGATGAGCACGCCCGGGTGGGCGACGCCCGCGACGACGTGCGCGTTGGTCATCAGGTAGTCCGGCGCGATCAGGAAGCCGCTGCCCTCGACGCCACGCCCGCACGAGCTGGCGCCGCGCACCTTGAGCACGCTGTCCGACGCCCGTACGACGTCGACGTCGTGCCGCAGCGCCGCCGGCCCGGGGCCCACGTCGACGATCCGCTCGGGCGCGAACGGCTCGAGGTAGCGCGGGAAGAAGCTGGTCCCGACGACGTTGTTGAACGTCTGCAGGCCGCGGGCGGCCGCGCCCGGCAGCACCTCGTTGACGTGACTCAGCACGGTCGATCCGCGGACCATGGAGGTGATCCCGCTGATCCGGGTGCCCGTGACGGCCACGCCGAGCGCCCACGCGACGATCAGGACGGCCGCTGCCGAGAGGGCGGCACCGCCGACGGCGTCGACGAAGCGCACCGGCCGCCAGGTGATGTGGTCACGGACGCGCGCGCCGGCGTACTGCAGCAGTCCCTGCCCGATCGAGGCGGACAGGATGACGATGAAGAGCGCGCCGAGCGAGACCCAGACCGAGGGGTTGGCGTTGCCGAGCGCCTTGGGTGCCAGCCAGACGCCGATGAAGCCACCGAGCAGCAGCCCGGCGGTGGCGAAGGCTCCGGTGACGAAGCCCTGCCAGTAGCCGGAGAGCGCGTAGACGCCGACCAGGAGGAGGAGCAGCCAGTCAAGGACGTTCATCCCTGGTCCTCCCCTGCAGCATGTAGTCGGGCAGATCGATGAGCCGGGCGTCCCGGACCTCCTCGATCCAGCCGACGAACTCGAAGAGCCGCGCCACGATGCCGCCGGTGAAGCCCCAGAGGATGACGTCCTTCTCGGGCCCGATCATGAAGCCCGGCCCGATCATGCCGGGAACGCGCGGGGAGCGCACCCGGACCCGGTGCGCCGGGTCGCGCAGCTCGGCGATGGGCACGCGGTAGATCGCGTGCACCTCCTCCAGGCTCTTCACGCTCACCGGGGACGGGTCGCGCCACCAGCCGACGATGGGGGTGACCACGTTGTTGGACGGCGGGATCCAGAGCTCGGGGAGCTCGCCGATCACCTCGACGCCGGCCGGGTCGAGCCCGGTCTCCTCCCACGCCTCGCGCAGGGCGGCGTCCCGCGGGCCCTCGCCCGGGTCGATCCCGCCACCGGGGAACGACACCTGGCCGGGGTGGGACCGCATCGTGTGCGAGCGCTCGGTGAGCAGCAGGTCGGGGCCCTGCTCGCCCTCGCCGAAGAGGATCAGCACCGCCGACTGGCGCGCGTCGTGGTCCTCCGGCGGGAGGAAGGCGGTCAGGTCGTTGCCGCTGATCGTGTCGAGGCCGCGACGGATCGGGTCGAGCCAGGCCGGCGCTGTCACAGGCTGATCCCGAGCTGCTTCTCGACCATCGCCTTGACGTCGTCGACCGAGTTCAGGCCGCCCTCGACGGGACCGGTGAGCTTGCCGTCAGCGGAGAGGAAGAAGAACGACGGGTAGTACTTGATGGTGAGCTTGGTGCCCTGCAGGTCACCGCCGGGGTCACCGACCAGGGGGAACGTGACGCCCCACTTGACCGCCTTCTTCAGCGCGACGCCCGGGTAGACGTCGGTGGAGTCGACGCCGAGGATCGGCACCTGGTCGCCGTACTGCTTGTAGAAGGACGCCAGCGCCGGCATCTCCTTCTGACACGGCACGCAGCCGTTCCACCAGAAGTTGAGCACCAGCGGGCCCTTGAGGGTGGACAGATCGACCGCGCGACCGCCGCCGAGGCACTGGATCTCGAACTTCGGCAGGGCACCCGAGCCGCTCGGGATCTGGGGCTTGGGGCAGTCCTCGATCTGCGACTTCTGCTTGATCGCGACCATGTCGGGCGCGTCGAGGTTGATCTGCGAGGGCGGCGTCGGGGTGAGGTGCGGGGCGCCGCAGGCGGCGAGCAGGACGAGGAGAGCGGCCACGAGGGCCGCGACAGGACGGCGGATCAATTGCGCCCCTCGGTGCGGACCAGCTTGGCGGCGACGGCGGGATCGGTCGGTCCCTCGCCGTACGCGGGGCACAGCTTGGCGACCGGGCAGGCACCGCAGGCGGGCTTCTGCGCGTGGCAGATGCGCCTGCCGTGCCAGATCAGGTGGTGGCTCAGCATCGTCCAGTCCCGCTTGGGGAAGAGCGTGGCGACCTCGTGCTCGACCTTCACCGGGTCGGTCTGCTCGGTGAAGCCGAAGCGGCGGGCGAGGCGGCCGAAGTGGGTGTCGACGGTGATCCCCGGGACGCCGAACGCGTTGCCGAGGACCACGTTGGCCGTCTTGCGCCCGACGCCGGGCAGCTTCACCAGCTGCTCCAGCTTGCCGGGCACCTCGCCGCCGTACTCCTCCACGAGCGTCGCGCTCAACCGCAGCAGGCTGTCGGCCTTGGCGCGGAAGAAGCCCAGCGGGCCGACGATCCCCTCGAGGATCTCGCGGTCGGCGGCGGCCATCGCCTTCGCGTCCGGGTAGGCGGCGAAGAGCGTGGGACGTACGGCGTTGACCCGCTTGTCGGTGGTCTGGGCGGAGAGCACCGTGACGACGAGGCACTCGAAGGCGTTGTCGAAGTCGAGCTCCGCCTTGGCGTCCGGATAGGTCTCGGCCAGGATCCGGTCGATCTTGCGAGCACGCCTCACCAGCCCGACGGGGGGCGGCGGTAGGACGGGCGCGACAGGCACGCCGCCAAGGGTACGGCGCGCCACCGACAGCCCGCTCATCGAGCACCGGGGACGACACCGCTAGGGTGTCAAGAGCAGGACCTCCACAGAATGTGACTTTTTCCACCGATAGGATGCGCGAGACCGCGCATCGGCCGCGGGGGGATCCCGAGAAGGAGATGGGCGTGGACCTCGACGTACTTCGCCAGGCGCCGCTGTTCAGTGCACTCGACGACGAGTCGATGACGGCGCTGCACGCCTCGATGTCGGAGACCAAGCTCCGCCGAGGCGACGTGCTCTTCCACGAGGGCGACGCGGGCGACAAGCTCTATGTCGTGCTTGAGGGCAAGGTGAAGCTCGGCCGCACCTCCTCGGACGGCCGGGAGAACCTCCTCGCGATCATGGGCCCCGGCCAGATGTTCGGCGAGCTCTCGCTCTTCGACCCGGGCCCGCGCTCGGCGACGGTCACCGCCGTCACCGACGCCGCGTTCGCCTCGCTGTCGCACGAAGACCTGCTCAAGTGGCTCGACGGCCGTCCGGTCGTCGCCCGTGGTCTGCTCGCCCAGCTCGCCGGACGGCTGCGCAAGGCCAACGACGTCGTGGCCGACCTGGTCTTCTCCGACGTCCCGGGTCGCGTCGCCAAGGCGCTGCTCGACCTGGCCGACCGCTTCGGTCGTACGGCCGACGACGGCGTGCACGTCCACCACGACCTCACCCAGGAGGAGCTCGCCCAGCTGGTCGGCGCCTCCCGCGAGACGGTCAACAAGGCGCTCGCCGACTTCGCCGCCCGCGGCTGGCTGCGTCTCGAGCCGCGCTCGGTCGTGATCATGGACGTTGAGCGGATGGCTCGCCGCGCCCGCTGAATCCGGCGCCACGGCACGCACTCCGCTGCGTTGTCGTCGCTCGGCGGCCGCTTCGCGCCCCAGGCCGCCGTCGCTCCTCCGCCTTGCGGAGCACGCACCCTGACACCGGATCCGGTGTCAGGGTGCGTGCTTCGTCCTGCCCGAGACAGGCCGGCTCGGCGACCCGGCCCCAAAGTGTCACGGTGATAGTTCACAACTGTCACCGTGATAGTTCGCGGCACCCGTGACAGTTTCAGCTGTCACCCATGCCGCAAAGTGTCACGGTGACACTTTGGCCGGCTCGCAGCTAGCGCCCGAGGTACGCCAGCTGCGCGCGGACGGACAGCTCGGCGGCGCCCCAGAGCACCTCGTCGACATCCGCGTACACGACCTCGACGACCCGGCGCGGCAGCGCGTCGGGGGCGATCTCCTCGCCGCCCAGCGCACCGAGCGCAGCCTCGACCTGCTCGAGGCGCGAGCGGCGGTGGGCGATGTAGTAGTCCAGCGCCCCCAGCGCGTCGGAGATGACCGGGCCGTGGCCGGGCCAGATCGCGGCCGCCCCATGCTCCAGAGCCAGCGCGTGCAGCCGGTCCAGCGAGTCGAGGTAGGCGCCCAGCTGACCGTCGGGATGGGCGACCACGGTGGTACCGCGGCCGAGGACGGTGTCGCCGGTCAGCAGCGCTGCGTCGGCGGGCACCCAGAACGACAGCGAGTCCGAGGTGTGCCCGGGCGTGCCGACGACGTGCACCTCGAGGTCTCCAGCGGTGACGACGTCCCCGTCGGCGAGACCCTCCGACCCGAGCCGCTGCGTCGGGTCGAGTGCTCTCACCGGCGCGTCGACGCGCTCCGCGAACGCGCGGGCGGCCTCGGCGTGATCGGCGTGGTGGTGCGTGAGGAGGACGACGGCGACCTCACCGGCCGCCGCGGCGACCGCGTCGAGGTGGGCGCCGTCCAGCGGTCCGGGATCGACCACGATCGAGCGCGCGGCACCCGGCTCGCGGAGCACCCAGGTGTTGGTGCCGTCGAGCGTCATGATCCCGGGGTTGGATGCGAGCACGCACTGCCCGCGGTCCCCGAACGTCCCGCCCGCCCACTGTTCCGCGCTCACAGGCGGCCTCGCGCCCGCAGCAGCTCGCGGTGATGCGCCATCAGGGTCAGCTGACCGTCCCGGAGCTCCGGGGTGAACATCTCGATCCGACGGGTGGCGGCCTCGGCCAGCAGCGCGTCGGGGTCGGCGAAGCGGGAGACCTCGAGGCAGGTGAGGTACGTGGGCGGCATCAGCGCCAGCGCGTCCTCCTCGGCGGCCTCCACCGCGTCGGCGGCCGGCATCCAGGTCACCGACACCGACTCCGAGGAGACGTCGCGGGTGAGCTGTCCCGACGGCAGCGCGGCGACGAAGAACCAGGTGCGGTAGCGCTTCGCCTCGAAGGCGGGGGTGGTCCAGCCCGCCCAGGCGCCGAGCAGGTCGGAGCGCAGCACCAGGCCGCGCCGGGCCAGCAGCTCGGACAGCGAAAGAGTGCGCGTCTCGAGGGCGACCCGATCGGCCTCCCAGTCGTCGCCGCTGACATCGCCGACGACCTCGTCCGCGGACGCACCCGCCAGCAGGACGCCGCACTCCTCGAAGGTCTCCCGTACGGCCGCGCACACCAGCGCTCGGGCCTCGGCCTCCGAGCAGCCGAGCCGGCCGGCCCAGACCTCCGCGGAGGGGCCCACCCACGGCGTCGACTCGGCCGCATCCCGCGGATCCACCCCGCCACCGGGGAAGACCGCCATCCCGGCGGCGAACGCCATCGAGCGCTGCCGGCTCAGCAGGTAGACCTCCGGGCCCGACGGGCCGGGCCGGGTGAGCACGACGGTCGCGGCATCACGCGGCTCGACCGGGGTCCGCAGCCCGTCGGCGTACTCCTGCGCGAGCGCCGCCGCCTCGGGCGGCATGGCCACCGGAGGCAGCGGGATCCGCACCTCAGCCGACCTCGACGATGATCTCGACCTCGACCGGTGAGTCCAGCGGCAGCACCGGTGCGGCCACCGCCGAGCGGGCGTGCACCCCGGCATCGCCGAACGCGGCCCCGAGGAGCTCGGAGGCGCCGTTGGCTACGCCCGGCTGGCCGGTGAAGTCAGGCGTCGACGCGACGAACGCGACCACCTTCACGACGCGGGTCACCTTCGACAGGTCGCCGATCTCGGCCTTGACCGCCGCGATCGCGTTGAGGGCGCACTGGCGCGCGCACTCGTACGCCTCCTCGGCGGTGACCTCGGCGCCGACCTTGCCGGTCGCCATCAGGGTGCCGTCGCGCATCGGCAGCTGGCCCGACGTGTAGACGAGCGAGCCGGTGCGCACCGCCGGGACGTAGACGGCCACCGGAGGCACGACCTCCGGGACGCTCAGACCGAGCTCGGCGAGGCGCTCGTCGGGCGTGCTCACGCCGCGACCGGACGCTTGAAGTAGCCCACCAGGTTGCCGGAGCCGTTGTCGCTGATGGTGATCAGCTCCCAGCCGTCCTGGCCGAAGTTGTTGAGGATCTGCGTGGCGGCGTGGTTGAGGATCGGCGCCACCTGGTACTCCCACTTGGTCATGGCTCCGACCCTACTGCCGCTCGCGGGCCTAGTGTCTGGGGGCATGACGGATCTCCAGCAGTACGTCGACACGTGGTGGGTCTCGGTCGGCGACCTCGTCGAGCTCGCCGCCTCCCTCGCGGACGAGGAGTGGGACGCCCCGACCGACCTGCCCGGCTGGGATGTGCGCGCGGTGCTCTCGCACATCGCGCACCTCGAGGGGGTGCTCGGCGGCGCACCGCACGAGCATGCCGACGTCCCGGAGGAGCTCGCCCACGTGAGCGGGCCGATGGGCCAGTTCACGGAGATCGGCGTGATCACCCGGCGCGACGCCGAGCCGGCGGCGATCGTGGAGGAGATCCGGCGCTACACCGCCGTCCGCTTCGACGACCTGCTCGCCGACCCGCCGACGGACCCCGAGGCCCTGGCGGCCGGCATCTTCGGCGCGATCGGCTGGCCGACCCGGACGCTGCTGCGCAACCGTCCGCTCGACGTGTGGATGCACGAGCAGGACGTACGGCGCGCCACCGGGCGTCCCGGCAACCTCGACAGCGCGGGTGCCCGGCACAGCGCCGGCTATCTCCTGGAGAGCCTCGGCTTCGTGCTCGGCAAGCGGGTCAAGCCGGCACCCGGCACCACCCTGGTGGCGTACGTCGACGGCCATGCACCGACCGCCGTCACGATCGACGACTCCGGCCGTGGACGGACCCTCGACGAGGTCCCGGACAGCCCGACGGTCACGCTGCGGATGGACCGCGAGACCTTCATCCTGCTCGCCGGAGGCCGCCGACCCGCGGCGGCCGAGAGTGTCACGGTCGAGGGCGACGAGGAGCTCGCCGCCCGATTCCTCACCGCGCTCGCTGTCACCCCTTGATCACGAAGGCGTAGGCCGCCGCTTCTGGGGGTGCGGTGTCTCCCCACGCGCCAGCATGTCCACGAACGACTCGATCCGCCGGGCGCGGGCCTCCTCGCCCTTGATCGCCGTCAGCCGGTGGTAGAGCGCGTAGCGGTTCTGCGAGGTGAGCGCGTCGTACGTCGCCTGCGCGGCCGGCACCGCCGCGATCGCCGCCAGCAGGTCGGGTGGGGTCTCGGCGGCGGCCGGTCCCTCGTACGCGGCATCCCAGCGCCCGTCGCCCCGGGCCGCCTCCACGGCGGCGAGCCCTGCCGGCGTCATCAGACCCGCCTCGGTGAGTCGCTCGACGTGGCCGACGTTGCGCAGGGACCAGCGCGACCGCGGCCCGCGAGGGGTCCACCGCTGGAACGTCGACTGCTCGTCACGCCTCTTCACCTGCCCGTCGATCCAGCCGAAGCAGAGCGCCTCGTCGAGGGCGCCGGCGTACGCCAGGTCGGTCACGGTGCCGCCCTTGCGGGTGAGCACCAGCCACACGCCGGGCGAGGTGGCGTGATGCGTCACCAGCCAGGATCGCCACGCCGCCGCGTCGGGCACCAGCAGCTCGGGCAGCTCGATCGGCACGGCTCAGCTCTCCGGCACGAAGACGCAGAACTCGTTGCCCTCGGGGTCGGCCATCACCGTCCAGCGGATCTCGTGGTCCGGCTCCCGCAGCACGCGCGCGCCCGCCGCCGCCAGGTCGGCGACCGAGCCGTAGACGTCCCAGTGGATCCGGTTCTTCACCGTCTTGGTTTCAGGGACCGGCACGAAGACGAGGCACTCGAACGGATTCCCCGGGATGTCCTCGACCGAGGCCCAGTCATCCTCCTCGTCGACCCGCGCGCCGAGCACCGTGCCCCACCAGCGCGCCATCGCGATCGCGTCGTCGGAGGCGACGACGACCTCGTAGAGCCGTTGCCTCGGAACCTGCTCGCGCTCGAAGACGCACAGCTCGCCGCCCTCCGGGTCGCGGAGCACCTTCCAGCCGAACGAGTCGAGGTCCAGGGGCGTGGCACCGAGCGCGAGCACGTCGTCGACCGAGGCCGCGTGCACGTCGAGGTGCACGCGCTGCTTGACCGTCACCGGCTCGGGAACCCGGCAGATCCAGATCGTCTCCTCGGGCCGGTCCCCGCTGAGCCGGACCTCGTCGTCGAGGACCTCGGCTGTGAGGCCCAGCACGCCCCGCCAGAAGGCGCCCATCGCCTCGTGGTCCACCGCGTCGATGCACAGAGCCTTGAACGTCGCCAGAGCCATATGAGCAACCTAGCCTTGGCCACCGACAGTTCCTGGCTAAAGTCCTACTCATGAGTTCGGACTGGCCACGCGCGCGACTCCACGTGGTCACCGGCAAGGGTGGCACCGGCAAGTCGACGGTCGCCGCCGCCCTCGCGCTGGCGTTGGCCAGCGAGGGCGGCAACGTCCTGCTCTGCGAGGTCGAGGGCCGTCAGGGCGTCGCCCGGATGTTCGACGTCGATCCGCTCCCCTACGCCGAGACCCGGATCGCCACCGGCCTGCGGGACGGCGGCAGCGAGCCCGGCTCGGTGTACGCGCTGCACATCGACGCCGAGTCGGCGCTGCTGGAGTACCTCAAGATGTACTACAAGCTCGGCCCGGCCGGCCGGGCGCTCGACCGCTTCGGCGTGATCGAGTTCGCGACCACCGTCGCGCCGGGCGTACGCGACGTGCTCCTGACCGGCAAGCTCTTCGAGGCCGTGCAGCGCAACAGCCGCAACAAGGGCGCCCGGCAGTACGACGCGGTGGTGCTCGACGCGCCGCCGACCGGCCGGATCACCCAGTTCCTCAACGTCTCCGAGTCGGTCGCCGGGCTCGCGAAGGTCGGCCCGATCAAGAACCAGGCCGACACGATGATGACCCTCTTCCGCTCGCCGCGGACCGCCGTCCACCTGGTCACGCTGTTGGAGGAGATGCCTGTCCAGGAGACCTCCGACGGCATCGACGATCTGCGCCGCAACCACCTGCCCGTCGGCGGCGTCATCGTCAACCAGGTGCGTCCGCGCGACCTGCCCGACGAGGCGCTCGCGGCGGCCCGTACGGGCTCGCTCGACCGGTCGGTGATCGCGGCCGATCTCAAGTCGGCCGGCATCGACGTCACCGACGCCCTGATCGACGGGCTCCTCGCCGAGGCGTCCGAGCATGCCGAGCGCCGGGCGCTGGAGGACGCGCAGCGCACGCTGGTCGGCGGCCTCGGCGTGCCGACCTACGAGCTGGAGCGGATCGCCGGCGGGATCGACCTGGGCGGGCTGCACGACCTGGCCGTGGAGCTGAAGCGGCAGGGGATGGCATGACGAGCGCTCCGAGCCGCGACGGCCGCCTCGACATCGACGCCCTGATCGACGATCACGACACCCGGATCATCGTCTGCTGCGGCTCCGGCGGCGTCGGCAAGACCACCACCAGCGCCGCGATCGCGCTGCGCGCCGCCGAGCGGGGCCGCAAGGTCGTCGTGCTGACCATCGACCCGGCCCGCCGGCTGGCGCAGAGCATGGGGATCGAGCAGCTCGACAACACCCCGCGTCCGGTGCCGGGGATCGGGGTCTCGACAGGCTCGACCTCCGACGGCCCGGTCTCGACAGGCTCGACCTCCGACGGCCCGGTCTCGACAGGCTCGACCTCCGACGGCCCGGTCGCGACAGGCTCGACCTCCGGGAGCTCGACCTCCGAGGGCGGCAGCCTCGACGCGATGATGCTCGACATGAAGCGCACCTTCGACGAGGTGGTGCTCAGCCAGGCCTCCCCGGAGAAGGCGCAGCAGATCCTGCAGAACCCCTTCTACATCGCGCTCAGCTCCAGCTTCGCCGGCACGCAGGAGTACATGGCGATGGAGAAGCTCGGCCAGCTCCACCGCGACGCGCGGGCCAGCGGCGCGTACGACCTGATCGTGGTCGACACCCCGCCATCGCGCAGCGCGCTCGACTTCCTCGACGCCCCCGAGCGGCTCTCCAGCTTCCTCGACGGCCGCTTCATCCGCACCATGCTCGCCCCCGCCCGCGGGCCGGCGCGGCTGATGAGCGCCGGCATCGGCATGGTCACCGGGGCGCTCAGCAAGGTGCTCGGCGGGCAGTTCCTCAAGGACCTGCAGACCTTCGTGACGGCGCTCGACACCGTCTTCGGCGGCTTCCGCCAGCGCGCGCAGCAGACCTACGCCCTCCTGCAGGCGCACGGTACGGCCTTCCTGGTGGTCGCGGCCCCGGAGGAGGACGCGCTGCGCGAGGCGGCGTACTTCGTCCAACGCCTCCAGGGCGACCGGATGCCGCTCGCCGGTCTGGTCGTCAACAGGGCGGCGCTCTCCGATCACGCCGACCTCTCCCCGGCCGCCGCGATGGCGGCCACCGAGCGGATGGCGAGCGACAGCGTCACGGCGGGCCTGCTGCGGCTGCACGCCGACCGCGAGCGGCTGGTCGCGCGGCAGCGGACGCTGCGCGAGCGCTTCGCCGCCGCCCACCCGCAGGTGGCCAGCGCCGTCGTACCGGCGCTCGCCGGCGACGTGCACGACTTGGACGGACTGCGCGCGGTCGGCGATCTGCTCGCCGGCTCGGAGGCTGCGGACTAGCCGCAGCGCCCGGGCGATCAGACGGTCGCGGAGTCCTTGGTGCGTGCCGACTCGAGCACCGTGCGCCACGACGAGCTCGGCTTGCGCCGCAGCAGCGCGCGACGCTCCCGCTCGGTCATGCCGCCCCACACGCCCCACTCGATCTGATTGTCGAGGGCCTCGGCGAGGCATTCGGTGCGCACCGGGCAGCTGCTACAGACCTGCTTGGCCTTGTTCTGCTCGGCGCCGCGTACGAACAACGCGTCAGGCTGCTCTGCCTTGCAGGCCGCCTTGGGCGTCCAGTCTTCAACCCACATGTGTGTCCCCAGATGAAAAAGTGTTCACCGATTGTGTGAGTCCCCACGACCACACCACCGGACTTACCCGTTCGGCCAACCTAAGCGTTACCTGAACGTGGAAGCCAGACTCGTTCGACTCAGCCGCAATAGTCCGATGTGACTAGGCTCCTAGGCACTGTGGTGACCGGGTTCGCACCCGTGACCGTGCTTCGGGAAGCAGAGGCCTCATGGTCTCCCAGGTACCCTGAGCGACATGTCGCAGCAGGTTCCGCCGTCACGCATCCTCAGTCACCTGGGGGTGATGGCGGCGATCTCCGCCGTCCTCGGCGTGGTCGTGGCCGGCATCGCCATCCCGTTCGCCGGGGTGGTCGGCATCGGCGCCCGCGAGGTCGCCAAGACCGTCGACGACCTGCCGGCCGCGTTCGACACCGGCACACTCCCGCAGACGACGCGCATCCTCGATGCCGACGGCAACCTCATCACCACGCTCTACGACCAGAACCGGGTCTACCGGCCGCTGGACCAGATCTCGCGCAACATGACCTCGGCGATCGTGTCGATCGAGGACTACCGCTTCTACCAGCACGGCGCCATCGACCTCAAGGGCACACTGCGCGCGTTCGTCACCAACCAGGCGAACAGCGGCACCGTCCAGGGTGGCTCCTCGATCACCCAGCAGCTGGTCAAGCAGACCCTGCTGACCCAGGCGCAGGCGTCCGGCGACAAGGCCGCGATGAAGGCCGCCACCGCCGACACGTACTCGCGCAAGCTCAAGGAGCTGCGCTACGCGATCGCGCTGGAGCAGGCGCACTCCAAGGACTGGATCCTGGAGCGCTACCTCAACACCGCGTACTTCGGCGACGGCGCGTACGGCGTGCAGGCCGCGGCCCGGCACTACTTCGACGTCAACGCCAACCAGCTCAACCTGAAGCAGAGCGCCCTGCTGGCCGGCCTGGTGAAGAACCCCACCGGCTACGACCCGACCAACTACCCCGACGCCGCGATCGCGCGTCGCAACGTCGTGCTGGACCGTGAGGCCCAGCTGCACGTCATCACCAGCGACCAGGCCGACGAGCTCAAGCAGCAGAAGCTCGGGCTGAAGGTGCAGAAGTCGCAGAACGGCTGCGTGAACGCGACCGCACCGTTCTTCTGCGACTACGTCATCAACACGCTCAAGCAGGACCCCGACCTCGGCGCCACTGTCGCCGACCGGATGAAGTTGCTCACCTCGGGCGGACTCACGATCAAGACCACGCTGGAGACGCCGAACCAGAAGGCCGCCGACGCATCGGTCGCCGACCACGTATATCCCACCGACCCCGCGATCGGCGCGATCGCCGAGGTCGAGCCGGGCACCGGCAAGGTGCTCGCGCTGGCCCAGTCGCGCCCGATGGGCAACGACGCCAAGCACGGCGAGACGTACCTCAACTACACGATCCCCCATGAGCTCGGCGGCGCGGCCGGCTACCAGGCCGGGTCGACCTTCAAGCTCTTCGTGCTGGCGAGCGCCATCGAGGACCACATCCCGACCTCGACCAAGTTCAACTCCCAGTCGCCGATGACCTTCAACCAGGCCGACTACGCGAACTGTGACGGCGCACCGCAGTGGAGCGGCCCCTGGACGGTGCACAACGAGACCGGCACCGGCATCTACGACATGTACACCGGCACCCAGAAGTCGATCAATACCTACTTCACCCAGCTGGAGCAGCTCACCGGCATCTGCCAGCCGTTCGCGCTCGCGAGGCAGATGGGCGTCGACCTGACCAACCCCAACGGGACCGGAGCCGGGAGGCTCGGCGCGGAGCGCACCCCCTCCTTCACCCTCGGCATCGCCGGCGTCAGCCCACTGGAGATGGCGGGCGCGTACGCAACCTTCGCTGCGCGTGGGAAGTTCTGCGAGCCGCAGCCGGTCGCCGAGATCGACGACTCGGCCGGCACCGTGCTGAAGAAGTACACGCCCTCCTGCAAGCAGGTCATGCCCGACTGGGTCGCCGACCAGGTCAACGACATCACCCGTGGCGTCCAGGAGCCGGGCGGCTTCGGCTACGAGCTGGGCCAGACGAATCTCTCCACGGCCGACGGCCGGGTCATCCCGTCCGGCGGCAAGACCGGAACGACCAACGGTGACGCCTCGGTGTGGTTCGACGCGTACACCCCGCAGATCTCGACAGTCGCGATGATCGCCGGCGCGAACAGCTCCGGCCACCCCGACACCCTCGACAACAAGACCGTCGGCGGTCACTTCACCGGATATGAGGCGTCCGGTTCCGGCTTCGCCGGCCCGATGTGGGCCGATGCGATGCATCCGATCCAAGACACGCTTGACCCGATCGACTTCCATCCGATCGACCCCGCAGCCGAGGTCGGGGCCGAGAGCGACGTCCCGAGTGTCAGCGGGCTGAGCGTCACCAAGGCGAAGAACGTCCTCGAGGCGGCGGGCTTCCACGCGACGACGGGCCCTCAGGTCGACTCCGGCTACTCCGAGGGCACCGTGGCCTACGGCTCGCCGTCGGGAACTGCGCCCACCGGCTCCGTGATCATGCTGTATCTCTCCACGGGCCACGAGGCCCCGCCGCCGAAGCAGCCCAGCAAGAGTGGCGCCAGCCACGACAATGGTCGCGGCAACGGCGGCAGCCACGGGCGATAGCTCGCCCGGCCCGGCCGGGCCCTCCTGATCCACGCGACGTCATACGTCCCGCACCGTCGATCGGTGCGGGACGTATGACGTTGTGGACTAGGCGCCGAGTTGGCGGCGTACCTCCGCGGCGACGGCGCCGCCGTCCGCCTTGCCCTTGACCTGCGGGGTGACCACGCCCATCACCTTGCCCATCTCGCGGGGCTCGCTCGCGCCGGTCTGCTGGATCGCCGCGGTGACGATGGCCACGATCTCCTCGGCGGTGAGCTGGGCCGGCAGGTAGTCGGCGATGACCGCCGCCTCGGCGGTCTCCTTGGCGGCCTGCTCGGCACGGCCGCCGTCGGCGAACGCGGTCGCGGCCTCGCGCCGCTTCTTCGCCTCGCTGGACAGCACGGTGATGATCTCGTCGTCGGAGAGCTCGCGGGCGGCCTTGCCGGCGACCTCGGCGTTGGTGATGGCGGTGAGGACCATCCGCAGCGTGCTCGAGCGGATCTCGTCGCGCGCCTTCATCGCCGTGGTCAGGTCGGTACGGATCGTCTCCTTGAGGGTCATGTGTCTCAGTGTGACAGGCTGACGCCATGCGGCTCCGCTCGGTTTTCGGCACGACCCTGGGTGCCGGCGCGCTCGCCGGAGCCGCGCTCACCGTCTACGGCCTGTGGGAGGCGCGGCAGTACACGCTGCGCGAGGTGACCGTGCCGGTGCTGCCGCCCGGCGCCGAGCCGCTGCGGGTGCTGCACCTCTCCGACATCCACCTGGTGCCGAACCAGCGGCGCAAGCGCGACTGGCTGGCCGGGCTGATGCTGCTGCGTCCGGACCTCGTGGTCGACACCGGCGACAACCTGGCCCACCAGGGCTCGGTGGAGCCGCTGGTCGACGCCTTCGGCGCCCTGCTCGACGTGCCGGGGGTGTTCGTACACGGCTCCAACGACTACTTCGAGCCGCGGCTGCGCAACCCGTTGCGCTACCTGCTGCCCGACGACGGCAAGCGGCACACCGACGTGCCGCAGCTGCCGTGGCGCGACCTGTCGGCGCGCTTCACGGAGGCGGGCTGGACCGATCTCACCAACACCCGCGCGCGCCTGACCGTGAAGGGCATCGACATCGCGTTCGCCGGCGTCGACGACCCGCACCTGCGCTACGACCGGCTGGATGCGGTGGCCGGCCCCGCACCGGCCGACGCGGACCTGCGACTGGGGGTCACCCACGCGCCGTACCTGCGTGTCCTCGACCAGTTCGAGAGCGACGGGTACGACGCCATCCTGGCCGGGCACACCCACGGCGGGCAGGTCTGCCTGCCCCAGCTGCACGGGCGGGGTCGAGCCCTCACCACCAACTGCGACCTCGACCCGGCCCGGGCCCGTGGGCTGCACCATCACGGCGACGCCTGGCTGCACGTCTCGGCCGGCCTCGGGAGCTCGCCGTACACGCGGGTCCGGGTGGCCTGCCGGCCCGAGGCGACCCTCCTGACGTTGACCCCGCGCCCGGATTAGAGGTCCGGCCACCGGCTCGGCTATGCTCACGTCTCGTTGCTCGGCGGTTCGCCGCAGAGGAACGGATCGGGATGTGGCGCAGCTTGGTAGCGCGCTTCGTTCGGGACGAAGAGGCCGCAGGTTCAAATCCTGTCATCCCGACCACTTCACTTCAGCCGCGGAGATCTCCGCGGCTGAAGTCATTTCCGGGTCCCGGCGCGAATTCAGGGCAGAGTGTCCCGCGTGACGTACGACGAACCGCTCCCGCACGAGACCGCGCTGGGCGCCGTGCTCGACGACGGCCGCCCCGACGCGGTCGCGAAGCAGCACGCCCGCGGCAAGCTGACCGCCCGCGAGCGGATCACGGCGCTGGTGGACGCGGACACGTTCCGCGAGATCGGCGCGCTGACCGCGGGGACAGGGCCGGACGGGAGGCCGGTGCCGGCCGACGGCGTGGTGTGCGGCACCGGCGACATCGACGAGCGACCGGTCGTGGTGATCGCCAGCGACTTCACCGCCGCGGGCGGATCCAGCGGTGCGGTCGGCAACCAGAAGATCGAGCGGGTGTGCACGATCGCCGCCACGCGAGGCATCCCGGTGGTGATGCTGATGGACGGCGGCGGGCACCGCATCCACGAGGGCCTGGACGCCAAGGAGTTCGCGATCGGCGTCGACGTGCAGCACCTGCACACCCGGTTGTCGGGCTGGGTGCCGATGGTCGCGGCGATCCTCGGGCCGGGCTTCGGCGCCCCGACGCTGACCGCGTCGCTGTGCGACTACGTCGTCGCGGTGCGCGGCATCGCCACCCTCGGGATGGCGCCACCACCGCTGGTGAAGGCGGCGACCGGCGAGCTCCTCGGCGACGACGTCAGCGGCCCGGACGCGCAGGCCGCGTTCGGCAACCTGGACGCAGCGGTGGACAGCGAGGCGGAGGCGTTCGACGCGATCCGGATCTACCTCGACGCCCTGCCGAGCAACGCCGCGGCGCCGCTGCCGATCCGTACGGCGGAGCGACCGGCTCCTCGGGCCGCCGCCGCGCTCGACGCCACCGTGAGCGCGGACCCGCGCGCCGCCTACGACATGTACGACGTCCTCGCCGGCCTGGTCGACGAGGACAGCGAGGTCGACCTGCGGCCCGCGTACGCGCCGAACATGGTGACGATGCTGGCCCGCGTCGAGGGTCATCCGATCGGGATCGTGGCCAGCCAGCCGGCCATGCGCGCCGGCCAGCTCGACGCGGCGGCGTGCGCGAAGGCGTCGCGGCTGATCTCGCTGTGCGACGCGTACGGCATCCCGGTCCTCACCGTCATCGACCTGCCCGGCCTCGCGGTCGGCATCGAGGCCGAGCGCTCCGGGCTGGGCCGGGCGAGCATCCGGCTCGCGGCCGCGTACGGCGCCGCCACCGTGCCCTTGCTGACCGTGGTCGCGCGCAAGGGGTACGGCGGCGGCTACGTGATGCTCTCGGGCGGGCGGACCTTCTCCCCCGAGCTGGTCGTCGGCTGGCCGCACGCGGAGACGGCGGTGATGGCGGCCGAGACCGCCGTCGAGCTGGTCTTCAAGCGCGACCTGGAGGCCACCGCCGACCACGCGGAGCGCGCGGCGCGGAAGCAGGAGATCGTGGCCGCGTTCGACGACCGGGCGAGTGCGGTGCGCGGCGCCGAGGGCTTCGGCTACGACGCCGTCATCCGGCCCTCGCAGACCCGGGCATGGCTCGCCGACCTGCTGCCCCAGCTGCCGCGACACCGGCTGATGGAGACGCTCACCCCGCGGCGCCACGGTGTGGAGCCGCTGTAGCCGGGTGCTGGTCCATCGAGGTATGTAGTCGAACCGACACTTCCCACGGTGAGTTCCGCACGGGAAGTGCCGGTTGGCCTGCATACCTCGACGAACCGACACCGACCGGCGTCAGCCCTTGAGCTTGTCCTGGAACTGCACCGCGCGGCGCCGGGCAAGGCCGGCCAAGGCGTCGTCGAGCGAGTCGGCGACGACCGCGTCGTCGATCACGTCCTGGCGCAGGAAGCCGGCCGCGACCATGCCCTGGAGGGCGGCCAGGAGGGGACGCCAGAAGCCGCCGACGTCGAGGAAGCAGACGGGGTCGTCGTTGAAGCCGATCTGGCGCCAACTCCAGACCTCGACGATCTCCTCGAGGGTGCCGAGCCCGCCGGGCAGCGCGATGAAGGCGTCGCAGAGCTCGGCCATCAGCGCCTTGCGCTCGTGCATCGTCTCCACGACGTGCAGCTCGGTCAGGTCGTCGCGGCCCCACTCGCGCTCCACCATCGAGCGCGGGATCACACCGACCACCTCGCCGCCGGCGCTGAGGGCGCCGTCCGCGACGGCGCCCATCAGGCCATAGCCCCCGGCGCCGTAGACGAGCCCGATCCCGCGCTCGGCGAGCCCGCGACCGATGTCGTACGCGGTGCGCATCATCGCCTCGTCGTGACCTGGCGAGGAGCCGCAGAAGACGGCGACGCGGCGGAGCTCGGCTGGCATGTGGGAAGAGTAGCCAACTGCGCGTCGCCGGAGCGTCTGAGGCGTTCGGCTCACCTGTACGGGGACGTCCGCCGATGCAGACAGGGTGAGAATCCGCATCACCGCCCTCGTCGTCGCCCTGCTCGCGCTGGCCGCGTGCCTCGCCGGCACCCTCGGGACCGGCGGCGGAGCCGGCGCGGCGCAACCCCTCGGCGCCCGGGTGAAGGCGACCACGACGTACGACGTGGACATGAGCGGCACGCCGTTGGCGCAGAACCCCAGCAACCCGCTGGCCGGCGGCACATGGAGCGTGAACGAGGGCTACTGGGACCAGGGACTCTTCTCCGCATGGGAGCGCGCCACCGGCACCGCGAAGGCCTACCTGGCCAAGTCGGCGCTGCAGCCCAAGGCGCTGTGGTTCACCCTCGGCAACTCGGGCCGCAGCTCGACGGCGGTGGCCGACTACATCGCCACCGAGCAGCACGGCGACCCGAATGTGCTGGTGCAGCTCGCCGTCTTCGGCATCTGGGGCTACCGGGGCGAGGCGCAGCGGCTCAAGACCCGGTTGAGCGCCCAGGAGGTCGCCGGGTACCGGGCCTGGATCCGCTCGATCTCGAGCCAGATCGGCGACGCCCGGGTCGCGATGATCCTCGAACCCGACCTGGCCCTCGCGGTGAACCGGCGCGACCTGCCGAAGAACCAGCGGACCAAGGGCTGGAAGGCCCGCCAGCTGCTCGCCGCGTACGCCGCGAAGACGTTCCACGACAACAACCCCCGCGCGGCCGTCTACCTCGACGCGGGCGACGCGGACTGGCTCACCACCGCCCAGGCGGTCGACCTGCTCGAGCGCTCGGGCATCCAGTACGCCCGCGGCTTCGCGCTCGGCGCCACCCACTACTCCTCGACCCAGTCCGACATCGCCCGTAGCGCCGTCCTGGCCGGCGCGCTCGCCGCGCAGGGGATCAGGAGCCACGCGGTCATCGACACGGCCGACAACGGCCGCGCGTTCACCTATCAGCAGTTCTACGCCGCGCACCCGGCGTCCCTCTTCGACAACTCCTACCCCTGCGCCGGCCCGCGGTCCACGGTGTGCAACGCCCTCGGCGTCCCGCCGACGTGGAAGGTCGCCACCACGGCCCTGCCGCTGACGGGCTCGGAGAAGGCGACCGCGGCGACCTACGTCGACGGATACCTCTGGTTCGGGCGGCCGTGGCTCAAGGACCAGGCCACGCCGTTCCAGAAGCGGAAGGCGATCCTGGCGGGTAAGTACTCGCCGTTCTGATCCGACGCACTGCGCCACGAGGCACTTCACCACCTAGAACGCGTTCTCGATGCAACACTGTCCGAATGAACGACGACGCCGAGTCCAAGCTCGCCGCGCCGAAGCTCTTCGGGCGCAAGAAGCGAGCCGGTACGCCCCTTGCGGCGCCCGAGCCGGAGCCGGCTGCCGAGCCGGCTGCCGAGCCGGTTGCTGAGCCGGTTGCCGAGCCGGTGACCGAGTCCGCCGCTGAGCCCGACCAGGCAGCGGCGGCCGAGCCCGTCACCGTGCCGGCGCGCGAGCCGGAGATCGTCGGCGAACCCGCGCCGCGGGAGGCGTCCAAGCCACCCGAGGTCGCGGGGCCGGCGAAGGCCGCGAAGCAGCCCGAGCCCGCGAAGCCCGCTCCGGCTCCGAAGCCGCCGCGCGAGCGCCCGACCCTGCCCGCCGTGAGCGGGATGCAGATCGCCGGGATCGCCGGGATCCTGGTCGGCCTGTTCCTGGTCCTGGCCTCGTACGGCTCGCTGCACGCCTGCGCGGCGGTCCGCGGCACGGACACCTGCGGGGGCAAGGCCGGCTTCCCCCTGCTGCTCGCGATCGGCGTGGTGGCCGTGGTCGGCGGCGGTACGCTGCTGCGCCTCTTCGGGGTCCGCTCCCCGATGGGCGACAGCTTCCTCGCGGTCGCGCTCATCGCCGTCGTGACGGTGCTCTTCCTCAACGACCACTACGAGGCGTGGTGGATGCTGATCGCCATCCCGGTGCTCGGCCTCGTCGCCTTCCTGCTGTCGCACTGGGTGAGCGTCACCTACATCGACCCCGCAGAGGACCCTGCCGACGACGGCGAATGAGAAGCAAAGAACCGCCGAGTCGGCGCATCTTGTGCAGACTCGGCGGTTCTCCGTGCAAAGTCGACTCAGAGCTGCGCGGCGACGATCTCCGCGAGCTGGACGGTGTTGAGCGCCGCACCCTTGCGCAGGTTGTCGCCCGAGACGAACAGCGCGAGACCGCGCTTGCCGGGGACGCCCTCGTCCTGACGGATGCGCCCGACGTACGACGGGTCCTTCCCGGCGGCCTGGAGCGGGTTCGGGATCTCCGAGACCTCGACGCCCTCGGCGCCCCGCAGGATCTCGATCGCCCTCTCCGGCGTCATCTCGGCGCCGAACTCGGCGTTGATCGACAGCGAGTGGCCGGTGAAGACCGGGACGCGGACGTTCGTCGCCGAGACGAGCAGCTCGGGCAGGCCGAGGATCTTGCGGGACTCGTTGCGGAGCTTCTGCTCCTCGTCGGTCTCGTTGAGGCCGTCCTCGACGAGGTTGCCGGCGAACGGCAGCACGTTGTACGCGATGGTGCGCTTGTAGACGCCCGGCTCCGGGAAGGCCACGGCCTCGCCGTCGTACGCGAGCTCACGCGCCTTGTCGCCCGCGAAGGCGACGCCGTCGGCCAGCTCGGCCACACCGGCGATGCCGGAGCCGGAGACGGCCTGGTAGGTCGAGACGATGAGGCGCTGGAGGCCGGCCGCGTCGTGCAGCGGCTTCAGCACCGGCATCGCGGCCATGGTGGTGCAGTTGGGGTTGGCGATGATGCCTCGCCCGGCGGCGATGACCTCGGCGGCGGCCTCCGGGTTGACCTCGGAGACGACCAGCGGGATCGACGGGTCCTTGCGGAAGGCACTCGAGTTGTCGATCACGATGACGCCGGCCTCGACGAACTTCGGGGCGAGCGCGCGCGAGGCGGTGGCGCCGGCGCTGAAGAGCGCGATGTCCAGCCCGGCCAAGGACTCGGCGTCGGCGACGTTCGCATCCTCGACCACGACGTCGCGGCCCTCGTAGACCAGCGTGGTGCCGGCCGACTTCGGCGAGGAGAAGAGCCGGATCTCGCCGACCGGGAAGCTGCGCTCGGCGAGGATCTGGCGCATCGCGACGCCGACCTGACCGGTCGCGCCGACGATGCCGATGTTGATGGGCCGGTTGGAGCCGCCGCCCTGAGCCTGTCGAAGGGTCATCGGCCGGTACCTCCGTAGACGACGGCCTCGATCTCGTCGGAGCCGAGGTCGAAGGCGGCGTGCGCGGCGTTGACCGCGTCCGCGACCTGCGTCTCGGTGACGACGACCGAGACACGGATCTCCGAGGTGGAGATCATCTCGATGTTCACACCGGCGTCGGAGAGCGCCTGGAAGAACCGGGCGCTGATGCCGGGGGCCGACGACATGCCGGCGCCGACGATGGAGACCTTGCCGACCGAGTCGTCGTACTGCAGGCGGTCGTAGCCGACGGTGTCCTGGAGCCGGGCGAGCGCGGTCATCGCGGCCTGCCCCTCGCCGCGCGGCAGCGTGAAGGAGATGTCGGTCAGGCCGGTGGCCGCGGCCGACACGTTCTGGACGATCATGTCGATGTTGGCCTGGGCGTCGGCCAGCGCGCGGAAGATCGAGGCCGCCTCGCCCGGCTTGTCCGGCACGCCGACGATCGTGATCTTCGCCTGGCTGCGGTCGTGCGCGACGCCGGTGATGATGGCAGCTTCCATGGATGTCTCCGTGTCTCCGTGTGCGACGTCCTCGGCCTTGACGACCCAGGTCCCCTCCTTGTCGGAGAAGGAGGACCGGACGTGAATCGGCATGTCGTAGCGGCGCGCGTACTCGACGCAGCGCAGGTGCAGGATCTTGGCGCCCTGGGCGGCCATCTCGAGCGTCTCCTCGTACGAGATGCGCGGGACCTTGCGGGCGCGCGGCTCGATGCGGGGGTCGGCGGTGAAGATGCCGTCCACGTCGGAGTAGATCTCGCAGACGTCGGCCTTCAGCGCGACCGCGAGCGCGACGGCGGTCGTATCGGAGCCGCCGCGGCCCAGCGTGGTGATGTCCTTGGTGGTCTGCGAGACGCCCTGGAAGCCGGCGACGATCGCGATCGCGCCCTCCGCGAGAGCGGCCTCGAGCCGGCCCGGGGTGATGTCGATGATCTTGGCGCGGCCGTGCTCGGCGTCGGTGATGACGCCTGCCTGGGAGCCGGTGAAGGAGCGCGCCTCGTGACCGAGGTCGTGGATCGCCATCGCCAGGACGGCCATCGAGATGCGCTCGCCCGCGGTGAGGAGCATGTCGAGCTCGCGGGCCGGCGGCAGGGGCGAGACCTCGTTGGCGAGGTCGATCAGCTCGTCGGTCGTGTCACCCATCGCGGAGACGACGACCACCACCTGGTGGCCCTGCTTCTTCGTGTTGACGATCCGCTGCGCGACGCGCTTGACGCCTTCGGCGTTAGCGACGGACGAGCCACCGAACTTCTGGACGACGATACCCACGTAAAAGATCCTCGGGGATGTGCAAGGGGAAGGGCCACCGAATTCTATCGGGCGCCGTCCCCCAGCATCTCATCCGCAGCGGCGAGGTCCTCGTCCTCGCCCGTGAACGGCTCGGCGTCGAGGCGGTCGTGGGCGATCACGGTGAGCAGCGCGTTGAGCACCGCGCCGGCCAGGTTGCCCCAGTTGTTGACGTAGCTGAACTGCCACCACCACAGCGCCTCGGCGACGTCACCGAGGCGGTGGTGACGCAGCCCGTTCTCGAGGTCGGTGACGATGCTGGCGACGTCGTCGGAGATCTGGCTGACCACGATCTCCGGCTCGTAGGGGTCGAAGACGAAGCTGTACGTGTCGACGCTGTCCAGGATCGTGGCCAGGCCCATCCGCAGTTCGTCGACGTCGGCCTCCTCGCCCACGTCGGGCTGGAACTCCTCGCGCGGCTGGAAGTCGCTCTGGGCGCCCAGGCGCGCACCGGTCAGGAGGACCTGGCTCACCTCGAGCAGGAGCAGCGGTACGGCGCTGCCACCCTCGCCCGACGCGGCGATGGCGCGGACGGCGAGCAGGAAGCTCTCCACCGAGTCAGCGATCTGGGTCGAGAACTCCTCGCCCTCGCTGGTGACGACACTGGTCATGCCTGGGTCCGCCTTCCTCCGCTGTGCCCGTTCATTCCGCCGTCCTTCGCCCGACGAACGCCCGCCCGAGCGTGACCTCGTCGGCGTACTCCAAGTCTCCGCCCACGGGCAGGCCGCTGGCCAGCCTCGTCACCCGAAGACCGAACGGGCTGAGCTGCCGGGTCAGGTAGGTGGCGGTCGCCTCCCCCTCCAGGTTGGGGTCGGTGGCGAGGATGATCTCGTTGATCTGCGTGTCGGTCAGCCGGCTCATCAGCTCGCGGATGCGGAGCTGGTCGGGGCCGATGCCGTCGATCGGGCTGATCGCGCCGCCGAGCACGTGGTAGCGGCCCTTGAACTCGCGGGTGCGCTCGATCGCGACGACGTCCTTGTACTCCTCCACGACGCAGAGGACGCTCGGGTCGCGCCGAGGATCCCGGCAGATCCGGCAGGTCTCCTCCTCGGAGACGTTGAAGCAGATCGAGCAGAACTTCACCCGCTGCTTGACCTCCACGAGGACGCGCGCGAGCCGCTCCACGTCGGCCGGGTCGGCCTGGAGCAGGTGGAACGCGATCCGCTGCGCACTCTTGGGACCCACGCCCGGCAGCTGACCGAGCTCGTCGATCAGGTCCTGGACGACGCCTTCGTACAAGTGAGTGTCCTTAGAAGCCGAGCTGGCCGGGGGCGCCGGCGCCCGGACCGTCACCCATGCCCGGGAGGCCGGCGGCCAGCGGGCCGAGCTGCTGCTGGGCGAGGGCATCGGCTCGGGACTTGGCGTCGCGGTAGGCGGCGACGATGACCGAGGCGAGGTCCTCGAGCTCGTCGGGGTCGTTGCCGTCGAACTCGCCCTGGCGGATCTCGAGGCCGACGAGCTCGCCGACGCCGCTGACCTTGACCTTGACCGCGCCGCCGGCGACGGTGCCCTCGACGACGGTCTCGGCGAGCTGCTGCTGCGCCGAGGCGATCTGCTGCTGCATCTGCTGGGCCTGCTCCATCAGCGCGTTGAGGTCGAAGCCTCCGCCACCCAGTGCGTCGAACGGGTTCTGCGTCATGACTGTCTCCGTGTCCTTCAGGGGCCTACTGGTGGCGGATCTCTTCGATGATCTGGGCGCCGAGCTCGCGCTGCAGCAGCTCGGTGCCGCCGAGCTGCTCGTCCTCGAACGCCTCGTCGTCGGGGCGTACGTCGGCGTCGCGGGCCGCCAGCTCCTCGGCTCGGCTCTGCTCCGCGGCCCGGGCGTCCAGATCGGGGGCGCCGATCCGGGTCGGCTGGATCGCTTCGCGGGCCGCACGGGAGGCGTCGAAGGCGGGCGCGGGCGGCTGCTCGTCCCAGGGCGGCGGGGGTGCGTCGGCCCCCGCCCACGGCGGCGGAGCCTGATCCGTCGGCGGCTCCGGGGTGGACGGCGGGGGCTGGACGGGCGCCGGCTGGACTGCCGCGGCCTGGGCGGGCGTGTACTGCTCGGGAGCCGCCGGGGCCGCGGCCGGCGGCGCGGCGGGAGCCTCGCCCTGGTGGACGATCGCCTCGATCCGCCACTTGGCGCCGATCACGTCGGTGATCGCCTGCTGGAGGACCGGCTCGTGGTTGCCGCGGGAGAACTGCTCGCGCAGCCCCTGCGTGCCGAAGCCGACGGTCAGGACGTCGCCCTCGAGGCCGACGACCTGGGCGTTGTGGCTGAGCAGGGTCCAGGTCGCCTTGCGCAGGCCGTTGAGCGCGTTGATCACGTCGGGCCACAGGCGGCGTACGTCGACGGCGCCCATGCCGCCGCTGTTCGCGGTCGGTGCGGGCGCTGCGGGCTGGGCGGGCGCGGGCTCCCGAACGGTCGCGGCGGGCGGCGGCGCCCCCCACGGGTCGGGCTGGCGGGTCTCGACAGGCTCGACCACCGGGGCCGCGGGCTGGCGGGTCTCGACAGGCTCGACCACCGGGGCTGCGGGCTGGCGGGTCTCGACAGGCTCGACCACCGGGGCTGCAGGCTGGCGGGTCCCGAAAGGCTCGACCACCGGGGCCGCAGGCTGGCGGGTCTCGACAGGCTCGACCACCGGGGCTGCGGGCTGGCGGGTCTCGACAGACTGGACCCCCGGGACCTGGGGAGCCGGGGCGGCCGCGTCGGCGTGGCCGGGACCGCCGACCGAGGGCCGCAGCACGGGGCGGTCCTGCGCCGGGGGCGCGGCCGGGGCGGCGGGCGCGGCGGTGGGCACCCCGGAGACGGAGAGCCGGCGCTCGATGCGGTCGAGGCGGGCGGCCAGGCCCTCGGCGCCGTGGTCGGCGCCCGGCAGCAACACGCGGGCGCAGATCAGCTCGAGCAGCAGCCGCGGCGCGGTCGCGCCGCGCATCTCGGTCAGGCCGGTGGCGACCAGGTCGGCGGCGCGGCTGAGGTCGTGCGCGCCGAAGCGGGTCGCCTGGGCGACCAGCCGCTCGCCGGCGTCCTCGGAGACGTCGATCAGGCCGGTCGCCGGGGCGTCCGGGACGGCGGAGACGATGACGAGGTCGCGCAGCCGGCGCAGCAGGTCCTCGGTGAAGCGGCGCGGGTCCTGGCCGGTCTCGATCACCTTGTCGACGACGCCGAAGACAGCCGAGCCGTCGCCGGCGGCGAAGGCGTCGATCACCTCGTCGAGCAGGCTGTCGGGGGTGTAGCCGAGCAGGCCGGCCGCCAGGTCGTACGTCACGCCGTCTGGACCCGAGCCGCCGAGCAGCTGGTCCATCACCGACAGGGTGTCGCGGGCGGAGCCGCCGCCGGCCCGGACGACGAGCGGCAGGGCCGCCGGCTCGACCCGTACGCCCTCCTTCTCGCACAGCTCGCCGAGGTAGCTGGTCAGCAGCCGCGGGGGGATGAGCCGGAACGGGTAGTGGTGCGTACGGGAGCGGATGGTCGGGATGACCTTCTCCGGCTCGGTGGTGGCGAAGATGAAGCGGAGGTGCTCCGGCGGCTCCTCGACCAGCTTCAGCAGGGCGTTGAATCCCTGCGTCGAGACCATGTGGGCCTCGTCGATGATGTAGACCTTGTAGCGCGACCTCACCGGCGCGAAGAACGCCTTCTCGCGCAGGTCGCGGGCGTCGTCGACACCACCGTGCGAGGCCGCGTCGATCTCGATCACGTCGATGCTGCCCGGGCCGCCGCGGGCCAGGTCGCGGCAGGACTCGCACTCGCCGCACGGGTCGGCGATCGGCGCCCGCTCGCAGTTGAGTGCGCGCGCCAGGATGCGCGCCGACGTGGTCTTGCCGCAGCCGCGCGGGCCGGAGAAGAGGTAGGCGTGGTTGACCCGGTTGTTCGCCAGCGCGGCACGCAGCGGCGTGGTGACGTGCTCCTGGCCGATGACCTCAGCGAACGTCTCGGGCCGGTACCGGCGGTAGAGGGCGAGGGGCCCCTTCGATGCGTCCACGCATGAACCCTAGACGACCGGGCGAGCGGCGGCGCGCCCGAGGAAGGCAGTGCGCGGGCGTCCCCACCGGACCCGGCCGCGGCGTGACGCTCCACTACCGTGGCGCCTATGAGCGAGCGCGTGATCGTCACCGGCGGATGCGGGAAGCTGGGCCGGGCGGTGGTCGACGATCTGGTCGCGCACGGTCGCCAGGTCGTGGTCCTCGACCGCACCGCGCCGCAGCGCACCGACGTCACGTACGTCCCGGTGGACCTGACCGACTACGCCCAGGTCCTCGACGCCATGCTCGGCGTCGAGGAGCGGTACGACGCCATCGACGCCGTCGTGCACCTCGCGGCCGTCCCGGCGCCGGGGATCGTGGGCGACGCGGCGACCTTCGCGAACAACATGAACGCGACCTACCACGTCTTCCAGGCCGCCCGCCGCTGTGGCGTCACGAACGTGGTGTGGGCCTCGAGCGAGACGGTGCTCGGCCTGCCCTTCGACACCCCGCCGCCGTACGTGCCGGTCGACGAGGAGTACGCCCCGCGCCCGGAGAGCACCTACTCGATGGTCAAGACGCTCGAGGAGACGATGGCCGGCGAGCTGTGCCGCTGGGACCCGGCGCTCAAGATGTACGGCCTGCGCTTCTCCAACGTGATGGAGCCGCAGGACTACGCCGCCTTCCCCACCTACGACGCCGACGCGCGGCTGCGGAAGTGGAACCTGTGGGGCTACATCGACGCCCGCGACGGCGCCCAGGCCGTGCGTCGGGCGCTCGAGCACACCGGCACCGGATGCGAGGTCTTCATCATCGCCAACGGGGACACCGTGATGTCGCGACCGAACGGCGAGCTGCTCGACGAGGTCTTCCCGGACGTCGAGCGCCGCGGCGAGATCGGCGAGCACGACACCCTGCTCTCGATCGCCAAGGCGCGGCGCGTGCTCGGCTACGAGCCGGAGCACGGCTGGCGCGGCCGCTGAGCCTCAGCGGCCCGCGGGCCGCGGCTCGTGGGCCGGCGCCGTCATCCCCACCCGGACGGCGGCCCCGCCGCCGACCACGGCGAGGACGATCGTGACCAGGGCGCCGAGCATCAGGGCGGCCGCCTCGCCGGGGGCCAGGACGCCGAGCTGACCGCCGACGGTCGCCGCCGCGACCGGGACCCCGAGCTGGGCGCAGGCCAGGAGGCCCAGCGGGAGCGGCTGACCGAGGACCCGGCCGCCGAGGACGTGGGTGACGGCGGCTCCGGCGCCGAGGGCGATGCCGAGCGCGATCATGTTCGGGTGGCTGCCGAAGGCGCGCAGGTCCAGGCCGGCGCCGAGCCAGACGAAGAAGAGCGGCCCGAACAGGCCCTCGGTGAGCGCGAAGAGCTGCTTGGCCAGCCGGCGCGGCTCCCCGACCGCCGTGACGGCCAGGCCGAAGGAGAAGCCGGCCAGCATGATCGACACGTGGGTCCACACGGCGAGCGCCGCCAGGCCGAAGAGCACCGCCAGCTGGATCCGCAGCTCGGCGGCGAAGAGCCGCTGCTCGGAGATCGCGTGCAGCGCCCGCCGGGTGCCGTTGCGCTCCAGGTGCCGGAAGAGCAGGAAGACGACGGCGGCCGCCGCGATCACCGCTGCCGCTCCCCCGGCCGCGCGCAGCGCGTGGTGGGGGTCGATCGCGAGCGGGAGCGCGACGATGCAGGCGGCATCCGCGATCGCGATCTGCGGCAGCAGGCCCAGCACCTGCACGCCGCCGAGGCCGAGCGAGTCCACGATCGGCAGGATCAGCGCGGCGCTGGACGAGGCGAGCAGCACGCCGTACAGCGCCGGGTGGTCGCCGTTGCAGACGACGGCGATCAGCCACCCGCCGGCCGCGGAGAGCAGGCCGATCAGGACAGCACGCTGGACACCGCCGCGCAGGGCGGGGCGGATCGCGGGATCCCGTACGGGGACGTGCGTCCCGGCCACGAACATCACCAGCGCGAAGCCGATGTCGGCCAGGAACGTGAACGTCGGATCGCTCGCGTCGAGGTAGCCGAAGCCGGTGCGGCCGATCACGACGCCGGCCAGGAGCTCGCCGAGCACGACCGGCAGGTGCCATCCGCGCGGGTAGGCCAGCAGCGGGCCGAGCAGTCCGAGGACGCCGACGACGGCCAGCTGGGTGAAGGTCACCAGCGGACGCTATCGCCGAAATGCGAAGGCCCCCCACGTACCCGGTAGAGCTCTCCTACCCTTGCTGCCTTCCGGCCCTGGGGGATTCGGCGAGATACCGCCACGTGGGGGGTTGCGGTGGAGTCTAGGCGAGGCTGTCGCCGCCACCCAAAGCCGGGGCGGCCGGCGGAGCCTCAGAGCACCAGGAACAGACCGACGGCGGTCGGCAGCAGGCCGACCAGGAGCCAGGCGTTGCGCGGGTCGCGCTGGTGGATCATCTGGCCGAGGACGACCGCGGCGATGCCGAACAGGCCGGCGATGATGCTGAGCCCGATCTGGCCGCTGCGCTGGTCGGTCATGGTCGCGGCGATCACGATGCCGACGCACAGGTGGGCGATGGTGAAGACGGCCAGGACGGACATGATCCAGCGCTGCACATGGGTCAGCGACTTGTCGTTGACCGGGCGGACCGGGTTGTTCGGGTCCATCAGGTGCCGCGGGCGCTTCTTCACCGGCTGGGTAGGCGTGGTCTCCACGTATTAGTTTGTACACCAACTATTGGTACGCTCACAAAGTGCCAGCGCCCTCCCCGTCCGTGATCTCCGACGCAGCCGACCTGCTCGCCCTCGACCAGCAGGTCTGCTTCGGCCTCGCCGTGGCAGCTCGCTCGGTCATCGGGCTCTACCGCCCGCTCCTCGAACCGCTGGGCCTCACCCACCCCCAGTACCTCGTGATGCTGGCGCTGTGGGAGCAGGAGCCGCGCCGCGTCAGCGCGCTCGCCGACGTCCTCGAGCTCGACCCCGGCACGCTCTCTCCGCTGCTGAAGCGGCTCGAGGCGGCCGGCTACGTCGTACGGGAGCGCGACCGCTCCGACGAGCGCGCGCTCGCCGTCGTGCTCACCGACCGGGGCCGCGGCCTACGCGAGGACGCCCTCGCGATCCCGCCTGCGATCGTCGAGCGGCTGGGTGTTCCGCTGGAGGAGCTGCAGGACCTGCACACCCGCCTGACCCGGCTGATCGCCGCGGCGACCAGCGTCTGAGCGGCCCCGGAGCCGACACGGAGCCGACACGGGAGCCGGCACCGGAGGCCGCCGCAATTCGGCACCCTCCGGGCGCGCCGGTAAGGTACGCGACGGACCTGTCGCCTAGTGGCCTATGGCGCACGGCTGGAATCCGTGTTGGGTGCAAGCCCTCGGGGGTTCGAATCCCCCCAGGTCCGCCAGTCGGAAGAGCCCCTCTCGCGAGGGGCTCTTCTGCGTTTCAGGCCCGGCCGTGCGGCTCGTCCCAGACCGCCGGGTCCGGGCCCTTCGGGACGATGCCCGACGGGTTGATGTCGCTGTGCACGACGTAGTAGTGCGCCTTGATCTGAGCGAAGTCGGTGTTGTCGCGGAACGCCGGGAACGACTGGTAGAGGTCACGGGCGTAGCCCCAGAGGTTCGGCATCTCGGCGAGCTTCTGCCGGTTGCACTTGAAGTGGCCGTGATAGACCGCGTCGAACCGGGCGAGCGTGGTCCACAGCCGTACGTCGGCCTCGGTCAGCCGATCGCCCATCAGGTAGCGCCGGGTCGCGAGTCGCTCCTCGAGCCAGTCGAGAGCGGTCCAGAGCCGGTCGTACGCGGCGTCGTACGACTCCTGCGAGCCGGCGAAGCCGCAGCGGTAGACCCCGTTGTTGACCTCGGTGTAGATCCGCTGCATCACCTCCTCCATCTCCTCACGGAGCTCGGCCGGCCACAGGTCGGGCGCGTCCGCCCGGTGGTGGTCGCGCCACTCGAAGAAGAGGTCGTGGGTGATCCACGGGAAGTCGTTGGTGACGACCTCGCCGCTCGCGATCTCGACGACCGCCGGCACGGTGATCCCGCGCGGATAGTCGGGGAAGCGGGCCAGGTAGGCGTCCTGGAGGAAGTGGATGCCGAGCACGGGGTCCACGCCGTCGGGGTCGAGGTCGAAGGTCCACGAACGCGCGTCGTGGGTCGGGCCGGGCAGGCCGACCGAGAGGGCGTCCTCGAGGCCGAGCAGCTGGCGCACGATCAGGGTGCGGGTCGCCCACGGGCACGCCTTGGCGGCGACCAGCCGGTAGCGCCCCGGCTCGACGGGCCACATCGTGCCCTCGGTCGGGCCGTGCTCGGGGACCCGGGCTCCGGCCGTGATCCGGTCGTCGATGTAGCGGGTGTCGCGGGTGAACTCGCGGCCCTGCTCGACGTACGACGGCGTGTGGTTCTCGCTCATCCGAACTCCTGACGGGGGACCTGTCTAGACCTCATTCAAGGTTCAACGACCTTCTCGTCAACAATGCCACAACGACCGGCTCGCTTTACCTAAGATCGATGCGGGCGGGGGCGCCGGGGGGCACCCTCTTCAGGATCTGCGGAGGGCGGTGAGCGTGGTGTCGAGCGCTCCGCACTGCGAGAACTGCGGTCACGCGGTCGGCGTTCGCGACGACCTGACGGGCGCGCTCAACCGGCGCTCAGCGGTCGACTACCTCCGCACGCTGATCGAGGAGGACGACGAGGGCTCGGGCATCGCGGTGCTCTTCATCGACCTGGGCCAGTTCAAGCAGATCAACGACCGGTTCGGCCACTCCGTGGGCGACGACGTGCTCCGCGTGATGGCCGACCGGTTCAGCAGCCACCTGCGCGGATACGACCTGCTCGCCCGCGTCGGGGGCGATGAGTTCCTCGCCGTCGTCCAGACCGACGGCGACCCCGACGTCGCGGAGCGGGTCGCCGAGCGGCTCAGCGCCGCCGCGCAGGAGCCGGTCGTGATCGACCGCGAGGTGCTGCACCTGACCGCGCACATCGGCATCAGCCTCTCCCCCACCGACGGCGTCGACGCCGCCGAGCTGATCCGCAACGCCGACATCGCCATGTACGAGGCGAAGCGGGCCGGGGAGACCGAGCCGCGCCGCTTCTCCGGCGACCTCCGCGACGAGCGGATCCGCCAGTTCGACCTGCGCCGCCGCGCGACCGAGGCGATCGACCGCCGCGAGCTGCTGCTGCACTACGCGCCGCAGGTCGACATGGCCACGGGCGAGGTCGTCGGTCTCAAGGCCCTGGTGCGCTGGCAGGACCCCCTGCACGGCCTGCGGCGCAGCGGTGACTTCCTCCCCGCGATGGAGGCCGCGGGCCTGTACCCGCGGCTCACCCGCTACATCCTGGACCTGGCCTGCCGGGAGATCGCCGACCTCGGCGAGTCCGGCGAGATCGACGTGCCGGTCGCGGTCAGCGTCTTCCCGTCCTGCTTCACCAGTCGTGGGTTCGTCGACTACGTCGAGGAGACCCTGGTGGCCAACCAGCTCCCGGCCGAGCGGCTCGAGATCGAGCTGACCGAGACCGGGCCGATCTCAGCGCTGGCCACCGCCCAGGACCACGCCGAGGCGCTGTACGACCTCGGCGTGGGGATCGCGATGGACGACTTCGGCACCGGCTTCTCCTCGATCGCGCGGCTGCGTGCGTACCGCTTCTCCACGCTCAAGATCGATCAGACCTTCATCGACAACATCCCCGGCACCGACCAGGACACCGCGCTCATCACCGGCATGCTGGCCATCGCGCGCGGCCTGGAGATGCGGGCCGTGGCCGAGGGCGTGGCGACGCCCGAGCAGCGCGACCACCTCCTGGCCGCCGGCTGCCGGATCGCCCAGGGTCCGCTCTACGCGCCGGCGATGCCGCTGGCCGAGCTGCGCAGCTGGCTCGGCCGTACCGTCCCGGCGCCGCGCCGCTCGGAGGATCAGCACCAAGAGGTGTGACCGCTTGGCGCGGCATGCCACGATCAGGCGTGTGAGGTTCTTGTCCTGGCTCGCCGTCAACGCGGTCGCGCTCGCTGTCGTCCTGTGGCTGATTCCCGGGATCTGGCTGGAGGGCCCGACGAGCGGCATGGACGAGGTGCAGCACAAGATCGTGCCGCTGCTGATCGTCGCGGCGATCTTCGGCCTGGTCTCGGCGGTGGTCAAGCCCATCCTGACGATCCTGAGCATCCCGTTGATCATCCTCACCCTCGGTCTCTTCCTGCTGGTGATCAACGCCGCGATGCTCGGCCTGACCTCATGGCTGCTCGGGCCGACGCGGATCGGCTTCCACGTCGACGGCTTCTGGCCGGCGGTCTGGGGCGGCCTGGTCTTCGCGATCGCCGGCTTCTTCGCCCGCAAGCTCCTGACGGACGATTGATGCTCCCCGCCGCGCGCGTCGAAGACCGGTACGCCATCGCGGCGGTCTGCCTGGGCAACATCTGCCGCAGCCCGATCGCCGAGGTCGTCCTCCGCGCCCGGCTCGACGAGGCGGGCCTGGACACGGTCGAGGTGATCAGCGCCGGCACCGGCGGCTGGCACGTGGACGAGCCGATGGACCGGCGTTCCGCGGCGGTCCTGGGCGAGCACGACTACGACCCGAGCCGGCACCGCGCCCGGCAGTGGGACCCGGCGTGGGCGGAGCGGTACGACCTCGTGCTGGCGATGGACGAGCAGAATCTCGCCGACCTCGGCGGTCCGAGCGCCCGGGTGATGCTGTGGCGCGACCTCGACCCGGCCGGGCCCGGTGAGGTCCCCGACCCGTACTACGGCGGCGCCGACGGCTTCGCGCACGTGCTCGCGATGATCGAGCGGACCGCCGACGTCATCGTCGAGCAGCTGGAGGCCCAGCGGGCGGTGCGGTTGTCGTGACCCGGCTGCCCTCCATCGCCCGTCGTGCCGAGCAGCTGCTCGGCCGGGCCGTGGTGAGCACGGCCCCGGTGGCGGGAGGCGACGTCGCGACGGCCACCAAGCTGCGCCTGGCCGACGGCACCCAGGCGCTGATGAAGACGCTGCCGCACAGCCCCGACACGTTCTTCCCCACCGAGGCGCGGGCGCTGGCCTGGCTCGCCGAGGCCGGGGGCGTACGGACCCCGGAGGTGCTCGCGGCCGAGCAGGACTGTATCGTGCTGCGCTGGGTCGACCCGGGCCGCCCGAGCGCCGAGGCCGCCGCCGAGCTCGGTCAGGACCTCGCGACCACCCACCGCGCCGGGGCCGGCTCCTTCGGGCACGACGAGGACGGGTTCATCGCCCGGCTACCGCTGCCCAACGCGCCCGCACCCACCTGGGCGGAGTTCTTCGTGACCCGGCGGGTGCTGCCCTACCTCAAGCTCGCACACGATCGCGGCAGCCTCGACGAGACCCACGCCGCCACCATCGAGCGGGCCGTCTCGCGGATCGGCGAGCTGGTGCCGGAGGAGCCGCCCGCACGGCTGCACGGTGACCTGTGGACCGGCAACGTGCTCTGGGCGCACGACGGGCACGCGTGGGTGATCGACCCGGCCGCGTACGGCGGCCACCGCGAGATGGACCTCGCCATGCTCGCCCTCTTCGGGCTGCCCCACCTCGAGCGCGTCCAGGAGGCGTACGACGACGCGTACCCGCTCGCTCCCGGCTGGGAGGAGCGGACCGGTCTGCACCAGCTCTTCCCGCTGCTCGTGCACGCCTGCCTGTTCGGCGGCGGGTACGGCGTCCGTGCGGCGCGCGCCGCGGCCCGCTACGCCTGATCGCGGGTTCTGATCCACCACCCACCTCGGTCACAGTCGAACGACAGGCGGACGTGCCAGCGTCGGGTCGCCCCCATCCATGGTCAGCCGTTCTCGGCGCTGACGAAGGGAAGAACCGTGCCCCAATCGCCCCACCTGCCCCGCACCCTGAACCGCACCCTGCTGCGTCGAGCCGCCGTCCCGGCACTCGCCGCCGGCCTGCTCGTCCTGCCGGCGCTCGGCGCCGCGCACGCCGAGGACACCCCGTCCGCGAGCCCCTCGGACACCCCGTCCGCGAGCCCGTCCGCGGCACCGCCCACCGGGCTCCTCTGCAACGGCGTCGCGCCGACGCTGTGGGCGACCGCCGACGGCCAGGTCGTCACCGGCACCGACGGCGACGACATCATCTCCGCCAACGGCTTCCACAACGTCACGCTCGACGGGGCGGGCGGCAACGACGTGATCTGTGGAGCCGTCGCCGCCTCGGGCGCGACCACCGGGAACACACTGGCCGGAGGAGACGGCGACGACACCCTGGTCAGCAGCGGCGCCCGGGAGCGGCTCGTCGGCGGAGCCGGCAACGACCGCCTCTTCGGCACCGTCAACGACGACGTGGACTACAGCGCCGACGGCTACACCTCCGGCGCGGCCGGCATCAGCGTCGACCTGGTCGCCGGCACCGTCACCGGCTCCCGCACGGGCACCGACACGCTCAGCGGCCTGAACCGGGCCAGGATCTTCGGCACGCCCGGCAACGACACGTTCGTGGGCGACCAGGACGACAACTGGTTCGACGGCGGAGCCGGCGCCGACACCGCACGCGGCAACGGCGGCGACGACTGGCTCCACGCGGTCGCGCCGACCTACCTCGACGGCGGGCCCGGCAACGACACCCTCACCGTCGGGTACGGCGGGCGGCTGCGCGGTGGCCCGGGCAACGACCTCCTCGCCGCCGACCCCAACAACACGCTCTCCGGCGCGAGCGCCGACAGCGGAACCGCCGTGACGGGCTACCGGCTCAACGGCGGGCCCGGCAACGACACGTTCAAGCTGAACACCCTCAAGACCGACGCCGCCACCTGGAGTGCCGTCCCGGCGCTGCGCTGGAAGGGCACGATCCTCGGCGGCCAGGGCAGCAACACCGTCGACCTGCGCTGGCTGGGCACCCAGGGCGCCACCGCCTCCATCCTGACGCGACGCGCGACCTGGCCGACCGGCGCCGCGACCATGCTCTCCGTGCAGCGCATCATCGGCACGCCGGGCGACGACCACCTCATCGGCGGTGGTGGCAACGACACGCTGATCGGCATGGCGGGCAACGACGTCCTGCAGGGCCGCAACGGCGCCGACTTCCTCTCGGGCAATGCCGGGAACGACCGGCTGGTCGGCGGGGTGGGCCGCGACCGGGCCAACGGTGGCCAGGACCGGGACGTCTGCCGTACCTCCGAGACGGTGATCCGCTGCGAGGCCTGACTCCGCGTCAGACGAGGTGCGGGACCCGCATCCACTCGACGAGCTCGTCGGCGGTCAGCGGCTGCGCGTAGAGGTAGCCCTGGCCGGCGACGCAGCCGAGCGATCGCAGCCGCTCGGCCTGCTCGGTGGTCTCGATGCCGACGGCCGCCACCGACAGGCCGAGGGCCGTGCCGGCGTGGATGATCGCGGCGAGCGCGGTCCGGTCGGCGTCCTCGGCGAGCAGCGCCCGGTCGATCTTCAACCCGGTCACCGGCAGCTCGGTGAGCCGGGCGAACGAGGTCTCGCCCGCCCCGAAGTGATCGAGGGTGACGTGGATGCCGAGCTCGCGGACGTGCCGGACGGCGGCCGCTCCCTGCGCGCTGTCGAACTGGCCGCTGTGGACCACCTCGATCGTGATCCGGTCCGGGTCGACGCCGTACGCGGGCATCAGGTCCTGGATGCCGATGCGGCGACCCAGCGCGATGTTCTGCGGAGCCACGTTGAGGAACAGCCGCGGCACCGCGACGCCGGCCGCGTCCCAGTCGCCGAGCTGGGCGAAGGCCTTCTCGAAGATGAGTCGGTCGAGCTGCCAGCTCATCCCGATCTCGGCGGCGACCTCGACGAAACGATCGGGGCGGATCGTGCCCAGCACGGGGTCGCGCCAGCGCGCCAGCACCTCGACGCCGAGGAGTGATCCGTCGACCAGGTCGAGCTGCGGCTGGTAGACCACGTTGATGTTGCGCTCGTCGATCGCGGTGCGCAGCGCGCGGCCGACCACGAGCCGCTCGCGGGCCTCGTCGGCGAGGCCGTCGTGGAAGACGATCGGCGACTCGTTGCCCTGCCGCTTGCCCTGCCCCGCGGCCGTCGTCGCCGAGCGCACCAGCGTCGGGACGTCGACCGCCTCGCCGTCGGCGATCGCTACCCCGGCGACGAGGCGGACCGGCTGGGAGCCGTCCCGCAGCGCGACGCCGGGCGCCCGCCCGAGCGCGGCGCCGTCGTGCAGCATGCTCGCCAGGGCGGTCAGCGCGGCCTCGTCGAGCGCCGGGAGGAGCAGCAGCAGGCGCGGGCCGTCGAGGCGGCGCACCACCGCGCCGTACGTCGAGCCGGTCGTGGCGATCCGCGCGGCGGCGTCGGCGACCAGCCGGTCGGCGACCGACGGCGCGATCGCGCTCGCCGCGACGTGATCGACGATCTCGACCACGATGACCGAGCCCGCCAGCTCGTCGGTACGGGTGACGTAGCCGTCGTCGCGCGTCGACTCGTAGTGCGGCAGGCCCGTCACCGGGTCGCGCTCGCGACCGGCGGCCCCCGCATCGCGGATGACGGCCACCCGGGCGGCGTCGACGACCGTGACGCCGACGGTGGCGGCAGGGGATGCGGGGTCGTCGAACCGAGGGAACGCGACCAGGGCGACGATGCACAGCCAACCCGCGAGCAGTGCGACGACCAGGGCCGGGACCGGGACGGCGTAGCCCGCGACGAGACTCCCGATGAGGTAGCCGGCCGTCGCGGCTGCCACGGCGGCCGTGGTCATCACGGTCACGCGTTGGGCACGACTCCGTCGTCGCTGCATGGGGGACTCCTCGGGCGCTGCAGTGGTGTGGGGGTTCTCCTTCTTTCGGCATTCCGCCCCGCGATCTGCGTCGTCCGTGCTAGGTCGCCCGTCCAGAGAATGCCGCCCCCGCGACGCCGATCCCTCTACGCTCATGGCCGTGCACCTGATCGCGCTGCTCGAGGCCTGTCTCCTCGTCCTCGAGGTCGGGCTGCGCCTCTTCGCGCTCGGCGTCATCCCGGGCGGGCGCAAGCCGTCGACCGGGATGGCCTGGCTGCTGCTGATCCTGGTCGAGCCGATCATCGGCTTCGCGATCTTCCTGCTGGTCGGCCGGATCTCGCTGTCGCGCGGACGGATGGAGCGCAAGGGCGCGGCCGTCGCCGTGATGCGCGAGCGGGCCGCCCGGCAGGTCAACGTGATCGACCCGCCCCTGACAGCGGCGATGGACCGGGTCACCGAGCTCAACGAGCGGCTCGGGGCGCTGCCGATCATCGACGGCAACACCGTGGCGATGCGCGAGGGCTACCGCACGGTGATCGAGGAGATCGCCGCGGAGGTCGATCGCGCCACCTCCTACGTGCACATCGAGTTCTACATCGTGACCTGGGACGAGGTGACCGCTCCGCTCTTCGAGGCGATGACGCGGGCGGCGGATCGCGGCGTCGAGGTCCGGCTGCTCTTCGACCACCTCGGATCGCTGCGGGTCACGGGCTACCGGACGTTCGTACGACGGCTCAAGGCGACCGGCATCGACTGGCACCTGATGCTGCCGCTGCAGCCGCTGCGCGGGCGGTGGCGCCGGCCCGACCTGCGCAACCACCGCAAGATCGCGGTCGTCGACGGCCGGATCGGCTGGACCGGCTCGCTCAACCTGATCGAGCCGGGCTACCACCGGGCGAAGAGCCACCGGCTCGGACGGGAGTGGGTCGAGCTGATGGTGCGCGTCGAGGGTCCGGTGGTCGCGACCCTCAACGCCGTCTTCGCCTCCGACTGGTACGCCGAGACGAGCCGGGCCGTCTCGCACGGGCTGGCGCCGTCGACCGCCGGGGCCGAAGTCGTGAGCCAGCCCGGTGAGGTCGCCTGCCAGGTGGTGCCGTCCGGTCCGGGCCTGGCGGTCGAGAACAACCTGCGGATGTTCACCGCCCTGCTCTACCTGGCGACCGAGCGGATCTCGATCACCTCGCCGTACTTCGTGCCGGACGAGTCCCTGCTCTACGCCGTCACCACCGCCGCCCAGCGCGGGGTCCCGGTGGAGCTCTTCGTCAGCGAGGACTCCGACCAGTTCATGGTCGGGCGGGCGCAGGCGTCCTACTACCGCGCCCTGCTGGAGGCGGGCGTGCGGATCTACCGCTACCCCTCGCCGAGCATCCTGCACTCGAAGCACTTCACCATCGACTCCGACGTCGCGGTGATCGGCTCCTCGAACATGGACATGCGCTCGTTCGCACTCAACTACGAGATCTCGCTGATGGTGCCGGACCCCACCGTCGTGGCGGCGATGCGCGAGGTGGAGGACCACTACCGGGCGGTCTCGCGCGAGCTCACCCTCGAGGAGTGGCGGCGGCGCTCACCCGGCGCCCGCTACGTCGACAACGTCATGCGCCTCACCGCCGCGCTGCAGTGATCCCTTCGCCCGCGTGGCAGAGCAAGGAACGCGGCAGCCCGGACGTGGCGTCTTCACTATCGTGAGGACCATGACCCGCCGGGTGCGACGTGTGCCCGCCGCCGCTCGAAGAAGACGGTCACTCGCCGTCGGCGCGGCGGGGCTTGTCATCGTCGGCTGCCTGGCGACGTACGCCGCCGGTCACCCGACAGCCGTCTCCGCCTCCGGCCCACCGGTCCCCGCGAGCGCGGCGCCGCGCGGGGAGGACGCCGCGCACCAGGCCGCCGCGACCTCGGAGGCGCAGCGGCTCGTGACCTGGGTCGACCTCCCCGCAGCACACCCGGCCGCATCGGCACCCGCCGCCATCCTCCACGAGCCGACGTCCAGGCCGATGTCGAGCGACATCGAGCACCAGATCCATCGCACCGCGTTCTGGATCGTGCCGAACAGAGACGCCATCGGGCTCAGCGCCGATCTGAGATCCCGCACCCCGCCGATCGCCGACGCCGCGGCCGGCACGGGCAGGGAGAGCGAGCCCGATCCACTCCATCCAGGATCCAGGATCAGCGCCACGAGCATCATGTGGCTGGCCGGCGAGGAGAGCACCGCGGCGACGGACGCCTATGCGATGCCGGAGCTCGACGTCACGTTCTTCCAGGACGGCGAGGCGGTCGACGTGCGGGCGGACGCCTGGGTCTCCTGGCGCCCGGCCCGCCCGATATCCACCGACGTCGACGCCGACGAGGTGTCGTCCGTACGGGTCACGTACCGCCCCGACAGCGGGACCACGGACCCGGGCGGCTCCGTGGTGGTCTCCGACCCGCAGGAGATCGCCGAGCTGAGCAGCCTGGTCAACGGTCTTAGCGTGCTTCCGCCCGGCGGAGTGCGGAGTTGTCCCGTCATCGTCGGCCGGTCAGCAACGGCGACGCTCGCCTTCGCCTCGGCCGGAGTCACCCAGCAGTTCACCTGGGCCCCATGCCCGGGATCGGTCACGACCTCAGCGACGAACGCCGACCACATCGCCTTCGAACCCGGTGACTTCGTCTCGACCGTCCGACGGCTGGCCGAGCGCGGCGGCGGAGCGCGTTGACGCCGCCTTCCGTACGCCGAAATGCAACGGAGCCCGGTCCTTCGCAGGACCGGGCTCCGTCGACTGGCGGTGGCGGAGGGATTTGAACCCTCGGTAGGTTTCCCTACACAGCATTTCGAGTGCTGCACCATCGGCCGCTCGGACACGCCACCGAGAGGAACGTTAGCGGAGGCCCCACGTCGCCACGAAATCGGCTCGGGCCTGCTACGACTCCACGATCACGACGACGAGGTTGCGGGGGCCGTGGACGCCCTCGACCCGGCTGAGCTCGATGTCGCTGGTCGCCGACGGGCCACTGATCCAGGTCAGCGGCCGGCCCTCGAGGACGGCCTGGCGGAGCAGGGTGACGGCGTCCGGCACGTCCAGCACGACCTGGTCGGAGCGCACGACGCAGATGTGCGTGTCCGGCACCAGCGTGATCGCGCGGCGGCCCTGGTCGGGGCCGTGGTCGAGCACGATCGTGCCGGTCTCGGCGATGCCGACCGCGGACGCGGTGACGACCGCGTCGATCCGGTCGAGCTGCGCTGCGGTGAGCCCGCCGTCGTCCACCACGATGCCCGTCCCGCTCAGCCCGAGCGAGCCGTGGAGTCCCGGCGGAAGCAGCGCGGACGCCCCCTCCGGGAGCGCATCCCGGATCGTGGCCGGCAGCCCGTCAGGTGTCGTACGGACGACGAGCGCCCGATAGTCGGCGACCCGCTCCTCGAAGAGCCCGACGACGTCCTCGACGGCGCTCCGGCGCGGCGCGACCGGGGGCGCCGGCACGTCGGTCACATCGGTCAAGGCCGCGCGCACGCGGCCGAGGATCTCGTCGCGCGCGCTCATCGCCCGTCCTTCTTCGTGCTCTCGTCCCGGCCGCCGTCCGTCCGCTTCCACCACGCTCGGAACGACTCGTCCGGCGCCGACGGCAGATCACGCGCCGATGTCCACTTGGCCGCGCCGAAGCGGCCGGCGACTCGCAGACCGGCCTTGGTGAACCGCTCGCCGAAGCCGAGCCGCCGGCTGTCCGAGAGCGCCACCGCGGCACCCTTGAAGGCGATGCCCTCGAGCGTGGGCACCCGGGCCGCGCGGTGCGCGTCGACCACCTTCGCGCGCTGGTCCACCAGCACCGAGGGGATGTCGATCCGCACCGGACAGGCCTCGAAGCAGGCCCCGCACAGCGACGAGGCGTAGGGCAAGGAGTCGACCTGCTCGTCGGTGCCGATGCCCTTGAGCAGCGGGTTGAGGATGGCGCCGATCGGACCGGGATAGACCGACCCGTACGCGTGCCCGCCGGTGCGCTCGTAGACCGGGCAGACGTTGAGGCACGCCGAGCAGCGGATGCAGCGCAGCGCCTGTCGCCCGACCTGGTCGGCCAGGGCGCGGGTGCGGCCGTTGTCGAGCAGGACGACGTGCACCTCCTGCGGCCCGTCGCCGGGGGTCACGCCGGACCACGTCGAGGTGTACGGGTTCATCCGCTCGCCGGTCGAGGAGCGGGGCAGCAGCCGCAGCAGCGGGTCCAGCTCGTCCCAGGTGGAGACGACCTTCTCGATCCCGACCACGGAGATCAGCACCTCGGGCAGGGTCAGGCACATCCGGCCGTTGCCCTCCGACTCCACCACCACCAGCGTGCCGGTCTCGGCGACGGCGAAGTTGGCCCCCGAGACCCCGACGCGGGCGCGCAGGAACTTCTCCCGCAGGTGCTCGCGCGCCGCCGCGGCGAGGACGGCGGGCTCGTCCGTCAGGTCCTCGGGTGCCGGCCGGCCGACCTTCTTCATCGCGCGCAGGAAGATCTCGCGGACCTCGGCCCGGTTGCGGTGGATCGCCGGCACCAGGATGTGGGAGGGCAGGTCGTCGCCGAGCTGCACGATGAGCTCGGCCAGGTCGGTCTCCCAGGCGGCGATGCCGGCCTCGGCGAGCGCCTCGTTGAGCCCGATCTCCTGGGTGACCATCGACTTGACCTTGACCACCTCGTCGACCCGGTGGCGCTGCGCGATCTCGGTGACGATCCGGTTGGCCTCCTCGGCGTCGCGGGCCCAGTGCACGCTGGCGCCGTTGGCCGTCAGGGTCTCCTCGAGGCGGACGAGCTGGGTCTCGAGGTCGAGGAGGGCGGCCTCCTTCACGCCCGCGCCGGCGAGCCGCAGCTCCTCCCACGAGGAGACCTCGTTGACCTCGTCGACGAGCCGGGCCCGCTTGGCCCGGATGGTGCCGGTGGCATGGGCGAGGTTGTGCCGCAGCTGGGTGTTCGCCAGCGCCTCGCGCGCCGCCACCGGGAACGTCGGCATCCCCACGAACGTCGCACTCATCGACGTGCGCGCTTCGCTGCGCTCGCTCATCGGGTCTCCCCCCACGGCTCGGCCTCGGTGGAGGCGAGGATCTCGGCCAGATGCACGGGGCGTACGCCGGCGCGCTGGCGCGTCATCAGGCCTCCGATGTGGGTCAGGCAGGAGTTGTCGCCGGCGGTGAGGACCTCCGCACCCGTGCCGCAGACGCTGCGCACCTTGTCGGTGCCCATCGCGATCGAGGTGTCGGCGTTCTTCACCGCGAACGTGCCGCCGAAGCCGCAGCACTGGTCGGCGCCGGGCAGCTCCAGCAGCGTCAGGCCCCGAACCCCCTCCAACAGCCGCAACGGCCGCTCCCCCACGCCGAGCATCCGCAGCGAGTGACAGGTCGGGTGGTAGGTGACGGTGTGCGGGTAGTAGGCGCCGACGTCGGTCACGCCGAGCACGTCGACGAGGAACTCGGAGAGCTCGTAGACCCGCGGCGCGACCTCCCCGACCGCCCGCTCCAGGCCCGCGTCACCCGAGCGCCGAGCGACCAGGGCGTGCTGGTGGCGGGCCGAGCCCGCACAGGATCCCGAGGGCGTGACGATCGCGTCGTAGCCGGCGAAGGCGTCGACGAACGTACGGACCACCGGGACCGCCTCGTCCAGGTAGCCGGTGTTGACCATCGGCTGCGCACAGCAGGTCTGGGCCGCCGGGAAGTCGACGTCGACCCCGAGCCGGCGCAGCAGTGCCACGACCGCCTGCCCGGTGCGCGGATAGAGGGCGTCGTTGATGCACGTGACCATGAGGGCGACCCGCATACGGCTCATCCTTCCTCGCCCGAGAAGGGCGTGCGCAGGCGCGCCTCGGCGCCCGCCCAGTCGAGGCCGGCGCGGGGCTCGTAGCGGACGAGGTCGTGGGTGCGACGGACCAGCGCCCGCATCGCGCCGAGGTCGGGCAGGTCGCTGTGTCCGTCGAGCCGGCCCAGGGCGCGGGCCTGCACCAGCGCGTTGCCGAGCGCCGCGGCCTCGGAGGGCCCGGCGAGCACCGGCAGCCCGCAGGCGTCGGCGGTGAGCCCGCACAGCAGCGCATTCTGGGAGCCGCCGCCGACGACGTGGACGACGTCGACCTCGTGGCCGGACAGGTCGACCGCGCGCCGGACGTTGCGCCGGTAGGCGAGAGCGAGGCTGTCCAGGATCGTGCGGACGACCTGGGCCGGGGTCTGCGGGAGCGGCTCGCCGGCGGCGCCCGCGAGGGCGCCCAGCCGGGCCGGCATCGGGTCGGAGGTGCTCGCCGGGGCGAGCAGGGTGGCATCGTCGATGTCGACGACCGTGCGCAGCGGGTCGGCCTGCGCGGCCTCGGCGAGCAGCGCCTGCAGATCGGCCGGGCGCCCCTCCGCGGCCCAGACCCGCAGCGTCTCGGAGAGGACCCACAGGCCCATCACGTTCTTGAGGAAGCGGATGGTGCCGTCGACGCCGCCCTCGTTGGTGAAGTTCGCCAGCCGCGCGGCCTCGGTCAGCACCGGGGCGTCGAGCTCGAGGCCGACCAGCGACCAGGTGCCCGAGGAGATGTAGGCGAACCGCTCCTCCCCCGGCGATGGCACGGCCGGCACGCCGACGACCGCGGAGGCGGTGTCGTGCGAGCCGACGGCGATCACGGGAACGTCCTCGACGCCGATCGCGTCGGCGACCGACGGGAGCACCGGACCGATCACCGAGCCGGGGTCGCGCAGCGGCGCCAGGATGCCGGCGGGCAGGCCGAGCCTCGTGGCCAGGTCGACCGACCACTCCCGCGTACGGGCGTCGTAGAGCCCGGTCGTGGAGGCGTTGGTCCGCTCCGCGCCGAGCTCGCCGGTGAGCCAGTAGGACAGCAGGTCGGGCAGCAGCAGCAGCGTCGCCGCCGATGCGAGCGCCGCGGTGCCGCGGGCGGCGACGAGCTGGAAGACCGTGTTGAACGGCAGCTCCTGGAGGCCGGCGACGGCGTACATCGAGGAGGCGGAGACCCGCGCATAGACCCTCTCCGGGACGCCCGTGGTGCGGGCATCCCGGTGCGAGTACGGGCTGCCGAGCAGCTCGCCGTCGCGATCGAGCAGGCCGTAGTCGACCGCCCACGCGTCGATGCCGATCCCGTCCAGCGGCCCGGTGTCGGCCACCTTCCGGATCCCGGCGAGGATCTCGCGGTGCAGGCCGACGACGTCCCACACCAGCGCGCCGCGGACGGGGACGCCGCCGTTCGCGAAGCGATGCACCTCCTCCAGCTCGAGCCGGTCCGGGCCGACGACGGCAGCCATGACGCGACCGCTGGTCGCGCCGAGGTCGACCGCCGCGACCCGAACGGTTCTCGAGGCTGGCTCCGCTCGCACCTCAACCATCGGACTCATCGCAGGAAGGCAGCCGCCACGCCAGCGTCGACCGGGATGTGCAGGCCGGTGGTGTGGCTGAGCTCGGCCGAGCAGAGCACGAAGACGGCGTTGGCGATGTTCTCCGGCAGCACCTCACGCTTGAGGATGGTGCGCTGCGCGTAGAACTTGCCGAGGTCCTTCTCCTCCACGCCGTAGACGGCGGCACGGTTGGCGCCCCAGCCCGACGCGAAGATGCCGGAGCCCGCGACGACGCCGTCGGGGTTGACCCCGTTGACCTTGATGCCGTGCTCACCAAGCTCGGCGGCCAGCAGGCGCACCTGGTGGGCCTGATCGGCCTTGGCGGCGCCGTACGCGACGTTGTTCGGCCCGGCGAAGATCGAGTTCTTCGAGGAGATGTAGACGATGTCGCCGCCCAGCTGCTGCTCGATCATCACCTTGGCGGTGGCCTGGGAGACCAGGAAGGAGCCCTTGGCCATCACGTCGTGCTGCAGGTCCCAGTCCTTCTCGGTGGTCTCCAGCAGCGAGCGCGAGAGCGAGAGGCCGGCGTTGTTGACGACGAGGTCGAGACCGCCGAAGGCGAGCACGGCGGCGTCGACGGCGGCACGTACGGCATCGGCGTCCGACACGTCGACCTGGACGCCGACCGCGACGTCGGCCCCGCCCCCGACGATCTGCCCGATCTCGGCGGCGGCGGCCTGGGCCTTCTCCAGGGAGAGGTCGGCGATGACGACGCAGGCGCCCTCGGCGGCGAGCTTCTCGGCGGTGGCCTTGCCGATGCCGGAGGCCGCACCGGTGACGAGCGCGATCCGGGTGGCGAGCGGCTTCGGCTTCGGCATCCGCTGGAGCTTGGCCTCCTCGAGCGCCCAGTACTCGATCCGGAACTTCTCCGCCTCGTCGATCGGCGCGTACGTCGAGAGCCCCTCGGCACCGCGCATCACGTTGATCGCGTTGACGTAGAACTCACCGGCCACGCGGGCGGTCTGCTTGTCCTTGCCGAAGCTGAACATGCCGACGCCCGGGACCAGCACGATGAGCGGGTCCTTGCCTCGGATCGCCGGCCACTCGGTGGTCGAGCCCGTCGAGACCGCGTTGCGGTCGTAGTAGCCCTGGTAGTCCTCGCGGTAGGCCACCGCGAGCTCCTGGAGCCGGGCGATGGACTCCTCGACCGAGGCGCTCGAGGGCAGGTCGAGCACGAGCGGCTTGACCTTGGTCCGCAGGAAGTGGTCGGGGCAGCTGGTGCCGAGGGCCCCCAGGCGCGGGTGCTCCTCGTGTGCGAGGAAGTGCAGCACGACATCGGAGTCGGTGAAGTGGCCGACCATCGGCCGGTCGGCCGAGGCGATGCCGCGGATGGTTGGGGCCAGGGCGGCAGCCTTCGCCCGACGCTCGGCCTCCGGCAGGGCGCCGTATCCCTCCAGCGCGGGACCGAACGGCTCGGCCTTGCTGTGCTCGGCGATGTAGGCGGCGGCGGTGTCGATGATCCACAGCGAGTTGGCCTCGGCCTCGGCGCTCGTGTCGCCCCAGGCGGTGATGCCGTGGCCACCGAGGATGCAGCCGATCGCCTGCGGGTTCCTCTCCTTGATCGCGGCGATGTCCAGTCCGAGCTGGAAGCCCGGGCGGCGCCACGGCACCCAGACGACCTTGTCGCCGAAGATCTTCTCGGTCAGGGCCTCGCCGTCGGCGGCGGTCGCGATCGCGATGCCGGAGTCGGGGTGCAGGTGGTCGACGTGGGCCGCGTCGACCAGGCCGTGCATGGCGGTGTCGATCGAGGGAGCCGCGCCGCCCTTGCCGTGCAGGCAGTAGTCGAACGCCGCGACCATCTCGTCCTCGCGCTCGATGCCCGGGTAGACGTCGACCAGCGCGCGCATCCGGTCCAGTCGGAGCACCGCGAGACCGGACTCCTTGAGGGTGCCCAGGTCGCCGCCGGAGCCCTTGACCCAGACCAGCTCGACGGGCTCACCGGTGACCGGGTCGGTCTCGGTGCCCTTGGCTGAGGTGTTGCCGCCCGCGTAGTTGGTGTTCTTCGGGTCGGCGCCCAGACGGTTGGAGCGAGCGATCAGCTCGGCTGCCGTGTTGGTGGGGGTGCTGCTCATCGCGTCAGTTCCATCCTGCCTGCGTACCGCCGACGCGGTCCGCCTCGATCTGTTCCTGGTAGCCGCTGGCGAGGTAGGCCCGCATCGGATCGGCGGGCAGCCCTCGCTCCTCACGCCAGGCGGCGAGCAGCGGGCGGACGTCGGTGGAGAAGGCGTCCATGAAGATCTCGTTGGCCAGCAGGACGTCGCCGTCCTGCTGGGCCGCACTCAGGGCGTCGCGGTCGAGCAGCAGCGCCCGTGCCGTCATCTCCTGCACGTTGAGGACCGACCGGATCTGTCCGGGGATCTTCTTCTCGATGTTGTGGCACTGGTCGAGCATGAAGGCCACCGGACTGCCCGGCTCGAACGCGCCGCCACGGGCGCACTCGACCAGGATCCGGAAGAGCTGGAAGGGGTCCGCTGCCCCGACGATCAGGTCGTCGTCGGCGTAGAACCGGCTGTTGAAGTCGAAGGAGCCGAGCCGGCCGAGCCGGAGCAGCTGCGCCACGATGAACTCGATGTTGGTTCCCGGCGCGTGGTGACCGGTGTCGAGGCAGACCAGCGCCTTGTCGCCGAGGGCCGCCACCTGCACGTACGACGTGCCCCAGTCCGGGACGTCGGTGTGGTAGAACGCCGGCTCGAAGAACTTGTACTCGAGCACCAGGCGCTGGTCCTCGCCGAGCCGGTCGTAGATCGTGGCGAGCGAGTCGGCGAGCCGGTCCTGCCGGCTGCGGATGTCGGCCTGGCCCGGGTAGTTCGAGCCGTCGGCGAGCCAGATCTTCAGGTCCCGCGAGCCGGTGGCGTCCATGACGTCGATGCACGCCAGGTGGTGCTCGATCGCCTGCTGCCGGACGGCCTTGTCGTGGTGCGTCAGGGAGCCGAGCTTGTAGACGTCGTCCTGGAAGGTGTTGGAGTTGACCGTGCCGAGCCCGATGCCGAGGTCCTCGGCGTAGGCACGCAGCGCGGCGTAGTCGTCCACCTTGTCCCACGGGATGTGCAGCGCGACCGTGGGGGCCAGCCCGGTGAAGCGGTGGACGGTGGCCGCGTCGGCGATCTTCTCCCGGACGGTACGGGGGGTGCCCGGGCTGCCGAAGACCTTGAACCGGGTGCCCGAGTTCCCGTACGCCCACGACGGGACCTCGATGGCCTGCGCCGCCAGGAGGGGCGCGATCTTGTCGAACTGTGCTCGCTGGTTCATCTCACTTCGCTTCTGTCGTGTTCTGGCCGGAGTCGATCCCTGCAAGCTGGTCCTCGAGGTGGAAGATCTCCTCGAGCTGCAGGAAGCCGACGTCCGGGGCGATGCCTTCAAGGTCCTCGAAGAGCTCCGCCATCTCTGCCTGCCACCGGTCGTTGACCTCGCGTCGTGCCATCGCGGCCCGGGCCTCCTCGAGTGAGGGCGTCTCGAGGTAGCCGATCAGCAGGCCGTCCGGGCGCAGGAAGAGCGAGTAGTTGTGCCAGCCGGTCTCGTGGAGCGCCTGGAGCATGTCCGGCCAGACCGCGGCGTGGCGGCGCTTGTACTCCTCGAGCCGGTCGGGCTTCACCTGGAGCTGGAAACAGACGCGCACGAGGGCTCTTCTTTCGTTGATGAGGTCTCGAGACGGGTCCCGCAGTCCTGCACACGTCCGGGCCTGCGGGACCCTCCTCGACCTGCTCGCCTGGTCCGGCCCTCGCTCGCTCGGGCCGGGGCGGTCAGAAGTTGAACTTGTCGATGTTCGACTTGTCGAAGACCGTCGGGTCACCGAGCAGCACGGTGCCGTCGGCGCCGACCTTGAACGAGCCGAGCGTGCCGGCGGTGAAGGTGTCGCCCTCCTTGCCGGTGATCGTGCCGTCGACCAGCGCCTTGGCCGCGTACGCCGCCAGGTAGCCCAGGTCGGAGGGGTTCCACAGCGCGAAGGAGGTGACGGTGCCGTCCTTGACGTACTTGCGCATCTGGTTCGGCGTGCCCAACCCGGTCAGCGCGACCTTGCCCTTGGCGGACGACGTGTCGAGGTAGCGGGCGGCGGCCGCGATGCCGACAGTGGTCGGCGAGATGATGCCCTTCAGGTTCGGGTGGTCCTGCAGCAGGGCGGCGGTCTTGTCGAAGGACGTCTGGTCGTCGTCGTTGCCGTAGACCGTGTCCACGAGCTTGATGTTCGGGTGGTCGGCCGCCAGGTCCTTCTTCATCAGCTCGATCCAGGCGTTCTGGTTGGTCGCGTTCGCGGCGGCCGAGAGGATGGCGATCTCGCCCGAGTCGCCGATCTGCTGGGCGATCTGGTCGACCTCGGTCTTCGCGATGCCCTCGGGGGTGGCCTGGTTGATGTACAGGTCACGACATCCCACGCTGGTGTCGGAGTCGAAGGTGACGACCTTCGTCCCTGCCGACATGGCCTGCTGGATCGCGCTGCACGGGGCCTTGGGGTCGTCCGCGGAGATCACCAGCGCCTTCACGCCCTGCTGGGCGGCGGTGTTGATGAAGGAGACCTGGCCGTCGGGGGTCGCGGTGTCGGGGCCGACCTCGGCGTACTTGCCCTTGAACTCCTCGACCGCCTTCTGGCCGCCGTCCTTGTCCGAGGCGTCGAAGTACGGGTTGCCCAGGTTCTTCGGGATGAACGTGACGGTGGTCCCCGTCGCGCTGCTCCCGCTTCCGCCGCTGCCGCTGTCGGCCGCGCTGTTGTTGTCGCTGCTGCCGCAAGCGGTCAGGCTCAGCGTGGCCGTGACCGCCACAGCCGCGACCGCGGAGAGCCGTCGAGTGCTGAACTTCATGGTTCTTACCTCTCTGTGGTGCTGGATGAAGAGACGACCGCTTGCCGTCGTCTGAGGATTCCGAGACCCGCCCGCCGGGCAGACTGCTGGGACAGCCAGGCGAGGACGCTGGTGGACATCACCGAGAGCACGAGCAGCGCTCCGATGACGATGTTGATGACGTTGACCGTCTCGTTCTGCAGGCGCATCGCGCTCTGGATGACGCCGATGAGGAGGACGCCGGCCACGACGCCGTGCAGGGCTCCGCGGCCGCCGAAGATCGACACCCCGCCGAGCAGCACGGCGGCGATGACCTTGAGCTCGTCGCCGGTGGCGTTGTCGCCGCGGGCGTTGCCGGTGCGCAGCGTGATGTAGATGCCGGCGAAGGCGGAGACCGCCGCGGTCAGGACGAAGAGGATGAACTTGGTGCGGGCGACGTTGACGCCGCTGAAGTGTGCGGCCTCGTCGTTGAGCCCGATCTCGAAGACGCCGCGACCGAAGCTGGAGAAGTGCAGCAGCCACACGAAGGCGACCAGCAGGACCAGGATGGGGATGACGATGACCGGGTAGCGGGTGCTGCCGATGTGCTGCTGGGCCAGCTTGGTCCACTTGTCGGGGAAGTCGGTCTTCGCGGTGGTGCCGAGCAGGCCGACCGCGAGTCCGCGGAAGAGGGCCATCGTGCCGATCGTGACCGCCAGCGACGGCAGCCCGACGTAGGCGATGAGGAACCCGTTGAAGGCGCCGGCGAGGATGCCGACCAGGATCGCGATGAGCCCGGCGAGTGGGATCGAGAGCCCGGCGTCCTGGTGCAGGATGCCGACCATCACGCTGGACAGGCCGACCACGCTCGCCACGGAGAGATCGATCTCGCCGGTGATGATGACCAGGGCCATCGGCAGGGCGATCAGCATGATCTCGGCGTTGTCGAGGCTGAGGAAGTAGAGCGTCAGGGGGCTGTTGAAGTTGGCCACGTTGGCGCTGGACCAGGCGAAGACGATGACGAGGAGCGCGATGATCGCGAACTCGCGGGTGAGCAGCACCCGTCGCCACCAGGGCTGGGCGTACGGCCGGTAGGTCCGGGCGACCGGTGTCGAGTCGACGGTTGCGGCGCTCATGCGATGTCCCTCGCTTCGATGATCTTGCGGTCCCGCCGGAGGGAGAGCACCCGGTCGAGGACGATGGAGCCGATGATCAGCAGGCCGACGACGAACTGCTGCCAGAAGTCCTGGACCCCCAGCACCGGCAGGGCGCGGTTGATGGTGACGAGCAGGAAGGCACCGATCGCGGCGCCCCAGACGGTCCCGCTGCCACCGAAGATCGCGACGCCGCCGATGACGGCCGCGGCGACCGCCTGCAGCTCGAGGTTGAGCCCCGCGTTGGAGCTGACCGTGCCGTAACGGGCCGCTGTCGCGACGCCGGCCAGGCCGGCCATCGCCCCGGAGAGGACGAACGCCGCGAGCACCCGCCGGGTGACCTTGAGGCCGTAGAGCTGGGCGGCGGCAGGATCCGATCCGATCGCGTAGAGCTCGCGCCCGCCGCGGGCGGTGTAGAGGTAGTAGCCGACGATCACCAGCACGATCAGCGCGACGATCGTCAGCACCGGGATGGTGAGGACCTGCTGGGTGCCGAGGTTGAGGAACCGGTCGGGCAGGTCGGAGGCGTTCACCCGGTTGCTGCCGGCCCAGGTGAGGAAGATGCCGCGGTAGATGTAGAGGGTGCCGAGGGTGATCACCAGCGCCGGCACCTTGCCGAAGGAGACGAGCGCGCCGTTGACCAGGCCGAGCGCGCCGCCGAAGGCGAGCCCGATCACGAAGACCAGGAACACCGGCGTGCCGGGGTGGGCGATGAAGATCCGTCCGGTCAGGTAGGCGGTCAGGCCCACGACCGAGCCGACCGAGAGGTCGACGTTGCGGGTGATGATCACCGCTGTCTCGCCGACCGCCAGGATCACCAGGATCGCCGGCGTCAGGAGCAGGTCGCGCCAGCCGTTGGCGCCGAAGAGGAACTGGTCGTTCTTGATCGTGGTGGCGGCGATCACCAGCACCAGCACCGCCGCGACGGCGATCTCACGCGAGCGCAGTGCACCGCCGATCACGCGGCGTACCGGTGAGATGTCGCTCGGGGTCAGGGTCAGGGCGGTCACGCCGGCACCTCCAGGGAGCTCGTCGGCTCGATGTCGTTGGGTCGGGCCGCCCGGGTGGCGGCGTGCATGACCTTCTCGGGCGTCGCCTCGGCCCGGTCGATCTCTGCGGTGATCTGGCCCTCGCACACCACGAGGACGCGGTCGGCCATGCCGAGCACCTCGGGCAGCTCGGAGGAGATCATCAGGATCGCCATCCCCTGGCCGGCCAGCTCGGAGAGCAGGCGGTGCACCTCGGACTTGGTGCCGACGTCGATGCCGCGGGTGGGCTCGTCGATGATCAGCAGCTTGGGCTCGGTGGCCAGCCACTTGGCGATGACGACCTTCTGCTGGTTGCCGCCGCTCATCGTGGTGGCCGGCATGTCCAGGGCTGCGGTCTTGACCTCCAGGCGCCCGGCCCACGGGCCGCTGGCCCGGTTCTCGGCGGCGGTGGTCAGGATGCCGGCCCTGGCGAGACCGCCTCGGATGACCGCGGCGACGTTGTGGGCCACCGAGGAGTCGACCACCAGGCCCTGCTTGCGGCGGTCCTCGGGGACGAAGGCCATCCCGGCCCGGATCGCCGCCCGTACGTCGCCGCGCGGGATCGCCCGGCCCAGCAGCCGCACCGAGCCGGAGTCGTAGCCGTCCACGCCGAAGACGGCGCGGGCGATCTCGCTGCGTCCGGCGCCCACCAGGCCCGCGAGGCCGACGATCTCGCCGGCGCGGACGGTGAGGTCGACGTCGTGGAAGACACCCGCCGACGTCAGACCCGCGACCTCGAGGACCGGGTCGCCCACGGTGGCGGGGGTCTTCGGGAACAGGTCGGCGACCTCGCGCCCGACCATCCGCGACACGATCTCCTCCGAGGTGGTCTCGGCGACCGGTTCGGTCGAGATGTACTCCCCGTCGCGCATCACCGTGACGGTGTCGCACAGGGCGAAGACCTCGTCGAAGCGGTGCGAGATGAAGACCAGCCCGCGGCCCTCGTCGCGCAGGCTGCGGGCGACCGCGAACAGCCGCTCGACCTCCACACCGGACAGCGCTGCGGTCGGCTCGTCCATGATCAGCAGGCTGGCGTCGAGCGAGATGGCCTTGGCGATCTCGATGATCTGCTGGTCGGCGATCGAGAGACCGCGTGCGGGCCGGCGCGGATCGATCCGGACGCCGAGGCGCTCGAAGAGCGCGCGCGCCTCGGCGTACATCGCGCCGCGGTCGATCCGGCGCCCGCGCCCCACGGGCTGGCGGCCCATGAAGATGTTCTCCGTGACCGAGAGGTCCGGGAACAGGGTGGGCTCCTGGTAGATCACCGCGATGCCGGCGGCCTTCGAGGCGGCGGTCGAGGCGAAGTCCACCTCCTCACCGAGGAAGCGGAAGGTCCCCGCGTCGCGTCGGTGGACGCCCGCGACGATCTTCACCAGGGTCGACTTGCCCGCGCCGTTCTCGCCGACGAGTGCGTGGATCGACCCGCGCTCGACGGTGAGGCTGCCCGAGCGGAGTGCCGCGACGGACCCGAAGGACTTCGCGACATCCCGCAGCTCCAGCACCACGGGGCTGGTTGCCGATTCCGGCATGCCCACTCCTTTGAAACGTTTTAATCGAACGCCATGGACACTAGGTGACCCCGATCACAGTCGTCAAGGGCGGTTTCTGAAACAGCGCTCAATCCGTGACCAATCCGTGATGTGGTCGGTTGACAGCCGCCCGTTGAAAACGTTTGAATCCTTCAAACAAGTGGGCAAGGGGGAGCGGTGACCAGTCAGGCGTCTGCGTCGATGAAGGACGTCGCCGCTGCGGCGGGCGTCTCGCTCGGCACCGTCTCGAACGTGCTCAACCGGCCCGACCGGGTGACGGCCTCGACCCGCGAGAAGGTCGAGCGGGCGATGGCCGAGCTCGGCTTCATCCGCAACGAGTCGGCGCGGTCCCTGCGCTCGGGCCGCACGCGAGCGCTCGCGTACGTGATGCTCGACGCCGGCAACCCCTTCTTCACCGACGTCGCCCAGGGCATCGAGCACGCCGCCGAGGCGGTCGACCTCTCCCTGTTCCTGTGCAACAGCGACAGCCGCGAGACCCGCGAGGCGACCCATCTGGGACACCTCGAGCAGCAGCGCGTCCAAGGCATCCTGATCACGCCCGTCGACCCGGACACCTCGCTGCTCGACGCGATCGCCCAGCGCGGCACTCCCCTGGTCGTGGTCGACCGGATCCGCAAGGGCGACCAGTTCTGCTCGGTCGCCGTCGACGACGTGCTCGGTGGCCGGATCGCGGTGGAGCACCTCATCGACCGGGGACACCGGCGGGTCGCCTTCGTCGGTGGCTCGCTGAGCGTCGGCCAGGTGGCCGACCGCTACGAGGGTGCCCGGCTGGCCTGGGCCGCCGCCGGCCTCCCGGCCGACGACCTCACCCTCATCGCCGCCGACTCCCTCACCGTCGCCTCCGGCCGCTCCGCGGGCGAGCGGCTGGCGGGCATCCCGTCCTCACGCCGCGCCTCGGCGGCGATCTGCGCCAACGACCTGATCGCGCTGGGGCTGCTCCAACAGGCGACCGCGACCGGACTGCGGGTGCCGGACGATCTGGCGATCGTGGGCTACGACGACATCGAGTTCGCCGCCGCGGCGGCGGTGCCGCTGACCTCCGTACGCCAGCCGCGCCAGGAGCTCGGCCGAGCGGCCGCCGACCTCGTCCTCGACGAGGCCTCGAACCCCGAGCACCGGCACCAGCAGGTGGTGTTCACCCCCGAGCTGGTCGCCCGCGCCTCGACGCTCGGCGCGCACCTACGGGTCAGCCTCACCGACTGAGTCAGCGCGGCGAGCGCTGCGCCCGGAAGAACCCGTCCAGGAGGGCGGCGCTCTCCTCGGCGGCGACGCCGGCGAGCACCTCCGGTCGGTGGTTGAGCCGCCGATCCCGTACGACGTCCCACAGCGAGCCGACCGCACCGGCCTTCTCGTCGTAGGCGCCGAAGACGAGGGTCCGGATGCGGGCGAGCACGATCGCACCCGCGCACATGGTGCAGGGCTCGAGGGTGACCACGAGCGAGCAGCCGTCCAGGCGCCACTCACCCCGGGCACGCGCCGCCTCGCGCAGCGCCACCACCTCGGCGTGACCGGTCGGGTCGGCGTCGGCCTCGCGGACGTTGCGGCCGCGGCCGATCACCTCGCCCTCGGGCGAGAGGACGACCGCGCCGATCGGAACGTCGCCGGTGGCCAGCGCGGCCCGCGCCTCGTCCAGGGCGGTCGCCATCGGCGCCGCCCATCTCTCCACCGCGCTCACAGCGAGTGATTATGCAGAGGTGAGACCGATGGTGTCGTCGAAGAGCTGGCCGAAGCCGACCTTGCGGGCGATCTCGGAGACCATCTCGTCGGGGTAGAGGTCGACGTCGTCGAGCAGGATGCCCATGTCCATCGCGCTCATCCCCATGTCGGCGAGGATCGCGAGGTCGCCGGCCGGCTCGGGCGCGTCCTCGTCCTCCGGGAACGGCAGGCCGAGGTGGTCGATCGCGGCCCCCGCGATCTCCCACTCGTCGGCGGCGGTGATGTCGGAGAGCAGCAGCGTGGTCGCGGCGCCGGCGACACGGACGACCAGGAAGAAGTCCTCGTCGATGCCGATCAGACCGAGCGCCCCGCCGTCGCCGGGGAAGCGCCGCAGGGCGTGGACCAGCGTGTCGACGTCGGCGAGGACGTCGTGCGCCAGCTCCTCGGCGGTCCACTCGCCCTCTTCGCGATAGACCGCAAGGGCGAAGTCGACACCATCAACCTGCGCGGGCATGTCATCCAGAGTGACAGAGGGAGGGGCTGTGGCCAACCCCTATACGGAGGTGGTCACGTAGGGTTCCGACCATGGCCCTGGAGACCCTCGTCGTCGACCACCCGCTGGTGGCGCACAAGCTCACCCACCTGCGCGACGAGCGCACCGACTCCCCGACCTTCCGCGCGCTCGCGGACGAGCTGGTCACGCTGCTCGCCTACGAGGCCACCCGCGACGTCCGGGTCGCCCCGATCACCATCCAGACGCCCGTCGCCGCGATGTCCGGGACGACCCTGGCCGCCCCGCGGCCGCTGGTGGTGCCGATCCTGCGCGCCGGACTCGGGATGCTCGAGGGGATGATGCGCCTGCTGCCCACCGCGGAGGTCGGCTTCCTCGGCATGGTGCGCAACGAGGAGACCCTCCAGGCGACCACGTACGCCGAGCGTCTCCCCGCCGATCTGTCCGGGCGGCAGTGCTACGTCGTCGACCCGATGCTGGCCACCGGCGGCACCCTCGCCGCGGCCATCGACTTCCTCGTCAGCCGCGGCGCCGACCACATCACCTGCGTCTGCCTGCTCGTCGCACCTGAGGGCGTCGCGAAGCTGACCGACCTGACCGCCCACATCGAGGTGCCGATCAAGGTCGTCACCGCGGCGATGGACGAGCGGCTCAACGAGCACGGCTACATCGTCCCCGGCCTGGGCGACGCCGGCGACCGGCTGTACGGCGTGGCCGGCTGAGGCTCGGCCGGGCCCCGTTGCCGGGCCGGGCGGGGGGGGGTAACACGATGTCCACGTAGGTAGCAGCGCGTTGCAACAGGCTGCTACCCACCGCGAACATCGTGTTACCCGAGATCCAGCCACCCCGAGAGCGACGGCACTCTCAGCAGCCCAGGTACTCCTCGGCGACCTCACAGGCCAGCTCGATCAGGCGCGGCCCCAGCTCGCGGGCCGTGTCCGTGCCGGGGCGCGACTGCACCCAGCCCAGGTAGGTCGTCCCGCGCAGGAAGAGGAACAGCGGCAGGCTCGCCTCCTCGGCGGGCGACAGCGGCCGCACGGAGCGGTAGCCGTCGAGCAGCGCCTGCCGCACCTGCGGATAGGACGCCAGCCCGCGGTTGAAGTAGAGCGCCGTGGCCAGCTCGAAGAGGAACCAGCCGTAGCCCGCGTCGTCGAAGTCGATCAGCTGCAGCCGACCGCCATGATCGAGCAGGTTCTCGGGCACCAGATCGGCGTGGATGAGGCCGTACGCCGAGGCGTCCGTGCCGAGCCGTGCCAGATCCACACGGGCCCGGTCGCGTGCGGCCACCAGCAGGTCGCGCCGCGGCCCGGTCAGCGCGTCGTACTCCCAGAACCTGCCCCACAGCGGAGCCTCGCCGACCAGCCCCGGAGCGTCCCAGGCGTGCCGGGTGAAGTCGCTGGGCGGGCTCCATCCGCAGGCGTGGTCGTGCAGGCGCGCGGCCAGGGCGCCGGCGTCGCGGTAGAGCCGGGTCATGTCCGCCTCGGCGAGCGCGGCCCCGCCCTCCGAGGTGCCGGCGGGGGTGCCGGCGAGCCAGCCGAGCACCGAGACCTGCCGAACCCGGTGCGGATCGCCGGGCACAACGTCCACCACCTCGACCACCAGCCGGCCGTCGGTCGCCGGCACCACCGCGGGGACCTCGACGGCCCCGGTGTCACCCAGCGCCCGCATCCAGGCGAGCTCGGAGTGCAGCGCGGCCGCGGAGTGGTAACCCTCCCGGTGCAGCCGGATCGCGACCGGCGTGCCGTCGGCGCGGCGGGCCGAGAAGACCGCGTTCTCGCGGTGCTTGACCAGCGCGATGTCGTGGAAGCCGCCGTCCCAGTGCTCGCCGGCCGCGTGGGCGAGCCGGGTCAGCCCGTCCAGGATGCTCTGGTCGCTCACAGCGCGACCAGCACGTCCTCGAGCGTGCCGAGCAGGATGTCGGCGTCGGCCTCGGAGAAGACCAGCGGCGGGCGCATCTTGAGCACGTTGTCGTAGCGACCGATCCGGCTCAGCAGGACACCGTCCTCCCGCATCCGGTTGACCGCGTGCTTGGTGAGGTCCGGAGCCGGTCGGCCGTCGACCTCGATGTCGATGCCGAAGAAGAGACCACGCCCCCGTACGCCGCCGACCACGTCGTGGCGCACGGCGAGCTTCTCCAACCCCTCGCGGACGTAGCCCCCGACCCGGAGCGCGTTCTGCTGCAGCTGCTCCTGCTCCAGCACGTCGAGCACTGCCATGCCGGCGGCCGCGGAGACCGGGTTGCCGCCGAAGGTGTTGAAGTACGTCGAGGCCGCCTGGAAGCCGGACACCAGGTCGTTGCCCGCGACCACGCCGGCCAGGGGGTGGCCGTTGCCCATCGGCTTGCCCATCGTGACGATGTCGGGGACGACGCCGACCAGCTCGTGGCCCCACATCGCCGCGCCCGTACGGCCGAACCCGGCCTGCACCTCGTCGCACACGAACAGGCCGCCGGATGCCCGGACCGCCTCGACCGCGCGCCGGACGTAGCCGGGCACGGGGTCGGGCAGGCCCTCGTTGGCGAAGAACGAGTCGATCAGGATCGCGGCCACGCCGTGTCCGGCCTCCTCCAGCGAGCGGACCGCCTCGAGGACGTCGGCGACGTAGCGGTCGGCCAGCTCGGTCTCGGTCAGGCCCGCGCCGTCGTGGCGCGGGTCCGGTACGCGGACCGCCCGGGCCCAGTCGGGGAACTCCTCGACCACCGGGAAGCAGGTGGTCAGCGACCCCAGGGTCGCGGTGTTGCCGTGGTAGCTGAAGTCGCTCACCACGATCCCGCGCCTGCCCGTGGCGAAGCGGGCCATCCGCAGCGCCAGCTCGTTCGCCTCGCTGCCCGAGCAGGTGAAGATCGCGGTGTCGAGCGGCTCGGCGAGGGTCGCCGTCAGCCGCTCGGCGTACTCGATCACCAGCTCGTGGAGGTAGCGGGTGTGCAGGTTGAGGGTGGCAGCCTGGCGGGCGACGGCCTCGACGACGTGGGGGTGACAGTGCCCCACATGGGGCACGTTGTTGTACGCGTCGAGGTACCGCCGCCCGTCGGCGTCGGTGACCCACACACCGTCTCCTGCGACGAGCTGCACCGGCCGGTCGTAGAACAGGGGGGCGTTGCGTCCCAGGACGTCGAAGCGGCGCTGCAGGAGGCGATCGTGGGTCATGAGGGGTCCTCTCGTGAGGGGTGGATCAGGGGACGGGCGTGGGGTCGAGCTCGTCGGCCCCGTCTGGATCATCGGCGGCACCATCGGCGTCGTCGGTGACGACGTTGAGCGGCTGATCGACCCGCTTGCCGCCGATCAGGACGCCCACCAGGAAGGTCACGACCACCGCTGCCAGGAAGATCGCCGCGGTCGTCCTCGACCCGCCGATCAGGGTGGTGAAGTTGGCGATCACCAGCGCCGTGATGGCGATCAGGCCCAACCCGCCGAGCACCGGCGCGACCACCGTCTGCCAGAGCCGGGTGTCGACCCGGGTACGGCGGAAGTACGCCACGATCGCCACGCTGGTCAGCGCCATCAGGACCAGGATCGCGACGATCGCGACCCCCGCCATCCAGGTGAACAGCTGGAGCACCGGGTCGGCCCCCGCGATCGCGAAGATGGCGACCAGGACCGCGGCCGAGCCCGTCTGCAGCAGCGAGCCGGCGTGCGGCGAGCCGTGCTTGGGGTGGACGGCGGCCAGACCCCGCGGGGCGTAGCCGGCGCGGGCCAGCGCGAAGACGTAGCGCGAGATCGCGCCGTGGAAGGCCAGCAGGGTCGCGAACAGGCTGGTGACCAGCATGATCTGCATGGCGTCCGAGGTCCACGGAGCCATGAACCGGGACGCGGCGTCGAAGGTGAGCCCCGCGGTGTCCTGGGCGGCGGCGCCCGAGACCTGGTCGCTGCCGAAGGCCAGCACGACCGCCCAGCTCGCCACGGCGTACAGGACGCCGATCACGATGATCGCGACGTAGGTCGCCAGCGGCACGGTGCGCTTGGGGTTGCGCGCCTCCTCGCTGTAGATGGCCGTGGCCTCGAAGCCGACGAACGATCCGATCGCGAACATCATCCCGATGCCCGGCGAGCCGGAGAAGAACGTCGAGGGCTTGAACGAGTCGGCGTCGATGCCGTGTGCGCCGCCCTGGGCGAAGACCGCGATCGTCAGCGCGACGATGGCCACGATCTCGAGGGCGAGCAGGACGCCGAGGAGCCCCGCGCCCAGGCTGATGTTGCGATAGCCGACGAGGCCGACCAGGGCCATCATCACGAAGGCCCAGAGCCACCAGGGCAGGTCCGGGCCGCCGTACTGCACGACGAGTCCCTCGACCGTCGCCGAGGCGAGGCCGTAGACGCCCGCCTGGATCGTCGCGTACGCGAACAGGGCCAGGGCTGCCGCCCCGATCCCGAGCCGGCGGCCCAGGCCCTGGGTCACGTAGGCGTAGAACGCGCCGGCGTCGGTGATCCGGCTGCTCATCGCGGCATAGCCGACGCTGAAGAGCAGCAGCACCAGTGCGGCGATCAGATAGGTCAGCGGGGCGCCTGCCCCGTTACCGAGGGCGATCATCACCGGGAGGGAGCCGGCCACGGTGGTCAGCGGCGAGGCCGCAGCGACCACCAGGAAGACGATCCCGATGACACCGATCGAGCCCCGGAGACCGGTCGCGTTGCTCGACATTCAATACTCCTTAGAGCAGGCCCGACCTCGTCAGCGACGGTGTCGCGACAGGTCCGGGCGGGTGTGAGGCACGCTATGTTCGGCGCCGGTCCGCGCAGCAGCGTCACTTTCACCCATCGCCCTAGGTGATTTCTTGAGTCGGCCCGGGCGCGGCCCTGCTCAGTTGAGGTGATCGAGGGTGGCGACCCGCTCCGAGACGGCGGTCAGCGCCTTCACGAAGCGCGGGACGTCGGCCCGGAAGGCCGGCGCGGTGATCGAGACGGCCGCGAGGACGATCCCGCTGCTGCCGGTGAGCGGCACGGCGACCGACACGTAGCCGGCGGTCGTCTCCTCCTTCTCCACGGCGTACCCCTGCTCGCGGACGGCGCGCAGCTGCTCGGCGAGCACGCCCGGCATCACGATCGTCGCCGGGGTGGATCGGGTCAGCCCGCGCGCGACCACCTCGTCGAGCAGGGTGGGCGGGGAGTAGGCCAGGAGCACCTTGCCGGTGGCCGTGGAGTGCAGCGGCATCCGGCCGGCGATCCGGGAGGCCCGGGTGGCCTGGGGCCCGCCGGCGACCTTCTCCAGGTAGAGCACGTCGAGCCCGTCGCGTACGGCGAGGTGCACGGTCTCCTTCGTCGCGAAGAAGACGCTCTCCATCATCGGCCGGATGCTGTCGCGCAGCACCCGGAAGCGCGGGACGCGGCTGCCGAGCTCGAAGGCACGCAGGCCGAGGCGGTACTCCTGCCCGGCCCGCTCGAGCATGCCCCAGTCGAGCAGCTCCTGGGCGAGCCGGTGCACCGACGCCTTCGAGATGCCGGTGCGCCGCGACAGCTCCGAGAGCGACAGCTCGACCTCGTCGAGCTCGAAGCACTCCAGGATGAGTCGCGCCTTGCCGAGCACGCTGTTCGCACCGCTGCCGCGTCCCTCGCCGTAGGGTCGCGGTCGTACGTCGGTCACCTTCGGTGGATCCCTTCCCTCAGGGCTCCTGCAACGTGAGCACTGTGCGCACCAGTATCTCCACCAGCCGTCGCATCTCGCGCAGGTCCACCAGGTTCATCCCCAGGGTGAAGTCGACCTCCTCGCCCTGCAGCCCGCGCGTCACCTTCGGCATCCCGACCCGCGCGGTCGGCACGCCGCGCATCCGCAGCACGTTGGCGTCGGTGGCGCCGCTGTTGCCCGGGATCGGGCGGTGCGGCTCACCGGCCACGGCCTCCCAGGCGGCGACGGTCGCGCGGACCACCGCCTCGTCGGGGTCGGTGTGGGTGGCCGGGATGGCCGCCACCTGGGTCACCGTGATCGCCGCATCGAGCTCCTCGCTCAGCCGCTCCACGAACGCGCGCACCTCTCGGGTCACCCCGGCAGGCGTCTGCTCGGTGGTGAGCCGCAGGTCCAGCCGCAGGCGCACCGAGGCAGCGGTCGAGGCGGCCAGGTGCTCCAGGCCGCCCTGCACGGACGAGACGACCCCCTGCGGTCGCATCGTCTCGTGCTCGTGCCGCTCGGCGTAGCCCTCCAGCCACTCCTCGAGCCGCTGGGCGACCACCCCGGCCAGCGCGACGGCGTTGCGATACGGCAGCCGGTGCCGGCTCCCGGCGTAGGTGTGCAGGCCCGGTACGACGACGTCGAGCCACACCAGGCCGACCTCCTCGTGCGAGACCGCCCAGCCCGGCTTGGCGATCACCGCGGCGTCGGTGGTGAAGCCGCGCTCCAGCAGGAAGCCGGCGCCGACGCCGTGGCCGGTGTTGGTGCGGCCCGGCGTGCCGAGACCCTCGATCGCGAAGGCCGGCATCCCGCCGGCGCCGAAGGCGGCGACCACGTCGCCCGCCGGCTCGAGGCCGGAGTCGGCCATCGCCGCCAGCGCGACCAGCACGCAGGCGGCATGGCCCTTGGGGTTGCCCGCGCCCAGGCCCTGCACGACCTCACCCTCGACGACCGCACGCGGCACCATGTCCGCGCGCATCGTGGCCGACGCGCCGGGCACGTCGTACTCCTGTGAGCCGGTGGTGAAGGTGTCGATCGGCGCATAGAGCAGCGTCGTCGGCCCGTTGGCCGTGCCGGCGAGCACCGCGACCGCGTTGGCCTGGCGCTCGTCGATCACCTGGGTGTGGGCCCGCACCCGGTCACCGGCAAGGGCGCTGGCCACCCACGCCGCGAGCGGCCGCTCGGCGCCGGTCGGGCTGGCGTGCTCCACCAGCCCGACCACCGCCTCGAGCAGCCGCTCGCGGGTGACGTGCTCCATGACCGCCGCCACGGCGGCCTCGTGCGAGGACACGGTCAGGCGGGGTTCTTGGCGAGGAAGCCCAGGCTGAGCTCGTTGTACTCGTCGGCCTTCTCGTGCTGCGGCCAGTGGCCGCACTCGTCGAACAGGACCAGCTCGGAGCCGGCGATCGCGTCGTGCATCGCGGCCGCCTCCGGCACGTCGCCGAACGGGTTGTTGCGACCCCAGACGACCAGCGTCGGCACCGTGATCTTGGCCAGCTCCTCGGGCGTGAGGATGTTGCGCAGCCGCACCTCCATGCCCTGCAGACACAGGAGGTTGTCGATGTTCGCGACGAAGTCGGGCGCGTGGTAGATCGCGTGCCGGACCTCGACGAGCTCCTCGGTGGCGTTGACCGGGTCGGCCATCAGCAGCCGCATCCGGGTGCGCGTCAGCTCGATGTCGTCGGTCTCCACGGCACGCCGCGTGCTGGTGCGGATCCGCTCCATCACCTCGGGGTTGGCCACCGTGCCGCCCGCGCAGAGCAGCTGCAGCGAGGCGATCCGGTCCGGGGCGTCGATCGCCGTACGGCCCCCGACCCAGCCGCCGAGCGACTCGCCGACGATATGCGCCTTCTCGATGCCCTGGGCGTCCATGTAGGCGAGCAGGTGGTCGCGGTAGCGCGGGATCTCGTACGGGAAGTCCGGCTTGCCGGTGTAGCCGTGGCCGAGCATGTCGATCGCGTGGCAGCGGTAGCGCTCGGCGTGCGGACGCAGGTTGCGCGCGAACGCCTCGAGGTGGCCGGAGGTGCCGTGCAGGAAGATGACGTGCTCGTCCCCGGCGCCCATCTGCAGCGCCCGGGTCGGGATGCCGCCGGCGTCGACGTGGCTCAGGGAGAACTCGGTGTCGGCGAGCTCGTTCCAGATCGTGGTCATGTGGTGCTCCTTCAGCGCTGGTTGATCCGGGTGACCCGGGTGTTGATCCTGGTGGTGACCTCGGGCAGGACCGCCTGGTGCGCGGCGATCCGGCGGCTGGCCAGGCCGAGGGCGGCCACGACCAGTCCGAAGCCGGTGAGGACGAGCAGCCTGGCCTTCATCGGGCACCACCCTCCGAGCGCAGGGCGACCGCCTTGAGGAAGCCGTCGACCACGGCGTGGTAGGCGCCGGGCTCCTCCTCCTGGAGGTGATGGGAGGCGTGGTCCATCAGGTGCAGGTTGCCGCGCTTGACCATCCGGCTGAGCATCATCGGGTAGTCGGGGGTGAGGAAGGCGTCCTCACGACCCCAGACGAACAGCGTCGGCGCCTCGACCCGGCCGAGCTCCTCGGTCAGGTCCTGCCACTCGCCGCGCGGCGAGTCCGACATCGCGGCCAGCTCGCGCTCGCCGGCGTCCAGGCTCTGCTGCCAGCGCATCTCGAGGGTCTCCTCGGGCAGGCGTGCGCCGTCGTACCACTCCAGACGGGTGATCAGCTCGCGCATCTTCTCCCGCGTCGGCCCCTCCTCGCCGCCGTAGTAGACGTCGCGGGCCCGGCGGCCCCGGTGGCCGTTCTCGGGCAGCGGGGACAGCGGCCCGTAGAACACGGGCATGCTGCCGGTGACGACCAGCGAGCCGACCCGGTCGGGGTAGCGGGCGGCGAGGGCGAGCGCCTGGGTGCCGCCCCACGAGTTGCAGATCAGGTCGGCGCGCTCGATGCCCAGGGTGTCCATCAGCGCCACCAGCTTGGTGGCGTGGAAGTCCCACATCGGGCCGGTGATGCGGCACTTCTCCGACTTGCCGTACTGCAGCAGGTCGGGGATGACGACGTGCCGGTCGCGGGCGAAGTACGGCGCCACCGGGCCGAAGTCGCTCCAGCCGGTGCAGCCCGGCCCGCCGCCGTGCAGCAGGAGCGTGTCCGGGCCGGTGCCGAGCTCCAGGTAGTGGTAGCGGACGCCCGCGGCGTCGGCGTACCTGCTCTCCGGCGCGGGGCCGGCCGCGGGGGCGGGTCGCGCCTCGATGGTGGCGGTCATCTGTCTCCTCCGGTCGTGGGGGTGGATGCGGCGGTGGAAGCCGGGTCGGGCTCGATGAGTGCGACGCCCATGCCGGTGAGCCACTCCGGCATCGGGCTGTAGGCCAGCGCCTTGCCGGGGGCGAAGTCGAGGGCGGCCGCCATCACCATCCAGGTGCGCAGCTCCTGGCCGCCGTTGCCGGCACGCTCGGCGATCTGGGCGGTGGTGAGCTCGCCGTACGGGGCCAGCTCGCCGTTCTCCAGGTCGGCGAGGAAGCCCTCGTCGAACTCCTCGAAGATGGTCGGCTGGGCGGCGACGATGATCTCGCGGCGGCGCTTGTCGTAGCGCTCCCACTCGCCGCGGCCGTTCAGCCAGGCCTCGACGAGGAAGGCCTCGTCGTCGCCCTCGGGGTCGGTCCAGTCGCTGGGCCACGGCAGCTGGTGGGAGAGGCCGCCGGAGGCGATCACGACGACCCGGGTCTCCTCGGGGAGCGCGGCGACAGCGGCGGCGAGCTGGCGACCGACCTCGACGCAGCGCGGCATCGTCGGCAGCGGCGCGGCGAAGACGTTCACGACCAGCGGCACGACGGGCACGTCGAGGCCTTCGAGGAGGTACTGGATCGCGTGCGACTGGCCGTGGTCGATCTGCAGCCGCGCCGAGATCGCCACCTCGGTGCCGCCCTCGACCAGCGAGGTCGCGAGGGCCTGTGCGGTCGCGGGGGTGACGTGCTGGGGACCCTTCGGCGTACCGCCGTCGCCGGCGGCGTTGACCTCCCCGACGCCCATCGTGAACGCCGGGATCAGGTCGAGCCAGAAGCCGCGGAAGTGGTTGGAGCCGACGATGATCGCCACATCCGGGTCGGCCTCGGCGATCCGGTCGCGGGCCACGCCGAGCGCGGCGCGGAACGCCTCGGCCCGGTCGGTGTGGACGACCTTGTCCCAGTGGGTGTTCATCAGCGTGGAGTGGGAGGCCCCGACGCCGAGCACGATCCGCCCCATCAGGCCTGCACCTTCACCTTCGCCACGCCCGGGCTCTCGCACGTCGAGGGGTCGAACGGCTCGATGCCCTGCTCCTTGAGCCGGTCGTTGCGCTCCTCGGTGACGTCCTCGGCGAGCTTGCGCCACTGCAGCAGCGCGTCGTCGGGGCGGTAGAGCTTCTCCGGCGGGGCGTCGGTCACCTCGACCATCCACTTGTCCTGCCCGGAGAACTGGCCGTGGAAGAGCCACCGGACGAAGCCCAGGTACTTGGGGTAGAACGCGAGGCCCTTGAGGCCGGTGTCGAAGTTGGCCATCACGCCGACGTACAGGTGGTTGTCGTCGTCCACCGGGACGTAGAACTCGTAGTGGATGAAGGTCGGATAGGCGATCCGCAGCACGCCCGGCATGCTCACCGAGGCGAAGCCGGGGAACTCCTGTGCGGCGATCACCGGGTTGGGCTCGACCGCGGAGCCGGTGTTGCCGATGTTGGAGACCTTGGTCGAGGGCTTCTTCTTGTACCAGGCCTTGCCGGTCCAGGTGCCGAGGCCGGGGAAGTCGCCCTCCCAGTGCTGGGACTCCTGCACGCGGTAGATCCAGCGACCGCGCTTGACGATCTTGGTGTCGTTCCAGACCGGCATCGCCTTGAAGAGGCGCCACAGCGCGGTGCGGTGGAGGTACTTCGCGTGCCCCTCGTCGTAGCCGTTCTCGCAGGCGAAGCGCCAGTTGCCCTCGCGCGGCTGGATGCGCTGACCGAGCACGGCCGGGTTGGAGACCAGCTCCTCGGGCAGCTGCTCGTCGATCGGGTGCGGCTGCTCGCCGTCGCCGATGTAGACCCAGACCATGCCGAGGCGCTCCTCGACGTCGTACGTCGGCTGGCGGACCTTGCCGCAGATGGGCGACTTCGGGCCGTCGGTGATCGCGGCGACCAGGTCGCCGTTCTCCAGGTCGAAGGTCCAGCCGTGGTAGACGCAGGAGACGGTGCCGGGGAACTGCTTGTTGCCGTAGCTGAGCGGGACGCCGCGGTGCGGGCACCGGTCCTTCATCCCGTAGATCTTCCCGCGGTCGCGGATGATGAACAGGTCCTCCCCGAGCAGCCGGACCTTGTGCGGCTTCTCGCCGACCTGGTCGACGAAGCAGACCGGGTACCAGTAGCCGCGGAAGCCCGCGGACGCCGCCTGGTAGTGCGGCCAGCTGGACCAGTCCTGACGACCGGGCAGGCGGCCGGCGCGGTGCGGCTCGGGCTTGTCGCTCGCCTTCTCACCCGCTGCGCGGGCAGCGAGCCGGGCCGCGCGGGCGGCGGCTCGAGCGGCCGCGCGCTCCTGCGCCGGGTCGCCGGCCGGCGTCGCGGTGGTGTCGGTGGTGTCAGTCACGATCTGCTCCCTTGTCGGTGCTGGGGTTGCGGGAGCAGACCATCGCCGGGACGTCGGGAACAACGAGCCTGGTCCGCTCAGCGAACCGAGGCACCTCTTTGCTCCGATGGTCCGCTCAGCGGTCCAGGAGGCGCGACGACGCCGTCACGGATGCCTAGGTTCCCGGCTACTCACGGCCGATCCCGGCCCACCGACGACCCGCACGCACCACCAGCCGGAGGTTCCTCATGGCAGCGCCCGCATCCACGCTCACCACCGACGTCCTCATCCTCGGCGGCGGCCCGGCCGGTCTCTACGGCGCCTACTGCGCCGGGTTCCGCGGCCTGTCCACCGTCGTGGTCGACGTGCTGCCCCAGGCCGGCGGCCAGGTGATGGCGCTCTACCCGGAGAAGGAGATCCGCGACGTCGCGGCGATCCCCGGCATCCGCGGCCGCGACTTCGTCGCCGCGCTCGAGCAGCAGGCCGCGGCCTACCAGCCGACGTACCTCCTCGGGCGGCAGGCGGTGGCCCTGGAGCACGTGGGGGGAGCCCCGGTCGTCACCCTCGACGACGGCACCGTCATCGCCGCCGGCGCGGTGGTGATCACCGCCGGCATCGGCACGCCGACGCCGCGCGCGCTCGGCTGCGGCGAGGAGTGGGTCGGCTCCGCGCTCTCGTACTTCGTGCTCGACCCGTCCGCCCACGCCGGCCAGGACGTCGTGATCGTCGGCGGCGGCGACAGCGCCCTGGACTGGGCCGACGCGCTCGAGCCGATCGCCTCCTCGGTGGCGCTGGTGCACCGGCGGGCCGCCTTCCGCGGCCACGCGGCCACGCTGGCCCGGGTGCAGGCGAGCAGCGCCGCGATCCACACCGACTCCGAGGTCGTCGCCCTGCACGGCGACGCCGCCGCGGGCCGACTGGAGAAGGTCACCGTCCGAGCCAAGGACGGCACCGAGACCGTGGTCGCCGCCGACCACGTCATCGCCGCACTCGGCTTCATCAGCGACCTCGGCCCGCTGCGCGAGTGGGGCCTGGAGCTCCAGGCCCGCTCGGTCGTGGTGGACCGGTCGATGCGCACCAACCTGCCGCGCGTGTACGCCGCCGGCGACGTCACGGAGTACCCCGGCAAGGTCCGGCTGATGTCGGTCGGCTTCGGCGAGGTCGCCACCGCGATCAACCACGTCGCCGTCGACCTCGACCCCGAGCTCACCCTCTTCCCCGGTCACTCGACCGAGCACTGATCCGCCTACCCCGAAGGAACCCGTCATGAGCTACGTCATCGGCGCCGACTGCATCGACATCCTCGACCGCTCCTGCGTCGACGTGTGCCCCGTGGACTGCATCTACGAGGGCGACCGCAAGAGCTACATCAACCCCGACGAGTGCATCGACTGCGGCGCGTGCGAGGTGGAGTGCCCCGTGGGAGCGATCCAGGTCGACCGGCTGGTGCGCAAGGACCCGGCGAAGGCGGTCTTCCTGGAGGACTCGCGCGACTTCTTCACCGTCGTGCTGGACGGTCGCGACGCCGCGATCGGCACGCCCGGCGGCGCGCAGAAGTACGGCGAGATCGGCGTCGACACCGCGCTGGTCGCCGCCTTCGACTGAGCCCCCGATAGTCCGGGACGATGCGGCTGCCCCAGCGGCGATCCACCCAGCCAGAACGTCCCGGACTATCGAGCACACACCTCGGCGCCGAGTCGCCGTGGAAGAACCCCACGAGCGTGTCGATCCTGCCCCTGCTGGCGGAAGTCGCGTTGGTCCTGCTCGCCCTGGCTCTGCTGGGCGCTCTCCTCGCCGGTGCTGGGAGCGTCGTCGGCAGGGTCCGCGCGTCCCGGCGCTCCTGACGGCGGTCGATCGGGACGGCGGGTCCCTGCGGTGAGGGCCGGCCCCGGTAGGCCGGGGCGACCGAGGGAGCAGCCCCTTCAGCGGGCCGCCATCCCCCGGCGGACGAGCGTGATCCCGGCCAGGACGGCGGCGGCCAGGGCGAGGACGAAGCCGCCGTGCATCAGCAGGTCGGCAGCGCCGGGGACCGGGCCGCCGCCGCGCGCTCCCGACATGGCCATGCCCGGCATCCCAGACATCCCGGACATCCCGGACATCGCCGCGCCGTCGGCCGGCGGCGAGCTCATCGCCAGGTGGACCGTCACCATGCACAGGCCGATACCGGACATCAGGGTGAGCTCGGTGTCGGAGCAGCGCCGGCGCCAGGTCCGCAGCGAGCAGGTCGCGCACACCAGCGAGAGGGCCAGCATCGAGAGCGTCATGGTCAGCATCGCCCCACGAGTCGTCGCGAGCAGCGCGAGGTGGGCGACGAGGCATCCGATCGAGGCCACCACCGCGAGGCGGGGCAGCAGCTCGGGACGACACCGCGGGGCGGGGCCGGCGGAGATCGACATCGCGGCTCCTTCCGGTCGGGGTGGGCGTGGCGCCGTACGCGTGATCGCGAGTATCCGGCCGTGAGCCACGCCACCCAACCGTCGCGGATCGCTCAGCGAACCGCCACCCTCCCCCGGGCCGATCACTGAAGAATTCCCCTAGGTCAGCGCGCACAAGTCCCGATTCACCGCAGCGCCCCGCTTTCCTAGATTCGAGTGACCTACGACTCACAGGAGCGGTGATGACCCAGATCCAAGCCGACGTCCGCCCGGGCGTCGGCCCGAAGCCCGCGACGATGGACGACGTCCTGACCGAGCTGCGTGCGCGCCGCGAGGAGTTCCACGCCCAGCGCTACGTCCCGGCCGACTTCGTCGCGCGGCTCAAGGAGATCGGCATCTACCGTGCCGCCACGCCGAAGCGCTTCGGCGGCGACCCGCTCCGCCCGGCCGAGTTCCTGCGCCTGATCGAGGAGATCTCGACGGTCGACCCGTCGGCCGGCTGGGTGGCCAGCTTCGGCTGCCAGTCCTCCTACCTGGGCTCGCTCCCCGAGAGCACCCTGGAGGAGCTGTACGCCGACGGACCCGACCTGGTCTTCGCCGGAGCGCTCTTCCCGATCCAGGAGGCCCTCCCGATCGAGGGCGGCTTCTCGGTGAGCGGCCGCTGGAAGTTCGCCAGCGGGTGCAAGGCGGCCGAGGTGATCTGCGTCGGCATCCCCGGCGACGACTCCACCAGCGGCAAGCCGCGCGGCGCCCTCGTCGACCCCGCCCAGATCGAGATCGTCGAGGACTGGGACGTCGTCGGCATGCGCGGCACCGGCTCCTTCGACCTGGTCCTGGACAACGTCGAGGTGCCGACGAGCCGCACGTTCATCCGCGGTGGCGCACCCACGATCGACGAGCCGATCTACCGCTACCCGACGATCACGTACGCCGCCCAGGCGCTCTCGGTCACGGCGGCCGGCGCGGCCCGCGCGGCCCTGGACTTCGCCGAGGAGATCGGCGCCGGCCGGGCCGGGATCACCGGAGCCCCGAAGCTCGCCGACCGGCCCTACTACCGCACCGGCATCGCCGAGGCCGAGGCGATGCTCCGCTCGGCCCGGGCGTACTTCCTCGAGGCCGCCGAGGACGGCTGGGACGCCGCACTCGCGGGCCCGGTGCCGGACAAGGTCAACGCCCACCTGCGTCTCTCGGCCGCCCACCTCGCGCGCGTGTCCGCCGACGTGGTGAGCAAGGTGACCAGCATCTCCGGCACCGCGCCGATCTTCACCGGCCACCCGCTGCAGCACCTGCTCGGCGACGCCCTGGTGCCGCAGTCGCACGCGTTCCTCAGCCCCGCGATGTACGACGCCGCCGGCGCCGTGCTGATGGGTCAGCCGGCGACGGTGCCGGCCTTCCGCTGACGCCACGGAGCCACAAACGGCTGCGGCCCCCGCCAACCGGTGGGGGCCGCAGCCGTTTGTGGCTCCGTCGAGGTGCGCGCCGGGCGGGTCAGATCTCGACGCCGAAGACCAGGAGGTCGCGCACCAGGACGCCGAGCGTCTCGGCCTCGGTCTTGGCCTTGATCCGGGCGCGGTGCACGTCGATGGTCTTGGCGCTGGCGCCGAGCTCGCGGGCGATCGCGCGAGACGAGAGGCCCTGGATCACCAGGCCCAGCACCTCGCGCTCCCGCGCCGTGAGCGTCGCCACCCGGTCCGTCAGCAGGCGCCGGGCGGAGCACTCGGCGAAGCGACGCCGGGCCTCCTCGAGCTGGACCTGGACGACGTCGATCATCCGCTGGTGGTCGTACGGCTTCTCCAGGAAGTCGACCGCGCCCGCGCTCAGCGCGCGTACGGACATCGGGATGTCGCCGTGGGCGGAGCAGAAGACCAACGGGGCGGGGTAGCCGCGCGCGGTCAGCTCGGCCTGCAGCTGGAAGCCGTTCATCCCGGGCATCCGCACGTCGACGACCACCACGGCCGGCTCGGCGGGGTCGAACTCGTCGAGGAACGAGCCGGCGTCGGGGTAGGTCAGCGCCTCGATCCCCACGCTCTCGAAGAGGAACACCAGCGACTGCCGCAGGGCCTCGTCGTCGTCGACGATGTGCACCACCGGCGAGACCGCCTGGGACATGACGGGATCCGGGGAGGTCATCACACCTCCCCGGACCGAGTCGAGCAGAGCAACGCTCACGCCTACAGGACCACCGTGACCGTCTTGGCCTCGGTGTTGGCGAGGATGCCCTCGTAGCCGAGCTCGCGGCCGATGCCGCTGGCCTTGGTGCCGCCCCAGGGCAGCTGCGGGGCGAGCGGGGACCAGCCGTTGACGCCGATCGCGCCGGCCTGCAGCTGCGCGGCGACGCCGTGCGCCCGGCCCACGTCGCGGGTCCAGACGGTGGCGGCGAGGCCGTACTCGTTGTCGTTGGCCATCGCCACGACCTCGGCGTCGTCGTCGAACGGGATCACCGTGCCGACCGGCCCGAAGATCTCCTCGCGGGCGATCGTCAGGTCGTTGGTGCCGGCGAAGACGGTCGGCTGGACGAAGAAGCCGGGCCGCTCGGGCGCGGCACCGCCGGCGACCAGGTCGGCGCCCTCGGCGTTGCCCTTCGCGACGTACGACAGCACCCGCTCGCGCTGGGCCGCGTTGATCAGCGGACCCATCGTGGTGGCGGCGTCGAACGGGTCGCCGAGCACCTGCGCGGCGGCCGCGCCCTTGAGCCCGTCGATGACGGCGTCGTAGACCGAGCGGTGGGCGAAGACCCGGGTGCCGGCCGCGCAGACCTCGCCGGAGTTGGCGAACAGGCCCATCGCCAGGCCGGGGATCGCCGCGTCGAGGTCGGCGTCACCGAAGACGATCTGCGGCGACTTGCCGCCCAGCTCCAGGGTGGTGCGCTTGAAGTTGCTGGCCGAGTTGCGCAGGATCTCGCGGCCGACCTCGGTCGAGCCGGTGAAGCTGACCTTGTGCACGCCGCGGTGACTGGCGAGCGCGGCGCCGGCGACCTCGCCGATGCCGGGCAGCACCTGGACCACGCCCGCCGGGAAGCCGGCCTCCTCGATCAGCTTCGCGAGGTGCAGGATCGAGAGCGAGGCGTCCTCGGCCGGCTTCACGATCACGGTGTTGCCGGTCGCGAGGGCCGGGGCGAGCTTCCAGCCGAGGATCATCAGCGGGGAGTTCCACGGCACGATCGCCGCGATCACGCCGACCGGCTCGCGACGGGTGTAGGAGTGCGTCGGCGCACCGAAGTAGCCGTCGGAGCTGATCAGGTCGCCGTTGATCTTGTCGGCCCAGCCGGCGTAGTAGCGCAGCGAGGCGGTCAGGTTCGGGACGAAGAGCGCCTGGGCGAAGCCGAACGGCGTACCCATGTCGAGGGACTCGAGTGCGGCGAGGGTCTGGGCGTCGCGCTCGACCAGGTCGGCGAGGCGGTTGAGCAGCACCCCCTTCTGCGAGGGCGGCACCGCGGCCCACGAGCCGCGCAGCGCGTCGGTCGCGGCGGCGACCGCACGGTCGACGTCCTCGACGCCCGCGGCCGCGATCTTGGCGAGCGGCTCTCCGGTGCTGGGGTTGATCGCCTCGATCAGACCGCCAGCGCCGGCCGTCCACTCGCCGGCGAGGTACATCGAGGTGGTGAGCTCAGGGGTGTTCACTGCTTCTCCTAGGGGTCGCCGAGATCGGTGGGTGTGTTCAGCAGCCGCAGCCACAGCCACCGGGGCTGTCCTGCGTGGACTCGGTCGACGAGCCGTGGCACGTGCCCTTGTTCAGGTCCGGCACGTCGAGGGTGGGGTTGCGGTCGAAGAAGCCGTGCGGGCGCAGCTTGAAGCCGGCGTAGTCGACCGGCATGATCGGCCAGTCCTCCGGCCGCACGAAGTGGGTCAGGCCGAAGGTGTGCCACAGGACGACGTCCTCGCCGTCCAGCGCGCGGTCGCCCGCGACGTACGCCGGGAGGCCCGCGCCGCCGGGGTTCTGGTTGACGGTGTAGCCCGAGGGCCACAGCTCGTCGCGGTCGTACCGGGTGACCCACAGGTGGTGGCGGGCGAACGCGGCCCGGCGCGAGATCGAGGAGTCCTCGGCGGCCAGGAGCGTGGGCTGGCCCTCGGGCTGGAGCACGAAGCCGGTGGGGTGGCCGAACCGGTTGGTCCGCTCCGAGCTGGAGACGGTCCAGACCCGGTTGCGGTCGTTGGCGGCGGTACGGCGGGCCATCTGCTCGCCGGTGAGCCGCGTCGAGGTGCGCGCGATCGCGTTGCCCCACGGGTTGTCGGGCCCGACCGGCACCGAGACCGCGTCGAGCTCCTCGACGTGGTTGCGGATGCTGTCGACGGTGAAGTCGAGCCGCGCGGAGAACAGGTGCTGGTGCACCGGCGCGCCCAGGCCGGGGGCCATCGCATTGAAGTACGGGTCGACGCCGTCGTGGCCCGACGGGAACGGGATGCCGGTGGCCTTGACCTCGAGGTCGACGGTGCCGTCCAGGTAGAGCGACCAGTAGAAGCCGTAGTCGTAGTTGCCGACCGTGCCGAAGAACGACATCACCAGGCGACGCTGGCGCCGGGTCTCGGAGGTGCCGCTGAAGATGTCGGCGTGCTTCCACAGGACGCCGTAGTCCTCCTCGTGGATGCAGATCGCGTTGCGGATCGTCTGCGGCACGCAGAAGTCGTCGACGACGGTGGCGTCGAGGTAGGTGATCTCGCCGAGGCAGTCGCAGCCGAGCTCGAGGGAGTTGGCGAGGCGGCCGAACTGGTACTCGCCGAAGTCGAAGTAGTTCTGCCAGCCGTGGGTGGGACCGGGGTCGCCGTAGTTGACCACCATCTCGGAGACCGAGGCCCGGTAGAGCACCGGGCGCTCCTCGCCGCGGTCGCTGAAGGAGAGCTGGTGCAGCGTCAGGCCCTCGCGGCCGTTGAAGCCGAGGCGCACCTTCCAGTTCTGCCACTCCAGCACGCCGTCCTCGACGCTGAACGAGACGCCCTCGGGCTGGGTGATCGAGATCGGCTTGAGGTCGGTGCGCTCGGGCCCGCGGACCTCCGGGTCGAGGTAGTCGCCCGACTCGGTGGGCATGTGCTCGACGTCGGTCTCCACGACCCGCAGCACCTTGCCCGCGGTGACGTCGACGTGCGCGATGACGCCGCCGACCGGGTGTGCCCAGACCATCGCGCCCGGCTCGGGCTCGTAGAAGCTGAGCACCCGGTAGATGCGGTGACCGACCTCGTCCTCGTACCCGAAGACGCCCGCGGAGAGCGGGACCGGGCGGACCTTGTCGATGTCGGCGACGCCGCGCTTGCGGACCGCCCCGCACCACGCCTCGTCGGCCTTCACGATCTGGTCGACGAGCGGGTAGTCCTCGTCCAGGCAGGGGCCGAAGCCGTCCCGGCTGGTGTCGAGCAGCTCACGCGAGACGACCCGGCCCGCGCCGAGGTCGACGACCACGGCGCTGACCGTCAGGTCGTCCAGCGCGGTGTGCAACAGGCTGACCTCGCGGGCGATCGGGGCGACGCCGTCCCAGCCGAACACGTCGGCCTTCTCCGGCTCGCGCAGCATCACGTACGAGACGCGGGAGTCGGCCGCCATCAGGCCGGCCTCCGCGAGGATCTCGCGGGTGCGGTCGATCTCGGCGGCGGTGAGCGCGGCGAGGGGGTGGCGCGGCGCGGCGTCGGGAGCGCTGGTCGCGGCGATGTCGAGGACGTCGGAGGTCATGGGTGGTGCTCCTGTGAAGACGTGAACGGGAAAACGGAGGAGGTCGGGGGCGGTCAGGCCAGCTCGGGAACGCCGGGCAGCCCGGGGTCCGCGGCGCGGCGCGCCGAGGCACGCAGGACGCCGGCGACGAAGGCGATCGGCACCGAGCCGAGCAGCAGCCACAGCGTCAGGCCGGTGCCGCCGGTGAGGACGCCGAAGTTGGTCACCACCATGGCCAGCACGCCGACCATCAGCAGCGCGGAGAGCACCGGAGCGACGAGCGTGGTCCAGAGGTTGGTCTCGAGGCGGGTCCGGCGGAAGAAGACCACCACCGAGGCCGAGGTCAGCACGTAGAGCACGACCAAGGCCGCCACCGCGAGGCCGGCGAACCAGCTGAAGAGGGTGGCGACGGGGTCCTGTCCGCCGAGCGCGAAGGCGGCCACCACGACGCCCGCGATGAGGGTCTGCACGAGCGAGGCCGTCGCCGGTGCCAGGTGGCGGTTCGTGCGGGCCAGCGCCGCCGGCAGGATCCCGGCACCCGCCATCGCGTGGAAGTAGCGGGTGATCATGTTGTGGAAGGCGAGGATGCCGGCGAAGAGCGAGGTGCACAGCAGCACGCTGGCCGCGGTGCCGGCCCACCCGCCGAGGACGTCGTCCAGCGGACGTACGGCGAAGGCCGACGGGTCGCCCTGCAGGGCCGCGAGGGCGGCGCCCTGGACCTTGCCCGGGCCGTAGTAGACCACCAGCATCCAGGTGAGGGCGGCGAGGAAGATCGCGACCGCCACGACGGCGGCGTACGTCGCTCGCGGGACCGTGCGGCGCGGGTCCTTGGCCTCGGCGGCGTAGATCGCGGTGGACTCGAAGCCGAACATGCAGGCGATCGCGAACATGATCGCGATCCCGGGTGCCCCCGCCATCACCGCGTGCGGGCCGAAGCTGGCGCCGACGTCGAGCGAGCCGACGCCGCGCCGGGCCACCACGCCGACGGCGAAGGCGACCAGCAGCACGATCTCGAGCGTGACCAGCACCGCCAAGATCTGGGCGCCTACCTCGACCGTGCGCGAGCCGAGGAACCACACCGCCGCGATCGCGACGGCGACCCAGACCCACCACGGGGTGGACAGGCCGAGGTGGTCGGCGAGCAGGCCCGAGAGGCTCGCACCGAACAGGCCGTACATCGCGAGCTGGATCGCGTTGTACGACAGCAGCGCGACCACCGACCCGCCCGTGCCGACGCGGCGGCCGAGGCCGGCTCGGATCAGCGCGAAGAAGCCGCCGTGGCTGTCCACGTGGCGGGTGATCGTGGTGAAGCCGACCGCGAACAGGATGATGACCGCGCCGACCGCCAGGTACGCGCCGGGGACGCCGGCGCCGTTGCCGAGCGCGACCGCGACGCCCGCGGCGCCGACGATGCTGGTCAGCGGGGCCTGCGCCGACAGGACGAAGAACAGGATCCCGGCGACGCCGAACGCGTCCTTCTTCAGGTCGGTGCTGACCTGCGGTGTGTGAGACACGGCCGGGCCTCCCGTGGCGCTGGACGGATGTCGCCGTCACTCCTCGTCGGGGTGACGCAGCCCACACACTCTCCCGAGACCCTCAACCTTGTCAATTGGAAAGTTTTGAAGAAATCCCCTAGGGAGCCAGGGGAAGCGCGAAGGCGAACCGCGACCCGCCCTCGTCCCGGCGCTCGGCCCAGATCGAGCCGTGCTGGCGGGTGATGATCCGGTAGCTCAGCGCCAGCCCGATGCCCGAGCCGTGCTCCTTGGAGGTGAAGCTGTCGACGAACGGGTCGCGGGCGATCCCGCGGCCCTCGTCCTCGACGCTCACCACCCCGCCCGCGCCGCCGGGTCGCACCACGATGCGCAGCCGTCGCCCGGTTCCCGCGGCGGCCATCTCGTCGATCGCGTTGAAGCAGAGGTTGAGCACCACCTGGCCGGTGAGCACCCGTTCGCAGCGCACCATCACCGGCGTCGGGCTCGGCTCCACCAGGACCTCGACGCCGGCCGCCTCTGCCCGCAGCCGGACGAAGTACTCACACTCCGCGACGACCTCGCGCAGGTCGACCGTCTCCCCCACGTGCTCGAGGTGACCGACGAAGCCCCGCAGCGCCTCCACGATCTTGCTCGCCCGCTCGATCTGACGACGGGCGCTCTCGATCCCGTGGGTGATCGCGCCGGCGTCGAGCATCGTACGGTCGTCGGCGCCCGGGGCGGCACCGGTGCCGGCTGCGATGCCGACCCGGGCCAGGACGCCGCCGAGGTAGTTCCCGGCCGCCGCGAGCGGCTGGCCGAGCTCGTGCGCGATCGCCATCGCCATGTCGCCCATCGCGTTGTAGCGCGCCAGGTAGTTCTCCCGCTGCGTCTCGCGCTCGCGGACGACCTCGCCCTGCACCCGGTCGGAGACGTCGTGCAGGATCAGCAGGAAGGTGCCGCCCTCCGTGTCGTTGAGCCGCTCGACGCTGCCCTCCAGCCAGGCGGCACCGGCCCCACCGAGGACCTCGAGCTGCACCCGGGCCACAGGCGCCGCGGCCTCCACCACGTCGCGCCACCCCACGACCGCACCGTCCAGCCGCAGCCGGGCGCGTTCCTCCAGGGGGCCGAGCGGACCACGCAGATCGGCACCGATCAGCGTCATCGCCGAGTCGGTGGCGAAGTGCAGAACCCCGCCGTGGTCGGCCATCAGCGCGGCGGTGGAGGTCTGGCGGGCCAGCGCGTCGAGGTACGACGTCGCCAGCCGCAGCTCCTGGGCGACGTGCTGCTCGCGCTCGATGTCGCGGAACTGCACCATCACCGCGGGTCCCTGGGCGAGCTCGACACGGGTGGCGATGGCGTCGGTCGGGATGATCCGTCCGGTGCGCGAGCGGTAGTGCCACTCGACCCGGCTCACGCCGTGCTCGACCGCGTCCTGCAGCCAGGCCCGGCCGAGCACGCGGTCGTACTGCTGGGCGGAGCTGCTCATGTCGTTGGCCTTGAGCGGCCGCAGCTCCTCGATGTCCCACTCGAGCATGGCGCAGGCCGCCGGGTTGGCCCACAGGATGTTCTTCGTCGCGGCGTCGTGGACCAGCACGCACTGCTGCGCCGCCGACATCATCGCGACGAAGTCGCCGCTGACCAGCTCGGGCGAGCGCGGATCTACCGTCATGGCGGCAGCGTATGTCGCCGACCGGGGCCCGATCCGGCGGCTCAGCAGGCGTCGAGGGAGTGGAAGCGGCGCTGGAAGTAGACCAGCGCGCCGGCGTCCTCGTTGAGGATGATCCGCTCGACCTCGACGAACATCACCGAGTGCGACCCCTGGCCGCTGATCTCGGTGATCCGGCCGATCACCGACGCGGCGGCGCCGACGAGGACCGGCACGTCGGCGCTGGTGTAGTCCCACTCGCCGGCCGCGAACCGGTCCACCCCGGAGGCGCCGGTGGCACCGGCGAAGAGCATCGCGACGTCCTCGTGCCGGCCACCCAGCACGTTGACGCACAGCCGGCCGTTGGCCTCGAACGTCGCGTGGCTGCGGCTCGACCGGTTGATGCACACCAGCAGCGTCGGCGGGGTGTCGGTCACCGAGCAGACAGCGCTCACGGTGAGCCCCGCGGGGCCGGCGGGGCCGTCGGTCGTGACGATGTTGACCCCGGCCGACAGGTTGGCCATGGCGGAGCGGAACAGCTGTTGGCGGGGCGTCGTCTCGATCATCGTCGCAGTCACCTGGTTCCTCCTCGATCGAACTCGTGTGAGCGTGCTACCGACGCTAGGAGCCGGACGGCGTCGGCAACATCGAGAGATCCTTCGGCGCTGCTGAGGAAATCCCCTACGTCCGGGCCCGGCATTGCTGACGACCGGCACCCGATCGCGGCCTCCGGATCGCTACGCTGCAAGCCGACGCCCAGGCCGACGGATGACCAGGCCGACGGAGGAGGTGCCGATGGCAGTCAGCTACGGGACGGGTCGCCAGGCCCTGCTCGAGGCCGCCGTCCGCGTGGTCGCCGCCGAGGGACTGCGCGGGATGACCTACCGCTCGGTCGCAGCCGAGGCGGGCGTCAGCCACGCGTCGGTCCGCTATCACTTCGGCGACTGGTCGACGCTGTTGGAGGAGGCGCTCGCGTACTGCCTGGAACGCAGCGCGTCCGACACCCTGCTCGCCTCCAGCGGCCCCGGCTTCGAGGGCTTCGCCGAGTCCCTGGTCGCGATGGTCACCCAGAACCCCGACCTGCAGGCCTTCCAGTACGAGCTCAACCTCGAGTCGCGGCGCCGCCCCGAGCTGCGCCGGCTGATGGAGACGGTCGACAACTCCTACCGCGAGCTGGTCGGTCGCGAGCTCGCGCGCAACGGCCTCGACGACCCGGACCTGGTCGAGGCGGTCTACGTCGCCCTCGACGGCCTGGTGTTGCACCAGACGATCTTCGCCGACCGCGCCCGCACCGCCCGGGCGCTGGCGGCGCTGCGCCGGCTGCTGGCGACGTACGCCGCGGAGCACAGCCGGCAGGCCCCGCTCCGGGGGTAACACGATGTTCACGGAGGTAGCAGCGCGTTGCGTCAGGCTGCTACCCACCGCGAACGACGTGTTACCCCAACCTCAGCCACCCAGCGGGAGCTCCCCCAGCACCTCGTACCGCGGCCGCCCCCGCGGCCCCTCGCCCAGGTGCGACCGGACCAGCGAGATCGCGGAGGCGGACCAGGTCGGGCCGCGGTAGGTGTCGAGCAGCCGCACCCAGTTGCTGACCTCGCCGGGGACGCCGAGGCGGGCGAGCGTGACGTGCGGGCGGAAGCGGGCGCCACGCCGTCCTGAGCCTGTCGAGGGGTCGACCTCGACGCCGCTGCGGGCCGCCGCCGTCCGGGCTCCGGTCGCGAGCCGGTCGAGCTCGACCCGGCCCTCGGCGGTGGCGCAGGCGAGCCCCGCCCAGATCACCCGGGCGCGACCCGCGTTCGGGAAGGCGCCGCCGCCGGCGATCGTGACGTCGAACGCCGTACGCCGGGCCGCGGCCCGGGCCAGCCGCTCCAGGAGATCGTCGAGGCGCCACTCCTCGACGTCACCGAGGAAGGCCAGGGTCAGGTGCAGCTGGCTCGCGTCCGCCCAGCGGAAGGACGCGGCCGAGCGTCGTACGTCCAGGAAGGAGTCGAGGTCCTCGACCGCCTCCTCCGGCGGGATCAGCGCGACGAAGAGCCTCACCGCCGGATCATCACCCGACCTGGGTGCCGAGCAGGTTCCCGATCAGCATCGTGACGACCATCGCGAAGACGCCGCCGCCGACGTTGCGCAGGACGGCGGGCAGCGGGCGGGCGCTGCTGAACCGGGCCGAGGTGAACCCGGTGAGCGCCAGCGCCGCGGCGACCGCGACGATGGTGACGTAGAAGCGCTCCGGGCTCGGCAGCAGGATGGTCAGCAGCGGCAGCAGCGCGCCGACGGTGAACGCGAGCATCGAGGCGAGCGCCGCGTTCCACGGCTTCGTCACGTCGTCGAGGTCGATGCCGAACTCGAACTCGGCGTGCGCGCGCAGGTCGTCCTTCGCCGTCATCTCCAGCGCCGCCTGACGCGCGACGTCGGGCGAGAGGCCCTTCTCCGCGAGCAGCGAGGTGAGGTGGTCGAGCTCCTCGTCCGGCATCTTCGCCAGGTCCTTCTTCTCGGCCGCGATCAGGGCGAGCTCGGCGTCACGCTGGGTCGAGACCGAGACGTACTCCCCCGCGGCCATCGAGAGCGCACCGGCCACGAGCGCGGCCGTTCCGGCGATGAAGATGTCGGAGCGATGGCTGGTCGCGCCCGCGACGCCCATCACGAGGCCGGCGACCGAGACGATGCCGTCGTTGGCGCCGAGGACGCCGGCGCGCAGCCAGTTGAGCCGGTTGCTCAACCCCTCGACGTCACCGTGCTCGTGGTGCGACAGATCCACGGTCTCAACGCTCTCGGATGCCATGCGGCCCATCGTCCCAACACGGGACGACGGGCCGCAAACAAGGTGAGGCGCTCCTAACGGATCCTCAGGCGGTCGGTCGTCCGCCCTCGTAGAGCCGCGGCACGGGGTGGTTCGCCGCGAAGACGCCGTGCGGGTCGACCGCGCAGCGGATCCCCTTCAGCTGCAGCCACCGGTCCTCGCCGTACGCGGAGCGGCAGTCGACCGCGCTCTCGGCGAAGTTGAGGTAGTGCGTGCCGGTGGCGTACGGCGCCAGCGCCTCGGTGACGGTGACCGCGTCGGCACGCGCCTGCGCGCCCATCTCCGGCGTGATCGCCATGCCACCGGCGAAGACCGCGAACTGGCCCTCGAGGTGGCTCAGCACGCCGCCGCCCTCGGCCGGACGTCCGACCGCACCGCCGAGCTGGCGCAGCTCGGCGAGGAGCAGCGAGGTCGTCGCGTCCGGGCCGACCTCGGCCCAGAAGGCGTCGACGCCGGCATCGGGCAGCCCGGCGAGCACGGTCGAGCCCGAGGCGAACGGTGCTCCGCCCTCCGGGTCCATGTGGATCCGGGTGACGGCCGTGGTCGGCACCCGGCCGAACGTGTCGATCTCCGGGCGCAGGGCCCGGAACGCACCGAGGATCTCGGCGGCGCGCTCGTCGCTGCCCAGCACGGCACCGTCGAGGACGGCGATCCGGCGTCCGCGCAGCGGCTCCGGGATGTCCGGGATCGGGGGGAGCCGCATCGCACGGAAGGAGGCGCTGACCTCGTCCGGTGCGCCGGGCGCCCAGGCGGCGTACTCCCGCAGCACCCGCTCCGCGTCGGACAGGTCCCAGACCATCATCCCGGCGTACGCCGAGTCGATCGGGAACATCCGGAACTCCAGCGCGACCACGACGCCGAAGCTGCCGCCGCCACCGCGCAGCGCCCAGAAGAGCGGCGCGTTCTGCTCGGCATCGGCCCGTACGAGGGTGCCGTCGCCGACCACGACCTCGGCGGCGACCAGGCTGTTGGCCGCCAGGCCGAGCTTGCGGGCGTACCAGCCGATGCCGCCGCCCAGGGTGAAGCCGGCGACGCCGACATCCGGCGACGAGCCGTGCAGCACCGCACACCCGTGTGCGGCCGCGGCCTCGACGACCGGCTCCCAGACGGCCCCGCCCTCGACGCGGACCACGCCGCGGTCGGCGTCGACGCTGAGCCGGTCCAGGCCTCCGGTGCGCAGCACGACGACGTCGTCGAGACCGCGCTCGGCCAGCGGGCCGGCGTTGTGGCCGGTGGATTGCGGGGCGATCCGCAGGCCGGTGACGGAGGCGGCGCGTACGAGGGCGGCGACCTCGTCGACGGTCCGCGGCTGGGCGACGGCTGCGGGGCGCTGGTCCACGGCGAGGTTCCAGGCGATCCGGGCCGCGTCGTAGCCGGCGTCGCCGGAGAGGTGGATGCGGTCACTGCCGCTGGTGCCCCAGATGCTGCGCAGGGCTTCGGCGGGGTGGACGTCGAGGACGGTCATGACGATTCCTTCGGTTCGGGGTGGTGTCCGGTGATGTCTCCGACGCTCCACCAGGCCGCTGGGGGACGACTGGGGATCGACTGGGGGACCGACTTGGGGGACCGACTTGGGGGGACCGACTTGGGGGACCGACCGGGGAGGCGGGCGGCCACGCCGGTGCACCGAAAATAGGGGAGGCGCCCGCGGATCCGGCTTCGTACAGTCAGGGGGTGACCGTGACGGCCGGCACCCAGGTGCGCGCCTCGGTGCTCGGCCCCGTGGCGGTCCGGCGCGACGAGCGCGAGCTCGACCTGGGCGCACCGCGCCAACGGGCCATCGTGGCGGCGCTGGCGCTGCACGGTGGTCGGCCCGTCGCCGTCGACACGCTGGTCGACCTCGTCTGGGGCGAGCATCCTCCGCCCGGGGTGGCCACCACGCTGCAGGGCTACGTGTCGCACCTGCGCCGCGCGCTGGAGCCGGAGCGCGAGCGCCGGGCGCCGGCGCGCGTGCTCGTCACGGTGCCGACCGGGTACGCCTGGCGGGCGCCGGTGGACGCCGGCGACTTCGAGCGGACGGTCGCGGGCCGGCACGCCGAGCTGCTGACCGAGGACCCGATGCTCGCCCCCGCCCTCGACGGACCGGTCCTGGAGGAGGCGCTGCACGACCTGGAGGGCGCGCTCGCCTGCTGGCGCGGAGCGCCCTACGCGGAGCTGGGCGATGCGCCGGCCGCCGTCGCCGAGCGGGCTCGGCTCGAGGAGCTGCTGCTGGTCGCCCGGGAGGACCGGGCGGTGACCGGCCTGGCCCTCGGCCGGCACCGGACCGTCGCGGCCGAGCTGGAGACCCTGACCCAGCAGCATCCGCTGCGCGAGCGGCTGTGGGCGCTGCAGGCGGTGGCCCTCACCCGGGCCGGCCGCCAGGCCGACGCGCTCGACCAGCTGCGGCACCTGCGGGAGGTGCTGGACGAGGAGCTCGGGCTGGCCCCCAGCGCCGAGGTGCGCACCCTGCAGGCCGCGATCCTGCGACAGGACCCGCGACTCGACTGGGCCCCTCCGCGCAGCCGGCTGGTGGTGCCGGCGCCCCGACCGGCCGCCGAGGCGCAGCCCGCGGCACCGCACGCACCGTCGCTGGCGCCCTGGCCGATGGCCGGGCGCGACTCCGAGCTGCAGGCCCTGCTGGGCCAGCTGCACCACGCCCGGACCGGCACGCCGTCGTACGCGGTGCTCACCGGCGACCCGGGCATCGGGAAGTCGCGGCTCGCCGGCGAGCTCGCCCGGGCGGCTCGCGAGCAGGGCGCCCAGGTGCTGGTCGGGCGGTGCTCCCAGGACGAGGGCGCGCCCCCGCTGTGGCCGTGGAAGAACGTGCTCGCGGGCGTCGACCTGTCGCTGGAGGACGTGCTCGGCGCCGAGCGCGGGGGCCAGTTCGCCGCCTGGGAGCGGGTGAGCGAGGCGTTGCTGGGCGCGGCTGCCGAGCGGTTGACCGTCGTCGTGCTCGACGACCTGCACTGGGCGGACCCCTCGAGCCTGCGGATGCTGCGACTGCTGCTGGAGCAGGCCGGCGAGGAGCGACTGCTGCTGCTCGCCACGTGGCGCCACCGGCCGCCGCCCACCGACGAGCTCGCCGCGACCGCCGACGCCCTCGCCCGCGTGCACGCACTGCGCCTGGAGCTCGCCGGCCTACCCCACGGTGCCGTGGCCGACGTCTTCACCGCGGTGACCAGCAGCGCCCCGTCGCAGGAGCAGGCCGTACGGCTGCGTGATCGGACCGACGGCAACCCGTTCTTCCTCGTCGAGTACGCCCGGCTGGCCGGCGAGCGGGATCTGACCGAGCTGCTCGACGAGGAGCATCCACCGGCGGCCGTTACCGAGGTGATCGCGCGCCGCCTCCGTCAGCTCGCAGAGCCGACCGCCACCGCGCTGCAGGCGGCGGCGGTGATCGGGCGCGTCTTCGAGACCGCCCTGGTCGCCTCCGCGATCGGCACCGACGAGGACGACGTGCTCGACCGGCTCGACCCCGCGCTCGGCGCCGGCCTGCTGCGCGAGGACGGCGCCGACCGGTTCATGTTCGCGCACGCCCTGGTCCGCGACGCCCTCGCGGCGGACCTGTCCGCCGGACGGCGGGCACGCCTGCACGTGCGGATCGCGTCCGCGCTGGAGCAGGTCGCGGGACGGGAGACCGAGGTCGCCGGTCACTGGCTCGCCGGCGGCGCCACGAACGCGCCGCGGGCCTGGCGCGCCGCCGTCTCCGCGGCGGCGGTCGCCCGACGGCTCTACGCCTACGACGACGAGGCCCGGCTGCGGCGGGCGGCGCTCGAGGCCCTGGCCCAGGATCCGGGCGCGACCCCGCGCCAGCGCTACGACCTGCTCACCGGCCTGATCGACGCCTGTCGGTGGGCGGCCGACCTGCCGGCGCTGGTCGCCGCGGTGGAGGAGGCGATCGCGGTCGGCGAGGAGCTCGGCGACCCGGTGGCCGTGGCCCGAGCTGCGATCGCCACGACCCAGTCGGTGCTGTGGCGCTCAGCGCCCCCGGGTGCGGTCAACGACCTCGTCGTCGGGGCGCTGCGTGGCACCCTCGACCGCCTCGGGCCCGGCGAGGACGAGCTGCGCAGCCGGATCCTGGTCGCACTCGCGATCGAGCTGGGCCCCGGCACGCCGTACGCGGAGCTCGAGGACCTGGTCGCCCGCGGCCTCGAGCTCGCCGAGCGCTCCGGTGACGCGAGGCTCCTCGTCGACGTGCTGCTCGGTGCGGCCACCGCACTCTCCGTCGCGCGCTCCGCTCCGCAGCGGCTGGTGTGGATCTCGCGTGCGCTGCAGCTCGCCCGCGACAGCGGGGAGGAGCGCGCGGTCGTCGTGGCCGGCACCCTGCGCGCCGTGGTGCTCTCCGAGCTCGGCCGGCCACGGGAGATGTTCGAGGCGATCGCCCGGGCCCGGGTCGACAGCGAGCGACAGCGCATCCTGTTCGGCCGCCTGATCCTGGACGAGCTCGAGCTGCCCTGGCACACGCTCGCCGGCCGGACCGAGCAGGCCGAGGAGATCTTCGAGCGGATGCAGGCCACCGCCCGCCAGATCTCGCACGGCCAGGCCGAGGAGGCGATCCTCGCCTCCCTCATCACCGTGCGGCTGGCGCAGGGCCGGGCTCACGAGGTCACGCCGTTGCTCGAGACGTTCGTCGACGCATCCGTGCCGTTCGCCGCCTCCATCGCCACCTACCTGTGCCGCGCCGGTGACCTGGACGGCGCCCGGACCTACTACCGCGCCCACGGCGCGCCGCTGGAGCACGACGACGAGGTCTCGCTGCTGGCCTGGTGCCACGCCGCCGAGCTGGCGCTCCACCTGGGCGAGCGGGCGCTCGCGCGCGCCGTGCTGCCGCTGCTCGAGCCGTACGCCGGGTGGAGCTGCTCGGTCGGCCAGGCGCTCAGCGACGGGCCGATCGATGCGTACCTCGCCTACGCGGCAGCGGCCGCCGGGCTCGGCGAGGCGGCGCACCGGCACGCGGAGAACGCCGAACGCCTGGCCTCCACGTGGGAGATCCAGGCGTTCGGTGAGCGCTTCGCCGCGATGCGCCGCCGCCACCGCTTCTGAACTCGATCTGGGTCCGTAGCGCGTGCTGCGCAGGGCGGAGGGCCCAAGGCAGCCTTGGAGCGGAGCGGGCTGTCGCGGACCGACAACGCAGCGCAGTGCGTGCTGCCGTGCTCCGTCGCTTACAGGCCCAGATCGCGGCCGATGATCTCCTTCATGATCTCATTCGAGCCGGCCCAGATCTTGGTGACGCGGGCGTCGCGCCAGGCGCGGGCCACGCGGTACTCGTTCATGAAGCCGTAGCCGCCGTGCAGCTGGACGCAGTGGTCGAGCACCTCGCTCTGCGTCTGCGAGGACCAGTACTTGGCCTTGGAGGCCTCGACGGCGGAGAGGTCGCCGGTCGCGTGGGCCGCGACGCACTTGTCGATGTAGGCCTCGGCGACCTCGATCTGGGTGAACAGCTCGGCCAGCAGGAACTTGTTGTGCTGGAAGTTGCCGATCGACTGGCCGAAGGCCTGGCGGTCCTTGGCGTACTGCAGGGTCTCGACCAGGATCTGCTTGGCGTGCGCGACGTTGGCGACCGAGCAGGAGAGCCGCTCCTGGGCGAGCTTCTGCATCATGTGGATGAAGCCCATGTTGAGCTCGCCGATGATCTCGGCGTCGGTGACGCGGACGTTCTCGAAGAACATCTCGGCGGTGTCGGACTCCTCCATGCCGACCTTGTCGAGCTTGCGACCCCGGCTGAAACCGTCCTTGGTGGTCTCGACGGCGAAGAGGGTGATGCCCTTGGCGCCCTTCTCCGGGTCGGTACGGGCCGCGACGATGACCAGGTCGCACGAGTAGCCGTTGGTGATGAAGGTCTTGGAGCCGTTGATGACCCACTCGTCGCCATCGCGCACGGCGGTGGTCTTCAGCGCGGCGAGGTCCGAGCCGCCGCCCGGCTCGGTCATGCCGATCGCGAGCAGGATCTCGCCGGCGGCGACGCCGGGGAGCCAGCGCTCCTTCTGCTCCGGGGTGCCGAGCTCGTTGATGTAGGGGGCGGTGATGTCGACGTGGATGCCGACGCAGGTCGGGTACGCGGCGCCGACCTTGGCGAGCTCCTCGTTGAGGACGGCGTTGAAGCGGAAGTCGCCCGCGCCGCCGTACTCCTCGTCGAGCGCCAGACCGAGGAAGCCGTTCTCGCCGGCCTTGAGCCAGAACTCGCGCGGCAGCGCCTTGGCGGCGATGTACTCGTCGGTGTGCGGAAGGACGTCCCGCTCGATCCAGGTGCGGACCGCAGCCCGGAAGTCCTCGTGGTCCTCGCTGTAGATCTCGCGCTTCATGCGCTCCATCGTAGCCGCAAGTTACTGACGCGTACGAAGTCAGGCCACGCTCGTGCGGACCCACGCGACGATGTTGCTCACCGGGTCCCCGGTGCGCTCCGCCATGGTGTGGCCCTGGCCCCAGACGGTGGCGAAGTCGACCTGCGCGCCGACCGCCTGCAGGGCGAGCGCGAGGTTGACCTCGACCGTGCTGGCGGTGTCGCTCTGCATGATGCCGGTCCGGATGCGCCAGTGGGTCGCGTGCTTCGCGGTGCCGGATCCGGCGTAGGGCCGGGAGAGGAAGTACATCGGGTTGTAGAGGTCTCCGCGGGCGAGGACGCCGCGGCCGAGCTCGTCGGCGGTGGCGAAGTCCGTCGCATACCCGGACGCGGCGACCTCGTCGCTCCAGCCGGCGAGGCCCGCGTAGCGGGCCTGGTGGGCGGCGATCGCCCGCCGCGCGACCGGAGCGAAGTGCAGGCCATCGGTGCCGATGCCGAACGCGAGGTTCGCGGTCTGCTCGCGCTCGACCCCGTCGAAGGCGCCGACGCCCTTCTCGGGGGTCTTCTGGCTGCGGACGAAGCCCGCCAGCGAGAGCACCCGGGCGGTGTTGGACGGGGCGTCGTAGCGGACCCAGGTGGCGTCCTTGTTGAGGTGGTCGACGTAGGCCTCGACGGTCCGGTACGTGGTGCCCGGCGCGGCCGGCTCGGCCCCGCCAACCGCCCCGCCACCCGCCCCGCCACCCGCCGCGCCGCCGGACGCGACGCCCGAGGGAACGGCCGAGGGAACGGCCGGGCGAACGGCCGTCGAGGGAGCAGTGCTGGGAGCGGACCCACCCGCCACCGGCCGTTGGCGCATGCCGCCCGGCGGAGCACCGGAGGGCATCGCGCCGGGTCCGCCGCGCATGCCGCCGGCGCCGCTCGGCAGGGCCGTCGGGAACGCCGTCGGCATCCCGCCCTGCGGTCGGTCCCCCGGGGCCGTGGCGCCGCCGGCGGGCGCACCACCGGGAGCGGCACCGGCGGTCGCGGAGCCGGCGTCCGCGCTCAGGCCACCCATCCCGCGCATCGTGATGTTCGAGGGCGTGTACGGGAAGCGCGTGTCGGCGAGGAAGTCGTTGAGCGACTGCTCGATCACCGCCATCAGGTGCTCGTAGTAGCTGCCGCCGAGATGGTTGCCGGCCCCGCTCGCGGCGAGGGTGAGCCGCCGCCCCGTCCGATCGGTGAGGCGGAGGCCGTTGACGTGACCGGCGAAGGCCGCCGCCAGGTCGGCGGAGTAGGCGGCGGTCCAGGTGCCGGGCGCACGGGTGCCGGTGCTCGCGAACTGCCCCATGTTCCACTCGTACGCCGCGTCGGCGTAGTCGAGGCTGGTGATCGGGCACCAGGCCATCACCCCGGCGATCGCGTCGCCGATCCGCGCGCCGTCCGGGTCGGTCGTCGCCGCCCCGATCGCCTGCAGGTACGGCGTGTAGAGGGCGGAGTCCCCGCTGGCCCCCATCACCGCGCACTGGGCACCGCCGCCGCTGTGGCCGAAGACGAAGACGCGCGTCGGGTCGCCCGGCACGAGATCGGCGTTGTAGCGCAGGAAGCGCACCGCCGCCTTGAGGTCCGTCACGCCCCAGGGCGCGTTGCCGACGTAGGTCGCACCGGCGGCGTTGTCGCCCGTGCTGTCGTGTCCGCGCAGACCGGCCGCGACGTAGACGAAGCCGGCCCGGAGGTAGGCCGCGGCGTCGCCGTAGGCGTAGCTCGTCGGCGGCTGCTGGGCGCCGTAGTCGGGGGTGTCGACCGGCATCACGATCGGCGCGGTCGCCGCGGTGAAGCTGCCGAAGACGCCATCGGCGCTCGGGACGGCGGTATAGGTGTCGTCGCCGTTGTCGACGGCGACGAGGTAGGCGCCGGGGACGTAGACGGCCAAGGTCTCGAGGTCGGGTGCCGCGGGACGCTCGCAGTAGGTGAGGCCCAGCTGCCAGTAGACGTCGTTGACCGCGTCGTGTCGCCAGGCGCTGTTGTCGATGGTGAGGGTGCCGGCCGAGGTCAGCGACACCGACGGCGCCGCCGGGGTCGGTGAGGGCGTGGGCGTGCCGGCCGCCGCCCCGTTCGGCTCGCTGGAGCAGGCCGAGAGCGCGAGCGCGCCCACGGCTCCCACCGAGAGGGTGGAGAGCACGTGTCGCCGGGTCAGCTGAGCCATGCGGCGGACCCTAGAGGCGGCGGTTGAGCGGATCCTGAGATCAGGCGCGCGGGGTCGTGTGCGCGACGTACAGATCGCACTTGGCCCGCTTGGCGACCTCCTTGGCGACGCTGCCGAGGAGACGGGAGGCGCCCTGGACGTTCTTGTTGCCGACCACGATCAGCTCGGCGTCGAACAACTCGGCGGCCTGCAGCAGCGCCGTGGACGGCCGCCCACTGCTGGCGTGCGCGGCAACCGTGAGCCGGGGGTAGAAGGCCCGGATCCTGGCGATCGCGCTGTCCGCCGCCTGGGTCGCCCCGCCGAGGGCGTCGGCATCACGCGCACTGCGCCCGAAGGCCCACTCGCCGAACTCCTCCTCGCGCTCCTCGCCGCGGCCGTACGCACACACGACCCGCAGCTCCGAGCCGAGGGCGTCCGCCAGGCGCGCAGCCGCGAGCGCCGCCTGGGCCGACGGCTCGCTGCCGTCGACGCCGACGATGATGACACCCATCCCAGCCTCCCCATGGAGATGATTCGTCCCCGAACGGTACGGCGATGAGAGCCAGGTCACGCAATCGCTTTACCAAGGCCGGGTTGTGGCCGCCCACGGTCAGCGGAGGGCGGCGTCGAGCGCGAGGTTGAGGGCGAGCACGTCGACCCGCCGCTCGCCGAGGTAGCCGAGGTCGCGGCCCTCGATCCGGTCGTCGAGCACGGCCCGGACCCTCGCCGCCGGCACCCCGCGCGCGGCGGCGACGCGGGCCACCTGGATCCGGGCGTACGCGACGCTGATGTCGGGATCCAGCCCGGAGCCGGACGCGGTCACCGCGTCGGGCGGCACGTCGCGGGGCGCGACCCCGTTGAACGCCGCCACCTGCGCGCGGCGCCGCTCGATCGCGTCGATCAGCTCGGGGCTCTCCGGGCCGAGGTTGGAGCCGCCCGAGGCGCGAGCGTCGTACCCGTCCCCCGCGACCGAGGGGCGCGGCTGGAAGTACTGCGGCAGCGGGGCGCCCGCGGCGTCGAGGAACGACTGCCCGAGCAGTCGCGAGCCGACGACCTGTCCGGACCCGTCGCGTACCAGTGAGCCGTCGGCGCGGTCGTGGAACGCGATGCGGCCGATGCCGGTGATCAGCAACGGGTAGCCGATCCCGAGGATCACGGTGAGGAGCAGCAGGACGCGCACGGCGGTCCACGCCGTCCGGACGAGGGTGCGCGCGCTCATCGGGTCACCACCTCAGTAGCCCGGGAGGAGGGAGACGACGAGGTCGATGGCCTTGATCCCGACCGCGGCCGCGAGGATCCCGCCGCCGCCGTTGACCAGGACGTTGAGGGTGAGCGATCGGCCCAGGTCGCTCGCCCGATAGGGCACCCCCTGCAGCGCCATCTGGATCAGCATCGCGATCACCACGATGCCGAAGATCAGCGTGGAGACGACCGCCGAGGCCGGCGAGTGCAGCCGCAGGACGTTGAGCCGGTGCAGGCCCGGGAAGGTGCCGACGAAGAGGGCCGGATAGAGCGCGAAGTAGCGGACCAGGTCGTTGGCGAAGTTGAAGGTCGTCAGCGCCCCGCGGGTCGCCATCTGCTGGCGGCCGATCTCGATGATGTCGATGATCCGGGCCGGGTCGTCGTCGATCACCACCATCGTGGCGGCCCGCTTGGCAGCCCCGGTGGCGGTGTTCATCGCGACGCCGATGTCGGCCTGGGCCAGGGCGGGCACGTCGTTGATGCCGTCGCCGGTCATCGCGACGAAGTGACCGCGCGCCTGGGCCTCGCGGAGGAACGCCAGCTTGGCCTCCGAGGTGGCGTCACCGAGGTGCTCGTCGATGCCGGCCTCGCGGGCGATGGCCGCGGCGGTGAGCGGGTTGTCACCGGTGACGAGGACCGTACGGATGCCCAGCGCACGCAGCCGCCCGATCCGCTCCGGCACGCTCTTCTTCACCACGTCCTTGAGGTGGATGACGCCGAGCACACGGCCGGCGCCCTCGCCGGGCTGGATCGCGACGACCAGCGGCGTACCGCCCGTCCGGGCGATCGCCGTGGTCGCGGCGTGCACCTCGGCGACGACGTCGCGCGGCTGCTGGTTGCCCTCGTGCTTGAGCCAGCCGAGCACGGCGGTCTCGGCGCCCTTGCGCAGCGACGTGCCGTCCGGGAGGTCGCGGCCCGAGAGCCGGGTCTGGGCGCTGAACGGGACCGGCCGACCCGCCCGGCGCGCGTCGGCCTCGCCCGCACCGGTCACGGCGTCGGTGTCGCGCTCGGCGGCGAGCCGCAGGGTCGAGACGCCCTCCGGCGTCGGGTCCTCGAGGGAGGCGAGCACCGCGGCACGGATCAGCTCCTCGGCGGTCGCACCCGCGACCGGGACGAGGTCGACGGCGGTGCGATCGCCCATGGTGATCGTGCCGGTCTTGTCCAGGATGAGCGTGGTGATCTCGCCGGCGGTCTCGAGGTCGTGGCTGGAGGAGACCACCACGTTGTGCCGCAGCAGCCGCTGCATCGAGGCGATGCCGGTCACCGAGAGCAGCGCCGCGACCTCCGCCGGGATGAGGCAGACCACCAGCGCGACCAGGATCGGGATCGAGACGCCCGCGGCGACCGGCGAGACGGCGGCGTTGAGGGTGAGGGCGATCAGCACGAAGGAGAGCGAGAACGACGCGAGCAGGGAGAAGAGGGCCAGCTCGTTGGGGGCCTTCTGCCGGCGTGCGCTCTCGGCCAGGCCGAGCATCCGGTCCACCAGGGTGTTGCCGCGCGGCGCGGTCACCCGGACCACGATCCGGTCCGACAGGACCCGGGTGCCGCCGGTGACGCCCGTACGGTCGGTGCCCGCCTCGCGGATCACCGCGGCCCACTCGCCGGTGATCGCCGACTCGTCGACCGAGGCGATGCCCCACACCACCTCGCCGTCGGAGGGGATCGTGCCGCCGCCCTCGACGACGACGTGGTCGCCGGCCTGCAGCTCGCCCGCGTCGACCTCCTCCAGGTCGGCGGTGTAGGCGGCGGGGTCCTGGGCGCGGTGGTAGCGCCGGATCCGACGGGCGGTGGCGCCGATGCCCAGCGAGCGCAGCGCCGCGGTCTCCTCGCGCCGTCGGCCCTCGGCGAGGGCCTCGGCGATGTTGGCGACGTACAGGGTGAGCCAGAGCAGCGCCGCGACGGTCCAGGAGAACCCGGTCGGCAGCGGCCCACCACCCGACGTGTTCGGCCGCCCGGAGAGCGGCTCGACGATCGCGACCAGGGTGGTGAGCGTCGCCCCGGCCTCGACCAGCAACAGGACCGGGTTGTGCCACAGCTCGCGCGGGTCGCCCTTGCGCAGCGCGGCCAGCAGCAGCGGCCCGGTGGCGTGCACCCGCCGCTTGAGCTTCCCGGTCGTGGTGATGGTGGCGATCATCGGAGCCCCTCGGCGAGCGGACCCACCATCAGGTAGGGGAAGAACATCGGCAGCGCGATCAGCACGATCATCGCCATCAGGAGCACCACGAACTGCGGCGTGTAGATCGGCAGCTCGACAGCGGTCGTGGGGGCGCGGTCCTGGGCCGCGAAGCCGCCGGCCAGGGCCAGCACCAGGGTGATCGGCAGGATCCGGCCGAGCAGGATGATCACGCCGAGCGACACGTTGAGGTAGGGCGTGTTCGCGCTCAGCCCGGCGAAGGCCGAGCCGTTGTTGATCGCCGCCGAGATGAAGGCGTACAGGATCTCCGACATGCCGTGCGCGCCCTCGTTGCCGAGGGACCCGCTGACGATCTCGTGGCGCAGCCCGGGGATGCCGAGGCTGATCGCGAGGCCGGCCGTGGCCAGGATCGGCATCACCAGGATGAAGAGTCCGGCGAGCTTCATCTCGCGCACCCCGACCCGCTTGCCGAGCAGCATCGGGGCGCGACCGAGGAGCAGGCCGGTGAGGAAGACGGTGATGACGACCTGGACGAGGATCGCGTACATCCCCGCACCGACGCCGCCCGGCGAGACCTCGCCGAGCAGCATGTTGAGCATCAGGATCATGCCGCCGAACGCGGTGTAGGAGCCGAGCATCGAGTCGGCCGCCCCGCCGGAGGTGCCGGTGGTGGCCGTGCTGAAGAGGGTCGATCCGGGGATGCCGAACCGCTGCTCCTTGCCCTCCGTCGCGGCGCCGGCGAGCTGCGGGGCGGTGCCGTGCCCGTGCAGCTCCGCGGCGGTCAGCGCGACGAAGACCAGCACGAAGAAGACGACCATGGTGGCGAGGACGACGTACCCGAGGCGACGATCTCCGACCATCACACCGAGCGTGCGCGGCAGCGCGAACGGGATCACCAGGAGCAGGAAGACCTGGAAGGCGTTGACCCAGGCCGAGGGATTCTCGTACGGGTGCGCGGAGTTGGCGTTGAAGAAGCCGCCACCGTTGGTCCCCAGCATCTTGATCGCCTCCTGGGATGCGACCGGCCCGCCCGGGATGGCCTGGTGACCGCCGCCGAGCGTCGTGACGTCGCGGAAGTCGTGGAGGTTCTGGATCACGCCACCGGCGAGCAGCACCACCGCGACGAGGACCGAGAGCGGCAGCAGGATCCGCAGCGTGGAGCGGGTGAGGTCGACCCAGAAGCTGCCCAGCGTCGTGCTCGCGCGCACGCCCCCGATGCCGCGCACGAGCGCCACCGCGACCGCCATCCCGACCGCGGAGGAGAGGAACATCTGCACCGCCAGCCCGACGGCCTGCACGGTGTAGCCGACGGTCTGCTCGGGCGAGTAGGACTGCCAGTTCGTGTTCGCCACGAAGGAGACGGCGGTGTTGAACGCGAGATCGGGGCTCATCGCGGCGTTGCCCAGCGAGTACGGCAGATGGGCCTGGAGCCGGGTGAGGGCGTACAGGCCGATCATGCTGACCGCCGAGAACGCGAGCAGCGCGCCCAGGTAGCCGCGCCAGGTCTGCCTCCGTGTCGGGTCGACACCGGCCGCGCGGTAGAGCAGCCGCTCGACACGGGTGTCCCGCTCCGAGATGTACACCCGGGCCATGTAGTCGCCGAGCGGCTTGTGGAGCAGGGCGATCGGAACGGCGACCGTGGCGAGGGCGGCGAACGCCAGCAGCCACGCCTGGACCGTCATCAGAAGCGCTCCGGACGCAGCAGCGCGAAGAGCAGGTAGCCGACCGCGGCGATACCGAGCAGCACCGCGATCCAGGCGACGACGACCACGCTCCGGACACTAGTCGAGCGTTCGGGTCCGCGCGGGCCAGGCCGATGGGTCTTTCCCGGCACGGACGCCGGGCCGGCCGCACCGGGAGGTGCACCATGGCGCTCGGCGACCACATCGTCGTCTCGCGCGGCCTGATGGCCCGGCTAGGTCGTCCGGGCGTTAACGTGAGCCGGTGCCCCCGATCACGAAGCGCGTGTCCCGGCTGGCTGACGGCCGCGAGCTGATCTACTTCGACGACGCCGACTCGACGCTGCCGCCGGAGCGGGCGCCCGACCTGCGCGAGCTCGACCCGCGCCCGCCCGCCGCCGAGATGCGTCTCGACGTGCTCACCGGCGACTGGGTCTCGGTCGCCACCGCGCGCCAGACCCGGGTGGTGATGCCCGCGCTCGACCCGCTGGCGCCCCAGGAGCCCGGCAACCCGAGCGAGGTGCCGTCGGACTACGACGTCGTCGTCTTCGAGAACCGCTCCCCCAGCTTCTCGGCCGTCCCCGGCGCCGACGTCGTCGACAGCGACACGATCGGGCCGGGCATGACGGCGCCGGCCGTCGGGCGCTGCGAGGTGGTCTGCTTCAGCCCCGAGCGGGAGGGCTCGTTCGGCAGCCTCACCCGGGCGCGCGCCCGTACGGTCATCGAGGCGTGGGCCGACCGGACCGCCGCCCTGTCGGCGCTGCCCGGGATCGCGCAGGTCTTCCCCTTCGAGAACCGCGGCGCCGAGATCGGCGTGACGCTGCAGCACCCGCACGGCCAGATCTACGCCTACCCCTACGTGACCCCCCGGACGCAGCGACTGGTGGACACGACCACCCGCTACGACGGGGACCTGGCCGCCGACGTGCTCGCCTTCGAGCAGGCCGGGCCGCGGGTGGTGCTCGCCGGCGAGCACTGGACCGCCTACGTCCCCTTCGCCGCGCGCTGGCCGGTGGAGGTGCACCTGATGCCGCACCGGCACGTACCGGACTTCGCCGCCACGTCCGACGAGCAGCGTGACGAGCTGTCGCACCTCTACCTGCGCCTGCTGCGCGGGATCGACGCCCTCTACCCGAACCCGACCCCGTACATCGCCGCCTGGCACCAGGCGCCCGCGCACGCGCATCGCGACGCGATCCGGCTGACGCTGCAGCTGACGTCGCCACGGCGGGGCGAGGACAAGCTCAAGTACGTCGCCGGGAGCGAGGCCGCCATGGGAGCCTGGGTCGCCGACATCGCACCCGAGACCCAGGCCGAACGCCTGCGCGAGGCGATCGCCCGCGCCGATCAGGAGAACCCCGTATGACCACCACCCTCGAGCACGCCCCCGGCGCCGCTCTCGACCGCGTCCTCGCGGGCTTCGCCGCCCGGTACGGCTACGAGCCCGAGGGCGTCTGGTCGGCGCCCGGGCGAGCCAACCTGATCGGCGAGCACACCGACTACAACGAGGGCTTCGTGCTGCCCTTCGCGATCGACCAGCGCACCTGGGTCGCCCTCGCCCGGCGCGAGGACCGCCGGATGCGGGTCGCCTCCGAGGCCACCGACGAGCTCGGCGAGTGCACCCTCGACGAGGTCGGCCCCGACACGGTGGACGGCTGGTCGGCCTATCCGCTCGGCACCGCGTGGGCGCTGGGCAGGGTGACCGACCTCGGCGACGCGCCCGGCTTCGACGCGTACTTCGTCTCCGACGTCCCCACCGGGGCCGGCCTCTCCTCCTCGGCGGCGCTGGAGTGCTCGCTCGCGGTCGCGCTCAACGACGTCTGGGGGCTCGGGCTGGACGGCCCGACGCTGGCCCGGGCCGCACAGCTCGCCGAGAACGAGGCCGTCGGGGCGCCGACCGGGATCCTCGACCAGTCCGCCTCGCTGCTGTCCGAGCGGGACGCGGCGCTCTTCCTGGACTGCCGCGATGCGTCCAGCCGCACCGTCCCGCTGGGCCTCGAGGCGGCCGGGCTGATCGTGCTCGTGATCGACACGCAGGTCACTCACGCGCACGCCGGGGGCGGGTACGCCTCGCGGCGCGCCTCCTGCGAGGCCGCGGCGTCGGCGCTCGGGGTGAGCGCCCTGCGCGACGTCTCGGTCTCCGACCTGGACCACGCGCGGGCCGTGCTGGACGACGAGACGTTCCGCCGCGCGCGGCACATCGTGACCGAGAACCAGCGGGTGCTGGACACCGTCGAGGTCCTCGAGGCGTCCGGCGCCGAGGGGATCGGGGAGCTGCTGGTCGCCTCGCACGCCTCGATGCGCGACGACTTCGAGATCAGCGTCCCCGAGCTCGACCTCGCGGTCGAGACGGCGATGGCGGCCGGCGCGATCGGCGCCCGGATGACCGGCGGCGGCTTCGGCGGATCGGCGATCGCGCTGGTGCGCGCGCCCGACGCCGACCTGGTCGCGGAGCGCGTCACCGCAGCGTTCGCCGAGCACGACTTCCACGAGCCCCGTATCTTCCCGGTGACACCGTCCACCGGCGCCCAGCAGGAGCAGTGATGCCACACCCCCGACCCCTCTCCGGCGAGCAGTACGAGCTGCGGCACGGCCCGTACACCGCCCATGTCGCCAGCGTCGGTGCGACGCTGCGTGTCCTGCAGCACGAGGGCCGCGACCTGGTCGTGCCGTTCGAGGCCGACGAGGTCCGCCCGGCGTACCGCGGCGTGGCGCTCGCCCCCTGGCCGAACCGGGTCGTCGACGGCCGCTACTCCTTCGCCGGGGTCGAGCAGCAGCTCGCGCTCACCGAGCCCGACCGCGGCCACGCGCTGCACGGGCTGGCGTGCTGGCTCGACTTCGCCCTGGTCGAGCGGAGCGACGCCGAGGTCGTGCTGGCGACGGTGGTCGAGGCCCAGGCCGGCTACCCGTGGCGGATCGCGGTGACCGTGCGCTACGCCCTCGGCGAGGGCGGCCTGGTCACCCAGGTCACCGCGCGCAACGACAGCACGACGCCCGCACCGGTGGGCCTGTCCGGACACCCCTATCTCGTCGCCGGCGACGGCCGGGTCGACGAGTGGGAGCTCGAGCTGCGCGCCGCCCGCTTCCTGGTCGTCGACGACAAGCGCCTCATCCCCGAGTACGACGAGAGCGTCACCGCCCAGGAGGGCTTCGACTTCCGTACGCCGCGCCGGATCGGCTCGACCTTCATCGACCACGCCTTCACCGCGCTGGACCGAGAGCCGGACGGCACCACCACGGCCCGTCTCGTGGCGCCCGGCGGCAGCGGCGTCGGCATGACGTGGGACGCGGCCGGCCCGTGGGTGCAGGTGCACACCGCCGACCGGCCCGACGCCCCCCGGCTGGACCGGATCGGGCTGGCCGTGGAGCCGATGACCTGCCCGCCGGACGCGTTCAACTCGGGTGTCGACCTGATCGAGCTGGCGCCGGGTGCGGACACCGGCGTCAGCTGGACGATCTTCGCGATCTGAGGACGGCGGAGCCCCGGGCCGATCGGCCCGGGGCTCCGTCGTCCTGCTGTTCCGGTGTTCCGACCTCAGGCGGTCGGCACGTGCCACACCTGGGTGGACAGCCCGTTGCAGTCGTAGATCTGCAGCTGTGTCCCATCGGTCGTCACGGCCGACGGGTCGTCGAGGCACCGCCCGGACTGCGGGTTGTAGAGGGAGCCGTCGGAGCGCGCGACCCACTGCTGGCCGCCGACCCCGTTGCAGTCCCAGAGCTCGACCTTGGCGAAGTTGGCGGTGCCGTTGCCGACGATGTCGAGGCACTTGTCGAAGGCCCGCACGGTGCCGTCGGTCTCCAGGGCCCACTGCTGCCCGGTGGCGATCCCACAGGTGTAGAGCTGGACCGCGTTGCCCTTCGTCGCGGTGTTGGTGTTCACGTCCACGCACTTGCCGGTGGTCCCCGGACCGGTGATCGCCCCGAGCGCGTTCGGCAGCGTCGCGGTGGCGAACGACGTCTCGCACTTGCCGGTGGACAGGTGCACGCCCGCCATCATCAGGAAGGTGTTGCCCGAGGAGGCGGCGAGCAGCGGCGAGCTGTAGCCGGCGCAGGCCGTCTCACCGGAGTCGTAGCCGCCGGTCGGCGAGGTCGTCACCGGCGTGGTGATCTCCTGCCAGGCGCCGGTGCCGAGCGAATGGTTCACGAAGAGCACGTGACCGCTCTCCGGCAGCTCGGCCAGCGAGCCGTCCGTACCGGCCACCACCCGCTGGCCGGAGGCGATCAGCGTGCCGTTGCTGCCGCCAGCCGGCGACCAGGTGAGGTACGGCGTGTGCAGCAGGAACCGGCTGTCGCTGGTCTGGATCCGGGTGCCGAGGCTCGACGGGGTCCAGGACTCAGCGTTGGAGCTGGTCTTGATGTAGACGTCGCAGGCCTGGTCGGGGTCGTAGCCGGCCTTGCAGTCCTCGTACGTCATCGCGTACGTGCCGTTGGGCAGGTTGACGACCGTCGCCATGCCGGGTCGCTCGACGCCGTTCTGGACCGCGACGTCGTAGACCTCGCTGCCCCACGTCGCGCCGCCGTCGGTGGAGGAGACGTGGGCCAGCACCTGGGCGTAGCCGTTGGTGGAAGGTCGCTCGTCGGAGAAGTAGCAGACCAGGTGACCGTTGGCGGCCACGTCGAACTCGGGCTCCCAGATGCCGTGGCCGGTCGAGTTGGCCAGGCCGGACTCGGTGGCGCAGGAGCTGCGATAGGTCCAGCTCGCGCCCTGGTTGGTCGAGACGAAGACCTCGACCGCCTGCTGGGTGTAGTCGCCGTGGTTCCAGGCGGTGCCCGAGGCGATCAACGTCCCGGCGGGGAGGGTGCCCTCGGCCTGCGGGAGCTCGTAGAGGGTCGGGCCGTCCAGGTCCCAGCCGTGCTGGGTGTCGGTCACCGTGCTGATCGGTGAGGAGGACCAGGTCACGCCCCCGTCGGTCGAGCGGTAGATCGGGAAGTTCGCCTTCGTGACGCCCGTGCCGGAGTGGGAGAACGTCGCGAGCATGGTGCCGTTGGCCGAGCCGCTGTGGGCCAGCCGGATGACACGTGGGTAGCTCGCGTCCTCGGTGGATCCGGCGGCGGTGCTGGGGGCATAGAGAACGCCACTCGAGGTGGTGGCGGCCTTGGCGGCGTCGGGAGCCAGGACAGCTCCCCCGAGAGCCAGCAGGAGCGCGGCGCCGAACACCGGGAGGCGTCGGGCAGTGGTGGGCAGTCGTTTCATTCGGGATCTCCATCGTCGTTGCGTGCGAGGGACCAGCGAAATTGCATCGTTGCAGTACGTACCGCTCGGCACTGTAGGGCGATGGACGGGGATGTGGCAAGGGTCACGTCGCAGCCCGAACGCCGCGGCCGCAGACAACTGCTGCAACGTTGCAAAATTGGTGCTATCTTCCAATCTCCAGCCCCACCCGACCTGAAGGACCTGACCACATGACGATCACCTCTGAGGCCCCCGCAGGCGTGGGTTCGTCCGAGGGCATCCCGCGCCCTGACTACCCGCGCCCGCACTTCGATCGCTCGCAGGACTGGCAGCCGCTCAACGGCGCCTGGCAGTTCCGCCGGGGCCCGATCGACGGCCCGGACGAGGAGAGCGGCTGGGACGAGCAGATCCAGGTCCCGTTCGCCTGGGAGACCCCCGCGTCCGGCATCGAGGCGCACTGGCTCGAGCACGCCGCCTACCGGCGGACCTTCACCGTTGACGACGGCTGGCGCGAGCGGGTCGTCCTCCACTTCGGCGCGGTGCACCACGAGGCCCGGGTGTGGGTCGACGGGACCGAGGTGGGCGGCCACGTCGGCGGCACCACGCCGTTCGAGCTCGACGTCACCGACGCCCTCGCCGAGACCGCCGAGCACACGGTGGTGGTCGCGGTCTTCGCACCCGCCGACAAGCTCCAGATCGCCCACGGCAAGCAGCGCAGCACCCCGCGCGATGACTACGACAGCTGCGCCTTCACCGCATCCAGTGGCATCTGGCAGCCGGTCTGGCTGGAGTCGCGGCCTCAGACGCACCTGGCCACCCTGCGGCTGACTCCGACCGAGGCCCTCGACGGCATCCGGGTCGTCGCGGCTGTCGAGGGCCCGGCCGTCGCCGATGCCACCGTGTCGATCTCGGTCGAGGGCGCAGCCGAGACCTCCGGGGCCGGCTGGAGCGGCGACAGCGCCGACCTCGCCGCCGGTGTCACCCTCGCCCTCCCCGACGCGCGCCTGTGGAGCCCCGCCGACCCGCACCTCTACCGCGTACGGGTCGAGGTGACCTCACCCGACGGGACCGACGTCGTCACCGGCACCACCGGCCTGCGCAGCATCGAGACCCGCGACGGCCAGATCTTCCTCAACGGACAGCGGATCTCCCTGCGCGGCGTCCTCGACCAGGGCTACTGGCCGCTCAGCGGGATCACCGCGCCCGACGACGAGGCGTTCGTCCTCGACCTCGAGATCGCCCGCGACGCCGGCTTCAACATGGTGCGCAAGCACCTCAAGCTCGAGGACCCGCGCTTCCACCACCACGCCGATCGGATGGGCATGCTGGTCTGGGCGGAGCCCGCGTCGACCGGCCGGTTCTCGACCGCTGCCGCCGAGGCCTTCACCGCGCAGATCGAGCCGATGGTGCTGCGCGACGGCAACCACCCGAGCATCGTGGTGTGGGGCCTCTACAACGAGGAGTGGGGCCTGGACTGGGCCCTGCCGGACGACCCGGCCAAGCAGGAGGTCGTCCGCAACGACTTCCGCACCCTCAAGGCGCTCGACCCCTCGCGTCCGGCCGTCGACAACTCCGGCTGGACGCACCTCGAGACGGACCTGGTCGACTGGCACGTCTACGACGAGACGCCGGCCGGCTGGGCGGCGAAGGTCGCCGACCTGGTCGCCAACGACGAGCCCACCTTCCCGGTGGCGATCGCCGTCGACACCATCGTGGACAAGCGCCTGATGGTCGAGGGCGCGGTGCCGCGCGAGCTGCCGTTCCTCAACAGCGAGTTCGGCGGCGGCTGGACCTCCATCGATCGCGGCTGGAACCTGCACTGGCAGACCCAGGAGTTGCGCCGGCACGACATGATCGCGGGCTGGGTGTGGACCGAGCTCAACGACATCGAGCATGAGTCCGCCGGCATCGTGGACTGCAACCGGACGATGAAGGATCACGGTGGTCGACCGCCGCAGCACGCCAACGGTGAGACGGTGCCGGTCTTCGGCGTCACGCCCGTCGCGCCCGGTCGTGACCTGGTCACGAGCACCGGCGAGGTCGACGTGGAGGTCGCCGTCTCGCACCACGGGAACGACCCGATCGAGGTGACGGTCGCGACCGCCTGGGGCTCCGTCTACGGCCTCGAGCCGGTCACCGAGACACAGGCGCACGACGTCGTGCAGGTCGACCCGTTCGTCCTCAGCAAGAGCGCCCGGGTCCGGGCCACCCTCCCGGCCGGCGCGACCTCCGGCCGGCTCCACGTCCTGCTCCGGTCCGGCGACAGCGTCGTCGGCCGGGGTGCGATCGACGTGGTCCTCGACTGACCGGCCCTCCCCCGCAAGGCAGCCCGACCGGCGCACCGCGCCGGTCGGGCTGCCTTGTCTTTGGCGCTGTGTCTCCCGGGTGCGTGCGCCGCCGGGTCGCACCGCCTCCGCCGATGGCTCAGGCGCCGGTGCCGGTGCCGGTGGTGCCGACGGTGCTCTCCCGGACCACCAGGCGGTGCTCGGCGTAGAACTCGGCCGGCTCGTCGTCGACGGCGCCGCGCAGCCGCGCGATGACGCGCTCGACCGCGAGCCGTGCGATCTGCCCGCGGTCGGGGGCGACCGTGGTCAGCGAGGGGGTCTGGTACCGCGCCGCCTCGATGTCGTCGAAGCCGACGACGGCGACGTCCTCGGGGACCCGCAGCCCGCGGGAGAGCAGGGTGCGGATGGCGCCGATCGCGACGAGGTCGTTGTAGCAGAAGACAGCGTCCGGGCGCTCGCCCGGCCGGCTGAGCAGCTCCTCCATCGCGTCGGCGCCGTCGGAGAAGTGGAACGTACGGCGTGGCACCAGCAACGAGCGGTCCAGCGCGAGGCCACGCTCCTCGTGGGCCAGCTCGAAGCCGCGGGTGCGCAGCTGCGCGGTCTCGCCGGTGTCGTACGGCTGATCGCCGATCGCCGCGATCCGGCGGCGTCCCAGGTCGATCAGGTGCGCGGTCGCGGCGCGCGCGGCGGCGACGTTGTCGATGGTGACGTAGTCGAACTCGCTCTCGGCGATCCGCTCGCCGAGCAGGACCAGCGGATGCTTCGGGTCGCGCTGCGGCAGGTCCCGCTGCGACAGCGCCAGCGGGCTGAGGATGACCGCGTCGAACAGCGCCGCGTCGCCCTCGCCCTGGATCAGCTCGCGCTCGCGATCAGGCTCGCCGTCGGTCTGGTCGACCACGACGGTGTAGCCGAACTCGCGAGCCTTGGTGACGACGGCACGCGCCAGCTCGGAGAAGTACGGGACGTCGAGCTCCGGCACGACGAGGGCGATGAGCCCGCTGCGGCCGTTCTTGAGGTTGCGGGCCAAGACGTTCGGGCGATAGCCGAGCTCGGCGACCGCGGCCTCGACGAGGAGGCGCTTCTTCTCCGAGACCGGCGCGTAGCCGTTGACCACGTTCGAGACGGTGCGGATGGACACGCCGGCCCGCTCGGCGACGTCGCGGAGCCGAGCGGGACCCTTCGTCTCGTGCTGTCGTGGGGCGTCCGTCATGCGCACATCTTGCCCGAACGGGATCGACCGTTGGCCTTAACCGGTCACGCTGCCCTGCAGCATGCCGCCGCGGAAGTAGCGCTCCAGGACCAGGAAGAGGAGGACGAGCGGAACGACCGTCACCAGGCCGCCGGTGATGAGCACCGGGACGAGCTCTGCCTTCGAGCCGGTCTCGGCGGCCTGCGAGAGCGCCGAGAGCCCGACGGTCAGCGGGTAGCGCTCGCTCTTGCTGAAGATCATCAAGGGCAGGAAGTAGTTGTTCCAGATCGCGACGACCGAGATCAGGAAGACCGTGACCAGGCCGGGGAGCGCCAGCGGCAGCGCGATCCGGCAGAAGATCCACACCTCGGAGGCGCCGTCGATCCGGGCGGCCTCCACCAGCGCCGGCGGCACGGCCGCGTCGATGTAGGTGCGCATCAGGAAGATCCCGATCGGCGAGACCATGCTCGGCAGGATCATCCCCCAGATCGAGTTGACCAGGCCGACGCGGGCGTACAGCAGGAACAGCGGCAGCGCGATCGAGGTCAGCGGCACCAGCAGGGTCGCCATCACCAGCAGGAACATCGCGTTGGAGCCGCGGAACCGGAAGCGGGAGAAGCCGTAGCCGGCGAGGGCCGAGAGCACGGTCGCCCCGATGGCGCCCGAGACCGCGTAGAGCAGGGTGTTGCCGAGCCAGTGCAGGAAGACGCCGGTCCCGCTGATGTTCTGCCGCAGCCCGGCCAGGTTGTGCCACAGCCGGAACGGGCCGGAGAACCAGAAGCCGAAGCTGCTGTAGATCTCGGCCTGGCTCTTGGTCGCGCTGATGAGCAGCCAGACCAGCGGCGCGAGGATGAAGACGGCGAAGAGCGACGCGATCAGGGTCAGCAGCGTGCTGGTGCCGCGGCGCAGGCCGTACAGGTGTGGGGAGACCTGGTCCTGGCCGGTCCTCGAGATCGGCCTGGTGGTGGCGCTTCGGGTCATCGAAACTCTCCGTTCCGGCGGCGCACGGCGAAGCCGGCGAACGAGATCGCGCCGATGATCAGCGCCAGGACGACGGCCGCCGCGGCGCCGAGCTCGTACTGCCCGCTGCCGACGGCGGTGTGGTAGACGAACAGGGTCGGGGTGAACCCGAAGGAGATCGCCTGCGGCTGGAAGGCCGCCAGGATCGACGGCTCGGTGAAGAGCTGGAGCGCGCCGACGGCGTTGAGGAAGACCAGCATCACGATCGACGGCATCACCATCGGGAGCTTGATGTGGATGATGATCCGCCACAGGGAGGCGCCCTCGACGATCGCCGCCTCGGTCACCTCCTTGGGGATCGACTTGAGCGAGGTGTAGAGGATCGTCATGTTGTACCCGGTCCACTCCCAGATGACGATCAGCATGATCGTCGGGAGGATCATGCTGCTGGAGAAGAAGTCGACGTCACCCAGACCCACCCACTTCAGCGCCCGCGTGTACGCGCCGAGGTGCGGCAGGAGCAGGAACGACCACATCACCGCGGCCACCACGCCGGGCACCGCGAACGGCATGAAGTAGACAGTGCGGAAGAACCGGCTGCCCCGGATCACGCCGGCGTCGAAGAGCGCGGCGAAGAGGAAGGCGATGGCGATGGTCAACGGGACCTGGATCGCCCCGAAGACCAGCACCCGCCACACGCCCGACCAGAACTCGCCGGACTCGAGCACGGTCCGGTAGTTGGCCAGGCCGACGTACTGGCGTCCGCCGATCAGCTTGGTGGCGAAGAGGCTGCTGTAGACCGCGTACACGGTCGGGGCCAGCATGAAGAGCCCGAGCATCAGCATGTGCGGCGCGATGAAGGCGGCGCCGGCGCGGTCGCGCCGAGCGGCTCTCGTACGACGGGGAGCCGGCCCGCCCGGCCGCCGGACCGGGGCATCGGCGGCCGGTGCGAGGACCGGCGGTTGGTGGATCGACTGCTGCGACATGAAGACGCTTCCGCTTCTCTTTCGGTGGTGCCGTGCCGGTGGGCGTCCCGCTCCGCTGAGCGAGGCGCCCACCGACGTCTATCAGTTCGAACCGGTGACGGTGAATCCCTGCGAGGTGGCGTACTTCGTCATCTGGTCCTGGAAGGTCTTGAACGCCTCCTGGAGCGTCTCGGTGCCCTTGGTGACGCCCGCGAACGTCGAGGTCCACTGGGTCAGCGCGGCGGTCATGATCGGCGGCCACTCGGCGGCCTGGACGTTCTGCGCGGCGGTCGCGAAGACGCTGTTCGGCGTCGAGTCGCCGGTGATCGGCAGGGTCCGCTTCTGGAAGGTGGCGTCGTTGAGGAGCGGGGTGTAGGCCGGGAAGGCGCCCGCGACGTCGCCGCTGAGGATCTGCCAGGCGTCATCGCTGCCGCCGAACCACTTCACGAACTCGGCGGCCTCCTTGGCGTGCTCGGTGCCCTTGACGACAGCGAGCGTCGAGCCGCCCCAGCTGCCGGAGACCTGGCCGCCGGCGGTCGTCTGCGGGAGCGTCGCGGTGCGCCAGTCGCCGATCGTCTTCTTGATGCTGCCCTGCATGCCGACCGGTCCCCAGGCGGGGCTCAGGCGCGAGGCGGAGGCGCCGCTGTCGAAGTTGGCCCACTGCTCGGGGGAGAAGTCACCGGCGGTGGTGACCTCCTTCTTGTCGATGAGGTCCTGCCAGTACTTGGCGAACTCCATCTGCTTGTCGCCGGTGAACGAGATGCCGAGATCGCTTCCGCCCGAGTAGCTGAACGGGAAGGCGCCGTACTGCTGCATCAGGGCGAGCACATCCTGGGCGCTCACCGGGTCGAAGTTCGTGATCGCGGCCTTCGGGTTCTTCGCGTGCAGCTTGCCGGCGGCGGTCGCGAAGTCGGTCCAGGTCGCGGGCGCGGTGATGCCGGCGGACTTGAACTCCTTCTCGTTGTAGAACAGCGCCATGGGGCCGAGGTCGACCGGCATGGCGTAGACGTGCGAGCCCTGCGAGACCTGCTGCCAGGCGATCGAGGCCTCGTTCGCCTTGGCGTCGTCGATGCCGTAGTCGGTGAGGTCGACCAGGCTGTTGGTCACCTCGAAGGACGGGAGCTCGAAGTACTCGATGGTCGCGACGTCGGGGGCGCCGCTGCCCGCCTTCAGGGTGTCGGCGAGCTTCGTGTACTCGTCGCCGGCCGCGCCCGCGTTCTCCAGGTCGACGCAGATGTCGGGGTGGGTCTGGTTGAACTTGTCCACCACCAGGTCGTAGCCGGCGGGCCAGCCCCAGAAGGTCAGCTTGGTCGCGTCCGACGAGCACGATGCCGTGGTGGAGGCGCTCTGCGACGCGCTCGGGTCGGCCGCCGCGGAGCTGGCGCTGCCGCCCGCGCTGGTGGTGTCGTCCGAGCTCGAGCACGCCGAGAGCGCGACGCCGGAGGCCAGGGCGATCGCCGCCATGGAGGCCGCGCGACGCACGCCGAGTCGGCCGGCCGCGCGGGTGTTCTGGAGGTTCATTGGTGCATTCCAATCTTGATTGACGGGCGCCCGAGTTTGCGTGAGACCGGCATCACAGCCGCGTTGGAAGCAGACACTACGCACGGTTTTGCATCGTTGCAATGCTTTCGCGTCGGCAATTCCGAATCGTTACGCACACCCCGATTCCGATCGGGACGGACACCGACCGGGGCGCCACGACACGTCTCGAAGCAGCGGGTCGCGCACGACCACCGGGACCACCACCGCCCGCTGCGACGGACCCTCCGGACGTACGGACAGGCCGGTGCGCCTCGGTGCTGCGCCCCGCCGCGCCCCCGCACAGCACAGCACAGCCCCGGGGCATCGTCGCAGAGCCGGGCGGCGCGCTGCTCACGCGCATCCTCAACGCCTGGCCGGTGACGCCCCACACGCGTCACCGGCCGGCGTTGCCTCCCTTGGTACCGCACGAGCGCCGGCACCGTAACCACGCGAACGGGGGGGGGTGCGGCAGCGACATCCGGACAGTCGTCCGACCCGTGCCCAGGAGGGTGTTCTCGGCCCGGGCCCGCGGAAGGGCCCGCGGATGGGCCCCCGGAGAGCGGGTGGTGGTGCGGCTCAGCCCGAGTAGACGGCGGCTCGCTCGGGGGTGACGGCGGTCGCGATCCCCTCGCGTCCCGTCGGCAGGATCCGGCCGGTGAAGCGGCCCTCGGCGCTCGCGGTGGAGAGCTCGTCGGCCATCCACCGGCGCAGCGCTGCCAGCGTCGACTCCGACAGCTCCCGGTCGTCGCCGTCGTCGAGCAGGACGACGTCGACGCCGCGCAGTCGAGCCTCGTGGGCGGCGTCGACCAGCGGCTGACGCGCGAGCCGGCCACCACGGAACTCATCGCGCAACCGGCCCTCCAGCGCCCGGCACTCGATCGCGAGTCCGAGCGGGATCGTCTCGGTCGTCGCGAGCCGGGTGAGCGTCGGCGCGACCAGCGTGGTGATCTCCCGCACCCGCTCGGCGAGGGTCTCGATCCGGGCGGAGTCGGCCGAGCTGCGGTCGACCTCGGCGAGTTCGTGCTCCGCAAGCCGAGCGGTACGGTCCCGGAGGCCACGCAGCACCGACCAGCAGGTGATCGCCCACAGCACGGCAGGAACCGGCGTGGTGAAGACGATCCGGTTCGGCAGCATGGTGGCGTGCCGGGCCAGCAGTCCGCTCGCGCCGAGGGCGACGCCGCCGCCGACCGCCAGCGCGGCGCCGAGCGGACGGCCCCGGATCGCCACGGCGCTGGCCACGACCCCCATCCCGATGAGGTACCAGTCGGCAGCCTCGCCGTTGTGCGCCGCCGGTGCCCAGCCGAGGGATCCGACCAGCCAGCAGCAGCCGACCGAGACGGCGGTACGCACCGGGGTGGGCCGGCGCAGGTGATGCCAGTCGAGGACGAGCAGGCCGGCCGCGATGCCCGCGTAGCCGAGCAGCACGACGTCCGGGCGCGCCCCGTCGGCGAGTGCGAGCGTGCCGAGCACGAGCTGGCCGAGGAGGAGGGCGGCCACCGCGATCCGGGTGTTCCGCATCGGACTGCGATGATCCGAGGATCCGGTCGCCGTCGGCCGCTCCGCGCTCGGGTGCCACGACAGGGTCACGGCGGTGCCGCGCTGCGGTTGGGAGACGACACGCGCGCTCGCGCCGGGCAGGGCGTTGACCCGGCCCAGGATGCTGACGGCGATGCCCATACGATGGTTCGGCACCGCCGTCCGGCGGAAGCCGGGGCCGTCGTCGATCACGCGGACCCGTACTCCCTCACCGGTGATCTCCACCTCGAGATCGATCCGGGCGCCGGGAGCATGCTTGACCGCGTTGGCGAGCGCTTGGCCGGCGGCGTCGGTGAGGGCGTCGGCGACGTAGGCGGGCACGGTGAGAGCGTCGGCGTGCCGGTCGTGACGGACGTACGCGGACGGCGCGATCTGGCGGGCGAGCCGCCCGAACCGCTCGAGGAGGTCGGCCGGGGTCACCGACCCGCCGCTCCCGGATGCCTCGACCCGCTCGATCAGGGCGAGCGCCCGGGTCGCCTGGGGCCCGGCCGCCGCGGCGAGCCGACTGCTGCCGAGCAGCAGCGCGGTGAAGACCTCGTCGTGGACCAGCGCCTCCATGCGCTCGCGGGCGGTCCGGCTGGCGGAGGCGGCCGAGGCGGCGGCGACCGCGTCCGCCGCCCGACGGGAGACCTCGTCGTGCCGCCGCGCGGCGGCGATGAACTCGGCCAGGCCCGCCACCATCAGGCCGAAGAAGAGGAGGTGCGAGTCGTCGACGAGGGCCGGGATGCCGAGATCGCCGTCGAGCCCTCGCAGCGCCTCGGTGCCGAAGAAGAGCCCCAGCGTGATCGCGACCGCGGCGACGGCCCCGGACCCGGTCACGGCTGCCGCGGCCGCGATCGTCGACCTCGCCATCAGCCAGGGCACGCCGGTCGGCCGCCAGAGGCCGGCGGCCGTACCGGCGAGGAGGGCGGCGACGCTGAAGACGTACCAGGTGGCGGCGACGACGTTGAAGCCCCGGATCAGGGTCCGGCTGCGCGAGGGAACCACCGCGATGCCGAGGACGCTGAGTACCCACGGGGTGAGGGCGATCACCGCGAAGCCCGCCGGCGCGCCACGGAGGTCTGCGCGCATCACGGTCACGGCGTAGAGCAGCGCCAGAGCCGCGCCGCCGGACTGGATCGCGGTCAGCGCACGCAGGACACGGATCTCGGATCCGCCGACCGGCTCGGTGGCCGCGAGGGCGCTCACCGCTGGGTCGGGATCGGCAGGAAGCCGTCCTCGACTCCGCGCTGATAGAGCTCGACCTTGGTCCTGGCGGGCCGGCTGAGCTGGCCGTACGCCTGCCGGATGCGCCGGATGTGGTCGTCCACGGTGTGCTCGCTGATGAAGAGCTGCTTGGCGACGGCCTTCGCGCCGAGGCCCGAGGCGTACAGCGCCAGCACCTCGCGCTCGCGCGGGGTGAGGGTGGCGGCCTCGAGGTCGGGATCGGAGTCGAGCGCGGCGGCCCACTCCGTGGTCGTGGTGGGCTCGCCCGCGGCCGCCCGTACGATCGCATCGACGATCTCCTCGGCCGGGGCCGACTTGCGCAGGATCCCCTGCACCGGCGCATGCGAGACCTGCCGGATGAGGTAGGGGTTCTCCCCCGACGTCAGCACCAGGACCTGGGCTCCCCACCCGTGCAGCCGCTCGGCGTTCTCGGCCGGGTCGGTGTCGTCGCGCAGGTTGAGGTCGAGGACGACGAGCTCGACCGGCGTCTCGTGCTGGGCGATCAGCGCGTCCACCGAGGTCGCGTGCGCGACGAAGCGCAGGTCATCGCGATCGCCGATCATCCCGGCCACCGCGAGCGCCACGACCTCATGGTCGTCGATGACCGCTACACCTGGGCGCACGGCGCGAGGCTACCTCCGGGATGCTCCATCCCGACGCAGGCAGGACCGGCCCAGGCCGATCGGTCAGAACCGCCGGGACGTCATACACCGCCCACCGTGGAACGGCTCGCAGCGCATGACGTCCCGCGGCGCTCAGTCCTGCTGGGCGAGCAGGGTGAGCGCGATGTCGATGATCATGTCCTCCTGGCCGCCGACGAGGCGACGCTTGCCGCACTCCATCAGGATGTCGCGGACGTCGACGCCGTAGCGGGCAGCGGCGTTCTCGGCATGACGCAGGAACGACGAGTAGACGCCGGCGTACCCCAGGGTGAGCGTCTCGCGGTCGACCCGGACCGGGCGGTCCTGGAGCGGGCGGACGATGTCGTCGGCCGCATCCTGCAGCTTGAACAGGTCGCAGCCGTGCTTGAGGTCGACCAGGTCGGCGACGGCGATGAACGCCTCGATCGGGCAGTTGCCCGCGCCCGCGCCGTGACCGGCGAGCGAGGCGTCGACGCGGAAGACGCCGTTCTCGACCGCGACGACCGAGTTGGCCACCGACAGCGAGAGGTTCTCGTGGGCGTGGATGCCGATCTCGGTCTCGTCCCGCAGCACCGAGCGGTACGCCTGGACGCGGGCGGCGACGTCGTTCATCGTCAGCCGGCCGCCCGAGTCGGTGACGTAGACGCAGTGCGCGCCGTACGACTCCATGAGCTGGGCCTGCCGGGCGAGCTGCTCGGGCTCGGCCATGTGGCTGAGCATGAGGAAGCCGGAGACGTCCATGCCCATCTCGCGAGCGGCCTGGATGTGCTGCGCGGAGACGTCCGCCTCGGTGCAGTGCGTCGCGACGCGCACGCTGCGCACGCCGAGGTCGTACGCCCGCTCGAGCTCGTGGATGGTGCCGACGCCCGGGAGGAGCAGCGTGGTGAGACGTGCCTTGGACATCACCGAGGCGGCGGCCTCGATCCACTCCCAGTCGGTGTGGGAGCCCGGGCCGTAGTTGACCGAGCCGCCGGCGAGACCGTCGCCGTGGGCGACCTCGATGGCATCGACGCCGGCGTCCTCGAGGGCGAGGACGATCCGCTTCACGTCCTCGGGGGTGATCCGGTGCCGGACGGCGTGCATGCCGTCGCGCAGGGTGACGTCCTGGACGTAGATGGGGGTGCTCACAGTGCGGCCTCCTGGTGGCGCGGGTTGCCGTTGGCGGCGATCTTCTCGGCCATCTGCACGGCGGCCGAGGTCATGATGTCGAGGTTGCCGGCGTAGGCCGGGAGGTACATGCCCGCACCCTCGACCTTGAGGAACACCGACACCTGGTGGGTCGGACGAACGGTCGCGCCGCTCTCCTCCGCAACCAGCAGCGTCTCGACCGGCTGGTCGGCGGGGATCTCGGTGATCTGCACGTCCTGGACCATCTGGTAGCCCGGCACGTAGGCCGACACGTCGCCGACCATCTTCGTGATGGAGTCGACGATCTGCTGCTTGACGGTGTCCTGGTCTCCCGAGCCGGGGGCAGGGAGGGAGACGAGCGCGAAGACGGTGTCGCGCATCATCAGCGGCGGCTCGGCCGGGTTGAGGATGATGATCGCCTTGCCGCGCGCGGCGCCGCCGACCTTCACGATCGCCGCCGAGGTGGTCTCGGTGAACTCGTCGATGTTGGCGCGGGTGCCGGGGCCGGCGGACTTCGAGGCGATCGAGGCGACGATCTCGCCGTAGGCGACCGGGACGACCCGGCTGATCGCGGCGATGATCGGGATGGTCGCCTGGCCACCGCAGGTCACCATGTTCACGTTGGGAGCCTCGATGTGCTCCTCGAGGTTGACCGCGGGGATCGTGTACGGGCCGATGGCGGCCGGGGTGAGGTCGACCATCCGGATGCCGAGCGGTCGCAGCTTGGCGTCGTTGTGGGCGTGGGCGCCGGCCGAGGTGGCGTCGAAGACGATCCCGATCTCGTCGATCAGGGGCGAGTTCAGCAGGCCGTCGACGCCCTCGGCGGTGACCTCGAAGCCGAACTTGGCGGCACGGGCCAGACCGTCGGAGGCGGGGTCGATGCCGACCATGACGCCCATCTCGAGGTGCTGCGCCCGATCTTGGGCGCCGCGCATGATCTTGATCATCAGGTCGGTGCCGATGTTGCCCGACCCGATGATGGCTACCTTGGTCTTCCCAGCGGTGTTGCTCATCGTGGAGTCCTTTGCTTACTCGGAGAAGGTGACGGTGACCGACCCGAGGCCGGTGACGGTCGAGGAGACGACGGCGCCCGGGGTGATGGGCCGCATCGGGCCCATCGCACCGGAGAGGACGACCTGGCCGGCGCGCAGCGGGTCGCCGAGCTCGCGGGCCTGGCGGGCGAGCCAGACCACCGCCTCGATCGGGTCGCCGAGGCTGGCCGCACCGGTGCCGGTGGAGACCTCCTCGCCGTTGATCGACATCGACATCCGGACCGCCTTGGGGTCGAAGTCGGCCAGCGTGCGGCGCTCGCTGCCGAGGACGTACGCGCCGGCGGACGCGTTGTCGGCGACGGTGTCGCCGAAGCTGATGTCCCAGCCGGCGATCCGGCTGCCGCAGATCTCGAGGGCGGCCACGCCGTAGTCGATGGCGGCGCGGACCTGGTCGGCATCGAGGTCGCCCTCGGCGAGGTCCTCCTTGAGCACGAAGGCGATCTCGGCCTCGGCGCGCGGCTGGAGCACGGCGTCGAACGCGATGGTGGCGCCGTCGGCGTGGGCCATGTCGTCGAAGAGGATCCCGAAGTCGGGCTGGTCGACGCCCATCTGCTGCTGGACGGCCGCGGAGGTGAGTCCGATCTTGCGGCCGACGACCACGGCGCCGGCGGCGATGCGGGCCTCGGCGAGCCGGGTCTGGACGGCGTAGGCGGCGGCCACGTCGTCGGAGCCGATCAGGTCGCGGATCGGCGTGGTGGGCTCACCGGACGAGTCAGCGGCCTGGAGTCGCGCGGCCGCCTCGACGATGCGCTCAACGGAGATCTGGGTCATGGCACCCACTGTGGGCCAGGAGAGCTCCGGCCTTCCACGACTTCGTTCCACTGACCGGTACACGGGCTCCGCGGGCACCGACGCCGCCGTGACTCAGCCGGCGAGTGCCGTCTCGATCGCGCCGGCGGCCTTGTTGAGGGTGGCGACCAGCCGCAGCAGCCGCTCCTTGTCGTAGCGCACCTCGGGCATCGAGACCGACAGTCCGGCCAACGCGACACCGTCGGGATCGCGGACGGGCACGCCGATCGCGACCACCCCGCGCTCGGTGCGGCCGAGGTTGACCACGAAGCCCTGCGTACGGATGGTGGCCAGCTCCCGGCGCAGCACCCGCAGGTCCGGCTGATCGCCGTCCTCCTCGGGGTCGGCGTAGATCTGGGCCAGCTCGGCGTCGGAGAGCTCGGCCAGCAGCAGGAGGCCGCCGGTAGCCCGGTGGGCAGGGAAGACCATGCCCTCGCGCGAGGTCACCCGCAGCGATTGCGCCGACTCGACCGAGGCGATGAAGCGCGCGTCCGCGCCGGTGCGGATCGTCAGGTTGACCGACTCGTCGAGCACCCCGACCAGGCGCTCCAGGTGCGGCATCGCCACGGAGCGCAGCAGCGAGGTCCGTGACCGCGAGTGCGCGGCCAGCTGCAGCACCGGACCGGCGTGGTAGAGCCGGGCCTCGTCCTGCAGCGCGAAGTCGCGGTAGACCAGCATCTGCAGCAGCCGGTGCGCGGTCGAGCGCGCGACGCCGAGGCGCTCGGCGGCGTCCGCGACGCTGAGCGTGCCCTCGAGCTGCAGCATCGCGGCCAGCTTCAGGGCATGGTCCACGCTGGCGATCGCGTACGTCGGCGCCGTCTTCATCGAGCTCCCTCCCATCGTTCTTCAGAACAGAATTGCGTGTTCTGCAAGAGCTGATCCGGGTCACCCTAGGCCACATGACCTCCCTCGACACCCCCGTGCGGCTCACGGCCGTCTCGGCGCCCGACCAGCCCGACGTGACCCCGGCGCTCGAGGAGCTCTACCGCGGCTTCGAGCAGGAGCTCCTGGTGCCGCTCTGGACCGAGATCGGCGACCTGATGCCGGCGCACCCCCGCAGCAAGGCGAGCCCGCACCTGTGGCGGTGGGCCACGCTCCGCACCCTCGCCGACCGGGCCGGACACATCGTCCCGGTCGGCCGCGGCGGGGAGCGGCGAGCGATCGCGCTGGCGAACCCGAGCCTGGGTGGCCGCCCCTTCGCCACCCCCACCCTGTGGGCGGCCATCCAGTACCTCATGCCCGGCGAGGACGCCCCCGAACACCGCCACACCCAGCACGCCTTCCGCTTCGTCGTCGAGGGCTCGGGCGTGTGGACCTGTGTCGGCGGCGAGGGCCCGAACGGCGGCGGCACCGATGCCGTGCCGATGAACCGCGGAGACTTCCTGCCGCAGGCCGGCTGGAACTTCCACGCCCACCACAACGCCACCTCCGAGCCGATGGCCTGGATCGACGGCCTCGACATCCCGTTCCAATGGACCAACGAGGCGCAGTTCTTCGAGTTCGGCCGCGATGCGCTGGCCCCCGAGGAGCGGACCACGCCCGAGCGTTCGCGCTCCGAGCAGCTCTGGGGCCACCCGGGCCTTCGCCCGCTCTCGGCCACCACCGTCGCGCCGGGCTCGCCGCTGCTCAACTACAAGTGGGCGCACACCAACGCCGCCCTCAACGACCAGCTCGCGATCGAGCGAGCCGGGCACCCCGACGTCACGGGCACCGTCGAGCCGGGCCATGCCGCCGTCCGCTACACGAACCCGCACGACGGCAGCGACGTGCTGCCGACGATCCGCGCCGAGTTCCACCGCGTCGCCCGCGGCGCCGAGACCGAGCCCGTACGGGAGACCGGCTCCTCGGTCTTCCAGGTCTTCGACGGCTCCGGTGTCGTCACGGTCGGCGACCACTCCTGGACCGTCGCCCGCGGCGACCTCTTCGTGGTCCCGTCCTGGACGCGGTTCTCGTTCCGCTCCGAGGCCGGCGCGACCGACTCCGACGAGGGCGCCCTCGACCTCTTCCGCTTCTCCGACACCCCGATCTTCGAGGCGCTCCGGCTCCACCGCACCCAGAAGGGCATCTGAACACCATGGCCAAGCTCGCCACCATCCGCACCGCTGACGGCACCCGCGCCGTCCGGCTCCAGAACGTCGACGGGGCCGACGCGCACGTCGACCTCGGCTTCGCCGACCTCGGCGCCTGGCTCGCGGCGGGCTCGCCCGCTCCGGCCGCCGACGCCGCGACCCACCCGGTCGACGGCCCCGACTTCCTGGGCTTCGCCCCCGTGGTGCCGAGCCCGTCGAAGGTGATCTGCGTCGGCCACAACTACAGGAACCACATCCAGGAGATGGGTCGCGAGCTGCCGTCGTACCCGACGCTCTTCCCGAAGTTCGCCGAGACCCTGATCGGCGCCTACGACGACATCGAGAAGCCCGCCGAGACCGACGCGTTCGACTGGGAGGTCGAGCTGGCCGTCGTCATCGGCCAGGAGGTCCGCCGCGCCGATGCAGCGCAGGCCGAGGCCGCCATCGCGGGCTTCACCGTGATGAACGACATCTCGGTGCGCGACTGGCAGTTCCGCACCATCGAGTGGACCCAGGGCAAGATCTGGGAGGCCACCACCCCGGTCGGCCCCTACCTCACCACCCCCGACGAGGTCGGCGGCGTCCGGCCGGCGCTGCAGGTGACCACCACGGTCGATGGCGTCGTGATGCAGAGCGACGACACCGGCACGCTGCTGTTCGACCCGGTCTTCCTGGTCGAGTACATCTCCACGATGATCACGCTCAAGCCGGGCGACATCATCGCCAGCGGCACCCCGGCGGGCGTCGGCCACGCCCGCGAGCCGAAGCTCTACCTGGTCGGCGGCGAGAAGGTCGAGACCGCCATCAGCGGCCTCGGTGCGTGCGTCAACACGATCGTCAAGGGCTGATCGTGGCCCGTACGCACGCCGACGCCCTGCGCTGGATGAGGTTCGGCACCGAGCTGCTCACCCGGCAGCTCGACGGCATCGACGACGAGGCGGTCCGCGCCGACTCCTCGCTCCGGGGCTGGAGCGTCGGCCAGCTGATCGCCCACGTCGCGGCCAATGCGGACGCGCTGAGCAACCTGGTCTGCTGGGCGACCACCGGCATTGAGACCCCGATGTACGCCTCGGTGCAGGCGCGCGACGCCGCCATCACGGCGGCCCGCGGCCTCGGCGCCGAGGAGCTGCTCGCCGCGCTCGACGCGTCGGCCCGCACGCTCGACTCGGGCCTGTCCGGCCTCTCCGAGCAGGGCTGGCACGCCGAGGTCCGCACCATCCAGGGCCGGGCCCTGCCCGCCACCGAGATCCCCTGGTTGCGCTCGCGCGAGGTCTGCGTGCACGCCGTCGATCTCGGTGCCTCGTTCGCCGACCTGCCGGCCGACTTCCTGGACGCGCTCATCGACGACATCCGCCTCAAGCGCGGCCTGCCGGCCGACGAGCTGCCGGTGGGCCCGCCGGATGCGGTGGCCGCGTGGCTCGCCGGTCGTCCGCACACCCTGTCCGACGCCCCCGAGATCGGAGCATGGCTGTGAATCTCGACAAGCTCGATCACCGGAACGCGCCCGATCACCGCGACGCACCCGATCACCGCGACCCCGACGCGATCGTGGTAGGCGGTGGCATCGGCGGCCTGGCCGCCGCCTTCGCGCTGTCGCGCGAGGGGCTGCGGGTCCGGCTGCTGGAGCGCGCCCCGGAGTTCGGCGAGGTGGGCGCCGGCCTGCAGATCGCGCCCAACTGCACCCGCATCCTGGACGAGTACGGCCTGCTCGAGGAGGTGAAGAGCCTCGGCGTCCTGCCCGACGACATGATCATGTTCGACGGCGTCGCTCCCTCGACAGGCTCGGGCAGCGGCCGTGGAGCCGAGGTGACCCGCCTTGACCTGCGCGACCTGGAGAGGCGGTACGGCTTCCCGTACCTGGTGATCCACCGCTCCGACCTGCACGCCACCTTCCTGCGGGCGTGCCAGCGGGCCGGCGTCGAGCTGGTCAACGGCGCGACCGCCGTCGACTACGAGTCGGGCACCGACGCGAGCGGCCGGCCCTGCGCGACGGTGATCCTCGAGGACGGCACCCGGCACACCGCGCCGGTCGTGCTCGCGGCCGAGGGCATCCACTCCCCCGCGCGCTACAAGTACGTCGGCGACGACCCGGTCTCGTCCTCCTACGTCGCGTACCGCGGTGCGATCCCGATCGCCGAGGCGCGGGAGAACAACATCCACGAGAACGCCGTGGTGCTCTATCTGGGCAACAACTGCCACTTCGTGCAGTACGGGCTGCGCGGCGGCGAGATGTTCAACCAGGTCGCCGTCTTCGAGTCGCCCAAGGCGCTCGCCGGCGAGGAGCTGTGGGGCACACCCGACGAGCTCGACGCCGCCTTCGCCGACACCGTGGGTGACGTCCAGGACGGGCTGAGGTTCATGTGGCGCGACCGCTGGTGGCGGATGTATGACCGTGAGTCCATCCCGAGCTGGATCTTCGGCCGGGTGGCGCTGCTCGGCGACTCGGCGCACGCGCCCCTGCAGTACATCGCGCAGGGCGCGATCATGGCGATCGAGGACGGCTGGGTGCTGGCCAAGCACGTCGCCCGCAACCGGTCCACGACCGGCGAGGTCGACTGGGACGCGGCGCTGGCCGCGTACGACGCCGTGCGGACCCGGCACACCGCACGGGTCCTGGCGACCTCACGGGAGTGGGGTGTGCTGTGGCACCACGTCGGGGTGAAGCGCGAGCAGCGCAACGCGATCCTCGGCGCGCGCGACGTCGACGACTACTCGTTCGTCGACTGGCTCTACGGGCCCACCGCGCTCTTCCCCGAGGACGAGGCGGCGATGTTCACGCCGATCCCGCTGGACTCGGCGGACGTCGGCGTCTGAGGTCCCCCGCTTCCGGGGCCGACCCCGCGTCAGCCCCGGAAGCGGCGCAACGCCTCGACGGCCAGCGCGTGGTCGTCCGCCTGCGCCAGACCGGAGATCGTCAGCACCCCGACGATCCCGGTGCCCGCGACCCGGATCGGGAACGCCCCGCCGTGGCCGACGTACTCGGTGAACGGCAAGTTGCGTCTTCTCGTTGAACGCGCCGCCGTGGCGGCGACCGACCAGGTAGGACGAGGCGCCGAAGCGATAGACCGTACGGACCTTGCGCTCGATCCAGGTGTCCATGTCCGCGGTGGTGTTCTCGCGGGCGGCGTGGAAGACCTGCTGGGTGCCCTTGCGGATGTCGATCACCACCGCGAGGTCGCGCTCGACGGCGATCTCGTGGGCGATCGTGCCGAGCCGCCAGGCGTCGTCGTTCGAGAACCCGTCGAGGACGAGCTCGGCCTCCTCGGCCTCGATGCGGGCGATCAGGTCGGCGTCGATCTCAGTCACGAGAAGACCTTCCCACGCCTCACCACTTGATGATCGGGAAGGGCCTGGTCGGGTGGCGGACGGCGTGCCCGAACAGGCCCGCGTAGATCTGCCGGTGGAAGCCGTTGTACGGCAGCGCCCGCACGGTCTCCTTGATCTGGGCACGGGTCAGCCCGGGATGCAGGAACCCGCCCGATGCGTCGGCCAGGTCGGCCCGGCGGAACGTCTCCACCAGCTCGTCCTGGCGCGGGCGCAGGCCGTGGTGGTCCAGGACCATCTGCTCGGCCTGGGCGACCTCGGCCGGATCGGTGATGCCGAGCTCGGGCGCGAGCTCCCTGACCAGGGCCGCGCTCGGCGGCAGGTAGTCGAACGTGTGGTCCGTCCAGATGCCCAGGTCGTGCACCGCCCACGACAGCGCCGCGTGGTCCGGCGCGTCGTGGCCGAGCATCATGCTCTGGAAGGTGAGGCCTCGCAGCACGTGGCCCCGGTAGACCTTCGCGCTGTCCCCGAGCGCATCGGCATAGTGGGAGAGGACGGTGTCGACGACGCCGTGCGAAGTGATCGTCACGGTGGTGACACTGCCACGCGGCGGCGTGGTGCGCCACGGGTCGCCGGGGACAACTAGTCGCGATCGGGGCTCCGGCCCCGAAGGCGCATCGCCACCAGCGCCAGGGCGGCCACGGCCGCGACGGCCTCGCCGCACAGGCTCCGGGTCTTCTCGGCGTACCAGACCGGCTCGTACATGTCGGGGAGCGGGCCGATCCGTCCCGGGTCCACGACGTAGTAGAGCAGCACCGCCGCGACGCCGCCGGCGGCGACCGCGAACGCGAGGGCGGCCGAGACCCAGCCGCGCCACACCACCAGCAGCACCGCCGCGACGATCGCGGCGCCGCCCTCGACCCGGAACAGGGTGGCCTGGCTGACCCAGCGGGTGCGGACCAGGGCGTAGTCCCCGGCGAGGTGCAGGTGGACGTACGCATCGACGGCCAGGCCGGCGACGACCACCGCCACCAGCACCCACTCGAACCAGCGACGACGTCCCATGCCGATGACACGAGACCGGGGGCGCCCGGGTTCATCCGGTGTGGGGTTGAACCGGCGGTGCCTCTGCGTCGTGGAGTGGGCAGGGACGCGACGCGTCGCACTCGAGAGAAGGGGGATCACCATGACTCACACCGGGATCCGCACAGACATCCAGCGGTCCGCCTGGCGCCGGTTCGCCGTGCCGGCCGGCGCGATCGCCGCCGCGGCGGTCCTGGCCGGCTGCGGCTCGGGCTCGGCGAACGACGGCGCCGCGGCGAGCCAGCCCACATCGAGCGACACCGCCGCAGAGGAGTCGACCGCAGGGGCGGAGACCGCAGAGGCAGAGACCATCGGCACCGCCCAGGGCGACGTCGGCACCTACCTGACCGGCGACGACGGGCGCGCCGTCTATCTCTGGGTCGCCGACTCGGGCGGGAAGTCGGCCTGCTCGGGCGCGTGCGCGTCGGTGTGGCCGCCGGTGCTCACCGACGGCGCTCCGAAGGCGGCCCAGTCCGCGGTCGCCGCCGATCTCGGGACGCTGACCCGCTCGGACGGGACGACCCAGGTCACCTACAAGGGCCACCCGCTCTACTACTTCGCCTCCGACACCGAGGCCGGTCAGACCGCCGGGCAGGGCAGCGACGGGTTCGGCGCCAAGTGGTGGCTGCTCACCCCGACCGGCGCCGCGATCACCGGCGACGACAGCGGCGGCGACAACGGCGGCGACAACGGCGGGGCGAGCACCACGGGTGGCTCGGACGACTCGGGCGGGGGCGGTGGCCGGTACTGACGGGGCGCGACGGGAGGATGGATTGAGGAGCACCATGGTGGCTGTGCCTGTCGGTCCCGCTCCCGACGGTGCCCGTCTGCTGCGCGCGCTGCACGACGAGCACGCAGCGGCGCTGTGGCGCTACGCGCTCCGGCTGACCGGCGGCGACAGCGTCCAGGCCCAGGACGTGGTGCAGGAGACCTTCATCCGCGCCTGGCGCAACCCGGCGGCGTTCGATCCCGGGCGCGGCAGTCCCCGGGCCTGGCTCTACGCGGTGGCCCGGCGCATCGTCATCGACGACCACCGCTCGGCTCGCCACCGTCACGAGACCGCCGCCGAGCACCTGCCCGACCCCGGCGTCGCGGACACGACGGACGCGCTCGACGATCGCGACGTCGTACGTCAGGCCCTCGCCCGCCTCTCACCGGAGCATCGGGCGGTGCTGCGGGAGTGCTACTACCGGCAACGGAGCGTCGAGGAGGCCGCCGCGATCCTCGGCGTCGCCCCCGGCACGGTGAAGTCACGAACCCACTACGCGATCCGCGCGCTGCGCATCGCCCTCGAGGAGCTGGGAGGCATCGCATGAGCAGCGATCCGTACGCACAGACCGCCGCGGCCTACGTCCTCGGCGCCCTCGCGGCCGACGAGCGCGAGGCGTACGAGGCGCACCTCGCCTCGTGTGCCGCCTGCCGCGCCGAGCTCGCCGACGCGGAGGGCGTGATGCCGTTCCTGCGGGCCAGCGAGGAGAGCGACCTCGCCGAGGAGATCCCGCCGCTGCCCGCCACGATCCTGCCGCGGCTGCTCGCGGAGGAGCGTCGCGAGACCCGTCGCCGCCGTACGGTCCGACTGGGGATCGGGGCGATCGCCGCGGCCTGCATCGTGACGGTCGGCACCGTCGCCACCCGATCGGACGACCACGCCGCGGTCCGCCCGATGGCCGCGGTCCACCCGACCCCGCTCAGCGCCACCGCCACCCTGGAGACGATCGACACCGGCACCCGGATCACCGTCCGCTGCTGGGACCGCACCGGCGCGATCCCGGCGGGCTACCAGTACACCCTGTCGGCCCGTACGCGCTCGGGGCAGACCACGGAGCTCGGCACCTGGCAGCTCAACGACGGGCACCCGGTCACGTTCACGACCGGCACCTCGCTCCCGGAGGACCAGATCGCGGCCCTCGACATCAGCGACACCGGCGGCACGCCGCTGCTGGAGCTCACCAACGTCGACACCCGGCCCTGAGGCCGGATCCGACGGCGCTCAGGGCCGCAGCGCGGCGACGCTCAGCTGCGCGTAGCGCCGCCAGACGTCGGGGTCGCTCACCTCCAGGGCGATGAGCGCGCGCGCCATGCCGCCGACGAGGACCTGGATGTCCATGCTCGTCACGTCGGCCCGCAGCGTGCCCTGCTCGATCCCCAGCTCGAGGATCCGCTCGGTGAGCCGGGTCGTCTCCGGGTCCTCGCGCCCCTCGGCGCCGGCCATCACCTCGATCATCAGCCGGTCCCGGGCCAGCCGACCGGTGGTCTCCTCGATCGCCCGCTCGAGCGCCCGGTAGGCGTCGACCTCCGCCGACTCCGCTGCCGCGGCGATGTTGGCCTTGAGCCAGTCAGCATGGGTCTGGGCGAGCGCGCGCACCAGGTGGGCCTTGGTCGGGAAGCTGCGGTAGACGGTCGCCTTGCCCACCCCGGCCCGCTCCGCCACCTGCGGCATCGTCGCGCCGAGGCCGTGCTCGGTGAACACCTCGATCGCCGCAGCCAGGACGCGCTCGTGGTTGCGGCGGGCGTCGGCCCGCCGCCGCGACCAGTCCGCCTCCCCCGCTGCCTCCTGCGCCGCCCCCGGCACTACGTCAGGCACCGCCTCGGCCACCGCCCCCGCGGGCTTCGTCGGGTCTCCCACCATCACTCCTCCGTGCTGGCTCGCACTCGTCGTCTCGGGTGGCGACCCGTCGCCACGAACGTGAACTGGACCACATAGTCCACTTCAAATGGACTTTTGGGTCCGCTTGTTTCTATCCTCGTAGTCTAACCGGACCTTAGGGTCCAGAAACAGTCTTAGGGGGCGTCGCATGTCATGGCAACTCTTCCGGCTCGGCCGGTGGTCCTTCGTGCACCGCAAGCTGGTGGCAGGCATCTGGGTGCTGCTCCTGGTCGGGCTCGGGATCGGCGCGGCCACCCTCTCGGGGCCGACCAACGACAACTTCAAGCTCTCCGGGATCGAGTCGACCCAGGCGTTCGACCTGATCAAGGAGCGCAGCCCGCAGGCCGCGCCGGACGGCGCCTCGGCCCAGGTCGTCTTCGAGGCGGCGAAGGGTGAGCAGCTCGCCGACGCCGACAACAGGGCCGCGGTCCAGCACGCGCTGCAGGACCTCAAGACCAGCGACGTCCAGTCCATCGCCGACCCGTTCAGCGCCGGCACGATCTCGGACAACGGTCGGGTCGGCTACGCCACGGTGAGCTACACGAAGGCGTCGGTCGACCTGACCGATGCCGACAAGGACGCCCTCCAGGGAGCGGCCGACTCCGCCAAGGACGCCGGCCTCAACGTCGCCATCGGCGGCGACGCGCTCCAGGACGAGGCCGCGGCACCGATCGGTGAGCTCATCGGCATCGCGGTGGCCATCGTCGTCCTGACCATCACCTTCGGCTCCCTGGTCGCCGCGGGGATGCCGCTGCTGACGGCGATCGTCGGCGTCGGCATCGGCCTCGTGGCGATCACCACCCTCACCGGATTCGTCGAGCTCAGCTCGACCACCCCGGCGCTCGGCACGATGCTCGGACTCGCCGTCGGCATCGACTACGCGCTGTTCATCATGTCGCGCTACCAGCACGAGGTACGGCAGGGCCGCTCGCTGGAAGAGGCTGCCGGACGCGCGGTCGGCACCGCCGGCAGCGCCGTCGTCTTCGCCGGCATGACCGTGATCATCGCCCTCGCCGGCCTCGCGGTCTGCGGTGTGGGCTTCCTGACCCAGATGGGCCTGGGCGGCGCCTTCACCGTCGCCATCGCCGTCCTCATCGCCCTGACCCTGTTGCCCGCCGCCCTCGGCTTCGCCGGCAAGCGGGTCACCTCCGGCCGGCTCAAGCTCCTCAAGGACCGCGACGCCGAGGGCGACGGCTCCGTGCGCACCAACGGCCGCCGCTGGGTCGAGGCCGTCAGCCGACACCGCTGGCCCGCTCTCGTCGCCGGCGTCGTCCTCGCCGCGGTCGCCTCGATCCCGGTCGCCTCGATGCACCTCGCGCTGCCCGACAACGGCACCAAGCCCGCCGGCTCCGACGCCCGGGTCTCCTTCGACCTGATCTCCGACAACTTCGGCGCCGGTGCCAACGGTCCGCTGGTCGTCGTGGTCGACACCAAGAACGCGGCCGACCCGGCCGCGGCGGTCACCACGGTCACCGACCAGCTCCAGGCGATGGCCGCCGAGCCCGGATCCGACATCGCCGCGGTCGTGCCCGCGGTCAGCAGCGACGACCGGGCCGCCCAGCAGGCGTTCGCCCAGCAGCTGAAGGCCGTCCAGTTCGCGACCATCACCGTCGTCCCGAAGTCGGGGCCGTCGGACGAGTCCACCAAGCAGCTCGTCTCCGACATCCGCGACACCGTCGCGAGCCTGCCCGCCGAGGCCGGCGCCCGGGCGCTCGTCACCGGACAGACGGCGGTCGGCGTCGACCTCGCCGACAAGCTGCTCTCGGTCTTCCCGCTCTACCTGCTGGTCGTCATCGGGCTCGCGATCTTCCTGCTCATCGCCGTGTTCCGGTCGATCTGGGTGCCGATCAAGGCGGCCCTCGGCTTCCTGCTCTCGGTCGGCGTGTCCCTCGGCGCCACGGTGGCGGTCTTCCAGTGGGGCTGGCTGGCCAGTCTCATCGGTGTCGACACCACCAGCCCGGTGCTGTTCATCCTCCCGATCCTGCTGACGGGCATCCTGTTCGGCCTCGCGATGGACTACGAGGTCTTCCTGGTCAGCCGGATGCGCGAGGCGTACGTCCACGGCACCCCTGCGCGCCAGGCCGTCATCGACGGGTTCGCCCACAGCGCCCGTGTCGTGGTCGCCGCGGCCGTCATCATGATCGGCGTCTTCGCCGGCTTCGCGCTCTCGGGCGACGTCATCCTCAAGACCATCGGCTTCGCGCTGGCCGTCGGCGTCCTGGCCGACGCGTTCCTGGTCCGGATGCTGATCGTGCCCGCGATCATGGCCATCGTCGGCGAGCGGATCTGGTGGCTGCCGAAGTGGCTGGGCGCGCTCGTCCCGAACCTCGACATCGAGGGCGAGGGCCTGACCAAGCGCCTCGACGCGGCGAGCGGCGCCCACGCCCGGACCGCCGAGCCCGCCGGCGTCTGACACCAGCGCGCAGCACGACTCCGCCGACGACCCCGGGGACGCCCCCGTACCGGGGTCGTCGGCGGCCTCGGTCACCCGTACCGGCCGACGCCGTGCCGGTCAGCGCGTGGGTCAGCGCGCGGTGGCTGCGTCTTCGCCACGCTCGACGCGGTTGCGGCCGTTGCGCTTGGCCGCGTAGAGCGCGCGGTCGGCGGCACCGACCAGGGTCGGGCCGTCCGCGCCGGGCAGCAGCACCGCCACACCCGCCGACAGGGTCACCGGGGACCGGGTCGCCCAGCGGAAGCCGTCCTCGACCTGGACGCGGATGCGCTCTCCGAGGTCGTAGCCCTCGTCGCTCGTCGCCTCCGGCATCAGCACGCACAGCTCCTCACCGCCGTAGCGGTAGGCGGTGTCGATGTCGCGGAGCTGACGGGTGACGATGCCCGCGATGTCCTGCAGCACCTCGTCGCCGCGGGGATGGCCGTAGGTGTCGTTGATCCGCTTGAAGTGATCGAGGTCGATCATCATCAGCGCGAGCGGACGGCCGTACGCATCGGCTCGAGCGACGTCGGCCGCCAGGTCCTCGTCGAACTGGCGCCGGTTCGCCAGCCCGGTCAGCGGGTCCCGGCGCGACTGCTGCTCGACGTCGCTGTGCAGCTGCGCCGCCTGGAGCGCGGACGCGCCCTGGAGCATCAGACCGTCGATCAGGTCGAGGTCGAGCGTGCCCGCTGAGGGCGGGCGCAGGGCGAGCACGCCGATCACCTGGCTGCCGACCACGAGCGGGATGGCGATCCCGGTGGTGTCGACGTCCAGGGCACCGCTCTCGCGGCGCTCGTCGAGCGGGATGGCACGCCCGTAGCGGGCGGCCCTGCCGACGGCTCCGATGCCGACCTCGACGGCGCTGGCGGCCGCGAGGGTCGGGTCGAGCGCCACGGTGCCCTGGGCCTCGCCGTCCGCGTCGTAGCGAACCAGCTCCTGGCCGTCGCGGCTACGCAGCCACAGGTCCACCTGCTCGGCCCCCGACAGCGTGCGGACGGCGTCGATCAGGCGCAGGCTGGTGTAGCGCAGGCTCAGGGACTCCGAGAGCCCCCGGCTCAGCTCGAGGACGTGCTCCAGGCGGGTGCCGTGCCGCCTCAGCATCGCCTCGCGCTGCTCGGCGACGGACGTACGCTCCTCGAGTGCGGACGTCATGGTCATCACGCCACGGCTCAGCGCGCTGACCTCGTCGACGACCGACGGCGCGATCGGGCAGGGGCGAAGGTTGCCCCGGGTGACCTGCTCGACGGCGGCGGTGAGGTCGCGCACGGGGTCCACCACGTGTCGTTGCAGGCGGCGGGTGGCCCGCAGGAGGGCCAGCAGCGACACCGCCCCGACGAGTCCGAGCATCAGCGCACCGAGCACCAGTGCCGCGCGGTAGGCCCCCTCCGCGGACGTGATCGCCCGCGCGACCGCCGAGCGCATCACGGCCTCGCTCGCCCGGTAGTCGTCGAAGAGCACCTTTCCCGCCCGCAGCTGCGCGTCCAGCGCCGGCAGTCCCGCGGCACCCTCGGAGACGTCGGGCCGGACCGCGGCGTCGACCGCCGGACGCGCCCAGCGCTCCTGCCACGACTGCTGTGACCGGACGGTCGCGATGGCCTCGGTCAGCAGGTCCGGCTCCAGACGCAGGGACGTGATCAGCTCGGCGTTCGCGTCGTCCCCGCGCGCCGTCCCGTCGACGTACGGCTGGAGGAACTCCCGTGCACCGGTGGCGAGGTATCCCCGCACACCGGTCTCCTGATCGAGCATCGCGTCATGGGCCCTGCTCGCCGCGTCGGCGGCCTCGCGCAGGTGGTGCAGCCGGGGCTCGACCCGAAGCGTCATCACCAGGGCGATGCAGAGCAGCATGACGAGCGAGAGGGCCAAGCCCAGCACCGCCGGGAGGTGGGTCCGTCGCACGAGCCGGCGCAGCGGCAACGGGTTCGCCGCGGGAGGCTCCGATGCACCCGTGACGTTCGCAGCCTCCGACATCGCACCCCTGATCCTCGCGCGGCTATTCGGGCCTCCGGTGCCCGGACGGGGTGATCTCAACGGCCCGCGGCTCACTCATCGGCCGGGCCGTCCTCACCCTGACGTCGCGGGCGATAAAGGTTTGATCACGCAGCCGCCCCGCCGGCCGAGGTCAGCCGAGCGGGTTGTCGACCATGTTCCCGATGATGCCGCGCAGCACGTTGGTGCCGTCCTCGCGACGCAGCTCCTCGTACCAGGCCTCGGTGAGGTCCGGGTCGGCACCGTGCATCAGGGCCGCCCGCCGACGGGCCCACAGCACCAGGTCGCCGGCGCGCTGCGATCGGGCCCGCGCATAGCGAGCCAGCGTGTCCGGCACGCTGATGGTGGTGGTGGCGAACGCCCGCTCCAGCATGACGGTGTCCTCCAGCGCGGAGCAGCCTCCCTGACCTATGTCGGGCGTGGTGTTGTGCGCGGCGTCCCCCAGGAGGGCCACCCGACCCTTGACCCAGGTGTGGAACGGATCGAGGTCGAAGATCTCGACCCGGTTGGTGGCCGCCGGGTCGATCTGCGCGATGAGCCGCTGGACGGCGGGTGCCCACCCACCGAAGTGCGCGGAGAGCACCTCCCGCACGGCCTCGCGCTCGAAGGGCAGGCCTGCCGGCTCCACGATGTCGAAGAAGAAGTAGAAGCGGTCGTCGCTCACCGGCATCACCGAGACCCGCTTGCCCTCGCCCACCCACAGGGTCCACTCGTCCGGCGGCGCGACACCGGCATCGACGGCGACCAATCCGTTGACGTTCACGTAGCCCGCGTACGACCGCTCCAGCTCACGACCGACGACGTAGCTGCGGGCGAGCGACCGCGCGCCGTCGGCAGCGATCAGGGCGTCACCGGATGCCGTGGTGCCGTCGGCGAACGAGACCGTCACGCCGTCCTCGTCCTGCTCGATGGCCGTCATCCGCCTGCCGAAGCGGATCCGCTCCATGCCGAAGGCCTCCATCAGCATGGCCTGGAGCGATGCCCGCGCGATCGGATACGGACGCTGGCCCATCTGCTCGGTGATCGGCCCGAGACCGAAGCGGCACATCGTCTCGCCGGAGATCGCCTCCCGGTAGGACATGTGCTCCATCCGGCCGCCGAGGGCCTCGGTCTCCTCGCGGAGTCCGAGCCAGTTGAGCACCTTGACGCCGTTGGGCCACACCGAGATGGCGGCTCCGACCGGGCGGTTCTCGGTGACCTGCTCGTAGATCTCGACCTCGTGGCCGAGCCGTTGCAGCGCGATGCCCGCACTGGCCCCGCCGATGCCGGCACCGATGATGATGATCTTCACGTGTCGCTTCCGTTCGCGTCGTTCGCGGGCGTCGGTCAGGGGTCGTGTGTCAGACGTCGAGGGTCAGCACCGGCGTACGGGAGCGCGAGACGCACACGTTGATCTGCGTGTTCGCCGCATGCTCGGCCGCGGTCTGGACCTCGTCGCGGTGGTCGGGAAGGCCGTCCAGCACCGGAGTCAGGCAGGAGCCACAGATGCCCTGCTCGCACGAGAGCACCACGTCGTACCCCGAGCGTTCGAGGACCTCGGCGATCGTCTCGCCGTCCCCGACCGCCATCCGCTCGCCGGTGGAGGCGGCGACGACGGTGAACGCGTCGCCGGCCAGGTCGATCGGCTCCTCGAGGGTGAAGCGCTCGACGTGCACCCGCTCCGGGCGGATCCCGGCGTCCGCGGCCCGCTGCCGGACGGCATCGAGGAAGCCGGCCGGCCCGCAGGCGTAGACCACGGTGTCGTCGGCGACCGACCAGTCCGGGGCCGCCTGTCGCAGCGAGTCCCCCCGGTCGCTGCGATGCCAGCGCACGCTCCCGGCGTACGGCCGGGCCGCGACGTACTCGGCGAGCACGGCCTCGTCACGGACGTAGCAGTGCAGCTCGAACGGGACGCCGCGCTCGTGCAGCCGGCCCGCCATCGCCAGCAACGGCGTCACGCCGATCCCGCCACCCACGAGGAGGGCGGGATCGGCGCCGTCCTGCAGCGAGAACGTCGACCGGGGGGCGGAGATCGTCAGCCGCTCGCCCACCCGGAGCCGCTCGTGGACGTGTCGGGAGCCTCCCCTGCCCGGCTGCTCGCGCTGGACGCAGACGAGGTAGCGGCTCGGGTCGGTCACGTCCAGGAGCGAGTACTGCCGCACCACCGTCCCGAGCGGGGTCGGAAGGTGGAGGTCGACGTGCGCCCCCGCCTCCGCCGGGGGCAGGCCGCCGCCCAGCGGGCGCAGCTCGACGATGAGCGCTCGCTCCGACGCCCGGGTCTGGGCGTGCACCACCACCGCAAGGGTGCTCATACGGTGAAGAACGTGCTGAGGCCCAGCTCGCGCAGGGCGCGGCGGTAGGCGATCGAGGAGCGGTCGGCCGGGATGTGGACCTCGAGCCTCGGGTCGAGCGGCAGATTCTCCGGCTTCTGCGCCTCGACCATCTGCCGGTCCTCCTCGAAGATCATCTGGTTGAAGTCGTAGACCTCCTGCAGGGGACCGTCGGTGTCGAAGTCACGCACGCGGGCGTCGAACATCCGCGTCTGCCGGGCCGAGACCGGCGAGGCGGCGTTCATGATCGAGAGCTTGGTCCCGTCGGGGAAGTCGATGACCAGTGACGCGGTGAACGGCACGTGCAGCCGGAAGTGCCGCGACCAGACGTAGTCCGGCTCGGCCTGCAGGCCGGTGCTGTGCGGGTAGTTGCCCATGCTGGAGAGGTAGCGCGCCTCGAAGCCGTCGGGGGTGGTCTCGACGGTGTAGTCGGGCACCTCGGCGTTCTCCGGGTCCGCGAAGGACGCCTGGTGCACGAACGCGAAGTGCGCGACGTCGAGGAAGCCCTCGACCTGGCGCCCGGCGAAGGCGGCGATGTCGACCGGCGGGCAGTTGATCTGCTGGAAGCCCTCATCGTCCCAGTGCGGTACCGGCGGGATCGACGCCTGGTCCGCCGGGTCCGTGGGCAGGCTGGCCAAGCAGGTCCACACCAGGCCGTAGCGCTCGACGACGCCGTACGCATGCAGGTTCATCCGGGCGGGGATCTTGTTCGTGGGGTGGGCCGGGATCGCGGTGCACGTGCCCGCGGCACCGAAGCGCAGCCCGTGATAGGGACAGCGGATGCCCAGCCCGTCGTCGAAGGCCTTGCCCAGGGAGAGCTGCATCCCCCGGTGCGGGCACAGGTTGTCGGCGACGACGACCTTGCCCTCGAAGCGGTAGACCACCAGCGGCTGGTCGAGGAGGGTGACGCCCTGCGGGTCGGCGGTGACCTCGCTGGCCACGGCGACCGGGTACCAGTAGCGCGCGATGATCTGCCAGTCGTCGGGGTCGAAGGTACAGCCGCGCGGCGTCGGCAGGACGCGGTCGGCGTAGGGACGGTTCGTGGTGCCGGCAGGGAAGACGTCGGTGGACACGGTGGGCTCCTGGGGTGGTCGCGGGGTCGGCTGTCGAGGGCGCTGCGGGTCGGCCGCGGAGCGGCCAGGACGAAACAGGCGTCTCGGGTCAGTGACCGTGGGCGATCAGGCCCCGGGGCCAGGCACTCGCTCGGTACGCGCTGCCTGCGGCGGGCGCCGGGTACGCGGTCGTCGTCGCCATGGTCGTCCTCCTCGATCGCACGGAGCGCTTCCTCGCTCGGATATCAGTCTGGGCGACGGATATGTCGGCCGCGTTACGGCGGAATCTCCACCGGGGGCGGACCGGGTGCGTGCTGGCGGTCGGACAGGAACATGGATGAAACATTCGTTCCATACGGTGCTCGGGTGGCCATCCCTCTCCTCCAGCTCGGCGACGGCGCGATCCGTGGCACGTACCTGCCCAGCACGACCGACAACGTGATCTGGGGTCGACTGCCGTGCGGTGCCGACGACCCGGTCCTGTCGGTCTCCCCCGGCGAGGAGGTCACCGTCGACACCCTCAGCCACGAGGGGATCCTGGAGGACCAGGGGCGCGACCCGCGGGCCTTCTTCGGGCAGTACGGCGCCGAGGCCCTCGACGACGCGATCGCCCTGGCCGCCAGCAGCGTTGCGCGCACCGCCGGCGCCGACGGACCCCACGTCGTGACCCGGCCGATCGAGGTGGCGGGCGCACGGACCGGGGACCTCCTGGCGATCACCGTGCTCGAGACCACGCCGCGCGTGCCGTACGGAGTCATCTCCAACCGACACGGACGCGGCGCCCTCGCCGGTGACCTGCCGCGCGACGGGTCGCCGCTGCACTGCGTGTTCGCCCGGACGGACGAGGACGGGACCCACGGCCTGCTGCCGCTGCGCGAGGACCAGGACGACACCGGCCCCACGGCCCGGTTCGAGCTCGCGCCGTTCCTCGGCATCATGGGTGTGGCGGTGGCCGGCGCGACCCGCCCGCACTCGGTCCCGCCCGGACCGCACGGCGGCAATCTCGACATCCGGCTGCTGACCAGCGGCAGCACGCTCTACCTGCCCGTGCAGGTGGACGGTGCGCTCGCGTACGTGGGCGATCCGCACTTCGCCCAGGGCGACGGCGAGGTGAGCCTCACCGCCATGGAGGCGAGCCTGCGGGCCACCGTCCGCTTCGACGTGGTCGCCCGCGAGGAGGCGTTGCACCGCTTCGGCGAGCTGGCCGGCCCGCTGGCGGAGACGTCGGAGCTGCTCGTCCCCACCGGCCTCGACGAGGACCTCGACGTCGCCGTGCAGAACTGCGTGCGGGCGGCGATCGCCCTCATCGGCGCTCGCTTCGGGATGGACGAGCGACTCGCCTACGCCTACCTCTCCGCGGCCACCGACTTCCGCATCTCCCAGGTGGTCGACGTGGTGAAGGGCGTGCACGCCACCATCAGGAAGGCGGACTTCACCGCATGACCGGACCGGTGTCGCCCGCCGCGCCCGAGGGCCTCATGGCGGCCTTCGAGGCCTACGAGCGGGCCCTGATGGCCGACGACCTGCCCCTACTGGACCGGCTCTTCGCCCAGACGCCCCACACCCTGCGCGGAGACGCCTCGGGACTGCTGGTGGGGCACGAGCAGATCAGCGCCTTCCGCGGGGGCCGCGGCGGTGCGCCTCGGCGCACGATCGTGCAGACCCACGTGCAGGCGATCGACGACGACCACGCCCTGATCGTCGCCGTCACCGAGCTCGCCCGGGGCGGGCGAGGCCAGCAGACGCAGCTGTGGGCACGGGCGCTCGACCGTTCGCTGGGCCATGACGGCTGGCAGGTGACGGCGGCCCACGTGGCGGTCGCCCCGCCCGCGCTCGACACCCGGATCTGGCGGGTGGTCGGTGACCCGTTGACGCCCCCGACCGGGACCGGATCGCTCACCGGCGAGAGCATCGCGGTCAAGGACCTCTACGCCGTCAAGGGCCACCCGATCGGCGCCGGGAACCCCGCCTGGCTCGATCAGGCCACACCCGAGACCGAGCACGCAGCGGCCGTACGGGCGCTGCTCGCGGCCGGTGCGTCGGTGCGTGGCATCGCCCGCACCGACGAGTTCGCCTACAGCCTCGCCGGGCAGAACGTCCACTACGGCACGCCACCCAACCCCGCGGCGCCCTACCGGATCCCGGGTGGCTCGACGTCGGGCTCGGCCACCGCCGTGCGTCTCGGTCATGCCAGCGTCGGGCTGGGCACGGACACCGGCGGCTCGATCCGGGTGCCGGCGGCCTACCAGGGTCTCTACGGCATCCGGACCACCCACGGTGCCGTCGACCGCGCCGGCCTCCTGGCGCTCGCGCCCTCCTTCGACACGGTCGGCTGGCTGACCCGCTCCGCGACCCTGCTCGCCACCGTCGGGGACGTGCTGCTCCCCGAGGCACCGACGCGCGGCTCGGCCACGCTGGTGGTCGCGCCGAGCCTGCTCGAGCTGGCCGAGCCCGACGTCGCTGCCGCCGTCGAGGCGTGGCTGCCGGCCGATGCCGTACGGGAGACCTGGCGTCTCGACGAGCTGGGCACGTGGCTCGCGGCGTTCCAGAGGTGGCAGGCCTTCGAGGCCTGGCAGGTCCACGGCGGATGGCTCGGCTCGCGGCTGGACACCCTCGGCGCCGATGTCCGCGGCCGCTTCGAGGCCGCGGAGCGCGTCACCGCGCAGGAGGCGACGGCCGCGTGGCACGTGGTGCGTGGGGCGCGTGACGCCGTGCGCCGACTGGTGGGCGATCGGGTGCTCGTCGTGCCGACCACCGCCTCGGTCGCGCCGCTTCCCGATCGGGCCCAGGCTGCCCGGGATGCCACCATGCGCCTGACGTGCCTGGCCGGGCTGGCCGGGCTTCCGGCCGTGAGCCTGCCGCTGCGCACGGTGGCCGGACCGCCATGCGGGGTCTGCCTGCTCGCGGCCCCCGGTCGCGACCGCGACCTGCTCGAGCTCGCGGTGCGCCTCGACCCGTAACCGAACTGAAACGGTAGTTTCATCGCCGGTTACATCCGTTCCATATGGTGAGCGGACACGGCCGGCACGAGCCACGTGGAAGGGACCGGACAGTGAAGATCGTCGAGTTCAACGCGATGGAGGCATCGACCGCCGGGGCGTTCGTACGCGCGTGCGCCTCCATCGAGTCGTTCGTGGCCGGGGTGGTGGGAGCTCGGCCCTACCCGGACGCGACGGCACTGCTCCAGCACGCCGAGCACCTGGCCCTGCGATGGACGCCCGCCGAGGTCGACGAGGCGCTGGCCGATCATCCTCGCATCGGCGAGCGGCACGCGGCCGGCGGCGCGAGCGCCTCGCTCTCGGACGCCGAGCAGGCCGCGGTCTCGCTGGCCGGCGACGTCCGCGGGCGACTCGCCGAGGCGAACCAGCGCTACGAGGACCGGTTCGGCCGCATCTACCTCGTCCGGGCCAGGGGACGCGACGCCGAGGAGCTCCTCGCGCTCCTGGAGGAGCGCCTGACCAACGACGACGCCACCGAGGCGCAGGTCGTCCGCCAGCAGCTGGCGGAGATCGCCATGCTGCGCCTTGTCGACCTCTTCGAGGAGGCCGCGTGAGCTGCACGGTCAGCACCCACGCACTCGACGCCGAGCGCGGACGTCCAGCGGACGGCATCGGCCTGACCCTCACGCTCGCCGACGGCACCACCTGGTCGGGCGTCACCGACGCTGACGGCCGCGCCCGGATCGACCGCGAGGTGCCACCCGGCGTGCACACGCTGACGTTCGCCACCGGCGCGTGGTTCGAGGGCCGGGGGCGGAGAACCTTCCATCCCCGCATCGACGTCACCTTCACCGCGGTCGACGAGGAGCACCACCACGTCGCGCTGCTGCTGAGTCCGTTCGCGTACACCACCTACCGAGGGAGCTGAGCGATGCGCATCGACGCGATCCGCGCACAGCGGGTCCTGATCGGCGACGGCTTCGTCCCCGCCACGCTGCGCCTGAGCCGGGGTCGGATCGAGGCGATCGATCCGTGGGAGACGCCGGTCGACGGGCTGGTGCTCCAGGTGCCGGAGACGGCGTACCTCATGCCGGGCGCGGTGGACACGCACGTGCACGTCAACGAGCCCGGCCGCACCCACTGGGAGGGCTTCAGCAGCGCCACCGAGGCCGCCGCCCTCGGCGGGGTGACCACGCTGATCGACATGCCGCTCAACTCGGTGCCGCCCACCACGACCGTCACCGGCCTGCGGGCCAAGCAGGACGCCGCCGCGGGCCAGCTGATGGTGGACGTCGGCTTCTGGGGCGGTGCGATACCCGGCAACCTGGCCGACCTGGAGCCGATGTGGGAGGCCGGCGTCTTCGGGTTCAAGTGCTTCCTGGCCCCATCGGGCGTGGACGAGTTCCCGCCCCTGGACGCCGCAGGCTTCACCGCCGCGCTGAGCGAGATCGCACGGTTCGGCGGTCTGATGATCGTGCATGCCGAGGACGCCCGCGTCCTCGAGGCGCACGCGCCCGCCACCGGCAGCCGTGCGTACGCCGACTTCCTGGTCAGCCGGCCCCACGAGGCCGAGCTGGCAGCGATCCGTCGCGTCGTCGACGGCGTCCGCGAGACCGGCGCGCGAGCACACATCCTCCACCTGTCGTCGGCGCGGGCCCTGGACCTGATCAAGGACGCCAAGGACGAGGGCCTCCCCCTCACGGTCGAGACGTGCCCGCACTACCTCTGCTTCTCCAGCGACGGGATCCCCGACGCCGCACCCGAGTTCAAGTGCTGCCCCCCGATCCGCGATACCGGCAATCGCGAGGAGCTGTGGCAGGCCCTGTGCGCCGGGGTCATCGACACCGTCGTCACCGACCACTCCCCCGCCACCGCCGAGGAGAAGGGTCGCGGCGACGGCGACCTGCACCAGGCCTGGGGCGGTGTGTCGGGACTCCAGGTCGGCTTCACCGCCGTCGCCGCCGAGGCGAGGAGACGCGACATCGCGCTGAGTCGGGTGAGCGCATGGATGGCGCGCAACACCGCCGACCTCGTCGGACTGCGCCGCAAGGGGCGCATCGAGGTGGGTGCCGACGCCGACCTGGCGGTCTACGACACCTCCGTGGAGCTTCGGGTCGACGCGACGAGGTTGGCCCACCGCAACCCGATCTCGGCGTTCCACGGGATGCGGTTCGACGGCAGCATCACCCACACGATCATCCGCGGCGACGCGCTCGACGTAGAGCGTCCCGACCACGCCTGGGGGCGTCAGCTCAGGAGGGCCTCATGACAGCGATCCCACCCCTCTCCATGCCACCTCGGCTGCTGATGGGTCCCGGCCCGATCACCGTCGACCCCCGCGTGCTGCACGCGATGTCGACCCAGCTCGTCGGGCAGTTCGATCCGGCGATGACGGCCGCGATGGGCGACGTCAGCGGGCTGTACCGGACGGTGTTCGCCACCGCCAACGAGCAGACCTTCCTGGTCGACGGGACCTCACGCGCCGGGATCGAGGCCGCCCTCGTCTCGCTGATCGAGCCGGGCACGCGCGTCCTCGTGCCGATCTTCGGCCGGTTCGGGCACCTGCTCGTCGAGATCGCCGAGCGCTGCGGCGCGGAGGTGCACACCGTCGAGGTGCCCTGGGGCGAGGTCGTCCCTCCGGAGCTCGTCGAGGAGGCGGTCCGCGCCGTCCGCCCAGCGCTCGTGGCCGTGGTCCAGGGCGACACCTCGACCACGATGTGCCAGCCCCTCGCCGAGATCGGCGCGATCTGCCGCGAGCACGGCGCCCTCCTCTACGTCGACGCGACCGCCTCCCTCGGGGGCAACCCGTTCGAGACGGACGCCTGGGGCGTGGACGTCGCGACGGCCGGTCTGCAGAAGTGCCTGGGCGGTCCGTCGGGCAGCGCGCCGATCACCATCTCGCCTCGCGCCGTCGCCACGATCGAGGCCCGCCGCCACGTGGAGGCCGGCCTCCGCGACGCGGACGACATCGGCCGCGGGCTGCGGATCTCCTCGAACTACTTCGACCTCGCCCAGGTGATGGACTACTGGGGACCGCGCCGGCTCAACCACCACACCGAGGCGACCTCGATGCTGTACGCCGCCCGCGAGTGCGCCCGCCTGCTCGTCGAGGAGGGCATGGCGAACGCGATCGAGCGCCACCGGCTGCACGGTGCCGCGATGCTGGCCGGCGTCCAGGGCCTGGGGCTGCGGGTCTTCGGCGACGCCGCCCACAAGATGTCGAACGTGGTGGCCGTCCACATCCCCGACGGGGTGGACGGCGACGGCGTACGGATGGGCCTGCTCGCCGACTACGGCATCGAGATCGGCACCTCCTTCGGGCCGCTCCACGGCCGGGTCTGGCGGATCGGCACGATGGGCTACAACGCCCGCAGGGACGCCGTGATGATCACGCTCTCCGCGCTCGAGCAGGCGCTGCGCTCGGCCGGCGCCCGCGTCCTGCCCGGCGGTGGCGTCGACGCGGCGCGCGAGATCTACCAGGGCGGCCAGCCGTGACCGGCGTGGCGCCCGCCACCGCGACCGAGGTGCTGCGCCGGTGCGCGGAGCTCGACATGTTCTCGGCGAGCCCGACCCACCTCGAGCGGACCTACCTGACGCCCGAGCATGCCGCGGCCAACCGCGCGACGGAGTCCTGGATGCGACAGGCCGGGTTGCGCACGTGGGTCGACGCCGCGGGCAACCAGTACGGGCGACGCGAGGGGGTGCGGCCCGGCCTGCCTGCCCTGCTGCTCGGCAGCCACCTCGACACCGTGCCGGACGCAGGTTCCTACGACGGCATGCTCGGCGTGATGATGGCCGTGGCGGTGGCCGAACGGCTGCGCGGCGTCGATCTGCCGTTCGCTCTCGAGGTCGTCGGGTTCAGCGACGAGGAAGGGACCCGCTTCGGCAAGGCGCTCCTCGGCAGCCAGGCTGCCGGCGGCTCGTGGGACGAGGCGTGGTGGGGGCTGTGCGACCGGGACGGCATCACGCTCCGCCAGGCGTTCGTCGACTTCGGACTCGACCCCGGACGGATCGGCGAGGCGGCGCGCCAGCGCGACGAGCTGGTGGGCTACCTCGAGGCACACATCGAGCAGGGCCCCCTGCTCGAGGCCGCCGACCGATCCCTCGGCTACGTCACCGCGATCGCGGGGGCACGCCGCTTCCACCTCACCATCCACGGCGAGGCGCGCCACGCCGGCGGCACCCCGTACGAGCGTCGCAGGGATGCGCTCGTCGGTGCCTCGGAGGCGATCGTGGCCATCGAGCGGATCGCTCGGGCGAGCACCTGCATCGCCACCGTGGGCCGCATCGAGGTGCAGCCCGGAGCGGTCAACGTCATCCCGGGCCGGGCCGACCTGAGCCTGGACCTGCGCGCGGCCTCGGACGCCGAGCGCGACGCGATGTGGCTGCGGATGGAGGCCGAGATCGTCGGGGTCTGCCGGGCCCGGGGCCTGAGCCTGACCTCGGAGGAGACCCATCGCGCCTTCGCCGCCCCGTGCGCGCCGTGGCTGCAGGATGCCGTCCGGGACGCCATCACCGAGACGGATGCGAGCTACCCACCCGGCGTCGCGCCGATGGGGCTGTGGAGCCGGGCGGGTCACGACGCGATGGCCATCGCCGCCGTCACCGATGTAGGAATGCTGTTCGTGCGCTGCTACGACGGCATCAGTCATCATCCCGGCGAGGACGTCCGTGAGATCGACGTCGCGCGCGGCCTCGACGCGCTCGAGCGAGCGGTCCTCGACGTGGCCCGCGTCGTGGAGGGACGATCGTGACCCCGCCGACGGGCCACCGCATCGACGAGCGCATCGCCGCCTGCTATGCCAGCCTGCCGCCGCAGGAGCGCCGCGCCGCCGACACGCTCCTCACCCATCTCGACGACCTGGCCACCTACCGGGCGGCCGAGCTGGCGAGCCTGGCCGGGGTGTCCAAGGCGACGATGAGTCGCCTGTTCCGCTCGCTGGAGTTCGCCGACTTCGACGAGGTGCGCGACCACATGCGCGCGCTGCGCATCGCGGGAGAGCCGCGCCGCACCGAGGGCGCACCGAGCCTCGCGGGCCACATCGCCAGCGAGGCGGACGCCATCCGCCACCTCCTCGAGAGCGCCCCCGTCGCCCGTGCCACGACCCTGCTGGCCGGGGCGCGCCAGGTCCTCGTCGTCGGGTGGCGCAACAGCTACCCGGTGGCCCTGCACCTGCGCGAGCAGCTGACCCAGATCCGGGCGGGGGTGGCCCTCGGCCCGCAGCCCGGCCAGACGATCGGTGAGGACCTTGCCGGCCTCGGCCCCGACGACGTCGTGGTGGCCGTCGGGTTCCGCCGGCGACCGGCGGGCTTCGCCGCGTTCCTCGGCGACGCGGTCAGGTCGGGTGCTGCCGTGATCGTGCTCGCCGACCCGAGTGCCGCGACCCATCTGCGTCCTGCCACCGTCGCGCTGGAGTGCCCGGTCCAGGGCGAGCTCGCCTTCGACTCGTACGCCGCGGCGATGAGTCTGGTGAGCGTGCTGGCCGATGGCGTGCTCGAGCTCAGCGGACGAGCGGGACGCGATCGCGCCTCCGCCATCGCCTCGGCCTACGACCGCATCGGGGAGATCGAGTGAGAGCGGGACTCACCCCGGCCGGCGCTCCACCGACCAGGCGTCGTCCTCCCGGGTGCACAGCAGACGGTTCGACGGACCGTCCACATCGCCTCGCCAGAACGCGATCCGCCGCGGCGTGAGCGTGAAGCCGACCCACGTGGCGGGCGGCTCCAGCCTGGCGTGGGCCCCGGCGAACGCGGCCCAGTCGCGACGCCGCTCCCGCTCGGTGACCCCGGCGGCCGCGGGCTCGTTGAGCCACGCCAGCAGCTGGAGGTAGCGCGAGCGGCGACGGTAGGCATCCACCTGGCCGTCCGCGTCCTGCACGGCCACGTCCCCGCTCACCACGACCTGTCGCGCCCGGCCCGGCCAGATCACCGCCACGCTCGCCCGAGGGTTCGCGGCGAGCTGGGTGACCTTGCGGGAGCGGGCGTCGGTGTGGAAGGCGATGCGGCCCGCGTCGTCGCAGCGGGAGAGCAGCACATGCCTGCTGTCGGGGTAGCCGTCCGCGTCGACGGTGGACAGCGTCATCAGTGGCGTGATGTCGCCGTCGCAGTGTGCGAACCACGCCCGGAGCAGAGCCAGGGGATCGACGACCTCGTCGTCGACCCCCTGGTCGTACCCGAAGGTGTCGTCGGGGTTCACCCCGCCTGCTGATGGGAGAAGCGGGCGATCTCGTGCAGCGACTCGACGGCCTGGGCCACCGAGGCCTCGTACAGCTTCGCGCCGAATGCCGGGGTCGCCTGGGTGGGGTCGCCCACGACGCCGCCGGTGCCGAAGTCGCTGGAGAGCCACCCGAAGCTCACCGGCAGCGCGTTGAAGCCGATGTGACGGAACTCGGCCAGGTGCTCGGGCACCCAGCGCTCGGCGCGGCTGAGGTCCACGAGGTCGGGGCGCATGTGCAGCACGATCGACGTCTCGGCTGCGCCGCCGTGGATCCCGAGGTTGAGCTCGTCGAGTCCCTCGCCGGCGGGAGGCTCGGTGCGGATCAGGGTCGGCATCGAGAACGTCTTGAGGCCGTACACCTTGCGGATCTCGCGCAGCACCACCTGGAGCAGCGCGGTGTTCCCGCCGTGGCCGTTCGCGAAGACCAGCGTGCCCGCGCCCATGGTGTGCACGGCGCGGCCGATCTCCAGGCAGGTCTTGTACATCGTGTCCCAGTCCAGCCAGACCGTGCCGGGGGCCCAGCTGTGCTCGTCGGACTTGGTGTAGGCCAGCGTCGGCAGCCGCCACACGTCCAGCCCGTCGGCGGCGGCCTGCTCGACGGCGGCCTTGCCGATGACGTCGGCCAGCAGGTAGTCGGTGTTCAGCGGAAGGTGCGGACCGTGGTGCTCCACCGCGCCGGTGCCGACCACCACGATCGTGTCGCGGGAGAAGCCGGCGGCGACGTCCGGTCCGGGCAGCTCGACGAGGTCGCGGCTCATGCCATCAGTCCTTCCGCCGCCGTACGGATCGCCTGGTCGTTGACGTGCCCGACGGGCTGGGCCGAGGCGGTGCTGTTGCCGAGCGCCAGATCGTCGGGGGCGCCGAGCTTGCCGGGATTGAGCAGGCCCCGAGGGTCGGTCCGGGCCTTCAGCGCGAGCACGCCCTCGATGTCGTGGTCGACGTACCACTGGTGCGGGCTGTGCACCCGGACGCCGAGCTCCTGAAGCCGGGCGTAGCCGGCGTAGACGTCGGAGGCGCCCGTGTACGGCGCCGCGAGCATGCCGATGGGGAAGAGATGGGCCGCCTCGATGTGCAGCATGCCGCCGGGATAGACCGCGTGGACCTCGTCGATCCGGTCGATCAGCGCCTCGCCGCCGACCTCGACGTGGAACCAGGTCGTCTCCGGGGCGTTGCGCTTCAGCCAGTAGATCGGGTGGTTGTAGGAGAGCATCGAGAGCTTGACCGACTGCTGGGCGCCCTCGCGCACGTCGTGCACCGTGCCGCCGCCCGACGCGACGATGCTCGTCGCGGCCTCCAGCGTGTGCACGTCGAGGATGGCCCGCAGGCTGCAGGCGTCCCCGGGGATGCCCGGGTCGGGGGGCAGCATGGCGCTGATGAAGGCGGGATCGGCCGAGACCAGCCGAGGGGCCGGCTCGAGGGCGCGCAGGGCGCGCAGTGCCGCCTGGGCGCGGTCGAAGGTGGGGAAGGAGGCGTAGAGCGAGCGCCAGTCCTGAGCGGGCTCCAGGCGTACCGACGCCCGGGCGATCACACCGGCGGTGCCGTACGTGTGCACGAACGTCTGGGCATCCTCGCCCTCCACGTGCACCAGGGTCGGCTCGTCACCCGGCAGTGCCACGTCCAGGGCGCTGACGAACCCCATCCAGTTCGACCCGTGGGTGATGGAGCCGGTTCCTCCGGAGCCTCCGGAGAGGAAGCCGCCGATGGTGCTCTGGGCGGTCGAGGGATACATCCACAGTTGCTGGTCGGCCTCGTTGGCCGCCTGCTCCATCGCGATCATGGTGGCGCCGGCCTCGGCCGTGAGGACGCCGTCCGTCACCTCCAGGACGGCGCGCGCCCGGCTGGTGTCGAGCACCAGGCCGCCGTGCATGGGGATGCCCTGGCCGTAGTTGCCGGTGCCCTTGCCGCGCGGCGTGATCGGGATCCCGTGCCGGTACGCCGCCGAGACCACGGCGGCGATCTCCTCGGCGTTCGTGGGCCATGCGACGAGGTCGGCCAGACCGAGCGGAAGCTGCTCGGAGATGATCGGCGACATGGTGGCCTCGTCGACCGAGGCGCGCTCCCGCGTGCGGAGGTCGGCGCTGACGCCGCGCTCGCCGAGCAGCTCGACGAGCTCGGAGTGGAGGGAGGAGAGGGCCCCGGGGGTGACCGCTGGAGTGCTCACTGTGGTCCTTCGGTGTTCGACGTCGTTCGGAAGGGAGCCGGGACCGCCGCACGGGGGGAGAGCGACGGTCCCGGCAGTACGGTCAGAAGCCGAGCGAGATCTTCTGGTCCAGGAACTGGTTGGTGAACAGGTCCTCGGGCTTGAGGCCGGACTTCACGCCGGCGTCCTTGGTCTTGCTGAAGATCGGCACGGCGAGGTCCATGAACTGCTGCACCCGTGCGGTGTCCAGGTCGCCGACATAGCCATCGGAGCCGTCGGAGGCGATCTTGAGCGACTTCATCTGCTCGGCGGCGAACTTGCCGACGTTGGCGTCGTAGGTCCAGCCGTTGTTGTAGGAGTCCACGAGCTTGTCGACGAGGTCGTTGGTCGGCGTCGGGTCCTTGAAGTAGTCGACGTCGGCCTGCTGCATCACCGGGACCAGCTTCTGCAGGCAGGGGCTGAGCTTGTCGAGGTCGCCGGTGCGCACCGACATCGTCTCCGGGTACGGGTTCCAGCCGGTGTCGGCGATGAGCTGGTACTTGACCGGCTTGTCCCAGGCCTTGATCTCGTTCTGGTAGATGTAGGGCTCGGCGGTGGCGAAGCCCTGCTGGCCGGACTTGCCCTGGTCGGTGACGAACTTGGCCGGGGTGCCGTCGTACGAGCCGTCGGTGACGTCCTTGGTCAGGTAGCCGGCGTCGATGAGGTGCTCCATGTAGGCCGCGCCGCTGAAGTAGCGGACCACCCCGCCGGACTTCGCGAGCTCGGCTCCGAGGCCCTTGATGTCGGTGACGTCGGGGTACTTCGCGGGGTCCCACATGACGACCATCGGGGACTTGTCGTTCTCGGCGAAGACGGCCGTGGTGGGCAGCTTCCCGGAGAACTCGACCGCCTCGTCGGTGGAGACGTAGCCGAGCGTGATCGACTTGTCCTGGTACATCTGCGAGCTGACGGTGGAGTAGCCGATGGCCGGACCGCCGGCTCGGATCTCCAGCTTCACGCCAGTGGACTGGCCGTTGGCATAGAGGTCACCGGTGACCGACTTCTTGTTGCTGTCGATCGTCGGGTTCGGGCCGAGCATCTGGTAGAGGTGGCCGTGGTCGGCCTCCGGGTTCCAGTCGGTCTGGACGACCACCGTCGACGGGCACACCCCCGAGAGGTCGACGGCAGCACCGGTCGCGGCCGAGGTGGCGGCGGAGGCGGAGGTGCTGGCGGCGCTGTCGGCGCTGGTGTCGGACGAGCTGTCGCTGCCACAGGCACTGGCAGCGAGAGCGAGAGCGCCGAGAATCGCTCCGGCTGCGGTCATACGCGAAGTGGTGCGCATGGGTTCTCCGTTTCCTAGGGGTGTCGCGGGATGGGGCCGGGGTGGGGCGGGATGTGACGGTTGCGGACGACGTCGGCCGCGGGTGATCGGCGCAGGCTCAGCGGAACGAGTACCAGCGGCCGATCGCGAGCCTCCCGAGAAGCCCGAAGAGCAGGAACACGCCGACGCCGAGGAGCGAGGCGGTGAGGATGGCGGCGTACAGCTCGGGGCCGAGCAGACGCGAGGCGTCGACCTGGATGAGAACCCCGAGCCCCGGGGTGCCGCGCTGGAAGAACTGGTCGCCGACGATGGCGCCGATCACGGAGAGGCCCGCCGCCGTACGCAGGCCGACGAAGATGCTCGGCAGCGCGGCCGGGATCTGGAGCTTCTGCAGCCGCGTGAAGGCATTGGCGCCCTGCAGCTGGAACAGCTCGCGCTGGCCCTGATCGGTGGCCTGCAGGCCGAAGAGGGTGTTCGAGACCATCGGGAACAGCGAGATCATCACGGTGACGATGACGCGCGACTTGAACTCGTAGCCGGCCAGTGCGCCGATCATCGGCACCAGCGCCAGGATCGGGATGCACTGCAGGATGACGGCGTACGGGTAGAGCGCCTGCTCCACCCACTTCGCCTGGGCCATCAGCACGGCCCAGACCACGCCGATGACGATCGCGATCACGAGGCCGGTCAGCGCGACCTCGGTGGAGCGCCACAGCGAGACGAGCAGGTCGTGTCGCGTCTGGGAGTCCAGGAACATGGCGTGGAAGACGTCGTGCGGATACGGCACGAGGTAGGGCAGGCCCTTGTCCGCGTAGTGCTTGGCGGCGCCGTACCAGAGGCCGATGAGGGCGGCGAAGACCAGGAGCACCTTCCACCACGACGCCCGCCCGAGCGAGCCCAGCCCCCTGGCACGCCGGTGCGTCGTCGTCGCGGCCGCGCTGGCCGGCGTCGCCCCGGTCGTCTCCGTTGCTTCGGTCGCGGCCATCAGCGGTGTCCTTCCCTCAGAGCGTGCGAGACCTCGCCGACGAGCTCGGCGAACGCGGGGGTGAAGCGGATGTCCGGGTCGCGGGGCATGTCGAACGGCACGTCGAAGGTGGCGACGACGTTGCCGGGCCGGCCGGACATCACCACGACCTTCGTCGAGAGGTAGACCGCCTCCGAGACCGAGTGGGTGATGAAGAGGCCGGCGAACCGCTGGGCGACGAAGAGTCGCAACAGCTCGTCGTTGAGCCGCTCCCGGGTGATCTCGTCGAGGGCGCCGAACGGCTCGTCGAAGAGGAAGAGCTCCGGGTCGAGGGTGAGCGAGCGGGCCAGCGAGACCCGCATCCGCATGCCCCCGGAGAGCTGCCGCGGCAGGGACCTCTCGAATCCCTGGAGCCCGACGAGCTCGATCGCCCTGGCCGCCTTGGCCGCGCGGGCGGATCGCGAGGTGCGGCCGTCCAGCTCGGCGAGCAGCTCGACGTTCTTGGTCACGTTGCGCCACGGCAGCAGGGTGGCGTCCTGGAACACGTAGCCGATGTGGTCGGTGCTGACCTTGGCGACACCGTCGGAAGCCGTCTCCAGGCCGGAGGCGATCCGCAGCAGCGTGGACTTCCCGCAACCCGACGGCCCGACGACGGAGACGAACTCGCCGCGCTTCACGGTGAGGTCGACGCCCCGGAGCGCGACCGTCCCGTTGGGGAACGTCATCTCGGTGTTCTTGAAGTCCAGCAGCACCCCGGTCGGTGGTGCGGCGGGCTCGGCGGTGAGGGTCACGGGAGCTCCTTCGGCGATCAGGCGGACAACACGGGGACGGCCACGCTGCGACGCAGCTCGGATCGGGCCACCACCCGACCGGCATGGATGACGATCCGGTCGGCCGGGGCGTTGGCGATGGCGTCGAGGAGGTTCTCGGCGCGGACCGCGAGCAGCTCGGCCCGGGCGCCGGGGCGAGCACCGGCCTCGGGTAGCCCCATCACCGACCGCGCGCCGTCGCTGACCAGGTGCCACGCCTCGGTCGGGGCGAGATGACCCGCGCTGATGAGGAGGGAGGCCGTCTCGAACGCGTCGCTGCGACCGACCGGGTTGAACGGGTCGCGGACGTTGTCCGCGCCGGCGGCGACCCGTACGCCCGCATCGATCAGCTCACGCAGCGCCGTCAGGCCGCGCGGTGTCCGGACGGGGTGCTGCCAGCCCTGCAGGTAGAGGTTGGTGATCGGGTTGGCGATCACGCCGATGTCGGAGAGCTTGACCTCCTCGATCATCTCGGCCAGCTCGTCGGCGTGCATGGCGCCGAGGCGGCAGCAGTGCCCGGCCGAGTACTGCCGGTCGCGTCGCAGGCCTCGGACCGCGCGGGCGTAGACGTCGAGCGTGACCGGGCCGTCGAGGCTCTCGTCGGTGTGCAGGTCCATGCCGAGGCCGCGTCGGGCGGCGACGGCGACCAGTCGGCGCACCTCGCCGGCCGGGTCCTCGGCCAGGTGCGGTGCCCCGCCGACCAGGTCCAGCCCGGTGTCGAGCGCCGCCTCGACGTCGGCGTCGCTGGCGAAGGTGCTGCACAGCGCGACGAGCTCGATGTCGAGCAGTCCGGCCAGCTCGTCGCGCACCCGCACCAGCGCCTCGGCGCCGCGGGTGGGTGCGCCGGGGTGGACGTCGACGTGGGTGCGGATCGCGGTGATGCCGTTGGCCACCATGGCCAGCGCCTGGGCGCGGGCCCGCTCGAGGACCGACTCGACCGTCATGGTGGCGGCGTACGCCGTCCACGACGCGATCGCCGAGCCGAGGTCGCCGTGCGGCGGGTCGATCAGGTCGAAGCTCAGCGCCTTGTCGAGGTGCGCGTGCGGCTCGGCCGGGGCGGTCAGCAGCAGGTAGCCCTCCAGGTCGAGGGTGGCGTCCGGGGCCGAGACCGGGACGCTGCCGGCGGGAGCGAGACGGCTGACGACGGCTCCGTCGAGGACCACGTCGCAGCGGCCGCCATCGGCGAGGGTGGCGTGTCGCAACAGCGTCACCGAGTGCGGCAGGAAGGTCATGGAAGGACCGTACGAAACGCTCGTTTCCTCGGTGTAAAGAGCAGTGCCCCGCAATATTTCCGCGTGTTTCCGCGTGTTACCGGCGTTTGAACTTCTGCTGTGACCCCCGCTCGAAGCGGCTCAGATCCTCACTGAGACGTACGTTCCAGGGCTACGTTGAGGGCCATGACCGCGGACCAGATGATTCCCCTGCGCGTCGCCGCGCGCCGCGACATCGCCGTCGGCGTCCTCGAGCTCCAGCTGGCATCCGCCGACGGCTCGGCGCTGCCGCCCTGGCAACCCGGCGCGCACATCGACCTGGTGCTCCCCGACGGCACCGAGCGTCAGTACTCCCTGTGCGGTCCCCGCGCGAGCACCACCTGGACGGTGGCGGTCCTGCGCGAGCCGGCGGGCCGCGGCGGCTCGGCGTACGTCCACGACGCCCTGCCGGTCGGCACCGCCGTAGCGGCTCGGATGCCACGCCAGCACTTCGCGTTCGAGCCCCACCGCCCGGCCCTCTTCATCGCCGCCGGGATCGGGATCACGCCGATGCTGTCGATGATCGCCGCGGCCGAGGAGAGCGGCATCGACTGGACCCTCGCCTATGCCGGCCGGAGTCGCGACACGATGGCCTACCTCGCCGACCTCCTCCAGGAGTACGGCGACCGGGTCGTCCCCTACCCCGCCACCGAGCGGCGTCTCGACCTGCCGGGCCAGCTCGCCGCGGCCCTCGGCGCGGACCGCGTCGTCTACTGCTGCGGACCCAGCCGCCTGATCGAGGAGGCCGACCGACTCTCCCTCGACGCACCCGCGGGATCGGTCCGCTTCGAGCGCTTCGTGCCCAAGGTGATCGAGGCGCAGGAGGAGGTGGCCTTCGAGATCGAGGCCGGCGGCCGCCTGCTCACCGTCCCCCCGGACCGATCGATCCTGGAGGTGTGCGAGGAGGCGGGCATGCTCGTGCTCTCCTCCTGCCGGGAGGGGACCTGCGGCACCTGCGAGACACCGCTCCTCGAGGGCCGGGCGGATCATCGCGACTCGGTGCTGAGCGCCGAGGAGCAGGCCGACGACCGCTCGCTGATGATCTGCGTCTCACGCGCGCTTTCGTCCCGTCTGGTGCTCGACCTGTGACGCCCGTCCGACTCTCCCGGGAGGAAGCATGCTGAGGCTGAGCAACGCCCGAGCCGTGATCGGCGAGGACGGCGGCACCGAGCGGGCCGGCGACCTGGTGCTGCCGAGCATCGCCGAGGAGACGATCGACGTCAGCGGATGCGTGGTGACGCCGGGCCTGGTCAACGCGCACCACCACCTGCTGCAGAGCGCGTTCCGCACCCTGCCGGGCACCCGAGGGGTGGCCATGCACGACTGGCTGCCCGCGATGGCCGCCGCCTACGGGCGTGCCGGGCACGATCCGGAGATGTATGCGCTCGCGGCGAGCGTGGGCGCAGCCGAGGGGCTGCTGTGCGGCGTCACGACCGTCGCCGACCACCACCTCAACTGGCCGCACGACGCCTCCGTCGACGCCACGGTCGAGCTCGCCGCGTCGACGGTGCTGGCAGCGCGGAACGTGGGCCAGCGCCTGGTGTTCGTCCGAGGCTCGGCCCGGGACGACGCGACCTGGGCGGCGGCATCGGCAGAGGCGATCGTCACCGCGCTGGTCCCCGGTGCCTCCGCCGGGGTCAGCGCCGACGGCATGCTCCAGGTCGCCGTCGGGCCGGCGGGGGTGCACTCCGACGGTCCGGAGACCTTCGCGGCGCTGCGCGAGGTGGCGATGCGGCACGGCCTGCGGCGTCGGACCCAGGCGAACGAGCAGGTCGACACCGCGATCGCGCTGGAGCGCTACGGGCGACGACCACTCGACCTGCTCGAGGAGTGGGGGTGGCTCGAGGAGGGCGTCACGATCGCCCACCTGTGCGACGTCACCGACGAGGAGATCGCCCGGCTCGCCGCCGCGGGCGTGTCCGCCACGCACGCGCCGGGGTGCGACGTCCCGATGGGCTGGGGAGTCGCCCCGGTCGCCCGGCTGCTCGCCGCAGGGATCGCGACCGGCCTCGGCACCAGCGGCGGAGGCAGCAACGATGCCGGCCACCTGCTGGCCGATGCCCGACTGGCGATGCAGGTGTCCGGGCTGGTCGGCCCGCAGCTGCCGGCACGCACGGTGCTGGCGATGGCGACGGAGGGCTCCGCTGCCGGCCTCGGCCGACCCGACCTCGGCCACCTGGGCGCGGGCACCGCCGGGGATGCGTGCGTCTGGGACGTGGACGGCGTCGCCGACGCCGGCATCGCCGATCCCGTCGCCGGGCTGTTGTGGGGCTCCCCGGGGCGCCGCCCGCGTCACGTCGTGGTCGGTGGACGGGTGGCGGTGCGCGACTATCGACTCACCGGGGTCGACGAGCACGAGCTGGTCGCCCGGCTGCGCGAGCGCCTCCGGCGTACGCCCGTATGAGGGCCGTCGGCGGGTGGCTCAACGGGCGAGGGCCGACATCGACCGGAGCCCGGCACGGGTCACCAGCTCGGCGGCCAGCGACCGCGAGCGCCGCACGACCTCGGCCACCTCGACCGTCACCACCTCGCCGCCGGCGACGCTGACCTCGCCGTCGACCCACACCTCCTTGACCTCCCGGCTCCCAGCGACGAAGACGACCGCCTGATACGGATCGTGCACGTTGGCCAGGGTCGGCCCCTCCCCGTCGAGGACCACGACGTCGGCCTTCTTGCCGACCTCGAGCGAACCGATCTCGCTCTCCATCCGCAGCGCACGCGCACCACCGATCGTCGCCATCTCGAACGCCTCGCGGGCGTGCATCGCCGTCGCCTGCAGGTCCCGCACCCGGGCCAGCAGCGCGGCGGTCTTGACCGCCTGGAGGTAGTCCTGGCTGTCGTTGGAGGCCGCGCCGTCGACGCCGATCCCGACGTCGACACCGAGAGCGCGCAGCTCGGCGACGGGCGCGATGCCGGAGGCCAGGATGCCGTTGGCGACCGGGTTGTGGGCGACGCCGACGCGGTGCTCGGCCATCAGCTGACGGTCGCTGCGGTCCATCCACACGCAGTGCGCGGCGAGCGTGGGCGCGGCGAAGAGACCCTCGTGCGCGCAATGCCCCACGACGGTGCGACCGGTGCGCTGGTGGGTTGCGGTGACCTCCTCGCGGATCTCCTGGACGTGCATGTGCACGCCGTGGCCGCCCTCGATCGCGTAGCGCATCGTCTCGGTGAACATCGCGTCCGACTGGAGCCCGAGGGCGCCGACGCCGACCCGGAACGTGGAGAGGCGTGAGGCCTTGGCGGCCTCCTGCAGTGCCGCGTGCTCCTCGAACTCCGCGGCGATGCTCGCGCCCGGTCGCTGGTCGCCGGCGCCGAACGACACGACGCCCCGCAGCCGCAGCTCGTCGAGGGCTCGGACCACCTGCGGGGTGATCGGCGCCTCGGCGCCGGGGTCGCAGACGAACATGTCGTTGGCCGTCGTCACGCCCGAGCGCAGCATCTGGATCCCGGCGACCTGGGTACCGACGTACGCGATCTCCGGGGTGTAGTGCGGACGGAGCGGGTTGATCAGGTCGTGGATCCACTCCCACAGCGTCAGGTCGCTGCCGATCCCGGCCACCAGGCCCTCGGAGAAGTGCCCGTGGGTGTTCACGAAGCCCGGGGTGACGATGTCGTGGGCACCCCCGCTGACAGAAGCCTCGGGATGGGCGGCCGCCAGGTGCTGGTACGGCCCGACCGCGATGATGCGGTCCCGATCCACGAGCACGGCTCCGTCCACGATCGGCTCGGGGCTCATCACCCATCCGCCGCGAATGAGATGCATCCTGGGCTCCCTCGGCTCCGCTGGTGGGAGCACGTTCGCTCCCTCACCCGCGACGCTAGGGCGTCTCGCGACCCGTTGGCCGACCCGTCACACGCTGTTTACGCGCCCGGGCGAACGTTTTCGTGGCCGTTACAACCAGAGGCGTGGTGGCCGACCGGCTCAGTCCGGCGGCTCCGGTGAGCCCGGGACCTCGGGCGCGAGGTCGGACCGCTCGCCGTCGTCCCCATCGGCGAGATCGGGGCCGTCCTTCTTCTCCGCGGTCCCCTCCGCGGTGTCCGGATCCTCCGGGGTCGCCTCGTGCCGGGTGCGGGTCTCCAGGTCCTCGACGATCTCGCGGGGATCGTCGGTGCCGTGCGGTGATTCGCTCAACGCGCTCTCCTTCGCCTCGCTGCGGCGGCGCTCGCCGCAGGCAGCCCGGTACCCAGCGCGAGCGGAACGACCCGGCTACCCGGGAGGTCCGGGCACGGGCGTCGCGACGACGATGCGGGGCCCGGACAGGGCCGCGAGGCGGTCGAGGGCCTCGGCGGGCGCGCTCGGATCGGTGATGACGACGTCGACGTCCCGGGCCGTCGCGACCTTGCCGAGCCGGGCCTGTCCGATCTTGCCGCCGTCGGCCACCACGACCACCCGGGAGGCGGCGCGGATCATCGCGCGCTTGATGTCCGCCTCGGGCAGATTGACGTTGGTGATCCCGGCGTCCGCATCGACGCCGTTGCAGCCGATGAACGCCAGGTCGGCGTGGATGTGATCGAGCAGCAGGCCGCCGAGCGGCGCGACCAGCGAGTGCTGCAGCGGACGCAGCGTGCCGCCCGTGACGACGACCTGCAGGCGCGGTACGGCCGGCTCGAGACTCAGCGCGACGGCCAGCCCGTTGGTGATCACGGTGACGTCGTGGAGGTCGTCGCGGCGGAGCAGCTCGCGCGCGACCGCGGCGGCGGTCGTGCCCACGTCGAGCAGGATGCTCATGCCCGGGGCGATCAGGCGGACCGCCTCGGCCGCGATCGCCGCCTTGGCGGCGGCGGCCTCCCGCTGGGCCTCCTCGAACGGGCGCTCCGGCGCGGTGATCGCGGCGGCCGGCATCGCGCCGCCCCTGATCCGCCGCACCGAGCCGCGCTCGCCCAGCGCGTCCAGATCCGTGCGGACGGTCACGGAGGAGACACCCAGGAGGTCGCTCAGCTCGGCCACGGCGACGAAGCCGTGCTCCTCGACGAGCTGCGTGATGCGCTCGCGGCGATCCTCGGCACCGCTCGGCTCGGACTCTGCCACCCGGCAAGAGTCCAGCAACGCCCGACGACTTGTCAATGCGAAAGAGTATTGCTTTCGATATCGAAAGTCGCCTACGCTCCCGCCGTGCCCACCTCCACGCCGCGCCGCCGCACGAGCCGTCTCGCCGACGGCCGCGAGCTGATCTACTTCGACGACCCGGACAGCGCGCTTCCCGCCGAGCGCCTCGATGACGAGCGCGACCTGCCGGCCCGTCCCCCGACGGCGACGATGCGGCAGGACGTCCTGACCGGCGACTGGATCTCGCACGCCACGGCGCGGCAGGGCCGCGTGATGCTGCCGCCCGCGCAGCTCGACCCGCTCGCCCCGCAGTCGGCGAGCAATCCCTCGGAGATCCCCTCGGCGTACGACGTCGCCGTCTTCGAGAACCGCTCGCCGTCGTTCGGTCCAGGTCTGGCGGACCCCGGGTCGGCGACCGACCTGTCGGGCCTCGCGATCGACCGCACCGCCCCGTCGGTCGGTCGCTGCGAGGTGATCTGCTTCAGCCCGGAGCACGAGGGCTCTTTCGGCTCGCTCTCCGCGACCCGGGCACGCACCGTGATCGACGCGTGGGCGGATCGGACCGAGGAGCTGTCGGCACTGCCGGGGATCGCGCAGGTGTTCCCCTTCGAGAACCGCGGCGAGGCCATCGGGGTGACGCTGCGGCACCCGCACGGCCAGATCTACGCCTACCCGTACGTCACGCCGCGCACCACCCGCCTGCTGGCGTCGATCGACCACTACGGGCCGACCCTGCTCGCCGACGTGCTCGCCTCCGAGCGCGCCGGGGAGCGCGTCGTCCTGGCCGGCGAGCACTGGTCCGCGTACGTCCCCTTCGCGGCACGCTGGCCGATCGAGGTGCACCTCATGCCCCATCGCCACGTGCCGGACCTCCCGGCGACGAGCGCCGAGGAGCGTGACGAGCTCGCCACCCTCTACCTGCGGCTGCTGCGGGGCATCGACGCCCTCTACGACGACCCCACCCCCTACATCGCGGCGTGGCACCAGGCGCCGGTGCACTCCCATCGCGACTCGGTGCGGTTGACCCTGCAGCTGACCAGTCCCCGGCGGGGGCCCGACAAGCTGAAGTACCTCGCCGGCAGCGAGGCCGCCATGGGCGCGTGGGTCGGCGACGTCGCACCCGAGCAGCAGGCGGCGCAGCTGCGCGCCGCCATCGCACGGGCCGACGAGGAGAACCCGGTATGGGAGAACCCGGTATGAGTGCCACGACGGCGAGCAGGGCCCGGGAGGGTTTCCGGCGCACGTACGGTCGCGACCCCGACGGCGTCTGGTCGGCCCCCGGCCGGGTGAACCTCATCGGCGAGCACACCGACTACAACGACGGCTTCGTGCTGCCGATCGCGATCGACCACCGCACGTCGGTGGCGCTCGGCGGCCGGGGCGACCGGCTCGCCCGGGTCAGCTCGGACGTCACGGACACCACCGCTCAGCACCCGATCGACGACATCTCGCCGAGCACGGTGAGCGGCTGGTCCGCCTACCCGCTCGGCACCGCGTGGGGCATCTGCGCGGAGGCACTCGGCGACGACCGCGCGGGCATCGGCGGCTTCGACGCCCACTTCGCCTCCGACGTGCCCGTCGGAGCGGGCCTGTCATCGTCCGCGGCGCTGGAGTGCTCGCTGGCGAGGGCCCTCTCCGACGCATGGCGGCTGGACCTCGACGGCGAGGAGCTCCTCCGCGCCACCCATGCTGCGGAGAACGAGATCGTCGGGGCGCCCACCGGCATCCTCGATCAGTCCGCGTCGCTCTTCTCCCGGGCCGGGCATGCGCTCTTCATCGACTGCCGCAGCACCGCGATGGAGCACATCCCCTTCGACCTGGCCGGCGCCGGTCTCACCCTGCTCGTCATCGACACCAAGGTCGCCCACGCCCACGCCGACGGCGGCTACGCCGCGCGCCGGGCATCGTGCGAGCAGGCGGCGGCTGCCCTGGGGGTGAGCGCGCTGCGTGACGCCGATCTCGCCCTGCTGGAGGCCGCCCGCGGTGACCTCGACGACGTGACCTATCGGCGTGCGCGGCACATCGTCACCGAGAACGACCGGGTCGTCGAGACCGTGGCACTGCTGCGCTCGCACGGCCCGCGTGCCATCGGCTCGCTGCTGGTCGACTCCCACCGCTCCATGCGCGACGACTTCGAGATCTCCGTGGTCGAGCTGGACACCGCTGTCGACGCGGCCTTGGGTGCGGGGGCGCTCGGCGCGCGCATGACGGGCGGCGGGTTCGGCGGCTCCGCGATCGCGCTGGTCGACGACACGCGCGCCCACGACATCACCAGGGCCGTACGCGAGGCCTTCGCGGCGAGCGGCTTCGCGGCGCCGGTGATCTTCCCCGTCAGTCCGTCCCAGGGCGCGCGCCGCGACGACCTCCGCGTCGCGGGAGACTGAGGGGCGGGCTCGCCGGTTCCCCGGCAGCCGGGCGGCACATACGGTGTCGACAGGACGCATCCGGGGAACCAGGGCGCCCGATGGACAGATCCGACTCAGTGAAGGGCAACCCGATGACTGATCCACGCGCCGGCACCGCGGCCACGCTCGCCGACCTGGTCGACGTGCCGCAGCTGGTCACCGCCTACTTCACGCGTACGCCCGATCTCGACGACCCGGCCCAGCAGGTCGCCTTCGGCACCTCCGGCCACCGCGGGTCCTCGCTGAAGACGTCGTTCAACGAGCACCACATCCTCGCCACCACCCAGGCGATCTGCGAGTACCGGCGCGAGCAGGGGTACGACGGCCCGCTCTTCCTCGGCCGCGACACGCACGCCCTCTCCGAGCCCGCCTACGCCTCGGCGATCGAGGTGCTGGTCGGCAACGACGTGACGGTGCTGGCACAGGGGGGCTACCAGCCGACCCCGGCGGTCTCGCTGGCGATCATCACCGCCAACCGGGGCAGGACCACGACGGGCTCCATCGCCGAGAGGTCGTCGGGCCTGGCCGACGGCATCGTGGTGACGCCGTCCCACAACCCGCCGACCGACGGCGGCTTCAAGTACAACCCGCCGCACGGCGGGCCCGCCGACACCGACGCGACGGCCTGGATCGCCCGGCGCGCCAACGAGATCATCCGCGGCGGGCTGCGCGACGTGCGCCGGGTCCCGTACGAGCGCGCCACCCGCGCGATCACCTCATACGACTTCCTCGGGGCGTACGCCGACGCGCTGCCCCACGTCGTCGACCTCGACGCGATCCGGACCGCCGGCGTGCGGATCGGCGCCGACCCGCTCGGCGGCGCCTCCGTGGACTACTGGGCCCGGATCGGCGAGCAGCACGCGCTCGACCTGACGGTGGTCAACCCGGTCGTCGACCCGACGTGGCGCTTCATGACCCTCGACTGGGACGCGAAGATCCGGATGGACTGCTCCTCGCCGTACTCGATGGCGTCCCTGGTCGAGCGCCGGGCCGACTTCGACATCAGCACGGGCAACGATGCCGATTCGGACCGGCACGGCATCGTCACGCCCGAGGCCGGGCTGATGAACCCCAACCACTTCCTCGCTGTCGCGATCGACCACCTCTTCGGCGGAGCGCGGCCGGGCTGGCCCGCGACCGCGCGGATCGGCAAGACGCTGGTGTCGAGCTCGATGATCGATCGGGTCGCGGCATCGCTCGACAAGCCCCTCGTCGAGGTGCCGGTGGGCTTCAAGTGGTTCGTCGACGGGCTGCTGGACGGGTCGTTCGGCTTCGGCGGGGAGGAGTCGGCGGGGGCGTCGTTCCTGCGGCGCGACGGCTCGCCGTGGACGACCGACAAGGACGGCATCATCCTGGCGCTGCTCGCCTCGGAGATCCTGGCGACCTCGGGCAAGACCCCCTCGCAGCGCTACCGCGAGCTGGTCGCGACCCACGGCGAGCCCGCGTACGCGCGCATCGATGCCGCGGCGACCCGTGAGGAGAAGGCGGCACTCGCCCGGCTCTCGCCCGACGACGTGGCTGCCTCCGAGCTGGCCGGCGAGCCGATCACGGCGAAGCTGACCACCGCTCCTGGGAACGGCGCGGCGATCGGCGGGCTGAAGGTGACGACCGAGTCGGCGTGGTTCGCCGCGCGCCCCTCGGGCACCGAGGACGTCTACAAGATCTACGCCGAGTCCTTCCGGGGACCCGAGCATCTCGCCCAGGTGCAGGAGGAGGCCAAGGCGGTCGTCACCGCGGCCCTCGGCTGAGCGCAGCCGAGCCCACGGCTCGTGTTATGTACCCTTGACGATACATAACACGATGGTTACGCTCACTGTCGTGGACGCCGTACTCCAGGCGCTGGCCGACCCCAGCCGTCGCACCGTTCTCGAGATCCTGCGCGATCACGAGGCCACCGCCGGCGAGCTTGCCGAGGCCTTGCCGATCGCGCGACCGGGCGTCTCGCGGCACCTGCGGGTGCTGCGCGAGGCCGGCCTGGTCGACGTACGCCAGGACGCGCAGCGGCGCATCTACCGACTGCGCCCCGAAGCGCTCATCGAGGTCGACGACTGGCTGGAGGGCTACCGGGCTCTGTGGCACCACCGCCTCGATGCCCTCACCACCGAGATCGCGCGAGGAAAGAAGGCACGCCGATGAGCAGCACGAACACCAAGGCAACCATGCGGGCGCTCGGCGCGACCCGCGGCGCGGTGCGCGTCGAGCAGGTCTACGAGACCGGTGTCGACGATCTCTGGGAGGCCTGTACGTCGCCCGAGCGTCTCGCGCGCTGGCTGGCCCAGGTCTCCGGCGACCTCAGCGTCGGCGGCATGATCGACCTGACCTTCACCAGCACCTGGACCGGCCCTGCGCGCATCGAGGCGTGCGAGGCGCCCCACCACCTCCTGCTCACCACCGATCCGGGCACCGAGCAGGAAGGGGAGCTGGAGGCGTGGCTCAGCGCGGAGGGCGAAGGGGCCCGCCTGGTGGTCGAGGAGCGAGGCCTCGAGCTCGACAAGCTCCACTTCCACGGGGCCGGTTGGCAGGTCCATCTCGAGGACCTCGGTCGATCGCTGAGCCTGGGCTCCTCGGCGCATCCGGACGGCTGGTCGGCGACGGCTCCCTCGCCGACCTGGAGGGCGCGCTGGATCGAGCTCACGCCCGCCTACGAGGCGATGGCGGTCGAGTGATGTCGGATGCGATCCGTCTGAGCGGCGTCACCGTCAACGCGCCCGACGCGCTCGAGCTCGCACGCTTCTACGCGGAGGTCACCGGCGGTGTCGTCGCCGGGAGCTCGCACTGGGCGACGGTCAGCGGGCCGAGCGGCGCCATCGGCTTCCAGCAGGTCGCCGACTTCCGCGCGCCGGTGTGGCCGGGATCGGAGGTCCCCATGCAGATGCACCTCGACTTCTTCGTCGACGACCTCGCCGCCACCGAGGCCCGCGTGCTCGCCGCCGGCGCGACCCGCCTGGCCTTCCAGCCCAACTCCGATCACTGCCTCGTGTACGCCGACCCCGCCGGACATCCGTTCTGCCTGTCCACCTGGGACGCGCCGCAGCTCTAGCCCGTACGCGGCTGTGCCGCCGTCCGCCGCGCGCACGGAGTCAGACGAGCCCGGGGAGCAGCACCGAGAACCGGCAGCCCCCGCTGCTCTCGACGTTCTCCACCCGCACGCGGCCGCTGTGGGCCTCCACGATGCCCTTCACGATCGCCAGCCCGAGCCCGGCACCCTGCCCGGATGCGTTGTCGGCCCGGGTGCGCGCCTGATCCCCCTGCCAGCCCAGGTCGAAGACCCGGTGCAGCTCGGCGGGTCGCAGGCCTCCGCAGCCGTCGCTGACCGACAGCTCGACGGCGTCCCCGTGTCGGCGTCCGGTGACCTCGACGACGCCATCGGCGGGGGTGTGCCTGATCGCGTTCATCAGCAGGTTCGAGAGCACCCGGGAGAGGCCCGCGGGATCGGCGCTGACCTCGAGACCCGCATCGACGCTCCCGTCGATGCGGATGCTGCGGGCCGTCGCGACCGGGGCGGCCCCGGCGAGCGCCTCGCTGACGAGGTCGCTGAGCGCGAGCGTGGTCGGGTTGAGCTTGAGGACGCCCGCGTGGATCCGGGACAGCTCGAAGAGGTCGTCCACCATCGCGGCCATCCGGTCGACCTCGGCCCGGATCTGCCGGTGGAACCGGTCGGGGTCGGCGGCGATGCCGTCCTCGAGCGCCTCGGCCATGGCCCGCAGCCCGGCCAGCGGCGTACGCAGGTCGTGGGAGACCCAGGACACCAGCTCGCGCCGTGACTCCTCGAGCCGCAGCTCGCGCTGCCTGCTGGTCTCCAGCCGCTGCTGGGTCTCGGCGAGCTCCGCCGAGAGCGCCCGGACCTCGGCCGGAGCCCGGTCGTTGACCGGGGAGGGTGTGCCGAGTTCGAGGCCGCGGACCTGCTCGTGCAGCGCGGCGGACCATCCTCCGGCGGCGCGGCCGACCATCGCCGCGACCGCGATGGCGACGACCGCCGAGACGCTGCTGACCAGCGTCATCACGGTCAGGTCGTGCGGGGAGAGGAACATCAGCTGGGCGATGGCCAGGGCGCCGGCGTACGCGCCGAGGGCGGCCACGACGGCGACCAGCAGCAGCTGCCAGCGCAGCGAGCGCCGGCGGATCAGCCAGGCCACCCAGAGGCCGACCGCTCCCACCGCGAGCGCGCAGCCGAGCGAGACGGCGACGATCTCCAGCGTCGCGCCGGTGGTCATGCGCTCGCCTCCCAGCGGTAGCCCACGCCCCACACCGTCATCAGACGGGTCGGGCGGGTCGGGTCGTCCTCGAGCTTCTCGCGCAGTCGCCGCACGTGGACCGTGACCGTCGAGCGATCGCCGATGCTCCAGCCCCAGACGTGCTGGAGCAGGTCCTCGCGGGTGTACGCGGTGCCCGGATGGCCCACCAGGAAGCGCAGCAGCGCGAACTCGCGGGTGGTCAGCGGCAGTGGCTCGCCGGCGAGGGTGGCGATGTGGCGATCACCGTCGACGACGAGGGCGCCGTCCCGGACGACACCGCCGCTCCCGGCCGAGGATCCCGACGTACGCCGCAGCACGGAGTCGACCCGCAGGGCCAGCTCGCGGGGGCTGAACGGCTTGCCGACGTAGTCGTCCGCCCCGAGCTCCAGCCCCACCACGCGGTCGGCCTCGTTGCCGAGCGCGGTGAGCATGATGATCGGGACGTCGCCCATCGCACGCAGTCGGCGGGTGACCTCGAGCCCGTCGATGCCGGGCAGCATCAGGTCGAGGACGACGAGGTCGGCCGGTCGCTCCCGCATCAGCCGCAGCGCCTCCTCGCCGTCGCCGGCCTCGACGGCGTCGTGCCGGTGGGCGCGGAGGTAGGACGCGAGCACCTCGCGAACCGTCAGGTCGTCATCGACGACGAGCACGCGAGCCATGCGCCATTCTCCCTCGGGATCGGTGGAATCGGTGGACCAGACCCGAGCACGCGGCGCCGACGGCCGCCCCGACGACGATCAGCGCGACCACGAGCAGCCAGCCGCCGACGTAGTCGCGGTCGAGCAGGGTGTGGTTGGGTCCGCCTGCCGCGTAGCCGTCGAGGACGGGGATCGCGACGATGGTCACGGCCCCGGCCAGGACGAGGGCCACCGTCGCCGCGCTCGCCACGGTGCGGGGAAGCGACCGCTCGCCGAGCCAGCCCAGCAGCAGGGCGAGCGGCGCGATCAGGCCGTCGTGCAGGACGACCGCGACCACGGCCCACGTCGCCGCCTGGGCGAGCTGGGCCGGTCGCTGGGTGTGGAGGAGCAGCCATCCGCCGTACGCCATCAGGGCCAGCGCGACGGCGATCAGGCCCGCTCGGACGCGGTCCATCAGAGGGCCTCGATCCGGCTGATCCACTTGGTCTGGAGCGTGCCCGGGCGATCCGGCGCGATCAGCCGCGCCGGGTAGCCGTGATCCAATGAGAGCGGCTCCCCGTCGAGGAGCAGCGCGACGAGGGTGCGCTCGTCGTCCGCGACGTACGCCGGAAGCACGCTGGACCGGTCCGCGCCGCTCTCCTGCAGCGAGTGCACCCGGAGGTCGCGGCCACGCCGGACGCCGGCGCGGTCGAGCAGGGTCCGCAGCGGGACTCCCGTCCAGGTCCCGTCGGCACTCCAGCCCTCGACGCACGCGATCGGCAGGACGTGGGTGGCCTGCGGCAGCGCGAGCAGCTCGGCTCGCGAGAACCGCGCGACGACATCGCCATCCGTCACCTCGCATCGATACGAGCCGCTGGTCGCCGAGGCCACCACACCGACCTGGGTGGCGGTCCGGTTGATCGGGATGCCCGAGCGCCGCGAGCGCGGGGACAGGACCGCGAGGCGGTCGATGCCGCGGATGGTCCCCGCCGTGCCGCTGCCGACGAGGGCCGCGAGCAGCGCGGCACCCCAGGTGGTCCGCAGCAGGCCGCGGCGGCTGATCGCTCCGGCGCGGGTCGCGTGTGGGCGGTCCGCCCCGGTGTCCTCCAGGTCGGCGCCGAGCGCCTCCCGGATGACCGGCAGCTTCACCGCGATATGGATCAGCAGGGAGCCGATCACGACGAAGGCGAGCGCGTAGTGGACCCGCTTGAAGCTGAAGTCCCAGGCGTACCACTGCGCGACGTTCATCAGGCCGATGGCCAGCTCGAGGATCGAGCCGGCCACCAGCACCGCGATCGAGCCGCGCTCGAGACCCACCAGGACGACGTCGCGCAGGCGACGCGGCAACGGCGCGAACAGCTTGGGGTAGACCGCCCACAGCTTGACCAGGAGCAGCGGGATCGCCGCCGTGCCGGTGGCGACGTGGAGGCCCTGGGTGACGCGGTAGAGCCACACCGGGTCGCGGGGGAACGGCACCGGCTGATGGGGCGCCTGCGCGTAGTGGCTGATCAGACCGGTCACGAACGCCATGCCGAAGCAGACGCCCAGCCACAGCCCGACCCGCGCCGCCACGACCGCGCTGCGCAGCCGCGAGGAGAAGGCCTCCTCGCGCGGCACCGGGACGTGGGGCCGGGCCGGGAGCCGGACCGTCATCAGGGCTCCTCGAGGACGACGGCCCACCGCTCGCCCAGCCGTACCTGGTGCGCGACGGCGAGCCCGACCCGGTGCGCCAGGGGCGTGGCGGCGTCGATGCCGACGATCGCCCACGGGAACGGGTCGCTCGTGCCGCAGTCGCAGGCCAGCCGGGCGCGGAACCGTCCGGACCTGGCGCCCGGCGGCCCGACCTCGACGACGATCCGCCCCTGCGGGGCGAGCAGGCCGCGGACGCGGCCGAGCAGGACCGCGGGGTCGCCTCCGATGCCGATGTTGCCGTCGGCGAGCAGGACGGTGTCCCATCGTCCCTCTCCAGGGATGGGCCCGAACACGTCGCGCCTCAGGGCGGGTGCGCCGCGCCGGACCGTCTGGTGGACCGCCTCGTGCACGAGGTCGATCCCGAGCGTCACGTGCCCGCTCCGGCCGAGCTGCTCGGTCATCCGGCCGGGACCGCATCCGACGTCGAGGGTGCTCCCCCGGCACAGCCGCACCAGCGCCCGGTCCTCGGCGTCGGCGGCCCGGGTCCAGTCCGCGACGGGCAGCGGATCCGCGGCCCGCGGGCCGACGGACGGTCCGACCAGGTACGTCGGCTCGCCGCGCAACGCGTGCGCGAACACCTCCTCCGCGGTCAGGTCGGCCGACGGGACGGTGACCGGTGCCAGGCTCATCCGGCGACCTTCCCGATCCGGCGCCGGACGCAGCGCGCGAACTCCGTCGACGGGGCCGAAGCGGCCGCCGCGAGCGCGTCGTCGAGGTGGTCGACGTCGGTGAGGGCCGGCGCCGGCGCGACGGTGAGACCGGCGTCGAGGAGAGCGGTACGGGTGTCCGCGTACGTCGTCGGCGTCGACATGGGCACGTCGGCCAGCGACCTCGCCCGCCGCCCGTCACGCAGCGCCAGCACCCACCAGCCCCCGTCGGTGGCGGGTCCGAGGACCGCGTCGTGGTCCCGGAGCCCGGCGGCGACCGCACCCAGGAGGGCCGCGGTGAGCTGGGGCGTGTCCATCCCGACCTGCAGGGTCGGACCACCGACGTCGGCGTGCGCGGCGGCCAGGCGCCGACCGAGCCCGTCGCCACGCTGGCCGACGATCTCCCAGCCGACGAGCGCCCGGCGGATCTCCGGACCGCGAAGCCCGGCGTCCAGGTCCCCGACGAGCGCGATCCGGCGCGGACCGCCGAGGGCGTTGCCCGCTGCGATGGTGTCGAGCAGGGCCGCGGCCGCGAGCTCGGCGGCCAGGACGGGATCGTCCAGATCGGCGGCCAGCCGGGTCTTCGCCGCACCGGGGACGGGGGCCTTCGCGACGACGAGCAGGGTCGGGGCTCGGGTCGGGGCCGGAGCCGGGGCTGGACTCGGGGTCCGGTCTGCCTCCCGGGTGTCGACGTGGGCGAGCCCGCTCATGCGAGCACCCGCCAGAAGTCGCGGGCCGTCCGCACGGTCCCGCGCAAGGAGCCGGAGACCTTCGACCGGGTCCCGACGGCTCGCGGGAGGTAGCGCACGTCCTGCTCGACGATCCGCCAGCCGGCCCGGGTGGCCCGGTCGAGCAGCTCGACCGGGTAGCCCATGCCGCGGTCGGCGACGCCGAGCTCCAGCAGCGACTCGCGCCGCGCCGCTCGCAGCGGGCCGATGTCGCGCACCTGCAGTCCGATCCGGCGCCGCAGGAGGGCCAGGACGAGCGCGTTGCCGAGGCGGGCGTGCCAGGGCCAGATCCCGCGCCGTGCGGGCACCCGTCGTCCGAGCGCCAGATCGGCCTCGCCGAAGCGCACCCGCGCCAGCAGCGGCACGATCTCTCCCGGATCGAGGGAGCCGTCGCCGTCCATCACCACGACGTACGGCGCGGTCGCCGCCTCGAGCCCGGCGTGGACCGCGGCGCCGTACCCGCGTCGCGGCTCGCTCACCACCCGTGCGCCGTGGGAGCGGGCTACCGCCGCGGTGTCGTCGCGGGAGCCGTTGTCCACCACGATCACGCCGAGCCCCCGCGGAACCCGCGGCAGCAGCTCGCGCAGCGCCGGGCCCTCGTCGAGACAGGGCAGGATGACCTCGCAGTCGGGTGGTGCCGGGGTGGGGAGTGCCATGTCGACCAACGTAGGAACGGCGGGCCGTCGACGGGGCGTCCAATCCTTACGGTCCGGTGACGGCACCGACCGAGCTGATGCCTGACGGCTCCGCGATTCCTAGGGTCACGGTCATGACGAGGGCGCCCTGGATCGGTCTGACGGCCACGCTCCTGCTCATCGGGCTGGCCGTCGTGGTGCCGTGGGCGACCGGCTGGCAGGTCCATGCCCGAGCCGACACCTCGCACGGCGTCGCGCCTCTGCACGCCCTGTGGGACCCGAAGGTCGGGCCGGGGACGGTGCCGGCCCTCGCCCTCGCTGCCGCGGCGGTGTGCTGGGCGCCCGCGCTGGCCGCCCGGCTGACCTGGGGCAGGCTTCTGGCGGCGGCCTACGTCGCCGGTCTCGCGTGGCTGTCCAGCCTGGCCCTGGTGGACGGACCCTCGGGCATCAGCCGGGTGTTGGGGAACCCGGACGAGTACCTGCGCTCGGCACGGCAGGTCGACGACGTGCACGCCCTGCTGACGGGCTACATCGACCGGATCCCTCTCGACGCCGCCGACCACTGGCCCGTCCACCTCGCCGGGCACCCGCCGGGGATGGTGCTGTTCTTCGTCGGTCTGGTCCGGCTCGGGCTCGGGGGCGACCTGGCCGCCGGGCTGGTCGTGATCGCACTGGCCGCCACCCTGCCACTCGCGGTCCTGGTGACCCTGCGGGCGCTGGATCGCGAGGCGGTGGCCCGACGGGCCGCGGCCTACCTCGTGTGGACGCCGGCGGCCGTCTTCCTCGCGGTGTCGGCAGACGCGGTGATGGCGGTCGTGGTCGCGTGGTCGATGGCCTGTCTCGCCCGCGCCACCGCGCGGGGGGCCGCCCGTGGCTGGCCGTGGGCCCTCGTGGCCGGCCTCGGGTTCGGGGCGACGGTGATGATGTCGTACGGGCTGGTGCTCGTGGCCGTGATGGCCCTCGCGGTGCTGTGGGTGGCGCGAGCGTGGTGGCCGATCCCGGTCCTCGCTCTGGTGGCGCTCGGCGTCGTGCTGGCCTTCGCCGCCGGCGGCTTCGCCTGGTGGGAGGCGTACCCGGTCCTGCGCCAGCGCTACTGGGACGGGATCGCTTCGGGGCGGCCCGGTCTCTACTGGACGTGGGGCGACCTGGCGGCGCTGGCGGTGAGCGCCGGGCCCCTCGTGGGTGCCGGCCTCGCCGCGACGTGGGCACGCCGGGGCGAGGACGACGACCCGCCGGACCGGGTCGTCCGGGCGCTGGTCGGTGCCGCCGCTCTCGCGGTGGTGCTCGCCGACGTGTCGCAGATGAGTCGGGCGGAGGTGGAGCGGATCTGGCTGCCGTTCGTCCCGTGGCTGACGCTCGGGCTGGTCGCGCTGCCGCGAGGCTGGCGGCGGCCGGCGCTCGCGGGCCAGGTCCTCACCGCGCTGCTCGTGCAGCACCTCCTCTACACCAGCTGGTGACTCTCGCGCAGGGGCGCGCTGGCGAAGGCGGGCAGCCCGACCTCGGGGTCGATCCGGGCCCGGAAGCCGAGCTCGGCCTCGGCCCGCGCCGGAGAGGCCACGATGTGCCGCACGTCGCCGAGGCGGTAGCCGCCGGTGGTCTCGGGGGCGATGCCCGTGCCGACGCCCAGGAGGGCGGCGACCTCGCCGATCGTGATCGGGTGCCCGGAGGCGACGTTGTAGGCCGCCACGTGCTCGTCGGGTGCCGCCACCGCGGCGTCGAGGGCCGCCACGTTGGTGTGGGCGACGTCCTCGACGTGGACGAAGTCACGGGCCTGGCGCCCGTCCTCGAAGACCTGCGGCGCCTCGCCGCGCTCGAGGGAGGAGCGGAACATCGCCGCGACGCCGGAGTACGGGGTGTCGCGGGGCATGCCGGGCCCGTAGACGTTGTGATAGCGCAGCGCGACCACCGCGCCGCCCGCCTGGCGCGCCCACGCCGCCGCGTAGTGCTCCTGCGCGACCTTGCTGGCGGCGTACGCGCTGCGCGGCTCGAAGCCCGCGTCCTCCGGGACGGGTGCCCAGCCCAGGGCCCCGCCGCAGAGGGGGCAGGGGTTGTCGAAGCGCCCGTCGGCCAGGGCGCTGATCGGTCGCGGACCCGGTCGCTGGCGGCCGTGCTCGGCACAGCGGTAGCGGCCCTCCCCGTACACGACCATCGAGGAGGCCAGGGCGAGTCGGCGCACGCCGCGTGCGGCCATCGCCGCCAGCAGCGCTGCGGTGCCCAGGTCGTTGTGGGAGGCGTAGGCCGGCAGATCGGCGACGGCGACGCCGGCGCCGACGACCGCAGCCTGGTGGCAGACCGCGTCGACGCCCTCGAGGGCAGCGGCCCAGGCCGGGTCGGTGGCGGCGAGGCGTACGTCGAGACGCCGGATGCCCGGCGGGATCGCCGTCGGGCCGTGCGCCTCGGGCAGCATCAGGTCGATCCCGACCACCTCGTGTCCGCCGGCCTCCAGCTCGCGCCGGACGGCGCTGCCGATGAAGCCGGCTGCGCCGGTGAGCAGCACGCGCATCAGGCCGACGCTCCCGCCGCCGCGGGCGCGGCCGTCGGGATGTCGTACGCGAGCTGGAGCCCGGCCGCCCAGGTGTCGCAGGCGCATCCCCCCGGATCGGGGAGGCCCTCGATGGCGGCGGCGAGGATCCCGCCGAGCCGGTCGAGGTTCGCGGCGAAGCGGGCGTAGACATCGGCCTCCCCGACGCCCTCCCCCGCCTCGACGCCGGCATCGAGGTCGGTGACGAGCGCCAGCGCGGCGTAACAGATCCGCATCTCACGGGCCAGCACGGCCTCCGGGTGGCCGGTCATGTTGACCAGGTCCCAGCCCTGCGCGGCGTACCACTGCGACTCGGCGCGAGTGGAGAACCGCGGTCCGTCGATCACCACCATCGTGCCCCCGGACCGCACGCCCTCGCCGGCTCGCGTCAGCGTCGCGCTGACGCGGGGGCAGTACGGATCGGCGAACGGCACGTGGGTGGCACCCGACTCCACGAACGTCTGCACCCGTCCGGTGGTCCGGTCGACGAGCTGGTCGGGCACCACGATGTCGCCGGGAGCGACCCGGTCGGGACGCAGGCCGCCGACGGCACACGGCGCGATGATCTGTCGTACGCCGAGCGCCCGCAGCGCCCACAGGTTCGCCCGGTGGTTGATCCCGTGCGGTGGGATCGCGTGCCCCTCCCCGTGCCGGGGAAGGAACGCGACCCGCCGGTCGCCGACCGTGCCCAGCGTGATCGGCCCCGACGGGTCTCCGTACGGCGTCTCGATATCGACCGACGCGCTCTGCGCGGAGTCGTCCAGCCACCGGTAGAAGCCGGTGCCGCCGATGACGGCGACCAGGGGGTTCTCTTCGTGGTCCATGCCCGTCAACGTGGCAGGACGCGACGGCTCACGACAGGGTGGCGGACGATCCGTCACCGATCGGTAAGAACTGGCCGCTCGCCCCTGCGGCGGCGCAGCGGGTCCGCGCCTGATCGGGTGACCGGACGGCCCGGTCGTGGAAGGGTGGGCCCATGGCGATGACGACGCGGGTGTTGAGCGTGACGATCCCGGTGCCCGACCAGGACCGGGCGCTGGCGTTCTATCGGGACGTGCTGGGCTGCGAGGTGCGCTACGACGGCGAGCCGTGGCCCGGTGCACGGATGATCGAGGTGGTGCCGCCGGGCTCGTCGGTCGGCATCGTCCTGCTGCCGCCCGATAGCGAGATCCCGGTGGCGGTACGGCTCGCCACGACGGACGCCGGCGCCGCCTTCGACCGGGTCAAGGAGGCCGGCATCACGGTGCACAACGACGAGCCGATCACGATCGGGGAGGGCAGCCCGATGTTCTTCTTCGACGACCCGTTCGGCAACGGGCTGGTCTACATCCAGGAGGACTGAGGCGGGCCGGACGGCGACGGATTGCGGGTCCAGCGGGCGTCGCCCGGGCGTCCGCTCAGAATCTGTCGGTCCCGCGCAAACGCGGAGGGCGTCCATCGGGGTCGTGCAGCGTGTCGAGCTGCGGGGTGGCGTACAGGCGTTGGACGGTGGAGAGCCGGGGCAGCGGCAACCGCCGCAGGCGGCCCGGCGGACGCTCGTCCGATCGCCCGGACGCGTGCCAGGCGTCGAGGCGATCGGCGCAGGCGGCGTACGCGTCGTACATGCCAGCGGGATCGAGGCAGTCGTCCATCACCTTCTCCAGACCGTCGACGGCGACGTCGTCGAGGCGGTCGAGGTGCTCGGCGGCGAGCGTGAGGCGAAGGTCGCGCGCGTAGGCCTCGTCCAGCACGACCGCGGTGAGCTCGGAGTCGTGGGTCCACGACCGGCGGCTGAAGTTGTCCGAGCCGGTGCTCGCCCACTGGTCGTCGACGATGCAGACCTTCGCGTGCACGTAGACGGGCGTGCCTGCGCGGTTCTCCAGCCCGTACGCCGCGACCCGGCCCGGCGCGATCCGCATCAGCCGGCCGAGGGCGCGATGACGACCGAGCAGCTGGGGCGTGCGGCTGGCACCGTCGAGGTCGGGGTAGAGCGGGATCACCACGATCAGCCGCAGGTCGGGCCGGCTCCGAAGCTGATCCTCGAAGAGACGCGCCACGTCGTGTCCCCAGAAGTACTGGTCCTCGACGTAGACGATCCGCTCCGCGCGTCGTACGGCCTTGGCGTAGCCACGGGCCACGCTGCGCTCGCCACCGTTGGCGAACGGGTAGTCGCGACCGAAGCGCAGGTCGGGATACGTGCGCAGCAGCTGGACCGTGTGGCCGCCCGCCGGAGGTGGAGGAGGACTCTGCTGGGGCAGCGGATCCGGGGTACCGTCGAGCCCGCGCAGCCGGTCGGCCGCCCGTCGCCAGGGCGCGGCCGAGAGCGGCGCCGGATCGTCCCACCGCTCACGGAAGACCGTCTCGACGTCATGCACGGCGGGGCCCTGGATCGCTACCTGCACGTCGTGCCACGGCGGGTGCTCGCCGTACTCCTCGGTCAGCGGCGTGGACTGCGGGTCGCCACGGTGATCGGCATCATCGCGCCGGTTGCGGGCGAGGTCGATGCCGCCGACGAAGGCGATGTCACGCGTCGGGTCATCCCGGTGCCGGATCACGACGAACTTCTGGTGGTGCGACCCGCCCGCGCGCACCCGCATGTCGAGCAGCACCTCGGCGCCACGCTTCTGCAGCTGCTCGCCGAGGTGGCGGTTCTCGGTGGCGAAGAACCCGGTCTGGTCGAGGTGGGAGCGCCAGACCAGACCGTGCACCGCCACACCTCGCCGATCCGCGCGGGCGAGCACCTCGACCACCTCGCTGCCGGGTTCGCCGGTGAGCCGCTCGTCGGCGTCGCCCTGCCAGTCCGTGAAGAGGACCAGATCCCCCGCCTGCGTTGCCTCGAGTGCGTCGAAGAGATGGCGGAAGTACGTCGCCCCGTGGATGAGTGGCCGGACCAGGTTGCCCGTCGACCAGGCCTCGTCGCCGTCGTGGAGCGCGTCGAGGGTGGTCTGCGGATTGTCACGCTCCGACTTCGTGAGCAGCCAGGTAGCGCGGGAATCCATGGAGTCAGCGTGCCCGACCGCTGGTAGCAGGGGAAGCGTCAGCGGCCCTCGGCCATGGTCTATCTCCGGCCGTGCACGAGCGCGATGATCGTGCCGAGCTTCTCCTCGGTCGCGGCGGTCCGGGCGAACGTCATCAGGGCGAGCGGAGCCTTGAACTTCTGCCGCACGACCGCGTGCGGGTAGCAGAACTCGCGCAGGCCGTCCTCGCCGTGGATCCGGCCGAAGCCCGAGTCGCCGACGCCTCCGAAGGGGATGCTCGGCACGACGGCGAAGGTCAGCACGGAGTTGACCGCGACCATCCCGGAGCGGATCCGGTCGGCGATCGCCCGGCCGTTGCGCTTGCCGAAGACCGAGGCGCCGAGGTGGTAGCGCGAGGCGTTGGTCAGGGTGACGGCCTCGTCCATGTCGCGCACCTTCCGCAGGACCAGTGTCGGCCCGAAGGTCTCCTCGGTGACGGCGCTGCAGTCCTCCGGTACGTCGACGAGCACCGCGGGCTGGACGACCTGGGCGTCGAAGCCCGGCCCGCCCGCGATGACGCGCCCCCCGGCTGCGAGCGCGTCGTCGAGGTGGCGACGGATGACCTCGACCTGGGAGGGCATCGTGATCGGCCCGATCAGCGCACCGGCGTCGGCCCCGGCCCGCAGCGCGTCGACCACCCCGGAGAGCAGCTCGGCGAAGCGGTCGTAGACCTGCTCGTGCACGTAGATCCGCTCCACGCCGATGCAGGTCTGGCCCGCGTTGGCGATGCCGCCCCAGGCGGCCGCCTCGGCCGCGGCCTCGAGGTCCGCATCCGCGTCCACCAGCAGGGCGTCCTTGCCGCCACACTCGGCGACCACCGGGGTCAGGCTCTCGGCGCATGCAGCCATCACGCGCTTGGCCGTGGCGGTCGACCCGGTGAAGGCGACCTTGTCGACCCCGCTGCGGCACAGCGCCGCGCCGGTGCTGCCGTCGCCGGTGATCAGCTGGAGGACCGGGTGCTCGGGCACCACCTGGCTGAACGCGTCGACGAGCCACGCTCCCACGCCGGGCGTGAACTCGCTGGGCTTGAAGACGATGGTGTTCCCGGCCGCGAGGGCGTAGACGATCGAGCCCATCGGGGTGAAGACGGGATAGTTCCAGGGGCCGATGACGCCGATGACGCCGAGCGCCTTGTACTCGACGGTGGCACCGAGGTTGGCGTTCAGCAGCCCGGCCTTGGCGCCGCGCTTGCCGAGGACCTTGGCGGCGTTCTTCCCGGCCCAGGCGAGGTGGTCCAGGACGAGCGCGACCTCGAGGACGGCGTCGCTGTGCGGCTTGCCCATCTCCTCGTGGATGACGCCGGCGAGCTGGTGGATGCGGCGCGCGATCACGCCGCGGAAGCGATCGAGCCGCTTGCGGCGCTCCCCGTACCCGATGCCCTGCCACCACTCGGCTGCCAGCCGGGCGCGTTCGACGGCGGCGTCCACCTCGGACGCGCCGTGGATCGGGTAGGTGCCGATGACGTCTCCGGTTCCCGGGTTGCGGACGTCGAACGTGGCGAGCTCCGCCTGGTCGTCGGTGGGGTGGAGCACGGTCGTCATCGGAGGGCCTCCTCGGCACGGTGGGTGCGGACGTTCTGTCGGGTGGCGGTGCGGCCGCGGAGCAGGTCGGCGGCCTTCTCCCCGATCATGATCGACGGGGCGTTGGTGTTGCCACGGGTCACCTTCGGCATCACCGAGGCGTCGGCGACGCGCAGCCCCTCGACGCCGTGCACCCTGAGCTCGGGGTCGACCACCGCGTCCCCACCCGTGCCGATGGTGCAGGTGCCGACCGGGTGGAACAGAGTCTGGGTCCACTGGGCGATGAAGTCGTCGACGGCCGCGTCGCTGTCGTCGGCGCGCAGGAACGGCGCGGTCAGGAGCTTCGCCAGCGGGCCCTGGTCGGCGATCTCGATCGCGCGCCGGCAGCCGGCCCGCATCGCCTCGAGGTCGGTCCGGTCGGCGAAGTACGCCGGGTCCATCGACGGCTTCCACAGCGGATTGCTGCCGCGCAGCCGCAGCCTGCCCCGGCTGGCGACATCGACCAGCGTGACGCCCGTGGTGAACATCGAGCCGGCGGGCTCCCGCAGGCCGTTGTCGTAGAAGCCCGTGGGGGCGGCGATGAACTGGATGTCCGGCCCCTCGAGGCCGTCGCGGGTCTCGATGAAGCCGCCGGTCTCGCCGATGTTGGACGACAGCGGTCCGCGCCCGGTGGCCTGCCACTGGATCAGGCGTGCGGGGGTCACGTGATCGACGGCGACGTCCTTGCCGCTCGTGCGCCACATCAGCGGCGTCACGGGGTGGTCGTGCAGGTTCTCGCCGACACCCGGCAGATCGACCACGACGTCGATGTCGTGCTCGGCGAGGTGGGCGCCCGGACCGATCCCGGAGAGCATCAGCAGCTGCGGTGAGTTGATCGCACCTCCGGAGACGACCACCTCGGCGTCCGCCCACGCCGTCTGGTGGGCGCCGTCGTGGAGGTAGGCGACCCCGATCGCCCGGGTCCCCTCGAGGAGCACCTTGGTCGCGTGAGCGCCCGTCAGCACGGTCAGGTTGGACCGCTGCCGCGTCTCCTGCGCCAAGAACGCCTCGGCGGTCGACCACCGTCGGCCACGGTGGCAGGTCGCCTGGTAGGTCCCGGCGCCGAGCTGGGTCGCGCCGTTGAAGTCGTCGTTGGCCGGCAGGCCCGCGGCACGGGCCGAGGCGATCCACGCCTGGGTCGTCTCGTGCGTGTAGCGCCGATCCTCGACGTGGAGCAGGCCCTGGTCGCTGTGGAAGGCGCCGGAGCCGCGGGTGTTGTGCTCGGAGCGCAGGAAGTACGGCAGGACGTCGTCGTACGACCAGCCGACCGCGCCGAAGTCGCGCTGCCAGCCGTCGAAGTCGGCGCGGGCGCCGCGCACGTACATCATCGCGTTCATCGACGAGCAGCCGCCGAGGGCCTTCATCCGCGGCCAGAAGGCGCGCTGGCTGCGCAGGCCGGGTTGCGGGGTGGTCTCGTAGTTCCAGTCCCACTTGGTCTTGAAGAGGTTCGGGAACGCGGCCGGCATCGAGATCTCGAGCGCGTCGTTGGCGGGCCCCGCCTCCAACAGCAGGACGGACGTGGCCGGATCCTCGCTCAGGCGGTGGGCGACGACCGCGCCGGCGCTTCCGGCGCCGACGACGATGTAGTCGAATGAGAGCGGGTTCGGCATCGCACGAGCCTCCTGGTTCGGGACGTGACGCAGGCCACATCTGCCTGTTCGGTGAGATTCCAGCACAAGGCGCCTTGCGTCGTCTTGGTATCGACCCCCAGAATCACCCCGTCCGATTGGACTCACGTCCAAGGCGAGGAGGCGTGGATGTCGACCGACCCCACCGCGAGCGAGGCCGCCGAGCTCGCAGCCTGGGTGCGCGCGTACGTCGCCGGAGCGAGCAGCGAGGAGAACCTCGAGGAGTTCGTCGAGCACGTCAACGGCCGGATCCTGGCCGAGATCCCCGAGCTCGCCGGCGATGCGGTCCTCGTCGCGGAGCTGCACGCATCGACGAAGCGGCAGTTCCAGGTCTTCCTGAGCCTGCTCGAGCGGGAGGAGCAGGAGCTCCTGCTCCCGCCGCAGGCCGTCGACCTCGCTCTGTCGATCGCGCGCCGCAACCTCGAGCTCGGCGTCCTGCTGAAGGTCTACCGGGTCGCCTCGGAGGCGGTGTGGGACTTCTTCCGGGAGGTCGCCGCCTCGGTCCCGCCCGACGGACCCGACCGGACCGCGGTGCTGGTCTACCTCTGGGACCACGGCGGCGCCTGGATCAACCAGGCGAGCGAGCACCTCGTCGGTGTCTTCTACGCCGAGCGCGAGTCGTCGTTGCACGGTGCGTTCGCCCAGCGGGGCGAGACCGTACGGGCCATCCTGCGCGGCGATCAGGTGGCGATCGACGACGCCAGCCGGCTGCTCACCTATCCGCTGGGCGGCGCCCACCTCGCGCTCGTGCTCTGGACGCCGACCGAGACCGCCGACGACCTGGTCGCCCTGACCGCCGCGGCCGACGCGATGGCGACGACCGTCGGTGCCCGCCTCCTGACCCTTCCGGCCGGACGCGGCGAGATCTGGACGTGGGTCGCGACCAGGCGACCGCTCACGGACGAGCGGCTTCGCGCGGCGTTGGCCGAGGTTCGCGAAGGCGCCGAATCCGGGGTGAGCATCAGCGCAGGGACGCCCGGCACGGGGCTCGCGGCATTCCGCTCCTCCCATCGCGAGGCCGTCGACGCACAGCGCCACGCCATCGAGACCGAGACCGCGACAGGCACCACCACGCTGTACGCCGACGTCGAGCTCGCGTGTGTCGCGGCGGGGCGCAAGGCGGCCGTCGCCGCGCTGATCCAGCGCGAGCTCGGCGCGCTCGCGGACGCCACCCCGCTGGTGGAGCGCCTACGCGAGACGGTGGCGGCCTACCTCCGTCGCGGCGGCAGCGTCGAGCTGGCCGCCACGGACCTCTTCGTGCACAAGAACACCGTGCGCTACCGCCTCGCCCAGGCCGAGGAGCTGCTCGGCCACCCGCTCACCGAGCGCCGGACCGAGGTGGCACTGGCCCTGGCGTGCCTGCCGCGGTTCGGCCATCTGCCGGCCCTCTGAGCTGCGGAGCCCTGCGAGATCAGTAGTACCAGGGGAAGTCGTCCACGCCGTGATGGCAGCTGACGGAGATGAGCGATTGTGCCCGAAACCCTGGCTCGACCTGCGCAGATGCCGCGATGGTCGTCAACGGTCACAGCGGTTGTTGAGGGACCGCGACGGACGTCCTGCGGACTCTCTGCGGACTCGACCTGCCAGGCAGCGTGCGTGCCCGTTCGCGCTTCCTGTCGTCGGCCCCAACGTCACCAACCCAGGTTTCGCCGACCCTGGGCGCTCGTGCGGCGTTGTCCGATGTTCGAGCCTTCCAAGGCCACCACAGCGCTCAGGGAGGCGAGTTCTCTGTCACTATTGCAAATGATTCGCAGTAGCGACAGGCTTGCATCATGGCCGACTACTCGCTCCCTGACCTCCCCTACGACTACGCGGCGTTGGAGCCCTATATCTCCGGCGCGATCATGGAGCTGCACCACGACAAGCACCACGCGACCTATGTCAAGGGCATCAACACCGCGGTGGAGCAGCTCGCGGAGGCCCGCGAGGCCGAGTCCTTCGGAGGCCTCTCGGCGCTGGAGAAGAACCTCGCCTTCCACCTCGGAGGCCACGTCAACCACTCGGTGTTCTGGCCCAACATGAGCCCGGACGGTGGGGACAAGCCGACCGGCGAACTCGCTCAGGTGATCGAGGAGTACTTCGGCGGCTTCGACAAGTTCCGCGCCCACTTCGAGGCCAACGCTCTCGGCGTCCAGGGATCCGGCTGGTCCGTGCTGACCTGGGACATGGTCGCGCAGCGGCCGTACATCATCCAGCACTTCGACCACCAGGGGAACGTGCCGATCTGCATGGTCCCGCTGCTGATGCTCGACATGTGGGAGCACGCGTACTACCTGCAGTACAAGAACGACAAGGCGACGTTCGTGAAGCAGTGGTGGAACGTCGTGAACTGGGCCGACGTCCAGGCCCGCTTCGAGAAGGCCCGCCATCAGACGCCCGGGCTGATCCTGTGAGCGAGTCTTCGCGCCGCTCCGAGCTCGCCCCCGTCGTGGCCGCCGCGCAGCGGGTCGCCGGCATCGTCGCCGCTCGCAACCGGGGCGACGCCGACGGCGCGCGGCAGCTCCTGGGATCCTTCAGCGACGAGCGCGAGCTCGCCGGGGGTGCTCTTCTGGTCGCTGAGCTCAGCCTCGGCCTGCTGCAGAAGGAGACCGGGGAGAGCCTCGAGCAGTGCATCCACGATCTCTGTGTCCAGATGGAGCACGCTCTCGCCTCGCCCCCGGCGAGCTGAGCCTCGACCGCCGCGATCACCGGATCCTCGGGCGTTTCGGGACTCTGGCGTGGTGGGCGACGTGCCCGCTGCGTGACCCGTCGGCGACGACGTGAGACATCCACATGTTGGGAGTTGCACGGATGTAGTTCCCATATATAGTGGCTGGCGTAGCTGGTTCTGCGTGTCAGCCGGACACGTGGAGGCAAGAGGGAACCCGGTGCGAATCCGGGACTGCCCCGCAGCGGTAAGTGGGAACGACCGCCGTCACAAGCACTGGATCGCAGATCTGGGAAGCGACGGCCAGTAGGCGTCCGACGTAGTACGCGTCGGATGTGCCCGCGAGTCCGAAGACCTGCCAGCGCACCACACCCGTCGGGTGTGGTGGTCCGAGGCCTCGTGGGAAGGCTGACGCCAGACCCGCGAGCCCGTCGTGCCTCGCAGGCCAGTCGTCTCCTCCTCCCGGCACGGACCTGAGTCAGATCTCGCGAGGAGAGAGAAGTGACGGTCATCGACACCCCGCTGCCCACCATGCCGGCCGAGCCCGTACGCCGCGCCACCATGCAGGTGCTCAAGCGCAACGGCGACACCGAGAGCGTCGACGTCAACAAGATCGTTCGGGCCATCGACCGCGTCAGCGGCGATCTGCCCGACGTCGACCCGATGCGGGTCGCGACCCGCACGATCAGCGGCCTGTATGACGGCGCGACCACCGCCGAGCTGGACCGGCTCAGCATTCAGACCTCCGCCGAGATGATCGGCGAGGAGCCGGAGTACTCCCGCCTCGCCGCGCGCCTGCTGGCCGCCTATATCGACAAGGAGGTCCGCAACCAGGGCGTCGCCTCCTTCAGCCAGTCCGTCAGCCTCGGTCACGCCGAGGGCCTGATCGGCGACGAGACCGCACGCTTCGTCAAGGACAACGCCCGCAAGCTCGACTTCGCCATCGACCTCGAGGGCGACAACCGGTTCGAGTACTTCGGGCTGCGCACCGTCTACGACCGCTACCTGCTGCGTCACCCCACCTCGCGACTGGTCGTCGAGACCCCGCAGTACTTCATGCTCCGTGTCGCCTGCGGTCTGGCACAGAGCCCGGCCGAGGCCATCGAGTTCTACCGGCTGATGTCCTCGCTGGCCTACCTCCCCTCGAGCCCGACGCTGTTCAACTCCGGCACCCGGCACAGCCAGATGTCGTCGTGCTACCTGGTCGACTCCCCCAAGGACGAGCTCGACTCGATCTACAGCCGCTACATGCAGGTCGCGAAGCTCTCGAAGTTCGCCGGCGGCATAGGCATCGGCTTCTCCCGCGTCCGCTCCCGCGGCGCGCTGATCCGCGGCACCAACGGCCAGTCCAACGGCATCGTGCCCTTCCTGCGGACCCTCGACTCGTCCGTGTCGGCGGTCAACCAGGGCGGACGGCGCAAGGGCGCGGCGTGCGTCTACCTCGAGTCGTGGCACCCCGACGTCGAGGAGTTCCTCGAGCTGCGCGACAACACCGGCGAGGAGGCGCGCCGTACGCACAACCTCAACCTCGCCAACTGGATCCCCGACGAGTTCATGCGCCGCGTCGAGGCCGACGAGGACTGGTCGCTGATCGACCCCGACCAGGCACCCGAGCTGGTCGACCTGTGGGGCACTGCGTTCGAGACCCGCTACCGCGAGCTCGAGGCGGCGGGTCGTGTCGTGCGTACGGTCAAGGCCCGCGACCTCTACGCCAAGATGATGCGGACCCTCGCCCAGACCGGCAACGGCTGGATGACGTTCAAGGACGCCTCCAACCGCACCTGCAACCAGACCACGGATGCGCCCGGCGGCCCGACGGTGCACCTGTCGAACCTGTGCACCGAGATAATCGAGGTCTCCTCCGACACCGAGACCGCCGTGTGCAACCTCGGCTCGATCAACCTCGCCCAACACGTCGTCTCGACCGGCTCGACCACCATGCTCGACTGGGACAAGCTGCGCGCCACCGTACGGACCGCCGTCCCGCTGCTCGACCGCGTGATCGACATCAACTTCTACCCGAGCACCGAGGCGGCCGCCTCCAACCCGCGCTGGCGCCCGGTCGGCCTGGGCCTGATGGGGCTGCAGGACGTCTTCTTCGCGCTGCACCTGCCGTTCGACTCCGCCGAGGCGCTCGAGCTCTCCACCCGCATCCAGGAGGAGGTCTACCTGACGGCGCTGGAGGTCTCCGCCGACCTGGCCGAACAGCACGGCGCGCACCCCTCGTTCTCCGAGACCCGGGCCGCGAAGGGCCAGCTGCAGCCCGACCTGTGGGGCGTCACCCCGAACCAGACCGAGCGCTGGGCAGCGCTGCGCGAGCGGGTCGCGGCCACGGGCCTGCGCAACTCGCTGCTGATCGCGATCGCCCCGACCGCGACGATCGCCTCGATCGCCGGCGCGTACGAGTGCATCGAGCCGCAGGTCTCCAACCTGTTCAAGCGCGAGACCCTGTCGGGCGAGTTCCTGCAGATCAACACCGCGCTGGTGCGCGAGCTCAAGTCCCGCGGGCTGTGGACCCCGGAGATCCGCGAGCAGATCAAGCGTGCCGAGGGCTCGGTCCAGGGCATCACGACCCTGCCGGAGGAGCTGCGCGCCGTGTTCCGTACGGCCTGGGAGCTGCCGCAGAAGGCGCTCATCGAGATGGCGGCGGCCCGCTCGCCTTACATCGACCAGAGCCAGTCGCTCAACCTCTTCATCGCCGGCCCGACCATCGGGAAGCTCTCCTCGATGTACCTCTACGCGTGGAAGAGCGGCCTGAAGACCACCTATTACCTGCGCTCGCGCCCCGCGACACGGATCCAGCAGGCGACCGTCGCCGGCGCCAGCACCGCCACGTCCGCCGGTACGGCCGCGGTCGTCGAGCCTGTCGAGACACCCCGACCCATCTCGACAAGCTCGACGTCCACCTCTACCTACACCGACGAGGAGGCACTCGCGTGCTCCCTCGAGAACCCCGAAGCATGCGAGGCCTGCCAGTGACCACCGACATCACCACCACCACCGGAACGACCCAGCAGCTGCTGCTGGACCCGGGCCTGGACCTGACCCTGCGCCCGATGCGCTACCCGCACTTCTTCGAGCGCTTCAAGGACGCCATCAAGAACACCTGGACCGTCGAGGAGGTCGACCTGCACAACGACCTCAAGGACCTCGCCCGGATGAGCCCGGCCGAGCGCCACCTGATCTCGCGGCTGGTCGCGTTCTTCGCCACCGGCGACACCATCGTGGCCAACAACCTCGTGCTCAACCTCTACCAGCACGTCAACTCCCCAGAGGGCCGGCTCTACCTCTCGCGCCAGCTGTTCGAGGAGGCCGTGCACGTCCAGTTCTACCTGAACCTGCTCGACACCTACGTGCCCGACGAGAAGGAGCGGTTCGAGGCGTTCGCCGCGGTCGACAACATCCCCTCGATCAAGGCCAAGGCCGACTTCTGCTTCAAGTGGATCGACTCCCTGGGCGACCTCAAGGAGCTGCGGACCCGCGAGGACCGCAAGGCGTTCCTGCTCAACCTGATCTGCTTCGCCGCGGTCATCGAGGGCCTCTTCTTCTACGGCGCCTTCGCCTACGTCTACTTCCTGCGCTCACGCGGTCTGCTCAACGGGCTGGCCTCCGGCACCAACTGGGTCTTCCGCGACGAGTCCATGCACATGGCCTTCGCCTTCGACGTGGTCGACACCGCTCGCGCCGAGGAGCCGGAGCTGTGGGATGAGGACATCGCGCAGAAGGTCCGCGAGATGCTGATGGAGGGCGTCGACTGCGAGGCCCAGTTCGCCGAAGACCTCCTCGGCATGGGCGTCGCCGGCCTCTCCACCACCGACATGCGCGCCTACCTCGAGTACGTCGCCGACCGCCGCATGGAGCGCCTCGGCCTGCCGATCATCTACGGCTCGGCCAACCCACTCGCGTTCATGGAGCTGCAGGACGTCCAGGAGCTCTCGAACTTCTTCGAACGCCGCGTCTCCGCCTATCAGGTGGGCGTGACCGGCAGCGTCGGGTTCGACGAGGAGTTCTAACAGACCGCGCGGACGGGCGGTGGGGCGCCCGTCCGCGCTCGTCGCCGTTCAAGGCAGCCGAGCGCAGAGATCCGGCGGCGCGTGCCATCTACCGCAGCGCACCCTGGGGCGGTTCTAGGTGCTTACGCCGAGACGAGACCGGAGACGGCCATCGAGGTGAGGCCGAGGCCGAGGACGGTGACGCCGGTCGCGGCCAGAACGGGCGCCACGCGGCTAGCGAGGTGCAGCACCGCTCGAGACTCTGCTGCACGGACGACCAGGTTGCGGCCGGTCAGGGCGAGCAGGCCGACGCCGAAAAGGACGGCCGCGAGGCCGACCCCGAAGCACATCACCAGCACCAGCCCGAATGCGGCGTGGCCGGCGAAGAAGCCGGTGACGAGGACCAGGAACGCGGAGGGCGACGGCGTCAAACCGCCCGAAATGCCGAGCATGATCAGGCCAGGTCGGGTGGTTGCCGGTGCGTGGCCGTGGCCGTGGCCATGACCGTGGCCATGTCCATGACCGTGCCCATGACCGTGTCCGTGGCCGTGACCGCCGCTCCCGTGCCGGCTGGCGAGATGGCGTCGGACGAGCCAGATCCCGAGTCCGATGGTGAGCAGGCCCGCAATCAGCTGCAGGCCGGTGGTCAGTCCCTTGAGGTCGACCAAGTCACTGAGTGAGAAGAACGTCCAGGCAACCGCAATCACCAGGACGGAGAACGTGTGCATCACCGCAACGCTGAGTCCCAGCCAGGCAGCGTCCCGCACCCGCCCCTCACCTCCGACGAGGTAGGCGGCCGCGAGCGACTTGCCGTGGCCCGGCGCGATGGCGTGAGCGGCGCCTGCTGCGAAGGCGACGAGGATCGCGATCGGCGCGAAGCCGGGGGCGTTGACCAGATTGACCAGCCGGTCACCGAGCCCCTGAGTGTCGAGGGTTCCGGTGATGCCGAGGATCGTCATGACACTCACGCGACTCGCTCCTTCTGATTGCGGCGCCGACGCAACACGGTGATGGCCAGGGTGAAGGCGATGCCGATCCCACCCACGACGGACAGCTGGATCGCGGCGCTGCGTCCAGTGGAGGACGTGGTGCCGGTGGGAACGCTCGTGGAGCTCGCCGACCACGCGTGGGACTCGTGGCTGATGTCGTACACGGCGCGTTGCCCGCCCGGTCCGGTTGCCAGGGTTCGATACGCGGGATGCAGATCGGTGAGCGTACGAAGCACGATGTCCGCCTTCTCGACGGCGGCCGGACATCGGAACTGCAGGGTCACTCCCTCGCGCACCAGGGACGTGATCGGGAGCGCTTTGCCGACGCACGTCCCGCCCGCGGACGTCACCGCGATCCGACGGAGCAGATAGTCGGGCAGCTCGGCGGCGCTCGTGAGCTCGCGTGCAGCCTCGGCGGAGTCGGCGAGGGAGGGAAGTCCGCCGTCGTACGACGTCTTCGCCCCGGGTAGCCCGAGCTGGTCTCGCAGCAGCGCCAGGTCGTCGATAGCGCCGGGCCGCCACTGCACCTGCACGACGCGAGCATCGGTGTCCGCGACCGAGATGGTCGCGGTCTGAGGGTTGCCGAACGGATGAGCGCCCGCTGGTCCGGCGACCATGACGGTGAGCGTCGCGACGAGACACGTACCGAGGGCCGACCGCAACAGCAATCGCGATGAGACAGGCACGGCGGCGGATCCTTCAGGTGCGTGACGGCGACCGACGTACGGTCGGCGAAGACACTTTGTCGGCGCCAGGCGACCGCACTTCGCCGCCAAAGTGAACAGAACCTGACCGACAGCAGAATCCGTGGCCCCACGTGTTCATCCCTCCTTATTGCAAGCAGGTCGCAACAAGCACGTGGTGGCGATTAGGCTGCAGCCTGCTTGTTACCTGACTTGAGAGGCGTTCTCGTGCACATCCCCGACGGCTACTTGAGCCCGTCCACCTGCGCTGTCGGCTACGCCGTCGCGGTGCCCACCCTGGTCATCGCGAGCAAGCGGGTGAGCAAGGTGGTCAAGACCCGCAACGTGCCGATGCTGGCGGTGTTCTCCGCCCTCTCGTTCCTGGTGATGATGTTCAACGTCCCGATCCCGGACGGCACGACCGCGCACGCGGTCGGCGGGGTGGTGATCGCCATCTGTCTCGGGCCTTGGGCAGCAGTCATCGCGGTCTCGGTCGCGCTCCTCTTCCAGGCACTGCTGTTCGGCGACGGCGGGGTGCTCGCCTACGGGGTCAACGTCGTGAACATGGCGATCATCCTGCCGTTCGTCGGATACGGCGTGTATCGCCTCATCGCCGGCCGCGCGCCTCTGACCAGTGCTCGGCGCGTCGCCGCCGCAGCCATCGCGGGCTACGTCGGCATCAACGCCGCAGCCCTCGCCGCCGCGATCGAGTTCGGCATCCAGCCCGACCTGTTCACCAGCGCGGACGGAGCACCCCTGTACTCGCCGTACCACCTGAGCCAGACCATTCCGGCGATGGCGCTCCCGCACCTGACCGTGGCCGGCTTCTGCGAGGCGATCATGTCGGCCGCGATCGTGGCCTACCTGCAGCGAGCCGACGTCACGCGCCTGGTGCCCAGTCACCCCGGCATTCCCCTGACCGCCGACGACCAGGCGCCGCGCCCGGCCAGCACCCTGACTCCGGCCCGTGTCGCACTCGGCTTCGTCGGCCTCATGGTGCTGCTCTCGCCTATCGGCCTGCTCGCCCCAGGGGGCGCGTTCGGCGAGGACGACCCCGCCGACCTCAACCTGGGCGACCTTGGGCTCAACGCGGTCCCCACCGGCCTGGAGAAGTACACGGGATTCTGGAGCCACACCCTCCTCGGCGGGTACGGATTCAGCAGCGGCGACCACGCCAACCTGGCCTACATCCTCTCGGCGGTGATCGGGATCGTCATCGTCGGCGCCGTCATCTTCGCCATCGGCACCGTCGTGCGCCTGCTCTCCGCGCGGGGCCAGGACCGCGCCGCTCACCCCGTTGCCTGACCAGACCGCCACTCCCACGTGGCTCCTTTCGAGCAATGTCGCGATGTGCCCGTGCGGGTGCATCGGGAAGCGGTCCAAGGGCTCGTTCGTCGAGAAGACCCTGGTCGGCGGATCGGATCTCCTGCGGCAGGCGATGTTCAGCGACGACCTCGCCCGACGCAGTGACCTGCTGCAGCGTCTCGACCCACGAGCCAAGCTCGTCTCGATGCTCCTGCTCCTGGTCGCCGCCGGGTTGGCCCACCACGTGGAGACGCTGCTCGTCGTCTACGTCGCGGTGCTGGTGCTCGCTGCCGCCTCGCGGGTCCCGCTCGGCTTCTTCATCAAGCGGGTGTGGCTCTTCATCCCGATCTTCACGCTGATCGTGGTGCTGCCGGCGACCCTCTCAGTCGTCACCAGCGGTGACATCGTCGTGCAGCTGTGGACCTGGCACGGTCACCCCCAGGGGCTCACCGCGCAGGGGCTGCGTTCGGCCGCACTGGTCGTCACCCGGGTGGCGGTCTCGATCTCGTTGGTGGTCCTGGTCACCGTCACGACTCCGTGGAACCGGCTGCTCGCCGGCCTGCGGGCCTTGGGCGTGCCGCGGATGTTCGTCCTGGTCGTCGGCATGGCCTACCGCTACATCTTCCTGCTGCTCGACTCGGTCACCGACATGTACGAGGCACGCAAGGCCCGCACCATGGGAAAGGTCAAGCACGACCGCAGTGCCCGGGCGTTCCTCGGGGCCAGCGCGGGCTCCCTGGTGGGCAAGGCGAACCAGCTCTCCGAGGAGGTCCACCAGGCGATGGTCGCGCGCGGCTATCGTGGCGAGGCGCGGGTACTCGACACGCTGCGCTGGCGCCGACCCGACCTGCTCACGCTCAGCGGCGCGGCACTCGCGGCCACCCTCATCATCACCATCGACCGGATGCTCGGCCGATGACCAGCACGATCCAGGAGCCCGTCATCCCCACCGCCCACGCCCCTGCGGGCGACCAAGCGCCCCTGCCCGAGGATGCCCCCGAGGGTGCGATCTTCGTCGCCCGCGGGCTGCGCTACTCCTACCTCGACCGCTTCCCTGCCCTTGCCGGGGTCGACCTCGACGTGATGCCCGGCGAGATGGTCGCCCTGCTCGGCGCCAACGGCTGCGGCAAGTCGACCCTCCTGAAGGTCCTCGACGGGCTGGTGTTCCCCAGCGAGGGCACGCTCCACGCCTTCGGTCACCTGGTGACGGAGAACAACCTCGAGGACGAGCAGTACGTCGAGGGCTTCCGCTCGCGGGTCGGCTTCGTCTTCCAGAACTCCGACACCCAGGTCTTCTCCCCCACCGTCCGCGAGGAGGTCGCCTTCGGCTGTCTCCAGCTCGGCCTGCCCCATGAGGAGACGCGAACCCGCGTCGATGACGTCCTCGCCATGCTCGGCATCGCCGACCTGGCGGACCGCGCACCCTTCCAGCTATCCGGCGGACAGAAGAAGAAGGTCGCGATCGCCTCGGTGCTGGTGATGAACCCCGAGGTTCTCCTCTTCGATGAGCCCACCGCCGCACTCGATCCGCGCTCGCAACAGTGGCTGGCCGCGCTCATCGTCGAGCTCAACCGGGCAGGCAAGACGATCGTGTACGCCACCCACGACCTCGACGTCCTCGAGCAGATCGCGACCCGCTGCGTGGTCTTCTCCGAGGACCACCGCATCCTCGCCACCGGCACGCCCGCCGAAGTGCTGGATGACACCGAGCTGCTGCTCGCAGCCAACCTCATCCATGAGCACAGCCACGTCCACCTGCGCGACGGCAAACCGATCGAGCACAGCCACCCGCACCCACGTGGCGGACACCACCATTGACCGGAATGGAACCATCGGGCCGCGCCGAAGGCGGTCGCTAGACGGCGATCGCCGGGCACCCCGAGGTGACGGCCGCTGATTGACCAGCGCACCAGAACAGTGCTCTCGTCAGGCGAGCCAGTGCCCCTGCCCGCCTTGTTCAACCCTCACCCTTCTACCGCCACCGCTCCCTACATTCCACTCTCCATCACTCTTCAACACCAACCATCTCCGCCTCTCCAAACTCCTCCTTCCGCCCTGCCTCATCCCCTTCAATCCCAGCGGCACGCATGCTACGAAGAATGGTATGGATGAGGCGCGGAACTGGCCTCTGACCTGCAGATATTCGGTTATCGATGGTAGTTGACGGCTACCGAATTCGGGCTGGCCGGACGGGAGTGAGGGGTCCGGCGATGCATGGCGGGGTGAAGTTCTACCGGGGTGCGGCGAGAGCCGCGCGCGACTACGTCGAGCGCGATCGCTCGCGGGCCGATGACTACTACCTCGGCGAAGGCACCGGGATCGCCGAACGCCTGATCGCCACCCCCGACGAGGTCGAGCCCGCGGGCTCGATGGACGGCGACACGTATGAGAAGTGGGTCGCCGGGATCGACATCGAGACCGACCGCCCGAAGGGCAGGGTGTTGAAGGACGGTCACGCGTTGCGGTTCGTCGAGGTCACCGTCAACGGGCCGAAGACGTGGTCGCTGGCCGCGGCCCTGCATCCCGAGATCTCCGATGCACTGGATGCGGCGCAGGATCGGGCAGCGTCCGAGATCGTCGGCTGGGTCGCCGGCCACGCCACCACCCGGGTCGGGCCGCGCGGGGCGCCAGGTCCAGGTGCCGGTCGAGCGAATCGAAGCCGCGGTGATCCGGCACTACACCTCGCGGGCCGGGGACCCGCATCGTCATCTCCACCTGCAGATCAATGCCCGGGTCTTCGCCGCCGGCGGCTGGCGCGGTATCCACTCGGTCGGGGTCCGCGACAGCATCGAGGCGATCAACGGCATCGGCCATGCTGCGGTGGCCTGCGACCCGCAGTTCCGTCGGGTGCTGGCTGCTCATGGCTTCACGATCGATCCCGAGTCGTGCGAGATCGTCCAGCTCGAGCCCTACGTCGGGGCGTTCTCGGCCCGCACCGCGCAGATCCACCGCAACGTGGATCGCTACGAAGCCGAGTGGCGTCGTGACCATCGCGACGAGGAGCCCGGCCCGAGGCTCCGGGAGGCGTGGGATCGACGCGCATGGGCGACGGCGCGACCGGACAAGGTGGTCCCGAAGGACGGCCGCGAGCTCATCGAGCGGTGGAACGAGGAGCTGCACGACCTGGGCTACCGCGACCCGAGCGGTCCGGTGGTGCTGCAGGGAGTACGGGCGGGATGGGTCGATCGCGACGCCGCCGCCGAGGTAGTGGTCTCGCTGCTCGGCGCCCAGAGCTCGGCCTGGAACACGGCCGACATCCGCGGCAAAGCCGAGGTCCTGCTCGCCCAGACGTCACTGATCGCCGATCGGGACACGCGGGTCGAGCTGGTCGAGGACGTCACGGCCCGAGCGGTCGCGCTGTGCACTCCGCTCCTCGCGCGGGTCGATGTGCCCGAACACGTTCGTACGCTCACCTCAGCGCGGGTGCTGGCCGTGGAGGACGAGTTGATCCACCGCCTCGCTACCCGGTCGACACGACCCGCCGCAAGGACCCGGCTACCGGGCACCCGGGGAATCACACGAGTCGACCCGACCCAGGCGGCGGTCGTCGGGACGCTCGCCGGTGATGGAGCGTTGGTCGTGGTCGAGGGCGCCGCCGGCGCCGGGAAGACCACCGCGCTACGTGCTACCCAGCAGCTCCTGGCGCGGCGGGGTCATCGTCTGGTGGTGGTGACCCCGACGCTGAAGGCGGCCCAGGTCGCCGCCGCCGAGACCGGAGCTGACGGGCACTCCGCGGCGTGGCTCATCCACCAACACGGCTGGCGCTGGGACGACGAAGGCAACTGGACCCGTAACCCGCACTCGGACCCGGCCGCTGCCGCCCGCCTTCGACCGGGGGATCTGATGCTGGTCGATGAGGCCGGGATGCTCGACCAAGACACCGCGACCGCACTGCTCACCATCGCCGACGAGGCCGGCGCACGGATCGCGCTCGTCGGGGACCGACACCAGCTCCCCGCCGTCGGTCGCGGAGGCGTGCTCGACCATGCCGACACCTGGGCGCACCCGACCGCTGTCGTGACCCTGGAGAAGGTGCACCGATTCACCGATCCCGCCTACGCCGCCCTCAGCCTCAAGATGCGCAGCGGCACCGACCCCGGTGCGGTGTTCGACCAGCTTGCCGCCCGCGGTCAGATCGTCGTGCATCCGTCCGAGGTCGAGCGCAACGAGGCGCTCGCCGAACACGGCGTTCGCGGAGATCTCGTCATCGCCGATAGCCGGGAGCAGGTCCGTGACCTCAACGCAGCCATCCGCGACCGCGAGCACGAAGGAGGGCGCGATGGCGAATGCGTCATCACCAGCAGCGGCGATCGGATCAGCCTCGGCGACCGCGTCGCGACCCGTCGCAACGACCCGGACCTCGGGGTCGCGAACCGGCAGACCTGGACCGTCGCCGGCATCAGCCACACCGGCGGGCTCGTACTGCACGGTGGGGGCCGCGATCGCGAGATCCCGGCCGACTACGCCAGCCAACATGTCGAACTGGCATATGCGACCACCGTCTATGGCGCCCAGGGCGAGACCGTCGACACCTCACACGTGGCGGTCAGCGAGCACACCGGCGCAGCTACTGCATACGTCGCCATGTCTCGCGGCCGCGAGAACAACACCGCCCACCTCGTCGCCAAGATCCTCGACGACGCCCGCGCCCAGTGGATCGACGTCTTCAGTCGCGACCGTGCCGACCTCGGGCCCGCCCACGCACGCCGCCTCGCCGGCGAGGCGATCGACCGCTACGGCCCCACCGCGCCCCCACGACACACTGCCTGGAGGTCCGTACCGGTGCCCGGGCAACCCACGACGACCACCGATCGCGGCATACGTTGTAAAGATCCCCTGCGCGCCTCCTTCGTCTATCAGCGACCACGGGCGTGCCTCCCCACCACCACGGGCGATCTCGCGTTCAAATCCACCGGTGCGTCGAGGATTTCTCGAACTTTCTTCCGCGGCCGAGGCGCGTGCCGCTGACCTGCACAAACGCCTCGTCGCGGCTTGTGCGCCTCCCGCGCGCCTCACGACGCGCCTCCCCCGATGGCACGAAATGTGGCTACGTAGCCCGTTCATGCCTCAGCGATACCAGTGCACGTTCCGACCCGACCACAGGCAATCGACGAGACGACCACGGGCGTCCTTTGCCACCCGCACCCGGATTCCACCGGGCGATCACTACCGGAGTCATCAGCAACACCCAGTCACCGAAGGAATTGAGCCATGACCACTCAACCCATTCCGAGCCCCCGCAAGGGCCTCGGCGACGAGATGCTCACCATCGACGAGGCCTCTGACCTGATCCGCGTCCCCGTCAACACCCTTCGCTACTGGCGCCAGCTCGGCAGTGGCCCGCGCAGCTTTCGGCTCGGTCGCCACGTCCGCTACTGGAAGACCGACGTCGTCCTCTGGGTCAGCGAGCAGGCAGGCCGTCCACAACACCACGACTGATCTCCGACGTTGTCGGCGGACGCGCGCATCATGGAGAGATCTCGGAAGGAGCAGGACGATGGCGGGAAGCATTGCCAAGCGGCCTAACGGCAAGTGGCGAGCCCGGTACCGGGACGAGGCCGGGCGGGAGCACGCCCGTCACTTCGAGCGAAAGGTCGACGCGCAGCGCTGGCTCGACGAGACGGCATCGTCTGTCCTCACCGGCACATACGTCGATCCAGCCGCCGGCCGGATCACCTTCAAGAAGTTCTACGACGACTGGTCGAAGCGCCAGCTCTGGGTGCCGTCAACAAAGGCGAACGCTGACCTCGCAACCGGATCCGTACCCTTCGCGGATCTGCCCCTCAAATCGATCCGTCGCTCGCACGTCGAATCTTGGGTCAAGGCAGTGTCGGCCCAGTGGGCTCCGACCACGGTCAAGACACGGTTCGTGATCGTTCGCTCCGTCTTCCGGGCGGCGGTCGCAGACCGCGTCATCACCGCAGATCCATCGCTCGGCGTCGTACTCCCCCGGCGCCGCAAGGCCGAGGCGGCAATGCGGATCCCCACCGTCGAGGAGGTGGGGCTGCTGGTCGCGAACGCCGACAGCCCACGCGTCTCGACTCGCAAGGGCTTCCGGGCGTACGTAGCTCTCTGCGCCTTCGCCGGCCTCAGGAAGGGCGAGGCGGCAGCGATCCAGGTCGGGGACATCGACTTCCTTCGTCGCCAGTTGACTGTCTCGCGGCAGCTGCAGCGCGACGGGTCGAGCTACGTCGTACGCCCACCGAAGTACGGCTCAGAACGTGTCGTCTACCTGCCCGACGATCTCGTGACGATCCTGAGCGAACACGTCGCTGCGCACCTCGAGGACAGCGAGCCGAGCCGCTGGCTCTTCACGGTCGGTGACGAGCCGATGTACGACAACGCCATCACCTGGCGCTGGCGGGCGACACGGGACTCAGCCGACCTTGCGCACGTCCGCCTCCACGACCTCCGCCACTTCTACGCCTCCGGCCTCATCGCCGCCGGCTGCGACGTGGTCACCGTTCAGCGAGCGCTCGGGCACGCTTCAGCGACAACGACGCTGAATACATACAGCCACCTCTGGCCGACGGCGGAAGACCGCACCCGCAACGCAGCCGCACGCCTGATCGCTGCGGCTCTGAACGCGCATCGGCGTTCAGAGATCTTCACCATCCCCGAAGAGTGACCCCTGCATCGCCTTCGCGCCTAGTCGATACCGCGTGTTTTTACTTCCCCGGCCCGGCTCCGTCGGTTCAACGCTGCCTTCGGCCTTCAAGGTCCGCAGCCAGTGCTCAGCTGTTTTTGGATTGAGACCAAGGAGATCACTGATCTCGGACTTCGAGAGTTCGTGGTGAAGCGACAGGAGATCAACAATCTGCCGACGCCGATTGGGTCGGACACGACGTACGCGCGGGTGCGCTGCGAACTCCGACAGTGTGTAGCGAGCCCCTCCGCGAGTCCCCGTCTGGGTAACGAGTTCGCGCGCGACCAAGTCCTGTAGCTCGAAGGTCGCCACTCGGCTATCAGTGATTCCGGTCGCCGCTCGATAGCGAGCGTTGTCCATTACGTCTCCTCGCCGCATGAGTGCGAGAGCAGTGCACTGTGAGTCACGAAGGCCCTCGCGCCCAAGCAACTGCAGCCAGGCGACAGTTTCGTCGTCCAACAGCGTGTGGTTAGGAAGGAGTACCTCGAAGGCAGTCGTGCTGTCTTTAAAGCGTGGCGGACTCATGCCTGCGTGGCGCAGGGCGGAGAGCATTGCACGGATCCCCGATCCGCGATTCTCACAGACGGTTCGATCCTCATCCTGGACCTGGACCTCCTCGAGAAGCTTCATCAGCAGGCTATTCCGAGCCGACGAACGACCCTCCTCCCCAAGACGATCAATATCGACCGCGCCAAACAGGCCACCGGGGTTCATAATCCGCAAGCGATCCGGATACATCTCGATCTGCACCTGAATGCCCCGCGATCCCGGACTCAGGTCGCGATGGACCAGCGCATTCACGACGGCCTCGCGAAGCGCTTCAGGCGGGTACTCCCACATGTCACGACGCCCGTCACCAGTAATCAAGGCGCGGCGACTCATATTTCTTCGAATGACTCCGAGCACTTCGGACACCATCGAGGGGATCGGCCCATCAAGACTGACGTTGTCAAGGAACCGCACGCCGGCCTGAGTACTCTCGCCGGTTGTCGTCGGGTAGTGCACGAACGTGACGTTCAACTGCGGGAAGAACTGCTGGGGGTAGCGGCCGAGCGCAAGGAGTCCAGCCATCGTGGGATGCTCAAGCCCGCCGGTGCCACGCGCTGCAACCTTCGTCATTCGCAGAATTACGTCCGCAGGCTCGTCGCCGAAGATCCGCGGGTTGTTAAGTCGCGCACGTTGCGTGAATGCTGCTACGGAAACCGGATCCAAGTCGTCAATTGTCGCTTCAACGACCACCTCGTGGTCGAACTGTGGCTGACCACGGTCGGCCATCACTTGCTGAACCTCTTCCGAGGTAAGGCGGCGGTCTCCCTCTCCCACCCGGATATAGCTTCCGCGTTCCTTACCAAGAGCGCGGACATAACACGGCTTCTGGCTCTTTGGCAATTCAGGGATGTCCGCCAGGACAACGGCTTGGCCGTCGACTTCGGCGATCTCGATCTCGGGCACGAGGGGAGGAACGATGTCTTCTCTGCACATCGAGGCCAGGTCCGCCATCATTTTTGCGGGATCAGCGAGACCAACGATGCTGAATCCAGCGGCTTCGTCGATCCCCAACAGGATGGTGCCACCGCCAGGTGTGTTGGAGAAGCTAGAGAGCGTCTCTCTCACACTTTTCGGGAGCCCGCCTTCGGCGCGCTTCGCTTCAACAGACGTCGCCTCAGCCCCGAACTTGCGAAGCTCCGCGACCAGCACCTCGGCATCAGTTGCCATCGGTCATCCTCACTCTCACCTTCTTAGGATGATAGCGACAAAGCCGAGGATGACTGACCGCGAGCCGAGGATCTGGGTCCGTCCTCCTAAGTTTCCTCCTAACTTGGGAGGACGGTAGGAGGAGACGCATACCGCGCTTGCGGACTCGATGCGGACTGCCACGCCTCAGACAGGATCTGAACTGGGGAAACTCGTCAGATCAGTAGTACCAGGGGTACGGGCTCCAGTCGGGCTCGCGCTTCTCCAGGAACTGGTCGCGGCCCTCCTGCGCCTCGTCGGTCATGTACGCCAGCCGGGTGGTCTCGCCGGCGAAGAGCTGTTGGCCGACCAGGCCGTCGTCGAGGAGGTTGAACGAGTACTTCAGCATCCGCTGCGCGGTCGGGGACTTGCCGTTGATCTTGCGGCCCCAGTCCAGGGCGGTGGCCTCGAGCTCGGCGTGTGGGACGGCGCGGTTGACGGTGCCCATCCGGACGCCGTCCTCGGCGGAGTACTCGTCGGCGAGGAAGAAGATCTCGCGGGCGAACTTCTGGCCCACCTGGCGCGCCAGGTAGGCGCTGCCGTACCCACCGTCGAAGCTGCCCACGTCGGCGTCGGTCTGCTTGAACCGGGCGTGCTCGAGCGAGGCGAGGGTCAGGTCGGAGACGACGTGCAGCGAGTGGCCGCCACCGGCCGCCCAACCGGGGACGACGCAGATGACGACCTTCGGCATGAAGCGGATCAGCCGCTGGCACTCGAGGATGTGCAGCCGGGAGAGCTTGGCCTTGTCGATCGGGCTCGGCGTCGAGGCGCCGGTCGCGGCAGCGTCGTACGTCGCGCCCTGCTCCTCGTACTGGTAGCCCGCCTTGCCCCGGATCCGCTGGTCACCGCCGGTGCAGAACGAGTGCTTGCCGCTCTTCGGCGACGGGCCGTTCCCGGTCAGCAGCACGCAGCCCACGTCGGCGGACATGCGGGCGTGCTCAAGCACCCGGAGCAGCTCGTCGACGGTGTGCGGCCGGAACGCGTTGAGCACGTCGGGACGGTCGAACGCGATCCGTACGGTGCCGTGCGCCTTCGCGCGGTGGTACGTCAGGTCGGTCAGGTCCTCGAAACCCGACACCTCGTCCCACTGCTCGGGGTCGAAGGTGTCACTCACGCCGGGAAGAGCACTCATGCCGGGAGGCTATCGCCCTGGAATATCGCGCCGCGGATGGGCACTGTGGAGACATGACTGATCTTCTCGAAGGCGAGTACCAGCCCAGCCCGGCCGATTGGGTGCGCACCCAGGTCGAGCTCTACGAGTCGACCGGCGGCAAGGAGGGGTGGTACCTCCAGGACCGCCAGGACTGGCCGATCGTCGTGATCACCTCGAAGGGCGCCAAGTCCGGCAAGCTGCGCAAGAACCCCGTCATGCGGGTCGAGCACGACGGCTCCTACCTCGCGGTCGCCTCCAAGGGCGGAGCACCGGAGAACCCGACGTGGTTCAACAACTTCGTCGCGCACCCGGTCGTGCAGCTGCAGGACGGCCCCGAGCCCGCGCTCTACCGGGCGCGGCTGATCGAGGACCAGGGCGAGTACGACGCGTGGTGGGAGCGAGCGGTAGAGGTCTACGAGCCGTACGCCGAGTACAAGCCGCGTGCCGAGGCGGCGGGGCGTACGATCCCGCTCTTCGTCCTCGAACCGGCCTGACCCCGAGGCGGGACGTCATACGCTCCGAGCCCCATTGCGGAGTCGGGCGTATGACGTCCGCTCACCACCAGCTGCCGGTGCGGGCGCCGACGTACCAGAGCGCGCCGGTGCCGACCACGGCGAGGAGCCACGCGCCGAGGCGGGTGCCGGCGAAGCGGGTGGCGTTGAGCTTGGCGATGACCGGGCGCTCGGCGAAGCCGCGCAGTCCGCGGTGGCCGCGCAGGTCCCAGAACCACTCCGGCGCGACCTTGCCGAGCACCGTGACGAGGCGCTGGAACTCGGCGGTGCTCAGCCCGGCGATGTAGGCCTGGTTGGTCTGGTCGAGGCGGACGACGCTCTGCAGCGTCGGCCGGTTGTCGTCGTCGCGGACGCTCAGTCCGTTGCTCGTACGGTCGGCGACGTCGGGGTTGCTCCGGTGCCAGTCGCGGTCGCGGATGATGTCGTCCACTGCGGTCTTGCGCAGGTCGGCGTCGGCCGGGCTGCGGACCGGCGCCTCCTCGTGACGTACGGCTTCGCCGGGCGTCTCGGCCGGCTTCGGGGCCTGCTGCTCGGTACGGGCCCTCGCCTCCCAGGCATCGGGGTCGGCGAGCGCCCACCGCGCCTGCAGCTCGGCCTTGGGCGGCAGCTTGACGCCGTTGTTGATCTCGCGGAGCACCTGGTAGGCGTCGCGGAAGTCGATGCCGGTCTTCTTGAGCACCACGATCATCCGATCGAGGCCGGCACCCTCGCTCTGCGCGCGAGCCGCCGGCGTCTGCACGGGTGCGTCGGGAGCGCCCTCGGCCTCGTCGGGCTGCTCGGTCACCACTCCCCCGGTCACCACGCCCTCGGCCACCGGCTCGGCGCCCTCGGGCAGGACGGGCAGACCCGGAATGCCGGGCTGCGGGGCCGTGGGCTGACCGGGCTGCGCGGTCGCATGAGCGACCGGGGTGTCGCCCTCGCTCGACGGCGCCTCCTCGACGCCGTCCTTGATGTCGGCACCGTCGAACCGCTTCGGCTCGGGCGCGCCCTTGGTCTCGAGGGTGCGCTTGGTGGTGATCCAGCCGCCGACGGCCTCGAGCTCCTCGGCGGCGTCGCGCTCGCCGAGCTCCACCAGGATCGCCTCGTCGTTGGCCGAAGGCTGGCTCTCGGCGCCGGGGCCACGGCGACGTGCCGCCCGGTTGACCGTCCCCGCGGTGCCACCGGCTGCTGCGCGCGTCGCCGTCGACGCGGCGTTCTCGGCGTCGGTCTGGCCGGTCCCGTCGGCGAGAGCACGCTCCGCGTCGCGCAGGGCACGCTGGATCGCCTGGTTGGCGCCGCCCCCGAGCGCAGGAATGCTCATATCGCGAGGATCGGCCACAGCCTGCGCGACCTGAGCGGTCGGGGGCGAGCCGGCGTCAGTCGCGGGCGATCGAGGCGGCCAGGCCGACCAGGTGGCCGAGACGGGCGAGCTCGGAGTCGAGGAAGTCCGGGCCTCCACGGCGGCCGATCACGACGACCTCGTTGCCGTCGATGCGGGCGCCGGCGTAGACGGTCTCGTCATCCGCGCCGCTGACGTCGAGCCGGGCGGTCCGCTCGATCTCGACGAAGGGCAGGTCCTCGGGTGCGCCCGACGTGGCCTTCCCGGGACCGGAGACGCGGTGGACGCGTACCGCCCAGTCCGCACGGAACGTCAGGGGAAGCACCTCGACGAGCCGGTCGAGCGCCTCCGACGGGGCCTCGGTGAGGTCCTCGACGGCCTCGAGGTCGAGGAAGAGGTTCCCGCCCGCCGCGTAGCGGCTGATCCAGATGACCTCGACGTCGTCGAGTGCGTTGCAGGCCGACACCACCGAGTCCGGCATCGCGCCGGGGGACATCTCCAGGAGGACGTCGTCGATGGCGGTGCCGTCGTGGTTCTTCTCGACGATCTCGATCGCCTCGATGTCACCGCCGGACTCACCGATCGCGCTCGCCAGGCGTCCGAGCGAACCTGGGACGTCGGGGATCTGGACGCGGAGCAGGTACGGCATCCCACGACTGTAGCGGGGACAGGTATCGCTCAGGGTGCTTCTCGCGCGCCGGCGCCGTCGCGCAGCGGGCGCTTCACCGTGCGAGGAGCACCCTAGGTCTCGTCGGCCACGAGTCGGTCACGCAGCCCGGTCGCGCGCTGGGCCCGCTGCTCGACCGCGGCCAGGATCGCCTCGCGGGTGCCGATCACGGTGACCTGTTCCTGCGCGCGGGTGACGGCGGTGTAGAAGAGCTCACGGGTCAGCAGCGGCGAGTCGGCCGGCGGGAGCAGGACGCTGATCTCGCGCGCCTGGCTGCCCTGGCTCTTGTGCACGGTCATGGCGTGCAAGGTCTCGACGTCGCCCAGCCGTGAGGTGGCGTAGGCGTTGCCGCCCGCGATCTGCACGCTCAGCGTCCCCTCGGGGCCGGCGACGGTGACGCCGGTGTCACCGTTGAAGAGGCCGACGCTGTAGTCGTTGGCGGTGATCAGGATCGGGCGGCCGGCGTACCAGTCCCCCAGCCAGGCCCCGGCGTGCTCGGCGAGCGCATGGTCGACCTGACGGTTCCAGTGCTGGACGCCCCAGGGTCCGTCGCGATGCGCGCAGAGCAGGCGGTGCCGGTCGGCGGCGGCGAGGGCACCGGCGACGTCGCCGGCCAGGGCCCGGTCCCGCAGCTCGACCGCATGGTCGGTGAGCCGGGTCCGGAGGGAGGCCATCGCTGCCTCGTCGCCGGGGTCGACCCGGCGCAGTCGTGGGCCACCGGCGTCGAGCAGCGCGAGCACCCGCTCGGCGTCGCCCGTGCGGAGTGCCGCGGCGAGCTCGCCGATGCCCTCGCCGAAGCGGTGGGTGGTGCGCAGCGCCGCGACGGCGCCCGAGCCGCGGCCGGTCAGGCCGGCGACCAGGTCCGCGAGGACCGCCCCGGCCTCGACCGAGGCGAGCTGGTCGGGGTCGCCGACCAGGATGAGGCGGGTATCGGGGCGGACGGCCTCCAGCAGGCGCGCCATCATCGTCAGCGAGACCATCGAGGTCTCGTCGACGACGATCACATCGTGCGGGAGCTTGTTGCCGCGGTGGTGCGCGAAGCGGGTCGACGACCCGGGCCTCCAGCCCAGGAGGCGATGCATCGTCGAGGCGCTCAGGCCGGCGAGCCGGGCACGGTCCTCGTCGGTGAACCGCTCGTCGCCCTGGGCCTCCTCGACGGCCTCCTGGAGGCGCGCGGCGGCCTTGCCGGTCGGCGCGGTCAGCGCGATCCGGGGCACGGTGCCTCGCCGAGCGGCGCCGGCGGCGATCAGGGCGAGCAGGCCCGCGACGGTGGTCGTCTTGCCGGTGCCGGGGCCGCCGGTGAGGACGGTCGTCCACTGGCCGGCGGCGGCGAGCGCGGCGGCGCGCTGCTCGGCGTACCCGGAACCGGGGAAGAGCCGCTCGGCGTGCTCGGCGAGTCCGGCGCCGTCGACCGACGGCGGGACGCTCCCCTCGCGGGCCAGGAGGTCATCGCGGACCTGGCCCTCCTCGCGCCAGTAGCGATCGAGGTAGAGCAGGTCGCGCTCGACCCGGATCACACCGGCCCCTGCGAGCGGGCTGGCGGCGACCCGCTCGAGCCAACCCGCCGTCGGCCAGGCGAGGCCCTCCGCGAGATCGGGCTCGGTCGCCGCCAGGTCGCCGAGCGAGACGCAGACCGAGCCGGCGCGCGCGGCCCGTACGGCGAGTGCGACGGCGAGCTGGACGTCGCCCTCGACGCCGCCGACGAGCGCCGAGGTACGCGCGGCGACGTGCACGTCGGCGGCGGTCAGGATGCCCGCGGTGTTGAACGCCGCCAGCACGCCGGTGGCGCCGCGGGCGAAGCGGGCGTCAGCCGGGTCGGTGGTCTCGTCGGTCCAGCGCTCGATCATGCGCCCGCCCCCTCGGGCACGGTGCCGTCCAGGAGGTCCGACAGCGCCGTGACGAGGGCGGCCGGCGGCTGCCACGAGAAGACGCCGGCGGGGTGCCCGTCGACGAGTGGCGTCTCGGGGCCGCACATGCCACGGACGTAGAGGTAGAGCACGCCACCGAGATGGGTGGCGGGGTCGTAGCCGGGCAGCCGCCAGCGCAGGTAGCGGTGGACGACCACGGCGTAGAGGAGCGCCTGGAGGGGGTAGTGCGAGTGCAGCATCGCGGCGGCGAGGTCGGTGTAGTCGGCCGCCGTGGCGCCGAGGAAGTTGGTCTTGTAGTCGACGATCAGGAAGCGGCCGTCGGGGAGGCGTAGGACCACATCGACCGAGCCCGAGAGGTAGCCCCGCAGCGGCTGGTCGCCCAGCATCGGGCGCTCGAGCCGATCGGCATAGTCAGCCAGCGGGTCGCCCGCAGGCAGGTGGGCGCGCAGCAGCGGGGCCAGGTCGCGGAGCAGCACCTCGGGCCGGGCGCCGGCTCCCCCGTGCGCGTCCCTGCGGGTGTCGCCGCCGGCCAGCGGCAGCTCGAAGTCGAGCTCACGCAGCCGGTCGCGCAGCGCGATCCGACCGAGCGTGAGGCCGGGCGCGAGCGGGCCCAGCGGGGTGTGGTGCAGCGGGACGAGCGCGGCGGCGAGCTCGGCCGCCTCCACCCCCACGGGTGCGAACCGGAGCTGCTCGCCGACGTGGCGGCGCAGCTCCTCCTCGAGGTCGGCCGCCTCGGGGTCGGCGTGCTCGAGCACCGCGTGGACCAGCGTGCCGAAGTCCGCCCCTGCCGGGAGATCGGCCATCGGCGACATCACCGCGTCGGCGGCGGAGACGTCCGCGACGGTGCCGTCGTCCTCGGCAACGGTGGCGGGCTCGTCGTCGGTGCCGGTCTCCTCGGGCTCCGGCTCGGAGCCGACGTGGGCACCCTCCTCGACACGGATCAGCGCCGAGTAGGAGGTGCGTCGCCACTCGGCATCGACCTGCCGGTCGAAGGTGCGCACCGTCAGGACCTCGGGAGCGTGACCGTCCTGCGGTGGCAGCGTCGGGGAGACGTCGGCGACCTCCGGCGAGGGGCCGCCGAGCTGCGCGATCAGTCCCAGGATGCGCTCGGCGTACTCGTCGTCGCCGACCTCCTGGCTGGCGGGGACGTCGCGGGTGCCGGGCTGGCGGCCGAAGAGGATCCTGTGCAGGCCGCCGATGCCGGTGTTGGCGGTCGGCGCCCACCAGGCGACCAGCTGGGACTGGGCCCGGGTCGCGGCGACGTAGAGGCGGCGCAGATCCTCGCCCGACTCCTCGGCCAGGTGCTCGGCGGCGTGCCGGCCGGTGACGTCGAGGGTCCGTTGCGCCGGCTGCCCGTCGGGGCCGGCATCGTGGAAGAGCGCGACGTCGACCGGGAACTCGAAGCGCTGGTAGGTGAAGGGGAGGTACACGATGGGGTACTCGAGACCCTTGCTGGCGTGGATCGTCACGATCTGTACGGCGGCGGAGTCGGAGTCGAGGCGCCGCGGCCGGTCGCCGGACCCGGCACGGGTGCGCTCCTCGCGGAACCACGTGAGCAGGGCGGTCAGGCCGAGTCGCTCGCGCAGCGCCGTGTCGTGGAGCAGCTGGCCGAGGTGACGCAGGTCGGTGAGGAGCCGCTCACCGTCGAGACGACCCAGCACGCGCGCGGTCAGGCCGCGCTCCTCGGCCGCCTCGACCAGGGCGGCGACGCCTCGACTGCGCAGGAGCAGCGCCCAGCCGCGGAGGGTGTCGGCGACCGCCGCGGTCAGCGCCTCGCCCTCGGCGTCGAGCGTGGCGACGTCATAGCCGAGGAAGGCGGTGAGTGCGGCCGCCCGGACGAGCGCCGAGCGGTGCGGCGACTCGAGGGCGGTGAGCAGGGTGAGCCAGTCGTCCCCGGCCGGGGTGAGGAAGACGTCGCCCCCGCCCTGGACGACCGCGGGGATGCCGCGGTCGTGCAGCGCCTGCTGGACGAGCGTGCCCTGGTCGCGGGTGGCGACGAGCACGGCCACGTCGCCGGCACGCACAGCCCGCTCGCACCAGGTGGCATCGGAGGCGAGCAGCTCGGCGACGTCGCCGGCGAGGTCGAGGGCGATGCGCTCGCGCGCCTCGGCCGCGGCGATCAGGCCGCGCTTCAGCCGGAACCCGTGTCGCGGAACCCTCCGGATCCGGAACGGCTCGGGATGCGGCGCGCCGCTTAGCCGGGAGTCGCGGTGGCGCGCCTCGACCGGGTGGACGACGATCTCGGCATCGCCGAGGGCGGCCCCGCCGAGGATGGTCTGGAGCCGGTCGAGCAGGGCGGCGTCGCTGCGCCAGTTGGTGCCGAGGGTCGCTGTCGCCGTGGCCGTACGGGCGGCGGTGAGGTAGGTCGCGACGTCGCCGCCGCGGAAGGCGTAGATGGCCTGCTTGGGGTCGCCGATGAGCACCATCGCGCGACCGTCCCCGTCGGCGCCGAAGGCGCGCGAGAGCACCTGCCACTGCACCGGATCGGTGTCCTGGAACTCGTCGACCAGGACGATCCGCCACCGCTCCCGCATCCGGCTGCGGGCGGGCGAGTCGGCGTCCTCGAGCGCGTCGGCGAGCCGGCTGAGCAGGTCGTCGTAGGAGAGGATGCCGAGCCGACGCTTGCGGCGCTCGACCTCGGCGCGCACCGCGGTGGCGAAGTCGAGCCGGGCGGCGCCGGTCTCGGCGGTCGCGGGGGCGAGGGCGGCCTGAGGGTCGCCGACCACCTTGCGGGCCAGCGCGAGTGCCTCGTCGCGGCCGAACGGCGGCTGCTCGCGGAGCCGGCCGAAGCGCCCGAGGTAGAGGTCGTCGACCACCTCCACCACGAGCTCGTCGAGTGACTCGACCAGGGTCGCGCCGGCGTCACTGTCGCCGGCCACGCCCAGGGAGCGGAGCACGAGCTGGCAGAACTGGTGGGTGGTCGCGATCGTCGCGGCGTCGAAGTCGGCGAGCGCGTCGCGCAGCCGCACCCGGCGCCGCCCACGCTCGACGGGCTCGCAGTCGAGCAGGCAGGTCAGCAGGTCGCTGTCGCCCGCCTGGCCGGAGTCGAGGGCGAGATGCGCCTCGACCAGCTGGCCGCGCACCCGGTCGCGCAGCTCCTGGCTGGCGGCACGGCCGAAGGTGATCACCAGCAGCTGGTCGAGGGTGGCCCGGCCCTCGGCGACGTAGCGGGTCACCAGGGCGGCCACCGTGAAGGTCTTCCCGGTGCCGGCGCTCGCCTCGAGCAGGGTCGTACCGCTCGGCAACGGGCCGCAGACGTCGAACGGAGTCAACGCACTCACCATCGTCACCAGCTCCCCTGCTCCGCGATCAGGAGCGGGCTCCACACCCGCATCGCCAGCGCCCCGAAGCGGTGCGTCTCGCCGTCGAACCCCTCGCCGCTGAGCGGCGGCACGGCCAGACCGGGCAGGGGTGCCTTCGCGCCCCACGTACGGAGCTGCTCGGCGTCGCTGCACTCGCCGGGGAAGCGGCCGTCGCGCCAGTCCCACCCGGCCTTGTCGACCGCCTCGTCGATGGTGCCGTGGGTGCGGCGCTGGCGGGCGTAGGTCAGCGAGGACTTCAGCGGGAAGGGCAGCGGCTCGGTGAGACCCGCCTCGCGCAGCGCGATCAGGTCGCGCAGCAGGTCACGGGCGCGATGGTCGAGCGGGCCGAGCTGGGAGTGGCCGTAGGGGACCCGCGAACGGCTGTTGGTCGGGCGACCGATCGTGTGCGCGTTCCAGGCCCGGTCCTCATCCGAGGAGGCCAGGGCCAGCAGCTGGATCCACGACTGCAGCCGGTGGGTCGCGGCCAGACGGCTGAACGAGACCGGCACCAGCCGGTCGCCGTAGACCTGCGGGACGGTGCCACGCAGCCGCCGCCCGTCGCCGAGGTCGACGTCGATGTCGACGGCGGTGGCCGGCCGGGTGCGCAGGGTGAGCGCCTGCCGGGCCAGCGGCTCGGCCTTGGCGATGATGTCGCCGAGCAGACGCCAGCCGAGGAAGCCGGGCGGCAGCACTCCCCGGCGCCACTCGTGCTGGCGCGCGGTCTCGAGGTCGAGGCCGCCGAGGAGGTCGCGCAGGACACGCTCGCCGACGCCCCACTGGGTGAGGCTGTCGATCTCGACGGGCATGCCGTCGTCGAGGGGCTCCTCCTCGCGCGAGATGGCGAGGTCGAGCCGGTCGCGCAGGAAGGCACGCACCGGGCTCTTCCAGAAGGCGAGCAGCTCCTCCAGCACGACGTCTCCCTCGGCGGCGGGCGCCAGGGGGCCCGGCAGGAACGGCGGAACCGGCTGCTGGGACCGGGCCGCCGTCGCGCCGGCGAGCGCCGCGCGGTCGAAGGTGAACGCCCGATCGGGGACCAGCTCGCCGGGGACGAGGTTGCGGGCGTCGAACGGCTGGAGCGGGTGACGCAGCGTCACCTGCTGGGCCGCACGAGCGCCGTCGAAGCCGCGGGCGGTCGCGTCGAGGGCGTCGAGCAGCTCGCCGAGCGGGACCGCCGGCGGCTTCGGTTGTCCGGTGTACTCGCCCGCTCCGGAGTAGGTGACGACCAGCGTCTCGGTCGCGGCCAGGATCGCGTCGAGGAAGAGCTGGCGGTCCTCGCTGCGCGGGTCGCGCTCACCGGTGAGCGGCTCGCGCGCCAGGACGTCGTCGCCGTCGGTGATGCCCGAGCGGGGGAAGACCCCGTCGTCGAGGCCGAGCAGGCAGACGACCCGGTGTGGCACCGAGCGCATCGGCACCAGGGTCGCGACCGTCAGCGTGCCGGTACGGAAGTTGGCCCGGGTGGGCCGCCCCTCGAGCCGGTCTCCCAGCAGCGCACGCACGTCCGGGAGGCGCAGCGGCACCCCCGACCGCTCGGCGGCGGCCTCGCGGACCTGGCCGAGGAGCCGCTGCACCTGGCCGCTCTGCCATCCCTCGTCCGCGGGCACGTCGGTCAGCGCCGCGACGCCGGCCCCCAGCGCGGTCAGCCAGTGCTCGAGCGGATGGGTGCCGACCAGCTGGTCGGTCGTCTCGCGGACCCGGTCGACGAACTCCGCCAGCCGCCCGACCAGGTCGATGTCGCCGCTGCCGACGTCGTCGAGGGGCAGCGTGCGGTCGAGCCAGGTGCCGGCGTCCTCGGACATCGTCACGCCGGCGAGGAGGCGGTCGAGGCCGAACTCCCAGGTGTTCGCGACGTAGTCCTGGAGGCCGTAGTCCGTGCGGTGGGCGGCGTCGAAGCCCCATCGCACCCCGGCCTCGCGCGCCCAGTCGCCGAGCTGCTGCAGGTCGTCCTCCCGGAGCCGGAAGCGGCGCCGCACCGGCTCGAGATGGGCGAGGTCGAGCACATCGCCGACGCCCGCTCGGCCCCCGGCCAGGTCGAGCAGCCGGGTGGCCAGGTCGAGCAGCGGGTTGGTCCGGTCGAGGGCTCGATCGGCCAGCCGGACCCGCAGCCGGTGCGCGGGGTGACCCGCAGCACCGACCACCTCGGCGAGGCCGAAGCCCGCCTCGATCAGCGGCGCGTAGGTCTCGACGTCGGGGCACATCACCAACACGTCGCGGGGCTCGAGCGACGGGTCGTCGGCGAGGAGGCCGAGCAGCACCTCGCGGAGCACCTCGACCTGGCGGGCGGGGCCGTGGCAGGCGTGCACCTGCACCGACCGGTCGTGTCGGTCGACGACGCGGGACGTGGCGTCGCCGATGGCGTTGCGGCGCAGGTCGGTCTGGAGCCAGCCGAGCAGGGACTCCGGAGCCGCGACCTCGGCGCCCACCGGCTCGTCGACGACGGCGATGGCTCCCAGCGAGCGCTGCAGCTCGCGGGTGTCGCGTCCGAGGGTGGCGAGCAGCGGATGACCCACCTGCTCGACGGAGGGGTCGTCGCGGCGCGGGACGGCGCCGCCTGCGTGATCGGCCAGGGCGGACCACAGCGCCGGGGAGGGGTGTGGGAGCCACAGGTGCACCTCGCGGTGCTCGCCGAGCGCGGCCAGGAGCTCGATCTCGGTACGCGGGAACCGGGTGTGGCCGAAGAGGGAGAGCCGCTCGGGCAGGTCGAACGAGGCCGGCTCGGCATGCAGCGCGGCGAGGGTCGTGCGGTGTCGCTCGACCGGATCGGGCCCGCCGACCGCGATGACCAGGCGGCGCCAGAGCTCGGGCTGCCAGGCCAGGTCGTCGGGAAGCTCCGCGGCCCCAGCGGCCCACGTCGTCAACAGGTCCGGCCGCTGCACGGCGTAGGAGGAGAAGAGCCGCGCCAGCCGTCGTGCCGTGGCGAGCCGTCGCCCGACGCGCAGGTCCGCCTCCTCGGCGGGAAGCCCGCGGCCGAGGTGGCGGGCGAGGGTGGCCGCCCACGGCTCCTCGAGCGACGCGTCGATGACGGTGAGGAGCGGCCAGGTGAGGGCGTCGGGCGCCCACGGGTCCTCCTCGTCGGCGCGCAGGGCGGCGAAGAGCGACCGGGGTGAGCGGAACTCGACCCCGGCGCAGATCCCGTCCTCACGCCCGGGCGCGGCCCCCAGCAGATGGGAGAGGCGCTGGGAGAGCCATCGCTCGACGCCCTTGACGGGGACCACGACCAGCTCGGTGGCGAACGGGTCGGCCAACGGCGCGGCGAGCAGCTCGCCGAGTGCGTCGGCGAGCTGGTCGGTGCGCGTCGCGCGATGGAGCCGGACAGCCACAGCCGCAACCTACAAGTGCGCACCGACAGCGCGTCGAGGGCCTGTGGACGGAGCGTCCGGTCGGCCCTCGCTCAGTCCTGCTCCTCATCGATCCGGTCGGCCTCGGCCAGCTCGCGCTCGATCTTCTCGCGCAGCTCCGGGTCTCCGTGGAACCTCCGGTAGCTGATCACCAGCAGCGCCAGCGCGATCGCCGCCGAGAGCTCCAGCGTTGCTCCGGTCTGCCAGCCGCCCACCAACCACACGCGGTCCGGCAGCGGCCACCAGCCCGGGGCCGCCGGATGCACGATCCACAGCACGCCGAAGGCGGCGAGGCCGAGCGCCACCAGCACGGACATCACGAGCCGCGGCCAGCTCTCCACACCCTCCGCGGCAGCACGTACGGCGCGCAGTCGCAGCGGCGCCAGCCGACGCCGCGCCCACTCGTACTCCCGCGACAGGAGTGCCACGCCGATCACCAGCAGCAGCAGGCCCGGCCCCGGCAGCACCAGGGCGGCGATCCCGAGCACGACGAAGAGCCAGCCGAGGGCCTCGAGAGCCAGACGACGGATCGTGCGCACGCTACGAGCGTGCCAGACGCCGGCCCGTCACGAGCACTTCCTCCTCGGGCACGTCGTGTCCGGCGGCGCATCGGGCCACCACCGCGACCTCCTCGCCGCACCCCGCGTGGGTCAGCAGCGGCCCACCGCCCGGGATGTGCTCGGAGCCCCAGCGACCGAGGGCGAGCAGCAGAGGGAGCAGCTCGTGCCCTGCTGGCGTGAGCACGTAGCCGTACCGGGTGCGCTGGCCGGGCTCGCGGTACGGCTCCTTGGTCAGGACGCCCGCCTCGACCAGCTCGCGCAGCCGCTGCGAGGCGACGGCCTCGGTCACCCCGACCCGTCGGACCAGGTCGTCGAAGCGGGTGGCGCCGTAGAACGCCTCGCGCAGCAGCAGCACCGCGGTGCGGTTGCCGACAAGCTGCATGGTGCGGTCGATCGGGCAGTGGTCGCCGAGCGGTGCGGTCCGCTCGGCGAGGGAGCCGGCGCGCTGGATCGTCATGTGACCCCTTCTCACTTGTGTTTCCCCAAGCCAGGGTACTACCTTGCTGACTATGGAATCCAGAAGTCAGGACGAGCGCCGTCAGCGCGCCGCGGTCGCCATCCTCACCGGGGCGGCGTTCCTCGCCAGCCTCGACCTGTTCATCGTGAACGTCGCGTTCGACGAGATCGGCCGGGACTTCGGCACCGCCTCGCTCGGCCGGCTCAGCTGGATCCTCAACGCGTACGCCGTCGTCTACGCCGCCCTCCTCGTGCCCGCCGGCCGGCTCACGGACCGCTACGGCCGCAAGCAGGGCTTCGTCGCGGGCACCGCTCTCTTCACCGCCGCCAGCCTGCTCTGCGGCCTGGCGCCCGGCGTCTGGTGGCTGGTCGCGGCCCGGGTCCTGCAGGCGGTCGGCGCCGCACTCATGACGCCGGCCAGCCTCGGGCTGCTCCTGGCCATCCTCCCGCCGGAGCGCCGCGCTGCGGGCGCCCGCCTGTTCGCCATGACCGGTGCGGTCGCGGCGGCGTTCGGCCCGGCGGTCGGCGGCGGCCTCGTCCAGATCTCGTGGCAGACCGCCTTCTGGATCAACGTCCCGCTCGGCATCGGGCTGGTCGTCGCGGCGATCCGGGTCGTCCCGGACGTACGCCACAACCAGGACGCCCCGCGACCCGATCTCCTCGGCGGCGTCATCCTCGCGATCGCGATCGCGGCGCTGGTCCTCGGCATCGTGCAGGGCAACGACTGGGGCTGGGGCTCCACGGGCGTTCTGGCCTCCTGGGCCGTCGCCGCCCTCGGCACCGCGGCCTTCGGCTGGCGCCTCGCCCACCACCACGCGCCCGTGATCGACCCCGAGCTGCTCCGGATCCCGGCCTTCGCCTGGGCCAACGTCAGCCAGCTCGTCTTCAACGTCGCCTTCGGCGTCGGCCTGCTCAGCCGGATCCTGTGGATGCAGCAACACTGGGACTACTCGGCGCTGCGGACCGGCTTCGCGGTCGCGGTCGGCCCGGCGTTCGTGCCGATCACCTCGATCCTGGTCACCCGCTACCTCGGCCGGCTCGCCCCCGGCACCCTCATCGCCATCGGCACGACCCTCTTCGCCGGCTCCGGTCTATGGCAGGCGCTGGGCACCGGCGCGGATCCCGCCTACCTGACCGAGATGCTCGGCCCGTGGATCCTCGGTGGCATCGGCGTCGGCTTCGCGCTCCCGCAGCTGATGGCGGCCGCCACCAGCTCGCTGCCACCGCACCAGGCCGCCACCGGCTCGGGCGTGGTCAACATGGGTCGCCAGGTCGGCCTCGTGCTCGGCACCTCGGTGATGGTCGGCCTGCTCGGCACCGGCCTGCCCGACCTGGCGCACTTCCAGCGGGTGTGGGTCTTCATGGCGATCACCTCGCTCACGGCCGCCGTCGCGGCGCTCGTGATGGAGGCCGTACGACGCCCCGCACGGCTGCCTGAGAGCGCGGCCACTACCGTGGAGGCATGACCTACTCCCCCGATCCCGAGCGCTACGACGGCCGCATGCCCTACCACCGCACCGGTCGCAGTGGACTCCTTCTGCCGGCGCTGAGCCTGGGTCTGTGGCACAACTTCGGCGACGACGTGCCGTTCGGCCGGCAGGAGGAGATCCTGCAGGCGGCGTTCGACGCCGGGGTCACCCACTTCGACCTGGCCAACAACTACGGCCCGGCGCGCGGCTCGGCCGAGACCAACTTCGGCCGCCACCTGCAGTCCACGTTCCGGGGGCTGCGTGACGAGCTGGTCATCGCGACCAAGGCCGGGTGGGACATGTGGCCGGGCCCGTACGGCGTGCCGAGCGGCTCGCGCAAGTACCTCGTCTCGAGCCTCGACCAGTCGCTGCAGCGGATGGGCCTCGACTACGTCGACATCTACTACCACCACCGCCCCGACGCGGAGACCCCGCTCGAGGAGACGATGGGGGCCCTGGACGCGATCGTCCGCAGCGGCAAGGCGCTCTACGTCGGCATCTCGTCCTACACCCCCGAGCGCACCCGCGAGGCGGCCGCGATCCTGCGGGAGCTGGGCACGCCGCTGGCGATCCACCAGCCGTCGTACTCGATGCTCAACCGCTGGACCGAGACCGACGGCCTGCTCGACGCGCTCGAGGACGAGGGTGCCGGCTGCATCGCGTTCAGCCCGCTGCAGCAGGGCGTGCTGACCAACCGCTACCTCGGTGGCGTGCCGGCCGGCTCCCGCGCCACCCAGGGCGTCTTCCTCTCCACCGACCAGCTCACCGACGAGCTGATGGCGACGGTACGAGGCCTCAACGAGCTCGCCGAGGGCCGCGGCCAGACCCTGGCCCAGATGGCGCTGGCCTGGGCGCTGCGCGACCCGCGGATGACCTCGCTGGTCATCGGCGCCTCCTCGGCCAACCAGGTGCGCGACTCGATCGGGGCGCTGGCGCGACGCGACTTCAGCGCCGACGAGCTCGCCACGATCGACCGGCTCTGCGAGGCGAGCGGCCGAGACGTGCACAAGCGCGAGCGCGGCGACGTCAACGACCTGCGCAACTGATCGACCGATGACGAAGGGCCGGAGTCGACGACTCCGGCCCTTCGCATGTCTCGGGATCACGCGTCGAAGCGCGCGCCCTCCGGCTTCTCCCGGGAGGCCCACCACACGATCAGGATGATCCAGCCGACGATGGGGATCAGCGCGAGCAGCTGCCACCAGCCGGATCGGTTGGTGTCGTGCAGGCGGCGCGCGCCGATGGCGATCTGCGGCACGATCACCGCGAGCCCGAAGAGGGCGCCCAGCAGCGCGAACACCTCGCTCGCCGAGCCGAGAGTGCGCAGGACGGCCTCGATGAGCACGCTCGCGAGGTACCACCACCAGAACTCGGAGCGGCTGGCGCGGCCGCGGAACTGCGCGTACTTCTGGAAGAACCGCTGCACCGCCTGAGCGAACGTCGCTCCGCGCAGCGGCGCGATGCTCGGATCGGCAACCGGGGGCGGCGGCGGCTCCTCGCCGAAGGGCGAGGACGGATAGGGCTCGTACGACATTGGGTCCTCCTGAGGACCGAGGCTGTGCGGACATCGGCCACGCTAGTGCCGCCCGGCGCCACGTGCACCCGGATACGGGGTCGCGTCGCGTAGTCAGGTTTCCCACAATCCAGTCAGGTTTCACACAGGCGGCACCCACACAATGAATCACATGGCACGCGTGGGAATCTGCGAGGACGACCCGACGATCCGACGGATCGTCACCGAATCGCTGCGCCTCTCGGGACACGAGACCGTCGCAGCGCACACCGGCGCGGAGGCGATCCGTCTCTTCCGCGACGACGACGACCTCGACGTCGTCATCCTGGACATCGGCCTGCCCGATGCCGACGGCCGCGACGTCTGCCAGGCGCTGCGCAGCGGCGGTCAGGTCTCGCCGGTGCTCTTCCTGACCGCGCTCGGCCAGCTGCACGACAAGGTCGCCGGCTTCGCCGCGGGGGCCGACGACTACCTGGCCAAGCCGTTCGACGTGAAGGAGCTCGCGGCCCGCGTCGACGCGCTTGCCCGCCGCGGCCGCTTCGTACAGCCGCGCAACCCCACCGACCTGGTCCTGGACCCGGCCCGGCACGCGGTCGTGTGCCAGGACAAGGAGGTCATGCTGACCCCCACCGAGTTCCGGATGCTGGCCTCGATCACCAGCCGCCCCGGCGAGGTCGTCCGGCGCCGTACGGTCGTCGCGGCCGCCTGGCCCGACGGTGCGATCGTCAGCGAGAACACCATCGACTCCTACGCCGCCCGGCTGCGCCGCAAGCTGCACGAGGTCGGATCGCCGGTGGAGCTGAAGACCGTCCGAGGAGTCGGCTTCACGCTGCGCTGAGCCTCCCGCACCGACGAGGCGCTTGAATGAGCGGCATGGTCCGCCTACGCCCCCGCGGCTTCCGCACGCAGATCGTCGCCTCGACGATCCTGCTGATGGCCTTCGTGATGGTGGTCCTGACCGCGGGCACGCTCGCGGTGCTGGAGTGGAACGCCCACAACGACGTACGACGGGCCCTCGACGAGCGCACCCGCGCGGTGAAGGCCGTGGTGCGGGCGAGCGACGAGCCGCTGGCCGACCAGTCGTGGACGGAGCTCGACCCGCTCAGCAGGATCTTCGACTCCGACGGCATCGCTGTCGGCGGCAGCATCCAGCGCTCGGCCGCCACCGCGGGCGAGCGGCTCGCCGCGAAGGCGCTGCGCACCGACAGCCAGCAGGACGAGCGGGTCGGCGACAGCCTCAACCTGCGCGCGGTGCCGTTCCGTACCGCGCTGGGCGAGCGCGGCGCGGCGGTGGTGGTCGAGGACTCCCGGCCGTACGAGCGCGCCGAGCTCGAGACCCTGATCGCGATGATCGTGCTCGGCACCCTGGTGGTCGTGACCGCTGCCGGCATCGCGTTCCGGGTCACCCGCCAGGCGCTGGAACCGGTGCAGCAGATGGCCGAGCGCGCCGACGACTGGTCCGAGCACGACCTGTCCCACCGCTTCGACCTCGGTCCGCCGGAGAACGAGCTGAGCAAGCTCGGCGAGACCCTCGACCACCTCCTCGACCGCGTCGCGGCCGCGATCCGCGCCGAGCAGCGACTCACCGCCGAGCTCGCGCACGAGCTGCGCACCCCACTCACCGCCATCCAGGGCTCGGCCGACCTCGCCCTGATGCGCGGAGTCCGCGACGATGCCGCACGCGAGGATCTCGAGGAGATCGCCGCGGCCGCGCGGCGGATGGGTGCCGCCATCACGACGCTGCTCGAGCTGGCGCGCGAGCGCAGCGCCGGTGCGCAGGCGAGCACCGCTCTGGCCGCGGTCGTCGAGGCCGTACGCCCCCTCGTCCCTCAGGACGTCGCGCTGCGCGACGAGGCCTCGGCTGTCATCGTCCCGGTGGCCGCGCCCGCCGAGCTCGTGATCCGCGCGGTCTCGCCGCTCGTCGAGAACGCCGCCCGCCACGCCGACAGCGCCGTGACCCTGACCGCCCGTGTCACGCCCGACCGGGTCGAGCTGGTCGTCGCCGACGACGGCCCCGGCATCGACCCCGCGATCCGTGACACCGTGTTCGAGCCCGGCACCTCCGCGTCGGGGAGCACCGGGCTCGGGCTCGGGATCGCTCGTCGAGTGGCACGCTCGCTCGGCGGCGAGGTCCACCTCGACGACTCGGTCGAGACGGCCGGAGCCGTGTTCGTGGTGAGCCTGCCGCGTCGCTGAGACGCGGGAGCGATCAGTCCGCGGGGTCCGGCCGGGAGGCGAGCGCCGTCCAGCCGGGCACCGCGGCGTCGCGGGTGCCGGCGCCCTCGGGACGGTCGGGACGGGTCGCGGCGTGGTAGCCCTCCGCGTCGTGGTGCGTGACCGCCACGTAGGCGACCAGCAGGGCGAAGAGCACGAGCCCGAGTGCCGTCACCGTGCCGGTCGTCCAGCCGAGGCCGCCGTGCTCCCGGCTGACGGCCAGGCCGTCGGCGATCGAGGCTCCGAGCGGGCGGGTGAGGGAGTACGACGCCCAGAAGCAGACCACCGCGCTCGCACCGAGGCGCCAGGCGACGAGCGGCACCAGGATGAGGCCTCCGAAGAGGACCACCGACCACCAGTAGCCCATGTGCAGGTTCTCGGCGGTGGTGTCGCCGAGTGCGGTGCCGAGGCCGAAGGTCATCAGGACGGTGCCCCAGTAGAACCGCTCGCGACGAGGAGTAGTGATCGAGTGCACCGACAGCGTGCCCTCGCTGCGGCGCCACCACGTCAGCAGGGCGCAGAGCAGGACGAAGTAGATCGCCGAGTCGACGTAGTAGGGCGTGCCGAGCGCGACGTGGGGACCGTCGGCGATCATCGTGCCGAAGACCGCGACCATCAGGACGGTCACCCAGTAGCGCACCGGGTGGTAGGAGTCGGCCCTCAGCTGCCACCACAGCGCGGCGAAGAACCCGCCGACCCCGATGATGCCGGCCGCGACGATGCTGTGGGTGCCCATGAAGTCGGAGGCGGTCTCGCCGATGCCGGTGGTGAGCAGCTTGATCACCCAGAAGATCACGAAGACCTCGGGGACCTTCACCGCTGTACGGCGCTCGATCCCTGAGGCCCGGACCCGGGAGGAGGGTGTCGGTGTCATGCCGTCACGGTAGGCAGCGGCTGCTGGTCCTCACCTGACCAGGCCGGACCACCCCTAGGGCATGACTAGTCCTCACCCCAGGAGCCGGATCGCCGATGAGTACGGCGATCGCCATGAAGCACCGCGTACGACTCCTCGCCGCCCTCGCCAGCGCCCTCGTCCTGACCGCGCCGCTGGCTCCGGCCCATGCCGCGACGAAGCCGCCGACGACGAAGGCCGCCGCGTCGAGCCGCGCCTCCTCGTGGACGCTGGAGGACCCGAGCTTCCCGTTCCGCTGGGAGGCCTGCGCGCCGATCCCGTACCGGGTCAACCTCGCCGGCACTCCGCACCGCAACCTGGTCGTGCTGCGCGCGGCGATCGCCCAGATCGCCGACGCGACCGGCTTCACCTTCACCTACGCCGGCACCACCTCGGTCGTCCCCTTCCGGGCGGGCCGCAGCGCGACCGAGCAGGTTCCCGACGACGGGCTCTACGTCGCGTGGACCACCGCCCGGGTGGTTCCGCGCCTGGCCGGCAACGTGATCGGGCTGGGCGGCCCGGGGGTCTCGTACCGCCGCGTCGGCACCGAGTGGCGCGTCGAGAGCGGCGGCATCGCGATCGACAGGTCCGCCCATCTGAGCACCGCCCTGCGCCGCAACGGCGCGACCCTGCACAGCCTGTTGCTGCACGAGCTCGGCCACGCGATGGGTCTCGGTCACAGCGCGTCCAAGGCCAACGTCATGTACGAGGGCCTGGGCACCTGGTCGCGGCCCTATCTCGGACCCGGCGACCTGGCCGGCCTGCACGACCTCGGCGAGCACGGGGCCGACGACTGCTGAGTCGGACCGCCGACTACGCCCGACGCCCCGATCCCACCGTGGGATCGGGGCGTCCGGCGCTCAGCAGGCGGCGAGGCGACTCAGCCGGCGGCCTCGTCGAGGGCCTTGGCGACGCGGCGGTGCGCCTCCCAGATCTCCTCGGGCAGGCGGAACTGGCTCAGGTGCTCCTCGCGGAACTTCATCTCCTGGCGCCAGCGCTCGACGTCGATGGAGAGCAGCGTCTCGAGATCGCCGTCCTGGAAGGTCATGCCCTCGAGGTTGAGCTCCTCGGCCTTCGGCAGGATGCCGACCGGTGACGGCACGCCCTCGACCTCGCCGGCCTGGTACTGGAGCAGCCAGAGCAGCGCGCGGACGTTGTCGCGGAAGCCGTTCCACAGGAAGTGACCGTCCTGCGGGTCGCGCTGGAACCAGTTGACGTGGGCGAAGATCGGGGGCTGGCTCGCCGAACCGATGACGTTGAGCCAGTGCTGGGCGTAGTCGCCCTCCTCGTACGCCATGAAAGGACGCATCGACATGGGGTCGTAGCGCAGCTGGCCGTCCAGGCCATCGGCGGCGAAGGTCGCCTCGGCGCCGAGGGTCATGCCGTCGTAGACGCCCTCGGCGATGTCGGTGATCGCCCGGATCAGCGGCTCGCGGTCGCGGGTGCGGCCGCCGAAGATGATCGCGTCGACGACGACACCGGCCGGGTCGTCGAAGTCGGGAGCGGCGTTCGGGACGTGCGCGATCGGCGTGGTGAAGCGGCTGTTCGGATGCGCCCAGGCGTCACCCTGCTCGTCGGCGTTCCGGTTGGCGATCCGCTCGCCCTTCCAGTCCAGCCAGCCGTCCAGGTCGTCGGGGTGGTGCTTGGTCCGGCCCTCCCACCACACCTCCTGGGTCTTCTCGTTGTAGGCGACGTTGGTGAAGATCGCGCCCGAGCCGGGAAGGATCGAGGTGACGGCGCCCGGGTTGGTCTTCTCGTTGGTGTCGCGAGCGACGCCGAAGACACCGAACTCCGGGTTGAAGGCGCGGACCTTGCCCTCGTCGTCGACCCACATCCAGGCGATGTCGTCGCCGTAGAAGGTGACCTCGTAGCGGTCGCCGAGCTCGTCGGGCGCCAGCGTCATCGACAGGTTGGTCTTGCCCGACGCCGACGGGAAGCCGCCCACCACGTGGAACGTCTTGCCGGTCTGCTTGTCCTTGATGCCCAGCAGCAGGAACTGCTCGGCGAGGAACTGCTTGGAGGCCCAGCCGTCGTAGCAGGCCTGGCGCAGGCCGTGGGCGATCTTGCCCAGCAGCGCGTTGCCGCCATAGGAGGAGCCGAAGTGCAGGATCGTGCGCTGGTCCGCGACCGTCGCGAACAGGCGCTGGTCGTTCGGGGTGCCCTGGCCGAGGTTCGGCAGGTCGCCTTCGACGTGGACGGCGCGGACGAAGGAGCCCTGGTCCTTGAGCTCGTTGATGTAGTCGACGCCGACGCGCGCCATCCGGATCATCTGGTTGACGACCGGGCGGCTGTCGGTGAGCTGGACGCCCGCGGCGAACTTCTCCAGCGGGCTGCCCTGGGGGGCCATCAGGTAGGGCAGGACGTACATCGTCTTGCCCTTCGAGGCGCCGGTCATCCGCTCGGTGAGCGTCGCGACGGTCTCCTCGGCCGGCCTCCAGTTGTTGTACGCGCCCTTGTCGACCTCGTTGGAGGTCGCCACCACGGTGCGCTCCTCGGTGCGCGCGGTGTCCTTGAAGTAGGAGCGGCTGTAGAAGCGTCCGCCCTCCACCGGAAGGATCTGACCGGCCGCGAGGGACTCCTCGAGCAGACGGGCGTCGTCCTCAGCGCTGATCACCTCGATGGCGTCCGCGCCGGTGATGCCCGCCCAGTAGGCGACGTACTCCCGCACGTGCTGATTCGTCAGTCCTGCATCGTCGAGGACCTTCTCAACGTCAACCATTTCCGCAACCCTTCTTGCCGAGGATGCAGGCACGCTACCGGACGAAAAACGGGCCTCTGACCGCGGTTCCGCTACCCAGAATGAGTCGTACGTCACCCTGTCGGCGAATGGATCGATCCAAATCCCACTTCAACTTTTGGGGTGCCAAAGGGCTGTTTCTTGACACTCGAAAAGATGCCTTTTTAAAGCCCTTCTCGGCCCCAGAAATGGGGCTGCCGCGGTAGCTGCCCGGGCACGGGTCCGACGCCCGGCGCCGGGCTCGAGTTCGGGTTCGAGCTCGTGCGATCGGGATCCGACGGCGCTCGAAATGAGTCACGCCCGGTGCGCGGCCAATGTGGGGTACCGATGGGGACGGTGATGGTCGCGATCCGGGCGTGAGCGCTGGGGCGGAGGTCTCGGGTCCTCCGCCCCAGCACGATCATTCTGGCCCAACCGATCGCGGTGCCGCAGGCGATTGCGGGAGATTCCCCATCTAGGTTTCCGAGGCACTCGTTCGGATCCAAGCGATGGTAGAACCTGTTCTCATTTCACGGCTACGCTCGGACCATGGACGACCGCTATGCGTTGGAGCGCCTGAAGTACCGCTACTTCCGCACCCTCGACCTGAAGCAGTGGGACGACTTCACCGATTGCTTCACTCCGGACGCCACCGGCGACTACGCGGGTCTCGCGTTCGACTCGCGCGCCGAGCTCGTCGACTACATGCGGGCGAACCTCGGATCGGGGCTCATCACGATGCACACCGCGCACCACCCGGAGATCGACGTGGCTGGCGACGAGGCCTCCGGGATCTGGTACCTCGAGGACACCGTGCTCGCGCCGGAGCTCGACTTCGCCCTCGAGGGCGCGGCGTTCTACGAGGACCGCTACATCCGCACGCCGGACGGGTGGCGGATCCGACACACGGGCTATCGGCGCACGTACGAGATGACGTGGAGCACCAGCGACGTCGCGTCGCTGCGCATCACGAGGGGTGCGGCGTACCAGTCTCCACCGGGCGCTGGTGCGCGTGCGGGTGGTGCTGCTCCCACGTGACGCCGAGCAGGCGACCGAAGAGGGCGCCGACGAAGGCGATGCCTCCGACGCCGCACGGGGTGAGCTCGGGATGGTTGACGAGCGACTGAACCGACATCGGTGAGCACCTCCGGTCCGTCAGGACCTCGCGTCCTGCGTTGTGACCAGGCTCACACACGCATCCGGCGGGCGTAAAGAGTGAGCTGCAACGGGTTCTAGGCGCCCCGGTCGTCGCGACGCAGCAGCACGACGCTGTCCTCGAGCACGGCACGCTCGCCGTCGGGTCCGGTCGCATCGCGCTCGCGCATCTCGACCTTCACGGCCGTCCAGCCTCCGCCGAGGGCGAGCTCGGCGACCTCCTCGGACGCAGAGAGGAAGCGATGGGTGACGGCCGGGTCGTGGTCGCCGTGGTCATCCGCATGGCCGTGGCCGGTCCCGCGCTCCTGCTCCGCGTGGCGGCTCCACGGCGGAGGTGCGGCGTGCCCGACCAGCAGCAGGTGACCGCCCGGGTTGATCGCGCCGGCGAGCCGGCGCAGGACCTCCGTGCGGGGGAACTCGATCGGCGAGTGCAGGAAGCAGGCGGAGACCAGGTCGTACGACTCCTCGGGGTGCCAGGTCGACAGGTCGGCGAGGATCCAGCCGATCGCGAGGCCGCGTGAGGACGCCTCCTCCTGTGCGCGAGCGATCGCCGTCGCGGAGACGTCGAGGCCCGTGACCGACCAGCCCTGCTCGGCGAGCCAGATGCTGTCGCCGCCCTCGCCACAGCCGAGGTCGAGGACGCGACCCGGAGTGAGCGAGACGACCACGTCGACCATCGAGCCGTTCGGGCGGCCCGACCAGATCCGGTCACGCTCGCCGTATCGACTGTTCCAGAACTCCTGGGCCTCGCTCACACCCCCACGCTAGCTGTGCGCGACCGACGGCCGGAGCGCCGAGGGGCTAGATCGCCTGCGACGCGCCGGACGGAGTCCGCCGCGTGGCGCAGGGATGTCCCCTCGGCGTGTCGGCTGGCGGGCGCGCCCACCTACCGTGGATCAAACACCCTCGGTGAGGTCACGGACCTCCGCGTAGCGCGCCCGGACCGCCGGGTCGACCGGGGCCTCGTACGTCTCGACGTCGCCGGCGTTCCACACGGGCGCCTCGTCGGCGCCGGAGAGCGCCCAGGCGGCCTGGCGGGCGGCGCCGTCGGCGACGTACTCACCCGGCGCGGGGACGACGACCGGGCGACCGAGCACGATCGGGGCGATCTCGCGGACGGCAGCGGACTTGGCGCCGCCGCCGACCAGCAGGATGCGCTTGACGTCGACGCCCTGCGCGACGAGGGCGTCGATGCCGTCGGCGAGGCCGCAGAGCAGACCCTCGACGGCGGCGCGGGCGACGTGGGCGGGCGTCATGTTCGCCAGGGTCAGGCCGTGGAAGGCACCCTTGGCGTGCGGACGGTTGGGGGTGCGCTCGCCTTCGAGGAACGGCACCAGGACCAGGCCGTCGGCGCCGGAGGGGGCCGAGAGGGCCAGCTCGGCGAGCCGGTCGAGGTCGACGTCGAGCATGGTGGCGGTCGAGGCCAGCACGCGGGCGGCGTTGAGGGTGGCGACCAGCGGCAGCGAGCGGCCGGTGGCGTCCGCGAAGCCGGCCACCGTGCCGGTGACGTCGGCGGCCGGGACCTCGGAGACGGCACAGGCCACCCCGGAGGTGCCGATGGAGAGGACCACGTCACCGGGGATCGCGCCGAGACCGAGGGCCGAGCCCGCGTTGTCGCCGGCGCCGGCGCCGAGGATCGCACCGGCCGGGGTCTTCAGGCCGGACTCGGCCGGGCCGAGGACACGCGGCAGGACGACGTCGTCGCGGCCGAGGGCCAGCTTGAGAAGGTCGCGACGGTAGCCGTCGGTGGCAGACCAGTAGCCGGTGCCGCTCGCGTCGGAGCGATCGGTGACCAGGTCGTTGATGTCGGTGGAGCCGGACAGCTTCCAGGTCAGCCAGTCGTGCGGCAGGCAGACGGCGGCGACCCGGGCGGCGTTCTCCGGCTCGTGGTCGCGCAGCCAGCGCAGCTTGGTGATGGTGAAGCTGGCGACGAGGACCGAGCCCACGGCGTGGGCCCAGGCCTCGTCGCCGAGCTCGTTGTTGAGATCGGTGGCGGCCTGCGCGGAACGGGTGTCGTTCCACAGCAGGGCCGGCCGTACGACATCGCCTGCCTGGTCGAGGCAGACCATGCCGTGCTGCTGACCGCCGACCGAGATCGCAGCGACGTCGTCGAGCCCACCGGCCGCGGTAGCGGCCTCCTGGAGGGCCGACCACCAGTGGTCGGGGTGGACCTCGGTGCCATCGGGGTGCTGGGCCGAGCCGGAGCGTACGAGCGCTCCGGTCTCGGCGTCGCGCACCACGACCTTGCACGACTGGGTCGAGGAGTCGACTCCTGCGACGAGCGTCATCTGCGATCTCTTTCGGGTCAGCGGTCAGTCAGCGAAGCGGGTGCTCAGCGAGCGCCGAGCAGGTGCTCCATGGCGAGCTGGTCGAGCTGCTCGAAGGCGAAGCCGTGGCTGGCCATGGCGTCGATGTCGAACTCCTCGTCGCGCACGGTCGCCAGCGACTCGCCCTCGGCCAGGGTCGGGGCGGCCAGCTGGTCGAGGCCGGAGCGCAGCAGCGCGGCCTGGACCTCGGGGTCGGCGCGGAACGCGGCGGCGCGCTCCTTGAGGATGAGGTAGTTGCGGATGCCGCCCTCGGCGGAGGCCCACACACCCTCCTCGTCCTCGGTCCGCGGCGGCTTGAAGTCGAAGTGGCGCGGGCCGTCGTAGCCGCTGGACTCCAGCAGGTCGACCAGGTTGAACGCGCCGCGCAGGTTGCCGGCACCGAAGCGCAGGTCCTGGTCGAAGCGGGGGCCGTGCTGGCCGTTCAGGTCGATGTGGAAGAGCTTCTTGTGCCACAGCGCCTGGCCGATGCCGGCCGCGAAGTTGAGGCCCGCCATCTCCTCGTGACCGGTCTCCGGGTTGAGGCCGACCATCTCGGAGTCCTCGAGCGTGTCGATGAACGCGAGCGCGTGACCGATCGTCGGGAGGAGGATGTCGCCGCGGGGCTCGTTCGGCTTCGGCTCGATCGCGAAGCGGAGGTTGTAGCCCTGCTCCTTGACGTAGGCGGTCAGCGTGTTGAAGCCCTCGCGGAAGCGGTCCAGCGCGTCGCCGACGTTCTTGGCGAAGTTGCTCTCGGCACCCTCACGACCGCCCCAGAACACGTACGTCTCGGCGCCGAGCTCGGCGGCGAGGTCGATGTTCTTGGCGATCTTGGCGAGCGCGAAGCGACGCACGCGACGGTCGTTGCTGGTGAAGCCGCCGTCCTTGAAGACCGGGTGGCCGAAGGTGTTGGTGGTGACCATCGGGATCTTGAGCCCGTTGGCCTCGACCGCGTCGCGGAAGTGCTTGATCTGAGCCTCACGCTTGGCGTCGTCAGCGTCGAAGTCGAAGACGTCGTTGTCGTGGAACGTCACACCGTAGGCACCCAGCTCGGCGAGCTTGCCGACAGCGTGAGCGGTGTCCATCGGCGGGCGCACCGCGCCACCGAAGACGTCGACGCCCTGCCAGCCGACGGTCCAGAGACCGAAGGTGAACTTGTCAGCGGGGGTGGCCTTGTAGTCGCCCATCGCACGCATCCTTTCGGGGAAGTATTTCGTTCAAGATGTGAACTATTAACGTGATCCAACCCGCACGGCGCCGTCATGTCAAGCGGGCGCAGGAGAGTTGTCAACCTGTTCAGGTCTTGGTCTAATCACCGACATGGCCGGTCCGGTGCAGCATGCGCAGATGCGGGCGAGCAACCTCGCCCGGGTGCTGCGCGCCATCGCCGACGCCGGGACCATCACCCGCGTCCAGACTGCCACCGCCACCGGACTCACGAAATCCTCGATCTCCGGGCTGGTGGCGGATCTCGTCGCCGCCGGTCTCGTCGAGGAGACCGAGGCCGTCCCCGGCGGGGCCGGTGATCGCGGACGCCCCAGTGCGAGCCTCACCCTGCACCGCCACGGGGCCGCCGGTCTCGGACTGGAGCTCAACGTCGACTACCTGGCCGCGCTCGTGGTCGACCTCGGCGGCACCGTCCGCTACCGCCACGTCGCGACCCGCGACAATCGCGGCCGCCCGCCGGCCGAGGTGCTGGGCGAGCTGGCACAGCTCGCGGCCGAGGCGGTCACCGCCACCGCCGAGCAGGGCCTGGCCCTCGCGGGCGCCTGCGTCGCGGTCCCCGGCGCCGCCGACGGCACGTCGATCAGCCGCGCGCCCAACCTCGGCTGGGCCGACGTCCCGGTGGAGCTGCCGTTGCCCGAGACGCCGTACGGGCTGACCCTCGAGAACGAGGCCAACCTGGCCGCCCTCGGCGAGCTGTGGTTCGGCGCCCCGGTGCCGCACGACTTCGTGCACGTCTCCGGCGAGATCGGCATCGGCGCCGGCATCGTGGTCGCCGGTGAGCTCTTCCGTGGCGCGCACGCCCGCGCCGGCGAGCTCGGACACGTCGTCGTCGACCCGGCCGGACCGCCCTGCTCCTGCGGCGGCCGCGGCTGCCTCGAACGGCTCGCGGGCGTGGACGCGATCCTGGCCGCGGCCGGCGCCTCCTCCCGTGGCGAGCTGGAGCAGCGCTGCACCGACGGTGACCCCGACGCGCTGGCGGCGGTGGCCTCGGCCGGGCGACTGGTCGGTGCGGCACTCGCCTCGGCGACCAACCTGCTCGACCCCGACGCGGTCGTGCTCGGCGGGGTCTTCGCCGCGCTCGCCCCCTGGCTCGCGCCCGCCGTGGCCGACTCGCTCGCCTCCCACGCCGCCGAGCCCGAGCTGCTCGTCTCCAGCCTCGGCGCCGACGCTGCGGTCCGCGGCGCGGCCGGCTCGGTGATCCGCCGGGTCATCGACGACCCGGCGACGTTCCTCGGCCGCTGAGGCTGGTGCCGGTTCGTCGAGGTATGCCGACGAACCCGCGCTTCCCGTGCGGAACTCACCGTGGGAAGCGTCGGTTCGCCTGCATACCTTGATGGACCCGCACGGCCGAGCGGCGCACCTCAGATCGGCGAGACGAACTCCCAGCGGTGCGGTGGGTTGGCGCCCGCCCGCGACACCGTGACGGCGGCCGCCCGGGTCGCATGCTCCAGGACGACGTACGGGTCCCGGTCCCGGTCGTCCCACAACGCGTCGAGCAGTGCGGCGGAGAAGGTGTCGCCCGCGCCGATGGTGTCGGCGACCCGGATCTGTTCGGCGGCCACCTCGACGACCTCCTCGGGCGTCACCCACAGCGCGCCGCCTCCGCCCCGCGTGAGCGCCACGCGGTGGGCGCCGAGCGAGCCGAGCCGACGGGCCGCCTCCACCGGCTCCAGCGCCGGGTAGAGCGCGGCGAGGTCCTCGTCGCTCGCCTTCACCAGGTCCGCGAGCGCGGCCACCTCCTCGACGCGGGCCACCACGTCGACACCGGCGCCGGTGATCGCGGGGCGGAGGTTGACGTCGTACGAGACGAAGGTCCTGGCCGGGAGGCCGTGCAGGAGGCGCAGGACGTCGTCGACGCCGGGGGCGAGCAGCGCGCCGATGGATCCGACATGGACCGCCCAGGGCGCGCCGAGCTCCACCTCGCCGAGGCGCCAGTCCAGGTCGAAGGCGTAGTCGGCCGACCCGTCCGGGCCGATCGTCGCCACTGCTGTCGAGGTGTGCCCGAGGACCAGGGGATCGGACGCCGTGCGTACGCCTGCCGCGGTCAGGTGCTCGGCGATCCGGCGCCCGCGCTCGTCGTCCCCGAACGCCGTCGCGATCCGTACCGGCCGCTCGAGGCGGGCCAGCGCGACCGCGACGTTCGCCGGGCTGCCGCCGACATGCTCGACGCTCGCGCCTCGCTCGTCCTCCAGGACGTCGATCAGTGCCTCTCCGAGAACCAGCACGTCGCTCACGCACAGCAGCGTGCCAGATCCCGACGCGGCTGAGAATGCAGGAAGCCCCGGACTCAGAGTCCGGGGGCTTCCTGTTCTGCGCGGCTGTAGGGATTCGAACCCCAGACCTTCTGATCCGTAGTCAGATGCTCTATCCAGCTGAGCTACAGCCGCTTGTTCGTGACGAACGAGAGAAACAGTAACCGACGAGGAGGCCCCGGCCGAAATCCACGCGTCCGTACGCGGTGACGACCGGGGCCTCACGCTCAGGTGAGGACGTAGAGCACGGAGACGAAGGCGAAGCCGACGAGCGAGACGAGGGTCTCCATCACCGACCAGGTCTTGAAGGTCTGCCCGACCGTGAGGCCGAAGAGCTCCTTGACCAGCCAGAAGCCCGCGTCGTTGACGTGGGAGAGGAAGAGCGAGCCGGCGCCGATGGCCAGGGCGAGCAACGCGACGTGCGGCGAGCTGAGGTCGCCGGCCAGCGGCGCGACGATGCCCGAGGCCGTGACGGTGGCGACGGTGGCCGAGCCGGTCGCCAGCCGCAGAGCGACGGCGATGAGATAGCCCAGGACCAGCACCGAGATGTGCGAGCCGTTCGCCCACTTGGCGACCGAGTCGCCGACCCCGGCACCGATGAGGGTCTGCTTGAAGCCGCCGCCGGCACCGACGATCAGGATGACCGCGGCCACCGGGCCGACGCTGGCACCGACCTTCTCGGAGAGCTGGGCGGGCGAGAAGCCGACGGCGTAGCCGAAGGTGACCATGGCCAGCAGCACGCCCAGGGTGAGGGCCACCAGGGGCTCGCCGAAGAAGTCGAAGATGCGGCGGGCCTGGGTGGGGTTGTCGGCGTCGCTCCAGGCGATGTCCGCGCCGGCCTTGCCGAGCATCAGGACGACCGGGAACAGGATGGTGGCCAGCGTCCAGCCGAAGCCGGGGCGGCGACGCGGTCCGCCCTCCTCGCCCACGCCGGCGGCACCGGAAGTGACCGGCGAGGTCGGCGCGTCGACCGGGACCCAGCGGGCGGCCACGATGCCGAACAGCGGACCGCACAGGATGATGGTCGGGATCGCGACGATGAGACCGAACGCGAGCGTCGTACCGAGGTTGGCGCCGACGGCGGAGATGGCCAGCAGCGGGCCGGGGTGCGGCGGCACGAGGCCGTGCAGCGCCGAGAGGGCGGCGAGGGCCGGGATCGCGATCCGCATCAGCTTGAGACCGGAGCGCTGGCTGACCAGGACGATCACCGGCAGCAGTAGGACGAGCCCGATCTCGAAGAACATCGGCAGGCCGATGATGACAGCGACCAGCGCCATCGCCCACGGGACGGCGTTCGGCTTGGCCCGCGCGAGCACGGCGTCGATGACGTCGTTGGCCCCGCCGGAGTCGGCGAGCAGCTTGCCCAGGATCGCGCCGAGCGCGATCAGGAGGCCGACCTCCTGCAGGGTGGCCCCGACCCCTGTCTCGAAGTTCTTGATCACGTCGGCACTGGAGACGCCGGCGGCGAGCCCGACGAACGCCGAGCCGAGGATCAGCGACAGGAACGGGTGCAGCTTGGCCCAGGCGATCAGCACGATGATGAGCGCGATGCCCAGCACGGTGACGGCGATGAGCCGGGTGTCGTGCGCACCCCAGGCGGTGCTTGCGGCGGCGGTGGCAGCTTCTTGCATGGAGCGAGCATCTCCCGACCGGGCACCGAGAAGCGAACGCGGCCGAGGGGTCCGGCGGCCGAGAACGAAGGAACCCCCATCGCGGGCGATGGGGGTTCCGCTGGCGGAGACGGAGGGATTTGAACCCTCGATGGGCTATTAACCCAAACCTCATTAGCAGTGAGGCGCCATAGACCGGACTAGGCGACGTCTCCAAGACAGCGCGCACAGGCTACTAGGCGATGTGGCCCGTGTCCCAATCGGGTCTCACCCGCGGCGCGTCTCGATCACAGCGGGGTGATCCGCTGGCCCTCGCCGAGGTGGTGCTGCATCTCTCGTACGAACTGCTCGCGGTCGATCGCCAGCAGGCCGACCGGGATGGAGGTGCTGGTGCCGTCGCCGAGGCGGATGACGAGGCAGGCGATGCCGCGGGTGGTGGTCGTCACGGCGTCGCGGACCTCGGTCCACGGCGCCTGACGCACGCCGGCGCCGCGGACGAGACGCACGGCGTACCCCTCCGGCGAGCACCGCACCACCCACGCCGTGGTGCGCAGCCACCACGCGCCGACCGCGATCACGATGACGCCGGCGAGGACGAGGCCGATCACGATGTCGGCCGAGCCGTCGGCGACAGCGACGACGATCGTGGCGGCGAAGGCGATCACGGCCAGCAGCACCAGGGCCAGGCCGAGGATGCGCGCGACGACGGCCGGGGCGAGGCGGTAGTACGTCATGGCACCGATTCTCGCCGAGCCCGGGCGCAGGGCCGCATTCCGTGAGCGGTCGCCCTGTCCCACCTTGTCTCCTCCGGTGAGCCAGGTCACACTCGACGCATGGCGACCCTCAGTCCCGGGATGGCGGAAGCGCTGCACGGCCTCGAGCAGGCGATCGTGCCGCCGCGCCCGGGGGTGCCGCTCGGCAACTGGCGGTGGTCGGTGCGACAGCGGCTCGCCGGCGTCCGCGACGCCCTGGTCGAGGAGAACACCACCGCGAACGACGGCTGGCTCGCGGCCCGGGGCGGGCAGGCCTTCCGCGAGCGCGGCGCGCTCATCGCCCGGCTCAGCCTGCTCGCCGACTCCGCCCTCACCGCCCCCGATCCGGAGGAGCTCCGGCACGACCTGCGTCGGCTGATCGGCGACATCGGCCGCCACATCCAGCACCTACACGACCTCGCGTACGACGACGTGGAGATGGAGGTCGGCGGCGAGTCCTGAGGCTCAGCCCCGCGCCTGCGGGAGGTCGAACGACCGCCTGTTAGGCATACGCAGCGGTAACGCTTAGCGTCAGCGCCATGCCCCGCGAGACCGTGACCCCCGTCGTCGCCGAGATGGTTGCCAACGTGATGAGCATCGAGGTCGCGGTCGGTGACGTCGTGGCCGTCGGTGACACCGTCGTGCTGCTGGAGTCGATGAAGATGGAGATCCCGGTCCTCGCCGAGGTCGCCGGCGCCGTACGGACCGTCAAGGTCGCCGCGGGCGACGTGGTCCAGGAGGGCGACGTCCTCCTCGAGCTCGCCTGATCCCTGATCTGATCGCAGGCCGGACCGGCCGCTCGGATAGCCTTCCCCCACCGGGGTGGTTGGCAGAGCGGCCGATTGCACTCGCCTTGAAAGCGAGCGTGGGGAGACCCACCGGGGGTTCAAATCCCTCACCACCCGCCACGGGCTCACGACGAAAGCCGGAGCCCAATGACGACGAAAGTCGCGAAGGGCGCCCCAACGAGGGTCGCTACATCCCCGTGGTGCTCCGACCCCGGCGTGCGGCCGCCCGATACGGACATCAGGGCCGCTCGGCTGTTCGCTGCGACCGCAAATGCAGGATTCCCGCTGACATCCGGGCGAGCCGGAGCCTTCGCGGGAACCGAGCTACATCGACAGTGGCATGTCAGGCATCGTCAAGCGAGGCGTCGTACTCCGGATCACCGCGGGCGCCGGGGCTCCCTGGCGGCATCAGCGTCGAGGCGTGCTCACCCTTGCGCTTGCGGCGTCGCACGTAGTGATCTCCGTCTTCATCGACCGACTCCGACAGTAGGAACGAGCGGACCTTCCTGATTCCGGAGGCGGCGACCATCACCGCGACCATCACGAAGTGCGCGGCGAGCCCTGGAACCCGGCGAAGGCCGGGAGCGTCGAGATTCTCGTAGCCCTGGTCTTTGGCGAAGCCGTGGAATCCCTCCTGCGACTGGCGCAGCGCGTTGTAGATGTTCGTGTGCTGGTGAGTTCCGAACGTGACGTCTTGTAGGTACTTCGCCGCGGGCTGTGCGGCTAGGTCGATAGTCATCGTCTGCTTGAGACAGGCGTCGGGCAGTTGGCCCGCGATGTTCTGCTCCGGGTCGGGGTAGATCCGTGGCCGCATCTTGATCTGCGGTCCCGAGATCAGCTGATGACGTTCGGGAGCCTCAGATCGCGGCTTGTTCTCGCACATCACCTTCGCCTTGGTCCCGTAGGCGGGGCATCCGAGACTGAGCTTGAAGTCGCCGAGATCGTTGTGGAGGCGAACGGCGAAGACCTGACGGTCTTTGATTCTTCTCTCGTACTCGTCTGCGTCGATCGTGCCATCGCGCATGTCTCGGGTCGCGTTGATGAGGTCTGTCGGGATGCTCGGGCAATACAGCCAACCCTCGATGACCTTGTAGCTGTTGATGACTGCCTGGACGCCGACGTGATCGTTGAGGACTGGCAAGACGAGCTTCCAGCCGAGCTTGCGCGCAGCGACGTGGAATCCGTTCGCGTTCGCGTCTGCGTAGGCACCGTCGCCGGCGAGATATCCCGGTTGCCACCCCCAGCTCGTGAGGTTGGTCGCCATCCGGCGAAAAGAGCCGGCAGGGTTCTCTCCGGGCCTGGTCATGAACATGCCCACCGGGAGTGCGGGCAGGTACTGGCGTTCGCTCGGTTGGCCAGTGCGGGGGTCGAGCGTGGCGTCTGCGGCGATCATGAGGTGTAGGTCGTAGGCGAAGCGCTTCTTGGACACCGCGTTGGTTGATTTTCGATCCCCGGTCGGCTCGCGGTGATCGCCTGTGCGGACGTAGTAAGCGGCATCGACTTCGGCTGACGCCTCGATGTCATCGGCTCGACGCCCGGTCGACCACACCCCAACGGGCGTCGCATCGATCCCGACCGAGCCGTCGTGCCTGCGCCGAGCGCTCTCGGGCAGCGTGCGCCAAGCGATCCTTACGATGTCGTTGCAGACCACCGTTAGCGCGTTCATGCGAGTCTCGACCTGGTCGTCGCGCAGGTCTCGTCGTAGCGCCTGGAGCTCCTCCCAGGTGCGGTTGCGCCCGCTGGGGTAGATCGACGGGTCGATGTCCATGCGGAAGCCCTCGAACCTGCGCTGAACACGACGTGCGATGCGTTGCTGTTGCTTGCGATAGGAGTCATGAAATGGGCTGTCGTTACTGCCGGCGACAGGGAGCTCTGGCAGGGGCTTGATGTCGAGGAGGTTCATCATCGCTGGGCTCAGGCGTCGATAGAGGGTGTTCGCGACCTCGGACATGAGGCACCCGCTGCCATCCACCGCAGTGAGCAGCATGCCGACAATCAGAGCCGTGAAGCTGATCGCCGCGGGGCGTCCTGGCTTCTTCTTCCGCTTGATGCACAGGTCCGTGACGAGCCGCACGGCATCGCCGCTGCGGACCAGGTCGTAGATCTCCAAGACTTCCTTGTCACTGAAGACGGTCCGAGTCGGGCGGGCCGGCGTCGCGGCAGCTCGGCCCTGCGGAACAGCCGGTCCGTTGAGAGCACGGGCCGAAGCGGCCTGCTGAGCAAACAGCGTCTCGACATCAGGCGTCGTGAACTGCTGTCGCAGCGCGCGCCCGGTCTTGCCAGGGTCGCTCTGGCGGTGCGGACCGCTCTTGCGGCGCCGTCGGTGTCCAGGTGACTTCTCGGCCATCGCGGCCGCTCACGCTCCGTGATGTGGCTCGTCGGGGGTGTTGTTCTCGTGTGCGTAAAAGCCGCGCAATAGCCGCTGCTCGGTGAGTGGGTCCACGTCGGGAACCCATGCCAAGAGATGCTCGAAGTTCGCGATCGTCTTGATCCCGAGTGCGTGACGCAGGACGCCGATCGGTGTTCCCGCCGCGAGGTGAGCGACCGTCCAGGTGTTACGCAGACTTCGGCCGTTGAAGTGCACCGGACAGCTGCGTCGGCGGGCTCGCTCGACCGCGTTGAGCGCGCTGTGCGCGGGAGTCGGTTCGGCCAGCCACGGGGCGAGGACGGAACGGCCCGGCGGGGTGGCCCGAACCAGCGCGGCGAGCTCGTGCTCCCAGTCCACGAGGCAGGTGACTGTTCGAAGCTCACCGGTCGTGATGTCGACTCGCGTGACATGCACCGAGCCATCGGCATCGATCACGACATCGTCGCGCGTAAGCCGGGCCTTGTCCTCAAGCTTGAAACCGCATCCAAGGCCGAGTGCCAGGTAGGCGCGTACCCGGTGCCGTGTAGTCGGTTCCAGGCCTGCGCTCCAGTGCCACATCTGCGCTACCTCGCGTGGCGTGTGCGGTTCGTCGACGTTGCCGCGTCTGGCGATCGTCCAGTCCCGCATTCGCGGCGCTGATGCGGCGAACAGGGTCGTGAGCTGACTCAGCTGGGACCGATAGCTGGCTGCGCCCCCAGAAGTCCTGTCCGTCCCTTCCAGCCAACGACGGACGTTCTCCTCCGAAAACACCAACCGACGCTCCAGCGGGACACCTCGCTCTTCGCTCCAGCGCGTCAGCCCGCTGGTCGCGGCGAGCGTGTACTTGACCCACGAGGGCGTCATCGGACTCGGCCCGATAACCAGAGCATCGGACACTGCCTGGCGGGTGAACTGCAGTACCGGCGGCTTCAACCGCGGGTATCCGCGGTACCTGTTGATCTGGATGATCGCCAACGCGAGAGCCTGCTCCGGATCACGGTCGTAGACCACACCACGACTCATTGCTTCTCATCACCGAGCGGGTGAACAAATCTCGTCGACACCCTGACCGCAGCCGCACAGACATGCTCCGTAGCTGCGTTGACGAGCAGAGTTCCGGAAGAGCACGATGACATGACAAGACCTCCTCGTGGGGGATCAGCAGAAAATGGGGCAGCAGCGCGAACTGCTGTGTCAGCGTGAAGGTCGGGCGGGCCCGGCCTTCACGCATTTCGGCGGCGTATACGCCGCGAGGTCACTACGACGTCGGCTCATCACCCCCGGTCCGGTCGAGGGCGAGGCCGATCAATTCGGCGGCCGTGTGGCTGACTGAGCAGCCACGCTCGCGAGCTTGGGAGTAAAGCTGCGCAGCCAACGATGCGGGGATCCGTACCTCCACGCGCACCGGCTCGTCCGGACCGACGCGGCGCCAATCCTTTCGCGGCCGTCCTGTCTGGGCGGGCGGCAAGAGGACGCCACCGCTCTCGGGCGTCATCGCAAAGACCTCGGCAAAACCGGCCGCCCGACCCCGAGCGCCTGCCGCCGACGGGTCCCGGATGATCGCGTTCTGCGCAATTTCACTCCTGCGTTTCGGGCAGCGGTGACGACTTACTGCTTTCCCCTTGGCACGAAGGGTCAGCGGGTGTCGTCTGTGGCTTGCCAGCACAGGGTGAGTAGTGACGTGCAGAGAGGTGACGCTCTGAGCGCGTTCCGGTTCGTCAACACTGTACGACTCCACCGCGCAAGTCGCGCAGACCGGCATGGGGGCGTTCGTCGCGTGTCGCGGTGCGAGCGCCAGGCGATTTCAGGGACGCCGGGTTCCTGCCGCGGCAAACTCTGAGAGTGCATCGAGATCATCTGCCGGTGACCTTGTAGCGATCGAACCTGAAAGATCCGACACCGGAAGAGAACATATGCCCGCATACGACCGCCTGCCCCGAGCCCAGCAGCGCAACCTCCGCAGCATCGCGGCATCAATGGCCATGGAGGACATGGCACCGAGCGCCGAGCAGCTCGAGATACTCGCCCTGCACATGCTCGGCGAGATCGACGCCGCCGAGCGCACCCGCCGCCTCGACGCGCTGCTGCGGCGCTCGCTCAAGACGAATCGGGTCGAGCACCTGCCAGGAGAGCTCGACCTCGCGACGAAACGCGCCGCTCCTGCCACCGACTCGCCGTCGCAGGACGAGCCCACGCCTGAGACATCGGGCTCTCGTCCCAGCCTCCGCAGCGCGGCGATCAGTTAGGGCTGGCTCAAGGCCCATAGTCACATCCGTGTAGCAGATTCGGATAAGCGGGATGAGCCTTCGACCACGCCCCGCCGGAGGTTCTGTTCTCGTCAACGGTCTACAACTACCAACCTCATGACCGGCCACACTAAGCCCGGCTAGCTAGACGGCACTGACCCTTTCTCGGGAGCGTGTGCGTCCGCGAGGCAGCTCGGCCTCGACTACAGCGAAGCGCGCGGTAGCGGCTGTGCGCGAAAGACTGAGAAGGCCATCATCGGGAGCGACGAAGCAGCGGTCGGGCGAAGCTGGCTCGAGGCCGAGGGCGACCACCAAAGCCTCTGCCGCTGCTCGGGCCACCGGTGGCGGGACGCTGTTCCCAACCTGGCGATGACCGTGCCAGTTGGTGGTGTGGAAGCGGAACCAATCCGGGTAGCCATGCAAACGGGCAGCTTCGCGGACAGTGATCACCCGGGCTTCGGTCGGATGGATAGGCCGTGGCGAGGTGTGAGATCCACGCTCGGCCCCCGTCCCGGCCCTCAGGGTCCTGGACGGGCCGCTGAGCGGAAGCCGGTACAGACGGCTCTTGGGCTCGACGGATCCCTGGGCGGTCTCGGCAAACCGCTTAACTGTTGTCTCGGTGTGGACGGTGAAGCGCGCCCCTGTGATGGTCGCGTGGTCCACTCGCCGGTCGAACCCACAGTCACCAGGAATCGAATCGAGTCCCGCGAGGCGCCTCGCATATGTGCTCGTCGTTCGCACGCGCCCATCGGCATCCTCTGGCGTAAGCATCGCTACGTCGCTAGACCGAAGCGCGGGGTAGGACGATGGACTAGGAAGCCCGTCAAGCGCATCTCGCACCGAGAGTCGAGTCGGCACGGGCTGTGGCCGACCAGGTGCCGGGCCGCCAAGACGGCCGAGGACGACCACGCGCCGTCGCCGCTGAGGCACCCCGAAGCTAACGCAGTCGACAGGCTCGGTGGTGCCGGAGAGCTCATAGCCGGCGCGCGTAAGCCGACGAAATGCCTCTTCCCGGACATCGTCAAATCGCGTCTCGAGAAGACCTACGACGTTCTCCAGACACAGCACCTTCGGCTTCAAGCTCTCCACGAGGCTGACGAACGCCAGCAGCAGACGGTTTCTGTCGTCGCCGTCCTCGCGCTTGCCGCCGGTAGAGAAACCTTGACACGGGGGTCCGCCGATGATCGCGTCGATGTGTCCGGGCCACTCAACGCCCGGATACATGCGCTCATGGCCGCGGCGGGCAGCTGCGAGAGCCGTTGCAGCATCAAGTGAGGCCACGTCTCGGCACAGCACCTCGCTAGCAGGAAAGTTGTATGCGTGCGTCGCCGCATGTACTGGGTCATACTCCACCGCAGCGACTACATCAAACCCAGCCTGCTCGAACCCGAGGCTCATACCACCAGCACCGGCGAAGAGGTCAATCGCAATGGGTCGCGCCGGCGACGGTGCACAGCAGTCTTCAACCTCCACGTGAGGACGATCGCACACAGCCAACCAACCTGCAAAGGCCACGCCCACTGAGCGCGGGCGTGGGCCGTTGCCGCGCCCGCTGGCGTGCAGCCGGGGCCTCCCGAACTTCTTTACCAATCTGCCGCGGAACGGGCGGATGTCGGGCAGGATGCGGCCTATGACCGTCGACTCTTCACTGGTCTCTGCAGGGGCTGAGAAGCGCTTCTTCATCGAGATGCTCACGAAGGACATCGAGCTCCTCCCGGCGATCGTCGACCTAGTTGACAACAGTGTGGACGGCGCTCGGCGTCTGCATTCCGATGGAAACCTCAGCGACCAGTGGGTCAGAATTCAAGTCGGCGCGGACGAATTCCGGATAGAGGACAACTCGGGCGGAATCGACATCGAAATAGCGCGCCACTACGCCTTCAGATTCGGTCGGCCGCGCGCCTTCCATGGCGTGCCGAAGTCGGTCGGCCAGTTCGGTGTTGGAATGAAGCGGGCCATATTCAAGATTGGCGACGAATTTGAGGTGACATCCGCGTACCGACACATCAAGGACAAGGGCGACGATAAGTCCGCCGCGCCAGGTGACAGTACCTTCAAACTCAAGGTCGACGTCGACGAGTGGGAGCAGCAAGTCGATTGGACGTTCCAGTTCAGCGAGCACCAGGAGAACATCGTGCTGCCCAACGAGTGCGAGCCTGGAACGACTATTGCCGTCACAACGCTTCACCCGAGCGTTGCTGAGGACTTCAGCGACGGCTCCGTCGTCGACGACCTTAAGCGAGAACTCAGACTCCGCCACCAGGAGTCGCTCGACCGCGGACTCATTCTCACCGTCAACGGTGCGCCGTTGAAGGCCTCGAGGCCATCCCTTCAGCGATCTGAGCTGCTCACGCCGATCTACCGCACCTTTGCCGTTCCTACCGAGCACGGCTCGGTCGACGTCGAACTGTTCGCAGGTACCGTGCAGGCCGAGACGCGCCGCGGCGACGGTGAAGAGATCGACTTGGGCGACGCGGAGAACTTCGAAGACCCGAGCGAGGCCGGTTGGTACCTGTTCTGCAACGACCGGCTGCTGATGGTCGCCGAGAGGTCGTACGTGACGGGATGGGGCAGCTCGGCTGCCGCATACCACCCTCAATACCGTCTGTTTCGAGGCTACGTCTATCTCTCCGCTGACGATGCGTCGTTGCTGCCCTGGAACACGACCAAGACGGCAGTCGACCGCGACTCGCTGGTCTTCAGGGCCGTGGCGAGCCAGATGAAGAGCGCGCTCTTCGAGGTCCAGGCGCAGATCAACAGCGAGAAGAAGGTCCGCAAGGCCTTCGTTCGAGACGTGCGCGAAGCCGAGACAAGCGGCTCTCCGGCTCCCTCCAAGCCGGACCTGCTTGCCGTCTTCGACGACACTCGGGACGTTCCGCTTCGAACTCTTCCGCAGTCCGAAAGGATGATTGTTCCGCCGGAGCCGCCGACTCGTAGGCGGGCGCCTGCTCCGAGCACCATCAAGCGGATCCAATACGAGGTCGACATCGAGGACTTCGAGCGCGTGGCAGCGGTCCTCGGAACGGCGAACGGATCCGAGGTGGGCCGTCAGACCTTCACGTACTTCGCCGATGCCGAGGTGCACTAACGTGCCTGTGCGGCAATACGAGTTCCGGCCAGCCAAGGCCGCGCAGCGACGCATGATCGTCGATGTGTGTAGACGCTTGACCGCGCTCGACCGTCTCGACAGCTACCAGTACGTCGGCTTTGGCGGCTTGGAATTCATCGACTTCACTGAATTCCATCTCGGATTGGGTGTGCATGCTATGACCAGCATCGAGCACAGTCTGTCCGAGGAGCCACGCCTGCTCTTCAACAAGCCGTACGAGTCCATCGAGCTCTTAATGGGTGACTCGCGCGCGCGACTCGCCGACGTCGACTGGGCCGCTAAGCGCGCGATCGTCTGGCTCGACTACTGCAGTCAACTGACAACCAGTGTCCTTCGCGACATCGACTACGTGGCTCGCACCGCAAGGCCCGGAAGCGTGTTGATCGTGAGCGTGAACGCCGGCGTCAGTACGAAGTTGAGCGATCGTCTCCCCAACCTGCAGAAGAACCTGGGACGCTTTGTCGACGCCAACCTGGTACAGCGAGACATGAAGGCTTGGGGCGCGGCCCGCGAACAGAAGCGAATCATGGAGCAGCACGCATCTAGTGCGTGCCGCGAGGCTTATGGCGAGCCGATCCGGCAACTGTTTGACTTCCAGTATGCGGATGCTTCACCCATGCAAACCTGGGGTGGATTGATCGTCGACCGAGTGACCGCCTCAGCGGCCGAGCTCTGCAGGTTCGATGACCTCGACTTCGTACGCGATCGGTTTGCCGACCCGATCGAGATCCACGTCCCGTTCCTCACCGATAAGGAGATGAGCTACGCACTGCGCGGGCTTGTCGGGGATGCCACCGCGCCTGCGATGTCTGGAGTGAGCAAGCAGGACATCGAGAATTTTCGTGCCGTCTACCGATATCGCGCTGGAGCCCGGTAACCCTGATTGCAGGAAAGCAGGATTAGGAGGGCGGCTGCACTGGCATGTGATTCTGTTCAGGATGGGAAGGCCCCTGCGACTAGGAGCGCTTGCCTTATCACCTCGACAACTTCCTTGGGGTCCTCGTGCTCCCAGAACCGCAAGACGACCCAACCCGCCTCGGTGAGCTTCACTGTGGTGTCGGCGTCACGAGCGACGTTGCGCTCCAACTTCTTGGTCCAATACTCTGTATTTGACTTCGAAACGGTTCCATGACGCGGGCATGCATGCCAATAGCAGCCATCGATGAATACGGCAACCCGCCAACGTGTGAAAACCACGTCCGCCGTCCGCCTCACCGACGGCACTGGACGATAGGCGACGCGATAACGAAGCCCCATCGCGTGGAGCTGACGGCGCACCGCCAACTCGGGCTTCGTGTCACGTGAGCGATTACCCAACATGACTCTACGGGCCCTCGCGCTGCTGGCCCATGAGTAGCCATCTGCTGCCACAGTTCCAGGGTGCCATCTGCCCACGAGCGATTCCAGCGACTGGCTCGGTCCAGGATGGACGAAGAACGGTAGGCTTGCGTAGATCACATGGGGACGTGAGCCTGAATATTTCTCGCATTGAGGTGGGTTGCGGTGTGCCGCGTCTCCTGGCACCTCGTCAGGAACTCGGGTGGCTCGCCGACTGAGCGTCACGGCCGCCTCTCGTGAACCGTGCGTTCTAGGTGAGAGTCACGAGCGGCGCTTGCGGTGCGCGGCGTGGCGACATCGACGATCCCAATGAGTCGGTGGCACGTACCGCGGACCCGGTTCCGAAACGGACCGTCCTCCGGAATCCCCTTGCGGCTGCGACTTTGGCGGTCCTGCCCAGCCGTCGCCAGCGAAACGCGAACTACTCATCATGCTCGGCAGGCGCTCGCACAAACGAGTAATCGTCAAACGAGCTGAACATCAAAGCGAGCGCCAAGTACACCAGAATATCCACCAGCAGAATCGGTCCAACATTATCCGCATTCACAAGGTAATTGAAGCGCATAGGCAAAACGCCCGGCGAAGAAGATACGATCGCTATGACTACTGGCGCAATCCAGGCTAAGCGACCCCCAGAAAAGATCGCCGTCAGCCAGCCGGCGAGGCACAGAAATACGAAGTCCGCGAAGACCAAGTGCGGGTCCACTTGGCGAGGGAGGGCTAACGCGATAGCAGCGCCGATTACCACGCTTACGCATGCCAAGATAGAGACCCATGCAAAACGCCACGACACGATGGGGCGTGATCGGCCAATTAGAAGCCAGTTGCTACGGTCCGAGATTAATGATGTCAGTACGACTGCCGGAGCACTGAGGCCGGCGAGAACTCCGCTGTCAAGAATTCTCCCTCGCATCTGAAAGTCGGCGTGCGATCGCAGCGATAGTCCCACACCCGAGGCCACGAAAGCAATAGCTATTGAGATCCCAAGAAAGAGGATCGTCGAGCTCCTGACTCCGCGCGATATCGCAACAAGACGAATCAATGCGCTCAGCTCAGACTTTGAGGAGAGACAGTGCAATTGACGACATCGGCGCGATGCTCAGCGTACCAACGCGACCGTGAGTTCGAGTCCAATGCGTCCCAGCTTCGTTGAAACGCGGATACTGGCGAATAGTCGAGGATGGTGGGATCGAGAGCCGGCGCCCCGAACATGTCCGAACCGTCGGTTTTGATTCCGAGCTTTCGCATCAGCCAATATTGCATGACGTCCACCGTTCGAGCCACCGGTCGTCCGCTTGCGTCATTTGCACCAGCGCCCGTGCAGTTTTCTCGCAAAAGTGTCATGGAAATGTTGGCCATCAGCTGGTCGCCATTCACTACGTGCGCTTCTCCATGGACGCCATTCGCCACCTCAAAAGGTATGGTGACGTGGTCATCCTTCGAGATGACGACGGTCCCCGACTTCGAAACGTTGACCTCGTCTAATGTAACTCCGTTTGGGCTCATTCCCTTCAGCCAGGCGAGCTCTCGGGCGGCATATGTGTGAACTGCGTCTGCAGTGTGCATCCTCGCGGCGGTCATACATATTTTGATTCCGTCATCGTAGGCTCGACACGTCGCCTGCATGGACGACGGCACAACGCTCATTCCATCCGCGCCAACAAACAGCAAAGGTGACGCGATCAGACAAGCGACTGCTGCGGCCGTGCTGGCCAACTGCGAGCTGCGAGATGCGATCGCCACAAGAAGAGCGGCCAATACGAATATCAAGGCTCCCCGCATCGAAAGCATCCACAATGCAGTCTGACGATACGTACGCTCGCGCGAATCAGCAACTTCTACGCCAGCAAGAAATGAGAGTGATGGGTTTCCCGAATCCGCGAAGATTTGCAGCACATAGAGAAGCACTACGCTAGCCGCTACTGCAAAGTATGAGGGCGCGACCTTGGATGCCAGCGACCCAAAGGCCGCGCAAGCGACGTACCCGAGCGAGGTAATGAGGACCGACATCAGAGGCGGATAGCCGTACGAAGCAGTCAAAGCTGTGATTGCCAAGGCGATCAGCGCCGAAAAGAGGGCGCCCGCGGCGGCACATGCTCCAAGGGAGAAGACCGCGCGCGCTTCAATCTCCACGCGCTCCCGGCTCGACGTGAGAATCAGTTGGCGAAAGTTCCTTCGGGCCGGTGCGGAACAGATCCACGCGGTGAGACCGGCAACGAGTGGGTACGCGATGATCGTCGCATCCTCAATGGCTGCACCTGTCTCTCCCCACGAGCCCATCCATTGTGCCGAACTCGCCACTAGGGACGCTGCGCTCGTCGCGGCGGCGACTAGGGCCACGACGGCATAACTGAGCAAACTCATGGGAAGACTGTTTACCCGTGGGATTTTCATCACTCCGCGACCTCTTCAATAACTCCGAAAAGACCATCGCGAAGAGCATCCAGCCCGTTTGAGTGGCTATCGTGTTTCGCGCGGGTCGCAAGGTCCTCCGGCGAGCCTCGCCAGACGATTGCGCCGGACGAAACCACGGCTACCTTGTCGGCGACGGCAGCGACGTCCTCAAGCAGATGGGTGGCAAAAACGACGATGGTATCTTGCGCCAGGTTCCGCACGAGCATGTGGAAGTTCGCACGCTGCACCGGATCTAGCCCGGCAGTAGGCTCGTCAAGCAGAAGTACCTCTGGGCTGTGAACGGTTGCAGCAGCCAAGCCAACGCGACGCAAGGTGCCCCCGGACAATTCCCCCATCCGGCGCGCGGTCGCGGCGGATATATCCGTTGCGTCGACCGCCCTCTCGATTGAGGCCGCTAGATCCTTCGTTGGCACTTCCTTTAGCCATGCTGCATACCTGAGGAAATCGACGACGCGCATTCGCGAGGGATAACCGAACGCCTGCGGTAGCCAACCGACCTGACGTGCGCGCTGCCGTGCCTTGATATTATCGCCGTCGACGCAGAGTTCGGTAGTGCCTGAGGTCGGCTTGATGACGCCAGCCAGGATACCGATCAATGTTGTCTTGCCGGCGCCGTTCGGACCCAGTAGCGCCGTCACGCCTGTCGGGAATTCGGCGCTAATGTTCGTCAATACTTCCTTACGCCCGCGCTTGTGCGTAATCTCGTTAGCGCACAATGAGCTAGAACTTGATGCTTGGGTCACGAATGCACGTCCTTAACGTTCACACTGCAGAAGCCTTTGCGGAGCGCCGAGTCGCTCCGCAAAGGCAATGTGCGGCGGACTTACGGCCGAAGAGCCGCCGTAAAGCTTCCACAGGAGTCGGGGAGGTTGTTCTTGTTCCGACAGATCTTCACCTTGACGCCGTCCGCGCCACAGTAGGTGGCGGTTGTGCCGACCGTGCCGTAGCGACCCACGAGGGTGCTCGACGTGGTGTCCGACGTGTGGCGCCCAAAGTCTTCATCGAGGTCGTTGTCATATACGACCGTACCGCTGTAGTAGACCGGGTTTCCGGAGGTCGACTGCAGCTGTCCGCGGGTGAGTGATCCGCACCCGTACTCGGTGGTGATGAATTGGGTACCCTTTCCATCGTTTGAGGACACGTTTGCCGCGATCGCCGAGGCGGGTGCTGCTGCGAACATCGTCGCAGCGATGGCGACGGCGAGGTGCTTCATCTTCATAGACAGCCATCCTTTAGAGTGGAATGTATTTTGTTAAACCATTTGCGTGCACGTGCGTTCAGCACCACGGCACACGGCCCAACTTTTTGACTATTCAGACGTGCGGGATTCGAACATCGCTGCGCAGCTTCAGATCGCCCGTACACTGGCCTAGTTTCCGGTCATGACCCAGTCGTTACCAACGAAACTGGAGTGTCTAGACCATCGGCTTCTTTCAGGTCGCCTGATCCACGGTCATACGTCATACGCCGTCTCGACCCGGCTTCTGTGCTGCGACTCAAAATGCGCAGAGGTGGACGCGGAACTTGACCGTCACGTCGGCGACTCCTGGGCGGTCAACCAGTGCCCGCCCGAGCGGCGGCTGCGCACTGCACATCAACGTGACCTATCCTCTTTTGGCGGCGTGTGTGGCTCCGCCATCGCGTTGCAACATCGATGGCCAGAGCGGCAGTGCCTCGCCACGGGCAGCGCTCACCGCGGCGGTCGTCAGCTCTCTCGCGTCGAGGCCGGCGCACGCCAATCGCTGCCGGGTTCAGCGATTAGAGCCACGAGTACCGACGCACGCGGGAGAGTGCGCTCGGCCGAATCCACAGATGACCTGGCGCCACGCCCGGACGATCTGCCGGACGCCGAGGGGACTCCTTCGCCTCCTGCTGGGCCCGTGCCAGGCACTCAAGCCGTCCGTGAAGACCGCATCTCCGCTTCAATCGATCCACCGGCCACCCGGAACACGAAGGCCCCGACGAACCCAGGGCCAATGGTCGCGCGGGCCAGCAAGGCTAGAAACCTCTGATCTGTTCTGGCACGGGATCACATCGGGTACCAAACTCATGAGACTGCCCTCAAGGGGTTCTTACATCTCGGAGACTTCCTACACTCACCACTTCCGAGAGCTACTGCCCTCGACGACCACCACGGTAGCCGCCAGTCGCACGGATGGCGACAGCCGACCCAGATTGTGCGACCACGGATGGCTAGCGGGTGCACCCGGAGATGACGCTTCGACTTCTTCGTGCATGGCACTTTCGGAGCCGGCCGATGCATCGAATCGGGGAAAACGGTCGGATGTGTCGGGGAAGCACCCGGTTTGTCGCTCCGTTCACGCAGGTCAACGGCTTGTGTCGTGAGCCCGCCACACGACGTTGGACACTCGAGGCCCAGGCGGACATGGAGGGAGTGAACCCACTCCCGAGGAAGGCCGCCGATGGGTCTCGACTCGATGCTCGACGCATCAGCGCACGGCGTCGCACGCCGCGATGCGCACCGAGCTGACCGCCCTCGTGGGAGCAGCCGAGGCCGCGTCCGTACGCCCGCACGTCGTTGCGCGGCGGCGCGCGACGAGCTGCGGGCGGCGCCGGTGGAGCGGCTCGAGCCGGTCCGACGGCACGGGGCCGGCAGACGGTCCGCCGAAAGTGTCACCGTGACACTTTCGAACTGTCACGGTGACAGTTCGAGGCTCACGTGACACTTTGAACTGTCACTCACGCCCCGAAGTGTCACGGTGACAGTTCGGCGCTCTCGCCGTGACAGCTCGCTCAGAGCAGCGCCTGGGTGCGGCGCGGCTCGGGGCGTACGGCGGCGGCCTCCTCGGCCTGGCGCGCGGCCCGGCGGCCCCCTCCGGCGACCGGGGTCGGCTCCGGCTCGACCGGCTCCGCCCGCCGACGACCTCCGCCACCCCGGCCAGCCCGGCCGCGACCACCACGAGCGCCGCGCGCCGCGCGTCCGCCGGTGAGGTACAGGTCGGCGCCGATCACGACGTAGCCGATCAGCAGGCCGACGACGAGGCTGTAGGCGATCGAGAGCAGGCCCTCGATGATCGAGACCTCGGGGTTGATGAACGTCGTCGCCATCGGCGCGGTGGCCGCCACGCCGAACGCGCACACCCACCAGCCCTGCCGTCGACGAGCGCGCATGTGGGTTCCCCAGGCCAGAGCGGGCACCCCGAGGAGCGCCTCGATCGGGCGCGGGTAGCCGCCCAGGTGGTCGCGCAGCCAGACCACGCCGTCGCGCAGCGAGCCGATCAGGCCGGGGGTGCCGTAGCGGCGGATCGCCTCGGCGTAGAGCAGGGTCGCGAGCAGCAGGAAGCCGCCGCCGGCCACGGTCGCGAGGCCGCGCCTGCCGAGGCCGTGCAGGCCCGCGCCGAGCCGGAAGACGAGCAGGAAGGTGCAGACCAGCGCCAGAGCGAGGGTGGCGTACTGGAAGCGGTTGACGGTCACCACCGGCGCGTAGCCGATGGCCGCGAGCGAGCCGATCGTCGCGGTGAAGGTGGCGATCGCGCACTCGCGCGCCGCCCTCGGGAACGTGACAGCCGGCGTCGTGCCCATCACGGCGAAGACGGCCGCGATCACGGCCATCAGTACTGCGGCGCCGGTCCGCATCGGATCGGAGTCGACCACGAAGACCGCCACGCCGAGAGCGAGGGCGAGCAGGCCGGCGACGAAGGGGCGTCCGCCCGTACGGGCGGCGAGGCCATAGCTGTACGCGACCGACATCGCCACCGCCCCGATGCCGCCGAAGACCGCCTCGTGGAACCCGAGCACCGCGACCAGGATGCCGGCGATGCCGACCACGCAGACGCCGGACCACAGGGTGGTCTGCGATCGCCGTCCGAGGCGCCCGCCGACCCGTCCAGCGGTCCTCGGTTCCCGGGTGGAACGACGGGACCGGGCGCTGCTCATGGGGTTGGAGGCTACATGCGCCGGTTGACCAGCGAGGGATTGACGCGACGGGCCTCGACCAGCTCCACGCGGGAGAGTGAGGCAGTGATCACGGCCCGGTCAGGTCCGGCCTCGGCGATCACGTCGCCCATCGGGTCGACCACCATCGAGTGCCCGCAGTAGCGCGGCGCGGGCTGGCCGCAGGCGACCACGTACACGGTGTTCTCGATCGCCCGGGCGCGCAGCAGCGTGCGCCAGTGGTCGACCTTGCGCTCCCCCGCGACCCACGCCGCCGGTACGACGAGCACCTCGGCGCCGGCCTCGACGAGCGCCCGGGCGAGCTCGGGGAAGCGCAGGTCGTAACAGGTCATCAGGCCGACGGGGACCGCGTTGCCCTCCTCGTCGAGCACCTCGACCACGGTGGGGCCCAGGTCACCGGGCGCCAGGACGTCGGACTCCCGGTAGCCGAACGAGTCGTAGAGGTGGATCTTGCGATAGTCCCCGCGGGTTCCGCCTCGCATGATCAGGGTGTTGAAGGGCCGCTCCGGCGTTTCCGGCGAGCGCTCCAGCATCCCGGCGATCACGGTCGTGCGATGCGCGGCGGCGGCCTGTCCGACCTGCTCGGCGAAGTCGGCTCCCGCGCCATCGGTGGACTCGGCGTACGGCTCCAGCGGCTCGCCCGGCTTCCCGAAGTCGCGCTGGAAGACCTCGGGGAAGACGACCAGGTTCGCGCCGTCGGGCGTCAGCTCGCCGAGCCGTGCCCGGTTGGCGGCCGGGTCGAGGCCGGCCGGCTCCTGCACGAGGGCGACGTTGAGCGTGGTCCAGGTCATGGCGCCCATCATCGCGCGGCGGTGGTGAGGTGTCGCAGGATGGGAGGCGTGTGGGAACCCTGGGCAGCGATCATCCTCGCGGGCGGCCGGGCCAGCCGGCTGGACGGCGTCGACAAGGCCGGCATCGAGGTCGGCGGGCGCACCCTGCTGCAGTGGGCGCTGGACGGGGTGATCGACGCGCGCGAGGTCGTCGTGGTCGGCGATCCGGTGCCGAGCGAGCGCCCGGCCACGTTCGTCCGGGAGAGCCCGCGGTTCGGCGGCCCGGTGGCGGGCCTGCTCACCGGCCTCGACTCGCTCGTCACGGTGCCGCGCCACGTCGGGGTGCTCGCGGTCGACATGCCGTACGTGCACCACGGCACCTGGCGCCGACTGCTGTCCGCGGCCGCACCGGAGGACGGCGACCCGAGGAGCCGCAACGCGGTCGACGGCTCGTGGCTGGTCGGTCCGGACGGCCGCTGGCAGCTCGCGATGGTGCTGGACACAGCGCGCCTGGCGGACGTGCGACCGGGCTACGAGGAGCAGCACGACTTTCCACTGCGCAGGCTGCTCGACGGACTGACGCTGGCATCGGTGCCCTCGCAGGGTCGCGAGCACGAGGACATCGACACGTGGACCGACCTGAGTAAGGCTTGAGCCCGTGAACCTGCACGACTGGATCGATGAGCTGTGCGACGCCCTCGACATCGACACCGACGTCGACGAGGGGCTCGTCCTCGACCTGACCAAGGTGGTTGCCGACAACGTGGTGCGGGTGGCCGCCCCGATCTCGGCCTACCTCCTCGGCGTCGCCGTCGGCCGGGCCGACGCGGATCCCACCGAGACCGAGCGACTCGCCGGGGTCGCCCAGGCGCTCGCCGAGCGCTGGGACAGGCCCGCCGGCGGCGTCCCGGACGACGAGGGCGCCGCCGGAGACGAGGAGGACGCGACCGACCTCGACTTCGGCGAGGACACCGCCCTGGACAACCCCGGCGAGCTCGAGGCCTGAGCCACCGCGTACGCGGTGCGGGTGGTCTGCCTAGGGTGGAGGCATGCGTGCCGTCGTCGCCAGCGAGCCCGGAGGACCGGAGGTCCTCACCGTCACCGAGCTGCCCGACCTGGCGCCCGGACCGGGGGAGGTGCTGATCGAGGTGGCGGCCGCGGGTCTCAACCGCGCCGACCTGCTGCAGCGGATGGGCTTCTACCCGCCGCCGCCCGGCACCTCCGACGTGATCGGGATGGAGGTCAGCGGCACGATCGCCGCCCTCGGCGGAGGCGTCACCACGTGGCAGGTGGGCGACCGGGTCTGCGCGCTCCTGGCGGGTGGCGGGTACGCCTCCCAGGTCGTCGCACCGGCCGGCCAGGTGATGCCGATCCCCGACGGCGTCGGCCTGGTCGAGGCCGCCGCGCTGCCCGAGGTCGCGTGCACGGTCTGGTCCAACGTCTTCATGGTCGGCGCGCTGCGCCCGCACGAGTCGCTCCTGGTGCACGGCGGTGCCGGCGGCATCGGCACCATGGCGATCCAGCTCGCCCACCACCTCGGGGCGCGGGTCTTCACCACCGCCGGCACGCCCGAGAAGCGCGCCCTGTGCTCCGCGCTCGGCGCCGACGTGGTGATCGACTACCGCGAGGAGACCTTCGAGCAGGTGATCAAGGACCACACCGACGGCCGAGGCGTCGACGTCGTCCTGGACAACATGGGCGCCAAGTACCTCGCCCGCAACATCGACGCGCTCGCCGACTCCGGCCGGCTGGTGATCATCGGGATGCAGGGCGGCACGACGGCCGAGCTCGACATCAACGCCCTCATGCGCAAGCGCGCCGCGGTCATCGGCACGACGCTGCGCTCGCGCCCCGTCGAGGGCAAGTCGGCGATCTGCGCCTCGGTGGTCGAGCACGTCTGGCCGCTGATCGCGGGCGGCGAGGTGCAGCCGGTCATCGACGCCGTACTCCCTCTCGAGCAGGTCGCCGAGGCTCACCGGCGGATGGACGGCGGCGAGCACGCCGGAAAGATCCTGCTCTCGCTCTAGACCCTCTGACTACTGTGGGGAGCATGAGTGAGGAGCAGCAGGTGATGGTGATCGGGCCCGACGGTCAGCCGGTGACGATGACATCCGCTGAGGGCGATGACGCCGACCGCGACATCACCGAGCTGGTGGAGCAGCCGGCGAAGGTCATGCGGATCGGCGCGATGATCCGACAGCTCCTCGAGGAGGTGAAGTCGGCTCCGCTCGACGAGGCCTCCCGCAACCGGCTGGCCGAGATCCACCGCTCCTCGATCAAGGAGCTGGAGTCGGGCCTCGCGCCGGAGCTGGTCGAGGAGCTGGAGCGGCTGAGCCTGCCGTTCTCCGACGAGCGCACCCCGTCGGAGGCCGAGCTGCGGATCGCGCAGGCCCAGCTGGTCGGCTGGCTCGAGGGGCTCTTCCACGGCATCCAGACCGCGATCTACGCCCAGCAGATGGCGGCGCGGGCGCAGTTCGAGCAGATCCGCCGCGGTCTGCCGGCCGGGATGGGCATCTCGCCGATGGGCCAGCCCGGCGAGGCGCCGCAGCAGCACGGCCAGCAGCAGACGCCGGGCGAGCCCGGCACCAGCAGCGGCCTCTACCTCTGACCGGCCTCGACGCGCGAGCGGGGCGAGCCTCGGGATCACACGGGCGGGATCACGATTCTGCGCACGAGTGACCCGATCTCCTTGTGACCCAGCACACAGCACGTCACGATGTGCCCATGCTGGGACTGATGCAGGACGCGCCCCTGACCACGACGGCCATCCTCGAGCGCGGCGAGAAGGTGTATGCCACCCGGGAGATCGTCACGAGGACAGCGACCGGGATCCACCGTGCGACCTTCGCCGATCTGGGGGTGGAGGTACGCAGGCAGGCGACCGTGCTGGACAGGCTCGGCCTCACCGAGGACGCCCGGGTCGCCAGCTTCGCGTGGAACACCTTCCGCCACTTGGCGCTCTATTACTCCGTGCCGGGCACCGGCCGGGTGCTGCACACCGGCAACATCCGCTACTTCCCCGAGCAGCTGATCTACACGTTCAACCACGCCGAGGACGAGGCCGTCTTCGTCGACCGCTCGCTGCTCGGCCTGCTCACCCCGGTGCTGCCGCAGCTCACCACGCTCAAGCACGTCGTGGTGATGGACGACGGCGTGCCGACGCCGATCCCCGACGATCCGAGGATCAAGCACTACGACGACCTGATGGCGGATGCCACCCCCGCCGACCTGCGCGGACGCGTCACGGACGAGCTCACCGCCGCGGGCATCTGCTACACCTCCGGCACCACCGGCCACCCCAAGGGCGTCGTCTACACCCACCGCTCGCAGTGGCTGCACGCGATCGCCTCGCTCACCACCAGCGTCTTCGGGATGACCGACGGTGACCGACTCCTGCCGGTCGTGCCGCTCTTCCACGCCAACGGCTGGGGCTTCGCGCACTCGCCGCTGATGGGCGGCGCCTCGCTCGTCATGCCCGGCCCGGACCTCTCCCCCAGCGGCATCGTCAGCCTGATCGCCGCGGAGAAGGTCACCGTCGCGGCCGGCGTGCCGACGATCTGGATGGGTGCGGTGCCGCTGCTCAAGGAGCACGACCTGTCGGCGCTGCGCGCAGTGATCTGCGGCGGCTCCGCCGTACCGGTGTCGCTCTCGGAGGCGTGGCGCGACGCGATCGGCGTACCGATCACGCAGGCGTGGGGCATGACCGAGATGTCGCCGCTCGGCAGCGTCACCCAGATGCGCAGCGAGATCACGTCGGAGGAGGAGGAGATCGAGATCCGCTCCACCGCCGGCCTGATCGCACCGGGCGTGCAGGCGAGGATCGTGGACGCGATCAGCCGCGAGGAGCTGCCCTGGGACGGCGAGGCCTCCGGTGACCTCGAGGTCACCGGGCCGTGGGTCGTGAAGCAGTACTACAAGACGGACGAGCCGGGTGACTCCTTCTCCCCCGACGGCTGGCTGCGGACCGGCGACGTCGCCGCCATCACGCCGCTGGGCTACATCAAGATCGTCGACCGTACGAAGGACCTGGTGAAGTCCGGCGGCGAGTGGATCAGCTCGGTGGACCTCGAGAACCAGATCATGGGGCACCCCGCGGTGAAGGAGGCGGCCGTGATCGCGTTGCCGCACCCGAAGTGGGGCGAGCGTCCGCTGGCCTGCGTCGTGGTCCGCGACGGCGCGACGCTGGAGCGCGAGGAGCTGCTGGGCTGGCTCGCCGAGCGGATCGGCAAGTGGCAGGTCCCGGACGACGTGGCCTTCATCGACGAGGTGCCGAAGACGTCGGTCGGCAAGTTCTCCAAGAAGACCCTGCGCGAGCAGTACGCGACCTACGTGCTGCCTACTGCCGAGGCGTAGAGAGAACTACCGTCGAGACCAGGGGATCGCTCCTCAATCCGCACCTCTCCTTCACGACCGAGGCCCGGGGCGGCCATGGAGTTCTGCCAGTCGGTCCTCGGCGGTGAGCTCAACGTCGTCACGTTCGCGCCGTCGGGCTTCGCGATCGGTGGCGTCGTAGCTGCTGGTCGGGCGAGGTATGCAGCCGAACCGACACTTCCCACGGTGAGTTCCGCACGGGAAGTGTCGGTTGACCTGCATACCTCGATGAACCGACCCGACTAGCGCAGCCGCACGGGCAGCGTCTCGTACCCACGCAGGATGCGGGTGGGGCGTCGGGTGGCACCGGGGGCGATCGCGAGCTCGGGAAAGCGCTCGAAGAGCATCCGCAGGCCGACCTCGCCCTCCATCCGGGCAAGCGCCGCGCCGAGGCAGTAGTGTCGCCCGGCGCTGAACGAGACGTGGTCCTTGGCGTTCTCGCGGGTGACGTCGAAGCGGGCCGGATCGGCGAAGACCTTCGGGTCGCGGTTGGCCGCCGCGAGCACGGTCGTGACCAGGCCGCCGCGCGGGATCTGCTTGCCGCCGACCTCGGTGTCGGCGGCCGCGATCCGGCCGGTCAGCAGCACCGGAGGGTCGTAGCGCAGGATCTCGTCGGTCGCGTTGGACCACAGGCTCGGGTCCTCGCGCAGCAGGGCGAGCTGGTCGGGGTGGTCGTGCAGCAGCGCGATGCCGTTGCCGAGCAGGTTGACGGTGGTCTCGAAGCCGGCCGCGAGCACCAGCCCGGCGGTCGACTTCAGCTCGTGCGCGGTGAGTCCGACGCCGTCCTCCTGGGCGGCGACGAGCTCGCTGAGCAGGTCGTCGCCGGGGGTACGGCGCAGCTGCTCGAGGTGGTCGGTGAGCCACGCGTCGAACTCGCGCAGCCCGCTCTCGACCTGCTGGAACGTCCGCCAGTCGAGGCCGAGGTCGAGGCTGGGCGCGGCAGCGGTGCCGAACTCGAGCACCTTGGCGCGATCCTCCATCGGGACGCCGAGGATCTCGGCGATCACGGTCACCGGCAGGAGGGCGCAGTAGGTCTCGACCAGGTCGATCGGCTCGGTGTCGGTCCCTGAGACCGGCGCGTCGGCGAGCCGCTTCTCGATGTCGTCGAGGAGTCCCGCGGCGATCTCCTCGGTGCGGCTGGTCAGCCGCTGCACCGCCTTGACCGAGAAGACCCGGGTGACGAGCTTGCGGTAGCGGGTGTGGTCCGGCGGATCGGTGACGAGCAGCGACGGCGGCTCGACCGGGCTGATCACGTCGAGCGCCGCCCAGCGGGCGACCTTCGCGAGCGTCCCGGCGGCCGCGCTCGGCATGCCGGTGTGGAAGTCGTTGCTGGTCAGCACGTCCTTCACCGCGGCGTGGTCGACCGCCATGTTGGTGAGCCGGCCGCTGTAGACGGGCCCCTGCGCCCGCGCCTCCTCGAAGAGATCGAGCAGCTCGAAGGTGTGCGCACCGGGCGCCTTGGCGATGAGCACGCCCTGCAGGTCGCCCCGCTTGGCGGCGGCGCGGAAGTACGTGCGCGGCAGGACGTGGCCCGCGCCCCAGCGCACCGGCCTCTTCACCTGGTCGACGAGCGGCTTCACGACGGGTTCCAGCAGCGTCATCGCGGGCTCCTCCTGATCGGTGGTACGCAGCCGTACCACGGGCTCTGTCGAAGTTACCCCGCCGACGGGGATCTGACCAGAGCCTCCGGCCGCCGCCCCTAAGGTGGGCGAGTGACCGTCACCGTGCTCGACCACCGCACCCGGCTCCTGGCCGGGCTGTCGGACGCGCTGCGCGAGCGGTCGTACGCCGACGTCACCGTCGCCGACGTCGTCCGCCACGCCCGGACCTCGAAGCGGACGTTCTACGAGGAGTTCGCCGACAAGCACGACTGCTTCGTCGCGCTGCTGAGGCTCTCGAACGCCGAGCTGAGCAGCCGCATCGCCGGCGCCGTCGACCCGAGCGCGCCCTGGCAGCACCAGATCCGTCAGGGTGTCGGCGCGCTGCTGAGCCTGGTGCAGGCCGAGCCGCACCTGTTCCTGAACTGGTTCCGGGCCGTGCCCGCGCTCGGCGACGAGGGCCGCGAGCTGGTCCGGGCCGGGATGGCCGTCTTCGTCGACCTCATGCAGGCGCTCGCGGACACTCCGGACCTGCAGCGCGCGGGCGTACGTCCGCCGACCCGCGAGCTGGGCATCGTCGTCTTCGGCGGTCTGCGCGAGCTGATCGCCACCGCACTCGAGGAGGGCCGCGACCCCGAGTCGCTGCTCGACGCTGCGACCGATGCGGTCAGCGCGCTGCTCGCCCCGCGCGCCTGAGCCGGCGGGGTCTCGACAAGCTCGACCTCCGGGCTCGACCCCGGGCTCGACCTCCGGGACCGGACCTCCAGGCGGTCAGGAGAGGGCGCCGCCGTAGTCGGGCAGCTTGTAGGTACGGCCGGTGTAGGGGCCGGTGAGGTCAGTGGTGTGGTTGCCGATGTCGGCGACGATCGTGAAGCCGAGCTTGCGGGTGATCGTGGTGCGGTGGCGCGACTTCTCGTGGACGAGGTCCTCACCGGGCTTGCGCCCGAAGACCCGGTCGTACGTGTAGCCGGCGGCGGTGAGCTCCGGCGTCACCGAGCCGAGTCCGCGCTGCAGCCGGCCGGTCACGAAGAAGACGTGGATGCCCAGGGCGTTGGCGTGGCGGGCGACCCGGCGGGTGGCCGGGACGGCCTGCGGCCAGGCGTACTGCGACTGGAGCGACGTGTTGTCGATGTCGAGGACGATCGCCAGCGCGCCGGGGTCCACGGCCCGTGCGGCCCGGACCGTGAGGTAGTGGTTGGCGCCCTTCAACGCGCGCCGGGTGTCAGCGAGCCAGGCCGCCTGCGTCGGCAGGCTCCTCCGAGCGTGGGCCGCCGAAGCGGATGGGGTCACGGTCGGGGTCACGGTCGGGGCGTGCGGCCCGTCCACCGTCCGTGCGAGAGCACACCCGGGCGCGAGCAGCGTTGCTCCCAGCGTCAGTCCGAGTACAGCGGCAGGCAGGCGTCGGCTCATGCGTCGAGGGTAACGAGCGGATGGAGTCCTCAGGCCTTCGCGGGCGGTGACATAGGCGATCAGGCCGGGCTCCACCGACACCAGCCGGTCGACCTCCTCGCCGCTGTCGCAACGGCGGAGTGACACCGTGACCCGTGACCCGGCCGGCCCGGTCGGCAGCCAGGTGCCACCCGGCGCCCTCCCACCGGCGAGGCACCGGTCCAGATCGCTGGTGCCTACTTGTCCAGGGTGCCAGGATGATCGGGTGAGCGACTGGAACGCGGGGATCATCGAAGAGTTCCGAGCCAACGAGGGCCGCGTCGGCGGGCCCTTCGAGGGAGCATCGATGGTGCTGCTGCACCACACCGGCCGCACCAGCGGCACCGAGCGGGTGACACCCCTGGTCTACCTGCCGGGATCCTCGGCGGACGAGATCTTCGTCTTCGCCTCCAAGGGCGGCGCACCGGACGACCCGGACTGGTACCGCAACCTCGTCGCTGCGCCGACGACGACCGTGGAGGTCGGCACCGAGACCTATCCGGTGACGGTCTCCGAGGTCAGCGGCGAGGAGCGCGACCGGATCTACGCCGCGCAGGTCGAGCGGATGCCCGGCTTCGGGGAGTACGCCGAGAAGACCGCCGGCATCCGGGTGATCCCGGTCGTCCGCCTCACCCGCGCCTGATGGCGCTCACCGTCTGCTGCTTCCTCTGGGCCCTGCCCGGGCAGGAGGACGGGCTCGCGGCGTACGAGGACCAGGTGCTCGCCCTCGTGCCGGAGCATCGCGGCACGGTGCTCCAGCGGGTGCGCGGTGAGGACGGCGCGACCGGCCCCCGCGAGGTGCAGCTCTTCCAGTTCGAGGACCAGGACGCCCTCGACTCCTACCTCGAGGACCCCAGACGACTCGCCCTCTCCGACCTGCGCGACCGGGTGGTCGCCCGCACCGAGCTCTTCCCGGCGACGGTGCTCTCGTGAGCACGCCCGAGCCGGCCCGGACCCTCAAGGCGGTCCCGCCCACGCAGCGCCCGCGCCGCGTCCGACGTACGGCCCGGGTCCTGCTCGTCGACGACCGCGACCGGCTGCTGCTCTTCCGCGACACCGACCCGGGTCTGGACGACGCGCACTGGTGGATCACGCCCGGCGGCGGGATCGACCCGGGCGAGTCCGACCGGGCGGCCGCGGTGCGCGAGCTGTTCGAGGAGTCCGGCGCCGTGATCACCGAGGACGACCTGGTCGGACCGGTGATGACCCGTCGCGTGGTGCACGGCTACACCGACGTGGTGATCGAGCAGGAGGACGTCTTCTTCGCGTGCTGGGTGCCGGCGTTCGACGTCTCCGACGCCGGACACACGCCGGAGGAGCAGGTGCTCATGACGGCGCACCACTGGTGGACGCGCGACGAGCTGGCCGCGCCCGCCGAGATCGTCTGGCCGGCCGAGCTCCTGGAGCTGTGGGCGGACGCCGACGCACGGCGCACCGCGAGCGAGGAGCGGGCTCCGCTCGACGGCGGCGACGTCGAGGAGTCGACCGTTCCGGACCACTTGCGGGCACGCTGACCGGATCCCGGACGGCATGGACGCGCTCTTCAGCATCTCCCTATAGTCCTGTTAGTCACTAGACATAGTCACACTGACAACAGGAGATGCAGAACATGCGCAAGAACCAGCAGATCGGGCTGCTGGCGGCGTCGGCGACCACCGCCCTCACGCTCGCCATCGCCGTCCCGGCGACCGCAGCCACTCCTCACCATCGCACCACCGGCGAGACCACCGCGCCACCGGTCACCGTCACGACCAACACCCTGGGCAAGCACGCCGGCGGCGACATCTTCGTCGCCCCGTACGGCACCTCGAGCAGCTACGCGAGCGGCGCCGAGATCCTGAGCCCGGACGGCAAGAGGGTGGTCTGGTACCACCCCGCCGACGCCGGCACGACGATCGCCGACTTCCGCGCCCAGACCTATCGCGGCAAGCCCGTGCTGACGTTCTGGCAGGGCACCGGCCTGGGCGGTCTCGCCACCGGCACCGACTACATCTACAACGCGCACTACAAGAAGATCGCCGCGGTGCATGCCGGCAACGGCCAGAGCGCCGACGGCCACGAGTTCCTCATCACCAAGCGCGGCACGGCACTCGTGCTGGCGTACGAGAGGTCGACCGCCGACCTCACCTCGATCGGCGGCCCGGCCGACCAGGCGGTGATCAACGGCGTCGTGCAGGAGATCGACATCAGGACCGGCAAGGTCCTCTTCGAGTGGAACAGCGCCGACCACGTGCCGTACTCGGAGAGCCACCAGCCGCTGCCGGCCAGCGCCTCCACCCCGTGGGACTGGTTCCACGTCAACGCGGTCAAGCCCGACAGCCACGGCGGCCTGCTGGTCGACGCCCGAAACACGTGGACCGCCTATGACCTCGATCGCCGGACCGGTGCCATCAACTGGAAGCTCGGTGGCAAGGACAGCTCCTTCACGCTCAAGGCCGCCGACGGCACCGTGCTCAACGACGACGAGCGGATCTTCGCCTGGCAGCACGACGCCGAGGATCACGGCCACGGCCTCATCACGGTCTTCGACAACGAGTCGGCGGGCACCGCGAACACCGGCTCGGACGCCCTCTCCTCCCTCGACCGCAGCCGCTCGCTGGCGATCCGGCTCGACACCCGCCGCCACACGGCGACCCTCGTGCGGGAGTACGACGAGCCCTCCACCACACTGGCCCCCTCGCAGGGCAACACCCAGCTGCTGCGCAACGGCGACGTCTTCACCGGCTGGGGCGCGCTCTCGCACCTGAGCGAGTTCGACCGGGCCGGCGACGTCGTCTTCGACGCGAGCTACCCGGCGGGATTCGTGAGCTACCGCGCCTACCGGCTCCCCTGGCAGAGCACCCGGGCAGGCCACGCGACGAAGGGCCACCAGCACCGCTGATCTCTCCTCCACGAGTGCCTGTCCGCGTTCGCGGGCAGGCACTCGTGTCATCTCGCCACCTCCGCAACGACGGCCTGCTGCCACCAGCTCGCGATCCCGGCCCGGGCAGCTCCTCGCCGCGGCCTGGTCGGCGAGCGTGGGGATCGTGCGCCGGGCGTGGGCGCGGAAAATGCGTGGCCGCTGGCGGGGGCGGTTCCGTATCGTGGGGACGTCCCACCCCCGAGCACGAGGTGTCGTCTTGACGGGCATCACCGGTTTCGCCGCGCAGTCCCTGCGCTGACACCGTTCCGAGACCCCTCGTGGGCTCCGGTGTCGGCGCTTCCGCCGAAGCCAGCCGTGGAGTCCTCTCGTGTTCCCCAGCATCACCCTGTCCTCGCTCACCCTCGAGTGGGCCGACGGCACCGTCGCGCTCAGCGACCTGTCCGCCACGTTCTCGTCCGGCCGTACGGGCCTCGTCGGCGACAACGGCGCCGGCAAGTCGACCCTGCTGACGGTCATCGCCGGACTCGTCGCCCCGACCTCCGGCTCGGTCTCGACGACCGGCGAGGTCGGCTACCTGCCGCAGACCCTCACCCTGGCGGCCGAGTCCACCCTCGCCGACCTGCTCGGCATCGCGCCCCGCCTCGAGGCGCTCCGCGCGATCGTCCGGGGCGAGACCGATCCGGAGCTGTACGACGTCATCGGCGACGACTGGGACATCGAGGCACGCGCCGCCGAGACGCTCGCCGCGCTCGGCCTGGGCGGATCGTCCCTGGATCGTCGCGTCGGGGAGATCTCCGGCGGCGAAGCGATGCTCGTCGCCATCGCCGGTCTTCAGCTGAGGGCCTGTCCGGTCACGTTGCTGGACGAGCCGACCAACAACCTCGACCGTACCGCTCGCACCCGGCTGCGCGAGCTGGTGCGCGGCTGGAGGGGCACGCTCGTCGTGGTCTCGCACGACCTCACCCTGCTGGAGGAGATGGACGCGACCGCCGAGCTCCGCGCAGGATCGCTGAGCGTCTTCGGCGGCCCGTACTCGCAGTGGCGGGCCTATCTCGACGGACAGCAGGCCGCCGCGATACAGGCGATGCGCTCGGCCGACCAGGCGGTCAAGGTCGAGCGACAGCAGCGGGTCGAGGCGGAGTCGAAGCTGGCTGCTCGCGCCCGCAACGCCGCCACCGCCCGCGCCAACAGGGTCGCCTCGAAGATCGTGATGAACGGCCGCGCCTCAGCGGCCGAGAACTCCGCGGCGAAGCTGCGCGCCGGCCTGGATGCTCGCCTCGAGGCGGCCCGCGAGCGCGCGGCTGCAGCCGCGGACCGGGTCCGGTCGGAGGAGCACGTCAGCCTGCTGCTGCCCGATCCGGACGTGCCGAACAGCCGCCGCCTGGCCGTCCTCGTCGGCAGCGACGAGCGCGAGCACGTGCTCCAGGGACCGGAGCGGCTCGTCCTCGTCGGCCCCAACGGCGTGGGCAAGTCGACCCTGCTGGCGCGGCTCATGACGCAACAAGTGACCTCTCGGCCCGCGGAAGGCGCCCCCTCGGCGGTCGGCTGGCTGGAGACGCCACGGTTCGGCTACCTCCCGCAGCGGCTCGACGGCCTCGACGAGGACGCCAGCGCCCTGGAGTGCATCCGGGCGGCCGCACCCGACATGGAGACCGGCGCGATCCGCAACCAGCTCGGCCGGCTGCTGTTGCGGGGCGACAGCGTGTTCCGGCCGGTCTCGACGCTGTCGGGCGGCGAGCGCTTCCGGGTCTCGCTCGCCCGGCTGCTGCTTGCGACGCCGCCGGCCCAGCTCCTCATCCTCGACGAGCCGACCAACAACCTGGACGTCGCGACGGTGACGCATCTGGTCGAGGCCCTCGGGTCCTACCGCGGCGGCCTCCTGGTCGTCAGCCACGACGACGACTTCATCCGGCGGCTCGAGCCGGCGCGGGTGCTGGAGCTCGACTCCGAAGGGGTGCTGACCGAGTCGTGAGGGCCGGCGAGGCGCCCGCGCCCCACCGACCCTCACAACTCGCGGGCCCGTCAGGCCGCGGTCGCCACCGACAGCCGGGCGGCCCGGGCGGCCCGGCGCTGGGCGACGTGGATGACGAGGGCGACCACGACCGCCGCCGCGTAGAAGAACGTCGCGACGGTGAAGACCTGCGCGTACCCATGGGCCTGCGAGACCGGCGCCGGGGCGGGCTCGTGATGGACGGCGACACCGAAGACGACGGTGAGGAGCGCGAGACCGATCGAGCCGCCGAGCTGGTGGGCGGTGTTGACCAGGCCCGAGGCCGCGCCGGCGTCGCTCGCCGCCACCTCGGCCATGCCGAAGTCGGTGAGCAGGATGATCGCGATGCCCTGACCGACCCCGAGGACGAGGAGCGGCAGCAGGATCTGCGGGAAGAAGGTGGTGTCGGCCGAGAGCCGGCTCAGCCACGCCATCCCGATCATCGCGGTGAGCAGCGCGGCGATGAGCAGGGCGGACTTCGAGATCCTCGGCGCGAGCCAGCGCACCACGTAGACCATCGCGAAGAACATCGCCGTGATCGGGATGTAGGCGAACCCGGTCGCGAGCGGGCTGAGGCCGCGGACGTTCTGCAGGTACTGCGACAGGAAGTAGAAGGTCGAGAACATCGCCCCGACGATCAGGATGCGGCCGAGGTAGGCGCCTGAGCGCTGGGCGCTGGCGAAGAGGCGCAGCGGGGTGATGGGCTGCACGGCGGTGCGCTGGATCAGGACGAAGGCGACGATCCCGACAGCGGCGACGGCGAGCGGCACGACAGTACGCGCGCTCGTCCAGCCCGCGGTGGCCGCCTCGACGAGTCCGTAGACCAGGGCCGACATGCCGACCGTGATGGCGAGCGCGCCCGGGAGGTCGACGCGGCCCGGCTGGCGCGGGGTCTCGGGCAGCACGCGAGGCGCCAGGGCGAGCACCGCGAGGCCGATCGGGACGTTGATCAGCAGGCCCCAGCGCCAGGACGCGTACTGGGTGAAGACGCCGCCGACGATGATGCCGACGCTCGCGCCGGCTCCGATCACGGCGCTGTAGATCGCGATCGCACGGGAGCGCTCCTCGGGCTCGGGGAAGCTGCCGACGAGCAGCGCGAGGGTCGCCGGGATGGCGAACGCCGAGGCGAGGCCCTGCAGCGCGCGGGCCGCGACCAGGATCCCGGCGCTCGGCGCGATGCCGGCCAGCAGCGAGGCGAGGGTGAAGACGGCGATGCCGGCGGTGAAGACGCGGCGACGGCCGAGCAGGTCGCCCGCCCGGGCGCCGAGCAGGAGCAGGCCGCCGAAGACGAGGACGTAGCTGTTCTGGATCCAGGAGAGCGAGGCGTCGCTGAAGCCGAGCTCGTGCTGGATGTGGGGGAGCGCTGTCGTCACGATCGACGCGTCCAGGGTCATCATCAGCTGGCAGCCGAGGATGACGGCCAGGACGATGCCGCGGCCTGTGGTGGGGGCCGCTTCTGCTGCCGGCTGGGTGGGCACGGGCTCGTTCCTCTCATCGAAACTAACTGGTTGGTTATCTCAGTGAAGCACCGAGGGAGCCATTTAGCAACTAACTAGTTATCTACTACGATGTGAGCCATGGCACGTGACCCCGATGCGACCCGGACGCGGATCCTCGACGCCGCCGAGGCGGAGTTCGCGGCGTACGGCATCGCCGGCGCCCGGGTGGACCGGATCGCCGAGAGCGCAGCGGCCAACAAGGCGCTGATCTACAAGTACTTCGGCAACAAGGAGGCGCTCTTCGACATCGTCTTCGCTCAGCGGGCGCTGTCGTTCGTCGACGAGGTGGAGTTCGACGCCACCGACCTGCCGGGCTACGCCGGTCGGGCGTTCGACCTGTACGAGCGCTACCCGACGGTGCTGCGCCTGACCAGCTGGTACGGCCTCGAGCGCGCCGACGGAGCCCTGCCGGCGATCGTCGAGTCCAACGCGAAGAAGCTCGACGCCATCGCCGCCGCACAGCGGGCGGGCGACCTCACCGATGCCTTCTCACCGCTCGAGCTGCTCACCCAGGTCCGCGCCCTCGCGATGGGCTGGCACCTGCACACCCCCGAGCTGGCCGTGGTGCGCCGGCCGAGCCGGGCGCGCTGTCGCGAGATCGTGGTGGAGAGCGTGCGCCGCCTCGTCGCCTGAGCGGGGGTCGGACGTCATGCGTCCGCAGCGGCGGATGGCCTCGAGACGTACGACGTACGACGCCTGATCAGATCGCCGGATCAGACCGCTGGGGCGTGCATCGCGCGCACGAGCGGCGCGAGCTCCGGGGTGGCCTCCGCCTCGGCCAAGGCGTCCTCGAGGGCCCGGTCGTGCGTGGGCCGGGCCGACGTCAGCGCCTTCTCCCCCGCCGCGGTGAGCTCGGTGTAGATGCCGCGGCGATCGTCCGCGCAGAGCACCCGGGTGAGCAGTCCGCGATCCTCCAGGCGGGTCACCAGGCGGGTCGTCGCACTGGCCGAGAGCGCGGTGGCGCGGGCGAGCTGCTGCATCCGCATGTGCCAGCCGTCCTGACGATCCAGCGCGTCGAGCACGGTGAACTCGACCACCGAGAGGGCGTGCTCGGCCTGGAGCGCCTTCTCCAGACGGGTCTCGATCAGGCCGTGGACAGCAGCGAGGGTGCGCCATCCCTGCGCGCGGATCTCGACGGCGTCGTCAGCGACCCCCATGGTCCCTCCCCGTGTCCGGCAGCCCCTCCAGCATACCCGACTTGCGACGGTAAGCCGCGCGTGCAACTATTTCGTTGCGTTCGCAATTACTGCAAGCGCGCACTATCTCCTCTCACACAAAGGATTCCTCGTGCCCGTCGCACTCCTCGCTCTGGCTCTCGGTGGCTTCGGCATCGGGCTGACCGAGTTCGTCATCATGGGCCTGCTGCCGGAGGTCGCCGACGACTTCGCCGTCAGCGACACGGTCGCCGGCTACCTCATCTCGGGCTACGCCCTCAGCGTCGCCGTCGGCGCCATCCTGCTCACGCTCGCCCTGATCCGCGTGCCCCGCAAGCCCGCACTGCTCGGGCTGATGGTGCTGTTCGTCCTCGGCAACCTGATCAGCGCACTCGCGCCCTCGTACGCGGTGATGATGACCGGGCGGGTCGTCGCCGCCCTGTGCCACGGCGCGTTCTTCGGCATCGGCTCCGTGGTCGCCGCCGGCCTGGTCGCCCGTGAGCGCCGCGCCCAGGCGATCGCGCTGATGTTCGGCGGGCTGACGGTCGCGAACGTGCTCGGGGTCCCGCTCGGCACGATGCTCGGCCAGGCCGCCGGCTGGCGGGCGACGTTCTGGGCGATCACGGCGATCGGCGTGATCGCCTTCACCGGCATCGCGCTGCTCGTCCCCGCCGGCACCGCCCGCGACGAGGCACCGACCGGCGTGCGCCGTGAGCTGACCGCCTTCCGCAGCCCGCAGGTGTGGCTCTCCATCGCCGTCACCGTGCTCGGGTACGGCGGCATGTTCGGCGCCTTCACCTACATCGCCTATACCCTCACCGACGTCACCGGCTTCTCCGATCACGCGGTGCCGTGGCTGCTCGTCCTCTTCGGAGTGGGCCTGTTCGTCGGCAACCTCCTCGGCGGCCGCGCCGCCGACCGCAACCTGCTCACCACGCTGGTGGTCACCCTCGCCGCGCTCACCGTGGTGCTCGCGCTCTTCGCCCTCAATGCCGGCAGCAGGCCGCTGACGATCGGCGCGCTGCTGCTGATGGGCGGCTTCGGCTTCGCCACCGTCCCCGCGCTCCAGATGCGCGTGATGGCGTACGCCGAGCACGCTCCGACCCTGGCCTCGGGGGCCAACATCGCCGCGTTCAACGTCGGCAACGCCTTCGGCGCCTGGCTGGGCGGCCTCACCCTCGCCGCCGGCCTCGGCTACACCTCGCCGCTCTGGGCCGGCGCCGTCGTCACGGCCGCCGGACTCGTCGTCCTGCTCGTCGCAGCCCGCACCCGCGGCGGCGAGCTCGCCGCCGCCCCGACCACTCGTCACCTCGTCCCGACCCACTGAGAACAGGAACCACCATGACCGTCCCCACCCTCACCCTGAACAACGGCGTCGCGATCCCGCAGCTCGGCTTCGGCGTCTTCCAGGTGCCCGACACCGAGACGGAGGCAGCCGTCACCGAGGCACTGGCCGCCGGCTACCGCAGCATCGACACCGCGGCGATCTACGGCAACGAGAAGGGCGTCGGCGCCGCCCTCGGCGCCTCGGGCATCGCCCGCGAGGAGCTGTTCGTCACCACCAAGCTCTGGATCGACGACCTGGGCCGGGACACCACCCGCGCGGCCTACGAGGCGAGCCTGCAGCGGCTCGGCCTCGACCGGGTCGACCTCTACCTGATCCACTGGCCGGCGCCCGACTCCGACCGCTACCTCGAGACCTGGGAGGCGCTGGAGGAGCTCTACGCCGACGGCACGGTGCGCGCGATCGGCGTCTCGAACTTCCAGCCCGAGCACCTGAGCCGGATCCTCGACCTCGGCGGCACCGTCCCGGCGGTGAACCAGATCGAGCTGCACCCCGCGCTCCAGCAGAGCGAGGCACGGGCGTTCGGCGCCGCGCACGGCATCGCCACCGAGGCCTGGAGCCCGCTCGCCCAGGGCGCGATGCTCGAGAACCCGATCATCACCGCCATCGCCGAGCGACTCGGTCGTACGCCTGCCCAGATCATCCTGCGCTGGCACCTCCAGCAGGGCCGGATCGCCATCCCCAAGTCGGTCACGCCGGCGCGCATCCGGGCCAACCTCGAGGTCCTCGGCTTCGACCTCGCGGTCGAGGACCTCGCCGCGATCGACGCCCTCGACGTGCCCGGCGGCGCCGGCCGGATCGGACCGCACCCGGTGACGTTCCACGGCTGACAGCCGGGTGCTCCGGGCGATAGGAATGGATCCGTGTTCGAGTCCCTGCCGCCGCTCGACGTCCACGTGCGCGAGGCGTACCTGGCGCGGCTGGGCCTCGACGCGGAGCCGCCCTCGGTGGCGGCGCTGCAGCGCCTGGCGCACCACCAGGTGGAACGGGTCCCGTACGAGACGCTCTGGATCCAGGCGGGCGAGAGCTGGGACATCGACCCGCACGCGGCGGCCCGCCGCGTCGCCCTGGAGAGCCGTGGCGGCTACTGCTACCACCTCAACGGCGCCTTCGGCCTCCTGCTCGGCTCGCTCGGCTACACCGTCCGCGCGCACGTCGGCGGCGTGGAGGTCGGCGCCGGGCCCGATCCCGAGGCTCGCGGCAACCACCTCGCGCTGACCGTCGAGCTGCCGCCGAGCGAGGAGAGTCCCAGCGGGATCTGGTACGTCGACGTCGGGCTCGGCGACACCCTGTACGACGCGCTCCCGCTCGTCGCCGGTGCGGTGCGGCAGGCCCCGTGGGCGCTCTCCCTCGCGCAGGGCGACGGCGACACCTGGCACCTCACCCACGACCCGGCGGGCGGCTTCGCCGCGATGACCTGGTCGACCGGGATCGCCCGGCCGGCCGACTTCGCGGCGAAGCACCACTGGCTCTCCACCTCCCCCGAGTCCGGCTTCGTCCAGGTCCCGATGGCCGAGACTCGCGACGCCTCCGGGATCGACGTGATCCGGGGCCTGGTGCTCAGCCGGATCGGCTCCGACGCCCGTACGGACGAAGCGGTCACCCGGCGCGAGGACTGGTTCGCGCTGCTGGCCGACGTCTTCGGCCTGCACCTCGGGGCGAGCGCCCCCGAGACCCGGGACCGGCTGTGGAGCGCCGTCCGCGAAATCCATCGGCGCCGCGAGGCCGCCTCAGCCGAGCGCTGATCGGGCCGAAGGTACCTGCATGATCTCGGCGCCCCTGCTCCCGCTCGCCCGGGCACGCGCGCACGGGAAGAAGAAGCACCACCAGCACCCGAAGCGCACCCACCACCCGAAGAAACACCGCCACAAGAAGCGGCACCACCGGCCGAAGAAGGCGCGTCCGGCCAACCCGGGCATCGTCCACCTGGCCGACCGCTTCACCGGCGGCTACACGCCCGCGCAGGGCGCCTCGATCACCCGGGCCGGCGGTGCGCTGGCGTGGTTCGAGAAGCAGCTCACCCCGACCTCGGTCGCCGAGAGCGCCCGCGCCAACGCGCTGTGGTCGTGGTTCCCGCTGCTCGCGAACACCCCGCAGCAGCGCTGGAACTCCGAGCGCGCCCTGACCGGCGGATCCTGGGAGCACGGCATCGACCTGGCCGCCTGGTCGGTGCTGCGCCGGGCGCACAGCGAGCGCGGCGTGCTGGAGTCGATGGTCGAGTTCTGGTCCGACCACCTGCACGTCCCGACCGGGTCCGACGCCTGGTACTGGCGCCAGCAGTACGACACCCTCATCCGCAACCGCGCCCTGGGGAAGTTCTCCACCCTGCTGGTCGAGGCCTCCCTCCACCCGGCGATGCTGGTCTTCCTCAACAACGCCGAGTCGACCGCCGCGCACCCGGACGAGAACCAGGGCCGCGAGCTGCTCGAGCTGCACACCGTCGGCCGGGGGCTCTACAGCGAGGACGAGGTCAAGGCCTCGGCCCGGATCCTGTCGGGCTGGACGGTGAAGTGGCCGTGGGACAGCTCCCACCCGACGATCGCGACCTGGGCCGGCTACTACGACCCCGCCCGGCACGCGACCGGCGCGGCGAAGGTGCTCGGCTTCAGCAGCTCCGGCGACGGCCGCGGCGGACAGACCGCCAAGGATTACCTGACCTACCTGGCGCGCCACCCGGCCACCGCCAAGCGGATCGCGACCAAGCTCGCCACCCGCTTCGTCAGCGACACGCCCTCGGTGGGTCTGGTCAGCGCCCTGACGAAGGTCTATCTCGCCAACGACACCGACATCCGGCCGGTCCTGCGGGCGCTGGTCCGTCATCCCGAGTTCGCGGCGTCGGCGAAGAAGAAGGTCCGTACGCCCGTCGCCGACCTGGTCGCCACCATCAGGGTGCTCGGCATCGACGTGCAGGCACCGGTCGACCGCGAGAGCGCGGCACACACGATCATCTACACGCACGGCGGCCTGCAGCCGTACTCCTGGCCGCGGCCCGACGGCCCGCCCGACAACGCCGCGGCGTACGCCTCCGCCAGCCGGATGCTGGGGAGCTTCTCCATGCACTGGAACCTCTGCGGCGGCTACTGGCCCACCCGTGGCGTGTCCTACCGCTCCGCCGCCGCGTTCCTGCCGGCCGGGACCTTCACCATCGCGCAGTACGCCGACCACCTGTGCCGGCTGCTGCACAACGCCGGCGCCGACGCGACCACCACCAAGGCCGTCGCCCAGGCCATCGGCTACCCCACCACCCGGGTCGTCGACGGGACGCCCGAGGGTCGCGACCTGCGCCAGATGCTCTCCGGCTGGCTCGGCGTCCGCGCGATGAGCACCGTCCTCGACCACCCGTACCACCTCACCCGCTGACCCCTCCGACCTGGAACGCCGAAAGAGCACCGAGATGACCGACCCCTGCTGCGCCGAGCACCGCTCCGTGACGCTGTCGCGCCGCGGCTTCCTGGCCGGGCTGGGCGCCGCCTCGCTGGGCGGGGTCGCGATCAGCGTCTTCGGCGACGCGGTCCGCCAGGTCGCATACGCCGAGAGCGTCGACCCGCTGGCCGCCACGCCCGGCAACGTGCTGGTCGTGCTCTCGCTGCGCGGCGCGATCGACGGGATGGGCGTGGTGGTCCCGCACGGCGATCCGGCGTACGCCCCGGCCCGTCCGGGGATCGGCGTCCCGGCCGCGAAGCTGCTCGCGGGCGACTCGATGTTCGGCCTGCACCCGGCGATGGCGCCGCTGCTGCCGTGGTGGAAGAGCGGCCAGTTCGCGGCCGTCCAGGCCGTCGGGCTGCCGATGCCCAACCGCTCGCATTTCTCTGCGATGGAGGAGATCGAGGAGGCCGACCCGACCAGCTCGGCCCGGCGCGGCTGGGTCAACCGGATGATCGGGCTCAACAGCACCGTCAGCCCGACCGAGGCCGTCCACCTGACCTCGACGATGCCTCCGACCCTGGTCAGCGGCCCGGCTCCGATCCTGGCCGCGAGCGGGCTCGGCGACGTCGCGCTCTCCGGGGCCGACCCTCGCTATGACGACGCCACCTGGCAGGGCCGCCGCCGCCAGAGCGTCGCGACGGTGTGGAGCGGCACGTCAGGCGTGCTCGGCGCCGCGACCCGCAGTGCGCTGGTGGTCACCGACCGGCTCGCGAAGTCCTCGGCCTCGACCGACAAGCCACGCAATGGGGCGGCGTACCCGACCTCCTGGCCGGCCGTCGACCTCGCCGACGCCCTGCAGGACACCGCCCGGCTGATCCGTGCCGACATCGGCACCGAGGTGGTCTCGATCGACTTCGGGTCGTGGGACCTCCACGCCAACTACGGCTCCGCCGACGGAGGCACGATGACGAACCTGGTCGACGCGCTGGCCTCCAGCATCGCCGCGTTCCTGACCGACCTCGGCTCGGACCTCGGCCGCGTCACCGTGCTCACCATCAGCGAGTTCGGGCGCCGGCTGACCGAGAACGGCGCCGGCGGGCTGGACCACGGCTGGGGCAACATGATGCTGCTCTTCGGCGCGGGCGTCCGCGGCGGCCGCTACCACGGCTCCTGGCCGGGGCTGACCACCGCCAACCCGTACGTGGACGACGACCTGGCCGTCACCACCGACTACCGCGACGTGATCGGCGAGGTGGTCGCCAAGCGCTTCCCCGGGCGCAGCATGAGCGCGCTCTTCCCGGGGCACACGGTGGCCCCGATCGGCGTCCTGGCCTGAGGGCTCACCACAGCCACTCCATCTCCTCGATCACGGTCGCCTTCGCCTCCTCGCCCGCGAGGAGGCCGACGATGTGTTGGGCGAGATCGATGCCGGCCGAGATCCCGCCGGAGGTCCAGACCCGCTCGCTGTTCTGCACGAACCGCTCGCCCGCCACGACCTCCAGCGCGGGCGAGAGCGCGGCGAGCTCGCCGAGAGCCTGGTGGTGGGTGGTAGCGCGGGTGTCGGCGAGGACGCCGGCCGCCGCCAGGACGAGCGCGCCGGTGCAGACCGAGAGAGTGAGCTCGACCTGCGGCGCGACCGCGCGCACCCACGCCAGGACGGCCTCGTCGTGCAGCAGAGGGCGGGTGCCGCCACCGCCGGGCACGATCAGGATGTCGGGCACGGCCGGATCGGCGATGGTGACGGGCGGCAGCACGGTGAAGCCGCCGCGTGCCACGATCGGTCCGGGCTTGGTGCCGATCGCGTGGACGGCGAACCCGGCGCCGCTCTCGCCTGCGACGTTGAAGACCTCGTACGGGCCGGCGTAGTCGAGGACCTCCATCGCGTCGAAGGCGAGGATCCCGACGGTGCGCTGCTGCTGGGTGCTCATGGCCCCAGCGTCGCGGCTTCCGCCGCGTGCGGGCGAGTGGCACGGATGCCGATATATGTGAGGATCTGGCCATGGTGACCCGGGTGGTGGTGCTGCTCGCCGAGCCCGTCGTCGGGTACGACGCGGTGATCCCGGCACAGGTCTTCGGCCAGGCTGCCGCCGAGTCCGGGCACCGTCTCTACGAGGTCCTCCTCGCCAGCCCGTCGGGCGCCGCTGTCGCCACGACCGAGGGGTTCGCGATCATCCCCCAGGGCGATGCCTCCCTGGTCGACACCGCCGACCTGATCGTGGTGCCGGGCAACCACTGCGACGGACCGCGGCGCCGGGGCACCCTGCCCGCCGATCTGGGTGCCGCTCTCGCCCGGCGCCGGCCCGGGGTCCGTGTCGCCTCGATCTGCAGCGGCGCCTTCGTCCTCGCCGCGGCCGGGCTGCTCGAGGGCCGCATCGCGACCACCCATTGGGCGGCGGCCGAGGAGTTCCGGCGGCTCTATCCCGGCGTCGAGCTCGACCCGCGGGTCCTCTACGTCGATGACGGCCACGTGCTCACATCGGCCGGACTGAGTGCCGGGGTCGACCTGTGTCTCCACATCGTGCGGGTCGACCACGGCGCCGAGGTCGCCAACGCGGTCGCGCGCCACCTCGTGGTGCCGCCGTGGCGAGACGGCGGGCAGGCACAGTTCATCGACGCGCCGCTGCCCGGGCCCGGCGACGGGTCGACGGGCGCCGCCCGCTCCTGGGCCCTGGCCCACCTCGACCGACCGATCTCCCTGGCCGACCTGGCGCACCAGGCACGGATGAGCGTACGGACCTTCAACCGCCGCTTCCGCGCCGAGACCGGCCTGACTCCCGGCGGCTGGCTGATCCAGCAGCGCCTGCGGCACGCGCAGCGGCTGCTGGAGACCACCGACGCGCCGGTCGACGAGGTCGCGGCCTGCGCCGGATTCGGCACCGCCGCCTCGCTCCGGGCGCACCTGCGCCGGGTGTACGACGTCTCTCCGAGCGGCTATCGGAGCACCTTCCGGACCGCCGGACCCGCGGTCTAGGCTTACGCCGTACAAGGACCGAAGGAGGGTGCGCTCGGCATGTTTCTTCCGTTGGTTGAGCGCCGCGACGGGCAATTCCTCACGTCGGCGGCCACCGCCGCCCAGTTCGTCGACCTGGGTGCCGTCCAGGTCACCCAGACCGTCGCGCACACGGCGGCGGACCGCCCGAGCCAGGGCTACCGCGACCCCGGGAACATGATGGCCTGGGCGTTCGTCACCCGCGGATCGATCGTGGTGCGGCAGTCGCACGCGACCCTCGAGACGATCCCCGGCACGATGAGCGCCAAGTACATGCAGCGTGAGACCGACTTCCGCTATACCCCCGACTTCCGGTCCCTCTCGATCCGCCTGCAGGCCGATGCGATCGGGCTCAGCCCCCGTCAGAAGGACGCCGTCACCGGGGAGGTGTTCGGGCTCGACAACGGCGCGTCCCGGCTGATGTGGTCGGTGGTCGCCCACGCCCTGCGCCACTCCGCGACGCTCACCGCCGGCACCTCGGCCGCGATGGCCCGCTCGGTCATCGACTTCACCTCCGCGTTCGTCGACGAGTACGTCGGCCGCTTCACCGCCCCCGAGATCGAGCACCGCAACCTGGTGGTGGAGGCGCTGCGGCACATCGACATCCACGCCGCCCAACCCCGACTCACCCCGGCCGACGTCGCCGACGGCGTCCGTGTCTCGCTGCGCCGGCTGCAGAAGGCGTTCCAGGCCGAGTCCCGGTCGGTCGCGGGCAGCATCCTGACCGCCCGGCTCGACCGTGCGGCCGCCCTGCTCATCGACTCCCCACCCGGCACCACGATCGAGCAGGTCGCCGAGCGATCGGGCTTCAAGTCGCCGGCCCACTTCAGCCGGGCGTTCCGGGCGCGGTACGACCACTCCCCCCGCGAGTGGCGCCTCCTGCAGCGGGCCTCCTCGACGGCGCTTGACCTCGCGCGCACGAGTCCTTGACCGAGCGCGCACCAGCGCGACATCCCTGATCGGCGCCGCCTAGCGTCGAGCACTGTCCGCTCGGGCTGGCCGGCGGCATCCCCCAAGGAGCAGGTCATGACGTCTCCCACCGTCGTCCTCGTCCACGGCGCGTTCGCCGATGCCGCGTCCTGGGCACCGGTCACCCGCGAGCTGCTGGATCGTGGCCACACCGTCATCGCACCCCCGGTCTACCTGCGCAGCCTCGCCGAGGACGCCGCCTCGGTCCGCGCACTCGTCGAGCAGATCGAGGGCCCGGTCGTCCTCGCCGGGCACAGCTACGGCGGCGCCGTCATCGGTGTCGCCGGCGCGGCCGAGAACGTCGTCGGGCTCGTCTTCGTGGCCGGCTACGTCCTGGAGGCCGGCGAGAGCCTGGGCGAACTGCAGGGCGGCTTTCCCGACTCCGACCTCGCCGCGCACCTCGTCACCCGGCCCTACCCCGTCGCAGGCGCCGAGCCGGGCACGGACGTCTCGGTCGAGATCGCCGCGTTCCCGTCCGTCTTCGCCGGCGGACTCGACGCCCGTATCGCCGAGGTGCTCGCGGTCTCGCAGCGTCCGCTGTCGTACGCCGCCTTCGGCGAGCCCGCCTCCACCGCGGCCTGGCGGACCAAGCCCGGCTGGGGCGTCGTAGCGGCGGCCGACCGGACCATCAACCCCGACGTCGAGCGGTTCGGGTACACCCGGGCCGCACTCAAGGAGGTCGTCGAGCTCGACGGCCCGCACCTGCTGATGCAGACCCATCCGCGCGAGGTCGCCGACGTCATCGAGCGCGCGCTCCGCGGCTGAGCGCGACCGATCCCGACCCGCGCCTTCCCGAATCCACCACCGCATCACCCCACCCAGTCGAAGGAGCAATCGACATGACCGCCAACCCCCGCAACATCGCTCTCGAGCCGGCCGCCCAGGCCTTCGTCGAGGCCACCGCCGAGCCCCCGTACCTCTTCCAGCTCCCCGTCGCCGAGGGCCGCGCCGCCGTCGACGGCGTGCAGGACGACCCGATCTTCAAGCCGGAGATCGACGAGGAGTGGATCGAGATCCCCGGTGGTCCGGTCGGACCGAGTGGAGACTCCGTCAAGGTCCGCCTGGTGAAGCCGGCCGGCGCCAGCGGCCAGCTCCCGGTGATCGTCTACGTGCACGGCGCCGGCTGGGTGTTCGGCGACGCGCACACCCACGACCGCCTGGTCCGCGACCTCGCGGTCGGCGCCCAAGCCGCCGTCGTCTTCCCGGAGTACGACCGCTCCCCCGACGTCCGCTACCCGCACGCCATCGAGCAGGCGTACGCCGCGGCGCGGTGGGTCACGAAGGAGGGCTCCTCGAAGGGCCTGGACTCCTCGCGGATCGCGGTGGCCGGCGACTCGGTGGGCGGCAACATGTCGGCCGCGCTGACGCTGCTCGCCAAGGAGCGCGGCGACGTCACCTTCGCCGGCCAGGTGCTCTTCTACCCGGTCACCGACGCGTCCTTCGACACCGCCAGCTACCACGAGTTCGCCGAGGGCTACTTCCTGCGTCGCGACGGCATGCAGTGGTTCTGGGACCAGTACACGACCTCGGAGGAGGAGCGCGCCCACATCACCGCCTCGCCGCTGCGCGCCTCGCTCGAGCAGCTCGCCGGCCTGCCCCAGGCGTTGATCATCACCGCCGAGGCCGACGTGCTGCGCGACGAGGGCGAGGCGTACGCCGCCAAGCTGCGCCAGGCCGGCGTCCCGGTCACCGCGGTCCGCTACCAGGGCATCGTGCACGACTTCGTGATGGTGAACTCCCTGCACGACACGCACGCCGCCCGGGCCGCCGTGGCCCAGGCCGTCGCGTTCCTGAAGGCCGCGCTCGCCTGACGCATCGCCGGATAGTCCGGGACGTTCTGGTTGGTCCGAGGACCGCAGACCCAGCCAGAACGTCCCGGACTATCCCCGTCAGCGGCCGAGCAGCGCGAGCGCCTCGGTCCACGGATCGGCGTCGGCGGCCTCGCGTGGCGGCGCGAAGACGCCGGGCGTGCCGCCCGGGCGGGCCGCGATCGCCCGGGCGCTCCCCAGCACGACCTCGACGATCTCCGCGTCGGGCCGGTACTCCTCGCTCAGCGCGGTCGCGACGTCCCAGGCGTGGACGGCGCAGTCGACGACCTGCATCCCGAGCGCGAGCTCGGCGGTGACCCGGACGTCGAGCTCCGCGAGCCGGACCGGCCGATCCGGCGGCGCGGACCGGAACGCCTCGCGCAGCCGCTGCGCCGAGGCGGTCCAGCGTGGCAGCACGTCGCCGGCCTCCAGCACCGGCGCCGCGTACGCCGATGTGGGTGCGTCTCCGTCGCGGACCGCAGCCGCGAAGCCGTCGTTCTGACCGATCATGTGGCCCAGCAGCGCACCGAGGTCCCAGCCCGCGCACGGCGTCGCCAGCCCGAGCGGCGCCTGCGCGGCGCGATGCACCAGCGCATCCGCGTCGTCCAGCGCCCTCTCGAAGCATCCGCTCAACGGTTCCGTCATCATAGGTAGATCGTACGCACTTGTAGATGATTCGCAAGGCCTAGGATCGCGTGCCATGGAGCGCCCCGACCTCGGCAAGCTGACCGCCGACCTCCTGCGCGAGATCATCCGCCGGGAGACGCCGATCCTGGAGCGCGCGGGCCTCGAGATGTGGGACTACGTCATCCTCGGCAGCCTCAGCGACGGCGCCGCCGCGACGCAGCGCGATCTGGCCACCGCCTCCGGGAGGGACAAGACCCGCCTCATCGGCAACCTCGACGGCCTCGAGGGCCGCGGGTTGGTGACCCGCTCCCCCGATCCCGCCGACCGGCGCAACCGGGTCGTCGCCCTCACCCCGGCCGGCCGACGCCTGCTGACCCGCTGCCGCACGGAGATCCGGTCGATGGAGGACGAGCTCCTCGCCGAGATCGCGCCGGCGGAGCGGGAGACGTTCGAGCGGGTCCTCGCCGCACTCGGGGTCTGACCGGCCTCAGCCGACCGGCCAGCACACCTCGGTCACGTGGGCGAGCAGGTCGTCCGGATCACCGGTCGGCAGGTAGCGCTCGCGCACCGGTCCCTCGGCCGATCGGGCCTGCACCCAGACCCAGGTCCCGACGGCGCTGTAGGCCTGGTCGAGGTCGATCAGCGGCCCGTCGTACGTGGTGACGGCGACCCGCGCCGCGGGCAGTCGGCTCCGCGATGGCCCGGGTCGAGCCCCAGCACGCGGCGACCGTCAGCGGCGCGCTGTCGATGGTCCAGCAGCTCGGGAACTCGCTCGGCGTGGCCCTGATCGGGCCGGTGTTCTACGGCGCGGGCGGTCGCGGCATCGACGTCGCCTTCGAGCGCAGCCTGGTGTGCCTCGCCGGCGGTACCGTCGTGCTCGCCCTCGTCACAGCTCTTCCCGGGGTGCGCCGGGGCCCGTACGGATGGGTGCGGTCGTAGGCGGCTCAGCCTCGCGGGCCTCGACCGGGTCCAGCGCGGCCAGCGCGGCGCGCTCCACCTTTCGGGAACGCAAAGAAGCGGTGGAGCCACCGAGGTGACTCCACCGCTCCCGCGTCAGCCGACGACGGCCGCTGTCAGTGCGCCTCCTCCACATCGTGGGAGTTGCTGAGGTTCAGCGCACCCCAGCTCGCGATGACGCCGACCACGACCGCGAGGACGCCGTACGCGACGCTCTCGCCGTGGAAGAACGACTCGATCAGCGAGCTGCTCCACGCGCCGGCCGGCAGGTTCACCGTCACCAGGGCCGCGATCATGGTGCCGATCACCGCGGTGCCGACGCTGGTGCCGACCTCCTGGGCGGTGTCGTTGAGTGCGGCGCCCAGGGAGGTGCGGTTCTCCGGCATCGCGGCGACCAGGGCGACCGCGCAGATGGTCATCACGGTGCGCAGGCCGATCGTCATCAGGACCATGGAGACGGCGATCGCGACGTAGCCGTGGTGCACGCCCCAGGCCATGCCGGCGAGCGAGACGGTGAGGAACCCGGCGCCGATCAGGCAGGCGATCCGGTGACCGAAGCGCTTGCCGAGGCCCTCGGAGAGCGGCGTCGCGAGCAGCATGGTCACGATCAACGGGAGGTTGGCCAGGCCCGCGCGGACCGGGCTCCAGCCGTAGGCGTACTGGAAGTGCAGGATCAGCCCGAACATCACGCCGGCCATCGCGATCGCGGTGCCGAGCTGGGCGATGGTGGCGCCGCGGACGGTGCCGTTGGAGAAGACCTTCATGTCGAGCATCGGCTCGGCGGTGGTGCGCTCGTGCCAGATGAAGCCGACCAGGGCGGCGACGGCGCCGAGGCCCGAGGCGATGGTGATCAGCGAGCCCCAGCCGTTCTCGACGCCGCTGGTGAGGGTGTAGCAGGCCAGGCCGATGGTGGCGATGCTGAACGCGGCGCCGAGCAGGTCGAGCTTGTCCTTGGTGAGACCGTCCGCGGCGTCGGGGGCGACACCGATCCGCACGCCGATGAAGGCGATCAGCGCGATCGGGGCGTTGACCACGAGCAGCCACTCCCAGCTGACGTGCGCCAGCGCGGTGCCGCCGAGCAGCGGGCCGAGGATGAAGCCGCTCATCCCGACCGTGATCATGACGGTCATCGCTCGCATCCGGAGCTTCTCGTCGTCGAAGAGGCGGAAGACGAGGCTGTTGGTGATCGGGGCCATCATGGCCGCGGCGACGCCGAGGGCGGCACGCAGCGCGATCAGCTGGCTGGTGCTGTCCACGAAGACGACCAGCAGGCTGAGCGAGCCGAAGATCGCCAGCCCGATCTGCAACACGCGACGGCGACCGAACCGGTCGGCCAGCGAGCCGGCGGTGAGCAGGAGGCCGCCGAAGGTCAGTGAGTAGGCGCCGGTGATCCACTGCAGCGACGTGGTGGTGCCGTGCAGGTCGCGCCCGATCGTCGGGATCGCGATCGACAGCAGGGTGTTGTCCACCATCTCGACGAAGAACGCCATGCAGAGGGCGAGCATCGGGATCCACGCCGCGCCGAGCGAGGCGTAGGTGCGGGAGGCGGTGGGTGTCGGTTCGACGGTTGCGGTGCTCATATCGGCTCCTCGGGGGACGGTGGTCGGCTTCGGATCCAACGATGGACCCCGCCGCCTTCACCGGGGTTTCACTGCGGTTTCACCGCTGAACCAGCAAGGTTGTCCCCATGACCGGTCGCCTCGCCCACCTCTGGATCCACCCGCTCAAGTCCGCGGCCGGGGTGGCCGTCGACGACGTCGAGGTCGAGCGCTGGGGCCTGGTGGGCGACCGGCGCTGGGCGATCGTGGACGCCGCCGGCTCGCACTCCTGGCTCGGCGAGCACCCGGGCAGCCTCGCGATCCGGGCCGAGGCCCTGCCCGGCGGAGGGCTGCTGCTGGAGCACGACGGCGCCGGCTCGATCGCCATCGGGCCCGAGGACTGCGGTGCATCCATGGAGGTCGACTTCCCGGGCCTGACGCACGCCCTGCGCGGGCCGGCCGCCGCGAACGCGTGGCTGACCGCCGCGCTCGGCCGCGACCTGCAGCTCATCCACCTTCCGGCCGGGGCGACCCGTGCCATCGCCCCGGAGCACGGCGGCCTGCCCGGCGAGGTCACCTCGCTCGCCTGGGACGCGCCCCTGCACCTCATCTCCCGCACGTCCCTCGACCAGCTCGACACGTGGATCGCCGAGACCGCCGAGGTCGACGGCCGCGAGGCCGGCACGGTGCGTCCGATGGCGCCCGAGCGGTTCCGCTCGAACGTCATCGTCGACGGGCACGAGCCCTTCGCCGAGGACCGCTGGTCGCGGGTGCGGATCGGCGAGATCGAGTTCCGCGTCTCCGAGCTCTGCGACCGCTGCGCGGTCACCCTCTACGACCCCGCGACGCTGGCGAAGGCCAAGGAGCCGATCCGTACGCTCGCCCGCAAGCGCTCGTGGGACGGCAAGACCTGGTTCGGGATCCGGCTCGTGCCGCTCGGCGCCGGCCGCCTCCGGGTCGGCGACCCCGTCGTGCCCCTGGCCTGACCGGTGGTCTGACCGGTGGTCTGACGGAGGGTGTGACCGGAGTTTTGACTGGGGCGCTCAACGCCGCGGAAGCGACCGGGACGCGACGACCAGGAGGATGACGAGCAGGAGCGCCACCAGCCGGGTCGCACGGAGGTCGTCGCCGAGCAGCCCGACGACGACCGGCGCGAGGGTCGCCACGGCGAGCGGCCACGTCGGCGTACGTGTGCCGACGCCCGTTCCGTCGCCTGTTCCGTCGCCCGGGCCGGCGACGAGACGCGCCAGGAGGGCGATCGCGAGGTAGAGGGCGACCGAGCCGCACAGCAGCCACCGGATCGCATCGGGGGCGGGCTCGTGCCGCAGCTCCATCGCGTGTGCGAGGCCGACCGCCAGCGCCGTGATGACGCCGGTGGTCAGGGCGTGCAGCGCGAGGGTCGCGCGTGCGGGCAGAGCGTCGACGTCGGCCAGGGGCAGCCCCGCGCTCCCGGCGAGCAGGGAGAGGGCGAAGAGGGCCGCGAGCAGGCCGAAGCAGAGCGCCGCGGCGAAGCCGGTCGACCAGGCGATCGGTAGCTCCGCGCTGGCATCGACCACCTGCACGACGCCCTCGCCCAGGACGATGATCACCAGCAGGCCCAGCCGCTCGGCGAAGTGCTCCCCGGAGAGGGAGACAGCGGTGACGCGGAAGCGCTCCATCCGCTGTTGCATCCGGGGATGATCGGCGACACCCGCGGCGTTCACCCGGATCGCCTGCTGCTCGTAGCGCCGGTCGATCTCCTCCCTCATCCGCTCGCCCGAGATGAACAGCATGCCGAGCAGGTCGATGGCGATGCCGAGCGTCCACAGCACGACGACGGCGCGGACGTCGTGGACGAAGACCGAGACCAGCCACGGCACCGCCCCGAAGGTCCGCTGCACGATCGGGAAGTCGATGACGAGCTTGTTGCCGATCGCGCCCGAGGCGGACGTCCGGGTGAAGAAGTACGCGACCGCGAAGAGCTGAGCCCCGCCGCGGGCAGCGGACTCGTGGGGCGAGGCCAGCACCCAGTGGGACGCCTGCGGGATCGCCGCCGACATCGCGCCGATGCCGAACATGCCCACCAGGACCTGGATGAGCCGGACGGTGTCGCCGCCGACGTCGCCGAAGACCATGAACGCAGCCCACGTCTGCCAGAACGCGATGAAGAGCAGGACGTAGAGACCGAGCGCGTCCCACGAGAGCTCACCGATCAGCAGGTGCGAGAGCGACGCGACACCGGCCACGGCGACGAGGTCGAAGAAGAGCTCGATCCAGCTCGCGTGCCGCTCCGCTGCCTCGGTCGATGCGGTCTCGCCCATGCTGGCGATCGTAGAGCGCTCGGACCCGGCCCGGGAGGAGCGCGGACGGGCGCGGAGCTCGCGCTCCGCGCCCGACGCGCCGTCCGGCGGGCGGCTACTGCCAGTGCAAGGCGCTCGCGACCTGCGTCATGTCGTCGAGGGTCGTGCCGGCGAACGGGTAGTACGCCACCCAGACGTAGGTGCCGTCGGCGAGCTGCGGCCCGACGATGCTGGTGCCGCCCAGGCCGTGGTCGGTGCCGCCGGTGCTCTCGGTGACCGGCTCGGCGCTCGGGTCGTGCAGCACCAGGCCGGTGCCGCCGAGCATCGGGACGGTGCCCTGGTTGGCGAGACCCGCGGTCTGCGCCGCACGGTCGGCGCCGGTGCCGTACTGCACCATCACGGCCGGCGTGCCGCCCGGGCCGGTGCACTCGTTGGCCTTGGTGCCGAAGTGGCACGTCCAGCCGGGCAGGTCGAGCGCCACGGGGTGCTCGGCCGTCGCGTTCGCGAGCGCCTGCTCCTCGGCCGCTGCGGCCCGATTCGCGGCGCGCTTCTCCTGGGCGGTGCGCTGCCGCAGGATCAGGGCGTTCGGGTAGGTGGCGTGCAGGAGCGCCCCGTCGGAGGCCGCCTGCGACGCCGACGCGGTGCCGCCGACCGTGAGGATCCACTGCGGATGACCGTCGGCGGCGTCGGCGAGCAGCGTCGAGCCGCCCCCGCCGACACCGGCCGTGCGAGGCAGGCGGCTCACCGCCACGGTTGCGCCGCTCGGCATCGTGAACGTCTGCCCGTTGGCGAGCGCGGTGCCGACGAACGTCGCCGAGGAGGCGGTCGACGAGGGCTCCGAAGCGAACGGTGTGGTGCTGCTGGTCGCCGCGGCCCCCTCGCCGCCGAGGGTGTTGACGGCGATCCCGCCGACCACGGCGAGAGCGGCGAGCGTGCCGGCGCCGAGGGCGGAGCGTCGTACGAGCCGGCGCCGACGACCCCGGGCGATGGACCCGGCGATGACGCCGGCGATCGGGTCGGCGACGGGCGGAACGGTGTCGGCGGCACGCTGGAACAGCCGCGCGATCTGGTCTTCGGTCATGCGAGGACCTCCTGGTCCTGGTTCGGGTTGTCGAGGAAGTGGCGCAGTCGCTCCAGTGCGCGGTGGGCGCGGACGCGGACATTGCCGGCGGAGAGGTGGACGGCGTCGGCGACCGCCTCGACGGGCAGGTCCTCCAGGTAACGGAGGACGACGATCGCGCGATCGAGCGGGGTGAGCTCGGCGAGCGTCGCCTGCAGGTCCAGGCGGGTCGCCACGTCGGGGTCGGCGTACCCGCTCTCCCGGAGCAGCTCGCTGGGCTGCTCGGTCGAGCTGCGTCGCCTCCTCGTGGTGAGGAAGACGCGGGTGAGAGTGGTGTGGGCGTAGGCGACGTGGTTGTCGATCCGGCGGCCCCAGGCGAGGTAGACGCGGGTGAGCGTCTCCTGCACGAGGTCCTCGGCCGTGTGCGCGTCGCCGCACAGGAAGTAGGCGGAGCGGTAGAGGGCCTGCAGTCGCTCCTCGGCGAACTGCTGGAACTCGTCGTCCCTGGTCATGATCTCGCCACCGGGTCTCCTGTCGTCGGGTTGTTGACAGTGCCTAGACGCGGTGGGCACCCGCCCGCGTTACACGCCGGCCGGATGGTCGTGCCAGATCGTCATCCGAGCGCGGCGCTCGCCTCGCGCAGCGCGTCCAGCGCGGCGACGGCGTGCGGCCCGAAGTCGGAGTCGTCCGGCGCGTCGACCCAGGCGGCGTACCCCTGATGGAACGCCAGCACCCCCATCTCGGCGGCGAGACGGGCGACCGGCTCCGCGACGCCACGGGCGACGAGTGCCTCGGTCATCGCCACGGAGAGCCCGATCCGCTTGAGCGCGTCGCGCTCCTGGAGCTCGGCGCTGGAGGCGATCGCCGCCTTCCGACGCGTCCCGATCTCCCGGTTCATCGGCCCGAACGCCTCGCCGGCACGCTCGAGTCCGGACGCCACCGCGGCCAGGGGCTTCGCCTCGGCCGGTGCCGCGGCGATCCCCTCGACCAGCAACCGGCTCATCGCCTCCTGGCCCGCCGAGAGCGTCTCGCGCTTGTCGTGGAAGTGCCGGAAGAACGTGCTCTTGGTGACGCCGGCGCGCTCGGCGATCTCGGCGACAGTGGTCGCGTCGTACCCCTGCTCGGCGAAGAGGTCGACCGCCGCGAGGACGAGCCGCTCACGCGCCCCGGGTTCCCAACGTGCCATGCGCTCATCGTAGTTGACGGGACTTTGTCGCATCGCTTTGCTATGGTGATGGGACAAAGTCGCATCACTCGCAGGAGGCATCCATGAAGGTCTTCGTCACCGGCGCCACCGGTAACATCGGCTCGGCCGTCGTCGCCGAGCTCCTCGCCCACGGCCACACCGTCGCCGGACTCGCCCGCGCGGAGGCGTCCGCAGCCAAGCTCGCGGCGGTCGGCGCCGAGGCCGTGTCGGGCGCGCTCACCGACCTCGACGCCATCCGAGCGGCGGCTGCAGAGGCCGACGGGGTCATCCACCTGGCGTTCAGCAACGACTTCTCGAGTCCCGAGGCGCTGGCGCAGGGCGTCGCCGAGGAGACCGCGGCGATCACCGCGATCGGAGAGACGCTGATCGGCAGCGACAAGCCGTTCGTGGTCTGCTCGGGCACTCCGTGGATCCCGGGCCGCACGTCCGTCGAATCCGACCCGCTGCCCGTCGAGGGCCCGGTCGCAGGTCGTTCCATCACCGTCACCCGCACGCTCGCGCTGAGCGAGCAGGGCGTCCGGACCTCGGCCGTACGCCTCCCTCGGACCGTCCACCAGAACGGCGAGGGCGGCTTCGCCGGCCTGCTCACCCAGATCGCCCGCGGCAGCGGCGTCTCGGGCTACCCCGGCGACGGCACCCAGCGCTGGCCCGCGGTCCACTCCGCCGACGCGGCCGCGCTCTTCCGGCTGGCGCTGGAGAAGGCGCCGGCCGGCACGTCATGGCACGCGGTCGCCGACGAGGGCGATCAGGTGAAGGAGATCGCGGAGGTCATCGGCCGCCGCCTCGGTGTTCCGGTGCAGTCGGTGCCGGTGGAGACGTACGGGCCGGTCGGGGCGATCTTCGCGCTCGACCAGCCCTCCTCGAGTGCGCACACCCGTGAGGCGCTGGGCTGGGAGCCGACCCACCCGTCGCTGCTGGTGGACCTGGAGCTCATCCAGCCCTGACCCACGTGCTCGCGGGCGCTCGCCGGCGCGCGACCATCGAGCTGGCGGCGAAGGCCACCGCGACGATGGCGGCGCCGGCGACCGCGTCGAGCAGCCAGTGGTTGGCGGTCGCGATGACGACCACGGTGGTGATGATCGGATAGAGCCAGGCGAGGTGGCGCCAGCGTCCGCTGGTCGCCGAGACGACGCCGATGGCGGCCCACAGCGCCCAGCCGACGTGCATCGAGGGCATCGCGGCCAGCTGGTTGGCTGCCGATCCGAGCCCGCGCGGGACCGAGCCGTCGCCCGACCACCACCCGGCCCAGGCCGTACGGGCGAGGATGTCGGTATAGCCGGGCAGCAGGCGTGGCGGCGCCGTGGGTGCCAGCACGTAGAGGGCCAGGGCGACGAAGGTGGCGCCGATGAGGGTGGTGCGCAGGACGCGGTAGTGGGCCGGGCGACGACGCCACAGCCAGATCAGCACGAGCGGCGTGACGACGTAGTGGGCCACGGAGTACCAGTAGGACGCCGCGACCTCGCACACGGTGTGCCCGGAGATCCAGGCGTTGACGCGCGCCTCGATGTCGACGCCAAGGCCCCGCTCGACGCCGCGCAGGGAGAGGGCGCGGTCGCGGGCGGGCGCGACGCTGGTGTCGGCGACGAGCCGTCCGAGCTCGTAGGCGGCGTAGACGAACCCGATCAGGGCGGCCTCGCGCAGCCAGAGCGCCGGCCGCGCCGTCGTGCGTGTTCCGGGCATCCGCGCGAGCGCGCTCCGGCGATCGATCGCCCGGATCGCCTGACACAGCGACATCGCTCCTCCTTCGCGCCGCACCCAAGAGCAGCCCCGGGAATAAGTGGACAGAACATCCGCTTATTCCCGGCCGCTCAGCGGAAGCGTCGGAGCCGCAGGCTGTTGGTCACGACCGAGACGGATGAGAACGCCATCGCCGCGCCAGCCAGCATCGGGTCGAGCAGGCCCGCCGCCGCGATGGGGATCGCCACGACGTTGTAGCCGAAGGCCCAGATCAGGTTGCTCCGGATGACGCCGAGGGTGCGCCGCGAGAGCCGGATGGCGTCGGCGGCGACCCGCAGGTCGCCCCGGACCAGGGTGATGTCGCTGGCCTCGATCGCGACGTCGGCGCCGGTGCCCATCGCCAGGCCGAGATCGGCCCGGGCGAGCGCGGCGGCGTCGTTGACGCCGTCGCCGACCATCGCCACCACCCGGCCCTCGGCCTGGAGCCGCTCGACGACCTCGACCTTGTCGGCCGGGAGGACCTCGGCCACGACGTCGGCCTCGTCGATCCCGACCTGGGTGGCGACCGTACGGGCGACGCGCTCGTTGTCGCCGGTGAGCAGGATCGGCGTGAGCCCGAGCGCGCGCAGCTCCGCGATGGCCTGCGCCGAGGTCTCCTTGACCCGGTCCTCGACCACCAGGACGCCGCGCGCCCGTCCGTCCCAGCCGACCGCGACGGCGGTCTGACCACGGTCCTGGGCGGCGTCGAGGGCGGCACCGAGCTCCGAGGGGAGGTGCTGCGCCCATTCCGCGAGAAGGGCAGGCCGGCCGACGAGGACGGCGTGGCCCTCGACCACGCCCTGCACGCCGAGCCCGGCGATGCTCGCGAAGTCCTCGACCACGGCCGGTGGGCCGGCCTCGCTCGCCGCGTCGGCGATCGCGCGCGCGATCGGGTGCTCGGAGGCGCCCTCCAGAGCGCCGGCGAGGCGGAGCACCTCCCCGGCGTCCTCGCCATCCGCCGCCACCGCCTCGCTCAGCGTCATCTCGCCGGTGGTGACGGTGCCGGTCTTGTCGAGCACGACCGTGTCGGCCCGGCGGGTCTGCTCGAGCACCTCGGGCCCCTTGATCAGGATCCCCAGCTGGGCGCCGCGACCGGTGCCGACCATCAGCGCGGTCGGCGTGGCCAGGCCGAGGGCGCACGGGCAGGCGATGATCAGCACCGCCACCATCGCCGTCAGCGCGGCGGCCGCGCCCGCGCCGGACGCGAGCCACGCGACGAACGTGGCGAGCGCGATCGCGATCACGACCGGGACGAAGACCCCCGAGATCCGGTCGGCCAACCGCTGCGCGGCGGCCTTGCCGGTCTGGGCGTCCTCGACCAGCCTCGCCATCTGGGCGAGCTGGGTGTCGGCGCCGACCCGGGTGGCCCGTACGACCAGACGACCGGCGGTGTTGACGGTGGCCCCGACGACGGCATCCCCGGAGTCGACGTCGACCGGGACGGACTCGCCGGTGAGCATCGAGGCGTCGACGGCCGAGCGGCCCTCCTCGACCATGCCGTCGGTGGCGATCTTCTCGCCGGGACGCACGACGAAGCGGTCCCCCACCGCCAGCTCGGCGATCGGGATGCGGTGCTCCTGGCCGTCACGCAGGATCGCGACGTCGTGGGCTCCGAGGTCGAGCAGGGCGCGCAGCGCGGCACCGGCGCTCCGCTTGGAGCGGTGCTCGAGGTAGCGGCCGAGCAGGATGAAGGTGGTGACGCCGGCGGCGGCCTCGAGGTAGATGTCGGAGGCGCCGTGGGTGCGCTCGAGGGTGAGCGAGAAGCCGTGCCGCATGCCGGGCATGCCCGCATCACCCCAGAAGAGGGCGTAGACCGACCAGGCGAACGCCGCCCCGGTGCCGAGCGAGACGAGCGTGTCCATCGTCGCGGCCCCGTGCCTGAGGTTGGTCCAGGTCGCGCGGTGGAACGGCAGCGCGCCCCACACCACGACCGGCGCGGCCAGGGTCAGCGAGAGCCACTGCCAGTTGGTGAACTGCCAGGCCGGCACCATCGCGAGCACGATGACGGGAGCCGACAGCACGGCGGAGACGACGAGGCGGGTACGGAGCGCGGCGAGCTCCGGGTCCGCGGGCGCGGCCGGCGCGTCGGGCGTGGTCCCCGCATCGACAGCCGCCTCGACGGCGGCGGGCAGCGTGGCGCCGTACCCCGCCTGCTCGACCGTCGCGATGAGGTCGTCGGACGTGACCGATCCGGCGTACGTCACTCGCGCCTTCTCGGTGGCGTAGTTGACGGTCGCGGTGACGCCCTCGACCTTGTTGAGCTTGCGCTCGATCCGGTTCGCGCACGACGCGCAGGTCATCCCGGTCAGCAGCAGCTCGACCTCGACCGCGCCCGTGTCGGCGCCCGTGTCGGTGGTGGTGTCGGTGGGGGCGCTCATGCGAGCCGGTAGCCGGCCTCCTCGACGGCGGCCTTCACGGCGGTCTCGTCGAGGAGCGCGGCGCTGGTGACGGTGACGTCACCGGTGGCCAGGTCGACCGCGACGCCCTGGACGCCGTCGATCTCCTGTACCTCCTCGGTGACGGAGGCGACGCAGTGATCGCAGGTCATGCCGGTGACGGTGAAGGTCTGGCTGAACGCGGGAGTGCTCATCGTCGGAGTCCTTTCGGCGGCTGTCAGGAGCGGACCAGGCGGGCGATCGCCTCGGAGGCCTCCTTGAGCTTGAGCTCGGCCTCCTCACCGCCCTCGTGGACGGCGTTCACGACGCAGTGCGCGATGTGCTCGTCGAGCAGGCCGAGGGCGACCGATTCCAGGGCCTTCGTCATCGCGGAGACCTGGGTGAGGATGTCGATGCAGTACTGCTCCTCCTCGACCATCCGCTGCAGCCCGCGCGCCTGCCCCTCGATGCGGCGCAGCCGCTTGAGGTAGTCGTCCTTGGTCCTGTTCGCGATGTAGCTGTGCGCCATGACCGCTCCTTCCTGTTCACCGTCCTAACAAGGTACCCCCTAGGGGTATTCCGGGAACACATCGATCCTGCGGACGTTGATCTGTGCGTGGCCCGACTCTCCCTGCTCGACCGCTCGCGCACCCGCGCAGGTGCTCCCGAGGGCGATGCGCTGCGGCACTCGGTGGAGCGGGCACGGGACGCGGAGCGCTTCGGCTATCACCGCTTCTGGGCGGCGGAGCACCACGCGGTGCCGGGCATCGCGTCGGGTGCCCCGGCCGTCCTGCTCGCCGCGGCCGGCGCCGCCACCTCCACGATCCGGCTGGGATCGGGCGGCGTGATGCTGCCCAACCACCAGCCGCTGATCATCGCCGAGCAGTTCCTCATGCTCGAGGCGCTGTACCCCGGACGCGTCGACCTGGGCCTCGGGCGCTCGCTGGGCTTCACCGCTCCCGTACGCGAGGCGCTCCGCTCGGACGCCGCGCGACCGGACACGTTCGCCGCCGACCTCCGGGAGCTGGCGGGCTACCTGGACCGTACGGCGCCCGTCACCGCCCATCCGGTGGTCCCCGCGACGATCCCGATGTACGTCCTCGCCACCGGCCGCGGCGTCGAGGTGGCCGCGTCGCTGGCCCTGCCGGTGGTGATCGGCGGCCCGGTCCTCGACGGGCCGGAGCTCGACGACCTGCTGCGCGCCTATCGCGCGGGCTTCCGCGGCGACGGCGCTCCGAGCGTCATCGTGTCGGCCGACGTACTCATCGCCGACACCGACGCCGACGCGCGCGAGCTGGCGCTGCCGGAGGCGTGGGCGATGGCCAGGTCGCGCCAGACCGGGTCGTTCGGCGCGCTGGAGTCGATCGCCGCGATCAGGTCGCAGCTGACGACGCCGCGCCTCGCGGAGCGGGTCGCGGCGAGTCAGGAGCGCACCATCACCGGCACGCCGGCGAGCGTGGCGGCACGGATCGAGGAGCTGCTGGAGCGCACCGGCGCCGACGAGCTGCTGGCGTCGGGATCGACGTACGACCGCGATGCCCTGCGCGCCTCCGACGCCGCCCTCGCCGACCTCTTCGCCGGGCGCTGAACCGCCCGGCCGATCAGCGACGGATGCGGTGGCGCAGGAGGACGACACCGGAGGCGAAGGCACGGGTCTCGACCAGCTCGAGGTCGACCTTCGGCCCGCCCGGCGCGAAGAAGGGCGTGCCGCCGCCGATCAGGACCGGGTGGACGCGTGGTGCGTACTCGTCGATGAGCCCCTGCTCCGCGGCCTGGTGGGCCAGCGCCGGACCGCCGATGGCGATGTCGCCGACCCCGCCCCCCGCCCGCAGCGCGGCGATCTCCTCGGCGAGGGTGCCCGTCGCCAGCCGGGTGTTGCTCCCCTCGACCGTGGCGAGGGTGCGTGAGAGGACGACCTTCGGCAGGGCGCGCCACAGACGTGCGAACTCGACCTCCGCCTCGCTGATCCCCGGATGCTCCTCGGCGGTCTCCCAGAAGAGCATCGTCTCGTAGAGCCGCCGCCCGAGCAGGTGCGCACCGGCCTCACGGATCTGGTCGGTCGCGAACCGGAAGACCTCCTCGTCGGGCGCGGACCAGTCGAAGCGCCCGTCGCGATCCATCGTGAAGCCGTCCAGCGAGGCCCCCATCGAGTACGTCACCCGTCGCATGGCTCGATCATCACCCCACGTATGGGTGCCGCACCAGGGTCAACCGCGGGCGAGCTCCTCGGCGAGCATCACGACGATGCCACTGGGCCCGCGCAGGTAGGTGAGCTTGTAGACGTCCTCGTACGTCGCGACACCGCGCAAGGGGTGACAGCCGTGCCGCGCGGCGATCGCGAGGGCTTCGTCGATATCGTCGACCTGGAAGGCGACCCGGTGCATCCCGATCTCGTTCGGGAGCGTCGGCTCGGTCTCGATCGCGTCGGGGTGGAGGTACTCGAAGAGCTCGAGGCGGCCTCGCCCGTCTGGCGTCTGGAGCATCGCGATCCTGGCGTGGTTGCCGTCCAGACCGACCGCCGTCTCCGCCCACTCCCCACTCACCTCGGCGCGCCCGACCACGCTCAGCCCCAGATCGGTGAAGAACGCGATCGTCTCCTCCAGGTCGCGGACCGCGATGCCGACGTTCTCGAGTCTGATGGCCATGGCCCCACCGTAGGCGGGGCGTGACGAGGTGGCGAGGGCGAGGCGGGACGGCGCGCGCTTCGACGCCTCAGCGCAGGGTGTCGTACCCGGGGATGCGGTCCATGATGGCCCGCAGCTCGTCGTCGTCGGACACGCCCTGGAGGTCGTGGCGCGGCGTGTACGGCAGCTCGAGGGCACGGATCTCCTCCTCGCTAAGCGTGAGGCCGAGGGAGGCGACGGCATCGTCGATCTGCGTGGTCGTGCTGGCGCCGACCAGCGGTGCCGAGACGACGGGCTTGCTGCGCAGCCAGGCCAGCGCGACCTGGGCGCGGGTGACGCCGTGAGCCTCGGCGATGGTGCCGACGGCGTCCACGATCGCCCGATCACTCTGCGCCGTCAGGCCGTAGAGCAGGTCGGCGTACCAGCCATCGGTCTCCGCCCGCGCGGTCGCCTTGGCCTGGTCGAACGCGCGCGCGAGGCGGCCCCGTGCCAGCGGCGACCAGACCACGGTGCCGACGCCCTCGTCGAGGCACAGCGGGATCATCTCCCGCTCCTCCTCCCGCGCGAGGAGGTTGTAGTGATCCTGCATGGACACGAAGCGCGCCCAGCCGTTGGCCCTCTGGAGGTGGAGGGCCTTGGCGAACTCCCAGGCATGCATCGAGGAGGCGCCGAGGTAGCGGACCTTGCCCGACTTGACCAGGTCGTGGAGCGCCTCGAGGGTCTCCTCGATCGGAGTGGCCGGGTCGTTGCGATGGATCTGGTAGAGGTCGATGTAATCGGTGTCGAGGCGGCGCAGGCTGTGCTCGACCTCGGTCATGATCGCCTTGCGGGACAGGCCCTTGCCGTTGGGGCCGCTGCGCATCGGGTGGCGCAGCTTGGTCGCGATCACGAGGTCGTCGCGATCGGCGTACCGCTTCAGGGCCTTGCCGAGGATCTCCTCGCTGGAGCCGTACGAGTACATGTTCGCGGTGTCGAAGAAGTTGATGCCGACGTCGAGCGCGTGCTTGATCAACGGGAGGGCCTGCGCCTCACCCAGCGACCAGACCGGGTGACCGCGGTCGGGCTCGCCGTAGGTCATCGCGCCGATCGCGATCGGGGAGATGTCGAGGCCGGTGGTGCCGAGCTTGATGTAGTCCATGGACGTTCCCTATTCTTCTGGAGAGTTCTCCATTTACCGTAGTGGAGAGTTCTCCGGATGCCAAGTGGATGACAGGACATGTGGTGGTGCGCTCAGACGCTCGGGAGAACCGAGCACGGATCCTGAAGACTGCCGAGCTGGCCTTCGCCGAGAACGGCGAGGTGTCGATGAACCAGATCGCCCAGCGATCAGGCGTCGGGGCCGGCACGCTGTACCGCAACTTCCCCACCCGCGAGTCGCTCGTGCTGGCGGTCTACCGCGACGAGATCGACCGGTTGGTCGACTCGGTCTCCGGGCTCCTCGCCGAGCTCGCGCCCCTCGACGCGCTGCGGCGCTGGACCACCGACCTGGTAGCCGCCATGGGGCGCAAGCACGAGCTCGGAGATGCCCTCAGCACCGCTGCCCACCAGGAGGTCGCCGCCCAGACGTACGGCCCGGTGATCGGAGCCATCACCGCGCTTCTCGACGCCGGCAAGGACGACGGCAGCATCCGCCCCGACGCGGACCCCCGGGACTTCCTCCAGTTCACCGGAGCGCTGTGGCGCTCGGCGGCCGGACCCGAGGACAGGTCTCAGCCCATGCTCGACCTCATCCTCGACGCGCTCCGCCCCGGCCGAGCCTGATCATCGCGGCAACGATGGGCGGTGCACGAAGCCGCGACTTAGGGTTCGAACGTGCTGACCTTCCCCATCACCACCGAGCGACTGGAGCTGTCCCCGCTCGAGCACGCGGACCGCGATGCTTTCGCGGCGTATCGAGGCATCCCCGAGGTGGCGCGGTGGCAGGGCTGGGACCCGGACTACTCCACCATCGACGCCGACCGTCTCATCGCGGCGCAGCCGACCTCGATCGAGTCGCGGTCGGGGCGGTGGCTGCAGATCGCCGTGCGCCGCGACGGGACGCTCGTCGGCGACGTCGCCATCCACGCGCTCGCCGCGCAACCCGACAGCTATGAGCTCGGCGTCACGATGGCGCCGGCCACCCAGGGCACGGGGTACGCCACCGAGGCGTTGGGTGCGGTGGTCGACGGGCTCTTCAGCGCACAGGCCGCCCACCGGGTGCTCGCCGTGACCGACGCTCGCAACGAGCCGGCCGCCCGGCTCTTCCGCCGGCTCGGCTTCCGGCACGAGGGGCGCAACGTCGAGGCCGATTGGTTCAAGGGCGAGTGGACGAGCATCGACACCTGGGCGATCGTGCGCCCGTAGGCGATCGCGGCCCGGGCCGCGGCGCCGATCCTGGCTGCTTCCTGTCCGGCGGCGACGCCGACGGCTGGGAGCGAGGAGCTAGGAGGCGGATGTGCGCCGGTCTCGATGCTCGCGGCGTACGCGACGGCGTAGCTGCCAGATCCGCAGCGACCCGGCGAGCACGGCGAGGAACAGTCCGGCCGCGGCAGCGATGAGGAGCGCGACAGCGAGCGGCGTGGTGCCGTTCCAGCCGAGGAAGGAGACGGTCACGCGCCGCGTGTTCTGGGCGATGAACACGATCAGCAGGACGAGCAGCACGCCGAAGGCGATCACCGAGACCCAGGCGCGCGCCGTCATCGAGGAGCGCAACGGATCAGGGCGGGACTCTCGCGGCGTCGGGTCCGGACGAGCCTGGTCCTCCGGATCCGGAGGCGGTGGCGGATGTTGCGTCATGTTCCTCGATACCCGCTCCGCGGGACGTCAATCGTGGCGAGGGTCGACTCCCTCGTACGAACCCCCGTCGTATGGGCGCAGCGCCCTACGGCCGCTCGGGTGGGCCTGCTACGCGGGCGGAGCGCGACGCGTCGTGCGGAGGAAGAGGGCGGCGGCGACGGTGGCGAGTGCTGCGAAGACGATGGGGATGGCGTAGGCGAGGCCGATCGTCGATGCGAGCTCGGAGCCTTGGCTGATGCGGCTCTCCGGGCTGAGGCGCAACACGTCGTCGAGGCCTCCGGACCCAGGGATCCGGTGGGCCAGGAGGAGCGCGATCGTGGCGGTGACGACAGCGGTGCCGAGCGCGCTCGATGCCTGGGCGACCAGGTTCAGGATCGAGCTTGCGGAGGCGGTGTCGGCTCCCTCGAGATCTCTGAGAGCGGTCGTGATGGTGGGCTGCAGGGTGGCTCCTGCGCCGAGGCCGAGTACGACGCCCGCAACGGCGAGGAGCCCGTAGGGCGCGTCGTGGGAGGTCGTGACCAGAAGCAGGCCGAGGCCCAGGGTGCCGAGTGAGGTCCCGCACAGGACGATCCGGTGAGGAGGCATGCGGTCGGTGAGCCGTGTCGCCACCTGGAGCGTGAGACCGACGGCCGCCGCGGTGGGTATCGCCAGTGTTCCGGCCAGGAGCGCGGAGTCCCCGCGGACACCTTGGACGAAGACCGGGAGAATGGACATCGATCCGAAGTACGCGGCGGCGAACGGGGCCACGACCAGGATCCCGCCGAGCATCCTCGGGCGCCGCAACAGCGCCACATCCACGATCGGATCTCGTACTCGGCGCGCGTGCACGCTGAAGAGAGTGAGCAGGAGGCCACCCCCGGCGACGGCACCCAGGGCAGCCTGCGAGAGGCCGCCGGCGTTCCCGACCAGGGTGCATCCGAGGACGACCAAAGCGGCGCCCGACGGAAGGAGGACCGCGCCCGCCCAGTCCAACCGTGTGCGAGCGCCGGTCGCGGGAGGTGGCAGCACGGCCATGGCGAGGACGATGGCGACGAGCCCGACGGGCACGTTGATCCAGAAGATCCAGCGCCACGACGCGAGGGCCAGGACGGCGCCGGACAAGGGCGGCCCCAGGACGGCGCCGAAGAGCACGGGTATTCCCAGGACGCTCATCATGGCGCCCCGCGCCTCGGTGGGGACCACGCGCAGGCCGATGGCGGTTCCGATCGGGTTGAGCAGGCCGCCCCCGAGGCCCTGGGCGATGCGAGCCACCAGGAGCATCGAGGAGCTCGGGGCTGCCCCCGCCACGAGCGAGGCGAAGGTGAAGGTCGCGAGGGCCGCGAGGTAGACCCGGCGGTCACCGAAGCGCGCGCTCGTCCAGGCTGCGAACGGGATGACCGTGACCACCGCGAGCAGGTAACCGGCCGTGGCCCATCCGAGGGTCGGGAGCGAGGCGTGGAGCGCGGTGGTCATCTGCGGCAGGGCGACCGGGATGACCGTGGTGTCCACCACCGTCATCAGGCCGCCCACAGCCAGGACGAGCCCGACCCGTCGGGCGCGTGCGTCCATGTCAGCCGGCAAAGGGACGCTCGAGTCGAGCGCTACGCAGGGTGTCGGCCCACCAGGCCAGCTCGCGCAGCCCAGCGTCCAGCGCGCGGTCGAGGTCCGGCCCGGGCGCGAAGCCCTCCGGAGTCGCCGATTCCCACGGTGCTCGGATGCCGAGCGATCGGCGTGTGGCGATCACCGACAGCTCGGCGAGCACGGTGCGCAACTGCGCCTCCGCCCGCCAGCCGCCGTGCACCCCGTAGGACACGATCAAGGCGGCCTTGAACTGCCAGGACGCGTAGTGCCAGTCGACGGCCCGCTTGAGCGGAGCGGGGAAGCTCGCGTTGTACTCCGGGGTCACTGCGATGAACGCGTCGGCGGCCGCCAGTCGGTCGGTGAGCGCCGTGGACGGTCCCCCGCCGGGCTCGAGGAGCGAGTCGTCGGGCAGCTCGATCTCCGACAGGTCGATCAGATCCACCTGATGCTTCACCGCGGCACGGGCCGCGACCCAGTCTGCGATCTGGTGACCCAACCGCTGTTTGCGGACGCTGCCGATCAGGACGGCGTACGTCAGGGGCCGAGAGGTGTCGTCGCTTGTCGTCATACCTGCGACGGTGAAGGTTCAACATATGTTGAAGTCAAGGGGTCGTCGTGCCAGGCTCGAGCTATGAGCATGGCGCTGGACACCGACGCCGACTGCTGGCGGACCGTACGTGACGTGGCCGACGAGAGCGGCGTCGCTCCGTCAGCGGTGCGCTTCTACGAGCGCCACGGCGTCATCGTCGGGATCCGGACCGCTGGGAACCAGCGCCGCTTCGACGACGCCGCCGCCTGCCGGATCAAGGTGGCGAAACTGGCACAGCGGGTCGGCTTCACCGTCCGCGAGATCGCGGACCTCTTCACCGACCTGCCCAGCGACCCCCAACCCGAGGATTGGCATCGCGTCGCCGAACAGCTCGTCACCGAGGCCGAACGGCGACTCACCGCCTTGAAGGGCAGCATCGAGGCGATGAAGACCGGCGACAAGCTCTGCGCTCTGTGACCGGTCTCTGAAGTGGCGATCGCCCCGGCGCGAGTCAGACCAGTAAGGCTCAGGCGTTGCGCACGACGCCGGCCGACGCGAACCGCTCCGACCGCCGCCCTGGCGACGGGAGGACAGCTTCACCGCCACAGCGTCGGGGTCGATCCTCTCCGCTCCCACGACTCGTCAGGCGCGCCGACAGCTGGGGCCGCGACAAGATCATCCTCTGCGCTCGTCGCCACGTCTGCCAGCTGAGCGTGCTCCGCTTCCTGATGGGCCTCGCCTTGGGTGGACTCCTGCCGAGCGTCACGCGGCGATCCGCCGCGTCGCACCGCAGCAGATCGTCGGCCGGAACCTGGGCCTACGGCGTCTCTAGCCGGTACGCCGAGCAGGTACTCGGGCCCATCGGCGTCGGCATCGTCCACCCACGCGCCCTGGCAGCGGTCTTCGTGATGACCGCCTGCGTCCCGGCGGCCGTCGCCGCTCTGCTCACGACGTCGACGCTGACACGAGGGCATGCAGCCGGCTGAGTGACGTCGGAGGGCAGCGAGGGGAACATCCTCGCGCTCGAAGCTGTCGTGTCGAGAGCATCGAAGACGTCAGACCTCGCGAAGCTGCTCTTGCTCGCAGACCCGATGCGCCAGAATCCAGATCATCGAGGCGACCCTCGCTCGGCGTCAGAGAACCGATCTCCAACGCGCCTCAGGGCAGGTCCGGGAAACCGGCTACAGATCAGTAGCGGGTCTCTTGCTCGAGGGCGACGGACGCCGACCGATGCCGCGACTTCGAGCGTGGCACGATCATCCGGTGCCTTTGACACGTGCCGCGTCGATCAGCGGTTTCGCGGACCTGGTGTCGTCGCTCGGGGGCGACCCCGTCGGACTTCTCGGCGCGTCCTCGGTTCCGCTGACAGCGCTGGAGGCCCCCGACTCACTCGTGCCGTTGGAGGCGTGCGCGGATCTGCTCGAGCGGAGTGCTGCGGAGCTTCACTGTCCCGATCTCGGCCTGCGGCTGGCACAGTCTCAAGGGCTTCACGGCTTGGGCTCGATGGCGTTGGCTATCCGCCACTCAGAGACGATGGGCAAGGCGTTCACCGTTGCGCGACGGTTCCTTGCCCTGCACAACCAGGGCAGCACCCTGTCCATGGAGCCCGACCCGTACGCTCGCCGCGGTGTCGTGGCCCTGCGCCACGTGTGGCACCTCGACGCGGTCGCCTACCCTCAGGCCGCGGACAAGGCGCTGGCGAACCTGCACACCGTCGTGGCCGCCCTGGCTGATGGAGACTATGGGCTTCGCTCGATCGAGATCTCGTACCGGTCCCCGGCACCGGAGGCCAGCTATCGGCGAGTGTTCGGCAGCGTCGACGTACGCACCGGTCGTCCGGTCACTGCACTGCGGGTACCGACCGAGCTGCTCCGGCGTCCGATCACGGGTGCTGAGCCCACGCTGCGCGCCGCCGCGTTGGCCTACCTGGACAGCACCCCTGAACCGCAGCGGCTCGTCGTGAGTGACCGCACTCGTTCCGCGATCGAAGCGTTGATGGGGACCGGCACGCTGAGCGTCGGCACCGTTGTCGCGGCACTCGAGACGCCGCGCCGCACCCTGCAGCGACGACTGGCCGAGGAGGGGACGACGATCGCCGAGATCATCGACCAAGCGCGACAGGATCGAGCTCGAACTCTTCTCGCCGACCTCAGCCTGAGCCTCGCCGATGTCGCGGCGATGCTGGACTTCGACAACCAGGCGACCCTGAGCCGCGCCGGTCAACGGTGGTGGGCCATGACCCCGACGGCGTGGCGCAATCAGTCAAAACGAGACGGCCGTCACACAGCACCATAGGCGGCATGCTCCGCCCCCACTCGACCTCTGACTCACGTACCTGGCTGACAGCTCGGCGCCGCACCGACCGCAACGCCAGCAGGATCCGCAACATCACCCGCACGCTGGCCACGGCTGCCGTCGTGACCAGCGTGGTCAGCCTGGCTGTCGTGTCGCTCAGCGGCCCTGTCGCCGCATCTGCGCCCGCCCCGCACAGCAGCACCGCCACCGACACGAGCAAGCGTCTGTGGCCCGCCGACTCGAGCTGGCAGCGTTACGTCCTCGCACCGAAGTCGAACATCTCCCGTCCCGTCCGGGTCATGAAGGCCACCGGCGCCGTCGACAACCCCGACGGACTCCTCGAGCCCGGTGGGCGTCCGACCACCCTCACCTACAAGCGCGGCACCGCCGCCCCCACCATCGTGGTCGACTACGGCCGCGAGACCGGCGGCCTGCCATTCTTCGACCTCATCTCTTCCTCAGGCGCGCCGACGCTGCGCTCGGCCTACGCCGAGGCCCTGCGCCTCCTGACCAAGAACGGCGATGGGAATGTCTCCTCCGCCGGCCTGTTCCAAGGCGGCAACGGCAACCGATACGACACCTTCGGCACCTCCGCCTCCGGTGTGGTGCGGAGCCAGTACATCGCCGGCGGAGAGCGCTACGAGCTGATCACCCTCGACACCCCGGGCACTGTGAAGATCGCCTCCGCCGGCATCAAGACCACGTTCGAGCGCGGCACGGCCAAGACCCTGCGAGGTCACTTCGTCTCCAGCGACCCGCTGTTGAACCGGATCTGGTATCAGAGCGTCTACACCCTCAATCTCGACCAGGTCCCGCCCGGCGTCACCGGCGGCTTTCCCGGTGAGTCGAACCCCGACCATCTGATTCTCGACGGAGCCAAGCGTGACCGAGCGGTGTGGTCGGGCGACCTGGGCATCGCCGGCCTGGCCAACCTCTACTCCGGCAACCCGGCCTACCTCAAGGATTCGCTGGCGCTGATCGCCACCCACCCGGCAAGCAGCGCCAGCCAGCTGATGCCAGCAGTGGGCACCATGACGCAGCCCGGCCCCTTCCCCGGGGTGTGCTCCCCGAGCAAGACACCCGACCTGTGCCTGAGCTGGTCCGCGTCCTACTCCCTGGTCCTGGTCTCGAACGTCTACCAGTACTACCTCTACACCGGCGACAAGACCTTCCTTGCCCGGACCTGGCCGGCGCTCGTCCGCGATCTCGCGTGGGCCGCCCAGCAGGTCGACGCCAAGGGCCTCTTCAACGTCTCACCCTCTGCACTGGGCGCCAACGACGCCACCGACTGGAACGTGGAGCAGATCGGTGGCGCGCTGACCTACGACAACGCGCTGTACTACATGGCACTGACCGACGCGGCGAAGATCCAGGCTGTCCTCGGCAGCAACGCACCGGCCAACGCCGGCTGTCCCAGCATCGCCGCCTTGGTCGCCTGCACCCAGGACTACACCGCCCAGGCCGCCAAGGTTCGCTCCGCGGTCAACGCCGCCCTGTGGAACCCCAAGACCGGCGTCTATGACGCCAGCACCACGCAGCGCAACAACTACGTCCAAGACGCCAACGTCTTCGCAGTCCTCAGCGGCATCGCCAGCCCGGCCCGAGCAGGCAAGGTGATGAAGCGTCTCGACGCCAAGCTGGTCAGCCCCTACGGCGCCTATAACGTGGCCAGCCCCGTCCCCACCGGGTATGACCAGGTCACCAGCCCCTTCATGAGCGGCTTCAACCTCCTCGCCGACCTCCACGCCGGCCACACCAAGGCAGCCTTGAGCCTCATGCGCAAGGAATGGGGCTGGATGCTGAGCCAAGATCCCCACACCACCGCCTGGGAACGCATCGAGATGGGCGGCCAGCTCACGGCCACCGGTGAAGGTGGCACCTACTCCACCTCCGGCGCCCACGCCTGGAGCAGTGGACCCGCGCCCGCACTCTCCTCGGCCGTCCTCGGCGTCACCCCCCAGACGCCCGGATTCACCAGGTTCACCGTCCGGCCCCAGACCGGCGGCCTGCGCTGGGCTCAAGGACGCGTCCCCACACCCGCCGGGGCCATCAGCGTCAAGTGGGGCACCGCCGGACGCCCGGCCCATCCCACCGCCTTCACCATGCGCGCCGCCGTACCGGCGCACACGACGGCCACCATCGCCGTGCCCCTGTTCGGCACGACCCGTGTCATCCGCCGCAGCGGCACCGCGGTCTGGAACGGCCACCACGCCGTGCACGGTGCCCACGCCACCCGCCACGGCGGCTACGTCTACATCACCGGCGTCCACGGCACCCACCTGTGGTCGTGGAGCTGACCCCGTCCCGCGCCGCCCGAGCTCACCGGCATCACCGGCATCACCGGCACCATCGACTCACCAGACCCGACGACCGTCCAACCGAACCCAACACCAAAGGAATCTGATGCGACTCACCTCCACCGCTACCCGGGTAGTCGGCAGCGGCCTCGCGGCCCTCCTCACCGCCGGCGGCATCACCGCGCTGGTGACTCAGCCCGCGAACGCGGCCGCGGTCACCTCCACCTACACCTGCGCCATCCCGGGTCTCTTCAGCGACACCTTCACTCTGGGGGTCAAGGTCGCCCTCCTGCCCACGAGCGCCCCCGCCGGCTTCCCCGTCCCTGCGGGCCTGCTCACCTCCACCGAGACACTGACCGTGCCCACCGCCGAAGCCACCCTGCTCAGCAGCATGAGCGTCAACGGGGGCCACGCGAACGACTTCACCGTCGCCATGGGCCCGACCACGTTCACCGACCCGCTCACATTCACGCAGCCGACCCTCCAGGGCGACGGCTCCGCGGTGTTCAACGGCACTGGCAAGAACAGCGCCTTCGCCACCGGCCCCGCGGGAACCTACTCGGTCTCTCTGCCTGGCACCTTCCATCTGGTGCCCACCAGCGGCGGCAAAGACCTGCCCGCAGCGATCACCTGCACCACCAGCACCCCGGCCTCCCTGGGCACCATCACCACGACCAAGCAGGCCAGCACCACCACCGCGAAGGCGCCGAAGAAGATCAAGAAGACTAAGACCAAGGTGAAGGTCACGATCACCAACAGCTTCACTGCCGGCCCGCGACCAACGGGCACCGTCACCGCCAAGGACGGCAAGAAGACACTCGCGCACGCCACCGTCACCAACGGCACGGCCACCCTCGTCCTACCCAAGCTCAAGGCGGGACACCACAAGATCGTCGTGTCCTACAGCGGTAACGGCTACGCCACCGGCTCCAGCACCACCCTCACGCTCACCGTCAAGAAGTAGACCCCCTAGCGGACAGATCTCCGCCTGGGCCGTGGTCGGTCGGCCCAGGCGCGATGTCGTTCGCGACCTCACCGTCGACGGGTGTCGAGACGCGCCGAAGATTGACGGACCTACCGCTGGGAACGTTGACGAAAGGAGCGCAGCAGCCCGAGTTCGTCGATCTTCGGTGCTGAGCCAGTTCCTGCTGTCGCATCACCGCTCCGCTCGATGACGTGGCCGTTCCGGCCAGTATCCGCGACGCTCTCGTCGCCCTCCCATGCCTCGGCGGATGCCATCACGTCGTCGGCACCCGTGAACTCAACGATGTGGTGACCGCGCCAAGCCCGAACTTCAAGGGCCGATGGATGGAGAAGGACGAGCCGCTCAGAGACCCCTCACGTTGAAGAGCCGGAACTGCCAGTTCCAGTACAGCTCCAGGCCCGCGGCGAACTCGACCGGGACACCGCTGTGGGTGATCCGCAGTCGGGTCACCGGCCCGGCATCCGTCGCGGTCTCCTCGAGGATCTCGATGCTGACCACGGAGTCGGCGGCGAGCAGGGAATCCTCAGGTTGCGAAGGGCGGGAGACCCAGTTCCAGCTCTTGCGTGCCGCCTTCCTCCGATTCAGCTCGAGGATGACCTGCCGGATCGCGGACTTCCGTCCCCCGAGGCCATCCCCTGTCCCATCTGGATGTCCGCTCCAGGATGCCTGGTTCACGTTCCCTACGGTGTACTGCGCCGCACCCCGGGCCATGTATCCGCCGTCCCAGCCGCCCCCGCTCTGCACGAAGGTGCGGAGTGCGTGCGGGCCCTTCGCGTGGACCTCGCCGACGACGGTGATGCTGGTGAGCTCTCCGGTGAGTGCCTCGCGGCCGCGGTCGACCGTCTCGCCGATTGCCCGGGTTGTAGCCCAGACCTGCTGTGCCTCGTCGGTCTCCAGGAGGAGCTCGAGGGGATCGCGCTCGGGGACGTGGCTTCGGTGCACCACCGCCGGCGCGACCGGCGCCGGCCACGCCTCGAACAGCAGTTCGTCACCCTTGGGGACGGTCCGCCGGGAGATGCGCAACCGATGCGCGCCTTCGTCCGGGATGACGGTCAGCAGCGCCTCGAACTCCGTGAGTCCGGTCAGCATGACCGGGCCTTCGTCGACGGAGATCTCGACGACGTCGATCCACGTCTCGTCCGACAGCTCAGGCGCCGCGCTCGTCAGGCGCGAGTCGACCCGGCTGCGGGTTCGACCGGTCGTCATCACGGCCAGCGATGAGGTGTCGCTGTCACCGATCAGCAGCGACGTCTCCGGCAGATCGGCTGGCATCACCCCGTCGCCCATGCCGAGGAGGGTGAACCCGCCCTCTCCACCGTCGAGGATTCGATTCACCATCAACATATCCACATGCCGGCCAGCATACTAGCTGTTATTCCAGTGATGGAGCCATAATACGTTTGTGTACCCGCGTTGGGCGTATCCGCGGGATTCAAAAACAACAGCGTGCCCCGAAGCTCGGTTCACTCCGTCCAAACTCGCTCGGCCGCTGGCGAAACGTTCGGCGCGATCGACGCCAATCACGAAATATTGAGGCTCGAAGAAATACAAGTCAGGGTCGACGCGCGCGCTGCGCAACTCGTCCTCTTCCGGCATCGTCGTGCGGAGCGAGTCAGAGTCCTCCATGCCCATGGCCAGCGAGAATCTGCCGGGCCACCGGCCTCCGATGTGCTCACTAAGTGACAGGAACAGCTCCACGCACTCGGTAACCGGCCAGCCCTCCCGCCCATGTGGATCGGCAGAGGCAAACCAGTTGCTCACGAACAAGTCAGGGAGAAGATCATGGCGATCTTTCCCGCGGAGAATTTCGTCGATCCAGGCCTGGATCTGATTGGTCGCGGTCAATGGGTGTCTTCCATCCGTGCGAGTTGAGGTACTTCTGCTGGGCTCGGGACTGTCAGATCTCCGGTGTCATCGCTGGCCGTCTTTGCTTCCCGACGGGGGTTGATGCGCCCTCGAAGGTGAGGGCGAAGGTGTTGAGCGCCGCGTTCTATCGGATGACCCATCGTGCCCGACCGGCGCCGGGGGGGGGTCGAGCGTTCGGGTCACCGGCGAGCGGCACTCAACGCGGCCTGGTCGTTGGGAAGGTGCCCTCCTGCGCCGACCGCGAGAGTGTCGGGCGTCCACGGTCGGGCGCAGGCGCTCCACACCTGGGATGGCGTCCGCGAGTGCGCCGATTCATGCCGAATCATGACGACGGTGGCCGGCCCCGAGGGCAGGTCCGCCCACTGCCCTCTCAGCATTCGCGGCGGGTGCGGCACCGCCGCGTCCGGGTAGGTTCTGCCCATGAAGGTCGTGGTGGCAGGGGGTTCTGGAGCGCTCGGGCGTCGGTTGTGCACCGAGCTCGCCTCTGCCGGTTTCGAGGTGGTCGTCCTGACCCGTCGCCCACGATCCGGCCCGCACCGTCAGGTCGAGTGGGACGGACGCACGGTCGGACCGTGGTGCAAGGAACTCGAAGGCAGCGCGGTCATCAACCTGGCCGGCGAGCTGGTGGACCGCCGCCCGACAGCAGACAACGTCTCACTGCTCACGACCTCCCGGGTCGACCCCACACGGGCGCTCGTCGAGGCGAGCCGCACCCTCGATGCTCGCGTCCCGGTGTGGGTGCAGGCCAGCACGCTGGCGATCTACGGTGACGCGGGCGAGATGGTCCTCGATGAATCGGCGTCGCCCGCCGACGGCCCGCCCCAGATGGCGCGAGTGGCCCGGGCCTGGGAGTCCGCGGTCGAGGGCGCCAACGCCGAACGTCTGGTCGTCCTGCGCACAGGGATCGTGCTCGACAACGACACCCCGGCACTCGATCGCCTGTGGGGACTGGCGCGGTGGGGCCTCGGTGGCCGCGTCGGTCCGGGCACGCAGTGGATCAGCTGGGTGCACATAGACGACTGGCTGGCCATCGTCCGCACCGTCCTGGAGCCGGACTCGGAGCTCCACGGAGTCCTGCACGCGACCGGTCCCGAACCCGCCCGCAACGCCGACCTGATGGCGGCGCTGCGCCGCAGCATCGGCCGACCCGCCGCTCTACCGACGCCGGCGGCGCTGGTGCGCCTCGGGGCACTTGTACTGCGCACCGACCCGGCCCTCGCCCTCACCGGGCGCCGCGCCGTCCCCGCCCGACTCCTCCAGAGCGGGTTCCGTTTCGCCCATCCCGACATCAACGAGGCGCTGGCCGACCTCCGCTCTCGTCAGTACGACCGGTGAACGGCTCACGCCGACGTCGGCGCCATCGGCGGCATGTGGATCAATGGAGATCTCCGGGATTCCCACGGGTCAACGGAGCAGCAGCGTTGGTACGCGAGACGGACCGACCTGAGCGCCACGCGATGAGTTGTCTGATCACCAGCGCCACGATCTGCCAGACGATGTAGGGGATCCCCACCAACGCAGCCAGCAGCGGAGAAACTGCTATCGCATACACCCAGTCACCGAAGTCGAAGTCCCCCAGGCCGCCGTCGGCCAGCGCCCCAGGAACACCAGCATGCAGACCGCCATCCATGGGCCGAGCCAGGTGAGCAGCTCCTGCCGCCGGCTCAGCGTCTCACGCGCGTAGACGGCTGCGAACAAGATGCTGCACGCCACGACGTACGCCACCCGATGTAGTCCTGCCTCAAGACACCGAGGGCGCCGCTCCACAGGACTTTTGTCAGCAGGAGCCACACGACGCCTGCCGCCAGGTTGCTGACCAGAACAGACCCATCGAGCCGGCGAGTCGGACTTGTCGCGGGCAAGGTCAAGATTCGCTGCATCTCGATGGAACGACGAACGCGTCAGTGCGCCATGTCGACGAAACGTGAGTAATGCCCCTGGAAGGCGACGACCAGATCCCGGGTGGGGCCGTTGCGGTGCTTGGCGATGATGATGTCGGCCTCGCCGGGGCGGGTCGACTCCTTCTCGTAGACGTCCTCGCGGTGGAGCAGGACGACCATGTCGGCGTCCTGCTCGAGGGAGCCGGACTCACGCAGGTCGGAGACCATCGGGCGTTTGTCGGCGCGCTGCTCGGAGCCACGGTTGAGCTGCGACAGGGTGATGATCGGGACCTCGAGCTCCTTGGCGAGGAGCTTGATCTGACGGGAGAACTCCGAGACCTCGAGCTGGCGGGACTCGACCTTCTTGCCCGAGCTCATCAGCTGGAGGTAGTCGAGCACGATCAGCTTGAGGTCGTGGCGCTGCTTGAGCCGGCGGGCCTTCGACCGGATCTCCATCATCGTCATGTTGGGGCTGTCGTCGATGAACATCGGCGCCGCGGAGACGGCCGGCATGTGACGAGCCAGCTTGTTCCAGTCGTCGTCGGTCATGTTGCCGTTGCGGATGTGGTTGAGCGGGACCTTCGCCTCGGCCGAGAGCAGACGCATGGTGATCTCGGCGCGGCTCATCTCGAGGCTGAAGAAGACGCTGGTCATGTTGTTGTGGATCGAGGCGGCGCGACAGAAGTCGAGGGCCAGCGTCGACTTACCCATGGCGGGTCGCGCGGCGACGATGATCATCTGGCCGGCCTGGAAGCCGTTGGTCAGGTCGTCGAAGTCGGCGAACCCGGTCGGCACGCCGTAGAGACCGGCGTCGCGGTTGGAGATCGTCTCGATCTCGTCGAGCACCGAGTCCATGATGTCGGAGAGCGGCGCGTAGTCCTCGGTGGAGCGCTTCTCGGTGAGCTTGAAGACCTCGGCCTGGGCGGTGTCGACGATGTCGTTGACCTCGCCCTCGCCGGCGTAGCCCATCTGCACGATCTTGGTGCCGGCGTCGACCAGGCGGCGCAGCGTCGCCTTCTCCGAGACGATCTCGGCGTAGTAGCCGGCGTTGGAGGCGATCGGGACATTGGCGGCGAGGGTGTGGAGGTAGGGGGCCCCGCCGATCCGCTCGAGCTGGCCGCGGCGCTGCAGCTCGCCGGCGACGGTGATCATGTCGGCGGGCTCGCCGCGACCGTAGAGGTCGATGATGGCGTCGAAGATCGTCTCGTGGCTGGGCCGGTAGAAGTCGGTGCCGCGCACCGACTCCGAGACGTCCGCGATGGCGTCCTTGGAGATGAGCATCGCGCCGAGCACGGACTGCTCGGCGGCCATGTCCTGGGGCGGCGTGCGGTCGTTGGGCGAGCGTCGCTGCTCGCCGGGCTCGAACGCGGCCGGGCCGTCGCCCCACTCGTCGAACGGCGGCTCGGGAGCGTTCTGCGCCCGATCCTCAGCGATGCTCATCCGACCCTCCCCAACCTGCCGAAACCCTCGTGACGCGTGACGTTAACCGTGACCCCTGACAGTCCTGTTCGCCGGCGACTGCGCGCGACCTTACGTGTCCGGGACCGCTGCGCATAACCCGGTTATCCACAGGCCCTGGGGATAACCGACGGACATCGGTGGACAAGTCGGGGATACACGTGCACAGCCTGGGGAGACGCCTGTGCACGACACGCCGCTGCAACCCCCAAAGAGGCCATTGACCTGCGGAAATGCACCTGTGAACATGTGGATCCGAAAATTTGCGAGGTGTGACGCCGTTCACTCTCTGGTCGATCGCCGTTTCCGGGACCATCGCCCCAGGCGGCATAGCCCGGATGCATATGCACAGGTTTTCCACGGATCGTCAAACCGACGTCCACGTGCGTTGGCGCAGGCAACTGCGGGCCCAGCCACTACGGTGTCCGGGTGCGTGCGCGGGGCCATCAGGCGGACCGGGAGATCTGGCGCCTGGCGGTACCGGCCTTCCTCGCGCTGGTCGCCGAGCCGCTCTTCCTGATCGCCGACTCGGCGGTCGTCGGCCACCTCGGCACCGCGCAGCTCGCGGGCCTGGGCGTAGCCGGGGTCGTCCTCCAGACGATCACCGGTATCTGCGTGTTCCTGGCCTACGGCACCACCGCCGCCGTCGCCCGCCGGATCGGTGCGGGCGACCTCCGCGGCGCATTGGCTCAGGGCGTCGACGGGCTGTGGCTGGCGGTGATCATCGGCGCGCTCGCCACCGTGCCCTGCATCGCACTCGCTCATCCGCTGGTCCGCCTCGCCGGTGCCGACGACGACGTCGCCGCCCAGGGCGCCACCTACCTGCGGATCGCCGCGCTCGGCATCACGCCCCTGCTGCTGATGATGGCCGCCACCGGCGTCCTGCGCGGCCTCCAGGACACCCGTACGCCGATGGTCGTCGCGATCACCGGCAACGTTCTCAACATCGGCCTCAACGTCCTGCTGGTCTACGGCATCGGCCTCGGCCTGCGCGGCTCCGCCCTCGGGTCGGTGCTGGCCCAGCTCCTCGCCGCCGCGGCCCTCATCGCCGTCGTCACCCGCAAGGCCCAGCGCGAGCACGGGATCTCGCTGCGGCCCGACCTGGCCGGCATCAAGCAGGCCGCCCGCGCCGGCGTCGCCCTGGTCGTGCGCACCCTCACCCTGCGCTGCGCGCTGCTCATCACGACGTACGCGGTCAGCCGCACCGGTGCCGGGTCCGATCATGGCGGCCAGGCCACGGCGCTGGCGGCCCACCAGATCGCCTTCACGCTCTGGACCTTCCTCGCCTTCGTGCTGGACGCGATCGCGATCGCCGCCCAGGCCATCACCGGCCGGGCGCTCGGCGCGGGCGACCCGCGCGCGGTGCGCGAGGCCACCCGGCGGATGGTCCGCTGGGGTGTCGTCGTCGGCATCGCGGGGGGCGTGCTCCTGGCGGCGGCCAGCCCGGTCCTCGGCGCGCTGTTCACCGATGACCCCGACGTACGCCATCGCCTGGTCGCGGTGCTGCTGGTGGCCGCCCTCGCCGAGCCGATCTGCGGGGTGGTCTTCGTCCTCGACGGCGTCCTGATCGGTGCGGGGGACGGCCGCTACCTCGCGTACGGCGGACTGCTGACCCTGGCCGCCTACGTCCCGGTCCTCGCTGTGACCGTCACCCTCGGCGGCGGCCTGGTGTGGGTGTGGGCGGTGTTCTCGTTCGTCTTCATGGCCGCTCGCTTGGTCGTGGTCGCGACCCGCGCCCACGGCGACCGCTGGCTGGTCACCGGCGCCCCATGACGCGATGACGCCTCACCCGCCGATGAGGCATGGTGGAGCCATGGAACTCGACGGCGGCGACCTCAAGCGACACCTCTGGCGCGACCTCCAGGCCCAGCGCGACGCGCTGCTCTCCAAGGTCGACGGCCTCTCCGAGCGGGAGCTGCGCCGGCCGCGCACGACCAGCGGCACCAGCCTGCTGGGGATCATCAAGCACGCCGCCAACATCGAGTACGGCTACTTCGGCCCCACCTTCGGCCGGACGTTCGAGCACCGCGCGCTGATCGCCGAGGAGGCGTACGACGACGACCCGCAGGCGGATTGGTACGCCACCGCGGAGGAGACGGCGGCCGAGGTCGTCGATCTCTACCGCAGCGTGCAGCAGTTCGCCGACGAGACCATCGATGAGCGCCCGATCAACGCCGCCGGCACCGTGTCGTGGTGGCCGGAGAGCCGCCGGCAGGCGACCCTGGGCCGGCTGATGTCGTACGTGACCCTCGATCTGGCCCGGCACGCCGGCCAGGCCGACATCCTGCGCGAGGGCGTGGACGGCGCCGTCGGCTGGCGACGCCCCGGCGACAACGTCCCCGAGGGCTACGACTGGGTCGCCTACGTGGCCCGGCTCGACGCCATCGCAGAACGCTTCTGAGGATCGGCCGGAGACGACAGGCCGAAATGACGACTGCGGCCGATCCCCGGAGGGACCGGCCGCAGCCGTGCTGATCGAGAAGACTCAGGCGGGGACGACGTTGAGCGCCACCGCAGCGGTGAGCTCGTCGTGCACGCGCACGGTGACCGCATGGGCACCGAGGCTCTTGATCGGGTTCTTCACCGCGACGGAGCGCTTGTCGATCGACTCGCCGGTCGTCGCCTCGAGGGCGCCGGCGATGTCGGCGACGGTGACGGCGCCGAAGAGGCGGCCGTCCTTGCCCGCGCGAACCTTCAGGTTCACCGTCGAGGACTCGAGCTTGGTCTTGATCTCAGCGGCGTGGTCGAGGTCGCGAGCGGCACGCTTCGCGCGCGCAGCCTTGATGTTCTCGACCTCCTTCTCGCCACCGCGGGTCCAACGGATCGCGACGCCCTGCGGAAGCAGGAAGTTGCGCGCGTAGCCGTCCTTGACCTCGACGACATCGCCCGCCGAGCCGAGACCGGAGACTTCCTGGGTCAGGATGATCTTCGCCATGGTTCTGTCTCCTCTCAGCGACCGGTGGACGTGTAGGGCAGCAGGGCGACCTCGCGCGCGTTCTTGACGGCGATGGCCACGTCACGCTGGTGCTGGACGCAGTTGCCGGTCACTCGGCGAGCACGGATCTTGCCGCGGTCCGAGATGAACTTGCGGAGCAGGGTGGCGTCCTTGTAGTCGACGCCGGTCGCCTTCTCCTTGCAGAACTGGCAAACCTTCTTCTTCGGCTTGCGAATCACTGCCTTGGCCATTGTGGTGCTTCCTTTCTAGAAGCCCGGCTGACGCCGGAATGGTTGAGGGATTCGGTCTGTGGAACTGTGATCAGAACGGGGTCTCGATACGCACGTCACGGCTTCGCTTCGCTCAGCCGTGGCGCTACTCGACCTTCCCGCCTGGGCCTGCCCCGAGCAAGCTCGGAGCAGGGGCGTTAAAACGGGGGCTCGTCGGAGCCGACGCCCGGGGCGCCCCACGGGTCGTTGGCCGGAGCCCCACCCGTGTTGCCGCCCTGGCCGCCGCCGTAGCTGCCACCCTGGCCACCGCTGTAGCCGCCGCCCTGCTGGGCGGGAGCCTGCGGAGCCGGGGTCGCCCACGGGTCGTTGGCGGGAGCGGACTGCTGCTGCGGGGCGTTGCCGCCACCGAAGCCGCCGCCCTGGCCGCCGGCAGCGTTGCCGCCGCCGAAGCCTCCACCACCCTGGCCGCCCTGGCGGCTGACCCGGTTGACCTTCGCGGTCGCCCAGGTCAGCGACGGGCCGATCTCGTCGACCTCGAGCTCGTTGACGGTGCGCTTCTCACCCTCACGCGTCTCGTAGGAGCGCGCCTTGAGACGGCCCTGGACGATGACACGGGTGCCCCGCGTCAGCGACTCAGCGACGTTCTCCGCAGCCTGGCGCCAGATCGAGCAGCGCAGGAACAGCGTCTCGCCGTCCTCCCACTGCTGGGTCTGGCGGTTGAGCGTGCGCGGCGTCGAGGCCACCGTGAAGTTGGCGACCGCGGCGCCCGACGGCGTGAAGCGCAGCTCCGGGTCGTCGGTCAGGTTGCCGATCACGGTGATGATGGTCTCGCCAGCCATGGCGTCTCCCTAGGTCTCGTTCTGATCTACGTCCTTGTCCGGCCCATCAAACAGCACGGGACCGACAAGGACGAGGGGGTCACTTGCCGGGGCGAATGACCTTGGTGCGGAGGATCGACTCGTTCAGCGTGAGCTGGCGGTCGAGCTCCTTGACGGTGGCCGGCTCGGCGGTCAGGTTGACGATGGCGTAGATGCCCTCGGCGTTCTTCTTGACCTCGTAAGCCAGACGACGACGGCCCCACACGTCGACGGACTCGACGGTGCCACCGTCGTTCCGAACCACGTTGAGGAACTTGTCGAGCGACGGGGCGACGGTGCGCTCGTCGGTGGACGGGTCCAGGATGACCACGACCTCGTATGCACGCATAGCTTCTCCACCTCCTACGGACTCAGCGGCCATGGTCTCTCCATGGCAGGAGGGCTGTGCGGTGTCTCCGCCTACAGGACAGACGGAGACGCGTCAGGCTATCAAGCCCCGGCGACGCTGCCTAAATCCCCAGATGCCGCTCGGTCCAGGCGTTCCGGAAGCGGCCCTCGGGGTCCATCCGGTCGGCGAGCGCACGGAAGTCGTCCCACCGCGGATAGGCCGGTGCGAGGGCGGCGGCGCCCGCCTGGAACACCTTGCCCCAGTGTGGGCGGGCCTGCAGCGGGAGCAGTGCCTCCTCGAGCCGTGCCACCAGCGGGCCCACCCGGTCGGGATCACGCTGCCAGGTGAAGTGGATCGCCAGCACGTCGGTGCCGTACGCGCCCGACAGCCACAGGTCGTCGCCGCGCACCGTGCGCAGCTCGGTGACGAGCAGCGTGTCGCCGAAGTGCTCCCCGAGCGCCCGTACGGCCTCCAGCGCCTCGCCCGCCCGGGCCATCGGCACGAAGTACTCGGTCTGCAGCTCCTCCCCCGCGCTCGGCAGGAACCCCATCCGGAAGTGCGGCAGCCGCTCGTGCCACGGGCCGGCGACGCCGAGCTGGGCGGTGGTGTTCTCCACTCCCATCCCGGCGATCATGTGCCGCTGCTCGGGCGCGGGCCGCGCACCCGCCGCGGCCAGCGCCGCCGGTCCGTCCTCGTCGCTCGCGTCCCGGGACTTCACCCAGACCTGGCCCACCTCCTCGCCGGTCCAGTGGGTGAAGACGGAGACGGAGTAGGCGCAGCTGAGCACCGGGTCCAGGTCGGCGAGCAGCGCGTCCCAGCGCAGCCCCTCGTAGACCACCTGCGTCACGTCGAAGGCCGGCTCGACGGCGAGCTCGACGGCGGTGACGATGCCGAGCAGGCCGAGGCCGACCACGGCGCCGTCCAGGTCGGCGCCGGTCAGCCGGACCAGCTCGCCACGGCCGTCGACCAGCTCGAGGCCGCGTACGGAGGTCGCCAGCGAGCCGTTGCGGCGGCCCGACCCGTGGGTGCCGGTGGCCACCGCGCCGGCGACGGAGATGTGGGGCAGAGAGGCGAGGTTGGCGAGCGCCAGGCCGCGGGGCGCCAGCAGCGTCGCCAGGTCGCCGTAGCGCACCCCGGCGGAGACTCGGACATGGTCCTTGGCGGTCCCGACCTCGATGGGCAGGGCGTCGAGCGCCACCTGGACCCCGGTCGTGTCGGCGAGGTCGGTGAAGGAGTGCCTGCTGCCGAGCGCGCGGACCTTCGGGGTCCGGGCAACCAGATCGCGGATCTCGTCGACGCTCCTCGGCGTGACGACCTCGGTGGCCTGATAGATGTGGCTTCCCGCCCAGTTCGTCCGCACGCGGCAACGCTAGTCCTACTCTCAAGCCATGGAGAGCGGGCCCGGGAGCCGGCAGCATCCCATCGCCGGGCGGTACGTGCTCGTCGACCAGATCGGCGTGGGCGCGATGGGGTCGGTGTGGCGGGCCTACGACCAGCGCACGCAGGGCTGGCTCGCGGTCAAGGTGCTCACCGCCCGCAGCGGCTCGATGCTGCTCCGCTTCGTCCGGGAGCAGGGCCTGCGGATCCCGCACCGACACGTCGTCGCGCCCACCGGCTGGGCCGCCGAGGACGACCTGGTCGTGCTCACCATGGACCTGGTCCGCGGCGGGTCCGTCCAGGACCTGCTCGCCGAGCATGGCACCCTGCCCGAACCGCTCGTCGGGCTCCTGCTCGATCAGCTGCTCCAGGCATTGGCCGCCGTCCACGCCGCCGGGGTGGTGCACCGCGACGTCAAGCCGGCCAACCTGCTGCTCGAGGCGACCGGAGACGCCCGACCCCATCTGCGGCTGGCGGACTTCGGGGTCGCGGCGACGCGGGAGGAGCCGCGGCTCACCCGTACGCCCGGAGGGATCGGCACCGACGGCTACATGCCCCCCGAGCAGGAGGCCGGGGGCCCGCCGGATCCCCGCTCCGACCTCTACGCCGTCGGCAGGGTCGCGATCCAGCTCCTCACCGGCGACCCGGCCGCCCCGGTGCCCGCCGAGGCCACCCTCGCGCCGCTGCTCATCGCACTGACCCGGTCCGATCCCGAGCAGCGACCCGCCTCGGCCGCGGCCGCGCTGGTCGAGCTGCGCACCCTCGCGCTGCCGGCATGGGACGGCTCGATCCCGATCCCGGACCGGCTCCCCCAGCGGGCGCTGCCGTTGCAGGACGGGCTGGCGCTACCGCAGCCGCGTACCGCCTCCGTCGCCGGCGCCGGCCCGCGGCTCTGGGGCGCGGCGCTCTGCTTCAGCGCCGCCATCGCGCTCTCGGGCGTGGCGATCGCGCGCATCCTCACCCGCTGACCGGGCGGAGCGCAGCAACACCAGCCCGGCCACGGTGAGCAGGGCGGCCACCACGATCAGCGCCCCGGTCATCGCTGCACCGTCATACCGGCACTTTAGGCTGGTCGCATGCTCATCGGTGCCCATGTCGACCAGTCCGACCCGATCGCGGAGGCCAAGGCCCGCGGCGCCTCGCTGGTGCAGTTCTTCCTGGGCGACCCGCAGGGCTACAAGGGTCCCGAGTTCGCGTACGCGGGTGGTGCCGCCGGTCTCAAGGACGACGCGGAGGCCGCCGGGATCGACCTCTACGTGCACGCCCCGTACATCGTGAACGTCGCGACCACGAACAACAGGATCCGGATCCCCAGCCGCAAGCTGCTCCAGCAGCACGTCGACGCGGCCGCCGAGATCGGCGCCAAGGGCCTGATCGTGCACGGCGGGCACGTCAACAAGGACGACGATCCCGAGAAGGGGTTCGACAACTGGCGCAAGGCGATCGAGGCGACCGACCTCAAGCTGCCCCTGCTGATCGAGAACACCGCCGGTGGCGACAACGCGATGACCCGCTACCTCGACCGGATCGGCCGGGTCTGGGACGCGATCGCGGGCCAGGAGCAGGCGGACATGGTCGGGTTCTGCCTCGACACCTGCCACGCGCACGCGGGCGGCAACGCGCTCGACACTGTCGTCGCCGACGTGCGCCGGATCACCGGTCGGATCGACCTGGTGCACTGCAACGACAGCCGTGACGACTTCGACTCCGGCGCCGACCGCCACGCCAGCCTCGGCGCCGGCCGGATCGACCCCGACCTCCTCGCCGCCGTGATCCGCGAGGCCGACGCGCCGGTCGTCTGCGAGACCCCGGGCGGAGCCGAGGAGCACCGGGCCGACTTCGCCTGGCTCCGCGACCGACTCTGAGGGCAGCGTCATACGTCGGGCCCCGCAGGTGGGCACGGCTCGTATGACGTCCCGGGCGAGCCAGTTCCGACTCACAGGCGAGCCGTCACGCAGCGCTATCCACAGCCGCGCGAGGAGGTCTTCCGTCCTACGTCGCCCACGCCGACCCTCGAGGGATGCAGATCCCGGACGCTGTCCTCATCCACGCCGAGCGCCAGGCCTCGATCGTCAGCCGAAGGCAGTTGTACGCCGCCGGCATGACCCGCTGGGCCGTCCGCCACCACATCGCGATCGGGCGCTGGCAGCGGATCGGCGATCAGTCGGTCTGCCTGCACACCGGGCCACTCGCGACGGAGAGCCATCACTGGGCGGCCGTCTTCCAGGGTGGCCCGCGCGCCTGCCTCGACGGCGCCACGGCACTGATCGCGTCCGGGCTCGAGCGGTTCGACGACGACGCCGTACGGGTGTCGGTTCCCCGGGGCGCCCGGATCAGGAGGACGCGGGCGTACGACATCCGGCAGACCCGCCGATGGAAGAGCGAGGACATCGTCGACCTCGGGGTCCCGAGGACACAGCCCGCGGTGGCGGCGATCCGTGCCGCGCTTTGGGCGCGCACCGACCGCGCCGCGACCTACGTCCTGGCCCTGGTCGCGCAGCAGGGCATCGCCTCGCCGGAGCAGCTCGGCGAGAAGGCGCTTCAGATCCGCCGTGATCGGCGGCGCCGCCTCATCCACTCGGTCCTCAACGAGCTGCTCGACGGCGCACGGGCGCTCGGTGAGATCGACGTCGCACGCGAGTGCCGGCGCCGCGGTCTCCCCGAGCCCGCACGACAGGTCCTGCGCCGAGATGGTCAGCGCCGTTACTACCTCGACCTCTACTGGCCCGACTACCACCTGGTGGTGGAGGTCGACGGCATCCATCACGCGTGGGCGGAGAACGTCGTCGGCGATGCCCTCCGGCAGAACGCTCTCGCCCTCGACGGCGACACCGTCCTGCGCCTGCCGCTGCTCGGGCTCCGGCTGCGACCGGACGAGTTCTTCGACCAGATCGCGGCCGGCCTGGGACTCACGCCTGGCAAGACGTCATACGGAGCGTGACCACTCACGGAGGGGGACGTATGACGTCCGGCCCCAGGTAACCTTCCGCAGGTGAGTGTCAGCGTCCGGGTCCTGTCCAGCGAGGAGCACCTCGCCTTCATCCGGAGCCGCTCCTCAGCGAGCTTCCTGCAGACCCCCGCGTGGGCGCGGGTGAAGACCGAGTGGCGCTCGGAGTCGCTCGGCCTCTTCGAGGACGCCGACGGCGAGCAGCGTCTGATCGGCGCCACCCTGGTGCTGCACCGGCCGGTGCCGAAGCTGAAGCGCTACACGCTCGCGTACCTCCCCGAGGGCCCCACCGCCGACTGGTCCCGCCCGCTGCACGAGTGGCTCGACCCCCTCACCACACACCTGAAGAAGAACGGCGCGTTCGGCGTCCGGATGGGCCCGCCGGTCCCGACCGCGACGTGGTCGTCCGACCAGGTGAAGCAGGGCATCGCCGACGAGGCCGTCCAGCGCCTCGGCCAGATCCCGCCGACGCACCGCAACGACATCGGCGCCCGCGTGGTCTCCCAGCTCCGCAGCGCCGGCTGGCGGCTGCAGTCACCGGAGGACGGCTTCGGCGCGGGCCAGCCGCAGTACACCTTCGAGATCCCGCTGGTGGATCACGACGGCAACCCCCGTACGGAGGACGACGTCCTCAAGGGGATGAACCAGCTGTGGCGGCGCAACATCAAGAAGGCCGACAAGGAGGGCGTCGAGGTCACGGTGGTCACGCCCGCCGGCGCCGGCGAGGCCGCCTTCGAGGACGCGCTGAAGGCGTTCCACGACCTCTACGTCCATACCGCCGAGCGCGACCACTTCACCCCGCGCCCGCTCTCCTACTTCCGCACGATGTTCGCCGCGATGAGCGGCGAGGAGGACGACCGGATCAGCCTCTTCCTGGCCCGCCACGAGGGCGACCTGGTGGCCTCGACGATCCTCGTCCGGGTCGGCGGTCACGCCTGGTACTCCTACGGCGCCTCCTCCACCGAGAAGCGCGAGGTCCGCGGCTCCAACGCGCTGCAGTGGGCCATGATCCGCTCCGCCCTCGCTCACGGCTGCCACGTGTACGACCTGCGCGGCATCACCCCCACGCTCGACGCGGGCGACTCCCACGTCGGGCTCATCCAGTTCAAGGTCGGCACCGGCGGCCAGGCCGTCGAGTACGTCGGCGAGTGGGACCTCCCGCTGCGCCCCGCGATCTACAAGGCGTTCGACCTCTACATGACCCGCCGCGCAGGAGGCTCCAAGTGACGCTCCGCCTGACCGTCGACGGCGACCGTTGGCGCGCCCACCTCCGCTCCGTCGTCGAGCAGACCCCCGGCCTGGTGCCGGTGGCCAAGGGCAACGGGTACGGCCTCACCGTCGCCCGGTTGGCCCGGCGCGCGGACTGGCTCGGCAGCGACGTCCTCGCGGTCGGGACCTACGCCGAGCTGCCCGAGGTCGCCAGCCGCTTCGCGGGCGACATGGTGGTGCTCACCCCGTGGCGGCCCTACGAGCCCGACCTCGACGCCGCGCTCGCCAAGCGGGTCATCCACACCGTCTCGCGACCCGGCGACCTGGGTGAGCTGCTGGCCCGCCAGCCCGGCGCCCGCGTCGTCCTCGAGCGGATGACGTCGATGCGCCGCCACGGCCTGTCCGCCGAGGAGCTGTGGGCGCTGGCCGGTCTGGCCCGCAACCGCGCCCGCCTCGAGGGCTTCTCGTTCCACCTGCCGATGGTCTCGACAGGCTCGACCTCCGGGCACAGCGGCAACCTCTCCGAGGCGCGTCGCCTGATGACCGACGTCATCGGCGCCGGCGCCGGCGAGGGCGACGTGGTGTGGGTCAGCCACCTCACCGCCGCCGAGCTGGCCACCCTCCGCAGCGAGTACGCCGACCTCACGATCCGCCCACGGATCGGCACGGCGCTGTGGCTCGGCGATCGGGGCGCCCTCACCGTCACCGCCACGGTCCAGGACGTGCACCCGATCGATCGCGGCGACACGTACGGCTACCGCGGCCGGCACGCGCTGCGGCCGGGCCACCTGGTCGTCGCCAGCGGCGGCACCGCGCACGGCCTCGGCCTCAGCGCTCCGACCGGCGAGTCGAGCCTGCGGGCCCGGGCGTCGGCGGCGGCCCGCGGCGGCCTCGACGCGGTCGGCGTGGTCCGCTCCCCGTACCTGCTCGACGGCATGCAGCTCTTCTTCGCCGAGCCGCCGCACATGCAGGCCTCGATGCTGCTGCTTCCCCACGGCGCTCGCGCACCGCAGGTCGGCGACCAGCTGGACGTACGGGTGCGCTACACCACCACCACGTTCGACGAGATCTCGCTCGACTGATCGCCAACCCGGTCGCTGGCGGCGCCCAGACGGAACTCTTCCTCGTCCTCGGCACGGGCGACCGGGTCGTCCTGCGGGGCGTACATGTCGCCCAGGATCATCGCGGCCAGGTACAGCTCGCCGATCACGCGCAGCACGATGAAGAGCCAGTAGAACGGGGTGCTGGAGCCGTCGCCCGCGGTGAGCTGGCCGCCGAGGTACCACCACACGCTGGCGTAGTAGAGGACCTCGGTGCCCTGCCAGATGATCTGGTCGCGCCAGCGCGGGCGGGCCAGCACGGCGAGCGGCAGCAGCCACAGGACGTACTGCGGCGAGTAGACCTTGTTGACGATGAGGAAGCCGGCCACGATCAGGAAGCCGAGCTGGGCGAAGCGCGGCGTACGCGGCGCCATCATCCCGACGACGAGCACGCCCACGCACCAGGCGCCGAAGAGCGCCCAGGACCACACGTTGATCTGGTGCGGGGTGAACGTGTGGCCGGTCACCGACTGGGCCGCCAGCCACAACGAGCCGAGGTCGGCGCCGCGGCTGCTGTTGAACGTCCAGAAGACCTTCCACTGCGCCACGCCGCCGTTGAGCATCGCGGGCAGGTTGAACAGCACCCAGGCGATCACGCCGGATCCGGTCGCCATCACGAACTCGTACCACATGCGCTTGCGCCAGCAGATCACCAGCAGGGCGCCGAGCAGGAAGAGCGGGTAGAGCTTGGTCGCGGTGCCCAGGCCGATCATCACGCCGGTCAGCACCGGCCGCCCGCGCGACCAGGCCCACAAAGCGCCCGCGACGAAGCCGACGGCGAGCAGGTCCCAGTTGATGAAGCCGGTCAGCAGGAGCGCCGGGGAGAGCGCGAACGCGGCCGCGTCCCACGGTCGCTTGCGGTTGACCCCGGCGATCAGCCAGCAGGCCAGCAGCGCGATCGCGGTGAAGCCGAGGACGTTGACGACGACGAAGAGCCGGATCTCCTTGAGCACCCCTGCCTCACCCCAGAGGTTGTCCGGGGACTGGCTCGCCCGGTCGGCGAGGTCGGGCGAGCCCGACAGCCAGTGCGTCACCCAGGCGGTCCCCCAGGCCCAGTACGAGATCCCGACGGGGTACTCCATCACCTGGTAGCGCGACCGGGTGTCGGCGTCGTCGCTGTAGGGCCACTTGAGCTCGGCGAGGCCGCGCCCGGTGTAGAGGTACGGCAGGTCCGAGTAGCACATGTGGGTGTAGCGGGTGTCGTTGTTGGTCCACGTGTGCCGGTAGCAGTCCGTCTTCTGCACCATGCCGAGCGCCATGATCAGCGAGGTGAGCAGGAGCAGCCAGCCCACCGGGGCGAGCCAGCGGCGCCGACCGGCGTGATCGCCGATCGGGCCGCCGATGCTCTCGCTGAGCGTCGTGACGACGCGGTCCTCGTGCGCGGGTGCGTCGACGTGGCCAGGCATGCGTCGGATCTTAGGCGACCAAGCGAGCGACTGCGCGAGCGAGGGATGAGCTCTGGCGCAGCGCCGCACCGTGCGAGTCGACCCGCCTACGGGTTGGCGGTCACCGTCTGCCCGGGCGTCGTCGAGGGTTCACCGCCACAGCCCAGCAGGCCACAGTCGCCGCTGCCCCCTCCGGCGGTCTCGCTCGGCTGCGGCGCGGCCGGCGACGAGCTGGCCACCGGCGGCGGAGCCTGGTGGCTCGGCGTCGACGAGGGCTTGGGCGTCTTGGACGGCTTGGGCGTCTTGGACGGCTTCGGGTTGGGCGTGAAGCTCGGCAGCGGCGCGTGGCCGTCCGACGGCGGCGTCCCGGTGACGTTGGCGGCCGGCGGGAAGTCCTCGACGGGCAGGCCGTCCATGTCGGCCTTCATCACCGCGAGCCAGGTGCGCGCCGGGTAGTCGGCGCCGAAGTACGACGGCATCCACCCGTCCAGCGCCTCGCTGCCCTTGCCACGGATGTACATGACGGCGGTCGCGGCCTGCGGCGTGTAGCCGACGAACCAGGCGGACGAGACGTGCGTGCCGACACCGTCGGAGTTGGGCGCGGTCGCGGTGCCGGTCTTGCCGGCGGCCGGGCGGTCCAGCGCGAGCGCGGCGCGGCCGGTACCGTCCTTGACAACCTGCTGCAGCGCGTACGAGACGTCGTCGGAGACGTCCTCGGGGATCGCCTGCTCGGTGTCGTTCTGATACTTGTACAGGATGGTGCCGTTCTGGTCGGTCACCTTCGAGATCACGTGCACGTTGGCGCGCTTGCCGCCCGCGGCGATCGTCGCGTACGCGTTCGCCATGTTGATCGGGCTGACCCGGGCCTTGCCGAGGGTGATCAGCGAGTCGTCCGGCAGCAGGTCGACGGTGGTCGACGGGATGCCCGGGTGGTCCGGGTTCGCGTCGTTCGGGGTCAGACCCATCTTGAGCGCGTTGTCGTAGATCTTCTTCGGCCCGTTGGGGATCGAGTCCGACATGTCGACGAACGCGGTGTTGATCGACTGCTCGAGCGCGTAGACGGCGTTGACCGAGGAGCCGTACGAGTGACCGTTGGCCTCGCCGGCCTGCTCGCCCTCGTTGTGCACCTCGAGGCCACCGGTGAAGGTGTACGGCGAGTTGCCGTCGAAGGTCGACTTCAGCGAGTAGCCCGCCTCCAGCGCGGTGGCCAGGGTGATCGGCTTCATCGTGGAGCCGGCCATGCCGCCCGAGGCGGCCCAGTTGATCTGCGACTTGAGGAAGTCCTGGCCGCCGTAGAAGCCGAGCAGCGCGCCGGTGCCGGGCTGCACGGTGGCGACGCCGATGTGCAGCTCCTTGTCGCCGAAGCCCTCGGGCTTGGCCTCCGCCACGCCGTCGGCGGCCGCGTTCATCGCCTTCTGGGTCAGCGTGGTGGTGACGCGCAGGCCACCGCCCTGGATCTGCTCGTCGGTGAAGCCGAGCTTGAGCAGCTGGCTCTTGATCAGGGTCAGGGCGTGACCCTTCTGCCCGCCGTAGGCGTTGGAGGTGTGCTGCTTCGGGAAGGCCGGCAGCTTGGAGGCGGCCTTGGTGGCCTCCTCCGGCGTGATCTTCCCCGCCTTGGCCATGCCCGACAGGACGTACGAGTAGCGGCCCTTGAGCGCGTCGCGGTTGTCCTTGCCGTTGGCCGGGTCGAACTGGGTCGGGTTGTTCAGCACGGAGGCGAGGACCGCGGACTGGCGCAGGTCGAGCTTGCTGGCCGGGACGTCGAAGTACGCCTCGGCGGCCGCCTGGATGCCGTACGCGCCGCGACCGAAGTAGATGGTGTTGAGGTAGCCCTCGAGGATCTGCTGCTTGCTCATCTGGCGCTGGATCTTCAGCGACAGGATCGCTTCCTTCGCCTTGCGGGAGTAGGTGCGCTCCTGGTTCAGGTACAGGATCTTCACGTACTGCTGCGTGATGGTGGAGGCGCCCTGGGTGGCGCCGCCCTTCGCGTTGCTGAAGGCGGCGCGCAGGATGCCCTTGGGGTCGATGCCGTGGTTGGTCCAGAACGTCCGGTCCTCGGCGGCGACGACCGCGTTCTTCACGTCCTCGGGCATCTCGTCGTAGGAGATCGAGTCACGGTTCTGCTCGGCGAACTGGCCGATCTTGTTCTTGCCGTCCGCGTAGTAGATGTAGGACGTCTGGGTCTTGAAGTCCGCGTTGGGGTCCGGGATGTCGGTCGTGTTGTAGGCGATCACGGCGAGCCCGGCGACGACCACGACGCCGGCCAGGCAGACCAGCAGGAACCACTTGAGGGCGCGCCGGACCTTCTGCTTGCGGGTCAGCGGTTTCTTGGGTGTCTTCTGCTTCGGCCGGGATGCGCGGGTACCACTCACGAGTCAACGTCTCCAGGATCTGGGGGTCAGGCGTCCCGACGAGGGTACGCAAGGCCTCCCGATATCACAGATTCACGAGCAGCAGGCGACCCGGTCACGACACTCCGATGTACCGGGGATTCGCAACACTCGGATATATCGCTACGATAGGTCGCATGACCCGTCGCGCCGAGACCATCGAGCTGGCAGTCCTCGGACTGCTGCACGAGGGCCCCATGCACGGGTACGAGCTGCGCAAGCGGCTCAATCTGATGCTCGGATGGGGTCGGGTGCTGTCGTACGGCTCGCTCTACCCCACGCTCAAGAAGATGCTCAGGGCACATCTCATCGAAGAGACAGCGACGGCTTTGACTCCCGTCACGCGTCGCCCGCGCATCGTCTACCAGGTGACCGAGGCCGGTCACCGTGAGTTCGAGCACCTCATGACGGAGGTCGGCCCCACCGCTTGGGAGGACGACAACTTCGACATCCGCTTCGCCTTCTTCGGTCGCACCGACATGGAGATCCGCCTACGCGTCCTCGAAGGGCGCCGCAGCCGACTCCAGGAGCGACTCGATCGCATCCAGCGAGAGCTCTCGCTGACGCAGAAGGAGGTCGACCAGTACGCCGGGGAGCTTCAGCGCCACGGTGTCGAGTCGGTCGAGCGCGAGGTTCGATGGCTCTCCGGACTCATCGACGCCGAGCGGAATCCCACCTCACCAGGCTTTGCAGGTGCGGAAGTCACCACCACCACTGAAAGGAAGGACCCCTGATGGGTTCGGTTCGTGTAGCAATTGTGGGTGTCGGCAACTGCGCCAGCTCCCTCGTCCAGGGCGTTGAGTACTACAAGGACGCCGACCCGTCGGGCACCGTCCCCGGTCTGATGCACGTCAAGTTCGGCGAGTACCACGTCGGTGACGTGGAGTTCGTCGCCGCGTTCGACGTCGACGACAAGAAGGTCGGCAAGGACCTCTCCGAGGCCATCAACGCCTCCGAGAACAACACCATCAAGATCACCGACGTCCCGTTCGCGAACGTCGAGGTCCAGCGCGGCCCGACGCTCGACGGTCTGGGCAAGTACTACCGCCAGACGATCGAGGAGTCGGCCGCCGAGGCCGTCGACGTCGTCCAGGTCCTCAAGGACAACCAGGTCGACGTGCTCGTCTCCTACCTCCCGGTGGGCTCGGAGGAGGCTGACAAGTTCTACGCGCAGTGCGCCATCGACGCGAAGGTCGCCTTCGTCAACGCGCTGCCCGTCTTCATCGCCTCCGACCCGGTGTGGGCCAAGAAGTTCGAGGACGCCGGCGTCCCGATCGTCGGCGACGACATCAAGTCGCAGGTCGGCGCGACCATCACCCACCGCGTGATGTCGAAGCTGTTCGAGGACCGCGGCGTCCGGCTGGACCGCACCTACCAGCTCAACGTCGGCGGCAACATGGACTTCAAGAACATGCTCGAGCGCGAGCGTCTCGAGTCCAAGAAGGTCTCCAAGACCCAGGCCGTCACGTCCAACCTGACCGGCCCGCTGGCCGGCCTCAAGGACGACCGCAACGTGCACATCGGTCCGTCGGACTACGTCGCGTGGCTCGACGACCGCAAGTGGGCCTACGTCCGCCTCGAGGGCACCACGTTCGGTGACGTCCCGCTGAACCTCGAGTACAAGCTCGAGGTCTGGGACTCCCCGAACTCCGCCGGCATCATCATCGACGCCTGCCGCGCCGCCAAGATCGCCAAGGACCGCGGCGTCGGCGGCCCGGTCATCGCCGCCTCGGCCTACCTCATGAAGAGCCCGCCGGTTCAGATCGAGGACACCGAGGGTCGCGCCCTGCTCGAGCAGTTCATCTCGGGCGAGTGATCCCCCGTCTCTGACGAGACATCTCGAAGGCCCCTGCTCCGTCCGGAGCGGGGGCCTTCGGCTCTCCGCCGACTCGGCCCTCCCGCACCACCGACTCGGCCCTCCCGCACCACCGACCGACCAGGGTCAGGCCTGATGGACGGTCTCGCCGCCGCCCACCGTGCGCACGCGCCGGGGGCTGGGTGTCGGCGGCCGCGGTGAAGGAGTGCCCGCTGTTGCCGATCGCGTGACCGCAGCGGTCGAGGTAGGGACGGCTCGCCGCGGCGATCAGGCTGTGAGGCGGAGGACCGGTTCGACGGCGAACAACCGTTCGTCGGCACCGCCGCCGGCCAGCAGGCGGGCCAGCGCGGCGGTTGCGATCTCCTCCACCGGGTGGGTGATGGAGGTGAGCCCGGCGTACGTCGCGAGCGGGATGTCGTCGAAGCCGGTGACGGCCACGTCGTCGGGCACGCGGCGACCGTGGCGGTTGAGCGACTCGATGACGCCCATGGCGGTGTCGTCGCAGCTGGCGATCACGGCGTCGGTGTCGGGCCACCTCCGCAGCATCGCCGCGCAGGCCGCGTGGCCACCGTCATGGGTGAACGGAGCCGGAAGGATCCGGAGCGGCAGCCCGGCAGCCTCCATCACCTCCGTGTAGCCCACGCGAGCCCGGGAGGTGCACGCGATGCGGGTCGGCCCGGAGATCAGGGTGATGCGTCGATGGCCGGAATCGAGCAGGCGCTTCGCCAGAGCAGCTGTGCTGGTCCGGTTGTCGACATCGATCAGGGGAACGCCGGGGACGCCGGCGCCGATCGAGACCGCACGTCCGGGTAGCCGCCGCGAGACCTGCTCCAGCAGTCGTGCATGCGCGTTGACGAGTACGACGCCGACGAGGTCGCGGTCGCGGGCGACCTGGTCGAGTGCCTTCTCGTCGTCGAGCGGGAGCGCTCGCAGGACGACGCTCAGCCCTTCCCGGGTGGCGAGCTCGGCGGTGGTGTGCACGACCCGGTCCAGGTACGGGCAGGGCGCGAGCGAGGCCACGCCGTGCGGTGTCACCGAGGCGATCAGGACTCTGCTGCCGCGGCCGGCCGCGAGCGCGCGGGCCGTGGCATGGACGACGTATCCCACCTCGTCGGCCGCGGCCAGCACGAGGTCGCGGGTCGCGGGCCGGACCCGGTCGGCACCTGCGAGCGCGCGTGCCGCGGTGGCTCGCGAGACGCCCGCGCATCGGGCGACGTCATCGACCGTCGGTCCTCGGCTCTCAAGCGGCACCTGCGCATCGTAAGCGCCGGCGTCAGCGCAGCGCGAGCGTGATTCGAACAGTGTCTTCTGGCCCCATCAGCGCGAGCAGCCAACGAGGGATCGGACTGCTTCTCCTCCGTGCCGGCTGCGATGAGCCGGTCGCGCGGCTGCCTGCGCAGCCCTCACTGCCAGCAGCGACTCGCTCGAGGTTCGAGTCCCCAGCAGTTCCCGCCGCATGACGAAGGGCTCCTGGTCCGCGTTTCCGCAGGCCAGGAGCCCTTCTTCATACCTAAACCGACTCAGGCGTCATACCTGAACCGGTCTGCTGTGCGCGCGGGGAGAGTTGAACTCCCACGTCCTTTCGGACACACGGACCTGAACCGTGCGCGTCTGCCTATTCCGCCACGCGCGCTTGAAGCAGACAGAACGTTATCCCACGGCGACCATCAGACCAAACCGGCGGCGCGTGCGGACGACCTCCTACCGCCGCACCGATACGATCGAGCGAACCCGGCGGGCCCGTCGGGCCTGCGTCGCGTGCCGGAGCATGGGGCGATGGACGAGTGATGCATGAGTGAGAGGAGCGCGCGTGGGCGGCTTGCAGCGGTTCGAGCAGCGCCTCGAGTCGGCGATCTCGGGTGCCTTCGCCCGGGCGTTCCGCAGCGCGGTCCAGCCGGTCGAGATCGCGGCCGCGCTCCAGCGCGAGTGCGACAACAACGCGCAGATCCTCAGCCGTGAGCGGCGCCTGGTCCCCAACGTGTTCCACGTCGAGCTCTCCGCGAGCGACATGGCCCGCCTCAGCCCGTACGACAACGCCCTCGCCAGCGAGCTCGGCGAGCAGTTGAACAACCACGCTGAGGCCCAGGCGTACGTCTTCCCGGGCCCCATCCGCGTCGACTTCGAGGAGGCGGCCGACCTCACCACCGGTCGCTTCCGGATCCGCAGCCAGGCCCAGGCGAGCGTCACCGGCAACGCCTCCCCCACCGAGATGCGCCGCGCCACCGCGCTCATCGAGGTCAACGGCTCGCGGCACCCGATCAACCTGGGTGGTCTCGTGGTCGGTCGCGGCACCGACGCCGACCTGCGGATCAACGACCCGGGCGTGAGCCGGCGCCACGTCGAGTTCCGCCAGACCGACCGTCACGTCGAGGTGCACGACCTCGGCTCCACCAACGGCATGCTCGTCAACGGCCAGCGGATGACCAGCTCGCTGCTCGACGACGGCTCCGTGGTGCGGATCGGCAGCACCGACCTGATCGTCCGGATCACGGAGAGCTGATCCTTCTCGATGTCCGAACTCACTCTCTTCCTGATCCGGGTCGCCTTCCTCGCGGTCCTGTGGATCTTCGTCCTCAGCGCCGTCGGCGTGGTCCGCTCCGATCTCTTCGGCGCCCGGGTCGACGCCCCTGCATCGGCCTCCACCGAGGCGCGCGGCAAGCGGAACCGGACGAAGCCGGCCAAGCCGCGCCGCGGAGCCCCGACGCACGTCCTCGTGGTCGAGGGCCGCAGCCAGGGTGAGCGCGCCGAGCTCAGCGAGGCGCCGATCCTGATCGGCCGCGGCGCCGACGCGGCGATCGTGCTCGACGACGACTACGTCTCCACCCGGCATGCCCGGATCGCCTCCAGCGGAGACCAGTGGTTCGTCGAGGACCTCGGCTCCACCAACGGCACCTATATCGGCAGCGTGCGGATCAGCCAGCCCACCGCGATCGCCGTCGGTACCCGCGTCCGGATCGGCAAGACCATCATGGAGCTGCGCAAGTGACGCTCCGACTGCGCTATGCAGCCGTCTCGGACGTGGGACGGGTGCGCAAGGACAACCAGGACTCGGGCTACGCCGGGCCGTGGCTGCTGAGCGTCTGCGACGGCGTCGGCGGCGCCGCCCGTGGCGACATCGCCAGCGCGACGGCGATCGGCCAGCTGCGCCGGCTCGACACGCCTCCGGTCCCCGAGCACACCGAGGAGGAGCAGCTCGGCCTGGTCTCCGGCGCCCTGCACCGCGCGCACGACCGGATCGGCGAGCTGGTCGACCACGACCCCGCCCTGGCCGGCACCAGCACCACCGCCACCCTCGCGCTCTTCGACGGCGAGATGATCGCCGTCGGCCACGTCGGCGACTCCCGCGGCTACCTCTTCCGCGACGGCCACATCAGCCAGATCACGCACGACCACACCTTCGTGCAGACCCTCATCGACGAGGGCCGGATCACCGAGGCCGAGGCGCGGGTCCACCCGCACCGCAACCTGATCCTGCAGGCGATCGACGGGGCCCGTGAGATCGAGCCCGACCTGTTCATCATCCGGCTCCAGGCCGGCGACCGGCTGATGCTCTGCAGCGACGGCATCACCGCATCCCTCGACGACGGCCGCCTCGCCGACATCCTCGCCACCGGCACGCCCGACTACGCCGCGGTCGAGCTCACCCGCGCCAGCCTCGAGGCCGGCACCACCGACAACGTGACCTGCATCGTGGCCGACGCCCTCGACGCCGAGCTGGCCGACGCCGAGGAGAAGGTGCCCACGCCCCTGCTCGTCGGCGCCGCAGCGGAGCTGCGCAAGCGTGCCCCGCTCACCGCCCGGGCCTCGCTCTTCCGCGGCCACCGCAACGGCGACACCGGCGAGCTCGAGCCGGTCACCGCCGACCTCCTCGACGAGTCGGAGCCCGGCGACGACACGGCCGTGGCCGTGGCCGGCGGCGAGGTGCCCGCCGAGGCGATCGCCAACGACCCGCTCGACGCCGAGCGCCGCCGCTACGCGCTGCAGCCGCATCGCGGTGGCGTCCGCTCCTGGATCCGCGGCCTGCTCGCCGTGCTGCTGCTGGCCGGGATCCTCTGGATCGGCGCCGCCGCTGCCTGGTCGTGGACCCAGAAGCAGTGGTACGTCGGCGAGCAGGATGGGAAGGTCACCATCTTCCGCGGCGTGCACACCACCGTGCTCGGCTTCGACCTCTCGACGGCCTACCAGACCAGCGACCTCGAGGTCAGCGACCTTCCCGACACCTACGCCGACCAGATCCGCGACGGCATCCACCGCGACTCCCTCGAGCAGGCCCAGACCAAGGTCCAGGAGCTGCTCTGCACGTCGGCGAGCCCGGGCAGCAGCTGCTCATGAGCGCGCAGACCTGGGCCCGCGAGTTCGTGCACCGGCGACGCCGGGGCGCGGAGCTCTTCCTGCTCCTCCTCAGCCTCGCCGTCGGGATCGGCGGCTACGCCGCCGTCGGGATCGGCGTCGAGCAGAAGGTCCCCGCCGACATCGTGGGCTACGGCGGCTGGCTCGCCGTCCTGATCATCGGTGCCCACGTGGTGGTGCGGTTGGTCGCCCCCTACGCCGATCCCGTGCTGCTGCCGCTGGTGGCGATGCTCAACGGCCTCGGCCTCGCGGTGATCCACCGCCTCGACCTGGCCGCCGGGGCCAGCGACGGCACCGGCTTCGCCCGCCAGCAGCTGATCTGGATGACCCTCGGCGTGATCCTCTTCGCCGCCACGCTGGTCGGCCTGCGCGACCACCGGGTCATGCAGCGCTTCACCTACACCTGCGGTCTGGGCGCGGTCGTGCTGCTGCTCCTCCCGATGCTCCCGGGCATCGGCAAGAGCATCAACGGCGCCCGCATCTGGATCCACGTCGGCCCGATGAGCTTCCAGCCGGGCGAGGTCGCCAAGGTGCTGCTCGTCATCACCTTCGCCGGCTACCTGGTCCTGCACCGCGACGCGCTCGCACTGGCCGGTCGGCGCGTCGCCGGCATCGACCTGCCGCGCGGGCGCGATCTCGGTCCGATCCTGGCGATGTGGCTGATCAGCCTCGCCATCCTGGTGCGCCAGAGCGACCTGGGCTCCAGCCTGCTCTTCTTCGGCCTGTTCGTGATCATGCTCTACGTCGCGACCGAGCGCCGGGGCTGGATCGTGGTCGGCGGCGGCCTGTTCCTCGGCGGCGCGCTCATCGCGGCCCGGTTCATCCCGCACGTCACCGCTCGCGTCGACATCTGGCTGCACCCGTTCGACCACTATCAGACGGCCACCGCCCCGCACTCCGACCAGCTGGTCGAGTCGATGTTCGGCATGGCCTGGGGCGGGCTGCTGGGCCGCGGCTTCGGCAACGGCTCCCCCTACCGGATCTCCTTCGCCAACTCCGACTTCATCATGGGGGCGATCGGCGAGGAGCTCGGCCTGACCGCGGTGCTGGCGATCATCCTCTGCTACGGCCTCATCGTGGAGCGCGGCCTCCGTACGGCCATCATCTGCCGGGACGACTTCGGCAAGCTCCTCAGCGTCGGCCTCGCGGCCTCGTTCGCGCTGCAGGTCTTCGTCGTCGTCGGCGGTGTGACCCGACTGATCCCGCTCACCGGCCTCACCACCCCGTTCCTCTCGTACGGTGGCTCGAGCCTCGTCGCCAACTGGGTGATCGTGGCGTTGCTGCTGCGCGTCTCCGACCACGCCCGGCGCCCGCTGCCGGACTTCTCCTACGACCCGGGCGACGCCGCCACGCAGATGGTGAGGCTCGGATGAACGGCGGCATGAACCGACCCGTCCGCACGCTGAGCGTGTTCTTCCTCGTGCTCTTCCTGGCGCTGATGGCCAACGCGACCTACCTGCAGTTCGTGAAGGCGAAGGGCCTCAACGACGACGCCCGCAACCGGCGCGTCGTCCAGGCGGCGTTCTCGCGGCAGCGCGGCGCGATCCTGGCCGGCAAGATCGCGGTGGCGCACAGCGTGCCGAGCGACGACCAGTTCAAGTTCCAGCGGGTCTACCCCAAGGGCGTCGAGTACGCACCGCTCACCGGCTACTTCTCCTACTACTCCCAGACCGGTCTCGAGCACAGCCAGAACCAGGTGCTCTCCGGGGACGACTCGCGCCTGTTCGTGCGGCGCCTGATCGACCTGGTGAACAACACCGACCCCAAGGGCGGCAACGTCGAGATGACGATCGACCCTGCCGTCCAGGACGCCGCCTACGACGGTTTCAAGAAGCTGGGCGACGACGTCGAGGGTGCGGCCGTCGCGATCGAGCCGAGCACCGGCCGGATCCTGGCGATGGTCTCCACGCCGAGCTTCGACCCCAACGTGCTGGCCGACCACGACGTGACCGCCTCCACCAAGGCGTACGAGCAGCTGCTCAAGGACCCGTCCCAGCCGCTGCTCAACCGGGCCATCCAGACCACGCTGCCGCCGGGCTCGACGTTCAAGCTGGTGACGTCCGCGGCCGCGATCGAGGACCTCGGCATGACCCCGGACAGCATGGTCGACGGCCGGTCCTCGCTGAAGCTGCCGCAGTCGACCCACGTCCTGCACAACGAGAACAACTTCTCCTGCGGCGGCACCAAGGTCACCCTGACCCGGGCGCTGGACCGCTCCTGCAACGTCGCCTTCGCCGGCATCGGCCTCAAGCTCACCGACGCCCAGCTGCGCAAGCAGGCCGAGAAGTTCGGCTTCGGCCAGACCTACCTCACCGACCTGGCCGGCCAGGCCACCAGCCGCTTCCCGGCCACCCTCACGCCGCCGCTGCGCGCCCAGTCCGCGATCGGCCAGTACGAGGTCGCCGCGACGCCGTTGCAGATGGCGATGGTCTCGGCCGGCATCGCCAACCACGGCGTCGTGATGAAGCCGTACGTCGTCGACCGGATCACCTCGAGCGACCTCGACGTCCTCGACCAGACCAGCCCGAGCAAGCTGTCGACGGCGGTCTCGCCGCGGACCGCCGGCCTGCTGACCCAGATGATGACGTCGGTGGTCGACGAGGGCACCGGCACCCCCGCCCAGATCCCCGGGGTCGAGGTCGCCGGCAAGACCGGCACCGCACAGTCCACGGCCGACCGGCCCCCGTACGCCTGGTTCACCGGGTTCGCGCCGGCCGACAACCCGAAGATCGCCGTCGCGGTCCTCGTGGAGTCCAGCAACACCAGCCGCGACGAGATCGCCGGCGGCGCTCTCGGCGGCCCGATCGCCAAGGCGATGATGGAAGCGGTGATCAACCCGTGACGACCAACCAGCCGAGCCCAGGGCGCTATGTCTTCGGCGAGCTGATCGCGACCGGTGGGATGGGCGAGGTCTACCGCGCGACCGACACCGCGCTCGACCGCCCGGTCGCGATCAAGCTGCTGAAGCCGGAGTACGCCGACGACCCGGTCAACCGGGCACGGTTCGACTCCGAGGCCCGGCACGCCGCGGCGCTGCACCACCCGCACGTGGCGGCGGTCTACGACGTCGGCGAGATGCCGACCGCGTCCGGCCTGATGCGGCCCTACCTCGTGATGGAGCTGGTCGACGGCCAGCCGCTCTCGGCGCTGCTGCGCGACGGCCAGCCGATGGACCCGGCCGTGGTACGCGACCTGCTCGGACAGGCGGGTGAGGCGCTCGCCGCCGCTCACCGGGCCGGCATCGTGCACCGCGACGTGAAGCCGGGCAACCTGCTCGTCACGCCGGACCGCGAGGTCAAGGTGACCGACTTCGGCATCGCCCGCGCCGCCTCCACCGCGGCGATCACCGGCACCGGCCAGGTGATGGGCACCCCGCAGTACCTCTCGCCCGAGCAGGCCCGCGGCGAGCAGGCCACCCCGGCCTCGGACGTCTACTCCCTCGGCGTCGTCGCCTTCGAGTGCCTCGCCGGGCACCGCCCGTTCCAGAAGGAGACGCCGGTCGCGACCGCGCTGGCGCACCTGCACGACCCGGTGCCACCGCTGCCCGACTCCGTGCCGCCGGACCTGGCCCGCGTGGTCGTCCAGGCCCTGGCAAAGAACCCGCGCGACCGCTTCCCCGACGCGGCCGCCTTCACCGCCGCTCTCCGCGGCCAGCCCGGCGGCCGTGCGGACACCCCGGCGACCGGCGTGATGGCGGCGGGCGCGATCGGCGCCATGGCCGCCACCGGCGCGATGACCGACGAGACCCAGGTCGCCGGCGCGGTGCCGGCGACGGGCCCGATCGCGACCCCCTACGACGAGGAGCAGGAGCCGGAGCACAACTGGCTCAACATCGCCCTCATGGTCTTCCTGATCCTGGCCCTGGCCGCCGTCGCGCTCGTGGCATGGCTGGTGCTGCGCGGCGGCTCCTCGAACTCCCCGACCGACCTGCCATCGGACACCCCCAGTCCGACCCGGACCAGCGCCACGACCAGTCCGTCGGCGACCCCGTCGGAGATCACGCTCGAGGAGTCGAGCTACGTCGGTCGCAACATCGACGACGTGCTCGCCGACCTGCGCGACCTCGGCCTGAACCCCCACCCGGAGCAGCAGCCCAACGACGGCTCCCACCCGGCCGACTCGGTCATCTCGGTCTCGCCGACGACCGGCCTGGTCGCGGGTGACCGCGTGCGGGTCGACTACTACGGCCCCAAGCCGGAGACGACCCCGACGCCGACCCCCACCCCGACGCTCGGCAAGACCGCGTCGAGCACACCCTCGCCCACCCCGACGCACTCGGCGACCCCCACCCCGACGCCGACACCGACGCCGACCGCGTCCGCCACCACCCCGGCGGCCGACACGTCCGCGCCCGAAACCCTGAACAGCCCGGGAGTCTGACCATGGTCCAGCCTGAGCCCACCATCGTCGGTGGCCGCTACGAGCTCGGCGAGCTCCTCGGCCGCGGCGGGATGGCGGAGGTCCGCAAGGGCACCGACACCCGCCTCGGCCGGATCGTCGCGGTGAAGCGGCTGCGCACCGACCTCGCCAGCGACGCCACGTTCCAGGCCCGCTTCCGGCGTGAGGCGCAGTCCTCGGCCAGCCTCAACCACCCGGCCATCGTCTCGGTCTACGACACCGGCGAGGAGCCGGCCCGCGACGGCAGCGGCGTCGCGCAGCCCTACATCGTGATGGAGTACGTCGCCGGCCGCACCCTGCGCGACATCCTGCGCGAGGGCCGCAAGATCCTTCCCGAGCGCGCGCTCGAGATCACCTCCGACGTGCTCGCCGCCCTCGACTACAGCCACCGCGCCGGGATCATCCACCGCGACATCAAGCCCGGCAACGTCATGCTCACCCCGAGCGGCGACGTGAAGGTGATGGACTTCGGCATCGCCCGCGCCGTCTCCGACGCTCAGTCGACGATGACCCAGACGGCGGCTGTCGTCGGCACCGCGCAGTACCTCTCCCCCGAGCAGGCCCGCGGCGAGACCGTGGACTCGCGCTCGGACGTCTACTCCGCCGGCTGCCTGCTCTACGAGCTGCTGACCGGCCGTCCGCCGTTCGTCGGAGACTCGCCGGTCGCGGTCGCCTACCAGCACGTGCGCGAGCAGGCCTCGCCGCCGTCGAACCACGACACCGCCCTGCCGGCGGCGATCGACGCGATCGTGATGAAGTCGCTGGCCAAGCGGGTCGAGGACCGCTACCAGTCGGCCGCGGCGATGCGCAACGACATCGAGCGCTACCTCGCCGGCCGCCCGGTCGAGGCCGTCGCCCCGGTGATGGCACCTGATCCGGGCCCGGTCACCGCCGCGACCCAGGTCGTCTCCCCCACCAACGTCGTGCCGCTGGCGCAGGTCGAGGACGAGGAGGAGCGCTCCGGCCCCCGTACGGGCCTCCTCATCGGTCTCGCGCTGCTGGTGCTCGCCATCATCGCGGCCGGCGCGTTCTTCCTGCCGCGGATGTTCAGTGACGGCAACGACCAGGTGGCGGTGCCGAACGTGGTCGGCAAGACGCAGGACCAGGCCCGCCAGGCGATCGCCGACGCGGGTCTCCAGGTCAACATCGAGGGCTACGAGCCCTCGGACACCGTCGCTGCGGACACCGTGCTCAAGCAGACGCCCGAGGGCGGTGTGGGGGCGTACGCGGACCCGAACACGACGGTCAGCCTCACCCTCTCCTCCGGCAAGCCGGACGTGACCATCCAGCAGGTCGCCGGCATGACGTTCTCCGACGCCAAGGATCTCCTCGAGAGCGCCGGGCTGACGGTACGCCGCAACGACGTCGAGTCCGACCAGCCGAAGGGCCAGGTCCTCTCCGCCAACCCGGCAGCCGGTACCACCGTCTCCAGCGGCACCACCGTCACCCTCGACGTCTCGCAGGGCCCGAAGGCCGTGCCGAACGTCGTCGGGATGACGCTCGACCAGGCCCAGCAGGCGATCCGGGCGGCGGGCTTCCAGCCGGTCCAGACCGACGACAACACCACCACCGAGGCCGCCGGCACCATCACCCGGCAGTCGCCGCAGCAGGGAACCACCCAGAAGCAGGGCTCGCAGGTCGTCATCTGGGTCTCGACCTACACCCCGACCCCGACCGCCCCGCCCACCCCGACGCTGACCTGCGACGCGCCGGTCACGGGCCCCGACGGGGCCCTGACCTGCCCCGACGACACCGGCCTCATCCCGTAACGACACCAACCCCGCCGCTGGTGGTCTCGATACGCGACCAACGGCGGCGGGGTGCGAGGAGCGCTCGCTTCGTTCGCTCGCGTCAGCCGGCGGCGGGCTTGGCGTACGTGAGGTCGAGCAGACCCTTGTACGCGGGCGCCTTCACGTCGGGCTCGGGACGCAGCGCCCAGCCGATCCCGATCGTCGGATCCGCGGCCTGCTGCTGGTAGGTCTGCAGGTAGCTGCTGTCCTGGATGGCTCCGAGCAGGGCGTTCTGGTCCCCGACCGCCTGGATCACGAACGGCTGCGGGTAGGGCACGCCCTGGAGCAGCACCGTGCTGCCGGAGCACTTGATGCCCGTGGTGGAGACGATCCGCTGACCCGCGACGGTGACAGCGGTCGCGCCGCCGGACCACAGCGCGTTGACGACCGCCTGGATGTCCTGCTGGTGGACCACCATCAGGTTGGGGTTGTGGGTGGTCTTCTCGATCAGCTCGTGCGGGGCGTCGGAGAGGGTGACGCTGACGCCCTCGCCGGTCACCGGGGTGAGGCCTGCGGGCAGTCGTAGCGCGTCGGCCTCGCCGCGCGCCTTACTGACGGTCGCGTCCGGCACGGCGTTGGTGAGGTCGGTGACCTGGCGCTGAAGAGCGGCCACCTGGCCCTCGAGCGCCTGGTAGTCGTGGCGCTCGCTGCCGGCCAGGGAGGCCAGGTCGGTGTAGCGGCCGGGGCGCAGGTCGGTGCCGTGGCTGTTGACCGCGCTGACCACGAACAGGCCGCCGCAGACCAGCACCACCAGCGGCGTGCCGACCCGCCAGAAAGACCAGCGCCGGCCGGATCCCGGGAGAGCGCGCAGCAGCCAGCGTCGAGGGCGCTGAACCGCCTCCGCGTCGGGGCTTGCGTGAGATCCGGGAGTCACGCCGACTAGGCTACGCGGGATCGTCCAGCCCGGACGAAGTGATGAAGCTGTCGAACAGGAGCAGTACCCGTGGCCAAGATCAAGCTGGGGAACCCGCTGGACGAGGATCGACCCAAGGTCTTCACGGTGCGGTTCCTGGTCGCACTCGCGGCGATCGCGCTCGGCATCGCGTGGATCCTCTACTACTACTTCGGTGCGCGGACGGGGCTCGACGGCAAGGAGCACGGCATCGGCTTCATCCGCGACCTGGGCGGCTGGAACTACGTCATCGGCTTCGTGCTGTTCTTCGGCGGCCTGATCATCGCCGCCCACCCGGACACCCCGCTCGGCCGCGGTCGCGGCGTCGTGGTCGGCATGCTCGGCTGCTTCATCGTCGGCCTGGTGTGGATCTGCGTCTACTACATCTGGTCCAACAACGGCATCGAGCACATCTGGGTCTTCAACGACCTCGGCCAGAAGAACCTCCTGGTCGGCATCGGCTTCATGGCGGTCGGCTTCGCCTACGCGACCCGCTGGGAGTGAGCCTCCCCCCTCGTACGACAGAGCCCCCGGCGTCCTGTGGACGCCGGGGGCTCTTCTGTTGACCGTCTATCCACAGCCTCGGATTTCCCCAGCCGGGGATAACCCTGTGGATGAATCACACGCCTGTGATTCCACGAGTTACATGCGTGTATTTCTCCACAGGATCCTCCACACCTGTGGATGTCGAGAGGTCACCTGTTGCGGGTCGAGCGGTCACCTCGAGACGCGACACGTGACCACTCGACCCGCGAGAGGTGACCTCTCAACGCAGCTGCATCGTGCGCACCACGACAGCGATCACGATCAGCACCGCGACGCCGGCGAGGCCGGTCCACTGCAGCCGCTGACGCCGCGGGCTCGAGGTGAGCGTGATGATCCCGCCGATCACGACGCCGCCGACGAATCCGCCGACGTGCGCCTGCCAGGAGATCCCGGAGGTGCTGAAGGTGAGGAAGAAGTTGAGCGCTGCGACGACGATCAGCTGCTGCACCGGCAGTCCACGGTGCAGGAAGAGCACGATGAGCGCCCCGAGCAGGCCGAAGATCGCCCCCGAGGCGCCGAGCGTCGGAGTGATCGGCGAGGCGGCCCAGTAGACCAACGCCGAGCCGGCGAGTCCGGAGAGCAGGTAGGTGGCCAGGTAGCGAGCCTTGCCGAGGCCCTGCTCCAGCAGCGGCCCGATCATCCACAGCGAGAACATGTTGAACCCGATGTGGAGCAGCTGCTGGTGGGTGAACACGCTGGTCAGCAGCAGCCAGTACCCGCCGTCGGCGACGCCGGGGGAGAAGGTGCCGCCGTGCGCGCTGCAGACGGCGTGATCTGCGATCACCGTGCCACCCGGGAACGTGCAGAAGCTCCGGGCGTGCAGCATCAGGTCGTAGAGCACCGCGTCGGAGGCGACCTGGACGAGCAGGAAGACGGCGACGTTGATCCCGATCAGGGTCCAGGTGACCGGGGAGCTACGGAACGTCGAGCGGGCGCCGTAGAACGGCTTCGGCTGTCGTGTCGTACGCCGGCCCTCGGCCACGCACTCGGGGCACTGGAAGCCGACCGAGGCCGGCGTCATGCAATCCGGGCAGATCGGCCGGTCGCAGCGCTGGCACCGGATGTGCGACTCGCGCCCGGGGTGCCGGTAGCAGACCGGCACCCCCGACGGCTCAGTCGCGTGCGACGGTTGTTCAGTCAACGATCTCGACGGTGTTGATCACGACGGCGTCCTTCGGACGGTCCATCGCACCGGTCGGCACCGTGCCGATGGCGTCGACGACGGCCTTCGACTCGTCGTCGGCCACCTCGCCGAAGATGGTGTGCTTGAAGTTCAGCCACGTGGTCGGCGCGGTGGTGATGAAGAACTGCGAGCCGTTGGTGCCCGGGCCGGCGTTGGCCATGGCGAGCAGGTACGGCTTGTCGAAGACCAGCTCGGGGTGCGGCTCGTCCTTGAAGGTGTAGCCCGGGCCGCCGGTGCCGGTGCCCTGCGGGCAGCCGCCCTGGATCATGAAGCCGTCGATGACGCGGTGGAAGACGAGACCGTCGTAGAACGGCTCGCCGGGCGCCTTCGCGGAGTTCGCCTTCTCGCCCTTGGCCAGGCCGACGAAGTTGGCGACCGTCTCCGGCGCGTGGTTCGGGAAGAGCTCGATGCGGATGTCGCCCTTGTTGGTGTGCAGGATCGCGGTAGTCACGCCGCGAGCCTATCCGAGGCGACGCGAGTGACGGCGGGCGTACGCCCGGCCAGGTGCGGGGCGGGCTACGCCGCCAGCGCCTCCGGGTGCTCACGACGGAAGCGCTGGGCCACGACATGCTCGACGAAGAACATCAGCACCGGGATGAGGCCGGCCAGCAGCATCACCAGGAAGTACTGCATCGACCAGCCCGCCCGCCGGCTCAGCAGGAAGGCCGTCACCAGGTAGGCGATGTAGAACCAGCCGTGCAGGATCCAGACCAGGCCCAGCGGGTGTCCGATCTTGTACGCCGTGGAGTCCTCGGAGACGTTGTAGAGCGTCCAGCTCTCGATCGAGCCGGTGAGCAGGACCGAGAGCACACCGATGAGCAGCAGGACACCGACCGTCATCGCGAGGATCCGGTAGGCGTTGAAGAGCTTCGTCACGAGCCCGAGGGTACGGGGTCTTCCTGAGCCTCGGACTCCGCCTCGGCGACGGCCTGCACGGATGTGGCCTCGCGCACGTAGCGCCACCAGATGTAGATCGCGAAGGCGGCGAAGACCCACCACTCGAGCGCGTAGAGCGCGTTGCGCAGCCCCGTGGTGAAGCTGGCCTGCGGCATCGAGTTGAGGGTGGCGGGCTCGAGGCCGGTGGAGCCGTCGTTGACCGCGGCGTCGGCGGCCGGCCAGCCGCCCTCACGGTCGGCCACGACGGCGTACCCGCTGTAGAGGTCCTGCTTCACGTGGCCCATCGCGTCGGCGATGTTGAGCTCGGGCAGCAGGGTGTCGCTCGGGTTGTCGTCGGTCAGCCCGCCGTCCTCGGGCGGTTGCAGCCAGCCGACGAGCCTGGCCTCGCCGGTGGGCGCGGCCGGCACGGAGTCGAGGGAGTCGGTCCAACCCCGGACGACGTAGATCGCGGCACCCTGGCCGGCACCGTCGATCAGGAGCGGCGTCGCGACCCAGTAGCCGTCCTGGTGGCCGCTGACGTAGACGGTGCTCGCCGGCAGCCAGGTCCCCTCGAGGACCGCCGGGCGGCCGGTCTCCTCACCGGGGAAGGCGTCGTTGTGGCCGAAGACGTCGTTGAGTGGGACCGGGGTCGCGTGCGCGAGCGCGGCGCTCTTGTCGTCCTTGTGGCCCTGCGACACGGTCCACTGCCACCAGCCGAGCAGGACGGTGACGACGACGACCAGGGTGCCGAGCGCGTGGAAGCCCCACAGACGGGTGCTCCACCACTTCACGGGCGTGGGCGCGGGGTCGGAGGACACCCCGTCAGGGTACGTCGGTCACGTCGGCTTGCGCGGATCGGCGCCCGCTGCGCGCTACGGGGCGCAGATCGCGAACGGCAGCTTGCTGCGCAGCGCCTGCTGGGCGGCGTCGACGGGGTCGGTCATGGTGAAGCCGATCCGGCCGGTGCCGGGGTCGGCTGCGCCGTGCACGAACGTCGCCTTGAAGGCGGGCACCTCGTCGCCGAGACGCATCCGTACGAACAGGTCGTCTCGGCCCGCGCCGAGGTAGGCGGTGGCCAGGTTCTCGCCGAAGCTCACCGCGTACGCGTCCAGCGGCTGCAGCCGCTGGCCCTCGGCGTCGCCGGACAGGCAGCCACGCGCGACGTAGGTCGACTCCGCCTCGGGACCGGTGACGAGCGTGGCCAGGTCGGTCCAGCGCGGATCGGTCGCGGGGAGGGCCTGGCTGGTCACGATCCGGTCGGTGGGGTCCACGGTGGCACCGGCGAGCGGTCCGATGCCCGCCGAGACCGCCTTCTGCACCGCGCCCATGTCGGTGCCGGCCCGGAAGCCGAGCACCCAGCCGGTCGCACCACCCGGACCGGAGTAGTGCGCCTCCCAGGCCACGTCGTCGGGGCCGAACCCGCTCAGCTGCCCGGCGTACGGGCGCAGCATGTCGGTGCTCAGCAGAGGGGAGCCCTGGGCGGCCTCCTTCCAGAGGCCGGGGTCTCCGGGGGAGGCGCCGTACTGCGCCCTGACCTGGTCGAAGTCGGTGAGGCTGAGCGTGGTGGCGTCGTGCGGGACCAGGGCGAGCACGGCTCGGGCGGGCGCCAGCGCGGGGTTGTAGGCGGCTACCGGGCTGCTCGACGGCGACTCCGACGGGCTCGGCGCCGCGACCGGGTGCCCGCCGCACGCGGCGAGCAAGGGGGTCAGCAGCCCCACCGCGACGAGCCCCACGCCCCACCGCTTGGTCATGCCCGCCACCTTAGGGGACCCGACGCGGCTCAGAGGTCGAGCTTGTCGAGACCGGCGGGGTCTCGACAAGCTCGACCTCCGGGTCAGCTCGACCTCCGGGACCTCCGAGTCACTGCGCGGTCAGAGCCCGTTGAGCCGCCGCACCTGACCGAAGAGATCGCCCTGGTCGTAGTTGTCGACGGCGACGAAGTTCGGCAGCATCCCGCGCTCCTGCTGGCACTCGGTCAGGCGTGCACCCAGCACCGCATCGCTGTTGGCCTGCCGCGAGGCGCTCACCCGCAACGGCCGGTTGAGCCAGTGGTTGACCAGGAAGAGCGGCGCGGTGGTGGAACCGCGGTTGAGCCGGCAGCTGAAGTCCGCCACCGTACGGGCGTCGAACGGGGTGTCCTGCACCTCCTCGAACGCCGGCAGCAGCCACGGGTAGCGGGTGCCGCCGCCCTGGTTCTCGGCCATCACGACGATGCGGTGCCCGGAGTCGATCATCTGCTCCAGCGTCGGCCAGGCACCGTCCGCGCCGGGTGTGTACACCTCGGGCAGCAGCCCGGAGGACGCGAAGACCTGGGCGGTCGTGGTGGGGGAGACCTCGTCCTGGAGGATGAAGGTGATCACCTCGCGCGGGTGCGCGTCGAGCCAGGTGTGGATCCGCGCCATCAGCGGCTCCCACGCCGTCGAGCCGAGGACGCAGAGCGCGTGGCACAGGTAGGCCGAGACGGGGCCTCGTGGCACCAGCCCGGCCGACTGGCGCAGCCGCAGGGCGCTCTCGACCACGGCGTCGCCCCACTCGGCCTTGGCCTGCGCGAGCGCCTTGGCGTAGGTGTCCTCGGTGTTGGCGATCACCCCTTCGCGCGAGGTCGGCTGTCCGTACCAGGTGTCGATGAGGAAGCTCCGGATCCCGGCGTCGAGCTGGTCGATGAGGCCGTTCGGCTGCTCGGCCAGGAACCAGCCGGGCTGATCGGCCGCCGCCATGGAGTTGTGGGTGGCGGGGAACGAGACCTCGTCGTAGCGGCGCGCGCAGAGCTCGGCCGAGCCGTTGCACGCGGTCGCCTTGTCCGCGCCCAGCAGGGTCGAGGCCGTGCTTCCCGTGCTGTTCCACACCACCAGCCCCACCAGCAGCGCCAGCGCCACCCCGATCGCGATGCCCGCGCCGATCCGCCGGGACTGCTCGGTCTCGATCGCCCCGCCGCCGGTCCGCTCGCCGTTCCCCGAGGCCGCCCGCTCTCGCCGCATCCGCATCTGGACGGACCCGGCCGCGACCGCCATCCGGGTCAGCGCCACCGCACCGTGCAGCGCCAGCACCAGTCCGGCGGCGATCGCCAGCACGACGAGCATCGCGCTCGGCTCCAGCACCAGCAGCACGCCCAGCACGGTCGCCGATCCCGCGACGGCGAGCCGCAGCCGCAGCGGCAGGTCGGCCCACCGCGTCGCGGCGAGCCACGTGCGCCACGCGCCCGGGCCTGCGCCGAGACCGGCGAGCACCGGCGTACGGGCGGCGACCGCGAGCAGGTAGCCCGCTCCGGCCGCGACCAGGGCGGCGTTGCGCAGGGGCGGGGCCAGCTGGTGCCAGCCGGCCTCGAGCAGGGCCCCGGTGAGGGTATCGGGCAGCAGGCGCGAGGCCAGGGTGATCACGACGCTGGCCAGGGCGAGCCCGAGCCCGCTGAGACCGATCGTCACGCCGACCTGGCCGAGGGCGATGCGTCGCCGCCCGCGGGAGGGAGCGACGACCCCGGCGAAGCAGAGCAGGCTGATCAGCGGCGCCAGCCAGCTGAGCAGGCGCACCGCCCGCAGCCCGGTGACGGCGTGGCGGCCGACGTCGCCCGAGCCGAGCCGGGCCAGCTGGACCTCGATCCCGGTCGGCACCCGCGCGGCCGCGGCTTGCGGCAGCACCGTCCGGGCCGCGACCACCAGCACGGCGCCGACGTCGGCCATCCGCAGCACCAGGGTCGAGGGCGCAGAGCCGGTGAGGGCCTGGTGCAGCGGCGCGACGGCGGCGCGGAAGATCGCACGGAACGCGGGACCGCGTACGGCCGACTGCAGGGCGCCCTCGAGCAGGGGCCTGAGCGCCACCAGGTCGGGCTGGTCGTGGATCAGTCGGTCGCTCAGCACGACCGCGACGTGCCGGGCGACGGCGGGGTCCTGGCGCACCCGGTCGGCGTGCTCCACGAAGCGGGCGGTGTTGAGCAGCTGCCGGTCGGCGACCCCCGCGAGCAGTCCGACGATCAGCGCTGCCGTACCGACGATGGCCAGGACGCGACGAAGGGCACGCACGTGCACATGATGCACCCCGCGCGGGCCACCACAGGCCGTACGCTGTGACCACCTTCACTCCCGGCCGCGCCCGCCGATAGGAAGTGTCGACCACGACCCGTCGGGCCAGGAGCCCGTGGACCCCGGAGAGCCCATGGTGCACCACGAGCTGTTCGACCCGCTCGTCCACGTCGCGGGCGAGGTCGTGTGGGAGTTCCGCGACGGCGATGTGCGCTGGCACGACTCGCCCTACCGCCGCTCGATGGGTCTCGAGGAGGTGTTCGCGACCAACTCCCTCGACATGTGGGGCTCGCGCCTGCACGCCGACGACGCCGAACGCGTGCTGAGCCGCCTGCGCACCGCGCTGCACACTGTCGGGGTGCCGTGGACCGACGAGTACCGCCTGCGTCGCGATGACGGCGAGTACGCGATCCTCGAGGTGCGCGGCTACACCCTCCCCAGCGATGACGACCACCCGAGCCTGACCGTCGGCACGGTGCGCGACGTGACCCAGGAGCGGGAGAACGAGCGCCGGCTCAAGGATGCCCTGACGTACGCCGACACCCTGATCCAGAGCATCCCCGGCGCGGTCTACCACGTCACCCACGACGATCTGGTGATGTTCCGCTGGAACGAGTGGTTCGCCAAGGTCAGCGGCTACACCGACGAGGAGCTCGCGGTGCTGCCGGCGATGCGGTTGTTCGCCGAGGACGAGCAGGGCAAGGTCGCCGAGGCGATCGCCGGAATCCTCAACCACGACGTCGGCGACGGCCAGATCACCGCCGACTTCGTCAGCAAGGACGGCACCCGCAGGCCGTACCTCTGGACCGGCCGGCGTCTCGTCCACGACGGCCAACTCGGCTTCATCGGCGTCGCGATCGACATGACCGAGCAGGAGGAGCTGCGCGCCAAGCTGCAGAGCGCCGCGGACTACGCCACCGCACTCATCGACTCCATTCCCGGCGCGTTCTACCACGTCACCCGCGACGACCTGCTGATGCAGCGCTGGAACGCCGCCTTCCGGGAGATCACCGGCTACACCGACGAGGAGCTGGCCACCATGACGGCCGGCGAGTTCTTCGGCGAGGACGAGCAGGAGAAGGTCGCCGCCGCCATCGATGACATCTTCACCACCGGGTACGGCCAGGTCTCGGCGGACTTCCTGTGCAAGGACGGCACCCGCAAGCCCTACTTCTTCACCGGCCGGCCGTTCCTGCACGAGGGCAGGCAGAGCTACGTCGGCGTGGCGCTCGCGATGGACGAGCAGGCCGCGCTGCAGGCACAGCTACGGCACGCCGCCACCCACGACGGCCTGACCGGGCTGGCCAACCGCAGCCTGCTGCAGGAGAAGCTCGAGCAGGCGATCGCCGCCGCGGAGTCCGGCCGGCACATGGTCGCCGTCCTCGATCTCGACCTCGACCGGTTCAAGGTGGTCAACGACGGCTTCGGACACCCCTTCGGCGACAAGGTGCTCCAGGCGGTCGCGCAGCGCCTGCGCACCCTGGTCTGCGCGGCGGACACCGTCGTCCGGATGGGTGGCGACGAGTTCGTCATCGTGGTGCCGTACGTCGAGCGCGTCGAGGACATCCACGAGATGGCGCAGCGGCTGGTCGACTCGTTCGCGGAGCCGTTCGTCGTCGAGGGCCGCCAGATCCACCTCACCGGCAGCATCGGCGTCGGCTTCTACCCGCGCGACGGCCAGCACGGCGCCGAGCTGATCGACAACGCCGACATGGCGATGTACTACGCGAAGGCGGCCGGTCGCAGCGCCTTCCGGGTCTTCGCGCCGGTGATGGCCGAGGAGGCCCTGCGGCGTACGGACATGGAGACGCACCTGCGCACCGCGGCGGTCGACGGTCAACTCTGGCTGGCCTTCCAGCCGAAGATCGACGTGGCCTCGGCCACCGTCACCGGCTGCGAGGCGCTGCTGCGCTGGAACCACCCCGAGCGCGGCCCGATCCCGCCGTCCGAGTTCATCCCGGTCGCCGAGGAGTCCGGGATGATCGTGCAGATCGGCGAGTGGGTGCTGGAGGAGGCGTGCCGGCAGGGCCGGGCATGGCTCGACGAGGGCATCGCGCCCATGACGATCGCCGTCAACCTCAGCGCCGCCCAGCTCCTGCAGCCGGATCCGGTGGGCTGGGTCACCTCGACCCTCGAGCGGACCGGCTTCCCGGCCGAGCTGCTCGAGCTCGAGCTGACCGAGTCGCAGCTCGCCCAGGACGTCGACACCACGATCGGGGTGATCCGGCGGCTGCGCGCCCTGGGCGTTCAGGTCGCGATCGACGACTTCGGCACCGGCTACTCCTCGCTGGAGTACCTGCGTCGCTTCGACGTCACCTCCCTCAAGATCGACCGCTCGTTCGTCGACGGGATGCTCACCGAGTCGAGCGATGCCGCGATCGTCCGGGCCGCGATCGCGCTCGGCGGTGCCTTCGGCATCTCCGTCACCGCCGAGGGCGTGGAGACCGAGGCGCAGCAGCGCTTCCTCTCCGAGCTGCGCTGCGACGAGATGCAGGGCTACCTGGTCAGCAAGCCGGTCGCGGCGGACGAGTTCAGCGCGCTGCTCGAACGATGGACGCCGCCCAGCGCCTGATCGGCCGACCGACGGCACCCGGCTGCGCCGGGGGATCCTGCGCGCCCCCGGATCCGTACTAATGCTCACCCCGGACTGAAGTCCGCTTGTGTGATGCCGAAGAATGGAGATGTGATCGAGTTCCTCGTCGGCCTTGTCCTCGTCCTGTTGCTTCTGGTCGTCCAGACCGTGGTGTGGGCCTTCCAGCTCTCGGTCGCGGTGATCCGGATGCCGTTCACGCTGGTGACCCGCGCGCTGCGCGCCTGATCCCTACGCTGATCGCATGACGATCGCCTCCACACCCGAGCCGCCGTACACCGCGGTGATCTTCACGTCGCTGCGCACCGAGGGCGAGAACGGGTACGCCGTGATGTCGGATCGGATGGAGGTGCTCGCGGCCGGGCAGCCGGGCTACCTCGGGATCGAGTCCGCCCGCGAGGGTCTCGGCATCACCGTCTCCTACTGGCGCGACGACGCCGCGGCGGCCGCCTGGAAGCAGGTCGCCGAGCACACCGTCGCCCAGGCCCGCGGCCGGGACGCCTGGTACGCCGACTACGAGGTCCGCGTCGCGACGGTCACCCGCTCGTACGGCCACCCGACCGGCTCGCGCGCCCACGCCTAGCGACGGGGCGAGCGCTCACAGGGCGAGCTCGTAGAAGCAGGAGTGGGGATCCTCGACGTAGCCGGCGAAGGGCCCACGAGCGGAGAAGCCGTTGCGCTCGTAGAGCCGCCGCGCGGGCGCGAAGAAGTCCTGCGAGCCCGTCTCGAGCAGCACGCGCGTGACACCGCGCCGTCGCGCCTCACCCAGGAGATGAGCGAGCATCGCGGACCCGACGCCCCTCCCGCGAGCGGCCGCGGTCGTCCGCATCGACTTCAGCTCGACCGCGTCCTCGGCGAGGGCCTTCAGGGCACCACAGCCGACGGCGGCCTCGCCGTCCCAGGCCGACCAGAACGCCAGTCCGGGCCCGCGCAGCGCGTCAAGGTCGAGCGCGTGGACCGACTCGGCGGGCGAGGTCGCGTGCATGTCGGTCATGTGCTCGACGAGGAGTGTCTGCACCCGCTGATCGTCCAGACCACCTGCTCGGATCGTGACCACGGCCGAACGCTACAACGCGCCGATGCTTGATCTGCACCGGGACTCGGTTCGTAGAGTGCCAGGCATGGCTATCGCACGCTTCCCGGTGGTCGTCCTCGACTGCCCCGACCCCCAGGTCCTCGCCACGTTCTACGGCGCCCTTCTCGACTGGCCGGTGCAGCAGAACGACGACGACTGGTGGTCCATCCGGGCCGAGTACGGCGACTCGATCATGTTCCAGCGCGTGGCGGGCTACACCGCCCCACAGTGGCCCGGCCAGGAGCATCCGCAACAGATGCACCTCGACGTCGATGTCGACGACCTCGACGAGGGGGAGGCGGCGGTGCTCGCGCTCGGGGCCCGCAAGCACGAGCACCAGCCGGGCACGACGTTCAGGGTCTTCCTCGACCCGGCAGGACATCCGTTCTGTCTGTGCTCGGGTTAGCCGGCGCCGGGAAGGCGGACCGGGCCGCCCACGCGAGCACGGCCGAGCACGCCACGATCGCCGCCGACGCGGCCGCGACGGCTGTCAGTCCCCCGTGGGCGATCAGCGTCGCACCCAGCGCCGCACCGCCCGCGATGCCGGCGTTGCTGCTGGCGTTGATCCACGCCCCAGCGGTCTCCGGCGTGCTCGCCGCGGTCCGGATCGAGGCCGATTGGTAGAGCGAGGCGGCCGGACCGAAGGCGGCCAGCCAGACCATGGCTCCCACCACCACGAACAGCAGGCTGGGGTAGGCAACGGCGAGGGCCGCGAGGCTCGCCGCCATCAGAGTCGGGACGAGGATCGCGCTCGAGCGTGGGCGGTGGTCGAGCTGGGCCGCGGCGGCCCGCAGGCCGATCAGTCCGCAGGCGCCGAAGAGCAGGAGGGCCGGGCCGACCCAGCGCTCACTGGCGCCGGAGTCGAGCAGCAGCACGCTGACATAGGTGTAGAGGACGTAGGTGCCGAGATAGGTCAGGCCGTTGGCGAGGACGACCGTCGCCAGATCGCGACGGCGACCCCGATGCCGCACGGCATCGCCGCCCGGACCATCGACCGGCGGCAGCACGACGGCTGCCAGCAGCAGGACCAGCCCGACCAGGACCGCGAGGCACCAGTACGCCGCCCGCCAGCCCACCGCGTTGCCCAGCGCGGTGGAGAGCGGCACGCCGAGGACCAGCCCGCCGGAGACACCGACCGAGGCCAGCGCCATCGCGCGGCCGGTCTGGCTCGGCGGCACCAGCCGCGCGGAGTAGCCGATGCAGACCGAGAAGAAGAGAGCATGCGTGATGCCGCCCACGACCCGGCCGGCGGCGAGCACGCCGAACGTCGGCGCCGCGGCCGCGATGAGGTTGCTGACGACGTACCCGCCGATCGTCACGAGCAGCACCGGCTTGCGCGGCAGGCCCCGCGTCACGTGCGCCAGCGGCACGGAGAGCACGGCGACCATCACGGCGTACGCCGTCACCAACAGCCCGGTCGTGCCGCTGTCCACCCCGAACGCGGCGCTGATCTGTGGGAGCAGCCCGACCGGCAACAGCTCGGTGGTGACGGCACCGAACACCGCGACCGCGAGGACGATCAGGCCCGTTCGGGCAGACCCCAGCCCGGCGTCGGCGGCAGATCCGGAGGTCACGGCGCCCACCCTCTCATCCGGGCGAAGCGCGCTCCGCGGACCCGCTCAGTCCGGCGTCGTGGGGCTGCGCTTCTTCTCCGCCGTCGTCTACGTCAGCTGACGTAGACCTTGCGCAGTGTCTCCGTGATGCGCCAGACGGTGGCCTCACCCGCGCGCAACCGCACCACCACCCCGGGCGTGAGGGCGATCGTCTCGCCGTCGTCGAACGTCACCTCACCTCTCCCGGCGAGCACGACGAAGCACTCGTCGGCCTCGACGTCGGTGGCGATGCCGGGCGTCATCTCCCAGACGCCCACCTCGACGGCATCCAGCACAGCCAAGGTCCGTGCGCCCGCGCGCGGCGCGCCCTCGACGACGGCGCTCGGGTCGATCGGCTCGGACTCGATCGGTCCCGAGGCATCAAGATGACGGTGCACCGTCCCATGATCTCCGGTCCGGTCGGCTCCTGGACCCGACGATCTGTCCTGCTATGCCCGCGGAAGGGGCAATTCGTCGGCCACCAACGCGAGGTGGAGCGACGTCCGGATCTCGGCGTCGTCGAGGCGCACCCCGAGCGTCTGCTCCAGCTTGCCCAGCCGGTCGTAGAAGGCGGCCCGCGAGAGGTGGAGCGAGACGGCGGCGTCGGTCTTGCTGTTCGGGTGCGTCAGCAACGCGCGCAGCACCTGGGTGAGCTCGTTGGCCTCGCGCTCCTCGGCGGTCCTCCCGAGAGGCAGGAGCTCGCGCTGGACGAACAGCTTGACCCGCTCGTCGTCCCCCAGGAGTGCGAGCAGACCGCGCAGGTGAAGGTGGTCGAGCCGGTGCACCACGGCGTCTCCACCATGGAGATGGCTCGGCGAGGCCGCGACGGCATCCATCACCTGGCGCGCCTCGCTCATCGTCTGGTCGATGTCCTCGGCGAGGCGGACCGGACGGCTGGCAGCGATGACGACGTCATACTGCGAGCGCAGCCGCCTCGCCAGTCGGTCGATCACCTGATCGGGATCGCTGGTGGCCGTGCACGAGAGCAGGACGCGGACCTCGCGCTCGACCTCGCAGATCAGCGCCGGGACCCGCGCAGCGTGTGTGGCCGCGACGGTCGCCGCAACCACGTCGTCCAGCACGACGTGATCACCTGCGGACCGACGGGGGAGCTCGCCCCGCCTGATCGTGAGCGCCGCGAAGAGACGTCGCCGGGTCGGGAAGCCGACGACCTCGCACCGCCGAAGCGTCTCCTCGCCGTCCGGATCGGCCCGTAGCCGGCTCATCACCTCCTGATGGGCCCGGCGGGTGACGTTGTCGCGGTTGCGATCGTGCAGCCGGTGCAGGGCCAGGGCCGCACCGGCCCGTTCGGCGATGGCGATCATCCGCTCCGAGGGCTGCGTCGGCGCCGCGATCACCAGGCGGCCCCAGTTCTGCTCGCTGGTGCCCAGCCGGGTCACCAGCCAGCCGCGCTGCTCGTCCCACCCGGTGCGACCGGTGATGCGGAGCTGTCCCGACCTCGCCTGCCAGTTCGCCAGGAAGTCGGTGCCGTCCCGGTCGCCCGCGAGGAAGTCCAGGGGCCGGTGATCGGAGCTCTCCAGCACGACGGGGCCGTGGGTGAGGCGGTGCACGGCATCCAGGATCTGCGCCGGCTCCGCCTGGCTGAAGCTGAGCTCGGTGAAGGTCTCGTGGACCCGCTGCGCTTCGCGGAGGTCCGCGAGCTGGCGGTCCACGATCTGCTCGCCGATGGCTTGGGTGATCGCGGCGAACCGGGTCTCGTGCGTGAGCGCCACCAGCGGCAGATCGAGCAGGTCACAGGATTCCCGTAGCGCCGCGGGGAGCTGGTCGGTCCATCGCCGCCCCAGCTCGACCACGAGTCCGACACAGCCGGCCTCTGCGAGGCTCCGGGCGAAGTCGGCAAGCTCCTGGTGGTCGTCGGAGGGAAGTCCGAGGCCGGTGGTCAGCACGAGATCGCCCGGGCGGAGCAGCTCGGCGATGTCGGGCAGCTCGGTGACATGGATCCATCGCATGGTCCGTTGGAGGCCGCCGGCGCCAGCGACGACGACGGGCTCCGCCTGCCGGAACACGGGGATCTCGAGCGCCTCTTGCAACGACAGACCGCTCACCGGCGCTCCCTCCCGTCGAACGATCTGACACTCTGTCGCAGCCAAGCATGGGATTCGACGATTCGTCAGGCCACTCGACCGGACGCGAAACGCACCATACTCGGCATGAGCACCTCCAGCGCAGCCGGCACGACCCGATCCGCCAGCCCTCGACGCAGGGGGCGGACGGCGTACGAGCGGAACGCCGCCGACCCTGCGCTGGTCCGGGCCTCGCTCGCCGGGAGCCGCAATAGCGTGTTCTGGCAGGAGGACGCCGGGGAGACGCGCACCTACCCCACGCTGACCGGCCACACGACGGCGGACCTGACCGTCGTCGGAGCCGGCTACCTCGGGTTGTGGACCGCCCTGCTGGCGAAGCGGCGCGAGCCGTCGCTGCGGGTCGTCGTCCTCGAGGCGGAGAGCATCGGCTGGGCCGCCTCGAGCCGCAACGGCGGCTTCTGCGACGCCTCGATCACCCACGGCGAGGAGAACGGCCGACAGCGTTGGCCCGGCGAGTACGACACCCTGGCTCGACTGGGAGAGGAGAACCTCGACGGGTTCGAGGACGACGTGCGCCGGTTCGAGCTCGACTGCCAGTGGGAACGTACCGGCTCGCTCGACGTGGCGGTCGAGGAGCACCAGCTGGCCTGGCTCGAGGGCCCCGACGTACTGGACCGGGCGGCGGTTCGTGCCGAGATCGACAGCCCGCTCTTCCTCGGCGGGGTGTGGGACAAGCGCCGCACCGCGCTCGTCCACCCCGCGCGGCTGGCCCACGAGCTCGCGCGGGCGGCGAGCGACCTCGGTGTCGAGATCTTCGAGCACTCCCCGGTCACCGCCCTCGACACCCCCCGTTCGGGACGCGCCACCGTGAGCACGCCCCGTGCTCGGGTCGCCACCGATCGGGTAGCGCTGGCGACCAACGTCTTCAAGCCGCTGCTGCGGCGCAACCACCTGATGACGGTGCCGGTCTACGACTACGTGCTCATGACCGAGCCGCTGAGCGATCAGCAGCTCGCATCCATCGGCTGGCGCAACCGGCAGGGCCTGGGCGACATGGCCAACCAGTTCCACTACTCCCGCCTGACGCAGGACAACCGCATCCTGTACGGCGGCTACGACGCCATCTATCCGCGTCGCGGACGGATGACCTTCGGTCTCGAGGACCGCCCGGAGACGTTCGAGCTGCTCGCGTCCCACTTCCTCGCGACGTTCCCCCAGCTCGAAGGCCTCCGGTTCACCCACCGATGGGCGGGGGCGATCGACACCTGCACGCGCTTCACCGCGTTCTACGGGCTCGCACGCCGCGGGCGGGTCGCCTACGCCAACGGCTTCACGGGCCTGGGCGTGGGCGCGACCCGCTTCGCCGGGGACGTGCTCCTCGACCTTCTCGGCGGCGAACAGACCGAGCGCACGGCCCTGGAGATGGTCCGGCACAAGCCGCTTCCCTTCCCGCCCGCGCCGGTCGCAGGGCTCGGCATCAACCTCGTCCGCCGCTCCCTCGACAGCGCAGACCACCACCGCGGCCGCCGCAACCTGTTCCTTCGCGGCCTCGACGCCGTCGGGCTCGGCTTCGACTCCTGATGCCCGTACGCGCTCCCTCGCCCTCCCACAAAGGCTGACTCTTGAGCAACGTCTCCCAGGCACGCGTCGCGCAGCAGGCTCCCACACCCGGCACGGTGATCCGACGCCAGCTGCGCACGCTGCCCCTGGTCGCGGTCATCTACTTCTCGGTGTCGGGCGGCCCGTACGGGCTGGAGGAGAGCATCTCCAGCTCGGGCCCCGGGATGGCCCTGCTGGCGCTGCTGGTGGTCCCGGTCATCTTCAGCATCCCGTGCGCCCTCATGGCGGCCGAGCTCGGCAGCGCGATCCCGGCCGAGGGCGGCTACTACTACTGGGTCAAGACCGCGATGGGCGGGATGGCGGCGTTCGTCGTCGGCATCTGGCAGTGGTTCAACTCGTTCCTGGACACCGCGTTGTACCCCGTCGTCTTCGCCGACTACTTCGCTCAGTGGGTGCCGTGGGGCGAGCGGGGGAGGCACGTCGGAGTCTCGCTCTTCGGTGGCGGGGTCAGCCTCGACACCCACTGGCTGATCGCCATCGCGTTCATGGTTCCGGTCGCCTACCTCAACGTCCGCGGCTCGCGCCTGGTCGGCGACACCGGTGTGATCCTGATGGCGCTCATCCTGCTTCCGTTCGTGGTGATGTCGGTGCTCGGCCTGGTGCACCTCTTCGCCCACGGAGGCGAGTCGACCCTGCAGCCGTTCACGTTGCCCCACGACAGCGCCTGGTCGGCCTTCGGCGCCGGGCTCGGCGTCATGATCTGGAACTACATCGGCTGGGACTCGCCCAGCACCGTGTTGGGCGAGGTCGCCGAGCCGCAGCGCACGTACACCCGGGCCCTGATGATCTCGGTGCCGCTGATCACGATCTCCTACCTGCTTCCCGTCATCGGCGCGCTGGGTTCCGGCCTGCACGCCGGCGATCCCGGGGCCTGGGAGGACGGCGACTTCGCCAACGTCGGCGCCCTGCTGGGCGGTCACTGGCTCAAGCTCGCCATCACCCTGGGGGCCGTCATCGCCCAGGTCGGCCTGTTCTCCTCCCTGCTGATGTCGGGATCGCGGGTGCCGCGCGTCCTCGCCGGGGACGGCTACCTACCGCGGGCACTGGCCCGGGACGGCCGGTACGGCACCCCCGTCACGGCGATCGTGGCCAGCTGCGCGATCTTCGCGGCCTTCTGCGCACTCGACTTCTCGACCCTGGTGGACGCCGACATCCTGACGAACCTCGCCGCCATCATGCTCGAGTTCGCCGCCTTCCTCGTCCTGCGCCACCGCCGGCGCGACCTGCCGCGACCCTTCCGGGTGCCCGGCGGCTGGCCGATGGCCGTCGGGATCACGCTGGGCCCGGCCGCCCTGACCGTCTACCTGGCGGTGAGCGCGTTGCACGAGGAGCCGGGCGCGTTCTGGATCGGGATCGCGCTGCTCGCCCTGGGGTTGGCGCTCTACCCGGCCTCCCGTCGGTGGATCAAGCGCGGTCGACCCGACGCGCCGATGGTCCTCGGCGGCTAGGACGAACGCATGACGAGCGGCCGGAAGGTCATCCTCCCGGCCGCTCGTCGTGGTGTGCTCGTCTCAGTGCCGCGCGTGGTTCGTACGGATGAGCTTCTTGTTGATGAACTCCTCGATGCCCAGTGCGCCCATCTCCCGGCCGAAGCCGGAGCGCTTGATCCCGCCGAACGGCAGCTCGGCGCCGTCGAGGAGCACGCCGTTGATGAAGACCATGCCGGCGTCGATCCGGTCGGCGACCCGCAGCGCCTGGTCGGGGTCGGTGGTGAAGACGTAGGAGCCCAGCCCGTACGGGGTGTCATTGGCCAGCTCGACCGCCTCCTCCTCCGATCCCACCCGGAAGATCATCGCGACCGGACCGAACAGCTCCTGGTGGAAGACCGCGTTGTCGCGGTCGACCCCGGTCAGCACGCCCACGGGCACGTGGGCACCGTCCCGCTCGCCGGCGCAGATGTACGACGCGCCGTCGGCCACGGCCTGCGCGATCTGGTCCTGCAGCCGGTCGGCGGCGGCGATCGAGGAGAGCGGGGTGAGCCCCTCGGCGTGGGCGAGCGCCGCGGCGGTGAACCGCTCCACGAACGGCTCGTAGAGGTCGTCGGCCACGATGAACCGCTTGGCGGCGTTGCAGGACTGGCCCGTGTTGTCCATCCGGGCGGCCAGCCCGCGCTCGACGGCCGCGTCGAGGTCGTCGGTGGACAGCAGGATGAACGGGTCCGAGCCGCCGAGCTCGAGGACGACCTTCTTCAGGTTGCGTCCCGCGATCTCGGCCACCGCCGCACCGGCCCGCTCCGAGCCGGTCAGCGAGACGCCCGCGATCCGCGGGTCGGCGATCATCGTGGCGACCTGCTCGTTGGTGGCATAGACGTTCACGTACGCACCGGCCGGCAGACCGGCGTCGTCGAAGATCCGCTGGATCGCCTCGGCCGACTCGGGGCACTGCGGGGCGTGCTTGAGCACGATCGTGTTCCCGACGCACAGGTTCGGGCCGGCGAACCGGGCGACCTGGTAGTAGGGGAAGTTCCACGGCATGATCCCCAGCAGCACGCCGAACGGGCTCTTGCGCACGAACGCGGTGCCGTCCCCGGCGAGCAGCTCGATCGGCTCATCGGCGAGCAGCTGTTCGGCGTGGTCGGCGTAGTAGCGGAAGATCGCGGCCGCGAAGTCGACCTCGCCGAGCGCATCCGCCAAGGGCTTGCCCATCTCGCGCACGATGATGGCGGCCAGCTCCGCCCGGCGCTCCTCGTGCAGGTCCGCGACGCGGGCCACCACGGCGGCCCGTTCGCTCACGCTGCTGGTGCGTGCCCAGCCTCGGCTCGCCGCCGCGGCTGCGCCGAGCGCGGCCTCGACGTCGCCCTCGGTGGCGGTCGGGTACCTCTTCACGACCTCGCCCGTCGCGGGGTCGGTCACGGCGTACTCGGTCACGAGTTCCTCGCTCATGTCACTCATCCTCGCTCACGCCCCGGCGCCGGCCGCGACGGCCTCGGCGATCGCCTCACCGACGATCGCCACGGCCTCCTCGACCTGCTCGGCCGTGCTGGTCAGCGGCGGCACGAGGTGGATGCGGTTGTAGTTCACGAAGACCAGCAGCCCGCGGCGACGACAGCCGGCGACGACGCGGGTCATCGCCTCGCTGCCTCCGCCGTAGGGCGCCAACGGCTCGCGGGTGTCCCGGTCCTTCACGAGCTCGATCGCCCAGAAGGCACCCGTGCCGCGGACCTCGCCGACCCACGCGTGTGCTGCGGCGAGCTCGGCCAGGCGGGGAGCGAAGACCTCGTCGCCGAGTGCCGCGGTGCGCTCGACGATGCGCTCGTCCTCCATCGCGCGGATGGTGGCGACGGCTGCGGCCGTGGCCAGCGGGTGCCCCGAGTAGGTCAGCCCACCGGGGTAGACCCGATCGGCGAAGGTCGCGGCGATCGCCTCGTTGATCGCGACGCCGCCCAGCGGCACGTAGCCGGAGTTGACACCCTTGGCGAAGGTGAGGAGATCGGGCACGACGCCCTCGGCGTGCTCGATCGCGAACCACCGGCCCGCGCGGCCGAACCCGGCCATCACCTCGTCGGCGATCAGGACGATGCCGTACGCGTCGCACAACGCCCGGACGCCGGCGAGGTAGCCGGGCGGCGGGATCATGATGCCGGCGGTCCCCGGGATCGACTCGAGCACGATGGCCGCGATCGTCGAGGCGCCCTCCAGGGCGATCACCTGCTCGAGGTGGGCGAGCGCTCGCTCGCACTCCTCCGCCTCGGTGGTGGCGTGGAACGGGCTGCGGTAGAGGAACGGGCCGAAGAAGTGCACGACGCCGGACGAGCCGTTGTCGCTGGGCCAGCGGCGCGGGTCGCCGGTGACGTTGACGGCCAGGTGGGTGCCACCGTGATAGGAGCGGTACGTCGACAGCACCTTGTGCCTGCCGGTGTGCAGCCGCGCCATCCGGATGGCGTGCTCGTTGGCGTCGGCGCCGCCGTTGGTGAAGAACACCTTGTCCAGCCCGGCCGGGGTATGGCTGGCGATCAGCCGCGCGGCCTCCGAGCGGGCCGCGTTCGCGTAGCCCGGCGCGACCGTGCACAGCTCGGCGGCCTGCTCCTGGATCGCACGGACGATCCGCGGGTGCTGGTGGCCCATGTTGGTGAACACCAACTGGGAGGTGAAGTCGAGCAGTCGGTTGCCCTCGCCGTCCCAGACGTACGAGCCCTGCGCGCGGGTGACCACCATCGGCGCGATCTGCGCCTGCGCGGACCACGAGTGGAAGACATGGGCACGGTCGAGCTCGTAGGTGCGCTCGGGCGAGGAGTCGACCAGCTCGCTCAGCGACGCGGTCGCCGAGCCTGTCGAGGGGCTCGTGCCCGTCGGGGCGGCGATCGTGTCAGTCATTGCGCGGGAACCCCAGCTCGAGCCCACCCTCGGGGCGGTTGGCCGGATCGATCCACCTGCTCGTGACCACCTTGCGGCGGGTGAAGAAGTGCACGCCCTCCGCGCCGTAGGCGTGGGTGTCGCCGAACAGCGAGCGCTTCCAGCCGCCGAAGGAGTAGTACGCCACGGGCACCGGGATCGGCACGTTCACCCCGATCATGCCGACCTCGACGTCGGCCTCGAAGCGCCGCGCGGCGCCACCGTCGTTGGTGAAGACGGCCGTGCCGTTGCCGTAGGGGTTCGCGTTGATCAGCTCGACCGCGTCGGCGTAGGTCTCCACCCTGACGACCGCGAGCACCGGGCCGAAGATCTCCTCGCGGTAGATCTCCATGTCGGCGGTGACGTGGTCGAAGAGCGTCGGGCCGAGCCAGAACCCGTCCTCGGCCCCGCGGGCGCGGACGTCGCGGCCGTCGACGACGACCTTCGCCCCGGCGCGCTCGCCGGAGTCGATGAACGACGCGACCTTGTCGCGGTGCGCCCGGGTCACCAGGGGGCCCATGTCGGCCTCGCGCTGGCCGGCGGTGGCCTCGAGCGACCCGTCGCCGATGAGCAGTGTGCGCGTCCGGTCGGCGATCCGGGCGACCAGCTCGTCGGCCACCGCGCCGACCGCGACCAGCACGCTGATCGCCATGCACCGCTCGCCCGCGCTGCCGTACCCGGCGTTGACCGCCGCGTCGGCCGCCAGATCGAGGTCGGCGTCGGGCAGGACCACCATGTGGTTCTTCGCACCGCCCAGGGCCTGCACCCGCTTGCCACTCTTCGAGGCGCGCTCGTAGACGTACTCCGCGATCGGGGTCGAGCCGACGAAGCTGATCGCCTGTACCGCCGGGCTGTCCAGGAGGGCGTCGACCGCGACCTTGTCTCCCTGCAGCACGTTGAAGACGCCGTCCGGGAGCCCGGCCTCGCTCCAGAGCGCGGCCAGCCACAGCGCTGCCGACGGGTCCTTCTCACTCGGCTTGAGCACGACGGTGTTGCCCGCGGCGATCGCGACCGGGAAGAACCACATCGGGACCATCGCGGGGAAGTTGAACGGACTGATGATGCCGACCACACCGAGCGGGTCGAGCTTGGAGTGGACGTCGACCCCGGTCGAGGCCTGCTCCGAGTGCCCGCCGCGCAGGAGGTGCCCGATGCCGCAGGCGAACTCCACGACCTCGAGGCCACGCGCGATCTCACCGAGGGCGTCGGAGTGCACCTTGCCGTGCTCGGCGGTGATGATCGCGGCCAGCTCGTCGCGGCGCGCGTGGAGCAGCTCGCGGAAGGCGAACAGCACCTGCGTACGGCGTGCCAGCGAGGTCCTGCCCCAGGTCGTGGCCGCCGTGGCAGCCACCTCGATCACGTGCTCCGCATCGGCCGGGGAGGCCAGGGCGACCTGTCCGGTCACGGCTCCGGTGGCGGGATTGGTGACCGGCGCGGTGCGTCCACTCCCGCCCTCGTACGTGCTGCCTGCGGCCCAGTGGCCGATCGTGCGCGACATCAGAGTCCTCTCGTTGTTGGGCATGCCAAGTGTCGAGCAGCCGGACGCGTCACGTGGGCGACGTTCCGTCAGATTCTGAGCGTCGATATGACGGAACGTCGGCCATGAGGGGTGTCGTCGCAGCGATGGGGCGTCGGGCTCGATCAGCCGCCATCGAGCGAGGCGCGGATGGAGGGTGAGGCCGATCCCATGGCTCCCTGCCACGTCGTCTGCTAGACCGGAACGTGAGGTCCGACGAGAGGGTGGTTGGCGTGGAGCTCGACGGCACGTTCGTGACCGACGGCGGTCTCGAGACCGACCTGATCTTCAACAAGGGGATCGACCTGCCGGAGTTCGCGACGTTCCCTCTCGTGGAGGACCCCACCGGTCGGCAGGTGCTGCGCGACTACTACGCCGAGTACGCGGAGATCGCCCAGGCCGCCGGCGTCGGCCTGCTGCTGGAGACGCCGACCTGGCGCGCCAATCGGGACTGGGGCCGCGCTGTCGGATACGACGACGGGGAGCTGGCCCGCGCCAACGCCCGGGCGGTCGCACTGGTCAGGGAGTGCATCGACCCCAGCGGACGGGTCTCCGGCGCGGTGGGTCCGCGGGGCGACGGTTACGTGGCGGGGGACGTGACTCCCGACGAGGCGGCGGACTATCACAGCGCGCAGGTACGAGCACTCGCCGAAGCGGGTGCGGACCTGGTCCACGCGATGACGATGACAGGGGCGGCCGAGGCGATCGGCGTGGTGCGGGCCGCTCGCGAGGTCGGCATCCCAGTGGCCGTGTCCTTCACCGTGGAGACCAGTGGGCGACTGCCCGACGGGAGCAGCCTCGCCCACACGCTGACAGCCGTCGCGGAAGCGGCTCCTGCCGACTGGTACGGCCTCAACTGCGCCCACCCCACCCACGTGGCCGCCGGCCTGGATCGCGGCGACTGGCAGCGACGGATCAGCTTCCTGCGACCCAACGCCTCCACCCTCTCCCACGCCGAGCTGGACCGGGCCGAGGCCTTGGACGCCGGCGATCTCGGCCTCCTCACCGCGAGCACGTCATCGCTGCGTGAGGAACTCCCCTGCGTCGCGGTCCTCGGCGGATGCTGCGGCACCGACAGCCGTCACGTCGCCGCGCTCTGGGGCGTCGCCTCGCCACGCTGAGGAGACCGGTCGTCGCTTACCCTCGCGTACCGCAACGGTCACGGTCGAGAGACCCGACCGGCAGGAAAGGGAAGAGACCCAGGCGGACCTGGGTCTCATCGAGTGGAGCGTAGGGGACTCGAACCCCTAACCCCCTGCTTGCAAAGCAGGTGCGCTACCAATTGCGCCAACGCGCCTTCGCTCAGTTCCACGCTCAGGAGCGGTCGTTTCTGGCCTCCGGTGGACATTCATTCCCCCACCAGCCCCCCACGGGAACGTATGCTCAAGTTGTGTGCTGATTCGTACGGGCGGTGGAGGAGCAGTGGCAAAGCGGGGCTTCGGCGAGATCGAGCGGCGCGTGAGCGCTGCCGGCGTCGCCACTCATCGCGCCCGCTACGCGATCGCCGACGGCACCCGCTACTCGCGGACCTTCTCGACGAAGATGGCCGCCGAAGCCTGGCTCACCTCTGAGCGGGCACTCATCGATCGCGATGAGTGGTCGCCACCCGCAGTGCGGGAAGAAGCGAAGCAGCGCCGGCAGAAGGAGGCCGCCGCCAACACCGTCCGGTCGTACGCCGAGCGCTACCTCGCTGATCGGCCGCTGCGGCCGAACACCGAGCACAACTACCGTGCGCTGCTGGCCTCACGGATCAACCCGCACCTGGGCGACCTGCCGTTGAAGTCGGTGACCGTCGCCGAGATCAAGGCCTGGCGCTCGGCGCTCGATCCCTCCACGGCGGCTGCCAACGCCGCCGCCTACCGACTGCTTCGCTCGATCCTCCAGGCAGCCGAGGAGCAGGAGCTGATCGACCGGGCGCCGCCGAAGATCCGAGGCGCCTCCGCGGCACCGGTCTCTCGTGCCGCCGTCCCGGCCACGTTGGACGAGATCGCCACCATCGTCGACGCGATGCCCGAGCGGCTGAAGCTGCCGATCGTGCTGGCGGCGTTCGTCGGTCTCCGCGAAGGCGAGCTCCTCGAGCTGCGCCGCTCCGACGTCGACGCCACGAGCGGTCGGATCAGCGTCAGCCGCAAGGTCGACAAGGACGCAGTCCCGGATGCCGTCGGTGCGTGCCCGGTCTGCGGCCGAGCGATCAGCGCCCCGAAGACCGCGTCGGGCGTGCGGACGGTGCACGTCCCGCCGCCCTTCCTGCCGATGTTGGAGACGCACCTGCGCGAGCACGCCGCGCCTGGGCCGTCGGGACTGCTCTTCCCCGGCGACCGTTCCGACCACATGAGCGTGCGTTACCTGATGGACCGCTACCGCCCGGCGCGGGAGAAGGCCGGCCGCCCGGATCTGACAATCCACCATCTTCGACACACGGCCCTCACGCTGGCCGGCCAGCACGGCGCGACGGCCGCCGAGCTTCAGGCCCGCGCCGGCCACGCGTCCCAGGCGGCCATGGCGATCTACCAGCACGCCACCCTCGACCGCGACGCCGCTCTCGCCGAGAAGATCGGCGAGACATACGAGACCTGGGCCGCGGGGCGCTCCACATCTCCCGCCCAGTACAGCCGGTCCTGACTTGGGCCAATTCCGCCGCATCCATGCAAGTAAAACCATAGGCTCGCCAAGGCCAACAGATCGGCTCACGGGGCCGATCGAGTAACAGCTCGGAGGGTGCCACATGTCGATGATTGGCGACTACCTGCTCTCAGGAGAGCCTCTGATCGGCGGGTACGCGCGCCTCTACCGCGCCGTGCATTCGGCGAACATCGATGAAGTCGTTGCCGTCAAGGTCTTCGATCCGCCCAGCCACGTCGAGAGCCGTGTGTTGAACGCCTCGTGGATGAACGAGTTGGAGACATACCAGCGACTCGGCGACAGTCCCCACCTCGCACGGCTTCTCGACTGGGGCCGGACCGAGGGCGATGCTCCATACCTCGTCTTCGAATGGCTCGAAGGCGACCTCATGGATCAGATCACGAAGAACCCCCCCGAAGGCTGGGATGACTTCTGGCCAATCGCGCGCGACGTTCTGACTGGCCTGGAACTGATTCACACCGCAGGATTCGTGCATCGCGACCTGAAGCCCGAGAACGTACTCCTCGGCAAAGATGGCCGCTTCAAAGTAGCCGACTTCGGAACAACACGGCTCGTGGAAGCCATGCGGGCGGGCATCACAATGGCACCACTGGGAACGCTTCCCTATGCGCCGCCTGAACGCGGAACTCCCGGGCCATCCGCGGCGTACGACCTGTACTCCTTCGCAGTGATGACGACCGTGTGTCTTCTAGGAGAGATCCCGACTGAAGAGGACATCCCACACCGGTTTTCGGCGCTCGACCTGCCATCTGACATCGGCGAGATTCTTGCAACATGCCTTGCCCGATCGGTCGACGACCGCCCGGAGAGTGCGAGCGTTCTACTCGCCCAACTGAGGACGGTCCAAGAGGCGCGCGAGCGGCGCCGCGCTCCGGTGACCGATATTCATCTCACTTGGCCTGCGCAGACTCTGAGGGCTGCGGCCACGTTGCTCCATGTATCGATCACGGAGATCGAGCAGGGACTTCTTGAGGATCTGAATGCCGTCTGCGCGTTCTCGTTCGACATCCGTGGTGAGCGCCCGGTCCTGCAGGCGTGCGGACAGACGCTTGTTTTTCGGCTTGAGCCTGCCCCGCAAAACCCATCCACCGTCCGCGTGGTCAGGGTATCGAAGGCTTCGAGCCAAACCTTAGACATAGCTCACGCCACGTGGCTTCGCGCCAACGTTCGAATTCGAACGACATTGCCCAGCAGCCCGGCCACCGCGCGTGCAGTTCTCGACGACTTCTGTGCACGGGTGTCAGAGCACGACGCGATGCGGGCTGCCGAGCAGGCCGCGAGTGTTGAGTCGACGGAGTTCGCAACATGGCGACAGATCCTGCGAGCCAAGTTCACCGTCGAGGACGAGCGCGGGGTCTCGATCAGGTATCGAGGGTGGACCCGACAAGGAGCGCGAGTGCGATTCGCGGTGGGCGATCTTCCGGACCTGGAGGTCGGAGAGAACAGGCTGGTCTCGAACGGACGGCGACGCGTCCTTTTTGGCGAGGTCGAGCAAGTCGACAACGGTGAACTCGTTCTCTACGTCACCAAGGGCGATCCGTCACAGCTGCCAAAGAGTGGGGCGTTGGACTTCGACGCCGAAGCTAGCAAGTCCAAGCTTCGGCGTGAACAGGCAGCGCTCGACCGCCTGTCCTCAGGAAAGGCCGTCCGCCCACACCTGAGGACCCTGCTGCTCGATCCGCGCAATGCAACTCCTCCGACGCCCGTCAGGGTCGACTCGTTCTTTACTCCGGGTCTGGACGGTCCCAAGCAGGAAGCAATCTCAGCCGCGCTTGGTTCTACTGACGCCCTTGTGGTCGAGGGTCCGCCTGGAACCGGCAAGACCACATTCATTGCCGAGCTGGTGGCACAAGAGCTATCACGCAACCCAGATGCCCGGATCCTGCTGACAGCTCAGACGCACGTTGCGGTCGATCATGCGCTCGCCGGGATTGCCAAGCTCAATCCGGATGCTTCAATCGTTAGGCTCGGCAGGCAGGACCAGATGGCCGAAGGCATCGAGGACCTCAGCCTGCCCGCCAGGCTGGAACAGGCCCGCGACACAGTCGTGGACGCCGGGCGTGCCTTCCTACGAGCTCTGGCAATTGAACTCGGTCTCGATGTCGATAACGCAGAAGTTGAGACGCTTGCGGCAGATCTCGAAGCGCGGCTCGCGCGCTTGGCAAATGTCAGATCTCGCCTTGCGCTTAGGCGTGACGAGCGGAAGGTTCTGTCGGAACAGGTAGCCGAACATCAGGAGCTCGCCTCCAGGGTTCTGGAAGTCGCCGCCTCCATTGAACGGGCCATGAGCGCTGGGTCGACCTCGGAACTGCTCGACGCGGGCAGGTTGTTCCTTGAAAGCGGAGTCGACCTGGCATCGTCGCTGGAGTCGGGCGGTTCCGTTGGCGAGAAATTGCTGGCCGTTGAGCAGGTGCTCAAAGAACTCAGCGGGCAACTCGCGACAGAGACCGAAGGCGAAGGCGCGACGCGAACCCGCCTGGCCGAACTCCTTGGAGCCAACCCGTCAAGCAAGGCTCAGGATCTCCTCGCGGAAGTCGGTGCGCGTTCGTCAACTGTCGACGATCCCAAATACAACAGACTCAGCGAGCTCGCCGCTGAGTGGGCGGAACGCTTCGGCAAGGGCTCGGAATTCAATGCAGTGATCATCGCTGGCGCCAGCGTGATTGGTGCGACTTGCGTTGGCCTGACGGGCGTTCGTGGCGCTGACTCGGTTGACTTCGACCTCTGCATTGTTGATGAAGCGTCAAAGGCGACAGCCACCGAGGCACTGGTACCACTCGTCCAGAGCCGCCGCTGGGTGCTGGTCGGTGACCAGAACCAGCTCCCACCCTTCGTCGAGCAATCGCTCCGTGAGCCGAAGTTCCTCGGCAGATTCGACCTCACAGCCCAGCAGATTGGGCAAACGCTCTTCTCAGAACTGGCCGACGGGTTGCCATCGGCTGCGGTCGTCTCTCTGACGCATCAACACAGAATGCACCCTGCAATCGGCGGGCTCATCAGCGACTGCTTCTACGGATCGCGACTGACCAGCGGAGAGCGCGAAGTAGACGACAGAGTCAAGCTCGCTCTCGGATCCCCAGTCACCTGGCTCGACACGAGCTCAAGGAACGATTGCCGGGAGGTAGTTAGTGGTACCTCCTATCTGAACCAGCGCGAGGTCCGCACGACCGGCGAAGTCCTCCGTCGACTCAACTTCGTGGCCGAGAAGTCCGGCCACATGAAGGTCGCGATCCTGACCGGATACGACCCGCAGCGCCGCGCGTTGCTCGACTTCGTCAACCGGAACGAGGCGGAACTATCAAGCCTTGATGTCCATGTCGCGAACGTGGATGCGTACCAGGGACAGGAAGCTGACGTGGCCATCTTCAATGTCACGCGCTCAAACGAGACCGGACAGTTGGGATTCCTGCAACATGAAGCACGCATCAACGTCGCCCTTTCACGAGCCCGCGACGGCTTGGTCATCATTGGAGACGCCTCATTCATTAGGGCGAGCAAGGCAGTCAGGAATCCCTTACGGGAGGTCCTGGACTATATCGAGTGCCACACCGACTGGTGCGGCCTGAGGGGCGTCGACGACTGATGAACGACATCGAACTGATCATTGACCGGCACTCGCGACGACCTGGCTACATTCTTCTCTCTTACCGCGAAGTCGCGTTGCCCTTCTGGAACGTCCCGCTCCGTTGCAGAGTGCTTAGTCGCAAGCCAATCCCGGCAATCGACGAGTTCGTTCTACGTGCGATCAGCGCCGGCCTCCGGACGGACACCGAAGTCTCAGACTTCCTCGGCCTTCCGGGCCGAGTTGTCGAAAGCACAATGGGCTCGCTTGTTTCGGCAGGTCACCTGTCGCCGACTCCTGTCGAGGCGGACGAATCCCTCGGATTCGCGCTCACGCTGCGCGGAAAGGCAGCGGTCAGCCAGTTGGTGGAACTGGTGCCGGAGGAGCGCACCCTTGAGCTGGCCTTCGACGGTCTGTCGCGAACGTTTGCGATTGTTGAACAGTCCGACCGCTGGCGGCCCCGCGATCTGCAGAAGGCGGGGCTCCTAGAGATTCCAGCCTTCCCGCCTGACCCTCCAGAAGTTGGTCCAGACGAAACCGCGGCCGTCGCCGGCACGATGCGAGATGTGTTGACTCAGTCGAACAGTGAACTTCTGGCGGTCCTGGGCCTAGCGGACAAGCGCGAGAAGTTCTTTGTCCGGGCGCTCGCGATGGTGTTTCAACCCGTGGGCCAGCCAGGCGATGCCACGGTGGCGTTCCTCGTCGATGGTCGTCCAAGCCCCGCTCATGACCAAGCGTTCGCCGCCGCTGAGGGACGTCGAAAGCTTGGCCTACTTACCACCCTTCACGAATCTGGTCTCCCCGCAACGCAGCGTGAGGTCAGCAGCCAGTTGCTTTCCGACCTTCCGAATCCCGAGGAAATCTCCAATCTCCGACGGATCACTTCAGTCCTGCGAGAGCGCCACGCGCGAATCGTGTCGGAAACCAGCGCCGATGGAGACCGCAAGTCTTCTGACCTCACGGAGGCCGAGGACGTCGCCACCCAGTTGGAAGAGGCTGAGACTGTCCTGGACCTTCTTCCTGTTCGAATCCTTGAAGTGCACGAGCACCCCGGGTACCTACGTGACGCGCTCGAGCAGGCCCGCGACCGGATCCTGATCGTGTCCCCGTGGATCCGAGCCAAGGTGGTGGATCGAGGCTTTCGTGCGCGCCTCGAACAGTTGCTCAAGGACGGCGTTCACGTTTGCATCGCCCACGGTATCGACGACGGCGCCAACGCACCCGAGTGGGACAGGAAGGCCGAGGACGCACTCGAACAGTTGGCTGCTGCGTACCCGAACTTAACCTTCAAACGGCTGGGCGACACGCACGCAAAGATCCTCGTTGTCGATGATCGCTTCGTGATCGTCACGAGCTTCAACTGGCTGTCATACAAGGGCGATCCGAATCTGCCGTTCCGTGATGAGCGCGGGACGTTGGTGACGGTCAAATCGGAGATTGATCGGATCTACGACGACTATTTCGGCCGCGCGCGCGGAATGTGAACAGTTCCTGGCTCAAACCTCTAGATGGCGCGCCCAGAACCCGGGGCTGATGAACGGATCTGTGACATCTGAGATCGCTTGACGAGTGTCAGGCTGGAAGGATGTTGCGGTGCCCAAGCCCTATCCCCGCGAGTTCCGTGAGGACGTCGTCCGGGTCGCCCGGAACCGTGGTCCTGGTGTGACGCTCGCGCAGATCGCCACCGACTTCGGGGTCCACGAGATGACCTTGTCGAAGTGGCTGCGTGCCGCTGATGTCGAGGACGGCGTGAAGCCCGGCGTCGCCACCGATGAGGCCCGTGAGATCCGCGAGCTGAAGCGTCGCAATCGGCTCCTGGAGCAGGAGAACGAGGTGCTGCGTCGGGCTGCGGCCTACCTGTCGCAGGCCCAGCTACCGGGAAAAGGCTCTACCCGCTCGTGAGAGAGCTCGCCGCGACCGGTGCCCCGATCCGGGTGCCGGTCGCGGTGGCGTGCCGGGTGCTCAAGCTCCACCGCCAGCACTACTACGCCTGGCTCGCCCAACCGGTCACCGACAGCGAGTACGAGCAGGCCTACCTGGCCAACGCGATCTTCGACGCTCACCGCGAGGACCCCGAGTTCGGCTACCGGCTGCTCTTCGACGAGGTCACCGATGCTGGGCACCTCGTGTCCGAGCGGACGGTGTGGAAGATCTGCTCGGCCAACGAGTGGTGGTGCGTGTTCGGCAAGAAGCGCCGCGGGAAGAAGGGCCTGCCCGGCGCGCCCGCGCACGACGATCTGGTCCGCAGGCAGTTCACCGCGGCCGGCCCGAACAAGCTCTGGCTCACCGACATCTCAGAACATCCGACCGCGGTCGGGAAGCTCTACATCTGCGCGGTCAAGGATGTGTGGTCCAACCGGATCGTCGGCTACTCCATCGACTCCCGGATGACCTCACAGCTTGCGGTCGACGCCCTCGAATCTGCCGTCGCCCGCCGTGGCGGCACCGTGGCCGGCTGCACGCTGCATTCGGACAGGGGCGGACAATTCAGGAGCAGGAAGCTTCAGCAAGCGCTGTGGCGTCACCAGATGGTCGGTTCGATGGGCCAGGTCGGTTCAGCCGGTGACAATGCCGCGATGGAGAGCTTCTTCAGCCTCCTGCAACGCAACGTCTTGGACCGGCGCAAGTGGACCGACCGCGAGGACCTCCGCATCGCGATCGTGACCTGGATCGAGCGGACCTACCACCGCCGCCGACGCCAAGCCCGACTCGGTCGATGGACCCCCATCGAGTACGAAGCCATCATGACGATGCTGGTCGATCAGGCCGCGTAACCGACTGTCACAGATCGGTGCAGCAGCCCCGGTCCCCGACAAGCCGCGATCGGTCGTTTTCGGAGTCGCACGTCCTGGCCGGCAACCTTTCGACGCAACCAAGCTCTATAGCTTCAGCCAGGTCACCCTCGTTCGGACTGTAGACGACCTCCAGTCCCGAGGCAATGAGGTCTACGTCGTCCCGATTGCAGACGCCTTGGACTAGGGCGGGGTTCCCTACGCCCGGCACTATGGAGCCATGGCCGCGTACGAGAGTTGGGCGAGCAGCCCGGAGGCTCGCAAGGTCATGCAGGGCAACAGGTCTCGCGACACCGCTCCGGAGTTAGCCGTACGCCGCCTGCTCCATGCCGCGGGCCTGAGGTACCGCGTTGGCCATCGGCCAGAGCGCTCCCTGAGACGAACAGCCGACATCGTCTTCACCAAGCAGCGCATCGCCGTCTTCATCGACGGCTGCTACTGGCACTCCTGCCCGGAGCACGGCACGACTGCCCGCGCCAACGCAAGCTATTGGTCCGAGAAGCTCGCCCAGAACGTCGCACGAGACGCCGACACCACGAGTCGACTTGAAGCAGTTGGCTGGGTGGTGATGCGGTTCTGGGAGCATGAGGATCCGACGCAGGTCGCGGCGGCGATCAGAGCGGTGCTTCGCAACTCTCCAACCAGTCGATCTTGAGCAGGTCGGCTGAGGCGACTTGTCGTCGTGCGAAATCAGATCCACGATGCGCCCGACACCCCAGCCAAGCCGCCGTTCTCAGGTCACTGCGATAGATCTCGCCGTAGGCTCCTTAACTTTCGCGATCGCGAGCCGACCCATCAGGTATGCCATTAGCGTGGCGCTGACACCCGCGAGAGGAACGAAATGCCGTCAGTGACCGAGGAGATACATCAACTCCTCCCGGTTGGTTTCGACCTGGCCAGCACAAGCACGACGAAGTTCGATCCACTTCGGGACCATCTCGCCACCGCTCTCCGTCTCGACCCGGACAGTGTCTACACGTCGGGCGCAAGCAGCCGCGCATCGAACATCCCGATCCGCCTGAACCAAGGAAAGGCGCAGTACACTCACTTTCGGCTCGGCGTCTTCGTGCTGGGCACCGACGAGTTGGCACTCGCGTCAAAGCACATCCGCGCTCAGGTTGAGAAGAACTTCGACGCAATCCTCCTGATCATGCGTGGGCCCGATGGCGTCTTCGACCCTGCTGCGTACGCCGTCCGCGAGGGCGATGTGCTCGAGAACCAGCTCAAGGAGCTGTTTCCGATGGCCCAAGCACATGTCCAGGTCGTAGACGCCGTTGCTGCTGAGCTGAGCGGGGATCTGACACCACCCGTCGAGGCTGACGCGTCGGTTCAACCTGTGGACCTCATGCAGCTCAGCGCATTGGAGGAAGCCTGCAACGAGGCCGGGCTCGAGGTTCCGCAGGCGGTTGTCATCTCCTGCCTAGCCGCTCTTCGTGCGGGCAAGCACCTGCTGCTGACCGGACCGCCCGGGACGGGCAAGACCAGTCTCGCCGCTGCGCTTGCTGACGCCGCGTACAAGCATGGAGTCAGTCGCGGCGTCGTCATGACAACGGCAACGTCCGACTGGACGTCCGTCGACACGGTCGGCGCATACCGCATGACACGGTCCAGCGCGCTGGAGTTCCAACCTGGACTGATTGTGGAGGCAATCAAGACCGGTAGGTGGGCGATCGTCGACGAGTTCAATCGGGCGGACATCGACAAGGCGATCGGTCAGCTCTTCACCCTGTTGTCCGGCTCTGAAGTGGTCCTTCCGCATGAGGTCGAGGTTGACGGGGACTTCAGGCGGCTGGTGCTCGTCCCTGAAGGCGTCTCCCTACCAGCGGACATGGAATGCGTCGTCGTCAACCGTTCTTGGCGCCTGCTCGCCACTATGAACGACTCTGACCTCGATCTTTTGTTTGATGTGTCGCAAGCACTCAAGCGGCGGTTCGCTGTTGTCAACGTTCCCCCCTTGCCGCCGGAGCGGCTCGCGGATCTCCTAGCGAAATTTCCCACCGGTAGCAGCTCATCGGACACCCTGCTCAAGTCAATGGCGAGAGCCGGCGTGATCCAACTGGGGCCAGCACTCTGGATCGACCTTGCCCGATACGTTGCCCAGCGCCTTGAGATCCATCAAGAGGAAGGGCTCTCCTTCGATGATGAGCTGGCGATTTCTGAGGGCGCGGCGTTGATCTTCGGGCCTCAAGGAGTCGCGGCGGAGGCCGTTGGAGCGGCACTCGTGGCGGCGCGTTCCGCTATCCCGACGGGCGATTCAGCCGAGTGAGCTCTCGGTGGAATCGCAGCGAAGCCATCACCGAGCTGCAGCGCGAACTCCATTGGTTTCTGTCCAGTGCCGCTGTGCATTCGCACTTGCCGACTCTCGTAGACGAGCTGTGGAGCCTGCCGCATGGTTTCCGGCAGCGCCTGCTCGCCGCTCATTTGCTCGCGCACGTGCGCACGAGGACCGCGCTTCGTGACGCGTCCGAGGCGCTACGACGGCTGCCTCCCAGGGCAATCCGCCGCGTTGAGGAAACTCGGGGCTACGTTGCCGGCCCGGTGCTGTGGGAGCGAACGGCCGTGCGCCGTCTCGCAACAGCAGATCCGACCATGTTTGTCAGCCAGCCGACGCGCCGTTCCTGGGATACGCCAGCTACAGCGCTGATCAAGACATGCCTTCTGCGCCTTCAATGGTTGCTCGCGCTCTACCCACCGGAAGGGAAGACCGGGATCTCTGTTGAGATCCGTGAAGTCTCCGCCCTTCTTCAAGCGCTGCAAGCAGACCGGAAACTGCGTGGGGCATCGCAGCATCCGCCGAATGCCGCCGTCCGCGAGGCGATCCTGAAACGTATGCCAGGCGTGACCGCCCTTGCAGAGATCAGCGACGCAGCGCAGGCCATCCTCAGTGGCGGAGAGCCCGACTGTCTTGCTGAGGCATTGATTGGGAATGTATTGGCCCCCGGTCGTGACGACCAGCTATTTGAACTCTGGACCGGACTGACCATCTTGAGTCGCTTGCGCGACCTCGGGGCCACGGTGATCACCGCACCCTGGGACGCGTCAGCGGGCGTGCACCAGTTCGCACGGATCGAGCTCGCAGGTCGGGTCCTCATAATGGAATGGCAGCGCAGCTACTGGTCGACGCCAGTGTTCACCGGCCCTGGCCGCTACGCCGTGTCCCTCGCGGCAGCTAGCCTCGACGCCGCCTCACTGCGTCCGGACTTCCTTATCTACGACCTGGACGGCACCCGAGCAGTCCTCATCGAAGTCAAGTTCTCAGCACGCGAAGAACACACTCCTGACCGTGCAGGCATCGTCGACTGCCTGGCCTACCAACACGACCTTGAGTCCGCGTCTGCGCGGCCTCCGACGGTGGTCGCACTTGTCATCGCAAGCGCCAGCGCAGCCGAGCCGGCGACCGGTGACATCTGCATCGCCGATCCCGGATCGCTTCGCGCCAGCGACGTGGTTCTAGAGCAGCTTCTGGGTGTCAGCTCGGACTCACACTGACCACATACTCACGAAGACTGTCGATGAAGCCATCCGCGAACCTCAGGTTTCCCCGCTCAGCGCGCGACAGGAATCCACTCGCCGCCCGATGCGACAGCGGCTTCAGAGGAAGATTCAAGAACTTCCTGATGTCGAAGGGCTCCGCGAATGGTTGGGTACTAACATTGGCACGCCAAGAGCGGCCAGCATGACCAAATGCGGCAATGGGCCAGCGTGGCCCCCTGAACTCCTCGCCCATCCGTTCCGAGTGGACTTCGCCCGGGTTGAGAAGCCGCCTTCCGACCCATGCGCTCATCGGCACGCATACCGCGTTGCCAACCTGCTTCCAGCGCTGCCCGGAAGCGTTGCCCGTACGCGCCGAACTCGCGGATCCCATGACAGTCCAGTCCGTGGGGAAGCCCTGCATGCGCTCAGCATCCTCGATCTGGGGAGTGCCAAACTCGCCAGTACTCGGGTACCAGATCGCAGGAGGCGACGGGATCCCTAGCCCAGACCCTCCCTTGATCGTCGGCACCGCGCGATGAGCCCATCCCAATCCGCGGAGGCCCTCGGTCCAATAGAACCCGTAGGCGTCGTCCCGGTCCACTGCTCCGACAGAGTCATCGAAGCCAGCTTCGGGACCTGCGTCATCAGCGAATAGCACCGTGCGTGGGTCATGGTTACGGCTCGCCAGGAAAACGATCCGTTGACGACGCTGCGGCAACCCGAATGCGCGAGCGTCGACGATGCGATATGCCCACCGGTACCCGCGGGCCTCCACCGACTCGATGAGGTGTTTGAGCCCGTTGCCGCGGTCGAGGGAGAGCAAGTAGCTCACATTCTCCAGCAGTAGCCACTCAGGGCACGACACAGCGGAATCGAGGAGGCGCCAGATCTCCGCGACTAGCCCGGACTGCTGCCCGTTGATGCCGGTCTTCCGGCCGGCCTGACTGATGTCAGTGCAGGGAAATCCTGCTGCGACTAGGTCTACGGACGGGAGTGAGTCGAGCTCACGGACGTCACCGACGACCTCGACACCAGAGAAGTGCGAACGCAGAACTCTCTGCGCAGCGGGATCCCACTCGCACAGCAGCTCGGCACGGTGACCCGCGTCGTGCAGACCCTTCTCGATGCCGCCAACCCCAGCAAACAGGCCGGCAACGCGGAGACCACTCATCGCAGAAGCCCCGCTACCGCTGCATAGGCGAGGCGCGAGGGAACGGCGTTCCCGATCATCTTCTGGAGCGCGCCACGCTTCGCCACGCTTCTGAAGGTGAACCAGTCGGGAAAGCCTTGGAGACGAGCTGCCTCATGAGGCGTCAGCGTTCGGCGCTCAAGGGGGTGAACGAATCTCCCTTGACCAGTGCTACCGAAGCCTGAGGTGATGGTAGGCGCGGGTCGATCGCCATGCATTCGGCCGTAGACGGAAACGTAGCTGTGAGGCTTCAAGCGGTGACAGTCAGGCCGCTCCTCATTCGGTAGGTCCCACAACTGGTTGTCGAAGAGGAAGTTAATGCGTCGTTCGTTGAGCTCCGAGTGCTGCGCCGCTGTGTCATAGATCCCTCCCCCGGGGCGGACGCCCAAGTCACCGATAGCGTCCATGACGGTGCGGACCGGACTACCGAAGTCGCTCTGCAGCTGAGCGAGAGTGGGGGCGCCAGCAGGCGACAAGGTCGCCAGCAGAAGGTGGCGACGGCGTGACTGAGCTGCACCAAAGTCCGTAGCAGTCAGAATGGCCGTCTCGACCGCGTATCCCGCAGCACGGAGCGATTCCGTAGTCCGTCGGACGACTCCGGTCTTGTCATGCGCTACTCCCGGTACGTTCTCGATCAAGACGTGTTGCGGGCGTACGACTTCGACAAATCGGGCCATGCGGAGATACAGCGCGTTACGCGGGTCGGCTCTCCGCGTGTGGTTGTTCAGGTCGCTGTGGCCCTGGCACGGCGGGCCGCCCATCACGACGTCGAGCCCCGCAAGCTGCTCCGCCAGCCTGCGTTCGTTGCGGGTGTAACTGGACCCGAGTTCGCCATCGACGAGTTCTTCGATGGGACCCGAGTGCAGCTTCGCTTCCGGAAAGTTGTCGCCGAATACGCCCAGCGCGTCTTCGTTGTTGTCCGCGGCAAGAACATGAACTGCTCTGTGACCGGTGGCGCGGGCTGCCTCATGCGCGCCAACTGACAGTCCGCCGCATCCGCTGAACAGGTCAGCAATCGTAAGTGGAGTTCCAGCCGCCTCGATGTTGCGCTTCCTCCTGAGCCACAGGTCGTTGAAGAGCGCCCCGAGATCGGCGCCAACGGGCAGTCGGTCAAGGCCCCGCGCCGGTTCAGCTGTCGTGACGCTAGTGCCCCCGCGCAAGATGAGGGAGCGTCGGACGGACTCCCCCGCGATCGAGAACTGCTCAGCCCGAAGCGGCGCCTCGTCGAGGTATTGAGACGCGACAGATGACATGGGTGTGATTCTAGATCGAACCGGTGACAGTTTCGAGTTGACGCACAACCTCGCTGCCGGCCTTGAGCCTCACGTACCGGCTCCGGTCGCGGACCCGTCCCCCACCAGTCCCCCATAGCCACGGACGACCGACGGCACGCCTGACCGGGAAATGAAAGAAACCCCAGGCTGACCTGGGGTTTCTCTAGTGGAGCGTAGGGGACTCGAACCCCTAACCCCCTGCTTGCAAAGCAGGTGCGCTACCAATTGCGCCAACGCCCCGGGTGGGTCAGGCCCTGCGGACCGGGTCCGTGACCGACGACCAGGCGGCCTGCTCGGCCTTGCTCTGGTCGAGCTTCCGCTTCGCGACGACGATGCCGGCAGCGGCCAGTGCGATCAGGATCAGCTTCTTCATCATCGTCCCTTCATGAAAAACCCCGGTCCGCGTGATCGCGTCCGGGGCCGTTCCGTGCGCCTAGGAGGACTTGAACCTCCGACCCCCACATTATCAGTGTGGTGCTCTAACCGTCTGAGCTATAGGCGCGAGTGGCCGGCCTCAGGGTGGAAGCCCCGTTGGCCGAACCGAGGTGAAACATTACCGGTCCCTCACCCCAACGAAGAAATCGCCGGGGTCAGTTGTCCTCGGCCAGGGTGACCTCGATGCCGCCGATGAGCGCCGCCGCCATGTTGTAGAGGAAAGCCCCCAGCGTGGCGACGGCAGTCAGCAGCACCACGTCGATGACCGAGACCACCATCGTGAAGCCCAGGACCCGCGACGTGCCGAGGTAATCCTTGACGTTGAACGAGCTGGACTCGCTGCCGACGATGTCCTGGACGGTGCGGTTGACCGAGTCCCAGACGCCGGCCGCCGACAGGACGCCCCAGACGATCGTGACGGACACGATCATCACGATGCCGAGCGCCACCGACAGCAGGAACGCCGTCTTCATCACCGACCACGGGTCGATCCGGGTCAGCCGGAGCCGTGCCCGACGCGGACCGCGCAGGGCCGCGTTCGGCGTCGCGGTGGTCGGGGCCGTCGCGCTGCGGCGGGCCTCGTCGGCCGCGGACGCCAGCTTCTCCTGGACGCGCTTGGTCAGCGGCCGTACGGCGGTGTCCTCACGACCCGTGTCGGTTCCGGGACGTTCCGTCATCAGCCGTCAGCTCCCTCGTTAGGCGACTCGTTCGCCTCGATTGTTGCATCCGGCTCAACCACAGCCTCACCGACGACGTCGGCGACGGGGGTCTGGCCGTCCACCTCGTCCTCGAGCTCGTCCTCGTCGCGTGCCTCCACGGAGCGGGCGACCACGGCGACCGCGTCGCCCTTCTTCGGGGCGACGAACTTCACGCCCTGGGTCGAGCGCCCGGTGGGCCGGAAGTCGGCGTTGATGGGCGAACGGACGACCTGTCCGGCCGTGGTGATCGACAGCACCTCGTCGCCGTCCCTGACGATGAAGGCACCGACCAGCCCACCGCGGTCCTCGTTGGCCAGGGCCATCGCCTTGATCCCCAGGCCGCTGCGGGACTGCAGTCGGTACTCGGAGATCCGGGTGCGCTTGGCGAAGCCGCCGTCGGTGATCGTGAAGACGTACTGGACGTCCTCGGCGCGCTCGTCCTCGGCATCCTCGTGGGCGACGTCCTCGGCGCGGATGACCGACATCGAGAGCAGCGAGTCGCCCTCACGGAACTTCATGCCGGTGACGCCGGAGGTGGCGCGGCCCATCGGTCGCAGCTGGTCGTTGCCGGCCGGGAAGCGGATCGCCTGACCCTTGCGGCTGACCAGGAGGATGTGGTCCTCGTCGTTGACCAGCTCGGCGCCGATCAGCTCGTCGTCCTCCTCGCGGAAGTTGATCGCGATGACGCCGGCCTGGCGCGGGCTGTTGTAGTCCGCGAGCCGCGTCTTCTTGACCAGGCCGGAGCGGGTCGCGAGGACGAGGTACGGGGCCTGGTCGTAGTCGCGGATCGCGAGCACCTGGGCGATGTTCTCGTCCGGCTGGAAGCTCAGCAGGCCGGCGACGTGACCACCCTTGGCGTCGCGGGACGCCTCGGGCAGGTTGTACGCCTTGGTCCGGTAGACCCGGCCGGCGGTGGTGAAGAAGAGCAGCCAGTGGTGGTTGGTCGTCGAGATGAAGTGCTCGACCACGTCGTCACCGCGCAGCGAGGCGCCGCGGACGCCCTTGCCGCCGCGCTTCTGCGTCCGGTACTGGTCCGAGCGGGTGCGCTTGGCGTAGCCACCGCGGGTGATCGAGACGACCAGGTCCTCATCGGGGATGAGGTCCTCCATGGAGAGGTCGCCCTCGGCCGCGATGATCTGCGAGCGGCGCTCGTCGCCGTACTTCTCGACGATGCCCTCGAGCTCCTCGATCACGATCGAGCGCTGGCGCTCGGGACGCGCGAGGATGTCGAGGTAGTCGGCGATCTCGAGCTCGATCTCGGCGAGCTGGTCGATGATCTTCTGACGCTCGAGGGCGGCCAGTCGACGCAGCTGCATGTCGAGGATCGCGTTGGCCTGGATCTCGTCGATCTCCAGGAGCGCGATGAGGCCCTGGCGGGCGTCGTCGACCTCGGGGGAGCGGCGGATGAGCGCGATGACCTCATCGAGGGCGTCGAGCGCCTTGACCAGGCCGCGGAAGATGTGGGCCCGCTCCTCGGCCTTGCGCAGTCGGAACTCCGTCCGGCGCCGGATGACGTCGATCTGGTGCGTCACCCAGTTGCTGATGAACTGGTCGATCGAGAGCGTGCGCGGCACCGAGTCGACCAGGGCCAGCATGTTGGCGCTGAAGTTGGTCTGCAGCTCGGTGTGCTTGAGCAGGTTGTTCAGGACGACGCGTGCGACGGCGTCCCTCTTCAGCACGATGACGATGCGCTGCCCGACGCGCGACGAGGTCTCGTTGCGGACCTCGGAGATGCCCTGGACGCGACCGCCGTCGGCGAGCTCGGCGATCTTCACGATCAGATTGTCCGGGTTGACCATGTACGGCAGCTCGGTGATGACGAGCATCGTGCGGCCGGACTTGTCCTCGTCGACCTCGATCACCGCGCGCTGGGTGATGGAGCCGCGGCCCGTACGGTAGGCCTGCTCGATGCCCGAGCGGCCGACGATGAGCGCGCCGTTGGGGAAGTCCGGGCCCTTGATCCGCTCGATGAGCGCGTCCTGGAGCTCCTCGCGGGTGGCGTCGGGGTGCTCCAGCGCCCACTTGGCGCCGTCGGCGACCTCCCGCAGGTTGTGCGGCGGGATGTTGGTCGCCATGCCGACCGCGATGCCCGCGGAGCCGTTGACCAGCAGGTTGGGGAAGCGCGCCGGCAGGATCGTCGGCTCCTGCGTCTTGCCGTCGTAGTTGGGCACCATGTCGACGGTGTCCTCGTCGATGTCGCGCACCATCTCCATGGCCAGCGGCGCCATCCGGCACTCGGTGTAACGCATGGCGGCCGCGGGGTCGTTGCCCGGCGAGCCGAAGTTGCCCTGGCCGGCGACCAGGGGGTTGCGCATCACCCACGGCTGGGCGAGGCGGACGAGGGTGTCGTAGATCGCCGAGTCGCCGTGCGGGTGGTAGTTACCCATCACGTCGCCGACGACGCGGGCGCACTTGTTGAAGCCGCGGTCGGGGCGGTAGCCGCCGTCGTACATCGCGTAGAGGACGCGGCGGTGCACCGGCTTGAGGCCGTCACGCACGTCGGGCAGCGCACGACCGACGATGACCGCCATCGCGTAGTCGATGTACGACTGCTGCATCGACGCCTGCAGCTCGATCGGCTGGATGCGACCGCCCGCGGCGGGAGTAGGAGTCTCAGTCATCAGATATCGAGGAACCTAACGTCCTTGGCGTTGCGCTGGATGAACGATCGGCGGAGGTCGACGTCCTCGCCCATCAGGATGGAGAAGATCTCGTCGGCCTGGGCGGCGTCCTCGAGGGTGACCTGCAGGAGCACCCGCTGGTCGGGGTCGAGGGTGGTCTCCCACAGCTCGTCGGCGTTCATCTCGCCGAGACCCTTGTAGCGCTGGATGGGCGCCTCGCGCGGGAGCTTCTTGCCCTGGGCGAGACCGTCGGCCATCACCGCGTCGCGCTCGGCGTCGGAGAAGACGTAGTCGTGCTCGTGCGGCTTGTTCCACTTGATCCGGTACAGCGGCGGCTGCGCGAGGTAGACGTGGCCCGCCTCGATCAGCGGCTTCATGAAGCGGAACAGCAGCGTCAGCAGCAGCGTGTTGATGTGGTGGCCGTCGACATCGGCGTCGGCCATCAGCACGATCTTGTGGTAGCGCAGCTTGGCGATGTCGAACTCGTCGTGCACGCCGGTGCCGAGCGCCGAGATGATCGCCTGCACCTCCTGGTTGGCCAGGACCTTGTCGATGCGCGCCTTCTCGACGTTGAGGATCTTTCCGCGGATCGGGAGGATCGCCTGGATGCGGTTCTCCCGGCCCATCACGGCCGAGCCGCCGGCGGAGTCACCCTCGACGATGAAGACCTCGCACTCCTCCGGGTTGCGCGAGGAGCAGTCCCGCAGCTTGCCGGGCAGCCCACCGCCGCCGAGCACGCCCTTGCGCGTACGGGCGAGGTCGCGGGCCTTGCGCGCCGCGATCCGGGCCGTGGCCGCGGCCATCGCCTTGCGGATGATCTCCTTGCCCTCGTTCGGGTTCTGCTCGAGCCAGGCACCGAGCTGGTCGTTGACGACCGACTGGGTGAAGCCCTTGGCCTCGGTGTTGCCGAGCTTGGCCTTGGTCTGGCCCTCGAACTGAGGCTCGCTGATCTTGAGGCTGATGATGGCGGTCAGGCCCTCACGGATGTCGTCACCGGTGAGCCTGTCCTCCTTCTTCTTGATCAGGCCCCACTCCTCGCCCCAGCGGTTGATCAGGCTGGTCAGCGCGGCTCGGAAGCCCTCCTCGTGCGTGCCGCCCTCGGGGGTGTTGATCAGGTTGGCGAAGGTGTGGACCGACTCGTTGTAGGAGGAGGCCTGCCACTGCATCGCGAGCTCGAGGCTCATCGCGTTGTTGGCCTCCGGACCGGTCTCGGCCTCGAAGGAGATGATCGGGGAGAGCGGCGTACGGCGCTTGTTGAGGTGATCGACGTAGTCGACCAGCCCGCGCTCGTAGTAGAAGACCTGCTCCAGGCCGGTGCCGCTGGCGTGGATCACGTCCTCGGCCGGGGTGGTCGCGTCGAGGTCGACGTCGAGGTCCGCGTCGACGGCGGCCGCGATCTCCTCGGCCTGCGGCCGGTTGTCTCGCAGCTCGATGCGCAGGCCCTTGTTGAGGAAGGCGCGCTCGCGGAAGCGCGTCGAGATCGTCTCGAGGCTGTAGTCGGTCGTCTCGAAGATGTCGGAGGAGGCCGACCAGGTGACCGTGGTGCCGGTCTGCTCGCCGTCCTCGAGCGGGCGGACCTGCCGCAGCGGGTAGTCCGGGACGCCGAGGCTGAACTCCTGCTCCCACAGGAAGCCGCGGTTCTTGATCTCCAGCTTGAGGTGCGTCGACAGCGCGTTCACCACGCTGGAGCCCACGCCGTGCAGACCGCCGGAGACCTTGTAGCCGCCGCCGCCGAACTTGCCGCCCGCGTGCAGCACGGTCAGGGCCAGCGTGGCTGCCGGCAGCTCCTGACCGGGCGCGGTGTCGGTCGGGATGCCTCGCCCGTTGTCGGAGACGCTGACCGAGTTGTCGGCGTTGAGGGTGACCTTGATGGTGTCGCAGTAGCCCGCGAGCGCCTCGTCGACGGAGTTGTCGACGATCTCCCAGATCAGGTGGTGCAGACCGCGTTCACCGGTGGATCCGATGTACATACCCGGCCGCTTGCGGACCGCCTCCAGGCCCTCGAGGACCTGGATCGCCGACGCGTCGTACTCGACGCCGTTGGGCGGGGTGGGGGCATCTTGGGACACGTTCACCTCTGGTGATGGAGTGCGGGGCATGCAACGGGTCGACCCAGCACCTTTGTCGGTGGTCGACCCAAGTCGTCAGTCTACCCGCCAGGGCCCTCTACGAAACGGTCGAGCAGCAGAGAACCGCCGAAGTGACGCGAAAAATGCCTCTGTACGCCGTTTCTTGGCACTTTCGCGGCCCTATTGGGGCATCGCCTGAGGCCCTATACCTCTCGACGGCCGTCAGATCGCCAGATCCGGACCGCTGACGGCCCTCACCCGTAGGTGTCGCGCGGGCCCCGTCCACCACGGACCGAGCGCGGGCCCTTCTTCCACGTCGGAACGTTCGGACCGAGCACCTCGATGACGGTGACGGTGCCGTGGCCGAGCTCCTCGTTGAGCCGCTTGACGAGGGTCGGGGCGAGCAGCCGCAGCTGCGTGGCCCATGCCGTGGAGTCGGTCCGGACGACCAGCCTGCCGTCCGCGAACGACTCGGGCTGGCAGTGCTGGGCGATCTCATCGCCGACGATCGCGGGCCAGCGCCCGAAGACCCCGTGCACGCGCAGCGACAGGTCCCAGCCGTGGTCGCCGACCAGCCGCTTCAGGGTCGCATCGAGCAGCTGCGGGTCGCGCTCGTCGGGGTGCGCGCCTGAGACCCGGCCCTTGCCGGTGCGCGGGCGCCACTTGCTGTCCGCACCGGTGGAGCGGCGACGGGCGGGCTTGCCGCCGATGCGGGCGACCGCCCGGGTGAAGGCGCGGGCCAGGTCGAGGCCGTCGGGGTCGTGCTCGGGCGCCTCCGGGGTCGGCCCAGAGGTGGGCCCAGAGGTGGGCCCAGAGGTGGACCCAGAGGTGGACCCGGAGGTCGAGCCTGTCGAGACCGGCGCGGCCTCGCGCTCCGGCTCTGCGTCGTCACTGCTCACGGGTCACCTCGCCCCCGGCGACCCGGTAGCGGGCGCCCTCCAGCGCCTTCGGCACGTCCTCGGCCACCGCCGCGGTGACCAGCACCTGCTCGGCGCCGGCGACGAGGGAGGCCAGCTGCTCGCGGCGCTCGGCATCGAGCTCGGCGAACACGTCGTCGAGGATGAGGATCGGGTCGTCGCCGTCGGCGCGCAGCAGGTCGTACGAGGCCAGTCGCATCGCGAGCGCGAACGACCAGGACTCGCCGTGGGAGGCGTACCCCTTGACCGGCAACGGCTCCCCGCCGGCGTGCCCACCACCATGGCTCAGGGTGCAGAGCAGGTCGTCGCGGTGCGGGCCGACCAGCGAGACGCCGCGATCGAGCTCGTCGCGCTGGCGCCGGGCCAGCTCACCGAGCAGCGCCCTCTCCAGTCCCTCGGACGTCACCGCCCGCACTCCGGTCTCCGGGTCGAGGAGCTCGAAGCTCGGGCGGTACTCGATCCGCGCGTCCTCGCGGGTGGCACCGCGTGCGACGGTCTCGTACGCCTTGCCCAGGTAGGGGCGCAGCGCCTCCACCAGAGCCAGCCGTTCGGCGAGGATCTCCGCGCCGGTCCGGGCAAGGTGGTCGTCCCAGACGGCAAGGGTGGAGAGCACGTAGTCGTCGGGGGCGCGGCGTCCGCCCGATCGCCCGGACTTCAGCAGCGAGTTGCGCTGCTTGAGCACCCGGTCGTAGTCGGCGCGCACGCCGGCGAGCCTGGGGGAGCGGAGCACCAGCAGGTCGTCGAGGAAGCGGCGCCGGTCGGACGGATCGCCCTTGACCAGGGACAGGTCGTCGGGGGCGAAAACGACGGTGCGGACGATGCCGACCAGCTCACGCGTACGGGGGAGCGGCGAGCGGTTGATCCGGGCCTTGTTGGCGCGACCGGGGTTGATCTCGATCTCGAGTGTGGCGGTGCGGCCGTCGCGGACCACCGCGGCCCGTACCACCGCCTGATCGGCGCCCGCGCGCACCAGCGGCGCGTCCGAGGCGACTCGGTGCGACTGCAGTCGTGACAGGTAGTCGATCGCCTCGATGAGGTTGGTCTTGCCCTGGCCGTTGCGTCCCACGAACGCGGTCACGCCCGCCTCGAGCGGGACCTCGACGCCCGGGTAGGAGCGGAAGTCGTGCAGGGAGAGGTGCGAGACGTACACCCGGCCCCTCCTCCTCGCCTGTCCCGGCGACCGCCGGCACCAGAGAACCTTATGGTGCCGCGCGGCCGACGTCGTCCCCGCGACCCCGATCAGGCCGGGGTCGCGCGGACGTGGCGGACGATCAGGCCTCGGACTCCGAGATGACGGCGTGGCCGCCGAAGCCGTTGCGCATCGCCGCGATCGCCTTCATCGCCGGGCTGTCGTCCTGGCGGGAGACGAAGCGGGCGAACAGGGACGCAGAGATGGCCGGCATGGGGACGGCGTTGTTGATGGCGGCCTCGACGGTCCAGCGGCCCTCGCCGCTGTCCTCGGCGTAGCCGCGGATCTTGTCCAGGTGCTCGTCGGCGCGGATGCCGTCGACCAGCAGGTCGAGCAGCCACGAGCGGACGACCGTGCCGGTGCGCCACGAGGCGAAGATCTCCGGGACGTTGTCCACGATGTCGACCTTGTCGAGCAGCTCCCAGCCCTCGGCATAGGCCTGCATCATCGCGTACTCGATGCCGTTGTGGACCATCTTGGCGAAGTGGCCCGCGCCGGGCGTCTCGCCGCAGTGGACCAGGCCGTCCTCGGTGCCCTCGGGCTTCAGCGCCTGCAGGGCCGGCATGACCTTCTCGGCGTCGGTGGACTTGCCGCCGTACATCAGGGCGTAGCCGTTCTGCAGGCCCCAGACGCCGCCGGAGACGCCGCAGTCGACGAATCCGATGCCCTTCTCGGCCAGCGAGGCGGCGTTGGCCGCGTCATCGGTGTACTTGGAGTTGCCGCCGTCGACGACGAGGTCGCCCTCGCTGAGGAGCTCCTTGAGCTCGGCGATCGTGGAGTGGGTCGGGTCGCCGGCCGGGACCATCACCCAGACCACCTTGGGCGAGGGCAGCGCCTCGACCATCTCGGCGAGCGAGGCCACGTCGGAGATCTCCTGGTTGCGGTCGTAGCCGACGACCGTGTGGCCGGCGTTGCGCAGGCGGGTGCGCATGTTGCCGCCCATCTTGCCCAGGCCGATGAGTCCGATGTCCATGGAACTTTTCCTCTCGAGAGTCGGGGAGCGCTCTTCCCCCAGCAAACCAGGGAGGCGGGTGGCTGGGGAAACAGCCGCGGGTCAGGAAAGCAGGCGGCGCGGCATCAGCAGGTAGCGGAAGCCGAGTGCGGTGGATTCCTCGTCGCGACCGCTGATCACCACGGGCTTGGAGGCCTGGGTGAACGCGAGCTCGACGGTGTCCTGCTCGAGGGCGGTCAGGCCGTCGAGCAGGAACTGCGGGTTGAAGCCGGTCGTGAGGTCGTCGCCGTTGACGGCGGCCTCGATGGCCTCGGAGGCCTGTGCCTCGTCGCCCGAGCCGGCGTCGAGGGTGAGCTGGCCGTCGGCGAAGGCCATCTGGACGGCGGTGTTGCGCTCGGCGACCAGCGCCACGCGCTTGACGGAGTCGATCAGCTCCTTGCGGTCGACGACCGCCGTGGTGAGGTGCTCGTTCGGGAAGAGGCTGCGCACCTTCGGGAACTCGCCGTCGAGAAGACGCGTGGTCGTACGGCGCACGCCGCCGGCGGCCGCGCCCTCGAAGCCGATGATGCCCTCGCCGGTGCCGGAGGAGGAGAGCGCGATCGAGACCTCGGAGCCGCTGGTCAGCGATTTGGCGGTCTCGGCGAGCACCTTCGCCGGCACCAGGGCCGCGACGGTCTCGTCGGGCGTACGCGGGTTCCAGGACAGCTCGCGCAGCGAGAGTCGGAAGCGGTCCGTGGCCAGGAGCGAGATCGTGGAGCCCTCGATCTCGATCCGGACGCCGGTCAGCACGGGCAGCATGTCGTCCTTGCCGGCGGCGGTGACGGCCTGCGTGACCGCCTTGGCGAACTCGGCGCTGTCGACGGTGCCGGTCGCCGTCGGCATCTCGGGCAGCGTCGGGTACTCGTCGACCGGCATGGTCTGCAGGGTGAAGCGGGCGGAGCCGCACGTCAGCGAGACGCGGGCACCGTCGATGGCGAAGTCGATCTGCTTGCCGGAGGGCAGGGCACGACTGATGTCGGCGAGCATCCGGCCGCTGACGAGCGTCTTGCCGTCCTCGACGACGTCGGCGCTGAGCGTGGCGCGGGCCGAGGTCTCGTAGTCGAAGGTCGAGAGCATGAGCCCCTCGCTGCTCGCCTCGATGAGAAGGCCGGAGAGAACGGGGCTGCTGGGCCGGACCGGAAGGCTGCGGGCAGCCCAGGCGACGGCATCCGCGAACACGTCGCGGTCGACGCGGAACTTCACTTCTGACCAGTCCTTGCGAGGTTGGCTTGCTTGGGAACTGCATCCTGCCATGCCGGGGGTGAGCGCGTCAGGGCCGGGGATCCCGCCCGCTCGCCGGGTGAGGCGTGATCCACAGGTCGGGGCCCAGGAGGGGTTCGACGAGTGATCGGCATGTCTGTAGTTCCGAGTGAGTAATAGCGTCGGTGGAAACTGTGGAGGAACGGCGTTTCCGCAGGTCGCGCGGAGCAATCACAACTCACAGGGGTTGTGCAGTCGGCTGGGGAGACACGAGGTCGGCTGTGGGGGAACACAAGTTGTTGTGGTGCGGCCCGCGGCCGCCCCGCATCTCACCACGGTGTAATTCATTTGTTCGACGGGTGGTTGTCCACAGGCTCCGGGCCGCGGATCCTGTCGTACGCCGGTGCACGGATCCCGTCGAACGCACCTCACGCGAGGGTGAGCGTGACCTCGATGTTGCCGCGGGTCGCGTTGGAGTACGGGCACACCTGGTGGGCCTGCTCGGCCAGCTCCTGGGCGGTCGCGGCGTCCACGTTAGGGAGGCTGATCTCGAGCTGCACGGAGAGGCCGAAGCCACCCTGGCCGTTGTCCCCGATCGAGACGTCGGCGACGACCTCGGAGTCGGTGGTGTCGGCCTGGGCCCGGCCGGCGACCATCTTGAGGGCGGAGTGGAAGCAGGCGGCGTACCCGGCGGCGAAGAGCTGCTCGGGGTTGGTCGCGCCGCCGGCGCCACCCATCTCCTTCGGCATGCGGACGTCGAGGTCCAGGAGTCCGTCGGTGGACTGGACGTGGCCGTTGCGGGCGTCTCCGGTCGAGGCGGCCGATGCGGTGTACATGGGAGTTGTCATGTCCACGACCATATTGCGCGCAATCTAATAACGCAAGAGGTAGGATCGGCGTCGTTATGACCGGCTATCCGCAGCTCAAGCTCGACGCCCAGCTCTGCTTCCCGCTCTACGCCGCCACCAGGGCGGTCACCAGGAGGTATGCCGAGCTGCTCGAGGGCACCGGGCTGACCTATCCCCAGTACCTCGTGGTGCTCGTGCTGATGGAGCGCGAGCAGCCGACGTCGGTGGGCGACCTGGGCGCCGAGTTGCGACTCGACTCCGGAACGCTGACGCCCTTGCTCAAGCGGCTCGAGACGGCCGGTCTCGTACGTCGCGAGCGCGACCCCGAGGACGAGCGCCGCGTGCTGATCGAGCTGAGCGATGCCGGCTGGGCCCTGGAGCAGCGGCTCGCCGAGATCCCGGAGCGGCTCCTGGCCGCGATGAAGGTCAGCGTCCCCGAGGCGATCGGCCTGCGCGATCAGCTCAACGCGCTGATCACCAACCTCGACCAGACCGGCGACTGACGCCACCGGGCGCCTCGCTCAGCCCTGGCGGGCCTGCATCTTCACGCGGTTGGTCAGCTCGGACACCTGGTTGAAGACCGCACGCCGCTCCTTGAGCAGCTGGTTGATCTTGCGCTCGGCGTACATCACCGTGGTGTGGTCGCGACCACCGAAGTGCTTGCCGATCTTCGGCAGCGAGTCGTCGGTCAGCTCACGGCACAGGTACATCGCGATCTGACGCGCCATCACGAGGTGCCGGCCTCGGGACGGGCCGGTGAGCTCGCCGATGTCGAGGCCGAAGTAGGCAGCGGTCTGCCCGATAATGAGGGCCGCGGTGATCTCCGGGTCGCCGCCCTCGGGGATGAGGTCCTTCAGCACGATCTCGGCCAGGGTCATGTCGACCTCCTGGCGATTGAGGTTGGCGAAGGCCGTCACCCGGATCAGCGCGCCCTCGAGCTCGCGGATGTTCGTCTGGATCTTGCTGGCGATGAACTCCAGCACGTCGGCCGGCGCCTTGAGCCGCTCCATCGCCGCCTTCTTGCGGAGGATGGCGATGCGGGTCTCGATGTCCGGCGGCTGCACGTCGGTGATGAGGCCCCACTCGAACCGGTTGCGCAGCCGGTCCTCGAGAGCCTCGAGCCGCTTGGGCGCGCGGTCGGAGGTCAGCACGATCTGCTTGTTCGCGTTGTGCAGCGTGTTGAACGTGTGGAAGAACTCCTCCTGGGTCTGGGTCTTGCCCTCCAGGAACTGGATGTCGTCGATCAGCAGCACGTCGATGTCGCGGTACTTCCGCTTGAACCGGTCCTGCCGGTCATCGCGGATCGCGTTGATGAACTCGTTGGTGAACTCCTCCGAGCTCACGTAGCGGACCTTCGCGCCGTTGTAGAGGCTGCGGACGTAGTGGCCGATCGCATGCAGCAGGTGCGTCTTGCCCAGACCGGATTCGCCGTAGACGAGCAGCGGGTTGTACGCCCGCCCGGGTGCCTCGGCCACGGCGACGGCGGCCGCGTGCGGGAAGCGGTTGGACGATCCGATGACGAACGTCTCGAACGTGTACTTCGGGTTGAGTCGGCTCTCTCCGGTGGCGCGCTCGGGTGCGGACGGCGCCTCGTGCCGCGGCGGCGGGAGCGTCACTCCCCCGCTGTTTGTCGACATATCGATATGTGTATTGATCTGCTTTTCGACGACCACGGGGGTCGGCTCGACCGCCGGCGCTGCCGCCGGCTCGGGGGGAAGGTCCTCGAGTTCCGGCTTCACGATCGCGGCGATCCGCATCTCCTGGGCGAAGGCGTTCGACAGCGCGTCCTCGAGCTCGGGCCGCAATCGGCCCTCGAGCTGGTTGCGGGTGAAGTCGTTCGGCACGGCGACCAGCACGGTGGTGCCGTGCATCGCCTCCGGGACACAGGCCGAGAGCCAGGCGCGCTGGCTCGGCTGCAGATCGGCGACGATGCGCTTCCACGCCAGGTTCAGCTCGTCCTGCTGTCCTGCGTCGGAGGGCGTCTCCACTGCTGTCCACCTTCCGCGTGAGTGCTCTCACTCGTCGTCTGTTGTCGTCCGTCCACAGCTCTATCCACAAGTTGTGAACCGTGGTCTGGTCCTGTGGAAAAAGCCCACCAAGACACGTCGCCGCGACTGTCTTTCGACCTGTTTCAGCAGGTCATGAGAGGTGATTGGCAGAAATCGTCTGCCGCAACCATCCCCCAAGACGTGGTCGCCGGCCGTTGGCGGGGAACCTCGGTAGACGCCGAACCTAACGCCGGGCGTCGCGCAGGGGCAACCCGTCATCCACAGGTCCGGGCTAACCACATCGATGTGGTTTCGGGTAGAAGTCGCGCGGGTTTGACCCTGCTTCTCGCCAACGCGTACCGTTAACCGGTCGCTCGCACAAGCCTTTGTGCTGTGCGAAGGCCCTGATACCTAAGCGAAAGAGACTGAGCTCGTGAGCAAGCGTACGTACCAGCCGAACAACCGTCGTCGCGCCAAGACGCACGGCTTCCGCCTGCGCATGCGCACCCGCGCTGGCCGCGCGATCCTGAACGCGCGTCGCCGCAAGGGCCGCAAGGAACTCGCGGTCTGAGGTCGGCCCGGCTGACCAGCCGTGCTGTCCCGCGCGCACCGATTGACCGACCCGGACTCGTTCCGGGTCGCGGTGCGTCAGGGGCGCCGAGCCGGAACGTCCCGTCTGGTCGTGCACCTGTGGCACGACGGCGGGCCGGATCCGGCTCGTGTCGGTTTCGTGGTCAGCAAGGCCGTCGGCCCGGCTGTGATCCGCAACCGCGTGAAGCGACGCCTCCGGCACATCGCCCGGGAGATCATCACCGACCTCCCGGGCTCTGCTGTGCTCGTCGTACGCGCGAATCCTGCGGCCGCTGAGGCCACCTTCGAGGAACTGAGCGCCGATCTCGGCCGTTGTGTGCAACGGGTGATGTCGTGAAGCTCGTTCTGATCGGTCTGTTGAAGGCCTACCGGCTGCTGATCAGCCCGCTCTACGGGCAGGTGTGCCGGTATCACCCGTCGTGCTCGGCGTACGCGCTGCAGGCGGTCGAGCGCCATGGCGCCCTGCGCGGCTCCTGGCTCGCTGCGCGCCGGCTCGGCCGCTGCCACCCCTGGGCGGCCGGCGGCTACGACCCGGTGCCGGAGCGCACCACCCCTTCTTCCCGCCACTTCGCGGGCTAACTCGATACAAGGAGCCTGATCCGTGGGCGATTTCCTCGGCACCATCGCAACACCGCTGTACTGGGTGATCTCCGCCATCCTGCTGTTCTGGCACCGAGCCATCACCCTGGTCCTCTCCCCCGACAACGGGTGGTCCTGGGTGCTGGCGATCGTCGGCCTCACCGTCACCATCCGCGCGCTGCTGATCCCGCTCTTCGTGAAGCAGATCAAGTCGTCGCGCAACATGCAGCTGATCCAGCCCAAGGTGAAGGAGCTGCAGAAGAAGTACGGGCACGACCGCGAGCGTCTCGCCCAGGAGACGATGAAGCTCTACAAGGACACGGGCACGAACCCGTTCGCGTCCTGCCTGCCGCTGCTCATCCAGATGCCGATCTTCCTGGTGCTCTTCCGGATCGTGAACAAGGCGGCCCACGACGAGGCGAGCGGTGTGCTCTCCGCCTCGGACGTCCACAGCTTCGCCAACGCCAAGATCTTCGGCGCCCGCCTGGCCGACACGTTCAACGGCACCGACGACATCTCCGTCCGCATCCTGGCGGCCGTCCTCGTCATCGCGATGTGTGCGACCACCTTCTTCACGCAGCGCCAGCTGATGGCGAAGAACATGCCCGCCGAGGCGATGCAGGGCCAGTACGCCCAGCAGCAGAAGATCCTGCTCTACGTCCTCCCCTTCGTCTTCGCGATCTCCGGTATCGCCTTCCCGATCGCGGCGATGCTCTACTGGACGACCTCGAACCTGTGGACCATGGGCCAGCAGTTCTACGTGATCCGCAACAGCCCGGCTCCCGGCACGCCGGCGGAGAAGGCGAAGATCGAGCGCGATCGCGAGAAGGCCGCCCGCAAGGCCGCCCGCCACGGTGGCGTGGTGCCCCCTGTCGAGACGACGGAGGCGGCCCCGACGACCGCCCCTGAGGCCGACCGGCGCCCGGCTGCCCGCCAGCAGCCGAAGAAGCAGACCCGCAGCCAGCGCAAGAGCAAGTAGTGCTGACCGACCCCCGAGAAGGGATGCATGGAGTGACCGAGGAGACCAAGGTGGCCCCCAACGAGGCCGACCGGATCAAGCAGCTCGAGCGTGAGGGCGACATCGCCGCCGATTACCTCGAGGAGCTGCTGGACATCGCCGATCTCGACGGCGACCTGGACATGGACGTGGAGGGCGACCGTGCGGCGGTCTCCATCGTCGGTGCCGACCTGGCCCAGCTGGTGGGGCAGCATGGCGAGGTGCTCGACGCTCTGCAGGAGCTGACCCGCCTCGCGGTCTATCGCGAGACCGGCGAGCGCTCTCGGCTGATGCTCGACGTGTCGGGCTTCCGCGCGAACCGTCGCTCGACGCTCGAGGCGCTCGCCGCCGAGACCGTCGCGCAGGTGAAGGAGTCCGGTGCCTCGGTCTCCCTCAAGCCGATGTCGCCGTTCGAGCGGAAGGTCGTCCACGACGCCGTCGCCGCCGCCGGCCTCACCTCGGAGTCCGAGGGCGCCGAGCCCCGGCGCTACGTCGTGGTGCTTCCGGCCTGATTCGATGAACGACGTTTCACGTGAAACACCCTCCGTGCCCGCCGTGGCGCGGAGGGTGTTTCGTTCTGACCGACTCCCCCTCGCCGAGGCGTACGCCGAGCTACTCGCGACGGCTGGCGTCGACCGCGGGCTGATCGGTCCCCGCGAGGCGCCCCGCCTGTGGGATCGCCATCTGCTCAACTGCGCCGTCCTGGGCGACCTGCTCCCCGAGGGCTCGGCCGTCGCCGACATCGGGTCCGGTGCCGGCCTGCCCGGCCTGATGCTGGCGATCCATCGGCCTGACCTGCGGATGACCCTGATCGAGCCGCTGCTGCGCAGGACGACCTTCCTCAGTGAGGTGGTCGCGCAGCTGGATCTCGACAACGTCGAGGTCGTCCGCGGTCGCGCCGATCTCCTGCACGGGAAGCGCACCTTCGATGTCGTCACCTCCCGCGCGGTCGCCCCGTTGGGGCGGTTGCTGCAGTGGTCCATGCCGCTGGTAGATGCACAGGGTGCGTTGGTCGCGATGAAGGGCTCCTCGATCGCCACGGAGATCGATGAGGCGCGCGATGTACTCTCCGAATTCGGCTGCGCCGAGCCCACCGTGAGCACCCTCGGCGAAGGACTGCTCGATGAGACGACGCTGGCCGTGCGAGTGGCGTGGGCTGATCCCACCACGGTAGGTTCGACGTCTCTGCCTGTCGCGGCACGGCGCCGTCAAGGAGCCAGTCAGAGCGGCAGCAAGAAGGCCCGTACGAAGCGGAGGAAGAACACGTGACCGAGGGCATCAGCAACGACGAGTCGGAGCGTGCAGTGTCGGCGTCCCCAGAGTTTTCCACCGGGTCTGACCAGGTGTCTGAGCGTGACAATCCACAGAACGACCCCGGTTCTCCACAGGGCGACAGCGATGTTTCACGTGAAACCGGAGCCGGTGGATATCGCGTCCGAACCGCGGCGGACCTCGCCGATTTCGCCGAGGTGATCGCCGACGACGAGACCCCGCTGGCCCGGGCCACCGAGAACACCATCCTCGCGCGGCAGCAGTCGCAGGCACGGCCGCCGATGCCACGGCCGACGTCGACGCGCGTCATGGTGGTGGCCAATCAGAAGGGCGGCGTCGGCAAGACCACCTCCACGGTCAACCTCGCCGCCGGTCTCGCCCAGCTCGGGCAGCGCGTCCTGGTGGTCGACCTCGACCCGCAGGGCAACGCCTCCACGGCGCTGTCCGTGGACCACTTCCAGGGCACTCCTGGCACGTACGAGCTGTTGGTCGACGACGTCGCGCTCAACGACGTCGTCCGGGCATGCCCGGAGCTCCCAACCGTCGAGGTCGTCCCGGCGACGATCGACCTCGCCGGTGCCGAGATCGAGCTGGTCAGCGTGGTGGCACGTGAGGGTCGGCTGAAGAAGGCGCTGATCGGCAGCGGTCGCGTCGGCGATGCGTCGGTCGGGGAGGAGCGGTGGGACTACGTCCTCATCGACTGCCCGCCGTCGCTGGGTCTGCTCACCCTGAACGCGTTGGTCGCGGGTGCGGAGATGCTGATCCCGATCCAGGCGGAGTACTACGCCCTCGAGGGTCTCGGCCAGCTCCTCAAGACCGTCGACATGGTGCGCGCTCACCTCAACCCCGAGCTCGCCGTCTCCACGATCCTCATCACCATGTACGACGCTCGTACGCGCCTCGCCGCCGGTGTCGCGGACGAGGTCCGCGGACACTTCGGCGACCAGGTGCTGAAGACGTTCATCCCGCGCTCGGTGCGCGTCTCGGAGGCGCCGTCGTACGGCCAGACGGTGATGACCTACGACCCGGGCTCGCCGGGTGCGTTGAGCTACCTCGAGGCGGCTCGTGAGATCGCAGGGAAGGGAATCGAGGCGTGAGCAAGCCGGCACCGAAGCGAGGTCTGGGACGCGGACTGGGCTCGCTGATTCCGACCGCTCCGCCCGTCGCCGTCGCGGATCGGGAAGCGGATGCTCAGCGCAACCCCGATGTCCGGGATGCGGACTTTGCCCCAGGATCGACGAACGGAACGTCGCCGGACCTGGGCCCCGCCGAGGTCGCCCGAGGCGCTCAGATCGAAGATTCGGGTCTGAGGCCGGTCGAGGGCGCCTACTTCGCCGAGCTGCCGCTCACGTCGATCCGGCCCAACCACGTCCAGCCCCGCAGCGTCTTCGACGAGGAGGCGATGGACGAGCTGGTCCATTCCGTGCGGGAGATCGGCGTCCTGCAGCCCGTCGTCGTCCGCCAGGTCGGTGACGAGTTCGAGCTGGTCATGGGTGAGCGGCGCTTCCGCGCCAGCCAGCGCGCCGGACTCTCGACGATCCCCGCGATCGTCCGGGAGACCGAGGACACCGACATGCTCCGGGACGCACTCCTGGAGAACCTGCACCGCTCGCAGCTGAACCCGCTCGAGGAGGCGGCCGCCTACCAGCAGCTGCTGGAGGACTTCGGCTGCACCCATGACGAGCTGGCCACGCGCATCGGCCGCTCCCGCCCGCAGATCAGCAACACCCTGCGCCTGCTCAAGCTGAGCCCGGCCGTCCAGCGTCGTGTCGCCGCCGGCGTGCTGTCGGCCGGTCACGCCCGATCGCTGCTCGGCGTCGGCGACGCCGCGACGCAGGACCAGCTGGCGCAGCGGGTGGTCGCCGAGGGGATCAGCGTGCGCGGCCTGGAGGAGATCGTCGCCCTGCGCGAGATCGACGGCGAGCAGCAGCCCAAGCGTCGCTCCGCCCGCCTCAAGGGCCCGGCCCCTGAGCTCAACGTCTTCGCCGATCGCCTGGCCGATCGCCTGGAGACGAGCGTGAAGGTCGACATGGGCCGCGCGAAGGGCAAGATCACCGTCGAGTTCGCGACTCTCGAGGACCTGCAGCGGATCGTCGAGATCATGGACCCGCGCAATCGGAACGATAAAGTGATCTAGAGATAAAGCGATAAGTCGACAATTGACCGGGTCGCCCGAGGTTCAAGCGCCACGAGCATGGCAGCCCCGCGGGCCGCGAGGCTCGCGGCAAGCCGGTCGCTCGGGCCGGAGGTTGCGAGGGTCCGTCGCCGGCGCTCCTCGCGCTTCAGCCCCGGCGCTGGTTGAGGCGTGAGCAGCGAGTCTCGAAGCCGTTCGGAGCGCGAAGTGCGCAGTGGGTGGTCGCGGGGAAGTCCACACTTCGGCTGGCGCCCGGTGTTTCACGGGAAACGTCGCTTCAGAAGTTCTGTGAGAGCGATTCTGAGCGAGGTGCCGAAATCGCGAAAGGGCCCCGATTCCTCAGAATCGGGGCCCTTTCGGCGCCTTAAGGACCTCGGAACGTCATACGTTCCGCTCCGCCGGTGGGCTCGGAGCGTATGACGTACGGCGTCACTGGGTGTCGGTGCTCGGCGTCTCGTTGCCGCCCATCGGCAGGGTGTCGAGGGGAGTGGTGGCGCCGAACGTGTTGCGCAGCTCCATCTCCTCCTCGATGACACCGGCCAGGCGGCGTACGCCCTCGCGGATCCGCTCGGGCGTCGGGTAGCAGAACGAGAGCCGCATCGAGGAAGAGCCGAAGCCGTCGGCGAAGAATGCCGTGCCCGGGACGTAGGCGACCCGGGCGGTCACGGCGCGCGGCAGCATCGCCTTGGCGTTGACGCCCTGGGGGAGTGTCATCCAGACGTAGAAGCCGCCGGCGGGGACGTTCCAGTGACAGCCCGCGGGCATCATGTCGTTGAGCGCACTGATCATCGCATCGCGGCGCTCGCGGTACATCTCGCGGAAGCTCTTGATCTGGCCCTGCCAGTCGCTCTGCGCGAGATAGGCGGCGATCGCCATCTGGCTGAACTGTGGCGGGCACAGCGTCGCGCTCTCTTGGGCGAGCACCAGCTTCTCGCGGACGGTGTGCGGCGCGAGGGCCCAGCCCACCCGGAAGCCCGGCGCGAAGGTCTTGGAGAACGAGCCCAGGTAGATGATGTTGTCGCTGCTGATCGAGCGCAGCGCCGGCATCGGGTCGCCGTCGAAGCCGAGCAGGCCGTACGGGTTGTCCTCGAGGATGAGGACGCCCTCCTCCTCGCAGATCCGGACGATCTCGTGACGGCGCTCCAGCGACATCGTCACGCCGGCCGGGTTGTGGAAGTTGGGGATCGTGTAGAGGAACTTGATCTTCTTGCCGGCCGCGCGCGTCGCCGCGATCGCGGCACGGAGGGCGTCGGGGATCAGGCCGTCGGCGTCCATCTCGGCGTGCACGACGTCGCACTGGTAGGACTTGAAGACACCGAGAGCACCGACGTACGAGGGCGCCTCGCAGATGATGACGTCGCCCGGGTCGCAGAAGATGCGGGTCACCAGGTCGACGGCCTGCTGCGAGCCGACCGTGACGACGACATCGTCGGGATGGGCCTCGATGCCCTCGAGCCGCATCACGTCGGTGATCTGCTCGCGCAGCTCGATCATGCCCTGGCCCGAGCCGTACTGCATCGCGACGGTGCCATGGTCGCGGACGACGCTGTCGATGGCGCCTCCGACGACGTCGAGGGGCAGGCCGGAGATGTTCGGCATGCCGCCGGCGAGCGACACGACCTCAGGACGGGACGCCACGGCGAAGAGTGCTCGGATCTCGGACTGCGTCATCCCAGCCGTGCGCGCGGCATAGCGGTCGACGTAGGGATCGAGGCGGTTGCTGCTGCGCGTGGTGGGGGAAGTGTCCATGATCGTTCTAGCATGAAGGATGTCACACGCCTTCGCATCACCGGAGTCCGCCCTCGCGGAGTGAGATGTCACGCAAAGTCGTCCCCTTGACACTGGATCGGCTCGCCGAGCTGGCCGCTCCGTGCCGCTCCTGCCTGTTCTGGGAGCTCGATCCGGTCCGTCGTGAGCGGGTCCCGGCGGACGAGCGGACGGCCGTGAAGGAGGCCTGGCTCAGCGAGGTGCTGCGCGAGTGGGGCTCCTGCGGACGGGTCGCGGTGGTCGACGACCGCGTGGTCGGCTACCTGATCTACGTTCCGGAGCGCTTCGTCCCCGGCTCCTCCGCGTTCCCCACCGCCCATCGAGGCCTTCGGCGACGTCGGCCCGCTGAGCGGGCTCACCGGGCCGCGCTGTGCGGCGCCGGCGGAGTTCCTGGCGCGGGTGGGCTTCAAGACGCATCGCGCGCACGCCACCGCGCCGCGGCTGCGGATGGATCTGTCGAGCGCGATCACCTGGCGGGATGTGGCATGGGAGCGGGTGATGGGCGTCGTACGGCCGCGGCGTCCCGAGCCGACGCCTGCTCCGGTGCGGCGTGCTCCCTGAGTCCGCGCCACGAGGGGTAACACGATGTCCACTGAGGTAGCAGCGCGACGCAACAGGCTGCTACCCCCACCGAACATCGTGTTACCCCCCCGGCCGGGGAGGGAGCCGACGCCTGCTCCGGTACGGCGTGCTCCCTGAGTCGCGCCGCGGCGCCGCCCGGACACGAGCACGAATGGGACACGCTCCAGTCGACGTGACGGCTCGTTCCTCACCGCCCCGTCGCCCTGCGGGGAGCCCCACCGCGCTCGCCCCGTTCGGCGTCGCGTCACGCCGAGATGCACGAACGGCCCGCACCGAGGTGCGGGCCGCTCGTTGGTCGAGCTGGGCTGATCAGCCGATGAAGGCGGCGAGCTCGTTGAGCAGGGCGGCCTTCGGCTTCGCGCCGACGATCGACTTCACGACCTCACCGTTCTGGTAGACGTTGATGGTCGGGATGCCGGTCACGCGGTAGTTCGACGGGGTCACCGGGTTCTCGTCGACGTTCATCTTGAGGAAGGTGACCTTGTCACCGTGCTCGCCGGCGATCTCGTCGAGGATCGGGGCGACCTGGCGGCACGGACCGCACCACTCGGCCCAGAAGTCCACCAGGACGGGCTTGTCGGACTTGAGGACCGTGGCGTCGAACTCGGCGTCGGTCACAGCGGAGATGTTGTCAGCCATGGGCTCACCCTTCGTTGAGATGTTGCGATGAAGTCTGAGGGAAGAACAGGGAGCGTGCGGAATCTGTTCCCGCACCGCCCATCAGGCGCCGGCGAGGGCCGCGGCGTGGTGCTCGATGTCGGCCAGGAAGCGCTCGGCGTCGAGGGCGGCGGCGCAGCCGGAGCCCGCGGCGGTGATCGCCTGGCGGTACGTGTGGTCGACCAGGTCGCCGCACGCGAAGACACCCGAGATGTTGGTCGCCGTACCGGCCACAGCGCCGCCGGTGGCCGTGGTCACCTGGTGACCCGTGACGACGTAGCCCTCGGCGTCGAGCTCGACCTGGCCCTTGACGACCTCGGAGCGCGGGTCGTGGCCGATCGCGATGAAGACGCCGGAGGCCTCGAGGTCGCTCTTCTCGCCGGTGACCGTGTCGACGATCGTGAGCGACTCGACCGAGTCGGCCCCGTTGAACGACTCGATCGCGGAGTTCCACTTGATCTCGAGCTTGGGGTCGTTGAAGGCGCGCTCCTGCATGATCTTGGAGGCACGCAGCTCGTCGCGGCGCACCAGCAGGGTCACCTTCGAGCCGAAGCGGGTGAGGAAGGTGGCTTCCTCGACGGCGGAGTCGCCGCCGCCGACGACCACGATCGGCTTCTGGCGGAAGAAGAAGCCGTCGCAGGTGGCGCACCACGAGACGCCGCGCCCCGACAGCTCCTCCTCGCGGGGCAGACCGAGCTTGCGGTAGCCCGAGCCCATCGCGAGGATCACGGCCTTGGCGTAGTGCGTCTCGGTGGCGGTCTTCACGACCTTCACCTCACCGGAGAGGTCGACCTCGACGATGTCGTCGGGGATGAGCTCGGCGCCGAAGCGCTCGGCCTGCGCGCGCATGTTGTCCATCAGCTCCGGACCCATGATGCCGTCGCGGAAGCCAGGGAAGTTCTCCACCTCGGTGGTGTTCATCAGCGCGCCGCCGGCGGTCACCGAGCCCTCGAAGATGAGCGGCTTGAGCTCGGCGCGCGCGGCGTAGACGGCGGCGGTGTAGCCCGCCGGGCCGGAGCCGATGATGATGACGTTGCGGGGCTCGGTCGGCGAGCTGGTCATGGATGGACTCCCTGGATCGGTGACGCTTCGAGAACCGATCGTAGGCGACAAAGATTCCCTGCCCGTACGTCGTCAGCCCACGTGGGCGCCGGTGAGGCCGACCTCCGCCACGGCGCCGCGGTAGCCACCGTCGGTGTGGGGCAGCGAGGTGAGCCAGACGACGACGTAGCGGCCGCGTGCGTTCTTCAGCGAGACCTTCTGCGCGGGCGAGGTGATGGTGGCGCGGGCGACCGGCGTGAGGCCGTTCGGCGATGCAGGCTTCGTGTCGGTGACGTAGAAGGAGACGCCGGTGTCGCCGCCGGCGACCGTGATGGTCGCGGTGTCCACGGCATAGGTGCGCTTGAGGTCGAGGACCAGGCCGACACCGCTCTTGAGCGCCGGCGGCGCGTCGCCGAGCTGAGCGTTGTACGTGTTGGTCTGCCACACCGTGGAGGCCTTGCCGTCGACGGCGTTCTTCGCCTGCTCGGGGTTCTCGGTCTGCGGGTCGCCGAAGGGGTCGTAGTCGGTGGCGGTGACGCCGGTGATCGGGTTGACGGGGGTCGCGGTGCGGGTGGCGCTGCCGGAGGCCGTGGGCTGCTCGGGGTTGTCGCCGGTCGCCTCGTGCACGATCAGCGCTACGGCGACGACGAGCAGCAGTACCACCAGGCCGACGGCGAAGGGGAGCCATCGGCTGGGCGGCGGCCCGTCGTCCTCCGGGGGCGGGACCCGGTGGGCGCCGGTGCGGGGAGCGTCGTCGAGCCACGGCCAGTAGCCGGCGGGGTCGCTCGGTGTCGCGGGCGAGGAGGCCGGAGTGGCGCGCGGGACGCGGTCCTCGTCGGCGAACAGCGGCTTCGGGGCCGGCGGCTCCAGCGGCGGCGGAGGCGGGGCGGGGACGTCACGGGGCCGGTGCCAGCTGTCGTCGTCCTCGAAGGACGGGATGCCGTGCTGGGTCGCGTCCCCATCGTCGGCACCGTCGTCGGCCCCGTCGTCGGCCCCGTCGTCGGCCCCGTCGTCCGTCCCGCTGTCGCCCCGGGGTGCGGCGATCGGTGAGATCTGGGTCTGCTGGCCGGTCGCCAGATCGGTGCCCGGCCGGACCGGGCCGGTGTGGCCCGGAGTCTGGCCCGGAGTCTGGCCCGGCGTGGGACCCGGAGTCTGGCCCGGAGTCTGGCCCGGCGCGGGAGCGATGCTCGTCGCGTCGGGCCCGTTCGGGTAGTCCATGGTCGCCAGGGGGCCGGTGTCGGCCCGGATCCGGCCGCCGTTCTCGTCGGGCAGCTCGCTGAGGTCCGGCGGCTCGCCGACGAACTCCATCAGCCGGTCGTGCAGGTAGCGCGCGTCGACCTCCGGCGAGGAGTGCCGGCCGCGGGCGCCGGCGTTGAGGCCGGCGTCGCAGAGGTCGTCGAGCAGCCGCGGGACGCCCGCCCGGACCTGCCGCGGGCGCATCGGGTGACTGCCGTCGAGCGGCGTCGCGGGTACGGCCGACGGCGTGGCGCCCGGCCAGGTGCCGGTGAGCCCGGCCATCAGGATCCCCGCCAGGGCGGTGTCGTCGTCGGCCGCGGATCCCGGCGCCTCGCCGTAGAGAGCGGCGTCGACGGCGAAGCCGACGATCCGCACCCCACCGCCCTCGTCGATGAGGACGCTCTCCGGGGTGAGTCGCCCGTGGGCGTACCCGTAGCCGTGGGCCCGCGCGAGCGCGGCGGCGACCTGCGCCGTCACCCAGGCGGCGTGGGTGGCGGCGAGCGGGCCGGAGCGGGCGAGCAGGATGTCGAGGGAGGTGCCGCGGCCCCACTCGCTGACGACGTACGAGATGCCCTCGCGGGACTCGGCGTCCAAGACGCGCAGCAGGCGCTGGTCGGCGATGGAGGCCGAGGCGCGGGCGGCGGTCATCAGCCGCGGAGCGCGCGGGTCGTCGGCGTCGAGGACGTGGACAGCGACCGGGCGACCGAGGATGCTGTCGTGCGCGAGCCAGAAGCGGCCGTGGTCGGACTCGCTGAGCAGGTCGGCCAGCCGATAGCGCCCCGCGAGGACGTCACCTGGCCGATGCATACTCATGACCTGAGACTAGCGAGGCCGGGTGTCGCGGGCGTGTCACGAGCGGCGCAGGCGCGCGGCCAGTGCCGACACGAACCCGGTCAGCTCGGTGATCCGCAGCAGCCGGGCGCCGAGGAAGATCAGGCCCAGGTCGAGTCCGCCGACGACGGCGGTCTTGATCGCGGCCATCAGCCACGTCCGGTCGGGCCACACCTGGTCGAAGCCGCGTCCGACCAGCCAGGCCACCGTGGTCGCGACGGCGGTGAGCAGCAGCATCCGGATCAGGAACCGGACCAGCAGATCGGTGCGCAGCGGCCCGATGCGCCGGTTGAGGCGGGTGTAGGCGTTGATCGAGCCGACGAAGTACGCCAGGCCCCAGGCGGCGGCGAGCGCCGGCGCGGTGTGCTCGGGGGAGACGTTCTTGACCAGCAGGATCGCGGCCACGACGTTGACCGCCGCCACCAGGCACTGCATCCAGAAGACGGTCTTGTTGCGCTCGAGGGCGTAGAAGCCGCGCAGCAGGACGTACTGCAAGGTGAAGAAGACCAGGCCGGGCCCGAAGACCGCGATCGTGGGGCCGTACTTCGTGTACTGGTCCACCGAGGCGCCGAAGCCGAAGAGCATGTGGGCCAGGTCGGTGGAGAGCACCGGGAGCAGGGCGGCGAAGGGGAGCACGATCGCGATCGAGGAGCGCAGCGTGCGCGCGACGCCGTACGCGAAGCCTCGCGGGTCGAGCGCGACCACCCGGGCCGACAGCGTCGGCAGGACCGCGGTGGCCAGCGAGACGGTGACGATCGAGTGCGGCACCTGGGTGAGCAGGAAGGCGTTGGAGTAGATCGTGTAGCCGGAGCCGTTGCGGCCGGATCCGGTGGTGGCGAGGCCCGTCACGACGATGTACGCGGCCTGGTTGACGATCACGAACAGGACGGTCCAGATGCCCAGGCTGAGGGTGTGGCTCAGGCCGGTGTTGCGGAAGTCGAAGCGTGGCCGGAACCGGAAGCCGATCGCCCGCAGGTACGGCACCAGCACCAGGAACTGCAGCGCGATGCCGGCCGTCGAGCCGAGGCCGAGCAGCAGCTCCTCGCCGCGGCTGTAGTCGCCCGTGCCGGCGGTGCCGAAGTAGGCGATGTAGAAGACCAGCACGGCGACGGAGACGACGTTGTTGGCGATCGGCGCCCACATCATCGGGCCGAAGCTGCGGTGCGCGTTGAGCACCTGCCCGAGCAGCACGAACATGCCGTAGAAGAAGACCTGCGGCAGGCAGTAGCGCGCGAACGTGATCGCGCTCTGGGTCTCGGCCTCGGTGTGGTGGTGGAAGTAGAGCCGGATCAGCAGCGGCGCCGCGGCCACCAGCACCACCGTGACGGCGGCGAGGAAGATGGTCGCGAGCGTGACGATGCGCTGGGTGTACGCCTGCCCGCCGTCCGGGTCCTGCTTGATCGCGCGGACCAGCTGCGGGACGAGCACGGCGTTGAAGACGCCGCCGGCCAGCAGGATGTAGAGCATGTTGGGGATCGTGTTGGCGACGTTGAAGACGTCGGCCCGGCCGATCGATCCGATCGCGGCGGCGAGCAGTGCCGCGCGCACGAAGCCGCTGAGGCGGGAGAAGAGCGTGCCGACCGCCATCACGGCGCTGGCGCTGGCCAGCGATCCGCTCCGGGAGCGCCGTGCCGCTCGGCGGGCCGGCACGGCCGCGCGCTTGCCGCTCACGGGCCCTCCACCGCCTCCACCGTCTCGGCGCCGACGGCGCGGTTGCGGATCCGGCGGACCAGCCGCACCACGATCGCGGCGAAGAGCAGTCCGAGCCCCCCGCCGATGAAGAGCCAGATGATCCGGCTGACCTCGGCGGTACGGATCGGGAAGGTGACCTCCGAGCCGAGCGGCTTGCCGTCCAGCGTGTTGAGCTGGAGCGCGACGTTGTGGACGCCGTTGGTGTGCGCGTGCGCGGTGAGGAGTACGCCGGTGTGGCCGTTGGCGGGGATCACCAGGCGGTTGGGGCCGGAGATGGTGAGGTCGCCGTCGGAGACCGCCTTGACCCGCACCTGGACGGGCTGGTCGAGGCCGTTGATGACGGTGGCGTTGAACTTGCCCTGATCGCTGGAGAGCGTCACCGACGGCGGGCCCTCGACCGTGATCGAGCGGAGCTGGGCGTCGATCGCGTCACGGCTGCGGTCGGCGGCGGTGCCCGCGGCACCAGCGGCGCCCCGCGCGGTGTAGGAGGCGCTGGTCAGGGCGTCGTCGAGCACGTCGGTGGCCACCTGGTCGTTGTGCGGGAGCACGCTCTGCAGCTTCTCGCCCGAGGCCTGCAGCGCCGTGACCGCCCCGAAGACCTCGGCCGGGAGCTCGGCCTCCTTCTCGGCGTCGGGGTAGTGCAGCCGGCTGGTGTCGACGTCCTGCGCGACCGCGGTGGAGACGGCACCCGACACGGTGGTCAGGTCGAGCCACGGCTGGTCGAGGCCGGTGAAGAAGCCGGCGCCGTCGGTTCCCGACACCCAGTCCGCGGGCAGCACCGCCAGGATCGGCTCGTCGGTCGCGATCCGCATCGAGGCCTGGGCGAGCAGCTCCTGGCGCACCGCGATCGGGCTGCGCTGGTGACCGGGCGGCGGGCCGCCGGCGGCGACGAGCGAGGAGGTCGTGAAGACCGTACGGCCCTCGATGGTGGCGGCCGGCGGGACGGTGCCGCTCAGCGCTCGGTCGCTCAGCAGGAGCGGTGTGGTGGAGGCGCCGAGCCGGAGCGCATCGGGCTGGAGGTAGCCGCTGGTCGGGACGTCGAGCGGCAGCGCGCTGATGCCCAGGGCGGCGAGGACCGCCTGGCCGCGCTCGCGGGCGACGGCGTAGAGGTCGGCGTCGTGGCGAGCGGTCGCGGAGAGGTCGAGGTCGCCGTACGGGAGCGTGTAGACCGCCGGGCTCTGGTTGAGCGTCGGCAGCAGATGCGCCAGCCAGGCCTTCGCCGGCTCGGTCGCCGCGGCCGGGTCGGCGGTCTCGGTGGTGCCGCTCGGCGTGCTGGTCGCGACCCGCTGCGACAGTGCGAGCGCCGGCGCGGTGGCGCTGGTGCCGGAGGCGGCCGGCGACGGGGTCTGCCCGTCGCCGCTGTCGTCACCGTCGGAGCCGGTGCCGTCGGTGGGGGCGATGCTGCGGGCCGGGTTGCCGGCCGCGAGCTGCTCCACCGCATCGATGAGCGCCGGGTCGACCAGCCAGGAGACCTGCCGGCCGCCGGCGAAGTCGAGGAGGTCCCAGAGCCGCCCGCCGGGCGAGAGCTGGCGGGCCCAGCGGGCGACGGCGGCGATGCTGCCATCGGGCTGGCGCAGCACCCGCTGGCGCAGCGGCACCACCAGCGCGGCGGGCACCGGCGTGACGTGCGTGGGCCGGGCGACGAGCGGCAGGAAGGTGCGCGCGCGCCCGTCGGCGTACTCGTCGCGGGCGCCGTCGGCGCTGGTGCCGAGCACCTGTACGCCGAACCAGTAGACGCCGGGCTCGGTGACCGGTCCGAAGCTGTCGCCGTGCAGGTCGGCGCGCGGGATCGCCAGCTCGAAGGAGGCGCTGGCGCCGGGCGCGAGGTCGGGCAGGGTGGCGAACTCGCCGAAGGTGGTGATCCGCTCGCCCACCTGCGCGGTGGGATCGGAGATCGATGCCTCGGTCAGCTCGGTCTCGGTGGTCAGGGGCGTGCTGCCGATGAACGCGTAGACGTTGAGCGCCTGCCAGGCCTGGTCGTCGTCGTTGGTGACGGTGCCCGCCACCCGTACCGTGCCGTGCTCGGTGTCGCTCTTCAGGGTCGAGGGCGTGAGGCTGTCGATCGTGACGCTGAGCGGGTCCGTGTCGCTCGTCGCCTGGGTGTCGCCGGCCCGGTGCATCGTGGCGGAGGCTGGGCTCATCGGGAGCGCGACGAGGGCGCTCAACGCACCCAGGAGAAGGGCCAGTGCGGTCGTCGCCGACGCCCACGCAGGGACGGTACGGCGAGAAGGCATGCGGCTGAGGATATCGGCCGTCCTGTGAGGGACACCTAAACTGTGGCCCCATGTCCGACAGCTCCTTCGTCCCGCTCTCCATCGTCGAGGTGCAGCGCCGGGTCGACGCCGAGCTGGACCGGCTCGCCCCCGTGCTGGTGCCGCTGAGCGAGCTCTTCGCGAGCGCCGGCCACGAGCTGGCCCTGGTCGGCGGCCCGGTGCGCGACGCGATGCTCGGCCGACCGGTCAACGACCTCGACTTCACCACCTCCGCGCGCCCCGACGAGACCGAGCGGCTGCTCAAGACCTGGTCGAGGGCGACGTGGGACATGGGCCGCGAGTTCGGCACGATCGGCGCCCGGGCACCCAAGGACCAGGGTGGCTGGGACGTCGAGATCACCACCTACCGCTCCGAGGCCTACGACCCCGACTCGCGCAAGCCGATCGTCGAGTACGGCGACAACCTCGCCGGCGACCTCGGGCGACGCGACTTCACCGTCAACGCGATGGCCGTACGCCTGGCCGGGCCCGGTGGCGTGGAGCGCCAGGTCGAGGACCCGTACGGCGGTGTCGTCGACCTCGCGCACGGCGTGCTGCGCACACCGGGTGCCCCGGAGATGTCCTTCTCCGACGACCCGCTGCGGATGATGCGGGCCGCGCGGTTCGCCGCCCAGCTCGGCTTCTCGGTCGACCCGACGGTCGTGGCCGCGATGACGGACATGGCCGCGCGGATCTCGATCATCTCCGCCGAGCGGGTGCGCGACGAGCTGGTGAAGCTGGTCTGCGCGCCGTCGCCGCGGCTCGGACTGGTGCTCCTGGTGGAGACCGGGATCGCTGACATCGTGCTGCCCGAGCTGCCCGCGCTGAAGCTGGAGAGCGACGAGCACCACCGGCACAAGGACGTCTTCGAGCACAGCCTCACCGTGCTGGAGCAGGCGATCGACCTGGAGCCGCGGCTGTCCGCCGGTGTCTCCGAGGGCCCGGACTTCGTCAGCCGCTTCGCGGCGCTGATGCACGACGTGGGCAAGCCGCGCACGCGCCGCTTCGTCGAGGGCGGCGTGGTCACGTTCCACCACCACGACGTGGTCGGCGCCAAGATCGCGCGCAAGCGGATGAAGGAGCTGCGCTTCTCCAACGACGAGATCGACGCGGTCTGCCAGCTCATCGAGCTGCACCTGCGGTTCCACGGCTACGGCACCGGTGAGTGGACCGATGCCGCCGTACGCCGCTACGTCCGCGACGCCGGCGACCAGCTCGAGCGGCTGCACATCCTCACCCGCGCGGACTGCACCACCCGCAACCGCAAGAAGGCCGAGCGGCTCGCCCGTACCTACGACGCGCTCGAGGAGCGGATCGCCCGGCTGGCCGAGGAGGAGGAGCTCTCGGCCATGCGCCCGGCGCTCAACGGCGACCAGATCATGGCGCTGCTGGGGCTGAACCCGGGGCGCGAGGTCGGCGAGGCGTACAGGTTCCTGCTCGAGCTGCGGATGGACGAGGGTGTGCTCTCCGAGGAGGACGCGACGACGCGCCTGCGGGCCTGGTGGGCCGCGCGCGGCTGATCCTCATCCGACCGACGGGCGCGGCAGCCGGATCGCTCCCTCGGCTCCCGGGATGCGCTGACAGGTGCCGCTCGGCACCTCGCACGTGATCGGGTTCGCGGCGCGGTGGCCCCGGCCCGCGGGCGACCGCTCCTCGTCGTACGCGTAGCCCAGGACGGTGTCGTCGTCGACCCATCGCTCCAGGGTCCAGGAGGGCGCCTCGACCCTCGGCGTGACGTCGGGGCCGTGGGCGGGGTGCAGGAGGTCGCCGGTCTTCGCGTCGGCATCGATCGCCCAGGTGCGATCGAGGTTCCAGGTGCCGTGCGGCCCGCTGCCGTAGCGGAAGACCCAGGGCCGCCGCTTCGACCACTGGTCGACGCCGTCGTAGACGTCGGTCTGCTCGCCCTCGGGCAGCGCGTAGGTCCGGATCCCGTCCGGGCCGGCCACCCAGACCTGCGTGTCGGTGATGCCCGCGATCGTGGGCGGGGTGGCGTCCTCGTAGAGATCGGCGAGGTCGTCGCTCCCGGTGTCGCCCATCCCGGCGTACGTGTGCACCGCCTCGCGGCCGGTGGTGGTGTCGACGACGATCGCGGCGGCCAGGTGGGTGCCGAACTCGTCGGTGGGTCCGGTGCTGCGGTCGATGTAGGCCAGGTAGCGGCCGCTCGGGGATGCCCGCAGCTCCCCCCACCCGCTGATCTCGACACCGGTGTCCGCGACGCCCTCGGCGGTGGCGTGCCGCAGACGCGGCGTGGCGCTGCTCGGGTGCTCGCGCTCGACGAAGTAGATCCCGTCGCCGGCGACGACGTACTCGTCCATCCGCGGGCTCGTGCGGATGGTGCCCGCGGCTCCGAGGTGGACCACGCCGCGCTGGGCCCACACCGGCCCGTCGGGCTCGATCGGCTGCTCGGCGCGACCCCAGGCGGTCTGTCGCAGGGTGCCGGCATCCGCGCCGCAACCGGTCGCGAGCAGGGCGAGCGTCAGGAGAAGAACCGCCGTCCGCACGCTCGACCTCTACCCGCGGAACACCTACCGCAACCGTGTTACCGATGGGTAGGTTGGCGGCCATGACTGCTTCCAGCTCTCCCGATCTGACCGCCGAGACCACGATCGCCGCGCCGCCGGAGAAGGTCTGGTCCCTGGTCAGCGACCCCGCCCAGATGCCCAAGTGGTCGCCCCAGGTCGTCCGTACGGTCGTCCTGCCGGCACCGGCCCGGCTGGGCAGCCGGATGCTCAACCTCAACAAGCAGGGCCGCAAGCGCTGGCCGACCTCCGGCAAGATCGTGCGCTTCACCTCGGACAAGGAGATCGCCTTCCGGATCACCGAGAACCGGACGGTCTGGTCCTTCCGGCTCGAGCCCACCGCCGACGGCGGCACCCGGGTCACGCACCGCCGCGAGGTGCCGCACGGCATCTCGATGCTGTCGAAGGTCCTGACCAAGGTCGCGCTCGGCGGACAGGAGCCGTTCGTGGCCGAGCTGCGCTCCGGGATGTCGCAGACGCTGTCGCGGATCAAGGCCGAGGCCGAGGCCCGCTGAGGGCCACCCGACCCCGCGCGAAGCGGGTCTCCTGCACCCCGTCGCCTAGGGTTGCCTGGATATGGATCAGGAGCCGGAGGAGACGTGGGCGCGCGATCTGGGCACTCTGCTCGGTGACCTGGAGGAGCGCTCCGCGCGGACAGGGGCCGCGGCGACGCCGCTGGCGCTCGAGATCGAGTACAAGGCCGTGGACAGCCGGTGGTCGACGACCTCCGGCATCCTGCTGATCCGTCCGCTGATGTGGCGCGGCCGGAGCTGGGTGAAGGCCGGCATCGGCTGGAACGACCTGCCGTCCTCGGTGCGTGCCAGCGGACTCGACCTCGACAGCGCGCAGGTCGCCGTCCTGGCCGACCTGGCCTCCACCTTCGTACGCGGGTACGGCCAGCAGAACCCCAACCTGCTCAGCCTGGGCCCCTCGGTGTGGTCGCTGCTGCGCCGGATGCAGGAGACCGGCATCGCGCTGGTCCCCGGCCCCGGGCTGGGCGAGATCGTGGTCAGCGACGAACCGCTGGCGATCCAGGCCGACGTCTCCGTCGAGGACGACGGCGCGGGTGACCTGGCCGTACGCCTCGGGATCTCGTACGACGGCCTGTGGTGGCCGGGCATCGGACGCGAGGTCGCCGCGATCGGCGAGCCCGCCCACGGCGTGGCGCTGCTGCACCGCCCCGACGACGTCGGCCTGGCCACCGGCCGCACGCTCGTCCTCGCCCCGCTGAGCGACGCGCTGCCGCTGTCGATGCAGCGCCGGCTCAACGCCGCACCGGTCACGGTGCCGGCCGGGCAGCGCGCACAGTTCGAGTCCACCTACCTCCCGCGGCTGCGCCGCCAGCTCTCGACCGCGTCCAGCGACGGCTCGTTCGAGCTGCCCGAGGTCACCCCGCCGCGGCTGGTGCTGACGGTCGCCTGGACCGGCACCCGCGCGGACACCTCCTGGGCCTGGGCGTACGGGTCCGGCAGCGGCGAGACCGCCTACGGGATCGACTCCCGCGACGGGCTCGGGTCGGTCCGCGAGGCCGATGCCGAGGCCGACGTGCTGGCCGGCCTGAGCCTGCCCGCCGTCGCCGACGGTCTGCTGCGCGACGAGGGCGGCGCCCTGCTGCCGGTCCGGACCTGGACCGACCGCGACCTGGTCCGCTTCGTCGAGGAGATCCTCCCGCCCCTGCAGGAGGCTGCCTCGGCCGGCGCGTTCGAGCTCGACGAGAGCGGTGAGCGGCTCGACTTCCGGGCGGCGCTGAGCGCGCCCGAGGTGCGCTTCGAGCAGGCCGACGACGAGCACGCCCGCAACGATCGCGACTGGCTCGACCTGACCATCACGATCAGCGTCGACGGGGAGCCGGTCGCGCTCAAGGACGTCCTCACCGCGCTGACCACCGGCGCCGACATGGTCTTCACCGCGTCGGGCCGGCACATGGCCGCGGCTCACCCGGCGTTCGCCCAGCTCGCCGAGCTGGTCGCCGACGCCGGCCAGCTCGTCGACCAGCCCGTGGACGGGCTCCGGGTGGGGCGCTACGACCTGGCGATGTGGGCCGAGCTCGAGACCCTCGGCGTGGTGGACGAGCAGGTCAGCGCCTGGGCGCGGACGGCGCGCGCGCTGCGCGACTTCGAGGGCCTGCCCGAGGTGCCGCTGGACGGGCTCGCTTCGATCCCGCGGCCCTACCAGGCCGACGGCATCCGCTGGCTGGCCTACCTGTGGGAGAGCGGGCTTGGCGGGATCCTGGCCGACGACATGGGCCTGGGCAAGACCCTGCAGACCCTCTCCCTCATCGCGCACACGCGCACGCGAGGCGGCGGTCCGTTCCTGGTGGTCGCGCCGACCAGCGTGCTGAGCACGTGGGTCTCCGAGGCGGCCCGACACACCCCGGGGCTGACCGCCCGGGCGGTGCTCTCCTCCGCGGCCCGCCGCGAGCAGACGCTCGCCGAGATCTACGACGGCGCCGACATCGTCGTCACCTCGTACACGCTCTTCCGGCTCGAGGCGGAGGCCTATCGCGAGCTGTCGTGGGGCGGGCTGGTCCTCGACGAGGCGCACACTGTCAAGAACCACCAGGGCAAGACCTATCAGGAGGTACGCCGCCTCGACGTGCCGTTCCGGCTGGCGCTGACCGGCACGCCGTTCGAGAACCGGCTGATGGAGCTGTGGTCGCTGCTCTCCATCGTCGCGCCGGGACTCTACGCCTCCCCGAAGCGGTTCACCCAGCAGGTGGTGAAGCCGGTCGAGCAGCTGGGCGACGAGCGCTCGCTGGCCAGGTTCCGGCGCCGGATCCGGCCGTTCCTGCTGCGCCGCACCAAGGAGCTGGTGGCCGACGACCTGCCGCCGAAGCAGGAGCAGGTCCTTGAAATCGAACTGGGTCGAGCTCATCGGAAGATCTACGACACCCAGCTCCAGCGCGAGCGCCAGACCGTGCTGGGCCTGGTCGACGACTTCGGGCGCAACCGGATCGCCATCTTCGGGGCGCTCACCCGGCTGCGCCAGCTCAGCCTCGACCCCGCGCTCGTCGACAAGACGCACGAGGACGTGGGCTCGGCCAAGCTGGACGTGCTCGTCGAGCACCTCCAGGAGCTGGCCGACGAGGGCCATCGAGCGCTGGTATTCAGCACCTTCACCACGTACCTGAAGCGGGTCCAGGCGCGGCTGGAGGCCGAGGGGATCGAGACCGCCTACCTGGACGGACGCACCCGCAACCGCCCCGAGGTGATCGACTCGTTCAAGAACGGCACCCAGCCGGCGTTCCTGATCAGCCTCAAGGCCGGCGGCTCCGGCCTCACCCTGACCGAGGCCGACTACGTCTTCGTCCTCGACCCCTGGTGGAACCCGGCCGCCGAGGCCCAGGCGATCGACCGCGCCCACCGGATCGGCCAGAAGAACCACGTGATGGCCTACCGCCTGGTCGCCTCCGGCACGATCGAGGAGAAGGTGATGGCGCTCAAGGAGGCGAAGGCCGAGCTCTTCACCCAGGTCCTCGACGGCGACGGCGCGATGGCCACCGCGATCGACGCCGAGGACGTCCGCGCCCTCTTCGACTGACGCCAGTCGATTCCCGGAGGTCGAGCTTGTCGAGACCGAGCCCCGGAGGTCGAGCTTGTCGAGACCCGAGCCCCGGTGGTCGAGCTTGTCGAGACCCGAGCCCCGGAGGTCGAGCTTGTCGAGACCGAGCCCCGGAGGTCGAGCTTGTCGAGACCCAGGGACGCTCAGCGGCCGACGACCTCGGGCTCCTCCTCGACCGCGACCGCCACACCCGTCGGCGCTTCACCAACGGCCCCCGCGCCGCGGCGCCCCAGGGTCGGCACACACAGGAACGCCTCGGCGCGCAGCGCCGCGGTCGCGACCCGCGGCAGGTCGCCGGCGTTGCGGAAGACGATGAACCGCGGCACCCACTCGGGCTGGTACTTCGCGTTGGCGCGATAGAGCGACTCGATCTGCCAGAACCGCGAGGCCCACAGCAGCACCCCGCGCCACAGCCGCTGGACCGGCCCGGCGCCGAGCCGCTCGCCGCGCGCGAAGACCGTGCGGAAGACGGCGAAGTTGAGCGAGACCCGCTCGACGCCGAGGCCGGGCGCGGCCGCCATCAGGCCGGCGACCATCGTCTCGATGACGCCGTTCTCGGTGCCGCGGCTGCGGCGCATCAGGTCCAGCGAGAGGCCGTCGGTGCCCCAGGGCACGAGGTGCAGGAGCCCGACCACGCCAGTGGGCCCGCTCGCGGTGACCAGGACCGACTCGGCGTCGCTCGGATCGCCGAAGCGGCCCAGCGCCATCGAGAAGCCGCGCTCCACCGCGCCGTCACGCCACGCGTCGGCGAGGGTGCGGAGCTCCTCGACCCGCTCCGGCGACAGGTCGCGCATCCGGTCGACCGTGATCGTCACCCCGGCGCGCTCGCAGCGGGCGACCGCCTGGCGTACGCCCCGCATCGACCGACCGCTCAGGGTGAACCCGTCGGCGCGCACGATCGCCTCGTCGCCGAGCTCGAGGCACTCCAACCCGGCCCGGTGGAAGGCGGTGGCGCCGCGCTCGCTGGAGCCCAGGGCGGCCGGCGTCCAGCCGTACGCCTTGGCCTCGTCGAGCCAGGCGGCGATGGCGTCGCCCCAGGCGGTGGGATCGCCGACCGGGTCGCCGCCGGCGAGGCTGACGCCACCGATCACGCGGTAGCTGATCGCCGCGCGCCCGCGGGGCTCGAAGATAACCGAGCGGTCGTCGCGCAGGGCGAAGTAGCCCAGCGAGTCGAGCCAGCCCCACGAGGCCAGCAGTCCCCGGAGCCGGTCGCCCTCGCCGGTGGAGAGGCGGTGGGGGCCGCCGGCGGGACGGAGCGCGGCCAGGGTGGCGACGAGCAGGACGGACGCGCCGAGCACCAGCAGCGCCACCGCCGCCTGCTCGTACTGGCCGCCGCTGACGAAGCCGACCGGTCCGGGGATGCCGATCAGGCCGAGGAACGACTGGGCGAGGCGGTCGCCGGTGGTCGTACCGGCTGCCTGGCCGCCGTCGCGGACCGTCAGCCAGGCGAAGCCGAGCGCACCGGCCACCAGTGGGCCGAGGGTGAGGACGACGACGACCCGGGTCAGGGAGCGCGGATCGGGGCGCGCGGTGAACTCCGGGCGGGCGCGGACGAGGAGCGCGGTCAGGCCGACGCACATCAGCGCCTCCTCGACGTCGAGCCCCTTGAGCAGGTGCAGCACCGAGGCGAGCGCGGCCAGGACCGTGGCGAGCAGCCAGGCGCGGAACTTGCCGCGACGCAGGCCACCGCTCAGCGCGATCAGGATCGTGCCGATCGCCGCGGCGCCGGTGGTGGCCGCCGCGGGGAAGACGTCGGGGATCATCTCCTGGACCAGGTGCAGACGCCCGTGGAACGCCGGCAGCAGCGCGGAGGCGACGGAGACGGCACCCACGATCAGGACGAGCCTGCTGATCCACAGGCGTGTGCTCAGAGCGGTGAGAAGACGTCGTACCCAGGTCACCGCGAGGACCCTACCGACGCCGTCGCACCACAGCCTGATCACGAACCTGTGCGCACGCTGGCGATCCACGCTCGTGGGACATGTGTGACGCCTGTGAAGGTGAAGATTCATGCGTTTTGGGTACGTCGGCTGCAAAAACTCCTCAGATCCGCGCGTACCGTGCCACCTTCACCCCTACTACCGCCGACACGGCGTAACTCCTGGGTGACGGTCCCGTTAAGTGGCCGCGACCGGAGTCGACTCGGTCTTTTTTGCGTTCTCTCAGGAACGCGTGCAAGAAGGCAACGCGCTTCGTCGCGAGTCCCTAACTTTCGTGGCAATGAGGTTTCCCCTTTGCTTTCGGCCACTGCTGTGTCCGTACGCCGGGGACCCTCTTCACAACCCGGAAGGATTCCAAGCATGACTCGCAGCGGCATCAACAAGGGCCTGGCGGCTTCCGCCGTCGCCGCCCTTGGCATCGTCGGCCTCCCGGCCGCCGCCCACGCGGCGCCGGTCAACTCGACCGACGTCAGCACCATCACGCTCTCCCCGTCGAAGGCTTCGGTCTCGACCAGCGAGGCGACCACCTACACGATCACCGCCAAGAAGGCCGACGGCACGGCCGCGACCGGCAGCGTTCACATCCTCGTGACCGTTCCGGGCACCCCGGTCTCCCCGGCGACCACCGTCGCCGGCAGCAAGATCACGCTCGGCGCTGACACCGACGCCTCCACGGTGGCCGACACCGACACTGCCACGGGCTGGACCCAGGCTGTCGACGTCCCGCTGACCAACGGCGCCGCGACCCTCAAGGTTGCCTCCGACGCGGCCGGCGCCGTCAAGGTTGCCGCCAGCAGCGACGCCGTTGCCGGTGCCGCCGCCAACTCGACCTTCACGGTCGGTGGCGGCCTGTCGGGCAACGCGAACGTCAAGAACGTCGCCCTCGGCGCCTCCTCCGTCAGCGCGTACGTCGGCGAGGCCGCCGGCACGTCTGTCTCCCTGACCGACGCCAGCGGCTTCGGCGTCAGCGGCGCGGACTTCAACTACCAGATCGACGGCACCGGCACGGTGTACTCCGGCAGCATCGCGGGCAACGGCTCCTACAAGACCGACGTGACGCTCCCGGCCCTCGCGGCTGGCGCCCACACCGTCAAGTTCTGGGTCAACCAGACCGGTGGCGCTTCGTCGACGCCGGCGGCTGACGCCGGTGAGCCCACCAGCACCCTGTCGGTGTCGGTCGTCGCCGCTCCCGCCGTGTCCAGCTCGACCCTCGTGGGCGTCGGCGGCATCGTCGACGGCGGTAACAACAACGCTTACCCGTCGTACCAGGGCGCCACCGTTGGCGCGAAGGTCACGCTGAAGGACTCCTCCTCGAAGCCGGTCGCGGGCGTGAAGGTCCGCTTCGACGTCTACGCGGGCGCCGTTGCTCCGAGCCAGTTCCAGGTCTCGCTGTACGGCACCACCGACGCCAACGGCGTTGCGAGCCTCTCCGCTCCGATCTCGGCCGACCAGGCCAAGGCTCTCGCGGGCTCCGGCATCGTCGTCGACTCCTACGTCTCGCAGAGCACGGTTGCGGGCCAGGGCCTCTCGGTGGGTCACTCGACCGCCGCGGTCGCCGAGTTCGAGAACGCTGTCAACACCATCACCCTGGTGGGCAACCCCGACGGTGAGGTCATCACCGCCGCCAAGGGCTCGCAGGTGAGCGTCAACCTGCTCGTCGCGGACCAGTTCGGCAAGCCGGCCGTGGGCCACGTGCTCGAGGTCCAGGACGACATGGTTAACGCCAACCCGGTCGTCACGGCGACCAACCACCTCGCGGCCACCAACGCCCAGGGCCAGACCACCTACACCTACACCGACACCAAGAAGGACGCCACGAAGGACGACGCGTTCGACTTCGTCGACCTGGGTGGTGCGGGCATCGACGCTTCGACGCTCGCGTCGGACGGCTACGCCTACGTCGACTTCGTCAACTCGGTGACCGCCGCTTCGGTCAACATCGACAGTGGCTTCCCGGTCGCGGGCGCGGTTCCCGGCGGCGTTGCTGCTGGCGCCAGCGAGTACTACAGCGTTCGCGTTCTTAACGCCGACGGCGACGCTCTCGCCCACCACAGCGTGACCTTCTCGGTCGACAACGGCTTCGTCGCTGCCAAGTCCGGCGACAAGGGCACCGCGAAGTCGCTGACCGTGACCACCGACGACGGCGGCTACGCTGAGGTCTACGCTGGTTCGAAGCAGGCCGGCAACCAGACCGTCACCGTTACCTCGGACGCCGCTCCGGCGCTCAAGGGCAACGTGCGTTCCTACGCCGCTGACGCCTTCTACAACCTGAGCGTCACGCCGTCGGGCGACATCACCACCGGCTCCACGGGCAAGTTCACCGCCACGGCCAGCGATGAGTTCGGCAACCCGGTTGCCCTCCCGTCCCTGACCGTCGCTCAGAGCGGCGCCGGCGCGCTGCCGAACGGCACGTCGGTCCAGGCGCTGGCCATCCCGGCCTCCGGCAGCATCTCGTTCACCGTCAACGGCGGTGCCACCGCTGGCACCGGCTCGCTGGTGCTCGACGCTGGCGTTGCGGCCCCGACCGCTGACGCGGACGCGACCCTCGCGGCCTACACCGGCGCGCAGACCGTGAAGTACAACGTCGTTGCCCCGGTCAAGCCGCCGGTCGTCACCCCGCCGGTTGTTGTCAAGCACCCGGTCGCGATCAGCAAGGTCGCCGGCAAGAGCCAGGGCAAGAAGGACGTCCTGACCGTCAAGGTTGCCAACGCCAACGGCAAGAAGGCCGTCGTCAAGGTCAACGGCAAGAAGGTCGGCACGGGCGTCGTCAAGAACGGCGTCGTGAAGATCAAGGTCGCCGACAAGAACGGCAACAAGAAGACCGCCTACTCCGTCATCATCGGCGGCGTGAAGAAGGCGCTCAAGCTCAAGTGAGCTCCGTCTGACTGAGTGAGCCCTGGGGCCGCGCCGAGCGCGTGGCCCCAGCGGCTCGCCAGATCAGACAACTTCCCATACACGGGACCACAGACGCGGTCCGGAGCGTGTGTGTGCTGCCGCTGCGGCACACACGCTCCGGACCGCCTGGGCCATTCTGCGGTATGCAGGGTGGTCTCTTTGGCATTTCCGCCGCACCTGAGCGTGCGCGATTGGTGTGCCAAGCCGTCGGGAGGCGGCCGCTGGGCCGGTTTCCTGGGCGCTGTGGGGCTGAGGAGTTCCGGGTCTCGACAGACTCGACCACCGGGCTCGACCACCGGGCCTGGCCTCCGGGGCGCGGGGTCAGGATTCGACGCGGGCGCCGTTGACGCGCCACCAGGAGGCCATCGTCTCCGCGCGCTGGTCGAGGGCCTGCTTGCCCGTCGGGCGCAGGCTGTCGAGCTGGCCGAGCATGCCCAGCGTGTGCACCGCGGCGTCGACCATCTCGGGTGAGTCCTCGAGGGCGCCGAGGCGAGTCAGCTGTGCGCCGAGGAGCGGGTCCGGCTGGCCGGAGAGCGCGGCGGTGAGCTCGGCGCGACGGCGGACGTCGCGCGCCGACTCGGCGAGGTGGAGCATCCGCTCGCCGTCCTCGGCCCGCAGGAAGTGCGCCATCCGGGCGGCTGCGCGACCGGAGGGATCGACCGCGGCGAGGTTGCGGCCCGCGAGGTCCAGCGAGGCGGCCGCGAGCGTGCTCCGGTAGGGCGAGGCGAGCAGGACGCCGTACGCGGCGCGCACCCGCCTCGTGGCCGGGTGGAAGAGCGCGTCGGCGGTGAGCGAGGCGAGCATCGGGTCGGGTTCGCCGTCCCAGCCGCGATGGCCCTGGAGTGCCCCCTGGGCGCCCTGGGCGACACCGGCCGCGACGGTGCGCTCGGCCGTGCTGATCGTCACCGGCTCGGCCGTGCCGAGCGCGGCGACGAGCGCCTTGAACTGCGGGGAAGTCTCCTGCAGCCGCGCTGCGAGCGCCAGCAGCGTGCGGTCGCCGGGCAGCTCCTCGAGCAGCTGGGCGAGCGCCTTCTCCAGGGTCACCAGCTCCTGGGGGGTGCGGGGCTCGTCGCCGGCGTGCCGGATCGCGATCTCGATGGCGCCGAGCCGCACCGGGAGCGCGCCGGTGGTGCACAGCCGCAGCATCAGCGCCCAGGTCCGCTGCCCCGGCACGGCGGCGAGCAGCCGGACGGTGCCCTCCCGGCGGCGTACGCGCTCGTCGAGCACCAGGGCGCCCACCGACCGGACGAAGTGCGGCTGCGCGGCCGGGTGCGCGGCGAGCCGGGTCGCGGCGACGGTGCGCGAGACGTACGCGGTCCCGATCGCCCGCGCCTGCTCCGAGAGCAGCTGTGAGGTGAGCTGTGCCCAATCGGCGGAACGCAGGTAGACGTCGCGACCCGACAGGAGCTCGTCGGTGAGCTCCATCCAGTCCTGGCCGGTGGCGTTGCCGTCGAGCACGTCGGTGATGAGCCGGTCGATCTCCTCGGGCGGGTGCGACCGGGCACGTCGCAGCGGCTCGGGGTCGACCTCGAACCCGATCGCGCCGCGCAACGAGTGCGGGTCGAGGCCGAGGATCTCCTCGTACGCCAGGACGGCGTCGTCCGGCACGGCCACGGCGCCCGACTCCCACCGGGAGAGCTTCGACTCGTCGCAGGAGATGCCCTGCGCGGCGAGCGCGGCGAGGAAGTCACGCCGGTGGGCGTAGGCGCCCTCCTCGCGCAGCATCCGGTTGACGCCGAGCAGCCACGCCAGCCGCGGTCGCTGCTCGGGTACGGAGGAGGCCGGCGCCGTCAGGTCGGTGGGCGCGCGATAGGGCCGCCCGGTCTTGCGCTGGGCGCCCGTGTCCCTCGTCGATGCCATGCCCGGTGGGTCGCTCAGCGCCCGACGCGCGCGCCGGTCCGACGCCACCAGTTGGCGCCGGAGGCGACGTGCGCCGGCACGTCCTCGGTGCGGAGGCGGTCGGTGAGGCCGTGCATGCCGAGCACGTAGAGGGCGGCGTCGGCGTGCTGCTCGTCGGACCACGGGGAGTGCCGCAGCACCTCGTCGACCTGGCTCTCGGACAGCTCCGAGACGTGGCCGAGCGACGAGAGAGCGGCCGCCTGGACCTCCCCGGTACGCGGGACCGGCACGGTCAGCACCTGCTCGACCTCCGCCGGCGTGATCGTGAAGCGGAGCAGGTCGGCTGCACGGCGCGCGATCAGCGGGTCGTCCGCGTTGAGCAGGCCGGCCGTCGCGGCGCCGACGCCGGCGGCGTAGGGGCTGGCGGCCAGGAGCGTCGCGGACCGGTGCCGGCGCTCGGCGTGGGCGTGGAAGAGCGCCTCGCGGACCAGCCGCTCGAGCATCGGGTCGGGGGCGTCGCCCACCATCGGTGCGCTCTCCTGCGCCGACGCCGCGACCTGGGCGGCGATCAGGGTGGCGCTCGCCGGTGAGATCAGGGTGGCGTGGTCGAGCAGGAACTGATGGTGCAGCGGCGAGCCGACGGCACCGATGACGCGCGTACGGGCGTCCGGACCGAAGTAGCGCAGCAGATCCGCGTGGCCGCTGGCCTGGGTCTCGGTCTCCGCGCCGAGCAGCTTGACCACGCCGTCCTCGAGGGAGGCGTCCAGTCCGTCGTTCCAGGTGTGGGTCGCCTGCATGGCGGCGATCGCGCGGGCGGCACCGTCCTGGAGCTCGGGGTCGCCGCTGGCGAGGAGGCCGAGCGCGAGGGAGCGGGCGCTCGCGCTCGGCGCCTGGGCGAGGGCCGCGATGACGTCGTCGACGCGCACGGCGTGCGGGTCGGTGACGTACTGCCCGATCGCAGCGACCACGTCGTGGTGCGCCATCGGGTGCGCGATGAGCTGGTGCAGCGCCGCGAGACGGGCGGTGTAGGCGACGCCGACGGAGCGGGAGAGCTCGCTGACCAGCTGCGTCGCGAGCGCGTGCCACAGCGTCGAGCGCAGGTAGATCGCCGGGTGGGCGGCGAGCTCGCCGGTGAGCCGCACCCAGCAGTCGCCGTCGTACGCATCGCCACCGAGGACGCGCTCGATGAGCCCGTCGAGCGTCCGCTCCCCGCCGGCGGAGTCCTCGGCCGGAGTGGGGGTGGCCGACGAGCCGGTCAGCAGGCTGACGGTCGAGCGGAGCTGCTGCGGGGGCAGGCCGAGGATCTCCTCGTACGCCTGCACCACCTGCGGGGAGATCGGGCCGGTGCCCGACTCCCAGCGTGAGAGCTTGGTGTTGTCGACGCGGATGCCGCGCTCGAGCAGCAGCGGCAGGAGCTCCTGGCGGTTGGCGAAGGCGCCGCCGGCATGCAGCATCCGGGAGGTCCCGAGGAGCCAGGCCGTACGTGCACCGGTGCCACCGGTGACGCTGGCCCACGGCGAGCTGTCGAGGGGTGGACGGTACGGGCGACCACGGCCGCGCGACATCGACGCCCGCTCCACTTGCCCTGCCTTCGCCACAGACTGCACTACCTCTTAACGGTGGCGGGTGCCCGTGGGTCACTCCCCCTTCTTGCAGGAGCACGTGACAATACGCAAAAAAGTTAAGGATGGTGGCGAAACGGTAAAAGTCCGCCGCCATGACTAGACCAGTGGCGGTGGGCGGGTTCAGAAGGCGGGCCGCGTTAGCGGCTGCGCTCCATCGCGTAGAGCGCGGCGCCCACCGCGCCGGCGTTGTTGCGCAGCTCCGCCGGCACGATCTTGGTGCGCAGCCGCAGCAGCGGGAGGAAATCGTTCGCCTGCTTGGAGACGCCGCCCCCGACCACGATGAGGTCCGGGGAGAAGAGCTTCTCGACGGCCGAGTAGTAGCGCTGCAGCCGGTGCGCCCAGTGCTTCCAGGAGAGCTCGTCGCGCTCGCGCGCCGAGTTGGCGGCGCGCGTCTCCGCGTCGTGCCCGTCGATCTCCAGGTGGCCGAGCTCGGAGTTGGGGATGAGGACGCCGTCGTGCACCAGGGCCGAGCCGATGCCGGTGCCGAGGGTGGTGACGATGACCAGCCCCTTGACGCCGCGGGCGGCCCCGTAACGCACCTCGGCCAGGCCGGCGGCGTCCGCGTCGTTGACGGCGTGCACCTCCCGACCGGTGGCCTTGGTGAACAGCGTGTCGGCGTCGGTGCCGATCCAGTCCCGGTCGATGTTGGCGGCGGTCTGGACGACACCGTGGCTGACCACGCCGGGGACGGTGACGCCGATCGGACCGGTCGACTCCGGGAACTGGGCGAGGAGGTCCACGAAGACCTCCGCGACGTTCTTCGGGGTCGACTTGTCGGGGGTCTTGATCCGCACCCTCTCTTGGGCGAAGCGGCCGATCTCGAGGTCCACCGGGGCACCCTTGATGCCCGTGCCGCCGAAGTCGATGCCGAAGCCGTTGGTCGTCGTCATACGCCCATCCTGCCCCGTTTCACCCTCCCGTACCCTGGTCGCCAGGAGGGGTGAGGCGATGACGCGGCGGCTCGGCGGGCTCGGTGCTGCGCTCACGGCTGTCCTCGTCACGGCCGCCGGATGCGGCGCCACCACCTCGTCTGGCACGGCGGGTCCGCCGTCGCCGTCGACGTCCGTCAGCGCCTCCGGTACGGCTTCGGGGACCGCCTCGGGGTCCGCCTCGCCGGTCGTCCCGGTGGCCGATCCGTCCCATGCCGTACCGGCGCCCGGTCCGCGCACCGGCGAGCTGCACTCCGCCGACATCCTGGTCCGCGCGAAGACCTCGCTCACCGCTGCGCAGGTGGACGCCATCCGCGCCGTGCACGGCGTCACCGGCATCGAGCAGCTCTCCATCGGCGAGGTGTCGATCGAGGACCGGCTGCTCAACATCGTCGCGGTCGACCCCGCGACCTACCGCAACTACACGCCGCTGGAGTCGGCGGACGCCGGCCAGGTGTGGGACCGGGTGGCGGGCGGGGAGCTGGCCGTGAACCGCACGCTGAAGCGACAGCTCCCGCCGGATGCCGCGGGCTACTGGCGGATGGGCTCGGCCTCGGATGCCCCCACGATCCACGTCGGCGCCTGGGCGCCGCAGATCCCCGGCCTGGTCGACGCGGTGGTCAACACGTCGTGGGGCGCGGCGCTGGGGATGACGCCCGACAACGCGGTGATCATCTCCACGGCGATCACCTCGCCCGAGCGGGTGGTGAAGCCGCTCAAGGCGCTCCTCGGCAAGGCCGCCTCGATCCAGCGCCTCGATGTGGTGGCGCGCGAGGGCCTCGACCCGGATGCGCCGCAGTTCGCCAACGTGGTCGGCACGGTCGCCGAGGCGGTCGGCCACTACGCCTACCGAGTGCTCGGCGGCGGGATGATCTCGCCCGATCCGTCGTGGGTGTCCTCCCACATCGTCACCGACACGGTGCCGATCCTGGGTCAGGTGACCTGCAACCGGATGCTGTTCCCGCAGCTCAAGGCGGCGCTCGCCGAGGTCCAGGCCCGGGGTCTGGCCGGCACGATCCACTCCACCGCCGGCTGCTACTACCCGCGGTTCATCGCCGGTACGTCATCGCTGTCCAACCACGCCTTCGGCCTCGCGATCGACATCAACGCCCCCGAGAACGCCCGCGGCACCGCCGGGCAGATGGATCGCTCGGTGGTGCAGATCTTCGAGAAGTGGGGATTCACCTGGGGCGGGGTCTGGCACTACACGGACCCGATGCACTTCGAGATGAACCGGATCGTCAACCCGGGCTGACGCCGCCCGCACCTCGACCACCGGGGGCGATGGTCGAGGTGCGAGCGGCGAGCCTAGAAGCCCGGGATCAGCTGAACGACGAGGTCGGGATGCAGACCGCGGTGACGACGAGGCGGGTCTGGTTGCTTCCGTTGTCGTACGTCACGACCCAGCCCGTACGGGTGGTCGGGTCGACGGTCGATCCGGTCACCTTGCCCGCGAACGACTGCCCCACGTAGAAGCCGAGCGGCCCCGACGCCTTGAAGGCGCCGCTGCTGTCGGTGAGGTAGTAGCCGCCGCTGATCGCGGTGTAGTTCGCCGCACATGACACGGTGGCCGTGCCGCCCGAGGACGAAGTGACAGTGGACGCGGAGACGTACTTGGCGCCGACGACACCCGCGGGGCCGGTGGCGCCCGTCGCACCCGTCGCACCGGTCGCGCCGGTCGGGCCCGCGGGGCCGGCAGGACCGGTTGCGCCGTCCTTCCCGTCCGCGCCCGGGGCGCCCGGGGCGCCGTCAGCGCCGTGGAGGGACGCCAGCCATTGGGTGAGGTCGCCGGTGAATCCGTCGTCGGTGGCGAGGTCGAAGGCGGACTCACCGTCGGTTCCGTTGGTGCCGTCAGCGCCGGGCAGGCCGTCCTTGCCGTCGGTGCCGTTCGTACCGTCGGTTCCGTTGGTGCCATCGGCGCCGGGCAGGCCGTCCTTGCCGTCGGTGCCGTTCGTGCCGTCGGCGCCGTCCTTGCCGGGAAGGCCGTTGCTTCCGTTCGAGCCGGCGGCCCCGGTCGCACCGGGAGCTCCGGTGGCGCCCGCCGCGCCGCGCAGCGAGAGCAGCCAGTCGGCGAGGGTGCCGCTGAAGCCGTCGTCGACGGCGAGCTGGTAGGCGGACTCGCCGGACGGACCCTGGGGGCCGGCCTGGGCGAGCGGGCTCGTTGTCGACGAGCCGGACTTCAGCGAGCCGATCGTCTTGGAGCTGAGGTCCTTGAGCTGGATCGTGCCGTCCTTGATGCTGCGGCTCTTGACCGCGCTGTCGGCGAGGTTCTTGCTGGTGATGGAGTGGCTCTTGATGTCGTGGCCGGTGAGCTGGCCGGCGGCGTAGGCGCCGGCGCCGCCGGTGACGAGGGTGGCGGCCGCGACAGCGGCGACCGTGGGCGTGATGCTGCGGATGAATTTCATGATGAGGGCTCCACGGAGGATGAGGATCCCGAGACAGGTCGGGTCTCCAACGAGCCTCTGGGAGCCTGGTCACACGGGCAGGAGCATCGGTCTAGACGCCACCGCGAGAGTTCGGGTGGACGGCTGCGCTGCCCCGTGTTTGTCACGTACCGTCGGAGGCTTTGGCTAATGTCGTCGCGTGAGCACTCTGGATGACGCCCGCGAGGGCATGGACCTGGCGGTCCGACCGCAGGACGACCTCTTCGGCCATGTCAACGGCACCTGGCTGCGCGAGTACGAGATCCCCGCCGACAAGGCCAGCGCCGGCGCCTTCACGGTGCTCGTCGACGAGGCCGAGGCCCAGGTGCGCGAGATCATCGAGGGCGCGCCCGCGGGCTCGCGGATCGGCGATCTCTACGCCTCCTTCATGGACACCGCCGCGGTCGACGTGGCCGGCACCGAGCCGATCAAGCCGCTGGTCGCCGCGGTCGAGGCGCTGCGCGACGTGGCCGACCTGGCCGCGTTCCTGGGCGAGTTCGAGCGGATCGGCGGGCACGGCCTCTTCGGGGGCTACGTCAACACCGACGACAAGGACTCCTCGCGCTACATCTTCAACCTGCTCCAGGGCGGCCTCGGGCTGCCCGACGAGTCCTACTACCGCGATGAGAAGTTCGCCGAGATCCGGACGAAGTACGTCGCCTATCTGACCCGGCTGTTCACCCTCGGCGGTGTCGCCGACGCGGCCGCTGCCGCGGAGACGGTGCTGGCGATCGACACCAAGATCGCGGCCGGCCACTGGCAGCGCGCCGAGACCCGCGACCGGCAGAAGACGTACAACCTGATGACCCTCGCCGAGCTACGCGAGCTGGCGCCGGGCTTCGACTGGGACGCCTACGTCACCAACCTCGCCGGCGCGAAGCTGTCGGGCGATGCGGTGCTGGGCGAGGTCATCGTGCGCCAGCCGTCATTCTTCTCCCACCTCTCCTCGGTGCTGAGCGAGACGTCGGTGGAGGAGTGGCGCTCCTGGCTGCTCGCGCACGTGCTCCGCTGGGCCGCCGCCTACCTCACCGACGACTTCGTCGAGACCAACTTCGACTTCTACGGCCGCACCCTGAACGGCACGCCCGAGCTGCGCGAGCGCTGGAAGCGTGGCGTCGCGCTCGTCGAGGGCGTCGTCGGCGAGGAGGTCGGCGAGGAGTACGTCGCGCGGCACTTCCCGCCCGCCTCCAAGGCGATGATGGACGACCTGGTGGCCAACCTGCTCGCCGCGTACCGCGTCTCGATCGAGGCGCTCGACTGGATGAGCGAGGAGACCAAGCAGCGGGCGTTCACCAAGCTGGAGAAGTTCACCCCCAAGATCGGCTACCCGAAGACCTTCCGCGACTACTCCGCGCTCACCGTGGTGCGCGGCGACCTGCTCGCCAACGTGCAGGCCGCATCGGTCTTCGAGACCGACCGCCAGCTCGACAAGCTCGGCGGCCCGGTCGACCGCGACGAGTGGCACATGCTGCCGCAGACGGTCAACGCCTACTACAACCCCGGCACCAACGAGATCTGCTTCCCCGCGGGCATCCTGCAGAAGCCGTTCTTCAGCCCCGAGGCGACCCTCGCGGAGAACTACGGGGGCATCGGCGCCGTCATCGGCCACGAGATCGGCCACGGCTTCGACGACCAGGGCTCGCAGTACGACGGCGACGGCAACATGGAGAACTGGTGGACCGACGCCGACCGCGCCGCGTTCGAGGTGAAGACCAAGGCCCTGATCGAGCAGTACGACGGCTTCGAGCTGCGCGACCTGCCCGGCGAGAAGGTCAACGGTCAGCTCACCGTCGGCGAGAACATCGGCGACCTCGGTGGCCTGACCATCGCGTACAAGGCCTTCCTCATCGCGCACCCCGAGGCGACCGACGACGAGAAGCGCTCGCTGTTCCTCAACTGGTCCTACGTCTGGCGCGGCAAGCGTCGCCCCGAACAGCTCCAGCAGCTGCTCGCCGTCGACCCGCACTCGCCGGCCGAGTTCCGGGCCAACATCGTGCGCAACCTGCACGAGTTCCACGAGCTCTTCGCCACCTCGGAGAGCGACGCGCTGTGGCTCGCGCCGGAGGCCCGCGTCGGCATCTGGTGACCCCGAGTTTGCACGTATGACCGTCGAGTCTGCACCTGCGGCCGGGCCGCAAGTGCAGACTCGACGGTCGCAGCTGCAAAGTCGGGCTAGGTGGTCGTCGCCAGGGTGAGCGGGAAGACCGCCGCCGCCCCGGCCTGACGCAGGGCGCGGGCGGCCAGCGTCGTGGTCCACCCCGTGGCGACCTGGTCGTCCACCAGCAGCACCTGGGCGCCGGGGGCGATCTCGGCGTGCAGGGCCGAGCGGCGCGAGACCGCCGCGACCCGCTGGGCGGAGTTGGCCGCACCGGCACCCGGCGGGACCGACGGGTCGACGAGCGCGTACGTGCCGACGATCGGCCGCTGCAGGTAGCGGGAGAGGCCGTTGGCCAGGTCGGCCACCAGCGCCCCGCGCGTCGCCGACTCGACCAGCACGATCGCGTCGACCGGCGGGCGCCAGTCGCCGAGGATCTCGATGACGGCGCGGGCCAGGTTGACCGGCACGGTCTCGGGCGCCGGGTCCGAGACCCGGAAGAGCTCGCGCAGCGCCTGCCCGTGACCGAGGTCGGTCAGCCGGGCGATCGCCCGGCCCGGCTCGGCCGCGTCGGCGATCTTGCCGCGCAGGTCGATGCCGAGGTTGGGCAGCGCCTGCGGCCACATCTTGCGCGGCTCGAGGACCACGCCGGGGCGCGCGAGCCGGGCGCCGGCCTCCTCGATCGCCGCCTCGGAGACGCTGGTGTTGAGCTGCAGCCCGCCGCAGTTGTCGCAGCGGCCGCAGTCGACCGCCTCGGGGTCGTCGAGCTGCTCGCGCAGGTAGCGCATCCGGCACTCGTCGGTGGTGAGGTAGGTGAGCATCGCCTGCTGCTCGCTGGCGCGCGCCTCGGCCACCCGGGCGTACCGCTCGGCGTCGTAGGACCACGGCTGGCCGGTCGACTCCCAGCCGCCCTGGACCCGGCGCACAGCTCCGTCGACGTCGAGCACCTTGAGCATCGTCTCGAGCCGGGAGCGGCCCAGCTCGACGTAGGACTCCAGGGTCGGCGTCGACATCGGGCGCCCCGCCTCGGCGAGCACCTCCAAGGTCCGCCGTACGAGCTCCTCGCGCGGGAACGCCAGCGAGGCGAAGTAGGCCCAGATGTCGCGGTCCTCGGCGCCCGGCAGCAGGACCACGGAGGCGTCGGCGATCGTGCCGCGACCGGCACGGCCGACCTGCTGGTAGTACGCCACCGGGGAGGAGGGCGCGCCGAGATTGACCACGAAGCCGAGCGCCGCGTCGAAGCCCATCCCGAGCGCGCTGGTCGCGATCAGGGCCTTGATCCGGCCGGCGGCGAGGTCGGCCTCGAGCGCCTGCCGCTCGGTGGTCTCGGTCTGGCCGGAGTAGGCGGCCACATGGTGGCCGCGCGAGCGCAGGTAGTCGGCGACCTCCTGGGTGGCCGCCACGGTCAGGCAGTAGACGATGCCGGAGCCGGGCTGCTCGTTGAGGTGGTCCGCCAACCACGCGAGCCGCTGCTCGATCGTCGGGAGCCGGACCACGCCGAGTCGCAGCGACTCGCGGTCGAGTGAGCCGCGCAGCACCAGGACTCCGCTGAGCGCATCGGCCGCATCCTGCGTGGCGAGCTGCTCGGCCACGTCGTTGGTGACGCGTGCGTTGGCGGTCGCGGTGGTGGCCAGCACCGGGATGCCGACGGGCAGCTCGTGCAGCAGGGTGCGGATCCGCCGGTAGTCGGGCCGGAAGTCGTGGCCCCAGTCGGAGATGCAGTGCGCCTCGTCGATCACCAGCAGGCCGCAGGTGGCCGCGAGCCGCGGCAGGACCGCATCACGGAAGCCGGGGTTGTTGAGCCGCTCGGGCGAGACCAGGAGGACATCGATCTCGCCCCCGTGGACGGCCTGCTCGATCGCTGACCAGTCCTCGATGTTGGTGGAGTTGATCGTCGCGGCTCGGATGCCGGCCCGCTCCGCGGCCTCGATCTGGTTGCGCATCAGCGCGAGCAGCGGGGAGATGATCACCGTCGGGCCGGCACCCTGCGAGCGCAGCAGCAGGGTGGCCACGAAGTAGACCGCCGACTTGCCCCAGCCGGTCTTCTGCACCACCAGCGCCCGGCGCCGCTCCTCGACGAGCGCCGAGATCGCCGACCACTGGTCCTCGCGCAGGACCGCGTCGTCGCGGCCCACCAGGGCCTTGAGGTGTCCTTCGGCGGCGAGTCGAACAGCAGTCATGGCGCCTGTCTATCAGCCGCCTACGACAGCCGAGCAACGCGCCACCGAATCAGCAGGAAGGACCGCCGAGTTTGCACCTACAGGTGCAAACTCGACGGTCCTACGTGCAAATTCGGCGGTGGGTCAGTGCATGACGACCGGCTTGGTGGTGCCGAGCTCCTCGTCCTTGCTGCGGGGCAGGAAGAACGCGGGGATGAGGCAGCAGCCGACCAGGATCGCGGCGACGAGGTAGACGCCGGCGAAGGCGTCGCCCATGTCGAGGTTGGCCCGGGAGAACAGGTCGCCGAGGCTCGACGGGTCGATGCCGACCTTCTGCGCCGCCGCGGCCAGGATGTTGGGGTCCTGGCTCCCGCCGGCGGCGGCCGTCACCTTGCTGGCGTCGGTGATGGCGTCGCTGCGGTTGAACGCGGCGGTGAGCAGCACCGAGAACAGGGCGGTGCCGGCCGAGGCGGCGACCTGCTGGGTGATGTTCATCAGCGTGGAGCCGCGAGCGATGTTCTGGTCGCTCAGGGTGGCGAGGGCCGCAGAGAAGACCGGCATCATGGTCGCGCCCATGCCGAAGCCCATCACCACGAAGGCGACGAGGAAGACCCAGTACGAGGAGTCGGCCGAGGTGAAGGCGAGCATGCCCATGCCGACCGTGTCGAGGACCAGACCCGTGAGGACGACCTTGCCCGGACCCATCTTGTCGGCCAGCACGCCGGCGATCGGCATGGTGATCATCGCGCCGAAGCCCTGCGGCGCGATCGCCCAGCCGGACTTGACCGGGGAGTAGCCGCGCACCTCCTGGAAGTACAGCGTGAACAGCAGCGAGGCGCCGAAGAACGCCATCGCGAAGAGCGCCATCGTGATGACGGCGATCGTCATGTGGCTGTCCTTGAAGAGGCGCAGCTCGACCAGCGGGTGGATGTTCTTCTTGCGCAGCGCCCACGGGACGAACGCGGCGACCAGGACGATGCCGACGAGCGTGGTCGCGACCACCTGTGCGGTCCAGATCGTGCCGTGCTCCTCCTTGGCGGCCGGGATCGAGGAGATGCCGTAGAGCAGCGAGGCCAGGCCCGGCGAGAGCAGCAGCATGCCGACGAAGTCGAAGCGCTCCGAGGGGGAGACGTCGTCGCGGGGCAGCGCGAACCAGGCGTACGTCAGCGCGGCGATGCCGATCGGCAGATTGATCAGGAAGATCCAGTGCCACGAGGCGATGTCGATCAGCCAGCCGCCGAGGATCGGGCCGAAGATCGGGCCGAGCAGCATCGGGATGCCGAGGACGGCCATCACGCGGCCGACGCGCTCCTGGCCCGCGGCGCGGGTCAGGATGGTCATGCCGAGCGGCATCAGCATGCCGCCGCCGAGACCCTGAAGGACCCGATAGGTCACCAGCAGCTCGAGCGAGCTCGCCGTCGAGCACAGCACCGAGCCGAGGACGAAGAGCAGGATCGCCAGCATGTAGAGCCGCTTGGTGCCGAAGCGGTCGGCCGCCCAGCCGGTCAGCGGGATCACCGCCGCCAGCGCCAGCGTGTAGCCCGTCATCGTCCACGCGACCTGCGCGGTGGTGGCGTCGAACTCCTGCTGGAAGGTCCGCAGCGCGACGCCGACGACGGTGATGTCCAGGATCGACATGATCGATCCGAGGACGACGACACCCGCGATGATGAAGACGCGCGCGTCGAGCTTCTCCGAGGCGCCCGACGGGGCCTCCGGGGCAAGATCTGTGGTCACCGGAAGAGCCTAGGTGCGAGGACCGACAGTCTTCGATTCGTTAAACATCAACCACCGGTGACAGCGCTCACAGAGAACGGTCGGGTCCGTCGACACCGAGTCCGCAGAGGGTCTCGACAGGCTCGACCGCCGAGGGCCGGCCCGGCGGACGCGAGCGTCCGCCGGGCCGGCGGGGTGGGAGCGATCGACCGTCACTCCGGTGCGCTGGTGACGAGGAACGGCACCGTCGCACTGGCGTCGCCGGTGCTCTCGCCGTCGACGGTCTGGGTCGCGGTGACGGTGTGCGGACCGACGGCGAGGGAGTGGTCGAGGGTGATCGTCCACGTGCCTCCGTTCTGGACCACGGCCGTCGGGCTGGCGGACTGGCCGTCGACGATCAGGGTGATCGTGGCGCCCTCCTCACCTGCGCCGCTGAAGGTGGGGTGGACGTCGACGTACGCGCCGGTCGGCTGATCGACGGTCGGCGTCGCGACGGCGTCGATGGTGAGCGGGACCGGGTCGGAGGCGTCGCTGGTGTTGCCGGCGACGTCGGTCTGGGTGGCGGTGAGGGTGTACTCCCCGTTCGCCAGGGCGCTCGCCTCGTCGACCGTGATGCTCCACCCGCCGCTCTGGCCGACCTCGTCCGTGCCCAGCTCGATGGCGTCGGTGTCACGGCCCGCGCCGGCGTCACCGCCCGTGCTGACCGGTGTCGCGAGGAGGGTGACCTTCGCACCCTTCTCCCCGGTGCCGGTCACGGTGGGGGTGCTGTCCGTGGACGTCGGGTCCTGGGGCGGCGTGATCACGGGTGCGTCGGGCACGGTCGCGTCGATGGTGAGGGTCACCGGGTCCGAGGCCTCGCTGGCGTTGCCGGCGGGGTCGGTCTGGGTGGCGGTGAGGGTGTACGCGCCGTCGGTCAGGGCGTGCGTCTCGTCGGGCGTGATGCTCCACGTACCGTCCTCGACGGTGTCCGTGCCGAGCGTGATGGCGCCGCCGTCCGTCGACGTGGTGGCGACGCCGGCTCCGGAGTCCCCGCCCGGGATGGTGTCGCCCGGGATGGTGCTGCCGCCGTCCGTGCTGACCGGCGTCGCGGTGAGCGTGACGGTCGCGCCGTCCTCGCCGGTGCCGGTGACCGTCGGAGTGTTGTCCTTGGCGCTGGTGTCGCTCTCCGGCGAGGTGATCGCGGGCGCCTCCGGCGTGGTGGCGTCGACGGTGAAGGTCACGGGCGCGGACGCGGCGCTCTGGTTGTTGCTGGCGTCGGACTGGACGGCCGTGACCGTGTAGCCGCCCTCCGGCAGGTCGGTCGTCGGCGTGACGCTCCAGCTGCCGTCCACGACGGTGACCGGGCCGAGCGTCGTCGGTGCGTTCGTCGGCGCGGATCCGGCGGCCAGCGGGTTCTCGACGGTCCCGCCGGTGCCGCCACCCGTCCCGGACCCGGCGCTCTCGGTGGCGCTGGCGCTCGCGGTGGGCGACGGTTCCGTGGGCGTGACGGTGACGGTGACCGAGTCGCCGCTCACGCCGGTGCCGCTGATGGTGGGCCGGGCGCGGGTCGCGGCCCCGTCGCTCGGACCCGTGATGACCGGGGTCGCGACGGAGGTGCCGGTGCCGCCCCCGGTGTCGGGCGGCGGGGTCTGGGTGGGCGGGGTCTGGGTGGGCGGCGTCTGGGTCGTCGGTGCCGTCGGATCGGTGCCGGCGGTGACCTCGGCGCCGTCCGGCGTGCCGTCGCCGTCCGTGTCACCCTTCGTCGGGTCGGTCTTGTACTTGTGGACCTCGTCGCCGTCCTTCAGGCCGTCGTGATCGCTGTCCGCCGACCGAGGGTTGGTCTTGAGCCTCACCTCGAGGCCGTCCTTGAGCCCGTCGTGATCGGAGTCGGCGGCCTTCGGGTCGGTGCCCAGCCGTACCTCGCGACCGTCCTTGAGCCCGTCGTGATCGGAGTCGCCGACCTTGGGGTTGAGCCCCAGCCGGAACTCCCGGCGGTTGCTCAGGCCGTCGTGGTCACTGTCGGCCCGCCCGTTGGCACGGTTCGGGTTGAGCCCGTGCCGACGCTCCCAGCGGTTGGGCATTCCGTCGTGGTCGCGATCGGCCCCGGCACGCGGTCGGGCGTGCGCCGGTGGCGTGTCGGCGTGCGCGGCCGCGGCGACCAGCGGTCCGGCCGAGGTGATGGCGAGCGCCGAGACCGAGATCAGGGCGCGCAGCGAGCGTGAAGAAGAGGAGTGCATCGGGTGTCTACCTCCGAGAAGGGTTGACGGACCCGCGTGCGAGCAGGAGACCGTGAATGCCCCCATGGCATGCATCGCGGTTTCTTTACTCGTCTCCCGTACCCGATCGTCGAGCGACTACCCGGGTCGATCAGCGCTTGATCCGGACCACCGGCGAGGTCAGCGACAGCGGCGTGTGGCCGCTCGCGGTGGCCGTGACGACGTACCGGATCCGGTGGTGGCGCCACCCGCGCTTCACCCGCAGCCTCGTGCCCGATGCCACCGGCTTCCCGTTCACGAGCCACGTCACGGTCACCCTCGCGCTCGGTGAGAAGGTCCCGTACGCCGCCCTCAGCGTGCGCCGGGTCCGCGCCTTCCCGCGCACCGCGAGCGTCCCTGCGTGGGTGATCGCGGGGACCTTCGTGGTGGTGCTCATGCGCGGCACGTACGGCTTCAGGCTGGCCAGCCCGAGAGGGGTGCCGAGGCCGGTCGGGCCGTCCCAGCCGGTGCCCGCGCTGCACAGGTGCAGCGTGTCGCTGGCGCTGGTACAGCCGCGGGTGGCGCCGCTGGTCACGTCGGCGAAGGCCGCCGGCTGCGCGGCCGCTCGTGCATAGATGTCGAACGGCTTGGTGTGGTTGCCGGCCTGGGCGTACATCGCGGCGATCAGCGGCGCGGAGAGCGAGGTCCCGCCCATCACCCACCAGTTCTGGCTGGGATCCGCGTGGTAGACCGCGAAGTCGTCGGCGATCGCCGAGATGTCGGTGCTGGCGCGCGCGGTGCCGCAGGCCGCGACCGCGTGCACATTCAGTTTCTGTGCGCTGGGCATGTCCGAGACGTAGGAGCACCCGGAGGAGGCTCCGCCGCCGTTCGGGTCCGTGCTCTCGGTCGGGTGCCAGGTCGACTGTGTCCAGGACCCGGTCGCGGTCGACCACGAAGCGACCGTGCCGCCAGCGGCGACGACGTGAGGGGAGCTCGCCGGGTATTCGACGCAGTTCCTGCTTACGACCCTTCGGCTGATCCGGACGTTGCCTCCACAGACCACGTCGTCGTCGGGGTCGTTGGTCGCATATCCGAAGTCACCGGCCGAAGCGACGAACGTGACCTCCGGGTGATCGGCGAAGATCCCTTCAGGCGTCTCCACGTCGTCATCCGTGAATCCCGCGTCGGGGGAGCCGAAGGACATCGAGACGTACGACGCGTTGCCCGCGGCGATCGCGGTCGCGGCATCCATGTCGTCGGATTCTGTGCTGTCGGCCTGGACCACCACGATCTTGCAGGTGGGGCAGGCCGCCGAGACGGCCTCGGCGTCGAGCGCCGTCTCGAAGTCCCAGCCGTCGATGACGTCCGGCAGGCTGGCGCTGCTGCCGCGCTGGTTGACGATGGTGAGACAGCCGCTCGCCACCGTGCACGCGCCCAGGCCGAACTGCTCGCGGTAGGCGGCCAGGTCGGCCTCGAGGGTCGGCGTGCCGCCCGCGTCGACCACGGCCACCGTCGGCCCGGTCCCGGTGGCGACGGTGGCCGGGATGGTGGGCAGCTGGTAGATCGAGGCGATGTCCTGCGGGGAGAGCCCGGCGGGCGCCGTCGTCGTACTGGTGTCGTCGGCGGCGCTCGCCTCGGGATCGAGCGTGCTGAAGCAGCGCACCTCACCCGGCGCGACATCGAGGTCCGCGCACGTCACCGGCGTGGCGTCGGCGTCGCTGCTGTTGTCGGCGGCGAGCACCGGCGCAGGCGCCAGCAGCGCCACACCGAGCGCGAGCGCGCCGACCCAGAGGACGTGCGTACGAGATGCGGTGCGCATGGTGGGGTCGTCCTCCGGGGGTGCGGTCTGGCGTCAGCCGAGCAGGGCGCTGATCGCCTCGAGGACCCGCGGGTCCTCGGGCTCGGTGCGCGGACCGAACCGCTGCACCACCGTGCCGTCGGCGGAGACGAGGAACTTCTCGAAGTTCCAGGTGATGTCGCCGGACTCGCCACTCTCGGCCTCCGGGGCCTGGGTGAGCTCGGCGTAGATCGGGTGACGGCCCTCGCCGTTGACCTCGATCTTCTCGCTGAGCGGGAAGGTCACGCCGTAGGTCGCGGAGCAGAACTCCGCGATCTCGTCGGCCGTACCGGGCTCCTGGCCCATGAACTGGTTGCACGGGAAGCCGACGACGGCGAGCCCGGGCTGGGACTCGGCGATCCGCTCGAGGCCGGCGTACTGCGGCGTCAGACCGCACTTCGAGGCGACATTGACCAGCAGGGCGGGGCGGCCGCCGGTCAGCTCGCCCAGCGTCGAGGCGGTGCCGTCGAGGCGGGCGATCGGGGCGTCAAGGATGCTCACAACCGGCAGGGTAATCACCAATCCTGAGAGTGTCGGGGCCTGGCGTTAAGTTCTCGGCATGAGCTCGCTCTACTCCCTCACCGACGCCGCGGTCTTCCGACCGGCGACGCCGGCGCGGGAGAGCGTGGTCGAGCTCGGTGGGCGAGCCACTGTCGCGCTGCCGATCACGGCGGCGATCCCGGTGCTCAGCAAGGCCCACCGCCGCGAGGACCTGCATCCCTCGGTGGCGCTCCTCGTCGGTGCGGTGGTGCTCGGGCTGCGACTGGTCGCGGCGGGCCGGATCGAGCCGGGCGACGGCGAGATCCCGGGCTGGCGCGCGGTGGTCGAGGGTGACGACGAGGACCGGGTGGCGATGCTGGCCCGCTCGCGGGCGTACGACGAGGTGGACGCCGACGCTGCCGAGGCGATCGTGCGCGGCGTGCTCGACGCGGTCGCCGACGCGATGCCGCGCGGCGCTCCGGTCGCCCGGCGGGCGCGCGCTGTCGTCACCAAGCCCGCTGTCGCGCTGGAGACCCCGTTCCAGGAGCGGCTCAAGGCCCGCCTCGCCCGGCACGTGACCGCACCGGCCGGCGCGAAGCTGCCGCAGCGGGTGAGCATCTCGCTGCGGGTCGAAGCCGACGAGGAGGAGCTGGTCGGCGGCTCGATCCGGCTGGTTCCCCAGGCGCACGACCTGGCCGATCCACTGCACGTGGTGGACGCGGCCCGGCTGTGGCGGGAGACCTGGGAGGAGCACGGCTTCGGCGACCGGGCGCGCACGCACGCGAACGTCGCGCTGCGGACCGCGGCCGAGGCGTGGCCGGTGCTCTGGCGCCTGGTCGACCTGCCGGTGCCCGACGAGATCACCCTCGACGGCGACGAGCTCGCCGGCCTGCTCGAGGACGGGGTCGCGGCGCTGCGCGAGCACGGCATCGACGTCCTGTGGCCGCGCTCGCTCTCCGCGGAGCTGACCGCGCGGGTCGTCGTGGACCGGTCCACCGGGGCACCGCACGAGGACCTCATGCAGGACAGCCCCTTCGGGGCCGAGCTGATGTGCGCCTTCCAATGGCGGGTCGCGCTCGACGGCTCGGAGCTCACCGAGGACGAGATGGAGGAGCTCGCCGCGGCCGCCGCGCCGGTGCTCAAGCTGCGCGGCGCCTGGACCGTCGTCCACCCCAGCGTGACGAGGAAGGCGCGCAAGCGGCTGCTCAAGAAGGTCACCGGGACCGAAGCGCTGGCCACCGCGCTGACCGGCCTGCTGCCCGAGGCGGTCGCGGCGCGGATCGAGGAGGACGCGCCGGGCGAGGACGTCATCGTCGGTGCCTCCATCGGGCGGCTGCGCGACCGGGTGGAGGGCGTGGTGGACGCGCCGTTGATCGAGGTGCCGCCCGCGCTGCAGGCATCGCTGCGTGACTACCAGCGCCGCGGCCTGACCTGGCTGGCCGCGCTCACCGATCTCGGGCTCGGCGGCTGTCTGGCCGACGACATGGGGCTCGGCAAGACCATCACCCTGATCGCGCTGCACCTGCACCGCGTCTCGACGAGCTCGACGACCGCGGGGCCGACGCTCGTCGTCTGTCCGGCCAGCCTCCTCGGCAACTGGGAGGCCGAGATCGCCCGGTTCGCGCCGGGGACCCCCGTGCGTCGGTTCCACGGTGCCGAGCGTGACCTGGCGGGTCTCGACAGCCTCGACCACCGGGGCGCCGGGTTCGTGCTCACCACGTACGGGACCATGCGCCGCGACGCCGCGACGCTCGCCACGGTGCCGTGGGACCTCGTCGTCGCCGACGAGGCCCAGCACCTCAAGAACGCCGCCTCCGCGACAGCGAAGGCGATCCGTACCATCGGCTCGACCGCGCGGGTGGCACTGACCGGCACCCCGGTCGAGAACAACCTGACCGAGCTCTGGGCGATCCTCGACTGGTGCGTCCCGGGCCTGTTGGGCAGCCGGCTCGCCTTCCGCCGGGCGTGGGCCAGCCAGATCGAGGCGAATGTCGACCCGGCGATGACGGCCCGCTTCGCGGCGCTGATCGCCCCGTTCCTGCTGCGCCGCCGCAAGGCCGACCCGGGGATCGCACCCGAGCTGCCGCCCAAGACCGAGACCGACCACATCCTCGCCCTGACCCGCGAGCAGACCGTCCTCTACGAGGCGTACGTGCGCGACACGATGGAGCGGATCGAGCGCGCCGACCCGATCATGCGCCGGGGCCTGGTGCTGATGCTGCTGACCGGGCTCAAGCAGATCTGCAACCACCCCGCCCAGTTCCTCAAGCAGCAGAGCGGCAAGATCGCGGGGCGCAGCCAGAAGATCGACCTGCTCGACGAGGTGCTGGAGACGGTGATCGCCGAGGACGGTGCCGTCCTGGTCTTCACCCAGTACGTCGCGATGGCCCGCCTCCTGGAGGCGCACTGGACGGCGACCGGGGTGAGCCATCAGTTCCTGCACGGCGGTACGCCCGTACGCGAGCGCGAGCGGATGGTCGCCCGCTTCCAGGCGGGTCCGGAGGCGGGCGGCGTGCCGGTCTTCCTGCTGTCGCTGCAGGCCGGTGGCGTCGGGCTCAACCTCACCCGCGCCGACCACGTCGTCCACGTCGACCGCTGGTGGAACCCCGCGGTCGAGGACCAGGCCACCGACCGCGCCTACCGGATCGGGCAGACCAAGCCCGTCCAGGTGCACCGCCTGGTCACCCGGGGCACGGTCGAGGAGAAGGTCGCCGAGCTGCTCACCCGCAAGCGGGCCCTGGCCGACGCGGTCCTGGGCCAGGGCGAGGCGGCCCTGACCGAGCTGACCGACACGGAGCTGCGCGACCTGGTGAGCCTGCGATGAGCTCCCTGATCTACCCGGCCGAGCCGCACAAGCGGGTGCTCCGCAAGCTCAAGAGCTGGTGGGGCCGCGGCTTCTGGAACGCCGTCGAGGAGCTCGCCGACGACGAGCAGCAGGTCGTCCAGGCGCGCGCCGTGGCCCGTTCGGGGCGGATCGGCGGGCTGGTCGTCGATGCCGGCCGGGTCGCCGCCGGCGTCGCCGAGGAGGCGGGCATCTGGACGGTCACCGTCACCGTGCCGGTCTGGGACGCCGACGAGCGGGCTGCCTTCGTCGTGGTGGCCAGCGGCCGGGTCGCGGCGATCCTCGCCGGCCGGCTCTCCGATGACCTGGTCGAGCACGCCGAGGAGGCGGGCGTCGCCCTCGTACCGGACAGCGGCGAGCTGGTCGCCACCTGCACCTGCCCGCACTGGCAGCGGATGAGTCGCACCGGCCGGATCTGCGAGCACGCGCTCGGCGTCCTGGTGCAGGTCAGCGACCTGCTCGACCACGATCCGCTGGTCCTGCTCCACCTGCGCGGCGTCCCCCGGGAGGACCTCGAGTCGCTGCGCACGCCGGCGGCGCCCGAGCCCGTACGGGAGGCTGTGCTCGATCAAGCGGGGCACGTCGACGAGATCGATCTCGCGCTCGAGGCCGCCGTCCGTGCCGCCCAGCTGCTCGAGGACGCCGAGCTCGACTGAGGGCGCCGGCCGCTCTCAGGCCTGCGAGCGCGGCGAGCGGCGGACGAAGAGCAGGCCGAGCAGCCCGATGATCACCAGCGCGACCCCGGGGGCCGCGACGCGGCGCAGCGGGGCCGGCTCGCCGGCGAGCGGTGCGCTGAAGGTGACGACCGGCGGAGCGACGGCCGCCTCGACCTGCGGCTGCAGCATCGCGACGTTGCTCGAGGAGGGCAGGTTCGCGGGCGCGAACCAGTCGTGCTGGCGCTTGTGCAGGAAGAGCATGTACGTGGTGCCGACGGTGAGCGTGGAGAGGTTGCAGCTGGTCGCCTCGGGGACGACCGGGACGCTGCCGCTCGCGCTGCCCTTGAAGGAGGCCGTCACCTGGGCGAGGTAGTGCACGTGGCCGCCCTGGCCACTCGGCGCGACCCGCTTGGTCACCTTCGCGGTGACGACGGCATCGGCCATGTCGACGGCGTCCGGGACCGACCCCGAGGGCTGCACGCACTGGGCCGCGGACGCCGGGCCCGCGGAGCCGACCGCGAGCAGCGCGAAGGCGCCCAGCAGCACGGCGAGCAGGCTCGGGATCAGGCGACGCATGCCCCCATCGAACCAGATCACAGCGAGAACACCTCGGCGAGCACGCGTGCGACACCATCCTCCTCGTGCGACGGCGCGACGTCCCCGGCGGCCTCGCGCGCCTCCGGATGGGCGTCGGCCATCGCGAAGGAGCGCCCCGCCCACTGCAGCATGGCGATGTCGTTGGGCATGTCGCCGAACGCGATGACGTCCTCGGCGTCGACCCCGAGCGAGCCGGCGACGGAGGCCAGCGTCGAGGCCTTGGTGACGCCGTACGCGCTGATCTCCAGCAGCGCGAACGACGAGGAGTGGGTGACCGTCGCCAGCTCGCCGACCGCCGCGATGGCCTGCTTCCAGTACGCATCGGGGTCGAAGGAGGGGTGCAGCGCGAGCAGCTTCAGCATGGGGGAGCCGACCAGCTCCTCGAGCGGGACCCGGGGCATCTGCTCGCGTCCCGGCGCGTCCGGGAAGGCCGGCTCGATGGCGAAGCCCGACTCACGCTCCGCCCCGAAGACCGATCCCGGCAGGGCCTCGCGCAGCAGCGAGACCACCTCGGCGGACTCGGTGGCGCCGAGCGCCTGCGACATCCGGGACACCTGGGCGGCGACGTCCCACACCATCGCGCCGTTGGAGACGATCGCCAGTCCGTGCGACCCGACGTGCTCGAAGAGCGGCATCGTCCAGCGCAACGGCCGTCCCGTCACGAAGATCACCGGCACGCCGCGCTCCTCGAGCGCGGCCAGCACCGAGCGGGTGTACGGGGAGACGGTGCCGTCCTTGCGGACGAGCGTTCCGTCGAGGTCGGTGGCGACGAGCTTCGGGATCACGGTCTCCATTCTGTCTATCCTGTGCGTGATGATCTCCGGCAACCTGCCCGTGAAGGGTGTCGACCGGCTCCTGGTCGCGGTCCAAGAGCTCTCGATCGCGCGCACCCTGGAGGACGTGATCGAGATCGTGCGGCACGCCGCACGAGACCTCTCCGGCGCCGACGGCGCGACCTTCATCCTGCGTGACGACGGAAAGTGCTACTACGTCGACGAGGATGCGATCGAGCCGCTGTGGAGCGGCCTTCGGTTCCCGATGGAGCGCTGCATCAGCGGCTGGGCGATGCTCAACAAGCAGCCGGCCCTGATCCGCGACATCTATCAGGACAACCGTATCCCGCACGAGGCGTACCGCCCGACGTTCGTGAAGTCGCTGGCGATGGTGCCGATCCGCTCGATGGACCCGATCGGCGCGATCGGCAACTACTGGGCGGAGGAGCACCAGCCGACCGACGAGGAGGTCCGCCTCCTGCAGGCGCTGGCCGACTCGACGTCGGTCGCGATGGAGAACGTCGCGATCTTCACCGAGCTCGCCGCCTCCGAGGCGCGCGCCACCACCGACCCGCTCACCGGCCTGCTCAACCGACGCGGCTTCGACCTCTCCGCCCAGGCCTCGCTCGACGCCGCGCACACGGCGGGCGCGCCCGCGGTCCTGCTCTATCTCGACCTCAACGGCCTCAAGCGGGTCAACGACAGGGAGGGCCACGAGGCTGGCGACGCCTACATCAGGGCGGCGGGAGAGGTGCTCGCGGAGCTGTCGAGCCGGCGCGAGGGCAACCTGGTCGCCCGGCTGGGCGGCGACGAGTTCTGCGCGCTCACGGTCGGCTCACGCCTCTCGGGCCCCGAGATCAAGGAGCGCGTCGAGGAGGCCCTCGCGGAACGCGGCGTCTCGGCCGCCGTCGGCTACGTCGAGGTCGGTCCCACCTCGGAGCTCAGCCTGGTCCAGCTGGTAGCGGTCGCGGACGAGCGGATGTACCTCGCCAAGGCGGGCGCCGACCGGCGCCGCGTCGCCCGCTGACTCCCGGCCGCGTCGGCGACGATACGGGTCTCGATACGGGTCTCGATACGCTCGCTGGCGCTCGCTACTCGACCTCCGAGATCGCTGGCGCTCGCTACTCGACCTCCGAGATCGCTGGCGCTCGCTACTCGACCTCCGAGATCGCTGGCGCTCGCTACTCGACCTCCGAGATCGCCGGCACTCGTACTCGACCTCCGAGATCGCTGGCGCTCGCTACTCGACCTCCGAGATCGCTGGCGCTCGCTACTCGACCCCCGACATCGCTGGTCGAGTAGGCCGAGCCGCTAGGCGAGGCCGTATCGAGACCACGACCGACCTCAACCGGCCGGGCGGACCATCACGAGCTCGCCGTCTGGGGTGGCGCCGCGCAGCTGGGTGAAGCCGCACTTCGCCGCCACCCGCAGCGAGCTCTTGTTCTCGGGTCGGATCGACGCCCGTACGGCCTGCTCCGGGCCGACCTGCGCGAGCAGGCCCTGCAACGCCTCGGTCGCGAACCCCCAGCCCCGGGCATCCGACACCAGGCCGTAGCCGACCTCGAGCTCGCCGTCCTCGTCGGGCGGACCGAAGAAGCCGATCGAGCCGAGCACCGTCACCCCGCGCACGACCGAGCGCGGCCCGTACGGGTCGCCGTCGCGCCACAGCGTGGCGGCGTCCTGGTCGTCGCGGCGCGGGAACTCCGGGTGCCACTCGCCGAGCGCCCCGTCGCCGGGCGTGCGCCGGCCCAGCCGGATCGCCGCCACGTCGGGCGCCGTCCACAGCGGAAGCACCAGGCGCTCGGTGCGGATCGGTGTCGTGCTCAGTGCCACGTGTTCAGTACCACCGGGCGATCTCTGCGGCCGCGCCGTCCTCGTCGACCGAGAGCGTGACCGCGTCGGCCGCCTCCAGCACCTCGGGGATGGCCTGACCCATGGCGACCGAGCGCCCGACCCAGTCGAACATCTCCAGGTCGTTGCGCCCGTCGCCGATCGCGAGGCAGTCCGAGGGCTCCAGGCCGAGCTGGGTCACCACGTGCGAGAGCCCGGACGCCTTCGAGACGCCGATCGGGGTCAGGTCGAGCCAGGCGGTCCACCCGACGACGTACGAGATGCCCTGCAGGCCCAGCCGGCGGCCCATCGCCAGGAACTCCTCGGCGCTCGCCGCGGGGTTGCGGATGATGACACGCGAGACCGGCTCGCGGATCAGGTCCTCCACGGCGGCGAGCGTCATGGTGCCGGTGAGCTCACCGGGCGGGAAGTGGTCGTTGAGCTTGTAGCCGACGCCGCGCTCCTCGACCGCGACCAGCGCGGAGGGCTGCTCGGCCATGATCGCGCGCACCGCGGGACCGGCGTCGAAGAGCTCCTCGTGGACGACGTCCATCGGCGGATAGCGCAGGATCACCGCGCCGTTGGAGGCGACGATCCACAGCCGCTCGTCACCCTCGCGCGGCAGACCGAGCATGTCGGCGATCTTGGTCATGCCGTGCGGGCTGCGCCCGGAGGCCAGGACGATGTGCGCGCCGGCGTCGTACGCGCGGCCCACCGCCTCGATGACCGCCGGCGACATCTCCTCGGAGGACGCGCCCGTGCCCTCGGTCCATCGGAGGAGGGTGCCGTCGATGTCGAGCGCGATCACCTTCGGCATCCACCCGGTGTCGGGCGTGCGCTGAGCGTTGGGGGCCATGCGCTGTGTCTATCAGGCGATGGGGGTGAGGACCTCGCGACCGAGCCACTTCTGCAGCGCCTTCGGGACGCGCACCGAGCCGTCGGCCTGCTGGTGGGTCTCGAGCACCGCGACGATGGCGCGGGTGATCGCGGTCAGCGTCCCGTTGAGGGTCGCGACCGGGCGGTTGGCCTCGCCCTCGGCGCCGCGCTGGCGGATGTTGAGCCGGCGGGCCTGGAAGTCGGTGCAGTTCGAGGCGGAGGTGAGCTCGCGGTACTTGCCCTGGGTCGGGATCCAGGCCTCGCAGTCGAACTTCCGGATCGCCGAGGGGCCGAGGTCGCCGGCGGCGACGTCGATCACCTGGTAGGCCAGCTCGAGCTTGTCGAGGAAGTCCTTCTCCCACTGCAGCAGGCGCTGGTGCTCGGCGGCGGCGTCCTCCAGCGAGGTGTAGACGAACATCTCCACCTTCTCGAACTGGTGGACCCGGATGATGCCGAGCGTGTCCTTGCCCGCCGAGCCGGCCTCCTTGCGGAAGCAGGACGAGTAGCCGGCGTAGCGGCGCGGGAGGATCGAGGCGTCGAGGATCTCGTCGGAGTGGTACGCGGCGAGCGGCACCTCCGAGGTGCCGACGAGGTAGAGGTCGTCGCCCTCGATCTTGTAGACGCCGTCCTCGACCTGGTCGAGGAAGCCCGTACCGGCCATCGCCTCGGGGCGGGCGAGCGCGGGGGCGATCACGGGGATGAAGCCGGCCTCACGGGCCTGCTCCATCGCGAGGTTGATCAGGGCGAACTCCAGCTCGGCGCCGACGCCGGTGAGGAAGTAGAAGCGCGAGCCGGCGACCTTGGCGCCGCGCTCGAGGTCGATCGCGCCGAGCAGCTTGCCGAGCTCGACGTGGTCGCGGGGCTCGAAGCCCTCGGCCACGAAGTCGCGGGGGGTGCCGACGGTCTCGAGGACGACGAAGTCGTCCTCCCCGCCGGCCGGGGTCTCCTCGGCGGTCAGGTTGGCGATCCGCTTCAGGGCGGCGTTCCAGGCCTCCTCGGCCTCGCGCTGCGCGGCCTCGGCCTCCTTCACCTGAGCCGCGACCGCCTTCGTACGGGCAAGAAGCTCAGCCTTCACGGCAGCAGCGTCGGGGCCCTTGGCCTGGGCGACCTGCTTGCCGAGCACCTTCTGCTCCGCACGCAGGTCCTCGAAGGTCTGGATGGACGTCCGGCGGGCCTGGTCGGCGGCCAGCGCGTCATCGACGACGGACTCGCTCGCGCCACGCTTGCGCTGCGAGGCGCGGACTCGGTCGGGTTCGTCACGGAGGATGCGCGGGTCGATCACGAGACGAAGCCTAACGGCCGTCGGCCGTATCCTGTCGCCCGTGCTCGACCGCCGTCTCCACGTCACCAAAGTCCTCACCGCCGGGCTGGTCTGCCTGGCCCTCGGCGTGGTGCTGGCGATCCTGGTTGCCGCCGGGGCGACGGACGGCTTCGACCGTGCCGTCGGCAAGCCCCTGGTCGTGGACAGCGGCTGGCTCTACCACCTCGCGCGCGGGATCGAGCAGGCCTTCGAGTTCTGGCCGTTCGTGGTCTACAACCTCGTCCTGGCGATCGCGCTGTGGGTGAAGGGCTACCGGCGGGCCGCCGGCTGGGCGCTCGGCGTCAACATCGCATCGCTGCTGGTCAACCAGGGGATGAAGCACCTCGTCGACCGGCCGCGGCCGGAGTGGCAGGTCGGCGCGCACCCGTACGTCGGGCTCTCCTACCCCAGCGGCCACGCCCTGCACGCCGCCTCGTTCTTCGGCGTCCTGATCGTGCTGGCGGTCGTCTTCATCCGCAAGGCGCCGCTGCGCCGGCTCGCGATCACCGCGTGCGTCGTGGCGACCGGGGTGATCGCGCTGGACCGGCTGCTGTTGGGTCGCCACCACGTCACCGACGTCCTCGGCGGCCCGCTGTTCGGGGCCGGCCTGGTGCTCGTCGGCTTCGCGCTCTACTCCCCGGTGCCGGTCTCGCACGCGATCCACTTCGTCCCGCTGGTGCAGACGGTCCCGACGGGCCGCAAGCTGCACGTCGTGCTCAACCCGATCAAGGTCGAGTCGGTCGGCCAGTTCCAGGCGATCGTGACCACGATGGCGGTCGAGGCGGGCTGGAACGAGCCGGTCTGGCACATGACCGAGGTCGACGACTCCGGTACGGGCATGGCGGCCGCGGCCTCGGTCGCGGGCGCGGACCTGGTGATGGTCTGCGGCGGCGACGGCACGGTCCGCGAGGTCTGCGCCGAGCTCGCCGGCACCGGTATCCCGGTCGGCATCATCCCGGCCGGCACGGGCAACCTGCTCGCCCGCAACCTGGCGATCCCGCTCTACCTGCGCGCCGCCATCGACGTCGCCCTGACCGGTCAGGACCGCGCCGTGGACCTGGTCGAGGTCTCCGGGGACGGGATGGAGGACACCCACTTCCTGGTGATGGCCGGGATGGGCTTCGACGCGGCGATCATGGACGGCGTCAACGAGGACCTGAAGAAGCGGGTCGGCTGGATCGCGTACGTCCTGTCCGCTCTCAAGGCGCTGATGTTCCCGGCGGTCAAGGTCGCGATCTCGGTCGACGGCGGGGAGTTCACCAAGCACCGGGCCCGGACCATCGTGGTCGGCAACGTCGGCACCCTGACCGCCGGCATGCCGCTCATCCCGGACGCGCAGATCGACGACGGCCTGCTCGACGTGGTGCTGCTCTACCCCCAGCGGTTCTGGTCGTGGCTGCCGCTCGCCTTCCGGGTGCTCACCAAGCGCCCCGAGACCGACGACCTGGTCAACCGGATGCGCGGGCAGGAGATCGTCGTACGCGCCGACCGCGACACCCCGCGCCAGCTCGACGGCGACACCGTCGGCGAGGGCCGCGAGCTGCGGATGACGTGCCTCCACGCCCGGCTGCTGGTCCGCGTCCCCCGCTGACTACGGTCGCCGAGCCCGTCGAGGCGCCTCGACAAGCTCGGCGACCCTGTCGAGGCGCCTCGACAAGCTCGGCGACCCCGGGGGCGGTCACTTCCGCAGCTGGCCGAGCGCCTGCTCCTCCTCCGGCGACAGCTGGGTGTCGCAGCGCCAGGCGGCGATCGTCTTGGCGTACGAGCGTGCGTCGTTGCGCCCGTGGATGCTGGTGAGCAGGACGCCGTCGCCGGCGTCGTCCGCGAGCGCGAGCGACCAGGACAGGTGGCCGCCCATGTCGCCGAAGGCGTCGTAGCGCACGATCGCGAGGTGTCGCAGCGCCTGCGCGCTCTCCAGGCGCAGCGCGGCGACCTCCTGGCGCAGACCGAGCACGTCCTCGGGGAGCGGTGTCGCAGTCGAGGTCAGCCGCACGCGCGTGTCGTGCCGCTCCTTCCACAGCAGGCCCGCGAGAGCGAGGGCGGCGAGGGCGACGACGAGACTCACAGCAGCCAGCACAAGGCCCGACTCTAAACTCAGGCTGTGACCCAGCCTCGACGCATCGCCTATCAGGGCGAGCCCGGTTCCAACTCCCACATGGTCTGCCAGCGGGAGTACCCCGAGCTGGAGTCGGTGCCGTGCGCCTCCTTCGAGGACGTCTTCGCCGCCGTCGAGGGGATCGACGGCGCCGAGCCGACCGCCGACCTGGCGATGATCCCGATCGACAACTCGCTCGCCGGCCGGGTCGCCGACATCCACCACTTCCTGCCGTCCTCGAGCCTGCACATCATCGCCGAGCACTTCCTGCGGATCCGGTTCCACCTGATGGCGCTCCCGGGCGTCTCCCTCGCGGACGTACGGACCGTGCACAGTCACGTCCACGCGCTCGGCCAGTGCCGCAAGGTCATCCGGGAGCACGGCCTCACGCCGGTCATCTCGGGCGACACCGCCGGTGCGGCCCGCGAGATCGCCGAGGCGGGTGACCCCTCGATGGCGGCGATCAGCCCGCCGATGGCCGCCGAGATCTACGGCCTCAACGTGCTCGCCGAGGACGTCGAGGACGAGGACCACAACACCACCCGCTTCGTGGTGCTCTCCCGCGACCTCATCCAGGCACCCGCCGGCAACGGCCCCGTGGTCACGAGCTTCATCTTCAACGTGCGCAACATCCCCGCCGCGCTCTACAAGGCGCTCGGCGGCTTCGCCACCAACGGCGTCAACATGACCAAGCTCGAGTCCTACATGGTCGACGGCCACTTCACCGCGACCCAGTTCCTCGCCGAGGTCGACGGCCACCCCGACGACGTCGGCCTCAAGCACGCGCTCGAGGAGCTGGCCTTCTTCACCACGGACGTGAAGATCCTCGGGGTCTACCCGGCCAGCCCCCAGCGCGCCTGATCCCGATCAGCCGCGCCCGATCAGCCGCACCCGGTCAGGCGGCGTCCGGCGACGGACCCATCAGCCAGAAGACCCCGCCCTGGGGATCGGTGAGCCCGGCGAGACGCCCCACCTCCGGTACGTCGAAGGCCGGGGCAAGCACCTGGCCGCCGAGCGACTCCACCTTCGCGATGCTCGCCGCGACGTCGGAGACGTTGAAGTAGACGTTCCAGTGCGGCGGGATGCCCTCCATCATGGGCGGCATCGCGCCGGCAACGGCCCGGCCCTCGACGTTGAGCGTCTTGTAGGACTGGATGCCGGAGTCCTCCGGCATCGGGGAGTCCTCCCAGGTCACGCCCAGGATCGTCGCGTAGAACGCGGTGGCCGTCGCGAGGTCCGGTGACACCAGCTCGTTCCAGATCGGCGTGCCGGGCTCGTTGGCCCGCTCGGTGCCGACGGCGCTCTTGGCCTGCCACAGGTTGACGCGGGCGCCGCTCGGATCCTGGATCGAGGCCATCCGGCCCAGCTCCATCACGTCGAACGGGCCGGCCTCGACCGTGCCGCCGGCGGCCTCGACCGCTCCGGCCACGGCGTCGACGTCGCCCGCGGCCAGGTACACGCCCCAGAACGCGGGGTGCCCGGCCAGCTCGGGCATCTGGCCGGCCAGGCCGGCGACGACGGCCTCCTCGAGCGAGGCGGTCGCGTAGGTCTCACCGTTCTCGCCGACCGGCATCTCGGCCATCGACCAGCCGAACAGGTCGCGGTAGAAGGCCTGGGCGGCGCCCTGATCGGGCGTCATGAGCTCGACGTAGCAGGGCGTTCCCTGTGCGTAGGAGTCGAAGGTGGGCATGGCCTCAGTCCACACCCCTGCGCGCGCGGCGACAATGGGGCCACGGTGAAGAACACCCCGTACGGTTTGCACGTGGATATCGGTCTGGTCGCGCTCGCGTTCGTCTCGATCTTCGTCGTCGAGCTCCCCGACAAGACCTTCCTGGCGACCCTCGTCCTGGCCACGAAGTACCGACCGCTCTTCGTATGGATCGGCGTCGGTCTCGCCTTCGCGGTCCAGACGATCATCGCCGTCGCCGTCGGACGGGTCGCCACCCTGCTGCCGACCGACCTGGTCCACACCATCGCCGGCCTGATGTTCCTCGCCGGCGCGGTGATCCTCTTCCGCGAGGGCCGCAGCCACCAGAACGCGGACGAGGACGGTGACGAGTTCGCCGAGAAGGCCAAGCCCGCCGCCGGCCTGCGTCAGATCTTCGCGTCCTTCATGGTGCTCTTCGCCGCCGAGTGGGGCGACCTGTCGCAGCTGCTGACCATCTCGCTGGTCGCCAAGAACCACCACCCGGTCTCGATCTTCATCGGTGCGCTCGGCGCCCTGCTCGTGGTCAGCGGCCTCGCCGTCGTCGTCGGCAAGCAGCTGCTGCGCTGGATCTCGCTGCACGTGCTGCACTTCGCCGGAGCCGCGATCTGCCTGGTGCTCGGCATCTTCACCCTGGTCGAGGTCATCGCCTGAGCCTCGTAGCCCGCTGACGGGTGCATCGTTGGAGCAGCTGAAACCGGTTTCTCCCACCCCGAAGGGGCCATTCGTGAGCGACACCTTCTTCTCCATGTTCACCCCGGCGCAGATCGCCAAGATCAGCGGCTCCGGCACGGTGGTCAACCTGCCCGCCGGCTGGGCGCCGATCTCGAAGGACACCCCGCCGGACAAGGCGTACATCATCCTCGACGGCACCGTGAGCGTCCGACGCGACGGCGAGGAGATCGCGCAGGCCGGCCCCGGCGACATCATCGGGGAGGCAGCGATCCTCAACCAGAAGCTGCGCAACGCCTCGATCATCGCGCTCACGCCGCTCGAGCTGATCCACCTCACCCCGGAGGCGCTGCGGCGCCTGGAGGTCGAGATGCCCGCCTTCCACGACGCCCTGGAGAAGGTCGCCGCCGATCGCTTCGGCGGTCGGTCCTGAGCGATCCGGATGCCGCTCGGGAGGCGGAGGCGGAGCTGGTCGAGCTCGTCGAGGGCTACATCCTCGGTGAGGCTCCGAGCCTGACCCAGGGCGCCGTCGCCGAGGCGGCCGGGCTCTCGGTCGAGCACGCCAACGAGCTGTGGCGCCTGCTCGGCTTCCCGCTGCCGGCCGCCGACGACATCGCCTTCACCTCGGCCGACCAGGAGGCCCTGCGCCTGACCCAGGACCTGATCTCGCTCGGGGTGCTCAACGAGGAGCGCCAGGCCGCCCTCGTCCGCACCCTGGGACGCTCCTTCGCCCGCCTCGCCGAATGGCAGACGGCGCTGCTCGCCGATGTCGCGGCCGACCGTGGCGCGGGCCCGGAGGAGGCGGCCACCCTCGCCGCCGAGGTGCTGCCGCGGGTCGAGTACCTCCAGACCTACATCTGGCGTCGCCACCTCGCCTCGGTCATCAGCCGCGGCCTGATGTCCCTCGACGGCGCGACCACGGCGCTGGCGGTCGGCTTCGTCGACATCGTCGGCTACACCTCGCGCAGCAAGTCGCTGAGCCAGGAGGAGCTGGTGGCGTGGCTCGAGGGGTTCGAGGACGTCTGCACCGGGCTGGTCGTCGAGCGCGGCGGACGGGTGATCAAGACCCTGGGCGACGCCGTCCTCTACGTCGCCGAGAGCGCCGAGGGGGCCACCCGGATCGCGCTTGCCATGACGGCCCTCGGCGCGGACGAGGAGAGCTCGTTCCCGCAGGTCCGGGCCGGGATCGCATACGGCGAGGTGGTCAGTCGCCTCGGCGACGTCTTCGGCCCGACCGTCAACATCGCCTCGCGCCTGACCACGATCGCACGCCCCGACGCGGTGCTCGTCGACCAGGGCGCGGCCGACGCGCTGCGCGAGGTGGCGGACCTCACGGTGCGCAGCCTGCGGCGTACGTCGGTGAAGGGCTACGCGCGGCTGCAGCCGTACCTCGTGCGCACGACCGGATAGTCCGGGACGTTCTGGCTGTCTGGCGGGGGTCCGAACCAGCCAGACAGCCAGAACGTCCCGGACTATCGGCGTGAACGGAACCTGTGGAGAGAGCGCGCGAGGAATCCGGGTTCTGCGCGACCCTCGAGACGTGACCTCGGAGACGTACGACCCGCTGCGCGGTCTCGCGCGCCCGGGCGTCGAGAGGCCGGTGCCGATCGATCCGACCGGATCGAACGGGCCGACCCGCGCGCAGGCACGCTCCCCGCGATGGCGGCGCTGCCGTCGTGGCCTGTACGTCCCCGCCCGGGAGTACGACGACCCGGTGGCCCAGCGGATCGTGGAGGCGGCCGCGGTGCTCCCGCCGTTCGCCGGGGTCACCGGCTGGGCTGCTCTTCACTGGGCAGGCGCGGACTACGTCGACGGCTCGGCACCCCGAGGACAGCTGCTCGACGTGCCGCTGGCGGTGTCGAACCACGCCGTGCGCCCGCAGAACGGGCTGAGGATCTCGGCCGAGCGGCTGGCTCCGCGCGACCTGATCTCCCTCGACGGCATGCCGCTCACGAGGCACGTCCGCTCGGTCGGCTTCGAGATCCGCCATGCGCGCGGCTTGGCGGCTGCCGTACGGGTGCTCGACATGGCCGCGGCGGCGGACCTGGTCAGCATCGCCGAGCTGGCGGCCTACGCCGCCGACGAGCTGCGTGGGTGGACCGGCGTCGAGCAGATGCGTCGGGCGATCGGGTGGGCTGACGAGAACAGCTGGTCACCGATGGAGTCCGAGATGAGGCTTCTCTGGACCGCTCACCTCCGGCTGCCGAGGGTGGTGAGCAATCGCCCGGTCTTCGATCGCGACGGACGGTTCGTCGTGACGCCGGATCTGCTCGATGTGGAGGCGGGCCTGTACGGCGAGTACGACGGCGACGTGCACCTGGATCGCGACCGGCGCTCGAGCGACATCGAGCGGGAGGCGGCGCTGCGCAGGCTGGGGCTCGAGGGGGTGACCATGACGGCGACCGATCGCCGCGATCCCGGTCCGTACCTGCAGCGGGTGCGCGAGGCGCGATCGCGCTCCCGGTTCCTGCCGCCGGAGAGGCGGGCATGGACGATCGAGCCGCCGCCGTGGTGGACGCCGACGGTCACCGTCGAGCAGCGGCGCCGGCTCGACGGCTGGCAGAAGGCGCGCCTCCTGCGGCGTAGAGCCGGATAGTCCGGGACGTTCTGGCTGTCCGGGTGAGCCTTCACCCCACCAAACGTCCCGGACTAACCCGATCAGCGGATGGCGACCTGCCGCCCGGCGAGTCCGTTGCGGGCCGAGCGGACCTCGTCGGTGAGGGCCGAGGTGTCCGCGAGCGCGGCGTCGAGCGCCTTCTTGAAGGCGACGGCCGGCTCCTCGAGCGCCTCGGCGCCGGTGCCGATCGGGAGGTCCCAGACCGGGGCGAGCAGGCCGTGGGCGCGGAACATGCCGATGAAGCGCGAGCCGGGGACGATCACGTCGGCACCGGAGACGTGCAGGCGGGCGAGTGCGGTGAGGAGAGCGTCCTCGTTCTCCGGCATCACCCAGCGCAGGTGCTCCTTGGAGCCGGTGGAGGTCCAGTACGCCGCGTCGACCGAGGTCAGACGGGCGGTCGGGAGCGCGGCGGAGTTCGCCTGCTGGAGCGCGCCCTCGAGGCCCTCCTGGTCCTCGACGTCGGCGATCCACCACTCGAAGCCGTCGTGCACGGTGACGGTGAGCGCCGTGTCGGTGATGAGGTCCTGCAGGCGCGGGCCCTCGCCCGGGTTCTCGGTGAGGCCGTGGATCCCGGACTCGTCGGCCTCGAGAGCCTTGAGCAGCGCGGCAGCGACCTCACGGGAGACGTCGCCGAAGTTGTGCTGGACCTGGAGGCCGGCCCAGACCTGGCCGCTGTCGCGACGCATCGCCGGGGCGGCGAGCGGGAGCAGCGTGCCCAGCTGGACGGGAGTGTCCTCGTACCCCTTGATCGTCACCGCGATGGTGGCCGACGGGACCAGCTCGCGCATCGCGACCAGGTCCGCCTCGTTCGGCAGCCCCTGGAACGGGCGGGCGACGAAGACGCCGGCGCCACCGGGCGCACCGTGGCACGCCTTGTAGCGCTTGCCGGAGCCGCAGGGGCAGGGCGCGTTCTTGCTGATGCCGCCCTCGGCCGGAGCGGACGGGACGTTGCGGGAGCGGTTCTTCTTGGACACGAGCAGCAAGCCTATGCGGTCGGGACGGCCGAACGGTTGTGGCCGCGGACATGGCCTCCTATTGTTCGTATCCAAACGATAGGAGGCGTCCGATGCCCGCCACTCCCCGGATGCTGCTGATCCTCAGCGAGAACTGGACCCTCGCCGACGGCCGCGACCTGCCCGCCCTGGTGCGCTGGTCGCGCGAGGCGGAGGACGCCGGCTTCGACTCGGTGATGCTGAGCGAGCACGTCGTGCTCGGCCCCGACGCCGGCGCCCTGGGCGTGATGGCCAATCCGCGGGCGTACGCCGCCCCCGGCAACCAGGACCCGGCGACGCCGTGGCCCAGCTCGCTCCTGCTGCTGAGCGCGATCGCCGCGGCCACCTCGCGGATCCGGCTGGTCGCGAGCGCCGTGCTTGCGCCGCTGCGCCACCCGTTGCTGCTGGCTCGCGAGCTCGGCACCCTCGACCTGCTCTCCGAGGGCCGCCTCGTGGTGCAGCCGGGCGTGAGCTGGAGCCGTGACGAGTACGCCGCCCTCGGGGTGCCGTTCGGGCGACGCGGACGCATCCTCGACGAGCAGCTGGAGATCCTCGACCTGCTGTGGCGCGAGACCCCGGCGAGCTTCCACGGCGAGTTCTTCGACTTCACCGACGTCTACCTCGAGCCGAAGGCGTACCGGCCCGAGGGCCCGCGGCTGTGGTTCGGCGGGCAGCACGTGCATGGCCCGGTCCTCGAGCGGCTGGTCCGCTACGGACACGGCTTCCACCCGTTCGGCACTCCGACCGCGGACGACCTCGCGATGCTCCGCACCGCGATGACCGACGCCGGCCGAGACGCCTCGCAGATCGAGATGGTCGGCGGGACGCGCGCGACCTTCCCCGACGACGACACCTGCGCCGACCTCGGCGCGGCGATGGCGCCGATCGCCGAGCAGATCGAGCAGGGGTTCACCACGTTCTGCGTGAAGCCCTCGCAGTTCATCGACGACCCGGCCGAGCTGCCGTCGTTCCTGCGCGAGGTGATGCGGCGCGCGGAGGGCTTCGCCCGCTGACGCCCGCCGCGAGGCAGCTCAGGAGAGCCGGGTGAGCCGTTCGAGCATGTAGGCCGGCCGGTCGGTGATGACCGCCTCGACGCCGAGATCGAGGCAGAGCTCGAGGTCGTCGTCGGTGTTGACCGTCCACACGTGCAGCCGCTTGTCGTCGAGCAGCAGCCGGCGCGCGAACCGCGGGTGCTCACGCAGCTCGTCGATGCCCGGCCCGATGATCCACTCCGGCGAGACGATCTGGCGCAGCGTCGGCCAGTACTGGGCACGGTCGACCAACTGGACCAGCTGCACCCGGGGCGTCAACCGCTCCATCCGCTGCAGCGCGGCATAGCTGAACGACATCACCCGTACGGGCGCACCGGGCTCGTCCCAGCCGAACGCGCGCAGCATCTCGGCGAGCTTGCGCTCGGTCAGGCCGCCGTACCGGGTGGGGTGCTTGGCCTCGATCGCGATCTCGACCCGGCGGTCGTAGTCGCGGATCGTCTCGAGCAGGCTCCGCAGGGTGAGCACCCGATCGAGCCGCACGTCGCGGTCCGGCTCCTCGGTGCCGCCCTCGGCCTTCTTCCAGGCCGCGAAGTCGAACTGCTCGAGCTCGGCCAACGTCATCTCGGAGACGAGTCCCTGGGCCTGCGCGGTGCGCTTCAGGTGACGGTCGTGGACCAGGACGAGGTGGCCGTCGGCGGTCAGCCGGACGTCGCACTCGAGGGCCTCGGCGCCGACGTCGAGCGCCTCGACGTACGCGCCCAGGGTGTGCTCGGCGAGCTCGTGGCTGGCGCCGCGGTGCGCGACGACCTGGGGCCTCATGACAGCCATGGTGGTCCGTTCGCCCGGCGAAGTCAGCGAACCCCGCCGGTCACGTTGCTGACCAGGAGGAAGAGGGCGAGCAGGACCGCGCCGCCGGCGCAGCCGACGCAGGCGAAGGTGAGCGCCGTCCACTGCCGGCGCCGGGCCCGTACGGCCAACGTCACCAGCGCGGCGACCGCGACCACCGCGACGACCGGCCACAGGAAGACCCCCACGAGGAAGGTCAGGAACGCGATCGGGATCGCCGGCGCCCACTCGACACGGCTCTCGTCCTGCTGATTCACGGTCGTGATCATAAAGTGGGGCGCATGCCGGAGCTGCCCGAGGTGGAAGCGCTCGCCGCCGACCTGCGTGGTCGGCTGAAGGATCGGGCGATCACGAAGGTCCACATCGCGCAGTTCAGCGCGCTCAAGACGTTCGACCCGCCCCTGTCCGCACTCGAGGGGACGCTGGTCGACGACGTCACCCGGCACGGGAAGTTCCTCGACATCGAGGCCTCGGGGATCCACCTCGTCCTGCACCTCGCCCGGGCCGGCTGGGTGCGGTGGCGCGACGAGGTGCCGTCGATCCCGCCGAAGCCCTCGCCGAAGTCGACCCTGGCCGCTCGCGTGGTGCTCGACTCCGAGGAGGGGCTGGACATCACCGAGGCCGGCACCAAGAAGTCGCTGGCGCTCTACGTCGTCCACGACCCGCTCGACGTGCCCGGGATCGCGTCGCTCGGCCCCGAGCCGATGAGCGACGACTTCACCATCGACGTCCTCGCCGCGATCCTGAAGGAGGCGGGGCGCAAGCAGCTCAAGGGGGTGCTGCGTCATCAGGGCACCATCGCCGGGATCGGCAACGCCTACTCCGACGAGATCCTGCACGCGGCGCGGATGTCGCCGTACAAGCCCTCCGACTCGCTCACCGACGACGAGCTCTCGACCCTGTACGCCGCCCTGCGGGACACCCTCGCCGACGCTGTCGCCCGCTCGACGGGGCTGGCGGCGAGCGAGCTGAAGGGCGAGAAGAAATCGCACCTCGCCGTGCACGGGCAGACCGGCAAGCCCTGCCCGGTCTGCGGCGACATCGTCCGTGAGGTGAGCTTCGCGGACTCGTCGTTGCAGTATTGCCCGACCTGCCAGACCGGCGGGAAGCCGCTGGCCGACCGTCGCATGTCCAAGCTGCTGAAGTAGGAGTCACCCATGAGCATCCCCACCGTCGAGGTCGCCGGCGTCCCCGACCCGTGCCCCGTCCCCGTCCTCGACGTCCGGGAGGACTTCGAGTGGCAGGCAGGCCACATCGAGGGCGCGATCCACATCCCGCTCTCGGTGCTGCCGGTCCGGGTCGGCGAGCTGCCCGAGGGCCAGCTGCTGGTGACCTGCAGGGTCGGCGGCCGCTCCGCGCAGGCCGTCGCCTGGCTCAACCAGAACGGCCACGACGCGGTCAACCTCGCCGGCGGGATGCTCGACTGGGAGGCCGCCGGCCGCCCCATGGTCAGCGAGACGGGCGAGACCCCGAGCGTCGCGTGAGGGGGTGCGCGGTCGGCGACCGCGCGGGTAACACGGTGTCGGGGTGGGGTAACACGATGTTCACGGAGGTAGCAGCGCGTTGCAGCACGCTGCTACCCCACCCGAACATCGTGTTACCCCTCCAGCGCCGGCGGGGACGCAAGCGCCTCGTCGAGCAGCTCCAGGTAGTCGGAGCGCGCCACCTCGACCACGCCGAGCGTCGCGAGGTGGTCCGTACGCCACTGCACGTCCAGCACCCGCGCTCCGGGGGCGGCGCGCAGCCGCTCCACGAGTCCCACGAGCGCCACCTTCGAGGCGTCCCGGGCGCGGTGGAACATCGACTCCCCGGCGAAGAGCCCGCCGATCTCGAGGCCGTACAGCCCGCCGACCAGCTCGCCGTCCCGCCAGGCCTCGACCGAGTGCGCCCAGCCGAGCCGGTGCAGCTCCACGTACGCCTCGATGAACTCCGCGTCGATCCAGCCGCCGTCGCGGGCCGGGTCGGCGCAGGCCGTCATCACCTCGCGGAACGCCGTGTCGACCCGGATCTCGAAGTGCTTCATCGACTTGCGCAGCGAGGACGTCACCCGCAGCCCGTCCAGCGGAAGAACGCCGCGGAAGACCGGCGAGAACCACAGGATCTCGCCCGGCTCGTCACCGGGCATCGGGAAGAGCCCGAGCCGGTACGCCGCCAGCAGGGTGCCCGGCGCCAGATCGGCGCCGATCGCCACCATGTCGTCGAGCTGCGCATCGAGCCGGGGCAGGCGGAGGTCGGGCAGCATCCAGGGGGAGGCGGCGGGCTCGATCGGCACGGCCCGAACCTACAGCGGGACGTCGTGGCCCCCTCCGCGGCTCGCTCCGCTCGCACCTCGACGGCCGGTTGTTACTCCTCCGTAGACTTGGTGGCATGCCCGCTGCCAAGAAGGTCGCCCTGAGTGTCGGCACCGCCCTCGCTCCCAAGGTGGTCGAGCTCGCGCCCGGCGTGACCGGCAGCTTCGTCCAGATCGCCCTCACCCGCGCGATCGTCGGCGCGGGCCCGATCCCGGGCGCGGCGGCCGCGGCCGAGAAGCAGCTCGAGGAGCAGGACGGCAGCGTCCCCAAGGCGATCCGCGAGCTGATCGAGAACCATGTCGCCTACGCCGCGGCCGGCGGGTTCGCCACCAACCTCGGCGGCATCGTGACCGCGCCGGTCACCATCCCGGTCAATCTGACCGAGCTGACCATGATCCAGGCGCGCCTCGTGGCCGGCATCGCGCACCTGCGCGGCTACGGCCTGGAGGACCCGCGGGTCCGCAACGCCATCCTGCTCTCGCTGCTCGGCACGGACCGGGTCGACCGGCTGGTCAAGCAGGGGCGCCTCCCGGCCCCGCCGATGGCGACCGCGACGGCCCCGGTGCACGACCCGATGCTGACCAAGCAGATCACCTCGATGGTCGCCACGGAGCTGATCGCCCGGGTCACCGGCAAGCGGCTCGCCCTGGCCGCCGGCCGCAAGGTACCGCTGGTCGGCGGCGTCGTCGCCGGCAGCACCGACGCGTTCTTCACCTGGCAGATCGGCCGTTACGCCAAGCGGGAGCTGCTGCCCCGCGCCCGGTGATAGGCGCCGATCACCTTGCGACCGAGCCAGCTGCGGGTGAGGAGGCGGAAGGTCGCCTCCTTCGCCTTCAGGTACGGGGTGCGGCGGGCCTCGGCCAGCTGACGCTGCAGCTCGTCGATCTCATCGCGCAGGTGCGCCTCGTTGGTGCGCCACCGCCCGACGTCCAGGACCAGCGCCACGATCGAGGTCGCCGCGGCGTCGACGACCTGGGCCAGGTCCGGGGCGTCCGGATCGGAGTACGACGCCGGCTGGGCGCCGGTCAGCTCGTCCAGGGACCCGACCACGTCGTACCCCTGGCGACCCAGCTCCTGCGCCCAGGCCGACGTCAGGGACGCCGCCCACGGATAGACCTCCGGCGGCAGCCCGAGTCGCGGTGAGTCGGTGCGCGCCGACAGCGTGCGGTGGGCGAGCAGCTCGCGCACCAGCCCGCGGTAGTCGGCCGGCTCGACCTGGTCGTTGGCCAGCACGTTGACCTGGCGCAGCAGGTAGGTCTCCGGCACGCCGAGCGAGATGTTGGCACGATCGGTGCCCAGGTCCAGCGGGACCTCGCTCAGCCCGAAGGCGGCCACGAAGCGCTCCCACAGCAGGTCGCGAGGCGAGCCGGGCGGCGGCACGGTCACCAGGTGCACCCGCTCCGGCGGCAGGCCGATCTCACCCGCGCCGGCGCGCCACCGGTCGAGGATGTCGGGCAGCTCCTGCACCGCCCAGAACCACGGCGCGATCGAGCCGTTGCGGCTCGGCTCACCCAGCTCGGCGAGGAAGTCGCCGTAGGAGGTGACGGTGCGGTGCTTGACGTTCTCCTGCCACTCGGCCGGGATCTGGCGGACCAGGTCGCGCGCGGACAGCAGCAGGTGGATCTCGGTCCCGGAGCCGAGGCCGAGCGACTCCAGCGCGCGCTGGGTCTGCGCCGCGGTCGCCCGGGCGAGGATCTCGTGGCTGACGATCGCGGTTCCGTCGAACGCCCGTACCTCCGCGGCGAGCCGGTCCCAGGCACCGACGGCCTGACGCTCGAGGCCGCCCCACGGCAGCCGCATCAGGTCCAGCGCGGCGAGGAAGTGAGCGTCGAAGCGGTCGGCGGGATAGAGGATGCCGTGCTCGCGCAGCAGGTCGCGGTTGCGGAAGCAGACGTCCTGCAGGAACGTCGTTCCGGTCTTGGGCGTGCCGACGTGCAGCAGGACGCGACTGGCCATGTCAGGCTCCTTCCACCCGCGAGTCGGGGTCGTTCTCCAGCAGGGTCCGGAGGGCGAGGGCGAGGACCGCGGACTCCGTGGGTACCCCGCCTGATCGTGCTGGCCCGGTCCCCGTGGTGGCCGAGGGGGCGAGGATCAGGTCGGGATCGCCGAGCACAGCGTAGTGGCCGCCGGTCAGCTCCTGGTGCGCGAGCCGGGCCTGCTCGGCCACCCACCCCTGCCAACGCTCCGGTACGGCCAACGGGGCGCCCGGCGAGGAGGCGAGCCGCGGTGCCAGACCGTGCACGATCAGGTCCGGGCGGGCGTCGCCGGCATCGAGGCTCACCACCGGCGCCACCAGCCGGGCCAGCTCGACCGCGTCCGCGGAGAGCGAGAGCGGCGGCGCGACGTCGTCGACGCGGAAGATCTGCGGCAGCAGGGTGGGATCGGTCACGATCCGTACGTTGTGCCCGCCGACGTGCCTGGCCCACCAGCGAGCCTGGCGGGCGAGGTCGGCCCGGGCGGGCAGGCGCCCGGCCCGCTGGATCTTGTTGAGCCAGACCTCCCAGCCGGGGGTGCCGTTGACCAGCGAGCGCCACGTCCACGCGTCGGCGAGCATCGTCGGCATGTCGCGGCCGACCAGGAACGTGATCGCGCGACCGCCGCCCTGCGGGTAGCCGCGCCGGATCAGGTCCTCACGCGCGGGCACCGCGATGAGCGGGTCGCCGCTGAGGCGGTAGCGGACCCGCCGCAGGCGTGGCCTCCTGGTGGGGCGCGGCGTCGGCACGCCGGCCGCGACGACGTCCTGGGCGATCAGGCCGATCGCGACCCGCAGCAGCTCGCGGTGCGACAGCTCGGCGGGGTCGACCGGAGGGGTCCCAAAGCGGTGCCCCGCGCTGCTGTCGTCCTCGGTCAGCCGCAGCAGGCCGTGGCCACGCCCGGCGAGATCGGCGCGCAGCACCCGCTCGGCGAGAACCGGCGAGACGGTGCCCATCGTGTTGAGCCGGCGCAGCACCTCGAGCTGCTGGGCACCCGTCGGGACCGGGTGCCGGAACGGTGCGTCGCCGCCCTCGTACGCCGCCCAGGGCGTCCGTCCGCCGGCTCGCAGGTGCGCGAGCCAGCTGGCCGAGGACCTCACGGGCGGACCAGCCGGTCACGGGCTCGCTTCACCTTGGCGCCCAGGGTCGCGCCAGGGTCGCCGCGGCGGGCGGCCTCGTCGGTCATCGCGGCGAGGGCGTCGAGGGCGGCGTTGAGCTGGGCACGGGGGCGGACCTTGTCGGGGTCGCGCCAGACCAGGTCGGGGTCGGGGGCGGGCACTCGCAGGTCGTCGAGGGTGCCGATCACGTCGACGCCGCTCTGCTCGGCCCACTCGATCCAGCGCTCGGTGCGCTCGTCGAGCCACGGATGCAGCGCCGGGGGCACCCGGACGCGCTCGCTCTCCCGCTCGACCAGCACCGACTCGGCGAGCATCATCCGGATGAGGCCGTCGTACTCGCCCCCGGGACGCTGGGAGCGCTCGAGCCGCCGGTTGAGCCGGCGGATCAGCTGGGTCTCGGCCATGCCGAGCGAGCGGTTGGAGCGCGGTCCCTCGTGGGTGCCCCACGCCGGGTCGAAGTCGCACGCGGCGGCGAAGCGGCGCCACAGCTCGTCGCTCGGGACGCCGGCGCCCTCGGGCGGAACGGTGACGAGGTGGAGGTTCTCCGGGGGCAGGTCGGCACCCCAGGTGGTCAGCACCGATGGGAAGTCGAAGACCTTGTAGAACCAGAGCCTCTCGGCCTGGAACCGCTCCAGGAAGCTGGCGAAGGTCCAGCGCTGACCCTGCTTGATGCCCTCCTGCCACGCCGCCGGCAGCTGGCGGGCCAGGTCGCGGGCGGTGTAGACGACGTGCAGCTCGGTCCCGCGACCGACCTCGAGGTCGCTCCACAGTCGGGCCACGTGCTTGGGCTTGGCGCCGGCGAGGATCTCGTGGCTGAGGATGACGGTCCCGGAGTGGCGCCGGACCCGCTTCGCCATCGCGTCCCAGGCGCCGTCGGACTTGGCGATCGGGCCCTTCCAGTCGGTGCGGCCGAGCAGGTCGAGCGAGGCGCGGAACTGGAACAGGTTGGGGGTGAGCAGCGGCTTCGTCGCGTAGTGGACGTCGTGCTGCGCGAGGTCGCCGAGGCTGGCGGTCAGCCGGTTCTGGAGGTATGTCGTGCCCGTCTTGGGCGCCCCCACGTGGACATAGACCCGCCGCTTCATGGCGTCAGTCTGTCAGGCGTGGTGTTGCCCCGTGCCCACCGTCACCCGCGCCGCCCGGGGCGTGGGCTCCCAGCCCGGCGGCATGAGGAGATAGCCGAGCCTGACCCGCCACGAGGTGGCGTTGCGGACGTCACGGAAGAGGTCGGCGTAGTGCCCGTACTCGAGCTTGATCAGGTTGTAGGTCTCCACCTTGTAGGTGAGGCCGTACGTGGGGCGGTGCAGCTCGGGCTGGAAGGTGCCGAACATCCGGTCCCAGATGATCAGGATCCCGGCGTAGTTCCGGTCCAGGTAGATCGGGTCCGAGCCGTGGTGGACGCGGTGGTGCGAGGGCGTGTTGAAGACGTACTCGATCGGTCGGGGCAGGCGGTCGATCATCTCGGTGTGCACGAAGAACTGGTAGACGAGGCTGATGCCGAGGCCGAGGTACATCCACCCCGGTGACATGCCCAGCAGCGGGAGCGGCACCAGGAAGAGCACGTCGAACCAGGGGTTCCACTTCTGCCGCAGCGCGGTGGCGAAATTCATGTACTCGCTGGAGTGATGCGCCTGGTGCGCCGCCCAGCCGACCCGTACGCGGTGCACGAAGCGGTGCTGCCAGTAGTACGACAGGTCGACCGCCAGGACGGTGATCAGGAACGCCCACCACGTGTTGGGCAGCCGGTAGGGCGCCGCGTGCTCGTAGAGCACGACGAAGAGCCAGAAGAACGCCAGCTTGAAGAGCGTCGAGGTGACCAGCGAGCCGAGCCCCATGAAGATGGACGTACGTGCGTCCTTGAAGGCGTAGCCGGTGACGTTGTCGTCGTGGTCGAGCCACTTCAGCGCACCAAGCTCGAGTGCGATCGTGAGCAGGAAGAACGGGATCGCGAAGCCCACCGGGTTCTGGGTGGGATCGAAGAAGTCGTGCACGGCGGTCTCCTCCTCGGCGATATGACCTTGGGGTAACTTACCCCCGGGTCACATGCTCTGGCTAGGCTCTCTCCATGCCTCGACCCAATGCCGGCACCAAGGGCGTCCCGCGCGCCGATCGCGAGGAGCAGATCCTGGCCGCGGCCACCCGGATCTTCGGCACCGTCGGCTACGCGGCGACGTCGGTCGCCGCCGTCGCGGAGCAGGCCGGGATCTCCAAGCCCCTGGTCTACTCCTACTTCGGCTCCAAGGAGGGGCTCTTCACCGAGACGCTGCGGCGCACGGGCGAGCAGCTCGCCGGCGAGATGGAGCGGATCGCGCGCACCGGGGTGGTCGGCCTCGAGCGCGGCCTGAGGACGCTGGAGGGTCTCTTCGTGCTGCTCGAGCCGCAGCCCTGGGTCTGGCCGCTGATCTTCGACCCGACCGCGCCCGACACCGGTGAGGTCGCGGCCGTACGCGCCTCCTACACCGCGCGCATCACCGCGCTGGCCGACGAAGGCGTCTCCGAGCTCGCCGTCCTGGTCGGGGTGAGCGACCCGCTCGACGTGTCGGCCGGTGTCGCGGTCTGGATGAGCATGGTCGATGCCATCGTCGGCTGGTGGATCGACCACCCGGACCAGACCGCCGCCGCGATGACCCAGCGCTGCACCCGGATGTTCGCCGCGCTGACCGGCGCCGAGCTCGGCGGTGCCCTGGCTCGGTAGCGGTGGCACCGCGTCACGGCCGGCCGGCCGGTGCGGCAGAGTGGCGCTCGTGAGCATCGGACGCGACATCCAGGGGCGCATCTACCGCGCCGGCCTCTTCGGCGGCAGGCCCGTCGTGCCAACCTCGTGCGACGCGCTCGAGGCCGCCGCCGAGAAGGCGATGCGCCCCGAGGCGTGGTCGTACGTCCATGGCGGCGCGGGCAACCAGGCGACCGTGCGCGCCAACCGGGAGGCGCTCGACCGGGTCCGGCTGGTGCCGCGCTACCTAGTCGACGTCGAGGAGCGCGACCTCTCCGTCGAGCTGCTCGGCCGCACCCTGCCCTCGCCGCTGCTGCTCGCCCCGATCGGCGTCCTCGAGATGGCGCACCCCGAGGCCGAGCACGCGGTCGCCCGGGCCGCGGCCGCCTGCGAGGTGCCGATGGTGATCTCGACGCAGGGCAGCGTGCCGATGGAGGAGACCGCCGTCGCGCTCGGGCGTACGCCGCGGCTCTTCCAGCTCTACTGGAGCCGCGAGGAGCGCGTCGTCGAGTCGTTCGTGAGTCGGGCGGAGTCGATCGGCGCCGATGCCGTCGTGGTCACCCTCGACACCCACGTGCTGGGCTGGCGCACCCACGATCTCGACCTGGGCTACCTACCCTTCGCCCGCGGTCAGGGGATCGCGCAGTACACCTCCGACACAGCCTTCCGGGCACTGGTCGAGGAGCGGGTGGCCGCGCCGGCGGCGGGTGGGACCCCGCGTCCCGGCCTGACCCAGATCCCGGCCGCGATCGCCGCACTGCGCTCGATTCGTCGGCATTGGCCGGATGCGGCCGGGCTCACCGATCCGCGCCCGCGCGCCGCGGTGGAGACCTTCCTCGACGTCTTCTCCCGCTCGGACCTGACCTGGCCCGATCTCGCCCGGCTGCGTGCGATGACGCGGCTGCCGATCCTGGTGAAGGGCATCCAGCACCGCGACGACGCGCGGCTGGCCCTCGAGCACGGCGTCGACGGCATCGTCGTCAGCAACCACGGCGGGCGTCAGGTCGACGGCGCCATCGGCTCGCTCGACGCGCTCCCGGGTGTCGTCGCAGAGGTCGACGGCGCGGTGCCGGTGCTCTTCGACAGCGGCGTACGCGGCGGCGCCGACGTGGTCAAGGCACTCGCGCTCGGTGCCCGCGCGGTCCTGCTCGGCCGGCCCTGGGTCTACGGCCTCGCGCTCGCCGGTGAGGCGGGCGTACGGGCCGTCCTCGAGCACGTCGTCGCCGAGGTCGACCTGACCCTCGGCCTGGTCGGCGCCCGGTCGATCGGCGACCTCGGCCCGGACCTGCTCGCGTAAAAAGTTGTCCGAGATGCGGTGGTCGTTTGCAGCCAAACGGCAGGTGCCCGTCATGCTTGTCGGCGTGAATCTCCTGGGGGTCGGCCGTTGAGTGAGCCGTACGTCGTCGTCATCGGCGCGGCGAACATGGACCTCCATGCCATCGCTGTCTCCACCCCGATCCCCGGCACCAGCAACATCGGCTCCTCCGAGCTGTCCCCCGGCGGTGTCGGTCGTAACATCGCCGAGGTCATCGCCCGCCTCGGCACACGGGTCCACCTCGTCTCCGTCGTCGGCGACGACCCGCTCGGAGCCGAGCTGCTGCACCACACCGCCGAGGCCGGCGTCGACGTCAGCCTGGTGCGCGAGCGCGAGGTCCGCACCGGCACGTACGCGGCGATCGTCGCACCCGACGGCCAGCTGGTGGTCGGCGTCTCGGACATGGCGGCCGCCGACCTGATCTCCCCGCTGATGGTCGAGGCCGCGGCGAGCCTGATCCGCGGTGCGCTCCTGCTCGTCCTCGACGGCAACCTGCTGCCGGCGACGGTCGAGCAGGCGCTCGCCATCGCCGAGAGCTGCGACGTCCGGGTGGTGCTCGCGCCGGTGAGCGTCCCCAAGCTGCAGCGCCTGCGCGGGGTCCTCGGGCCGCGGATCGACCTCATCCATCCGAACGGTGCGGAGCTGGCCGCCGTGACCGGGATGCCGACCGGAACCAAGGAGGAGGTCGAGGCGGCGGTCGACCGGCTCCTCGATACCGGCGTGCAGGCGGTCTGGGTGCGACTCGGGCCGGAGCGCGAGTCGTTCCTGGTCTCGCCGGGTGGCCGCTGGTGGGTCCCGCCGCCGCGGATCGAGGCCGACCACGTCGACATGGCCGGCACCGGCGACACCATGCTCGGGGCCTTCGCGCATGCGCGCATCCACGGTGAGGACACGCTCGCCGCCGTCCACTACGGGCTTGCCGCCGCCGGGCTCACCCTGACCTCGCGCTTCACCATCCGCACAGACCTCAACGACGCGCTGATCCGCTCGGCCCTCTGAGGCGCGCAGCGGAGGAGGCGGCGGGGACGTCGATGCGTCGCCCACCGCCCCGTCCGGGTCGTCGGTCGGGTCGTCGTCCGGATCGTCGTCCGGGGCCCGGCTAGCTGCGCCGAGGAGCGAAGAGCGCGGCGAGGAAGGCGAGCGCGACTGCTCCGGCGCCGGTCAGCAGTGCGGGACCGATCGCTCCGGCGTAGCCGTCGGGGGCGATGTGGCCGCCGTTGCCGAGGAAGACCGCCGTGAGCAGCGCGATGCCGAGGGCGACGCCGAACTCCCGGATCGTCGAGTTGGCCGAGCTGGCGATCGCGAAGTCCGTGTCCGGCAGCCCGTCGAGCACGGACGTCGAGATCGTCGGGAAGACCAGGCCCATGCCGATGCCGGCCATCGCCAGCGCCGGCACGAAGGCGGCGTACGAGGAGCCGTGCTCGGTCAGCCACGCGAACCACGCCAGCGACCCCGCCTGGAGGGCGAGCCCGACCAGCATCAGCGGACGAGCGCCGATCCGCCCGGTCAGGGCCCCGGCGATGGGGGCGACCACCATCGGAGCCGCGGTCCACGGCAGGGTCCGCACACCCGCGCCGAGCGGGGTGTAGCCCTGCACGACCTGGAGGTACTGCGAGAGCAGGAAGACAGCGCCGAACATCCCGACCGTGAAGCCCAGGGAGACCAGGTTGGCGACCGAGAAGCTGCGCGAGCGGTAGAGCCGCAGCGGCAGCACCGCGTCGGTGCGGCGGGCCGCCCACAGGACGTACGCCGGGACGAGCAGCGCGGCGATGATCAGCGGGACGAGGACCTGGGGCGAGCCCCAGCCGTCGTCGTTGCCGTGCACGATGCCCCAGATGCCGCCGAAGACGGAGCCACCCAGCAGCAGGGTGCCGATCGGGTCGAGTCGCTGCCAGGATCCGCGGGACTCGTTGACCGCGGCGATGACCAGCGGCAGTGCGAGGATCGCGACCGGGACGTTGAGCCAGAAGATCGCCTGCCAGCTGATGCCCTGGACGACGGCGCCGCCGACCACCGGGCCGAGCGCGACGCCGAGGCCGGAGACCCCGCCCCAGATGCCGATCGCAGCCGGGCGCAGCCGGTCCGGCACGTTGGCGGCGAGCAGGGTGAGCGAGAGCGGCATGATCGCCGCCGCGCCGAAGCCCTGGACCGCCCGGGCGGCGATCAGCGTGCCCGAGGAGTCGGAGAGGGCCGAGCCGATCGAGGCGAGGGTGAACACGACGATGCCGGCGACCATCACCCGGCGTCGTCCGATCCGGTCCCCGAGGGTCGCGGCCGGGAGCATGAACGTGGCGAACGCGAGGGTGTACGCGTTCATGAACCAGGACAGATCGCTGACGCTGGCGTGGAGGTCCTGCTGGATGACCGGGAGCGCGCTGGTCATGACCAGGTTGTCCAGGGTCGCCATGAACATCGGCAGGCTGACCGCGGCGATCGTCAGCCACAGCGGCGCGCGGCGGGCTGCGCCGGCGAGACGGCCGGAGCCGCCGGCGGGCGCTTCGGTGAGCGTGCTCATCGGTTCTCCTCAGTTGTTGGCATCGGATGATTACTTAGACCTCGACCACCGTAAGTAATCGACTGATAACATGTCAACCATGAACACCCGGATGCCTGCCGAGGAGCGCCGCGCGCTGATCCTGGCCGCCGCGACCAGGGCGTTCGCCGAGAGCGGCTACGCCGGGACCAGCACCGACGCCGTCGCCAAGGAGGCAGGCGTCAGCCAGCCCTACGTCGTGCGGATGTTCGGCACCAAGCTCGAGCTCTTCCTCGCCGTCTACACGCACGCCTGCGACCGGATCCAGGCCGCGTTCCGCGCCGTGCTGGACGAGCGGGCCTTCGACCCGGACAGCGAGGACGACAAGGAGCGGATGGCGCAGGCCTACACCGAGCTGCTCGCCGACAGCGACTTCCTGCACGTCCTGATGCACGGCTTCTCCGCGAGTGCGGTGCCGGAGATCGGGGTCGCCTCCCGTGACGGGATGGGCCGGATCTTCGCGACCCTGCGGGACACGGGCTGGAGCGATGAGCAGGTCCGTGACTTCGTCGCGTACGGGATGCTGCTCAACGTGCTGCTCTCGATCGGCGCGTTCGGCACTGAGCTGGACGGCCCAGCGGGTGCTCAGCTCGGGCCGTTGGCGGATCTGGTGCGGGCGTGCGTTCCGGTGAATGAGTCGGCGGGACCTGAGTCCGCGACCTGAGGTCCGCGACCGCCGCCGGGCACACGCCTTGGGGCAGGCGTCGCCCCGCGCAGCGGACTTCGTCCGGCGCGTTGCTTACGCAGCGCCCCTGCGGCGGCGCCGTTCGTCGGTCGCGGCCGCAGGCTTCTTCAGGGTTGGTGGTGGGGGTTGCTGGTGCCGCTGATCTCCATCAGGGCCAGTGAGGTCTCGTCGGCGACCATGTCGACGTCGGTGATGCGGCCGTCGGCGACGGTGAAGAGGAACGCGACCTTCACGTCGCGGTGATGGATCCAGGCGGCGTTGGCCCAGCCGTCGACGGTGACGTTCATGGCGCCGCGGGCGCCGTTGAACCGGTCGGCGACAGCAGCCGCGCCGGTTCGGGTCTCGGCGCCCATCGCGGCCCCGGCGGGGTCGGCGTGCAACACGGCGTCGGGAGCCAGCAGCTCGACCAGGCGCGGCAGGTCGCCGCCGCGGGCGGCCTCGAGGAACGCATCGACCACGACACGGTGCTCGCTGCGCTCGGCCTCGACGTCCGCGCCCCGGAGACGGCGGCGGGCCCGCGAGGCGAGCTGGCGTACGGCGGCGGGCGATCGGCCGAGGGTGGCCGCGACGTCCTCGAACGGCACCCCGAAGAGGTCATGCAGCACGAACGCCACCCGCTCGATCGGCGACAGGGTGTGGAGCACGACCAGCATCGCCGCATCGACCCGATCGGCGAGGACCGCGTCGGCCTCGGGACCGTCCACGGGATCGACGGTCTCCAGGATCTCGGGCAGCTCGTCGGTGGGGAAGGCATGCCGCCGGGTGCGCAGCTGGTCGAGACACAGCCGGGTGGTCACCGTCGTCAGCCAGGCGGCGACGTTGTCGGGCGCGGGATCCGCCCCGGCGAGCCGCAGCCAGGCCTCCTGAACCACGTCCTCCGCGCCGCTCGGACCGCCCAGGATCCGTGCCGCGATCGCCAGCAGACGCGGCCGCTCGGCCTCGAAGTCACTCACCAGATGATCCACGCTCACATCCTGTCTGACGCGCACGTTGGACGAGTTGTGACATCGGCGCGTCGGCTCAGGAGGTGTCGCTCAGAAGGTGATGACGGTGGCGCCTTCCAGGGTGAATCGGAGGAACTCGTCGCGCGCGACCTGCAGATCGAGCCCGCGCTCGCGGAGCGCCTCCTCGGATCCGTCGGCGCGGGCGGCGTTGACGCAGGCGCTCACGCGCACGCCGGCGGCGATCAGCTCGTCGACCTGCCGGTTGAAGGTGGCGCCGGCATCGGAGGCCGCATCCACCGCGTCGATGCCGGCGGAGCCGAGGCGGCGCTGGGCCGGGCCGAAGCAGAAGAGCTCGACCTCGACCCCCTGCTCGGCGGCGATCTCGAGCATGCGCTGCGCGACCCGGCTGCCGGTGGCGACGGAGTCGTCATCGTCGTGGAAGAGGTGGATGACTGACTTCTTGGGCACGGCAGGTCCTCGGGGCTCGGGGCGACACTGCGGACGCTAGGGCATCGAGCGGATGCCGGCGGGCGCCTGTCCAGCTGACGTCATCTGAGACGGCACGCCCGGTCGCCGCGGCTCAGGACGGGGCGGCGGCACGCAGCTTCTCCAGCAGCGGGCCGGCGGCCTCGGCGAGGAACCGCTCCTGACCCTCGTCACCCACCTGGACCAGTCCGACGTCGGTGAAGCCGGCCTCCCAGAACTTCGAGACCGCCTCCACGATCCGGTCCAGATCGGGCCCGCACGGGATCGACTCGGCGACGTCGTCCGGCCGCACGAACTGGCTCGCCGCCGAGAAGCCGGCCGTGGTGGGCAGGTCGGCGTTGACGTCCCACCCGCCGCCGAACCACTTGAACTCACGGTGCGCCCGCTCGATCGCCGCCTCCTGCGACGGGTCCCAGCAGATCGGGATCTGGCCGATGGCCCGTGCCCCCGCGCCGATCTCGAGAGCGTCCGGCTGGGCGTTCCAGCGCGGCACCAGCGTGTCGTCGGGCGCGACCGCGATGAGGTCGTCGCTGTACGGGGCGAGCGCCTCCAGCGCGCGCTCGCCGGCACACGCCACCGCGATCCGTACGGTTTCCTCGGGCAGGTCCCACAGCCGCGCCGAGTCGACGTCGAAGTACTCACCGCGATAGGTGACCAGGTCGCCGGCGAAGAGCGCGCGGATGATCTCGATCGCCTCGGTCAGCATGTCCTGCCGGGTCTCGAGCGCCGGCCAGCCCTTGCCGACGGTGTGCTCGTTGAGGCTCTCGCCGCTGCCCAGCCCGAGCGTGAAGCGCCCCTCGCTCAGCAGTGCGAGGGTCGCCGCCTTCTGTGCCACCACCGCCGGGTGGTAGCGGATCGTGGGGCAGGTCACATAGGTCATCAGCCCGATCCGGGAGGTCGCCTGGGCGACGGCACCCAGCACCGCCCAGGCGTACGGCGCGTGCCCCTGCGTGGTCAGCCACGGCGAGTAGTGGTCGCTGCTCTGCAGGAAGTCGAAGCCGATCTCCTCGGCCCGCTGGGCGTAGCGGACCAGCTCGCGCGGCCCGCTCTGCTCGGTCATCAGGGTGTAGCCGAAGTTCGTCATGGCGGGCCGGTACCCGCTAGCCAGCCGACCGGTGCACACGTACCGTCGCAGGCATGAGCCCCGCAGCACTGCTCCAGGACGCCTTCGGGCGCATCGTCGAGGGTGGGACCGCCGTCGTGGACGGTCTCACCGATGACCAGCTCACCTCCCGGGTCGCTCCGGAGGCGAACACCATCGCCTGGCTGGTCTGGCATCTCGCCCGTGTGCAGGACGCCCAGGTGGCGGACGTGGCCGGGCACGGGCAGGTCTGGACGGCGCAGGGGTACGCCGAGCGGTTCGGCCTGCCGTTCGACGTGGCCGCGACCGGGTACGGGCAGAGCGCCGAGGAGGTCGGGCAGGTGCGGGTGAGCGCAGAGCTGCTCGCCGACTACCTGCGCGCCACCCACCAGGCCACGCATCGATGGCTGGCACTGGTCACCGCCAGCGAGCTGGAGAAGGTGGTCGACGAGCGCTGGGACCCGCCGGTGACGCTCGGCGCGCGGCTGGTCTCGATCCTCGAGGACGACGCCCAGCACCTCGGCCAGGCCAGATACGCCCGCGGGATCCTCGAGCGCGCCTGAGTCAGACGGTGACCGGCTCGGCGGCCTTGACGCGGTAGCGGACGAACGCCGGGGCGAGCACAGCGCACGCCGCGATGCCGACGATCACCAGGACGCCGCCGCCGGTGGTGGCCGCGGCCGTGCCGACGACCGCGGCTGCCCCGCCGTGCGCCACGTCCGCGATCCGCGGACCACCCGCGACCACGACGGTGAAGACGCCCTGCAGGCGTCCGCGCACGTTGTCGTCGGCCGAGGACTGCAGGATCGCGCTGCGGATCGCCGCCGAGGCGACGTCGGCCGCGCCCGCGACCATCTGGAAGAAGAGACCGAGCACCAGCATCGGCAGCCGCAGGTTCGGGGTCACCCACAGGGTGGCGCCGAAGAGCGCGATGCCGATGCCCCACACCGCGACGCACCACAGCACGATCAGGCCCTGCCGCTCGACGCGCGACATCCAGCCCGACAGGACGCCACCGATGACCGAGCCGGCCGGGATCGCGGCGAAGAGCAGCGCGAAGACGATGCCGCCGTCGGCCGGGCCGAGGAACGACTCGTGCGCGATCTGCGGGTACAGCGCCCGTGGCATGCCGAAGATCATCGCGATCAGGTCGACCACGAAGCTCATCAGGAGCACCGGCTGGGTGCGCAGGTAGACCAGCCCGTCGAGCACCGAGCGCAGCCCCGGTGGCTTGGCACCCGCGCCCTCGACCGGCGCAGCCGGCAACAGCACGACCGCGTACAGGGTGGCGAACAGGGTGATGGTGTCGATCAGGTACAGGTAGGTGTAGCCGGTGATCGGGATCAGCACGCCCGCGACCAGCGGGCCGGCGATCGCACCGGCCTGGAAGACCGTCATCGTCAGCGAGTTCGCGGCCGGCAGCAGCTCCGCGGGGAGCAGCTTCGGCAGCAGCGCCTGCCGGGTGGGCGAGTTGATCGCGAAGAACGCTTGCTGCAGCGAGAACAGGCCGAGCAGCACCCAGACGTTCTCGAGGCCGAGCGCGGCCTGGAGCCAGAACAGGGCGCTGGTGAGGATCAGGCCGGCCGTCGAGACCAGCATCAGCAGGCGCCGGTCGAAGTGGTCGGCGAGCGCTCCGCCGTACAGGCCGAAGATCACCAGCGGGACCAGGCCGAAGAGGCCGGTCAGACCGACGTACGCCGAGGAGCCGGTGTCGGCGTAGATCTGCGCGGGGACGGCGACGACGGTGAGCTGCGCGCCCACCATCGTGACGATCATGGCGATCCAGAGCCGACGGAAGTGCGGGACCTTCAGGGGTCGCGTGTCGGCCAGGATGCTGCGCAGGTTGAAGGACGACACAGTTAGCAAAGGTAATCGTTTGCGTCGTTCTTCCGGGAATCGAGAAATTCTTTCCGCGGGGTGTCGGATCCGCTGGCCCCCGTTCGTGGGATGGGTGGAAGGTGGCCATCGGGGCCCCTCAAGGCAAGGAGAACGACATGGCTCAGTACCTGATGGCGGTCTACGGACCGCTCGAGCGCAACGAGTTCGGCGACTACGGCTCGCGGGAGGAGATGGAGCAGGCGTTCGCCGACACGGGAGCCTTCAACCAGCGGCTCATCGACGAGGGCCACTTCGTCTACGCCAACGGCCTCGCGGAGGCCACCACGGCCACGGTGGTCGACGGGCGGGGCGAGAAGCCGGTCCTCACCGACGGGCCCTACCAGGAGACCAAGGAGTACCTCGGCGGCTTCTGGGTCATCGAGGCCACGGACCTCGACGTGGCGCTCCGGCTCGCGGCGGAGGGCTCGAAGGCGTGCCGCGGTAAGGTCGAGGTGCGGCCCTTCCAGGGCGCGGACGGCCAGTCGTGAAGTACCTGATGCTGGTCGTGCGCGACCCCGCCATCGAGGTGACCCCCGAGGTCCTGGAGAAGGCCGGCCCGATCGAGGACTGGCTCGCCTACGCCGGCGCGCGCCGGGTGACCGGGTCGCCGATCGAGGAGCCGGACGCGGGCCGCACGGCGCGGGTGCGCGACGGCGCGGTCGTGGTCACCGACGGACCGTACGCGGAGACCAAGGAGTACCTCGCCGGCTTCGACCTGCTGGAGTGCGACTCCCTCGAGGACGCGATCGACATCGCCGGGCGTCACCCGGTCGCGCACTTCGGCTCGATCGAGGTCCGCGCCTTCGCGGGTTGAGATGGCCACGCTCGAAGGTGCCTTCCAGGAGGCCTGGCCCGCGATGATCGCCACGCTCGTCCGCCGCTTCGGTGACCTCGATGTCGCCGAGGAGGCGGCGGGCGAGGCGGTCGCCGCGGCCGTCTCCACGTGGGGGGAGGGCACGCCACCCAACCCGGTGGGATGGCTGATGACGACGGCGAACCGCAAGGCGATCGATCGGCTGCGCCGGGAGTCGCAGCGTGACGCGAAGCACGCCGAGGCCGCGCGCCTCTCCGTCCCGCCGGAGCCGACCGGGCCGGTGGCCGACGACCAGCTGCGGCTGATCCTGATGACCTGCCACCCGGCGCTCGCGCCCGAGGCGCGGGTCGCCCTGACGCTGCGGATGGTGGCCGGCCTGACGATGGCCGAGATCGCCCGGGCGTTCCTGGTGCCGGAGACGACGATGGCCCAGCGGCTGACCCGGGCGAAGAAGAAGATCCGGGCGGCCCGGATCCCGTTCCACACCCCCGGGCGCGAGGAGCTGGAAGCGCGCCGCGACACGGTGCTCGCGGTGATCTACCTGGTCTTCAACGAGGGCTATCTCGCCGGCGAGGGCGAGGAGGCGTTCCGCACGGAGCTGACCGGGGAGGCCATCCGGCTCGCGCGACTCCTGCACGAGCTGATGCCGTCCGACGGCGAGGTGGCCGGCATGCTGGCGCTGATGCTGCTCACCGAGTCGCGACGTGCCGCTCGGGTCAGCGCCGACGGCGAGCTGGTGATGCTCGACGAGCAGGACCGCGGTGGTTGGGATCGGGCACTGATCGCGGAGGGGCACGCACTGGTCCGGGAACGGATCGCGACCGGCGAGGCGCCCGGGCGCTATCAGCTGCAGGCGGCGATCGGCGCGGTGCACTGCGCGGCCCCGGAGTTCCGTGCCACCGACTGGAGCCAGATCGTCCAGCTCTACGGCCAGCTCGCGGTACTCGACCCGTCCCCGGTCGTGCTGCTCAACCAGGCAGTCGCCATCGGCGAGATCGACGGCCCCGGCGTGGCGCTCGCCCGGGTGGACCGGCTGCCCCTGGAGGGCTATCACGCGTGGCACGCCACCCGCGCCGAGCTCCTCCGCCGGCTCGGCCGGTCGGCGGACTCGGCGGCGGAGTACGACGCCGCCATCGCGGCGACCCACAACGCCGCCCAGCAGCGGTATCTGCGGCGCCGCCGAAGCCAGCTCTCCGGGGTCGTGCAGCTCGTCAGCGGGCGAGCCAGTCCGCGTACGCGTCGAACGTGAACGGCCGCCCGAGGAAGTCCTCGACCAGGTCGGCGGCGTCCTTCGAGCCGCCGGGCGCGAGGATCCGGTCGCGGTAGCGACCGGCGACCTCGGTGTCGAAGAGATCGTCCCGGTCGAAGGCGCTGAAGAGGTCCTTCGCGATCACCAGCGACCACTGGTACGTGTAGTAGGCCGACGAGTACCCGCCGAGGTGGCCGAAGCTCGCCCAGAAGTGGGTGTCCTCGAGGTAGGGGAACGGGCCGTAGCGCTCCATCAGCTCCACCATCCGACCCGTCAGGTCCGCGGGGCGCTCGTGGTGGAAGACGTAGGAGACGGCGGCGTAGAAGGTCTGCGTCTGGGTGAGATAGCCCTTGCCGAACTCCTCGGCGGCGCGCATCTTCGCGACCAGCTCTGCGGGGATCGGCGCGCCGGCCTCATCGGTGGCGAAGGTCGCCAGCACCGCCGGGTCCCAGGCCCACTCCTCGAGCATCTGCGAAGGCGCCTCGACGAAGTCCCACTCGGTCGCGACGCCCGCGAAGCGGGTCCAGGCGCCCTGGCCGCCGAGCACGTGGTGGACCAGGTGGCCGAACTCGTGGAAGAGGGTCACGACGTGGTCGTGCTCCATCAGGCCGCGGCTGAAGTTGCAGACCAGCACGCCCTCGGCGAGCGACTTGCCGGCGACGCCCGGCGCGAGGTCGAACTGAGCGGCGTGCTTGTACTTCCCCTCGCGCGGGTGCAGATCCAGGTGGATCCGTCCGAGGCGGGCGCCGTCGGAGAGCCGGACCACGTCGTAGGAGGTGACGTCCTCGTGCCATGTCGGCGCCTCGACCTCGTCGTAGCGCACGCCGAAGAGCCGTCCGGTGACGTCGAGCAGCCCGGCGCGCACCTTCGCGAAGTCGAAGTAGGTCCGCACCAGCTGGGTGTCGAGGTCGAACCGCTCCGCGAAGACCAGGTTGCGGTAGTACGCGGCGTCGGCGAGCGCCACCCGCGTCGCGTCCGGGACGTCGCGGCGGTACCGATCGAGCAGGATCGCGAGGTCGCGTGCGCCCGGCTCGCGTGCGGTGTCGGCGATCGTGTCGATGAAGGCCGGGATCGCCTCGCCGGAGCCGATCATCTTCACCTCGGCGTCGTAGGACGCCCAGTCGGCGTAGCCGAGTGTGGTGGCGTACTCGTGGCGCAGGTCGAGCATCTCGTGCAGCACCGGCTCGGCGGCGGGATAGCCGCGGTTGAGCGAGGCCCGGCGCAGCTCGAGCCGCAGCTCGGCGTCGTGGGCGTAGTCGAAGACGGGCACCGAGTCGGGGTAGTCGGTGGTGACGGTGACCAGGCCGTCCTCGCCGACGGGGTGGGACGCGACGAAGTCCGCCGGGAGCCCGTCGAGCCGCTCCGGGGCCACCCGGACCGTACGGACGTCGTCGCGGGCGATCCGGGAGAACTCCTGCCCGAGCTCGAGGAGCCGCTCGTCGATCTCCTGGAGCCGTGCCCGGGTGGCGTCGTCGCGGTCGACGCCGGCCCGCCGGAAGTCGCGCAGGATCTTCGCGTGGAACCGCGCCGCCAGCACGTCGAGGCCCTCGACCGCGAGACCGTCGAAGACCGCGTACAGGGCGGCGTCCTGGGCGAGCTCGGTGGCGAGCCTCTGGGTGGCGAGCTCGGCCGACTCGGCGGCCGTCCGCACTCCCTCGACGGGGTGGACGTTGGCCAGCAGGCTGGCCAGGCCGGAGGTGCCGTGCAGCGCGAGGCTGACGTCGTCCCACACCTGCAGCGTCGCCAGCGCGGTGGCGGGTGCCGCCGTCCTCAGCCCGTCCGCGAGCTCGCGGGCCCGTGACAGCGCGGCGGCGGCGCGCTCGTTGATCCAGGACTCGGCGGAGGCGGCGTCGGGCAGCTCGAGGGGCTCGGTCATGTCCTCCACCCTGTCACGACGCCGTCCGGTCGCCGAGCCCGTCGAGGCGTCTCGACGGGCTCGGCGACCGCGGCTCAGTGCAGTGGGTCGAGCTCCGCCTCGACGCCGGCGTCGCCGAGGTCGGCGACGTAGTCGCCGGAGACCGTGCTGTCGACCCCGGCGGGCGCCTTGATCGCGCGCAGCACGACCGTCCCCACCACGGCCACGACCACGTTGAGCAGGAACGCAGTCACCGCGATGTAGATGCCGGTCTGGGTCCCGGGGAAGTTGTGCACCGAGCCGCCGAAGTGCTTCGAGGCGGCGCCCGGTGTCCGGTACGCCACGATCGTCCCGTAGATCATGCCGGCGGCCCAGCCGAGCAGCAGCGCCCATCGGTGGAACCACCTCGTGTAGAGGCCGGCCACGATCGCCGGAAACGTCTGCAGGATCCAGACGCCGCCGAGCAGCTGCAGGTTGATCGCGAAGGTCTTGTCCATCGCCAGCACGAAGACCAGCGCACCGACCTTGACCACCAGCGAGACGAGCTTGGCGACCTTCGCCTCCTCCGCCGCGTCGGCCGCCGGGCGGATGAACGCCTTGTAGACGTTGCGGGTGAACAGGTTGGCCGCGGCGATCGACATGATCGCGGCCGGCACCAGCGCGCCGATCACGATCGCCGCATACGCGACACCCGCGAACCACGGCGGGAACTCGTTCTCCATCAGCTGCGGGATCGCGAGCTGGGCGTTGCCGCCGAGCTGGTCCATCTTGATGCCGGCCGCCACGGCGACGAAGCCGAGCAGGGCGAGCAGACCCAGGAGGAAGGAGTACGCCGGCAGCAGCGCCGCGTTGCGCCGGATGACGCTGCGGTCCTTGCTGGCCAGCACGCCGGTGATCGAGTGCGGGTACATGAACAGCGCCAGTGCGGAGCCGAGCGCGAGCGACGCGTACGCCCACTGGCTGACCCCGGTGGACGGGTAGATGCCCTTGGGTGGGACCGCGCCGGCCGTGTTGGCGTCGTCGAAGCTCTGCTTGGTCACCTGGAAGACGTGCCCCCAGCCGCCGAGGTGATGGGGGATGTAGATGACCGCGACGATGATGACGAGGTAGATCAGCGTGTCCTTGACGAACGCGATCAGCGCCGGCGCCCGCAGGCCCGAGGAGTAGGTGTAGGCGGCGAGGACCACGAAGGCCACGAAGAGCGGCAGGTCCTTGAGGAACCAGTTGTCGCTGTCCGGCTTCAGGCCCATCACGTCGAGCACGACCTGCATGCCGACCAGCTGGAGCGCGATGTACGGCATGGTGGCGACGATGCCGGTCAGCGCGATCGCCAGGCTGAGTCCCTTGGAGCCGTACCGGCCCTCGACGAAGTCGGCGGGTGTGACGTACCCGTGCCGGTGGGAGACCGACCAGAGCCGCGGCAGGAAGACGAAGATCAGCGGGTAGATCACGATCGTGTACGGCACGGCGAAGAAGCCGGTGACCGAGCCGGCGAACAGCGTCGCAGGCACCGCGATGAACGTGTACGCGGTGTAGATGTCGCCGCCGATGAGGAACCAGGAGACGAACGTGCCGAAGCCGCGTCCGCCGAGACCCCACTCGTCGAGGTTGGCCATCGACTTCGCCTTGCGCCAACGGGCGGCTGCGAAGCCCAGTACCGTGACGACGAGGAACAGGAACAGGAAGACGCTGAACGCGACACCGCTCATCGCTGGCCGCCCCTCGCCTCGGCGCGGGCGGCGCGGTCACGCCGCAACGCCTCCTTCGCGATGAGGTAGGCGATGCTGGTCATGATCGCCGCCCAGATCACCAGCAGGAACTGGAACCAGAAGAAGAACGGGAAGCCCCACAGCTCCGGCGTCAGCCGGGCGTATGCCGGCACCACCAGCGGCGGGACCGCCGCGAGCACCACCAGGATCCCCACACCGACCCACAGGGCCGTGCTCCGAGAAGACATGCTCACCTCCGAGTTAAGAGCAATGACGGGTGTGACCGTAGTCACACCCGCCATCGTCTGTCACGGGGGTCGCCGGGATCTCTCCCGGTCGCGGGACCGATCAGGCGGTCTTGATCGCCGAGATGTCGAAGTCGAGCTTGATCTTCTCGGAGACCAGGACGCCACCGGTCTCGAGCGCGGCGTTGAAGGTCAGGCCCCAGTCGGAGCGGGCGATCGTGGTCGCGCCCTCGAAGCCGACGCGGGTGTTGCCGAACGGGTCCTGGGCCGAGCCGGTGATCTCGAACGGGATGGTGACCGAGTGCGAGACGCCCTTGATCGTGAGGTCGCCGGTGACGTCCCACGTCTCGCCGTCGAAGGCGACAGCGGTGGACTCGAAGGTGATGTAGGGGTGGGCGGCCGTCTCGAAGAAGTCGCCGGAGAGCAGGTGGCCGTCGCGGTCGGCGCTGCCGGTGGAGACCGTGGACGCGTCGATCTTGACCGAGACCTTGGAGTTGGCCGGGTTCGCGGTGTCGACGTGGGCGGTGCCCTCGAAGCCGGTGAACGAGCCGCGGACGGTGGTCACCATCGCGTGGCGGGCGCTGAAGCCGAGGTGGGTGTGGGAGGCGTCGAGCGCGTAGTCGCCCGAGATGTCGGCGACGGCGGAGGTCGGCGCGTCGAAGACCTCGGTGGTCGCGCTCTTCTTGCTGAAGATGCCCATTGTCTGCTCCTAGAGTCTGTTTGTTGAAACTTTGACTACCTTAGCGGCCTCGGGCCACGTTTCATTCCCGGTGCCCGGAAATTCTTCGTGAAATCAGCAGAGCCGCGACTCCGATGGGAGTCGCGGCTCTGGGAAACGCGTGCGGACGGGTTCCCGCGCTCAGGCCCGGGGGACCCGGGCTCGATGCACGGTCAGGCGGCGTGAGCGGTGTGCACCACGGCGTCGGTCGTCCAGACCGCCTCCATGTGCGTACGCCCCTGAGCATCCACGACCGGGACCCAGTGCAGGGTGAGCTTCTTCGACACCTTGGATTCCTTCATGAGACACCTCCTGTTCACCGTCTGTTCACCTAAGGTAGCGCCTCGTGTTTCGAAAACGCAAGCCGCTGTGACCCGGCGCACCGCGCTCAGGAATGACACCCCCCTTCCCCCACGCTCTACCGTGGTGTGGTGAGCAACACCGACGAGACCACCGCGCCCGCACCTACGTTTGCTGAGCTCGGCCTCGCCGACGCCGTTCTCGACGCCGTCACGACCGCCGGCTACGAGACCCCTTCGGCCATCCAGGCCGCCACCATCCCGGTCCTGCTGGCGGGCCGCGACGTGGTCGGCCTCGCCCAGACCGGCACCGGCAAGACCGCGGCCTTCGCGCTGCCGGTCCTGTCCAACCTCGACCCCAAGGACGTCTCGGCGCCGCAGGCGCTCGTCCTCGCCCCCACCCGTGAGCTCGCGCTCCAGGTGTGCGAGGCGTTCGAGCGCTACGCGTCCAAGATGCCCAGCATCCGCGTCCTCCCGGTCTACGGCGGCCAGGGCTACGGCCCGCAGCTGACCGCCCTGCGCCGCGGCGTCCACGTCGTCGTCGGTACGCCCGGCCGCATCATGGACCACCTCGACAAGGGCACGCTCGACCTGTCGAAGCTGCGCTTCCTGGTCCTCGACGAGGCCGACGAGATGCTCAACATGGGCTTCGCGGAGGACGTCGAGACGATCCTCGCGGACACGCCGGAGACCAAGCAGGTCGCGCTCTTCTCCGCGACGATGCCGCCGCAGATCCGCCGGCTGTCGAAGAAGTACCTCAATGATCCGGAAGAGATCCAGATCAAGTCGGCGACGAAGACGAACGTCAACATCACCCAGCGCTACCTGATGGTGTCGTACCCGCAGAAGGTCGACGCGCTGACCCGCATCCTCGAGGTCGAGAACTTCGAGGCCATGATCGTGTTCACCCGCACCAAGGGCGAGACCGAGACCCTGGCCGAGAAGCTCCGCGCCCGCGGCTTCAACGCCGCCGCGATCAACGGCGACGTCACGCAGAACGTCCGCGAGCGGCTCGTCAGCCAGCTCAAGGACGGCTCGCTCGACATCCTGGTCGCCACCGACGTCGCCGCTCGCGGTCTCGACGTCGAGCGGATCAGCCACGTCGTCAACTACGACCTCCCGACCGACCTCGAGGCGTACGTCCACCGCATCGGTCGCACCGGCCGCGCCGGCCGCAAGGGCGACGCGATCTCGTTCGTCACCCCGCGCGAGCGCTACCTGCTCAAGGCGATCGAGAAGCACACCAAGGCCACGCCGACCGAGATGAAGATGCCGAGCGCGGACGAGGTCAACGCGACCCGCCTCTCGCGCTTCGACGACCAGATCACCGCCGCGCTCAACGAGGCGGAGAAGGTCGAGTTCTTCCGTGACGTCGTGCGGCACTACGTCGAGGAGTTCAACGTGCCCGAGGTCGACGTCGCCGCCGCCCTCGCCGTGGTCCTCCAGGGGGACGTGCCGCTGCTCCTCGAGGACCAGCCCGAGCCCGTACGCCGCGAGCGCCCGGACCGCGGTGACCGCCCGGACCGCGACCGTGGTGACCGTCCGGGTCGTGGTGACCGCAACGACCGTGGTCCCCGGGAGAGCTCGCGCTCACGCGGCAACGGCCAGCCGCTGGCCGTCTACCGGATCAACGTCGGCAAGCGTCACCGTGTCGAGCCCCGCCAGATCGTCGGCGCCATCGCCAACGAGGGCGGCCTGCGCCGTGGCGACTTCGGCAACATCACGATCCGCCCGGACTTCTCGCTCGTCGAGCTGCCCGCCGACCTCGCGCCGGAGACCTACCGCGCGCTGGAGAGCACCCGGATCAGCGGCAAGCTGATCGAGCTGCGTCCCGACGAGGCCGGCTCCGCGGGCGCTCGCTCGTACGGCGGCTCGAAGGGTGGCCGGGGCTCCTCGGAGCACCAGGACGTCGACGGCGGCTGGTCGGACCAGGCGCGCAAGAAGCCGCGGCGCAAGGACTGAGCGTCAGCATGATCGGAAGGGTCGGGGCCACGGGTCCCGGCCCTTCCGTCGTTGTCGGCCCCGACTGGTAGAACCGTCCCATGCGACGGATCAGTCTCGGGGTCGTGGCCCTCGCTCTCGGCTTCGCGCTCACCGGCTGCGGCGGCGGAGGCGGCGACGCCGACGTGAAGCATCCGGACGAGCCGGACGCGGCCAGCAACGTCGCGCTCCTCGCGGGTGCGCTGAGCGGGCGCAACTCGTTCGACGAGGTCACGTTCAGCGGCGGCACCGCGGCGGCGGCGAAGGCCGACTTCGAGCGCATCACCTCCGGCATGAGCGACACCGAGCCGAAGGTGACTGCGAGCGGCACCACGCTGACCTGGCGGTGGCCGCTGCGCGGCGGCGCCTGGACCTACAGCACCACCGCCACGGCGAAGGGCAGCGACGGCCCGATCGCGTGGAGCCCGGCGATCGTGTACGACGCGCTGAGCGACCCGAAGGCCACCCTCGAGACGGTGGCCGTGCAGCCGCAGCGCGGCCAGATCATGGGTGCCGGCGGCCGCGTCCTCGTCACCGAGCGCCCGGTCGTCGTCTACGGCCTCGACAAGTCGCGGGTGGCCTCGCCGGCGCAGGCGGCGCGCGCCGCTGAGCGGCTCGCGCAGCGGGTCGGGGTCGACGCCGCCGACTTCGTGAAGCAGGTGAAGGCCGCCGGGTCGCAGCAGTTCGTCGCCGCGATCACCTACCGCGCCGACGAGGCGCCGCTGACCCAGGCCCAGCTCGACGCGATCCCCGGCGCCGTCGCCCAGCACACCAGCGCCTCACTGGCGCCGACCAAGGAGTTCGCGGCGCCGATCCTGGGCCGGGTCGGCGAGGTGACCGCCGAGATGGTGCAGAAGGATCCGCAGACCTACCGGGCCGGCGACACCGCGGGCACCAGCGGCCTCGAGGCCCGCTACGACTCCCAGCTGCGCGGCACGCCCGGCACCGTCGTCGACCTGACGGCCGGTGACGGCACCGTGACCCAGGTTTTCAACGCGCCGGCGGTCGACGGGAAGCCGCTGGTCACCACCCTCGACGAGCGGCTGCAGACCCTCGCCGAGAGCCTGCTGGCGGACGTGAAGCCGGCGAGTGCCCTGGTCGCGCTGCGCCCCAGCACCGGCGCGATCCTCGCCGCGGCCAACGGGCCCGGCAACGGCGGGCTCAACCTCGCCACGTACGGCCAGATGCCGCCGGGTTCGACCTTCAAGACCGTCGGCTCGCTCGCCCTGCTGCGCGAGGGCCGCACCCCCGACTCGACCGTTTCCTGCACCCCGTCGATCACGGTGGACGGCAAGACGTTCACCAACGACTCCGACTACCCGGCCAGCGGGCTCGGCCAGGTCTCCCTGACCACCGCCGTCGCCGACTCCTGCAACACCGCGATGATCAGCCAGCGCGACGTGGTCAGCCACACCGACCTGGCCGGGGCGGCCGCCTCGCTCGGCTTCGGCGTCGACCACGACACCGGCTTCCCCGCCTACTTCGGCCAGGTCCCCGCCCCCGCCAGCGAGACCGAGCGGGCCGCCGACATGATCGGGCAGGGCAAGGTGCTCGCCTCCCCGATGGTGATGGCGAGCGTGATCGGCGCGATCCAGACCGGCCGCTCGACGGTCCCGATGCTGATCGCCGGCACCCCGGTCGCGGCATCCGGCGACCCGATCAGCGCGCAGGAGAAGACCCAGTTGCACGAGATCTTCCGGGCCGTGGTCCAGCGGGGCACCGGTGCTGGGTTGGCCGACATCCCGGGCCAGCCCGTCATCGCCAAGACCGGCACCGCAGAGTTCGACCGCGACGGCAAGCGACTCACCCACGCCTGGATGATCGCCGCCCAGGGCGACCTGGCCGTCGCCGTCTACGTCGACGAGGGCGTCACCGGCGCGCAGACCGCGGGCCCGATCGTCGAGGGGTTCCTCCGCGGCGCGGCCCACCACTGATCCGGCGCGGAAAGGCGAAGAGGCCCTCAACTGCATGGGGTCAGGAGGGCCTCTTCTTCGAATACCGGAGTGCTCCCTCCTCATTCGATGAACCCATGATGCATCGCGGTGCGTCGCCCTGTCGAATGGTTGGGTGGAGATGTCAGTCTGGGCTCATGACGGCAAGGGAGCTGGTTCCGGAGCAGCAGCGCGGCCTTCTCATCGGTGGGTCCTGGCGGGAGGCCGAGGGTGGTGAGGACTTCGCCGTCCACGATCCCGCGGACGGGTCCGTGCTGGCCCGCGTCGCGGACGCCTCGGTCAACGACGCGATCGAGGCGCTCGACGCCGCGGTCGCCGTCCAGGAGGAGTGGGCCCGTACCGCTCCTCGTACGCGCGGTGAGATCCTCCGTGGCGCCTTCGAGCTGATCAACCAGCGCGCCGACGACTTCGCCGAGCTGATGAGCCTCGAGATGGGCAAGACCGTCGCCGAGGCGAAGGGCGAGGTCGCCTACGGCAACGAGTTCTTCCGCTGGTTCTCGGAGGAGGCCGTCCGGATCCACGGCCGCTGGATGCAGGCCCCGGCCGGCGGCAGCCGGCTGCTGACGATCAAGAAGCCGGTCGGCCCGTGCCTCTTCGTCACGCCGTGGAACTTCCCGCTCGCGATGGGCACCCGCAAGATCGGCCCGGCGATCGCCGCCGGCTGCACGATGGTGGTCAAGCCCGCCGAGCTCACCCCCCTCACCATGCTGGCGCTCGGGTCGGTGCTGCAGGAGGCCGGCCTGCCCGACGGCGTCCTCAACATCATCCCGTCCACCCGCGCCGCCGACATCAGCAGCGCCCTGATGGACGACGACAGGCTGCGCAAGGTCTCCTTCACCGGCTCCACCCCCGTCGGCAAGATCCTGGTCCGCCAGTCGGCCGACAACCTCCAGCGGATCTCGATGGAGCTGGGTGGCAACGCGCCGTTCCTGGTCTTCGAGGACGCCGACCTCGACGCGGCCGTCGACGGCGCGATGATCGCCAAGATGCGCAACATGGGCGAGGCCTGCACCGCCGCCAACCGGTTCCTGGTCCACCAGGACGTGGCCCAGGAGTTCGCGGAGAAGCTCGCCGCACGGATGAGCGGGCTCACCGTCGGTCGCGGTCAGGACAAGGGGGTCGACGTCGGTCCGCTCATCGAGGAGAAGGCCGTGGAGTCGGTGCACCAGCTCGTCACGGATGCCATCCACGATGGCGCCACCCTCGTCACCGGCGGCTCCGCGCCCGAGGGGCCGGGCTACTTCTACAGCCCCACGGTGCTGGTCGACGTCCACCCCGAGTCGGAGATCAACAGCAACGAGATCTTCGGCCCGGTCGCGCCGATCACCACGTTCGCCACCGAGGAGGAGGCGCTCGCGCGGGCCAACGGCACCGAGTACGGCCTCGCGTCCTACGCGTACACCCGCGACCTGGCCCGGACCATCCGGCTGGCGGAGTCGCTCGACTACGGAATGGTCGGCATCAACAGCGGCCTCATCTCCAACCCGGCCGCTCCGTTCGGTGGGGTGAAGTCGTCGGGGTTCGGCCGTGAGGGTGGGTTCGAGGGGATCGAGGAGTATCTCGACACGACCTACGTGGCGTTGCCTGCGGGCTGATCCGTGACCGATGGTGTGGTGCGTCAGCCGGCGGGCGGCGGGTCGAGGAGCTGGATCAGGCTCTGGCGTGAGGTGATGTCGAGCTTGCGGTAGATCCGGGAGAGGTGCCACTCGATCGCCTTGATGCTCACGCCGAGCTCGGTGGCGATCTCGCGGTTGCTCATCGACCGCCCGGCCAGGCGCGCGACCCGCTGCTCGGCCTCGGTGAGCGCATCCAGTGCCAGGCCGACCAGCGGCTGGGCCTGCTCGCCGGCCCGGGCCAGCAGTCCGACGACCCGGTTGTGCAGCGGCCACAGACCCTCCTCGGCGGCGTATGCCTCGGCCGCCCGCAGGGTCGCCGCCACCTCCGGGCCCGGGTGGCCCGGTGCGAGGATGCTCATCGCGGCGATGTCGGTGTCGAGCTGGACCGCGAGCCGCCTGCTGCCAGCCACCACAGCGAGGTCGCGTGCCCGGGTGAGCAGGGCGAGCGGACCGTGACCGGTGTCGGAGGTGGCCAGGGCGCGCAGCCCGTTCGCGAGGGCGTACGGATCGCCCGCGGTCTCAGCGGCCGCCACCTGCGCCCGGGCGAGCGCGGCCCCGTCGCTGCGGCGTCCGGTGCGGACGAGGGCGAGCACCGCGCCGACCCACCAGGGCCGGACCAGCACCTCGTCGGCCCCGGGCAGCTCGCCGGCGGCGAGGAAGTGGTCGCGGGCCGCGGCATGGTCGCCGTACGCCGCCGCGGTCTCGCCGCCGGCGAGCGCCCCGGCGAGCGCTGCCACCGGGCCGTCGAGCTCGGCGATCCGGCCGGCATGACCGGTCGCGTGGCCGAGCTCGCCGCCGGCCAGGTCGACCTCGACCTGGAGGAGCAGGGCGAGTGCGTGCTGGTCCGCGGAGAGCGTCGTGGCGCTCTCAGGGCGCAGCAGGCGGGTGAGCTCGTTGTCCGCCGACCGGATCCGCCCGGCTCGCACGGACGTCCAGGCCACGGCGACGGGTCCGGCGAACGAGGGGGCCATGACCGGGGACGGGGTCGCCGACGGTGCGGGCGGCTCGGTCATGGGCACACTCTCAAGGTTCCCACGTGGGCTGGCGCCCGCGCCGGAGATTGCGCCGATCGACCGCTCGCCGTGCTCGACGCCGTCGGGGGCCGGGAGGGGCGCATCGCCGGGCTCAGCCGAGCTGCCAGACGAGTAGCTCGGTGTCGACCGCCGCGGTCAGCGTGATCTCGTGGCCGTCGACGGCACCGTTGCCCTCGTCCGCGGTGAGGACGAACGCATCGCCCTGGGTCAGGGGCTCGGCCAGCGAGGAGCGCAGCAGCGCGCCGGCGGCGACGTACACGTGCCGCAGCGGCGCCGCCGGGACGGTGACGCTCGCGCCGGCAACGACGCGCGCGACCGAGAAGACGGAGGTCGCGGTGGGGCGGAGCACCTCGACCAGTCCGCCTCCCGTGAGATCGACCTCCCGGGAGGAGTAGACCGGCGTCAGGCCGGGCTCGTCCGGCGCGATCCAGACCTGGACGAAGCGGGTCTGCGGTGCCGCCGCGATCTCGCTGTGGGTGACGCCGTCGCCCGCGCGGAGGTGGCCGACGCTGCCCGGGGTGAGGGTCGCCTCGGAGCCGAGCGAGTCGACATGCGTGACCGCTCCGCTGACCACCCAGCTGACGATCTCGAGCTCGTCGTGACGATGGGTCTCGAAGCCCCTGCCCTCCCCGAGCAGGTGCTCGTCGTGGCAGAGCATCGGCCCGATCCGCAGCCGGTCGGGGTCGTAGTGCTCACCGAACGAGAGGCTGTGCCACGTCGCTCGGCCAGGACCTCGGTCCATGAATCGGGTGGTTCCTCGGCGGATCTCGACCGTCACGAGGAAGATTGTGCCTGTGCTTGATCCCCGGCTCCCACCTGGCTTCCGTTTCGGGACCGTCACGGCCGCCTACCAGGTCGAGGGCGCGACCGAGGAGGACGGGCGCGGGGCGAGCATCTGGGAGCGCTTCGTCCGGCGTCCGGGCGCGATCCACGACGGCAGCGACGCCTCGATCGCGTGCGACAGCTACCACCGTTACCCCGAGGACATCGAGCTGCTGCGCCGCCTCGGCGTGGACGGCCACCGGTTCTCGTTCGCGTGGCCGCGGCTGCAGCCGACCGGCCGGGGTCCGCTCAACCCGAAGGCGGTCGACCACTACGACCGCTACGTCGACGCCCTGCTCGAGGCCGGGATCGATCCGACGGCCACGCTCTACTGCTTCGACCTGCCGCTGGCGCTGGAGGCGGACGGCGGCTGGCTGAACCGCGCCACCGTCGAGGCGTTCGCCGAGTACGCGCGGCTGGTCGCCGAGCGCTTCGCCGACCGGATCTCATCCTGGGTGCCGATCCAGGACCCCAACGTCCAGGCCTTCCTCGGCTACGGCATCGGCCGGTGGGCTCCGGGACGCGACCTGATCTTCGGCTCCCTCCCGGCCGCGCACCACATGCTCCTCGCGCACGGGCGTGCGGTGATCGAGCTGCGCAACGCCGGCGTCACCACCGTCGGCTGTGCCAACAACCACTCGCCGATGTGGCCGGCGACCGAGGATCCCGCGGACGTCGGCGCCACCAAGCTCTTCGACTCGCTGTGGAACGGGCTCTTCCTCGAGACGATGCTGCTCGGCCGCTACCCGGTCGACCTGCTGCCGCTGGCCGAGGAGGTCATGCTGGAGGGCGACCTGGCCACCATCCGCCAGCCGCTCGACTTCTACGGCGTGAACTTCTACCACCCGCGCCGGATCGCGGCGACGCCCGAGCCGCTCGAGGGCGAGGACGACGACGGGGACCTCCCGTTCGTGATGGCTCCCCTGCTCGGCTATCCCGTCACCGACATGGAGTGGCCGGTCGTGCCGTCCTCGCTGCGCGAGTGGCTGATCCTGACCCGCGCCCGGTTCCGGGCAGCCCTGCCGCCGTTCGTGATCACCGAGAACGGCGCCGCGTACGGGATGGTGCCGGACGCCTCCGGCGTGGTCGACGACCAGCCGCGCATCGACTACCTCGCCGGTCACCTGGGTGCGATCGCCGAGGCGTGCGAGCGGGGCGTGGACGTGCAGGGCTACTACGTCGGCCACCTGCTCGACGGCTGGGACTGGGACAAGGGCTTCAGCCAGCGCTTCGGGCTGGTCCACGTCGACCACGCCACCGGCTCGCGCACCCCGAAGCGATCCTTCGACTGGTATGCGGGCTTCATCGCCGCCCAGCAGGGCGAGCGGCCCGAGTCGCTGCGCGGCTGAGGTCGACTAGAGCGCCAGCCGGTCGCCGGTCGCCCGGATCGCGTCGAGGTCGCCGGGGGTCGGGACCCAAGGCAGCTGCAGGGAGTCGCGGGACTTGTCCGCGTACCGCGGGATGACGTGCAGGTGGAAGTGGAACACCGTCTGCCAGGCGTGCTCGCCGCGGTTGTTGAGCAGGTTGACCCCGTCCGCGCCGAGCACCTCGGTCACCCGGGCGGCCATCCGCTGACCGGTCCGCGCGACGGCGGCCAGATCCTCCGGCGCGATCTCGAGGATGTCCCGCGAGTGCTGCTTCGGCACCACGATCAGGTGGCCCTCGGAGGCAGGTGAGATGTCCATGAAGGCGTAGGTGAGGTCGTCCTCGTACACCTTCGTCGAGGGGATGTCGCCGGCCACGATCGCGCAGAAGAGGCAGTCCACGACTCCGAGGGTAGCCATCACGTCGGCCGACCCCGTCGAGGCGTCTCGTCGGGCTCGGCGAGCGTCAGAGCGCGGCGGCGACCTCCGTGCCCTGCCGGATCGCGCGCTTGGCGTCCAGCTCGGCGGCGACGTCGGCGCCTCCGATGAGGTGCCAGCCCGATCCATGCTCCGACCCGTCCTGCGGCCACAGGTCGCGGACCGACTCCTGGCCCGCGCACACGACGACGGTGTCGACCGCCACCGAGGCGGGAGCGCCGGCGACCGTGTAGCGCAGCACCAGCCCGCCGTCGGGGTCGCTCTCGATGGCGTCGTACGTGACGCCGCTGACCAGCGTGACGCCCTCCTGCTTGAGCCGGGCGCGGTGGGCCCAGCCCGACGTCTTCCCCAGCCCCGCGCCGATCGGGGTGCTCTTGCGCTGCAGCAGGGTGACCTGGCGCGTCGGCACCCGCGGCGTCGGCTCGGCAAGCCCGCCACGGTGATCGGCGGGGTCGCCGACGCCCCAGTGCGCCCGCCACTCGGCCAGCGTCTCGGGAGCGTGGGTGAGCGCTGTGGAGACGTCGACGCCGATCCCGCCGGCGCCGATCACCGCCACCCGGCGGCCGGCCTCGGCACGGCCGGAGAGCAGGTCGGCGTACGAGACGACGCCGGGCAGCTCCGCGCCCGGCAGCGAGAGCACGCGCGGCACGACGCCGGTGGCGACGACCACGTCGTCGAAGGTCTGGAGGTCCGTGAGGGTCGCCTCGGTCTTGAGCCGTACGTCGACGCCGAGCACCTCCAGCCGGCGGCCGAAGTAGCGCAGCGTGTCGGCGAAGTCCTCCTTCCCGGGGACCGCCATCGCCAGCCGGAACTGGCCGCCGATCTCCTCGCCGCGCTCGAAGAGCGTGACGCCGAGGCCGCGCTCGGCGGCGGAGACGGCGGCCGAGAGCCCGGCCGGGCCGGCGCCGACGACCGCGACCGTCCGGGTCCGGCGCGTCGGGGTGAGGACCAGCTCGGTCTCGCGGGCGGCGCGCGGGTTGACCAGGCAGGAGGCCCGCTTGTTCTCGAAGGCGTGATCGAGGCAGGCCTGGTTGCAGGCGATGCAGGTGTTGATCTCGTCGGCCCGTCCGGCAGCCGCCTTGTTGGCGAACTCCGGATCGGCGAGCAGCGGTCGCGCCATCGAGACCAGGTCGGCCTGGCCGGCCGCGATCGCCTGCTCGGCGAGCTCGGGGGTGTTGATCCGGTTGGACGCGCAGACCGGGATCGCGACCTCGGCCCTGAGCCGTCCGGTGTACTCCAGCCAGGCACCGCGCGGGACCTGCGTGATGATCGTGGGCACGCGCGCCTCGTGCCAGCCGATGCCGGTGTTGAGGACGGAGGCGCCCGCGTCCTGGAGGGCGTACGCCAGGTCGATCGTCTCCTCCCACGTCTGGCCACCCTCGACCAGGTCGATCAGGGAGATCCGGAAGATGATCGGGAAGCCGTCGCCGAGCAGCTCGCGGGTGCGGCGGACGATCTCGACCGGGAAGCGGTGCCGGTTGGCGACGGAGCCGCCCCACCGGTCGGTGCGCTGGTTGGTGCGCTCGGCGAGGAACTGGTTGATCAGGTAGCCCTCGGAGCCCATGATCTCGACCGCGTCGTAGCCCGCCTTCCGGGCCAGCGCCGCGCTCCGGGCGAAGTCGCTCGCGGTCTCCTCGACCTGCCTGCTCGACATCGCGGAGGGCTTGAACGGGTTGATCGGAGCCTTGATCGCACTCGCCGACTGCGACCACGGGACGTAGGCGTACCGGCCGGCGTGGAGCACCTGCAACGCGATCGCGCCACCGTGCTCGTGCACCGCTCCGGTCACCTCGCGATGGCGCATCGCCTGCAGGCGCGAGGTCATGTCGGCGGCGAACGGCTTGAGCCAGCCGCGCCGGTTCGGGGCGTAGCCGCCGGTGACGATCAGCCCGGTGCCGCCACGGGCCCGCTCCCCGAAGTACGCGGCCAGCTTGGGGATGTCCCAGACGTGGTCCTCCAGACCCGTGTGCATCGAGCCCATCACGATCCGGTTGCGCAGCGTCAGGTCGCCGATGGTCAGCGGCGAGAGCAGGTGGTCGTACGGCATGGGCCGAAGGCTACTCACTGGTAACCACTGCCGCCAGCCGATGTGACAGGGGTGTAGCAAGGCCGGATGGCGCCGGATGGCGCATCGATCGGGTGTCGGAAAGTTCGTCCCCGTACGATGCGGCCATGCGTTTGCGTACCCCTGCCGTCGCCGCCGTCGTGTTGATGACCGCCGCGAGCCTCGCTGCCTGCTCCGCGAAGAACGACTCCGCGAACGACACCGCGAACGACGCCGGGGGAGCCGCCTCCACGAGCACCAGCGGCGCGGCAGCGTCCTGCGCACCCGCCGACCTGCATCTCTACAGCGCCGGCAAGCTGACGGTCGCGACCGATTCGCCCGCCTACGCGCCGTGGTTCAAGAAGAACGACCCGAGCAACGGCCAGGGCTTCGAGTCGGCCGTCGCCTACGCGGTGGCCAAGCAGCTCGGCTTCACCGCCGACCAGGTGACCTGGGTGAAGCAGGCGTTCAACACGTCCTACACGCCCGGCGACAAGAAGTTCGACTTCGACATCAACCAGATCTCGATCACCCCCGAGCGGGCCAAGGTCGCCACCTTCTCCGACGGCTACTACAGCGCCAACCAGGCCGTCATCACGCTGGACGCGAACAAGGACAAGGCCTCGACGCTGGCCGGCCTCAAAGACCTGAAGCTCGGTGCCGAGACGGCGACCACCAGCCTCACCGCCATCCGTGACGACGTGCAGCCCAGCAGCCAGCCGCTGGTCTTCGACACCGACGACCAGGCCAAGCAGGCGCTCCTGCACGGCCAGATCGACGGCCTGGTCACCGACCTGCCGAGCGCCGGCTACATCTCCAGCGAGATCAAGGGCAGCGTCGTCGCCGGCCAGTTCGCGAACAGCGAGCCCGAGGAGTTCGGCCTGCTCTTCCAGCAGGGCAACCCGCTGGTGACCTGCGTGAACACCGCGCTGGCCACGCTCAAGAGCGACGGCACCCTCGATCAGCTCCAGCAGCAGTGGCTCTCCGGCATGGAGAACGTGCCGGTGCTGCAGTGAGCGACGCCGCCACCGGCACCGCCCAGGACTGGGCGCCCAGCCCGCACCAGGTCGAGCGGGCGCGCGTCGCGCGCGCGATGGGCGTACGCCGTGCCGTGATCGCGACGGTCGTCACGGTCGTCGTGCTCGGCGCGGTGCTGGCCGTGTTCCTGACGTCACCCGGCTGGCCGGCGTTCCGCAGCTACTTCCTGTCCTGGTCGGACTTCACCGGCGCCTTCCCCTCGGTCAGCCGGGGCTTCTGGCTCAACATCCGGGTCTTCCTCGTCGCCGAGCCCTGCGTGCTGGTGCTGGGGGCGCTGGTCGCGGTCTGTCGGCAGTCACGCTCGCCGTGGCTGGCCCCGTTGCGGATCGTGTCGGTGGTCTACACCGACCTGTTCCGTGGCGTGCCGAGCATCCTGGTGATCTATCTGATCGGCGTCGGGCTCCCGGCGCTGGAGCTCAACGGCGTGCCCACCTCGCTCTTCTGGCTGGGCACGAGCGCGCTGGTGCTGTGCTACGGCGCCTATGTGGGCGAGGTGCTGCGAGCGGGGATCCTCTCGGTCCACCCCACCCAATGGTCCTCGGCTGAGGCGCTGGGCCTCTCGCGTACCCAGGCGATGTGGCGCGTCGTCTTCCCGCAGGCGGTGCGGCGGGCCGTCCCGCCGCTGATGAACGACCTCGTCTCGCTGCAGAAGGACACCGCATTGCTCTCGGTGCTCGGCGTGTGGGATGCGATGCGCGCCGCCAACGACTGGCAGGGCTATCACTTCAACGGCACCGCGCTGTTGGTCGCCGGTCTGTACTTCCTCGTCATCGCCGTGCCGCTGACCCGGCTCACCGACTGGCTGATGCTGCGCCAGATCCGACGGGAGCAGGGCCGATGAGCGAGCTGGAGCACAAGCCGGTGCTGCTGGAGGTCGACGGCCTACGCAAGGCCTATGGCGAGCGGGTCGTGCTGCAGGAGATCTCGCTCACCGTCGCACCGCACGACGTGGTCTGCCTGATCGGCGCGTCCGGCTCGGGCAAGTCGACGCTGCTGCGCTGCCTCAACCTGCTCGAGGACATCCAGGACGGCGTCATCAGGTTCGACGGCAGGGAGATCTCCGACCCGCGCGTCGACCCCCGCAGCGTGCGGCGCGACGTCGGGATGGTCTTCCAGGCCTACAACCTGTTCCCGCACCTGAGCGTGCTCGACAACTGCACCCTCGCGCAGTCGCTCGTGCACAGGGTGTCGAAGGCCGAGGCGCGATCGCGCGCGGTGGAGCTGCTGGAGCGCTTCGGGCTGGCGGACAAGGCGTCGGCCTACCCCGACGCCCTCTCCGGCGGTCAGCAGCAGCGCGTCGCGCTCGTCCGGGCGCTGTGCACCCGGCCGCGGCTGCTGCTGCTCGACGAGATCACCGCCGCCCTCGACCCGGAGCTGGTCGGTGAGGTGCTGGAGATCGTGCGCGCCGAGGCGGCCGCCGGGATGACGATGATCCTGGCGACCCACGAGATGGCGTTCGCCCGCGAGGTCGCGACCAGCGTCTGCTTCCTCGACCAGGGCCGGATCCTCGAGCAGGGCACGCCGGACCAGATCTTCGGCGACCCGCGCCAGGAGCGCACGCGGGAGTTCCTGGCCCGAGTGCTCTAGGGGCGAGGCGAGCGCCAGGCGGGTTGGTCTCGATACGCCCTCGCCTAGCGGCTCGGGCTACTCGACCAGCGACACAGCGGCTCGGGTACTCGACCAGCGACGCAGCGGCTCGGGCTACTCGACCAGCGACGCAGCGGCTCGGGCTACTCGACCAGCGACACAGCGGCTCGGGTACTCGACCAACGGTGCAGCGGCTCGACCAGCGACGGGCCTGGACGATGCTGGCCCCGCGACCGAGGTCGCGGGGCCAGCATCGAGCGACGACAACGCCGCGGACGTTCCGCCCGGGGCGTCAGGCGGGGAAGGACTCGCCGTTCTTCGCCATCTCCCGCAGATACGGCGTCGGCTGGAACCGCTCGCCGTACTTCGCGGCCAGCTCGTCGGCGCGCGCGAGGAACGCGTCGATGCCGATCGAGCCGTCGGCCGCCTCGTACCCGGTGATGAACTGGGCCGCACCGCCGGTCGCCGGCGGGAAGCCGATGCCGAAGATGGAGCCGATGTTCGCGTGCGCGGCCGAGGTGACCACGCCCTCCTCGAAGCACTTGGCCGTCTCGAGGGCCTCGGCGAAGAGCATCCGGTCCTTGATGTCGGCCAGCGGGATCTGCTCCTCGGCGACGGGGAACAGGTCGGCGAGGCCGGCCCAGATCGAGCCGCGCTTGCCGTCCTCGTAGTCGTAGAAGCCGGCACCGCGCAGCTTGCCCGCGCGGCCCGCCGCCAGCATCCGCGTGACGACCTGACCGCCCGGGTGCGGCACGAACGTGGTATCGCCCTCGGCCGACTTGGCGATCTTGGCCATCAGCTCGAGGTTGAGCTCGTCGGAGAGCTGGAGCACCGGAGCCGGGTAGCCGGCCTGGGTGGTGGCCCGCTCGATCGAGTACGGCGCGACGCCCTCGGCGAGCATCTGCATGCCCTCGTTGACCATGTAGCCGATGACGCGCGAGGTGTAGAAGCCACGCGAGTCGTGCGCGATCATCGGCGTCTTCTTGATGCCGAGGGTGATGTCGTACGCCTGGGCGAGGGTCTCGTCGGACGTCTCAGCGCCCTTGATGATCTCGACCAGCGGCATCTTGTCGACCGGGCTGAAGAAGTGCAGGCCGATGAAGCGCGAGGCGTCTGCGTCGATGCCCTTGGCCAGTTCGGTGATCGGCAGGGTGGAGGTGTTCGAGCAGAGCAGCGCGCCCTCGGCGAGGAACGGGAGGACCTCGTTGAAGACCTTCTGCTTGAGCTCGACGTTCTCGAAGACGGCCTCGACGACGCAGTCGGCGCCCTGGGCGTCGGCCGGGTCGATCGTCGGGGTGATCCGGGCGAGCAGCTCGTCGGACTTCTCCTGCGTGAGCTTGCCGCGGGAGACGGCCTTCTCGTTGATGCCGGCGGAGTAGGCCTTGCCCTTCTCGGCGGCCTCGATCGTGACGTCCTTCAGGACGACCTCGACGCCCGCCCGGGCCAGGACGTACGCGATGCCGGCGCCCATCATGCCGGCGCCGAGGACGACGGCCTTGGTGGGCATGTATTTCTCGACGCCCTGCGGGCGCAGCGCGCCGGAGTTGATCGAGCCGAGGTCGAAGAAGAACGCCTGGATCATGTTCTTCGCCTGCTGGCTGGTGACCAGCGAGGTGAAGTAGCGCGACTCGATCCGCGAGGCGGTGTCGAAGTCGACCTGGGCGCCCTCGACGGCGGCCGAGAGGATCGCCTTCGGGGCGCGCATGTCGCTCTGCTTGAGCTGGCGACGCAGGATCGGCGCGAGCGCCGGGAGGAAACCGGCCAGCGACGGGCTCGACGGCGTGCCGCCGGGGAGCTTGAAGCCGGGCTGGTCCCACGGCTGGGCGCCCGCCTCGGGGTTGGCCTTGATCCACGCCTTCGCGGCCGGGATCAGCTCCTCCTGGGTCGCGACCAGGTCGTTGACCAGGCCCTTGCCCTGAGCGGCGGCCGGCTTGAAGCGGGCGCCGGTGCCGAGGATCTCGGTGAGCGCGGTGATGATGCCGAACATCCGGACCGTACGGGTGACGCCGCCGCCGCCCGGGAGCAGGCCGAGGGAGACCTCCGGCAGGCCGATCTCGTAGCGGCCGTCCACGGCGATGCGGTGGTTGGTGGCCAGCGCGATCTCGAGACCGCCGCCGAGGGCGGCGCCGTTGATCGCGGCGACGACCGGCTTGGGCAGGAGCTCGAGCTTGCGCAGGGTCGCCTTGACGCTCTCCACCTCCTCGAAGACGAGGTGGGCGTCCTCGCGACGGATCTGCATCATGTTCTTCAGGTCGCCACCGGCGAAGAACGTCTTCTTCGCCGATGCGATCACGACGCCGGAGATGCTCTCCTGCTCGGCGTAGAGACGATCGACGGCGGCCTCCATGGAGCTCTTGTAGAGCTCGTTCATGGTGTTGGCCGACTGGTTCGGATCGTCCAGGGTCAGGGTGACGATGCCGTCGGCATCGACGTCGTACTTCACGGCGGACTCGGTCATGTCTTTTCCTCTCAGACCATCTCGACGATGGTGGCGATGCCCATGCCGCCGCCGACGCAGAGCGTGGCGAGGCCGCGCTTCTTGCCGCGGGCCTGGAGCTCGTCGACGAGCGTGCCGAGGATGATCGCGCCGGTGGCACCCAGCGGGTGCCCCATCGCGATGGCGCCGCCGTTGACGTTGGTGATGTCGTGGCTGATCCCCATGTCGCGCATGAAGCGCATGGCGACGGCGGCGAACGCCTCGTTGATCTCCCACAGGTCGATGTCGTCGACGGTCAGGCCGGCCCTCGCCAGCGCCTTGCGCGCCGCCGGCGCGGGGCCGGTGAGCATGATCGTCGGGTCGGCGCCGGAGACGGCTGCCGAGATGATCTTCGCGCGCGGGGTGAGGCCGAGCTCCTTGCCGATCTCCTCCGTGCCGACGAGCAGCAGGGCCGAGCCGTCGACGATGCCGGAGCTGTTGCCGGCGTGGTGGACGTGGTCGACCTTCTCCAGCCAGTGGTACTTCGAGAGCGCGACGTCGTCGAAGCCGGCCTCCTGGCCGTGCTGGAGGAAGGACGGCTTGAGGCCGGCCAGGCTCTCCGGGGTGGTGTCGGGACGGACCAGCTCGTCGTGGTCGAGCACGATCTGGCCGTTGCGGTCGACGACCGGGATGACGGCGTCCTTGAACTTGCCGGCCTCCCAGGCGGCCGCGGCGCGCTTGTGCGACTCGGCGGCGTACGCGTCGACGTCGGCGCGGCTCCAGCCCTCGACCGTGGCGATCAGGTCGGCGCCGATGCCCTGCGGGATGAAGTCGGTGGCGAGCGCGGTGTCGGGGTCCATCGCCCAGGCACCGCCGTCGGAGCCCATCGGCACCCGGCTCATCGCCTCGACGCCGCCGGCGATGAACAGGTCCTCGAAGCCGCCGCGGACGCGGGACGCGGCCTGGTTGACCGCCTCGAGGCCGGAGGCGCAGAAGCGATTGAGCTGGACGCCGGCGGTGGTCTCGGGGAGACCCGCCTTGAGCGCGGCGGTCTTGGCGATGTCGCCACCTTGATCGCCGAGGGGGCTGACGACTCCGAGCACGACGTCGTCGATGCGCTCGGTGTCCAGCGTGGGGTTGCGCTTGCGCAGCTCGTCGATGAGGCCGACCACGAGGTCGACCGGCTTGACCTCGTGCAGGGCGCCGGTCTTCTTGCCGCGACCACGGGGCGTGCGCACGTGGTCGTAGATGAATGCTTCTGCCATGGTGTCGATTCTGACACCAAAACTGTCAGGGTCAAGCGTCCCGGCGAAGGCTCTTGCCGATCACCCGGTTGATGGCGCTCTGGAACGAGATCATCACCGACTGGACGACCAGGCCCCGCAGGCGCGGCAGCGCCCCCTCGAGCGCGGCCAGCTCGTCGGCCGAGTGGTGCGTACGGCGCCACGGGTCGAGCAGGGTGTCGTCGAGCAGGTCGCGCAGATCGGTCGCGAGCGCGTCGAGATGCGTCTCGACCAGCTCGTGCGCTGCGCTGAGCGCGTCGCGGGACAGGCCCAGGTCGCGCAGCTCGCGGACGATGCGGCGCTGGACCTCCTCGGCGTCGGGAGTGGTCCAGGAGGTGATCATCGCCCGCTGCATGGCGATGTCCTCGATGGTGATCTCCTCGGGCATGCGCGCGAGGTAGCGCTCGATCGCCTGCAGGGTGAAGCCGTGCTCCTGGAGCGCGGTCGTCAGGTCGAGGAGCGCGCGGTGCCGTACGCCGTAGTACGCCACCCGGCCGCGCCGCTCCGGGGCCGGAAGGAGGCCGAGGGTGGCGTAGTAGCGGATGTTGCGCACCGTGACGCCGGTGACCTCGGCCAGCTCGTCGACGGTCAGGGCGCTCGCCTGTGCATCCGGGGCCTGCGTCATGGCGCGGGACATTACCGCGATCTCTTGAAACATGACAGTTCTGCTGTAACGATTCTCGATGTTCCCGGGACGTCATGTCCGCCGTACTCCCTGCAGGAGAGCCCGATGCCGACCAAGCCGACGATCTACGAGGCCGAGCACGAGGACTTCCGCGCCACCGCGCGCGCCTTCATGGAGAGGGAGGTCGCCCCGCACCACGCGCAGTGGGAGAAGGACGGCATCGTGCCGCGCGAGCTGTGGACCAAGGCCGGGGATGCAGGGCTGCTCTGCTTCGACGTGCCGGAGGAGTTCGGCGGGCCGGGCATCGACGACTTCCGGTTCAACGCCGTGCTCATCGAGGAGCTGGCCCGGGTCGGCGCCAGCGGCCCCGGCTTCACGCTGCACAACGACATCGTGGTGCCGTACCTGCTCCACCTCGGCACCGACGAGCAGAAGCGTCGCTGGCTGCCCGGCTGCGTCAGCGGCGAGCTCATCACGGCGATCGCGATGACCGAGCCCGGAGCCGGCTCCGACCTCCAGGGCATCCGGACCAGCGCGGTGGACAAGGGCGACCACTTCGTCCTCAACGGCTCCAAGATCTTCATCACCAACGGCATCAACGCCGACCTGGTCGTCGTGGTCGCCAAGACCGACGCCGAGAAGGGCGCCCACGGCATCTCGCTGCTCGTCGTCGAGCGCGGCATGGAGGGCTTCGGCCGCGGCCGCAACCTCGACAAGATGGGGATGAAGGCCCAGGACACCGCCGAGCTGGTCTTCGACAACGTGATCGTGCCGAAGGAGAACCTCCTCGGTGAGGTCGATCAGGGCTTCATCCACCTCATGACCGAGCTGCCGCGCGAGCGGGTCTCGGTCGCCACGATCGCCGTCGCCGCGGTCGAGCGGGTGCTGGAGCTGTGCCTCGACTACGCCACCACCCGCGAGGCGTTCGGCCGGCCGATCGGCACGTTCCAGAACACCCGCTTCGTGCTGGCCGAGATGGCCACGGAGGCGCACATCGCCCGGGTCTTCATCAACGACTGCATCACCCGGCTGAACGCGGGTGAGGTCGACACCTCGCTCGCCTCGATGGCCAAGTGGTGGACCACCGAGCTGCAGAAGCGGGTGGTGGACGCGGGCGTCCAGATCCACGGCGGGTACGGCTACATGAACGAGTACCCGATCGCGAAGGCGTACGTCGACAGCCGCATCCAGACGATCTACGGCGGCACGACCGAGATCCAGAAGGAGATCATCGGGCGCTTCCTGGGGGTCTGACCCGGCGCTCCGCTGGATCAGCCGACGGGCGCGTCCGGGTCCGCGGCGATGCCGTAGGACCGGGCGCGCGCGTCGATCATCGCCCAGACCATCTCGGTCATCAGGTCGACCAGGAGGCCCGCCTTCGGCACGCCGCAGCCCTGGTCGACCCAGCGGCGCACGGTCGCGTGCACCATGCCGATCACGCCGTGGGTCAGGGGATCGGTGGCGGCCACGTCGGCCTCGGAGACCTCGGCACCCAGGGCGCGGAACCAGGTGACCGTGAGCTCGCCGACGGCCGTCGAGATCTGGTCCAGGCCGTGCTGGAGCGGGCCGGTCTCGTCGAGGTCGAGGTCGACCAGGTGATGCAGACGAGGGTGCGACGCCGCCCAGTCGACGTACACCTCGAGACCCGCGCGCAGGGTGGCGCGCGGCGTCCCTGCGAAGGTGATGTGCGGGGCGAGCATCGCCCAGAGCTGGGCGAGCACCTCGCTGCGCACGGCCCGGTCGAGGTCGCGGCGGTCCTCGAACTGGCGGTAGATGACCGAGCGGGCCAGACCGGCCTGCGCACCGACCTCCTGCAGGGACGGCGCGGCGTAGCCGGCGTCGTACAGGGCGATGGCGGCCGCCACGATGCGCTCACGCTGGGCGTCGTTGTGGGCTGCCCACCGGGTCGCGCGTCCGTCCATGACCGCTGAGGTTAGCGGAGCAGGTCTCGACGGGCCCGACCTCCGGGCGGCGGTCCGCCGGAAGGGTCTCGACAGGCTCGACCGCCGGGCATCGGTCAGGCGGCGGCGCTGGCGGGCTCGGAGCGGAAGCGCGAGGGCCGGCCGTCGACGCCCCAGAGCTTCCACGCCCAGCGGGTCCAGGGCGTGCGTACGCCCAGGTCGTCGGCGAGCATCCGGATGTCGGAGAACAGGTCGCGGCGGAACTTGCGCGCCTGCGCGGTGTCACCCCACACCTCGCGTGCGACCTCGTCGGGGATGCCCATGAGGTCGCGATCGGCCCTGCTGGGCACCAGGATCGCATCGGCGCCCAGGCGCAGGGACATCGGCCACATGATGCCGAGCCACGTCCGGGCCAGGGGGCCGCGGTTCGGCACGTGCTGGCTCAACCAGGCGTGGGCGAAGCCGATGTGGCGGGCCTCCTCGGCGATGTGGATCTGCATGATCCGGTTGATCAGCGGGTGCCCGCCGCCGCGGCGCATGAGGTCCTTCTGCACGTGGTCGATCGGCTCCTCGCCGGCGAGGATGATCGTGAAGAACATGGTGGGACTCATCCACCCCAGCTGCGCCACCGCGGGGATCGCGTTGAGCAGCCATCGCGGCGCTCCGGTCACCTCCGGGCACACCCGGTTGGTGAACTCCTGGAACATCTGGATGTGGTGGGTCTCCTCGGTGAGCTCGTGCATGAAGTAGCGGAACTCGGGATTGCCGTTGGGCGTGCGCAGCAGGAACCCGGAGCCGCCCTGGAGGAGGAGCTGCTCGAACTGGGAGCCGATCTTGGTGACCAGCGCCAGCCGGTGCCGGCCGATCTCGATCTGCCGCGCCCGCGGCAGATCCCGGTACCACCGGTGCGCGCCGAGCGGATCCACGGCGGGCAGGATCCAGCGCTCGTCGTCCTCGACGAGGGCGAGCTCCGCGTCGTCCCAGTCGATGTCCTTGAACGCGTTGAAGCACTGCTCGACCGATGCCTCGGAGAGGGTCCGCAGCGTCTCCGCGTACGGCTGCCTCCCCTGGGTCCGGAACGGGACGGCGCCGGCGGCGGTGCGTGCGCCACCACCGACGATGCGCTTGGCGAGGGTCACGGGAGCCATGCCCGGCACACTACCCGAGACACGGTGTCGCTGATAGATCTAGGTGAAGCTGATGACGCCGTCCTCGATGTCGCCGCGCATCACCTTCATGTCGACCAGGTAGTTCTGCTTGAGCATCCACGGTGCCCGATCGCCCTGGCGCGGCATCGACGCGGCGGCGCGCTGGATGTAGCCCGAGGCGAGGTCCATCAGCGGACGCGCGCCGATCGCGGGGTCGCGCTCGACCCGTGCCTCGGTGAAGCGGTGATCGCGCATGTGGCGCAGCAGGTTGACCACGAAGTCGCTGACCAGGTCGGCCTTGAGGGTCCAGGAGGCGTTCGTGTAGCCGATCGTGAACGCGAAGTTCGGCAGCCCGCTCAGCATCGCGGCCTTGTAGGACATCGTCTCGGCCAGGTCGACCGCCTCGCCGTCGACGGTCATCCGCACGCCGCCGAACAGCTTGATCCTGAGCCCGGTCGCGCTGATCACGATGTCGGCCTCGAGGGTCTCGCCGGACTCCAGCTCGATCCCCTTGGCGGTGAACGTCTTGATCCGGTCGGTGGCGATGTCGGCCCTGCCGGAGCGGATCGCGCGGAACAGGTCGCCGTTCGGCACGACGCACAGGCGCTGGTCCCACGGGTCGTACGGCGGCGTGAAGTGCTTCTGCGCGTATGCCTCCGCCTCGGCGGGGGTCATGCCCGGCTGCCCGGGGCGCGCGGTGAGGTGCTCGACGACGCCCTTGAGCACCATCCGCTTCACCATCTCGGGCCTGCGGCGGGAGAGCTGGTAGGAGCCGATCAGGATGGCGATGTTGGCCCAGCGGATCGCCTCGTAGCCGAGCTTCTCCCGGGTCCTGCGGAACGGCACCGCGCCCGGGACCTTCCCCAGCACGCCGTTGAGGCCGCGCGCGAGCGGGTCCTTCGCCGGCCGGGACATGATGTAGGTCGGGGTGCGCTGCAGCATCGTGATCTTCTCGACCACCTCGCCGGGATCGCCGAGCGACATGGCCGGGACGAGCGTGACGGCGGTGGCGCCGGAGCCGATCACGACGACCTTCTTGCCGGCGTGGTCGAGGTCGGCCGGCCAGTGCTGCGGGTGGATGAAGGCGCCCTCGAAGTCCTGGACGCCGGGGAACTCCGGCTGGTGACCCTCGGCGTAGTCGTAGTAGCCCGAGCAGGCCCACAGGAAGTTGGCCGTGAACCCCTTCTCGCCGTCGGGCGTGGAGGTGGTGACGCTCCACTGCCGGGCGGTGGAGTCCCAATCGGCCGCAGTGACCGTGTGCTGGTAGCGGATGAGCTCGTCGACGCCGTACTCGCGCTGGATGGTGCGCAGGTAGTCGAGGATCATGTGGCCGTCGGCCAGCGACTGGTTGCTGGGCCACGGATGCCACTTGAACCCGAAGGTGAACATGTCGGAGTCCGAGCGGATGCCGGGGTAGCGGAACAGGTCCCAGGTGCCGCCACTGGCCTCGCGGCTCTCCAGAACGGCGACGCTCAGGTCGGGCAGGTGCTGGCGCAGCTGCGCGGCAGCGCCGATGCCCGACAGGCCGGCTCCGACGACGAGGACGTCCACGTGCTCACTCATGTCTCGACGGTAGATCCGTTATTGAACGTTCGTCAATAGGGGATCGATCGGTGTCGCGCTTGCGGTGCATACCGAGTATGTGCATACTCGGTATGCACGGACTGGAAAGGGTGACGGATGTCGGTCAAGCACGCGCTGCTCGCGCTCCTGGAGCCGGGGCCGATGTACGGCTACCAGCTCCGGTCCGCCTTCGAGGAGCGCACGGCCGAGCTCTGGCCGCTCAACATCGGGCAGGTCTACACGACCCTCTCCCGGCTCGAGCGCGACGGCCTGGTCGAGGGCGGCGAGAGCAACGCGGAGGGCCAGCAGCTGTATCGGCTGACCCCGGCGGGCGCCGCCGAGCTGACGGACTGGTTCACCTCGGCGGTGCCCCGCACCCAGCCGCCCCGCGAGGAGCTCGCGATCAAGATCGCGCTCGCGGTCGGCACCTCCGGGCTGGACGTCGCCGCCGTCATCCAGCGGCAGCGCAGCGCCACCATGACGGCGCTGCAGGGCTACACCAAGGCCAAGCGGGCCAGCACGGAGCTCGCCCACGGCCTCGTCCTGGACTCTCTCATCTTCGACGCCGAGGCCGAGATCCGCTGGCTCGACCACTGCGACGCCCGGTTGAGGCAGCAGGTGGGAGCCCGATGAGCATCCACCTCGACCCGCGCGAGGCCGATCGCCTGCGCCGCGCCGAGAGCCGATGGCTCGAACAGGCCCGCGAGCGCCTCCGTCATCCGGCCGGGCGCCATCCCCAGACCCCTTCTCCCCTTCCCCAGGCAGACCGATCCGAGGAGACCGACCGATGACTGCTGCTCCGTCCCAGACCCCCGTGCTGCGGCTCGACCGCGTGACCCGCGTCCACGGGACCGGCGAGCTGGCGGTGCACGCGCTGCGGGAGGTCTCCTTCGAGGCCTACGCCGGAGAGCTGGTCGCCGTGATGGGTCCGTCCGGCTCGGGGAAGTCGACGCTGCTGACGATCGCCGGCGGGCTCGACGAGCCCAACGCGGGCGGGGTGCTGGTCGAGGGCTCCGACCTGATGGCCGCCGGTCAGGTCGGCCGCGCCAAGCTGCGCCGCACCTCGATCGGGTACGTCTTCCAGGACTTCAACCTCATCCCGGCGCTGACCGCGGCCGAGAACGTCAGCCTGCCGCTGGAGCTCGACGGTGCGCCGGCCAGGACGGCCCGCGCAGCGGCCGTGGCCGCCCTGGAGGAGGTCGGCGTCGCCGATCTCGCCGACCGGTTCCCCGACGAGATGTCCGGCGGCCAGCAGCAGCGGGTCGCGATCGCGCGTGCCGTGGTCGGTGAACGACGGCTGATCCTGGCCGACGAGCCGACGGGTGCGCTCGACTCGGTGACCGGCGAGGAGATCCTGCGCCTGCTGCGGGCGCGCTGCGACGCCGGCGCCGCCGGCGTGCTCGTCACCCACGAGCCGCGGCACGCGGCCTGGGCCGACCGGGTCGTCTACCTGCGCGACGGCCTCGTCGTCGACGAGTCGGGTGCGGCGATCGGCTCCGCGGAGGTGACCGCATGACGTGGTGGACATCGTGGCGCCTCGCGCTGCGGCTGGCCCGGCGCGACCTGCTCAAGCACAAGGCGCGCGCGATCATCGCCCTGGCGATGGTGACGCTCCCGGTCCTCGGCGTCGTCGCCGCCGACGTCCTGATCCAGACCGCGCAGGTCTCCGCGAGCGAGGGCATCGACCGCCGGCTCGGGACGGTCGCCACCGCCGAGCTCCGAGTCGATTCCAGCGGACAGCCGGTCCTCCAGGGTGCCGACCCGGACCAGAACACCGGCTTCACCGGCGGCAAGCTGGCGCGTCCGACCACGGTCGCCGACATCGAGTCGGTGATCGGTCGGCACACGATGGTGGCGGCGCCGCAACAGATGGAGGTCCTGGTCACCACCTCGCACGGCCGCGAGAGCGTCCGCGCGAGCGAGGTCGACGTGAACGACCGGCTCACCTCAGGGCTCTTCCGTCTGGTCAGCGGTCGCTGGCCGACATCGCCGGGTGAGGTCGTCGTCAACCAGCCGCTGCGCGACCGTGGCCTCGGCGACGACGGGTCGACCCTGACGGTCGTCGACCGGAACCGCGCCGAGAAGGGCCACCCGATCGTCGGCACCGTCGTCGACGCGACCACCCGGACCATGCCGATCGCTGTGGGCCTGCCGGGGACGTTCTCGACGACCGAGGCGTCCGCCTGGGACGAGGGGGCACGCGACTGGCTGGTGGACGGCGCGCCGATCACCTGGCACCAGGTCGAGCAGCTCAACAAGCTCGGCGTACTCGTCCTCGACCGCCACATCGTCACCCATCCCGGCGACTACCCCGACCCGTTCCCGTCCTCCGACATCGACGACACCACCGTCCAGGTCGCCGCGCTGATCATCGTGATGGCGCTCATCGAGGTCGTGCTGCTCGCCGGCCCGGCCTTCGCCGTCGGCGCCCGCAAGCAGCAGCGCTCGCTCGCCCTGCTGGTCTCCTCCGGCGGGACTCCGCAGCAGGCCCGGCGCGTGATCATCGGAGGTGGGCTGCTCCTCGGGGTGAGCGCCGGCGTGATCGGCGTCGTGGGCGGGATCCTGGCCGGCCGGCTGCTGATGCCCGTCGCACAGCGGCTCAACGGCGACTGGCTCGGCCCCTTCGACATCGACTGGCTGCACGTGGCGGCGGTGGCCGCGTTCGGCCTGGTCAGTGCCGTGATCGCCTGCCTCGTACCGGCGTGGATCGCCTCGCGGCAGAACGTCGTCGCGGTCCTCGCCGGGCGGCGCGGCGACGCCAAGCCCGTACGGGCCTTCCCCTGGATCGGGCTGGGCCTCTTCGGGATCGGCGTCCTGGTGGCGATCGCCGGTGCGCGGCCCGGGGGCGGCGAGCTGACGGTCGCGTGGGCGGCAGTGATCTGCGTGCTCGGCATGGTGCTGCTCGTGCCGACGGTGGTCTCGTGGGTGGCCCGTGTCGCGGGTCGCTTCCCGCTGCCGGCGCGGTTCGCGGCCCGCGACGCCGTCCGGCACCGCACCCGGACGACCCCGGCGGTGGCCGCGGTCGCGGCGACCGTGGCCGGCGTGGTCGCCCTCGGCATCGCCCAGGCCAGCGACGAGAAGCAGAACCGCGAGACGTACGTGCCGTCGCTCGTCATCGGCAACGCCGCGGTGACCACGTCGTACGACTTCGCCGACTCGGACCCGGCGAAGACCGACTGGACCACGGTGGCGGCGACCGTGAACCAGCACGTGCCCGGCGTGCGGATGGCGACCGTGCGCGGGCTGCAGGAGTCCTTCGCCGGCGGCGGCTACGACGAGATCGAGTTCCTCGAGCCGGGTACGTCGAACTGGATCACGCCCGGCCAGATGCGCGCCGGCCTCGGTGGCGGCATCATCGTCAGCGACGGCACGGACCTGCCCCCGACGGCGAAGGCCTCGCTGCCGGCCGGGGACGAGGTGTCGTCGGCACTGGCGAGCGGTCAGGCCGTCGTCTTCACCGACGACCAGGGTCAGGCGATGCTGCACGACGTCCAGATCCAGGTGACCCGGTATCCGGGCCAGGGAGAGCCGGTCCAGGGCGCGCCGATCAGCGTTCCCGCGCATCTCGTGGATCTGGGCGACAGGCCCGCCCCCGCCTCGGCGATCCTGCCGCCCTCGGTCGCCGAGCAGACCGGGCTGAAGACGGTCACCATGGGCCTCGAGCTGGATCAGCCGGAGCTCTCCTCCGGCGAGGCCAAGGACCTCGACGCGGCACTCGAGGCACTCCCCACACCGGCGATGCTCCAGGTCGAGCGCGGCTACCAGGCAGACGCCTACACCAAGATCGTGCAGTGGGTGCTCGCCCTGCTCGGCGCGATCCTGATGATGGGCGGCACCCTGACCGCGATGTTCCTGGCGCTCTCGGACGCCCGTCCTGACCTGGCCACGCTGGCGGCGGTCGGCGCCGAGGCCCGGGTGCGGCGCAAGGTCGCCGTGGCCTACACCTTCGTGGTGGGCTTCGTCGGGGCCGTGCTGGGGATGCTCGTCGGCTTCGTCCCGGGGCTCGCGATCACCCGGCCGCTGACCAGGTCCTACGCGATGGACTCCAGCAGCTCGTACTTCGTCGAGGTGCCGTGGCTGATGATCGCGGTGGTGGTGATCGGGCTGCCGCTGCTGACCGCCGCGATCGTCGGGCTGTGCGTTCGCTCGAAGCTGCCGATGGTCTCGCGACTGAGCTGACGCGCCTCGACAGGCTCGGCGAGCGTGGCGGCGCCTCGACAGGCTCGGCGACCGTCCGGGTGCTCACCGGGCGCCGTCGCGCCACCAGGCGACGGTCGCCCCGATGCCCTCGGCCAGGGGCGTCGGGGCGAGTCCGAGCCGGGCCTCGCTGGCGCTGGAGTCCAGCACGAACGGCCGGGTGAACTGGTAGGTCATCTCGGCCAGCTCCCGGGTGTCGCGGTGCACGGTCCCGATCGCCCGCAACAGGCCGGACGGGATGGCGGCGACCTTCGGGGCGCTCACCCCGGCGGCCTCGGCGTAGCGGGCGACGAGCTGGCGCTGGCTGAGCGGCTCGGCGGTCGGCGCGTGCAGGAAGGTGTTCCACAGCGCGGTGTCGTCGGCGGCGCGGATCATCGCCGCGGCCAGGTCGGGGACGTAGGTCCAGGAATGCGGCGCGTCGGGGTCACCGAGGACCCGCATCGTGCGCCCGGCCAGCACGGTCGGGACCATCCGCTCGCCGGCGTGGGCGTTGCGGACCAGGGGGCCGTAGAAGTCCGAGGCCGCGACGCTGACCGTCGGGGTCGCGGAGCGCTCACGGGCCCGGAGCAGCACCACCCGGACCGCCGGCTTGCCGAAGTCGGCGTCGCGCGGCGTGGACTCGGTCATGGGCTCGGACACGTGCCCGTAGGAGTAGAGACTCTCCGGGAAGACCACCACCGCGCCGACGTGGCCCGCCGCCTCCAGTACGGCCGCCTCGGCTCGGGGGAGCTCGGCCTGCCAGACGTCGGCGCGGTAGGCGGAGCCGTGCATGCAGTCGAAAACGGCCGTCGCGCCGGCGAAGGCCTCGGCGAGCGCGGCGCCGTCGCTGGCGTCGACCCGCCGACGCTCGATCAACGGGTGCTCGGGGCCGCTCCCGGACCGGGTCAGCAGGGTGACCGGGCGACCGGCGCCGGCGAGCTGCAGGGCGATGGTGGCTCCGACCGGACCGGCGCCGATGACGACGGTAGGTGTGGGGGTGCTCATGGGGTTCTCCTTCTCGAGTGAAAACGAGAGCACTGCTCTCTATTTCGATCATGGAGTCTTCTCGCAGTAAATGCAAGAGCACTGCTCACATTTGTCTCTGGCGCTCTCGGCAGGCACGATGGGGGCATGGACGGCACCCCACGCGACCGCGCTCGGACCCGCACGATGGCCGAGATCGTCCGGATCGGGCGCGAGCAGCTCGCCAGCGACGGGGCGGCCGCGCTCTCGCTGCGCGCGGTGGCGCGAGAGCTCGGCGTGGTCTCCTCGGCCGTCTACCGCTACGTCGGCAGCCGCGACGAGCTGCTCACCCTGCTGGTCGTCGCCGGGTACGACGAGCTCGGCGACGCCGTGGACGCGGCCCTCGCCGAGGTGGTCCCCAGCGATCATCGTGGTCGGCTGGTCGCGATCGGCACCGCCGTCCGGGCTTGGGCGGTGCGGGAGCCGGCGACGTACGCGCTGCTCTTCGGCAGCCCGGTGCCCGGCTATCACGCGCCGGCGGAGCAGACCACCGGGCCGGGGACGCGGGTGGTCCGCGCGCTGGTGGAAGTGTGGGCGCAGGCGTACGCCGCCGGAGGGCTGCACCTGTCGGAGGCATCCCCGGTGCCGGCCCCCTTGTCCGCCTCCTTCGCGGAGGTGCGCGCCGAGCTGGGGCTCGACCTCCCGGACGCGCTGCTCGCCCGCGGCGTGCTGGCCTGGGCGGCGCTCTTCGGCTGCGTCAGCTTCGAGGTCTTCGGGCAGTACGGCGCCGGCACCTTCGGCGAGCCGGGCGCTCTCTTCGCGCACCAGCTTCAGCTGCTGGCCGACGTGGTCGGAATGGGGCCCAGCGCATAAAAAGTCAGTCTTGACTGTTTGTTAGTCGCGCGGGAGGGTGGTGGGGTGACCGCCACCGCCGCCCGCGTGCCGCAGGAGGAGCGCACCCGCCTGATGCGGGCGCGGCTCCTCGACGCCACGGTCGAGCTGTTGGTGGAGCGCGGCTTCGCCGGCACCACGACCACGCTCGTCTCCGAGCGGGCGGGCGTCAGCCGGGGCGCCCAGCTGCACCACTTCCCGACCAAGAACGCCCTGGTCGTGGCCGCCGTCGAGCACGTGATGATGGGTCGCGACGAGGCGCTGCGGGCGGCCGTCGCCGGCCATCAGGGCGCCAAGGTCCGCGCGATCCTCCAGATGCTGGCCGACCACTTCACCTCGCCCGGCTTCAAGGCCGCGCTGGAGCTCTGGGTCGCGGCCCGTACCGACCCCGACCTGCTCGCCGCCGTCGGGCCGCTGGAGCGCCGACTCGGCCGCGAAACCCACCGGATCACCGTCGAGCTGCTCGGCGTCGACGAGTCCCGCCCGGGAACCCGTGAGCTGATCCAGGCGACCCTCGACCTCTGCCGTGGCCTCGGCCTGGCCGACACCCTCTCCGACGACGCCAGGCGGCGCGGCCGGATCCTCGACGAGTGGGCCACGGTCCTCGAGAAGGAGATCGCGCAATGACCGATCTGTTGGATGCGCTCCTGCGTGACCTGGCCGCGGAGAGCGATGCGCTCCGGGCCGTCGTCGCCGACCTGAGCGACGAGCAGTGGCGTACGGCCACGCCAGCGGAGGGCTGGGACGTCGCCACCTCGATCGCGCACCTCGCCTGGACCGACGAGGCCGCCGTCGCCGCCGCGCATGCCGCGGCCGGGGACAAGGACACCTGGGACGCGGTGGTGCTCGAGGCCCTCGCCGACATGAACGGCGTCGTCGACAAGGCGGCACTCGCCGGTGGCGCGGTGGCCCCCGCCGAGCTGCTCGCCCGCTGGGACGCCGGCCGGGTGGCGCTCGATGGAGCGCTGCGCGGCAACCAGGAGCGGGGCGAGGGCAAGATGCCGTGGTTCGGCCCGCCGATGTCGCCGGCGTCGATGGCGACCGCACGCTTCATGGAGACCTGGGCCCACGGACTCGACGTCCGCGACGGCCTCGGCATCGCCGAGAGCCCGACCGACCGGGTGAAGCACATCTGCCACCTCGGCATCCGTACCCGTGGCTACGTCTACTCCCTCCACGAGCTGGAGGCGCCGACGTCCGAGGTGCGGCTCGACCTGACCGCTCCCAGCGGCGGGGTCTGGACGTGGGGGGCGGACGACGCCGAGCAGAGCATCACGGGCTCGGCCTGGGACTTCGCCCGACTGGCCACCCGCCGCATCCACCGCGACGACACCGATCTCGTGGCGATCGGGCCCGACGCTGACCGGTGGCTCGACATCGTGCAGGCCTTCGCGGGCCCCTCAGGGAAGGGGCGCGAGCGTGCCTGAGACCAAGCCCCCGGTCAGGATCGGGAACTGCTCCGGCTTCTACGGCGACCGGATCAGCGCGATGCGGGAGATGCTCGACCCGGCGACGGGCTCGGGGGCCGAGAAGCTGGACGTGCTCACCGGTGACTACCTGGCCGAGCTGACCATGCTGATCCTCGGCAAGGACACCATCCGCGACCCGTCGCTCGGCTACGCGAAGACCTTCCTGGCCCAGGCGGAGGACTGCCTCGCGCTGGCGCTGGAGAAGGGCGTCAAGCTGGTCAGCAACGCGGGCGGCCTCAACCCGAGGGGGCTCGCCGAGGCGCTCGCCTCCATCGACACCGGCACCGGTCGCACGCCGCGGATCGCGTACGTCGACGGCGACGACCTGCGGGAGCGGATCGCCGACGTCGCGCCCGACCTCGCCGGCGCGCTCACCGCCAACGCGTACCTCGGCGCCTTCGGCATCGCCCGAGCGCTCGCCCACGGCGCCGACGTCGTCGTCACCGGCCGCGTCACCGACGCAGCGGTCGTGATGGGCCCGGCGATCTGGTGGCACGACTGGTCGCCCACCGACTACGACGAGCTCGCCGGGTCGGTGGTCGCCGGCCACGTCATCGAGTGCGGCACGCAGGCCACGGGCGGCAACTTCGCCGGCCTCTTCGACGCCATCGACGCCGGCCTCGTCGAGGACCCGCTGCAGCCGTTCGGCTTCCCGATCGCGGAGATCGCCGCCGACGGCACCGTGGTGATCACCAAGCACGCGGGCACGGGCGGCCTGGTGACCGTCGACACCGTCACCGCCCAGCTCTTCTACGAGATCCAAGGCGCGGACTACCTCAACCCCGACGTCACCACCGACCTCACGTCGATCTCGCTGCGCCAGCTCGACCGGGACCGGGTCGAGATCTCCGGCACGAAGGGCTCCGAGCCGCCGGCCCGGCTCAAGGTCGCCGCCAACCAGCTCGGTGGCTGGCGCAACCAGGTGGAGTTCGTCCTCACCGGGCTCGACCTCGAGCGCAAGAGCGACCTGCTGCGTGCCCAGGTCGAGGCCGTGCTGCCGGCCGACCTGCAGCGCTCGTGGTCGACGTGGCGCGTCCCCGCTCCGGACTCGCCGACGGAGGAGGGCGCCGCGGTGCTGCAGCGCCTGGTCGTCTGGTCGCACGACCAGGACGCCGTCGGGCGCGCCTTCACCGGCCCGGCGATCGAGCTGGTGCTCGCGTCGTACGCCGGCTTCCACGTCACCGCTCCGCCCGGGAAGCCGAGTGCGTATGGCGTCTACACGCCCACCTATGTCGACCGCGACCAGGTGACGCACACCGTCCACCACCACGACGGCACCTCCGAGGTGATCGCATGAGCGTCTCCACGCTGCGCCCGCTCGGCGACCTGGTCTACGCGCGCTCAGGCGACAAGGGCGGCGACGCCAACATCGGCCTGTGGGTGCCGGCGGGCCGCTCGGATGCGGCTGTCGCATGGCTGCTGCAGACAGTGACGGTGGAGTGGCTCCGCGAGCTCCTGCCCGAGGCGCACGACCTCGAGATCGACCTCGTACCGCTGCCCAACCTGCGCGGCGTCAACATCGTCATCCACGGCATCCTCGGCGCGGGGGTGGCCGAGGGCGTGCGCTTCGACCCCCAGGCCAAGGCGCTCGGCGAGTGGATCCGCAGCCGCCACGTCGCCATCCCGGACCGGATCCTGGCGTGAGCGCGGTCTTCGAGCTCGGCGCCGCGTTCGCCCGACGCGAGGTCTTCGGTTCGCTCCAGGAGTGGGAGGACGCCGGCGAGGTCCCGCGGGCGCTCCATCTCGCCGCGGCGAAGCAGGGCCTGCTCGGGATGGGCTTCCGCGAGGAGGTGGGGGGCGTGGGCGGCAACCTCGCCGACGTCACAGCGCTGCAGGAGGGGATGCTCTCCGAGGGCGCCTCCAGCGGCCTGCTGGCGGCGCTCTTCACGAACGGCATCGCGCTGCCGCACATCGCGCGGCACGGCTCGCCGGAGCTGATCGACCGCTACGTCCGGCCGACGCTGGCCGGCGAGAGGATCGGCGCCCTGGCCATCACCGAGCCGGGCGGCGGCTCCGACGTCGCGCACCTGACGACGCGCGCGGTGCGGGTCTCGGCAGGCTCGACCACCGACGACCACTACGTCGTCAACGGCGCCAAGACCTTCATCACCAGCGGCGTCCGCGCCGACTTCCTCACCGTCGCCGTCCGGGTCTCGACCCTTCGACAGGCTCAGGACGGCGCAGGCTCGACCACTCTGGCCGGCGCGCAGGGCATCAGCCTGCTCGTCATCGACAAGGACACCCCCGGGGTGACCGTCGATCGCCGGCTGCAGAAGATGGGCTGGCACTGCTCCGACACCGCCGAGCTCGGCTTCGCCGACGTGCGCGTCCCGGCGAGCAACCTGGTGGGTGCGGAGAACGCCGCGTTCGGCTACATCGCCGAGGCGTTCGTGACCGAGCGGATCGCGCTCGCCGTGCACGCGTACGGCATCGCAGCCCGATCGCTCGCGCTGACGGCGGCGTACGCCCGCGAGCGCTCGACGTTCGGTGAGCCGCTGATCAGCCGACAGGTCGTACGGCATCGGCTCGTCGAGATGCACCGCCGCGTCGAGTCGGCCAGGGCCTACACCCATGCCGTCGTGCGCGAGTACGACGCCGACGGCACGACGCCGGCCACGATCGCGGGGGCCGCGCTGGCCAAGCAGACCGCCGTCGAGGCGAGTCAGTGGGTCTGCAACGAGGCCGTGCAGCTGCACGGCGGCACCGGCTACATGCACGGCACGGAGGTGGAGCGGCACTACCGCGACACCCGGATCCTGCCCATCGGAGGAGGAGCAACCGAAGTGATGACCGACCTGGCCGCGAAGATGTTGGGGTATGCCTCATGAGCGGGGTCGCGACAAGCTCGCCCACCGCGACCGACGAGCGCCGAGCGGCCATGCTCGCCAAGCTCGCCGACCTCGACGCCGAGCACCAGAAGGCCGTCATGGCCGGCGGGAAGTACATCGAGCGGCATCACGCCCGGGGCAAGCTCACCGCCCGAGAGCGGATCGAGCTGCTCCTCGACGAGGGTGCGCCGTTCCTCGAGCTGATGACGCTGGCCGGCTGGGGCACCGAGTTCACCATCGGCGGCTCGACCGTCACCGGCATCGGCGTCGTCTCCGGCACCGAGTGCATGATCATCGCGCACGACCCCACGGTGAAGGGCGGGTCGATCAACCCGATCTCGATGAAGAAGACCGGCCGGGCGATGCAGATCGCGGAGGAGAACCACCTCCCGTGCGTCACCCTCGTCGAGTCCGGTGGCGCCGACCTCCCGCACCAGAAGGACATCTTCCTGCCGGCCGGGCGCGGCTTCCGCGACATCACCCGTGCCAGTGCCCGCAAGCAGCCGACCGTCGCCATCGTCTTCGGCAACTCCACCGCCGGTGGCGCGTACATCCCCGGCATGAGCGACTACATCGTGATGGTCGACGGCGGCGCGAAGGTCTTCCTCGGCGGCCCGCCGCTGGTGAAGATGGCGACCGGTGAGGTCTCCGGCGACGAGGAGCTCGGCGGGGCGCGGATGCACGCCACGACGTCGGGACTGGCCGACTTCCTCGCCGTCGACGAGCGCGACGCGATCCGGCTCGGCCGGCGCATCGTCGCCCGGCTCAACGTGGAGAAGAAGGGCCGGCGGATCTCGACAGGCTCGATCTCCGAGACAGGCTCGATCTCCGATCTCGGTGGTCGAGTAGCCGTCGCGAGGGACGAGCGAGGGCGTATCGAGACCCGTCGCAACTCGATGTCCGACTATGCCGAGCCGCTGCTCGACCCGGAGGGCCTGCTCGACATCATCCCGACCGACCTCAAGGAGCCGTTCGACCCGCGCGAGGTGATCCTGCGCCTGGTTGACGGCCCGAGCGAGTCGAACGAGGTCCCGTTCGACGAGTTCAAGCCGCTCTACGGCGCCTCGCTGGTGACCGGCTGGGCCCGGCTCCACGGTCGCCCGATCGGCATCGTCGCCAACGCCCAGGGGATCCTGTTCAGCAAGGAGGCGCAGAAGGCGACGCAGTTCATCCAGCTCTGCAACGCCTCCGACACGCCGCTGCTCTTCCTGCACAACACCACCGGCTACATGGTCGGCAAGGAGTACGAGCAGGGCGGGATCATCAAGCACGGCGCGATGATGGTCAACGCGGTCTCCAACTCGACCGTGCCGGCCATCTCGATCCTGATCGGCGCCTCGTACGGTGCCGGCAACTACGGCATGAACGGGCGTGCGTACGACCCGCGCTTCCTCTTCACCTGGCCCAACGCCAAGTGCGCCGTGATGGGCCCGCAGCAGCTCGCCGGCGTGATGGAGATCGTCGCCCGCGGTGCCGCGGAGTCCAAGGGCGTCGCCTACGACGAGGAGGCCGGCGCGGCCACCAAGGCGTTCGTCGAGGAGATGATCGAGCAGCAGTCGCTGCCGTACTTCCTCTCCGGGATGGTCTACGACGACGGGGTCATCGACCCCCGCGACACCCGCTCCATCCTCGGCATCTGCCTGTCCGTCATCGAGAACAAGCCGATCGAGGGCAACCTCAACTTCGGCGTCTTCAGGATGTGAGCGGCGCAGTGACACGCGACGAAGGAGCGTGGCGCGTGGGCGCCGCCAGGTCGAGCAAGCCCTGCGACCGACGCAGGAGGTCGGAACGGGCGGGTCGAGACAGTGAGAACGCAGTGACACGCGACGAAGGAGCGTGGCGCGTGGGCGCCGCCAGGTCGAGCAAGCCCTGCGATCGACGCAGGAGGTCGGAACGGGCGGGTCGAGACAGTGAGAACGCAGTGACACGCGACGAAGGAGCGTGGCGCGTGGGCGCCGCCAGGTCGAGCAAGCCCTGCGATCGACGCAGGAGGTCGGAACGGGCGGGTCGAGACAGTGAGTACGCGGAAGGAACAGCACGATGATCAACAGGCTCCTTGTCGCTAACCGGGGCGAGATCGCCCGCCGCGTCTTCGCCTCCTGCCGCAGGCTGGGGATCGCGACGGTGGCCGTGCACTCCGACGCCGACGCCTCGGCGCCCTTCGTGGCCGATGCTGACGCCGCCGTACGCCTCCCGGGGAACACACCCGCCGAGACGTACCTGCGCGGCGACCTGATCATCGCCGCCGCGAAGGCCGCGGGCGCGGACGCGATCCACCCCGGCTACGGCTTCCTGTCGGAGAACGCCGACTTCGCCCGCGCCGTCATCGACGCCGGGCTGACGTGGGTCGGACCCTCGCCGGACTCGATCGAGTCGATGGGCTCCAAGGTCGAGTCGAAGAAGCTGATGGCTGCCGCCGGTGTCCCTGTCCTGGGCGACCTCACCCCCGAGACCGCCACCGAGGCGGACCTCCCGCTCCTGGTGAAGGCGTCGGCCGGCGGTGGTGGGCGCGGCATGCGGATCGTGCGCGAGCTCGCCGCATTGCCCGGCGAGATCGCGAAGGCGCAGGCCGAGGCCGAGTCGGCGTTCGGGGACGGCACCGTCTTCGTGGAGCCGTTCATCGAGAGCGGACGCCACGTCGAGGTCCAGGTCGTCGGGGACGGCAACGGGCAGGTGCTCGTCTTCGGCGAGCGCGACTGCTCGGTGCAGCGTCGCCACCAGAAGGTGATCGAGGAGGCGCCCGCACCGGGGCTCCCGGCCACCACCCGCGAGGCGCTGCACACCGCTGCCCGTCTCGCCGGCGCAGCGATCTCCTACCGCGGGGCCGGCACGGTCGAGTTCCTCTACGACCCGGCCCGCGACCGGTTCTTCTTCCTGGAGATGAACACCCGCCTGCAGGTCGAGCACCCGGTCACCGAGGAGGTCTTCGGCGTCGACCTGGTGGAGCTGCAGATCGCTGTCGCCGAGGGGCGGGGTCTCGATACGGCCTCGCCTAGCGGCTCGGCCTACTCGACCAGCGATATCGGCGGTCGAGTAGCGAGCGCCAGCGATGTCGGCGGTCGAGTAGCGAGCGCCAGCGAGGGTATCGAGACCCCGATCGAGACCTCGCCACGCGGGCATGCGGTCGAGGTGCGCCTGTACGCCGAGGACCCGGCCGCGGGCTTCGCGCCGCAGACCGGCCTGCTGACGGCCCTCGACATCCCAGGGGTGGTCGCGGAGTTCGAGCGGGTCTCGACAGGCTCGAGCCCCGGGGTGCGGCTCGACTCGGGCGTGGTGGCCGGCAACGAGATCGGCACCTTCTACGACGCGATGATCGCCAAGGTGATCTGCTGGGCGCCGACCCGCGAGCAGGCGGCCCGCCGGCTCGCCGGCGCCCTGGCCGCGGCGAGGATCCACGGTGTGCGGACCAACCGCGACCTGCTGGTGGGGCTGCTGCGCAGCGACGTCTTCCTCGAGGGTCGGATGCACACCACCTGGCTCGACGCCCCGGCGGTCGCTCGAGAGCTGAGCGCCCCGGCCGAGGGCATCGTCGAGCTCTCCGCCTTCGCGGCTGCGCTCGCCCTGGCGGAGCGGGCCCGTGCCGGCTCGGCGCACCACGCACGGATCCCTGCCGGCTGGCGCAACGTGCCCTCGCAGCCGCAGTCGACCGTCTTCGGGGTCTCGACAGGCTCGACCTCCGGGCACTCGATCTCCGGGAGCTCGACCTCCGGGGACGCCGAGATCGACGTGCGGTGGTTCGGCGGCCGCACGCCGCGGCACGCGGAGCGTACGGACGTCGTCGTCCTCAGCGTCGGCACCGAGGCGGTCACGCTCTCGATCGGAGGCGTCGCCACCACGTACGCGGTCAGTGTCAGCGGGCACCTGGGCAGCCTGGTCGACGTCGACAGCCCGGCCGGCCACGTCGCGCTGCGCCGTACGCCCCGCTTCACCGATCCCGCCGACCGCGTCGCCGAGGGCAGCCTGCTGGCCCCGATGCCCGGCACCGTCGTCGCGGTGCACGCCGGGGTCGGGGACGCCGTCGCGGAGGGCCAGCCGCTGCTGGTCCTGGAGGCGATGAAGATGCAGCACACCATCAACGCCCCGCATGCGGGCACCGTCATCGAGCTCGACGTCGCCGTCGGCCACCAGGTCGACGGCGGGGCCGTCCTCGCCGTCGTGGACATCCCCGAGGAGAACGCAGAATGAGCGAGCGCCAGCGAGCGAACAATTCAACACAGCGCGCGGAGATCTCATGCGCGCACGGAGCGAAGCGAGTACGTGCATGAGCAGTTTCGTCGAGTCCGAGGAGCGCCAGGAGCTGCGCAAGCAGGTCCACCGGCTCGCGTCCAAATACGGCCAGGAGTACTTCCTGAAGAAGGCCCGAGCCGGGGAGAAGACCACCGAGCTCTGGCTGGAGCTGGGCAAGAACGGCTACCTCGGGGTCAACCTCCCCGAGGAGTACGGCGGGGGCGGCGGTGGCCTCGGTGACGTCGCGGCGGTCCTCGAGGAGGTCGGCGCGGCCGGCTGTCCGCTGCTGCTGATGGTCGTCAGCCCGGCGATCTGCGGCACGGTGATCAACAGGTACGGCACCGACGAGCAGAAGCAGCGCTGGCTGCCCGGCATCGCGGACGGCACCGAGACGATGGCCTTCGCCATCACCGAGCCCGATGCGGGCACCAACTCGCACAACATCATCACGACGGCACGCCGCGACGGCGACGAATGGGTGCTCAACGGTCGCAAGATCTACATCTCCGGCCTCGACGAGTCCAAGAACGTCCTGGTCGTGGCGCGCGCCGAGGACGCGAAGACGGGCAAGCTCAAGCCCTGCCTCTTCGTGGTGCCGACCGACGCCGCTGGGTTCGAGTTCACCCCGATCCCGATGGAGTTCGTCTCCCCGGAGCTGCAGTTCCAGGTGTTCATCGACGACGTCCGGCTGCCCGCCGACGCGCTGATCGGCGACCAGAGCGGCACCGGCGGCGGCCTCGAGATGCTGTTCGCCGGGCTCAACCCCGAGCGCGTGATGGCGGCATCCTTCGCCACCGGCCTGGCCCGCTTCGCGCTGACCAGGGCCTCCGCGTACGCCAAGGAGCGCTCGGTCTTCGACGCCCCGATCGGCAGCCACCAGGCGATCGCCCACCCGCTCGCGCAGGCCCACATCCAGGTCGAGCTGGCTCGGCTGATGACGCAGAAGGCGGCCGCGCTGGTCGACGAGGGCAAGGACCTCGAGGCCGGCGAGGCGGCCAACATGGCGAAGTACGCCGCGGCCGAGGCCTCCTGCTTCGCCGTCGACACCTCCGTGCACACGTTCGGCGGCAACGGCCTCACCCAGGAGTACGGCATGGGCGCGCTCGTCGCCGCGTCGCGGGTCATGCGGATCGCGCCGGTGTCGAAGGAGATGATCCTCAACTTCGTCGCGATGCACTCGCTGGGACTGCCGAAGTCCTACTGACCCCCGAATTTGCACCTGCGACCGTCGAGTCTGCACGTGGCGCCGCCCGTACCTGCAAATTCGACGGTTACAGGTGCAGACTCGGCGTCACTCGGGGCGCTGGACGATGACGACCGTCTCGACGATCTTGTCGGCGAAGGTCTGGCGCTTGCGGTCCCACAGCGGCCAGAGCCAGCCGAGGTAGAGCAGGGCGCTGTCGAGGGTGTGCAGGATCTCGCGGAGGAACGCCCAGCCGCCGCAGATGGGTGCTCCGGTGGAGATCTTGATCAGCTTGATGCCGACGACGCTCTTGCCGAGGGTGTAGCCGGTCGAGCCCTGGCGGACGAAGACGTTCCAGATCCAGAAGGCGAGCGCGAGCAGGAAGCCGAAGGCGATCAGGATGCCCCCGATGGTGGCACCGGCGTCGTTCATGTGGATGTCGGTCGAGCCGTCCGGCCGGTCGACGTAGTCGGCCGTGGCGAACATGACGATGAAGCCGATGAAGACCGGCAGCGTCGCGAGGAACTCGAACAGCGCGTCCAGGAGACGCCCGGCGACCCGCCTGCCCCAGCGGGCGTACGGGATCGGGACGACCGGCGGGGGATGGGCGGGCTGCTCGTAGGGACTCGGCGCTGCTTCGTAGCTCATGCACGTACTCGCTTCGCTCCGCGCGCGCATGAGGCACATGCCGCGCAGTACCGGATGGTGTGCTCACTCCGTTCGCCCACTTCGCGATCCCCGTCGTCGATGCCTGTACGGATACCCTGCTCCCGTGGCGGGGGTCGTGCAAGCGCTGGACCGCGGGCAGCGGCAGTTCACACCGGTCGCCTTCCCGCTCGGCGTGATCTACAAGTTCTTCGACGACCAGGGCAACTACCTGGCCGCGATCGTGACCTACTACGCCTTCATCGCGATCTTCCCGCTGCTACTGCTCGGCTCCTCGATCCTCGGGTTCCTGCTCCAGGCGCACCCCCAGCTGCAGGAGGAGGTGCTGAACTCGGCGCTGCGCCAGTTCCCGATCATCGGCGACGAGCTGGGCCGCAAGGAGCTGCACGGCTCGACCGGCGGCATCGTGATCGGCGCCCTCACCGCCACGTACGGCGCGATGGGCCTCGGGCAGGCGATCCAGAACACCGTCAACATCGCCTGGTCGGTGCCACGCAACAGCCGCCCGAACCCGATCCTGCTGCGGCTGCGCTCGCTGGTCCTGCTCGCCACCGCCGGCGTCGCGGTGATCGGCGTCTCCGTCCTCGCCACCGTCGGCGCGCACACCGATGTGATCGGGCGCGGGAGCGGCTGGATGGGCTGGCTGATCCAGATCGGCTCGTTCCTGATCATCGGCTGCATGCTCACCCTCCTGTTCCGGCTGGCCACCACCCGCGACCACCCGCTGCGCAACGCCGTGCCGGGCGCGTTCACCCTCGCGCTGATGTGGCAGAGCCTGCAGTGGATCGGCGCGATCTACGTCCGCAACGTCATCCAGGCCACCTCGGGCATGAACCAGACCTTCGCCCTGGTCCTCGGCCTCATCGGCCTGATCTACATCGCCTCGGTGATGGGCGTGCTGGGCATCGAGGTCAACGTCGTCCTCGCCCGCCGACTGTGGCCGCGCGCGCTGCTCACGCCGTTCACCGACCGCGTCGACCTCACCGAGGCCGACCGGCGCGCGTACGCCGGCTATGCGCTGATGCAGCGGCACAAGGGGTTCCAGACCGTCGCGGTGACGTTCGACGGCCGCGACGGGCACACCCACGAGATCGTGATGGATCCGTCCTGGCTGGCCAAGACGCGCAAGCTCAAGGTGAGCAACGACGAGCTGGCCCCGCAACCCGAGCCGCCCCTGGAGGAGAGCGATGACTGAGCAGGCCCACCCCGAGCTGGTCCACTACGAGATCGCGGACGGGATCGCCACGATCACCCTCGACTCCCCGCGCAACCGCAACGCCCTCTCCGCCCAGCTCATCACCGAGCTCTTCGAACGGCTCGAGCGGGCCGAGAACGACGATGCCGTACGGGTCGTCGTGCTGGCCGCCACCGGCACCGTCTTCTGCTCCGGCGCCGACCTCTCGGAGGCGTCGTCGGACAGCTTCGAGGACGGGCCGCGTGCGATCGCCCGGCTGCAGCGGGTGATCGTGGGCCACTCCAAGCCGGTCGTGTGCCGCCTCCAGGGCGCTGTCCGTGCCGGCGGGATCGGGCTGGTCGCCGCCTGCGACATCGCCGTCGCGGCCGACGCGGCCTCCTTCGCGCTCACCGAGGTGAAGCTCGGACTGGCTCCCGCCGCGATCTCGCTGACGGTCCTGCCGCGGATGACGAGCCGTGCGGCCGCGTACGCCTGCCTCACGGGTGCGAGGTTCACCGCCGCCGAGGCGGTCGCGATGGGCCTGGTCACCCGCTCGGTCCCCGGCGAGGAGCTGGACGCCGAGGTCGCCCGGGTCGCGGCCGAGCTGGCCACCGGTGCGCCCCAGGGCTTGCGCGAGACCAAGCGCCTGCTCAACGCCGGGCTGATCGCCAGCATCGACGAGCGCGCCGACGACGTCGCCCGGCTCTCGGCGCGCCTGTTCGGCTCCGACGAGGCGAAGGCCGCGATGCTCGCCTTCCTGTCGCGGGGGAAGTGACCGGACCGACTCACATCGTTGGGCAACCATTCGGGATGCCCAGCGGGTCCGTTGAGGCATGAGCATCAACGCCCTGGCGAGCGGCGGACGCCGTACGCCCCTCTCGGGAGGTGACGTGGACGCGGTCGGCTTCGACGAGTTCGTCGCGCTGCGATCGCCGGCGCTGCTGCGTACCGCGTACCTGCTCACCCGCGACCACGCGCTCGCCGAGGACCTGCTGCAGACGGCGCTGACCAAGGCCTGGTTCTCGTGGAGCCGCGTCGACGGCAGCCACGAGCCGTACGTCCGCAGGATCCTGGTCAACACCTATGCCTCCTGGTGGCGGCGCAAGTGGAACGGCGAGCAGGCGACCGAGGAGCTCCCCGAGCGGGCCACGACGCCGACCGACGAGGCCGCCGCCACCGACCTGTGGACGGCGCTCGGCAACCTCCCGCGAAGGATGCGCGCGGTGGTCGTGCTGCGCTACTTCGATGACCTCACCGAGGCCGAGACCGCCGACCTCCTGGGCGTCAGCGTCGGCACGGTGAAGTCCCAGACCGCGAAGGCCTTCGCGAAGCTGCGGATCGACCCCGCGCTGACCACCTCGGGAGATGGACGATGACGATGAGCACCCACGGGGTCGACGAGCTGCGTGCCAGCCTCACCGCCCACGCCGACGCGGCGATCCAGGCGGCTCCCGACGCGCATGCCGCTCGCGGTGCCGAGCTGCGGACCCGCATCCGTCGCGCCCGCAACCGGCGTCGAGGCGGGATCGCCGGCGGCATCGCGGCCGCTCTCGTGATCGCCGGTGGCGTCGTCGCCGCCACCGCGCTGCCGGACAGGCACGCTGCGGGACCCGAGATCGCCGGGCACGTGGTGGAGCAGGCGGTGACGGTGAGCGACTTCCGCTACCGGCTCGTCCGGACAGGTGAGAGCACGCCCGGCGAGCAGCGATTCACGCTCCACCTTCCGCGCACCGGACCGGACCGGGTCGTGGAGCTGGTCGGCACCGGCCTGGGTGGTGGTACGGCGACACTGCGCGACCGGGACACCGATCTTGCGCGGGTCGACGGCGGCACGGACCTCGCCGCACCGGTCCCGGTCGGCTCCGACGAGCACGACGTGACGGTTCTGCTGCGTGGCACCGGCCAGGACGCGCAGGTCGGGCTCGCGGTCTACGAGCGCGACCACAGCCTGCCGACAGGCGTCAGCGACGGGACGGCGGTGTTCCGCTCTCAGGTGGGCGCGGCATCGTTGCTGGGCGGCGCCTGGGGACGGCCCGGGCAGACCACGCTGCGCTTCACCGTCGAGGGCCCGGTGAAGACGTGGTCGATGGCCGGCGCGTGCGCGGTGTCGACCAGCAAGCCGTGGCGAGCGATGGCCGACTACACCGTGGACGGGAAGTCGTTCGCCGCCGTGGGCTGCGACGGCCTCGAGGATCGCATCGACGACCCGGGTCCCGGCTTCAGCCAGCCGGAGCGGTGGGCCCTGGGGGCCGGCCCGCACACCGTCACGGTGCGGCTGCAGGACCGGGCGGAGAACCCGCTCTCGGACCCCGCCGTCGTGCTGGGCGGGGCGGTCTACGCGAGGGGCGGGCAGACCGTGATCGAGGGCATGCAGGTCGACCATGTGATCGAGGCCGATGGCCGTGACTGGGCGCTCGACCAGATCATCGAGGCGAACCACGCGCGGATCGCCGGTCCGGCGTACGTGAAGGTCATCGTCCCGGCCGGGTCGTGGCGGCCGACCGCCCGGCACCTGACCGCCGGCGACCGCGACCGGGAGCTCAGCTGGTACGACTCCTCCGCCGGAGTCGGCATGCCGAGTCTCGGCGAGGTCCTGGCCGGCTCGGAGTACGACTTCCGGATCGCCGGGCACCCGCAGGCGCCGAACCCGTCGATCCGCATCCTGGTCTACCGCCCCGCGTCCTGACCGGGACCGCCTGACGTCTGTTCGTCGAGGTATGCCGCCGAACCCGCAGTTCCCGTGCGGAATTCCGCACGGGAAGCGTCGGTTGAACTGCATACCTTGATGAACCGACACACCGCAACAGCCGGTAGAGTTCTCTGCTTGCCGCCCGCACTCGGACGGCGTACGGCGCGAGACGTGGGGAAGCACAGCGTTGAGTGAAGATCTGATCCAGCAGGAGATCGGTCGCGAGCAGGAGTTCGTGGACCGGGTCTACGTCCAGCTGGAGGAGTCGGCGAAGGCTGCCCAGGAGCTGGCCAAGGAGGGCCGCGCACGCGGCAACCTCGGGCACGAGGGCGGGCTCGTCGAGCGCGACGCGATGCTCTTCCAGGCCGCGCGCCGCATCGCCCAGCTCGACGCCGCTCACGAGGGCCTGGTCTTCGGTCGCCTCGACATGCTCCCCGAGCTGGACCCCGAGCCGCGCTACATCGGCCGGATCGGCCTGCGCGACGCGAACCGGGACTCCCTGCTGATCGACTGGCGCGCCCCCGCCGCCGCGGTCTTCTACCAGGCGACCGCGGCGGAGCCGCAGCGCGTCGTCCGGCGCCGGGTGCTGCGCAACGACGGCCGTACGGTCGTCGGCGTCGAGGACGAGCTGCTCGACGCGGAGGCCAACACCGACCTGCCGATCGTCGGCGAGGGCGCGCTGATGGCGCAGCTCTCCCGCGCCCGCGACCGCACCATGCACTCCATCGTCGCCACCATCCAGGCCGAGCAGGACAAGGCGATCCGTGCGCCCGCCAAGGGTGTCGTCGCGATCTCCGGCGGCCCGGGCGTCGGCAAGACGGTGGTGGCGCTGCACCGCGCGGCCTACCTGCTCTACAGCGACCGCCGGAAGTACGAGGCCGGTGGCGTGCTGATCGTCGGGCCGTCAGGCGTCTTCATGAACTACATCGCCCGCGTCCTGCCCTCGCTCGGTGAGACGGCCGTCGCGCTCCGCTCCCTCGGCGAGGTCGTCGACGGGGTCCGCGCGACCCGGCACGACGACCCCGCCGCCGCCGCGGTGAAGGGCTCGGCACGGATGGCCGAGGTGCTCCGGCGTACGGCCCGCCAGCAGGTGCCGGGCTCGCCGGGCGAGTTCAAGTTCTTCTACCGCGACGACGTGCTGCGCCTCGACCGCGGCAAGCTCGGCCAGCTGCGCCGCCAGCTGATGGGCGGCGGCCGGCGCAACCAGCAGATCCGCCGGGTGCCGCAGGCGCTGCTCGACGCGCTGTGGCGCCAGGTCCGCGGCGAGCGTGGCCGTGAGCGCGGCAAGGAGGCGTTCGAGGACGAGCTGCTCGACAACCCGCAGTTCCTCGACTTCGTGCACGCCTGGTGGCCGCCGCTGGACGCCTCGACGGTGCTCGGCTGGCTGCGCGAGCCCGAGATGCTCGCCCGGGTCTCCGACGGCATCCTGAGCCAGGACGAGCAGCGCCTCCTGCTCAAGTCGTGGTCGGGGGTCCCGACGGTCTCGACGAGCTCGACCTCCGATCTGAGCATCGACGACATCCCGCTCCTCGACGAGCTGCGCTACGCGATCGGCGACGTGCCCGAGGCGCCCGCCGACGAGCGCGACTTCGACCCGGAGCTCGGCATCAACGTGCAGGAGCTGATGACCGCCTCGGACCGCGAGTTCGCGACCGGGCCGGGCTGGAAGCCGCCGTCGTACCGGATCGACGACGACCCCTACGCGCACGTCCTCATCGACGAGGCGCAGGACCTGACCCCGATGCAGTGGCGGATGGTCGGCCGGCGCGGTCGCACGGCCTCGTGGACGATCGTCGGCGACCCGGCGCAGTCCTCGTGGCCGATCCCGGCCGAGTCCGCGGCGGCCCGGGCGGAGGCGCTCGAGGGCAAGGCGATTCACGCCTTCCGGCTCGCCACCAACTACCGCAACAGCTCCGAGATCTACGCCTACGCCGCCGCGTACGCCGAGCGGGTCGGCCTCGACGCCGACCTGCCCACGGCGGTCCGCTCCACCGGGGTCGACCCCGTGGTGGTGGAGGGTGCCAGCGACCTGGAGGCCGCGGTCCGCGCCGAGGTCGTACGGCTGGCCGGCGAGGTCTCCGGCACCGTCGGCATCGTGGTGCCGGTGGCCCGGCGCGCCGAGGTCAACGGCTGGCTGGCCTCCTGGCCCGAGGTCGCCGACCAGGCGCCGGCGGCCGTGGCCGCAGCGAGGGACGCCGACGCGGTGCCCAGCGGGGAGGACCGGATCGTGGTCCTCACCGGTCTCGACACCAAGGGCCTCGAGTTCGACGCGATCGCCGTGGTGCGACCGCAGGAGATCGAGGACGAGTCCCCGACCGGTCGCGCGACGCTCTACGTCGTGCTGACCCGTGCGACCCAGCTGCTGAGCACGATCAGCTGACCCCCTCGGCGCCGGCACGTACCGGTGCTGAGGGACGCACGTCCGCTGCCGGTGCGCCCCTCAGCAATGACTACATGTCGCGAAGGGCCCGAAACGTTACACACGAACGCCGATCGCCCCGTCTCCCGCTCGATGAAGCGGGAGACGGGGCGCTGACTCGTCGGAGCGGGAGGGGTCAGGAGGCGGCCGACGTGCTGGCGCTGGCCGAGGTTGAGGCGCTGGCCGAGGTGGAGGCGCTGGTCGACGCAGACGTCGACGGGGTGATCGAGGTCGACGGCGTGCTGGACGCCGGCCCGCTCGGGGTCGCGCTGGCGCTGGCCTCGCACTTCTCCAGGCGGGCGGTGGCGTGGGCCAGGCGCTGGACCTGGGCCTTCTTCAGGTCGCGGACGTGCTCCCTCTTCGCCCACGCGAAGGCCAGTGCCCGGGTGGCGCGCGCCCGGTGGGTGCCGTGGGTCGCGGCCACCAGCTCCTTGTCGGCCTTGACCACGGCCTTCGCAGCGGCGAACCGCGCGGTCAGGGCGTCGAGCTTGGCCTGAGCCCTGTCGACCTGGGCCTGCTGGATCGCGCAGGGCGCCTTCACCGGGTGGGTGCTGTCGTGTGAGCCGTGGGTCGCGGCGGCCGCGGCGCCGATGCCGGTCGCGGAGATGGCGGCGGTGGCGGCGACGACGCCGAGACCCGTACGAAGGTTCGTCATGTGGTGCTCCTCAACTGCTGGGTGCCGGGTTCTTCCGGCCTCTGCACCTCCTTCCTGTCGCCACGGGCGTGATTCGATACATCCCGCCGGCGGATCGATCGCGCGGGCCCCGGCCAGCGGGTGAAACCCGCGCGCGCCCGCCCGACGCACCCAACTAGGCTTCCGGCCATGACGAACCATGCCGTTGATGCCAGGACCGCGATCGAGGCGATCACGGGGCACGAGGCGTGGGCGATCATCCGGCGCTCCACCCGCGCGGGGGACCGCGACACGGTCGGCATCATCGGCGGCACCCGCTCGGAGGCCGGCTCGATCCTCGACATCCCGCTCGAGACCGGGATCCCACAGGACGGCCACGTCGCCGACCGCCTGGTCGCCGTGCCGTTCCGTCAGGTCGCCGAGCGCGGCTTCGAGGCGCACGACGACGGCACCCCGCTGGTCGTGGTCGACATCGCCGAGGAGCACGAGTTCTCGACTCGACAGGTGATCGAGGCGATCGACGAGCAGGAGGTCATGTTCACCGACCGCGGCGGCTTCGAGACCTCCGACGAGGAGTACGAGCAGATCGTCCGTCAGATCATCGAGGGGGAGATCGGGCAGGGCGAGGGCGCCAACCTGGTCATCTCGCGGCACTACCGTGCGGCGATCGATGGCTGGGACACCGCGAAGGCGCTGGCCGTCTTCCGTCGTCTCCTCGAGCGCGAGCGCGGTGCGTACTGGACCTTCGTCTTCTTCACCGGCGACCGCTTCCTGATCGGCGCCTCCCCGGAGCGACACGTCAGCGTGGTCGGCGGCGACGTCCGGATGAACCCGATCTCCGGCACCTTCCGGTTGCCGGCGAGCGCGACGAGTGCCACCGGGCTCAAGCCGCAGCTCCTCGACTTCCTGCGTGACGAGAAGGAGATCTACGAGCTCTTCATGGTCGTCGACGAGGAGCTCAAGATGATGTGCGACATCTGCACCGAGGGCGGCCAGGTGCTCGGTCCGTTCCTCAAGCCCATGTCGCGGCTGATCCACACCGAGTATCTCCTCGCCGGCCGCTCCAACCGCGACCCGCGCGAGATCCTGCGCGACACCATGTACGCCGCGACCGTCACCGGATCGCCGGTGGAGAACGCGTGCCGGCTGATCAAGGAGTACGAGCCGGAGGGCCGTGGCTACTACGGCGCAGCGCTCGCGATCTTCGGGCGTGACGAGGCCGGCGAGCCGGTCGTCGACAGCCCGATCGTGATCCGTACGGCCGACGTCTCGCTCGAGGGCAAGCTGAAGGTGACCGCCGGTGCGACGCTGGTGCGCGACTCGGACCCGGCGTACGAGGTCGCGGAGACCCACGCCAAGGCCGGCGGCATCCTCGGCGCGTTCGGGCTGGTCCCGCCCGCCCCGACGCTGGCGATCAACCCGGCCGAGCTGGTCGTCGACGAGGACGTCCTGATCGAGCTCAACAGCCGCAACTGCCGCCTGTCCGGCTTCTGGCTCGCGAACCAGTCCGGCTCCCCGGTCGATCATCGGCTGATCGGCAAGAACGCGATCATCCTCGACGGCGAGGACGACTTCGTGAACATGCTGCGGCACATGCTGCTGCGGATGGGGATCACCTCCAGCGTGATCCGGCACGAGGACTACGCCCACGGCGCCTTCCGCGGCGCCGACCTGGTCATCGTCGGCCCCGGTCCCGGCGACCCGCGCGACGACGCCGACCCGAAGATGGCGCAGCTGCGAGCGGCGGTCTCCGAGCTGCTGGAGACCGGTCAGCCCTTCCTCTCGGTCTGCCTCGGCCACCAGGCGCTGTGCCACCAGCTCGGCCTGGGCCTGCACTACAAGGACATCGTCTTCCAGGGCACCCAGTCGGCCGTCGAGCTCAGCACCGGGGCCGCGGGGAGCCGCACCGAGCGGGTCGGCTTCTACAACACGTTCGTCGGCCGGGTCGGTGACGCCGTCCTGCCCGAGGGCGTCACCGTCGACGCGGACCCCGAGACCGGCGACATCCACGCGGTCACCGGCCCCCACTACCGGGGCATCCAGTTCCACGCCGAGTCGATCCTGACCGAGCGTGGCTTCGACATCGTGCACGACCTGGTGCGGGGTGTCGTTCTCGGCGACGCTGCGCTCTGATCCACGATCGATCGATTGAAAATCGATAGATAATGGTCGATCATCGATGTATGAAACTCGTCGATCGCGCCGTTCTGCCGCTGCGAGTGCTGCTTGCGGCGACCTTCTGCATCCTGGTCGTCTTCCAGCTGCTCTCGATGCCGGGACAGTTCGCCCACCTGGCACGGGACTATCCAGACCAGTCCGCCTGGCGCTGGCCGCTGACGATCTGGGCGGGCGTCGAGATCCTCTGCGTGCAGCTCGTGATCGTCTGCACCTGGCGTCTGCTCAGCCTCGTCCGAGCGGACCAGATCTTCACCGAGCGGGCATTGCGCTGGGTCGACGTCATCACCGGAGCGATCGGCGTGGGCTGGGTGCTGCTCGCGGTGGTGTGGGTGGCGGTCGGCCTCCATGCCGACGACCCGGGTGAGCCGATGCTGCTGACGCTCCTGGTGCTCATCGGCGGGGTCATCGGCCTGCTCATGGTCGTGATGCGCGAGCTGTTGCGACAGGCCACGAGCCTGCGCACCGATCTGGACGCGGTCATCTGATGCCGATCGTCGTACGCATCGACGTGGCCCTCGCTCGGCGCAAGATGAGCGTGGGCGACTTCGCCGAGCGGATCGGCCTGACGCCTGCCAACGTGGCGGTGCTGAAGAACGGCCGAGCCAAGGCCGTGCGCTTCTCCACCCTCGAAGCGATGTGCCGGGTGCTCGAATGCCAGCCGGGCGACTTGTTGGAGTGGGTCCCCGAGGCGTAACGCGACGGCCATCCGGCGCTCTACTAAAGTGAGTACCGTGGAAGACATGGAGCAGCCGCACGTCATCGTGCTCTTCGGTGCGACCGGAGACCTCGCCAAGCGCAAGCTCCTCCCGGGGCTCCTCCGCCTCTTCGAGGCGGGGTTGCTGAAGGACGCCATGATCGTCGGCACCTCGCTGGAGGACATCGACTCCGAGCAGTGGGCCAAGATCGCGCGTCAGGCCTGCGAGGAGTTCGGCAAGGGCGAGCTCGACGACAAGCGCTGGGCGCCGTTCGAGAAGATGCTCGCCTACGTCCCGACCGGCAAGGGCCCGCACGCGCTGGCCGACCAGGTCCGCGAGGCCGAGCGTCAGCTCGAGCCGCTCGGCCGTACGATCGGCCGGCTGCACTACCTCTCCGTGCCGCCGAAGGCTGCCCTCGACGTCATCCGGCAGCTCGAGGAGGCCGGCCTGGTGGAGCGGGCTCGGATCATCATGGAGAAGCCGTTCGGCACCGACCTCGCCTCGGCGAAGGTGCTCAACGCCAAGATCCACGAGGTCTTCGCCGAGCAGCAGATCTTCCGGATCGACCACTTCCTCGGCAAGGAGGCGGCGCAGAACATCCTCGCCTTCCGCTTCGCCAACGGTCTCTTCGAGCCGATCTGGAACCGCAACTTCATCGACCACGTCCAGATCGACGTGCCGGAGACGCTCGGCCTCGAAGGCCGGACGGCCTTCTACGAGGGCACCGGCGCCTACCGCGACATGGTCGTCACCCACCTCATGCAGATCCTCGCCTTCATGGCGATGGAGCCGCCGACGTCGCTGGCACCGGGCCCGATCTCGGACGAGAAGAACAAGGTCTTCCGCTCGATCCGCCCCCTCGACCCGAAGAACGTCGTACGCGGTCAGTACACCGGCTACCGCGGCAAGAACGAGGTCGCCGACGACTCCGATACCGAGACCTTCGTGGCGCTCAAGGTCGAGATCGACAACTGGCGCTGGGCAGGCGTCCCGTTCTTCCTCCGGACGGGAAAGAAGCTCGCCGAGGGCGCGCGCATCATCTCCATCGCGTTCAAGGAGCCCCCGCTCACGATGTTCCCGGCGGGCTCCAACGCTGGCACCCAGGGACCCGACCACCTGACCTTCGACCTGGCCGACCAGTCGAAGATGTCGCTGTCGTTCTACGGCAAGCGGCCGGGCCCGGGCATGAAGCTGGAGAAGCTCTCCATGCAGTTCGACACCTCCGAGACCTCGTCCTCCACGGGCGTCCTCGAGGCGTACGAGCGGCTCATCCACGACGCGATGCGCGGCGACCACACGCTCTTCACCACCGCCGAGGGCATCGAGACGCTCTGGGAGGTCTCCCAGCCGCTGCTCGACAGCCCGCCGCCGGTCCGGCTCTACTCGCCCGGCTCCTGGGGTCCGAACGCGATCCACCAGCTCATCGCGCCGCACGCGTGGCGGCTGCCGTTCGAGCGGGAGTGGCGCGCGTAGCCTGCGCGAACTGCTGACAGGCGGCTAGCTCTGCGGAGCCGCCGCGGAGAGCTGGGTCAGGATCGCCGTGGTGGCGCGCTCCATCGCGGGCGCGTCGTACGGCGGCAGGGCCACGCCGTTGAGGGACTGGATCAGGTCGCCGTTCTGCATGAACGCCGACACGACGTAGCCGTTCTTCTTGCGCTGCACGATCAGCTTCGTCGCGTCAGCGCCCTTGATCGTCGGCTCGGTGATGGTGCCGGCCGGCTTGTCGGTGATCGTCTTCCACGCCTCGTCGAGGCCGCCGTCGAACCACAGGTACGACACGTCGAAGGTCGGGCCGCCCTTCTTCTTGGGCAGCAGCGCGCAGCGCGGGTCGCTGGCGGTACCGGTGGCGACCTTCAGCGGGGAGCCCAGCGTCTTTGAGATCGCGGCCACGTCGAGGCCGTCGCAGGGGTTGAACGTCGTCCCGGCCGCTCCGGAGGTGGAGGCGGTCGCCGCCGCCGTCGGTGACCCCGCGGCGCTGGCCGTCGTCGGCGCGGCCGACGACATGGTGGCGTCGGCGCCGTCGTGCTCGTCGGAGGACGAGCCGCAGGCGGCCAGCGCGAGCGCGAGGGGTGTCACGAGCAGGAGTGCAGCAGGCCGCAGCGCAGTGGCCTTCAGGTTCACGAGTTGATCTCCACGGGTTGCGTACGGGGCATCGGCGCCGGCGAGCCGGGCAGGCGCAGCTCGAGGCGCGCGCCACCGTACGGCGAACGCGAGGCCGTCACCGAACCGCCGTGGCGCTCGGCGGCCTGGCGCACGATGGACAGACCGAGGCCGGAGCCGGGCAGGGCACGGGACTCCGCGGCTCGGTAGAAGCGGTCGAAGATGTGCGGCAGGTCGGCCTCGGGGATGCCGGGGCCCTCATCGTCGACGGTGAGCACGCCACCGTGCAGGCGGACGTGGACGGTGGTGCCGTCGGGGGAGAACTTCGCGGCGTTGTCGAGCAGGTTGGTCACCGCCCGCTCGAGGCCGGGGGCCTCGCCGACCACCCACCACGGGTCGGCCTCGACGGACCACTGCAGCGACGGCGCGCGGCGGCGGACTCGGGCGACGGCGTGCTCGAGCACCTCGGGCAGCTCGACCGTCTCGACGACCGGCGGCAGCGGCTCGTCGCGGGCCAGCTCGACCAGGTCGCCGATGAGGGTGGTGAGCTCCTCCATCTGGGCGCGGACGTCGTCGAGCAGCTCCTCGCGCTGGTCCTCGGTCAGGGAGAGGCCGGCCTGGGTGAGCAGGTCGATGTTGGTCCGCATGGAGGTGAGCGGGGTGCGCAGCTCGTGGCCGGCGTCGGCGACGAGCTGCTTCTGCCGGTCGCGGGAGGCGGCCAGGGCGATCAGCATCTCGTTGAACGACGTCGCGAGCCGGGCGATCTCGTCGTGGCCCTCGACCGGGATGGGCGTGAGGTCCTCGGTCCGCGCGATCCGCTCGACGTCGTCCGTCAGGCGGCGCACCGGGCGCAGGCCGCCGCTGGCCACGCCCCAGCCGGCGAAGCCGGCGGCGATCACCCCGGCCAGGCCCAGGATGAGCATCAGCGCACCGAGCTTGGCCAGGACCTGGTCCTGGGAGGACAGCGACTGGGCGACCACGAGCGCCTCGCCGCGTCCGAGCGGTACCGCCGCGACCCGGTAGGACGTGTCGCCCGCGGAGATGGTGCGCAGGCTCGAGGACGTGGTGCCATGCGCGACGGCCGCCTCGGGAGCGCCGAGGCTCTTGGCGAAGTCGGCGGCGTCGTCGCCGTCGTGCGGCGGGACGGGCACCCAGACGCCGTTGCTGGCACCGGACTCGTAGACGACCGCGATCCGGACGTCGCCCGCACCGAGCACCCACGGGGGCACGCCCTGACCCGACGGCGTCGCGTAGGTCGCTGCGGCCGTGTGGGCGCGCTGGAGCAGCGCCTGGTCGGTGGTCGACTGCAGCTGCATGCGGACGGTGAAGTAGCCGACGATCGCGATCAGGGCGACCACGAGACCGACGGCGAGGGTGGTGAGCAGGGTGACGCGGCTGGCGAGCGAACGCCGCTTCCAGGCGAGTGCGGCACGCTGGGTGAACGGCACGGTCATACCTTCAGCACGTACCCCACGCCACGAACGGTGTGCAGCAGTCGGTCCTCGCCCTCGGCCTCGGTCTTGCGGCGCAGGTAGCCCACGTAGACCTCCAGGGAGTTGGCGGTGGTCGGGAAGTCGTAGCCCCAGACCTCCTCGAGGATGAAGGAGCGCTCGAGCACGCGCTTGGGCCGGCGCAGGAACATCTCGAGCAGCGCGAACTCGGTGCGGGTCAGCTCGATCGCGCGGCCTGCGCGGGTGACCTCGCGCGAGGCGATGTTCATCGTCAGGTCGGCGTAGGAGAGCACCTCGTCGGCGGAGCCGTCCTCGCTGGGGACGGCGCGGCGCAGCAGCGCCCGCATCCGGGCGAGCAGCTCCTGCAGGGCGAACGGCTTGGTGAGGTAGTCGTCGGCGCCGGCGTCGAGACCGTCGACCCGGTCGCCGACCGCGTCACGCGCGGTCAGGACGATGATCGGGAGGTCGTTTCCGGCCTGGCGCAGCGCCTTGGTGGTCTCGATGCCGTCGAGGCGCGGCATCATCACGTCCATCACCACGATGTCGGGCGAGGCTGCGGAGATGCCGGCCAGCGCCTCCGCGCCGTCGGAGGCCAGGACCACGTCGTACCCGTTGAACTCCAGGGAGCGGCGCAGGGACTCGCGGACGGCCTTGTCGTCGTCGACGACCAGGGCGCGCGGCTTGTTCTGTGTGCTCACGGTGACACTGTGCCACCGCTGGCTGAGTCACGCCTGAGATGGGGACTCACGAACCCTGAGGTGTCGCGCCCTGCGAGGTCGTGGCCGGGGCGGTGCCGCACAGGGCGATGAACGTGCCCGGGGCCTTGTGCTGGTAGGTCCGCAGGCCGCGGGCGAGGCTGACGTGGCGGATCCGGCCGTGCGTACGGATGAGTGCTCCGTCGTCGCCGTGGCAGCGCTGCGAGACCTGCGCCGCGGGGACGGTGATGTTGCGGGCGATCGCGGCGGTCACCGAGCCGTGCGGCGTGTCTCCGTCGGCCGAGCTCACCACCGCCCTGGTCACCGGGATGACGACGAGGGCCGTCAGTGCCAGGCCCGTGACGCTCCCGAGAAGCTGGCGGTACGGAGGCACGGTGGACCAACGACGCTTCGCCCGGGACGTCATGGCCTCGTAGGGCAGGATGCCTGCATGAGCTGGTTCACCTCGCCCGCCGACGCCCTGGCCCGGCTCGGCGCCACCGGGTACCTCGCCGACGAGGCGACCGCGACGGTCGCCTTCCTCGCCGGAGCGCTGGAGAAGCCGGTGCTGATCGAGGGACCGGCCGGCGTCGGCAAGACCGAGCTGGCCAAGGCCGTCGCCCGGGCGACGGACGCCGAGCTGGTCCGGCTGCAGTGCTACGAGGGGCTGGACGAGGCCCGTGCCCTCTACGAATGGAACTACAAGAAGCAGCTGCTCCGGATCCAGGCAGCCGGCGTCGAGGGCACCGGGTCGCAGAGCTGGGCGGAGGCTCACGACGAGATCTTCGGGGAGGAGTTCCTGCTCGCGCGCCCGCTGCTGACGGCGATCCGGCGCGAGCAGCCGACGGTGCTGCTGATCGACGAGGTGGACAAGACCGACGTCGAGGTCGAGGGCCTCCTGCTGGAGGTGCTCTCCGACTTCCAGGTCACGATCCCCGAGCTCGGCACGATCGAGGCCGTACGGCGTCCGTTCGTGGTCCTCACCTCCAACGCGGCCCGGGAGCTGTCCGAGGCGGTCAAGCGTCGCTGTCTCTACCTGCACCTCGACTATCCCGCGGCCGCGCGCGAGCGGGAGATCGTCACCCGGCACGTACCCGATCTTGACGAGGGCGTCGTGGCGCAGCTGGTCGACGTGGTCGCCCGGCTGCGCGAGCTCGAGCTGAAGAAGGCCCCCTCGATCGCGGAGTCAGTCGACTGGGCGCGCACCCTGATCGCCCTGCAGGCCGGAACCCTGGACGCGGCGACCATCGACGCGACGCTCGGGGTGGTGCTCAAGCACGTCTCCGACCAGGAGCGGGCGCGCCGCGCCCTGCGAGACGCCTCGTTCCTCGGCCGCACCACGACCTCGACCCACCCGTTCCGCTGACCGGCCCGCTCCGATGAGCCTGCTCGACCGCCACATCGCCTTCCTCGAGGCCCTTCGGGGCGCGGGGCTGCCGGTGTCGCTCTCGGAGGACCTCGACGCCGTCACCGCGCTCGGCGCGGTCGGCTGGTCCTCGCGGACGACCGTGCGCGACGTGTACGCCGCCACGGTGGTGAAACGGCAGGGTCAGCGCTCGACCTTCGACCAGCTCTTCGAGCTCTACTTCCCGCGGCTGGTCGGCGACGGAGTCTCGGCGGGGGTCTCGACAAGCTCGACCTCCGACGCCTTGACCTCCCCGGACGTCGAGCCTGTCGAGACGCCAACATCGCTCGACAACGCCGAGGCACTGGCCCAGCTGCAGGAGTCGATCCTCGAGGCGCTCGCCGCCGACGACGTGGACCGGCTGCGGGAGTTGGCGGCCGAGGCGGTCGGACGGTTCGGGTCGATGCCCGGTCGTGGGCCGGGGCTCTCGTCGTGGTCGTCCTACACCGCGCTGCGTCGGCTCTCCACCGACGAGATCACCTCCCGCCTCATCGACGCACTCCGCAACCGCGGCTGGACCGACGAGGAGGCTGAGCGGGTCGCCGGGCGCCGGACCGGCTCGTACGTCGCGATGGTCGAGGCGGACGCCCGCCGCCGGATCGCGGAGGAGAAGGGGCCGCAGCACATCGCGCAGGTGACCGTACGGCCGACGATCGACCGGCTCGACTTCCTGCACATGCGCCGTGCGGACGTCGAGGAGCTGCGTCGCGAGCTCTACCCGCTCGCCCGCCGGCTCGCGACCCGGCTGGCGCGCGAGCAGCGGTCCCGACGCCGCGGACCACTCGACTTCCGGCGTACGGTCCGCGCCTCGATGGCGTCCGGCGGCGTCCCGATCACGACGCACCACCGGCCGCGGCGCCCGCACCGCAGCGAGCTGGTGGTGCTGTGCGACGTCAGCGGCTCGGTCGCCAACTTCGCCACCTTCACCCTGATGCTGGTGTTCGCGCTGCGCGAGGTCTTCACCAAGGTCCGGGCCTTCACCTTCGTCGACGACATCGTCGAGGTCACCGACCAGTTCCGTCCGGGCGCGGACCTGGTGGACGTGATGACCGGGCTGGTCGAGTCCTCGGCGCACGCGGCCCGGATGGGACGGACCAACTACGGCCGGGCCTTCAGCCGCTTCGTCGAGCTGCACAGCGACGCCCTCACTCCGAAGAGCTCGGTGCTGATCCTCGGCGACGCACGCTCCAACTACGCCGACCTCGCGATGCCGGCGCTGCACGAGATGGTCGGGCGCAGCCGGCACCAGTGGTGGCTCAACCCCGAGGCGCGCCGGCAGTGGGACACCGGCGACTCGGTCGCCTCGCGCTACGCCGCGCTGGTGCCGATGGCCGAGTGCCGCAACCTGGTCCAGCTGCAGGCGTTCATCAAGGACCTCGCCTAGCTCCCTTGCGGCGGGGCTCCATCTGGGACGGGAGCGCTGCCGGACCGCCCGGCTGCTCGGCGTGGGTCGGGATGATCACCGTGATCCGGTCGTCCTCGTAGACCCGCTCCCCGAGGTGGCGCAGCTCGGGACCGTAGAAGCCGTCCGCGACGGGACGCTGCAGGATCGTCGCGGATCCGGAGGCGAGGTACTGCCCGAGCCAGTCGATGTAGGACAGGTTGTCGTGCCGGTTGCGCTCCGAGGTGCCCCGGCTCGCGCCGGTGACGTCGACAGCGACCGGGCACCCGGCGCGCAGATTGCTGCTGAGCCGGTCCACGATGGCCAGGATCCCGGGGCTGTCGGTGGTGATGCAGCCCGGAGGCAGCACGGCGCGCAGCGAGCTCGTCGGGTACGTCGGGCCCATCGGCCGGGTGGCGGCCAGGACGCCACCGACGCCGAGCGTGGCGATCGCGACGGCCGCCAGCCCGACGCGGAGAGGACGGGCACGCAGCAGGCGCGGCCCGAGGGTCGCCCAGCCGACGGCGACGGCGATGCCGACCGGCGCCGCGCTCAACGAGCCGTAGTAGTGGAAGCCGGTCGGGGTGTTGACCAGCAGGGCGACGTTGGCGATCGCGACCGCTGCCGCGATCCGAGCCTGCCGCTCCCAGCGCAGGCACGCCAGCGCACCGACCAGCGCGACGGCGGTCGCGACCGCCGCCACGACGGAGCCGACGGTGGTGGAGAGCCCGAGGTAGCGCCCGGCGACCGCCACGCCCAGCCGGTCCAGCGGCGTCGACTGGCCGACGGTCGGGCGGGTGATCTGGTCGTACACCACCATGTGCCACATCTCGTGCGGGGCGTGGAGGAAGAACGGCAGCAGGATCGCGGCCGCGACCACCCCGGCCACGACGCCGGCCCGCAGCACGCTGCGCCACCGGCCGTGCAGCAGCATCACCACCAGGATCGTGCCGACCGGGACGACGTACCAGATCTTGCCGGTGAGCGCGATGCCGAGCAGGAGCCCGGCGACAAGCTCGTGGCGAGGCCGCTCGCGGTCGCAGCTCAGCAGCACGATCGCCCCGAGCAGGGCGAGGTCCGCGACCGGCTCGATGTAGGTGGTCTGTGAGGCGTACATGCTCGCCGTCGAGCAGGCCACCCACAGGCCGGCCGTCAGCGCCGGGAGGGTGCCCCAACGGCCGGCGAACCGGGCGGCCAGCACCGCGATGGCGGTGCCGAGCAGCATCCACACGATCCGCGCGGTGACCAGGCCGACCGGGTCGCTGGTCAGCCGTCCGAGCAGCGCGAAGGGGGTCAGCGCCAGCATGATCAGCGGCGGGTGGAGCAGCACGAAGTCGCGGTAGGGCAGCCGGCCGTCGAGCAGCGAGGCCGCTGCGGTGTAGTAGACGCCGTCGTCGTAGCGGTCCCAGCTGAGCAGCCCCGGACCCGCGAGCAGCGGCACCAGCCTGACGGCGAGCGCCACCACGCCGACAAGAGGGGCGACCACGGGAAGAACGACACGACGCACGCTGGGAAGGATGACACCGCGACGGCGTCCGTACGAGGAACCGGGAGGTGATGATCAGGTGACCTCGTGCCGTCAGTCAGGAAGGTCGGACCCCCTCACCGCGTCCGGGTGATCTGGAAGGCCTGCGAGGACGTGTGCTGTCCGGGCGCGAGGAAGTTGCCGAGGCCGGCGACGCCGGCGCGGACCGTGGGGTCGGACGATCCGTCGACCATCGCGGCGCCGGCGGCGTAGTGGCCGTAGGAGTGGTTCTCGACGAGCCCGTCCTGGCCGTCGTCGAAGCGGACGGTGATCTGGTCGGGGCCGCCCGCGGGCGCGGCGCCGGCGAGCGCGGGCACGACGTCGCCGGTGTGCTCGAGCGAGAGCACCTGCAGGCCTGCCGGGTAGTGCGCGATCTGCGCGGTCGGGCTGCCGAGGGTGACCACGTCGGTCACGTCGTACGGCGTGCCGTGGGCGGCCAGGGCCACAGCCTGCATCCCGCCCTGGCTGTGTCCGACCAGCAGGACCGGGTCGCCGGGGCGTACGCCCGCCTGCGTCATCGCCGTCAGCACACCCGTGCCGTAGGCCGTCGGCTGAGCGCCGATCAGCCGGACGTTCTCCGTCATGTCACGGACCTGGGAGTCATGGCTGAGCGGGTTCATGTCGTCGGTGCCGGGCAGGTAGACGACGTGGCGCACGCTGCCGTCGACGGCCGTCAGGGTCTGCACCTCGACGGTCCCGTCGGCCGCGTCGGCGACGACGTGGAGGTGACGGACCAGGTCGGCGACGTCGTGTGGAGCAGCCGCCGGGCCGTAGGTGGGGGCCACCGCCTGCGTGGCGACCGATGTCTCCGAGGCCTCGAGGTGACGCGACGCCCACGCGGCCGCGGAGCCGAGGGAGCGCGGCCCGGTCGCCGCGGTCAGCAGGCCGACGCCACCCCCGATCCCGAGCGTCGCCCGATCCAGCGGGTCATCGCCCGGCGCGGCGAGCAGGAGCACCTGCCTGGTGTCGGTCCACAGCCGCTGCACCTCGCCGCGGTCGACCTCCTCGATGGCCAGGCGCGCCGAGATCACGCCGAGCGACAGCTCCGCCCACGACGCCGCGGCGGCGGGCAGCGAGTCGGGCCCGAGCAGGACGCGCCCGAGGTGCATCTCGACCTGTGTGAGGCTGAGCGGCGCGAGCACTCCGGAGGCGAGCAGGTCCGGGTCCACCACTGTCGCCGCCGGAAGGGCCATCCACTCCAGGAGCCCCAGCCCGGAGTGTGCGTAGACCCGGGCGAGTCGCTCCAGCTCGTGGTACTCGGCCGCGAGCACCGGCCCGCCGCTCGCCCCTGTGATGCCGGCGCTCACGTCGGCGCTCACGTCGGGGCTCACGTCAGCGCCCCGAGCGCGTGCTTGAGCGCGTGCACCGCCCGCTCGATCGCCGCGGCGACCGCGGCGACGTGGTCGGCATGACGCTCGAGCGCGTCGGCAGCGTCGTCGTGCAGGTCGGCCGTGCGCCGCAGGCCGCCCGACGAGTGACGTACGGCGCCGCGCATCGCGTCCGCCGCCAGCCCCTCCCACGTGGCGGCCTGCGCCTGCACCACCAGCCGCTCGCTCAGATCGCGGATCTCGTCGGCGCGGTGGCGCAGGGGACGGGCAAGGGCGCGGATCGCCGCGGGGTCTCCGATCATCGTTCCTCCTCGGGTCGTGCCGTCCCATCTAGGACGCTGCCCGGGGAGGAGTCCGCGAAACGTCAGCCGCACGGGCTGTGGATAACCGGCCGAGAGGCGTGGCTGCCGGAGAGTCCACCGAAGTGGGTCGATCGGCGGGGTGCCCCGCGCATGTTCCATGTCGCGGGGCGACTTCGGTGTACTCCGCGGCAGCGCCGTCGGTCAGCGCACGGCGCCGGCGAGCCGATCGAGGGCGCGGCCGATGTCCATGCCGTCGCCGGCGAAGCTGAACCGGACGAACCGGTGCCCGGCCTCGGTGTCGAAGTCCGCGCCCGGGGCCAGCGCGACGCCGTGGGTGGCCAGCAGCCACTTCGACCAGGCCATGGTGTCGTCGGTGAGGTGGCTGACGTCGGCGTAGACGTAGAACGCGCCATCGGCGGGGGCCATCTTGTCGATGCCGAGCCCGCGCAACCCGTCGAGCAGGAGCGTGCGGTTGCTGGCGTAGCGGGCCACGTGGCCGTCGAGCTCCGCGTACGACTCCTCGCTGAAGGCGGCGATCGCCGCGTGCTGTGCCAGCGCGGGCGGGCAGATGGTGAAGTTGCCGGTCAGCACGTCGACCGCGCGGCGCAGCCGCGCCGGCACCAGCATCCAGCCGATCCGCCAGCCGGTCATGGAGAAGTACTTCGAGAAGCTGGCGAAGACGACCGCCTCGCGGCTGGTCTCCCAGGCGCTGGTGGTCCCGACCGGTGGTCGAGCCTGTCGAGACCCGCCGTACTCGATGCCGTGGTAGATCTCGTCGGAGATCAGCTGGACGCCGTGGGCCTCGCACCACGTCGCGATCGTGGCGAGCTCCTCGGGCAGCATGATCGTGCCGGTCGGGTTGGCGGGGCTCGCCACCACGACGCCCTTGAGGTCCGGCACGGCGGCGAGCTGCTCCAGCGTCGGCTGGAAGCGCGTCTCGGGTCCGCTCTCCAGCTCGACGACCTCACAGCCGAGGGCGGTCAGCACGTTGCGGTAGCAGGGGTAGTTGGGCCGCGCCATCGCCACCCGGTCACCCGCCTCGAAGGCGGCCAGGAACGCCAGCAGGAAGCCGCCGCTGGCGCCGGTCGTCACCACCACGTCCGCGGGATCGACCGCGATCCCGCGGGTACGGAGGTGGTGGCCCGCGATCGCCTCGCGCAGCTCGAGGATGCCGGTGGCCGGCGTGTAACCCAGTGGATCGCCGCTGCTCAGCAGCCGGATCGCCTCCGCCGTCACAGCGCCGGGCGCGCCGGTGAGCGGCTGCCCGGCGAGCAGGCTGAGCACGTCGCCATGCTCACGCTGGCGCCGCGCGGCGGCCTCGATCATGTCCATCACGTAGAACGGCGGGACGTTCGCGCGCTGGGCCACACCGAGACGGGAATCCATGTGCCGAGACTAAGGGCCGGGCGCTCCTGTCGATCGGTAGGCTGGCACCTCGCCGCCCCAGCTGAGAAGAGCGAGGTGACACGTGAGCATCCACGAGCTCGACCTGTTCCTGCTCGTGGGCTCTGCAGTCACCCTGTGCGCGATCCTCGCGGTCCGGCTCACCTCGGTCGCGGGGCTGCCCTCGCTGCTGGTCTACCTGCTGATGGGCGTCGCCCTCGGCGAGTCCGGGTTCGGGATCCACTTCGACAACGCCGAGCTGGCGCACTCGCTCGGCTTCGCCGCGCTCGCGCTGATCCTGGCCGAGGGCGGCGTCACCACGCCGTGGCGTGTGCTGAGACCGTCGATGCGGCTCGGGCTCTCGCTGGCGACGATCGGCGTCGCCGTGTCGGTCGGCGTGATGGCGCTCGGCGCGCACTACCTCCTGGGGCTGCCGTGGGAGCTCGCGGTGCTGCTCGGTGCGGTGACCTCGCCGACGGATGCAGCGGCGGTGTTCTCGGTGCTCAGGGTGGTGCCGCTTCCGCGGCGGCTGACCGGTGCGCTGGAGGCCGAGTCCGGGCTCAACGACGCGCCCACCGTCGTCCTGGTCACGCTGATCTCCTCGGGCACCGTGCACGAGCATCCGTGGTGGGTGGTGCTGCTGATCGTGGTCGGGGAACTGGCTCTCGGCCTGGTGGCCGGTGTGCTGGTCGGTGCTGGCGGCGCCTGGATCCTGCGGCGCGTCTCGCTGCCCTCCTCCGGCCTCTACTCGCTCAGCGTGCTGGCGCTCTGCTTCCTCGCCGACGCCGGCGCGTCGGTGCTGCACGGCAGCGGCTTCGCGGCGATCTACGTCGCCGCGCTCGTCCTCGGCAACGCGGACCTGCCGCACCGCCAGGTGACCCGCGGCTTCGCCGAGGGCGTCGCGTGGCTGGCCCAGATCGGCCTGTTCGTCATGCTCGGCCTCCTGCTCTCGCCCGAGACCCTGTCCTGGTCGATCGTGGGCAAGGCCCTGATCGCGGGGCTGGTGCTCACGTTCGCCGCCCGTCCGCTGGCCGTGCTGATCGCGATGGTGGTGCAGCCGCTCGGCGCCCGGGACGGCGCGTTCCTCTCCTGGGCCGGCCTGCGCGGCGCGGTCCCGGTCGTGCTGATGACGATCCCGCTGGCCGACGGCGTACCCGGGGCGCTGCAGCTCTTCGACCTGGTCTTCGTGCTGGTCGTGGTCTACACGCTCATCACCGCGCCCACGCTGCCGTGGATCGCCAAGATGCTCGGCCTGGTGCAGCCACGCGACGCCCGTGCCTTCGAGCTCGAGGTAGCCGTGCTGGAACGCGTCGCGGCCGACCTGCTGCAGATCACGATCACCGAGCGCTCGCGGCTGCACGGCGTCGAGGTCGGGGAGCTGCGGCTGCCGCACGGCGCCTCGGTCTCGCTGGTGATCCGGGACGGCGAGAGCATCCCGGCCGAGCCCCGTACCGTCCTGCGCCGCGGGGACGACATCCTCGTCGTCGCTCCGCGTGCGCTCCGGGAGCGGACCGAGCGACGGCTGCGGCAGGTCTCCCGGAACGGGCGGCTGGCGGGCTGGGTCGGCGGGATCTGAACCAGCGCCGCCGGCGCCTCAGGTGAGCGTCGGGCTGCAGATCGTCGCGTCGGTCTTCGCGGTGATCGACTTCGGCCCGTTGCCGGCCCCGCCGAACTTGTCGCCGACCACCACCACGACGCCGGGCTCGGTCGTCGTCTTGCGGACCACCTTCGCGCCCGGGAGCCAGGCCGCGACGAGCCGTACGGCGGGGCTGTCGGGCGTGTCGGTCCAGATCTGGACCGTGCTGACGCCGGCGCCCTTGGTGGCGTTGTCGGACTTCCCCTGCGCGAAGCCGCCCTCGATCAGCGACGCCATCGTGCGGCCCGCGAGTCCCTCGCGCTTGGAGGCGTTGAGGACGCTGACCGTCACCTGGGCGGTGAAGACGTGGTCGCCGGCGTGCACGTCGATGTCGCTGCAGACCGGCGCGTCGGCCTTCTGCGGGAAGGGCTCGGTGAGCATCGCCCAGCCCCACCCTCCGACCACGACCACGAGCAGTGCCAGCACCACGAGCGAGAGGACGGTACGGGCACTGGTGAGCACTCAGGCCTCCTGGCTGGGGGTCGCGACAGCGTCGGTGAGGGTGTGGACGCGCGCGTGCAGCACGTGCCGCTGCTGCAGGGCGGCGCGCAGCGCGCGATGCAGGCCGTCCTCGAGGTAGTACTCGCCGTGCCACTCGACCACGTGCGCGAAGAGGTCGCCGTAGAACGTCGAGTCCTCGTCCAGCAGCGAGCTGAGCTGCAGGGTGTCCTTGGTCGTGATCAGCTCGTCGAGCCGCAGCTGACGCGGCGGCAGCGCCGCCCACTCGCGGGCGGTCAAGCCGTGATCAGGGTAGGGGCGGTCCGAGCCGACGCGCTTGAAGATCACCCCGCGACCCTATCGCCATCGTCTGTGAAGCAGATTCAGGCTTCCACGCACGCCGATGACCCGAGGGGAGTCCACGAATCCGATCGTCGTGGCCGTCGCGCCGGGCTACGTGCTCGACGGTACGGACGTTACAAGGCCGGGCCCTGTGCGTAACGGGGCCCGGCCTGAGGCGTCAGTAACCCACTGACGCGATGGCTAAACAGATCTTCTCGACGCGTCTCAGGCTGACCAGCGCAGTGAGTCGTCGACCATGTCGGCGAATGCGTACGCGCCGCGAAGGTCGTTGCGATCCTCCATCAGCTTGGCCAGGGCGCTGGCGTGGCGGTCGCGAAGGCTGGACGGCTGCAGGGTGGTGCGGTCCAGGGCGATCGGCTCGATCGGGGTGGTGTTCTCCATGTCGGCCCCTCCTTCCGAGGTGTCGGTTGGTTCGTGAGAGGCAAGCGTTGCCCGGCAAGATCGCCGCGACGTTGTCGCGAGGTAACGATCTGATGAACTAGCCAGCCTAAGTCGCGTGGTTTACATCACTTACAGTAGGCCGCCCCGTTGGATCGATCCAGGCGGTCTGGACCACGAGGGTCTCGTCGCGGGTGACGAGCCGGGCCCGGCCGGCCGGCGAGCGGACGGCCCGGGTGGTGCCCAGCAGGGGGCCCTCGGCCGGATCGCCGGACAGGATCAGACCGGGCGCGGCCAGCTCGCGCAGCGTCTGGACGACCGGCTCGTAGAGTGCGCGGGACGCGCCGCCGGTGCGGCGCGCGAGGACCAGGTGGAGGCCGACGTCGCTCGCCTGGGCGAGCAGCGGCTGCAGCGCGAGCAGCGGCGAGCCCTGGGTCGTCGCGACCAGGTCGTAGTCGTCGACCAGGACGAAGACCTCGGCGCCGTGCCACCACGACCTGGCGCGCAGTTGCGCCGGGGTGACGTCGGGGCCGGGAAGCCTGGTGGTGAGGTACGCGGCCAGCTCCTCGAGCACCGGGGCGGCCTGCGCGGAGGAGGTCAGGTGGTGCAGCACGTGGGCGTCGGCGAGCTCGCCGAGCAGGGCGCGGCGGTAGTCGACCACGACCAGCTGGGCCTCCGCGGGCGGCCGGGTGCGGATCACCTCCTGGGCGTAGGTCCGCAGCAGCGCGCTCTTGCCGGAACGCCCCTCGCCGAGGACCAGCAGATGCGGGTCGACGTCCGGGTCGAGGGTGACCGGGGCGAGCTCGCGCTCGTCGAGGCCGATCAGGAGCCGTCGGCCCGGCGCGCCGGAGACGAGGCCGGTGGCGAGGTGGAGCTCGTCGAGGTCGATCCGCTCGGGCAGCAGCCGGAGCCGAGGGGCGGCGACACCCGGCCATGCGGCCCGGGTCCGCGCGATCAGGGTCGCCTCCTCGACGGGCTCAGCGGCGAGGAAGTGCCGTCCCTCCGGGGTGAGGCCGCGACCCGGTCGGCCCTGCGGCACGGCCGCGGCCAGGCGGCGGTCGACCTCGGAGTCGGAGGGCTCGCCCAGCCGCAGCTCCAGTCGGGTGCCGAGCAGATCACGCAACGCGGGCCGGAAGTCGGCCCAACGGGCCGCTGAGGCGAGCAGGTGCACGCCGTACGCGAGACCGCGCTGGGCCACCTGCTGGAGCTCGATCTCCATCTCCTCGTACTCGGCGCGCAGACCCGCCCAGCCGTCGACCACCAGGAAGACGTCGCTGCCCCGCGCGGCACGGCCCGCGGCGGCGCGCTCGCGCCGGTCGAGGAGCGAGCGGATCTCGGCGACCATCCGCCGGATGACGTCGGGCTCGCCCCGGGTCGCGACGCCGGCGACGTGGGGGAGCTCCCCGAGGCGCGAGAACGACCCACCGCCGAGGTCGATCACGTAGATCTGCGCCGCCAGCGGCGAGACGGACAGCGCGAGCGAGGAGACGAGGGTCCGCAGCAGTGCCGACTTGCCCGACCGCGGGCCGCCGACCACGGCGACGTGCCCGGTGGCGCCCCGCAGGTCGACGGCGAGCGGGTCGCGGCGCTGCTCCCGCGGCCGGTCGACGAGGCCGATGGGCACCATCAGGTCGGCGTGGTCGCCGAGCAGCGAGTCGAGGCGCGGCGACCGGTCCAGCGGCGGGAGCCAGACCCGGTGCGCCGCGGTGCCGTGTCCGGTCAGCCGGGCGACGGCGATCTCCAGCACCGACCCGGCAGGGGGCCGGTCGCGGATCACCGTCGGCGCCGAGGAGCCCTCGACGACGCCGACCCCGAACGGCAGGATCCGCCGATCGCCGCCCGGCGTCCGTACGGGAGCGGGCGCGCTGGCCGGCCCCGAGACGTAGGCCGACCGGAACCGCACGATCGCGCCCGGGCCGCTGCGGAGGTACCCGACGCCGGGGTCCGGCGGCAGCTCGTAGGCGTCGGCCACGCCGAGCACCGCGCGCGACTCGTGCGCGGAGAAGGTGCGCAGCCCGATCCGATAGGAAAGATGCGACTCGAGTCCGCGCAGCCGGCCCTCCTCGAGCCGCTGGGAGGCGAGCAGCAGGTGTAGGCCGAGGGAGCGGCCCAGCCGACCGATCGCCACGAACAGGTCGGTCAGGTCGGGCCGGGCGGAGAGCAGTTCGGAGAACTCGTCGACCACGACGAGGAGCGACGGCAGCGCGGCCAGCCCGGGATCGGCCCTCCGCGCCCGTACGTGGTCGGCGAGGGAGCCCAGGTTGCCGGCGGCGCGCAGCAGCTCCTGGCGTCGGACCATCTCCCCGGCGAGCGCGTCGTGCATCCGGTCCACCAGGGACAGGTCGTCGGCGAGGTTGGTGATCACCGCCGAGACGTGCGGCAGCCCGGCCAGCCCGGCGAAGGTCGCGCCGCCCTTGAAGTCGATCAGCACGAGGTTGAGCTCATCGGGCGGGTGCGTCGCCGCCAGGCCGAGCACCAGCGTGCGCAGCAGCTCCGACTTGCCCGACCCGGTCGCGCCGACGACCAGGCCGTGCGGACCCATCCCCTGCTGCGCCGACTCCTTCAGGTCGAGATGGACCGGCTCGCCGGCCTCGTCGGTCCCGATCGGCACCCGCAGCCGGTCGCGTTCGGACCGAGGGCGCCAGGACGTGGCCGGCTCCAGCACCTGTACGTCGCCCAGCCCCAGCAGCGTCGGCAGGTCGCGCGGACCACTGCCGCGCACGGCCGCCGCGTGGTGCGGCGCCGTCCGCCGGGCGTACGCCTCCGCGGTGACCAGGTCGAGACGGTCGGTTCCGGCAGCCGAGGCGTCGAGGTCGTGCTCGCCCCCGGCCGCCGCCTCGATCACGGTCAGCCTCGCGCCCACCTCCCGAGGCGGGGCGGCCCCGTCCACGACCAGCAGGACGTGCTGTCCCTCGAGCGGCAGCATCGCCGCGAGGTCGGAGGCGGAGGTGGCGACCATCCGGCGCGGACCGACGGCGTCGCTGAGCCGGGGGCTGAGCGCGTGTGGCAGCCACTTCACCCACTCCCAGCGCCGACGACCGGCCGGCGTCGTCAGCACGGCGACCACGAGCTCCGACGGCGGGTGGAGAGCTGTCGCGGAGCAGACCAGCGCCCGCGCCGACCCCCGCCGGTCCTCCTCGCCGCCGGCCAGCCGCAGACGGCGCCGGTCGCGCAGATCGATCGTGGCCGGAACGTCCTCGACCTCGCGGTGGACCGCGACCAGTCGCTCGAGCGCCCGGGCGCACACCGGATCGGGCCGACCGCCGGGGGAGCCCGGATCCGGCAGCACCAGGTCGACGTCGAGCGGCCCCGTACGGAGGCCGTACCTCACCTCGAGGAACCGGCCGTCCCCCGCGCCGCGCTCGCCGAGCCGCGAGCCCTCCGCGGCCAGCGCCGGCAGCGCCGCGGGCGACGGATGATCCCGCAGCAGCACCTCGCGCTGCTCGCCCGCGGCCGCACGGAGCTGGGCGCGGACCGAGGCGAGGTAGCGCAGGTAGTCGCCGCGCTGGCCGTCCAGCCGCGCACGCCGCTGCCGTCGCCGGCCGAGGACCTGGCCGACGACGAAGCCGAGGCTCGCCATTAGGCACAGCCCCGCGGCGAGATAGGTGAGCGCACCGTGCGCGCCCATCGTCGCGATCAGCGCGATCGAGCCGACGCTGCCGAGCATCGGGATCGCGGCCATCAGCACGCCACCGGATTCGGCCCGGTCCGGCACCGGTGGCGGCTGCAGCGCGAGGGTCCTCATGACGGTGCCCTTCCCGCGCCGGGAGGCTCGAAACGGCGCCGCGAGTTATCCACAGACGGTTATCCACAGCCTCGTCCCGGTGCGTTTCCGGGCCTCGGCACCGGGAAGGTCCAGGAGGTCCGGACGCATCGGGATCCGGCACCGAGCGGCGGCACGGCCGCCAGGAGAGGAGGGGCCATGACAGGTCCCACGGGAGCGAGCGGCGTCATCGACCAGGGCGCCGGCGTCCTCGAGCAGGCGGCCCGCGCGGTCGCCGCGGCGAAGGACGACCTCGACCGGATCGCCCGCCAGCTCGCTGCGCAGGTCGAGCCGATGGCCGCGAGCTGGCGCGGCGCCGGGGCGGGAGCGTTCTTCGGATTCCACCAGGCCTGGCAGGCCCGCGAGCAGCGGATCGTGGCGATCCTGACCGACTTCGCCGAGGCGATCGACGCCACCCACACGACGACGACCCAGGTCGACGCCACCGAGTCCAGCACCTACCGCGCGATCGCCGGCCGGCTCGGCTGACGTGCGTCCGACGAGAGGAGTACGACCATGACCGACGGGACCATCCGCGTCGCCGGCGCCGATCTGGAGCAGATGGCGGGCGACCTGGGCGCGGCCAACACGGCGCTGCAGGCCAGCCTGGACGAGCTCGCCGCCACCCTGCGCCGGATCTTCGGCGCAGGGTGGGAGGGCCGCTCCCGCGAGGCGTTTGACCTGGCCCACGCCCGGTGGAGCGCCCAGATCGGGCAGATGCAGCAGATCATCGCCGAGGCCCGCACGGGCGTGCTCACCTCGCGCGACAACTACGCGGCCGGCGACCGCAGGGCCGCGGGCTACTTCGGTGGCTGACGTCCTCGAGGTCACCCTCGTCCGGGTCACGGTGGTCGCGGGCACCCGCCGGGTCGACCTGGCCCTGCCCGGGGCGGTGCCGGTGGCCGAGCTGGTGCCGGAGGTGGCCGGCGGCGTCGGACTGCTCGAGCCGGCGACCGCCCACCGTGGCTTTGCGCTGCTCGGGGTGGACGGGCGGCGCCTCGCGCCCTCGATCGGGCTCCGCGCCCAGGGCGTCGTGGACGGGGCGGTCCTGGTGGTGGCCGTCGGTGTCGATGCCGGCCCGCGACGGCGGTACGACGACGCTTCCGAGGCGCTGTCCGACGCCGTCGAGCGGGAGATCCTCGCAGGGAGCGCGGAGCTGCTCCAGGGGATCGGCGCGACCACCGGCGGCTGCCTGGGCGGGTACGCGGTGGGACTCGCGCTGCCCGAAGTCGAGCGTGGTGTCGTGGTGTCGCTGGCCATGCTCCTCGTCGGGTCCGTCCTGGCCACCGGGCTCCTCCCGCGGATCGCGCTGGCGACGAGCGGCTCGGGGGCGGTCGACGCCCGGCGCGCGCACCGGATCCTGACCGGCCTGACCGTCGCGGCCGGGCTCCTGCTCCTCGCCGTCGCGCCGCTCGCCGTCACCCTCGGACCGTGGGGCATCGGTCTCGCCGTGAGCGCCTGCCTGGCGGTGCTGCTGGGGCTGATCCGACCCCGCGCGAAGGCACAGGTGCTCGCCGCAGCCACCCTCGGCATCGCGGGGCTGAGCGCCACCGTCGCCTCCGTCCAGCGCTTCCACCCCGCGTGGCGGGGCGGGGTCGCGGCCGGGATCGTGCTGCTCGCCGTCCTGCTCCCGGTCGTGGACCGGCTGCGGCGGACGCGTGCGGAGCGGCCGGTCGACCTCGTCGAGGCCCTGGTGCTGACCGCGCTGCTGCCGCTCCTGCTGCTGGCGAGCGGTCTGCTCGACCGGCTCCCGCGCTGAGCCTGCGATGCTGACGCGGAGCGAGCAGGCCGAGACCGACGCGTACGAGCGCCGGCGTCTGATCGACGCCCTGGTCGCCGAGCCCGGCGAGTCACACCGCCCGCACGGCGCTCCCGTGCTCGCCGGGCTCGTGCTGGCCGTGCTGCTCCTGGCGGGCCACGCCGTCAGAGGGATGCTCGCGCCGGGTCCGCCGACCACCTGGAGCGCCTGCACCGCCGACGGGGCCGGCATCGCGTTCGCAATCCCGAGCACCGCGCACGTGGCGGCGACCGCCGACCGCGGCGCCGTGGTCACCGACGGCACCGCGACATGGCTGGTCGCCGCCGACGCCGGGCAGCACGCGGCGCGCTACCGGGTGCCTGCTTCACCCGCGGCCGACGCGCTTCTCGCCACCGCGGGGCTGCCGCCGGTCGACCAGGCCGTCCGGGTCCCGCCCGGATGGCTCACGCTCTTCCCGGAGGGTGGCACGCTCGCGCCCGACACGTGGGTGCGGGCGCACTGGTCGACGGCCACCCTGCAGCCGCTCGCCGCGCTCGTCTGCGCGGAGCTGGTCACCGATCGGGCGGCGCCGTACGTCCGGCTGGCGACACTCCCACCCGAAGCTGCCTGGAGTGCGCCGCCGCCGGGCGAGGTGACGCGCGCCGTCAGCGCCAGCCCCGACCTCCGTGCCGAGCAGGGGGTCCCACCCCCGTGGCTCACCCTGCTCGGCAGGAGGTGATCAGCCCCGCAGCACCTGCACGTGCGGTCGCCCGTGGCGCCAGAGCAGCCGTCCGGCGTACATCGTGCGACGGGCGCCGTAGCGGCGTGCTCCGAGGTCGCGGCCGCGCAGGCAGGGCTGCTCGCCCTGGCACACCCAGCCGTGGAAGAAGACCATCTGGCCCGCCACGTCGAGACCGCCGGGTCCGCAGACCCGCGCCTGCCGATCGCTGAGGAGCCGGTGGCCGCGGGTCGGGAAGTGCAGCAGCGAGCGCGAGGAGCGCCACGACGTCCGGTAGGCGCAGCTGCCGTAGTAGCCCTCGGAGGTGAAGAGCACGAACCGGTGGTCGTGCCGGACGAGGACCGGGTTCTCGGTGATCTGGCGGGTCCGGAGGATCTGGTGGCTGCGGTGCGCAGCACGCAGACCGCCGTGGTTGAGCCGCACGATCCGGATGGTGGCGGGGGTGCGCTGGGTCCGGTAGAGCAGGTAGCCCTTGGAGCCGAGGCGGAAGTACGACGGGTCGATCACGCCCGCCCGCGGCCGGGAGCGGCCCCGGAGCCGGTCGTCGGCGCGCTTGGCGCGGTGCGCGCCGGCGGGGCAGACCAGGGGCTTGCGCCCGCTGGCGTCGAAGCCGCGGGTGGGGTCGTGGGAGACCGCGACGCCGATGCACCGCGCGTTGCGCGCGAGGCGGCGGACCGGCGCGGAGTAGTACATCACCCAGCGCCGGCCGACGTGCGCCGCGTCGGCGGCCCAGATCGAGCCGTGCCCGACCCAGCGCGGCAGCCCGTGCAGCAGCGGTCCGGTCGACCTCCACTGACCCGACGCGGTCGGGGAGACCGCTCCCGGGGCGCGATCGCCGGTGCTGATCGCCAGGAATCCGGCGGCGTACGGGACGACGGACGGATCCGCGATCGCCTGGATCGCGACCGGCCTCGGGGCCTGATGGCGGGCGTCCGCCGGACCGGCGGTGAGGGTGGCGAGAGTGCCAAGGAGGAGGACGACGGCCATGCCCGCCGTGAACCGATGCTTCAACTGCTGCTCCAGAACCAAGATGCGACGCGGTCCTATCGGCAGGTCGAGCCCACTCGCGAGTAACTTTCCGGCGCGCTACCTTGGGGTGCAACGGGTGACCCGGACCACAGGCGCGCCACCCCTGCGGCTGTGGTCGGTGATCCCTCGGCAACGGCCGTGCGGCGATCCCACGCGAGCCGATGGACGAAGGAGCGCAGGATGACTGGGTTCGATGAGGATGGTTTCGTTCAGCTGCTCACCCCCACGGGTGAGCGCGTCGAGCATCCCGAGTACGACTTCCGCGGAGGAGCCGACCAGATCCGGTCGCTCTACCGCGACATGGCCCTGGTCCGGCGCTTCGACCTGGAGGCGACCGCGCTGCAGCGCCACGGCGAGCTCGGCCTGTGGGCGCCGCTCGCCGGCCAGGAGGCCGCGCAGGTCGGCGCGGGCCGCGCGCTCCGCGCCCAGGACCACGTCTTCCCGACCTACCGCGAGCACGGCGTCGCATGGTGCCGGGGCATCGACCCGCTCCAGGTCCTCAGCCTCTTCCGGGGCGTCGACTACGGCTCCTGGGACCCGATCGAGACCGGGTTCCAGCTGTACACGCTGGTGATCGGCGCGCAGGCGCTGCACGCCGTCGGGTACGCGCTGGGCGTCCAGCGCGATCACGCCATCGGCACCGGCGACGCGGCGCGCGACACCGCCGTCGTGGCCCACTTCGGCGACGGCGCCACCTCGCAGGGTGACGTCAACGAGGCCTTCGTCTTCGCCGCCTCCTACCAGGCTCCGGTCGTCTTCTTCTGCCAGAACAACCAGTGGGCCATCTCCGAGCCGCTCGAGCGGCAGACCCGCATCCCGCTGTACCGCCGGGCGGACGGCTTCGGCTTCCCCGGTGTCCGGGTCGACGGCAACGACGTCCTCGCGGTGCGTGCGGTGACGGAGGCCGCGCTGCAGCGGGCCCGGGACGGCGGCGGGCCGACCCTGATCGAGGCGTACACCTATCGGATGGGCGCCCACACCACCACCGACGACCCGACCCGCTACCGGATCGCCGACGAGGTCGAGCAGTGGCGCCGGCGTGACCCGCTCACCCGGGTGGAGGCCCACCTGAGGGCCGAGGGCCTCGCCGACCAGTCCTTCTTCGACGAGCTGGCCGCCGAGGCCGACGCGCTCGGCGAGCGGCTCCGCGCCGGAGTCAAGGCGATGGCGGAGCCGAGCGCGCACGACCTGTTCGACCGGGTCAACGCCGAGATCAGCGAGGAGCTCGCCGCGCAGCGTGATGCGTACGACTCCTACCTCGCCACGTTCGCCGTCGAGTCGGAAGGAGCAGTCCGATGATCACGCTCGCCAAGGCGCTCAACGCCGGTCTCCGCAAGGCGATGGAGGCCGACCCCAAGGTTGTCCTGCTGGGTGAGGACATCGGCCGTCTGGGCGGCGTCTTCCGGATCACCGACGGCCTGCAGAAGGACTTCGGCGAGGATCGCGTCGTCGACACGCCGCTGGCCGAGTCGGGCATCGTCGGCTCAGCCGTCGGGCTCGCCCTGCGCGGCTACCGACCCGTGGTCGAGATCCAGTTCGACGGGTTCGTCTACCCGGCCTACGACCAGATCGTCAGTCAGGTCGCCAAGATGCACTTCCGTACGGGCGGCAGGGTGACCATGCCGATGGTCATCCGGATCCCGTTCGCGGGCGGCATCGGCGCGGTCGAGCACCACAGCGAGTCGCCGGAGGCGCAGTTCTGCCACACCCCCGGCCTCAAGGTGGTGGCCTGCTCCAACCCGGTCGACGCCTACTGGATGATCCAGCAGGCGATCGCCTCTCCCGACCCGGTCGTCTTCCTCGAGCCGAAGCGGCTCTACCACTCCGACAAGGCCGAGCTGGACCTCGCCGTGCCGCCACTCCCGCTCTGGTCCTCGCGCATCGCGCGCCAGGGCAACGACGTCACCGTGCTGGCCTACGGGCCGACGGTGAAGACCGCGTTGGCCGCCGCGGACGCCGAGGCGGCGACACCCGGGGGCCGATCGCTCGAGGTGATCGACCTGCGCACGCTCTCGCCGCTCGATCTCGCGCCGGTCTATGAGTCGGTACGCCGTACGGGTCGCGCGATCGTCGTCCACGAGGCGCACCTCTCCTTCGGCGTCGGCGCCGAGGTGGCCGCGCGGATCACCGAGGAGTGCTTCCACTCGCTCGAGGCGCCGGTGCTGCGCGTCGGTGGCTTCGACACCCCCTATCCGCCGGCGCGGGCCGAGGAGCACTTCCTCCCCGATCTCGACAAGCTGCTCGACGCCGTGGACCGGAGCACGGCGTGGTGAACGAGTTCAAGCTCCCCGACGTGGGCGAGGGGCTGACCGAGGCCGAGCTCGTCAGCTGGCATGTGAAGGTCGGCGACGAGATCAAGGTCAACGACGTCGTCTGCGACATCGAGACCGCGAAGTCGGTCGTCGAGCTGCCCTCCCCGTTCGCGGGCGTCGTGCAGGCGCTGCTGGTGTCGGAGGGGGAGACCGTCGAGGTCGGCACGCCGATCATCCGCGTCGGCTCGGAGGTCCCACAGGTGGAGCCCTCGGAGGCCGAGCGTGTCGAGACCACCGCCCCGGAGGCCGAGCGTTCGGTGGTCGAGCGCTCGGAGGTCGAGACCACCGCCGAGCAGCCACTCACGCTGGTCGGCTCCGGCCCGAAGCAGGCTGCGGTGAGTCGGCGTCCGCGAACGAGCACGCGCGTGCTCGCGAAGCCGACCGCCCGGGCCGCCGCGCGCGAGCGGGGGATCGACCTCGGCACGGTCGCCCCGGCCCGTACGGACGGCGTGATCACCACCGCCGACGTCGGACGTCATGCGTCGCCCTCCGCAGCTGGGCACCGCTCGTACGACGTCCCGTCGCCGGTCCTCACCGGCCGGACGACCCGCGAGCCGATCAAGGGCGTGCGGAAGATGATGGGCCAGGCGATGACGGCCAGCGCCTTCACCGTCCCGCACGTCACCGTGTGGACCACCGTCGACGTGACTGCCACGGTGCGGCGCGTGGAGGCGCTCAAGCAGGACCCGGCCTACGACGGCGTCAAGGTCAGCCCGCTGCTGGTGCTCGCCCAGGCCTGCGTCGCGGCCCTGCACCGCCATCCGCTGCTCAACGCGCTGTGGGACGACGCCGCCCAGGAGGTGGTGCTGCGGCACTACGTCAACCTCGGCATCGCCGCCGCCACGCCGCGTGGCCTCATCGTGCCGAACATCAAGGACGCCGACCTGCTGAACACCCCGGCGCTCGGCCAGGCGATCACCGATCTCGTCGGCGTCGCCCGTGACGGGCGCACCCAGCCGGCCGAGCAGCAGGGTGGCACCTTCACCATCACCAACGTCGGCCCGTTCGGGATGGAGGGCGGCACCCCGATCATCAACCCCGGTGAGTCCGCGATCCTCTGCTTCGGCGCGATCACCAAGCGGCCGTGGGTGGTCTCCGCCGACGGTGAGGACCGGCTCGCCGTACGCGATGTCTGCACGCTGAGCCTCAGCTTCGATCACCGCCACATCGACGGGGCGGCCGGCTCCGCCTTCCTCGCCGACGTGGCGGGTCAGCTCTAGCCCGCCGCTCAGAAGCCGCTCAGAAGGCGTACCGCGCCGCGCGGGCCTCGGCCGCTCCGGGCCCCGCGGCGAGCAGCCCGGTCAGCTCCTCCTGCAGCACCGCCCCGACCCGGCGACAGAACTCCTCGGGCTCGTCGGCCGCGTCCGGGTGCTCCGGGACGATCCGGTCCACCACGCCGAGGTCGGCCAGCTCTGCGGCCAGCACCCGCTGCCTGGCCGCCATCTCGGCCGCGTGCGTCGCATCGCCGTACACGATCGCCGACGCGCCCTCGGGCGGGAGCGGGGAGAGCCAGGCGTGCTGAGCCGCGATCACGCGGTCCGCCGGCAGGAAGGCCAGTGCACCGCCGCCGTTGCCCTCCCCGAGCATCAGGCACAGCGTCGGGGCGCGCACCGTCACCAGCGCCGCGAGGCAGCGCGCGATCTCGCCGGCCAGCCCGCCGTTCTCGGCCTCCGGCGACAGCGCCGCGCCGCGGGTGTCGATGACGGTGAGCACCGGCAGCCCGAGCTCGGCCGCCAGCCGCAGGCCGCGCTGCGCCTCCCGCAGGCCCTCGGGCCCGAACGGCTGCACCGCCTGCTCGCGCCGGTCCTGTGCCAGCACCAGGCACGGCGCGTCGCCGAAGCGCGCCAGCGCCGTCATCACGCCCGGGTCGCGCTCGCCCTGACCGGTCCCGTTGAGCGGTACGACGTCGGTCGCGGCCAGCCGCAGCAGTGCGCGTACACCCGGGCGGTCGGCGCGACGGGAGCGGGTGATCGCGTCCCAGGTGCCGCCCTCGTCCGCCGAGCGTGTCGAGGTGTCGATCGAGCGGGGCGCCTCGACAAGCTCGGCGGACGCGGCCGTGGGGCGCGAGGTCAGGATCGTGAGGGCGCGGTCGAGCAGGTGCGCGATCTCCTCCGGCGGCACGACCCCGTCGACGATCCCGTGGGCGTAGAGGTTCTCCGCGTTCTGAACGCCGTCGGGGAAGGGCCGGCCCTGCAGCACCTCGTAGACCCTCGGGCCGAGGAAGCCGAGCAGCGCGCCCGGCTCGGCGACGGTCACGTGACCGAGCGATCCCCAGGAGGCCATCACCCCGCCGGTGGTGGGGTGGCGCAGGTAGACCAGGTAGGGCAGGCCGGCGGCGCGGTGGGCCGCGACCGCCTCGCCGATCCGCACCATCTGCACGAACGCGGGCGTGCCCTCCTGCATCCGGGTGCCGCCCGACGCTGGCGCCGCCAGCAGGGGAAGCCCCTCGGACGTGGCCCGCTGGATCGCCGCGATCAGCCGTTCGGCGGTCGCTCGCCCGATCGACCCGGCCAGGAACCGGAACTCCGAGGCGACGACGGCGACGCGTCGCCCGTGCATCGTGCCCGCGCCGGTGATCACGGCCTCGTCGGCTCCCGACCGCTCGCGCGCCGAGGCGAGGTCCGCCCGATACCCCGCGGAGATCTCCCCGTAGACGGGGGCGACGTCCCACGACTCCCACGAGCCGTCGTCGAGGACCAGGTCGATCAGCTCGGTGGCGCTCGGTCGCTTGCCCATGACCGCCAGACTAAATTACCGACGAGTAGCCGACTACCGTGACGCCCATGAGCGCCACGTTGCAGGTCCGGGATCTCTCCAGCGGGTACGGCGCCAAGGCCCTCTTCGATGCCCTCGACCTGGTCGTCGCGCCGGGGGACGTGGTCGGCCTGGTCGGCCCGAACGGCGCCGGCAAGTCGACCCTCCTGCGGACGATCGCCGGCGAGCTCGCCCCGGAGTCCGGCTCGGTCACGACCAGCCCGCCGGCCGCCACCATCGGCTATCTCTCGCAGGAGCCCGAGCGCCGCCCCGACGAGACGGTGGCGCAGTTCCTCGCCCGCCGTACGGGCGTCGCCGCCGCCCAGGCGCGCTACGACGCCGCCACCGAGAACTACGATGCGGACCCCGACGAATATGCCGAGGCCCTCGACCGGTGGCTCACCCTCGGCGGCGCCGACCTGGAGGAGCGCGCCGAGGAGGTGCTCGCCGACGTCGGGCTGACCGTCGGCACCGACGCCCTGATGACCTCGCTCAGCGGGGGCCAGGCGGCCCGTGCCAACCTGGCCTCGCTGCTCCTGTCCCGCTACGACCTGTTCCTGCTCGACGAGCCGACCAACGACCTCGACCTCGACGGCCTCGACCGGCTGGAGCGCTTCGTCACCAGCCTGCGCGCGGGCGCCATCGTGGTCAGCCACGATCGCGAGTTCCTGGCGCGCACCGTCACCCGGGTCCTGGAGCTCGACCTCCACCAGCGCCAGGTCAACCTCTACGGCGGCGGCTACGACGCCTACCTGCGCGAGCGCGAGATCGCCCGCCAGCACGCCCGTGAGGAGTACGAGGAGTACGCCGGCAAGCTCGGTGCGCTCGGCGACCGGATGGTCACCCAGCGCAACTGGATGGCGCAGGGGGTCCGCAACGCGATGCGCAAGCAGGGCAGCGAGCCGGACAAGTCGCTGCGCAACCGCCAGGCCGATCGCTCGGAGAAGCAGGCCGCGAAGGTCCGCCAGTCGGAGAAGGCGATCGAGCGACTGGAGAAGAACGCCGTCGAGGAGCCTCGCAAGGAGTGGGAGCTGCGGATGGAGATCGCCGCCGCGCCCCGCTCCGGCGCCGTCACCGCCGCGCTCACCAAGGCCGTCGTCCGCCGCGGCACGTTCACGCTCGGCCCGGTCGACCTCGAGATCGGCTGGGCGGAGAAGGTCGCGATCACCGGCCCCAACGGGGCGGGCAAGTCGACCCTGCTGGCGGCCCTCCTCGGCCGGATCCCGGTCGACGAGGGCACCGCCTACCTCGGTCCCGGCGTCATCGTCGGCGAGGTCGACCAGGCCCGCCGCCTCTTCGAGGGCGACACCGTCCTGGTGGATGCGTTCCAGGGCCACGTCCAGGACCAGAGCCCCGAGGAGGTCCGTACGCTCCTCGCCAAGTACGGCCTCAAGGCCGACCATGTCACCCGGCCGGCCGCCAGCCTCAGCCCCGGAGAGCGGACCCGCGCCGCGCTGGCCCTCCTGCAGGCGAGGGGCGTCAACCTGCTCGTCCTCGACGAACCGACCAACCACCTCGACCTGCCCGCCATCGAGCAGCTCGAGCAGGCCCTCGACACCTACCCGGGGACGCTCCTGCTGGTCACCCACGACCGCCGGATGCTGGCTGCGGTCCACACCACCCGGCAGCTGCGGGTCGAGGACGGCACCGTCACCGAATGCTGATCCCGTGCTGATCAGGAACGCCCGGATCGTCCCCCTATCGACCGGCCTCGCGGTGCCCGCCGAGCCGGTGGACGTGCTCGTCCGCGACGGCCGGGTGACGGCGCTCGGCGAGCGCCTCGACGCCGCGGGCGAGGAGCAGTACGACGCCGCCGGCCGCTGGCTCATCCCGGGACTGTGGGACCAGCACGTGCATGCCGGCCAGTGGGCGCGCGCCGCCGCACGACTCGACCTGAGCGCCGCGCAGTCGCCGGCCGGGGCGCTCGCCGCCGTCGCGTCCCGGCTCCGCACCCACCCCGGCGCACCGGTGGTCGGGACCGGCCATCGTGCCGGCACCTGGTCGCGCCCGGTCACCGTGGCCGAGCTGGACGCGGTCGCCGGGATGACACCCGTGGTGCTGATCAACTCCGACTTCCACCACGCCTGGTTGTCGAGCGCCGCCCTCGATGCCCTCGGGCTGTCCCGCCGCGACAGCGTCGTCGCCGAGACGGAGTGGTACGCGGCGAGTCCCCGCCTGGCGGCACTCGAGGCCGACGCCGCCGTGCCGGCGGCCTACGCCCGGATGCTGCGATCCGCGGCGGCGATGGGCGTGACCGGGATCGTCGACTTCGAGTTCGGCGTGCACCACGACGAGTGGGCGCAGCGCTGGGATCGGGGCTGCGACCTGCTGCGGGTGCGCTGCGCGACCTACGACCTGGACGGGTTCGCCGGGCGCTGTACCGGGGAGGCGATCCGACCCGGGCTGACGCTCGGCTCGCTGAAGATCATCAGCGACGGCTCGCTCGGCACCCGTACGGCCTGGTGCTGCCACCCCTATGCCGACACCGGCGCCCACGGCGCCCCCAACCTCTCCGCCGCCGAGCTCGAGGAGCAGATGGCCCGCGCCCGGGCCCGGGGCGTCACGGTGGCGACGCATGCGATCGGCGACCGTGCCGTCGGCGTCGCGCTGGAGGCCTACGCCCGCACCGGCGCGCGCGGCAGCGTCGAGCACGCCCAGCTGATCCGGCGCGAGCACGCCGCCCGGATGGCCGAGCTGGGGCTGGTCGCCAGTGTCCAGCCGGCGCATCTTCTCGACGACCGCGACGTCGCCGAGCGGGTGTGGCCCGGTCAGGGGGAGCGCAGCTTCGCGTTCGGCTGGCTGCGCGACGCCGGCGTCACCCTGGCCCTGGGCAGCGACGCCCCGGTCGCGCCGCTCGATCCGTGGCTCGCGATCGCGGCGGCGGTCCATCGCAGCGCCGACGAGCGGGAGCCGTGGAGCCCGGGCCAGGCGCTGACCGTACGCGAGGCGCTCGCCGCCAGCGTGGACGGCCAGCCGACCGTGGGCGTGGGCAGCACGGCGGACCTGGCACTCCTCGACCGGGACCCGCTCGCCGCCGCGCCTGCCGAGCTGCGGACGATGCCGGCCGCCGCGCTCACGATCGTCGCGGGCCGGCCGGTCGCGGGCACGCTCCGGACGGGGTAGGGCGGGCGAGCGGCTAGGAGCCCGCGAGCGCCTTGCCGACGAGGGTGGCGGCGGCCTGCTGCTCCGGCTCGTACGGGTGCCAGGCGATCGCCTGGTCGTTGTCGATGGGGCCGTTGAACCACGGCTGCTGGGCGCACAGGTCGTGGCCCCGCGCGACGCCCCAGAGATCGACGTACGTGTCGCCCGCGACGCGCGCGGCCCGTTCCATCTGGTGGACCAGCGCGCCCCAGGCCCCGCGGGCGTAGGCGATCGCGCCCGGATCGGCGTGCAGCAGCGGGCAGCTGTCGGTCGTCGGCAGCATCAGCGGATAGCCGACGACCACGACCTTCGCCTGCGGCGCCAGCTGGTGCACGCCGCGCAGCACCCGGTCGAGGTGCCGTCCGATCGTGGCGGCCTGGTCCGTGGCGTCCCCGTCGAAGCGCTGCTCGCAGCCACCGCGGGTCAGGCACTCCAGCATGTGCTGGAAGTAGTGCAGGTCGTTGCCGCCGATGCTGACCGAGACATAGCGCGTGGCGGAGGTGAGGGCGTCGAACTGCGGAGCCTCGCTCAGCCCCTTCGCGGGGTCGGTCTGCTGCCGCGAGGTCATGTCGTCCGTCGATGCGCCCGAGCACGTCCGGTCGACCAGCTCCAGGCCAGGCACGGCCGCCGCGATGAGGTGCGGGTAGTTGTGCGTCGAGCGGTAGCAGCTCGTCGTCACATCGTCCTCCGGCACGCCCGGTGCGGCCGAGTAGGAGTCGCCGAGCGCGACGTAGCGACCCAGCCCACCGGCCGGCGCACTCGCGCCGTTCGTGGTGGCGCCGTTCGTGGTGGCGCCGCACCCGGCGAGTAGCACGAGGGCGAGGACGAGGCCCGCGGCGCGACGCATGTCCACACCGTACGGGCTTTCCGTGGGCGCGTCCGGCCAACCCGGGCGATCAGCCGGGCGATCAGCCGGGCGGTCGACCCGCGTTCAGCCCAGGACGATCAACCCAGGGCGACCGTCAGGGCGAGCAGCCAGCGCGGGTCCTCGAGACGATCGCCGTACACCTCACGCAGCTGGCCGATGCGATAGCGCACGGTCTGCGGGTGGACGAAGAGCTCGGCGGCGATCTCCTCGCGTCGTCCCTGGTGCAGCAGCCAGGAGCGCAGCGTCTCGGTGAGCTTCTCCGCCGTCGTCGGGCGCAGGTCGGCGAGCGGTGCCAGCACCACCGCGCGCAGGTCGGCCCGGGCCTCGGCGTCGGCGTCGAGCACGAGGGCGACCAGCGTCTGGTCGGTGTCGAGGCCGAGCCCGGCCTCGCGCGCCCGCATCGCCCGCTCGTAGGAGACCCGGGCGTCGCGCCACGGCTTCGAGGGGCCGCAGACCGCGTCGCGCCCCTCGAGCACCCGCAGCAGGGCGCCGCGTGCGCGGCCGTGCACGTCGGGCACGAGCAGCAGGGTGACCTCGTCGAGCTCGCCCAGCTCGGAGAGCACCAGCGTCGCCTGGGAGACCATCGCGAGCACCGGCCCGACCTGCGCGGCAGGCACCAGGGCGGCGGTCAGCGTGGTCGGCCGCTCCCAGTTGGCCCGCTCGGCGGCGGCGTCGAGGGCGTCGGGCGCGTCGCCGCGCAGGATCATCCGGCCCAGCCGGGACATCAGCTGCTGGCGGACCCGGCCGGCGGTGGCCAGCTCGTCGCCGTGTCCGGCGACGGAGGCGTCGGAGACCTCGTCGATCCAGGCGAACACCAGCGCCGCCAGCTCGACCAGCGTCTCGGACGGCATGCCCGCCGCGACGGCGGCCGTGGAGATCTCGCGCCACGCGACGCGCGCCCCGATCCGGTACGCCGCGAGCAGCGCCTCGGTGGTGCGGCCGCTGCGCGCCTCGCCGCGGCCGAGCTCGTACGCCCCCTTCACCGCCGGTGGCGTCGCCTGGCCCGCGTCGGTCATCTCGCCGGAGGCGACGGAGAGGAAGCCGCCGAGCGCGACGTTGACCGCGCCCTGGATCGTCCGGCTCATCTGGTCGGACCACGCTCCGTGGTACGCGGGGACCTCGCTGATCACCGCGGCGACCACCTGCTCGCCGACGCGCGGCAGGATCGGGCGGAGCGCCTCGACGACCTCGGGCGGCAGCAGCAGTTCCGGCGGGCGGGCCATTCTTTGTCTCCTGCGAACAATTACGACACGTAGATTCGCGTCGTGACCACAAGAGTTTAACCCCTTGTGGCAGGCACTCTGATGTCATGAGCAGTGCATCCACCGCCGTGAAGCCCCGATCGGGTACCTTCCGGCGTGCGATCGGCGAGCGGCTCCACCAGGTCGCCTCCGCTGCGGTCACCCCGCTGCAGCCCGCCGACGTCCTCGACCTCTTCAGCCCGCTGCGCCGCAGCGCCGAGCTCCGCGCCCGGATCGTCGCGGTGCGCGCGGAGACCGACGACGCGGCCACGATCGAGCTCAAGCCGGGCAAGGGCTGGGCCGGGCACGTGCCCGGCCAGTACATCCGGATCGGCATCGACGTCGACGGCCGCCGACACTGGCGCGCCTACTCGTTGACCCACGGTCCGCGGGCTGATCGCCACATCTCCATCACGGTCAAGGCGGTCCCGGACGGCGTGGTCTCGCCCTTCCTCGTGCACGAGGCCAAGCCAGGCACGATGGTCCACCTGGAGCAGGCGGCCGGCGAGTTCGTCCTGGACGAGGCCCACCGCAAGCTGCTCTTCGTCACCGCCGGCTCCGGCATCACCCCGGTCATCGGGATGCTGCGCAACCTCTACCCCGTCACCGACAGCGGCCTGCTGACCAGGGGCCGAGGGGCGAGCGCTGCAGACACATCCCGGCTCGACATCACCGTCGTGCACCTCGCCCCGAGCGAGCCCCAGACGATCTTCCGCGAGAACCTCGCCGAGCTCGGGGCCGCCGGCGTCATCCGGCTGATCCCCCGCTACGACGACCAGCACGGCCTCTTCTCTGTCGACGACCTCGCGGCCCTGGTGCCCGACCTGGCCGAGCGCGTCACGTACGCCTGCGGGCCGCACGGACTGCTCGACGCGCTGCAGGAGCACCACGACGCCCAGGGCCTGGAGCTGTTCACCGAGCAGTTCCGCCTCGGCACGGTCGAGCCGGGCAGCGGCGGCACCCTCGCCATCGCCGGCCACACGCTCGAGGCCGATGGCGCCACCCCGCTCCTCGACGTCGCCGAGGAGGCCGGCGTCCTGATGCCCAGCGGCTGCCGGATGGGCATCTGCATGGGCTGCATCCTGCCGCTCAAGGAGGGCGCGGTCCGCGACCTCCGTACCGGCGACGTGACCGTCGCCGTCCCCGGGGAGACGCCGGAGGGCGGCCTCCCGATCCAGACCTGCATCAACGCCGCCGCCGGTGCGTGCTCCATCACGCACCCCACCGACACCTCCACCACCGCCGATCTCGAGGAGCGATTCCGATGACCGTCATGACCAAGAAGCCGCAGTCGGCTGTCGACCACCTGACGCCCGAGGACATCGAGGAGCTCGGCCGCGAGCTCGACGCGATCCGCCAGTCCGTGATGGCGAGCCGGGGGGAGAAGGACGCCGCGTACATCCGCCGCGTCATCAAGACCCAGCGCTACCTCGAGCTCGGCTCCCGCGCGGTCCTGCTCGGCAGCGCGTTCCCGCCCGCCTTCGTGCTCGGCACGATCGGACTCTCGATCGCCAAGATCCTCGACAACATGGAGATCGGGCACAACATCATGCACGGCCAGTGGGACTGGATGCGTGACCCGAAGATCCACTCCAGCGTCTGGGAGTGGGACAACGCCTCCACCGCCGAGGGCTGGAAGCACAGCCACAACGAGCTGCACCACACGTACACGAACATCGTCGGCAAGGACAACGACCTCGGCTGGGGCATCATGCGCGTCGACGAGGACCAGCGCTGGACCCCGGCGATGCTCTTCCAGCCGGCCTTCAACTTCACCAACATGCTCGTCTTCGAGTACGGCATCGCCGCCTACGACCTTGAGCTGGGCCGCAACCTGCGCCTGCCGAAGGAGAAGCGCCCGGCCGAGTTCAACCGCGCCGTCAAGGGCACGCTGAAGAAGATCCGCAAGCAGGCGACCAAGGACTACCTGGTCCACCCGCTCATCGCGCTCCCGTTCGGCGCCGCGATCCCGACCCTGATCGCCAACGTCACGGCCAACGTCGTGCGCAACGTCTGGTCGCACTCGGTGATCATGTGCGGCCACTTCCCCGAGGGCGTCGAGACGTACGAGAAGTCGTCGATCGACCCCGACGAGACCCGCGGCCAGTGGTACGTGCGACAGATGCTCGGCTCCGCCAACATCACCGGCTCCAAGGCGCTGCACATGATGACCGGCAACCTGTCGCACCAGATCGAGCACCACATCTGGCCGGACCTGCCGTCCAACCGCTACGCGGAGGTCGCCCCGCAGGTGCAGGCCCTCTTCGAGAAGTACGGCCTGCGGTATCACACCGCCTCGATGCCGGCCCAGGTCTACAGCGCCTGGCACAAGGTCGTGCGGCTGTCGTTCCCGAACAACTGGCTCGCCACCACCAAGCCGAGCAACCTGCCCAAGCAGGTCAAGGTGCTGTGGAAGATGAGCCGCGGCTCCCGCGCCCAGCGCCGCAAGCTCCAGGAGCAGCTCGACCTCGAGGCCGCCTACCAGGCCTGACGGCGCTCCTTCTCGGTGCGCTTGGCATGCTGTGCGCATGAGGCTCACCGAGAAGGAGATGACCGCGGCCCTGACGGGCGTCGCCAAGCAGGTGACGGCCGCGCAGGACAAGAACGTACGCAAGGGCAGGATCGACGCCGACGAGCTGTGGGAGTCGATGAGCCGCTACCAGCGGTACGTCGTCCTCAACGGCCTCGGTGACCAGGTCCTCCCGGTGCTGGTCGCGCTCCCGGACGTCGAGGTGGCGCTCGGTGAGCGACCGGTCTTCACCGACGAGCAGATCACCCAGGCCGTCGAGGCCCAGCTCGGTGACGAGGGTCGGCTGCGTCGCAAGGTGCTCCTCGCCGCCCGGGTCGCGCTGGTCAAGCTCGCCATCGAGTCGATCCCGCCGAAGGCCGACCCGGACGCGTTCGTGGTGCCCGACCACCTCTGAGCCCTTGGTTACTCATCGGTAGCGCCCTGCTCGTAGGCTGGCGCCATGGCTCTCGTCACCACCACGATCAGCGACGGCATCGCCCAGGTCCGGCTCAACCGGCCGGACAAGCTCAACGCGCTCACGCTCGACCTGCTCGGCGAGCTGGTCACCACCGCGCACGCCCTGAGCAGGGACAAGAGCCTGCGCGCCGTCGTCCTCTCCGGCGAGGGCGACTCGTTCTGCGCCGGCCTCGACTTCGCCTCCGTGCTCAAGGAGCCGCGCAAGATGTGGGGCAGCTTCACGCCGCGCCCGTGGCGTGGCACGAACACGTTCCAGGAGGCCGCGTGGGCGTGGCGCCGGGTGCCGGTGCCGGTGATCGCCGCGGTCGAGGGCCACTGCCTCGGCGGTGGCGTGCAGATCGCCCTCGGCGCCGACTTCCGCTTCACCACCCCCGACTCGACCTGGTCGGTGCTCGAGGGCAAGTGGGGGATCATCCCCGACATGAGCGGCATCCGCTCGCTGGCCGAGGTCGTCGGCATCGACACCGCCAAGCGGCTCACCATGACCGCGCAGATGCTCACCGGTGAGGAGGCCCACCGCCTGGGGCTGGTCAGCGAGCTCGCCGCGGACCCGGTGGCCGCCGCGACCGCGTTCGCCCGCCAGCTCTCCGAGCGCTCCCCGGACGCGCTCGCCGCGGCCAAGCGGCTGTTCAACGACACCTGGAACGCCTCGCCCCGTCGAACCTTCGCCCGTGAGCGGATCGAGCAGCTCCGCCTGCTTCTGGGCGCCAACACCAAGATCGCGCAGAAGGCCGCCTTCAAGAAGGAGAAGCCGACCTACAAGCCCCGCGCCCGGTAGCTCGGCGTCAGGGGTAGGTGACACCGGTGGTCTGCTCGGAGACCTCCCACAGCCGGCGCTGCGCGATCCGGTCGTGGGAGAGCCGGCTCGACCGCACCGTCCGCGGCGTGCCCTGCATCTCGGCCGGCCCGGAGGGACCGACGTACGTCCCGCCGGGGAGGTCGGCGGTGGCGGCCATCAGGGACGGCCACGCGCCCTGGGCCGGCTTCTGGGAGACCAGCGGGTAGGCCGCGTCGGCGATCCGCGACAGCGGACCGAACGACGACCCGTTGCTGATCAGCCGGCTGCTGACGAAGCCGGGATGCGCTGCCAGGGCCCGCACCGGCAGCCCGACGGCGCGCAGCCGCCGATCGAGCTCGTAGGTGAACAGCAGGTTGGCGAGCTTGGTCTGGAAGTACGTCGGCCAGCGCAGGTAGCGGCCCTCGACCCTTGGGTCGCTCAACGGCGCCTTCGGGGCGAGCTTGTGACCGAGGCTCGCCACCGTGACCACCCGGCCGCCGTGCGACGTCGCGCCGGCCTCGACCAGCGCGGGCAGCAGCAGCCCCGTCAGCAGGAACGGGCCGAAGTGGTTGGTCGCCAGCTGTTGCTCCAGGCCGTCGCCGGTGCGGGCGTACGGGGTGGCCATGATCCCGGCATTGTTGATCAGCCGGTGGATCGGGCCGAGCACCGTGATCCGCTCCGCCGCATGGCGCACCGAGGCGAGGTCGCTGAGGTCGAGGACGACCTGCTCGAGCGCCGCGCCCGGCACCGCGCGACGGATCTCGTCGTCGGCCTCGGCCAGCTTGTCGGTCGAGCGCCCGGCGAGCACCACCCGGGCGCCGTGCCGGGCCAGCTCGAGCGCGGTGTCGTACCCGATCCCGCCGATCGACGGGCCGGTCACCACGGCCGTCATCCCGTCGAGCTCGCCGATGTCCTCGGTCGTCCAGGTCATGACCCTCAACCTAGGGGACGGAGCCGGCGGCGCGCAGCGCTAGCGGGAGCGGATGGTCCGGGTCAGTGCTTGGAGCCCCGGACGTACCGCTTCACGTACGGCGCACCCGCGCTGTTGAAGCCGAGCTTGACCGCGTAGAGCGCGCGGACCGGGTGCTGGCGCTGCCACGTGGCGCTGTAGGACCAGAACGAGCGGCCACAGGGCTGCCAGCTGCGCTTGCAGGTCCACGCCTCGAAGTACATCAGCGGCCCGGTGGGCGTGTTGAGCACGTCCGCCCCGCCGGGACCGCACAGCCCGTGCGTCTTGCGCCGGTTGAGCAGCACGTGGGATCCCGAGGCGTGCCAGTCGAGCAGCGAGGTCGAGGTGCGCCACACCGTGGCGTAGTCGCAGCGCGCGTAGTCGTTGTAGGAGTTGAACAGGTAGTAGCGCCCGCCGCGGCGGAGCATGACCGGGTTCTCCAGCACACCCGCGTTGTTGACCAGCTCCTGGCTGTAGGCGCCCGCGAGCGGGTGCAGGCCGTCGGGGGTCAGGGCCAGGATCCGGATCGAGGAAGGTCGTCCGTCGGTCTTGTAGAGCAGGTACGGGGCACCGTTGGCGTCGGCGAAGAACGACGGGTCGATCGCGCCGATCACCTGCGGAGCGGTGGCCGGCTTGGGGGCGAACGGCGGCAGGACGCACGGCTCGAAGACCGGCACGGTCGGCCCGAAGGTCGGCGTCGGGACCTGGCTCTGGGAGGGCTGCGCGGTGGGAGATGCGCTCACCGAGGTGCTCGCGGACACGGAGGCGGACGCGGTCGTCGTCGGGCTGCCCGAAGGCGTCGGAGTCGTCGTGGGCGTCGGGGTGGTCGACGGGTGGGCGGAGGCCCAGGCGCTCGCCGCGGCGGCGTTGCTGCTCGCCACCGCGATCGCACTGGCACTCGCGCTGGCGCACTGCCGGCGCTTGACCACCCGCTTCTGCTGGGCGGCGGCCGAGGCCGAGGGATAGGCGTCGATGACGGACTTGTCGATGATCCGGTCCTGCGCCGGCGAGGTGGTGAACCACGACGGGCAGACCAGCGGCGGTCCCGCGACGGGGACGAAGGTGCCGGTCGCGGACTTCGAGGTCGCGGCCCCGATGCAGCGGCTGCTGCCCGTCCGGCCCTTGATCGGCGCCGAGAAGTAGAGGACGTACTGCGCGCCGACCTTCTCCATGTCGGCGGCCCAGATGTCGCCACCGTTCGGCTTGGCCCAGGTCGGCAGCGCGCCGAGCGCCGAGGAGCGCCACTTCCAGACCTTGCCGTTCTTCGACAGCGCCCGGTTCACCTTCGCGCCGGTCGCGATGACGACGTAGTCGGTGGTGGTCTTCACGATGCTCGGGTCGCCGACCGTGTGCTTCCAGTCGAGCGGTACGGGCTTGATCGCGACCGCCGCCGGAACGACCAGGCCGAGGAGCGCGAGGACCGTGACGACGAGGCGTTGGGAGAACCGGCGGGCCGGGGGGCGAGAGGGCACGAGGCGCATGGGCAGGCTCCGAGAGTGACGAAAGTGACGAGTGAGGTTAACCCGTGGACGCCGGAAATGCCCTTTGAAACGACTGTGGAGTCCGGCTTGCACCGGACTCCACAGTCGTTGACCCAGGAAGGAGGTCAGCCTCGATCGATCAGAAGGCGCTCTCGTCGAGCTCCATGATCGAGTTGTCGATCGCCTCGGCGATGGCGCGCTCGGCGGTCAGCTTGGGCAGGTTGTAGGCGGCGAAGAACTTCGCGGCCGCGACCTTGCCGGTGTAGAAGTCCTTGTCCTTGCCGGCGTCTCCGGCCAGCGCGGTGAGCGCGATCTCGGCCTGGCGCAGCAGCAGCCAGGCGCAGACCACATCGCCGACGGCCATCAGCAGGCGGCTGGTGTTCTGCGCCACCTTGTAGATGTTCGAGATCTCCTCCTGCGCGGACATGAGGTCGTTGAACATGTGGCCGGCGATCGCGTTGACGTCCTCGAGCGCGGTGGCGAGCAGGGCGCGGCTCTCCTTGAGCTCGGCGTTGCCCTCGGCCTCGAGGAACGCCTTGATCTCGCCCGCGATGTGACCCAGTGCCTGGCCCTGGTTCTTCACGATCTTGCGGAAGAAGAAGTCCTGGCCCTGGATGGCGGTCGTGCCCTCGTAGATCGAGTCGATCTTCGCGTCGCGGACGTACTGCTCCTGCGGGTAGTCCTGGAGGAAGCCGGAGCCGCCGTACGTCTGCAGGCACTCGGTGCCGAGCAGGGTCCAGGAGCGCTCGGAGCCGTAGCCCTTCACGATCGGCAGGAGCAGGTCGTTGACGGTCTCGGCGAGCTTGTTCTCCTCGCCGGTGGCCTTCGCGATCAGGATGTCGTCCTGGAACGTGGTCGTGTAGACGACCAGCGCGCGCATCGCCTCGGAGAACGACTTCTGCACCATCAGGGAGCGACGCACGTCCGGGTGGTGGGTGATCGTGACGCGCGGAGCGTCCTTGGCCGAGTTGGTCAGGTCGGCGCCCTGGACGCGGCTCTTGGCGTACTCGAGCGCGTTGAGGTAGCCGGTCGACAGGGTGGCGATCGCCTTGGTGCCGACCATCATGCGGGCGTTCTCGATGACGTCGAACATCTGGCGGATGCCGTCGTGGACCTCGCCGAGCAGCCAGCCGCGGGCGGGCTCGCCGCCGCCGACCTGCGGGTCGCCGAAGGTGACCTCGCAGGTGTTGGAGGACTTGATGCCCATCTTGTGCTCGACGTTGGTGACGTACGCGCCGTTGCGCTCGCCGGTGAGCTCGCCGGTCTCGACGTCGAAGTGCAGCTTGGGGACCAGGAAGAGCGAGAGGCCCTTGGTGCCGGGGCCGCCGACGCCGTCCACGCCACGGGGACGCGCCAGCACCAGGTGCATGATGTTCTCCTGGAGGTCGGACTCGGCGCTGGTGATGAAGCGCTTCACGCCCGAGATGTTCCAGGTGCCGTCGCCGTTGTCGGTGGCGAAGGTCTTGCCGGCGCCCACGTCGGAGCCCGCGTCGGGCTCGGTCAGCACCATGGTGGCGCCCCAGAGGCGGTCGACCATGTGCTGGGCGATCTTGACGTCGCGCTCGACGCCGTTGGCGTTCTTGTAGACGACCGAGGCGAAGAACGGGCCGGCGCCGTACATCCAGATCGGAGCGTTGGCGCCCACGATGAATTCGGCGGTGGCCCACACGAGGCTGGCGGGCGCGTCCTGGCCGCCGATGGCGGCGGGGGTCTGGATGGCCCACATGCCCGACTCCATCCACGCGTCGTACGACTTCTTGAACGACGCGGGGACCGGGGCGGTGTGGGTCTTCGGGTCGAAGACCGGCGGGTTGCGGTCGCTGTCCTCGTACGAGGCGGCGAGCTCGTTGGTGGAGATCCGCTCGATCCCGGCCAGGAGCTCCTTGGCCGTGTCGACGTCGATCTCGGCGAACGGGCCCTGGCCGTAGACCTTGTCGCGGCCGAACACCTCGAAGAGGTTGAACTCGACGTCGCGCAGGTTGCTCTTGTAGTGGCTCACTGCTTGCACCTTCTGGCTCGGGGATCGCCCGGCTACTGGCCGGTAACTTCAAGCATAAGCAGGGCGCTTGCGACAGGCAACACCGGGGTGATGTGGCAGCGATCTCGGTCGGGGGAGCGCTCCAGGTGCGGTCATGTAGAACGTGTTCTAATATGATCGGCATGACGACCGGTGCTATCAGCTCAGACGCGATCACCTGGAACGCCGCCGACGACCCGCATCCCGCGCGGACCGCCTCGCAACGCTCCTACTCCGCGGTCGCCAAACGCGACCTCGCCGAGTGGCTCACCGTCTATGCCGAGGACGCCATCATCGAGGATCCGGTCGGACCCTCGATGTTCGACCCGGACGGTCGCGGTCACCACGGACACGCCGGCATCACCGCGTTCTGGGAGAAGGCGATCGCGCCCATCGGCGACTTCGCCTTCGAGATCAACGACTCGTTCGCGAACCCCGGCTCCGACACCTGCGCGAACGTCGGCCGGATCCGGACGACCTTCCCCGACGGCTCGTACACGACGACCGACCTGATCATGGTCTACGTCGTCAACGACGAGGGCCGGGTGACGTCGATGAAGGCGTATTGGGAGCCCGAGCGCTCGATGGCGAGCTTCACGCCTGCCCCGTAGGTGGCTCAGGCCGCTCGCCGGGTCACGTCAGCTCACACGTGATGAGCCGCAGGCCGACATCGAGCTCTGATCGCTGGCGAAGCGAGCCATGCTGCTCGTCCCACGCCCCGCTGCGCAGATCGGCGGCCAGCCGGTCGACAGCCGCTTGCTCGGTCTCGTCGTCCAGCCAGCGGAAGCCGCTCGTGGCGGCGCGGGCGCCGGGATCGAGCACGGCTTCGGGACGGCCCCACCACGCGAGGCCGAAGCCGTCATGGCAGTCCCGCGGCACCGGTAGACGCTCCACCCGGGCCTTCGATCCCAGCGCGTCCACGATGGCGTCGATCTCGGGGAACACCTCCCGGTCATGCGCCGCGATCTGAGGGACGTAGTCGGCGAAGAGCCACATCTGCGCCTGGACCGAGGCGTCGATCGTCATGAGCACGACGCGGCGCCGGGCGACGCGCGCCATCTCGGCCAACCCACGCCGAAGGTCGGTCCAGTGGTGCATCGTCAGGGTGGCCATGGCTGCGTCGGCGGTGCCGTCGGCCATCGGCAGGCTCTCGGCGACCCCGAGAACAGCCGGTGGCAGCGTGGAGGGGCGCTGCAGCGCCATCGTGGTCGAGGGCTCGACCGGGATCACCGGCCTGTCGGTGGGCTCGTACAGACCCGTGCCGGCACCGACGTTCACCACCGTCCACGCGTCGCCGAGCGCGGTGAGGATCGCCTGGGAGAAGCGCGGCTCGGCCCGCCGGTACTGCGCATACCGGTCGCCGACGGCGTCGTACGGGACTCCACCCGCCGCCATCCGCGTCACCAGGGTCCGCAGCTGCGACCAGGATGCGAACCCGTGCTCGCGCGCGATGACGAGCTGGGCCGTGCTCAGCGTCGGCGGCAGGTCCGGGGCATGACCTCGCGCGCGAGACAGGGCGGTGGTCTTGTGTGACCTGAGGTCCTCGTGGAGGCGCTTCGCCTCGCGGCGCAGGTGCTCCAGGCTGGGTCGTACGGGGAGGGAGTGGGTGCTCATGGTGCGGCTTCCTGTGCCCGACATGCCCGCTTGGGTGTCGAGCGCGCGATCGGGAGTCGACCGACTGTTCGTGAGGTGGGCGTGGCGCCCTTTCCGCGGACCAGAGGCGGCCTCAACCGCGCATCAGGAACCTACCGGTGCGGCGGCCTCCCGGGGCGTGACATTCGGACGATCTGTCGGAGTCAGGCGCCGGCGTTGCGGACCAGCCAGTCCACGACGGGCCGGAACGCGCGCCAGTCGTCACGGACCAGGTCGAGCAGGTCTGCGGTGTGGATCACCGGCTCGAACCCGAAACTGCGGCCGAGGGTGAGCGACTTGTGCCGCAGCAGGCCGATCCGCGGATGCTCCTTGTCGAAGCCGCGCGGCGCTGTCTTGAGCTGCTCGCCGCCGGTCTCGTAGCCCGCCTTCTCGGTCGCCGCGACCAGCCGCTCGAGCTCGACGCCGTACGTGTCGTGCACGACCGCCGCGCGGAAGGCGGCCAGCCGGGCGGGCTGGAAGTAGTAGCACCCGCCGCCGGTCCGCACGCCCTGCGGAGAGACCTCGACGTAGAAACCGGTCTCGGGGGCGACCGCCACGAACGCACCCTGGTGGGTCTTGTACGGCGTCTTGTCGGCCGCGAAGCGCACGTCGCGATAGGGGCGGAAGATCTTGGCCTTGCCGAACTCCGGCTCCAGCGCGCCGGTCAGCTCCTTCATCGGCGCCAGCACCGACTCCTGGTAGACCGCCTTGTGGGCCTCCCAGAACGACTTGGTGTTGTCGACCTCGAGGTCGTCGTAGAAGTCCAGGGCGGCGGTCGGGAAGCCTGCGAAGGTCACGGCGAACAGCCTACGAAACGGTGGCGCTGAGCTGACGGTCGCCGGAGTCGCCGGACTCGACGATGCTCAGCACGTGGCCGGCGCACAGCGGCTGGCCGAGGAAGCCCTTCCCCTCGAACGCCGTGGTCAGCGTGGAGCCGTCCCAGCGCATCACCGCGGGCGCCGTGGAGCCGGTGGCGTCCTTCGCCCAGTAGGCCGCGTCACCGCAGACGGTCATGGTGCCGTTCACGCCCGCGCCCAGGTCGACCGTGGCGCCGGACGACGCGAGGCCGTACACCTCCACCTGCTGGTAGCGGTGCTCGTTGGGGACCATCGACCAGACCGTCGAGCCGTCGTGGAGGACGGCGGCCTGGATGCCCTTGCACGCCGGCACGCCCGGGACCGGCGTCGTCCGCGTGCCGTCCACCGTCACGAGGGTGCGGCACGACGTCGGGCGGGCGTCGTCGAAGGTCATCATCGCGACCCGGCCGCCGGAGGACAGGATGTTGGTGAAGCCGTCGTGCTCCCCCGCGCACCAGCCTCGGGTGGAGGTCATGGTGGTGAGGTCGGTCGAGACGAGACAGTACGGCGACGAGCCGTCGCCGCCGGTCGCATGCCACAGCGTCGAGCCGTCGAGCGACCACGAGCCGTCGGAGGCCGGCGGCAGGTCGCTGGAGCCGTCGATCGTCGCCTGCTCGCCGCTCGCCAGCGTGGTGACGACGGCGGTCTGCGGCGTCCGGCCCGACTGGGTGCCGTAGACCACGACCGCGTAGTCGTCGTCGAGGCCGGCCTTCATGACGCGTTGGCCCTGCGGCACCGACCGGCCGGAGCCGGAGCCGCCGCCCTTGTTCGCGAGGCTCCACGAGCGCCCGCTCGGCGTGATCGTGAGCGTCCAGGTGCCGTTGGTGCTGATCGTCGCCGACGGGTTGCCCGGCAGCGTCTTCCAGTCCAGCAGGGCGGTCGCCGGCGTCGCGGTGGTCGTACCGGTGGCGCTCGGGGGTGCCGAGGTGTCGGCGGAGGGGGAGTCGGACGGCGACGCCGGGCTGGCGGGGGCCGTCGCGACGGACGGCTCCTGGCCGGGCGTGGCGGCGTCCTGGGGCTGGTCGTCGGCGTTCGTGCAGCCGGTGACGAGCGCCAGCGCGAGGGCGGCCAGGGCGGCCGCACCCGCGCGGCGCGCGCGAGGCATCGAGGCGATCACAGGCCGATGTTATGCAGCGAGTTCGCCTTGTTCGCGGCCAGCATCTTGTCGGCGGGCAGCCACTGGACGCGCGCGACGTACGGCACCGACGGGTGGAAGCGCTGCGGGTTCCACGGCTCGAAGTAGCCGATCTCCTGCACGCCGTCCGCCGTGGTCTTGTAGGCCCGGCCGACCTGGTAGTGCCCCGAACCGCTGTAGGGCAGGTAGGGGAAGTAGCGCGTCGAGAGCAGCGGGTGCAGGATCACCGGCGCGCGGTACTGCGCGATGTGCTTCTGCATCAGCGTGAAGAACTGCGAGGTGGTCCAGCCGCGCAGGTCGAGCACGACGTACTTGCCGGCGTGGTCGGCCCGGTCCCAGCCGGTCGAGCGGTTGACCACCCGGACCATGTCGGTGATGGCCGTGCCGCCGGTGGTGGTGTGCAGGTGGTTGGCCCAGTGCTGCGCACCGAGGTCCTTGTTCTTCCAGCCCCAGGTGATCATCTGCATCGAGGTCGGTCCGCACCAGTACGTCCGGACCTGCTCGGCCGTCTGGCGGGCCTTGAGGATCTTCACCTTGACCGGATAGGTCACCGGCACCGAGGCGGCGACGGTCGGGGCGCTGCTGGCGGTCGCGCTCGCCGACGTCGACGCGGCGGCGATGGGGCTCGCCGTGCCGGTGCGGGCGACGGTGGCCGCGGCGCTGCTCTTGGCCGGGCTGGGCACGGCCGTGGGCGACTTGCTCGCCGCGGCGGTCGCCTTCGCGGCCGTGGTGGTGACGGCCGCGCGGGCGGCGACGTTGGTGACGGCGGCGGTGCTGACCCGAGCCTCCGGGTGGGCGGCGAGGAAGCCGTCGGGCAGCGGCACGCCCTGGATCTCGTGGCGCAGCATCCATACCTTCGCCACGGAGCGGGCGGCGTCGGTCAGCTCCTCGCGGGCGGCGGCGGCGCGCTGCTTCGGTGTCATCGCGGCGAGGCGGGCGGCCTCGCCCTGCGCAGAGAGGTCGCCGGTGTTGACAAGGTGCTGCTTGCGGGTCGTCCTCCGGGCGGCGGGTGAGGCGGCCGCAGCGACCCGCGCACGGACGGCCGTCGGGCTGTCCTCGGTGAAGCCCAGGCCGAGGCAGTAGCGCTGGCCGTCGAGGTCGGCGCACTGGGTCATCGCGGAGGCGGCGCCGGGCGTGAGCCGGCCGTGTACCTGCGGCAGCGCGGCCGTCGCGGTGGCGACGCGGTCGATCTCGCTGCGCATCGCCGGGGTGATCCGGGTCGTGCCGACGGCGGTGGACTCGCGCGGCAGGAACGTCGGGCGGTCGCTCGACGGCGCGATGCTGCCGTGGTCGTCCTGGCCGCGGGGGATGAAGGGCGCGGCGGCGAGCAGCAGGACCAGTGCGCCGGCGGCGACGGTACGGGGGCGGGGGCGGTGCATGGCGTACTCCGAGAGGGCTGGGGGAAGGTGCCTATCGTCGCTCCACTATCGGCCGGAATCCCAGATGTCGCAACAATCCCACCAGTCACACAGGTCTCTGCCAGGAAAACGACATCGGCCGCCGCCCTCCGGGGCAGCGGCCGATGTCGGTCGTGGAGCGGATGACGAGACTCGAACTCGCGACATCGACCTTGGGAAGGTCGCGCTCTACCAACTGAGCTACATCCGCAACACCTGGGCCAGCCAGGCTGTGACGAACCCTATCCGATGACCTCGGGGGTCGGATAACGCGGGCTCAGGCCGTCACCCGACGAGGTGCCTGTCAGCCGGCGCTTCACCCACGGTCCGAGGTGCTCGCGCGTCCACGCCCAGTTGGCCGCGCGCTGCTCGGCCGTGGAGAGGACCGGGCGGCGCAGCGGCTCGGGGGTCGGCAGGTCGTGGTCGAGGCCGAGCGCGTCGAGCACCTTGGTCGCCATCAGCTGGTGGCCGGGCGCGGCCATGTGCAGCCGGTCGACGTCCCAGTAGCCCCAGTCGTCGTACTCGCTCATCCGCCAGTAGTCGACGACGGTCGCGCCGTGCCGGTCGGCGATCTCGCGCACGTCCTCGTTGTAGAGGGCGAAGCGGCCCCGCAGCGGCTTGAAGAGAGACGACTTGCGGGCGGCGAACGCGGTCCAGACGAGGACCTGTGCGCCGTTGGCGCGCAGGGCGCCGATCGCCTCCTCGTACCGGCCCATCAGGGCGTCGAAGTCGACGCTCGGGCGCAGGATGTCGTTGCCACCGGCGTAGATGGTGACCAGGTCGGGTGCCAGGGCGAGCGCGGGTTCGAGCTGCTCGTCGAGGACCTGGCCCATCTTGCGGCCGCGGATCGCGAGGTTGACGTACTCGGTGCTCCAGCAGCCGCCGAGCACCTCGGCGACGCGGTCCGCCCAGCCGCGCACGCCGTTGGGGCGGGTGGGGTCCGGGTCGCCGACGCCTTCGGTGAAGGAGTCTCCGAGTGCCACGTACCGCTTGATCATGTCCAGCATTGTCGCTGGCCGATGTGCTAAGGGCCGCATTGGGTAGGTTGACCCCGTGCTGCTGAGTGACCGGGATATCAAGACCGAGCTGGACAACGGGCGGATCGCGCTCGAGCCCTACGACGAGGCGATGCTGCAGCCGTCCTCGATCGACGTCCGGCTGGACCGCTTCTTCCGGGTCTTCGACAATCACAAGTACGCCGCGATCGACCCGGCGGCCGATCAGTCCGACCTCACCCGGATGGTCGAGACGGAGGGCGACGAGCCGTTCATCCTGCATCCGGGCGAGTTCGTCCTCGGCTCGACGTACGAGACCGTCACCCTCCCCGACGACATCGCCGCGCGCGTCGAGGGCAAGTCCTCCCTGGGCCGCCTCGGGCTGCTCACCCACGCGACCGCCGGCTTCGTCGACCCGGGCTTCTCCGGCCACGTCACGCTCGAGCTGGCCAACGTGGCGACCCTTCCGATCCGGCTCTACCCGGGCATGAAGATCGGGCAGTTCTGCTTCTTCAAGCTGACCTCGCCCAGCGACCACCCGTACGGCTCGGAGAAGTACGGCAGCCGTTACCAGGGCCAGCGCGGCCCGACGGCCTCGCGCAGCTTCCAGAACTTCCACCGCACCCCGATCTGACCAACTGCGGACGGCGATGTGACCGGAGCCACATCGCCTGGGGTCTTGCTTAGGATTGCCTAAGTAGGGTTAGGCTGGCCTCACTAAGGCACTCCTAACCAAGATAGGGCTCCCCGTGCTCCGTCGTATCCTCGGCATCGCCGCCGCCTCCGCGCTGGCCGCTGTCGCCCTCACCTCCTGCTCGAGCGACTCGAACGACTCCGGCTCCACCGCCGGCGACGGATCGAGCGTCGCCGCCGACAGCAGCAGCGCCTTCCCCGTGACGATCAAGAACGTCTTCGGCGAGACCACCATCGAGAAGAAGCCGGTGCGGGTCGCGACCGTCGCCTGGGCCAACCAGGAGGTGCCGCTGGCCCTGGGCATCGTCCCGGTCGGGATGGCCAAGGTGACCTGGGGCGATGACGACCACGACGGCGTGCTGCCGTGGGTCGAGGACAAGATCAAGGAGCTCGGCGGCACCACGCCGACCCTGTGGGACGAGACCGAGGGCATCGACTTCGAGGCCGTCGCCGACTCGCACCCCGACGTCATCCTCGCGGCGTACTCCGGCCTGACCAAGGAGGACTACGAGACGCTCTCCAAGATCGCGCCCGTCGTCGCCGAGCCCGGTCTCGCCTGGGGCACCTCGATGGACGACATGATCCGGCTGGACTCCGAGGCGCTCGGCCTCAAGTCCGAGGGTGAGGCGCTGATCAGCAGCCTCGACCAGAAGGTCAAGACCTCGCTCGCCGCGCATCCCTCGCTGGAGGGCAAGAAGATCATGTTCAGCTACATCGACCCGAAGGACATGAGCAAGATCGGGTTCTACACGACCCACGACACCCGCCCCGGCTTCCTGGCCGACCAGGGCCTGCCGATGCCCGACGAGGTCGTCGCCAAGTCCGCGAAGTCGGACACCTTCTACGAGACGGTGAGCTCGGAGGAGGCGCAGAAGTTCGACGACGTCGACGTCATGGTCGGGTACGGCGACGCCGGCGACGACGCCGCGACGATCGCCGGGCTGCAGAAGGACCCGCTGATCGGCAAGATCCCCGCGGTGAAGAAGGGTGCCGTCGCGATCCTCGAGAACGACACCCCGCTGGCGGCCTCGGCGAACCCGTCCCCGCTGTCGATCCCGTGGGGCATCGACAAGTACTTCGACCTGCTGGCCGCCGCCGCCGACAAGGCGTGAGTCCGGCTCCCGGTCTGCCGGAGGCAGCCACCCGCACACTCGAGGCGCCACCCGCTGCCGACGCCACACGGCAGCGGGGGGCGCGTCGCCCCACCGCCCGGGCCGCCTGGCTCATCGCGGCGCTGGTCCTGCTCGCCCTCGCGGTGATCGCCTCGGTCGCCGTCGGGGTGCGGGCCACCGGCTGGCACGACATCGTCCGCGGGCTCACCGGTGACGACAGCACCATCGGCTCCGCCGCCGTGCACCAGCGCATCCCCCGTACCGCCCTGGCGCTCATCGTCGGCGGATCGCTCGGCCTCGCCGGTGCCGTCATGCAGGGAGTCACCCGCAACCCGCTCGCCGACCCGGCGATGCTCGGCGTCACGACCGGCGCCTCGCTGTGGGTCGTGGTGGGCATCGCCTATCTCGGCCTGAGCGCCCCGTCGTCGTACATCTGGGTGGCGATCGGCGGCGCCGCGGTCTCCGCCCTCGTCGTCTACACCATCGGCTCGCTCGGGCGCGGCGGTGCCACCCCGCTCAAGCTCGCCCTGGCCGGCGCTGCGACGTCGGCGGCCTTCACCTCGCTGGTGAGCGCCATCCTGCTCCCGCGCGTCGACGTGATGGACAAGTTCCGGTTCTGGCAGATCGGCGGGGTCGGCGGCGCCGACTGGGACCGGATCCGCCAGGTGCTGCCGTTCCTCGTCCTCGGCGCGCTCATCTCGCTGCTGTCCGCCCGCGGCCTCAACTCGCTCGCGCTGGGCGACGACGTCGCCGCCGGCCTCGGGCAGAAGGTCGGCCGTACCCGCCTGCTCGCGGGCGCCGGCGCGATCCTGCTCTGCGGCGCCGCGACGGCGGTCGCCGGCCCGATCGGCTTCGTCGGCCTCGTCGTACCCCATGTCTGCCGCCTCGTCGTCGGCGTCGACCACCGCTGGATGCTGCCGGCCTCGATCGTCGTCGGCGCCACGCTGCTGACCTGGGCCGACGTGCTCGGGCGCCTCATCGCCCGTCCGGCCGAGGTCGACGTGGGCATCGTGACCGCGCTGCTCGGCGCTCCGTTCTTCATCTGGCTGGTCCGCCGTACCAAGGTGCGTGCCCTGTGACCGCCGTGCTCCCGTCCCCGCTCGACACCGACCTGGCCCGCTCGCTCGCGGCCGGTCGCCGCGCGCGCGGGCGTCGACGCACCCTCGTCCTGACGGTCCTGGTCGCGCTCGTGGTGGTGGCGTTCCTCGCCTCCCTGATGATCGGCCACACCTTCTACACGCCCTCCGAGGTGCTTCGGGTCGTCCTCGGCCAGACCGTGCCCGGCGCCTCGTTCACCGTCGGCGACCTTCGGCTGCCACGAGCCTGTCTCGCGGTCCTGACCGGCCTCGCGTTCGGCATGGGCGGCATCACCTTCCAGACCATGCTGCGCAACCCGCTGGCGGCACCCGACGTGATCGGCATCAGCTCCGGCGCCTCGGCGGCCGGCGTCTTCGCGATCGTCGTCCTCGGGCTCTCTGGCGGCGCCGTCTCCATCATCGCCGTGGTCGCGGCACTCGTCACGGCCCTGGCGATCTACCTGCTCGCGTGGAAGGACGGCGTCGTCGGGACCCGGCTCATCCTGGTCGGCATCGGCGTGGCCGCGATGCTGGACAGCGTGGTCTCGTGGGTGCTGATGCGGGCCGCCTCCTGGGATCTGCAGACCGCCATGCGGTGGCTCACCGGCTCGCTCAACAACGCGTCCTGGAGCGAGGTCGTCCCGCTGCTCGTCGTCGTGGCGCTGGTCGCTCCGGGGCTGGTCTGGCTGGGTCGTGACCTCGATCTGCTGCACCACGGCGACGACACCGCCGCCGCGCTGGGCGTGCCGGTCGAGCGGATCCGCGTGCTCTCCATCGTGGCCGCCGTCCTGCTGATCGCCTGCGCCACCGCGGCCGCCGGCCCGATCGCCTTCGTGGCCTTCCTCGCCGGCCCCATCGCCGCTCGCCTGATCGGCCCCGGCGTCTCCCTGCTGGTCCCGTCCGGGCTCGTCGGCGCGCTGATCGTGCTGGTCGGGGACCAGGTCGGCCAGTGGGCGTTCGGCACCCGCTACCCGGTCGGCGTCGTCACCGGCGCCCTCGGTGCCCCCTTCCTCGTCTACCTGTTGATCCGCGCCAATCGATCCGGAGGGTCGCTATGACCAGCCCTCACGTCAGCCAGCACCGCTTGAGCATCGAGGGGGTCTCCCTCCGGTACGGCGAGCGCCACGTCATCGAGGACCTCTCGCTGACGCTGCCCGACGGCGAGATCACCGTGATCGTCGGCCCGAACGCGTGCGGCAAGTCGACGCTGCTGCGGGCGATGTCGCGGCTGCTGCGGCCGACCGACGGCCGGATCGTGCTCGACGGCTCCGACATCCACCACCTCCCGACCCGCAAGGTCGCCCAGGTGCTCGGGCTGCTGCCGCAGTCCCCGATCGCGCCCGAGGGGATCGTCGTCGCCGACCTGGTGGCCCGGGGCCGCCACCCGCACCAGCGGGCCTTCACGCGGTGGTCGCGCGCCGACGAGGAGGCGGTGCTGGAGGCGCTGAGCGTGACCGGCGTCGCCGACCTCGCCGAGCGGTCGGTCGACGAGCTGTCCGGCGGTCAGCGCCAGCGGGTGTGGATCGCGATGGCCCTGGCGCAGCAGACCGATCTGCTCCTCCTCGACGAGCCGACGACCTTCCTCGACGTCACCCACCAGGTCGAGGTCCTCGACCTGCTCACCGACCTGAATCGCTCGCGGGGTACGACCGTCGCGATGGTGCTGCACGACCTCAATCTCGCGGCCCGCTACGCCGATCACCTGGTCGCCATGCGCGAGGGCACGGTGGTCGCCACCGGTGCCCCGCGTGACGTCGTGACGCCGGAGCTGGTGAGCAGCGTCTTCGCGCTGGAGTCGGTCGTCATCCCTGACCCCGTCTCCGGCACCCCCCTCGTCGTGCCGCGCGGCCGGCACCACGCCGCCGCCGCGAACGTGCCCACCCTCGACCCCGCCACGGTGGGAGGAGAGCTCCGATGATGCTCGCTCGTCTGCAGGTGGCCGCGATCGCGCGGCCCTCGCCCTCGTTCATCCGGCTGGAGCTGGCCGGTCCCGACCTGGCCGACTTCGGCGTCGACGGTCCGCTCTTCGACCAGCGGTTCAAGCTCGTCCTGCCCGGACCGGCCGGCCTGCCGACGCTCCGTGCGGAGTCGTGGTGGACCGACTTCACCGCGCTGCCCGAGGAGACGCGCGGCGTGATCCGGACGTACACGGTCGCCGACGTCGTCGGCAGCGGTGAGGACACCCGGCTCGTCGTCGACGTGGTGCTGCACCCGGGTGCACACGGTCCCGGGTCGGCGTGGGCGACGGCGGCCGAGATCGGGGACGAGGTCCTCGGCGTGCTGCCCAAGCGCGGCATGGAGAGCGGCGGTATCGAGTTCGAGCCCGGCGACGCCGAGCGACTGCTGCTGGTCGGCGACGAGACAGCGCTGCCGGCCATCCACCAGATCCTGCGCGAGCTGCCGCCGCGCGAGGGTCGTACGGGCACGGTCCTGCTCGAGGTCCCGTGCGCCGAGGACATCTGCGACCTCCCCGCCGTCGACGGTGTCGAGGTGACCTGGCTCCCGCGCGGCCAGCGGGCGATCGGCGAGCCGATGATCGAGGCGGTCTCGGCGCATCTCGGGCTGGCCCGAGAAGCGGCTGCGGCGGCCCCCGCCGCGCTGCCGGTCGCGGCCCCGGTGCCCGTCGCAGGCGGTTCCGAGGACGACATGCCCTGGGAGACGCCGACGTACTCCGCCCTCGGGGAGACGGCCGAGGCGGTCGCTCCGCCCGTGGACGGCCGGTACGCGTGGATCGCCGGGGAGGCCGGCATGGTGACCACCCTGCGTCGTCATCTGGTCGGCCAGCTCGGCATGCCCCGCCGCCAGGTCGCCTTCATGGGCTACTGGCGTCAGGGCGTCGCGATGCGATCGTGACGAGGTCATAGGTTTGAGAACGCTCCCAGTGGTTCACTGAGGAGCGTGTACAGCCTGACTCTGATCCAGGCATCCTGGATCGACTACCTCATCATCGCTCTGTACTTCGCGTTCGTCCTAGGCATCGGCATCCTTGCCAGCCGGGGCGTCTCGGACTCGGTCGACTTCTTCCTGTCCGGGCGCTCGCTGCCCGCCTGGGTCACCGGTCTGGCGTTCATCTCCGCCAACCTCGGCGCCGTCGAGATCATGGGGATGAGCGCCAACGGCGCACAGTACGGTCTGCCGAGCGTCCATTACTTCTGGATCGGCGCCATCCCCGCCATGCTCTTCCTCGGCGTGGTGATGATGCCGTTCTACTACGGCTCCAAGGTGCGTTCGGTGCCGGAGTTCATGCTCCGCCGTTTCGGTCCCGGAGCCCACCTGGTCAACTCGATCTCGTTCGCTGTCGCGCAGCTGCTGATCGCCGGCATCAACCTCTACCTGCTCGGCTCGATCGTGCACGCGCTGCTCGGCTGGCCGCTGTGGGTCGCGCTGATCGTGGCCGCCCTGATCGTGCTGTCGTACATCACCCTCGGCGGTCTCAAGGCGGCGATCTACAACGAGGTGCTGCAGTTCTTCGTGATCGTCGCGGCGCTGACGCCACTCACCGTGATCGGCCTGCACCGCGTCGGCGGCTGGTCGGGACTGACGGACAAGATCACCGCCGCGGCCACCGCGAACCCGGCCGGCCCGACCGCCTCGCAGCAGCTCAACTCGTGGCCCGGCACCGACCTGACCGGCTTCTCCTCCGACTTCCTGTCGGTCATCGGGATCGTCTTCGGCCTCGGCTTCGTGCTGTCCTTCGGCTACTGGACGACCAACTTCGTCGAGGTGCAGCGCGCGATGGCCTCGAAGTCGATCACCGCCGCCCGTACGACCCCGATCATCGGCGCCTTCCCGAAGATCCTGATCCCGTTCATCACGATCCTGCCCGGCATGATCGCGGCGGTCCTCGTCACCGAGATCGCCAAGGTGAAGGCCGGCGGAACAGTGCCAGGGGGCTCGTCGGGAGACGGCGTGACGTTCAACGACTCGCTGATCTACATGATGCGTGACCTGCTGCCCAACGGCCTGCTGGGGATCGCGATCACGGGTCTGCTGGCGGCGTTCATGGCCGGCATGGCGGCGAACATCTCGGCGTTCAACACCGTGCTCTCCTACGACCTGTGGGAGCGCTACATCGTCAAGGACCGCACCGACGACTACTACCTGCGGATCGGTCGCCTGGCGACGGTCGCGGCGACAGTGATCGCGATCTTCACCGCGTCGCTGGCGTCGAACTTCTCCAACATCATGAACTACCTGCAGACGCTCTTCGGGTTCTTCAACGCACCGCTGTTCGCGACCTTCATCCTCGGTATGTTCTGGAAGCGGATGACCTCGACCGCCGGCTGGGCCGGCCTGGTCAGCGGAACGCTGTCGGCGATCGTCGTCGCCTTCCTCTCGGAGGACGCGTTCGGGAGTTGGTCGACCGGCACCCTGAACCTGTCAGGTCAGGGAGCGTCCTTCGTCGCTGCCGGCGCGGCCTTCGTCGTCGACATCCTGGTGTCGGTGATCGTCTCTCTGTCGACCCAGCCGAAACCCGCCCGCGAGCTGGTCGGCCTGGTCTACTCCGAGACGCCGAAGGAGTCGCTGGTCGACGCCGAGGCCGCGGACTTCCCGTGGTACCGCCGACCCGTACCCCTCGCCGGGTGCGCGCTCGTCATCGTCATCGTCCTCAACGTGATCTTCTAGGAGCTTCGCCATGACTGATCAGAACGGCGTGGAGAAGAAGACCGCTGGGGCCTTCGACATCCGCAACGTCATCGGCGCCCTGCTGGCGCTCTACGGGGTGATCCTGCTGCTCACCGCCGCCTTCCGCGGCAGCGCGCCGGCGGGGACCAACAACAACGACAACTGGTGGGGCGGCATCGCCCTGCTGGTCGTGGGGGTCATCTTCCTGGCCTGGGTCAGGCTGCGCCCGATCGTGGTCGCCGAGCAGCCGAAGAAGGACGGCTGAGGGTCGACCCACACCCCTCGTCGGGCGGGCCGGGCGCAGTCAGCGCCCGGCCCGCTCTGCCGTTCCGGTGCTCTCGAGGCGGAAGCCGGAGATCCTGCCGCCGGTGAGCGGGAGGGTGATCTCGGCATACGGGTGCCCGGCGAGGCTGAGTGTCACGTCGACCCACTGCGACGTGCTGCAGTCGGCGAGTGGCGGGCAGTCCTTGTACGTCGCCCTCAGCCTCGGCTGGGCGGTGCTGCCGTCCCCGGTCGGCACCAGGCTGAAGGCCGCGCGGGCGATCTCGGCTGCGCGGCGCCGCTGCGCGGGCGGCTGGGCGAGCTTCGCGAGGTCGGGGGCGAGGAAAGAGGGCTGCACAGGCTCCCTCCCGCTCGCCCAGCCGAGGAACTCCCACGCGCGCTCCTCGGCGGTGTAGGCGCAGCTCGCGCCCGGCAGCGCGTCGCTGTAGGTCAGCGTGACCGTGCTGCCGTCGGCGATCGGCGTGCCGGGGGCCGGCGTGGTGTCCTCCACGCGTTGTGCGAGGAGGCAGTCGAGTCGCTGCTCCTCCCGGACCGCGAAACCGGAGCTCTCGAGGAGCTGGCGCGCCTGGCCCAGGGAGAGACCGATCGCCGCGGGGACGGGCGTGCCGCCCTCCACGACCACAGGAACAGCGGTCCCGCAGGCGCTCAGGGTGATCGCGCCGATCGCCGCGGCGAGCGCCTGACTCCTCATGACCCTAGGATGCCGCTGCCGCTGCGATCGGTTCCCGCGGTGTCACGGTGAGGTGCACCGCGAGACCGGCGAGCAGTGCCCAGAACGCTGCTCCGATCCCGAGCGCGGTGATCCCGCTGGCCGCGACGACGAAGGTCACCACGGCCGCCGTCCGGTCCCGCTCGGCGGCGAGGGCCGCGTGCAGCGAGGCCCCGAGGGTGCCGAGCAGCGCCAGGCCGGCGACCCCCGCCGCCACGCCCTCCGGTGCGGTGGTGACGGCCGCGGTCAGCGCCGCCGAGCCCAGGGCGAGCACCAGGTACGTGGCTCCGGCCGCCGCGGCCACCCGGTAGCGCTGGCGGCGGTCGGGGTGTGCCTCGGGCGACGCGGCCAGCGCTGCGGTGATGGCGGCGAGGTTGACCGCGTGGCCGCCGGCGAACGCGCCGAGGACGGTGCCCGCGCCGGTGACGGCCATCGCCGGCCGCCACGGCGTCTCGTACCCGTAGGAGGCGAGCACCGCGACGCCCGGTACGTTCTGCGAGGCCATCGTGACGACGTACAGCGGCAGCGCGACGCTCAGCAGGGCACCCGCCGACAGGGTCGGAGCGGTCAGCTCGACGTGGGGGAGCAGCGGGCCCTGCGGCCCGCCGTGGCGAGCGAGCCAGAGCGCGAGAACGCCGATCGCGACCACGAACGCGGCCGGCACGGCCCAGCGCGGCGCCAGCCGCAGCAACGCGAGCCAGACCAGCACGGGCGGGACCAGCATGGCGGGGTGGTCGAGCACGCCGTGCACCGGAGCGAGGCACAGCTCGAGCAGCACGCCGGCGAGCATCGCCTGGGCCAGGGCGGGTGGGATCGCCGCGATCAGCCGGCCGAGGCGCGGCCACAGGCCGGTGAGGAGGATCAGCAGGCCGACGACCACGAACGCGCCGACAGCGGCCGGCCACCCGCCGTGGACGTGGCCGGTCGAGGCGAGCAGTGCCGCGCCCGGCGTGGACCAGGCGAGCAGCACCGGGGTGCGGTAGCGCCGGCTCAGCCAGAGCGTGCCGACACCTTGGATCACGCTGAGCGCGAGCAGCCCGGAGGCGGCCTGGGTGGTGCTGGCGCCGACCGCGCGCAGGCCGGCGATCACCACCAGGGCCGAGCTCGCGAAGCCGACCAGCGCGGTGATGGCGCCGTTCGTGGCGATGTGCCAGCGTTCCATAAACAGAACACTACTAGAGTCGGTGGCGTGGATCCCGAGGTCGCGGCGGCAATCGGTGCCCGGGTGCGCGCGGCCCGGCGGCAGACGGGCCGGTCCGTGGGCGCGCTCGCCGAGCAGGCCGGGATCGGCAAGGGATCGCTCTCCGAGCTCGAGAACGGCACCCGCAACCCGACCCTGTCGACGCTCTACGCGGTCGCAGGTGCCCTCGCGGTGCCGCTGGCTGATCTGGTCGTCGAGCCGGGCTCGCAGGTCACCTCGCCGGGCATCGCCGCCCGGCTGCTCGACGCACGTCGTCACGACGACGGAACCACCGTGGAGGTGTACCTCCTGCATCTCGAGCCCGGCCACGCCCACCGCTCCGTCGCCCACGGCCCGGGCGTCACCGAGCACCTGCTCGTCACCCACGGCCGTGCGCTGGCCGGTGCGATCGGGCGCGAGCAGTCGGTGGGTGTCGGCGAGACAGCGGTCTGGGTCAGCGACGCCGAGCACGGGTACGAGGCGCTCGACGGGGCCGCCGTGGAGGCGGTTCTGACGATCCGCACTCCGGCGTAGTCGTCGGTCCGGAGCGGCTCGACTCGCCCGTTGCTCGGAAACGGCCGAGGCCCCGACAGCTGACGCTGCCGGGGCCTCGGATGGCGGCCTCAGAGATCGAAGAGCGAGCTCGCGCCGTGGATGTCGGCGTCCGTACGCGGCGTGTGGGCCGCGCCCGAGCTGGTCGGGGCAGCGGGCGTCGCCGGTGCCTCGGCCGCCGGAGCGGGCTCCGGCTCGGTCTCGACGGCAGACTCCTCGGCGACCGGCTCGGCCGAGGCATCCTCGGCGGGGGTCTCCGCGGTGGGAGCCTCGGTGGGCTGGACCGGCTCCGCGGCAGCGGCAGCAGGAGCCGGCGGGGCGGCCACGATCGGCGCGGGAGCCTCGATGTCGAAGAGCGACCCGACGCTGTGGACGTCGACGTCCGTACGCGGCGTGTGCGCCGCACCCGAGCTGACGACCGGCGTGGCCGGAGCGGCTGCCGGGGCAGCAGCAGGGGCGGCCTCGGCGGCCGGGGCCTCGTCCGGGACGGGTTGCGACACGGCAGGCACCTCGGCCTCGGCGTGTCCGGTGCCGTCCGTGTCACTCTCCGCGGTCGCCTCGTCGGCGACGATCGACTCGGTCGGGACTGCCTCGACGGGGGCCGGCGCAGCGATCGATGCCACTGCCGCGACCTGCCCGGACGGTGCCTCGATGTCGAACAGCGAGGCGACCTCGTCGATCGCCACGTCGGTCCGCGGAGCCGACGCGGTGCCCGAGGAGGCCGGAGCCGCCGAAGCGGTCGCGGCCGCCGCCGCTGCCGGAGCAACCTCGGCGGGAGCTGCTGCGGACTCGACCGGAGCCGCCGCAGCGACAGCCGGGGCAGCCGGAGCGGGCGTGGACGGGATGTCGAAGAGCGAGCCGCCCGCGTTGAGGTCGACCGCCGGGGCGGCCTCGGTGGCGGGAGCGGCCGGCTCGGCCGGCGCTGCCGGAGCCTCAGCTGCCGGGGCAGCCGGAGCCGGGGTGGACGGGACGTCGAAGAGCGAGCCACCGGCGTTGAGGTCGACTGCGGGAGCCGCCTCGGCCTTCGGGGTCTCCGCCGGAGTGGCCGGGGCAGCGGCCGGGGCCTCGGTCGCAGGAACGTCGAAGAGCGAGCCACCGGCGTTGAGGTCGACTGCGGGAGCCGCCTCGGCCTTCGGGGTCTCCGCCGGAGTGGCCGGGGCAGCGGCCGGGGCCTCGGTCGCGGGAACGTCGAACAGCGAGCCGCCGGTACCCAGGTCGGTGGCCGGAGCGGCCTTCGGGGCCTCTGCAGCGGCCGAGGTCTCCTGGGCGGGAGTCTCGTGGGCCGGTGTGTCGAACAGCGACGACGAGTCGTCGAAGAGCGACCCGCCCGCGGCGGCCGGCGCGGCCGGGGCAGCGGGGGTGGTCGGCTCGGCCGACTCGGCGGGGGTGTCGAAGAGCGACGAGGCAGCGGAACCCGCGGCGGCACCTGCGGCCACAGCACCCGCGGCTGCCGGGGCAGCCGTGCCGGGAGCTGCGGGCGCCGACTTCGCAGCCGGAGCAGCGGCCGGCGCGTCGGTCGTCTCACCCGGCAGCAGCTTGGTCGCCTGCTCGCCCTTGACCGATGCGAGCAGCATCTGGGCGACGTCGAGGACCTCGACCGACTCACGCGCGGTGCCGTCGGCCTGGGAGGCGGTCAGGCCGTCGGAGATCATCACGCGGCAGAACGGGCAGCCGACGGCGATCTGGTCGGCGCCGGTGGCGACGGCCTCGTCCGTACGGTTGCGGTTGATCCGCGAGCCGATCTTCTCCTCCATCCACATCCGGGCACCACCGGCGCCACAACAGAAGGAGCGCTCGGCGTTGCGGGGCATCTCGACGAAGTCCGCACCCGGCAGGATCTCGAGGAGCTCGCGCGGCGGCGTGTAGACGCCGTTGTGGCGGCCGAGGTAGCAGGGGTCGTGGTAGGTGATGGAGCGCTTGTGCGCACCCGCGCCCTGCGCGACCGGGGTCAGCTTGCCCTCGCGCACCAGCCGGTTGAGCAGCTGGGTGTGGTGGACGACCTCGAGCTCGATGCCGAACTGCTTGTACTCGTTCTTCAGCGTGTTGAAGCAGTGCGCGCAGGTCGTGACGGCCTTCTTGACCTTGAACTCCTTGAACGTCTCGACGTTCTGCTGAGCCAGGCCCTGGAAGACGAACTCGTTGCCGGCGCGGCGGGCCGGGTCGCCGGTGCAGGTCTCGCCGTTGCCGAGCACACCGAAGGTGATGCCGGCCATGTCGAGCAGCTCTGCGACGGCGCGGGTGGTCTTCTTGGCACGGTCCTCATACGCGCCGGCGCAGCCGACCCAGAAGAGCCAGTCGACCGACTCCAGGGACTCCAAAGCATCGGGGCCCTCGCCGCCCACAACCTTCACGTCGAAGGGCAGGTCCTTGGCCCAGTCCATGCGCGCGTTCTGCGACATGTTCCAGGGGTTGCCCTTGTTCTCCAGGCCCTTGAAGAGGCCGTTGAGCTCGGAGGGGAAGTTCGACTCGACGAGCACCTGGTAGCGGCGCATGTCCATGATGTGGTCGACATGCTCGATGTCGACGGGGCACTGCTGGACGCAGGCGCCGCACGAGGTGCAGGACCAGAGCACGTCCTCGTCGATGACGAAGGCGGGCCCGTCCGAGGGGTCCGGGTTGTAGAACCAGTCGAGGACCTCCTCGCCCTCGCCCACCGACTGCTCGGCCGAGGTCTTGCCGACGAGCGGGAGCTCGCGGCGCTCGCTGCTGCCCTCGAGGTACGGGGCGGAGGCGTACGCATGCTCGCGCAGGCCCATCACCAGGGCCTTCGGGGAGAGCGGCTTCTCGGTGTTCCAAGCGGGGCACTGCGACTGGCAGCGCCCGCACTCGGTGCACGTGGTGAAGTCGAGGATGCCCTTCCAGGAGAAGTCCGCGATGGTGCCGGCGCCGAGCCTCGCGTCCTCGTCGAGGTCGTCGATGTCGTCGAGCGTGATGACCTTGCCGGCGGAGACCAGCGGCTTCATCGCGCCGAGCGCGAGGGTCTTGCCGTCGGTGTCGCGGCCGAGCGACTCACGCTTGTAGAAGATGTTGAACCAGGCGGTGAAGCGGTGCCACGCGACGCCCATCGTCAGGTTGGTCGAGATGACGATCAGCCAGATCATCGCGGAGATGATCTTGAAGGCGGCGATGGCGAAGACGATGTTCTCGAGCGTGCCGATGTTGTCCGGGGTGCCCGCCGGGTAGAGGTGGCTGAACAGCTGCGAGATCGGGAAGTGGAACGAGGTGGCGTGCTCGGCGTGCTCGCCGCCGTGGGCCAGCGAGAGGCTCTTCTCGGCGCCGCGGATGAAGAGGATGGCGCAGGACTCGAGCAGCACCATCGCCTCGACGAAGAACGCCTGCCACATGGTCGAGCCGAAGAAGCGGGTCTTGCGGCCCTGGTCCTTCGGCAGGTGCGTGAGGCGGTAGACGAAGAGCGGGATGATGCCGAGCGTGCCGAGCAGGCCGAGGCCCTCGGCCAGCCACTCGTAGACGAACCACTTGCCGACGATCGGGATCGTCCACAGTGGGTCGAAGAGCTGGATGAAGGCCGAGCCGACCGCCGTGGAGAGCATGATGAACGCCGCGAACGCGAACCAGTGCAGGATGCCGACCCACGTCCACTGCAGCATGCGGGTGTGGAGCACGGTCTCCTTGAGCATGGTGCCCAAGCGGCGGCCCGCGTTGTCGGTACGACCCGGTGCGGGCTGCCCGACCCGGAGCACCCCCAGCATCCGTCGTACGGCGATGACCGTCAGCGTGATCGCGACGACGCTCAGGGCGTACGAGACGATGATGGCGATGGTCTGCAACATCCGGCAGGCCTCCTTGGCTCTACAGTCCTGCTGATCAGGCGGGCACCCGCGGCTAAGACGGGCTAGGCGAGCCTAGGGGAGGCCCTCCGGGGTGTGAAGCGCGGAAATCTCACACCCCGCGGTGAGTCTACTTGCGGGTAACTTTCCCTCGTCGGGTTAGGTCTGCCTCACCTCGCGCCCGCTCCGGCGGGGCGAGCCCCTCGAACGCGTACGTCTCCTTGACGACCTGCAGGTGCATCCAGGACGCGGTCTCGTTGACCCCCGGCAGCCCGCGGACCTGCTCCAGTCCGGCGAGGAGCTCGCCCAGGTCGTAGGAGCGCAGGGTGAGGATGAGGTCGTAGCGCCCGAGGGTCCGGGCCAGGAAGCTCGCCTGGGGCAGCTCGTGCAGCCGGTCGAGCAGGTCCTGCGGGTCGCCGCTGACCCGCAGCCCGATCCCCATCGCCGCCTGCCCGTCGCGGCCGGGCTGGCGGACCAGCGCCCCGATCCGCACGACGCCGGAGTCCATCAGCCTGATCACCCGGCGCCGGACCCCTGCGGGCGTCAGCTGCACGTGCTCGGCGAGATCCACGTACGACGCGCGACCGTCGCTCTGCAGCACGCGCAGCAGCGCAGCATCGATCTCGTCGATCTGGTGGTCGGTGTCGCCGACCGGGCCGACGACGTCGCGCATCACCTCGATGTAGGAGAGCGTGTCGACGCCCTGGACGCCGGGCAGGGAGCGCAGCGCCGTGAGGGCACGGTCGAGCTCGTCGGCGGACGAGGTGCGCAGCTCGGCGACGATGCTGTGCGCGCCTGAGGTGAGCGAGACGAACGGGCAGTCCTCGCGCTCGGCCACCAGGTGGGCCACCGGCTCCGCGGGGCCCCGAACCACCAGGCCGACGTGCGCCAGTGAGCCGCGCCCGAGGACGGCGGGGTGGACGACACCGTGGACCACGACCTGGCCCGTCTCGATCAGCCGGTGGAGCCGGCCCGCGGCAGCAGAGCGCGACAGGCCGATCGCCTCCGCGACCTCGCGGTGACCGAGTCGCCCGTCGGCCTGCAGCAGTCGGATGATCGCCTGATCGGTCTCGTCCACGCCGTTCCTCCGCAGATCTGTCGCGATGAATTTTGCGCTGTGTCGCCCATCACTCCGTGATGTCGCAACGGTCGCGGCAGGATGATTCTACGCCGGATGAGAGTCGTGAGTGACGGATCGTGATTCTGCTCCCCTGGGAGCGTCAGGAACTGCTTGCCAGACGCAACTTGATTTCTTAGATTTTCTCGGCCATAGACAACCGAGAAGGAGCTGGCGATGCCGGACCTGACCATCGACGAGGTGCTCGAGGCGACGGACCGTCTGGTCGCCGCCTTCGCCGCCACTGACACCGACGCCTACTTCGCCTGCTTCGCCCCCTCGGCGAGCTTCGTCTTCCACCCGGAGGCGCACCGCCTGGACGACCGGGCGGCCTACGAGGCGCTGTGGGCGAGCTGGATCGCGGACGGCTGGCGGGTCGAGGAGTGCGAGAGCACCGAGCGGCTGGTCCAGGTCCACGGTGACACCGGGATCCTCAGCCACAGCGTCCGTACCGTCACCTCGGTCGGCGGCGAGCGCACCACGACGTTCGAGCGCGAGTCGATCATCTTCGTCCGCGACGGCGACGGCCTGATCGCCGTCCACGAGCACCTCTCCCCGGCTCCGGCCGCCGACTGAAGGAACCCGATGTCCACCATCAACGAGAGCGTCGGCGCTGCCAGCACCGTCGCGGCACCGAAGGCGACCGAGGTCGAGTCGCACGGCGTCGAGCCGATCCCGGCAGCCGAGCGGACGGCCGGGCCACTCGACCTCTTCCGCCTCATCTTCGGTGGCGCGAACACCTTCGCGACCGTGGTGCTGGGCAGCTTCCCCATCATCTTCGGGCTCAGCTTCTGGCAGGGCGCCGCGGCGACCGTCCTCGGCGTCGTCGTGGGTGCGCTCGTGCTCGCCCCGATGGCGATCTTCGGCCCGCGCAACGGCACCAACAACGCCGTCTCCTCCTCGGCGCACCTGGGCGTGCACGGCCGGGTGGTCGGCTCGTTCCTCTCGCTGCTGACGGCCTTCGCGTTCTTCTCGATCTCGGTCTGGTCCTCCGGTGACGCGCTCGTCGGCGCCGCCCACCGAGCCGTGCACCTGCCGAGCAACGACGGCACCCTCGCGATCGCGTACGGCATCTTCGCGGTGCTCGTGCTGACGGTCTGCATCTACGGCTTCCGCTTCATGCTGCTCGTGAACAAGGTCGCCGTCATCGCGGCCACCCTGCTCTTCGTGCTCGGCGCGTTCGCCTTCTTCGGGCCGTTCGACGCCTCGTACGCCGGCATCTACGGCGCCGGCGCCGACGCCGACGCCGCCACCAAGGCGATGTACTGGCCGTCCTTCTTCGGCGCCGCGCTGATCGCGATGTCCAACCCGGTCTCCTTCGGCGCCTTCCTCGGCGACTGGTCGCGCTACATCCCGGAGAACACGCCGAAGCGGCGCCTGATGGCGGCCGCGTTCATGGCGCAGATCGCCACCCTGGTGCCGTTCTTCTTCGGCCTGGTCACCGCCACGGTCATCGCGCTCAAGGCGCCCGACTTCATCAGCAGCGGCGACTACGTCGGCGGCCTGCTCGCGGTCTCGCCAGGCTGGTACTTCCTCCCGGTCTGCCTGATCGCCCTCATCGGCGGTATGTCCACCGGCACCACCGCCCTGTACGGCACCGGCCTGGACTTCTCCAGCGTCTTCCCGAAGTTCAACCGGGTGCAGGCGACGATGTTCATCGGCGTCATCGCGATCGCGTTCATCTTCGTCGGCCGCTTCGCGTTCAACGTCGTGCAGAGCATCTCGACCTTCTCGGTCCTGATCATCAGCTGCACGGCCCCGTGGATGGTGGTGATGATGATCGGCTGGATCGTGCGCCGCGGCTGGTACGACTCCGACTCGCTGCAGGTGTTCAACCGCCGCCAGCGCGGTGGCCGCTACTGGTTCGCCCACGGCTGGAACTGGCGCGGCCTGCTCGGCTGGCTGGTCCCGGCCGGCCTGGCGATCTGCTTCGTCAACCTGCCGGGCCAGTTCGTCGGCCCGCTCGCGCTGAGCAACGGCATCGACCTGAGCATCCCGATCGGCATCGGCCTGGCGGCCGTGCTCTACCCGGCCCTGCTCTTCATCTTCCCGGAGCCGCGGGACGCCTTCGGTCCCGAGGGTCCGCGGCTCGTCCCGGCCGGCGCCGAGTCCGGCAACCAGATCGTCTCGGAAGGCTGATCCACCCATGGCTGAACCCATCTCTCGGGGCCCCCTCGGACCCACCGACAGCTCCCGGATCCCGCGGTTCGCGGGCCCGGCCACCTTCGCGCGGCTGCCGCGCCTCGACGAGGTCGACAAGGCCGACATCGTCGTGGCCGGCGTGCCGTTCGACGCGGGTGTCTCGTACCGGCCCGGCGCCCGCTTCGCGCCGGCCCACGTGCGGGAGTCCTCCCGCCTGCTGCGGCCGTACCACCCCGGCCTCGACGTCTCGCCGTTCGAGGTGGCCCAGGTCGCCGACGCCGGCGACATCGCGGTCAACCCGTTCGACATCAACGAGGCCCTCGAGACCATCGAGGCCTCGGCGCTGGACCTCACCGCCGACGGCACCCGCCTGCTGACCGTCGGTGGCGACCACACCATCACGCTGCCGCTGCTGCGGGCGGCGAAGGCGCGGCACGGCGAGATCGCCCTGCTCCACTTCGACGCCCACCTCGACACGTGGGACACCTACTTCGGTGCCGACTACACCCACGGCACGCCGTTCCGCCGCGCGGTGGAGGAGGGCCTGCTCGACACCGAGGCGATCTCCCACCTCGGCACCCGTGGTCCGCTGTACGGCAAGAAGGACCTCGAGGACGACCGCCGCTTCGGCTTCGGCATCATCACCGCCGCCGACGTCTACCACCAGGGCGTCGTCGAGGTGATCGACCGGGTCCGCCAGCGGATCGGCGACCGCCCGCTCTACGTCTCGATCGACATCGACGTCCTCGACCCGGCGCACGCGCCGGGCACCGGCACCCCCGAGGCCGGCGGCATGACGTCGCGGGAGCTGCTCGAGATCCTGCGCGGTCTCGACGGGCTCAACCTGATCGGTGCCGACGTCGTGGAGGTCTCCCCGCCGTACGACCACGCGGAGATCACCGGCATCGCGGCCTCGCACGTCGCCTACGACCTGGTCTCGCTGCTCGCCAAGCGGCACGAGGCCGGCCAGGCATGAGCCTGCAGGCCGTCACCGACGCCGCCTGCGGCGAGTCGTGAGGAGGGCTTCGGACGCGAGGTCGGTCGCTTCGGCACCGACGAGTTCGTCAGCACGAAGCTGATCCGCTCCCTCACCTGAGCGCCTCCGCCTTCCCCCACGAACCGATCGGCCGGCCCGCTCCCACACAGCGGGCCGGCCGATTCGCCGTAGGTAGGTGGGACGCCTCAGTCGTCCCGGCGCTCGCCGCGCACCGGGACCAGCCCGATCGCGAGCATCGGCAGGAGGCCGGTGATCACGTAGGTCCAGGCGTAGCCGAGGTGGGTGATCGCGACCCCGCCGATCGGTCCCACCACCGCAGCGGTCAGGAACTGCGCGGTGTTCTGCAGGCCCAGGGCGCGGCCTGACCAGAACGGGCCGGCGCGCTCGGCCACCGCGGTGAAGGCGAGCCCGTTGTCGGCGACGGTCAGCACCGAGGCCAGCACGATCAGCGGCACCGCGACGAACAGGTCGAGGCCGGCGCTGATGCCGAGCAGGATCATCACCGCGCAGGCCGCGATCGCGACCCACTGCAGCGGCTTCATCCGGCTGCCGACCAGGTCGGAGAGGTGCCCGACGGCGATCCTGCCGAAGGCGCCCAGGATGTTCGCGACGGCGACCAGCGCGCCCGCCGCGCCGGTCGACCAGCCGCGCGCGTCGGTCAGCCACAGCAGCATGAACGTGCCAATCACGAACTGCGGCACCACCAGCAGCACCGAGACGCCGTGGATGCGGGCGAGGAAGCGATCCTGCCGGTACGGGTTGGGGGCGGAGCCGGTCCTCTTCGGCGGTCGCGGCGGATCGATCACGACCGCTGCGACGACGGCGGCGGCCACCAGGGTGGCGATGGCCGGCACCCACAACGCTGCGTGGACGCCGTGGTGGGCGGCGACCAGCGCGATCGCGACGGCGGCGATCGCCATCCCCATCGGCTGGCCCATCTGCCGGATCCCCATCGCCAGTCCGCGTCGGTGCGGCGGGAACCAGCCGACCACGACCCGGCCCGAGGCCGAGTTGGCCGCCGCCGAGCCGGCGCCGGCCAGGAAGAGCATCACCCACAGGAGCGCCGTGCTGTGGGTCTGCGTCGCGACCGCGGAGAACAGCGCGGTGGTGCCCAGGCCGGCGAGCAGGACGATCCGCTCGCCACGGTGATCGGCGAGCCAGCCCCAGGCGACCAGGGCGGCCATCACGCCGAAGGACGGCGCCGCGACGATGGCGCCGGCGGTGGCGAGGGAGTAGCCGTCGTGCCGGTGGAGGGCGGGCACGAGGTAGGCGGTGCCGTTGTTCGCGACCACGGCCGCCGCCTGGGCGAAGGTGCTTGCGGCGAGCATTCCCCAACGGCGGGCCTCGCTGATCGAGCTGGTGCTGGGCGTCGAAGACCGTACCGGCGTGCTCATGCACCCAGTTTGCGCCTGAGATCCCGATAAATGAGACGCAAATCTTGATATGTGAGATGAGTGTGATGCGTCAGACGATCGGCTTCGGCGGCCTCCCGTGGGCCGTGGCGCCACCGGACGGGACGCTCGCGGTGGCAGCGGCAGCGGCCGCGGCCTTCGCGGCATCGACTCCCTGGGTGATCGCGGCGCGCACCGTGCCCGGGCTGCCGAGAGCTCCGACCGCGCGCTTGTAGGACGGCCACTCCGTCATCGCGCCCATCACGCACGCTCGCCTCGTCGGATCGCAGTCCGAGGCGTCCAGGGCCATCTCCTCACCCGCGACGGCGGCGGCCCGCCCGCGGGCGACCAGGTCGGCCACGGTCTCCTGGGCGCCGGCCATGCCGGTCGGCGGACGCAGCCCCGCCACGGTCGCGGTGAGGCCGTCGAAGAGCCGGCTCACCGCGTGGAACCGGGTGGCGAGGTCGAACGACGGCTGCTGACCGGGCGCGACCAGCGGCAGGGCCGCGATCGCCTGGGCGTACCGGGCGACGAGGTCGTCGGCGCGACTCGCGTAGCTCTGGGCCGCCTCCACGGCGGCGTGTGCAGCCCGCTCCTGGGCCCGCTCCTGGGCCGGCGTCTGGCTGGCGGGCGTGGCGGAGCCGAGCGGGACGGCCTCCCCGCTCTTCGCGGCCCATGCGTCCATCTTCCTCTGGGCCGCGCTCACCATGGCGGCGACGGCGTGGACGTCGTCGCTCGCGCCGGAGACCCCCGCAGCGCTCAACCCCTCCTGGAGCGGTCCCGCCAGGCTCGCCCACGAGGTCAGGTGGTCACCGTCGATGACCTGCAGCGCGGCGAGGGCGCGCAGTGCGCGGGCGTACGCATCCGCCCGCGCCGCGGTACTCGGGTCGGTGATCGTCGCCGCCGCGCTGGTGGCCGCCGGGACGAGGGCCTGCGCCTGGGCCGCGGCGATGCGCAGCTGAGCCGTCAGATCCGCGTCGGCGGTGGCATCCGCGAGCCGGCCGAGCCGCGTGCCGAGGCCGTCGACGACGGCGGCGCCGGAGAGGGCGACGACGTTGCCGGTCGCCACCGACGGATCCGGGACGTCCTCGCGTCCCCCGGCCGCCTTCGCGACCGCCGCCGAGCTGCTGGTCGCGGCCTTCGCGAGGCGGGCGTACGAGGTCAGGCCGTCGGTGGTTCCGCTGTCGAGGGTGGAGAGGGCGACCAGGGCGTCGAGGTGCGCGGCCTCGGCCCGGGCGAGGGGGCCCGTCGCGGCGTGCAGCTCGGCCGTGCGTGCGCCGAGGCGGCGCGCCGCGGTGGCGAGGTCGTCCGCGCCCTGTACGGCGGTGAGCTGGTCGAGTGCGCGGCTGTACTCCTGGGTCACCGACGCGGCTGCCCGCGACACCCCCTGGGCCGGGCTCGCGCCCGTGCCCGGCAGCGTCGCAGTCGTCGCCGGGGTGCTCGGCGAGGAGGCGTCGGACGAGACGGCCCGGTCGGCGTGCCGGTCGTCGTGCCGGTCGTCGTGCCGGTGGATCACCGCGACCGTCGCGCCGCCGGCCAGCGCGAGGAGGGCGACCGGGAGCAGCATCGCCGCCCGACGGCTCCGGCTCGGAAGCTGCGTGGCGACCGTCGGCGTACGGGGCCTCCGGGGCACGGACGGCGCCGGCTTGGTGGCAGGCGTGGGGGCGGTGACGGGTGTGACCGTCACACCGGCCTGCGCCGCGTCGGGGACCGGAGCCGCGGCAGGCGCGGCAGGCTCAGCATCGGCCTCGCGGAAGAGGTCGATGATATCGGCGTACGGATGAGGCTCGCCTCCGGTGGGCTCAGGCACGACTCGTCAACGAGCGTGCCCCACGACCGTCACGATGAGGCGGTGCGGACTGGTCCAGACCAGTCCGCACCGGAGCCTCAGCCGAGCGCCGCGATGGCGTCCGCGATCGAGAGCGTGCGGCGGGCCGACTCGACGTGGAGGTTCTCGACCATCCTGCCGTTGTAGGTGACGACGCCTCCGGTCGAGGCCTCCCAGGTCTCGATGAGACCGCGGGCGTTCTCGATCGCCTCGGCGCTCGGCGCGAAGCCCTCATTGGCGCCCTCGATCTGGCCGGGGTGGATCAGGGTCTTGCCGTCGAAGCCGAAGTCGCGGCCCTGCGCGACCTCGCCCAGGTAGCCCTCGGTGTTCCTCACGTCGTTGTAGACGCCGTCGAGGATGGAGGTGCCGGTGGCCCGAGCGGCCAGGACGGCCAGCTGCAGGCCGGTGACCAGGTTGGTGCGGCCGGGAACGTGCTCGACGAAGAGCTCCTTGACCAGGTCGTTCGTGCCGAGCACCGCGACGGTCAGGCGCTCCGAGGCGCCGAGGATCTCGCGTGCGTCGAGGATCGCCTCGGGCGTCTCGAGCATCGCCCAGAGCTTGGTGTGCGCCGGGGCGCCGGCCCACTCCAACGCGGTGACCAGGCCACGCACCTGCTCGGCGGTATTCACCTTCGGCACGACGATCGCGTCGGGGCCGGCGGCGGCGGCCGCGACGAGATCGGCGGCGTGCCACTCGGTGCCGACGCCGTTGATCCGGATGGTGAGCTCCTTCGCGCCGTACTCCCCGCTCGTGACGGCGTGGACGGCGTTGTTCCGCGCCTCCGCCTTGGCGTCGGGGGCGACGGCGTCCTCGAGGTCGAGGATGAGGGCGTCGGCCGCGAGCGTCTTGGCCTTCTCCAGCGCCCGCTCGTTGGAGCTGGGCATGTAGAGGACGGAGCGGCGGGCGCGGAACGCACCGGTCGAGGTCGTCGAGGTCATCAGGCGTCTCCCTCGATCGAGGCGTAGAGCTCCTTGAGCTGCGGGTCGATCGCGGCGAGCTCCTCGGCGAGGCTGACCAGGACGAGGCACTGCTTGAGCGAGGCGTCGTCCTCCATCTTGCCGTCGAGCATGACAGCGCCGGTGCCGTCGCCCATCGCGGCGACCACGCGGCGGGCGTGGCGGATGTCTTCGACGCTCGGGGAGAAGACCCGGTTGGCGATCTCGATCTGCTTGGGATGCAGCGACCAGGTGCCGACGCAGCCGAGCAGGAACGCGTTGCGGAACTGGTCCTCGGCCGCGACCACGTCGGTGATGTCGCCGAAGGGGCCGTAGTACGGGTAGATCCCGGCCTCGGCGCACGCGTCGACCATCTTCGCGATCGTGTAGTGCCACAGATCCTGCTGGAAGACGGTACGCGGGCCGTTGATGTCGACGGTCCCGTCGTCGCCGCGCGGCGGATCCTGGCGGACGAGGTAGCCGGGGTGGCCGCCGCCGACGCGAGTGGTCTTCATCTTGCGGTCCGCGGCGAGGTCGGCCGGGCCGAGCGAGATGCCCTGCATGCGGGGAGAGGCGAGCGCGATCGACTCGACGTTCGCCACGCCCCGGGCGGTCTCGAGGATCGCGTGCACCTGGAGCGGGCGGGTGAGGCCGGCGCGGGCCTCGAGCTGGGCGAGGAGCCGGTCGACGTAGTGGATGTCCTCGGGGCCCTGCACCTTCGGCACCATGATGACGTCGAGCTTGTCGCCGATCTCGGTGACCAGGGTGATCAGGTCGTCGAGCACCCACGGGGAGTCGAGCGAGTTGATCCGGGTCCAGAGCTGGGTGGGTCCGAAGTCCGTGCTCTTCGCGATCGTGACCAGGCCCTCGCGGGCGGCGACCTTGTTGTCGGCCTTGACCGCGTCCTCGAGGTTGCCCAGCAGCACATCGACCGTGCCGACCATCTGCGGGATCTTGTCGACCATCTTCGGGTTGCTCGGGTCGAAGAAGTGGATCGCGCGAGTGGGCCGGGCCGGGATCTCGCGCAGCGGCGCGGGCGCCCCGACCGCCAGCGGCGCGAAGAAGTCCTTGGGTGACTTGTGGCTCATGCGGGCGAGCCTAGCGAGGGCTGGTTACCCGTGGGTAAGGGAAATGTCACACGCCGACTCGGCCCTCCGGCACCGCCGACTCGGCCCTCCGGCACCGCCGACTCGGCCCTCCCGTCCGCTCGTACGCTGGAGGCATGGCGGAGGAGGAGTTCGACGAGATCCAACTCGAGCCGCTCAGCGATGCCGCGTCCAAGGCCGAGGCGGCTCAGCGACAGCGACAGATCCACACCTGGGTCGATCACCAGATCCAGGAGGCCATCGACCGCGGTGACTTCGACGATCTGCCCGGATCGGGCAGGCCGATCGAGGGACTCGGCGAGGAGCACGACCCCGACTGGTGGCTCAAGCAGCTGGTCGAGCGCGAGCAGCTCGTCGTCCTCCCGCCGAGCATCCAGCTGCGCAAGGACGACGCCGGCCTCGACGACCTGCTCGACCGCCAGACGAACGAGCGTGGCGCGCGCGAGGTGGTCGAACAGTTCAACGCCCGGGTGCTGTGGGCGCGCTACCAGACCCCGGTCGGCCCGCCGTTCGTGACGCAGCCGCGCGATGTCGAGGAGACGTTGGCGCGATGGCGCGAGCGCCGTGCGGCACGGCTGGCCGCCCAGCCCGCCCCGACCGCGGCACCGCGCCGTCGCCGTTGGTGGCAGCGCCGCTGACCGATGCAGGCAGCGGCGTCCGAGGGCCGAGTCGGTGGTGCGGGAGGGCCGAGTCGGTGGTGAGGGAGGGCCGAGTCGGTGGTGCGGGAGGGCCGAGTCGGTGGTGCGGGAGGGCCGAGTCAGCTGTGTCCGAGGGCCGAGTCGCGGGGGCGGATCAGGAGCAGCAGGGCCGCGGCGACCAGGGCAGCGCCCGAGCAGACCGACCAGACCGTGAGGTAGCCGGAGAGCGGGGCATGCCCCTTGGCCGGGTCCGCGATCGAGCCGGTGGCCGCGAGGGCGATCGCGAAGACCGCCGAGGCGACGGCGCCGCCGAGCGTCTTGATCGCGTTGGTCAGGCCGGTGGCCATGCCCGCCTCGGCGGGCGGAGCCGCGGCGGCGGCGGCGGCCGGGATCGCCGCGACGAGCGCGCCGGAGCCCAGTCCGGCGACGATCATGTTGGTCAGCGCCTGCGCGGTGGTGGCGTGCCACGGCAGCCACATCGCGTACCCGATCGCGACCAGCAGCGCGGCGAGCGCCATCGCGACCGGCGTGGAGGTGGCCCGGGCCAGGCGCGGGTACGAGAGCGCGCCGACCACCATCGAGAAGACGTAGGCCACGATCAGCACCGAGACGAAGCCGGCGCCCTTGCCGAGACCGTAGCCGGCGATCGCGGGATCGGTGCGCGCGAAGGTCGAGAGCGGGATCTGCGCGCCCAGCACCGACATGCCGGAGAGCGCGGCGGTGAGCTGGATCGGGATCTGGGCGCGGGAGCCGAGCAGGCGGATGTCGACCAGGGGCGAGGACGTCCGCAGCTCGGCGCGGGCGAACGGGACGACCGCGAGCAGGCCGAGCAGGACCAGGCCCCAGGCGACGAGCGAGCCCGGGCCGGAGACGCGGACCACGACCAGGCCGCCCATCACCAGGGCGATCACAGCGGTGAGCAGGGTGAGGCCGGTCCAGTCGAACGAGCCACCGCTCGGCTGGGCCGTCTCGGGCAGCCACCGCCAGATCACGGCGAGCACGCCGGTGACCACGATCGCCGGCACCGCGAGCACGACCAGCATCGGCAGCGGGCCGACCACAGCACCGGAGACGCCGGCACCGACGATCACGGAGAACTCCAGGGTCGCGACCAGCAGCGCGGCCCCGCGCCGGGTCAGCTGCTCGTCGCCGCGCGCCCGCAGGTGCACGATCGCGATCTCGAGCGGCAGCCACACGACGTACACACCGGTGATCGCCCAGGCCACCAGGAAGACCCCGAACGACGGGGCGAGCGCGGTGGCCCAGGTGCCCAGCGCCGTGACGGCGCTGGCGATCACCAGGATCCGCTTGTGACCGATCTGGTCGCCCAGCCGGGCCAGCGGCGGCACCGCGATCGCCGACACGATCAGCTGCGAGGCCTCGAACCAGTTGACGTCCGCGTCCTTGATGTCGAGGTGGCGCGCGATGTCGGTGTAGATGGGCGTGTAGTAGCCCTGGAGGATGCCGCTGGCGATCTCCAGGCAGACGAGGAGCCCGACGACGGACCACACCGTGGTCCGTACGGTCGGGGCGGTGGCCGTGTCGGTCATGCCGGAAGACTCTCGATCAGCCGGCGGTACCAGTCGATGCCGCGCCGGTAGTCCTCGACACCGATCCGCTCGTCGGCCGCATGGATGGTGGCCCGCTGGGCCTTGCTCATCCGGAACGGCGTGAAGCGGAAGACCCGCTCGCAGATGCCGGTGAGGAAGCGGGAGTCGGTCGCCGCCATCATCACGTACGGCGACACGATCGCCTCCGGGAACAGCTCCTCCACGCACGACTCGATCAGCTCGAAGGCGTCGTCCATCGGGCTCACCGGGCTCGGCTCGCTGGCCTCGACCACGTCGACGACCACGCGGTCGTCGCGGATCACCTTGCGCACCGCGGTGACCACGTCGTCGACGCTGTCGCCGACCATCACGCGCACGTTGACGCCAGCGCGGGCGGTCGAGGCGATCACGTTGGCGGCGGGACTGCCCTCGAGGGTGGTGATGGCGAAGGTGGTGCGGATCATCGCCGCCGCCTCGGCGCCGGCCAGCGGCAGCAGGCGGGTGGCGGCGGGGGCGATCTTGTCGATGTTCGCCGTGATGGGGCGCACCGGCGCCGGCAGATACGGCGAGATCCGGCGCAGCAGCTCCACGGTCGGCTGGGGCAGGTGGGCCGGCATCGCGAGGGTGTCGAGTCGGGTCAGGGCCTTGGCCAGCCGCACCGTCGGGCCGTTGCGGGTCGGCACCGAGGCGTGCCCGCCCTCGCCGGTGACGGTCAGCGACAGGGTGGTGGCGCCCTTCTCGGTCAGGCCCACGACGGCGATGGCAGGGGTGACTCCCGGGAAGGCCTGCTCGGCGACAGCGCCGCCCTCGTCCAGCACGAACCACGGCCGTACGCCGCGGCGGGTCAGCTCGGCGGCGGCCGACGGGGCGGACTCGCCGGAGACCTCCTCGTCGCAGCCGAAGTGCAGCCACACATCCTGAGCCGGCACGAAGCCGTCGGCGATGGCGCCCTCGACGGCCTCGCAGATCGCGGCCACGCTGCCCTTGTCGTCGAGGGTGCCCCGGCCCCAGACCTCGCCGTCGATCACCTCGGCGGCGAACGGCGGGACGCTCCACTCGCCCACGGCGGGCACCACGTCGAGGTGGGCCATCAGCACGACCGGTCGCGCGGTGGAGGCACCCGGCCAGTGGATGAGCACGCCCTGGCGACCGATCCGGATGCTCTCCAGCGCGTGCACGCGCGGGAAGAGACCGTGCATCGTCTCGAGCAGTTCGTCGAACACGGCCGGGTCGGCGTCGCTGACGGTCGGGATCCGGATCAGCGCCTGCAGGCGCTCGATGGTCGGGTCGATGTCACCAGCGGCCACGGTGGACCACCTCCTTCATGGGCTTGCGGGTGCGATGCGCGGGCGAGCCCGTCGCGCCACCAGTGTCCGGGTGGCCGATCGCGACCACGCCGATGGGGCTCCAGGCGTCGGGGATGCCGAACGCCTCGCGCAGCGGCCCCTCCCTCGCCGGCGGGATGCCGAAGTAGCAGCCGCCCAGGCCCTCGTCGACCACGGTCTGCAGGATCAGCAGGGTCGCCATCGCGGTGTCCATGTGCCAGTACGGCATCGGCCAGCGCTCGGCGACAGCGGCCGCCGAGAGGTCCGAGCCGCTCTTGTCCCGCTCCGCGTACCGCGCGAGATAGGCCGTTCGCGACGAGCACGGGATCACCAGCACCGGGGCCGTGCGCATGCCCGCGAGCCAGGCGTCGGGCTCGCCCTCGCCGGCGCAGACCTCCCAGAACCGCTCGACGTCGCCGGCGGCGTCGAGGACGAGGAACGACCAGCCCTGCGAGAACCCCGCGTTGGGGGCCCGGACGGCGTTGCGCAGCGCCCGGTCCACCGTCTCTGCCGCGACCGGCTCGCCGGTGTAGCGCCGCACCATCCGGCGCCGGCGAACGACCTCCTGGAACTCCATGCGCCGCAGCATGCCGCATCCGCTGTGGGGACGTGTGCCACAGGTGGGTGCCGGGGTGTGCGCCGGGGGTGTGCGCCGGAGGTGTGCGCGATGCCCGGGTGGGTACTGCGCAAGGGCCCGATCCCATCCCGCTCTGGAGGTTTCCCATGACCGACCTGTCTGACGGCACGCTCACCGACGAGGACATCACCACCACCTACGCCAGCCCGGCCGACGCGCCCCAGGCCTCGGAGCCGAGCGTCGACGGCGACGGCACCGACGGCAAGGACGGCGACGGTACGGACGGCACCGACGGCGACGGTACGGACGGCACCGACGGCGACGGCACGGACGGCACCGACGGCGACGGGACCGACGGCACCGACGGCGCGGCCGGGGGCATGTCCTGAGCGCGCTCGACCTGCTGAGTGGGGACGCCCGGCTCTTCACCGAGAAGATCTGGGCGTCCCACACCCATCTGCACCGCACCGACCCCGACCGGCTGGCCGGGCTGTTCTCGCTGGAGGACGCCGACCGGCTGCTGACCGGGTCGGCGCTGCGTACGCCCGCCCTCCGCATCGCCCAGGACGGCTCGGTCCTTCCCGAGCGGCGTTTCACCCGGCACGCCACCATCGCGGGCCAGCAGCTCAGCGGGCTCGTCGATCCGGCCAAGGCGCTCGAGCTCTTCCGGGGCGGCGCCACGATCGTGTTCCAGGGCCTGCACCGCTACCACCAGCCGCTGGCCGACCTGGTCGCCGAGCTCGAGCTCGAGCTCGGCCATCCGTGCCAGGCCAACGCCTACCTCACGCCGCCGGGATCGCAGGGCTTCGCCGTGCACAGCGACTCGCACGACGTCTTCGTGTTCCAGACCGCCGGCGCGAAGGACTGGGAGGTCATCGCCGCCCGGGAGACCGAGCACACCGTCGAGGCGATCACGATGGAGCCCGGCCTCTCCCTCTACCTCCCGACCGGCACGCCGCACGCGGCCCGCGCCCAGCAGAGCGTGTCCCTGCACGTCACGATCGGGATCAACCAGCTGACCTGGCGCGGCCTGCTCCGGCGTACGGTCGAGGGCCTCCTCCCGCCCGACGACCACCTGCCCGCCGGCTATCTCGACGACCCCGGTGCGCTCCGGGCCGACCTGGCGCACCGCCTCCAGGAGCTCGCCGACGCGATCGCCGGTGTGGACGCCGAGGCGGCCGCCGAGGCGGAGGTACGCCGCTTCCTGACCGCCCGACCGGTGCGGCTGAGTGGCGGCCTGCTCGATGCCGTCGCCGAGATCGGCGACGACACCGTGCTGCGTCGCCGCCCGGGTCGCCCGTGCGTGCTGCGACCGCACGGCGACGCGACCGGGACGCAGCCGCAGCTCGACGTGCTGCTCGGCGACCGGGTGCTGACCCTGCCCGCCTGGCTGCAGCCGGTGCTGGAGGAGATCCGGGCGACCGACGCCTTCGCGCCCGGCGACCTGGAGCTCAACGAGCAGAGCCGGCTGGTGCTGTGCCGGCGACTGGTGCGTGAGGGGATGCTCGAGGTGGCCCGCTGAGCGAGTTCCGGTGCTCGGTCGCGAGCGCGGCCCGGGCGGAGGATCTGGCGGGCAGCGCCTCGACCGTGCCCGCCTTCCTCCTGCTGGAGCACCCGGGGCCGTGGGGCGTCGACGCGCTCCGGGACGCCCGCTTCCCCGACGGGGTCGCGGACGAGCTGCGGGCGCATGCGCACGCCGCCGGGGTACGACTGCTGCTGATGCGTCGCCCCGGACGCTCCGCCGCCGAGGGCACACGGCGGCTCTTCGCGGTGCACGCCCGCGCGCCGTACGCCTGGGTGGAGACCGCCGCGCTCGACGACGTACGGGCCGTGCTGGACCTCGATCTGACAGCGCTGCGCGCTGGCCGCTCGCTCGGGCTGGACGCGCACGAGGAGCCGCTCTTCGCGGTGTGCACCCACGGCCGGCACGACGCCTGCTGCGCCGAGCAGGGCCGACCGGTCGCCGCCGCGCTCGCCTCCGTCCTGCCGGATCACACGTGGGAGGTCTCGCATCTGGGCGGCGATCGCTTCGCGGCCAACATGCTGGTCGCACCGGACGGGCTCTACTACGGACGTCTCACGCCCGAGGACGCGGTGGCCGTCGCGCGGGCACGCCTCGACGGTGAGGTCGAGCTGGATCACCTGCGGGGGCGCACCAGCTTCCCGATGCCGGTCCAGGCGGCCGAGATCGCGCTGCGCCGCCGGCTCGGGATCACCGGCCTCGGCGGGCTGCGGCTCCTGGCCCGCTCGCAGAGCGGAGCACCCGGCGACGGCGGCCTGGTGACGGACGCGTCCTTCAGCCACGAGGGGCAGGCATACGCCGTCCGCGTGCGCAGCACCCACACCGCGAAGGTGACGCTCACCTGCCGCGCGGTCCGCGACCAGGTGGCCCTCCAGCACGAGATCGTCGCGATCGACCCGTCCGTGTGACCCGTGCGCGAGCGGGTTCGTCGTCGGTTGGCCCGGCCTGCGAGGATGGGCGGGACCGGCTCGAGGAAGGACATCCGTGCAGTTGCCCCGCCAGGATGAGAAGCATCCGATTCTCGCCGGCCTGATCGCGCTGGTCTCGGTGACCCTCGCGGTGGGTCTGGTGCTCGGCATCGTCGCGATCGTGGCGACCCGCGTCTTCGGTGTCGGTGGCGACGACAACGGCACGGCCTCGTCCGCGCAGACGCTCTACCTGCCGACGCCGTCGCCCACGCCGACTCCGAGCGACCCGCTGGTCACGCTGGCCCCGTCGACGACGAGCGCCGAGCCGTCCGAGGAGCCGAGCCAGACGACGTCGGCCTCGCCGAGCACGAGCGCGAGTGCCCCGGCCAAGCAGATCACCCTCTCGGCCGGCGAGACCTCGGTCGCGCCGATGCAGCAGATCGACCTGACCGGCGTCTACCCCGGCGGCGAGGGCGCGATCCTGCAGGTGCAGCGCCAGCTCGACGGCAAGTGGCAGGACTTCCTGTCGGTCAACGCGGCCGTCTCGGGCGGCCAGTTCGCGACGTACGTGCAGACCGGGCAGCTCGGCGTGCAGAAGTTCCGGATGCGCGACACCACCTCCGGCACGACCTCGAACGTCGTCCGGGTCACCGTCGGATAGGTCTCGACAGGCTCGACCTCCGGACATGGTGGTCGAGCCTGTCGAGATAGGCCCGTCGAGACCGGCCTACGCGGGAATCCAGTCGAAGGTGTCCGGGTGCGGGCCCGTACGGCCGTCCTCGCCCTTGTCGAGGGCGTTGAGGGAGGTCACCTCGTCGGCGGTCAGCGCGAAGTCGAAGACGTCGATGTTCTCCGCGAGGCGCTCGCGATGGGTCGACTTCGGGAAGACGATGTCGCCGCGGTCGAGGTGCCAGCGCAGGATCACCTGGGCGGCGGACTTGCCGTAGCGCTCGGCCAGCGCCGTGATCACGGGGTCGTCGAGCTCGCCGCCGCCCTGGCCGAGCGGTGACCACGCCTCGACCGTCGCGCCGTGGCGCAGGGTGTCCTGGCGGGCGACATTGTCGAAGTACGGATGCACCTCGATCTGGTTGACCGCCGGGACCACGCCGGTGGCGGCGACGATGGTGTCGAGGTGGGCACCCTGGAAGTTCGAGACGCCGATGGAGCGGGTCAGGCCCTCATCGCGCAGCTCGATCAGCGCCTCCCAGGTGCGGGTGAAGTCGCCGTCGTACTCGGTGGGGAGCGGCCAGTGGATGAGGAACAGGTCGACCCGGTCGAGCCTGAGCCGCTCGAGGGACTCCGCCAGCGACTCCTTCGCGCGGGCCGGCTCGTGGAATCCGTTGTTGAGCTTGGTGGTGACGTAGACATCGTCGCGGGTGAGACCGGAGGCGGCGATGGCGGCGCCGACGCCCTGCTCGTTGCCGTACATCTGGGCGGTGTCGACGTGGCGGTAGCCGAGCTCAAGGGCCTCGGACACCACGCGCTGGGACTCGTCGGCGGGCACCTGCCACACGCCGACGCCGAACTGGGGGATGGTCGTCTGGTCGTTGAGGGTCAAGGAGGGAACGCTCATGCCTCGACGATAGACACGCGGCCCAGGGCCCTCGCTCAGCTGCCGTTGCCGGCGGTGAGGAGCACGCCACCGAGCCCGATCATCATCACGCCTCCGGTGGCGCCGAGGCGGTCCATCCGCTTCGGCTCACGGGCGAACCACGACTTGGCGCGGCTCGCGGCGAGCACCCAGCAGGCGTCCGAGGCGACCGCCAGTACCGCGAAGATCAGGCCGAGCAGGAGCAGCTGCGGGGCCGCCGGATGCGAGCGCTCCACGAACTGCGGCAGGAACGCGACGAAGAAGACCACCGTCTTGGGATTGGTCATCCCCACCAGCAGACCGGTCCGCAGCGCGCGGATCCCGTCGAGCGGCTCGGTGGCAGGGGCCTCCAGCGCCGCACGCGCGTCGCGACGGTGCCGGATCGACTGCACGCCGAGATAGGCGACGTAGAGGCCGCCGACGATCTTGAGCACGGTGAAGGCCGTCGCGGAGGCCGCCACCACGGCGCCCAGCCCGATCGCCACCGCCGCCACCTGGACCAGCAGGCCGAGCGCGTTGCCGAGCACCGAGAGCAGCGCCTCGCGACGTCCGACGGTGAGGGCGCGGCCGAGCGCGAAGAGCAGGCTCGGGCCGGGGATCTCGATCAACACGATCGACGCGAGGCAGAAGGCGAGGAGCGCGTGCAGCGGCGGCATCACAGCAGTATGACGGAATGTTCCGCCAGCCGTGTGCGTTCGACCCAGTGAACAAAGTTGAGTTGATCAGACTCAACTTATTTGGCAGACTGGCTTCGCGGCGGCAGGATGGCCGCAGAGCCACACACCCATTCTTCGGAGGTAACACCCATGGCACGTGCGGTCGGTATCGACCTCGGCACCACGAACAGCGTGGTGTCGGTCCTGGAGGGCGGCGAGCCCACCGTCATCGCGAACGCGGAGGGCGCCCGTACGACCCCCTCCGTCGTCGCCTTCGCCAAGTCCGGCGAGGTCCTCGTCGGCGAGGTCGCCAAGCGTCAGGCGGTCACCAACGTCGACCGCACCATCCGCTCGGTGAAGCGCCACATGGGCACCGACTGGACGATCGAGGTCGACGACAAGAAGTTCACGCCCCAGCAGATCAGCGCCTTCGTGCTGCAGAAGCTGAAGCGCGACGCCGAGGCCTACCTCGGTGAGACCGTCACCGACGCCGTCATCACCGTGCCCGCGTACTTCAACGACGCGCAGCGCCAGGCCACCAAGGAGGCCGGCGAGATCGCGGGCCTCAACGTCGCCCGCATCGTCAACGAGCCCACCGCGGCCGCGCTCGCGTACGGCCTCGACAAGGGCGAGGACCAGACCATCCTGGTCTTCGACCTCGGTGGCGGCACGTTCGACGTCTCCCTGCTCGAGATCGGCGAGGGCGTCGTCGAGGTCAAGGCGACCTCCGGCGACAACCACCTCGGTGGCGACGACTGGGACAACCGCGTCGTCGAGTGGATGGTCGGCAAGTTCAAGAACGCCAACGGCGTCGACCTGAGCGCCGACAAGATCGCCACCCAGCGCCTCCAGGAGGCCGCGGAGAAGGCGAAGATCGAGCTCTCCTCCTCGCAGAACACCACGATCCACCTGCCGTACATCACGCACGGCGAGTCGGGCCCGCTCCACTTCGAGGAGACGCTGACCCGCGCGGAGTTCCAGAAGATCACGTCCGACCTGCTCGAGCGCACCAAGGTGCCGTTCCAGAACGTCCTCAAGGACGCCGGGATCGCGCTCTCCGAGATCGACCACGTGGTCCTCGTCGGCGGCTCGACCCGCATGCCGGCCGTGACCGAGGTCGTCAAGGAGCTGCTCGGCGGCAAGGAGCCCAACAAGGGCGTCAACCCCGACGAGGTCGTCGCCGTCGGCGCTGCCCTGCAGGCTGGCGTCCTCAAGGGCGAGGTCAAGGACGTGCTGCTCCTCGACGTCACCCCGCTGTCGCTCGGCATCGAGACCAAGGGCGGTGTCTTCACCACCCTGATCGAGCGCAACACGACGATCCCGACCAAGCGCTCCGAGATCTTCACGACCGCTGACGACAACCAGCCGTCGGTCGAGATCAAGGTCGCCCAGGGCGAGCGTGCGATCTGGGCCCAGAACCAGGCGCTCGGGAACTTCGAGCTGACCGGCCTCCCGCCGGCGCCGCGCGGCATCCCGAAGATCGAGGTCACCTTCGACATCGACGCCAACGGCATCGTCCACGTCTCCGCCAAGGACCAGGCTTCCGGCCGCGAGCAGTCGATGACGATCTCCGGCGGCTCCGCCCTCGGCAAGGACGAGATCGACCGCATGGTGCGCGAGGCCGAGCAGTACGCGGAAGAGGACGCTCGCCGGCGTGAGTCGGTGGAGGTCCGCAACCAGGGCGACTCGCTGGTCTACTCGACCGAGAAGTTCCTCGCCGACAACGCGGAGAAGGTCCCGGAGGACGTCAAGACCGAGGTCCAGGCCGACGTCGACGCCCTCAAGGCCGTCCTCGAGACAGCATCGGACGCTGGGGCTGAGGCGGACAAGGACGTCATCCAGGCCGCCATCAGCAAGCTCGGTGAGTCGAGCCAGAAGATGGGCGCCGCGATGTACGCCGCTGCCGAGGCCGAGCAGGCCGCCGCCGGTGGCGCTGCCGGAGCCGGCGGCGCGACGGGTGAGGGCGACGACGACGTCGTCGACGCCGAGATCGTCGACGAGCCGGGCGAGGACAAGTGACCGAGGCCAACGGCCAGGACGCCGTCCAGCCGACGGAGCCCGACACGGGCTCCGTCGGCGGCGACGAGGTCGAGGAGTCTCTCGGCGATGCGGCCCCGGCCGCGGACGCGGTCGAGGACGCCGTCGGGCAGCCCGAGCCGGACGGCCTGACCGCCAAGATCGACGAGCTGACCACGGACCTGCAGCGTCTCCAGGCCGAGTACGTCAACTACCGCAAGCGCGTCGAGCGCGACCGGGAGCTGGTGGCCGAGAACGCGACGTACAAGGTGCTGGCGCCGATCGTCGAGGTGCTCGACACGATCGACCGGGCCCGCGAACACGGCGAGCTCTCGGCCGACCTCAAGCAGGTCGCCGACCAGCTCGAGCGGGTCGTCACGGCCCAGGGTCTGAGCAGGTTCGGCGAGGCCGGCGAGGCGTTCGACCCGCAGTTCCACGAGGCGCTCTCGCACCTCGGCGCGGACGCCTCGGTCGAGGTGACCACCGTCAAGGTGCTCGCCAAGGCCGGCTACCGGATCGGTGACCGCGTCGTGCGTGCCGCTCAGGTGCTGGTCGTCGATCCCGAGTGATCGGTCGGTCGGGCTTGTCGGGACGGGGTCTCGACAAGCTCGACCACCGGGTTCGGGTTCGACTACCGGGCTCGACCACTGGGCTCGACCACTGGGCTCGACCACTGGGCTCAACCACCGGGTTCGGCCCGTAACAACGTAGGAAAGGAGGAGGGGTGGCGGACGAGTCTGTCCGGTCCGACTGGGCCACCAAGGACTTCTACAAGGAGCTGGGCGTCGCCAAGGACGCCAGCGCCGACGACATCAAGAAGGCCTACCGCAAGCTGGCGCGGGAGAACCACCCCGACTCCAACCCCGATGACACCGCCAAGCACGAGCGGTTCAAGCGGGTCGCGGAGGCGTACGACGTCGTCGGTGACGTCGAGAAGCGCAAGAAGTACGACGAGATGCGCTCGCTCTACGGCGGCGGCTTCGGCTTCGGCGGCCAGGGCGGCGGCTTCCCGGGCGGGAGCGGTGCCGGTCGCGGCTACAACTTCGAGGACCTCTTCGGCGATCGCGGCCAGGCCGGCGGCGCCGGCGGTGGCGGCTTCGGCGACATGTTCGGCGACCTCTTCGGCACCGCGACCACCGGCGGCGGCTTCGGCACCCGGCGGGGCCGCGCCCGGGCGACCAAGGGTCAGGACGTCGAGTCGACCGCGACGATCGGCTTCAACGAGTCCCTCGAGGGCGTCACCATCTCGCTGCGGATGTCGTCCGACGCCCCCTGCCCGGACTGCTCGGGGACCGGCGGCAAGCCCGGCACCAAGCCGAAGGTCTGCCCCGAGTGCGACGGAGCCGGCTACATCGTCAACGGCGTCGGCGGCGCCTTCTCCCTCAACGAGACCTGCCCCCGCTGCGGCGGTCGGCAGCTGATCTACGACGAGCCCTGCCCGACCTGCCACGGCAGCGGTCGCGGCACCTCGGCGCGCACCATCCAGGCCCGCATCCCGGCCGGGGTGAAGGACGGCCAGCGGATCCGGCTGCGCGGCAAGGGCGGCGCCGGTGAGAACGGCGGCCCCGCCGGCGATCTCTACGTCACCGTGCGGGTCACCGGCCACCGCGTCTTCGGTCGCAAGGGCGACAACCTCACCATCGACGTGCCGGTCTCCTTCGACGAGGCCGCGCTGGGCGCCGACATCAAGATCCCGACCCTCGCCGGTGGCGCCGTCACGCTCAAGATCCCGGCCGGGACGCCCACCGGGCGTACGTTCCGGGTCCGCGGCAAGGGCGCGCGCAAGACCGACGGCACCATGGGTGACCTGCTGGCCACTGTCGAGGTGCAGGTGCCCGCGGTCCTCGACCCGGCGACCCGTGCGGCCGTCGAGGCCTACCGCGACGCCACCGCGCACAAGCCGCTGCGCAGCAAGCTCTTCGACGACCCGGCGCAGGCGTAGCCGTGGCCGGCCGTGTGCCTGAGCAGTCGGGGCGGCCGGCGGTGCCGGGTGCGCCCGGCGCCGCCGGGCCCGATCCCGGGCAGGCCGTCTACGTCATCTCGGTCGCGGCCGAGCTGACCGGGCTGCACCCGCAGACCCTGCGCACGTACGAGCGGATGGGGTTGATCACCCCCGGCCGGACCGGGGGAGGCGGCCGCCGCTACTCCCACCGCGACCTCGAGCTGCTGCGCACGATCGCGGACCTGACCGCGTCGGGGATCGGCATCGAGGGCGTGCGCCGCATCCTCGAGCTGGAGAACCGGGTCGACGCGCTCACCGCGCGCAACGAGGAGCTCCTCGCCGAGCTCGCCACGGCCCGCGAGCTGCTCCGCGACGCGCTCGCAACCCGCCGCACGAGCTCGGCCGTCACCTCCCGCGTACCGGCGATCCGGCCGCCCGACCCCGGGCAGTCCGTCGTCGTGTGGCGGCGCGGCCGCTGACCGGCCGCGAGTAACCCGCGCGGGTTCGCTACGTTATCCGCGGGGCGGGGGTGCATGGGGCATCGCTGCCCGTGATGGAGGCGGTGAGCGCGACGTTCGAGCAGATCGAGGACTACCTGAGCAACGTCGACTGGACGCTGAGCAACCTCGACTCGGTCCACGACTGGATCGCGTTCCTCTCGATCCCGCTCTTCACCGGCGCCGTCGGCTGGCTGATCAACTGGACCGGCCTGATCATGCTCTTCTACCCGATCCACTTCCACGGCGTGCGGATCAAGGGGATGGCCGCGCTCGCCCGCGTGCTGCCGCGCAAGATCCAGGAGGTCCCGGGGATCCTCCAGGGCGGTCTCGGCTGGCAGGGCATCGTGCCCGCCCGTGCCGCCAAGATGGGCTCGATCGCCGTCGACAAGGCGATCGCCAAGCTCGGCACGCCGGCGGAGTTCTACCAACAGCTCGAGCCGGAGAAGATCGGCGAGCACATCGTCACGATGTTCGCCCCGGAGATCCCGCAGCTGGTCGACGACGTGATGCGGCAGGCCTCGCCGGCCGCGTGGCGCGACCTGCCCCTGCCCGCCAAGCGCGCCGTCGTGGCCCGGGTCCAGGCCCAGCTGCCCGCCGTCGTGCACACCATCACCCGCGAGATCGGTGAGCACATCGATCAGCTGCTCGACCCGAAGATCATGGTGATCGAGCACTTCCGCGCCAACCCCGAGCTCGTCGTCCGGGTCTTCAAGGACATCGGCCAGAAGGAGCTGAACACGATGGTCAACATCGGGTTCGTCTTCGGCTTCCTCTTCGGCATCCCGGTCGCGTTCCTGGACCACTGGTTCCACCAGTGGTGGCTGCTGCCCATCCTCGGCATCGGCGTCGGCTGGGCGACCAACCTGCTGGGCATGTGGCTGATCTTCGAGCCCGTCGAGCCGACCCGCTACTTCGGGGTCCGCTTCCACGGCCTCTTCCTGCGCCGGCAGGACGAGGCGGCGGAGGTGTACGCCAAGATCATCGCCGACGACGTCATCACCCTCGAGCGGATCGGCGACTTCCTGGTCGACGGACCGCGCGGTGACCGGACCCGCGCGATGCTGATGGCGGCGCTCGGCCCGGCCATCGACCGGGCCGCCGGCCTGGCCCGTGGCGCTGCTCGGATCGCGCTCGGCGCGCGTTCGTACGAGGCGATCAAGCGGGGCTTCGCGGTCGAGGCCGTCGACCGCACGCTGCTGCCGTTCCGCGACGAGGAGTTCAGCCGGCAGCAGTCCGGCAAGATCCGAGCCCTGGTCGCCGAGCGGACCAAGGAGCTGCCTCCGCGTGACTTCGTCGAGATGATGCGCTCGGCCATCCGGGAGGACGAGTGGATGCTCTATGCCCATGGCGCGATCATGGGCGTGGTGGGTGGCTTCATCCACCTCTCGATCTTCGGCGTCGGAGGAGGCGGACGATGACCCCTGACCAGGTTCCCGAGGTGCGCCGCAACGGCGCCGTCCAGGCGATCCCGGGCGTGGCGCGGCTGGCGGCGACGTCCTGGCTGCGGACCGCCCAGTGGGGAGTCGTCGCGGGGATGCGTACGGGCCGCCGGGTCGCCGGGGTGGTCGCGAACCCGCGTGCCGCCATCGACGTGGCGGCCGGCGTCGCCGCGGCCTCCGGGGTGGTGGCCGACGTGGCCAAGGGACTCGGCTCCGGCATGACGCTCGGCGAGGCCGTCGTCCAGGTCGGCCAGGCGCTCACGCCCGCCAACGGCCGCTCAGCCGCCTCCGTGCATGCACCGGGCCGGAGCGGGGCCGGGACGCCCCGGACGCTGCGTGAGCAGGGCGAGGCGCTGCTTGCCCGGTCGCGGGACGTCTGGGACGACGACGGTGCCCACCCCGCGTACGTGCACATCCTCAGCGAGCTCGCGCCGGACGAGGCCCGGATCCTGGTGCTGCTGGTCGAGGGCGGCCCACAGCCGTCGGTCGACGTACGGACCGGGTCGCTCGCCGGCTCGCACCTGATCGCCGCGCAGCTCAACATGATCGGCGCCCGCGCCGGCCTGCGCCACGTCGACCAGGTCCCCGCCTACCTCAACAACCTCTTCCGGCTCGGCCTGATCTGGTTCTCCCGCGAGCAGCTCAAGGATCCGCTCGAGTACCAGGTCGTCGAAGCCCAGCCCGACGTGCTCGCCGCGCTGCACGCGGCCCGGGCGACCAAGGTCGTACGTCGCTCGGTGCAGCTCACGCCGTTCGGCACGGGCTTCTGCAAGGCGTGCCTGGTCGACGACGCCCACGCGACCTTCCCCGAGCACGCCGCTCCGCTCGCTGCCGACGCCTCGGAGGCGCCGCGGGGCTGAGGCTGCTGGTTCGTCGAGGTATGCAGCCGAACCGACGCTTCCCACGGTGAGTTCCGCGCGGGAAGTGCGGGTTCGGCTGCATACCTTGATCGACCTGCACCGGCCTGTATGTCCAGAAGACGTCCACAGGTAGGCGCACCGGCATCTGTTTCCACAGCAGATTGGTTGGCCGCCGCACGCTCCAGCGGATCGGCTGAGGCTGGAGCGATGGACCCCCTGCGCATCCTGACCGCCGAGCACGGCTTCTTCACCCGTGCCGAGGCCCGTGGAGCCGGCTACGACGACCGCGCGGTGACCCGGATGGTGCGTCAGCGCATCTGGATGCGGCTGCGCCGCGGGGCGTACGTCTTCGTGGACGAATGGGAGCCGCTCAAGCCCGTCGCGCGGCATCGGATCCGCTCGGGCGCCGTGATGCGATCGCTCGGCGACGTCGTCGCGCTCAGCCATGTCTCCGGCGTGATCGCGCACGGCATCGACGTCTGGGGTACGACCTGACGCGCGTGCACGTCACCCGGCTCGACGGCGGAGCAGGGCGGCTCGAAGGCGATGTGGTCCACCACGAGGTTTCTGCCTCGATGACGACGTCACCTGCGCCGGTGGGCTGCCGGTCCTGCGCGCCGAGCGCTGCGTACTCGAGGCGGCCTCGCGCGGCGGCGACGAGGAGGCTCTCTGCCTGCTCGACTCCGGGTTGCGCTCGTCGACCTTCGATCGCGAGGCGCTGGAGGCGTCATACGACCTGCTCCAGCAGTGGCCCTTCATGCGCCACCTGGGGCACGTGGTCCCGATGGCGGACGGCCGCTCGGGATCGGTCGGAGAGTCGCGCGGTCGCTGGCTCTTCCACGTCGGTCGCATCCCGCCACCGGTGCTGCAGTTCAGGGTCGTGCGCGCCGACGGCACCACCGCCGCGATCACCGACTGGGCGTGGCCCGAACGCCGGGAGTACGGCGAGTTCGACGGAGCCGTCAAGTACGGCCGGCTGCTCAGGCCCGAGCAGACCCCCGGCGATGTCGTCTTCGAGGAGAAGCGCCGCGAGGACGAGATCCGCGAGCTCACGGCGGGCCGGATGTTCCGGCTCGTCTGGGATGACTTCCGACTCCCGCAGCAGACCCTCGCCCGGGTGCGGCGGGCCCTCCGGATCGCCTCGTAGCTCGTTCGCGGCGGCTGGTCCGTCAAGGTATGCAGCCGAACCGACACTTCCCACGGTGAGTTCCACACGGGAAGCGCGGGTTCGTCTGCATACCTCGACGAACCGACCGGTCAGCTGCCCCCGAGCAGGCCGCCGACCGCGCCGAGCACGCCGCCGACGACCTCGCCCACGCCGGTGAGGACGTCGGGCTGCTGGGTGGCGCTCGCGCTGGGGGTGGAGGCGGCCGAGGCGGAGGTGGTATCGCTCGATCCCGTGCTCGATCCCGCGATCGATCCCGGGCTCGACGTGTCGGCGCCCGGCTGCGCGACGCTGGCGGCCTCGGTCGCCGGCGAGGCGGCGTGCTTCGGGGCGGCGTGCTTCGGGGTCGAGGTGGCTGCAGCGGTCGGCGTGCCGGCGGCCGTGTCTGCGCGGTGCCTGCCGCCGGTGACGGCGGCGACGGACGAGGACGTGCCGTCGGCCGGGTCCTGGGCGACGTGCCGGCCGGCGTCGCGGGAGATGACGTACGCGGTGCGGTTGACCTGCGTCGCGGACGATGAGGCCTCGGGGTTCGGGATCGTGCCGGGGAAGTGCAGGGCGGCGCCGTGGCCGGCGTCGGCCACCGCCGAGGTTCCGCCGAGCATCGGGCTGACGGCGACACCGGCCGAGGAGGCGGCGACCAGGAGCCCGACCGGGATCAGCTGGCGCAGGCGCGCGGCGGCGGGGGCGACCGGTGCCACGGGCGGCACCGCGCGGTCGACGTGACGACCGCCCGGGGGAAGGTCGCGGGTCAGGAACGGCATGGGGAGACTCCTTGCGCCGAAAGCATGAGTAGTCACTGATGACTACGGAAAGGTAGTCCCACCAGACCAGATGCCGCCGGGGGTATCAAATTCAAAGTTGAGTGGAACAGACTCAACTTGTGGTGCGTTGTCGGGTATGAGCAGCAGAATTGCGAAGGAGATCGCTGCTCGCCATGACCACCTCGACGCAGGAGAGCAAGAGAAGAAGATGAGCCAGTTCGGGATCGACAAGTTCACCACCAAGAGCCGTGAGGCGCTCGAGGCCTGTCAGTTGGCGGCAACGACGGCAGGAAATTCGACGATCGAGCCCATCCACCTGCTCGTCGCCCTGCTCCTGCAGGAGGACGGAAGCGCGGCCAACCTGGTCGCCAAGGCCGGCGCCGACGCACCCGCCCTCGTCCGCGCCGCTGCCGCGCAGCGCGACGGGCTGCCCAAGGTCAGCGGCGAGACCGTCGGCCAGCCGAGCTTCGGCGCCGCCGTCTCCCGCGTGCTCGCCGGTGCGCTCGAGCTCGCCCAGTCGATGAAGGACGAGTACGTCGCGACCGAGCACCTGCTCATCAGCCTCGCCACGGTCGAGTCGAGCGCCAAGCGCGTCCTCACCGAGGCGGGCCTGAGCGCCGACGGCCTGCGCGAGTCGCTGACGGCGATCCGCGGCTCGCGCCGTGTCACCAGCCAGGACGCCGAGTCGACGTACGAGGCCCTGGAGAAGTACTCCGTCGACCTCACCCAGGCCGCCGAAGAGGGCCGCCTGGACCCGGTCATCGGCCGTGACCAGGAGATCCGGCGCGTCGTCCAGGTCCTCTCCCGTCGTACGAAGAACAACCCGGTCCTGATCGGCGAGCCCGGCGTCGGCAAGACCGCCGTCGTCGAGGGGCTGGCGCAGCGCGTCGTCGCCGGTGACGTGCCGGACTCGCTCAAGGGCCGCCGCGTGCTCTCGCTGGACCTGATGGGCATGGTCGCGGGCGCCAAGTTCCGCGGCGAGTTCGAGGAGCGGCTCAAGGCGGTCCTCGAGGAGATCAAGCAGGCCGAGGGCCAGATCATCACCTTCATCGACGAGCTGCACACCGTGGTCGGCGCGGGCGCCGGCGGTGACAGCCAGATGGACGCCGGCAACATGCTCAAGCCGATGCTGGCCCGCGGCGAGCTCCACATGATCGGCGCGACCACGCTCGACGAGTACCGCGAGTCCATCGAGAAGGACCCGGCCCTCGAGCGCCGCTTCCAGCAGGTCTACGTCGGCGAGCCGTCGGTCGAGGACACCATCCAGATCCTGCGCGGCATCCAGGAGAAGTACGAGGCCCACCACGGCGTCCGGATCACCGACGCGGCGCTCATCGCCGCTGCGACCCTGTCCGACCGCTACATCACCGGCCGCCAGCTCCCCGACAAGGCCATCGACCTCATCGACGAGGCCGCCTCGCGCCTGCGCATGGAGATCGAGTCCAGCCCGGAGGAGATCGACCAGCTTCGCCGCCAGGTCGACCGGCTCAAGATGGAGGAGTTCGCGCTCGCCAAGGAGTCCGACGACGCCTCCGTCGACCGGCTCGCCACGCTGCGCGCCGACCTCGCCGACAAGGAGGAGGAGCTGCGCGGCCTCGAGATCCGCTGGGAGCGGGAGAAGGCCTCCCTCGAGGGGGAGGGCGACCTGCGCCGTCAGCTCGACCAGCTCCGGATGGAGGCCGAGCGGCTGCAGCGCGAGGGCGACCTCGGCGGCGCCTCGGAGATCCTGTACGGCCGCATCCCGGTCCTCGAGCAGCAGATCGCCCAGGCCACCGCCACGGACGCGGGGAAGGCGCTCCCCGGCGGCGAGGCACTCCCGCCGCTCGTGGGCGAGGAGGTCGGACCCGAGCAGATCGCCGACGTCGTGGAGGCCTGGACCGGCATCCCGACAGGGCGCATGCTCCAGGGCGAGACCGCCAAGCTGCTCGAGATGGAGCAGGAGATCGGCAAGCGGCTGATCGGCCAGCGTGCGGCCGTCTCGGCGGTCGCCGACGCCGTACGGCGCAGCCGGGCCGGCATCGCCGACCCCAACCGCCCCACCGGCTCGTTCCTCTTCCTCGGCCCGACCGGCACCGGCAAGACCGAGCTCGCCAAGTCGCTCGCCGACTTCCTCTTCGACGACGAGCGCGCGATCGTGCGCATCGACATGAGCGAGTACTCCGAGAAGCACTCGGTCTCGCGGCTCGTCGGTGCCCCTCCGGGCTACGTCGGCTACGACGAGGGCGGCCAGCTGACCGAGGCGGTCCGGCGTCGGCCGTATTCCGTGGTGCTCCTCGACGAGGTCGAGAAGGCCCACCCCGAGGTCTTCGACATCCTGCTCCAGGTGCTCGACGACGGCCGGCTCACCGACGGCCAGGGCCGGACCGTGGACTTCCGCAACACGATCCTGATCCTGACCTCCAACCTCGGCTCGCAGTTCCTCGTGGACCCGACGCTCGACCCGGAGAAGCAGCGCGAGTCGGTGATGGCGATGGTGCGGGCGAGCTTCAAGCCCGAGTTCCTCAACCGGCTCGACGAGATCGTGACCTTCGAGGCGCTGAGCAAGGAGCAGCTCACCTACATCGTCGATCTGCAGCTCGCCTCCCTGGAGAAGCGGCTCGCGGTCCGGCGGATCACGATCGAGGTCACCGACGCCGCGAAGCAGTGGCTGGCCGAGGTCGGCTACGACCCGGCGTACGGCGCCCGTCCGCTGCGCCGCCTGGTGCAGTCGGCGATCGGCGACAACCTGGCCAAGCTGCTTATCGGCGGCCAGGTCGGCGACGGGGGCCACGTCACGGTCGATCGCGGCGAGGACGGGCTGATGCTGAGCGTCTGAGCGGCGCGCCGGTTCATCAAGGTATGCCGGTCAACCAGCGCTTCCCGTGCGGAGCTCCGCACGGGAAGCGCTGGTTCGGCTGCATACCTCGACGAGCCGACCCGGCCCGTCAGTGCCCCGCCAGGTGGTTCTTCACCAGCGCGATCGCGAGCGCCACCAGCAGCACGACGGCGCCGTAGAGCATCGCCACCAGCCGGCGGGCGCCAGCGCCGCGGGCCACGTCGTACCCGGCCGTCGCGATCAGCAGCGCCATCACCACCTCGACCCAGACGACCTCGCGGGAGTCCGGCAGCAGGATCACCGGGATGGTGGCGAGCAGCGCCGCGGCGGCCGCACCGACGAGCTGGGCGGCGGCGAGGCGGAGGTCGGCGGCCCGCACCCGGCCGTCGCCGACGACCCGGGTCGAGACCTGGAACGCGAACAGGTGCGCCAGCACCAGCCCGAGCGAGATGCCCCACACGATGCCGAGTGCGTGCGCGTGCTCGGTGTCGTCCGGCACCGCGATCATCGAGGCCAGCAGGCAGACGGCCACGTAGAGGGCCATCGTGAGCGCCTCGCGGCGCAGGTGCGGGTCCGCCTGCTCGGCGGGTGACGTGTCCTCCGGCTCCGTCATGACGTGATCGTGCCACGGCTGACGGCGTGAGGGAGGTCGATGCCCGCCCGTTGCTTAGGATCGAGTCGTGAGCGACGTACCGACCTACACCCTGCACGACGGCACCACCCTGCCCGCGATCGGCTTCGGCACCTATCCGCTCAAGGGCGCCGAGGGCGTCCAGGCGATCGGCAGCGCCCTCGACAACGGCTACCGACTGCTCGACACGGCGGTCAACTACGAGAACGAGGCCGAGGTCGGCCAGGCGCTGCGCGAGAGCGGCGTCGCGCGCGACCAGGTCCAGGTGTGCAGCAAGATCCCCGGCCGCCACCACGCGTACGACGAGGCGATCGCCTCCACCAAGGAGTCGTTGCACCGTCTCGGTCTGGACCACCTCGACCTCCACCTCATCCACTGGCCCAACCCGAGCCGCGACCTCTACGTCGAGGCGTGGCAGGCCCTGATCGAGCTGCAGAAGCAGGGCCTGGTCAAGGCGATCGGCGTCTCCAACTTCACCGAGGCGCACCTGCGCCGGATCATCGCCGAGACCGGCGTGACGCCGGTGGTGAACCAGATCGAGCTGCACCCGCTCTTCCCGCAGGCCGAGATGCGCGCGGTGCACGCCGAGCTGGGCATCCGCACCGAGGCGTGGAGCCCGATGGGCAAGCGCCAGGGCCAGTACGACGCCCCTCCGGTCGTCGCGGCCTCGCAGCGTCTCGGGGTCACCCCGGGCCAGGTCATCCTGCGCTGGCACGTCGAGCTCGGCTCGATCCCGATCCCGAAGTCCGCTACCCCGTCGCGCCAGGTCGAGAACCGCTCGCTCTTCGACTTCGAGCTCACCGCCGCCGAGGTCGACGCGATCACCGCGCTCGGCCGCCCCGACGGCCGTCTCTTCGGGGGCGATCCCGACACCCACGAGGAGATGTGAGCGTGCCCGACGAGAAGGGACCGGTGCGCCCACAGCAGGTCACCTTCGCGGGCCTGGCGGTGATCGGCGGCTCGCTGGTGCTGCTGGTCGCCGCCTTCGACCAGATCTCCTCGTTGCACAGCCTCGACACCCGCACCGCCGTCGAGCGGTTGATCGGCGACGAGCCCACCGGGCTCGGCATCACGGTCGAGGGCTGGCTGCGGGTCCTCAAGGTGGTCGGCATGGTGACCGGCGCCTGCGCGGCCGCCTCCGTGATCCTGGGCTGGCAGGCGCTGCAGCGCTCCCGGGCGGCCCGGATCGTGCTCGCGATCGTCGCGGGCCCGATGGTGATCGCGGGCCTGGCGATCGAGCCGCTCTTCGCGATCCTGGTCGCCGTCGCGGTGGTCGTCCTGTGGCTGCCGACGGCGAGCGCCTGGTTCGATCCTCAGGCGCGCCTGGCCGCTCCGTCCGAGAGCGGACCGCCGCCCACCGAGCCGCCCACGGGGCCCCCCACCGGGCCGCCCGCGCCGGCCGACGGAAAGCCCCAGGCGCCTCCGCCGTACGCGCCGCCTCCCGGGCGGACCAGCCCGTACGCGAGCCCGGACCTCTCCTCGTACCCGCCGCCGCAGGCGGCCTCTCCCTACCCGGCCGCCGCGTCCCCCGCCAGCACCGGCACCGGAACCGGCCCAGCGTCCGCCGCCGGCCGGCGACCGGGCCCGGTGACCGCTGCCGCGGTCATCACCTTCGTCCTCTCCGGCCTCAGCGCCGCCCTCGGCGTGCTGCTCGCGATCGTCGGCGGCACGATGGCACAGGACATGCTCGATGAGCTCGACAAGCACGGGTACGACACCGGCGGCTTCAGCGCGCACGAGCTGGGGATCGGCCTGGCCGTGCTCGGCGTGATCGTCGTCGTCGCGGCGATCGTCGCGATCGTCGCCGCCGCGTTCGTGCTGCGCCGCTCGGCGGGTGCTCGGGTCGTGCTCACCGTGATGTCCGGCCTGTGCATCGTGCTCAGCGTCCTCGCCGTCACCTCGGTGGTCTCGCTCGTCACGTTGGCCGGCGCGGTCGCCGTCATCGTGATGCTCCACCGCCGCCCGGCCAACGACTGGTTCACCGGACGCGCTTGATCTCGGATCGGGGCGGCCGCCCACGGGGACTGGTCTAGGCGGTGAGGTCGGCGCGGCCGAGCCGCTCCAACGCGTCGGAGAGCACCGCGGGCCGCTTGCAGAACGCCCACCGCACCAGCTGCCGCCCGGGGTTCGCCTCGCCGGGCCGGTCGGGGTCGTAGAAGCCCTGCACCGGGATCGCCACCACGCCCGCCCGCGTCGGCAGGGCACGGCAGAAGGCGTTGCCGTCGGCCCAGCCGAGCGCGCCGATGTCGGAGGTGGCGAAGTAGGTGCCCTGAGGCGTCGTCGTCGGCAGCCCGATGGCGCGCAGGCCGGAGCAGAGCAGGTCGCGCCGCTCCTCCAGCGAGGCGCGCAGCATGCCCGGCCAGGCCGGCTCCTCGTCCAGCGCGTACGCCGCCGCCACCTGCAGCGGCGAGCCCGAGGTGAAGGTCAGCCACTGCTTGGCGCTCAGCACCGCCCCGACCAGCCGCTCGGGTCCGACCGCCCAGCCGACCTTCCATCCGGTGAACGAGTACGACTTGCCCAGGCTCGACAGCGTCAGCGTGCGCTCCCGCATCCCCGGCAGGGACGCCAGCGGGACGTGCTCGGCGCCCGAGAAGACCAGGTGCTCGTACACCTCGTCGGTGACCACGACGAGGTCGTGCTCGATCGCCACGTCGGCGACGGCCTGCAGCTCCTCGCGGCTCAGCACGGTGCCGGTGGGGTTGTGTGGGGTGTTGAGCAGGATCATCCGCGTCCGGGGGCCGACGGCGGCCCGCAACTCGTCGACGTCGAGCCGGAAGTCGGGCGCCCGCAGGGTCACCGGTCGCCGTACGCCACCCGCCATCCGGATCATCGCCAGGTAGGAGTCGTAGTAGGGCTCGAGCAGCACCACCTCATCCCCGGGCTCCACCAGCCCGAGGATCGCGCTCGCGATCGCCTCGGTCGCGCCGGTCGTCACGACGACCTCGGACGCGGGGTCGAACGACAGCCCGTAGCGCCGCTCCTGGTGTCGCGCGATCGCCTCGCGCAGCACGGGCACGCCCGGGCCGGGGGCGTACTGGTTGGCGCCCTCCCGCAGGGCCGCAGCGGCCCGTTCGAGCACGGAGGCCGGCCCGTCGACGTCCGGGAAGCCCTGCCCCAGGTTGACCGCGCCGGTCGACACCGCGAGGGCTGACATCTCGGTGAAGATCGTCGGGGGAATGCCGCGAAGGCGGGAGACGGTCACGCCGCCTAGGCTATTCGCGTGACCACGGATCCCACGCTCGCCGCCGACATCGACGCCACCTGCCGCCTGCACGGCAGCTTCACCCTGCGCTCCGGACAGGTGAGCGACACCTACTTCGACAAGTACCTCTTCGAGGCCCAGCCGGCGCTCCTGGAGCGCGTCGCCACGCAGATGGTCGACATGCTGCCGGAGGGCACCGAGCTGCTCGGCGGCCTGGAGATGGGCGGCATCCCGATCGCCACCATGGTCAGCGCGAAGACGGGCATCCCGGTCATCTTCATCCGCAAGAAGGCCAAGGAGTACGGCACCGCCAAGCTTGCCGAGGGCCCGGACTTCGACGGCCGGCGCGTCACCCTCATCGAGGACGTCATCACCTCGGGCGGGGCGGTTCGCGACGCCGTCAACGCCCTGCGTCCCGCGGGCGCGATCGTCGACACCGTCATCTGCGCGATCGACCGCTCGCCGGAGCCCGGCGAGTCCCTGCGCGACGTCGACCTCGCGATCCGCTCGGTGCTGACCCGCGCCGAGCTGGACGCGGTCCAGGGCTGAGCAGACGATCCGCGAACGCAGACGGCCGGGCGGAGGCTGACCCTCCGCCCGGCCCGTCTGTCAGGAGCTACTTGCTCGAGGGCGCGCTCTCGCTGCCCGCCTTGGCCTTCACCGACGCCTCGCGGCGCTTGCGCAGCCACTCGACGCCGATGACGACGACTGTCACGGCGAGCAGGCCGTAGGTGACCAGGTCGATGTACTTGCCCAGCGCCGGGAAGCTCTTGCCCAGGATGAACCCGATCAGGGTCAGCAGGCAGACCCAGCCGATGGCGCCGATGGCGCTCCACACGAAGAACGCGCGCTTCTCCATCCGGGTCACGCCGGCGACCAGCGTGATGTACGTACGGACGAACGGGACGAACCGGCCGGCGACCAGCGCGGTGTGACCGTGCTTGTCGAAGAACTCCGAGGTCTGGTCGATGTACTGGCGCTTGATGATCGCGCCGTCGCGCTCATAGATCGCGGGCCCGATCTTCTCCCCGATGTAATAGCCCGTGACGTTGCCCGCGAACGCCGCGGCGGTGTAGACCGCGAGCACGAAGAACAGGTCGGCGACGTGGCCACCGGGCAGGATGCTGACCTTGCCCTCGGCGATGAACAGGCCCATCGCGAAGAGCAGGGTGTCGCCCGGGAGGAACGGGAAGAACAGGCCGCACTCGATGAAGAGCACGATGATGCCGACCCAGAACAGGGCCGCGCCGAACTTGTGAAGCAGGAAGTCCGGGCTCAGCCACTGGGTGAAGTCATGGAGGCTGATGGCCTGGACGAGAAGATCGTGCACACCCGAACCCTAGACGGCGATACCTGATCATGAGATGGCGGCGGTGCAACTGATGGACGAAGAACCACGTACGCCTGGTGCCGCGGGCGTCCCCGACGAGCCCGCTCGGTCCCCGTACGACCCCATGCCGCACGGGCAGCCCGAGGTGGGCGTCGGGCCGTGGGCAGGGGAGTGGCCGACGGGCGAGCAGTACGATCCCGAGCTGCTGGAGCACGGCGATCGGCGCAGCGTCGTCGACCGCTACCGCTACTGGTCCCTTGAGGCGATCCGCGCCGATCTCGACACCCGACGGCACTCCTTCCACGTCGCCATCGAGAACTGGCAGCACGACTTCAACATCGGCACGATCGTGCGCTCCGCCAACGCGTTCCTGGCCGCCGAGGTGCACATCGTCGGCAACCGCCGCTGGAACCGCCGCGGAGCGATGGTGACCGACCGCTACCAGCACATCAGGCACCACGCGACCGTCCCGGACCTCGCGGCCTACCTGCGCGAGCGCACCCCCGCCGTGTCGCTGCTGGGCATCGACAACCTGCCCGGCTCGCTCCACCTCGAGACGATGGAGCTGCCGAAGGACGTGTGCTTCCTCTTCGGCCAGGAGGGACCCGGGCTCTCCGAGCAGGCCCGGGAGTCCTGCGACGGCACGTTCTCGATCGCCCAGTTCGGCTCGACCCGCTCGATCAACGCGTCCTCGGCCGCCGCGATCGCGATGCACTCCTGGGTGGTGCGGCACGCCGACCTCGGCGCCGAGGAGGCCTGGCGCGGCTGAGCGGTCACGCCTCGGGCACGATCATCGAGTAGGCGGCCGGCAGGACGCACCAGACCCGGCGCCGGTAGGGCCCGGTCAGCTCGCCGTCGGCGCTGCACCAGAACTCCTCGCCGCTGACCTCGACGCGCTGCCCGCGCCGGCAGGTCACGTCGCCGCTGCGCGGGTGGCGACCGACCACCACGCCGGCGGCGTAGGCGATCCGCCCACGGAGCGAGCGGGTCGCGGCGATCAGGACGTCGAGCTGCCCGTCGTCGGGTCGGGCGTCGGGCGTCAGCGGAGCACCGCCGCCCACGTACGGGCCGTTGCCGATCGCCACCTGGAGAACGGGCCGCGCGTCGGTGCTGACCGTCTCGCCGTCGACGTGGACGCTGACCCGAACGTCCTCGGGCGCGACGATCGTGGTGATCGCACCGAGGGCGTACCCGATCCGGCCCCAGCGCTCCTTCCAGGTGCGCCCGGCGCGGGCGGCGTCGGCACCGGCGCCGGCGTGGACGCTGTTCACCACCACGCTGTCGGCCTCCTCGTCGAGGAGCAGGTCGAGGGGGCGCGCGTGCCCGGTGAGGATCACGGCGGCTGCCTCGGCCGGGCCGCGCGGCCCGATCGGCAGTCCCAGGCCACGCGCGAAGTCGTTGCCGGTGCCGAGCGGGAGCAACCCCAGGGGGCCGTGGTCCAGCTCGCCGCGGTGGTGCAGTCGGTCGAGGACGGCGTGCAGGCTGCCGTCGCCGCCGGCGATCACCACGGTGCGGTCGTCACGTCGGTCGAGCGCGGCGTCCAGCTCCTCGGGGCTGCTCGTCTCGACGACCTCGACCGGGCCGGCCCCGCGCAGCACCTCGAGGGCGTCCTCGATCGTCTGGTCGTCGGTGTTCCCGGCCGCGGGAGAGGTCAGGACGAGGTAGGAGTTCATGCCACGCACGGTAGCCAGAAGGGCCAGTGGCGGACTTCACACTCCTTGGATCGTGCCAACGGAGACGTTGGATCGGTCCAATGGTTCCGGGCGCTTACCGGGTACCGGAACCGGCCCTAGATTGAGGCGGAGCCGAGCCTGTTTGCCCGTTGAGGAGTCCTCTGTCATGCCGATTGCCAGCCCCGAGAAGTACGCCGAGATGATCGCGACCGCGAAGTCGCAGGGCTTCGCCTTCCCGGCGATCAACGTGTCGTCCTCGCAGACGCTCAACGCTGCGCTGGCGGGCTTCGCCGAGGCCGGCTCGGACGGCATCGTCCAGATCTCGACCGGCGGCGCGGAGTACCTCTCGGGCCCGACCGTGAAGAACATGGTCCACGGCTCGCTCGCGTTCGCGGCGTACGCCACCGAGGTGGCCAAGCAGTACGACGTGAACATCGCGCTGCACACCGACCACTGCCCGCAGGACAAGCTCGACGGGTTCGTGCGACCGCTGCTCGAGATCTCGGCCGAGCGGGTCGCCCGCGGCGAGGCGCCGCTGTTCCAGAGCCACATGTGGGACGGCTCGGCCGTACCCCTCGGCGAGAACCTCACGATCGCCGAGGAGCTCCTCGCGAAGGCGCAGGCCGCGCACGTCATCCTCGAGATCGAGGTCGGCGTGGTCGGCGGCGAGGAGGACGGCGTCCACGGCGATATCGACGAGAAGCTCTACACCACGCCCGGCGACGCGATCGAGATGGTCGAGGCGCTCGGCCTCGGTGAGCGGGGCGAATACCTCGCCGCGCTCACCTTCGGCAACGTGCACGGCGTCTACAAGCCGGGCAACGTGAAGCTCCGTCCCGAGATCCTCAAGGACGCTCAGGCCGCGATCGTGGCGAAGTTCGGCGACGCCCTCGGCGCCAAGCCGCTCAACCTGGTCTTCCACGGCGGCTCGGGCTCCACGGAGCAGGACATCTGCGACGCGGTCTCCTACGGCGTGGTGAAGATGAACGTCGACACCGACACCCAGTACGCCTACACCCGCGCCACCGCGGGGCACATGTTCGCCCACTACGACGGCGTGCTGAAGATCGACGGCGAGGTCGGCGAGAAGAAGGTCTACGACCCGCGCGCCTGGGGCAAGGTCGCCGAGGCCGGCATGTCGGCCCGTGTCGTCGAGGCCTGCCGACACCTCAGCTCCGCGGGCCGCACCATCGGCTGATCCGCCGACTCGGCCCTCGGGCACAGCCGACTCGGCCCTCGGTCACAGTGGTGGCCTCGAGGCTCGCTGCGCTCGCCTCCACCACCGGCCGAGCGGCCTGCGGCCCGGTTTGTTGTACTAGGGAACAAACTGCCCTCCCGATGCTAGGGTTCCGGTCATGGTCAAGGGGGGTACGACGGAGCAGCTGCGCCGGGCGAACCTGTCCCGCGTCCTGGAGCTGCTCCATCAGCGCGGACCGATGTCGCGTGCCGACCTGACCCGCGAGGTCGGGTTGAGCCGATCGACGATGGCCGGGGTGGTGACCGAGCTCGAGGAGCTCGGCCTGGCCACCGAGAGCCTGCCGGCGCAGACCGGCGGTGCCGGGCGTCCCAGCGGCGTGGTCGCCGTGGCCGACGATGTCGTCGCCGTGACCGTCAACCCGGAGGTCGACGCCGTGCACGTCGGGCTGGTCGGGCTCGGCGGCCGGGTGATCAAGCACGCCCGGATCGAGCTGCCCGATCGGAATCTGAGCACTGTCGTCTCGCTCGCCGCCGCGACCATCCACGGGATGCTCGCCGACGACCCGCCGCGCTATCGGGTGCTGGGCATCGGCCTTGCCGTTCCCGGGCAGGTCCGGATCTCCGACGGCGTGGTGCGCCAGGCGACGCACCTCGGCTGGACCGATCAGCCGATCGTCGACCTCTTCCGCGATGCCACCGGACTGCCCGCCTGGGCGGCGAACGCGGCCACCCTCGCGATGCGCGCCGAGAGCCGCTTCGGAGCCGGGAAAGACGTCGCTGACCTGGTCTATTTCATCGGCGGCGCCAGTGGTGTCGGCGGCGGCGCGATCATGGACGGGCGGCTCCTGACCGGCACCGCCGGCTATGCCGGCGAGTTCGGGCACACCGTCGTACGGCCCGGTGGGCAGGCGTGCCACTGCGGCGGCCTGGGCTGCCTGGAGGCCGAGGTCGACCAGGCCACGCTGCTCGCCGCGGTCGGGCTGGAGTCGGCCGAGGCGGGCCGGCTCGCGGAGCGCCTGATCGCCAGCACGGACCCCGAGGTCGCGGCGCTGGTCGCGAGCAGCTCCGCGCTCCTCGCGATCGCGGTGCGCAACGTGCTCAACGTCTTCAACCCGGAGGTCATCGTGCTCTCCGGGTTCCTCGGTGCGCTGCACGAGGCCTCGGCGCTGGACCTGGTCGCCGAGGGTGTGGCGTCCAGTCGCGAGAGCGTCGCCATCCGCAGTGCCGCCCTGGGCGACGAGCAGCTGATGATCGGCGCCGCCGAGCTGGTCTGGAGCGAGCTGCTGGCCGATCCGGCCGGTCTCGTCTCCGCGCGCTGACTCTTTCGCAGCGGACGGGCGGCCACCACGTCGGGCGGCCCCGTGCCGGCGTCGGGGTCGCGCGCTCCGCCGACCCCTGCCATCGGACAAAACCGCGCCGTGCCGCCGAGATTGATGCCCGTTATGGCTTGCGTCACACGCCCGATCGGCATATGTTCTCGTCCAGAACAAAAAGGAAGCGGTGTCCCGAGTACCCGCTCCGTATCGAGGAGGATCGCCATGCGTAGCAAGCGTCTCGCGCTCGGTGCTGTCGCTGCCGCCACCGCCATGGTGCTGTCGGCCTGCAGCAGCTCCGGCGACAGCAGCAGTGCTGACGGAGGCAAGGTCAGCACCACCGTGGACGGCAAGGGCCGCACGCTGACCCTGTGGGACTACGAGGACGACAAGTCCGCGATGGGCGTCGCGTGGAACGCGGCGATCAAGAAGTTCGAGGAGGAGACCGGCGCGAAGGTCAAGTTCGAGAACAAGGCGTTCGAGCAGATCCGTACGACCGCCAGCCAGGTCCTCAACTCCGACGAGGCACCGGACATCCTCGAGTACAACAAGGGCAACGCGACCGCAGGCCTGCTGGCCAGCCAGGGCCTGCTCAGCAACCTCGACGAGGCCGTGAAGGCCTACGGCTGGGACAAGAAGCTCGCGCCGAGCCTGCAGACCACCGCCAAGTACGACGACAAGGGCGTGATGGGCTCGGGCGACTGGTACGGCATCCCGAACTACGGCGAGTACGTCGAGTTCTACTACAACAAGGACCTCTTCGATAAGTACGGCATCAAGGTGCCGACGACCGAGGCCGAGCTCGAGCAGGCGATGGCCGCGTTCAAGGCGAAGGGCATCACGCCGCTCGCCGAGTCCGCCGCCGAGTACCCGCTCGGCCAGCTCTGGTACCAGCTCGCCCTCTCCAAGGCGAACCGCGACTGGGTCAACGCCTACCAGACCTACACCGACAAGGTGGACTTCACCGGTCCGGAGATCACCTACGCCACCCAGACCATCAAGGACTGGGAGGACAAGGGCTACATCTCGAAGGACGCGACCGGCATGAAGGCCGAGGACGCCGGCGTCAGCTTCATCAACGGCAAGTCGCCGATCTTCTTCTCCGGCAGCTGGTGGTACGGCCGGATGACCGACGAGGCCAAGTTCAACTGGACCACCGGCCTCTACCCGGACACCACCATGTCGCCCGGCTCGTCCGGCAACATCTGGGTCGTCCCGAGCAAGGCCAAGAACAAGGACCTCGCGTACAAGTTCATCGACATCACGATGAGCCCCGAGATCCAGAACCTGATGGGCAACAACGGCGGCGTGCCGGTGGCTGCCGACGCCGCGTCGATCACCGACGCGAAGAGCAAGGCGCTCATCGCCAACTTCAACACCCTGACGGGCCAGGACGGCATCGGCTTCTACCCCGACTGGCCGACCCCGACCTTCTACGACCAGCTCAACGCCGGTCTGCAGGAGCTGCTCAACGGCACCAAGTCCGTCGCGGACGTCAACAAGGAGCTCGGCTCGGAGTACCAGGACGGCGTCGACCAGATCACCGGCGGCTTCTGATCCAGCAGGACGGGCGGGGCTGGGTTCGTCTCGGATCCAGCCCCGCACCCGAAGTGCCTGATCTCGGGCACCCGCAGTGCTCGAACTCGGCCGGGCCGACGAGCACCCAGCACGTGAAACAGCAGCATGAAAGAAGGGACCGCGATGCCCAGGGGCCGCAGTCGTAGCTCGTCTCCGCTCACCGGAGGCGCCGGATACTGGTGGTACCTCGTGCCCGGGTTCGTCCTGGTCACGGCGGTGATCCTGGTTCCGCTCGCGCAGAACGTCTACTACAGCTTCACCTACTACCGGGGCATCAAGCCGCCGCAGTGGATCGGGCTGCAGAACTGGCAGCACCTGCTGCACGACGACAAGTTCTGGAAGTCGTTCGAGAACAGCATCGCGATGATCGTCGCGATGGTGATCGTCCCCACCCTGCTCGGCCTGCTGATCGCCTCGGTCCTCTTCGACCTGGTCGGCAAGAAGTTCGGCGGCAAGGTCGCCAGCTTCCTGCGCGCCACCTACTACATCCCCCAGATCATCCCGGTCGTCGTCGCGGCGATCGTGATCGGCTGGATCGCCCGGCCCGACGACGGCGCCGCGAACCAGCTCCTCGGTGCGATCGGCCTCGACGGGGCCCAGCAGAACTGGCTCGGCGACCCGAAGTGGGCGCTGCCGACCATCATGCTGGTCCTGATCTGGGTCCAGCTCGGCTACCCGGTCGTCGTCTTCATGGCGGCCCTGCAGCGGGTCGACCCGGAGCTCTACGAGGCCGCCGAGCTCGACGGCGCCAACTGGTGGCACCGCTTCCGGGCCATCACCGTCGCGGTGATCCGCCCCGAGATCTTCGTCGTCACGCTGACATGCACGATCGCCGCCCTCAAGGTGTTCGCCCCGGTCTACGCCCTGACCCGCGGCGGCCCGGGCACCTCGACCATCGTGCCCAGCTACTACTCCTACTCGGAGTTCTTCCAGTCCCAGCAGGTGGGGTACGGCGCGACGATCGCCACCGCGCTGACCGTCGTCATCGTCCTCGTCGCCACTGTCTTCCTGGTCGCTCAGCGCCGGGCCGAGCGAGCGGAGGAGGCCCGATGAGCACTCTCGCTGAGGCGCCCTCGACGGCGCCCGAGAACGACACCAAGCCGACCAAGGCCCCGGTCTCGCGGCCGCACCGAACGGTCCTGGACTGGGTCTTCCTGGTCCTCGCGATCGTCGGCGCGCTGATCGTGATCTTCCCGCTGCTGCTGATCCTGCTGAACTCGTTCAAGTCCCCCGACGACTACAACAACGGCGGCCCGCTGCACCTGCCGAGCCATCTCTACTTCGGCGGCATCAGCCGCTTCTGGCACGGCGTGAACTTCCCGCAGAAGCTGTGGAACAGCATCTTCATCTCCGGGATGGTCGCCATCCTCGGCGTGATCGTGTCGCTGTTCAACGCCTACGCCCTCGGCGTCGGCCGCGTCCGCGGCCGGCTGCCGCTGCTGGTGGTCTTCCTGCTCGCCAACATGCTGCCCCAGGAGGCCCTGCTCTACCCGCTCTACAACGAGTTCAAGAGCCTCGGGCTGTACGACAGCAAGTGGGCGGTGATCATCATCTTCACCGTCATCCAGAGCGCGTTCGGCACGTACCTGCTCTCCAGCGTCTACAGCACCTTCCCCAAGGAGCTGCTCGAGGCGGCCGCGATGGACGGCGCCGGCCGCTGGCGGACGCTGTGGCAGGTCGTGGTGCCGGTCTCCAAGCAGACCCTGTCGGTGCTGCTGATCTTCTTCTTCATCTGGACCTGGAACGAGTTCCTCATCCCGGTCACCTTCCTGGTCAGCAACGACAACCAGACCATCCCGCTCGCGGTCAGCAGCCTGCAGGGCGAGCACATGTCGGACATCACCACCACCAGCGCCTCCGCGCTGCTGGGCCTGCTGCCGACGCTGATCTTCTTCCTCATCTTCCAGCGCACCCTGACCCGCGGCGTCACCGCCGGCGCGGTCAAGTGACGCGCCCGCTCCTCCGAAAGGCCCATCCGTGAAGTTCACCGACGGCTTCTGGCAGCTCCAGCCCGACACCACCGTCCTGTATGCCCAGGAGGCGTACGACATCGAGGCCGTGCAGTCGGGCGACGACGCCGCCCTGATCGTCACCGCCCCGACCAAGGTGATCACCAGCCGGGGCGACACCCTCAACCGAGCCACCTTCACGATCACGCTGACCTCCCCCCTCCCGGGCGTGATCGGAGTCCGGATCGAGCACCTTCGCGGTGCTCGCCGGCCGCTCGGCTTCGACCTCGTCGGCGCCTCCTCCGTCGCCGGCGAGGTCGAGGTCGCGGCCGATGGCACCGGCGGCGTGCTGCGCAGCGGCGGTCTCTCCGCCGTCGTCTCGCCCGGTGCCCCGTACTCGCTGCGCTTCGAGGCCGACGGCCGGGTGCTCACCAGCAGCGGCCACAAGGCGGTCGGCTACGCCACGACCCCGGACGGCGCGTTCGTGCACGAGCAGCTCTCGCTCGGCGTCGGCGAGCTCGTCTACGGCCTCGGCGAGCGGTTCGGGCCGCTGGTGAAGAACGGCCAGACCGTCGACATCTGGAACGCCGACGGCGGGACCTCCAGCGAGCAGGCCTACAAGAACGTCCCGTTCTACCTGACCAACCGCGGCTACGGCGTCCTGGTGAACCACGCCGGCGCGGTCTCCTACGAGGTCGGCAGCGAGGCCGTCGAGCGGGTGCAGTTCTCGGTCCCCGGCGAGAGCCTCGAGTACTACGTCATCCTCGGCCCGACCCCCGCCGAGATCCTCGACCGCTACACCCAGCTCGTCGGGCGACCGGCCGCGGTGCCGGCGTGGAGCTACGGCCTGTGGCTCTCGACCTCCTTCACCACCCAGTACGACGAGGGCACCGTCACCGGCTTCATCGAGGCGATGGCCGAGCGGAAGCTGCCGCTGTCGGTCTTCCACTTCGACTGCTTCTGGATGCGCGAGTTCAACTGGTGCGACTTCGAGTGGGACCCGCGGGTGTTCCCCGACCCGGAGGGCATGCTCAAGCGGCTGCACGAGGAGCAGGACGTCCACGTCTGCGTCTGGATCAACCCGTACATCGCGCAGCGCTCGCCGCTGTTCGACGAGGCCGCCGCCCAGGGCTTCCTGGTCAAGCGCGCCGACGGCGCCGTGTGGCAGTGGGACAAGTGGCAGGCCGGCATGGGCCTGGTCGACTTCACCAACCCGGCCGCGACCGCGTGGTACCAGGAGAAGCTGCGCCGCCTGATCGGACAGGGCGTGGACTGCTTCAAGACCGACTTCGGCGAGCGGATCCCGACCGACGTCGTGTGGCACGACGGCTCGAACCCGGCCGAGATGCACAACTGGTACACCCAGCTCTACAACCAGGCCGTCCACGACGTCCTGGTCGCCGAGCGCGGTACGGACGAGGCGGTGCTCTTCGCGCGGTCCGCGACCGTCGGCGGACAGCGGCTCCCCGTGCACTGGGGCGGCGACTCGACCTCCACCTACGAGTCGATGGCCGAGACCCTGCGCGGCGGCCTGTCGCTGGCGCTGAGCGGCTTCGGCTTCTGGAGCCACGACATCGGCGGCTTCGAGGGCACGCCGGACGCCGGCGTCTTCAAGCGCTGGACCGCCTTCGGCCTGCTGTCCAGCCACTCCCGCTTCCACGGCAGCGACAGCTACCGGGTGCCGTGGACGTTCGACACCGACCCGGAGACGGGCGCGGTCGACGAGGGCCCGCAGAGCGCGGTCGCGGTGACCCGCCGCTTCACCGAGCTCAAGCTCTCGTTGATGCCCTACCTCTACGCGGCCGGCCAGACGGCGACGCAGCACGGCCTGCCGCTGATGCGCCCGATGGCGCTCGCCTTCCCCGACGACCTGGGCGCCGCCTACCTCGACCGCCAGTACATGCTCGGCGACGACCTCCTGGTCGCCCCGGTCTTCAGCGCCGAGGGCGAGGTCGACTTCTACCTGCCGGCCGGCACCTGGACCTCCTGGTGGACCGGCGAGACCGTGGTCGGTGGCGGCTGGCGCCGCGAGCAGCACGGTTTCGACAGCCTGCCGCTCTACATCCGCGAGGGCGCGGTCCTGCCGGTCGGCGCCCGTACGGACCGGCCCGACTACGACTACCGCGAGGGCCTCGAGCTGCGCGTCTTCCCGGGCCTGGTCGCCGGTGCGGAGAAGATCGTCGAGGTCGTCACGCCGACCGGCGAGGTCGCCACGTACCGCATCTCGATCGGTGCCGACGGCGCCGCCGCTGTGTCGACCGACGCGACCGGCTGGTCGCTGCGCGACCTCGGGGCGGAGGCCGGCCGATGACGGGTCCCGTGACCCTCCGTCTGCCGGAGGGCTTCGTCTTCGGCGCGGCCACCGCGGCCTACCAGATCGAGGGCGCGGTGGCCGAGGACGGCCGCGGCCCCAGCATCTGGGACACGTTCAGCCACACACCGGGGAAGACCGCCAACGGCGACACCGGCGACGTCGCGGCGGACCACTACCACCGGCTCGAGTCGGACCTCGACATCATTGCGGGGCTGGGCCTGGACGCCTACCGGTTCTCGATCGCCTGGCCGCGGATCCTGCCCGCCGGGGTGGGCGCGGTCAACGAGAAGGGGCTCGACTTCTATGAGCGGCTCGTCGACGGGCTGCTCGCCCGGGGCGTGGAGCCCGTCGCGACCCTCTACCACTGGGATCTCCCGCAGGCCCTCGAGGACCGCGGCGGCTGGACGTCGCGGGCCACCAGCGAGGCGTTCGGCCCGTACGCCGCGGCGGTCGGGCGCCGGCTCGGCGACCGGGTGAAGATGTGGACCACGCTCAACGAGCCGTTCTGCTCCGCCTACGTCGGCTACGCCGAGGGCCGGCACGCTCCCGGCATCGTCAGCGAGGAGGCGTCGCTGCAGGCGGTGCACCACCTGAACCTCGCGCACGGTCACGGCATCGCGGCGCTGCGCTCGGTGGTCACCCGGCCCGACGTCTCGTACTCGGTGACGCACAACCTCGCGGCGCTGTACCCGGCCGACGCGTCGAACTCCGAGGACCTCGACGCGGTACGACAGATCGAGGCGCTGCAGAACCGCGCCTTCACCGAGCCACAGCTGCGTGGCCTGTTGCCCGAGGACCTGGTCAAGGACACCGCGCACCTCACCGACTGGTCCTTCGTGCAGGAGGGGGACCTGGAGCAGATCCACCAGCCGATCGACGTGCTCGGGATCAACTACTACACGACCGGGATCATCGCCCGCGGACCCGAGCGTGAGTCGGCCGGCACGGTCTACCCCGGCGCCCGGTTCGTCCGCGAGGTCCCGCAGCCGGGACCACACACCGAGATGGGCTGGCACCTGGCCCCGTGGGGCATCTACGACATGCTCGCCTGGGCGCACGAGCGCTACCCCGAGCTCGACCTGATGATCACGGAGAACGGCGCCGCCTTCCCGGACGAGGTCGTCGTCGGCGCGGACGGCGAGCGGCGTGTGCACGACCAGGCGAGACTCGACTACCTGCGCAGCCACATCGGCGAGGCGCTGCGCGCTCAGGCCGACGGCATCCCGCTGACCGGCTACTTCGTGTGGTCCCTGATGGACAACTACGAGTGGGCGCGCGGCTACGACAAGCGGTTCGGGGTCGTGCACGTCGACTTCGAGACCCAGGAGCGCATCCTCAAGGACAGCGGCCGTTGGGTCGCCGAGCTCGCTACCGACCGAGCGCTCACGGTCGGCTAGCCCGCGGACGGCTGAGTCAGGCCTCCGTCCGCAGATGAGTCGAGCCTCCGTCCCGTTGGGGACGGAGGCTCGACTCGTTCTGCTGTGGGGCCCGTGGCTCAGTCGGCGTGCGCGTCCGCCGGGATCACACCGGGAGCGGCGGCCGGTGCGGCCGCGAAGCCGGTGTGCTGGGGGCGCTCGTAGAACATCACCACGATGAACCCGACCACGAACAGCACGACCGGCAGGTAGACCGCGTCGGACATGGCCGTGGAGAACGGTGCCCGCAGCGCCTGCGGAAGCTGCGTGGCGCCGCCCTCGCCGTGGGCTCCACCCAGGCCCTCCGCGGCGAGGCGCGAGTCCATGATCACGGCGATGGCGGCCGAGCCCATCACCGAGCCGAACTGGCGCGACGCGTTGTAGACGCCCGAGCCCGCGCCGGCGAGCTGCATCGGCAGGTTGCGGGTCGCGGTCGCGGCGGTCGGCGCCCAGATGAAGGCGTTGCCGACACCGATGATGACCATCGAGACGCACAGCAGCCAGATGTTGGCGTCCGGCTTGAGCTGCAGCGCGAGGGTCAGCATGCCGACGAAGCTGGCGGCGAAGCCGAAGCCCATGATCTGGCGCGGGTGCAGCCGGTCGGTCAGGGTGCCGACCTGCTTGGCCAGGACGATCGACATGATCGCCATCGGCACCATCAGCAGGGCCGCCTGGGTCGGGCTGTAGCCCCGGACCGCCTGGGCCCAAAGCATCAGCGGATAGCCCATCGAGGCGCCGACCGCGCCCATCGTGGTGATGGCGGCGTTGGAGACCGAGAAGTTGCGGTCCTTGAACAGACCCAGCGGCACCAGCGGCTCGTTCCTGTTGCGGGCCTGCCAGAGCACGAAGAGCACCAGCATCGCGACGCCACCCACGATCATCGCGATGATCCAGCCGGCCCAGTGGTGCGCGTGGCCCTCCTGGATGCCGAAGGCGAGCAGGAACAGGCCGATGCCGGAGAGCGCGACGCCGAGCCAGTCGAACTTGTGCTCGTGGGTCGGCAGGGCCGGCACCAGGCGCACCGCCATGACGAAGGCGAGGATGCCGACGGGGACGTTGACGAAGAAGATCCACTCCCAACCGAGGCCGTCGGTGAGGATGCCGCCCGCGATCGGGCCCACGACCATCGCGACACCGGCGGTGGCGCCCCAGACGGCCATCGCCTTGCCGCGGTCGGCCGGCGGGAAAATCCGGGTGATGATCGCCATCGTCTGCGGCGTCATCAGGGACGCGCCGACACCCTGGACGACACGCGCGAGGATCAGCATCTCGATGGTGCCGGTCAGGCCGCACCACAGCGATGCGAGCGTGAAGACGGTCAGGCCGATGAGGTAGAGGTACTTCGAGCCGAACCGGTCACCCAGCCGACCGGTGATCAGGATCGGCACGGCGTAGGCGAGCATGTAGGCGCTGGAGACCCAGACGACCTGGTTGACGCTCGCGTCGAGCTTGTCGATCAGCGTGGGCGTCGCCACGGTCACGATGGTCAGGTCGACCAGGATCATGAAGAAGCCGATGACGAGCGCGAAGAGCGCCGGCCACGGCTTGACGTCTTCCGGGGTCTGCGGCGAGGCGGTTTGGGTCACGAACCCAAGTCAACACCCGAGGGCTGACAATATTCCCATGACTTTCAACCAGGACCTGCTCGCCGGCCCTCCGCCGACCCTGCTTCCCGAGGACCCGGCCGCCGCCGAGCTCGCCACGATCAAGGACCCGGCGCAGGTCGCGGACGTCGTCCGGCGCCATCCGGCCTCCCCGATCGCGTGGGCGACCCTCGGTGCGCTGGCGACCGAGCACGGTGCCGACCCGGTCACCGTCTACGCGTACGCCCGTACCGGCTACCACCGCAGCCTCGACACCCTGCGCCGCAACGGCTGGAAGGGCAACGGCCCGGTGCCGTGGTCGCACGAGCCCAACCGCGGCTTCCTCAGCTGCCTGGCCCTGCTGGCCACCAGCGCCCGGACGATCGGCGAGACGGACGAGTGGGAGCGGTGCAGCGCCTTCCTGCGTGACAGCAGCCCGGAGGCGTACGAGGCCCTCATGCACGAGTGAACGACCGCGCGGGCGTCGGGCGATTACGGTTCGGCCCGCGGGCCGAACCGCCGATACCCTTGCGCCCGTGACCGACGAGCAGACCGCGCAGAGCAACGCAGCACCCGAGCCCGATCTGAACGAGCAGATGATCGTGCGCCGCGACAAGCGCTCGCGGCTGCTCGCCGAGGGCCGCGAGGCCTACCCGACGAACGTCAAGCAGACCCACTCCCTGGAGCAGGTCCGCGACGGCTGGGCGCAGCTCGAGGCCGGCGAGGAGACCCAGGACGTCGTCTCGGTCACGGGCCGCGTGATCTTCGTGCGCAACACCGGCAAGCTCTGCTTCGCGACCCTCCAGGACGGCATCGGCACCCGCCTCCAGGTCATGCTCAGCCTCGCCGAGGTGGGCGAGGAGTCCCTGACCGACTGGAAGGGCACCATCGACCTCGGCGACCACGTCTCGGTCACCGGCCGGGTCATCTGCTCGCGCCGCGGCGAGCTCTCCATCATGGCCACCGAGTGGCAGCTCGCGGCCAAGGCGCTGCGCCCGCTCCCGGTCTTCCACAAGGAGCTCTCCGAGGAGACCCGCGTCCGGCAGCGGTACGCCGACCTGATCGTGCGCCAGGAGGCGCGCGACATGGTCCGTACCCGCTCCCTCATCACCCGCAGCGTGCGCCGCACCCTCGAGGACGCCGGCTTCCTCGAGATCGAGACGCCGATCCTGCAGCTCATCCACGGCGGTGCGCACGCCCGGCCGTTCAAGACCCACCTCAACGCCTTCGACCAGGAGATGACGCTCCGCATCGCGCTCGAGCTCAACCTCAAGAAGTCGGTCGTCGGCGGCGTCGAGAAGGTCTTCGAGATCGGCCGCATCTTCCGCAACGAGGGCATCGACTCCACCCACAGCCCCGAGTTCACGATGGTCGAGGGCTACGAGGCGTACGGCGACCAGTTCACGATGGCCGAGCTGATGCGACGGATGTACCTCGCCGCCGCCGACGCCGTCGGCTCGCGCCAGATCGTGGTCTCGACAGGCTCGACCTCCGACTCGGACGTCGAGCCTGTCGAGACGGTCATCGACCTCGACGCCGAGTGGCGCTGGCTCCCGGTGTACGAGGGCGTCTCGCAGGCCGTCGGCGTCGAGATCACCCCGGACACCCCGCTCGCCGAGCTGACCGCGCTCGCCGCGAAGCACGAGGTCGAGATCGATGCCGCGTGGTCCGCCGGCAAGGTCGTCATGGAGCTGTGCGGCGAGCTGGTCGAGCCCGGCCTGATCCAGCCGACCTTCCTCTGCGACTTCCCGGCCGAGGCCCAGCCGCTGGCCCGGCTCAACTCCGAGGATCCGCGCTTGGTCCTCGCCTGGGACCTCATCATCGGCGGCGTCGAGCGGGGCACCGCCTTCACCGAGCTGGTCGACCCGGTCATCCAGCGCGACGTGCTCACCGCCCAGTCCCTCAAGGCCGCCGGCGGCGACCCCGAGGCGATGCAGCTGGACGAGGACTTCCTGCGCGCGCTCGAGTACGGCGCCCCGCCGATGGGCGGCTTCGGCCTCGGCCTGGACCGGATGATCATGCTGTTCACCGGGTCGGGCATCCGCGAGACCATCCTCTTCCCACTGCTGAAGCCGGAGGCGTGAGCACCGTCCCCCGCTAGTGTCAGCAGGCATGGAGGCGCTCGGGACGGACAAGCTGGTCGCGGCGCTCGGCTTCGCGCCGGAGGTCGCACGGCTCTACCTGCGCATCCTGCCGCTGTCCGGACGCAGGGTGTCGGACATGCACGTGGCGCTCGGCATCGGACGCGCGGAGTTCGACGTCCTCATCGCCGACCTCGTCGCGTCGGGCACGGTCGTGATCTCGGACGAGACGGTCGAGGTCCTGGCCCCGTCGCAGGCGCTCTCGGAGATCATCGAGACCGCAGCCGATCGGGCCCGCCGCGCCTACGAGCAGCTGCTCAACGTCAGCCGGGCCGTGCCCCACCTGGTCGCCGACAGCACCCGCGACCCGCAGGCGGACGGGGACGCGATCGAGCCGATCGACGGCGAGGTCGTGCTGGCGGGGACGACCGGCGAGACCCTCAGCGCGCTGATCCAGCGGACCACCGGCGACCTCCTGTGGCTGCGTCCGTACCAGTGGAACATGCCCTGGGAGGAGGAGATGCACCGTCTGATCGCCGAGGGCGTCGCCGCCGGCCGGCGGGTACGGGGCATCTACCCGGTCCGAGCGCTCACCGACGCTCCCGCCGTGCTGCAGTCCCGCGTCGAGATCGGCGAGGAGATCCGGCTGCTGCCGCACGTCCCGACCCGTCTGCTGGTCATCGGCGCCAGCCACGCGATCCTGCCCGACCCGCTCGGCAGCCCCGAGCCCACGCTGCGGGTCGTGGTCCGCCAGCGGGGGATCGTGGAGGGCTTCGCGCTCTACTTCGAGCAGCTGTGGGAGCAGGCCTCGCGGGCCGAGGCCTACGAGAGCGGCGCCGGCACCGAGGAGCGCCGACAGCTCCTGCTCCAGCTCTCCGCGGGCTCCCAGGACGAGCAGATCGCCCGCCGTCTCGGGCTGAGCCTGCGGACCGTGCGCCGGCGGGTGGCCGAGCTGCTCGAGGAGCTCGGCGCCGAGTCCCGCTTCCAGGCCGGGGTGGAGGCGGCCAAGCGCGGCTGGCTCTGATCCGGGCGCGATTGGTAACGTACGGCTGCAAGAGCCCCGGCCCGACCCCAGCGTCTTGCACGGGGCTCGATGCATTTCGGACCCAATCCAGGTGCGTTGAGCAGCCGTCCTCCGGACGGAGGGACTCCGTCCGACGTGAAGGAGCAAGACATGCCCGCGATCGCGATCATCGGTGCCCAGTGGGGCGACGAAGGCAAGGGCAAGGCGACCGACCTGCTCGGCAGCGACGTCGACTACGTGGTGAAGTTCAACGGCGGCAACAACGCCGGCCACACCGTCGTCATCCCGCAGCCGGACGGAACCAGCGAGAAGTACGCGCTGCACCTGCTGCCCAGCGGCATCCTCACCCCCGGCGTCACGCCGGTGATCGGCAACGGCGTGGTCATCGACCTCGATGTGCTGTTCCACGAGATCGACGACCTCAACTCGCGCGGCGTCGACACCTCGCTGCTCAAGGTCTCGGCCAACGCGCACGTCATCGCGAGCTACAACCGCGAGCTCGACAAGGTCACCGAGCGCTTCCTCGGCTCCCGCAAGATCGGCACGACCGGTCGCGGCATCGGCCCGACGTACGCCGACAAGATGAACCGCATCGGCATCCGCATCCAGGACCTCTTCGACGAGAAGATCCTGCGCGCCAAGGTCGAGGGCGCGCTCGAGCTGAAGAACCATATCCTCACCAAGGTCTACAACCGTCGCGCCGCATCCGTCGACGCGGTCGTGACCGAGCTGCTGGCCCACGCGGAGCGGCTCAAGCCGATGGTCTGCGACACGATGCTGCTGCTCAGCGAGGCGCTGGACGAGGGCAAGACCGTCCTGCTCGAGGCCGGACAGGCCACCCAGCTCGACGTCGACCACGGCAACTACCCGTTCGTCACGTCCTCCTCGGCGACCGCCGGCGGCGCCTGCACCGGCTCGGGTATCCCGCCGACCCGGCTGACCCGGATCGTCGCGATCGCCAAGGCGTACACCACCCGCGTCGGCGAGGGCCCGTACCCGACCGAGCTCTTCGACGAGTCCGGTGACTTCCTGCGCAACACCGGTGGCGAGTTCGGCACCACCACCGGCCGGCCGCGCCGCACCGGCTGGTACGACGCGGTCATCTCCCGCTACGCCGCCCGGGTCAACGGCGTCACCGACTTCGTGCTCACCAAGCTCGACGTCCTCACCGGCATCGAGCAGATCCCGGTCTGCGTCGCGTACGACGTCGACGGCGTGCGCCACGACGAGATGCCGGTCAACCAGTCCGACTTCCACCACGCCAAGCCGATCTACGAGTACCTCCCCGGCTGGACCGAGGACATCTCCGGCTGCCGCACCCTCGAGGACCTGCCGGCCAACGCGCAGGCGTACGTGAAGTACGTCGAGGAGGTCTCCGGAGCGCGGATGTCGGTCATCGGCGTCGGCCCGGGCCGCCACGAGTCGATCGTGGTGCACCCGCTCGCCTGAGCCTGTCTGAGGGTCTCCGGACCCGGTGCGGGCGGGGGCGCGGGGCGCCCGGTTGTCTAGTCCGCGCCGGGCCGGGTGCATCCTCGGAACTCGGTTCGGGTACACCTTGGCGTCATGGGAAGCGAGCGACTGCCGACCGTCGTCCTGGTGGACGACTCCGCAGAGGTGCGCACACTGGTCCGCACACGGCTCGAGCTCACCGGACGGTTCGAGGTCGTCGGCGAGGGCGGTGACGGGGCGGATGCGATCGGGCTCGCCTACCGGCACGAGCCCGATCTGCTGCTGCTCGACACCTCGATGCCGACGATGGACGGCCTCGAGGCGCTCCCGGCGATCCTGGCGCTGGCACCCGCCACGGCAGTGGTGATGTTCACCGGGTTCGAGGAGCACGGGCTGGCCGATGCCGCCCGCGAGCTCGGCGCCGCCGACTTCATCGAGAAGTCGATCCGGATGGAGATGCTGCCCGACCGCCTGCTCGGCGTGCTCGGCATGGCGCCGGGTCGGGCGAGCGACCAGCCCCACAGCGCCCGCGGACGACTGCGGGTGGTGGGCCGCGGCGAGGCCGGAGACGACGCCGGCGGGGGCGACCCGCCGCCGGAGCAGGCGATCCTCGACGAGCACCTCGAACGCTTCCGCGAGCTCTTCGAGCGGGCCGCGATCGGGATGGCGACCCTGACGCTCAACGGGTCCGTCGTCCGCGCCAACGCCGCCCTCGCCGAGCTGATGGGGAGCTCTGCCGACGAGCTGGTCGGCGTCGACTACGGCCGGCTCACGGAGGGTCAGGGCGAGGCACTCGACGCGGCGCTCGCGACGATCAACGAGACCGGGGCCACCACACCCGCCGGCACCGCGATGGTGGTCTTCGAGCACCCCCTCCCCGGTGGCGGGGAGCGTACGGCCCGGGCCACGCTCGCGCCGGTCCGCGACTCGCACGGCGCTCCGCTCTACGTCTTCGCCCAGGTCCAGGACATCACCGCCCAGCGTCGGGCCGAGGACGAGCTGCTGCGCAGCGAGGAGCGCTTCCGGATGCTGGTGACGGCGGTGCGCGACTACGCCATCTACATGCTCGACCCCGACGGCAACGTCGCCAGCTGGAACGTCGGAGCACAACGCATCAAGGGGTACGGCGCCGACGAGATCATCGGCCAGAACTTCCGCGTCTTCTACCCGGTGGAGGAGCAGGAGGCCGGGCATCCCGAGCACAACCTCGACCTGGCGCTGCGCGACGGCGCGTACGCCGAGGAGGGCTGGCGGGTGCGCAAGGACGGCACCCGTTTCTGGGCCAGCGTGGTCATCACCGCGGTGCACGACGAGGAGGGACGGCACGTCGGGTTCGCCAAGGTCACCCGCGACCAGACCGAGGCGCGCCGCTACGCCGACGAGCGTCAGGAGGCGGTGGCGCAGCAGACCCACCTGCTCGCGGTGACGGCGCACGAGCTGCGCAACCCCGCCGCCGTCATCGAGGGCTCGTCCGCGCTCCTGCAGGAGCAGTGGGAGCACCTCGCCGACAGCGACCGGGCGCAGCTGCTCTCCGCGATCGACACCAGCGCGCACCGGCTCCAGCGACTCGTCACCGACCTCGCGGCCGCCTCGCGGCTACAGGGTGACGCCTTGGTGCTGCGTCCCTCCGACGTCTCGATGGAGGACCTGCTCACCACCGCGGTGGAGCGGACCCGGGCGGCCAACAGCGGCGTCACCATCGAGGTCTCCCTCGACGAGGACACCATCATCTGCGCCGACGGCGGCCGGCTCGCCCAGGCGGTGGACAACCTGCTCGACAACGCGATCCGGCACGGCCACTCGCCCATCCTGCTGACCGGTCGGGTGACGGACGACGGCGTCGAGATCCAGGTGGCGGACTCCGGGCCGGGCGTCCCGGAGGGGCTGGTGCCGCAGCTGTTCGAGCGCTTCGCGGTGGGCGGCGCGACCGGCGGCACCGGGCTCGGGCTTTACCTCGTCCGAGAGATCGCGCGCGGCCACGGCGGCGACGCGACCTACCAGCCTCGGGTGGACGATCGGCCCGGCACCTTCACGCTCGCGGTTCCGCGTGAGCCGACGGTCGTGGGCCCGCCGAGCGCGATGGGGTACAGCGCGGCTGCTCGTTGACGCCGCAGCCCCGGTCTTGGTGCGGTCCCGGTGACGGTGCCGCGATCTGATCGTCGGTGTCCTAGCCTGTGGCCCGTGAAGACCCTCGTCATCGGCACCGGCGGTCGCGAGCATGCGCTCGCTCTGGCACTCGCGAAGGACAGCGAGGTGCACGCCGCCCCGGGCAACCCGGGCATCGGCGCGATCGCGACGCTGCACGAGGTCGACATCAACGACGGCCCGGCGATCGCCGCGCTGGCCGCCGAGATCGACGCCGACCTGGTCATCGTCGGTCCGGAGGCCCCGCTGGTCGCGGGCGTCGCGGACGACGTACGGGCGGCGGGCATCCCGGTGTTCGGGCCGTCGAAGGCCGGCGCCCAGCTCGAGGGATCCAAGGCGTTCTCCAAGGCCGTGATGGCGGCGGCGGGCGTCCCGACCGCCGGGTCGCGGGTGTGCACCACCGCGGAGGAGGCTGCCGCGGCGCTCGACGCGTTCGGTGCGCCGTACGTCGTCAAGGACGATGCCCTCGCCGCCGGCAAGGGCGTCGTGGTGACCAACGACCGCGCCGAGGCCCTGGCGCACGCCGAGGCCTGCGACCGGGTCGTGATCGAGGAGTTCCTCAAGGGCCCCGAGGTCTCGCTCTTCGCGGTCTGCGACGGCACCACCGCCCGGCCGCTGCAGCCGGCGCAGGACTTCAAGCGGATCTTCGACGGGGGCAAGGGTCCCAACACCGGCGGGATGGGCTCCTACAGCCCGCTCCCGTGGGCGCCGAGCGACCTGCGCGAGACGGTGATGCGCGAGGTCGTACAGCCGACGCTCGACGAGATGAACCGCCGCGGCACCCCGTTCGTCGGCTGCCTCTACGTCGGCCTGGCGCTGACCGAGGCCGGCCCGCGGGTCATCGAGTTCAACTGCCGCTTCGGCGACCCGGACATCCAGCCGGTGCTGGCGCTGCTCGACTCCTCGCTCTCCGAGCTGCTGCTCGCCGCCGCGCGAGGCGAGCTGGCCTCCGTACCAGCTCCGGTCTTCTCCGACGGTGCCTCCGTCACGGTCGTGCTGGCCTCGGCCGGCTACCCGGAGACGTCGTCGCGGGGCGACGTCATCCGCGGCACCGGCAACGCCAACGGGGTCAACGACGTCGACGTCATCCACGCCGGCACGGCGATCGTCGCGGCGCCGGAGGAGAACGACCCGGAGCACAAGCACCTCGTCACCGCCGGCGGCCGGGTGCTCGCCGTGCGGGCCAAGGGCTACGACATCGAGGACGCCAGGAGCCGCGCCTACGCGGCCGCGGACCTGATCGCCTTCGCGGGCCTCCAGCGCCGCAGCGACATCGCCGCCGAGCCGCTCGGCGTCATCGAGGGCGCCGCCGTCCTGGACTAGGGCGGCGAGCAACCCTGCGTCCACAGTCCGGCGTCCACCGTCCCTCGCCACGATGCCGGGTGCTCGGTGGCCGTGGGAGAATGACTCCTCGTGACCGTCCCGAACGTGCTTGCCACCCGCTACGCCGCCGACGACCTCGCCCGGATCTGGAGCCCCGAGCACAAGATCGTGCTCGAGCGGCAGCTCTGGATCGCGGTGCTCAAGGCGCAGAAGGACCTCGGGATCGAGGTCCCCGACGGCGTCGTCGAGGCATACGAGAAGGTCGTCGACCAGGTCGATCTCGACTCGATCGCCACCCGGGAGCGGATCACCCGTCACGACGTGAAGGCGCGGATCGAGGAGTTCAACGCCCTCGCCGACTCTGCCGTGTGGGGGGAGCACATCCACAAGGGCATGACCTCGCGCGACCTCACCGAGAACGTCGAGCAGCTCCAGGTGCTCAGCTCGCTGCGGATCATCCGGGACCGTGCGGTCGCCGCGCTGGCCCGCCTCGGGCGCCTCGCCGCCGAGCACGAGACCACCGTGATGGCCGGTCGCAGCCACAACGTCGCCGCGCAGGCGACCACCCTCGGCAAGCGGTTCGCGACCGTCGCCGACGAGATGCTGGTCGCCCTCGACCGCCTCGAGCACCTCATCTCCCGCTACCCGCTGCGCGGGATCAAGGGCCCGATGGGCACCGCCCAGGACATGCTGGACCTGTTGGGCGGCGACACTGACGAGGCCCATGCCAAGCTCGAGCAGCTCGAGACCCGCGTCGCCCAGCACCTCGGCTTCGAGCACGTCTTCACCTCGGTGGGCCAGGTCTACCCGCGCTCGCTGGACTTCGACACCGTCTCCTCGCTGGTCCAGCTGGTCTCGGGTCCGTCCAACCTGACCACCACGATCCGCCTCATGGCCGGCAACGAGCTGGTCACCGAGGGCTTCAAGGAGGGCCAGGTCGGCTCCTCCGCGATGCCGCACAAGATGAACTCCCGCTCCTCCGAGCGGGTCAACGGCCTCGCGGTCATCCTCCGCGGGCACCTGTCGATGATCGGCGAGCTCGCCGGCGACCAGTGGAACGAGGGCGACGTCTCCGACTCCGTCGTGCGCCGCGTCGCCCTGCCCGACGCGTTCTTCGCCGCCGACGGCCTGTTCCAGACCTTCCTGACCGTGCTCGACGAGTTCGGCGCCTTCCCGGCGGTCATCCAGCGCGAGCTCGACCGCTACCTGCCGTTCCTCTCCACCACCAAGGTGCTGATGGCCGCCGTCCGCAACGGCGTCGGTCGGGAGGCCGCCCACGAGGCGATCAAGGAGGCGGCGGTCGGCACCGCCCTGTCGATGCGCCAGGGCCAGGCCGAGAACGACGTCTTCGCCAAGCTCGGGGCCGACCCGCGCCTGGGACTCACCTCCGAGCAGCTCGCCTCGCTGGTCGCGGCGCCGATCGAGTTCACCGGCGCCGCGGTCGCGCAGGTCCAGACGGTCGTACGCCGCATCGAGGCCGTCGCGGTCGCGCACCCCGAGGCCGCCGCGTACGTCCCCGGCGCCATCCTCTGAGGGCGCCGGCCTCTGATCCCTCCGCTCAGGCGGTGACGCCGGCGTCGCTCGATCGCGGCGCCGGCAGCAGCGGTGAGGTGTGCTGGGTCCAGAACTCGAAGAACGCCGGCGCCTGGACCGGCCGGCTGATCAGGTAGCCCTGGATCAGCGGGCAGCCCATCTCGTCGAGCATCGCGCGGACCTCCTCGGTCTCGACGCCCTCGGCGAGCGCCGTCATGCCACAGGCTGCCGCGAGGCGGATCACGGCGGTGACGATCTCGGTGTCGACGGCGCTCTCGCCCAGGCCGACGAGGAAGCTGCGGTCGATCTTGACCACGTCCACCGGGAACTGCTTGAGGTAGGACAGGGACGAGTAGCCGGTCCCGAAGTCGTCGATCGCCAGCTGCACCCCGAGCTCCTTGAGCCGCTGCAGCGTGACGATCGAGGCGGCGGTGTCGCGCATGATGACCGTCTCGGTGATCTCGAGGCAGAGCTGCTCGGGGCGCAGGCCCGTACGGCGCAGCACGTCGGCGACCTCCTCGACGAACGTCGGCCGGGAGAGCTGGTGGGCGGAGAGGTTGACTCCGATCTCCATCGGCGGCAGCTCGGGGCGGGCGAGCGTCCACTCGTGCGCCTGCCGGCAGGCCTCCTCCAGCACCCAGGCGCCGAGCGGCACGATCAGCCCGGTCTCCTCGGCCAGCGGGATGAACCGGTACGGCGCGACCAGGCCGTCGGGCGAGTTCCACCGTACGAGCGCCTCGGCCCCGACCGCCTCGCCGGTGGTGGTGTCGACCAGGGGCTGGTAGTAGACCTCGAACTCGTCGTTCTCCAGGGCCCGGCGCAGCGCCTGCTCGAGCTCGAGCACGGCGCGCGGATTCTCGGCGGTCTCCGGGGTGTAGAGCTGGTGGCGCCCCTTGCCGGCGTCCTTCGCGAGGTAGGCGGCGGCGTCGGCCGCCGCGATCAGCCCGTCGCGGGTGCGGGCCTGGTCGGAGGTGGCGATGCCGATGGAGGCGCTGACGAACACCTCGTGACCGTCCACCGTGCTGCCCTGGGCCAATGCGTCGAGGATGCGCTGCGCGACCTCGACGGGGTACTCGATCTGCGGGATGTCCTCCAGCAGGATCGCGAACTCGTCGCCGCCGATCCGGGCGCAGGTGTCCTCGCGGCGCAACGATCGGCGCAGCTGGTTGGCGACGTTGATGAGCAGTGCGTCGCCGGCCGGGTGGCCGTAGGAGTCGTTCACCAGCTTGAAGCGGTCCAGGTCGATCATCAGCAGCGCGTGTCGGGTCGAGCTCCGCTCGGCCCGGGCCAGGGCGTGGTCGAGCCGGTCCTCGAAGAGCCGGCGGTTCGGCAGGTAGGTCAGCGGGTCGTGGAAGGCCAGGTAGGTCAGCTTCTCCTCGAACGCCTTGCGCTCGGTGATGTCGTGGACGACCAGGACGACCCCGGTCTGCGGGGCGCTGAGGGTGGTCGCGGTGAAGGCGACCGGGATGCGGTCGATGTCGGCCACCAGTGCGGCGTCGTCGTCGATGAGGCCCCGCCCCGAACGGGCCAGCGCGGCGAGGTCGACGGGGCCCTCGTTCCGGACGAGGCCGAACACCTCGGCCGCCGGCATGCCCAGGGGCTCCTCGCACCGGATGAGCCGGCGCGCCGCCGGGTTGGCGAAGGAGATGACACCGGCGGCGTCGAGGGTGAGGACGCCCTCGCGCTGGCTGTCGGTGATCGCGGAGAGGTGGGTGAGGAGTCGAGCGTTGTGCAGGGCGGCGGACGCGACGGTGGCGAGCGTGTCGAGCGCTGAGCGCTCCGTCTCGTGCCAGTGATCGCCCCCGATGCGTCCGCTCACCTCGAGTTCGGTGTCGTCGCTGATCGTGGCGCGCAGCGCGTTGGGTAGCGCCGGGGCGTCCGTGTCGACGATCCGAGCCGCGCGAGCCGGCAGGATGCGGGGCGCGGCAGCGAGAACCTGGGTGCGGATGTCGTCCTGATCCGTGGAGTTGCGGATGGCAACGACGACGTCCTGCAAGGTCTCTGCAGCGAAGCGCGCGTGCCGTTGGATCGTGATCGTGACGTACGCGCGTTCGGCCATGAGGCCGACCGCGATGGCCGGGATGGCCGTCATCGGGTGCGCCCGCACCGCGACGCCCACGATGACACCGAGCAGCAGCGCACCGAAGGAGTTGATGCCGCGTGCGCGCCAGTGTCCGATGACCTCTCGCATGATCGGCCGGCCGGTCGCGAGACGGACGATGGCGGCGACCGCCAGGTTGGAGGTGGCGGAGACGACCACACCACCCGCGGTGGCCGACGTCAGGGCCAGTGCCGTGAGCGGTTCGTCCAGACCGGCGCCGCCGAGCCGTGCGACGCCGTACCCGGCGAGGAAGGACAGCACCGTCTGGCCGACGTTGAACATGACCTTCGTCGGAGCGCGCTTCGCGACGAGGTTGCCGACCGTCGAGGCGATCACTGCGGCGATCGCGATCTCCACCGGGCCGAGCATGAGGACCATCGGGATGAAGAGCGCCTCGTCCAGATGGGTCGCGACGACCTGGCGCTTGTACACGACCCGCGTCGCCCGGACATGGGTGTACGTCAGCAGGATCGTGAGGCAGAGCAACGTGAACGGATCGCCGGACAGGCCGGCGTGCTCGTCGCGTTCGACAGCGATCGCGACGACTACGGCGATGGCGGCGACGGCGACGGAGAAGCAGACGGTCCTGACACCGGCCGGTGTCAGGACTCTGCCTGCGTGGGAGGGCGCGTTCGCAGCGGAAGGAACGCTGCCCTCAACGGTGCTCATGGTGTGTGTCCCTCTGCGGTGCGGGGGCTCTCGCAGCGATGAGCCAGGAGAGCCCCCGCTCGCGGATCAGTTCCAATCGTCGCTGTCCCACGCGAACGTGTCCCAGGCGAACGTGTCCCACGCGAAGGTGTCCCACGCAAAGGTGTCCCACGCGAACGTGTCCCAGGCGAACGTGTCCCAGGCGAACGTGTCCCAGGCGAACGTGTCCCACGCGAAGGTGTGGTGGGTGATGAGCTGGATGAGCGCGAGGGGCGTCACCGGCACCGTGCCGGTGGTCTTCGAGACCTTGATGCCGGTGTTGGCCGGCTGTCCCGGGCTGGCGGCGAGCAGTGCCGCGATGTCGAGCTCGCCGGCGCCCTGCGCACGGGTCGAGACGCCCGCGATGGCACTGGCCGTCCGGACGAGCATGCCCTTGACCTGATCGTTGCTGAGGCTCGGGCGCTGCTGGAGGAGCAGGGCGGCGGCGGCCGCCACCTGCGGGGCCGCGAACGAGGTGCCCGAGCCGCGGAAGTAGCGCGACGCGACCCGGGCCTCGGGGTGCGCCTTGTCCACGGTCGAGCCGATCGCACGGGTCGACACCAGGTGACTACCGGGCGCGACCAGGTCGGGCTTGGCGACGCCGTCGAGCGTCGGCCCGGTGGCGGAGTACGACGCGACGGTGTCGTCGCTCTTCGCCACCGTGGTGCCGTCGTCGGTCGCGCCGACGGTGATGACGTACGGGTCGTCGGCCGGCGTCGAGATTCCGGCGGCGCCGTTGTTGCCGGCGGCGACGACGACCACGAGGCCCGCGCGCCAGGCCTGCTCGACCGCCGCGTCGAGCGCGGCGTTCGCCCAGCTCTTCGCCGCGTCGGTGCCGAGCGACAGGTTGAGCACGCCGATCTTGTCGGCCTTGGCGTGCGCGATCGCCCACTTGATGGCGAGGATGACCCGCACGACATTGGTCTTGCCGTCCGCGCCGGCGACCTTCAGCGAGACCAGGTCGGCGCCCGGCGCGACGCCCCTGATCGCGCCGCTCGAGGCGGCGCCGGAGCCCGCGATCGTGCCGGCGACGAAGGTGCCGTGGCCGTAGCTGTCCTTGGTGTAGTCGCCTTCGCCCGTGAAGTCGAAGCCGTCGATGACCTTGCCGGCGAGGTCGTCGGTGTCGTCGATGCCCGTGTCGACGACGGCGACGCTCACGCCGCGCCCGTCGAGTCCGGCCTTCCACGCGCTCGGCGCGCCGTCCACCTGCGGGTAGATCGCCGAGGCATCGTGGGTGTTGGCGCCCCAGTCGGCGCCGCCGACCTGGACCGGGGCACTGGTCGGCTGCTTGGCCGCGAGGGCCGCGGACGCCGCAGGCGTCGCCGCCCCGAACGCCAGCGCTGCGGCGGCGATCAACGGAACTGCGTGACGGAGCCGGGGGAGACGAGGAAGCATGGCGGCCTCTCTGGTGCGTGCGACGACGTCGCCGACGGGCACGGTGGCGGGGAAGGTCTACGCGTGTGATCGGCTGGCAGATCCCTTGCGCAAGTAAATTCTAGGGTGGAGTTCGAGGCCCAGGGAGGTCCCAAAACCTGGGCCGGAGGTCCCAAGACCGGGCCACGGGAGGCAGTCTCCACGCTCAATGTCGAGTTTCGGAGTCGACTATGGTGGAGGCATGTCGATGACCGCGCTGCCCACGCTGCCCTCGTACGACGGTGCCGAGGTCGTGGTGGAGGCGCCCGGGGCCGGCCCCGGCAACTGGGCGGGCGCGGCGAGCGCTGTGCTCGTCGATGGGGTCTACTGGCTGACCTGGCGCAACCGCCGCCCGCTCGCCGAGGGTCGTGGGGTGACCGTCGACGTCGCGCGCTCGAGCGACGGAGTGCGCTTCGAGACCGTCGCCGAGGTCAGTCGGGACATCTTCGGCTGCGAGTCGCTGGAGCGGCCCGTCCTCGTCCCGATCCCGCAGGCTCAGGGTGGTGGCTGGCGGCTCTACCTCTCCTGTGCGACCTGGGACTCCAAGCACTGGTGGGTCGACAGCCTCACCGCCGCCACGCCCGAGGAGCTGCCCTCGGGCGGTCGCCGGGTCGTGCTTCCGGGAGACGACGCGATGGCGGTCAAGGACCCGGTCGTCACCGTCTCTGAAACGGGTGGGTGGGAGATGTGGCTGTGCTGCCACCCGCTCACCGAGCCGGGACACGAGGACCGGATGACCTCCCGCAGGCTCACCTCCGCCGACGGCCTGGACTGGACCGACCACGGTGTCGTCCTCGCCGGCAGGGAGGGAGAGTGGGACGAGCGTGGCGCCCGGGTCACGACCCCGATCGGCGACGGGCTCTTCCTCTACGACGGCCGCGCCGACGCGGCCTCCAACTGGTATGAGACCACCGGCCTCGCCCGCTGGGACGGCAGCCGCCTGGTCGCCGACGCGGACGTCCCGACGATCACCTCGCCGCACTCCGACGGCGCGTTCCGCTACGCCTCGGCCGTCATCCTCCCCGACGGCCGGATCCGGTACTACGTCGAGGCCGCCCGCCCCGACGGGGCGCACGACCTGATCACCGTGGTGCGGTAGGTCTCGATACGCCCTCGCCTGGCGGCTCGGGCTACTCGACCACCGGGGTCGTGGGGTCGGGCTACTCGACCACCGATGGTGCTGGTCACGCCGTCGCGCGCTGGCGGAACGACCCTCTGCTCTCCGGGGAGAGCCACTGCGAGAAGTCCTGACCGGTGACCTCCGTGAGCAACGCGATGTCCTCGGCGAAGACGTCGATGAGAGCCGCCCGCTGCTCGGGCGCCAGCAGCGGGCGGTGGGTCTCGCCCGAGCCGCGCAGCTGACGGATCAGCGTCGGTGCGGCGCGACGCCACACATGCGGCGGTGCGAACTGGCCGAGCCACGCCCCGCCGCGCACCACCGGGCCCACCGCACGCGTACGCCAGCCCGGCTCGACGTATGTCCGGCCGTTGTCGCTCGGGATCTCGGTCACGACGCCCGTGCGGAGCTCGAGGAACGCGCAGGCGCGGTCGACCGCCGCGGCCGGGTCGTCGATCAGCTCGCGGTAGCGCATCACGAGCACCCGCTCGGGAGCCACGTACTCGTACAGGTGCTGCAGCTGCGCGCCGTAGAGGCCGAGCTCGCGGTAGCGCCAGAACGGTGCGTATCCGCCCTCGATCCGCGCGTGCTCCATCCCGAAGGCTGTGGCGAAGTCCGAGACCGGCTCGAGGCCGTCGGACCACAGGTGCATCCAGTTGGAGTACGCCCGGTCGATCGGGTCGCGCACCACCGCGATCAGCCGGACGTCGGGCAGTGCGGCGGCGATCCGTCGGTGGGCGCCCCTGCTCCACAGGTAGAACGGCGTCGACTCGCCGCGCACGGCGTGCTCCGGTGCCGGGGCGAAGAGCGCGTCGTACTCGGCGCGACGCCAGATCCACTCCTGCTGCGAGTGCTGGTCGCCCGGGCCGCGCCAGTGCGGTGGCGGAGCATCGTCGCAGAGGAAGTACTTCGCCTCCTTGGGCGAGCTCATGAAGACGTCCGGGTGCCGCGCGAGGGCACCGTGCAGGGCGGTGGTGCCGGCTTTCGGAGCGCCGACGACGAGGAAGTCTGGGCGCGGTGGGCGGGTACTGATGCTCAAGGGAGGCCCCCTCAGAGTTAAGTAGTGTGAATCAGTCTACTAACTTCGATGCGAAGAGGAACAGTGTCGATCTCCTAGGCTGTGCCTCGTGGCTGAGCTGAACATTCCCCCCGCCCCGGCGATCGAGGGTGCCCAGCACCTCCACAGCGGAAAGGTCCGTGACCTCTACGAGATCACCGAGGGCCAGTACGCCGGCCAGCTCCTCATGGTGGCCAGTGACCGGATCAGCGCGTTCGACTACGTCCTGGACACCACCATCCCCGACAAGGGCGAGATCCTCACCCGGATGTCGTCGTGGTGGTTCGACCAGCTCGCGTCGGTGGTGCCCAACCACGTCCTCTCGACGGACGTCCCCGAGGCGGTCAGGGGGCGCGCGGTGATCTGCGAGCGGCTGGCGATGTTCCCGGTCGAGTGCGTCGCGCGCGGCTACCTCACCGGCTCGGGCCTGCTCGACTACCACGCCACTGCCGGCAGCGCGGACGGACCCAGCGTGTGCGGCATCGCGCTCCCGGCCGGGTTGGTCGACGGCGACCGCCTGCCGCAGCCGATCTTCACCCCGGCCGCGAAGGCTGCGGTCGGCGACCACGACGAGAACGTCAGCTATGACCAGGTCGTCGGCGTCGTCGGCGCCGAGGACGCGGAGGCGCTGCGTGCCCTGACGCTGGACATCTACGGTCGCGCCGACGAGATCGCCCGCGGTGTCGGGCTGATGCTGGCCGACACGAAGTTTGAGTTCGGTGCGCGGGTCTCGACAGGCTCGACCACCGGAGGCACAGGCTCGACCACCGGAGGCACAGGCTCGACCACCGGAGGCACAGGCTCGACCACCGGGGGGACGACCCGCACGATCGTGCTCGCCGACGAGGTCCTCACGCCCGACTCCTCCCGCTTCTGGGCGCTGGACGCCTGGAAGCCGGGCAAGGCCCAGCCGTCGTACGACAAGCAGATCGTGCGCAACTGGCTGCTCTCGCCCGAGTCCGGCTGGGACAAGAGCTCCGGCGAGCGGCCGCCCGCCCTGCCGCAGGAGATCGTCGAGCGCACCCGCGCCCGCTACATCGAGGCGTACGAGCGCCTCACCGGCACCACCTTCTGAGCCGCCTTCACATTCTCAGGGTATGCAGGGCGCGATGTAGCGCTTACTGTTGTTACCGGTGCGCCGAGCACCGGTAACAACAGCCGCGTCGCAGGAGGCCCCGATGTCCGCGTCCCACCAGCCGTACGCCGCCGGCGTCGTCGATGACCGCGAGGCGATCGCGCCGATGCGCGACCACGGCTTCTTCGCCCCGGACTCGGTCGCGCGCCGCGTGTGGGCCTACCCGAGCTCGGCGCTGCTGGGCTTCCCGCGCGCGGTCACGATCGAGCACCTCGACCCCGATCTCGCGGCCGCGGTCCGCGCGACCGGCCAGGTCAAGCAGCGCACCCCGCTGCGCTACGACCGCACGATGCAGTACTTCGCGACGATCCTCTACGGCGACGCGCAGTCCGTGCTCAGCTCCTCCGACATCCTGATGAGGATCCATCGGCGCTCGGTCGGCACCGACCCGGACACCGGTCGTACGTTCGCCGCGAACGACCCCGAGTCGCAGAAGTGGATCCATCTGACCGCCTGGCACTCGATCCTCATCTGCTACGAGATCTTCGGCCCCGGCAAGCTCGGCGCCGAGGACGAGGCGGAGTACTGGCGCGAGTGCACGGTCGCCGCGCAGTTCCAGACGATCGACGTCGACGACCTGCCCCGCACCCGTGCCGACGTCGCCGCCTACTTCGACGAGTTCCGCCCGAGGATGCTGGCCTCGGACACGATGCTCGACATGTTCGACTTCCTCACGAACATGCACCGCTCCTCGATGCCGGCCTCGATCCCGGCGGCGATCCGCCTCCCGCTCAACCAGCTCCTGCGCCGGGCGGTGATCGCGACGTTCCCGCGCTGGATGCGAGAGCTCGGGGGCGTGCCCCAGCGCCGGGCTACCGACCTGGCGGCGATCGCGGTGCTCCGGCCGGTCCTGATGGCACTCGCGACGTCGCCGGCCCTGGTCCTGCCGATCCTCCGGCACACGACGCCGCGCACCTACCCGGTGCTCGCGCCATACTTCAAGAGGATCCCGCCGCTCAGCGACAAGGTGTGGGAGGTCGCCGAGGCCCGTACGGCGTTCGGCTTCCCCGACACGCCGCGCGAGCTCTGGATCGAGCAGCAGAGCGCCCGCGCCGCGGGCAGGATCAAGGCTTACGAGCAGAACCACCGCGACGAGATCCTCGCCTTCGACACCGCGGGCGAGCACGGCGGCGTCCTCGCCAACTGACACCACTGACCGACAGCAGAGGGAAGCACCGATGACGACGCTGGACATGAGCACGCCGACGAACGCCGAGCTCGACACGATGGTCGACGAGCTGGCCGCGGGCGCGAAGACGTGGGCGGGTTTCGACCTGCACGAGCGCGCCGACCTGCTGCGCCGCACGCAGGCGACCGTCGCTGCCGAGTCCGGCGTCTGGGCGGGCGCCGCGATCGCCGCCAAGCAGGTCCCGTCGGGCCACCTCGAGGGCGAGGAGTGGATGAGCGGCCCGGCCGCCACCGCACCGATGCTGGCCGAGTACGCCGACACCCTCCACCTGCTCGCCCATGGCGAGTCGGCGCTGGCGGGCCGCCGGCTCGGCACCGCGCCGGGCGGTCGCATCACGGTCAACATCCTTCCGGGCGACCGCAAGGACCTCCTGCTCTTCAACGGCTTCTCGGGGGAGGTCTGGCTGGCTCCGGGCATCACCCGCGAGCAAGCGCTCGCCGACGCCGGGCTGGGTGCCACCGAGGTGGGCGTCGTCGGCGATGTCGGCCTGGTGCTCGGTGCCGGCAACATCTCGGCGATCGGCCCGCTCGACATCGCCTACGAGCTTGTCGCCCACAACCGGGTCAGCATCCTCAAGCTCAATCCGACGTTCCAGCACCTCCTGCCGGTCTATGAGCGCGCCCTGGCGCCGCTCATCGAGGCGGACCTGCTGCGGATCGTCAACGGCGGCCCGGAGGTCGGCGGCTACCTCGCCGACCACCCCGGCATCGGCCACGTCCACATCACCGGCTCCGGCCGTACGCACGACGCGATCGTGTGGGGCGTGGGCGAGGAGGCCGCGGCGAACCGCGCGGCCGCCACCCCCAAGCTCACCAAGGAGATGACCTCCGAGCTCGGCGGCGTCTCGCCGATCATCGTCGTCCCCGGCGCCTGGTCGAAGGGCGACCTGCGGTTCCAGGCCGAGCACGTCGTCACCCAGCGGATGCACAACGGCGGCCACAACTGCATCGGCGGCCAGGCGCTGATCCTGTCGGGGGACTGGTCGCAGAAGGACGCGTTCCTCGCCGAGATCCGCACCGTCCTGGAGGAGATCACGCCGCGCGCCCCGTGGTATCCGCATGGCCAGGCCAGCATCGACCGTGCCAAGGCGACCTACCCCGCCGCCGAGCAGGTCGGCAGCGCGGTGCTCGTCCCGATGAGCGACGACGTGCCGAGCGACCTGTACGACGCCGAGTACTTCGCCGGCGTCCTCGGCATCACCGAGCTCCCGGGCAGCGGAGAGGCCTTCCTGGCCGCCGCCGTCGACTTCGCCAACACCCGCCTCGACGGCACGCTCGGCGGCTCGGTCATCGCCCACCCCAAGGACATCAAGGCGATGGGCCCGCGCTTCGAGGAGCTCATCGCCGCGCTCGAGTACGGCACGGTCGGCATCAACGTGTGGAGCGGCGTCGGCTTCCTGCTCGGCGGTGCGACCTGGGGCGCCTACCCCGGCAACACGCTCGACGCGGTCGGCTCGGGCATCGGGATCGTGCACAACACCCACCTGATCGCGCACGCCGAGAGGACCGTGATCCGCGGCCCCTTCCACGCCTTCCCGGCATCGGTGCTGAGCGGCGAGATGACGCTGGCCCCGCGCCCGCCCTGGTTCGTCACCGCGAAGACCTCGCACAGCGTCGGCAAGGCGCTGGCCGGCCTCGCGGGCAAGCGCACCTGGCTCGGCACGCTCAAGGTCGTGCCGCCCGCGATGCTCGGCTGAGCCATGCCGGAGGTGGAGCGCGACGGACGACATGCCCGGTGGGACGACCACCGGGAGCAGCGCCGTCGGCTGATCCTTGACGCGGCGATCGCCGTCGTCGAGGACGCGCCCCCGGGCGCCGAGCTGCATCTCCAGGACGTCGCCACCCGTGCTGGCCTGGTCCGTACGGTCGTGCAGCGTCACTTCGGCGGCCAGGTCGGCCTGCTCCGCGCTGTCCAGGCGGACGTGCTGGCGACGGCCTTCGCCCTGATCGGCGAGCCGCTCGATCTGACCGCGAGCCTGCACGAGGTGGCGGCGCGGATGGTCGGCACCACCATCGCCTGGGTCGACGGGCACCCGGCGCTGCACGCCTTGGTCGAGCGCGAGGTCGGCGACGGGGAGCCGAGCGAGCTGGCCACCGCGATCTCGTCGTACGCGGTCTTCCTCTCCGGTCTCGTCGAGCAGGTCACCGCCCTGGCCGGCGTGGCGATCACGCCGGTGCAGTCCGAGGAGATCCGGCTGCTCTCGGTCGGCGTCATCGGCCAGGTCCGGGTCGCGGTGACCGACTGGCGCGAGGGCGAGTACCGCGAGGTGGACGCCGGTCGCCTGCAGGGGCTGCTGGCCGGCTCGATCGCCGCGCAGATCGTGCTGCAGGCGGGGCGGCTCGGGCTGCCGCTCGACCCGGAGGTGCCGCTCGCGGAGGCGGCCGCCGATTTGATGGGCGACCTACTGGCCGATGTGACCGGCCAGTAGGTTGCTGTCTGAACCGCAACTGTTCGACCAAGTGATGGAGGCGACCGTGGCGTCGTACAACCTGTCTTCCCTGCTGGAGAGCGGCGCCGCCGCCCACCCCGATCGCGACGCGATCGTCATCGGCGATACCCGGCTGAACTACGGCACCGTCGACGCCCTGGCGAACCAGGTTGCCAACACCCTGGTCGCGCGCGGCATCAAGCCGGGCGACAAGGTCGCGCTGACCTGCCCCAACACCCCCTACTTCACGATCGTGTTCTTCGGCATCCTCAAGGCCGGCGCCGCCGTCGTCCCGCTCAACGTCCTGCTCAAGGGACGTGAGGTCGCCTACCACCTCGGCGACTCGGACGCGAAGGCGTACTTCTGCTTCGAGGGCACCGGCGACCTCCCGACGGGCGCCGAGGGCTGGGCCGGCTTCCAGGAGGCGGACGGCTGCGAGAGCTTCTTCGTCATCACCGCCGATCCGTTCGCCTCCTCGCCGATCGAGGGCGCCGAGACCCTGTTCGGTGCGATCGGCGCACAGCCGCAGACGTTCGACACCTCCCCGACGGACGAGGACGACACCGCTGTCGTGCTCTACACCTCCGGAACCACCGGCCAGCCCAAGGGCGCCGAGCTGCGCCACCGCAACCTGCGCGACAACGCCCTGCTCGGGGAGTCCTCCTTCGCCGCCAGCGGCGACCGTCCCGACACCGCCCTGGTGGTGCTGCCGCTCTTCCACGTCTTCGGCCTGACGGTGATGCAGAACGGCATCCTGGCCTATGGCGGCACCATGGTGATGCTGCCGCGCTTCGACGCCGCCGCCGCGCTCCAGCTCATGCTCAAGGAGAAGGTCACCTTCTTCGGGGGCGTCCCGACGATGTACTGGGGCCTGCTCGGGGCGCTCGACGACACCATCGACGTGGCCACCCTCAAGGCCAACCTGCGCGCCGCCGTCTCCGGCGGCTCGGCCCTCCCGGTCGAGATCCACAAGGAGTTCGAGGCCCGCTTCGGCGTCACCATCCTCGAGGGCTACGGCCTCTCGGAGACCTCGCCGGTCGCCGCGTTCTCGGTCTGGGGCGAGCCGGCCCGGCCGGGCTCGATCGGCGTGCCGGTCCAGGGCGTCGAGCTCGAGCTGATCAACCCCGACAGCTGGGAGCCGATCACGTGGGACGAGCACGCGGTCGGCGAGATCGCAATCCGCGGTCACAACGTGATGAAGGGCTACTACAAGCGCCCTGAGGCCACCGCCGCGGCGATCAGCCCGGAGGGCTGGTTCCGCACCGGCGACCTCGCCCGCCGCGACGCCGACGGCTGGTACTACATCGTCGACCGCACCAAGGACCTCATCATCCGGGGCGGCTACAACGTCTACCCGCGGGAGATCGAGGAGGTGCTGCTGACCCACCCGGCGGTCTCGCTGGCCGCGGTCATCGGCGTCCCGCACGAGGTCCACGGCGAGGAGATCAAGGCGTACGTCATCCTCAAGCCGGGCGCCACCGCCACCGAGGACGACATCATCACCTGGTCCAAGACCACCATGGCGAACTACAAGTATCCGCGGGTGGTGGCGATCGTGCCGTCGCTGCCGATGACGGCCACCGGCAAGATCCTCAAGCGGGAGCTCAGCTAGGTCTCGATACGCCGCCTCGTTCCTCGGCGGCTACTCGACCAGCGAAGCTCGCTGGTCACGGACGCCGAGCCACGGACGCCGAGCCACGGACGCCGAGCCACGGACGCCGAGCCACGGACGCCGAGCCACGGACGCCGAGCCACGGACGGCGAGCCACGGACGGCGAGCCACGGACGGCGAGCCACGGACGGCGAGCCACGGACGGCGAGCCACGGACGGCGAGCCACGGACGGCGAGCCACGGACGCCGAGCCACGGACGCCGAGCCTGTCGAGGCGCCTCGACAGGCTCGGCGACCGCAGTCGACTTCTGCAGCCAACTGGTTTTCGACACGCGATCACGGTCAGGCGAAGGGGTTGGGCAGGGCGCCGGGGAGCTTGGCGAGGAGCTCGCGGGCCTGGGCGGCGACCTTGTGCTCGACCAGGACCTCGTACTTGGTGGCGACGACCTGGGTGACCGAGGAGAAGTCCCGCTGGCCGCGCTGCATAGCGAAGCCGAGCAGCGACCAGATCACGCCGAAGACCAGGCCGAGCAGCATGGTCGAGATGATCTGCGCCAGGACGTTGTCGTCGTTGCCGAAGAACGAGAAGATCAGGCCGACGAAGAGACCGAGCCAGAGGCCGGAGAGCGCGCCGTTGAGGGCGACCCGTCCGGTGGTGAGCCGCCCGGTGATCCGCTCCATCTGCTTGAGGTCGGTGCCGACGATCATGCAGTTCTGAACGGGGAAGCCCTCGTCCGAGAGGAAGTCGACGGTCTTCTGGGCGGTCGCGTAGTCGTCGTACGTCGCGAGCGACTGCGGGAACTGGAGCCGGAACTGCGCGGCGGCCAGCGCTGACGGAACGGCAGGATTGCTCATGGCTGCCAGTCTGCCCGATAGAATCCCGCCATGCCTCGAGTCGTCGTCGACGTCATGCCCAAGCCCGAGATCCTGGACCCGCAGGGGAAGGCCGTCCTCGGCGCCCTCCCGCGGCTGGGCCTGAGCGGCATCAGCGATGTGCGTCAGGGCAAGCGCTTCGAGCTCGAGGTCGACGAGGTGACCGACGCGATCCTCGCCGAGATCGAGAAGATCGCCGACTCCTTCCTGGCCAACACGGTCATCGAGAACTACGTCGTGCGGGTCGAGCAGTGAAGGTCGGGGTCGTCACCTTCCCCGGCACCCTCGACGACGTCGACGCCGCCCGCGCCGTCCGTATCGGTGGCAACGAGTCCGTCGCGCTGTGGCACGGCGATCACGACCTCAAGGGCGTGGACGCGGTCATCCTCCCCGGCGGCTTCTCGTACGGCGACTACCTGCGCTGCGGCGCCATCTCCCGCTTCTCCCCGGTCATGGCCGAGGTGATCGAGGCGGCGCGCGCCGGGCTCCCGGTGCTGGGTATCTGCAACGGCTTCCAGATCCTCGTCGAGTCGCACCTGCTGCCGGGCGGCCTGCTGCGCAACGACCACCTCAAGTTCGTCTGCCGTGACCAGCGGCTGCGGATCGAGAACGCATCGACCCCGTGGACCTCGGCCTACGACGAAGGCCAGGAGATCGTCGTCCCGCTGAAGAACGGCGAGGGCCAGTACGTCGCCGACGCCGAGACGATCGCGCGACTCGAGGGCGAGGGCCGTGTCGTGGCCCGCTACCTCGAGGTCAACCCCAACGGGTCGGTCAACGACATCGCCGGCATCTGCAACGAGCGCGGCAACGTCGTCGGCCTCATGCCGCACCCCGAGCACGGCGTCGAGGCGCTCACCGGCTCGGGCACCGAGGGTCTCGGCTTCTTCACGTCGCTGGTCGAGCAGGCCTTCGCCTGATAGATCGCTAGTCGAGCAGGCCGTTTCCGGAGGTCGAGCCTGTCGAGACCCGGTGGTCTCGATACGCCCTCGCCTAGCGGCTCGGGCTACTCGACCAACGCCGATTCCGGAGGTCGAGCCTGTCGAGACCCGGTCTCGGGCTACTCGACCAACGCCCTTTCCGGTCGAGCTTGTCGAGACCCGGTCTCGGGCTACTCGACCAACGGCCTTTCCGGAGGTCGAGCTTGTCGAGACCCGGTGGTCTCGATACGCCCTCGCCTAGCGGCTCGGGCTACTCGACCAACGGCCGTTTCTCCGGCGGGGGCTCAGCGGCGGCCGGCGGCGAGGGCGGCCCAGGTGGCGGTGCCGTCGACGCCGCGGTATGCGATCTTGCGCTTCTGCTGGTAGGCGACCAGCGCCGTCTGCGTGGCGGCGTCGAAGACGCCCGTGATGGCCGGCTTCGGCTGCTGGGTGGTGGTGAGCAGCGCACGCTGGAGGTCGCGCACGGCCGGTCCGACGGATCCGTACTTGATCGTCGGGTGGGTGTTGGTCGCGAACAGGGTCAGCCAGAGCCGCTTGTTCCAGGTGGTGTTGGTGCTGCTCTGGCCGTGGGTGCCGCTCCAGGCGGCGACGGCGTTGACCAGGGCCTTGTTGAACCGCGGCGTGGTGCGTCCCTTGAAGCCGCCGCGCTCCTTGAGCAGGCACTTCAGCGCCTTCACGTACGGCTTGAGGGTCGGGTCGAGCGTGCTGCCGGCGGCAGGGAGAGCCAGGTTGGGGTAGGTGGTGAAGTCGACGGGCACCTGGCGACAGTGCGTCTCGGCGGTCGCGACGCTGCCCTGGCCGACATCGAGGAAGTTGCGGTCGATGTTGATCGTGACGCCGCCCCAGGTCTCGTCGTGGCCGCCCTGGTACTGGTGCACGCGCTGGTGCGATGCCCAGCCGTACGACGAGAGGTAGGTGGTGCCGGTGGTGGCCTTGCCGTTCCAGTCGGCGATCCAGATCTGGTCGGGGAAGGCGTACGAGGTCGGCGTGCTGATCCGGGCCTGGTCGAGGGCCCAGAGTCCGGAGCCGGCGCTGGAGTAGACGCCGGAGAGGTAGCGGTGCGCCTTGATCTCCTTGGTCCACGCCGAGAGGAAGGCGAGAGCGGAGCCCTTGCACGCCGCGTTCGCGGTGTTGTACGCCTCCAGGTCGTAGAAGAGCGTGCTGCCCGGGACGATGCCCAGGCCGGCGGCGGCCGCCAGCGCCCGGTCGGCCTCGAGGGTGCCCTGTGCGATCGCGGCGGCGTACACCCCGCCGGTCTTCGCGGCGCTGATGACCGGATCGATCTTCGGTCCGTAGCGCGGGAAGCGGGTGCTGCAGCTGGCCTGCGGGCCGAGCGTGATCGGCAGCAGGTGCCAGCCCCTTGCGAGCTGGGTGGCGACCCAGGTCGGCGTGAGGTTGCTCTGCGTCTTGCACGCCCGGGAGTTGCCGGAGATGTAGATGCCCGCCGCGAGGAACGGGCTGGTGCGCATCCAGGCGTCCATCGCGCTCTGGCTCGGTGCGTTGCACTGGTCGAACCCGTAGCCGGTGAGGCTGCCCGGCGTCGCCGGGTTGCCCGGGTTGACGACGACCGGTGCGGGTGTGGTCGTCGTCGTGCTCGTCGTGCTCGTCGGGCTGGAGCCGGCGGACGGGCTCGGCGTTCCGGTCGGCGTGGCGTGCGCGGCCTCCGGGGCGGCGAGGGCGCCGAGCAGGAGCGCGACGGCGGCGAGCGCGGCGCCGAGCCGGCGGGTCGTGGCGGGGTGCAGTGAGGCAGGCATGGCCCGAGCACTGTAAGCCACATCCGTCACATCCGTAACAGGAAGCGGGTGGAACGCTCGAGGCGTATACGGAGGGATACATCGCCCGCGAGCAGATGTAGCCCTCCTTATAGAGGCCTATAAGGAGGGCTACACGGGGCGTGCGGGCTGGCTCGGTCTTGCCGTACGCATCAAGACGAGCCCGGTCGAGGGATCGCCCCGCCGCGCTCGTCTTGATGGCGATCAGTCGGTGACGAGCTGACCGGCGGCCGGGCGTCGGCGGACGAGCTGCGACAGCGCCGCGATCAGGGCCACCGCTGCCAGGACGGCGGCGGCGACGAAGCCGTAGTGCGCGCCGTGCAGGAAGTCGCCCGCGACCTGGTGGGCGGCGTAGACCGAGGCCACCACCGCGAGCCCGACCGAGCCGCCGAGCTGCTGCATGGTCTGCAGCAGGCCCGAGGCCGAGCCGGCGTGCTCGGGCTCCACGCCGCCGAGCACGATCACCGAGATCGGCATGAAGGCGAGGCCCATCGACAGGCCGATCGCGAACATCGCCGGCACGGCCCAGCCGTAGCCGTCGCCGCCGGAGAGCTGCGAGAGCCAGGTCATCGCCGCGGTGACGCCGACCGTGCCTGCGATGACGAGCGGGGCCGGGCCGAAGCGACGGACCAGACGCGGCGTGAGCCGCGACATGGTGAAGACCGACAGCGGCATCGGCAGGAACGCCAGGCCGGCGGTCAGCGGGCTGAAGCCGAGGTCGTCCTCGAGGAACTGCACGAGCAGGAAGAACGTGGCGAGCATGCCGCCGTAGAGAGCGGCCATCGTGACGAGTGCGGCGACGCGGCGACGGTCCTGGAGGAGCGCGGGACGCAGCAGCGGGTGGCTGTGGTGCGTCTCGGCCCAGGCGAGCAGCGCCAGGAACGCGGCAGCCGCGACGAAGCCGGTGACGGTCTGGACCGAGCCCCAGCCGTAGTCGGGGGCCTTGAGCAGGGTCCACACCACCGAGACGGCGGTGCCGGTGGCAGCGATCGCGCCGACCACGTCGAAGCGGCCGTGGCGACGCTCGGTCTCGCCGACGAAGCGCGGGATGAGCGCGATCACCGCGATGCCGATCGGGACGTTGATGAACATCGTCCAGCGCCAGTCGAGCAGGTCGGTGAGGATGCCGCCGAGGATGAGACCGATGGCGGCGCCGCCGGAGGAGACGGCGGTGAAGGCTGCCAGGCCGCGGTTGCGGGCCGCCTCGTCAGGGGCGGTCGTGGTGATCAGGGCGAGCACGCTCGGCGCGGCGAGCGCGGCGCCGATGCCCTGGAGGGCGCGGGCGGCGATCAGCATCTCGGGGCCCATCGCCAGGCCGCCCGCGAGCGAGCTGGCCACGAAGATGCCGAGACCGATCATGAAGAAGCGGCGGCGGCCGAAGACGTCGCCGAGCCGGCCGCCGAGGAGCAGCAGACCGCCGAAGGCGAGGGTGTAGCCGCTGAGCACCCAGGAGAGGCCGGCGGCGGTGAAGTTCAGCTCGACGGCGATGTCGGGCAGGGCGACGTTCACCACGGTGGCGTCGAGGGTGAGCATGAGCTGGGCGAGCAGGATGAGGAAGAGCGCGATGGCACGGCTGCGCGGAGCCGGGGTCACCGGCTCGGGTGCGGTGCCCGGCGCCGGGTTCTGGGCGCGCTGAAGCGTCTGGGAAGACATGGGTGGTTGGTCCTGTTCTGGTCTAGGGAGACCGAGTTAGACTCAATGCGGAGGGTTACTCCGGTTACAGCTTCGACAATACGGAGAATGTCTCCGCTTTGCAAGGTGTAGCGTGCGAGCACCTCGGTCCATTCCCCGATGGACGGCAAAGATTCGACGCTGGAGAGAGGCGATGAGGGCCATGCGCGCAGATGCGCAGCGCAACCGCGACAAGCTCGTTGAGGTGGCGCGCCAGGTCTTCCGCGAGAAGGGGTACGACGCTCCCCTCGACGAGATCGCCAAGCGTGCCGGCGTGGGCGCCGGCACCCTCTACCGCCACTTCCCCACTCGCGACGCGCTGCACGACGCCGTGATGCAGGCCTGGGCGGACAACGTGATGGTGGCCGCCGAGAAGGCGCTGGCCCACGAGGGCACCGACCGCGAGGTCCTGCTCGACTGGTTCAAGACGTACGTCGGTCTGGTCAGCTCCTACAAGGGCTCCCCGGCGAAGATCACCTCCGCTCTGGGCGACCCGGAGTCACCGATCCTGACCAAGTGCCAGGTCCTCACCGGCGCCAACGCCCGGGTCATCGATCGGCTTGGCGACTCACTCAAGCCCGGCGTCGAGCCGATCCAGATGGCTCGCCTGGTCGGAGGCGTCGCCGCCGTCGCGGACATGGGCGAGCTCGACCCGGATGCCGTCCGCCCGCTGCTCGAGGTCGTCGCCGACGGCCTGCTGGCCTGAGCCGATCCCGGCCCGGCTTCGCCGAGTCGGTCCCCGGGCCTCCGGGCAGATAGATTTGGGCGCGTGACCGCCCCCGTGCAGCCCGTCCTCGACACCGTCACCAACGCCTCCACCGATCCGGACCGCGCCCAGCCGTGGGCCGAGCTGGGTCTGAAGGAGGACGAGTACCAGGAGATCAAGCGCATCCTCGGGCGTCGCCCGACCGGCGCCGAGCTCGCGATGTACTCCGTGATGTGGAGCGAGCACTGCTCCTACAAGTCCTCCAAGGTGCACCTGCGCCAGTTCGGTGAGATCCCGCAGGAGACCCCGGCCGGCAAGATGCTCGCCGGCATCGGCGAGAACGCCGGCGTCATCGACATCGGCGACGGTTACGCGGTCACGTTCAAGGTCGAGTCGCACAACCACCCGTCGTACGTCGAGCCCCACCAGGGCGCCGCGACCGGCGTGGGCGGCATCGTCCGCGACATCCTCGCGATGGGAGCCCGCCCGGTTGCCGTGATGGACCCGCTGCGCTTCGGGCCGCTCGCCGAGCACGACACCAAGCGGGTGCTGCCGGGCATCGTCTCCGGCATCGGCCACTACGGCAACTGCCTCGGCCTGCCGAATATCGGCGGCGAGGCCGTCTTCGACGCCTCCTACCTCGGCAACCCCCTCGTCAACGCGCTGGCGGTCGGCGTCCTCAAGCACGAGGACCTCCACCTCGCCAAGGCCTCCGGCGCGGGCAACCTCGTCATCATGTACGGCGCCCGTACGGGTGGCGATGGCATCGGCGGCGCCTCCATCCTCGCCTCGGTCGAGTTCGACGAGGACGGCCCGGCCAAGCGCCCCTCGGTGCAGGTCGGCGACCCGTTCATGGAGAAGCTCCTGATCGAGTGCACCCTCGAGCTCTTCGCCTCCGGCATCGTCCGCGGCATCCAGGACTTCGGCGCGGCCGGCATCTCCTGCGCCACCAGCGAGCTGGCCGCGGCCGGCGACGGCGGCATGTACGTCGAGCTGACCAAGGTCCCGCTGCGCGACTCCACGCTCGCTCCCGAGGAGATCCTCATGAGCGAGTCGCAGGAGCGGATGATGGCCGTCATCGCCCCCGAGGACGAGGCCACGTTCTACACCATCTGCAAGAAGTGGGACGTCGAGGCCGCCACCATCGGCACCGTCACCGGCAACGGCCGCCTGGTCATCGAGTGGAACGGCGAGACCATCGTCGACGTAGACCCGCGCACGGTCGCCCACGACGGCCCGGTCTACGAGCGCCCGTACGCCCGCCCGTCGTGGCAGGACGCCCTCCAGGCCGACGGCGCCGAGAAGCTGGCCCGTCCGGTCACCGCCGCCGACATCCAGGCCCAGATCTTCCAGCTGGTCTCCTCGGACAACCTCTGCGACAAGTCCTGGATCACCGACCAGTACGACCGCTACGTCCGCGGCAACACGGTCCTGTCCCAGCCGTCCGACTCGGGCATGATCCGCGTCTCGGAGGACAGCAACGTCGGCGTCGCGCTGTCCACCGACGCCAACGGCCGCTTCGCCAAGCTCGACCCGTACGCGGGCGCCCAGCTCGCGCTGGCCGAGTCGTACCGCAACGTCGCGATCGGCGGCGCGACCCCGCTGGCGATCTCCGACTGCCTCAACTTCGGCTCTCCCGAGGACCCGGACGTGATGTGGCAGTTCGCCGAGGCGACCCGCGGCCTCAAGGACGCCTGTCTCGAGCTCGGCATCCCGGTCACCGGCGGCAACGTGTCCCTCTACAACCAGACCGGCGACGTCGCGATCAACCCGACCCCGGTCGTCGCGGTGCTCGGCCTCATCGAGGACGTCACCCGACGCACGCCGTCGCGGTTCCAGGCCGCCGGCGAGCGGATCTTCCTGCTCGGCGAGACCCGCGAGGAGCTCTCCGGCTCGGAGTGGGCCCACGTCGTCCACGGCCACCTCGGCGGCCTGCCGCCGAAGGTCGACCTGGCCGCCGAGGCGAACCTGGCCAAGGTGCTCAAGGACCTGGTCGGCGTCGTCTCCTCGGCGCACGACCTCTCCGACGGCGGCCTGATGCACGCCCTGGCCGAGCCTGCGATGGTCTCCGGCATCGGGGTCGACGTGACCGTTCCCGGCGACGCGTTCGTGGGGCTGTTCTCCGAGTCCGTCGCGCGGGCGATCGTCACCGTCTCGGACGAGAACGTCGCCGCGCTGGTCGTGGCGGCGGACGAGTACGGCATCGCGCTCACCGACCTCGGCACCACCGGCGGCGACGCGTACGCCCTCTCCACCTCGGTCGGCGACCTCTCGATCCCGCTCGCCGAGCTCGGCGTGGCCTGGAAGTCCCCGATCCCGGCCGCGATGGCCTGAGCACGCACCGCCCCAGAGTGTCACCGTGACAGTTCGAAACTGTCACGGTGACACTCTGCGTTTCGGGGTGAGCCTTCGCCCTCTCTTCAGGCGGCAGAGCGCAGCGTGACAGCCCGGGCGGCCTCCGCGGTGTCCCAGTCCGCAGGCCGCGGGATGGAGCGCACCGAGCGCGAGAGCGTCGGGATCAGCGCGAGCAGCGCCGTCAGCGCGGCGAGCAGGAGGATCGCGTCGCGCGCGCCGAGGGTGCCGAGCAGCGCCCCGGCCAGCACAGGCGCGAGCGGCATCGGCAGCATCGAGCTGAACTGCATCGCCGACTGCACCCGGCCGATCAGCGGTGCCGGGGTGATCGCCATCCGGTAGGAGCTGGCGCCGGCGTTGCCGGCCGGGTTGACCAGCAGGATGGCGCCCAGGGCGGCGGCGATGACCAGCGGCGTTCCCCACAGCGCCATCGGCACCATCAGCGGCAGCATGGTCCACGCCAGCGTGATGGTCAGGCGCCCGGTGGGCAGCCGCTCGATGAGCCACGGAGCCAGCGCCGCTCCGGCGATGCCGCAGAGGCCGCCGACCACCTCCACCAGGGCGATCGCCGTCGGGGCGGTGCCGCGCTGGATCAGTCGCAGGATGGCGACCAGGAACAGGGCGTTGGTGGTGAGGTTCACCAGCGGCGACCAGGTCAGCAGCACCCGGAGGAAGGGCTGTGACCAGGTGAAGTGCAGGCCCTCGTGCAGGTCGCGCAGCGGGCGGGCGCTCACCCGGTCGGGGTGGGCTCGACGCGCGGACAGGTCGGCGCGGATGCGGCCGAGCATGACCCAGGCGACGGCGTAGGACGCCGCGTCGAAGACGAACGGCAACCACCGGGCCACGCCGAAGAGCAGCCCGCCCAGCGGTGCGCCGACCAGGCCGGAGACGTGCTGGCGCGCCTGCTGTTGCGCCATCGCTGTCGGCATCTGCTCGGGCGCGACGACCGTACGGATCGCCGACATCTCCGCGGGGGAGAACAGCCCCGCGGCGACACCGGTCAACAGCGCCACCGCGAGCAGGTGAGCGATGGTGAGCGCGCCGGCGATCCCGGCGGCCACGAGCGACCCGTAGAGCAGCACGCCGAGCGCCGAGGAGACCCGCATGATGCGCAGCCGGTGGCACCGGTCCGCCAGCAGGCCCGCGGGGATGAGCATGCCGACCATGCCGAGGAGGTAGGTCGCCTCGACCGAGGCGGCCCACATCGCCGAACCGGTCAGGGCGAAGCCGACCAGAGGGTAGGCGAAGGCGCTCACCCGCGACCCCAGATCGGAGATCGTCTGCCCCAGCCACAAGGCGGTGAAGTCGCGGTTGCGGGCGAGGTCGCGGAAGCCGGTCATATCCGCACCATAGGTTGCGCAAGTAATAGTGCGCAATAGGTGGTGCGGAATTGGGTAGGGTGGGAGCATGGCCCAGTACGACGACCCGCGGATCCTGCGCGCGATCGCCCACCCGGCGCGCCGCCGGATCCTCTCGGAGCTGTACGCCGGCGGCCCGCTGCGCGCCGCCGACGTCGCCCGTGCCCTCGACATACCGGCCAACCAGGCCAGCTTCCACCTACGCCAGCTGGCCAAGTACGGCCTCGTGGAGGAGGCCCCCGAGGAGGCCCGCGACAAGCGCGACCGGGTCTGGCGGATGGCCGCGGAGGACGGCATCTCGTTCCGCAGCGAGGACATGCTCGCCCGGGAGGGTGGGGACGCGGCCATGGAGGTCTACCAGCGCAGCGCACGCGCCTGGGGCCACCTCCTCGTCGACCGCTCGACCGAACCCGACGAGCCCGGGGCCGAGAAGTGGCTCTTCAACGCCTCGCTGCGCTTCTCCCAGGAGGAGCTGGCGGAGTTCGCCCACGAGGTCAGCGAGCTGCACCGACGCTGGCGCACGCGCACCGCGGGCCACGACGACGGGCGACAGACCTACTCGGTCTACCAGCTGCTCCAGCCCTACCCCGAGGTCTCCTCCGACGTCGTGGATCCTGTCCGCGACGACTTCCGGGTCGCCGGCTTCGCCACTCCGACTGCCGCGTCCGACGAGCCCGGATCGGGGGACTGATGCCCGCCCGCCTGAGGCCCGCCTCCCGCGATGAGGTCGCCGCCGCCCGTACGCGCGTCTTTGCCGGCACCGCCGAGAAGGCCGACCTCAAGCTGCTGACCAAGCACTACCTGGCCCTGATGGAGGCCAAGGCGCCCGGCAGGAGCGTGGAGATCCGGGTGCCGCCGTACGCGGCGATCCAGTGCATCGAAGGTGTGCGCCACACCCGCGGTACACCGCCCGCCGTCATCGAGACCGACGCGGCGACCTGGATCGCGCTCGCCACCGGCGAGCTCAGCTGGACCGACGCCCTCGACGGCACCTCGGTGCGCGCCAGCGGCGAGCGCACGGATCTCGCGCCCTACCTGCCGCTGTCGACCGGCGACGGACTGCCTACAGTGGCTCCATGAGTGACCTCAAGGCGACCGTCCACGACCTCATGCCCGCCCTGCTGGAGGACCTGAAGGACCTGGTCCGTATCCAGTCGGTGAGCGCCGACCCCGCGCGGCACGCGGAGGTCGAGCGCAGCGCCGAGCGCACCCGCGACCTCTTCGCCGCGGAGGGTTTCGCCGCCGAGATCGTGCGGGCGTACGACGGCGCCCCGCCCGCCGTCGTGGGCGAGCTGAAGGGCCCTGAGGGCGCCCCCACCGTCCTGCTCTACGCCCACCACGACGTCCAGCCCGAGAACGACCCGGCCGACTGGGACTCCGCTCCGTTCGAGCCCACCGCTCGCGAGGATGCGCACGGCGGTCTCCGTCTCTACGGCCGCGGCGCGGCCGACGACAAGGCCGGCATCGCGATGCACCTCGGGGCCGTTCGCGCGCTCAAGGCCGCCACCGGCTCCGTCCCGGTGACCCTGCGCCTCTTCATCGAGGGCGAGGAGGAGGTCGCCTCCGCAACGCTTCCCGAGCTCCTCGCGAAGCACCAGGAGCAGTTGCGCGCGGACGTGATCATCATCGGCGACTCCGGCAACTGGGACATCGGCGTGCCGGCCCTGACCACGAGCCTGCGGGGCCTGATCCGCGTCGACGTCGAGGTCCGCACCCTGACGCACGCGGTCCACTCCGGCATGTGGGGCGGCCTCGTGCCCGACGCGCTGATGGCCCTGACCCGCCTGCTCGACAGTCTCTGGACCGAGGACGGCTCCTGTGCCGTCGAGGGCCTGGCCAGCGGCCCCGCCGCCGACGTGGACTACCCCGAGGAGCGTCTGCGCGCGGAGTCCGGCGCGGCCGCGAGCACCCACTGGGTCGGCAACGGCTCGGCCGTCGAGCGCCTCTGGACCAAGCCCGCCGTGACGGTCACCGGCATCGACGCCCCGCGGGTCGACGGTGCTTCCAACACCCTCACGCCGGCCGCGCGCGCGAAGGTCACGATCCGCCTCGCACCCGGCGACAGCGGCGACAACGCCGTGCGGCGTCTGCAGGAGCACCTCGAGAAGCACGTTCCGTGGGGTGCCCAGCTCAGCACCACGGTCGTCGACACCGGCGAGCCGACGGTGCTCGAGGCCACGGGCCCGGCGTACGACGCGGCTCGCGCCGCCTTCACCGAGGCGTGGGACGGCACCGCGCCGATCGACATGGGCGTGGGCGGCTCGATCCCGTTCATCGCGGAGTTCAAGGAGGCGTTCCCGCAGGCCAGCGTGCTGGTCACCGGCGTCGAGGACCCCGACACGCGGGCGCACGGCCCCAACGAGGGCCTTCACCTGGCCGAGTTCGAGCGGGTCGTGCTGGGCGAGACGCTGCTGCTGCGCAACCTCGGCTAGCGGACGGACCAGCCAGCCGGCACACGCCAGCCGGCACACGCCTGGGAGCAGGCGTCGGCCCGCGCGACGGCTCGTCCCGCGCCGGCGCGTTCCTTACGCAGCGCCCCTGCGGCGGCGCCGTCCGTCGGTCCCGTCCGCCCTACCCGATGACGGGGTAACACGCTGTCCACGCGGCTGGCAGCACGACGCAACGTGCTGCTACCCCTCCTGAACGACGTGTTACCCCTCACGGAGCCGGGGTTTCGAGGCTCGCTTCGCTCGCACCTCAACCACCGGGGCGCGGAGGCCGCTTCAGGCAGTCGTGCGCGGCAGCACCACGCGGAAGGTGCTGCCGGCGCCGAGGGTCGACTCGACCCGGATCCGGCCCTGATGGCGCTGCACGAGCCGGTCGACGATCGCCAGGCCGAGGCCGGTGCCGGGGCGGCGGCGGGCCTGCGGGTTCGGCGAGCGGAAGAACTCGTTGAAGATCAGCTCCTGCTCCTCCAGCGCGATGCCGAGGCCGTGATCGGTGACGCTGAGCTCGACGCCGTCGTCGCGGGGATGCAGCGCGACCGAGACGACCCCGTCCTCGTCGCCGTACTTGAGCGCGTTGGTCACCAGGTTCATCACCACCGTCTGCAGGCCCTGCCGGTTGCCGGTGAGCAGCACCTCGTTCGTCGGCAGGTCCAGCCGGACCCGCTCGGCGGCCTGGTGGGCCTGCTCGACGGCCTCGCGTACGACGGCGACGATGTCGAGCTCGTCGAGCGGGAAGTTGGCCGGGTCGGCGGCCGCGGAGAGCTGGAGCAGCTCCTCGATGAGGAGGGTGGCCCGGGTGGCGCCGCGGCCGATCGCCGCCAGCGACCGGCTCGAGGCGGCGAGGGGGGAGCTGAGCATCTCCTCCTCGAGGTTGGCCCGGATGATCGAGATCGGGTTCTTCAGCTCGTGGGCGACGGTCGCGATCAGCTGGCTCTTGTACGCGTCGATGGCGCGCAGCCCCTCGACCGCCGCGCGCTCCAGCTCGAGGGCACGGGCGTTGCTGAGGATCCGGCCGAGGTCGCGGCCGATCTCCTGGGCGATGACGCGCTCGGAGGTGCTCCAGCCCGGCAGGTCGGGGCGCCGGTAGAGGCTCAGCGAGCCGAGGACCGTCGAGCCCGAGCCGAGCGGGGTGATCAGGATCGAGCTGATGTCGTACTGCTCGAAGAGCTCCTGCAGGAAGGCGTCGTCGCCCTCGCCCTCGGGGTAGTCCCGCTGGTCGTCGGCGGTGAGGATCGCGACGGTCTGGTGCTCCCACGCGTGGCGGGCGACCCGCAGCCGCATCTCCACCAGGCGGGGATCGCCGTCGCTGACCACGCTCCCCGAGACGCCGAGGGTGCGCGCGTCGTTCCCGTCGAAGAGGGCCGCACGCAAGCCGACCAGACCGAAGCCGGTGGTCAGGTCGTCGGCGATCGCGTCGAGCACCTCCTCGGGGGAGCTGCCGGTGGTCGCGCGGGCCATCACCTGCCGGGCGGTCTCGGCGAGCCGGAGCTTGTCGGCGTACTCCTCGCGCTCCAGCGCGGTCAGCAGCATCCGCGCGGCCTGGCCGGCGTACTGGTTCAGGCGTACGCGTGCGTCGTCATTGGGGATCCGGCCGTCGATCGGCCCGTCGAGCCGGATCACCCCGAGCAGCCGATCGGACGCGTCGCGCACCGGGACCACGAGCAGGTCGTCGCTGTGCCACTCGGCGCCGGTGAAGTCGTGGTCGACCCGCCAGGCGCGGCGACCCCGGCCCTGTTCGTGCGACAGGAAGTGCAGCGCGCCCCAGCTCTCGCATGCCGCGAGCTGGGTCTCGATGGCCTCGAGGGGGTACGTCGCCTCCAGGAACGTCTCCAGGGCGACCGGCCGCTCACCGGGCGCGAGCATCGTCGCGGTGCCGGCGACGGCGACGTTGCGGATCACCTCGTCGCGGATGACGGCGATCGAGGCCACCAGGAAGCCACCGAAGACGCACATGCTCTCGGCCGCCATCGACAGCGACGGCGCCAGCACCGGATCGGACCAGTTGGTCGCGCTGACCGGCCGCTCCTGTCCCTCCAGGAACCTCATGCCTGCACCGGTTGCTCGGCGGCGGGCAGGGTGACCCGGAACGTGCTGCCCTGCCCGAGGACGGACTTCATCTCGAGGCGGCCGCCGTGGCGTCGCACGATCTGGTCGACGATGGCCAGGCCGAGGCCGGTGCCGACCTGTGCGGTCACCTGCGGGTCGGTGCTGCGGAAGAACTCTTCGAAGATCTGGGCCTGGTCCTCCTCGGAGATGCCGATCCCCTCGTCGGTGACCGAGAGCTCCACCTCCGCATCGACGCGCCGCAGCCCGATCGTCACCGAGCGGCCGTCCGGCGTGTACTTCAGGGCGTTGCTGACCAGGTTGACCACCACCCGGTCGAGCTGGGTCGCGTCCCCGCGCACCGTCATCGGGCCGTGCGGCGAGATCCGTACGCGTACGTCCAGGTCGTGCTGGGCGGCGCTGGTCTCGGTGAGCTCGCAGACGTCGCGGATCACGTCCGCGAGGTCGATCAGCTCCATGTCGAGAGGGTGCTCCGGGTCGGCGGCGCGGGCCAGGAGCAGCAGGTCGTCGACCAGGCGGGTCATCCGCCGAGCGGCGCGGTTCACGCTGCCGACCGCACGCTGGGCGGTCGGGTCGCCGACGGTGACCTCGCCGAGCAGCTCCAGGTTGGCCAGGATCGCTGTCAGGGGGTTCTTCAGCTCGTGGGAGACCATCGCCACGAAGCGGCTGCGGTAGGCATCCAGCTCCTGGAGCCTGCGCACCGTCGCGTGCTCGCGCTCGAAGGCCTGGGCGACGCGGATGACCTGTCCGAGGTCGCGGCCGATCTCGGCGGCCGCGGCGATCTCGGTCTCGTCCCACCGCGGCGCGCCGCCCGGGCGGACCAGGGAGAGTGAGCCGACGCACTGGTCGCCGAAGCCGAGCGGTACCAGCGTCAACGAGGAGAAGCCGGTCTCGCGGTACCACGACTGCACGGCCCGGCTGTCCGCGTCGTCCGGCAGGTCGACGAGGGTGCCGTCGGCGTAGAGGATCCCGATCCGCTGCTGGTGCCACAGCGCCGTCGCCTTGGTCTGCGGGGCGCCGATGCGGGTCTCCTGGGGCGGCGGGAAGAAGTCGTCGCGGTTCGCGATCCACATCGTCTCTGCGGAGGTGGTGGTGGCGAAGATCCGGGCCCAGGCGTTGCCGAGGCCGAAGCAGTCGAGCAGGTCGTCGGAGATCCGGCTGAGGATGGTCTCGAGGTCGAGCTCCTGGCTCGCCGATCGGATCACCGAGCGGGTCGCCTCGGCCAGCTCCAGGCGGCGGGCCACCCGGTCGCGCAGGGCCGCGGCCAGGACCGCCTTGCCGGTGATGCCCGCGAAGCGGTCGAGCGCCGCACGCTCGGCGGGGCCGGGGAGCCGGCCGGTGGCGGGCCGGTCGACGAAGAGGATGCCGATCAGCTCGCCGTCGTCGTCGTGGAACGGCGCGAAGATCAGGCTCAGCGGCCCCCACGCGTCCGGGTCGAGGGGTGACGACGGGGGCTCGCCGGCGTCGTCGACCCAGGACAGCTCGTCGCGGTGCTTGGCGACCACCTCGTGGGCGACGTAGACGCACGATCCCCAGCTCTCGCCCCAGGCGCGGAGCTTCTCGACATCGGCCGCGGGCACGTCGGCCTCGATCTGCCAGCTCGCCTGCGTCTCTCGTCCGGTCGCGACCACGGCCTGTAGCCAGCCGTTGCGCACCAGCGAGACGGCCGCGACGGTGAAGCCCGTCGTGCCGCTCAGGCTGTCGAGCGCCACCTGGAAGGACGACAGAGCGAACTCGTCCGGCCAGCTCTGGCTCGCGGTGGGGGCCGTCATCGGGTCGCCTCTGCGGTCAAGGGGTCTGGGAGCTGCTGCGTCCCGAGAAGCTCTTAAGTAAAGAAGAGCGGACTGAGGAAGCGTACGACGTTCTGACGTGCTACGTCCTGCGACCTCGAGGAATCGGCGTACGTGTTTGTGGACCGTAGACTGCCGGCGTGCCGTTTGTGAGCCTTGACGGAGTGGTCGACACCGGACGACGAGCCGGCGATGGCCGCCTCACGATGGCGCTGGATCCACAGGACCAGGGTCCCCAGGACCAGTGCGGGGTCTTCGGCGTCTGGGCGCCGGGCGAGGACGTCGCCAAGCTGACCTACTTCGGGCTCTACGCGCTGCAGCACCGCGGCCAGGAGTCGGCCGGCATCGCCGTCTCGAACGGGCGCCAGATCCTGGTCTACAAGGACATGGGCCTGGTCTCGCAGGTCTTCGACGAGACGACCCTCGACTCGCTGAAGGGCCACCTCGCGGTCGGACACGCCCGCTACTCCACCACCGGCGCCTCCACCTGGGAGAACGCACAGCCGACCTTCCGGCCCACCCAGGACGGCTCGATCGCGCTCGGCCACAACGGCAACCTGATCAACACCCACGACCTGCGCGACATGGTCGCGGCGCTGCCCGGGCACGCCACGGACCCCGTCCGCGCGGCCGAGCCGGTGTCCACCAACGACACCTCGCTGCTCACCGAGCTGCTCGCGCACCACCCCGACACCACCGTCGAGGAGCGTGCGCTGGAGCTGCTGCCGAAGATCAAGGGCGCGTTCTGCCTGGTGTGGATGAACGAGAACACCCTCTACGCCGCGCGTGACCCGCAGGGCATCCGCCCGCTGATGCTGGGCCGCCTCGAGCGGGGCTGGGTCGTCGCCTCCGAGGACTCCGCGCTCGCGACCGTCGGTGCGAGCGTCGTGCGCGAGGTCGAGCCGGGGGAGATGGTGGTCATCGACGCCGACGGCCTGCGCTCGCACCGCTTCGTCGAGCCCGAGCGCAAGGGCTGCGTCTTCGAGTACGTCTACCTCGCCCGCCCCGACGCGAACATCGCCGGGCGCAACGTGCACGAGGCCCGCGTCGAGATGGGCCGCCAGCTCGCTCGCGAGTTCCCCGTCGACGCCGACGTCGTGATCGGCGTGCCGGAGTCGGGCATCCCGGCCGCGACCGGCTACGCCGAGCAGTCGGGGGTCCCCTACGCCCAGGGCTTCGTCAAGAACTCCTACGTCGGCCGCACCTTCATCCAGCCGTCGCAGACCCTGCGCCAGCTCGGCATCCGGCTCAAGCTCAACGCGCTCGAGCACGTCATCAAGGGCAAGCGGGTCGTCGTGATCGACGATTCGATCGTGCGTGGCAACACGCAGAAGGCCCAGATCCGGATGCTGCGCGAGGCCGGCGCCACCGAGGTGCATGTGCGCATCTCCTCGCCGCCGGTGAAGTGGCCGTGCTTCTACGGCATCGACTTCGCGACCCGTGCGGAGCTGATCGCCAACGGCCTCGACGTCAACGAGATCGCCGCCTCGATCGGCGCCGACTCGCTGGGCTACATCTCGCTCGACGGCATGATCGACTCGACCCGGCAGCCGGCGGAGCAGCTGTGCACCGCCTGCTTCACCGGCGAGTACCCGGTCGCCCTGCCCGACGAGAGCCTGCTCGGCAAGCATCTCCTCGAGGTCTCGATCAATACGTCGACCGCTCCCCCAGGCCTCCCGGTCCTCAACAACCCCTGATCAAGGAGTTCTCATGACGAACGCGTACGCCCAGGCTGGCGTCGACATCCACGCCGCGGACGCCGCCATCGAGATGTTCAAGGGAGCGGTCGCCAAGACGAAGCGGCCCGAGGTCATCGGCGGGCTCGGCGGCTTCGCGGGCCTGTTCGACGCCAGCGCGCTGAAGAACTTCGACCGGCCGATCCTGGCCACCTCCACCGACGGCGTGGGCACCAAGGTCGCCATCGCCCAGGCGATGGACATCCACGACACGATCGGGTTCGACCTGGTCGGCATGGTCGTCGACGACCTGGTCGTGTGCGGCGCCGAGCCGCTCTTCATGACCGACTACATCGCGACCGGCAAGGTCGTGCCCGAGGTCATCACCGCCATCGTCACCGGCATCGCGAACGCGTGCGCCGAAGCCGGCGTTGCTCTCGTCGGCGGCGAGATCGCCGAGCACCCGGGCCTGCTCAAGCCGGGCGAGTACGACGTCGCGGGCGCCACCACCGGCGTCGTCGAGGCGGCCGGCATGCTCGGCTCCGACAAGGTCGTGGCGGGTGACGTCGTCATCGCGATGGCCTCCAGTGGCCTTCACTCCAACGGCTACTCCCTGGTACGCCATGTCCTGCTCAACACCGCGAACATCGCGCTGGACAGGCACATCGACGAGCTCGGCAAGACCCTGGGCGAGGAGCTGCTCGTCCCCACCCGGCTCTACACCAAGCCCTCGCTGCGGCTGGCCCGTGAGACGGCCACGCACGCGATGTCGCACGTCACCGGCGGTGGCCTGGCCAACAACCTCGAGCGCGTCCTGCCCGCCTCCGTCGCCGTCACCATCGACCGCTCGACCTGGACCCCGGGTGCGATCTTCGACCTGGTCAAGAGGACCGGCGACGTCTCGCAGCCCGACATCGAGGCCACCCTCAACATGGGCGTCGGCATGGTCGCCCTGACTGCGCCCGATGCCGTCGACGCCGCCCTCGCGGTCCTCGCCGAGAGCGGCGTCGAGGCGTGGGTCGCCGGCGAGGTGGTCGCGGCAGGCGCCGAGAACGCCGGTCGCGTCGAGCTCACCGGGCAGCACCCGGGCTGGTGATCGGGCGTCCGAAAGAGTGACGTTCGCGACGTCGGAGGGGGATGTTCGCAGGGCGCGAACATCTTTTCGACTCGTGGGTGTGCGTTCACCGCCATCGAGCAGGTAGCGTTGGGCCCACGACAAGTTTTGAGGCAGTCCGGGAGCGATCCCGGCCAAGTGTGCGAGGGGGCTGGACCCTATGGGGCGCGGCCGAGCGAAAGCCAAGCAGACCAAGGTCGCTCGCGACCTGAAGTACCGCACTCACGACACCGACTTCGGTGCTCTTGCTCGTGAGCTGCACGGTGGCGAAGGCGAGTCGGATGACATCGATGCCGCTGACGATTCCGATCAGTGGTCTGACTACCGAGGTCCCTCGCGCGATTGACGTGGCAGTCCCGGCTCACCGGCCGGGACTGACGCTCTTCGCGATCACCACGGCTCCGTGGGTGCCGTAGCCGAGCAGGCTGCCACCCCACGGTCGACCGTTGAAGCCGATCATCAGCAACTCGTCGTCCTCGGAGGTCGAGTCTGCTGGGATCGGTAGCAGCGTGGGCCAGGGGATGTTCGTCGGGTACGGCGCGTCCAGGGTGCCGATCTCCTGCATCGACAGGTCGAAGATCGGGTAGCGCTCGCGCTCACCCCGACGCCCGTCCCGGCCGTCGCTGGCCAGGATGACCCAGTCCTGGTCGGCGGGCGGCTTCGAGGCGCGAGCCGCGAAGCGACCCGCCGGGAACAGCGTGGTGCCCTCGGTGGCGCGCCGCTGCGGGTCGACGCCGCGCACCTCGAGCCGGTCCAGGCTCGGGCCGCTCGCGACGACCGGGTGGAAGTGCCAGAACCGCTGCGCGCTGACATAGCCGACGAGCCACTCGGTGCTCGAGCCTGTCGAGACCCGGATCAGGTGCGGGTCCCACACCCCGACCGACGTGAACCCCGTCGTCGGCAGTTCCAGCGGCTCGGTGTCGAGGACGTGCTCGCCGGTGAGCAGGTCCGCCTCGGTGCGGGCGAGCGTCACGGCGACGGCAGGGCCGGTGCCGGAGGTGCGCCGAGCGGAGCCCGCGGGCTGCTCGAAGTCACCCCAGGTGCTCGTCGCCACCAGCCAGTGCGCCGCGGTGTCCGCGTCGGCCGGGACCCGGACCAGGTGGCTGGCGTGGTCGCCGAAGACGCCCGGCTTGTCGGAGCGCCGGAAGTAGAGATCGCTGAGGTGCTCCAGCGCCGGGCCAGCCGGGTCGAGCGCCCAGAGCGACAGGTGCGCGGTGTCGAAGAAGCCCGGTCCCGCGCTGGAGGCGGCCAGCACCGCCCGGCCGTCGTCGAGTCGGTACGGCGTCCCGTCGGGATGGGTCGTGACCCGCAGGTCCCGTAGGCCGAGCTGGCCGAAGCCGCCTGCCTCGAGCGTGTCCAGGGCACCCTCGTGGGAGACCGTGAGCGCGGCGAGCCAGTCCTCGTCGCGGGTGTCGACCCGCTCGCCGAGGTCGACGCGGGCCCTCGCCTCCCAGGGCGTCCCCGCGTGCCGGGTCAGCACCGTCAGGTGCGTCCCGGTCAGGGTCAGGGCGACGTCGTCGGCAGGCTGGGCGAGGCGTCCGTGCCGGCGGCTGACGTGGGTCGTCGTGCCCCCGGCCGTCGTGACGCGCAGGCGCGCGCGACCGCGGGCGTACTCCGCCTCGAGGACGTCGTCCCCGGAGCGCCAGGACAGCGTCAGCCTGGCCGTGACGTCGTGGGAGACCCCCGAGGCGATGGCGGTGGCGTACGGAGCCGGTCGGGGGCACGGCGTCGCCGAGCTCCCACCGGCCGCTCGCACCTGGACGTCCTGCAGCAGTGCCACCGGCCGGAGCCGGGCGACGTGCTCGAAGCGGGGGAATCGCACGAGGCGATCATGACTCGTGGGTCGAGGCGCGGGCGTAGCAGGTCTGCACGCAGTGGCCTCCGGACCTACTTCCCGGCCTTCTTCTTGCGCTTCTCCGCCTTGCGCAGCGCGCGTTGGCGGCGCTCCTCGGCGTACATCGCCTCGGCCTCCTCCAGGTCCGGCGCGGCGCCGCCGTACGCCTTGGGCAGCCACCAGGCGCCCGGCTCCTTGCCGGGGTAGTCGCTGATCAGCTTGTCGAGCATCTCGTCCATGCGGCGCTTGAGCTCGGTGGTGTCGGCGACCGGGTCGCCGGTGAGCGGCATCGGCTCGCCGACCGCGATCGAGACCGGGCGGTGGCGGCTGAGGTCGAGCTTGCGGCCCTTGGTCAGGATCCGCTGGGTGCCGAAGAGCACGACCGGGATCAGCGGCACGCCGGCGTCGTGCGCGATCCGGACCGCGCCGGTCTTGAGCTCCTTGACCAGGAAGCTGCGCGAGATGGTCGCCTCCGGGAAGATCCCGACGACCTCGCCCTCGCGGAGCTTGCGGGCAGCCACCATCATGCCCTCGGCGCCGGCTGCACGATCGACGCTGATGTGGTGGAACGAGCGCATCACCGGACCGCCGACCGGGTGGTCGAACACCTCGCGCTTGGCCATGAAGCGGGTCAGGCGACCGCGCTCGGCGGCCGGGTATCCGGCCATGATGTAGTCGACGAACGACAGGTGGTTGACCGCGAGCAGGGCACCGCCCTCGGTCGGGATGTGCTCCTGACCGGTCATCGTGATCTGGACGTCGCCGAGCTTGAACCACGTACGGGCGGCGGCGATGACGGTGGGATAGCTGATGTCGACCATGGTGGGAGACATAGTTGTCCGGATCGTCGGCGGAAACCAGTGGCAGGCGCAGGGAAGATGTCGGTGGGATTGTTCGGCGCGAACAAATGAGTAAAGTTCTGGTGACGCGCACCCGGTGAGCCGCGAAAGGCCCACGGACGGCGGCTCCCGCCTGATGTACTGCCCGCACGATCAAGCGGCGCAGGGAGGCGGGCTGATGTCGAGTTCGGTGGAGACGAACGTACGGGCGCTGGCCGCCGAGCCATGGGACGAGCTGAAGCGCCAGGCCACGACCACCGACGGCGTGGTGCTCGACGTCCACGTCCACCGGCGCAGCGCGGAGTGGATGCGCGAGCCCGAGTCGCTCCCGGCACTCCTCGCGGCCCTGGTCCTCTACCCGGTCCTCCTGCTGTGGCACACCGTGACCAGCAGCGGGGGCTGGCTGATCACCGTCCGCTCGCCCGGTGAGACGGCGGTGCTGGCGGAGCTGGCGCCGCGAGGCCGGCGGGACACGCTCCTCGCGGTGGTGGCGCTGCTCGAGCGGATCTCCCGCTCCTCGATCACCGAGCTTCTCGACGGCTGGGGTCACCCCTGACGGTGCGGCATGGAGCTCGAGCCTGTCGCCGGACGGAGGTCGAGCCTGTCGAGACCCCACGCACCCCGCCGGCACTCGCCGGGTCGTCTAGCGTGGGCCCATGGTGCTGGGTGCATTCCGGTGGGGCCGCGGTCGCGACGTGAGCGACACGTGGCGGCTCGATCATCCGTGGGCGAGCATCTACTCCTTCGGCATGGGTCACCGCCCGATCGCCCGTACGGCCGGGGTGCTCGGCTTCGGCACCGACTTCGGCGCGATGTACGACGCGATCGACGCGCTCCGTGACCTCCCGGCCGGCGCCACCGTCCTCGACGTCCCGTGCGGCGGCGGCGTCGCCGTGAGCGGCCTGGCGGGAGCGCAGCGGGTCCGCTACCTCGCCGCCGACATCTCGGTCGCCATGCTCGCCCGTACGCAGCGTGCCGCCCGTGCGGTGGGCGTCGACGTGGAGCTGCTCGAGGCGGATGTCGCCGAGCTGCCGCTGGGGGACCGTGCCGTCGACCTGACGCTCAGCCTCACCGGCCTGCACTGCTTCCCCGATCCGCAGGCGGCGCTGCGCGAGATCGCCCGTGTCACCCGCGACCGGATCGAGCTGAGCTGGCTGCGCTCGGACGTCGGGCTGCGCTTCAAGCCGATCCTGATCGCCGGGCGCGCCGGTGGCCTGGTGGGCCGGTCCGCGACCGCCGACGACGTCGGGCTGTGGCTCGCCGAGTGTGGCTTCGACGCCGACATCCGGATCGAGGGCGCCTTCGCGTACGCCTCCGCGCGCCGGGGGTAGCCCGCCGCGGACCGCCGGCCGGCGGACGGGGCACGAGGACGAAGCAGAAGGCCCCCGACAGTGTCGGGGGCCTTCTGTGGTGGTGGCCAGAGGCGGGGTCGAACCGCCGACCTATCGATTTTCAGTCGATCGCTCGTACCAACTGAGCTATCTGGCCAAGCCGGGCGAAACGTTACCGGATGGGCCGCCGGTGGCCCAATCGGCCGCTTCCTGTGGAGCCGGTGGGACCCGCGTCGGGGCGGGGGAGGGGGAGCGGGTCCCACCGGAGTCGGGGTGTCAGGCGCCGGGCTGGATGCCGCCCGGGTACCACGGGTAGCCGGACGGCAGCGGAGCCCCGTCGTCGTGCTGGGCGAGCCACTCGACGGCGGCCGCGTGGTAGCGGCCGAAGCCCTTGTAGTCGACCAGCTCCGGGTCGAGCGAGGCCAGGGCCCGATGCATCCGCTTGGCCCAGTCGGGGGCGTGGTCGACCAGCTCCTGCAGCGAGACCAGGTAGGTGCGGACCGGGAAGACGATCGCGTTCGAGCGGGGCAGGCGGTGCAGCGGCTGGAGCTCGATGCGCAGGTTGACCAGCTCGCCGGCGTTCTCGGCGGTCACGGTGGCGCGGTCCGGCGCCCAGTCGGGCAGGGTCTCTACCGAGGTCTCCAAGCGCGGGTTCACCGTGAGCGACCAGTTCACCCGGCGCACCGGGTGGCCCGGCTTCATCCGGAGCAGGAACTTCAGCGCGCGATCGAGGATGCCCATGGCATGCAGCTTGGGGACGGGGCCGTGGAACTCGGTGAAGTTCATCCCGATGTTGAACCGCAGCGAGTAGTCCGCCCGCTGGGTCGTCATGCCGGCGCCGATGACGAGGGTGCCGTCCTTCTCCTCCAGCACGACGAACTCGCCCTGCGCCTGCCGGGTGGCGTACTCGAGCGGCTCGTACGGGAGCGTCGTCGGGTCACCGAAGGTGAACGTGTCGTCGATGTCGAGCAGCCGGTTGCGCCAGTGCCACTCGTTGCCGTTCTTGGTGAGCGAGAAGTGCTCGGGGTAGTCCCGGGCGTAGGACTCGAAGATCAGCTCGAGCATGTCCCACTGCGCCTCCATCATGTGGGGCAGCGCCAGGTAGTGCACGCCGGGTGCCGCGTCGATCATGGCGGCTCGGTGGTGGCACTCGGAGACGTAGTGCTCGTCGATGTCGAGGTTCGCCCGCAGGGCACCCTCGCCTGCGGAGACGTGCGGCTCCAGGTTCATCGAGTACATGTACTCGTCGTCGGGGAAGGGGAACGGCAGGCGGCGTACGGCCTCCGGCGAGTTCCGATAGGTGTAGCCGCCCTCGGGGGTGTAGGTCTCTTCGTTCTTGAACGTGGTCATGGCCGTCTCCTCAGGCGTTGATGACGAGCTTGGTGCAGGTCGCCCGCGAGACGCAGGGCATGATCAGCTTGTTGGCGTTGCGGTCGGTCTCCGAGAGCCAGTCGTCGCGGTGGTCGATGGTGCCGTCGAGCTCGACGACCTCCGTCTCGCACTCGCCGCAGGCCCCGCCGCGGCACAGATAGGGCAGCGTGTAGCCGGCGTCCTCCACCGCCTCCAGGAGCGACTGCTCGGGCGAGACGGCCACCTCGACGCCGGACCGGGCCAGCGTCACGGTGAACGGCTCGCCGCTCGAGCCGAGGTCGTCGAACCGCTCGTAGTGGATGTGCGAGTCGGTCCAGCCGAGCTCGTGCGCGGTGCCGAGCACCGCCTCGATCATGCCGGCGGGACCGCAGACGTAGACGTGCGTGCCGAGCGGCCGGTCGGCGAGCACGTCGCCGATCGAGAGGCGTACGTCGGAGGTGTCCTCGTACACGGTGACGGCGTCGCCGTACGTGTCCGCGAGCTCGGCGCCGAGCGCGCGGTGCTCGGGGCCGCGGACCGCAAGGTGCAGCTCGAACGAGCCGCCCTTCATCGCCAGCTCCTCGAGCTGGGCGAAGACCGGCGTGATGCCCACGCCGCCGGCGATGAAGACGTGGTGGCGGGCGTGCTTGGCGAGCGGGAAGAGATTGGCCGGGAGGGTGATGTCGAGCAGGTCGCCCTCCGCGGTGCCGTCGTGCAGGGCGCGCGAGCCGCCCTTGCCGTCCGCGACGCGACGGACCGCGATCTGATACCTGCCGGCGTCGTACGGCGAGCTCATCAGCGAGTACGCGTTGCGGCGGGTCTCCTCGCCGTCCGCGATGAGCACGGTGACGTGCGATCCGCCGGAGAACGGCGGCAGCCAGGCGCCGTCGGCCGCGCAGAGCGTGTAGCGGTTGATCTCGGGGGTGACCGGCTCGATCCGGTCGACGCGGACCTTCAGGGTTCCGCGATGCGCGGTGCTCACGTGTCCAGCTCCTCTGCGTCGGGCAGCTCTCCGGGAACCTCGCCGTCGGCCTTGACGCCCTGGAAGGCGGCCAGCCGGCGCGAGTAGTGGTCGCGGACGATCAGGTTGAGATGACAGCCGGGGCACTCGAAGACCCGGTGGGTGACGTTCTCGGTGTAGGTGTCGCAGTGCGCGCACCACACCCGGCGGGTCAGCGAGCCGGCGTGCTCGCGCAGCACCTCGTCGCGGTCGAGGTCGTAGGACTGGGCGACCTGCATGGCCGTGCCGATGAAGCTCTCCGATCCGGAGAGGTACAGCCGGGTGCCCATGGTGGCCGAGGAGAGCAGCTCGTCCAGGCCGGCGACCGTCTCGGCGCCGGTGGCGTGGACGAGCAGCTCGCCGGGCGCGGCGCCGCGCAGGTCGTCGAGGTGGTTGTTGCCGGTGAAGGACTCGGTCGCGTAGAGCACGGTGGTGGCGGTGCGTTGCTGGGGGCTCATCTCGCCGAGCAGACGCACGAGCGGGGCACCGCCACTGCCCTGGCCCGCGAGCACATGGCGCAGGGCGCCAGGCATCGGGATCAGGACGTCGTAGACGGGCCGGCTCTTGATGCCGGTGATCATCATGCGAATTACTCTAGAACTAGAGTTTTTATTTGGGAAGGGGTCTTCCGCAAAGGATCTCGGTGGCTGTCGGACTCAGAAGGCGGGGCCGGCGGCGATGGTCCAGCCGGTCCAGTCGCCGATCGGGGCGACCGCGGCCCACTGCTCGACGGTGGGGCGAGCGGCCAGTCGCTCGCCGGGCAGCCAGCGCGCGCCGGTGGCGGCGATCACCACGCGGTCGCGGGTGACGACCAGCGCATCGCCGGGGATGCTGCGCAGGAGTCGGGACAGCTGCTCCTCGACGGTGTCGGCCAGCAGGTCGCCGCCGGCGACCCCCACGAACGTGTCGCCGCTGATGATCGGCACCGCGGCCGTGTGGATCAGCATGCTCGCGCCGGAGTAGTCGAGGTAGGGGCCGTACATCGACGGCATGCGCAGCGTCTGTGCCCCGGTGAACCATTCCGAGCCGTGGTAGTCGTACCGGTCCGGGTCGCCGGGCTGGAGGTTGAGTGCCAGCCGGCGTACGCCCTGAGCGGTCTTCAGCAGCCAGAAGAGGTAGTTCTCGGTCCCGGCCATCGCGCCGTGCCCGGCCGCGAAGCCGAGCCCGACCAGCGCCTCGGTGGCCTCGAGCTCGTCGCCGAGCTCGGCGACCCGGTCCACGATGTCGGCGTCGCCGAGGTGGCCGATCCGGTCGGGCGAGATCGACTCCTCATAGGCGTGGGCCAGTGCCATCACGGGGGCGAGCTCGTGTTCGACCAGGGCGGCGATCTGCTGCCGGACGTCCTCGAAGGTCATGCCGGGCTCCCTTCTGCCTCGACCAGCGCCTGGCGGGCGGCCGCCAGGCGTCGTAGGTTCTCCCGGGCGTGGTGGATGGCGGCGGCGTGGGCGGCCTCGCCCGACTCGGTGCGGATCGCCTCGACGATCTGGCGGTGCTCGGCGGCGGTCGCCTCCACCATCGCGGTGTCGAGCGCCGCGTCGGTGTGCGGCAGCCAGAGCATGCCGGCGGACTCGGCCTGCAGGGCGACCTCGCGGCGGAGCAGTCGCTCGGACCGGGTCGCGATCGCCATCTCGACGTGGAAGCGGCTGTCGGACTTGATCCGGGCGCCCCGGGTGGTGGTCGCCTCGAGCTGGCCGGCGAGCATCTCGATCCGGCGTACGTCGTGCGCGGTGGCCCGCTCGGCCGCCAGTCGGGCCGTCATCGCGGAGATCGCGATCTGCTCGTCGGCCAGGTCGCGCAGCGCGCCGACCGACATCGCCCGCAGGCGGGCGGCGTCGGGCTCCGTGGGCGGCTCGAGGTTGCGGTGCACGAACGTGCCGCCGTTGCGCCCGCGCCGGGTCTCCACGAGGCCCTGCTCGCGCAGCAGCGCGATCGACTCGCGCAGCGTCATCGGCGCGACGCCGAGGCTCTGCGCGAACTCGACCTCGGGGGGCAGCCGCTCGCCGTCGGTCAGCAGCCCGAGGTGGATCGCCTCGGTGATCCGGTCGGCGATCTCGGCGGCGCGACTCGGGCCGCGCAGCGGGGCGATCAGGCTGGACGTGTCGATGGTCGCTCCCTCGTCGATGCGCGCTGGAGCCGGGCTCCCTCCGCAAATTTTCCGGGTGTGACCCTAGCCACGAAAACTCTAGAACTGTAGGTTTTCGCTTTGTTGTCCACTCCCGACCCGCGAAGGCCCACTATGCATCACTCCGACGACGAGCATCTCGCAGCCCTGGGCTACGAATCCGAGTTCCGCCGCGACATGAGTCCCTGGGCGAACTTCTCGCTCGGCTTCACCTATCTCTCCCCCGTCGTCGGCATCTACACCGTCTTCGCCCTCTCGATCGCCCTCGCCGGGCCGCCGATGATCTGGTCTCTGGTGCTCGTGGGCATCGGCCAGTTCCTGGTCGCCCTGGTGTTCAGCGAGATCGTCGCGCAGTTCCCGGTCGCGGGCGGCGTCTATCCCTGGGCCCGCCGGCTGTGGGGCAAGAAGTACGCGTGGATGACCGGCTGGGTCTACATGATCGCGCTGTTCACCACGATCGCCTCGGTCACCTACACCGCCGGCTTCTACGTCGCACCGGTGCTCGGCATCGAGGCCACCACCAACACCGTGGTGCTGTGCGGCATCGCGACCATCGTGCTCGCCACGATGATCAACTTCCTCGGCACGCGGGTCCTGGCGATCTGCGCGATCATCGGCTTCAGCGCCGAGCTGCTCGGGGCCTTGGCGGTCGGCTTCTGGCTGATCTTCACCCACCGGTACCACGGCATCGGCGTCATCTTCCACAGCTACGGCGCCGGCCACGGCCACTACGTCTCGGCCTTCCTCGCCGCCAGCCTGATCGGCATCTTCCAGTACTACGGCTTCGAGGCCTGCGGCGATGTGGCCGAGGAGGTGCCCAACCCGGGCAAGCTGATCCCCAAGGCCATGCGCCGCACGATCTACATCGGCGGTGCCGCCGCGATCTTCGTCTGCCTCGCGCTCACCATGTCGGTGGCCGACATCCCCGCGGTGATCAGCGGCAAGGACGCCGACCCGATCAACACCGTCCTCACCGACGCGTTCGGCGCGGTAGGGGCGCGGATCGTGCTGTGCGTCGTGCTGATCTCGTTCCTGTCCTGCGCGATGTCGCTGCAGGCCGCAGCCAGCCGGCTGACCTACGCCTACGGCCGCGACGACATGATCGTCGGCTCGAAGCTGTTCCGTAGGTTCGACGCCAAGCGCGCGGTCCCGCCGTACTCGCTGATCCTGGCCGCCGTGGTCCCGACCCTCATCATCCTGCTCTCCGAGGTCAGCGCCGACGCCGTCACCAAGATCGTCAGCTTCGCCGGCTTCGGCATCTACCTGGGCTTCCAGATGGTCGTCTTCGCCGCGCTCCGCGCGCGGATCAAGGGCTGGAAGCCGTCCGGCGCCTACCAGCTGGGGAAGTGGGGTCTGCCGGTGAACGCGGCCGCCCTGGTGTACGGCGTCGGCGCGATGATCAACATGGCGTGGCCGCGCACCCCCGATGCCAGCTGGTACGACAACTACCTCGTGCTGCTCAGCGCGGTCGTGGTGGTCGTCCTCGGTCTGGTCTACATGGCACTGCACCGCAGCTATGGCCGCAGCGACGCGCCGTACGACGACGCCATCCCGAAGGCCGCCCACCGCGACCCGGCCGGTGTGTCGGCCGGGGAGTCGGCAGGGGACTCGGCCGGTGACGCGCTCGGCGACCCGGTGGGGGAGTCGGTCTGAGCGCTCGGGCGCGCGAGGGATTTCCCGCCGGGCGCGACGTGCGGGACGATCTGGTCTCGTGGCTGAACGCGTGCACTTCCGCAGCTCCACCGGTCCCATGCTGACCGGCCTCATCGATCTCCCGCAGGGCGACGTCCGCGGCTGGGGAGTGTTCGCCCATGGCTTCACGCTGGGCAAGGACTCCCCGGCCGCCGCCCGGATCTGCCGGCAGCTCGCCAGCGAGGGCATCGGGATGCTCCGCTTCGACAACCTGGGCCTGGGCGACTCCGAGGGCGACTGGGGTGACGGCTCGTTCACGGTGAAGGTGGCCGACACCGTGCGGGCCCTCATGTTCATGGCCGAGCGCGGCACGCCGGCCCGCCTGGTCGTCGGGCACTCGTGGGGTGGCTGCGCCGTGCTCGCCGCGGCCGGCGAGGTCTCGAGCGTGGCCGCGGTGGCGACCGTCGGGGCGCCGTCTGACCCGAGTCACGCCGAGCACCAGTACGACGCGGTGATCGACCGCGTGCTCGCCGATGGCGAGGCCCAGTGGCTGGCGGGTGGGTCCAAGGCGCTCACCCTCAAGCGGGCCTTCGTCGAGGACGTCCGTCGCGCTCAGCTGCACGACGTGATTCCGAAGCTGCACCGCCCGCTGCTCGTGATGCACTCGCCGACCGATGTGACGGTGGGCATCGACAACGCCAGCGAGATCTTCAACCTGGCCCGCCACCCGCGCAGCTTCGTGTCGCTGGAGGGCTCGGACCACCTGCTCACCGCACCGGGACAGGCGCAGCGCGCCGCCCGGATCGTCAGCGCCTGGGCCGACCCCTACCTCGACTGATCACGGCCGGAGGTCGAGCTCGTCGAGACCCGCGGGAGGTCGAGCGTGTCGAGACCGGATCTCGACAGGCTCGATCCCCGCGCGACCGACGGCCGGAGGTCGACAGGCTCGATCCCTGAACGCTTACCGCGGGGCCGGCGGCCGGATCAGCGGGGCTGCTGCATGCCGTGCCGCACGACGAGCGCGGTGGCGCCCGTACCGGCGAGAAGATCGAGGACGCGCGCGGCCGCTCCGGGGTCCGACGCCGAGGCGAGCACGCCGCCGGTGAAGGTCGAGGTGATCGCGGCGCCGCCGGGCAGCGGCCCGAGCACCGTGACGCCGGCCATGCCGAGCAGCTCGCTGCGCTGCTGGAACGCCAGATCCGCGTCGCCGGAGACGAGCATCGTGCCGACCGGGACGCCGGCGGGCGCCTGGGCGAGCTTCGGCTCGACCGACTCGGCCAGGCCCCAGGATCGGATCAGCGCGACCAGGGCGGTGCCGCTCGGGCCGGTGGAGTAGCCGATCCGCGACGCACCGAGCAGCAGGGCGCGCAGGTCCTCCTCGGTCGCGAGGGCCGGGCCGCCCGCAGCGCCTGGAGACGCGGGGACCGCCGCAACGACCTGGGAGACGAGGAGCGGGCGCAGCGAGCCCGCGACGACGTACCCCTCCTCCGCGAGCGCCGCCATCGCGTCGTCGGCGAGGACCAGCACGTCCGCGGCCTCGCCCGCGCGCACCCGTCCGGCGACCGCGACACCCCCGCCCGCCTCGAAGGCGATCTCGATCCCGGCGGGGGAGAGGACCTGCTCGACCATGTCGGCGAGCAGCAGTCGGGTGGCCATCGAGGAGAGTCCGAGGAGCGTCACGGCTGAGAGACTAGCCACCGTGAGCACCTCCCCCGGCGAACGGCCGACAGCGGCCGGCAAGCTCCTGGCGGTGCTGTCGGCCTTCGACCGCGAGCGTCAGGAGCTCACCCTCTCCGAGATCGCGGCGAGCGCCGGACTCGCGTTGAGCACGGCCCACCGGCTGGTCGCCGAGCTCGCCCGGTGGGGTGCGCTGGAGCGCGGCGAGGATGGCCGGTGGCACGTCGGGCTGCGGCTGTGGGAGATCGCCTCGGGTGCTCCGCGCACCCAGATCCTGCGGGACGTCGCCCTGCCGTTCATGCAGGACCTCTACGAGGGCACCCACGAGAACATCCAGCTCGCGGTGCGCGAGGGCACCGAGCTGGTCTTCGTCGAGCGGATCGCCGGCCACCGCTCGGTCGACCTCGTCACGATGGTCGGCTCACGCTTCCCGCTGACCGCCACGGCGATGGGCCGGGTGCTGCTCGCGCACGCGTCGGCCGAGATCCAGGAGGCGGTGCTGGAGGCTCCGCTGCACGCCTGGACCCAGCACAGCGTGACCGACCCGAAGGTGCTGCGCGAGCAGCTCGCCGGGATCCGCCGCGAGCAGGTCATGGTGAGCGATCGCCAGCTCTCCGAGAAGACGGTCGCCGTCGCCGCACCGGTCCGCATCGGGCGTACGGGCCCGGTCACCGCCGCGCTCGGCATCGTGGTCGCCGCCCGGGGCGCGGGCCGTACCCGGACGCTGCACGAGCCGCTGCTCAACGCGGTCTTCGGGATCTCCGAGGAGCTCGGCCGGCGAGCCCATGCCCGCGAGGACGAGTCCGTGACCAAAGCGTGACTTCCGCCAGGCGGAAGTGCCGCTGACGAGGCGGAGGTCACAGTGCGAGCGTGAGGGCTCCTTCGTCCGGGTCACCCACAGGAGCCTCCGCCGCATGATCATCGACTGCCACGGCCACTTCACCACGGCGCCTGCCGCCCTCGGGGTGTGGCGCGAGCGGCAGGTCGCCGCCGTCGGTGACGCGGCGGCAGCGCCGAGCCCCGACGAGCTGCGGATCACCGACGACGACCTGCGCGAGGCGATCGAGGGCAACCAGCTCCGGCTGATGGACGAGCGCGGCAGCGACCTGACGATCTTCTCCCCGCGAGCCAGCTTCATGGCCCACCACATCGGCGACCTCGAGGTCTCCTCGACCTGGGCTCGGATCTGCAACGACCTGGTCCACCGGGTCTCGGCCCTCTATCCCGACCGGTTCGCGCCGGGCGCGATGCTGCCGCAGTCCCCGGGCGTCGATCCCGCCACCTGCCTGCCCGAGCTGCGTCGGAGCGTCGAGGAGCTCGGCGCCGTCACGATCAACCTCAACCCCGACCCGTCGGGCGGACGGTGGAGCGCGCCGCCGCTCACCGACCGCAGCTGGTACCCGATCTACGAGGCGATGGTCGAATACGACCTCCCGGCGATGATCCACGTCTCGACCTCGTGCAACCCCGCCTTCCACACCACCGGGGCGCACTACCTCAACGCCGACACCACCGCGTTCATGCAGCTGGTCCAGGGCGGCGATGTCCTGTTCGCGGACTTCCCGACACTCCGGTTCGTGATCCCGCACGGTGGCGGCGCGGTGCCGTACCACTGGGGCCGCTTCCGTGGGCTCGCGATGGCGCTCGGGAAGCCCGAGCCCGAGGAGCTGCTGCGCAACGTCTCCTTCGACACCTGCGTCTACCACCAGCCCGGGATCGACCTGCTCACCCGCGTCATCCCCAGCGAAGCGATCCTCTTTGCCAGCGAGATGATCGGCGCCGTGCGCGACGTCGACCCGCGGACGGGGCACCACTTCGACGACACGTTGCGGTACGTCGACGCCACCCCGAACCTGTCCCCGGCCCAGCGCGAGGCGGTCTACGCCGGCAACGCGCTGCGCGTCTACCCGCGCCTCGCCGCGCGGCTGGAAGCCCGTACGAGCAAGGAGAGCTGACCTGTGGAGCACACCGAGCTGGGCGTCGTGCACACCGCGATCACCCGCGCCGACCCGGCCGCCGTGGCGGCGCTCTCGGGCTTCGGCGTCGCGACCGTCCACGAGGCGCTGGGCCGGGTCGGTCTGATGCGCCCGTACGTCCGGCCCGCCTGGACGGGCGCGCGGCTGTGCGGCACCGCCGTCACCGTCCTGCTCCAGCCGGGCGACAACTGGATGCTCCACGTCGCGGCCGAGCAGGTCCGGGAGGGCGACGTCGTCGTCGCCGCCTGCACGACGCAGAGCGAGGACGGCTTCTTCGGCGACCTGCTCGCCACCTCGTTCCGCGCCCGGGGCGCCCGCGGCCTGGTCATCGACGGCGGCGTGCGCGACGTCGCGGACCTGGAGCGGATGGGCTTCCCGGTCTTCGCCCGCGCGATCAGCGCCAAGGGCACCGTCAAGGCCACCCTCGGCTCGGTCAACGTCCCTGTCGTGTGCGCCAACGCGCTGGTCCGTCCCGGCGACGTCGTGGTCGCGGACGTCGACGGCGTCGTCGTCGTACCCCGCGAACGGGCGGCCGAGGTCGCCGAGGCGGCGGCGCGACGGGAGGCCAACGAGGGCGCCAAGCGCGACCGCTTCGAGGCCGGCGAGCTCGGGCTCGACCTCTACGACATGCGCGGCTCGCTGGCCGAGCTCGGCCTGCGGTACGTGGACTGACCCCGTGACCGCCTACGAGAAGACCCCCGGCTGGCTGGACTGGTGCGCCGACCCGAGCCTGCCGCGCCTCGTGCTGCCGGCGGGCGCGGTCGACGCCCACTGCCACGTCTTCGGCCCCGGGGCGGTGTTCCCCTTCGCGCCGGAGCGGAGGTACACCCCGTGCGACGCCTCCAAGGAGCAGCTCTTCGCCCTGCGGGACCACCTCGGCCTCGACCGCAACGTCATCGTGCAGGCCACCTGCCACGGCACGGACAACAGCGCCATGCTCGACGCCCTGCTGGCCTCGGGCGGCCGCGCTCGCGGCGTCGCCGCGGTCGGCGCCGACGTCACCGACGAGACGCTGCGCGAGCTGCACGAGGCCGGGGTGCGGGGCGTTCGCTTCAGCTTCGTCCGGCGCCTGGTCGACGTCGCGCCGGTCGAGGAGCTGCGCGCGATCGCGGAGCGGATCGCGCCGCTGGGCTGGCACGTCGTCCTCTACTTCGAGGCCGCCGACCTGCCCCGGCTGCGGGACTTCTTCCTCACCCTCCCCGTGCCGCTGGTGATCGACCACCTGGGCAGGCCCGACGTGGCCGAGGGCGCCGACGGCCCCGCGTTCGCGGCGTTCCTCGAGCTCCTGCGCGCCCGCGACGACATCTGGTGCAAGGTGTCGTGCCCGGAGCGGCTCTCGGTCTCCGGCCCGCCGGCGCTCGACGGCGAGCAGCATGCGTACGCCGACGTGGTGCCGTTCGCGCGCCGCGTGGTCGAGGAGTTCGGCGACCGGGTGCTGTGGGGCACCGACTGGCCGCACCCCAACCTCACGGGCCACATGCCCGACGACGGGCTCCTCGTCGACTTCGTCGCGCGGATCGCGCCGACCGCGCAGGCGCAACAGCGCCTCTTGGTCGACAACCCGCGGCGGCTCTACTGGCCCGAGGAGAGCCTCCCGACCACGCCCGCGATCCGGGCCGACGACCGGGGACAGCGCGAGTCCGTGATGCAGCGATAACTGTTCGACAACATCGTCACGAAGATTGTTGACAATCGTCTGTGACGGCGACCACACTGATGGCGCCCGCCTGGGCGACCCGACTTAGAGGAGTCTCCGATGTACCGGTCCCTGCGCCGCCCGCTGGCCACCTTCGCCGCGCTCGCGCTGCCGCTCGCGCTCGCCACCGCCTGTGGCAGCAGCGATGACAACTCCACCGACAACGCCGGCTCGGGCGGCGGCAAGACCACGATCACCGTCGGCGTCATCCCGATCGTCGACGTCGCCCCGATCTACCTGGGCATCAAGCAGGGCTTCTTCTCCGACGAGGGCCTGGACGTCAAGCTCGCGACCGCTCAGGGCGGCGCCGCGATCACCCCGGCCGTGGTGGCCGGGCAGTACCAGTTCGGCTTCAGCAACCTGACCTCGCTGCTGCTCGGATCCTCCACCGGTCTCGACCTCAAGGTCGTGGCGGCGGGCAACGCCACCACCGGGGATGTGGCCAAGGACTTCGGCGGCGTCGTGGTCCCGGCCGGCAGCCCGATCAAGTCCCCGAAGGACCTGGCCGGCAAGAAGATCGCGGTCAACACGCTCAATAACATCAACACGACCACGATCAACGAGATGGTCCGCAAGGACGGCGGCGACCCGTCGGGCATCCAGTACGTCGAGCTCGGCTTCCCCGACATCGAGCCGGCCGTCGAGAAGGGCGACGTCGACGCCGGCCAGCTCGTCGAGCCCTTCCTGACCCAGGCCGTCGCGGCCGGCGACACCAACCTCGGCTCCAACTACGCCGCCACCGACCCGAGCCTCGAGATCGGCGCCTACTTCACCTCCGGCGACTACGCCTCGAAGAACCCCGACGTGGTCAAGGAGTTCACCGACGCGATGAACAAGTCGCTGGAGTACGCCGCTGCGCACGAGGACGAGACCCGCGACATCCTCACCACGTACACCGACATCGACGCGGCCACCCTCGCCAAGATCACGCTGCCGAAGTTCCCCACCACGATCGATCGCGACGCGGTGCAGAAGCTCTCGGACCTGGCCGTCCAGGACGGCCTGTACAAGACCGCTCCCGACCTGGACAAGCTGCTTCCGTGACCGTTCGCCTCAACGCCACGGCCCGTGACGCCCTCCTGGGCGTCGCGGGTCTCGCGGCCGCCGCGTTGGTGTGGGAGATCCTCCCCGCGACCGGGGTGGTCAACAAGCGCTACCTCCCGCCGTTCCACCAGGTGATGCGCGCCTTCGGGGAGCTGCTCGGGCGCAGCGCCTTCTGGACCGCCCTCGCCGACACCGCCCGCGGCTGGGCCCTGGGCCTGGCGATCGCGATGGTCGCGGGGCTCGTGGCGGGCATCATCCTCGGCTCGGTCCCGGTGCTGCGCACCCTGACCGCCTCGACCATCGAGTTCCTGCGCCCGATCCCGTCGGTCGCGCTGATCCCGCTGGTCGTGCTGCTCTACGGCAGCAAGATCCAGTCCGGCCTGATCCTGGTCGTCTACGCCGCCTTCTGGCAGGTGCTGGTCCAGGTGATGTACGGCGTCGCCGACGTCGACCCGGTCGTGCGCGACACCGCGCGCTCCTACCGCTTCTCGCGACGGGCGGTGCTGCGCACCGTGGTGTGGCCGACGGCGCTGCCGTACGTGATGACCGGCTTCCGCCTCGCCGCCGCGGTCGCGCTCATCCTCGAGATCACCGCCGAGCTGCTCGTCGGCGTCCCCGGCCTGGGCAGCCTCATCACCCGTGCGCAGCAGTCCGGCGCCCACGCCGGCATGTACGCGCTGATCATCGTGGTCGGCCTGCTCGGTGTGGTGGTCAACCTCGGCGCCCGGCGACTCGAGCGTCACCTGCTGCGCTGGCACCCCTCGATCCGTAAGGACATCGCCTGATGCGCGCCGTCTTCTACCTCAAGCAGGTCGTGCTCGCGATCGCCCTGCCGGTCGTGCTGCTCGCCATCTGGTGGGTCGCCTCCGACGGCTCCACCAGCTTCTACTGGCCGTCGCTGCGCCACATCCTGCAGGCGTTCCCCGACGCCTGGCCGCGCTCGTCGTGGTGGCACGACGTCCTCCCCTCTATCCTGCGGCTGCTGATCGGGTATGCCCTCGCGCTCCTCTTCGGTGTCGTGATCGGCATCGCGCTCGGCCTGGTGCCGTGGCTGCGGGCGCTGTGCGAGCCGCTGCTGGAGTTCTTCCGCGCCATCCCGCCGCCGGTGCTGGTGCCGGTCGTGGCCCTCTTCACCGGGTACACCGGCTGGGCCCCGAAGATCATCACCATCGCGCTCGGCTCGGTCTGGCCGATCCTGCTCAACACCGTCGAGGGCGTCCGCGGCCTCGATGAGGTCCAGCTCGACACGGCCCGCTCGTACCGCGTGCGGACGCACACCCGGTTGCTGCGCATCGTGCTCCCCGGCGCGAGCCCGCAGATCGCCGCCGGTGCCCGCCAGGCGCTCTCGGTCGGCGTGATCCTGATGGTCATCAGCGAGCTCTTCGGGGCCAGCTCCGGCCTCGGCTCGCGCTTCGTGAACTTCCAGCGGGCGTTCGCCATCCCGCAGATGTGGACCGGCATCATCCTGCTCGGCCTCATCGGCGTCGCCCTGTCCATCGCCTTCCAGATCGTGGAGCACTACGCACTGGCGTGGTACCGCGGCCTGCGGCAGGCCGACCGAGGAGCCTGACATGGCCGACTACCTGACTCAGACCCCCACCCAGCACAGCGACAGCAGCGCAGGAGAAGCCGTGACCGACGTCTTGGAGGTCAAGGGCCTCAAGAAGATCTACGCCAGCCGCGATCGACAGGTCGAGGCGGTCCGTAACCTCACCTTCACGGTCGGTCGGGGGCAGCTGGTCTGCATCGTCGGCCCGTCCGGTGCCGGCAAGACGACCCTGCTGCGCTGCATCTCCGGCCTCCTCGACACCACCGCGGGCGAGGTGGTCCTCGACGGGTCGATCGTGAAGGGCCCGCCTGCGGGCATGGCCGTCGTCTTCCAGGAGTACGGTCGCTCGCTCTTCCCGTGGATGACCGTCCGGCAGAACGTCGAGCTCCCGCTCAAGGAGAAGGGCCTCGGCAAGGTAGAGCGTCGGCAGAAGGTCGACGCCGCGCTGGAGGCGGTCGGGCTGTCCGACATGGACGATGCGCACCCCTGGCAGCTCTCCGGCGGCATGCAGCAGCGGGTGGCGATCGCCCGCGCGGTCGCCTACGAGCCGTCGGTCCTGCTGATGGACGAGCCGTTCGCGGCCGTCGACGCCCAGACCCGTGCGGACCTGGAGGACCTGGTCCGCGAGCTGTGGCGCCGTCTCGGCGTCACCGTCCTCTTCGTCACCCACGACATCGAGGAGGCCGTCTACCTGGGGCAGCGCGTCCTGGTGCTGAGCAACCGGCCGACGGTGATCCTCGAGGACGTCCACATCGACCTGCCGGACGAGCGCGATCAGCTCAACACCCGCTCCTCGGCCCGCTTCGGCGAGCTGCGGGCGCACGTCTACGAGCTCATCCAGAGTGCGAAGGCGGGCAAGCGCCCCGAGGGCGAGGAGGCCTGAGAGCGGGTCCGGTGTCAGGCGAGGTGCGTGTCGTGCGACTCCCGCAGCGCGTCCATGACGCTGCCCAGGTGAGCCTGGACGGCCGCCTCCGCCGCGTCGGGGTCGCGGCGGCAGACCGCGTCGATGATGGCGAGGTGCTGCGGCAGCGAGACCTGGGGGCGTCCGGGCCGGTAGGCGAGCCGGAACTGGTGCCGGACGTTGCGCGCGCGCAGCCGGCCGAGCAGCTCGGCCGCCACCGGCTGGTCGGCCAGCGCGATCACGCGCTCGTGCAGCCGCTGGTTCAGCGCCGAGTAGGTCGACACGTCGCCGCTCTCGACCGCGGCGACCATCTCCTCGCCCAGGCCGCGCAGCTCCGCGACCTCCTCGTCGCCGACCTGCTCGGCGGCCCGGCGACCGCACAGCCCCTCGATCGCCATCCGGACCTCGGTGATCTGCAGCGCCTCCTCGACGCTGACCACCCGCACCCGGGCGCCACGGTTGGCGATCCGCTCGACCAGGCCCTCGTGGGTCAGGTCGAACAGCGCGCCACGCACCGCACCGCGGGCGGCACCGTACGTCTCCGACAGCTCCGCCTCGACGAGGCGCTGGCCGGGGACGAGGTCGCCGGCCAGGATCGAGCGCCGTACGGCGGCGACGACGTCGGCCTGGGTGACCACGGGGACGGTGCGCATGCCGGAAATGTTAACAGAATTGTTGACATTCAGCCGGTGGGAACAAGACCAGTTGACAACGCAAGGAGTACCAGATGAACACCGCCCCGTTGCACGACATCGCCCACCTGGGTCACGTCGAGCTGCTCACCCCCGACCTCGCGGGCAGCACCTGGTTCTTCACCCAGATCCTCGGCCTCACCGAGTGCGGCCGCGACGGCGACTCGGTCCTGCTGCGCACCTTCGACGACTACGAGCAGACCAGCCTGATCCTGACGCCGCACGAGACGACCGGCGTGCGCCGGACGGCGCTGCGCGCGGCCAGCCCGGAGGCCCTGCAGCGCCGCGTCGAGGCGATCGAGGCTGCCGGTGGACACGGCGAATGGGTCGACGGGCGGGCCGGGACCGGACGCACCTACCTCACCCGCGACCCGGACGGCCACGAGTTCGCGCTCTACTACGAGACACGGTGGTACCAGGCGCCGGAGGCGCTGCGCCCCGGGCTGAAGAACCAGCCACAGGCCAAGCCGATCCAGGGCGTCGGCGTCCGCCGCCTCGACCACGTCAACTTCCTCGGCTCGGACGTCGAGGCCAACTCCGACTGGATCCAGCACCGGCTCGGCGGGCGTCCGACCGAGCAGATCAGGCTCGACACCGGCCGGGTCGCCGCGCGCTGGCTGACCTTCAACAACAAGTCGTACGACGTGGTCTACACCGAGGACTGGACCGGATCCAGCGGTCGCCTGCACCACATCGCGTTCGCCACCGACAGCCGCGAGGACATCCTGCGCGCGGCGGACCTGTGCCTCGACAACGGCGTGAAGATCGAGACCGGCCCGCACAAGCACGCGATCCAGCAGACGTTCTTCCTCTACGTCTACGAGCCCGGCGGCAACCGCATCGAGCTCTGCAACCCGCTCACCCGCCTGGTGCTGGCGCCGGACTGGCCGCTGATCACCTGGACCGAGGAGGAGCGCAAGAAGGGCCAGGCCTGGGGCCTGAAGACGATCGAGACCTTCCACACCGTGGGCATGCCGCCGGTCGACTGACGCCGGTCGACTGACGCCGGTCGACTGACGCGGTCGACTGATCACGCCAGGCTGCGCGCGATGCCCTGCGCCGCCACCTGGAGCGCGGCGACCAGCCGTGGGCGGGTCCGGCGCAGGTCGGGGACGACGAAGCCGACCGCCGCGACGACGGTCCCCTCGAGCGTGACCGGCACCGCGACCGAGCAGGCGCCGGCGCTCATCTCCTCGACGGTGGTGGCGTAGCCGTCGGCGCGGACGCGATCCAGCTCGCGTGCCAGCCGTGTCGGCGAGGTCACCGTGTACGAGGTGAACCTCCTCAACGGGGCGTCGAGGACGGCCTGTCGGACCTCGTCCGGGGCGTGGGCCAGCAGCACCTTCCCCACCCCGACCGCGTGCAGCGGCAGACGGCTGCCGATCGTGCTGAGGATCGGCACCGAGCGATGACCGGCGAGCCGCTCGACGTACAGCGCCTCACGGCCGTCGCGCACGGCCAGGTTGACGGTCTCCAGGGTCGCGCCGTACAGGTCGTGCAGGAACGGGGAGGCCGCCTCGCGCAGCCCGGTCTGGACGGGGGCGAGCATCCCGAGGTCCCACAGTCGGCGGCCGATGACGTACGAGCCGGACGGCAGCCGCCGCAGGGCGCCCCAGGCGGTCAGCTCGGCGAGCAGCCGGTGCGTGGTCGACAGCGGCAGCGACGCCCGCTCCGCGACCTGGCTCAGGGTGAGCTCGCGGTGTCGCGCGTCGAACGCCCCGAGCGCCGCCAGCGCGCGGGAGGTGACCGAGGGCCCGGACATGCGCGTCCTTCCGATGAGTGGAAGTCCAGCCTGCCATGGCGCGGTGGCCGGGTCCTACTGTCGGCGGGTGACCAGCACCCAACAGGAGATCTCCGCCGAGATCGCCGACATCGCCGCGCAGGCGAGCCCGGGGCAGGGCCCGCAGCCGCGGGTCGACTACCCGCCGTACCGCTCGAGCGTCCTGCGCCACCCCACCAAGGACCCGCGCCACGCCGATCCGGAGACGATCGAGCGGGTCGCCCCGTGCTTCGGGCAGCGCGACGTCCACCCGCTCGAGGCGGACCTGACGATCGGTGCCCACGCCGGCACCAACTCCCAGGTCTTCGGCGAGCCGCTCGGCGAGCGGATCACCGTCACCGGCCGCATCGTCGACGGCGACGGACGCCCGGTCGCGGGCCAGCTCGTCGAGATCTGGCAGGCCAACGCCGCCGGTCGCTACGTCCACAAGAACGAGCAGCACCCGGCGCCCCTCGACCCGAACTTCACCGGCGTGGGCCGCTGCCTGACCGGCCCGAACGGCGAGTACTGGTTCCGGACCATCAAGCCCGGTCCGTACCCGTGGGGCAACCACCGCAACGCCTGGCGGCCCGCGCACATCCACTTCTCGCTGTTCGGAAGCCAGTTCACCGAGCGGCTCATCACCCAGATGTACTTCCCGGGCGACCCGCTGTTCGCGCTCGACCCCATCTACCAGGCGATCACCGACCAGCGGGCGCGCGAGGCGCTCCTGGCGACGTACGACCACGACCTGACCGTGCCCGACCACAGCATGGGCTACCGCTGGGACATCGTCCTGTCCGGAAGCGGCCGCACCTGGATGGAGCCCGAGGAGGCCCACGCATGAGCACCGCACGCGTCACCACCCCGGTCATTACTCCGGGCCAGACGATCGGTCCCTTCTACGGCCAGGCGCTGCCGTACGCCGGCGACAACGAGCTCGTGCCCGCCGGCTCGGTGGGCGCCATCCGGCTGCACGGCGACGTCCTCGACGGCGCCGGCGCACCGATCCCCGACGCCCTGATCGAGATCTGGCAGGCCGATCCCGACGGTCGGGTCCCGCGGGCCGCCGGCTCGATCGGCCGCGACGGCTGGACGTTCACCGGCTTCGGGCGCTGCTCGACGGACGCGACCGGACACTACTCGTTCTCCACGCTGCTGCCCGGCGCGACCGAGGACGGCCGTGCCCCCTTCTTCGCCGTCGCCGTCTTCGCCCGCGGCCTGCTGGACCGGCTGCTCACCCGGATCTACCTGCCCGACCACCCGGCGAACGGCGCGGACCCGCTGCTGTCCTCGCTCTCGCAGGAGGAGCGTGGCACGCTGATCGCCGTGGCCGACACCCAGGGACTCCGGTTCGACATCCACCTGCAGGGCGAGCGCGAGACCGTCTTCCTCACCCATGGCTGACCTGCTGTGGCCGGGTGACGCGCGGGCCGGCGACCTCGGCACCGACGAGGCGTTCCTCGCCGCGATGGTCCGGGTCGAGCAGGCCTGGCTCGACGGCCTCGCCGCCGCCGGGCTGGCCGCCGGCACCGTCCGGCTCGTGGTGCCGCCGATCGCGGAGATCGCCGCCGGTACGGAGTCCGGCGGCAACCCGGTGATCCCGCTGGTCGCGGCGTTGCGCGCCCAGAGCCCCGACGTACATCGCGGCCTGACCTCGCAGGACGTCGTCGACACCGCGCTCGTGCTGTGCCTGCGCGACGCCGTCGACCGGGTCCTCGCCGACACCGAGCAGGCCGCGCGCGCCCTGGCGCGACTGGCCCGCGATCACCGCGGCTCGGTGATGGCCGGCCGCACCCTGACCCAGTACGCGGTCCCGATCACCTTCGGGCTCAAGTCCGCCCAGTGGCTCGCCGGGCTCTCGGAGGCCGCCGCCGGTCTGCGCCGGGTCCGAGAGGAGCTGCCGGTCCAGATCGGGGGAGCCGCGGGCACGCTCGCGGCCGTGGTCGAGCTGGCGCGCGAGCAGGACGACCCGATCGGGACGGCCGCGTCCCTCGTACGCACTGTCGCACGGGACCTCGACCTCCAGGGCGGGACGCCCTGGCACACCCGGGGCCGCAACCCGCTCGCCGCGACCGCCGACGCGCTGGTCGCGCTCTCCGACGCCTGGGGACACATGGCGGGGGACATCGCGCTGCTCTCGCGCCCCGAGATCGCCGAGCTGCGCGAGGGCGCCGGCGGCGGCTCCTCGACGATGCCGGGCAAGGCCAATCCGGTGCTGTCGATCCTGCTGCGCCGGCACGCCCTGGCCGCCCCGGGGCTGGCCGCGACGCTGCACACCGCCGCCGCCTCCTACGTCGACGAGCGTCCCGACGGCGGCTGGCACGCGGAGTGGGAGACCGTCGCGACGCTCGCCCGGCGCAGCGTCGTCGCCGCCGCGCAGGCGGTGGACCTGCTCGCGGGTCTGGTCGTCGACGTCGACCGGATGGCCGCTCGCGCCGGCGCGGCCGAGGGCACCCTGCGCGCCGAGCAGCGCAGCATGTCCGGCGGCGGCACCGAGGGCGCGTACCTGGGCCTCAACGACCCCTACATCGACGACATCCTCGAGCGCGCCGCTCGGGTCTGGAGTGACCTCTGATGGAGCTTTCCCTCGTCCACCTCGCCGGCGAGGAGGGGCGTCCGCTCCTGGTCGTCGGTCCCTCGCTCGGCACCTCGGTGACCGCCCTGTGGGGACAGGCCGCCGCGCTGCTGGGCGAGCGACACCACGTCGTCGGCTGGGAGCTTCCCGGCCACGGCCACGGTGCCCCGACGACGGAGCCGTTCACCATCGCCGACCTCGCCGCCGGCGTGGTCGGCGCGGTGGAGCGGACCCTCGGAGGCGCTGTCTTCGGCTACGCGGGTGACTCGGTCGGCGGCGCGGTCGGGCTGCAGCTGGCCCTCGACGCGCCGGAGCGGCTGAGCGGTGTCGCGGTGCTCTGCACCGGTGCCCGGATCGGCACCCCCGAGTCCTGGGCGGAGCGCGCCGCCACCGTGCGCGCCTCCGGAACGCCCGCGGTGGTCGAGGCGTCGGCGAAGCGCTGGTTCGGCGCCGGCTTCCTCGAGCGCAGCCCCGAGATCGGCACGGCGCTGCTGCAGTCGCTGCAGCACGCGGACGCGGAGAGCTATGCCCTGGTCTGCGAGGCGCTGGGCGGCTTCGACCTCATCGACCGGCTCGGCGGGATCGACCTGCCGGTGCTCGCCGTCGGCGGCGCCGAGGACCAGCCCACGCCCGCCGCCACGCTGCGGGAGCACGCGGCCCGGATCCGCGGGGCCCGCTTCGTCGAGCTCGACGCGGTGGCACACCTCGCGCCGGCCGAGGCGCCGCGGACGGTGGCCAGCCTCATCGAGGCCCATCTCGCGCACGACCGGGTGCCGGCCGGGATGACCGTACGCCGGCAGGTACTCGGCGACGCCCACGTCGACCGGGCGATCGCGGGCACGACCGGGATCACCCGTGACTTCCAGGACTTCATCAGCCGCTATGCCTGGGGCGAGATCTGGACCCGGCCGGGGCTGGCCCGACGGGACCGGTCCATCGCCGTGCTGACCGCGTTGGTCGCCGGACGCCACTTCGACGAGCTCGAGTTCCACCTCCGCGCCGCCCTGCGCAACGGGCTGAGTCGCGAGGAGATCATCGAGGTGCTGCTGCAGTCGGCGGTCTACGTCGGCGTGCCGGCGGCGAACAGCGCCTTCGCCGTCGCCAAGCAGGTGCTCGGCGAGGGGTAGGTGCGGATGCCGCAACTGTCACGGTGACAGTTCCAAACTGTCACCGTGACACTTCGCGGCATCGGTGACAGTTGCGTTCTGTCACTTCTGCCCGTAAGTGTCTCGGTGACACTTTGCGCGACGCCCTACCCGCTCACCAGGGCGCGGATGATCTCCACCGTCCGCTGGAGATGGGGCTCCGAGCGGTCCGTCCGGTACGCCACGGCGAGGTCGACGCCGGCGGTCGGCTGCACGAGCGGCCGGAACGCCACGCCCTCCAGGGCGAGCGCCATCACCGGCTCCGGCACGATCGCGGCACCGAGCCCGCCGGCGACCAGGGTGAGCAGGGTCGAGGTCTCGCCGACCTCGTGCCGGATGCGGGGCTCGACCCCGGCGTCGTGCAGCAGCCGCAGCACGACCCCGTACATCACCGCGCGTCGCTCGGCCGAGTGCACGATCAGGTCGACGCCGGCGAGGTCGCGCGCCGCCACCTGCTTGCGTGCGGAGAGCGCGTGGTCCCCGGGCAGCGCCACCATCAGCCGGTCACGACGCAGCGTCTCGACCGTGAGGGACGGGTCTGTCACCGGCGGTCGCAGCAGCGCCACGTCGATCGCTCCGTCGTGCAGCGCCGTCACCTGGTCGGGCGCGAGCATCTCGCCGCGGAAGGAGAAGTCGACGCCCGGCAGCTCGGCGGCCAGTCGCCGGGAGAGCGCCGGCAGCACGCTGTACGTCGCCGTGCCGACGCAGCCGACGGTGAGGTGGCCCACCGATCCGGCCGCGACCCGGCGGGCCAGGTCGGCCGACTGCTCGACGTCGCCGAGGATGCCGCGCACCCGCTCGAGGTAGACCCGGCCGGCCTCGGTCAGGTCGACGCGGCGGGTGGTGCGCGTCAGCAGGGTGACCCCGAGCTCGGCCTCGAGCTGTCGGATCGCCTGGGACAGCGGCGGCTGGGCCATGTGCAGGCGCTCGGCCGCACGCCCGAAGTGGCGCTCCTCGGCGACGGCGACGAAGTAGCGCAGCTGCCGCAGATCCATACGTCCAGCATACTAATCGAGCGGGATATTGATACTTCAGCCTATGGGAGACAGCGCCTAGGGTCGAGACATGACTGCTTTCGTCTACGCCGCGTCGCGTACGCCCTTCGGCAGGTTCGGCGGTGCGCTCGCCGAGACCCGTACCGACGACCTGGCAGCGGCCGCGATCACCGGCCTGCTCGCGCGGGTGCCGGGCCTGGAGGCCGCCGCGATCGACGAGGTCGTCTGGGGCAACGCCAACGGCGCTGGCGAGGACAACCGCAACGTCGGGAGGATGGCGGGCCTGCTCGCCGGCCTGCCGACGAGCATCCCGGCGACGACGGTCAACCGGCTGTGCGGATCGGGCCTGGACGCGGCGATGATCGGCTCGCGCCAGATCGAGACCGGCGACGCGGACGTCGTCCTGGCCGGGGGCGTCGAGTCGATGACGCGTGCCCCCTGGGTGCTGCCGAAGCCCTCGCGCGCCTTCCCGGCCGGCGACGTCACGGCGGTCTCGACCACGCTCGGCTGGCGATTGGTCAACCCGGCGATGCCGCCGGAGTGGACCGTCTCCCTGGGCGAGTGCAATGAGCAGCTGCAGGAGCGGTTCGGCGTGAGCCGGGAGCGGCAGGACGCGTTCGCCGCGCGCTCGCACCACCTCGCCGCACGGGCGTGGGAGGACGGCTTCTTCGACCAGCTCGTGACGCCGGTTCCCGGCGCCGACCTGAGCCGCGACGAGGGCATCCGCCCCGACACGACGACGGAGCGGCTCGCCGGGCTCAAGGCGTCCTTCCGCAAGGACGGCACCATCACCGCGGGCAACGCCTCGCCGCTCTCGGACGGCGCCTCCGCCGTGCTGCTGGGCAGCGAGGACGCCGCCGAGGTCATCGGCGCAGACCCGATCGCCCGGGTCGCGGGTCGCGGCGCGTTCGCGCTCGACCCGCAGGCGTTCGGCTACGCGCCGGTCGAGGCCGCGAATCGCGCGCTGGCGCGGGCCGGGATCACCTGGGACCAGGTCGGCGCTGTCGAGCTCAACGAGGCCTTCGCGGTCCAGTCGCTGGTCTGCGTCGATGCCTGGCTCGCGCTGGGTCTGGAGGACAGCGAGCTGGTCAACCAGAAGGGAGGGGCGATCGCCCTCGGTCATCCTCTCGGGGCCTCGGGCGGACGCATCCTCGGCACGCTCGCCGCCGTCCTGCGCGAGCGCAGGCAGCGCTATGGCGTGGCGGCCATCTGCATCGGCGTCGGCCAGGGCCTCGCCGTCGTGCTGGAGAACCTCGACGCGATCGGAGCGGCCTGAGATGGCGAAGACCTCCTTCACCGAGACCGCCGACGAGGCCGTCGCCGGCATCGAGGACGGCGCCACCGTCCTGGTCGGCGGGTTCGGCCTGGCCGGGATGCCGTTCGACCTCATCGATGCCCTCATCCGCCAGGGCGCGAAGGACCTCACCGTCGTGGCCAACAACGCCGGCAACGGCGAGGTCGGCCTGGCCGCACTGCTCCAGGCCGGCCGGGTCCGCAAGGTGCTCTGCTCGTTCCCACGCCAGGCCGACTCCTACGTCTTCGACGAGCTCTACCGCGCGGGCAGGATCGAGCTCGAGGTGGTCCCGCAGGGAAACCTCGCCGAGCGGATGCGCGCGGCCGGCGCCGGCATCGGCGCGTTCTTCTGCCCGACGGCCGTCGGCACCCCGCTGGCGGAGGGCAAGGAGACCCGCACCATCGACGGGCGCGACTACGTCCTCGAGTACCCGATCAAGGGCGACTACGCGCTGATCTCCGCGTCCACCGCCGATCGGGTCGGCAACCTCGTCTACCGCAAGACGGCGCGCAACTTCGGACCGGTGATGGCCACCGCCGCGAGCACCACCATCGTCCAGGTCAACGACGTCGTCGAGGCCGGTGCGCTCGACCCGGAGGCCGTCGTCACCCCCTCCATCTACGTCGACCGCGTCGTCCGGGTCGAGGCCCGCCACTACACCGTGCAGGGAGCCCGCTGATGCCGGACAACACCCACGCCGAGTCTGCAGAGCAGGTCGCCGAGCTCGGCGAGGCGCCGATGCTGTCCGACAAGCCCCTCTCGATGGACGAGCTCGCCGCCGTCATCGCGGCCGACATCCCGCAGGGGTCGTTCGTGAACCTCGGCATCGGGCAGCCCACCAAGATCGCCGACCACCTCTCGGCCGATCAGGGAGTCGTGCTCCACACCGAGAACGGGATGCTCGGCATGGGCAGGGCGGCCGTCGGCGACGAGGTGGACGCCGACCTCACCAACGCCGGCAAGGTGCCGGTGATCGAGACGCCCGGCTGCTCGTACTTCCACCACGCCGACTCCTTCGCGATGATGCGCGGCGGCCACCTCGACGTGTGCGTCCTGGGCGCGTTCCAGGTCAGCCACGAGGGCGACCTCGCCAACTGGAGCACCGGCCGGCCGGGCGACATCCCGGCCGTGGGCGGCGCGATGGATCTCGCGATCGGGGCGAAGGACGTCTTCGTGATGATGTCGCTGTTCGCCAAGGACGGCTCCTCGAAACTCGTCGAGGCCTGCACGATGCCGCTCACCGGCGTCGGCTGCGTCTCGCGCGTCTACACCGATCACGCCGTGATCGACGTGGGCCCCGAGGGGGCGCGGGTCCGCGAGACGTACGGCATCTCGCTGTCCGACCTGCGCGAGCGTGTCGCGGTCGAGCTGCACTGACCGGGGCCGACCTGGACACGAGTCTGGTACTGAATTGGGAGCCTCGCGCAGCGCGCCTTATGCTGAGCGACGCTCACGCCCCGTTCGTCTAGCGGCCCAGGACCCCGCCCTTTCACGGCGGTAGCGCCGGTTCGAATCCGGTACGGGGTACGAAAAGAGAAGACCCCCTGACCTGCGGAAACGCCGATCAGGGGGGCTTCTGCATCAGGGACCCACCGAATCGCTCAGCGACGGACGCAGGACAGGTGGTCCTCCCACTGCAGGTCGATCAGGTCCTGGAGCGAGTCGACCACGAGCGCGGCGCCTGCGTCGAGAAGCTCGGCGGTGCTGATGCCCCCCGAGCGAACTCCGATGCAGGACAAGCCTGCACGCGCGGCCGACTGCACGTCGTAGACGGTGTCGCCGACGAGGGCGGCGTGCTCGACGCCCGGGAGACGATCCAAGGTCGTGCCGAGGAGGTCGGGCTCCGGCTTGGACTCCTCGACGTCCGCGGCGGTCGTGAGCGCCTCGATGTCGTCGGCGACGCCGAGTAGCTGGATCGCCTCCCGGGAGAACTCCGGGTCGCCGGAGGAGGCGACGGCAACGCGGTAGCCCTCCGCGCGAAGCCGGAGGATCACCTCTCGTGCGCCGGGAAGGGGCCCGACCTCGTGCCGCAGCGGCAGGTACTCGGCTCGCCAGGCTTCACGCAGGGCGTCACCGAGCCGTTCCTCGGTCGCATCCCCTGTCACGTGCGCGACCAGCCGGTCACCGCCCATGCCGATCGCGCGATGGATCCGCCACATCGGTACGACCAGATCGTGTCGCGCGAAGGCGCGCTGCCAGGCGAGGGCGTGGTGGTAGGTCGAGTCGAGGAGGGTGCCGTCGATGTCGAAGAGCACCGCCGAGGCCGAGGGGGACATCACGCCTCCCGCGCCCGGAGCCGCTCCGGCGCCGGTCCGCTCGGGCTCATCTTCAGCGTGCAGCCGCATCCAGTCATGCAGGACTGGTACCCGCTGACGCACCACGCGGTCAGCTCCGGGGGAGGCCGACGCGTTCGCTGTGCCGGATGTGGTTACCCGACCCTGACCGCTCACCTTTGCGAGGAGGCATCATGCGTATCGGCTACTTCCTGTCCACCGAGGAGTACTCACCGGCTGAGCTGGTGGCCCAAGCCGCTGCCGCCGAGAAGGCAGGCTTCTCGGGCCTGTGGATCAGCGACCACTTCCACCCCTGGAACAACGAGCAGGGCAACAGTCCCCTGGTGTGGAGCGTCATCGGCGCCATCAGTCAGGTGTGCGATCTCCACGTCACGACGGCGGTGACCTGCCCGACGACGCGCGTCCACCCGGCGATCGTCGCTCAGGCGGCCGGCACCTGCGCGGAGATGCTCGAGGGGCGGTTCACCCTCGGGGTCGGCACCGGCGAGGCCCTCAACGAGAGCATCCTGGGTGGCGCCTGGCCGTCGGCCGAGGTACGACTCGAGATGCTGGAGGAGGCGGTCGGGCTCATCCGTGAGCTCTGGACCGGCGAGGTCGTGACGACCCGCGGGCGCCACTACACGGTCGACCATGCCCGGATCTACAACGTCCCGGACACGCCGCCGGAGATCTTCGTGTCGGCGTTCGGACCGATGGCGGTGGACGTGGCGGCCCGTATCGGCGACGGCTACATCGGCACCGCCCCCGACGCCGACCTCGTGGCCCGGTTCAAGAACGCGTCCGGCGGAAAGCCGGCCCAGGCGGGAGCCAAGGTCGCCTTCGCCCCGACCCAGGAGGAGGGCTGGCAGCACGCACATCGGCTGTGGCCGAACGCGGGCCTCCCCGGGGAGCTCGCCCAGGTGCTCCCCACCCCGGAGCACTTCGAGCAGGCCACCCAGTTGGTGACGATGGACTCGACACGTGACTCCGTCGTCGCGGGGCCAGACGTCGAGCAACACCTCCAGCAGATCAGGGAGTACGCCGAGGCGGGCTACGACGAGCTCTATCTCGCCAACATGGGCCCGCACTTCCTGGAGATGATCGACTTCTACGGCCGCGAGGTCCTGCCCCAGGTGCGGTGACGACCCGGCCCTGACGCCTGGCGGCCGGAACCGGCCGGAGCCGGCCGGAACCGGATGGTATGACTGAACAGTCAGACGAGGCCCAGGGCGGCCCGACCGGCCAGGAGGAATCGTGGACATCACCGAGCTGATCCTGTTCCAGCACCAGGAGCAGCGCCGCCAGTTCGCCGTACTCGACGAGATCCCGCGCGAGGACACCGAGACCCTCGGCGTGCTGTGGCGCCGGTTGGCGGCGTTCCTCGAGGTGCATGCCGAGGCCGAGGAGCTCTACTTCTACCCCGAGGTCCTGCGACTGGGACACGGTGCGCCGGGCACCGACGACGGGCCGGTGCCGGAGACCGAGGACGCGATCAAGGACCACAACGAGATCCGCGACGGGATCCGCAAGGCCGCCGCCAACCCCGTGGGCAGCGACGCCTGGTGGGAGGGCGTCCGCGAAGCCCGCGAGGCCAACGACGAGCACATGGGCGAGGAGGAGCGCGAAGACCTCGCCGACTTCCGGATGCACGCCGACCTGCAGACCCGTCACGAGATCGCGATCAAGTTCGCCACGTACGAGGCCCGGCACTGGGCCGGGGTCGAGCCGGTCGACAAGGACCCCGAGCAGTACGTCGAACAGCACACCTGAGCACGGCCAGGCCGCCGACGTCGCCGGGCACGAGGGCTCGACCGTCGTGGTTGGGCCAACGGCCGATGCCTGTCCCAAGGTCGGCAATGGGCCGCGTCGGCGCGCGCCAGATCCGACGGCGTCCGCCGGACGCGTCCGACAGCCTGTGTCGAACCCCGCCGGACTTCACCCGTTCCTCGTGAGGCCCGCGAGGGAGGAGTCCCTCAAGCATCGAAGAGAGCGAGCGCCACGTCGAGGGAGGGCCATGACGGCGGCGACCACGGTCTGACATCGATGCCGTTTCGCGGCGGACAGGGAGATGAGCATGCCCGAACTCTCAGGGGCCACCTCGAGGACGACCGCGGTTCGTGGCCACGCGATCAGCTTCACCGGGGATCCGTTCTTCGACGACGACGTCTTCGTCGACATCCCGGATGCCCTGATCGTGTGCGAGGACGGCGTGATCACGGCCTTCGCGCCGTACGCCGAGATCGCCGACCGGGTGCCGCCGGGCGTCGAGGTCATGCACTACCCGGGCGCGCTGATCTGTGCGGGGTTCATCGACACCCACATCCACTACGTGCAGACCGGCATCATCGGCGCGTTCGGCTCACAGCTGATCGACTGGCTCAACCATTACACGTTCATCGAGGAGCAGCGCTTCGCCGATCCCGCACACGCGGCCGACGTGGCCGCGACCTACTTCGATGAGCTGCTGCGCAACGGCACGACCACCGCGCTGACGTTCTGCGCGATGTACCCCAGCAGCGTGGACGCCTTCTTCGAGGAGTCCGTACGCCGCGGCACCCGCATGATCGGGGGCAAGGTGATGATGGACCGCAATGCGCCCGATGCGCTGCTGGACACCGCGCAGAGCTCGTACGACGACTCGAAGGCGCTGATCGAGCGCTGGCACGACCACGGGCGCAACCAGTACGCGATCACGCCGCGGTTCGCACCGACCAGCACGCCCGATCAGCTGCGGGCGGCGGGCACGCTCTGGTCGGAGCATCCCGGAACGTTCGTGCACACCCACGTCTCGGAGAACGTCGGCGAGATCCAGTGGGTCCGCTCGCTCTTCCCCGAGCGCAGCGGCTACCTCGACGTGTACGACCACTACGGGCTGCTGGGACGGCGCAGCGTGCTGGCGCACGGCGTGCACCTGACCGCCCGCGAGCGCCGACGCGTGCACGAGACCGGATCTGCTGTCTCGCACTGCCCCACCTCGAACCTGTTCCTGGGCAGCGGCCTCTTCCACGTGCACGACGCGAAGGACCCCAAGCACCCGATGTATGTGGGGCTGGGCACCGACATCGGCGCCGGCACCAGCTTCTCGATCCTGCAGACGATGAACGAGGCGTACAAGGTGGCCGAGCTCAACGTGTACCCGATGAACGCGATCAAGACCTTCTATCTCGCCACCCTCGGCGGAGCCGACGCGCTCGACCTCGCCGACCGGATCGGCTCCCTCGAGGTCGGCAAGGAGGCCGACTTCGTCGTGCTCGACCCGAAGGCCACGCCTCTGCTCGACTACCGGTCTTCGCGTGCCGAGAGCACCGAGGAGCTGATGTTCGTGCTGTCGATCATGGCCGACGACCGAGCGGTCGCTGCCACCTACGTCGCCGGTGCGCCGGCGTACCAGCGAGATGCCGAGGAGCCCTTCGCCCGGGCCGGAGAGGACGCCTGATGTCGACCGGACACGCCGCTTACCACCACGCCACCGTACGGATGTTCCATCGCGGCGAGAGCACGGGAGGCGAGCACCTCGACACCGCACCGGCCCGGATCGGCGGACCCGAGGCCTGGACCATCTGGGTGCTGGCGACCCTGTTCGTGGTCTGGCTCTTCGCCATCCAGACCGGGTACGGCATCGTCTCGCCCGACATCCAGAAGGACGCCGACCTCACCCTGACCCAGGTCAGCCTCGCCGCCTCCATCTACACCTGGGCGTTCGCGATCAGCCAGTTCTTCTCCGGCTCGCTGCTCGACCGGTACGGCACCCGCCCGCTGATGACGATCGCCGTCGCACTGGTGACCGCCGGGGCGTTCCTCTACGCCGCCACGAGCAACTTCGGCACGCTGGTGGCCGCACAGGTCGTGCTGGCGATCGGCTCCTCGTTCGGCTTCGTCGGCGCCGGCTACATCGGCGGCAAGTGGTTCGACGGCGCCAAGTACGGGCTGATGTTCGGCCTCGTGCAGATGTTCGCCTCGCTCGGCTCCGCGGTCAGCCAGCCCGCCATCTCGGCGATGCTCCATCACATGGACTGGGAGCAGCTTCTCGCCGGGTTCGGAGCGTTCGGCGTCCTGCTGGTCGTCGGCTTCCTGTTCATCGTCCGCAACCCCGTGGCCACGCCCGAGCAGGCTGCCGCCGCGCGCGCCGAGCATGCCGGGACGAGCGTGTTCGGCGAGATCTTCCACGACCTCGGCGCCTGTTTCGCCAACCGCCAGGTCGTCCTCTCGGCCCTGTTCGCGGGAGCGTCGTTCGGCACGATGCTCGCCGTCGGCGTGCTGTGGGGGCCACGGGTCCAGGAGGCGCGGGGCGCCTCCGACGGCTTCGCCGCGGTCCTCTCCGCGCTCGCCTGGCTCGGCCTCGCGGTCGGGGCGCCGCTGGTCAACGTGGTCTCCAACCGCTGGCACTCCCGCAAGTGGCCGGCGGTCGTCGGCATGCTGCTGCAGACCGTCGCCGTCGCGCTGTTCATCTACGGCCCGGCCGACGGCACCGGCGCGAGCGCCGTCGTCATGCTCGCGGTCGGCGTCTTCGCGGGCACCCACATGCTCGGATTCACCGTCGCCGGGGAGTCCGTGACGCCGAGCCTGATCGGCTCGGCCTCCGCGATCGTGAACGGTATCTGCTTCATCGTCGGCGGTATCCTCGAGGCCGTCCCGGGCAAGCTGCTACCAGCCTCCCCGGATCTCGACGACTACCGCGGAGCGCTGTGGATCATGCCCGTCGTCCTGCTGGTAGGCGCGGTCTGCGCGCTGCTGCTGAGCGAGCGGAGTGCCGAGCCAGCGCCGCTGGCCGCCGAGGCGACGGCTCGCTAGCAGGGAGGGCCGCGACGTCGGGGCCGCCTGACTGACACATGGTCACCCGATCCGGGTGACCCACGCCCAGGCAAGCCGTTCGACGCTCGCAACTTGGGTTGACTCATACGGGTAGGGAGCCTCGTCATGGTCACGCAAGTCTCGGATCGCCTGGTGTCACGGCGAGGGTGGAAGAGCCGGCTGCTGCGCTGGGTGGTGGCGATGGCCCTGGCCCTCACCGGCCTGGCCGTCGTGGAGGTCGCGGTGTCGCCGCCGGCCACCGCGGCGGATGTGCCCTGGAGCTGCACGCCGACGGCATACCTGTTCCAGGCGCCGAGCGGCACGCCGACCAACGTCTACGCGGTGAACCTGGTGACCGGCGCGAACACCCAGGTCGGCAGCATCGCGGGGAACTACGTCAACGCCGTCGGCTTCAACGCCGTCGACGACTACATGTACGGCTGGAACCAGACCACCGATCAGCTGGTCCGCATCAACGCCGACTTCACCCTGACCTCCCTGGGCGTGCCGCGCAACGGCTCCACGGTGATGGACCGGACGGCCGACTGGACGACCGGCGAGGTGACCGACCAGGGGATCATGTGGCTCCTCGTGGGCGGCACCGGCAAGTGGGCGCAGGTCGACCTCACCGGCGCCACCCCGGCGCTGATCGCCACCGGGACGGCGACCGGGCCGGCGAACACGGCGCTGCCCGCGGACTGGGCGATGGTGAACGGCACCCTGTACGGCGTCGTGAAGGGCACCGGCTCGAACAACACGAACACCGCCTACCTGGTCTCCTTCGTCCCGTCGACCAAGCGGTTCACCAACCTCGGGGCACTGAGCGGCGTGACGGGTGGCGGCCCGTCGTTCGGGGCTGTCTACAGCGACGGCACCTACATCTATGCCGGCAACAACCAGAGCGGAACGATCTACCGGATCAACCCGACGACGCGCGCCGTGATCAACCTGGCGCAGGGTCCCGTCTCCCAGATGAACGACGGCTCGATGTGCCACACCCCGGTGCCGACCGTGACGCTGGTGAAGCGGGTCGGCGGCCGGCTGGTGCCCGACGACCAGTTCGAGGTCTCCCTGCTCGATCCGTCGGGAGCGACGGTCGGCTCGGCGACCACGACCGGCACGGCGACGACGGCGGAGACCACGGACGAGCCCGTCGTCGCCGGGGGCACGTACACCATCCTCGACCGGCTCGCGCCGGGCTCGACCTCCTCGGCCGACGACTACACCGCCACGATCGCGTGCGTCACGAGCGGCGGGGTGGGCGTGGGGGCGGCCTCGCCGGTCATCGGCACCTGGACCCTGATGCCCGAGGGGGCCAACCAGTACGTCTGCACCGTGACCAACACCCCCGACCCACGGGTGCCCGGCCTGCACCTGGTCAAGTCGGTGAGTCCGCAGGGGGCCGGTGCGCTCACGGTGGGCAACGTCCTGACCTACCGGTACGTCGCGACGAACACGGGCAACGTCCCCCTGGCCGACGTCCGCGTCACGGAGACCGCCTTCTCCGGCACGGGCACGCCCCCGTCCCTGTCGGGGTGCACCGTCGCGTCGCTGGCCCCGGGCGAGGACTTCACCTGCACCGCGACCTACACGGTGACCCAGGCCGACGTCGATGCCGGGGCCCTGACCAACACTGCGACGGCGAACGGGACCGGCCCGAACGGGAACGTCCCCTCGAACAACTCGAGCACCGACCTGACGGAGCCGCCGCGCCCCGCGATCTCCCTGATCAAGACCGCGCTCCCGGTCTCGGTGGAGAAGGCCGGCACGACGGTCACCTACACCTTCGACATCACCAACGTCGGCAACGTGACGGTGTCGGGCCTCGCGATCCGCGAGGACGTGTTCACCGGCGCCGGTCCGATCGGCGCGGCCACCTGCGACGCGACCTCGCTCATCCCCGGTGCGCAGACCGTCTGCATGGCGACCTACACGGTGTCGCAGGACGACATCGATCGGGGCGTGCCGCTGAGCAACACCGCCACCGCGACCGGGACGGGGCCCGGCGGCACCCCCGTCTCGGCGAGCGACGACTTCACCGTCGACATCCTGCAGAACCCGATGCTCACGGTGGTGAAGACCGCCGCGCCGACCACCGTGGACGCGGCAGGCGACACCGTCACGTACACGTTCGCGGTCACCAACGGTGGCAACGCCACCATCACCGACCTGTCCATCGTGGAGGACACGTTCTCCGGTACGGCGACTCCGCCCGTCCTCGTCTGTGCGGCGACCACGCTCGCGCCGCAGGCGAGGACCACCTGCCGCGGCACCTACACGGCCACGCAGGCCGATATCGACGCGGGCCGGATCACCAACTCCGGTCATGCGCACGGGACCACGGCGGACGGTGGTGGGGTCGACAGCACGATCGACGACGCCGTGGTCGGCGTCATCGCGATCCGGGGCTTGAGCCTGGTCAAGACGGCGACCCCGGCCAGCGTCTCCGCGCCCGGTCAGGTGATCAGCTACAGCTACCGCGTCACCAACACCGGGAACCAGCCGGTGACCGGACTGGCGATCGCGGAGATCTTCGGTGGTGCTGGGTCCGCACCCACGGCGACGTGTCCGACGACGACCCTCGCCGCCGGGGCGTCCACGACCTGCACGGCGAGCTACCCGGTCACCCAGGCCGACATCGACGCCGGAACCGTCACGAACTCCGCACACGCGACCGGGACGAATCCGGTGGGGAACGACGTGATCTCCAACGACGACGAGGCAGACGTGCCGGCGGTACGGCACCCGGCGCTCAGCATCGTGAAGACGGCCACCCCCGACTCCGTGTCGAGCGCCGGCGAGACGATCACCTACAGCTACCGGATCACCAACACCGGGAACGTGACGGAGACGTCCGTCGGGGTGATCGAGGATCACTTCACGGGCGCGGGTCGGGCTCCGCGTCCGACCTGCCCCGTAGGCGCCGCGAGCCTGGCGCCGGGCGCCTCCGTGACGTGCACCGCGACGTACACGGTCGTGGTGGCGGATCTCGACGGCGCGATCGACAACGTCGCCCACGCCCGGGGCACCGTGCCCAACGGGGGCGGCGCCACCCGGTCGGCGACCGACGAGGCCGTGGTCTTCTCGCCGGGCTCGGATCGTGTCGCGCCCACCGTCCGGACGACGAGCTCCCAGCCGCGGGTACGGCCGGGCCAGCGCTTCTTCGACCACGTCCGGGTGCGCGGCGTGGCGGGACGCGGCGGCGTGAGCGCCACCGCGCGCCTGTACGGGCCGTTCTCGAGTCGCGCGGCCGCCTCGTGCCGGCCCGCGCATCTCGCCCGCTCGGTGACGTTCCACGTCCGCAACGGGCTCAATCGGACGCCTCGGGTGAGCGTGCCGGCCCCGGGTGTCTACACCTGGAAGGTCACGACCCACGGCAACGCGTCCAACCTGGCCGGCAGTCACCGGTGCGGACTCGCGTCCGAGACGACGACGGTCGCCAAGCCGAGCTATCCCGCCCCGATGATCAACGGCGGCTTCTCGGGCACGATCCTGCTGCCGGACGCCCCGAGGTTCGCACAGGTCACCGTGAGCATGCCGGGCATCGGCCTCCACGCCCCCGTCGCCGCCGAGGCCGTGGAGGGCGACCAGATGAGCCTGCCGGACGACGTCGGCTCGGTCGGCTGGCTGCGCGACTCCGCCGCAGTGGCCGACAGGATCGGCACCACCATCATCGCGGGACACGTCTCCGATCGGCACGACCGTCCGGGCGCGATGTACCGCCTGGACCGGGCGGTCCGCGGGCAGACGATCACCATCACGGCCGGGGGTGCGCGGTCCCGCTTCCGGGTCACCGGCACCGCGACGTACGAGCGGGAGACCCGGCTACCGCAGGCGTACTTCGCCACCACCGGCCCGCACCGCCTGGTGCTGGTGAGCTGCACCGACCGGGTGCTCTACGCCAACGGGCACTTCCACTACACGCGCTACCAGGTCGTGATCGCCAAGCAGGTCGGTTGAGTCGCATCGGACGCGGGTGCTTCACCTGACTCGGGTGAGCACGACGGCAGTGCCCACGAGGTTCGGTGAAGGAGTCCGAACCTCAGGAAGAGCCCGTCCGCCGGGATCGAGCGTGCCGGCCCCGAGCTCTCCGATCAGCCTCCAGGAGCAGCCATGGCAGCCACGCCGAGCATGAGCAAACGTCTCGCCGCAGAGTTCCTCGGCACCTTCGTCCTCGTCTTCGGAGGATGCGGCACAGCGGTCCTCGCGACCACCAACAAGGATGTCGGCGTCGGGTGGCTCGGCGTCGCCCTCGCCTTCGGCCTCACCGTCCTGACGATGGCGTACGCCGTCGGGCACATCTCCGGTGGGCACTTCAACCCCGCCGTCACCCTCGGCGCGGCCGCCGGCGGCCGGATCGCGTGGAAGGACACTCCCGGCTACATCGTCACCCAGCTGGTCGCCGGGATCGCCGCCGGCGCCGTGCTGCTCGTCGTGGCCAACGGCCTGGACGGGTTCTCCGCCAAGGACAGCGGTTTCGCCTCCAACGGGTACGGGGACCGCTCGCCGATGGGGTATGACCTGTTCGCCTGCCTGGTCATCGAGGTGCTCCTCACCGCCGTCTTCCTGTGGGTGATCCTCGGCGCCACCGACAGCCGCGCGCCCAAGGGTCTCGCGCCGCTGGCCATCGGGCTGGCGCTGACCCTGATCCACCTGATCAGCATCCCGGTGACGAACACGTCGGTGAACCCCGCGCGCTCGATCGGGGTCGGGCTCTTCGCCGGCGGCGACGCGATCGGGCAGCTGTGGCTGTTCATCGTCGCGCCGATCGCCGGTGCGCTCATCGCGGGCTACAGCTACGCCGCCCTGCTCGGCGACGAGGAGACGGCCTCGATCCCGGAGGCGATGGAGACCTGATGGGTCCCGGTTTCGGACTACGTCGTCCCTTATGGGTGAGGCGGGACCCCGGTCCCAGGGGCATCGTGGAGAGCATGATCCGTAGCGGGTGGGCACTCAGCGGCACAGGGGTGGCTCGGGGAGAGCGGCTCTGATGCGGGGAGGGCTGCGGCGGGTCGTCACCCTGCTGGTCGTGCTGTTGCTGGCGACGCTGGCGCTGCCCGCCAACGCCGACGTCCTGCCCAACCCGGCGCCCGCAGACGTCACCGCCCAGCTCTCCGTCACCAAGTCGGCCGCGCCCACCGAGGTGGGGCCGGGCGACACGATCGTCTACACGATCAACGTGGGGTGCTCGGCGATCAGCGACATCGGCTGTCGCGGAGCGATCACGACCGACACCGTGCCTGCCCCGTTGCAGGTGGTGAGCGCCAACACCGCAGGGCCCAACAGTGCCGCCACGCCGGTCATCAACGGCCAGGACGTCACGGTGACCTGGACCCAGGACATCGACGGCACGTCCGGCACCGCGATCGGGATGGCCGACAACACCACCAGCACGATCTCGATCACCGCGCGGGTGCCCAACGACATCTCCTACGACTACAACGATCAGACCCTGACCAACACCGCCACGGCCGAGGCGACCAACGCCGTCGACGCCAGCGGCACCGCGCCGGTCCACGTCACCGTTCCTTTCCTCCCGGCGACCACCGCCGGCAAGACCATCACCCCCGCGACGGGACTGGCCGCAGCCGGCACACCCGTCCAGGCGGCACTCACCGGGAGCAACGACTCGAACGGCACGGTGGACAGCCTGGTCATCCAGGACCCGAGCGACCCCACGGCGACGCCCAACCCGTTCACCTACCTGGGATTCACCGGCTTCGGCGACGTCACCCCGCCGGCCGGCACCACCAGCACCGGCTACGAGCTGTACGTGGGCGGCACCTGGATCGGGTGCCCGGGTTGCCCCAACACGCTGCCAGCAGGCGTGACGCCGGACGAGGTGCTCGGCACCCGGGTGACGTTCACGGGCGCCATCCCGGCCGGGGCGACCGGGTCGGTCGACCTCGACCTCGCGACCACCGACCTCGCCGCGGGCGTCACGGCCGACACCACCGTCACCGACGACGCGTCGTCCCAGGTGGCCCTCGACGGGCAGACCGCCTCCGACACCGCCTCCGACACCTACGTCATCCAGGCCAACGACGTCACGGTCTCGGCCTCCAAGAGCTTCGATCCGACGCTGGTCATCGCCGGCCAGCCCAGCACGGTGACGATCGGCGGCACGAATCAGAGCCCCTTCCCGATCGATTCGATGACCGTGAGCGAGCCTGCCAGCGGCTCCTTCCCCGACGACTACACCTTCGCCGGCTTCGCCGGCGGCATCGACTACCCGGACGGCGCCACCGGTGGGACGGTGACGTACCAGCCGTCGGGCGAGGAGGTCGCGTTCGACGACGGTGCCACGCCCGCGCCCCCGAGCGGCGGCAACGCCTCGGTGACCTCGTTCACCGTCACGTTCACCGGGTCCATCGCGACCGGTGGCGAGACCTCGATCCCGTTCACCGTCGACACCGATCCTGATGCGACCGGCCTGCCGAACACGGTGCACAACGACGTCGGCGTGCAGGGGGAGAACAACGGTGCGACGGGCCACGACACGGCCGGCGCCGACCTCTACATCTACAACGAACGCGTCGAGCCCTACGTCGACAAGCGCATCCGGCCCAGCCAGATCATCGCCAACCCCGGCGAGGTCGTCACCGTCTCGCTCACCGGCGGCACCACCGAGCTGCCGAACCCGCCGGCCACCCCCGATGGCACCACCGGCGACGCCGACCGGATCGTCATCCAGGACCCGCTCGACCCCGTCGCGCCCAATGACTGGTGGAACGCGTTCGACCTGACCGCGATCACCCAGACGCCGATCCCGGCCGACGCCTCACTGACGGTCTACTACTACGACACCACCGACGACACCTGGAAGGTGCTGACCGGCCCGGTCCCGGGGCCCGAGGCGAGCTTCAACTACACGGTGCCGGCCGACATCTCGGCGGTCGCCGGCGGGGTCCGCTTCGAGTACGACTACACCGGATCGGGCGACGGGTTCGCCCCCGGCACCGACCTGGCGCCCAACTTCACCAGCTCGCTGCGGGCGGACGGCCGCTACGACGGGGCCACCCCGCCGTACAACACCGACCCGGACAACCCCGACACGGTCATCTCGAACTGCGCGCAGTCCACCGCCTCCAGCCCGACCGACGGCGTGCCCGACGGGAATGCCGCGATGAACCCCGCCGACTGCCCGACGATCGACATCCTTCCGCCCAACGGCCAAGGGGTCGGCGACCTGATCAGCAAGCGGTTCGGCACGTCCAGCTCGGGTGGGGTCAAGAGCGTGATCGCCCGCTCCGGCGACACCATCCCCTCGACCCTGTCGTGGTCGACCGGCGGCTACTCCAACCTGCAGACCGTGGACGTCACCGACGTCGCCCATCCCGAGACCACGGCGGTGGCCGACAGCGTCTTCGACGCCTTCGACCTGACCCGCGTGCAGCCGATCAGCGCGACGTCCGACCCCCACCTGACATACGACCGGATCACCGAGGTCCAGCTGTGGAACGGCACCGCCTGGGTCGACGCCACCAACGACCCCTGCCCGGCGGCATGCGACGGCACCTTTCCCGGGATGGACCTCACCAGCGCCGAGCAGGCGTCCACGCTCGGGGTACGGCTGACCTTCGCCGAGAGTGACACCCACCGCACCACGCCGGCGGATCCGCCGGTCGGATCCGGAGTCGCCCGCTCGATCGGCGACGACCGCGACATCACCCTGGTGTGGCAGGTCCGAGACACCAAGCGCTCCGACGGCTCCCCGGCGCTCGCCGAGGACACGTACAACCTCGCCCCGCAGACCGGCATCGTGCGCAACACCGCCAACGCGACCGGCTACCCGGCCGGTGGCGGCACGCCGGTGTCGACCGACGACGCCGACGACGTGACGCTCATCGACGTACCGATCACCATGACCACCTCGAAGTCGTGGGCGGGTGGCCCTCTCGCCGTTCCGGCGCCCGGGACCCCGGCGAACGAGTACCCGCTCAGCCAGGTGTCGGTGACCGCGACCAACACCACACCGGCCCGCGTCGACCAGATGCAGATCACCGATCCGGCACCGGGATCCACGACGCCGCCGGCGACCGACCCGTTCGACTACTTCCGGCTCAACAACTTCGCCGCCATCGTGGTCCCGAGCGGCGCCACCACCACGACGGTCACGCTGACCTGCCCCGACGCCAGCACCCACGACTACGACCGCACCCAGGCGCTGGCACTGACCCCCGCGACGATGCCGTGCGACGTCGTGGGCGTGCGGGTGCTCTTCGACGGCCGGATCGTCAGCGCGGGCCGGGGCGTCGTACGGATGGACATGCGACTGCGCGCCCAGAACCGGAGCACCGGGGAGCAGATCACGGCGGACGACTCGCCGATCGGCGACGTCGCCCAGGGCATCGTCGCCGACGTCGACGCGATCCAGTCCTGCCCGCCCGCCGCCGGAGCGCGCTACGCCTGCGCGCAGAGCAACGCGGCCATCACGCTGGCGCAGCCGACGTACGGCGTCGAGGCGACCAAGTCGATCGCCCCCGCCACACAGAAGGAGGGCGACGACTCCCCGGTGGTCGTCACGATGACGGGGCAGAACACCGGCACCGCGCGCTCCTACATGGTGCGGCTGACCGACGACGACCCGACCTTCTGGAACGCGATGGACCTGGTCGGCATGGACCCGTCCTGGTCGCTGCCCACACCGGTCCAGTTCGTCCAGGCCTGCTACAAGACCGGCGGGACGTTCACCGATGCCACCGTGGCCGCCGACGACCCCGCCACCGTCGGGGGCGACTGGACCTGCGAGCCGCTGCCCGGCGGCGGACCGCCGTTCCAGACCGGAGACCTGACCCTGCAACAGGCGATCGACTTCATCGACGCCGCCGCAGGCCCGGACGTGCACGGCGTCAGGTTCAGCTTCATGGCCAACAACGAGATCGGCTGGCAGAACCCGGCGAACCCGCTGATCACGGTCCCGTTCCAGGTGCAGCGACGTACGGACCTGCGCACCGGCGGACCGGTCCCGACCACCCGCTCGGACCAGGTCGCGGCACCGGGTGAGACCGACGCCGGCGTGTTCGGCGACACCGCCGTCGCGGACGGCGAGTCGGTGCTCATCGGACCCGACGACCGGCTCACCGACGAGGACTCCGACGACGCCACCTACACCTACGTGCACGACACGGTGAGCGCGTCGGTGAACAAGTCGCCGGAGGGTGAGGTCCAGCCGGGGCAGGTCATCCCCTTCACGCTGACGTTCACCAACACCGGCGAGGCGCCGATCACCGATCCGGTCTTCACCGACCAGCTGCCCACCGACGCCGAGGGGCCCCTCCTGATCTTCGACCCGGACAGCGACCCCGCCATCACCTCGCCGTACTCCTTCGCGCTGTCGGGTGACGCACCCGACCCGCCGAACGGCGACCCGTTGCCGACCGACCAGGACGACATCACGATCACCCAGACCGGCCAGGCGATCACCTTCGCGATGCCACCCGGGACGGTGCTCGAGCCCGGGCAGACCTACACGATCACCATCGACATGATGCTGCGTCCCGGCCTGACCCCCGGCGACCAGGTCACGAACACGGCCACCATCAAGGGCGACGAGCCGTTCGACAGCTGCTCGCCGAACGAGAACGCCGACGGTGCCTGCTGGGACGACGACACCGTCTCGCCGATCCGGGTCGCCGCACTGAGCACCGTCAAGAAGGTCAAGGCCGACGTTCCGGTCGACGAGCCCGGCATCCCGGAGGTCTGGCTGGACCGTGACGTGATCCCTAGTGGAGCCGACGTCCCCGACGACTATTGCGACTCGGCGGCCGACGCCGATGGGTTCTACCGCTCCCCGTGCGTGCCGGTGACCTACCCCGGCGACACCGAGACCTGGCGCATGACGATCACCAACTCCGGGACGCTGCCCATCAGCCAACTGGTCGAGATGGACAACCTGCCCACCCCCGGCGACACGGGTGTGATCGTCAACCTCCCCCGTGGCTCGGAGTGGTCGCCGACCTACGCCGACAGCCTCGAGCTCATCGCCCCGGGACACCCGCTGGCGACGATGACCACCTACTACTCGACCTCGTCGCATCCGTGCACGGCGGACCTGGACCCGCTCGGCACCCCCTGCCCGGCCGGCGACTGGATCCCGATCTCGCAGGCGCCCTCGAACGCGAGCGTCGCGGCGGTGAAGTTCGTCGTGGACTTCCCCGCGGGCAACCCGTTCGCGCCGGGGCAACAGGTCATGATCCAGGGCAAGACCCGGACCACGCCCTCCGAGGCGGCCGACTCGACGTTCCCGGTCGCCTGGAACACCGCCGCCACCGGAGGGGTCGCCTCCGACGCCGGCTCGCCGGTGAGCATCCCCGCCACCGAGGGACGCAAGGTCGGCGTGACCTACCCGACCGGCCCGATCCGGCTGCAGAAGGTCGTCACCGGCGATGGGGCCCCGCACGCCCCGGACTCCTTCCGGGTCCAGCTGGCCTGCACGATGCCGGCGGTGGGCGGGCAGCCGGCGTACGACCTGACCGGTCTGCCCGAGGTGACGCTCGTCCCGGGCGATCCGCCGGTGCAGGTGGACAACCTGCCGTGGGGTGCCCAGTGCACCGCGACCGAGGCCGATCAGGGGCAGACCTCGCAGACGATCGGCACCGCGACCGTCGGTGGCCCCGACGACCCCATCGGGCTGATCACCGTCACCAACGAATTCGACACCGGCGCCATGACCGTCACGAAGGCGGTCGACTCCGACGCCGTGGACCAGGACGGCAACCCGATCGCGTACGGGCCGTTCACACTCCGCGAGAGCTGCACCTTCCTCGGCGATCCGGTGTGGGCCACCGGCTACAGCCTGATCCACCCGATGGTCACGACGCTCGCCGGCGGCGCGACGTGGACGCTCACCGGGCTCCCGGTCGGAGCGACCTGCACGACCACCGAGCCCGGCGATGCCGGCGCGGCGAGCACTACGATCGCACCTGCCACGGTGACCATCGGCGGTGCCGACCGTGACCCGGCCGCCGTGCAGGCGGTCACCGTGACCAACCACTACGACGTGGGATCGCTACGGCTGCGCAAGTTCGTCCCCGAGGAGGCCGAGCCGTACGCGATCAGCCAGGGTCCGTTCACGCTGCACGTCACGTGCGTCCTCACCGATCCCTCACGCCCCGACGGCGCGGTGGTCTACGACGACGACGTGGTCCTCCAGGGACCCCAGCCCCTCGAGACACAGATCGACGACCTGCCCACCGGCGCGGTCTGCACGGTGACCGAGCCCGACCCGGGGGCGGCGACCGCGCACACGGTCGTGCCCTCGTCGGTCACGATCGGGGACGACACGACGGTGCGGGTGGTCGTCTCCAACCTCTTCGGCGCCGGCTCATTGACGATCGACAAGTCGATCGCCGGTCCGGGGGCGGACCTCTATGGGGCGGGGCCGTTCGAGGTCAGCGTGACCTGCACCTACACCGACGTCAACGGCGCCCAGGTGCCGCTGGCGACACCGGGCGGCGCCACCCGGGAGCTCAGCGCCGACAACGACTACACGGTCACCTATCAGCCCCTGCTGCTCGGCTCGACCTGCCACGTCGCGGAGACGAGGACGGGTGGGGCCACCGACACCGTGATCACCGACGCCGACGGCAACGAGGTCTCGGAGGTGACGATCGACAGCCTCACCGAGGCACTGACGCTGGGGATCACCAACACCTTCGACGTCGGGTCGGTCCGGGTGCACAAGGTGGTCAAGGGCGACGGCTCCGGCCCGTTCACGGTGCGGTTGGCCTGCACGTACGACGTCGACGGGACGCCCACGCCTGTGGACATCCCCGGCGGCGCCGACCGCGTCCTGACCGACGGCAACGACCTCACGACCGTGTACGACGACCTGCCCACCGGGGCGTCCTGCACGCTCACCGAGACGAAGAACGGCGGAGCCAACGCGACCACGATCACCCCGAACGCCGGGGACCCGTCGACCGGCACCGTCACCGTCGGCGACAGCACGACCGTCGGCCTGCGGGTGGTCAACCGCTTCGTCAACCCGGGTCCCGACCAGGGGCCGAGCTCCGGGAGCCTCGGCCCCGGATCGTCGGGGGCGGCCCTCCCGGACACGGGCGCGAACCGCTGGACCACGTACGCCCTGCTGGGCGGTGGACTCGCCCTGGTGCTCGGGCTGAGCCTCCTGCTGGCCGGTGTGCGGCGCGGCTCGTCCCGGCGGCGCTGACGTGGCAGCGGGCGACGAGGCGACCGACTGGCGTGAGCTGATCGCGATCGTGTTGCTCTCGGTGACGGCGATCCTGACCGCCTGGACCGGCTTCCAGGCCAGCAAGTGGGGCGGCGCGATGTCGATCTCGTTCTCGCAGGCGTCCTCGGGGCGGATCGCCGCCGCTCGCCTGGAGAACGTCGCCAACCGCAAGCAGACGATCCAGGTGTCGCTGTTCACCCAGTGGCTGCAGGCGTACCAGAACCACGACACCGAGCTCACCGACTTCCTGCAGAAGCGCTTCCCCGAGCCGCTGGCCACCGCCTTCCCGCTGTGGCTGGCGGCCCATCCGCTGAAGAATCCTGACGCACCGGCGACGCCGTTCGAGATGGCCGAGTACGCGATCCCCGAGGAGGCCCAGGCCGAGGACGCCGACCACCGGGCGGACGCGCGGTTCGCACTGGCGCTGCGCAACAACCAGCGCGGCGACAACTACACGGTGCTCACCATCGGATTCGCCACCGTGCTGTTCTTCGCCGCGCTCTCGGGGCGGATGCGGCGGGTGGGCGCCCAGTGGGCGCTGCTCGCCGTCGGAGGCGTGGGGTTCGTCGTGCTCGCCGCCTTGTTGCTGTCCCTGCCGAAGATGGTCTGACCGCGATCCCCGCTCACCCGTGGCGGGTGAGGCGCAGGACCCGAGGTGGGCGCAGCCTCGGATGCGCGAGCGTTCCGGCTCGATCGAGGCCGAGCAGCGATGGGCGATGAGCGATGAGGGACGGTGGTGACGTGCTGAGCAGGCTGCGCGCGCTGCTGCTGCCGGCCAGCCAGCGGCGCACCCTCGAGGAGCTCGGCCTCGAGCTCGCGCCGGACACCGGCGACGTCGAGGCGAAGCGCTCGGCGTTCTCGGCCATGCTGGTGCTCTCGGCCGTCATCGCCGCGTGCGGCGTGCTGTCCGACTCGACCGCGACCGTGATCGGGGCGATGATCATCGCCCCGCTCTCCACCCCGATCATGGGCACCGCGCTGGAGATCGTGACGCGGCGCCGCGCGGGTGCGTTCGTCCGGGTGCTGCTCGGCGCCGGCACCGTGGTGGGCATCGGGCTGCTCTTCGCCGCGGTGCTGCCGGGCACCTACGACCTGCACACGAACGGCCAGATCACCGGCCGTACCTCGCCCGGCCTGCTGGACCTGCTCGGTGCCCTCGCGACCGGCCTCGCGGGCGCGACGGCGCTGGCGCGTCGCGATGTGGCGGCGGTCCTGCCGGGCGTGGCGATCGCGATCTCGCTGGTGCCGCCGCTCGCGGTGGTCGGCGTCTGCCTCGGTCAGGGGGCCGTGGCGATGGCGGTCGGAGCACTGGTGCTCTTCATCTCGAACCTGCTGTCCCTGATGATCGCCGGCACCTTCGTCTTCGCCGTCCTCGGCTACTCCGCCGCGGTCGAGGAGTCGGACCGCAGACGCCGCCGAACGCGGCTGTTGCTGGGCTCGCTCCTGGCCGCCGTCGCGATCCCGCTCGTCGCCAACACCGTCTTCACCGTCCTCACCTCAGTCTGGACCTCGCGGGCGACCGACGCCGCCCGGACCTGGATCGCGTCGGTCCCCGGGGCGGAGGTGACCGGCGTCGACCGGCAGGCGACGACGCTGTACATCCACGTCCGCACGCCGGGTGAGGTCCCGTCACCGGAGAAGCTGATGACGGCACTGGCCTCGCGCCTACCAGCGGGACTGGGCGTGGTCATCGAGACGACCGCGGGGCGCCGCATCGAGGCTGGCGACACCGGCTGAGCAGGGCTCGGGGCAGGCTTAGGTCGAGCCCGCTGGAGCCACTGGTCTGGACGTCATCGACCGTTCGCAGCTCTGGACGAGTGGTGTGCTCAGGTCCGGGCCAGCCCACCCGATAGCCGGGCGTGTCGGTCGAGACCACGCAAGCCTCCGTGCCGCAGCCCCGACGAGCGCCTGCGCTCGAGGCTGAGGACGCCCCCGTGCCCCTCGACCCGGCCGCCGAGCTCGCCTTCCAGCGCGAGGTGATCGACCAGGTCATCGGCGACGCGTCGGTCGACGAGGTGCTGCGCGCGATCTGCCACCACCTCGAGGAGGCACTGCCCGACACCCGCGCGAACGTCGTCACCGTCGACGCCGTCACCGGCCGGATGAGCCACGCGGCGGCGCCCTCGCTCTCCGAGCACTACATCGAGTCGAGCGACCGGCGCGCCCTCCAGCACGGCCTCGGGCTCTCGGCCGCCGCCGCCCGGCGTGGCGTCGACCTCGCCGTCGCCGACGTGCATGCCGAGCCCTCGCTGGCCCAGTTCCTGACGGACCTCGACGCCGAGGGCATCCGCGCCGTCCTCGCCCACCCGCTCGCCCAGTCGGACGGCAGCGTGTTCGGCACCCTGACCGTCTACTGGTCCGAGGTGCACCACCCGACCCGCGACGAGATCATCGCTGTGCAGCAGACCGGCCGGCTGGTGTGCCTCGCGCTCGCGCTCGCGGCCCGCCCCGATGCGGCCTCGATCCCGGCGCACCTGCACGGCCGCGCCCGCTTCCTCCAGCTGCTCAACACCCGGATGCTGCGCCCGGGGCAGCCGATCGCCGTGCTCGTCCTCCAGCTCGGCGGCCTGGAGCTGCTCGACCTCGAGCTCGACAGCGCCGTCCGCGCGGAGCTGCTCCGCCTGATCGCGGACCGGATCCACGCCGAGGCGGGGGAGTCGGCGCTGGTCGGCCTGCTCGACAACGCCAAGGCCGTGGTGGCGATCGACGCCGCCACCCCGCCGGTCCGCGAGCGGATCGCGGCCAACCTCCTCGCGGCGCTCAGCGAGCCGTTCGCCGTCGACGGCGGCGAGTTCGCGCTCGCGCCGTCCATCGGGGTCGCTGTCGGACCGCGTGACGACGACGCGTACGAGGTCGTCAAGAACGCCCTGGTCGCGGTCAACGCCGCCCGGGTCACCGGCCAGGGCCGGGTCCGGAGCTACGACCGCGAGCTGCGGGTGGCCGCCGCCGATCGACTCGCCCGCCACGCCGCGCTGCGCCGGGCCATCCGCAACCACGAGGTCAGCCTGGTCTTCCAGCCCGCCGTCGAGCTGGCCACCAACGCGTTCACCCGTGTCGAGGCACTCGCCCGCTGGCAGCTGCCCGGCGGCGGTCGCGTCTCGCCGGGCGAGTTCATCCCGCTCGCGGAGGCGACCGGTCTGATCGTGCCGCTCGGCGCGCAGATCCTGGACCTGGCGATCGCCCAGGCGAAGGAGTGGACCACGACGGCGCCGCACACCCGTACGTCCATCAACCTCTCCGGCGTCCAGCTGAGCATGCCCGGCTTCGCCGAGCGGCTCATCGAGCGTGTCGAGCAGGCCGGGCTCGGCACCTGGCCGGTGGTCTTCGAGATCACCGAGACGGCGCTGATGGAGAACCTCGAGGTGGGCCGCCAGGGCCTCCAGCTGCTCCAGGACTCCGGCTACCGGGTCGTCATCGACGACTTCGGCACCGGGCACTCCTCGCTGGCCCTGCTCGACGAGCTGCCGGTGGCCGGGCTCAAGCTGGACAAGAAGTTCATCCAGCGGCTGGCCGAGGACCCCACCGCCCGCACGGTCGTCGGCGCGATCGTGTCGGTCGCCGGGGCGTACGACCTGCTCACCACCGCCGAGGGGATCGAGGACGGCGAGACCCTCCAGATCGTGCGCGACCTCGGCATCGACTACGGCCAGGGCTTCTACATGTGCATGCCGGCGCCGGCCGAGGGCATGGCCGAGCTCCTCAATCGTGGGTTCATGGTCTGATACCTAGGTTCTCTTTAGGTATTTTGCTGATATACACGGAGCGTGCGCACTTCTCTCACCCGGCGCCTGCTCGCCGTCGCGACCTCGCTGACGGCCTCGGCCGCTCTTGCGACGCTGGTCCCCGCACCGGCCCACGCCGACGACAGCACCACGCTGGCGATCGTCGGCACCAGTGACGTCTCCGACTCCAACCTGTTCGCGGCGGTCCTCAAGCCGGGCTTCGAGGCGGCCTACCCGCAGTACAAGGTGACCTATCAGGGCAGCGCGACCCAGGTGGCGATCAACAACGCCAAGACCGGGCAGTTCGGCGCGCTGATCGTGCACGCACCCAGCCTGGAGAACCAGTTCGTCAAGGACGGCTACTCCACCGAGCCGTACGGCCGGGCGATCTTCTGGGGCGACTTCGTCCTGCTCGGACCCGCCAGCGACCCGGCCGGGATCATGAGCAACGGCGCCGTGGAGACCGACCCGGCCGCCGCCTTCGCCAAGCTCGCCAAGGCGGGCGAGGACGGCAAGGCCAGCTTCGTCGCGCGTGAGACCGGATCCGGCACCGACGTCGCCTCGCACGCGATCTGGTCGGCTGCGGCAGCGGCTGACAACGACCTCAGCACCTGCACCGTCTCGGCGGCCAACGGTGGCGGCTCGATGCCGTCGACCGCCGGCGGCGCCTGCAACACGACCACGCCGGCCTACCCGTCCTGGTACCACGTGACCGGGAGCAAGCAGGGCGACAACGTCGTCCAGGCTGACGTCTGCGCCTCGTCGGTCAGCGCCAACGGCAACGACTGCTACGTCTTCACCGACCGCGGCACCTACCAGTACCTCGCCTCGACCAACAAGATCAGCAACCTCCAGATCGTCGTCCGTGGCTCCTCGCAGCTGCTGGTCAACTCGTTCCACGCCTACGCGATCAACCCCGCCGCGATCGCCGGCGGCGGCGCCAACATCAACACCGCGGCCGCCAAGGCGTTCCTGGACTGGGTCACCTCCCCGTCCGGCCAGCAGCAGGTCGGTGCCTACCTGAACGAGGCCAAGGACGCGCCGTTCCTGCCGGACGCCGCCCCGGTGCTCAAGACGACCACGTCCCTGCCGTCCCGCGTCGCCGCCGGGAAGTCGTTCACCGTGAAGGGCTCGCTGACCAACGTCGTCCCGGGGATGCCGGCCCTGGCGAACCAGCACGTCCTGCTGCGCTCGGTGCCGACCAGCGACCCCACCGCGGCGCCGACCACCGTCGCGACCGGCACGACAGATGCCACCGGGCACTTCTCGATCAGCTACAAGCCCACCGTGACCGCGGCGTACGCCCTCACCACCGGGACGATCACCCAGATCGAGAACGCCAGCCTCGACCCGAAGTTCGGCGACATCCTGCAGCCCGCAGCGCTCCCGCTCACCGGTCGGGTGGAGGTCCGCGGCGCGGTGACCCTGAGCAAGGCCACCGTCCAGCGTCGCAAGGTCACGCTGAGCGGCAGGATCGCGCCGCGTGCCGCCGCCGGCGCCCACGTCGTCGTCTACGCCGGTCACCCGGGCCGCAAGCTCCGGCCGGTGAAGACCGCCACGGTGGCGGTGCACGCCGCGGCCTTCCACCTCGCCACCCATCTCAAGCGCGGCATCTGGCGGGTCAAGGTCTCCTATGCCAACGGCCAGAGCTCGAGCGCGGCCACATCGAAGACCAAGAAGGTGACGGTGCGCTGATCAGGCGTCTGGCTTCCGCTGCTGCCGCAGCGCTCCTCGCGGCCGGGCTGGTGATGACCACCGGCCCGGCCGCGACGGCTGCCGGGGGCTGCGGCGGCGCGTCCGCCTGCGTCGTCGTCGACGTGGTCGGCACGACCACCACCTCGGCCGTCTTCACCCCCGACGACCTCGATCGGCTGCACGACGTCGTCAACACCGGCTACACCCTCCAGTCGCGGCCCGACGACCCCTCGCCGCAGAGCACCACCGTCGCGCAGGCGACCTCGCTGCGCGCCCTCGTCGCCGCGATCCCGCAGCCCGGGCACCCCGGCTCCACCCTCGACCCGGACGCCGTCACCTACACCGAGGTCGACGACGCCCAGGGCCGGTCCCACCCGATCCCGCAGGGCGCACTGGGCCCTGCCGGCGCGACCGGCTACGAGCACGGCCTGATGCCCGCCGTCTACGCGCTCGACCAGGACACCATCGGCTATCTCCGCCCGCTGCGTGACAGCAGCGACGTCAACGTCTCGGCCGACGCCAACATCGGCGGCTACTTCCTCAGCGGCTCCGACGGCGTGCTGCGCGTCGTCGTCCACACCTCCGGTCAGCTGCTCGCCCCGGTCATCCACGCCGCGGCCAGTACCGCCGACGTCGGCAAGGGCGTCGGCTTCACCGCGACGCTCTCCGGCCAGCCCGGCGGGACGCTCACCTACGCCTGGAGCTTCGGCGACGGCGCCACCGCCACTTCCGCGGCGCCGACCCACGCCTGGACCCGTGCCGGCACGTACGACGTCGGCCTGACCGTCTCCTCGCCCGACGGCTCCACCGGGCGGGCCGAGAGCGTCGTGGTCGACGTCGCGGCCACGCCGAAGGCGGGCCCGTCGACCGGACCGGGCACGGGCAAGAACCACGACAAGCACGCGCCGGTCACCGGTCCCACCAGCGGCACGGGCGACCACAAGGGTGGCGCGGTCGAGACCACCCCGGGGTCGGGCCCGGTCGTGTCGGGTGGCTCCACCGCGGGCGCCGCGCCGACCGCCCCGCCGACCTCCGCGCCGGGGGCCGCCTCGGAGAGCCAGGTGCAGCCGCCGCCGGACCTGCCCAGCATCCCGGTCGTGAAGCCTGCCAAGCCGCTTCCCGTACGGGCGGCGGAGGGCGACGGCACGCGTGTCTCCGGCATCGTGCTGTCCGCCGCCGAGGTCCCGCTGCCGGCCGCCGCGGAGCAGACGACGACCGCCGACGCGGCCCGGCACACCTCCTCCGATACTCCCTTCTCGCTGCCCGGCTGGGTGCTGCCGACGATCCTGGTGCTCGCGCTGTTCGGCGCGGGCGTGGCGCGTGAGTCGCGGCGGGCCCGCGGGCGCGGCAGGATGCGCCCGTGAGGGCGCGAAGCGGCCTCGCCATCCACCCCAGTGCGTGCGGTGCCTCGTGCGCGCACGGAGCGAAGCGAGAACGTGCATGAGCGATCACATCTACGACGCCGTCTTCAAGGTCGCCGCGAGCCTCGAGCTGCCCGTCGTGATCCTCGCGCTCGTCGCCCTCGCGGTGGTGGTCTACGAGACCGGGGCCTTCGCGGTCGAGGCCGCGCAGCGCAGCCGGCGACGCTTCCCGCGGCTCGCCGCGGCCGCGGCCACCGCCCGGCAGCGGATCGACGCGGGTGACGTCGAGGGCGCCCAGCAGGCGCTCGCCCCGGTCGCCTGGAGCGGCGCGATGGGCGACGCCCTGCGTCACCTGGTCACCGACAGCGGCCTGCCCAACCCCGAGCCGCACCTCGCCAAGCGGCTCGCCGACTTCGACTTCGTCTGCCAGAGCCGCCTGACGCTGACCCGGCTGCTGGTCCGCTTCGGCCCCGCGCTGGGCCTGATGGGCACCCTCATCCCGCTCTCCCCGGCTCTCGAGGGCCTCGCCAACGGCGAGGTCACCGAGCTCACCGACAACCTCCGAATCGCCTTCAGCATCACCGTCCTCGGCCTGCTCGTCGGTGCACTGGCCTTCGCCCTGTCGCTGCTGCGCGACCGGCTCTACGGACAGGACTACTCCGACCTGGAGTACGTCGCCGCCATCCTCAGCGAGCCCGCCGAGGCGGTCGAGGCCGCGGCGCCGTGATCAAGGTCAGCCGCCGCGCCCACCGGTACGAGGACCGGGCCGGTGACCCACTGGACGGGCTGGTCAACCTGTTCGACCTCGGCATCGTCCTCTCGCTCGCCTTCCTGCTGGCCGCGCTCGCCTCGCTCCACCTCGACTCGGCCGTCACCCGCACCGGGCTGACCAAGCCGGTCCCGTCCGACGCGGTCACGCTCAAGCCGGGCGAGACCAGCGGGCCGGTCCCGTCCGGCGGCCCCAGCGTCATCGGCACCGGCACCCGGGTCGGCGAGGTCTACCGCCTCGCGGACGGCACCCTGGTCTACGTCGTGCCGACCACCGGCGCGGCCGCCACGTCCCAGCCGACCTCCCAGCCGACCTCCCAGCCGACCTCCCAGCCGACCTCCCAGCCCACCGCAGGTCCCACCCCGTGAGCTTCCTGTGGCAGGGCCTGCGCGAGGCGTGGCACCTGATCGTCACCCACGACCCGTACCTCTGGGGGCTGGTCGACGTCACCCTGCGCGTCTGTGCCCTGTCCACCGCCATCGCGGTGGTCGTGGGCCTGCCGATCGGGCTGGCGATCGGGCTGGGCCGGTTCCGCGGGCGGGGCATCCTGGTGGCCCTGGCCAACGCGGGTCTGGGCCTGCCGCCGGTGATCGTCGGCGTCATCCTCGCGGTGCTGATGTTCCCGCAGGCGCCGCTGGGCCGGTTCCACCTGATCTTCACGCTCCGGGCGGTCTACATCGCCCAGACGATCCTGGCGCTGCCGATCATCATCGCGCTGACGATCTCGGCCATCTCCGACATCGCTCCCGGTCTGATCGCCCAGGCCCGAGCCTTCGGCGCGCGGCGCCACCGGATCGCGCTGCTGGCGCTGCGCGAGGCCCGGGTGGGGGTGATGGCCGCGATCATCGCGGCGGTCGGCTCCGGGCTCTCCGAGGTCGGCGCGGTCGCGATCGTGGGCGGCAACGCGGAGTACGCCACCCAGACGCTCGCCTCCGCGGCACTCGACCGGGTCGGCGCCGGACGCTACGCCGACGGCATCGCGATCGGCATCCTGCTGCTCGGCCTCATCCTGATCATCACCGCGATCCTCACCGTCATCCAGTACACCGGTGGGCAGCGCCGGATCGGACGCTCGTCGTGAGCGCGGTGCTGGAGGTCGCCGACCTGGAGGTGCGTCGCGGCGGGCGGTGCGTCCTCGACGGGATCGGCTTCACCGCCGAGCGCGGCGAGGTGATCGCCGTCCTCGGCCCCAACGGCGCCGGCAAGAGCACCCTGCTCGAGACGATCGGAGGCATCCTGCCCGCGGCCTCGGGCAGCGCCCGCGTCGAGGGCCGGGTCGCCACCGTGCTGCAGACTCCAGGGCTCGCCTCGCGCTCGGTGCGGGCGAACGTGGACCTGGCGCAGGCGTGGTTCGGCGTGCCGCGGGCGCAGCGCCGCGAGCGCACGGAGGCCGCGCTGCGCGGGATGCGCGCCGACCACCTCGCCACGCGTCCCGCGATCGCCCTCTCGGGCGGCGAGCGACGCCGGGTCCACCTCGCCCGCGGGGTCGCGGTGGGCGCCGACCTGTTGCTGCTCGACGAGCCGTTCGCCGGTCTCGACGCCGAGACCCAGCGCGCCCTGGTCGCCGACACCGCAGCCACCCTGCGCTCGGCCGCGGGGGCGGTGATTGTGGTGCTGCACGACCGCGCCGACGCGTGGGCGCTGGCCGACCGGGTGCTGGTGATGATGGATGGCCGGATCGTCGCCGACGCGCCGCCCGACGCCCTGATGCAGTCCCCGCCGACGCCGCAGGTGGCCCGCTTCCTGGGCTACGACGGCCAGGTCGAGATCGCCGGGGAGCTGGTGCTGACCCGTCCCGTCCACGTGCGGCTCGACCCGTCCGGCGACCTCGAGGGGACCGTACGTCGTGTCGTCCGGCTCGAGGACGGTGCGCGCGTCGAGGTGGCGACATCGGGCGGCACGCTCTTCGCGCTCCACCCCTCCGTCGACCTGGTGGCGGGCGACTCCGTGCGGATCGCGCTGGCCGGCGGGGCACGCTTCCCGGCCTGAGTGCCCGCGGAGGCGGTAGCCTCCGAGTCATGCCGAAGTACCTGCGCATCGGTGAGGTCGCCCAGGCCCTCGGGGTCAGCCCGGACACGCTGCGCCGCTGGGAGGGCGAGGGGCGCATCGCGTTCGAGCGCCGCGGCAACCAGCGCGTCCTCGATGCCGATCGCCTGCCCGAGCTGCGTGCTGCCAACCGCGGCCGCGAGCGCACCTCCAGCGCCCGCAACCGGCTGACCGGCGTCGTCACTGCTGTCGTACGAGATGGCGTGATGGCCCAGGTCGAGCTCGCCTGCGGCGACTTCCGGGTGGTCTCGCTGATGAGCCGCGAGGCCGCCGACGAGCTCGGCCTCGAGCCCGGCGTCACCGCTGCCGCGGTGGTGAAGTCGACCAACGTGATCGTCGAGCGGGAGCGCTGAGATGCCCGTTCGGCGGGGTGGGTGCCGCCCCGATTAGGCGTCCTCGCGCACCCTCGTATAAGTTTCTACTCGTTCCCGCCGCGAAGGCCTCGCGGTGAGGAGCGCCAAGGCCCCGTAGCGCAGTTGGTTAGCGCGCCGCCCTGTCACGGCGGAGGCCGCGGGTTCAAGTCCCGTCGGGGTCGCAAGATCGAGGAAGCCGCATCCATCAGGATGCGGCTTCGTCGCATTTCTGCCGTCACCGCAGAAGATGCTGCAACACCGCGTTACAAGCGATAGCCGAGCACCCCGAGAGCTGCCGTCAGCGGTCAGGCGGGTGGCACAGAGCGCGCTCGATCGTTGATCGCATGACACAGCTGACCGCACCGGGCGCTCGTGCGACCATGCTCAACAAGGTCCCCGAGATCACCGTCTACTTCTGGATCATCAAGATCCTGTGCACCAGCGTGGGCGAGAGCTTCGCCGACTACGTCAACGAGACGCTCGGGTTCGGCCTGGTCAACACGACCGTGCTGTTCGGCGTCGCGCTGGTCGCCGCGCTGGCGGTCCAGCTCCGCGCCCGCCGCTACACGCCGTGGATCTACTGGCTCACCGTCGTGCTGGTCAGCGTCGAGGGCACCCTGCTGACCGACAACCTGACGGACGGCCACAACGTGCCGTTGTGGGTCAGCAGCACCGTCTTCTCGGCCCTCCTCCTGGCCGTGTTCGCCGGCTGGTACGCCCGCGAGCGCACCCTGTCGATCCATACCGTCGACACCGGCTCGCGCGAGGGCTGGTACTGGCTCACCGTGCTGGTCACCTTCGCACTGGGCACCGCGCTCGGCGACTGGACCGTCGAGCTGACCGGCTGGGGCCCGGGCGCCTCGATCCTGCTCCCGCTGGGCCTGATCGCGCTCATCCTCGTCGCCTGGAGGGCGGGCGTGAACGCGGTCCTGACCTTCTGGATCGCGTTCATCCTCACCCGCCCGTTGGGTGCGAACATCGGCGACTTCCTGGCCTCCGACACCTCCGAAGGCGGGCTCGGCTGGGGCACCCTCTGGCCGAGCCTGGCGTTCCTGGCCGCGATCCTCGCCGTGGTCATCTACCTCACCGCGACCAGGGTCGACCGGATCGGGAAGAGTCCGTACGCCGAGGCGTGAGGACGAGGCGGGCATGGCCACGGGGTCGCGGGGCGCGGGCGGGGTGGCCGTCGTGCCAGCCGTCCACGAGCTCCCGGCCCGTGCTGCCGCGGATCCACCGTGGAGCGGGGCGCTCGCCGAGCGGTGGGATCGCGTCGTGCTCCTCGTCGCGGTGGGTGCGGCGTTGTCCCGGCTGCTGTTCGTCGCCGCGCCGCTCTCGCCCGACGAGGGCGGCTTCCTGCTGGTCGCCGAGCACTGGAGCCGCGGCGCGTCGACCTACGGCGGGTTCTTCGTCGACCGGCCGCCCCTGCTCATCGCGACGTACGGGCTGGTCCACCTGCTCGGCGGGCGGGTCGCGCTGCGCCTGCTCGGCATGCTCGCGGTCCTCGCGACGGTCCTGATCGCGGGCCGCCTCGGCGGGAGGTACGGCGATCGGCGGGTCGGGCGCTGGGCGGCGTCGAGCGCGGCGATCTTCCTCGCGACCCCGTCGTTCGGGGTGACCAACGTCGACGGCGAGCTGCTCGCGATGCCCTTCGTCCTCGGCGGGCTGGCAGCCCTGATCGCTGCGGTGGAGCCCCGCGCCACCGACCGATCGCGGGCGCGCGCGGCGGTCCTCGCGGGCGTCCTCGGTGCGGCGGCGCTGCTGATCAAGCAGAACCTGGTCGACGTCTTCGTCGCCCTCCTCGCGGCCGGGATCGTCCTCGCCGTGAGGGGTCGGGTCCGATCAGCTGTGTGCCTCCTGGCCGCGGCGTCGATCGGGGCCGGCAGCACGCTGGTGGCCGGAGCCGGCCTGGCCGCCTCGCGCGGCACCACCCCCGACCGGCTGTGGGACTCGCTCATCGTGTTCCGCGCCGAGGCCGGCCGGCTGATCGGCGCCCATGCCGGCGGTGGCACGACGCTGCGGTTGCACGCGATGCTCTCCGCCGGCGTCGTGTCGGCCGCACCGCTGATGGTGATCGCATCGCTCGTCGTGGCGCGCCGTCCGTCGGCTGCGCTCGCCGGTCGCGTCGATCTGCGCTGGGTGGCGCTGCCGATGCTGGCGTGGGCGAGCGTGGCCGCGCTCCTCGGCGGCAGCTACTGGCTCCACTACCTGATCGAGCTCGTCCCGGGGCTCGTGCTGCTCGTGGTGGCTGCCGCCGGTACGAGCCGAGGGATGCTGAGCCGTCGACTCCTCGCAGGCGCCCTCGCGGCGGCCCTGGCGAGCACGTCGGTCGCGCTGGTGCACGTCGTGCAGCACCCGTCGCGGATGTCCGACGACCGGGCGGTCGCGACATACCTGGACGACCACCGGCGCCTCGGCGACACCGCGGTGGTGGCCTTCGGCCACCCGGACATCCTCGCCGACGCCGGGATGACGTCGCCGTACCCGTACCTGTGGAGCCTGCCGGCCCGGGTGCAGGACCCCCGCCTGGCGACGCTGAGCACCGTGCTCGAGCGGTCGAGCGGGCCGCGGTGGGTGGTGGTGGCGGGCTCGAGCCTCGCCACGTGGGGCATCGACGCGACCTCCGGCCAGCAGGTGCTGGATGACCGCTACCGCTGGGTGAGCACCGACGGGACGTGGCGGATCTACGAGCGCGACTGAGGCGATCCCTCCGCGGCGGGGAGGCGGATCACGAAGGCGGCGCCAGGTCCGGGGTACGCAGCGTCGAGGCGGAGGTCGCCGCCGACGCTGCGGGCGATGCGGCGCGCGAGCGCTAGGCCCAGGCCGCTGCCACCACCGGTGGAATAGCCGGGTACGAACACCTCCTCGGCCCGATCCGCCCGGATGCCGGGGCCGTCGTCGGTCACGTGGAGTTCGATCCATCCACCGTCGTCGAGTCGTCCGGCACCGCCGGTGCTGCCGGCGATCGTGACGCGCTCGGCCCACCTCAGGCCGTTCTCGACGACCGGCGCGACGATGCGTGCCGTGAGGGCCGCGGAGACTCCGGCCTCGGTGTCGGCCGCCACCTCGACGCGCACCCGGCCGTCCGGGTCGATGTCGCGCAACAGCCTCGTCACGACCTCGCGCGGCCGCGACCGATCGGGGCGTCCGCTCTCGGTCTGGGAACGGGCCAGGTCCAGCAGGCTGGTGATCGTCGCGGCCATGTCGCGGCAGGTCTGCGCGATGTCGGCGAGATCCTGGCGCAGCTCGTCGTCGAGGTCGTCGCGATTCGAGATGACCTCGACGACGGCCAACACGACGGTCAGCGGCGTCCGCAGCTCGTGGGCCAGCTCGGAGGTGAGGCGCTGCTCGTCCAGGATGGCGCGCTGAACCCGCTCGAGCAGCCCATCCAGGGTCCGGCCGAGCGCCCGGATCTCGTTGGTCGGTGGCCCGAGATCGAAGCGGCGCTCCAGGTCGGAGTGGCTCCACGCGTCGGCCGTCCGGGCCATCTGCGAGACCGGCTCGAGCGCCCGCCGGCTGGCCCATGCGGTGAGACAGGTCGCGAGCAGGACGATCACCGCCCCGGCGCCGAGCGAGATCTCCAGGGCGTCGTGGATCAGGTCCTGGTAGGTGTCGAGGCGCTCCGAGATCACCACCACGCCGCGGGCGCCGGAGTCGGTCTCGAACGGACGGGCCAACAGCTCGAAGGCGTCGCCGAGCCGCTCGGTGCGCTCGGTCGTCGCGGTGGAGAGCATGGCGAAGCGGTCGGCCTGCGAGGGCGGCACCACGCCACCGACGAGCTCGCCGTCGGCGCCGTAGACCGCGACCCCGGGATCGAGGTGCGCGGTCGGCACCTGGAGGGTCTGGTCGGTCGAGGTGGCGTCGGCCGAGCTGATCACCGCGTCGGCACGATTGGAGAGCACCGCGTCGACGGCGCTGTTGGAGGACTGCGAGAGCGCGACCTGGAAGATCACGACGAGCACCACCACGACGCCGGTCGCGAAGACGGCGGTCAGGGTGATCAGGCGACGCCGGTAGGAGTCGGCGTCGCCGCCGACCCCGATCAGCGTGCCGACGCGCGACGCGACGGATCGTGGCTCACCGGCGGCGGTCGGACCAGGAGCTGTCACCCGAACGTGAACCCGCTGCCTCGTACGGTCTGGATCGTGGCCGCCGAGCCGACCGACTCGATCTTGAGACGGAGCCTGCGGATCAGGGAGTCGACGGTGTTGGCGGCGACATCGGCGTCGGGCCAGGCAGCGGCGACGGCGGTGCGTCGCGAGACGACCTTGCCGCGGCCCTCCATGATGGCGGCCAGGAGGGCGAACTCGGTCGGGGTCAGCGCCACGTCGCCGGTCCGGGTCCGCAGCGAGTGCGACAGCCGGTCGAGCACGACCTCGACCTCGGGTGCGGGGCGCTTCATCGAGCGCCACACCAGCGCATCGAGGCGGACGAGCACCTCCTTGATCTCGAACGGCTTCACGACGTAGTCGTCACCGCCGGACTCGAAGCCTTGGACCAGGTCGTCGGTGGAGTCGAGCGCGGTCAGGAAGAGCACGGGGGCGTGCTGGCCGACCGCCTTGAGCGCCTGAACGACGTCCCGTCCGTCGGCATCGGGCAGGCCGATGTCCATCACGAGGGCGTCCACGTCGCTGTCCGGTCCCATGAACCGCAGCGCCTCGGCTCCGGTCGCGGCCTGTACGACGTCGTGTCCTGCGGCGCGCAGTCCTCTCGCCAGCGCGCCGCGGATGACGTGCTGGTCCTCGCAGATCCCGATCGTCGCCATGGCCACCTCCGCTCCGTCCTGCCACGAGCCTAGGAAGCCGAGCCTGCCGAGAACCTGACGGTGGCCGGCGCTTGGATAGGTTGCACGCATGGTCGAGGTCAGCCGCGAGCGGTTCGAGGAGCTGGTCGACGACGCCCTCGACACCATCCCGCCCGAGCTGGCCGCGATGGTGCACAACCTCGTCGTGCTGGTCGAGGAGGAGCCGCCGGTGGGGGAGCCGGACGACCTGCTGGGGCTCTACGAGGGCAGCACGCTCGGCCTCGATGCGGCGGGCTACCTGCCCGATCAGGTCTTCCTCTTCCGCGGGCCGCTGATGGACCTCTGCGCCGACGAGGCGGAGCTCGTCAGGGAGATCCGGGTGACCGTCGTCCACGAGGTCGGGCACCACTTCGGCATCGACGACGCCCGGCTGCACGACCTCGGCTGGGCGTGACGTCATCCGCTCCGAGCGCCGCTGCGGAGCGAGACGTATGACGTCCCGGCACGGTCAGAGGGTGCCGAGCTCCCAGCCGATCGCGACGGCGATCAGGCCGAGCACCAGCGAGACCACCACGTTCGCGATCGCGGCGCCCCAGCGCTGCGCTCCGGCCAGCCGGACCGTCTCGTACGAGAACGTCGAGAACGTCGTCAGCGCGCCGCAGAAGCCGGTGCCGACCAACGTCAGCACCCAGGCCGGCGCATCCGAGACCGACGTCAGGCCCGCGACCAGGCCGAGCACGAACGAGCCGGCGATGTTGATCGAGATCGTGCCCCACGGCAGCACCGAGTCGTGCCGGGACTGCACGACCACGTCGGTGAGGTAGCGCGTCGGCGCGCCGATCGCGCCGCCGAGCAGCACCAGCAGCGCGGTCACCGCGCGGCCTCCGTCTCCGTCGTGGTCGCCCGGACCCGCTGCACGATCGCGGTCCCGACGGCCAGGCCCACGAGTACGGCGACCAGGCCGAGCGCGACGCTCGTGCCCACGTAGGCCAGCGCCTCGGCGGGATGGCCGGCGGCGATCAGCCCGCGCGTGTCGAGCTCCGCGGTCGAGAAGGTGGTGAAGCCGCCCAGTACGCCCACGCCCAGCAGCGGGCGGACGTAGCGGGTGTGCGACCAGATCGTCAGCATCAGGGCCATCAGCAGGCCGAGCAGGAACGCGCCCGCCAGGTTGGCCCACAGCGTCGCCCACGCCCAGGTGCCGGTCGGATGCGGCAGGGCCTGTGCCAGGCCCCAGCGGGCGAGCGAGCCGAGCGCGCCGCCGACGGCGATCACCGGGACGAGGTGCGCGTGCTCGCGCAGCACCAGCCACGGGTGTGGCGCCGGTCGTACGGCAAGCTCGACATCGGGATCGGTCTCCGCGCGCGGCTCGGGCGTGGTCATGGGCGCACTCCTCCTACCTGGGTGTGGATCATCAGGTAGGGACTGTTGGCGACCTCGCGGTCACGGTTGTCGGCGAGCCCCACCGCCATCGCACGCCACTCTAGACGATGCCGTGAGGTGCGCTGCTCGACCGGGACGCGAGCACCTCGTAGGAGACATCGCCGACGTCGCGCGTCCCTCCCGTGGGGAAGGCGGGCGGGTCGACGACGCGGGTGCTGTCGGTGCCATGGAGGTAGCGGCGTCCGCGGATGAGCCAGCGTCCGTCGTGCCACTCCCACTGATCGACGAATCGGCCGCAGGAGCTCATCTCGACGGTGGTGCCGTCGTGCGCCATCCGGAAGCGTGCGTCGACATAGCTCTCGGTTCCGGCGGCTTCTCCTGTGACATGGACGCTCACGTTCGTGATGCGGTGAGCGTGCGTCTCCATGTGCTGGTGGCCGGAGAGGGCGAACCGCACGAAGCCCGCGCCCGAGCCTTGGAACATCGGGCCGTAGTCGACCTCCGAATCGGGGTGGAACACGGCGGTGCCGAGCTCGGCATCGCAGCGGTCCATCGCGCGGCAGTAGTTGTTCAGCTGCTGGCGGATCTCGCGCTCGGCGAGAAGGACCGACAGATCGTCCATGATCGTGACTCCTTGCTGTGTCAGAGGCGGCGTGGATCGAGCACGGTGCGCACCGGGGCGCCGGGGCTACGCATGTCGAGGAGTGAGGTCGAGACCTCCGAGAGCCCGATCCGGGCCCCGATCCAGGCGCCCATGTCGAGCCTCCCCTCGCCGATGCACGCCAGCGCGAGCTCCATGTCCTGGGGCTCCTCGCCGGCCGCGAACAGGATCTTCAGACGCTTCGACTGGCCGTTCGGGATGTAGATCTGCTCCGGTTCGAGGCCGAACCCGCCGACGACGATCCGTGCCCGCCAGCCCGCCGACCGCATGATCTGCGCGAGCATGCCCGGGGCGCCGACGCACTCGTAGATCAGCGTCGGCGCCTGACTGCTGACCGTGCCGATCGGCTCGTACGGCGACTGCTCCCGCGGATCGATCGCCGCGTCCGCCCCCATCGAGAGGGCGATCGCCCGGCGCGCCGGGTCCAGGTCACTGGCGATGATCGGGCCGAGTCCCTGGTGCCTGAGCCCGGCGATCACGCCGAGCCCGATCGCGCCACACCCCACCACCAGGATCGTGTCGTCGGGCATCGGCTCGCCCGACCGGGCGTGCTCCAGGCCGACGGCGAGCGGCTCGGTCAGGGCAGCGAGGTCATCGTCGAGACCTGCCGGCACCGCCATCATGAAGTTCTCGTCGACCAGCAGGTACTCGCCGAACCCGCCGGGGAGCTCAGGTGCCTGGCCGATCACGCGATGCCCGGCCTCGCCCAGCACGACGGGGATCGAGGTGATCCTCGTCCCGATCGGGAGCGGCTCGCGGCTGCCGCGACCGTAGGCCACGATCTCGCCGGTGAACTCGTGCCCCATCACGATCGGTCGGTCGAGGTCCACGTCGGCGTACAGCCCGCCGTAGCGCCGGGAGCTCTCGATGATCTTCGAGCCGAGGTGCAGCCAGTGGGCATCGGCGGCGCACAGGCCGCACGCGTGCGTACGCACGAGTGCCTGGCCGCGGCTGGGAACGGGATCCGGGTGCTCGCCGACCTCGATCTTGCCGTCGAGGAAGATGGCCGCCCTCATGCGTGTGTGGCCTCCATGGCCTGGCTGATGGCGAGCACGGCGTCGCGGCGGTCGAGAGTGGCCAGCATCGACGGGCCCCCGACGTTCTCCTGGCCCCACGTGTAGGTCGGTCCCTGGGGGAGGTGCTCGAGCGCGACCTCGGCCACGTCGGCGGGATCCGCTGCATCGCCGTACGACGCGCCTCCCTGCGCCTCGATGTTGCGACGCAGGGAAGGGGTGTCCGTGACCGACAGGACCAGCCCGAGCACATCGACGCCCTCGCCGCGCCACTCGGCCCACAGCGCTTCGGCCAGGATCAGGTCGAACGCCTTCGTGGCGCCGTAGGTCGCGAGGTAGGAAGCCCCGACCCAGGCCGCGCCCGAGGTCACCAGGATGACCCCGCCCCGGCCGCGCTCGACCATCGGCTTGCCGAACGCGTACGACGTGGCGAGCACGGCGGCGCAGTTGCGCTGCACCATCGACAGGTGTGCGTCGAGGTCCTTGTCGAGGAACTTGAGGCTCGCCGGGTCGGCGCCCGCGTTGTAGACGTAGAGACCCACCTCGAGGTCGGACGTGGCTGAGGCGATGGCCTCGGCAGCGTCGCCGGCGGCGAGATCCTGCACGATGGTCCGGACCTCGACCCCGAACGCGGCGCGGATCTCCTCGGCGGTCTCGTCCAGCACGTCGTGTCGGCGGGCGATCAGGACGACGTTGACGCCGCGGCGCGCGATGCTGCGCGCGAAGGCCGACCCCGTCCCGTCGGATCCTCCGGCGATGACGGCCCACGGCCCGTACTTCTCGTTGAACTCCACAGCCATCCCTCGTCTCTCGTATCGCCGGGAAAAGTAGCACCGTTCGCCGATATATAGAAGACCATCTCCTGTAATTATGATGGGGAGGTGCCCGAGTCTCAGCCGCAGCCCCGACGCGGGCGACCGATCGATCTGCGGATCAACGAGCGTGCCCTGGCCGCGACGCGGGAGCTCTTGGTCGAGGTCGGCTTCGAGGCGACGACCATCCAGGCGGTCGCCGCGCGGGCGAACATCCACGCGTCGGCGATCTATCGCCGCTGGTCCTCGCGGGTCGAGCTCATCGAGGAGGCGGTCTTTCCCGGGCTGCGGGCTCCCCAGGTGCAGCCGACGGGCGACCTGAGGGCCGACCTCCTCAGCTTCATCCAGGAGTACGACGCCGTCCTGAACGCACCGGCGGCGCGTGCCGCAGCGAGTGGCCTCATGGGTCACCGTCAACGCGCGGCGCTGACCCAGCCGCCGGAGGTCTACCTCCGGACCTCGGCCCGGCCGCACTTCCGCGCGATCCTCGAGGCCGCGTCGGCCGGGTCGGTGGATACCGGAGTCGACGCCGACGATGCCTTCGACATGCTGCTCGGCGCGGTCACGATTCGCGGGCATCTCGCGATGGTCGCGGTGCGCCGGATCTCCTTGGAGGGCATCCTCGAGATGATGCTTCGCATCCTGCGGCCGGGAGGAGAGGGCGCCTGATCGCCCGTCATCTGCGGCGGCGTACGGCGCGGCTGGCTAGCGGACGGCGCGCAGCGTCGCGGGCGCCGCGGGCGGCTCCGCCCACGGCGTCGGATCCGCGTCGGCGGCCTGTCGGACGTACTCGCCGAGGAACCAGCGCTGGAACTCGCGCTGATCGTCGGTACGTGCCAGTGCGAGCAGACGCTCCTGGCGGCAGAACTCGTCGGCGACGTCGAGCAGGTCGACGAAGCGGCGCAGCGTGACGGCGGCCTCGCGCGGCATCCTCACGGACAGGTCCGCGACGTCGGCGTTCTGCGCCAGCGCTCCCTCCATGTCGCTCAGCCCGATCCCGTCGCGGAGCTGGCGCTCGAGGGTGCCGAACAGGTCCGAGAGCGTCTTGGCGAGGGGGTAGTCGGCCTCGTGGGCGACGGCGAGCAGGCGGACCTCGCGGCGCAGCTCGCGGAAGTGGGTCTGGAAGCCGACGTAGTGGCGCAGCGGGACACCGAGGATCCGGACGTCCACCGGGTCGTCGATCTCCTCCTCCTCGGCGGCGTCGGGGCCGTGGATGATGCCCTCGACCCCTTCGTCCTCGGAGAGCTCGCTCGCCGGCGCGAACCAGACCACCTTGCCGTCGGACTCGATCTCCGCGCCCCACGCGTCCGAGCTGCGGGCCACGATCGAGAGGCCGCGGCCGAAGGTGAGCAGCAGGTCGTCGTCGGGGTCCAGGCCGAGCGGCCCGGGAAGGATCGGACCCTCGACGGAGGCATCGCGCACCTCGACGCGGGGGTGCTCGCGGGTGCCGCGGACCCGGACCTGGATCGGGTCCGCGCCGTGCAGGACGGCGTTGGTGACCAGCTCGGAGACGCCGAGCTCGGCGCACTCGATCAGGTCCGGCCGGCCGATGTCCTCGCAGGTCTGCACCACCCAGCGCCGCGCGTCCTGGACGCCGCGGGGACCGCGGGCCAGGGTCAGGGCGGGGCGGGTAAGAGGCACGCTTGCATTCTCCTGCGTGACGGCCGAGACGTTGGCGAGGCGATGGCGGAACGGTAGCGCGACAGTGAGCAGTCTGTCTTGGGCCCTCATACCCGTGTGAAAGCCACCCCAAACGAGTGATTTATTCCGCTCGCTGGTGTGACCATCGAGATGGGTACCCCGAAGTGGCATAGCAGGCATCGCCGCGCGAGAATAGGTGTTGAACGATCCAAGGGATCACTGAGAGAGGGATTGGCATGGCCGCCAGCCAGGCAGGTAAGCACAAGGTCGTCGTCATCGGTTCGGGCTTCGGAGGCCTCTTCGGCACCAAGTCGCTCCGGCACGCCGACGTCGAGGTGACGATGATCGCCAAGACGACGCACCACCTGTTCCAGCCGCTGCTGTACCAGGTCGCGACCGGCATCCTCTCCCAGGGCGAGATCGCCCCGGCGACCCGCGACGTCCTGCACAAGCAGAAGAACGCGAGCGTCCTGCTCGGCGACGTCACCGGCATCGACCTCACCAACAAGACCGTCACCAGTGAGCTGCTGGGCCGCGTCTCGGTCACCCCGTACGACTCGCTGATCGTCGCCGCCGGGGCCGGCCAGTCCTACTTCGGCAACGACCACTTCGCCGAGTTCGCCCCGGGCATGAAGTCGATCGACGACGCCCTGGAGCTGCGCGGTCGCATCTTCGGCGCCTTCGAGCTCGCCGAGCTCGGCGCCGCCCGCGGCGAGAACGTCGACGACCTGCTGACCTTCGTCGTCGTCGGCGCCGGCCCGACCGGTGTCGAGATGGCCGGCCAGATCGCCGAGCTCGCCCGCCGTACGCTCAAGCAGGACTTCCGCCACATCAGCTCCCGTACGGCCCGCGTCGTGCTGGTCGACGCCGCGCCGCAGGTGCTCCCGCCGTTCGGCGAGAAGCTCGGCGAGTACAGCAAGAAGGCGCTCGAGAAGGCCGGCGTCGAGGTGGTCCTCGGCGGCATGGTGACCGCCGTCGACGAGCGCGGTCTCGAGGTCAAGTTCAAGGACGGCAGCACCCGCCGCATCGACGCGGTCGCCAAGATCTGGGCCGCGGGCGTGCAGGCCTCGCCGCTGGGCAAGACGCTGGCGGAGCAGACCGGCGCCGAGCTCGACCGTGCCGGCCGGATCTCCGTCAACGACGACCTGACGCTCCCGGGCCACCCGGAGGTCTTCGTGGTCGGCGACATGATCAGCCTCAAGAACCTCCCCGGTGTCGCGCAGGTCGCGATGCAGGGCGGCAAGTTCGCCGCCAAGGCGATCCAGGCCGACCTCGCCGGCAAGCCGCGCCCGACCGAGTTCAAGTACTTCGACAAGGGCTCGATGGCCACCATCAGCCGCGGCAAGGCCGTCACCACGGTCGGCAAGCTGCGCTTCACCGGCCTGATCGCCTGGCTGATGTGGCTGGTCGTCCACCTCGCCTACCTGACCGGCTTCAAGAACCGGGTCACCGCGGTGCTGCGCTGGTCGATCTCGTTCCTCGGCCGCGACCGCAGCGAGCGCACCACCACGCTGCAGCAGGTCTTCGCCCGTCAGGCGCTCGAACAGGTCGACGGCGGTGCCGCGGGCCTGGTCTCCGAGCCGGGCGAGACCGAGCGCCTGCAGGAGGCGCGCCGCACCGAGCTCGAGGAGCAGGCCGCCGAGGAGGCCCGGCTCACCGACGCCGGCGAGCGCGGCGTCGCCGCCCACTGACCGTCAGCAGTACGTGCGAGCGCCCCGGCCGATCGGCCGGGGCGCTCGCACGTTCGGGGTGCCTCAGACCTCCGGGTGGAAGAAGCGCAGCACGTAGGTGAACTCGCGCGCGTCGACCATCGAGGAGTCGATGACGTAGGGGCCCATCGAGCGGCGCAGGAGCAGCACCCGCCACCCGCGGGCACCCGGCCGCCCCCTGACCTCGACCTGGGTATGGGCCAGGTCGAAGAGAGCGCGACTACCGCCACGGACGATCTCCAGCTCGCTGCCGTGCAGCGTGAGGTGCGTCGGCGTCGCGCTGGTCCGGGTGGCCCAGACGATGGCGGTGGTGAGCGCGACGATCGCGGCGATCGCGACGCTGATCGCGCCGCGGTCCTGCCACGCCCACCAGGCCGCGCCCGCGGTCAGCGCCAGCAGGACGAGCAGCAGCAGGCCGAGGATCCGCTGGGTGTCGGCACGCGGCTTGAAGAAGATGGTCTGCGGGAGCGCCTTCGCCGGATGGGGCGCGGGCGTCGCGGGCCCGGCCGGGGTGACGACGGCCTCGTGCGCGGCGCGTACGGGCGTCGGCTGTGCGACCTCGGCGATCGGCTCCGCCTCCGCCTCGGCTGCTGCGACGGTGCTCGGCTCCGGCTCGGTGGCCTGCTCGTCGGCGTGCAGGGCCGCCAGGACCCGGGCGGCGGCCACGTTGTGATCGCCGGACGGCTGGTCGTCCAGTACAGGCCCAGGTACAGACTCAGGCCGAGGTACGGGCTCGGGCTCGGGCTGGGACTCCGCGTCCAGCATGGTCACGTCGGCATCGGTGCCGTCGACCACCGGCCCGCTCGTACGGTGCTCGTCGACCGCCTGCTCCTCGGCAGGCTCGGCCGGAGCTCCCTCGGGGCGGCCCTCGTGATGGGCCAGCCACTGGTCGAAGAGGTCGGCCGGCCGTCCAGCGCCGTCCATGTCACTCATGTCTCGAAGCGTAGGCGCGCGACCGCACGCCCGACGGCATGTTGCGGAAGTACCCCGTGTCGGGCTCGAACCGACGACCCGCGGATTAAAAGTCCGCTGCTCTAACCAGCTGAGCTAACGGGGCGGCGCAACTCTACCGAGCACCCGCAGCCGTCCGCCGACCCGGTGGCGCAGCGTCGACCGGCGAGCTGCCCGAGGCCCCGCGTGGACGGTTCACCCATTCTGGCCATGCGCCCGCGGTGGCCCGGGCGAAGACTGGCAGGCGGTGGGCGAGTGCCGTCCACGGCGGGAGACCTCGGAGGGCCCATGCGCAAGATCGTCTACATCGTCGTCGGTGCACTCGTCGGACTGATCCTGTCGGGCGGGCTCGCTGCCGCAGGTGGCTTGATCCACGGGAAGGACCTGGCCAAGGGCACGATCACGAGTCGTGAGCTCGGGTCGGGGAGCGTGACCACTGCCAAGCTGGCGAAGGACGTGAAGAAGAAGCTCGGCCATGCCGGCTCGACCGGGCCACGAGGTCCGGCCGGCCGGTTCAACTTCGTCGACCAGAACGGCACGGTCATCGGCGAGTCGGTCGGGTTCTACAGCGGCGTCTACCCGATGGTGCGGATGGGCGACGGCACGATCCTGCTATACGACAACGACCCGACCACCGCCAACGCGATCGCGCTGATCACGTCGATCTACTACCCGCAGGCGGGCTGCGCCGGCACCGGGTACGCGTACACCGCGGGGTCGGCCCCCTTCCAGGCGGCCATCATCACGGCGAACCCGGCCATCCCCGGCTCGCAGATCTACAAGCAGGTCCCGGGCACTCCACAGAACTTCACGGCCGCTTCGGTGAAGTCGAGCACGGGCTGCTCGGCGAGCACGACCGCCGTGACCAAGGCGTTCGCCGTGACACCGGCGGGGAAGGTCCCGGCCGCGGCGAAGCCGCTCGTCATGAAGCCCGCGAGCTGAGGGACCGATCGCCGAGCCTCAGCCCGGCTCAGCACCCCGGCTCGGGCCGTCCGACGGCGGCGCCTCCCATGCCGGGCCATGTCACTCAGGACGACATGACCCGGCCGATGGGCCAGCCGGCGACCGGCCGGGTCAGCGCGCGTTGGAGGAGGACGCGCCGCCGCGTTCGACGTCCTGCGCGGCGGTGCCGTAGCTGCGCTCGATCGCGCGGAGGTTGGCGTCCACGATGGCCTGCGCCGCCTGGCGCGGGCTGATCGCCGCGGCGTCGGCATCGGTCAGGATCCGCTCGACCAGCTCCTCCATCGAGCCGCGGATCTTCCGCTCGGCCTGGGCCGCGTCGGCGCCGATGTCTCCGAAGAGGGTCCACCACCACCAGGCGTTGGTCGCGGAGTTCGCGACGAAGTCCGGGACGATCCGTACGCCGCGCCCCTGCAGCAACGCCTCGGCAGTGGGCACCACCGGCATGTTCGCCGCCTCGGCGATGATCCGGGCGCGGACCTCGCGTGCCTCCGTCTCGGTGATGCAGTAGGAGACGGCCGCCGGCACGAGGACCTCACAGTCCAGCGACCACCAGTCGCCGTCGGCGACGTCGCGATCGCCCACACCGAGCTGCGATCGGTCGAGCTCGCCCAACGGGCTGCGGGTGGCGAGGTAGCGCTCGACGTCGAGGCCGTTCTCATTCACGATCGTGCCGCGTGCGTCCACCAGGCCGACGATGCTGACGCCGGCGCGTGCGAGGTAGCGTGCCGTGGCGCCGCCCATCGAGCCGAAGCCCTGGATCACCGCGCGCGCTCGGCGGGGGTCGATGCCGTCGTGGGCGAGGGCGGTCAGCGCCGATTGCGCGACGCCGAGACCGCCGACCAGCTCGGGGAGCGCGACGCCGTCCACGTCGATCGCGAAGGCGTCGGCCAGTCGCTGCTGGGCCTCCTCGGTGTCGGCCAGCAGCGGGTAGACGGCCTGGATCGAGCTGGTGAGCCCGATCCGGGTGCACACCTCGTCGATGGTGTCCTGGCGTACGCCGAGGTCCTCGCCGGTGGTCCAGTGCTGCTCGACGATGCACCGTACGGCGGTCAGGAAGCGCTCGAGCATGCCCTCGGCACCCGGGTCGTCGGGGCTGCAGTCGATCCCGCCCTTCGCCCCGCCCAGCGGGATGTAGCGCGCTGCGGGCTGGTAGTGCAGCGCCTCCTTGCGGGTCATGCCCTGCGCGAGCCCACGCACCTCCTCCAGGGTGCAGCCCTGGCGGATCCGCAGGCCGCCGCTGCTGACGCCACGGAACAGCCGGTCGATCACGACGTAGCCGTGCCGGCCACTGACCGGGTCGGTCCAGGTGATCTCCAGGTGGGAGCCTCGCCTCGAGGTGACCTCGATCTGGTCATCGGAGGCGGGAGCAAGCTCAACAGTGGTCATCGCGGCCATCCTTGTCATTCCATCGGTTACTGAATGACGATGCAGTAACGAGGGTAGACGTGTCAACGGTCGATCCGGGTGCGTCGGCGCCCGGTGTCAGACCTCGAATGCGGCGTCAGAGCCTGGCGCCGAGCTCGCGCTCGACGAAGTCGCGCACCCAGGTGGCGCACTGTTCCCGGTTCTGCAGTCCGCGGTGCACGATCGACTGGACGGCGAGGCCGTCCATCAGCGCGGTGATGCGCCATGCCGCGGCGCGAGGGTCCGCCACGGTGAACTCGCCGGACTCCGCGCCGTCACGGATCACCGTCGTGAGGGCCTCCTTCCAGCGCAGGTCGAGCTCGTGGCCCACCTGGCGCAGTGCCGGATCGGTCAGTGCCGCCGCCCAGCCGTGGATCCACAGCTCCCAACCCTTGGCCTCGCCCGTGGGCGCGTACCACTCGATGACGACCCGAAGGCGCTCCAACGCGCTCGAGCGACGGCCGGTGAGCTCGTCGAGGCGGACGAGATCCTCCTGGGCAGCCCAGCGGAAGGTCGCGTCGATGAGGTGGTCCTTGGTGCCGAAGTGATAGACCACCAGCGCGGTGCTGACCTCGAGGACGCTGGCCACGTCGGCCATGCGGACGGCGTGGACTCCTCGGCTGCGGACCAGCTCGGCGGTCGCGCGCAGGATCTCCTCGCGGCGGAGGTCGGGGTCCTTCCGGCTGCGGGGCACGTGGTGAGGGTAGGGGACGTGGTGGCGTCCGGCGTCGAGAACCACCGCCGCGGACGCTGACCCATTGACAGGAGATGTGACCCACGGCACTCTGGGCGCTCCGTAACTGTATGGCAAGTCAGTAGAGCGAACCGTTCACGTCCTGGAGGCGTCATGACCGATACGACGGGCCGCGTGCCCGCGCCCGCCCCGCACGCCCCGCATGCCGCGGGCCACGCCCCGCGGGCCTCGGGCGCCGCGGAGGGCCCGGAGTCGCTGTCGGGGGAGTGGGAGCAGCAGCGCGGCCTGCTGCGTCGCAGCCTCGGGCGCACCGACGTGGTGCTGTTCCTGGTCTGCACCCTGGTCGGTCTCGACACCATCGGGTCGGTCGCCTCCAGCGGCCTGCAGGGCCTGACCTGGCTCGTGGTCCTGGGGATCGTCTTCTTCGTCCCCTACGGCCTGCTGGTGGCCGAGCTCGGATCGGCGTATCCGCTCGAGGGCGGCCCGTACGTGTGGACCCGGCTCGCCTTCGGCCGCGCGGTGGCCTCGGTCAACCAGGTGCTCTACTGGGTCTCCAACCCGCTGTGGGTCGGCGGCACCCTGTGCGTCCTGTCGCTGCAGACGTTCCAGCAGTTCTTCGCGCCGCTGCCCGGCGCCTGGCTCTACGTCGCGGGCCTGGTCTTCATCTGGACGGGCACGCTGGCCGTGCTGCTGTCGCTCGACATCGGCAAGTGGATCCCCACGATCGGGGCCCTGGCCAGGATCGTGCTGCTGACGTTCTTCACGATCTCGGTGGTCCTCTACGCGATCAAGCACGGCGTCGCGCACGTGCACGGACACGACGCGGTCCCCACGTACACCGGGTTCATCGCCCTGGTGCCGTTCCTGATCTTCAACTACGTGGGCTTCGAGCTGCCGACCGCGGCCGCCGAGGAGATGGAGAACCCCGTCCGTGACATCCCGCTCTCGGTGCTGCGCTCGGGCATCGCGACGGTCTTCCTCTACGGTGCACCGATCCTCGGCATCCTGCTGGTGCTCCCGGCCGGGGAGATCAGCAACCTCGGCGGCTTCATCGACGCCTGCAAGGCCGTCTTCACGATCTACGGCGGCCACGTGCAGTCCGACGGAACGGTCATCCTGACCGGCGCCGGCGCCTTCTTCGGCAAGGTGGCTGCACTCGGACTGATCATCGCGCTGCTCACCAGCGGCATCACCTGGGCGATGGGTGGTGACCGCGGCCAGGCCGTCGCCTGTGCGGACGGCGGCGGCCCGGCGTACCTCGGCAAGATCTCGGCGCGCTTCGGCACGCCGGTCCGGGTCAACGTGCTGTCGGGGATCATCGCCAGCATCATCCTGGTGGTCTCGCTGCGGCTGACGAGCGGCGACCTGAGCAAGTACTTCACCGCGAGCCTGGGTCTGGCGATCTCGACGACGTTCATCTCCTACGCGGTCACCTTCCCCGCCCTGGCCGTGCTGCGCCGGCGTGACCCCGACACGGCACGTCCCTACCGGGTGCCCGGCGGTCTGTGGGGCGTGCGCCTGGTCGCGGGCGTGACGACGGCACTGGTCGTCTTCACCGTCGTGGTGCTCGTCTGGCCCGGCTTCGGCATCGGCTGGTTCGGCACCGGCGGCTCCTCGGCAGACGGGCTGCCGGACGGGTTCGCCCACGACCGGCTCGGCTACACCCTGAGCCAGGTGGTGCCGCTGCTGCTGTTCATCGCGGTCGGCGCCTGCTTCGCCGCGATCGGCAGCAGCCGCCTGCGCCGAACCGCCGCCTGACGACCCCGACCATCCAAGGAACAGTACGTGCAGTCACTCATGACCGGCGGTCGCGCCCTGGTCGCGGCCCTCGCCGCGCACGGTGTCGACACCGTCTTCGGCATCCCCGGCACCCACAACCTCGCGATCTACGCGGCCCTGCACGAGCTCGGCATCCGGCACGTCTCGCCGCGGCACGAGCAGGGCGCGGGATACGCCGCCGACGGCTACGCCCGCTCGACCGGACGCCCGGGCGTGGTCGTGACCACCACCGGGCCGGCCATCCTCAACGCCGCCACCGCGGCAGCGCAGGCGTACTCCGACTCCGTGCCGGTGCTGTTCATCTCCCCGGGGATGCCCACTCGCCACCCCGGCCGCGGCAACGGGCTGCTGCACGAGATCCGGAACCAGAGCCTGGCGATGGAGGCGATCCTGGGCGAGAGCATCCGTGTCTCCACCGTCGAGGAGATCCCGCTGGCGACCCAGCAGGCGTTCGCGCTGATGCTGAGCGGCCGGCCGCGGCCGGTGCACCTCGAGATCCCGCTCGACCTGCTCGATGCCGTGGCGGAGGCCGAGGTCGTCCCGCCGGTCGCGCAGCCGGTCGTCGCGGCGCGCGCCGAGGTGATCGCCGAGGTGGCCGCGGCGCTGGCGGCTGCCGATCGGGTGGTGGTCGTCGCCGGCGGCGGTGCCGCGTCGGCAGCCGCGCCGCTGCGCGCCCTGGTGGAGCGCCTGGACGCGGCGGTGCTCACCACCACGAACGGGAAGGGCGTCCTGGCCGAGGACCACCCGAGTGCCGTCGGCGCCGGGCTCCAGCACCGCGCGGCGATCGAGCTCTGCGAGTCCGCGGACCTGGTGCTCGCGGTGGGCACCGAGCTCGCCTCGACGGACTGGTGGAGCGGTCTGCCCGACGTCGCCGCGAAGACCGTGCGCATCGACATCGACGCCACCTCGATCGCGACCAACCTCGCACCGCGCTGGGCGGTCGTCGCCGATGCCGGCGCCGCGCTCGAGGCACTGGTGGCCGCGGCTCGCGCTCGGCCCGCGACCGGTTGGGTGGAGGCGTGGCGCGAGCGGCTCCTGGCCGATGCGGCGGTCGAGGGCGCGGCGTGGACCGATCTGGTCGACGCCGTCGCCGGCGTCCTGCCTCGGGACGCCGTGCTCGCCGTCGACAACGCGATGGCCGGCTACTACGGCTTCCTCTCCAACGCGCGGCTGCACCGACCCCGATCGTTCCTGTTCCCGACCGGCGCCGGGACGCTCGGCTACGCCCTCCCGGCGGGCATCGGCGCGAAGGTCGCCGACCCGAGCGCAGCCGTGGTGGTGGTGCAGGGAGACGGTGGACTGATGTTCTCGGTCGCCGAGCTGGCCACGGCAGCGGAGCTCGGCATCGCCCTGCCCGTCATCGTCGTCGACAACGGCGGGTACGGCGAGATCCACAACGAGATGGTCGACCGGGACGAGCCCGTCCACGCGGTGCGGCTGGGTCACCCGGACTTCGTCGCGCTCGCCGAGTCGCTCGGGTGCCTCGGGGTCAGGGCCGACGAGCCGGAGCGGGTGGCGCTCGCGGTCAAGACCGCGCTCGACGCCGATCGGCCCACCCTGATCCACGTGCGGGAGAGCGGTCGAGCGTTCGACGGCCTCAGGTGAGCGAACCCGGGCGCCCGGCGGTCGCGGGGCGGGTGACCGCGGCCGCGGCGCTGGTGGCGATGAGCATGATCTGGGGGTCGAGCTTCACCGTCACCCAGCACCTCCTCACCCGGGTCCCGGTCACCGACTACCTCGCGGTGCGGTTCCTGCTCGCAGGCGTCGTGCTGGGAATCCTGCGGCCCCGGGCCGTGCGGGCGGCCGATCGCCGTACCGTCCGGGCCGGCGTGGCGCTCGGCGTGCTGTACGGCGCCGCGCAGTGGCTCCAGTTCGTGGGGCTGGTCGGCTCGAGCCCGACGGTGACCGCCTTCCTGGTGTCCCTCTATGTCGTGGCGGTGCCGCTCCTCGCCGCCCTGGTGCTGGGCATCCCGCTGACCCCGCGACTGGGCGGTGCCGCCCTCGCGGCCGTGGCCGGCGTCGCCGCCCTCGCCCTGCGCGGCTGGTCGTTCGGAGCCTCGGAGGGGCTGGTCGTGGCGGCGGCGATGATCTACGCGGTCTACGTCCTGGTGCTCGGTCGGGTGGCGCGGCCGGGACAGTCCTATCCGCTGGCGGTGATCCAGCTGCTCGCGATCGGGATCCTGATGCTGATCCCCGCGGCGCGCGGCGGCGTCGTCCTGCCGAGTCGGCCCTCCGACGTCGCGGCACTGCTCTACCTGTCGATCCTGGCCGGTGGGCTGACGATCCTGGTGCAGTCCTGGGCCCAGACCCGCCTGTCCGCGTCCCAGACGGCGATCATCATGGTGACGGAGCCGGTGTGGGCGGCGGTGGTGGCGATCGCGGCCGGACGGGACGTGCTGAGCTGGCGGGTCGTCGTCGGCGCGGTGCTGATCCTCGCGGCGGCGCTCAGTGCCGTGCGCGAGCGGTTGCCGGCGGGGCGTGGCACGCCCGGGGGAGAGCCCTGCGCGAACCCGGTGGAGCTGGCGGCGTCGTCGGCCGAACCGGCGCGGCGTACTCCTTGACCCGAGGTGCGTCCGCGACCATCATGCCTATATAACTGACGCGCCAATTAAGAAACGGGACGGCATGACCTTCGACAACGAGTTCACCCGCACGTTCGGGATCGAGCACCCCATCGTCTGCGGCGGCATGCTCGCCGTCGGCACGGCGGACCTGATCGCGGCGGTGGCGAACGCGGGCGCGCTCGGCTTCCTGAGCGCGCTGACCCAGCCCACGCCGGAGGCGCTCGGCCGGGAGATCGCCCGCTGCCGGGAGCTGACCGACAAGCCGTTCGGCGTGAACCTGACCATCCTGCCCACCATCGACCCGGTGCCGTACGACGAGTACCGCGACGTGATCGTGGAGTCGGGCATCACGATCGTCGAGACCGCCGGCAGCAACCCCGCCCCGCACCTGCCGGCGTTCCGCGCGGCCGGCGTGAAGGTCATCCACAAGGCCGTGGCCGTGCGGCACGCGCTCAAGGCCCAGGCGCTCGGGGTCGACGCGGTCAGCATCGACGGCTTCGAATGCGCGGGCCACCCGGGCGGCGATGACGTGCCCGGGCTCGTCCTGATCCCGGCCGCGGCTCGGGCGCTCGACATCCCGATCATCGCCTCGGGCGGCTTCGCCACCGGCAGCGGGCTCGTCGCGGCCCTGGCCCTCGGGGCGTGCGCGATCAACATGGGCACCCGGTTCGAGGCCACCCTCGAGGCCCCGATCCACGAGAACGTGAAGGCGCAGATCGTGGCCAACGACGAGCGCTCGACCGAGATCGTCTTCCGCGAGTTCGGCAACACCGCGCGGGTGGCCCGCAACAGCGTCTCGGAGGAGATCGCCCGGCTGGGTGCCGAGCCCGGAGCGACGTTCGCCGACGTCGCGCATCTCGCCTCGGGGGCGCGTGGTCGCGAGCGCGTGCTGGCGCAGGGCGACGTCGACGGTGGGATGTGGTGGGCGGGGCAGGCGCAGGGGCTGATCTCCAGCGTCGACTCGTGCGCCGACGTGGTGGCGTCGATCATCGCCGAAGCCGAGGAGATCATCGCCAAGCGTCTCCCGGCCGAGCTCAAGGGCTGATCCGCGGGCTCGTCCGGCCGACCCCACTCCGGTCGGACGAGTCGCGCCCGTCGTACGCCCGGCGCCCCGCTCAGCGCCGCTCGGACGCCCCCGACACGACCCCGGCCGCGCACAGCTCCAGGAACGAGCGCAGGGTGTCGTGCATCGCGGCGATCGACATGCGGGAGGACTGTGCGAGGACCTGGATGGCGAGGCCGTCCACCATGCCGACGAACATGTTCGCCAGCTGGAGCGGATCGCCGGCGCGGACGGTGCCGTCCTGCTGGGCGCGGGCGATGATCTCCGCGACGAGGTGGCGCCAGTCCTCGTAGAGCCGCTCGTTGATCTCCTGGAACTCGCGGTCGCGCATCGCCTCGGCCCACAGCTCGGCCCAGACCTTCCAGGCCACCAGGGTCTCCTGCTCGCGCGGCAGGTAGGAGCCGATCAGCTCCTCGAGGAGGGCGAGCGGCGGCTGGTCGGCCTCCAGCAGGGACCGCCGCCGCGTCAGCGAGCGGTCGAAGTTGTACTCGAAGGCGGCCACGAGCAGCGATCGCTTGTTGTCGAAGTAGTAGTGCACCGTGCCGGAGCTGACGCCGGCCCGCTTCGCCACGTCGGAGAGCCGCATCTCGTGCATGCCCAGCTCGCCGATCACCTCGCAGGTGGCCTGCAGGATCTGCTCGCGCCTCTCGGCTTCCACGCTCGGGCGGGGCATGTCCACTTCCTCTCTCGATCGCCGTGCGACCTCGCATCGCTCGCGGCGACGACTCCCGCAGCCTAGGGCAACGGCAGGGTGCCGATCGGGCGATGTCTTCGTCGCGATCCCCTTGACGCGTCGTGACGCGGGCCACATCATGGTGACGATACATAACTGACGCGCCAGTCAAGTTACCGTCGAGGGAGAGCCATGACCAGCCCCACCGAATCCACGCCGAGGACCGCGATGTCCGGCGGTGCCCTCGCCGGCTCCACCGACATCGAGCCGCAGCTCAAGAAGGGCGTGACCCCCACCTGGGCGGTGTTCGGTGTCGCGCTCGGCGTGCTCGCCCCGGCGTCGACACTCGGCCTGGCCCTGGGCACGGTCGCCGCGACGGCCGGTTCGATGAGCTGGGTGACCTGGCTCCTGACCTCGGTCCTCGTGCTCGGCTTCGGCGGTGGCATCGCCTGGCTGGCGCGCCGCTTCACCACGACCGGCGGGACGTACGGCCTGACCGCGCAGACCGGCAACAGGCCGCTGGCCTTCCTCGTGCTCGTCGCCCAGGTCATCGCGATCGTCATCTCCGGGCCGGCGTGCGTCATCGGCAGCGCGATCTACCTGCAGTCGTGGCTGGAGCGGATCGGCGTCCACGGCGGCCGCACCCCGATCCTGATCGTGGCCACCGTCGTGCTGACGCTGGTCATCGCGACGATGTGCCTGCGCGAGGTGAAGGTGTCCGCCAAGGCCCTGCTCGCGATCGAGTTCCTCACCGTCGGCGTGATCTGTCTGCTCTTCGTCGTCGTGCTGCTCAAGGCGCCCGGCGGCGTGATCGACCACAGCCAGTTCCACTTCCACGGCGTCTCGCTCACCACGATCCTGGCCACCACGGCGTTCTCGATCTACTCGATGGCGGGCTTCGACCACGCGGCCACCCTCGGCCGCGAGGCACGTGACCCGAAGCGCGCGATCTCGGTCTCGATGATCGGCTCGATCGTCACCGTCGGCGTCCTCTACGTCGTCGGCAGCTACGTCTTCGTGCTGGGCTTCAAGGGCCTGGACCTGTCCTCGACCGCGGCCCCGCTGGACCTCCTGGCCGACCACAACGGCGTCGGCTGGCTCGGCTACATCATCGACCTCGGCGTCGCCATCAGCTTCTTCGGCTCCGCGCTGGGCATCATGGCCGGCACCAGCCGGGTCGTCTTCACGATCGCCAAGGACGGGCTCCTCCCGCGGGGCCTCGCCCGGGTCAGCACCGTGCACCAGGCTCCGATCGCCGCCGTGTTCGCGCTCACCGCGCTCTACCTCGTCATCGGCGTCGGCGGCTGCCTGCTCACCGACGCCGACACCAGCTACGGCGTGCTCGGCACCTTCGCCGGCTACTGGCTGGTCACCGCGTACGGCCTGTGCGCCATCGCCGCCGGCGTCTACGCCTTCCGCAAGCGCACCCTCGGCGCGACGGTGCTCGCCTCCGCCCTCCTGGGGATGGCGGCCCTGGTGCTCGTCTTCTACTACAGCTTCCACCCGTTCCCCGAGGGCACGTACGGGGTCGTCGCATGGGTCTTCATCGCGGCCATCGCGCTCACCCTCGCGGCTCTCGTCGTCATGCTCGCCACCCGCTCCCGCACGCTCGACCGGATCGGCTCGGCGGACCGCGCCGACCTGCTCGCGTGAGAGCACCCGTGCCCCCTGCTCGACCCGCACCGTCATCCGACCGACAGAACTGAGGAACCCACCATGACCCGCCCCATCCGCGACGCCCGCCAGCTCACCGACGAGCAGCGCGAGATCATCCGCCTGGCGCGCGACTTCGCCGCCCGCGAGATCCGCCCGCGTGCCGAGGCCGTCTCGGAAGCCGACATCGAGTCGCCCCTCGACCTGTGGAAGTCCGCCTCGGCGATCGGGCTGACACACCTCATGCTGCCGACGGAGTACGGCGGCGGTGGCATCACCGACCTGACCACCCAGGCGCTGGTCCAGCAGGAGCTGGCGTACGGCGACATCAGCATCGGGGCCTTCCTGACCTCCAACGGCTTCTTCGCCGGCCCGATCGAGGCACTCGGCACGCCGGAGCAGAAGGAGAAGTGGCTGAGCCTGCTCTGCTCCGACCTGCCGCCGGTGACGGCGCTGGCGACCACCGAGCCCGGCGTCGGCTCCGATGCCGCCGCGATCCAGACCCGGGCCCGGCGTGAGGGCGACGAATACGTCCTCAACGGCCAGAAGACGTGGATCTCGAACGCGCCGTACGCCGAGTACTTCATCGTCTTCGCCACCGTGGACCCGGCGCTGCGCTCCCGTGGTGTGACCGCGTTCATCGTGCCGCGCGACACCGAGGGCCTCCACGTCGGCCAGCCGATGCGCAAGCTCGGCCAGCGTGCGATCGTCAACGCCGAGGTCTTCCTCTCCGACGTCCGGGTGCCGCTCGAGAACCGGATCGGCGAGGAGGGCCAGGGCTTCTACGGCCTCATGCGCACCTTCGACGCCTCGCGCATCCTGATCGGCTCCTCGGCCACCGGTCTGGCACGTGCCGCGCTGGACGTGAGCCTCGACTACGCCCGGGAGCGCGAGCAGTTCGGCAAGCCGATCATCGAGCACCAGGCCGTCTCCTTCCGGCTGGCCGACATGGCCGCCCGGGTCGACACCTCGCACCTGCTCACCATGCGCGCCGCGGCGCTGTACGACGCGGGCGAGTCCGCGTCCGAGGAGGCCGCGATGGCGAAGCTGGTCGCCTCCGAGAACGCCTCCTGGGTCACCAACGCGGCCATCGCCACCCACGGCGGTTGGGGCTACAGCCGCGAGTTCCCCGTCGCCCGGTGGATGAACGACGCCAAGCTCGAGGAGCTCGAGGAGGGCACCTCCGACATCCAGCGCCTGATCATCTCGCGCAGCCTCGCGAAGCCGAAGAGCGGCCGGTGAGCCTCACGGAGTTCCGCGACCCCGCGGTCGTCACCGTCGTCGGGGCGTCCACCGATCCCTCCAAGTGGGGCCACTGGCTCGCTCGGGGAGCCCTGCGAGGCGAACACCGTCGTACGGTCCACCTGGTCAACGCCCGTGGCGGCGCGATCGAGGGGCGTGCGGCGGTCGCCTCGCTGGACGAGATCGAGGGCGACCTCGGACTGGTCGTGCTGTGCGTCCCCGCCCCGGCGGTGCCCGGCACCGTCCGGGCCGCGCTCGCCCGCGGCGCGAAGGCCTTCCTGTGCATCACCGCCGGCCTGGGCCGCGCGCTCGGGCCCGGCGGCGAGCGCGAGCTGGCCGAGGAGGTACGCCGGGCCGGCGCGCGCATGGTCGGCCCCAACTGCCTCGGCATCTACGACGCCGAGACCGATCTGCAGCTGGCGTGGGGCGAGTTCACCGCGGGTCGACTGGGGATCGTGTCCCAGAGCGGGCAGCTCGGCTCGGAGATCGCCGACCTGGCCGCCGATCGCGGACTCGGCGTCTCGCGGTTCGTGTCGGTCGGCAACCAGGTCGACGTGACGGCCGCCGAGGCACTGGCGGACCTGGCGAGCCATGAGGCCACCTCAGCGGTGGCCCTCTACGTCGAGAGCTTCGCCGACGGCCCGCGCCTCGTCGAGACGATGCGCCGGCTGCGGCGGGCCGGGAAGCCGGTCCTGCTGCTCACCGTGGGAGCCAGCACCGCCAGCCAGCAGGCGGCGGTGTCGCACACCGGGTCGCTCACGTCCAGCACCGACGTCGTCGAGGCCGCCTGCCGGGCGGCCGGAGCGCTGCTCGTGCGTACGCCGGCCGAGCTGGTCGACGTCGCCCGGCTGCTCACGCTGGCGCCGATGCCGGCCGGTCCGCGGGTCGCCGTGGTCGGCGACAGCGGTGGGCAGGGTGCGCTCGGCGTCGACGTGATGGCGGCCGCCGCCCTGCAGACGCCCGTCCTGCCCGAGGCCACCCAGCGCGCGCTGCGTGACTTCCTGCCCGAGGAGGCGGCCGTGGGCAACCCGGTCGACCTGGCCGGTGCGGGCGAGGCGGACCTCGACGCCTATGCGCGAGCGGTGGCGGTGGCCGCGGAGGCGGCCGAGGTCGACGCCGTCGTCCTGACCGGCTACTTCGGCAGCTACGGCCGGCACAACCCTGCCCTCCAGGACGCCGAGGAGGCGGTCGCGCGCCACATCGCCGCGGTCGCCGAGCGGGTGGGCAAGCCCGTGCTGGTCCACGCGATGAGCGCCCGATCCCGCACGCTCGACCTCTTGGGCAGCCTCGGCGTGCCGACGCACCACACCGTCGAGGACGCCGCGCGGGCGCTGTCCGGAGCGGTTCGACTGGCGGCACAGCCCGGTCGCGTGCAGGCGGAGGGGGACGGCCTGGCGGGTCCGGTGGCGCTGCCGGAGGCCGGCTACCTCGGTGCCCGCGACCTCCTGCAACGTGCCGGGGTCCGGTTCCCGGCAGCCTCGCCGGTGCACAGCCGGGACGACGTCCGCACCGCTGCGGTGGAGCTGCGGGCGCCGTACGTGCTCAAGGCCGACTGGATCGCGCACAAGACCGAGCACGCCGCGGTGGCGGTCGGCCTGTGTGACGCTGCGGCCGCCGAGGCGGCGTACGTCGAGATGGCCGGCCGGCTGGGGGAGGGGACCTACGTCCTCGAGGAGATGGACACCCGTCCCGAGGTGGTCGAGATGATCATCGGCGCGCGGCGCGACCCGATGCTCGGGCCGATCGTGATGGTGGGCATGGGCGGTGTCCAGGCCGAGCTGTGGCGCGACACGGCCCTCGAGCTGGCGCCGATCGACCGGGCGGCCGCGCTCGAGATGATCGGCGGCCTGCGCGGACACGCGCTCCTCGCCGGCTGGCGAGGTCGTCCGGCCGCCGACCTGGAGCAGCTCGCGGACCTGGTGGTCGCCGTCTCCGACCTCATCGCCGCCGTGCCCGAGGACTGCCTCGAGATCGAGCTGAATCCGGTCCGGACCGGTCCGACCGGCGCCCTGGCAGTCGACGCCCTGGTGCACGTCGAGCTCGAGAGCGCGCACCTCGAGGAGCCGGTGGCCGAGATGGCCTAGCCCGGTCGCACTCCGTGCGACAGGAACACAGCGGCGCCGCAGGCCCATGGCCTGCGGCGCCGCTGTTCGTGTCCAGCATGTTCAGGCCAGCATGTTCAGGCCAGCGTGCCCCTGGTTTCAGTGCACGGGTTCGGCTGCACCCTGCGGGGCGAGCGGCTCCAGGCTGATCTCGAGGGGAGCAGGCGGGTTGCGGAAGAAGCGCGGTGCCACGCGGGACCAGATCAGCATCAGCACCACGCCGAGCAGCAGCGAGAGCACGCCGATGATGAAGACGCCGCCGATCTGCCAACGCGGGCCGAAGGGGAGCGTCCACGTGGTGTAGCTCGAGGCGGGACTCCAGTCGTTGTAGAGGCTCCAGAGCCCCGCGGCGATCAGCCCGAGGCCACCGACGGCGGGCAGCAGGCAGCGCATCCAGAGCTCACGGCGCCGCTTCGCCCCGCGGTACGCCCAGGCGGCGGTGACGCCGGTCAGGCCGTAGTAGAGGGCGATCATCAGGCCGCACGAGGAGACCGCGTCGCCGATCACCTGGCCGTCGGCGAGGAAGTTCATCACGACGTAGAACGCCGCGCCGGCCAGGCCGGTCGCGATCGTGCCGATGGTGGGGACCAGGTAGCGGCCGTGCACCCGTGCGAAGGGCTTCGGCAGCGCGCCGAAGCTGGACATCGACAGCATCGTGCGGCCCAGCGTCAGGATCGTGGTCTCGGTCGAGGCGGCGGCCGAGGAGAGCACCATCAGCACCAGGAGGTGGAAGCCGATCGAGCCGAGACCCGTCGTACCGAAGACGGCGCCACCGACCGCGGAGAAGACGTCCCCGGCGTGGTCGGGGTTCGTCAGCCCGACGCCGGTCGAGCCGATGCCGGCGAAGGCGAGGATCGCGATGGTCGCGCCGAGGTAGAGCGCGAGCAGCAGCACCGTCGACATGGTCGCGGCACGGCCGGGGATCCGGCGAGCGTCGGTGGTCTCCTCGGTCACCGTCATCGCCGTCTCCCAGCCCCAGTAGATGAACAGCATCAGCACCAGGGCGCTGACGAAGGAGTTGGCCGAGTCGATCGCGAACGGGTTGAACCAGGACCAGCTCGGGTGCGCCGAGCCGGCGGCGCCGTGGCCGGTGTAGGTCTTCACCAGCGCGACCACGGAGAAGACCAGCAGCATGGCGAACTCGACGAAGAGCAGCATGCGCTGGACCAGGGCGGCCACCTCGATCCCGCGGTAGCAGACGGCGGTCATCAGCGCGATCCAGGCGAGACCGACCAGCAGGACCCAGGGGCTGGCCGGGTCCGAGCCGATCCGGTCGGCGCCGAAGAGCAGGAAGACGTACTGGCCGGCGACCTGCGCGAGGCTGCCCATCACCAGCACGAACGAGGCGATGATCGCCCAGCCGCCCATGAAGCCGATGCGCGGCCCCAGCACGCGGCTCGCCCACACGAAGATCGTCCCGCAGTCCGGATCGGCACGGTTGAGCGCGGCGTAGCCGAAGGAGACGAACAGGATCGGGACGAAGGCGAGGACGACGATCACCGGAGCCTGGAACCCGACGTAGGCGACGATGAAGGTCAAGGTGGCGGCGAGGCTGTAGGCCGGCGCGGCCGAGGCGGTCGCGAGGATGACGCTCGTCGCCATCCCCAGGGCGCCGGTGCGCAGCCCCTTGGTGCCCGCCTCGGGCACGGTCGGTGTTCCTGTCCCCGCCCGCGGGTGCTCTGTCGTGTCGGTCATGACGATCGTGGTGACCCCTCTGTGCGTCACGGCGCAGCGCGGTGTGTGATTCGCGCAACATTGAATGATTGCTCAATCTTGCTTTCTCGGAGACGGGTGTCAAGGGGGCGCGGCTACTTTTCCGCAACGATTGACTCACTGACCAATATTGCGATAGAGGTAGGTCGCATGACGCAGATCAGAACCGATGCCGACCCTCGACACCCGTTGCCCCGGCGAGTGAGCGCCGTGGTCGTGGGAGGCGGGTACGCCGGCTTGGCGGCGGCACTGCGGCTGCAGGATCTCGGCGTCGACGTCGCCGTCCTGGAAGCCTCCGACCGGATCGGAGGCCGGGTCCTGACCGAGGCCCGCGACGGCCTGGCCATCGACCACGGCGGCCAGTGGGTGGGGCCGACCCAGAAGCGGCTGCTCGCCTGGGCGACGCGCTTCGGGTGTGAGACGTTCCCGACCTGGGAGGCCGGCCACAACGTGGAGATCTGGCGGGACGGCAGCCGGGTGGAGTACGTCGGAGCCGCGCCCGAGACCGGCCCGGGGATCGAGGACTACGAGCGGATCACCGCCGAGCTGGACGATCTCGCGCGGACCGTCGACCTGGCCCAGCCGTGGCTGACCCGCGACTTCGAGCGGCTGGACGCCCAGAGCGCGGGCGAGTGGTTCCGCAGCCGTACCGAGGACGAGGACGCGCTGGCCCGGCTGGCCCTCGTGATCCAGGGTGTGTGGTGCACCGAGCCGGACGAGATCTCGCTGCTCCACGTGCTGTTCTACGTCCGCTCGGCCGGCGGCTACACCCAGCTGATGGAGACCTCCGACTGTGCCCAGGACAGCCGCTTCGTCGGCGGCGCGCTCGCTCCGGCTCGCGCGGTCGCCGCCGTCCTCGGCGAGCGCGTGCATCGGGACACCCCGGTGACCGGCATCGAGCAGGGCCCCGACGGGGTGACGGTCCGTACCCGCGCGGGCGAGATCCGGACGGACCGGGTCATCGTCGCGATGCCCCCGCACGCCGTGTCCGGCATCGAGGTCGCTCCGCCGCTGCCCGCGGCGCACCGGGGCTGGCGGGATGCGGCCCGGATGGGTCGGGTGGCGAAGGTGCACGCGGTCTACGACCGCCCGTTCTGGCGCGGAGCCGGTCACTCCGGCATCTCGACGCTCTACCACGACGGTGCACTGGGGGTCGTCTTCGACAACTCCCCGGCCGACGCCGCCCGCGGCGTGCTCGTCGGCTTCGTGTACGGCGAGCGTCACGACGCGTGGCGTCGCCTCGACCCGCAACAGCGGCGTACGGCCGTGCTCGCCGATCTCGTGCGGGTTGCCGGTGAGGATGCGGCCGACCCGCTGGACTACACCGAGCGGATCTGGGTCGAGGACGAGTTCGCGCGCGGCGGCTACGAGGCCTACCTCCGGCCGGGCGGTTGGACCCGGCACGGCGAGGACGGCTGGCGCGCCCCCGCGGGACGCATCCACTTCGCCGGCACGGAGACGGCCGAGGAGTGGAACGGCTACATCGACGGTGCGATCGCCTCGGGGGAGCGGGCGGCGGAGGAGGTCGCGGCGGCGCTGTTGCCGTAGCGGAGATCGGCCGAGTGGACCGTCGCCGCCCCGGTGGCACGGCGATAGCGCAGAATGCGGGCCATGCCAACGAATCCCCCGCAGGACGGCGTCGCCGACCGTGCTCGTCGCGCGGTGCGTGCCTCGGGTCTGAGCCAGCGGGTGTTCGCCGATCGGATCGGGCTCGACCCGACGGCGCTCTCGAAGGCGCTGCGGGGGAGCCGGCGACTCAGCGATGCCGAGCTCCGGGGGATCGCGCGAGTGAGCAAGGTGCCCGCGCGGTTCCTCAAGACCGGGGAGGGCGACGTACCGGAGGTCCTGCGCCAGGCCGAGGCGCGCCCCGCGCGAGTGCGCGCCGACCCGATGGACACCGAGGTCCGGCGCGAGCAGTTCCTGGAGGCGACGGCCCGCCTGATCGCTCGCAAGGGGTTCCACAACGTGCGGGTCGCCGACATCGCGCGGGCGTGCAACACCAGCCCCGGCACGCTGCACTATCACTTCAGCTCGAAGGACGACGCGCTGCGCAGCGCGCTCTTCTACTACGCGGACCGGCTGCACCGCCGGCTCGCCGATGAGTTCGCCACTACCCGGGACCCGCTGGAGAAGCTGCGGCGCCTGATCGACGTCCAGCTGCTCACCTCCGCCGAGGACGTCGAGGAGTGGTCGATCTGGATGCAGTCCTGGAACGCGGCGATCTTCGAGCCCGACCTGCGCGAGCCCCAGCGGGAGGCGTACGCGCGCTGGAGGAACGTCGTCCTCGACCTGATCCGTGAGTGTCAGCAGCAGGGCTACGGCGTCGACGCCGACGCGGTGGCGCTGGCCAGTCGCTTCACCGCGATGGTCGACGGGCTGGCGATCCAGGTCCTCGCGACGACCGGCGACATGACGTCCGAGCGGATGCGTGAGCTGCTCCTGGACGCCTTCGAGCCGCACTTCTCCCTGCGGGCCCCGGGCTAGCTCCTGCGTCGGGGGCTGCGCGGGCTGTGAGCGGTGTCACGGCGACGACGTCTCAGGCTTGATCGATCCATATGACGACGGTCACATCGATGGGACGCTGTTTGCGGCATAGTCCGGGCCACGCGCGCGGACCGAACCCGGCCGTGACCACGACGAAGGAGCCTCGATGTTGATCGGAGTGACCCGGGAGACCCGTCCCGGTGAGACGCGGGTGGCTGCGACGCCGGCGACGGTCGCGCAGCTGATCAAGCTCGGGTACGACGTGGTGGTCGAGTCGGGTGCGGGCGTGCTGTCGTCGTTCGCCGATGAGGCTTATGTCGCGGCGGGTGCCCGGATCGGGTCGGCCGAGGACGCGTGGGATGCCGAGGTGGTGTTCCGGGTCAACGGCCCGAGCGTCGAGGAGGTGTCTCGGCTGCGTCGTGGCGCGTACGTGGCGGGTCTGATGGCGCCGGCTCAGAGCCCGGAGCTGCTCGAGGCGTTGGCGGCGCAGGGTGTGACGGCGTTGGCGATGGACGCGGTGCCGCGGATCAGCCGTGCGCAGTCGCTGGATGTGCTCTCGAGCATGGCGAACATCGCGGGCTATCGTGCGGTGATCGAGGCGGCGCACCACTTCGGCCGGTTCTTCACCGGCCAGGTCACCGCCGCAGGCAAGGTCCCGCCGGCCAAGGTGTTGATCGCCGGTGCCGGTGTCGCGGGTCTGGCGGCGATCGGTGCCGCCTCATCGCTGGGCGCGATCGTGCGCGCCACCGACCCGCGACCCGAGGTCGCCGACCAGGTGAAGTCGCTGGGCGGGGAGTACCTGCCGGTCGTCGTGGAAGAGGTCCAGGAGCAGTCCGGCACGGGCTATGCCACCGCGACCTCGGAGGCCTACAACGATGCTGCTGCACGCCTGTACTCCGACCAGGCGGCGGATGTCGACATCATCGTGACCACCGCCCTGATCCCGGGGCGCCCGGCGCCGCGGCTGATCACCGCTGCGGACGTGGCCGCGATGAAGCCCGGCTCGGTGATCGTGGACATGGCTGCCGCCCAGGGCGGCAACGTGGAGGGCACCGTGCCCGGCGAGGTGATCACCACCGCGCACGGTGTGACGATCATCGGCTACACCGACCTCGCCGGACGCCTCCCGGCGCAGGCCAGCCAGTTGTACGGCACCAACCTGGTCAACCTGGCCAAGCTGCTCACCCCGGGCAAGGACGGCGAGCTGGCGCTGGACTTCGAGGACGTCGTCCAGCGCGGCCTGACCGTCACCCACGACTCCAGCGTGTTGTGGCCCCCGCCCCCGGTCCAGGTCTCCGCCGCACCGGCGGCCCCCGCGGGCGTAGCGAGCGCTGGCGAGCGTCTCGAGGCCAAGACCCCGATGACCGCTGCTGCAAGGCTGGGTTGGTCGCTGGTGGCGATGGCGGTGTTCGGTCTGATCGTGGCGTGGGCGCCGCAGCCGCTGCCGCAGCACTTCACGGTGCTGATGCTCTCGGTGGTGATCGGCTACTACGTGATCGGGAAGGTCGCGCACGCGCTGCACACCCCGCTGATGTCGGTGACGAACGCGATCTCGGGGGTGATCGTGGTCGGTGCGCTGGTACAGCTCGCGATCGGTGATCACACCATCCAGTTCCTGGCCGCGGCCGCGGTGCTGCTGGCCTCGATCAACGTCTTCGGCGGCTTCGCCGTCACCCGCCGCATGCTGGCGATGTTCTCGAAGGGCAACTGATCATGACCGTCAACGCGATCGCGACCGCTGCCTACATCGTCGCGGCCCTGTGCTTCATCCTGTCCCTGGCCGGCCTGTCGCGACACGAGTCCGCGAAGCAGGGCTGGACCTACGGTGTCATCGGCATGGCGATCGCGATCATCGCGACCGGTGCTGTGGTCATCCATGACACCACCATGGACAACGTCGTCTCGGGTGGTGGGTTGTCGATCACCTTGATGTTGATCGCCGTGATCGTCGGTGCGGTGATCGGGTTGTGGCGTGCCCGGATCGTGCAGATGACCGGCATGCCCGAGCTGATCGCGATGCTGCACTCCTTCGTCGGCCTGGCCGCGGTCCTGATCGGCTGGGCCGGACACCGCGAGGGCCAATGGGTCGAGGGACTCACCGGTGGCGCCACCATCGACGGCGGCAGTCTGTGGAACATCCACAACGCCGAGATCGCGATCGGGATCTTCATCGGTGCCGTCACGTTCACCGGCTCGATCGTGGCCAACCTCAAGCTGAGTGCCCGGATCAAGTCGGCTCCGTTGATGCTGCCGGGCAAGAACGCCATCAACATCGGTGCCCTGGTCGTGTTCGCGGCCCTGACAGCCGTCTACGTCGCCGTGGATGACGACGGGACCACGGGTGGTGGGACCGTGACGCTGGCACTGTTGACCCTGGTGGCGTTGTTCCTGGGGTGGCACCTGGTGATGTCCATCGGCGGCGGCGACATGCCGGTCGTGGTCTCGATGCTCAACTCCTACTCCGGCTGGGCCGCGGCCGCATCGGGGTTCCTGCTCGACAACGACCTGTTGATCGTGACCGGTGCCCTGGTCGGCTCCTCGGGTGCCTACCTGTCGTACATCATGTGCCAGGCGATGAACCGCTCCTTCATCTCCGTGATCGCGGGCGGCTTCGGGATCGAGGCCCCCTCCACCGAGGCCAAGGACTACGGGGAGCATCGCGAGGTCCAGGCCGAGGCCGCCGCCGAGCTGCTGGCGTCCGCGTCGAGTGTGGTGATCACGCCGGGCTATGGGATGGCGACCGCGCAGGCCCAACACGCCGTGGCCCAGTTGACCAGTCTGTTGAAGGGCAAGGGGGTGGAGGTCCGGTTCGGGGTCCACCCGGTCGCGGGGCGTCTGCCGGGGCACATGAACGTGCTGCTCGCGGAGGCCAAGGTCGCCTACGACATCGTCCTGGAGATGGACGAGATCAACGACGACCTCGCGTCCACCGACGTGGTCCTGGTCATCGGCGCCAACGACACCGTCAACCCCGCCGCGGCCGAGGACCCGACCTCCCCCATCGCCGGCATGCCGGTGCTGCGGGTGTGGGAGGCCAAGGACGTGATCGTGTTCAAGCGCTCCATGGCCACCGGCTATGCGGGCGTGCAGAACCCACTGTTCTTCCGCGACAACACCCAGATGCTGTTCGGCGACGCCAAGACCAAGGTCGAGGAGATCATCACCGCCCTCGGCCGCTAACCCCGCCCCGCCGACTCGGCCCTCAAGCACGCCCGACTCGGCCCCTAGGCAAGGTCGACTCGGCCCTGAGGCAAGGTCGACTCGGCCCTAGACATCGCTGACGTGGCCCTCCTACACCGGCGAGACCCTCGCCGATGCGGGAGGGCCGAGTCGGTGGTGCGGGAGGGCCGAGTCGGCTAGGGGTTGGAGAGCTCGTCGGGGCAGGGCGTTCCACGCGGGATGGTGTACGGCGCACCGATCCGGTAGGTGCCCGCCGACGGCGCGTGCAGCACGATCCAGGTGTCCTCGGGCTGCCCCTCGACGGTCGGCTCGCTCTGCGTGGTGAGGCAGCCGTAGATGTTGAACGCGGGCTCGCCCTCGACGCTGCTGGTCGGCGCCGGGAGTGCGCGGCCCTGGGCATCCACGACCGCCAGCCACGGCGAGGCGGGGACGCGTACCAGCACGTTCGCCTTGCTCGGCACCTTCACCGTCACCTGGGTCGCGGTGAAGGACTCGACCGTGCCCGGCGGATCGACCAGCGGGGTCGGGTCGACGACGGCGAACAGCTGCCAGTCGGAGTTGCTCCACACCGGGGTGAGGAACGGCAGCCCCGAGCGGATCAGCTCCGCCTCGGCGTTGCCGGCGCCGTCGATGTCGCCGGGCGGGAGCACGACGTAGTGGACCGCCCAGCGGTTCAGCCAGGCGTGGTACGCGTCGGCGGTCAGCGGCGTCGAGGAGTCGTAGAAGAGCGGGTTGCGCTCGAGGTCGGCCTGGCGGTTCCAGCCGCGGGCCAGGTTGACGTACGGCGCCAGCGCCGAGGACTCGCGGTGCGAGCGCGACGGGACGACCTCGACCCGGCCGAGCTGGGTGTCGCGGATCGCGAGCTGATGCAGCAGCGCGTTGATGTCGTAGCGCCAGGCCGCGTTGGGCCGCTCGTGGATGTAGTCGAGCGAGGCCACGGCCGCCTGCCAGGAGAAGCTCGTGATCAACGCCAGCACGATGAAGAGACGGGCGGGCAGCACCGTGAGGAACCCGAACCGCCACGGGTTGACGTCCTTGCCCGAGCAGAGCGCGGCCAGCAGCACCACCGGCGCGAAGATCAGCGCGAGGCGGACGACGTTGGTGCCGATCGGCGTCGGCACGAGCCAGGAGAAGAGCACCGCCACGACGTAGATCAGCGCGGTCAGCCGCACCACCCGCCAGGTCGTCGGGCAGACCAGCCAGACCGCGATCGCGAGGATGATCGGCAGGATCGCGGAGTACCAGTGCATCGGCTGACGCCCGCCGAACGGGAACCAGATCGCGCTGTTGATCACGACAAGCACCGGCGGGACGCCGAGCACGTACGCCGCGGCCCGGCGCCGGCACAGCCACAGCGCCGCCGCGATCAGGCCGAGGAAGAAGCCCGCGACCGGGCTGCCGAAGGTGGCCAGGGTCGCCATCACGATCGCCGCGAGGCCCTGGACCTGGCGACGGCGGCGGTGGGCGAGCTGCCACGACGCCGGCCAGGCGACGACGGCGCCGAGCGCGGCCAGTGCGAACATCATGCCGAGGGCGAACGTGACCCGGCCCGAGACCGCGTTGCCGCCGACCGCGACGACCGCCGCCAGCGACGGCCACAGCGGCCGCTTGATCGCGGGAAGCTGGACGATCAGGAGCGACGTCAGGGTGGCGAGCCCGATGCTCGACAGCAGCAGCGTGGTGCGGACGCCGACGCGCGCCATGATCGCCGGGGAGACGACGCTGTACGAGACCGGGTGCATCCCGCCGTACCAGCTGAAGTTGTACGCGCTGCCCGGGTGGAGCCGCACGAACTCGGCCCAGGCGTCCTGGGCGGCGATGTCGCCGCCGGTGGTGGAGAAGACGTATCGCCAGATCAGCATCACCAGCGTCGAGGCGACGAAGGTGATCAGGACGGTCCGGGAGCGGTCATCGCGCCACAGCCGCCCGACGGCACCGCTCACGCCCGCCGTCGCAGGCGCCGGTAGACCGTCAGGTGCCCGATCGTGACCGACATCGCCGCGAGCACGGCGCCGCCGAGCAGATCGGGGATGAAGTGCCAGCCGAAGTAGACCGTCGCGATCACCACGGGGATCAGGTAGAGCCCGGTGATCCAGGTCAGCACCGGCTTGCGCAGGTAGGCCATCATCAGCACCACGGTGGTGGTGAAGCCGACGTGCAGGCTGGCGAAGGCGGCGACGCCGACGAAGGCGCCCGGCGCCTGCGGGTCGGCCAGGAACTCGGCGTGGTCGGCGATGTTGCCGGTGACCATGTCGGTCACGGCGGTGTGCGGCAGGGTCGCGAACTCCTGCGGCATCGAGAACACCGGCCCCATCGTGGGGATCAGGTAGTACGACGCGGTGCCGAGGATCCAGGTCCACATGCCGGCGATCACCATGACGTACGCCCGGCGGATGTCGTCGAGGAAGGCCAGGCAGCCGACCACCGCGGCGGTGCAGACGTAGGTGAAGATCGCGTAGAAGAACGACAGCGGATGCGCCATCAGGTCGGTGCCGAGCAGGTCGTGCAGCACCGTGGCCGGGTTGTGGCCGAAGAAGAGGTCGCGGTCCAGCTGGAGCATCCGGTCGTCGTGGATCGGCCGGAACGCCAGCCACGACTTGAGGTTGCGGTAGCAGATGTAGACGAGGTGGTAGGCCAGCAGCCCGGCGCCGACGAGGGCCAGCCGCGAGGGCGCCCACCGCGCCCGTACGACCGCCCGCGCGACCGTGCGGAGGTCGCCCGCGCCTCTGCGCCACGACCGCCACGAGCGGATCGCCACGTCGACCACCGAGAGCGCGACGAACACCCAGACGGCGCCCAGCAGCTTGCGGGCGAACATCTTGCCGTGCGGGTCGCGGAACGGGACGTCGACCTGGTGCGAGCGCAGCAGCGCGATCAGCCCGAAGACGACCACGGTGCCCGTCATGATGGCGAGCGTCGGCCCGATCCGAGGTCCGTTGTCGGACTCCGTGATCGACGGACGAGTCTCGACACTGGTGGCACCCACGGAGGGCATCGTACGGGGAGGATGGCTCAGGACCCGGATCACGAGGGGTCCTCGGCGGTCCCAAACCACCCGATTGCGCGACGCCCGGCGCCGCCCGCCCCTAGGCTCTGCGCGGGAGGTGGTCATGTTCATCAGCGAGGTGGATCAGGGCTTCGAGCGTCTCCTTCGCGAGGGACTCTCCTTCTCGGAGCAGATGGGCGACATCAGCTTTGAGACCCCGAACGAGACCTGGGCGGCCTCGCTCTCCCGGCTGACCGTCAACGTCTTCCTCTACCAGGTCGAGCGCAGCGATCAGCCGAGCCGTTCGCCGGTGGTGCGGGCCGGGGAGAACGGCCTGGGGATGCGCCGCCGCCCGCAGCCGATGATCGAGCTCGGGTACATGATCAGCGCCTGGGCCGGCAGCCCGCGTGACGAGCACCAGCTGCTCAGCGACGTGGTCAGCCTGTTGGCCGGCACCCAGACCTTCTCCGAGCAGATCGCGCCAGCCGGGCTCAGCTCGTCGGTGAGCATCGCACTCGGCGGCCAGCTCAGCCCGCGCGACATCTGGCAGGGCATCGGCGGCAAGCTGCGCCCCAGCCTGCTGCTCACCGTCACCGTCGCGGCCGACACCTGGGACTGGGAGCTGCAGGCCCCGGCCGTCGAGCGGCTCGAGGTGCTCAGCAACCCCACCCCGATCCCGCCGGTACGGGTCTGATCCTCAGTTCGTCGGGCTGGCGCCGGCCGTCGGGCTGGCGCTGGTGCCCGCGGACGCGCTCGGCGAGGCGCTGGCCGACGGTGACGTCGAAGGCGTCGGGTCGGGCGTCTTGGTCAGGGTGAGGCCGAAGGAGCCCGCACCGGGTGCGGCGGTGTTGTCCCAGTCGGTGTACTCGGCGTCGTCGTAGCCGCTTCGCTTGGCGGTGACGTCCCAGACGCCCGGCGGCAGCAGGAGGGTGAACTTCGTCTTGTCGGTGGAGTCCTGGGTCCCGCTCACCGTGGCGCCGCCGGCGCTCAGCGCGGTGAGCGTGGTGCTGCCGTTGGCGTTCGTGACCGTGACGACCACCGTCTGCAGGCGCCGGGTCAGGGTCGGCGCCGCGGCGGAGCCGGAGTCGGCGGACGCAGCGCCGGGGGCCCACCAGGCCTGCATCGCGGCGGACTCGCTGGTGGCGACGCCGGCGTTGGCCGTCCATCCGGCGCCGGGGACCCAGTACGTGTAGCCGGTGTTGATCGCGACGGTGTGCGCGGGCGTCGTGGTGGTGCCGTTGGTCAAGGAGACGGTGGCGTTGCTCGGCGCGCCCGAGGTCGGGCTGACGGCCGGCGTCACGACGACCTTGTGCTCGGTCACCTGCGTCGTCGCCGATGCGTCATGGGTGCCCGAGTTGCCGGAGACCAGGATGGTTCCGGCGCCGCAGCTCAGGTCGGGGCTCGTGGCCGGTCCCTCGGTCGCGGCGGCCGTCTGGGACAGGGTGCCGAAGTGGTCGCTCGGCAGCGTCCACGCGATCGTCCAGCAGCCGAACGGCACCTGGCTGAAGGCGGCCGCCAGGCTGGTCGTCCCGGTGGGCAGCGACGGGGTCTTGTGGACGCCCGCGTTGCGGGAGTCGGCGCCGACGAGCTCGACCGTGGAGCCGCTCAGGTTGTCGTTCGCGGAGGCCGACGCGTTGGTCAGGGTCAGCGTGACGTTCTGGCTCACCACCGGGAGCTGCACCGGCACGCTCCAGGCCGCGTTGCGGAAGTCGACCGAGAAGACCTTGGTGCCGTCGGGGTTGGTCGCCGCGGTCGGGAGGAAGCCGTACGCGGAGAACCACAGCGTGTACAGCCCGTTGGGCACGTTCTGCAGCGCGTAGCGGCCGTCGGCGCCGCTCGTGGTGCTGATCGCGTTGCCGTCGGTGCCCTTCACGGCCGTCGCGCACATCGTCGTCGTCGCGGTGGACGGGCACAGCCGCACCACCGCGTTCGCCACGGTCTTGGCGGTCGGGGTGCTGTCGTCGCTGACGATCCCGCTCATCGAGCTGGCGCCCGGGACCACCAGGACGGTGAAGCTCTGGGTGTCGTACGCCGGCTTGGTGTCCCGGACGACCTCTGGCAGGTCGTCGAGGACGTCGTGGATCGTCTTGCCGACCACCTGGATCTGGTAGGTGTCGGGCATCAGGTCGGTGAACGTGTAGGTCGAGCCGACGTTCGCGGCGGTGAGGTGGCCGGCCACCGCCTTGTTGCCGTCCAGGAGGGTCACGTCCGCGTCGGTGATGGTGGTGCCCGCGGCCTGGGCCGAGAGCGTCACCTTGACGGTGACCGTCTTGAGCCGCAGCGTCAGGGCCGCGCTGCCCGTGACGGTGCCGTCGGCGGCGATGGTCACGTACGCGGTGCCGCTGCCGCTCTCGGCCTGCCAGCCGCTGCCGCTGACGCTGACCTGGTAGATGCCGGGCTTGAGCTCGTCGGTCGCGGTGCCGGTGATGGCGAACCGGCCGTCGCCTCCGACGGTGCCGCTGAACGTCGTGGCGCCGTCGCATGTGCTGGGGTCCGCAGCGGTGCACGTGAGGGCGGTGACGGTCAGGTCCGTGAGCGGCTCGGAGGTGACCGGGGTGGCGCCCGCCTTCGAGGTGTAGCCGTTGGCGGTCCCGGTGATCGTCGGTGCGGCGACGAGGCTCGCGGCGCAGCTCGCGGAGGCACCGGCGCCCAGGATGATCTCGGTGGCGCTCGCGCCGCCACAGGCCAGGGCGAGGTCACCGCTCGTGCCGGCCGTGCCGAAGTGGTAGCCGGCGGCCCGGATCGTGACCGTGTAGCGGGTGCCCGCCGCGTTCGGGGCGAGGTCGGTGAACGTCACCGTGCCGGTGCCGCTGGTGTCGCTCTTGGCGAGGGTGGTGCCCTGCGCGTCGTGGAGGACGTACGTCGCGCCCGTGACCGGCGTCGTCCCGTCGACGGCACCGATGGTCAGGCTGGCCCGCTTCTGCAGCGTCAGCGGGGTGGTCCACTGGCAGTCGGTGGAGGCGTTGGTGCCGTTGTCGATGTCGCAGCGCAGCGTGCCGGTGTTGCTGTCGAAGCCGGTGGCGTCGGCGGTGATCGTGTAGGTGCCCGGCCGGGCCATGTTGATCGGCGCCGCGGCGCCGCCGACGGCGAGGGAGGTGTCGGTCCAGGTGAGCGCCGCCGTGCCGGGCGTCGTCTGGGTCGCCGAGATCGTGATCCCGCCGGTGCTGAGGGCCGCGGAGGTGACGTGGAACGTCGCCGTCGTCCACGGGTTCTCGCTCGCCGGGTCGACGGTCGCCACCACGCCGGCGAAGCGCACCGACGAGGGGTCGAGGAGGAAGTCGTTGCTCGAGGTGGTGGAGAGGTCGTAGTCGGTCAGCGTCTTGGTCTGGTAGCCGGGCTTGCTGATCGTGATGTCGGCCGAGGAGGAGAGGAACGTCTTCGACGTCAGCGCGCCGGCGGACCAGGTGGTCTCGCAGGAGCCGGGCGGGGTCGGCGTGACCGACGTCGCCGGCGCTGCCGGGACGTACTGGACGCCGAAGCAGCCCTTCGTGCTGGTGACCGGTGAGGTGTCGCCCGAGATCGCGGTGTTCCCGCTGTACGCGATCGGGGCGCTGATCTTCACGGTCGCGCCGTCGACCGGCTTCGTCTGGGTGTCGAAGGTGGTGCTGACCGTGCCGACGATGGAGCCGACCGGGTTGGTCAGCGACAGCGTCACCGCGGTCTCGTTGTTGAGCGAGACAGTGGTGTCGATCGAGCCCTTGTACTGCGGGTCGACGGCGTCACCGTTGTCCGCGCTCAGCCGGTACGAGCCCGCGGCGAGCGAGGTGAGCTGGATCTGGCCGGTGTCGTCGACCCTCGTGGTCACGGCCGGCCTGGTGGTGTCGATCGTGCCGCTGGACGTCAGCGGAGAGACGGTGACCACGGTGTTCTTCGCGGCGGCGACCAGGTTGCCCTTGCTGCTGCCGTTGGGCTTCAGCACGATCGCGTGCAGCCGGCCGAGCCGGCTGAGGTGCGGGTCGTAGACCTGGGTCGCACCGGCATCGAGGTTGAAGGTCGCCGAGGTCGGCAGGAACTCCCCGTCGCTGGGGACGACCCGGATCGTGTAGGTGCCGTGCTTCGGCAGCTGGAGGCTGTACTCGCCGGCGCCGTCGACGTACGCACAGAGCGCACCGCTGGCATCGCCCGTCCCGTTGTACGTGACGGGGCTCGCCTGACAGCCGCTGGGGGTGGGGGTCCCACACGTCTGGCTCGCCGTCGAGTTCTCGGGGACCGCGATGACGCAGGTCGGGCCCTTCGGGGTGCTGTCTGCGTTGGAGGTGATCGTGCCCTGGACGGTGGGCGCGCGCAGGAGCGAGGCGACCGGCGCGGTGACCGAGGCCCCGAGCGGCACCTGGACGTCGACGGTGGCGGACTCGTACCCCGGCGCGCTGACCTTCACCGTGTAGAGACCCGGGCGCAGGCCGAGGGCGGCACCGCCGGGTGCGGTGCCGGGCAGCTTGTACTGCTCGGCGGCGCCGAACGGCACCACGTACGTCGCGGTGCCGGCCGGCTGGTCGGCCGCCGAGTCCTCGGTGACGCTCGCGGTGAGGCAGCGGCCCGGATCGGTCGAGGTGGTCACGGTGGTGGTGTCGCTGCCGGAGGTCGTGGTGGTCGTGCTGCTGGTCGCGGTGCCCGACGGCGCCGCCGTGGGGCAGGTGCTGATCGCCTTGCCGGTGGTGGCGTCGATCGCGGAGCCGAGGATGACGGCGGTCGCGGGCAGGACGCCGCCTGCCTGCTTGACCAGCTGCGGCTGCTCGGTGACGACCCCGCCGGTCGTGACGTCGACCGTCAGGGTGCTGCCGGTGTAGGCGAAGAGCTGCGTGGTCAGGGTGTAGGTGCCGGGCGTGACGCCGGTGATCTGGAACGAGCCGGCGTCGTCGTCGGTGGTGCCGCCGGTGCTGGTCGTCTTGTAGGTGTGGTCGGCGTTGGAGAGCACCAGGCCGGCGCCGCTCAGGCCGGTGCCGGTGTCGTCGACGACGGTGCCCTGCACGATGCCGGACGACGAGGCGAGCGTCGCGTTGAGCGTGGCCGAGCCCTGGCCGCGGCCGAGCTGGAGCCGGCTGGTCTCGGTCTGCAGCCCGTCGCCGCTCATCGTGACGGTGTAGCTGCCCGGCACCGGCAGCGCCGGCACGTGGTAGGTGCCGGCGATCTGGTCCTGGGTGACGGTGGTGGCCGTACGGGTGGTCCCGGCGCCGTCGGTGACCGTGACGGTGGCGCCGCCGAAGCCCTTGACCACGCCGCTGGCGCCGGTCGTGGAGACGACCCCGCTGAGGGTGGCGACGCCGGCCCGCAGCCGCAGGTCGGCGGTGCCGCTGGCGCCGGCCGCGAGGGTGACGTCGCGGGCCTCGGTGCTGGTGCCGTCGGCGGAGGCGGAGACGACGTAGCTGGCAGGGGAGGAGAGACCGCTCACCGACCAGGTGCCCACCTTGCCGGTGGTGTTGCTACTGGCGGTGATGGTGCTGGTGCCGTCGCTGATCGTGATCGCCGCGCCACCGAGGGGCTTGCCGTCAGGCCCGGTGATCAGGCCGGAGAGGCTGCCGTCTCCGGGCTGCAGGTCGACCTCGAGGGGGTCCTGGGCGGTGGCCGCGGACGAGTCGACCACGTAGCTCTGGCTCTGGTAGCCGGGCTTGCTGAAGACGAGCAGGTAATAGCCGGGCGCGGTGACGCCGGGGAAGGACCAGATCCCGTCGGTGCTGGTGACGGTCGCGCGTTGCTGCGGGGTGGTCGCGGCCGATCGCAGCATGATCGTCTCGGAGGAGACCTTGCCGACCGAGGCCATCAGCGCAACCGGCACCCCGACGGTCCTCACGTCGCCGAGCTCGGCGTCCTCGTCGACCAACGAGGTCGGGCGCATCGAGACGTGCACCCCCGAGGGGTCGGCGGCCTTGATCGTGCCGTTGAGCTGGACCCCCGAGCCGGCCGGTGCCCGGCCGCCGGTGGCCGTGCCCCCGCCTCCCGTGCCTGCGCCACCGGCCGCTCCCGAGCCGCTCCCGGAGCCGCCGGATCCCCCCGACCCAGAGCCGGACCCGTCCCCGGAGCCGTCGCCGGTGTCGCCCTTGCCGCCGGCCTGGATCGTCACCACGTCGGAGCCGGAGCCGAACTGGTCGGCCAGCTTGGGCAGGAAGGTGATGCCCGCCGCGATCCAGATCGACAGGATGCCGACGACGGCGATCAGCTTGAGCCAGAACGGCGGCACCAGCGGCCGCTGGGTGAGCTCGCCCTCGGCGTACCGGGCGGCCTCGGTGCCGGTGGCGCCGACGCGGAGCACGTGCCGCATCCGCATGCCGAGGAGCTGGGGGTGCCGGGCCGTGGCGCGGCCGCGGACCCGCAGCACCGCGCCGGCCGGGACGGTGACGTCCTGTTCGCGCAGCCGGATCCGGACCGACCCGGTCGTCTGGGGCGTCAGCCGGACCTGGGCCGGGGCGCCGCCGGTGTTGCGCAGCACCACGGAGAAGCCGCGGCTGAGCCACGCGGTGAGCTGCGGCGGGTCCATCTCGAGGGCGAGCTGGGCGCGCGGGTTGACCACCAGCACGGTGTCGGCGATCCCGACCGGTGCGCCGCTCGCGACGCCGGCGGCGTCGAGGGCCTGCACGCTGATCGCGAGGGGGTACTGCGCCGGCAGGGTGCCGGCGCTCGGGGTGAGGGTCAGGCCCACGACGTACGACGCGCCGGGAGCCAGCAGCGGCGTCGTCGCCGGTGCCGGCAGCCAGGCCGGGTCCACGCCGATCGGCAGGACGGTCAGCACGCGGGCCCGAGCGGAGGTGTTGACCACCGTCACCTCGACGGTGACCGGCACCCCGGCGCCGGTCCGTACGAGCGTGGCGACCGCGACGCCGGGGGCGACGTCCTGCTGCGGCTCAGCCATGGGTCTTCACCTTCACCGTGGAGGCCTGGCTCGCGGAGAGCTGCAGCGTGGTGGTGCCGGTCGGGGCGCTGCCCGAGGTCGGCCGGACCTGGACGACGTAGGTCTGCGGGGCGTCCACGTTGGTGAAGGTGAACGTGCCGGCCGCGGTCGTGGTCGTGGTGCGGTAGACCAGCTGCGGGTACGCGTCGGCCTGGTAGAGCTCGACGACGTAGCCCGGTCCGAGCGGGTGGTTGTTGGCGTCGACCACGGTGCCGGAGATCGACGCGGCGGGCTCCAGCTTCGGGTTGAACGCGGTCACGTCGCCGGCCGCCAACGTGACGATCGTCGAGGTCGGGGTGACGCCGCCCAGGCTCACGCTGGCGGTGTAGGTGCCCGGCGGGATGCCCTCGATCCGGTACGCCCCGACGGCGTCGGTGGGCACCGACGCGGTGGTCACGGTGTAGGTGGACGTGCCGGACGAGAGCTGCACGGTGGCCTCGCCGATCGGCGAGGCGCCGGAGGTCGTGCCCCCTGATGCGCGCAGCTGCTTGACCACGCCGTACAGGACGGCCGTCGAGGGGTGCAGCGACACCGAGATCCCGGCGCTGGTGATGCCGGGGCCGATCGAGGACGGCGTGATCCGCCCGTCGGAGTCGAGCGAGACCGAGACGGAGTGGCTGGCCAGGTCGTTGCGCGCGAAGGTCACGGTGTAGGTGCCGGGCAGCGCCAGGCCGTCGACCCGCCACGAGCCGACCGCCTCACCCGAGGACTGGGTCGCGGTCTGGATGGTCTGGCTGCCGTCGGTCACGGTGACGCCGACGCCGCCGGCCGGGTCGCCGCCCGGGCTGAGGGCGACCGAGCCGGAGAGCGCGCCCGAGGAGCGGCCGAGCGTGAGCGAGACGCCGGTCAGCCGCTGGCCGGCGGCCAGGCTGAAGCTCATCGTCTGCGAGGCGTAGCCGTCGGCCGAGGCGACGATGGTGAACTGCGCCGGCGTCGGCAGGCTGCGCAGCACGAAGCTGCCCTTGGCCAGGCTGTCGTCGGCCTTGTCCAGCGAGATCGTGGTGACGGTGGTCTGGCCCGACGTCGCGGTCAGGGTGACGTCGCCGAGCGGTCCGGCGGTGGAGTTGACGGTGCCGGAGATCAGGCCGTCGCCCTTGCGCAGCGTGATGTCGAGGTCGCTGCGGGCCTCACCGGCGGAGACGTCGATCAGCTGGGTGGACGTCGCGTACCCCGGCTTGCTGACCTCGACCTCGTACACGCTCGGTGAGGGGATGTCCTGGAGGGTGAACGAGCCGTCGGCGCCGATCGGCACCGTCGTGACGATGGCGCCGGCGCTGCCGGTCCCGCTCGCCGGGGCGACCGGATCGACCCCGCTGTCGGCGGTGTCGCTGCTGTCGGCGGCCGGGACGACCGTACGGGCGGCGACGCCACCGCTGACGCCGCCGCTGACGACGTCGCCGGCGGCCGCGACCGGCGGGGTGGAGGATGCCGGCGGGCCGCCGACCGCGCCGCCCGGGGTGCGCAGGGTGAGGGTCGCGTTGGCGACGTCCTCGCCCTTGATCGTGCCGGAGATGGTGGCGGGCACGCCCCCGAGGGAGACGTCGAGGCCGGCGTGCTGCTGGTTCGCGGTCAGGGTGACGGTGGTGGCGTTCGAGGCCTCGAGGGCCTGCGGATACCACAGCTGGACGAAGCCGGCGCCGCGGAAGGTGAGCTTGTAGTCGCCGGCCGGAAGCTCGCCGACGCGGTAGCTGCCGTCGTCACCGGTGGCGGTGGTGGCGAGCGCGGTGTCGGTGTTGGCGGCGCTGTAGACGGTCACGGCGACACCCGGCACCGGGGTGCCGGAGGTCAGCAGCCGTACGGTCCCGCCGAGCCCGGAGGTGCCGGCGGTCCCGGCGCCGTCGCCGGCGGAGGCGATCTGCAGCGCCAGGTCCCGGTCGGCGGCCGACTGGCCGACGATCTTGGACAGCGCCAGCGTGATCACGACGGCGAAGACGGTGACGGCGACCAGCAGGCCGAGCAGCGACATCGACCCGCGGCTGATCACCGGGCGCTGGATGAGGGTGGCGTTGGCCAGCGCGGGAGCATCACGCTCCGGGGTGACCTTGAGCTGCTTCCTGCGCCGGCTCCGGCCGCGCTTGCGCTTGCCGGCCTCGCTCGCGGGCGCGGCGCCCGCCGGGCCGCCGGACTGCTGGGGGACCGCCTTGGCGAGCGGGGCGGGGACGACCACGACCCGGGTGCCCTCGACCGGGTCGAGGAAGAACGAGAGCGTGCGGACCGCAGGGGAGCCCAGCAGCGGCCGGCGCGCCCTGACCTTGAGGTCGACGACGGCGTGCTCGCCCGGGGCGAGGGTCAGGCCGGCGGGGGAGAAGGCGTACGTGACCCTGCCCTCGGCGTCCGCGCCGGCGAGCCGGCCGCGGACCAGCGTGTTGCCGGTGTTGTCGACCAGCAGGCTGAACCGGCCGGAGCGGCCGGTCTGCTGTGCCATCGGGTCGGCGCGGACCTGGAGCGCGGGTGCTTCGGGGACGACGAGGACGACCTCGTCGATCGTGCTCTCCTCCGGCGGGGTGAGCTCGCGCAGCTGGATCGCGATCCGCCGCTCACCGGCCGGGATCCCCTGCGGGACGGTCAGCGCGATCTCGATCGTCCGCGACTCCTCGGGGAAGAGCGAGAACGTCTGGTCGGTGGTCCGGACCCAGCCGGGGTCGGCGCCGAGGACGCGCAACGTGTAGCCGCCGATCACCTCACCGGTGTTGGTGACGGTGACCAGGAGCTCCTGCGGTGTCCCGGGGGTGACCGGGAGCCGGCGCGGCGCGATGTCGACGATCACGGCTCAGCCACCGGCCTGGAGGGAGAGGTCGCGGCGCACGGAGCCGGTGGAGAGGGTGACCTGGGCGGTCTGCTGGCCGTAGCCCGGCGCACTCACCGTCACGCTGTAGGTGCCCGGCTCGAGGCCGGTGAAGAGGTAGCCGCCGTCGGGCAGCGCGGCGTCGGGCTGGCTGGAGGCGGTGGTGGACGCGTGCGCACCGTCGGTGACGACCACGCTCGCGCCGGCGAGGCTCTTGCCGTTCGGCGTGGTGACAGTGCCCCACAGCCGCACCAGCTGGGTCTTGAGCTGCGCGGTCACTGCGGCCGGCGGCTTGTCGGCCGAGAGCGTCACCGGCACGGTCTCGGGGCGGTAGCCGCCGATCGAGAACGTCAGGGTGTAGGAGCCGGGCGCGGCCAGACCGCTCAGCGTGAACGCACCGACCGTGCCGCTGGTCAGGGTCGTCGTCGCAGGTGCGACCGCGGCACCGGAGGCCGCGCTGGTGCCGCCCACGGTGACGGTGGCGCCCCCGACGCCCTTCCCATCGGGGCCGAGGAGGGTGCCGCTGATCGAGCCGGTGCCGGCGGTGAGGGCGACGTTGCCGACGCCGTTCTCGCCCGCGCCGAGGTCGAAGATCCGGGTGGCGGTGCCGTGGCCGGGGGCTGCGAAGGTGAGGACGTAGGTGCCGGGCGTCGGCAGGTTGTCGAAGCTGTAGGAGCCGACAGTCCCGACGGTCGGGGTGATCACGGAGACCTCCTGGCCGTCCACGGTCGTGCTGACGGTGACGCCGCCGAGGCCCTGCTTGGTGTCGCCGCCGGTGACCAGGCCGGTGAGCTGGCCGGTGTGCGCGCTGAGCAGCACCGTCGGCTCGAGCCGCTGCTCGCCGCCGGTGACGGTCTCGGTCTGGGTGGTGACCTGGTAGCCGGGGGTGGTGAAGCTCAGCTCGTACGTGCCGGGTGCCTTCAGCCCGGGCAGCGAGTACGCCCCGCTGGCGTCGGTGACGTCGGTGATGGCCTTCCCGCTCGCCTGCCCGGTGGCCTGGCCGCCGTCGAGCATCCGCGCGGTCACCGTGGTCGCCACCGAGGTGAGCGCGTCGCCCTGGTCGACGGAGCCGGAGATCTGCGCGCTCTGCCCGTGGACGACCGCGTTGGCGCCGTCGACCTTGCCCTGCGCCGTGACCTGGATCCCCGCGACCCCGGCGGTGAGCGCGACCTGGTCGCCCGCGCCCCCGTCCCCGTCCCCGTCCCCGTCCCCACTCAGGCTCGCCACCGCGTTGCTCGTCGCGCCCGCCCCGGGTGCGGAGGGCACCCACTGGGTCGCGTAGCCGTCGGCGCTGAGCTTGAGCCAGTACGTCGTCGGGAAGAGCCCGGCCAGCGTGTACGACCCGTCGCTCTGGGTGGCGGCCGAGCTGACCAGCACCGGGCCGGTGCGGCCCATCCGGTAGGCCTGCACCAGGATCCGGCCCACCGGCGAGCTGTTGCTGTGCGCGGTGACGGTGCCGGAGATGGTGCCGCCGACGCCGGGGGAGACCACGCCGGTCTTCGGGGTGGCGCCGGCCGGCGCGTCGGCAGCGGCGTCTGCGGAGCCGTCGGCCGATCCGCCCGTCGCGGCGGAGACCGGGAAGAACGAGGCCGGCGCGCTCTTGGTGAGCGGGTCGCCGGAGAAGACCTGGGTGAGGCCGAAGAGGAAGACGCCGGCCCACAGCGCGATGATGGCGAGCAGGATCAGCGCGGTGAGCAGGCCGCGGCTGATCAGCGGCCGCTGCTTGAGCGTGACCGAGGTCTGGTCGGTCAGCTCCGGCTCGGTCTCGGTCTCCTCCATCGCCGGGATGGTGTCGGCGCGACGCCCGACCAGGTCGACGGTGACGATCCGGTCGACCTCGCTGCCGGTCAGCATCCGCGGGCCCTTGACCCCGAGCATCACCGGCGTGATCGAGCCCGGCGCGGTCCGCAGGGTGGCGGGGTTGAACCGGGTGGCGCAGCGGTCGGGGGAGCTGGCCGCGAGCATCACGTCGAGCGTGACGTTGCCGGTGTTCTCCACGACGAGCACGTAGCGGGCGCTGCGGCGCGCACGGATCGTCTCGGGCTGGCGGGAGAGGCGTACGCCGGGCTGGGCGCCGACCGAGAGCTCGACGTCGAGGTGCTGGCGGGTGGTGCCGGAGACGTGGGAGACGACCTCGACGCTGACCGGGTGCAGGCCCGCGGGCTGGCTGGCGGGGACCTCGATGGTCAGGGTGATCTGCCCGCTCGCGCCGGGGAAGAGCGGCAACACCTCCGGCGAGGCGCGCACGGTCGCGGACTCGAGGCCGACCAGGCGGGCGGTGACGCCGTCGATGAGGTCGCTGGTGTTCACCACGTCGACGACGACGTCGACGCTCGCACCGGGGTCCGCAACCAGCGTGCGGTGCTCGGTGGCTACGCGCATGCGGGCGCTCGGAACACGACGGACCTCCCGTGACCGGTCCCTCAACCGATCGACATCCGCGGGAAGCGTAACGGAGCGTCGCGTCGCCCCTATCCGAAATGACCCAACTCATGCGTCTTGACACTCGTATAGTTCCGTTCCGCTTCTCGACCCCCCTTTTCGGGGGCATGATTCGCCTGTGTTCTTGAGGGAGGGCCGAGGGTGGGTGACGCATGCCGGCACCCACCGAGCGAAGGTGGCGTGCGCCGTCACCTCCCTGTTGCTGTCCCCTCTGCTGGCCGCCTGCAGCTTCACCGGCGGTGACGGGGCCTCGGTCTTCGAGGTCGAGCCGGGGCAGTGCTTCGCCTCTCCCTCCGAGGTCAAGGCCGAGGTCAGCTCGCTCGACGAGGTCTCCTGCGCCAAGCCTCACGGCAAGGAGGCGTACGCCCGTGCCGTCTACGTGCCGGCCGACGGCGCCGACGGCAAGCCGAGTAGCGGGTTCCCCGGCAACGACGTCCTGGCCGCCTTCGCCCAGGGGGCGTGCGCGCAACGCTTCACCGACTACGTCGGCGTGAGCTACCTCGACTCCTCGCTCTTCTTCACCTATCTGGCGCCGTCGGCGCGCAGCTGGCAGGACGACGACCGTACGGTCATCTGCTTCGTCACCACCGCGGGCCGGCCCCTCACCGGCACCGTCAAGGGGAGCAAGAAGTGACAGCGCCGCGCCCGGGCGGGGGCCGGTCCTGATGGGCAAGCCGAACGTCGCCATGGGCGCGCAGCTGACCTGCAGCTGGGGCGCCGCGCCCTCCAGCCTGATCGTCCTGCAGAACCAGACGGTGCTGATCGAGAACATGCCCGCCGCCACCATCATGGAGAACGTCCCGATGGCCGGCATCCCGCCGTTCGGGATGTGCTCGAGCCTGTCGAACCCGGCCGTTGCGGGCGCTACCGCGGCCGCGCTCGGCGTCCTGACGCCGATGCCCTGCACGCCGGTCGTCCCGGCGCCGTGGACGCCCGGTTCCACCACGACCTTCATCGGCGGGAAGCCCGCACTCACCGTTCCCGCGACCTGCAACTGTGCCTTCGGTGGCGTCATCACCATCACCAGGCCGGGGACGGTGAAGACCATGACGGGCTGAGCCATCCCGGGCTCGGCCAACTCGGGAGGCCGCAGCGCCGTCGCACGTACGACCCTGCCTGCATCACCCCCACCTGAACATCCAGTCAACGGATCCATCACTGCCCTCAGGGAGCTCCTGTGCCTACCTACACCGCGCCCGGCGTCTATGTCGAGGAGGTCACCTCCTCGCAGAAGGTGCTGACCGCCGCCCCGACCGCGATCGCCGCCTTCGTCGGCTTCACCGCGACCGCCCCGACCGACGACCCGAACGACCCGCAGGGCCTGGCCCCGCGCCTGGTCACCAGCTGGAGCCAGTTCGAGGCCCTCTACGGCGGCTTCGCCGAGGGCTGCATGCTGCCGCTCTCCGTCTACGGCTACTTCGCCAACGGCGGCTCGATCGCGTACATCTGCCGCGTCCCGAACACCGAGCCTGCCGGCGCCCCGGCCACGCTCGCGCTGCCGGCCTCCGACCGAGCGCTCGGCCTGCCGGTCAAGGTCGAGAGCCTCGAGCCCGACGCCGACATCGCGCTCTCGGTCCTGACCGAGGATGCCGGCGACGACGAGGACGCCCCGGCGTCCTTCACCCTCGTCGTGCTCGAGGGCGGCGAGGCCGTGGAGAGCTTCGAGGGCCTCACCTTCTCCGCCGGCGCCTCCAACGTCGCCACCAAGGTCAACGCCACCTCGACCAAGATCAAGATCGACCTCGACCTCGCCGAGGACGCCGACACCGCCGGCCAGCTCGAGCTGGTCAAGCCGGGCGTCTACGCGCTGCAGAAGGCCGAGCCCGTCGCCGTCCCGGTGACCGGCCGCAAGTTCGCCGGGTCCGAGTCCTCGCGCAGCGGCATCGGCGGCCTCGCGGTCGCCGAGGACGTCACCATGGTGATCGTCCCCGACCTGGTCACCGCCGCCACGCGTGAGGACGGCAGCATCGACCTGGGCCTGTGGAAGGCCGTCCAGACGGCGCTGATCAGCCACTGCGAGCAGAACGGCAACCGGATGGCGGTCCTCGACGCTCCTCCGGGCATGAACCCGCAGCAGGTCAAGGAGTGGCGCTCGGAGATCGCGATGTACGACTCCGCGTACGCCGCCCTCTACTACCCGTGGATCAAGGTCGAGAACCCGACCGGGACCAACGGCGACAGCGAGATCGTGATCCCCCCGTCGGGCCACATCGCCGGCGTCTGGGCCCGTACGGACGACACCCGCGGCGTCTGGAAGGCCCCGGCCAACGACACCATCCGCGGCGTGCTCGACCTCGAGCGCAACGTCACCCAGAACGAGCAGTCCCTGCTCAACCCGATCGGGATCAACTGCATCCGCCCGTTCGGCACCCGCGGCATCCGGGTCTGGGGCGCGCGCACCCTCGCATCGGACACCGACTGGACCTACATCAACGTCCGTCGCCTGTTCAACATGATCGAGACCGCGATCCTCACCGGCACCCAGTTCGCCGTCTTCGAGCCCAACGACGTCACCCTGTGGGAGGGCGTGAAGCGGACCGTGAGCGGCTTCCTCCGTGGCCTGTGGACCGCCGGCGCCCTCTTCGGTGCCAGCGCCGACGAGGCGTTCTACGTGAAGTGCGACGCCGAGACGAACCCGCCGGAGGCGATCGACGCCGGTCTCCTCGTCGTCGAGGTCGGCATCGCGCCGGTCAAGCCGGCCGAGTTCGTCGTCTTCCGCATCAGCCAGAAGAAGCAGAGCGCCGCCTGAGCGGCGTGAGCTTCCCCCCACCAGGCATCTCAGACAGCAAGGGAGCGCACCATGCCCAACGACCTCATCAGCCAGGACCCGATCGTCGCCCAGAACTTCTACCTGGAGCTCGACGGCGTCTCGATCGTCCTCTCCAGCGTCGGCGGCCTCGACCTCGAGTTCGACATCGTCACCATCGCTCAGGCCGGCCCCAAGGGCGTCAAGCAGCAGGTCAAGACCCGCGGCTCGATCCTCAAGGTCTCCGACCTCTCGGTCACCCGGATGGCGCCGAAGGACGCGATGAACGACCCGATCTGGAAGTGGTTCCACGCGATCAACGACAAGGGCTTCATCATCGGCGACCGCACCAACAACCGTAAGAACGGCTCGGTCGTCATGTACGACTCGTCGGGCGCGGAGGTCGGTCGGTACAACTTCTTCAACGGCTGGCCGTCGAAGATCTCCACCGACCAGATGAGCTCCGACTCCAACGAGCCGGTCAAGGAGACGATCACGATCGTCATCGAGCGTCTCCAGCGGGTCAAGTGAGCCTCGCGTGACACTGCGTACGTCCTACGAGTTCACGCTTCCGCGGGGGTACGTCGACGGGAGTGGCCAGCTGCATCGTCAAGGCACGATGCGGCTGGCCACCGCCCGCGACGAGCTGGAGCCGCTGCGTGACCCGATGGTCAGCGGGCCGGACGACCCGCGGCTGACGATCCTCGTGCTGACGCGCGTGATCGAGCGGCTCGGGACCCTCGAGCTGATCACCACGCACGACATCGAGGGGCTCTTCGCCGTCGACCTGGCCTTCCTCCAGGACTTCTACGGCGTGATCAACTTCGGCAACCAGGCCGAGTACGACGCGCTGATGCGCGCCCAGGAGGAGTCCGACCTCCTCGGTGCGAGCACCCCGACGGCTCCGGTCGCCGCGGCCGGCGAGGCGTCGCCGGAGCCGGTCGACGAGGCCGGCATCGTGCCGTCCCGTACGGGTGGCGCCGGCGTGCGCAGCGCGGTCGAGCACCTCCCCAGGCGGACGCAGTAGGTCATGCTCCGCTACCCCACCGAGGCGCTGTGGCAGGAGATCGCCTTCCTCGCCTACCACCTGCACTGGTCCATGGACGACCTGCTCGACCTCGAGCACATGGACCGGGTGCGGATGGTGCGCGCCGTGGTGAACCTCAACGAGCGGGCCTGGCAGTCGGTCCGTGAGCTCGGAGCCTGAGGAGAACCGATGAGTGAGCGAAGCGAGCGAATGATCCGACACAGCGCATCCTGTGCCTCATCGGCGCACGGAGCGAAGCGAGCACGTCGATGAGCACCATCCCCGCGCCGCCGGCGTCCCAGAACCTGCTGGGCTCCGACATCCCGACGGCCAGCCGCTTCCTGTTCGAGCTCGACGGCGTCGAGATCGGCGTCTTCAGCGCCGTCTCCGGGCTGGAGATGTCGGTGGAGACGTACGAGATCGCCGAGGGCGGTCAGAACGGCTTCAGCCACAAGCTGCCCGGCCGGGTCAGCTGGCCCAACATCGTCTTCCGCCGCGGCATCACCGACAGCGACGCGCTCTTCGAGTGGATGCAGAAGAGCTCGGGCGAGGGCTTCGCCGCCGCCGGCAGCAAGCTGGTCAAGTCGACCGGCGCGGTCACCGCGATCGGGCTGGACGGCACCCGGCTGCGCTCGTGGAACCTCACCGACGTGTGGCCGGTGCGCTGGAAGGGCCCGGACTTCGACGTCAACGCCGAGGACCCGCTCCAGGAGGAGCTCGAGATCGCCCACCACGGCTTCGTCTCGGCGAAGCCGGCCGGCTGACGCCGGCCTGTGATCGCAACCCGTACTGAACCGAACGGCTGACATGACCCGCGAGCAGGACCCGCAGGACGCCACCCGGCTCGGCCGTGAGGCCGCCGGGCGGATGCGCCTGCCCGGGCCTCCCGTGGGCCGGGCCCTGCCGAGCCGGATCGGCTCGCTGGCCTCGTCGGTGGAGCGGTTCACGTCCTCGTTGTCGCGTCCGGTCGAGGTACGTCGCGCGCTGCGTGGGCCCGGGTCGCACGAGGAGTCGGTCCGTCCGCCGCGCTGGTGGACGGGGGAGACACCCGCCGGTGCGGAGCCGGCTGCGCCGGTCGCCAGGCCGGCCTGGCTCGCCGGAGCAGCGGCGCGGCGAGCCGACGTCACCCTGCCCGAGCGGAACCTGCCCCGCGCCGCCCGCGCGGTCCCGAACGACGAGAGCTACACCCCCGGCGGCATCCTCGGTGGGCTCCAGGGCCAGGTCGCTCGCGTCCGGCGCCTCGAGGAGGTCACCGCCGCCGGCCCGATGCTGACCTCTGCGGACACCTCGCGCCTCGGCGCCGCCACCGTCCGCCGCCGCGCGATCGAGGCCGCCCGCCGCCCCCTCCCACCCGCCCCGACCCCCGCGCCCCCGGTGGTCGAGGTGCGAGGAGCGCCGGCGAAGCCGGTGGTCGAGGTGCAAGAAGCGCCGGCGACGAGCCTCGAGACCCCGGGACCAGCACCGCGAGCCGCGTCGGCTCCGAGCCCTACCCCGCCGCCCGTCAGCGCGACCACGCCGTCGCCCACGCCGTCGCCCATGCCGTCGACGGGTGACGAACGCCCGGCGGTCGAGGTGCGAGGAGCGCCAGCGACGAGCCTCGAGACCCCGGGACCGGGAGGTTCCGAGGCCCGCTCCGCTCGTACCTCGACCACCGACGGCGCCGCGGACTCCGCCACGCCGCCATTCGCCGTCGACCCGGGAGACCCGGCCGAGTCTGCGTCGGAGTCGCCGAGCATCCGCCGGGCCTCGTTCCAGCTCCGTCCGGTCGCGTCCCGGCTGGCGGCCGCGCGCGCCCGCCGCGACGGTGCCGAGCTCTCGGTCGGCGCGTCCGACGCCGCAGGCTCCGGCCGGGGAGTGACGCTCGCCGAGCGTCCCGGCGCGCACCGATGGAGCGAGGCCCGCCACCATCAGGCCGCCGGCCTGCGCGGCGAGGACCGCGTCCTGCGCCGCTCGGTCGGAGCGGCCGAGAGCGTCCGTACGGCCACCGCGACGCTCCTCGCCGACCAGCAGCCCGGCGCCGGCCCGTCCGCCGCCCGCCCCACCCGCCGCGCCTCCTGGGCAGAGACGTCCGCCGTCGTCCGCCGCCGCGCCCTCGAGCGCGAGCAGGAACAGGCTGCATCCAGCGCCGACGCCGTCGAGATGCGAGCGCTCCGAGCCTCGAACCCCCAAGGCTCGGAGGCTTCGAGGCTCGCAGGCTCGCCCCTCAGTGCAAGCGAAAGCGCTCCTCGCACCTCGACCACCGCCACCAACCCGAGCGTCCCCGCCACCCTCGCGAAAGCGGGCGACGCAACGGCACCGTCCCCTACCCGATCGGCGGGTGACGAACGGACGGCGCCGGAAGAGGCGCTGCGTAAGCAACCCGCCGGACGCAGTGCCATCGAAGCAGGGGCGCTGCGCGGGGCGACGCCTGCCGCGACGGTGTCAGCCGGGCGGCGCCCGGGTGGCAGTCGCGGGGAGGAGACGGCGACGCTGCGTCGGACCTCGTCCGGAGCCCTCTCCCTGAGCGCGCAGCGATCCCTCACCCCCGCCCTCGGCCTCGCCATGCCCGACCTGCTGTCCCTGAGCCCCCGCCGGGGCCGCGCGGCTGACAGCGGCAGTGGGCTGCCCAGCAGCTTCGGCGACTCCGAGCAGATCCGTCCGGCGACCGGCAACCTCGCCGGGGCACTCCCCGGCGCCAGCCCGCGTACGGTCGACGCGCACGGCAACGCCGCCACCCTCCGCCGCCGGGCGACCGCGGCGCCCACCCGCACCAGCCCCGGCCTCACCCTCCGCACCCCGACCCTCACCCAGCCGGTCCTCCTCCCCGCCTCGGAGCCACAGGGCCCGGAGGTCTCGCGGCTCGTCACTTCGAGGCTCGCAGGCTCGCGCCTCGATACCGGCGCTGGCGCTCCTCGCACCTCGACCTCCGAGGGCGCCCCGGAGGTCTCGCGGTTCGTCACTTCGAGGCTCGCAGGCTCGCGCCTCGATACCGGCGCTGGCGCTCCTCGCACCTCGACCACCGGGCCCGCCGTGATCCACCGCCTCGCGGCCGATGCGACCGCTGCCCCCGCCACGCCCCTGACACCCACCAGCTCCGACGCCGCAGCCCTCCGCGCTTTCCTGCACGGCACCGCGCGCGCCACCACCCCCGCAGCAAGCGGATCGGACGTGGCGGCCGTCGCTCGCCGGACGCCTGCCTCGACGGTGTCGCTCGGGCGCAGCCCGGGAGGCGCCCCCGAGCCGACAGATCCGATCCGGCGCAGCGCAGCCGCCCCCGACCCGAGGAGGGAGGACCCCTTGACCCACTCGATCCCCGAAGGCCGTCCCCGTCCCCCGGCCCTCCCCATCGGCCCCTCCGCCGGCCCGAACAGCCCCGGCCCGAACAGCCCCGGCCCGAACGGCTCCGGAGAGTCGGCCGACGTCACGATCCGTCGCTCCTCGTGGACCCGAGGCTCGCGTCCGGCGACGCCGGGCGGCTCGCTCGTCGCCCAGACGGCGCACCTCTTCGAGGCCAAGGCCGCCGAGGCGGCGGCCACCCGCTCCCGCGGCGCGGCCGCCCCGGGCACCGCCGGCGCAGCCGTCGCGGCTCCGGGTGCGCCCGCCGACGGTGCCCTCACCGCGCCGCCCAGCGGCGCCCGTCCCGGCGGACCGGCCGTACCGGCGTCCGCCTCCCTCGACCCGCAGCAGCTCGACTCGGTGATCGCCGCGGTCGTGCAGCGGATCGAGCAGCGTGTCATCGACGAGCTCGAGCGGCGCGGTCGTCGCAACGGAAGGGGAGGTTTCTGATGGCGCTCGCCAAGGCGTACCTGCAGATCGAGGGCGGCCAGCAGATCCCGTGCCTCTACAACCCCGAGACGCTGTCGATCAGCCGCAGCAATAGCTGGGAAGCGCCCTCGATGCCCGGCATGGGCGTGCGGAAGGCGCAGTTCAACGGCTCCGAGTCGGCCTCGATGTCGCTGGAGCTCAAGTTCGACACGACCACCGAGGGCGTGCCGGTCACCAACTACACCGGCAAGATCCTGGCGTTGATGGACCCGGACCCGACCCTGGCCGGATCCGACGAGGCCAGCAGCAACGCCCGCCCGCGGACGGTGACGTTCGGGTGGGGCAACCTGCAGAGCTTCGAGTCGGTGATCACCCAGCTCAGCCTGACGTTCACCTACTTCTCGGAGAGCGGCACTCCGCTGCGCGCGGACATGAGCCTGGACCTGATGCAGTACCAGCAGTCCGACGCCTTCGGCCCGCAGAACCCGACCTCGGGCACGCCCCGCCCGCACCGTGTCCACCGGGTCCAGCCGGGCGAGACGCTCGACCGGATCAGCGCCCGCTACTACGGCGACGCCACCAAGTGGCGCACCCTCGCCTCGGCGAACAGCCTCGAGGACCCGCTGGCCGTACGGCCGGGAACGGTGCTCTCCATCCCGCGACTGGGCGACCGATGAGCGACGACAGCCTCCTCCTCGTCCCCGTCATCAAGGTCGGCGGGCAGGAGCTCCCGGCGATTCACTACCTGCTCAGCCTCACCGTCGACCTGCAGCTCGGCCTGGTCGGGCGGGCGACGCTGCGCTTCCATGACACCGGCCCGGACTTCCCCTCCACGGCCGCGTTCGGCCTCGAGGCGGAGGTCGAGATCAGCGGGCCGCCCGGCTCGGGCATCGGGCTGATCTTCGCCGGCACCGTGGTCGGCGCCGCCCTGGAGTGGAGCGAGACCCAACCCACGCTGGTCGTCACGGTCGACGACGCCGCGCACAAGCTGGCCCACGGCACCACCACGAAGACCTACCTCAACGGCACCATGAGCGACGCCGTCCAGACGCTCGCGAGTGCCCGCGGCCTGCAGGTCCAGAGCGCCTCCGCCGAGTCCGCCGCGCACCCGTACCTGCTGCAGTCCGGCACCGACCTGGACTTCCTCAACGAGATCTGCGCGCGCACCGGGCGGGTCTGGTGGATCGACGGGAAGAGCACCCTGCGCTTCGAGAAGGCCGGCTTCTCGGAGGGTGGCGGCACCACCGTCACCTACGGCGAGAACGTCATCGCCTTCTCGGTGAAGGCGACCAGCCTGCGCCCGGACAAGGTCCAGGTCGTCGGCTGGGACCCCGCCCAGCAGGCGGCGATCGTGGCGAACTCGGCGTCGCCGGCGCACACGCCGGACGCCGATCTCGTCAGCCCGTTCCTCGCGGATCTGGGCGACGGCGCGAAGACGCTCGTCGTACGCGACGCCGCGCCGCTGGACGCGGAGGAGGCGACGGCGATGGCCTCCGCGATCCTCGCCACGGCCGCCTCCGACGGTGTCGTCGCCCGCGGCACCGTCGACTTCAACCCCGCGATCGCGCTCTCGACCACCGTCGAGGTGGCCCAGGCCGGGCCGAGCTCGGGGAAGTACCTCGTCACCGGCGTCGAGCACGACTTCCGCGACGGCATGTCCCAGACGACGTTCGTCGCGGGACCGCACCGACCGCGTCACCTGGTCGACGTCCTCAACACGGCCAGCGCGCTCACCGGCTTCAGCCTGCCGGGTGTGGTCACCGGCGTGGTCACCAACGCTGACGACCCGGACAACGCCGGCCGGGTCAAGGTGAAGTACGCCAACCAGGGCACGGCCGTGGAGTCGCCGTGGGCGCGGGTCGTCACGCTCGGCGCCGGCAAGGGCCGCGGTCTGGAGTTCCAGCCGGAGGTGAACGACGAGGTGCTGATCACCTTCGAGCAGGGCGATACCCGCCGCCCGCTCGTCCTCGGCGGTCTGTTCAGCACGAAGAACACCCTGCCGGCCTCGCCCACCGCGGGCAACGTCGAGAAGGGTGCCGTCACGTTCCGCCGGATCACCTCCCGGCTCGGTCACGTGATCGAGCTGGCCGACGGCGATCAGGACCCGAACAAGCACGTGCTCGTCAAGCTCGCCGGCGGCGAGGGCCACCTGCGGATCGGCGCAGACAAGACCGAGCTCTCGGTCGACAACAAGGAGCTCACCATCACCAACGGCGCCGCCAAGATCGTCCTCACCGATACGGGCGACATCAAGATCAAGGGCAAGAGCATCTCGTTCGAGGTGGACACCGACATCACGATGAAGGCCCAGTCCAAGATCTCCGCCGAGGGCCAGGTCACGGTGGAGCTGAAGGCCGCGACGGTGAAGCTCGACAGCAAGGCGCAGACGACGGTGCAGAGCGCCGGCATCACGGCGGTCAAGGGCAATGCGGTGATGATCAATTGAGCAACCCGGCCCACGAGAGCGGCCTGCCCGCGCGGGTCACCGCCTCGACTGATCCGCGGGTTCCTACGGGCACCGATCCGTCCTTCCTCGGCAGTGGTCTGGCCTGGCCGCTCGGCGTGGATCACACTGGCTCGATCCGACTCTCCGACCCGGTCGCCGACCTGGACCGCTCCATCGAGCTGGTGCTGATGACGGCGCCGGGGGAGCGGCTGATGCGCCCCCAGTTCGGCTGCCGGATCTGGGACCTGCTGTTCGAGCCCGTCACGCCCAACCTGCTGGGCCAGATCGCGGTGGCCGTACGCCAGGCGGTCGCCCAGTGGGAGCCGCGCGTCGAGGTCGACGAGGTCGTCCCGGTCCCCGACGAGGACAACCACGCGCTGATCAGGATCGCCATCGGCTATCGGATCCGCGCGACCAACGACCGGCGCAACCTGGTCTACCCGTTCTACCTGATCCCCCACGACAGCGAAGAGTGAGCCGATGCCTCTCCCGACTCCCGGTCTCGACGACCGGACCTTTCAGAGCATCGTCGACGAGGCGAAGCGGCTGATCCCGCGCTACGCCCCGGAGTGGACCAACCACAACGTCTCCGACCCCGGCGTCGCGCTGATCGAGCTGTTCGCCTGGATGAGCGAGATGGTGCTCTACCGGGTCAACCAGGTGCCCGAGCGGCTCTACACGCACTTCCTCAACATGGTCGGCATCGAGCCGTTCCCGCCGTCGGTCGCCCGGGCGGACCTGACGTTCTGGCTCTCCGCCGTCCTCGACGCCCCGGTCGTCGTCCCGGCGAACACCCAGGTGATGACGGCGGCCGGTGCCGGCAGCGGCGCCGCGGACGCGGTCGTCTTCAGCACCGCCCAGGAGCTGGTCATCGCCCCGCCCGTCCTCCAGGGCGCCCAGACCGTCCAGGTCGACAGCGGGCGTACGGACGACGTGTGGGAGGACCTGCGCTTCGGCACGGAGGGCGTACGCGCCTTCGCCTCGCCCGAGCTCAGCCCGGGCGACGCGCTCTGCCTCGGGTTCCGCGACAGCCTCGCCGGGATGGTGATCCGGCTGGTCGTGGAGGCCCAGGCCGAGGGCATCGGCGTCGACCCCAACCGACCGCCGCTGGCCTGGGAGGTCTGGAACGGCGAGGGCTGGATCGCCTGCGCGGTGCATCAGGACTCCACCGGCGGCCTCAACCGGGCCGGCGAGATCGTCCTGCTCGTCCCCGTCGAGCACGTCCCGTCCACGGTCGGCAACCAGTCCGGGTACTGGCTGCGCGCGCGGCTGCTGCACCCGTTGCCGGGCCAGCCGACGTACCGTGCGTCGCCGCGCGTGCGCGGCCTGAGCGTCGAGGCGCTCGGCGGCACCGTGGTGGCCGAGCACGCCGAGCAGCTCCCGTCCGAGGTGATCGGTCGCAGCGACGGCACGCCGGGCCAGAGCTTCCGGGTCGCGCGCACCCCCGTGCTGCCGCGTCGCGTCGGCGAGCACGTGCTGCTGCGCGACGGCGACCAGGAGACGATCTGGCGCGAGGTCGAGGACTTCTCGCTGGCCGGACCCGACGACCAGGTGTACGTGTGGGACGGCGGCTCGGGCATCGTCCGGTTCGGTCCGAAGGTGCGTTACGCCGACGGCACCGTCCGCCAGCACGGTGCGATCCCGCGCGACGGCGCCCGCATCGAGGTCAGCGGCTACCGACACGGCGGTGGCACCCGCGGCAACGTCGGTGCCCGCACCCTGACCCTGCTGCGCACGACCGTCCCGTTCGTCAACAGCGTCTCCAACCTCAACCGCGCCACCGGCGGCGTCGACGCCGAGACGGTGGAGGAGGCGAAGGAGCGCGGCCCGCTCACCCTGCGCACGGGGCAGCGCGCCGTCACCGTCGGTGACTTCGAGCGGCTCACCCGCGAGGCCTCGCCCGAGGTCGCCCGGGCACGTTGCCAGGCGGCCTCCGCCGACAACGCGCACGTCCAGCTCCTGGTCGTCCCGCAGGTCCGCCGCGACGTCGCCGAGCACCACCTCGACGACTATGCGATCTCGCCGGCGCTGATGGAGGCGATCACCGGCCACCTGGACGAGCACCGCGTCGTCGGCACCGCGATCGAGGTCGGCACGCCGTTCTACCAGGGCGTCTCGGTGGTGGCTCTCGTCCACGGCGACCCCGGCCGGCCGCCGGCCCTGGTCCAGCAGCGGGCCGTGGACGCGCTCGCGCGCTACCTCAACCCGCTGGTCGGCGGCGCCGACGGCACCGGCTGGCCGTTCGACGCCGACGTCAACGCCGCCACCCTCACACAGCTGCTGGAGTCGGTCGAGGGCGTCAGCAGGGTCGAGGAGGTACTGCTCTACGAGTACGACCTCCGTACCGGGCGCCGGCTCGGCGCCGCCAAGGACGTCATCCGTCTCGACCGGCAGTCGCTGTTCCTCTCCGCCGCCCACCGGGTGGTCGTCCGGTGACGCTCGCACCCCTCGTGCCGCGCCAGCCCAGCGGGCAGCTGCGGCCGCGTCGTGACCCGGACTGGATGGTGCACCAGCTGCCGGTCCAGATGGTCGCGCACGACTTCTTCCGGCGCTTCGTCTCGATCTTCCAGGAGCTCGGCACCACCCTGCTGGAGGACGCCGACAACATCGATCACATCCTCGACGTCACGGTCGCGCCGCCGGAGCTGGTCCGCTGGCTCGGGTCCTGGATCTCCGCGGCCCCGATCGACGCCGAGCTGCCCGAGGAGCTGCAGCGCCGGATGGTGCAGTCGGCCGCGCGCACCCTGACCTGGCGCGGCACCGCCCGCGGTCTGCGCGAGTTCCTGGAGCTGCTGAGCGGCGGGCCGGCAGAGGTCGAGGACGGCGGCGGGATCTGGCGTAGCGGCGAGGCCCCGGCCGATGCGAGCTGGGTGCGGTTGCGGGTCGCCTCCACCGGCCAGCTCGCGGTCGCGGAGTTCGTCGAGCGGATCCGCGACGAGGTCCCGGCACACGCCCGGGCCGAGCTCTACGTGGCCGACCAGATGGTCTGGCGGTCCGGACAGGACGACGGCCCGCGCGGGTCGACGTACGGGAGGAAGGCATGAGCGAGCAGCAGATGGACAGGATCGCGGTCGTCTGTCCCGAGTGCGGTGCGGCGGCGGAGGTCGCGCTCAACCGGCGTGACGCCCAGGACTTCTGTGCCCAGTGCGACTTCCCGTTGTTCTGGACGCCCGCGGAGGTGATCCGCGACGGCGGCGTGGGCAGCGGGGAGAACCTGCGCCGGTTCCCGGGTACGGCGGGCCGGGTGACGGTCGCCGCCGTACCGTGTCCGACCTGTGTCGAGGCCAATCCGGTGGGCGCCGAGACGTGTCTGCGCTGCGGTGGGCCGATGGTGCTGCCGGTGCCCGAGCCCGCCACCGTCGTCGTCCCGGTGGTGCCGGCGACCGAGCCCGAGCCGGTCCCGCAGAAGGGCGGGATCGATTGGTACTGGTGGGTGGTCGGAATCGCCACGATTGTCGCGCTGGTCGCATTGATTGTTGTCGTCGTGGTGCGTTGAGCAGAACGTTGTCGCGGTTGGTCAAGAATTCCTATTGACGGGGGTTTCCAATCGGCGCGGTATTGGTAGTGTCCTGTCAGCAACAGGTGCAAGTTCCAAGTGGTATGACGCCCGCGGAGTTTGTGAGCCAACGGCGTTTCTGTTCTGTGGCCCGGGATTACCTTGGGGCCCCACAGGTCGGAGCGACGTGTCACCGCACGTGTTGTGGGGCCGTCGAAATCGGCGGCCTCTCGCCCCGACAGTAGGAGAACAGAGCAATGGCTCAGGGCACCGTCAAGTGGTTCAACGCCGAGAAGGGCTTCGGCTTCATCGCCCAGCAGGACGGCGGCGACGACGTCTTCGTGCACTACTCGGCTATCCAGACCAACGGCTACAAGTCGCTCGACGAGAACCAGCAGGTCGAGTTCGACGTCACCCAGGGCCCGAAGGGCCCGCAGGCGGAGAACGTCCGCCCTCTGTGATTTCAGTTTCTGACTGAGCAGAACCCAGCGAAGCCCCGGCCCACCGGCCGGGGCTTCGTGCCGTTACCGGCCGGTCCGACTTTTGTTTGGGCGTAGTCTGGAGAGGGTATGGGAGCGCCGGACGGCAGCAGCAGGGAGGCTGCTGCGGCCGGTGATGAGGAGGACCAGGTGCACGATCAGTTCGACATCGAGCTGGAGGACGCCGAGCTCCTGGGCGAGGTCGAGATGACGACCAACCTCATCATCGCGGCCAGCGAGGCGGAGGAGCACCTGAGTCCCGACCAGATCGACGCGATCCTCGGAGTCGATCCGCCGGCGCACGACGGGCCCGCGCACTGACGCGACTCCGGCGGCGGATCGACCGTCAGCCGAAGTCGACCTCGACCTCGGCGCGTGCCACGAACGCCGGGAAGACGTCCAGGTCGATCTCGCCGACGCAGATCGTCTCGAGGTAGTCGCCGTAGTGCTGCTGCTGGTAGTCGAGGACGCCCATCAGCTGCACCAGCACCTCGGGGCTGAGGTCGCGGTCGAGCAGCATCGAGTAGCGCAGCGAGACCTCGCCGGCGTCGCTCACGGCGAGGTGGCCGAGCAGCAGGTAGCGCGTCACCACCTCGGCGGCGAGCCGTATGTCCGCGATCGACTCCGCCGGCGCGGTGAACTCGTACACCAGCGAGAAGGTCAGTGCCGAGGCGGAGGACGCGGAGCCCTCCTGCAGGGTGACCAGCCGCAGCCGCATCGCGCGGGTCGCGGGCGGCACGTCGCCGGAGACCTGGATCTCCAGCCCGTCCTCGCCGTACGGGACCGGCTGGTAGCCGATCGCCTCGAGGGCGCTGCTCAGCCCCTGGAGCCCGTCCAGCTCGGGCTGCTTGCCGCGGCCCCTCATCGCTTCTTCAGGGCGCTGACCCACTCCGCGTAGAGCTCCTGCGGCTTCGCGTGCAGCTCGGAGAGCTTGCGCGGCCGGATGCCGGAGGCCCCGACGCGCTCCTCCACCTTCTTCTGGGCCGCGGCCTTGGCCGCCTTCTGCGGGGCATCCGCCTCGGGCAGGGCGTTCGCCTTGCCGATGTCGGCGGCCATCGAGACGATCATCCGGTCGTACGTGGCCGCCTTGCCGGCGCTGGTCTTCTCGTCGTTCATCTCGAACCGGGTGCCCTTCGAGGCGTCGGTGAAGGCGTCGCGGACCGCCTGCTTCCCGATCCGGAGCAGGGTCATCAGGCCCTTGGCGCCCGCGCTGCCCGCCTTGAGCCCGCCGCCGACCGCGGCGCCGACCCCGGAGAGGGTGGCGATGTCGCCGGCGATGGCGGGCAGGGTGGTGGCGATGTTCGCGACGCCGCGGTTGATCCGCTTGGCCGAGACGTGCTGGAGGCCCTTGCTGACCTTGTAGTCGTCGGCCTCCTCGATGTCGGTCGCGACCGAGGACGCATGCTTCTTGACGTAGTCGGCGGCCGCCTTGCCGGAGCGGTGGCCGAACATGGTCTCCTGGGCGCCGTACTTCTCCTGTGCCAGCCGCTTGGCCTCGTCCTCCGGCTTGCCCTGGCCCTTGAGCTCCTCGGTGTAGAGGGCGACGGCCTTCTCCTGGATCTTGGACTTGGTGCCGCGCTTCTGGTCCTGCATCTCCGAGTACGACACGTACGCATAGCCGATGTTGACGCCGTTGAGGATCGCGTCCATCACGTTCATCGCGATGCCGATGCCCGGGGCCGCGTGCAGCAGTTGGCTGGTCATCGTGCCGGCCTTGTGGAAGATGCCGTTGATGATGTCGACGACGCCCTTGGCGGCCTCCAGGGAGGTCTTGAGGATGACGCCGGTCCGCTCGACCTTCTCCTTGTCATCCATGTCGTCGGCCTTGCGGATGATCTGGACGATGTCCTTGATCAGCTTGAAGCCGGCCTTGAACGCGTTGATGGAGCCGGCGACCGACTCCATGATCCCGGCGGCCGCCGTCTCGGCGGCGGACGCGTTGCCGCCGTTCTCGAGGGCGTTCTTGCCCTTCGAGACGGCGCCCGCGGCGTTCGTCAGGTTGCCGGCCGACGATGCGACCCCGATCAGCGCCTCGGCCTTCTCGGTCTTCTTGCCACCGTCGATGAAGACCTTGACCGCGTTGGCGCCGTCGGCGATGAGGCCGAACGCGGCGAACGCAGTGCCGGCCTCGGCGAGCTGGAGCTCGCCCTTGGTGTCGGTGAAACGGCTGCCGTGGCCCAGCTTGGCGCTCTCGTAGTCGCCCTCGTACCCCTGGGCGACGTTGAGCCCGTCGTTGACGTCACCGCCGCCACCCTTCACGACCTCGCCGACCTTGCCGAAGCCCTCCAGACCCTCGCTGGTCTTGTTCGCGGCGCCGGCTGTGGGCGCGGAGACGGTCGTGATCGCGTCCAGCGTCTCCTTGCCCTTCTTGCCGCGGCCGAAGAGCCGGTGCACGGAGCCAGCGGGCTGCTGGGTGTGGGCGAGCTCGTGGGCGAGCGTGTGCTGTCCCTCGGCGGAGTCGAGGGAGGGCATCGACCTTCCGAGGAAGATGTCGCGGCCGACGGTGAAGGCGTGGGCGCCGACCTTCGCGTTGAGGTCGGCGGCCTCCGGCCCGCTGTGCACTCGGACGCCGCCGAAGCTGGCGCCGCCGAAGGCCGACTCCATGGAGCGGCGCAGCGAGGCGGGCAACGGCGCGCCACCGCCGCGGGCGCCCTGGATCCGCTCGGCGGTGTCGGCATCGGTGGCGCCGCCGTCGTGGCCGACCGCGCCGGCCCGCGTCGGGGCGACGCCGAAGCCACCCGCGGCACCGAGCTGGCCGCCCTCGGCGAGCCGGCGGACCGCGGCGTCGGCCGCGCGGTCCGCGGCGACCTCGTAGGCGTCGTCGGCGGCCCCGACATCGAGACCGACATCGAGACCGGCCTCGAAACCAGGGGCGGGAACCGCTGCCTCGGAGGCGTGCTCGTACGCGTGGCCGTGTTCGTGCTCGTCCTTGTGGCGCGGTCGTGCCGTCGTCGAACCCATGGCGTTTCCCCTCCCCGGGAGGTGTGCGCGCCTCCCTCGGCGCACGACACCAGTCGCGAGGCTAGTGGCCCGCGGGCGCGCGCGTAAGGGTTACGCGTCGAGAACCCACGTCACTCTGCTTCACTGACGCCATGACCGTGGCCGAGCACTCGACGTCGCTGCGCTTCGCCGCGGGGGCGGTGCAGCGGATGCTGGTGCGCCTCTCGGAGGAGTCGAGCCACGACGAGGTGCTGCTGGCCCGGCTCGACGCGGAGCACGCCGCCAGCTCGGCGACCCTCGCCGCGGACTACGACGCTCCGCTGCGACGGCTCGCCGCCCGCGCCCGGCTGACGCCGCAGGAGACCGAGCTGCTGGCCGTGCTGGTCGCCGTCGAGCAGGAGGAGGGCCTGCAGCGGCTGCTCGTCGGGCTGACCGAGGACCGGGATCGTCACCGGGTCGAGCTGTGGATGCTGCCGCACCTGCTCGACGTACCGCTGAGCGTGGTCGGTCCGGGCTCGATGCTGCTCGGCTCGGCGCTGGTCGAGACGATCGAGGTGGGCGCCTTCGGGCGCACCCGCCTCGGCGTGCCGCGCCGGGTGCTGTGGGCGCTGCTGGGCGACGCCACCCCCGATCCGGCCCTGGAGCCCGCGGTCGAGCTGATCGGTGCCGGCGACGATGTGGTCGCCGGGATCGGCCACGACGCGGTCCTGGTCACCGGCTCCGACCGGGTGCGCCGCCGGCAGCGCGCCGTCGCGGCCCTGGGGCACGAGCTGTGCCTGCTCGCCCCGCCGCCGGGCACCGGCGCCGGCTGGGCGGCGCTGGTCCGCGAGGCCACCCTGCTCGGCGCCGCTGTCGTCCTCGAGGCCGACACGCCGCTGGACGCGACGGGCCGTCGCTGGGTCGGGAGCGCGCAGGGCCTGTCGTGGGCGATCACCAGCCCGCACGGCCTCGCCCTCGACTCGCTGCCCCGCCGCAACTGGCGCGAGGTCAACGCCCTGGCCGATGTCCCCGGCGAGGAGGAGTGGGCCTTCGCGGTCGGCCCGGAGGTCGAGCGCCGTCACCACCTCTCCGCCGAGCAGCTCGACCGGATGCGGCAGGCCATGTCGCTGACCGACGGCGACCAGGACGCCGCGTACCGGCGCCTCGCCGACGCCCGCCTCCAGCGCCTCGCCCGGCACACGGTCCCTCGCGCCGGGTGGGATGACCTCGTCCTCTCCGCTGACCGCAAGGCGCGGCTGCGTGACTTCGTCGATCGCTACCGCTCGGCCCCCACCGTCTACGACCAGTGGGGCTTCACGCCGTCGCCCTCGCGCGGCCTGGTCGCGCTCTTCTCGGGCCCCTCCGGCACCGGCAAGACCCTGGGCGCCGAGGTGATCGCCGGCGAGCTCGGCCTCGACCTCTATCGGCTCGACCTCTCCTCGGTGGTCAGCAAGTACATCGGCGAGACCGAGAAGAACCTCGACGAGCTCTTCGACGCCGCCGCGATCGGCAACACCGTGCTCTTCTTCGACGAGGCCGACTCCCTCTTCGGCAAGCGCACCGAGGTCAGCGACGCACGCGACCGCTACGCCAACGTCGAGACGTCCTACCTGCTGCAGCGCCTGGAGCGGTACGACGGGATCGTGGTGCTTGCCACCAACTACGAGAAGAACATCGACCAGGCGTTCCTGCGCCGCGTCCACGTCCGGGTCGACTTCGCGATGCCGAGCGAGGCCGAGCGCCGCCTGCTGTGGACCCGCAACCTCGACACCGGCGCGCCGCGCGCGGACGACATCGACCTCGACTGGCTGGTCACCCGCTTCGACCTCTCCGGTGCCGGCATCCGCAACATCGTCCTCGACGCGGCGTTCCTCGCGGCCGCCGCGGGCGAGCCGATCGGGATGGCGCAGCTGGTCCGCGGTGTCGCGCGCGAGCTGCACAAGCTCGGCCGGATGATCAACGAGAGCCAGTTCGGCGCCTGGTACGAGGCGGCGACCGCGACCTCCTGATCCCGCGGGTCAGCAGGTCGCGAAGAGCAGCGGTCCGGTCGAGAGGTCCGAGAGGACGGGTGAGTCGTCGACGGGACGCAGGTCCATCGTCACGACCGAGTCGCGGGCCGCGACCTCGCCGAGGGCGAACCGGTCCGGGAAGGTGCCGCCCTGGCCGGGCGCCTCGCCGCCGGCCAGCGTCGCGCGGGTCTTGGCGTTGACGACCGCCTGGTCGTGGTCGGTGAACGCCATCGCCACCCGTACGTCTCCCGGCGAGCCGTCGTCCGCACGCAGCCGCGCCATCGCGAACGCCAGCACCGGGTTCACGGTCCCGGCCTCGCCGATCAGCTGCTCGCCCTGGGCCTGGTCGGTCGCGTCCGCGTTCGCCATCGCGAGGTGGCTGCAGGTGTAGTCGCCGTCGTAGAGCTCCGCGGAGAGCGGTGTGCCGAGGGTGCCGGCGACCCGCGCGATCGGCGTCGGCACGTCGCCGTCGCCCAGGTGCGAGACGACGTCGGAGAGGAAGCTCGAGGTGTCGCTGGTGACGACCAGGTGCTCGTCCTCGTCCAGCGCGACGAACCCGAGGATCGGCACCGAGCCGGTCGCGGCGACGGAGCTGCCGTCCCAGACGCCGTCGTCCGAGGACGGCGGGGCGAAGCCGGCGTCGGTGAGGTGCGAGCGGATCGCGTCGAAGGAGACGGTGTCCGACACCTTCATCAGCAGGGACGCGCCGGTCGTCGACTGCGTCAGGAGCTCCCACGACATGGTCGCGGGAGAGAAGCCGAAGTCGTCGCTCAGGGTGTCCACCGAGGTGGTGATCGAGGATCCCGGCGTCAGATCGGCGTCGTAGCCCTTGTCGAGGAGCTTGTCGTCGACCGACGCTGCCGAGCCCGATACCCCGAGGGCGGTACGGATGTCGGCCCAGTCGGTCCAGGAGTAGCGCGCCGCATCCTTCGGTGCGAGGTCCAGCGCCCGCTGCAGGGGGCTGCGGTGACTCGTGTGCCACATCCGTGCGCCGGCGATCACCACGACGGCGACGATCACCACCAGCGCGACTGCCGAGGCGATCAGCCGCACCCTTGCCCGTTCCGCATGCACAGTGTGAAAACCTACCGACATGCCAGCACCCATCCGGGACATCCAGGCTGCGGGGGCCGTCGTCTTCCGGCGGGTCGAGGACGGGCCGCGGGAGGTGCTGCTGGTGCACCGGCCGAAGTACGACGACTGGTCCTTCCCCAAGGGGAAGCTCGAGCGCGGCGAGCACGCCACCGTCGCGGCCGTGCGCGAGGTCGAGGAGGAGACCGGCCTGACGGTCCGACTGGGCCGGCCCCTGCGGGCCCAGCGCTACCGGGTCGGCCGCGGCTGGAAGCGGGTCCACTACTGGATCGCTCGGGTGCCGGACGACGCGGAGGACGGCGTCGAGGGCTACCAGCGCCCGGGCGAGATCGACAAGGTCGTGTGGATGCCGATCGCCGACGCGACCCGGATGCTGACCTATCCGCACGACCGGGCCACGATGCGCGAGGCGATCGCGGCCCGCAAGAAGACGTACCCGCTCGTGATCCTGCGCCACGCAGAGGCCCGATCGCGCGACACCTGGCGTGGCCCCGACGCGGATCGCCCGCTGCTCGCCACCGGCAAGCGGCAGGCCGAGCGGCTCACCGCGATCCTCGAGGCCTACGGCGTCGACCGGATCGTGACGTCCACCAGCGTGCGCTGCCGCCAGACGGTCGAGCCGTACGCCGCCGCTGCGGACATCCACGTCGAGGCGACGGGACTGCTCAGCGAGGAGGGCTCCTCGGAGGAGAAGACGACCGCTCTGCTCGTCGGTCTCGCCCATGAGCTGCCGAGTCGCGGGCCGCTGGTCGTCTGCAGCCACCGGCCGGTCCTGCCCGGCATCTTCGCCGCGCTCGGGATGCGCAAGGTCGCCCTGGAGAAGGGCGAGATGGCGATCGCCCACGTCCGCAAGGGCAAGGTCGTCGCTATAGAGCGTCACCTACCGCTCTGACAAGGTCTCCCGGAGGTAGTTCACTCACTATCCGCCTCCTCCACGCGATCCCGTCCCCGAGACGGAAGGTTGCGTTCACGCCGTGTTCACCGAGGGCCCCGAAACCGGTCACCTGGCCTGCCTACGGTCGCTGACGTCAACCTGCGTAGACCACAGGAGAAACTCACGTGAACACCACGATCCGTCGCGCCATCGTCCCCGGTGCGGCCGCCCTTGCCCTCGCCGCCTCCCTCGCCGCGTGCGGCGACAGCAACGGCAACAGCGCCAGCGGCGACTCCACCGGCGGCGGCAGCTCGCTGAGCGGGACCGTCGCGGGCGGTGGCTCGAGCGCTCAGGGCTCCGCGCAGCAGGCCTGGATGGCCGCTTTCCAGCAGCAGAACTCCGGCGTCACCCTCACCTACGACCCGGTCGGCTCCGGCACCGGTCGCACCAGCTTCGAGTCGGGCGCCTTCGCGTTCGCCGGCTCCGACGCGTTCATCGCCAACCCCTCGGACGAGTACACCGCCGCCCAGAAGCAGTGCGGCGCCGACCCGATCGAGGTCCCGAGCTACATCTCGCCGATCGCCGTCGTCTTCAACCTGAAGGGCGTCGACTCGCTCAAGCTGGACGCGAAGACGATCGCCAACATCTTCAACGGCAGCATCACGAAGTGGAACGACCCGCAGATCGCCTCGCAGAACGATGGCGTCACCCTGCCGGACGAGGCGATCCACACCGTCCACCGCTCCGACGACTCGGGCACCACGCAGAACTTCACCGAGTACCTCTCGAAGGCCGGCGAGGGCGCGTGGAAGGACGAGGCCTCCCAGACCTGGCCGTCGACCGACGGTCTGTCGGGCAACGGCACCTCGGGTGTCGTCACGGCCATCCAGGGCGGCGAGGGCACCATCGGCTACGCCGACGCATCGCAGGCCGGCGGCCTGGGTGTCGTCTCCATCAAGGTCGGCTCGGCCTACAACGCGCCGTCCGCCGACGGTGCTGCCGCCGTCGTCGCGGCCTCGGACCTCGACAAGTCGGCCACCGACAGCCAGCTGATCTACGACATCAACCGGACCGACGACTCGGACGGCGCCTACCCGCTCATCCTGGTCTCGTACCTGCTGGCCTGCCCGACCTACGCCGACGCGGCCACCGCCGACATCGTCAAGGGCTACCTCACCTACATCGTGTCGCAGGACGGCCAGCAGGCCGGCGCTTCGGCTGCCGGCTCGGCGCCGCTGAACAGCGACACGTCGGACAAGGCGACGGCGATCATCGCCAAGATCGCCGCCAAGTGATCCACCACCCGGTCGAGGATGGCCGGGTGAGCTGAACAACCTGATGCGGCGGCCCGCGCGAGCGGGCCGCCGCTCACCCACTTCAACAAGGAGCCGTGTGTCCACCACGTCCCCCGAGCAGACGCCTCCCGGGCAGGCCGCCGCCGATCGCGTCGCCCGGTCGCGGCGGCCGATGGCGCTCGGTGACCGGATCTTCGCCGGAACGGCGCGCGGCGCCGGCCTGCTGATCCTGCTCGCCCTCGCCGGTGTCTTCGTCTTCCTGCTGATCCAGGGCATCCCCGGACTGAGCGTCGACCCGAAGGAGTACGGCCAGGGGTTCGACACCTTCCTGGAGTACGTCGGGCCGCTCCTCTTCGGCACCATCTTCATCTCGATCCTGGCGCTGATCGTCGCGGTGCCGTTCGCCCTCGCGGTGGCGCTCTTCATCAGCCACTACGCGCCGCGACGGCTCGCCGGACCGGTCGCGTACGTGATCGACCTGCTGGCCGCCGTCCCCTCGGTCGTCTTCGGCCTCTGGGGCGGCCGGGCGCTGTCGCAGGCGCTGAAGCCGGTGATCAACTGGCTCGGGGAGTACCTCAACTGGATCCCGCTCTTCAAGGGGCCGCCGTCGCCCAACGGCCAGACCGCGCTCACCGCGGCGCTCGTGCTGGGCGTGATGATCCTGCCGATCATCACCGCGATCAGCCGCGAGGTCTTCACGCAGACGCCGCGGCTCAACGAGGAGGCCGCGATGGCGTTGGGCGCCACCCGGTGGGAGGTCATCCGGCTGGCGGTCCTCCCGTACGCCAAGTCCGGTGTCATCGCCGGCATCATGCTCGGCCTGGGTCGCGCGCTCGGCGAGACGATGGCCGTGACGATGGTCTACTCGTCCTCGCCGAAGTACATGCTCAACATCATCGGCGACACCAGCCCGCAGACCATCGCGGCCAACATCGCCAACAACTACGCCGAGGCGACGCCCGACAAGCAGCACGTGCTGATCGCCGCCGGTCTGGTGCTCTTCGCCTTCACCTTCCTGGTGAACTTCGTCGCCCGGTGGGCGATCAGCCGCGGTGAGAGGAAGCTCGCGCGATGACCGTCGTCCTTGCCCCGTCCACCCTCGCCCGCCCGCGCCTGCCGCGCTGGGCGCCCGCCGTGGTCGCCGCCGCCTCGATCGCCGTCGGCGGCCTGCTCGGCCTGCTGCTCGGCTGGGGCTGGGTGGCGATGATCATCATCGCCAGCCTCCTCTACGTCTTCGGGCTGCCGGTCTGGTCACGCGCCCTCGAGGGCCGCCGAGCGGCCACGGACCGGCTGATGACCAACCTGGTCTGGGGGTCCTTCGTGGTGGTCTGCGTGCCGCTGCTGTGGCTGCTGTGGAACGTCGTGCAGAAGGGCGCCCCGCACATCACGGGCCACTTCCTCAGCACCTCGATGCGCGGCGTCTACGGCTCGATGGAGGGCGGCATCCTGCACGCCATCCAGGGCACCATCATCGTCACCGCCGCGGCGAGCATCATCGCGGTCCCGATCGGCCTGATGACCGCCGTCTACCTCATCGAGTACGGCAAGGGCCGACGCCTTGCGCGGATCATCACCTTCCTGGTCGACGTGATGACGGGCATCCCGTCGATCGTCGCGGGCCTGTTCGCGCTCTCGCTGCTGGTGATCCTCTTCGGTCCGGCGTTCCGTGCCGGCATCGGTGGCGCGATCGCGCTGGCTCTCCTGATGACCCCGACGGTGGTCCGCTCGGCCGAGGAGATGCTGCGGCTCGTGCCGAGCGATCTCCGCGAGGCCTCGTACGCGCTGGGCGTGCCGAAGTGGCGCACCATCCTCAAGGTCGTCATGCCGACCGCGATCGGCGGCATCGTCACCGGCGTGGTCCTCGCGATCTCACGCGTCATCGGCGAGACCGCACCGCTGCTGGTCACCGCCGGCTACAACGACTCGATGAACGGCAACCTCTTCTCGGGTCGCATGACGACCCTGCCGGTCTACATCTTCAACCAGTACAAGACGCCCGGTGCCACCGCGCTCGGCGCCGACGCCGGTGACCCCCCGGGCTATGCCAGGGCCTGGGCCGCGGCGCTGGTCCTCATCGTGATCGTCATGATCCTCAACCTCATCGCCCGCATCATCGGGAAGATCTTCGCCCCGCGGCGTTGAATCACGGACCAGGGCGCTGACGGGAACAAGAGAAAGAAAACCAATGGCAAAGAGCATCGACGTCCAGGACCTGGACATCTACTACGGCGACTTCAAGGCCGTCGAGGGCGTCAGCATGACGATCAAGGCGAAGGCGGTGACCGCGTTCATCGGCCCGTCGGGCTGTGGCAAGTCGACCTTCCTTCGCTCCCTCAACCGGATGCACGAGGTGATCCCTGGTGCCCGCGTCGAGGGTCGGGTGACGGTCGACGGCCAGTCGCTCTACGACCCGAGCATCGACCCGGTCGAGGTCCGCCGCCGCATCGGCATGGTCTTCCAGCGGCCCAACCCGTTCCCGACGATGTCGATCTACGAGAACGTCCTGGCCGGCAACCGGCTCAACGCCAAGCGGATGCCGAAGGCGGAGGCGGACGCGATCGTGGAGAAGTCGCTGCGCGGCGCCAACCTCTGGAACGAGGTCAAGGATCGTCTCGGCAAGCCCGGCATGGGCCTGTCCGGCGGCCAGCAGCAGCGGCTGTGCATCGCCCGCGCGATCGCCGTCGAGCCCGAGGTCCTGCTGATGGATGAGCCGTGCTCGGCGCTCGACCCGATCTCGACCGCCGCCGTGGAGGACCTGATCCACGAGCTCAAGTCGAGCTACACGATCGTGATCGTCACCCACAACATGCAGCAGGCCGCGCGCGTCTCCGACGACACCGGCTTCTTCAACCTCAAGGCGGCCGGCAAGCCGGGCCACCTGGTCGAGTTCAACCCGACCAAGACGATGTTCACCAACCCGGACAGCCCGGACACGGAGGCCTACATCTCCGGTCGCTTCGGCTGAGCCCCCGGACCTGGTACCTGACCTTCCTCACCGCAAGCCGGCGTGTCGCGGTGAGGGAGGTCAGGTGACAGGCGCTCAGAGCCCGAACGGCAGGCGCAGCAGCTCGTAGACCAGCGCGGCGGCGAGCCCGGCGGCCGGGAAGGTCAGCACCCAGGCGGTCACGATGTTGCCCGCGACGCCCCAGCGCACCGCGTTGAAGCGCTTGGTCGCGCCGGCGCCCATGATCGCCGAGGTGATGGTGTGGGTCGTCGAGATCGGCGCGTGGAAGAAGTACGCGGTGCCGTACAGGACCGAGGCGCCGACGATCTCCGCGGAGAAGCCGCGGGCCGGGTCGAGGTCGATGATCTTGCGGCCGAGCGTGCGCATGACCCGCCAGCCGCCGGAATAGGTGCCGAGCGAGATCGCGGAGGCTGCCGCGACCACGACCCAGACCGGCAGGTGGTCGCCGCTGTACGTGGCCGGGTAGGCGACGGTGAGCGACAGGAAGATGACGCCCATCGTCTTCTGCGCGTCCTGCAGGCCGTGACCCAGCGCGAGCGCGGCGGCCGAGATGGTCTGCACCGCGCGGAAGCCGCTCTGGACCTCCTGCGGCTTGCGGCGGCGGAAGATCCACATGATCGCCAGCATCACCAGGAAGGCGCCGGCGAAGCCGACCACCGGGGAGATCACCATCGGCAGCAGCACCTTGTCGACGATGGTCTGCCAGTGCACGGAGGCGTACGCGCTGCCGGCCGCGAGGGCCGCGCCGACCAGCGCGCCGATCAGGGCGTGCGAGGACGACGAGGGCAGCCCGAACCACCAGGTGATGAGGTTCCAGACGATGGCGCCGACGAGCGCCGCGAGCACGATCACGAGGGCGTGTTTGGTGTCGGCGGCGTTCAGGGACAGGGTGTCGGCGACGGTGTGCGCGACCTCCTGTCCGAGGAGGGCGCCGACGAAGTTCATCACCGCGGCGAGGGTGAGCGCGACCTTCGGCGTGAGTGCCCGCGTCGACACCGAGGTGGCGATGGCGTTGGCGGCGTCGTGGAAGCCGTTGGTGTAGTCGAAGGCGAGCGCGATCAGGACGACCGCGATCAGGATGCCGAGTGTCACGATTCCTTGACGGCGATCTGCTCGACGATGTTCGCGACCCGCTCGAAGCCGTCGATCGCGTCCTCGAGGGACTCGACGATGTCCTTCAGCTTGAGCACCTCGATGGCCTTGAACTCGCCGGAGAAGAGCTTGGCCAGGATGCGGCGGTGGTTCTTGTCGCCCTGGTTCTCGAGGCGGTTGACCTCGATCCAGTACTCCTCGAGCGCCTTGAGCGACTGCAGTCGCGGCATCGCCGCCGCGGTCAGCTCGGCGCAGCGCTGGAGCACCGCGACCTGGTCGGAGAGCTCGGGCGGCAGCACCTTCACCTCGTACACGAGGATCTGGTCGACCACCTCGTCCATCGAGTCCATGACGTCGTCGAGACCGGAGCCGAGGGCGTAGATGTCCTCGCGGTCGAACGGCGTCACGAACGTCGAGTTCACCCGGCGCACGATCGCGTGGGTGGTCTCGTCGGCGGCGTGCTCGGCCTCCCGCATCCGGGCGGCGACGTCCTTCTTGTCGGCCGACTCGCTGAGCATCTCGGCGAGCAGGGCGGCACCGGTCACCAGGTGCTGGGCCGACTCCGTGAACAGGTCGTAGAACGACGTCTCGACCGGGCGGATACGCAGACGCACGGAGCTCTCCTGGCGTGGGATGAACGAACGGTGAACATGCTAAACGAGCGAGCGAGCGACAGCCCCACCGGCGAGGGACGACCCGAGGAGGGGCCGGTCGCGACCGGCCGCGTGGAGCGCGAGCAGTGTCACGCGACCGGCCGTGGGCTCACGACTTCTTGCGGCGTGCGCGCTGCCGTGCGATCAGCGCCGCCTGCAGGTCGACGGCGCCGTCGTTGAGCGTCCACTCGCCGGCGGCGTCGAGGATCCACGCCTTGGTGGTCGGGTCGAACGCCAGGTCGAGGACCGTGCCGATCTCGGCGACCAGCTCGGGGGTCGGCATCTCCACCAGGACCTCGACGCGGCGATCGAGGTTGCGGTGCATCATGTCGGCCGAGCCGATCCAGGCACGGGGGTCGCCGCCGTTGTCGAACCAGAAGACCCGGGAGTGCTCGAGGAACCGGCCGAGGACCGAGCGCGCCTCGATCGTCTCGGAGAGGCCCGCGACGCCGGGACGCAGCGAGCAGATGCCACGCACCAGCAGCTGGACCGGCACCCCCGCCTGGGAGGCGAGGTAGAGCGCGTCGATGACGGCCTCGTCGACCAGCGAGTTGGCCTTGAGCCGGATCCGGGCCGGACGCCCCGCGCGGTGGTGGGCGATCTCGGCGTGGATCTGCTCGACCAGCCCGGAGCGGACGGTGGCCGGCGCCACCAGCAACCGCTCGTACTCCGGCGCTGTGCCCCACCCGCTCAGGTTGTTGAACAGGTGCGCGACGTCCTCGCCGATCGCCTCGTTGGTGGTGATCAGGCCGAGGTCCTCGTAGATCCGGGAGGTCTTCGGGTTGTAGTTGCCGGTGCCGATGTGGGTGTAGCGACGGATGCCGCCGCCGTAGTCACCCTCGTCGCGCACCACCATCGCGAGCTTGCAGTGGGTCTTGAGACCGATCAGGCCGTAGACGACGTGGCAGCCGGCCTGCTCGAGCTTGCGCGCCCAGCGGATGTTCGCCTGCTCGTCGAACCGGGCCTTGATCTCGACCAGCACGAGCACCTGCTTGCCGGCCTCGGCGGCGTCGATCAGCGCATCGATGATCGGGGAGTCGCCGGAGGTCCGGTAGAGCGTCTGCTTGATCGCCAGCACCCGCGGGTCGGCCGCGGCCTGCTCGATGAAGCGCTGCACGGAGGTGGAGAACGAGTCGTACGGGTGGTGCAGCAGCACGTCGGATCGGCGGGCCGCCTTGAAGACGTCGACCGGCGCCGCCGACTCGACCGGCGCGAGCTGGCGGTGGGTCGAGGGCACGAACGCGTCGTACTTGAGGTCCTCGCGGTTGATGTCGGCGATGCCGTGCAGGCCGCGCAGGTCCAGCGGTCCGGGGAGGCGGAAGACCTCCTGCTCGGTGATGCCGAGCTCGGAGACGAGCAGCTCCAGCACCGAGCCCGAGATGGACTCCTCGACCTCGAGTCGGACCGGGGGACCGAAGCGGCGGCGCAGCAGCTCCTTCTCGAGCGCGGCCAGCAGGTTCTCGGCGTCGTCCTCTTCGACCTCGAGGTCCTCGTTGCGGGTGACGCGGAAGGCGTGCACCTCGAGGATCTCCATGCCGGGGAAGAGCTTGGAGAGCCGCTCGCGCATGACGTCCTCGAGCGGGACGAAGCGGTTGTCGCCCAGAGGGATGAACCGGGCGAAGATCTGCGGCACCTTCACCCGGGCGAAGTGCTCCTTTCCCGTATGGGGGTCGCGCAGCATGACGGCGAGGTTGAGGCTCAGCCCGGAGATGTACGGGAACGGGTGGGCCGGGTCGACGGCGAGCGGGGTCAGGACGGGGAAGACCCGCTCCTTGAACAGCTTCTTGCAGTGCTTGACCTCGGCCTCGGAGAGGTCCTCCCAGTGCACCAGGTGGATGCCCTCGGCCTGCAGCTGCGGCATGAGGGTCTCGCCGAAGACGCGGGCGTGCCGCTCGGAGAGCTCGCGGGTGGTGCGCCAGATCAGCTCGAGCTGCTCGCGCGGCATCAGGCCGGAGGCGGCGCGCACGGCCAGGCCGGCGGCGATGCGCCGCTTGAGGCCGGCCACCCGGACCATGAAGAACTCGTCGAGGTTGCTGGTGAAGATGGCGAGGAAGCGGACCCGCTCCAGCAGCGGCAGGCTCGGGTCCTCGGACAGCTCGAGCACCCGCTGGTTGAACTTCAGCCAGGAGAGCTCACGGTCCAAGAATCGATCTTCGTAGCGTTCGACCTCCTGGAGGGCGTCGTGATCGGGCACGTAGACCGGGTCGAGGTCGAACTCCGTGTCCGGCACCGCCTCGAGGGTGGTGGTGTCGGGGCTCCGGTCGGCGCTCTCCAAGGTCATGGGGCCAGTCTGGCACCTACCAGGAGGTAAGTTCTGGGCCGTGAACCGTGATTCGCTGCGCTTCCGCGTCGAGAAGCTCGTCTTCGTCAAGGCCATGAACCTGCGCCCCTCCTGGCAGCGACGCCTCGCCGGCAAGCCGGTCGTGATCGACGGTCAGCGGCTCGCGGTGGACACCCAGCTGATGCTGCGGCTCAACCAGCTCGCCGGCCAGGACGACCCCTCGACGCGCTCCCTCGAGGAGGGGCGCGCGACCCTGCTGCGCCAGGCGCTGATCGGCGGCGGCCACGTGAAGCTCGGCTCGGCTCGCTCGCTCACCGTCGCCGGTCGACCGGCCCGGCTCTACATCCCCAACGGCGCCGCCGCTGTCGGCCCGCTGCTGGTCTTCTTCCACGGCGGTGGCTTCGTCTACGGCGACCTGACCTCGCACGAGGCGTCGTGCCGCTACGTGGCCGACCGTGCGGGCGTACGGGTGCTGTCGGTCGACTATCGGCTGGCGCCGGAGGAGCCGTTCCCGGCCGCGTATGACGATGCCGTGGCGGCCTTCGAGTGGGCCTGCGGGCACGCCGAGGAGATCGGCGCGGACCCCGCGCGGATCGGTGTCGGCGGCGACTCCGCGGGCGGCAACCTGGCCGCCGGCGTCGCGCTCGCGGCCACGGACCGGTGCGCGTTCCAGCTGCTGATCTACCCGGTCGTCGACGTCGGGGCCGAGACCCGGTCGCGTCGGACCTTCAACGAGGGCTTCTACCTCACCCAGAGCTTCCTCGACGTCGCCGAGACGTCGTACGTCCCCGCCGGGACCGACCGCAAGGATCCGCGGCTCTCGCCGCTCTACGCGGACGTGCCTGAGGGCGTGGCGCCCGCCTACGTGGTGACGGCTGGCTTCGACCCGCTGCGCGACGAGGGCGAGGCGTACGCCCGCAAGCTCGAGGACGCCGGCGTGAAGGTCGAGCTTCGCCGCTTCCCCGACCAGATCCACGGGTTCTTCAACGTCATCGCCGCGGGCCGTACGGCCAGGAGCGCCGTCGACGAGATCGCGGACGTGCTCAAGGCGGGGCTGTAGCCGGACAGTCGGGACCGGGCATCGGAGGTCGAGCCTGTCGAGACCCCGCGTCGGAGGTCGAGCCTGTCGAGACCCCGCGCCGGAGGTCGAGCCTTTCGAGACCCCGCGTCTCGGCACGCTCGGCGTCCATTGCTGCGTCAGGCGGTGATCTCCGGGCGCCAACGGGTCAGCTCCCGGGTGAACGCCTCGGCGTCGACCATCTTCGCGTCGATCGAGACCGACTGCCCGGCCGCCTCGAGGTCGACGCGCCAGCGCCGGCTGCTCGGCTTGGCCTGCATCGTCACCGTGGTGGCGGTGTCGTAGAGGTCGAAGCGGTACGTCCGGCTGCCCTTGCGCACGTCGAGGACGCCCTGGTCGCTCACGGTCACCTCGCCGGCGGTGAGCAGGCCGAGCTTGCTCTCGGGGGTGAAGCTGCGGATGTCCTCGGCGTCGGTGGGGGTCTCGATACGCTCGCTGGCGCTCGCTACTCGACCACCGGTGTCGCTGGCGCTCGCTACTCGACCACCGGTGTCGCTGGCGCTCGCTACTCGACCACCGGTGTCGCCGGTCGAGTAGGCCGAGCCGCCAGGCGAGGCCGTGTCGAGACCCGCGACGCCGCCGGCGGCGTCCATCGCGCGCAGCACGTCGGGGGTGAGCTTGGGGATCTGACCGGTCTGGGCGAGCTCGGCGGCGAGTGCCCACGCGCTCTTGGTCGATCGCTCCGGGGCGACGGGCTCCGGGGCAGGGGCGGCCTCGGCGGGGACAGCGGCCGCCGGAGCAGCGGCGATCGCCAGCTCGAGTGCGGCGACGCTCCGCTTGGAGCCCTTCTCCTTGATCGTGCTGACGACCTTGTCGCGCAGATCGACCAGCTCGCGGGCCAGCTCGCCGGCGCGCCGCTCTGCGACGAGCCGCTCCTGGAGGGCGGTCTCGACCAGCTCGGTGTGGTGCCGGATCGACGACTCGATCGCCTGCCGGTCGATGACCAGCTGGTCGACCCTCGCCTCGGCCTCGGCGCGCAGCCGGGCCGCCTCGGCGGCGGACTCCTCGGCGGCGATGCGGGCGGCGTTGGCCTCCTCGACCCGCGCCCGGGACTCCTCGGCGGCGGTCGCCAGCGCGGCGAGCAGCTCGGTGGTCCGTGCCTCGGCGGCCAGGCGCTCCCCGGCCGACGTGTCGGCGTGCTGGTGCACCTGTGCGGCGGCCTCCTCGGCCTCGCGCCGGGCGACGGCGGCAGCCTCGGCGGCGCTCTCCGCCGTCGTACGGGCCTCGTGGGCGGCCGTCGCCAGTGACGCGTGCTCGGCGGCCTTCGCATGCGCGGCCTCCGCCTCGGCCGCGCGCTGGGCGGCAGCGTCGTGGGCGGCCTGGGCGTCCGCCGCGGCCCCCTCGGCGCGTCCGATCGCGGCCAGCTCGGCGGCGGCCGCCTGGCCGGCGAGGAGCGACTGCTGGTGGGTGACGCTCTCGGCCTCGGCACGACGGGCGTGCGCCTCGTCGGCGGACCGCTCGGCGGCGAGCCGGCCCTCCTGGGCCTCGGCCGCCACCCGAGCCGCCTCGGCGGCGGCGCGCTCGGCATCCGTACGCGCGATGTGGGCCTGCTCCGCCCGCTCGGCGTGCTCGTGTGCGGCCAGGTCTGCGGCGCGACGGGCGGTGTGGGCCTGCTCGGCGACGTGCTCGGCGCCGGTGCGCAGGTCGTGCGCCTCGGCCGCGGCGCGGGCGTGCTCTGCGGTCGCCTCCTCGGCAGCCTGGCGGGCCCGATGCGCCTCGACCGCCGCCTGCTCGGCGGCAGCGCGCTCCTCGTGGGCGGCGGCGATCGCGGACTGGGCGTCGGCGTGGGCCTGATCGATGGCGGCGCGGCCCTGTTCCTCGGACGCGACGCGCTCGGCGTGCGCGGCCTCCATGGCGGCGCGACCCTGCTCCTCCGATGCGAGGCGGGCGGCGTGGGCAGAGTCGACCTCGGCGGCCCTTGCCTCGGCGGCCTGCTCCGCGGCCATGCGGCTCTCGTGCGCCTGGTTCGCGGCGCGGGCCTGCTCGGCGGCGGCGTCGTGCGCCTCGGTGGCGAGGCGGGCGTGCTCGGCTGCGACCTCGTCGGCGGCCTGGCGGGCCTCGTGCGAGGTGATCGCCGTCGTCTCGGCGGCGGTCTGCCGGTCGTGTGCATCGGAGGCGATCCGGGCCTGCTCGGCGGTCGCCTCCTCGGCGGCCTGGCGGGCGGCGTGGGCCTCGACGGCCGCCTGCTCGGCGGCGATACGAGCCTCGTGGGCGGCCGCGGTCTCCGCAGCCTTCGCCTCGGCCGCCTCCTCGGCACGGCGACGGGCCTCCTGGGCCTCGGTCGCGCGGAGTGCGGCCACGCCGGCGGCGCGCTCGGCGTCGCCGCGCTGGCTCGCGTGCTCGGCCGCCTTCGCGTCCGCGGCCTCGCGGGCCACCGCGGCGATCGCTGCGGCCTGCTCGGCCTCCTGGCGGGCGCTGTGGGCCAGGCGAGCCTGGTCGGCCATCGAGGACGAGACGCGCTCGGCGAACTCCCGCGCCCCGTGGGCCGTGGTGGCCTCGGCGGCCTTCGCCTCGGCAGCCTGCTCGGCGGCCGTACGGGCCTCGTGGGCCTCGGCGGCGGCACGCGCGTGCTCGGCGGCGATCTGCTCGGCGGCCCGGCGCGCCTCCTGGGCGGCGGCGGCCTCAGCGGACCGGAGCCGGGCGCTCTCCTCGGCGCGGGAGCGGGCGTCGGCGATGTCGGCGGCCTGCTGCACCGCATCGCGCTGGCGGCGCAGGGCGTCCTCGGTGAGCTTGGCCTGCTCGGCAGCCGACTGCTCGGCCTGGATCCGCTCCTTGGCCCTCGCCTCGCCGGCCTCCTCGGCGGCACGGCGCGACTTCTCCGCCTGGACGGCTGCCTCCTCGGCCGCGACCCGGGCCTGGTGGGCTGCGGCGGCCATCGACGCGTGGTCGGCAGCGATCCGGTCGGCCTCGGCGCGTGCGCGCGCATGCTCGGCCCCCGCCTCCTCGGCGACGATCCGCTCGGCGGCCTGCTCGGCGGCGGCCTGCTCGGCGGCACGGCGCAGGCTGGCGTGGCGCTCGGCCGCGGCGGCGTACTCGGCCGCGCGCGCGGCGAGCTGCTCAGCGGTCTCGGCGGCGTCGGGGGACGTGCCGGGTGCGGCATCGCCGCCGGCGCGCCGGAACCACTTGCGGTCGGGGGAGTTCGCGTTGTCCATTTGCCTCCGATGGTATCGGGGTCGGTCCCGACAGGCGCGACCTCCGGCCCGCTCAGTAGACGATCGCCTGGACGCCCTCGGCGAGGATCTCCTCGGCGAAGACGGCCGCGCCCGCGATCCGTACGCCCGGCATGACGTCCTTCTCCTCGATCCCGCGGCGCGCGGCGCACTGGGTGCAGACGGTGACGGCGCCGTCGGCGAGCACGACCGCGAGCAGATCGACCAGCGGCGTGGCGAAGGGGAGGCTGAACTGCTGCGCCCGGCCGGGGACCCCGAACCATGCCGCCTCGCCGGTCAGCCATAGGCTCACGCTCGCCCCTGCGGAGGCAGCCGCGGCGGCCACGGTGAAGGCCTGGTTGCAGCGCTCGGCGTCCTCGACGCCCGCGGTGACCTTGACGACGAGGTTCCTACCCATCCGCTCAGTCTAGAGTTGGACCGTGCCATTTCACCTGCCTGAGAACCTGCATCCCGACTGCGCGCCGATCGCCTGGCTGCTCGGCACCTGGCACGGCAACGGCCACGGCGACTACCCGACGATCGAGGCCTTCGAGTACGAGCAGGAGCTGGTCTTCCAGCAGGACGGTCGTCCGTTCTTCGCCTACTCCGCACACAGCTGGGTGATCGATCCGGAGACGAAGGAGCGGATCCGCCCCGCCGCCATGGAGACCGGCTTCATCCGCTCGACCATGACCGAGCCGGGCAAGGCTCGCCTCGAGATGACCCTGGCGCACAGCCTCGGGCTGGCCGAGGTCTGGTTCGGCGAGGCCGCCGACGGTCGGATCGAGCTGGCCACACGCGGCATCGGTCACACCGAGACCGCGAAGGACGTCACCGCCGGTCACCGGCTCTACGGCAACGTGCAGGGCCAGCTGATGTACGCCTACGACATGAAGGCGATGGGGCAGGAGCTGCAGCCGCACCTGTGGGCGCAGCTCAACCGCGTCGAGGGCTGAGTGGGTTGAGCGAGGACTGGCGGGAGCGTCTACGGGGCAGCGGCTATCGGCTGACCCCGCAGCGCGAGCTCGTCCTCGGGGCGGTCGAGCGGCTCGGACATGCCACGCCCGAGGAGGTGCTGGCGGTCGTCCGGGAGTCCTCGTCCGCGATCAACCTGTCGACGGTCTACCGCAACCTCGAGGTGCTCGAGGAGCTCGGCCTGGTGCGGCACGCGCATCTCTCCGATCGGGGCGCGACGTATCACTCGGCGACGGACCATGAGCACTTCCACCTGGTGTGCCGGAAGTGTTCGCGGGTGACTTCTGTTGACCCTGAGGTGGCCGCCGGCTTTGCGGGGCGGTTGCGCGACGAGATGGGTTTCGAGGCTGATCTGGGGCACCTGGTGGTGTTCGGGTCCTGCGTGGAGTGTGAGTCTGCTGATGGTGAGTGAGCTTCTGTCTTTGCCGGGTGCTGTCGCGGCGGGCAGCCAGATAATCGGAGTCAGTGACGCCGCGGTGGCGGCGCACTACGGGTCGTTCAACGTGGAGCAGCGCACGCTCGCGTCGGGCGAGGGCTTCGTCGATCTGTCGCACCGGGAGGTGGTGCGGGTCGCCGGCCCGGATCGGCTGACGTGGCTGCACTCGCTGACCTCGCAGCACTTCGAGTCGCTGGCGCCCGGTCAGTGGATCGATGCGCTGATCCTGTCGCCGCAGGGTCACATCGAGCACTTCTTCTCGGGCGTGGACGACGGGGCCGCCTTCACCGCGTGGACCGAGCCGGGACACGGCGAGGCGCTGGTGGCGTTCCTGGAGCGGATGAAGTTCTGGTCCGCGGTCGAGGTCACGGCGGAGCCGGAGCTCGCGGTCGTCTGGCGTCCGGTCTCGACAGGCTCGACCTCCGGGGGCTCGACCTCCCGGGGTACGACGTCGTTCATCCCGCGGTCCTCGCTGCGGGCGTACGTCGACGCGGCCGGCCCGGCCTGCGGTCTGTGGGCGTACGAGGCCCTGCGCATCGAGCGCGGTGAGCCCCGCATCTTCGTCGACACCGATCACCGCACGATCCCCAACGAGATCGGCCTGATCGGCACGCACCTGGACAAGGGTTGCTATCGCGGTCAGGAGACGGTCGCGCGTGTGCACACCCTCGGCCGCCCGCCGCGCCGACTCGTGCTGCTCCACCTCGACGGCTCCGAGAACCGCCTCCCCGAGGCCGGCACTCCACTGGTGGCCGACGGAGGCAAGGAGGTCGGCTTCGTGGGCTCCTCGGCCCGGCACTACGAGCTCGGACCGATCGCCCTCGGCCTGGTCAAGCGCTCTGTGCCGGTGGATGCCCAGCTGACGGTGGACGGGATGCCAGCGGCCCAGGAGACCGTGGTCGACCCCGACGTCGGGCTACACGTGCGGCCACTGCGCTGATCACGTCGTCGTCGGCGAGGCCGGTACGGTCGAACGCCGCGGACACCGGCGCTCCCCAGATCTTCCACGGGTAGCCGGGCCCGAGGGTCAGCCGGCGACCCTCCAGGGCGTCATACCAGGGTCCGGGGTCGGCGAGGGTGAAGCGCGTGAGCGGAAAGTGGCGATTGGTGGACAGCTGCTCCGCGCCGTAGAGCTCCCGCCCGACGATGGTGGCGCCGGCGACGACGAAGTCGGCGAGTGTCGCGATGAACGGAAACGTGCCATCCGGCGCGTCGTTCAGCTTGAGCCACACGTGGCCGAACCAGGGGACGTACCAGTCGTCGGCCAAGGCTGCGACATGCTCTGCGCGCGACTGGGCGACATGGAATCCGCGCCGTGGCCCGATCCGTGCGATGAACACGCCGCGCGGACATGCGTTCCAGACCTCGTCGTCGGTGAGCTCGGTGACGCGGCCGAGGGCGATAGCTCGCTCCATGTCGTAGCGGCGGGCCCGGCCGTCGATCGTGGCAGGGCCGGCGAGCCCCGACAGCAGCGCTTGCTGCGCCTGTCGGTTGCTGATCCCGACCGCGTGATGCAGATAATCGATGACATCACGTGTCGACGGATCCTTCATGACTCCGACGCTAGATCCGTCGTCGCCCCGGTGGGACGGCTGGCCGCGATCTGTGGAAAACGACTGCGGAGCGCGCTGGAAGGGTCGGGCAGGCTCGGTATATGAGGTCGCGCAAGGCTCGGTATAAAGAGGGATACATCGCTCAGGCGACGCTCCCGGGCGCCGTGTCTCCCTCTTTATAGGCGCCTATAAAGAGGGAGACATCGGCACCCGTCGGGCATGTATCCCTCTTTATACGGAGCTGACATCCGTGCTCTCGCGCGGCGCCGAATCCGGCAGAGTGGTTCAGATGGGGAGCACGCGCCGGTACTGCACGTGGGTGTCGCTCTGCGCATGCGCGAAGCCCAGCCCCCGATAGAGCGCGAGGGCCGGGGTGTTGTCCCCCTCGACATAGAGCACGATCTCGTCGACGCCGAGCCCGGCAAGGTGCTCGAGCCCGGCCAGGGTGACGAGCTTGCCGAGCCCGCGGCCCTGCGCCGCCGGGTCGACCCCGACGACGTAGACCTCTCCGTGTGCGGCGTCGTGCACCTTGGTCCAGTGGAAGGCCAGGAGCCGACCGGTGGTGGTGTCCCACGCAGTGATCAGCCCCTCGGCCGAGAACCACGACTCGGCCATCCGCTCTCGCAACCCCTCGAGGGTGAGCGCACCCTGCTCGGGATGCGAGGCGAAGGCGGCGGCGTTGACCCGCAGCACCTCCTCTTCGTCGCCGGGTAGGAAGCCGCGCACCTCGACGCCGTCGGGTGCCGCGATGGGGTCGGGCAGGGGTACGGACGTCGGCCGGCGCATCACCCACAGCTCCCGGGCACGCTCCCAGCCGTTCGAGGCCGCCAGCGCGCGCGCCGCGGGGTGATCGCCGTGCGACCACGCCAGCCGAGCCTCGGGCGGTGCCTGCAGCAGGAGTCGCCGACCCAGCCCGGTGCCACGCTCATGCGGCATCACGAGCAGCGACAGCTCCGTGTCGATGAGCAGGCCGAAGCCCCGTACGTCACCCCAGATCCGCACCGCGTCCGGTCGATTGCGCACCGCGAGTCGAGTGGCCTCGTCGAGCGCGGCGACACCGTCTGCTGCCTCGGCGAGTCGGGCCATGGCGAGGACATCGAGCATGGCCCGACTCTAGAGCCAGAGGCCTCAGGTGGTCTGCGTGAGGCGGGCGACGTCCTCGGCCTGCTCCTGCGTCCGCGCGGCGGGGACGACGAAGCGGTAGCCGACGTTGCGGACCGTGCCGATGAGGGTCTCGTTCTCCGGGCCGAGCTTGGCGCGCAGCCGGCGGATGTGGACGTCGACCGTACGGGTGCCGCCGAAGTAGTCGTAGCCCCAGACCTCTTGGAGCAGCTGCTGGCGCGAGAAGACCCGGCCCGGGTGCTGCGCGAGGAACTTGAGCAGCTCGAACTCCTTGAAGGTCAGGTCGAGCACCCGCCCGCCCACCTTCGCGGTGTAGGAGGCGTCGTCGACGACGACCTCACCGGACCGGATCAGGTGCGCGTCGGGATCGGCCGCGGCCGATGCGGCGCCCGAGCGACCCATCGCGAGCCGGATCCGCGCCTCGAGCTCGGCGGGCCCGCAGGTGTGCAGCACCACGTCGTCCATGCCCCAGTCGTGGGCGACGACGGCGAGACCGCCCTCGGTCACGACCAGCATCACCGGCTGGTCGGCACCGGTGGCCCGGATCAGCCGGCACAGGTCGCGGGCGTGCGCGAGGTCCTGACGACCGTCGACCAGCAGAAGATCGGCGTCGGGCGCGTCCAACAGAGCGCTAACCTCGGCCGGCAGGACCTTCGTCTGGTGTCCGAGCAGCGCGAGGCCAGGCAGCACCTCGATCGAGGGCTGCAGGGAGCCGGTCAGAAGCAACAGCGTGCTCATGTTCCTCCAGGTGGAGACGAGAGCGACATCCTAGCGAAAGGCAAAGGTGATGGCGGCGGGAACGATCACAGTTCGGTACTGGGCGGGCGCAAGAGCCGCCGCCGGTACGGACGCGGACGTCTTCGAGGTCGACGGCCCCGCGACGCTCCAGGAGCTGACGGCGCGGGCGCTCCGGGCCCATCCCGACTCCAGGCTCGCCGATGTCCTGGCGGTCTGCTCGACCCTCGTCGAGGACCGACCCACGGCGTCGGAGGACGCCGCGCACGTGCAGGTCATGCCGGGCGAGACCGTGCAGTTCCTCCCGCCGTTCGCGGGCGGCTGAGCGCTACCACATGGTCTAGACCGACAAAAATATCCGTAGCCGACCGTGTCGTCTTGATCACAGGCTCGTTGGGGAATCAGACGTAACAAGCCCCCGGCCCCGCCGGAGTCCCTCTCAACGAAAGGTCCCCGCCATGACCACCACTGCCTCGTCCCGGATGCGGTTCGCCGCGCTCGGTCTCAGCGCTGCGCTCTCGGTCGGCGTCCTCGCACCGTTCATCGCCACGGACGGCGCCTCGGCTGCCATCTCGTGCACCGCCGCCAAGGCCAACGTCCAGAAGGCCGACGCCAAGGTCAAGCACGACCAGAAGAAGTTCAAGAAGGCCAAGAAGAAGCTCCGCAAGGACACCCGGGCTCGCAAGTCGGTCGCGGTGATCAAGCACGACCGGAAGGTCGTGAAGCGCGTGCAGAAGCACGTCAAGGCCGACAAGCGCGTCCGCGCCGCCGCCAACCGCGCCCTGCAGACCTGCACCAACCCGAGCACGAGCACCCCGCAGGGCACCGCGAACCCGCTGAGCGACCTGTTCGGCCAGCTCACCAGCATCCTGTCCGGCGTCCCGGGCGGGTCGTCGGCGGCCCCGGCGCTGGCGGCGATCCAGAAGCAGCTCGAGGGCATCCCGCTGTCGCCGGAGGCCCTGACCGCAGCGCTGGCGGCGGCTCAGAGCTCCATCGAGGACGCCCTGAGCAACATCGACCCGACGCACGCGTCGCTCTACACCGTGCTCAACGCGATCATCGACCCGCTGCACGACAGCATCCTGGCCGCCAGCGGCGGCACCGGCCCGGGCGCCGACCTGGCGAAGACGCTCGAGGGCGTCCAGAACCTTCTCCGCGACACCCTCGGCGGGTTCGACCTGTCGCTGCTGACCGACGCGCTCGCCGGTGGCGGTCTTCCGGGCACGGACAGCATCCCGGGCCTGGGCAGCCTGACCAGCCTCTTCGGCAACATCCCCGGCCTCGGCAGCCTGCCGCTCTGATCGACCCGGGTCACAGCTGCTCGGACAGCTCCTGATCGACACCGCGGGCCGTCCCTCCTCGGAGGGGCGGCCCGCGGCGCATGTGCGCGTACGACCTGCCCGAACGCCGATCCGAACAACCGGTCTAGACAGCCGTGCCACACGCGCCCTGCGGTCGTTGACCCTGACATGAAGCGTCCCGCCACCGCCATCGCCGCCACCGCCTCCCTCCTGGCCGGTGCGTTCCTCCCGTTCGCGTTCTCCAACGACGCCCAGGCCGCGCCCAACTGCTCCTCGCAGCTCAGTGCCTACAACCACGCCACCACGCAGGTCACCGTCGCGCAGAAGAAGCTCAAGCGCGCCCGGGTCCACGTCCACCGCGCGGTCGTCCACCACGCCCCGCGCAAGGCGGTCCGCGCCAAGCGCGACAACGTCCACGTGAAGCGTGTGGACCTCCGCTACGCGAAGATGGTCCGCAACCACGCCTACAGCGCGCTGGTCGCCTGCCAGGGCGCCTCGACCCCGCAGGGCACCAGCAAGCCGGCGCCCACGGCCACCGCGACGGCCACCACCACGGCGACGGCCACCGCCACGACGACCGCCACCGCGACGACGACCGCCACGGCGACCTCGACCGCCACCGGCACGCCGATGTCGAACCCGCTGAGCGACCTGCTCGCCCAGCTCCAGGCCGCGCTCAAGTCCGCCGGCGCTCCGCAGCAGCTGATCGATGCGCTCCAGCAGCTCCAGAACACGCTCGCGACCCTCCCGGGCGGCTTCGACCCGGCCGCCTACCAGAAGGCGCTGACCGACGCGCTCGCCCAGGTGCAGAAGTCCCTCAAGGACGCGATGGCCGACCCGACCAAGGTGACCGCGGCGACCATCGTCGACGCCATCATCGACCCGATCGTCATCGGCCTCACCGGTGCCGGCGTCCCGACCCTGCCCGCCGTGCTGACCGGCCTCGAGAACACCCTCGACCCGATCCTCACCACCCTCGGCCTGGCCACGCTGACCTCGGCGATCCCCGCCCCGACCGGCGCCCCGGGCCTGCCCGGCGCCTCGTCGATCCCGGTGATCGGCACCCTCCTCGGTCTGCTCGGCAAGTGACGACGCGTCCCGCTACCGCCCCGCGGCGGTAGCGGGACGCTCAACGCGCTTCTCGCCCAGATCCCGGGGCTGGGCGCGTTGAACCTCTCGCCTCGGTCGGTCCTCAGCGCTGACCGGCCGGGGCGGGAATCTTTGCGTTCCCGTACGGGTTGGAGCGTGACGTGGTCGGACTCTGGATCGTGCTCGTCGCCGTCGTGGTCGCGCTGGCCTTCGGCGGCTACCGCGCCCTCACCGACGGCCGCTTCCGCGGCACCCACCAGGTGCGGGGCGCCGCAGAGGCAAGCCTCGAAACGCCACCCGCCGCCCCGCAACAACCGACCTCTCGGCCCGCAACAGGTGACGTCTCGACCTGGGAGGCCCTCGGCGAGGCGGTGGCCAAGGCCGAGCCCGGCGAGCGCGCCACCCTGGTGCAGTTCTCCAGCGCCTTCTGCGCGCCGTGCCGTGCGACCAAGCGGATCCTCGGCGACGTCGCCGAGGTCGTGCCCGGCGTGGTCCACGTCGAGGTCGACGCCGAGCATCACCTCGAGGTCGTCCGACGTCTCGGCATCCTGCGCACGCCGACCACGCTGATCCTCGATGCGAGCGGCCGGGAAATCTCTCGTGCCGCCGGCGCGCCGCGCAAGGAACAGGTCCTCAGCGCGCTGCCGTGAGGTCGACCGGCACGTCCTCCCGACGGGCCGCCAGCCGCTGCTTCTCCACGGCCACCATCTCGGCCATGAGCTCGTCGATCGACGTACGCGGCTCCCAGCCGGTCGCCTGCGTCAGCGCGTCCGGCGATCCACCGACCGACGTCGGGTCGGCCGGACGCGGGACGTCCGCCGACTCGACGACATGGTCCGCCACCGGGAGACCGGCGGCGCGGTAGGCCGCGTGCACGAGATCGCGCAACGGCCGTCGGACGCCGGTGCAGATGTCCGCGTCCAGGGGCGACGGCAGCCGCAGCAGCAGCGGCATCGCGGCCACGTGGTCCCGCGCGTGCCCCCAGTCCCGCTCGGAGGCCAGCGAGCCGAGGTCCAGCACCGCCCCCGAGGCCGCTGCCCGGGCGATCCGCCGTGAGACGAAGTGCGCGGGCCGCAGCGGCGACTCGTGGTTCGCCAGCCGTCCGCACACCGCGAACACTCCTCGCGCCCGGATGTCCGCCACCAGCCCTTCGGCCGCGAGCTTGGAGGCGGCGTACGGAGAGGTGGTGCCCGCCTGCACCGAGGACGCCTGGAAGAAGCGCGCCGTGGGGCGCACGTGCCGCACCGCGGCCAGCATCCCGTCGACCGCGTCAGCGTTCACCCGGGCCGTCTGCTCCGGCTCGTCCCACGAGTGCGCCACCGAGGACAGCGCGGCCAGGTTGTAGATCTCATCGACGCGGTGGGCGCGCAGCAGCGCCGCGAACGACGCGGTGTCGGTGATGTCGAGCTCGACCGGCGTGATCAGCGGATGACGGAGATACGTCGCGGCGCGACCACCGTCGGAGGCCGTATCGAGATCCTGCACGCCGGCCAGCACCCGTACGCCCGCGTCGGCCAGCTGCCGGCACAGGTAGAGGCCGTCCTGGCCGGTCGCGCCGGTGACGAGTGCGATCACGGCCGCCGAGCCTGTCGAGGCGCCTCGACAGGCTCGGTGAGCGTGAGAGCGGCGATGTCGGCGTCGACCATCAGCGCGGCCAGCTGCGCGACGCTCGTGCCGGCCTTCCAGCCGAGGTCCGCGGCCGCCCGGGACGCGTCACCGAGCAGCTCCGGCACCTCGGACGGCCGCTCGAAGCGAGGATCGGTCTCGACGTGTGCACGCCAGTCCAGCCCGACGTGGGAGAAGGCCATCTCGGCGAACTCCCGCACCGTGGTCCCGACCCCGGTGGCCAGCACGTAGTCGCCGGGCACGTCCTGCTGCAGCATCCGCCACATGCCCTCGACGTACTCCTTGGCGTAGCCCCAGTCACGCACCGCGTCGAGGTTGCCCAGCGTCACCGAGCCGCCCGAGCCACCCGCGTTGAGGGACGCGGTGATGGCGGCGACCGCGCGGGTGATCTTGCGGGTCACGAAGGACTCACCGCGGCGCGGGGACTCGTGGTTGAAGAGGATGCCGGAGACGGCGTACATCCCGTACGCCTCGCGATAGTTGATGGTCGCCCAGTGGGCGTGCAGCTTCGCGGCGCCGTAGGGGGAGCGGGGGTGGAACTGGGTGCCCTCGTGCTGCGGAGGCGGGGTGAGGCCGAACATCTCCGAGGTGGAGGCCTGGTAGAAGCGCGCATCGGGGGTGTTCTGCCGGATCGCCTCGAGCAACCGGATCGTGCCGAGCGCGTCGGCCGAGGCGGTGTACTCCGGCATCTCGAAGCTGACCGCGACGTGCGACTGCGCCGCGAGGTTGTAGACCTCGTCGGGCTGGGCGTCGCGCACGATGTTGATGAGGGACGTCGAGTCCGTGACGTCGCCGTAGTGCAGCTTCAGCCGGCCCGCGTTGGCCGGATCGAGGTAGATCGGGTCGATCCGACCTCGGTTGAAGGACGAGCTGCGCCGCACCAGGCCGTGGACCTCATAGCCCTTCTCGAGCAGCAGCTCGGCGAGATAGGAGCCGTCCTGCCCGGTGATGCCGGTGATGAGAGCACGCTTGGTCATCCGCGCAGCATACGGTGATCGAGGCACCCGGGGCGTGAGCCTGGGAGGCTGACCTGCGTCTCATCATTCAGACACGCGTCTCGCCATGCGAGATCCGAATTTCGCACACGAGGCAAAGCCCTCTACCGTTGCCGTCATGCTCTCGACCATGCTGACCAAGCGCCGCGCAGTGGACCACTGCCGCGTGCGCTCGTCGCTGTGTCGAATGTCCATGCGCTGACGGCCGCCGTCTGCCCGCTCCCAGTGAGCGAGATGTCGGCCGTCCCATGTTGACCGCCTTCCCTCATCTCGACCCCGGAGCATCCATGTCTGCCACCACGGCAACCGCCGGCGCCACCGCGGCCCACCAGCAAGGCATCGACCCGCGTGGCCCGCAGTTCACCGCGGCGATCACCGCCGCCGTGCTGGTCGTGATCCTGCTGCTGCCGCCGGTCGCTGCCGGGATCCTGACCGCCGTGCAGGCGATCCTGTTCGCGGTGGGCGCGATCCGCGGCGTGCAGCACACCGTGCACGCCGCCGCCTTCAAGCGGTTCGTCCGTCCGCGCCTCAGTGCGCCGGCCGAGCTCGAGGACCCGGCACCGCCGCGGTTCGCCCAGGCGGTCGGCCTCGCCTTCACGGTGATCGCGCTGATCGGGTACGCGACCGGCCTGACCCTGCTCGGCCAGATCGCGGTCGGCCTCGCCCTTGTGGCGGCGCTGCTCAACGCGATCTTCCGCTTCTGCCTCGGCTGCGAGATGTACCTGCTCATCAAGCGCATCGGTGGTTGAGGCGCGAGCGCAGCGAGCGTCACAACCCCTCATCCGACTGACAATCCATACGTTCAAAATAATCCGAAAGGCAATCACATGAGCCGCGAGAACTCGCTCGTCTCCGCCCAGTGGGTGGAGGAGAACCTCGACAACGCCAAGGTCGTGCTGATCGAGGTCGACGAGGACACGTCCGCGTACGACAAGGGCCACATCAAGGGCGCGATCAAGCTCGACTGGACCCTCGATCTGCAGGACCAGGTCCGTCGCGACTTCCTCAACAAGGCCCAGTTCGAGGCGCTCCTGAGCAGCCGCGGCGTCGCCAACGACGACACCGTCGTCCTCTACGGCGGCAACAACAACTGGTTCGCCGCGTACGCCTACTGGTACTTCAAGCTCTACGGCCACCAGGACGTCAAGCTCCTCGACGGCGGCCGCAAGAAGTGGGAGCTCGACTCCCGCGAGCTCGTCGCCGAGCTCCCGACCCGCGCCGCCACCACGTACGTCGCCCAGGACCAGGACACCTCCCTGCGCGCCTTCCGTGACGAGGTCGTCGCCGCGATCGGCACTCAGAACCTGGTCGACGTGCGCAGCCCCGACGAGTTCGCCGGCCGCCTCCTCGCCCCGGCCCACCTGCCGCAGGAGCAGGCCCAGCGTGCGGGTCACATCCCCACCTCGGTCAACGTCCCGTGGAGCAAGAACGCCAACGACGACGGCACCTTCAAGTCCGACGCGGACCTCAAGGCGCTCTACGACGAGGTCGGCTTCGACACCACCAAGGACACGATCGCGCTGTGCCGCATCGGCGAGCGCTCCTCGCTGACCTGGTTCGTCCTGCACGAGATCCTCGGCCAGCAGAACGTCAAGAACTACGACGGCTCCTGGACCGAGTACGGCAGCCTCGTCGGCGTGCCGGTCGTCCTCGGCGACGAGCCGGGTGTCGCCTGATGTGCGGCGCGACCCAGGGCGGTCTGAGCCTCGACGGCGTCAACGTCGCGAAGGAGGCCGTGATCCAGGGCCAGGTCCTGCGCGGCGGTGAGCCGGTCGGCTCGGCGTATGTCCGCCTGCTCGACAAGACCGGTGAGTTCACCGCCGAGGTCCCGACCTCCGCGTCCGGCCACTTCCGGTTCTTCGCCGGCGAGGGCCAGTGGACCCTCCGCACGCTGGCCCCGAAGGCCGACCCGGTCGACCGTGAGGTGGTCGCCCAGATCGGCTCGGTCGCCGAGGTGACCATCAACATCTGATCACACGAGACAATCTCGAATCCACGCCCGGCCCGCTTCCGACATGTTCGGAAGCGGGCCGTTGGTCTCCGTGGCGCACCCGGGCGACGGGCTCGACGACTCGGCCCCGGCTCCCTCGATGCGGGTGCGGCTAGGCTCACCGGATGTCGGATCGCGGTCGTGCCCTCGTCCTCGGCGCGAGCGCGACAGTGATGGCGATCTTCGGCGTGGCTGGTCACTCGCGGCTGTCCGGGCCGGTGCTGATCGTCCTGACGGCACACCACGGCGTCCATCGCGATGACGTCGTCGTCGTGATCGGCTGGGCTGCGGTGATGCTGGTCAGCTGGCAGCTGTGGCGGCGATAGCGCGCCGCGCGGTCCTCATCGCTGGTCGAGCAGGCCGAGGAGATAGGTGCCGTACCCGCTCTTCTTGAGCGGCTCGGCCAGCCGGGTCAGGTCGTCGTCGGAGAGCCAGCCCATCCGCCAGGCGACCTCCTCGGGGGCTCCGATCTTGGTGCCCTGCCGGTGCTCGATGGCGCGGATGTAGTTGGCCGCCTCGTTGAGATCCTGGACCGTGCCGGTGTCGAGCCAGGCCGAGCCGCGGGGGAGGATCTCGACCTGGAGGGTGCCGGCGTCGAGGTAGATCCGGTTGAGGTCGGTGATCTCCAGCTCGCCGCGAGAGCTCGGCCGCAGGGTGCGGGCGTGACCGACGACCGAGCCGTCGTAGAAGTAGAGGCCAGGGACGGCGTACGGGCTCCGGGGCCGGGCCGGCTTCTCCTCCAGCGAGATCGCGACCTGGTTCTCGTCGAACTCGACGACGCCGTAGGCGGTCGCGTCCGAGACGCGGTAGCCGAAGATCGCCGCGCCCTCGAGATGCTCGAAGCGGCGCAGCTGGTTGCCCAGGCCGTAGCCGTAGAAGAGGTTGTCGCCCAGGATCAGGCCGACCCGCTCGTCGCCGTCCTCCTGCAGGAACCCGCAGTCGGCGGCGATGGTGAACGCCTGCGCCAGGCCGTCCGGGGAGGGCTGGGTCTGGAAGGTGAGGTTGACGCCGAGCTGGGAGCCGTCGCCGAGCAGGCGCTCGAAGGCCGGTGCGTCGTGGGGGGTCGTGATGATCAGGATGTCGCGGACTCCGGCCAGCATGAGCGTGGAGAGCGGGTAGTAGATCATCGGCTTGTCCCACACCGGCATCAGCTGCTTGCTCACCGCGAGGGTGATCGGGTGGAGCCGCGAGCCGGTCCCGCCGGCGAGGATGATCCCCTTCACGAACGGCAGCCTAACGGCGCGACCCGGCCGATAGTGTCAGACCGTGAAGAGCATCCTCGTCACCGGCGGCGCCGGCTTCATCGGCTCCAACTTCGTCCATCACCTGGTTGCGAACACCGACCTTCAGGTCACCGTCCTCGACAAGATGACCTACGCCGCCTCGCCCGAGGCGCTGGCCGGGCTGCCGACCGACCGGGTCTCGCTGGTGGTCGGCGACGTCACCGACGCGGCCGCGGTCGACGCTCTGGTGGCCGAGGCCGACGCGGTCGTGCACTACGCCGCCGAGTCGCACAACGACAACTCGCTGCACGACCCGTCGCCGTTCGTGCAGACCAACATCGTCGGGACGTTCACGCTGCTCGAGGCGGTCCGCAAGCACGGCGTGCGCTACCACCACATCTCCACCGACGAGGTGTACGGCGACCTGCCCCTGGTCGAGCCCGGCCGGGACGACCCGGAGCGGTTCACGGAGGCGACCCCGTACAACCCCTCCTCGCCCTACTCCTCGACCAAGGCCGGCTCCGACCTCCTGGTCCGGGCCTGGGTGCGCTCCTTCGGGGTGCAGGCGACGATCTCCAACTGCTCGAACAACTACGGGCCGTGGCAGCACATCGAGAAGTTCATCCCGCGCCAGATCACCAACCTCATCGACGGCGTCCGCCCGCGGCTCTACGGCGCCGGGCTCAACGTCCGCGACTGGATCCACGCCGAGGACCACTCCTCGGCCGTGCTCACGATCCTGGAGAAGGGCGCGATCGGCGAGACCTACCTGATCGGGGCCGACGGCGAGAAGAACAACCTCGAGACCGTACGCCTGATCCTGCGGCTGATGGGGCACGACGAGAACGACTTCGACCACGTCACCGACCGCGCTGGCCACGACCTGCGCTACGCGATCGACTCCACCAAGCTGCGCACCGAGCTCGGGTGGGCTCCCTCGTTCCGTGACTTCGAGTCCGGCATGGCGGCGACGATCGCGTGGTATCGGGCGCACGAGGCGTGGTGGCGACCGAAGAAGGAGGCCGTCGAGGCCTCCTACGCGGCGAAGGGGCAGTGATCCCCGTGTCGTTGCCGCAGCCCACGCTCGAGGCCTCGCCGATCCCCGGGCTGGTCGTGCTCTCCATCCCGCTGCACGGGGACGCGCGCGGCTGGTTCAAGGAGAACTGGCAGCGTGACAAGCACGTCGCCCTCGGGCTCCCGGACTTCGGCCCGGTGCAGAACAACATGTCCTTCAACGCCGCGCGCGGAGCGACCCGCGGCATCCACGCCGAGCCCTGGGACAAGCTCGTCTCGGTGGCCTCGGGGCGCGTCTTCGCCGCGTGGGTCGATCTGCGCGAGGGCGAGTCGTTCGGGACGACGTTCTCCATCGAGATCGGGCCGGACCGTGCGGTCTTCGTCCCCCGTGGCGTCGGCAACTCCTACCAGGCGCTCGAGGACGACACCGTCTACTCCTACCTGGTCAACGACCACTGGCGCCCCGGCATCGCCTATCCCGCGGTGAACCTCGCCGACCCGACCGCGGCGATCCCCTGGCCGATCGCGCTGGACTCCGCGGAGGCCGAGATCTCCGAGAAGGACCGCGCCAACCCGGTGCTCGCCGACGTGGTGCCGATGAAGCAGAAGAAGACGCTGATCATCGGCGCCTCGGGACAGCTCGGGTCGGCGCTGGCGGCGCTGCTGCCGGACGCGGATGCGATCGGCCGGGCCGACGGCCTCGATGCGTGGCCGTGGCACGAGTACGCGACCGTCATCAACGTCGCGGCGTGGACCGCCGTCGACGCGGCCGAGACGCCGGAGGGCCGGGTCGGAGCGTGGGCGTCGAACGCCGCCCTGCCGGCTCGGCTCGCGCGGGTGGCCACCGAGCACCGGCTGACCCTGGTGCACGTCTCCTCCGACTACGTCTTCGACGGCTCCGAGCCGGAGCACGACGAGGACGAGCCGTTCTCGCCGCTCGGCGTCTACGGCCAGTCCAAGGCCGCCGGCGACCTCGCCGTCGCGACGACGCCGAAGCACTACATCGTCCGTACGTCCTGGGTCATCGGCGAGGGCAACAACTTCGTCCGCACGATGGCGCGGCTGGCCGCCGACGGGGTCTCTCCGACGGTGGTCGACGACCAGGTCGGGCGGCTCACCTTCGCCAGCACCCTGGCCTCGGCGATCCGGCACCTGGTCACGACCGAGGCCCCGTACGGCACCTACAACGCCACCAACGACGGCGAGCCGATGTCATGGCGCGCGATCGCCGCCGAGGTCTTCGCGCTGTGCGGTCGAGCTCGTGCGGACGTCGCCGCGACGACGACCGCCGACTACGTCGCCGCCGCGGTCGAGGCCGGTCGGCCGATCAGCCCGCGCCCGCTCAACTCGGCGCTCGCCCTGGGCCGGCTCCGGGCGACCGGCTTCGAGCCCGAGGACCAGCTGACAGCGCTTCGCGCCTGGTTGGACCGGGCCTCCGCCAGCCGGGCTCCGGAGGCGGGGCCCGGTGAGCGACCGGTCCGTCAGCCGTAGTGGCAGACGTAGTCGAGGAGCTCGGTGACCTCGATGTCGAAGCTGCTGTTGCCCTCGACCGAGAACTGCGTGCCGGCCGTGTAGGTCTCGCCGCCGACGGTGCACGAGCCCGCCTGGACGTCCATGACCTCGGGCGCGCCCGTGCTGAACGTGTAGGTCCCCGGGAAGATCACGCCCGCGCTCTTCTTGGTGCCGTCGGCGAGCTCGAAGGAGTGCGAGATGCACTTGCCGTCGAAGTAGACGTTGGCCGTGGTGGCGAGGGAGACGTTGTCGTAGGTCACGGGGGGAATTAAACAGCGGCGCTCCCCGAAGCCGGGAAGCGCCGCTGCCTGTGGTCCTGCGGTGAGCGGGGATCAGCCGTTGATCATGCCCGCGCCGACGGTGACGCCGGTGGCCTCGTCGATCAGGATGAACGAGCCGGTGGTCCGGTTCTTCGAGTACGGGTCGGCGAGCAGCGGCAGCGTGGTGCGCAGCTGGACGCGACCGATCTCGTTGAGACCGAGCTCCTTGGTGTCGTTGTCGCGGTGCAGCGTGTTGACGTCCAGGCGGTACTGGATGTCCTTGACCAGCGCGCGACCCATCCGGGTGGTGTGCTTGATCGCCAGCTTCTGCCGCGGCTGGAGGGGGGCGTTGGTCATCCAGCAGACCATCGCGTCGATGTCCTGGGTCGGGGTCGGCGCGTTCTTCACGCGGGCGATCATGTCGCCGCGCGAGACGTCCACGTCGTCCTCGAGCCGGATGGTGACCGACATCGGCGGGAAGGCCTCGTCGACCTCCTCGTCGAACAGGTCGATGCCCGCGATCCGCGACGTCATGCCCGAGGGCAGGACGATGACCTCGTCGCCCTTCTTGAAGACGCCACCGGCGATCTGGCCCGCGTAGCCGCGGTAGTCGTGGTAGGCGTCCGACTGCGGCCGGATGACGTACTGCACCGGGAAGCGCGCGTCGACCAGGTCGCGGTCGGAGGCGACGTGGACGTGCTCCAGGTGGTGCATGAGCGTGGGGCCGGAGTACCACGGCATGTTGGTCGAGCGGTCCACGACGTTGTCGCCGGCCAGCGCCGAGATCGGGATGACCTCGAGGTCGGGCACGTTGAGCTTCGTCGCGAACTGGGTGAACTCGGCCTGGATCTTGTCGTAGACCTCCTGCGACCAGTCCACGAGGTCCATCTTGTTGATGCACAGGACCAGGTGGGGGACCCGGAGCAGGGAGAGCAGGACGGCGTGCCGGCGCGACTGCTCGGTGAGGCCGTGCCGGGCGTCGACGAGCACCAGGCCCAGGTCGGCGGTGGAGGCGCCGGTGACCATGTTGCGGGTGTACTGCACGTGGCCCGGGGTGTCCGCGATGATGAACTTGCGGTTCGGGGTCGCGAAGTAGCGGTAGGCCACGTCGATCGTGATGCCCTGCTCGCGCTCCGAGCGCAGGCCGTCGGTCAGCAGGGAGAGGTCGACGTAGCTGTGACCCTTCTGCTCCGAGGTCCGCTCGACCGCCTCGAGCTGGTCGGCGAAGATCGACTTCGAGTCGAAGAGCAGTCGACCGATCAGGGTCGACTTGCCGTCGTCGACCGAGCCGGCCGTCGCGAAGCGCAGCAGATCCATCTGGCGTTCTGCCTTCTTCTCGTAGGTGGGGGCGCCCATCAGAAGTAGCCCTCCTTCTTGCGGTCTTCCATGGCGGCCTCGGAGAACTTGTCGTCACCACGGGTGGCGCCGCGCTCGGTGACCCGGGCGACGGCGACCTCCTCGATGATCTCCTCGATCGTGCTCGCCTTGCTCTCCACGCAACCGGTCAGCGTGATGTCACCGCAGGTGCGGAAGCGGACGGTGCGCTCCTCGGCGACCTCGCCCTCGCGGCACGGGTTGAGCGGGGTCTCGGTCATCAGCATGCCGTCGCGCTCGAAGACGCGGCGCTGGTGCGCGAAGTAGATGCTGGGGATCTCGATGCCCTCGCGGCCGATGTAGTCCCAGACGTCCAGCTCGGTCCAGTTGGAGATCGGGAAGATCCGCATGTGCTCGCCCTCGTGGAGGCGACCGTTGTAGAGGCTCCAGAGCTCGGGGCGCTGGTTCTTCGGGTCCCACTGGCCGAACTCGTCACGGTGGGAGTAGACGCGCTCCTTGGCGCGGGCCTTCTCCTCGTCGCGACGCCCGCCACCGAAGGCGGCGGTGAAGCCGTTCTCCTCGATCGCGTTGAGCAGCGTCGGGATCTGCAGGCGGTTGCGGCTGATCTTCGCGGCGTCGGGGATGATGCCGTTCTTGATCGCGTCGTCGATGGAGGCGACCACGAGGTTGATGCCGAGTCGCTCGACCCAGCGATCGCGGGTCTCCATGACCTCGGGGAAGTCGAGGCCGGTGTCGACCTGGAGGATCGAGAACGGGATCTTGGCGGGATAGAACGCCTTCTCCGCGAGGCGGAGCATGACGATCGAGTCCTTGCCCCCGCTGAACATCAGGACCGGCTTCTCGAACTCGGCGGCGACCTCACGGAAGATGTGGATCGACTCCGCCTCCAACTGGTCGAGCTGACTCAGCCGGTAGTCGGTATGGGTGGACGTCATGCCGGGCACTCTAACCGCGCGTCTCGACCGTGCGACATCTCAGGTGGCCCATTTTCATGGTCTTCTTACGTTCATATCTCGTGAACATGAGGCTATCGTGAACACGTGGGTCTGGAGACGGAGCTGGTCGAGTCGGTCCAGGAGACGCTGAGTGGCTGGGGCGTCGAGTGCACGATCCGGTACGAGCGCTCGCCGCTCGTCCGCGCCGATGCGACCCTCGCGCTGCGCTGGGGAGGGGCCCGCCAGCGCTTCGCCGTGCATGCGCTGCCGGCCGTGCGGCTGGCCGCCGTGCTCGAGGCCGCCGGCGCATCGGCGATGCCGGTGCTGATCGTGGCGCCGTGGATCTCGCCGAGGATGGGCGGACAGCTGCGCGAGATCGGGATCGCCTACCTCGACTCGGTCGGGAACGCCTCGCTGCGCTTCGGGACGGTGCTCATCGAGGTGTCCGGCCGCAAGCGGCCCGGGCCCCCGGAGGTCGAGCCTGTCGAGACCGGGCTCGCGAAGGTCGAGGCCTCGGAGGTCGAGGCCACGGAGGTCGAGGCCACGGAGGTCGAGCCTGTCGAGACCGGGGCGTCTCGACAAGCTCGACGTCCGGACGCTCGACGTCCGGACGCTCGACGTCCGGACGCGCCCGTACGCTCCGGTCGTCTGCTGACCCCCGCCAACCGGCGCGTGATCGCTGCGCTGGTCGCCGATCCTGCGCTGGAGGTGGCGCCGCTGCGCGAGCTGGCAGCGGCGGCGGGGGTCTCGGTCGGGCAGGCGCACAAGACCGTCACGCTGCTCGCCGAGGCGGGCTACCACCGTGACCACCTGGACGCGGCCCAGCGCGCCGCGCTGCAGGGCGTCCTGGATGCGGTGGCCGACTTCGAGGTGTAGGCGCCGAGTTGGCGAACCGTTCACGTGACGTCTGCGGCGACGCCGTCGACCGCACGTCGTCGGTCGTCACCGTCGAAGCATGAAGATCGCCGTCGTCGGGAGCGGATACGTCGGGTTGTCGCTCGCCGTGCTGCTCGCCCAGCACCACACGATCAGCTGCTTCGACATCGACGCCGACCGGGTCGCGATGCTCAACGAGGGCCGAAGCCCGATCGAGGACACCGAGATCAGCAGGTTCCTGGCGGAGCGCGAGCTGGACCTGACCTTCACCGGCGACAGGCAGGCGGCCTACGCCGATGCCGAGTTCGTCGTGATCGCGACGCCGACCAACTACGACCCGGTCACGAACTACTTCGACACCTCCTCGGTCGAGTCCGTGATCGGCGACGTCATGGCGATCAACCCCGGTGCGACCATGGTGATCAAGTCGACCGTCCCGGTCGGCTACACGCTGGACGTCTCCCAGCGGCTCGGCACCGACAACGTCATCTTCAGCCCCGAGTTCCTCCGCGAGGGCAAGGCGCTCGACGACAACCTGCATCCCTCCCGCGTGGTGGTGGGGGAGCGGAGCGCCCGTGCGGAGAAGTTCGCGGGGCTGCTGGTCGAGGCCGCCGTCACCGAGGGCGTACCGGTGCTCCTGACCGAGCCCACCGAGGCCGAGGCGATCAAGCTGTTCGCCAACACCTACCTGGCGATGCGGGTCGCGTTCTTCAACGAGCTGGACACCTTCGCCGCGACCCACGCGCTCGACACCCGTCAGATCATCGACGGCATCGGCCTCGATCCCCGGATCGGCACGCACTACAACAACCCGTCCTTCGGGTACGGCGGGTACTGCCTGCCCAAGGACACCCTCCAGCTCCAGGCCAACTACCAGGACGTCCCGCAGAACCTCATCAGCGCGATCGTCGCGGCGAACACGACCCGCAAGGACTTCATCGCCGTCGACGTCCTGCGCCGCCGGCCGCAGGTGGTCGGCATCCACCGGCTCGTGATGAAGTCCGGCTCGGACAACTTCCGCGAGTCGGCGGTGCAGGGCGTGATGAAGCGGATCAAGGCCACGGGCGTGAAGGTCATCGTCTTCGAGCCCGAGCTGGAGGAGGCGAGGTTCTTCGGCTCCAAGGTCTTCCGCGACCTGGAGAGGTTCAAGGCCAAGGCCGACGTGATCATCGCGAACCGCCACACCCCGGACCTGGCGGACGTCGCCGCCAAGGTCTACACCCGCGACATCTTCGGCAACGACTGATTCGGTTGGAGGCTCTGCCCGCCGGCTGCGACACTGGGCGGGTCATGGACTGCTCGTACTTCACCGCCGGGATCTGCCGCTCGTGCACCTTCCTGGAGACGCCGTACGCCGCACAGCTGGCGACCAAGCAGACGAGGGTCGCCGCGGCGCTCGCGGAGGTCGCCCCCGGGCTGACCTGGGCCTCGCCGGTGGCGTCGGGCGAGTCGGGCTTCCGGAACAAGGCCAAGATGGTGGTCGGGGGAGACGTCGACGTGCCGACGCTCGGGATCCTCGGCACCGACGGCCGAGGCGTGGACCTGCAGGGCTGCGGGCTGCACGCCCCGGGCCTGGCCGCCGCGCTGCCGGCGCTGGCCGCGTTCGTGACCACGGCCCGCCTGGTGCCGTACTCCGTGCCCGACCGCACCGGTGAGCTCAAGCACCTCATCGTCACCGAGTCGCCCGACGGCGAGCTGATGGTGCGGTTCGTGCTGCGCTCCACCGAGGCGCTCGCCCGGATCAGGTCTCGCCTGCCGGCGCTGCTCGCGGCGCTGCCGATCGCCGTCGTGTCGGTCAACCTGCAGCCCGAGCACAAGGCGATCCTCGAGGGACCCGAGGAGATCCTGCTGCACGGCGAGACGCTCGAGATGCGGGTCAACGAGATCCGGCTCCACCTGCGCCCGCAGTCGTTCTTCCAGACCAACACCGCCGTCGCCGCTGCCCTCTACCGCTCCGCCGGCGCGCTGGTCGACGAGGTCGCACCGTCGTCGGTGTGGGACCTCTACTGCGGCGTCGGCGGCTTCGGGCTGCATGTCGCCGCCCCTGGTCGCTCGGTGCTGGGCGTGGAGGTCAGCGCGCAGGCGATCGAGTCGGCGCGGATCTCGGCCGCCGAGCGCGGCGTTGCCGCCAGCACCCGCTGGCTCGCCGCCGACGCGACCGCCTGGATCGGCTCCCAGACGCCCGCCGACCGCCCGGACCTGGTCATCGTGAACCCGCCCCGCCGTGGCATCGGCCCGGCGCTCGCCGGCTGGCTCGAGACCAGCGGCGTGCCGAACGTCGTGTACTCGTCCTGCAACGCCGACTCCCTGGCCCGCGACCTCGCGGCGATGCCGTCGCTGCGCCCGGTCTCGGCACGCCTGCTCGACATGTTCCCGCACACCGGCCACCACGAGGTCCTGGTCCACCTCGCCCGCTGAGCCGCGGCCGCCTGGCGCCACATGCGTTGCCAGGCAGCGGAAATGACAACCGATCCGCGAGGACGGCTGCGATTCTCGCCGACCGGCAGTGGTTCGTGCGCCTGTGGATAGCCGGCGACGCGATGCGTCGGATCCGCGCATGCTGGGGTGCATGACCCGACCGGCGCAGCACAGCCTGCCGCTCGATACCCGCCGGCCCTTCAAGCGCTCCGCGGGACTCGCGGCCGGTCTCGGCAAGCAGTTACGCACGAGCGCTTACCGGCAGATCATCCACGGCGTCTACGTCGAGGCGGGCATGCCCGCCTCGGCGCTCCTGACCGCACAGGCGGTGCTGGTGCCGTTCGCGCCGACCGCGTGGGCCAGCCATGCGACGGCGGCGCGGGTCTGGGAGCTGCCGATCCCGGCGCTGCCCGGTGAGCACGTCACGGTTCTGTCCCGCCGTGAGCGCAGAGCCCGCAGCGACGTCACCTCGCACTACGCCGCGAAGGAGGGGCCCCTCGTGGCAGGTGCGAGCACACGGATCTCGGCGGCGAAGCAGGTGTTCCTCGAGCTTGCGGTGCAGCTCTCGCTCGTGGATCTGGTCGTCGTCGGCGACCACATCGTCGCCAAGGGGTACGCCACCCTCGACGAGCTCCGCAGGCACTGCGCTGAGTCGACGTGCCCGGGCGCCGCGCAGGCCCGAGCCGCCGCGGCATTCGTACGGGAGCGCGTCGACTCGCCGATGGAGACGAGACTGCGGATGCTCATCGTGCTGGCCGGGTTGCCCGAGCCGGAGACCAATCCCGTCATGGACCTGCCGGGCGGGCGTCGGCGCTACGACCTCTGCTGGCGAGCGGCCCGGCTGGTGGTCGAGTACGACGGTCGCCACCACGCCGAGCGCATCGAGCAGTGGGAGTCCGACATCGCGCGCAGGGAGGAGATCGAGGACGACGACTGGCGTCTGCTCGTCGTGACCGCCAAGGGGGTCTTCAGCCGACCCGACGAGACGCTCGCGAAGGTCCACCGGGTCCTCCTGAAGCGCCGCCAGCCCGGGGTGCCGCGACGGCTCGCCGATGGATGGCGGCAGCACTTCCCGGTGCGCGGTGACTACCTCGACCCGGCCGGCTAACGGCCCGCAGTCACAACCGGCGCCCGGCAGTGGAAATGACACCCGGCCGGTGGGTATGGCAGCGATTTCCGATGCCGGGCGACGGAAGTCGTGGCGACGCTCGGTGCTGCCGCGACCATGGCCGGCCCGTCGCCGAGCCGGCAGCAGGTCACCCGATCAGTCGGTCAGCCACGCGTCGATGTCGGCGAGGATCTGCGCCTTCACCGAGTCCGGCGCGCACGAGGCCCGTACGGACATCCGCGCCAGCTCGGCGAGGGTCGCGTCGGTGAGGTCGTGGGCGGCGCGCATCGCGGCGTACTGGCCCAGGAGCTGCGACCCGAAGAGGAGGGGGTCGTCGGCGCCGAGGGCGATCTGGGCCCCGCCCTCGAGCAGCGTCGGGAGCGGCACCTCGGCGAGCGAGGAGTAGACGCCCAGCGCGACGTTGGAGATCGGGCAGACCTCGAGCGCGATGCCGGACTCGGCGATCCGGTCCAGGACCGGCCGGGACTCGGCCGAGCGCACCCCGTGCCCGAGCCGGCCCGGGTGCAGGTGGTCGAGCACCGTGGCGATGTGGTCGGTCCCGCGCAGCTCGCCGCCGTGCGGGGCGAGCATGAGTCCGGCCCGCTCGGCGATCGCGAACGCCGGCCCGAAGTCCGCCGTCGAGCCGCGCCGCTCGTCGTTGGAGAGCCCGAAGCCGACCACGCCGCGACCCGCGTACTGCGCCGCCAGCCGGGCGAGCGTCCGCGCGTCCAGCGGGTGCCGGGTGCGGTTGGCCGCGATCACCACGGCCATGCCCAGGCCGGTCTCGCGCGACGCCGCGGCGACGGCGTCCAGCACGAGGTCGGTGAAGGCCGTGATCCCGCCGAACCGTGCGCCGTAGCCCGACGGGTCGACCTGGATCTCGAGCCACCGCCCGCCGTCGCGTACGTCGTCCTCCGCGGCCTCGCGCACCAGCCGGTGGACGTCGGCGGGCGTACGCAGCACGGAGCGCGCCACGTCGTAGAGCCGCTGGAAGCGGAACCAGCCCTTCTCGTCGGCCACCGAGAGCTGCGGCGGCCACTGCGTGACCAGCTGCTCCGGTAGCCGGATGCCGTCGCGCTGGGCGAGCTCGAGCAGCGTCGCATGGCGCATCGACCCCGTGAAGTGGAGGTGCAGATGCGCCTTCGGCAGCGCTGCTAGATCACGCACCAAGCTTCTCGGCGGCAGCGAGCAGCACGCAGGTGGCGACGGCCTCCATCGCGGCCGTCAGCTCCGGCAGGGCGGGGAAGGACGGGGCGAGGCGGATGTTGGTGTCGTTCGGGTCGAACCGACCGGGGAACGACGAGCCCGCCGGCGTCAGCGCGACGCCGGCCGCCTTGGCCAGCTCGACCACCCGAGCGGCCGTGCCCGGCAGCACGTCGAGGTTGATGAAGTAGCCGCCGGCCGGGTCGTTCCAGGTCGCGATCTCGAGGCCCGCGAGGCGCGCCTCGAGGATCCGGACGACCTCGGCGAACTTCGGCGCCAGGATCGCGCGGTGCTTGTCCATGTGGGCGCGCACGCCGGCGGCGTCCTTGAAGAACTCCAGGTGGCGCAGCTGGTTGACCTTGTCCGGGCCGATCGAGCCGAAACCGAGGTTCTGGGTGAACCAGGCGACCGTCTCTGCAGAGCCGCCGACGAAGGCGACGCCGGCGCCGGCGTAGGTGATCTTGGAGGTCGAGGCGAAGACGACCGGACGGTGCGGGTGACCCGCGACCGCGGCGAGCGAGACGATGTCAGCGCTCTTGGTCTCCTCGGGGGTGAGGTGGTGCAGCGCGTAGGCGTTGTCCCAGAAGATCTTGAAGTCGGGCGCGGCGGTCGGCATCGAGGAGAGTCGCTCGGCGACCTCCAGGGAGGTGACCTGGCCGGTCGGGTTCGCGTAGGTGGGGACGAGCCACAGGCCCTTGATCGACGCGTCGTTCGCCACCAGCGCGGCGATCGCGTCCACGTCCGGGCCGTCGTCGTGCATCGGCACGGTGACGGTGTCGATGCCGAACCACTCGAGCAGTGCGAAGTGGCGGTCATAGCCGGGGACCGGGCAGATGAAGGTGACCTTCTCCTCCGCACCCCACGGACGCTCCGAGTCGACGCCGCCCCGGAGCCACAGGTACGAGAGGACGTCCTTCATCAGGGTCAGGCTGGAGGCGCCCTGGGCGGAGATCTGGTGGAGCTCGAGGCCGAGCAGCTCGGCGAAGATCGCACGCAGCTCGGTCAGGCCGAGCAGGCCGCCGTAGTTGCGGGTGTCGGTGCCGTCCGGCGCGTACGCGGTGGTCGGCAGGGCCAGCAGGCCGTCGGAGAGATCGAGCTGCTCGCTGGACGGCTTGCCGCGCGTCAGGTCGAGCTTGAGACCCGCGGCGACCAGGGCGTCGTACGCCGTCTGCTGATCGGCCCGGAAGGCGGCGAGCTCGTCGGGGGAGAGGCTGGCGAGGGGGCGGAGCTGCTCGGTCACGGGGGCAATCCTTCCATGCCGGTTCGACTTCTTTTCCATTCGCCCCGCGCACCGGTTCGCGGTGATCGAGGCCGATGCTCCGGCAGGAGGAGACCGGCCCTGGTCGTGGAGCCGGCCGCAGGTCGGGGTCGTCCGATGACGTCCCCGGCCTGCGGCCGGTGGGTGCTAGGCGAAGCGGTGCGTGCCGTCGGCGACGGCGGGTGGCCTCAGAGACGCCCCGCCGGGCCTCGCGACCCGGCGTCGAGCTCGCCCGGGGCGTCGCCGGCACCGGACGCTGCGGGCGTGCCCGGTGCGCCGGTCGGCTCACCGCGCCCGACCTTCGAGGTGGCGAAGAAGATCGCGCCGATGCCGAGCAGCACGACGACGACGACCAGCGTGATCCAGTCGAAGTTGAAGAGTGCTCCGCGGGGGCTGTCCAGGCCGGTCGGGATGACGATGTTGACCAGCATCAGGGCGAGGTAGGCCGCGGCGAGGATGCTGACGGGCCAGCCCCAGCGGCCGAGGGTGAAGGCGCCGGCCGGCTTCCAGCCACGTGATCGGCCGATCATCGAGCCGATCACGGTGAGCAGGAACGACAGGTAGATGCCGCTCACGCCGAAGGAGACCAGCAGGGTGAGTGCGTTGACGCCGGCCGGCATCACGAACCACAGGATGTGCAGGTCGTGGGACGGGTTGACGTTCACGAGCAGGGTGAACAGGACCGGGACGACGCCCGCCACGAGCAGCGCGTTCACCGGGGTGTGGAACCGCGGCGAGATGGTGCTCAGGCCCTTGCTGAACGGAAGCGCCCCGTCGCGGGCGTAGGAGTACATCAGGCGCGACCCGGCACCCTGCACCGCCGTACCGCAGGAGAAGAAGGCGATGCAGACGACCAGCAGGAAGACGTCCTGGACCCAGGAGGGCAGCTGGGCGAGGATCGCCGGCACGCCGCCGCTGAAGGAGGCCGCGTTGGCGTAGCCGTCGGCGGAGCTGGGCATCGCGAGCAGCAGCCCGATGATGAGGACCGCGGAGGCGATCGCGCCGTACACGAGCGCCGAGCGCATCGCCTTGGGCACGGTGCGGGTGGCGTCCTTGGTCTCCTCGGCGATGTCACCGGCGGACTCGAAGCCGTAGAAGATGTAGGCGTGCGCCAGGATGGCGATCAGCGCGGCGCCGGTCAGCCAGTGGCCGTTGAAGTCCACGCCGAGCGGGTTCGAGTCGGCCGCACCCTGGGTGGTGAACAGGAACCCGAAGCCGTGGTGGAAGCCCGAGATCGCCAGGGCGATGGCGACGCCGAAGGTGCCGATGGTCTCGACGTACACGCCCATCCGGGCGATGTGCCCCATCAGCTTCGCGCCGACGGTGTTCATCGCGGTCTGGATGGCGATCAGCACCAGGGTGACGATCAGGATCGTGGAGTGCTTGGTGCCGTCGATGTGGGTGTTGAACACGTCGTTGAGCAGGCCGGCGAGGTAGGAGACCACGCCGGTGTCCACGCTCGCGACCGTGACCAGCAGCGCCATGCCGTAGATCCAGCCGACCCACCAGCCGTAGCGGGGACCGACGGTCCACTTGCTGTACTGGTAGAGCGCCCCGGCGATCGGGTAGTGGCTGCCCAGCTCGCCGAACACCAGGGCGACCAGGAGCATGAACGCGACCACGGGGATCATCAGCCACACGTACGCCGGACCGGCGGTCCCGACTCCCAGCACGAAGAGCGAGTAGACGCCCACCATCGGGGAGAGGTACGAGAACGCGACGCTGAAGTTGTCGAAGAAGCCGAGCACACGATGGAGCTCCTGCTTGTAGCCGAGACTCTCGAGGTGCGCGGCGTCGGCGTCGTGGTGACCGACCGCGCGGTGATGCGGTGAATCAGGCATGGGGACCTCCGTGGGGGCCGATGAGTTGACAAAACCTTTGTCCGTAAAGGTATTAATGTCAATGCCCTCGGGACCCGGAGATGAGGTGACGCTCGGATGGCTGCCGCAAGCACCGGTCTGACGACCGCCACCCTGCGTGCGATCCAGGCCCTCCAGGCCGATCACGCCACGATCGTGGAGCAGCTCACCGACCAGCTGGTCCGCGCGATCGAGCTCGGGCTGCTGGTGCCGGGGCAGCGGCTGCCGTCCGAGGCGATCCTGTCCGAGCAGCTCGGCGTCGCCACGCTCACCCTGCGCGATGCGCTCTCGGTTCTGCGCAGCGAGGGCCTGCTCACCACCCGGCGCGGGCGCTCGGGCGGGAGCTTCATCGCGGATCCGGCGAGTGCGCAGCCACCGCGCACCCGGCTCGCGCGGACCAGCATCTACCGCATCGTCGAGCTGGGCGACGTACGCGCCGCCATCGCCGGGGGAGCGGCGGCGCTCGCCGCCCGGCGGGCGAACGATCAGGAGATCGGTGCGCTCCGCCGGAGGCTGGGCGCCCTGGCGGCGGCCGCGACGACGCAGCAGCGCCGCCAGGCCGACGCCGAGCTCGCCCTGGAGATCGCGGCCGCCTCGCAGGCCCGGCGGTTCACCGCCGAGGAGGCGAGGCTCAGGGCCGAGCTGGGCGACGTGGTGTGGTCGGTGCTCGGCGAGAGCGAGCACACGCGAGCGCTGGAGAGCCGGGAGAGGCTCATCGACGCGATCGCGGCCGGCGATGCGGCGGGCGCCCGAGGCCTCGCCGAGGAGCAGATCCAGGCAGAAACCGTCGCCCTCGTGCGACGACGCATCGGCCTGTACGCCCGAGTCGGGCGCTCGCATGCCGCGCCACGGGACGGGGGCCCGCACGGGGATTCGCACGAGGATTCGCACGGGGGCCTCGCAGCCGCGATCGACGCCGCACTGGCGGACGACCTCGAGCGGATCGTGCGGGCGCTCGAGGCCGTCGCCCGGGAGTGCGCCGCGGCGTTCGAGCATCCCGAGGAGGTGACGCTCGCCGGTGTCCTGCCGCTCCGGCCGCGCCTGCTCGAGCTGCTCGAGGAGTTCTCCGATCTCGCCATCGGGCTGGGGATCATCCCGTTGCCCGCCGTTCCCGCCGACGCTCCGGCGTGGCTGGAGTGGTGGTTCAAGGACGGCGCCTCGGCGCCGCAGCCCCTGACCGTGAACCTCGATCCCGCGAGCCCGGCCTACTTCGACTACGAGGCCGAGGAGTGGTTCGAGGCGCCCCGCGCCTCCGGCCGGTTCCACGTCGCCGGCCCCTACGTCGACGACGCCTGCACCAACGAGTACACCTTCACGCTGTCGGTGCCGTTGCACATCGCCGGGTCCTTCATGGGCGTGGTCGCGGCGGATGTGCCGGCCGCTCATGTCGAGGCCCGACTCCTCCCGGTGCTGGCGTCGTACCCGGCCCCCATCGTCCTGGTCAACGACCGGGACCGTGTGATCGCGTCCAACGCGGCCGAGGTCGCCCCGAGCACCTGCCCACGCCCCTCGCCGGGCGCGGTCACGGTGCCCAGCCGCGTCGCCGAGCTGACCGGGTGGCGACTCCGTGTGGGCTGAGCGGCGGTGGCCACCGTGCAGCGCCGCGCGTGTCGCGGGCTCCCCGAACCGAGATCTAGCCTGTGAATCGATGCCTCCGCGGATGCACGCAGAGGCGATGGGAGGACGAACGACGATGAGTCAGCGGACACAGCAACGGCTCCCGAGGGCGGTGGGTCGACGGCCCGCGCCTGCTGCGGGGGTCCTCCGATGAGCGGCCCCGTGAGCACGGGACGAAGTGCTGCGAGCCACAGCCCGCGCGACGGCGAGGTCGTCGCGACGGTGCCCGACAGCACCCCTGACGAGGTGGCAGCGGCCGTGGCCGCTGCTCGCGCGGCCGCCGATGCGATCGCGTCGGTCCCACCGGTCCAGCGGGCCCGGTGGCTGGACGCGCTGGCCGATGCGCTGGAGGCGGACAGCCCCGAGCTCGTCCGGCTCGCCGACGCGGAGACCGCGCTGGGAGTCGAGCGACTGCGGGGCGAGGTCGCGCGGATGGCGCAACAGCTCCGGTTCTACGGTTCGGTCGCCGCCGAGGGCAGCTACCTCGGCGTCACGATCGACCACGAGACGCCGACCTCGCCCCGCCTGGTCCGGGTCAACCGGCCGCTCGGGCCGGTCGCGGTCTTCGGCGCGAGCAACTTCCCGTTCGCCTTCGGTGCCCTCGGCAACGACACGGCCTCGGCACTCGCCGCCGGCTGCCCGGTGGTGATCAAGGCCCACCCCGCGCACCTGGCCACGTGTGTGCGCATCGCGGAGATCGCCACGGGCGCGCTCGCGGCCGCCGGGGCGCCCGAGGGTGCCCTGGGCATGGTCTTCGGTCTGGAGGCCGGCGTCGAGCTGGTGAAGGCGCCGGGCATCAGGGCGGTCGGCTTCACCGGCTCGGAGGCCGCCGGGATGATGCTCTGGCGGATCGCGAACGCCCGCGACGAGGTGATCCCGGTCTACGCCGAGATGGGGACGGTGAATCCCGTCATCGTCACGCGGGCCGCCGCCGAGCACATGGGCCGGCTCGCCGCCTCGTTCGTGCAGTCCCTCACCCTCGGCAACGGCCAGTTCTGCACCAAGCCGGGCCTCCTGCTGGTGCCGGCCGGCCACGACGCGGCACGGCTGGTCGGGCAGGCCCTCGTCGAGGCCGCACCCGTGCCGACGATGCTGACCGCGGGGATCGCCGCCGCGGTGGCGCGGGGTGAGGAGGAGCTGACGGCCGCCGGTGCCACGGTGGTGAGCCGCGTCGCCGGCCCGGGCGTCGGCTGGTCCGCCGACGCGGTGGTGCTCTCGGCCCCGGCCACGGCGCTCGCGGCCGGGAGCCGGATCCTCGAGGAGTGCTTCGGCCCCGTCGGGGTGGTCGTCGAGTACGCGGACCAGGACGAGCTCGCCGCCTGCGTCCGCCGACTGCAGGGAAGCCTCGTCGGCTCCGTCATGACGGGTGGCGAGACCGACCCGGATGCCGAGGCCGCCGTGAGCCTGCTCGCGGCGCAGACCGGGAGGGTCACGGTCGGAGACTGGCCGACCGGCGTCGCCTGGACCTGGGCGCAGCAGCACGGCGGTCCCTGGCCGGCGACGTCGAACCCGGCCGCCACGTCGGTCGGGGCGGCGGCGCTCGATCGGTTCGTCCGGCCGGTGGCCTTCCAGTCGGTGCCGGACCACGCCCTTCCCTCCGGTGTACGGGAATGCGTCGGCGCGACGAACCCCTGGAGCGTTCCCCGGCGCACGAACGGCCGGCTCGGGCTCGCCTAGGTCCGTGCCGGTGGCCGGATGGGCATCGCCGCAGGTCAGCCCCATATTCGGACCCATTTAGGATCTTTCACACGGCTTCCCCTATGCTTGGACCCACGGTGAGCTGCACGCCAGATCGCCATGCCCTTTTCGGAGGAGTCATGGACGAAGGGGTTCACCTGAAGGGCACTAGCTCAACTGGCAGAGCATCGGTCTCCAAAACCGAAGGTTGGGGGTTCAAGTCCCTCGTGCCCTGCTAGATGTCGGCTGACGCAGAGAGGTGGCACGGACGTGTCGGAGCCCAAGACGGTCCCCGCGCCGCGCGAGCGCAAGTCCCACGAGCGCACCTCCCCTGCGCTGTTCTACCGGCAGGTCGTGGCCGAGCTCCGCAAGGTGGTCTGGCCCACGCAGCAGCAGCTGACGACGTACTTCTTCGTGGTGCTGGTGTTCGTCATCGTCATGATGGCGATCACCTCGCTCCTCGACCTGGGCTTCGGCCGGCTGTTCTTCGCGATCTTCGACGGTCCGTCGGACTCCTGACCGGTCGCGGCTCGCCGATCCAACTGAAGCAGAACCCGAACGGAGCGCAGCGTGTCTGAGCAGGACTACAACGACGAGACGGCGATCGACGAGGTCGAGTCGACCGTCGAGGCGACTGACGACGCTGAGGTCGAGTTCGACGCCGAGACCGGCGAGGTCATCGAGGACGGTGACGACGCTGCCGAGGGCGACGACGCAGAGACCGCGGACGCCGACGCCGACGAGAACGACCCGCTCGAGGCGTTCCGCCGCGAGCTGTGGGCGAAGCCGGGCGACTGGTTCGTCGTGCACACCTACTCCGGCATGGAGAACCGGGTGAAGTCCAACCTGGAGCAGCGCAAGGTCGCGCTCAACATGGAGGACTACATCCACGAGATCGTCGTGCCGACCGAGGAGGTCGCCGAGATCAAGAACGGCCAGCGCAAGATGGTCAAGCGCACCGTTCTTCCCGGCTACGTCCTGGTCCGGATGGACCTCACCGACGAGTCCTGGGCGGCCGTGCGCCACACCCCGTCGGTCACCGGCTTCGTCGGCCACAGCCACCAGCCCGTGCCGCTGTCGATGATGGAGGTCGAGAACATGCTCGCCCCCGCCGTCGTCGCCGCCGCGGAGGCCGAGGCCGCCGCCTCGGGCCAGACCGCGACCACCTCCGGTGGCGGCGCCACCACTGCGAAGAAGCCGGTCGAGGTCGCCGACTTCGCCGAGGGCGACTCGGTCATGGTCGTGGACGGCCCGTTCGCCACGCTCCACGCCACCATCACCGAGCTCAACGCCGAGTCGCAGCGCGTCAAGGCGCTCGTCGAGATCTTCGGCCGCGAGACCCCGGTCGAGCTCAGCTTCAACCAGATCCAGAAGGTCTGAGGCCGTTGTCGGAGCTTGCTCCGACAACGAATGCCGAAGAGGTCGAGTAGCGCCACGGCCGAGAACGAGGCCGTGACGCGCGTATCGAGACCCACGAGTCCGTGGGGTCCGGAGTACCGCGACCCACAGATTTGGCCCAGTGTCGCCGCTTCGGCGACACTGGGCTTCTGTTGTGTCCATCCGTCTCGCGCGGCATGGGCGCAGCGAAGTGGCAGAGGCCGTACGGCCCTCGTCATGACCACGAGAGAAAGAGATAGAGGAACATGCCTCCGAAGAAGAAGATCGCCGCACTCGTCAAGGTGCAGCTGCAGGCCGGCTCCGCGACCCCGGCCCCGCCGGTCGGTACCGCGCTCGGTCCGCACGGCGTCAACATCATGGACTTCTGCAAGGCGTACAACGCCCAGACCGAGTCCATGCGCGGCAACGTCATCCCGGTCGAGATCACGATCTACGAGGACCGGTCCTTCACCTTCATCACGAAGACCCCGCCGGCCGCCGAGCTGATCAAGAAGGCCGCCGGCCTGGCCAAGGGCTCCTCGGTCCCGCACAAGGACAAGGTCGGCAAGCTGACCAAGGACCAGGTGCGCGAGATCGCCAACACCAAGCTCCCGGACCTCAACGCCAACGACATCGACGCCGCCATGAAGATCGTGGAGGGCACCGCCCGCTCCATGGGCGTCACGGTCGAGGCCTGACCCACCGTGGGAGAGCCGCGCTGGCTCGCTAACCACATCTCCTCGTAAGACTTAACAAAGGAATCATCATGCAGCGCAGCAAGACCTACCGCGCGGCGTCGGAGACGTTCGACAAGAACGAGCTCCACGCCCCGCTGGCCGCGATCAAGATCGCCAAGGGCTCCTCCAAGAAGAAGTTCGACGAGACCGTCGACGTCGTCATGCGCCTCGGTGTCGACCCGCGCAAGGCCGACCAGATGGTCCGTGGCACCGTCTCCCTGCCGCACGGCACGGGTAAGACCGTCCGGGTCCTGGTCCTCGCCAACGCCGAGAAGGCCGACGCCGCCCGCGAGGCCGGCGCCGACTTCGTCGGCTCGGACGAGCTCATCGACAAGATCGCCGGCGGCTGGATCGACTTCGACGCCGTCGTCGCCACCCCGGACCTGATGGGCAAGGTCGGCAAGGTCGCCCGCGTCCTGGGCCCCCGTGGTCTCATGCCGAACCCGAAGACCGGCACCGTCACCCCGGACGTCGCCAAGGCCGTCGCCGACATCAAGGGCGGCAAGATCGAGTTCCGCGTGGACCGTCACGCCAACCTCCACTTCATCATCGGCAAGGCCTCGTTCGCCGAGTCCGCGCTCGCTGAGAACTACGCCGCTGCCCTCGAGGAGGTGCTGCGTCTCAAGCCGGCCAGCTCCAAGGGCCGCTACATCAAGAAGGTCACCGTCTCCACGACCATGGGCCCCGGTGTCCAGGTCGACCCGAACCGCACCCGCAACGTCGCGGCCGAGGACGAGGCCTGAGCTTCGCTCTGATTCACACGCCGAAGGGCGGTCACCCCACCGGGGTGGCCGCCCTTCGGCGTCTCCCGGCAAGGAGGGCCGGCCGATTTGGCGTACGGCGCACCGGCACCCATACTTGACCCCGAACCAGAGACCGCCGGTTGTCAGCGAGCATCAGCTCAACGACCGAAGGTGCCACGAGAGTGGACGGCCAGCGTAGGTGCACCAGAGCAAGACTCCTGAGTCCACGCCCTGAGCGCCTGCGCTCGGGGCGTTCGTCGTTTGTGGGGCCCAGGCCGGTGGACTCGATCCACGGAAGAAGGAGACCCATGGCGCGGGCAGACAAGCAGGCCGCCGTCGTCGAGATCGCTGACGAGTTCAGTGCCTCGACTGGTGCCGTGCTCACCGAGTACCGCGGTCTCACCGTTGGGGAGCTGAAGACCCTTCGTCGCTCCCTCGGCGAGAACGCCAACTACGCCGTGGTCAAGAACACGCTGGCCAAGATCGCTGCCAAGAACGTTGGCATCGAGGGCTTCGACGACCTGCTCGTGGGCCCGACCGCGATCGCCTTCATCAAGGGCGACGTCGTCGAGACCGCCAAGGGTCTGCGTGACTTTGCCAAGGCCAACCCGCACCTTGTCATCAAGGGCGGCGTTTACGAGGGCAAGACGCTGAGCGCTGCCGAGGTCGCCAAGCTGGCCGACCTCGAGTCGCGTGAGGTGCTTCTTGCCAAGGTTGCCGGCGGGATCAACGCGGCGCTGTCTTCGGCGCTGTTCGTTGTCAACGCCCTCCCCTCGAAGGCCGCGCAGCTTGCTGCCGCCCTTCAGGAGAAGGCCGCCAGCGACCCGTCGATCCTCGCAGGTGGTGCGGCTCCGGCCGTCGCCGCCGAGGAGACCGTCGAGGCCTGATCGGCCTCGACAACCACACCACCTGTAACCCCTGGTGACCGGCGAGCGCCGGTCACCACATCGAAAGGAATTGCCATCATGGCGAAGCTTTCCACCACCGAGCTCATCGAGGCCTTCAAGGAGCTCTCCCTCATCGAGCTGTCCGAGTTCGTCAAGGAGTTCGAGGAGACGTTCGGCGTCACCGCCGCCGCTCCGGTCGCCGTTGCCGCTGCCCCGGCCGCCGGTGGCGCTGCCGGTGGCGAGGCCGCTGCCGAGCAGGACGAGTTCGACGTCATCCTCGAGAGCGGTGGCGACAAGAAGATCAACGTCATCAAGGAGGTGCGTGCCCTGACCTCCCTCGGTCTGAAGGAGGCCAAGGACCTCGTCGAGGGCGCCCCGGCCCCGGTTCTGGAGAAGGTCAACAAGGAGACCGCCCAGAAGGCCAAGGAGACCCTCGAGGGCGCTGGCGCGACCGTCACCCTCAAGTGATCTCCGCGGCGTGAGCCGCACCAGATCCCGCGGCGTGAGCCGCATCCGATCCTGTGGCGCAGGCCATGTGATCTTCCGCTGACCGCGAGGTCGGCATCCGTCCGCGGGGCGGTCACCTTCAGGTGGCCGCCCCGCGGCGCATTTCGTGCTGCGGGAGAACCCGCCGAACACTCGGGCCGAAAAGCGTGACGGCCGTCGCACCGAGGCGTAACTTCGGCCCCAGCGTCGCGTTGTTACTCGAGAGTGAACAACGCGCGCTGCTGTGTCGGCCGACCAGGCCGGGCCGTGGCCCGTAGATCCGAGGGAGTGCACATGGGTGTGGACGTAGCGATCAAGGGCTTGACGAAGAGCTTCGGCAAGCAGTTGATCTGGGGCGACGTCACGCTCACCCTGCCCGCCGGTGAGATCTCCGTGATGCTGGGTCCCTCCGGCACCGGCAAGTCGGTCCTGCTCAAGTCGCTCATCGGGCTGATCAAGCCCGACCGGGGCTCGGTGATCATCGAGGGCGTCGACATCGCCTCCTGTGCGGAGAAGGACCTCTACGAGATCCGCAAGCTCTTCGGCGTGCTGTTCCAGGACGGTGCGATGTTCGGCTCGATGAACCTCTACGACAACGTGGCGTTCCCGCTGCGGGAGCACACCCGCAAGTCCGAGTCCGACATCAAGAAGATCGTCATGGAGAAGATGGACCTCGTCGGTCTCATCGGCGCCGAGTACAAGCTCCCCGGCGAGATCTCCGGCGGCATGCGCAAGCGCGCCGGCCTGGCCCGCGCCCTCGTCCTCGATCCCGAGATCCTGCTGATCGACGAGCCCGACTCGGGCCTCGACCCGGTCCGCACCTCGTTCATCAACCAGCTCTTCGTCGACCTCAACGCGCAGATCGACGCCACCTTCCTGATCGTCACCCACGACGTCCACTCGGTCCGGGTCGTGCCCGACAACATCGGTCTGCTCTACCACAAGCACCTGGCGATGTACGGCCCGCGCGAGATGCTGCTCTCCTCCGACGAACCGGTGGTGCGCCAGTTCCTCAACGCCCAGACCGTCGGCCCGATCGGCATGTCCGAGGAGAAGGACGCCGACCAGCTCGCCGCGGAGAAGGACATGGCGCTTCCGTCGTTGCCCCCGATCCCGCTCCAGCTCGAGCCGTCCAACGGCGTCCCGCGCAAGAGCCAACGTCCGCCGGGCGAGTGGTGCCGGGCCAACGGGATCACCCCGCCGCCGAACTCGTTCAGGGCGGACTCGGTGCTCTCAACGTCGGGCGTCGTAGGGGGCTGATCCATCGTGGCGTCTCTCACCGCCACGAAGGTCCTCGCCCCCGTCGGTACCGCGGGCAAGCTGTTCGCCTTCGGTCTCGACGTGTGTCGAGGTCTCTTCAAGCGGCCCTTCCAGCTCCGCGAGTTCATCCAGCAGGCCTGGTTCATCGCGTCGGTCACCATCGTCCCCACGGCGTTGGTAGCCATCCCGTTCGGCGCCGTCATCGCGCTCCAGGTCGGCGGACTGATCGCGCAGTTCGGCGCGCAGTCGTTCACCGGCTCGGCCTCGGTGCTCGCCGTCGTCCGCGAGGCCGGTCCGATCGCGACCGCACTCCTCGTCGCGGGCGCCGGTGGAAGCGCGATCGCGGCCGACCTCGGCGCTCGCAAGATCCGCGAGGAGCTCGACGCGATGATGGTGCTCGGCATCGACCCGATCCAGCGCCTCGTGGTGCCGCGCGTGCTCGCCTGCATGCTCGTCTCGGTCTTCCTCAACGGCCTGGTCAGCGTGGTCGGCGTGGCCGGCGGGTACGTCTTCAACGTGATCCTGCAGCACGGCACCCCGGGCGCCTACCTGGCCAGCTTCACCGCGCTCGCGCAGATGTCCGACGTGTGGCAGGGCCTGATCAAGGCGCTCATCTTCGGCCTCATCGCGGCGATCGTCGCCTCCTACAAGGGGATGAACGCCGGGGGAGGGCCGAAGGGCGTCGGCGACGCGGTCAACGAGTCGGTCGTGATCACCTTCCTGCTGCTGTTCATCGTCAACTTCGTGATGACGGCGATCTACTTCCAGATCGTCCCCTCGAAGACGGGTTGATGCCGATGTCCGTCAACTCCGACAACTTCGTCGCCCGCACCAAGGCCGTCTACGAGCGGCCACTCAAGGTGCTCGACCACCTCGGCCAGGAGCTCGCCTTCTACCTGCGCGCCCTGATGTGGGCACCGCGGGCGATCCGCCGCTACGGCAAGGAGATCCTGCGCATCCTCGCCGAGGTCACCCTCGGCTCCGGCTCGCTCGCCGTCATCGGCGGCACCGTCGGCGTCATCACCGCGATGACGTTCTTCACCGGCACCGAGGTCGGCCTCCAGGGCTACGCCGCGCTCAACCAGCTCGGCACCTCCGCCTTCGCCGGCTTCGTCTCGGCCTACTTCAACACCCGCGAGATCGCTCCGCTGGTCGCGGGCATCGCGCTGGCCGCCACCGTCGGCTGCGGCTTCACCGCCCAGCTCGGCGCGATGCGGATCTCGGAGGAGGTCGACGCCCTCGAGGTGATGGCGATCCCGTCGATGCCGTTCCTGGTGACCACCCGGATCATCGGCGGCCTGATCGCCATCGTGCCGCTCTACGTGCTCGGCCTGCTGTCGTCCTACTTCGCGACCCGGCTGACGGTGACCCTCTCGTTCGGCCAGTCGACCGGCACGTACGACCACTACTTCAACGAGTTCCTGCCGCCGGGCGACGTGCTCTGGTCCTTCGGCAAGGTCCTGATCTTCGCCGTGGTCGTCATCCTCATCCACTGCTACCACGGCTACAACGCCACCGGTGGCCCCGCCGGCGTCGGCGTCGCGGTCGGCAAGGCCGTCCGTACCAGCATCGTCGCGGTCAGCGTCCTCGACCTCTTCCTGTCGATGGCGATCTGGGGCGCCTCGACGACGGTGAGGCTGGCCGGCTGATGGCATCCCCACTCGGTGGACTCAAGTACCGGGCGCTCGGGGTCACCTTCCTCGGGTTGATCCTGCTCGCGCTCTACGGCGTCTACGGCGCCTTCACGCAGAAGTTCACCCACTTCGACGAGGTCACCCTGCAGACCGACACGATCGGCCTGCAGCTGCCCGACCGCGCCGACGTGAAGATCCGCGGCGTCCTGATCGGTCAGGTCCTCGGCACCTCCGCCACCGCGCAGGGCGCCGAGGTGCGGATCGGCATCAACCCGAGCCAGATGGGGATCATCCCGGCCAACGTGACCGGCGCGATCCTGCCCAAGACCCTCTTCGGGGAGAAGTACGTCGCGCTCGACGTGCCCACCGACGCCTCGGCCCAGCACCTGCAGGACGGCGCCGTCATCACCCGTACGGCCGTCTCGACCGAGGTCGAGAAGGTGCTCAGCGACATCTACCCGCTGCTCCAGTCGATCCAGCCCGCCCAACTCAACACCACCCTCAACGCCGTCGCCACCGCGCTCGACGGCCGCGGCGAGCAGCTCGGCGAGACCCTGACGACGCTCGACGGCTACCTGAAGAAGATCAACCCGCAGATCCCCCTCTTCCTCGACGACCTGAAGCAGGGCACCGAGGTCGCGAACACGTACAACGACGTCCTGCCCGAGGTCGCCAACATCCTGCGCAACACGATCACTACGACCACCACGCTCAAGGACCGCTCGGCCCAGCTGCACGACCTGCTCACGAACGTCACGGCCTTCTCCAAGACCGCCGACTCGTTCCTGGCCGCGAACGGCGACAACCTCATCCAGCTCGGCCAGGTCAGCGAACCGGCCGTCGGCACGTTGGCGCGCTACGCACCGGAGTTCCCGTGCCTGCTCGGCGGCATGGACAACCTCGGCAAGCGGGTCGACAGCGCGTTCCGCGACTACACGCTGCACATCAACGTGGTCACCCTGCCGCGCCAGCCGCGCGGCTACACCACCGCCGACGAGCCCACCTTCCACGAGGACCGCGGACCCGCGTGCGGCCACCTGCCGCTCCCGCCGTGGGATGCCCAGCACCCGGTCAAGGTGATGCCGAACCTCGCCGACGGCGTCGACACCCCCAACGGCAAGGGCGGCATGCGCTCCGCCCTCGGCTACGACACGACCAGCACGCCCACCACGGGCAGCGCTCTCGGGTACGTCGGCAGCCCGGCCGAGACCAAGGTGCTCGACGCGCTGCTCGGGCCGGTGCTCGGGGTACAGGCCGGCGACGTGCCCGACCTGGGCGCGCTGCTGGTCGGCCCGATGGCGCGGGGGGCGAAGGTGAGCGTGCGATGAAGCTCCTCGACAAGCGCACCAGTCTCGACCTCGTCCGCCTTCTCGTCTTCGTGGTCGTCACGACGCTGTGTACCGGTCTGCTGGTGCTGGTGATCGGGAACATCTCGTTCGGCAGCACCAAGCAGTACAAGGCCGAGTTCGTCGACGCCACCGGCGTGAACAAGGGCGACGACGTCCGGATCGCCGGGGTGAAGGTCGGCACCGTCAAGAACGTCCAGATCGTCAACCGCACCCACGCCCTGCTGACCTTCTCGGTCGCCGACGACCAGTCCCTCGACAAGGCGACCCACGCGACGATCAAGTACCGCAACCTTGTCGGCCAGCGCTATCTCGCGCTCAGCGACGAGATCGGAGACGGCAGCACCCTCGCCCCCGGCTCCACGATCCCGGTCGCGCAGACCACGCCGGCACTCGACCTCTCGGTGTTGTTCAACGGCTTCAAGCCGCTCTTCCAGGCGCTCTCGCCCAACGACATCAACGCGCTCTCGTACGAGATCGTCCAGGTGTTCCAGGGGGAGGGCGGCACCCTCGACGACCTGCTGGCCCACACCGCCTCGCTGACCCAGACCCTCGCCGACCGCGACCAGGTGATCGACTCGCTGATCGACAACCTCAACGACGTCCTCGTCCACGTGGGCGACCGTGACACCCAGCTCACCCAGCTGATCACGACCTACAAGTCGTTCGTGCACGGCCTCGACCAGGACAAGCAGCCGATCCTGGACTCGCTCGACAACATCTCGGCCCTCTCGGAGCAGACCTCCGACCTGGTTTCCGGCATCCGGGCGCCGTTCGTCGAGGACATCAAGCAGCTGCGCACGTTCGCCGGCCAGGTCGCCAGCCAGAAGCAGGGCCTCGACGCCGAGCTCCAGATCGAGGCGCAGAAGCTCAACAAGATCGGCGCCACCGCGACGTACGGCTCCTGGTTCAACTTCTTCCTGTGCGGGCTCGGCGGCAGCGTGAAGCTGCCCGGAAACGTCACGATCCCGGTCGGCCTCAAGGTCACGGCAGCGAGGTGCAACCTCGGATGATCCCCTTCCGCGAACGCAACCCCGTCAAGGTCGGCGCCGTCTCCATCGCGGTGATCGTGCTGGTGATCCTGGCCGCCTTCAAGGCCGACAGCCTGCCGATCATCGGAGGCGGCGACGCCTACTCCGCCGACTTCGCCGAGGCCGGCGGCCTCAAGGCCGGCGACGCCGTCCGCATCGCCGGCGTCCGGGTCGGGAAGGTCTCCAAGGTCGGGCTCGACGACGGCCACGTGAAGGTCGACTTCAAGATCAAGACCGACTCCGGCTTCGGCACCGACACCCGCGCCGCGATCAAGGTTCAGACCCTGCTCGGCCAGATGTTCCTCGACCTGCAGCCCGCGGGCTCCGGCCAGCTGAAGCAGGGCTCGGAGATCCCGGTCTCGCGCACGACGTCCCCGTACGACGCCGTCAAGGCGTTCTCCGGCCTGGCCGACACCGCCGGGAAGATCGACACCGACCAGCTCGCCTCCGCGCTGACCACGCTCGCCGACCTGACCCGGACGACGCCGAAGTCGTTCCAGGCCGCGCTCACGGGCGTCGCGTCGCTGTCGAAGAACATCGCCGCCAAGGACGACCGGATCAACACCCTGCTGCAGAACCTCGACAAGGTCACCGGCGTCCTCGATCAGCGTGACCAGGACATCGTCGACCTGATGAAGGACTCCGCCTCGCTCTTCACCGCCCTGGAGCAGAAGCGGGCCGCGATCCACCAGCTGCTCACCTCGACCACGACGCTGTCGCGCGAGCTGACCAAGCTGATCGACCAGAGCCGCGCCGATCTCAAGCCGACCCTCGCCAGCCTGCAGACGGTGATCGACGTCTTCACCAAGAACGACGACAACCTCGACACCACGCTGCGGTTGATGGCGCCGTTCTACCGCGACTTCTCGCAGGTCCTCGGCAACGGCCCGTGGTTCGACAGCTACATCCAGAACCTTCCGCCCGTCCCGGCGTTGGGAGGCTGATGATGGCGACCACTCTGCGCTCGATCCCGCTGAGCCGCTGGGCGGCACCGCTGGTGATCGCCCTGCTCGTGCTCGCCGCCGGCGTCACGATGCTGACCCACGACGACGGGGACATGACCCTGACGGCGCACTTCCCCCGGACGATCTCGATCTACGAGGGCAGCGACGTACGGGTCCTCGGCGTGCCGGTCGGCAAGGTCGACAAGGTGACCCCCGAGGGCACCGACGTGATCGTCACGATGCATTACGACAAGGACGTGAAGGTCCCCGCCGACGCCCAGGCCGTCATCGTGGCGCCCTCGATCGTCGGCGACCGCTACGTCCAGCTCACCCCGGTCTACACCAGCGGTGCGGTGCTCGCCGATGGGGCGGTGCTCGACACCGACCGCACGGGCGTCCCGCTCGAGCTCGACCAGATCTACGGCAGCCTCGACCAGCTCGTCACCGCGCTCGGTCCCACCGGCGCCAACAAGAACGGCGCGCTCACCGATCTGCTGCAGACGACGGCGAAGAACTTCGGTGGTCAGGGCGAGCAGGTCCACCAGACCATCGGCGACCTGTCGAAGCTGACCAAGACGCTCGACGACAACAAGGACGCGCTGTTCGGCTCCGCCGCCCAGCTGGAGAAGTTCGTCAACAAGCTCGCGACGAACGACAAGACCGTACGCGACTTCAACACCTCGCTCTCCGGCGTCTCCTCGATGCTGGCGGGGGAGCGGACCGACCTGTCCAGCTCGCTGCACAACCTGCAGGTCGCGCTCGGGAACGTGGCCAGCTTCGTACGGGAGAACAAGGCCGCGCTGGGCAAGAACATCACCGGACTCAACACCGTGCTGAAGACCGTGGTGAAGAACCGTGACGCGCTCAGCGAGACCCTCACCGCGGCGCCAGTCGCGCTGTCCAACCTGTTCCAGGCCTACAACCCGGACACCGGCACGCTCGACACCAACCCCAACCTCGGCGAGCTCGCCAACCAGCTGCTGAAGCACCCCTCACAGCTGTTGTGCACGCTGACCAACCAGCTGCCGGCCGGCTCCACGCTGTGCAACACGGTGAAGAGCATCCTGCCGCGAGCGGGCACGTTCGGTGCCGGCACCGGCTCCTCGTCCGGCGTGCAGTCCGACCGGACCCTCGGCGGGCTCGTGCCCGCGACGGGAGGTGCCCGATGAAGCGTCTCCTCACCGGTCTGATCGTCACGCTGGTCGGTTGCCTGGTCCTGTCGGGCTGCAGCTTCTCGGTCTACGACCTGCCCCTGCCGGGCGGCGCGAAGACCGGCGCCTCGCCGACCAAGCTGCACGTGCAGTTCCGCGACGTCCTCGACCTGGTGCCGGACTCGACGGTGAAGCTCAACGACGTGACCGTCGGCAAGGTCGAGAAGATCACCCTCGAGCACGGCATCGCCGACGTCGAGGTCGCGGTCCAGAACACGGTGAAGCTGCCGGCGAACACGAGCGCCGAGATCCAGCAGACCAGCCTCCTCGGCGAGAAGTTCGTCGCGCTGGAGGCGCCGACCGACGGCACCGCCAGCACGACGCTGATGAAGAGCGGGGACACGATCCCGCTCGCGCGCTCCGGCGCCAACCCCGAGGTCGAGCAGGTCCTGGGCGCGCTCAGCCTCATCCTCAACGGCGGCGGCGTGGCCCAGCTGCACACCATCTCCACCGAGCTCAACAAGGCGCTCGCCGGCCACGAGGACGCCGCCAGGTCGGTGCTCACCCAGGTCGACGTGTTCGCGAAGAACCTCGACGAGCACAAGCAGGAGATCACCGATGCGCTCGACGCGGTGGCCAAGCTCTCCGCGACCGCCAAGTCGCAGGAGAAGACGATCGACGCCACCCTCGAGCAGCTGCCGAGCGCGCTGAGCAGCATCGACCAGCAGCGTCAGGACCTGGTCACGATGCTGCAGGCGCTGAGCAAGCTGGGTGACACCGGCGTCCGGGTGATCAACGCCTCGAAGCAGGGGACGATCGACATCGTCAAGAACCTCCAGCCGGTGCTCACCTCGCTGGCGCGCTCGGGCGATCACTTCGTCAGCGCGTTCAACACGCTGCTGACCTACCCGTTCGTGGACGCCTCCGTCGGCGGTACGCCCCAGGCCGCCCGCAACCTGCACATGGGTGACTTCGTCAACCTCGACATGCGGCTCAACCTGGACCTCTCCGACCTGCTCTCCAACGGCCTGAGCAACCTCGTGCCGAGCGCGATCGCCCCTGGCACCGTGATCAACGAGGTGCTGGGCTGCATCAGCTCGCTGAGCCTGACCAGCCAGAAGTGCATCGACGTGCTGGCCTCGGTGAAGGCGCTCGCCCAGCTCAAGAGCGAGTGCCTCAAGACCGCCAACGCCAAGACCACCGTCTGCAAGCTGCTCAACCTGATCCCGGGCCTGCCCAACCTGACCCAGATCCTGCCCAAGCAGCTCGGCAACCTGCTCGGCCCGATCCTGGGCGCCGGCACGACCTCGTCCGACAACACCGGCTCACCCAGCGGGGGATCGACGACCGGCTCCGGCGGGCTCCTCGGGCTCGGCCTGCTCGGCCTGCGCCAGCAGGCACCCGGTGCCGAGCGGGCCGGTGTCTCGTACGACCAGAGCCCGAAGGGCCCCACGTACGGCGCGCTCAGTGCGCTCTACGACCCCGATCTGGTCGCCCTGCTCGTCCCGCCGATGACCTCGGCCACCGCCACGGGAGGAGCGCGATGATCACCCGCCGCACCAAGATCCAGCTGGCCGTCTTCGTCCTCATCACGCTCCTCGGCGTCAGCTTCACCGGCGCCCGCTACGCCCATCTCGATCGGCTGGTGCACGCCACCACCTACACCGTGGTCGCGCACTTCCCGGACTCCGGCGGCATCTACCAGGGCGGCGAGGTCTCCTACCGCGGCGTCAAGGTCGGCCAGGTCGGCAAGCTCGAGCTCACCTCCTCCGGCGTCGACGTCTACCTCGACATCGACAAGTCGCAGGCGACGATCCCGTCCAAGACCCTCGCAGTGGTCGGCAACCGGTCTGCCGTCGGCGAGCAGTACGTCGAGCTGCAGCCCCAGACCAAGAGCGGCCCCTACCTCAAGGACGGCTCGACCATCGCGCAGAGCGACACCGAGATCCCGATCGCCACCGACAAGCTCCTCGGTGACGTCAGCACCACGGTGGACTCCGTCGACCAGCAGGCTCTGCAGACGACGCTGACCGAGCTCGGCACCGCCTTCGCCGGCACCGGTCAGGAACTGCAGACGATCCTCGACACCGGCAGCGCCTTCGTCACCACCGCCGACCAGAACTTCGACGTCACCACCGCCCTGCTCAAGGACGGCAACAAGGTGCTCAAGACCCAGTCCGACACCGAGGGTGCGATCCGGTCGTTCTCGCGCGACCTGTCGCTGGTCACGGACACGCTGACGGCGTCCAACCACGACCTGGTCAAGCTGCTCGCGAACGGCTCGGCCGGCGCGACCGAGCTGCGCGAGTTCCTCGACCGCAACGGCGTCGACCTCGGCGAGGTCATCTCCGAGGCGCTCACCACCGGCAAGATCGTCGACGAGCACCTCCCCGGCCTGCGCTACGTGCTGGTCGTCTACCCCTACGTCACCGAGGGCGGCTTCTCGGTGCTGGAGAAGGGCTCCGACGGCACCTGGAACGCCCGCTTCGGCCTGATCCTCACGACCCAGCCGGTCTGTCACGGCGGGTATGAGTCGACCGTGGAACGGGCACCGCAGGACACCACCCCGCGGGACATGAACACGCAGGCGCAGTGCACCGAGCCGGCGAGCAAGAGCAACGCGCGTGGGGCGCAGAACTATCATCCACGTGCGGCGGCCGACTACCGCGCGCCGGCGGTGGCCTCGTACGACGAGGCGACCGGCCGACTGACCTGGGGCGACCCGCGGACGCGTTCTTCGGACGCCTCCACCTCGAACGACACGAAGGACGTCTGGACGTGGCTCTACCAGCAATGACATCGGCTCGCCTGCGCTGGGGCGTCCTGGGATTGCTGGTCGTGGTGATCGTCGGTTCGCTGGGCTACCTCGGCTCCCGGGTCGCCGACGACGGCTCCGGCTCGGGCTGGCACCGGGTGAGCAGCGCGTTCTCGGGCGACGACTCGCTCCAGGCTGAGCGCGACACGATCATGTCGCAGGCCCGGCAGTTCGTGCTGCGGGTCAACACCTACGGCCCGGACATGGTCCAGAACGGCCAGATCTCGACGTACCGCGACCAGGTCGACCAGGTGATCACCGCCAAGTACCGCACCGACTTCGAGAAGAACGGCGTGCCGCTGGTCCAGGCGACCGTCACCCAGCTCGGGGTGAAGCGCAGCGCCGAGGTCTACTCGACCGGTGTCGCCGCGCTCGACCCTGCGCCCGACGCCGGCACCGCCACCGCACTCGTCGCGGGCGCCTTCACCAACTCCTACCCGAAGAAGAAGGGGTCGACCCAGTACGTCGCGGCGAACCCCTCGCCGTTCCGCTTCGAGGTCAGCCTGGTGAAGAGCAACGGCACCTGGCTGATCGACAGCTTCACCCCGGTCTCCCAGGCGGACACCGCCGGTACGACCGGCTCGACGGACGGAGCGGCCCAGTGACGACCCCCACCTGGTACGACCTGCTCGACGTCGAGCCGACGGCCGGCACCGACGAGATCCGGGCCGCCTGGCGCGGTGCGATCGCCGACCTCGATCCGACCGAGCGCCGCTTCGCCACCCTCAACGAGGCCGCATCGGTGCTGCTCGACTCGGCCCGGCGCAGCGCCTACGACGCCCAGCTCCCCGAGCCCGCGGTGGTCGAGGCCCCGGAACTCGAGCCTGCGGTGGTCGAGCCTGCGGTGGTCGAGCCTGCGGTGGTCGAGCCTGCGGGGGTCTCGACAGGCTCGACCACCGACGGCGTCTCGACGGGCTCGACCTCCGAGGGGGTCTCGACGGGCTCGACCTCCGAGGGGGTCTCGACGGGCTCGACCTCCGAGGGGGTCTCGACGGGCTCGACCTCCGTACGGGCGCCGTACGTCGTACCGGGATGGGTGCTCGCGACCGTCGGCGTCGTCGCGGTCGCGGCGGTGGCGCTCGCCGCGATCCTCGGCTCGCGGCCGGTGCCCGACCCGATCGTGCAGGACAGCGCGCAGGTGACCAGCGGCTCGAAGGTGACCGACATCGAGCAGCCCGCGATCGCGGCCGTGGCGGCGGCGAAGGCGGCCGTCGTGCCGGTGCTGTCGTACGACTATCGCCACCTCGACGCGGACCAGAAGGCGGCCGGTGATGTGATGACCGACAGCTACCGGACGGCGTACGACAAGCTCTTCGACAAGCTGAAGGCCTCCGCGGTCAGCACCCAGACGGCGATCACCACCAAGGTGGTCGGCTCGGCGATCGTGCGGGCCGGAGGGGATCGGGTGCAGGTGCTGCTCTTCGTCGACCGCCCCACGACCAACAAGGCGAATACGACGCCGATCAGCTACCAGGACCAGGTCACCCTCACGATGCAACGGGTCGGGGACCGCTGGCTGGTCGACGGGATGAACACCGATCAGATCCCGCAGTAGCGGCGCTGCTGCTTGACCTCAGCGTCCGTGAGGCGCATGATCGTCCGGACGCAGCCGCCTGACTGCCTGCAGTATTGTGGCGGCCGCATTTTTGCGCTATCGTTGCTCTTTGCGCATGCCCTCAAATGCCCTTCTGCCTGCCCGGTGGCGGAAGGAGAGGGGGGCAGCGACATCAGCCAGCGACTCGCAAGGAAACCTCTTGGCCGCGCGCAGCACCACCGCCTCTGGTACCTCTCGCCGCATCTCGTTCGCAAAGATCCAGGAGCCTCTCGAGCTCCCGCAGCTTCTCGCACTTCAGACCGACTCCTTCGACTGGCTCGTCGGCAACGACGTCCACAAGGAGCGCCTGGCTGCCCGTGCGGCCGCCGGCGAGGACGTCTCGCAGAAGTCGGGTCTTGAGGAGATCTTCGAGGAGATCTCCCCGATCGAGGACTTCTCGGAGACCATGTCGCTCTCGTTCGACAACCCGGTCTTCTACGACCCGAAGTACACCGTCGACGAGTGCAAGGAGAAGGACTTCACCTACTCCGCTCCGCTCTACGTGTCTGCGGAGTTCACCAACAACGACACCGGCGAGATCAAGGGCCAGACGGTCTTCATGGGCGACTTCCCGCTCATGACCGACAAGGGCACCTTCATCATCAACGGCACCGAGCGTGTCGTCGTCTCGCAGCTGGTCCGCTCGCCGGGCGTCTACTTCGAGCGTGCCGCCGACAAGACGTCCGACAAGGACATCTTCACGGCCAAGCTCATCCCGAGCCGCGGCGCGTGGCTCGAGTTCGAGATCGACAAGCGCGACCTGGTCGGCGTCCGCCTCGACCGCAAGCGCAAGCAGAACGTCACGGTTCTCCTCAAGGCCCTCGGTTGGACCAACGAGCAGATCCGCGAAGAGTTCGGCCAGTACGAGTCGATGATGCTGACCCTCGAGAAGGACAACATCGCCGACCAGGACTCCGCGCTCCTGGACATCTACCGCAAGCTCCGCCCGGGCGAGCCGCCGACGCGCGAGGCCGCGCAGACGCTGCTGAACAACTACTACTTCAACCCGAAGCGCTACGACCTCGCCAAGGTCGGCCGCTACAAGGTGAACAAGAAGCTCGGCCTGACCGAGGCGTTCGACCAGCAGACCCTGACCGTCGACGACATCGTCGCCGCGATCCGCTACATCGTCGCGCTGCACGACGGCCAGACCGAGGTCGAGGCCCCGGCCGGCCCGCTCGAGGTCGCCGCTGACGACATCGACCACTTCGGCAACCGCCGCATGCGTACGGTCGGCGAGCTGATCCAGAACCAGCTCCGCACCGGTCTCGCCCGCATGGAGCGCGTCGTCCGCGAGCGGATGACGACGCAGGACGTCGAGGCGATCACGCCGCAGTCGCTGATCAACATCCGCCCGGTCGTCGCGGCGCTGAAGGAGTTCTTCGGGACCTCGCAGCTGTCGCAGTTCATGGACCAGACCAACCCGATCGCGGGCCTGACGCACAAGCGTCGTCTCTCCGCCCTCGGCCCGGGTGGTCTCTCCCGCGACCGCGCCGGCATGGAGGTCCGAGACGTCCACCCGTCGCACTACGGCCGCATGTGCCCGATCGAGACGCCGGAAGGCCCGAACATCGGCCTGATCGGCTCGCTCGCGTCCTTCGGCCGGATCAACCCGTTCGGCTTCGTCGAGACCCCGTACCGCAAGGTCGTCGACGGCAAGGTCACGGACAAGATCGACTACCTGACCGCTGACGACGAGGACCGCTACGTCATCGCGCAGGCCAACGCCGGGCTCGACGCGGCCGGTGCCTTCGTCGACGAGCGCGTCCTGGTCCGCCAGCGCGAGGGCGAGGTCGGCGAGGTCCCCGCGGCCGAGGTCGACTACATGGACGTCTCGCCGCGCCAGATGGTCTCGGTCGCGACCGCGCTCATCCCGTTCCTCGAGCACGACGACGCCAACCGCGCCCTGATGGGTGCCAACATGCAGCGCCAGGCCGTTCCGCTGGTCCGCAGCATGGCGCCGCTCGTCGGCACGGGCATCGAGTACCGCGCCGCCGTCGACGCCGGTGACGTTGTCACCGCGACGAAGGCCGGTGTGGTCAAGGAGGTCTCCGCCGACCTCGTCGAGTCGATGAACGACGACGGCACGTACACCACGTACAAGCTCGCCAAGTTCCAGCGCTCCAACCAGGGCACCTGCATCAACCAGCGCCCGCTGGTCCGCGAGGGCGACCGTCTCGAGGTCGGCTCGCCGATCGCCGACGGTCCGTGCACCGACGACGCCGAGATGGCCCTGGGCCAGAACCTGCTCGTCGCGTTCATGCCGTGGCAGGGTCACAACTACGAGGACGCGATCATCCTGTCGCAGCGCCTCGTGCAGGAGGACTACCTCACCTCGATCCACATCGAGGAGCACGAGGTCGACGCCCGCGACACCAAGCTGGGTCCGGAGGAGATCACCCGGGACATCCCGAACGTCTCCGAGGAGATGCTGGCCGACCTCGACGAGCGCGGCATCATCCGCATCGGCGCCGAGGTGACCACCGGTGACATCCTCGTCGGCAAGGTCACCCCGAAGGGCGAGACCGAGCTGACCCCTGAGGAGCGCCTGCTGCGCGCCATCTTCGGTGAGAAGGCCCGCGAGGTCCGCGACACCTCCATGAAGGTGCCGCACGGCGAGGAGGGCACCGTCATCGGTGTCCGCGTCTTCGACCGCGAGGACGGCGACGAGCTTCCCCCGGGCGTCAACCAGCTCGTGCGGGTCTACGTCGCCCAGAAGCGCAAGATCTCCGTCGGTGACAAGCTCGCCGGCCGTCACGGCAACAAGGGCGTCATCGCGAAGATCCTGCCGATCGAGGACATGCCGTTCATGGAGGACGGCACCCCGGTCGACGTGATCCTCAACCCGCTCGGTGTCCCGCGTCGAATGAACATCGGCCAGATCCTCGAGCTCCACCTCGGTTGGCTCGCCAACCAGGGCTGGGACCTCAACCTCACCGGCGACAAGCTGGACACCGACTGGGCCAAGCGCCTGATCTCCATCGGTGTCGAGAAGGCCGACCCGGGCACGAAGGTCGCGACGCCGGTCTTCGACGGTGCCCGCGAGGACGAGATCATCGGTCTGCTCGGCGCCACCCTGCCGAACCGCGACGGCATCCGCCTGGTCGGCGACAACGGCAAGGCCCGGCTCTTCGACGGTCGCTCCGGCGAGCCGTTCCCGGAGCCGGTGGCCGTGGGCTACAAGTACATCCTCAAGCTGCACCACCTCGTGGACGACAAGATCCACGCCCGCAGCACGGGTCCGTACTCGATGATCACGCAGCAGCCGCTCGGCGGTAAGGCCCAGTTCGGCGGTCAGCGCTTCGGTGAGATGGAGGTCTGGGCGATGGAGGCGTACGGCGCCGCCTACGCCCTGCAGGAGCTCCTGACCATCAAGTCCGACGACGTCCCGGGCCGCGTGAAGGTCTACGAGGCGATCGTGAAGGGCGAGAACATCCCCGACTCGGGCATCCCGGAGTCGTTCAAGGTTCTCGTCAAGGAGATGCAGTCGCTGTGCCTCAACGTCGAGGTGCTCAGCCAGGACGGCACGCAGATCGAGCTGCGTGACGCGGAGGAGGACGTCTTCCGCGCCGCCGAGGAGCTCGGCATCGACCTGTCCCGGCGCGAGCCCAGCTCGGTCGAAGAAGTCTGAGCGTGATCTCGATACGCGCCTCGGCGCTGCTCGATCGGCGGGAGACCGCTGGTCGAGCAGCCCGAGCCGCTAGGCGAGGGCGTATCGAGACCACCTCAGTCCCATCTGACTTCAATTTCGAGAACTAACGAAGGACTAGAAGCCAAAGTGCTCGACGTTAACTTCTTCGACCAGCTTCGGATCGGCCTGGCCACTGCGGAGGAAATCCGCACGTGGAGCCACGGTGAGGTCAAGAAGCCGGAGACGATCAACTACCGCACGCTCAAGCCCGAGCGTGACGGCCTCTTCTGCGAGAAGATCTTCGGTCCCACCCGGGACTGGGAGTGCTACTGCGGCAAGTACAAGCGCGTGCGCTTCAAGGGCATCATCTGCGAGCGCTGTGGCGTCGAGGTCACCCGCTCGAAGGTGCGTCGTGAGCGGATGGGTCACATCGAACTCGCCGCTCCCGTGACCCACATCTGGTACTTCAAGGGCGTTCCGTCGCGGCTGGGCTACCTGCTCGACCTCGCCCCGAAGGACCTCGAGAAGGTCATCTACTTCGCGGCGTACATGATCACCTCCGTCGACGAGGAGGCGCGTCACCGCGACCTGTCCTCTCTCGAGGCGAAGGTCGACCAGCAGCGCAAGATGCTGACGAACCGCATGGACGTCGCCATCAACGACCGCGCCAAGAAGCTCGAGGAGGACCTCGCGGCTCTCGAGGCGGAGGGCGCCAAGGCCGACGCCAAGCGCAAGGTCCGCGACGGTGCCGAGCGCGAGATGAAGCAGCTGCGTGACCGCAGCGAGCGCGAGATCGCGCGCCTCGACGAGGTGTGGGACACGTTCAAGAGCCTCAAGGTCCAGGACCTGATGGGCGATGAGCTCCTCTACCGCGAGATGAAGAACTGGTTCGGCAAGTACTTCGAGGGCTTCATGGGCGCCACGGCGATCCAGAAGCGCCTCCAGGACTTCGACATCGACCAGGAGGTCGAGAACCTCCGCGAGACCATCGCCACCGGCAAGGGTCAGCGCAAGGTCCGCGCCCTCAAGCGTCTCAAGGTCGTCGACGCGTTCCGCAAGACCGGCAACAAGCCGGTCGGCATGGTCCTCGACGCCGTCCCGGTCATCCCGCCGGACCTGCGCCCGATGGTGCAGCTCGACGGTGGCCGCTTCGCGACCTCCGACCTCAACGACCTCTACCGTCGTGTGATCAACCGCAACAACCGCCTCAAGCGTCTCCTTGACCTCGGTGCCCCCGAGATCATCGTGAACAACGAGAAGCGGATGCTGCAGGAGGCCGTCGACTCGCTGTTCGACAACGGCCGTCGTGGTCGCCCGGTCACCGGTCCCGGCAACCGCCCGCTCAAGTCGCTCTCCGACATGCTCAAGGGCAAGCAGGGTCGCTTCCGTCAGAACCTGCTCGGCAAGCGCGTCGACTACTCGGGCCGTTCGGTCATCGTCTCGGGCCCGCAGCTCAAGCTGCACCAGTGCGGTCTGCCCAAGCAGATGGCGCTCGAGCTGTTCAAGCCGTTCGTGATGAAGCGCCTCGTGGACCTGTCCCACGCGCAGAACATCAAGTCCGCCAAGCGGATGGTCGAGCGCGCTCGTCCGGTCGTCTGGGATGTCCTCGAAGAGGTCATCACCGAGCACCCTGTCCTGCTCAACCGTGCGCCCACGCTGCACCGTCTCGGCATCCAGGCGTTCGAGCCCCAGCTGATCGAGGGCAAGGCCATCCAGCTGCACCCGCTGGTCTGTGGCGCCTTCAACGCCGACTTCGACGGCGACCAGATGGCTGTGCACCTGCCGCTGTCGGCGGAGGCCCAGGCCGAGGCCCGCATCCTGATGCTCTCGACCAACAACATCCTCAAGCCGTCGGACGGCCGTCCGGTCACCATGCCGTCGCAGGACATGATCATCGGTCTGTTCTTCCTCACGGCCGACCGCGACGACCAGCCGGGCGAGGGTCGTTCCTTCGGCTCGCAGGCCGAGGCGATCATGGCGTTCGACCGCCGCGAGATCACGCTGCAGTCGAAGATTCGCATTCGCCTCGACGACACCAACGACGGGGAGATCGTGGAGACCACCCTCGGTCGCACGATCTTCAACGACACCCTGCCGGGCGACTACCCGTTCGTGAACTACGAGGTGGGCAAGAAGCAGCTGGGCGCGATCGTCAACGACCTGGCCGAGCGCTACACCAAGGTCGAGGTCGCGGCGTCGCTGGACGCGCTGAAGGACAACGGCTTCCACTGGGCGACCCGCTCGGGCGTCACGGTCTCGATCGACGACGTCACCACGCCGCCGAACAAGGCCGAGATCCTCGGCGAGTTCGAGGCCAAGGCCGCGAAGATCCAGAAGCAGTTCGAGCGCGGTCTGGTCACCGACGAGGAGCGCCGTCAGGAGCTCGTCGAGATCTGGACCGAGGCCGCCAAGGTCGTCGGCCAGGCCATGGAGGACGCGTTCGACAAGAAGAACCCGATCTTCATGCAGGTCACCTCCGGTGCCTCGGGTAACTTCAACCAGATCCGCCAGGTCGGCGCTATGCGAGGCCTCGTGGCGAACCCGAAGGGCGAGATCATCCCGCGGCCGATCAAGGCCAACTTCCGCGAGGGTCTCTCCGTGCTCGAGTACTTCATCTCGACCCACGGTGCTCGTAAGGGTCTGGCCGACACCGCGCTGCGTACCGCCGACTCGGGCTACCTGACCCGTCGTCTGGTGGACGTCTCGCAGGACGTCATCATCCGCGAGGAGGACTGCGGCACCGAGCGTGGTCACAAGGTCGACATCACGCACGAGGACGTCGAGACCACCGCCTACGCCCGCACCGCGGCCGAGGAGGTCGTCCACCCGACCACGGGCGAGGTCCTCGCCCCGGCCGGCTCGGACATCGGTGACGTCAAGATCGCCGAGCTCGTCGCCGCCGGCGTCGTGGAGATCAAGGTCCGCTCGGTCCTGACCTGTGAGGCCAAGACCGGCACGTGTGCCAAGTGCTACGGCCGCTCGCTGGCCACCGGCAAGCTCGTCGACATCGGTGAGGCCGTCGGCATCATCGCGGCCCAGTCGATCGGTGAGCCCGGCACGCAGCTGACCATGCGTACCTTCCACACCGGTGGTGTCGCCTCGGCCGCCGACATCACGCAGGGTCTCCCGCGTGTCGTCGAGCTCTTCGAGGCCCGTACGCCGAAGGGCGTCGCCCCGATCTCCGAGGCCGCCGGCCGCGTGGAGATCGAGGAGACCGACAAGGCCCGCAAGGTCCTCGTCAAGCCCGACGACGGCTCGGACGTCATCGAGTACGTCGTCTCGCGCCGCTCGCGCCTGCTGGTGGCCGACGGCGACCACATCGAGGTCGGCCAGATGCTCACCGCCGGTACGCAGGACCCGAAGGAGGTGCTCCGCATCCTCGGCATCCGGGCGACGCAGCAGCACCTCGTCGACGAGGTCCAGGCCGTCTACAAGAGCCAGGGTGTGTCCATCCACGCCAAGCACATCGAGATCATCGTGCGGCAGATGCTGCGCCGGATCACGGTGCTGGAGTCGGGCGAGACCAACCTGCTCCCGTCGGACCTCGTGGACCGTGTGGTCTTCGAGTCCGAGAACCGTCGGGTCGTCTCCGAGGGCGGCAAGCCGGCCTCGGGTCGTCCGGAGCTGATGGGCATCACCAAGGCCTCGCTCGCCACCGAGTCGTGGCTCTCGGCGGCCTCCTTCCAGGAGACCACCCGAGTCCTCACCGACGCGGCGATCAACGGTCGCTCCGACAGCCTCCGCGGCCTGAAGGAGAACGTCATCATCGGTAAGCTCATCCCGGCCGGTACCGGCCTCGAGCGCTACCGCAACATCCGGGTCGAGCCGACCGAGGAGGCCCGCGCCGCGGCCTACTCCGTCACCGGCTACGACAGCTACGACTACGACTTCGGCTCCGCCGGGTCCGGTCAGGCCGTCGCTCTGGATGACTTCGACTTTGGTTCCTACCAGAACTGACGCGCGCAAGCGCGCTCAGTTCTGGTGTAAGAACCAGATCGAGTAGACGAAGCCCCGCCCGAGCTTGCTCGGGCGGGGCTTCGGCGTTGAGATCCGGTTTGTGTCTCCGCAACCGGGCCCGTCGCATGCGGGGCCGAGATGGTGCAACCACCCAGCGGGTACCGGAGTGTTGTAGGTGACGAATCGATCGGAGGAACGACGATGAAGAACCTGACCCGAGCACTCCTCGGCACCGCGATCCTGGCGGCCGGTCTGGGTGTCCTGCCCGCCGGAGCCGCGCAGGCGAGCACTCCGCAGTGCGGCAACGCCGACCTGCGCGTCTCGCTGCACACGAAGGGTGCCGCCGCGGGCAGCGCGTACGTCACGCTCCGCTACCGCAACGTCAGCGACCATGCGTGCCGCACCGGTGGCTACGGCGGGCTCTCGCTCGTCGGTCACGGCAACGGCACCCAGCTCGGCTCGCCGGCGATGCGAGCGCCGGGAACGCCGGTGCGCAGCTTCGTGCTCAGGCCGGGCCAGTGGGCGAGCAGCCTCGTGCAGGTCGCCAATGCGCTCGACTTCCCGAAGCGGGAGTGCCGTCCGACGAAGGCCGACGGCTTCCGGGTCTACGTGCCGAACTCGTTCGAGAGCCAGTTCGTCGCCTACAAGACCCTGGCCTGCGCGAAGCCCCTCGGACACAGCGGCGGCGGCTGGCAGCTGAGCCATCAGGCGTTGAGGAAGCGTCCGTGACGGGCAGGTAGCCTTCGCGCATGACCGCGCTTCCCCCGTCGACCGATGTCCTCGTCGTCGGGGCGGGGCCGGCCGGCTCCTCGGCGGCCGCCTGGCTGGCCCGCGCGGGCATCGGCGTCGTGCTGGTGGACGCGGCCGAGTACCCGCGGGACAAGACCTGCGGCGACGGCCTGACCCCGCGGGCGATCGCCGAGCTGACCCGGCTCGGCCTGGAGGACTGGGTGCGCACGCATACGGTCAACCAGGGTCTGCGAGCGCACGGCTTCGGTCAGACGCTGGAGCTGCGCTGGCCGGGTGGGTCGCTGCCCGACTGGGGCTCCGCGGTCGCCCGCACCGAGCTCGACGACCACCTCCGCACCACCGCCATCAAGGCGGGGGCGGTGGCCGTCGACGGGCTGCGCGCGGTGGACGTACGCACGGGCGCGGACGGCCGGATCGCGGCCGTCATCTTCGAGCGGCGAGGGTCGGGTCCCGATACACGTCGCTCGTCCCTCGCGACGCACTCGACCAGCGAGCGGGACGCCGGTCGCGACGCGACGCACTCGACCAGCGAGCGGGACGCCGGTCGCGACGAGACGCACTCGACCGGCGGTTCCGGTGATCGAGTAGCGAGCGCCAGCGAGCGTATCGAGATCGCCTGCCAGCGGGTGGTAGTCGCCGACGGCGTTCGCTCGCCGCTGGGCAAGCTGCTCGGGCGCGTGTGGCACCGCGACACCGTATACGGCGTGGCCGGGCGCTCGTACGTCACCTCGGACCGTACCGACGACCCCTGGATCAGCTCCCACCTCGAGCTGCGCGGCCCCGCCGACAGCACCGGAGCGCGCCCGCTTCTGTCGGGCTACGGCTGGGTCTTCCCGCTCGGGACCGGTGAGGTCAACCTCGGCGCCGGCACCCTCGCGACAGCCAAGCGGCCCGCCGACGTCGCGATCAAGCCGCTGATGCGGGTCTATGCCGACACGATCCGCGAGGAGTTCGGCCTGACGGGCGACCTGCGCGCGGAGGCCTCCGCCCTGCTGCCGATGGGCGGCGCCGTGACCGGGGTCGCCGGACCGAACTGGGCGCTGATCGGCGACGCCGCCGCCTGCGTGAACCCGCTCAACGGCGAGGGCATCGACTACGGCCTGGAGACCGGGCGGCTCATCGCCGAGGTGCTCAGCGCCTCGCGCCACGTCTCCCTCGAGGCGCTGTGGCCCGAGCTGCTGCGCGGGCACTACGGCGAGTCGTTCGCCGTCGCGCGCCGGGTCGCCGAGATCGCCACCAACCCCAGGATCGTGGCCGCGCTCGGCCCGATCGGGATGCGCTCGACCTGGATGATGCAGCTCGCGCTGCGCTGGATGGGCAACCTCGTCACCGACGAGGACCGCGACCTGGTTGCGAGGATCTGGCGCCGGGCCGGCCGCTCCGTCGCCCGGCGCGATCTCGCGGGCGACGAGCGCCCCCTGTTCGGGAGCCGCTGATGGCCCGGGGAGGAGCGCCGCGGCGCCTGCCGCGCCGCCAGCGCGTCGCCGCGTACGCCATCATCCAGCGGGTCTCGGACACCGGCGAGCTGGAGATCCTGATGAGCCGGCTCTCGGCGATCGTCACCGACGAGGAGATCTGGACCCTCCCCGGTGGCGGGATCGACCACGGCGAGGACCCCCGCGCCGCCGTCGTCCGCGAGGTCCGCGAGGAGACCGGGCTGGCGGCCACCGTCGGGGACACCGCCCACGTCTTCAGCCACCACGGCCAGCGACTGTGGCGCGGCCGCAAGGTCGACGCGCACGCGCTGCGGATCGTCTACGACGGCTGGGTGGCCGCCGATGCGCCCGCGCCGAGGACCGTCGAGGTCGGTGGCACCACCGCCGAGGCCGCCTGGCACCCGCTCGCGCAGGTGCTCGACGGGACGGTGCCGACGGTGCCGCTCGTCCGGGACGCGCTGGGCGCGCATCGGCCGACCCGGGTGCAGCGGATCTCGGCGTACGCGCTGATCCGGCGCGACGGAGTCGCCGGCGAGGAGGTGCTGCTGTGCCGCAACTCCGTGCACAGCCCGCACCCCGGGCAGTGGAACCTGCCCGGCGGTGGCATCGACTTCGGTGAGGCACCGCTCGTCGCGCTCGTGCGCGAGGTCGAGGAGGAGACCGGGCTGGTCCCCACCCCCGGCGCGTTGCTCGCGGTCGACGACATCGCGTTCGCCGGGAAGGCGCCGAGTGGGCGGCACGAGGAGTTCCACGGGATCCACCTCGTCTTCGACGCGACGGTCTCTGACGGCGCCGTACCGAGGCCCGATCCGGAGGATCGGACGACGGACGCGGCCTCCTGGGTCGCTGTGGCGGAGATCGAGTCGGGTGCAGTGCTGGTGCGTGATGTCGTACGGACGGCGCTGGCTGCGCTCTGAGGCGCGCGGCTCGCTCGGCCGGGCCGCCCCGCCGGTCCGCACACGCCTGGGGGCAGGCGTCGCCCCGCGCAGCGCCCCTGCGGCGGCGCTGCCCGTCGGCGCGGCGCGGCCACGTCGGGGATAGGTTGCTGGGGTGAGTGAGACGGTGTTCACGTACGCGGCTCCGGCGCTGAAGTTCGGGCGGGGAGCATCCGACGAGATCGGGTGGGAGCTGGCTCGGCGCGGGGCCCGGCGGGTGCTGCTGGTGACCGACGCGGGGGTGGCGGCGACCGGACATCCGGCGCGGGTGGCGGAGCAGGCCCGGGCGGCCGGGGTCGAGGTGACGATCTTCGACCGGGTGCAGGTGGAGCCGACCGACGAGTCGTTCGCGCTGGCGATCGGGTTCGCGCGCTCGGAGGGGCCGTACGACGCGATCGTCGCGCTGGGCGGCGGGTCGTCGATCGACACCGCGAAGGCGGTCAACCTGCTGCTGACCAACCCCGGCGAGCTGATGGACTACGTCAACGCCCCGGTCGGGCGCGCCCTGGCGCCGGCCAACGCCCTGCTGCCGCTGATCGCCGTGCCGACCACCACCGGCACGGGCGCCGAGTCGACCACCGTGTGCGTCCTCGACGTGCTCGCCCTCAAGGTGAAGACCGGCATCTCGCACGCCGCGCTGCGCCCGACCCTGGCCATCGTCGACCCCGCGCTGACGCTGACCCAGCCGTCGATGGTCACCGCCTCGGCGGGCATGGACATCCTCTGTCACGCGCTGGAGTCCTACACCGCCAAGCCGTACACCGCCTTCGACCGCAAGACGCCCGAGGCCCGGGTGCCGTACTGCGGCGCCAACCCGATCGCCGACATGTGGTCGGAGAAGGCGATGAGCCTGCTGGCGACGTCCTTCCGTGCGGCCGTCCGGGACGGCTCCGACGACAGCGCTGCCTCCCTTCGGGCGCGCGAGGAGATGTCCCAGGCCGCGACGTTCGCCGGGCTCGGCTTCGGCAACGCCGGCGTGCACATCCCGCACGCGGACGCCTACCCGATCGCCGGCCGCGTCCGGGACTACACACCCGACGGCTACCCGGCCGGCCACCCGATGATCCCGCACGGGATGTCGGTGGCGTTGACAGCGGTGGAGGCGTTCCGGTTCACCTTCGAGGCCTCGCCCGAGCGGCACCTCCGGGCCGCCCGACTCCTCGACCCGACCGGCGAGCACAGCGCCGGGGAGGGCCCCGACGTGCTGCCGCGGGTGCTGCGCCGCCTCATGGACGACATCGGGATGCCGGCCGGGCTGGGCGAGGTCGGCTACACCCACGGCGACGTCGCCGACCTGGTCGACGGCGCGCTCAAGCAGGAGCGGCTGCTCTCGATCGCTCCGAAGCGTCCTACGGAGGACGACCTGGCTCGGATCTTCGGAGCGTCGATGGGAGAATGAACGGGTGACGCTGACCCCTGACCTGGCCGCTGCCGACCTGGCCGCTGCTGATCTCGCTTCGGAACTGCGTTCGAGGGGTCTGCGCGAGGTCGACGACTCGACGCTCGCCCGGGCCCTCTACTCCTCCGACGCGTCGCTCTACCGGGTCATCCCGCAGGCCGTGGTCAAGGCCCGCAGCGTCGAGGACCTGCTCGCGGTGCACGACGCCTCCCGGGCGCTCGGCATCCCGATCACCCTGCGCGGCGCCGGCACCTCGATCGCGGGCAACGCGGTCGGCCCCGGCATCGTGGTCGACACCCGCGGGTTCAACCGGGTGCTGGAGATCGACCCCGAGGCCCGTACGGCCCGGATCGAGCCGGGCGTGGTCCACGCCGACCTGCAGCGCGCCGCCGCTCCGTACGGCCTGCGCTTCGGTCCCGACCCGTCGACGCACCCGCGCTGCACCATCGGCGGCATGATCGGCAACAACGCCTGTGGCTCGCGCGCGCTCGGCTACGGCCGGACCGTGGACAACGTCGAGTCGATGGACGTCGTGTTCGGCAACGGCGAGCGGGCGACGTTCGGGGTCTCGACAGGCTCGACCTCCGTTGGCGGCGGGGTCTCGACAGGCTCGACCTCCGTTGGCGGCGGGGTCTCGACAGGCTCGACCTCCGGGGGCTCGATCTCCGGGCTCTCGCGCACCGGGGAGCGACTGGCCGCGATCGCGGACGCCAACCTGGCCCACCTGCGCACCGAGTTCGGCCGCTTCGGCCGCCAGGTCTCGGGCTACTCGCTGGAGCACCTGCTGCCCGAGCGCCGCCGGATCGAGCGCTTCCTGGTCGGTACGGAGGGCTCCCTGGCGACCGTGCTGGAGACCACCGTCCGCCTCGTCACCGACGAGCCCGGCCGGCTGATGCTGGTCCTCGGCTACCCGACGATGGCCGAGGCCGCCGACGCCGTACCGGCGCTGCTCGCCGCCGCTCCCGGCCGGCTCATCGCCTGCGAAGGCCTCGACGCCCGCATCGTCGAGCTCGTCCGTGCCAAGGGTTCGGTGGTCCCCGACCTTCCCCGCGGCGGCGGCTGGCTCTTCGCCGAGGTCGCAGGCGCCGATGCCCGCGACGTGACCGCCCGGCTCGAGGCCGCCGGCGGCGCGCTCGCCACCCGGCTGGTCACCGACCCCGGCGAGGCCGCGGCGCTGTGGCGGATCCGCGAGGACGGCGCCGGCCTGGCCGGCCGCTCCCTGGAGACGCCGGCCTACTCGGGCTGGGAGGACGCGGCGGTCCCGCCGGAGCACCTCGGCGCCTGGCTGCGCGACTTCGACGAGATCCTGGCGACGCACGGCCTCCAGGGCATCCCGTACGGCCACTTCGGCGACGGCTGCATCCACTGCCGGATCGACTTCCCGTTCGAGGCCGGCAAGCCCGAGTCGGCACGGCTCTTCCGCGAGTTCATGACCGCCTGCGCGATCAAGCTCAAGGAGTACCGCGGCACGCTCTCGGGCGAGCACGGCGACGGCCGCGTCCGCGGCGAGCTGCTGTCCTACATGTACGACGAGAGGTCGCTCGACCTCTTCAAGCAGGTCAAGGCGGTCTGCGACCCCGAGAACCTGATGAACCCGGGCATCATCACCGCCCCCGACGCAGGCCCGGCCTCGATCACCGACGACCTGCGGCCGGTCCGGCCGCGCTCGCGTCCGCGGACCGGGCTCAAGCTGATCCACGACGACGGCGACCTGGGCGCGGCCGTGCACCGCTGCACCGGTGTCGGCAAGTGCGTGGCCCCCAAGACCAGCGGCGTGATGTGCCCCTCCTACCTCGCCACCATGGACGAGAAGGACTCCACCCGCGGCCGCTCGCGCGTGCTGCAGGAGGCGCTCGACGGCGCCCTCGTGCAGGGCCTCGCCGACCCGGCCGTGAGCGAGGCGCTCGACCTGTGCCTGGCCTGCAAGGGCTGCTCGTCGGACTGCCCCAGCGGCATCGACATGGCGACCTACAAGTCGGAGTCGCTGCACCAGAAGCACGACGTGCTGGGGGAGAGGCGGCCCCGGTCGCACTTCTTCCTCGGCCAGCTGCCGAAGTGGGCCCGCCTCGCGGCACCGCTCGCGGTCCTGGTCAACCTGATGATGAAGGTGCCGCCGTTCGCGCGGATCGCGAAGTGGATGGCCGGGCTCGACCAGCGCCGGTCGGTGCCGACCTTCGCGACCCAGACGCTGCGCCGTGCGGCCGCGTCCCGACAGGCTCATCATCCGGAGATCGAGCCCGTCGAGGCCCCGGACGTCTGGGTCTGGGCGGACTCGTTCACCGACCACTTCTTCCCGCGCTCGGGCCTCGCGGCGATCGCGTTCCTCGAGGCACAGGGCCTGCGGGTCAAGGTCATCCAGGACGACGCCTGCTGCGGCCTGACCTGGATCACCACCGGTCAGCTCGACAAGGCGAAGCAGATCATGGACCGTACGGTCCGCACGCTCGCTCCCTACATCGCCTCCGGTGTGCCGGTGCTCGGCCTCGAGCCGTCCTGCACCGCGACGCTGCGCTCGGACTCGCTCGAGCTCAGCGACGCACCCGAGGCCGTCACCGTCGCCGAGGGGCTGCTGACCTTCGCCGAGCTGGTCACCAGGATGGACCTGCCGCTGCCCGACCTGTCGGGTGTCGAGGTCGTCGCCCAGCCGCACTGCCACCAGAGCGCCGTGATGGGCTGGAAGGTCGACCAGGCGCTGCTGGAGAAGGCCGGCGCCGCGGTCACCAAGGTCGCCGGCTGCTGCGGCCTGGCCGGCAACTTCGGCGTCGAGGAGGGTCACTACGAGGTGTCGGTCGCCGTGGCCGAGACGCACCTGATGCCCGCCGTACGGGCGGCGTCCACGGAGGCCGTCATCCTGGCCGACGGGATGTCCTGCCGCGTCCAGCTCGACGACCTGGCCGACGTCCCGACGATGCACCTCGCGGAGCTCTTCGCCTCGAAGCTCTGATCGGGTCGCCGGGCCGGACCGGTCGCCCCCGGCGGGGCGCAGCAGGGCGGCGTGTCACCTCTCGTATAAAGAGGGGTACATGCGGTTCCTCGACGCTTTGTATTGGTCTTTATAGGGCCCTATAAAGACCAATACATAGCGGGGGCCGAGTATGCCGCCTCGCGATGTATCCCTCCGTATACAGCGGCGAGGTGCGCCTTCCGGTGATGCGGGAGGGGACCCCTGCCGCTCCTACACTGAACAGGTGAATCCCCGCCAGCGCCGACTCATCATCCCGACCGCACTGGTCGCCCTGCTGGTGATCGTCGTGGTCGCGCAGCTGGTGAGACGATGAGCGAGCCGAGCAAGGGCGAGCGCACCTCGGAGCCGCTGCTGCGCGCGCTGAACAGGATGCGCTCGCTGATCCGCGACCCCGAGGTGCTGGTCAAGGCGGTCGCGAGCGGCAAGCAGCGCGGCACCACGCCGCAGTGGCGGCGCGCCGAGATCCGCTACGTCGACCTCAAGGCGGGCACCCACCTGCAGATCACGACGTACAACGCCACCCAGGCCTTCACCGCCAACCACCCGGTCGGCGACCTCGAGGCCCTGGACGCGCTGCTCGACGTGCCCTTCGGGCGCTGGACGGTGACGGCGCTGGTCGACGGCGCGACCACCGAGACCGCGATCGAGGCGAAGACCCCCCACACCGCTCTGGTCACGACCCGGGTCTCGACCTCCGGCGACAGCTCGACCTCCGAGGGGGTCTCGACAGGCTCGACCGCCGATGTTCCGACCTTCGTGGACCGCTCGCACGACCAGGCCAAGGAGCGGCTGCTGCCCGAGGACGACGCCGTCTTCGTCGCACTCGGTCTCTCCGACCAGGACGGCCGGCTCAAGCCGAGCCGGCAGGCCAAGTACCGCCAGGTCGAGGAGTTCCTCCGCCAGCTCTCCGCGGCCATCGAGGACGCGTGGTCGGCCAAGCGGCTGCGCCGACCGACGGCCGAGGAGCCGCTGCGGATCGTCGACCTCGGCTGCGGCAACGGCTACCTCACCTTCGCCGCCCAGCGCTACCTCACCGAGGTCCGCGGGCTGCCCGTCGTCGTCACCGGCGTCGACGTCAAGGAGCAGTCGGCCCGGCACAACAACGAGGTCGCCGAGAAGCTCGGTGTGATGGCGGAGTTCGTGGTCGGCACCATCGACGGCGTCGAGCTTGCCCAGGCGCCCGACGTGGTGCTCGCTCTGCACGCCTGCGACACCGCCACCGACGACGCGCTCGCCCACGCGGTTGCGTGGGAGGCGCCGCTGGTGCTCGCCGCGCCTTGTTGCCACCACGACATCGCCGCCCAGATGCGCCGCACGCCCACCCCGTCCCCGTACGCGATGGTGACCCGCCACGGCATCCTGCGCGAGCGCCTGGCCGACACCCTCACCGACGCCATCCGGGCCTCGCTGCTGCGGCTGAGCGGCTACAAGGTCGAGGTGGTGCAGTTCGTCGAGAGCCAGCACACGCCCCGCAACACCCTGCTGCGCGCGGTCCGCACGGGCGGCGCGGTCAAGGGCGGCAGCGTGAAGAAGGAGTACGACGAGCTGATCGAGGCGTGGGCCATCAAGCCCAAGCTCGGTGAGCTGCTCGAGCTCTGATGATCCGGTCCCTCGCGGCGCTGGCACTGGCCCTGGGATCGTCGGCATCGGGATCCGCCGCGACGCAGGGGTTCACCTTCCAGGACGCCGCGATCGACGAGGCGTCCGCGCTAGTCGTGCTCGACGACGGGTCCGCCTCCGGTGACCTGTTCGCGACTATCAACGACTCCGGCGACACCGGCCGCGTCTTCGTGGTCGACGGCGCCGGACGTACGGTCGGCGTCACCCACTGGGAGGAGAGCCCGCGCGACGTCGAGGCGCTCGCGCCGGCTCCCTCGGGCACGGACGTGTGGGTCGGCGACATCGGGGACAACAGCGCCTCGCGCGAGCACGTCCAGGTCGCGAAGGTGCCGGTCGGGCGCGGGGAACGCACGGTGCACCCGACGGTCTACGACCTGACCTACCCGGACGGTGCGCACGACGCCGAGACGCTCCTGTGCGACCCCGCGACCGGACGGCTCTACATCGCCAGCAAGGGCTGGCTCGGCGGCACGCTGTACGCCGCTCCGGAGCATCTCGTCGCCGGGCGCGAGAACCCGCTGCTGCCGGTCGGCGCGGTGCTGCCGATGGCCACCGACGGCGCGTTCCTCCCCGGTGGTGACGCGGTCATCGTCCGCGGCTACTTCAGCGCGACCACGTACCGGTGGCCCTCGATGGACAGGATCGCCTCCTTCCCGCTGCCGCGGCAGGACCAGGGCGAGGGCGTCGGGGTCGCTCGGGACGGCACGGTCTGGCTCTCCAGCGAGGGCGTGCACTCCGAGGTGATCACCACCGACCTGCCTGCGCGGGCCCGTCCCGCCGGGAACGGCAGCACCCTGCCGCTGATCGAAGGCCTGCGGTCACCTTCGGACACTGGACGCCCCTGGTGGCCCTGGGCGCTCGGCGGGCTCGCCGGCATCGGCGCGATCGGCGTGCTGCTGCGGTCATTGCGCCGCCGCTGAGCGGGTACTGCCGGGCATGGTCCGGCTGCGGCGAACGTCTCCCGAGCAGCCCGGCTGGTCGCGACGGCGGGCCGGCCGTGGCTTCGCCTACCTCGACGAGCACGGCGAGCGTCTCGGGCGGGAGGAGGTCGAGCGGATCGAGGCCCTCGTGATCCCGCCTGCCTGGGAGGACGTGTGGATCACGCCGTACGCGCACGGCCACCTGCAGGCCGTCGGGACCGACGCGGCCGGGCGGCGGCAGTACCTCTACCACCCCGACTGGCGCACCCGGCGGGACGCGGAGAAGTTCGACCGGGTGCTCGACTTCGGTCGCGCGCTCGGCAAGGCCCGTGCCCAGGTGCTGGCCGATCTGCGGCGCGAGGGGATGCCGCGGGAGCGGGCCTGCGCGGTGGCCGTACGCCTGCTCGACCTCGGCTACTTCCGGATCGGCAACGACGTCTACCTCGACGCGCACGGCTCCTTCGGCCTGACCACCCTGCAGCGCCGGCACGTGCGCCGGGTCCAGGACCGCCTCGTCTTCGCGTTCACCGGCAAGTCCGGCGTCGACCACCGCATCGAGATCGACGACGCGATGGTCGACGAGGCGCTGCAGGTGATGCGTCGCCGCCGCGGCGGCGAGCAGCTGCTCGCCTACCGTGACGGCCGGCTCTGGCGGGCGATGCTGCCGCAGCTGGTCAACGAGTACGTCCGCGAGGTGACCGGTGTCGATGCCACTGCCAAGGACTTCCGCACCTGGCACGCGACGGTGCTGGCCGCGGCAGCCCTCGCCGAGGCTCCGGAGGCGGGGTCGGCGACAGCGCGCAAGCGCACCGTCGCGGCGGCGATGCGGGAGGTCTCGGAGTTCCTCGGGAACACGCCGGCGCTGGCCCGCAGCTCGTACGTCGACCCCCGGGTCGTCAGCGCGTACGAGGAGGGCCGGACGATCGCCCGCGCCACCGCCCGCACGCACGCCACCCCGGACGAACGGCAGCTCGCCCTCGAGCGGGCCACGCTGCGGCTCATCGCGAACGAGGACTGAGCGGGCACCTCAACCACTGGGCGACTCGACCACGGGTCGCTAGCCGAGCAGCCCCTGCCGGCGCGAGATCGCGGCCGCCTCGGTGCGGCTGGAGGCGCCGAGCTTGGCCAGGATGTTCGAGACGTGCACCGAGACGGTCTTGGTGCTGATGAACAGCTGCTTGCCGATCGCGCCGTTGCTGCGACCGTCCGCGACCAGGGCCAGGATCTCGCGCTCGCGCGCCGTGAGGGCCGGGCCGGCGGCCGAAGCCGAGGTCGATGCCGGGGCGGTCGGAGAGGCAGCATCGCCCAGTGTCGCGAGCAGCGGGCGGGCGCCGAGGTCGCGGGCGACGGCACGGGCCCGCTCGGCCATCTCCCGGGCGCTCTCGGCGTCGCCGGCGGACTGGAGCGCGTTCGCGTAGCTCGCGCGCACGAGCGCGAGCTCGTACGCATGGCCGAAGCGCGCGAACGCCGCCTCCGTCGCCTGCCATGCCTCGACCAGCTCTGAGGGGTCGGGGCGCCCGGCTCCGTCCTCGCCCAGCAGCCACCGCAGCCGCAACCCCTCGGCACGCACCCGGGCATCCCAGGCGTGTCCCTCCGGCCCCCACGTCTCGGGAGCGTGCCGGTGCCGGGCCTGGAGCGCGTCGCCGAGCAGCTCGTCGGCCGTCGCGGCGAGCCGCGGGTCGCGGCCCTCGGCCGGGGCGACCGCGACGAGGTCGGCGATCCGGCCCAGCGTGGTGGCGGCCAGCCGGATCACCGCGCCGTAGCCGGGACCCCACGCCCTCGCCATCGCCTCGGTGGCGTCGGTGTAGCTGCGCAGCGCGTCCGGCGGGGTCGCGGCGCCGCGGATCTCGGTGCCGGCGCTGAAGGACACCAGCAGCGCGTCGGTCGCCCAGTGTGCGCGGTGCACCCGGGCCGGGACCCGCTCGCCGCGGGCCTGCCGGATCGCGAGCCGGACCGCGTCGAGGCAGGCGTCCTGGCTCGACGGGGCGCCCGCCGGTGCGGTCCGCAGGAGGTCGAGCGCCTCGTCCCAGCGGCCGGTGACGTAGAGGACCCAGGACAGCTGATGTCGAGCCTCGAAGGCGTACGGCGCCCACGGCCGCCCCGTGCGCTCGCCGAGCTCGACGACCGCCCGGAAGGCCGTCTCGGCGGCAGGCCACTCGGCGTCGTCCTCGTAGGACCGGGCCAGGATGAAGCGGGCCTGGAGCTCGGCGGCGATGTTGCCGCTGGCCACGGTCCGCTCGATGGCGGCCGGCATCATCGCGCGGAACTTGCTCGGGGACGTCTTCATCCGTCCCGCCGAGCTCAGCGTGGTGACCAGAGCGGAGGCGACCTGGCTCAGGTTGAGCCGCTCGGCCAGCGCGAGCGCCTCCAGGCCGGTGCGCTCGGCCTCCTCGGCCTGATCGTGCCAGTAGAGGATCTGGGTGTGGTTGGCGAGCACCCGGGCCCGCAGCGCCGGATCGCTGTCGACGCTGGCCGCGACCGCCTCGGCCGAGACATCGACGGCACCCACCTCGCCGTGGTCGAGCAGGCCCAGGCTGACCGCCTGGGCGGTCAGCAGCCGGGCGCGGGTGTCGTTGTCCTCGACGGGGACGCGGGCGACCTGCTCGGCGGCGACGCGGGCGGCGCGCTCGGTGTGACCGGCCGCGAGCAGGGCGTCGACGGCCGCCTCGGCGATGCGGACGGTCGCCTCGCCCTCGGGCAGGGCGCGCTCGGGATCGGCGAGCAGCTGCAGCGCGTACTCGAGGTGGGTGGCGGCCTCGGCCGGACCGCCGACCGTCGCCGCCTCGTCGCCGGCGCGGATGCTGGCGCTCAGGGCGGTGTCGAGGTCGTGTGCCAGGCGGGCGTGGCGGGCCAGCTCGGCGGCGGTGCCGGGTGCGCTGCCGGAGGACAGCGCGGCCACGTAGCGGGTGTGGATCCGGGTCCGCTGTCCCGGCAGCAGGTCGTCGTAGACGGCCTCGCCGAGGAGGGCGTGCCGGAACCAGTACCGTCCCTCGCCGGCCACCAGGACGTGGGACTCGACGGCCTGGCGCAGGGCGGAGTCGAGTGCCTCCTCGTCGAGGTCGACGACGGCGGCGAGCAGCGGGTGGGTGACCGTGCGGCCTGCGGCGCTCGCGGTGCGGACGAGGCCGCGGGTGGCCTCGTCCAGCCGGTCCATCCGGACCAGGAGCACGTCGGCGAGCTCGTCGGGCACCCAGCGGTCGGGCCCGCTGGCCGCACCGACCAGCTCCTCGACGAAGAACGCGTTGCCCTCGGCGCGGGCCACGATGTCGAGGATCTCCCGCTCGGTCGTGGCCGGTTCGAGGGCGACGACGAGCGTGCGTACGTCGTGGTCCTCGAGCGGCCCCACCCCGACACGCGAGACGGCCGGGAGCCGGGACCACGCGGCGAGCTGTTGGCGCAGGGGATGGCGGCGATGCAGGTCGTCGGTGCGGTAGGACGCGACGATCCGTACGGGTCCGCTGAGCGGGCGGGTGAGGAGGAAGGTGAGCAGGTCGCGGGTCGACTGGTCGGCCCAGTGCACGTCCTCGACGACCAGCACGAGGGGCCGATGGGCCGCCAGCGCCTCCAGCAGCGCCTGGAAGCCCTCGAAGATCTGGACCCGGTCGACCTCGCCGAGCGGGGACGCGGTGGCGCCGAGGAGCCGGCGCACGGGCTGGAGACGTCCGAGGTCGGGATAGTCGCGACCGACCTGCTCGACGACGTCGGGCAGGTCCGTGGCGAGCCGGTCGAGCAGCTCGGAGAACGGCAGGTAGGGGAGCGCGCTCTCCCCGAGGTCGAGGCAGTGGCCGACGTAGACGTGCCAGCCGGCGTCCCGGGCGCGTCCGGCGAGCTCGTCCACGAGCCGGGTCTTGCCCACCCCGGCGTCGCCGGAGAGCAGGACGTGGGAACCGGAGCGGGCACGGGCCCCCTCGGACGCCCCTCCGGACGCACCAACGCCGAGCACGGAGGAGAGCTCCTCCAGCTCGGCGTGGCGTCCAACCAGGATCCGGCGAGCATGTGGCACGTCGGACATGATCCCCGGTGGGGCAGGGGATCGCATCAGGATTCCCAGGTGGTGGTCTCCTCCCGGCGCTGTTTGCGCTGCTTGCGCAGTCGTCGCGCCTCGCGCGGGCCGACGATCTGCTCGCGCAGCTGCGCGGTTCGGTAGGCGTGCTCTGCTCGGATGTAGCTCGTGTCGTAAGTGTTCATGACACGAGACTCGGCCTCTGAGGTAGGCGTCGACATCGGGAGACCTCCCGAACCGCTACCTCAGATGCCGGACCCGGCGGCTGGCCGCCCGCTCAGAGGCTCTCTACGACGTAGTCGATGCAGTGCGTCAGGGCGGTGACGTCGGCGGCGTCGACCGAGGGGTACATCGCGATGCGGAGCTGGTTGGTGCCGACGCCGCGGTAGGCGTCGACGTCCACGACGCCGTTCTCGCGCAGCACGTCCATCACCCGGACTCGGTCGATCGCCGGGTCGAGCTCGATGGTGCCCACGACCGGCGAGCGGTGCGCCGGGTCCGCGACGAACGGCGAGGCGTACGAGGAGGCCTCGGCCCAGCCGTAGAGCGCCTCCGCGCTGGCCGCGGTCCGGGCGACCATGCCGTCGAGCCCACCGGCACCGTTCATCCAGTCGAGCTGCTCGGCCATCAGCCACAGCGTCGCGACGGCGGGGGTGTTCACGGTCTGGTCCAGGCGCGACTGCTTGATCGCTTCGGCGAGGTTGAAGAAGCCCGGGATGTGGCGCTTCCCGTCGGCCCGATCGCCGTCGATCTCGTGGGCCCGAGCGATCGCGGCCGGCGACATCAGCGCGATCCACAGGCCTCCGTCCGAGGCGAACGACTTCTGCGGGGCGAAGTAGTAGACGTCGCTCTCCCGTACGTCGAGCGGCAGACCGCCGGCGGCCGAGGTCGCGTCGACCAGGGTGAGCTGATCGGCGGTGGCGCCCTCGGGCCGCAGCACCGGCGACATCACGCCGGTCGAGGTCTCGTTGTGGGTCCACGCGAAGACGTCGACGTCGCTCTCGGCGACGGGCAGCGCGCGCTCGCCGTGCGGGGCGGACACGATGGTCGGCTCTCCCAGCCACGGCGCCGACTGCGCCTCCTGGGCGAACTTCTTCGCGAACTCGCCATAGACGACGTGCTGGCTGCGCTCGCGGATCAGGGCGTAGGTCGCCAGCGAGAAGAAGCCGATCGAGCCGCCGTTGCCGAGCACAACCTCGTAGCCCTCCGGCAGCTGGAACAGCTCACCGAGCCCCGCGCGCACCCGGCCGACGAGCTGCTTCACGGGCGGCTGCCGGTGGGACGTGCCCATCAGCGTGCGGCCGGTCGCGGCCAGGCCCTCCAGACGACCGTCCGGCACCTTCGACGGACCAGAACCGAAACGGCCATCGCGGGGGAGGAGATCGGCAGGAATGCGTAGCGTCATCGGACCGGCTTTCGTTTTGAATGGCGAGGTCGGGGGAATTCTCCCAGCAGACCGCATCGTCGCCGAATACAGGAGCCCGCCATGGTCGCCAACCCCGGTCTTCGCCAGCAGTCAGGCGTCCGTACGTCTCTGCGCGCCGGGGGCGCGGCGCTGTTGTTGATCGGCCTCGGCTGCGTGGTCGGCGGGCTGGTGTCGTTCCTCCATGTCGTCAACGCCGATCCGTTCAGCGACGACTCGATCACCGGCCCCCGGTACTTCTGGCTGATCTTCCTCGGCATGCCCCTGATGGCGGTGGGCGCCTGGATGCTCCGGGCCGGCTTCCTGGGGGTGGCGTCGCGGTTCGTCGCCGGCGAGACCGCGCCGGTGATCAAGGACACCGCCGCCTACCTGACCGAGGGCCGCGGATTGCTCGGGATCGGGCGCGAGCTGCCGGGGGTGGAGCGGAGCGGGCCGCACTGCTCGAGGTGCGGTGTGCGCAACGACGCCCGGGCGCACTTCTGCGACGCCTGCGGGACACCGCTGCCCTGAGATGGGCCACCGCCGCCTACCGTGGGCACGTGCTGGAGCTGCGTGACCTGCCGCTGGACCACCCCGACGCCCAGGGGCTCGTCGCCCGAGCGCTGGCGTTCTACGTCGAGCTCTACGGTGGGGAGGATGGCGGCGATGCGGACCCCACCCATCCCGCTGACTTCGTGCCGCCGCGCGGCCGCTTCGTCGTCGGCTATCGCACAGGTGCGCCGGTCGCGGTCGGCGGCTGGCGCAGCCGCGACGACCTGAGCCGCCTCGGCACCGACCGGCTCGCCGAGATCAAGCGGATGTACGTCGTCGACGAGCTGCGCGGGCAGGGCCTGGCCCGCGCGGTGCTCGAGCACCTGGAGGCCACGGCACGGGCGGCCGGCCACGAGGCGATGGTGCTGACCACCGGTGCACCCCAGGTGGCGGCCGTCAGGCTCTACGAGGCGGCGGGCTACGAGCCGGTCGAGCCGTTCGGGGCGTACGCCGCCCACGAGAACTGCCGCTGCTTCGGCAAACGGCTCTGAAAGGAGCCGCGCTGCGGTGGTCGAGCCTCGGTGGTCGAGCCTCGGTGGTCGAGCTTGTCGAGACCCGGTCTCGACAAGCTCGACCACCGAGGTCAGCCGCCGGTCTCGACCTCCGGGGTCAGCCGCCGGTCTCGACCTTCGGGCGCGGGCGGGATCAGCGCGCCCAGGCGCCGTCCCAGCCCTCGACCTCCGAGGCCGGGCGGGTCGCCGGGCCGGTGTAGATCGCGGACGGACGGATCAGGCGACCGGTGGTCTTCTGCTCCAGGATGTGGGCCGACCAGCCGCCGGTGCGGGCGCAGGTGAACATCGAGGTGAACATGTGCGCCGGGACCTGGGCGAAGTCCAGCACGATCGCGGCCCAGAACTCGACGTTGGTCTCCAGCACGCGGTCGGGGCGACGCTCCCGCAGCTCGGCGAGCGCGGCCTGCTCGAGCGCCTCGGCGACGGCGTAGCGCTCGGCGCCGAGCTCCTTGGCCGTACGGCGCAGCACGCGGGCGCGGGGGTCCTCGGCGCGGTAGACGCGGTGGCCGAAGCCCATCAGGCGCTCGCCCGAGTCGAGGAGGCTCTTGACGTACGCGCGGGCATCGCCGCTGCGCTCGACGTCCTCGATCATCCCGAGCACGCGGGAGGGTGCGCCACCGTGCAGCGGGCCGCTCATCGCGCCGATGGCGCCGGACATGGCCGCCGCGACGTCGGCACCGGTGGAGGCGATGGTGCGCGCGGTGAACGTGGAGGCGTTCATGCCGTGCTCGGCGGCGCTCGACCAGTAGGCGTCGATCGCCTGGGCGTGGCGTGGGTCGGCCTCGCCTCGCCAGCGGATCAGGAACCGCTCGGCCAGGGTCTCGCCCTTGTCGACCTCGTGCTGCGGGACGACGGGGTGGCCGATGCCGCGGGCGGACTGGCCGGCCCAGGCGAGCACCATCACCGCGACGCGGCCGAGGTCCTCGCGGACCTTCTCCGGCGTGGAGTCGTAGGTGTAGGTGATCCCGAACGCGGGCGCCAGCTGGGCGATCGCGGACTGCAGGTCGACGCGGACGTCGCCGGTGTGGACGGGCAGGGAGTACGCCTCGGCGGGCTGCAGGCCCGGCGCGAAGGTGCCGTCGACCAGCAGGCCCCAGACCTTCTCGAACGGCACCCGGCCGGCGAGCTCCTCGATGTCGACGCCGCGATAGCGCAGCGCGGAGCCCTCCTTGTCGGGCTCGGCGATCTGCGTCTCGAACGCGACGACGCCCTCGAGCCCGTGGTGTACCTCAGTCATGCTCAGTCCTCATCTCTCGATGTCCGCTCGGCATTCTGCCCGACGCGTCGCGCCTGCCGGCACCCCCGGTGCCGCTGCGCAGCCATCCAATATCCATGTGCGGCCCGCATTAGGCTCGACCCATGGATCTGGCGGCTGCGCGCGAGGAGTACAGCCGGGGCGGGCTCAGCGAGTCCGACCTGGCTCAGGACCCGTTCGAGATGTTCGAGCGCTGGTACGTCGAGGCCTGTACGGCCGGCGTCCGCGAGCCCAACGCGATGGTCGTGGCGACCGTGGACGCCGACGGCGCGCCGTCCTCGCGCTTCGTGCTGCTCAAGGAGTTCGACGCCGACGGCTTCGTCTTCTACACCAACCAGGCCTCTCGCAAGGGCCGGGCGCTGGCCGCGGAGCCGCGGATCGCGCTGCTCTTCCCGTGGCACGACCTCGAGCGCCAGGTGCGGATCGAGGGCACGGCCCGGCCGCTGGCGCGCGAGGAGGTCGCCGCCTACTTCGCGCAGCGCCCCCGTGGCTCCCAGCTCGGGGCGTGGGCCTCGCACCAGTCCGAGCGGGTCGCGGGCCGCGAGGAGCTGGACGCGGCGTACGCCGACATCGAGGCCCGCTTCGCCGGCCGGGACGTGCCTGTGCCCGACGAGTGGGGCGGCTACCGCGTGGTGCCGGAGTCGGTGGAGTTCTGGCAGGGCCGGATCGGCCGGATGCACGACCGGCTGGTCTACGTACGGGACCATGACGCCGCAAACCGTGACGCCGCAAACCGTGACGGTTGGACCAGTCACCGCCTCGCTCCATGAGCCAGACTGGCCCGTCGGTCGGCGACAGCTGACCTCTCGACCCGCAACAACTGACTTCTCGACCGGAGATCGCATGCTCCTTCGCGTCCTGCGCGACTACCTGAGTCCCTACAAGCAGTGGCTGGCCATCGTCGTGGTGCTGCAGTTCGTCAGCACCCTGATGGCGCTGCTGCTGCCGAGCATCAACGCCGACATCATCGACAAGGGCGTCCTGCTCAACGACAACGGCTACATCCTGCGCGAGGGCGGGGTGATGCTGGTGGTCTCGCTGATCCAGATCGCCTGCTCGATCGGCGCCGTCTTCTTCGGTGCCCGGACCGCGATGGCGTTCGGTCGCGACCTGCGCCGCGACCTCTTCCATCGGATCGGCGGCTTCAGCGGCCGTGAGGTCGGCGGCTTCGGCGCTCCGTCGCTGATCACCCGTAACACCAACGACGTGCAGCAGGTCCAGATGCTCGGCCTGATGAGCTGCACGATGGCCGTCACGGTCCCGATCATGATGGTCGGCGGCGTCATCATGGCGATGCGCCAGGACCTCAAGCTGAGCTGGCTGCTGGCGGTGGTCGTACCGCTGCTCTTCATCACCGTCGGCTTCGTGGTGAGCCGGATGGTGCCGAACTTCCGTCTGGTCCAGACCCGGATCGACGGCGTCAACCGGGTGCTGCGCGAGCAGCTCACCGGCATCCGCGTCGTGCGCGCCTTCGTCCGCGAGCCGCTGGAGACCGCCCGCTTCGGCGTGGCCAACGACGGCCTGACCGCTGTCTCGATGGCCGCCGGTCGCTGGATGGCGATGATGTTCCCGCTGGTGATGCTGGTGATCAACGCGGCCAGCGTCGCGGTGCTCTGGTTCGGTGGCCACCGGGTCGCCGACGGCATGATGGTCGGCCCGCTGACCGCGTTCCTGTCCTACCTCATGCAGATCCTGATGTCGGTCATGATGGGCACGTTCATGCTGATGCAGGTGCCCCGCTCGGCCGTCTGCGCGGACCGCATCGCCGAGGTGCTGGACACCGTCTCCACGGTCGTCCCGCCGACCGACGGCGTCACCGAGCTGCACAGCCACGGCGAGCTCGACCTCGAGAACGTCGCGTTCACCTACCCGGGTGCCGAGGCCCCGGTCCTGTCCGACGTCAGCTTCTCGGCGCGGCCCGGCCAGACCGTCGCGGTGATCGGCTCGACCGGCGCCGGCAAGACGACGCTGCTCAACCTCATCCCGCGGCTCTTCGACGCCACCTCCGGTCGCGTCCTGGTCGACGGCGTGGACGTACGCCTCCTCGACCCCGACGCGCTGCATGGCCGCCTCGGTCTGGTGCCGCAGAAGGCCTTCCTCTTCACCGGAACGATCCGCTCCAACCTGCTGCACGGCAAGCCGGATGCCACCGACGAGGAGATCTGGCACGCGCTCGAGGTAGCCCAGGCGCGCGACTTCGTCTCGGCGATGGAGGAGGGGCTCGACTCTCCGGTCGTGCAGGGCGGCACCAACTTCTCCGGCGGTCAGCGCCAGCGGCTCGCGATCGCGCGGGCGTTGGTGCGCAGGCCGGAGATCTATCTCTTCGACGACTCGTTCAGCGCGCTCGACCTGGCCACCGACGCCCGGCTGCGGGCGGCGCTCGCACCCGAGACGCGGGACGCGACGGTGCTGATCGTCGCCCAGCGGGTCTCCACGATCCGCGACGCCGACCTGATCATCGTGCTCGAGGACGGCATCGTCGTCGGCCGCGGCACCCACCATGAGCTGCTGGCGTCCTGCGGGACATACCAGGAGATCGTCGCGTCCCAGCTGAGCGCGGAGGAGGCAGCATGAGCGGGGTCTCGACAGGCTCGACCTCCGGGGGCGGCTCGACCCCCCAGGGCGGCTCGAAGGGTCAGATGAAGGCCACCGAGCGGATCGTCGCCCAGCACGGGCCCGGCCCGATGGGCGGCGGCCAGGTCGGGCAGAAGGCGCACGACTTCAAGGCCTCCACCCGACGTCTGATCCTCCGGCTCGCGCCCGAGCGGACCTCGGCGATCACCGTCGTCACGCTCGCGGTGATCTCGGTGTTCCTGATGTCGCTGGGCCCGCGTCTGCTGGGCCACGCCACCAACGTGATCGTCGAGGGGTGGTTCAGCCAGCAGAGCGGCGGCGCCGGCATCGACTTCACCGAGCTCGCGCACAAGCTCGAGATCGTGATGGCGGTCTACCTGCTCGGCTCCCTGCTCGCCGGCACGCAGGGCTGGATCCTGAACGGCGTCGTCCAGCGCACCATCCAGCGGCTGCGCGGCGAGGTCGAGGACAAGGTCAACCAGCTGCCGCTGGAGTACTTCGACCGGCAGCCGCGCGGCGAGCTGCTCTCCCGCGTCACCAACGACATCGACAACGTCAGCCAGACCCTGCAGCAGACCATGTCGCAGCTGCTCACGTCGCTGCTGACGGTGGTCTTCGTGCTGATCCAGATGTTCTGGATCAGCCCGCTGCTGGCCCTGGTCGCCCTGGTCTGTGTTCCGGTGGCGATGTTCCTGACCGGCAACGTGATGAAGCGCTCGCAGGGTCAGTTCATCGCCCAGTGGCGCCGTACGGGCGTGCTCAACGCGCACATCGAGGAGACCTTCTCCGGGCACGAGCTGGTCACCGTGTTCGGCCGCCAGGACGAGGTCGAGCGGATCTTCGCCGAGCAGAACGACGGGCTCTACGACGCGTCCTTCAAGGCGCAGTTCGTCAGCGGGCTGATCATGCCGCTGATGATGTTTGTCGGGAACATCCAGTTCGTCCTGGTCGCCGTCATCGGCGGCCTGCGCGTCTCCAGCGGCCACATCAGCGTCGGCGACCTGCAGGCCTTCATCCAGTACTCCCGCCAGTTCACCCAGCCGCTGACCACTGTCGCGTCGATGGCGAACCTGCTGCAGTCCGGCGTGGCCTCGGCCGAGCGGGTCTTCGAGCTGCTGGACGCCGATGAGCAGGTCCCGGACGTCGACGGTCGAGCGGCGAGCGCCGCCGACCGCCTCGGCACCGGCGGGGGAGAGGTGCGCTTCGAGCACGTCTCCTTCCGCTACGACGAGGACACGCCGCTCATCGAGGACCTCTCCCTGGTCGCCAGCCCGGGCCAGACGGTCGCGATCGTCGGCCCGACCGGCGCCGGCAAGACCACCCTGGTCAACCTGATCATGCGGTTCTACGAGCTGCGCTCGGGCCGGATCACGCTCGACGGCACGGACATCACCGCGATGCCGCGCGCCGCCCTGCGCAGCCGGATCGGGATGGTCCTGCAGGACACCTGGCTCTTCGAGGGCACGATCCGCGACAACATCACGTACGCGCGACCCGACGCCACCGAGGAGCAGATGCTCGAGGCGGCCCGGGCGACGTTCGTCGACCGGTTCGTGCACTCGCTGCCCGACGGGTACAACACCATGATCGAGGGCGACGGCGGCAAGCTGTCGGCGGGCGAGCGCCAGCTCTTGACGATCGCCCGGGCGTTCCTCGCGCAGCCGGACCTGCTGATCCTGGACGAGGCCACCTCATCGGTCGACACCCGCACCGAGCTGCTGCTGCAGCAGGCGATGGCGGCGCTGCGCAGCGACCGTACGTCCTTCGTGATCGCGCACCGGCTCTCCACGATCCGCGACGCCGATCTGATCCTGGTGATGGAGGACGGCGCGATCGTCGAGCAGGGCAACCACGACGAGCTGCTCGCGACCGGCGGTGCCTACGCCCGGCTCTACCAGTCGCAGTTCGCCGGTGCCGTGGACGAGGAGGACGTGGCGTAGCCGCCCGCGCAGCCTGCGCCCGCGCCCGTCAGGAACGGTGGCCGACACCTCGTGTCGGCCACCGTTCCTCGTTGTGGAACGCGTGACGGAGCCCACGGCCCCAAGAAGTTGCTGAAGTCAACCAATCGGCGTAAAGTTGACTTAAACAACCAAATGGTACGCAACTGCGCACGTCCGAACGAGAGATCCGAGATACATGCCCCAGGACGCAACCGTCGCCGCTCCGGTCGAGCAGGCACCCATGACCCACAAGGAGATCCTCGAGGCGCTCTCGGGTCTCCTGATCGCGATGTTCGTCGCGATCCTCTCCAGCACCGTCGTCACCAACGCGCTGCCCACCATCGTCTCCGACCTGCACGGCACGCAGACCGGGTACACCTGGGTCCTCGTGGCCACCATGCTCGCGATGACCGCGACCACCCCGATCTGGGGCAAGCTCGCCGACCTCTTCAGCAAGAAGCTGCTCATGCAGCTCTCGCTGATCGTCTACGTCTCCGGCTCGGCACTCGCCGGCCTGTCCCAGTCGATGAGCATGCTGATCGGCGCCCGCGTGATCACCGGCCTCGGCGTCGGCGGCGTGATGGCGCTGATCCAGATCATCATCGGCTCGATGGTCTCCCCGCGCGAGCGCGGCCGCTACTCCGGCTACATCGGTGCGACGTACGGCCTGGCGACCCTGCTCGGCCCGCTCGTCGGCGGCTTCATCGTCGACAGCGCGCTCGGCTGGCGCGGCTGCTTCTACGTCAGCCTGCCGTTCGCCATCGCCTCCCTGATCGTCCTCCAGACGAAGCTGCACCTGCCCACCGTCAAGCGAGAGGTCAAGATCGACTACCTCGGTGCCACGCTCATCATGAGCGGCGTCAGCATCCTGCTGATCTGGGTCTCGCTGGGTGGCGCGTCGTTCGCCTGGGCGTCGTGGACCACCGTGGCCATGGTCGCCGGCGGCATCGTCATCCTGGCCCTGGCCGCGCTCGTCGAGGGCAAGTACGCCGCCCAGCCGATCATCCCGCTGCCGCTGTTCAAGAACCGCACCATCGCCCTCGCCACGCTCTCGGCGATCTTCGTCGGTGTCGCGCTGCTGACCGCGACCACCTTCCTGTCCGAGTACTTCCAGGACTCGCGCGGCATGAGCCCGACCCACGCCGGCCTGATGTCGCTGTCGATGGTCGCGGGCCTGATGGGCACGAGCATCGTCTCCGGCCGGATGATCAGCGAGACCGGTCGCTGGAAGATCTGGCTGACCTGGGGCATGGGCGCCGTCGTCGTCGGCACCGTGCTGCTCTCCACGATGGACCACTCCACGCCGCTGTGGCTGATCGGTGCCTTCATGTTCATCCTGGGCGCCGGCCTCGGCGCCACCCAGCAGAACCTGGTCCTGTCGGTTCAGAACAACGTCGACCAGGCCAACATCGGCGCCGCCAGCTCGGTGGTCGCGTTCTTCCGTACGCTCGGCGGCGCGATCGGCGTCAGCGCCTTCGGCGCGGTGCTCTCGCACCGGGTCGCCGCCCATGTCACCGAGGGAGTCGCCCCGCTGATCACCAGCGGCCAGGTCTCGCCCGGCGACGCGGCAAAGCTCGGCGGCGACGTACCGAACCTGCACCTGCTCCCCGAGCCGCTGCGCAACCTCTTCGAGACGGCGTTCGGCGAGGCGACCGGCCACATCTTCCTCTTTGCCGTGCCGTGCACCATCATCGCGCTTGTCGCGGTGCTCTTCATCAAGGAGACCCGCCTGCGCACCACCCTGGAGAAGATCGAGGAGCCGGAGATCGACATGGAGCTTGCTGCTGAGCTGGAGATCGGCGCGGCCCTGGGGAGCGCGGCGAAGTGACCGAACGCGCAGCGGCGTTCGACGCGGTCACCGAGGAGCTGCGGGTGATCGGGCGGCGGATCAAGCACGTGATCGCGGAGCGTGCCGCCGTGGTCCACCCGCAGCTGCAGTCGGCGTCGTACCACCTGCTGGTCTTCCTGGTCGAGAACGGCCCGACGCGCGGCAGCGAGCTGGCCTGCCAGTTCGGCATCGACAAGGGTGCGATCAGCCGCCAGCTGCAGCACCTGGTCGAGCTCGGTCTCGCCGAGCGGACGCCGGACCCCGAGGACGGCCGTGCCCAGCTCGTCTCGGCCAGCCCGGAGGCGATCAGCCGGATCAGCGAGGCGGTCGCCGCCCAGCGCAAGATCTGGCAGGCGCAGCTCTCGGACTGGTCCGACGAGGATCTCGCCGGCCTCGCGGCCCAGCTCGGGCGGTTCAACACCGACCTCGGCTGACGCATCGACCCACGGATCGGCTGCGACTCTCCCCGCCTGGGGGCGAAGTCGCAGCCGATCTCGTCGTCTGTGGCCCACGGCTCGCTCGGCGGGGATAGGAGAGCCTGTCCTGCCCGTAGAATGGAGCCGTGAGCGACCTCATCGACACCACGGAGATGTACCTGCGGACCATCTATGAGCTGGTGGAGGAGGGCATTGTTCCGCTCCGTGCCCGGATCGCCGAGCGCCTCCACCAGAGTGGCCCGACCGTCTCCCAGACCGTCGCCCGGATGGAGCGCGACGGCCTGCTCACGGTCGAGGGCGACCGCCACCTGCAGCTCACCTCCGAGGGCAACCGGCTCGCCATCCGCGTGATGCGCAAGCACCGCCTCGCCGAGCGACTCCTCACCGACGTCATCGGCCTGGACTGGGAGCTGGTCCACGAGGAGGCGTGCCGCTGGGAGCACGTGATGTCGGAGACCGTCGAGAAGCGCCTGCTCGAGCTGCTCGGCAACCCGACCGAGTCGCCGTACGGCAACCCGATCCCCGGTCTGACCGAGCTGGGCGCGGAGACCGTCGGCGAGGACTTCCGCACCGGTGTCGAGCCGCTCTCGAAGGTCGCCGGCCCGGGGTCGGACACGACGCGCGGCGCCACCGTTCTCATCCGCCGCATCTCCGAGGAGATGCAGAAGGACGAGACACTGATGTCCGCCCTGCGCCGGGTGGGTGCGCTCCCCGACCGGACGGTCACCGTCCTGGCCACCGAGGAGGGGATTCTCGTCGGATCGGGTGGCGAGACGGCAGAGATCGTCACCGAAGCTGCCGATCACATCTTTGTAAAGAAGATGTAGGGCCCGGCGAAGGACTCGCAGGGTCGGGGGGAAGGATTCCCGTGGAGCTGGTGCACGTCCGTATCGCAGCCGAGGACCTGATCGGCGACGGCCACGTCGTGGTCCCACACGCCCGCACCGGCCTGGACGACGTCCTCGAGGTCGGGGACGACCTCGTCGTCACCGACCAGGACGGCGAGTTCCACGGCGCGACGGTGGTCTCGGTCGGCGGCGACGGCCACGACCCGCACTACAACCTGCGCATCGGCGCCCGGCTGCCGATCGACCTGGCCGCGGAGCGGATGACCGACACCGACGTCGGGCCGGAGAAGGCCGCCGTGCACGACCTCGTCGACCTTCTCGGCGAGCTGCGCGGCTTCCTCGGCCCGGGTGGCCGCTCCGGCGTGACCGGTCAGGACTGACCCGCCTCAGCGCGCCAGCCGCGCGGCCAGCTCGTCGCGACGACTGATGCCCAGCTTGCGGAACGCGTTGGCGAGGTAGTTCTCGACGGTCCGCACCGACAGGCCGAGTCGCTCCGCGATCTCGCGGTTGCGCAGTCGCTCGGCCGCGGCGGTGACCACAGCCCACTCCTGGCGGCTGAGCCCCGCTGCGGCCCGCACGGTCGGGGCCCGGTTGCCGGCGTCGAACCCGGCAGCGAGGTCGCGCGCTCCGTCGACGCCCTGCCCGGCCGCCTCCGTGGCGGCGTCCCGGGCCGCGCCGAGCAGGCCGGCGGCGGCCAGGTCGTGGGAGACGGCGAGCAGCCCGGTGCCGTCCCCGGCCGCGGCGGCCGTGGCATAGCGCGCCAGCAGCGGCACCAGCGCGGCCTCGGGCGCGAGCCGGGTGGCCTCGGTGAGCAGGTCGAGCACCGCATCGGGCCGGCGCAGCCGGATCGCGGTGGCCGCGGTGAGGGCGGCGAAGGTGGTGTGACCCGAGTCGATGCCGCGCCGCACGGCGGATGCGACGGCGTGGGCGGCGCGGTCGGTGTTGCCGCTCGCGGCCAGGATCCACGCCTGTGCCTCCGCGGCCTGGAGGTCGGTCGGCACGTTCACCAGCCGACCGTTGGGCGGGAGGGAGGCGAGGGCGGTACGGGCGACGTCGATCCGGCCCGCGGCGGCGGCCGCCGTGGCGTGCAGGGCGATCGAGGGGCCCACCGCGCTGATGAAGTCACGCTCCGCGAGCCGGGTGGCCGCGCGCTGGGCGACCCGCTGGGCGCCGGTCAGGTCGCCGGCGAGGAAGCGGGGGAGGGCGAGGGCGAAGTCCCACATCCCGTTGAACTCGCCCGGGTGCTCGGCACGGTAGGCGTGGGCGTGGGCGGTGGCCTCGTCGAGGCGGGCGTCGACCACGAGCAGGAGGTACCAGAGGAACTCGATCGTCTCGTCCGCCGGCCGGCCCGGGGTCGGGTGCGCGGCCGCGAAGGCGCGGGCCTCCTGTGCGGTCGCGCGGGCGGTCGTCAGGGTGCCGGCGTACATCCCCTGATGGACGGCGAAGATCAGCCGGCGCATCGTCGCGACCGGGTCGTCCGACGCGGCGTCGACCGCGGCCGACGCTCCCTCGGCGCCCGCCATGAACCGGGTCTCGGCGAGCGAGGTCTCCAGCGCCGCCCGGGTCGCGGGGTCGGCGGTGCGCTCGAGGACGGGCAGCAGGGTCGCCGCCGCACGGGCTGGGTCGTGACGACGGATGGTCCAGTGCATCGCGGCGTTGTCGACGGCGGCGACCAGGGCCGGGCCCTCGGCGACCTCGAGCAGGTCGGCGTAGACGGCGTCGGCGGCATCCAGGCGGCCGTCGTGGGAGAGCGCGTCGGCCAGCGTGACGAGCGCCTCGATCGGGCGCGGCTCGTCGAGGTCCGTGGCGCGCTCGACCGCGCGCAGGGCGAGCCGCACCGCGAGTCCGACGTCGCCGGACGACAGCGCCCGGCCGGCGGCCCACACCAGGGTGTCGGTGCCGGCCTGGGATCCCGGCCGTATCGCCGTCTCGAAGCGGAGCACGTCGCGCTGCTCGGGGGTGATGAGGTCGCCGAGATCGATCAGCAGCTGCTCCTGGGTGGCCAGCCGCTCGAGCGCCTCGGGAAGCGGTCCGGCGGTGGAGAGCAGGGCGCGCACGCCCGAGGTCCGGACGAGCTGGTGGATCACCGCCGCCGAGGTGTCGTCGAGGTGCTCGGCGCCATCCACGGCGATCACGGTCCGGGCCTTGGCCGGTGCGGTGGCGAGGTAGAGCCGGTGCACCCGGTCCGAGATCGGCTCGTCGGGGTCGCCCGGCTCGTCGGCGAGAACCGGGCCGAGCGCGGCCAGCGGGACCTCCCGCAGCTCGGGCAGCGCGACCACGTCGATCACCCGGAACCCGTCGGCGGCGAGCCGGTCGGCGATCCGGCCCGCGACCGCGGCTCCGCCGAGGGACGCCGGCAGCCGCACCGCGGCGCGCCGGCGGGCCGTGATCTGCGCGGCGAGGGAGTCGATCACGGGGGTCCCATCGGCGTCGGCCCGGCCGAGTAGAGGGTTTCCTACTCTAGAGCGCGACCGCCCCGGACGTCCTTAGGCTGATCGGTGTGGGGTTCGGCAGGGCGGCTCCTCGAGGGGACACGCTCGAGGAACCACGGCCTGTCGGGACGGACGGGGATCAGGGCGCGCCGCTCCCCGGTGGACGGCGCCGGCGGCGACGCCGAGACCCTGGTCCTCGTACCCGCGAGCGCGGGTGCGCGTCACCGGGCGTAGCGGACGGCGGCCCGCGCCCGGGCCTTCTCGGCCTCGACCTCGCGGTCCTTCTTCGGCGCGGTCGTGACGAGATCGTCGAGCAGGTGCTGGGTGATGTGGGCGATCTCGGCGACCGCGTGGTCGAACGCCGCCTGGTTGGCCTGCGAGGGCCGGGTGGCGCCGCTGACCTTGCGCACGTACTGCAGGGCGGCGGCGGTCACCTCGTCCGACGTCGCCGGCGGCTCGAAGTTGTGCAGGGGACGGATGTTGCGGCACATGCCTCCAGCGTAGGCGCCGCGGGGAGGTGGTCGAGGGTGCGCGCCGGCGCCGAGCCTGCCGGCCGGGTGCACGAGGCGCACTTGTGAGAACGGCTCCGCGCGGTGGTCTGGATCACTACCATGACTCATCGTGGACGAAGCAGCAGCTCGGGGACGCCGCAGGGCGACGCTGACCGACGGCACGGCGGACACCGCCTGCTCGGCGGCGCTCTCCCAGCCGGTCGAGCTGCTCATCGAGGCGGTGCTCGCGGTCTCGGAGGACCTGGAGCTCGACGGCATCCTGCGCCGCACGGTCGAGGCCGCCTGCGTGCTCACCGGCGCCGCGTACGGCATGGTCGCGCTCGACGGCGAGCGGGCGATCCTGTACGGGGAGTCCGACGGCCGCGCGGGCGCCGGCGCCCTCGGCGCAGCGCAGGGCGGGATCGTCATCGAGATCCCCGCCGACCAGGACGCCTACGCGCACCTCCACCTGGCCCCCCGCGTCGACGGCGAGCCGTTCAACGCCCGCGACACCCTGCTCGTCGGTCGCCTCGCCGCGGCCAGCGGCCAGGCGATCGGCAACGCCATCGCGCATCGCCGTGCCGTGGCCGCCGGCGACACCGCGGTCCCGGTCGACGGCGCCTCGGCCGTGAGCGCCGAGCGTGAGCGGATCGCCCGCGACCTGCACGACGGGATCGTGCAGCGGATCTTCGCCACCGGCCTGCAGATGAGCGCCCTGCGCCGTACGGTCGACGACGCCGCCAGCGACACCCTCACCGGGATGATCCGCGACCTGGACGCGACCATGCGCGACCTGCGCGCCACCATCTATGGGCTGCGCACCGCGCGCTTCGGCACCGTCCTCGAGCAGGTCGAGGCGCTCGCCCACGAGTACGCCGCCCCGCTCGGCTTCCGGCCCTCCTTCGCCCACACCGGCCCGGTCGACGACCTGCTCGCGGGCGACCTCGGCGACCACGTGCTGGCCACCATGCGCGAGGCGCTCTCCAATGTCGTCAAGCACGCCAAGGCGACCTCGGCCGCGATCGAGCTGCACGTCTCGCCACGCTGGACCCTGCTGCGGGTCGGCGACGACGGCGTCGGCATCCCGGCCGGCGAGGTCGGGGTGCTCGGCAGCGGCCTGGCCAACCTGCGGATCCGCGCCGAGCGGCTCGGCGGGCTGCTGCGGATCGAGCGCAACCGGCTCGACTGGATCGTGCCCACCTGCCGCTGAGGGCGGGCCGATCAGGGCGGGCCGATCAGGGCGGGCCGGGCCCGCGTCAGGCGGGATCGGTGAAGGGGTCGGCGTTCAGGTCGAGCGGAGACATCCCCATCGGGTCGTCGAGGTCCAGCGCGAGGTCGCCCAGGCCGAAGTCGTCGCCCGCGTCGCCGAGGGCGAGCGGTGCGTCCAGGTCGGTGCCGTCGCCGAAGCCCCCCAGCGGGTCGTCAAGCGGGCCGGCGAAGTCGCCTGGGAAGTCGGTGCCGAACACGTCGCCAGCGAGCGGGTCGCCGGTGTACGCGTCGGTGAGCTCGTCGTCGAAGACCTGGGTCGCGGTCATCCCGGTGCCCGCGGCCATCGCGTCGCCCATCGCCCGGGTCTCCGCCAGTGCGCCGCCGTCGCCGAGGCGGCGCACCAGCTCGGCGAGCAGCGCGATGGTGAGCAGCACGATCAGGAAGCGCTCCAGGAGCACGTCGAACGGCAGGGCGCGCTCGATCACGGCCGTCCAGACCGCCGGCATGCTCATCAGGGTGCTGACCGTGAAGACCTCGGGGGAGAGCGCCCCGGTGAAGATGCGCGGAGCGCTCACCGGCTCGATCGTGTGCAGCTGCATCGTCGTCACGCACCCACCACCGACAGGTTGGCGCCGCCGTCGACCCGGCTAGCGCTCACGACGCCGATCGAGTTGATGCTCGAGGCGCCGTTGATCTCGTTGTAGGACAGGATCGGCAGCCGCGGCAGGGCGGGCGCCAGCAGTCGGCGCACGGCCGCCCGCAGCTGGGGCGCGCAGACCAGGACCGGTCGCAGGTTCAGGTTCTCCGCACCCTCGGCGAGCTGCGCGGAGCGGGTGAGCACGTTCTGCGCCGCCTCCGGGTCGAGCGCGAGGACCGCTCCCTGGTCGGTGCTGCGCAGCGCCTCGAGCATGCCCTGCTCCAGGAGCGGGTCGAGGCTGATCGCGGAGACGACGCCGTCGTTGAGGTACGGGGAGACGATCGCCGGGCCCAGCGCGGCGCGGGCGGCCTCCACCAGTCCGTCGAGGTCCTTGGAGACGGCGGCCCGCAGGGAGAGGGCCTCGTAGATCCGGACCAGGTCGCGGACCGAGACGGCCTCGTCCAGCAGGACGCGCAGCACCCGCTGGATCTCGCCGAGCGAGAGCAGGGCCGGGGTGAGCTCCTCGACCACGACCGGGTGGTTGCGCTTGACCACGTCGGTGAGCAGCCGGACGTCCTCGCGACCCAGCAGGCGGGAGGCGTGTGCCGTGACGACCTCGGAGAGGTGGGTGGTGACCACGGAGGCGCGGTCGACGACGGTGGCGCCGCCCATCTCGGCCTGGTGACGCAGCTCGGCCGGGATCCACTTCGCGTCGAGCCCGAAGACCGGCTCGCGGGTGGCCTGGCCCGGCAGCGAGCCGAGGAAGTCGCCGATGGCGAGGACGCTTCCGCGCGGCGCCTCGCCGCGGGCGACCTCGACGCCGAAGAGCGTGATCGCGTAGTGCCGCAGCGGCAGGTCGAGGTTGTCGCGGGTACGGACCGGCGGAATGACGATGCCGAGATCGGTGGCGATCTTCCGGCGCAGCGCCTTGACCCGGTCGAGCAGGTCGCCGCCGGCGGAGGAGTCGACGAGGTCGATGAGGTCGGCGGACAGCTCGAGGCCGAGCGGGTCCACCAGGATGTCGGCGGCCAGCTGCTCGGGAGCGTCGGGGTTCTTCGGCGGCGGTGCGTCGAGCAGCGGATCGAACATGCCGCCGCCGGCCTGCGCGGCTGCGGCGTCCATCGCCGCCTGTGCACGCGTCGAGGCGAGCAGCAGCAGGCCGCCGACCAGGACGAAGGGGATCTTCGGCAGACCCGGGATGAGGCAGAGCGCGAGCGCCCCGCCGCCGGCGATCCGCAGCGGCAGCGGCCGCGTGCCGAGCTGGCGGACGATGTCCGAGCCCATGTCCTCGTTGCCGGCGGAGCGGGTGACGATGAGGCCGGTCGCGACGGAGAGCAGCAGGGCCGGGATCTGGGAGACCAGGCCGTCGCCGATGGAGAGCAGCGAGTAGGTGTTGATCGCCTCGGTGATATCGAGGCCGTTCACCAGGATGCCGAGCGCGAGGCCGCCGATCAGGTTGACCAGCGTGATGATGATCGCGGCGATCGCGTCACCCTGGACGAACTTGGTCGCACCATCCATGGAGCCGTGGAAGTCGGCCTCCGCGTGCACCTCGGCACGGCGACGCTTGGCCTCCTCGTCGTCGATCAGGCCGGAGTTGAGGTCGGCGTCGATCGACATCTGCTTGCCGGGCATGGCATCGAGGGTGAAGCGGGCGCCGACCTCGGCGACACGGCCGGCACCGCGGGTGATGACGATGAACTGGATGATCAGCAGGATGACGAAGACGATGATGCCGACGATCAGCGAGCCACCGACGACGAAGTGACCGAACGTGTCGATCACCTTGCCCGCGTACCCGTGCAGCAGCACCAGACGGGTGGCCGAGACGTTGAGCGCCAGCCGGAAGAGCGTCATCACCAGGATGACCGACGGGAACGACGCGAAGTCGAGCGCCCGGTTCACGAAGATCGCGGTCAGCAGCACGAGCAGCGCACAGGTGATGTTCGCGGCGATCAGCAGGTCGAGCACGGCGGCGGGGAGCGGCACCACCAGCATGACCACGATCAGCACGATGCCGATGGGCACACCGAGCTTCGCGTAGGACTTCACGGCAACAGCAGCCTCTCGGGAGAAAGGTTCTTCAGCTCGTGCCGTCCATGGCACCACAGGGGTGGCACCGTCCTGGCGCCAGCAGGCCTATCGGCTGTCGCCGGAACCACCTGAGACAGGTCGTCTGATCCGGCGACGCTGAGCGGCCCGGGGCACCTCGGGCAGTGTCTCGTCCAGCAGGCGCGGCGTCGCGTGCTGACCGCCGGTGTGCCCGTGGTTGCGGCGGGAGATGATGAAGGCGAGCACGGTGGCGACCGCGGCGAAGAGCTCGCGGGGAATCTCGTGGCCGACGTCGCAGGAGCGGTAGAGCGCCCGGGCGAGCGGGACGTCCTGGATCGTCGGCACCTCCGCGTCGGCGGCGAGCAGACGGATCCGCGCCGCGACCGCACCGGCACCTCGGGCCACGACCCGCGGCGCACCCATCGCGGGGTCGTACTTGAGGGCCACCGCGACGTGGGTGGGGTTGACCAGCAGGACGTCGGCCTCGCCCACGTTGCTGAACATCCGGGCCCGGGCCGTCGCGAGCTGGCGAGACCGGATCTGGCCCTTGACGTGGGGGTCGCCCTCGGCGTTCTTGTGCTCGTCCTTGATCTCCTGCTTGGACATCTTGAGATCCCTCAGCCGCTTGCGGCGGGCGACCACGTAGTCGACGGCGGCGAGCACGAGGCCGATCTCGGCGACCGTCCGGATGAGCGAGATGGCGTGGCCGTGCAGCGCCTTGAGGACCTCGCTCATCGGCATCAGGCCGCCGCCGATGATCGGCATGATCCCGCGGACCGCGCTGTAGGCGACCAGGGCGATCAGGACGGTCTTCAGCAGCGTCTTCAGGCCCTGCCACAGCGTCTGCAGACCGAAGAGGCGCTTGAGCCCGGAGATCGGGTCGAGCTTCTTGAAGTTCGGCTTGATCTGCTTGGTGGAGAAGTTCATGCCGCCCTGGGCGACGGCGGCGATCACGCCGATCAGCATCACCCCGGTGCCGAGGCCGACCAGGGTGAACATCGTCTGCAGCGCATCGGTGCGCAGGATGTGGACTGCGGTCTTGGGATCGGGGTTCGCGATCGCTTGGAGGGCGCCCTGCATCACCTGCTGGAGCCGGGTCGCCTCGCGGGCGAGCAGCGGCCCGATGACCAGGGTCAGCACGAACAGGGAGGCCCACTGGCCGAACTCCTGCGTACGCGCGATGTTGCCGTCCTTGCGCGCCTCCTTGAGCTTCTTCGGAGTCGGCTTCTCTGTCTTGCCATCCTTCTCGGACATCCCGTCACCCCGATCCGGCCATGGCGTTCATCGCCTGCATCACGAGGTCCGTCACCCGGGAGACAGCCTCGGGAAGGGCGGGGAAGGACAACCCGACGAGCAGCAGGGTCAGCCCGATCTTGACGGGGTACATCACGCTGATCGCGTTGAGGGCGGGAGCGACCTTCGTCATGAGCGCGAGCGAGAGGTCGGTGATGAAGAAGACCGCGCCGAGAGGAAGGGCGATCTGGAGCGCGACGCTGAAGAACAGCGACATCGCGGTGGTCATGGCGTCGCCCCAGCCGGTCATGTCGGGGACGTTCATCAGCGGGACGAACTCGAAGGTCTTGAGCAGGCCGCCGATCACCATGAGGTGGCCGCCCGAGGCGAACAGCAGCATGACCGCGAGCTGGGAGTGGAGCTTGCCGAAGACGCTGTTGGTGTTGAAGGACAGCGGGTCGAACGCCGACGCGACCTGGAAGCCGCCGAGCACGTCGATGATCGAGCCGGCCGCGGCGATGGCACCGAAGAGCAGCTGGGTGACGAAGCCCATCGCGGCCCCGATGAGCACCTGGGTGATCGCGACCACGATCAGCTGGATGGAGGTCTGCGGCACCGGCTGCTTGGCCAGCGTCGGTGCGATGGCGAACGCCAGACCGAGGGCGAGCGTCACCTTCGCCATGTTCGGGATGCTCTTGCTGTTGAACGGCGGAGCGAGGGCGATCCAGCCGAGGATCCGGATCGCCGCCAGCAGGTAGGCCAGCAGCGCGACGCCGTTGATGGTGATGGTCATCGCTACGGATCGCTACTTGAGCAGTGCGGGGATCTGGGCGAAGAGCTGCTGGGTGAACGTGATCATCGTGTGCATCATCCAGTTGCCGCTGGCCAGCAGGACCGCCGAGACGCCCAGCACCTTCGGCACGAAGGAGAGGGTCACCTCCTGGATCTGCGTCATCGACTGGAACAACGAGACCGTGAAGCCGATCGCGAGAGCGGTGGCCAGGATCGGCATGCTCAGCTTGAGGCAGACCTGGATGATCTGCATCGCCAGATGCAGGACGGCGGTGTCGGTGACCGCGAAGACGCTAAGTCCCATAGCTGGCCACCAGCGCCTTGATGATGAGCGCCCAGCCGTCCACCAGGACGAAGAGCAACAGCTTGAACGGGAGCGACACCACGACCGGTGGCATCATCATCATGCCTAGTGCCATCAACGCGCCTGAGACGACCACGTCGATGATCAGGAACGGTATGAAGATGATGAAGCCGATGACGAAGGCGTCCTTGAGCTCCGAGAGCACGAACGCCGGGACCAGGGTCGCCATCGGGGTGTCCGCGCGGTTCGCCGGCGGGGTCCGCTTGGCCACGCTGGTGAGCAGCTCGAGGTTGTCGTCGTCGGTGTTCTTCAGCATGAAGGTCTTCAGCGGCTTGACGCCCTTGTCGAACGCCTGCTGAGCGTTCAGGTCCCCGTGCAGGTAGGGCTGCACGCCGGCGTCGTTCACCGCCGAGAGGACCGGCGCCATGATGAAGAGGCTGAGGAAGAGCGCGAGGCCGGCCAGCACCTGGTTGGGCGGCGTCGACTGCAGGCCCAGGGCATTGCGGGTCAGGCCGAGCACGACCAGGATCTTGGTGAATGCGGTGCAGCTCAGCAGGATCGCCGGGGCGACGCTGAGCAGCGTCAGGGCGAGGATCGTGACGAGCGAGGTGGACGGCTTGTTGGCCAGCCCGCCGACGTCGACATTGACCGTGCTGGAGCCCGTGGAGTCGCCCGGCGCCGCGAGCGCGCCCGTGGCCGTGACCATGATCAACACCGCCAGGACACCGGTCACGGTGGCGGTGCGACGCAGCAGCGCGCTCATGAGGCGTCGCGTGCGGTGCCGCGGGCGACCTTGAGCGCATTGCGCCAGGTCTCCGCGGACAACACCGAGCCGGCGAGCGGACCATCCTTGGTCAGCTGTCCCTCGACACGGTGGCGGTTGCCGATCTTCTGCACGGTACGGGCGCGCGGTTCCTCCGCGGCCGTACCGTGCTCGACGTCGAGCTCGAGAGCATCGTCGAGCTCGTCTTCGAGGAGGAGCTCGTCGGGCTCCATCTCGGTGAGGAGGGTGACCTGCTGCTCGGTGGTACCGAGCACCAGCACCCGCTCGCCCACCGTCACGACAGCGACGCTCGAGCCTCGAGAGAGCTGTTGACGATGGACGACCTGGATGACGGCGCCCGTCTTCCCCTGGAACCGTCGTCCGGCGAACCGCGCGAGAAGCAGCAGCAGTCCGACCACGATGGCCAGGGAGAAGACCAGGCGCAGGGTGAGTTCAGTCACGACGAGAGCTCCCGGATGGCTCGTTCGGTCTCAGACCGCGACGGCGTCGGGGTCGAGGATCTCGGTGACGCGCAGACCGAAGTCCTCGTCCACCACGACGACCTCGCCGCGCGCGATCAGGCGGCCGTTGACCAGCAGGTCGGCCGGGCTGCCGGCGGCGCGGTCCAGCTCGAGGACGGCACCCGGGGCGAGCGCCAGCAGGTCGCGCACCGTCATGCGGGTACGGCCGAGCTCGACCGTGACCTCCATGTCGACGCCGTGCAGCATCTCGATGCCGCGGGCGACGGGCACGTGGACGGCGGCCGCGGCGACGGGCGCGCCGGCACCGGTCGGGAGCTGCATCCCGCGCGGCATGCCGCTGCCGGGAGGGGCCGTGTTGAGCGGGGTGTCGAAGCTGACGGCGGTGGGAGCGGCGGCGACCGGGCCGCTGTCGGCGGCGTCGGCGGCGTCGAGGACGTCCGACAGGTCCAGCTCGAGCGGGGCACCCGAGAGGTTCGGGACGGCGCTCTGCAGGGTGCCCTGCGGGATCAGGACGGCGGCGGCGATGCCGGCGCCGATGAGCGGGACGGTGGTGAACTCGCCGCCGAGGTCGTTGACGACCAGCGTGAGGTCCACCTCGGCGGCGGGCCGGGCCTTCGCGCCGAGGATGTTCGCCGCGGCGTCGAGGGCCGGCTGGGTCGCCGAGGCGAGGTCCAGGCCGCCGAGCGGCGAGTCGGCCAGCGCGTCGACCAGGTCCTTGCCGACCAGGACGGCGACCCGGCCGGACACCGGACCGGCGAGGTCGGCGATGGTGGCGCCGGCGAAGGCGGCGGTCACGAACGGCGAACCGGGCTGGGCCGGACCCGCGGAGAGGGGCGTGGCCGACGGCAGCACGGCCGCGGCGGCCTCGGCCGCGGCGGCAGCGAGGTCGTCGTGAGAGATGTCGGTCATGAGTTCTCCTTGGGGGTGTCCACGATCAGTGCGGCGAGCCGCTGGCCGTGCGCGCCGGGGGTGGCGTGCGCGAAGGTGCTGCCGTCGAGCGTGACGTCGAGGGGAGCGGAGGAGGGGTGCGAGAGACGCAACACGTCGCCGACCTGGACCTGGCTGAGGTCGATCGGGCCGAGCTGGGTCGGGTGGAACCGGACCGCGACCGACACCGGCACGTGGTCCATCTGCTGACGCAGCATCTCGCCGGCGTGCGCGCGGGCGGCGCGCTCGCGGTCGGAGACCGGGCCGGGGTTCGAGGAGCTCGTCAGGTACGGGTGCAGGCCGCTGAACGGCAGGCAGATCGTCGTCCGGTGCGCGCGGTCGTTGATCCGCAGCTCGAACTCGACCACGACCATCACGTCGGCCGGGCTGGCGGCCTGGGCGAACTGAGGCGCGTACTCGACCGCCGCGGCAGCGGGCTCCAGCGGGAGCACGGCGGCCAGGGAGTAGCGCATCTCGTTGAGCAGGCGGTCCATGAAGCCCTTGATGACGCCGCCCTCGATCTCGGTGAGGGGGCGGTCGGGCTGGTCGTCGCTGCCTGGTCCGCCGAGCATGTGGTCGACGCACGACATCACGGCCGGGACCGGCATCTCCAGCACGCCGAGGCCCGTCATCGGGTCGGCCGCGAAGAGCATCATGTACGTCTGGGCGCCGAGCGACTCGACGTACTCGTTGTAGGTCTGCTGCTCGATCGTCGACAGTGTCAGCTGGCACACGGTGCGCAGCGACGAGGTGAAGACCGTGGTGGCCTGGCGGGCGAACCCGTCGAAGCCGAGCATCAGGATCCGCTGGTGCTCGCGGGAGAGCTGGATCGGCCGGCGGAAGTCATAGGGCACCGGCTCGTTGGAGCGGGAGCGCCGCCGCTGCCGCGAACCGGCGATGCCCGGACGCGTAGCCGATGGGGGAGCGATGGTCACGCTCCTGGGTTCGGCGCTGCGCCCGGGCATCTGAGACGTTCGGCCCTGACTGAAGGTCCTGACCTGCTAGTTAGACCGGGCCTGGGGTACTGCCAGAGCGGTTACGGCGTGGATCACTGGGTGACGAACTCGGTGAAGTAGACGCCCATCACGTCGCCGTCGTAGAGATCGGTCAGCTCGTGGCTCAGCTTGGTCTTGAGCGCGTTGCGGCCCTGGCCCTGGTCGACGTCGGTCATCGACTGGCCGCTGAACAGGTCGATCGCGGCGTCGAGGGCCTTGCTGCCGTCGAGCTCCTTGGCGCTCGCGGTGGCCTGCAGGGCCAGGCCGAGGCGGAGGTAGTGGCCGCCGGCGAGGTTGACCTGGATCGAGTCGAGCTTGACGACCTCGCCCGGCTTGGGGGCGGAGGGCTTGCCCCCGGGCTTGAGCACGAAGTACGCACCGGCGCCGAGGATGACCACGACGGCGACGATCGCGAGGATCAGCTTGCGCTTGCTCTTGGGCTTGGCGTCGGCTTCGTTCTGCGGCATGGCGGTGATGGTCACGGCTTGTCTCCGGTCTTGTTCTGGGACTTCTGCAGCTCGGCGTAGGCCTGCTTGTAGAGGGCCCGGGTCTCGGCCGGGGCCTGGGACAGGACGACGATGTCGACCCGCTTGTTGATCTGCTGCGAGCCCGGGACCGAGGGGGCCTCGAGCGGCTTGGTGTGGCCGAAGCCGGTGGCGCTCAGGCGCCGGTCGGGGATGCCGTCCTGCTCGTTGAGCCGGCGCAGCGCGGTGACGGCACGGGCCGCGGAGAGCTCCCAGTCGGTGGGGTAGTACTTCGGCTTCACCTTCACCTGGTTGGTGTGGCCGTCGACCTCGATCGGCTCGGTGATCGAGCGGATCACCGGCGCGATGGTGTCCAGGATCTCCTCGCCACGCGGGCTGAGCGCGGCGATGTTCGGCTGGAAGACGACGTGGCGCGAGACCAGCGAGACCACCAGGCCGCGCTCGTCGACGGCGGCCTGGACGTCACCGCCCAGACCCTTCTTGTCGAGCGCCTGCTGCATCTTCTTCCACAGCGCGAGCAGCGACTTCACCTGACCCTCGGCGTCGGCGTAGGCACGCTGCTTGGCCTGGATGTTCGCCTGTGCGACGGCCTCCCGGGCGACCTGGGCCTGAGCGGCCGGGAGGTTGGTGATCATCTGCGGATCGACCATCTGGGAGCCGGCCGAGGAGCCGCCGGTGTTGTCCGACATCGGGCTGTCGCCCGACAGGATCTGATCCGCGTGGCCGAAGCCGGCGACCAGGCCGGACTTGAACTGGGAGTACTTCGAGAGGTCGATCTGCGACATCGCGTAGAGCACGATGAAGAGCACCAGGAGCAGGGTGACCATGTCGGCATAGCTGACCATCCAGCGCTCGTGGTTCTCGTGCTCCTCTTCCTCCTCGGCCCGCTTGCGGCGGCGGACCGGCGCGACGGCCGCTCCCTTGCGGGGGGCCATTACGCGGCCTCTTCGACGTTCTGCTGGCCGGCCGGGAGCAGGGACTTCAGCTTCTCCGCGACCAGACGCGGGTTGGAACCGGACTGGATCGCCGAGATGCCCTCGATGGTGAGCTCCATCCGGGCGGCCTCGAGGGCGCCGAGGCGCTTGAGACGGCTGCCGATCGGGAGCCAGAGCAGGTTGGCGGTGCCGACGCCCCACAGCGTGGCGACGAACGCGCCGGCGATGAGCGGGCCGAGGGCGGCGGGGGTGGTGAGGTTCTCGAGCACGTGCACCATGCCCATGACGGTGCCGATGATGCCGACGGTCGGGGCGTAGCCGCCGGCGTCGGTGTAGAACTTGGCGGCCTGCTTGTCGGCGGCCTTCTTGGCGTGCACCTCTGCCTCGAGGATGTCGCGCAGCTCGTCCGGGTCGGTGCCGTCGATCGCCATCGTGACACCCTTGACCAGGAACGGGTCCTGGACGTCGCGCATCGCGTCCTCGAGGGCCAACAGGCCCTCGCGGCGGGCGCGCTCGGCCAGGGTGATGATGTGCGGGACCAGGTCGCCGGCCGGGGCCACCTTGCCGGTGAAGGCGCGCTTGAGGGACGTCACCGCGGTCTTCGCGTCGGCCATCGTGCCACCGGCGACCGTCGCCATGATGGTGCCGCCGAAGACGAGCAGCATCGGCGGGATCAGGAAGAGGCTGCTCGGGTGGCCGCCCTCCATGATGTTGGAGACGAGGATGACGGCGAAGCCCAGGACGACGCCGATCGGGGTAGCGGCGTCCATCAGTCCTCGTTTCCGGTACGGCGGGTGCCGGTGGGGGCGATCTCGGAGACGGCGGCCAGGTGCGGCTGGCGCTGCTCGGGGATCTCGGTGAGCGTGCGGGTCACGTGCGGGTTGACGGCCTCGAGGACAGCGCCCAGGGCGATGATCTCGGCGCGGAACGCGACGATGGAGTCGACGACCTGACTCATCGACTCCGCGACGACGTACTTCTTGCCGTCGAGCAGGGTGATGATCGTGTCGGGCGTGCTGTCGACGCGCTCGATCAGGTCGGGGTTCAACAGGAACACCGATCCCGAGAGGCGGGTGAGCGTGATCATGGGCGCACCGTCCTTGTGCGAGTTTGCGGGTGAAGCTCCAGCCATCCGTGGCCGGTCCACAGTGCTGATCGGTCAGGTCCCGGTGGACCTGAGCGAGTCCTGACGGCAGACCGAGCCCCTGAGCGACCAGCGGGCGAACCACTGCCCGATCGGGCAGTGGCGATGGCCGGGAAGGATGACGGCGGGCAGCTCCGGGAGAGGAGCGGCCCGCCGTCGTACGGGGATCGGCGGGACCCCCGATCGGGAGGCGTCGGATCAGCGCTTCATGTCGATCAGCGTCTGCAGGATGTCGTCGGAGGTGGTGATCACCTTCGAGGACGCCTGGAAGCCGCGCTGGGCGAGGATCAGGTTGGTGAACTCCTGCGAGAGGTCGACGTTCGACATCTCGAGGGCACCGGTGGTGATGGAGCCGTTCTGGCCGTAGTCGGTGGTCGCGCCCGGGCCGCCGAACTCGACCACGCCGGAGTTGGGGCTGGTCACGTACTCGGAGCTGCCGGACTTCTGCAGGCCCTGCGGGTTCTGGACGTTGGCGATCGCGATCTTGCCGATGGCGTACTTGCTGCCGTCGTCGTAGGTGCCGGTCACGACGCCGTCCGAGCCGATCGCGTAGGACTGCAGCTTGATGCCGGACGGGAGGCCGGCCGCGGCGCTGTTCATGTTGAGGTTGATCGGCTTCATGACGCTGGCGTCGGTGAGGCTGGTCATCAGGGAGTCGTCGAAGGTCGGCTTGCCGGACGCGTCGTACGAGTTGGCCGCGTAGCCCTGGACGAGCTTGCCGTCGGGCGCCACCAGGTTGCCCTGCTCGTCGAACGAGAAGGCGCCGGCGCGGGTGAGGTAGTTGTTGGCGCCGTCGTTGACGACGAAGAAGCCGTCGCCGTTGATCATCATGTCGGTCGGCACGCCGGTGGTCTCGTTGGCGCCCTGGGTGAAGTTGGTCTTCACCGCCGCGAGCTGGGTGCCGAGGCCGATCTGGATGGCGTTGGTACCGCCGGTGGAGCCGTCCTGGGCCGGGGCCGAGGCCGCCGTCAGCATCTGGGACAGCGTGTCGGAGAAGACCGTGCTGGAGCTCTTGAAGCCGACGGTGTTCGCGTTGGCGATGTTGTTGCCGGTGACGTCGAGCGCGGTCTGGTTGACCCGCAGGCCGCTGATGCCGGCGAAGAGTGAACGAAGCATCGCGATGTCCTTTGTTTCGGTGGTGGGTTGGGGTCAGTGCTGGATCAGGCGGTGGTGCCGGTCGTGCCAGTGGTCGTGCCAGTGGTCGTGCCGGTGGTCGTGCCGGTGGTCGTGCCGGTGGTCGTGCCGGTGGTGGTGCCGGTGCTGCTGGTGCCGTCGCGGTCGCCGATGCTGGCGATCGAGTTGACCGGGACCTGCTTGCCGCCGACGTTGGCGACCGGTCCCGAGGTCGTGAAGTCGACGCTGCCCACGACACCGGACTGGGTGGCGCCGGCGGAGTCGACCCAGCTGACCTTCTGGCCGACCATCGAGGCGGAGCCGAAGGCGAGCTGGCTGGAGAGGAGCATGCCCATCTCGCTCTGCATCTCCTGGATCGCCTGGACCTCGGTGAAGGTGGCGTTCTGGGTGAGCATGGTCGAGGTGTCGGCCGGGTTCATCGGGTCCTGGTACTTCAGCTGGGCGACCATCAGGTCCATGAACATCTGGGAGTCGGCCTTGGTCGTGTCGGTGCCCGTGGTGCTCGCGTTGTTGTTGGCGGCGAAGATGCCGTAGTCGCTGGTGATGGGGGTGACGGTCACGGTGGCTCCTCAGATGAGCTGGTCGACGCCGGAGGCGGCGCTGCTGGCGGTCGGGACGGAGGTGGCTTCGGGGGCGCTCTCGCGCTCCGGGGTGCTGGCCGGCGCGGCCTGGTCGTCGAACGGGTACGCCGTACGGCTGTCGCCCTGGCCGTTCGACTGGTTGTTCGCCTGGGCGTCGGCCTGGGCCCAGGCGCTGGCCTGGTTGCGGCCGCCATCGGTGGAGCTGCCGGTGGTGCCGTTCGCGGAGCCGAACTCGCGGAAGGTGACGCGGGTGTCGGCGCCGGTCGCCTCGAGCAGGCGGCGCAGCTCGGGCGCTCCGTGCTCGAGGGCCGTGCGGGCGACGCCGTGCGTCGGGTCGGTGGCGACGTCGACGCGCACGCTGTCGCCGCGGACCACGACGGTCACTCGGACCTCGCCGAGATCCGCCGGGTGCAGGGTGATCGAGAGTCGCTGGGTGCCCTGGCCACTGGCGACGGCCCTGGTCACCTCCGGGAAGACCTGGCGCAGGACGGCGGTGGTCTCCGCCGGCTGCTGATCGGTCGTGACGGCGCTCGTGCTGGCAGCCGCGGCCACGCGGGGGTCGGTGGCCGCCGCGGCGGCGATCGCGGCGAGCGTGGCATCGGTGGTCGCGGCGTCCTGCTGGGCCGAGGTCGTCGCGAGCGTCGCCACGGTCGGGGAGAGGTCGATGGTGCCGGCGTCGGTGGTCGGCTCGTCGTCGGCCTGGGTCGGGGACGTCGCGGTGTCGGTGGCGTCCGTCGTGGCCGGGGTGGTGGTCGCCTCGGCGGCCTGCGCAAGCACGCCTGCCTGAGCGCTCTCAGCATTCTGGGCGGCCTGAGCGTTCGGCGTGGGCGGTGTCACGGCGGCGGCTCGGGTGGCGTCGGCCGCGAGCGGCGTGCCGGGGAGGGCCGGCGCTGCCGGGGTGGTGGCCACCGTGCTGGTCGGGGTGCTGGTCGGGGCGAGACCGGCGGCCCCGGCGGCGAGGGCGCCGGCGCCGAGCGTGCCGGGCAGGCCCGGGGTCAGACCGGCGCCGATGTCGGAGCCGAGCAGACCGGCGGTCGCGCCGGTGCCCGTCGTCGTCCCGGTGAGCGCGTCGCCCGTCGTGCCGGCCGGCGCACCGGGCAGGGCGCCCTGGGCGGCCACGGGATTGATCGCCACCGCGGCGGCGGCCAGCTCGGCGAGGAAGCCGAGACCGCTGTCGGCGCCGGCCTGGTCGCCCTGCTGGGCGTGCTTGCCGGTCTTGTGGGTCTCCGCCTTCGAGGCCGCTGGCGGCGCCGTCGTAGCCGGCGTGAAGGGAGCGATGCTCACGATGCCTCCGTCAGGGCGAGGACGTTGCGGACGTAGTTCTGCGTCTCCGCATACGGCGGGATGCCGCCGTACTTGAGGACTGCCCCCGGGCCGGCGTTGTAGCCGGCGAGGGCGAGTGAGGTGTTGCCGTTGAACTTCTTCAACAGGCTGGCGAGGTAGTCCGCGCCGCCGTTGATCGACTGGGTGGCGTTGAGCGGGTCGGTGACGCCGAGCCCCTTGGCCGTCGCCGGCATGAGCTGCATGATCCCCTGCGCGCCGGCGCCGCTGACCGCGCCGGCGTTGAAGCCCGACTCCTGCTTCGCGACGGCGGCGAGCAGCGTCGCGGGCACGCCCGTACGTGCCGCGGCGGCGTTGATGACGCTCGCGTACGGCGTGTCGGAGGAAACCCCACCGGTCGAGGCCGAGACCGCGCCGGAGGAGGTCTCGACGCGGCCGGCGGCCGAGGTGTCGAGCGAGCTGCCGAGGATCCGCCGGATGCCGGTGACCGGCTCGCCGAAGTCGGCGACCTTGATCTCCTTGACCACGTCGCCGGTGTGCGGCGCCTCGATCATCATCCCGTTGCCCTCGTAGATCGCGACGTGGTGGACCGGCGATCCGAAGAAGAGCAGGTCGCCGGCCTGGGCGTCGGAGAGCGAGGAGACGGCGGTGCCGACGTTCGCCTGGTCGCGCGAGACCCGCGGGAGGTCGATGCCGAGGTCGCCGTAGACGCGCTGGGTGAAGCCGCTGCAGTCCAGTCCGGTGCTCGGGTCGGTGCCGCCCCAGACGTACGGCGTGCCGAGGTACTTGCGGGCGTCGGTGATGACGTCGCTGCCGGCCGCCGACCCGGACGAGGAGCCCGGCAGGATCACACCGCTGCCCGCAGTCGAGCCCGCAGTCGAGCCCGTGGTCGCGGTCCGCAGCGCGGTGGCGAATTCCGTGCTCGAGGACGACGTGGAGTCGGTGGTGCTGCTGGTCGCGGTGTAGCCGGCCATCGCGCTGAGGGTGGTCTGGATCGCCGCCATCCGGCCGGTGAGGTCGTTGACCAGCGCGGCCTCGAGCCCGGTCATCGCGCACCCGCCTTCGAGGTCGCGCCCGCAGCGGGAGCCTTCTTGGCCGCGGCGTCGCGGGCCCAGCGGACCGACGCCAGGTCGTCCAGCTCCTTGGCCTCGGCCTTGTTGCGCTCGATCCGGCGGCGCTCGGCGCGGCGCGCCAGCAGGTTCTCGACCGCGGAGAGCTGGGTCTTGTCGGACTGCCACTTGGCCCGGGCGCCCTCGACCACGACCTCGTGGGAGACGGCCTCCTCGAAGGCCTCGCGGTAGTGCATGCCGAGAGCGGCGACGCCGTTGCGGAAGGTCAGCAGCTCGGCAGGTGTCCGGGGGCCCTCACCGGGCAGGCCGGCGAGCCGTGCGGCCACGCCGTTGGCACGCTCCTCGAGGGCCTGCTGCTCGACCAGGGCCATCTGCAGGCCCAGCCGGCTGTCGTGCTCCCGCACACCGCGGACACGCGCGACGGCGCGCAGACCGCGATCGGCCGTGGAACGGGGAGCACTCAAGGCACAGGGCTTTCTGGAGGTGTCGACCCGTGGTGGGGCGACGCTGTGCCGGTCCATCGGCGCGGGGCGAGCGTTCCTTGCTCGAAGCCTCATTCGGCCGGTCGGGGAGCCACCTGAGGTCCGGAGGGAAATGGGGCTCCGAGGCGGGCGAGAACTTCCTGAGAGAACGGTCGGAGAGACGGGCGCCCGCGCTCAGGGACGGACTCTCAGGCTGAGAACTCCGCCGACAGGCTGTGGATCGCCTGACGGCGCTCAACCGGCGCCGGCCGTCCCCGATCAGTCCGCTGCGCGGGTCCCCCCACCCCCTCACCAAGCCCGTGCAGAGAGAAGGATCGACATGTCGAGCAGTGCCATCTCCGGCCTCCCCTCATCGCTCTACCCGTCGTCGTACACGACCTCGTCGAGCACCAGGAAGGACGGCTTCCTCGAGACCGCGGCGAAGGCCCTCGGGATGTCCACCGACGACGTGACGTCGGCGCTCCAGGGCGGCTCCAGCCTCGCCGACCTGGCGACCAGCGCCGGGGTCAGCGAGGACGACCTGGTCTCGGCCCTCGAGGCCAACGCGCCCGACGAGCTCAAGAACAGCAGCGACCTGGCCGAGATGACCAAGAAGATGGTCGAGGTCAAGGGCGGTCCCGGTCAGGGTCGCGGTCCCCAGGGGCCGCCGCCGGTGCCGCAGGGCTCATCGGACGACGACAGCGGCACCGGCTCGTCCACGCTGGAGCTGCTCTCGAGCATGCTCGACACCGACAAGGACACACTGACCAGCCAGCTGACGAGCGGCACCCTGCTCTCCGATCTCGCCTCGGCCAGCGGGGTGTCCAGCGACCAGCTCGCGAATGTGCTGCGCAACGGCCTGCTGCTCGACACCGAGCTCTGATCGCCCGCGCCGCCAACGCACACAGGCGCTACCGCTCCCGTACGGGTGCGGTAGCGCCTGTGCGCCGTGTGGGAGGCGAGCGGTGTGCTCGCGACGTCAGCTCGTGGTGTCGGGCCGCGACGCCTCGCTGTGCTGCAGGTGCGCGAGCACCTCGGGACGCAGCACGGTGGCGAGCTGCTCGGCGTCCATCAGCCCGTGGGCCAGGACCAGCTCGGCCACGCCGGCGCCGGTGAGTAGCGCCTCGCGGGCGATCTCGGTGGCGGCGCGATAGCCGATGTACGGGTTGAGCGCCGTCACCAGGCCGATGGAGTCCTCCACGGAGCGGCGCAGCAGCTCGCGGTTGGCGGTGATGCCGTCGACGCACTTCTCGGCCAGCACGACCATCGCCTGGCGCAGCCGCCACAGCCCGGCCGACAGCGAGTAGCCGATCACCGGCTCGAACGCGTTGAGCTGGAGCTGGCCGGCCTCGGCCGCCATCGTGACGGTGACGTCGAAGCCGATCACCTCGAAGGCGACCTGGTTGACCACCTCGGGGATCACCGGGTTGACCTTGCCGGGCATGATGCTCGACCCGGCCTGGCGCGGCGGCAGGTTGATCTCGTTGAGACCGGCGCGTGGGCCCGACGACAGCAGCCGCAGGTCGTTGCAGATCTTGCTGGTCTTCACCGCGACCCGCTTGAGCACGCCCGAGAGGTGCACGAACGCGCCGCAGTCCTGGGTCGCCTCGATGAGGTCGACCGCCGTCACCAGCGGCAGCTCGGTGATCCGGACGAGGTGGTTGCGCGCGGCCTCGACATAGCCGCTGGGCGCGTTGAGCTGCGTGCCGATCGCCGTCGCGCCGAGGTTGATCTCGTACAGCATCGTGACGGCCTCGGCGAGGCGCTCGCGGTCCTCGCCGAGCATCACGGCGTACGTGGCGAACTCCTGGCCGAGGGTCATCGGCACCGCGTCCTGCAGCTGGGTGCGGCCCATCTTGAGCACGTCGTGGAACTCCGCGGCCTTGCGGGCGAAGCTCTCCTGCAGCAGCTCCATAGCGTCGAGGAGCGCGTAGGTCGCCTTGACGATCGCGATCTTCACCGCGGTCGGGTAGACGTCGTTGGTCGACTGGCTGAGGTTGACGTGCTCGTTGGGGTGCAGCACGTCGTAGGCGCCCTTGGGGTGACCCAGGAGCTCGAGGGCGCGGTTGGCGATCACCTCGTTGGCGTTCATGTTGGTCGAGGTCCCGGCGCCGCCCTGGATGACGTCGACCACGAACTGGTCGGTCAGTGCGCCGCCGCGGATCTCGGCACAGGCCCGCGCGATCGCGGTGAACCGCTCGTCGTCGAGCAGGCCGAGGTCGTGGTTGGCGCTGGCGGCGGCCTCCTTGACCGCTGCCAGCGCCTCCACGAGATAGGGGCTGTCGCCGATCGGGACCCCGGTGATCGGGAAGTTCTCCAGGGCGCGCAGGGTGTGGACACCCCAGTACGCCTCGCAGGGCACATCCCGGTCACCGAGCAGGTCGTGCTCGACGCGGGTGCTCGTCATGGTCTCGGTCTCGTTCTCCTGGACAGCCCGGAACATCATCAGCTCCAGTCGACGCTGAGGTACTGGGTCTCCTGGAACGCCAGGAGGCCCTCGCGGGCGCCCTCGCGGCCGAGGCCGCTCTGCTTCACGCCGCCGAACGGCGCGGCCGGGTCCGAGACCAGGCCGCGGTTGACGCCGATCATGCCGGCGTCGATCCGCTCGCTGAGGGTGATGGCCCGCTTGAGGTCGCCGGAGAAGACGTACGCCGCGAGGCCGTACTCGCTCGCGTTGACCAGCTCGAGCAGCTGCTCGTCGTCGTCCCAGGTGACGATCGGGGCGATCGGGGCGAACAGCTCCTCGGTGACGACCTCGGCGTCGGGGGCGACGTTGGTGAGCAGCGTCGGGGCGAGGAAATGGCCGGGCAGCTCGGGCAGGCTCGCCTGGGCGGCGACGGTGGCACCGGCGGCGACGGCGTTGTCGAGCTTGGCCTGGGCGCCGGCCAGCTGGCGGGCGCTGATGAGCGGACCGACGGCGGCGCCGTCGCTGGCGTCCCCGACGGCGAGCTTCTCGATCTCGGCGCCGAGCTTGGCGGTGAACTCCGCCGCGACGGCGGTGTGCACGTAGAACCGGTTGGCGGCCGTGCAGGCCTGACCGCCGTTGCGGAACTTGGCGATCATCGCGCCCGCCACCGCGGCATCCAGGTCGGCGTCGTCGGTGACCACGAACGGGGCGTTGCCCCCCAGCTCCATCGACGCGTTGACGACCCGGTCGGCGGCCTGGCGCAGCAGCGCGCGGCCGACGCCGGTGGAGCCGGTGAACGAGATCTTGCGGACGCGGGCGTCCTCGAGCCACGCGGCCACGACCGGGGGAGCGTCGGTGGTGGTGACGATGCCCAGCGCGCCCTCGGGCAGGCCGGCCTCGAGGAGCAGCTCGCCGATCGCGATCGCGGTCAGCGGGGTCTCCTCGGCCGGCTTGAGCACGGCGGTGCAGCCGGCGGCCAGCGCGGGGCCGATCTTGCGGGTCGCCATCGCGGCCGGGAAGTTCCACGGCGTGACGAGGGCGGCGACGCCGACCGGCTTGTGGTGCACGATCGTGCGGGTGCCGCCGGCGGGGGACTCGGTGTAGTCGCCGCCGGAGCGGACCGCCTCCTCGCTGAACCAGCGGAAGAACTCCGCCGCGTACGTCACCTCGGCCGCGGCGTCTGCCAGCGACTTGCCGTTCTCCTGGCTGATGAGCGCAGCCAGCTTCTCCTTGTCCCGGAGCATCAGCTCGAAGGCCGTACGGAGCACGACCGAGCGCTGCCGCGGCGGCGTGGCCGCCCAGGCCGGGAACGCCGCGTGCGCGGCGTCGACGGCGGCGATCGCCTCGGCGACGCCGAGGTCGGCGACCTCGGCGATCGGCTCGAGGGTGGCGGGGTTGTGAACGGTGAACGTCTTCGACGAGCTGCTCACGCCTGGCTCCCCTGGATCTCGGCCAGGATCTCGGCCAGGACGTCGAACGCCTCGTGCAGGAGCTCGTCGCTGATGGTCAGCGGCGGCAGGAAGCGGAAGACGTTGCCGTAGGTGCCGCAGGTCAGCACGATCACGCCGGCGTCGCGGGCCTTGGCGGCGATGGCGCCGGCGAGCGCGGCGTCGGGCTCGAGGGTGCCGGGCTTGGTCAGCTCGATAGCGATCATCGCGCCGCGGCCGCGGATGTCCGCGATGGCCGGGTGCTTCTCCTGGAGCTGGAGCAGACGGGCGATCATGATCGACTCGACCTGGAGGGCACGCTTGTTGAGGTCGTGCTCCTTCATCTCCGCGATGGCGCCGAGCGCGCCCGCGGCGGCGACCGGGTTGCCGCCGTACGTGCCGCCGAGGCCGCCGCCGTGGACGGAGTCCATGATCTCGGCGCGACCGGTGACGGCGGCCAGCGGCAGGCCGCCGGCGATGCCCTTGGCGGTGGTGATGAGGTCGGGGACGACGCTCTCGTGGTCGACCGCGAACCACGAGCCCGTACGGCAGAAGCCGGCCTGGATCTCGTCGGCGACGAAGACGACGCCGTTGGCGGTGCACCACTCGGCGATGGCGGGCAGGAAGCCGTCTGCCGGGACGATGAAGCCGCCCTCGCCCTGGATCGGCTCGATGACGACACAGGCGACCTGGTCGCCGCCGACCTGCTTCTCGATGACGTCGATGGCGCGGGCCGCGGCCTCGGCGCCCGACAGGCCTCCGTCGCGCAGCGGGTACGACATCGGGGCGCGGTAGACCTCGCCGGCGAACGGACCGAAGCCGTGCTTGTACGGCATCTGCTTGGCCGTCATCGCCATGGTGAGGTTGGTGCGGCCGTGGTAGGCGTGGTCGAAGACGACCACGGCGTCGCGACCGGTGTGGACGCGGGCGATCTTCACCGCGTTCTCGACGGCCTCGGCGCCGGAGTTGAACAGCGCGCTCTTCTTGGCGTGGTCACCCGGGGTGAGCTCGGCGAGCGCCTCGCAGACCTCGACGTAGGCGTCGTAGGGGGTGACCATGAAGCAGGTGTGGGTGAAGGCCTCGAGCTGGGCCTTGGCGCGCTCGACGACCTGGGTGGCGGAGCTGCCGACGGTGGTCACGGCGATGCCGGAGCCGAGGTCGATCAGCTGGTTGCCGTCGACGTCGACGAGGATGCCGCCGGCCGCCTTCTCGGCGAAGACCGGCATGGTGGTGCCGACGCCGCCGGCGACGGCGGCCAGCTTGCGCGCCATCAGCTCGACGGAGCGCGGGCCGGGCAGGGCGGTGACGAGGCGGCGCTCCTGCGGGATGCCGTTGACGACGGCGGGGGTCTCGGTGCTCATGGTCCCAGTCTTCGGGGTCGACCGTATGCTGTCCAATACTTCTTTCTCATCTTTCCTATGCCTTTCGGGTATGGGATAGGAGGTTGTCGTGGAGCTGCGCCATCTGCGCTACTTCCTTGCGGTCGCGGACGCGGGCAGCGTCTCGGCGGCCGCCGAGCGCGTGCACATCACCCAGCCGAACCTGTCGCGTCAGCTGCGTCAGCTCGAGGACGAGCTCGGGGTGCCGCTCTTCGACCGCGGCGCGGGCCGGCTGGTGCTCAGCCGGACGGGTCGCGAGCTGCTTCCGGCGGTGCGCCGGCTGGTCGCCGACGCGGCCGCGCTGAGCGAGCAGGCGGCGTTCCACGCCCGCGGCCGGGTCGAGCGTCTCCGGGTGGCGGCGCCGACGGTGACGATGGTCGACGTGATCTCGCCGTTCGTGGCGACGATGGCGCCCGACGAGCCGGTCGTCGACGTGGTCGCCGGCGACGGGATGACCACCGCGGCGATGCTGGAGAGCGGCGCCGACCTCGCCATCGGCACCGACCGCCCGGGGCGTCCGTACCGCTGGCTCCCGCTCGCCGTCCTGCCGGTCTGGGCGCATGTACGCGCCGACGACCCGTGGGCCGGGCGCGACCGGGTGGCGCTGCCGGAGCTGGTCCAGCGCGATCTGATCGGGCTGCCGTCCACCTTCACCGCCCGCGAGGCGCTCGACGCCGCGCTGGTGACGGCCGGTCTCTCGGCCGCCCGGCTCACCGAGGCCGCGAACGGCACCGTCGCCCAGGCGCTCGCCGCATCGGGTCGCGGGATCGCCGTCGTCTCCGACGATCCTCGCTACGGCCTGGTCCCGCTCGCCGTCGGCCTACCCGGGGGAGGGCTGCTGAGTGTCCGGCTGGTCGCGGCGTGGGACGGCGCCGGCGTCGCGGCGGCCGCGATGCAGGCCATCGCCGTACGGCTCAGCGACTGGGCCACCGCGCACTACGGCGTCACCCGCGAATAGCCCGACTTTGCAGCTAGGACCGCCGAGTATGCAGAAACGACCGCCGAGCCCGCACCTAGGTGCGGACTCGGCGGTCGTACGTGCAGATTCGGCGATCAGCTGACCAGGTCGGCGACCGAGTCGGCGTTCTCGTCGTTCTTGCGCAGCGCGCCGACGGCCAGGCCGACGACCAGGCTGATGGCGGGCAGGAGCACCAGGAACCAGCCGAGCGTGGAGAGCCCGAAGGACTGGGTGGTCGGGTCGACGCCGTCGGCGACGGTGCCGGCGAGCAGGCCGAAGCGGGCCATCACCAGGTAGAACGCCGTGATCAGGCCGAGGATCGACAGGACCGGCGCCAGCTGCGTGCGCCACCAGTGCGAGGCGCCCTTCTTGGCGAAGTACACGATCACCGACAGCGATACGAGCGCCTCGACCAGCAGGATGGCCAGGACGGTCATCGAGCTGAACCAGCTGAACATGTTGAGGTAGGGGTCCTTCTTCGCGATCGCGAAGATGATGATGACCGCACCCGAGATGACCGAGGTGACGATCGCGCCGACGACCGGGGCGCCGTGCTTGTTGACCCGGTCGAGGGCACGGGGCAGGACGCGGGCACGGCCCAGCGCGAAGAAGTAGCGCGCGGCGCTGTTCTGGAATGCGAGCAGTCCGGCGAAGAGCGAGGAGAGCACCAGCCAGCTCATCGTGGTGGCCAGCCAGCCGCCGACGAACTCGCGCACGACCGAGAAGACGACCTCGGCCGGGTTGCTCAGGCCGTCGGACAGCTTCATCACGTTGTCGACGGCGTGGTCGCTGCCGATGCCGGAGACGATCGCCCACGAGGTGACGGCGAAGAGCACCGAGATCAGGCCGATGGCGGTGTAGGTCGCGATCGGGACGGCGCGCTTCGGGTCCTTGGTCTCCTCGGCGTAGATGGCCGTGGCCTCGAAGCCGATGAAGGACGCGAAGGCGAAGGCCAGCGCGATGCCGGCGCCGCCGTTGAGGCCGCCCGCGAAGATGTTGCTCGGCGCGAACGACGCCGCGAAGTCGAGGCCGTCGGCGCCGCCGCCCTGGAAGATCACCGCCAGAGCGGTGATGACCAGCGAGAGCACCTCGGCGCCCATCAGGACACCCAGGACCTTCGCGCCGATGTCGACCTGGAGGATCGAGAGGGCCGTGACGACGGCCCAGGCGATGAGGCACCAGACCCACCACGAGAAGTTGGTCCCGAGCTTGTCGTTGAGCTGGGTGGAGGCGACCGAGCCGAAGAAGCCGTAGACGGCCAGCTGCACCGCGATGTAGGCGACCAGCGAGGTGAAGGCCGAGCCGACGCCGGCGACCGAGCCGAGGCCGCGACCGACGTAGGCGTAGAAGGCGCCCGCGTTGCTCACCTCGTGGCTCATGGTCGAGTAGCCGACGCTGAAGAGCAGCAGCACGATGCCGGCGACCAGGTAGGCACCCGGAGCGCCGGCGCCGTTGCCCAGGCCGATCGCGACCGGGACGGCGCCGGTCATACCGACCAGCGGCGCCGCGGCCGCGACGACGAAGAAGACGATGCCGGCAATGCCGAGCTTGTTGCGAGAGAGGCTCTCGCCGGGCGCTGCCGAATTGGCAGCGGCCTCAGTCGGGGCACTCATTCGGGGATACCTCCTGGGGCGGTGACGCACTAAGAATGTGATGCAGCCCACGCACAGTAGTTTGTATCCAAACGATCTGTCGAGGGTCTGCCTGGAAATTTTTCAAGCGCCTGGTTCGGCCGTCACTCATGCAGGCTGGCGCCCTTGACGAGGCTCGGATCCCGCAATACGTTTGGATCCAAACGATCTAGGTGTCGCGGAGCCCGAGCGCGCCGCCCGATGGAGGATCCATGAACCAGCACAGCGCGACCGTCGAGGGTGTCGAGGTCGACACCCGCCACTGGATCGGCGGTCAGCGAGTCGCCTCGCCGACCACCTTCGAGGACGTCTCGCCGATCGACGAGAGCGTGCTCGCGAACGTGCATGCCGGAACCTCCGTCGAGGTGGACGCGGCCGTCGCCGCGGCCCGGGCCGCGTTTCCGGCCTGGGCAGCGCTCCCTATCGGCGAGCGCTGCGCGATCCTGCGCCGTGTCGCCGAGGGGATCGAGGCGCGGATCGAGGACCTCTCGCTGGTCGAGACCCGCGACAACGGCTCGCTGATCCGCAGCCACCGCCGTGGCGTCATGCCGCGTGTCGCGATGAACTTCCGCGCGTTCGCCGACTACGCCGAGCACAAGCTCGGCCACCCGGACATGGAGGTCCCCCACCGGGGCCACCGCGAGCGCATCTCGTACGACCCGGCCGGCGTGGTCGCGATCATCACGCCGTGGAACGCGCCGCTGATGCTGGCCTCCTGGCGGATCGGCCCGGCCATGGCCGCGGGCAACACCATCGTCGTCAAGCCGCCGGAGTGGGCGCCGCTGACCGCCAGCCTGCTCGCCGACATCATGCACGAGGCCGGCGTCCCGGCCGGTGTGTTCAACGTCGTGCAGGGCACCGGCGTCGAGGCCGGCGCACCGCTCACGGCGCACCCGGACATCAACCGGCTCGCCTTCACCGGCTCGGTCCCGACCGCCGGCGTCATCGCCAAGGCGGCGGCCGAGAACATCGTCCCGCTCTCGTACGAGCTGGGCGGCAAGTCCCCGCTCGTCGTCTTCGAGGACGCCGACCTGGATCTCGCCGTCGAGATCGCGGTCGAGCAGTTCGACAATGCCGGCCAGGTCTGCCTCAAGGCCGCCCGGATGCTGGTGCACTCCTCGATCGCCGAGGAGTTCACCCGCCGCGTCGTCGAGGGCGCCGAGAAGCTGGTGCAGGGCGACCCGCGCGACGAGGCCACCGACGTCTCCGCGCTCGTCTCGCGCCGCCACTTCGACCAGATCAGCGGCTTCGTGGAGCGCGCCCTCGCCGACGGCGCCAAGCCGCTCCTCGGCGGTGGCCCCAACGAGGACCTCGGCGGTCTGTACTTCCGCCCGACGATCCTGGTCGATGCCCCCGAGGACGCCGAGATCATGACCGAGGAGGTCTTCGGCCCGGTCGTGACCATCCAGACGTTCGAGACCGAGGAGGAAGCCGTACGGAAGGCGAACGACACCCGCTTCGGTCTCGCCGCCACCCTCGTCACCGGTGACCGCGACCGCGCCGAGCGCGTCTCGGCGCAGCTCGAGGCCGGCACGGTCTGGGTGAACTGCTTCTTCGTCCGCGACCTCGAGGCGCCCTTCGGCGGCAACAAGAAGTCGGGCATCGGGCGCGAGGGCGGCCTGTGGTCGTTCGACTTCTACACCGACATCAAGAACAGCGTCTTCAGCCCGACGGGCTGGAAGGAGTGAGTCATGGGTGAAGTAGTGGGCGCCGGTCTGCTGGCGCACGTCCCGACGATCGTCCTGCCCGAGGAGATCCGTCGCGAGCTCAACAACGGCGAGGACAGCACCCTGGTCTCGGGCCTGCACCAGCTGCGTCGGGAGGTCTTCGAGACCCTCGACTACGACACCGTCGTCGTCCTCGACTCGCACTGGGCCACGACCGTCGAGTACGTCGTGACCGCGCAGGACCGGCGCAGCGGGCTGTTCACCTCCGAGGAGCTGCCGCGCGGCATGGAGCGGCGCCCGTACGACTTCCCGGGCGACCCGGAGCTGGCCAGGGCGATCGCCGCCAAGGCGCCGGAGAACTCGACGTGGATCACCGCCATCGACGATCACTCGCTGCCGATCTTCTACGCCACCACCAACCTGTGGGAGTTCCTGGGCCAGGGCCTGCCGGAGAAGAAGTGGATCTCGATCGGCGTGTGCCAGACGGCCGATGCCGAGGACTGCTACCGCCTGGGTCGAGCCCTCGGCCAGGCCATCGCGGAGTCCGACCGCAAGGTGCTGCTGATCGCCTCCGGTGCGCTGTCGCACACGTTCTGGCCGCTGCGCAAGCTGCGCGACCACGAGGCCGCCGGCCACGAGCACATCTTCACGTCGGAGGCGCTGGCCGCCGACCTGGAGCGGATCGAGTGGTTCAAGGCCGGCGACCACAAGCGGGTCCTCGACACCATGCCGGAGTTCTACCGGCACAAGCCCGAGGCCAAGTTCATGCACTATCTGATGATGATCGGCGCGCTCGGCGAGGAGGCCTGCACCGCGCGGGCCCGGCAGTACGGCGAGTACGAGAACTCGGTCGGCACCGGCCAGGTGCATCTGTGGTTCGACAGGCCCGAGGCCGGCTTCCCGGTCGCCAAGGAGACACCGCTCGACCCCGAGTTCGCCCGCCAGACCGGGCTGGTCGGCGCCGACATCCCGGCCGCCGGCTGACGCTGATTCCGGCGCCAGCATCCGGCACCGCCACCCGACGCCGCTCCCGACGAGAACCAGAGAGACACCATGAGCATCCGTGAGACCCGCCGCATCCTGCTGGACGGCAACGCCGTCGACGTCGTCCGCGACGGCGAGAACCTCATCGCCGGCGACGGCCGCGTCGTCGCGATCACCGACGCCGTCCACCTGCCGCCGGTGACCCCGCAGAAGATCATCTGCGTCCACCTGAACTACATCAGCCGGGTGAAGGAGCTGCTCGTCAGCCTGCCGCCGGCACCCACGTACTTCCACAAGCCGGTCACCGCGCTCAACGCGCACGACGCGGCCGTGATCCGGCCCGAGGGCTGCAAGTGGCTCAACTACGAGGGCGAGATCGCCATCGTGATCGGCAAGACCGCGCGCAACATCTCCCCGGAGGAGGCGGGCGACTACATCCGCGGCTACACGGTGGCCAACGACTACGGGCTGCACGACTTCCGCGACACCGACTCCGGCTCGATGCTGCGCGTCAAGGGCGCCGACACGCTGTGCCCGATCGGCCCCGGCGTCGTCGAGGGCTGGGACTTCCGAGGCAAGCGGATCCGCACCCTCGTCAACGGTGAGGTCAAGCAGGACGGCAACACCGACGAGATGGAGTGGGACATGCACTACCTCGTCGCCGACATCGCCCGCACCATCACGCTGCACCCGGGCGACCTGCTGCTCTCCGGCACCCCGGCCATCTCCCGCACCGTCTACCCCGGCGACATCGTCGAGGTGGAGGTCGAGGGACTCGGCACCCTGCGCAACCACATCGTCTCCGGGCCGACGCCGATCCGGACCGACGTGGGCGCCCAGCCGACCGAGTCCGAGGAGGTCCTCTCGACCGCCCAGGGCGGCGACTGGGAGTTCCGCGGGATCCGCAAGCCGCTTCCGCCGGCGCACTGACCGGCCGCGACGATGACTGCTCGTCCTCGCATCGCCATCCCGGCGCGGTTCTCAGAGTCGGCCTCGGCCCTGCGCTACCGCGCCGAGGTGACCTCGCGCGCCCTCGTCGAGGCGGTCTGGGCCGCCGGCGGTGAGCCGCTGATGCTCCACCCCGCCGCCGGCTCGGACGCCGAGGTCGCCGAGCGGCTCTCGATCGCCGACGGCGTGCTGCTGCCCGGTGGGGGCGACCTCGCCGCGCACTGGACCGGCCAGGAGCCCCACGAGACGCTGTACGACGTCGACGAGACGCAGGACGCGTTCGACCTCGCGGTCGGGCGGGTCGTGCTCGAGCAGGGCACTCCGCTGCTCGCCGTGTGCCGCGGTCTCCAGGTCGTCAACGCCGCCCTCGGCGGCACCGTGGTCCAGGACATGGACAGTGCCCGCGGCGAGGGCTCGCACCACCGCCACCGTGTGCACGAGCTGAAGATCGAGTCCGACTCCGCACTCGCCGGCGTCGTCGGCGACGTCGCCGAGGTCAGCTGCTACCACCACCAGTGCCTGGACCGGCTCGGCACCGGCCTACGGGTCATCGCCACCTCCGGCGACGGCGTGGTCGAGGCGGTCGAGCTCGCCGGCGCCCGCGGATGGTTCCTGGGCGTGCAGTGGCACCCCGAGGACACCTGGTCCACGAACCCGGCCCAGCTGGCGGTCTTCGAGGCGCTCATCGCGGCCAGCGCCCGCTGAGGGCTCGATACATCACGCGATCCGATAGTGGGGAGTGTGGTGCGCACCTGGTGCGCACCACACTCCCCACTCGTCGTTCGTGAGCGAACATGTCGGCGAGCATGGGCGCGGTGCCCCGGCCCAACCGCGCTGTTGAAGCACCCGAGCCACGCGAATGGCGGTCGCGCACGGTGTGCCGAACACCTGCAGCCAGCGCAGTCGCAGGGTGAGTCTCGCGCCGATGTGGTCCACGTACACCGCGTGATGCACTCGGCGGAGGCTGTTGCGCCGAACGAGCCGGTCGATGTCGAACGCCGAGACCTGATGCCCCGGTACGGCGCCGGCTACGCCCGCCTGCAGGAGGCTGTGGAGAACGGAACGGGGAGCGTCGCGCACATCAGGTGCGAACAACACTCCCCGTTGTCGTGATCGAGGGTCACTCCCGCTCGGAGGACTCCACCAGCGCACGCAGCGCGTCCGTCATCACCGACAGGTGGGGCGCCGTCACGTCGCCGACGATGACCGACTCGGTCTTGTTGAACTCCGGGTAGATCTGCTCCATCAGCTGCACGCCCGCGGGGGTGAGCTTGAGGCTGACCAGGCGCCGGTCCTCGACGGAGGGGATCCGCTCGATCAGCTCGCGCGACATCAGCGTCTTGGCGACGCCGGTGAGCGTGCCCTTGCTGATGCCGACCGACTCGGCGACCTCTCGGGTCTCCATCGTGTCCCAGATCCACAGCGTCCACAGCACCAGGAAGCCGGTCCAGGTGAGGTCGTTGGGTCGCAGGACGCTGTTGGTCAGGCGGCCCCGGACCGCGTTGGCGGCTCGGTAGAGGCTGAGCAGGGCGTGCGAGGCGGTGAAGTCCAGCGGCAGGTGCTGGACCCGCTCGCGGGTCGCCCGCTCGACCTCGGTCAGGGTGTGGCGGTCAGGCATGCCCGAACCCTAGTGCGCCGATACCCGGTTCAGGCCCAGGTTCCGTCCGCCTGCTGGCGCGCCAGCGTCTTGCCGCCGTTCCAGACCACGCCGACCTGGCGGTAGTAGCCGCCGATGATCTCGTCGACGGTGAGGTCGGCGAGCTCCTCGGTGGGGGACTCGAACAGCCTCACGTCGACGTCGCCGGTCCATACCGGGCCGCCGGCGAACTCCGAGCCACCGGAGGAGATCAGCTCGGCGTAGGCGTCGCCCGCGCCGTCGATGTTGTGCACCCAGCGGTGGTGCGCCATCGGGTGCCCGTTGACGAAGCCGTTGGTGTCGGTCTCCTCTCGCAGCGTCAGCACGGCCTCGGCGAGGCGGCGGTCACCGGCGGCCAGGGTCGCGCCGAAGACGCCGCCCTCGGTGATCTGCGGGGCAGCGTGGGGGAAGACGTGCGGACGGGTCTGGTGCATCGAGCCGAGCTTCTTGGGGTAGCCCTGGTGGATGCCGCGACCGATCGCGAAGTCCTTGTCGACCCAGATGTAGACGCAGCGGGAGAACGTGACGCCGCGGAAGGAGCAGCGCACGACGACGAACGCCTCCTTGTACTGGGAGCGGATCGGGTCCAGCAGCTCCTCGCGAGACGAGGAGCACGACTGCCAGTCCGCCCAGATCAGGGCGACGGCGCCCGGGTCCTCCGGGGCCAGCTCCAGCGGCTCGGGAAGAAGAGCCTTCACCTTCGCCGGATCTGTCCGATACTCGACGGTGAGGAGGTCGCCGGAGTACTGCCACTGCGGGTCGGGGATGAGCGTCGCACGCCCGGTAGCCGTACGCGGGTAGAGGAAGCCGGTGAGCTGCTGCAAGATGCACTCCTGAGATCGTTTGGGTCCGTACGATACGAGATCCGATCCATCTCGGCAAGGGGTTGTGTGATCCGGCTCACCGGCATATTGTTTGGGGCCAAACGAGTTTTGGAAGGACCTTCCGTTGAGCCACTTCGACACCTCCGGACTTCCGGCCGCGCAGGACGCGCTGGCAGCTGACGGCATCGACGTCGTACGTCTCGGCTACGCCGACCTGATCGGCGTCGACCGCGGCCGCGACGTGCTCGCCAGCCACTTCGCCCGCACCGTCGGCGGCGGCGTCGCGTTCTGCAAGTCCGTCTACGCGACCACCCCGCTCGGCGGCGTGGTCGACTTCGACGGCGGCCTCTCGGCCGGTCTGCCGGACATCGTCGCCTTCCCGGACCTGAGCACGCTGCAGCCCGTTCCGTGGGAGCCAGGCGTCGCGCACTGCATCGGTGACCTCTACAACGCCGACGGCACGCCGTCCGCGGAGAGCCCGCGCCACGTGCTGCGCCAGGTGGTGAAGCAGTTCGAGGAGCTCGGGATGAAGCCGATCGTGGGCCCCGAGCTCGAGTTCTACGTCCTGGAGCCGGATGCCGGCTCGGCGACCGGCTGGCGTCGGTACGGCGAGGGCTTCGGCCACGTCTACACCACCGGCCGCAAGGGCGACCCGGAGAACACCCTGCTCGACGCCCTGCGTCAGCTGGGCAACTACGGCCTGGACGTCGTCGCCGCCAACCACGAGTTCAGCTCGGCGCAGTACGAGATCAACATGTGGCACTCGGACGCGCTCGACGCCGGCGACCGCGCGCACCGGTTCAAGGACGCCGTCAAGGAGCTGGCGCGCCGCCGCGGCCAGCTGGCGACGTTCATGCCCAAGCCGTTCAACGACGAGGGCGGGTCGGGCTTCCACCTGCACTTCTCCACGATCGACGCCGACGGCACGCCGCTGTTCGCCGACCCGAGCGCCGAGGACGGCCTCTCGACGGTCGCCCGGCACGCGATCGGCGGCATCCTGGCGCACGCACCCGCGATCGCGGCGATCGCCAACCCGACGATCAACTCGTACAAGCGCTTCGGGCCCGACACCCTCGCGCCGTGGCTCATCGACTGGGGCCTGGACAACCGCAGCGCCATGCTGCGCGTGCCGCCGGAGCGCGGTGGCGCCACCCGTCTCGAGCTGCGCCTCGGCGACGCCAGCGCCAACTCCTACCTGGCGATCGCGGGCATGCTGGCCGGCGCGCTGCTCGGCATCCGCAACAAGATCGAGCCTCCCGAGGCCCTGGTCGGCTACGGCTACGACCCGGAGCGCTCCGAGATGCTGCCGCAGAGCCTCGACCAGGCGCTCGACGCGCTCGAGGCCGACAAGGAGATCGGCGACCTGCTCGGTGCGCCGTTCGTGAACACGTTCCTCGCGTACAAGCGTGACGAGATCCAGCGGTTCCGGTCGGCTGTCACCGACTGGGAGTTCCGCGAGTACGCCACCCACATCTGAGCCTCCCTCCCAGAGTCACGAGAAGAGACAACGACATGCCCCGTCACGCCCCCGTACCGCTGTCCGAGGTCGACCTCGACGACATCGACGGCTTCGCCGACGAGCGCGGCTACGCCCAGTTCGACACCCTGCGTGCCGAGTCCCCGGTCCACTGGACGCCGGAGGAGAACGGCAAGGGCTTCTGGAGCGTCACGCGCTACGAGGACATCTGGACCGTCGATCGCGACGCCGAGACCTTCACCTCGACCAAGTTCGTCAACCTCGAGGACATCGAGGACGACCTGGCCGACGCCCGCCGCTCGCTGCTGGAGACCGACGGCGTGCGCCACACCGCGCTGCGCCACCTGATCCATCGCGAGTTCAGCCCGCGCAACCTGATGAAGAACTACGAGGCGTTCCTGCGCGAGCTGACCAAGGAGACCGTCGACCGGGCCTTCGCCACCGCGCGTGAGAACGACGGCCGGATCGACTTCGTCAAGATGATCAGCGCGGACTTCCCGATCCAGGTGCTGGCGCGCCTGCTCGACGTGCCGGCCGAGATGACCCCGCAGCTCATCGCGTGGGGCAACGAGATGGTCGCCAACACCGACCCCGACTACGCCACCATCCGGCTCGACGACCCCGAGTCGGAGCAGTACAAGCACCTCCCGTTCCGCTCGCCGACCGTGTTGGACGTGTGGGCGTACGGCAACGAGCTGCGCGAGTCCCGCATCGGCGGGGAGGGCATCGACCTGGTCTCGATCCTGGCCAACAAGATGCCGCAGGACGGCGTCCCGCTGTCGCAGGAGGACTTCAACAACTACTTCTCGCTGCTGGTCATCGCCGGCAACGAGACCACCCGGCACGCGATCAGCCAGTCGATGCTCGGCCTGCTCGAGCAGCGCGACCAGCTCGAGCTGCTCGCCGCGAACCCGGAGCTGATGGACACCGCTGTCGAGGAGCTGCTGCGGTGGGCCTCGCCCGTGCTGCACTTCCGCCGCACCGCGACCCGCGACGTCGAGATCTCGGGTCAGCCGATCAAGGAGGGCGACAAGGTCGTCATGTGGTTCGCCTCCGGCAACCGCGACGAGCGGGTCTTCGAGGACCCGTACAAGATCGACGTCACCCGGACGAACGTCGACCACATGACCTTCGGCAAGGGCAGCCCGCACCTCTGCCTGGGCAACAACCTCGCCCGACTGGAGATCAAGCTGATGTTCCAGGAGCTGCTGCCGCGCCTGGCGGAGATCGAGCTCGACGGCGACGTCAAGCGAGTCCGCAGCAACTTCGTCAACGGCATCAAGAAGTTCCCGGTGCGGATCGTCGAGAAGAGCTGAACCACGACGTACGTCTGCTGAGGAGCACGCCGGTCCTGCGGGGCCGGCGTGCTCGTCTGCATGGGGCGGCGCCGGGGGAGGGGTAACACGATGACCGGGGTGGGTAGCAGCGCGACGCGTCGGGCTGCTACCCCCGTGAACATCGTGTTACCCCTCTGCTCGGGGACGTCGCAGTCTCGGCTGGCGCTCCGACGGGCGCTGGTGTGCGAGGCCGGATCCGGTCAGGCCGCGCGCCGCCGATCGCGGATCAGGCGCGGCGCCAGGTCGTCGATCGCGGTGCCCCACAGCCGCGTCGTGGCGTCGTACTCGCGGCGAGCGCGGGCCTTCGCGGCCTCGCGCCCCGGGCCCCACACGTCCGACCAGGTGAATCGCGACATGCCGAGCCGGTAGCCGCGGTACCAGTCCTCGCGGAGCTTCTCGTCGAACACGACGTCCGCCGCGGTGAGGGGGCGACGGCTCGTGTCGGGTCGCTCGTACTTCTGGCGGCCGTCGAACTCGAAGAGGTGCCGACCAGCGCGCAGATCCGCCCACGCCTCGCGGCGGTCGTCGCGCATCCCGAACTGCGCCTCCAACGGTCCGATCCCCGCCTCCTCGAGCAGCAGCCGCATCAGCGTCTCCGGCACGCTCTCGGCTCCGTCGCAGGACTGCTCGAGGCACGTCCTCGCGCGGGTGCGGTCGGGCCAGTACGTCATGAGCTCCAGGACGCTCTCCAGCTCCGCCAACGAGGTGCCGGCCCAGCGCACCCGGTCGATCGCCACCTCGCCGTACGGGCTCCCGCGCTCACGCGCGATGTCGATCGCGGTCCGTGCGGGGCCGAGGACGCGGAGGCCGCCGACCGTCGTGACGTCGGAGAGACGGTACGGCGCCAGGTGATGCTTCACGCCGTGGCCGCTGTGGGTGCCGACGCAGGGACGGGTCACGTGCGTCGTGCGCTCCGGCGGAAGCAGGATGCCGATGCCGAGCTCGAGCGCGGCCGTCTCGTGGCTCCTGACGAAGGGCACCGAGATCCGCAGACACGTCGCGCGGTCGACGAGGCGCTGCTTCTCGCCGAGCGTGGTCAGGGACGCCGCCAGCTCGGCTTCGGCGTACACGCCTCGACGCACGAGCGCCCAGCGACCGGTGCGCACCAGCCGATCGACCTCCTCGCCGGCCATGCCGACGCTGACGGCCTGGCGGCGGGTGACCAGCCCGTGCTGGGTGGCCATCAGGCCGAGGACGGCGGTGCGCATGGGGCCAGCGTCCGCTTCGCGGCTGCTGTCCGGAGCGCGCTCGGGGCCGGCTGTGGAGAACCGCTCCCCGGGGTCGCGGTGTGGAGAAGAAGTGGCCGTCGTCGGAGGGGTAACACGATGTTCGCCAGGGGTAGCAGCCGGTCGCGACGCGCTGCTACCTCAGCGAACATCGTGTTACCCCACCCGGACCGACGAACGAGCCGACCGGCCGGCCGACCTCCAGCACAGAAGAAGGCCCCCTGCTGCCGCGGCAGCAGGGGGCCTTCGTCGTGCGTGGGATCAGGCGTCGAGCACCAGGCGCGGGCCTTTGCAGCGCGAGACGCAGACCATCATGCAGTCGTTGGCGGCCTTCTCCTCGTCGTCGAGAACGGCGTCGCGGTGGTCGACCTCGCCCTCGTTCACCATCTGCTCGCAGGTGCCGCAGGTGCCCTCGCGGCACGAGCTGAGCACGTGGACGCCGGCCTCGCGCATGACCTCGAGCACGGTCTGGTCGGCGCCGACGGTCAGGGTCTTGCCGGACTTCTCCAGGACCAGCTCGAAGGCGGTGTCGCCGGTGGTGTCGATCTCGAGCGCATCGAAGCGCTCCAGGTGCAGCGAGCCGACCGGCCAGTGCTCACACTGTGACTCGACGGCCCTGAGCAGCGGCTCGGGGCCACAGGTGTAGACGAGCGTGCCGGCCGCCGGCGTGCCGAGGATGGTGGCCAGGTCGAGCAGACCGCGCTCGTCCTGCGGGACGAGGTGGATGCGGTCGCCGTACGTCGCGAGCAGCTCGCAGAACGCCATCGAGCCGGCCGTACGGCCGCCGTAGTGCAGCGTCCACTCCGCGCCCTTGGCCTCGGCCTCGGCGATCATCGGCAGGATCGGGGTGATCCCGATGCCGCCGGCGATGAAGACGTAGCGGGTGCTGGGCTTGAGGGCGAAGTGGTTGCGCGGCCCGCGGATGGTGAGCTCGGAGCCTGCCGTCAGCTGGTGCACGGCGATGGAGCCGCCGCGGCTGTCCGGGGCACGCAGCACGGCGACCTGGTAGCGCGAGCGGTCGGCGGGGTCGCCGCACAGGGAGTACTGGCGGACGAGCTCCTCGCCGTCCTCGTCGGCCCCGAGGACCAGGTCGAGGTGGGCGCCGGGTGCCCAGACGGGGAGCTCCGCGCCGTCACGCGCTCCGAGGGTCAGCAGGACCACGTCATCGGCGGCCGGATCGGCCGCCAGCACGACGGCGTCGATCTCCGGCTCGGTGAGGATGCGGGGTTCGGCGAGTGCCTGGCTCATGGGAGTGCCTTCCTTCGGCATATCGTTTGTACCCAAACGATATGCCGAAATGTGATGCGCGTCTAGTGGTGGACGAGGTGGGCGCTGCGCACCGGGTGCGTCAGCGGGTGACGATCCGGTCGATGAACCCGTCGACCAGGCGGGCGGCGCGCTCGGCGGCCTCGGCGCCGACCCGGTCGGTCTCGGCGAGCATCACGCCGGGGTCGAAGCCGGCCGCGCGGGCGCCGTCGTAGCCGCCGTTCTCGAGCCAGCCGAGCAGCGAGGCCGCGGTCAGCTCGGGGTGGAACTGCACGGCGAGGTTGCGGCGCAGCGCGAACGCCTGCGGCGCGACCCCGTTGCTCGCCAGCAGCTCGGCCTCGGGCGGGATGACGCAGCGGTCGAAATGCCACTGGAACCACGGTCCGGCAGGCACGAGACCCGGGTCCTCGGTGTGCACATCCGTCCAGCCGATCTCGGGGCGCGGGGCGCGCTCCACCGAGCCGCCGTGCGCGGTGGCGAGCACCTGGGCGCCGAAGCAGATCCCGAGCACGGGTACGCCGGCGGCGTCGGCCGCCTGGACCTGCTTGATCTCGTCGTGGATCCACGCGCCGATCGCGTCGTGGTCGTACACCGACCAGATCGCACCCATCACCACGACCGCGTCGTAGCTGGTGAAGTCGGGGAAGTCCACAGTGATGCCGGGAGAGGTGAAGTGCTCGGCGGGGATGGCCAGGAAGTGCTCGAGCTCGAAGCCGCGGCGCTCGAGCTGCTCGCCGATCGGGCCGAGGGGGGAGACGTGGTCGTGAGCCACGACGAGTGCGCGCATAGTGTGATGCTAGCCGCTCGTTCGGGTCCAAACGAGCCCCTTCGGCGGGTCGATCGAGGTATGCAGCCGAACCGACACATCCCACGGTGAGTTCCGCACGGGGAGTGCCGGTTGAACGGCATACCTCGACGAACCGTCAGCGGGCGATCGACGCCAGCTCGGCCCAGGTCGTCGCGGTGGGGGAGACCTCGTCCATCCGCTGCTGCAGGAACCGCTCGATGTGCCCCATCCGCGCGATGGCCGCGTCTGCGACCGGGTCGGTGCCGGCGACGTACGCGCCGATCTCGACCAGCTCCTTCACGCCGCGGTAGGCCGCGAGCATCTTCCGTACGGTGCGCGCGTCCTCCTTCTGCTCGTCGGTGCAGACGGCCGAGGTGAGTCGCGAGATGGACTCCAGCACGTCGATCGACGGGAAGTGACCGGAGGTCGCGAGCTCGCGGGAGAGGACGACGTGGCCGTCGAGGATCGAGCGGGCGGTGTCGCCGACCGGGTCCTGGAGGTCGTCGCCCTCGACGAGGACGGTGTAGAGGCCGGTGATCGAGCCCTTCGGCGAGGTGCCGGCGCGCTCGAGCAGCCGCGGCATCAGCCCGAAGACCGACGGCGGATACCCGCGGGTCGCGGGCGGCTCGCCGGCCGACAGGCCGATCTCGCGCTGGGCCATCGCGACCCGGGTGAGCGAGTCCATCATCAGCACGACGTCCTTGCCGGAGTCGCGGAACCACTCCGCGATCCGGGTCGCCACGAAGGCGGAGCGGAGCCGCTCGACGGCGGGCGCGTCCGAGGTCGCAACCACGACGACCGAGCGGGCCAGGCCCTCCGGTCCGAGGTCGTTCTCGAGGAACTCGCGCAGCTCGCGGCCACGCTCGCCGACCAGTGCGATCACCGAGATCTCCGCGTCGGTGCCGCGAGCGATCATCGAGAGCAGGGAGGACTTGCCGACACCGGAGCCGGCCATGATGCCGAGACGCTGGCCGCGACCCACCGGGACGAGCGCGTCCAGGGCGCGTACGCCGAGGCCGAGTGGCTCCTTGATGAGCGGTCGCTGCAGGGCGTTGGGGGTGTCGGCGTCGACGCTGACCGACTCGAGACCGAGCCCGTCCAGCGACGGGCCGTCGTCGATCGGTCGGCCGAGGCCGTCGAGGACGCGACCGCGCAGCGCCTCGCCGACCAGCACCCGGAGCGGGCCGCCGGTGTGGCGCACCCGGTCGCCGATCCGGACGCCGTTGAGCGGGCCGAGCGGCAGGCAGACGGCGCCCTCGGGGCGCAGCGCGACGACCTCGGCGAGCAGCTCGCGGTCGCTGGGGGTGCTGCGGAGCACCTCGACCAGGTCGCCGGAGGCGAGGGGGAGGCCGGTGATGAGCAGATGGAGGCCGGCGAGCTCGACGACCGTGCCGAGGGTACGCGGCAGGGCGGCCTCGAGCGCCCGCGCCCGGAGCTCCAGCGTGATCACCCCGGAGGTCACGACAGGACCTGGCGGACCCGCTCGACCGCCTCGGAGATCCGCAGGTCGGCGACGCTGCCGTCGGTCTCGACCAGCGCGTCGACCGGGCTGAGGGACGGGTCGGCGATGAGGTTCAGACCGGCCTCGCGCAGCTGCCCGATGGCGGGATCGGTGACGACGGAGGGATGCAGCCGCACGGTCGCCAGGCCGTTGTCCGGCAGGACCTTGAGGACGCGGCGGACCAGATCGGTGGAGTCGGCGACCGCGACCTCGCGGTCCATCAGCGCCGAGGTGAGCTCCCACGCGAGAGTGGTGGCCTGGCCCTCGATCCGGGTGGCGAGGCTCTGCAGCAGCGAGCGGACCTCGTTGGCGGCCTTCACCAGTCCGGCGACGGCCGCCTCGTGCTCCTGGGCACGGTGCGCCTCGGTCTCCGCGTTGAGGGCGGCGAGCTCCTGGGCGACCTGAGCCGCCTCGGCGGCCGCGGCCCGACGGCCCTCTGCCCAGCCGACCGAGTAGCCCTGCGACCGGGCGGCCGTCCGGGCCTCCGCGGCCACCTGGCCGAGCAGCGAGTCGGCGAGCTCGGTGGCCAGCAGCATCGACTCGATGCGCTGGTCAGCGGTGCTCTCCCGCAGCTCGGGGGTGGAGAGCGCGTCGTACGCGCCCTCCGCGAGGTCGTCGCCCCGCAGCACCGCGCCCTGGTTGGTGGCCCCGAGGGTGGGGCCGCCGTACGTCTGGGCCGGCACCCCGCCGAACAGCGGGGCGCCGGGAGCCTCAGACGACGAACTCATCGTCGCTTCCGCGCCGGACCATGATCTGGCCCTGCTCCTCGAGCTGGCGGATGGTGCGGATGACGGCCTGCTGGGCCTCCTCGACCTGGGCGAGGCGGACCGCACCGAGCAGCTCGACCTCCTCGATGAGGTTCTCGGCGGCACGCGCCGACAGGTTCGAGGTGATCTTGGTCTTGACCGCGTCGTTGACGCCCTTGAGGGCGAGGGCGAGGTCGCCGGCGTCGACCTGGCGCAGCACCTGCTGCACCGAGCGGTCGTCGAGGCCGATGATGTCGCCGAACATGAACATCCGGCTCTTGACCTCGTCGGCGAGATCCGGGTCGAGGCCCTCGAGGCCGTCGATGATGGAGCGCTCGGTCGGTCGGTCGGAGCGGTTGATGACGTTGACCAGGGACTCGATGCCGCCGACGCGGGACATCTCGGCCGGCTGCAGCATCGAGGAGAGCTTGCGCTCGAGGATCGACTCCACCGTACGGATGATGTCGGGGTTGGTCTGGTCCATCACCGCGATCCGGTGCGCCACGATCGCCTGCTGGTACGACGGAAGGCCCGACATCAGCAGCGACGCCTTGTCCGGGGTCATGTGGGCCAGCACCAGCGCGATCACCTGCGGGTGCTCGTCGGCGATGAAGCCGCGCAGCTGGGCCGGGTCGGCCCGATGCAGGAACTGGAACGGCATCTGGACGGCCTGGGCGTGCAGCCGCTCCATGATCTCGCGGGCCCGCTCCGGGCCGAGCGACTGCTCGAGCACGGACTGGGCGAAGGCGAAGCCGCCCTGCGCGATGTGGGCGTGCGCCACCATCAGGTCGCGGAACTCGGTCAGCACGCTGTCGGTCTCCGTCGAGGAGATGCGGTCCAGCCGGGCGATCTCGGCCGAGATCGTCTCCACCTCGCCGTCGGTGAGGTGCTCCATCACCTGCGCGGCGCGCTCCTTGCCGAGCTGGATCAGCACGATCGCCGCCTTGCGGGCGCCGAGCTGTCCGATGGCGTTGTTGGCGCCACCGCCCATGGTCATGACACTCATCAGGAACGCTCCACAAGCCAGCCGCGCAGCAGCGAGGCAACATCCTCAGGCTGGTTGTCGACCAGCTGGTTGAGCTCGGAGCGCAGCGACCTGCTCTGCTCCTCCTCGGCCGCGGCGGCGGCCTCGAGGGCGGCGACGGCCGGGTTGACCTCCTCGAGCTCGGCGGCGCGGGCGGCGGCGTCGGCGCGCAGCTGCTCGACCACGTAGGAGGTCGCGTCCTCACGGGCCTTCGCCCGGCGACGGCCGCGGATCCAGGCGAGCAGGATGATCAGGGCGATCACCGCGGCGATGCCGCCGTTGCGGATCAGCTTCATCCGCTGGGCGTGGGCGGCGGCGTCCTGAGCGGCCTTGATCTGGGCCTGTGCGGCCTGCTCGGCGTCGTGGTTGAACGGCATCGTGGTGACGTCGATCGTGTCGCCGCGGGCCGGGTCGATGCCGACCGCGTTGGAGATCAGGGTCTTGACCTGCGCCGGGGAGACCGCGCCGAGCGCGGCGGTGTCGAGGATGACGCCGATGTGCTCGCTCTTGACCTGGCCGGGGTTCTTGGTGGTCGTCTGGCGGGTCTGGTCCACGCCGTTGGTGGCGGAGGAGTCCGCCTTGTTGTACGTGGAGTTGGCGTCGCTGGTCGTCGTGGGGTCCATCGCGCCGTCGGGGCCCACGACGCCGCCGGTGGTCGAGCTGGCGCCGCTGGCCGGGCCCTGGTAGGTCTCGGAGCTGTTGGTCTGGCTGAGCGCCGGCGGGTTCTTGTCCTTGCCGTACGTCAGGGTGTCCGTCTTCGTCTGGTCGAAGTCGAGGACCGCGTTGACGCTCGAGGTGGCGTTGCCGGTGCCGACGACCTTGTCCAGGACGTCCTGGATCTGCTTCTGCAGGTTCGCGTTGTAGGTGGTGGTGGCCTGCTGCTGGGTGGACGCGAGGCCCTCCGGGGTGTCGTCCGGGGTGGTGAGCACGTTGCCGGCCTGGTCGGTGACGGTGACGTCGTTCGGGTCGAGTCCGTCGATCGAGGCGGCGACCAGGTGGACGACCGCCTGGACCTGCTCGGTGCTGAGCGTGGTGCCTGGCTTGAGCGAGAGCAGCACGGAGGCGGTGGGCGGGGTCTGGGTGTCGGAGAAGACCTGCTTCTCCGGGATGGCCAGGTGCACCACGGCGGTCTGGACGCCGTCCATCGCCTCGAGGGTGTTGTCGAGCTCGCCCTCCATGGCGCGCTTGAAGTCCGTCTGCTCCTGGAAGGTGGACGTCCCCATGCCCTGCTTGTCGAGGATGCTGTAGCCGGTCGCGCTGCTGTTCCCTGCGGGGAGGTCCTGGCCGGCCAGTGCGATACGCGTCGAGTAGACGTCGTTCTGCGGCACCTCGACGGTGTTGCCGTTGTCGGCCAGCTTGTACTTCACGCCCTCCTTGTTGAGCTCGTCGATCACCGAGGAGGCGTCCGAGCCCGAGAGGTTGGTGTAGAGCGGCGCGTACGAGGGCGCCGACACCCACCGGAAGACGAGGAAGGCGGCCAGCAGCAGGGCGCCGGAGCCGACGATGGCGACGGCCTTCTGGCCGTTGCTGAACTCGCTGAAGGCGCGCCGGTAGCGGCCCAGCAACTGGGTCAGGTTCTCACGCATGGTGGTGGCCTCAGACCTGCATGTTCATGATCGACTGGAACGACTGCACGGCAGCGTTCTTCAGCGAGACGGTCAGCTGGGTGGCGGTAGAGGCCTCCGCGGCGGCGATCGTGTAGTCGTGGATCGCGTCGAGGTCGCCGGTCGCGGCCTGGACCGAGAGGTTGGAGCTGGTGTTCTGCAGGCCCTCGAGGCGGTCGACGCCGCTCGAGAGCAGGCTGCCGAACTCGGCGCCGCTGGCCGACGTGACGCCGGAGGTGCCGGTGACGCCAGCGGTCGGGTCGGCGATCGCGGCCGCCCCGGCGGCCGCCGTGGGGTCGCCGCCGCCCGCCGCCGCGAGGGCGTCGGTCAGGTAGTCGCTGGTGGGGGTGGTCGGCATCGCGCTCAGGGCGCCGCCGATCGCCTCGATGCCCGAGACGCTCATGACTTCTGTCCGATCTGGATAGCGGCCGAGTAGATGTCCTGGGCGGTCTTGGTCACCGAGACCGAGGCCTGGAAGCCGCGCTGGGCCATGATCAGGTCGCTCATCTGCGCCGACATGTCCTCATCCGGTGCACGGACGTAGCCGTTCGCGTCGGCGAGCGGGCTGTCAGGCATCGAGACCAGGACCCCGGCGGCGTCGCTCTGGGCGATGCCGCTGACGCGCACACCGCCGTCCGGGTCGCTCTGGAACATCGGGTACTGGGCCTGGAACGCGTTGTCGCTGGTGGACTTGTACGTGTTCACGTTCGCGATGTTGTTGCCGATCGCGTCGAGCCAGACCTGGTGGGCGCCGAGTGCCTCGCTGGCGATCCGCAGGGTGTCGAAGGCGGGCATCTCAGACCACCGTCGCTTGCTGGGTCAGCTGGTAGTGGGCGGCGATCGCCTGGCCGAGCACCTGGTACTGGTACTGGGTCTGGATCATCGCGACCTGCTCCTTGCGGAGGTCCACGTTGTTGCCGTTCGCCCCGACAGGCGTGTCGGTCGGGGTCTCCTGGACGTTCATGCTGGGCAGGACGTTGTCCTGGACGCCACCGCTGTCGATGGCCTCGCGCAGCGAGGTCTCGAAGTCGACGCTGGTCGCGCGGAAGTTCGCGGTGTCGATGTTCGCGATGTTGTCGGACGTGACGTTCTGGCGCGTCGAGAGGCCGTTGAGTGCTGCATGCAGCACCTCGGACACGGCGTCGGAGACGGCGAAGGACACGGGAGCCTCCAGTCGGGGGAGTGCTTGGAGAGGTTGCCGATCCGTCGGCGGGGGCTGAGCTGTCCTTGCTCGCCTTGTCCTTCGGCTGGGCGGCCGGACACCTGAGAGGCGGCCCCGAACAAACCCGCACAAATGCGAAAACTGGCAGGAGCGGGCCGTACGGACCGCCTCCTGCCAGTCTTCCGCGAAGAGCCATGCGCTTCGCGCTGCGCCTCGCTCGTGGCTCTCGCGCCTCAGTTCATCAGCACGACCGACACGTGTCCGGCGCCGTAGCCGGCGATGTCGACGTGGAAGTCCTCGCGTCGTCCCAGGGTCAGCGCCATCGCCCGCGCCTGCGGCGAGAGCGTCTTGCCGGCCGGGTGCACCTCGTGCAGGCGCAGGTGGTCGTGGTTGGGCACGTTGAACATCGCCGAGGCGATGTTGAGCACCTCGAAGAGGTTCGACTTCAGCACGTCGGTGAGCTCGCCCTCCTCGATGCACTCGTCGGCCCCGGCGACCGGAACCAGGCCGATCGCCGCACCCGCGTAGGCGGACAGGTCGATGTCGAGGACCATCACGGCGCTGATGCGCACCGAGTCGTCGACGTACACCGCGACGGTGGTCGGCGTGCCGGGGCCCGGGGCCTGCGGTGCCGCCGGGGTGAGGGTCACCTCGCGGTCCAGCAGGTCGGCGAAGAGGTCGCGGATCTGCTTCGGTACGGGCAGGTGGATCGGCATCAGATCAGGCCCGCGAGGTGCTCTTGGAACGTCTCGGCGGTGAACGGCTTGGCGATGAGGAAGAGCGCGCCGGTCGACTTGGCCCGGGCGCGCATGTCCTCGGAGCCCTCCGAGGTGACGAAGCCGAACGGGGTCTGGTTCCCGCTGCCGCGCAGGGCGGCGAGGCAGTCGATGCCGTTCATCTCGGGCATGTTCCAGTCGGACAGGATCAGGTCCGGCTTCTCCGACAGCGCCTTCTCCAGGCAGTCGCGGCCGTTCTCGGCCTCGACGATGTCGTGGCCGCCGTAGCCGGCCTGGCGGAGGGTGCGCACCACGATCTGGCGCATGACCTTGCTGTCGTCAGCGACGAGGATCTTCGACATGGGGTAGATCGACCTTCTGTTGCTCTGGTGAGCTCCCGGGGGTGTCGGAGCTCAGGAGGGGCGATTGTGTCAGGCGGGGCTGTGCACGCTGACGCGGACCGGCTGGCCGGCCCAGCGCGCGTCGAAGCGGGAGACCTCGCGCAGGTCGCTGGAGTGCGCGGCGCGGCCGGCGGCGACGACCGGGAGGGTCAGCGCGGACGGGCCGGGCATCAGGCTCTTGATGTTGCCACCCACCATGTTGACCAGCTCGCCGACGGCGTCGGCGACCTCGGCGTCGTCCAGCGGCTCGCTCTCGTCCATCGCCATCATCAGACGGGTGAGGCTGAAGGCGAGGGCGGTGGAGAGCTCGATCGTGACGGTGCCGGTCCAGCCACCGTGGATGCTGACGGCCGACGACCAGGCGTCCTCGCCCGGGAAGGAGCCCTCCACGTCGTACGCCGGCAGCAGCGGCTCCTCGTCGCCGAGGAAGCTGCTCCAGACCTGCTCGACGATCGCGTGGACGTCCGTCTGCTCGGGGGCGATGGTCATGCGGGGATTCCCTTTCCGGAGAGGCCGAGGAGCTCCAGCTTCTCGACGATGGCATCAGGCGTGAACGGCTTGATGACGTACTCGTGCGCACCGGCGGCGAGGGCCTTGACGATCTGGCCCTGCTCGGACTCGGTGGTGACCATCATCAGCGTCACGTTGCGCCACTCGGGGCGCTTGCGGACCTCGGTGATGAAGGTATAGCCGTCCATCACCGGCATGTTCCAGTCGATCAGGCACAGGTCCGGCACGAAGCCGGCCTCCATCTGGTCGAGGGCCTCCTGGCCGTGGCCGGCCTCGGCGGTCTCGAAGGAGAGCCCGCTGATGATGCGGCGCAGGATGCTCCGCATCGCTCGAGAGTCGTCGATGATCATGGCGCGCTGGGTCATGGTCGTGCTCCTGTCAGGGACCCCGAGGCGGTGGAGAGGTTCGGTCGCGGTGCGGCGGTTCTGCTGGCAGGGCGATGGGCCTGGACCCGCCCGATCTGCTCCCGGTCCCACATCGCAGTGAGGTCTGCGGGCAGGTCGAGCGTGGTCTCAGAGGAGCCCAGCAGCAGGTAGCCGTCCGAAGCGACGTGAGGATGGATCCGTCGCAGGATTCCATGGCGGGTGGGCTGGTCGAAGTAGATCAACACGTTGCGCAGCAGAACCAGGTCGAAGGTCCCGATCATCGGGAACGACTCGGCGAGGTTCAGGTGCCGGGTGCGGACCATCGAGCGCAGCGTGGGCACGATCTCCCACTCGGTGCCGGCGCGGTTGAAGTACTTGACCAGGCTGGTGGCGGGCATGCCGCGGTTCATCTCGACCTGGCTGTAGCGCGCCTGGTCGACACGGGTCAGCATCGCCGTCGACACGTCGGTGGCGAGGATGTCGGCGCTCCAGCCGGCCGGGAGGCGCTGGTCGAGCAGCATCGCGATCGAGTAGGCCTCCTGCCCGCTCGAGCAGGCCGCCGACCAGATCGAGATCCGGCGCCGGTCCGCTCGGGCCGCGAGCAGCGCCGGCAGCATCGTGTCGGTGAAGGCCTGGTACGGCGCGTTGTCGCGGAACCAGCTGGTCTCGTTGATCGTCAGGGCGTCGATGGCCTTCTGCCGCTCGACCGGGTTGCGCATGACCAGTTGGACGTACTCGTCGATCGAGGCGCAGCCGGCCTGGACCGAGAGCGGATGCAACCGTGCCTCGACCAGATATTCCTTGCGTGGCTCGTAGATGATCGACGTCTCCCTGAGCACCAGGGACGCGATCAGCTCGAAGCTCGCGGGTGCCATGCTCACGGGATTCAGGATCGGCACCGCCGTCCGGCTTATGAGGCGGAATTGTTACCCACCGGTGGCCTAACCAAACGGGTGCTCGTTCGTTGCGGGTTTACTCGGCGTTCCACGGGGAGCGCTAGCTCGTGGTCTGGGAAGGACCCTCCGTGCACACCAACCGTCTCGGACTTCGTGTGGGCGCCGTCGTCGGCGCCGCCTCCCTGGTGGCGCTCGCCGGCGCTCCCGCGTTCGCCGCCGATCCCGATGCACAGGCCAGCGCCCAGTCGCTCCAGCTGACCGTCGCCGGCAACGCCGCGATCTCCCAGGCCGTCACCGCCACCAACGACGGCACGACGCAGGCCAGGACGGACGCCAGCACCATCCCGACCATCGCCGGTGTGCTGCCGGGCAACAACGCGCTCGGCGCCGGCGTCGCGCCCCAGGCCGCCGGCGCCAACGCCAACGGCACCTCGTACGCCTGCGCCGGCATCGCCGGCACCGGCGGCGGCGTGGTCCACACCGGCAACACCTCCTGCGACATCGACGGTGCGCCGCTCAGCCTCAACCTCGGCAGCCTCAACCTCGGCACCGTCACGCTCGACCCCACCACCGCGCTCGGTCAGGCGCTCAAGCCCCTGACCGGGACGCTGCTGGATCCACTCATCAACTCCCTCCAGACGGCCCTGCTCGCGCCGCTGACCTCCGCCATCGGGAGCTCGCCGCTCGGCAGCGTCCAGCTCGGCGGCACCCTCAGCGCCGTCGAGGCCACCTGCACCGCGACGCCGACCAAGGCGAGCGGCTCGGCCCACCTGGTCGACACCCAGGGCGGCAGCGCCGACACCCCGATCAGCCTCACCATCGCCGGCCAGAAGGTCACGGTGCTCGACCTGCCCGCCAACCCGCCGGCGAACACCCACCTCCTGGTCAACCTCGACACCGTGACCCAGAGCGTGATCGACGCGGTCAAGACCCAGCTGAACAACACCCTCGCCGGCGCATCCACCGGGGCGCCCCTCGCCGCCCTCGCCGCCGGGCTGGGCACCGGGCTCCAGACCCTGCAGGACTCGCTGGTCACCGAGCTGGTCAAGCAGCTGCAGCCGCTGCTGCAGCCCCTGCAGAAGGACGTCCTCGACGTCACGCTCAACAAGCAGGTCGCCTCCGACTCGGGCCGCAGGATCGACGTCACCGCACTCGACCTGCAGGTCCTGCCGGCCGCCTCCGCCTTCACCGGCAGCTCGCTGATCTCCGGACAGATCGGTGAGGTCACTTGTGGCGCCAACGCCGGACGCGCCGTCGTCACGCCCCAGAGCACCCCGAAGCCGGCGCCCGCGACCCACCAGCCGCAGCCGTCGCCGGACGTGCCGACCGAGGTCGACGCGGGCGTCGCCGGGGGCGGCGCCCACCACCACGTGCCGTTCCTCGCCGGCCTCGGCGGCCTGCTGGCGACGTACGCGATCGGGGCGACCTACCTGTTCCGCCGCTTCTCCCGATGATCGCCGACCCGGCCCCGGCGGCGGGCTCCTCGCGGCGCAGCTGGGGCGCGGTCGGCGTCGCCACCGTCCTCGCCCTGCTCGCCGGAGCGCTCCTCTACGTCCTGGTCGGACCGCACGACCAGGCCCCGGCACCGCTCGCCACGCCCGTCGCGACGAAGCCGACCGGCTACCACCTCGTGGTCCGCTCGCTCGGCATCGATGCGCCGATCGTCTCGATCGCGATGACGCCCGCACGGGTGCTCACCCCACCGTCCAACCCGCGTGAGGTCGGCTGGTGGGACGACTCCGCCAAGCCGGGGGCGAGCGACGGGCAGACGATCATCGCGGGCCACACGGTGCACACCGGGGGAGGCCAGTTCGACGACCTGGGCACGATGAAGCGCGGTGCCCGGATCCAGATCATCCGCGCCCGGCACACCGAGACGTACGTGGCGACGAAGGTCTTCACCCTCTCCAAGAGCGCCGTCTCCGACCGGGCCCGGGGGCTCTTCGGCCAGAAGCGCCACCCCAACCGGCTGGTGCTGATCACCTGTGGGGACTGGACCGGCAGCGAGTACCTCACCAACGTCTTCGTCTATGCGCGCCCGGTGGGCGAGGCGGTCTAGACGCGTCACGACGGATGTGGGCACCTGTCCAGTCGATCGAGCGCAGTTCTCAGGCGGTCGACGTGCGCGCCGATGGTGCTGCTGTGATTCGAGTGCTGGTAGTGGACGATTCGGCGCTCGTGCGACGGCTGATCACGACGGCGCTCTCCGAGGCGAACGACATCGAGGTCGTGGGCGTGGCTCGCGACGGTCTCGACGCGATCGAGAAGTGCGACGAGCTCGACCCCGACGTGGTCACCCTCGACGTGGAGATGCCGCGTCTCGACGGCCTCGGCGCCCTCGCCGAGATCCGCTCCCGCCACCCGCGGATGCCGGTCATCATGTTCTCGACGCTGACCGAGCGCGGCGCCGCTGCGACTCTCGAGGCGCTCTCCCGCGGCGCCTCCGACTACGTCACCAAGCCGACCAACACCGGCTCGGTCCGCGAGGGCCTCGAGTCGGTGCGCGAGCAGCTGATCCCGCGGATCCGTGCCCTCGCCGGCATGCGTCGGCTGGCCCCGGCGCAGCGCCCGCCGCGCGCCGAGCGCCCCGCGGCCGTCGCCCCTCCGGTGGTCGTACGACGCCGGCCGGCCGGGCCGACCGAGGCGCTGCTGATCGGCTGCTCCACCGGCGGTCCCGACGCGCTCGCCAAGGTGCTGGGCGGGCTGCCCGCCAACCTCGACGTCCCCGTGCTGGTCGTCCAGCACATGCCGCCGGTCTTCACCGCGATGCTCGCGCAGCGCCTCGACAAGCTGTCCCCGCTCACCGTGCGCGAGGCCGTGGTCGGCGACGTGCCGCGGCCGGGCGAGGTGCTGATCGCACCCGGCGACTGGCACATGCGGGTGGAGACCCGTGCCGGCACGGTGCAGGTCTCGCTCGACCGGGGCCCGCAGGAGAACTTCTGCCGCCCCGCCGTCGACGTCCTCTTCCGCTCGGCGGCCGCCGTCTACGGCGGGCGCTGCGTCGCGGCGATCCTCACCGGGATGGGCCACGACGGCGTCGAGGGCGTCCGGCTGCTGCAGGAGGCCGGCGCCCCCATCTACGCCCAGGACGAGGAGACGTCGGTGGTGTGGGGCATGCCGGGCGCTGTCGCGCAGGCCGGCCTCGCCACCGAGATCCTTCCGCTCAGCATGATCCCGGCGAAGCTGACGGCGGCCGTGCGCCGCTGATGCTCCCCTCAGCCTCCGGACGGGGACGCCGATACTCTCTTCATGGCCACCCTCTCCGCCGTCATCATCGCTCGCGATGAGGGGCGCTCCATCGCCCGCTGCATCGACTCGCTGATCGAGCATGTCGACGAGGTGTTGGTGCTCGACACCGGGTCGGGCGACGACACGGTCGCGATCGCGGCGGCGCACGGCGCGCGGGTGGAGCACTTCGCCTGGGTGGACGACTTCTCCGCCGCCCGCAACCGCTCGCTGGAGCTCGCGGCTGGCGACTGGCGGCTGGTGGTCGACGCCGACGAGTGGCTGAGCGAGGGGTACGACGAGATCGCCGCGCTGCGCGACCGTACGGCCGACTTCATCGGGCTCGTCAGCCAGGACAACGTCGACAGCAGCGGCCGGCGCTCGGCGGCCAGGATCGTGCGTGTCATGCCTCGCGAGGTCCGCTACCGCGGGCGGATCCACGAGCAGCCCGAGGAGACCTTCCCGGTCCGGGACACCGGCATCGTGCTGAGCCATGACGGCTACCTGGAGGCGCAGCTCGACCGCAAGCAGGACCGCAACCGGATCCTCCTGGAGGCCGAGCTGTCCGAGCGACCCGACGACGCCTACCTACGCTTCAGCCTCGGCAAGGAGCACGAGGTCTTCGACCGCGCGGCCGCGGCGGTCGAGCAGTACGAGCTGGCGTACCGCCTCGCCGGCCAGGACGCCCTGTGGCGACACGACCTGGTCGTGCGCTACCTGCACACCCTCTCGCTGACCGGACGGACGCCGGAGGCGCTCGAGCTCGCCGAGACCGAGCAGCCCCGCTGGCTGGAGTCGGCCGACTTCTACTTCGTGGTCGGGGAGGTGGCGCTCGCGCACGCGATCGCGAACCCCCACGAGGCCGCCCAGTGGCTCGGCCTCGCGGACGGGGCGTGGTCGCGCTGTCTCGAGCTCGGCGACACCCCGTCCTTCGACGGCGCCGTCGAAGGACGCGGGTCACACCTGGCCGAGCACAACCTCAAGGTGATCCGCGGCGAGATCGCCTGATCAGGCGGCGCGATCCGCGATCGCGCGGTAGCGCTGCGCCTCGGTGGGCTCGCCCATCGTCGCGTAGTCCTCGGCCAGCGCCCGGGCGGCCAGGACGGTCGCCCGCCCGGCCAGGACGCCGGCATACTCGCGGCGGTCCCCGAGATCGACGGCCCGCTGCCACTGCTGCATCGAGGCCATCACCAGGTGACCGGCCCGGTCGCCGTCGGTCTCGACGATGCTCATCGCCAGGTCGCGCAGCGCCCGCCCGCGGACGAAGCAGAGGTCGGCCGAGTCGGGCCAGCGCGGTCCCTCGACGTCGCCGACAGCGACCGCCTGCTCGCGCTGCCCGATCGCGATCAGGCCGAGCATCAGGCGCAGGGTGAGGCGCTGCCACCACAGCTGCGGGTCGACGAGCGGGGCGTCCGCGTCGTCGGGGCGGGTGAGGTTGAACGCCCGGCCGAGCGCGGGGAGCGCCTCGGCGTGGTTCCCCCGTACGGCGTGCTCCGAGCCGAGCTGGTACCAGAGGTAGGCGTTCTCAGGCTCGTCGCGCAGCGCCGTCTCGAGCAGCGTGAGGTTGCGCTGCTGCTTGCGGGCGAGGTCGTCGGCGCTGTAGCCGTCGTGGCCGAGGATCAGGCCGGTCTCGACAATCTCCAGCTCGGCGTCGGGCTGCTCGTGGATCCGTCCGGTGTAGCTGACCCCGCGCGGGATGAGTCGGCCGAGCTCGAAGGGCTCGACGTCGTCGTTGACGCTGCCGTCGGCGCGCGTCTCGAGGGCGCCGACGAGGCCGATGAACGTCGGCTCGTGCTCGCCGACGCGGTCGAGGGCCGTGCGGGCGGCGGCCGGGTCGAGCAGCCACTGGTCGGCGTCGATGGTCAGCCGCCACGGGTGGGTGGCGAGCGAGAGCGCGTGGTTGCGGGCGGCGGCGAAGTCGTCGACCCAGGCGAAATGGCCGATCGTGGCGCCGTAGGAGGTGGCGATGGCGACCGTGTCGTCGCTCGAGCCGGTGTCGACCACGACGATCTCGTCGACGGCGCCCCGCAGGGACTCCAGGCAGCGGCCGAGACGCCGCGCCTCGTCGCGCACGATCAGGACGGCGGAGACGGGGAACGCGCGCTCGCTGCCGGTGTCGGACGCCGGCTCGCAGAGCCGGCGGTACTTCGCGGCCTCGGCGGGACGACCCAGGTTCTCGTAAGCGGTCACGAGTGCTCGGGCCGCGAGGAACGTGCCGGTCTCCACGAAGGTGCCGCTGAGCTCGGGATCGTTGCCCTGCTCGACCGCGTGGATCCAGCAGCCGAGCGCCGCGTCGTAGAGCTGCGCGGCGAGCTCCGGGCTGTCGGCCAGCTCGTGGCTGCGGCGCTCGAGCGCGACGCCGAAGAGGTGATGCAGCTCGGAGGAGGTCGGCCAGACCGCGGCCTGGCGGCCGGCGACCAGGACCGCCTGCTCGTGCTCCTCGACCTGGATCAGGCAGAGCAGCATCTTGGTGGTCAGCGCGTGCCACCACGGCCGTGGGGTCTCATCGTTCCCCTCTGCCGGGTGCAGGACGTTGTAGGCGTGCACGTAGTAGGGGAGGGCACCCGCGTAGTCGTTGCGGGCGAAGTGCTCCGTGCCGAGCTGGTAGAGGTAGTACGGGTTCTCCGGCTCATCGGCGAGGGCCTGCTCCAGCAGCGTGCGGTTGCGGCCCTCCTTGCGCGCGATGTCGGCGGCCGAGTAGCCGTCGTGGGCGACCGGGATCTCGATCGTGTAGACGGGCAGCTCGGTGTCCGGCTGCTCGTGGATCCGGCCGGCGTACCGCACGCCTCGGGGGAGGATCCGGGTGACCGGGAGGGCGACCTCCTCGAGGGCGCCGGTGGACTCGATGACCTGGAAGATCGGGATCTGGCAGACCATCTCGGGGCGTCGCGTCCGCAGCACGGCGAGCATCTCCGCGGCCTTCTCGCGGTCGACGATCCAGTCGTCGGCGTCGAGGAAGAAGCACCACGGGTGGGTGGCGAGCGAGAGCGCGTGGTTGCGGGCGGCGGCGAAGTCGTCGACCCAGGCGAAGTGGCCGATCGTGGCGCCGTAGGAGGTGGCGATGGCGACCGTGTCGTCGCTCGAGCCGGTGTCGACGACGATGATCTCGTCGACCAGCCCCTGGACGGAGGCGAGGCACCGGCCGAGTCGCGCGGCTTCGTCGCGCACGATCATCACGAAGGAGATCGGATAGTGGGTTCCGGCGGAGGCGGCCACCCCGGCGCGGGTCGTACGGCGCTTGTTGGCCATCTCGGGTCGTTCCTTCAGATCAGGCGCTGGTGTCGACGAAGAACGCGGTGCGCTCGCCGGTCCCGGTCGCGTGCTGGATCCGGTCGATCATCTTGATGTGGTTGCCCAGGCCGGTGCGAGTCTGCTGCATCGCGACGAGGAGGTCCTGCTGGCGGGCGTGGAGGTCGCGGACCCTTTCCACGAGCTCCTCGGGCACCGGTGTCGTCATCACCGGCGCGACCCACGGCTCGGACTCCTCGGTCTCGGCTCCCGGGTTCTTGACCAGGTACTCGCCGATGAGGAGGTCGGCCTCGAGCCTGTCGAGCAGGCGCTCCCAGCGCTGCGTCTCGGTCTGGGTCTCGGTCTGGGTCTCGGTCTGGGTCTGGGTCTCGGTCACGATGCTCAGCCCGCCTGGGAGGCCTGGACGACGGCGCGCTTCCAGCTGTCGCACAGCTCGCGGCAGCGGATCAGGACCTCCTTGCCGGCCCGGAGGTCGCGACGGACGTCGGCCTGGCCGAGACGGCGCTGCAGATAGGCGAGGATCACGGTGAGCGAGCTGCCGGCGGACGTGTCGGCGAGATCGGGGCTGGTCTGGAAGACCATCAGGATCTCGCGGGCGTGCATGTACTGCTTGCCGGCCTCGCGGCGATCGCCCTTCATCTGGGCGCGCAGGCCGCGCTCCAAGTCGAGGAGGAGACGGTCGCACAACTGGTGGATCAGCTGGGCGGGTGTCGCGGTCTGCAGGCTCGCCGAGGTGTAGGCGGAGCGCGCCTGGGCGGTCATCGACATGGCGGGTCCCCTTACTTGGACTTCGTGCTGGCGTTGTCGAGCGAGTCGACGATGCCGCTGATGAGCGTGGACTGGCTGGTGATCTTGTTCATTGTCGCGGTGAACGAGTTCCAGTAGGTCTGCAGGCTGGTCTGCTTGGCCGCGAGGCGGGTGGTCCACGCGTCGATCTGGTCGCTGAGGTCGCGCCCTCGTGTGGTGAGGGTGCCCATCAGCGACACCAGGACGCCGCTGAAGTTGGCCGCGTCGCCCTTGGTGTACGGCGAGGTGTTCGCGCCGGCCGCCGAGTAGATCGACTGGTCGGCGACCTTCTGCAGGCGGCTCACGAAGTTGTCGGTCAGCGGCAGCCCGTTGGCATCGGTGCCGGTGCCGACGATGGCGGCGTTCGTGCCGGCCGGGTCGGCCTTGTAGGCGGCGATGAAGGCGGACTGGTCGAAGCTGATGGTGCCGCTGTCGGTGATCGAGATGCCGTACCCGTTCAGCTGGCTGCCCGTGCTCGGGAAGACGGCGTTCATCAGGGTGGTGGCCAGACCGCGCAGGCTCGCGTTGCCGGCCAGCACCCCGCCGGTGCTGACCGACCCGTCGGACTGGGTCGTGCCGTACTTGGTCTCGCCCTGGATCGTGGTGATGATCGAGTTGACCTGGTTGATGAAGCTGCTGAGCGCCGAGGCTCGCGCCGAGTCGTTGCTGCTGACCGTGATGGTCGAGGTGTTGGCGCCGGCCTTGGCGGCGTCGGCGCCGAGGGTGACGCTGACGCCGGGGGCGATGTCGAGGGTGTTGCTGTCGCTGGTCAGGGTCTGGCCGTTGACCAGCAGGCTCGCCTTGATGCCGCTGGTGGTCTTGCCGCCGATCAGGCTGGTGCCGTCGGCGTCGTTGGTGATGTCGAAGTTCGACACGTCGCCCGTCTGGGTCGAGACGATCTGCAGCATCGGGCCGGCGTCGGAGTTGCTGACCACGGCGCGCACGTTCGAGCTGCTGCTGGTGGCGTTGATCGCCGCGGCGACCTCGGTGAGCGACGGCGTGCTGTCGGTGCTGAAGTGGGCCAGGGCGGTGCCGTCGTTGCCGTAGATGGTGAACGCGGAGTCGGCGGCGACAGTGCTGCCCGGGGCGAGGGTCGTGCTGGCGCTGGTGGCGACGTTGTTGACCGTGAGGTTGATCGAGCCGAAGGCCGCGCTGCTCGCCGCGGTGACGGTGACGGCGCTGTTCGTGGAGGTGGCGGTCTGCTGGGTCCAGGCGTTGCCGCTGATGAGGCTGGTCGCCGACGTGGAGAGCGCGGCGATCGAGGTGTTCAGCGCCTGGAGCGCGGTGATCTGCGCCTGGTTGCTGGTCAGCTTCGTCTGGAGCTGCTGCTGCGGGATCTTGGCGATCGCCATCTCGGCGGTGATGAGGCTGTTGGTGTCGAGACCGCTGAGCGTGCCGAAGCTGATCGTGCCGGCGGAGCCGGTCGAGACGGCGGTCAGCGTGGTGCTGCTCGTGCTGCTGGTGGTCATGGACCGCTCCTGTGCTCAGATCTCGGCGAAGTCGGCTCCGTCGGCGGAGTCCTCCACACCCCCCATCGGCGTCCACGTGCGGTGGTTGAGCCGTCGGCGTGGGGAAGTGGGGCGGCGGAATCAGCCGTGGCGGAAAGGGCGTGGGGCGCCCCGTCCGAAGACGGGGCGCCCCACAGGTGGTGCTAGGTGCTGAGCGATCAGCCCTGGACGAGCTGCTGGAGCTGCTGCGTCTGGGTCAGGGCCTGCTTCAGCATCGAGTTGCCGATGCCGGCCAGCGCGTTGGTACGCATGTAGTTGGCGTACTCGGTCGCGATGTCGGCGTCCTGGATGGTGGACATCGAGGAGGACAGGTTGACCGACTCGGTGGCGAGCGAGTCAGCGGTGTCCTGCAGGGTGTTCTCGATGGCACCGAGGTTCGCCAGAACCGTGTTGATGCTGTTGAGGGCGGTGGTGATGGTGCCCTCAGCGGTGAGCGCGCCGCTGGTCGAGCTGAGCGAGGCGTTCGCCGTGCCGAGGTCCGAGGAGCCGACCTTGGCGTTCGACAGGTCGATCGTGACGAGGTCGGTGCTGGAGGCGCCGACCTGGACCTTGATCTTGCCGTTGCTGCCGGCGGTGCCGTCGAGCAGCTTGGTGCCGTTGAGGTTCGAGTTCGTCTTGTAGCGGTCGAGCTCGCTGTTGAGCGCGGCGAACTGCGTGACGTTCGAGTCGCGGGCGGTCTGCAGGATGTCCGAGGCCGAGGCGTGGGCCAGGGTCTGCATCTTGTTGAGGATGTTGACGATCGCGCCGAGGTCGTTGGAGGCGCTGTTCGCCAGGTCGAGCGCCTGCTGGGCGTTCTTCTGCGACTGGCTGATGCCGGCGAGCTGCATGCCCATCGTGTTGGCGATCGCCAGACCGGCGGCGTCGTCCGAGGCGTGGTTGATGCGCAGACCCGAGGAGAGGCGCTCGCTGGAGGTCGAGTTCGACGCCTGGGTGGCCGCGAGGTGCTTGTACGCGGTGAGGGCCTGGACGTTGGTGTTGATGCTGAGGGTCATGATTTTTCCTTCATGGAAGTGGGAGTACTCAGGGCCCATCCGTGGGCACCTATGGCAGTGCAATCGGCGCTCGGGGAGGCCGCTTTAGCCCGTGGCGAAGATTTTTCTGGCCCGATCTTTCTGGCCGGATCCCGGGCCACGCGCGCGCTCGCGCGTACGGAGGGAGCGTCACGACCCGTCGGGCGGGAGGTAACCCTCACGTTTCGAGAACGGACGCCGATGGTCAGACGTGGTCTCAGCACGCGCAATCCCCGACTCCGGAGCCGTCATGTCGGTCGACTACATCGTCGTCCAGGCGGGCGGCAAGGGCACCCGCCTGGGACACCTGACGGCCAACCGGCCGAAGGCACTGGTGCCGGTCGAGAACCTGCCGATGCTGTTCCACCTCTTCCGGCAGTTCCCCGACAAGCGGTTCATCGTGATCGCCGATCACCACGGCGACGTGCTGCGCAAGTACCTCGCCAGCTTCGCCGAGGTCGAGTACCAGGTCGTCGACGCGGCCGGGTCGGGCACCTGTGGCGGCGTGGGCCAAGCGCTCGAGCTGCTGCCGGAGCGCACGCCGTTCATGCTGGTCTGGTCGGACCTGATCCTGCCGACCACGTTCGAGATGCCGAAGGAGCCGGGCGCGACCGGGCTCGCGAACCACATCGGGATCTCGCAGACCTTCGAGTGCCGGTGGAGCTACGCCGACGGCGTCTTCGCCGAGGAGCGCTCCGCGGAGCACGGCGTGGCCGGCCTCTTCGTCCTCCAGGACCGCTCGGTCCTGGACGGCATCCCGCAGAGCGGCGAGCTGGTCCGGTGGATGCAACAGCGCGGCCTGGTCTTCGACGAGCTCGGCCTGGCCGGCACCCGCGAGTTCGGGCTCCTGTCCGAGTACGAGGCACTGCCCCAGGAGAAGGTCCGCCCGTTCAACCGGATGACCCTCACCGAGGACCGCGTCATCAAGGAGGGCATCGACGAGCAGGGCCGTGCGCTCGCCGTCGACGAGCGCGCCTGGTACGAGTACGTGGCCGCGCGCGGGCTCACCAACGTGCCCACCGTCTACGGCACCGACCCGCTGACCCTCGAGCGGATCCAGGGCGGCAACGTCTACGAGTACGGCGACCTGTCGCTGGCCGAGAAGCGCGCGATCCTCGCGAAGCTGGTCGGGGCGCTGCGCGGGCTGCACGAGCTCGAGACCGTGCCGGCCGACTCCTTCAGCCTCAAGGACGCGTACTTCACCAAGACGATGGCGCGGCTGGCGAAGATCCGCGATCTGGTGCCGTTCGCCGACCAGCGCACGATCACCGTCAACGGCCGCGAGTGCCGCAACGTCTTCTTCCACGCCGACGGGCTGGAGCGGGCGCTCGACGCGGTGGCCTGCGACCGGTTCGCCTTCATCCACGGCGACTGCACCTTCTCCAACCTGATGCTGCGCGACGGCACCGAGCCGGTGCTGATCGACCCGCGCGGCTACTTCGGGCACACCAAGCTCTTCGGCGATCCCAACTACGACTGGGCGAAGCTCTTTTACTCAGTGGTCGGGAACTACGACCGATTCAACCTGCGCGAGTTCCGCCTCGGCATCGGCGAGCACGACGTCACCCTCGACATCGTCTCGAACCGCTGGGAGGAGCTCGAGGACGACTTCTTCGCGCTCAGCGGCGCCGATCCTCGCACGATCAAGCTGCTGCACGCGGTGATCTGGCTCTCGCTGACCACCTACGCGTGGCAGGACTACGACTCGGTCTGCGGGGCCTTCTACAACGGTCTCTACCACCTCGAGGAGGCGCTGGGATGAAGCAGTTCAGCGAGACGATGCGACTGCTCGGCGACGCGCTCGACTCCGTGCGTGACGACGAGTTCGAGGGCCTCAAGGCCGACGCGCTCGCGACCATCGCGGCCGGCGGCAAGCTGATCTTCTCCGGGCTGGGCAAGAACGTCCCGATCTGCGAGAAGGTCGTCGGCACGCTCAACTCGGTCGGCGTCCAGGCCGCCTTCCTGCACACCAACTCCGCCGTCCACGGCGACCTCGGCATGATCCGCGACAGCGACCTGGTCGTGGTGCTCAGCAAGAGCGGCGAGACGTGCGAGTCGGTCCACCTCGTCGACCTGCTCAAGGCCCAGGGCCGGCGCTGCTCGATCTGGCTGCTCTCGTTCAGCCGTACGAGCACGCTGTACCGCGAGGTGCCGCAGCGCGTGATCCTCGACCTCGAGCACGAGGGCGACGCCTGGGACATCCTGCCCAACAACTCGACGGTGCTGAACCTGATCGTGCTCCAGCACCTCGCGATGGAGCTCGTCGCGAGCCTCGACGTCGAGATCGGCACCCTGCACATGAACCACCCCGGTGGTGCGATCGGCGCTCGCCTCGACAGCGCCCGCATCCCCGGCCCCCGCTGATGACCGATCCGACCACCGAGCTCGTCCTCTCGCCGCTGGGGCACACCTGGTTCCTCGACCTCGACGGCACCCTCGTCAAGCACAACGGCCATCTGCTCGACGGCGGCGACACCCTGCTCGAGGGAGCCCTGGAGTTCCTCGCCCAGATCCCGGCCGGCGACCTCGTCGTGCTCGTCACCGCGCGCACCGAGGAGCACCGCGAGGGGACCGAGGCGTTCCTGGCAGCGCACGGCATCCGGTACGACCACCTGATCCTCGGCGCCCCGTACGGCGAGCGGATCGTGGTCAACGACGCCAAGCCCTCGGGCCTTGTCACCGCCCTCGCGGTCACCACGCCGCGCGACACCGCACCCCGGCCCACCGTCGTCGTCGACGATGCCCTCTGAGCCCTCGACCATGACGTGCGTCGACCCCGCCGAAGCGGTGGTCGCGGAGCTCTTCGACCGCGACTACTACCTGGCTCGCTATCCCAGCGTCCGGGCGTCGGGCGTCGACCCGTTGGAGCACTTCCTCACCCGCGGCTGGCGCGAGCTGCGCCGGCCCTATGCGGAGTTCGACGTCGGCTGGTACATCGCCGCCCACCTCGACCCGGCCGCCGCCGACGAGGTCAACCCGCTCATCCACTACGCGCTGGACGGACGCCGGGCAGGTCTGGCGACGCGGCCTCGGTTCGGCGCCCCGCGTGAGGCCGCACCCCTCCCGGTCGACGCCCGCCGGGCAGTGCTGTTCGCGGGCTACGACCGCGACGGCCTCCTCGACGAGACGGCCCTCGCCTACCTCGCCGAGCTGAGCCGGCACGCGGAGGTGTTCTATCTGAGCGACGGCGAGCTCCGACCTGGGGAGCTGTCGAAGCTGGACGGCATCGCCGCCGGCGCCTGGGCCGTGCGGCACGGCGCGTACGACTTCGGCTCCTACGCGCTGCTCGCCTCCGAGCTCGTCGGCTGGGACCGGATCGCCGGGTACGACGAGGTCGTGCTCGCGAACGACAGCTGCTACCTCGTCGACACCCTCGACGAGGTCTTCGACACGATGTCGCGACGGCCGTGCGACTGGTGGGGGATGCAGGCCACGGAGGAGCTCGCGAGCCTCGCCTACGGAGAGACGCGTGTGGTGGGGACGACCTGGCGACCGGCGCCGATCCCCGTGCTGTCCGATCCGCTGCGTGGCGCCACGACGGCGACCATCGGGCGCGACATGTTCGAGCGCTTCCCCGAGAACGAGTTCCACGTCGGCTCGTACTTCATCGCCCTGCGGGGGAGCGTCCTGCGAGACGGGACCGTGCAGCGCTTCCTGACCGCGGCACGCGAGCGCACGACGCTTGACAAGCTGGACGTCGTCCGGCGCTACGAGTACGTCCTGACCCGCCTGCTGATCTCGCGGGGACATGAGCTGGCCACCTTCATCGACGATCTGTACCCGTACCACCCGATGTACACGGAGTGGGCCTTCGAGCTGCTCGGTCGAGGGCTGCCGCTGCTCAAGCGGGGACTGCTGACGATGAACCCCTTCGGCGCCGATCTCGCCGGGTGGGCGGGCCGGCTCGCGGCTCGCAGTACGGCGGCCGATCCTGCAGCGATCGACGCGCACCTGCGGCGCACCACGGATCCCGCCGCGCTCGCGGATGCGCTCGCGCGACGCGCCGATCGTGACGGCCGGCTCTCGGCCGCCGAGCGATGAGCGCCGTGCCCGAGCCCGGCCGGCGGGATGTCGCGGTGCCGGATGTCAGCGTGCCGGACGTCAGCGTGCCGGACGTCGCGGTCATCGTCACCGCGTCGCGGGAGCGCCGCCTCATCCATCCGGGGCTGCGTGCGATCGCGTCCGCCGCGGCGTACGCACGCCGCGAGGGCATCCGGTGCGAGGTCGCGATCGTCCTCGACGACCCGCACCCCGAGACGCTGGCCCTCGCCGAGGAGGCGTGCCGCGCAGGCGGGACGCTCGCCGGCGTGGAGCGCGCGACGGTCGTCGTGGTCGCCGCCGGCGGGTCCGCCCGGGCGCGCGGCATCGAGGTGACCACCGCGCCGATGGTCGGGTTCGTCCGCGCCGCCGACCTGGTCTCCGAGGGCTGGATCGCCGGTGCGGTGGCGACGCTGCGAGCGCGGCCGGCGGCCGTGGTCCATCCCGACGTGCAGTTCGCGTTCGGAGAGCAGGGATGCTTCCGGACGACCCCGAGCACCGACGACGCGGACTTCGCCCTCTGGGGGCTCGTCGCGGCGGACGGGTGGGACGACCTCGGGTTCGCCCGCCGGGAGCTCTTCGCGGCCCACCCCCTGCCGGCGCCGGGCCTCGACCTGCCGTGCTCGCCCCTGCGCGCCTGGCACTGGGCGACCCTGGAGGCGGGCGTCGAGCACGTGGTCGCCGCGGGGACCTCGCTGCACCGCCGCGTCGACGAGCTCCACGACGACCCCTTCGAGATCGCGGCCGCCGATGAGCTCGCGCCGGTCTCCGCCGGGCTGCGGGACCGATCCGTCGGCGAGGCGGCCGTCGCCGGCCGATCGGGCTGGACCGGACCGTCGGCACCAGCGCCGGGCAGGACCCCCGGCACGGTGATCACGGACGCGGTCGTCGGCGACTGGTGGCGCCTGTACGACCTGGAGCCCCTGACGATGGCGCCGACGCCGGGCCACGTCGCCGCCCTGGAGCACCGGCCGTGGGTCGACGACGAGGGCCGGGCGGTGGCGCTGGCGTACTGGCGCGCCGTGCTCGCACTGCCCGACGCGTTCGACGCGCTCTTCCTCGCCCCCGGCCTGCGGATGGCCGGCGGCGACTCCGTCGTCCTGAACTACCTGCACGCGGTGCGCCAGCTGAAGCCGGAGTGGGACGTGGCGCTCGGCATCACCGAGGTGGTCGAGTCGACCCGGCTCGACGAGGTCCCGGATGGGATGGCGGTCGCCGAGCTGGGCGTCGCGCTGCTCCCGGTCGAGGCGCGCCCCGCGGCGCAGGCCCGCGTCTTCGCGCTGCTCGCCTCGCAGTTCCGCCCCGAGCTGATCCACGTCCACAACACCAGCCACGGCCCGTTCGACATGATGGCGACCTACGGCGAGCGGATCGCCTCCTCGACCCGCGTCTTCCTGACGGCCTTCAACAACTTCCCGCACGCCAACGGGGTCATCCGGGGCCAGATGCTGCGGCGGCGCGCGGACTACCTCGATCACGTCACGGGCTTCATCACCGACTGCGCCTCGTTCCGCGACGAGCTGTACGACCGCTGGCGCTACGACCCCGCCAAGCTCTTCGCGCACTACCAGCCCGCCGTGCTGGCCGACTACGTGCGGACGGAGGGGACCCGGCAGCGCCGCAAGATCCTGTGGGCGGGCCGGTTCGACTGGCAGAAGCGGCTCGACGTCCTCGCCGACGTCGTCGAGGAGCTGGCCGCCGGGGGCGTCGACGCCGAGGTGCATCTCTACGGACAGGTCGTCTGGGCGGACGCGGACGTCGAGCCGCACCTCCAGCGACTGGCGGCCGCCGGCGCCGTCGTCCACCCGCCGTTCACCGACGGCGTCGGGTCGCTGCCGCTCGATGAGTTCGCGATGGTGCTGATGACCCCGATGTACGAGGGGCTGCCCGTCTTCCTGACGGAGGTCGTCTCCGCGGGGCTCCCGGTGGTGGCGCCCGCCGTGGGCGGCATCCCGGAGATCATCGGCGAGGGCCGTGGCTACCTGGTCTCGAGGACCGAGGCGGTCGGGGAGTACGTCGCCCAGATCCGTGCGGTGCTCGACGACCCCGCGCAGGCGCACCGTCGCGCGATGGCCGCCCGGGAGCTCGTGGGCGATCACTTCACCTGGGAGACGTTCCTCGACCGGGTCCGCGAGACGCCCGGCTACCTGGGTCCGGCCCGTCGCCCGGCGATAGAGTGCGCCCATGGGGCGGTCGTCGGCGAGAACGGCCCCCGCCATGCGTGAGCCGATCGCGACGCGCTCGGGCCTGTGGGCCGGGCGCGAGCTGGTCGAGGTCCTCCAGGCCTTCGGGTCGGCCGTGGGCGGCGCCGTGGCCTGGCGGCGGCTGCGCAGCGGCCTCGGGTTCACCGAGGAGGAGGCCCTCCTCGTCTTCCCCGACGCGGAGCGGCAGCTGAACCTCGAGGCGCTCGAACACCTGCCGACCTTCGTCCGCCGCAAGGGGCTCGCGCGGGTCGTGCTGGTCTTCGGAGACGAGGCGCTCGCCGATCCCGAGACGGCGGCTCGTGCCGAGGCGCTGGCCTCCGATCAGGTCGTGGTGCGCCGCCTCGGCGATCACCGGGTGAGCCAGCTGCTGCGCTACTTCCGGCTGCACGCCTTCACCAAGAAGGTCTTCGTCATCTCCCTCAAGAGGCCGTTCGCCGAGCCGGGGCTGCTGTCCCTGCCCGGCTACGGGTATCCGGAGATGATCCGCTACTACCTGATGGCGTGGTGAGATGGCACGCCAGGCTCCCGGCCAGATCGACCGACGTCGCGACGAGGTCTGCCGACAGCTCGACCACCTCGTCGACCGCGGCAGGCTGCGCGGACGCGACGTGTACTTCTTCGGCGCGACCCTCGACTTCCACTGGTACGTCGAGCACCTCCGGAGTCGCGGCGTCCCCGTCGAGGCCGTCATCGACAACGCGCCGTACAAGCACGGACGCTCGTACGACGGCATCCTGGTGCTCGGCCCCGACGCGCTGCGCGAGGCGCACGACCCGGTCATCCTGATCACGTCGCCGCCGTACGCCTACGAGATGGCCGAGCAGCTGTCGGCGATGGGCTTCGTGGCCGGACGCGACCACTTCATCGTCACAGGGGCTCGCACGACCCGCCTGAGCCGGCTGCGTGACCTCGCCGGCGAGCTGCGCCAGATCATGCAGGGCTATCGGGTCGTCAAGCGCATCCAGCGACGCCACGGCCAGGACGCGCACCTGCTGCTCTGCCCCTATCCGGGGACCGGCGACGCCTATCTCCAGGGCATGTACCTGCCCGCGTACATCGAGGAGAACCGGCTCGCGAACCCGGTCATCGTGACCAACGGCAGGCTGGTCGGCAAGGTGCTCGCGCTGTTCGACCTCGAGGCACAGGAGGTGATCACCCAGGACGAGACCGATGCGCTCAACGCCGCCCTGCAGTTCTTCGGCGAACGACTCGTCCCGGTCACGGCCCTGCAGTTCCGGGGGATGCGGACCCGGCCGGGGCCGAACGCCTACATCGCGGAGGACGTGCCGAACTTCCGCGAGGTCTTCGAGCACGACGTCTTCGGGCTCGAGGACCCGGTGATCCGGGAGCCGCGCTTCGAGGACGACCCGGCCGCGGTGGCCGCGTTCTTCGAGCAGGCCGGGCTGGAGCCGGGGCGGACCGCGGTGATCGCCCCGTACATGGGGAGTCACTGGAACATCCGGATCCCGATGGCGTTCTGGGAGCGCCTGGCGGCCGAGCTGGGCGCTGCCGGCTGGCAGGTCTGCACGAACAGCTCGGGGGAGTCCGAGCCGCCGATCGCCGGAACGCGACCCGTCTTCTTCCCGCTGGCCCAGGCCGTCCCCATCCTCGATGCGGCCGGGCTCTTCATCGCGATCCGCAGCGGTCTGTGCGACGTGGTGAGCTCGACCACGGCGAAGCAGGTCGTCCTCTACCTGGGCGGCTCGCACGTCATCATGCGGCACTACTACAGCCTGCGGGCGATGGGGCTCTCGCCCGAGGCGCACGAGCTCGAGTACGACGACAACGACGACGAGGTCTTGTCGGAGATCCACACGATCACCGGAAGGGTCGACGGGTGAGGAACAGAGTCCGCCAGCAGCTGCTGGAGGTCGCCGACGCGGTCCTGGACGGCGCGCGTCAGTGCGTCTACCTCGGCGAGGAGTCGAGGATCCGGATGGCCGGGGAGATCGCCGAGGCGCTGCCGCTCTTCGGGGAGCCCGAGGTGTCGGCGCAGGCCGAGGCGGTCGCCGCCGCACTCACCCGGCTGGCCGACGGCAGCGGCTCGGCGCGCGAGCTCGTCGCCCGCGTCGTCGACCTCAAGGCGGCGCTGCAGGCCGTCGAGACGACGTACACGATCGTGTTCCTGCCTTACAACGCCTCCATGTGGGACAGCCTGCACACGATCTGGCGGGCCGCCGACGCCGACCCGCGCTGCGAGGCGATCGTGGTCCCGATCCCTTTCGCCGAGCTCACCCCGGAGCACACGGCCAAGGAGTGGTTCGTCCACACCGAGCACCTCCCCGCCGAGGTACCGGTCGTCGACTACCGGACGTTCGACCTGGCGGCGATCCACCCCGACGTCGTCTACGTGCACAACCCGTACGACGGCTACAACCGGGTGACCAGCGTCCACCCCGACTTCTACTCCGAGGCCCTGCGCCCGCACTGCGAGCTGCTCGTCTACGTGCCGTACTGGGTCAGCGCCGCACCGATGGAGCCGCACTTCGACGAGCATGCGAGCTTCGAGATCTTCGACAAGGTGATCTACCAGAGCGAGGAGCTCGCCGCGCGGGCCATCGGTCTGTGGTCGAGCAACAAGATCGTCCCGCTCGGCTCGCCGAAGTTCGACTACGCGCTCACCACCGGCGGACCGCTGCCCGCGGACTGGGCGGAGCGGATGGCCGGCAGGACGACACTGCTGCAGCTCACCACGGTGGTGGCGCTGCTGCGCGACGGCGACGAGACGCTGCGCAAGCTCGACGACGTGCTCGACGCAGTGGAGCGCAACGAGGACATCGCGCTGTGGTGGCGTCCGCACCCGCTCGAACGGGCCACCATCGACTCCATGACGCCCCGGCTGCGCGCCGCCTACGACGCCCTGGTCGCCCGGGCGAGCAGCATGCCGCGCGTCATCGTCGACACCTCGATGGATCTCCAGCGGGCGATCCACTGGACCCACGCGTACTTCGGGCACTGGAGCTCGGTGGTGCCGCTGTACGCCATCACGGGCAAGCCGCTCCTGTTCCAGGACGCGCCGGTTCGCACCGACGTGCCCTGCGGGGAGCCGCGGGGCGACGACTGGATCCCGGAGGACGCGGAGGACCCGGAGCTGGTCCGCTACGTGCGCGCGGAGTGGTTCCACCCGGAGGGAGCCTTCACCTACCTGCGCCGCAAGGTCGGCGAGAACGACGGGAGGATCCCGGGGCAGACGGCCTTCTTCGAGCGGATGACCGCCAACCCGGACGGCGCGGGCCCGCGCATCCACGACTACGTCGTGGACTGCCTCGAGGCCTAGCCGCGCTGCCCGGCCGGCGCGGGCAGGTCGTTCGTGTGCCACCAGCGCTCGTCGAGTCCGCCCTGGGCCGCCACCTCGATCGCCTCGCGAACGAGGCTCGGGTCGGCGGTCAGGGCCTGACGAACCGGGTGGATCAGGTTCTTGATGACGACCGCGGCGACCTGTGCCGCGGCCGGAGTGGTGGCGGCGCGGGTGACGGCGCCGATGGCCCGCAGGGGCGCCACCACGGCGCCGTCCCAGGTCCCCTCGCGGGTGCCGGAGGTCAGGGAGCCCGACGAGCGCACGTTGTAGAGGTAGGCGGCGTCCGGGCCGAGGTCGGCGGCCACGAACCGGCGACCGGTCCGGGCCACGACGGCGACCCAGAAGGCGGTGTCCTCGCCGTAGGCGAGACCCTCCTGGACCCGTACCGTCCGGGCGACAGCCGTGGGGAGCAGCTTCGCCACCGCGGCCTGGGCGGCGATCCCGAGGATCGCGGCGCTCCCGTAGCGAGCCAGGCCGCGGACCATCGGCTGGGTCAGGAAGTTGTCGAAGTCGACCGCGGTGAAGGCCCAGTCTTGCACGATGCCGATCGCCGTCACGGGGATCGTCTCGGGTCCGGCGGCCTCGAGGAGGGCCTCGAGATGGCGCGGCCCGATCCGGTCGTCGTCGTTCACGATGCAGACGTACTGGCCGAGGGCCGCGTCGAACCCGGCGTTCGTCGCCCGGGCCACGCCGGCCGGGGCCGACTCGACCACGCGCACCTGGTGGTCGGGGTGGGAGGCCAGCCACTCGGAGACGATCTCGCCGGTCCGGGTCGGGGGACCGTTGCGGACCAGCACCACCTCGTACCGCTGTGGAGCGAGCGTCTGGAGCGTCAGGTCGTCGAGGAACGCGGCCAGCCAGTCGTCGCTGCCGTAGGTCGGCACGACGACCGAGACCTCCGGGGGCACGGCCGCTCGGCTCATCCGACGAGATCGCGTTCCGCGAGCCGGAGGCGCGCGGTGAGGAGCTCCACCTCGCGCTCGGCCAGCTCCGCACGCCGGCGCGACTCCCGCAGGTCGGGGATGTCGTAGTCGACCGGGCGCTCGGTGACGCCGAGGATCCTGCTGGCGAAGGTCACCGCGTCGGCGATGGTGTGGACGCCGAGCCCGGCGGTGCTCATGGTGAGGGCGCTGCCGTCGAACCCGATGCCGTCGGCATAGGTCACCCGGTCCTGTGGCTCGTTGCGGCTCTCCGCGTCGATCCTGCTCAGCAGGTCGGGCCGGTCGGCGTAGAAGCGCCGAAGCCGCCCGACGGAGTCGGCGAAGTCGGCCGGCGACTTCGGGGCGATCTCCTCGAGGTAGCGGGTCAGCGCCCGCTCCTGCTGGTAGTCGAGCCCCTCGACGGCGCCCGGCAGGCGATCACCGAGGACGTCGCGCAGGTGCTCGAAGGCATCGATGATGCCGTGGCCGAGGGTGAAGATCCCGGGTGTGAGGTGATGGAAGGCGACGCCGCCGGTGCCGCTGGTGGCGGCGAAGTCCTCCGCGACGCTGCTCCTGGTGCCGCGCTCCTGCTGGGAGAAGGCGTGGCCGGTGCTGAAGCGGCTGGTGCCGGCGAGCGTCATCGGCAGGGCGCAGTGCAGGTACTCACCGGCCAGGGCGGCGAGCAGCAGGCCGCTGTACATGTCGGGGTTCGCCGCCGGCAGCAGACCATCGCCGAGCGCGCGGACGGGGTCGAGCACATCGCGGCGCACGGCGGCGTTGTAGATCATCGGGAGCTCGTGGTAGTGCTCCTCGAAGTTGATGGCACGCCGCACGGCCTCGCGGCCGGACAGTGTACGGAGCTTGCGGCCCAGACCGATCCGCAGGACGCTGCCGTCCTCGACCGGTTCGAACTCCTCCCAGGTCCACCATGCCCGCGGCCAGGAGACCAGCCGCGGCCGCTCGTGCGCCTCGACGATCCGGCGCAGCTCCCGCAGGGCGTACGGCATCATGCCGTCGTCGTCGCCGATCACGGTGACGTACTCGCCGGTGGCGGCCAGGATCGCGCGCGACCAGTTGACGCTCATCGAGAGCGCCTCGTCGTGCCGCAGGTACACCAGGTTGGGCAGTCGCAGCCCCTCGACGACGGCCTTCGTCGCCGGCGCGCCGGCGTTGTCGCTGACGACGATCTCGACGTCGTGCTCGCCCAGCGCCGCGCAGGTCGCAAGCGCGTGCTGGAGCGTCTCGGCCCGGTTGCGGGTGGGGATCACGACGCTGAGCAGGGGGCGCTTCATGCGATTCCTGTCGTCCGCGAGCGCTGCGATCTGAGCGTGACACGCCGTGATGCGGGCGAGATCCGATCAAGGACGTACGTTCCTCGCCGATGGGAACCAACGTGAGAGCGTGCACGTGCGTGAAGGAGAGCCTCCGGTGAAAGCAGTCATCCTTGCTGGGGGACTCGGCACTCGGCTGAGCGAGGAGACGGTGATCCGTCCCAAGCCGATGGTCGAGATCGGCGGCATGCCCATCCTGTGGCACATCCTCAAGAGCTTCTCGCAGTACGGCATCGACGAGTTCATCATCTGCTGCGGCTACAAGGGCTCGATGATCAAGGAGTGGTTCCACAACTACTCCCTCCACCGCTCCGACGTCACCTTCGACATGCGGACCGGCGGCATGGAGGTGCACAGCTCGGTGGTCGAGCCCTGGCGCGTGACGCTGGTCGACACGGGTGAGTTCTCCATGACGGGAGGGCGCCTCAAGCGGGTGGCGCCCTACCTGGCGGACGAGGAGGACTTCTTCTTCACCTACGGCGACGGTCTGAGCAACGTGAACATCGACGAGCTGCTGGCCTTCCACCGGGCGCACGGCGGCGAGGCGACCCTCACCGCCGTCCAGCCCCCCGGTCGCTTCGGCGCCCTGGGCATCGACGGCGCCGCGGTGACCGAGTTCCAGGAGAAGCCGGTCGGCGACGGCGGCTGGATCAACGGCGGCTTCTTCGTGCTCAAGCCGTCGGTGCTCGACCGCATCGAGGGCGATGCCACCCACTTCGAGGCGGACCCGCTCAAGCGGCTCGCGAAGGACGGCGAGCTGTTCGCCTTCCAGCACGACGGGTTCTGGCAGTCGATGGACACACTGCGCGACCGCAACCTGCTCGAGAGCCTCTGGAACTCGGGCCAGGCGCCGTGGGCGACCTGGCTCTCGGGAGACGGCCGCCGTGCTTGACGCGCTCTCCGGAGCGCGCGTCCTCCTGACCGGGCACACCGGGTTCAAGGGCGCCTGGGCGATCCCGCTGCTCCGCTCCCTCGGTGCCTCGGTCTACGGGTACGCCCTCGAGCCGCCCACGACGCCGAGCCTCTTCGAGGACGCCGCGCTCGCGGACCTCTGCGAGCGGCACGTCGTCGCCGACGTGCGCGACTACGACCGGCTGCTGGCCGAGATGCGCACCGCGTCGCCGGACCTGGTCCTCCATCTCGCCGCGCAGCCGCTCGTGATCGACGGCTACCGCGATCCGCGCGGGACGTTCGAGATCGACACCATGGGCACGGTCAACGTGCTGGAGGCGATCCGCCAGGTCGGGACCGTGCGGTGCGCCGTCGTCGTCACCACCGACAAGGTCTACCAGCCGTCCGCCGGGGAGCCCCACCGCGAGGGCGCTCCGCTCGGCGGACCGGATCCGTACAGCGCCAGCAAGGCAGCGGCCGAGCTGGTCGCGGCCTCGTACCGCAGCTCTTACTTCGGGGACGCCGGCACGATCGTGGCGACCGCGCGCGCCGGCAACGTGATCGGCGGCGGGGACTGGGCGCCCTACCGCCTCCTCGCGGACGCCGCCCGTTCCATGCTCGGCGACCGGACGCTGACCCTGCGCAATCCCGCCTCCGTACGGCCCTGGCAGCACGTCCTCGACGCCCTGTGGGGCTATCTCCTCGTCGCCGATCGCGGGCTGAGCGGGGACCGCTCCGTCGGGCGCGCGTGGAACTTCGGTCCGAGGTCGGCCGACCACCTCACCGTGCAGCAGGTCATCGACCGTTTCGCGGCGGAGTACGGCGAGCCGCTCGAGGTGCGCGTCGAGCCGGGCGAGGTGCACGAGAACCCGCTGCTCGCGCTCGACGCGAGCGACGCGCGCACGGCGCTGGGCTGGGGGACGATGGCGGCCGATGAGGCGATCGCGATGACGGCCTCCTGGTATCGCGACCAGGCAGGTGGCGCTGAGGCCAGGAGCTGCGTGGTCAGCCAGATCGAGGCCTTCCTCGGTCGCGTGCAACCGTAAGGTCGTCGGTGTGAGTGCCGAAGGATCACCCGTGGTGGAGACGCTGACCGACCGTGGAACCGTGCTGTGCCGAGGGTGCGGCGTGACGGGGCTCGTCTCCGTGCTGGACCTCGGCCGCCAGGCGCTCTCCAACGAGATGGCGCTGAGCCAGGAGGGTGTCGACGCCACCTTCCCGCTCCACCTGAGGGTGTGCCCGGAGTGCGGGCTCGGTCAGCTCGGCGAGTTCGTGCTGCCGGAGCGGATCTTCTCCCGCGACTACCCCTACCAGTCGTCGGTGAGCACCTCGTGGCTCGCCCATGCCGGGCGCTACGTGGACCAGATGACGGCCCTGCTCGGCCTCGGGTCGGACGACCTGGTGATGGAGGTGGCCTCGAACGACGGCTACCTGCTCTCGCAGTTCGGCGGGACCGGTGTACGTACGCTCGGCATCGAGCCGGCCGGCGGCGTCGCCGACATCGCCCGCTCCCGTGGCGTGGACACGGTCAGCGAGTTCTTCGGGATCGAGCTGGCGGAGCGTCTCCTCGCCGAGCACGGGCATCCGAGGCTGATCGTGGCCAACAACGTGATGGCCCACGTTCCCGACCTCGTCGACTTCGTCGGTGGATTCGCGGCCCTGTGCGACGACGAGACGGTCATCACCGTCGAGAACCCGAGCTTCCTGGGGCTCATGCAGCTCACCCAGTTCGACACGATCTACCACGAGCACTTCTCCTACCTGAGCGCGCACGCGGTCGCCGCTGTGGCCCAGCGGGCCGGCCTCGAGCTGTGGGACGTGGAGCAGCTGCCGACCCATGGCGGCTCCAACCGCTACTGGCTGGCGCGTGCGGGCGTCCGCGAGGTCTCCGAGCGCGTCGCGGCGGCCATCGAGGCCGAGCTGGCCGGCGGCCTGCTCTCGCCGCAGCTGTGGGAGGCCTTCGCGCAGCGCGCGCTCGCCGCTGTCGACGGGCTGCGCTCCTGGCTCGACGAGCGGCGTGAGCTTGGCCGCTCGGTCGCCGGCTACGGTGCCGCGGCGAAGGGCAACACCCTGCTCAACGCGGCCGGTGTCGGTCCCGCGGATCTGTGCGTGGTCGTGGACGGGAGCGCCGACAAGCAGGGCAAGTTCCTGCCCGGGAGCCACGTCCCGGTGCTGGCGCCGGACGCGCTCGCGACGTCGGCCGCCGACGACGTGCTGGTGCTGCCGTGGAACATCGGGCAGGAGATCCTCCCGCTCGCCCAGTCCTCCCTGCCCGAGGCCGAGGTGTGGGTCGCGATCCCCGAGATGCGCCGACTCTCGCGATGATCACCGAGCTCGCCCTGACCGGCGCCTACCTCCTCGAGGGACGCTACGCCGCGGACTTCCGGGGCGGCTTCCGCAAGGTCGTCGACTGGCCGACGGACGGCGGCCCGGACGAGGCACGCACCGTCGACGAGGTGGCGGTGTCGTCCAACGACGTTGCCGGCACCCTGCGCGGGCTGCACTTCCAGGCCGAGCCCCACGCCCAGACCAAGATCGTGTGGGTCGCGGCGGGCGCCGTCCACGACGTCGTCGTCGACCTGCGGGCGGGCTCCCCGACGTACGGCCGGTGGATCGCGGAGGAGCTGAGCGCGGAGAACAACCGGGCCCTCTACCTGCCGGCGGGTGTCGCCCACGGCTTCCAGACGCTGGTCGACCACACCTCGGTCGTCTACCTGATGTCCGGCGCGTACGTCCCCGAGAGCGCGCGCACCCTGCGCTGGGACGACCCGACGCTCGGCGTCTCCTGGCCCCTCGACGTGGCCCGCATCTCCGATGCGGACCGCGACGGTCACTCCTGGGGCGACTTGTAGAGATAGAGGGTGAACTCCCACAGCGGGTAGTCGTGGCGCAGCGTGACCCACCGGGTGAGGCCCTTCGCGAACCGGAACATCGCCTCCGGCTCGTGGTGGTAGTTCAGCTCGCGCTCGAAGTTCACGTAGCTCGACAGGAAGTTGATCGCCACGCCGCGCTCGCACAGCGCGAACATCCGCTCGAGCATCCGCTGGGAGAACGCGAGGTTGTCCTCCAAACGGTAGTTGAGCGCACCGGAGAGGACGAACCAGTCGTGCCGCTCCGCGAAGTCGTCGGCGAGGATGTCCTGGCACAGGAAGCGGGCGTCGGGCCGCAGCTCGCTGGCCTGCGCGACCAGCGACGGCGTGATGTCGATGCCCGTGTACGTGACGTCGGTGAACCGCCCGTCGAGGTACGGCGCGAGGTCGCCGAAGCCGCAACCGACGTCGCAGACCGAGCTGTTGCTGAGGTCGCCGATGTCGCTGAGCACCTCGAAACGCAGCATCTGGTCGGTCGTCGCGTTCCAGCCGAGGGTGTTGACGTCGTGGCCGAGCTTGGCGTAGCGCTCCTCGTAGAGCGCGATGATCGCTTCCTTCTCCGCAGGCAGCATGACGGCCCTTACCGGGTACGGTCGATCAGGGCGCGCAGGCGACGCAGCCCCTCGGCGATGTCCTCGAGCGACTCGGTGCCGATCGAGACCCGGACGAACTCGTCGCAGGACTCGCCGTAGCCGATGCCGGGGACGACCGCGACCTTGTCCTCCATCAGCAGCCGCATCGTGAACTCCTCGGAGGAGAGCGTGCTCGGCGCGGTCGAGACGAAGAGGTAGAAGGTGCCGGTCCCGGGCAGGGCCACGAGGTCGAGGTCGCGCAGCATCGCGGCGACCTGGTGGCGCTTGCGCACGACGTCCCGGATCTGGGGACGGGTCACGTCACGGATGTCCTCGAAGTGCTCGGCCACGTAGTACTGCAGGATGCTGGCCGGGCAGGTCAGGATGTGCTGGTTGATCTTGAGGATCTGATCGATCATCTCGGGGCGGCTGATGACATAGCCCAGCCGCCAGCCGGAGATGCCGAAGTTCTTCGAGATCGAGTTGCAGACCGCGACGTTGCGCTTCTCCGGATCGAACCGGCCGAGCGACTGGAACGGCTCGTCGAGGACGAAGTCGCTGTAGGCCTCGTCGGCGAGGACGTGGAGACCGCGGCGACGGGCGAGGTCCACGAGGTACTCCAGGTCCGCACCCGACATCACCTCGCCGCGCGGGTTGTGCGGGTTGTTGATGATGATCGCCTTGGTGCGCGGCGTGATGGCGTCCTCGTAGGCGCTCAGCGGGGCGTCGTACGGCAGCGTCACCGGCACGCCGTAGCAGAGCCGGATCTGCTCGGGGTAGCTCACCCAGGTCGGCTCCTGGACGATCACCTCGTCGCCCGGATCCAGGATGCTCATCAGGGTGAAGTGGATCGCCGCCTTCGACCCGGCCGTGATCAGGATCTCCGTCTCCGGGTCGACCTCGACGCCGTACTCGCTGGCGTAGTGCGACGCGATCTGACGACGCAGCGCCGGCAGGCCCCGCGAGTGCGAGTAGTGCAGGACGTCGGGGAAGGGCAGGTCGTCCATCGACTTGAGCGGGATGTCGAAGAACGCCTCGCCCAGGGAGAGCGTGATGACCTTCTCGCCCTGCGACTTCAGGTCGTAGACGAGGTTGTTGTAGCGGATGGACATGGCTTGGGTCGCCGCGTCGGCCACACGGGAGAACCCCGGCGCATCGTAGGTCGTCATGTGGTGCTCCTTGGTTGTGCTGCGGGCCAGAGCCGCCATGCGTTGGCGAGCAGGAGGTCCTCGAGGTGGTCGCTTCCCACACCCATCTCGTCGGCCAGTCGTACGGATTCCTGAAGCTGTTCGTCGGCAGCGGCGCTCGGCCAGTCGGATCCGAAGAGCAGGCGGTCGGGGGAGTAGCGCAGGTAGCGCTGCATCGGGCGGAGCAGGTCGGAGCCCGCGTAGTACGACAGCGAGACGGAGAAGTCGAAGTGCACGTTCCTGAGCCCGCCCGCGTGCGCCCGGAACGCCCAGGACTCGTAGCCGCCGCCGTGGGTGGCCAGCACCGCCGTGTCCGGCAGCGCGGTGGCCAGGGCGATCACCAGCGGGAGGCTGATCTCGTGCTGGAGGTTGGTCCCCCACGGGAAGCAGTGCACCATCAGCCCGCGCGGGGGCGGGTCCAGCGCACGGATCCGCTCCACCAGCGCGGGGATGTCGGTCGCCGTGAGGCCGTGCAGGACGGGATGGATCTTGAACCAGCCCAGTGCGGCGAACTCGCCGGGGATCTCGGAGGGGATCTCGCCGGCGACGTCCCCGGGAAGCGGCGGCAGGTAGGGGATGACCTGCAGCCGCGCCGGCAGCCGGTCGCGATGCTCGTACGCGAACGCGACCTCGGCCGGGGTGTTGAGCACGAGGTTGGCGCCGACGAGGTCGGGCTCGTCGTCGAGGTGCGCGAGCAGCCGCTGCAGGCCGTGCTCGTCCGGGGTCGGCAGGTGCAGGTGGACGTCGAAGTAGCGCATGGGTTCAGGAGCGGGTGGTGACCCGCACCGTCTCCTTGATCCGATCCGCCCGGGACTCGACGTCGTCCCGGGTGTCCCCGAGGGTGATGAAGTAGCCCTGTCGGGTGAGGTCGTCGGTCGGGTCCGTGAGGGTGTCGCCGGCGGCGAAGAAGAGCGCGACGTCCTGTGCCAGGCCGGAGTCCTCCAGCTCCTCCATCCCGTCGACCGCCTCGACCAGGCCGGGCGCGAAGTCGAAGAACTCCAAGATCGCAGCGCGGTACGCGCTCGCCGCCGGCTCGACGGGCTCGCCCAGGAGGGCACGCAGGAGCACGTCGTAGGTATCGATGCCGCTGACGTGGCGGTTGATCATCGAGGAGATCCGGTTGCCGCCGCCGCGAGCTGCGACCTCGACGAGATAGGGCTCGCCGTCGCGCATGCGGTACTCGGCGTGGCTGATGCCGTCCTGCAGACCGAGGGTCGTGACCACTGTCGCTGCCACGGCCTCGATGCGCGCCATCGTCGCCCCGTCGTACCGAGGCGGGTACGCGAGCTTGCGCGCCACGCACGGCAGCCCGGCGTAGTGGCTCTTCTCGCTGATCGCGAGCACCTGGAAGCGGCCGCCGACGCTGAGCCCCTCCACGGTGATCTCGGTGCCGTCGATGAACTGCTCGACCAGCACGCGGCCGTCAGCGGAGACGGCCATCGCGCGATCGAAGGAGTGCCGTACCTCCTCGGCGGTGTCGCACTTGACCACGCCGAGCGAGGCCCGGCTGCTCTTCGGCTTCAGCACCACGGGGTAGCCGAGGCCGGCCGCCACCTCGATCGCCTCGGCGACCGAGGCCACCTCGGCGTACCCGGGCATCGGGGCACCGCTCCCGGCGAGCGCCTCGCGCATCGCGAGCTTGTCGGTGAAGAGTCGGGCCTGCTCGGGCAGGATGCCGGGAAGCCCCAGGGCCTCGTTGAGGTATCCGACGACCGGCACCAGGCGGTCGCTCTGGTCGGAGAGGACGAGGTCCACCGCGCAGGAGCGGGCGATCGCGAGGAGACCGTCGCGGTCGTCGGTGCTGATGTCGTACGACCTGGCGACCAATGCCTTGCCGGGCGCCTGCGGATCGAGATCGGCGACGATGACCTCCGCGCCGGTCCCGACGGCGTGCCGGATCAGGTCGAGCTGCCACGGGCCGCCGCCGAGGATGAGAATGCGTGGTGCTCCGGTCATGTCCATCTATCCGCTCCGAGTCAGGCGTTCGAGCGCCTTCAGTACGTTATCGGTCGGCTGGGACCGTTCTTGAGTGCAGTCCCACAAGGCCATGACGGTGTGTAACGTCCGCTGAGTGCTGATCTCCCCTGACCGCATCCCCGTCGCGGGCCCGTCCATCACGGACCGCGAGCCCGAGCTGGTCGCCGAGGCGGCGCGAACCGCCTGGTACGGCAACGCGGGCGCCTACAACGCCCGGTTCGAGTCGATGATGGCCGACTACGTCGGCGTGAAGCACGCGATCAGCCTGCCGCACGCCACCTCGGGCCTGCACCTGATCCTGGCGGCCGGCGGCATCGGCCCCGGGGACGAGGTGATCGTCCCCGACACCACCTGGATCGCGTCGGTCGCGCCGGTCGTGCACCTCGGTGCGACGCCGGTGGTCGTCGCGATCACCACCGACACCTGGTGTCTCGACCCGGTGGCCGTCGAGGCCGCGATCGGGCCCCGGACCAGGGCGATCATCGGTGTCGACCTCTACGGATCGATGTGTGACTGGGCCGCGCTGCGGGCGATCGCCGATCGGCACGGCCTGCTCCTGGTGGAGGACGCGGCGGAGGCGCTCGGCTCCACCCTCGGCGGTCGGCGCGCCGGCGCCTTCGGGGACGGGGCGGTCTTCAGCTTCCACGGCTCGAAGACCGTGGCGACCGGCGAGGGCGGCATGCTGGTCACCGACAGCGATGAGCTGGCGGCGCGGATCGAGGTGCTGCGCGACCACGGCCGCAGCCCGGGCGATCAGTTCTTCCGCAACCGTGAGTTCGCGTTCAAGTACAAGATGAACGCGGTCACCGCTGCCCTCGGCTGCGCCCAGATGGAGCGCATCGACCAGCTCATCGAGCACAAGCGCGCGATCTTCGGCTGGTACCGCGACCGCCTCGGTGACCTGGCCGGCGTGACCCTCAACGCCGAGCCGGTGGGCGTCGAGAACTCCTACTGGATGGTCACGGCCGTGCCGGATCCGTCGTACGGGATGGACAAGTTCGACCTGATGGCGAGGTTCGCCGAGCGCAACGTCGACACCCGTCCGTTCTTCACCCCGCTCTCCGAGCTGGGTGTCTTCTCGGACCGGCCCGAGTCGACCCGCTTCGTCGTGCCGGGCTCGCCGGACGCGAGCATCGCGGCCCGCGGGGTCAACCTCCCCTCGGGCTACAACATGGATGAGGAGACCACCGATCTGGTGTGTCGGATCCTCACCGAGATCCTCTCCCGAAAGGCCGGTGTCGCATGACGCACCCCGCAGCCAGCACGATGTCCGCCGAGCCCACGCCCCACGGAGGCTTCGGGCTGCGCGAGGCCCGCGATCCCGGCACCGCCGCGATCCTGATCGGCGGGCACTCCCACACCGAGGCGTTCGCCCAGGCGCTCGAGGACGCACCGGTCCCCGGCGCCGCGGCGATGCGGCCGTTCCCGCGCGTCGCCATGGGCGACGCGACCGAGGCCGCGAAGGCCGAGTACTGGGACGAGTTCGCGACCCTGTCCGCGGGCCGGGTCGCGGCGGTCGTCTGGTCCGGCAGCGAGCACCTGACCGACTTCCTGTTCGCCAGCGAGCCGCCCTTCCACGTCCTGCGCGACGGCGCGGTGCGCGAGAACAGCGTGCTCGTGCCCGGCTCGATGCTCTGGGACCTGTGGCATCCGGTCTTCTTCCGCCAGCTCACCGACGTGATCGCGCAGCTCGCCGCGACGGTCTCGGCGGTCTTCGTCATCGGCACGCCGCCGCCGAAGTCCGACGCGTTCGTCCGCGCTTGGCTGCGGAAGGGGCGCGACGGCTATTTCGGCCCCACGCTCGAGGCCGCGGGCCTCGACGCCGACACGGTTCCGCTGACCCTCGAGGCCGACCGGATCGCGATGTGGGGGATCGTCAGCGACATGCAGCGCATCGCCGCCGAGCAGTCGGGCGCCCACTTCGTCCCCGTGCCCGCGTCCTGCATGGATGACGACGGCCTGCTGCGACCGGAGCTCGCCTGGGACGACGTCACCCACGCGAACGGGGCCTACGGCGCCCTGTTCTGGCCCTCGATCATGGCGCGCCTCGCCGAGATGGGAATCGCAGCATGAGCCACCCCTACCGCTCCCAGCCGGCCCGTGCGTTCTGGTCCCGCGCGGTGTCCCAGGGCTTCGAGGCGCACGACGTCCCCAACGACACGACCTCGCTGTTCGAGAGCGGGGACCGGGTGATGACCGCGGGCAGCTGCTTCGCCTCCAACCTGATCCCGTGGATCGAGGCCAGCGACGCGACCTATGTCCGTACCGAGGTGCTCCCGCCCCGGTTGGCGGCGATGCCGGAGAACCTCGGCTACCGGACCTTCAGCGCCGCCTACGGGAACATCTACACCGCGCGTCACCTGCGCCAGCTGCTGCAGCGGGCCTACGGCGAGTTCCAGCCCGTGGAGGACCGCTGGTACGAGGGCGATCACGTCATCGACCCGTTCCGGCCGGGGCTGCGCTACCCGGCCGTCTCCGATGCCGAGTTCGACGCGCTGACGGCTCAGCACCTCGCCGGGGTGCGGCGCGCGGTCGAGTCCGCCACCGTCCTCGTCTTCACCCTCGGGTTGACGGAGGCCTGGGAGTCGACCATCGACGGCAGCGTCTACCCCGGCTGCCCGGGCACCATCCGGGGCACGTTCGACCCGGACCGCCACCGGTTCATCAACTTCACCGCCTCCGAGGTGCGCGACGACGTCGTCGCCGCCGTCGAGCTCGCGCGACGCAACAACCCGTCGCTCCGCGTGATCCTCACGGTGTCGCCGGTGCCGCTCGTGGCCACCGCGACCGATCAGCACGTGCTCGTGGCGACGACCTACAGCAAGTCGGCGCTGCGGGTCGCCGCCGGCGAGGTCGCCGCCTCGGTGCCAGGCGTCCGCTACTTCCCGGCGTACGAGATCATCACCGGACCTCAGGCGCCGGATCACTTCTACGAGCCCGATCGCCGCAACGTCAGCGCCGCCGGTGTTCGTACGGTGATGTCGGTCCTGTTCGGGCTCGACTCCGTGCCGACCGAGCAGAAGCCGCCGACCGACGTGGTCGACGTGCTGGCCGATCTCTCGCGACGGATCGCCGACGCGGAGTGCGACGAGGTCCTCGCCGAGCGGTAGCGCTCCGCCGGTGACGCGCCCGCCTCAGCGAGCTCTGCCTCAGCGGGCGCTGCCTCAGCGGGCGCTCGCCGAGCGCCAGGGCGCCTGGTGCGTACGGATGTTGACGGCCTCCGTCATGAAGGCGTCGTTCTCGATCCGCACCGCCTCGACCGTCCGCGAGGACTTCTCGAAGAGCGTCAGGCAGTCGAGAGCAGGGGCCCCACCCCAGTCGATGATCTCCTGGACGAGGAGCGTGCCGGCGTACCTCTCCACCAGCTCGGCGATCCGGTCGGCGGAGACCTCGAGACTGCGGCAGTGCGGTTGGCCGATCTTCCCGTCGTGAGCCTGCAGGTTGGAGTGATGCACGAACGCGACGCCGTTGGGCGTGAGTACACGGAGGATCTCCTCGACGTACGCCTCCATCACGTCGAGGTCGGCGTGCACCAGGGAGTCGAAGGAGAAGACGAAGTCGACGCTTCCGTCCTCGACGCCGACCAGCGAGAGACCGTCGTTCTGGGCGAAGCGTGCGTTCGGTGCGGTGGCGAAGGTCGCCTCGCAGGCGTCGACGCACTCCTGGGAGAGGTCGATGCCGATGTAGCGATCCGCCGCCGGGATCAGGTACTGCGTCCACCGGCCGTAGCCGGGCGCGATCTCCAGCACCGTCGAGGCCGGGAGGTGGCGATGGATACGGGGGAGCAGCGAGCCGAACCAGTGCGCCTCACTGCCGCCCCAGATCTCCGACCACTCCTCGCCGCCTGCCTCCCAGTCGTAGCTGCCGTCCCAGACAGAGGTGTTCCAGTTCAGGTCGGGCATGCGGATCTCCTTCGTTCGCCGCGGCTGCGCAGGGAGCGCGCAGCCGTTCCTCCTCCCTATCGGATCGTTCGGTCCGACCCCAATGAGAATCGCTGCGCCGGTAGGGTCTGGCGCGTGATCAACTCGGCCGTCGACCGGCTCCTGCGCATCCATCTCCTCGATGGTGCGACGGTGCTGATCTTCGGACACTCCAACGTGACGTCGGCGATCCAGCACCGGCTCGCGGAGGCGGGGATCGTGGTCCGTGCGTTCCTGGACAACAACCCGATGAAGCAGGGGAGCGCGTTCGACGGGGTGCCGGTGATCGCCCCCGACGAGATCATGGCCCTGCCCGACGTCCGTACCGTCGTGCTGATCTCCTCGCCGCACTTCGAGGTGATGCGCGATCAGCTGCGCGCGATCGGCTTCGAGGGCGAGATCCTGCGGATCATCGGCACGGACGTGTACACGACGCTGCCGACCACCGAGGAGGAGCACGTCGTCAAGGCACGTGCCGCCTACGGAGCCTCCCTGCTGGCCGACATCCGGACGCGGTTCCCGCGCCATCACCTGGTGCTCTGCCCGTTCGACGGGCTGGGTGACGTGTACTGGCTGATGTCCTACCTGCCGGCGTTCTGCGCGGACAACGACATCGAGCAGGCCGCGGCCGTGGTCGTCGGGCGCGGCTCGGAACAGGTCGTCCGGCTCTCCGGCCAGGACACCGCGGCGGTGCTCACCCATCAGGAGATGGACGACCTCATCCGCGCCGTCCTGCTCAGCGACGACGAGGGCTACACCATCGGGTTCACGCCCGATCGGTCCGGCTCGCCGCTGATCTACCAGGGCGAGTCGCTGACCCTCTTCGACTACTACCGCTCGGTCGTCTACGGCCTCGACGCCTCGGCGCTTCCCGCGGTGCCGGCGTATCTCGACGAGTTCGACAACGTGGACGACATCCCGGCCGGCACCTCGGTGATCATCGCGCCGTACGCCAAGAGCGTGATCGCGCCGCCGGCCGCCTTCTGGGACGGGGTCGTCGCCGAGCACGCCGCAGCCGGGCGCACCGTCTACACGAACGTGGCGGGCACCGAGCAGGCGCTCCCGGGGACCCTGCCCCTGCGGGTGCCGCTGTCCCAGATGGTGGCCGCCGTCGAGCACGCGGGCACGTTCATCGCGCTGCGCAGCGGGCTGTGCGACGTCGTCCACACCGCGTTGGCCCGCAAGATCGCGGTCTACCCGGACGCCTACTTCAGCACCACGGCCCACAAGGTGGCGGACTTCTTCGCGCTGCCGGAGTGGGAGGAGATCGTGGTCCCGATCGCGTAGGCGGCGATCTCCTCGTCGTCGGCGGTGCCGGCGGCGAGCGCCTGCGCGAGAAGCGGGGTGCCGGCCTGAGATCAGTGCCCGAGCCGGGTGGAGACGCGACGAAGCCCGGCACAGCGACCGAGGGCTGCGCCGGGCTTCGCCGGTGGTTGCGGGGGACCGGGGATCAGCCGGCCGCGTCGAGCACGGCGCTCGCGCTGCGCTGGGTGCCGGCGGCGTGACGGTCGGCGACGGCGGCGAAGTACGCCTCGCGACGCCGGGCCGCGCAGCCGTTCGGCTTGCCGGCGGGCTTGACCAGCTGCGGGTCGAGCGCGCTGTTCATCGCGTCGCGCAGCAGGACGAGGGCCTCGGCCCGCATCTGGGAGATGCGCGAGTCCGTGACGCCCAGCTCCTCGGCGATGTCGGCCATCGGCCGCTCGGCGAAGAAGTAGTCCTGCACGACCACCCGGAGGCGCTCGGGCAGCTCGGCGATCGCCTCCATGAGGTAGGTGAGGCGCTCCTGGTGCTCCACCAGCTGCTCGGGGCTCGGGGCGCGGGTGGGGACCAGCTCGTCGAGCGAGGCCGTCGTCGAACCCTGGAGCGAGAGCACCTGGGCACGGGAGACGTCGTCGTCGTTGGCGGTCACCTCCTCGACGCTGAGTCCGGCAGCGCTGGCGACCTCGGCGACGGTGGGGGTCCGTCCGAAGGTGCCGGCGAGGCGGGAGCGGGTCTCCTCGAGGTCACGGGCGCGACGGCGCACGGACCGGGAGGCCCAGTCGACGCTGCGGAGCTCGTCGAGGATGGCGCCGCGGATGCGGGTCGCCGCGTAGCGCTCGAAGGGCACGCCGCGCTCGGCGTCGTACGCCTGCGCGGCTTGAACGAGAGCGGTGAGGCCTGCGGAGGTCAGGTCGTCACGGCTCACATGGGAAGGCACTCGGCCCATCGTCTCTCGGACGATGTGGCCCACCAGCGGCATGTGGCTGGTGATGAGGTCGTCGGCGCGGGGGTCGCCTGCTTGCTCGGTCACGAGACAGGACTATGGCGGGTCGAGGGTCGTCAACGCGAGGGGAACGCGGGGGTAAAAGTCCCTTGTTACTCAAAACAGGACCCAGGTCCCAAACGTGACTAGTCAGACAAAACTATGCCAAGGGCGACGGGTGGGGCCAGACCGTGAGAACCGTTTGGTAGAACGATGTCTTTGCTCCCGCCCGGGACCCTCCCGGTCGGGTGGTCTGGCCGCTCGTTCGGTAACGAACATCCAGCCGGCGATCGAGGCCCGGGACCCCACTCCGAGCAGCGGCAACCCGACCGGTCGAAAGGCTCAGGATCCGGTGCCGGTGGGCGATGAGGACCCTGTCGGGCTCACCTGGTGCTCGATGGAGCCCTGAGAGGTGGTCCCGTGGAGAAGCTGTCGCTGATCCTCTGGCGTGAGCGTGAGCTGCTGGAGACGCTCGCCTACAAGCTGGAGGTCGAGCAGCTCATCCTGGCGTCCGGCCGCAGCCGCTGGCTGGCCCACTCGACCAAGGAGGTCGAGGAGGTCCTCGAGCTGCTGCGCGAGACCGAGGTGCTGCGCGCGATCGCCGCCGACGAGGTCGCCGAGGAGCTGGGCCTGGCCCCGGCCCCCACCCTCGCCGCCATCGCCGAGGTGGCCGCCGAGCCGTGGCGCGCGATCCTCGACGACCACCGCACCGCGTTCGTCACCGCGACCCGCGAGATCGCGGAGCTCTCCGAGTCCAACCGCGGGCTCATCACCGCCGGCTACCGCTCGGCGCGCGAAACGCTTCTCTCCCTCGGCGGCAACGCCGACGGCTACTCGCCCGATGGTTCCGCGGTGCTCGACGCGCCGCGCAAGCGACTCGTGGATCGGAGTCTGTAGTTCATGTCCAGCACCTTCGGCAGCCTCAACATCGCCAAGACCGGACTGCAGTATCAGCAGCTCGCCATCGACACGGCGAACAACAACATCTCGAACGTCGGCACCGACGGGTACGTCCGGCGACGCCTCGACGGCAGCGAGATCTCGGGCGCCACCGGCCCGGCGATGTGGTCGACGTACACCGGCCACGGCCAGGGCGTGACCGCCACCGGCGTTCAGCGCCTCAGCGACCTGCTGATGACCAACCGGGTGCGCAACGAGCACGCGAACCTCACCTTCCTGACCACCCAGCAGGACTCGCTCGCCCGCGTCGAGGCGAGCATCGACGAGCCGTCCGACAACGGTGTCGCCTCAGCGCTCAGCGCCTTCGGCTCGGCCTTCCAGGTCCTCACCACCTCCACGGACGGCACCGCCGCCCGTACGGGCGTGATCGCCGCCGGGCAGACCCTGGCCACCGCGATCAACACCCAGGCGACGGCGGTCGCCTCCGAGGTCTCCCAGCAGCAGGCCGCTGTCACCGAGACCGTCAGCGAGATCAACGACGACGCCACCCAGCTGGCGCAGCTCAACCACAACATCTTCATCGCGCAGGCCAACGGCAGCGATGTCAACGACCTGCTCGACCAGCGCGACAAGGTCGCCCTCGACCTGGCCAACAAGGCCGGCGCCACCATCACGGTCCAGCCCGACGGCCGCTACGTCGCCAAGATCAACGGCGTGGACCTCGTCCCCGCCGCCGGTACGGGCGCCGGCCCGGACGTCGCCTACACCCTGGCGGCGAACAACCTCTCGACCGCGGGCGACCCGACGGCCGGCACGACCCTCGACTTCAGGATCATCAAGAGCCCGGCCGTCGCGGCGGACCCGGGCGACCCGACCGCCATCCCGCCGATCCCGGCAACGGCGGCGGTCCCCGAGGTCGCCAGCCCGAACTTCAGCATCACCAACGGCGAGGCCGGCGCGGAGAGCGTGCTGCTCAACAGCACCCTCAAGGACTACACCGCCAGCCTCAACAAGATGGCCTCGGACCTGGCCACCATCGTCAACACCCAGCACGAGGCCGGCTACGACCAGAGCGGCACCGCGGGCCAGGCATTCTTTGCGACCTCGGACGGCTCGTCCACCATCACCGCCGCCAACCTGAGGGTCAGTACCGCCATCGTCGGCCACCCCGAGCTGGTCGCGGCCTCCTCGGTCCCCGGTGCGCCGAACAACGACTCCGGCAACGCGGACGCGATCAGCCAGGCCCTGCTCGGGAAGCCGACCGCCGACATATCGGCCGCGAACTCGATCAACATCAGCGACGAGTACCAGAGCATGATCACCAGCCTGGGCGCGAAGATCGCCGGGCTGAACACGCTCACCGCCAACCAGCAGTCGTTGACCGACCAGGTCGACGACCAGAACGAGCAGACCGTCGGCGTCAGCATCGACGAGGAGACCATCAACCTGATGGAAGCCCAGCGTGCCTACCAGGCGTCGGCCCGGGTCCTCAACACGATGGACTCGATCCTCGACACCCTCATCAACCACACCGGAGCCTGATCATGATCACTCGTGTGACCCAGCGGATGCTCGTCGGTCGCGAGCTCACCTCCGTCGAGGGCGGCGCGCTGCGCATGGCCAACGCCCAGGAGCAGATGACCACCGGTCGCCGGATCAACCGGATCTCGGACGCGCCCGCCGACCTCAGCGTCGCTCTCAAGGCACGCTCCGGCCTCTCGCAGAACGCCCAGTTCACGCGCAACGGCCAGGACGCGACCGCGCGGCTCTCCACGATCGACACCGCCCTGACGAGCATCACCACCCAGGTGCAGCGCGGGTATGCGGTCGCGGTCGCCGGTGCCAACCAGACCAACACCCAGCAGTCCCTGAACGCGGACGCCGACGAGATCGACCAGATCGTCAACAACGTGCTCGGCCTCAGCAACACCACCTACCTGGGCACTCCGGTCTTCGGCGGCACCACCACCGGCTCCCTCGCCTACCAGAAGGTGACCAACTCCGACGGCACGACCTCGGTGGAGTACATCGGCGACAACGGCACCGTCAGCCGGCGGATCGGCGATGACAACATCGTCCGCGTCGACTCGGCGGCGACGTCGGTCTTCGGCAAGACGCAGGGCACCAACTCCGACGGCACCTCGGTCGCCACCGGCGCCGGCACCAGCATCTTCGACCACCTCCAGGCGCTCTCCAAGGCCCTGCGCGCCGGCGACTTCACCGCGATCTCGGCGGCCCAGGCCCAGCTGAAGTCCGACACCGATCAGCTCGGGGCGGCCGCGGCCGACGAGGGTGCCCGGATGAACCAGGTCACCGCCGCCACCAACGTCGCGGCCGACACCACCCTCGCGCTGCAGACCACGCAGACCAATGTCGAGGACGTCGACATCGCCCAGGCGACGATCAACTTCCAGACCACCACGACCGCGTACCAGTCGGCTCTCATGGCGGTCAGCAAGACCAGCCAGCAGAGCCTGCTGAACTTCCTGTCATGATGCTTGCCGTGGCCACGCACGACGAGACGCACGGCGTCCCCGACATCTCAGTGATCGAGCTGGTCGATCCGATGCCGGGCTTCCCGCACGACGCCCGCTTCGAGCTCGGCCATCTGGACGACGGCGGCGTGCTCGGCACGCTGCGCTCGCTCGACCACGACGGGGTGCAGTTCCTCGTCGTCCCGGCGGTCGAGTTCTACCCGTCGTACGCCCCCGTGGTCGGCGACGAGATCGCCGTGGATCTCGGCATCACCGAGACGAGCGACGTCCTCGTCCTGCTCATCGTGCACGCCGCGGCCTCGCTCGCGGAGACCACCGTCAACCTGCGGGCCCCGCTGTTGGTCAACGTCAACACGATGAAGGCCGTCCAGGTCATCCTCGACGACGTCGACCTCCCGGTCGCGGCGCCGCTGGTCGCCTGAGCGCACCTCAGCCACCGGTCCGCCCCCTCGGTAGAAGCGATAGCGTGTTCCCATGTTGGTCCTGAGTCGTCGTGTGGGCGAGAGCGTCGTCATCGGCGACGAGGTGACTGTCACCGTGCTCGAGGTGCGCGGTGACGTGGTGCGGATCGGCATCGACGCCCCGCGCTCGGTGAGCGTGCATCGCGCCGAGCTCCTCCAGGAGCTCGCCGACTCCAACCAGGAGTCGGCCTCCCCGAGCCAGGACGCCGTCGCGTCGCTGGCCGAGGCGCTTCGACGGCGTCGCTGACCGACCTGTCAGCAGCCCTCGACCGCGCGTGTCAGCAGACCCGCGCGGAGCCGTAGGCACCCCGCCTCGATGGCGCGTCACGCGCCTCGCCGACCGTCCTGAGCATCCTTCGGTCACCCTCGCGCGGACCTTGGTCCCGGTGGACTAGCGTCACAAGGACGTCACAAGAATCCGTACGCCGGTTCTTGTCAAGCGCTCTGTCCGGATGCCGACTAGCCCTCTGTTTAGGAGGGTGAGTCGATGGACGACGATGCCGAGATCATTGCCGAGTTCCTTGTGGAGAGCCACGAGAACCTCGACCAGCTGGATCGCGACCTGGTGGAGCTGGAGCAGAACCCCGGAAGCCGGGAGCTGCTCTCGAGCATCTTCCGCACGATCCACACGATCAAGGGAACAAGTGGGTTCCTCGCGTTCGGGCGCCTGGAGAAGCTGACCCACGTCGGCGAGACCCTGCTCTCGAAGCTGCGCGACGGCGAGTACGCCATGAACGAGGCGATCGCCGAGGCGCTGCTGCGGATGGTCGACACCGTACGGCTGCTGCTCGAGGGCATCGAGCGCTCCGGCAACGACAAGGACCCGGCCGTCGACGTGGCGCCGATCCAGGCCGCGATCGAGCTGCTGCTCGAGCACCGCGGCGTGCTGCCGCAGGCCGAGGCCCCGCAGGCCGCCGAGCCGGCGGTCACGGAGATCGCCGCCGAGGCCGACGAGCAGACCGCCGTCGTCGAGGCCGCTCCGGTCGTCGAGGCGCCCGCCGCCGGGACCCAGGTCGCCGAGGCGCCCGCCGCGACGCCCGTCGTCGAGACGCCCGCTGCCCCGGTCCCCACTGCCCAGGTCCCCACTGCCCCGGCCCCCACTCCGGCCGCCGAGCCCGAGTCGTGGGACGGCACCGAGCGCCGCTCCGTCGCCGACTCGGTCGTCCGGGTCGACGTCGAGCTGCTGGACAACCTGGTCCAGCTCGTCGGCGAGCTGGTGCTGACCCGCAACCAGATCCTCCAGCGCACCGAGTCGCAGGACGACCCCGACCTGCTCCGCGCCAGCCAGCGTCTCGACCTGGTCGCCAGCGAGCTGCAGGAGTCGGTCATGAAGACCCGCATGCAGCCCATCGGCCAGGTCTGGTCGAAGATGCCGCGCATCGTGCGCGACCTGGCCCACCAGCTCGGCCGTGAGGTCGACCTGCAGATGGACGGTCACGACACCGAGATGGACCGCTCGGTCCTCGAGGCGGTCAAGGACCCGCTCACCCACATGGTGCGCAACTCCATGGACCACGGCATCGAGCGTCCCGAGGACCGCGAGGCGGCCGGCAAGGCCCGTGCGGGCATCCTGAGCCTGCGGGCCTTCCACGAGTCCGGCCAGGTCATCGTGGAGATCCGCGACGACGGCAAGGGCATCGACCCGGCCCGGATCTCGGCGGTCGCGCTCGAGCGCGGCGTCATCACCCGCGACCAGCTCTCCCGGATGGACACCAAGGAGATCGTCAACCTGATCTTCCGCCCGGGCTTCTCCACCGCGGAGACGGTCACCAACGTCTCCGGCCGTGGCGTCGGCATGGACGTCGTCCGCTCCAACATCGAGCGGATCGGCGGCTCGGTCGACGTCTCCAGCGAGGTCGGTAAGGGCTCCACGTTCCGCATCCGCATCCCGCTGACCCTGGCCATCATCCCGGCGCTCATCGTCGGGGAGGGCGAGGAGCGCTACGCGATCGCCCAGGCCAACCTGGTCGAGCTGGTCCGGATCGAGGGCGAGGACCTCGACCGCCAGGTGGAGAACCTCGGCGGTGCCCCGGTGCTGCGCCTGCGCGGCCGGCTGCTGCCCCTGGTCAACCTCGCCGAGGCCCTCGGCGGCCGTGCCGAGAAGGGCGATCACCTCACCGTGGTCGTCGTCCAGGCCGACGACGTCCGCTTCGGCCTGTGCGTCAACGCCGTCCACGACACCCAGGAGATCGTGGTCAAGCCGATCGGTCGCCAGCTCAAGGAGCTCGCGATGTACGCCGGCGCCACGATCATGGGCGACGGCAAGGTCGCGCTGATCCTCGACATCCCGGGCATGGCCCAGGAGCAGGGCGTCGGTGCCGTGGAGCAGGAGCTGCTCACCACCCGCGCCTCGCTGGACGACGAGGACCGTACGTCCCTGCTCGTGCTCGAGCTCTCCGACGGCCGCCGGGCGGCGCTGCCGCTCGCGTCGGTCGCGCGTCTCGAGGAGTTCGGCCACGACCGGATCGAGCGCACCGGCTCGGTCGAGGTCGTGCAGTACCGCGACGGTCTGCTCCAGCTCGTCCGGCTCGCGCCCGCGATCGGTCTGATGGACACCTCCGATCGCCAGGAGCAGCTCTCCGTGGTCGTCCACGAGCTCGCCGACCGCTCGGTCGGCATCGTGATCGACCGGGTGCTCGACGTCGTCGACACCACTCTCGTCCTGAGCGAGGTCGGCGGACGCTACGGCGTGCGCGGCTCGGCCGTCATCCAGGACCACGTCACCGACATCGTCGACCTCGAGGCCGTCGTGGCCCGTACAGGAGTCCTCGCATGAGCACCGCCACCCTGAACAGCGCCGGGCACGCGCCCGCGCAGGCCATCGCGGAGCAGTACTGCACCTTCTGGGTGGGCGGCCAGTACTTCGGGGTCTCGGTCAACGAGGTCCAGGAGGTCCTGCGGCACCAGCCGATGACCCCGGTGCCGCGGGCGCACGATGCCGTACGCGGCCTCATCAACCTGCGCGGTCAGATCGTGACCGCGGTGGATCTTCGGGTCCGTCTGGGGCTTCCGCCCCGGGCTGAGGGCGAGCTGCCCATGAATGTGATCGTCCGCAGCCGTGGCGAGGTGGTCAGCCTCCTCGTCGACGACATCGGGGACGTGATCGACACGGCCGGGCTCGAGATCGAGTCCGTGCCGCCCACCATGCCGGTGAAGATGGCGGACGTCGTGCAGTGCGTTCGTCCGATGGCCGACGCGGTCCTCCTCGTCCTCGACGCGGACCGAGCGGTCGACATCTTCGCCGTCGCAGAATCTCCAGGGGGAGGAACAACATGACGAAGCTGGTGACGAGCCCCGGAGCCGGTGCTTCCGGATCCGGGGCTCCTGCCGTTCTCGACGTCGATACGTACCGACACGTCCTGAACGGCGTAGACAGCCCACTGATCGTGGCCGATGCGGATCTCGTGGTCCGCTACGCCAACCCAGCCGCACAACGGGCGCTAGGGCAGGTGCGGGAACACCTGCCCTACTCGCCCGACGTGGTGATCGGATTGCCGCTCGATCAGGTGATCCTCTTCGCCCTTGAGACCAAGAGCCCCGGCAGCCACCGGGGAGCGATTCCACTTTCAATCACCCAGACCATCGGCGACCGCTCCGTCAACTTGAGCGTGAACGCCCTCACAGACGCGAGCGGCCGCTTCATCGGCGCTATCGCGCAGCTGGAGGACGTCACCGCGCAGCTCGAGCTCGAGCACGGGACGGCGCGGCTGCGCTCCATGATGGAGAACAGTCCGACGAACATGATGTTCGCCGATCGCGACTTCGTCATCCAGTACATGAACCCGGCCTCGCTCGCGACGCTGCGCCGTCTCGAGGCGCACCTCCCGGTCCGGGCCGACCAGGTGGTCGGGTCGAGCCTCGACATCTTCCACCAGACGCCCGCCTACCAGCGCGGGATCCTCTCCGACCCCAAGGAGCTGCCCCGCCGCGCCAACATCGGCGTGGGGCCGGAGACCCTCGACCTGCTGGTCAGCCCGATCAGGAACGACCAGGGCGAGTACATCGGCGCGATGGCGACCTGGGAGGTCGTCACCGAGCGGATCGCGATGGAACGGAAGAGCGCCGAGGCGCAGGCCGACACCACCGCCGTCAACGAGGTGCTGGTCTCCCTCCAGCACGCCTCGACACCGGAGCAGGCGGTCCGGACGGCCCTCGACACGGTGCGCAGCGCCTTCGGGTGGGCGTACGGCTCCTACTGGACGGTGGGCGACGACCAGCTGCTCCACTTCAGCCTCGAGTCCGGTGACGCCGGGCCCGAGTTCCACCAGGTCACGCTCGCGGCGACCTTCGCGGAGGGCGTCGGCCTGTCCGGGCGGGCGTGGCGTCAGCGCGACCTCTACTTCACCCAGGACATCGGCGAGATGACCGACTGCGTACGGGCTCCCGTCGCGCAGCGCGTCGGGGTGAAGTCGGGCGTCTGCTTCCCGATCCTGATCGAGGGCCGGGTCGTCGGCACGATGGACTTCTTCGCCACCGAGACCCTCGAGCCGAGCGTGCAGCGACTCGACTCGCTGCGCAACGTCGGCAGGATGGTCTCGCAGCGGCTGGAGGCCATCGACCGCGACGTCCGGGAGCGGGCGGCCTCCGCCCACACCGCCGAGGGCGTCCAGCAGATCCTCGACATGGTGCGTGCCGCCGCCGACGGGGACCTCACCCGGTCGCTGGCCTTCGAGGGCGACGACTCCGTGGCCCAGGTCGGGCGTGCGCTGGACGAGCTGCTCGCGCAGTTCCGCCTCAGCATGTCCAACATCGGCGGCACGGCCGACACCCTCGGCATCTCCGCGGAGCAGCTCACCGGCGTGGCCCAGGGGATGGGCGACGGGGCGGCGCTGACCTCGGAGCGGGCCGAGTCCGCATCGGGCGCCTCGATGCAGGTCTCCTCGTCGATCCAGACGGTCGCCACCGCGGCCGAGGAGATGACGGCGAGCATCCGCGAGATCGCGAAGAACGCCACCGAGGCGGCCACCGTCGCCACGGCGGCGGTCCAGGTCGCGAGCGGGGCCCAGGAGACCGTCGTCTCGCTGGGGGAGTCCAGCGTCGAGATCGGCCAGGTCATCAAGGTGATCACCGGGATCGCGCAGCAGACGAACCTGCTCGCCCTCAACGCGACCATCGAGGCTGCTCGTGCGGGCGACGCCGGCAAGGGCTTCGCGGTGGTCGCCAACGAGGTCAAGGAGCTGGCCAAGGAGACCGCCAAGGCGACCGAGGACATCTCCGGCCGGATCGAGGCCATCCAGTCCGACAGCCAGAGCGCGGTGGCGGCCATCGGCCGGATCACCGAGGTCATCGGTCAGATCAACTCGATCCAGACCACGATCGCCTCGGCGGTGGAGGAGCAGACCGCCACCACCAACGAGATCGCCCGATCGGTCACCGAGGCCGCCGCCGGCGCGGACGGCATCGCCTCGGACATCACCCAGGTCGCCACGGCGGCCGCGGAGAACCGTACGGGTGCGCAGAACACCCTGCAGTCCGCCACGGAGCTCTCGGCGATCGCCACCGAGCTGCGGGCGCTGGTCGGTCGGTTCACGCTCTGACCGGCAGCGTGGAAGCACGGTGAGCCGGCGGTCGGGCCTTCTGTGGGGGAGGCCCGGCCGCCGGCTGCTGTGGTGACGCGAGCCGGCCGGGCAGAAGTTCTTTGCCTTCGCCACGCCCTCGCCGATAGGTGGGTGTGACCGATCTGCTTCAGCCCCTCGAGACCAGCGAGACCACTCGGACCATCGAGGAGGGCGGCATCGCCTCGCTCTCGTTCGAGTTCGTCGACGCCCTGCCGACCACCGCGTTCGTCCTCGACCTGGACTACCGGATCATCTTCATCAACGCCGCCGGGCGCGACGGCATGGAGCGCCTCGGCGGCGACCTGGCGGGCATCGCGGACAAGCTGATCGGCCAGTCCTTCGAGTGGCTGCACGGCGACGCCCAGGGCCTCAGCCCGGAGCTGGTGCGGGATCCGGCGAACCTGCCCATCAGCGAGAAGAGCACCCGCGCCGGCGACTTCCTGGATACCACCATGACGGCGGTCTACGACCGCTTCGGAACCTACTGCGCCGTCCTGGTCTCGATCCTCAACGTGACCGACAAGGTCAAGGCCGAGCAGGCCCTCTTCGACGGCGCGCGCGACAACACCACCGCCAACGCCGTGCTCGAGGGCCTGGCCGACGCGACCACCCGGGAGGAGTGCGTCCAGACGGTCGTCGACGCGTACGCCAAGCACTTCGGGGCCGCCTACATCTCCTGGTGGTCCCTCGACGCCGAGCGCGGGCGGATGGTCCACGGCGGCATCGACGGTGGTCGTCCCGAGGTCGTCCCGGTGGCGCGCCAGGTCGCGCAGGGCCTCTCGTACGGCCGGGGTGAGGGCATCGTCGGCCGCTCCTGGGCGAGCAACGGCTTCTTCGCGATCGAGGATCTCGCCGAGGACGACCGCTGGGAGGCCGGTGCGCAGGCGCTCAAGAGCGGCGTGCGATCGGTCTTCGGCTTCCCGGTGTCGCTGAACGGCGAGGTGATCGGCGGCATCGAGGCCACCCTGCCCGAGCCGCTGCGGATGACCCCCGATCGCGAGGAGACGCTCAACAGCATCGTGATCCTCCTCAACGACGCGCTCAAGCGCGTCAGCGAGCAGCAGCTCGCCGCCGAGGAGGCGGAGGCGACGGCGCGGAAGGTGCGCGCGCTGCTCGACTTCGTCCAGGCCGCCGCCACCGGCGACCTCACCCGCGAGCTCGACGTCCGTGGGACCGACAACGTCGGCCTCATCGCCGACGCCCTGCGCGAGCTCCTCGGCTCGATGCGCTCCAGCCTCGGCGAGATCCGCGGCACTGCCGACACCCTGTCCGGTGCCGCCGAGCAGCTCACCGCCCTGTCCCACGGGATGGGGGAGGGTGCCGCTCTCACCTCGGACCGGGCCGGCTCCGCGTCGGGCGCCTCCGCCCAGGTCTCCGCCTCGATCCAGACGGTCGCCACCGCGGCCGAGGAAATGACGGCGAGCATCCGCGAGATCGCGAAGAACGCCACCGAGGCCGCCTCGGTCGCCGGGGACGCCGTCTCCGTGGCTGCGGAGGCGCAGGGCACTGTCGCCTCGCTGGGCAGTTCGAGCGCCGAGATCGGCCAGGTGGTCAAGGTGATCACCGCGATCGCGCAGCAGACCAACCTGCTCGCCCTCAACGCGACCATCGAGGCTGCTCGTGCAGGCGATGCCGGCAAGGGCTTCGCGGTGGTCGCCAACGAGGTCAAGGAGCTGGCCAAGGAGACCGCCGCCGCGACCGAGGACATCTCGCGCAAGATCGACGCTATCCAGGGGAACACCGAGGGTGCCGTCTCGGCGATCAGCCGGATCACCGAGGTCATCGGCCGGATCAGCGACATCCAGACCACGATCGCCTCGGCGGTGGAGGAGCAGACCGCCACCACCAACGAGATCGCCCGCTCGGTCACCGAGGCCGCGGCCGGTGCCAACGGCATCGCCGCCGACGTCACCCAGGTCGCCTCGGCGGCCGCCGAGACCCAGGCCGGCGTGCAGACCACGCTCGACTCCGCGCGGGGCCTGAGCGAGATCGCCACCGAGCTGCGCACGCTGGTCGGCCAGTTCACCGTCTGATCGACACGAGCACGACGGCAACGGCCGGCCTCCCGGACAGGGACGCCGGCCGTTGCCCTGCTCGGCTCGCGGCTGCGGCTGATGAGGCCGCGTACGCCAAGAACACCGCGATGGCCGAGCCGAGATCGGCCAGGTCGGCGCGCTGATCACCTCGATCACGCAGCAGACCAACCTCCTCGCGCTCAACCCGCCAACGTCATCTCGACCAACGACATCTCGCGCTCGGTAGCCGCGGCGACAGCCGGCGCGGCGACATCGCTCACGGGCGTGGCCGCACGCTGGACCGGTTCCGGGCCGGCTTCCGCTCCGAGGAGAGCGACGCGCGACGTGACGAAGCCCGGGAAGGCTGCGGGGGCAGGCCTTCCCGGGCCCTCTCTCCCTCCCCAGGGCGAGACGAGCGTGGGTGGGACGCGATGCGGCCCCGGTTGTCCTCAGCCGAGGACGGGTGTGCGCGACGTGTCCAGGTCACCGGCACGACGCGGTGCGGGCAGCGGGCTGCCGCTGCCGTCGCGCAGGCGGTGCGCCAGCACGGCGGCCTGGGTGCGGTGCTGCACGCCGAGGCGGGCGAGCAGGCCGGTGACGTGGTTCTTGACCGTCTTCTCGGCGAGGAAGAGCCGCTCGGCGATCTGCCGGTTGGTGAGCCCCTCGGCGATCAGGAAGAGGATCTTGCTCTGCTGCGGGGTGAGCTCGGAGAGCACGTCGAACGCGCGCCGGTGGAACTGCACCTGCTGCACCACCCGGGAGGCGATCACCGGGTCGATCAGGGTGTGGCCGCTGGCGACGAGGCGGATGCCGCTGACCAGGCTGTTGCCCTCGATCTGCTTGAGCACGTAGCCGGCGGCGCCGGCGAGGATCGCGGACGTGATGGCCTGCTCGTCGTCATAGCTGGTGAGGATCAGGCCCTTGATCGAGGGGTTGGCCTCGCGCATCTGGCGGCAGATGTCGATGCCGGAGCCGTCGGGCAGCTGGGCGTCGAGGACGCAGACGTCCGGCTCGAGCTCGAGGATCGCGGGCAGTGCCTCGCGGGCCGTGCCGGCCTCGCCGACGACCTGGATGTCGCCCTCGGCGTCGAGCATGCTGCGGACACCGCGTCGGACGATCTCGTGATCGTCGACGAGGAAAACGCGAATCAGACCGTCGGGCATAGGACCATTGTCCCTGAGAAAGGGCCTAGAACGGAATCAGGTACACGGTCACGGGAATTGCCCTGATCCGCATCATCCTCGTTAGTCCGAAAGGACTAGAGGTGAAGCGTCTTTCAGGGGAGGCGGGGTGAAGCCGGGGTCGGTTACCGGGTCCGCGCGCTCGCCCGGTGGGAGCGGCGCTCGACGAGTGCGCGAGCCTCGCGCAGCAGGCCGAGAACGTCGTCGAGCACGATCTGTCCAGACCCGGGACCCTCGGCGACCAGCATGGCCGCATCGTCGCTCGTGACGGTCGCGCCCAGCTCGAGGCGGTAGTGGGTGTCGGTGAGGTCGAAGCTGATGTCGCGGACGGTGGCGATCAAGTGCTCCTCGCCGTCCCGGACGAGGACACGCTCGCCCGGCTCCAGGCCCCGTCCCAGTGCGGTCGAGGTGTGCGCGACCTCCACCGAACGGGCGCGACGACTGAATGCGTTGAGCTCGAGTTCAAGACGCTCCACGGCTGTTTCCTCCCCTAGCGGCAACTCCCGAGAGGGGTCATACCCCTGTGTCGATCCAACGAAACACGCGAATTCGCGTCACGGTGGCGCCGAGCAAATGTCTGGACCAGATTGGGTATGGATCCGTGCCAGAGTGGCGCCCATGGCAGCAGATCGCGACTTCGACCTGATCCTCTTCGGTGCGACCGGATTCACCGGCGGCCTGACCGCGGCCTACCTGGCCGAGCACGCCCCGGCCGACCTGCGCTGGGCCCTCGCCGGGCGCAACCCGGCCAAGCTGGGAGCCGTCCGCGAGGACCTCGTCGCCCGGTTCGGTGAGCGGCTCGCCGGGCTCGAGCTCCTGCCGGCCGACGCAACCGACGCGGCCCGGCTGGCCGCCGTCGCGCGCCGTACGCGCGTCGTCATCACGACCGTCGGCCCCTATCTCGAGCACGGCGAGGCGCTGGTCCGTGCGTGTGCCGAGGCGGGCACCGACTACGTCGACCTGACCGGAGAGCCGGAGTTCATCGACACCATGTACGTGCGCTACCACGCGATCGCCCAGCGCACCGGCGCCCGGATCGTGCACGCGTGCGGCTTCGACTCGATCCCGCACGACCTCGGTGCGCTCTACACCGCCCAGCAGCTCGGCGCCACCGGAGCGGTGACCATGCGCGGGGTGGTACGCAGCGCCGCCGTCGCCTCCGGCGGCACGTTCCACTCCGCGCTCGGCCAGTTCGCCCGGGCACGTCAGCTGCGGGCCGCCGCCTCGGCGCGCAAGGAGGTCGAGACCCGCCCCGCAGGGCGCCGCGCCCGCGCGGTCGGGAGTCGCCCGACGCGGGACGCGCGACTCGGCTACTACCTGCTGCCGCTGCCCACCGTCGACCCGGCGATCGTGGCGCGCAGCGCCGCGGCTCTCCCGGTCTTCGGCACGGACTTCCGCTACTCCCATTTCGCCGGCACCAAGACGCTGCGATACGCCGTCGGCGGCGCGGTCGGCGCCAGCGCTCTGATCGCGGCCGCCCAGGTGGGCCCGGTCCGGCGCTGGCTCGGCAGCCGGATGCCGCAGGGGGAGGGGCCCAGTGAGGCGCGTCGGTCCCGGTCATGGTTCACGGTCGACTTCGTCGCCGAGGGCGACGGCCGCACGGTCCACACCCGGGTCAGCGGCGGCGACCCCGGCTACACCGAGACCTCGAAGATGCTCGCTGAGTCCGCGCTCTGCCTCGCGCTCGACGACAACCCGCACACGTCGGGCTCGGTCACCACCGCCGTCGCGATGGGCGATGCGCTGCTCGGTCGCCTCCAGCGTGCGGGGATCCGATTCGAGACGATCGAGGACTGACCCGGCGCTCCTCGGCGGGGGCGAGCTGGGAGGCCAGCCAGAGCCTGGCCTGCGCGGTGATCTGCTGGAGCACGAGCCGGTAGGTACCCCGTCGGGCCGATCTCACACCTGGCATGGGCGCAGCGCCCTCGGTTACCGCGACCGCATGACGACCTTGTGGATCATCGTGCTGATCTTCATCGTCTTCGCCCTCGCGGCGGGGGCGGTCCAGTTGCTCGCGGCCATCGCCGACAGGCGCCGCGCCCGCGAGGTGGCGAGCGACGAGTCTCGCCTCCACCCGGAGGCTGGTCACGGTCAGGACGGATTCGACGAGGGTGGGCCCGGCAGCGGCGGGCCCGGCCGGGACGAGTCGGACCAGAGCGGACGGGAGTGAGCCATGCCGAACCCGAGCATCAAGAACGAGAAGCTGTACGAGGAACTGCGCGACGACGGCGACTCGAAGGAGAAGGCCGCCCGGATCTCGAACGCCGTCGCCCGGCGGGGCGGCCGCGCCGTCGGCCGCAAGGGCGGCATGTCCGGCTCATACGACGACTGGACCGTCCGCGACCTGCGGCGCCGGGCCAAGGAGCTCGGCATGCACGGCTACTCCGCAAAGCGGAAGTCCGAGCTGATCTCGGCGCTGCGCGACCACTGAGTCGGTCGGTTCGGTGCCCCCGGCAGGGATCGAACCTGCGACGCCCGCGTTAGGAGTGCGGCGCTCTATCCACTGAGCTACGGAGGCTGGGCAGGGTCATCTTGTCACCCTGTGATCCGGACCGCTCAACCCGCACCCGCCACTGGCTCGCGCGCGCCGCGGAATAGCACATCCGGGAGCCGCTGTTTTGGCGTACTCGCGGCGTGGCCAGCACACTTTGGAGGTCGCACGTAAGGTCATGGAGGCCCCGACAGCGGCCGCAGCGATGACCAGTGCCCCCGATGCGAGTGACGGTGATGGATGTACGACGCAGAGCAGCCCGCGCCGTTCCCATCCCCTGGCACCGCTCCTGAGCCCATCGCCGCCGCTCCTCGCTCGACCGACACGGTCGTGCGTGAGGCCCGCGGCGGAAAGCGGCGCGCCCGCAAGCGCACCCGTCACACCATCGCGAAGGCTCTCCTGTCGACGATGGTCGCGCTGGTGCTGGTGACCGGTCTCTCGGCCGCCTACCTCTACCGCCATCTCAACGGCAACCTGCACGTGTACGACGCCACCAAGGACATGGTCGGGACGCGCCCCGAGCGCGTCTTCACCGGTCCGGACGGCCCGCTCAACATCCTGGTGATGGGCTCCGACAGCCGCGACTGCACCGGCTGTGACATCGACGGCCTGACCGAGGGCGGCCAGCGCTCCGACACCACCATCCTGGTCCACCTCTCCGCCGACCGGAAGCACGCGTACGGCATCTCGATCCCGCGTGACTCGATGGTCAACCGGCCCGCGTGCAAGGAGCCGGACGGCTCGATCAGCTCGGCCGCGTACGGCATGTGGAACGAGGCGTTCTCGATCGGTGGTCCCGCCTGCACCATCGAGCAGGTCGAGCAGCTCACCGGGATCCGGGTCGACCACTTCGTGGTCGTCGACTTCGAGGGCTTCAAGTCGATGGTCGACGCCATCGGCGGCGTGAAGGTCTGCATCCCGCAGACCTGGGACGACCGCGCCCACGGCATCTACCTGCCGGCCGGCACCCGCAAGATCTCCGGCAACCAGGCGCTCGAGTACGTCCGGATCCGTCACATCGAGGGCACCGACGGCTCCGACCTCGGCCGGATCAAGCGCCAGCAGGCGTTCGTCGGCTCGATGGTCAACCAGGTCCTCTCCTCCGACACGCTGTCGAACCCGATCAAGGTGATCAAGTTCCTCAACGCGGCGACCAAGTCGCTGACGGTCGACCCGGGTCTCAAGGACCTGAGCAAGCTGGCCGGCCTGGCCCAGCAGTTCAAGGGCATCGGGCTCAACAAGATCCAGTTCGTCACGATCCCCTGGGAGTACGACCCGGCCGATCTCAACCGGGTGGTGTGGCTGCCCGAGGCGAGCAAGGTCTGGAACGCGATCAAGAACGACCGCCCCCTCTCCCGCGGGCTCACCTCGGGATCGATCGACGTCAGCAACCTGCCCGGCACCGAGGCCGCTTCGCCGAGCAGCACCCCGAGCGGCTCGCCCAGCAGCTCGCCCAGCGATGCGCCCAGCGATGCACCCAGCGGGTCGGGCAGCGCCAGCGCCTCGAGTACGCCGACGGGTACGCCGACCCGGTCCGCCGAGGACACCGACGCGCTCCAGCGAGCGGGTCTCTGCACGTGACCGAGCAGGAGCATCCTGCCCAGGCCGAGCCGGCCCCGGTCGGCTCGACCGAGACGGAGCCGACCATGACGGGGCCCGCCGAGACGGAGCCCGCCGAGGCGGAGTGGGAGCGGAAGCGCCGGCTTGCCCGGATCTTCGGCGACGTCCTGCCCGAGACCACCCGTGACGACCGGGACGAGGCCGGCACCCGTGGGCCGCAGAGCTCCGACGACTGGCTGAAAGCACAGGTGCCGCCTCACCACGGTGGGTGAGACGGCACCTGCGACGTGTGCTCGCCCGGGTCAGCGGGCGGCGCTCACTGCCGGGCCGCGAGCAGGTCGCGGATCTCGGTCAGCAAGGCGACGTCCTCGGGCGTGCCCGGCTCGTCGGTCGCGGGGAAGTAGCGCGCCTTGGCCTTCGTGTACGGCATCACGATCGCGAAGTAGACGACGGCCGCGATGATGACGAACGAGATCACCGCCGTGATCCACGCACCGATCGAGACGCCACCCGGGTGCCAGCTGGAGAAGTCGGGCTGACCGCCGACCTTGCCGATCAGGTCCATGATCAGGGTGACGGTCGCGGTCACCACGGCGGCGAACGCCGTCGCCATGATGAAGGCGACGGCCAGCTCGACGAGGTTGCCGCGCAACAGGAAGTTCTTGAAGCCGCTCATGACTACGTCTCTCCGAATCGTCAGATGAGGGGAGCTCCCCCGGTGATGAAACGCCTCGACCCTAGTTCGGGTACGCATAGGTCAGGAAGTCCCTCACTGATGCGGACGTGACGGATGTGACGAGATCGTCGGGGACGCCGACGACGATCAGGCGCCCGCCGAGACCGGCTGTGGTCGCACCGCCGGCATCGGCGGCGGATCCGGAGGAGGGGAGGGCCAGCACCTCCGCGTCCGGGGCGGCGATCCGGGTGGCCCCGCCGGCCGCGTCGGTGGCGAGCAGCCGAACGTGGTCGCCGACCCGGAGCAACGCCGCCATCTCCGGGTCGGGCAGACGCACCGGCACGGCGACGAGGCCGAACCGCCCGGCGGTCAGCGCGGGGCCGACCAGCCGCAGGTCGGTGACCGGCTCCCCGCGCCGTACCGCCGACGCGAGCACCCGCCCGGCCAGATCGGCGCTGTCGAGGGAGACGGCTCCGTCCGGGATCGCGTCGGCCGGCACCCGGACCGTGGTGAGGTCATCGCGCGACAGCGTCGTGCCCGAGCCGAGATCGCGGGCCGCGACGGTGAGCGTCGCACCCGCCGGCCCACCCGGACGCGCGGCCTGGACGCCGAGCACGACGGCGATCAGGGCCAGCACCCCGGCGAGGGCTCGACGATGGGCAAGCACGCGGCGCCGCAGCCGGCGCGTGCCACGGCCAAGGTTCCCGAGAGGAGTTGTCACTCCTCGACGGTAGGACGATGCGCAGATCCGTGCGTCGCGTTATCCACAGGGCCGGTGGTTTCGATACGCGCCGCTCGTTCCTCGCGGTGCACTCGACCAGCGATCCCGGTGGTTTCGATACGCGCCGCTCGTTCGTGGCGGCGCACTCGACCAGCGATCCCGGTGGTCTCGATACGCGCCGCTCGTTCCTCGCGGTGCACTCGACCAGCGATCCCGGTGGTCTCGATACGTGCCGCGCGTGCCTCGCGGTGCACTCGACCAGCGATCCCGGTGGTCTCGATACGCGCCGCTCGTTCCTCGCGGCGCGCTCGACCAGCGATCCCGGTGGTCGAGTAGCGAGCGCCAGCGAGCGTATCGAGACCCGCGGACGCGCGGAGCGCCGTCGGTCAGTCGCTGCTGCCGGGGGCGGCCGCGGCGGTCGAGGAACTACCCGATCCGCGACTGTCGGTGCGGTAGAAGCCGGATCCCTTGAAGACCACGCCGGCGGCGCTGAAGACCTTGCGCAGCTTGCCGCCGCACTCGGGGCACACGGTCAGGGCATCGTCGGCGAAGCTCTGGACCGCGTCGAAACCGTGGCCGCACTCGGTGCAGGCGTACTGATAGGTGGGCACGACGCTCCTTCACTGACGCTCGACCCTGGCACTCGACAAGGTCGACTGCCAGTTTACAGCGCTCGACGCAGGCGCAGGATTCCCGACGGCGTCGCCGCGGCGGTGACGGGCCGGTCGTGTGGGTCGACCGGCACCTGTTGTTGGCCGGTCTCGTGCGCATAGAGGAGGACACAGGTGAAGGTGCCGACCGGCACCCGCGCCAGCGCCCGGTCGTACGAGCCGCCGCCGCGACCCAGGCGATAGCCCTGCGCATCCGCCGCCAGCCCCGGCACCAGCACGACGTCGGCCTGGGCGACGGCGTCCACGCCGAGCGTCCGGCCGTCGGGCTCGAGCAGACCCCGGCCGGCGCGATGCAGGGTGCCCGGCCCGGCGTACGTGCTCCAGTCGAGGTCGTTGTCCGGCAGCAGCCGGGGGAGCAGGACACGCCGACCGGAGGTTTGAAGCGCGTCGATCAGGGGACCTGTACCGGGCTCGTTGCCGACCGACACGTACGCCGCGACCGTGGCGGCTCGCCGCAGCTCGGGGAGGGCGAGGAGGTGGGCGGCGAGCCCCCGGGCGGCCTCGCCGATCTCGAGGAGGCCGAGCCGGTGGCGGCTGGTGAGCAGCTGATCTCGTAGCGCGATCTTCGCCGGCGCGTTGTCGTGCGGGGACCCGGATTCTGAAGGAGTAGTTTGTGGATCAGCCACACGGCCAGCCTACGATCGTCCCTATGCACACCGAGGGGCACACCGAGGGTCTGGCCGCAGCTGTCGACAAGATGCGGTCCGCGCAGGTCGACGAGGTGGCGGTCCGGACCTTCGCCCACTACTACGGCGAGCTCGAGCGCGGTGCCACCGGCATGATCCCCGAGGAGTCGATCGAGCCGGTCACCATCGCGGCGCTCGCCGACGCCGAGGTCTCCGACGAGGACGCCGCTGCAGCGATCGCGGCGACCGCGGTGATCAAGCTCAACGGGGGTCTCGGCACCTCGATGGGGATGGACCGCGCCAAGTCCCTGCTCGGCGTGCGCGACGAGCTCTCCTTCCTCGACGTCATCGCCCGCCAGATCCTCCACCTGCGCGAGACGTACGGCACCCGCCTGCCGATCATCTTCATGAACTCCTTCCGCACCTCCGCCGACACCCTGGAGGCGATCGCGCAGTACGCCGACCTGCCGGTCGAGGGCCTGCCGCTGGAGTTCCGGCAGAACATGGTGCCCCGTCTCCTCGCGGACGGGCTGTGCCCGGTCGAGTGGCCGCAGGACCCCGATCTCGAGTGGTGCCCGCCGGGCCACGGCGACATCTACACCGCGCTGCGCGGCACCGGTCTGCTCGACGCGCTGCTCGACCAGGGCTACGAGCGGGTCTTCATCTCCAACTCCGACAACCTCGGCGCCGTCCCCGATGCGCACGTGGCGGGCTGGTTCGCCACCTCGGGCGCCCCGTTCGCGATCGAGGCCGTGCGCCGTACGCCCTCGGACCGCAAGGGCGGCCATTTCGCCCGGCGCAGGTCCGACGGCCGGCTGGTGCTGCGCGAGACCGCACAGACCCTGCCCGAGGACAAGCAGGCCCTGCAGGACCTCAGCCGGCACCGCTATTGCTCGACCAACAATCTCTGGATCGACCTGCGCGCGCTCAAGGCCGTGCTCGACGAGCGCGACGGCATCCTCGGCCTGCCGATGATCCGCAACGAGAAGACCGTCGACCCGAGCGACCCGTCCACCCCGAAGGTGATCCAGATCGAGACGGCGATGGGCTCGGCGATCGAGATCTTCGAGGGCGCCGAGCTGATCGAGGTCGGCCGCGACCGGTTCATCCCGGTCAAGACCACCAACGACCTGCTGGTGCTCCGCTCCGACGTCTACGACATCCGCGACGGCTACACGCTGGACCAGGTTGCCCACGAGGTGCCGTTCATCGACCTCGACGGTGACCACTACAAGCTGGTCGCCGACTTCGAGGCGCGCTTCCCCGACGGTGTGCCCTCGCTGGCCAAGGCGACTGCGCTGCGGGTCGAGGGCGACTGGACGTTCGGCGCCGACGTGCAGGTGATCGGCGACGTCACGCTGGCGGCCGACGCCGCCGAGCAGGTCGCCGCGGGCACGGTCCTGGCCGGCGACACCACGGACTGACGGGTCGCGCCGCGACGGGTCTCGATACGGCCCCGCCTGGCGGCTCTGCCTCCTCGACCGACGATCTGCCGGGCGTAGCGAGACCTCTCGGTAGGGTCGGGTCCATGGCCGACGCACCCATCAGTCCCGACGAGCACCGCCAGCGGATCCTCGACGCGATCGAGCCGATGACGTTCTTCCCGCAGCCGCTGATGGAGGCGCTCGGGCTGGCCTGCGCGGACGACATGCACGCCCGGGTCTCGCTGCCGAGCTTCGACAACTCCTCGATGGACGGCTACGCCGTCCGCTTCGCCGAGGTCGCCGGCGCGACCGATGCGGAGCCGGTGGTGCTGCCGGTGGTCGGCGAGATCGGCGCCGGGACCGCCCGGGTGCACGCGCTGGCACCGGGCACCGCTGTCAAGATCATGACCGGGGCGCCCGTCCCCGCCGGCGCCGACACCATCGTCCCGTACGAGCTCACCGACCGTGGCGTCAGCCAGGTCCGGATCAGCGAGGCGCCGCGCGAGCAGGGAGCGCACGTGCGCAGCGCCGGCGAGGACGTCACCGACGGTGACCTGGTCGTCGCGGCGGGCACGGTCCTCAACCCGCGTCACCTCGGCCTGCTCGCCGCCACCGGCCACGCGGCCGTCCCGGCCCGGCCCCGGCCGCGGGTCGTCGTGATCTCGACCGGCTCCGAGCTGCGCGAGCCGGGCCAGCCGCTGGGCCACGACTCGATCTATGACAGCAACTCCTACCTCCTCGCCGCCGCCGCCCGCGCGGCCGGGGCGATCGCCTTCCGGGTCGGGATCGTCCCCGACGACCCGGACGGCTTCCGGACCGCGCTGCACGACCAGCTCGTCCGCGCCGATCTCGTGATCACATCGGGTGGCGTCAGCCAGGGCGACTACGACGTGGTCAAGGAGGCGCTCTCCTCGGAGGGCGTCTGGTTCGGCCCGATCTCGATGCAGCCCGGCAAGCCGCAGGGCTTCGGCCTGGTCGGCGAGGAGCAGGTGCCGATCTTCTGCCTGCCCGGCAACCCGGTCTCCTCGTACGTCTCCTTCGAGGCGTTCGTGCTGCCGGCGCTGCGCCGGCTGATGGGGCTCACGCCCGAGGCGCGGCCCGCGCTGGGTGCGCGGCTCCAGACCGAGGACGGCCGGCCGATGCGCTCGCCCGCCGGTCGCCGGCAGTACATGCGCGGCCGCTACGCGGACGGCGTCGTCACGCCGTTCGGCGGACCGGCCTCGCACATCCTCGGCGGCCTGGCCGGCGCCAACTGCCTCCTGGTCGTCCCCGAGGAGACCACCGAGGTCGCGCCGGGCGCCACCGTCGAGGTGCTCCTGATCGAGCAGGACTTCTGAGATGGCCCCGGAGGGCACGCAGCGGCTGACCCACGTCGACGAGAGCGGAGCCGCCCGGATGGTCGACGTCTCGGCGAAGGCCGTCACCGCCCGCGTCGCCACCGCGTCGGGTCGGGTGCTCGTGTCGGCCGAGGTGATCGCGCTGCTGCGCGGCGAGGGCATGCCGAAGGGCGACGCGCTCGCGGTCGCCCGGATCGCCGGGATCATGGGCGCCAAGAAGACCCCCGAGCTGATCCCGCTGTGCCATCCGCTCGCGATCTCCGGCGTCACCGTCGACCTGACGGTCGCCGACGACGCCGTGGAGATCCACGCCCGAGTGAAGACGACCGACCGCACCGGCGTCGAGATGGAGGCGCTCACCGCCGTCTCGGTCGCCGCGCTCACCATGATCGACATGGTCAAGGCCGTCGACAAGGGTGCCACCATCACCGACGTCCGTGTCGAGACCAAGAGCGGCGGCGCGTCGGGAGAGTGGCACCGATGAGCATCGCCGAGGCCGGACCCGGGGTCGGACTGCGGGCCGGAGTCGTCGTCGCCTCCAACCGTGCAGCCGCGGGCGTCTACGAGGACGCCACGGGCCCGCTGCTGGCGGCGTTCCTCGACGAGCTCGGCTTCGTGGTCGGCGATCCCGTCGTGGTGCCGGACGGTGGGCCCGTCGGCGCGGCCATCGCGGCGCACGTCGCCGCCGGGGCGCGGGTCGTGCTCACCACCGGCGGCACGGGCCTGACACCGACCGACCGCACACCCGAGGCGACCCGCCCGCTGCTCGATCGCGAGGTCCCGGGCATCGCGGAGGCGATCCGGGCCGCGGGGATCGCGAAGGGCGTACCGACCGCGATGCTCTCGCGCGGGCTGGCGGGTCTCGCCGGCGAGTGCCTGGTGATCAACCTGCCCGGCTCCCGCGGCGGGGTGAAGGACGCCATCGACGTGCTGCGACCCGTGCTGGAGCACGCCGTGGAGCAGTCGGTCGGAAGCGACCACTGATGCTGCTCGGGACGACGGCGGACGATCGCGCGGCCTGGCCCGCGCGGCTCGACGCCACCCTGCCCGATGGCGGCCGTCTCCTGGTGCGGGCGCTGTCGCGGCGCGACGGTCCCGCCTGGCACGCCGCGCGACAGCGCTCGGCCGCCTGGCTCCACCCGTGGGACGCCACCGTGCCACCCGGCGGCGACATGCGACCGACCACGTTCCCGGCGCTCGTCCGCCGTCTCCAGCGCGCCGCCCGGGCGGGAGCGACGTACCCCTTCGCCATCGAGATCGACGGCGAGTTCGCCGGGCAGGTGACGGTCAACAACATCGTCCGCGGCTCGGCGCAGTACGCGTCGGTCGGCTACTGGATCTCGCACGAGTACGCCGGCCGGGGTGCGATGCCGCGCGCCGTCGCGCTGGTGATCGACCACTGTTTCACCGTCGCGGGGCTGCACCGCATCGAGATCTGCATCCGCCCGGAGAACTCCAACTCGCTGCGGGTGGTGGAGAAGCTCGGGATCCGCGAGATCGGCTACGCACCGCGCTTCCTGCACATCGACGGCGCCTGGCGCGACCACCGGATCTACGCCGTCACGGTCGAGGAGTGCCCGGAGGGGCTGCTGGCGCGACTGATCGGTGAAGGTCACTGAAATCCCAGAAGTCACAGAAGTGGTTTTGCGACACACCTGTAGACATGCGCCCCACCCTGCGCTAGCGCTCCTAACCTTCACTACGTGAGCTCGCTGATCTTCGTCGCCGTCGCCGTGGCGTGGGCCGTCTATCTCGTCCCCAAGGCGCTCGAGCACCATGACGAGAGTCTGCGCAGCCGTACGGTCGCGACGTTCTCGCACACGATGCGGGTCCTGGCACGCCGTGAGGCGGCCAGCAGCCGGACGACGAGGCTGGTGCCGGGCACGCCCGCTCCGGTCACGGTGTCCGTCGAGCCGGAGGCTTCGAGGCTCGGCGCTCGCGCGCCTCGCACCTCGACCACCGCGGTGGGGACGCGCTCTGCCGCGGCCCGCCGTCGCAACGTGCTGATCACCCTCCTGCTCGCCAACGTCGCCGTCGCGGCCGCGGCCGGTCTCGGCTACATCGGCTGGGTCTACCAGGCCGCGCCGGTCGCCCTGCTCGTCGCGTGGCTGGTCGCCTGCCGGCTGATGGTCCGTCGCGAGCGCTCCGTGCGCCGTACGTCCCCGATCCGTCCGGTCGCGGTCACGCCGGGTCCCGTTGCCCACACCGAGGTGGAGTACGTCATCAACGACGCCGGCGCCGAGATCGTCGTCGGCGACGTGCTGGCCGAGGACACCCAGAGCATCCCCGCCGTGGCGGCCGAGGCCGACGGCAGCTGGGACCCGGTCAACGTGCCGCTGCCGACCTACGTCTCCAAGCCTCCGGCCGTGCGCCGCACGGTCCGCACCATCGACCTCGACTCCACCGGCGTGTGGAGCTCCGGTCGCAGCGAGGCCGACAGCGCGCTGGTCGCCGAGGCCGACGCGGCCGCCCGCGAGGCCCGTACGGCCGAGGGCGAGCGGCGCCGCGCCGCCGGCTCCTGATCGATGGGCCCTGATCGAGGGGCCCTGATCGATGGGCCCTGGTCGACGGGCCCTGATCGAGAGGCCCTGATCGAGAGGCCCTGATCGAGGGGCTGGGTGCGGGCCCGATTTGGAATGCCTCAGCACTCCAGTGCTAACGTTCATCACGCACTCGCGGGGGTATGGCGCAGCTGGTAGCGCGTCTCGTTCGCAATGAGAAGGCCAGGGGTTCGAATCCCCTTACCTCCACCGAGAGTGAAGGGCCGCCCGACAGGGCGGCCCTTCTTCATTTCCTCGTTCCTCCCCCGTTTGGGGGATGCCCCGAGTGGGCACGATGACGGTCGCTGAGGCGAGAGCCGCGATCCTCTGGGGGCACGATGAGCAGCTGGTCACGTCGGATGCTGAGCCTCGCGGTGCCGCTCGCGATGCTGGCGCCGCAAGGCGCCGGGGCGGCGACGGCCCAGCCCGTGGCGCCCCAACCGGTGATGGTGGTCTCCGGGCACGCGCTCGTCGGCGCCAGCCCGCGCTTCGTGAAGCTCTCCTGCGCCCTCGACCATCCGCTGGTGGCTTCGAGCGCCCGGCTTTCCTACGGTCCCAGCGCCAATCCCGGTCGGGGCGGGACGGTGGCGCACATCGTGCCGGCGATGGATGCGCTGAACGCGTACGGCGTCGCGGTGAACACCCCGTTGTCCGGGCTCACGACGCTCAGCGTCATGGCCGACGGCCGACACGGGCCGTCGCTCCCGGTGGTGCAGTACCCGACGAGTGGAGGGGCGGTCATGGTCGGCGGTCTCTCGACCTTCAACAGCGGCATCGGGTGGGCCACCTTCAAGGGGCTCGGGCAGCCCCTGAACTGGGTGCGGTACGCCAACGGCGTGGCCACCGCCCAGGGGCCGGCGACGGTCGCAGCGATCGCGGCGAGGTACCCCGCCACCGGGGTCGCCACGGCGGGCGTCGTCTTCGGGTGTGACAACGGCGATCACGACTTCGAGGTCGACGACCTCGTCGTCGGCACAACGGCGAGCGCTCGGGCGTATGACTTCGAGACGGCTGTCGTCGCGGCTCACATCTCGCTTGTGTCGCCGCGCAAGACGCACGCCACGAGGAGGGTCACCCTGCGCGGCGCACTCGCCCCCGCCGCGGCGGGCATCCCGATCGGCGTCTACCGGGTGAAGCACGGCAAGCGACACCTGATCCGCGCGGTGCGGACCGACGGCGCCGGCCGGTTCAAGCTCCGGACCTCCTTCAAGCGGGCCGGGAAGGTGCTGTGGTCCGCGACCGTGCTGCCGAAGCAGCACTGGGTGACGGGTGCCTCCGGCACGCGCAGGCTCACCGTGGTGCGGGCTCCCCGGCCGAAGCCCAAGCCGAAGCACGAGGCGGCCCACCACCCGACCGCAGTCGGTCACCCGTCCTCGGGTGGCACCGCCCCTGGCGGCACCGTCTCCGGCGGCACCGTCTCCGGCGGGTCGACCTCCACCCAGCCGGGCGGCTGCAGTGCGGTCATCTGCAGCGGGTAGCGCGCGATGACCGGACTCCCCGAGGTGGGCGCCCGCTACGGGCGCTACCAGCTCAACCGGCTGATCGCGCAGGACGGCGCCGGTGTCGTGTACGAGGCGACGGACACGATGCTGCGGCGCCCGGTGGCGCTGACCGTATTCCTCCCCGGCCTCGACGGCGAACGGGGCCTCGAGATGCGGATCGCCCGCGAGGCGAGCGAGCTCGCCCGGATCCGGTCGCGCAACGTCGTCACGACCCTCGACCACGGCGCCATCGACGGCACCGTCTACCGTGCCACCGAGCTCTTCCCCGACGGTGATCTCGCATCCTGGCTCCAGGCACACGGGCCGCTCGCGAGCCCGGACGCCCTGGCGCTCGCCTCCCAGGTCTGCGGCGCACTCGCCGAGGCGCGGGCGGCCGGGGTGCCCCACACGGGGCCGACGGCGGGCGGCGTGCTCGTCCGGAGCGGTCCCGAGGGCCTGGTGCCGTACGTCGCCGGCCTGGTCCGGGTCCCGGACGGACCGGAACCTGCGACCGACGACCAGTACGCCGTCGGCGTGCTGCTGTGGACCTGTCTGACCGGCGCCGCCCCGGTCGCAGGCGTCGTGCCGCAGATCGGGGGGAGCTCCCCGGGGACCGCTGCGCTCAACCTGGTGCTCCAGCGGACGCTGTCACCCGATCCGGACGATCGCTATGCGAGCACGGGCGAGCTCCTGGCCGCGCTCGACCGGGTCCGGTCGCGCGGTGCGGCCGGTCCGGCGCGGCCCGTCGCGCCACCCGCACCGGTGTTCGTGGAGCCGGTGTCCGTCGAGCCGGTGCGGGGCGAGCCGATGCTCTTCCGCTCGCAGGATCTCTCCGCGGCCGCCGCGCCATCCGAGCAGCCTCCGGTGCCTGCCGTGGCGGCGCCGCTCCCGCCGGCTCCCGCCGCCGAGCTCCCGAGCACGCCGGCACGGCGTCGGCGGTGGTGGCTGGCCGCCATCGCCGCGGTCGTCCTCCTCGTCGGCGGCGTGGCCGTCGCGCTCGCCCGCGGAGGAGACGACGCCGAGCCGCAGGCGGCCACGCAGTCTCCCGATGCCACCATCACCTCGGCCTCCACCAGTCCGTCGCCGTCCGCGACCCCGACGCCGCCAACGACGCCGTCCTCGTCACCGGCTGTGGTGGTCTCGTCCGCGCCGCCGCGCCCGGAGCCCGCGATCGGCCGGCTCACCCGCTCGAGCGCCGCCTGCCAGGGCACCAGCGGCGACTACCAGAAGTGGCAGTACGCGCTGACCGGCTTCAGGCACGGGCGCACGCTGAGACCGCACCTGGCCATCCGCTCCGATCACGGCGACGGCGAGGCCACCGGCAAGCCGATCACCATCGGCCCGCACGGCACGGCCACCGGCGACTTCTGCGTCCCTGCCGGCACACACGGCACTGTCACCATCACCGTCGCCGACACGTCGGCCCGGCGCCCGATCGGCTGAGCGGTCGGTCGGTCGAGGTATGCAGCCGAACCCGCGCTTCCCGTGCGGAACTCACCGTGGGAAGTGGCGGTTCGTCTGCATACCTCGATGAACCAGCACGCGCGCCTCAGAGCCCCATCTGCTTGGCGATGATCATCTTCATCACCTCGGACGTGCCGCCGTAGATCCGGTTGACCCGGCTGTCGGCGTAGAGGCGGGCGATCGGGTATTCGTTCATGTAGCCGTAGCCGCCGTGGAGCTGCAGGCAGCGGTCGATGACGTCGGCGGCGGCCTCGGTGCAGAAGAGCTTGGCCGAGGCGGCCTCGGGGGCGGTCAGCTCGCCGGCGTCGAGCGCCTCGAGTGCACGGTCGGAGACGGCCTGCATCGCGTCGACCTTGGTCTGGCAGGCGGCCAGCTCGAACTTCGTGTTCTGGAAGGACGCGACCGACTGGCCGAAGACCTGACGCTCCTGGGTGTACTTCTGGGCGAACCAGACCGCGGCCTGGGCCTGGGCGTACGCGCCGACGGCGATGCCGAGCCGCTCCTGGGGGAGGTTCTGGCCGAGGTAGCTGAAGCCGCGGTTCTCCTCGCCGAGGAGGTCCTCGACGGGGACGACGACGTCGTTGAACGCCAGCTCGGCGGTGTCGGAGGTCCGCAGCCCGATCTTGTCGAGCTTGCGGCCGACCGTGTAGCCCTCCGACTTCGTGTCGACGACCAGCAGCGAGATGCCGTACCGGCGATCGGTCTCGAGTGCCGGCGCGGTCCGGGCGCAGACGATGACCCGGTCCGCGTGGTAGCCGCCGGTGATGAACGTCTTGGCGCCGTTGAGGATGTAGTGGGTGCCGTCGTCGGAGAGCCGCGCCGAGGTGCGCATGCCGGCCAGGTCGGAGCCGGTGCCCGGCTCGGTCATCGCGATCGCGAACATCATCGAACCGTCGACGAAGCCCGGCAGCCAGCGCTGCAGCTGCTCGGGGGTGCCGAGCTTGAGGAGGTAGGGAAGACAGAGCGCCACGTGCACGCTGGAGCCGCCGAAGTTCACACCGGCGCGGGCGCACTCCTCGGACTGGATCGCGGCGTACTTGAACGACTCGATGCCGGCACCGCCGTACTCCTCCGGCACCTCGATGCCGAAGAGGCCCAGCTCGGCCAGCTGGTAGTAGAAGTCGCGCGGGACCAGGCCGTCGTCGAACCACTCCTGGTAGTGCGGCACGACCTCGGCCTCGATGAAGGCGCGCAGGGTCTTGCGGAACGACTCGTGGTCCTCGTTGAAGACGGTTCGGCGCATGGTGCGGGGCTCCTTGTGCAGTGCGTAGAGGCGGGTGGGGAGGATCATGCTGCGAGGCAGTGCGGCCAGTCTTGCACTCGTCCTTAATGCCCCTGCCGTGTTGTTGCGATCGACTTGCAATAAGATCGCTGGCATGAGCAGCTCGGTCTCGTCCTTCGCCAGGTTCCGTCGGAGCCTGAGCGCCGCGGACAAGCGCTCGCTGTGGGCGATGGGATCCTTCGTGGTCGCGCTGCACGTCGTCGGCTTCGGCATCCTCTTCGGCCTGGTCATCCCGCAGCACTACTCGCTCGGCGGCGACCACCCGGTCTTCACCGTCGGGGTCGGCATCCTGGCCTACACGTTCGGCCTGCGGCACGCGTTCGACGCCGACCACATCGCGGCGGTCGACAACACCACCCGCAAGCTGCTCGCCGATGCCCAGCGCGAGGGCAGCGACCGCAAGCCGCTGAGCGTCGGCTTCTGGTTCTCGCTGGGCCACTCGACGATCGTCTTCGTCCTCTCCTTCCTGCTCTCGATCGGCGTGAAGGCGCTGGTCGGGCCGGTCGAGGACGACAACTCTCGGCTGCACACCATCACCGGACTGATCGGCCCGAGCGTCTCCGGGGTCTTCCTCTGGATCCTCGGCATCCTCAATCTGATCACCCTGCTCGGCATCCTGCGGGTCTTCCGCGACCTGCGCCGCGGCAGCTTCGACGAGGCCGAGCTGGAGCGCCGCCTCGACGAACGCGGCTTCATGAACCGCTTCCTCGGCGGTCTCACCAAGGCCGTCCGCAAGCCGTGGCACATCTACCCGATCGGGGTGCTCTTCGGTCTCGGCTTCGACACCGCCACCGAGGTCGGGCTGCTGGTCCTGGCCGGGGGAGCGGCCGCCTTCGCGCTGCCGTTCTACGCGATCCTGGTGCTGCCGATCCTCTTCGCCGCGGCGATGTGCCTGGCGGACACCATCGACGGCGTCTTCATGAACTTCGCCTACGGATGGGCCAACGCCCAGCCCGTACGGAAGGTCTTCTACAACCTCACCATCACGTCGATCTCGGTCGCGGTGGCGCTCGTGATCGGCACCATCGAGCTGGCCGGCGTCATCGCCGATCGCGCCGACATCACCAGCGGTCCGCTCGCCGCCGTCGCGTCGATCCCGCTCGACTACGCCGGCTACGTGATCGTCGGCCTCTTCATCCTCGCCTGGGCGCTCGCCTACGCGGTGTGGCGGATCGGCCGGATCGAGGAGCGCTGGAGCCTCCCCGAGTCCTCCGCCTCCTGACCGGGCTCGCGGCCGGTCAGGCCCGCCTCGTCCGGGTCGCCCACAGGGCGTAGCCGAGTCGCCAGCCGAGCATCGTCAGGCTCAGGAAGATCGCGGCCACGACGAGGAAGCCGATCGCGATCCCGCGACCGCTGATCAGGCGCAGCACCATGCCCAGGACGTACGTCGTCGCCAGGATGACGAAGCCCGCCGGGCGCCATTGCCGCGGCTCCCAGCCCTTCCGCCATCCGGCGAAGTGACCGACCAGGCAGGCTAGCGCGAAGGGCCACACGATCCGGACGATCACCCACCACGTCGAGCCCTCGTCGTGGGCCGACTTGCCGCCGGCCGCGAAGGCGAGCACGCAGACCAGGTCGGCCAGCAGCGCCCAGGAGAGCACCGAGCGCGTCCGCGCCGCCATCAGGGGCGTCGTCATCAGATCCACCTCGAGAACCAGATGCGGGAGAGCCACTGGCTGTGGGTCAGCAGCTCGTTGGTGTAGATCGGCCAGAACCAGGCGAAGTTCGCCAGCACCAGCAGGAAGAACGCGCCGGAGACGATCACGCCGACGGTCCGTTGCGGGCTCGAGACCCGCGCGGTGCCCATCATCCGGCCCATGCAGAGCACGATCGCGATCACGGTGAACGGGATCATCGAGATGGCGTAGTAGCTGAAGATCGGGCGATCGGCGTACTGCAGCCACGGCAGCCACGTCGACAGCGCGCCGACGATCGCCAGGCCGAAGCGCCAGTCCCGCGCCCCGATCCACAGGAACAGGCCGGCGATCAGCGCGAGCGCGCCGCCCCACCACAGCACCGGCGTGCCCAGCAGCAGCACCTGGCGCAGGCAGGTGTCGCTCGCTGCGGCCTTGCAGCTCTCGCCGTCGCTGACCGCGCCCGGCTTGATGCCGGTGTCGGCGGCCACGCCGACGGGCCGGTTCAGCAGCGGCCAGGCGGCCGGCTGCGAGGCGTAGGTGTGGGTGGCGCAGTTGAGGAAGTGGGTGTGGAACGTGAAGACGTCCTGGTGGTAGTACCACAGCGAGCGCAGCGGGACGGTGATCCGGTCGAGACCGGTCGGCATCGGGGTCTTCTTGGTGGCAGCTGTCGGCCACTTCGCGTCCGGGTCCGGATTGTCCGCGACGAAGGTGGTCTTGTTCTTCGGGTCGCAGTGGCCCGTGCCGGTGAACTGGGTGTACTGCGTGGAGGAGAGCGACTCCTCGTAGACGCGGTGGTTGATCAGCCAGCCGGTCCAGCTGGCCGTGTAGACGATCGCGGCGACCACGACCAGGTGGACGAACGCGGTCAGGCCGTCGGCGAGCATCGCCTTCGGCAGCGACCAGCGCACGCCGAACATCCGCCGCCCGCCGGCGCACCAACCGACGTACAGCAGGCCGAAGGCGGCCAGCGGGTAGGCGGCGTCCCACTTCGTGCCGATCGCCAGGCCCCAGGTGATGCCGGAGGCCAGCAGCCACGGGCGGAACAGCAGCTTGCGAACGGGCCCCCAGGCGCCCGCGCCCTCGTACGGGACCTGCGTCGGCGTCAGCCGCGCGATCTTGGCGCGGTACCAGTCGCGGTCCATCACCATGAAGTGGACCGCGAGCAGGATGAAGAAGGCGCCGAAGATGTCGAGCAGCGCCAGCCGGGACAGGACGAACTCGAGCCCGTCGAAGGCGAGCAGGAGGCCGGCGACCGCGCCGAGCATGGTCGAGCCGGTCAGGCGGCGGGTCAGCCGGATCAGCACCAGGATCATCAGGGAGCCGACGACGGCCGCCGAGATCCGCCAGCCGAACGGGTCCATTCCGAACGCCTTCTCGCCCAGTGCGATCAGCCACTTGCCGACCTCGGGATGGACGATCATCTCGGCGCCGTCGGGGCTGAAGACCTTGGACGGGTCGGTCGTCCCGGCCAGGATCAGCTTGTCCGCGTCGGTGACGGCGTTGCGCGCGTAGCCGTAGTGCAGCAGCGACCAGGCGTCCTTGGCGTAGTAGGTCTCGTCGAACGCGAACAGGCGTGGGGTGCCGAGATGCCAGATCCGCATCAGGAACGCCATCACGGTGATCGCGATCGAGATCACCCAGCTGACCACCGGGTCCTCGTCGGTGACTCGCGCCGACGCCCGCTTCCACGCCGACGGGACGTGATGACCCAGCGCCGTGCGCGAGAGCGTGATGAGCCTCGTCGGCTTCGCTGTCCCGTTCTCGGGGGCAGAGCCGGAGGCCGTCGTGCTGGGGGGCGCGGTGGTCACGGTGCTGAACTCTACGATGGGGCCGTGTCCTCTCGTGCTGATGCTGGTGACTCGTCCGGTGTTCTCGTCCTCGCGGCGACACCGATCGGCCGGGTCGGCGACGCGCCACCCCGGCTCGCGGAGGAGCTCGCGACCGCCGATGTGATCGCCGCGGAGGACACCCGCCGGCTCAAGCGGCTCACCACCGACCTGGGCGTCACGATCACCGGGCGGGTCGTCTCGTACTTCGAGGGGAACGAGTCCGGCCGTACGCCCCAGCTTCTCGAGGCCCTGCTCGGCGGCGAGCGGGTCCTGCTGGTGACCGACGCCGGGATGCCGTCGGTCTCCGACCCCGGCTACCGCCTGGTCGCGGCCTGCGTCGAGGCCGACGTGCACGTCACCGCCGTACCGGGGCCCTCGGCCGTGCTCACCGCGCTGGCCGTCAGCGGCCTGCCGGTCGACCGGTTCTGCTTCGAGGGGTTCCTGCCGCGCAAGGCGGGGGAGCGGTCGCGCCGGCTCGTCTCGCTCGCCGCCGAGGAGCGCACGATGGTCTTCTTCGAGGCGCCACACCGGACGCTGGCGGCCCTGGAGGCGATGCGCGACGCGTTCGGTCCGGAGCGGCCGGCCGCGGTCTGTCGCGAGCTGACCAAGACCCACGAGGAGGTGCGCCGCGGCGGGCTCGGCGCGCTCGTCGACTGGGCGGGCGAGGGGATCCGCGGCGAGATCACCATCGTGGTCCAGGGGGCCGACGTCGGCGCCGCTAGCGTGGCAGCGGATCCCGACAGCCTGCGTGCCGCGGTCGCCGACCTGGAGACCGAGGGGGTCACCCGCAAGGATGCGATCGTCGAGGTGGCCAAGCGGGCCGGGCTGCCCAAGCGCGAGGTCTACGACGCCGTGCACAAGCAACAGTGAGAGGACGGGGATGATGGGCGAGAAGAGCCGGCTCACCGAGTTCGAGCGCGACGGGCTGATCTTCGACGTCGCCGACGCCGGTCCGCTCGACGGGCCGGTCGTGGTGCTGCTGCACGGCTTCCCGGAGCGCAACACCTGCTGGCGCGACGTCACCCCGCTGCTCAATGCGGCCGGGCTGCGCACGATGGCGCCCGACCAGCGCGGCTACTCCCGGCGGGCGCGTCCCCCGCGCCGCCGCGACTACGTCCTTCCCGAGCTCGCTGGCGACGTCGTCGCCCTGATCGAGGCCGTCCAGCAGCAGACCGACGGCGTGCCCGTCCACCTGGTCGGGCACGACTGGGGCGCGGTGGTCGGCTGGCAGGTCGCGATCAGGCACCGTGACCTGCTCGCCAGCTACACCGCGTTCTCGGTGCCGCACATGGGCGCCTACCTGCGCGCGCTACGCGGCCCCCAGGTGCTCAAGTCCTGGTACATGGCGATGTTCAACCTCCCGTTCCTGCCCGAGCGGCTCGCCGAGGCCGGCGTGCTGGCGAAGGTGCTGCGCAGCACCGGCATGACGCGGGCCGACGTCGCCCGCTTCCAGACCGAGATCGTCGAGTACGGCGCCCTGCCGGGTGCCCTCGGCTACTACCGCGCACTGCCGCTCTCGCTGTCCGGTCTGCGTGACGACCTCACCGTGCACGTGCCGACCACGATGGTGTGGAGCGACGGCGACACGGCCATCGACCGGTCCGGACCGGAGCAGACCGGGAAGTACTGCGCCGGTCCGTACGAGTACGTCGAGCTGGCCGGTGTCACGCACTGGATCCCGACCCAGGCCCCGCAGGCGGCGGCGGACGCGATCCTCTCGCGGGTGGACGGATGAGCCTGCCGCCGCTGCCGGAGCCGTTGCCGGCACCGGTCGTCGACAACCACTGCCACTTCGACATCGTCCGCGGCGACGACGAGCTGGCCGTCGCCGACGGCCTGGCCAAGGCGGACTCGGTCGGCGTCACCCGGATCGTGCAGATCGGCTGCGACCTACCCGGGGCCCGCTTCGCCGAGCAGGCCTCCCGTGAGTGGGCCAACGTGATCGGCGGCGCGGCGCTGCACCCGAACGATGCGCCGCTCCAGCCCGACCTGGAAGCCGCGCTGGCCGAGATCGAGCGGCTCGTCACCGCGCATCCGAAGATGCGCGTGGTGGGGGAGACCGGGCTGGACTTCTTCCGTACGGGCGAGGAGGGCCGGGCCGTGCAGGCCGAGTCGTTCCGCCGCCACATCGACCTGGCCAAGCGCCACGACAAGACGCTGCAGATCCACGACCGCGACGCGCACGACGCCATCCTCGAGGTGCTCGACGGCGAGGGCGCGGCCCCTGAGCGCTGGGTGATGCACTGCTTCTCGGGCGATGCCGACTTCGCCCGCCAGTGCCTCGACCGCGGGGCGTACCTCTCCTTCTCCGGCACCGTGACCTTCAAGAACGCCGCGTACCTGCGCGACGCCCTGGCGATCACCCCACGCGACCGGATCCTGGTGGAGACCGACGCGCCGTTCCTCACGCCGCATCCGCACCGCGGCGCGACGAATGCCGCGTACATGGTGCCGACCACGATGCGGGTGATGGCCGACGTGCTCGGCGAGGACCTCGAGGCGCTCTGCCTGCAGGTCAACGAGAACACCGATCGGGCCTACGGCACCTGGTAGCGGCTACGACTACGACGGCGAGGTCGGAGCGAACGAGCGTCGTACACGAGTCGTAGCCGCGCACGCTCCGGGCCCCACTCGTCCGCCGGGGATCGGATGCTCGGCCAGGCACTGGTGCCCCCGAACACCGAGCGTCCTCGCCCTCGTCCTCGCGCAGCAGCGTGAAGTCCATGCCCTCGGCGGCCGTGGAGCAGCAGATGGCCCGAGCCGCGTCCGCGATCAGCACTGGGGCAGGTGTGACTCATGAGGCGGATTTCAGAGACACTCGTCACGATTTAACTCGAAATGCCCGTGGGTAAGTTGAGTTTCGGCTCGTTCTGGGGTGCCCTGGGTGACTGTCGGCCGGGATCGGAAGAGGATTTCGCCGCCATCGCCAAGGCCCCGCGACCCGGGGCCTTGTCCTTGAGAAGCATCGAGGACCGGGCGCTGGCATCCGAGGCCCGGGCAGCTCGAACATCGGAGAATCGTGCAGCCTCGCACGCTCGCCCCTCGTCTGTGGGCCCGCCTGAACACCCGCAAGAGCCTTGTGATCCTCGCTGTCGTCGGCGCCGTCTCGGTCGTCGGCACTACGGCCGGCTACGCCTCCCTGGGTCACGACGTCACCCTCACCGTCGACGGCCACACCCAGCAGGTCGACACCCGTGCTTCGACGGTCGCTGATGTCCTCAAGGACCAGCACATCGCCGTCGGCCCCAACGACGTCGTCGCTCCCGGTCTCGACGAGAAGGTCGATGACGGCACCGCCATCAACGTGCGCTACAGCAAGCCGCTGTCGCTCGACGTCGACGGCAAGGAGCAGACCTACTGGGTCACCTCCAGCACCGTGAACGAGGCGCTGAGCGAGATCGGTCGCAGCTACCGCGCCGCCGACCTCTCGACCAGCCGCAGCGCGACCATCGGTCGCGACGGCCTCGCCCTCGAGATCACCACCCCCAAGACCATCACCGCCGTCCTGGGCGGCGCCAAGCCCGTCGCCCGTACGGTCACCGCGGGCACCGTCGGGGAGGCGCTCGACGCCCTCGGCGTGACGCCCAAGGGCCAGGACGAGGTCAAGCCGGGCGTGGACCAGCCGCTGCACGACGGCGACAAGATCGTCTTCACCGACTACTCCACCAAGACCCAGTCGGTCACCGGCGAGACCATCGACGCGCCGGTCGTCGAGCACGACGACTCCTCGCTCGACGAGGGCGTCCGCAAGGTCACCAGCACGGGCAGGGACGGCAAGCGCAACGTCACCTACCAGCTGACGTACAAGAACGGCGACCTGATCAAGAAGAGCGTCGTCAGCCAGAACGTCGTGGTCGCGCCGAAGGCCGAGCACGTCACCGTCGGCACGAAGGTCGCAGCCCCGAACTACGCCAGCGGCGACAGCGCGTGGGACCGGATCGCGCAGTGCGAATCCGGCGGCAACTGGGCTGCCAACACCGGCAACGGCTACTACGGCGGCCTGCAGTTCAGCCTCGGCACCTGGCAGGCCAACGGCGGCAGCGGCCTGCCGTCCAACGCCTCCCGGGAGCAGCAGATCGCGATCGCGACCAAGGTCCGCGACGCCTCCGGCGGGTACGGCGCCTGGCCGGTCTGCGGCCGCCTCGCCTGATCGCAGCGGCACCCGGACGTCGAGGCTGTCGAGACGTCTCGACAGGCTCGACGTGCGGGCATGACGTCTCGACAGGCTCGACGTGCGGGCATGACGTCTCGACAGGCTCGACGTGCGGGCATGACGTCTCGACAGGCTCGACGTGCGGGCATGACGTCTCGACAGGCTCGACGTCCGCTGGGCTGATCGCTGGGGTGGGGTAACACGGTGTTACAGGTGGGTAGCAGCCTGACGCAACGGGCTGCTACCGCTGCGAACAACGTGTTACCCCACCCCACCGATAGCCTGTCCCTCATGCCCGATCTGCGTCTGCTCGGTCCCACCGAGGTCCGAGCGCTGGCCGCCGAGCTCGATCTGCGGCCCACCAAGCAGCGCGGGCAGAACTTCGTCATCGACGCCAACACCGTGCGCCGGATCGTGCGGGAGTCGGGCGTCACGGCCGACGACGTGGTGGTCGAGGTCGGCCCCGGCCTGGGCAGCCTGACGCTGGCGATCCTGGAGACCGGCGCCGAGGTGACCGCCATCGAGATCGATCCGCTGCTCGCCGGCCGGCTGCCGCAGACGATCGCCGAGTTCGCACCGGCCTTCGCGGACAGGTTCCGGCTGGTCCATCAGGACGCCCTTCGGGTCACCGAGGTGCCGGGCCCGGCCCCGACCGCGCTGGTCGCCAACCTCCCGTACAACGTCTCCGTCCCGGTCCTGCTCCACCTGATGGCGCTGCTGCCGTCGCTGAAGAAGGGCCTGGTCATGGTCCAGGCCGAGGTCGCCGACCGACTCGCCGCGAAGCCCGGCTCCAAGGTCTACGGCGTCCCGTCGGTCAAGGCGGCCTGGTACGCCGACGTCCGCCGGGCCGGCGCGATCGGACGCAACGTCTTCTGGCCGGCTCCCAACGTCGACTCCGGACTCGTCTACTGGGAGCACCTCCCGCCGCGCGAGACGAAGGTGACGCGCGAACAGGTCTTCGCCGTCGTCGACGCCGCCTTCGCCCAGCGCCGCAAGGCGCTGCGCGGGGTGCTCAAGGGGATCGCCGGCTCCGGTGAGGCGGCCGAGGCGGCGCTCGTGGCCGCCGGGATCGACCCGATGGCCCGGGGCGAGGCCCTCGGGGTCGAGGCGTTCATCGCGCTGGCCGAGCGGCTGTACGCATGACCGCTCGCGTCACCGTCCGCGCCGCCGCCAAGATCAACCTCCACCTCGGAGTCGGTGCCGTCCGACCAGACGGCTTCCACCCCCTCGCCACCGTCTACCAGGCGATCGGGCTCTACGAGGACGTCACCGCGACCGAGGCCGCGACCTGGGAGGTGCACACGATCGCCGACGACGGCATCGATCTGACCGCCGTCCCGGTCGATGCGAGCAACATCGCGATCCGGGCAGGGCAGGCGCTCGCCGCCCACCACGGACTCGGCGCACGCTGCGCTCACCTGGAGATCCACAAGGGCATCCCGGTCGCCGGCGGCATGGCGGGCGGCTCCGCCGACGCCGCCGCCGCACTGGTCGCGCTCGACCGCCTCTGGGGCGCCGAGACCACCGACGAGGACCTCCTCGCGATCGCGGCCACCCTCGGATCCGACGTGCCGTTCGCCCTGCTCGGCGGCACCGCCATCGGCGGCGGTCGCGGCGAGCTCGTCCAGCCCCTCGCGGACAACACCGACCTGTGGTGGCTGGTGGTGCCGAGCGAGATCGGCCTCTCCACGCCGCTCGTCTTCCGCGCGTACGACGACCGTACGACCGCGGGCTCCGACGAGGAGCCGATGGGCGAGACCCATCCCGCCGAGCTGGTCGCCGCCCTCGCCTCGGGTCACCCCGACGCGGTGATCGCCGCGCTGCACAACGACCTCACCGCGCCCGCGTACGCCCTGCGTCCGGACCTCGCCGTCCGGGCGGGCCGGCTGGTGGAGCTCCTCGGCCCGGAGACCCGTGTCCTGCTCTCCGGATCGGGTCCGACCCAGCTGGTGGCGTTCGCCGGCGTCGACGAGGCCCGCGAAGCCGCCGCGCTGCTCGGCGGGGCCGGGATCGCGCACTGGCTCGCCCCGGCACCAGTCGCGGGCGTGCACGTGGTCGACTACGCCTGAGCGTCAGCCTGCCCCGACGACTCCGCGATCTCAGGGCACCCCTGAGAGGATGGGCGCGCCATGGCGAACCTCCTCAATCTCGAGCACGTCTCCAAGTCCTACGGCATCCGCCCGCTGCTCGCCGATGTCTCCCTCGGCATCGGCGTGGGGGAGCGGATCGGGATCGTCGGCCGCAACGGCGACGGCAAGTCCACCCTGCTGGAGGTGATGACCGGCCTCGAGGAGCCCGACGAGGGCCGCGTCTCGATGACCCGCGGCACCGAGATCGGCTACCTCCACCAGGGCGACAGGCTCGACGACACCCACACCGTCCGCGAGGCGGTGCTCGGCGGCCTCGCCGACCACGAGTGGGCCGCCAACCAGCGCAGCCGCGGCATCGTCGAGGTGCTGCTCGCCGGGATCAGCCTCGACCGGATCGTCGACGGCCTCTCCGGCGGCGAGCGCCGCCGCTGCGCCCTCGCCCAGCTGCTCATCGGCGAGCACGACCTGATCGTCCTCGACGAGCCGACCAACCACCTCGACGTCGAGGCGGTCTCCTGGCTCGCCGAGCACCTCGTCAAGCGCAGCTCCGCGCTCGTCGTGGTCACCCACGACCGCTGGTTCCTCGACGCGGTCTGCCAGTGGACCTGGGAGGTCCACGACGGCCAGGTCGACGCGTACGAGGGTGGCTACGCCGCCTTCGTCCTGGCCAAGGCCGAGCGCGGTCGCCAGGCGGCCGCCACCGAGCAGCGCCGGCAGAACCTCGCGCGCAAGGAGCTCGCCTGGCTGCGCCGCGGCGCCCCCGCCCGTACGTCCAAGCCCAAGTTCCGCATCGACGCCGCCAACGCGCTGATCGAGGACGTGCCGGAGCCGCGCGATCGCTTCGAGCTGCAGCGGTTCGCCGCCCAGCGTCTCGGCAAGGACGTCATCGACGTCGAGGACGTCGACATGTTCCGCGGCGAGCGCCAGCTGCTCGCGCACGCCACCTGGCGGCTCGGCCCCGGCGACCGGATCGGCATCGTCGGCGTCAACGGAGCCGGCAAGACCTCCATGCTCTCCCTGCTCGACGGCTCGCTCGCGCCCACGGTCGGCAAGGTCAAGCACGGCCGTACGGTGGCGCTCAAGCACCTCACCCAGCAGCTCGACGACCTCGACCCCGAGGCGCGGGTGCTGCCGACGGTGGAGTCGGTGCGCAAGCTGACCAAGACGCTCGACGGCCAGGAGCTGACCGCCACCTCGATGCTGGAGCGGTTCGGGTTCACCGGCGACAAGCTGGTCACCCGCATCGGCGACCTCTCCGGTGGTGAGCGCCGCCGCCTCCAGCTGCTGATGCTGCTGCTCACCGAGCCCAACGTGCTGCTGCTCGACGAGCCCACCAACGACCTCGACATCGAGACGCTCAACATCCTCGAGGACTTCCTGGACGGCTGGCCGGGCACCCTCGTCGTGGTCTCCCACGACCGGTACTTCCTGGAGCGGGTCACCGACTCGATCTGGGCGCTGCTCGGCGACGGCCAGATCTCGATGCTGCCCCGCGGCGTGGACGAGTACCTGGAGCGGCGCGCGGCCGCCGAGGCCGCGGCGGTGGTTGAGGTGCGAGGCGCGCCAGCGCCGAGCCTCGAAACCACCCCGGCCGGTAGGGGGCACGAGACCCCGGCGGCCTCCAAGCCCAAGGCGGGCTCCGCCGAGGAGCGCGAGGCGAAGAAGACCGTCGCACGGATCGACAAGCGGCTGGAGAAGATCGCCGAACAGGAGATCCGGCTCAACGAGCAGCTCGCCGCCCATGCCTCCGACTACGCCAAGCTCGCCGAGCTGGGCGCCGAGCTCAACGCGCTCGCGGAGGAGAAGGGTGAGCTCGAGCTGGAGTGGCTGGAGGCCGCCGAGCTGCTCGGCTGATCTCGAGACGCCGCCTCCGCCGAGGGTCGAGCCTGTCGAGACCCGCCCGCCGGTGATCTCGATACACCGCCTCGTTCCTCGGCGGCTACTCGATCGACGATGCGTCGCTGGTCGAGTGCGTCGCGAGGAACGAGCGACGTGTATCGAGACCCGTCACGAGAAGCGGACGAGCAGCTGGCGGAGCAGGTCCGCGAGCTGCTGCTGGTCACCGTCGGAGAGCTCGGTGAGGAACGCGGCCTCGGCCTCGAGCAGCGCACCGAAGGCGCCGTCGACGGCCTGCTTGCCGTCGGGGGTGAGCCGGACGAGGACGCCGCGCCGGTCCTCCGGGTCCGGGTTGCGCTCGACGAAGCCGCGCGCGGCGAGCCGGTCGACGCGGTTGGTCATCGTCCCCGAGGTCACCAGCGTCTCGCGCAGCAGGCGTCCGGGCGACAGCTCGTACGGCGCTCCGGCCCGGCGCAGCGCGGCCAGCACGTCGAACTCCCAGGACTCGATGTCGTGCCGGGTGAACGCTTCGCGCCGGGCGAGATCGAGGTGGCGCGAGAGCCGGCCGAGCCGGGAGAAGATCGCGACCGGGGACAGGTCGAGGTCGGGCCGCTCGCGGGCCCAGTCCTCGGAAAGGTCGTCGACCTCGTCCCTCATGCCGCCGACGCTAGCAGACGGTCGAGATTCTCGATGTCAAGACAACCCCGTCGCGGGCATCGCGGAGCGCCCGCTGGTTACCGGGACACCATGATCGACGCGCCAGATCCCCGACCGAACGAAGCTCCGAACGCGGTCATCCTCAATCGGGTCAGGCGCGCGCAGGGCCAGCTCGGCGGCGTGCAGCGGATGATGGAGGAGGGGCGCAGCCTGGGCGAAGTGGTGGCCCAGCTGAAGGCGGTCACCAAGGCGCTGGACAAGGTGGCGTTCACCCTGCTGGTCGAGGAGCTCCGCAGCCGGATCACCGAGAGTGCGGACGGCGAGGAGATCGAGGAGATCGAGCGCATCTTCCTGGCCCTGGCCTGACGAAGTTACCGACAAGTAGCGTTGCGGCCATGTCGCAGCTCTACAGGCTCTGGAGCCTCACGTCGCCGATCCCCGTCGTCGGCAAGCGGATCTTCTCCTTCGCGTTCAGCCAGAAGGCGCCGTACTTCGGCTCCATCCATCCGCGCGTCGAGGACCTGCGGCCCAACTACGCCGAGGTGGTGGTTCCCAACCGTCGCGGCAACCGCAACCACATCGGGACGGTGCATGCGATCGCGGTGTGCAACGGCTTCGAGATGGCGATGGGCGCGCTCGCCGAGACCACCATCCCGGCCGGCAAGCGTTGGATCCCGATGGGGATGGATGTGCGCTACACCGCCAAGTCGACCAGCGACATCGTCTGCTCGGCCGAGACCGACCAGGAGCAGTGGGACGCCGCCGACGGGGAACTGCTCGTCCGGGTCAGGGGCACCCGCGACGACGGCGCGGTCGTCGCCGAGGGCGTGATCAGGCTGCACGTGACGCCCAAGAAGTAGGCCGCGCGACCACGCTCGCGCGATCCGAGGCCGGACGGCGACGCCGTCCGGCCTCGTCTCATTTCCGCAATGAAGTGCACTAAACCTCCAAAGTCCATTAATATGATCGAAAATGAGAGCGGCATGGGTGCTGTCCTCCAGGGTTCGGTGACCCCTGTCCTCTCTTGATGACGCGTCGGTTCGGGCCGCGCAGGACCCGAGAGAAGCACGCCGATGTCTGCAGAGCCGATCCCTCGGCGCATCGTCGCCCGGCACACGCCGAGCGACCGCGTCTTCCTGGAGGGCACCCGCGCCGTCGGCCTGCTCGTGCTGGTGATCGTCGGCTCGATCGGCGTCTTCCTGGGGCTCCAGGCCGAGCCGACCCTTCATCACTACGGCTGGCGCTTCTTCACCGAGTCCCGCTGGCTGCCGAGCCAGGACGTCATCGGCATCCGGGCGGTGCTCGTCGGCACGGTCGAGGTCGCGGCCACCGCGTTGGTGATCGCCTTCCCGCTGGCCTTCTTCAGCGCACTGTTCATCACCGACTGGGCGCCGCCGCGGCTGCGCGCGGCCCTGATCCGCACCGTCGACCTGATGGCCGCGGTGCCGAGCATCGTCTTCGGCCTCTGGGTGCTCTTCTACATCCAGCCGCACGCCGCCGAGATCGCGCACTGGATGAGCAAGCACCTCGGCTGGATCCCGATCTTCAAGGTCCACACCGACGTGGACTACCCGATCTGGAACCAGGCGCCCGGCTACGCCGCCTACGCCGGCAGCGCCTTCATCGCCTCCATCGCGGTCGCCGCGATGATCTTCCCGATGGCGACCTCGGTGATGCGGGAGGTCTTCGGTGAGGCGCCGGCCGGCGAGAAGGAGGCGGCGCTCGCGCTCGGCGCCACCCGGTGGGCGATGGTCCGTACCGTGGTCATCCCGTTCGGCCGCAGCGGCGTCATCGGCGGCACCATGCTCGCGCTCGGCCGCGCGCTCGGCGAGACGATCAGCGTGCTGCTGATCATCAACCAGGCGTTCCAGGTCAAGCCCAACATCCTCGAGTCCGGTACCTCGACGATCTCGGCCCTGATCGCCACCAACTATGCCGAGGCGACGCCGGCGCAGCTCTCCGCCCTGCTGACCTGCGGGTTCGTGCTCTTCTGCATGACCCTGCTGGTCAACACGGTCGCCGCGCAGGTGGTCAAGCGCAGCCGCAGCGGCGCAGGGACCGAGCTGTGACCGCCCTCGATACGCCGCTCGAGGCACCCGCCGCGCCGACCCGTGACCAGGTCGAGGAGGTCGTACCGGACCTGCCGCGACCGACCCGCACCCGGCACCGCGATGACGTCCTCACCCTGATCGGTGCCGCGTTCGGAGCGCTCGCGACCACCTGGATCCTCTACGCCCAGGTGCTGCCGTTCAGCGGTCGGATCGGCTTCGTGGTCTGTGCGTACGTCGTCTTCATGGCGTTCTACGCCGGCCTGACCGCGCTGAGTCGGCCGCGTGCGGTCGTCGTCGACCGCCTGATGACCACGATCGTCGCCGCCGCGCCCGCGATCGTCGGGCTGGCGCTGGCCGACATGGTGATCACCACCGTCGGCAAGGGCCTCGCGGTGCTGGTGCACCCGAACTTCTACACCCACGACATGTCCGGTGTGCGGCCCACCGACGCCTACGACATGGGCGGCATCCTGCACGCCATCGTCGGCACCCTGATCGAGGTCGCGATCTCGGTCTCGATCGCGCTGCCGCTCGGTGTCACGGCCGCGATCTATATGTCGGAGGTCGGTGGCCGCGGCGCCCGGGTGGTGCGCACCGTGGTCGAGGCGATGACGGCGCTGCCCTCGATCGTGGCCGGCCTCTTCGTCTACTCGGTGCTGATCATCCGGCTGCACATGCAGCCCTCCGGCCTGGCCGCCAGCCTCGCCCTCGCCGTGATGGGCCTGCCGATCATGGCGCGCGCCAGCGACGTCGTCCTGCGCGTCGTACCGGGCGGGCTCCGCGAGGCGTCGTACGCGCTCGGCGCCGGACGCTGGCAGACGGTCTGGCGGGTCGTGCTGCCGACCGCCCGCCCGGGTCTGGCCACCGCACTCATCCTCGGCATCGCACGAATGGTGGGAGAGACCAGCCCCCTGCTGCTCACCTCGGGCGCGACCAACTTCCTCAACACCAACCCGCTGCACGACCCGATGACGTCGTTGCCGCTCTACGTCTACACCGCGGTCAAGTCCGGCGAGCCCACCTTCGAGACCCGCGGGTACGCCGCGGCGACGGTGCTGCTCCTGCTGGTGCTGACGCTGTTCCTGATCGCCCGTTTCGTCGCCAAGCAAAGGCCCTCCCGATGAACCCCCCGCCTGTGATCCGCAGACTCCTCGTCCTCGCCGGCCTCCTCCTGGCCCTCGTGACCGCACTCGCGCCGTCGGCGGGCGCGGCCACCGCCGGCGTCAGCCACGCGCCGATCAAGGGCTCGGGCTCGAGCTGGGCGGCCAACGCGATCGCGCAGTGGCAGGCCGACGTGGCGACCAACGGCGGCATGCATGTCGACTTCAATCCCAACGGCGCCGCCCTGGGCCGCTCGGACTTCGCGCACAACCTGACCGACTTCGGCGTCTCCGACATCGGCTACCAGGGCGTCGACCCCTCGACCGGTCAGCAGGACTCCTCGCTCGGCCGCAGCTATGCGTACCTGCCGATCGCGGCTGGCGGCACGGCCCTGCCGTACCACCTCGAGGTGGGCGGCCAGATGGTGCGGAACCTGCGCCTCTCGGGCGAGACCGTGGCCAAGATCTTCACCGGTCAGATCACCAACTGGAACGACCCGGCGGTCACCAAGGACAACAACGGAAAGGCACTGCCCTCCATCCCGATCGTTCCCGTGGTCCACTCCGAGGGTGCCGGCGTGACGTACCAGTTCACCCGGTACCTGGCCAAGGAGTACCCCTCGATCTGGAGCGCCTGCAACGGCGGCAAGGCGATCGCGACCGAGTACTTCCCGACCAACTGCGGCGGCAGCGGCGCGATGAAGTCGTTCTCCGGCTCCGACGGCGTGATGAACTTCCTGACCAGCGCCGGCGCCAACGGCGCGATCGCGATGGAGGAGTACTCCTACCCGCTGGCCAAGGGCTATCCGTCGGCCAAGCTGCTCAACGAGGCCGGCTACTACACGCTGCCCACGCAGTACAACGTCGCGGTCGCGCTGACCAAGGCGCAGATCAACATGGACCCGTCCTCGCCGGACTACCTCACGCAGAACCTCGATCAGGTCTACACGAACGGCGACCAGCGGACCTACCCGCTCTCCTCGTACGTGTACGCGATCATCCCGACCTCGGCGAAGGACTCGAAGACCAACACCACGCCGGCTCGCCAGACGGTCGGCGACTTCCTCTACTACTCGATCTGTGCGGGGCAGTCCGAGATCGGTCCGATCGGCTACTCCTCGCTCCCGGTCAACCTCGTCCAGGCCGGCTTCACCCAGCTGGCCAAGCTCAAGGCCGCCGACAACGGTGTCGTGCTGACCGACCGCAACGTCTCCACCTGCCACAACCCGACCTTCATCGCCGGTCAGCCGAACCAGAATTACCTGGCCAAGATCGCCCCCCAGCCGGTCGCCTGCGACAAGGCCGGCGCCGGCCCCTGCACCGGTACCGAGGGCACCGCCAACGCCAACCCGGTCGGCGGCAAGGCGCCCACCGGCGGCGGGACCGGCACCACCGCGACCGGCTCCGGGGGCGCGAGCGGCGCCGGCGGCCCCGCGACGGCCTCCGGTGGTGGCGGCGTCGCCGTCGCGCCGGGCTCGGGGACCGTCGCGACGGGCAGCGGAGGCGGCTCGACGACGGCCGGCTCCGACCTCGGCCTCGCCGGGGCGGCTACCGCCACCGGCGCGACCGGGACGGTCGTGCCGACGACGCTGGCCGCCGATGACCACGCCGGGCCGTCGCGGCCGCTGACCGCGCTCGTCGTCCTGCTCTTCCTGCTCGCCCTGGTGATGCCGCCGGTCGTCGGCCGGCTCGTACGGGGCCTGCGATGAGCCGCCAGCGACGCGGGAGCGCGCTGCTGCTGATCGGTGCCCTGCTGATCGGCGCCGCGCTCACCGGTCTCGCCCTGGCGCCGGGCGCCGAGGCGACCAGCGGAAGCGGCCAGACCTTCACCAAGAAGGTCAACCGGGTCTTCTACAGCGCGACGGGTGCGAGCACCCCTGCCGACCCGAAGCACCCCGGCGGCTACACCGTGAAGCTGTCCGTCTCCTCGACCCAGAACCTGCGCGGCAACCAGCCGATCACCGTCAGCTGGAGCGGGGCCCACCCGACCGGTGGCGTGGTCAACGACCCGAACTACGGCTACGACGGCTCCGAGCAGGAGTACCCGTTCGTGCTGATGGAGTGCCGCGGCACCGCCAAGACCGTCACGCCCGAGACCTGCTGGACCCAGACCGCCGCCGAGCGCTTCCAGTCCGCCAACTCCGCGACGAGCGCGCCGGTCTGGCGTGCGGACGGAGCGGCGCCGAGCGCCGAGCGGGCCGCCGTGGTGGACGCGCCCCGGGGCACCCGTCCGTCCGGCTGCGCGGCGCAGCGCTTCGAGCGCTGGGTCCCGCTCAAGGCCGCCAGCGGCCGCACCTACTACGGCGGCGGCGTGGGCTGCTACAACCTGGCCCCCGAGGGCTCGGACGAGCCGACCACCGGCGTCCCGGACAACACCACGTACGGCATCACCGGCACCGACGGCAAGGGCAGCGCCCAGTTCGCGGTCTGGACCGATGAGGAGAACGCCACCCTCGGCTGCTCCTCGCGGACCGCGTGCTCCCTGGTGGCGATCCCGATCACCGGCGTCGACTGTGACCCCTATTTCACGAAGGTGAAGGCGAAGGACCCGATCCAGCCGACCAGCGGACAGAAGTCCCGGTACGCCGCCTCCTGCGAGAAGGCGGACACCTACGCGCCCGGGCAGCGCGCCGACGGCTCCGGTGACGGCTTCAACCTGGCCACGTCGGGCCGGCTGTGGTGGTCGGCCTCGAACTGGGCGGACCGGATCGTGGTGCCGCTGAGCTTCGCGGTCGCCGGCGACAGCTGCGCGCTGACGAACAAGACCGCGCCGCTGCTCGCGTACGGCTCGATCCTGATGACCGACATCGCCGCCCAGTGGCAGCCGACGTTCTGCGCGACGAAGGGGTACCAGCCGTTCCTGCACGTCCAGGCGACCGACGCGCAGGCGCGCTCGCTCGTCAGCGGCGGCAGCGTCAAGGTCGGCTTCAGCTCGCTGCCTCCCGACGGCGGCTTCGGCGGGACGGTCGCACAGGCTCCGATCGCCGTCACCGGTTTCGCGATCGCATACAACATCGACGGCGCCGACGGGCGATCCGTCACCGACCTGAAGCTGGACGCGCGGCTGCTGGCCAAGCTGCTCAGCGAGTCCTACAACGGTGATCTCCAAGGCCGCACGGCCTACCGTGCGCTGGCGGGCAATCCCCGCACGATCTTCTCGGACCCGGAGTTCCATGCCCTGAACCCGGGCGTGGACACCAGCATCCCGGGGGTGGCGAACAGCGCCGCCGCGCTGATCTCGCTGTCCAACGACTCCGACATGCTGACCGCGCTGAGCAGCTACATCGACGCCGACCCCGAGGCCCGCCGCTGGCTCGAGGGCACGCCCGATCCGTGGGGGATGGTGGTCAACCCGCACTACCGGCTCACCGCCGACGACACCGGCGGCGCGGGCGCTTCGGCCAGCGCCGCGGCCACGCCGACCGCGTCCGAGGCGCCCAGTGCGCAGCCCTCGGCGAGTGACGAGGCCACCGACGTGTCCGCCACGGCGTCGGGAGAGGCCTCCGCCGACCCCTCCGCGACGGCCACCCCGACCGACGGCCCGAGCGACGTACCGAGTGACGGCCCGACCGACGGCCCGAGTGGCAGCCCGAGCCCGGGCGACGGTGACCCGACCGGTGGCGGGCTGAGCCTGCCGGTGAGCTCCTGGCCGCTGCTCGACGACTTCACCCTCGACGGCGTGGGCAGCAACGCCTGCCTCAAGGGCCTGCCGTACCTCGCGCAGATCGCGCACCCGCTCTCCCAGATCGCCACGATCGAGGAGTCGATCGAGTTCGCCCTCTCCAACGCCCAGACCACCTGCCCGACGGTCACCGATGCGAACGACCCCAGCCAGCTGGTCCCGAAGACCGAGGGTCTGCAGCCCATCGGGCACCGTTTCGTGATCGGCATCGTGCCGCTGACCGCCGTCGACCGGTACGGCCTGCGGGCCGCCCAGCTGGAGACCAGCTCGAACGTCCCGGCCGGGAGCGCCTTCACCAGCGCCGCCGGGCGCACCTTCGCGGCACCCGACACCTCGGGGCTGCGGGCCGCGGTCAAGCTGCTCTCCCCGGATCAGCAGGCCGGGACGTGGACCTTCGACTACAGCGAGCTGAGCAGCCAGACCAGCGCGTATCCGGGACTGATGCCGGTCTTCGCCGACGTGCCGACCTCGGGACTCGCGGCCGGCGACGCCGCCCGCGTCGCCCAGCTGCTCGACTTCGCGGCCGGCCGGGGCCAGACCCCCGGTACGGCCAACGGCCAGCTGCCGCCCGGCACGCTGCCGCTCACCTCCGACAACGGGCTCGGAGACGAGGCCGCGTACACCCGCTGCGTCGCCAAGCAGGTCGGCGCGCAGTCCGGCGTCGTACCGACGCTCAGCGGCTCCTGCCCGGCCGTACCCGACACTGCGCAGCCGGGCTCGGGTTCGTCGGGCGGCGCCTCGGGCGGTACGCCGGGCGTCGTCACCGGCGGGAACGGCTCCGTGGTGGCAGCGCCGCCCGCGGCCGCACCACCGGGGGCGACCGCGGTCTCGGGCTCGACCGTCACGACGGCCGAGCCGATGGTGACGGTGGGCGCGTACTCCCGGATCGGTCGGTTCGGGCTGCCGTCCGCCCTGGTCGCCGGCCTGCTGCTGGTGATCGCCGGCCTCGTGCTGCGCTGGGGTGCGCCGGCATGGGCGCTGGCCACGGTCGTCGGCTCCCGCCGCGGACGGAGGCGTCGATGAGCACCGTCCTGCCGGCGACCCGCGTCCGCCAGGAGCCGATCGACGCCGCCTCGCTGCCGCCGCGCGATCGCACCGAGCTGCGGCTCGGGGTCTCTCAGGTCGTGCTGACGCTCGCCGCGCTGATCGGCTGGGTCTTCCTCTACGTCTACGTGCTCAGCGGATTCAGCCAAGGCCACGCGCAGCAGCAGCTGTACGGCCAGCTGCGCTCCGAGCTGGCCGAGGGCACCGCGCCGGTCGCAGCGCCGATCGCCGCCGGCGCTCCGGTGGCACTGCTCGACGCGCCCGGCCTCGGGCTGCATCACGTCGTGGTGGTCGAGGGCACCCGGCCCGGACAGCTGGACGACGGGCCGGGCCACGCGCTCGGCAGCGTGCTGCCGGGCCAGCAGGGGACGAGCGTGCTGATGGGACGCTCGGTCTCCTACGGTGCTCCGTTCCGACATCTCGCGGCCCTCGCGCCGGGCGCGAGCATCACGGTGACCACGGGGGAGGGCGCGTTCCGGTACGCCGTCGTCGACGTACGACGCAAGGGAGATCCGGTGCCGACCGCGCCGGTGGCCGGAACCGGGCGGCTGGTGCTGGTCTCCGCGACCGGCTCCTCGCCTCTGGCCCGGTCGGAGACGGTCTACGTCGACGCGACGCTGCAGGGCGCCGCCCAACCGGCCGGTGCGGTCTCGGCCGCCGATCCGGAGGGGGCGCCGATGGCGCGTGACGCCAGTGCAGGCACGCTCGCGATCCTCGCGCTGCTCCTCCAGCTGCTGGTGCTGACGGTGGCCGCGCTCGCCTGGGCCAGCCTGAAGTGGTCGCGGATGGCGGCCTGGATCGCCGGCGTGCCCGTCCTGGTGGCGGTGCTCTGGGCGGTCTCGCTCGTCGCCTCGCGGCTGGCTCCGAACCTGCTCTGACGGGGTGCGTACCCCGCGACAAGACAATTAAACGGATAAAGTTGACTAAATAGATCAACTATCCGCTAGTGTCCTCCGCGTGGCCCTCGGGGCCACCTCCACTCGCCGCTCCGAACCCGGGGTGGTCGTACACCAGAAAGGCAGACCCCATGTCGAAGCGACATGTCGCATCCGCAGCCTCCGTTCTCGGGCTGGTGGCTGCGTGTGCCCTCTCCATCGGGCAGGGCTCGGCCGTGGCTGACGCCGCTCCCCAGGCCAAGGACGTCGTCGGCGTCGGGTCCGACGTCATCCAGAACTCGGTCGACTTCCTGGCCGACGGCTCGCCGAGCGGCCTGCCCGGCTTCAACTCGGCCGGCAACGTCTACCGTCTCTTCAGCTTCGACGCCTCCGCGGACGCCAACGGCCGCAACGCGTTCACCGACCCCAGCCTCGGCACGTCGGTCGCGCTGAACCCGTCGGTCGTGCTGCGTGCCGGCACCTCGCCGGTGCTGCGCCCCAACGGCGGTGGCGCGGGCATCACGGCGCTGGAGAAGGACACCGCCGGTGCGATCAACTTCGCCCGCAGCCCCAACCTGCCGAAGGCAGCCGACCAGACCACGGCCCAGAGCAACCTGAGCTCCAAGCTGTTCACGATCCAGTTCGCCGACGACAAGCAGTACATCGCGACGGCCTCGACCACGAACGCTCCGGCCGCGGGCCTCACGCCCGCCCAGCTGGCCGGCATCTACTGCTCCAACGCGGCCAGCAGCTACAGCACCTGGGACCAGGTCGGCGGCAAGGGCTCCAGCGCGATCGTGGCCGAGCGGCCGCAGGACAGCGCGGGCGTGCTCAAGCAGTTCCAGGCCGTGCTCCAGACGGGCAACGGCGGCACCGCGTGCACCTGGAAGAGCAGCGTCAAGGCGGTCCAGCAGAACGACCCGAGCACCGTGGCCGGCAACCCGGACGCGATCGTGCCGTTCCCGCAGAGCCGCTACAAGCTCCTGCAGAAGAGCTACTTCCCGGACCCGAGCAACGCCTCGTACACGGGCAGCACGCCGAACGGCTCCGGTGGCAAGACCACCACGCCGCTCAGCGCCGCGGGCATCGCGCTGCAGGTCCCGGGCGCCAACGGAGTCGCAGCCGGTGCGTACGTCGCCGACCTGCCGTTCTACCTGATCTTCCGCGAGTCGGCGATCAGCTCGAGCACGCCGTGGCAGCCGGGCAGCTCGCTCAACTGGGTCAAGACGCTCTTCTACAACCCGGACTACGACCCGGCCGACCCGGCCGGGGCCCCGGCGCCGTGGATCGCCAGCGCGGCCGGCCAGCAGCTGTTGACCGACCTCGGCCTGACCCCGTACTACCCGGGCGTCACCAAGAACGCGGCCAGCGTCGACCAGCCGGGCGAGAACACCAAGGGCTGATCCCAGCGGGATCGGCGAGACACACGACGAGATGGTGAGGAGGACGACGATGACGACGAAGCAGACCGAGGCCGAGCGCGACGGCACCGGGGCACGCAGCCACCGGGCCAGCGTCGACGGAACGGCCAAGCGCTGGACGCTGATCTGCATCGTCGTCGTCGTCCTCCTCGCCGTCGTCGTCGCCGTGGGGACGCACCTGCGCCGTCACGACGCGGTGGGCGCCGTGCCGTACGTCGACCCGGCGTCGGTGGGCACGCTCACCCTGTGCCGTGACGGTCAGCCGGTGACCGGCGGAAGCACGATCGGGCAGCCGTTCGCCGATGCGGTCGTCGGGGGCCAGGCCGCCACGGGCGGGTACGCCACCGGCGGAACCGCCACCCTGTTCGCCTTCCAGCCGCGCACCGACGTCGGCCCGGAGAGCTGGAGCGGCCTGCAGCTCGGGGCGGCCTCCCAGATCGCCGATCCGGCTGCACCCAGCACGACGCTGGCGCCGATCGACACGACCCTGGCGCAGTTCCTCACCGCGTACCCGTCGCAGGACGACGGCTGGCTCCAGCTGCGGCTGGTGCTGGGCGCGGCGGGACAGCCCCTCCAGACGACCTCGTACGCGTCGGTCGATCTCCACGTCGATGGCAAGCACTGGACGGCGGTCGGCGCCGGAGACGCCGCCTGCCCGCAGTCCTGAGCCGCCCGGTCGCCTGAGCGATCCACCGACATCACAGCCTTCGAGAGGACAACCATGAACAAGCGGGTCACCCGCATCGCGGCCGCAGGTGCCGTGGGTGCGGCCGTGCTCACCGGCGCCGGCGTCGCCGCCGTCGCGGCCTCGAGCAACACCGTCCCGGCCGACTCCAACCGGGTCGGCGCCATCACGCTCAAGGTGAACGGCGCCACCGTCACCAAGGGCAAGCTGAGCGACAAGCTGACAGCGGTCGGCGCCGCCAACGGCGCTCTCACCGGCCAGCGTGCGCTGGTGTACGCCTACGTCCACGGCGCTGCCGTCAGCTCGGCCTCCAGCCTGGCGAAGTACAAGCCGACCGCCCAGGGCACCTGGAGTGGTGCGCAGCTGACCACGGCCGTCACCAACAACGGCCTGTCGGTGCCGCTCGGCTCGAGCGTCACGCTGCAGCAGTTCCTGGCCGGCTACAAGCCGGACGCGAGCGGCCTGGTCGAGCTGCGGCTCAAGACGATCAGCGCCGGTCAGTCGGTCTCCTCGGCCTACGACGCGATCGACATCTACGTCAACACCGCTGCCGGCACCTGGAGCACCGCCGGCCGCACGGGCGGCGGCACGCCGGTCGGCACCAAGAAGGCGACCGTCACCGAGAAGGTCGCCAAGAGCGTCAAGCACACCGCGAAGCTCAAGGTGAAGGTCACCGTCACCGCCAAGGGCGCCAAGCCGACCGGCACCGTGAGCGTCCTGGACGGCTCGAAGAAGCTCGCCTCGGCGACGCTCAAGAGCGGCAAGGCGACCGTCACCCTGCCCAAGCTCAAGAAGGGCAAGCACAAGATCAAGACGACCTACTCGGGCTCGTCCACGTTCGCCGCGGCGAGCAGCAAGACCATCACCGTCCGCTCGAAGTGATCCGCTTCGCGACGGTGTGACAGGCGACCAGCCGGCGGCGCAGCACCCAGCACCGCCGGCTGGTCTTCAACCGTTTCCAGGAGTCCCGATGTCCGCTCTGCTCGCCGACGACGAGACCGCGCCCCAGCCCGTGGTCGACGCCGATCCGGCCACCGCCGCGCTGCCGGTCGCGCTCCGCGCCCACGCGCTGAGCGCCGAGCACGTCTCCGCCTGGTTCGGACGGCGCAAGGTCCTCGACCGGGTCTCCCTGGAGATGCCTGCCGGCCAGGTCACGGCGCTGATCGGCCCGTCCGGGTGTGGTAAGTCGACCTTCCTGCGCATCCTCAATCGGATGCACGAGCTGGTGCCGTCGGCAGCGCTCGCCGGATCGGTCCGGCTCGACGGCGAGGACATCTACGACCCCGAGCGCCAGCTCATCGACGCGCGCAAGGCGATCGGGATGGTCTTCCAGAAGCCCAACCCGTTCCCGGCGATGTCGATCCGCGGGAACGTGCTCGCCGGTCTCTCGCTGACCGGGGCCAGGGCGGTCAAGGACCGCCGCGACGGGCTGGTCGAGGAGTCGCTGCGCCGCGCCGGCCTCTGGAACGAGGTCAAGGACCGCCTCGACCAGCCCGGCGGGGCGCTCTCCGGCGGCCAGCAGCAGCGCCTGTGCATCGCCCGCTCGCTAGCGGTGCGTCCCAAGGTGCTCCTGATGGACGAGCCCTGCTCCGCGCTCGACCCGACCTCGACCCGCGTGGTCGAGGAGACGATCAAGGAGATCGGCCACGAGGTGACGATCGTGATCGTCACGCACAACATGCAGCAGGCCAGGCGCGTCTCCGACCGGTGCGCGTTCTTCCTCGCCGAGCAGGGTCAGCCCGGCGTCATCATCGAGCACGGCGAGACCGAGGCGATGTTCACCGCGCCCCTGGACCCGCGGACCGCCGACTACGTCAACGGCCGCTTCGGCTGAGCCGACACAGCGTGGCGAAGCGCTCCGGCGTGCCGCGTACGAACGCTCCTGAGGGGGCTCATCGCTGCCGGCGCAGCACCAGCGCGACGATCGACACCGCCACGGCGGCCAGGGCGATGCCGCTCAGGGTCGCGGGCGGCATCGGGCCGTCGGTGCGGTAGCCGCGAACCGCCCGGCTGGCCTGGGCGGAGAGCACCGAGCCCTCGCTCTGGTGGGAGAGCACCGAGCCACCGGACTGGTTCGAGCCCCACGACGCGACCGACATCGAAGAGCCGACGGAGAACGCGGAGGCGAAGGAGCCCACGCTGGCGAGCGAGGCGAACGACCCGACGCTGCCGATCGAGAGCACCGAGCTGCTCGACCACAGGCTCAGCACCGAGTCGGTGGATCCGATCGACCAGCGGGAGCTCGTGGGCGGCATGGCTCCAGCCTCGCAGATTCCGGCGCCGCCCGCGGCGCGCCGTACCCTCGTAGGGCTATGACGCGCACGTACGAGGTCCGCACCTACGGGTGCCAGATGAACGTCCACGACTCCGAGCGCCTGTCCGGGCTGCTCGAGGATGCCGGCTACCTCCGTCATGTGCCGGCGGCCGAGGGCGAGCAGACCGCCTATCCCGACGTCGTCGTCTTCAACACCTGCGCCGTGCGCGAGAACGCGGACAACAAGCTGTACGGCAACCTCGGCCACCTGGCCGCGGTCAAGCGCGAGCACCCCGGTCTGCAGATCGCCGTCGGCGGCTGCATGGCCCAGAAGGACCGCTCGCTCGTGGTCGAGAAGGCGCCGTGGGTCGACGTCGTGTTCGGCACCCACAACATCGGGTCGCTGCCGGTGCTGCTGGAGCGTGCCCGCGTCCAGGAGGAGGCGCAGGTCGAGATCCTCGAGTCGCTCGAGGTCTTCCCCTCCACCCTGCCGACCAAGCGAGAGTCCGCGTACGCCGCGTGGGTCTCGATCTCGGTCGGCTGCAACAACACCTGCACGTTCTGCATCGTGCCGTCGCTGCGCGGCAAGGAGAAGGACCGCCGCCCGGGCGAGATCCTGGCCGAGATCTCCGCGCTGGTCGCGGAGGGCGTGTCCGAGGTGACCCTCCTGGGCCAGAACGTCAACGCGTACGGCGTGGAGTTCGGCGACCGGCAGGCGTTCTCCAAGCTGCTGCGGGCCTGCGGCGAGATCGAGGGCCTCGAGCGGGTCCGGTTCACCTCGCCGCACCCGGCGGAGTTCACCGACGACGTCATCGAGGCGATGGCGCAGACCCCGAACGTGATGCCGTCGCTGCATATGCCGCTGCAGTCCGGCTCCGATCGGCTGCTGAAGGCGATGCGCCGCTCGTACCGCTCCTCGAAGTATCTGGGGATCATCGAGCGGGTGCGGGAGGCGATCCCGCACGCCGCGATCACCACCGACATCATCGTCGGGTTCCCGGGTGAGACCGAGGACGACTTCCTCGAGACGATGCGGGTGGTGCGGGAGTCCCGCTTCTCGTCGGCCTTCACGTTCCAATACTCCCCGCGGCCCGGCACGCCGGCCGCGACCATGGACGAGCAGATCTCGCCGGAGATCGTGAAGGACCGCTACCAGCGGCTCGTCGCGCTGGTGAACGAGATCGCCTGGGAGGAGAACCAGGCCCAGGTCGGTCGCACCGTCGAGCTGATGGTCGCCGAGGGCGAGGGTCGCAAGGACGGCGAGACCCAGCGGATGTCCGGGCGGGCGCCCGACAACCGGCTCGTCCACTTCGAGGCGGTCGACGCCCGCCCCGGTGACATGGTCACCGCCGAGATCACGTACGCCGCTCCGCACCACCTCGTCGCCGACAAGGTCCTCTCGGTGCGCCGGACCCGCTCCGGCGACGCTTGGGAGGCCCGCCAGGGCAGGCCCGTCGGCGAGCCCGAGACGCGCAAGGTCGGCCTCGGCCTGCCGACCATCGGTGTGCCCGCCCCGCTCCCGGACGCCCCGGCCTGCGGCTGAACGGTCGCCGGGCGTCACCGTGAGAGCTGCAAAGTGTCACGGTGACAGTTGCCGACACGAGTGACAGTTCAAACGTTCACTCGTGCCCCGAAGTGTCACGGTGATAGTTCGGGCTCGGCCTCGTGGTCCGAACTGTCACGGTGTCAGTTGCGCGGTGCCTCGGTGACAGTTGGCGACACGAGTGACAGTTCAAGCGTTCACTCGTGCCCCGAAGTGTCACGGTGATACTTCGGTCCGGCGGCGTGCTCGAAGTGTCACCGTGACAGTTGCGAAGTGTCACGGTGACAGTTGGCGACACGAGTAACAGTTCAAACGTTCACTCGTGCCCCGAACTATCACGGTGACAGTTGCGCGCCGGCGCCCGTCAGGCCTCCGCAGCCACAGCCACGACCGGCTCCACGCGGAACGCGTGCTCGAGGTGCTCGTGGCGGGAGACGTAGCGGCGCACGGCGATGAAGCAGGCGGCCGCGGCGAGCTCGGTGCAGGTCATCGAGATGACCAGCGGCAGGGCGGTGTCCTCGCCGGCGATGCCGCCGATCGGCGAGATCAGGCCGGCGCAGAGGAACATCAGCCCGCCGCCGAGCCCGCTGCCCGAGCCGGCGATGTCGCGGCTCTGCTGCACGGCGAGCGCGCCGGCGTTGCCGGTGATGAAGCCGAACGAGCCCATCGCGACGAAGAGCGGGGCCAGCAGGAACGGGCGCGGCAGCGGCGAGATCACCACGACCAGCATGGTGAGCACGGCCGCGACCGCGACGGGCAGCGCGACCGAGATCGTCCGCGCCGGGTGGACGCGCTTGCGGGCCAGCCGCGAGGACGTGTAGTTGCCGGCCACCAGCGCCATCGAGTTGCCCGCGAAGCAGAGCCCGTAGACCGAGGCGGAGAAGCCGAGGTAGCTCTGGAAGATGAAGGACGAGGAGGAGACGTACGCCATCAGGGTGCTGAAGTTGAGCACCTGCGTGCCCGCGTGGCCGATGTAGGCCGGGCGGGTGAGAAGGGTGCCGAGGTGGCCGTACTCGATCCGTCGCGAGCGCCGCTCCGGCGGGTGCGTCTCGCGGATGACGAGCAGGATCACGGCCAGCTGGGCAGCGGTGAAGGCGACGATGATGGCGAGAATGCCGCGCCACGGGACCGCCTCGGCGAGCAGGCCGCCGACGACGGGGGCGACGATCGGGGCCACGCCGATGATGCTGCCGATCAGGGTCATCGTGCGGGCGAGCGGGAAGCCGGTGAGGCGATCGGCGACCGAGGCGCTCGTGGCCGTGACGCACGCGGCGCTGGCCAGCGCCTGCACGAGGCGCGCCGCGATCAGCACCTCGACCGTGGGCGCGAGCATCGCGACGAGCGAGGCGACCAGGGCGACCGAGGCGCCGGCGATCATCGGGCGGTAGCGGCCGTAGCGGTCGCTGACCGGCCCCCACAGCACCTGCCCGACGCCGATCCCGACCAGGAACGCGGTGAGCGTCAACTGGATCATCGACGCGTCGGTCCCGAGGCCGTGGGTCATCTCCGGGAAGGAGGCGAGGTAGAGATCGGTGGAGATCGGCGAGGTCGCCCACAGCAGCGCCATCGCGATCAGCAGCCGCCGCGGGAGATGTTCCTCAGTCACTGGGCCGATTTTACGTTGAGACCGCTCCCGCGGGCGAATGCTTAGTCCACCGGTGACCCACCGTCCGAGAGGCGGCGCGTACGGCCCGTACGGCAGCGTCCGGGGCTGCTCCGCGCACGGCTGCCACACTGAGCACGTGTCACTCAGCGGCTCCACTCCCGACCCCGACGAGACGACCGCCCCGGCCGCGCCGCTGGTGGCCGTCGTCGGCGCCACCGCCGCTGGGAAGACCTCACTCTCCCTCGACCTCGCGGAGCGCCTCGGCGGCGAGATCGTCAACACCGACGCGATGCAGCTCTACCGGGGCATGGACATCGGCACCGCCAAGCTCCCGGCTGCCGAGCGCCGCGGCATCCCGCACCACCTCATCGACATCCTCGACCTCGCCCACCCGGCGACGGTCGCCGACTACCAGGAGCGCGCCCGGGCGGTGATCGCCGACCTGCGCGCCCACGGCAGGACGCCGGTCCTTGTCGGCGGTAGCGCCCTCTACACCCGGGCGCTCGTCGACCGGTTCGAGTTCCCCGGCACCGAGGCCGCCGTCCGGGAGCGGTGGGAGGCCGAGCTGGAGCGGGTCGGGACCCGGGCCCTGCACGCCCGGCTCGCCGAGCTCGACCCGGTCTCCGCCGAGCGGATCGAGCAGGACAACGGCCGGCGGATCGTGCGCGCCCTGGAGGTGATCGAGCTGACCGGGGAGCCGTTCAGCGCACGTCTGCCCGTGCAGGAGTACGCCGATCCGGCGACCGTCCAGATCGGCGTCGACATCGACCGCGAGACGCTCGAAGCGCGGATCCTGCAGCGGGTGGACGAGATGTTCGACGCCGGTCTCGTCCTGGAGGTCGTGCGGCTCATCGACGAGGGCCTGCTGGAGACCAAGACCGCCAAGACCGCGATCGGCTACCGGGAGGTCGCCGCCTTCCTCGCCGGCGAGCTGTCGCTGCCCGAGGCCAAGCTCAAGACCGCGATCAAGACCCGCCAGTTCGCCCGTCGCCAGGACCAGTGGTTCCGCAAGGACCCGCGCGTGGTCTGGGTCGGCTACGACGACCCGGATCGGGTCGAGAAAGCACTGGCCGCGATCCATACACTTCAACCATGACCCCGATCGAGTCCGCTGCCGAGCTGCGTGCGCTGCTCGGGGAGCCCAACGAGCGTGCGGTCAACAAGGAGCGCACCCGGCTGCTCGAGATCGACCGGGACTGGCTGGCCGCCAGCCCGTTCTGCGTGCTCGCCACCTCCGACGCCGAGGGCCGCCTCGACGCCAGCCCCAAGGGCGACCCGGCCGGCTCGCTGGTCCACGTCCTCGACGACGCCACGATCGCGATCGCCGAGCGCCCCGGCAACCGGCGCGCCGACGGCTACCTCAACGTCCTCGCCAACCCGTACGTCGGGCTGCTCTTCGTCATTCCCGGCCGCAGCGACACCCTGCGGATCAACGGCCGCGCCCGGCTGGTGCGCGACGCGGACTTCTTCGACGCGATGAGCGTGCGCGAGAAGCGACCGATCATGGCGCTGGTCGTCGAGATCGAGCAGATCTTCTTCCACTGCGCGAAGGCGTTCCTGCGCAGCGGTCTCTGGGAGCACGAGACCTGGACGCCCGCCGAGGCCATCCCGCGACGCGCCGTGATCGCGAAGGAGTTCGAGAACGCGCCCGGCACCCTCGAGGAGCTGGACGCCTACTACGGCGAGGCCTACAAGTTGGGGCTCTACTGATGGCGTACGACTTCACCAAGGCGCACGCCACCGAGAACGACTTCGTCGTCCTGCCCGACCCCGACGGATCGGTCCACGGCCCGCTCGCGGACGAGCGCGTACGCGCGCTGTGCGACCGGCACGCCGGCATCGGCGGCGACGGCGTGCTCCGGGTCATCCGGACGGCCGCCTACCCGGCGGACTGGCCCGGCGCACCGGAATCGGTGAGTGGTGCCGAGTTCTTCATGGACTACCGCAACGCCGACGGCTCGATCGCCGAGATGTGCGGCAACGGCACCCGCGCCTTCGCCGCGTACCTGCGCGCCTCCGGCCTCGACACCACCGATCGGATCACCATCGCGACCCGTGCCGGCGACAAGACCCTCACGTTCGACGGCGACCTCTGGACCGTCGATCTCGGCGAGCCCCAGCTCCTCGGCTGGTCCGAGGTGAGCGTCGCCGACCACACCTGGAGCGCGCGCCACGTCGACATGGGCAACCCGCACGCGGTCGCCCTGGTCGAGGGCGGCGTCGCCGCGCTCGACCTCACCCGGCAGCCGCTGTTCGACGCGGCCACCTACCCGCACGGCGTCAACGTCGAGCTGGTCGAGCGCACCGGCGCCGGGCACCTGACGATGCGCGTGCACGAGCGCGGCGTGGGGGAGACCCGCTCCTGCGGCACCGGCATCGGCGCGACCGCCGTGGCGATCATGGCCGCCGACGGGCACGCCTCCGACGGCTCGACCTACACCGTCGACGTCCCGGGCGGGCGACTCACGGTGACGTGGACCGAGGAGGGGCACGCCCTGCTCACCGGTCCGGCGGCGCTGGTCGCCAGCGGCACCACCGCTCTCTGAGGTCGACCTCCTGAACGCATTCCACCCTGACAGTCTCGCTGTTAGGGTCCGAGGCATGGACCTCACCAGCAGCACTGCCATCGTCACCGGCGGCGCCAGCGGCATCGGCGCCGCCTGCGTGCGCCAGCTCGCCGCCCGCGGCGCGACCGTGATCATCGCCGACCTCCAGGCCGACAAGGGCGAGGCCCTCGCCGAGGAGGTCAAGGGCGTCTTCGCCCAGGTCGACGTCACGAACACCGATCAGATCACCGCCGCCGTCGAGCAGGCGGCCCAGATCGCCCCGCTCAAGGCCTGCGTCAACTCGGCCGGCATCGGCTGGGCGACCCGTACGATCGGGCGCGACGGCCAGATCTCCAGCGCGTTCGACCTCGGCGCCTTCCGCAAGGTCATCGAGATCAACCTCATCGGCACCTTCGACATGACCCGCCAGGCCGCGACGGTGATGAGCCGCAACGAGCCCGACGCGAACGGCCAGCGTGGCGCGATCGTGAACATGGCCTCGGTCGCCGCCTTCGACGGCCAGATCGGCCAGGCCGCGTACTCCGCCTCCAAGGGCGGGGTCGTCGGCATGAACCTGCCCGTCGCCCGTGACCTCGCCGCCTCCGGCATCCGGCTCAACGTGGTCGCGCCGGGCCTGATCGACACCCCGATCTACGGCACCGGTCCCGAGGCGGACGCGTTCAAGGCCAACCTCGGCTCCAACGTGCTCTTCCCCAAGCGTCTCGGCACCGGCGACGAGCTCGCCTCGATGGTGTTGGAGCTGCTGACCAACGACTACATGAACGCCGAGGTCATTCGTGTCGACGGCGGCATCCGGATGCCTCCCAAGTAGCGCGAATCTGCAGCCACGACCGCCGAGTCTGCACTTCATCTGCAAACTCGGCGGTCCTTGCTGACAAGTCGGCACGCGCCCCGGCGCACCTCGGAAACGGATAATCGCTGGCGGGCGGTCGTACTCTTGATCCTTGTATGACGAACGCATCTGACTTCAGCCTCGACAACGAGCTCGAGGACACCGCCGACTGGGACACCGAGCCCGACGAGAACGGCGACGCCCTCGGCGTGGACGAGTACGGCGAGGAGGACCCCGAGGAGCAGACCCTCGGCGCGATCGAACTCGCCGAGCGCCACGCTCTGCGCCGGGTCGCCTCGCTCAGCACCGAGCTCGAGGACATCACCGAGGTCGAGTACCGCCAGCTGCGGCTGGAGAAGGTCGTGCTGGTCGGCGTCTGGACCACCGGCACCACCCAGGACGCCGAGAACAGCCTCGCCGAGCTCGCCCTGCTGGCCGAGACCGCCGGCTCCGAGGTGCTCGAGGCGATCTACCAGCGCCGTCAGGCGCCCGACCCGGCCACGTACGTCGGGCGCGGCAAAGTCGAGGCGATCCGCGAGATCGTCCAGGCCACCGGCGCCGACACGGTGATCTGCGACGGCGAGCTCGCGCCCAGCCAGCTCAGGAACCTCGAGGACCGGGTCAAGGTCAAGGTCGTCGACCGCACCGCCCTGATCCTCGACATCTTCGCCCAGCACGCGAAGTCCAAGGAGGGCCAGGCGCAGGTCGAGCTCGCGCAGCTCAACTACATGAAGCAGCGCCTGCGCGGTTGGGGCGGAAACCTGTCGCGCCAGGTCGGTGGACGCGCGGCCAACGGCGTCGGCATCGGCGGTCGTGGTCCCGGTGAGACCAAGATCGAGACCGACCGCCGCCGGATCAACGACAAGATCGCCAAGCTCCGCCGCGAGCTCACCGAGATGAAGGGCACCCGCGACATCAAGCGGGCGACCCGCCGGCGCAACCAGATCCCCGCCGTCGCCATCGCCGGCTACACCAACGCGGGCAAGTCGTCCCTGCTCAACCGGCTCACCGACGCCGGCGTGCTGGTCGAGAACGCGCTCTTCGCCACCCTCGACCCGACCACGCGCCGCACCACCACGGCCGACGGTCGGGTCTACACGATGTCCGACACCGTCGGCTTCGTCCGGCACCTGCCCCACCAGCTCGTCGAGGCGTTCCGCTCGACGCTGGAGGAGGTCGCCGACGCCGACCTGATCGTGCACGTCGTCGACGGGTCCCACCCGGATCCCGAGGGTCAGCTCTCCGCCGTACGCGAGGTCTTCGCCGAGATCGGCGCCTCCCAGGTGCCCGAGCTCGTGGTGATCAACAAGGCCGACGCCGCCGACCCGCTGGTCGTGCAGCGGCTGCAGCGCGCCGAGCCGCACTCGGTCGTCGTCTCCGCCAAGACCGGCGAGGGCATCGAGGCCGCGATCGCCGCTGTCGAGGCCGACCTGCCGCGTCCGGGTGTCGCGTTCCACGTGCTGCTCCCGTACGGCCGCGGCGACCTGGTCAACGCGATCCACCAGCACGGCGAGATCGACGCGCTGGAGCACACCGGAGAGGGCACCGAGATCAAGGGCCGGGCCAATGAGGACCTGGCCGGCGAGCTCGCTCCCTACGCGATCTGACGATTCGGCTGCGCGGGCGCGGCCCGGGCCGCATCCTTCTCATGTGCGCGTCTCGGTCCGTCGCACGGCCTTCGTGGTCGTGGTCGTCTGTCTCCTCGTCGGTGTGTTGACCGGCGTACGGCAGTGGCACGCCCGCGCTGCCGCGGACGCGATCGGCGCTCGGTGCGACCGGTTCGCCGCCGACCAAGCGGCCCGGGCGGCGGCGGTCAGCGGCACCGGGCAACGGGTCGTGGTGATCGGCGACTCGTGGTCAGCGGGCCTCGGGCTCGACGATCCGGACCGCTCGTGGCCCTCGCGCCTGCCCGGACGGGTGTACGTCGACGGCTTCTCCGGCTCCGGCTTCAGCGCGCACGCCTCACCCTGCGGCCCGGTGGCGTACGCCCAGCGGGCCGCCGCCGACGTCCGGCGGGCCACGATCCGACGGGACGCCGGTCTGGTGGTCGTCGAGGGCGGCCTCAACGACTACGACCAGACGGATGCGGCCATCGAGGACGGCTTTCGTCGTCTGATGGTCGCGTTGCACGGCGTTCGGGTCGTGGTGGTCGGTCCGGCGCCGGCGCCGGCGCGCGCGGCCGCAGTGCCGCGGGTCGACCGGCTCCTGGCCGCGCTCTCGGCGAAGGCGGACATACCGTATTTCTCCACCGTCGGGCTCGACCTGGCCTACCAGCCGGACCGGCTGCACCCGACGCAGGCGGGCGCCGACACGTTCGGCGATGCGGTCGCCGGCTTCCTCGCCGCACACCCGGCCTGACACCGGCGCCGCAGGGGGGCACTGCCGCGTCCTGCACCCGATCGGCCAAGATGGTCGTCATGGACCAGCGCACCCTCGGAAGCACCGGCAAGGACGTCTCGATCATCGGCCTCGGCACCTGGCAGCTCGGCGCCGACTGGGGTGACGTCTCGGAGGCCGACGCCCGCGCGGTCCTGGAGACCAGCGTCGAGGCCGGCGTCACCTTCTTCGACACCGCCGACGTCTACGGCGACGGCCGCAGCGAGCAGATCATCGGCGCCTTCCTCAAGGCCTCGGGCGCCCCGGTCACGGTGGCGACCAAGATGGGCCGCCGCGTCGAGCAGCGCCCGGAGAACTACACCCTCGACGCCTTCCGGGGATGGACCGATCGCTCGCGCCGCAACCTCGGCGTGGACACCCTCGACCTCGTCCAGCTGCACTGCCCGCCGACCGAGACGATCGAGGACGAGCGGACGTACGACGCGCTGCGCACCCTCGTCGAGGACGGCGCCATCGCGGCGTACGGCGTCTCGGTGGAGACCTGCGATCAGGCGCTCGCCGCGATCCGCAACGGTGCCGCCAGCGTGCAGATCATCCTCAACGCGTTCCGGCTCAAGCCGCTCGACCAGGTCCTGCCGGCCGCCGTCGAGGCGGGTGTCGGGATCATCGTCCGGGTGCCGCTCGCCTCGGGGCTGCTGTCGGGGCGCTACAGCCGCGAGACCGTCTTCGCGCACAACGACCACCGCAGCTTCAACCGCCACGGCGAGGCCTTCGACGTGGGCGAGACGTTCTCCGGCGTCGACTACGAGGTCGGGCTGCAGGCGGCACAGGAGTTCGCCGAGCTGGCCCGCGAGCACGGCCCCGCCGGTGCGAGCACCGCTCAGGCCGCGCTCGCCTGGGTGGCGCAGCAGCCGGGCGTGACCACCGTGATCCCGGGCGCGCGCACCCTCGCGCAGGCCACCGCCAACGCCGCCGCCGGTGAGCTGCCGGCCGTGAGCGAGGAGTTCCTCGCGGGCGTCCGGGCGATCTACGACACCCATCTGCGGGCATCGATCCACCCGCGTTGGTGATGGCACGCTCCAGGCGCCGGGCGCACCTGCGCCGCCGAAGCCTGCTGCTCTGGCCGGGGATCGCGCTGATCCTGGTCGGAGTCTCGCTGCTGGGCTACGTCGCCTGGGAGTTCTGGGGGACGACCTGGGTGTCGCACCGGCACCGGGACCAGGCGCTCACCCAGATCGAGCGCGAGTGGAGCCGCTCGGACACGGGATCGGGGAGCGACGTGGTCCGGACGCCGTGGGGCGACGCCACCGCGATCATCCGGATCCCGCGCTTCGGCTCCGGCTACGCCGTGCCGGTCTTCGAGGGGACCTCCGACGAGGTCCTGGCCACCGGCTACGGGCACTTCGCCGAGACGGCCGGGCCGGGCGAGGTCGGCAACTACGCCCTCGCCGCCCACCGGATCACGCACGGCGAGCCGCTGCGGCGGATGCCCGACCTGGAGGTCGGCGACGAGATCGTCGTGCAGACCCGCACCGAGACCTACACATACCGACTCACCACCGCCGGCTCCGCACTGGTCGTCCCGTTCACCGCGGGCTGGGTGACCGATCCGCTGCCGACCAACCCCGACACCGGTGGCGTACAGCCGGCGCAGGAGCCCGGGCAGCGGCTGATCACACTGACCACCTGCAGCGAGCTCTTCCACACCGACAACCGGATGGTCGCCTTCGGCGTCCTCGAGGGGAAGGTGCCCTCGTGAGCCGCCGCTTCACCCGCGCCGAGCTCGAGTCCTACCGCGATGCAGTGGTCCCGGACCTGCTGCCCGGCCCCGATCAGGAGCTCCGGCTGCTGTTCGTCGGGATCAACCCGGGGCTGTGGACCGCCGCGACCCGGACCCACTTCGCGCACCCGGTCAACCGGTTCTACCCGGCGCTGCTCCGGGCCGGGATCATCACGCATCCGATCGACCCGGCGGCCGGGATGAACGAGACGGACCGGGAGCACCTGCGTGCCCGGGGGATCGGCATCTCCAACGTGGTCCACCGCGCCACCGCCCGCGCCGACGAGCTGTCGAAGGCCGAGCTCGTCGCCGGCGGCGTGCAGCTCCAGGAGCTGGTCCGACGGCTCGCGCCCCGCGTGGTCGCGATCGCCGGCATCACCGCGTACCGCACCGCCTTCGGCCTGCCGAAGGCCGCCGCCGGCATCCAGCCCGCCGAGCTCGACGGCGCTTGGGGCGATGCGGAGATCTGGGTCGTGCCCAACCCCAGCGGGCTCAACGCCCACGAGACGGTCGCCTCGCTCGCCGAGGCGTACGCGGCGGCAGCCCGCGCCGCCGGCGTCCTCTGACCCGGCAACGGGTGAGGAAGAGGCCCGTCCTCGCCGCCGAGGAGCGGGCTCACAGGCACTCGCCGCGGCCGAGGAGGGCGAGACCCTCGCGGTCGCCGGGACCGAGGCGGGTCTGGCCGACGTTCGCGCTCGCCATGATCTCGTTGGTGTCGTCGACGTGCCCGAGGCCGAGGACGTGGCCCAGCTCGTGCATGACCACGGCCATCTTCTGCGGGGTCGGCACCCGGGGGTCGTTGAACCAGTCCGAGCGCAGCGCGACCATCCCGGTCCGGTAGACGAGGTGGGCGACGCCGACGCTGACCGAGGTGCTGCCGCCCAGGCCGACCTTGCCGCTCTCCGTGTCGAGCTCGTCGAGGGTCCCGGGCGGGACGAAGCCGATCAGCACCGGGTCGCCGGGCTTGCGGTGCTCGAAGTTGGTGTCGTCGGTGGTGCCGCGATCCTCGAAGGCCAGGCCCGAGGCGGCGCTGATCCGGGTGATCGCCGTACCGATGATGACGCGGGCGTCGGTGGGGCCGGCGCCGAGGTTCAGGACGTACGTGATCGGTTGGCAGGGGTCATAGGTCACCGGCTTGTCGCTGCCGGGCTGGGTCTTCTCGAAGGCGTAGTGCCCGCCGGCGTGATGGACCACCACCGCCGGGAGCACACGGTGCGGCTCGCGCACGTGGACCAGCTCGCGGAACTGGCGCCCCACGGAGGTCGGTGCGACCAGCAGGAGACCGGCGCCGAGCGCGGCGCTGAGCAGCACGAGCATCAAGGTCGTACCGCTTCCGCGCCGCCCGGTCAGAGCCACCCCACCATCATGGCGCGACAACTGACATCTCGGCCTTCCAAATCTGACGCCTCGACCGTGGATAGGGTGTGCGCCGTGGCGTGGAACAGCTTCATCGAGGGCGACAACCTCGATGTCCTGCGCGCTCTCGCCCGGGCGGGGGAGACGTACGACCTGATCTACATCGACCCGCCGTACAACACCGGAAGCGCCTTCGCGTACCGCGACGACATCCGCGGTGAGGACGGCCGGCGCAAGGGCCGGCACCAGGCCTGGGTCGAGATGATGCGGCCGCGGCTCGAGGCGGCCCGCGAGGTCCTGGCCAGGACCGGCGCGATCTACGTGTCGATCGACGACAACGAGGTCGCCTACCTGCGGCTGCTGATGGACGAGCTCTTCGGGGAGGCTGCGTTCCTGGCGCAGGTCGTGGTCAACCTCAACGCCAAGGGCCGCCAGCTCGGCAAGGGCTTCGCGACGTTCCACGAGTACCTCCTCGTCTACGCCCGCGACCCGAAGCGCTGCGTCCTCGACGCCTCCTCCCCGGATCTGGTCGACGCGCGCGACTTCCCGCTGAGCACCGACGACGGCCGGCGCTACCGCCACCTGCCGCTGCGCAACACGAACAAGAAGTTCAACCCGGTCACCGCGCCGACGCTGCACTACCCGCTGTGGGGCGACCCCGAGACCGGTCGGGTCGCCACCACGCCGTTCGACGGCGCCGTCGAGATCAAGCCGGTCTTCGGTGACGGCTCGCCGGCGGTCTGGCGCTGGAGCGCGCCCCTGGTCGCCGAGCGCGCCGAGGACCTCGTCTGCCGCCCGATCGCCGGCACCCTGGGGGAGCGGGTCGACGTGTCGCAGCGCGACTGGCTCGACTCCGCGGGCGGCGGCTCGGCGCAGTCCGGCGGACCGCGACGCAAGAAGCTGCGCACCATCTGGCCGGCCGCCGAGATCGGCTCGACCGACACCGCCGTCGCGGAGCTGAAGGAGCTCGCCGGACACCTCTTCGAGTCCCCGAAGCCGACCGGCCTGATCCGGCGCATCCTGCAGACCATGCCGCCGGACAGCCGGGTGCTCGACTTCTTCGCCGGCTCCGGCACCACCGGCCACGCGGTCGCCCTGCAGAACGCCGCCGACGGTGGCACCCGCGCGTGCACCAGCGTCAACCACGCCGAGCCCGTACGCCCCGGCTCGAACGCCGACCTCGCCGGCCTGGCGACGGTCGCCGACATCACCCGTACCCGCCTGCGGGCCGTCGCGGCGACGATCGGCGGCGGCCTCGAGGAGCGCACGCTGTGAGCGCTGCCGAGCCGCTGATCGCCCGCGGCCGGACCTCGATGCGGGCACGTTGGGCCCGGCTGCGCGCCCGGCGCTGGCAGATCGCGCAGTGCGCGGTAGCGGCGGGCGTGGCCTGGATGCTCGCGCACCGGCTGCTGCACCACCCCTCCCCGGTCTTCGCCGCCGTGGCGGCGATCGTCTCGCTCGGCACGTCGTACGGTCAGCGCCTGCGGCGGGTCGCCGAGGTGACCCTCGGGGTCGCGCTCGGCGTCCTGCTCGGGGATCTGCTCGTGCTCGCGTTCGGCGTCGGCGCGCTCCAGATCAGCGTGATCGTGGTGCTCGGGATGTCGATCGCGCTCTTCCTCGACGGCGGCCAGACCTTCCTCAACCAGGCAGCCGTCCAGGGTGTCTTCGTCACCGCGCTGGTGCCGTCCGCGAGCGCGGCGTGGACCCGGTGGACCGACGCCCTGGTGGGCGGCGGCGTCGCCCTGGTGGCGGCCACGATCGTGCCGGCGGCGCCGCTGCGCAGGCCGCGCGAGCAGGCCGCGGTGGTGGTCACCAAGATCTCCGCCCTGCTGCGCGCCGCGGCCGAGGTCATCCGCGAGGCCGATGCCGTCCACGGCATGGCCGTCCTCGCCGAGGCCCGCGGCACCGACCCGCTCGTGCGCGAGCTGCAGGCGGCGGCCGACGAGGGCATCTCGGTGGTCGCCTCCAGCCCGTTCCGGGTCAGGCACCGTGGGCAGGTCCGGGCGATGAGCGAGCTCATCGAGCCGCTCGACCGGGCGCTGCGCTCCACGCGCGTGCTGGTCCGCCAGGTCGCGGTGGCCGCCTACCGCGGCCAGCCCGTGCCGGAGGAGTACGCCGACCTCGCGCTCGAGCTCGCCCTCGCCAGCGACGAGATCGGCATCGAGCTGAAGGCCAACCGGATGGCGACCGCCGTACGCCCGCACCTGCTGGCGCTGGCCGTGCAGAGCTCCGCGCTGCCCCGCTCGGCGGCGCTCAACGCGGAGGGCGTGCTGCTCCAGCTCCGCTCGGTGACCGTCGACCTGCTGCAGCTGACCGGCATGGGGCAGTTCGAGGCGACCGAGGCGCTGCCGCCGTTCTGAGGGGTGGGCGCCGAAAGTGTCACGGTGACAACTTGCGACAGGAGTGACAGTTGCAAGGGTCACTCGAGGCGCGAACTGTCACGGTGACACTTCGGAAGTATCACCGTGACAGTTTGAGACCCGAAGGCTCAGACCACCTTCTGCGGCATCGCGAACTTCGCCCCCATGGCGACGAGGTCCTGGTAGCGCGAGCCGGTGTACTTGCCGAGGTTGTGCACGATGTGCGCGTCGAGGCCGACCAGGACGCGCGCCTGCTTCCTCTCGATGCCGCGGATGATGACCTCGGCGGCCTTCTCCGGCGTGGTCTTGGCGAGCTTCTCGTCGAAGAACTTCGCCGTCGCGGCCTGGTCCTCCTTGGCCGACGTGCGAGCCGAGCGTGCGATCGCCGTCTTGATGCCGCCGGGGTGGACGGCGGTGACGCCGACGCCGGTCCTGCCGATCAGCATCTCCTCGCGCAGCGCCTCGGTCATGCCGCGCACGGCGTACTTGGCGGCGTTGTACATCGACTGGCCCGGCATCGAGACGAGGCCGAAGAGCGAGGAGATGTTCACGATGTGCGCATCGCCCGACCCGGCGCCCGACTCGAGCAGCGCCGGCAGGAAGAACTTGGTGCCGTGCACGACGCCCCAGAAGTTGATCCCGATGATCCAGTCGATGTCCTTCCACTCCAGGTCGACCAGGTCGCCGGCCAGCGCCACCCCGGCGTTGTTGATCACCACGTCCACGCCACCGAAGTGGTCCAGTACGGACGTCGCGTACGCCTCGAAGGCATCCCGGTCGGCCACGTCGAGGCGGGCGGTGTGGACCTCGGCCGAGGCCGCGGCGGCAACGGCCGCCGCGGTCTGCGCGAGACCGGCGTCGTTGATGTCGGAGAGCGCGAGTCGCGCACCGCGGCGGGCGAAGTCGAGCGCCAGGGCGCGGCCGATCCCGGATCCGGCGCCGGTGATCACCACGACCTTGTTGGTGAAGTTCTTCATGCGGAAACAGCCTCCGTGGAGTGGGGGTGGGCGTCGGCGTTCGCGGGGATGAGGGCCGTGACGTCATAGCCGGCGCGGTCGAAGCGGGCAAGGTGGCGGCGGAACGAGAACGTCTGCCCCGGCCACAGGGTGGTGTTGTTGCCGAACTGGTCGAGGTACCACGACGCGCAGCCGCCGGTGGTCCACACGGTCCGCCGCATCCGGTCGAACACCGCGCTGGTCCAGGCCTCCTGCGCGGCGGCGGTCGGCTCGATCGCGCCGAGGCCGTCGCGCCGCATCGCCCGAGCCGCCTCGACGACGTAGCGGACCTGCGACTCGATGATGAAGATCATCGAGCTGTGCCCGAGCGCCGTGTTGGGCCCGACGATCTGGAAGAGGTTGGGGAAGCCGTGGATCGTGGTGCCCTTGTAGGCGCGCATCCCGGTCTCGCCCCAGACGTCGGCGAGGGTACGGCCGGCCCGGCCCGTCACGTGCCGCGCGATCGGCGGATCGGTGACGTGGAAGCCGGTCGCGATGATCAGCACGTCGACGTCGCGGGCCGTGCCGGTGCTGTCGACGACGCCGGTGGGCGTGACGCGGGCGATGGCGTCGGTGATGAGCTCGACGTTGTCGCGATCGAGCGCCGGGTACCACTTGTTGGAGACCAGGATCCGCTTGCAGCCGGCGCGGTAGGTCGGGGTGACCTTCGCGCGCAGCTCCGGGTCCGAGATGCCCTTCGCGATGTTGCGCTTGCCCTGGGCCTCGACCGCCCTCATCGCGGCCGGGAAGCGGACGAACGCCGGCACGCGTGCCTCGAGCATCGCGTAGACGCCCGCGCGGACCAGGCGCTGGGCGCCCGGGACGTGCCGGAAGACGGCCTTCTCGGCGGAGGTGAAGAGGCGCTCGTTGCGCGGGATGATCCAGTTCGGCGTGCGCTGGTAGACGTCGACGTGGCCGGCGATCGTGGCGATCTCCGGGACGAGCTGGATCGCCGAGGCGCCGGTGCCGATCACCGCGACGCGCTTGCCGGTGAGGTCGACGTCGTGGTTCCAGCGGGCGCTGTGGAAGGTCTCGCCCTCGAAGGTGTCGATGCCGTCGATGGCGGGCAGGGACGGCTCGGAGAGGCCCCCGGAGGCCGAGATGACCGTACGGGCGGCGTAGGTCCTCGTCTCACGGGGCGCGCCCCCGGTGGTCGAGCCCGTCGAGACCCCTGAGCCCGTCGAGCCCGTCGAGCCCGTCGAGCCCGTCGAGACCGTGACGAGCCAGCGCTGCTGCTCCTCGTCCCAGGTCGCGTGGTCGACGGTGGTGTCGAGCACGCAGCGGTCGAGGATCCCGGCGTGGGTCGCGACCCGCTTGGCGTACTCCCAGATCTCCTGCTGGGGGGAGTAGACCTTCGACCAGTCCGGGTTGAGCGCGAACGAGTAGCTGTAGAGCTGGCTCGGGACGTCGCACTCGGCGCCGGGGTAGGTGTTGATGTGCCAGGTGCCGCCGACGTCGCTGTCCTTCTCGATCACGACGAAGTCGCGCTCGCCCGCTTCGTCGAGCTTGATGGCCGCGCACAGGCCGCCGAAGCCCGCGCCGACGATGAGGTGGTCGATCTGCACGGAGGTCGAGCCGGAGGTCGAGCCTGTCGAGACCGGGCCCGTCGCTCCGGTCGTCGAGCCTGTCGAGACCGAGCCCGTCGCTCCGGTCGTCGAGCCTGTCGAGACGTTCATGTCCTCGACGGTAGGTCGCCTATTGAACGGATGTCAATAGGCGTTTAGGCTGAGCCCATGACCTCCCGGACCCGGCTCTCGCCCGAGCAGCGACGCATCCAGCTGCTCGACCTCGGCGTGCGCCTGTTCGCGAGTCGCTCCCTCGAGGAGGTCTCCGTCGACGTGCTCGCCCAGGAGGCGGGCATCTCGCGCGGTCTGATCTATCACTACTTCGGCGACAAGCTCGGCTTCCGCGAGGCGGTGGTCCGTCGCGCCGCCGAGGACCTCATCGCCGCGACCGCACCGCCGCAGGCGGGGGAGCCGGTCGACCGGCTGGCCGCCTCGATGGGCGCCTACCTCGACTGGGTCGAGCGCAACCGCGAGGGCTACCTCTCGCTGGTGCGCGGCGCCGCCTCGGATCCGGTGCTGCGGGAGGTGTACGACGAGGCCCGCTTCGCGCTCACCGACCGGATCTTCGCCGCGGACGACTCCGGACTGATCCCGGACACCCCGGTGGTGCGGCTGATCGTGAAGGGCTGGGCGTCCTACGCCGAGCAGCTCGTGCTCTCCTGGGTCGCCTCGCCCGGCGAGGTCCCGCGCGAGCAGCTCGTCGACCTGCTGTCGGCGTCCCTGGTGGCGCTGGTCGTGGCGGCGGGTTAATCCGCTGGCGCGGCTGGGGGAGAATGGTCCCCGCCATGGAGATCACCTATCCGGAGCACCTGCCCGTCAGCGAACGCCGTCAGGACATCGCTGACGCGATCCGGGACCACCAGGTCGTGATCGTGGCCGGCGAGACCGGCTCCGGCAAGACCACCCAGCTGCCCAAGATCTGTCTCGAGCTCGGCCGCGGCCAGAACGGCATCATCGGCCACACCCAGCCGCGCCGGATCGCGGCGCGATCCGTCGCCGAGCGGATCGCCGACGAGCTTGCCAAGGACGGGCTGGGCGACGGTGTGGGATCGGTCGTCGGCTACCAGGTCCGGTTCACCGACCGCACGTCCGCGTCCAGCCGGATCAAGCTGATGACCGACGGCATCCTGCTCGCCGAGCTGCAGCGCGACCGCGACCTGAAGCGCTACGACACGATCATCATCGACGAGGCGCACGAGCGCTCGCTCAACATCGACTTCCTGCTCGGCTACCTCAAGCGGCTGCTCCCGCGCCGCCCCGACCTCAAGCTGATCGTCACCTCCGCGACCATCGACACCCAGCGGTTCGCCGAGCACTTCAGCGACGCCCGTACGGGCGAGGCGGCGCCGATCATCGAGGTCTCCGGCCGGACGTTCCCCGTCGAGCTCCGCTACCGCCCGCTGATGGAGCTGCCCGAGAGCGACGACGAGGGGGAGCCGGTCGTCCGCGACCAGACCGAGGCGATCGTGGACGCGGTCAAGGAGCTCTCCGCCGAGGGGCCGGGCGACATCCTCGTCTTCCTGCCCGGTGAGCGGGAGATCCGTGACACCGCGGACGCCCTGGCCGACATCGCCAAGAGCGTGCGGGGAGGCGGCGGCGGTGTCGAGATCGTGCCGCTCTACTCGCGCCTGTCCGCGGCCGACCAGCACCGCGTCTTCCAGTCCCACACCGGTCGCCGCGTCGTGCTCGCGACCAACGTCGCCGAGACCTCGCTGACGGTGCCCGGGATCCGGTACGTCATCGACTCCGGCGTCGCACGCATCAGCCGCTACTCCGCGCGCAGCAAGGTCCAGCGGCTGCCGATCGAGGCGATCTCGCAGGCGAGCGCCAACCAGCGCTCCGGCCGCTGTGGCCGGGTCGAGGCCGGCATCGCGATCCGGCTCTACTCCGAGGAGGACTTCGAGGGCCGACCGGAGTTCACCGACCCCGAGATCCTGCGTACCAACCTCGCCTCGGTCATCCTCCAGATGGCCGCGCTCGGCCTCGGCGAGATCAATCGCTTCCCCTTCGTGGAGGCGCCCGACAGCCGCAACGTCACCGCCGGCGTGCAGCTGCTCGAGGAACTCGGCGCGGTCTCGACAGGCTCGACCTCCGGTGGCTCGGCCTCCGGTCGCTCGACCTCGGGTGGGGGCGGCATGCGGCTGACCCCGGTGGGCAAGAGGCTCGCGCGGCTGCCGATCGACCCGCGCCTCGCACGGATGATCCTCGAGGCCGAGCGGCTCGGCTGCGCGCGCGAGGTCATCGTCATCGCGGCCGCGCTCTCCCTGCAGGACCCCCGCGAGCGCCCCTCGGCGGACCAGCCCGCAGGGAAGGCAGCGCAGGCCCAGGCCGACCAGTTCCACGCCCGCTACAAGCACGAGGCCTCGGACTTCCTCACCGTGCTCAACCTGTGGCGCTACATCAAGGAGCAGCAGGCCGAGCTCTCCTCCAGCGCCTTCCGGCGGATGTGCAAGCGCGAGTTCCTCAACTACCTGCGGGTGCGGGAGTGGCAGGAGTTCGAGTCGCAGCTGCGCCAGGTCTGCAAGGAGATGCGTCTCGATACGGGCCGCTCGTCCCTCGCGGCCCACTCGACGTCCGGGGACGGCCGCTCGTCCCTCGCGGCCCACTCGGCGTCCGGGGAGGGTGGCGCGCCCTACGACGCGGACGGCATCCACCAGGCGCTACTCTCCGGCCTGCTCAGCCACATCGGCATGCTCGAGGAGCGGGAGAAGGAGAAGCCTCAGCAGGGTCGCGGGGACAGGCCGCGCCGCCCCGGGCCCCGCGAGTACCTCGGTGCCCGCAACACGAAGTTCGCGCTCTTCCCCGGCAGCGTGCTGCACAAGAGGAACCCGCAGTTCGTGATGGCCGGAGAGCTCGTCGAGACCTCGCGGCTGTGGGCCCGGCAGAACGCCGCGATCAAACCCGAGTGGGCCGAGCGGCTGGCCGGCGACCTGGTCAAGCGCACCTATTCCGAGCCGCACTGGTCGCGCAAGCGCGCCGCGGTGATGGCCCGCGAGCGGGTCACGCTGTACGGCGTGCCGCTGGTCGCCGATCGGCTGGTCAACTACGGCCGGATCGACGCCGCCATCGCCCGCGAGCTCTTCATCCGGCACGCCCTGGTCTACGGCGAGTGGCAGACCCACCACCGCTTCCTGGCCGAGAACGCCGCGCTGATGGACGAGGCCCGCGAGCTGGAGAACCGCGCCCGCCGCCGCGACATCGTGGTCGACGAGCACACCCTCTTCGACTTCTACGATGCCCGCATCCCGGAGAACGTCGTCAGCGGTGCCCACTTCGACCGCTGGTGGAAGCAGCAGCGGGACAAGTCCGTGCTGACCTTCGACCTCGACATGCTCACCCGTGACCACGACGTCGACGAGACCGGATTCCCGTCGCACTGGTCCCTGGGCGGCGCGGGGGCGGCTCCGCTCTCGTTCTCGATCGGGTATCACTTCGAGCCCGGTACGGCCGCCGACGGCCTCACCATCGACGTACCGGTCGCCACCCTCAACCGGGTCGGCGACGACGACTTCTCCTGGAACGTGCCCGGTCTGCGCGAGGAGCTGGTCACCGCCCTGATCCGCTCGCTGCCCAAGGCGCTGCGGACCAGCTTCGTACCGGCCCCCGACCAGGCCCGGCGCTTCCTCGCCGAGGTCCCGGCGGGGGAGGAGCCGCTGCTCGACGCGCTGGAACGCTGGGGCCGCGCCACCGCCGGCGTGCACATCCCGCGGGAGGCCTGGGACCAGACCAAGATCCCCGAGCACCTGCGTCCGACGTACCGCGTCGTCGACGAGTCCGGCAAGGAGCGCGCCCGTGGCAAGGACCTGGCCGCGCTCAAGGCGCCCCTGGCCGGGGAGTTCCGCAAGGCGATCGCCGAGGTCGCCACGGATGCCGGGCTGGCGCGCACCGGTCTGACCACCTGGTCGATCGGCGACCTGCCGGCCACCGTCACCGAGAAGCGGGCCGGTCACGAGGTCACCGTCTACCCGGCGCTCGACGACGAGACCGGCACCTCCGGTGCTGGGACGGCCGGCGTCGTGGTCTGTGGCGGCCTGGAGGAGGCCGAGGCCCGGCACCGGCTCGGGGTCGCCCGGCTGCTGTTGCTGGATCTCGACAGGCTCGATCACCGAGGCACGGTCAAGCGAGTGATCGACGAGCTGTCGATGCAGGACAAGCTGGCGCTCGCCTCGACGCCGTACGCCAGCACCGCCGCCCTCGTCGAGGACTGTCGCGCGGCGGTGGTGCAGCAGGTCGTCGACGCCCGTCCGCGGGCGATGACGCCGGCCGCCTTCGACGAGCTCCGTGCTGCTCTGGGGTCCGCCGCCGACCACCGGGCCGCCGTCGCCGCCGTGCTCGGCGACGCGCTGCGCGCCCTCGCCTCCTGGCGCGAGGTCGACAAGGCGCTCAGCGGACGGGCCGACATGTTCCAGCTGCCCGCGCTGACCGACATGAGGGACCAGCTCTCCCGGTTGATGACCCGAGGCTTCATCCGCGAGGCCGGCACGACCCAGCTGAGGCGCTACCCGACGTACCTCGCCGCGATCGTCGAGCGTCGTCGCAAGCTGGACGCGAACGTTCACCTCGATCGCCAGACCCAGGACCGGATCGCCGATCTGCAGGAGCACTACCTGCACCAGGTCGCCGCGCTCCCACCCGGCCGCCCGCCCGGCGAGCGGCTGCGGCAGGCGCGCTGGATGCTCGAGGAGTACCGCGTCCAGCTGTGGGCCCAGCACCTCGGCACCGCCCAGACGGTCAGCGATCAGCGGATCCGTAAGGTGTTGGGATGAGCACTCCCACCGGATCCTCGCGGCGCCGCGGTTCGAACGGGGCCCCCGCATGAGCCGGCAGCACCACCGCCCGATGCAGCCCGGCGACCGCTTCCTCGAGGAGGTCGCCGGCGGGGTCGACCCGATCGAGCTGCGCGAGGCCGCCGACCGGGCCGCGGCGCTGCTCGTCCGGGGAGCCCAGGAGAGCGACGACCCGGCGGTCGCCGAGCGGCTGCTGCACCTGGCCGACACCGAGGGCATCGAGACGATCGCCGAGGTGTGGGCCGGCGCGCCCGCCGACACGCTCGCCGGCAGCCTGTGGCGGCTCTTCCTGCTGCGCAGCTGGGTCTACGCCGACCCGTACGAGCTGGCCCGGCAGTTCGATGCCGGCCGTCGTCGTGCGCCGGTCGCCCGGGTGGTCGCCGGCGTCGCCGAGCCACCGGGGCCCGAGGAGCTCAAGGCGCTGGTCGACCAGGTGCTGCGCGGCATCGCCGGAAGTGATCTTGCCGACGTGCTGCTGCGGGCTGCGGCGTTCGCCCGCGTCGTCGCCACCGGGCGTGCCGCGCTGGAGCACGATCCGACCGAGGTCCGCCACACCCTTGCGCTCTCCGAGCAGCTCGAGGCCGCAGGTCACGCAGAACTCGCCGGACGCTTGGGCTGAGCCGTAACATAGGCTCCGAGCACGTCGGGCCGTGGCAGCCCCGGGTCCCAAAATAAGCCGCTACGAGCGGCCACGCGCCGTGAGGCGCTCCCGGTCCGGCGTGCTCACTCTTGTCTGTGGTGGAGAAGCGGAAGGCGCGTGGGTTGAGGTCGGTTCGGACGGTCGCGGCAGCACTCGCACTCACCGTGGCCGGTTCCATGGCCCTGACCGCGTGCGGAGGATCCGACACGAGCGCGCCCCGGCCCACCGCCACCGTCACGGTCACCCCGAAGCCGGTCGCGCTGACCGTCGGCTTCTTCGGCAGCCCCGGGGAGATCGCCGCCTACCGCCAGGCCGTCGACAACTACGACGCCGCCAACCAGCGGGTGACGCTCGAGCTCAAGACCTGGCCCAGCGCCGCGCAGATGATGGACGATCTTGCGGCCGGCGCGAAGGCCCCCGACGTCTTCCTCGCCGACCGCGGCGACCTCGGTCTGCTGCAGCAGCGCAAGCTGACCCAGCCGCTCGACGACCTCCTCGCGGCCCGCAACGTCGACCTGGGCGACGCCTACTCCCGTGAGGCGCTCGAGGCGTTCTCCGCCGACCGGCACCTGACCTGCATGCCGTACGCCGCCACGCCGCAGGTGCTCTTCTACAACACCGACCTGGTCAACTTCAGCGCGATGCAGGCCCAGGGCCTGGAGGTCCCTGGCAACCTCGACTCGGGCAAGTGGACCCTCGAGCAGTTCGACGCTGCCGCCGACTGGGCCACCCGGCCCACCCTCGGGATCCGGGGCTTCGCGCAGCCGACCGACGTCGCCGGGCTGGCGCCGTACCTCTACTCCGGCGGCGGCAAGGTCGTCGACGACGAGGACACGCCCACCAGCCTCGCCTTCTCCGACCCGTCCAACCAGGACACCTGGGACCAGCTGCTCCCAGTCCTCAGTGACCCGGGCTCGTCGCTGACCAGCCAGCAGCTGCGTCAGCACACCCCGCTGCAGTGGTTCAAGCGTGGCAAGCTCGCGATGCTGGTCGGCGATCGCTCGATGGTGCCGGCCCTGCGCCAGCAGATCGGGCTGAACTGGGACGTCATCAGCCTGCCGTCGCTCTCCGACTCGGTGACGATCGGCGACTACACCGGGCTGTGCCTGAGTGCGGGCACCAAGGAGACCCAGGCGGCCGCCGATCTGCTCGCCTACCTCGTCTCGCGCCCCGCGGTCGCGCTCGTCTCCCAGGCCGGCTACATCGTGCCCGCCAGCACCGAGGTCGCGATGTCCTCGGACTTCCTGCAGCCCTACCAGCGTCCCGCGCACGCCCAGGTCTTCGTCAACGCGATGCGCTCCATGCACGTCCTGCCGATCGGCTCGGCCTACGTCGACCAGATCGATCAGCAGAGCAGCGGCCTGATCGCCTCCCTGCTCCGCCCCGGCGCCGACGTGGCGGCGCTGACCCAGCAGATCGACCTCAGCAGCCAGTCGGTGCTGGCCGAGCAGAACGCCGCGCTCCACCCCTCGCCCACGGCGAGCCCGACCGACTGAGCGACTGATCGTCGGGACCGCTCGAGCCACGACAAGTGACCCCTCGAGCCACGACAAGTGACCCCTCGAGCTGCGAGAGGTGATCTGGCGATCAGGCCTCGGCGCCGAGGATCGCGTCGACCAGCAGGGGAGCGGTCAGCGCGATCTGCCAGCCGCGCGCGCCGTATCCGGAGAGCTGGGCGGCGACCTCGTCGAGCAGCGCACCCGGGTCGCGGGTCTTCGGCGGGGTCCACATCGCGCGGCGTAGGAAGTCGGGGGTGAGCAGGTTCTCCAGCGGGAGCGAGCGCTCCTCCGCGAGCGCGGTGACGGACTCGCGAGCCAGGGTGAGGCGGCGGGCGGCGACCGGGTCCTTCTCGGCCCAGGCGCGCGGCGGCGGGGGACCGCCCTCGCTCTTCGGGTTGCGCGGGGGCAGCGCGGCCTCGTCGGTGGCGAGGACCTCCTTGATCGCGGCGATCCAGCGGGAGGAGTAGCGCTCGGCGCCGCGGCCGTGGAAGCCCTTGAGGCTGAGCAGCGCGGCCCGGTCGGTCGGCATCGCACCCGCGGCGACGACGATCGCTGCGTCGGGGATGATCCGGCCCGGGGTGACGTCGCGCTGCTGCGCGATCTCGTCGCGGGTCTCCCACAGCGCCTTGATCACGGCGAGCTCGCGGCGGCTGCGGACCCGGTGCATGCCGGAGGTACGGCGCCAGGCATCGGTGCGCTGCGTCGGCTCGAACCCACGCTCGGCCTCGAACTCCTGCCGGGCCCACTCCGCCTTGCCCGCGGCGACGAGCTCCTCGTTGAGCGCCTCGCGCAGCTCGACCAGGACCTCGACGTCGAGGGCGGCGTACTCGAGCCACTCCTCCGGCAGGGGCCGGGTCGACCAGTCAGCGGCCGAGTGCTCCTTCTTCATGTGGAAGCCCAGCACCGAGTCGACCAGGGTGCCGAGGCCCACCCGCGGGTAGCCGAGCAGGCGGCCGGCGAGCTCGGTGTCGAAGAGGCCGGCGGTCGGACGCAGCCCGATCTCGGCCAGGCAGGGCAGGTCCTGGGTGGCCGCATGCAGGATCCACTCGACGCCGTCGAGGGCATCGATGAGCGGCTCGAAGGTGGTCAGCCCGATCGGGTCGATCAGCCAGGTGCCGGCACCCTCGCGGCGCAGCTGGATCAGGTAGGCCCGGTTGCTGTAGCGGTAGCCCGAGGCACGCTCGGCGTCGACGCCGACCGGTCCGGTGCCGGCCGCGAGCGCCGCCGCGGCCTCACGCAGACCGGCGTCGGTGTCGATCACCTCCGGCAGGCCGTCGCGCAGGGTGAGCAGCGGCGACTCCGGGGGCTCGACGGGCTCGACCTCCGGGGTCTCGACCTGCTCGTCCGGGGTGACCGCTTCCGCGGCGCCCTGGGTGGTGGTGCTCTCCGGCGTCTCCGCCGCTTCGTCGGTCACGCATTTCCTCGCTGGCCACGCCGGGAGGGGAGCACAGCGACCCCCTCGGGAACCGGCGGCAGGCCGACGGCTGTGCACATCAGCTCCGCCCACGCCTCGACGTGGGGGCGGATGTCGACGTACCCGTTCTCGTCGGCCACGGGTGTCCACGACGCCCGGATCTCGACCTGGGCCGAGCCCTCCTCGTCGGCCATCCCGCCGAAGCTCTCGGTCGCCACGCGGGTGACCGAGCCGGAGGCCGCCTCGAAGGCGGCGTCGTTGGACGTGAGCGCGTCGGTCAGCCACGACCAGCCGACGGCGCCGAGCAGGGGGTCGCTGACCAGGTCGACCTCAACCTCGGCCCGCGTGTAGAGGACACAGCGGAAGGTGCCGCCGGCCCAGGCGTCGTTGCCCTCGGGGTCGTGCAGCAGGATCAGCCGGCCGGTGCCGAGGTCCTCGTCATCCACCGTCACGTCGGCGGAGAGAGCGCTCGCGTACGGGGCGATCCGCTGCGGCGCGGGCATCTCCTCGCAGAAGATCTCGGGTCGCAGGACCGCGGTGTGCATGCTCGCCACGGCAGCACGGAACACAGCAGGCACGGCCGCATCCGCGCCCGGGCGTGCTTCTTCCCGAACGACCATGTGTCCAGGGTAAGTCGGGGTGACTCGTACGGATGTGCGAACACGCCGGGGTGGATGCGACGATCGCAGCGTGACTGGCTCGAACACTGGCGCTGCAGACCCCCGTCCGGCTGATCCTCGTTTGGCCGACTCCGCCTTCCTCAAGGCGGCCCGCGGTGAGAAGCCACAGCACACGCCGGTGTGGTTCATGCGCCAGGCCGGGCGGGCGCTGCCCGAGTACCTCAAGGTCCGCGAGGGCGTCCCCATGCTCGACTCGTGCATGAACGCGGACATGATCACCGAGATCACCCTCCAGCCGATCCGCCGGTACGGCGTCGACGCGGCGATCTTCTACTCCGACATCGTGCTGCCGCTCAAGCCCCTCGGCCTCGACCTCGAGATCAAGCCGGGTGTCGGACCCGTCTTCGCCGATCCGGTGCGCACGCTCGCCGACGTCGAGGCGATCCCCGACCTGACCCCGGAGCACATCCCGTTCATCACCGAGGCGGTGCAGAACCTCACCCGCGAGCTCGGCGGCACCCCGCTGATCGGCTTCGCCGGCGCGCCGTTCACCGTCGCGTCCTACCTGGTCGAGGGTGGTCCGTCGAAGGAGTACGCCAAGACCAAGGCGCTCATGTTCGGCGCCCCGGACGTGTGGGACGCGCTGATGCGCAAGATCGCGGGCATCTCGGCGACGTTCCTCGAGGTGCAGGTCGCGGCCGGCGCCTCGGCCGTACAGCTCTTCGACTCCTGGGCCGGCGCGGTCAACCCCGCCGACTACGCGACGTACGTCCGCCCCTACTCCTCGGCCGTGCTCGCCCGTGCGGGCGCGCTCGGCGTCCCGCGGATCCACTTCGGCGTCAACAGCTCGATGCTGCTCGACCAGATGGGCGAGGCCGGAGCCGACGTCGTCGGCGTCGACTGGCGCACGCCCCTGGAGTACGGCATCGACAGGATCGGCCCCGAGCGCGGGGTCCAGGGCAATCTCGATCCGACCCTCGTCTTCGCGCCGACCGGCGTGATGCTGCAGCGCGCCGGCGACATCATCGAGGCGGGCAGGCGGGCCAAGGGCCACATCTTCAACCTCGGCCACGGCGTCATCCCCTCGACCAACCCCGATCAGCTCAAGAAGCTCGCGGAGTTCGTGCAGGCCTACCCGATCTGACGCACCCCCTCAGACCTCAGCCCGTCGGCCCTGCCGGCGGGCTGTCTGTCATTTCGCTGTGAGCGGAGCAGAGTGCTTGACGAGGTCGAAGGGCCATGGGAGCGTGATGAAAGTCGAGTAAATCAATCGTCTTTATCAACACGCGGGTGCGGCGCTGTTGATGGGCCGCGAACCGTGGAAACGAGTGAACACCCATGAGCATCTCCTTCGCCAAGCTGAGCGCCACCATCGGCGCTCGTGTCGCCGGCATCGACATCGCCGCCGACTTCTCCGATGCCGACCTCCAGGAGCTCCGCACGGGGCTGATCGCGCACAAGGCGCTGGTCTTCGACGCGCCCGGCCTGACCGCCGAGGGTCAGGAGCGGTTCGCCGGCCGCTTCGGCGCCATCACCACCTCGCACCCGACCGTGCCGGGCGACCCGACGATCAACATCCTCGACGTCGACTCGATGTCGTCGAAGGCCAACGAGTGGCACACCGACGTCACGTTCGTCCACAACCCGCCGTCGATCACCACCCTGCGGGCGATCACGCTGCCGCCGTACGGTGGCGAGACCCTGATCGCGGACACGGCCGCCGCCTACCGCAGCCTTCCTCGGCCGCTGCGCGCGCTGGCCGACACGCTGTGGGCGGTGCACTCCAACCAGTACGACTACGCCGACGTCGCCGCCGATCGTGATCTGTCGGAGAAGGCGCAGAGCTACCGCGACGTCTTCGAGTCCCTCGAGTTCGAGACCCGGCACCCGGTGGTGCGGGTGCACCCCGAGTCGGGGGAGAGGGGCCTGTTCATCGGTGGCTTCGCCCGCCGCATCGAGAGCCTCAACAGCAACGACTCGCGTGACCTCATCCGGATCCTGCAGTCGCACGTCACCAGGCCGGAGCACATCCTGCGCGTGCAGTGGCGGCCCGGCCAGCTGGTCGCCTTCGACAACCGGATCACCCAGCACTACGCGATCGACAACTATGACGACGCGCCGCGCAAGCTCTCCCGGGTGACCGTCTCCGGCACGGTTCCGGTCGCGGTCTCCGGCGAGCGTTCCGCGGTCCTCAAGGGCGACGCCAGCCACTACACCCCGTCGAACGAGACGGTCGCCGCCTGATCCGTGACGCGACCCGCCGCCGGCCCCTGGTGCCCGCGGCGGGTCGCGTCACGGCTGGGCGACGCATCCACGTGGCGAGCGACACGCCCAACATGTGAGACATCCGCCCGGTCGCCGTCGTTTGTCTCTAATGTCTACTGAACTACTCAACAAAATGGACAAAGACAATGTCGTCCACGAACCTCAGGAGCAACCGATGACCCGCACCGTTCGAGCCCGCGTGAAGCTGACCGCCGGCCTTCTCGCCTCCCTCGCCCTGGTCGGGAGCGCCAGCGCCTGCGCCAGCAGTGAGGCGGCCGGCGCCGGCGGCAAGGAGACGACCACCGTCCGCTACCAGTCCAGCGCCGGCGCGGTGGACCCGCTGCTGGTCGCGGACGCGCTGGGCGACCTCAAGGGGCTCACCCTCAAGCGCGTCGGCGACGTCACCGGGGGTCCGCAGGCGCTGCAGGCTCTCGCGTCCAACCAGACCGACATCGCCGCGAGCGCGTTCTACGGCGCGATCGCCCAGCTCGTGGCCACCGGCGCGAAGATCAAGGCCGTCGTTCCGACCTACGGGTCGGACGACACCGTCTTCCAGAGCCTGATCGTCCCGGACGACTCCTCTATCAAGTCCGCCCGCGACCTCATCGGCAAGAAGATCGCGGTCAACACCCTGGGCGCGAACGCGGAGGCGGTCCTCGACACATGGTTCCAGCAGCAGGGGCTCAGTGATGACGACATCAAGAAGGTCACCCTCGTCGTCCTGCCGCCGCTCAACACCCCCGAGGCGCTCGCCAAGGGTCAGATCGACGCGGCCTACCTCAGCACCAAGGGGGTCCAGATCACCAACGAAGCCGTCAAGACCCGGGCGCTGGTCAAGGACACCGACGTCGTCGGCGGCCCCTACGAGGGGGGTGGCTTCTCGATGCGCGACGACTTCATCGACGACAACCCGGACACGTCCCGGGAGCTCGTGGCCGGGGTCGCGCACGCGGTGAACTTCATCCAGAGCCACACCCCTGAGGAGATCTACGCGGTCCTCTTCCCGTACCTGGAGAAGCATGGCTACGCCGACTACGAGGACGCCATCAAGGCCAACTACCCGGGCTCGCTCGGCGTCGCCGCCGAGCCGGTGATCAAGGACAGCGACATCTCGCGCTGGACCGACTGGCTCGTGGGTCGCGGTGACATCCCGGCCGACAAGGTCACGCCGGCGGACATCTACACCAACGAGCTCAACCCGTACGCCAACGGTGAGGCTGCCTCCGGCGCCGCGTCGGCGAGCGCGAGCCCGTCCTCCGCCGGCTGAGCCCGTGCTGGGTGACACGCCCACCATCTGAGACCTTCACGCCTCGGCATCGCCCTGTCGTTAAAGTCTATTGAAGTAATAAACAAACGGGACCAACTATGGATTGCCCGCCGATCTCAGGAGTATCGATGACCCGCACCACCCGAGCCCGCGTGAAGCTCGCCGCCGGACTGGCCGCTTCCCTCGCCCTGGTCGGGAGCGCCACCGCGTGTGCCAGCAGCGAGGCCGCCGGCGCCGACGGCAAGGAGGTCACGACGATCCGCTACCAGTCGTATGCCGGCGGCGTCGACTCGCTCCTGGTCGCGGACGCCCTGGGCGACCTGAAGGGCCTCACACTCAAGCGCGTCGGCGACATCACCGGCGGTCCCCAGGCCCTTCAGGCGTTGGTCTCGAACCAGACCGACATCGGCGGCTCGGCGTTCTACGGTGCCATCGCACAGCTGGTCTCGTCCGGCGCGAAGATCAAGGCCGTCGTCCCCAGCTACGGCTCCAACGACAAGACCGGCGAGAAGGTCGTCGTGCCGGAGGGATCCTCGATCACGTCCGCGCGCGACCTGATCGGCAAGAAGGTCGCGGTCAACACGCTCGGCGCCAACTACGAGGCGGTCCTCGACACCTGGTTCCAGCAGCAGGGCCTGAGCGAGGACGAGATCAAGAAGGTCACCCTCGTCCCGCTTCCGCCCCTGAACACGCCGGAGGCGCTGGCCAAGGGCCAGGTCGACGCGGCCGTGCTCTCGTTCCTGGGCTACAAGACGGCCCAGCAGGCCGTGAAGCTCACCACCCTCACGACCGATGTCGACGTCGTCGGAGGGCCGTACACCGGCGGCGCCTTCACCATGCGCGACGACTTCATCAAGGACAACCCCGACACCGCCAAGGAGCTGGTGGCCGGTATCGCCCACGCCATCAACTTCATCGAGACCCACACCTCGGACCAGGTCTACGCCGTCCTCTTCCCCTACCTGGAGAAGCACGGCTTCGCCGACTACGAGGAAGCGATCAAGGCCAACTACCCCGGCACGCTCGGTCTCTCGCCCACGCCGACGATCGACGACCAGGACATCGCCCGCTGGACCGACTGGCTCGCGAGTCACGGCGACATCAAGCCGGGCTCGGTCAAGCCGTCCGACGTCTACACCAACGAGCTCAACCCGTACGCCAACGGCACGGGCGCCGCCACCACGAGCCCGGATTCCACGGGCAGCGTCGCGCCCGCCGCCACAGCTACCACTACCGGAGGTGCCTCATGAGCAGCCGCATCACTCTCGACAACGTCGGTCAGACCTTCTGGGTCCGCGGCAACGACGACAAGCAGCTGCGCGAGTTCGTCGCGCTGGAGTCTCTGAACCTGGAGGTCGCCGCCGGCGAGTTCCTCACCGTCGTGGGCCCGTCGGGCTGCGGCAAGTCCACCGTGCTCGACCTGATCGCGGGGCTGGCCAAGCCGACCGGCGGCCAGCTCTCGGCCGACGGGAAGCCGATCACCGGGCCCGGCCTGGACCGCAGCGTCGTCTTCCAGCAGTACACCCTGCTGCCGTGGCGCACCGCCCAGGCCAACGTCGAGTTCGCGCTGGAGGCCAAGGGCGGGCTGTCGAAGAAGGAGCGCGCCGAGCGCGCCAGGAAGTACCTCGACCTGGTCGGCCTGAGCGAGTTCGCCCAGCGCTTCCCGCACGAGCTCTCCGGCGGCATGAAGCAGCGCGTCGCGATCGCCCGCTCGCTCTCGTACGAGCCGCAGGTGCTGCTCATGGACGAGCCGTTCGGTGCTCTCGACGCCCAGACCCGCGAGCACCTCCAGGAGGAGCTCGTCCGGATCTGGGAGCGCACCGGAACCACGATCGTCTTCATCACCCACGACATCGAGGAGGCGGTCTTCCTGGGCCAGCGGGTCGCGGTGATGAGCGCCCGCCCGGGCCGCATCCGCGAGATCGTCTCGATCGAGCTCGACCGCGACGCCGCCGGCGAGCGCGACATCCGCGCGACCCGCGAGTTCGCCGACTACCGCCACCACATCTGGTCGCTGCTGCGCGAACAGAACCTCAGCGCCCCGGTCGCCGAGGGCGCCGCCGACCAGAAGGAGCTCAGCCATGTCTAGTCGACTGAGTGAGCGAGCAACGATCTCGGACGCCGGCCGCGAGCGAGGGAGGCAGCGTCTGCAGGGCGCTGGCCTGCTCGCCGAGAAGACCGAGGCGCGGCCCAACCCGCGCCAGGAGGAGTCCGTCAAGGCGAAGGGCGCCTCGCCCCGACGGACGCGGGCCGTGACGCTCAGCCGTGGCCTGCTCGGCGTGATCGCCTTCCTCGCGGTGTGGGAGATCGCGCCGCGGGCCGGCCTGGTCAACGACTACTTCATCCCGCCGTTCCACGTGGTCGCCCAGACCTGGTGGGACATGATGAAGGACGGCGAGCTGGAGAAGCACATCCGAGCGAGCCTGATCAGGTCCGCGGCCGGCTTCTTCGCCGCGATCGCGATCGCGATCCCGCTGGGTGCCGCGATCGCGTGGTACCGCCCGATCCGGGAGTTCCTCACCCCGATCCTCGAGATCTTCCGCAACACCGCCGCGCTGGCGATCCTGCCGGTCTTCACCCTGATCTTCGGGATCGGCGAGACCTCGAAGATCGCCATCGTCCTCTACGCCTGCTTCTTCCCGATCCTGCTCTCCACCATCACCGGCGTCGCCACCGTCGATCCGCAGCTCCTGCGCTCGGCCAAGGTGCTGGGGCTGAGCCCGATCGCGACCTTCCGCAAGGTGGTCTTCCCGGCCGCGATACCGACGATCTTCACCGGCATCCGGATCTCCGGTGCCGCCGCGATCCTCGTCCTCATCGCCGCCGAGATGATCGGTGCCACGGCGGGCCTGGGCTTCCTCATCAACTACTCGAACCAGAACTTCCTGATCCCGAAGATGTACGCCGCGATCCTCACCACCACCGTGCTGGGCGTGCTGATCAACTACGCCCTGGTCGCACTCGAGCGCCGCTTCTCGCGCTGGCGCGCCTGAAAGGTCCTGCGATGACTGACGCTCCACGGCACCTCGTCCTCAACGCCTTCCTGATGTCCAACGGGCATCACGAGTCGGCCTGGCGGCTCCCGGAGTCGGACCCGTTCGTCGGGACCGACGTGGACCACTGGGTCGAGCTGGCCCAGCTCGCCGAGCGCGGCAAGCTCGACTCCGTCTTCTTCGCCGACAGCCCCGGGCTGTGGGCGGGGCCCGAGTCGGTCGCCCGGCGACCGGCACAGACGCTGGAGCCCACGCTCCTGCTCTCGGCGATGGCCCAGGCCACCTCGAAGGTCGGGCTGATCGCCACCGCCACCACGACCTACGACGAGCCCTTCAACACCGCTCGTCGGTTCGCGACCCTCGACAAGCTCAGCCACGGCCGCGCCGGCTGGAACGTGGTGACCACGGCCAGCCTCGAGGCGAGTGCCAACTTCAACTACGCCGAGCCGCCGACCCACGCCGAGCGCTACGCCCGGGCGAACGAGTACCTCGACGTGGTGCTGGGGCTGTGGGACGGCTGGGAGGACGACGCCGAGCTCGGCAACAAGGCCTCGGGCGTGCACACCGATCCGAGCAAGGTCCGCCGGCTCGACCACCGGGGAGAGCACTTCCAGGTCGCCGGGCCGCTGAACGTCGGTCGGTCCGAGCAGGGACACCCGGTCATCATCCAGGCCGGTAGCTCCGTGCCCGGGATGTCGCTCGCCGCCCGCTACGCGGAGGCTGTCTTCACCGCCCAGCGGACCCTCGAGCTCGGTCAGGGCTTCTACAGCCAGCTCAAGGCCGCCACCCGGGACGCGGGGCGCAGTCCCGATCACATCAAGATCCTGCCGGGCGTCGTACCGATCCTGGGCTCGACCGAGGAGGAGGCGCGTCGCAAGGAGCGCGAGCTCGACGAGCTGATGGTCCTCGACCACCCGCTCGCCCAGCTCTCCGCCGACATCGGCATCCCCGTCGAGCAGATCGACCTGGACGCGCCGCTCCCGTCGAACATCCGATCGGCCGACGAGATCGAGGGCAACAAGGCCCGCTACGAGCTCGTCGTCGACTTCGCCCGCAAGGACGACCTCACGGTCCGCGAGCTCCTCTGGAAGCTCGGCGGGGGCCGGGGACACCGCACGTTCACCGGCACCCCCGAGCAGCTCGCCGACGACATCCAGGTCTGGTTCGAGAACGGCGCCGCCGACGGCTTCAACATCATGGCTCCGGTCTTTCCCTCGGCCCTGGAGACGTTCGTCGAGCAGGTCGTCCCGATCCTGCAGAAGCGCGACCTGTTCCGCGCCGAGTACACCGGCTCGACCCTGCGCGAGCACTACGGGCTCCCCGTCCCCGTGAGCGGTGCACGCACCCGGCGGCCGCAGACCATCGCCGGCTGATCCGTACCTCGAGAAAGGGGTCAACCATGACCACCAACGCCTCGCACCCCGAGCGCAAGCTCAGCCTCAATGCGTTCCTGCACGACACCGGCCACCACGAGGCCTCCTGGCGCCACCCCGACAGCGGCCTGGAGCGCATCGACGACATCTCCTGGTACCAGGAGATCGCCAAGAAGGCCGAGGCCGCCAAGCTCGACGCCGTCTTCCTGGCCGACGGGCCGGCCTGGTACGGCAGCGCCCACCGGCCCAGCAACCAGTTCGAGCCGATCACCCTGCTCACCGCGCTCGCGGCGGTGACCGACCGGCTCGGTCTCATCTCGACGGCCTCGACGTCCTACTACGAGCCGTACAACCTGGCCCGGCTCTTCGCCAGCCTCGACCGGATCTCGGGAGGACGCGCCGGCTGGAACATCGTCACCACGTTCTCAGCGGACGCTGCGCGCAACTTCGGTCAGGACGGCGTGCTGCCGACCGAGGCCCGCTACGAGCGTGCCCAGGAGTTCATCGACACCGTCACGGGTCTCTGGGACAGCTGGGAGGACGACGCCGTCGTCGCCGACCGGGAGTCCGGGGTGTACGTGGACACCACCAAGGTGCACCCGATCGACCATGCCGGGAAGCACCTCACGGTGCGCGGCCCGCTCAACGCCCCGCGTACGCCGCAGGGACGCCCGGTCTACGTCCAGGCCGGCTCCTCCAACGACGGCCGGGCCTTCGCCGCCCGCAACGCGGAGGCGATCTTCACCGCGCACCAGACGCTCGGGGACGCCCAGGCGTTCTACGCCGACATCAAGGCCAGGGCCCGTGGCCTCGGCCGCAACCCCGACCACGTGCTCGTGCTGCCGGGCATCAGCCCGTTCATCGGTGACACCGAGAAGGACGCCAAGGAGCTGTACGACTACTTCAACTCCCTGACCGTCCCGGCCTTCGGCCTGGGCCAGCTGGAGAAGGTGGCCGGTGTCTCACTGCGCCACCTCGAGCTCGACGAGAAGGTGCCGGCCGAGATCTTCGGCAGCGCCGGCAACGTGCTCGACAACGACCGCAGCCGCAAGCAGGTGGTCGCCAACCTGGTCGCACGCGAGAGTCCGACGCTGCGCGAGCTCCTGCACCGCCTGGCGGGCGGCCGTGGCCACAACGTCGTGCACGGCACCCCGGCCCAGATCGCGGACACCATCCAGACCTGGTTCGAGCAGGGCGCTGCCGACGGCTTCAACGTGATGCCGCCGCTCTACCCGCAGCTGCTCGACGCCTTCACCGAGAAGGTCGTCCCGATCCTGCAGGACCGAGGCCTCTTCCGCACCGAGTACACCGGCAGCACCCTGCGCGAGCACTACGGCCTCCCGCGCCCCGCCTCGGTCTACGCCGCCGACGCCCCCGCGTCGGTCCCGGCCTGAGCGCGTGCCCTCTCCGACACCCACCAGGAGCATTCCCATGTCCGCACAGCCCCAGCAGCCTCGCACGCTCTCGCTCAACGCCTTCCTGCACGACACCGGTCACCACGAGGCCTCATGGCGGCACCCGGAGTCGTCGGTGGAGCGCGCCCTCGACATCGACTTCTACGTCGAGCTGGCCCAGCGCGCCGAGGCCGCCAAGCTCGACGGCATCTTCTTCGCCGACGTGCCCGGCCTGTGGTCGGCCACCGCCTACCGTCCGGCGGCCCACCTCGAGCCGATCACGCGGCTATCGGCGATCGCCGCCCGCACCGAGCGGATCGGCCTGATCGCGACCGCGTCGACCACCTTCTACGAGCCGTACAACCTGGCCCGGCTGTTCTCCTCGCTCGACATCATCTCGGGTGGCCGCGCCGGGTGGAACATCGTCACCACCCAGTCGGACGCGGTGGCGCGCAACTTCAGCCTCCAGGAGATCCCGACGGCCGAGGAGCGCTATGCCCGGGCCCAGGAGTTCGTCGACGTGGTCACCAAGCTGTGGGACAGCTGGGAGGACGACGCGATCCTCGCCGACCGCGAGTCGGGGGTCTACTTCGACCCGGACAAGGTGCATGCGATCGAGCACGTCGGCCGGCACTACCAGGTCGAGGGCGCCCTCGCGGCCCCGCGCAGCGCCCAGGGCCGCCCGGTCTACGTCCAGGCCGGCTCCTCCAACGAGGGGCGCGCCTTCGCCGCCCGCAACGCCGAGGCGATCTTCACCGCGCACCAGACCATCGAGGACGCCCAGGCGTTCTACGCCGACATCAAGCAGCGTGCCGTGAGCCTGGGCCGCAACCCCGACCACGTCAAGGTGCTTCCCGGCATCAGCCCCTTCCTCGGCGACACCGAGACCGAGGCCCGCGAGCTGCAGGAGTACGTCAACTCCCTCACCGTGCCCGCCTACGGCCGGGCGCAGCTGGAGAGTCTCGCCGGTGTCTCGCTCGCCGGCCTCGACCTGGACGAGAAGGTGCCGGCCTCGCTCTTCGGCACCGCCGGCAACGTGCTCGACAACAACCGCTCCCGGCTCCAGGTCGTCGCGAACATCGTCGAGCGCGACCAGCCGACCCTGCGCGAGCTGCTCCACCGCCTCGCCGGCGGGCGCGGCCACAACGTCGTGGCCGGCACGCCGCTGCAGGTGGCGGACATCATCACCGAGTGGTTCCAGCAGGGCGCGGCCGACGGCTTCAACGTGATGCCGCCGCTCTATCCGCAGCTGCTCGATGCCTTCGCCGAGAAGGTGGTGCCGATCCTGCAGGACCGCGGTATCTTCCGCACCGAGTACACCGGCAGCACGCTGCGCGAGCACTACGGCCTGCCGCGTCCCGAGTCGATCTACTCCGCGGGCGCCGCCGCCGCGGCGACGGCGTGAGGTGCAACCGTGACCACGACGCACAGCCCGACCAGCAACGCGGGGCGCCGGCTCCACCTCAACGCCTTCCTGATGGAGGCCGGTCACCACGAGGCCGCCTGGCGGCTGCCGGAGGCCGACCCGGGCGCGAGCTTCGACCTCGGGCACTACGTCCGGCTGGCGCAGCTCGCCGAGTCGGCGAGGTTCGACTCGCTCTTCCTCGCCGACGGCCCGGTCGCCCAGGGCACGGGTGAGTTCCGCACCCCGGGCCAGCTCGAGCCGCTGACGCTGCTCACCGCGCTCGCCGGTGCCACCGAGCGGATCGGCCTCATCGCGACGGCCTCGACCACGTACAACGACCCGTACAACCTGGCGCGGAAGTTCGCCTCGGTCGACCACGTCAGCGGTGGGCGGGTCGGGTGGAACATCGTCACCTCGGCGACCGAGCAGGAGGCCGCCAACTTCGGCCTGGCCGGTCGCCCGCTCCACAGCACCCGCTACGAGCGGGCCGAGGAGTTCCTCGAGGTCGCGCTCAAGCTGTGGGACTCGTGGGGCGACGACCACTTCCTCGGCGACAAGGCCGGCGGCCGCTGGGGCGATCCGGCCCAGCTGCGCGCGATCGACCACGTGGGCGAGCACTTCCGGGTCGCCGGTCCGCTCAACGTCCCACGTCCGCCGCAGGGCTATCCGCTGCTCGTGCAGGCGGGTGCCTCCGAGGAGGGCAAGGCGTTCGCCGCCCGGTACGCCGAGGCGATCTTCGTGGCCCACCAGACCCTCGAGGCCGCCCAGGGCTTCTACGGCGACATCAAGGCGCGGGCGGTGGCCGCCGGCCGCGACCCGGATCACGTCGTCGTCCTGCCGGGCATCGTGCCGATCATCGGCTCGACGGAGCGCGAGGCGATCGCCCTGGCCCAGCAGCTCGACGACCTGCGCATCCCGGCGTTCGGGCTGCGGATGCTCTCGAACGTGCTCGAGGTGCCTGAGTCGCAGCTCGAGCTTGACGCGCCGCTCTCGCCGGCGATCACCGGCCGGACCTCGCGTGAGGGCTTCGACTCCCGCGCGAACCTCATCATCGAGCTCGCTGTCCGCGAGAGCCTCACCGTCCGCCAGATCCTCGGCCGCCTCGGCGGCGGGCGCGGCCACAACGTCGTGGTCGGCACACCCGAGCAGGTGGTCGACGTGATCGAGTGCTGGTTCCACCACGGCGGGGCCGACGGCTTCAACGTGATGGGCGCGGCGCTGCCGTCCGGGCTGGCGACCTTCATCGAGCAGGTCGTCCCGCTGCTGCGGGCCAAGGGCCTGTTCCGCGAGGAGTACGAGGGCCGCACCCTGCGCGAGCACTACGGCCTGCCGCGGCCGGCCAACCAGTTCTCCCGCGCCGGGGCTGCGGCCGTCTGATGGCCCTCACCGCCCCGGCGCGCGTCGAGGCCGGTCAGGATCGGGAGTCGGAGGTGGGGCTCCGCCTCCTGATCCTGCTGGCCTTCATCGCGGCCGCCTCACCACTCGCCATCGACCTCTACCTCGCCAGCTTCCCGGCCATCCAACGGGACCTGGCGACCACGCCGACGATGGTGCAGCTGACCCTGACCGCCTACCTGGTCGGGATCTCGATCGGTCAGCCGATCTGGGGTCCGATCTCGGAGCGGTACGGTCGGCGCGGTCCGCTGATCCTCAGCAACACGATCACGGTGGCCTCCTCGGTCCTGGTCGCGCTGGCCCCTACGATCGAGGTCCTGATCGGTGGCCGGCTGGTCCAGGCGCTCTCGGCCGGATCCGGGATGGTGATCGCCCGCGCGATGATCGCCGACCGGGCCCACGGCTACGCCGGGGTGAGGGCCCTGACCCTGATGATGACCATCCTCGGCGTGGTGCCCGTCATCGCCCCGACACTCGGCGGCCTGATGGCGACCTTTCTGCCCTGGCGCGGGGTGCTGGCCGTCTTCGCCGTCGTGGTCGCCGCCCAGCTGGTGGTGAGCGTGCGCTGGGTGCCGGAGACGCTGCCCGCGGTGCGTCGCACCACACGTGTCCGGTACGGCGACCTGGGTCGCGTCCTGGCCCGGCCGGCGTACCTCTCCTACGGGGTCACCCTCGGGCTCTCGGTCGCGGTGATGATGGCCTACCTCGCAGGGTCGTCCTTCATCTACCAGGAGGTCCTCGGCTTCTCGCCGATCGGCTACGGCCTGGTCTTCGCGGCCAACGCCGTCGCGATGATCACCGCCGGCCTGTTCTCGGGCCGGCTCGCGCGGCGCAAGGTCCACCCGGCCCGTACGGCCGCCCTCGCCCTGCCCGGCGTGGTCGGCTGCTGCGTCGCCCTCGCGCTGGTCGCCGAGTCGCCGTGGCCCGCGCTGATCGTGGTGCCGTCGGTGGCCAACGCGTTCTGCGTCAACCTCGTCACCGGCAACTGCATGGGGCTGGCGATGGCGCAGGCGCGTGACCTGCCGGGCGCGGGCTCGGCGGTGCTCGGCCTGTTCATGTTCGGCTTCGGCGCCGCGGTGACACCGCTGGCGAGCGCCTTCGGGGGAGTGGGGTCGGCGGTGCCGACCGCCGTGGTGATGGCCACGACCGCCCTCGCCGCCGGCTCGGTCTTCGCGATCGGGCGCCGGTGGGTGGCCCGCAACCCGCTGACAGAAGCTCAATTCGGATAAGGAGCAACGAAAGATGACAACAGCCATCGTGGTCGGCAACCCGAAGCCGAACAGCCGCACCCTCGCGGCCGCCACCCGTCTCGCCGCCGCGCTCACCGGCGAGCCCGACCTGGTCGTCGACCTGGCCACCCTCGGCCCGGCGATCCTGGACTGGGCCGACGCGAACGTCACCGACCTGGTCAAGCAGGTCGGGGCGGCCGACCTCGTGATCGTGGCCAGCCCGACCTACAAGGGGGCGTACACCGGGCTGCTCAAGCTCTTCCTCGACCGGTTCGCCGGAGGCACCGGACTCTCGGGACTCGCCGTGCCACTGATGCTCGGCGGCAGCCCTGCCCACGCACTCGCCCCCGAGCTCACCCTGCGCCCCATCCTCACCGAGCTCGGCGCCTCCGTCCCTGGACGCGGCCTCTACGTCGTCGATGCCCAGCACGACGACCCCGCCTCCTATGCCGAGTGGCTCGCCGCCACCAAGCCCACGATCGACGGCTATCTCGCCATCACACTGAACGGACACTCATGACCGCCGTGACCACTCCCGACCTCGCCACCAACCAGGATCTCGATCCGCGGGCCCTGCGCGACGCCTTCGGGATCTTCCCGACCGGTGTCGTCGCAGTCGCCGCGATCGTCGACGGGGTCCCGGTCGGGCTGGCCGCCTCGTCGTTCACCTCGGTCAGCCTGGACCCGCCGCTCGTCTCGTTCTCGATCGCCAGCACCTCGAAGACGTGGCCCGACCTGCGCCGGGCCGAGCACGTGGGCGTCACGATCCTGGCCGAGCACCACGGCGCTGTGTGCCGCCAGCTCGCCGGCGAGCCCGCGGACCGCTTCGTCGGTGTCGCCGTGAGCGTCTCCGACGACGGCGCGGTCACGCTGCCCGACGGCCTCGCGCAGTTCGACTGCACGATCTACAACGAGGTCGAGGCCGGTGACCACACCATCGTGCTGCTCGAGCTGCACGCCCTGCAGCAGAGCGTCGGCCAGCCCCTGGTCTTCCACCGCTCCGGGTTCGGCCGCCTCGCCGGCTGATCCCCTCCACGCCCCTCGTGGGGCGGTCACCCGCACCCGGAGACCGCCCCGCGAGGTCATGACGGCACCGCTTTGGCGCACCTTGGGCGGTCGTGCATGGTTAAGAACGTGAAGATCATCGTGGTCGGGGGAGGGGTCGCGGGTCTCACCGCCGCCCGGGATCTGGTCGAGGCGGGGCACGAGGTCGTCGTCCACGAGGCCTCCGAGCACCTCGGTGGCAAGCTCAGGACGGCCTCGGTCGGCGGTGTCTCGGTCGACGTCGGCGCCGAGGCGATGCTCGCCCGCCGTCCCGAGGGCACCGCCCTCGCGGCCGCGCTGGGACTGACGACGGTCCATCCCACCCGTGCCGGCTCGCGCATCCTCTCCTATGGCGCGCTGCGGCCGATGCCGCGCTCCCTCATGGGAGTCCCGATGGACGTCGAGGAGCTGGCCGCGTCGGGTGTGCTCGGCGACGAGGGCGTCGCCCGGATGCGGGCCGAGGCCACCCTTCCCGTGCCGCCCATCGGACGCGACGTATCCGTCGGCGACCTGGTCGCGCAGCGGTACGGGGACGAGGTCGTCGACCGGCTCGTCGAGCCGCTCCTCGGCGGGGTCTATGCGGGCCGTGCGCGCCGCATCTCGACCCGTGCCGCGGTGCCGCAGCTGCTCACCATGCTCGCCCAGGGGCCCCTCACCCCACAGGCGGCCGTGCTCGGCCAGGCGAGATCCAGCGCGCCTGTCTTCGCCGGCCTCGCCGGCGGGATGGGCGGACTGCCGGCCCGCCTCGCCGCGGACCTGGACGTACGGCTCTCCTCGCCGGTCGGCTCCCTCGACGAGCTCGACGCGGAGGCGATCGTGCTCGCCACGCCCGCCCGGCCCACCGCCCGGCTCTTGCGCGACGCCGCTCCCGAGGCGGCCGCGCTGCTCGGCGGCGTCGAGTCGGCGACCAGCGCGGTCGTCACCTTCGCCTTCCCCGCCGCCGACGTCCTCGACACGCTCGGGGAGGAGCGCTCGGGCTTCCTCGTCCCGCCGGTCGAGCCGACGGCGATCAAGGCGTCCACGTTCTCCTTCGCCAAGTGGGACTGGGTCCGCGACGCCGGCCGGGCCGAGGGCCTGGTCCACCTGCGCACCTCGCTGGGGCGCGCGGGGGAGACGCTCGGCGGCGACGACGCCGAGCTCGTCGAGGCCTCGCGCCGCGACCTCGAGACCATCGCCGGCCTCACCGCCGCACCCGCCGACGTCCACGTGCAGCGATGGGTCGACGGGCTGCCGCAGTACGCGGTCGGCCACCTCGACCTGGTCGAGCGGGTCCGCGCCGACGTGGCCCGTACGAGCAGGCGCATCGCCGTGTGCGGGGCCGCGTACGACGGCGTCGGCATCCCGGCCGTGATCGGGTCGGCCCACCGTGCGGCCGCCGAGATCGACTCCGGCATCATGGGTTCATGACCGAGCGCAGCGAGGGCATCATCGAACGCCGCGCGATCCAAGGGCCCCGTTGGCGCCCGGAACGAAGTGAGGACGTCAATGGGAATTGATCCGCAGGCCCACATCAAGTCCAACGCCGCGAAGATCAACGAGCTCAACGACACGATCCGTTACACGATGTGGTCGGTCTTCGCGCTCGACGACCTCTATGGGGCGGACGGCGACCAGGCCGGCGCCGAGCGCGCCACCGAGATCGCCGAGCTGGAGGCCCTCCTCACCGCCTTCGCCGAGGAGGACGTCGTCCTGCGCGGTCTCTACGACGTCGCCGGCCTGCGCGCCGACGCCGATCTGATGTTCTGGCTGCACGCCGAGTCCTCGGACAAGCTGCAGAGCGCCTACCACCGCATCCGCCGCACGGGCTTCGGGCAGCGGCTCACCCCGGTCTGGTCGCAGATGGCGCTGCACCGGCCCGCCGAGTTCAACCGCTCGCACCTGCCGGCCTTCCTCGCCGACGAGCGCACCCACGACTACGTCGCCGTCTACCCGTTCATCCGGTCCTACGAGTGGTACCTCCTCGAGGACGCCGAGCGCCGGCGCCTGCTCGCCGAGCACGGCGCGATGGCCCGCGACTATCCCGACGTCCGCGCCAACACGGTGCCGTCCTTCGCCCTCGGCGACTACGAGTGGATGCTCGCCTTCGAGGCAGACGACCTCTCCCGGATCGTCGACCTCATGCGTCACCTGCGCGGCTCGGAGACCCGCCGCCACGTGCGCGAGGAGGTGCCGTTCTACACCGGTCGGCGCATCGACGTCGCGGAGCTGCTGGGCCAGCTCCCCTGAGCTCGGCTCACCACCGGGAGAAGCCTCCCCGCGATCCTCTTTACCTGTGACGTGAGTTACGGCAGGGTTCTGCCGTAACGAGCGGGCCCTCCGGGGGTGGGCCCTGCCGGACCCTGGGGAGGGAACCATGGCCGTTGTGGCCTTCGAGCGCGGTGGCGCGCTTCCGGACGAGCCGTTCGAGCCGATCGATCCCGCCGATGCGGGGAAGGGACGCGGGGCTCGGAAGGCCCGCAAGCCGAGGCGGGCGCGCCAGCCGCGCGCTCCGCGCACCGCGCGCAAGGGTCGGATCGACCTGCTGCGCAAGACCTCGGTCAAGCAGCGGCTGTGGGGGATGACCTTCCTCGGCATCATCGTCTTCGGGCTGATGTCGACGATCAGCGTGCTGCGGCTCGCGCCGGTCAAGGCCGACATCCGGGAGAACCTCGCGACCCAGGAGGTGGCCGCGCAGATCAGCGAGGCCGACAACCGCTTCGCGCTGATGCGGGCCGATCTGCAGGCGTACGTCAACGCCACCCAGTGGAACGTCAACGGCGCACCCACCTACGCCCAGCAGCGGATCGACGCCTTCGGGGACGACTACACCGCCGCCACCGACGCGCTGGCAGCCGCCGCCAAGGCCGCCGACCCGGAGACCCGCCAGGCGATCAGCCACATCAGCGCCAACATCTCCGCGTTCCACGACCTGCTCCCGGGCGTGGAGACCGACATCACCGGAGGCCGTACGGACGACGCCCTCGCCAAGATCCTCGACGACACCAGCCCCGCGGTCGACCTGACCAAGCAGGTCCGCGACGACCTCGCCACCCTGGTGAAGCAGACCAACGCCGGCTCGACCCATCGCGCGCACGAGGTCCAGGACGCCGCCTCGGCGCTCGGCATCGTGATGACGGTCATCGCCGTGGTCGGTGCGCTGATCTTCCTCGTCGTCGCCTGGCTGGTCGTGGGGCGCATCACCCGCCCGCTCACCCGGGTGGTCACCGTGCTCCAGGCGATCGCCGCCGGCGATCGCACCAAGCGTCTCGACTACGAGCGGCACGACGAGATCGGCTCGATCGCCGACTCCATCGCCGAGGTCGTCACGTCGCTGGATGCCGCCGACGTCGCGGCTGCCGCGGCGCAGCTCGAGCGCGAGGAGCGCGCCGAGGCGGAGCGTCGTGCCGCGAGCGCGAAGGCCGAGGCGGAGCGCCGCGCAGCGGAGGAGAGGGCCGTCGCCTCGCGTGCCGCCGCCGAGCGCGAGGCTCAGATCGAGCGCGAGCGTCGCGAGGCCCAGGAGGCCGCCGCGGCCGCCGAGCGGGAGCGTGAGCAGGAGCTGGCCGCCGCCGAGCGGGCCCGGGAGCGTGCTGCGGCCGAGGTCGAGGCGGCTCGCTCCGCGGAGGCCGCGCGCGTCGCGGAGGAGACCGCGGCGCGGGTGGCGATCGTGCTGGCGTACGTGCAGCGGGTCGCCGAGGGTGATCTCACCTCGGCGCTCGAGGTGAGCGGCGAGGACGCTGTGGGCCAGATGGCCGAGGCGCTGCGCCGGCTGACCGACGCGCTGCGCCTCAGCATGACCCAGATCGGCGAGACCTCGACCTCGATGGCGGCTGCCGCCGAGGAGCTCACCGCGTTGTCGACCGACATGACCCGCGGCACCGGCCACGCCTCCGACCTGGCCGGCAACGTCTCGGCCTCGGCGGAGCAGGTCAGCGCCAACGTCGCGACGGTGGCGACCGCCGTGGAGGAGATGTCGTCCTCGATCCGGGAGATCGCGCGCAACGCCGCCGAGGCCTCGACGGTCGCGGCGGAGGCGGTCACGGTGGCCGATGACGCGCGGACGACCGTGGACTCGCTGGGCGCCTCGAGTGCCGAGATCGGCCAGGTCATCAAGGTCATCACCGCGATCGCCTCGCAGACCAACCTGCTGGCGCTCAACGCCACCATCGAGGCCGCTCGGGCCGGCGACGCCGGCAAGGGCTTCGCGGTGGTGGCCAACGAGGTGAAGGAGCTCGCCTCCGAGACCGCGAAGGCCACCGAGGAGATCAGCCAGCGGATCGACGCGATCCAGGGCGACACCACCAGCGCGGTGGAGGCGATCACCCGGATCACGAGCGTGATCGGTCAGATCAACGACATCACCGGCACGATCGCCACCGCTGTGGAGGAGCAGACCGCGACCACGAACGAGATCGCGCGCTCGGTGACCGAGGCGGCGAGCGGTGCGACCGGCATCGCCGAGGACATCACCCGCGTTGCGGGTGCCACCACCCAGGCCCAGGCCGGGGCGCAGGGCACCTCGTCGGCGGCCGGAGAGCTGGCCGGTATGGCGGCGGCCCTCGATCAACTGGTCGGCGCCTTCCAGTACTAGGCGACGGCCCCGGGTCCGAGCTCGAGGGACCTGGGGCCGAGCGGCGGATCGGGCAGGGCTCACGATGGTGACGATCCCCTCACAGGATCCATACAGAAACTGTTACTTATTAACACGTAGGTACCGATGGTCTTCCGACACCACTCGACATGTTGGGAGACGAACGATGGCCATCCTGGCCTCCGAGCACGACACCGAGGTCGCGCCCGCCCGCGCAGCGATCCGGCCGCCGTCGAACCGCGACACCACGGGGCAGCGTGCCACCGGGCAGGTCTCGCGACTGCGGCGGATCACGATCAAGCAGCGCCTCTGGGCGATGACGGCGCTCGGTATCGTCGTCTTCGCGCTCATGTCGAGCATCAGCGTGCTCAAGGTCGGCCCGGTCGTCTCGAACGTCGATGAGAACACGGGCACCATCCAGGTCAGCAACGACACGGCGAGCGCCTACCTGAGCTGGGCGCTGGCTCGTGGCGATGCTCGGAACGTCACCACGGCCGCGCAGATGAAGGACGCCGACGCGAACCTCATCAAGGCGAAGCTGGACAGCTACGACACCAACATCGCGGCCACCGAGAAGCACCTGCAGAGTGCGATCGACAACCGGGCCGTGCCGCAGGTCAACACGAAGCTCCAGGCGGTGCTGGCCCGGGTCCAGGACTACGTCACCGCCTTCGGCAAGGTCCGTGACCGGATCGACGCGGGTGACGCGGCCGGGGCGGCGGCACTCGCGGTCGACCCCGACGGGGACCTGAGCGCGATCGGCGACGACCTCAAGGTGAAGTTCAACGAGATCAACGACGTCACCAACAAGCTGGTCGTCGACCGGAACACGCAGATCCGGAGCTCCGCGACCAGCCTGCGAGCGCTGACGATCGTGATCGCGCTGGTCGGAGCGCTGCTCTTCCTCGCGGTGGCGATCGTCATCGTGCGCGGGATCAGCGGACCGCTGAGCCGCGTCGTCGAGGTGCTGCGCGCCATCGCCTCGGGCGATCGCAGCCAGCGGGTGAACCACCGCAACCAGGACGAGATCGGCGCGATCGCCACCTCGATCGACGAGGTCGTGCAGTCCCTGGACGCCGCCGACATCGCCGCTGCCGCCGCCCAGCTGGAGCGCGAGGAGCGGGCCGAGGCCGAGCGGCGGGCCGAGATCGAGAAGGTCGAGGCGGAGCGTCGCGCCGAGGAGGAGAGGGCAATCGCCGAGCGTGCCGCCGCTGAGCGCGAGGCGCAGATCGAGCGGGAGCGCCTCGAGGCCCAGCGTGCCGCTGAGGACGCGGAGCGTGAGCGTGCCCAGGAGCTCGCGGACGCCGAGCGGGCCCGTGAGCAGGCCGCCGCCGATGAGGAGCGTGCGCGTGCCGCGGAGATCGCGGCCAAGGCGACCGAGGACGCGCGCCGGGTCGCGATCATGCTGGAGTACGCCGAGGAGCTCGCCGCCGGCGACCTGACGGGTGAGCTGGAGGTCTCCGGCGAGGACGGCCTGGGTCAGGTGTCGGAGGCGCTGCGTCGTCTGGCCGGCGCGCTGCGCGCCAGCATGTCGGAGATCGGCCAGACCTCGACCTCGATGGCCGCCGCGGCCGAGGAGCTCACCGCCGTGTCGGCCGACATGAGCCGAGGCACCGGACACGCCTCGGACCTGGCCGGCAACGTCTCGGCGGCCGCCGAGCAGGTCAGCGCGAACGTGAGCGCGGTGGCCACGGCAGCCGAGCAGATGTCGTCCTCGATCCGCGAGATCGCCCGCAACGCCACCGACGCCTCGACCGTGGCCGCCGAGGCCGTCGTCGTGGCCAACGGTGCGCGGGCGACGGTCGACTCCCTCGGTGCCTCCAGCGCCGAGATCGGCCAGGTCATCAAGGTCATCACGAGCATCGCGGAGCAGACCAACCTGCTCGCCCTCAACGCGACCATCGAGGCCGCTCGGGCCGGCGACGCGGGCAAGGGCTTCGCCGTCGTGGCGAACGAGGTCAAGGAGCTCGCCGCCGAGACGGCGAAGGCGACGCAGGAGATCGGTGCCCGGATCGACGCGATCCAGGGCGACACCTCGAACGCGGTGGACGCGATCGGTCACATCACCACGGTCATCGGCCAGATCAACGACATCACCGGCACCATCGCCAGTGCCGTCGAGGAGCAGACCGCGACCACGAACGAGATCGCGCGATCGGTGACCGAGGCGGCGACCGGCACCAACGGCATCGCGGCCGACATCACCCAGGTCGCCGGGGTGACCACCCAGGCGCAGGCCGGGGCGCAGGGCACCGCCTCCGCGGCCACCGAGCTCGCCGGCATGGCCACCACGCTCGACCGCCTGGTCGGCGCGTTCCGCTACTGAGCCGAGCCTCACGGACCGCGTCGCCTCGTCTCACCGCGAGCGGCGCGGTCCGTGGCTCAGGGATAGTCACGTCCTGGGGTGTCCTGCCGATACGTACAGGAGCAATTGCCCTGACGTGAGGACAGACATGACCATCGTGGCGCCACCGCAGCGCGACACCGACTTCGCCCACTCTCCCGACGGAGCGCTCGACCCGAGCGCCGAGCTGAGCCCTCGTACCGGGCCGGAGCCCACTTCGCTCCAGGACGTCGGGGAGGGCGGCGGCGCCCGTCTCGGCCTGCTGCGCCGGGTGAGCATCCGGCAGAAGCTCATCGCGATGGCCGCCCTCGCGATCGTGGTCTTCCTGCTCATGACCGTCATCGGCGTGCTCCGGGTCGGTCCGTCGCTCAGCGCGAACACGACGAACACGGCCACCGCGCGCGCGATCGCCGAGATGAACGCCGCCTACACGGCGTGGGTCTCCAGCGACGACGACGTCCAGTCCGCCCTCGCCGGCTCGCCGATCGAGGACGAGACGCCGGGCACCGTCGAGGCGATGATCAGCGATCTGTCGACCGACTACCTCGACTCCCAGACCCACCTCAAGGGCGCCATCGCCGCCATCGCGGACCAGCACACCGCCACCGCGAAGACCGCCACCGATGGTCTCCAGGCGCTGCAGAAGCTGGTGGACTCGTACCACTCGGACATCGAGATCAAGTCGATCCAGGCCCTGCAGGCTGGTCAGACGAAGAACGCGGCCCGGATCGCGATGGGTCAGGGAAGCGACCTGTACGACCAGGTGGACGCGGCCTTCACCAAGATGACGACGCTGGCCGGGCAGGTCTCGGCGCAGCGCGCTGACGACATCCACAGCTCGCTCACGTCGCTGCGGCTGAGCCTGATCATCGTGGCGATCCTCGGCGCGGTGCTGTTCATCGCGGTGGCGCTGCTGATCATCCGCTCGATCTCGCGGCCGCTGCAGAAGGTCGTGGACGTGCTGCGAGCGATCGCCGCCGGCGACCGCACGCAGCGTGTGGGCCACGACAACCGTGACGAGATCGGCTCGATCGCGCGCTCGATCGACGAGGTCGTGGTGTCGCTCGATGCTGCAGACCAGGCGTCGGCCGCCGCCGCCGCCGAGCGCGAGGAGCGCGCCGAGGCGGAGCGTCGCGCCGATGTCGCGCGGGCCGAGGCGGAGCGCCTCGCCGCGGAGGAGAAGGCCGTCGCCGAGCGTGCCGCCGCCGAGCGCGAGGCCCAGATCGAGCGGGAGCGTCTCGAGGCCCAGCGTGCCGCCGAGGACGCGGAGCGCAAGCGTGCCCAGGAGCTGGCGGACGCCGAGCGCGCCCGCGAGCAGGCCGCCGCCGAGGAGGAGCGTGCGCGTGCCGCGGAGATCGCCGCCAAGGCGAGCGAGGACGCCCGCCGGGTCGCGATCATGCTCTCGTACGCCGAGGAGCTCGCCGCCGGCGACCTGACGGGTGAGCTGGAGGTCTCCGGTGAGGACGGCCTGGGTCAGGTGTCGGAGGCGCTGCGTCGTCTCGCGGGGGCGCTGCGCGCCAGCATGTCGGAGATCGGTCAGACCTCGACCTCGATGGCTGCGGCTGCCGAGGAGCTGACGGCGGTGTCGGCCGACATGAGCAACGGCACCGGGCACGCCTCCGACCTGGCCGGCAACGTCTCGGCGGCTGCCGAGCAGGTCAGCGCCAACGTCGCCACCGTTGCGACCGCGGCCGAGCAGATGTCGTCCTCGATCCGCGAGATCGCGCGCAACGCCACCGACGCCTCCAGCGTCGCGGCCGAGGCCGTGATCGTGGCCAACGACGCGCGGACCACCGTCGACTCGCTCGGTGCCTCCAGCGCCGAGATCGGCCAGGTCATCAAGGTCATCACGAGCATCGCGGAGCAGACGAACCTGCTGGCGCTCAACGCCACGATCGAGGCCGCTCGGGCCGGCGACGCGGGCAAGGGCTTCGCGGTCGTCGCCAACGAGGTCAAGGAGCTCGCCTCCGAGACCGCCAAGGCCACCCAGGAGATCGGTGCCCGGATCGACGCGATCCAGGGCGACACCACCAGCGCGGTCGAGGCGATCACCCGGATCACGAGCGTGATCGGCCAGATCAACGACATCACCGGCACCATCGCCAGTGCCGTCGAGGAGCAGACCGCCACCACCAACGAGATCGCCCGCTCGGTGACCGAGGCCGCCTCGGGCGCGACCGGCATCGCCGAGGACATCACCCGGGTCGCCGGTGCCACCACCCAGGCGCAGACCGGCGCGCAGGGCACCGCGTCCGCCGCGACCGAGCTGGCCGGCATGGCGACCACGCTCGACCGCCTCGTCGGGGCGTTCCGCTACTGAGTAGAAGGTGACAGGCCGCGTCGTCTCGCCTCCCCGGCGAACGGCGCGGCCTGTTCCTCATGTGTGTCCGATCGTCGATCTGTCGAGACACGTCGGTGAAATTTGTCCCAATGGCCCCGGCGGATAGTCACGTCCTGGGGTGGGCTGCCGATACGTAAGGCAAATGACCTGACGTGAGGACAGACATGACCATCGTGGCGCCGCCGCAGCGCGACACCGAGTTCGACCACCCTCGAGACGGAGCGCTCGCTCGGAGCGCCGAGCAGGACCGGAACGCCGGGCCCGCCCCGCTCATCGACGCCGGGGAGGGTGAGGGTTCGCGACTCGGCCTGCTCCGCCGGATCAGCATCCGGCAGAAGCTGATCGCGATGGCCGCGATCGCGATCGTCGTCTTCGCCGTGATGACCACCATCGGCGTCCTGCGCGTGTCGCCGTCGATCAAGGCCAACGACACCAACACGGTCACCTCCGCGTCGATCGCCGAGATGAACGCCGCCTACAACGACTGGGTCTCCAGCGACGACATGATGGAGTCCGCGCTGAACTCGCCGCCCATCGAGAAGGAGTCGCCCGGCATCACGCAGAAGAGCATCGGCTACGTCGAGGACGACTACAACGCCGCGCTCAAGCACCTGGATGCCGCCGCCTCCGCCCTCGGGGACTCCGCGAGCGCTGCCGCTGCCACGAAGGCGCTCAGCGGCATCAAGGCCGCCATCACCGACTACCACGACAACATCCAGCTCAAGGCGATCAAGGCGATGCAGGCCGGCGATGAGGTCGGCGCCTCCCGTGCCGCGATCATCCAGGCGTACGACCCCTACATGAAGATCGACGCCGGGTTCCAGCAGCTCACCACGATGGCGACCAACGCGACCCACGACAACGCGAAGTCGATCAAGGACTCGCTCACCACGCTGCGGCTCAGCCTGATCGTCGTCGCGCTCCTCGGCGCGGCCCTGTTCATCGGGGTGGCGCTGCTGATCATCCGCTCGATCTCGCGGCCGCTGCAGAAGGTCGTGGACGTGCTGCGAGCGATCGCCGCCGGCGACCGGACCCAGCGTGTGGGCCACGACAACCGTGACGAGATCGGCTCGATCGCGCGCTCGATCGACGAGGTCGTGGTGTCGCTCGACGCTGCCGACCAGGCGTCGGCCGCCGCCGCCGCCGAGCGCGAGGCCGCTGCTGCCGCCCAGCAGCGGGCAGCGGTCGAGCGTGCCGAGGTCGAGGCCCGTGCGGCCGAGGAGAAGGCTGCCGCCGAGGCCGAGCGGGTCGCCCGCGAGGCGCAGATCGAGCGGGAGCGTCACGAGGCCGAGCAGGCCGCCGCCGACGCCGAGCGCGCCCGCGAGCAGGCCGCCGCAGCCGAGGAGCGCGCCCGCGAGCAGGCCGCCGCCGACGAGGAGCGCGCCCGTGCCGCCGAGATCGCCGCGAAGGCGACCGAGGACGCCCGCCGGGTCGGCGTCATGCTGACCTACGCCCAGGCGCTGGCCACCGGTGACCTGACCAATGACCTCGACGTCGTGGGCGAGGACGCCCTCGGCCAGGTCGCCGACGCGCTGCGCGAGCTCGCCGCCGCGCTGCGGGTCTCCATCTCGGAGATCGGCCAGACCTCGACCTCGATGGCCGCGGCTGCCGAGGAGCTGACCGCCGTCAGCAACGACATGTCGCGTGGCACCGGCCACGCCTCGGACCTGGCCGGCAACGTCTCGGCGGCTGCCGAGCAGGTCAGCGCCAACGTCGCCACCGTCGCCACGGCCGCGGAGGAGATGTCCTCCTCGATCCGCGAGATCGCGCGCAACGCCACCGACGCCTCGACGGTCGCGGCGGAGGCCGTGATCGTGGCCAACGACGCACGGACCACCGTGGACTCGCTCGGCGCCTCGAGTGCCGAGATCGGCCAGGTCATCAAGGTCATCACCGCGATCGCGGAGCAGACCAACCTGCTGGCCCTCAACGCGACCATCGAGGCCGCTCGGGCCGGCGACGCCGGCAAGGGCTTCGCGGTGGTGGCCAACGAGGTGAAGGAGCTCGCCTCCGAGACCGCCAAGGCGACCCAGGAGATCAGCCAGCGGATCGACGCGATCCAGGGCGACACCACCAGCGCCGTCGAGGCGATCACCCGGATCACGAGCGTGATCGGTCAGATCAACGACATCACCGGCACCATCGCCAGTGCCGTCGAGGAGCAGACCGCGACCACCAACGAGATCGCCCGCTCGGTGACCGAGGCGGCGAGCGGTGCGACCGGCATCGCCGAGGACATCACCCGGGTCGCGGGCGCCACCACCCAGGCGCAGGCCGGCGCGCAGGGCACCTCGTCCGCGGCCGCCGAGCTGGCCGGCATGGCGACCACGCTGGACCGTCTCGTGGGGGCCTTCCGCTACTGACACGTCCCGCCATGGAACAGGGCCTGAGTCGCGCTTCGGCGCGGCTCAGGCCCTGTGTCGTTCCCAGGCCAGCGGTTCTCAGGTGGTCGAGCGCAGCCGGCTGATCGCGGTCATGCCGTGGAAGACCACGATCGCGGCAATGGTGCCGAGCGCGATGCCGGTGAAGGTGAAGTCCCCGGCGGTGAGCGTCAGGTTGCCGATGCCGATCACCAGGGCGACGGCGGCGGTGAACTGGTTGACGGGCGCAGAGAAGTCGACGCCGTTGTCGAGCCAGATCCGGATGCCGATCAGTCCGATCAGGCCGTAGAGCGCGACGGTCACGCCACCGAGCACGCCCGCCGGCACGGTGTTGAGCAGCGCGCCGAACTTCGGGCTCAGCGAGAGCAGCAGGGCCACCACACCGGCGACCCAGTAGGCGGCGGTGGAGAAGACCCGGGTGGCGGTCATGACACCGATGTTCTCGCCGTACGTGGTGGTCGCGGAGCCGCCGCCGATGCCGGCCAGCGTGGTGCCGAGGCCGTCGCCGAGCAGCGCGCGGCCGGTCACCTTGTTGATGGACGGCTCGCCCGAGAGGTGGGCGACAGCCCGCACGTGGCCGACGTTCTCGGCGACGAGGACGAGCACGACCGGCAGGAACGTCGGCACGACGGACCAGTGCACCGTCGGGTGGGTGAAGTCGGGCAGGCCGACCCAGTCGGCGTGGCGCACCTTGGCGAAGTCGAGGCTGCCCGAGAACCAGGCCGCGAGGTATCCGACGACGACACCGATCAGGATGGAGAGCCGGGCGATCATGCCGCGGAACGCCACCGAGGTGATGAGCACCGCGGCCAGGGTGATGGTGGCCAGCCACGGCTTGGCCTGGTAGTTGCCGGTCGCCGCGGTGGCCAGGTTGAGGCCGATCAACGCGACGATGGCGCCGGTGACGACCGGCGGCATCAGCACCTCGATCCAGCCGGTGCCGGTCACCATCACGATCACGCCGACCAGAGCGAGCAGTAGGCCGGTGACCACGACGCCGAAGAGCGCGCCGCCCATCCCGACCGAGGAGTCCGCCATCGCCGCGGTGATCGGGGCGATGAAGGCGAACGAGGAGCCGAGGTAGGACGGCAGCCGGTTGCCGGTCAGGACCAGGAACAGCAGCGTGCTGACGCCGGAGAAGAACAGGGTGGTGCTCGGCGGGAAGCCGGTCAGCAGCGGCACCAGGAAGGTGGCGCCGAACATCGCGACCACGTGCTGGGCGCCGAGCCCGATGGTCCGCGGCCAGCTCAGCCGCTCCCACGGCAGCACGATCTCGCCCTCGCGGACCGTCCGTCCGTCTCCGTGCAGATCCCAGCCCAGTCGCATGCCGCAACCTCTCCTCGTCCGATGTGGTCGGGGAAAGGATGGCGGAACCGCCCGCGCTCGGGAAGTCCTGGGCGCGGGCGGAGGGGATCGGCGCTACTCGCCGGCGGGCTCCAGGCTGATCGAGAGGGAGTTGATGCAGTAGCGGTCGCCGGTGGGCGTGCCGTACCCGTCGGGGAAGACGTGCCCGAGGTGGGAGCCGCAGTTGGCGCACCGCACCTCGACCCGCTTCATGCCGTACGACTCGTCCTCGATGTACTCGATCGTGTCGGTCACCGGCTGGTAGAAGGACGGCCAGCCGCAGCCGGAGTGGAACTTCGTGTCGGACTCGAAGAGCTTGGTCTGGCAGGCGCGGCACCGGTAGACGCCGACCGTCTCGGTGTCGGTGTACTCGCCGGTGAACGCCCGCTCCGTGCCCGCCTCGCGCAGCACGTGGTACTCCTCGGGCGACAGCTGCTCACGCCACTCGGCGTCGGACTTCTCCAGGTTGTAGGCCACGCTCCCAGTGTACGGATGCACCGGACGCCGGCCCCATGCTGCGGGACCGGCGTCCGGTGGAGCTGCTGGTGTCGAGGTCAGCGCTTGATCTTGACCGCCTTGGTCGAGACGGTGGCCGAGGTGTAGCCGCTCTTGGCGACGACGGCCCTCAGGGAGATGCGCTTGCCCTGGAGAGCCTTGGTGAGCTTGAGGGTGGCGTTGGTCGCGCCCTTGATCGACGTGCCGTTGGCCAGCCACTGGTAGGAGACGCTGGCGCCGGCCGGAGCCTTCACGACGGCGGTGACGTGCCCGCCGACCTTCGCCTTGCCCTTCAGCGTCGGCTTGGCGACCGAGAGCTTCGGAGCGGTGGTGCTCGCGGCGGGGATCGCGGCACCGGTCAGGAGCTTTGCGCGCAGGCCGTCGACCTGGGCCCGGCTCAGGCCGAGGCCCTTCTCGAAGTAGTTCTCCATGGAGCCGTACTCCTGGGCGACCTGGTCGAGGCCGGCCTGGAGGTACTCGGCGCGGACCTGCATCAGCGGCGTGTACGTCGCCACCATCGCCTGGGCCGCCGCGGTGGCCTGCTCCTCGGTGGCGCCCTTCGCGACGGCACCGTCGTGGGTGGCCTTCTCGATGGCGGCGAGCGACTGCTGCCCGGCGCCGGCCAGGTAGTAGGTGTTGCTCAGCAGGTAGTCGTTCATCACCGTGCCTGCCGGGACGCCGAGCAGGGTGAGCAGCGCCGCGGAGGCCCAACCGGTGCGGTCCTTGCCGGCGGTGCAGTGGTAGAGGCTGACGCCGCTGTCGCCGAGGATGCCGGTGTAGAGGCTCTTGAACGCTGTCTTGGCGGTGTCGCTGTCGACGAACGCGACCTCGCCCTGCGTCATCATGCTCGCCGCCGCGGCGGGCGTGTTGAGACCGGACGGGATCTGCGACGCCGCGGCGCAGGTGGTGGCGTCGGGGGCGGTGATGGTGCCGTCGCCCATCACGTTGAGGTGGAGGCGGGTCGTGCCGGCCGGGACGTAGTCGGGCGCGGAGATCGCCTCGCAGCTGGTGCGGAGGTCGTAGTCCGAGGAGATGCCCAGCGCGTTGAAGGCCGGCTTGTCCGCGTCGCTGATCGAGAGCGCCTGGCTGCGCAGGACCACGCCCTCCTTCACCCACTGGCCGGTGGTGGTGCGGTAGCCGCCCGCATCGCGCAGGTTGGCGTCGCTGGCCAGGCCGAGGTTGCGGCTGGAGACGACCAGCGGCGCGCCGTACGACGCGACGAGCTTCACCCATGGGCGGGTGGCGCTGGAGATGGTGACGGCGCCGGCAGCGGTCGTGCTGGTCGCGGTCGGGGTGGTCGGGAAGCTGGTGGCGCTGGTGCCGACGAAGACCTTCACCGAGGTGACGTCCGCCGGGGCGGTCCACGAGACGGTCCAGTCGCTGCCGCTGATCAGGGTGACGTCGGCGGCCGTGAACGGGATGACACCGGCGTACGCCTTCGTGCTCGCGGGGGCGACACCGGCGGCGTGGGCCGAGATCGACAGGAGGGCGGGGGACAGGAGCGCGGTGGCGGTCGCGAAGGCCGCGACAGCGGCGCGCTTGCGTGCCGAGATGAGGGACATGGCCCGCATCGTGCTGACGCCGTCTAACGTGAAGTGAACGCATGGCCCGGTTTCGGCGAACGGGCACGCAACAACGCCGACGGACGGTTCCTGGGCCATGGGGCCACCGGCGTCTACGGTGGCCCCATGGCCCAGGACGCGTACGTCGCCGCCGGTGAGCGAGAGATCAGGATCTCCAGCCCGGGCCGGGTGGTCTTCGAGGCGACCGAGCGCACCCCGGCCCTGACGAAGCTCGAGATCTGTCGCTACTTCGGCGAGGTCGGCGAGCCGCTGATGCGCGCGATCGGGGAGCGCCCGACGGCGATGGAGCGCTGGCCCGACGGCTGGCGCGAGGGGATGCGGCTGGCGCTCGGGCCGTTCGACAAGGAGGGCGACGGCTTCTACCAGAAGCGCCTGCCCAAGGGCGCCCCCTCCTGGGTCGAGACCGTGCCGATCACCTTCCCCAGCGGTCGCAGCGCCGACGAGCTCTGTCCGACCGAGCCGGGCTCCCTGGTCTGGGCCGCACAGATGGGCGCCCTGACCTTCCACCCCTGGCCGGTGCGCCGCCCACTGGTGGACAGTCCCGACGAGCTGCGGATCGACCTCGACCCGCAGCCGGGTGCGGTCTTCGCGGACGCCCAGCGGGTCGCGGACGTCACCCGCGAGCTGCTCGAGGAGCTCGGCCTGCGCGGCTACGCGAAGACCAGCGGCAACCGCGGCATCCACATCTATGTCCGGATCCGGCCGGAGTGGTCCTTCGAGGAGCTGCGCCACGCCGCGATCGGCCTCGGCCGCGAGCTCGAGCGCCGAGACGGGGGAGTGACCACGAGCTGGTGGAAGGAGCAGCGCCCGGACGGGTCGATCTTCATCGACTTCAACCAGAACAACCGCGATCGTACGATCGCCTCGGCGTGGTCCGTCCGGGCCAGGCCCGGCGCCCCGGTGAGCACGCCGATGACCTGGGCCCGGCTCGCGGAGGTGCGTGACCCGCGCGAGCACAACGTCGTGACGACCCCGGACTTCCTCGCCTCCGAGGGGGACGCGTGGGCGTCGATGGACGAGCAGGCGTACGGGCTGGAGCCGCTCCTCGAGCTGTGGGAGACGCTGCCCGGCGGCGAGCTCAACTTCCCGCCGGACTACCCCAAGATGCCGGGCGAGCCGCCCCGGGTGCAGCCCTCGAAGAAGGTCGCCGAGCATTGGGACGAGCACGGCAACCGGATCGACTCCTAGCCGGGGCAGCAGGCCTCGCCAGCGCGGCTCGCCGCCTCGGCGTGCACGATCAGCGCATCGCGCAACGCGCTCGCCGGCCCGTTGAGGGTGGTGGTGCGGCGCTCGATGAGGACGAGACGCACGGTCGGTGAGGGCTCGGCGAGCGGACGCCGGACGATCAGGCCGGCCTGCTCGAGCGGGTCGCCGGCGACGCTGAAGTCCGGGAGCAGCATCACACCCAGACCCTGGGCGACCATCAGCTTGCCGATCTCGCCGCCGTCCGCGGTGTGGCAGGTCTGCGGCAGCAGATCGCCGAAGAGCCGGTGGGCGAAGCGATGCATCAGGAATCCGGCGCGGACGAGCACGAACCGCTCGGCGCGCAGCTGGTCCGCGGTGATCCGGTCGTTCGTGGCGAGGGGGTGGCCGGCCGGCAGCACGACCGTCGGATAGCAAGCCATCAGATCGGTGCCGCGCAGCGTGGCCGGCAGGTCGTCGCTCTCCAGGATGTTGACCAGCCCGAAGTCGAGCGAGCCCTCCTCGAGGTGTTGCAGGATCTCGGCGGGGGTCAGCGCGATCATCTCCACGCCCGTGCGGGGGTGGCTCTGCTGGAAGGCGCGCAGGCTGGGCGCGACGACCGTCGCCATCGCGGTGTTGACGGTCCCGACCCGGACCACCGTGCTGCTGCGCGCCTCGTGGCCGGCGGCGCGCCGCAGTCGCTCGGCGACATCGAGGAGCTCGGTGATGAGGGGCAGGAGGTCGCGCCCCTGGCGGCTCATCCTGGCTCCCGAGCGCTTGCGGTCCAGCAGGCTCACGCCGAGCTCGCGCTCGAGTCGGGAGATCGCCTCCGACAGGGCCGGCTTGGAGACATGCAGCTGCTCGCTCGCCTGCCGGAGGGATCCGGTCCGGGTGACGGCCGCGACGTACTCGAGCTGTTCCAGGCGCACGGCTGGCGCTCCTCTCGTGGGCGGCAATGCCGACCACCGGGTCGGTGATTCACGGTCACGTGGGACTTGTGACCGCCCACGACATATGGCTAGTCTCCAATGTCTAGTGAAATACTTCAACTAGAAGGGTATGGATGTGAGCGGGCTGCGGTTCCACTGGTTCCTCCCCACCAACGGTGGTGACGGGCGGGACATCGTCGGGGGTGGGCACGGAGTCGACGTGCTGGGTGCGTCCCGTCCCCACACGATCGACTACCTGGGTCAGATCGCCAGGAGCGCCGAACAGCTCGGCTTCGTGGCGGCGCTCACGCCGACCGGCTCCTGGTGCGACGACGCCTGGATCTCCACGGCGATGCTGACCGGCGTGACCAAACGGCTCGATTTCCTGGTCGCCTTCCGCCCCGGGCTCACCTCGCCCTATCTGGCCGCCCAGATGGCCGGCACCTTCCAGAACCTCAGCGAGGGACGCCTGCTGCTCAACGTCGTCACCGGCGGCGAGGAGCACGAGCAGCTGATGTACGGCGACGACCTGGACAAGGCCGCACGCTACGAGCGGGCCGGCGAGTTCCTCCACGTCGTGCGATCGCTGTGGAGCGGCGAGACCGTCGACTTCGAGGGCAAGCACCTGTTCGTACGCGACGCCCGGCTCGAGCAGATCCCGAGCCCCATCCCCGAGCTCTACTTCGGGGGCTCCTCGCCCGAGGCGCTCGAAGTGGCGGCCCGGCATGTCGACGTCTACCTCACGTGGGGTGAGCCGCCGGCGGCGGTGGGCGAGAAGATCACGCGGGTCCGCGAGCTCGCGGACGCCCACGGTCGCGAGCTCCGCTTCGGCGTCCGGCTGCACTCCATCGCCCGCGCCACCTCCGAGGCGGCCTGGGCCGAGGCCGAGCGCCTGCTCGCGCATGTCTCCGACGAGGAGATCGCGGCGGTCCAGGACGGGTTGCGCAAGAGCGCCTCGGAGGGCCAGCGCCGCATGCTCGACCTGCATCGGGGCCGCCGCGACGGACTGGTGATCCATCCGAACCTGTGGGCAGGGGTCGGCCTCCTGCGCGCCGGCGCCGGCACCGCTCTCGTCGGTAGCCATGCCGAGATCGCGGACCTCATCGAGGAGTACGCCGCAGTCGGCGTCTCGGAGTTCGTGCTCTCGGGCTACCCGCACCTCGAGGAGGCGTATTGGTTCGGTGAGGGCGTCCTGCCCGAGCTGGAGCGCCGCGGCCTCTGGAAGCGGCCGCAGTGAGCGGCATCGCGCTGCGCGGCACAGGCGCCCGCGGCACGGAGGGGCGCCGCGTCGGCTGGGTCGACCGCCGTCTCGAAGCCGCGGAGTCGGGCCGAGCCAACCGCACCTGGTACGGCGGCCTCACGGCCGCCCTCATCGCCGTCGGGATCTGGTGGCTCGCGGCCGCGTCCGGGCGCTTCAGCGACCTCCTGCTCCCGGGGCCGGACAAGGTCTGGCATGCGTTCATCCAGTCGGTCACGACCCACGACGGGGTCAAGGGGCTGGCCGGGCACTACCTGTGGGAGCACCTCGCCGCGAGCCTGCGCCGGGTCCTGATCGGCCTCTTCTGGGGCACCCTCGTCGGTGTCCCGCTGGGACTGCTGATCGGGCTCTCCCGCATCGCCGATCGGATCCTCGGACCCGCCGTCGACTTCTTCAAGGCGCTGCCGCCCCTCGGCTACTTCCCACTGCTCATCCTGTGGTTCGGCATTGACGACGGCTCGAAGATCTGGCTGCTCTTCCTGGCCGCCTTCGCGCCGATCACCATCGCCACCGCGGCCGGCGTCAGCAACGTCCGGCACGAGCGGGTCAGCGCCGCGCTGGTGCTGGGAGCCGGCCGGTTCGACCTGATCCGGACGGTGGTGCTGCCCTCCATCGCGGCCGACGTGGTCACCGGCCTGCGGCTCGCCTCCGGCTTCGCCTGGACCACGATCGTGGCCGCCGAGTCGGTCAATGGCACCCCGGGACTGGGCGGCCTCGCCTGGGCGTCGCAGCGGCAGCTCCGAGCGGACATCGCGATCCTCGCGGTCATCGTCGTGGGGCTCACCGCCATCGCCATCGACGCGGCGCTGCGCCTCCTCGAACGTCGCGTCGCGCCGTGGCGCGGCCGCGCCTGAACACCACCGATACATCCGAGAATCCGAAAGAAAGAGAACAGACGATGTCCCGCACCACCCTGCGCCGTCCCGTGCGCCGTCTCCTGGGCCGCACCCTCCTCGTGGCCGGCCTGGTCACCGGAACCGCGCTCGGTCTGGCCGGATGTGGCAGCTCCGACGACTCCGCGAACGCGTCGGGCCAGCCGAAGACGATCCGGATCGGCTACCAGCTCGTCACCAACGGCGACCTGATCGTCAAGAACCAGCAGCTCCTCGAGAAGGCCTTCGGTGATGGGGTGAAGATCGAGTGGCAGCAGTTCGCCTCGGGCGGCGACGTAAACACGGCCTTCGCGGCGGGCAGCCTCGACATCGGCCTGGCCGGCTCGAGCCCGGTCTCACGCGGCCTCTCCACCGGCATCGCGTACGAGGTCCCGTGGATCTACGACGTGATCGGCAACGCGGAGGCCCTGGTGGCCAAGCCCGGCATCGACTCGATCGCCGACCTCAAGGGCAAGACCGTGGCGACGCCGTTCGCCTCGACCTCGCACTACAGCCTGCTCGCCGCACTCAAGGACGCCGGGGTCGACCCCAGCTCGGTCAACATCATCGACTCCGAGCCGGACGCCATCCTGGCCGCCTGGAAGGCGGGCCAGATCGACGCCGCCTACGTGTGGAACCCGACCCTCTCGCAGCTCACCGGCGGTACGACCCTCGTCGACAGCTCGCAGCTGGCGGCCAAGGGCCAGACGACCTACGACCTGGCGGTGGTCTCGAAGAAGTTCGCCGACTCCTACCCCGAGGCGGTGCAGACCTGGATCGACGCCGAGAACGAGGCGGTTGGACAGCTGCAGGCCGGTGACCAGAAGGCGTACGACTCGATCGCGGCGGAGGAGAACATCACGCCGGCCGACGCCGAGGAGCAGACCAAGGGCTTGATCTACGTCAACGCCGCCGACCAGGCGGGGGACACGTACCTCGGCAAGCAGCTGGCCGGCAACCTCTACGCCGAGGCGCAGTTCAACCAGGGCCTGGGCCAGATCGACAGCGTGGCGGACGAGCAGCAGTACACCGACGCTGTTGCTGCCACCTTCGCGGCGGCCTCGAAGTGAGTCGCTCCACCTCCGGTGCGGCCGACCTCGTCCTGGACGGGGTCGGCCACACCTACCACTCCCGCGGGGCCGAGCCGGTCACCGCGCTGACGCCGACCAGCCTCGCGATCGAGGCCGGCTCCTTCGTCGCGCTCGTCGGCCCCTCGGGCTGCGGCAAGTCCACCCTCCTGGAGATCGTCGCCGGGCTGCGGCGCCCGAGCGCCGGCGAGGTGCGCCTCGGTGACGACGTGGTGGTAGGTCCCGGCCGGCGGCGCGGCGTCGTCTTCCAGCACTCGTCCTCGCTGCTGCCCTGGCGCAGCGTGGCCGGCAACGTCGAGCTCGGACTGGAGCTGCAGCACGTGCCCAAGGCCGAGCGTCGGCAGGTCGTCGACGCGGAGCTGGCGCGGGTCGGGCTGAGCGACTTCGCCGAGCGTCGGGTCTACGAGCTGTCCGGTGGCATGCAGCAGCGCACCCAGATCGCCCGCGCGCTCGCGGCCGACCCGGAGGTGCTGCTGCTCGACGAGCCGTTCGGTGCCCTCGACACCTTCACCCGTGAGCACCTGCAGGAGGAGCTGCGCCGGATCTGGAAGGAGACCGGCAAGACGATCGTCTTCGTCACCCACAGCGTCGAGGAGGCGACACTGCTCGCGACCCGGGTGCTGGTGATGAGCCCCCGTCCCGGGCGGGTGATCGAGGATCACGCGGTCGACTTCACCCGGAGCTCGGCCTCGGCCCCCGAGCTGCGCGCCGATCCGGAGTTCGTCGCCTTCGCGTCCCGTCTGCGGGCCTCGATCGGCTCGACGGAGGCGATGGTGTCCGCCCAGGGTCGCTGACGACCCGGCCCGAGGGCCCCTGAAAATGGGGCAGGGCCCGCCGCGCTGATCCCCCGATCGCGCAGCGGGCCTCTTACGAAACACGGAGCAGAGAGTCCCCCGACCTTCTGCTCGGACAAGTCCACGGTGCTTCGAAGCCGCACGGTGCGCCTGCGTCCCCCAGGAGCAAGCGCTCATCGAACTTTACCCGCGCGTAACCCTCGATGCGGCGACAAGCCGGCGTAGATCGGTAACAGAACGGATACATTTTCTGACCGGTCGGCCGGATCGGTGCTGTGGTTCATCGGCCGGGTTCATAAGCCGGGTTCAGAGGCCGGGGTCAGAGGCCGGTCGCGCCGTACTCCTCGCCGGCCTGCTCCGCGAAGCTCTCGTGCTCCAGGAGGTGCAGCACGGGTACGCCCAGCTTGCGGCGGGCCTGGGCGGTCCAGTCGACGTGGAAGAACTCCGCGACCACGTGCGGGCGGGTCAGGATGATCACCTCGCGGCCGTCGACCTGCTGCACGGTGGCGGCGAGCGACTTGATCGCGTCCTCCACCAGGCCCCCGACGGCGGTGGCGCCGTCCTTCGTCAACACGTCGAGGGTCGCGGCCAGGTCGGCCTCCGCGCGCTCGCGGGCGTCCTTCTCCACCGCTGCCAGGTCCGCGCCCTCGGCGAGGATGCTCGGGGCGCCCAGCAGCTCGCTGCTCGGCAGGGAGCCCATCGCGGCCTCGACCCGGGCCGCGGCGTCGTCGACGGGCAGCAGCACGTGGTAGACCACCGGTCCCTCGATGCCCTCGTGGAGGGAGTGGACGCGTGCGGCATCGGCGGCGGTCAGCGCCTGCTCGACGAGGAGGACGACGTCGTACGTCCCGGTGCTCGGCTCATCGTCCGGGCCCGTGCTCGACGCGGTGTTGTCAGTGTCAGCCATGCCTCCGACACTACCCAGAACTCAGTCGCCCAGAACCTGGTTGAGGTCGTACGAGACGGGCTCGTCCAGCTGGTCGTAGCCACACGAGGTGGGGTCACGGTCCGGCCGCCAGCGCTTGAACTGCGCGGTGTGCCGGAAGCGGCGGCCCTCCATGTGGTCGTAGCCCACTTCCAGCACCCGCTCGGGGCGCAACGGGACGAAGCTCAGGTCCTTCCCGGAGGACCAGCGGCTCTGGGTGCCGGGAACGCGATCGGGGTTGGCGGTCAGGAACTCCTGCCAGCGCCCCCACGGGTGCTCCTCGATCGGCACCTCCAGGGGAGCCAGCTCGGCGATCAACTCGGCGCGCCGCTTCGCGGTGAAGGACGCGGCGACGCCGATGTGCTGCAGCTCGCCGTCGTCGTCGTACAGCCCCAGCAGCAGCGAGCCGAGCAGGGGAGTCTCCGGGGTCGACGTCTTGTGCAGCCGGTAGCCGGCGAGCACCACGTCGGCCGTACGCGCGTGCTTGATCTTGAGCATCGTGCGCTGGTTCGGCGCGTACGGCGCCGCGAGCGGCTTCGCCATCACGCCGTCCAGGCCGGCGCCCTCGAACCGGGTGAACCAGGCCGTCGCCTCGGCCGGGTCGGTGGTAGTGCGGGTGAGGTGGCACGGGCCCTCCTCGGGGAGGCCGGCGAGGGCGGCCTCGAGTGCGGCGCGGCGCTCCGAGAAGGGGCGGTCGAGCAGCGAGTCGTCGTCGAGGGCGAGCAGGTCGAAGGCGACGTAGGAGGCAGGGGTCTGCTCGGAGAGCAGCCTGATCCGGGAGGCGGCCGGGTGGATCCGCTCCTGGAGCACCTCGAACTCCAGGCGGTTGCCGCTGGCGACGAAGAGCTCGCCGTCGAGCACGCACCGCGCCGGCAGCTGGGTCCGCATCGCCTCGACCACCTCGGGGAAGTAGCGGGTCAGGGGCTTGGTGTTGCGCGAGGCCAGCTCGACCTCGTCGCCGTCCTTGAACACCAGGCACCGGAAGCCGTCCCACTTGGGCTCGAACGAGAAGGTCTCGGGCGCCGGCACCTTCTCCACCGAGGCGATCGACTTGGCCAGCATCGGCAGGACGGGTGGCATCACCGGGAGGTCCATGCCGCCGATCCTCTCATCGCCGGTACGCCGGGGTGGGGAATGACGGGCCCGCCCGCCGCCCGCCGCTCGCGCCCCCGCCGCCGTTCCGGGTGGCGTCTCCTCCTCCTACCCTCGGCGCCGCCGGTGTGTCCGGCTGGTCGAGTCGCGCTCGACCAGCCGTCCGGTGGCGGGTTCCTCCGGCTCGGGATGGTGGGTGCCGTCCAGACGGTTGACCAGCCGGATGACCGCGAGCCGGGCGAGCAGCTCGGGTTGCAGGTCGACCGCGGTGATCTGCGGTTCGGCGGCGCGCACGTGGGTGGCGTCCGACCCGCAGAGAACTTGGACGTCCTCGGGCACGGCGAGCCCACGCTCGCGCAGGCGCGCCACGGCACCGACGGCGTGCTCGCCGGTGAGGCAGTAGAGCGCATCGGGCGGGTCGTCGCCGACGAAGAGTCGGTCGACGGCTTCGCGTCCGCCGCGGCTGGCATCGCGTTCCGGGGCGCGGACGACGCGCACGGGCTGGCGGTGACGTCGCGCCCACGTCGTGTAGACCGCCTCGGTGTCGATGTTCCACGCGTTGGGCTCGGTGCCCGCGACGAGGGCGATGCGTCGGGCGCCGCCGGCGTGCAGCCGGTCGAGGACGCGCCGGGTGATGGGCTCGGTGAAGATGTCCAGGGCCGGGAGCTCGCGGCCCGGGATCCGGCCCACCGCCACGTAGGGGATGCCGTCGTTGTGCAGCACGTCGACGAGGGGGTCGTCCCGGACCGGCTCGGTGACGATGAATCCGTCGCAGGCCATCGCGGTGGCTGGTGCCCCGGGGCTGGTCGGGTCGGCGACCAGCATCAGTCCGTAGCCCAGCTTCATCGCCTCCACCGCGGCCGCCCCGGCGAACTGGAGGACGTAGTCGATGCCCTCCGGCGGCCCGCCCTCGAGGGTGCGCAGGACCAGGGCGATCACGCCGAGACGGTTGTTGCGCAAGCCGCGCGCCAGGACGTCGGGGCGGTAGCCGAGCGCGGAGGCCGCCCGCCGCACCCGCTCGCGGGTGAGGGGCGCGACGGTCCCGTTCCCGCTGAAGGTGTGCGACACGGTGGTGATCGAGACGCCGGCCTTGCGGGCGACGTCCTGGATCCTCGGTCGCCCCCTCCGCGAGGCCGGTGACTCTGACATGGCGCGAAGGTTATCTGCCCGAACCCCTTCTCCAAAACGATTTGGGTCCCTAGCGTGCTGCCTCATCGCTTCACACCTACGGGAGAACAGATGACCACCACCGCCACCCCCGAGTCGCAGGGCCGTCGCCCGGTCGACGCAGCCGACACGGCCACCCGCGTCGAGACGCACGGCATCGACCACATCCCGGAGACCGAGCGGCACGGCCGCGCCCGCGAGCTCTTCGCGGTGTGGGCGGCTCCGAACGTCAACTACCTCAACCTGCTCATCGGCGGCCTGCTGATCGCCGTCTTCGGGCTGTCGCTGTGGCAGGCGGTCGGGGTGGTGGTGGTCGGGAGCCTCTTCGCGATCTTCCCCGGCATCGTCGCCGCGAGTGGTCCGGCCGCGGGCACGCCGAGCGAGGTGATCATGCGCGCCCTCTTCGGCTCCCGCGCCAATCGCGTCGCGATCCTGGTCAACGGCTGGTTCATCAGCGTCTGCTACCTCGCGATCAACTGGGCGACGGTGGCGGTGGTCAGCTTCGAGCTGGCCCACCGGGTCGGCATCAGCGCCAGCGACCCGGTCAAGGTCGTGCTGATCCTGCTCGTCTCGGCCGTGACGCTCGTGATCAGCGTCTACGGCCACGGCCTGATCGTGCGGCTCTACCAGCCGCTCGCGTGGACGCTGGTCGCCGTCTTCGTGATCGCCTCCGTCTACGTGCTGACCAAGGCCGACTGGGGCTACCAGCCGCAGGCGCCGCTGCACGGTGCACTGCTCTGGGGCAGCCTCGCCGCCGGCGTCGCGACGATCGCCTCGTCCCCGCTCTCCTACAACAACAGCGCCGACTTCGCCCGCTACCTGCCGTCGAGCACGTCACCCGTCTCGGTCGTCTGGTGGACCACGATCGGCTCCGTCCTGCCGAACATGGCCTTCACGATCGTCGGCGTGCTCGCCGCGACCTCGCTCGACATGAGCGACCCGGTGCGCGCCCTGGACGAGGTCCTGCCCTCGTGGTTCGGTCCCATCTTCCTGATCGCGGTCATCCTCGGCACGGTCGCCAACAACGCCATGACGGCCTACAGCTCCGGGCTGGCGCTGCAGGTGGTCGGCATCCGGTGGCGCCGTACCCGCACGGTCCTGCTCGACGGGACCGTGGGCACACTGATGACCCTGTACGCCGTGCTCATCTCGAACTTCCTGGACACCGTGCAGAACGCCCTGCAGCTCGCCGTCGTCGTCCTCGGGCCGGTGATGTCGGTGTACGTCGCCGACATGCTGCTCCGGCGCAACCGCTACGACGGACCGGGCCTGTGCGACGAGAGCCCCGCGAGCCCGTACTGGTACTCCGGCGGCGTCAACGTCGTGGGCGTCCTGTGCTGCGTGCTCGGCATCGCGGTGAGCGCGATGTCTGCCGCGGTCGTCTTCTCGACCGGCGCCAGCTACACCGGCTGGATCGCGGGGTGGCTGAACGGCGTCGACGTCTCCGTCTGGATCGGGAGCTTCCTGCCCGGCCTCGCCTACCTGTTGTTGATGCCCCGCTACCGCGCCGCCCGGAGGTCCTTCGTCGCATGAGCACCGTCCACTACCGCCACGGCCGTGTCCACACCGGCGAGAACTCGTGGGCCGAGTCCCTCGTCGTCCGGGACGGGGTGATCGTCTACGTCGGCGCCGACACCGAAGCCCCACTCGGCGCCCCGCTCGGCGTCGGGGGGATCGAGGGGATCGACGAGGTCGTCGAGCTCGACGGGGCCCTGGTGCTGCCGGGCTTCGTCGATGCCCATACCCACCTGATCGGGATGGGCACCTCGCTACGCCAGGTCGACCTGCTCACCTCCGTCGATCTCGCGGACGTGCAGACGCGATTGGCCGCGGCCGCGACGGCCGACCCCGAGGCTCCCCGGATCGTGGGCCGAAGCTGGCTCTACGGGCCCCTCGACGGAGCCGCGCCGACGCGCCAGATGCTCGACGCCGTCATCCCCGACCGTCCGGTCTACCTGATCTCGAACGACGTGCACACCGGCTGGGTCAACACCGCCGCGCTGCGCGAGCTCGGCATCGACGACGACACGCCCGACCCGATCGGTGGCGCGATCACCCGTGACGCCGACGGGGTGGCGACGGGACTGCTGCACGAGACGGCGGCGCTCGGGCTGATGCGTGACTTCCTCGAGAGCGTCGAGACCGAGGAGAGCATCGACGCCGCCCTGGCCGCGGCCTTCGACCACTACCGGGCCTCGGGGGTCACCGCCGCCATCGACATGGGCCTCGGCGCGCCCGACGTCGCCGCCCTCGAGCGTGCGCTCGAGCGCGGAGGGGGCCGCCTGCCGATCCGCGTCGCCGGTCACTGGGTGATCGATCGGACGTCGTCGACGGAGGGCGACCTGGCCCAGCTGGCGCAGGTGATCGAGCTGCACCGGCGCCTGCAGGGGTCGTGGCTCAAGGTCAACGGCATCAAGATCATGGTCGACGGCGTCATCGACAGCTGCACCGCGGCGATGAGGAAGCCCTTCGCCGACGGGAGCCACCCGGGCCCGATCTGGTCGCGGGAGGCGCTGACGCCCCTGGTCGTCGCGGCCGACGCGGCCGGCCTGCAGATCGCGATGCACGCGATCGGTGACGAGGCCTCCGACATCGCCCTGTCGGCGCTGGAGACCGCGATCGCCGTCAACGGGAGCCGCGAACGCCGACACCGCATCGAGCACCTCGAGACCGTGACCGAGGAGAACGTCGCGCGACTCGCCCGGCTCGGGGTGATCGCCTCGATGCAGCCGGTCCACGCCGACCCGGCCATCCAGGGCACCTGGCGGGCGAACCTGGGCGACGAGCGGATCGACCGGGGCTTCCCCTGGCCCGAGTTCACCGATGCGGGCGCTCGCCTCGCCTTCGGCACCGACGCCCCCACGGCGCCTCACCCGCCGCTGCCGAACATGTTCATCGCCACGACGCGGCGCTCGGCCCTCGACCCGTCGCTTCCCGCGAACATCCCGGCGTACGCGCTCCCGCTGAGCGAGGCGATCGCCCACGCCACCGCGGACGCGGCGTACTCGGGTCAGTGGGAGACGGTGACCGGCACGCTGCGCGAGGGCCTGGCCGCCGACTTCGTCATCCTCGATCGGGATCCGTTCGTGCTGGGTGCCGACGCCCTCCACACCGCCCGGGTGGTCCAGGTGAGCGTCGGCTGACCGGCATCAGGGGAGCGCGGCGTACGCCTGCAGCAGCACGCGTGCCTTGAGCATCGTCTCGTCGTACTCGTCCTCGGGCACGGAGCCCCAGACGATCGCGCCGCCGGTGCCGATCGTGACGCCGTCGGGGGTGCACACGGCGGTGCGGATGACGACGGAGAGATCGATCGAGCCGTCGGCGCCCACGATGCCGAGCGCGCCGGAGTAGATGCCGCGCTGCTCGGGCTCGAGCTCGGCGAGCAGAGCGACGGTGCGCTCCTTCGGGGCGCCGGTCATCGAGCCGGGCGGGAACGCCGCTCGGACCGCGTCCAGCGGGGACGCATCCGGGCGCAGCCGTCCGGTGACGGTGCTGACGAGCTGGTGCACTCCTGCGTAGGACTCGACCTCGAGGTAACCGGGCACGGCCACCGACCCGGCCTCGCACACCTGGTTGAGGTCGTTGCGCAGCAGGTCGACGATCATCAGGTTCTCGGCGCGGGTCTTGGGGTCCGTCGTCAGGGCCGCGGCCGCGGCGGCGTCCACGTCCGGGTCCGGGTGTCGCGCGGCGGTGCCCTTGATCGGTCGCGCGGTCACGGTCCCGCTCGGGCTGACCGTCAGGAAGGTCTCGGGCGTCGCGGAGCAGATCGTCGTCTCGCCCAGGCGCAGGAGGGCCGAGCGTCCGGTGGGGGTACGGGCGCGCAGCTGGCGGTGCAGCGCCAGCGGCTCGTCGATCGGCGGAAGGTGCAGCCGGTTGGTGAGGCAGAGCTCGTACGTCTCGCCGCGGGCGAGCAGCTCCTTGCAGGCGGTGATGTCGGCCAGGTACTCCGTACGGCTGCGGACGGCCCGCGCCGCCGCGGGATCGACCTCCTCGACGGCGACCGGCGCCGTCGCCCCGCGCAGCGGCTCGACCCGTGCGGCGGTGACGCGGAGCCACTCCTCGGCACCCTCACCGGGCAGGGCCCGCAGCTCGGCTCCGGCCGAGGTCAGCGCGATCACCCGCGCGACATGCAGCCAGTGCTCGGCGCCCTCGTACTCGAGACAGCCGACCAGCCCGCCGGGCAGCGGGTCCCGCAGGAGCGGCCCGGTCTGCTCGAGCCGGGAGGTCGGCTCGCCGGTGCCCAGGTAGGTGGTCGGGCCGTCCAGCCAGAATGCGTGCGGCTCCGAGTCGTAGAGCTCCTCGAAGAGCACACTCGGATCGAAGGGCCCCGGGATCGCCCGGCGCAGGACGGCCGTGCCGCGCACCGCCTCGACGAAGGCCGCGACGATCCGGGCCCCGAGCCCGGTCTCGACGGACTCGGGGTGGAACTGGACGCCCCAGCGCGGCAGGTCGTGGACCGCGATCGCCATCACGGTGCCGTCCTCGGCCCAGGCCGTCTCGCCGAAGCCGCTGGTGGGTGTGGAGGTCACGGCGAGCGAGTGGTAGCGGGTCGCGGCGAACCCCTGGGGCAGCCCGGCGAGCAGCCCGTCGTCGCTGTGCCGGATCGAGGCGATCCTTCCGTGCGCCGGCTCGATCGGCGCCACGCCGCCGCCGTGCAGCGCCGCCAGCAGCTGGTGCCCGAGGCAGACCCCCAGCACCGGCACCGTCGAGAGCCGCGCCAGCAGCGCCGGTCCGTAGCCCACGTCGGCGGGGACGAGCGGAGAGCCGGGCCCGGGGGAGAGGACGATCCCGTCCACCTCGGAAAGCGTCAGCAGTGCCGGATCGTCGTTGCGCAGGACGGTCACCTCCGCGCCCGCGGAGGTCAGCAGGGCAGCGAGGTTGAAGGTGTACGAATCGTGGTTGTCCACCAGAACGATGCGCCCCCGTCCGCCCGGACGACGCGGGGTTGAACGTTCCATGAAAGCGAGCCTAATGCGTGTGGTTGGGTAGTCTTTCGTCCATGAGCAAGGTCGTCGGATACGTGCCCGGCGTCTTCGATCTTTTCCACGTCGGGCACCTCAATGCGCTGCGTCAGGCGCGCTCGATGTGCGACGTGCTCGTCGCGGGGGTCGTCTCGGACGAGGTCTGCGAGGAGAGCAAGGGCATCGTCCCCACGGTCCCACTGATCGAGCGCCTGGAGATCGTCAAGGCGATCGGGATCGTCGACGACGCCTACGTCGAGGTGACCACCGACAAGCGCGACGCCTGGCGCGAGGTCGGCTTCCACAAGATCTTCAAGGGCGACGACTGGAAGGGCACCGCCAAGGGCGAGCGGCTCGAGCGGCACATGGCCGAGGTCGGGGTCGAGGTCGTCTACTTCCCGTACACGATGCACACCTCCAGCACCGCGCTGCGCCGCCACCTCAACCGAGGCGACGAGCGGGTCTCGTGACCGGTCCCATGTCCGCGGACGCGGCGCCGGGGGGCGTTCGGGTCGACGACCGCGGCGTCCTCGTGACGGCGCAGGGCACCGGCCCGTTGGTGCTCAGCGTCGAGGGCCGCTACGTCTGGTCCCTGACGCCCGAGCGCGACGGCACGGCGCAGGGCGGTGGCTGGCTGGTCGCCTGGCCGCACGTCCTCGGCCGCTTCCTGCACGGCACCGGCCGGATCCGGGTCGCGGACGTCACCGGCGAGAACGTCTACTTCGACGCCGACGTCACCCTCGGCAACGGCCAGGACAAGCTCCGGATCCTGGATGCCGAGGGCAACCCCCTCTCGGTCGACAAGGTCGGCCACCTGACCCGGTCCTTCGCCGCCACCGACGAGGGGATCCGCAACGAGATCCTCGACGGCACCCAGCGGGTGCTACGCGACCTGCGGGGGGCCTGCGGCGTCGAGGCGTACCTCAACTACGGTGCGCTGCTCGGCACCATCCGCGACGGCGCGATGATCGCGCACGACTCCGACACCGACGTCTGCTACCTCTCCCGGCACGAGTCGCCGGCGGACCTCATCGCCGAGTCGTACAAGATCGAGCGGACCATGCGCGACCTCGGCTGGGTCCTGCTGCGCATGTCCGGCGGCGACATCAAGGTGCTGCTGCCGCTCAGCGACGGCCGGGTCTGTCACATCGACATCTTCGTCGCGTTCTACGTCCGCGGGACCTTCTACCAGCTCGGCAACCGCAGCGGTCAGCTCCCGCGCGAGGTGATCCTGCCGGTCTCCGAGGTGGAGCTGCACGGCTACGCCTTCCCTGCGCCCGCCCAGCCCGAGGCCATGCTGGCCTTCCTCTACGGCGAGCACTGGCGGGTGCCCGACCCGTCGTTCAAGTACGACGACCCGCCCGCCGGGGTACGACGCCTCAACGGCTGGCTGCGCGGCTTCCGGACCACCATGGGCCTGTGGACCGAGTTCTGGTCCGGCCCACGCGGCGCCAAGGTCGCCAAGCGCGGCTCCGGCTTCGGCAAGTGGGTCGCGCGCGACCTCGAGCCCGGCTCCCGGGTGCTCGACGTCGGCTGCGGCAACGGCCGCGACGCGGTCCGCCTCGCCAAGCGCGGTCACCGGGTGTGGGCGGTCGACTTCTCCCGCGGCGCGCTCCGCGCCGCCAATCGCCGGATCCAGCACCGCGGCGTGGAGGTCCGCACCGAGCAGCTGATCCTGGGCGAGCTGCGGCACGTGCTGACCTTCGGTGCGCGGCTGGCCCGGGACCCGCACCACGTCTTCGCCCGCCGCCTGCTCAACGCGATCGACGACGCCGCCCGCGAGCAGTTCTGGCAGCTGTGCTCGATGGGGCTGCGTGGCGGAGAGCACGTCCTGTTCCTGGAGTTCTCCGCGACCCTCGACGAGGACGGCACCGCCGACCCCGCCCTGGACACCGACGGCCGCGAGCGACGCCTCGACCCGGTCGTGGTCGTGGCCGAGATCAAGGACCGCGGCGGCGTGATCGAGCACCTCGAGGTCGGCCTCGGGGACGACCTGTTCGACCGACCCGATCCGGCGGTGTGCCGGATCCGGGCGACCTGGCCTTCGCCGAAGGGAAGCAACGCATGAGCAAGTTCTCCGAGAACCTCGACAAGTGGAAGGCCGAGCGCACCTCGGGCCGTACCGTGCGGGCGCGCCTGCGCGCCCTCGAGGACGAGGTCCAGGAGCTGCGCCAGCTCAACCGTCGCATCGCCGAGCTGACCGACGTCGTCGGCGAGCTGCTCATCCCGATCCAGGACCGCGACGAGGCCAAGGTCCAGGAGGTGCTCGCGCGCTACCGCTCTCAGATCTGAGAGTCTTGGTCCCAACAATCCCCAGTTGGTCTGCCGGCAGGGCCCGCCTGACTTTGAATCAGGACTAGCGACGATGGTTCGACTCCATCCTGGGGAGCCGATGCTCCGACCTCAGCGCTCGAGGTTGCGCACCAACTGCTCGCTGGTGTGCTTGATGGCGATCCCGATGAACGGCTGGACTGCCTTCTCGATCACCTTGCCGGCCGGGCCGCCGGGGAGCGTGTAGCTGATCCGGGCCTCGACGCGGGTCCGGTTCTCGCCGAGGTCGGTGAAGGTCCAGCGCTGGGTGTTGCGGACGCCGCTGATCGAGGAGATCTCCAACAGTCGGCCCGGCTCGTAGCCGGTGCACCGCACTCGCGAGGTGAGCGAGACGCCCAGCTTCATCACGCCGTCGTACGTCGCTCCCACGCCGCTGCGCTGCTCGGTGACCGGCTCGATGCTGTGCAGGCCGTACATCCAGTCCTTGGTGGTGGTGAAGTCGTCGACGTACGCGAAGACCTCGTCCACCGGCGCCGCGATCTCGACGCTGTGCTCGACGGTGCTCGGCATCGGTCCCTCCTTCGGTCGCCGGGGCGGTGCGCCCCGGACGCCGGGCTCGACACTATGTGGGCGGGCAAGGATGCCCGGACCGGAGCCGAGGCGTGACCCTTCGCCGTCGAGCCGTCCCTCCGGACACGTAGGCTCGCCCTCATGACCAGTGAGCTCACCGTCATCGTGCTCGCGGCCGGGAACGGCAAGCGGATGAAGTCCAAGACGCCCAAGGTGCTGCACACCCTCGGCGGACGCAGCATGGTGGGCCACGTCCTCACGGCGGTCGAGGCGCTCCAGCCCGACCGCACCGTCGCCGTCGTCGGGCACGCACGGGAGCAGGTCATCAGCCACCTCGAGCAGCACCACGCCGGCGTCGCCGTCGCGATCCAGGAGGAGCAGCTCGGGACCGGCCACGCCGCGCGCGTCGGGCTGGCCGCGTCGGGTGCGACCTCGGGAGTCGTCCTGGTCCTCACCGCAGACACCCCGCTGCTCACCGGGGAGACCCTGCAGTGGTTCATCGAGCGCCACCGCAGCGGCAACCGCGCCGTCTCGATCCTGACCGCCGAGGTCCCGGAGCCGACCGGCTACGGACGGATCGTGCGGGCCGGCGGCGGCGACGTGAGCGCGATCGTCGAGGAGAAGGACGCCACCGACGAGCAGCGCGCCATCAACGAGATCAACTCCGGCATCCTCGCCTTCGACCACGACTTCCTGGCCGGCGCGCTACCGCGGCTGCGCAACGCCAACGCCAGCGGCGAGTACTACCTGACCGACGCGGTGAGCCTCGCGGTCCAGGACGGCGCCCGTACGGGTGGCTACCTGCTCGCCGACCCGATCCAGACCGAGGGCGCCAACGACCGGGTGCAGCTCGCGGCCCTCGGCCGCGAGCTCAACCGCCGGATCGTGGAGCGGTGGATGCGCGAGGGCGTCACCGTGATCGACCCCGAGACCACCTGGATCCACGTCGACGTGGACCTCGGCATGGACGTCACCGTCCTGCCCAACGTGCAGCTCCTCGGCGCCACCTCGATCGGCGAGGACGCCGTGATCGGTCCCGACAGCACCCTCACCGACTGCGAGGTGGGCGCCGGCGCGCACGTCGTACGGACGCAGGCGACGCTCGCCGTGATCGGCGACGGCGCCGACGTCGGACCCTTCGCCCACCTGCGCCCGGGCACGATCCTCGGCGCGCGGGGCAAGATCGGCGGCTTCGTCGAGACCAAGAACGCCGAGATCGGCGCGGGCGCCAAGGTGCCCCACCTGTCCTACGTCGGCGATGCCACGATCGGCGAGCAGAGCAACATCGGCGCCGGCACGATCTTCGCCAACTACGACGGCGTCGCCAAGCATCACACCACCATCGGGTCGCACGTCCGCTCCGGCTCCAACGTCACCTTCGTGGCCCCGGTGACCGTCGGCGACGGTGCGGGCACCGGGGCCGGCACCCTCGTGCGCCACGACGTGCCACCGGGCGGGATGGCGCTGTCCAGCGGGCCCCAGCGGGTGCTCGACGGCTGGGCCCAGGAACGCCGCGCCGGCACCGCGATGGCCGACGCCGCTGCGGCGGCGGCCGCCGCGGGTGTCCTCGTGGTCGGCACGCAAACGCCCGGTGAACATGAGGAGTCTCACACCGGCAGGCGCGGGGTTGGGGACGCGCCCACCCGTACGACAGAATCCTGACGTAACCCCCTCTGGCGGACCTGCGAATACTGGGAGCGGCGCTCGTGACCACCGACATCAAGCGGACAACCGAGAAGCACCTGATGGTGTTCAGCGGACGAGCCCACCCCGAGCTGGCCGAGGAGGTGGCGGCCAACCTCGGCACGCCGCTCGTCCCGACCAGCGCGTACGACTTCGCCAACGGCGAGACCTACGTCCGCTACCAGGAGTCGGTGCGGGGCGCTGACGCGTTCGTCATCCAGAGCCACACCAGCCCGATCAACGACTGGATCATGGAGCACCTGATCATGGTCGACGCGCTCAAGCGCGCCTCGGCCAAGCGGATCACCGTGGTGATGCCGTTCTGGGGCTACTCCCGTCAGGACAAGAAGCACCGCGGCCGTGAGCCGATCTCGGCCCGCCTGGTCGCCGACCTCTTCAAGACCGCCGGCGCCGACCGGATCATCTCCGTCGACCTCCACGCCGACCAGCTCCAGGGCTACTTCGACGGGCCGGTCGACCACCTCATGGCGCTCCCGATCCTCACCGACTACATCAAGGAGAAGTACGGCGACCAGGAGCTCGCCGTCGTCTCCCCGGACGCCGGCCGGATCAAGGTCGCGGAGCGCTGGGCCGCCCGCCTCGGCGGCGTGCCGCTGGCGTTCATCCACAAGACGCGCCGTACCGACATCGCCAACGAGGTCGTCGCCAACCGTGTCGTCGGCGACGTCACCGGCAAGATCTGCGTCCTGACCGACGACATGATCGACACCGGCGGCACGATCGTGAAGGCCGCCGACGCGATCATGGAGGCCGGCGCCACGGGCGTGATCATCTGCGCCACCCACGCGATCCTCTCGGACCCGGCCGTCGACCGGCTCAAGAACAGCGCCGCCGTCGAGGTGATCGTCACCAACACGCTGCCGCTGCCCGCCGAGAAGCAGTTCGACAAGCTGACCACGCTCTCGATCGCCCCGATGCTGGCCCGCGCGATCCGCGAGGTCTTCGAGGACGGCTCTGTTACCTCCATGTTCGACGGCCACGCCTGATCAACGCCGCCCGGCGGAGCGTCCGCTGCGTTGTCGTCGCTCGCCGGTCGCTCCGCTCCCCAGACCGGCTTCGCTCCTCCGCCTTGCGGGCCGCACGCGCCGGACGGCGTTGATTTCAGGGAGGGTCAGCGCGCCCGTAGGATGTGGCGCGTTGCCTCGGCGAGGGAGCTTGACTCCGTTATCGACTGGGCCTTGGCAGCCGTATTCCATCGACCGCCCAAGGAGGCAACCATGAGCAGCGAGAAGATCGCCGCTGAGATCCGCACCGAGTTCGGCAAGGGCTTCGCCCGCCGTACGCGTGCCGCCGGCCGCATCCCCGCCGTCATCTACGGTCACGGCAACGACCCGATCCACGTGTCCCTCCCGGGCCACGAGACCATGATGGCCCTGCGCCACCACGGCCTCAACGCGCTCCTCGAGCTCGACATCGACGGCAAGACCCAGCTCGCGCTGACCAAGGCCGTCCAGGTCGACAACCTGCGCCGCGTCATCGAGCACATCGACTTCCTCGCGGTCAAGGCCGGCGAGAAGGTCACCGTCGAGGTTCCGGTCATCACGACCGGCGACGCCGCCCCGGGCACCATCGTCACCCTCGAGCACAACACCGTCGCGCTCGAGGCCGAGGCCACCCACGTGCCGGAGTCCGTCGAGGTCTCGGTCGAGGGTCTCGACGCCGGCGCCAGCATCAGCGCCGGCCAGCTGACCCTGCCGAAGGGCACCTCCCTGGTCGTCGACGCCGACGCCGTGGTCGTCCACATCGCCGCTGCCCCGACCGCCGCTCAGGTCGAGGCCGAGCTCGAGGCCGCCGAGGCCGAGGCCGGCATCGTGCACGACGCCCCCGAGGCCGACGCCGCGGGCGAGTCTGCGGCTGAGTGATCCACTGATGTCTGACGAGACCTGGCTGGTCGTCGGCCTGGGCAACCCCGGGCCGAACTACGCGGGTCATCGTCACAACATCGGCTACCTCGTCAACGACGAGCTGGCCGCCCGGATGCGTGGTGCGTGGAAGCGCCACAAGTCCGGGCGCTCCGACACCGTCGAGGGCCGCCTGACTCCAGGCGGCCCTCGCGTCGTTCTGTGCCGCCCGTCCTCGTACATGAACGAGCTGGGCGGACCGGTGAAGGCGGTCGCCTCCTTCTACAAGATCGAGGCCGACCACATCGTCGCCATCCACGACGAGCTCGACATCGCCTTCGATACGATGCGGCTCAAGCTCGGCGGCGGCGACAACGGCCACAACGGCCTCAAGTCGATCCGCTCCAGCCTCGGCACCGGCGACTTCTACCGGGTACGCGTCGGCATCGGCCGCCCGCCCGGCCGCCAGGAGGTCGCCGACTTCGTGCTGTCGAACTACTCCGCAGCCGAGCGCAAGGTGCTGCCGTTCCAGGTCGACACCGCCGCCGACGCGGTCGAGTGCCTGATCAGCGACGGCCTCGAGAAGGCGCAGCAGCGCTTCAACTCCTGACGAGCTGCCGGGCCAGATCCGGCTCGATCAGCGAGCCGTAGGCCGCCACCGCCGCCAACTGCGACGTCACCCCGAGCTTCTGCCGTACGGCCTTCACCTGGCTGCGCACGGTGGACGGCGAGACCTGCAACAGGCCCGAGATCTCCACGATGGTGGCGCCTTCGTAGAGCAGCATCAGCACCTCGCGCTCGCGGGGCGTCAGCGCCCGGGCGCGGCTGCTGAGCTCGGCGCGACGCTCGACGAGGTGTCGCCACTGCGTCTGGAAGCGGCGGCGCTGCTCCAGGTCGGGGCCGATGCCGATGTCGTTCGAGCCGCTCTCGGCGAGGGCGGTCAACGTCGTCACCACCTGGTCCAGGGGAGTGCGGGCGTTGAGCACCACGCGTGCGCCGTGCTCATAGACCGCACCCCACGCGGGGCCGGGTGCGGCACTGGTCAGTACGGCCCAGGGGATCGACCGGCGCCGCAGCACCAGGCCGCTGGCACGGATCTGTCGCCAGTCCTTCAGGTCGCAGACGAGCAGGCCGGCGGCGTGCTCGTCCTCGGCATGATGGCCGCGCGGGGCCGGCAGGACCCCCGGCCACGGCTCGCGGTCGCTGTCCAGGCCACAGCTGCTCAGGGCGGTGCAGACCGCCTCGACGATCAGCGATTGCTCGGCGGCGACTGAAGCGTGCACATGAACCGGTTCGTGAGCCTGATGAGTTGAAGCCATCCCCTACCCCGTCGTCGTTGGTCGCGACGGCCCGCCCCATCGGCCATCCTTTCTTCATCCTCTGCGCGGGAGAAAGTCACGGAAGGGTTGGTTGGCTTTCTCCCTATATTCGGGGATGCCAGCGGGGATTCCGGCCAAATTCTCTGGACACATGTCCTGGCCGAGTGTCCGGAACGCGGGTGCTAGACAAGAGAGGCAAATTTCTGGCGGTTCGCTCAGGTTCGCCAAATTGCGGTATAGCGTCCCTTCTGTTGGGGAGGCCCGAGGGGAGACTTCTAATCTCGGACGGGTACAACAGGTGGCCAGACAGACGCACCGGCGAGGCCGGGTCTGGGCGCTCTCGGGGCGTTGGGGAACGCGAGCTCAGTTGCGCACCTGGTCTTGCATCGGGGGCACGATGAACAAGTCGAATATCCGCGAGTACTGGAATGGTCGGTGTACGGCGCTGTTACTAGCAGTGGCCGTCTTGCCGATCCTCTCCTTGACATGGCTCTCCACGGAGCAACCGAACCGGTTGGCCGTTGCGGCGAGTCTGGACGGCCTGATCCGTGGTCCGTCGGCAGTGGTAGCCACCATCTGCCTGTACGCGGCGTGGCGCATCAGCGGTCAGCGACAGCTGGCGTGGATCGCCGCATGCACCGCGACGTTGGCGGTCCAGGCGGTGATGATGGCCGGCCTGCAGCTCTCCGACATCGATCGCGACTTCGGCGGCAGCCCGTGGCTCGTCCTCTTCGACGCGCTCACGGTGATGGTGATCGCGTGGCTCGGCTTCTCCGCCGGGCGGCGCTCATCGGTCGGCGACCCGGTGCTGATCGGGGTGGCCGCCGGCCTCGTCCTCGGCATCGGCCGGGTTCTCAGCATCTCGCTGTTCCCGTCGGGTGACTCGGTGCGGCTGAGCAGCGCGGGCCTGGTGATCGTCTTCGTGATGATCGTGGTCCCGACGGCGCTCCTGCTCGGACTGCTCCCGGACGTGCCCACCTGGGCGAGCAGCCGGATCGGCATCGCCCTGTTCCTCTACGCTCTCGGACACCTGTCCGCCTACCTCGCCGCGCCCAGCTCGTCGGTTGCGAGCAGCGTCGTCACGCTCGGCTCCGACCTCCTCGGCGCGGTCTTCCTCTCCGCCGCCGCGATCGGGCTCCTGCGGCTCGCGATCGGCGACGGCATCAACGACCGTGACCGGCTCCTGCTGCGGGTCGACGAGCTCGAGGCCGGCCTGCGCGAGGATCGAGCCCGGATCCACGAGATCAACGCGACGATCGCGGGCGTGGCCTCGGCAAGCCGGCTCCTGCACGAGGACCCCACCATCGACGAGCGGCGCCGCCGCATGCTGGAGGAGATGGTCCACGCCGAGCTCGGCCGGCTCCAGCGGCTGCTCAGCGAGTCGAGCGGGGCCCGTACCGGCGGCGCCGGACCGGTCGAGGTGGACCTCGACGCGACGATCAGCAATCTCGTCCTCGCCCACGAGGCGCGCGGCAACCGGGTCACCTGGCTGCCCAGCGGCGCCCGGGTGGAGGGCGAGCCCGACGAGGTCGCGGAGGTGCTCAACATCCTCCTCGACAACGCGGCCACGCACGGCCGCAGCGACACCTCCGTGACCGTGCAGGAGGTGGCCGACGCGATCGAGGTGGCGGTGGCCGACGACGGCCCCGGCGTCCCGCCGGAGGTGCGCTCGCACCTGTTCGAGTGGGGTGCGCGCGGTCCGCGATCGAGCGGGCAGGGCATCGGCCTCCACATCGCTCAGGATCTGACCAGGCGACACGGCGGGCATCTCACCCTCCGCGACGGCGCCGCCCGCGGAGCGACGTTCGTCGCCCGCTTCCCCCGAGCTAGACGAGGCGAGGATGAACCGGCCCACATCGCGTAGTCAGATCAAGGTCGTCATCATCGAGGACCACGTCCTCTTCGCCGAGTCCCTCGAGCTCGCTCTCACCGTTGAGGGGTATGACGTCAAGCGGGCGGAGCTGCCTCTCAACGGGGCCACGCCGAGCTCCGTGTTGGCCTCGGTGATCCGGCAGGCTCCACGGATCGCCCTGCTCGACCTGGACCTCGGACACTTCGGCGACGGCCTGCGCTTCGTCGGGCCACTGGCCACGGCCGGCATCAACGTGGTGGTGGTGACCGCCAACCCGGACAAGGTCCGATGGGGTGAGGCGCTGCGCTACGGGGCGCGCACCGTGCAGTCGAAGTCGAACCCGCTCAACGAGATCCTCGCGGTCGTCCGGCGGCTCGGGAACGGCCAGCCCGTGATGGAGATCGAGGAGCGCGAGGCGCTGCTGCGGCTGTGGCACCAGCGCAACGCCGAGCTCGCCGACCTGCAGGTCAAGGTCGACCGGCTCACCCCGCGGGAGTCGCAGGTCCTCGGCCGGCTGATGGAGGGTCTGACGGTGCACGACATCGCCGTGGCGAGCGTCGTCTCCGAGGCCACCGTGCGCACCCAGGTGAAGGCGATCCTGGCCAAGCTCGAGGTCACCTCGCAGATCGCCGCGGTCGGGCTCGCCCACCACCTCGGCTGGCAGCCGGCGATCGAGCCGGACACCCGCCGTACGGCCCGCTGATCCATCCCCAGTTTCGGGCAAGCGGACCCGCGTGAGGCGACCCTGACCTTCCCCTTCCGATGGACTGGAGCCGTCGGAAAGGGGAATGTCACCATGACAGCACTGAGTACCATCGCGGCGACTCCGGTTCGCGACGTGCACTCGCAAGTACCCGTTCAACGAGCAGTCAAACGGGCCTGGGAACGAGCAGCGGCCGTTCTCGGCGGGGTCCTGATCGTTCCGCTGCTGCTCCTGATCGCGGTGCTGATCAGGCTCGACTCGTCCGGGCCGGTGATCTTCCGCCAGACCCGGGTCGGGCGCGACGGGCGGGCGTTCACGATGCTGAAGTTCCGCACGATGAGCTGCGACGCGGAGGACCGGCGCGACGAGGTCGGCAACGACTGCGACGGGGCGCTCTTCAAGAACCGGTGTGACCCGCGGGTGACCCGCGTGGGCCGGGTGCTGCGGCGCTACTCGCTCGACGAGCTCCCACAGCTGATGAACGTGATCCGCGGCGACATGGCCCTGGTCGGGCCCCGTCCGGCACTCTTCAGCGAGCTCGACCACTATGAGGGCGACGCCCTGCGCCGCCTCGAGGTGGTGCCGGGCATGACGGGTCTGTGGCAGGTCTCGGGCCGCTCGGACCTGCCGTGGGACGAGGCGATCCGGCTCGACCTGCACTACGTCGACCACTGGTCGCTCGGGATGGACGCACGCATCCTGGCCCGTACGGCGCGCGCAGTGCTCGGCCACAGCGGCGCCTACTGACGCATACGAGCCCCGGGCTCGGGCCCGGGCAACCTGGCCGACTCGGCCCTCGGGACGTGTCGACTCGGCCCTCGAGACGTGTCGACTCGGCCCTCGAGACGTGTCGACCGGGCCCCTGGGCAGCACCAGGTCCGACGAGCGGTGCGCACGGCCGAGTCGGTGGTGCGGGAGGGCCGAGTCGGTGGTCAGGCCTCGGGGACGGAGCCCTTGGCCAGGGGGATGCCGTCGCGGCCGACCCAGCCGATCTGGCGGGCCGGGACACCGGCGACCAGCGCGTAGTCCGGGACGTCGTGGATCACCACGGAGCCGGCCGCGACCAGGGCCCAACGGCCGATCGTGACCGGGGCGACGCAGACGGCGCGGGCACCGATGCTGGCGCCCTCGAGGACGGTGACGGCGACCATGTCCCAGTCGTCCGCGCCCTTCAGCATCCCGTCGGCGGTCACCGCCCGCGGGAACTCGTCGTTGGTGAAGACGACCGCCGGGCCGACGAAGACGCCGTCGGCCAGGACGGCTGGCTCGTAGACCAGCGCGTGGTTCTGGATCTTGCAGCGATCGCCGACCACGACACCGGGCCCGAGGTAGGCCCCGCGCCCGATGACGCAGTCGCGCCCGACCCGTACGTCCTCGCGCAGCTGCGCCAGGTGCCAGACCAGCGAGCCGTCCCCGATCGTGGCGGTGGCGTCGACGTCGGCGGACGGCTCGATGCGTGGCGCGGTCATGACAGCAACCAACAACGGCCCGCGCCGGCGCGGGGCCCCGGAGGGCGCTCATCCCCCATATGGGGGATGGGTCAGCGGATGACCGCGGGCGACCAGGCGTCCGGGATGAGCACGCGCGGTGCGGTCGTCCCGTCGGTGTCCAGCGCCCACACGTCGGTCACGCCGCCCTGGCCGTCGCGCGCCAGCCCGTAGAGCAGGGTGTGATCGTCGAGCCACTCGATCTGGTCGTCGACGTTGTGCGACTCCGCGGTGAGCACGGTCCGCTTTCCGGTCGCCAGGTCGAGGACGGCAGGGGTCCACCAGCTGCCTCGCTTCGGATCGCTGCGCGCCTCCTTGAACGCGATCCGCGTCCCGTCGGGGGAGAGCGACGGGCACTCGACGTGGTCGGCGATCGTGGTGAGCGTGTGAGCGGTCATGTCGCCGCGCGCGAGGTAGGTGCGACCTCCGGTGGCGACGGTGGCGTAGAAGGTCCGGTCGTCGGGTGCGAACGTCACGCCCCAGATGTTGCGATCCGGGGGAGCGACCCGCTTGCCGTCCAGGATCAGGGAGTACCGCTCGAGGTCCTCGGTGTCGGTGCTGCCCACCCGTCGGATGACAGTGCGGGTGGAGAAGCCGGTGGTCATGTACGAGTCGCCGTTGACGAAGACCGTCGAGGCCGCGAGCGTGCCGTCGGGGGAGAGCCGCGTACGGCTCGGCAGCCCGGGCAGCGGGACCGTCGTGGTCTGGTGCCAGTCGGCGCCGGCGTCGGTGGTCAGGTCGTCGGCCTCGTAGTGGGTGACCACCCCGCGGTCGGTCTTGAGGCACGTCGCGATGCCGGGGCGCGCGTAGACCCGGTCGCAGGACACTCCGGTGAACGCGCGTGGGCCGCTGGGGTCGGAGAGCGCCACCTCGGCGACGACGCCGTACTCGGAGTCGAGACCGGTGTGGCGGAAGACGATCCGCGGCTCGGACTCGATCGCCGCCCGGTCGGCGACCGCGACCTCGGGAGCGCGGGCGGCGTCGGCCCGGGTGCGGTGCCACTCGCCGAGGCCGTACGCGGTGCTCCCGGCGACGACGGCGACCACGACGGTGCTCAGCACGATCCCGCGCCACTTCATGAGGCGGGCTCCGCGCGCCGCAGCACGACTGCGGCCAGCGGCACCGCGGCGAGCAGCGCGACGCAGACGACGAGCATCGCCTCCCGCGGCCCCATCGCGTACCAGAGCAGGCCGAACCCGGTGGACGCCAGCAGCCGAGCGATCGCGACGGTGGTCTGCGCCGTGGCGATGCCCGTGGTGCGCGCCCGCTCGGGGACCAGCCGCCCGGCAACGGCCGGGAGCACACCGTCGGTGGCGGCGTAGAAGACGCCGAGCAGGAGCAGCGCCGCCACGGTGGTGGCGAGGGCGCCGGACCCGGTCGCGGCGCAGAGGTAGGCACCGGCGAGGGGGAGGTGGCCGAGCACCAGCACCCGGACCCGGCCGACCCGGTCGGCGAGGCGGCCGAGCGGGATCGCCAGGCTCAGGTAGGCGATGTTCGTCCCGACGTAGAGCACCGGGAACCAGCGGGCCGAGAAGCTGCCGGTCTCCAGCAGGGCCAGGTAGATGAAGCCGTCGCCGACCGTCAGCAGCCCGAGCGTCCCGGCCACCGGCAGCAGGCGCAGCAGACCGGGCGTTGCCACCTCGCGCCAGCGACGGCGCTGTCGCGGTTGGCGCGGCTCGCTCGGCGAGCGCGTGACGGCTCCGGTGCGCAGCGGCACGAACAGGGCCAGCACGGTGACGCCGAGCACGGCGAAGCCCAGGGAGAGGACCAGGATGGTGTGGAAGCCTCCGGGGATCTGCCAGAGGATCGCGAACGCGATCAGCGGACCCACCGTCGCGCCGATGGTGTCGAGGGTGCGGTGGACGCCGAAGGCTCGACCCAGCCGCGCCGGCGGCGAGGAGGCGGCGATCATCGCGTCGCGCGGCGCCGTACGGATGCCCTTGCCGATCCGGTCCACCGAGACCACCGAGGTGATCGATCCGAAGCCGTGCGCGCCGAGGAGCAGCACCCGCGCGACCAGGGAGAGCCCGTAGCCGGCCAAGGCGACCGGTTGCGGCCGCCCGGTGCGGTCGGCGGCCCAGCCGGCGACGATCCGGACCAGTGCCGAGACGCCCTGGTACATGCCGTCGATGAAGCCGTACGCGACGGGGGACAGGCCCACCACCGTGGTGAGGTAGAGCGGCAGGATCGCGTTGACCGACTCCGAGGAGATGTCGGTCAACAGGCTGACGACGCCGAGGGTGACGACGACGCGAGCGACGCGCTCACGCTTGCCGGTGGCCTGCGCAGCCGCGTCGGCGGAGACGGCGCGGGCCGGGCGGTCGCTCAGGGAGAGGTACACGTCAGGCTCGCTCGGCGGAGAGCACGGCGAAGAGTGCGTACGAGACGGTGGCGCCGTGCCGGTCGGTCACCGTGACGGTGACGCTGTCCGAGCCGCGTTGGAAGGCGGCGGTCGGCCGGTTCTCGACGCTCGGCACCTGGACGTCGTTGAACCCTCGTGCGGCGAGCCGGGCACGGTACAGCCGCAGCACCGAGCACGGTCGCTGGCAGGTGCCGGTGAGGCTCACCTGCAGCACGTCGCCCGAGCTCGAGACGCTGCTGCTCGCCACGGTGTGCCCGGCCGGCGGCGCCAGGGTCGCGGGGTAGCCGGCGACCAGCGTTCCGAGGCTGCTGGCCGCCCGCGGAAGCGGGCGGGTGACCAGGGGCGCGGTCGTGGAGCGCGGCGGGTGCAGTCCGGGGAGCCCCGCCTGCGCGCTGGCCGCCGACGACGGGGACGGCAGGATCTCGGTGGCCGTCCCGAGGGAGCCGTGGCCCCGCTCACCGTTCGCCGGCGAGGAGGTCGGCGCGGTGACGGGCACGGACGGCGATGCGGTGGTGGCCGTCCCGCCCGGCGCGGCGGCGCTCGTGGGCGCGGTGCCGGGCGTACCGCCGGTGGCCGCCGGGGAACCGCCCGCCGGGACGGCGCTGTCCGAGCCGCCCAGCTGGCCCAGCGACCAGACGATGGCCCCGACGAGCACACCCACGACGGCCAGCAGGACCACTCGGCGGATCGTCACGGTCGGCTCCCTGGGATGACGTCTTGGCGGGCCGGACCCGGCATCGCCGCGGATCGAGCAGCCCGGAGGCCGGCCCGGGGAACAGTCCACGCCGCCTCCGTGCGGACTGCCTGACGAACCAGGGCCTGATCCCCTGATTTGGGGATCAGCTCACGACGTCGGGAGTCAGCTCGTCCCAGTGGATCGCCGACCATTCGGGCATCCGGTCCGCGCGCAGCGCCTGCCACAGCTCCTCGTCGGCCTTGGGCGCCAGGTTCACGATGCTCTGGCCGTCGGCGTGCCCGAAGCCGGCCACGGGTGCGGTGAGGTAGTTGATGTCCCGGGAGCGCATGTCGCGCATCGAGGCCACCAGCTTCGCCATGCTCGCCGCGGACCATGTCGAGTCGACGCTGACGTGCTTGGTCACGGTGTCGAGGAAGTCGTAGAGCATCCGCGGGTCCTTGCGCATCTTGGTGTGCAGGCTGGCCTGCATCAGGGAGCGCAGGAAGGCCTGCTGCCGCGCGACCCGGTCCAGGTCACCACCGGGCAACCCGTGGCGCTGGCCGACGTAGTTCAGCGCCTGGGCGCCGTCGAGGTGCTGGCGCCCGGCAGGCCAGGTGATGTGGCGCGCCGAGTCGTAGACGGTCACCGGGATGTCGACGTCGACGCCCCCGACCGCGTCGGTGAGGGCGATGAAGCCGGCCCAGTCGACCACCGCCAGGTGGTCGATGCGCACGCCGGTGAGGTTCTCCACCGTCTGCACCGCGAGGGAGGGCCCGCCGTAGGAGAGGGCGGCGTTGATCTTGGCCTCCCCGTGCCCGGGGATCGGGACCCATGCGTCGCGCGGCAGCGAGACCAGCGAGGCGCTGCGCCGGTCGGCGGCGATGTGCAGGATCATCATCGCGTCCGAGCGGTCCGCGCCGTAGGACCAGTCCGGCGCCTGCGCCACCTGGCCGGTGGTGGGCACGTCCGAGCGGATGTCGGTGCCGAGCAGCAGGATGTTCATCGCATCGCCGGCCGCCGCCGCCTTCGCGGGGCGGTTGGTGAGCCCGGAGAAGACCCCGTCGACCCGGTGGAGGTTGTGGTCGAGGCGCCAGCCGAGGTAGAGCAGCACGGTCATCGGTACGGCAGCGAGCACGAGCCCGCACACCAGCAGCCAGAGCACCACCCGGACCAGCGGGCTGCGGCGCCTGCGACGGGCCCGGGTCGGGTCGGCGGGCTCAGCCGGCTCCGGCGTCTCGGATGCGAGGAGGTCGTCCAGAGGCGTGCCCGGCCCGGCGCCGGCGCCGTCATCCACGGTGCTGCTCATGGGCCGATGGCAGCGCATCCGGGCGGCGCCGGTGCACGTGCACGGCGGACCGTACTCAATTGTGGTGACCGCCCTCGGTGCCACACCCCGGGCGATCCTGCGTGGGCTTAGGACGGTCTCATGCCGGCCCTTGCCCACGTGATCATCCCTGCCCACGACGAGGCTGCCGTGCTCGGGGAGACGCTGCGCACGCTGCTCGCCGACGTCCCTTCCGGCACCCTGGAGGTCGTGGTGGTCGCGAACGGCTGCACCGACGACACCGCCGCGATCGCACGCATCTTCCCGGGCGTACGGGTGGTCGAGCTCGACCAGGCCTCGAAGGCGGAGGCACTGTCCCTCGCGAGCCGGATCGTCAGCGGCCTGCCGCGGGTCCACCTCGACGCCGACTGCCCGATCGCCGGGCGCGACGTGGTGCGCCTGGTGCAGGCGCTGGACGAGCCCGGGGTGCTGGCGACCGCTCCCACGCGTCACGTCGATGTGGCCACCTCATCGCGCTGGGTGCGCGACTACTACCGGTTCTGGGAGCAGCTCCCGGGCGTCCGCGACGGACTGTACGGCCGAGGGGTCATCGCCCTGTCCGGCGCCGGGCAGAGCCGGGTCGAGGACCTGCCGCCCGTGCTGAGCGACGACCTGGCGATCTCGGAGGCGTTCGAGCCGCAGGAGCGGCGGATCGTGCCCGAGGCGCAGGTCGCGATCAGAGTGCCTCGCACGCGGCGCGACCTCGTGCGGCGGCGGGCACGCGTGGCCACCGGGAACCACCAGGCGGACCGGCTCGGCGTCCGTCGACCGGGGTCGAGCACCTCGGTACGCACGATCCTGACGGTCGTACACGACGATCCGCGGCTGCTCCCGCGGGTGCCGGTCTTCGTGCTGACCGCCCTGATGGCTCGGGCCCTCTCCCGGCGCGCTGTGCGCCGGGGTGACTACACCACCTGGCTGCGGGACGAGAGCTCGCGCGCCACGAATCGCATCGCAGGCTGAGGAGATCGAAGATGACGCTGACATGGGTGCGTCGCAGCCACCAGGTGGCCGCGGCCGCGGTACTGGCCCTGGTAGGTACCTGTCTCGTGGTGCTGGGCTCGGCGCCGCCGAGCCATGCTGCTGACCCGTGCGCGAGCGGTGGCAACCCGATCGCCTGCGAGAACTCCAAGCCCGGCAACCCGGAGAGCGACTGGGAGATCGACGGGGCCGGCGACGACGACATCCAGGGCTTCTCCACCGACATCAGCGTCAACGCCGGCTCCTCGATCGGCTTCAAGATCGACACCGACGCGAAGGCGTACTCGATCACCATCTTCCGGATGGGCTGGTACGGCGGGGACGGCGCGCGCCAGATCGCGACCGTGACCCCCTCGGCCAAGCTGCCGCAGATCCAGCCCTCCTGCATCACCGACGCGACCACCGAGGAGACGGACTGCGGCAACTGGGGCGTCTCGGCGACCTGGGCCGTGCCGAGCGGTGCGGTCTCGGGCGTCTACATCGCCCACCTCACCCGCTCCGACAACGGCGACGACAGCAACATCACCTTCATCGTGCGCAACGACGCCAGCCACTCCGACGTGGTCTTCCAGACCTCCGACCCGACGTGGGAGGCCTACAACACCTACGGCGGGGCGGACCTCTACACCGGCGGGGAGAACGGGCGGGCCTACAAGGTCAGCTACAACCGACCGGTCACCACCCGCGAGGACGAGCCGGGCGGCCAGGACTTCTTCATGGCCAACGAGTACCCGGCGATCCGGTTCCTGGAGCGCAACGGCTACGACATCAGCTACATGGCGGGCGTCGACACCGACCGCTACGGCAGCCTCATCAAGAACCACAAGGTCTTCCTCTCCGTCGGCCACGACGAGTACTGGAGCGGTGCGCAGCGAGCGAACGTCGAGGCCGCGCGCGACGCCGGGGTCAACCTTCAGTTCCTGTCCGGGAACGAGGTCTACTGGCGCACCCGGTACGAGTCCTCGCTGGACAGCAGTCACACGCCGTACCGGACGCTCGTGACGTACAAGGAGGCGTGGTCGCAGGCCAAGATCGACCCCTCTCCCGAGTCGACCTCGACCTGGCGCGACCCGCGCTACGCCCCGCAGAGCGAGGGCGGTGGACTGCCCGAGAACGCGCTGACCGGCACGATCTTCATGGCCAACTACATCGATCTTCCGCTCACCGTGACCAAGGCCGAGGCCAGCCTGAGGCTGTGGCGCAACACCGGGCTCTCGACGATGACCGGCGCCTCGACGGCACTCGCCCCGCACACCGTGGGATACGAGTCCGACGAGGACCAGGACAACGGGTCGAGGCCACCGGGGCTGATCGACATGTCGACAACCACCGGCTCGGTTCCCGCGCAGTACATGACCGACTACGGGGCGTCCACGGGCGACGGGACGACCACCCACTCGTTGACCCTCTACAAGGCGCCCAGCGGTGCGCTGGTGTTCGGCGCCGGCACGGTGCAGTGGTCGTGGGGACTCGATGACGTCCACGACACCCCGTACGCCTATGCACCGGCGGACAGCAGGATGCAACAGGCGCAGGTCAACATCCTGGCCGACATGGGCGCGCAGCCGACGACGCTGATGAGCGGGCTGGTCGCCGCGACCAAGTCGACCGACACCACCGGCCCCACGACCACGATCACCTCGCCGGCTGCGGGGGCGGGCATCGCCAACGGCACCCAGGTCTCGGTGACGGGCACCGCGAGCGATGCCGGGGGCGGCGTCGTCGCCGGCGTGGAGTACTCCACCGACGGGGGCAGCAGCTGGCACCCGGCGCAGGGCACCTCCTCGTGGAAGTTCACCTACACCCAGCACGGCAGCGGCACCGTGCCGCTGCAGGTCCGTGCCGTCGACGACAGCGCGAACATCGGAGCCACGGTCACCCGCTCCTTCGCGGTGACCTGCGGGTGCAGCGTGTTCGGCGCGAGCCCCATCCCGACGACGTGGACCGCCGTGACCGGCCCAGCGATCGCGGCCTCGGCCGACGGCTCCTCGGCCGAGCTCGGCCTGCGGTTCACCCCGCAGTCGGACGGGTTCGTCACCGGCGTGCGGTTCTACAAGGGCAGCGGCAACACCGGCACCCATGTCGGCTCGCTGTGGGACAGCTCGGGGAGGCAGCTCGCCAGCGTCACCTTCACCGGCGAGAGCGCCAGCGGCTGGCAGACGGCGAACTTCACCACGTCGGTTCCCGTATCGGCGGGGGCGACCTACACCATCTCCTACACGGCGCCGAACGGGCACTACGCCGCTCAGCCGTGGGCGTTCTCCGAAGCCGGCATCAATGCGCCGCCGCTCCAGGTGGCGGGTGGCTACGGCGCCACCCCGGCGGGCGTGTTCGGCGACTCCGGGCAATACCCGCAGAGCAGCTACCAGAACACCAACTACTACGTGGACCCGGTCTTCAGCCTCACCGACTCCGCGCCGCTGGTGGCCACCAACCAGTGGCCCGCGCCCAACGGCACGACGGCGGCCACGACGACCACGATCGGTGCGACCTTCTCCAAGCCCGTCGTCGCCTCGAGCGTGTCGGTCAGCGTCAAGGACGCCAACGGCGTGGCAGTGCCGGGCTCCACCGCCTACGACAGCTCGAGCCGGACCGTCACCTTCACGCCTGCGAGCGCCCTGAACGGCGTCGTGACCTATACCGTCGCGCTCACCGCCACCGACTCGGGCGGCCTCGCCCTCAGCGCGGGTGGCAACTGGTCCTTCACGACCGCCGCGCCGCGCGGCGCACCCGGCGTGTGCCCCTGCAGCCTCTTCGCCGACAGCACCGTCCCGACGATGCTCGACGCTGCCGACGCCCAGCAGGTCACGCTCGGAGTGTCGTTCACCTCCGACACCAGCGGCACCATCACCGCTGTCCGGTTCTACAAGGGACCCACCAACACCGGCACCCACACCGGCACGCTGTGGTCCGCGACCGGGACGAAGCTCGCCGAGGGCACCTTCACCGGTGAGCCGGCGTCCGGATGGGCGACCCTGACGTTCAGCCAGCCGGTCAGCATCGCCAAGAACACCACCTACGTCGCGTCCTATCTGACCAACGTGGGGGCGTACTCCGTCACACCCAACGGCTTCGGGGCCGCTGACCTCTCCTACGGTCCGCTGCACGTCACCTCGAGCTCGGGCGTGTATGTGTACGGCGCCGGCTTCCCGTCCAACGCCACCTCGAACAACTACCTGGTCGACGTCGTGTTCCAGAAGAGCGCGCCGGCCGAGTCCGTCGTGGCGACGAGTCCGGCGGCCGGCGCGGTGGACATCCCGCGCGGGACGCCGACGAGCATCACGCTGTCGGCACCGATCGGGTCCGGCTACACAATGGGCCTGGTCTCCGGCGGGACCGCGGTGCCGGGGACGGTGGCTCTCGACGGCACCGGCACGACCCTGACGTTCACGCCGACGGGGCTCATGCCGGCCGACAGCGACGTGACCGCCACGGCGTCGGGCATCGTCTCGACCGACGGGGTGTCACTGCCGACCCAGACGTGGACGTTCCACACACGGGCGCCGGACTCGGCGTCGGCCGAGTCGCTGTTCACCGATCAGCAGCCGGCGCAGAGCGCAGCCAACGACAGCTCGCCCGTCGAGGTCGGGACCGCGTTCGTCCCGGCCAAGGACGGCGCCATCACCGGCATCCGGTTCTTCAAGGGCACCGGCAACGGTGGTACCCACACCGGCCATCTCTGGAGCGCGAGCGGACAGCTGCTGGCGAGTGTCACCTTCACCGGTGAGACCGCCACGGGCTGGCAGACCGCGAACCTGTCGACGCCGGTCGCGGTGACCGCAGGGACGACGTACGTCGTCTCCTACCTGGCACCACAGGGCCACTACGCCGCCACGCCGTCGTACTTCACCTCGGCGTTCACCTCCGGCGATCTGACCGCCCCGGCGACCAACAACGGGCTCTACCTCTACGGCGCGTCCGGTGGCTTCCCGACCTACAGCTACAACGCCACGAACTACTTCGTGGACGTGGTGTTCGCGGTCGGATCACTGGCCAGTACGTCGCCGTCCGTCTCCCCGACGCCGACGCCGACACCCACGCCGACGCCGACGCCCACTCCTACACCCACGCCCACTCCGACGCCGACGCCCACTCCGACACCGACGCCCACGCCCACGCCGACGCCGACACCGCCGGCCCTGACGATCACCACCCGGACGCCCGCCTCGGGCGCCACCGGCAGCGCCCGCTCGACGAAGCCCTCGGCGACGTTCTCGGCGAACCTGGCGAGCGGCACCATCAGCCTCAAGCGCGGCACGACCACGGTCGCCGGTACCAGCGCGCTCTCGGGCAACAAGCTGACCTTCACGCCGAGCGCCACCTTGGGGCTGTTCACCAGCTACACGGTGACGATCACGGGGGCGAAGTCGACCGCGGGCGCGACGCTTGCGACCACCAGCTGGACCTTCACCACGGGCCTGCTCTAGCCGCTCCCCAAATGAGGGGATAGCCGCCCGGGCCGCCCCTGTTCCACTGCGACGATTCGATTCGATGAGGTCATGACCGCAGAGACAAGCGCCCCACTGGGAGTGGCCGTGGTCGGTGCCGGCTACTGGGGCCCGAACCTGGTCCGCAACTTCCGCAACAGCCCCGCGTGGACCCTCCTCGCCGTGTGCGATCTCGACCTCGACCGGGCCCGGGAGGTGGTCGGTCCGCAGAGCGGGATCGAGGTGACCGACGACCTCGCCGCGCTGCTCGCCCGCGACGACGTGGACGCGATCGCGATCGCCACCCCCGCCCGTACGCACCGCCCACTCGCCGAGCAGGCGCTGCGCGCCGGCAAGCACGTGCTGGTGGAGAAGCCGCTCGCCGACGGCGTGGAGGCGGGCCGCGCGATGGTGGAGTTCGCCGCCGCCAACGAGCTGGTGCTGATGACCGATCACACGTTCTGCTACACGCCGGTCGTGCAGAAGATCCGCGAGCTGGTCGCGGACGGCTCGCTCGGCGAGCTGCTCTTCGTCGACTCGGTCCGGATCAACCTCGGCCTGGTCCAGCCCGACGTCGACGTCTTCTGGGACCTGGCGCCGCACGACCTCTCCATCCTCGACTATGTGCTGCCCGGCGGACTGCAGCCCAAGGGCGTCTCGGCCCAGGGTGCGGATCCGCTCAACGCGGGCAAGTCCTGTCTCGGCTACCTGACGCTGCCGCTGGAGTGCGGCGCGATGGCCCACGTCCACGTCAACTGGCTCAGCCCCACCAAGATCCGCCAGATGGTGATCGGCGGCAGCAAGCGGACCCTGGTCTGGGACGACCTCAACCCGCAGCAGCGACTCAGCGTCTTCGACCGCGGGGTCGACCTGATCCAGCAGAGCGTGGACAGCGCCGATCGGCGGACCGCCTCGATCAACTACCGCCTCGGCGACACCTGGGCACCTGCGCTGCCCGAGCGCGAGGCGCTCGGGCAGATGGTGGGGGAGTTCGCCGCGGCGATCCGCGAGCGGCGCGCCCCGGCCACCGACGGCGCCGCAGGCCTGCGGGTGCTGTCGGTCCTGGAGGCCGCCCAGACCAGCCTGCGGGCGCACGGCGCGCTGGTCGAGGTCGTCACCCCGGAGCCGGCTCTGGAGATCGTCCGATGAGCGAGGGGAGCGAGCGAGTGATCCCGAGCGGTGCGGCCACCCCTCTCGACGGTGCCGAGGTGCTGGTCACCGGCGGTGCCGGCACGATCGGCTCGACCCTCGTCGACCAGCTGCTCGACGCCGGCGCCGCGAGCGTCGTGGTCCTCGACAACCTGGTCCGCGGTCGCCGCGCGAACCTCGACGACGCGCTCGCCACCGGCCGGGCCCGCCTGGTCACCGGAGACATCGGCGACCGCGACCTGGTCCACGACCTCACCCGCGGCAAGGACCTCGTCTTCCACCAGGCCGCGATCCGGATCACCCAGTGCGCCGAGGAGCCGCGGCTGGCCCTGGAGGTGCTGGTCGACGGCACCTTCAACGTCGTCGAGGCGGCGGCCGCGTCGAAGGTCGACAAGCTCGTCTACGCCTCGTCGGCCTCGGTCTACGGTCTGGCCGACGAGTTCCCCACGCCGGAGCGCCACCATCACCACCACAACGACACGCTCTACGGGGCCGCGAAGTCGTTCAACGAGGGTCTGGTGCGCAGCTTCCACGCGATGAGCGGGCTCGACTACGTCGGGCTGCGCTACTTCAACGTCTACGGGCCGCGGATGGACGTCCACGGGCTCTACACCGAGGTGCTGGTCCGCTGGATGGAGCGGATCGCGGACGGCCGGCCGCCGCTGATCTTCGGCGACGGACAGCAGACGATGGACTTCGTCTGCGTCCCCGACATCGCGCGCGCCAACGTGCTGGCCGCCGCGAGTCCGATGACCGAGGGCGTCTACAACATCGCCAGCGGCACCGAGACCTCGCTGCTGGAGCTGGCCGAGGCGCTGCTGCGGGTGATGGGCCCCGAGGGCGGCAGCCTGGGCGTCGAGCACGGCCCCGAGCGTGCCGTCAACGGTGTCACTCGCCGACTCGCCGACATCGGCGCGGCCCGGCGTGACCTCGGCTGGGCGCCGACGATCGGGCTCGAGGACGGGCTGCGACTGCTCGTCGAGTGGTGGCGGCCGCTGCGCGCCGAGATCGCCGCCGGTCGCTCCGACGAGGCGGTTGCGTCGTGAGCAGGGTCAACGTGATGCAGCCGTGGCTCGGCGAGGAGGAGGTCGCCGCGGTCGCCGAGGTGCTGCGCTCGGGCTGGGTGGCCCAGGGGCCGCGCGTGGCCGCCTTCGAGGAGGCCTTCGCCACCGCGATGGACAGCCGGTACGCCGTCGCCACCTCGTCATGCACGAGCGCGCTGCACCTCGCACTGGTCGTCGCCGGGATCGGCCGCGACCAGGACGTGGTCGTCCCCTCCTTCTCCTTCGTCGCCACCGCCAACGCGCCGACCTACGTCGGCGCCCGCCCGGTCTTCGCCGACGTCGACCCGGTCACCGGAAACCTCACCGCCGAGACCGTACGGGCGGCGCTGACGCCGGCCACGACAGCGGTGATCGCCGTCGACCAGGGCGGGGCGCCGGTCGACCTGGCGTCGATCCGCGAGGTGTGCGACCCGCTCGGGATCGTGGTGGTCGAGGACGCCGCGTGCGGCGCCGGCTCGACCTATCGCGGCCGGCCGGTCGGCGCGGGCGCCGAGATCGCGGCCTGGTCCTTCCACCCGCGCAAGATCCTCACCACCGGCGAGGGCGGCATGCTCACCACCGTGCGCCCGGACTGGGCCGAGCGGGCCCGTCGGCTGCGCGAGCACGCGATGAGCGTCTCGGCCGCGGCGCGGCACGGCAGCGTGCTGGCACCGCCGGAGGAGTACGGCGAGATCGGCTTCAACTACCGGATGACCGACCTGCAGGCCGCCGTCGGGCTGGTCCAGCTCGGCCGGCTGCCGGAGGCGGTCGCCCGCCGCCGGGAGCTGGCCGCTGTCTACGCCAAGGCGATCGGCGAGATCGACGGGCTGCGCGCCGTCGCCGACCCGGCCTGGGGGACGAGCAACTTCCAGTCGTTCTGGGTCGAGGTGGGCGCGGGCTTCCCGCTGGATCGCGAGGGCCTGATGGCCGCTCTGGCCGCGGCCGGGATCTCGGCGCGGCGCGGGATCATGGCGGCCCACCGCCAGCCCGCCCATCGGGCGGACGTCTCCCTGCCCGCCACCGAGCGGCTCACCGACACGACGGTGATCTTGCCGCTCTTCCACGAGCTGTCCGAGTCCGAGCAGGCCCGGGTGGTCGACGTACTGCGAGAGGTGTCGCGATGAGCGCCGTCGTGCTGGTTGGAGCGAGCGGGCTGGCCCGCGAGGTGTTGATGGTCGTCCGGGATCGGTACGACGACGTCGTCGTGGTCGACGACGACCCGCAGCGGTGGGGCACCCGGATCCACGGGGCCCTGGTCATCGGGCCGCCCTCGGCGGCGGCCGAGCCGGACGCGGGTGATCTGGTGGTCTGCCTCGGCTCGGGACACGACCGACGCCGGATGGTCGAGCGGCTGGCGACGATGGGCGTGACCTCGGAGCGCTTCCCCGCGGTGGTCGACCCGTCCGTACGGATCCCGGCGACGTGCCTCGTCGGCCCGGGCTCGATCCTGCTGGCCGGCGTGGTGCTCACGTGCGACGTCTACCTCCACCGGCACGTGGTGGTGATGCCGAACGTCACCCTCACCCATGACAACGTGATCGGCGACTACGCCACCCTCTGCGCCGGGGTCGCACTCGGCGGCCGGGTGACGGTCGGTCCCGCGGCCTACCTCGGGATGAACGCCAGCGTGCGCCAGGACGTCGCCGTCGGAGCCGGAGCGGTCCTCGGCATGGGCGCGGTCCTGCTGCGCGACCTACCGCCGGGGGAGACCTGGACGGGCGTCCCCGCCGCGCACCACGTGATGCCGAAGGAGCTGGTCCGATGACGACCCAGCGTCCCGTGCGGGTGCCCTTCTTGGACCTGGGGGCCCAGCACGCCGAGATCGCCGACGAGGTCCGGCACGGCCTCGAGGAGGTCTTCGAGCGCACCGCGTTCGTCGGCGGTCCGCAGGTCACGGCCTTCGAGGAGGAGTACGCCTCCTTCATCGGGGTCAGCGACTGCGTCGGCGTGGCCAACGGCACCGACGCCCTCGAGCTGGCGATGCGCGCGGTCGGGGTGCGCCCGGGCGGCGAGGTCATCCTGCCGGCGAACACCTTCATCGCGACCGCCGAGGCGGTCTCGGCGATCGGGGCGGTACCCGTGCCGGTCGACGTCCGCGAGGAGGACCTGCTGATCGACCCGGCGGCGGTCGAGCGCGCCGTCACCGAGCGGACGCAGGCGATCGTCCCGGTCCACCTCTTCGGCCAGACCGCCGCGATCGAGGAGCTGGCGCCGCTGGCGGCGGCCGCCGGAGTGCCGCTGATCGAGGACGCCGCCCAGGCGCAGGGTGCGCGCCGCAACGGCCGGTCCGCCGGCTCCCTGGGGGTCGTCGCCGCGACCAGCTTCTACCCGGGCAAGAACCTCGGCGCCGCCGGCGATGCCGGCGCGGTGCTGACCGACGACAGCCAGATCGCGGTGCGGGTCCGGGTGCTCGCGGCGCACGGCTCGCCGGAGAAGTACGTGCACGACGTGGTGGGCCGCAACTCCCGCCTCGACACCCTCCAGGCCGTCTACCTGCGTGCCAAGCTCGGCCGGCTGGAGAAGTGGAACGAGCTGCGTCGGCAGGTCGCCGACCGCTATGCGCAGCTCCTCACAGACGTGCCAGGCGTCCTCGTGCCTCGAACGGCCCCCGTGAACGAGGACGCCTGGCACTTGTACGTGATCCGGGTTGCGGACCGCGACGGCGTCGCGGCCGCCCTCGCCGAGGCGGGGGTGGGGACCGGGGTGCACTACCCGACGCCGGTCCACCTCACCGGTGCGTACGCCCACCTCGGGCTCGGTCCCGGCACCTGTCCGGTCGCCGAGCGGGCGGCGGGGCAGATCCTGTCCCTGCCGATGCACCCGCACCTGCGCCTCGAGGAGCAGGAGTATGTCGTCGCGGCGCTGCGGGACGCGCTGGGGGACTGAGATGCGACGCCTGCGACCCGTCGCGCTGCGGACGCGACCGCGCGCCTCGGTCGTCATCCCCTGCTACAACTACGGCCACTTCCTCCCCGATGCGGTGGCCTCGGCACTGGACCAGTCCGGCGTCGACGTCGACGTGCTCATCGTCGACGACTGCTCGACCGACGACAGCGCCGCCGTCGCCCAGCGGTTGGCGGCCGCTGACCCGCGGGTCGACGTCCTGCTGCACGAGACCAACCGGGGACACATCCAGACCTACAACGACGGCCTCGCCAAGGTCACGGGCGATTACGTGGTGCTCCTCTCGGCGGACGACCTGCTGACGAAGGACGCGCTGACCAGGGCGCTCGCGCTGATGGAGGCCCTGCCGAAGGTCGGGCTGGTGTACGGATGGGCCCAGTCGTTCGAGGAGGCGCCGCCGCTCGACGTCGGCCGGATGCGCAGCTGGAGCGTGTGGGACGGCGAGGAGTGGCTGCAGCTGGCGACGAAGCGCGGCCGGTGCTTCCTCTCGAGCCCGGAGGCCGTGATGCGGCGCGAGGCCCTCGAGCAGACCGACGGGTACGACCCGCGGCTCCCGCACTCGGGCGACTTCGACATGTGGCTGCGCACGGCCGCGCGATGGGACATCGCTCGGGTGAACGGCCCCACGCAGGCCTTCTACCGCGTGCACGCGAGCAACATGCACCTCACGACGTACAACGGCTGGCTCACCGACCTGACCGCACGCCGACTCACCTTCGACATCCTGTTCGACGAGCGCATCCCCCCGAGCGGAGCGGCATTGCGCCGGATGCACCCGCTCGCCCGGCGTGCACTCGCCCGGGAGGCGCTCCGGCGAGGCATGCGAGCGCAGCGGGATTCCGCCGACCCGGCACACGGTCGGGAGGAGCTTGCGGCCTTCCGCGACTTCGCCCTCGAGACCGACCCGACGATCGAGCGGACCTGGTGGTGGCGCGTCGCCGCGCGACCCGCGGTCGGGGCAGCCCCGTTCGGGCGGTCCGGCGCAGGTCGTGTCACGGCGCGTGTGCGCGACCACCTCGAGTGGCGCCGTCGGCGTCGGTACGGAACGTGACCGCCACCGTGACCGAGCAGACCGTCGCTCGGGCCGCCGCCCGCGGCCTGGGTTGGTCGCTGCTCGGCAACCTCGGCGTGCGTCTGCTCAACGTCGCCAGCAGTGTGGTGATGGCCCGCCTGATCGCGCCGCAGGAGTTCGGGGTCTTCGCGGTCGCGCTCACGGTCTGGACGATCGTCGGGACCATCGCCGAGTTCGGTCTCGGCTCCGACCTGGTTCGCACGCCGGACGTCGATCGTCTGATCCCGACCGTCTCGACGCTCTCCGTCGGCTTCTGCGTGGCCCTGGCGGCGGTCATGGCGGCCACGGCGGCGCCGCTGTCCGCGGGGTTCGGCACGACCGACTCCGAGGGCACGATCCGGCTGCTCGCCGTGAGCACCGCGCTGTCCGGGTTCGCCGTGGTGCCGAACGCGCTGCTGCAGCGGGAGTTCCGTCAGCGCGCCATCACGGTGGCGATGGTCGCGTCGACGACGCTCGGCATGGTCGTGATGATCACCGCCGCCAGGGCGGGTGGAGGCGCTGCGGCGCTCGCCTGGGGCCAGATCGTCGGGCAGGTCGCGCTGGTGGGACTCCTCTCCGTCGCGGTGCGGCGCCGGCCCCTCTTCGGATGGAACCCGGCGGTGGCGCGCGGTGCCGTGGCGTTCGGTCTGCCCCTGGCCTCGGCGAACCTCGTCTCCTGGCTGCTCCTCACGGTCGACAACGTCATCGTGGCGCGCCGGCTGGGACCGGTCGAGCTGGGCTTCTACGCACTCGCCTTCAACATCTCATCGTGGCCGATGTCGGCCGTCGGCGTCGCGATCAGGTCCGTGGCGCTGCCGGCGTTCTCGAGGCTGGGAGCTCCGCGCCAGGCGTGCGGAGTCCTCGCCGGCCTGCTCGCCCCTGTCAGCTGTCTGGCCGCGCTGCTGTCCTTGGGGCTGGCCACGCTCGCCGGCCCGTTGGTGGCCCTGCTGTACGGAGCGGACTGGTCGGCGGCAGCGGCACCACTGGTCGGGCTGGCGATCTTCGGCGGTCTGCGGGTGCTCCTCGACCTCACCGCGACCTTCCTCATCGCGCTCGGGCGTACGCGCGACGTGCTCGTCGTCCAGCTCATCTGGCTGGTGGCGATGGTGCCCGCGATGCTCGTCGGTGTCGGTCGCTTCGGTCTCAGCGGCGCCGGCTGGGCGCACGTGGTCGTCGCGGCCGGGGTCGTCGGGCCGGCGTACCTGGTCTGCCTGCGCCGGCTCGGCGGTCGCCCCATCGCGCTCGTGCGCGCCGTCGCCGTGCCGGTGGCAGCGGCCATTCCCGCCATCGCGGTCTGCACGTGGATCGGTGGCCTGAGCGGCCCCCCGGTCCTGCTGATCGGCATCGGCGCCGTCCTGGGCGTCGTGCTGTACGCCGCGCCCACGGTGCCGCTGTGGTGGCGGACCGTGGCGCAGGTGCGATCCCCGGCTGTGGAGGCGGCCGCATGAGGGCCGAGGACGCCCTGCGGATCCCCACCCGTGTCCGGCAGCTCGGCGCTCGGGAGACCGCGCGCCGCGTCGTGCGCCGGCTGGCGAGTCGGATGGAGCTGGAGGAGCTCGCCTTCCCGCTGCTGCCGCAGGATGTGGCCGACTCGACGCTCGTCCGGGCCGGGCGTGACGGGGCCGTGTGGGCGCCTCGCGCCGAGGACGGTCCGCTCACGGTCGGCTGGCTGTGCACGCCGCCGAGCCGAGGCTCGGGCGGTCACACCACGATGTTCCGCATGATCGCGGCGATCGAGCGGGCCGGGCATCGCTGCGTCGTCCTGCTCTACGACCGGCACGGTGGCGATCCCGCTGGCCAGGCCGCGGTGATCCGCGCCGGCTGGCCGTGGATCGAGGCCGAGGTGCGGTCCGTCTCCGCGGGCTTCGACGGGATCGACGTCTGCGTCGCCACCGGCTGGCCGACGGCGCACGTGCTCGCGTCCCGTGCGCCGAGCACCATGTCCTGCGCGTATTTCATCCAGGACTACGAGCCGTTCTTCTACGCTCACGGATCGGAGTACGAACTGGCGGCGGACACCTACCGGTTCGGCTTCACCAACATCGCGCTGGGCGAGATGGTGCGCCGGCGGCTGATGAGCGAGCTCGGCGTCGACGCGCACATGGTCCCGTTCTCGGTCGACACCTCCGTCTACGGGCTGACGAACCGCGGACCGAGATCCGGCGTCGTCCTCTATGCCAAGCCCGACGTCCCGCGCCGCGGCTATCGCCTCGCCGCCCGGGCGCTGGAGGAGTTCCACGCACGCTGCCCGGAGCAGGAGATCCACGTCTACGGCGCCCCGGTACCGGACATCGGCGTCCCGGTGATCCGGCACGGCAGCCTGAGCCCGGCCGAGCTGAACGCGCTCTACAACCGCTGCATCGCGGGCTTCGCGCTGTCGTTCACGAACATCTCGCTCGTCGCCGAGGAGATGCTGGCCGCCGGTTGCCTGCCCGTCGTCAACGACTCGCCCGACTCCCGCGCCGATCTCGATCACCCGTCCGTCGTCTGGGCGCCGCCGACGCCGCACGCGCTGGCCACGGCGCTCGAGCGCGCTGTGAGCAGCGCAGGGCCGGACGACGCGCTGCGCGCCGCGGCCGGGGTGCGCAGCGACGACTGGGAGTCGACCGGACTCCAGGTCGTCGGGCTCCTCCTCGCCGAGCACGGTGCCCGTCTGGGTGCGAGCCCGTCGTGACCGAGCCGGGAGCGGCCCCGCCGCAGGGCCTCGGGGTGAGCCGTCGTCCCCGGGTCCTCGTCCTGAGCATGCAGGACCTCACGGCCTCGCAGGAGCGGGCCGGAGAGCGGGCCGGAGAGCAGGCAGGAGAGCAGCGTGGACCCGGCGGTCCTCTGCCGTACGGGATGGACGGCCTGCGGCGGGACTGCGATCTGGTGTGGACCGATGGCCAGCGACGCGGACTGTGGGCCGGGCCGGTGGGGCACAAGGGTGGTGCGCTCGCCCGTCGGCTGGTCCCGGGTCTGCAGGGCGCGGTCGGGGCCGCCTATGCCCTGCCACAGGCCTCTCGGGTCGACGCGGTGCTGTCGGTGTTCGAGAACGTCGGACTCGGTCTCGGTGTCCTCGGTCGCTTCCTGCCGAGGTCCGTGCGGGTCCCACACGTCCTCATGGCCTGTTGGCTCGCCGAGGACGTGACGACCATGTCGTCCCTGGAGCGCTCGTCGGTGTCGTGGGCGCTCCGCGGGGTGGACCGGGTCCTGGTGTTCTCCTCCAACCAGCGCGCCCTGCTCGCCGAGGGCTTCGGCTATCCCGTCGAGCGGATCCGCGTGGTGCCCTTCGGCGTCGACGTCGACTACTACGACGCCGCCCACGTCGAGGTGCCGGCAGGGGGTGGGGGCGTCGTGGCGGTGGGCAGCGACTCACGGCGCGACTACGCGACGCTGTTCGAGGCGGCGCGCCGTGCCGCGCTGCCGATGACGGTGGCGTGCCACCCCCGCAACGTCGCCGGGCTGAGCGTGCCGCGAGAGGTCACGATCGTCACCGGGGTGTTCGACGACGACTATCGACGACTGCTCCACGGCGCCGATGTCGTGGTCACGCCGACCACTGCTCCGGCCTACCCGAGCGGACAGAGTGTCGTCCTCGAGGCGATGGCCATGGGGCGAGCGACCGTGACCACGGACTCCGCGGCGATGCGTGAGTACGTCCGTCCCGATGTCGACGGGATCCTGGTCCCGCCCGGAGCTCCTGACCTGCTCGCGGCGGCCCTCCAGGGCCTCCTCGGCGACCGCCGTCGCGCGAGCGTGCTCGCGGCGAGCGGGGCGCAGCGTGTCCGCTCGGCGTTCACCTTCGAGCACCTGTGGAGTGCCGTCGCGGAGGCGTTGCCGGCGCCTCGGGCTAGCGCGGGATCAGGTCGGGCGGCAGGCCCAGCTCGGCCGGGCGCGCCGATCGCACCACCAGCGCCTTGATCGAGGCACGCGTGTACGGGTTGCCGCGGATCAGCCAGGAGATCTCGCTGATGATGCTCAACAGGTAGTAGACGGCCGACGGCACCACACCGTGACGACGACGGTAGAGCCGGACCCTGTTGAGGATCTGCATGGCGTGGATGCGAGGACTGCGACCGGACTGTCCGGCGAGATGAGTGGCCTCGGCCGCCGGCTCGTACCGGGTCAGGTAGCCGAGCTCACGGGCTCGGAGGCAGAAGTCGGTCTCCTCGGAGTAGAGGAAGTACGACTCGTCCCACCCGCCGACCGCGTCGTAGCAGGCCCGGGAGACGAGCAGGACCGCCCCGAGCACCCAGTCGCAGGTCTGGGGCTGCTCGTAGGCGGTGGTCTCGGTGACGTACTCGGCGAAGACGGCCAGGCCGGTGCTGCCGAGGCCCAGGTTCCGCGCGAGGGTGGGCTCGCGCCGCATCGAGGGCACCAGCGATCCGTCCTGGGCCAGGACCCGCGGCGCGACCACCCCGGTACCGGGGGTGGTGAGTGCCGCGAGGAGGACCGAGACCGACCGTGCTGCGAGGCGCACGTCGGGGTTGAGGATGAGGATCGGCCCGCGGGCGGTCGATGCCTCGACCCCGCGGTTGATCCCGGCGGCGTACCCGTCGTTCGGTGCCTGGACCAGCCGGCAGTCGGTCCGACGGGCCACGACGGACACGGTGTCGTCGGTGGAGGAGTTGTCGACGACGACGACGTCCGCGGTAGCCCCGTCCAGCGCCGCCGGGAGGGAGTCCAGCAGGTCGTCGATCACGTGCGCGCTGTTGTACGTCACGATCACGACCGCCAGATCCGCATCCACCTCGCGAGTGTATGGTCGGCGCCTCGTTCTGCCAGACGATTCGCCTGCTACGTACTACGGTTCGGGTATGGCGAAGGTGCTGCTGATCGCCCCCGGGGTCGATGGCACCGACGTCGGCGAGGCCTGGGTCGGCTACCAGTGGGCGAAGCGCCTCGGCGCCCGCCACGAGGTCACCCTCCTCACCCACCGGAAGCGTGGACGCCCCTCGGCCGTCCCGCAGCTCCCCGAGGTGGAGGTCGTCGAGTTCGCGGAGCCGGGGTGGCTCGCACGGCCCGAGCGCTTCAGCAGCCTGGTGAAGCCCTGGTACCCGCGGTTCTACCGGAAGAGCCTCGCGTGGGTGCGCGAGGCCCAGCGCGCAGGGCGCCACTTCGACGTCGCGCACCAGCCCACCCCCGTGGCCATGAGGTACCCGTCGCCCCTGGCCCGCACCGGCATCCCGTACGTCATCGGCCCGGTCGGTGGAAGCCTGACGACACCGGCGGGCTTCCGGGCCGAGGAGACGGCGCCGTGGTACGTCGGTCTGCGGCGTCTCGATGCGGTGCGGCTGCGCGCCGATCCCGTGCTGCGGCGCAGCTTCCGTGACGCGGGGCTGGTCCTCGGCATCGCGCCCTACGTCGCGGAGCTGCTCGCCCCCGCCGGGATCCGGCGGTTCGAGGCGATGAACGACACCGGGGTCGACGCGCTGCCGGCTCCTCCCGATCGCGACGACACACCCGGCGTGATCAGGCTCCTCTTCGTCGGGCGGCTGATCCGCACCAAGGGCGTACGGGACGCGATCCGCGCGATGGCGCAGCTCACCGATCTTCCGCTGGAGCTCGACGTCGTCGGGGCAGGCTTCGACGAGACCGAGTGCCGACGGCTCGCGGTCGACCTCGGCGTGGCCGGCCGGGTCACCTTCCACGGGCAGGTGCCGCGCGATGCGGTGGCCGACTTCTATCGGCGTGCCGACGTCTTCGTCTTCCCCAGCTATCGCGAGCCCGGCGGAACCGCGCCGTACGAGGCGCTCTCCTTCGGGCTGCCGGTGATCGCCGCCGACCGGGGTGGGCCGGCCGTCGCCGTCACCCCCGAGTGCGGGATCCTCGTCACGCCTCGGGACCCCGAGCAGTACGCCACCGACCTGGCCGCGGCGGTGCGCAGGCTGGCCGTCGACGACGAGCTCCGCCGGACCCTGGGGCGGGGCGCCCGCGAGCGGGCCGCTGCGGTCGCCGTCTGGGAGCCACGCATCCTGCGGATGGAGCGTCTGTACGCCGAGGTGCTCGGCGTCGACTCACTTCCCTGAGCGCAGCAGCGAGACCGAGCGCGAGGCGGCCCGCCGACCGCGATCGACGGCGGTCAGCGCGACGGCCCGCGGGCCCTGGGCCCAGTGCGACACCGGCGTCCTGAGGAAGGTCGGGGTGACGGCTCCGCTCCTGAGTGCCTCGACCAGGGACTCAGGCGACGGGGAGCCGGCGACGTGCAGGTCCGTGGCCAGGGGTGCGAGCTGGCGACGACGATGGAAGTCGAGTGAGGCGACGCCCGGTACCCGGTACGCGGTCGAGACCCTCTGTCCGGGTTCCGAGGGACGCAGGCCGTCGTACTTGCGGTTCCAGACCTCGACCCCGGAGAGCAGCGGCAGCCACGCCGGGTCGAACACCCGGTCGGCATGTCGCCGTGCCGGATGCGCCCAGATGGCCGCACCGCCGAGGTCGCGGACGGTGCCGAGGAGATCGGGCACGGTCACCGGGTCGCCGAGATGGGGCAGGTCGCCCCACGTCGGCACGTGGATGACGTTGTCCGCGTCGCGGTACTCGAGGCCGGGGACGACGATGAACTCCGGGGAGCTCAGGGTGGCGCACAACGCGCGGTACTCCGCCCACCGGCTCGGATCGAGGCTCTGTGCGTGCTCGGCCGTCAGCATGGCGCCGTAGCCGCGACGGTGCAGCGCCTCGGCGATCTGCCGCAGGGTCCAGGTGCCGTCGAACGACCAGTCGCTGTGGACGTGCAGCGCCGCGCGGACGACACTCACGATCGGGGCCTGCGGGGGACGACGGACATCAGCGTCTGCCAGACGTCGGCGACGAAGACCCGGAGGTGTCCGCGGCGGAGGTTGTAGAACCGCGTCTGCCGGGAGACGCCGAGGACGGCCCGCACGGCCTCCGACGTGGTCGGGTACGCGACCAGGTCCGGCGGGACGGGCTGCCCGAGGCGGGTCCGTCGCCGGATCTCCCGCCGGCCACGGACGACGAAGGCGAGATGGAGGAGCTCACGCCCGACGTGACGTGCCGTGAGGGGAGGAGCGTCGGAGACGTCCGTCGATGCCACGGAGGCACCCGTCGTCGCCTCGACCGCCCAGCCCGGGTAGTGCAGCCCGCGACCCGTGGCGAGCGCCATGCTGCCCCAGGCCCGGCCATTGAGCTCCATGAACCACGGCGTCCCGGCGCCGTCCTCGAGGAGCTCGACCATGAACAGACCCTCCCACGAGCAGTCCTTGAGGAGGCGGAGCACGCCGTCGGCGAGCTCGGGCGCCGGCGTCCGGGAGCGGCAGGCGCTCGAGCCGGATCCGCTCGGGTTCATCATCCGGATCCGTTCGTGGCCGCTCAGCGTGCCGGGCTGGCCGGCGTGTGCGTACCCGAAGACTCCCGTCCCGATTCCCGACAGTGCGGGCTGCACCAGCACGCACTCCGTCCGACGAGCGAGGTCGACACGCAGCTCCTCGCACGAGGTGACGTAGGCGGCCGAGCCCTTCGAGAGACGATCCGAGCCGGTCTCGAGCGCCGTCGCCGGCTTGACGATCCACGGTCCGGGAAACGCCGGCATCGCCTCGGCGCCGACATCGACGACCAGGGTCGGGGGGACCGGGATCCCCGAGCGCTCGGCCAGCTCGATCTGCAGTCGCTTGTCGGTGGCGAGGACGGCGTTGGCGCCGGTCGGTCCGACGACGACCATCTCGGGGTCGTGGGAGGCGACTGCGGCGATCACGACGACGGCGGCGTCATCGAGAGGCATCAGCGGCGGCCGGCCGAGCCTCAGCGCGGCGGCAGCGACGTCGGCGACGCATCCGGTGACGCTCTCCTCCGGCGCTCGCACCTCGATGATCCGCACCCGGCGGTCGTGCCGGATCGGCGGTCGACGGCCCGTGCGGGTGAGCGCATGCACCTCGTAGCCGCGATCGATGAGGTCCCAGATCGTCTCGATCGCGGCCAGCGACTCGGCGAAGCCCACCAGGATCCGTTGCCTCATCGAAGCCGCTTCAGCATCATCCGGGTCTGCGAGAGCAGATCGTCCGAGACGGAGACCGGCGCCAGGAGGGCGGCGACGTCCGCGACCGAGTCGTGGGACCGGACGCTGAAGCGCGGCTGCAGCCAGGCCCGCGGATCGGCGCTCGCCCGATCGCTGGTCATTACCTGCTCGTAGCCACGCTCGCGCAGTCCGCGCAGCACGCGGCGGTCGTAGAGCCCGAGCGGGCACGCGGCGCTGGTGACCGGACCGCCGGACGCCTCGGCGATCACCGACCGGGCTCGGTCGAACTCGTCGTCGGCGACGACCGCTCGCGCCTCACGCCACGAGCGGTGGTGCATGCCGTGCGACCCGATGCTCATCCCGGCGGCGCGCATCTCCCGGAGATCGGGGGAGGACAGGCTTCCCGCCTGGCCGATCCGTCCGGCGATCACGTAGAAGGTGCCCTGGAGATCGCGCTCGCGGAGTGCGGGCAGCCCGATCGCCACGTCGGACAGGTTCCCGTCGTCGAAGCTGAGCCGCACGTCGTCGCGGTCGGCGACGAGGTCGAGGATGGCGAGGAAGGTCGACTCGGTGATCCAGTACTCGTCCTCGCCCGGCTCGAGCAGGCGCTCTGCGGTGCCGATGCCGTGGAAGCACAGGTTCGTGACGCGTCGGGGATGCATGCGGATCTCTCTCTCGATCAGACTGCCGCGAGCCGACGCGATCGCTGTCGCGGCCGCGCCCGCGCGTGGAGTCGTCGCACGAGGCGGTCGAACCCGATGGTGAGCAGGATGCTGAGCCACACCCCGAGCAGCATGGCCACCGCCGCGGCGCGCGTCGGGTTCCCGTCCATCGCGAAGACCTGGGCCGAGTTGGGCGCTGAGAGCGTGGTGATCTGCGACTTCGTCGGGATGCCGTCGGAGTCCTGCGCGACGCGGAGGATGTGGTTGATGGAGGCCACGAGCTCCACCATGCGGCGCCGGGTCTCGTCGGGCGTCGGCGCGACGACCTCGACGTCGAGGACCGGGCGATCGAAGTTGACGGCCCACTGGCCGCCCGAGTTCGGCAGCTGCACCTGGTAGCCGTCACGGACGCCCTGGCCGACCAGTGTCGCGCCGGCGGACGCGGTCAGCGGCGACGGCAGTCCCTTGTTCATCTCCGCGGCGACGTAGCCGGCGATCGAGACCAGGCCACTCGCATTCGCCTCGATCGTGTTCGGCTGGCGCTGGGTCGCCGGCGCTACGAAGACCACGTCGGACTGGGACCAGTAGACGCCCACGTGGTGATGGATCCTGACGGCGACCGTCGCCGTGACGACCAAGCACAACGCCAGGACGTAGCAGCGGCGTCCGAGGACGCGAACCAGATCCGCCGTCGTCACGGCGATCCCACCTGACGCATGACGGCTTTGCGACGCCACGGGTGGCCGACGCCTCGACCCTCAGCGGACATCGGCGCGCGTCTTGCTCGTGGGGACCGTGCTCCTCGCCTGCTGCGCCCGCAGCACCGTCGGATCCTCCTCGTGCGCGGCGACGTCCTTGCTCTTCTTGCGCGCCCGCCCGGACGCGCGCGCTCCCATCGCCCGCGACTCGGAGCGACGGAGCAGCAGCCCGTCGATCGCACCCACCGACGCCATGAGCACGGCGAGCAGCAGGACGCTGGCAGCCACGACGGCACGCATCTGCTTCTTGATCACCCTGGTCGGCTGCTCGCTCGTCGTCAGGTGCACCGCGCTGATCTGGGCGTCGACGTTGATCGCGGCTGCGGACTGCAGGCGGGCAAGGACGTCGGGTACCTGCGCCTCGACGTCGTGGAGCACCGCAGCGGCGCCCTCGGAGGTCGGGCTGGTGGCCGTGATGATCAGGATCGGCGCGTTGGTGGTGTAGTCGGGCACGACGTCGTACGAGCCCCCGCCGGCCAGGTCCGCAGCCACGGCCTGGTGGGTCTCGTCGCCGTTCAGCGCTCGAATGACGACGCCCGACGCCTGACCCAGGTCGCTGAGCATGAGGTAGCGATTCTCGCTCGGGAACTCCGAGCTCTTCGGCGGCAGCAGGACAAGGCTCGACTTGGCCTCGTACTGCGCAGGCACGAGGTGGGCCACCGCGATGCCACCGCAGGCGGTCATCACCAGCGCGAGCAGGGTGAGCGGCCAGCGCCGCACCAGACTCCCCAGGAGATCAAGCAGATACATGGTTGCCGCCCCTTCGCCCCACGATGGGCTCCTTCGATGCGCCGTCGCGTCGGAATACGCGCGTCGTTGTTCGAGTACGTGCCTGGTGTGCGGTGCTGCCCGGGTCCTCGGAGGCCCAGGGTGGTCGTGCCCAGCGTCGTTCGCGTGGCAGGCCGCGCCGGCGTCGCGTCAGCCGCCACTGTGCGCCGGCCAGGCCCAGGATGAGGAAGAGCGTCCCCGCCGCCATCGGGAACCCGAGGCCGTCGTAGAACGCCAGGCCGACCGCCGCGGCGCACACCGATGCGGTCAGGCCCTGGGCCACCATGCGGTCGCTCGCGCTCGTCGCGGTCACCGCGACCACGCGCGAGCAGAGGATGGCGGTGAGCAGGAGCAACAGCATCGCCAGGCATCCAGCCACCCCGACCTCGATGAGCAGGCCCAGGTACTGGTTGTCGAGGATCCGGTACTTCGGCAGGAACGTCGCGAAGCCGCGACCGTAGACCGGTGAGCGCGAGATGAACTCGCCCGCCAGCGCGTACGAGCCGGTTCGCGATGCAGCGCTGCTGTCGTTGCTGATCCCGGTGAAGAGCTGGATGAGCGTCTCGACGAGGCCGGGGATCATGACGTACAGGGCGGTCACCAGCAGCGCCGTGCACGCGAGGGCGATCCGCCTGGTCGCGGAGGTCCAGCCGACCGCGAGGACGATCATCCCGACGGCGGCGCAGATGATGGCGGATCGGGAGATGGAGACGAAGACGGCGACCGACATGGTGGCCACCGGGCCCCACCGGAGCAGCAGGCTCCGGCCCTTGTCGATGATCGCCACGTTGATCGCGATGGGCAGGATCATCGTCAGGACGGCACCGAACTCGATGGGATGGATCGCCGTCCCGGCGGGCCGGTTGAATCCCGCCCGCGTCGCGACCTCGGCGAATGCCTGCGACGCGGTGAGTCCCGGGAACGGGATCATGTTGATCAGGGGGCGCCCGGTCGCGAACTGCGCCAGGCCGAGGAGGCCGAGGAGTCCACCGCCCAGGCAGAGTCGGCGCAGGACGGTGTCCAGGCGGCGCCGTGTCGGGATCCCGTCGTTGGCGACGAAGAGGATGCCGGCCCAGGAGACGAGCTCGACCAGGCCCAGCTGGGCCGTGCTCGACTCCGCCGGATCGATCGCCCGCGTCATCGCCGCGATGTAGCTGATCGCGAACGTGAAGATGAGCACGAGCATGGCCGTCCTCACCGGCTGGTGCCGGAATCCTGACGGTCGCGGTCGTCGGATGTGGAAGTAGGCCCACGCGCAGAACGCGCCGAGGCCGACGACGTCCGCGGGCGACCCCGCACCGCCGAGCGGCGCGAACGTGAGTCGCGACGGGACGGCGAGCAGGGCGACCCCGTAGATCGTCACGACGGTCGCGCCGTCAGGCCGTATCCGCCGCCGCCTCTCGGGCAGCGACGTGACACGGTGACTCACGTCCGATCCAGGCCCCACAGTTCACGGTAAGTGGGTGATTCCGCTGGTGACGCGGTGAGTCTTCGACACGTCCCCCAAGTTGGGTAGGCCGGAGGTCACCGCGACACGAGCGCACCGTCGTCGTCCCAGACGTTGTTGGACCAGGTGTTGCCGCTGCCGGTCTTGTCGAAGGCGGTGACGGGGCCGAAGACGCCGCCGGTGGGGTAGAAGATCCGCGAGAACCGGTTGCCGCTGATGGTGATGTTGTGGCTGATGCCCTTGCTTCCGCCACCGGCGTAGAGGGTGTAGCTGCCGCCTGCGATGAGGTTGTTGGTGACGGTGCGGTTGGCCTCGACGCCGAAGTCCTGGAAGAGGCTGATGGCGTCGGTCTGGTCGATCTGGTCGAGGATCGTGTTGTGGTTGATCGTCAGCGGCATGGTCGATCCGTTGGAGGAGAACCCGTTGACGTGGTCGCCCTCCTTCATCGCCATGTCATGGATGTAGTTGTCCTGGACGAGGCCCTCGTGGACCTGGATGCCGGTGTCGACACCGGAGATGTCGGTGTGCTCGATCCGGGTGCCGCTGGACGATCCGGTGACGTCCTTGATCCCGACCTCGAGCCGTTGGCCACCCGCGCCGCGGCTGATCTGGGTGTGGGCGATGGTCGTGTGCGAGGTGTCGTGGAGGCCGATGCCCCACCAGTCGCCGTTGCTGATCACGTGCACGTTCCTGATGGTCACGTTCGAGGCGTAGACCTCGATCGACCCGAGGACGACCAGGTTCTGCACGACCGCGCCGTTCTGCCGGATCGTCAGGTCGCCCCGGTGGGTCTGGAGGCGCGTGCCCCGGGTGACGCCCGTGGTGGAGGCGTCGGGGAAACCGCAGACCCGCGGCATCCACGAGCAGCCGCGCTTCGCCACGATCGTGCGCTGAGACGCGACGGCCAGGACCCTGGCGCCCCGACGGATCGTCGCGCTCACGTGGTGGGTGCCGGGATCGAGCCGTGGCAGCGTGACGCGCTCGCGGCCGTGGCGGACCGGGGTGCGCAGGACCGCGACGCGGCGGCCGTCGACGCGGACCGAGACCCGTGCGCCTCGGGGGGCGTGGCTCGTCCGGAGCGTCAACGTCGGCGCATGGCTGGACGAGGCCCACTGGGGCGCCTGGATCTTGATGGTGGCGGTGGCTCGGGGTGCCGTACGGGCCGAGGCCGCCTCTTCGCCGGTCCCGGCGGAGAGGGAGACCCCCACCAGTGCTGCGACCGCAGTCATGAGAAGGAGACGAGCGGGCAGCCGGCGGGAGCTGCGCTGGGTGAACATGGTTGCCCTCCTCGGGCGAATGCCGAAGGGGGTGGATCCTCGGATCCACCCCCTTCGAGGGGTCAGGGGTTGACGGGTGCCGACGTGTCGTCCCAGACGTTGTTGGACCAGGTGTTGCCGCTGCCGGTCTTGTCGAAGGCGGTGACGGGGCCGAAGACGCCGCCGGTGGGGTAGAAGATCCGCGAGAACCGGTTGCCGCTGATGGTGATGTTGTGGCTGATGCCCTTGCTTCCGCCACCGGCGTAGAGGGTGTAGCTGCCGCCTGCGATGAGGTTGTTGGTGACGGTGCGGTTGGCCTCGACGCCGAAGTCCTGGAAGAGGCTGATGGCGTCGGTCTGGTCGATCTGGTCGAGGATCGTGTTGTGGTTGATCGTCAGCGGGGTGGTCGATCCGTTGGAGGAGAACCCGTTGACGTGGTCGCCGGAGTTGAGGCGAAGGTCGTGGACGTAGTTGTCCTGGACGAGGCCCTCGTGGACCTGGATGCCGGTGTCGACACCGGAGATGTCGGTGTGCTCGATCCGGGTGCCGCTGGACGATCCGGTGACGTCCTTGATTCCGACCTCGAGGCGGTTCTTCGCCGGGTCGGATGAGATCTGGACGTGGTCGATCGTGGTGTTGGCGCTGCCGTGGAGGCCGATCGCCCACCAGTCGCCGTTGTTGATGACGTGCACGTTCTTGATGGTCACGTTCGAGGCGTAGACCTCGATCGATCCGTGCACGACCAGGTTCTGCAGCACCGCTCCGTTGGTGTTCACGGTGATGTTCTGGTTGGTCCGGTCCCAGGTCCAACCGCTGCCGCTGGTGGCGTTGCCGGGCACGTCGGTGAGCTGGGTGCCCGGCGTGACGCCGGTGTTGGTCGCGTCGGGGTATCCGCACGAGCTCGGAGCCGATGCACAGTTGCGTGCGCCCGCGGGGGCGGCGCTCGAGGTGGCGGTGGGCGTGCTCGGGGCCGTCGTGGCCGGAGCCGAGGTGGCCGGCTTGGACGGCTGCGTGGTGGCGGGGGCCGACGGAGCGGTGGTGGCCGGCGCGGTGCTCGGGGCCGAGCTCGGGGTCGTGCCCGATCCCGACGTCGAGCCGCCCGAGCCGGCGGCGTCGGGGGTGAACAGGACGTCCGCGTAGTAGCTCGCGTTCTGGTACGTCTGGGTGGGGAAGCCGCCCTTGGCGTTGTACACGAAGACGCCCGCCCCGGCGTTCGTGACGATGTGCCCGTGGGTACTGGCGCTCTTGAAGCCGCCGCTCGAGAACGCGTAGCCCGTGCTCGGGGCGAGATAGGAGACCACGTACGCCGTGTTCGCGTTGATGTGCACGGGGCTGCTGAAGGTGACCGTCTGCCAGCCCTTCGCGGTGCTGGTGGCGAAGGTGGCGGTGGCCAGCCGGGTGCCGTTGCCGGACCAGAGGCTGCCGGTGCGCTTGGCGGTCGTGGCCGGTCCGTAGTAGCGCATGCCCGTGACAGTGCCGGCGGTGGTGACGCTGAACCGGGTGCCGAGCTCGACCTGACCGGAGTCGGAGGCGACGGAGGGGGCCGTGCTGGCGGTGTAGATGGTCTCGGTGCCCGCGGCGGTCGAGGCCGAGCTCGACGAGGACGCGGTCGCGGCCGTGGCGGAGCCGTCGGCGATGGCGACGCCGCAGAGTGAGATGAGGGGGAGGCTGGCACCGACGATGTACGCGATTCGTCGGCGCGTGCGATGCGGGGTTGCCTGGCGGGGGAACATAGGGGGATCCAATCGGTCGGAGGCATGGCGGGGCCTCACCGTCTGGGGAGACGGACTTCGTGTGCTTCGAAATTCGGCGGGTGTCGATCGGGGTTGACGGCCTGCGTTGAAATTCGAGCGGATATACCTAATCTTGGGTAGAAGACTTCGGCGTTTCCGCTATCGCAACTTCCGCATCGTGCGGGGGTGGGCAGCTCGCGGATCGTGTCTCTGACGACGGCGTGCGCCGCGGCCGGTGTCGCCGGTCGCGGCGATGGTGCCGGTGCCCCGCACGAAGCTGATTGATGCTCCGATGCGGCGGCCCTGCCACCACGGGTGCAACGCCCTGCGAACGAGAACGACCCGCTGCTGCGCAGTCCTCATGAGAAGTGCGACGGGCTTCTGATCGCTCCCAGTCTCCGGAAGAAGTCCGGCTTGGCAAACTCATCGACCGAATGCGTCACTGACCTTTCGGACGCATTCCAGAGCTCTCGATATACCCAAAATGAGGGAGGGCGGCACGAGAAACTTTGCCTGGGGCCGCGCGTGTGGGAGTGGGCCGGACCCTGAGTGCGCGGTGAGAAATGTGTGATGGATCACATACCCAGCGGGGTATGTGATCCATCAGCGGGCGAGGACGCGGGCGCCCGAGAGGTCAGCAGGACCAGTCGGGCAGCCGCTCACCGACGCCGAAGAACGACTCCACCGCCGCCCGTACGCGCGCAGCGGCGAAGCCGTCGCCGTAGGGGTTCACCGCCTGCGCCATCGCGTCGTAGGCGAGCGGGTCGGTGAGGAGGCGGGCGGTCTCGGCGACGATCAGGTCCTCGTCGGTCCCGACCAGGCGCACCGTCCCGGCGGTGACGGCCTCCGGGCGCTCGGTGGTCTCGCGCAGTACGAGCACCGGCTTGCCGAGACTCGGCGCCTCCTCCTGCACGCCGCCGCTGTCGGTGAGGCAGAGCGTGCTCCGGGCCATCGCGTAGGCGAAGTCGGAGTATGAGAGGGGCGAGGTGACCACGATGTTGTCGAACCCCTCGAGCGGCGGCAGCAGCACCTCCCGTACGACGGGGTTGAGGTGCGCCGGCACCAGGAACCGCACCTCGGGGAACTCCTTGGCCAGCCGCGCGACGGCGTTGGCGCTGCGCGCCATCGGCGCGCCCCACGACTCGCGACGGTGGCTGGTGACCAGCACCCACGGGCCGTGGGCCATCGCGGTGACGGCGGGGTCGTCGAGCGGGAGCCGGCGCTCGACCACGTCGAGCAGCGCGTCGATCACGGTGTTGCCGGTGATGAGCGCGTCCGCCGGCGAGATGCCGTCGCGCATCAGGTTCGCGTGGGCCGACGCGGTGGGGGCCAGGTGCAGGGCGGCCAGCTGGGAGATCAGCCGCCGGTTGATCTCCTCCGGGAACGGGTCGTAGCGCTCCTGGGTGCGCAGCCCGGCCTCGACGTGGAGCACCGGCACCTGCTCGTAGAACGCGGCGAGCGCGGTGACGAAGGCGGTGGTGGTGTCGCCCTGGACGATGACGGCGTCCGGCCGCACCGACCGGATCGCCTCCACCATGCCGGTCAGGATCCGGCCGGTCATCTCGTGCAGCTCCTGCCGCGGCCGGATCACGTCGAGGTCGAGGTCGGGCACGATCCCGAAGAGGCGGTCGACCTGGTCGAGCATCGCGCGGTGCTGCCCGGTGACGCCGACCACCGTCTCGAGGTGGGGCGACTCCTGCAGGGCGCGTACGACGGGCGCGAGCTTGATCGCCTCTGGCCGGGTGCCGTAGACGACCAGGACCCGCTTCATCGCCAGAGCCCCCGGGTGTCGTAGACGACCTTGCCCGCGAGCCGCGAGCGGCTCAGCGAGCGGAAGTGGTCGTGGTCGACCAGCAGCACCACGATGTCGGCCGCGGCGATCGCGTCGCAGGCCGCCTCGAGCCGCACGTTGGGATACGCGGTGAGCTGCTCGGGCAGGGTGTGGATGTGAGGTTCGGCGACCCGGACGTCGAGGTCGGGCTGGTCCTCGGCGATCGCCCGTACGATGTCGATCGCCGGGCTCTCCCGCAGGTCGTCGATGTTGGCCTTGTACGCCAGGCCCAGGCACGCCACGGTCGGGTTGCGGAAGCGCTCGGTCTTGCGCGCCACCTGGGCGGCGACGTGATGCGGCTTGGCGTCGTTGATCATCCGGGCGGTCCGGATCAGCTGTGAGCCCTCGGGGTCCGCGCCGACGATGAACCACGGGTCGACCGCGATGCAGTGCCCGCCGACGCCGGGGCCGGGCGTCAGCACCTCGACGCGCGGGTGGTGGTTGGCGAGCCGGATCACCTCCCACACGTCCAGCTCGAGGTCCTCGCTGATCAGCGAGAGCTCGTTGGCGAAGGCGATGTTGACGTCGCGGTACGCGTTCTCGACGAGCTTGGCCATCTCGGCCGAGGCGGCGTCGGAGGTGACGATCTCGCCCTGGCAGAAGACCCGGTAGATGCTCGCCGCCTTCGCGGTGCAGCGGGGCGTGATGCCGCCGACCACCCGGTCGTTGGTGATCATCTCGATCATGATCCGGCCCGGCAGGACCCGCTCGGGGCAGTGCGCGACGTAGATGTCCGGCACGCCCTCGGAGGCGTGCGGCAGGACCAGGTCGGGCCGCAGGTCGGCGATCCACTCGCTGATCGAGCGGGTGGTGCCCGGGGGAGAGGTCGACTCGAGGATCACGACCTCGCCGCCGCGCAGCTTCGGCGCGATCGCCTCGGTCGCGGCACGGACGTAGTGGAGGTCGGCCTGGTGGTCCTCGGCGAACGGCGTCGGCACCGCGATGATGTAGGCGTCCGCCTCCGGGACCTCGGTGGTGGCCGTGAGGCGGCCCATCGCCACCGCGCCGCTGACCGCGGCGGCCAGGTCGGGCTCGATGAACGGCACCTCGCCGTTGGCGACCGACTTCACCGTCGCCTCGTTGACGTCGACGCCGATCACCTCGACGCCTCGCGTCGCGAGACAGGCGGCGGTGGGCAGGCCGATGTAGCCGAGCCCGATGACGGCTACGCGACCGTCGAACGTGTGATCCATGAGGGTTCCTCCGCGGAATCGGTGAGGGTGCCGGCAGTCGTGATGGCGTCGCACCGCCTGGGGTAGGGGATGCGGGGATGGACGAGCTCGGCGGCTGACATGCCGAGGAAGGCGACGTTGGTGGTGAGGTAGCGACGGCCGAGCCGGCCCGGCTCCTGCAGGACCCGGTAGGCCCACTCCATCCCGGCGCGCTGCCAGGCGGCAGGGGCACGCCGGGTGACGCCGGCGAGGACGTCGAAGGAGCCGCCGACCCCGTGCATGACCGGAACCCCGAGCAGGTCGCCGTACGTGCCGAGGAAGACCTCCTTCTTCGGGGTCGTCATGCCGAGGAAGAGCAGGTCGGCGCGGGACTCGACGATCTCGGCGGCGACCTCCGAGGACTCGTCCTCGGTGAAGTAGCCGTCGCGGCTGCCGACGATCTGTGCCCGGGGCCAGCGCTGCTCGATGGTCTCGTTGACGCGGGCCAGGACATCCGGCTGGGCGCCGAGCAGGTAGACCCGCAGGCCGTGCCGGTCGGCGAGGCCGAGCAGGGCCTCGAAGAGGTCGATCCCGGCGACGCGCTCCGGCAGCGGGCGGCCGAGCAGCCGGCTCGCCCAGACGATCGACTGGCCGTCGGCGAGCAGGACGTCGGCCTCCAGCAGCGAGTCGCGCAGGACGTGGTCCTGGGAGAGCTTCACCACCTTCGCGGCGTTGAGCACCCCGATCAGCAGACGGCTGCGGTCGACCACCGCCTGGTCGGCCAGGTCGACCACCTCGCTCAAGGTCAGGGGCGAGACGTCGAGGCCGTAGAGCCGGCAGCCGTCACTCATCGCCGCCTCCGGCGGGCAACCAGGCGTAGAGCAGCCAGCCGAGCTCGTACGGGCGGCACTCGTGGTCGATGGGCCCGGGCGGCAGCACCCGGTCCAGGCCCGGCACGTGCAGGCCGGGGCGTACGGACGTGGTCAGCGCGCCCGCCGCACGGGCCGCCTTGGGCGGCTCGCGGCGACCGACCTTGCGCCAGATCAGACCGTGCCGGTCGTGGACGAGCTCGTCGAGGGTCTCGGGATGGTTGAGCAGCCAGCTGGTCCCGCGCGCGATCGCCTCGCGGTGGTCGGCGCCGCCGCACTCCCACAGGTCGAAGAGGACCATCGGCGCCATCGCGTGCTGGTGGACGCTGTAGACCGGGTAGCGCTCGACCACGGCGCCGTCGCGGGAGTCGTAGTGCCACCACCACTGACCGGCCTCGCCCTGCGCGCCGACGATCGTCGCCGCGATCCGGTCAGCGCGGGCCAGCTGCGTAGGGTCACCGGTCAGGCGGGAGGCCAGCGCGAGTGCCTGCAGCGGGTAGACCTGGTCGGCGAAGCTGCCGACGTGTGCCCGCCAACGGGATCCGCTCGAGGCGGGCAGCATGTGGGCGAACGCCGGGCCGGCGTTGCGGCTGAGCAGCCCGGCCGTGGCGGTCACCAGGTCATCGGTGTCGCCGAGCGCATTGGCGCGTACCGCCGCGGTCAGCGTCCAGGAGGCGTCCACGGTCGGCAGCGGATGGCCGTCGCCGATCGCGGCCCGCAGCCGTGCGACGAGATGGTGGGCGTACGAGCCGGTCTCCGCGGCGGCCCACACGGCCAGCGCGATCGCGCCGACGTCGTCGGAGCCCTGCGCCCGGCGCACCACCAGCGCGGCGACCTCCGCGGCGGTCAGGCCGCCGAGGACCTCGCGCTGTCGGCCTAGTGGCAGCCGGCTCAGGCCGAGGGCTGCGATCGCGGCGTAGCGCTGGCTGGTGCCCTCGCGCTGGAGGTGCACTCCGGCAGGCTCGCGCACGGCCCGAACCGTCTGCGGAAAGCGGTCTGCGGTGGGGTCGTAGGCGGCGGCCAGGCCACGGGCGGCGAGCCGGCCGAGTTGGCCCATCCACTCGCCGAGGCCCGGCGAGATCTCGTCGATGGCGTCGGTCCGCGAACTGCTGACACGACTCTCAAAGGGAACGGCGACCATGGTGAAAACCTCGCGCGGACCTGAGCGCGACATGAGACGCTGAGGCATGGTTTCCCCGAAATGGGGGACTGCGGTTCGCGTGCCACGTCTCTCGGTCCCCGCCACCGTGTTCATCGCCGCCATCAGCGCCGTGGCCGTGCTGTCACCGCCCGGCGCGCAGGCCGCCTCGGTCCCGCACGCGGCGGCCCAGCAGAGTGGCCGCCCGGCCTGGTTCCCGGGTCCCGCGCACAGCGCCGCGATCGCCAGCGACGGTGGCTCGCGCAACGCCCGCCTGACGATCCCCGCGATCGGGATCCACAGCATGCCGGTGATCGCGTACCGCGGTCGCACCGACGACGGCGCCGGCACCGTCATCCAGAACCGCGGCATCGCAGCCGCCTCGATCGGCCCGGTCGGCCAGGGCGGTGGGGTCGGGCCGGGCGGCATCGGCAACTACATGATCGCCGGCCACCGCAGCTCCCACGGAGCGCCGTTCTGGCGGACGCCGTCGCTGCGTCGCGGCGCCCAGATCATGATCGACGCCGGCAAGTGGCGCTACCTCTACCGCGTGGTCCGGACGCGGTGGGTCGACTTCCGCTCGCCGCACTCGCTGCGGCTGCAGCGCGCCGCCGTGCCCGGCCACCCGGGCGTCCGCCCGCGGCAGGCCTGGCTGACGCTGTCCACCTGCGCCACCCCCGAGGACCACGCCCGCGGCGACTACTGGACCGACGCGCTCGGCAACCCCCAGCACCGGATCGACAAGGTCGCCGTCCTGGTCCACCGCCTCCCGCGCCCCTGACCCGCGCGACGCATCCCGCACCTGCGCGGTCTGGCCCGGGGCCGCGACCGGCGCTCCTTTAGGGTGGGCGCCATGACTGTGCCGACCGCCGAGATCATCGCCGACGACCATCTGCTCGCCGCCTGGCTGGCCGAGCAGGCGGGGGAGAGGCTGCTCGAGGTCCGCACCCAGGGCCTGGAGGGCAAGGAGCTCAAGGACGCCGGCGACCGCGCCGCGCACGAGCTGCTGATGGAGCTGGTCGCGACGTACCGACCCGACGACGCCGTCCTCTCCGAGGAGGGCGCCAACACCGAGGCCGACAAGGTCCGTCGTCTCTCCGCCGAGCGGGTCTGGATCATCGACCCCCTCGACGGCACCCGCGAGTTCTCCGAGCCGCCGCGCGACGACTGGGCGGTGCACGTCGCGCTCTGGTCCGAGGGCGACCTCATCGCCGGTGCCGTGGCGCAGCCGGCCCTGGCCGCCTCCGACGTGCAGAGCACCTTCCACACCGGCAACCCGCCGCAGGTCCCGGGGCTCGACGGTCTCGACCACCGCCGGGGCGAGCGGATCCGGATCGCCGTCAGCCGCAGCCGTCCGCCGGCGTTCGTCGCGGCCCTCGCCGAGGAGCTCGACGCCGAGCTGGTCCCGATGGGGTCGGCCGGCGTGAAGATGATGTCGGTGGTCCGCGACATCTCCGACGCCTACGTCCACGCCGGTGGCCAGTACGAGTGGGACTCGGCCGCCCCGGTCGCGGTGGCCCGTGCCGCCGGCCTGTTCACCAGCCGCGTCGACGGCTCGCCGCTGGAGTACAACCAGGACGACGTCTACCTGCCGGACGTGATCGTCTGCCGCCCGGAGCTCTCCGAGCAGATCCTCGCGTTCATCGCGAAGCACGGGACCGAGGCGTGAGCGCGCAGCGGCCGGAGCGGCCCGGCAAGCAGGAGAAGCCGCACACCGAGCTGATCGTCGTGGACCGCAAGCGGCTCACGCCGGGCATGGTCCGGGTGCACTTCCGCGCCGCCGACCCGCAGGCCTTCGCCGCCGCCTTCGGCGACAGCGCGTTCACCGACCGCTACGTGAAGCTGGTCTTCGACCAGCCCGACGGCAGCACGGTCCTGCGCACCTACACCGCGCTCGAGCCCGACGTCACCACTGGGACGCTCGCGATCGACTTCGTGGTGCACGGCACCGAGGGACTGGCCGGCCCGTGGGCCGCCGAGGCCGAGAGCGGGGACCGGATCCTGGCCCGCGGCCCGGGTGGCGCGTACGCCCCCGATGCGAGCGCCGACTGGCACCTGCTCGCGGCCGACGAGGCGGGTCTGCCCGCCGTCCGCGCCGCGCTCGGCGCCCTCGCCGACGACGCGCGGGGCCACGCCGTCCTGCACGTGCCCGACGAGGAGCACATCCAGGACCTGGCCGGCCCGGCCGGCGTCTCCATCACCTGGATCGTCTCGGCCGAGCCGGATGCGCTCACCCAGGCCGTACGCGAGGTGGAGTGGCTGGCCGGCCGTGTGCAGGCCTTCGTCCACGGCGAGGCCCAGTCGGTCATGCACGGCATCCGCCCCTATCTGCTCAAGGAGCGCGACCTCCCGCGCGTGGACGTGAGCATCTCGGGCTACTGGCGCCGGGGCCGGACCGAGGAGGGCTTCCGGGCCTGGAAGCAGGAGCTCGCGGCCGCGGAGGCCTGAGTCGGCGGAGAGCGCTCTCAGCCTCGCGGGTGTGGCCCGGCGCACACCCTGAATTTGTTGGCCTATAACCGGGTTTGCGTTAACTGGTCGTTCACCAAGTGCGGACCCATTGGTCGGCTGGTGTCCCCAGTATTGCGGCGCATGTGACCGCCGCCTTCGGGCGACGACCTTAAGGCCAACCGCTTGACCACCTTGCCGCTGTCGGACCCCGCGTCCGACGTAAAGCCCCCCGCCACGCCGCGTCGGATCTCCCGCAAGCCGACCGGCGGTGATGCGGTCTTCGCCCATACCTTCCGCGTGATCGGCGCCTCCGTGCTGGCCATCACCGGCGGCATCGGCGTCTTCCTGGCCTACCAGTCGATCCCGACGCTTCGGCACTACGGCCTCAGCTTCTTCACCGAGCACCAGTGGGACATCGGCCACGACGTCCTCGGCATCGCGGCGGTGCTCTCCGGCACGGTCCTGATCGCGCTCGTCGCGCTGACGATCGCCTTCCCGCTCGCGCTCGCCACCGCCATCTTCATCACCGAGTACGCGCCGCCGAGGATGCGCTCGACGCTCGTTGCGGCGATCGACCTGATGGCGGCCATCCCCTCGGTCGTGTACGGCCTGTGGGGCGTCTTCCTCATCCAGCCGCACGCGGCGTACTTCTCGCTCTTCGTCCAGCGCACCTTCCAGCCGCTGCTGGTCCACGGCACCGCCCGCACGATCGTCATCCTGCTGATGGTCATCGGCGTGGTCGCCGGCCTGGGCATGCGCTTCGGCATGCGGATCAAGAACCGCTGGCTGTGGGTGCCCTTCGGCATCGCGATCGCCTCGGCCGTCGCGCTGCTCCCGCTGCTCACCGTCGTCGGGGCCGACCCGAACGCCGCGGTCCCGGACATGACCCGCTACACCGCCAGCGCGTTCATCGCCGGCCTCGTCGTCGCGATGATGGTGATGCCGATGGGGTGCTCGGTCATCCGCCAGGTCTTCAGCCAGACCCCGGAGGGCGAGAAGGAGGGCGCACTCGCGCTCGGTGCCACCAAGTGGGGCATGGTCCGTACGGTCGTCCTGCCGTTCGGCGCCGGCGGCGTCATCGGCGGCACCATGCTCGCCCTGGGTCGTGCGCTCGGCGAGACCATGGCGGTCGTCATGATCGTCAGCCCCGACTACATCATCAAGGGCCGGATCTTCGAGATCGGCAGCCAGTCGGTGGCCTCGCTCATCGCAAGCCAGTTCGCCGAGGCCCAGGGCATCCAGGTCTCCGCGCTGCTGACCGCCGGCTTCGTCCTGTTCGTCCTCACGCTGGTCGTCAACACGCTCGCCGCGATCGTGGTCGGCCGCTCGCGCTCGGGAGCTGAGACCTCATGAGCATCCCCTTCGAATGCTCGCTGCGCTCCGCCTCGAACGGGGACCCCGCATGACGACCACCATCGAGCCCACCACCGGCGCGGTCCTCCCGCAGCGCGTCGCCACGACGCACCTGCCGACGAAGGACGCCGGGGTCCGCCCGGTCCCGCGCGCCAAGCTCGGCGGCCTGCCGCTCGAGAACCACTTCCTCACGTGGGGCGCGCGCCTGGCGGCCGTCGGCATGGCCTGGGTCATCACCCAGCGCCTGTTGCCGTGGCACGGCCTCGGCTGGTTCGTGGTCGTCTTCGCGCTCTGCAACGTGCTGTTCCTCGCGGTCGGCACGGCGACCTTCGACAGCAACGTCGCCGTCTCCGACCGGGTCGCGCAGTGGTTCGTCTCGTCGGCCGCGGTCGTCGTCTTCGTCGCGCTCGGCTCGGTCATCGTCTACGTGCTCCACCGCGGCTGGCCGGCCCTGCACCACCTGAACTTCTTCACCCACGACATGTCCGGCGTCAGCTCCAAGGACCCGCTGACGATGGGCGGCATCAAGCACGCCATCGCCGGCTCGGTGGTCCAGCTCGGCATCGCCGCGGCGATCTCGCTGCCGCTCGGCATCGGCACCGCCGTCTTCATGAACGAGGTCGGTGGCAGCTTCGCCAAGGTCGTCCGTACGGTCGTCGAGGCGATGACCGCGCTGCCCGACATCCTCGCGGGCCTGTTCATCTACACGGTCTGGATCATCGCCTTCGGCCTGCCGAAGTCCGGTCTGGCCGCCGCGCTCGCGATCAGCGTCATGATGCTGCCGATCATCGCGCGCACCTCCGACGTCGTCCTGCGCGTCGTGCCCGGCACGCTGCGCGAGGCCTCGTACGCGCTCGGCGCCAGCCGCTGGTCGACGGTGTGGAACGTCGTGCTTCCGACCGCCCGCTCGGGTCTCGCGACCGCCCTGATCCTCGCGATCGCGCGCGGTATCGGTGAGACCGCCCCGGTGCTCATCACCTCGGGCAACTCGCCGTTCCTCCACCTCAACCCGACCAGCGGCGTGATGACCTCGCTGCCGCTGTTCATCTACGACGGCGCCCGCAGCGGCGAGGAGATCCAGATCACCCGGGCCTTCGGCGCCGCCGCGGTGCTCCTGATCCTGGTCCTCGTCCTCTTCACCACGGCGCGCTACCTGGCCCGCCCCGCGTCCAACAAGCCGTCGCTGCTGAGCAGGATCACGAAGATCCGCTTCCCGCAGATCCGGCCCGGCGTCGACGAGCGCGCCGCGACCCGTCCGTTCGACCTGGGCCTCCCAGCCACTCCGCCTGCTTCTAACGAGGACACCCTGTGAACCGCCTCTTCTCCCGTCGCGCCCGGTGGCGCGTGCTTCTCCTCGCGCTCCTGTCGGGTGCGGTCCTGACGCACACCGTCGGGCCCGCCTCCGCCGAGTACGCCTCGATCGAGGGCTCCGGCTCGACCTGGGCGTACACGATCGTGCAGCAGTGGATCGCCGACGTGTCCAAGAGCGGCATGCAGGTCACGTTCAACAACAACGGCTCCTCGCAGGGTCGTAAGGACTTCTCCGGCTACGTCACCGACTTCGGCGACTCGGACATCCCCTACCAGGGCATCGACCCGGTGACCCACCAGCAGGACAGCTCGACGCGTCCCTACGCCTACCTGCCCGTCGTGGCCGGTGGCACCGCGTTCACGTACCAGATCCTGGTCGCCGGCAAGAAGGTCACCAACCTGCGGCTGTCCGGCGAGACGATCGCGAAGATCTTCACCAACCAGATCACCAACTGGAACGACCCGGCGATCACCAAGGACAACAACGGGCACGCGCTGCCGTCGCTGCCGATCACCCCGGTCGTCCGCTCGGACGGCTCGGGCGCGACCGCCCAGTTCACCCTCTGGATGGACAAGCAGTACCCGTCGGTGTGGCGTGCCTACAACGGCGCCTCCGGCCTGACCTCGCTCTACCCGCGCAAGGGCCGCCAGATCGCTGCCGCCGGTGACGACGGCATCATGAACACCGTCTCCGCGGCGACCGGCAACGGCACGATCGGCTACGCCGAGTACTCCTACCCGCTCAACGCGAACTACCCGGTCGCCTACGTCGAGAACAAGGCCGGCTACTTCGTCCAGCCGACCCAGTACAACGTCGCCGTCGCGCTCACGAAGGCCCGGATCACCGGTTGCGACAGCAACGGCAACTGCAGCCCGGCGGGGCTCCCGGCGAACACGTACCTCAACCAGAACCTCGACGGCGTCTACGCCTCGACCGACCCGCGCACCTACCCGGTCTCGTCGTACTCCTACATGATCATCCCGACGTCGAACACCGATCGCCGGATGACGCCCGCCAAGCGCCAGACGCTGGCCGACTTCCTGACCTACTCGCTGTGCGCGGGCCAGAGCGAGGCGGGCCCGTACGGCTACTCGCCGCTGCCGCTCAATCTGGTCAAGGCCGCCTTCGGGCAGGTCCAGAAGCTCGGTCCGACCGCCGAGGGTGGCGCCGTCTCGGGCGTCACCGTCAAGGACCCGACCGCGAACCTGCAGGGCTGCGACAACCCGACCTTCGTGAAGGGCAACCTCGCCGCCAACCACCTCGCCCAGGTGGCCCCGCAGCCGCTGTCGTGCCAGAAGGCCGGCAACGACCCGTGCGGCACGACCGTCGTCGCCCCGGGCACCACCACACAGGCCGGCAGCAACGACGTCGCCGGCTCCAAGGGCGGTACGACCACCGGCACCGGTGATGCACCCGCGACCGGGAACGGCCCGGCCGCGTCCGGAGGCAATGCTCCGGCAGCCGGGGTCGTCGATCCCGCGACCGGCGCCGTCACGGGTGATGCGACCGCCACGAGCGGCACCGGCGTCACCGCGACCGCCAACGCGATCGAGCTCAGCGCGTCGCACTCCAGCGACAACCGGGTCTTCGGCTGGGTCTCGGTGATCGAGCTCGCCGCCCTGGTGCTCGCTCCGGGTCTCTACGTCGCCTTCCGGCGCCGGCTGAAGGCGGGGGAGAACGCATGACGACGCTGAGGCTGATCGCGGGCGACCACATCGCCCGTCGCCTTGCCGCGCTCGCCGGAGTGCTGGCGCTGCTGCTCGGCGTGCTCGCCGCGCTGCCGGGCCAGGCGAGCGCCGCGAGCGACGCTCCGGCGTACTCGAAGACCCAGAAGCTGACCCGCACGTACTACGTGCCGGGTGCCGCGACCTCGACCCCCACTGACGACGCCAGCGCCGATCCGAGTGCGACCGACTCGCCCAGCCCTGCGCCGCAGGGCGACCTGAAGTCGGTCTCCAACACCGTCACGGTGCGGGCGAACAAGACGACCAACCTGCAGAGCCGCGAGCGGATCAACATCACCTGGTCAGGCGCGCACCCGACCGGTGGCCGGGCGCTCAACCCGTACGGCATCAACGGTGTCGCGCAGGAGTACCCGATGATGATCATGGAGTGCCGCGGTCTCGACGACGCGTCGCTCCCGGCAGCGCAGCAGCTCTCACCGGACACCTGCTGGACCAGCACCTGGAACCAGCGCACGACCCAGGCGGACCCGGCGCACGCGACCTGGCTCTTCGACGCCCAGGGCGACGACCCGGTGACGGATCCGAGCACGGCGACGCCCGGGATCTCCGGCGTCGACCCGTCGACGCTGAGCGCCGACTGCCAGCCCTCGGCCAGCTACGCCTACCACATCACGCCGTTCGTCTCGGCGCCCACGTCGGCGGACAAGAGCACCAAGTCCTACGACGAGTGCAACGACTCGACGATGCCGCCGTCCGCGTCCAACAACGCCGGCGAGCCGACCAACGAGATCTACGCCTACACCGCGCCGAACGGCTCCGGGTCTGCGGAGTTCGAGGTCCGCACCAAGATCGAGAACGAGGCGCTCGGCTGCTCGCAGACGGTGCCGTGCTCCGTCGTCGTCATCCCGATGATGGGCGTCGACTGCGCCTCGCTCGCCGACCCGTGCAACGGCACCGGCAACTTCGAGCCGGGCTCGCTCAACACCGACAGCTCCTCGCCCGACGACGCGCTCTCGCCGCTCTACTGGTGGTCGCCGTCCAACTGGGACCGTCGCTTCACCATCCCGCTGACGTTCGCGCCGCCGCCGGACACCTGCTCGATCAACGGCACGGGCTCGCCGGTGCCGTTCTACGGCTCCGAGCTGCTCAGCCAGGCGGCGCTGCAGTGGGCCCCGGCGTACTGCCTCAACAAGCAGCGCTTCAACTGGCAGGCCGACTCCATGCCGGATGACGCCGCCACCAAGCTGGTGCTGAGCGGCCAGGCGATCGCCTCGCAGCCCGCCGGCCGCAGCGAGGGCGACGAGGGGCTGGCGTACGCGCCGACGGCGGTCAGCGGCTGGGGGATCGCGTTCAACGTGGACCGTCCCAACGGGAGTCTGGTCACGTCGCTCAAGCTCAACGCGACCCTGCTCGCGAAGCTGCTGACCGAGTCCTACCCCGGCAACAACTTCACCAAGCGTGCTCACATCGGCGCCAACGGGAAGGCCGATCTGGCGGACAACCCGCTCTCGATCAACCTGGACCCGCAGTTCCAGGCGCTCAACCCGGGCCTCAACCAGATCTCCTTCACCGAGGCCGCTTCGACGCTGCTCTCGATCAACACGCCGTCGGCGGTGATCCAGTCGCTGACCTCCTACATCGAGTCCGACCCGGCCGCGATGGCCTGGCTCAAGGGCAAGCCCGACCAGTGGGGGATGAGGGTCAACTCGTACTACAAGGGCATGCAGCTCCCGGTCAGCACCTGGCCGCTGCTCGACCAGTGGGTCCCGACCAAGACGGGCAACGCCTGCCTCGACGCCAACCCGGCGCCGTACATGTCGAAGATCGCCTCGCCGGTGAGCAGCTTCTCGCTGATCGCCCGCTCGATGCTGCTGAGCTGGCCCAACGTGGCCACCCTCTGCACGCTCGACTCGACGTCCAACACCTGGACCATGGGCCGCATCGGCCAGGAGGGCATCGGCCGCCGCCTCGAGCTCGGCCTGGTCACGCTCGGTGACGCCGCCCGCTATGGCCTGAGCGTCGCCGGCCTGCAGGCCTCCCCGAACCACTACGTGGCCGCCGACCAGAGCGGCATCGACGCCGCGGTGAAGCTGATGAAGCAGCCGAAGGCGGACAAGCCGTTCGCCCTGACCCAGGAGACGGTGCGCAAGAGCAAGTCCGCCTACCCGGGCACGCTGGTCGTGTACACGGCCGCCAAGGCGCGCGGGCTGGCCAAGGCCGACGCGGGCCACGTCGCCCAGTTCATCCAGGTGTCGAGCTCCGAGGGCCAGGTCCAGGGCCGGGGCAACGGCCAGCTGCCGGCTGGCTACGTCCCGATCACCAAGTCGGGCACGACCGCCAAGCTCTACGCCGCGGCCCAGGTCGCCGGCAAGGCGATCCTCGCCCAGAAGGGCGTTCCCGGCGACGGCGGTGGCGGGGGCACCGGCACCACTGACACCCCGAGCGGTGGCAGTGATGGAGGCACCGCGATCGGCGGTGGCACTACCCCGGGGGTCGCGCCGCCGGCCGTCGCGCCCGCGCCGACCGACGTCGTCGGTGGTCCCTCCACGACGACCACCGACGGCACCACGACCACCGCGGGCGCCCCGGTCGTGAAGACCACGCTGGTCAGCTCGAAGGTGGGCGGGAGTGCGCTGCCGCTGCTGCTCGCCGGCGGTCTCGCGGCCCTCGTCATCTCGCTCGTGCTGCGCGTCGCGCTGCTGGTTCGGAGCGTCAAGTGAGCGCCACGACCGCCCCCGTCTCGGGCGCTCGCAAGAAGAGCTCGATCCTGACCCAGGAGCGGCGTGCTGTTCGCCCCGGCGAGACCGAGGAGGCCTTCGAGGTCGCCTCGTCGGCGCTGACCATCGTCGCGATCGTCTGCGTCTGGATGGTGCTGCAGCTCCTGGTCCTCGGCGGCCTGAGCCAGCTGCGCAGCCAGCACCTGCTCTACGACCAGTTCCGCGGCGAGCTCGCGGCGGCGACGGCGCCGACCGGTGCCCTCGACTACAACGGTGACGTCGTGGAGCGCGGCGCCCCGGTCGCGATGCTCGCCATCCCCTCGCTCGACCTCGAGCAGGTCGTCGTCCAGGGCTCGACGTCGCGCGACCTGATGGCCGGGCCGGGCCACCTGCCCTCCACCGTCCTTCCGGGGCAGCAGGGCGTCTCGGTCGTGATGGGCCGCGCCAGCACGTACGGCGCACCGTTCCGCAATATCGGCAGCCTGCGGGCCGGGGACCAGATCGTGGTCCAGAACGCCCAGGCGTCGGTGACGTACAAGGTCGAGGACGTCCGCCACGCCGGCGATCCCGTGCCGCCGGCGCTGACCGGAACGGAGAGCCGGCTCACCCTGGTCTCTGCCGACAGCACCGGCTTCCTCTCCGCTCTGCGCCCGCGCGACGCGATCTACGTCGACGCGCTCGCCGAGAAGGGCACCGGCGCGGGCTACACCGCCGGCGCCGCCTCGGCCGACGCGGTGATGGCGCACGACACCAGCGTGCTGCCGCTGCTGTCCCTCTGTCTCGCGCTGCTGATCGCCCTGGTATTGGGCGTGAGTGTGGCGCGACGCCACGTGCGGGTGTCGCTGGTGTGGCTCGTCGCCGCGCCGGTGGCGATCGCGCTGGCCTGGGTGACCACCGACCAGGTGGTCGCCCTCCTACCGAACTTGATGTGAACCCACATCAGGACGTCATAGAACAAGAATCAGGGAGCAACTGATGTTCGTTCGCAAGAACACCGCGAAGCTGGCTGTGGCCGGTCTGGCGACCAGCGCGGTCGCCTTCGTCGCTCTGTCGTCGGCCGGTGCCGCGACCGCGCTCAACACCAACCTGAACCAGGGTGCGACCGCCACCTCGACGCCGGTCGCCTCGACCGTCGACGGCAAGGGCAGCATCGTGTTCGCCGGTTCCGACACCATCCAGTACGTCGTCGCCGACCTGGCCGACGAGTGGAACAAGAACCACGCCTCCGACAAGCTCGGCGGCAAGACGTACAATATGCTGAGCTACAACGCTCTCGCCAACGACGGTGGCGCTGTCGCCAACCTGACCGGCTGGAACGGCGTCAACGGCGACACCAACGCAAACATCACCACCCCGAACGGCTCGGGCGGCGGCCTGAAGCTGCTCGGCGCCTCCGAGGCCAACGGTGGCTCGGTCATCTCCTACGCCCGCTCGTCCTCGGCCCCGGACGCCTCTGACCTGCTGAAGAACGGCAAGACCAGCGACGCGACCGGCTACCCGTTCGCCGTCGACACCGTCGTCCTCGCCGTCTCGGCGAAGAACACGGCCGCTCCGGAGTCGCTGAACGACCAGCAGGTCCTCTCGATCTTCAACGGCACCGACACCAACTGGTCGCAGGTGGGTGGCAAGGACGGCAAGATCGACGCCTACGTCCCGAAGTCGGGCTCCGGCACCGCCAAGTTCTTCGGCTCCTCGATCGACTCGATCAACGTCGCCGCCGGTGGCGCGAAGCTCTCCGACGGCAACGGTGGCCTCCCGGGCATCCCGAACACCTACGTCCCGAGCGCCGGCGCGGCCGCCGTCAACGTCCCGGAGCACTCCGGTGCCCCGCTGGCCGCCGACACCAACGGCGTCGTCCCGATCTCGCTGGGCCGCGCCAAGCTGTGGAACCTCACCGCTCCGGCCGACCAGAAGCTCCGCATCATCAAGGGCTTCAAGGAGCAGCGCGCGCTGTGGCTGTTCGCCCGTAACAGCGCGAACAGTGCTCAGCAGAATGACCAGCACGCGTTCGACCAGGGCACCCTCGCAGGTGGCGCCGTCACCAACGGGCTCTTCGGCGCCAACGGCACCGTCGGCTTCTTCTGCACCCCGGCCGCCCAGGCCATCGTCGCGGCCGACGGGTTCTTCCCGCTGACCTCGAAGTACTGCGGTGTCTCGAAGCAGACCACCGGTGACATCATCTCCGCGAACGCCACCGGCGACCACATCGCTCCGGCCGACATGATCGTCGCGAACCCGCTGCTCGACCTCGAGGCCGCCTCGACGCCGACCACCGGCACGTCGACCCACTCGGACCCGAACGCGGCCGCGCTCAAGGTCGCCAAGGCCAAGCTCGCCAAGGACCAGAAGGCCCTCAAGGCTGCCAAGAAGCAGCTCAAGAAGGCCAAGGGCCACAAGAAGGTCGTCCTGAAGAAGAAGATCGCCAAGATCAACAAGTCGATCAAGGCTGACAAGAAGAAGGTCGCCTCGCTCGCCTGATCCCGCCGCAGCCGAGGCTGTACGGATCACAGCGACACTCCGTGCCGGCTCGGGGCTCTGCCCCGGGCCGGCACCACCCCGAAGCACCACCCCGAAGCACCACCGAAAAGCATCACCCCTCGGAAATAGAACTTTCCCGAGCAATCAGAGAGACTTTGAGCCATGACCACCGCCGAGCCCACCCAGGTGATCCCCACCGTCGACTCGGACCGACGCGACGTACCGACGCCCGGGGCAGCGTCGTGCGGCCCGAAGGGGCCGCTGGCCACTATCGAGGCCCGCGACGTCTCCTGCTGGTTCGGTGACCGGCTCGTCCTCGACCGCGTCTCGCTGACCATGCAGGCCGGCGAGATCACCGCGCTCATCGGCCCCTCCGGCTGTGGCAAGTCCACCTTCCTGCGCACGCTGAACCGCATGCATGAGCTCGTGCCCTCCGCCAAGCTCGGCGGCCAGGTGCTGCTCGACGGCGAGGACATCTACGCCGCGGAGAAGAAGCTGACCGACGCCCGCCGCGACATCGGCATGGTCTTCCAGCGCCCCAACCCGTTCCCGGCGATGTCCATCCGCGACAACGTCCTGGCCGGCCTCAAGCTCACCGGCGCCAAGGCGTCCAAGTCCGAGCGCGAGGAGCTCGTCGAGCGCTGCCTCAAGCTCGGTGGACTCTGGAACGAGGTCAAGGACCGCCTCGACGCGCCCGGCGGCGGCCTCTCCGGCGGTCAGCAGCAGCGCCTGTGCATCGCCCGCTCGATGGCGATCAAGCCGCGCGTGCTGCTGATGGACGAGCCCTGCTCGGCGCTCGACCCGACCTCCACCCGCGTGATCGAGGAGTCGATGAAGGAGCTGGCCGAGGAGGTCACCATCGTCATCGTCACCCACAACATGCAGCAGGCCGCCCGCGTCTCCGACAAGACGGCCTTCTTCCTCGCAGCCCAGGGCACCCCCGGCGGCATCGTCGAGCACGGCGACACCGAGGCGATGTTCAGCAACCCGCAGGACCCGCGCACGGCCGACTACGTCAACGGCCGCTTCGGGTGAGTCGTCTCCACCGTTGGCTTCCGGTGGCGGCGGGCATCCTCGTCGTCACCGTCCTCGGGTACGTCGCGTGGGCCTTCGCGTCCTCGTCCGATGCCCAGCCGATGGCCTACGCCGAGGCTCCGGTCTCGGCGGCCGGGGCTGGGGACCCGCGTGTCGCGGCCCCGAGCAAGCCGGTCGAGTCGGCCCCCGCTCCGGCGGCGGCCGCTGCCTCCGGCATCAAGAACCCCGATCCGGCCTGGGTGGCGCGGACCGCAGCCGCCGCCGGGATCCCGGTCCCGGCGATGCGCGCGTACGCCCGCGCCCAGCTCGCCCGCCCCGCCGGCTGCGCGATCGGCTGGACCACCCTCGCCGGCGTCGGCTGGATCGAGTCCCAGCACGGCACCCTCGGCGGTCGCACCCTCGGCGACGACGGCCTGTCCTCGACGCCGATCGTCGGCCCCGCCCTCGGCGCCCTCGACCACGCCTACGGCCCGATGCAGTTCATCCCCGACACGTGGGAGCGCTGGGCGGCCGACGGGGACGGCGACGGCCTGGCCGACATCAACGACATCGACGACGCCGCGATGACGGCGATGCGCTACCTCTGCGGCGCCGGCTTCGACATGGCGACCGGTCAGGGCTGGTCGCAGGCGATCTTCGCCTACAACCACTCGCAGGAGTACGTCGACAACGTCTACGCCGCCGCGCAGACATACGCCCAGCGCACCAGCTGACCGACTCGGCCGTCCGGCACCGCCGACTCGGCCCTCCGGCACCGCCGACTCGGCCCTCCGGCACGCTGGTGTGCCGTCGTGACGTCACCGCTCGTCCCGCGGGTCATCCCTGACACCAGCCGCCGTAGACTCGGCCCACGTGACCCTCTCTCCGCTCGCCGGTCAGCTCCTCGCCAGCCCGCACCTCGCCGAGGTGCTCGAGGAGGCCCAGGGCGGGAGGGTGCTCGCGCTCGACGTCACCGGCCCCGAGGCACTGCGCCCGTTCCTCGTCACCGGCCTGGTCCGGGCCGGCCGGACCGTGCTGGCCGTGACCGCGACCAGTCGCGAGGCCGAGGACCTGGTCAGCGACCTCGGCGACCTGATCGGCGCCGAGCGGGTCGCCTACTTCCCGAGCTGGGAGACGCTGCCGCACGAGCGGCTCAGCCCCCGCTCGGACACCGTCGGTCGCCGCCTCGCGGTGCTGCGCCGGCTGGTCCACCCGGAGAGCGCGGGCGAGACGTACGGGCCGCTCAAGGTGGTCGTCGCGCCGGTCCGCTCCGTGCTGCAGCCGCAGGTCAAGGGGCTCGGCGACCTCGCGCCGGTCGAGATCAGAAGCGGTGCGACAGCGGCGATCGACGACGTGGTGAAGAGCCTCGTCGACGCTGCGTACAGCCGCGTCGACCTGGTCGAGAAGCGCGGTGAGTTCGCCGTCCGCGGTGGCATCGTCGACGTCTTCCCGCCGACCGAGGAGCACCCGCTCCGCGTGGAGTTCTGGGGCGACGAGGTCGAGGAGATCCGCTCCTTCGCCGTCGCCGACCAGCGCACCGTGGAGAAGAAGGAGCGGGTCTGGGCGCCGCCGTGCCGCGAGCTGCTGCTGACCGACGAGGTCCGCGCCCGGGCGAAGGCGCTCGGCGAGGCACACCCGACCCTCATCGAGCTCACCGACAAGATCAGCCAGGGCATCGCCGTCGACGGGATGGAGTCGCTCGCCCCGGTCCTGGTCGATGACATGGAGCTCCTGGTCGACCTGCTCCCGCCTGACGCCAGCATCCTGGTCTGCGACCCCGAGCGGGTGCGCCGTCGCGCTCACGACCTGGTCGCCACCGCCGAGGAGTTCCTCGGCGCGAGCTGGGCGGCCGCGGCCAGCGGCGGCACCGCCCCGATCGACCTGTCCCAGGCCTCCTACCAGGAGCTCGGCGACGTCCGCGCCCACGCGATCGCCTCGGGGCTGCCGTGGTGGTCGGTCAGCCCGTTCGGCCTGGGGGAGGTCTCGACAGGCTCGACCTCCGGGGACTCGACCTCCGGGGCCTCGACCTCCGACGGGATCGACGCCGCGACTGTCGGCGTCCCCTCGCGTGCCCTCCCGGTGAAGGCCGCCGAGAGCTACCGCGGTGACCTTCCCGCCGCCATCCGCGACCTGGCCCGGTGGCGCGAGGAAGGCTACCGCGTCGTCGTCGTCCAGCCCGGCCACGGCCTCGCCCAGCGCACCGTCGAGCAGCTCGGCGAGCACGACGTACCCGCCCGGCTGGCCACCGACGCCGAGACCAGCAAGCCGCGGGTCAACGTCGTCACGGTCATCCAGGGCACCCTGCAGCACGGCTTCATCGACGACGAGCTCAAGCTCGCCGTCCTCACCGGCGAGGACATCTCCGGGCAGAAGTCCTCGACGCGCGACATGCAGAAGATGCCGACGCGGCGCAAGAAGCAGATCGACCCGCTCGAGCTCAAGCCCGGCGACTACGTCGTGCACGAGCAGCACGGCGTCGGCCGCTTCGTGGAGATGAAGCAGCGCGAGGTCGGGGGAGCGGTCCGCGAGTACCTCGTCCTCGAGTACGGCGCCTCCAAGAAGGCCGGCCCGCCGGACCGGCTCTATGTTCCGGCGGACGCCCTGGACCAGGTCACCCGCTACGTCGGCGGCGAGGCCCCCAGCCTCGACCGCCTCGGCGGCGCCGACTGGCAGAAGCGCAAGGCCAAGGCGAAGAAGGCGGTCAAGGAGATCGCCGGCGAGCTGATCAAGCTCTACGCCGCCCGTCAGGCGACCAAGGGCCACGCGTTCGGCGCCGACACCCCCTGGCAGCGCGAGATGGAGGACGCGTTCCCCTTCCAGGAGACCGCCGACCAGCTCTCCGTCGTCGACGAGGTCAAGGCCGACATGATGCGGCCGATCCCGATGGACCGACTCGTCTGCGGCGACGTCGGCTACGGCAAGACCGAGATCGCCGTACGGGCGGCCTTCAAGGCGGTCCAGGACGGCAAGCAGGTCGCCGTCCTGGTGCCGACGACGCTGCTGGTCAACCAGCACCTCTCGACGTTCGTCGAGCGGATGTCGGGCTTCCCGGTCAACCTCCGAGGGCTCAGCCGCTTCCAGACCGACAAGGAGGCCAAGGAGGTCATCGCCGGCCTGGCCGACGGAACGGTCGACATCGTGGTCGGCACCCACCGGCTCTTCAACAAGGACATCCGGTTCAAGGACCTCGGCCTGATCATCGTCGATGAGGAGCAGCGCTTCGGCGTCGAGCACAAGGAGGAGATGAAGCGGCTGCGGACCAGTGTCGACTTCCTCGCCATGTCCGCGACGCCGATCCCGCGCACGCTCGAGATGTCGATCACCGGCATCCGCGAGATGTCGACGATCACCACCCCGCCCGAGGAGCGCCACCCGGTGCTCACCTACGTCGGCGGCTACGAGGACCGGCAGGTGGTCGCGGCCGTACGCCGGGAGCTGCTCCGCGACGGCCAGGTCTTCTACATCCACAACCGGGTCGACTCGATCGACAAGGCCGCCCAGCGGATCCGCGACCTCGTCCCCGAGGCGCGGGTCGCGGTGGCGCACGGCCAGATGAACGAGAAGCAGCTCGAGCAGGTGATGCTCGACTTCTGGGAGAAGACCTTCGACGTGCTGGTCTGCACCACGCTGGTCGAGTCCGGCCTCGACGTGTCCAACGCCAACACCATGATCATCGAGCGCGCCGACGCGCTGGGCCTCAGCCAGCTGCACCAGCTGCGCGGCCGCGTCGGGCGCAGCCGCGAGCGCGCGTACGCGTACTTCCTCTACCCGAGTGAGAAGCCGCTCACCGAGACCGCCCACGAGCGGCTCGCCACCCTCGCGCAGCACTCCGACCTCGGCGGCGGCATGGCGATCGCGATGAAGGACCTCGAGATCCGCGGCGCGGGCAACCTGCTCGGCGGTCAGCAGTCCGGTCACATCGCCGATGTCGGCTTCGACCTCTACGTCCGCCTGGTCGGCGAGGCGGTCAGCGACTACAAGGGCACCACCGAGGAGCAGTACGAGGAGGTCCGCATCGAGCTCCCGGTCGATGCGCACCTGCCGCACACGTACATCCCCTCGGAGCGGCTGCGTCTGGAGATGTACAAGCGCCTCGCCGAGGTGCGCGCGGACGAGGACGTCGACGCCGTGGAGTCCGAGCTCAAGGACCGCTACGGCGAGCCGCCGGTCGAGGTGATCTCGCTGCTCCTGGTGGCGCGCTTCCGCGCCCGTGCGCGGCAGGCCGGCGTGACCGAGGTGACGCTCGCGGGCAAGAACGTCCGCTTCGCCCCGGTCTCGCTGCCCGAGTCGCGCCAGGTCCGGCTCCAGCGGATGTACCCGAAGTCCCTGGTCAAGGCGCAGTCCGACACCATCTTGGTGCCGCGGCCGGTCTCGACGGGCTTCCCGGCCAAGCCGCTCGACGGGATCGCGCTGCTGGAGTGGGCCCGGGTGGTCATCGACGCGGTCATCGACCCGCAGGAGGGCTGAGTCGACGAGCCAGGTCGGCGTGACCTGCCCTCGCGAAACAGCCACTATCGAAACGGACGGTCCCTCGCTAGGTTGAGGCTGGCCAGGGGCTCCGCTTCAGGAGCCGTGCGACTCGGCCCTGAGGGGGCTTCGATGAGCAGTGCTGCGATCGACGATGCGGCGGCGACGGTGGAGCCGACCGCGAAGATGAGCGTGCCGACGCTGACGATGATGGTGATCGGCAGCATGGTCGGCGCAGGGGTGTTCTCGCTGCCCGCGCGCTTCGGGGTGGCGACCGGCATCCTCGGCTCGCTGATCGCGTGGGCCGTCGCGGGTGCGGGCATGTTGATGCTGGCATTCGTCTTCCAGAACCTGGCGATCCGCAAGCCCGAGCTCGACTCCGGGGTCTTCATCTACGCGAAGGCTGGATTCGGCGACTACGTCGGGTTCAACTCCGCGATCGGGTTCTGGGCCAGCGCGATCGCAGGCAACACCTTCTACTGGGTGTTCATCGGGGCCACGATGAGCACCTGGGTCGACGGGTTCGGTGACGGCGACACGGTTCTGGCTGTCGCATTGGGAACCGTCGGGGTCTGGTCCTTCCACTACCTGATCGCTCGTGGTGTGCGTGACGCCGCGGTCATCAATCGGATCGTGACGATCTGCAAGATCGTCCCGATCCTGGTGTTCATCGTGGTGCTGCTGTTCTCGCTCGACACCGGCGTCTTCGCCGACAACTGGATCGCCACCGGGTACGGAGACTTGGGCAACCTCGGCGAGCAGGTCCGCAGCACCATGATCATCACGACCTTCGTCTTCCTCGGGATCGAGGGTGCCACCGTCTACTCCCGCTACGCCAAGAAGCGCGAGGATGTCGGCAAGGCCACGGTGCTCGGCTTCCTGAGCGTGCTGTCGGTCTTCGCGCTGGTGACGCTGTCCTCCTACTCGGTGGCGACCCAGCCCGAGATCGCCGCCACCCGCCAGCCGTCGATGGTCGGCATCTTCGAGGGCGTCGTGGGCAGCTGGGGCAGCCATTTCATCAGCATCGCGGTGATCATCTCGGTGCTCGGGGCGTACCTCGCCTGGACGCTGATGGCCGCCGAGGTGATGTACATCCCGGCGCGACAGGACGACTTCCCCGAGTTCCTGGGTCGCGAGAACGCCAACGGCACGCCGATCACCGCACTCGTGGTGTCCTCCCTGGCGGTCCAGGGCCTGCTGGCAGCGACCCTGGTGCTCACCGACGCGCTCAACTTCATGCTCGACCTGTGCACGAGCCTGGCCCTGATCCCCTACTTCCTGGCCGCGGCCTACGCGCTCAAGATCGGCCTGACCGGCGAATCGTACGAGAATGCGTCCCCGTCGGTCAGGCGCAAGGAGACGATCGTCGCCGGCATCGCGGTGGCCTACACGATGTTTCTCTTCGATGCCGCCGGGCTGAAGTTCCTGCTGCTGTGCACCGTCATCCTGGCGCCGGCCACCCTGCTCTACGTCAAGGCCCGCAGCGAGCACGGTCGTCGCCTGTTCAGCCCGACCGAGATTGCGCTGTGCGCGATCGTCGTCGGTGCCGCCATCGTGGGCGCCGTGGGGCTGTGGACCGGCCGCATCACCATCTGATTCGTCGTTCCAGTCGTCCTCGTACCCCTGAAAGGCAAGGCCATGACCGAGTCCGTGTCCGCGACGTACGGTGTCCACTCCGAGGTCGGCAAGCTGCGCAAGGTGCTGGTCTGCCGGCCCGGGCTGGCCCATCGTCGGCTCACCCCGAGCAACAACGACGAGCTGCTCTTCGACGACGTGCTGTGGGTGGAGAACGCCCAGCGCGACCACGCCGACTTCGTCAACAAGATGGTCCAGCGCGGCGTCGAGGTGGTCGAGCTGCACGACCTGCTCGCCGAGACCCTCGACGTGCCCGGGGCCCGCGACTGGGTGCTGGACCGCAAGGTCGAGCCCAACCACGTCGGCCTCGGCCTGGTCGAGGGCACTCGCGCCTACCTCGAGTCGCTGCCCGCCAAGCAGCTCGCCGAGCTGTTGATCGGTGGGATGGCGGTCAACGACCTGCCCGAGGACTTCCGTACGGACTACGTCAGCCTCGCGCGCGAGTCGACCGGCGTACGGGAGTACCTCATGTCGCCGCTGCCCAACACGCTCTACACCCGCGACACCACCTGTTGGCTCTACGGCGGGCTGACCATGAACCCGCTCTACTGGCCGGCCCGGCAGGACGAGACGCTGCTCTACAAGGCGATCTACGCGCACCATCCGGACTACGTCGGCTCCCAGGTCTGGTGGGGCGATCCGGAGCAGTCGTGGGGGAGCGCCACCTTCGAGGGCGGCGACATCATGCCGGTGGGCAACGGCGTGGTCCTGATGGGTATGAGCGAGCGCACCTCGCGCCAGGCCATCACCCAGGTGGCCGCCTCGTTGTTCGAGCAGGGAGCGGCGACCAAGGTGGTCGTGGCCGGGATGCCGAAGCTGCGCGCGGCCATGCATCTCGACACCGTGATGACCTTCGCCGATCGCGACATCGTCACGATCTACCCGAGCATCGTCGACCACGTCCACGCCTTCACGCTGCTGCCCTCCGACAAGGCACCGGGTATCGAGGTGATCGACCACGGCAGCGAGCGGTTCGTCGACGTGGTGGCGACCTCGCTGGGCCTGCCGAGCCTCAACGTGATCGAGATCGGCGGCGACGTCTACGCCTCCGAACGCCAGCAGTGGGACAGCGGCAACAACGCCGTCGCGCTGGAGCCCGGAGTCGTCATCACGTACGACCGCAACACCGTCGCCAACACCGCGCTGCGCAAGGCCGGCGTCGAGGTGATCACGATCGTGGGCGCCGAGCTCGGCCGCGGCCGCGGCGGTGGGCACTGCATGACCTGCCCGATCGTCCGCGACCCGGTCCAGTTCTGACGCCCCACACACCCCCGGGCCTGAACCCGGTACCGGAGGTGACGAGGGTCAGATTCGTACCATCCGGAGGCAGTGGCGACTGGAACGATCGCAGCCATGGATGCGCGTGAGGTCAACCTGACGCTCGACCTCCGCCTCGCATCGGCGAGACCCGGCGCCGCCAGCGACCGCAACCCGGCTGGTCTGGGTCTGGCTGACGCCGCCCGCCCTCATGACCTATCCAGCGGCCGCCCTGGCGAGTAGGTTGACGACGATTGCGGATCGCGGCTCTTGACCGGGGGTTTGCTGTGTCGAATCATCGCGACGTCGGCACAGTGCGAGCGCCGTCCCTGGTCGACGCACTGGTTCCTCTGGGCGCCTTGGCGGTCCTGATCGCGGGCTCCCTGACCCTCTTCGGGCTCGATGCCCTCGACGGTCCGATCCAGGTGGCGCTCCTTCTGGCGTGTGCGGTCGCCGCCCTGGTGGCGATGAAGAACGGACATCACTTCGATGCTGTGCGCGAGGCGGGCATGGGTGCGATCTCGTCGGTGACCAGCGCGATCTTCATCCTGTTGGCCGTGGGCGCGCTGATCGGGGTATGGAACCTGAGCGGGACGATCCCGACACTGGTCTTCTACGGCATCAAGATCCTCTCCCCAGGGTGGTTCTACCCCGCCACCGCGATCATCTGCGGCATCGTCGCGCTCAGCATCGGCAGCTCGTGGACCACCTCGGCGACCATCGGTGTGGGCCTGGTCGGTATCGCTCACCTGATCGGCGTCTCGCCGGCGATCACGGCCGGTGCCGTCATCTCTGGGGCCTATCTGGGCGACAAGACCTCACCACTGTCGGAGACCACGATCCTGACCGCCCAGCTCGCCGACGTCGAGGTGCACGAGCACATCAAACGCCAGGTGTGGACCTCGGTGCCCGCCTTCGCGGTCGCGGTCATCGTCTTTACGATCTTCGGGGTGGCCGGTCCAGAGCCTGCTGTGGTGGACACGAAGTCCGAGCTCGCCGACCTCGACAAGATCTTCTGGATCACTCCGCTGGCTCTGCTGCCGCTCGTGTTGCTGGCGGTGTTCTCGGTGCGCAAGGTGCCTGCTTCTCTGGCGCTGTTGGCCTCCACGCTGTTCGCCGGCATCCTCGGCGCGTTCCTGCAGCCGCACGTCTACACCGATTTCGTCGCCGGCCCCGGCAACAGCGTGGTGGAGTCGATCAAGGCTGTCTGGCTCGCAATGAGCAACGGGTTCTCCATCGACTCCGGCATCACCGAGGTCGACCGGCTGCTCTCGCGAGGCGGGATCGACAGCATGCTGCTGACGATCGCCTTGATCTTCACCGCCGTCACCTTCGGCGCACTGCTCGAGGAGTTCGGCCTGATCGCGCGCCTGGTCGACCCGATGATCGCGGCCGCTCGGAGCACCGGACGCCTCTTCGTGGCCGTCTTCGTGTGCGGTTTCGGACTCAACCTGATCGCCGGCGACCAGTACATCGCACTGGTTCTTCCGGGCCGGATCTTCAAAGCCGAGTTCGCCCGGCGCAATCTCGCCGCGACCAACCTGTCTCGACTGGCCGCCGACAGCGCCACCGTCACCTCGCCGCTGGTGCCGTGGAACTCGTGCGGCGCCTTCATGGGCGCCACCCTCGGCGTCTCGACGCTGCTGTACCTGCCCTACGCCATCTTCTGCTACGTCAGTCCCGCGCTCAGCGTGCTGTACGGATTCACCGGCTTCCGCATCGAGAAGACGGTCGACGAGCCGGCGGCCCGGAGTGCATGACAGCCGGCGGTGCTCGACCGGCCGGTCGGATCTGCGCGCGTGGTGAGGTCTGGCAGGATCACGCCATGACCATGGAGGCGTTCGGCGAGCAGAACTTCCCTGAGGAGCCGGGGTGGTCCGACCCCCTGGAGAAGCAGCAGGGCTGGCTGTCGGAGGAGGAGCTCGCCGAGTCCCGTGGTCGCGTCCCGATCCTGTACGTCGAGGCGCTCCCGGTGCGGGTCGGCCACGACGGACGGGTGCTGGAGGTGGGGCTGCTGCTGCGCGGCTCGCCCGTGACCGGCACGATCAACCGGACCCTGGTCTCGGGGCGGGTGCTGCACGGCGAGCGGGTCCGCGACGCGCTGATCCGGCACCTGGAGAAGGACCTCGGCCCGACCGCATTCCCGGCCCTGCCGCCCTCGATCGTCCCCGCAGCGGTGGCGGAGTACTTCCCCTGGCCCGGCGAGCGGCTCAGCGACCCGCGCCAGCACGCCGTCGCGCTGGCGTACGTCGTGCCGGTGACCGGCGAGTGCCAGCCGCGCCAGGACGCGCTCGAGCTGACCTGGCTCACGCCCGAGGAGGCGGCGGAGGAGTCGGTCGGCGCGGACCTCGAGGGTGGCCGCGGCGCGCTGCTGCGTCAGCTGTTGCACCACGCCGGCGCTCTGTGATGGCGGAGGTCGAGCCCGTCGAGAACCAGGCAAGCGGGCAGGCGAGCGGGCAGGGGCTCATCGACTTCCTGGCCACGATGAGGCTGATGCGTGAGCGCTGCGCCTGGAAGGCCTCGCAGACCCACGACTCGCTCGCGCGCTTCCTCGAGGAGGAGTCGGCGGAGGTCCTCGAGGCGATCGAGGAGGGCGACCCGCAACACCTGTGCGAGGAGCTCGGCGACCTGCTGCTGCAGATCTACTTCCATGCCGCGATCGCTGAGGAGCGCGGCGACTTCACCATGGACGACGTGATCGCCGGGCTGCACGCCAAGATGGTCCGCCGCAACCCGCACGTCTTCGACCCGGCGGTGGCCGCCGGCGGCCCGTACACACTCGAGGAGATCGAGGAGCAGTGGCAGGCGGCGAAGCGGGCTGAGCGGGACGGGTGAGGCCCAAAGTGTCACGGTGATAGTTCGCAACTGTCACGGTGATACTTCGCGCCTGGAGTGACACTTTGAACTGTCACGAATGCCGCAAAGTGTCACCGTGACACTTTGGGTTTTCCACAGCCTCGAGACTGCCAGGAGTAGACCGGTCGAAGTCTGCCCATGCTGATGGCATGACCGATCCCGTTGATCCGCGCGAACTGCTCGTCTCGACCCGCCTGCGCCGTCTGGAGGGCGGCGAGCCTCCGCATCGCGATCCGGATCTCGCTCGGATCCGCCGCGGCTACTTCAAGCCGCGAGCAGCCGAGCTTTCGGCATCCGACGATCACCGGCTGCGGATCCTGGCCACGGCCGAGGCCCGGCGCGGGACGCTGACCTTCTCGCACACCTCGGCGGCCGTGCTCTGGGGCTGTCCCGTGATGCGGCCCCAGATCGAGTACGTCCACGCCACCCAACCCGGTGTCGCGCGCCGTACCACCGCGGGCACGAGGATCCACCGCAGCGTGATTCCCGCGGGCCACATCCGCGAGCTCCCGAACGGGCTCAGCGTCACCTCGCGGGAGTGGACGGCCGTCGACCTGGCAGCGACCGGCGAGCTGCCGTACGCGCTCCTTCCGCTCGACCACCTGCTCTCCGCGATCGCCCGCGAGCAGCAGATGGCGCTGGATGACGTGCAGTCGGAGCTGATCGCCCTCGTCCCGAAGTCGATGAAGGGGCGCCAGCGTGCGGATCGGCTGCTGCGGCTCGCCGACGGCCGCTCGGGCTCCGCCGGCGAGTCGCTCAGCCGCGGTCAGATGGTGCTGCTCGGCGTCCCGATGCCGGAGCTCCAGGTGGCCTTCTCGCGTGGCGATCAGCCGGGCGACGACATCGTCGACTTCGATTGGCCGGAGCTGGGGAGGTTCGGGGAGTTCGATGGTGAGGGGAAGTACTTCCGGCGGGAGTACGCCGGCGACCGTACGCCCGCACAAGTCCTCTGGGACGAGAAGGGCCGCGAGGACCGGATCCGCCGCCATCGCCCGCACGGAGTGCGCTGGGGGTGGCGGGATGCGGTGGCGCGGGAGCGGCTCGGTCGGATCCTCGCCCGGGCCGGGATCCGGGCCGCCGCGTCAGTGTCACCGTGACAGTTGCGAACTATCACCGAGACAGTTCGGGGCAGAAGTGACAGTTCAAGGTGTCACTTCTGCCGCGAAGTATCACGGTGACACTTTGCGAAACGGCAACCGCGCACCTGGGCCCCGCGGTGTCGGGGTCAGGTGCGCGGTCGTGGTGAGCGCCTTGTGGGCGCTCAGGTCGCAGAGCCGATCAGGCCCAGGCGACGGCCTTGTCGGCGTCGACGCGCGGCAGGCGGTCGAACCACGGGTTCTCGCCCGGGTGACCGATGTTGACGACCATCACGGTCGTCCAGTCGCCCTCGGGGAAGAACTCCTTGTCGATGCCGTCCTTGTCGTAGCCGGCGATCGGGCCGGCGGCGAGGCCGGCGGCACGGGTCGCCAGGATGAAGGCACCCTCCTGCAGGGCGGCCGAGTGGTAGCCGGCGCCGTGGCGGGCGTCCTCGTCGGCGGCGAAGTAGTCCTTCATCTCCGGGCGGATCGGGAAGACGTTCGGGATCTCCTCGTGCCAGTTCTTGTCGTACGCCAGGATCGCGGTGACCGGAGCGGCGGTCGTCTTGGCGACGTTGCCCTCGGCGATGTGGCCCAGGAGGCGCTCCTTGCCCTCGGCGGTGCGCACGAAGACGACGCGCAGCGGCTGGGTGTTCGCCATGGTCGGCGTGAACCGGGTGAGCTCCCAGATGTCGCGGAGCTCGTCGTCGGTGACCGGGGTGTCGGCGAAGGAGTTGGAGGTCCGGGCGCCGGTGAAGACGATCGCGCGGCCGGCCTCGTCGAGCTTCTGAAGGGTCGTGGAAGTCATGCCGCATTCAACTAACTCCGCCGCGAGCCTATTCCGCCCTGAGCGGAAATGCGTGGAGAGGCCTGGGTCACACCGGCTCCGACCGCCCCGTCGCCCAGGGCGCGGGGCCGCACGTCGGGCGGTACCTGCCGGTAGGAATCGGGCCGACTAGGCTTCTGTCGCATCTTCCACAGACTTACAGGAGTACACCGTGGCAGCCATCGAAGCAGTCGGAGCACGCGAGATCCTCGATTCCCGAGGCAACCCGACCGTCGAGGTCGAGGTCCTCCTCGAGGACGGTACGTTCGCCCGCGCCGCCGTCCCGTCCGGCGCCTCCACCGGCGCCTTCGAGGCTGTCGAGCTCCGTGACGGCGGCGACCGCTACCTCGGCAAGGGCGTCCAGAAGGCCGTCGTGAACGTGATCGAGACCCTCGCGGACGCGATCGTCGGCCTCGACGCCTCCGACCAGCGCGAGATCGACCAGGCGATGCTCGCCGCCGACGGCACCCCGAACAAGGCCAACATGGGCGCGAACGCCATCCTCGGCGTCTCGCTGGCCGTGGCCCGCGCCGCCGCCGACAGCGCCGGCCTCCCGCTCTACAAGTACGTCGGCGGCAACAACGCCCACGTCCTGCCCGTCCCGATGATGAACATCCTCAACGGCGGCGCGCACGCCGACTCCAACGTCGACGTCCAGGAGTTCATGATCGCCCCGATCGGCGCGCCGACGTTCGCCGAGGCGCTGCGGATGGGCGCCGAGGTCTACCACGCGCTCAAGTCGGTGCTGAAGGAGAAGGGCCTCTCGACCGGTCTCGGCGACGAGGGCGGCTTCGCCCCCAACCTCGAGTCCAACCGCGCCGCGCTCGACCTCATCGGCGAGGCGGTGGCCAAGGCCGGCTACACGCTCGGCACCGACATCGCGCTGGCGATGGACGTCGCCGCCTCCGAGTTCTGCAAGGACGGCGTCTACACATTCGAGGGCCAGCAGAAGACCAGTGCCGAGATGACGGCCTACTACGCCGACCTCGTCGCCAACTACCCGATCGTCTCGATCGAGGACCCGCTCGACGAGGACGACTGGGAGGGCTGGAAGACCATCACCGACGAGCTCGGCGGCAAGGTCCAGCTCGTCGGCGACGACCTGTTCGTCACCAACGTGGAGCGCCTGCAGCGCGGCATCGCCGGCGGCCAGGCCAACGCGATGCTCGTCAAGGTCAACCAGATCGGCTCCCTGACCGAGACGCTCGACGCGGTCGAGCTCGCGCACCGCAGCGGCTTCACCAACATGATGTCGCACCGCTCCGGCGAGACCGAGGACACCACCATCGCCGACCTCGCCGTGGCCACCAACTGCGGCCAGATCAAGACCGGCGCCCCGGCCCGCTCGGACCGCGTCGCGAAGTACAACCAGCTCCTCCGCATCGAGGACGAGCTCGGCGATGCCGCCCGCTACGCCGGCGCCGCGGCGTTCCCGCGCTACAACGCCTGATCCCAGCGCGTACGACGAACCGCCCCCGGCCGATCCGGCCGGGGGCGGTTCTGTCTCCGGGCCGACGCGACCCTCGGCGGGGGAGACCCGGAATCGGCCACTCGGTTGGCACAATGACGCCGTGGCACAGCAGCGATCGGGCAAGCGCGGACCCAAGGGGCGGACCGGCCCCGGACGAGCCTCCGCGCCGCGCACCGGCCGCCCGCTCGGACCGGGTGGCGACACCGGCTCCCAGCCGCGCACCGAACCCGCCGCCCGTACGGGCAGGGCAGCGGCCCGGCCGCGGGTGACGGGCCGGATGGGCGTCTTCATCCTGGTGCTGCTGGTGCTGGTCGTCTCGTACGCCTCCTCGCTCAAGGCCTATCTGCAGCAGCGTCACCAGATCGACACCCTCACCTCGCAGATCGCCGAGCGGGAGAAGGCGATCGCCGACCTGCAGGACCAGAAGAGCCGCTGGAACGACCCGGCCTACCTGGAGCAGCAGGCGCGGGAGAAGTTCGGCTACGTGATGCCGGGGCAGACCGCGTACGTTGCTCTCGACGCGAACGGCGACCCGATCAAGCCGTCGGGCAAGCTCAGCTCACCCGGCTCGGTCGGCAAGCCGCAGGTGCCCACGGCCTGGTGGAGCCAGGTGTGGAGCAGCGACCTCATCGCCGGCAACCCGCCCGCCACCGGCACACCCCCAGCAACGAAGATCGGACAGTGAAGTGAGCATCGACCCTCGCGACGAGGCGGCCATCGGCGCCCAGCTCGGCCGGGTGCCGCGCGGGATCCACGAGATCGGCCACCGTTGCCCGTGCTCGCTGCCCGACGTGGTGACCACCGAGCCGAGGCTGCCGGACGGCACTCCGTTCCCGACGACCTACTACCTGACCTGCCCCCGTGCCGCGTCGCGGATCGGGCGGCTCGAGGGCGACGGCGTGATGAAGGAGATGGAGGCCCGGCTCGCCTCCGACCCCGAGCTCAAGGCAGCCTACGAGCGCGCCCACGAGGCCTACCTCGCCGCTCGCGGCGAGATCGGCCGCGGCGCGGGCCTGGACGTCCCCGAGATCGAGGGCATCTCCGCTGGCGGCATGCCCGAGCGGGTCAAGTGCCTGCACGTCCTCGCCGGCCAGTCGCTGGCCCAGGGGCCGGGAGCGAACCCGCTCGGCGACGAGGTCCTCGCGACGCTCGGCGACTGGTGGGCGTCGGGCCCCTGCGTGGATCTCCCCGCCGACGAGGCGTGAGGTGGTGCCGGAACCCGCGGGCCGTACGGTCGCCGCGATCGACTGCGGCACCAACACGATCAAGCTGCTCATCGCCCGCTCTCGGACGGACGGCGGCGGCAGGCGCGACCTCGCCGACCTTGTCAGGGAGATGCGGATGGTCCGGCTCGGTCAGGGCGTCGACGCCACCGGCGAGCTGCACCCCGACGCGCTCGAGCGGACGTTCGCCGCGATCGACGAGTACGCCGCGCTGATCCGCGAGCACGACGTCACCCCCGAGCGGATCCGCTTCGTCGCCACCTCGGCCAGCCGCGACGCCCGCAATGCGTCCGTCTTCGTCGACGGCGTCCGCGAGCGGCTCGGCGTCGAGCCGGAGGTCGTCCCGGGTAAGGAGGAGGCGGCGCTCGCGTACGACGGTTGCATCCGCAACCTGCGTGAGGAGCCGGCGCTGCCGGTCGTCGTGATCGACATCGGCGGCGGCTCGACCGAGCTCATCCTGGGCGAGTCGATCGAGGGCGGCCCGGCGGATGCCTTCTCGATGCAGATCGGCTCGGTGCGCCTCCAGGAGCGCCACCTGCACAGCGACCCGCCGAGCGAGACGGAGATCGCCGCCTGCGTTGCCGACGTCGAGGCCGCCCTCGACGCCTGCCCGGTCGACCCCGCGCGGGCCGCCACCGCGGTCGGCGTCGCCGGCACGATCACCCAGCTCGCGGTCGGCCACCTCGACCTGGCCGAGTACGACCGCGGCGCCACCGACCAGCTCCACATCCCGGTCGCCGAGCTCGACGCCCTGGTGCGGCGGCTGCTGGCCATGACGGTCGAGGAGCGCAGGGCGCTGCGCTGGATGCACCCGGGTCGTGCCGACGTGATCGCGGCCGGAGGTCTCATCCTCAGTGCCGTGCTGCGCCGTACGGGAGTCGAGGAGCTGATCGTCTCGGAGTCCGACATCCTCGACGGGATCGCCTGGTCCATCACAGACTGAGCAGGTGAAGAAGCTCATCGTGCTCGCGGCCGTGGTCGCCGGCGTCGCCTATGCGGTCAAGTTCAAGCCCGAGCAGCTCAAGGCGCTCGGAGCCCGGATCACCAGCGATCCGCGGGTCCAGTCCGCGCTCGCCACCGCCACCGAGAGGACCGGTCGGCGGCACTGAGACGGAGGGCGCGAGAATACGGACAAGGGGCGCGGCAAGCCGCGCCCCTTGACTCGCGGGTACCGGTCGAGATTCAGCGCTGATCGCGACGGGCACCCGCGAGCCCCTGTATCCCAATCGGCAGAGGAAGCCGCCTTAAAAGCGGTTCAGTGTGGGTTCGACCCCCACCGGGGGCACTTCTCTTTACTTTTCGTCGGTGTCGTCAGGGCTGTTGGCGCCGATCCGGTCGCGCTCGGCGCCGATGGTGGTGTCCTCGCCGTGGCCGGTGTGGACGACCGTCTCCTCGGGGAGGGCGAAGAGCCGCGCCCGGATCGAGTCGACGATCAGGTCGGCGTCGCTGTACGAGCGCCCGGTCGCACCCGGGCCTCCGTGGAACAGGGTGTCCCCGGTGAACACGCAGCCCAGCTCGGGTGCGTAGAGGCAGATGGCGCCCGGGGCGTGGCCCGGGGTGTGGATGACCTCGAGGGTGGTCCCGCCGACCTGGATGACCTGCCCGTCGGTCAGGATGCCGTCCCAGGCACGGTCGCCGTGGGTGAGCCGCCACAGCGGCTCGTCGTCGGGGTGGAGCAGGATCGGGGCGCCGGTGCGCTCGCTCAGCTCGGGCGCCACCCGGACGTGGTCGTCGTGGGCGTGGGTGCACACGATCGCGGTGACCGTACGGCCCGCGACGACGTCAAGGATGCCCTCGACCGAGTGCGGCGCGTCGATGACGACGCACTCGGCGTCGTCGCCGACGACCCAGAGGTTGTTGTCCACCTCGAAGGTCTCACCGTCCAGGCTGAACGTGCCGGACGTGACTCCGTGGTCCACGCGAGCGGTCGACGCCGTCACAGGATCACGACCGAGCGCAGCACGCTGTGGCCTTCGGGGGCGTGGTGCATCTTCGCGAAGGCGGCCTCGATGTCGCCGATGCCGATCTCCTCGGTGACGAAGGCGTCCAGGTCGAGCCGGCCCTGCTGGTAGAGGTCGACCAGCATCGGGAAGTCTCGACTCGGCAGGCAGTCGCCGTACCAGCTGGACTTGAGCGCGCCGCCGCGGCCGAAGACGTCGATCAGGGGCAGGTCGGGCAGCTTCATGTCCGGGGTCGGGACGCCGACCAGGACCACGGTGCCGGCCAGGTCGCGGGCGTAGAACGCCTGCTTCCAGGTCTCGGGGCGACCGACCGCCTCGATCACGACGTCGGCGCCCTCGGCACCCTCGTAGACGTTCGCGCAGATCTCCTTGATCGCCGCCACGGCGTCGACCTGCGAGGAGTCGACCGTGTGGGTCGCACCCAGCGCCTTGGCCTGCTCGAGCTTCTTCGCATCGATGTCGACGGCGATGATCGGGTTCGCCCCGGCCAGCGCGGAGCCGGCGATGGCGGCCACGCCGACGCCGCCGCAGCCGATCACGGCGATGGACCTGCCGCGGGTGATCGCGCCGGTGTTGAGGGCGGCTCCGATGCCCGCCATCACGCCGCAGCCCAGCAGGCCGACCGCCGCCGGACGCGCCGAGGGATCGACCTTGGTGCACTGCCCGGCCGCTACCAGCGTCTTCTCCGCGAAGGCGCCGATGCCGAGCGCGGGGGAGAGCTCCGTGCCGGCATCCGGTCCTTCGGCGAGGGTCATCCGCTGCTTCGCGTTGTGCGTGTTGAAGCAGTAGTGCGCCTCGCCGCGCTTGCAGGCGCGGCACTCGCCGCAGACCGCGCGCCAGTTGAGGATCACGAAGTCGCCCGGCGCCACCTCGGTGACGCCCTCGCCTACCGCCTCGACGACCCCGGAGGCCTCATGGCCGAGCAGGAACGGGAACTCGTCGTTGATCCCGCCCTCGCGGTAGTGCAGGTCGGTGTGGCAGACCCCGCAGGCCTGCACCTTGACCACCGCCTCGCCCGGACCCGGGTCGGGAATGTTGATCGTGACGAGCTCGACCGGCTCGCCCTTCGCCTTCGCGACGATGGCCTTGACCTGCTGCATGGGGCACCCCTTCTCACGTTCGCCTGTGCTGCGCTGGCAGCGTATCCGGCGGGGATCGGGCGGCTCCCGCGAGGCGATGGAGTCAGGGCGCGGAGAGCCCGAGCCGGGCGGCGAGCCTGTCGAGATGGGCGAGGACGGTGTCGGGCTCGGCGTCCGGGACCCCCCAGATGAGCTCGTCGGCGACGGCCCACTCCGCCATGTCCTCCGGGGTGGGCCGGCGGGCGACGAGGATGCGGATGTCGGGCTTGCCCTCCCGTCCCGCGGCCTCCCACTCGCCCTGCAGCTGTTTGACCTTGTCGCCGATGCCCGCCTCGGTGGGCGTCGTCATCCAGCCGTCCGCATGCCGGGCGATCCAGCGCATCGTCTGCGGGCCGCCGCCCGCGCCGACGATCGTCGGGATCCGGCCCTGGGGCGGCTTGGGGTAGGCCCAGGACGGACCGAACCGGACGAACTCCCCCGCGTAGGCGGCCTCCTCCTCGGTCCACAGCGCCCGCATCGACTCCAGGTACTCGCGCAGCGCGGTGCGGCGCCGATCGCCCGGCACGTGGTGATCGGCGAGCTCGTCGGTGTTCCAGCCGAAGCCGACGCCCAGGGTGACCCGGCCGCCGGAGAGGTGATCGAGGGTGGCCAGCGTCTTGGCCAGCGTGATCGGGTCGGACTCGACCGGCAGCGCGACGGCGGTGGCCAGTCGGATCCGGGTCGTCACCGCGGCGCAGGTGGCCAGCGACACCCACGGATCGAGGGTCCGCAGGTAGCGGTCGTCGGGCAGGTCGGCGCCGCCGGTGGGGTGCAGCGCATCGCGCCGTACGGGGATGTGGGTGTGCTCTGGCACGTAGAACGTGTCGAACCCGCGCTCCTCGGCCGCCCGGGCCAGCGCGGCCGGGGTGATGCCGCGATCGGAGGTGAAGAGGACGAGTCCGTTGCGCATGGGCTCACGGTAGAACACGTTCTACCTTCCGGGAAGGGCTGCCGGGAACGCACCGGGCCCGTCGCTCGTTCGACCGGGTAAGACATCCCTAGGATGGGGGTGTCAGGTTGCCGTCAGGGTGACGCAGCCACAACGGGCTCCAAGGAGAGACCATGCCTAGCAACAACCCGGTGTTCCGCAACTCGGACGAGTTCAAGGCGGGCTACAACGCGTACGGCAACGCCACGTACGCGGGCAACGGCTCGGCCCACGCCGGCTACGGCAACGACCCGTCCACCTGGAGCGTCGGCACCCCGGGTGGTCCGAGCGCACCGGCGCGCACCACCGGACCGATGACGATCGACTCGGTCGTGCAGCGCACCACGATCACCCTGGTGGTCGTCATCGCGGCGGCCATCGCAACCTGGGCGATGACGCCTGCGATCACCGCGGAGAACCTCGACAAGCTCGGCCCGCTGTACTCCGCCGCCACGATCGGCGCCCTCGGGGCGTTCGTGCTGTCGCTGGTGAACTCGTTCAAGAAGGTCATCAGCCCGGCTCTGGTGCTCGTCTTCGCCGCCTTCGAGGGTGTCGCCCTGGGCGCGCTCAGCAAGATCTTCGACGCCCAGTTCGGCAGCAGCGTGGTCACCGGCGCGGTGCTCGGCACCTTCGCCGCGTTCGCCGGCACCCTGGCGGCGTACAAGTACTTCGACATCCAGGTCGGCAACAAGTTCCGCACGATGGTGATCGGCGCGGTCCTCGGCATGGTCGGGCTCTCGCTGCTCGAGCTGGTCCTCGGGATCTTCGGCGGCGGCCTCGGCCTCTTCGGCTTCGGTGCGCTCGGCCTGCTCACCTCGGTGATCGGCCTGGCCCTCGGCGTCTTCATGCTGGTGATGGACTTCGACTTCGTCGAGCAGGGCGTCCGCAACGGGCTGCCGGAGGGTGAGTCCTGGCGAGCGGCCTTCGCGATCACCGTCAGCCTGGTGTGGGTCTACACCAACCTGCTGCGCCTCCTCGCGATCCTCCGCAACTGACGGAGCAGAGCTCAGGAGCGGCGGGCGCGAGTCCGCCGCGCCACCCGAGGCCGCTTGGCGACGCGCACCCAGATGCGTCCCAGGCGGCCTCGCGGCTTTGCGATCGGACCCAGCTCCGTACCCGGGGTGTTGACCGCGCGCAGTGCGGCGGCCGCGATCGGCAGGGCCGGCTCGCCGCGGTAGGTGGCCAGCTCGGCCTGCTCGTCGCCGAGGAGGCCGAGCGCCGCGAGCGCCGAGGGGAGCAGGACCTCGGCGAGCGCGGCGTATCCCGCGGTCGAGGGGTGGAACTTGTCCGGCCCGAACAGGAAGTCGCGGTTGGCGGTGAACTCCGGGCCGAGGATGTCGGCCAGCGACACCGTCCGGGCGCCCGCGCGCACCGAGCGGATCGTCTGCTCGGCCGCGATGCGGCGCGACCAGGCGCGGGCGAGGTGGCGCAGCGGGGGCAGCACCGGCTTGATCGACCCGAGGTCGGGCACGGTGCCGACCAGGACGGCGACCCCGCCCTCGCGCAGCTTCTCCACCGCCCGGGCCAGATGGCTCGAGGAGACGCTCGGGCGCACCAGGTGGGTGACGTCGTTGGCGCCGACCAGGATCACCGCGACGTCGGGCCGGTAGGCCAGCGCTCGCTCGACCTGGATGTCGAGATCGGAGGAGAGCGCCCCGACGACGGCCAGGTCGCGCAGGTTCACGCGGCGACCGGACCAGTCCGCCACGCCCTGTCCCAGGAGGGCGCCGGGCGTCTCGGGGGCGTCGACCAGGCCGTAGCCGGCGGCGCTCGAGTCGCCGAGCAGCGCGACCGTGATCGGGGGCTCGTCGGCCCGCGGTCCGTCGGTGCCGTACATGCCGGTCGGGTCCGGGGGAGGGATCAGGTCGACGGCGTTGATCGTCGCGTATGCGAACTGCGCCTCGGCGAAGAGCACGGCGAAGGCGGCGCCGCCGAGGGCAGCGGCGATGCCGCCCGCCCGCAGCACGCGGCGTCGCTTCGACCTGCTCACGCCCCAACCCTACGAAACCCCTGTCGCACGTCGCGCGCGGCTCCCTCGGTCCGTCCCGTACGGTGCAGGCATGGAGTACGTGGACTCGGTCCTGGACCTGATCGGCGACACCCCGCTGGTGCGGCTGCGGCGCACCCTGGACCAGGGGGTCTCGACAGGCTCGACCTCCGTTGGCGTCTCGACAGGCTCGACCTCCTCTGGCGTCTCGACAGGCTCGACCTCCGTTGGCGTCTCGACAGGCTCGACCTCCTCCGGGGTCTCGACTGCCGACGGGCCGCTGGTGTTGGCGAAGGTGGAGTACCTCAACCCGGGCGGCTCGGTGAAGGACCGGATCGCGACCCGGATGATCGAGGCCGCCGAGGCGTCCGGCGCCCTTCAGCCCGGCGGCACGATCGTCGAGCCGACCTCGGGCAACACCGGCGTCGGGCTCGCGATGGTCGCCCAGGAGAAGGGCTACAAGTGCGTCTTCGTCTGTCCCGACAAGGTGTCGGAGGACAAGCGCAACGTGCTGAAGGCCTACGGCGCCGAGGTGGTGGTCTGCCCCACCGCCGTGCCACCGGAGCACCCGGACTCCTACTACAACGTCAGCGACCGGCTCGCCGGCCAGCCGGGCGCGTGGAAGCCCGACCAGTACTCCAACCCGCACAATCCGCGCTCGCACTACGAGACCACCGGCCCGGAGATCTGGGCGCAGACCGAGGGCCGGATCACGCACTTCGTCGCGGGCGTCGGCACCGGCGGCACGATCTCGGGCATCGGGCGCTACCTCAAGGAGCAGAACCCGGCCATCCAGGTGATCGGCGCCGACCCGGCGGGCTCGGTCTACTCCGGAGGCACCGGGCGCCCCTACCTCGTCGAGGGCGTCGGGGAGGACTTCTGGCCCGAGACGTACGACCGCGAGATCGCCGACCGGATCATCGAGGTCTCCGACGCCGACTCCTTCGCCTTCACCCGCAGGCTGGCCCGCGAGGAGGCGCTGCTGGTCGGCGGATCATCCGGGATGGCCGCGTTCGCGGCACGCCAGCTCGCAGCCGAGCTGGCCGCCGGGGGCCGTACGGATGCGGTGATCGTCGTCCTGCTGCCCGACTCCGGGCGCGGCTACCTCACCAAGGTCTTCAACGACGCCTGGCTGTCGCAGTACGGCTTCCCGACCGGCACCGCGCAGCCGACCCAGACCGTCGGCGACATCCTGCGCGGCAAGTCCGCCGAGAACGGGCAGAGCCTGCCGGCGCTGGTCCACACCCACCCGAGCGAGACCGTCGCGGAGGCGATCCACATCCTGCGCGAGTACGGCGTCAGCCAGATGCCGGTCGTGCGCGCGGAGCCGCCGATCGTCGCCGCCGAGGTGGCCGGATCGGTCTCCGAGCGGACCCTGCTGGACGCGCTCTTCGCCGGGGAGGCACACCTGACCGACCCGGTCGAGCAGCACATGTCGGAACCGCTGCCCACCATCGGCACCACCGAGGACGCCAAGGCCGCGGTCTCCCTGCTCGAGTCGTCGGACGCGGTCCTCGTGCACGAGGACGGCAAGCCGGTCGGCGTGCTCACCCGCGGCGACCTGCTCGGGCACCTGACGGGCACGGCCTGAGGGCTGGACGGGGAGTGGCACAGGCCACGTATGGACTTTAGGCCTCTGGGGTCCCGGATCAGGCCGGTCGGCCAACCGCGAGGAGTAGCGTCCCCAGCAGGCAGCTGAACCCAGCGCCATCCGCTCACGGAGGCCTGCATGAACGCCCTTGAGATCACCGATATCGCCCGGTGGCAGTTCGGCATCATCACCGTCTACCACTTCCTCTTCGTCCCACTGACGATCGGTCTGAGCGCGCTCGTGGCGCTGATGCAGACGATCTGGCTGAAGACGAAGAACGACGACTGGCTGCGACTGACGAAGTTCATCGGGAAGCTCTTCCTGATCAACATCGCGATGGGCGTGGTGACCGGCATCGTGCAGGAGTTCCAGTTCGGAATGAACTGGTCGACGTACTCCCGCTTCGTCGGCGACATCTTCGGTGCCCCGCTCGCCATCGAGGCCCTGCTCGCGTTCTTCATGGAGTCGACGTTCATCGGGCTGTGGATCTTCGGCTGGGACCGCGTGCCGCGCAAGATCCACGTCGTCTTCATCTGGCTGGTGCATATCGGCACGCTGGCCTCGTCGTGGTTCATCCTGGCGGCCAACTCCTGGATGCAGCACCCCGTCGGCTACACGTACAACAAGGTGACCGGGCGCGCGGAGCTGACCGACTTCTGGGCTGTCATGTTCAACAAGGTGCAGCTGGGCACCTTCCCGCACGTCATCGCGGCCTCCTACATGACAGCGGCGGTCTTCCTCGTCGCCGTGTGCGGATTCCTGTACGGCAAGCGGGCCAAGGAGGCCGCTGTCCTGCGGGAGCCCGCAGACGATGCCGAGTCCGACGCCGTGCGCAACAGCAGGGACCGCCAGATGTACGCCCGCGGCATCCGGCTCGGCGCCGCGATCTCGGTGATCGCCTTCCTCGGCGTCGCGTTCAGCGGCGACGTGCAGGGCAAGATCATGACCGACGTGCAGCCGATGAAGATGGCGGCCGCCGAGGCGCTGTGGGACACCTCCGACACCTGTGCGCCGTTCTCGGTGTTCACGATCGGCACCCGCGACGGCACCTCGAAGAAGTTCGCCGTCGAGGTGCCCTGCCTGCTCTCCTTCCTCGCGACCGGTCACTTCGACAAGAAGGTCGAAGGCATCAACGACCTCCAGGCGCAGTACGAGCAGAAGTTCGGGCCCGGCAACTACAAGCCGATCATCCCGGTCACGTACTGGTCCTTCCGCTGGATGATGGGGCTCGGCGCCACCGGCGTGGCCGGAGCGGTGCTGCTCGCGTGGCTGACCCGCAAGGGCCGCACCCCGACCTGGCGTTGGTACAACTGGGTCGTCGTGCTGGCGCCGCTGTGGGCGCTGCTCGGCAACAGCGTCGGGTGGGTCTTCACCGAGATGGGCCGCCAGCCGTGGGTCGTCTTCGGATTGATGCAGACCGCCGATGCCGCCTCACCCAACGTCAGCACCACCGAGGCGTGGATCTCGATCACCGCGCTGGCGGCGCTCTACGCCGTGCTCGCCGTGATCGAGGTCGGGCTGCTGGTCAGGTTCATCAGGAAGGGCGCCGACCCGTACGTCGAGCCGCCTGACCTGACGTGGAAGGACCTGAAGAACGACGACGACCAGCCGCTGACCTTCGCGTACTGACGAGCCAAGGGGATAAGACCATGGAGCTCACCACCATCTGGTTCTGCCTGATCGCCATCCTGTGGATCGGCTACTTCGTCCTCGAGGGGTTCGACTTCGGGGTGGGCATGCTGCTGCCCTTCCTCGCGCGCGGCGACCGTGAGCGGCGGCTGATGATCAACACGATCGGCCCGCTGTGGGACGGCAACGAGGTGTGGGTCCTGACCGCTGGCGGCGCGACCTTCGCGGCCTTCCCGGAGTGGTACGCCACCCTGTTCTCCGGGTTCTACCTGCCGCTGCTGCTGATCCTGCTGGCCCTGATCGTGCGTGGCGTCGCGTTCGAGTTCCGCCACCAGCGCCCCGAGGCCTCCTGGCAGCGGCGCTGGGACTGGGCGATCGTGGCCGGCTCGTTCATCCCGGCGTTCCTGTGGGGCGTCGCCTTCGCCAACATCGTGCGCGGTGTGCCGATCGACGCGGACAAGAACTTCCAGGGCACCATCTTCACCCTCCTCAACCCGGTGGGAATCCTGGGCGGCCTCGTGACGCTGACGCTGTTCCTGACCCACGGCGCGATGTTCATCGCGCTGAAGACGGACGGCGAGATCCGGCACCGCGCCCGGACACTGGCGATCCGGCTCGGCCTGATCGCGGCGGTCGTGGCGGTGGTCTTCATGCTGTGGGCCGAGATCCACACCGGCGACCTGGCCTCGGCGCTCCTCTTCATCGGGGCCGCGCTGTGCCTGGTCGGCGGCATCGCCGCGGCGGCGATGGGCCGCGAGGGCTGGGCCTTCGCCGGCACCTTCCTGACCCTCGCGCTCGCCGTGCTCGGCCTCTTCGTGGCCCTCTTCCCGGAGGTGATGCCGACGACCCTCGCGGACGGTGTCAGCCTGACTGTGCACAACGCCTCGGCCACCCACTACACGCTTCAGGTGATGACGATCGTCGCGGCGATCTTCACCCCGATCGTGCTGCTCTACCAGGGCTGGACGTACTGGATCTTCCGGCGCCGGCTCTCGGTGCAGCACATCCCGGCCGAGGAGCTGGCGCACTGACGTGAGGCCCACCGACCCACGGCTGCGGGCCCAGCTCGGGCCGGCCCGCGGCCCGCTCCTCCTCGTCGCTCTGTGCGGCGTCGCCGCGAGCCTCGCCCTGATCGGGCAGGCCTTCGCCGTCACCTCGCTGGTGCTGTCGATCATCCGGGCGGACTCGCTCGGGGCGGTCGGGGCGCGTGCCGTTCTGGTCGCGGCGCTCTTCGCCCTGCGCGGGGTGCTGGGCTGGGTCGGCGACGTCGCGGCGGCCCGCGCCGCCGGGCTGGTCGGTGCCGGGCTGCGGCGACGGGTGATGGGCTCGGTCCTCGGCTCGGGGTCCTCGGGGCCCGGCGCTGACGGTGGACCGGCCGAGCCCGAGGTGCTGGCGACACGGGGTGTGGCCGCCGCGGAGCCGTACCTGACGCGATACGTCCCGGCGCTCGTCCTCGCGGCGGTGCTGCCGGTGCTCACGCTGGTCGCGATCACGGTGATGGATCCGCTGAGCGGGTTGATCGTGGTCTGCACGCTGCCGTTGATCCCGCTCTTCGGAGCGCTGGTCGGGCTGGCGACCCGCGACCGCGCCGAGACGCAGTGGCGGGCGCTGGAGCTGTTGTCGGGGCACTTCCTCGACGTGATGCGAGGGCTGCCGACGCTGGTCGCCTTCCGCCGGGCCGAGGCGCAGTCGCGGACGATCGCGTCGGTCACCGAGCGCTACCGGGTCGCCAGCCTGGCGACGCTGCGGATCGCCTTCGCCTCGGCGGCGATCCTCGAGCTGGTCGCGACCATCTCGGTCGCGCTCGTGGCGGTCACGGTCGGCGTCCGGCTGGCCGGCGAGCACCTGGATCTCCGGACGGCGCTGGTCGTGCTCCTGCTCGCCCCCGAGGCGTACTGGCCGCTGCGCCGCGCCGGCTCGGAGTTCCACGCCGCCGCCGAGGGTGTGGCGACCTTCGAGGCGGTCGCGGGTCTGGAGGCTGAGCCGGCAGCGCGGGAGGGTCTCGATACGCCCGCGCTCGTCCCTCACGCGGGCTACTCGACCACCGATGCCGGCGAGCTGGGCGGTCGAGGAGCGAGCGCCAGCGATCCTCGGGGGTCGATGAGCGAGCGCGGCGATCTCGGAGGTCGAGTAGCGAGCGCCAGCGAGCGTATCGAGACCCTCGCCGTCGCCGACGTCTCGCTGACCTACCCCGGTCGCACCACCGTCGCGCTCGCGCCGGTCTCTCTGCGGCTCGACAGCCGGGGTGTGACGGCCGTCGTCGGCCCGTCCGGCTGCGGCAAGTCGACGCTGCTGCGGATCCTCGCTGGTGAGCTGGCGCCGACCTCGGGCGAGGTCACGCGACCACCCGCCCAGCAGATCGCGTACCTGCCGCAGCGCCCGGTCTTCGTCGCGGGCTCCATCGCCGACAACCTGCGGCTGGCACGCCCCGGGGCCACGGACGACGAGCTCTGGGTCGCCTTGCGCGAGGTCGCCTTGGCCGAGCGCATCGCGGCTCTGCCGGGCGGGCTGGACGCCGATCTGGCCGAGGACGGCCGCAGCCTCTCCGCAGGGGAGCGGGCCCGCCTCGCGCTGGCCCGTGTCGGCCTGTCCGGTCGCCCGTACGTCCTCCTCGACGAGCCGACCGCCCACCTCGACGCGACGACCGAACGGGTGATCGCCGACACCGTCGCCAGCTGGGGTCGTACGCGCACCGTCGTCGTGGTCGCACATCGGCCCGCGCTGGTCGCCGCCGCCGGGCGGATCGTCGAGCTGGCCCGACCTGATGTCGCTATAAAGAGGGATACATCGGGGCCGCGCGGCGTCGACCGTATCCCTCTTTATAGGGGCCCTATAAAGAGGGATACACAGTCGTCGGCGGGCCCAGAGAGTGTCCCGCTCCACGCAGCCGATCCCGTCGCCCACCACAGCAGAAAGGGCCTCGCGGGATGGGGCGCCGCACTCATGGGTGGCCTGGCGTCCGCCTCGGGCGTGGCCCTGACAGCGACCGCCGGGTGGCTGATCGTCCGGGCCGACGCGCAGCCGGCGATCCTCACCCTGACAGTCGCGATGGTCGGCGTCCGTACGTTCGGCCTGGCCCGGCCGGCGCTGCGGTACGTCGAGCGCCTGTGGTCGCACGACCGCGCCCTGCGCCTGCTCGCGCGGCGCCGGGTCGAGGTCTACGACGCCCTCATCCCGCTCGTGCCCGGTCGGATCGGACGGCGCGGCGACGTGCTCGCCTCGGTCGTCGACGACGTCGATGCCGTCCTGGACACCGAGCTCCGGGTGCGCCTGCCCGTCCGCGCCTACACCGTGGTCGCCGCCCTGACCGTCGTGGCGGCGGCCCTGATCCGCCCGGTCGCGGGCGCCGTGCTGCTCGCCGACGCTCTTCTCGCGGGTGTCGTCTTCGCCCTCGCCCGTCGCGGGGCGAGCCGGGCCGAGCAGCGCGCCGTCGCCGCCCGCGCGGCTCTCTCCGACGCCGTCGTCGAGGCCACCCAGACAGCCGGTGAGCTCCGGACGTGGGGCGCCGAGCAGCGGGCGTACGACGCCGTCGCGGCGCGCGGCGCCGAGCTCGCCGCGGCGACGAGGAGCGCGGCCACCTGGCTCGGCGGAGCCCGCGGGCTCGTCCTCACCACCGCCGGTGTGGCCGTCGCGGCCCTCGCACTGCTGCTGCGCGACCAGGTAGCCCACCACGAGCTGAGTGGCCCGGTGCTCGCCCTGCTCCTGCTGCTGCCGATCGCCCTGGCCGAGGCCGCCGGGACGATGGCCGACGCCGGAGCCGCGGCCGCCCGCGGCGCCGCTGCAGGCGACCGTCTCGACGCCCTCGCGGCCCTGCCGCCCGCGATCGTCGAGACCGTCACCCCGCTGGACCCGCCGGACGGCAGCGCCATCACCACCGAGGGTGCGTACGCCCGCGACCGTGCCCTGCCCGACCTGACCCTCGAGCCGGGGAAGCGGATCGCCGTCGTCGGTCCGTCCGGCTCCGGGAAGAGCACCCTCGCGGCCCTGCTGCTGCGCTTCCTCGATCCCGATCGTGGTGTCGTCGCCCTCGCCGGCACCGACTACCGCGACCTGGCCGCGGCCAGCGTCCGCGCGCGGGTCGGGCTGGTCGACGACGACCCGCACGTCTTCGCCTCCACGGTCGTCGAGAACGTCCGTCTCGCACGCCCGGCCAGCACCGACGACGAGGTCGAGCAGGCGCTGCGCCGCGCCCACCTCGGGCCCTGGCTCGACACCCTGCCGCGCGGCCTTCACACCCACCTCGGCACCACCGGCAGCGTCTCCGGCGGTGAGCGCGCCCGGCTGGCGATCGCCCGCAGCCTGCTGGCCGACCAGCCCGTCCTGGTCCTCGACGAGCCGACGGCTCACCTCGACACGGCCACCGCCGCCGACGTCGCCGAGGAGGTGCTGGTCGAGTCCGGGCGCAGCATCGTGTGGATCACCCACGGCGAGGTCGGCCTCGACCGCGTGGACCAGGTCGTCGACCTCGGCGCCGGGCGCATCGCTCAGTCGGTGTCGAGGTCGTCGTCCACCTCGCCGTCCACGTAGACCCAGCGTCCGGCGCGCTGCTCGAAGCGGCTCCGCTGGTGCATCGAGCCGTCGCCGTCCGGTCCGCGCCAGCGCGCAGTGAACTCCACCCAGTCCTCTCCGTACCCGTGGATCTCCAGCCCCGCCCACCTGAGCCCGTCTTCGGAGGTCGAGCCTGTCGAGACCCCGGCGAGCTCGTCGAGCCCCGGCCGCGTCCTGGGGTGCCACGTGCGGAAGACGTAGTCGGTCTCGTTCAGCGCGTACGCGGCGTAGCGCGAGCGCATCAGCTCGACCGCCGAACCGGCCTGACGGACACCGCGGTGGAGCGGGCCGCAGCAGGCGTCGTACGGCCGCCCGGAGCCGCAGGGGCAGGTCTTCCCGAACATGCTCGCCAGCCTAGGACCCGGGGTAGGACGTTGTGGCCCTGAGTAGCGTGTTGGTGTGAGTGCTGCTCCCACCATCAAGAACGTCAGCGAGCTCAAGGCCGCCGGATACATCGTCAAGCCGCTGCGCACCGAGATCCGTGACAACCTGCTCGCCAAGCTGCGGGCCGGCGAGAACCCGTGGCCCGGGCTGCACGGGCTCGAGAGCACGGTCATCCCGCAGCTCGAGCGGGCCCTGATCGCCGGTCACGACATCGTGCTGCTCGGCGAGCGTGGCCAGGGCAAGACCCGGCTGCTGCGCACCATGATCGGCCTGCTCGACGAGTGGTCGGCGGTGATCGAGGGCTCCGAGCTGGGCGAGGACCCGCTCGAGCCGATCACCGTCGCCTCCCGCCGTCGGGCCGAGGAGCTCGGCGACGACCTCCCGGTCGCGTGGAAGCACCGCTCGGAGCGCTACTCCGAGAAGCTGGCCACCCCGGACACCAGCGTCGCGGACCTGATCGGCGACGTCGACCCGATGAAGGTCGCCGAGGGCCGCTCGCTGGGCGACCCGGAGACGATCCACTTCGGCCTCATCCCGCGCAGCCACCGCGGCATCGTCGCGATCAACGAGCTGCCCGACCTCGCCGAGCGGATCCAGGTCGCGATGCTCAACGTGATGGAGGAGCGCGACATCCAGATCCGCGGCTACGTGCTCCGGCTGCCGCTCGACGTCCTGGTGGTGGCGAGCGCCAACCCGGAGGACTACACCAACCGCGGGCGGATCATCACGCCGCTGAAGGACCGCTTCGGCGCCGAGATCCGCACGCACTACCCGCTCGAGCTCGAAGCCGAGATGGCGGTGATCCGGCAGGAGGCGCAGCTGGTCGCCGAGGTGCCCGACTACCTCCTGGAGATCCTGGCCCGCTTCACCCGCAACCTGCGCGACTCCTCGGCCGTCGACCAGCGCAGCGGCGTCAGCGCCCGCTTCGCAATCGCGGGGGCCGAGACCATCGCCGCGGCCGCCCTCCACCGCGCGACGCGGCGCGGCGAGGAGCTGCCGGTCGCGCGCGTCGTCGACCTGCAGACCGCTGTCGACGTCCTCGGCGGCAAGATCGAGTTCGAGACCGGCGAGGAAGGCCGCGAGCAGGAGGTCCTGACCCACCTGCTCCGCACCGCCACCGCCGAGACCTGCCGGGCCCGCCTGCGCGGGATCGACTTCGGACTCCTGGTCGCCGCCGTCGAGAACGGTCAGATGATCACCACCGGCGAGCAGGTCACCGCCCGAGACTTCCTCACCGGCCTGCCGGCCCTCGGCGAGTCCGAGCTGTACGACGAGGTGTGCGCCCGCCTGGAGGCCACCAACGACGGCGAGCGTGCCGGCGCGCTCGAGCTCGCCCTCGAGGGTCTCTACCTCGCCCGTCGGATCGGGAAGGACACCGACGGCGACGAGGTCGTCTATGGCTGAGACCTCCCCGTTCGCTGTCACGGTCTCCGCCGGCTCGTTGCGCGCCGACGGCGGCGTGACGCTGCGGCACGCGTGGACCGAGGCGGGCGTCTCGGCCGGGCCGGTCGAGAACGGCGGCCAGGCGCTGCACCTCGCCGTCGCCCTGTGCGTGCTCAACGACACCTACCGCGAGGCGGCGCCGCTCGGCGTGCCCGTGGACGGGGTGGAGGTCCACGCCGACGGGGGCTTCGACGAGGACTGGACCTCGACCGGGATCACGTACCGGCTGCGCGTCGACACCGGTGCGGCCGAGGACGCGGTCGCCGCGCTGGCGCAGCGGGTGGACGAGGTCGCGGAGATCCCACGCGCTTTGCGCGCCGGGGCGAAGGTGGTGCGGGCATGAGATACAAGAGGTACGCCGGCGGCGACCCGCTCGCCCCGCCGGTCGACATCGCCGAGGCGCTCGACGCGATCGGCGAGGACGTGATGGCGGGCTACTCGCCCGAGCGCGCGCTGCAGGAGTTCCTGCGCCGCGGCGGGCAGAGCCAGGCGGGGCTCGACGACCTCGCCCGCCGGGTCGCCGAGCGTCGCCAGGAGCTGCTCCAGCGGCACAACCTCGACGGCACCATGCAGCAGGTCCGCGAGCTGCTCGACAAGGCGGTGCTGGCCGAGCGCGGCCAGATCGCACGCGACACCACCCTCGACGCGGACGACGCGATGCTCCGCGAGATGCAGCTCAATAACCTGCCACCCAACACCGCCGCCGCTGTCTCCGAGCTGGGCTCCTATGACTGGAGGTCCCGCGAGGCCCGCGAGGCGTACGAGGAGATCAAGGACCTGCTGGGGCGCGAGCTGCTCGACCAGCGCTTCGCCGGGATGAAGCAGGCGCTCGAGGGCGCCACCGAGGAGGATCGCGCCGCCGTCGCCGAGATGCTCGAGGACCTCAACGGGCTGCTCGAGAAGCACCGTCGCGGCGAGGACACCCCAGAGGACTTCGCGGAGTTCATGGGAAAGCATGGAGAGTTCTTCACCGCGCCTGATGGTGGGCGTCCGAAGGACGTGGACGAGCTGCTCGATGCGCTCGCCCAGCGCGCCGCGGCCGCCCAGCGGATGCTCAACTCGATGACCCCGGAGCAGCGCGCCGAGCTGATGGAGCTCTCTGCCCAGGCGTTCGGATCGCCCTCCCTCATGGAGGCGCTCGACCGGCTCGACGGCAACCTGCAGTCGCTGCGCCCCGGTGAGGACTGGGGCGGTTCGGAGCAGTTCGGAGGCTCGGGACAGGGTTCGTCCCTGGGACTGGGCGACGGGACCGGCGTGCTCCAGGACCTCGCCGAGCTCGACCGGCTCTCCGAGCAGCTCTCGGGATCGCGCGGCGCCGGTCTGAACAGAGGAATGCTCGACGACGTCGACCTCGACGCGCTGGCCCGCCAGCTCGGGGACTCGGCCGCGGTCGACGCCCGCACCCTGCAGCAGCTCGAGCAGGCGCTGCGCGACTCCGGCCAGCTCGAGCGGGGCTCCGACGGCAACCTGCGGCTCACCCCGAAGGCGATGCGCCAGCTCGGCAAGGCCCTGCTGCGCGACGTCGCCCAACGGATGTCGGGACGGCAGGGCCAGCGCGAGCTGCGTACGGCCGGCGCGGCCGGCGACCTGTCCGGCGCCTCCCGCCGGTGGTCCTTCGGCGACACCGAGCCGTGGGACATCCCTCGTACGATGCTCAACCGCGCCCTGCGCGGCGGCGACCGGCTCACCCTCGACGACATCGAGGTCCAGGAGACCGAGTCCCGCACCCAGGCGTGCGTGGCGCTCCTGGTCGACACGTCGTTCTCGATGGCGATGGACGGGCGCTGGGTGCCGATGAAGAGGACGGCACTCGCGCTGCACACCCTCATCCGGTCACGCTTCCGCGGCGATCACCTGCAACTGATCGGCTTCGGGCGGGCCGCTCAGGTGATGGAGATCGAGGAGCTCACCGCCCTCGACGCGCGCTACGCGAAGGGCACCAACCTCCACCACGCGCTGCTGCTGGCGAACCGGCACTTCCGCAAGCACCCCAACGCGCAGCCGGTGCTGCTGATCGTCACCGACGGCGAGCCGACGTCCCACCTGGAGCCGGACGGCGAGGTCTGGTTCTCCTACCCGCCGCACCCGCTGACCATCGCGTACGCCGTCCGGGAGCTCGACAACGCCGGGCGTCTCGGCGCGCAGACCACGTTCTTCCGTCTCGGCGAGGACCCCGGTCTGGCCCGCTTCATCGAGTCGATGGCCAAGCGGGTCGACGGGAAGGTGATCGCGCCCGAGCTCGACGATCTCGGTGCGGCCGTGGTCGGCTCGTACCTCGGCTCGCGGTCCCGCCCGCAGGGCTCCGCGGGCGAGATGTTCGGAGGCTGGGGCCGGGGCTTCTGGGCCGGCTGATCGGGTGGTCGCTCGGTGGGTAACACGATGTTCACGGAGGTAGCAGCGCGTTGCGTCGCGCTGCTACCCGAGTGGACACCGTGTTACCCGGGGCGCCGGCCGGCATCGGTAGCCTCTGCGGGTGCCTGATCTGTCGACCGTCCTGCTGCTCGCGATGGCGGCGATGGCGGCGGGCTTCGTGGACGCCGTGGTCGGTGGCGGTGGGCTGATCCAGCTCCCCGCCCTGCTGCTGGGGCTGCCGGGGTACGCGCCGGTGCAGGTGCTGGCGACCAACAAGATGGCCTCCATCTGCGGGACGACGACCAGCGCGGCGACGTACTACCGCCGCGTCCGGCCCGATCCCAAGACCTTCATCCCGCTGATGATCTTCGCTTTCGTCGGCTCGGCCGCGGGGGCGGAGGTCGCGACCCACATCTCGGAGTCGGCGTTCAAGCCGATCGTGCTGGTCGCGCTGATCGTGATCGGGACGTGGGTGTGGTTCCGCCCGACGCTGGGCGGGGAGACGGTGCTGCGACACGAGCCGCGGCGACACCTGGTGATCGCGATGGCGATCGGCGCGGCGATCGGGTTCTACGACGGCGCGCTCGGGCCCGGCACCGGCTCGTTCTTCGTGATCGCGCTGGTCGGCCTGCTCGGCTACTCGTTCCTCGAGGCCTCGGCGAAGTCGAAGATGGCCAACGCCGCGACCAACCTGGCGGCGCTCGTGGTCTTCATCCCGCAGGGTGCGGTGCTGTGGCGACTCGCCCTCGTGATGGGCGGCTGCAACATCATCGGCGGCTACCTCGGCGCCCGGATCGCGGTCGCCCGCGGCACCGCGTTCGTACGGATCTTCTTCCTGCTCGTGGTCGGCGGCTTCATCGTCCGGATCGGCGGCGAGCTGCTCGGCCTCTGGTGAAGGGCGCCGTTCCTGGTTACAGGGCGGCATGATCAGTCGCACCCTGGCCGGGGTCGGCGGCGCCGTGGTCGGCACCGCGCTCCTCGGCAGCCTCGCCAGCAAGGACACCTCGAGTCGCTGGTACCGGACCCTGCGCAAGCCCGCCATCCAGCCACCGCCGGTCGCCTTCCCGGTCGTGTGGACGGGCCTGTACGCGACCATCGCCGGCGCGGCCACGGCCACCCTCGAGAGCGCGGAGCCCGACGTCGCGCGCAGCTACCGGCGGGCGCTGGCGATCAACCTCGCGCTCAACGCCTCCTGGACCTGGGTCTTCTTCAAGGCGCACCGGATCGGGCCGGCGGTCGGCGTCGCGGCAGCGCTCGCGGCGAGCAGCGGCGACCTCGCGCTCCGCAGCGGCCGCGTGCAGCGCTCCGCGGGCTGGGCGCTGGCGCCGTACGCCGCCTGGTGCGGGTTCGCGACGGTCCTCAACGTCGCGATCTGGCGCGAGAACGCCTGAACGCGAGGCGGTTCCCGGACCCCATCGGGGGAGTGCCAGGATCGGTGGCATGTCGCTGCCCACCCTCGCCGACCTGACCAGCCTGCCCGCCGCCGACCACCCCGAGCTGGTCGCCGAGCCGACCGCCCGCGCGCTCCCGGCCTGGCCGGACGTCGCGTCGGTCGCGGTGATCGAGATCGACCCGGGCCTGGCGGACACGGCCGCGCTCACCGAGGCGTACGACCTGCCCGCCGAGGGCTCCGGCAACTGCGTCCTGGTCGCGGGCTCGCGCAACGGCGAGGAGCGGATCGCCGCCTGCGTCGTCCCGGCCGACTCGCGCGCCGACATCAACAGCCTGGTGAAGCGGCTGCTGGACGTCCGCAAGGCGTCGTTCCTCCCGATGGACCGCGCGGTGGAGGAGTCCGGGATGGAGTACGGCGGCATCACGCCCGTCGGCCTCCCGGCTGGCTGGCGCGTCCTGGTGGACGCCCGGCTGCTCACCGTCGAGCGGGTCGTGATCGGCTCCGGCCTGCGCCGCTCCAAGCTCCTGCTGCCCGGCTCCGCGCTCGCCTCGCTGCCCGGCGTCGAGATCGTCGAGGGACTCGGCAAGCCGATCTCGGCCTGATCGCGGGTGCGGCCTGGGCGAGCGGAGTAGAAAGGGAGCATGCATCTGCCCCGCGCGCTCGCGGCGTTCAACCGGCGTGTCACCAACCCGATCCAGCGCCGCTGGGCCGGCCGGATCCCCGGCCACGCGATCATCGAGCACGTCGGGCGCAAGTCGGGCCGCCCCTACCGGACGCCGGTGCTATGCGTGGAGCGCCCGGGCGGCTTCGCGTTCCTGGTCGGCTACGGCCTGGAGTCCGATTGGGTCCGCAACCTGCTCGCCGCGGACGGGGGAACGGTCGTCCACCGCGGTCGCCGCTACCGGGTGAACGACGTGCGGCTCGTGCCGAGCCCGGCCGGCCGCGAGCTGCTCCCGAGGTGGCTCCAGCGGGTCACCAAGCTGGCCCGCGAGGGCAACGTCCTCACGGTCACGATCGTCGACTGACCGCGCGCTACACCGAAGTCGGTCCGGAACCCGGCCGCCACGCGTGACGGCCGGGCCGGATCGGGACTTCGGTGGACTCTCCGGTCAGGCCGGGAAGGCCACGCCGGTGTTGGCGTGGCAGCGATACCCGTTGGGGTGGGCGTCGAGGTACTGCTGGTGCGAGGGCTCGGCCGGGTAGAAGACCGGAGCCTCACGGATCTCGGTGGTGATCTCACCCAGGCCACGGCGCGCGAGCTCCTGGCCGTAGACCTCGGTCAGCTCGCGGGCGACCTTCTCCTGCTCGGGCGAGAGGAAGTACAGCGCCGAGCGGTACTGGGTGCCGACGTCGTTGCCCTGGCGCATGCCCTGGGTGGGGTCGTGCACCTCGAAGAACCGCTTGACCAGCTCCGCGTAGTCGACGACCGCCGGATCGAACACGACGCGGACCGCCTCGGTGTGGTTGGTCATGCCCGAGCAGACCTCCTCGTACGTCGGGTTCAGCGTGGTGCCGCCCTGGTAGCCGACCGCCGTCGCGTAGACGCCGGGGATCTGCCAGAACATCTCCTCGGCGCCCCAGAAGCAGCCGAGGCCGAAGTACGCGGTCTCGTACCCGGCCGGGGCGGTCCCGGCCTCGGGGGAGGCGAGCAGCGGGGTGCCGAGCACACGGTGCTTGGCGGGCAGGTCCCAGGCGAGCGTCTCGCGGCCGGGAAGGGTGCGCTCAGCGGGCTGGAGCGAGGTGGGACGTCCGAACATGGGGTTCCTCCTTCAGGATCCGTACACAGGATCCACCCCCTCCAACACCATCGCCACTCCAGACGTTCCCGGCCGGCCGCCACACCCGGCGAGGGCGGCGGCCGACGGTCGGGCCGGCACCGGCTGGGGTCGGTTTGGCAGGGTGGAGTGGTGAGCCACACTCCCGGGAACCCCCTCGATCTCCCCGACGGCTGGTCGGCGCGTCCGGCCGAGCTGACCGATCTCGACCGCCTGGTCGCGCTGCGCAACGACGACCGCACCCGGTTCGAGGGGCCGGGGCCGGTGGACCCGGTCGGCATCGAGAACGAGATCGCCGGCCTCGCCTCCTGGACCCGCCAGCAGATCGTCGCGCTCGACCAGGACGACGTGATCCGGGCGTGGGCCAGCGTCCACGACCGGGCCGCCGGACGTGCGCTGGTGCACCTGTACGTCGACCGGGCCACGCCGGCGGCCGCCGACGTCGCCGCGGCCCTGTACGCGTGGATGAAGGAGCGGGCGCGGGCGATCGCGCGGATGCGCGGGCTGCACGAGACCCAGCTCGACGCCAGCCCCTTCGCCGAGGACACCGAGCAGCGCGGCTGGCTGACCGGCGCCGGCTACCGCCAGGTCCGGACCTGGCTGCAGATGACCCGGCCGGTGCGCCCCGAGGAGCGGACCTCGCTGCCGATGCCGCGCGCGGGGGTGGTCGTACGCCCGGTCGACATCCATCCCAACGGCTTCCCGGTGGCAAGCGATCTCCAGACGATCCACCGGATGCTGGAGGAGTCGTTCGCCGACCACTTCAACTCCTACCGGGAGAGCTTCCCGGAGTTCGTGACGCGGTTGCGCGAGGAGCCGGGCCACCGGTGGGACCACTGGCGGCTGGCGACGGTCGACGGCCAGCCCGCCGGCGCGCTGATCGCCTCGGTGCTCCCGGCCGGGTCCGGTGGCGTCGAGGGCTCCTACGTCGAGTACATCGGCGTCAACCGTCGCGCCCGCGGCCGCGGTGTCGCGAAGGCGCTGCTGCACAGCGTCATCGCCGGCACCGCCGCCCGCGGCGGCGACCGGGTCGGGCTCGAGGTCGACGCCGACAGCCCGACCGGTGCCGACGGGCTCTACGCGTCGATGGGCTGGCGCACCGTCTACGTCACCGAGTCCTGGCACCAGGACATCTCGGTCTGAGGCGGGGCCGGGCAGGGCGCTGGGTAGTCTCGACGCCATGGCCCAGGAGCACGCCGACAAGGCAGGATTCGAGACCCGCGCGATCCACGCCGGCTACGAGCCGGACCCGACGACCGGCGCGGTCAACCCGCCGATCTACGCCAGCTCGACCTACAAGCAGGACGGCGTCGGCGGGCTGCGCGGCGGGTACGAGTACAGCCGCAGCGCCAACCCGACCCGCACCGCTCTCGAGGGCGCGCTCGCCGCGGTGGAGGAGGGCGAGCGGGGCTTCGCCTTCGCCAGCGGCCTGGCCGCCGAGGACACCCTGCTGCGCAGCCTGACCGCGCCCGGCGATCACGTGGTCATCCCCGACGACGCGTACGGCGGGACCTTCCGGCTCGTCGACAAGGTCGCCAAGCCGTGGGGCGTCGAGCACACGCCGGCAGCGGTCAGCGACACCGAGGCCGTCGCCCGCGCGATCGTCCCGGGCCGGACCAAGCTGGTCTGGGTCGAGACCCCGACCAACCCGCTGCTCAACATCGGCGACATCGCCGCGTTGGCGAGCGTCGCGCACGACGCCGGCGCGCTGCTGGTCGTCGACAACACGTTCGCCTCGCCCTACCTCCAGCAGCCGCTCGCCCTGGGCGCCGACGTGGTCGTGCACTCGACCACCAAGTACGTCGGTGGCCACTCCGACGTCGTCGGCGGCGCGCTCGTGGTGCGCGACCTGGAGCTCGCGGAGCGGATCGGCTTCCACCAGAACGCGATGGGTGCGGTCGCCGGCCCGTTCGACGCCTACCTCACCCACCGCGGCCTGAAGACGCTCGCCGTACGGATGGATCGGCACTGTGACAATGCGGAGCGGATCGTCGACTTCCTCTGCGCCCACCCGGCCGTCGGCGACGTGATCTACCCCGGCCTCGAGACCCACCCCGGCCACCACGTCGCGGGCAAGCAGATGAAGCGCTTCGGCGGCATGGTGAGCTTCCGGGTCCGCGCGGGTGAGCAGAAGGCGCTCGACGTGTGCGCGGCGACCGAGGTCTTCACCCTGGGTGAGTCGCTCGGCGGCGTGGAGAGCCTGATCGAGCACCCCGGCCGGATGACCCACGCCAGCGTCGCCGGCACCGAGCTCGAGGTCCCCGGCGACCTGATCCGGCTCAGCGTCGGCATCGAGACGGTCGGGGACCTGATCGCGGATCTGGAGCGTGCGCTGGGGTGAGCCCGGTGTCGGTTCGTCGAGGTATGCAGCTCAGCCGACACTTCCCACGGTGAGTTCCGCACGGGAAGTGCGGGTTCGCCTGCATACCTCGATGAACCAGCGCCCGACGGCCCGCCGCTAGGCTCGGCACGTGACCGACGAGCACGGTGCCGAGGATCCGGCACAGCCCGATCAGGCGCCCGACGAGACCACCCCCGAGTCGGCCGCCGCCTCTGATCAGCCCGATCATCCCGACTACCCCGAGCGCCCCGACGGCCCGGCCGTCGAGGCGGCGAGCGCCCGCGCGGCGCGCGAGCGGGACCGCACCGACCGGCTCGCCGCGCGGCTGTACACCCAGTGGGCCAACCTCCGCGAGGAGCGCCAGGCCCAGCTCGCCCCGGCCGTGCCGGTGGCGGCACCGAGTGGCCACCGCAAGGTCGAGGTCCCGTACGGCATCGACCTGGCCGCCTCGTGGGGCTGGCGCCTGCTGGTGATCGCCGCGGCCGGGTGGGCCCTGTTCCGGGTGCTCGGCTTCCTCGAGGTCATCGTCATCCCGGTCGTGATCGCGATGCTGATCACCGCCCTGGTGGTGCCGGCCGTCACCGGCATGGTGCGCATCGGCCTGCCCCGCGGCCTCTCCTCGCTGCTCGCGGTGATCGCGGTCATCCTGATCGTCGGGCTGCTGCTCTTCTACGCGGGGCACCAGGTCGCGACCGGCGCCAGCGACCTCGCGGACCAGACCGTCAAGGGTCTCGACGAGATCCGGCGCTGGCTGAAGAACGGGCCGCTGCACGCCAGCGACAGCCAGATCAACGGCTGGATCGACCGGCTGCAGGCCGAGGTCACCAAGGCCGGCTCCACCAACCCGCTGGGCCGCGTCAGCGAGGTCGGTGGCGTCGCGGCCGACGTGGTCGCCGGGCTGTTCATCGTCCTCTTCTCGACGTTCTTCTTCCTCGCCGAGGGCGACCGGATCTGGTCATGGGTCGTCCGGCTCACCCCGCGCGCCGCCCGCAGCCGGGTGGACAGCAGCGGCCGGGTCGCGTGGACCTCGCTGACCCAGTTCGTCCGGGCGACGGTCATCGTCGCCGCCGTCGACTCGATCGGCATCATGATCGTGGCCGCGATCCTGCAGGTCCCCTTCGTCGCCGCGATCGGCGTGCTGGTCTTCCTGGGGGCGTTCGTGCCGCTGATCGGGGCCACCATCGCCGGTACGGTCGCGGTGCTCGTCGCCCTCGTCGATCACGGCCCGGTCACCGCGCTCTTCATGCTCGGCGGCGTCATCCTGGTGCAGCAGCTGGAGGCCCACGGCCTGCAGCCCTTCCTGCTCGGCAGGTGGGTCTCGGTGCACCCGCTCGCGGTGATCATCGCGATCGCCGCCGGCGTCCTGATCGCCGGAGTCGCCGGCGCCCTGGTCGCCGTCCCGCTGGCGGCCGCGGTCAACGCGGTCGGCCTCCATCTCGCGGGAGAGGATCCCGATCCCGGGCCGCTGGCGGACGATGAGGAGACCCATGTCTGAGCCGATCCACCCCGACCTCGCCGACATCGAGGCGGCCCGCGAGCTGCTGCGCGGCGTCGTCATCGAGACGCCCGTCGAGACCTCGCGCTGGCTCTCCGACCTGGTCGGCGCCCCGGTGCTGCTCAAGTGCGAGAACCTCCAGCGCACCGGGTCCTTCAAGTCCCGCGGCGCGTACGTCCGCATCGCCCGCCTCACCGACGCCGAGCGGGCCCGCGGCGTGGTGGCGGCCAGCGCCGGCAACCACGCCCAGGGCGTCGCCCTCGCGGCCGGCCTGATGGGCGCCAGCGCGACCGTCTTCATGCCCGACGGCGCCCCGATCCCGAAGGAGCGGGCCACCCGCGGCTACGGCGCCGAGGTGATCTTCGCCGGTCGCACCGTCGAGGACTGCCTGGCCGCCGCCAGGGAGCGCGCCGAGCGCACCGGCGCCGTGCTGATCCACCCGTTCGACCACCCCGACGTGATCGCCGGGCAGGGCACCGTGGGGCTGGAGATCCTGGACCAGATCCCCGACGCCCGTACGGTGCTCGTGCCCGTGGGCGGGGGAGGCCTGCTCGCCGGTGTCGCGCGCGCGATCAAGGCCCGCGACCCCGACGTGAAGGTGATCGGCGTCCAGGCCGCGGGCGCCGCCGCGTACCCGCCCTCGCTGGCGGCCGGTCGCCCGATCGGGCTGGACGCGATGCGGACGATGGCCGACGGCATCGCTGTCGGTGTGCCCGGCACACTGCCGTTCTCGATCATCCGCGAGCACGTCGACGAGATCCGTACGGTCAGCGAGGAGTCGATCTCGCGGGCGCTGCTCGCGCTGATGGAGCGCGCGAAGCTGGTCGTCGAGCCGGCCGGCGTGGTCGGCGTCGCGGCCCTGCTCGACGACCCGCACGCCTTCGAGGGCCCGGTCGCGGTGCTGCTCTCCGGCGGCAACATCGACCCGCTGCTGCTCACCAAGGTCATCCGGCACGGTCTCATCGCCGACAGCCGCTACCTGGTGCTGCGGATCGTGCTGCCGGACGCCCCCGGAGCGCTCGCCGGGCTGACCGCCCTGGTCGCCGAGGCGGGAGCCAACGTCGTCCACGTCAGCCACGGCCGGGCCGACCCGAGCCTGACCCTGGGCGACGTCGAGGTGCTGCTGCAGCTGGAGACGCGTGGCCGCACGCACGCGACGGCGCTGATGGATCTCCTGGAGGAGAGTGGGTACCGGGTCGAGGCGACCAAGTGAGTGACAGCGCCAAGCGAGGAACGGGCTTGGCGCCAGCGCCGAGTGAGTGATCGGCGCGCCGTACGACGACGGCCTGACCAGCGCACTTTCACCCACCTGCGCGTGAAGCGCTGGTAAACTCGTCGGATTGTTCTGCACGACCCCGCATGTCTCAGGAGTAACTCGATGACCGAAGCAGCCGCCACGATCTGGCTCAGCAAGGGTGCGTTCGACCAGCTGACCGCCGAGCTCGAGGACAAGAAGGGTCCTCAGCGCGCCAAGATCGTCGCCGAGATCAGTGCTGCCCGCGACGAGGGCGACCTCAAGGAGAACGGCGGCTACCACGCCGCTCGCGAGGCCCAGGGCCGGCTCGAGGGCGAGATCCAGGCGCTCGAGGTCCTGCTGCGCCAGGCCGACACGACCGAGCCGTCCGGCGCCGTGGTCGGCCCCGGCCAGGTCGTCACCTTCAAGTTCGACGGCGATGACGACGACGAGGCCGAGACCCGCCTGATCGCCTCGATCGAGATGAAGGACTTCGCCGGCGGGCTGGAGATCTCGTCGGCCCAGTCGCCGATCGGCGCTGCCCTGCTCGGCTCGACCGCCGGCGACACCGTCTCGTACGAGGGACCCAACGGGCGCACCCTCAAGGTCGAGGTCCTGAAGGTCGTCCCGTTCCAGGACTGAACCTCAGCACGACGCGAAGAGCGCCGGCCCGGCCACCGGGCGCGGCGCTCTTCGCATTTCGGCCCCGGGTCGAGCTTGTCCCGGAGGTCGAGCCTGTCCCGGTGGTCGAGCCTGTCGAGACCACCCGCCGGTGCGAGCCGCGAAGCCACGGCACGCCACCCGTGGACCACTACTGCGCGTCGCGCTGCCCCTTGGCCGTGCAGCCCTGCCAGTCGACCGAGGTCGGCTGCCGCTCGGTGCGCAGCGTGAAGGTCTGCCGGCCGGCGATCGGGGTGAAGCTGTGCTCGCCCACGGTGGAGTGGTCCTCGGCATAGGCGAGCACGGTGCAGATCGGCCGGACGGTCGCGTCGTAGATGTGGACGTCGACGGTGATCTTGACCGCGTTGTCGCCCTGCAGCTCCCAGCTCTCCATCGAGGAGGCGACCTTGGGGTGGCTGTGCAGCCACAGCGCCCAGACGAACCAGCCGATCAGGCCAGCCACGATCACGGCGCCCGCGATGAGCATCGCGTTGCGCCCCCAGGCGCTGCCGCCGCCGTACCGCTGGGCGATCCGGGCCGGCTGATGCTGCGCCGAGGATGGCCCGGAGGGATGCTGCTCAGTCACGCGCCCATCCTCACATCCAACGGGTCAGGACCACGAAGCGGGCCGGCTGCGCGCCGCCCTGCACGCACCCTGGCTGCGTTGTCGTCAGTCGCCGGACCTCCGGCTCGGCTCCCTCCTCCGCCTTGCCATCGCACGTGCATGGCGACGCTCGCTGCGGCCCCTCGGTGGCCCTGACCCTAGGATCGAGTCATGTCGCAGCGCCCCCAGGACACCGTGCAGCCCCGTACCGGTCTCCGCCTCATGCACGTGCACGCCCACCCCGATGATGAGTCCAGCAAGGGCGCGGCGTCGACGGCGCGCTACGTCGCCGAGGGCGTCGACGTGCACGTGGTGACCTGCACCGGCGGCGAGCGCGGCTCGATCCTCAACCCGAAGATGGACCGCCCCGGGATCCTGGAGAACATCCACGAGATTCGCCGCCAGGAGATGGAGCGGGCCCGCGACATCCTCGGCGTCACCCAGGACTGGCTCGGCTTCGTCGACTCCGGCTGGCCCGAGCCCGAGGTCGAGGGCGGCCCGCTGCCGCCGCTGCCCGAGGGCTGCTTCGGCCTGGTCCCGGTGGAGGAGGCGGCGGTGCCGCTGGTCCGCCTGATCCGCTCCTTCAAGCCGCACGTCCTCACCACGTACGACGAGAACGGCGGCTACCCCCACCCCGACCACATCGCCTGCCACAAGGTCTCGGTCTTCGCCTTCGAGGCCGCTGCCGACCCGACGTTCCACCCGGAGCTGGGGGAGCCGTGGCAGACGCTCAAGCTCTACTACCACCACGGCTTCAACCGGCCGAAGGCCGTCGCGCTGCACCGGGCGATGGTCGAGCACGGCCTCGAGTCGCACTACGCGGAGCGGCTGGAGAAGTGGACCAAGGACGACGCGTGGGACGCCCGGGTCACCACGCACGTACCGTGCGCCGACTACTTCGGGGTGCGCGACCAGGCTCTGCTCGCGCACGCCACCCAGATCGACCCGGACTCGTGGTGGTTCGCCACCCCGCACGAGCTGGAGAAGCAGGCCTGGCCGACCGAGGACTACGAGCTGGTGAAGTCGTTCGTCGAGACCTCGGTGCCCGAGGACGACCTTTTCGCCGGCATCACCCTCGAGTGAGAGACTGACGACATGCTTCCCCTGTTCATCTCGCTCGTGGCGACGGACCCGTCGCCGACCGACGACTCGGTGAAGGCCGGCTGGGTCGCGTTCACGGTCTTCATCCTCCTCGCGGTCGCCATCGGGCTGCTCGGCTGGAGCTTCAGCAAGCAGCTGAAGAAGGTGAAGAAGGCCGACGAGCAGGGCGTCTACGGCTCCGCGCCGAGCGCAGAGAGCACGGACGCCGACACGCACGAGAACGCCTGACGTACCCGATCGTCGAGGGTGACGCAGTGATCGCGATGTCGGCGATAACGCCGATCCACGACTTCGGGCGCTGGTCGCGCGGCAACGGTCTGGAGATCGTGCTGCTCGTCCTCGGCTCGATCCTGCTCGCGCGCTTCGTCCGCTGGTTCAGCGACGTCGCCACCGACCAGTCCGAGGCGCGCCGGGCCTCGCAGGGCTCGCTGGTCCGCTCCGAGGACGACAAGTACCGCCGCGCCCTCTCCCAGGTGGTCACCTGGGCGCTGGTGGTGGTCGTCTATGTCGTCGCCGGCATCCTCATCGTGCAGAAGTTCGGCGTCGCGCTCGCCGCCTTCGTCCCGGTCGCGACCGTCGCCGGCGTCGCGCTGGGCTTCGGTGCCCAGCGCATCGTGCAGGACCTGCTGGCCGGCTTCTTCCTCGTCGCCGAGCGGCAGTACGGCTTCGGCGACCTGGTCCGCGTCTCGGTCGTCGGTCTCGGGGTGCCCGTGATGGGCACGGTCGAGAACGTCTCGCTGCGCACCACGACCGTACGGACCAACACCGGCGAGGTCGTGATCACGCCCAACGGCCAGATCGCCCAGATCACCAACCTCTCGCGCGACTGGGCCCGTGCCGTCATCGACGTGCCCGTCGCGGCGACGATGGACGTCAACCGGGTCCTCTCGGTGCTGCGCGCGGCCTGCGAGATCGCGTATGCGGAGCCCTCGCTGCACGACCTGCTGCTCGACGCGCCCTCGGTGATGGGCGTGGAGTCGATCGAGGTCGACCAGTTCCAGGTACGGGTCGTGGCACGCACCCTGCCGGGCCGGCAGTTCGAGGTCGGCCGCACGATGCGGCTGCTCATCACCCGCACGCTGGCCTCCGAGGGGATCATCCTCCAGGCCGAGATCAGCACCGGCGAGCCGACCGGGAGCGACTGATGCTGGTCGATCATCTCCGCGCGCACCTGCCGCGCCGCTCCACCTGGATCATCGCCGGCCTCTTCGTCGCGGTCCTGGTGCTCTACCTCTTCGTGCGGCCCGACGCGGCAGCCACCTCCGGGCCGACGGTGGTCGTGCCGGAGCAGACGATCACCCCGTCGGCCTCCCCGACCGCCTCGCCCTCGCCGACGCACACCGCCGCGCCGAGCTCGGCGGTCTCCCCGTCGTCGGCGGCGTCCTCGCGGGTGACCCCCACGACCTCGCCGTCCGCCAGCCGGACGGCCGCCCCGACCCGCACCCCGTCGCCCACCGCGACGGCGCAACCCACCGAGACGGCCACGCCCGCGCCGAGCGAGACGCCCACGACATCGCCACTTCCGTCGCCGACGGATGCCGGCTCGTGATCCTGGGGCGGTGACCTCCGGACTGTCGGTGCTCGCTGGCAGCCTGCGCGACATGCCCCGACCGCTCCGGGCCCTGCTGTCCGCGCTGCTGCTGGCCCTCCTGCCGGCCCTCTTGTTGGGCGGGTGCACGCTGGCGACCCCGGAGGCGACGCCCGTCCCGGTGCCCGAGCGATCGAGCGGTGCGCCGTCCGCGCCGGTGCGCGTGCCACCGGTCGATGTCACAGCGGTGCGAGCCGAGCTGGCGACGCTCGCAGTGAGGGGTCGCGCCCCGATGACGGGCTACGACCGGGACGCGTTCGGGCCGGCGTGGAGCGACGACACCGACGACCAGTGGGGCCACAACGGCTGCGACACCCGCAACGACATCCTTCGCCGCGACCTGACCGACGTGCAGCTCGATGCGCGCACGCACGGCTGTGTCGTCCTCACCGGTGCCCTCGCGGACCCCTACGGCGCGACAGCGATCGCCTTCGTCCGGGGCGTCGGCACCAGCCTCGCGGTGCAGATCGACCACGTCGTGCCGCTCGGCGACGCCTGGCAGAAGGGCGCCCAGCGGTGGACGGCGCAGGAGCGGCAGGCGTTCGCCAACGACCCGCGCGAGCTGCTCGCGGTCAGCGGCGCGCTCAACGCCTCCAAGGGCGACGGTGACGCCGCCACCTGGCTGCCGCCGAACAAGGCGTTCCGGTGCGCGTACGTCGCGCGTCAGGTGGCGGTGAAGCGGGCCTACGGGCTGTGGGTGACGGCCGCGGAGCGCGACGCGATCACCCGGGTGCTGGGCTCGTGCGGGCGCTGAGCGCCGCGGTCGGCCAGCGCCCGTGGCGCCAGCGTGAACAACCCTGTATTAGCGTGGGAGGCAACGCCCACGATGCGTGTCGCGCCTCCCCGCGAGGCCGGCTCAGGAAGAGACGGTAGACCGCATGCAGACCCATCCCGCCCCCTCCGAGGCAGGTCTGACGACCCTCGGTCAGGGTTGGGACGGAGCCCCCAGCGTCGCGATCGCCGTCGCCGAGGACGGGTCCGTGCTCGGTCTCAACCGCGCCGGGCGAGCGCTGTTCCCCCACGTCGTGCCGGGGGACCGGCTGGACCGCGGTGTGCCGACGTGGCTCGCCGAGGCCGGGCGGGCCCTGCAGTCCGGCACGTCCGTCGAGGTCGCCTCCGGCGCCGTCGGCGCGCAGCGCTTCCGCGCCGTGCCCGTCCCGGCCGAGGGCGGTGCGGTGACGTGGTGGCTCGAGGAGACCACGTCGTTGCATGCCAGCCGCGAGGCCTTGCGGCGTGAGCGGGAGAGCACCGCGTTCCTGCACGCCGCCTCCGACGCCCTGCTCAGCTCCCTCAACGCGGCCCGGACGATGGAGGTCGCCGCCGAGCTGGCGGCCAGCCGGCTCGCGGACGCCGCCTGGATCCTCGCCCCGGCCGCCCGCGGCATGCACGAGGCCGTGCTGTGCCGGCGCGGCGAGCAGCCGCGCACCTTCAGTCTCCGCATCCGGCCCGAGGACGTGCCGGGGCTGGCCGAGGCGCTGCAGGGCTTCCCGCCGGTGCCGTCGCGCTGGATCGATCCGGTCGGGCTCGAGCCGTGGATCATCCCCGAGGGGTTCGGCGACGCCGGCCCGATCGTGGTCACGTCACTGCCTGGTCACGGCGTTCCGGCCGGAGCCTTGGTGCTGCTGCGCCGTGCGGACCGGGCCGGTTTCGACGAGGACGAGGAGTCCGTCGCTCGGCTGTTCGCCGCGCGTGTGGGCGCGGCGCTGTCGTCCGCCCGTCTCTTCGAGCAGCAGAGCTCGATCACCGACGTGCTCACCTCCCAACTCCTGCCCCCGGTGCTGCGCCGCGCCCAGGGCATCGACTTCGCCGGGGTCTACCGGCCCGCCCAGGAGACCGCGCGCCTCGGCGGCGACTTCTACGACGTCCACGAGACCGAGGACGCCGGGACGCTGGCGCTGCTCGGCGACGTGTGCGGCCAGGGTCTCGAGGCGGCCGTGCTGGCCGGCAAGATCCGTACGACCATGCAGGCGCTGCTCCCGATGGCCGGCGACCACGCCCGCATGCTCGCGCTGCTCAACGCCGCCCTTCTGGGCTCGCACGAGACCCGTTTCGCCAGTCTCGTCCTCGCCTCGGCCCGGAGCGTGGACGGGGGACTCCGGCTGCGGCTGACCCGCGCCGGTCACCTGCCCCCGCTCCTCGTGCGGACCGACGGTCGGGTCGAGGAGATCTTCGGGAGCGGACCGGTCATCGGGGTGATGCCCGAGCCGGTGTTCGAGACCGTCGAGGTCCTCCTGGCGCCCGGCGAGACCTGCCTGCTCTACACCGACGGCATCGTCGAGGCCCGCGGGGGCCCGATGGGCGGCGAGCTGTTCGGCGAGGGCCGGCTGCAACGCCTGCTGGGCGAGTGCGGTGGCCTGCCCGCCGAGGCCGTGGTCGAGCGGGTGCTCATGGTGGCCACCCAGTGGCTGGGTCGCTCCGAGCACGACGACATGGCGATCCTGGCCATCACGGCACCCCGCACGCGGGCCTGACCGGAGGCAACGAGAGATGGCTCAGACCGATGCCGACCGCGCCCACACGCGGGCGGCGGACGACGCGGGCGACGCGGCGTACGACGTGGCGGCCGAGCACGCCGAGCGCCTGTGGCAGGCCGTGCTCGCCGGCGACGAGCACGGGGCGATCGACGTCGTGGCCGCCCTGGCCGAGGGCGTCGACCCGGAGGCGATCCTGCTCGACGTCATCGGCGCGACCCAGCGCCGGGTCGGCATGGAGTGGTCGCTGAACCGGATCAGCGTCGCCCAGGAGCACGCCGCCACCGCGATCAACGAGCGGGTCATCGTCCACCTGGCCGCCCGGCTCCCGCGCCCCGAGGTCACCCGGGCGCGGGTGGCGGTGGCCTGCGTCGACGGGGAGTGGCACGCGCTGCCGGCACGGCTGCTCGCCGAGGTGCTGACCCTGCGCGGCTTCCGGGTCGACTACCTCGGCGCCCAGGTCCCGACCTCCCATCTGATCACCCACCTGCACCGGACCAGTCCCGACGTGGTGGCGCTCTCGGGATCGCTGCCGACCCGGCTGCCGGTCGCCCACGCCACCATCGCCGCCTGCCAGAGCGCCGGTACGCCGGTGATCGTCGGCGGCTCGGCCTTCGGATCCCACGGGCAGTGGGCCGCGCCGTTGGGCGCCGAGGCCTGGGCGCCGGACGCCCGGAGCGCTGCCGAGCGCCTCGCCGAGCCGCTGCCGCGCCCGGTCGCGGTCCACCAGCCGGTCGACGACCTCCCGCACCTGCTGGACCAGGAGTACACGATGGTGACGCGTGGCGCCGTCGGGCTGGTGCGCGCCGTGATGGCGGGGCTGGAGGAGCGGATCCCAGCGATGCGCTCCTACACCGAGCTGCAGCGCCAGCACACCGCCGAGGACGTCGCCCACACCGTCGAGTTCCTGGCGGCGGCGCTCTACGTCGACGACGCGGAGCTCTTCCTCGACTTCCTGACCTGGACGGCCCAGATCCTCGAGGCGCGGTCCGTACCCGCTCGCTCGCTGGTGCCGGCGCTGGACCTGCTGGGCGACGAGCTGCACGACTTCCCCCGGGCGCTCGCCATGCTGCACGCTGCGAGGGAGACGCTGAGCGGGGACGCGCCGTCTCGCTGACGGCGGTGCTGGATCGCCGGGGAGCGGTCGGAGAAGAATTCTCACGAAGCGATGTCGAAATCGCCCGCGCCTGTTCGACGTATGTACGAGAGAGCAACTCCACCAACCGAGAAGGACTGATCGAGATGCCGCGTTTCATGGGATTCGTGAGGATGGAAGAGGGCCAGGGCGCGCCGACCCAGGCGCTGATGGACGCGATGGACGTCTACATCGGGGAGCAGGCCGCGAAGGGCATCTTCCTCGACGGCGGTGGCCTCTACGGCACCGAGGACGCCGTCAACTTCATCGTCCGCGACGGCGCGACGACCCGTGTCGACGGCCCGTACGCCGAGGCCAAGGAGGTCGTCGGCGGCTGGGCGATCATGCAGTACGACACCCTCGAGGAGGCGATCGCCGGCTCGCAGGAGTTCGCCGAGCTGCACGCGAAGCACTGGCCCGCGTGCCGGATGGTCTCCACGCTGCGCCAGATCTCCGACGCCCCGCCGGAGCCCGCCGACGCCTGAGGTCTCGCCGTTGGAGGTCGAGCGTCCCGGAGGTCGAGCCTGTCGAGACCCCCGAGCCCCGGAGGTCGAGTGTCCCGGAGGTCGAGCCCCGGAGGTCGAGCTTGTCGAGACCCCGAGCCCCGGAGGTCGAGCCCCGGAGGTCGAGCCTGTCGAGACCCCCGAGCCTCGGCGCTGGCTACGCTGACCGCGTGTCAGAAGACGCCAGCGCCGAGGCGAGCATCGAGGCGATCACCGCCGCGTGGCGGGCCGAGTCGGCCCGCCTCGTCGGCGCTCTGGCGAGGATGACGCGCGACATCGACCTCGCCGAGGACCTCGCCCAGGACGCGCTGGTCGCTGCGCTGGAGCAGTGGCCCGCCGCCGGCGTACCGGACAACCCGGCCGCCTGGCTGATGACCGCCGCGAAGCGTCGCGGCATCGACCACCTCCGGCGTGCCGACCTCCTCCGTGGCAAGACCGAGGAGCTCGGTCGCGCCCTGGTGCGTGACCCGGGGGAGCAGATGGACCTCGACGACCAGGTCGACCAGATCGAGGACGACGTCCTGCGGCTGATCTTCCTGACCTGTCACCCGGCGCTGACACCCGAGTCGCGCGCCGCGCTGACCCTGCGCCTGGTCGGCGGGCTGAGCACCGCCGAGATCGCCCGCGGCTTCCTGGTCGCCGAGACGGCGATGGGCCAGCGGATCTCGCGGGCGAAGAAGACGTTGGCCGAGGCGCGGGCCGAGTTCGAGCTGCCCACGGGAGCGGAGCGAACCGCCCGGCTCGACGACGTGATGGCCGTGATCTACCTGATCTTCAACGAGGGCTACGCCGCGACCGCGGGCGACACGTGGGTGCGCACCGACCTGGTCGCCGAGGCGAACCGACTGGCCCGCATGCTCGCCGCGCTCGCTCCGGACGAGCCGGAGGTACTGGGCCTGCAGGCGCTGCTCGAGCTGCAGGGCTCCCGCATCCCGGCCCGGCTCGACGAGACCGGTCAGCCGGTGCTGCTCGAGGCCCAGGACCGATCGCTCTGGGACCAGCTGATGATCCACCGCGGGCTGGCGGCGCTGCGTGCCGCGGAGGCGCTGGCCGCGCGCGGGACGCCCGTCGGAACGTACTTCCTGCAGGCCTCGATCGCCGCTCGGCACGCGGTCGCGGCGAATGCCGCGGAGACCGACTGGCGTCGGATCGCGCGGCTGTACGACGTCCTCGCTCAGGCCGCCCCCGGACCTGTCGTGGAGGTCAACCGCGCGGTGGCGCACGGCCGCGCCTTCGGGCCGGACGCCGGTCTCGAAGTGCTGGGCGCGGTGGCGCCGGACGCGCTGGGGGAGTCCCCGCTCGTCCCGAGCGTCCGCGGCGATCTGCTCGAGCGGGCAGGACGTCATCCGGAGGCGGCCGAGGCGTTCGCCGCGGCGGCGGCGCGGACCCGCAACGCCGGCGAGCGGGCGCTGCTGGAGCGTCGCGCCGCGGAGAATCGCGGCGGCTGAGGCTGCCCGGAGCTATCCGGCGGGTCGTACGCGTCGCAGGAGGGCGGCAGCGGCAGCGAGGACGAGCTCGCGGTCGTAGGTCACGACGTAGTCGAAGCGTCGGGTGTCGTCGGGGCCCTCGTCGCCCAGGTCCCGGGCGATGACGGCGCCGGCGAAGTGTGGTCCGACCACCGCGATCGTCCACTCGTCGACCACCGGATCGGCCGGGTCGAGCGAGCCTCCGCTCACACCCGCCGATGGCGCCGCAGGCATGTTCTGGCCGAGCGCGACCACGAGCTCGGCGGAGTTGGCGAGGACTGCGTATCGGCGGGCGGTGGCGGGGGTGAAGTGGCGCGCGTGCTGAAACGTCGCCGCGACGACCGCCGGGCCGCCCAGCGCGAGCGCCTGCCGCTCCAGGTGCTTGCTCATCGCGATGAGCAGCGGCTTGGTCGCCCGCTGGACCGCACGGGACCGCGCGACCAGCTCGTACGGGGTGTCCACGCGCGGTTGCTCCGTCGGGCGCCCGAGCGCGTCGGCGGCGCGGCTGGCAGCGGCGGATGGTTGCGCGGGCAGCTGACCGGGTCGGCCGTACAGCCAGCCCTGGCCGAGGCGTGCGCCCATCTCGACGGCGAGGCGGGCGTGCTCCTCGGTCTCGATGCCCTCGGCCAGGACCACCGCGCCGGTGCGCTCCGCCTCGGCGTTGACCGCGCAGACCACCTCGGCGACCTCGACCGTGGTGCGCTGCTGGACCAGCCGGAGATCGAGCTTCAGCACGTCGGGGGCGAGGAACGGCATGAGTGCGAGGGAGGCCCGCTCGGCCCCGATGTCGTCGACCGCGACCCGCCAGCCGAGCGTACGGGCGGCCTCTGCTGCGGCGAGGAGCCGGGACGGGTCGCGCGTCAGGGCGCGCTCGGTGAACTCGACGACGACCGGCAGCCGGCCCGCCAGCCGCTCCACCACGGCTGTGAAGGTGGCGGGCGCGCCACTGCCGAGCGCACCCGGCTCGACATTGAGGAACAGCGCGAAGGGGCCGGCCAGACCGGCGGCGTCGGCGCCGGTCAGGGCAGCCGTGCGACAGGCCCAGTCCAGCTCGGTGAGCCGGCCGGCGGCGGCCGCGGCTGCGAACAGGCGGTCCGGGCGCTCGAAGTCGGTGCCCTGCGGGCCGCGGGCGAGTGCCTCGTACGCGACAGTGGTGCCACTGGCGAGCTCGACGATGGGCTGGTAGACCGCGCGGATGCCGTTCGCGGAGGCCAGCAGCCGGGCGATGTCCTCGTGTGCCTGCGGCATGCTCTGCTGCTGCGTCATGGTGCTCTCCGTCGCGGACCCCCGGCCCTGGCGGCGGTCGGTCATCGCACCCTAACCGGCGCCGCCTCGACGAGGGCCATCGGCTCGCGCCGGAGGATCTTGCCGGGGGATCTTGCCGGAGGGTCGCGCCGGATCAGGCTGGGTGCATCACCCGAGCGACGAAGGCGTCGAGGTTGGCGCCGAGGCGTTCGATCTTCTGCTCGACGCTGAGCGTCTCATAGGTGATCGGGGTGGCCGCCTTGCGCTTGCCCCGCACGTACAGCGGACAGGCCAGGTCGGCGCAGATGTAGGTGCCGACCGAGTTGCCCGCCTGGCCGGCGCGGCCTGCGCGGTTGGCGACCATGAGGGCGACGTCGCCGACGGTCAGGCACAGCGAGCACATCGTCTTGCGCGGCCCGCGGGCGTCCTGTGACAGCCGCAGCCCGACCGCCCGGACCTCACCCTCGTGCTCGACGGCGAGGTACGCCCGCTGTGGCGCCTTCGGGTCGCGCCAGCCGAGGTAGTCGAGGTCGTCCCAGGGCTGCTCGCCCAGGTCGACCGGCACGTTGACCCGGCTCGCCTCGCCCTTGGAGAGGTTGACGAACGCCTTGCGCAACTGCGCCTCGGTGACCGGGTCCATGCCGTCGATGCTAGGTTTCCTAATGGTATTAGGCAATCTGGCGGAGGGCGTGATGGTGCGAGCGGGGCTGAGCCTGGCGCGGGTCGTGGCCGAGGGCGCGGACCTGGCCGACTCGGCGGGGCTGGAGGCCGTGAGCGTCTCGGCGCTGGCGCGCCGGCTCGGCGTCCGGGCGCCCAGCCTCTACACGTACGTCGACGGCAACGCGGTCCTGCGCCTGCGGATCACCGCCCTCGCCCTCGCCGAGTCGGCGCATCTTGCTGAGGGTGCGATGGCGGGTTCTGATGGGGTGGAGGCGCTCGCGTCCTATGCGGAGACCTGGCGCTCGTACGCCCGCCTCCACCCCGGCCGTTACGCCGCCACCCGGGTGCCGGTACCGGTCGACGACGAGAGTGCCGCCGCATCGTCGGCCGTCGCGGCGGGCCGCCGCCACGCGGACCTGGCGCGCGCCGCCCTCGCCCACCGCTCGCTCGATACGGACGGGGAGGTGCACGCGACCCGGTTGCTCGGCAGCCTCATCCACGGCTACGTCAGCCTCGAGCTCGCCGGCGCCTTCGCGCACAGCGAACCTGCGAGCGAGGAGAGCTGGCGGGTGCTGGTCGGCCAGCTCGATGCGATCCTCGCCGCGGGCGTCGGCCCTATGCCTCCGACTGGTCGAAGGCCGGCAACAGGGCGGCGTTGATCATCGCCAGCGCGAGGAAGCCGATGCCCGTGACCGGATGGCCGGTCGCCACCAAGGACAGGGCGGCGATGGCGAAGATCGCCATCTCCAGCGGGATGCGCGCCGGCGTCGGAAGCCGATGCGACGAGCGCGGCGCCGCCCACTGCCCCCACGCCACCGCCGCCTGCAGCGGCAGACAGATCGCCGGCAGCACACCCCATGGCCCGGAGGCGAGTCGACTGCCCGCGTACGCCAGCGCCACGACCATGCCCACCTCGAGCCCGAACTTCACGAGCAGGGTGACGGCCCGCACCGTCGGTGTCGGTGTCGCGGCCGGCTGGTCGCGATCGGTCATGCTCCTCGTGCGTCCTTCCCGGCGCTGCGGCGTGGATGAGTCGTGTCTATGGGCAGCGCGGCCGGTCGGCATCCGACGTCAGCGCGGCGAACCGCCGCCGGGAGCGAATTCAGGTTGCGGTGATGTCCCCGAGCTTCCAGGTCCGGTCGAAGTACGACTCGAGGGGACCGTAGAGGCGGAAGTAGGAGAACCAGTGGCGTCCGGGGATGGTCTGGACCCAGTTCGACTGGCCGTTCTCCGGCTCCGTCGGCCCGAAGTAGAGGTCGACGGAGCCGTCGTCGTTGCGGATGACGTCGGTGTCTCGGGAGCCGCGGTCTCCCCGCTGCTGCTGGTTGTCGATGAGGCACCGGGTCGCTACGTCGTAGACCGTGGCTGACCAGAAGAGCTTGGCGGGCGGGTCGGCGGGGACGTGCAGCGTGTAGGACTGTGCGCCGTCGAGCCATGCGCCCGTCGCATCGGCGTACGACCCGAGGTAGGCCTGTCCGGCTCCGGGGGTCTGGCTCTTCATCGCCTCGGAGAAGCTGACGGCTTCGTAGAACCACGACGCCCGCTCGAGGAGCTCGTCGTGATGCTCTCCGCGTTGGGCGGGGTTGTCCAGGACGATCGCGGTGTCCCAGGCTCGGTCCGGCCAGTACCGGGAGCCCTCGAACCGCTTGGCGAACGTGTTGGCCTGGGCCATCAGCTCACCTGCCGCACTCGCCTGGATGAGGATGGCGCTCAGCCGATCGTCCGGTTCGAACGGCTTGTCCTTCTCGATGCCGAGCTGCTTGAGCATCGCGAGGTAGAACCGGTCGCGCTCGTCGACGATCTCGCTCTGGTAGATGTCGTGTAGCCGCACCCAGTAGTCGAGCCCACCGGGCTGGTCACCGGTCCACCGCCGTCCGTCCGGAGAGACGACTCGCGTGGGCTTGGGGTCGTCGCGGTCGGCGTAGGGGTAGATCCGGACCCCATCCACCAGCGCCTGAGAACGGGTCGGGTCGGGGTCCAAGGTACGGAAGCCGAACATGATGTTCATGCCAGTGGCGTACTGGAGGTAGTAGCCGTCGCCCACCTCGGGTGCGTCGTGACCGGGCGGTACGACGACATGCTTGCCGCCGTGGCCGGCGTCTGGCCCCATCTCGCCGAGGACCGCGAACTCGCGCTGCCAGAAGTCGGACATCCCGCCGGCCGTCGGCCCCGGTGGCAGCTCGACGACCAGTGGCCCGGTCTCGGAAAGGTCGAAGAAGTTGAGGATGTACGGCGTGGTCGCGTTGGCGGTGATGAGGCCGAGCCGGTCGCGGTAGCTGACGTAGTGGACGAGGTCGGAGCTGGTCGCGCCGAACACGTCGTAGTGCTGCGTCTTCCACTGCGCGTACGAGACCAGCGGCAACGCCCACAGGTAGACCTGGCAGGCCATCTGGTAGTCGAGCTCATCGAAGACGACACCCAGATCCGCTCTGGACGGCAGCTCGCCATCCATCGAGACCTGCGCCAACCTGCCCGGAAGCTCTGTCGAAGACATGACCCCAGCCTGCCGGTCCACCCGAGACCACTCCTCCCCTGGAACGGGCGATCGGCAGACCGTCAACGGCGAGCCTGTCGGCAGGCAAGGCGCGGCCTTCCGCCGCGCCTGACACGAGGCGGGGAGAGCTCGCCCGGACGCACGTGAGCAGGGACGGGTCATCGCCGCGGCATCCCGATCCTGCTGTCGGCCGGGATGCCGCCTGTCACTGGTGCCAAGAAGATTGATCATTCAACTACCGTCAATGGTCGTTGACGTTTGTGCAGGTCAGAGCCACTTTTGAGGTTCACGCCGTTTCGCGGCGTATCGCCAAAAACCGCCCGATTTCGGGCAGTTCGTATCACTTTTCGTATCACTCGGCGGGTTCTAGCTGAGTCTCCGAGGTGGCGCTGCAACTCCTCTTCGAGGAGGGCGCCGGGGTGGGCGAGGCGTAGGTTCATGATACCCCGCATCGTCCGCGTTGGCAGGTGCTCGTTGGAGCCGTCCTGCTGGAACCCGCTGAAGCAATGTTGCAGGAGGCCTGGGCCCAGTCGGAGGCGCGCCGGGGCTTGTTGAGTAATCGGATCGTCACCGAGTTGATCTACTCAACTTCGGGCGTGCCCGCGCTCGCAATCGACCTCTAGATGTGATGCCCAGCCAGGTTGTCCAATCTGGTGATGGGTGCGGCTTTCCCGATTGCTGAGTGGGGCCGGTGATGGTTGTACTCGTGGATCCATGCTGGCAGAGCAGCTAGTCGGGCAGATTCGGAGTTGTAGAACTTCTTGAACGCCCAGCCCTCGGCCAGCGTGCGATGGAACCGCTCGATCTTGCCGTTGGTCTGCGGCCGATAGGGCCTGGTCCGCTTCGGCGTGACGCCGAGCTCGGTGCATGTGTCACGCCACAGGAAAGAGCGGTACGTGCCCCCGTTGTCGCTGATCACGCGACGCACGGTGACGCCACGCTCGGCGAACCAGGCCACCGCGTTGCGCAGGACCGCGGCAGCGGTCTGGCTGGTCTCGTCCTCGTGGGCCTCGACGTAGGCCACCCGGGAGTGATCATCGATGACCGTGTGTAGGTAGCAGGTGCCGACCAGGGGCTGGCGGTACTTGCTCTTCGGTGCACCGGTCCTAGCAGATGTCGCAGCCCTGTTTCTTGTCGCCCTGCTGTCGCCCGACGTAGCGCCAGCCGCCGCCGTCGGGGACCTTGCCGAGCTTCTTCACATCGACATGGATCAAGTCACCAGCACGAGCGTGTTCGTAGCGGCGGATCGGCTCGCCGGTAGCGCGGTCGATGTGGCTGAGTCGGTTGAGCCGGCAGCGGGTGAGCACGGCGTGCACGGACGAGGAGGCCATGCCCAGACGGTCGGCGATCTCGACTGGGCCCAGGCGTTGCTTCCACCGCAGGTGCACGATCTTGCGGACCACCGGTGCCGGGGTGCGGTTCGGTTGATGGTGCGGCGCCGAGGAGCGGTCGAGCATGCCGGCCGCGCCCTCTTGGCGGTAGCGCTGGGCCCACTTGTTCGCGGTCTTCCAAGCGACGTCGTAACGCTCGGCGGCTCGAGCTGGCGACCAGCCCTGGTCGACGATCAAGCGGGCGAGTTTCAGCCGGGCTCGGGGCGTCAGCGCGGCGTTGGCATGGGTAGCGTGGGACACGAAGGCCTCCTCGGTGGCGGAGCGGTTCCTTAGACAGCTCCACTCCACACCGGGAGGCCTTCACCTATCTACAGATCAGATCTTGTCGTCGCAGGATCTCGACCAACGTGCCTGGACATCACATCTAGCGGAAGATCCCGTCGGCCTATCGAGGTTGCTCGACCGGTCTCGTTGCGGCGGGCATGCCGGCATCCGCCGTGGCCGCGGGCATCGGTGGTGAGCGCCTCGGCCACGCCAGGAGAGTGCGGAGGGCGGGCTGACATATGCCCTGGGATACGGATGTGGCACAGCTTCGGCGAATCCGCTGCTGGCGATGGCCCGCGCTGGCACCCTGAGCGAAGGGGAGGGAGGACGTCGTGACGGAGTGGGTAGTGCGCCGCTGGGCGCGGTACGGGCACGCGCGCCTGTACGCCGAGACGCCCGGCGGGACGGCGCTCGGATACCTGGATCTCAAGACCGGGCGCTATCACTCCGACGACCTGACGAATCTGCCGCTGCTAGAGAAGGCGATCGGCGACCACCTCGCGGAGACGCAGTCGGTAGAGGTGCCCGCGCTGGCGATCGCTTATCCGGTCGAATCGCCCGCGGACGGTGTGCTTGCTGCTCCTCTCGACGCCGAGGAGCGTCCGGTCGAGCCGGCTGCACAGGAGTGGGAAGACCTCGGCGCGCATCAGGCCGGCGTCTCGCTGCGGGAGCAGGCACTGCTCGCGCGAGAGGGGACCGGAAAACTCAGGCACTTCTTCAACCGCCTAGTCGATGCGAAGACAGACGAGCGCGCGTGGCGGATCGGTGCCGACGGGGAGGAGGCAGTCGCTGTTCAGCTTGCGAAGCTCGGTCCGGAGTGGCGGGTCATCCACTCCATCGAGGTCGGCAACCGTGGCTCGGACATCGACCACGTCCTGGTCGGCCCGGGCGGCGTGCTGACGGTGAACGCCAAGAACCACCCCGACGCCAGCATCTGGGTCGGTGGTGACACCTTCATGGTCAACGGTCAGCGAGTGCCGTACGTCCGCAACAGCCGCCACGAGGCCAAGCGTGCGGGCCGCCTGTTGACCGAGCAGGTCGGCTTCCCGGTGACCGCGCTCGGCGTGATCGCCGTGATGGGCGCCCAGAAGGGTTGGACGATCAAGAAGCAGCCCGAAGACGGTGGTGTCGTCATCGTTCAGCGCCGCCGGATCAGCCACTACGTCGCGAAGCTCCCGCCGCGCCTGACCGACCGCGAGATCGAGGCGATCTATGAGGTCGCCTGCCGCTCTGCGACCTGGCGGCGAGGGTGAGTGGCCTTGGGGTCGGTGGCCAGGGCCCTTGTTGGGTCACCAATCTCCTGTTTTGCCGACAACGACGTCGCTCATCCCAGCGGTTGTCGGCGCCGGGTTAACGTCAAGGCGACCCGTCTACATACCTGGAACGAGTCTTGCGCCCACACGAGAGGCATCCGACTGCTGACGCAATTCGGCTGTCGGTGCAGCAAGCGACCGGAAGCGAGCCCCGTCCCCGCTGATTGGACCACCAAGGCATGCTGCCTTCGCTGCGACCGCGCCCATACGTTCAGGGTCAACGGCCAACGAGGCGATCCGCTATTGCTGTTTCGGTCCCCGTTGCGTAGGCGTGCATCTAGCCTAATCGTATCGGGAGGCCTATTGGGGGGCTCCAAACGTTCGCGGAGGAATCACGATGCCTGACTTTGGCACTCTGACCATTTCGGAGGTCATCCTTCACCGGGTGCCCAGCGGGCGGAGAGATGAGTCTGGCCCTGACGGGATCGACTACAGCGAAGCGCCAATCGCGCTCGGGACGCTAGACCGAGGCTTCATTGAGTTGCGCCTGCGCGAGACCCTTGGGGGAATGGCCCGTCCGGTTATCGAAGACGAGGAGGAAGGATCTACATCCCCGAAGTTGATACGCGGTCTCTTGGCCAACGTTGGCGATATCGTGGCCGACTCCGCTGAGCTCGCCCGCAGCCTGCATCGGAAGCAGAAATGGATGAGTTCGGTTGGCCTCGTGATGGTGCTTCGAGGTGCACTGGACAAGGAGGCATGCCTGATCGTGGCTAAGATGGAGCACGAGGAAGGAATGCGAGTCCAGGCGACAACCGTGGACGGCAAGCGCACCTACAAGGCAGAATATTTGAAGGATCTCATCCTCGGCCAAGGCACCAAGGTCTTCAAGGTAGGCATCTTCGCGGCGAGTGGCGCCACTGACCACGCACCGCTCCGCGGCTATGTGGTGGACGTTCAGCAAGGCGGCGGTGGGGTCGCGGACTATTTCGTCGAGTTCCTGGGCTGTCAGTTTACGCAACGCTCGGACGTACAAACGGAGAAATTTTTCAAAATCACCCAGAGCTTCATTTCGCGGTCAACGAAGGGCGATCCAGAGACAACGGCCGAATACGAGATTGCCCTTCTGTCGGAGATGCAGAACCGCTCGCCCCGGATCTCGCCGGAACAGTTCGCTCAACGTCACCTCAAAGTCGAGCATCGCGACGAGTACATAAGCAAGATCCAGGCCGCAGGTCTTCCAGCAAGGGGATTCACGAAGGACACTCATCTCGTTACCAGCAGTATCAGACGGGTCAAGTTTCAAACCGGCCGCGGCGCAACCGTTCTCGTGCCTCCGCCAATGTACGAAGACGGCTCGGTAGCTATTCAAAGCGCTAAAGAGGGCAATGCTTCGCAGATCGTCATCACCGATAAAATATCCTCAATTAGCGGCGCGAGTGGGCCAAAAGACGCGGAGATTTCGGAGTGACTCCAGATGAGGCTCGGCAGCGCTTCATCGACGAGCATCAGAACTTCAGAGATGCCGCGACATCTCTCCGTGAGTACCTTGAGGATTTGTGCCGCACCCTTCATGTGACGGCCGCCGTTGAGGCGCGCGAGAAGGGGATCGGCAGCTTCGTCAAGAAGATCTACTTAAACAAGTACACGCGGCCATGGGAGGAAATTACAGACAAAGTCGGCGCGCGCGTCGTTGTTGGTAATTTGCAAGATGTACGAAGAATTCGCGATGCCCTTGCCGGCGATACAACGGCGATCCTCGCCGCGCGGGACATCGTCGACAAGTCTGAACTGGCACCTGAAGACAGGCTCCACTACCCGGGCATACATGCTCAGGTAACCGTTCCAGGGGTGTCGATGACTGACGGAACACCTATCGAGGCTGAGCTCCAGCTGCGCACGAAGAGCCAGGACCTGTGGGCAGCGGTGTCCCACAAGCTCGACTACAAGGGGGCTGTCACCCCAGCCAAGCAGACCAGACGGCGGATCCTGAGACTGTCAGTGCTAGCTGAGATGTTTGACGAGGAGGTGGGAACGGCGATGAACGAGCTGGCTGCTGATCCCGCCTATGTCAACGCCCGCTACCTCCAGGTGGCCGAGCCACAGTACTTGCGATTCGTAGGGGAACCCGGAAGCGACGCGTTGTCTCTCGAGGTGATCGGAGCGATTCGGTCGGCAATCGCGGATACACAAGAACCGGATGACTACACCGTGGGTCTGGCAGACTTCGTGGATCGCCACGTTGCCAAACTTCAGGACATCTACGATCGCTTCGGCAGTCGAACCGAGTGGGCCCAGCAGGCAGCTTACTGGTTATTTTCTCAGCCGGAGTCGATAATTATCTTCCAGCTCATCGAGTCTCGACCGGTTGCGTTGGCCAGTAGCGTTCGGGGAACTGAGCTTGAGACAGTCGTTGACCGGCTCTATGCGGCTTGGGGGCGAGCTATGCCGCTTGGCCTCGAATAATCAAAATGCCTCAAGCCGCGAGGGTTCAGCTCGGCACCTGCCCTCGCCTGAGCGGCACCATTCGCTCGTGACGCCCTTCGGAGTCGGTCCAAGACAATGTGGCGACAAACCGGCGTGAGTGCCGACTGAAAGGCTCGTACAGCCACGGAATGGGATACCGGCCATCGACATCTAGCACTGCCAAAGGCATCTCATCGGGAGCGACGTCAAGTAGCTCGAGTTCCTGCCCGGCCGAGTTTGACAACCTGAGGTTAACGTCGCGAGCTGGCGCTGGCCCGCGGTTAACCAGCACGATGTGGTAGCCAGCCTCGAGAGTCCGCCCGTCTCTCACTTGGACCTTGGCGCGTACTGGCAGCCAATGAAAGGACACAGTCACCCGGGCCCGTCGTTCTGCAGCCGTCCTTTCTCGTCGCTGCGCGTACCAAGTCCATATGGCCACAACGACCGCGAGCCCCGCGAAGACAGCACTAACCCATGCGCTCATACTTCATTATCGCCAACTTCATCGAACCTCAAGAGAACGACACACCTAGACTTAACCATGTGCAACTTCGCGGCGCGGTTGGATGCGATGGTCATTGGTAGCCGCGACGCTCGGGCGGTGGGGCAGCAATTGCGATGTCTCTGGGGGTTCCTCGCGCTGTGTCTTTTCGTCGTGATCGTACCTGGCGACGACTCCTCGACCGGCGGGCGACCCAGCAGCCCGGTCGTTAGCCGCAATGCCGCATATTCCGGTCCCGGACAGCGCCATGTAACAGCCTGAGCAGAGTTCGGGCTAGCCCCGGCTCGACGCGGCCTCGGCGTGCTCGAAACGTTGACAGCTCAGTCGTTAACGACCCAGAACCCGAAGGTGCCGATTCTCGGTGGAACTTGCCGTATCTCGGGCAAATCCACATCACAGGCATCGCGAGTTGCTGCAGAAGGCACGCGATGTACGACTCGCTGGGTGAGGTAGAGGGCCGTGATGTTCAAGCGATCAAGCTGATGGTGGATGAGTGACGTCGCTCGCGGACCAGTTTTCACTGAACGCGAGCGCCTGCTCGCGCGTGAGAGCGGTGCGCTTCGGGTCGGGATCTCCGAATGATTCATAGAACTCGATCTCCACGGGCCGCGCCGTCCCGGATCAGTTCAGCTTCTGCGACCCCGGCGCGTCGCCTCGTCGCGTCACGGCGTCCCAGGCGGGCGGCATTGCCTGATCGAAGTGGGTATCACCGAGCCTAGGATCTCTGCATGACCGACGACGCGGACCTGGGTCGCGAGCGGGCGATGATCGCGACCTGATGGCGACCTGATGGCGATGGCGGCCGCAGTCCTTGCCACGGCGGAACCATCGAATGCGTACCGCTCGGTCTGCTGGGGAGGCAGTGTCGGCACACTTCCACGTTGACTGTGCCTTCTGGTGGCGTAGTCCAGAAGGGTTCCCCTACCTACCGGCCGCGCATCGTCGACGACGACGGCAGAGTTAGGCTAGTCGCATCTCGGTTCATCGACATCGGTGCGTGCATATGAAAACGACTGTTCGATCTGAGCTGGACTGACTCTCTCTGGTCGAGGCGCCACCAGAGCTGCCTACGGCGCCACCCGGTCCTGGGTACTCGCGAATCGTTTACGCCCGGTACTGCCTCATCTCGACACGAAGAATTCGGGTTAAGACGCCCGCCAGATCGTTCAACAGAGCTCAGGTAAGCGCTCCCCGAGGCCCAATCGCGCCTCGCTAGACCGAGAACCTCTGGTCGACTATTCGACGGGCAAGACGCATCACTTCATTAACCGGCGGATACATGGTGTCTCGGGTTATCGGGTCGGGCTCGGCCCGCAGGCGCCTCATCAGACCCGCCTTCCACGCGGCGTCTACGCGCACCGACCAACCGGATGCGTCGAAGCCCGCGGGGATCCTGCGCGTGCGTGACTTCGGAAAGTTGATGTGTAGAGAGCACACCCGGGCGTGGTCTTCTTTGGACACCTCTGTCCCGCCCCGCAGCCGTCGCTGGGCTCCGGCGTACTTCCGCGCCAACCCTCCAGTCAGGAATTGCCCATTTTGTGCGCGCATTCTCGGATCGAGCGCCCCGTCCTCCACCACTGCGACACGAGTAGTCCAGGCGCCGTCTGCGTATCGCTGGCCCTTCGCCGCACCCTCCCAAGGCAAGTCGTCCAATCCCGCAAGCTCCATAGAGTCGTAGTCGACTCCGTCGTCGCCTCGCAGATTGAAGACGAAGAAGCGTCCGTCTTGTTCGGCATGCTGGTCGCACGCGAAGAAAAGCGCCTCCTTCGGAGTCGCGGAGACGTCCATGAGTCGGGTTGCGATGCCGTGATGCTGCATCACCATTAGAAGCTCGCCATCCGACATTCGTCGCCCGAGACCCTCGTGGCGCATGCTCTCGATCAAAGATCTCTCTACCTGCGCGAGATCGGACTCCGACGCCTCGGCGATACCGGCCGCGTCGGCACCCATCCGCAAGTCCCGGTACAGCTTGGACGTGAGGCCGTATGCCGCGGACGCCTGGCCGCGGAAGTAGGTCCCCGACCCACCCACCAACTTCCACTCATCGATCGCTAGGCCGACCGTTGCGCCCCCGTCAATCCATGCCCAAAGTGCCGCCTCGCTGTCAATGCCCAGCCGATCGTTGGCATCGATATCGGCAAAGAACTGGGACTCGATGCTTGTTGCCATGGCGAGAACCTATGGCAGATTCCGGTTGCGCACCCGGGAATTGGTGAGCCACTTCTCCGAAGCCGGTGTTGATGTCAGCCGGACGCACAACAATCTCCGCCCCCATCGATCCGGAGTGCGGACAGGACCTCGGTCCGATCAATATGACTAGCGTCCCAAGGCCTTCCCAGTGTGAGGTGCTCTCTGAGCCGATGGCGTGTGCGCGGCGTGGGCCATTCCACCGTGCACAGTCTGGGTGGCGTCGCGCCACGACATCCGGGTGCAGCCGGCCGACCTCGATGCGAGGTGCGGTGTCGGCTCGGGACTACCGCCAGGTGCGTGCCGGACAAGCTCTCCGTTCTTACATCGAGGTGTCCGATTTGGGCTTCTACGGTCGCCGAACACGCAAGACTTGATCCATGTCCGGGCCGACTCCTCGCTCGCTTCTGCGTGATGTCAATCCGAGCGCCTTCGATGAGGCGCTCTTCATTGTCGATCGTCCGGGTGTCACGTTGTCGGAGCTCGGAGCCGGAAGCAGTCTCCGAGTCGAGTGGCGATGCGCGGTGTGCGCTGAGCACTGGCAAGCGACACCAGCGGCCCGCTCCAAGGGCAGCGGATGTCCTCAGTGCGCGCGGGCGCGGCGCGGGAACACGCGCGCCCAGGCCCCGCCTGGACGGAGCGTGGCTGACCTCTTTCCGCAGGTCGCTGCTGAGTTCGTCACTAACCTGGATCGAACCCATATGTCTCCCAATGAGCTGCGCGCCTCTTCCCAGCAGCGATGCCGCTGGCGATGCGCCAATTGCTCGGCTGAGTGGGAGGCGACAGTCGCGAATCGGACCAGCGGACGTGGATGTGTCGCGTGCGCGAATCGCAGTCGCGCGAACGCGAGACGCACACCTACCGAGGCAACTGGGACCGCGGCAGGTCGCGCTTGGTTCCCGATCGATGAGCTGCGAGAGAACCTGACGAATCCTGGACTCGGACTCGAGGATCTCAAGCCGAACTCGATTGATCGCTGCGTCTGGTCGTGCTCGATATGCAATCACACATGGCAAGCCACGGTGGTCAACCGCATCACCAAGCGCAGTGGCTGCCCCATCTGTAGCTCCCGCAAAGCTGGCGACCGCCGGAGCACTGCTCCTTATGAAGCCTCCTTGCTCCACCTCCACCCGGATGTCGCCGCCCAGTTCGTCGAAAATCTCGACATCCCCAGCCGCAAGAGCGACGAGATCTGGCCGGGCTCGAACGCCATGTGCCGTTGGCGATGCGCCCGCGGCCACGAATGGACCACTACGCCCGCCTCGCGAGTTGCCGGCACTGGCTGCGCTCGGTGCTCCGGCCGCGGCCAGTCACGACTCGAGTTCGAAGTCGCTGAAATGTTGCGCTTGGCCACCAAGGAACACATCGAACTCGACCGGCCAGTCAAGGCAGGTGGACGAACTTGGCGCATCGATCTCGCCATCCCCCGCACGGGTCTGCTCATTGACCTGGATCCAGAGCGGTGGCATAAGGACCACCACCGCGATCAGCGCAAAGCGACCGCGCTTCATGAGCTCGAGTACGTCAGAGTGCGGCCCGAATCCCTCCCGCGCCTCGTGGACGCCACGGTGATGAGCGTGCGAGACAACTGCGCCGACGCCTACGAGTGGGCATGCGCCATCCGCACGGCATGCGAACGGACGGGCTCGACGTGGGCCGGGCTGACCCTCGCCGAACGAGGACTTGCGCTGGCAGCTGCCGCGACAAGATGGCGCGAGACCATCTCGGGTCGCCCCGCTCGATCAGCCACTGACGTTGCGCCGCACCTTGAACATGAGTTCCAAGAAAACCTCACTCGCCCCGGCGTCAGCCCTGCCTGGTTGCCGCCATCAGCGAAAGACTCGTGCCGATGGGTGTGTGGAAGGTGCGGCGTTCGGTGGACCACGAGCGTTGCGTCGCGCGCTGGCGGCGGAACCAACTGCCCGTCCTGCGCGAAAGCGGTCACGGCAGCGCAGTCCCGTGCCCGATCCTTCCCAAAGCCGGGTACCTCCCTTCTCGACCTCCAACCAGGAATTGCGCAGGAATTCGTCAAATGTGTTTCCCAACCCGAGCGAAACGCCCAAGACCTGCGCCCCGCCAGCAACCTGAAATGTCTGTGGCACTGCGAAACATGCGGACAACGGTACGAAGCATCGGTCGCTTCACGGACTCGCGGACGAGGTTGCCCAACGTGTGCGCATGCAGGTGCCGCGGCCGCTCGGAGCAAGGTCACGTTCGAGAACAGCATCGAGGTGCTCCATCCCGAGCTCGCGGAAGAACTAATCGACATCCCAGGGCACCCGGAACGCTCGGCGAAGGACATCTCCCCCGGATCCAACTACGCCGCGCGGTGGAAGTGTTCAACGTGCGGGCACGAATGGAACACGACCTTTGCATCTCGAGCGCTTGGCGGCAGTGGTTGCAGCGCCTGTGCACGTCGGACCGTCGGGCGGATCCGAGCGACTCCTCTAGCCGGGCGCTCACTCCAAGACCTGCACCCAGATGTCGCCGCCGAGTTTCTCGAGAACCTCACACACCCAGGCCGTACTCCCGCGGACATCACAGCGTCGAGCCACGACCGCTGCCGCTTCCAATGCGGCCGCGGGCATCAATGGGAGAGTGTCGTCAAGAACCGCACGCGCCAAGGCAGTAGCTGCCCCGAGTGCTACGCAGCGTCGCGAAAACCCAGGCGCCGGTAGGAACGGGTCAGCTGCACACATCTGCTGCACACATAGGTGACCTGCCCCACCGTTTGGGTTCCAGATTCGGTGGCTAACCGACTGCAGCGTTGGTGATGTCCTGGGAGAGTAGTTCGAACTCGATCGGGGTGCGGTAGCCGAGCGCTGAGTGGCGACGGCGACGGTTGTGGAAGATCTCGATGTACTCGAAGATCGCGTTCGCCAGTTCGACTCTGGTCTTCCAGCGGCGCCGGTTGAGCAGCTCGATCTGCATCGAGGACCAGAAGCTTTCCAATCATGGCGTTGTCCAGGCCGTCGCCTACGGTGCCGAAGGACGGCAGCAGCCCCGCGGAGCGGATCTTCTCCCCGAAGACCCATGAGGTGAACTGGGTCCCGTGGTCGGCATGGACGATGCCGCCCGGCTCGGGCGACGGTTGCGGATGGCCATGTCGAGGGCGTTGACGACCAGGGTGGAGTCCTGCTTGGAGTCGATGGACCAGCCCACGATCCGACGGCTGTAGGCATCCAGCACCGCGGCGCAGTAGATCCAACCTTCCCGCGTCCTGTGTTGCGTGATGTCGGTGACCCACAGCTCGTTGGGACGAAGGCGATGGAACTTGCGGTTGACCAGGTCATCGGCGGTCGCCACCCCTCGTAGCCGTTTGACCCTCATCGGCCCGGGAAGGCCGTAAATCCCGGCCTGGTTCATCAACAGCCACACGGTGCGCTCACACACGGTGATGCCCATCCCGAGGGTGAGCTCAGCGTGCACTCGGCGGTAGCCGTAGGTGCCACGCGACGCAACGTGGACCTCGCGGATCAGCCCGGTCAGCCACTGCCGGCGCAGCTGGGTCGGCGTCGTCGGTGCGCGCTTTGCTTTGTAGTAGTTCTGCCGCGCCACACCGAGGACCCGGCAGCAGCGATCGGCCGGCACCCCGGCGGCGACGAGCATGTCGATCACCGGGAAGAGCCTTTTGGGCGCGGGCGGTCCTCGCCCAGGAACTTCGCGGCCTGCCGCACGATCAGCAACTCGGTCTCGAGCTCGCGAATCCGCCGGCGAGCAGCTCGGAGCTCAGCGGACTCAGCAGTGCTGACGCCGGGGATCTCGCCACGGTCGATCCGATCCTGTTTGACCCACTTTGAGAGCGTGACGGGATGGATGTCGAGTTCGGCAGCAGTCTGGTTCTGCGGTCTGCCGGCGCGGACCAGGGCGATGGCCCGAGCGCGGAACTCGGGCGGGTAGGCACGGGGCACGGTGTTCAGCCTTCCGGTGAAGGCAGTCAATTAGCCACCCGCACTGGAACCTTTCTGGTGGGGCAGGTCATAGGTGACACCTGATCGTGCAGCAGACCCATCCGCGGGTGCGCCACACCGCGCGGACGCAGCCTCGTACCGGCGCGCCGTCGGACCTGCGTCTAAGGCTCCCAAGTGTCCTGGCTCCACGCGGCTGAGTCAGCCTGCTCGGCGACCTTGCTTCGGTGGCGGGAGCAGCGAGGCGAGGTCAGCCCGCCGCGGAGTCGGCGCCTTCATCGACTCCGCGATCAGCTTGTCCTCCCACGCCAGGAGCTGGTCGAGGCGCCAGCGCATCGGGTGCTCCATGATCGGCGAGGGGACCAGGGTGCGGTCCTTGAGGTTGCGGTAGCCCTTCGTCTTGCCCCAGCCGTAGCGGGCGAGGACGTCGTGGGCGTCGAGGAAGACGTGGCGTGGGTCCTCGGAGTCGTTCTCGTGATGGATGACCATGGCTCATGCCAGCTTCCGCGGGGCCGGCAGCACGGGCTGGACGGCGAGCCGCTGCTGGCGGATGAAGGCACGTAGGTCACCCACGGTGATGTAGAGGCGCCGGCCGATGTGGAAGTACGCCGGACCCACCCCTTCTTGGCGCCACCAGCGCAGCGTGTTGATCGGCGTCTTCAGGATCTCGGCAACCTCCTCGAGAGTGAGCAGCTCGTCGTCGTGGCGAGCGTGGAAGGGCGTGTCGTTGTGCGTTTTCATCGAGACCTCCGGGCGGGTGCGGGGAGGCAAGCACCTCCCTCAGTGAGGGAGGTGTGCAGGCCGTGACAGCGAACACGGCGGAAACGTCCGAAGAGATATATTTCGGTATGGACCAGGACTGGATCCTTGAGGTTGCCCGTCGTGCGCGGGGCCTCACGCAGGTGCAGTTAGCCGGGTTGTCGAAGACCTCGCAGGCAACACTGTCGGCGTACGAGCGCGGGTTGAAGTCCCCGACGCTGAAGGTCGCTGCCCGAATCTTCACGGCGATGGACTACGAGATGACTTTGCAAGCCCGGGTCTCGTGGAAGGAACACCATCCGACGGGCATCCACGCGTTCTGGGTGCCGAACATGGTCTGGTCGGTGCCGCCGCCGGAGTGCTTCGTTCGACTGAACTTCGATGACACGATCAGCCATGGGCGCCAGCACAAGTGGGACCTGCGGGACCGGGAAGAGCGGCGGCGGGCGTACGAGTTGCTCATCAGACGCGGCTGGCCTCAGCAGATGATCCGGTGGATGGACTGTGCGCTGCTCATCGACCTGTGGGAGGAACTCGACTTGCCGCCCCAGGTGCGTGAGGCCTGGGAACCGACGCTATCCGGCGCCAGACGCACACGCGATGTCTCCGAGCACGCTCCCTGGTACTCGGAGATGCTGTCGGTGCACGACGCGCCGACCGCTCGGGCGTGGGTGCTGCAGCCGCTGCCGCAGCCGCCGGCCGAGCCGGTCAGACGGCGGAAGCAGCGTCGTACGCGCTTCGATCCTCGTCCACCCGAGCCGGACTAGAGACTGAGCCCAGGGCCCGATCGAGAAGGCGGCCGTCGGGCGAAGTCATCCTCGCGCTGTCGGGTGGGTGTCGGCCGCGGGCGACGCTTCGGCGCGTTCGGTCCGTACCTCTCGACGGCTTCGCCGGCGAGCTTCCGAGCATGGGCGGGGCCCAGGTCGGCGCGATCGCGACCGAAGACTTCGATCCACTGGCGGCGCGCGTCACCGACCGACTCAGCGACGAGGTGGGCGACGTTAGTTTCGCGGCCGCGGGTCATCGCGACGTAGGCAGACGCGGCGCTGGTGTGCTCGCCGATGAGGACGTGGCTGATCGCGACGGTGGAGCCTTGGGCGCCGTAGGCGGTGGTGGCGTAGGCGAGCTCGACGTGGTGGCGCACGTAGTCGGGTGGAAGGACGCGCCGGCCATTCTCGCCGCGCACGATCATCCCTGTTCGGGTGTAGCCGTGCACGGTCCAGGTCTCCCGATTGGCGACATCGACCTGAGCGTCGTTGTGGCGGGTGGCGATCGTGTCTCCGACCCCGATCCGCTCACCGGAGGCGGTGGTGAGGGAGTCGCGGGCCCGGCCGGTGATGACGCGGACGCGGTGGGCGCCGTGGTTGAGACGGGCGACCTGGTCGCGGGTGTCGGCGATCACGAGCTGCCCCTGGGAGGCGAGCATCGCGAGGGCGTCTTGCCGTTCGACCTCGCTGGCGTGGATGACGACGTGACCCTGTCTCATCAGGTCGTCGAAGACCTCACCAGGAGCGGTCCCCGACCGCATCCGTAGGGAGAGGGCGGCGTAGTCGGGGTCGGTGAAGCGGCGTACCCCGCCGTATTCGACGCACCGGTCGGGGGCGTACCGGGCGGCGAGGTCGAGGACCCCGCCGCGTCCGACGGCCGGGAGCTGGTGTCGATCGCCGATCAGCGCGACCTGGGCCCCGCCGGCCTCGGCCAGTGCGAGCAGGGCGCGTGCACTGTCCTGGTCGAGCATGCCGGCCTCGTCAATGACGAGCAGGGTGCGGCGATCGAGTGGGGGAGCGTCGGGTGAGGGCTGGGTGTGGCTCCAGTGCCCTTCCTCGTCCCAGCGGAACCCGTGCTCGTGCAGCAGACGCGCAACCGATCGGGTGTCGGTGCCGATCTCGACGTGGGCGACGTGGGCGGCCTTGCGCGTCGGGGTGACCACGATCATCCGGCCACCACGGGCCTCGACGTTGTCGCGGGTGGCGGCGAGTCGGCGGGTCTTGCCTGCGCCGGCGGCGCCTTCGACGACCGTGATCCTCTCGCGTTGCTCGGCCCGCAGGATCCGGGCGACGAGGTCGTGCTCGACGGCGATCACCTGGGGCGAGCTCAGTGCACGGACGTGCTCGGGAACGTCGTCACTGTCCACCAGCGGGACACAGGAGGCAATGGCTCGGGCGGTGAGGTCCTCAGCCAGTTCACGTCGCACGGCGCCGGTGGTGACGACGCCGGAGGCTGCGATGAGCTGCTCGACCTCGCCTCGGATGTCGGCGGCGTTCCACGCCGAGTGGCGTACGGCGAGCCGATCCAGGCTGCGTGCCGCGAGGGCGTCTCGATCCAACGACCCGACCGGCACCGAGCTGGGGGCGCTACGGCGTATGCGATGTGGCGTGGGGATGCGGAATCCGAGCTCGAGGAGCTCTTCGATCCACCGCTGACGTAGATCGGCCCCGGAGACCGGGACGATCTTGTCCGGCCTGGCGTCGGCCCATGCGCGGCGGTCCCAGGTCTGGCGGATCGCGGGACCGGGCTCCTCGCCGGGGTGGTGACCTCGCCAGGCGGCTTCGTAGCGGTCGATGTTGGACGCGATCTGACGTGAGCGTGCGCTGAACGCGCCGGCATAGTCGACGAGCTGGGTGACTACGCCGGTGGCGGGGTCGAGGTCGTAGCCGTGCTCGGCCAAGACCGCCCGGAACTCTGGGTTGGTCATCACCGCGGCGTGCCCGATGCCGTTGATCGCTTCCAGGCTGTCGCGGACGCCGACGGTGTGGATGCCCCGCCAGGCGCCGGCGGCGCGAACGCGGGCGTTGATTTGGAGGTGCAGGTGGCGGTGGGGATCGCCGGCGCGGGAGGTGAAGTGGCGTACGAGAGCGGCCTCGATCTCCTCGACCGGGATCTGCACCTGTCGCCCGCGTGGCCCGATGCGGGTGGTGGCGTGCTGGGCGACCCAGCCGATGATCTCCTCGGCGGCAGCGAGCTGCGCGTGGTCGTACGCCTCGGCGATCTCGGGGTGGAGCGCGGCCGCGAGGGACCAGGTCTTCGGCCCGTTGACGGTGACCTCGACGAACCGGACCGCTTGTCCGTCGCTCCGCAGTCGACCCTTCGGTTGACTGGTCTCGAGGTCGGTCCCGGCGACCCACTGCTCGTAGGCGTCGCCGTCCATGTCGCCTAGGTGCTGGAGGCCGTCCGGTGTAGCCGCGATCCGCATCGCCAGACCGCTGCCCTCGGTGAGGTAGTAGTCATCGGCGCGGGAGCGGTCGGCCTCGACGTAGTGCCGCGCGGCAGCTGCCACACCCCGGTAGACCTTCATCCCGCCATGCACCTGGATCACGTCCCTCAACAACCACCGATAACCATAAAACCGCAGGTCAGGGGCTGGTTTGCTCGCTTCCTTCGTAGCATGCGTGCCGCTGGGAAGGAAGGGGTAGGGAGGCGCGAAGGGAGGGTAGGTGAGAAATCAGTGATGGTCGGCGATGGGTGAGGGCGGAGCGGGCATAGGCGGGGGAGTGCGGCGGGGAGCCGTTAGGCCTGGGTGAGCGCAACTGGCGTCTTGTTCCTTTGCCCGGAAATCGTCGGGGGCCGCCGATAGCCTTCGTCTGTGAAGGCAACAGATCTCTCGAAGGTTCGGGCAACTCTGTGGGAGGCGGCGGACCAGCTCCGTGCCAACTCGAAGCTGACGCCGGTCCAGTACCGCGACCCGGTGCTCGGTCTGGTCTTCCTCGCGTACGCCGAGAACCGCTTCGAGGGCGTCCGCCCCGAGGTCGAGGCGAAGGCGACGGCCCGCAACCCTGCGACGGTCGCCGACTACAAGGCGAAGTCCGTTCTCTACGTCCCCGACGAGTCCCGCCTCTCGCATCTCGTCGCGCTCCCTGAGGGCCAGGACATCGGCAAGGCCGTCGATGAGGCGATCAAGGCGATCGAGACAGCCAACCCCGAGCTCAAGGACATCCTCCCGCGGGGCTATCAGAAGCTCGAGAAGGACACCCTCGTCGAGCTGCTCCGGCTCTTCGCTCCGCTGCCGACCCAGCTAGAAGGTGACGCCTTCGGGTTCATTTACGAGGACTTCCTCTCCAACTTCGCCGCTCAGGAAGGCAAGGGTGGCGGTGAGTACTTCACCCCCTACTCGATTGTCCGGCTGATCGTCGAGATCCTTGAGCCGTTCCAGGGGCGCGTCTTCGACCCGGCGTGCGGTTCGGGCGGCATGTTCGTGCAGTGCGCGAAGTTCGTCGAGCGGCACCACGAGTCTGCGAGTCGCAAGCTCTCTGTCTTCGGGGCGGAGAAGACGGAGGACACCGTCCCGCTGGCGAAGATGAACCTCGCCCTTCATGGCCTCTCTGGCGACATCCGCCAAGCCAACAGCTACTACGAAGACCCGCACAACGCCGTCGGCGCGTTCGACTACGTGATGGCGAACCCTCCGTTCAACGTCGACAAGGTCAAGAAGGATCAGCTCGCTGGCGACAAGCGCTACCCCCTGATCCCCAGGGCCGACAACGCCAACTACCTGTGGATCCAGGCCTTCCACGCTGCCCTGACGCCGACCGGTCGCGCGGGGTTTGTTATGGCGAACTCAGCCTGTGACGCTGACTACTCCGAGAAGGAGATCCGGAAGCAGATCATCGAGTCCGGCGTAGTTGATGTGATGGTGGCGATCGGCCCGAACTTCTTCTACACCGTCGCGCTGCCGGTCACGCTCTGGTTCTTCGACAAGGGCAAGGTTGGTTCCGACCGCGAAGACACGGTGCTCTTCATCGACGCGCGCCACATTTTCCGGCAGATCGACCGCGCTCACCGAGACTTCCTACCTGAGCACATCGAGTTCCTCGCCAACATCGCTCGCCTCGACCGAGGCGAGCCTGTCGAGACGACCGCAGGTAGTGAGTCACTTCTCAAGGAACATTTCCCCGACGGTAGGTACGTCGACGTCCCGGGCCTCTGCAAGGTCGCGACTCGCGCCGAGATCGAAACCCAGAACTGGAGCCTCAATCCCGGCCGCTACACCGGCTCCGCGGCTGTCGACGAGGGCGACGAAGACTTCGCCGCGAAGCTCGAAGAACTCTTTGAGGAGTTCACTCGCCTGAGCGACGAAGCCGAAGACCTACGCGCGAAGGTCGATGCTGCGGTCACAGGGATCCTCGACGCATGAGGACCACCTTCTCGAAGCTTGTGGCCTACGAGATCGGCGGCGGATGGGGGACCGACGCGCCCGCGCCCGACTCGGCAAGCGTCGGCTACGTGATTCGAGGCACGGACATTCCACGGGTCGCGGTCGGCGACGGATCAACAGTTCCGCGACGATTCCACAAGGCGTCCAACCTCGCGTCGCGTGTGCTACGGCCGGGTGACATCGTGTTTGAGGTCTCGGGAGGAAGCAAAGGGCAGCCCGTCGGCCGAGCCCTCCAGATCACAGATCGTGTCCTGTCCAACTTCGACGAGCCTGCGATGTGTGCAAGCTTCTGCAAGCTCATCCGCATCGACCCGGGTCACGCACTGCCCAATTTCGTCTTCCGCTGTCTCCAAGCGGCGTACTCGGACGGCAGGCTCGATGCCTACCAAGTCCAGTCGACGGGCATTACGAACTTCAAGTGGAAGCCGTTCCTTGAACACTTCGAGCTCAACCTCCCTCCTCGCCCCGTTCAAGCCAGAGTCGCGGCGGTCCTCGATGCCTTCGATGAGCTGATCGAGAACAACCGGCGGCGGGTCGAGGTGCTGGAGGAGATGGCGCGTGCCACATACCGTGAGTGGTTCGTAAAGTTCCGCTACCCCGGTCATCAGGCCGTCCCGCTGGGCGACTCCGCCCAAGGACCGATCCCCGCAGGCTGGGAACTTGGCAGGGTTGACTCACTCCTTGTTCTGCAGCGCGGCTTCGATCTGCCGCAGCGATCGCGTGAGTCGGGTCCGATTCCGATCATTGGTGCGTCCGGCCCGCAGGGCAGCCACAGTTCCGCAAGAGCGGCGGGGCCGGGTGTGACAACGGGGCGAAGCGGGACCGTGGGCGTCGTGACATACGTGCCAGACGATTACTGGCCACTCAACACCGCGCTCTGGATCAAGGAATTTCGTCTTGCGACTCCGCGGTATGCCTACTTCGTCTTACAGGACCTGGATCTCAAACGTGCAGCGTCAGGGGCAGCGGTTCCCACGTTGGACAGGAAGGTTGTTCACGCCCTGCCCGCACTCTGTCCTCCGGCACCCGTGATTGAGCAATGGGACTCGGCTGTGGCCCCAATGTTCGAGCTGATTGCTCGCTTGCGTGACCAATCAGGCCGCCTGTCGGCCATTCGAGACCGCCTGCTACCAAAGTTGGTGGGAGGGCAGATCGACGTCTCGGCGCTCGATCTCGACGCTCTGGTTGACGGGTGGGTGGCGTGATGGCACCTGCCGGCCCCGAGTATCTCTTCGTCGAGAAGCCGAGTATGGAGCTGCTCGCCGAGCTCGGCTGGACCTGCGTGGACGCCTTCCAAGAGATCCTTGGGGCGCAAGGGACGCTGGGCCGAGACTCGCAGCGCGACGTCGTACTCACGCATCGGCTGCGATTCGCGATGCGCAAGATCAACTCGATCGACGTGCCCGATGCTTCGATCAACGAGGCGATCGAGGCCCTCACCAAGGACCGGTCGATCATGGATCGCGTCCGCGCCAACCGGGAGGTCTATGACCTGCTGCGCGACGGCTACCAAGCTGAGTGGACTGACGACAACGGGGACAAGCAGATCGCAACCCTGCGCTACCTCGACCTCACGGACCCTGCGAACAACGACCTCCTCGCCGTGCAGCAAATGTGGGTCAAAGGCAACCTGCATAGCCGCCGCCTCGATGTCGCTCTGTTCGTCAACGGTGTGCCGCTGGTCCTGATGGAGTTCAAGGAACCGGGTGTGCCGGTCAAGTCTGCCTACGACGACAACCTGACCGACTACCGCGACACCATCCCGCAGTTGTTCATCCCCAACTGCTTTGTTCTGCTCTCCAACGGCGATGAGGCGAACGTCGGATCGACCTACTCGCCGTGGGAGTTCTTCGGGGACTGGAAGGTCATCGACGCTGCTGGCACACGCGGTGCCGTTGGGCTGGAGACGGCACTGCGAGGGACATGCGACCCCGCGATCTTGCTGGATCTCTTTGAGAACTTCGTCGCCTATCTGGAGCGCCCGGGCGGCTTGATCAAGAACGTCGCGCGCTCCCACCAGTACGTGGGCGTCAACGCCGCGATCGACAATCTGCACCGTGCGCTAGCCGAGCAGGACAAGCGCCTCGGCGTCTTCTGGCACACCCAGGGGTCGGGCAAGTCGCTCTCGATGCTCTGGTTCACGCAGAAGGTGCTGCGACAGGTCGCGGGCAAGTGGACGTTCGTCATGGTGACCGACCGCACCGAGCTCGACACCCAGCTCCACGGAGAGTTCGCAGACGCAGGTGCCATCCCGCAGGAGACGCGGGTCCACGCCGAGTCCATCGCGCACCTACGCGAACTGCTCGCTGCGGACCACCGCTATGTCTTCACGCTGATCCAGAAGTTCCAGCCGTCGAAGGCTGCCGGCGAGCGCGAGATGCCGATCCTCTCTGATCGTTCGGACGTCATCGTCATCACCGACGAGGCGCACCGCAGCCAGTACGACACGCTCGCCTTGAACATGCGTCGGGCCCTGCCCAACGCCTCGATGATGGGCTTCACCGGGACCCCGCTGATCGCGGGGGAGGAGCAAGCGACCCGCGAGCAGTTCGGCGAGTACGTCAGCATCTACAACTTCCGCGACGCTATCGAGGACGGCGCAACGGTCCCGCTCTACTACGAGAACCGCATCCCCGAGATGCAGCTCGTCAACGAAAGCTTCTCCGACGAGCTCGACGCGCTGCTCGAGGCCGCCGAGGTGGACGAGGACGCCGAGGGTGCCCTGGCCCGTGAGTTCGGCACGCAGTACACGCTGCTCACCCGGCCGGAGCGACTCAAGACGATCGCCAAGGATCTTGTCGCGCACTTCGTCGGCCGCGGGTTCTCCGGCAAGGCGATGTACGTCGGTCTCGACAAAGCTGCCGCCGTACGGATGTACAACCTCGTCCGGGCGGCGTGGGCCGAACACCTCGCCGAGCTGCGTGCGCAACACGATGCGTTGCCCGAGTTGGAGCGTCCGTGGATCGCGTCGCGGATCGAACTCATGGAGACCACCGACATGGCGGTGGTCGTCTCGCAGAGCCAGAACGAGCTGAAGATGCTCGACGACCAGGGCCTTGACATCCGCCCGCACCGCGAGCGAATGATCCGAGAAGACCTGGCCGAGAAGTTCAAGGAACCGAAGGACCCGCTGCGGCTGGTCTTTGTCTGCGCGATGTGGATGACCGGCTTCGATGCGCCGTCGGTGTCGACCGTGTACCTCGACCGGCCGATGAAGAACCACACCCTGATGCAGACGATCGCGCGCGCGAACCGTGTCTTCCCTGAGAAGGACAACGGCCTGATCGTCGACTACGTGGGTGTGTTCAGGAACTTGGAGAAGGCCCTCGCCATCTATGGCGCCGCAAGCTCGGGCACTCAGCCGATCGAGGTCATCGATGCTCTTGCCGGGGAGCTCGAAGCCGCAGTCGCGGAGTTGATCGCCTTCTGCGCCGAGGTCGGGGTGGACCTGATCGATCTGCGCGACGCCGAAGGGTTCGCCCACATCGCGAAGCGCAATGCGGCAGTCGAAGCGCTGCTGGTCGATGAGGAGACGCGCAACGACTTCACCGTGAAGGCGCGGCAGGTTCGCAAGCTCTTCAAGGCGTTGCTCCCGAACCCGCAGGCCGCAGCGCAGCAGCGGACGGTTGCGGCGATCCGCGTCCTCCACGAGCGGATCCTCGAAGTCACGCGACCGCCCCAGCCGGACATCTCGGCGGTCGCGGATGCCGTCGACGCTCTGCTCGACCGCTCTGTCGGCGCGGAGGAGTACGTGATCCGTGCCGCTGCCGAAGGAACTCAGCCGGATCCGCTCATCGACCTCTCGCTGATCGACTTCGATGGTCTGGCAGCGAAGTTCGCCGGTCGCAAACGGGCAGAGACCGACCGCCTCGCCCAGTTGCTGAAGTCGCAGGCGATCGCCGCTGCGCAGCGGAACCCCACCCGCTACGAGTTGGTCGAGCGCATCGAGAAACTGATCGCCGACTACAACGACGGCAGCGTCAACATCGACGAGTACCTCCGCCGGCTGATCGCGTTGTCGGGCACGCTGACCAGCGAGGAGGAGCGGGCCGTTCGCGAGGGCATGACCGAGGAGGAGCTCGCGATCTACGACTTGCTCACGCAACCGGAGCCTGCACTCACGGAGGAAGAGCGAGAAGTCGTAAGAGCCAGTGCGAAGACACTTCTGAAGCATCTCCACGAGAAGCTCGTCCAGGACTGGCGTCGCAAGGTCGACGTCACCAACGACGTCGACAGCACCATCCGGCGGGTCCTAGACGCAGGTCTCCCCGAAGCCCCCTACACGCCGGACATCTTCACGACCAAGGTCCAGCTCGTCTTCGACCACGTGCTGACCTCATATGGCGACAACGGCGAGAGCGTCTACGACGGCCCACGTCTTGAGCCCGCTTTCCCGGCAGGCATCTCAGTTGAGCTTGACGGACCGCTCGATGTGGACAGGATCGCCGACGACGTCGTGGCCCGCATCCATGCCGACCCTGAGTTCGCGGCGAGGGTGGCCGCTGAACTAGGGGCCGGCCATGAGACGTGAGTGGATCCGTGTCGACGTCCGAAGATCGCCAAGCGCGGATCACCGACTGGCTGGAGGAGAAGCGCCCAGACCTGGCGAGCATGTACCGGGCTGCTCGTGAGCTGCTCGCGAGCGCCCCAAGGCCGGGCGATGAGCGGACACGCGTCTCGCACATCTGCCACTCGATGCGCGAAATCATGAATCGACTCCCGGGTGCCCTCGGGATCGTGGGGACTGGGGGTGGAGGTCCGAGGAGTTCGACACATGTACGCAAGTTGCCTGCGCTCGCCGCGCGCTTTCCGAACCTCGATCTCCGCCAAGAGGTTGAGAACGTCCCCGTCCCGCAAGAGTTGGCGGTTCTCCTTGATGAGCTGGTCAAGGCTGCCGTTGCGGAGGACGGTCGGGTAGCGGCCAATGCAGCTGCCCTGCTCACTGATGACGGGAACACCAAGCATCCGGTAGTCCGTGACTGGAGGACTATCAATGACTACTTCGTGAAGTGGGCGCACCTCCACGACGAGCAGAGCGATCCTGAGTTGATCCCATCGGATGATGACCTGAGGCAGCGGATCGAACTGGCCGAGGCCCTTATGGACGGCATCAGGGCTGAGTTCTTCGACAGCTTGCACGCAATCGAGGACTTGCTTGCAGAGGCCAATCAGGTCCGCGAGGGAAGCGAAAACGATGACTGAGTATCAGGCTCCGACGGCAGAGCAAGTCCAGGCGGCGCTGCGCAGGTTGACGTCCTTCCAACTCCGCAGAGCTTTCTACGAAGGGCTCAAGAATCCGCTTTGGGTCAAGCCGCTCGCTGATGCCGGGGCCTTCAGCGGCCCGCCCGAACCTGAGGTCGGAAGCGACGGCATCGTTCGCGAGCGATACTGGCCAGAAGCTAGCTATCTGGATGCGATGGCGGAGCATGTTCCGGGCGAGGTTGCGGACGTTCTTGTCGCTCTTGCCGGCAGCAGTAACTCCTGGGTCCGGAGAATCGCATTCTCTGCTGGCTCGCGTATGCCCTCGGCCGTCGCAGCCAAACTGAAGCCGGTTGTAGATGGCTGGGAGGACAGCGGCTACGGGTGGCGTACTGACCCTCGGGATCTCGTGTCGTTCGCCGTCAACCTGTTGGAAGGCGGTGAGACGAAGTTCGGCGTTTCGTTTGCCAACAAATTGTTTCGGCCAACCCAGGACAATGGGGCCAATGGTGACCCCGTTACGGAGTTGAAGGCGCATTGGTATTCGCGCGAGCTTCCGAGGGTGGCCCGTGCCCTTGGGGACAAGGCGTTGAAGACCATCCTTCCCTGGCTCGCCCTCTTTGAAGAGCACGAACGAAGCATCGGAGAAGACTACGACCACAGCGGTTTTGGGCGCTCTGAGATCGCCCGGAGGCGGAACTCATATCACGAGGTTCAGGATGCACTGATCGACGCCGTGCGCGACGCGGCGATCCAGCACTTCGAGAACGATCCGTTGGCGGCGTGGGCGGTTCTCAACATGAATCCGATCCTCATTGTGCGACGCATCTCGCTCTTCGCGGTTGCGGAAGTCCTTGAGCGCCAGGCGGCTGCCGAGACTGTAAACACTGACCTGATCTCGGTCGCGCGAGAACTCATGGTGGACCCCACGTCCCGCGAGCAACTTGCCGCCTCGGACTTCATCAGGCTCCTCCGCGCGCTTGGTGCCGTTTCTCATGCCGAGCTTGACGCACTTGAAGGTGTGCTGGCATCGGGTCATGTCACCGAGCACGCCGCAGCGCGAATCGCGCGCAACCTTGGTGAGCAAGGTGAGTCGGACGTCGAGGTCAAAAACCAGATTGCACAGTGGGACAGGCAATGGCGCCACCGCGTGTTGGCCGGTATTGGGCGCGACCTCCTTCCGATTGTGCTCCAGGAGCAACTGGACGTGCTAGATGCTGAAGATGGCATCGTCGATGACCCGACGCGACCCACATTCCAGACCTCCGGGTGGACCGGCCCGAACAGCCCAATCCCTCAGGAGGAAATGGCAGCCCTGGCGCCGATGGAACTCGTTGCGCAGCTGGAAGGCTGGCACGACGAGGGGGATGGCTGGGGTCCCGAGCCTTCCCATGAGGGACAGGCGAGGGTGCTTGAGGCAGTCATCACTAGCAACCCGCAGGCACTGGATGGGCAGCGGGACCTCGTCCGACGCTTGCGCCCGACCTACCTGAGGGCCGTCCTCGCCGGCTGGGAAGGCGCACTCAAGGCAGAACTTCCGCTTCCCTGGGAGCAGGTGCTGATTCTCATCGGCGACATCCTCGATCACTCCGATGAGTCCGTTTTCCCAGTTGAGGGCGGGCGCTTCGACGACGATCCCGACTTCACCGAGGCCAAGAAGGTTGCGATCCGATTCCTCGCCCACTTGGCGGCAAAGGCTCCGGCTGCGACGCTTCCCGAGGAGCAACTGAGCCAAGTGGCGAACTACCTCTTGACGGCCGCATCCGGAACTGCCGCGTGGGATGAGTACGTCGCCACGGTCGGAGAGGATTCCGGATGGGATCCGCTCATGGTCTCGCTGAACTGGAAGTGGCCCATCATGCTACGGGGACTGGTCAACCTCGTTGGCCTCGGCGAAGGCCGTCCCTGGCATGCCAGATCGCTCGAAGCGCTCCGCGAACAGCTCGAACTGGAGGACCCCCGAGGAGCGTCGCGGGCAGTTCTCGGGGAGGGTCTTGGACGACTCTTCAATCATGCTCACGATTGGCTCGTAGAGAACATCACCACATACTTCGGCACACGCTCGGCACTCGACAGAAACCAGCAGATCGCGATGACGACGGCGATTGCCATGCACTACTACCACCCCGATCTCTATCGACTTCTCTCGGAGCCGATGATCGCCGCACTCGACAGCACCGATGAGATCGCGATCGGGTGGGGCAACGATGTATCTGCGCAGCAACGGATCGGCCAGTGGGTGATCGAGTCGATCATTCGAGGACACGCGGCCGACGATGATCCGCTTCGGACGGCGTTCTACACGCGAGCTGAACCCGAAACTCGCGGAGATGCGATCGGGCACACGGCGTGGTCGTTCATGCACGCCGAGGTAGTTGACGATGCTATCCGTGACCGGCTAGCTGGCCTCTGGGACGAGAGGGTTCGTCACGTCAAGGCACGCCCGGAGGACAAGGCCGAACTCAAAGACTTCTACTGGTTCATCCGCAGTGAGAAGTTCTCTCCTTCGTGGTGGCTACCCAGACTGGTGGAGGCACTGGAGCTGGATGGCGAACTGAACACGAACGGGATGATTGGCGAGCAGCTCGCTGCTGCCGCAGGCGAGAGCCCCCGGCTCGCCCTCGACGCTCTAACGATGCTCCTAGCCCCCGACGAGACGTCGGCCCGCGACAACTATGACCTACGGACGCATTCCTTGGCGCCCGTGATCGCCGCGGCCCTGAGAACATCTGACTCGCACCTACACGCAGACGCGCGAGCGCTGATGAACCTCATGGGTGAGCGTGGCGAGATTGATCTCGAACGGCGGGTCAACTCGATTCTTGAGGACCTCCCAGGTGGCGACACTTCGACTCTCTGACGATCACAGACGTTTGAGCTTGCTCACCGAGTCGCGGAGGGCGTCCTCGCCGGCGCGGACGTAGTGGTTCAGGACGGTGGTGAGCTTGTCGCCGAGGTACTGGGCGACGACCTCCCAGGGTTCCCCGAGCTCCTCGTGGAACCACCTCGTCGCGGCATGGTGGCGGAGGTTGCGGTAGACGATCGTGCGGGGCCAGGCGTTCTCGGGGTCGTTCTCGTCAACCCATCGGCGGATGCGGTGCCAGCGGTCGTTGTGCATCTCGGGGCGCATCGGGAGTCCGGTGACGGTGTCCTCGAAGATCCAGTGCTCCTCGAGCGGTGGGATCGGGTAGTTCCACCACGTCAGCGTCCGATCGCCAGAGCGACGGGCGAGGTTGACCCGGCGTTGCCGCTCCTCCTCCTGGGCGTTGATCACCCGCTGCAGCGGAGAGTCGGCAGGGATCCCCAACAGAACCGCGACGCGCGGCATCAGCTCGTCGCGCAGCAGCGACTGGGGGAGTGGGACCTCGTGGATGACGTGGTTCTTCACCGGGCCGCGGAAGCCGGGTGCGCCGCGAGGGGTGATCCAGGAGCCGTTGACCTGGACGTACCCGCGCTCGAAGAAGACGTCGACCGCACGCAGCCCGTTCTGCTCGCCGAGTCGCAGCCCGCCGAAGGCGGCGACACGGATCTTCGTCCCGAGCATGGGGTGTCGGGTCAGCAGCGGTTCGCTCCCGTCCGGTCCGCACAATACGTCGGCGGCATGAGCCACTGCGTTGACTTGCCGCGTCTCCGGATGCAGTCGCGGATCGACGTAGTGCTCGGTCGCCCCCTGCAGCACCGTCGCCTTGCCCAGCTCCAGCCCGTCGAGCGGATCGATCGAGCGGTCGAGCCAGCCGAGGCGCCAGGCGAGCTTGCGCATCGCGGCCATCTGGGTGCGCAAGTCCTCGCGGCCGCGGTCGGAGAAGATCGTCCGCCCGCCCTGCTCCATGACCTGGCGGCTGTGCTCGAGGCGCCACTTCGCCACGGGGACATCGCCGATGGTGGGCACGATGTGTGCCCTGGCTCGCGACTCACGGGCTTCCATCGTGCGCGGCGCCTTGCCGCGATCCTTTTTGTCCTTCAAGAAGGCATCGGAGAGTGCCTTGATCGTCCGTGAAGCCCGTACGCCCGCCCCGGCCGGCGCTTCTGATTCGGTGTCGAGCGGCCACTCGGCCCGAGAGAAGATCTTGCGCGCCTCCCTCTCGGAGGTGGCGCGACGCAGCACACGCTTCAGGGCTCGCCCTCGCCAGCCGGCGCCCCGGTCCTCACCGAGATCCCTTGCCTGACCCCAGGCGTCATGCAGCACACGCCAGCCAATGGGTGCCATCGGGCGCTCCTCTCGTTGCCGGGGCCAGCCGAGTCGGCCTCATGAGCGCGGCCGCCCTCCTAGGCTGGACGGGTCTCGACAAGCTCGACCAGCGAGGCTCGGGGACATGCCGCTACCAGCTAGGCCCCGCGACTAGCGTGGAGGCGTGGCTAACCGACTCGCGTCTGCGACCTCGCCGTACCTCCTCCAGCACGCCGACAACCCCGTCGAGTGGTGGGAGTGGGAGCCCGCTGCCTTCGAGGAGGCGAAGCGGCGCGACGTCCCCGTCATTTTGAGCGTTGGATACGCCGCATGTCACTGGTGCCACGTGATGGCGCACGAGTCGTTCGAGGATGAGGCGACGGCGGCGTACATGAACGAGCACTTCGTCAACATCAAGGTCGACCGGGAGGAGCGGCCGGATGTGGATGCGGTCTACATGGCCGCGACCACCGCGATGACGGGGCAGGGCGGGTGGCCGATGACGTGCGTGCTCGACCACGAGGGCAACCCGTTCTTCGCCGGCACCTACTTCCCGGACCAGCCGCGGCACGGGCAGCCGGCCTTCACCCAGGTCCTCCAAGCGCTGTCGGAGGCGTGGAGCGAGCGGCGGGACGAGATCGCGAGCGTGGCTGCGAACGTACGGGCGCACTTGGTCTCGACAAGCTCGACCTCCGGGGACAGCTCGACCTCCGGGGACAGCTCGACCTCCGGGGGCGGCTCGACCTCCGGGGGTGCGGGGGAGATCGACGTCGCGGCGGCCGTGGAGAAGCTGGCGGGGGAGTTCGACCCGATGGCCGGCGGGTTCGGAGGGGCGCCGAAGTTCCCGCCGTCGATGGTGCTGGAGTTCCTGCGGCGGGTCGACGGGGACCGAGCGCGCCACATGCTGCACCGCACGCTCGCGGCAATGGCCGGCGGCGGGATCTACGACCAGCTCGGCGGCGGGTTCGCGCGCTACAGCGTCGACCGGGGCTGGGTGGTGCCGCACTTCGAGAAGATGCTGTACGACAACGCGCAGCTGCTCGGCCTCTACGCCCGCGTCGGCGGTGCGCTGGGGGAGCGGGTCGCGCGCGAGACCGCCGAGTGGATGATCCGGGAGCTCGGCACCGCCGAGGGTGGGTTCGCCTCCGCGCTCGACGCCGACTCCGACGACGGTGCCGGCAGGCACGTCGAGGGTGCCTTCTACGCCTGGACCCCGGCACAGCTGAACGAGGCGCTCGGCGTCGATCGCGCTGCCTGGGCGGCCGAGACGTTCGGTGTCACCGAGGCGGGGACGTTCGAGCACGGGACCTCCACCCTGCAGCTGCGCCACCAGCCGCCCGCCGAGGAGCAGCGCCGGTTGGCCGAGGTCCGGGCGCGACTGTTCGACGTACGCGAGCAGCGGCTGCGCCCCGCTCGTGACGACAAGGTCGTCGCCGCCTGGAACGGCCTGGCGATCGCCGGGCTGGTCGACGCCGCGCTGGCACTCGACGAGCCGCGCTACCTCGATGCCGCGGTCGCTGCTGCCGACCTCCTCGACACGCTGCACCGTGACGAGAGCGGACGCCTGCTGAGGATCAGCCGCGACGGCATCGCCGGGCGGCACGCGGCCGTCCTGGAGGACCTGGGGTGTGTGGCGAGCGGCTTCCTCAGCCTCGTCCAGGCAAGCGCCGACCCGCGCTGGCTGCACGCCGCCACCGGGCTCATCGACGACGCACTCGCTCGCTTCCGCGCCGACGATGGCGGCTTCTTCGACACCGCCGCCGACGCCGAGACGCTGGTGACGCGCCCGCGCGACCCGGGCGACAACGCCTCACCGTCCGGCACCTCGGCGATCATCCACGCACTCATCACCGCGCACGCGCTGACCGGTGAGGGGCGCTACCGGCAGGCCGCCGAGGAGGCGCTCGCCACGGTTGCGCCACCGGCGGCCCAGGCTCCGCGCTTCGCGGGCTGGTCGCTCGCCGCGGCTGCCGCGATGGCGGGCGGCCCCGAGGAGATCGCCGTCGTCGGACCGGGTGGTGCAGCGCGTGAGGCACTCGCTGTCGCTGCTCGCAAGCGCCCCGGAGCGGTCGTCATCGTCGCCGACGGTCCGGTCGACGGGATCCCGCTGCTCGAGGGGCGCACCGCTGTCGGCGGCCAGCCCGCCGCGTACGTCTGCCGTGGGTTCGTCTGCGAGCGTCCGGTCACCGACCCTGCGGACCTGGGAGCCTGACGCAGGACGGATCGATCGTCGGCGTCGGTCTCGGAGGTCTCCCGGTGCTTGGCGCGGCGCCCCATCCACGACCGGAGCGGGGTGGTCTGACGCGGCCGCTGCGAGGGGTAACACGATGTCCACGGAGGTAGCACGGTGACGCAGCGGGCTGCTACCCACGTGGACATCGTGTTACCCCTGCCGGCGGCAGGCGGAGCTGACCGCGCCCACCCACCCAGGGGACCGACTGCGCGCCCTCAGTATCCGCAAAGTGTCACCGTGACACTTTGCGCCTCGAGTGACAGTTCAAGATGTCACTCGAGCCGCGAACTATCACGGTGACAGTTCGGATCTATCACGGTGACACTTTGGCCACCGGCCGAGCCTCAGCGCAGCGCGTACGTCGCGAGCGACACGCCGGTGTAGTGCGCGGCGAAGGCCAGGATGGTGAACGCGTGGAACACCTCGTGGAATCCGAAGGTCCGTGGCCAGGGGTTGGGCCGCTTGAAGCCGTAGACCACTCCGCCGAACGTGTACAGAGCGCCGCCGACGCAGATCAGGGTGAAGATCGCGACGCCGACCCCGACGCCCAGCGCCTCGGCGCCGTGGAAGAACCCGGGGATGAAGAAGATCGCGGCCCAGCCGAGCGCGATGTAGAGGGGGACGTAGAGCCAGCGCGGGGCATCGGTCCAGAACACCCGGAAGAACACACCGCCGATCGCGCCGGCCCACACCACCGAGAGCAGCACCCAGCGGGACGTGCCGTGCAGCAGGAGCAGCGAGAACGGCGTGTACGAGCCGGCGATCATCACCATGATGTTGGCGTGGTCCCAGCGCTTCAGCATGCTGTAGACGCGGGGTGACCAGTAGCCGTTGCCGCGGTGGTAGACCGCCGAGACGGTGAAGAGCGTCAGCGCAGCCAGCGTGTAGACGACGGCGCCGATCGCGGCCGCGCGGGTGGGGGAGAGGGCGATCAGCACGATGCCTGCGGCGAGCACCAGGGGTGCCGTCGCGAGGTGCAGCCAGCCGCGCAGCTTGGGCTTGATCTCGGCGACCTTCTCCGAGATCGTCTCCGCGATCTGACCGGTGATCGAGCCGGCGACGGTGCCGAGACCTGGGCGCGCGTTGTCGGACGTCTCACTCATGCCCTGACGGTACCCGTCCGGGCCAACCCGCAGGCAACCCCGGAAAGGGTGATCCCCGATAGCCTTAGTGGGTGGCTGATTGGAAGGAAGGCGTACGACGGGTCTTCTACCCGGCGTACGAGGCGCGGCTCCAGAGCACCCTCGCCAACGAGAAGCTGCCGCAGCACATCGGCGTGATGCTCGACGGCAACCGCCGCTGGGCCAAGGCCGTGGGTCGCGACACCGCGCACGGCCACCGCGCCGGCGCCGCGAACATCGAGCCGCTGCTGACCTGGTGCGAGGAGGTCGGCGTCGAGGTCGTCACGCTGTGGCTGCTCTCCACCGACAACCTCAATCGGCCCGCCGCCGAGCTCGAGCCGCTGCTCCAGATCATCACCGAGGCCGTCGACTCCCTCGCCGACCAGCGCCGCTGGCGGATCCATCCGGTGGGCGCCCTCGACCTGCTCCCGGAGGCGGTGGCCGACCGGCTGCGCACCGCCGCGGACGCGACCCGCGACGTCGAGGGGATGCTGGTCAACGTCGCCGTCGGCTACGGCGGTCGCCGCGAGATCGCCGATGCCGTACGAGGGCTGCTGCAGGAGCACGCCGCCAAGGGCACCTCGCTGGAGGAGCTCGCCCAGATCCTCGACGTCGAGCACATCGCCGACCACCTCTACACCGCCGGCCAGCCCGACCCCGACCTGGTCATCCGCACCAGCGGGGAGCAGCGCCTCGGCGGCTTCCTGCTGTGGCAGAGCGCCAAGTCGGAGTTCTACTTCTGCGAGGCCTACTGGCCGGAGTTCCGCAAGGTCGACTTCCTGCGGGCCCTGCGGGCCTACTCGCAACGCGAGCGCAGGATGGGGCGCTAGCGATCCCTGGGACTGCTGGGACGCGCGAAACAGACTGTTCACATTCCCGCGGCGGCGTGTTGCGCTGATCCTTCGGGTACCGGTCGTACCGTCGAAGACAACAGCGGGTGGGGAAGCCCGCTGCACCAGGAGGCCCGTTCGTGAGCACTCACGACTACATCACCCGGCACACGCCGTGCTCGGGTGTGGGAGGTCGGCACTCCGGCCTTCGGGTCGCCCGGTCCGTAAGCGACAACTAGGACCGGGGCGCCGAGTGCGCGTCTGGGTTCGTAAGGGGTAAGCGCCGTGCCCAACCAGACCGCTTCGACCGAGACCGCCCGCAAGACCGCCACCACGAGCGGGAAGTCTCCGGTCAAGACCTACGTCCTCGACACCAGCGTGCTGCTCTCCGATCCCGGGGCGCTGAAGCGGTTCGCCGAGCACGAGGTGGTCCTCCCCGTCGTCGTGATCACGGAGCTGGAGGCCAAGCGCCACCACCCGGAGCTCGGCTACTTCGCCCGTACGGCCCTGCGCCAGCTCGACGCCCTGCGCGTCGCTCACGGCCACCTCGATCAGGCCGTGCCGATCGGCGAGGACGGCGGCACGATCCGCGTCGAGCTCAACCACACCGACTCCTCGACGCTGCCCTCCGGCTTCCGCCTGGGCGACAACGACACCCGCATCCTGGCGGTCGCGTACAACCTCTCGACCGAGGGCTTCGACGTCACGGTGGTCTCCAAGGACCTGCCGATGCGGATCAAGGCCTCGGCCGTCGGGCTCAACGCCGAGGAGTACCGCGGCGAGACGATCAGCGACTCCGACCCGGGCTACTCCGGCATGGCCGAGCTCGACGTCAGCGCCGCCGACCTCGACGAGCTGTACGACGACGGCGTGATCGACCACGACGCCGCCCGCGAGTACCCCTGCCACACCGGTCTCGTCCTGCTCTCGGATCGCGGCACCGCGCTGGGCCGGGTCGGACCCGACAAGCAGATCCACCTGGTCCGCGGCGACCGCGAGGCGTTCGGCCTGCACGGTCGCTCCGCCGAGCAGCGCATCGCCCTCGAGATGCTGCTCGACCCGGAGGTCGGCATCGTCTCCCTCGGCGGCCGGGCCGGCACCGGCAAGTCGGCGCTCGCGCTCTGCGCCGGCCTCGAGGCCGTGATGGAGCGCCGTCAGCACAAGAAGGTCGTCATCTTCCGCCCGCTCTTCGCGGTCGGTGGCCAGGAGCTCGGCTACCTGCCCGGCACCGAGGCCGAGAAGATGGGCCCCTGGGGTCAGGCGGTGTTCGACACCCTCGGCGCCGTCACCTCGCAGGACGTGATCGACGAGATCCTCGACCGGGGGATGCTGGAGGTGCTCCCGCTCACCCACATCCGCGGGCGCTCGCTGCACGACTCGTACGTGATCGTCGACGAGGCCCAGTCGCTGGAGCGCAACGTGCTCCTGACCGTCCTCTCCCGGATCGGTGCGAACTCCAAGGTGGTGCTCACCCACGACGTCGCGCAGCGCGACAACCTGCGGGTCGGTCGGCACGACGGCGTCGTCGCGGTGGTGGAGAAGCTCAAGGGCCATCCGCTGTTCGCGCACGTCACCCTGACCCGCTCGGAGCGCTCGCCGATCGCCGCGCTGGTCACCGAGATGCTGGAGTCCGTCGTCATTTGACCTGTCAAGACCCAATCGCCCGGGACCTCTGGTGCTGCTGTGACTGCAGTGGCGCCAGAGGTCCCGTATTTGGGCCGTACCGGCGTGGTTGGGTTTGCATCCACTTGTCCAGTCATGCACTGTGTTCCGAGTTGTCTGACCCCCAAGACGACGCGCGACCCTGGCCCCCGACCCAGAGAACGAGACCTTGTCGAAGCACGCCGCCTACACCCCGAAGCATCGGGGAGCCGTCGAGCGACCCCTCGTCGAGGCGCCCAAGAAGGCGCTGAAGAAGACGCTGGTCCTCTCGGCACTCGCGGTCGGTGGCACCGGTCTGGTCGTGGGCGGCGGGCTCGCCATCGCCGGCGGCACGCCGTCGGTCTCGATGGCCGAGGACATCGCCAACCCGGTCTCCGCGGCCCAGAGCACCCCGGCCCCCGAGTCCGAGGTCTCGCAGAGTGCCGCGGCCGACATCGCCGCGCGCCGTGACACCGTCTCCCGCTCCGAGAGCCGCGACGCGGTCGACCCGACCAAGAAGGCCGCTCTCGGCCTCGCCGCCGGCACCGCCGCCCGCGCCGTCGTGCAGACCGAGGACCTCGGCTCCACCGGCGACCCGAAGGCGATCGCCTCGGCGCTGCTCGCCTCCTACGGGTGGAGCGGCGACCAGTTCAGCTGCCTGGTGAACCTCTGGAACCGCGAGTCCGGCTGGAACGTGCATGCGGCCAACCCCTCCGGCGCGTACGGCATCCCGCAGTCCCTGCCCGGCTCCAAGATGGCCTCCGCCGGTGCCGACTGGCAGGACAACGCCGAGACCCAGATCAAGTGGGGCCTGGGCTACATCCAGGACCGCTACGGCAGCCCCTGCGGCGCCTGGGGTCACTCCGAGTCCTACAACTGGTACTGATCCGGGACGCGTCAGCGGACCGGATCGTCGGTGGTCGAGTAGCGCCCACGGCCGAGCCTCTGAGGCCGTGACGGCGCGTATCGAGACCGTCTGCGGCACCCGGCACGCACGCTCGCGGCGTTGTCGGGCCTCGACGGCCCGCTTCGCTCGAAGGCCGACTTCGGCCCTCCGCCTTGCGATCGCACGCACCGGGCACCGCAGGTCGCAGCTCGGTGCGCGTATCGAGACCGAGTCCGCCTGCTCGGCGCTAGCCTGAGGGCGTGCTCATCGCGGAGGACCTGCTCCTGCTGCTGCTCGACGACGAGAGCGGCGCGAACCAGACCACCTTCATGCGCCCCGGGCTCGGGGGTGCGCTGCTGGTCGAGCTCGCGACGGGCGGGTGCGTGAGCGTCGGCGACCGTCGGGTGTTCCGTACGGCCAAGGTGGCGGTCGTGCCCGGCGCACCCGCCCCGGACGACGAGCTGCTCGCGGCCGCACTCGCGAGCGTCGCCTCGAAGCCGCGCAGCGCGCAGGACCTGGTCAGCCGGCTCGGCAAGGACCTCCAGCCGGTGCTCTGCGAGCGGCTCGCCGCGCGCGGCGTCCTCGAGCACCGCTCCAGCCGGGTGCTGGGGCTGTTCCCGCGCGAGCGCTGGCCGGTGCGCGACACCCAGCGCGAGGAGGAGGTCAGGCGGTCGATGACGCTGGCCCTCATCCGCGGGCAGGATCCCGACGACCGTACGGCCGCGCTGATCGCGCTGCTGTTCGCGCTCGACCGGGTGCATAAGAGCATCGACCGCGAGAGCACGCCGGCCCGTGAGGTGAAGCGCCGCGCCAAGCAGATCGCCGAGGGCAACTGGGCGGCCGCCGGCGTACGCGACGCGGTGCAGGCCGCGATGGCGGCGACGACCGCGGCTGCCGCGGCGGGCGGTGCCGCAGCCGCGACCGGTGCCGTGAGCTGACCTCTCGACCCGCAACAAGTGACCTCTCGACCCGCGAGAAGTGACGTCTCGGCTCAGGGGTGCGTCATCGACTCCACATCGAGGGCCGCATCCAGCTGTTCGAGGGTGATCTCGCCCCGGTCGACGTAGCCGAGCTGTAGCACGGTCTCACGGATGGTGGCCCCGTCGGCGAGTGCCTGCTTGGCGATCTTCGCGGCGGCCTCGTAGCCGACGTACTTGTTGAGCGGCGTGACGATCGAGGGGGAGGACTCCGCGTACGCGCGCATCCGCGCGACGTTGGCGCTGATGCCATCGACGGTGCGCTCGGCCAGGACGGTCATCGAGGTCGAGAGCAGCCGGATCGACTCGAGCAGATTGCGGGCGATCACCGGCATCGCGACGTTGAGCTCGAACGAGCCGGACGCCCCGGCGACGGCCACGGCGGCGTCGTTGCCGATCACCTGGAAGGCGACCATCAGGGTCGCCTCGGGCAGCACCGGGTTCACCTTGCCGGGCATGATCGAGGAGCCCGGCTGCAGGTCGGGCAGGTGGATCTCGGCGAGCCCCGCGGTCGGTCCCGAGGACATCCAGCGCAGGTCGTTGTTGATCTTGATCAGGCCGACGGCGATCGTGCGCAGGACGCCGGAGAGCTCGACGAGCGAGTCTCGCGTGCTCTGGGCCTCGAAGTGGTTGCGGGCCTCGGTGAAGGGCTGTCCGGTACGGCGCGACAGCTCGGCGATCACGGCCTGCGGGAAGCCGGCGGGCGTGTTGATCCCGGTGCCGACGGCGGTACCGCCCAGCGGCAGCTCGCGCACGCGCGGCAGCACGGAGGTGAGCCGCTCGGCCGCGTAGCCGAGCGTGGCGGCGTACCCCCCGAACTCCTGGCCGAGGGTGACCGGGGTGGCGTCCATCAGGTGGGTGCGGCCCGCCTTCACCAGGTCGGCGAACTCGACCGCCTTGGCGTCGAACGCGCTGGTCAGCCGGTCGACCGCGGGCAGCAGCTGCTCGGTCACGGCCAGTGCGGCGGCGACGTGGATCGCGGTCGGGAAGGTGTCGTTCGAGGATTGCGAGGCGTTGACGTGGTCGTTGGGGTGCACCGCCGCTCCGCCGGCGCGCGCCACCAGGGCGGCGATCACCTCGTTGGCGTTCATGTTCGACGAGGTGCCCGATCCGGTCTGGAAGACGTCGATGGGGAACGCGTCGTCGTGGCGCCCCTCGGCGACCTCGTCGGCCGCGGCCACGATCGCGTGCGCCCGCTCCGGGGTGAGGACGCTGAGCTCGGCGTTGATCGTCGCGGCAGCGGCCTTCACGTGCCCGATCGCGTGGATCAGGGCCGGCTCGATCGGGGTGCCGGAGATCGGGAAGTTCTCCACGGCGCGCTGGGTCTGCGCCGCCCACAGCGCGTCCGCCGGAACCCGCACCTCACCCATGCTGTCGTGCTCGATGCGGAAGTCTTGGTCACCACTCAGATCGTTCACGCTGGGCATAGCACCGAACGTACCCGGCTTATGCCTGACCCAATCCGCCGAGCCGGCGAGCCTAGGCCCGGGTGGTGGGGTCGACGCCCTCGTGCGAGAGATCGACGGTGCGGTGCGTGTTGGCCAGTGCGGTGACCGTGGCCGTGCCGATCGTGCCGCCTCGGTCGAACACCTCGGCGGTGCCGACCGCGAGGCCGTCGACCGAGACGTGGTCGACCGTGCGCAGCCCGACCTGGACGCCCTGCGGCAGCCGGGAGAGCGCGAGGCTGATGTCGGTGTTGATGTACTCGATCCCGCCGGCACCCCAGTTGGTCACCATGCTGGTGGCATCCGCGATCGAGGCCACCGCCTGGAACGGCGTCATCTGCTCCCCGGCCACGGTCGGCAGGGCGGTCTGCCAGGTCGCGTGCCGGCCGGCGTTCTGGTGATCGCTGAACGTCTGCGACCAGCCGGCCTTGCTGCGGAACCACGGCACGTGCGGCTCATCGGTCTCCGGCGCCCACTCCAGCGGCGGGGGAGTGCCGCGATCGTGGCTGCCCCAGACGTCGCCGGTCGTCGACGACGTCGGCATCAGGAAGGTCGCCGAAGCCCGCGAGCAGACCATCTCAGCGCCCGGTTCGCCCGAGGGATCGGCCTGGACCAGGTCGGCGTCCAGCAGCGCCAGCCGTGGCCCGCGCCGCACGGTCCGCACCCGGACGTACGTCGTGACCATCCGTGCCGGCCGGAAGAGATCCACGTGATATCGCGCCGGGATCAGGTCGCCGGCGCCCAGCTCCTCCTCCATCGCCTTCGCCAGCAGCCCGCTCGCCGCGACGCCGTGGATGGTGTCGGGGGACCAGAGCCCGGCCGCGATCGGCGTCGGCTCGAAGCCGTCGGGCGTACGGCGGAAGAAGACCAGGTCGCTCATGACGCCACCCTATAGAACGTGTTCTATGGAAGGGGTCGATCGGCACATCGAGCGGCTCGCGACCGGGACGCTCTAGACGTGACCGACGTACAGGAGATAGGTCTCCGCACGGCCCTGCAGGTCGACGTCGTAGGAGACCTCGGCCATCCGCCAGGGGCCGAACACCCGGCCCATCGTGGCCAGCAGCTCGGGTGACTCGGCGGCGCTCCACACCACGACCATGCCGCCCGGCCGGGTCGCACGCTGCGCCTCCTCGAGCGAGGGCGCCTCGTAGAGGTCCGCGTTGGCATCGTGGACCAGGTAGCCGGGGCCGTTGTCGACGTCGAGCAGGACCAGGTCGTACTCCGAGGGCGGCGCCTCGCGCAGCGCCACGGCGACGTCGGCCACGAGGATCGTGACGCGGGGGTCGGCGAGCAGCTCCGGGCCGTACGGGACGGTGCCGTCGTTCATCCATCCGACCAGGGCCGGCTCGATCTCGACGACCGTCACCGCCCGCACCCGCGGGTCGGCCAGGGTGGCGGCGAGGGTGAAGCCCAGACCCAGGCCGCCGATCAGGATGGTCTCGGGGTGGTCGTGCAGCTCGAGCGCACGGGTGGCCAGCTCCCGCTCGGTCGAGGTCTCGACGGTGTCCATCACGAAGACGCCGTTGGCCCTCAGCTCCAGTGAGCCGTCCTCGCGGCGCCGCAGCACCAGCTCACCGCTCGCCGACTCGCTGCGCGCCACCTCGTCCACGGGCCCAGTGTTCCAGCCCAGTCTTCCAGCCCAGTCTTCCAGCCCGGACTTCCCGGACGTGTGCCGCGGTGCGGTGCGGGCTACCTGACCGGCATGAGCGAGCAGAGCGAGGGCCAGGTCAGCGAGGTGCAGCGCCTCGACGAGGACGACGCCGAGAACCCGATCAGCCCGGAGGACGCGACGACGGGTGCGCCCGACGGCGAGTCGGGCGACGCGGACACGCGAGGCAGCGGCCCGGGCGCCGTCCCGCCGGAGAACCGGCGCGACAACGATATGAAGCCGTAGGAGTCGTGCACCTGCGAGGCGCGGGCGCCTCGCTGAGGCGCACGACGTCGATCAGCGCTCGCGGGAGCGGACCCGGATTCCGCTGAGCGGGACGGTGACGGTGCCGCTCGGGTCCTGGAAGAAGTCGTTGCCCTTGTCGTCGACGACGATGAAGGCCGGGAAGTCCTCGACCTCGATCTTCCAGACCGCCTCCATGCCGAGCTCCTCGTACTCGATCACCTCGACGGACTTGATGCAGTCCTGGGCGAGGCGGGCAGCGGGGCCGCCGATCGAGCCGAGGTAGAAGCCGCCGTGGCTGTGGCAGGCCTCCGTCACGACCTTGGAGCGGTTCCCCTTCGCCAGCATCACCATCGAGCCGCCGGCGGCCTGGAACTGCTCCACGTAGGAGTCCATCCGGCCGGCCGTGGTCGGGCCGAAGGAGCCCGACGCCATCCCGTCCGGCGTCTTCGCCGGGCCGGCGTAGTAGACCGGGTGGTCCTTGAGGTACTGCGGCATCTCCTCGCCGGCGTCCAGGCGCTCCTTGATCTTGGCGTGCGCGATGTCGCGCGCCACCACGAGCGGGCCGGTCAGGGAGAGACGGGTCTTCACCGGCAGCTGGGAGAGCGTGCTGAGGATCTTTGCCATCGGCTGGTTGAGGTCGATCGAGACGACCTCGCCGGAGGCGATGTCCTCGGCGACGCCCGCGTCGGGCATGTAGTGGGCCGGGTCGGTCTCGAGCTGCTCGAGGAAGACGCCCTCGGCGGTGATCTTGCCCAGCGCCTGGCGGTCGGCCGAGCAGGAGACGGCGATCGCGACCGGGCACGAGGCGCCGTGACGGGGGAGACGGACGACGCGGACGTCGTGGCAGAAGTACTTGCCGCCGAACTGCGCGCCGATGCCGAAGGACTGGGTCAGCTTGAAGACCTCCTCCTCCAGCTCCAGGTCGCGGAAGCCGTGACCGGAGATGTCGCCGGAGGTCGGCAGGTTGTCGAGGTAGTGCGCGGAGGCGTACTTGGCGGTCTTCAGCGCGAACTCCGCCGACGTACCGCCGATGACGATCGCGAGGTGGTACGGGGGACAGGCGGCCGTGCCGAGCGACTTGAGCTTCTCGTCGAGGAACTCCAGGATCCGCTTCGGGTTCAGGATCGCCTTCGTCTCCTGGTAGAGGAAGGACTTGTTGGCCGAGCCGCCACCCTTGGCCATGAAGAGGAACTTGTATTCGGGGCCGTGCCCGTCAGCAGTGTCCGCCGAGGACGGCGTCGAGTAGAGCTCGATCTGCGCCGGCAGGTTGTTGCCGGTCGGCTTCTCGTCGTAGGTGGTGATCGGAGCGAGCTGCGAGTAGCGCAGGTTGAGCTTGGTGTAGGCGTCGTACACGCCCTGGGAGATGACCTCGGCGTCGTCGACGCCGGTCAGCACGCCCTCGGCCTTCTTGCCCATCACGATCGCGGTGCCGGTGTCCTGGCACATCGGCAGCACGCCGCCGGCGGAGATGTTGACGTTCTTGAGCAGGTCGAGCGCCACGAAGCGGTCGTTGCCCGAGGCCTCCGGGTCGTCGATGATCTTGCGGAGCTGCCGCAGGTGGGCTGGGCGCAGGTAGTGCTGGATGTCGTGGATCGCCTCGTAGGTGAGCCGGCGGATCGCCTCCGGGTCCACCTTCAGGAAGGTCTGGCCGTCGACCGTGACGGTCGAGACGCCTTCCTTGGTGATCAGCCGGTACGGCGTGGTGTCCTCGCCGATCGGAAGGAGGTCGGAGTACCGGAACGCTGCGTCAGCCACGGTTACGCAGAATATCCGCCCGCGTGTCACATCCTGCGATCGGCCGGTGTCTGGATGTCATCAACCCCCTTGAAGGCATCGAAGAAGGAGAAATGACATGACCACCCGAGTCCCCGCCACGCAGATCACCGGACCGTACGGCGCCCTGGTGAAGATGTTCTCGCGCCGCATGTTCGGCTCGGTCCCGGAGTCCCTCGGCGTGATGTGGCACAACGTGCCCGTGCTCAAGGCCTCGATGGGCTTCGGCCAGAAGCTGAAGAAGTGGGACGCCTGCGACGAGCAGCTCAAGACGTACGCCCACATGGCGGTCGCGTCCTTCGTCGGCTGCACCTGGTGCCTGGACTTCAACTACTTCATGGCTCGCGACGCGGGCCTCGATCTGGAGAAGGCTCGCGAGATCCCGCGCTGGCGCGAGTCCGACGTCTTCACCAGCCTGGAGCGGGAGGTTCTGGAGTACGCCGAGGCGATGACCACCACGCCGCTCACCGTCACCGACGCGATGGTCGCCAGCCTGCTGCGCCAGCTCGGGCCGGCCGCGGTCGTCGAGCTGACCAACGTGATCGGCTTCGCCAACCTCACCACCCGCGGCAACGTCGCGCTCGGCATCGAGTCCGAGGGCTTCGCCGCCGCATGCGGCCTGCTCCCGCTCAGCCCTCCGTCCGCCGAGCTTGTCGAGGCGCCTCGACCCCTCGACAAGCTCGGGACGGCGCAAGCTCGGCGGGCGTAGCGGGTAGCGTCCCGGGCATGAGCGACGATCCGTTCGTCCGACACCGCAGCCTGCTCTTCACCGTGGCCTACGAGATGCTCGGCTCGGCGGCCGATGCCGAGGACGTCGTGCAGGAGAGCTGGCTGCGCTGGGACGGTCTCAGCCCGGCGGCCCGTGACGACGTGCTCGACCCGCGGGCCTACCTCGTCCGCACCGTCACGCGGCAGTCGCTCAACCGGCTGCGCACGATGGCGCGGCGCAAGGAGGAGTACGTCGGCGAGTGGCTGCCCGAGCCGCTGCTGACCGCGCCGGACGTCGCCGAGGACGTGGAGCTCGCCGAGAGCATCTCGCTGGCGATGCTGACCGTGCTGGAGACGCTCACGCCGACCGAGCGGGCGGTCTTCGTGCTGCGGGAGGTCTTCGACGTGCCGTACGAGGAGATCGCCGGCGCCGTCGACAAGACGCCGTCGGCCGTACGCCAGGTCGCGCACCGGGCGCGCTCGCACGTCGCGGCCCGCCGGCCGCGGGTGGTCGTGGACCGGGGCGAGCAGCGGGCCGTGATGGAGCGATTCGTCGCGGCGCTGCAGGGCGGGGACGTGCAGGCGCTGATGGACGTGCTGGCTCCCGACGTGGTGCTCATCGCCGACGGCGGCGGCTTCGCCCAGGCGGTGCGCGTCCCGATCCAGGGCGCGAAGAAGATCGTCGCCTTCCTCAGCAAGTACCCGCGCTTCTCGGCCGGCACCGAGCTGCGGATCGTCTGGATCAACGGCGCGCCCGCGCTGCGGATGGACGGGCCCGACCCGGTCGGGGTCTCGACGATCAGCGCGGAGATCGTGGACGGCCGGATCGCCCGGTTCTTCGCTGTCCGCAACCCGCACAAGCTGGGCCGGATCGACGACGCGACGATCCTCACGCGCTGACCGGGCATGCGGCCGGCCGGTCCCGCGTTGAGGGGGACGTGCACCTCCACGACGCGATCGTCATCGGGGCCGGCCAGGCCGGCCTGTCGACGTCGTACCACCTGAAGCGGCGCGGCATCGAGCACGTCGTCCTCGACGCCGACGCCCGCCCGGGCGGCGCCTGGCAGCACCGCTGGGACTCTCTGACGATGGCCGACGTGCACGGTGTCGCCGACCTGCCTGATGCGCCGGCGCCGAGCGGCTCGCGCGCTCGCGCCAACCAGGTGATCGCCGACTGGTTCGCGTCCTACGAGGCCGACCAGGGGCTGCCGGTGGAGCGGCCGGTGAAGGTCGATGGGGTGACGTCGGAGGGCGATCTGCTCGCCGTGCACGCAGGGGAGCGCACCTGGCTGACCCGCACCCTGGTCAACGCGACCGGTACGTGGACGCGCCCCTTCGTACCGTACTACCCGGGCGGCGAGACCTTCCTCGGCGAGCAGCTGCACACCCACGACTACCCGGGCGCCGCGCACTTCGCCGGCAAGCGGGTCCTGGTCGTCGGCGGGGGAGCCTCGGCGGTCCAGTTCCTGGGTGAGCTCGCCCCAGTCACCGACACGCTGTGGGTCACCCGCCACGAGCCGGTCTGGGTCGAGCGCGACGGCACCGACGGCGAGGGCTTCGACGGCCGAGGTGCCGTGGCCAAGGTGCTCGAGCGGGTCCGCGAGGGTCTGCCACCGGCGAGCGTGGTGAGCGTGACCGGGCTGGCGCTGCGCCCCCAGGAGCGGCTCGCCGAGAGCCTCGGGGCGTACGACCGCCGGCCGATGTTCGCCCGGATCGAGCCAGACGGGGTGCGCTGGGCGCCGGTGACCGGCCCTTCGACAGGCTCAGGGACCGTTTCAGGGGCCGGGGACTTCGAGTCAGGGGCCGGGGACTTCGAACGCGTCGACGTGATCCTGTGGGCGACCGGCTTCCGCCCGGCCGTCGACCACCTGGCACCGCTGCGGCTGCGCAGCAGCCACGGCGGGATCGCCCTGCTGCCCGGCGGGTCCGACGTCCAGACCGCCGTCACCGCCGCCCGTGACGAGCGCGTCCAGCTGGTCGGCTACGGCCCGTCCGCGAGCACGATCGGCGCGAGCCGGGCCGGCCGAGCCGCCGCCCTCGCCGTACGACGCCTGCTCGCCGCGTCGGCGAAGGCCGCAGCGGCGCCGGCCTCCTGAGCCACCGCCCGCGAACCGGCGATCGGATCAGGCCTCCACGGCGCCGACGGCCTCCTTGGCCGGGATCCTCCCGGCGTTCGACAGGTCGACGGTCAGGTTGTCGGTGCTCGACGGATCGAACAGGTGCACCTTCGCCGCGTCCATCCAGATCTTCACCGGGTCGCCGGCCTGCACCCGGCTGGAGCCGTCGAGGGTGATGACGAGCTGCGTCCTCACCACCTCGCCGTCGAGCTCCTGCTCGAGCTGGGTGAGCTGGCTCTGCACCTCCGGGGGAGCCTCGAACGGGATGTAGGCGTAGGTCTCGTTGCCCAGCCACTCGACCACGTCCACGGTCGCCTCGAAGGTGTTGTCGGCCGAGGCGTCGCGGGCGTGGGGTGCCGAGGCCTCGGCGAAGCTCTCCGGCCGGATGCCGGCGATCAGTAGACCCTTGCCCGCGACGGCGCGCGCCTTCTCCTCCGGGATCTGCACCTCGCCGAAGGGGAGCTTCAAGGTGGTGCCCTCGACCGTGGCCGGCATGAAGTTCATCGGCGGGGAGCCGATGAAGCCGGCGACGAACAGGTTGGCGGGGTTGTCGTAGAGCTCCCGCGGGGTGGCCAGCTGCTGCAGCAGTCCCCGCTTGAGCACCGCGACACGGTGGCCGAGCGTCATCGCCTCGATCTGGTCGTGGGTGACGTAGACGGTGGTGATGCCCATCCGCTTCTGCAGCCGGGAGATCTCGGTGCGCATCTGCCCGCGCAGCTTGGCGTCGAGGTTGGACAGCGGCTCGTCGAAGAGGAAGGCGTCGGCGTTGCGGACGATCGCGCGGCCCATCGCCACCCGCTGACGCTGGCCGCCGGACAGGTTGGCCGGCTTGCGGTCGAGGTGCTCGTTGAGCTCGAGGGTCTCGGCGGCGGCCTTCACCTTCTCCTCCACCTCCTTGTCCGAGGCGCCGGCCAGCCGGAGCGGGAAGGCGATGTTCTCGTAGACGGTCAGGTGCGGGTAGAGCGCGTAGTTCTGGAAGACCATCGCCAGGTTGCGGTCGCGCGGCGCCAGGTCGTTGACCCTCTTGTCGCCGATGAGCATGTCGCCGGAGGTGATGTCCTCCAGCCCGACGATCATCCGCAGCAGGGTCGACTTCCCGCAGCCGGAGGGCCCGACGAGGATCATGAACTCCCCGTCGGCGACGTCGATGCTGACGTCGTTGACCGCCGGGAAGCCATCGCCGTACGTCTTGACGATGTGGTTCATGGTGATGGAAGCCATCGGGTCACCCCTTCACCGCGCCGGACGTGAGGCCGGCGACGATCTTTCGCTGGAACAGCAGGACGATGATGATGATCGGGACCGTGACCACCACGGAGGCGGTGGCCAGCAGCCCGTACGGCGGGTTGAACGGATCCGGCCCGACGAAGAAGGACAGCTGCGCGGGCACGGTGCGGGTCGCTGTCGTGGAGGTCAACGAGATCGCCAGGACGAACTCGTTCCAGGCGAAGAAGAACGTCAGGATCGCCGCGGTGAACACGCCGGGCGCGGCGAGCGGCACGATCACCTTGCGGAACGCCTGCCACGGGGTGGCGCCGTCGACCTGGGCGGCCTGCTCCATCTCCCACGGGATCTCGCGGAAGAACGCCGACAGCGTCCAGATCGCGAGCGGCAGGGTGAAGGTCATGTACGGGATGATCAGACCGGGCCAGGTGTTGAACAGGTGCAGCGTCCGCCACAGGTCGAACAGTGGCCCGACCAGCGCGACCACCGGGAACATCGCGATCGCCAGCGCCAGCGAGAGCACCAGCCGCTTGCCCTTGAACTCCAGCCGGGCGATGGCGTAGGCCGCCAAGGTCGCGAAGATGACCGACAGCACCGTGGCGATCGCCGCGATCCCGAACGAGTTGCGCAGCGCGCTGAGGAAGTCGGTGTGGGTGCTCTCCTGGCCGGAGGTGACGCTGCCGAAGCCGAGGACGTCGCGGTAGTTCTGGATGGTCCAGTGCTTGGGGAGGAACTGCGCGCTGCCCGCGGCGGTCTCGCCGGGGCCCTTGAAGGACAGGGAGAGGATCCAGGCCACCGGGAGGAGGCACCAGACCAGGATGACGACGAAGCCGACGACGGTGCCGACCTTGTTGCGTCGCGCGCTCATCACGCCTCCCCTCGGGCCTGGGCCAGGTCGACCCGGAACAGCTTCACGATCAGCCAGGCCAGGAGCAGGACCGTGAGGAAGAGGAGCACCGACAAAGCCGAGCCCAGGCCGAGCTGGAACTGCTGGATCACCTGGCGATAGGTGAGGAAGGACGAGGACTCGGTGTCCTGCGCGCCTCGCGTCATCACGTAGATGTTGTCGAAGATGCGGAACGCGTCGAGTGCCCGGAAGAGCACCGCGACCATGATGGCCGCGCGCATGTTCGGGATGATCACCTTCCACAGCCGCTGCCACCACGTGGCGCCGTCGACCTGCGCGGCCTCGAGCATGTCCTCCGAGACCTGCGAGAGGCCGGCCAGCAGCAGCAGCGCCATGAACGGCGTGGTCTTCCAGATCTCGGAGACCATGATCGCGAACATCGCCGGCCAGTGACTGCCGAACCAGTTGGTGTCGGCGGTGATCCAGGGCAGCCAGGCGAACCAGCTGTTGACCCAGCCGTTGTTGAGGCTGAACGCGAACTGCCACGCGTAGGCCGAGACGACCGTGATGATGCCGTACGGGATCAGGATCGAGGTGCGGATCGCGCCCCTCGCGAAGACGATCCGGTGCATCACCATCGCGAACGCGAAGCCGATCACGAGCTCGACCGCCACGGTCACCACCATGATCACCACGGTGTTGACGGTGTCCTTCCAGAAGAGCGAGTCGGTGAGGACGGTGCCGTAGTTGGACAGCCCCACGAACGACTTGTCGTCGGGCGTGGTCAGCCGGTAGCGGAACAGCGAGAGGTAAAGCGCCTGGATCATCGGCCACGCGGTGACGAGCAGCATCACGATGACGGCCGGCAGCACCAGCCTCTGGCCGAGCCGGTTCTCGGCCCGCGAGCGGTCGCTCGTCACCGCCCGCTTGCCTGGCGGGGCGGTGGCGGCCGCCGTGGCGGTGGTGGTCACAGCAGGCTCCTTCCGTGGAGGACGTTGTCGATGAACGTCTGCGACGTCGCGGGCGTCGAGGAGCTGACGCCTGACGGCGGGTGCCAGGTCGACTGCAGCCCGCCGGAGATGTCGCTCCAGTACGGCGTCACCGTGCGGGGCGCGGCCTCGTTGAGGCTGTCCTGGAACAGCTGGAGCAGGTCGGCCGGATAGGTCTTCTGCAGCGCGTTGTCGTTGGCGGCGTAGCCCGCCTGGCTGGCCGGCATGTTGCCGGTGATCTCGGCGTTGACCTCTTGGTTCTCCGGGCTGGTGATGCACTTGATGGCCTGCATCGCATCGTCGACGTGCTTGGAGTAGGCGCTCACACCGAGGCCGATGCCGCCGTACGGTGGCCGCGACGGCTGACCCGCGACCGTCTCGGGGTAGCGGGTGTACCCGATGTCCTTGTTGAAGCCCTTATCGGTCGCCTCGTAGCTGTTGTAGATGTAGGTCCAGTTGACCATGAACGCGCCCTGGCTCCCGCCGAACGTGCTGCCGGCCTGGCCCTCCTGGGCCACCGACAGGTCCGCCGGCGCTGCGGAGGAGTGGGCGAGCTCCTGGATCACCGCGGCGGCCTGCTTGCCGGCCGGCGAGTCGATCTCGAGCTTCATGTCGAGGCCCTTGTCGGTGTCGGTCGCCAGCTGGCCCCCGGCGCCGGAGATCAGGGCGTTGATCCAGACGACATAGCCCTCGTACTTGTTGGCCTGGACCGCGACCTTGCCACCGTTGTCGGCGGCGGCCTTGATGATCTGGTCCCACGTGACGGGCTGGCTCATGTCGATGCCGGCCTTCTGGACGAAGGACTTCCGGTACCAGAGCACCTGGGTGTTGGACCAGAACGGCGCGACCACCATCTTGCCGTTCCAGGTGGCCGCCGCGGTCGCGCCCTTGAAGGACTGCTGCGTGAGGCTGTCCTGCAGCGCCTGCGGGATCGGCGCCAGGAAGCCGGCATTGGCGAACTCGGCCGTGAACGGCGGGTCGATGCTCATGATGTCGATGCCGGAGTCGTGGGCGGCCAGTCGTCTGGCCAGCTGGATCCTCTGCTCGTTGGCGTCCTGCGGCAGGACCTGCGTGGTGATCGTGTACTTGTCCGTGCTGCAGTTGGCCGCGACCTTGGCCTGGCCGCCGCTGTCCGGGTTCGTGTACCAGATCAGCTCGGGCTTGCTGCCGCTCGCCGCCCCACACGCCGTCAACGTCGTCGCCGCCAGGGCGCCGGCCGCCGCGACGGCGAGCCCTCTCCTTCGTCGCGATCGCGTCATGCGCGCTCTGCCCCTTCCCGAAAAATCGGCACAGTGACCTGCGTCACGCAAGCAGTTCCCCCTGGGGGCATGCCTCATGCCTCGGGGGGCATGACGTACAGTGATCGGCGCCACAGCAGTGGCGCCACTTCACTAAGGATCGTCCGGCACGTACCTGCCGGTGAAGGAGTAACTCAACATGGCATCTGTGACCTTCAAGAAGGCCCAGCGCTGGTACCCGGGGACGGACGTCCCGGCGGTGCCCGGAATTGACCTGGAGATCAAGGACGGCGAGTTCATGGTCCTCGTCGGCCCCTCGGGCTGCGGCAAGTCCACCACCCTGCGCATGCTCGCGGGTCTGGAGGAGGTGACCAACGGCGAGATCCTGATCGGCGACCGCGACGTCACCTCGATGCCGCCGAAGGACCGCGACATCGCGATGGTGTTCCAGAACTACGCGCTCTACCCGCACATGACCGTCGCCGAGAACATGGCGTTCTCGCTGAAGATGGCCAAGGTCGACAAGGCCGAGCAGAAGCGCCGCGTCGACGAGGCGGCCCGCATCCTCGGCCTGGCCGAGTACCTCGACCGCAAGCCGAAGGCGCTCTCCGGCGGTCAGCGCCAGCGTGTCGCCATGGGTCGCGCCATCGTCCGCCAGCCGCAGGTCTTCTGCATGGACGAGCCGCTGTCGAACCTCGACGCCAAGATGCGTGTCCAGACCCGTACGGACATCGCCAAGCTGCAGGCCGACCTCGGCGTCACCACCGTCTACGTCACCCACGACCAGGTCGAGGCCATGACGATGGGCGACCGCGTCGCCGTCATGAACAAGGGCGAGCTCCAGCAGGTCGACACCCCGCTGAACCTCTACAGCCGCCCGGTCAACCTCTTCGTCGCCGGCTTCATCGGCTCCCCGCAGATGAACCTCATCGAGGCCAAGGCCGACAACGGCACCGCGAAGATCGGCTCGTACAACGTGCCCGTCGACCCGGCCGCCTCGAAGAAGATGCAGGGCAACATCACCGTCGGCGTCCGCCCGGAGGCCTGGCGCCTCGTCGGCGCCGGTGAGGGCCTGCCGGTCAAGGTCACCGTCGTCGAGGAGCTCGGCTCCGACTCGTTCGTCTACGGCTCCTGCGACGTCGAGGGCACCCCGTCCTCGGTCATCGTCCGCGTCAGCCGCACCGACAAGGTCAACAAGGGCGACACGATCTACGTCACCACCGACCCGGCCGACGTCCACGTCTTCGACACCGAGAGCGGCCTGCGCCTCTCCGAGTGATCGAGCACGGCGTGATCTGACGCAGCGCTTACGAACGGCGCCGTCCTCCTCCGGGAGGGCGGCGCCGTTCGGCGTCCCACGCCTCGCTCAGGCCGTGATGCCGGCCCGGTCGGCGGTCTCGCGGATCACCTCGACGAAGACCGGCCACAGCGGCCGGGGCAGGTCGTGGCCCATGCCCTCGATGAGGCGCAGCCGGGCGCCGGGCACGGCCTTCGCGGTGGCCCGGCCTCCCGACGCGTGCACCATCCGGTCGGCGAGCCCGTGGATCACGGCGGTCGGCGCCGTCACCGAGCGCAGCGCCCGGGTCCGGTCGCGCTGGGTGAGGACCGCCATCGTCTGGCGCCCGGCGCCGGCGCTGGAGACGCCGTGCTCCCAGGACGCCTCGGCCAGGGTGCGGGTCTCCTCGGCCGTGGTGGGATAGGCCGGCGATCCGACCAGTCGCCAGAAGGCGACCATCCGGTCGAGGTACGCCTCCCGGCCCGGGGCGGAGCGGAGCATGCCGGGCAGGACGATCGGGTGCTGCCAGCCGACCCGCCGGCTGCCGGTCGTCGACATCACCGAGACCAGCGAGGAGAGCCGCTCGGGGTGCTCGACGGCGATCGTCTGGGCGATCATGCCGCCCATCGAGACGCCGCAGACGTGTGCCCGCTCGATGCCGAGGGCGTCGAGGAGGCCGATCGCGTCGGCGGCCAGGTCGGAGATGGAGTACGCGGCCCTGGTGGGGACGCCGGCGAAGGCCCGGACCATCATCGACACGGTGACGCGGCCGGTCATCCGGCTGGAGCGGCCGACGTCGCGGTTGTCGAAGCGGATCACGTGGAAGCCGGTCGCGGCCAGCTCCTCGCAGAGCTCGTCGGGCCACCAGACCATCGAGCAGGCCAGGCCCATCACCAGCAGCAGCGGCTCGTCGGCGGGGTCGCCGAACGTCTGGTAGCAGAGGTCGACGCCGCTGGGCAGCGTGACGACCCGCTCCTCGGAGGCGCTCATCGGCTCAGTCGTCGAAGTTGATCGCGGAGTAGGCCTGCAGCTTCGAGAGCTGGTGCTCGGAGGTGATCTTGCGGATCGTGCCCGAGCGCGAGCGCATCACCAGGGAGTCGGTGACGACGCTGCCGCGCGGGAGGTAGCGCACGCCGTGCATCAGGTCGCCGTCGGTGATGCCGGTGGCGACGAAGAAGCAGTCGTCGGCGGTGACCAGGTCGCTGGTGTGCAGCACGAAGTCGGGGTCGAGGTTGTGGCCGGCGTCGAGCGCCTTCTGCCGCTCGTCGTCGTCCTTGGGCCACAGCCGCCCCTGGATGGTGCCGCCCATCGCCTTCATCGCGCAGGCCGCCACGATGCCCTCCGGCGTACCGCCGATGCCGAGGAGCAGGTCGGCGCCCGAGTCGGTGGTGCGGGCGGCCGAGATGGCGCCGGCGACGTCGCCGTCGGTGATGAACTTGATCCGGGCGCCGGTCCTGCGGATCTCCTCGACGAGGTCCGCGTGGCGCGGGCGGTCCAGCACGATCACGGTGACATCGGACGGCTTGGAGCCCTTCGCCTTGGCGACCTGGAAGATGTTCTCCGAGACCGGGACGCGGATGTCGACGACGTCGGCGGCCTCCGGGCCGGTCACCAGCTTCTCCATGTAGAAGACGGCCGAGGGGTCGTACATCGTGCCGCGGGGCGCCACCGCCATCACCGAGACGGCGTTGCCCATCCCCTTGGCGGTCAGCGTGGTGCCGTCGATCGGGTCGACCGCGACGTCGACCTCGGGCCCGGTGCCATCGCCGACCCGCTCGCCGTTGTAGAGCATCGGGGCGTTGTCCTTCTCGCCCTCGCCGATGACGACGGTGCCGTCCATCGAGACCGTCGAGATCAGCACGCGCATGGCGTTGACCGCGACCCCGTCGGCGCCGTTCTTGTCGCCGCGACCGACCCAACGGGCGGCCGCCATGGCGGCCGCCTCGGTGACGCGCACCAGCTCGAGTGCCAGGTTGCGGTCCGGTGCCTGGGGCGCGGCATCCAGGGAGTCAGGGCGCTGGGAGTCGGTCATGGGGCCGACTGTAACCGCAGGTGAAGGGGTGATTCTTCGCTTGAACGATCCAGAGACGGAGACTTATCCCGCAATTTTTCCGGGCGTTACACGATCAGCTGGTCACCGCCAGCGCGGCGACCGCGGCGAGCAACGCCAGCGGGGTCAGCGTCAGCGAGACCAGGTGGAAGCGGCCGTTGCTCGGTGTGATCCCGCCACGCGCGAGGGTGCGCCGCCAGAGCAGGTTGGCCAGACTGCCGGTCCAGGTCAGGCCCGCGCCGATCGTCAGCCCGAGCAGCGCCGCGAGGATCGCGGTGTCGCCCAGCGGCACCAGCGCCGGCACGATCAGCAGGGTCGCGGAGAGGTTGGCCAGCAGCGCCGCGGCCACGGTGGCGATCACCGCGATCAGCAGGAGAGCACCGAAGCCGGTGCCGTCCGGGAGGACGCGCTCGACCAGGTCCCCGAGGAAGTCGTCGGCCAGTCCCGCGACCGTCACCCCCAGCGCCAGCACCCACAGCGCGAACGAGGGGTGCGCGGAGTGGAGGGCTTCGCGAGGCGTCAGGAGCCGACCACGGCTGGCCCAGGCCAGCAGCACGACGGCAGCCACCGCCGCCGGCACCCACGGCTCGACCCCGAGCGGACTCAGCACCCCGAACGCCACCAGCATCACGCCGACGACTCCCGCCGGGACCAGCAGCTGGGGACGGTCCCGCCCGGCACCCCGTCCGAGGGGACACGCTCCGGGCGCAAGCCGGCTCGTTCCTCGCCGCCTCGCTTCCTGCGCGGGGAGCCCCTCGGACGGCGCGCCGTTCGGGCCCGTCCCCTCACGCTGCAGGTCCCGGCGGAAGATCACCCGCAACCCGACGTACTCGACGACGAGGACGACCACGAGAGGGAGCGCCATCCGTGCCGCGAATCCCGCGAACGTCAGGTGCAGGTACGGCATCGCCAGCAGGTTGGTGAGGTTGGCGACCGGCAGCAGGAGCGAGCCGGAGTTCGCCAGCCGCAGGCAGGCGTACGCGCCGGGGGAGCCGGACGCCCCGAACCCGCGGGCCGCGACGATCACGACCGGGGTCAGCAGCACGACCGTCGCATCGAGGCTGAGCACGGTGGTGACCACGGCGGCCAGCAGGAAGACGCCGAGGAAGAGCCGCTGCGGATCGCGGCGGGAGTGGTCGCGGACCAGGTCGGCGGCGGCCTCGAAGAGGCCGGCTCGCGCGCAGACCTCCGCGACGACCAGGATCGCGACCAGGAAGCCGACCACGGGCAGCAGGTGATCGACCGCGTCCGCCGCGTCGTGGCGGCTGACGTAGCCCGTGCCGAGGACGAGCCCCGCGACGGCGACCGAGACCAGGGCCTCCGTGCGGGGGCTGGGGTGGCGGTGGGCGGTCACCAGCAGCGCCAGCAGACACACGACCCCGATCACGAGGCCAAGGGTAGGCAGTGCGCACCGCGCTCCGCGGGGCAGGTGCGGTTGGCGCCGTTTCGGTCCGGCCTGGGGGCACCTGAGACGATGGCGGGCGTGAGTGAGCAGGGCGCCAGTCGTTATCCGCGGACCTTCCGGGGTCTCCTCGCCTCGATGATCGTGCTGGTCGTCGCGGTGGTCGGGTTCTGGGCGCTGAACTACGGGCTCCACAAGCACCCCAGCGGCGATGCGGTCGCCGTCGACTACCGCTCGACGGTTTCCGACCTGCAGGCCGCCGGCGCGCCGCTCGACGTCATCTACCCGACCTCGCTGCCGCAGGGCTGGACCGCCACCAGTGCGGACTACACCCCGCAGAGCGGACTCGGCACCAAGCCGTCCTGGAGCCTCGGCGCGGTCACCGACCACGACACGTTCGTGGGCCTGCGGCTCGAGTCGACGTCGCTGGACTCGATGATCACGACCTACGTCGACAAGGACGCCGAGAAGGGCGCCGCGACGACGATCGACACCGCGTTCGGCGACTCGTGGGCGACCTACACCGACCGCGGCGGCGACACCGGCTACGCGGTCACCGTCGGCGACGACGTGCTGCTCGTCTACGGTTCGGCCGACAAGGCCGACTTCACCGCGTTCATGCGGTCGCTGACCGCGAAGAAGCTGGCCGGCGCCTCGACCGGCTCGGCGCCCGCTCAGTCCTGATCCGAGGCCGCCCTCGCGGCGGCGTCGAGTCGCGCGCGGGCGCCCTCGAGCCAGTCCTGGCAGATCGTGGCGAGGCGCTCGCCGCGCTCCCACAGCGCCAGCGACTCCTCGAGCGTGGTGCCGCCGGTCTCGAGTCGGCGGACCACCTCGATCAGCTCCTCGCGGGCCTCCTCGTACGAGGGCGTGGGCTCCTCGGCCGTCTCCGGGGTGCTCGCCGGGGCGGGTGCAGCGGCGTCAGTCTTCTTCGTTGCCATCGCCTGGCATCTCCTCGATCTCGTCGGTGGTGGCGTGCAGGCGGCCGTCGGCCAGCCGGATGTTGAGCTTGGCGCCGGGCGCGGTGCCGGCGACGCCGGCCAGGACATGCCCCTCGGCGTCCTGAACCACGGCGTATCCGCGGCGCAGCGTCTCGAGGGGGCTGAGAGCACGCGCCCGTGCGCGCTGGTGCGCGATGTCGTCGAACGCCCGGTCGAGCCGGTGGCCGAGGCTGCGGCGGGTGCGCTCACGCAGCTGGGCGATCTCGTCGAGCCGGCCGCCGATCAGGCTGGTGGGGTCGGCCAGCGCCGGGCGGGAGCGCAGCGAGTCGAGGAGGTTCTGCTCGCGCTGGAGCCACAGGGTCATCGAGCCGCGGAGCCGGTGGCGGGCCACCTCGACCAGGCGCAGCTCCTCGGCCACGTCGGGCACGACCAGCTTGGCGGCGTCGGTCGGCGTCGAGGCCCGTACGTCCGCGACCAGGTCGAGCAGCGGGGAGTCGGGCTCGTGGCCGATCGCGGAGACGACCGGGGTGCTCGCGGCGTGGACCGCGCGGATCATCGCCTCGTCGGAGAACGGCAACAGGTCCTCGACCGAGCCGCCGCCGCGCGCGATCACGATGACGTCGACGTCGGGGTTCTTGTCGAGGCGCTGGAGGGCGCCGATCACCTCCTCGGCGGAGCGCGGACCCTGCATCGCGGCGTACGCGACCTCGAAGGTCACCGCCGGCCAGCGGCGCCGCGCGTTCTCCAGGACGTCACGCTCGGCCGCGGAGTTGGGCGCGGTGACCAAGCCCACGGTGCGGGGGAGGAACGGCAGGCGGCGCTTGAGCTCGTGCGCGAATAGCCCCTCGGCGGCGAGGAGCTGACGACGACGCTCGAGCCGGGCGAGGAGCTCGCCGAGCCCGACCATCCGGATCTCCCGGATCGCCAGCGACAGGGAGCCGCGGTTGGCGTAGTAGGACGGCTTGCCGTGCACGACCACGCTGGCGCCCTCGACCAGCGGCGGGTTGAGGCCGTCGAACATCGTGCGGCTGCACGTCGCCGGGATCGAGATGTCGGCGACCGTGTCGCGCAGGGTGAGGAAGACGGTCTGCATCCCCGGGCGGCGGTTGACCTGGGCGATCTGGCCCTCGACCCACACCGCCCCCAGCCGGTCGATCCAGCCGGAGATCGCGTTGGCGATCTGCCGCACCGGTGCCGGTGACTCGAGGGAGGTCTCCAGGGCCATGCGGGTGACCCTACTGTCGCGATCCGACAGTCCGAAGCCTGCTCCGTAGACTTGCGCCCATGAGCATCGACCTCGGCACACCGCGCGTGATCTCCGACGAGGAGAAGGCGGTCCTGCTCGCCTCCCCGCGCGGCTACTGCGCCGGCGTCGATCGCGCGGTCGTCACCGTCGAGCAGGCGCTGGAGCTGTACGGCGCCCCGATCTACGTCCGCAAGGAGATCGTGCACAACAAGCACGTCGTCGGCGACCTGCGCTCGCGCGGCGCGATCTTCGTCGAGGAGCTCGACGAGGTGCCGGCCGGCGCCACTGTGATCTTCTCCGCGCACGGCGTCTCTCCGGCCGTCCATGCCGACGCCCAGGTGCGCGGGCTCAAGACGATCGACGCGACCTGCCCGCTGGTCACCAAGGTCCACCTGGAGGCGAAGCGCTTCGCCGACCAGGACTTCGACATCCTGCTCATCGGTCACGCCGGCCACGAGGAGGTCGAGGGCACGATGGGCGAGGCGCCCGAGCACATCCAGCTGGTCGAGCACCCCTCCGACGTCGACAACGTCGTCGTCCGCGACCCGAAGAAGCTGGTCTGGCTCTCCCAGACCACGCTGTCGGTCGACGAGACGATGGAGACGGTCAATGCGCTCAAGGCGCGCTTCCCCGAGCTGCTCGACCCGCCGAGCGACGACATCTGCTACGCCACCCAGAACCGCCAGCTCGCGATCAAGGAGATCTCGGCCCCCTCGGACCTGGTGATCGTGGTCGGCTCGCGCAACTCCTCCAACACGATGCGCCTGGTCGACGTCGCGCTCGAGGCCGGCGCCGGCGCCGCCTACCGCGTCGACGACGCCAGCGAGATCGACGAGGCCTGGCTCGAGGGCGTCGCTACGGTCTCGGTCACCAGCGGTGCCAGCGTCCCGGAGGAGCTGGTCCAGGCGGTGCTCGGCTGGCTCGCCGAGCGCGGCTACCCCGATGCCCGTACGGTCACCTCGGCCGAGGAGTCCCTCGTCTTCGCGCTTCCCGTGGAGCTGCGCCGCGCCCTGAAGGAGGCTGGCCGCTGATGGCTCGCTATCTCGACGTCCACCCGGACAACCCGCAGCCGCGCCTGGTGGCGCAGATCGTCGACGCGCTGCGCAACGACGAGCTGATCGCCTACCCGACCGACTCGGGCTACGCGCTCGGCTCGCGGCTGGGCAACAAGGACGGCCGCGACCGGATCCTGACGATCCGCGGTCTCGACGACCGCCACCACTTCACGCTGGTCTGCAAGGACTTCTCCCAGCTCGGCACGATGGTGCACGTCGACAACAGCGCCTTCCGGGCGATCCGGTCGGCGACGCCGGGGCCGTTCACGTTCATCCTGCCGGCCACGCCGGAGGTCCCGCGGCGGCTGCTGCACCCGAAGAAGAAGACCGTCGGCGTGCGCATCCCCGATCATGTGGTGGTGCAGGCGATCCTCGAGGAGCTCGGCGAGCCGATCCTCTCCTCGACGCTGATCATGCCGGGCGAGACCGAGCCGCGGACCAGCGGCTGGGACGTCAAGGAGGAGCTCGACCACGTCGTCGACGTCGTGGTGGAGGCCGGTGACACGCCGGCCGAGCCGACCACGGTCATCGACTGGTCGGATGGGGCTCCCGAGGTGATGCGGGAGGGCGCGGGCGACTCGTCCCGCTTCCTGGGCTGACGGGCCGGGTGCTCGCGCCCCGGGCGTGGTTGAGCCGGTTGCGCCGGATCACCAGGCAGGCCAGCGTCGCCGCGTAGCCGAGCCCGAGCGCGACCGCGTGACGACCCAGCGCGGAGACGACCGCCTGCAGGAAGCCGTCCCCGACATCGCCGCCGAGGCCGTCGCGGTTGCCGATCGCGAACAGCGCGATGACGCCGAGCATGAGCAGCGGCGGCAGCACGCCGACGGCGAAGAAGTCGCGCGGGTGCACCAGGATCGCCACCCCGGCGCAGATCATGATGAAGCAGAGGTCGAAGAGCAGGCCGATGTGCGTGCCGAGGCCGCTCTCCACGATGGCGACGCTCAATGCGAGCGCGACGGCCAGCGCCACGACGCGCGCGCCGGGCTCCTCGCCCTCATCCCAGATGGTGTGGGTCATCGCCTGAACCTTCCTTCTAGATGGCCACGTTAGGGTCCTGCCCCGCGTCGTCGACGGCGGCGCGCCGCACGGCGTGGAGCTCGACGGGCCGCGGTGACGGCAGCTGCTCGTCGGTGACGCCGAGCTCGCCGAAGCGGCGGGCGGCGACCAGGACCCGGCCCTCGAGGGAGCCGATCGCCTGGTTGTAGCGGGTGACGGTCGCGTTGAGGGAGCGGCCGACCGCGTCGAGGTGGCCGCTGAAGGTGGCCAGCCGGTGGTGCAGGTCGCGGCCGAGCCGGTGGATCTGGCGGGCCTCGTCGGCGAGGGTCTCCTGGGACCAGCCGTGGGCGACCGTGCGCAGCAGGGCGATGAGGGTCGTCGGGGTGGCGAGCACGACCTGGCGGGCGGCGGCGTACTCGATCAGCGAGCCGTCGGTCTCCAGCGCGGCGGCGAGGAACGACTCGGCCGGCACGAAGAGGACGACGAACTCGGGACTGCCGGGCAGGGAGCGCCAGTAGGCCTTCGAGCCGAGCTGGTCGATGTGGGTGCGCAGCTGGTGCGCGTGCCGGTTGAGGTGGTGCTGCCGCTCGGCGTCGTCCTCGGTGCTGGTCGCATCGAGGTGGGCGTCGAGGGGGACCTTGGCGTCGACGACGATCTCGCGGCCGCCGGCGAGGTGGACGACCAGGTCGGGGCGGAGCGCGCCATCCTCGACCCGGACCTGCTCGCTGAAGTCGCAGCGGTCGACCAGCCCGGCCAGCTCCACCGCCCGGCGCAGGTGCAGCTCGCCCCAGCGGCCCCGCACCTGCGGACGGCGCAGCGCCGTCGACAGCGTCCGGGTCTCGCGCTGCAGCTGGTCGACCTGGGCGTGGAACCGGCCCTGCCACTGCGCCCGCTCCCGGTCGAGGTGGTGCATCTGGTCGCTGAGCCGGTCGAGGCTCTGCATCACCTCGGCCTGATCGAGGGCGCCCTCCAGCGCGGCGGGACGCGACCGGATCCAGAAGACGCCGATCAGGGCGCCGAGGGCGAGGCCGACCACGAGGGCGACGAAGAGCGCGAAGATCTCCATGCGCTCACCGTGGCAGCGACCCCTGACAGTTTTGAGATCGCGCCTCGGAACGCCGTCGCGGGACCGGCCTCAGTCCAGCGGCTTGACCCACCGTCGCCAGTCCGGCTGCGGCGCGTAGCCGGCGGCTCGCCAGATGGTCTGACCCAGGTCGTTGCCCTCGAGGACCATCGCGTCGATCCGGGCCGCCCCGAGTGCACGGAAGCGCTCCTCCGCATGCGCGAGGAGCAGCCGGCCGACGCCTTGGCGGCGTACGTCCGGGTGCACGGCGAGGCGATACAGATGGGCCCGCCATCCGTCCCAGCCGGAGACGAGGGAGCCCACCAGCCGGCCGTCCTGCTCGGCCACCGTGCATGCCTCCGGGTCGCGCGCCAGCAGCAGCTCGAACTTCTCGGCGGTGTCGGTCGGGCGGGAGTCGTTCTCGGCGGCGACGTGCCACAGGGCCATCAGGTCCCGAACGTCGGAGGAGTCCGCACTCCGCAGGGTCGTCACGATCAGTCAGCGAGGTCGACGACCACCGGGGCGTGGTCCGACGGGGCGCCGGTGCCCTGGGCGGGGTCGCGCTCGTCGCGGTCGATGAAGGCGCCCGTCACCCGCGAGGCGAAGGCGGGGGAGCCGAGGACGAAGTCGATCCGCAGGCCACGGTTCCGCTCGAAGCGCTGGCGGTAGTAGTCGAAGTAGGTGTAGACGTCCGGGCCCGGGGTGTACGGCCGCACCACGTCGCGGTAGTCCTTCTCGATCGCGAAGAACGCCTCCCGCTCGGCCGGGGTCAGGTGCGTGGAGTTCTTGAACTGCGAGGGGTCGAAGCAGTCCTCGTCGTACGGGCAGACGTTCCAGTCACCCACCAGTGCGGTCGGAGAGTCGAGCCAGGCCTGCGAGGCCTCGCGCAGCCGGGCCAGCCAGTCGAGCTTGTAGACGTAGTGCGGGTCGTCGGGCTTGCGGCCGTTCGGGACGTAGAGCGAGGCGATCCGCACGCCGCCGCACACCGCGGAGATGGCGCGCGCCTCGGCGGTCTCCGGCTCGCCGTAGAGCGGCATGCCCTCGAAGCCCACCTGGACGTCCTCGAGCCCGACCCGGGAGAAGAGCGCGACGCCGTTCCACTGCGAGTGACCGACGGCGGCCATCTCGTACCCCCGCAGCTCCAGCTCCATGGTCGGGATCTGGTCGACCTTCGCCTTGGTCTCCTGGACGGCGAGCACGTCGATGTCGTGTCGGTCGATGAAGGCGTGCACCCGGTCGATCCGGGTGCGGATGGAGTTGACGTTCCAGGTCGCGATGCGCACCCCGGAAACCTACCCGCTCAGGCGAGCTTGATCGCCCGCGGCGCCTGGCCGCCCCGCTCGGCCTCGCTGCGCACGATGCAGAACTCGTTGCCCTCCGGATCGGCCAGGACGACCCATCCCGCCCCGTCGGGCTGGCGACGGTCGTCGAGCAGCGTCGCGCCGAGGTCCAGGGCATGCTCGACCTGCTCGTCGCGGCCGGCGTCGGTCGGCGCCAGGTCCAGGTGGATCCGGTTCTTCGCAGTCTTGCCCTCGGGCACCCGGATGAACAGCAGCGAGGTGCCGTCGTCGTTGGGATAGTGCGGTGCGACCAGCACCTCGTTGTCGTCCTCGTCGTAGAAGACGTTCCAGCCGGTCAGGTCGGCCCAGAAGTCGGCGAGTGCACGAGCATCGGCGCAGTCGAAGGTGATGGCGTGCACGGTCACGGTCATACGAACACCCAACACCAGCGGGCGGACGGCGTCACGCGGAATCGGCTCGACCCGCGCGGACTCCTTAGACTCAGGCCTCGTGGCTCTCACCATTGGCATCGTCGGTCTCCCGAACGCGGGCAAGTCGACGCTCTTCAACGCGCTGACCAAGAACAACGTGCTCGCCGCGAACTACCCGTTCGCGACGATCGAGCCGAACGTCGGCGTCGTGGGCGTGCCCGACGCGCGGCTGGCGGAGCTCTCCAAGATCTACGGCTCGGAGCGGCTGCTGCCCGCCACCGTCGAGTTCGTCGACATCGCCGGCATCGTCCGCGGCGCCTCGCAGGGCGAGGGCCTGGGCAACAAGTTCCTCGCGCACATCCGCGAGTCGGCCGCGATCTGCCAGGTCACCCGCGTCTTCCGCGACGACGACGTCACCCACGTCGACGGCGAGGTCAACCCGGGCTCCGACATCTCGACGATCCAGACCGAGCTGATCCTGGCCGACATCGAGACCGTCGAGAAGGCGATCACCCGCCTCGACAAGGAGTCCCGCAAGAACAAGGACCTCGTCGCGAACTTCGAGGCCGCCCAGGAGGCCAAGGAGGCGCTCGAGGCGGGTACCCCGATCATCTCCACCAAGATCGACCGCGAGCTGCTCCGCGAGCTCTCCCTGCTCACTGCGAAGCCGTTCATCTACGTCTTCAACTGCGACACCGACGAGCTGGCCGACGAGTCGCTCAAGGCGTCGATGCGGGAGCTGGTCGCCCCCGCTGAGGCGATCTTCCTGGACGCCAAGATCGAGTCCGAGCTCATCGAGATGACCGACGAGGAGGCGCTCGAGATGCTCAACGACCTCGGCATCGACGAGTCCGGCCTCAACCAGCTCGCCCGCGTCGGCTTCGACACCCTCGGCCTGCAGACCTACCTCACCGCCGGTCCGAAGGAGGTGCGCGCCTGGACGATCAACAAGGGCGCCACCGCCCCCGAGGCAGCCGGTGTGATCCACACCGACTTCCAGAAGGGCTTCATCAAGGCGGAGATCGTCTCGTACGACGACCTCATCGCCGCCGGCTCCGTCGCGAAGGCACGCGAGGTCGGCAAGGCTCGCATGGAGGGCAAGGACTACGTGATGCAGGACGGCGACGTGGTGGAGTTCCGCTTCAACGTATGAGGCTGATCGGCCGGATCTGGGAGTGGACGGATCGGCAGAACGGGTTCCGGCGTGTCGTTCTTGTCATCGCTCCCGGCGCCGGGCTCCTGCTCGGGTTGATCCTCGGCGCCGTCGGACTCCGCCAGTGGGCACACGTCCATGGTCGCCCCGTCGAGCATGCTCAGGTCGTCGTCGCCGAGCGGACCGGGCGGACCGACCACTGTGGCAAGTCCGGCTCCGCCGACGTCTACCGCTTGATCTGGGTCTCGGCGAACCCGCCGACCGGGCTGCCCGCCACATTCACCAACGAAGAGGGGTGTGACCGCAGCCAGGTCGGCGACAAGCACGACGTCGTCCGCGTTGTGTCCGACACGGATTCCGTCCACGTCTGGGATGACCCGGCGACCTCGCTCGCCGAGACGGCCGCGCTGTTCGCCGCTGGTCTGGGTGCTGGTTACGGAATCGGCTTCCTCACAGGGGCGGGCAGTTTGGTCTGGGGCCGGATCCGGCCTCGCCGAGCCAGGCACGTACGAACCACCGACGAGTCCTGAGAGGACCAGCAACCATGTCGAACGACGTCATCGCCACCGAGGCCCCGGCCGCCGAGCAGCCCGGCGAGCACCGTGCCATCGCGCTGGCCTTCCGGGCCACCGCACTGATCGAGGCCGTCACCTGGGCGGGCCTGCTGATCGGGATGCTGTTCAAGTACGTCGTCGGCCACAACGCCACCGGCGTGCACATCATGGGACCCATCCACGGGATGGCGTTCGTCGCGTACGTGGTGTCCACGACGTTGGCCGCTCGATCGTTCCGCTGGTCGTTCGGGCTGTGGGCCCTCGGTCTGGTGGCGAGCATCCCGCCGCTCGCGACCGTCCTGTTCGAGCGGTTCATCGTGCGCCGCGACCGGCTGCGCGGCTAGGCAGCGGCACAGATCCCGCACCTGCACGATCTGGCACGTGCTGAGGGGTCTCGACAGGCTCGACCTCCGGGGCTCGATCTGCGGGGGTCTCGACAGGCTCGACCTCCGGGGCTCGATCTGCGGGGGTCTCGACAGGCTCGACCTCCGGGGCTCGATCTGCGGGGGTCTCGACAGGCTCGACCTCCGGGGCTCGATCTGCGGGGTCTCGACAGGCTCGACCTCCGGGCGGGCTAGAAGACGGTCTCCCAGTCCCGGGCGATGCTGACCAGCGTCCAGCCGAGCCGGGTGCCGACGTCGGTGATCGACTCGTCGTTGGCGGTGGTGACGCCCTCGCCGGCGTAGCTGAACTCGCGGTCCGCGTCATCGTGCACCACCAGCATCGCCATCGTCGGACCGGTGCCGGCGGCGGTCCACTCGAGCATCTCCCGGTCGCCGCTGGAGTTGCCGGCCGCGAAGATCGGGCGCCGTCCCAGCTGGGTCTGGATGTTGAGCACCTTCGGCTCGCCCTCGTTGGCGTGGCCGAGGATCTGCGCGGTGCGGCGCAGCTCGGGGCGGTCGTGGGCGTCGCGCTCGAAGGTGTAGTCGATCAGGGAGCCGACCACCAGCTCGGGCGGTACGCCGTAGAGGTCCTCGCTCACCGCTCGGACGAACTCGGTCCCGCCGCCGGTGATGAGACCGACGGTGAACTCGCGACGCCGCAGCTCCTCGATCAGCTCCAGCATCGGGGCGAACACCCGACCCGGGTGGCGGGTCGCGAAGCCGCGCGCCTCGGCGGCGAACTCCTCGGGCGTCTGTCCCTCGAAGAGCTCGGCCAGGGCGAAGACGATCGCCGGCAGGCCAAGCTTGCCGATCGCCTCGTGGTCCTGGTGGATCAGCGCGGCATACTCGGCACGCTCGGCGAGCTTCGGATCGGCCTCCACCCGGCGCTTGAGCGCATCGAGGAAGAAGTACATCTGGACGTACTCCGGCTTCTCGGTCCACATCGTGCCGTCGTTGTCGAAGTAGGCCACCCGCTCGCGTACGGGCACCGACTCGGCAGCATCGAGGAAGGCCAGGATCGCGTCGCGGGTCGGGCCCGGGCGCCATGACGGGAGCAGGTTCTCAGACAAGGGTCAGTCCTTCCGTTCGGGGACGGGTGACGCATCGGAACCCGATGTGGCTCATCCCGGTGTCGATCATCTGGGGGCGGCGCGCGGCGGGCCGATAGCGCAGGCAGTAGGAGTCGGCACACAGGTGCGACCCGCCCTTGATCACCTTGCGGCCGACCTTGAACTGCGGCTGGGCGGGGTCGTAGCTGCCCGCGAGATCACCGCCGCGCGGCGCCTCGGGGGCGCAGCAGGCCGGGCCACCGTGGGCGTCGGGGTGCTGCGCGGTCCACCAGTCCTCGGTCCACTCCCAGACGTTGCCGGCCATGTCGAAGAGCCCGAAGCCGTTGGGCGGGAAGCTGCCGACCGGGGCGGTCCGCTGGAAGCCGCTCTCGCCGGTGCTGCGCCAGGGGAAGTCGGGGCCGTCCCAGGTGTTCGCCATGATCCTGCCGCCCGGACGCGCCTCGTCTCCCCAGGTGAAGGCCGCGCCGTCGAGTCCTCCGCGGGCGGCGTACTCCCACTCGGCTTCAGTCGGCAGCGCTCCACCGGCCCAGGCGGCGTACGCGGCCGCGTCGGCGTGCGCCACGTGCACGACCGGATGATCCAACCGCTTGTCGATGCCGCTCGCGGGACCGCTCGGGTGCTTCCAGCAAGCGCCCGGCTTCCAACGCCACCACTGGCTGAGGTGGCGCAGGTCGACCGGCCCGCGGGTCGGCGTGAACACCATCGAGCCGGGCTGCAGGTTCTCCGCCGGCGCATCCGGGTAGTCGGCCGGGTCGAGCGGGCGCTCGGCGACCGTCACGTAGCCGGTGGCCTCGACGAACGCGGCGAACTCCGCGTTGGTCACCTGGCGCACGTCGATGGCGAAGGCGCCGACCTGTACGTGGTGGGTCGGCGCCTCCTCCGGGTAGTGGTCGTCGGAGCCCATCCGGAAGGTGCCACCGGGCAGGTCGACCTGCATCCTCAGCTGCTCCCGGCGACCGACTGCAGCTTGGCGAGCACCTGGTCGACGCTGAAGCTCGGCGGCGTCTGGCGCACCGGGAACTCCTGGAACGACTGGATCATCTCGGCAACGTACGCCTGCGCGGGGACGAAGAGCCAGATGTGGTCCAGCACCCAGTCGAAGTAGGTGTTCGAGGTGACGTCCGCCCGCTCGTACGGATCCGTCTTCAGGTTGAACAGCTTCGGGAAGCGCAGCTCGGTGAACGGCTCCTGCCAGATCCGCAGGGTGCCGGTGGCGCGCTGCTCGAGGAAGACGAACTTCCAGTTGTCGTAGCGCAGTGCGGTCAGGTCGCCGTCGTCGGAGACGTAGAAGAAGTGGTTGCGCGGGCTCTTCTCCGCGGCCCCGGTGACGTAGTCGAGCTGGTTGTGCCCGTCGAGATGGACCTTGTACGAGGCTCCGGCCAGGTCGGTCCCGGCCTTCAGCCGGTTCGCGACGTCGGCGTCCCCGGCGGCGGCGAGCAGCGTGATGAACCAGTCGTTGTGGCTGACGATGCCGTTGCGCACCTCCCCGGCGGGGATGTGCCCGGGCCAGCGCACCATCGCCGGCACCCGGTAGGCACCCTCCCAGTTCGAGTTCTTCTCGCTGCGGAACGGCGTCATGCCGGCATCGGGCCAGGAGTTCATGTGCGGACCGTTGTCGGTGGAGTACATCACGATGGTGTTCTCCGCCAAGCCGTTCTCGTCCAGGTAGTCGAGCACCGACCCGACCAGCGCGTCGTGGTCGACCATCACGTCGTGGTATTCCGACTGCCAGCGACCCGCCTGCCCGCGCGAGCCGTCCTTGATGTGGGTGCGGAAGTGCATGTGGGTGGTGTTGAGCCAGACGAAGAACGGGGTGTCCGCGTCCTTCGCCTCACCCATGAAGCGCAGCGCCTCGGGCACGATCTCGTCGTCGATCGTCTTCATCCGCTCCTTGGTGAGCGGGCCGGTGTCCTCGATCCGCTGGGTGCCGTCCCCGTTGGCCCACGCGTGGATGACGCCGCGCGGGCCGAACCGCTTGCGGAAGTTCGGGAACTCCTCCTCGGTCGGGTAGTCGGGGAGCTCGGGCTCCTCCTCGGCGTTGAGGTGGTAGAGGTTGCCGAAGAACTCGTCGAAGCCGTGCATGGTCGGCAGGAACTCGTCGCGGTCGCCGAAGTGGTTCTTGCCGAACTGGCCGGTGGCGTACCCGAGGCTCTTCAGCGCGGTGGCGATCGTCGGGTCCTCGGCCCGCAAGCCGATGTCGGCGCCCGGGAAGCCGACCTTGGTCAGCCCGGTGCGATAGGGGTTCTGGCCGGTGATGAACGCGGCGCGCCCTGCCGTACAGCTCTGCTCGCCGTAGTAGTCGGTGAACAGCACGCCCTCCTCCGCGACCCGGTCGATGTTGGGCGTGCGATAGCCCATCAGGCCGTTGCTGTAGCAGCTGAGGTTGCTGATGCCGATGTCATCGCCCCAGATGATCAAGATGTTCGGCTTCTCCGACATGCCTTCTCCTCCTGCAGCGGCGATGAGGCCGCATCGACTGGCCCGACCCGGACACCCTGGCCCGCCGCCGACGGAGGACGCCTCCCCTGAGTCGGGTGACTCACCACGCCGACGCGGTTGGCGGTGATTCGGCGACCGCGGCGCTAGCGTCGGTCACATCCACGCTGCACCGTTCATGGAGCGCCACCCAGGGCGACGAAGGTGAGGGACCGATGATCGACTTCCTGCGCGAGCGCTGGCTCGCCGTCGTCCTGGTCCTGATCGCCGTCGTCTTCATCGCGCAGAACCCGGACGAGACCCGGATCAGCTTCCTGTGGTTCCACCTCACCTGGCCGCTGTGGCTGACCCTGACCATCGTGACGGTGATCGGGGCCGGGATCGGCTACTACATCAGCAAGCGCCGGCCCCAGGGCAAGGCCTGACCCGATGTGCACTCCGCAGGGACCCGGCGGCCGGCCACCGCGCGGTCCGGAGCAGGGACCCGAGCACGGGCTGATCGGCCGGGTCGCGGGTGCGGTGACCGGCAAGATGGTCGGGATCGTGCCGATCGAGGCGGTGCTGGACAACGTCGACGTGAACGCCGTCCTCGACGACGTCGACGTCGACCGGCTGATCGAGCGGGTCGACGTCAACCGGGTGCTGGCTCGCGTCGACGTGGACGCGCTGATGGCCCGGGTCGACGTCGAGCGGCTCGTGCAGCGCGCCGGCATCCCGCAGATCGTCGCCGAGACCACCGGGCACCTCGCCGGCGGCACCCTCGACATCGTCCGGGACCGGCTCGCCGACGGGGATCGGCTCGCGGCGGTCGTCGTGGACCGGGTCACGCAGCGCCGGCGGACCCGCCCGCAGTGGTACGACGCGCGCACCGGGCAGAGCGTCCCGTTCGCCGGCGGGGTCAGCCGGCTGCTCGCCTGGCTGGTCGACCTCGGCGTGGTCCTCGCCGCGTACGCCGGGGCGGCGTGGGTGATCGGCGTCGTCTTCGATGCGTTCGGGTTCTCCGGCAACTGGCTCACCGATCAGGGCGCCGCGCTGCTCGCGGCCGTGGCGCTGGGCGGATGGGCGGCGGTGTACGCGACCGTCTGCGTCGCCGTGGCCGACGCGACGGTGGGCAAGTGGCTGGTCGGCGTCCGGGTGCGGCGCGCCGACGGCAGTCGGGTCGGCCCGTTCCGTGCTCTGGTGCGGGCGGTGGCCTTCGCGCTCTCGGCCACCCTCGGCTTCCTCGGCCTGGTGCTGATCGCGTTCCAGCGCCGCTCCCGCGGCCTGCACGACCTCATCGCCGGCACGGTGGTCGTCCACGTCGGCCACGCCACCGCGTCATCCGTGTCGCCGGCCCCGAGCGGACCTGTAGCGGTTCGTCCACGGTAGGGAGGAATCAGTGGTGAACCACGGCTGCCGACTCCGGCCACCGACCCCGTGCCCGCGGCCCGCAGGGCTCGACGGCGTCCCGACCCGGGCCTCGCGCGCCGTCGTGCACCTGTGCCGTCATGCCCATCAGGAAGCTCACCCCGGTCCGCAACCAGGCCGAGCGCAGCCTGCGTGACAACGGCCTCGTCGGCCGGTCCTTCCTCGTCTTCGGCGCGATCACGCTCACCCCGTCACTGATCGCGCGCGGGATCCGGTTGGAGCGCGAGAGCCGCGAGGACACATGAGGGCACAGATCCCGCACGTGCGGGATCTGTGCGCCGGAACCCCGTCTCCGAGCGTGCAACATCCCGCACCTGCGCGATGTTGCACGCCGGCGGAGTTCAGCGGCTGAACGTCAGGTGGATCGTGCCGCTCTCGGCGGTCTCGGAGGTCACCGCGTAGCCGGACTCGAGGCCGCGCAGGTCGTCCCAGAGCCGGATGCCGCTGCCGATCAGGATCGGGGCGATCGCGACGTGGAGGCGGTCGACGAGACCGGCGCGGAGGAAGTCGCGCACGACGGTCGGGCCGCCGCCCACCCGTACGTCCTGGCCTCCGGCCGCCTCGGTCGCGAGCGCCAGCACGTCGTCGGGCGACGCGGTCAGGAAGTGGAAGGTGGTCCCGTTCGCGAACTCGATCGGCGCCTGCTCGCGGTGGCTCAGCACGAACACGGGGCAGTGGAACGGCGGCTCGTCGCCCCACCAGCCCTTCCAGTCGGGGTCGTCGGGGAAGGTGTGGAGGCCGAACATCCCGGCGCCCATGATCTCGGCGCCGATCCCCTCGAAGTACGCCGCGGCATACCGCTCGTCGACACCGGTCGTGCCCTCGCCGGTCTTGCCGAGGACGCGGGTCTGGAAGGTCCGGGTCGCGACGTACGCCGCCGTCATCCGCCCCCAGTCCTCGCCGAACGGGCTCTCGGGCGTCTGATCGGTCGTGGTCGCGAAACCATCGAGCGAGATGTTGAGGTCCACGCGCACAGCCATGGCCCCATCATGGACCACGGTGACCGGGAGCCACGTGCGCTAGCCGCGGATGGCCTCGACGATCGGCGTACGGCCGTTGCAGAAGCCGATCGTGCGCCCGACGGTGCTGTCGTCGTGCAGCGTCGCCGCGACCACGGCCGCGACGTCGGCGCGGGTGATCGAGGTGTCGCCCTCCGCGTCCGGGGTCACCACGTCGATCAGCCCGGTGGGGTCATCCAGGGTCAGTCGACCCGGGCCGAGGACCGTGAACGCGAGTGAGGAGGCGCGCAGGTGCTCGTCGGCGGCGGCCTTCGCCTCGGCATAGGCGTGGAACGCGTCGTCCGGCGCCACTCCGTGCTCGGGGCGGGCGCCGAGGTAGGAGACCATCACGTAGCGCGCCACCCCGGCTGCGGTCGCGGCATCCATGCTGCGGATCGCGGCGTCGCGATCGACGGCGTACGTCCTGGCCTCGTCGCCGCCCCCGGCACCGGCCGACCACACGACCGCGTCCTGGCCGCGCAGGAGCTCGGTCAGCTCCTCGGTCCCGAGCGTCTCGACATCGGCCACGACCGGGCGGGCCCCGGTGGCGGCGACGTCGGTCCGGTGGTCGGGGTTGCGGAAGACGCTGGTGACGACGTCTCCGCGCTCGACCAGCAGCGGGGCCAGTCGCAGGGCGACCTTGCCGTGTCCGCCCAGGATCAGGATGGTGGTCATCGCGCTCCTCACTCGCAGGGTCAGGTCCCCTCGACGGTACCCGCTCGAGCGCCCCGCAACCCGCGCCAGGGCGGCGTCCGGAGGCTCCGCCGGCGACGGTTAGGCTCCGGGCGTGACGTACTGGTTCAAGCGGCGACGCTACGGCTGGGGGTGGACCCCGTCGACGTGGCAGGGCTGGCTGCTGCTCGCGGCCGTGCTCCTGCTCGTCCTGGCGCCGATCCCGTTCCTGCCGCAGGGCGAGGACCAGGGTGGCCCGAACCCGTACGCCTATCTCTTCTACGTCCTCGTCGTGATCGTGGTCTTCATCCTCATCGCGATCAGGAAGGGCCCGACGCCGCACTGGCGCTGGGGGACGAAGGACGACGACGACCCCGACGAGGACTTCTGAGCATGGCGCGACCGATCACGATCCTCGTCGAGGGCGACTCCGACAAGGCGGCCGTCGAGGCGCTCGCACCGCGCTACGGCATCGAGCTGGGCCCCTCGGATGGCACGGCCGAAGATGTCGACGCCATCGAGCTGGTCAGCATGGGCGGTGCCGGCAACGCGGGCCGCTTCATCGCCGAGAAGGCGGCGGCCGGACGCCGCGTCGGTGGGCTCTACGACGAGGCCGAGGAGCGCTTCTTCGCGCGCGCCCTCAACCGCCAAGAGGGCGAGGACCTCTCCCGCCAGGGCTTCTTCGCCTGCCGCCGCGACCTCGAGGATGAGCTCGTCCGCGCGCTCGGCGTCACCGCGGTCACCGCCCTGCTGGAGCAGAAGAACGACCTGGGCGGCTTCCGCTCCTTCCAGAACCAGGACGCGCACAGCGGCGACGAGGCCATCGAGCAGCTGCGCCGCTTCATCAGCGCCAACGGCGCACGCAAGCGGACGTACGCCGCCGCCATGGCCGCGGTCGTTCCCCTCGAGGCGCTCCCGGAGCCGCTCGAGGGTCTGCTCGGCTGGATCTGGAGCGCATGAGCGCCGTACCGGACCCCGCCGAGGTCGTCACCATCCACACCGACGGCGGCTGCCGCCCCAACCCCGGCCCCGGTGGCTGGGGGGCCGTGCTGCGCTTCGGCGCGCACGTCCGGGAGATGTACGGCAGCGACCCGAGCGACACCACCAACAACCGGATGGAGCTGACCGCGCCGTGCGAGGCGCTGGAGACGCTCAACCGGCCGTGCGTGGTGCACGTCTACACCGACTCCACCTACGTCCGCAGCGGCATCACGTCGTGGCTGGCCGGCTGGAAGCGCAACGGCTGGAAGACCGCTGCCAAGCAGCCGGTCAAGAACGCCGATCTGTGGCAGCGTCTCGAGGCGGCGTGCGAGCGGCACCAGGTCGAGTGGTTCTGGGTGAAGGGCCACGCCGGCGTCGCCGACAACGAGCTCGCCGACCAGCTCGCCACCCGTGGGGTCGAGGAGGCGTCCGCCGCCGCGCGCTGAGCGATCGGCGGCCCGGGAGGCGCGCGTGAGGCGGCTCACGATCGCGGTGCGCCGGCGTTCAGGGTGTTCGGCGTGGAGCGCCCGTACGTTGGAGGCCGTGACGGTCGACGAGACACCGGGTTCGGGCCCGGCCGGTCCGCGATGACGCTGCGTCGTGTCGCGCTCGTCGCCGTGGTCGCCGTCCTCCTGGCCGCAGCCGTGGTCCTCCTTGTGGAGCGAGCGGGCGGAACCGCCGCCCCGAGCGCGGTGCCGCGCTCGACCGCCCCTTCCTCCGCGCCTCGGTCCGCCACGGCGAGCCCCTCGGCCGCCGCAACGCCGCCGCCTGCCGGCACCCGACACACCGTGGTGGCGCTCGGAGACTCGGTGCCCGCGGGCAACGTCTGCGGATGTCGGCCCTTCCCGCAGATCTACGGCACGCTGCTGAGCCGGAGCACCGGCGCGCAGGTCTCCGTCGACAACCTCGCCGTCGGCGGTCTCGACACGTCCGGCCTGCTCGGCCAGCTCGGCCGGCCCGGCTACCAGAGCGCCGTACGTCGCTCCGACATCGTCCTGATCACGATCGGTGCCAACGACTTCGTCGACCACCACGACCAGGTGGTCGCCGGCCGCTGCGGAACCGGCAGCGCCGACTGCGTCGCCGACGAGGTGGCGACGCTGCGGGCCCACCTCGCCTCGGTGCTCGAGCGGATCCGGGCGCTGCGCGGCAGCGCCCCGACCACGGTGCTGGTCACCGGCTACTGGAACGTCTTCCAGGACGGCGACGTGGCCCGTCGCGACGTTGGCCAGTCCGGGCTGGACGCCTCCCTGCGCCTCACCGACCGCGCCAACGCGGTGATCCGATCCGTCTCGACCGCCGAGGGCGCGCACTACGTCGACCTCTTCACCGCGTTCAACAGCACCGGCGAGGACATCACCGACCTGATGGCCGCCGACGGCGATCACCCGAATGCCGCCGGGCACGAGCTGATCGCGCACGCACTGCTCGATGCGGGCCTGCCTCGCGCGACCTGAGCCTGATCCCGCTCTGCAGGACCGTCGAGGCGTGCGCCGGGACGGTCGACACCGGCGGCGTCGGTGCGCCCGGCTCGAAGCCCTCCACGTTCTGGCCGAGCCAGCGCAGCGCCTCCGGCAGCAGCGAGACCCAGATCGAGAGCCGGTGTCCGGCGTTGCGCAGCACCACCGCGTGCACCGCCGTCGGATGGTGGACCGCACGCAGGAAGTCCGCGCTGGAGGAGTAGCTCAGCTGATCGGCGTGCGAGGTCTGGATCCACAGCGAGACCGGTGGCGCGTCGTGCTGCTCGGCGCGGACGAGGTCGTACCGTCGTCCAGGCGCGCTGTCCGGCGCGAACGGCTGGTAGTAGGGCCCGAAGTCGGGCCGGTAGTAGCCACCGAACACGATCCCGGCGCCGTACTGGGCGGGGTGCAGGACGGTCGCCATCGCCGCCACGTAGCCGCCGGCGGAGTCCCCGATCGTCGCCCAGCCGTTGCGGTCGGGATCGACCCGGAAGTGGGAACCCACCCAGTCCGGTACGTCACGGGTCAGCCAGGTCTCGACCGCGGGCCGTCCGGCCTGGCCGTTCACGCCCTCGGTGTCGACGCCTGCCGGGAACTCGATCTGCGGGATCACCAGCAGGGGCGCGCGGAGCTGGCCCTGGGTGGCGAGCTGCTGCGCGTCCTGCGGCTCCGGGAAGTTCTTGAGCCAGCCCTGCGGGGCGCTCGGGTAGCCGTGGAACGCCTCCAGCACCGGGTAGCGCTCGGTCGCGTCGGCCGCTGCGTCGTAGCCCGGTGGCAGCACCACGACCACCGTCCCGGTCAGGCCGCTGATCGCGCCGTGCACGGTGTAGACGAGTGCCCCCGACGAGTTGGGCGTCCCGGTCAGCGGCGGGACCTGCGCCGCCACCGCCGCCTTCACGCCGGCGACCGGCATGTTGGGCGCCTGGCGCTCGCCCCCGCCCCGGTGCACCGTGGTCTGGGCGACGGTGCCGCTGAACGAGCCGGCCAGGTCGGCCCAGTTGGCGTAGAAGAGGAAGTACGCGTTGAGCTGGGTGGCCGCGGTCAGCAGCACCAGCAGGTTGACGAGGACCAGCGAGCCCGCCCGCCCCGCGATGTGCCAGGGCGTACGCCTGGTCAGGCGTGGCCAGAGCACGATCACGGCGACGAAGGCCGCGAGGGTCACGGCGATGACCCCGTCGAGGAAGACGGCTCCGGTGAGCGACATGACCTACCCCCACTGCCGGCGTCGACTCCAGCGCCTTGTTGTGAGCGGCCGGCCTCATCATCAAAGCGCGCGGCTCTGGTCAGAACCTGATCGTGTGGGGACGGGGGCCTACGCCTCCGGCCGATGGGCCGGCGCAGGGTCGTGCCGAGGCGTCGGGTCGGCGGTCACCTCGCCGAACTGCGCGAGCGCCAGCGCCCCGCCCACCGCGACGACGAAGCCCGCCGCCGCCGGGAGGCCCCATCCGCTACGGGTGTGATCGCCCAGGAGCGCGAGCCCGGCGAGCGCCGGCAGCACCGTCTCGCCGACGACCAGCGGCGCCGTCGCCTGGACGACGCTGCCCCGCTGGAGGGCGGTGGCGTAGGCGACCAGCGCCAGCGGCGTGGCCACCAGCACGGCGTAGGTCGCCGGCGCGGTGAGCAGGAGATCGAGGTCGTGGGGCAGGCCGGGCCAGGTCAGCGTCGCGGTGAGCCCGCGGGCGGCCAGCGCGATCACGCCGAACCCGAGTCCGGCGACGGCGCCCAGCGCCCAGGCGCCGGCCCTGCCACCCAGGCGCGCCAGGGGTGCCGCGGTGATCGCCAGCAGAGCCGCGGCGCCGAGCACCAGCCACTGCGTCCGCGTGCTGAGGGGCTGCGCCGACTCCGGTGCCGCCGAGAGCCCGACCACGCCGAGTCCGACCACGACCGCCAGCAGGGCGATGACCTCGCGCCGGCGCAGCCGCAGGCCGAGGACCAGCGAGCCGACCACGGCGGTGACCGCCAGGAAGCTCGCCGCGATCGACTGCACGACGTAGAGCGGGAGCGACCGCAGGGCGACGAGCGAGAAGACGAAGCCGAGGGCGTCGAGGGCCAGTCCCACCGGATAGCGCCAGCTCCGGGCCAGGGTGACCAGCAGGCGCAGGTCGAGGTCGCCCGCGGGTGCCGCCTCCGCCGCCGCTGCGGCCTGGAGGACGGAGCCGACGCCGTAGCAGAGCGCGGTGGCGATCGCGCAGAGGAGACCCACGGGCATGGCTCACCGTACGGCGCCGAGCACCGGCGCCGTTCCCCGCGCGGCGTGACAGTCAGGTCGTGATCACACCTCGCGACGGATCGTGGAGGCGTCACCTTCCTTGGGCCGATTCTGAGGAGCATCGCATGGGCACTGTTCGCGGAACCACCACCGGCCGGGGCCCGCTCGCCACCCGTCGCCGCTCGATCACCCTGTCCGCACCGCACGCCGCCCCGCCTGTCGCCGGCCTGCCTGTCGCCGGCCCGCCTGTCGCCGGCCTGCCCTCCGACGACGCCACCCGGGTGCGCGTCAGGCGCATCGGGGAGCCGCCGGCGCGGCCGAAGCAGCCGCCGGCGGCGTACCGCTCGCGGCCCGCGAGCGCCTTCGAGCGGCTCGGCTCGCCGCGGGTGATCGCCCGGCTGGTGTGGCTGGTCGGGCTCGTCGCGCTGATCAGCGCGGCCTCGCCGGCGATCCACCACCGGGTCGAGGCCGTCACCCAGATCCTTCCGCCGGTGTTCCCGGCGGCCGCCACCACCGGCACGCTCGCGGCCGGGGTGATGCTGATGCTCCTGGCCACCGGCCTGCGCCGTGGCCAGCACCGCGCGTGGCTCCTGGCCGCCGCGCTGACCGGGTTCACCGCGATCGCCCATCTGGTCAAGGGACTCGACGTGGAGGAGGCCACCCTGACCGCGGCGGTCTTCGCACTGCTGCTGGCCACCCGGCATCGCTTCCGGGCTCGCACCGATCCGCGCTCGCCGCGAGCTGTCGTCGTGCTGATCCTGGCGGGCATCCCGATCGCCACCGCGCTCGGCTTCCTCTGGATCAGCGTCGACCTGGACGGGCTCGCCGCCGGCAGCACGCCGCTGTCGCGACTGACCGAGGCGCTGCTGGGCCTGGTCGGCATCCCGGGGCCGGTGGAGTTCGTCGATCACGGCGCCGCCACGCGGGCGGCCGTCGGGCTGGCCGTGCTCGGCGTCGCGCTGGTGTTCCTCGTCGTCCTTGCCGTCCTGCAGCCCGCCGACGGACCGCACCGGCTCGACGCCGCCGAGCGCGCGGGCGTACGCGGGCTGCTCGGCCGCTGGGGCGGCGTCGACTCGCTGTCGTGGTTCACCCTGCGCGACGACCGGGCGGTGATCTTCTCCTCGAGCGGCAAGGCGGCGGTCAGCTATCGCGTGGTCGGCGGCGTCTCGCTCGCCGGAGGCGATCCGATCGGCGACCCGCGCGCGTGGCCGGGGGCGATCGCCGCCTGGCTGGAGGAGGCGGACTCCTACGGCTGGGTGCCGGGCGTCATCGGCGCCAGTGGGCAGGGCGCCGAGGCCTATCACCGCGCGGGCCTCGACGTGCTCGAGCTCGGGGACGAGGCCGTGCTGCACAGCGCCGAGTTCACCACCGAGGGACGCCAGATGCGCGGGGTCCGTCAGGCCGTCGCGCGTTGCCACCGGGCCGGGCTGAGCACCGTCTGCGTCCGGGTGCGCGACCTCGACGGGGCCACCCGTACGGCCATCGTGGCCAGTGCCGACGCCTGGCGCGACGGCGACGTCGAGCGCGGCTTCTCGATGGCGCTGGGCCGGCTCGCCGACGCCGAGGACGGCGACGCGGTCATGGTGCTGTGCCACGACGAGACCGGTGCTCTACGCGGCCTGCTGCAGATGGTGCCATGGGGCGACGACGGGCTCTCCTTGGACGTGATGCGCCGCGACCGCTCCAGCGAGAACGGCATCATCGAGCTGATGGTGAGCGACCTGATGGCGGCCGCGCCCGACCTGGGCGTCGAGCGGGTCTCGCTCAACTTCGCCGTCTTCCGCGACGTGTTCGCCCGCGGCGAGCGCCTCGGCGCGGGGCCGGTGCTGCGGCTGTGGCGCGCGATCCTCGTGCAGGCCTCGCGCTTCTGGCAGATCGAGTCCCTCTACCGGGCGAACGCGAAGTTCCGCCCGGAGTGGGTGCCGCGGTTCGTCTGCTTCCGGTCGGTGGCCGACGTGCCGAGCGTCTCGGTCGCGATCCTGCGGGCCGAGGCGTTCCTGGTCGCGCCGGCATGGTGGCGCAACCTGGGCCGGCGCGGCCGGGCCTGAGACCCCCGGAGCCGAGCAGGCCCTGCCGCTGTTCGACGTGCGGTGGCAGGCTGGTGGGCATGCCGAAGATCCCACCGCCGGCGTACGTCGCCGCCGGGCTGCTCGCCCAGCACGTGCTCGCGCACCGAGGTCGTCGCCCCGGTCCCGTGCGGATCGCCGGGAGCGTGGCGGCCGCAGGTCTCGGTCTGGGCCTGTTCGCCAGCGCGGCCGCCGCCTTCCGTCAGCACCGCACCACGATCGACCCGGTCCATCCGGAGAGGGCGTCGACGATCGTGGAGGAGGGCCCCTTCGGCCTGACCCGCAATCCGATGTACGTGGGCATGACCGCCGTGCTCAGCGCACACGCGATCGCCCGCGGCGGGCTGCTGACCTGGCTGCCGGTCGCCGGCTTCGTCGCGGTGATCGACCGCGTCCAGATCCCCGCCGAGGAGGCGGCGATGCGCGCCAACTTCGGGGAGGCGTACGACGGCTACGCCCGGCGCGTCCCGCGGTGGACGCCCGGGACGTAGCCGGTCGTACGCCTCAGCGCCCGCGCGGGCGGGTCAGCGTGAAGGTCTCGAACGGCGTCAGGGTGCCGTACGGCCCGGCGACCTCGTGGTAGGTGACGGTGATCGTGGTCCGGCCGCCCGGACGGCCCGGGTCCACGTCGAACGAGGCGAAGCCGTACGCGTTGGCCGCATCGCTCGCGCCGAACCACGGCGCCGCCTCGGTCACCTTGGTGGCCACGCCCTTGGCCGTGCCGACCCGGTCGGCGACGGCGACGATGACGTCGCCCCGCGGCGGCGAGTAGAGCAGCTGGTTGGAGGGCGCCGAGGTGCCGCCGCCGCCGATGATCATGTGGACGGTGCCCCGGGTGGTGTCGATGACGTCGAGCGCCTCGACGGTGGGGATCGGGGTCAGGGTCTGGTTCTGCTGCCGGCCGCGGATCGCCTTGGAGCGCTCGTAGTGGTGCTCGTGGCCGCAGACGACGAGGTCGACGCCGTACGTGTCGAAGAGCGGCAGCCACTCCTTGCGGATGCCCAGGTCGGAGCCGTTGAAGCCCTTCGCGCTGGAGATCGCGACCTGGTGCATGCAGACCACGATCCAGTCGATGTCCTTGTCGGCGCGGGCGGCCTTGAGGGTGGCCTCGAGCCACCTCTTCTGCTCGCCGGCCGAGTAGCCGAGCACGCGGTTGTCACCGCCGTCCTGGAGGCAGACGTCGTCGTTGGCGATGAAGACGAAGCGGACAGCGCCGACCGTGAGGGCGTACCAGAGGCCGGCGGTGGTGTCGGTCTGGCCCTTCTGCCGGGGCAGGTCGAAGTAGGTCTGGTAGGCGGCGTAGCCGATCGGGCCGTTGCCGAGCTCGTTCTCGTGGTTGCCGGCCGACGGCTGCCAGGCGCGGTGGCGCGCCGAGCGGCTGTTGTTGGTCCAGAAGTCCGCCCAGGTCCGGACCCGGTCGTTGGCCAGGTTGGCGTAGCAGAGGTCCCCGTTGAACAGGTGCAGCAGCGGCTCGAGGCTCTCCACGCCCATGGTGGTGTCGCCGGCGGCGGGGGAGCCGAGGTTGTCGTTGACGTACCTCGTGCCGGAGAGCTTGCCGACGGTCGGGGTGCCCTGGTCGCCGAAGCTGGTGAACCGGAACGCCGCCCGGCCGCGCGGAGCGGTGCGGAAGGTGCCGAACTCCGGCTTCGCGCCCTCGTGGGAGGCGAGATACATGTACGACGTGTCCGGCTCGAGGCCGCGCAGCCGGGTGTGCAGGGCGTGCACGACGGTGCCGGACCTGGCGTCGGTGTAGGAGGCGACCTCGGCGGAGACCGCGCGCTCGAACTCGCCGCCGTCGCGGGCGATGAGGACCCGCGGACGCTTCACCGTGGTGACCGTGTGCCAGCTGACGTTGGCCTCCGAGCTGGCGTCCGCGCCGAAGCCGACGTGGAGCCCGGAGACCGGCGGGACCGGGGTGCCGGTGGTGGGTGAGGGGGCGGGCCGGGTGTCGGCGGCGGTGTACCGGCCGCCGGTGGCGCCGGGCGTACCGGCGGCTGTCGTGGCGGTGAGACCGCCGACGGCGACGACGGCACCGGTGGCGCCGAGCGCGGACAGGAGACTGCGGCGGGTGAGGTCGGAGCCCCGAGAAGAGTCAGACATGACAGCAACCTCCCGCCTCCGGTGAAGGGGTCGGGCCAACGCGGGCGGAACTCTGGACGAACCTCTGGACGACGCCCGACCGGTACCCGTCAGTAGCCCGGCGGCGATCCATGCCAAGATCGGCGGCATGAGCCAGGTCACAGGGTCGGTTGCCGGATCGGTCGCCGGGGAGCAGCAGGCGGACATCATCGTGGTCGGTGCGGGGCTGGCGGGGCTGGTCGCCGCCGCCGAGGCCGCGGATGCCGGCCGCTCGGTGCTGCTGGTGGACCAGGAGCCGGAGCAGTCGCTCGGCGGGCAGGCGTTCTGGAGCCTCGGCGGGCTCTTCTTCGTCGACAGCCCCGAGCAGCGCCGGATGGGCATCAAGGACTCCGTCGAGCTGGCCACCCAGGACTGGATGGGCTCGGCGCAGTTCGACCGCGACGAGGACCTGTGGCCGCGCCGGTGGGCTGAGGCCTACCTCGACTTCGCGGCGGGGGAGAAGCGCTCGTGGCTGCGCGAGATGGGCCACCGCGTCTTCCCGGTCGTCGGCTGGGCCGAGCGCGGCGACGGCCGCGCCGACGGGCACGGCAACTCCGTGCCGCGCTTCCACATCACGTGGGGCACCGGGCCGGGCGTGGTGGCGCCGTTCGAGGCGCGCGTACGGGCCCATGTCGAGGCCGGCCGGATCCGGTTCGCGTTCCGCCACCGGGTCGACGAGGTGATCATCGAGACGATCGACGGCACCCGCGTCTGCGTCGGCGTCCGGGGAGCGGTGCTGGAGCCCAGCGCGGTCGAGCGGGGCCAGGCCTCCTCACGTGAGGCGGTCGGCGACTTCGAGCTGCGCGCCCCGGCCACGATCGTCACCTCCGGCGGGATCGGGGGCAACCACGACCTCGTACGGAAGAGCTGGCCGGCGCGGCTCGGCGGGCCGCCGGCGTCGATGGTCTCCGGGGTGCCCGCGCACGTCGACGGGCGGATGATCGCGATCACCGAGTCGACGGGTGCCCGCGTCATCAATCGCGACCGGATGTGGCACTACGTCGAGGGCATCCGCAACTGGGACCCGATCTGGGAGAACCACGGCATCCGGATCCTGCCGGGACCCTCCAGCCTGTGGCTCGACGCGACCGGCGAGCGGCTGCCGGCCCCCAACTTCCCGGGCTTCGACACGCTCGGCACGCTCAAGCACCTGCGCACGACCGGGTACGACTACTCGTGGTTCGTGCTGACCGAGTCGATCATCAACAAGGAGTTCGCGCTCTCGGGCTCCGAGCAGAACCCCGACATGACCGGCAAGTCGGTGCGCGGCGTCATCGACCGGGCGCGCAAGGGCCCCGGCCCGGTGCACGCGTTCATGGAGCACGGCGAGGACTTCGTGGTCGCCTCGACGCTGCCCGAGCTGGTCGCGGGGATGAACCGGCTGGCCGCGGTCGCACCGGAGGGTCCACCGATCGACGAGGTCGCGCTGCGCCGCCTGATCGAGGCCCGTGACCGGCAGATCGACAACGGCTTCGCCAAGGACGCCCAGATCACCGCGATGTACGCCGCCCGGCACTACCTCGGCGACAAGGTCTCGCGGGTCGCGAAGCCGCACAAGCTGCTCGACGAGGGCAACGGGCCCCTGATCGCGGTCAAGCTGCACATCCTGTCGCGCAAGACGCTGGGTGGTCTCGAGACCGACCTGTCGGGTCGCTGTCTCACCGCCGACGGCCTGCCGCTCGCCGGCCTGTACGCCGCCGGTGAGGTCAACGGCTTCGGCGGTGGCGGGATGATGGGCTACAACGCGCTGGAGGGTACGTTCCTCGGCGGCTGTCTGTTCAGCGGCCGCACCGCGGGACGCGCTGCCGCTGCCGCGGTCTGAGCGTCCCGTATCGAAGGAGATCGATGAGCACCGGAATCCGCGTCGCCAGCCTGGACGACCTCGACGTCGAGGAGGGCCTGCAGATCTCGAGCGAGGTGACCGGCACCGAGGACGACATCGCCCTGCTGCGCGACACCGACGGGACGGTCTACGCGCTCAACGACACCTGCACCCACGCGGTCGCCTCGCTCGCCGACGGCTGGGTCGAGGACGGCACCGTCGAGTGCCCGGTGCACTCCTCGCGGTTCTGCCTGAAGAACGGCAAGGTGCTCGGCCCGCCCGCGCCGACCGACACGGTCGCGCACAAGGTCGAGGTCCGCGACGGCGAGATCTACCTGTTCCCGAACGAGGCGCCCGAGGACTGATCGGTCGGGCGTGCTGGTTCGTCGAGGTATGCAGGCGAACCAGCACTTCCCACGGTGAGTTCCGCACGGGAAGTGTTGGTCGGGCTGCATACCTCGATCGACCGACACCGGCCGCGCGGGACGTACGACGCGCGTCAGGCGGCGTGCGATCCACCCGCGTTGAGGGCGATCACGCCGGCGACGATCGCGGCGACCGCGAGCACCTTCACCAGCGAGAGCTCCTCGCCGGAGAACCAGCTGATCCCGACGACGGCGACCGTGCCGAGGCCGGCCCAGGTGGCGTACGCGACCCCCAGCGGGAGCGTCTTGACGACGATCGACAGGAGCCAGGTGGCGATGGCGTAGCCACCGACGACGACGAGGGACCACCCGACGTGGTGGAAGGACTGGGTGCGGGGGAGGACGGCGGTGGCGCCGACCTCGCAGCCGATGGCCGTCATCAGTAGCGTGACTGCGACGAACACGATTCTCACGACACTTTCTCTGCTTCTTGTATGAAGCGCTCGCTACATTAGGTGTCTCGACTGTAGCACCCGCTACGAGCTTTGGCATACTGCGCGCTATGAGCCGACGCGACGATCTGCTGGACCAGGTCACCGACCACGTCTCCCAGCACGGTCTCATCGGTCTGACCCTCCGCCCGGTCGCCGCCGCGATCGGGACCAGCGACCGGATGCTGCTCTACCACTTCCGCTCCCGCGACGAGCTGGTCGCCGCCGTCGTGGCCCGCACCTCCGACCGGTCGATGGCCGCCGTCGACGCGCTGCCGGGCGCCGACGGCGTACGGGCGGGGGTCAACCAGCTCTGGCAGGCGTTCCTCGTCGAGCCGCTGCACAACTGCCTCGACGTCTACGTCCAGGCGGCCGCGAGCGGCCTGATCGGCCAGGAGCCGTACCGCTCCGTGGTCCGCGAGTCGAACGACCGCTGGTCCGAGGCGCTGGAGCGCTACCTGGTGCGCTGCGGCGCCGACCCCGACCGGGTCGCGCGCGTGGTGACGCTGGTCGACTCCTCGCTCTTCGGCTTCCACCTCGACCTGGCCACCGACAAGCCGGACGAGCTGTTCCGCGGCGTCGACGACCTCGCGGTCGCCGCCGAGGCGCTCGCCACCGGATGAACCTCGCCACCGGATGAACCTCGCCACCGAATGAACAAGGATGAGATGAGCAGCCTGCGCGCCCGACTGATCGCCGTTCCGACCGAGCGGATGCACCTGTGGCTGATGCTGGTGCTGACGTTCACCACCGGCATCAACGACGCCGTCGGCTACCTCGGCCTCGGCAAGGTCTTCACCGGCAACATGACCGGCAACGTCGTCGTCCTCGGCATGGCCCTGGTCGGAGGATCCGGGCTGCCGGTCCTCGGTCCGGCCCTCGCGCTGTTCGGCTTCATGGCCGGCGCCGCCCTCGCTGGGCGCACGCTCAAGCACGGCACCCGCACGTGGCACGGGCGTACGACCGTCATCTTCGCGGCCGTCGCCGCCGTCATGCTCGCGCTCGGTGCGTGGCTGCTGATCGACCAGGGCGCGCCGACGCGCGCCGAGGAGATCACGGTGACGACGATCGCCGCGTTCGCGATGGGCATGCAGGCCGCCGCCGCCCGGCTGGTGGCGGTCAAGGACGTCACCACCGTCGTGGTCACCTCGACCATCACCGGCCTCGCCGCCGACTCGTTCCTCGGCAGCGGCAAGGGCGGCGGTACGGCGCGGCGCGCATCTGCCGTGCTCGCCATCATCTCGGGCGCCGTCTGTGGCGCGGCGCTGCTCAAGTGGCACCTCGGGGCCGGGCTGCTGCTCGCCGGCGTGGTGATCGCGCTGGCCACCTGGGTCGGCGACCTGCACGATCGGGCCCAGGCCCACCAGCCCTAGTCGAGGGTGAGCGTGAACGCGAGCAGGATCGCGACCAGGACGATCGCGGCGGTCAGCAGCCAGCCCAGCGAGAAGTGCGGGAGCGGCTGACGCAGCCGCATCGCGCGCTCGACCCGGGCCCAGCGGACGTAGGCCAGCACCGTGCAGGCCGCGCCGACCAGGAGCAGGACCACCACCACGACGGTGCGCAGCCACGAGGTCGCGGGCAGCTGCAGCGAGTGCAGCGCGACCGCACCGGCGAGCATCGCCAGCGCGGTGCGCACCCACGCCAGAAACGTGCGCTCGTTGGCCAGGGTGAAGCGCGGGTCCGGCTCGTCGCCGACGGCGTAGACGTACGAGGGCTTGCGCGGGGGGTGCGGAGCATCCGGGGCCATGCCGCCATCATGGCGTGAGCGGCGGTCCGACGACCAAGCGAGCGCTGGTGGCGAACGCGGAAGTCAGCCGCGCAGCGGCTAGGTTGCGGGCGTGGGCGCCGAATACGACCGTGACATCTCCGTGAACAGGACCGCCGATGGCGAGTACGCCGCCGAGCTGAGCGCCGGCTGGATCGTCGGCGGCGGCATCAACGGCGGCTACCTGCTGGCCACGATGGCCAACGCGATCCGCGCCACGCTCGCGGACAGCGCCCGCCCCAAGCCGGATCCGATCAGTGTCAGCGCCTACTACCTCAGCGCATCCGTACCGGGTCCCGCCGCGATCACCACGACGGTGAAGCGCGACGGTGGCTCGATCGCGACCGTCGCCGCCGACCTGGCCCAGGGCGGCGAGGCCCGGATCACGGCCCTGGCCACGTACGGCGACCTCTCCGCCCTGCCTGACGCGGTGGAGAGGTCCATCGAGGTGCCGGACTTCCCGCCGCTCGAGCGGTGCGTACCCAACACGATGGCGCCCGAGGAGATGCGCAGGTTCGTGCCGATGATGGAGCGCTTCGAGATGCTCTTCCATCCCGACCACGTCGGCTGGGCGGTCGGGCAGCCCACGGGCGAGGGCGTGATCAGTGCGTGGTTCCGGCTCAAGGACGGCCGCGAGCCGGACCCGATCTCGCTGCTGACGGTGGTCGACCTCCTTCCGCCGGTCACCTTCGACCTCGGCCGTCCGGGCTGGGCGCCGACGCTCGAGCTCACCGCGCACGTCCGCGCCGTCCCGGCTCCGGGGTGGCTGCGGGTGCGGCACGCGACCCGCAACGTCGCCGGCGGGATGTTCGAGGAGGACTGCGAGGTCTGGGACTCCACCGGTCGTCTGGTCGCGCAGTCGCGCCAGCTCGCCCGTCTGCCGCGCTGAGCGGACGTCATACGCCCGCTGCGGCCGATGGGCTCGCAGCGCATGACGTCCTGCGTCAGGCGCGTGGCGGCCTCAGGCCCACGATCCAGCGCTTGCCGGGATGCTCGGTGGCGGTCCACAGCAGGCCGTCGGACCAGGTCAGGTCCTCGGGGCCGATCGGGGTGGCGTAGCGGTGCTCGCGCAGGGCGTTCGCGCTCCCGACGACGAGGCTGCCGGGTCGCCGCGTCCCGCGCGAGGCCGTGATGAGGTAGCGCTCGCCGCGGCGGATCGCCCCCTGCATCTGCCGAACCCCGGGGTCGAGGGCGATGGCCGTCGCCGGGAGGCCGTCGGCATCGAGGCCGAAGCGGACCAGGCGGGTGCTCTGCTCGCCCCGGCCGTACTCGCCCGCCAGCAGCTCGCCCTCGTCGGTCACCGACAGGAACGAGTAGCGGAAGTGGGCGTGGTCGTCCGGGGGAGGCTGCAGATGCAGGCGTACGGGCCACAGCAGCTTGCCGTTCGGCAGTCGCCGGATGTCGTCGAGGTGGGCGGAGTAGAGCCCGCGGCCCGTCGCCGCCACGTGCAGCCAGGTGCCGGTCCAGGCGAGCCCGCCGGCGTGGATCGGCAGCGGCCCGAGGCCGCCGTCACCTGTGGGCAGGGCGAGCGGCACGTGCACGTACCGGTGCGTGGTCCGGTCGACGACGGAGATCCGTACGCCCCCGGCCGTGGCGTACCACGAGACGAGGAGGAGCCGGTCGCGACGGCCGGCGTCCGCCGAGCACGTGATGCCCTGCGGCCACCAGGTCCGGTCGACGCGGTCCGCCGCCGACCAGGCCCACGCCCGGCGCACCCGCAGCCCCGGCGCGAACGCCGGCCGCAGTCGCTCGCTCGCCCGCTCGAGCACCTCCGCCACGGACACGCTCTCGCCGACCTGGCCCCACCCCGGCAGGGGCGTGGGCGTCAGAAGCGGCATCACGCCCCGACCCTATGGCCGACTCGGCCCTCCGGCACCGCCGACTCGGCCCTCCGGCACTGCGACCGGAGTCGTCTAGATGGTGGTGGCCGGAAGGTCGTCGGCGGGTGGCGGCGTGTTCTGGAATGCGGCGCGGTAGCCCTGGGGGCTGAGGCCGAGCACGCGTCGGAAGTGAGGTCGTAGTGCGATGGCGCTGCTGAATCCGACGTGGTGGGCGACCTGCTCGATGGAGAGGCTGGTGGTCTCGAGGAGTCGCTGGGCATGCAGGATGCGCTGGTGGAGCAGCCATTGGAGTGGGGATTGGCCGGCAGCTGCGCGGAAGTCGCGGTCGAATGTGCGCCGGCTCGTGCCGTACCAGCGGGCGAGTTCGTCGATCTCGACGTGATGGGGCAGCAGTGTGAGCACACGTTCCTGGACGGCGGCGATCGTCGGGCTGCTCGCGCGTGGCGGATCTGTGGTGACGAACTGGTTCTGGTTGCCTGCGCGGTGTGGAGCGACCACCATGCGACGGGCAATCGCTGAGGCTGGCTGGGAACCCCATTCGCGTCTGACGTAGTGCAGGCATGCATCGAGGCCGGCCGCGGTTCCTGCGGACGTGATGACCTGTCCTTCGTCGACGTAGAGACCGGAGTCGTCGACGATGGCGTCGGGGAACCGGGTCGTGAAGTCGGCCAGCCAACGCCAGTGCGTGATCGCTCGGCGGCCGTCGAGGATGCCTGCGTGGCCGAGCGCGTAGGCGCCCATGCACAAGCCCATCACGGTCGCCCCCTCGGCGATGGCTCGCCGCAATGCGGAGCTCAGGTGCTCGGATGGTCGCATCTCGGGGTGTGGCCAGGCTGGGACGATGACCACACCCGCCTGATCGATGGCGTCGAGGTCGTGCAACCCAGACAGGCGCAGGCCCGCGGTGGTCACCGCATCCGAGGTCTCGGCGGCGACGATGACGCGTAGGGGTGGTCCGCCATCGTCCGTGCGGTCGGTCCCGAACACGCTGATCGGGACCGATGTCTCGAACAGGGGCGCGTCCTTGGTGACGACGACAGCGGCGAGATGGAGATCGCGCGGCATGGCCGGATCCTATCGAAGCAAGGCCGACCGGCCACTGGGCGATGCCCGTCGCGGCACTCAAGGTGGACCGTATGAGCACCACCGCACCCACCGGCACCCTTCCCCACGTCGCTGTCATCGGCTCAGGACGCATGGGCGAGGCGCTCACCCGCGTGCTCGCCACGAGCCCGTACGAGCTGGCATGGGCCGGACGAGACCCCGCGAGGCTGCAGCACCGCACGGATGAGCTCGGCCTGCACCACGTTCAGGTACGCAGCATCGGCGAGGCGATCACCGGCAGCGACATCATCATCCTCGCCCTCTGGCACCACCACGCCCTCGAACTCGCCGCCGACCACGCGCATCTCCTGACGGGCAAGGTCCTCGTCGACATCGCCAACCCCTTCACAGACGACTTCAGCGACTTCACCACCCCGGAGACGACCTCTGCCGCCGAGGAACTCGCCCGAACAGTTCCCACTGCCGCCGTCGTGGGCGCTTTGAAGAACACGTTCTGGGTCGTGTTGGAGGACCCGCAGTTCCCGGAAGGGACCTCGGACATCCTGGTGACAGCTGATGACGAGCACGCGAAGGAACTCGTCATCAACCTCTTCGGCGGCCTGCCGTTCCGCGCGTTGGATGCCGGGCCGCTGCGCAACAGCCGCACCATCGAACGTATGACGCTGCTGTCTCGCGAGATCGCCATCCGCTACGACCACTACCCTCGCGCAACCTGGCGGCTCCTGGGACAGCCGGCGGTCGAGACGTTGCGGTGACGCCGGGTGGGTGACGCACAAGGACGCAGCTCTTACCCCGGAAGGCCGCATCCGTCTCATCGAGCGTTGCCGTACCCGGCCGATCGCTCACGTCGCGACCGACATGGGAACCTCCCGCGCGACGGCATCCACATGGGTGGGTCGTGCCGGATGTACGGTGCGGCCGGTCTCTACGCAACGACAAGCGACCCCCGGGGCGGATCGCCGCGCTGGCCATGGCGCCCTCCGTCGGCCGGATCGCGATGTACGTCAACGCACGCATCGACGAGAGGACACGACCGCACCCGGCAGAATGGGCCCATGCGACAGACGGTGGTGGCGGCGGCGATCGTGCGTGACGGACGGGTGCTGGCATGCCGGCGGACCGCCCCGCCGGAGACGGCCGGGCGCTGGGAGCTGCCGGGTGGCAAGGCCGAGCCGGGCGAGACCCACGAGGCGGCTCTGATCCGCGAGATCGGGGAGGAGCTGGGCTGCCTCATCGACGTCGACGAGTGGCTCGACATCACCGTCCCCATCAGCGACGAGTACGAGCTCCGGGCGGCGCTCTGCCACGTCACCGCCGGCGAGGTCCGGCCCAAGGAGCACGACGCGTTCCGCTGGCTCGTGCCCGACGAGCTCGAGACGGTCGACTGGCTCGAGCCGGACCGCCCGTTCATCGAGATCCTGGCCGGCCCGAAGACGTTCCAGCGGGCGTTCTTCTACGACGAGGACGACGCGACGGCGGTCGTCGAGCGACTCGTGGCCGAGGGCTGGGAGGCGCACGCGAGCCGCGAGCGCTTCCACGGCGAGGACGACGACGAGGACCACCCGTGGGCCGTGCTCACCGACGCCCCGCAGATGATGGTCGAGGCGCTCACGGACGAGTACGACGGCTGGATGGACTTCCCCGAGGAGGCTCCCGACGCGTCGGTCGCGCCGGCACCCCTCCCGGACGCTCCGAAGCGGATCAAGCGCCCCCTTTAGGCCCTCACTAAAGTGGGGCCGTGACTCAGCCTGACCAGCGCGCCCTCTTCGTCCACGCCCACCCCGACGACGAGTCGCTCAACAACGGCGCCACGATGGCGAAGTACGTCGCGGAGGGCCGCGGCGTCACGATCGTCACCTGCACCGCCGGTGAGATGGGCGAGATCCTCGTCCCCGACCTGGAGCATCTCGCGGCCAACCGTGAGGACCGCCTCGGCGATCACCGCAAGACGGAGATCGAGGCGGCGATGAAGGAGCTCGGCGTCACCGACCACCGGTGGCTCGGCGGCTTCGGCACCTACCGCGACTCCGGCATGCAGTGGCACCCGGACGGCTACGCCATCGCCGAGGACACGCTGCACGACAACGCCTTCTTCAACACCGACATCCTCAAGTCGGCCACCGATCTCGTCCAGATCATCCGGGAGGTGAGGCCGCAGGTCGCCGTCACGTACAACGACTTCGGCGGCTATGGCCACCCGGACCACATCCAGGCCCACCGGGTGACCCACTATGCCGTCGCGCTCGCCGCCGTGCCGAGCTTCCGCCGCGACCTGGGCGAGGCGTGGGAGGTCAGCAAGGTCTACTGGTGTGCCATGTCGGAGAGCCGGATGCGGGCGGCGATCCGGGCGATGCGCGAGGCGGGCGACACCGAGTCCTTCCGTGGCATGGACCCCGAGGGCCCGATGCCGTGGTTCACCCCCGACGCCGATCTCACCGCCTTGGTCGACGGCTCGGACTTCTTCGACCAGAAGATGGCGGCGCTGCGCTCCTACCCGACGCAGATCGAGAGCGAGAACCCGCTCTTCAAGGCCGGCGACCACTCCGGGACGGCGCTCGCCCAGGAGTTCTACCGGCTCGCCGCCGGCAAGCCCGGCCCGCTCAACGCGGACGGGCTCGAGGACGACCTCTTCGCCGGGCTGTGACGAGCCGCCTCCCGAGGCGCGTCGTCGTCCCGGCGGTCGCGATCGGCCTGCTGGTCGCAGGCATGGCGATCGGGCTGGCGTCGATCGCGCTGCACACGCTCGGCTGGGGCCTGCTGCTCTCGGCGGCCGCCTCGCTGGCGGTCGTCTGGGCGCTCCCGCCCCGGCTGTGGACGCTTCCGCCGTACGCCGTCGGCTGGTGGATCCCGTTCCTGGTCGCCTGGCAGGGACGGCCCGAGGGCGACTACGCGATCGAGAGCAGCCGGTACGGCTACGGACTGCTCGTCCTCGCCGTCGCCGTGCTGGCCTCGTCGATGGTGATGGCGACCCTCAAGGCGCCGATCAGGACGCGCAGGCTCCGGCCGGCGGCACCAGGTAGCGCATCGCGTGGTGCTCGCTGAACCCGAGCCGCTCGTAGAGGGCCAGCGCGGGTGCGTTGTCGGTCTCCACGTGCAGCCAGGCCGTACGGGCGCCGCGCTCGGCGCCCCACTCGACCAGCTCGGCCAGCACGGCGGTGGCCAGGCCTCGGCGACGGTGCTCGGCGTCGACGCCCAGTCCGTGGAGGCAGAGCCAGTCGCCATCCAGCAGGGCCGCGCCGCGCGCGTGCTCGAGCTCGAGCTCGACACGTTGAGTGGTCTCGAGGCTCGTCGCGTGCGCTCCTCGCACCTCGACCACCGGCGCGATGCTCGACAGCAGCCGGTGCAGCTTCGCGACCGGCGCCGCCTGGAACGAGGAGTCGCCGCGGCCGAGGGGTGCCCAGCCGGCCGCCCGGAGCTCCTCCTCGACGGTGGAGCCGAGCTCGACCTGTGCCATCGGCGCCCGGTCGCGGTCGGCGTAGAACGCCACGAGGGTCGCCAGCGCCGCACCCGTCGACAGCCCGGGCGAGCCCAGCGCCAGACAGGAGTTGGCCCGCTTCAGCAGCCGGGACCCGGTGTCGGGGGAGGAGCGCAGCACCCAGTCGCCGAGCTCGACGGTCTCCACGCCGGGGACGAGGGCGAGCCCGCGCAGCTCGGCATCGCGCGCCGATACCCGGGCGAGATGGGACGGGCGCGGCGGCACCGGCTTGCCCGACACGATGTCGGCGAGCGCGATCATCACCGGTGCGCCGTCAGCCGGCGCCAGCGTCATCCGGCCCTCGCCCCAGGCCGTACAGATGCCGAGGAGGTCGGTGAAGGCCGGCCCGCCGGTGGGGCCGGTCTCGCCGCGCACCAGGCGGCGGATGACAACGCGGTGACCCACGACATGTGGACCTAGCAGGTGCTCGGGCACGCCGAGATACTAGGCTGTCTTCGACCGCGCTTCGAAGCTCTCGTAGGAGGATCAGGATGACCTACGTCATCGCCCAGCCCTGTGTTGACGTCAAGGACCGGGCCTGCGTCGACGAGTGCCCCGTCGACTGCATCTACGAGGGCAAGCGGATGCTCTACATCCACCCGGACGAGTGCGTCGACTGTGGCGCGTGCGAGCCGGTCTGCCCGGTCGAGGCCATCTTCTACGAGGACGACACCCCGGAGCAGTGGAAGGACTACTACGACGCCAACGTCAAGTTCTTCGACGACCTCGGCTCCCCGGGCGGTGCCGCCAAGATGGGCGAGATCGACAAGGACGCCGACTTCGTCGCCGCTCTTCCGCCGCAGAACCAGGACCACTGATCTCGTTGGTCGAGGTGCGAGGGGAGCGGGTCTCGGACCGGCTGCCCGACTTCCCGTGGGACAAGCTCACCGCTCACGCGGCGACGGCGCGCGCCCACGCTGACGGGATCGTCGACCTCTCCATCGGCACGCCGGTGGATCCGACGCCGCAGGTCGCGATCGACGCGCTGGTGGCCGGCGCGAACTGGCCGGGCTACCCCGTCACCATCGGTCTCGAGGCGACCCGCCAGTCGATCATCGACTGGTTCGCCCGGGTCCACGGCGTGACCGGGCTCGGCCTCGACCAGGTGCTGCCGGTGATCGGCACCAAGGAGCTGATCGCCCAGCTCGCGCTGCACCTCGGTGTCGGCGCCGGCGACGTGGTCGGCTACCCGGAGGCCGCCTATCCCACGTACGAGGTGGGTGCAGCCCTGGCCGGCGCGACCCCGATGGCGGCCGACTCGCTGACCTCCTTCGGTCCGCAGACCCCGAAGATCCTCTGGCTCAACAGCCCCTCCAACCCGACCGGCCGGGTGCTTCCGCCCGAGCACCTCAAGAAGGTCGTCGAGTGGTGCCGCGAGCGCGGCGTGCTGCTGGTCTCGGACGAGTGCTACCTCGACTGCGTGTGGGAGGGCGAGGCCGTCTCGGTCCTGCACCCGTCTATCTGCGACGGCAACAGCGACGGGATCCTGGTCGTCCATTCGCTGTCCAAGCGCTCCAACCTGGCCGGCTATCGCGCCGGCTTCGTCGCGGGCGACACCGCCGCCGTCCAGGAGCTGCTCGCGGTCCGCAAGAACCTCGGCCTCATCGTCCCCGGCCCCATCCAAGAGGTGATGACGGCCGTCTACGCCGACGACGCGCACGCCGCCGAGCAGTACGCCCGCTACGCCGCGCGCCGTACCCGTCTCAAGGCCGCGCTCGAGGCCGCGGGCTTCGTCGTCGACCACTCCCAGGCCGCGCTGTACCTCTGGTCGCGCCGTACGGTCGAAGGCCGGGGCGAGGACTGCTGGGATACCGTCGCGTGGCTCGCCGAGCGTGGCATCCTCGCCGCCCCGGGTGCCTTCTACGGCCCCGCGGGCCAGCAGCACGTACGCATCGCGATCACCGCGACCGACGAGCGGATCGACGCCGCCGTCGCCCGCCTCACCGCCTAACCGCCTCGAGACGGGACCTGGCGCGGGTCAGGTTTCGCGCAGCACCCCGGGGTTACCGTCGGTTCGATGACGACGGGCCGCTCGACCTCCGAGCGTCGGCGGCGGCGATGGTGGCCGCTGCTGGTGTGCGCCGTGCTCGTGGCGGTGCTGGTCAGCCCGTACGTGGGCCGGGCCGCGCCGACCGGGAGATACCGCCCGCCGCTTGCGACCGAGGCTCTCGCCGACGGCTGCTACCCGCTGCCGGCCGGGCTGACGATCGACTTCCCCTACCAGCTCCGCAGCGACCGCGACGTCCGCCGAGGCACGTCGCGCCACCGCCGGCTGGTCCTGCAGTACGACCGGATCGACCCGGCCGCCGCACGTGCCCGGATCACCGCGGCCCTCGAGCGTGCCGGACTGCCCGCGCGCGCCGCGACCGTCACCGCCTACCCGAGGATCCCGGCGGACGCGGTCGTCCGCGGGCGGATCGTGCTGCGGCTGCCGGTCGATCCGCTGACGGCCGAGGTCCAGCAGCGTGGTGCGTGCCTCGATCCGTTCGCCACCAAGCGGTTCCCGCGCTCCTGGCCACCCTCGAACAGCTATGCATGACCGCCGCGTCACCCTCGCCGGACGGATCGCGCGGGGAGCGACGCCGCGGCGTCTCGACGCCGCGCTCGCCGTCGTCCTCGGTCTCGGCGCGCTGCTCCAGGTCGTCCTCTTCCTCCAGGTCCGGCACGCACCGCTCGGCGGCGACGAGGTCGCCTACTCCGACGCCGCCAAGGCGCTCTCCAACGTCGTGCGCGACCTGGCCGCCCTGCACGCCCCCGACGCCGCGGAGCTGCAGCGGGACGTGATCGGCAACGGCTGGTTCATGCCGGGCCTGGCCGCGCTGCTGACCCCGCTCTACCTGCTCGTCCCCGACGCGAGCATCGCGCTGGTCCGGGGCTGGCTCGGCGTGCTCACGCTGGCCGTCCTCATCGTCGCCGTCCTCGACGTGCGTCGGGTGCTGGGCCGGTGGTGGGCGCTCGGCCTGGCCGTGGTTCCGGGGCTGGTGCCGATGTGGCGACTCCTCGGCTACGCGGTCTACGGCGACCTCCTGGCCGGGTTGGTCGCCACGCTCCTGATCACGCGGACGCTCGCGATGCTGCAGCGTGCCGGCGCCGGCACACCGCCCCGCCTCCGCGATGGCATGCGCATCGGCCTGCTCGCGATCGCGACCCTCTACCTGCGCTCCTCCTCGACCGTCCTGATCCTCGGAGTCGGCCTGACCGGGCTGCTGGCGCTCCGCTGGAGCGGGCGACGGGCGCTCGGGCCGATGCTCGCCGCGGCCGGCGTCTTCCTGGGCCTGCTCGCGCCCTGGTCCATCGCCGCGTCGGCGAGCTTCCACGCCCGGGTCCTCACCACCACGTCGGTGCCGATGTCACTCGCCAACACCTTCGGCGACCGCGACGCGGTCTGCTACGGCCCGTGTGACCCGGGCTCGACGATCTGGTTCTCCCCGGTGCGCTACGCCCGCGAGGTCGCCCGGGCGAGCGGCGCCAGCGAGGTCCGGGTGCTCACCCAGATGTCCGCGTACGCCCGTCGGGACGTCACCGTCCACTCGTACGCCCGCGACGTGCTGCGCGACTGGCACCGCTACCGCGACGACCCGTCGGGCTTCCTCTTCAAGCTGCACCCGCCGGGGCACGGCGAGGCGGAGTGGATCCGCACCTGGACGAACCGGTTCTTCGGGCCGATGGTCTGGCTGGCGGCGGCGGGCCTGCTCGTCGTCACCCGCCGCTCATGTCGGCTGCAACTGCTCAGCGTGCTGGTCAAGGCCTGCCTGCTCGGCCTGCTCGTGCAGCCCTTCGTGCACATGGCCGGCACCCGCTACTGGACCACCGCAGCGCCGCTCGCCGCGCTGTCGGCGATGCTGGCGCTCGCCATGGCCGGGGGATGGCTGCTCGACCGGGTGCGTCATCGTCGGCGAGCGACGGTGCCCAGCTCGCGAGCGCTCGTCCTCGCCCAGGCCGGGTTGGCGGCCATCGCCCTGGCCGCGGTCGCGTTCGTGCAGCTCCTGGCCTGATCACGCCAGCGTGACGGTGACCGAGCCGCTGGAGCCCGTGCCGGTGTGTCGCCACCGGCCGTCGTCGCCGGTCGACCAGGTCCAGCCGTCGTAGGACACCTTCCGCACGCCCAGGCGCTGGGCCTCGGCGACGATGTAGTGCGCCACCGCCCAGCCCGCGGTCTTCGAGGACACCGCGATCGTGACCGACGAGCCACGGACGACCGGCTGCTCGACGATCCCCTCGAAGAGGCTGCCGACCTCCTTGCTCAGCGCCGCCGGGTGGCCGGTGCCGGCCTCCGGCTCGTCGAAGCGGCACGAGAACGCGTGCGCCGAGTAGCCGGTGAGCGAGGAGGCGAATGCGCGGGCGTCCGGCTCGTGCTTGGCGTACGCGGTCGGGTAGGCGCTGCGCTGCACCTGCTGGGCGGCGTCGGTGATCTCGAGGGTCTCGTAGTCGGGGATCTTGACCAGCGCGTCGTAGAACGCGTTGGCCGCATGCACGGGGTCCATCACCTGCGCGTGCGTGCCCCAGCCCTGGCTGGGGCGCTGCTGGAACAGGCCGAGCGAGTCCCGGTCGCCACCCTCGAGGTTGTAGAGCTTGGACTCCTGCATCGCCGTCGCCAGCGCGATCGTCACGGCCCGCGCGGGCAGGCCCCGCCGGACCGCGATCGCGCTGATGAGCGCGGCGTTGGCGGCCTGCTCGGCGTTGAGCGTCGCCTGGTGGCCGCCGACGTCGGCGGTGCAGTCCTCGGGCCGGGGGAGCAGCGAGTGGATCCGGCTGGTGATCTCGTGCAGCCCGGTGACGGCGACCACGCCGACGATCGCGACCACCACGAGGGCGGTCACGAGTCGGCTCAGGCGGCGGCCCTTAGTTGGCGTGGAGCGCGGCATTCAGGGTGATGCCCTCGCCCTTCCACGCGACGCCCTCGATGGCGCCGGTGGTCGAGTTGCGGCGGAAGAGCACGTTGCTGGCCCCGGAGAGCTCGCTCGCCTTCACGACCGCGCCGTCGGCGAGGGTGACCTTCGTACCGGCGGTGACGTACGTGCCTGCCTCGACGACGCAGTCGTCGCCGAGCGAGATGCCGATGCCGGAGTTGGCACCGAGCAGGCAGCGCTGGCCGACCGAGATGACCTGCTTGCCGCCGCCGGAGAGGGTGCCCATGATCGAGGCGCCGCCGCCGACGTCGGAGCCGTCGCCCACGACGACGCCGGCCGAGATGCGGCCCTCGACCATCGAGGTGCCGAGCGTGCCGGCGTTGAAGTTCACGAAGCCCTCGTGCATGACCGTGGTGCCGGCCGCGAGGTGGGCGCCGAGGCGGACCCGGTCGGCGTCGGCGATCCGGACGCCGCCGGGGATGACGTAGTCGACCAGGCGCGGGAACTTGTCCACGCCGTAGACGGTGACGTGCTGGCCGGCGGCCTGCAGCCGGGCCCGGGTGAGCTCGAAGCCCTCGACGGCACACGGGCCGGCGGAGGTCCACACCACATTGGCGAGCAGGCCGAAGATGCCGTCGAGGTTCTGGCCGTGCGGCTGGACGAGACGGTGGGAGAGCAGGTGGAGGCGCAGCCACACGTCCTGGGTGGTCTGCGGGGCCTGGTCGAGGTCGATCTCGACCAGCTCGACGACGCGCTCGACTCGGCGGAGCTCGTCGCTGCCGGCGAGCTGGGCCAGCTCGGCCGCCTGGGCGGCGTCGGACGGGGCAGTGCCGAGCGCGGGGCTCGGGAACCACACGTCGAGGACAGTGTTGTCGGCGGCGTACGTCGTCAGGCCGAAGCCCCAGGCGGTCCTAGTCACGGTGCGGAAGCCTACCGGGGCGGCGGTGGTCAGCCGGCCACGATCTCGGCGTCCGCGTGCGCGAGCTCGCCGATCGGGCGCCACAGCGCGACCAGGATCACGCCGGCTCCGACGAAGCCGGCCCAGTACGGCGCCGTGATGCCCCACTGGTGCGCGAGCACGCCGCTCGCGCCCGCGCCGACGACGAGTCCTCCGGTCAGCAGCATCAGGTAGACGCTGCCGACCCGGCCCTGCAGCTCCTGCGGGACGGCGCGCTGCTGCACCGCCGAGCCCGTCGCGCTCCAGTAGCCCTCGTGCACGCCGAAGACGGTCAGGATCGCGAAGGCGACCTGCCAGCGGTCGGTCCACGCCAGCACGCCCCAGGTGCCGACCTCCAGCACGAGGCCGTAGCGCATGATGTCGCGGATCGCGACCCGCCGCTCGACCCAGCCGTACGTGCTGGTGCCCACGACGCCGCCCAACGCGACGCTGGCCAGGAGCAGGCCGTAGCCGGCCGCGGGCAGGCCCAGGCGATCGCGGGCGTAGAGCACCAGCGTGGCGAAGACACATCCGTACGCGACGTTGAATGTGACGATCTGCACGTTCAGCACCCGCATGCCCGGGATGCTCCAGGACGCGGTCCAACCGGCGCGCAGGTCCTGTAGCACCGGTCGGCGATCGGTCCGCGGGACGCCGTGCGGCGGCAGCGTGACCTGCGCGACCAGCAACAGCGCGAGGAGGTCGAAGACCAGCTCGGCGATGAACGGCACCACCTGGGAGAGGGCGAAGAGCGCCGCGCCGATCGGCGGGCCGGCCATCCGGTTGATCCCCATCATGCCGAGCGCGAAGCGTGCGTTGGCGATGCCGAGGTCGGCCTTGTCGACGATCATCGGCAGCACGGTGCGGCCCGCCGTCATCGAGAAGGTGTCGGCCACGCCCATCGCGAGCATCATCACCAGCACCGCCCAGACGGTGGCGTGGTGGCCGGCGAGCATCGCGATGAGCAGCGTGAGGGCGACGGCGGCGGGGATCCGGCTGAGCAGGATCAGCAGCCGCCGGTCGTGCCGGTCGGCGAGCACGCCGGCGTAGAGCCCGAAGACCATGCCCGGCAGCCAGTCCAGCAGCGCGGCCAGCGCGATCAGCCGCGGATCGTGGGTCAGGTGGGCGATCAGCAGCGGACCCGCCGCAGTGGCGATGCCGTTGGCCAGCGCCCCCGTCCACGTGTTGGCCAGCATGAAGCGGAAGCTCCGCCCCAGCCGCGGTGGGGCGATGAGATCGACGAGACGGCCCACCGGCGGGAGGCTACGCAGGTGAGCCGGGGGCCGGCCCTCCGGGTCCGCTCCCGGACGGCCCGCCGTCGACGGCCTCGCGCAGGAGGTCGGCGTGCCCGTTGTGCCGGGCGTACTCCTCGACGAGGTGCACCAGCACGTCCCGTACTGACGCCTCCTCGCCGTGCCGGTCGAGCCGGAGGCCGGACAGGTCCGCATCGGTGAGCCGGTCGAGGCAGGCCTCGGCGTACGCGACCTCCTCGTCCCACCGGGCGAACGCCTCCGCGACCGACTCCGGCGTGGGCGCGATCGAGCGGAAGCCGCCGGTCGGGTCGTCGGCGTCGAGCCGGGGCTGGTCCAGGTGCTCGTCGAGCACCATCCGGAACCAGTAGTGCTCGACCCGGCCGAGGTGGCGGACCAGCCCGAGCAGGCTCAGCTCGCTCGGCGCCAGGCTCTGGGCGGCGAGCTGCTCGGGGGTGAGCCCCTCGCAGCGGGCCTCGAGGATGCGACGGTGCCCGTCGAGGTAGAAACGGTAGGTCGCCAGCTCGCCGCGCTCCGGCGCCGGCTCGAACGCTCCGGTGATCGTCACAGTCCCGTCCTCCCGTCGATCAGCTCGCGCAGCAGGTCGGCGTGACCGGCGTGACGGGCGTACTCCTCGATCAGGTGCACCAGCACCTCGCGGGTCGTGCCCGTGCGACCGTCTCGATGGAGCGTCAGCTCGGTGGCCATCGCCTCGTCGCTCTGGGCGTCGAGCCAGGCGTCGGCGCGCGCGATCTGGTCGCGCCAGGCGGCCATCGCCTCGTCGACCTCGGCCGGGGTCCCGGCGAACCCGTTGAACTCGTGGTCCTGGTCGGCGGGGTCGGCGAACAGCGCCGGCTCCTCGGTCAGCCCCTGCAGCTCCCGGCGGAACCAGATCTGCTCGACCAGCGCGAGGTGGCGCACCAGCCCCAGGAGGGTCAGCGAGCTGGGCGCTGCGCTGCGGGTGGCGAGCTGCTCGGGGGTGAGGCCGTCGCACTGGTTCGCGATCGTCTGACGGTAGTGGTCGAGGTAGGAGCGGTAGTTCACGAGCTCGCCGGGTTGCATGGGTCCATGCAACCGAGTCGTCCTCGCGGCGTCCAGCCGGTTATCCTTGCCGGACAGGCGCTCGAGCCGTCATCAGCGGCGAGCCTGGGGAAGAAATCCTCGATGTCTCGAGACGGCCCTCGCGGGCCTGCTCGGCCAGCGCGGTGAGTAGAACCCCACGGGTAAGCCCGTCACAGCAGTCAAGAAGTGGCATCTCGACAGCGCTCGATCTCCGGACGCCGAGCCTGACGAGGCGCAACCGGGGTGGTACCGCGGTGGCCGGGTGACCGGCCGACGTCCCCGGGGTTTCGACAGGATCGACACCGGAATCCCAGGAGCGCACCATGGCCGAAGGCCGCTACCCGAAGGTCACCACCGACCCCGCCGCGAGCGTGGCCGCGAGCCCTCGCTTCCCCGAGCTCGAGAAGCGGGTCCTGGCCTACTGGGCCGAGGACGGCACCTTCCAGGCGAGCATCGACCAGCGAGACGCGGGCGAGAACGGCAGCAACGAGTTCGTCTTCTACGACGGCCCGCCGTTCGCCAACGGCCTGCCGCACTACGGCCACCTGCTGACCGGCTATGTCAAGGACATCGTCCCGCGCTACCAGACGATGCGGGGCAAGCGCGTCGAGCGCCGCTTCGGCTGGGACACCCACGGCCTGCCGGCCGAGCTCGAGGCGATGCGCCAGCTCGACATCAAGACCACCGACGAGATCCACGAGATGGGCATCGACGTCTTCAACGACGCCTGCCGCACCTCGGTGATGAAGTACTCCGGCGACTGGCAGGAGTACGTCACCCGCCAGGCCCGCTGGGTCGACTTCGACAACGACTACAAGACGCTCAACCCCGACTACATGGAGTCGGTGATCTGGGCGTTCAAGACGCTCTTCGACAAGGGCCTGATCTACGAGGGCTTCCGCGTCCTGCCGTACTGCTGGAACGACGAGACCCCGCTGTCGAACCACGAGCTGCGGATGGACGACGACGTCTACAAGATGCGTCAGGACCCCGCCGTCACGGTCGGCTACGAGATCACCGGCGGCCCGTCCGCGGAGCTGGTCGGCAAGAAGCTGCTGATCTGGACCACCACCCCGTGGACCCTGCCGAGCAACCTCGCGATCATGGTCGGCACCGAGATCGACTACGTCGCCGTCACCGCTCCGGACGGCCACGACTACGTCCTCGCCGAGGCGCGCGTCGCGGCGTACAAGAAGGAGCTGTACCCCGAGGCCGACGAGCCCACGATCACCTGGCGCGGCCGGGGCAGCGACCTGCTCGGCGTGACCTACACCCCGCCGTTCCGCTACTACCTCGGCCACGAGAACGCCTTCCGCGTGGTCGCGGCCGACGATGCGGTCACCACCGACTCCGGTGTCGGCCTGGTCCACACCGCCGGCGCGTTCGGTGAGGTCGACAAGGAGGTGACCGACCGCGAGCACATCGAGGCGGTCATGCCGGTCGGCAAGGACGGCCGGTTCACCCACCCCGTCGAGGAGTACGCCGGGCTGCAGGTCTTCGAGGCCAACAAGCCGATCATCGCCGACCTGAAGCGGGTCGCGACCCCCTCGACAGGCTCGGGGACCGGCGACTCGGACAACCCGGTGACCCCGGGCACGGTCCTGCTCCGGCACGAGTCGTACGAGCACTCGTACCCCCACTGCTGGCGCTGCCGCCAGCCCCTCATCTACAAGGGCGTCTCCTCGTGGTTCGTCGAGGTGACCGCCTTCAAGGCCCGGATGCTCGAGCTCAACGAGCAGATCCGCTGGGTCCCCGAGCACATCCAGCACGGCCAGTTCGGCAAGTGGCTGGAGAACGCCCGCGACTGGTCGATCACCCGCAACCGCTTCTGGGGCTCCCCGGTCCCGGTGTGGAAGTCGGACGACCCGGAGTACCCGCGGATCGACGTCTACGGCTCGTTCGAGGAGATCGAGCGCGACTTCGGCACGCTGCCGCTCAACAAGGCCGGCGAGCGCGACCTGCACCGTCCCTGGGTCGACGACCTGACCCGCCCGAACCCGGACGACCCGACCGGTCAGTCGACCATGCGCCGGGTCGACGACGTCCTCGACGTCTGGTTCGACTCGGGCTCGATGAGCTTCGCGCAGAACCACGTGCCGTTCGAGAACCAGGAATGGTTCGAGCACCACTTCCCCGGCGACTTCATCGTCGAGTACATCGGCCAGACCCGCGGCTGGTTCTACACGCTGCACATCCTGGCCACCGCGCTCTTCGACAAGCCGGCCTTCTCCAGCTGCGTCAGCCACGGCATCGTGCTGGGCTCGGACGGCAACAAGATGTCCAAGTCGCTGCGCAACTACCCGGACGTCTCGGAGGTCTTCGACCGCGACGGCGCCGACGCGATGCGCTGGTTCCTGATGTCGAGCCCGATCCTGCGCGGCGGCAACCTGGTCGTCACCGAGCAGGGTATCCGCGACTCGGTGCGCCAGGTGATGATCCCGCTGTGGAACAGCTGGTACTTCTTCCAGCTCTACGCCAACGCCGCCCAGCTCGAGGCGACCTGGTCGACGGACTCCCAGGACCCGCTGGACCGCTACATCCTGGCCAAGCTGCGCGCGTACGTCGCGGAGATGACCGAGGCGATGGACCTCTACTACGTGGCCGACGCCTGCGAGGCCACGCAGCGGTTCCTCGACGTGCTCACGAACTGGTACATCCGGCGTAGCCGCGAGCGGTTCTGGAACGAGGAGCAGGACGCCTTCGACACGCTCTACACCGTGCTGGAGACCGTCTGCCGCGTCACCGGCCCGCTGCTGCCGCTGACCACCGAGGAGGTTTGGCGCGGGCTCACCGGCGGTCGCTCGGTGCACCTCGCCGACTGGCCCACGGACGCCGAGCTCGTCGAGGCGCCCGGCGACATCGATCTGGTCGCCCGGATGGACGCCGTCCGCGACGTCTGCTCGGCGACCTCGGCGCTGCGCAAGGCGCGCAAGCTGCGCAACCGGCTGCCGCTCGCCGGCCTCACGGTCGTCGGCGCCGACGTCACCGGCTTCGACGAGATCATCGGCGACGAGGTCAACGTCAAGGGCGTCCGCGTGCTCGACGCGGAGGCGGACGAGGCGAAGTCGTACGGCGTGGAGCAGCGGCTGACCGTCAACGCCCGCACGGCCGGGCCGCGGCTGGGCAAGAGCGTCCAGCAGGCGATCAAGGGCTCGAAGTCCGGCGACTGGTCCGTCGGTGCCGACGGCGTGGTCACCTCCGGTGGCCTCGCGCTGGTCGAGGGGGAGTACACCCTCGAGACCGTGGCCGGTACGGCCGACGACTCCAGCGCGGTCGGCATGCTGCCGGGCGGCGCCTTCGTCGTCCTCGACACCGCTGTCACGCCCGAGCTCGCCGCCGAGGGCCTGGCCCGCGACCTGGTCCGCGCCGTCCAGCAGGCCCGCAAGGACGCCGGCTTCAACGTCGAGGACCGGATCGCGCTGACGATCGCCGGAGGCGACGGCGTGCAGGAGGCTGCTCGTGCGTACGAGCAGCTGATCGCCCAGGAGACGCTCGCGACGTCGTACGCGATCGTGGACGCGCTCGACGGAGTCGGGTCGGAGGTATCGGTCGGCGAGGGCGAGAAGGCGACCGTCTCGGTCGCCCTCGCGTGACCCGCAAGGTCGTCGCCGACTCGCTGGGAGTAGGGGTCGCGACGGGCGCGTACGGCATCTCGTTCGGCGCCCTCGCGACCACCTCCGGGATGAGCGTGCTGCAGGCCTGCGCGCTCTCGTTCCTGGTCTTCACCGGCGCCTCGCAGTTCGCGTTCGTCGGCGTCATCGCGGCGGGCGGCGCTCCTCTCACCGGTGCCCTCACCGCGGTGGCGCTCGGCAGCCGCAACCTCTTCTACGGCGTGGCGCTCGCCCCGCGGCTCGGCCTGCGGGGATGGCGTCGGCTGCTCGGTGCTCAGGTCGTCATCGACGAGTCGACGGCGATGGGACTGGGGCAGAGCGAGGAGAAGGACGTACGGCTCGCCTTCCACCTCACCGGCTGGTCCGTCTTCGTCCTCTGGAACCTGATGACCCTCGTCGGTGCCCTCGCGGGCACCGCGATCGGCGACCCGAAGACCTTCGGGCTCGACGCGGCTGTCGGCGGGGCGTTCCTCGCGCTGCTGTGGCCGCGGCTGACCGCCTGGCCGCAGCGCGTGGTCGCGGTCGTCGGCGCCGCGGTCGCGATGGGGCTGGTGCCCTTCACCGCGGCCGGGCTGCCGATCATCCTCGGCGGTGCCGCAGCGGTCGTCGTCGGCCTGGCGACCACCCGGAGCGACCCTGGCCCGGAGATCGAGCCTGACGAGATCGATCCTGGCCCGGTGATCGAGCCTGGCCCGGAGATCGAGCCTGGCCCGGTGATCGAGCCTGTCGAGATCGATCCTGGCCCGGTGATCGAGCCTGTCGAGATCCAGCCCAGCGAGACCAGTTCGGAGGACGACGCATGACCTGGATCGGCATCCTCGCCGCGATCGTCGGCTGCTACGGCCTCAAGCTGGCCGGCCTGTCGGTGCCCGAGCGGGTGCTGGTGCACCCGCTGACCACCCGGATCTCGGCGCTCATCCCGCCCGCTCTGCTGGGAGCGCTCATCGCCGTCCAGGTGCTCGCCGACGGGCACAGCCTCGTGGTCGACGCCCGCCTGGTCGGCCTCGGCGCGGCCGTCGTGCTCCTGCTGCTCCGGGCACCCTTCCTCGCGGTCGTCTGCGGCGCCGCGCTCGCCGCCGCGGCCGTGCGAGCCCTCGGCTGGGGCTGATCCCCGGCCGAGGGCTGAGACCGGTACCGGACTCGCCCGAGATCGAATCCGATACCGGTCGCTCAGTCGCGGACCACGAAGCTCGCGCGCAGCAGCTGGTCGTCGCGTGACGACGGGCCGACGAGCAGCTCGAACGCGCCGGGCTCGACGACCCGGTTCCCGCGTGCGTCGACGATCGTGCAGTCCGTGACCGGGATCTCCAGCGAGACCGTGACGCTCTCGCCCGGCGCGACGTCGACCAGCCGGAAGCCCTTGAGCTCCTTGTCGGTCCAGCTCGTCGAGGTGACGAGATCCCTCACGTACGCCTGCACCGTCTCTCGCGCAGGGCGGGTGCCGGTGTTGTGCAGCGTGAGCTCGGCCCGGACCACGCCCGAGCGCTCGAGGTCCTCCTGCTCGAGTCGCAGGTCGTCATAGGTGACGGTCGTGTAGGACAGGCCCTCGCCGAACGCGAACGCGGGTCGCTGGGTGAGGTCGGCGTACCGGTCACCGTGCTGGCCGCGGATCTGGTTGTAGTACGTCGGCTGCTGACCGGCGTGCCGGGCGAACGAGATCGGCAGGCGCCCGACCGGCTCGATCTGTCCGAGGAGCAGCTCGGCCAGGGCACGGCCGCCCTGCATGCCGGGGCTCGCGGCGAAGATGAGCGCTTCGGCGTCCGCGGCGGCGGCCGGAAGGACGTGCGGCTTCGAGGCCTGGAGGACCACGACCAGCGGGGTGCCGGTCGCGGCGACCGCTTCGAGCATGGCGATCTGTCCGCCGAGCAGCTCCAGCGTCGCGGTCGAGCGCCCCTCGCCGACCAGCTCGATCCGGTCGCCGACGACCGCCACCACCAGATCGGCGTCGCGGGCGGCCGCGACGGCCTCGTCGAGCTGCGCCTGGTCCACCGGCGCCGGTACGACGATGCGGGGGCGTGGCTGTCCGTCCGGGAACAGCTCGCCCTCGGGATCGGGGGCGGTCGTGAGGATCTCGGCGCCCCGGGCGTAGGTCACCGACCAGTCGTCCGGGACGAGGGCGCGCAGCCCGTCGAGCACCGTCGTGATCATCTCCCTCGGCTGGCCGGGCTCGGGCAGCCACCCGGCCTGGCCGGAGGACCCCGCCCAGTCGCCGAGCTGCGTGGCCGGGTCATCGGCCAGCGGACCGACGACAGCGATCCGCCGGGCCGCTGCGCCGGCGGCGCCCGTCTCGCCGGTGAGGTCGCCGGTGAACGGGAGCACGCCCTCGTTGCGGAGCAGGACCAGCGACTCGCGGGCGATCTGGAGATTGACCGCGGCGTGCTCGGCACTTCCGATGACGGACTCCTGCAGTGCCGCGTCGGGCAGCCGCGGGTTCTCGAAGAGGCCGAAGCGGAACTTCAGCGTCAGCACCCGCTCGACGGCCGCATCGAGCGCGGAGGAGTCCATGAAGCCGGCCTCGATCGCCTCGAGCGCGCCCTCGAAGAACAACGGCGTGTTCATCACCAGGTCGTTGCCGGCGAGCACGGCGGCCGCTGCGGCATGGGCATGATCGGGCTGGACGAACTGCTCCCAGACCATCCGGCCGACGTTGTCCCAGTCGGTGACGAGCATGCCGGGGTAGGACCACTCGCCGCGCAGGACGTCGTTGAGCAGCCAGTCGCTGATCGTGATCGGCACGCCGTCGATCGACTGGTAGCCGAGCATGAACGTGGCCACGCCCTCGCGTGCGACCCGCTCGAACGGCGGCAGGAACCACGACCGCAGCTTGCGCGGGGTCAGGTCGGCCTCGCTGGCGTCCCGTCCGCCCTGGGTCTCGGAGTAGCCGACGAAGTGCTTGGCCGTGGCCAGGACGGCGGTCGCGTCCGTCAGCCCGTCGCCCTGGTAGCCCCTGACCATCGCCGAGGAGAGCTCGCCGATGAGGAACGGGTCCTCGCCGAACGTCTCGCCGACCCGGCCCCAGCGCAGGTCGCGGGCGACACACAGGACGGGGGAGAAGGTCCAGTGCACGCCGGTCGGCGCGATCTCGCGTGCGCTGATCCGGGCGACCCGCTGGACCAGGGGAGCGTTCCAGGACGCGGCCATCGCGAGCTGGATGGGGAAGATGGTCGCGCCCCACCAGAACGAGTGTCCGTGGATGCAGTCCTCGCCGATGAGCAGCGGGATCTGCAGCCGGGTCTGCTGGTTGAGGCGGTGCGCCTCGGCGAGCCGTTCGGGTGAGGCGTGCAGCAGCGAGCCGGCCATGCGCCGCAGGATGTGGTCGGCGAGGTCGTCGCGCGCGTCCAGCTGGAGCATCTGGCCGACCTTCTCCTCCGCGGTCATGCGGTGGAGAAGGTCCTTGACCCGCTCGTCGACCGGTCGGGTCGGATCGAGGTAGGGCAGATCGATGATCAAGAGGGGTTCTCCTCGGAGAGGGCGGGGGAGGTGGGGGAGCTGGCGGCCGCAGGCACCGCGGCAGATACGGGGGCAGGCCCAGTGGCAGGCCCGGTGGCAGGGTCGGGTGCAGGTTCGGGGGAGGGCGTACGCACCGGGGTGGCGCTGCTGGAGAGGACCTGGCCGCGCTTGCGCAGTGCTCGGGCGCGCTCGCCGGCGGAGCGCAGCCGCGGGTTCACGTACTCGTCGATGCCGAAGTTGATCAGCGAGAGCGCGGTGCCGAGCAGGGCGATGCACAGGCCGGCGGGGACGTACCACCACCAGTAGGACGGGAACGCACCGTTCTGCTGGGCCCAGAACAGGATCGTTCCCCAGTTCAGGTTGGTGATCGGGATGACGCCGACGAAGGCCAGCGTGGTCAGGCCCAGGACGGCGGCCGTCAGGGTGCTCACGAAGCTGGAGGCGACCATCGCCGACAGGTTCGGCAGCATCTCCACCGCGATGATCCGCCACAGCTGCTCGCCGTTGGCGCGGGCGGCCTGGACGAAGTCGCGGTTGCGCAGCGACAGCGTCTGGGCGCGCAGCACCCGGCCGCCCCAGGCCCAGCCGGTGAGCGCGAGCACCGAGGCGACGAGGAAGAGGCTCGGGTTCTCGAACTGCGAGGCGACGATGATGATCAGCGGCAGCCCCGGGATGACCAGGAAGACGTTGGTCACCGCGGAGAGCAGCTCGCCGCGCCAGCCGGGCAGGTAACCCGAGGAGACGCCGATGACGATCGCCAGCAGCGTCGCGATGATCGCGGCGCTGAAGCCGACGATGAGCACGCCGCGGGTGCCGTAGACGATCTGGGAGAAGATGTCCTCGCCCATGTGGGTCGTGCCCAGCCAGTGCTGGGCCGAGGGGGCCTGGTGCAGTGCGTGCAGGTCGTTGTCGTGCGGCCCGTACTTGGTGATCGGGCCGGCGAAGACGGCCGCCAGCACGAAGATCGCGAGGATCGTCAGGCCGGTGAGCGACTTGCCGTTGCGGAACATGGCGAACGCGGAGCCGAAGCGTGCGCGCAGGGTGCGGTCGGTCATGGTCACGACTCCATCTGGCGGGTGCGCGGGTCGAGGATGGCGTACACGACGTCGGCCAGGATGTTGGCGGCCAGGACGGTCAGCGTGATCACCAGGAAGATGCCTTGCATCAGCGGGTAGTCCTTGGCGTTGGTCGCCTGGAGCAGCAGGTCGCCGATGCCCGGGTAGGAGAACACCAGCTCCATCACGAGGGTGCCGGTGACGATGAAGCCCAGGGCGAGCGCGAAGCTCTGCAGCTGCGGCAGGACGGCGTTGCGGGCGGCGTAGGCGAAGAGCACCCGACGCGGGCTGAGCCCCTTGGCCTGCGCGACCGTCACGTAGTCCTCGTCCAGGACGGTGACCATCATGTTGCGCATGCCGAGCACCCAGCCGCCGAGCGAGGCGACCACGATGGTCAGCGCGGGCAGGGTGCCGTGGCTGATCACCTGTTGGATGAAGGCCCAGTTCCACGCCGGGTAGTAGCCGAGCGAGTAGGCGTGCGACGCCGGGAACCAGCCCAGGCCGGTGGAGAAGACGGCGATCGCGATCAGGCCCATCCAGAAGTACGGGACGGTCCCCAGGAAGGTCGCGACCGGGACCACCAGGTCGGCGCGGCTGCCGCGCCGCCAGCCGGCGATCGCGCCGAGCAGGGTGCCGATGAGGAAGCTGAGGACGGTGGCCAGGCCGACCAGGCCGATGGTCCAGGGCAGCGCCTGCCGGATCACCACGGTGACCGGTGCCAGGCCCTGGGAGAGCGAGTCGCCGAGGTCGCCGTGGAAGAGCAGGCTCCAGTAGTCGAGGTACTGGTGGAACAACGACTCGTGGGAGTCCATGCCGAACAGGATCCGCAGCGAGTTGACCGCGTCCGGCGTCACGGCGCCGGGGTGCGAGGTCATGTACGCGGTGATGGGGTCGCCCTTCATCATCCGCGGCAGGAAGAAGTTGATGGTGATGGCCGCCCAGGCCGTGAAGAGGTAGAAGGCGGCGCGACGGAGCAGGAAGCGCACGGGCTCAGCCCTCCGTGATCGTGGTGGGGGAGCCGGCGCCGAAGTGCCGGTCCGGATCGGGCGAGGCGTCCCGCAGGGCACGGGTGTACTCGTGCTGCGGACGCAGGATGACGTCGTCGGCGAGGCCGCGCTCCACGACCTTGCCGTGGTTCAGCACCATGATCTGGTCGCTGAAGTGGCGTGCCGTGGCCAGGTCGTGGGTGATGTAGAGGAGCCCGAGGTTCTCCTCGCGCTGCAGCTCTGCCAGCAGCTGGAGGACGCCGAGGCGGATCGAGACGTCCAGCATCGACACCGGCTCGTCGGCGATCAGCAGCGACGGGCGCGAGGCGAGCGCGCGAGCGATCGCGACCCGCTGACGCTGGCCGCCGGAGAGCTCGTGGGGGCGTCGCTCGAGCGTCGCGGTGGGCTCGAGCCGGACCCGCTCGAGCAGGCGTCGTACCTCCGCCTCGAGGGCAGCGCTGCCGAGGGCCGGGGTGCCGGCGACCTTGCCCGCCAGCCGGATCGGGCGCTCCAGGTGGTGGCGGATCGTGTGGTACGGGTTGAGCGAGGCGAACGGGTCCTGGAAGACCATCCGGACCGATTGCCGGTACGCCCGCAGACCGCGGCCGAAGTGCGGGATCGGGGCCCCGTCGAGGAGCACCCGCCCGGAGTCGGCACGCTCGAGCTGGGTCAGGATCTTGGCGATCGTGGACTTGCCACTGCCGCTCTGGCCGACCAGGGCGATCGTCTCGCCGCTGGTCAGGGTGAAGGAGACGTCGTCGAGGGCGGTGAGCTGCTGCGCACCGCGGCCCGCGCCGCGGATGCGGTACCTCTTCGTGACGTTCTCGAAGGTGAGGGTGGTCATCGGGTCAGCTCCTCGGTCGCGGACTGCTCCCCGGCGGCTCCGCCGGAGCGCAGGAACGCACCGCGGTCACCGGTCAGGCTCGGGAAGGAGCCGAGCAGCTCGCGGGTGTACGGGTGGTCGGGGGATCGATAGATCCGCTCGGCGGTGTCCAGCTCGACGATCCGGCCGGCGCGCATCACTGCGATCCGGTCGGAGATCTCGAGCAGCAGCGGCAGATCGTGGGTGATGAAGATGACCGAGAAGCCGAACTGTCGGCGCAGCTCGGAGATCTGCTGGAGGATGTCGCGCTGCACGAGGACGTCCAGGGCGGTGGTCGGCTCGTCCATGATCATCAGCTGCGGCTTGAGGGCGAGTGCCATCGCGATCATGACGCGCTGACGCATGCCGCCGGAGAGCTCGTGCGGATAGGACTTGAGCCGGTCGCGGCCCACGCCGACCAGGTCGAGCAGCTCGGCGCACTCCTCGCGGCGTGCGGCCTTCCGCATCTGGGGGCGGTGCGCGGTGAAGACGTCCTCGAGCTGCTTGCCGATCGTCAGGACCGGGTTGAGCGCATTCATCGCGCCCTGGAAGACCATCGAGGCCTTCTCCCAGCGGAAGGCGCGCAGCTCGCTGGTGGAGAGGCCGGCGATATCGATGTCGGGGCCGGCGGCGTCGTGGAACGACACCGAGCCACCGGAGATGACGGCCGGCGGCTTGAGCAGTCGCTGGATGCCGTACGCGAGGGTGGTCTTGCCGCAGCCGGACTCGCCGGCCAGGCCGAGGATCTCGCCGCGATGTAGCTCGAAGGAGACGTCGCGGACGGCCTCCACCGGCGGCTCGACGTCGTAGGTGACGCTGAAGCTCGAGACCGTCAGCAGCGTCGTGTCGTGGCTCACGGGAGGGTTGCCCTTTCTGCAGGCGGATGGTGCGGGTGACGTGGTGATGACCGGGGCGGGGTCCACGATGGGACCCCGCCCCGGTCCTGCCTCACCACGAGGCGTGGATCGTCAGCTCGCGCCCTTGAGGGCCATCAGGATCGCGACGACCGAGGGCTGCGTCGGGTCCGGGTTGGCGTAGGGGTTGGAGGCGTCGGGCCAGCCCGTGTAGTTGCGGCTGCTGTAGTCGCCGATCCAGGGGCGCATGCTCACGGCCATCGCCGGGACGTCGGTGGTCGCGATCTGCTCGACCTGGGCCAGCGCGGTGGCGCGGGCGTCGTCGCTGGTGGCGTTGGCGTACGCGTTGAGCGCCTCGGTGGCCTTCGGGTTGTCGTAGCGGCCGTAGTTGAAGCTCGCGCTCTGGCCGATCTTCTTCAGGAACGAGCCGTCCATGGTGTCGTCGAAGATCTGGTACGGCGTGTTGCCGGTGTCCGTCCAGTGCTCCGCGGCCTGGAAGTTGCCGTTGGCGATGTCGGTGCTCCAGCTGTCAGCGTCGGGGGTGGCCGTCTTGGCCTCGGCACCGATCGACTGGGCGGCCTTGGCGATCAGGCTGATCCCGGTGACGTAGTCGCTCCAGCCCTCGGGGTCGGTGAGGGTGAAGCTGACCGGCTGACCCTTCGGGTCCATCAGCTTGTCGCCCTGGTAGGTGTAGCCGGCGTCGGTGAGGACCTTCTTCGCGCCGGCGACGTCGACGGCGTAGTTCTTGCCCTTGACGTCGTCGGACAGGAAGCTGTCGCCCGCGGGGCTGGGGAGGCCCGTGATCGAGGTGAGCGGGTCGACGGCGCCCTCGCGGGCGATCTGGGCGTACTGCGGGCGGTCGATGACCATGTTGAGCGCCTGGCGGAACGCCACGTTGTCGAACGGCGCCTTGGTCGTGTTCACGAAGAGCGTGTCGATGCCGAGGGTGCCGGCCGCCCAGTAGTGGTTGTGGTCCGTGTCCTTGCTGACGAAGGCCGACTGGACGTTCGGGATGACGGCCTGGGCCCAGTCGGCGTCGCCGTTGACGAGGGCGGTGGTCAGCGCCGTGTTGTCGTTGTACGAGACGTAGTTCAGCGACGGCGCGGCCGGCTTCCCGCCCCAGTAGTCGGCGTTCGCCTTGAGGGTGACGCCCTGGGAGCTGAAGTGGTCCAGCACGTACGGGCCGGTGCCGACCGGCTTCATGTTGGTGTCGGTCGAGGGGTCGCTGATGCTCTGCCAGATGTGCTGGGGAACGATGTGCTCCATCAGCACCTTGTCCTGGCGGACGTACATCGCGGTCTTGAAGGTGATCGTCGCCGTGGAGCCGCTCGCGGTGGCGCTGACGATGCCGAGGCTGTCGGTGTCGATCGCCGGGTTGTCCTTCAGCAGGTTGAACGTGAAGGCGATGTCGTCGGCGGTGAACGGCTTGCCGTCGCTCCACTTCACCCCGTCGCGCGCGGTGAGCGTGACCGTCTTGTAGTCGGCCGACCACGAGACGTCCGAGGCGAGCCACGGCTTGACCGCCGCGCTGGGGTCGACCAGGTTCACGATCGCCAGCGGCTCGTAGATCGCATTGACGTAGCCCAGGGTCTTGGCCGGGTCCGTGGCGTTCCACGGGTTGTTGTTCTCCGGGGCGATCGGGCCGTCCGGCTTGGCGATCGTCAGCGGCGCACCGCCGCCGTTGCCGCCCGAAGCGTGGTGGCCCTCGTCGTTGGCGCCACATGCGCTCAGGGCCAGGGTGGCCACCGCGAGGACGGCGGCAGCGTTCTTCAACCTCATCGAAGCTCCTTTGAGAGACCCGTGAACATCCCATGACGCACCAGGTCGATCGAGTGACGACCGTCACCTTACTGGTCTGTCAGTAAGTTATTTCAAGACCGGAAATATAACGATTAGGTCACTGAGGCCTGAGAGCGCTCTCATCTCGAATGGCCCTAAGATGCAGCTCGTGAAGGAGGTCAGATGAACGCCCAGCGTGGTCCGCGCCGTCGCCCGGAGACGGTCGAGAAGCGCAACGAGATCCTGCGCGCCGCCACCAAGACGTTCGGCAGCAAGGGGTACCAGAACGGTCCACTGACCGAGATCGCCGAGCAGGTCAACATGACCCACGCGGGGATCCTCCATCACTTCGGTTCCAAGGAGCGGCTGCTCCTCGAGGTGCTGACACACCGCGACCGCACCGACGTCGAGGGGCTCGAGGGACAGCGCCTCCCCGAGGGCGAGGCGACCTTCCGCCACCTCGTCCGGACGGCGTTCCTCAACGCTCGGCGCGCGCCGATCGTGCAGGCGTACGCGGTGCTGTCGGCCGAGTCGGTGACCGAGGACCACCCGGCGCGCGCGTACTTCGAGGACCGCTATCGCGAGCTGCGCCGCCAGCTCGCCGACGCCTTCCACAAGATGTGCGAGGAGCGAGGCATCGAGGACCCCGACACCGTTGCCCGTGCCTCGGCGAGCATCCTGGCCGTGATGGACGGCCTGCAGGTGCAGTGGCTGCTGGACCCTGAGGCCGTCGATCTCGCCGAGACCACGGCGTACGCGATCGAGGGTCTGGTCGGCCTCGTCGTCGGGGAGCCGGTCTCGCTGCGCAGCGACGTGCCGTCCGGGCCGCGCGCGGAGTAGGTCGCACGCGTCCGGGCGCAGGCCCGCTGTCCGGACGGATCGAGCACGCAGGAGGGGCCCGACACGCGCGAGCGCGTGCCGGGCCCCTCTCATTGATGCCTCGCTGCGACGGGCAGCGCCGTCGATCAGCGACGCGCCGTGACGTGCACCTTGACGTTCTTGGTGTGGTGCTGACCCTCGACGTCGACGTACATCACGGTGAACCCGTGCCTGCCCGGCGCCACCTTGTCGGTCGGCAGCTTGAGCTCGAGCCGACCGCCCGCGTGCACCTGGCCGTGCGCGACGACCTTGCCGCGGGCGTTGCGCACCACGACCCGGGAGCCGGGCTTCGCGCCCCTGATCGTGACCGCGGCACGGCGCCCGACGGGCACCCGGTCCGTGACCTGCACCTTGCTGACCACGGCGGAGGGCTCGTACGGCTCCTCCGGCGTGGTCGCGCCCGCCGACGAGCCGCCGGACGTGCCCCCGGACGCGCCGCCGGGCGTGCCACCGGGCGTGCCACCGGACGTGCCGGCGCCCCCGGTCGTGTCGCCCGACGTGTCACCGGTCGTGCCCGTGCCGCCGGCGGAGTCACCCGACGAGACGGGGTTCGCACCGCCTGAGCCGTCGGAGGAGTCCGATCCCGGGACCGGGTTCTGGTGCGGCATCTCCTGCGTCGCGCCCGGTCGGGCCGGCATCGCCAGCTTGGAGGCCGCGAGCTGCGCCTCGTAGTTGGCCTCACGCGTGGTGGACTTGAATTCGGCGTCCTTCGGTGCCGTGAGCGCGTTGCTCTGGAACGCCCCAACGAAGTCGTCGAACGTCTCGCGGCGCCAGGCGGTGATGTTGTTGAAGACGACCGGGGTGCGCCCGCCCGGCTGGGTGGAGGTGGTGGCGTTCAGGCCGCCGGCGTGGGTGATCGCCTCGACGAGCTGCAGCGGCGAGGTGTGGTCGGCGACCTGTGAGTAGACGTGGCCACCCACGGTCCACGGCGAGATGATGATGCAGGGCACCCGGAAGCCGGCGCCGGCAGGGAGCCCGCCGCCGGGCGTGCCGCGCGGCGAGGAGACGGTGACGTACTCCTCGGGGTGGAGGTCCGGGTCCGGGACCGGCGGCGGCACGTGGTCGAAGAAGCCGTCGTTCTCGTCGTAGTTGATGATGAAGACGGTCGAGTTCCACAGCGCCTCGTTGGCGGCCAGTGCCTCCAGCTTCGAGGCCAGGAAGTACGCGCCGGCGGCCGGCGTGTTCGGCGGGTGCTCGTCGGAGGCGTAGGGACCGTCGGGGAAGAGCCAGGTGACGTCGGCCAGGGTGCCGTTCTCGCAGTCCTCCTCGAAGGCGTTGTAGCCGATCTGCGCCGACGTCTGGTTGAGCGGCTCACCGGCGCCGCCCTTGCCGTTGCCGAACAGCTTGCCGTTGTTCATCAACAGGTTGTAGAGAGTGGTGTCGACCTTCTTGTTCTTGATCCCGTCGTACCAGCTGAAGTAGTTGTACGAGCCGGAGCTGGTGTAGGTCTTGACGGTGTAGCCGGCCTTGTAGAGGACCTCCGCGGCCGACTCCCACATCAGGGTGTTGGGGGCCACTGTCTCCAGGATCGGGCCGCCGCGGGCGCCGGTCGGGTCGTTGGTGCCCGACATCCAGACCGCGCGGTTGGGGTAGGTCGGGCCCATCACCGAGCAGTGGTAGTTGTCCAGCAGCGTGAAGTTCTCGGCCAGCGCCCAGTGGAACGGGATGTCGGCCTGGGTGTGGTAGCCCATCGTGTAGGAGCCCTTGAGTGCCCCGTCGGAGGCGACGTGGGTGTGCAGCCACCCGTCCATCGCGCCCTTGTTCCACGACGCGTGCTGGTCGCGCCAGTCGTGGGAGAGCGACGGCACCGCGGCCGCCGCCGTGCTCGCGGTGTCCATGTGGAACGGCTCGAGGTAGCCGTCCGGGTTCGCCGGGTCGGGCTGCTGGAAGACGGAGTTGCCGTTGGGCAGCGTCATCGCGGTCGGGTCGTCGAAGCCCCGGACGCCGGGGAAGGTGCCGAAGTAGTGATCGAAGGAGCGGTTCTCCTGCATCACGTAGACGACGTGCTTGATCTGCGACAGGTCGAAGGAGGTCGGCTCGGCGGCCGAGGCCGCCTCGGCGAGCCGGGTCGGCAGGATGCCGGACATGCCGGCCGCGCCGGCGATCGCCGCCGCGCTGGCGATGACCGTGCGCCGCGAGACGCGGTTGTCACCGGTCGAGGAGCTGGTGTTCTCAGTCATGGGATGTCTTTCGTGATACGTCGGATGCGTCAGTGCCGCAGGGCGTTGACGTGGTGGTGGTCGGCCTTGACGGTCTTCTTCAGCTGCGCGGTCTTCTTCTGGAGCCGGTCGCGGAGCTTCTGGAGGTGCTTCTTGGACGCGGGGGAGAGGTGGCCCTTGTGGAGCGCCCTCTGGACCCGCTGCAGCTTCTTCTGCTTGGCCTTCAGCACCGTCGTGTCGTGGGCGAGCTTCTGCTTCGCCTGGTGAAGGCGGCTGTTGTCGATCTGCGACGGCGACGTCGTCGGGGACCCGGTCGAGGTCGGGCTCGGCGATCCGGTCGGCGTACCGGTGGGGGTGCCCGTCGGCGTGCCCGTGGGGCTCGGGGTCGGGGTGTCGATGACGGGCGTCGGAACAGCGACCGTCGCCGAGGTGGCGCTTGCCGAGAGGAACTCGGACCTGATTGCCGTCACCGCGACCGAGAGCACGTGACCGCCGTCGGCGTACGCCACCACGTAGGTCGCCTGCGTCGCACCGTCGATCGCCGTGCCATCACGCAGCCACTGGTAGGTGAACGAGTCCGGGGTCGGGCTCCACGTACCGGAGTCGGCGGTCAGGGTCGAGCCGATCGCGGGCGTGCCCGTGACGGCCGGGGCGACCGTCGAGGTGACCGGACCGTTCGAGAGCGCCGTGCATGCCTGCGAGGCCGTCGGCGAGCTCGTGACGGCGAGGGCAGCGTCGGACTCGATGGGGCCGGAGGCGTTGCCGTCGAAACCGGCGTTGACGACCTCGGCGATGGCGCTGTTCTTGGTGTCGGCGATGTAGATCGCGTTGGTCACCGAGTCGACCGCCACGGCGTACGGCGTGTTGAGATGCGTCCCCGCCGGGAAAGCGCCGGCGCCCGTGCGTCCGGTGCCCTCCGCGCCGGCCGTGGCGCTGCTGTTCACCAGTGTCGTGATGGTGCCGTCGGGCGTCACCTGGCGGACCGCGTGGTTGAACGTGTCGGCGATGAACAGGTCGCCCGCCCCGTCGAGCGCAACGCCCTGCGGGTCGTTGAGCAGCGCCGAGGTAGCGGGTCCACCGTCGCCGGCGTAGCCACCAAGGCAGCTGTTACGGACGCCGGCGGCGTAGTCTCCCGCCACCGTCGTGATCACGCCGGTGACGGCGTCCACCCGACGGACCACGTTGTTCGAGGAGTCCGCGACGTAGACGTCGTCCTGTGCATCGACGGCTAGCCCCGCGGGCTGGGACAGGCGGGCCGCGGTGGCGGCCGAGCCGTCCCCGGAGTAGCCGGCCGTACCGGTGCCCGCCACGACCGTGATGGTGCCGTCCGTGGCGACCTCGAGGACCCGGTTGTCATTGGTGTCGGCGATGAAGACGTTGCCGTCGCCGTCGACCGCGACGCCGTTCGGGTGCCACAGGTTCACGCTGGTCGGAGTGCTGGTCGGGGTGACCGCCGCGCCCGCGCCGCCCGGCTCACCGGTGCCGGCGAACCGGTGGATGATGCCGTCCTTGTCGATCCGACGGATCACGTTGTCGCCGCTGTCGGCGATGTAGAGGTTGCCGTCGGCGTCCTGGGCGGTGCCGCCCGGCTGGTAGAGGGTGGCGTTCTTGGTGGAGTCGTTCGGGTTGACTGCCGGTCCCTCGTCGCCGTTGTCGCCGTAGCCCGCCAGGGTGCCGGCGATGATGGTGTTCCCGCCGTTGGCCAGCGAGGCGACGACGTTGTCGCCGGTATTGGAGACGATGACCGTGCCGTTGTGCGCCGAGACCCCGGCCGGACGGTAGAGACCGCCGGCAGGGGGCAGCGGCAGGCCGGTGGTCACGTCGATGACCGGGTCCTCACCCGAGGTCGCGTCGTAGGAGAGCGTGTGCAGGAACGGGCCGGTGGTGTCGACGATGCCGTAGCCGTCGGCGTACGCGTACCCACGCGGCGCGAGCAGCGTGACGTAGTCGCGTGCCCCGAGCGTCAGGCCCGAGTCGCCCGAGCCGACGACGAGGTCGGCGCCTGCGGCGATCGTGGTGCCGGCGGGCAGGCTGTACCCGGTGCCGGTGTTGTCCTTCTGGAGCACGTAGCCGGAGACGTCGATCGGGCCGCTCGCCGTGTTGTGCAGGGTCACCTGGCTGCTGGTGGCCGAGGTGAGCTTCACCGCGCGGGAGAAGCCGAGCTGCTCCAGGTCGATGGTGCCCGGACTGCTGAGTGCCGGCTTCAACGTGTAGTTGATGCTGTCGCCACCGGCGTGCAGCGAGTTGTACCAAACGGTCGCGATCGGGTTGCTGCGATCGGTGGGCATCGCGTAGTGCTCGGCGTAGTTGCCGTTGGTCGCGGTGCAGGCGAGCGTGCCGTTGAGCGTGTTAGCCGCGCACGGCGTGTCGACCCACGCCTGGGTGATCGGCGTGGAGCCCTGGTTCACCGAGATGTAGAAGGTGTGGTCGCCGCCGGAGTTGGCCATCGAGGAGAAGCCCTCGGCCAGCACCACCGAGGTGGAGGACGGCAGACCGTAGTTCGCCAGGAACTGCCCCGTCGTCTTGGCGCCGACGTCCAGGGTGCCGCCGTACTGGTCCTCGACCCACCACACGAGCTGGGTGCCATGCGCGGGGATGATCGGGTCGATGACGGGCGAGTGCTTGGACGTGTCCGAAGCGTCGTGGAACGTCATCACCGCGCCGCTCTTGGTGAGCGAGAGGCCATACGCCGCCATGTCGATCGGGTGATCGGTGGTGTTCGTGATCTCGCTGTACTCGTAGTAGTCGGTCGAGTTGTTGTCGTAGTTGGCCTCGGTGACGAGCAGGTCGTTCGGGTGGATGACCGGGGCGCCGGAGTTGGCCGCTCCCTTGGTCGGCCAGGCCGCGACGGCGAAGTCCCCGGTGCCGTCCGTGGTGCGAGCCCACGAGCTGGGCGCGAACGCGGTCCACGAGGTCTGGTCGAGGACGCTGTCGTCGCTCGCGTTGAGGTAGAGCGTGTCGCTGGCGGCGAGGTCGAAGCCGGCGGCGGCCAGAGCGGCGCCGTTGACGACGACGTACCCGTGCGCGGCGACGTCCTGGGTAGGCACCTGGTAGGTGTCGCCCGCCTCGTCGCTGAGGCCGACGGTCGCGCCGGCGATCGCGGTGCCGGTGTTGTAGAGCTCGATCCAGTCGTTGGCCGGCGTGCCGGTGGCCTTGACCTCGTTGATGGTCAGGCCGTTCGCCGCACCGGTGCCCGCCTTCGGCAACTCGACGATGGTGAAGTCCTGCGAGACCGACGAGCGAGCGACGCCGACGCCGCTGTCGCTGACGGTGACGTGCACCGCGTAGTGGCCGAGCGCGGCGGTCGGGGTGCCGCTGATCACGCCGGTGGCTGCATCGAGCGTGAGCCCGGTAGGCAGGCCGCTCGCGGCGTACGAGTACGGAGCGACGCCGCCGTGGGTGACCAGCTGGATGGCGTTGAGTGCGGCGCCCTTGCGGACCGAGACGTTCGCGATCGGGGCCAGACGGAGGGTCTTGCTCAGTGTCAACTTGAACGACACCGACGTGGTGTCACTGGGCACGCCGTCCGCGACCGTGACGGTGACGGTCGTGGTGCCGAGGTCGCTCTCGGAGATCGGGGTGCCACTGATGACGCCGGTAGAGGGGTCGATCGTGACGCCCATCGGCAGGCCGCCCGCGGAGAACTTCAGGTCGCCGTAGATCGCGGTCGCCTTGACCGGCAGGGTGACGGGCTCGTTCAGCGAGATCTCGGTATCGTTGATCGACGCGATCGCGACCCGGTCACTCGTCTGCGAGTGCAGCGTGAAGTTGCTCGGAGTCTGCACGGTGGTGAAGTCCGTGCTGTTGGCATCGGCGTCGATCGGGTAGCCGACACCGAACCGGCGTGAGATCACGCAGGCGTTGTTCGTGCCCGAGTTGAGGCCCGCGACGCCCGCCGAGCCCGTGCTCTCCGCGCCGGTGGGCTCGGTGGTGCCGCTGGCGGTCCAGCCGACGCCGTCGACCACCCCGGCGGCGCGCGCCGATGCCGCCGCCATGTCGCCGCCAGGCGCCACACCGCCGCTTGCAGCGTTGAGCAGCCAGAGCTGACCGCCGGTGCTGCAGCCGCCGAAGCCGTTGTTGACCTGCCCGGACGGGTCGTTGGCTGCCTTGGTGTCGGCGTTGTTGGTGTCGTTGGTTCCGTAGCGGAAGTCGAGGTCGGGCGTGATGCCGGCCGGCGGCTGGCCCTTGCTGTGCGCGTCGACGGTGGTGTCCCCGTTGTGGCCGTTCCAGATCAGGAAGTAGTGGTGCGGCTGCACCGTGCCGTACAGCTTCATCGAGGAGCATGTGTTGGACGAGTTGCTCCGGTAGCACTGGTAGTAGTTCGGGGCGACCGTGTTGTCGCTGTTGAGCGTGCCGAGGGAGATCGGGGCGTCGGTGGGGTTGTAGAGCTCGACCCAGTCGGCGTTGAACGTGGTGCCATCGGCGCCGTAGACCGCGGCGACGACCAGGTGGTCGGCGGCGTAGTCCGCGGGAAGGGCGTTCTGGGCGCCCCGGGTGGGCTGCTTCGAGGCCGCGAACTCGCCGGTGCCGTCCGGGTAGCGCGCCCACGAGGTGGCGGCCGACACCGCCCAGGAGGTCTGGTCGAGGACGGAGTCGTCGGCCTCGGTCAGGTAGAGGTCGTCCTTGGCCGCGAGGTCGATGCCGGACGTGTGCAGGTCGGCACCGTCGATCGTGAGGTAGGCGTGCGCGGCGATGTCCTGGGTGGGCACCGCGTACGTGTTGCCCTGGCCGTCCACGACGCGCACCGAGGCGCCGGTGATGGCCGCGCCGGTGTTGTAGAGCTCGAGCCAGTCGTTGGCCGGCGTGCCGGTCGTCTTCACCTCGTTGAGCTTGAGGCCGGCGAGCGGGTCGCTGTCGGAGGGGCCGGTGGACTTCGGCAGCTCGGTGACGGCCAGGTCGATGGAGGCCGACTGGGCCGCGCCGCCCACGCCGCTGTCGTCGACGATCACGTGCGCGGTGTAGCGACCGATCGCAGCGGTCGGGGTGCCGCTGATGACGCCCGTCACCGAGTCGATGTCGACCCCGGTCGGCAGTCCGCTGGCGGCGAACGAGTAGGCCGGGGTGCCCCCGTGCGGCGTCACGGCGATCGGGGCGATCGCGGATCCCCTGCGGAAGGACACGGCGTCGAGCGCGTCGATGTGCAGCGTGTTGCTCACCGTCAGTGTGAAGGACGTTGTGGCTGTCTCGGCTCCACTCGGCGAGGAGTCCGTGACCGTGACGGTGACCGGGTAGGCCTGGAGTGCGTCGCTCGGCAGCGGCGTACCGCTGATGACGCCGGTGGTCGCGTCGATGGAGACCCCGCCCGGCAGGCCGGATGCCCCGTAGGTGAGCGCGCCGGTGCCCTTGCTGCCCTGTACCTGGATCGGGCTCATCTGCTCGTTGCGGCTGATCGCGGTGTTGGCCACCGCCGCAACCGCGACGTGGTCGCTGATCTGGGAGTGCTGCACGAAGGTGGTGGCGGCGACGGCGGTGAAGTCCGTGCGGTTGGTGTCGGTGTCGACCGGGACGCCGTTGGCGAAGGTGCGCGCGATCACGTTCGTGTTCGCCGACCCGCCCTGGGTGCCGGTCATCGCGGTGGCGCCGTTCGTCTCGGCGCTGCCCGGCTGCGTGTAGGTCGAGGATGCGTAGTTGGTCCAGCCGACGGCGTCGACGACGCCGGCGGTTCGGGCCGCCTGCGAGGACAGGTCGCCGGTCATGGCTGCGGCGCCGTTGCTGGCTGCGTTGAGCAGCAGCACCTGGCCACCAGTGGTCGAGCCACCCATGTTGGTGCCGGTCTTGCCGGCGGCGTTCTTCGCGGCAGCCGTGAAGTCGAGGTCGGGGGTGACCCCGTTCGCCGCGGGCCCCGCCGTGCCCGACTCTGCGATGAAGAAGTAGTGGTGGGCCTTGACGGTGCCCCAGAGCGGCAGCGCGGTGCTGCACGAGGCCGCGGCGACGCCGCGGTAGCACACGTAGTAGTTCGGCGTGACCGCCGTGCCCGCGATGCTACCGAGGGTGATGTCGGCGTCGGTCGGGTTGTAGAGCTCGACCCAGTCGTAGGTGCTGCTTCCGCCTGAGCCCCCGTACGCGCCGGCGACTACGAGGTGGTTCGGCGGAGTCGGGTCCGCCTGGGCGGCGGTGGCCGTGACCACGGACGCCATTGCCGCGGTCGTCGCCGCAGCCGCCAGGAGGGCAGCGCAGCGCCGCCTCATCTTCACACGCAGGTTCAATGACACCGATAAACCTTTCCCAGTGCGGCGCCGCGCCGGGGTCGGGGTACCGGCGGAGTCGTGCGCAGCGCAGGGAATCTGACCAGTGACAGGTGAACTGTTCAGGTGCGAACGGTGAAGCAGAGGCGCGTATTGACCATCGGGTTGCCCCTGAATGGGTGACATCTCTGCCGCCCTGAGAGGCTGTCGGCGTGAGCGAGTTCGTGATGCCCCTGCCGCTGCCCCTCGACGTCGTCTCCCTGACCATGGGACTGATCAACATCGAGTCGGTCAGCCACCACGAGGGGCCGATCGCCGACTCCGTCGAGCAGGCGATGCGCACGCTGCCCCACCTCGAGGTGGAGCGCTTCGGCAACACCGTCGTCGCCCGGACGAACCTCGGCCAGGCCGAGCGCGTCATCGTCGCCGGGCATCTCGACACGGTGCCGGAGAACGACAACCTCCAGCCGTACGTCGAGATGGGCAAGCTGTTCGGTCTCGGCGCGTGCGACATGAAGGGCGGGGTCGCGGTGATGCTGAAGTCCGCCGCGCTCGGCACGTACGGACGCGACGTCACCTTCCTCTTCTACGACGGCGAGGAGGTCGCCGCCGAGCACAACGGCCTGGGCAAGCTCGCCCAGGAGCGCCCCGACCTTCTTCAGGGCGACCTCGCGATCCTGATGGAGCCGAGCAACGCCGGCGTCGAGGCCGGCTGCCAGGGGACCATGCGGGTGCGCGTCACCACCACCGGCGTGCGCGCACACTCCGCACGCTCGTGGATGGGCGAGAACGCGATCCACAAGGCGGGCGAGATCCTGCGCAAGCTCGAGGCGTACGAGCCGCGTGAGCCCGTGATCGACGGTCTGCAGTTCCACGAGGGCCTCAACGCGGTCTTCATCGAGGGCGGCGTCGCCGGCAACGTCGTACCGGACGCGTGCACCATCACGGTCAACTACCGGTTCGCGCCCGACCGCTCCGAGGCCGAGGCCGAGGCGTTCCTGCGGGACTTCTTCGACGGCTTCGAGGTCGAGGTCACCGACAGCGCCCCGGGAGCCGTCCCCGGCCTGGACAACCCGCTGGTCCGGGCGTTCGTGGAGCGCTCCGGGGCCGAGCCGCAGCCGAAGCTCGGCTGGACCGATGTGGCCCGTTTCAGCGCGCTCGGCATCCCCGCGATCAACTACGGACCCGGCGATCCTCAACTCGCCCACACCAAGGACGAGTATGTTCCTACCGCACAGCTGACGGAGTGCGAGCACGTGATGAGGGAGTGGCTTCGGGGATGAGTGCCATGCGCAGCGGGTTCAACGGCGGCCGGCCGGCGAACAGCCCGGGCGCGCAGTCGGGTGGCATGACCAGTGACCAGGCGCTCCTGGACAGCCGTGGTCCGAAGGACTGGAACCACACCGACATCTGGCGGGTGATGAAGATCCAGTCCGAGTTCGTCGAGGCGTTCAACGACCTCGCCGAGATCGGCCCGGCGATCAGCGTCTTCGGCAGCGCCCGGACGAAGCCCGACGACCCGACGTACGAGATGGGCGTCAAGGTCGGTGCCGCCCTGGCGCAGGCCGGCTTCGCCGTGATCACCGGCGGCGGCCCCGGCACGATGGAGGCGACCAACAAGGGCGCCGCGGAGGCGGGCGGCACCAGCGCCGGCTTCGGCATCGAGCTCCCGTGGGAGGCGCGGCTCAACGAGCACGTCAACCTCGGCATGGAGTTCCGCTACTTCTTCGTCCGCAAGACGATGTTCATCAAGTACTCCCAGGGCTATGTCGTCCTCCCGGGCGGCGTCGGCACCCTCGACGAGCTCTTCGAGGCGATGACGCTCGTCCAGACCGACAAGGTCACCCGCTTCCCGATCGTGCTGATGGGGGTCAGGCACTGGTCCGGCCTGGTCGACTGGATGCGCGAGACGATGCTCGCGGACGGCAGGATCGCTGCCTCCGACCTCGACATGCTCACGCTGACCGACGACGTCGACGAGGCCGTCGACCTGATGGTGAAGGCACGGGATAGCCGATGATGTGGGTCTTCGCGATCCTGATCGTGCTCGCGATGGGATCGATCGCGGTGATCGCGGCCGGTCGCGGCACGCCGATGCAGGACGAGTACGACGACCGTCCCGACGCCTTCGTGCCCGCGGAGGACGAGCTGATCGGGCCCGGCGACCTCAAGGCGGTGCGCTTCTCGCTCGCCGTTCGGGGCTACCGGATGTCCGAGGTCGACGCGCTGCTGTCCCGGCTGGCCAAGCAGCTGGAGGAGGAGAACGGCGCGCCCGTGCCGCTCGCGCTGCCGGCGCCGCAGGCCGCTGAGGTCCCCGTCGTGCCGCCTGCCGGCGCGGCCGCACCCAGCCGCGACGACGACCGTACCGACTCCCCGGAGGACCCTGCCTGATGGCAGTGGTGGTCTACGTCCTCACGGGACTGGCCGGGCTGATCGTGCTGCTGACCCGGCTGCGCTGGCAGCAGGAGGCCGTCGCCGGCCGTGCCGCCGTCAGCGACCGCTGGGCGCTGTGGCACACGCTCTGCGGGGTGCTCGCGCTGATCACGTGGACGACGTTCCTGATCGGCTCGGAGGACACCTGGTTCGGCGGCGCCGGGATGGGGATCGTCGGGCTCGGCCTGTGGTGGCTGGTGGTGATCTTCGGGATCGTCATCCTGGCCCGCTGGCTGCCCAGCCGCGGCCGGCACGCGGGAGAGGGCGGCGAGGACGGCTGGACCGGCGGGCCGTGGCTCTCCTTCCTTGCCCATGGCGGCATGCTCGTCATCACCCTGGTCTTCACCTGGGCCTACGTCCTGCAGAAAGTGTGATCCCGTGACCCTGCGACTCGGCGCAGCACTCACCACCCTGACCCTCCTCGCCCCGCTCGGCCTGGCCGCGACCTCGACCCCCGCCGGGGCCGAGGTCGGCTCCGTCAGCGCGCGGCCGCGCCCCGCGGTGGTGGGGAAGGTGGTGATCGGGCGCTCCGTCCAGCACCGGCCGATCGTCGCCTGGCACCTCGGCGAGCAGGGCCCGCACATCCCGACGGTGGTGATCGTCAGCACGATGCACGGCAACGAGCGCCAGATCCAGCAGATCCCGCAGGCCCTGCGCGACGGCGGGAAGGTGCACGGCATCGACCTGTGGGTGCTGCCGGTGATGAACCCCGACGGGCTGGCCCGCGACACCCGGCAGAACGCCCATGGCGTCGACCTCAACCGGAACTTCCCGACCAAGTGGGTGCACACCACCGGGCACTACGCGTCGGGCCCCAGCGCCGCCAGCGAGCCGGAGACGCGCGCGATGATGCGCTTCCTGCTCAAGGTCCGGCCCGACCGGCTGATCAGCTTCCACCAGCCGCTGCACGGCGTCGACGTCGACGAGCGGCGCCCCGGGTTCTCCCACCGGGTCGCGCGCGCCCTGCGCCTGCCGGTCTCGCACGTGCGCTGCGGCGGCGTGTGCGGCGGCACCATGACGCAGTGGTTCGAGGCGCACCTGCCGGGCTCGGCGATCACCGTCGAGTACGGCGACAGCCCATCTCCGCGGACCCTGCGCTGGCAGGCGCCGAGCGCTCTCGTACGCCTCTTCGGTGGGCATCGCTGACGTGCGTACACCCCATAGGGGATAATGGTGCGCGCACTCAGAGCCACAGACCGGCTCTGTTCGACTTTTGATGAAGGGGTGCCACGATGGCGGCGATGAAGCCACGGACGGGCGACGGTCCGATGGAGGTCACCAAGGAGGGACGCGGCATCGTGATGCGCGTTCCGCTCGAGGGTGGGGGTCGTCTCGTCGTTGAGCTCAACGCAGAAGAGGCCACCGCCCTTCGCGACGCCCTCCAGGGCGTCGTCGGCTGATCGTGGCCGCACCCACGCTTCCGCCCCAGGTCGTCCCGCCGCTCTTCCTCCTCGCCGCCAGCGGTCCCGAGGACCTCGAGGTCGAGGTCGTCGCGCTGCCGGTCGCGCTCCCGCTCGACGGGGACGCGACGACGGAGGACGGGCCGGGCCTGATCCTGGGGCCGGGAGCGGTGGCGCTCGACGAGCGCTACGACCTGCTCGCCCTCCTGGAGAGCGAGCGGGCCACCGGCAAGGCCGGCGAGGTCGTCTCCGTGCCCGTGGCCGGGGGCGGCACGCTCAAGCGGATCCTCCTGGTGGGGGTCGGCGCCCAGCGCGGCGACGACTTCCGGCGAGCGGGCGCGGCCCTGGCTCGTGCGACCCGCGACGTGGCCTCGGTGGCCACCACCATCCCGGCCCTCGAGCCGGACGTCGCACTCGAGCCGTTCGTGGTCGGCGCGATCCTCGGCTCGTTCGCCTTCACGTGGCGCTCGAGCGGACCGCAGTGGCACCCGGCGGCGGCCATCACGCTCGCCGACCTCGCCCCGCAGACGTACGCCGCCGCGCTCGCCCGGGCCGAGGTCATCGGACGCGCGAGCTGGCGCGCCCGCTTCCTGGCCACCGTGCCGTCCAACCTCAAGAACCCCGCCTGGCTCGCCGAGCAGGCCCTCGAGGTCGCCGGATCGACCGGGCTGAAGTCCCAGGTCTGGGACGAGAAGCAGCTCGCGGCCGAGGGCTTCGGCGGCATCCTGGCCGTCGGGCAGGCCTCGGCCACCCCGCCGCGGCTCATCCGGCTGGACTACACGCCGCCGAAGGCGGGCCGGAAGACGCCGACGGTGGTCCTGGTCGGCAAGGGCATCACGTTCGACAGCGGCGGTCTCTCCATCAAGACCGCCGACGGCATGGCCACGATGAAGCGCGACATGACCGGCGGGGCCGTGGTGCTCTCGACGATGGCCGCGCTCGCCGAGGTCGGCTGCCCGGTCCGTGTGGTCGGCCTGATCGCTGCTGCCGAGAACGTCATCTCCGGCAACGCCCTGCGTCCGGGCGACGTCATCCGGCACTACCCGGGCGAGAAGGGCCGTACGACCGAGGTCACCAACACCGACGCCGAGGGGCGTCTGGTGATGGCCGACGCGCTCGCCTATGCCGTCGACAAGATCAAGCCCGACGTCCTTGTCGACGTCGCCACCTTGACCGGCGCGATGAAGGTGGCGCTCGGTCAGCAGGTCGGCGGCTACTTCGCCACCGACGACGTCCTCGCCGGCCGGCTCGCGGAGGCCGCCGACGTCTCCGGCGAGCCGCTGTGGCGGATGCCGCTGTTCGCCGCGTACGAGGAGCGGATCGCCTCGACCGTCGCCGACGCCGACAACGCCGGCGGGGGACCGGGCGCGATCACCGCCGCCCTCTTCCTGCGGCCGTTCACCGGCGGCCTGCCCTGGGCACACCTCGACGTCGCCTCGGTCGGCGATGCTCCTGAAGAGCGCTTCGAGTGGACCAAGGGCCCGACCGGCTTCGGTACGCGCCTGCTGCTCAGCTGGCTCGGTCAGCCCGAACCGCTCGCCGGCATCAACGGCTGACTGGGCCCTCGCGCAGCTTCGCAGCACCGCGGCGACGTCTAGCGGCCAACTCGCTCGTGCCGGAGGGCCGAGTCGGTGGTGCGGGAGGGCCGAGTCGGCGTCAGGCCTCGGGGACCCACTCCTTCTTCGCGACCAGTAGGCCGTCGCCGACCGGGAGCAGCAAGGGCGTGAGCTCCTCGTGCTGCGCGACCGTGCGGACCAGGTCACGGATGGAGACGGTCTCGGGGTCGCGCTGGGCGGGGTCGGCGACCCGGTCGTGCCACAGCGCGTTGTCGAACGCGACCACGCCGCCGGGACGCAGCAGCCGCAGCGCCTCGGTGAGGTACGCGGCGTACTCGGTCTTGTCGCCATCGCAGAACACGATGTCGTAATGGCCGTCGGTCAGGCGCGGCAGCACGTCGAGCGCGGCACCGGAGATGGTGCGGGCGCGCTGGGTGGGGACGCCGGCCTCGGTGAAGGTCTGACGCGCCAGGCGCTGGTGCTCGGTCTCGATGTCGACGGTGGTCAGCACGCCATCGGCGCGCATGCCGCGCAGCAACCACAGCCCGGACACGCCCGTGCCGGTGCCGATCTCGACCACCGCGCGCGCGTCCAGGACCGAGGCGAGGAACCGCAGTGCGGCGCCGGCACCGGGACTGATCGGGGACACCCCGACCTCCTCGGCGCGCGTACGGGCTGCGGCGAGGAGCTCGTCCTCGGCGACGTACTCCTCCGCGAACGTCCAGGTGGCGGCGGTGGGCGGCGGGAACTGCTTGACCATGGGGGCCAACCTATCGCCCGCAGTGTGCCGGTGGCGGGAACATGGGGAGCGGGAAGTTCGTTGGCCCCATTAAGGAAGCGTTCAGACGACTTTCCTACCGTGGTGGGGACCGAACCCGGTCCGACGTGAGGGAGACACGAAGTGAGTACGGAACAGCAGGCGCCCGGTGTGGCTGCGACCGTCCCGACGTGGGACGAGATCGTCGAGCAGCACTCCGACCGCGTCTACCGCCTCGCCTACCGCCTGACCGGCAACCGCCCCGACGCCGAGGACCTCACCCAGGAGGTCTTCGTCCGGGTCTTCCGCTCGCTCGACAGCTACGTGCCCGGCACCTTCGAGGGCTGGCTGCACCGGATCACCACGAACCTCTTCCTCGACCAGGCCCGCCGCAAGCAGCGGATCCGGTTCGACGCACTGTCCGACGAGCGCGCGGCCCGGCTGACCAGTGCCGCGCCGACGCCGGACCTCGCCTACACCGACCAGCGCTTCGACGACGACATCGAGCGGGCGCTGTCGACCCTGCCGCCGGACTTCCGCGCGGCGGTCGTGCTGTGCGACGTCGAGGGTCTGTCGTACGAGGAGATCGCCGAGATCCTCGGCGCCAAGCTCGGCACCGTCCGCTCCCGGATCCACCGCGGCCGGGCCATGCTCCGCAACGCCCTGTCCCACCGGGCCCCGCGCTCGGGGCGCATGCGCTACTCCGGTCCGAAGGTGCTGTGGGGCGGAGCCTCGTGATCTCGGGGCTCGGCGGTGGCCTCAGCGGTTGGGGTGGCCACCTCGGCGATCGCGCGAGCGCGCTGCTCGACGGCCAGCTCGGCGCCGAGGAGACCGAGCGCGCCTGGGCACATGTGCACGGCTGCCACACCTGTCGTGACCAGGTCGAGCGCGAGGGCTGGCTCAAGCGCCGCCTCGCCGGGCTGACCTACGACCCGACCGCCCGGGCCGTCCCGGACAACCTCAAGGGCACCTTGCTCGGAGCTCCGGGCGACGTCTTCTTCGGGTTCCACGCGGAGGCGGACAACGCGGTCCGGTCGCACCGGCGTGCCATCGGCCTGGCCGCGCTCGGCGGCAGCGCCGTCGGCGCCGCGATGATGGGGGTGCTCGCGTTCGCGGCGGCCCCCGCCTCGGCCCCGACCACGCCGGCGCCCGCCGCGGTCGGCTCGGCCGTCCCCGTGCCGATCGCCGCGATCACGCTGCGCCCGCAGCCGTAGCGGCGGCACCCGCCTAGCTCTCGGCGTCGGCGTCCTCGAACGGATGCTCCGCCACGAACGCCTTGGTCTCGGCGTACAGCTGCTGGATGTACTCCTCGAGCGCCGTCGCCTCGACCCGCCACTGCCCCCGGCCGCCGATCTTGATCGCGGGCAGGTCACCGCGGCGTACGAGCGCGTAGACCTGGGCCGACGAGGTGTTGAGCGTCTCCGCCACGTCGGCAAGGGTCAGGAAGCGAGGGGTCCCCGGCATGGGGCCATGCTCCCACCTCCGTCCCACCGCAGGGCCGGTGGGCGCGCGGACTGTGGATAACGGGAGCACCGGGTTTGACGGACCCAGGTTCTGGTCATGATCCGGGACGTGGCTCGCACACTGCGCCCGGCCCTGGGCACCTCGGTGACGCTCCCGGCGGTCTCCGCCGGCGGCGTCGGCACCGCCGCACCACCCCAAGCCGCTCGTACGAGCCGACCCGGCTGGCGTGACCCGCGCCTGTGGATCGGCATCGCGATCGTGGCGGCCTGCGTCGTCATCGGCGCCCGCGCGCTGGGTTCCGCCGACGAGACGGTCGGGGTCTGGGCGGTCCGGGCCGATGCCGGGACGGGCGCCGTCCTCAGTCGCGACGACCTGGAGGTCCGGCAGGTCCACTTCGCCGCCGACTCCGATCTGGCCGGCTACCTCCGCGCCGACCAGCCGCTGCCGGCGACGATGCCGCTGGCCCGTCCGGTCGGCGGGGGAGAGCTGCTGCCCCGTGCGGCCCTCGCCGCCGACACCCCGACCGACACCGTCGAGCTCCCGCTCTCGGTGGATCCCGCGCAGGTGCCGCCGGCGGTGCGCAGTGGCTCGGTGGTCGATGTCTACGTCGTCGGCACCGGCAACGGCGCGGTGAGCGGTCCGAGCGATCCGACGCTCGACGTCGCCGGCGCCACCCCGGCGACCCCGGCGCTCAGCGCCGTCACCGTCGTCTCCGCCCCCGGCGTCGACGACGTCTTCGGCAGCGGCCAGACCCGGCGACAGCTGACCCTGGCGGTCCCGGAGAAGCGTGCGCAGGCGTTCTTCGGCCTGCTCGGCAGCGCCGCCGACCCGACCGTCACGGTCGTGCTGCGTCCGGCGGGCTGAGCGATGACGCCGGTGCTGATCCTCGCGGCCGGCGCCGGCTGGGAGACAGCCGCCCTCGGCGTGCTCGAGCGGGCGCCCGGCCTGGTCGTGCTGCGCCGCTGCGTCGACGTGGACGACCTTCTCGCCGCCGCCACGTCGGGTCAGGCCGAGGCGGCGGTGGTCGCCCTCGACGTGCCGGGTCTCGATGCCCGTGTGGTCGACCAGCTGCGCCACCACGGCGTCCGCGCGATCGGGGTGCTTCCGCTCGGTGCGGGCCAGGAGTCGGCCCGCAGCGCCGCCAGCCGCGCGGGGATCGGCCGGGTCGTGAGCGAGGACGACCTCGCCGCGCTGCCCGGCGCCATCACCGCCCCCGAGGTCGCGGCGCCGCCGACGCCGGCCGGCGGCACGCCCACCAGCCTGCGTGGCGAGCAGCCGGCGATCGCGGGGCGTCTCGTCGTGGTCTGGGGGCCGGCCGGCGCTCCGGGGCGCAGCACCGTGGCCGCAGCGGTCGGCGCCGAGATCGCGCGGCGCCAGCGTCCGGTGCTGCTGGTCGACGCCGATCCGTACGGCGGATCGATCGCGCAGCAGCTCGGCATCCTCGACGAGGTCTCCGGCCTCCTCGCCGCCTCACGCAGCGGCCTCGGCCCGGCCACCCGCCTGCTCGGCACCCACCTCGCCGTGCTCACGGGCCTGCCCCGCCCGGACCGCTGGGCGGAGATCCGTCCGGGCGTCCTCGCGGACCTCGTCGAGCAGGGTCAGCGCGTGGGGGAGGTCGTCGTCGACACGGGCTTCAGCCTCGAGGAGGCGCCCGACCCCACCGCCCGTGCCGGGCGCAACCAGCTGACCCTCGAGGCGCTCGACGCCGCGGACGAGGTGCTCGTGGTGGGCTCCGCCGATCCGGTGGGGCTCAGCCGGCTGGCCCGCGGGCTGGTCGACCTGCGCGATCTGGTGCCCGCCACCCCCGTACGGGTGGTGGTGAACCGGATGCGGCCCAGCCTCGGGTGGAGCGAGCAGGACGTCGCCGGGATGGTGGCCGGGCTGGTGCGACCGGTCGGGATGCACTTCCTGCCCGATGACCGGGTCGCGCTCGACAAGGCGCTCGTCGCCGGCCGTACGCTCGCCGAGACCGCGCCGGACTCGCCGCTCGGGCGAGCGGTCTCCGCGCTGGTCGGCGAGCTGCTACCCGGCCTGACGGCGCCCGTCGCCGGGCACCGCCGTCTCCCTACGCCGAGAAGAGCAGGTAGAGGCCGCCGATCGTGAAGCCGACCATCGTGACCAGCAGCGGGATCTGACCAGTGACCATGTGCCGGCGCGGTAGCACCGCGATCGCGCGGCGGTGTGCGGAGACGACGCCGACGATGTGGCCGATCACGACGGCGAGCACCTTGAGGTTGGCCAGCAGGGTCGGGTGGTAGGCGAAGAAGTAGTTCACCGACCAGTCGGCGGTGCCGAACCAGTTGGCGCCGTTGCTGAACGGGTCGCTGGCCTGCACCAGGGTCGCCTGGCCGCCCTCCCAGAAGTAGCTGAGGTAGTGGGCCACGACGTACCCGCCGACGATCGGCACCAGCGACGGCGCCAGGATCCCCGGCAGGGCCCGGCGCTCGAGGTCGTCGCCGACGCCCGTCAGCATCGTGCCCGCGCAGAAGAACGCCGCCACCCCGATCGGGAAGACGACGAGCGCGATGTTGTCGGCGAGGTAGGAGTGCCGGGCGACGATGTTCTCGCCCTGGATGAACTTGAGCCACGGCGTCGCGTCGCGGAACGAGTCGAAGACGATCGTGCCGAAGAGCACGGCCAGCACCGCGACCAGGCCGCGGTGCGGGGCCAAGGTGTCGAGGTTGGCGAGCGGGCTGCGCACCACGAGACGACCCTCCGGGTCGCGTCCCCAGACGGACAGCTTCGACATCAGCGTCGAGTAGACCTCGAACGGGTCGGCGTTCTCGTAGAACCGCTCGCCCCACAGCTGGCCGCCGATCAGCATCGCCGCGACGTAGAGCGCGATCCACAGCCGCACCGGGCCGAGGTAGGAGTTGTGGGTGTAGACCAGCTCCATCCAGGTGAACGCGAGCAGGCCGACGACCGCCGGCCAGTAGCCGAACCGGGCCTCGTCGTAGACGAAGAGCCCACCCCCTTCGACGCCGGCGTCGCCCCGCAGCCGGTTGATGCCGGCATTGATGGTGCGGACGGGACTGATCGCCTTCCACACCGGGCCCAGCAGCATCGAGGCGAAGACGAGTCCGACCCACCACCAGATGTAGAAGACGCCGAAGACGGGGTTGATCTCCAGGTCCTGCCCGAAGACGGCCACCATCGCCGTGTAGGCGAACAGAAGGATGCCGAAGGCGCGCAGCGCGATCGTCCAGGCGCGGGAGTCGACGAACGCGCCGATGCGGCGCACCCGGATGCCCGACTCCGCAGGGTCGGTACGGGGCGCGACCGGGGTCAGGTCGTCGGGGCCGATCCCGTCTCGGTCGCGTACGGTCCACGCCAGGACGACGAAGCTGACCACCAACGCGATGACCGCCGCGACGATCGCGGTCTCCAGCGGGACCGGGAGGTCCTGCTGGCCACCGATGCCGTGCGCGAGCGTCAGATCGCCACCGCGCGCGGCCACTCCTGGGGTCACTGGACCTGGAGCTGGACGATGGTCTTGTCCAGGGCGTGGGACTCGACCTCGATGATGCCGGGCTTGTCGAACGGCCCGACGGTGAGCTCGGTCGTGCCGGCGTTGTACTCGAGCTGCTGCTCCGGGGTGGAGTGGACGTGGATCTCGCCGGCCGCGTCGGCCTTGACCACGAACTGGACCTTCTGGCCGACGGCCACGTCGACCCGCTCGCCGTTCGGCGTCACCGAGTCGCCGTCGAAGGTCACGTTGATGACGAGGGGCTTCGAGGTCGAGCCGTCACCGGTGGTGTCGGAGTCGTTCGAGGAGCCGCAGGCGGTCACCAGACCCGCCATGCCCAGCAGCACTGCCAGGGTCGCCATCAGTCGTCGCATGTCTGCCACAATCGCATGCGAACCAAAGAACCGTCTGAGAGGGCGGACCGGGAGAGATGGGGTGACATGGCGGACCGTCTGTCGGCACGCGACCTGGCCTTCCTGACACGCGAGACGATGACCAGCCCGCACCACCTGGCCAGCATCGAGATCCTCGAGCCCGGCGAGAGCGGGTTCGACTACGACACCCTGCTCCAGCTCGTCGCCGACCGGCTCTCCTTCGTGCCGCGCTACCGCCAGCGCGTCCAGGTCGTCCCCGGGCGGCTGGCCAACCCGGTGTGGGCGGACGACGACCGCTTCGACATCGAGTACCACGTACGCCGCTCCGCGGTGCCGCGTCCCGGCTCGCTCGACCAGCTCCGCGACCTGGTCGGCCGGATCATCTCCCGCCCGCTGGACCGCACCCGGCCGCTGTGGGAGATCTACTACGTCGAGGGCCTCGCCGACGGCCGCGTCGCGCTCCTCAGCAAGGTCCACCAGGCCCTGGTCGACGGCGTCCACACCGTGGATCTCGGCCAGCTCCTGCTCGACGTCAGCCCCGACGCCAAGCCCCTCACCGAGGACGTCTGGAACCCGCGCCGCGAGAGCAGTACCGCGCTCGTGCTCGGGGCCGTCCGGGACTCGCTGACCGACGCCGACACACTCTCCTCCACCGCACGCCGTACGGGCGAGTCCCTGCTGGCCCTCGCCACCGGGCTCAGCGCCCGCGTGGTCGAGGTCGCCGAGACGGTCACCGGCCGCCGCTCCGACCGGCCCACACCGCTGTCCGGCCCGCTGTCGCAGCAGCGCCTCATCGTCACCCTCGACATCGCGCTGGACGACGTCCGCCGGGTGCGCGACACCCAGGGCGGCACCGTCAACGACGTCATCCTCGCGGTCGTCGCGGGCGGCCTGCGCGGATGGCTGATGACCCGCGCCGAGTCGCTCGCCGGGCTGCGGAAGGTGCGCGCCCTGGTGCCGATCAGCGTCAACGACGACCTGCTCGAGAACACCTCGCTCGGTGCTCCGGTCATCGCGCACTACGTCGACCTCCCGGTCGGGGAGGCCAGTCCGGTGGTGCGGCTGCACCAGGTCTCCTACTCCTTCGAGTCGCACAAGCAGACCGGGCGCGCGATCCCGGCCGAGCACATGACCGGCATCACCGGCTTCGCACCGACCACGTTCCACGCGGTCGGTGCCCGGGTCGCGGCGGAGGCCGACCCGCACGGCTTCCAGATCAGCGTCACCAACGTCCCGGGGCCGCAGACCCCTCGGTACTCGGCGGGTGCGACCCTGCTGGCGAGCTACCCGGTCAACCCGCTGCTGCCGGGACAGGCGATCGCGATCGGCGTGACGTCCTACGCCGGGCGGGTCTACTTCGGGATCACGGCCGACCGCGACCTCGTACCGGATGCCGACGTCTTCGGCCAATGTCTCGTCGAGGCGCTCGACGAACTGCTCGACACGGTCAACGGTGGTCGCCTGCAGGCGCCGCGCGGACGCAAGAAGAAGGGCGACTGATGACCCGCATCTACGTGCCGGCCACCCGTGAGCTGCTCACGGCCTGGCACACCGCCGGACAGATCCCGGCCGACGCGGTCGTCGACGCGTTCGAGGCCCCGGACGAGACCGAGGAGGGCGAGTACGCCGCGCTCATGTCGGCCGCCGACATCTCCGCCGAGATGCTCGACGGGCCGGGCCGCCGGATCGTGGTCGTCTGCGAGACCGACTACGCCCCGGCCGACTGGTCCGACGTGGTCGCCGTCCACGCGGACGCCGAGGACCGACCGGCCGGGGCCGACCCGGACGAGGATCTCGCGTGGTTCACCACCCAGGAGGTCCCGGACCTTCTGGGCTAGGCGGCGAGGTAGGCCTTGCCGGTGGCGTACTCCTTGGTCAGCGCCTTCTTCATCATGTCGGCGACCAGGGACTCGAGCTTGCCGCCGACCAGCGGCACCTTGACGCTGACCTGGAGCGTGATCGTCTCGATGGTCTGGGTGCCCTGCTCCTGCAGGGCGACCGACCCCTTGATGTCGGCGATCGGGACGCCGGCGTTGATGTCGAGGGTGGCGGCCAGCGGGGTCGACCAGGTCTCGTGCTGGGTCACCGTGATCGAGCTGCCGACGAACTTCTTGGCGAACGACGGGACGCCCTCGGTCTGCTGGCTGAACGTGATGTCCACGGTGCCGGGGATGCCGCTGATCGAGACGGACCGCGAGGTGGCGTGCTGCGCGTTGCACACCTTCTCCCGGAACGACGGGTCGGCGAGCATCGCCGTCACCGTCGCGAGCGGGGCGTCGTACGTCATGTCGAAGGTCACCGTGGTGCTCATGAGGTCATCATGCCCGGTCGGTGCAGGTCACGGTCAGGCGCTCTTCTTGGCCTTGCTCGCCGACTTCTTCGCGGGCTTCTTCTTCGCCGGCTTGGACCCCTCGGCGTCGTGGGCCTCGTCGGGCACCTTCTCCCCGCGGGCCTCCTTGGCCGCCGCGACGGAGCGCTGCAGGGCGGCCAACAGGTCGACGACCTCGCCCCCGGTCTTGGTGGAGGTCTCGGTGCGGGTGACCTCACCGCCCTCGATCTTGGCCTTCACCAGCGTCTCGACGGCCTCGGCGTAGTCGTCCTCGAACTCGGTCGGATCGAAGTCGCCGGCCAGCGTCTCGACGAGCATGTGCGCCATCTTGACCTCGGTGTCCTTCGGCTCGCCGAGCTCCTCGAAGGACAGCGAGAAGTCCGGGACGCGCACCTCGTCGGGCCACATCATCGTCTGGAGCACGATCACCTCGCCGTTGGGTGTGTCCCGCACCCGCAGCACCGCGACCGTGGTGCGCTGGCGCAGCGCGACGGTCACCACCGCCACCCGGTCGGCGTCCATCAGGGCCTGGCGCAGCAGCGCGTACGGCTTCGCGCCGGTCTTCTCCGGCTCGAGGTAGTAGGCCTTCTCGAACAGCATCGGGTCGATCTGGTCGCTCGGCACGAACTTCTCCACCGAGATCTCCCGCGACGACGACGACGGCAGCTCGGCCATGTCGTCGTTGGTCAGCACGACCATCTCGCCGTCCTCGGTCTCATACCCCTTCGCGATCTCGGAGTAGGGCACCTCCTCGCCGTCGACCGAGCAGACCCGCTGGTAGCGGATCCGACCGCCGTCCTTCTCGTGCACCTGCCGGAAGGAGACGTCGTGGGACTCGGTCGCCGAGTACAGCTTCACCGGCACGTTGACCAGCCCGAAGGAGACCGCGCCCTTCCAGATCGCTCGCATGCCCACCATCCTTGCTCCATGCGTCCCATGCTCGCCACTGCCGGTACCCACGTTCCGGCGGGTGAGGGCTGGATCCACGAGGTGAAGTGGGACGGCATCCGCCTGCTCGCGGAGCGTTCGGGTGGGGTCTCGACAGGCTCGCCCTCCGGGGGCTCGCCCTCCGGCGTACGCCTCACCACGCGCAACGAGAACGACGCCACCGCCGCCTGGCCCGAGCTGCTGGAGGAGCAGGCCGCCCACCTGCCGAGCGACCTGGTCGTGGACGGCGAGGTGATCGCGCTCAACGAGCGTGGCCTGCCGGACTTCCGCGTACTGGGGGAGCGGATGCACGCCCGGGACCCGCGCAAGGCCGCGCGCTTCGCCTCGACGGTCCCGGCGACGTTCATGGTCTTCGACGTGATCCGGCTCGACGGCGCCGACCTCACCGCGCTCCCGTGGACCGAGCGGCGCGCGATCCTCGAGCGGCTGGCGCAGGACGGCGCGCTCGGGCGCTGGCAGGTCCCGCCGACCTACGACGACGGCGCGATGCTGCACGCCGCGACGCTCGCGCAGGGACTCGAGGGGATCGTCAGCAAGCGGGACGGTTCACGTTACGAGCCTGGGGTACGTAGCAGGGCATGGCTCAAGTTCCCGCACCGCTTTCGCGCCTCCTACGTCGTCGGAGGCTGGCGGCCCCAGGAGGGCACGAGCGACCGGCTCGCGGCCCTGCTCGTGGGCGAGCCGACAGCGGCGGGGCTGCTGTACCGGGGCCGGGTGGGCAGCGGGATCACGGGCCGGCAGAGCACGCTGCTGCGCGAGCTGCTGACGCCGGCGTCAGCCAGCCCGTTCGCAGACGAGGTGCCGCGGGAGGACGTGAGCGGGACGCGCTGGACCGAGCCGCTGCTGGTGGTCGAGGTGGAGACGCACGGCGTCGGGACGGGGCTGGCCTCCGGCGGTCGGCTGCGGCAGCCGTCGTTCCAGGGCGTGCGCGCCGACGTGACGCCCGGGGACCTGGCGTGATCCGGACCGCGATCGCGTTGCTCATCGCCGTCACGGTGCTGGTCACGGGGCTGGTCACGGGGCTGGTCACGGGGCTGGTCACGGGGCTGGTCACGGGGCTGCTCGCGGCAGGCTCCGCCGAGGCCGCCCCGGCCTCGGTACGAGGCGACGTGGTCCGTCTCGACGGCGTCACCGTCCACCTGCGCTCCGGCACCCGCCAGGTCGTCACCGTCAACCACTCCCACGACACGTTCGCGCAGGTCAGCCTGTGGGCCTTGCGAGGCGGGCACTGGCGCCGGATCCTCGCCACCGGCGACGGCCGTACGGGCTACGGCGGGCTGGTCCCCGGCAACCGCCGCCACCAGGGCACCGGCGCGACGCCGTTGGGGACGTACGGCCTGGTCTCCGCCTTCGGCACCCACAGCGCGAGCGCCACGGCCACGGCGCTGCCCTATCGACGGATCCGGTCGGGGGACTTCTGGGTGGAGGACAACGCCTCCGCGTTCTACAACCGCTTCCGCAACCAGAGCGAGGGCGGGTTCCGCTGGTGGCTGCCGCTGAGCGACGAGAACGGCTCGGAGCGGTTGAGCGACTTCCCGGTCCAGTACGAGGATGCGATCGTGCTCGACTACAACCACCAGCAGGTCCGCCACCGGGGCGCCGGGATCTTCCTGCACGTGAACGGCAGCGGAGCGACGGCGGGCTGCGTCAGCGTCCCGCGAGCGGTGCTGCAGCGGCTGCTGCACCGCCTCGACCCGGCGTACGTGCCGGTGATCGCGATCGGGCGATGAGGTGGCCGACGACAAGCAGGAGATCCGGGTCGAGATCGAGGGCCGTACCCTCAAGGTCAGCAACCTCGCCAAGGTGCTCTACCCGGCGACCGGCACCACCAAGGGCGAGGTGCTGCACTACTACGCCACCGTCGCCGCGGCGATCCTGCCGCAGCTGAGCGGGCGTGCGGTCACCCGGGTGCGCTGGCCGCACGGCGTCGCCGGCCAGTCCTTCTTCGAGAAGAACGCGCCCGCCGGCACTCCGTCGTGGGTACGGACGGTGACCGTGCCGACCACCGGCTCGCGCACCGCCTCCCGGGAGGAGGACACCCTGACCTTCCCGGTCGTGGAGGACCTGGCCACGCTCACCTGGCTGGCCAACCTCGCCGCGATCGAGCTGCACGTCCACCAGTGGCGGGTCGACGAGCACGGTGTGCCGCTGGGCGCGGACCGGATCGTCATCGACCTGGACCCGGGCGAGCCGGCCGGGCTGCACGAGTGCGCCCGGGTGGCGCTGCTCGCCCGCGAGAAGCTCGCCGCGATCGGGGTGCCGTGCACGCCCGTGCTCAGCGGCAGCAAGGGTCTGCACCTCTACGCGCTGCTGGCGTCGCCGATGGCCAGCGACGACGCCACCGCTGTCGCCAAGGAGGTTGCCGAGCAGCTCCAGAAGGAGCACCCGAGCCTCGTCACCGCCACGATGACCAAGTCCAAGCGGTCCGGCAAGGTCTTCCTCGACTGGTCACAGAACGCCGGATCGAAGACCACCGTCTGCCCGTACTCGCTGCGGGGCAAGGAGCGCCCGACGGTCGCCGCTCCGATCAGCTGGGACGAGGTCGAGGCGGGGGCCGAGGACCCCCTCGCGCTGGAGCAGCTCACCTTCGGCGAGGTCCTCGTGCGGCTCGAGGAGCACGGCGACCTCTTCGCTGTTACCGCGCCGTAGAAACCTGTGGACACGGCGTGCCACCGCCGTTCGCTCGGTCGTCCTACCTTTCGGATGTGGAGATTCCGGCCGTGCCCCAGCGCCGCCCGGCGCGGGCCTGGCGCTGGCGGGTGATCGGGGTGGTGGCCGTCGCCGTGGTCGCCTTCGGGGTCCTCATCCCGGTCACACTCGGGCTGCGGGTCACGGTGGTCGGCAACGATGACCTGGCCGGTCGGGTCGACCGGGGCACGGTCCTGTTCACGCTCCGCACCACCTCGGGCGCGGTGGAGCGCGGCGACACGATCAGGTTCAAAGAGCCCGCCGACTACGGAGACAAGTCGGTGGTGCGTCAGGTCGACGGCGTCAACGACCTGGGGATCCGGACGGTGCGTACGGGCGCCATCGACCCGTGGCAGCTGCCCGCCGGCACAGCGGTGTCCAAGGTCGTCGCCAGCGTCCCGTACGCCGGCTATCCGATCCTCGGGGCCGCGGATCCGGCGGCGTGGCTGGTCCTCGCGGCGATCCTCGGATCGGGGCTGGTGGTGCTCGCCATCGCCCGGCTCGTGGTCGCGGAGCGGGGGCGCCGCCGGGGCGCTCGCGAGACGGTTGTGGCAATTGCCCGACAGACGGGCGAGTGATCCCTATCCTTCTCCCGTGAGCCATCGCGTGCTGGTCGTCGAGGACGAGGAAGACATCGCCTTCCCCCTTGTGCGCACGTTGGAGCGCGAGGGCTACGCGGTGACCTGGGTCGAGACCGGCTCGGCGGCTCTGCACGAGCTCGAGCGCGGGGCGGAGTCACCGGCCGACGTGGTCATCCTCGACCTCGGCCTGGGGGACATGGACGGCCTGGACGTGTGCCGTGAGGCCCGCTCCGGCGGCTTCGACGGCGGCATCATGATCGTGACCGCGCGCTCGGGCGAGCTCGACCGGGTGGTGGGCCTCGACTACGGCGCCGATGACTACCTGGCCAAGCCCTTCGGCCTGGCCGAGCTGCAGGCCCGGGTGCGCGCGTTGCTGCGCCGCACCGTCGGTCGAGCGGTGTCGGTCGACGGCGGCGGCCTGCGGATCGACGTCGGCGCGCACCGCGTCTACACCGAGGACCGCGAGGTCCCGCTCACCGGCAAGGAGTTCGAGGTCCTCGCCCTGCTCGCCAGCCAGCGCGGCAAGGTCGTGGCCCGCGAGCGGCTGATGGCCGAGGTGTGGGACGAGAACTGGTTCGGCTCCACCAAGACACTCGACGTCACCATCGGACGTCTGCGCAGCAAGCTCGAGGCCGCCGCGGTGACCGACAAGGTCGTCGCGGTGCGAGGAGTGGGATTCCGCCTCGAGGGCGGCCAGGAGGATGCGTAGGCGGAGCACGCCTCTCTTCGTGCTTCTCGTTCTGCTCGTCGCGTCCTTCGGCTACCTCCTGCGCACCTGGTCGGTGGAGCACAGGGTCCGTGACCACGACGACCTCCTGATCAGGCAGACAGCCGCGGCGATCGCCGTCGCTGTCCACGAGCGCCGCGACGACGGCGGGGTGATCAACGCCGAGTTCCTGCGCCCGTTCCTGGAGGACGGGACCGGGGTGCGCTACCACGCCGTCGACGGTGCCGACATCGAGGTTCGCTCGACCGGCTTCTCGGGTCCGCTCGGCCCGGACGACGGCACCGCGAACCTGTGGGCCACGGTCAGCATCGACGACGGCGGCTACGTCCTGGTGAGCGAGGACGACCACGTCCCCCACGATGTGGCCTGGCCGAGCACCGCCACCCTGCTGCTCGCCCTGCTTGCGGTCGGAGCGCTGTCCACCCTCGGGGGGATCGCCCTCGCCCGGGCGTACGAGCGGCCGTTCCACCAGCTCGCCGAGGCGGCGGCGGCGCTGGGGCGGGGCCGCTTCCAGCTCGACCTGAGACCCAGCAACGTCCCGGCCGCCAATGAGATCGCCTCGGCGCTGGAGGCCAGCGCCCAGCAGCTCCAGGACCGGATGGAGACCGACGAGCGGCTGGCCCAGCGTGCCTCGCACGTGCTGCGGACCCCGCTGACCGGCCTGCGCCTCGAGCTCGAGGAGGCCGCTCTCGACGAGGACCTCAAGCCCGAGACCGCGGCCGCGCTGCAGCGCTCGCTCGCCCGGGTCGACCAGCTCGACGCGGTCACCGGCGAGCTGGTGGCGCTGGCCCGCCATCGGGCCCTGGTGGCCGACGCCGCGATCGAGCTCGGGACGCTGGCCCGCCAGCTCACCCAGCGCTGGGCCGACGAGCTCGATACGCAGCACCGCACCCTGACCGCGGCGATCGAGGGCGACGCCACCACGACCTACACCCCGGGACCCGTCGAGCAGATCCTCGAGCTGCTCCTCGCCGACCTGGAGCATCGCAGCGCCGGGGACGTCAGGCTGGTCTTCGCCGCCGGCTCCGACGGTCACCTGCGGATCACGATCACCGCCGAGTCGGCGATCGCGGTGCGCAAGGCGAGCACCTCGCCGCTGCTGCGCGCCCGTACGGTCGCCGTCGCGCTGGGCGGACGACTGGAGGGCGAGTACGCCGAGGGTGGTGTGGAAGTGGTCCTCCCGCGGCGATGAGCACACCGGGATGAAAGGATGCGCATCATGACGACCTCGCGGCCGATCGAGACCTGGCTGACCGACATGGACGGCGTGCTCGTCCACGAGGAGGTGCCGCTGCCCGGCGCCTCGGAGTTCATCGAGGCGCTGAAGGCCACCGGCCGGCGCTTCCTCGTGCTCACCAACAACTCGATCTTCACCCCACGCGACCTGCGCGCACGCCTGCTCGGCAGCGGCATCGACGTGCCGGAGGACGCGATCTGGACCTCGGCGCTCGCGACCGCGAAGTTCCTCGCCGACCAGCGCCCCGGCGGCTCGGCGTACGTCGTCGGCGAGGCCGGCCTGACCACCGCCCTGCACGACGTGGGCTACGTGATGACCGACCGCAAGCCGGACTACGTCGTGCTGGGGGAGACCCGCACCTACTCGTTCGAGGCGATCACGCGAGCGATCCGGCTGATCGAGGGCGGCGCGCGCTTCATCGCCACCAACCCCGACGCGAGCGGCCCCTCCCAGCAGGGCACCCTGCCGGCGACCGGGTCGGTGGCGGCCCTGATCTCGACCGCGACCGGGCGCCAGCCGTACTTCATCGGCAAGCCCAACCCGCTGATGATGCGCTCCGCGCTCGACCGGATCGAGGGTCACTCGGCAACCACCGCGATGGTCGGCGACCGGATGGACACCGACGTGATCAGTGGCCTGGAGGCCGGCCTGCGGACCTTCCTGGTGCTCACCGGATCCACCCGTGCCGACCAGGTCGAGAACTTCCCGTACCGGCCCACCCACGTGGTCGACGGCGTCAAGGATCTGGTCTCGCTCGTCCAGTGAGTTGAAAAGTAAACATGTGTGAAACGCGTCACGGTAAAGGACGCGATTCACGCGGGGGATGTGACCTGGGGCACGCCTGGTCGAGTGTCCGAGTTGGATTTCGGCCGAGAGGCGTGCCTACCGTCCTGACCGCTTGCAGAGGCAAGCATCGGTCCACCGGGCACGCCGAGTCCTGTCCCTTCCGGTAACCGATCCTCGAGCTTGAAACCAGGGGCAGGAGCGGGGGACCCACGTTTTACGCCGTACGCCGGATGCCGGTGTGCGGCTCGGGGTGAAGCCGAGGCTCTGAGAGATCAGGGCACGGCCGGGCAACCTTCTCGCCCGAACCCGACAGCTCACCTCGCAGGCGTGGGAAGGACACCCACGCATGCCCACATTCATTCGCACCACCCTGGCCGCGACCGCATCGATCGGTCTGCTGGCACTTGTTCCGGCGGCTGCCCAGGCGGCCACCACCCCGGCCGCGTCGACCACGGCCACGTCCAGCACGGCCACGTCCAGCACGGCGGTGACAGCCACGGCCCCGCGCCTGACGGCCCACCAGCGCAAGGTCGAGCGCGAGCATCGGCGCAAGGTCCGCAAGCGTCACCGCGCGCACCTGCACCAGGTCCGCGAGCACCGACGCGTCGTGGCTCGCAACCACAGCGTCTACCGCGCCCTCGCGGTGGCCACGCACCAGCAGGGCGACCCGTACGTGTACGGCGCCGTCGGCCCGGGCTCGTTCGACTGCTCCGGCCTCATGCTGTTCTCGTTCCGCGCGGCCGGCATCCACCTGCCGCGCACCTCCGCGGCCCAGGCCGGCGCCGTGCGCCACATCCCGCGCTCCGCGATGCGCCCGGGCGACCTGGTCTTCTTCACCGAGGGCAGCCACGTCTACCACGTCGGCATGTTCGACGGCTGGAGCCACGGTCGTCGGATCATCGTGCACGCGCCCTACAGCGGCACCCACGTCCGCAAGGAAGCCATCTGGACCAACAGCTGGTTCGCGGGCACCGAGCGCCTCCCGCGCTGATCCCACCGCTTCACCCCACAGCTTCACCCCACAGCTTCACCCCACCGGCAGCGCCGGCGGCTCGTCCGACCCTTCGGTCACACGAGCCGCTGGCGCTGGCGTTGTTTGATCTGCTCGGCGAAGAGCGCGCGGCGCAGGGTGGTGGCGTCGCGGTTGTCGGCCTCGAGCGCGAGGACGACCTCGGTGCCCTCGTCGTGCGTGGTGACGCGATAGACCACGCCGGGCAGGGCGAACAGGTCCTCGCCGACGCTGAAGGAGGCGACCACCTCGGCGGCCTCGGGGAGGTCGGCGAGGGAGAGCCGGCAGCGCAGACCCGCCTCGCTGGCGTCCAGCATGATCCCGTCGTACGAGGTGCCGTCGTGCTCCACGGTGATCCGGCTGCTCACCGGGACCCGGACGTGCGCGCGCCGGTTGATGTGGCGCGTACGGGTGGCGCTGCTCGCCGGGCGTGTGTGCCAGACCCGGACCGGGCCGTCGACGGCGCTGCCGACGATGACGAGCACGAGCTCGCACAGGCCGGCGGTGGAGGTCCAGCACACCGTGATCTCGGTGCCCTCCATGGACCGGGCGCGGCTCATCAGCTCGAACGGCGTGGCGAGCACCAGGGCGCCGTCCTCGACGCCCTCGCTGCGGCTGGTGTACTCGGCACCCTCCGAGCTGCGGAGGATCACGGGGTGGTTCAGCGGTGGGATCTCCACGACTCTCCTTCAGGCCATGTGCAGCCGCAGGATAGGCGCGATCGGGAAGCTTCGCCCGCGACACGCGAACGGCGTTACCCGAGCGTCACTCGACCGCGAGCTGCCGTGCCCGGATCTGCTCGGCGAAGACCGCGCGTCGTACGGCGGTGGCGGTGCGCTCGTCGTCCGGCAGGCTGATGATCAGCTCGGTGTCGGAGCCCGACGGCGTGCTGCGGAAGATCGTGCCCTTGAGGGCGAAGTCCTGGCCGCCGAGGGTGAACATCACCCGCACCCGCCGCGGCTCGTCCGGCGCGGCGTCGTGCTCGGAGGTGGACTCGGGCGTCGGCTCGGGCAGCCGCTCGCGCACGAGGCAGCGCACTGCCGCCTCGCTGATGTCGAGCATCGAGGCGGCGACCTCCGCGCCGTCGATCTCGATGACCAGGGCGATGGCGACGGCGACCCGGACGTGCGCGCGCCGGTTGGCCCGACGGGCGGGGCCGGTGGGTACCGCGTGCCAGATCCGGACCTTGCCGTCGACGGAGCGCTCCGTCACCCGTACGGGCAGGGAGTGCAGGCCACCATCGCTGGTCCACTGCACGTCGAACGGACGGCCCACGTCGAGCGTGGTGTCGAGCGGGAGGCCGAACGGCCGGGCCAGGGTGAGGCCACCACCGTCGACACCCTCGACGCGACTGGCGTAGTCGCCCTCCTCGCCCCGCAGGAGAACGGGCTGGTTCACGTCCGGGCTTTGCACGGACCCATCATCGGCGATCCGGCGCCGGATCAGTGCTAAACGCGCCAAGTCGAGGTCACGTTCCTGTCACTTGACCACGAGTTATCCACAGAACGTTGTCGTCGGTTTCGCTGGCCGCTGCGGCGGAGAGAGAGCGGGCATGGGGATGTCGCCATCGGTCGACGTGCTGGCCGACCAGCAGCTGGTCGAGCTGCTCGACGCGCAGCTGCGCGAGCTGGTCCGCCGCGAGGCGGTCGATCCGCAGCGCGAGGGCGCTGTCGTACGGCGCCTCGCCGAGGCCGTGGTCCGCGCTCACGACGAGCGCTCCCTGACCGGCGCGGTCCTGCCCGTCCCCGACCCCCAGGCCGTGGTCGCTGAGCTGATCGCCCGCGTCGCGGGCTTCGGGGTGCTGCAGCCCTACCTCGACGACGACGAGGTCGAGGAGGTCTGGATCAACGACGTCTCGAAGGTCTTCATCGCCCGCAACGGTCGCCACGAGCTGACCAACCTGGTCCTGGACCCGCAGCAGGTGACGGAGCTGGTCGAGCGGATGCTCAAGGTGTCGGGGCGCCGGCTCGACCGCTCGACGCCGTTCGTCGACGCGACCATGCCGGGCGGCCACCGGCTGCATGTGGTGCTGGAGGGGATATCCCGGGGCTTCTCCGCGGTCAACATCCGCAAGTTCACGATGCGTGCCACCCGCCTGGCCGACCTGGTCGAGCTCGGCTCCCTCACCGCACCCGCCGCTGCCTTCCTGGAGGCGAGCGTCCGCGCCGGGCTCAACATCCTCGTCGCCGGCGGGACGCAGGCCGGCAAGACCACCATGCTGAACTGTCTGGCCGCCGCGATCCCCGGCGCCGACCGGGTGATCAGCGCGGAGGAGGTCTGGGAGCTGCGCTTCCCGCATCCCGACTGGGTCGCGATGCAGACCCGGCAGGCCGGTCTGGAGGGCACCGGCGAGGTGCGCCTGCGCGATCTGGTGAAGGAGTCGCTGCGGATGCGGCCCTCGCGGATCATCGTCGGCGAGGTGCGCGCCGAGGAGTGCCTCGACCTGTTGCTGGCGCTCAACAGCGGGATCCCGGGGATGTGCACGATCCACGCCAACTCCGGGCGCGAGGCACTGGTCAAGGTCTGCACGCTCCCGCTGCTGGCCGGCGAGAACATCTCACCGAAGTTCGTGATCCCGACCGTCGCCTCGAGCGTCGACCTGGTCGTCCATCTCGGCATGGACGCCCGCGGCGTGCGTCGGGTGAACGAGATCGTTGCCGTCCCGGGCCGGGTCGAGAACGACATCATCGAGACCGCGCCGGTCTTCGAGCGCCGCGGCGGCGAGCTGCTCCGGGGGAGCGGGGTGCCGCCGAGGAGCGAGCGGTACGAGCGGATCGGCGTCGATCTCCACGCCCTGTTGGCGGGAGCCCGCTGATGGGCGCCGTGCTGGGGCTGGGCATCGGCGTGGGCCTGCTGCTGTGCTGGTCGGCGTTCGCGCTGCCCCGGACCCCGCGCGGCCCCCGCGAGGCCGACCGGACCGGCGCCCTCCTGGCCCGGGCCGGGTTGCAGGGTGTCTCCTCCACCAGCCTCTGGCTGCTCTGCGGCGCCTGCGGACTCGTGGTGTTCCTGCTGAGCGAGATCGTCACCCGTACGCCTCCGGTCGCGGTGAGCTTCGCCGCCATGGCGGGCTACCTCCCCGTGGCGATCGTGGCGGGGCGGGCGCGGCGCCGGCAGCGCGAGTTCGCCGAGGTCTGGCCCGAGGCGGTCGACAACCTGGCCTCCGCGGTCCGCGCCGGGCTCTCGCTGCCCGAGGCGCTCTCGGGATTGGCGGTCCGGGGCCCCGAGGCGCTGCGCGAGCCGTTCGGGCAGTTCGCTCGACTACCAGGTGTCGGGTCGGTTCGGTGACTGTCTCGACCGGCTCAAGGACCGACTCGCCGACCCCGTCGGCGACCGGGTCGTCGAGGGCCTGCGGATCGCCCGCGAGGTCGGCGGCGGCGAGCTCGGCCGGCTGCTGCGCAACCTGTCGGGATACCTGCGCGCCGAGGCCCGCACCCGATCCGAGCTCGAGGCGCGCCAGGCCTGGGCCGTGAACGGCGCTCGGCTCGCGGTGGCGGCGCCGTGGCTGGTGCTGCTCTTCCTCTCCTTCCAACCCGACGTGATCCAGCGCTACTCCTCGCCCGGCGGCATCGTGGTGCTGGCCGGCGGCGCGGCGGCCTGCGTCATGGCCTACCGGGTGATGCTCCGGATCGGCCGTCTCCCGACCGAGCGGCGGATCCTGCGATGAACCCCATCCGGATGCTCGCTCCGCTCCGCTGTGGGCAGGGACCCCGATGAGCACCGGCGCGATCGGCGGGGCAGCGCTCGGCGCGGTCGCCGGAGGAGGCCTGCTGCTGGTGGCCACCCGGGTGCGCGCGATCCGGCGCCCCCAGCTGGCCGACCGGGTGCTCCCCTACATCCGCGATCTGTCGACCGCGCCGGCCGCGCCTCCCGCCGCCGGCCCGCTGCCGCCGGTCGTGGGAGCGGTCTTCGGCCCGGTGCTGCGCCGCGCTGCCGACGCCGTCGAGCGGGTGCTGGGAGGCGCGACCTCGGTGCAGCGTCGCCTCGACCGGGCCGGCCTCGACCGCAGCGTGCACGACTTCCGCGTCGAACAGGTGCTCTGGGGCCTCGGCTGCTTCGCCGCCGCTGCGCTCTACGGCCTGCTTCGCGGCCTGGGCGATCCGGGGAGCGCGGTGCCTGCGCTGCTGGTCTGTGCGATCGCCTTCGTCTTCGGCGTGCTCGCCCGTGACTCGTGGCTGACCAGCCAGGTGCGCGATCGCGAACGGCGGATCGTGGCGGAGTTCCCGGCCGTCGCCGAGATGCTCGCGCTCGCGGTCGCGGCGGGGGAGTCGCCGATAGGCGCGCTCGATCGGGTCGTACGCCGCAGCGACGGCGAGCTGTCCGTGGAGCTCGCCCGCGTGCTGGCCGCCGTGCGGACGGGCCAGCCGGTCGCAGCGGCGTTCGACGACCTCGCCGCCCGTACGGGACTCCCGCTCGTGGCCCGCTTCGCCTCCGGCATCGCCGTCGCGATCGAGCGCGGCACCCCGCTGGCCGACGTCCTGCACGCACAGGCCGCCGACGTCCGCGAGGCGGGCCGCCGCGAGCTGATCGAGGTCGCGGCCCGCAAGGAGGTCCTGATGATGCTGCCGATCGTCTTCCTCGTCATGCCCACCACCGTCATCTTCGCGTTCTTCCCCGGCGTCCTCGGCCTCCACCTCGGTCTGTCCTGAAACTCGGAAAGGAACATCCCATGGACCGTCTCCTGCTCGCCCTCCTCAGGCTCCATCACGACCTCGCCGAACGGCGCGACGACCGCGGCGACGTCCCGGGCTGGGTGATGATCGTGGTGATGACAGCGGGCTTGTGCGCTGCGCTCTACGGCGTCGCGCGCGACCAGCTCAACACCATGCTCACCAACGCCCTGGCCCAGGTGAAGTAGCTGCCCGGCGGTCGAGGTGCGAGCCAAGCAGATCCGAGCGACGTGGCCGTCGAAGCCACAGCGCGGGTCGGCGGTCGTCGACTTCGTGCTGGTGCTGCTCGTCCTGGTCCCGCTCGTGCTCGGCATCCTCCAGGTCGCGCTCGTCCTCTACGTGCGCAACACCCTCGCCTCGGCCGCGTCCGAGGGCGCGCGCTACGCCGCCACACTCGGCCACAGCGAGGCCGACGGCGTCGCCCGGACGCGAAGCCAGCTGCAGGGCGTGATGTCGGCCGACTACGCCCGGGAGATCGATGCCGGCCCGACGACGATCGCGGGCGCCCCGGCCGTCCAGATCACCGTGCATGCGAAGGTACCGGCGCTCGGGCTCTGGGGCCCGGCGGTCTCGCTCACCGTCACGGGGCACGCCGTGCGGGAGGCGCCGTGAGGCTCACCGGGAGGCGGGACGAGCGGGGGAGCGGTCTGGTCGAGCTGACCTGGCTCGGCATCCTGCTGCTCGTACCCCTGGTCTGGATCCTGCTCTCCGTCTTCACCGTGCAGCGTGGCGCGTTCGCGGTGAGCGGCGCCGCGCGGGCCGCGGGGCGGGCGTATGTCCTGGCGCCCAGTGACGCCATCGGTCTGGAGCGCGCCCGGGCAGCCGCGCAGCAAGCGCTCGCCGACCAGGGCATCACGGATGCGCCGCTCGAGGTCACGGTCACCTGCGAGCCGTACCCCCAGGCCTGCCACAGCGGCACCTCGGTGGTCACCATCCGGATCGGCAGCAGCGTCCAGCTCCCGCTGTTGCCGGTGCTCCTGGGCGGCGGCGCCCCGCGGTTCGCGCTCGACGCCACCCAGGTGGTGCCGGTCGGGCAGTACCGGGAGGTGGCAGCCCGTGACGCGCCGTGAGCGGAGGTACGAACGGGGGTCGACGATCCCGCTGATCATCGGCTTCGCCCTCGTGCTCGCGCTGGTCGTCGGGGTGGTCGTGGACGCCACCGCCGCATACCTCCGGCGTCAGGAGCTCGACTCGCTCGCCGACGGCGCGGCGCTGCGCGGTGCGGACCTGGGCGCCGCCGGCACGGAGGTGTACGGCGGCGGCCTCGGTGCTGCCGACCTCGAGCTCACGCCGGCGGCCGCGCGGGAGGCGGTCGACGCCTACCTCGCCGCCGTCGGTGCCTACCGCCGCTACCCGGGGCTGCTGGCCGAGGTCAGCATCGACGTGCCCGCCCACCGGATCCGCGTGCACCTCCAGGCACCCGCCGACCTGCCCCTGCACGTCCCCGGCTCACCCGCGCACCCGCTTGTGGGCGCGGAGGGCTCGGCCGTGGTCATGCTGGATCGATAGCGTTCTTCGGTTCGGGTTCGCCGCTACTTCACCTGCGGTTCTCCCGCCGGCACCAGTCTTCGTAGGTCCGTCTCGGGGCCACCCATCAGCGAGGACCTCCTGTGAAACCGCTTCACCGCGCTCTGGCCGCCGTTCCGGCCGCCACCCTTGCGCTCGCCAGCCTGGCCGTCGTCTCCGCCGCCCAGGCCACGCCGCCCGTAGGCACCGCCAACATCCAGATCACCGAGGTCGCCTATGGCGGGAAGGCGCCGAGCGCCGACACCGAGGGCGACGGTGAGTACATCGAGGTCACGAATGTCGGTGACGCGTCGCAGGATCTGACCGGTTGGTCGTACGCGGCGAACAAGACGACGACTATGCCGACCGCTGGCGTCGTGGATCTGTCCTCGTTGGGCACGATCGCTCCGGGTGAGTCCTTCGTGATCACTGACCTCACGGCCGACCACTTCCGCACTGAGTGGGGTCTGAAGGCGTCGGTGAAGGTGATCAACGACGCCCCCGCGGCGATCAGCAGCAGCGCCACGCGGGTTGCGATCTTCAACGGTTCGACCCTGGTCGACTCTCTTGGGTGGGCTGCGGGCTACCTGAGTGCCAAGGGTGTGGGCGCGTACGTCAACGCCGGCCACCTCGCCGACACCGACACGGCGACCGCTGGTGCTTGGACCACGCCAGCGACCGCGAGCGATGCTGAGGGCTCGTGGACCAGCGTCGGCGGAGCAGTGGGCTCGCCGGGCGCCTCCACCTTCGGCACCGGGACCCCGTCGAGCGTCCGTGTCGCGGGCGTCTCCATCGCGGGCGCGAGCGCGCAGAGTGCGACCGTCAACACCGCGTTCTCCTACAGGGGCCTGTCCGCCTCCGGCGGATCGGGCACGTACGCGTGGAGCGCCACCGGCCTGAGCGGCAGCGGTCTGAGCATCAACGCGACCACCGGCGCGATCGCGGGCACGCCGACCGCCGCCGGCACCATCAACGTCACCGTGACCGCGACCGACACGACCACGCCCACCGCCCTGACCGCGAGCACGTCGTTCGCGATCACGGTCGACGCTGGCCTCGACCCGAACTGGCGCGACATCGTGATCAACGAGGTCAGCTCGGACAACAACGTCGCCCAGCTCACCGACCACCTGCCCGGCGCGCTGAAGACCGCTCTGGGTGCCAACGCCGCCGACCTCGTCGAGCTCTACAACAAGGGCGCGCAGGGCGTCGACATCACCGGCTGGAAGCAGATCGACAGCGGCGCCGCCGGCTCCGCGACCGACTTCTCCGGCCGCGTGTACGACATGAGCGGCGCACTCATCACCACCATCCCGGCCCACGGCTTCGGCGTCTTCAAATCCGGCGCCGGGCTGGGCAGCGGTGGCGACCAGGTGAAGATCTACCTCCCCGACGGCACCCTGGTCGACTCGGTCGCCTACGCAGCGGGCCAGGCCGGCTACGACGAGAGCCTCGGCGCCGACCAGGACACCGACGAGATCTACCACGCGATCGCGCGCTGCGGTGACGGCGAGGGCGCACTCAACTCCGCCACGAGCGACGTCACGACCTGGTTCAGCGTCAAGGCCGCGTCGTTCGGCTCGAGCAACGACGCCAGCTGTGACACCAGCACCGACCCCGATGCCGCTGCCACCCGCTACAACGAGCAGCCGCCGACCGGACTGCCCGGCACCTGCGCGCCCAGCGTGGCCTCGGGCAGCGACGCGATCACCGTCTCCGGCGCGGTTCCGTGGCCGACGATCGACCCGGTGAAGACGGTCGACAGCACGTGCGAGTTCGTCACCGCCCAGGACCCGAGCGGCAACGACATGAGCGGCCTCGTGTTCAGCGCCGACGGCAGCGTGCTGTGGGGCGCCCAGAACAAGAACCACCTCTGGAAGCTCGTGAAGGACCCGACGACCGGCAACTACCTGCCGGCCACCGACACCGGCTGGAGCGGCGGCAAGGGCATCACCTTCGCCGGGACCGACCCCAACACCAGTCAGGTGGACAGCGAGGGCCTGACCGTCGGCGGCAACGGCCACCTGTTCGTCACCTCCGAGCGCGACAACGCCAACAGCGGCGTCTCCAAGGACGAGGTGCTCGAGTACGACCCGACCGCGACCGGCACCACCCTGGCCCCGGTCAAGCAGTGGGACCTCACCTCGGAGTTCGTGCCGTCGGTGCTGGCGGCCTCCGGCGACGACGCCAACCTCGGCTTCGAGGGTGTCACGTACGTGCCGGACTCGTTCCTCACCGGGCACGGCTTCCGCGACCAGCACCTGGGCAGGACGTACGCCCCGGCCGACTACCCGCTGCACGGCGACGGCCTGTTCTTCGTCGCCCTGGAGAAGACCGGCCACCTGTACGCGTACGCGCTGAACTCGGACGGCACGTTCCAGCGGGTCGCCGACGTCGACACCGGCATCAACGGCTCCAGCGCCGTCGCCGACGTCCAGTTCAACGCCGACGACCAGGGCATCTGGACCCACTGCGACAACGACTGCGGCGTAGTCGACAGCCTGCTCCGGATCGACGCCCACGGCGACTTCGCCCGGGTGGTCAGCTACAGCCGCCCGATCGGGCTGCCCGACGGCAACCTGGAGGGCTTCGCGATCGCCCCGGCCTCGACCGCGGTGAACGGCACGCGTGAGGTGGTCTGGTCCGACGACGGCATCTTCGGCAACGGCAACGCCTGGAACCTCGACAAGACCGCTAACGTCCCCTCGTACGGATGGGGCCACGCCCTGTACAGCAGCACGCTGCCGCTGGCGGTGCCGGTCCCGAGCGAGCCGACGGGCACCCCGACCGGCACGCCCACGGGTACCCCGACCGGCACACCCACGGGCACTCCGACCGGGACGCCCACGGGCAACCCCACGGGCACCCCGACCGGCGGCGTCACCGGCCAGAAGCCGGTCTTCCACCCGGTGACGGGCAAGCCCAAGCCGGGCAGGAAGCTGCACGTGAAGGTCACCGTGCCCAGCGGCTCGACCGTCCGGTACCAGTGGTTCGCCGGCGGCAAGAGGGTCAAGCACGCCACCACGAGCTCGCTCAAGGTGACCAAGGCCTTCAAGCACAAGGCGATCAAGGTCAAGGTCGTCGTCACCACCCCGGGCCACGCCCCGGTGACGAAGGTGATCCGGGTCCACGGACGGATCCGCTGATCGCGACGAGCGTGGATTGAGGCGGCGTCACGGGGACCGACTAGTTTGGTCCCCGTGGCAGCCACCGACTTCGACGCCGAGATCAAGCAGCTCCAGGCGACGCTTCACACCGTCGAGCAGGTCCTCGACCTGACTCAGATGAAGACCGAGATCGCCGACCTCGGCGAGCAGGTCGCCGCGCCCGACCTCTGGGACGACCAGGACAACGCACAGCGGATCACCAGCCGTCTCTCCATGCTCCAGGGAGAGGTCGAGCGCTTCGAGGTCCTCGCCGGTCGCGTCGAGGACCTCGGCGTCCTCGCCGAGCTCGCGCAGGAGGAGGGCGACGCCGACACGCTCGCCGAGGCCGACGCCGAGCTGGTCCGCGTCCAGAAGGACGTCGAGGCGCTCGAGGTCCGCACGCTCCTGTCCGGCGAGTACGACGCCCGCGAGGCGATCGTGACGATCCGATCGGGCGCCGGTGGCGTCGACGCTGCCGACTTCGCCGAGACCCTGATGCGGATGTACACGCGCTGGGCCGAGCAGCACAAGTACCCCGTCGAGGTCTTCGACGTCTCCTACGCGGAGGAGGCAGGCATCAAGTCCGCCGAGTTCGCGATCCACGCGCCCTACGCGTACGGAACGCTCTCCGTCGAGGCCGGCACCCACCGCCTCGTCCGGATCTCGCCGTTCGACAACCAGGGCCGCCGCCAGACGTCGTTCGCCGCCGTCGAGGTGGTGCCGGTGCTCGAGCAGACCGACAACATCGAGGTCGACGAGAACGACCTGCGCGTCGACGTCTTCCGGTCCGGCGGCCCCGGCGGCCAGTCGGTCAACACCACCGACTCCGCGGTCCGACTCACCCACCTTCCCACCGGCATCGTGGTGAGCTGCCAGAACGAGAAGTCGCAGCTGCAGAACAAGGCCTCCGCGATGGTCGTCCTCAAGGCCAAGCTGCTCGCCAAGAAGAAGGCGGAGGAGGCGGCGCTCAAGAAGGAGCTCAAGGGCGACGTCGCCGCGTCCTGGGGCGATCAGATGCGCAACTACGTGCTCAACCCGTACCAGATCGTCAAGGACCTCCGGACGGGCTTCGAGACCGGCAACCCGACCTCCGTCTTCGACGGCGACCTGGACGGCTTCCTCGAGGCCGGCATCCGCTGGCGCCGCGACGGCGAGAAGGCCGCCGCCAGCTAGGCCGCCGCACCGAGACGCACGACAGGGCCGCGACCCCCATCCCTGGGGTCGCGGCCCTGCTGCGTGGTCGCCGGACGCTGTGCGCCGGGCCGACCACCTGCCGCGGCTGCTCTGACTCAGCCGCGGCCCTCGGCGTGCGTGACGCCGGTGTCTAGGCCGTGGCCTGGCGCTCGGTCGTGGCCTCGACCGGCGCGGAGGTGGTCGGTACGGGAGTGCCGATCCGATCGGCCATGCGGGCACGGAGCTCGGCGGCGCCCGCGTCGTGGTGGCGCGGCACGGTGATCTCCTCGACGATCCGGCCGGCCTCGAGCACGACGGCACGGTCGGCCACCTCGAGCACCTGGTCGGCGTCGTTGGAGACGAGCAGGACCGCCGTACGGCGCGCGGCGGCGCTGCGTCGCAGCGCCCGGTGCAGGGCGAGCCTTCCCAGCGGGTCGAGGGTCTGCCAGGGCTGGTCGGCCAGGATCAGCTCCGGGTCGCCGGCCAGGACACGCGCGAGGGCGAGCCGCTGCTGGTCGAGGAACGACAGGTCGCCGACCCAGGAGGCCTCGGCGTCGAGCAACCCGACCTCCGCGAGCGCCTGCCGCGCCGGGCGACGGCTGGCAGCACCCGGAACGCCGGCCGCCACATGCTCCAGCGTCCGCTTCCACGGCGGCACGTCGGTCGAGCCGTCGAGCTGCGCGATCCGCTCGGGCAGCCGCAGGTAGCCGGAGGCGGCCACGTCGCGGTCCTGGCGGGCGAGCGCCCGCAGCAGGCTGGCGCGGCCACTGCCGCGGCGGCCCACCAGGGCGACCACCTCGCCCGCGCCCAGGTCGAGGTCGACGCCGTCCAGGATGCCCGCATCCGGCGTGAAGCGGCGGCACAGTCCGCGGGCCCGTACGACGCTGTCGGCCGGGTCGTAGGTCGGGTGGGTCATGCCGCCTCCTTGTCTAGATCGTTTAAGACAATCAAAATACTAGACAAAGAAGCCAGGCGGGACAAGCCCTGGTGTGGACGTCATGCGATCCGTGGCCATCCACGGAGTCCGCCGTATGACGTCAGGCGGCGGCCTTCGCCACCGCGAGACACCAGCGGCCGACCAGGTCGACGTCGTGGCTCTCCAGCGAGCAGCTCAGCCACGCGTCGCCGAAGAGGCCGCGCACCACTGTCGCATCGCCGCAGGCGAGCGCCGAGGTCGGTGCGCCGTAGGCGGGCATCGCGGCGACCGGTCGGCACCTCGAGGCGGGCTTCGCGGCCGCCAGCTCCTTGGCGCGATCGGCGGTCACCGGGGGAGCGAAGACCCAGGCCCGTGCCTCGGCTCCCGAGGCGGTCGCCCAGGTACAGCCGAACTCGTCGGCGACGTCCTTGACGTGCGGTGTGAGCTGGGTCCGGTCTCCCGGCTGCCACGATGCGTGCGAGGCCACCGTCGACCCCAGCGCCGCCGTGGCGGCGTCCGTCAGCCCGTCGCAGAACGCCGCGCGTCGTACGGTCATCGTGGTGGTGTCCGCCGAGGCCAGCCCGGTCGCCAGCGGGTTCGCCGGAGGCGGGGGCGTGGGGGAGGTTCGCAGCACCCCGACACCGACGACGAGGGCCGTGAATACCACAGGGACTCCCACCTTGAAGGGCAAAGAGTCGAAGAGCGACGGCACGCGGAGACCTTAACTGCTCGGTCCATCGTCTAACCTCGATCGGGTGATTCGCTTCGAGAAGGTCACCAAGACCTACCCCGGCTCGGGGAAGCCCGCGCTCGACCAGGTCTCCATCGATGTGGAGAAGGGTGAGTTCGTCTTCCTCGTCGGCCAATCGGGCTCGGGCAAGTCCACGGCGCTGCGCCTCATCCTGCGTGAGGCCCGCCCCAGCGCCGGTCGCGTCTACGTCGCCGGCAAGGAGATCAACCGGCTCGCGGGCTGGAAGGTGCCGCGGCTGCGCCGCCAGATCGGCACCGTCTTCCAGGACTTCCGCCTGCTGCAGAACAAGAACGTCGCCGAGAACGTCGCCTTCGCGATGCAGGTGACCGGGCACTCCCGCGACGAGATCGCCGAGCGCATCCCCGAGACGCTCGAGCTGGTCGGCCTCGACGGCAAGGCCGACCGGATGCCCGACGAGCTCTCCGGAGGGGAGCAGCAGCGCGTCGCGATCGCGCGCGCCTTCGTCAACAAGCCGATGATCCTCATCGCCGACGAGCCGACCGGAAATCTCGACCCGACCACCAGCGTCGGCATCATGAAGCTGCTCGACCGGATCAACCGCACCGGCACCACCGTGGTGATGGCGACCCACGACGCGAGCATCGTGGACCAGATGCGCAAGCGCGTCATCGAGCTCGAGGGCGGCAAGGTCGTACGCGACCAGGCACAGGGCGTCTACGGCTTCCAGCACTGACCCCGACCCGCGTCCGACCCACGTCGATCCACAACAGAGAGAGCCATCTCCCTCCCATGCAGCTTCGTTACGTCTTCACCGAGCTCCGCCAGGGCCTGCGCCGCAACCTGTCGATGCACCTGGCCGTCGTGCTCACCCTGCTGGTCTCGCTGACCCTCGTCGGCGTCGGCATCCTGCTCAACCAGGAGGCGGAGAAGACCGCCGACCAGTGGGGCAGCGAGCTCCAGATCACCGTCTTCCTGTGCAACGGCACCACCGACGCGACCCCGTCGTGCGTCGGGCCGGTCACCGACGCGCAGAAGTCGGCGATCGAGAAGGTCCTCGACGAGAACCCCAACGTCGACTCCTTCCGCCTCGAGTCGCAGCAGGAGGCGTACGAGCGCATCCAGCACCTCAACGTGCCGGCCAGCAGCTTCGCCGGGCCCGACCCCGCGATCAAGGTCTCGGACATGCCGGAGTCCTACTGGATCACGATGAAGGACCCGCACAAGGCCGCCACCATCAAGGAGTCGGTGCAGGGCCTGGACGGCGTCGCCAACGTGCAGGACCTGCACAACATCATGGGCTCGATCCTCGGGGCCATCGACAAGCTCCGCTTCGGCGCCTACGCCGCCGCGATCTTCCTGGTGGTCGCCGCGCTGCTGCTGGTCGCCAACACCATCCGGCTGGCCGCGTTCGCACGCCGCCGCGAGATCGCGATCATGCGTCTGGTCGGCGCCTCGACGCTCTACATCGCGCTGCCGTTCCTCCTCGAGGCGCTGGTCACCGCGGTCGTCGGCGTCGCGCTCGCGGGCGGCGCACTGGCCGCCGTGATGAAGTTCGGCGTCATCGACAGCCTCTCCAAGCTGCGCTGGGATGCGTGGATCGGCTGGCACGAGTACTGGATCGCGGTCGGGTTCATCGCCGTCCTCGGCGTGGTCATGACCGTCGCGCCGACACTCCTGCTGACCCGCAAATACATCAAAGTCTGATCCCCGTCCCGTACGGTCGAGGCGTTCACTTCCCCGAACACTCGTTAGGCAGACCCCGGTGCGTTCCTTCCCCCGTACCGTCCGTCGGCGCCTCCTCGCAGCCAGCCTGGTTGCGGTGAGCGTGGGTGGACTCTCCGTCCCCGTCGCGTACGGCAGCGACCACAGCGACAAGCTGAAGCAGCAGCAGAAGGCTGCCAAGCATCAGGTCGCGACCGTCCAGAATGACCTCGACGACTCGAGCGCCGCGCTGCAGGCGGCGGCCACGAAGCTGGCCGACGCGAAGGCGAAGCTCGCCGACGCGCAGGCGCACCTGGCCAGCGTCAACACGCAGCTCGCCGCCGCGCAGAGCGTCGAGGCCGCGGCCCAGGCCGCCCTCGACCAGGCGAAGGCGGACCTCGCCGATGCGGTCGCCGACCTCAAGGCCGGGCAGGACGCCGTGGACACGCAGCGGGCAGCGGTGAAGCAGGCGGCGCTGACCACGTTCACCGCCGGTGACCCGAGCCTGCTCGAGATGGGCGACCTTCTCAACGCGACCTCGCCGTCGGACATCGTGCGCAAGCTCGATTACGGCCGGGTGGTCTCCACCGCGCAGACGAACACGTACCAGGAGCTGCAGTCGGCCGAGGTCGTGCTGAACGTCAAGAAGCAGAACATGGCCGCCGCCGAGGCGAAGGTCGCCGCCGACGAGCAGGTCGCCGCCGACCACCTCGCCGAGGTCCAGGACCTCCAGGCGCAGGCCGAGGCGGCCGAGAGCTCGGTCGCCGGCCTGGTGGCCCAGGCCGCCACCGCGAAGTCGGACGCCCAGGCCGCCAAGGAGCACGACGAGACGCTGCTCGCCGCCGCCAAGAAGCGCGAGCAGAAGATCACCCAGCAGATCCTCGCCGACGCCGCGAAGCACGGCCAGAAGCGCACCGTCGCCTCCACCAACGGGATGTTCGTCAACCCCGTCGCGGACACCTACGTGACCTCGCCGTACGGCTGGCGGATCCACCCGATCTACCACTACTGGGGCCTGCACGACGGCGACGACTTCCACGCTCCGTGCGGCACCCACGAGGTGGCGGTCGGCACCGGCCGGGTGGTCTCGGAGTACTACTCCGACGTCTGGGGCAACCGCCTCTTCCTCGACCTCGGCACGATCAACGGCGACCAGTACACCGCGATCTACAACCACATCCAGGACGGCGGCTACCGGGCCAGCGTCGGCGAGGTCGTCGACACCGGTCAGACCGTCGGCCTGGCCGGCACGACCGGCTGGTCGACCGCCTGCCACCTGCACTTCACGATCATGCGCAACGGCACCGCGATCGACCCGCAGACGGTCCTGCAGTAGCACCGGCGGGTGCGGTGGTTGAGGAGCGAGCCCTTCGACAGGCTCAGGAGGGCCCGCAGCGAGCCACGAAGCCACCGGTGCGCGTCGAGCGGACCGGTCCGGTCACCACGGTGATCATCGACCGGCCTGCGGCGCGCAACGCCGTCGACCGGCCGACCGCCGAGGCGCTGGCGGCGGCGTTCCGCGCCTTCGACGCCGACGCGTCGGCATCGGTCGCGGTGCTGACCGGTGCCGACGACACCTTCTGCGCCGGAGCCGACCTCAAGGCGGTCGGCACGGAGCGGCAGAACTCCCTGGCCGCTGACGGCGATGCCCCGATGGGCGTCTCGCGTCTGGTCCTGGGGAAGCCGGTGATCGCCGCGATCGAGGGGCACGCGGTCGCGGGCGGTCTCGAGCTGGCGATCTGGTGCGACCTGCGCGTCGCGGCCTCCGACGCCGTGCTCGGGATCTTCTGCCGTCGCTTCGGCGTACCGCTGATCGACGGGGGCACCGTCCGCCTGCCCGCCCTGATCGGAACCTCCCGGGCGATGGACCTCATCCTCACCGGCCGCGCCGTCGACGCCGAGGAGGCGTACGGGATGGGACTGGTCAACCGCGTCGTCGAGCCGGGGACGGCGCGCGAGGCGGCCGAGGCGCTCGCCCACCAGCTCGCCGCCCTCCCGCAGACGACGATGCGCAACGACCGGCTCTCGGTGCTGCACGCGCAGGGCCGGGCGACCGAGGAGGCGATGGCGTACGAGCTCAGGATCGGTCTCGCGTCGCTCGCTGCCGACGGCGTCGGGGGAGCCGCGAGGTTCCGTGACGGCGCCGGAAGGCACGGCGAGTCTTAATCTCTTGCCCATCTTTGGGATGATGGTGGGATGCCGAAGGAGCAGGGCCGCAAGCCGATCGCGCAGAACAAGAAGGCGCGACACGACTACCACATCGAGGACACCTACGAGGCCGGGATGGTCCTGCAGGGCACCGAGGTGAAGTCGTTGCGCGAGGGCCGTGCCTCCATCGTCGACGGCTTCGTCGAGATCGACCGCGGCGAGGCCTGGCTGCACCAGGTCTACATCCCGGAGTACCTCAACGGCTCCTGGACCAACCACGCCGCCCGCCGCAAGCGCAAGCTGCTGCTCAACCGCGCCGAGATCACCAAGATCGAGCGCGAGATCTCGATCAAGGGCATGACGATCGTCCCGCTCTCGCTCTACTTCAACGACGGTCGCGCCAAGATCGAGATCGCGCTCGCCAAGGGCAAGAAGGCGTGGGACAAGCGTCAGTCGATCGCCGAGCGCACCGCCGACCGGGAGAAGGAGCAGGAGCTCGGCCGCCACCTCAAGGGCATGCGGGACTGAGCGACCGTGCCGAGCCGGCCGCCGCAGTGGGCACGGACCCGCTTCGAGGAGTCTCGGGTCGCCCGGCTCGCGACGGTCACCCCGGCAGGCGCGCCGCACCTGGTCCCGGTCGTCTTCGCGGTCCTCGGCGACACCATCGTGACGGCGGTGGACCACAAGCCGAAGTCGACCACGCGGCTGCGCCGACTCGAGAACGTCGCCGGCGAGCCGCGCGTCAGCCTCCTCGTCGACGCCTACGACGAGGACTGGTCACAGCTGTGGTGGGCGCGCGCCGACGGGCGCGCGCGGGTCGTGGCCGGCCCGGACGCCGAGACGGTCGCCGCCCTCGCCACCCGCTATCGCCAGTACGACGGCCGGCCGCCCGGCGGCCCGTACCTCCTGATCGAGGTCTCGCGCTGGAGCGGCTGGACGGCCGGATCCGACTGACGACCGGGCCGGGTACCCACACGCAGGACCCGGCATGATGATCGGGTGACAGTGCTCGAGGACCTCACGCCCGACGCCGCCTCGGTGAGGGCCTGGTGGCAGCGCCACGACCTGCCCGGCCTCTTCGACGTCCACGTCCACTTCATGGCGCCGCCCGTGCAGCGGGCGGTGTGGGAGGTCTTCGACTCCGCCGGCCCGAAGATCGGCCGCCCCTGGCCGATCCGCTACCGCCTCCCCGACGAGGATCGGGTCGCGCTCCTGCGCGCGATGGGCGTACGCCGCTTCTCCGCGCTCTCCTACGCCCACAAGCCGGGCGTCGCGGAGTTCCTGAACGCCTGGTCGCGCTCGTTCGCCAAGCAGGTGCCCGAATCGCTGTGGTCGGCGACGCTCTACCCCGAGGAGTCCGCGCTCGGCTACGTCACCGAGCTGGTCGCCGCCGGCGTCGAGCTCTTCAAGGTGCACGTGCAGGTGGGGGAGTTCCTACTCGACGACCCGCTGCTCGACCCGGTCTGGGGGCTGCTCGCCGAGAGCGGCACCCCGGCGGTCATCCACGTCGGGTCGGGGCCGGTCGGCAACGAGTTCACCGGACCGGCCTCGCTGCGCCGGGTGCTGGCGCGCCATCCGCGGCTGACCGTGATCGTGGCCCACCTCGGCGCCCCGGAGTACGCCGACTTCCTCGAACTCGCCGAACGCTTCGAACGCGTCCACCTCGACACCACGATGGTCTTCACCGACTTCTTCGACGAGGCGACGGCTGCCTTCCCTGCCGAGCTGCTGCCGCGGCTGCGCGACCTGGGCGACAAGGTGCTGCTCGGCACCGACTACCCGACGATCCCGTACCCGTACCTCCATCAGCTGGAGTCTCTCGAGGCCCTTGACCTGGGGGAACAGTGGCTGCGGGCGGTGTGTTGGGATAACGGTTCGTCACTCTTCGGTCCTGCCCGATAGACTGAGGGCTACAACTCAAAAGGGGCTGATCGGTTTCGACTTGGGACGTTAGTCCGAAGGGAAGCGGGTCGAGGAGCCAGCGTTATCTCGTTAACGATCGCTGGAAAAAATATAACTGCCAACGCTAAGCGCAGTTCCTTCGCTCTCGCCGCCTGAGCGGTGATCGAAGCGTCTGACCGGGTATCCGTCTTCGGCCCGGACCCAGGCGTCGACTAGAAGACTTACCGTGCGTGCTTCGTCAGTGAGCCGCTAGGGACACTTAGCTGACTGAGCCTGTCGGGGAGGTGTCTGTGCCAGCCCCGGGGCCGAGAAAAGCGACATCGCAGACTGCACCCGGAGAAGACTTCGTTCGACGCTCGAGGACCGGGGTTCGATTCCCCGCAGCTCCACCATGGTGGCCTTGCTCGAACTCTGCCTACGCAGAGCCGCATCGAGCATGGCGACCAAGGGACGATCAGCAGGAACAGCGCTCAGGGAGACCTGGGCGCTGTTTCTGTGTGCCCGCGTGTGGCTCCGGCTCGTGCGGTGGGAGCGGTTGTAGGTCACCACGGTCGAAGCGCAGCATCAGGGACCGTCCTGCATCGAAGTCGGTCTCTGGGTCTCCAGCTGGCGCCGTAGCGATGCCTGCTGGTGCCGCACAGTCTTTCGGTGCTCCCGCAGCTTGGCCTGGGGCCAGTCGGGGTCGCCGATGAGGTCGAAGTAGCTGTCTTCCTTCTCGTCGAGCGCAGCGAGCTGCTTGGTGGCCTCCCGGCGCAGGGTCAGCGACACGGACGAGCTGCTGGCCGCTGCCTCGTCGACCCGCGCCCGGATCTCGACTCGGAGTAGAGGAACAAGCAATGACCAACGAACACACCCCTCACAACCACAACAACGAGGGGGGTAACAACAGCCCCTCCCAGGGGCAGACTCACGTGCCTAACGTCGATCACATGACGACCCTCATCCTGAACAACAGTGTGGCGATGCCGGCCATCGGCCTCGGTGTCTTCCAGACGCCGCCGGACGAGACCCGTGCAGCCGTCAGCGCCGCCCTGGAGACCGGCTACCGCCATATCGACACCGCGGCGGCCTACGGCAACGAGCGCGAGGTCGGTGAAGCCATCGCGGCCTCTGGCGTGAACCGTGACGACATCTTCGTCGAGACCAAGATCTGGATCAGCGACTACGGCTACGAGGAGACGCTGCACGGCTTCGAGAAGAGCGCCGGCAAGCTCGGCGTCGACCAGATCGACCTGCTGATCCTGCACCAGGCGCTGCCGTCTGGGTTCGGTAAGACCAAGGAGGCCTACCGGGCGCTGGAGACCCTGCTCGGGCAGGGCAAGGTCCGCGCCATCGGCGTCAGCAACTTCATGGTCGAACACCTGACCGAGCTGCTGGAGAGCGCCAAGGTCGTACCGGCCGTGAACCAGATCGAGGTCCACCCCTACTTCCAGCAGAGCGAGGTACAGGCCTTCGGCGCCGAGCACGGCATCCTGACCCAAGCCTGGTCGCCGATCGGTGGCATCACCTTCTACCGCGAGGGCGAGCACACCAGCACCCTCGAAGACCCGACCATTGTGGGCATCGCCGAAGCGCACTCGAAGAGCCCGGCCCAGGTCATGCTCCGCTGGCACCTGCAGCAGGGCCGATCTGTCATCCCGAAGTCGACCAAGGCGCACCGCATCGCCGAGAACTTCGACGTCTTCGACTTCGAGCTGTCCGCTGACGAGTTGGCCTCGATCGATGCCCTCGACACCGGCAAGCGCGGCGGCCCCGAGCCCGAAGCCATCACGCTTGAGAGCTTCGGCCGAGAGATCCCGGAGGCCTGATGAGCGACACCAACACACAACCACGGGTCGCCGTCGTTACGGGCGCTTCTTCAGGCATCGGCGAGGCCACAGCCCGCGCACTGGCCGCCAGCGGCTACAAGGTCGCTCTGCTAGCTCGGCGCCTCGACCGCATCACCGCGCTGGCCGATGAACTCGGCGACGGCGCAATCGCTATCGCTGCCGATGTCACCGACCGCGGCAGCATCGTCGCCGCGGCCGAGCGCGTCCAGCAGGAACTTGGCGGCGCCGACGTCCTGATCAACAACGCTGGAGTCATGCTCCTCGGGCCGTTCACGAGCAATCAGCGCGACGACTACCGTCAGATGATCGAGGTCAACCTGCTCGGCGCCATCACGGCCACCGAAGTATTCCTTGACCAGCTCAAGAGCGGATCGAGTAACCGTGGCGGCGACATCATCAACATCTCGTCGGTCGCTGGCCGAACCGCCCGCGCGGGCAATGGGGTCTACGCCGCCACAAAGTGGGGCATGAACGGCTGGTCGGAGTCGCTCCGCCAAGAGCTTCTTCCCGACGTGCGCGTGACTCTCATCGAGCCCGGCGTCGTCGCGACCGAACTGCCGAACCACATCACCCACTCGGAGACCAAGCAGGCGGTCGGCGCGCTCTACGACCAAGCCGAGGTCACGGCGGACGACGTCGCGGAGATCATCGCCTTCACGCTCAGCCGTCCCAGACACCTGGCCATCAACGAGATCCTGCTGCGCCCGGCGGGACAGGCCTAACCGTCCTGTTCCAGGGTCGCGGGCGGTATGTCCAACCGCTGGGCGAGCTCGGAGAGATCCACGGAAGGCTCAAAGTTCGAGTAGATCCGAAGCGGCTCCACTCGCCGCAGGCGAGGTGTGTTCGCGCAAGGCGCGAACACACCTCGCCTCGTCATCTTGGTGGGGCCTCGCCCCACACCCCGAGCGCGTGCGGACCCACCCCCACGCGGTCAAGTCCCTCAGCGTCGAGCCCGCTGACGTCACCTTGTTCGGGGGAGCAGGCCAGCCGCGCGGTCGGTGAGAGTGCCGCTATGCCTACCGCTTGGGCTGCGCTCGGCTGGGGTGCGGTGTCCTCGGCCTCGCTCTACATCGGCCAGTGGCTCGCCGGCCCGCTGGGGCGATCCCCACGTCGGGTGGGACAGCTGATGGGCTTCGGGGCGGGCACGATGCTCAGCGCGGTCGCCTACGAGCTGATCCCGGAGTCCAATCTCGAGCACGGTCTGTCCGTGGGGATCAGCTGCCTGGTCGGCGCGCTGGCGTACTACGTGGGCGACTGGCTCGTGGATCACGGTGGCGGTGCGGAGCGTCAGGCGATCGACGGATCGCCTCCCAGCGGGTCGGGAGCGGCGATGTTCATCGGAGCCCTGCTGGACGGTGTGCCGGAGGCGCTCATCCTCGGCATCACGCTGGCGGCCGGAGGCGCCGTCAACCTCGCCTTCCTCGCCGCCATCCTGGTCTCGAACATCCCGCAGGGGCTCGCCGGCACGGCCAGCCTGCGCGATGCCGGCTACGCCAACCGGCGCATCGCGGTCATGTGGGGCGCGCTGACGCTCGCGTGCGCCGTCACCTCGGTAGCGGGCTACCTGCTCTCCGACCAGCTGCCGACCCCGGGCCTCGACGCCGAGGCGTTCGCCGGGGGAGCGGTGCTCGTGATGCTCGCCGACTCGATGATGCCCGAGGCCTTCGAGCACGGCGGTCGCTCGGTCGGCCTGCTCACCGTCTTCGGCTTCCTGGTCGCCGGCGCCCTCACCGTCGTGCAATGAGGCCTGGTCGGGGGCTATTCTCGCCACACAGCAGCCGGGAGCTCGGCTGAGCGCGACGCGAGAGGGGTGGTAGCCATGGATGGCGAGCCCCCTAGTTGCGTCACGTCGCCCCTCTGATCGATCGAGCCCCGACGCGCTCCTGCGTGCCGCGACCCTCCACCGGGTCGTCAGGCGGATCGATCGCGTGCCTTCGCGCGCCGTCCCGTTCCGTCTGCTGTCCCCGTATCGACGGGGGAGGTTTCGTCATGTCTGAGCACTCCTTCCGGTCCCTCCGCACCCTGGCCAAGCTGCGCCGGCCCACGCCGGCGGCCGGCGCCTCGCTACGAGCGATCGCGCCTTCCGCGCCCGTCGACCAGCCGCCGGTCGCCTCGAGCCTCGTGGACAGCGCGATCTACCTCGACGGCGCCCGCGTCGAGTCCCCGAGCACGCTGGCCGCGACCTATCGCTCGCTGCACTCGCACGAGAGCGCGGTGGCCTGGATCGGGCTGTGCAAGCCCAGCCAGCACGAGCTCGGCTCGCTCGCCGAGGAGTTCGGGCTGCACGAGCTCGCGGTCGAGGACGCGATCCTCGCCCACCAGCGTCCCAAGATCGAGCGCTACGACGACACCCTGTTCGTCGTCCTGCGTGCCGCTTGGTACGTGGACGAAACCGAGGAGGTCGAGTTCGGCGAGCTGCACGTCTTCGTCGGTCGCGACTTCGTGCTGACCGTCCGGCACGGCGACCAGCCCGACATCTCGCCCGTACGCCGCCGGATGGAGAGCAACCCCGACCTGCTCCGGCTCGGTCCGGAGGCGATCCTGTACGCGATCCTCGACCGCGTCGTCGACGGCTACGCGCCGGTCGTCGCCGGCCTGGCGAACGACATCGACGAGATCGAGACCGAGATGTTCAGCGGCCAGACCCACGTCTCCCGCCGCATCCACGAGCTCAGCCGCGAGGTGGTGGAGTTCCAGCGGGCGACCCGTCCGCTGCTCCAGGTCGTCCGCTCGCTGACCGCGGGCTTCGAGAAGTACCGCACCGACGAGGAGCTGCAGCGCTACCTGCGCGACGTGGAGGACCACCTCACCCAGGTGGTCGAGCAGGTCGACGAGTTCCGGCACCTGCTGCGCGACATCCTCACCGTCAACGCCACCCTCGTGGCGCAGCAGCAGAACGAGGAGATGAAGGCGCTCAGCGAGGTCAGCCTGCAGCAGAACGACGAGGTGAAGAAGATCTCCAGCTGGGCGGCCATCCTGTTCGCGCCCACGCTGGTCGGCACCGTCTACGGCATGAACTTCGACAACATGCCCGAGCTGCACTGGCGCTACGGCTACTTCGTCGCGCTCGCGCTGATGCTGCTGGTCAACCTCACGCTCTACGTGATCTTCCGGCGGCGCCGGTGGATCTAGCGGTCCGTACGCCGGGCGGCGCGCGGCGCTAGGACGGGTCCTTCGTGGCGAGCAGCCAGCTCTGGAAGAACGGGTGCAGGTCGCGTCCCGAGGCCGTGCTCCACCAGTCCTCGAGCGACTCGCGGCTCTGCGCGGAGTGCGGGTGGCTGGCGGGCCAGCGCCGGAGCAGCTCGTCGAACCGGGCGGTCCCCAGTGTCTTGGAGAGCTTCCACCACATCCGGGCGGGCGGCAGGTAGACGTTCGAGGAGGCGAAGTCCGCCGGGTCGTACGCGCCCGCCGGGCCGTACTTCCTGAGCAGGCCGCTGTCCTGGTGAGCGGTCTCGTAGCGGACCCAGGTGCCGACGGGGTAGCCGTAGACGTGGTCGAGCCAGCGGTACTGGACGTACATCGCCATGCCCTCGTTCATCCACACGTCACGCCAGTCGTTCGGCGTGACCTGGTCGCCGTACCACTGGTGCGACATCTCGTGGACGAGGGTGTCGTCGGACAGGTCTCCGCGGGTGTGACCGATGGTCATCATCGTCTCGGTCTCCATCGCGCTGGTGCTGGGCACCACCACCAGGGAGAGCGAGTCGAACGGGTAACGGCCGAGCAGGTGCTCGACCCAGCGGAAGTCGGCTGCCATGGACCTCAGCTTGTGGACGAGCTCCGGCCGATCGGTCGGCGTCCAGTACGACAGCGGCGTCCCGTTGACCCTGCCGAGGCGGGTCTGCCGGTAGCTCCCGAACGCCACGGTGGTGAGGTAGGACGAGGCCGGCGAGCCCAGGTGCCAGCGCGTCGTCGTGGTGCCACCGCGGGTGTGCCGGCCCCGGAGCGTGCCGTTGGCGATCCCGACGAAAGGCGCGGGCACGTGCAGGGTGAAGTCGTAGAGAGCCTTGTCGGCGGGCTGGTCGTTGACGGCGTACCAGGTGAAGGCCCCGTACGGCTCCTGCATCGCGTAGGCGCGGCCGTCGGGCTTGCTGATGAAGCCGTTCACGGTCTCGTCGCTGCGGGTGCCGGGTGCCGCCACCGGGCGCGGGACCCCGGCGTAGCTCAGCGTGATGGTGTGTACCTGGTCGGCGCTGACGGGCACGGGCAGGGTGAGGTGGTCGCCGCTCTGCTGCGCCCGGACGACGTGGCCGTCCACCGCGGCGGTGCTGACCCTGAGGTCGCTGTCGAGGTCCAGCGGGATCGCGCTCGCGGACGTCGCGGCGCGGAAGACGAGGTTCTCGGTGCCGCTCAGCCTGCGGGCGCGCGGGTGCCAGGTCAGGTCGAGGCCGTAGTGCAGTGCGTCCACGACGTCGTTGCCGTGCGCGGGGTAGTACGAGTCGATCTTCGGCGTGCTCAGTGCCGAGTCGTAGCCGGCTTGCGGGGCCGAGTCCCGCGCCACGGCAGGTCCTCCGTCTGTGCCCACGACGGCCGCGGCGCCGACGACGGTGGCGATCGAGGTGAGCGTGGCTGCCACGCGGTACGGGCGGCCACGCATGCGCCGGCCATGGTGTCGGCCGCGCGCGGCCCCGAGAGTGATCACGGAGCAATGGTCCGCGAGATCCCTCCTGCCGTCCCAAATTCCGGAGAACTCGCTCGAGACGGCTCGACACCGGGTCGGTGACCTCCGGCCGCTGTCGTTTTCCTGACCGGGGGATCCCCAGGCACAATGGAGATCTGAATACGTAGAGGGTTCCACGCGTCTTGGAGGTGGGTTCGGCGCGTCGTCCGACGCACCCGAAAGGTCCTCACGTGTCACCCCTCGCCTGGTATCGCAGGCTCTTCCACCTGGCCGGGACGCCGTACGTCCTGGTCGCCTTCCTGGCCCGCCTGCCGCTGGCGATGAGCCAGCTCGGCACCCTCCTGCTCGTCTCGCACGCGACCGACAGCTACGGCCTGGGTGGACTGGCCGCCGGCGCGCTCGCCGTCGGCAACGCCATCGGAGCCCCCTACGCCGGTGCGCTGGCCGACCGACTCGGCCAGCGCCACGTCGTGCTCGTCCAGTCGCTGGCCGGCGCCGCGGCGCTCATCGCACTGGTGAGCCTGGTCCACGGTGGCGCGCCGGATCCGGTCATCGTCGGCATCGCCGCTCTCGCAGGTCTCGCCATGCCGCAGGTCGGCCCGCTCGCCCGGGTGCGCTGGCGCCCGATCACGGCCGGGACCGGCCGCCAGCAGCGCCAGCTGATCGACGTCGCGTTCTCCTACGAGGGTGCCGCGGACGAGGCATCGTTCGCGATCGGGCCGGCGCTGGTCGGCCTCGGTGCGGTCGCCGTGTCCCCGGGCGGAGCGCTGCTGCTCGCCGCCGCGATGCTGGCCGCCTTCGGCACGGCGTTCGCGTTGCACCGCACCGCCCTGCTCGGCGCCGCCGAGCGCGCCGCTCGCCCGCGGGCCGGAGACGCGCGCGCAGCCCGGCTCCTCGGCCCCGTCCTGATCGTCCTGATCGGCGCCCAGCTCCTGATCGGGATGCTCTTCGGTGCCACCCAGACGGGCACGACCGTCGTCGCCACCGAGGCCGGCCAGCCCGGTATCGCCGGCCTGGTTCATGCCACCCTCGGTGTCGGCAGCGCCGTCGCGGGCGTGGCCACCGCGTTCATCCCCGAGCGCATCGGCCTCGAGCGCCGGATCCTGATCGCCGCGGTGGCGCTGCTGGTGCTGTCCACACCGCTGCTCCTCGTCGGCGGCCTCGCCTCGCTCGTCCCGGTCGTCGCGGTGCTGGGCTGCGCCGTGGCCCCGTTCATGATCGGCGTCTTCACCATCGCCGAGCGGGTCGTGGCGCCCACCCGGGTCTCCATGGCGATGACCCTGCTCGCCAGTGCCACCGGGCTGGGCTATGCGTCGGGCGCAGGCATCGCGGGGCGCCTGGCCGATGCACACGGCCACACCGCTGCGTTCGCCGTCACCGTCACGGCGATGGCGCTCGCCGTCGTGCTCGTCGCCACCAGCCGGCGCCGTCTCCGCGCCGCCCTCGTCACGGAGCCGGCACCCAGCGCTCCGCTCCTGGTCACCGCCGACGCCTAGGCTGCCCGACGTGGGTGAGTGCCTGTTCTGCTCCATCGCGGCGGGGGAGACCGCTGCCGAGCTCGTCCTTGCGGACGCCGACTTCGTGGCCTTCCTCGACCACCGCCCCGTCTTCAAGGGCCACGTCCTGCTGGTGCCCCGGCGCCACGTGGTGACCCTGCCGGACCTGCCGGGGGAGCTGCGCGACCCGTTCCTCGCCCACGGCCAGCGACTCGCGACCGCGATGGTCGAGGGGCTGGGGGCGCAGGGCAGCTTCGTCGCGATCAACAACACCGTCAGCCAGTCGGTGCCGCACCTGCACCTCCACGTCGTCCCCCGCACCAAGGGCGACGGGCTGCGCGGCTTCTTCTGGCCGCGCACCAACTACCGCGACGACGAGCGGGCCACGTACGGCGAGCGTCTGCGAGCGAGTCTCGACCGACCCGACGGGCGCGCCCCCTAGAGTCGCGGCGTGGAGATACGAGCCGCTCGATCCGAGGACCAGGGCGCCGTCGAGCACGTCATCGCGGCCGCCTTCGGGGACGAGGGCGATCACGTCGTGCTCATGAAGCGCGCGCTCGACGACAGCGGTGCGTCACGGCACGGCCTCGTGGCAGCAGACGGCGCCGACATCGTCGGGTACGTCCAGCTCAGTCGGGCGTGGATCGACGCCCGTGAGCGTCTCGTCGACGCCCTCGTCCTCACGCCATTGGCGGTGCGCCCGGGACACCAGGGGCGGCGGATCGGCCGGATACTGGTCGAGCGAGCGCTCGCGGTCGCGGAGGAGTCCGGCGCGCCGGCGGTGATGCTCGAGGGCGATCCGCGCTACTACGGCCGACTCGGTCTCATCGCCGGGTCATCGGTCGGCCTGCTTCGGCCCTCGCTGCGGATCCCCGACCCGTCCTTCCAGGTCGTGACGCTGTCGCGGTACGAGAGCTGGATGACCGGCCAGGCCGTCTACCCCGAGGCCGTCTGGGCCAGCGACGCCGTCGGCCTGCGCGACCCGCTGCTCGCCGACCTCGAGGCGAGTCGCGGCTGACGCGGGTTCTGGCCCGCGCCTGTGGTCATCTCCGACCAGATCATGTCGAGGAGCCCGTACGCCTCCGCGCGGTTCGTCTCCGCCCGCAGCCGGACCCGCTCGATGTGCGGCGCGGCCAGCTCGGGTTCGGTGCCGAGGTGGTCGAACCACACCTCGAGCAGCTCGGCCGTCACCTCGGGGTGGAACTGGAGTCCCCAGGACCGACCCCGGCGGAAGCCGACCGTGGCGTGGTCCGTGTCGGCGAGGAGCTCGACGTCGCGCGGCAGCGTGAAGTGGTCCTCGTGCAGGAAGAACCACTCGCGGCCCACGACGGGGAGCTCGCTGCGCGGGGCCGACCACCCGGTGAAGCTGCTCGGCAGCGGGTCCACCTCACCGCCCAGCGCGGCGCACAGCATCTGGCCGCCGAAGCAGATCCCGAGCGTCGGGAGGTCGGTGGCGAGGCGCTGCGCGAGGAGCCGGCTCTCGGCGGCGATCGCCGCCGTCGCGTGCGGGGCGTCGCCGAGGCGGGTCATCGGCCGGGCGACCGACCACTTCGAGCCGAGCATCACGAGCAGGTCGGCGCGCGCCGCCCGCTCGAGCGTGCCGGCGGTGATCGGGCGGTCGCGATCGATCAGGTCGAGCTCGAAGCCGCGTTCCTCGAGCCAGGAGCCGACGTGGCCGAAGCCCCCGCCGATGGAGGAGTTGAAGGTGACTGCTGCGATGGGCATGGGTCCAGCGTGATGGAGTCTCGGCATAAGCACCAATGAAGTTCTCGCATATGTCTATAAACTGAGCGAATGAACGCCGAGCGTCTCGACCCCCGCCTGCTCTCGACGCTGGAGGCGGTGGCGGAGAGCGGATCGTTCAGCGCTGCCGCCGATGCCCGGCACCTCACCCAGCCGGCCGTGTCGCAGCAGATCGCCATGCTGGAGCGCCAGATCGGCGCTCCGGTGCTGCACCGGCGCCCGCTGCGGTTGACCGCCACCGGCGAGGTCCTGCTCGCGGCCGCGGGCCGGATCCGCGCCGCACTGACCGCCGCCGATCAGGACCTGCGGGCACTCCAGGACGGCGACGGGGGCAGCATCACGGTGGCATCGTTCAACTCCGCGGCGGCCGGCCCGGTCCCGGCGGCCTTGGCGGCGTTCCACGGCGAGCGACCCGGCGTCTCGATCGGCCTGACCCAGATGGAGCCTCGCGAGGCGTACCCCGCGCTCGTACGGGGCGACGTCGACATCGCCGTCACCTACCGCTACCCGCAGTCCCAGAAGAAGATCCCGGCCGACGTCCGCGTGGACGTGGTCGCCGTCGACGATTTCGTCGCGGTCGTCCCGGACAGCCACCCCTTGGCGGGCCACGCCAGCGTCACGTTGCACGAGGCCGCCCACGCGGGTCTCATCGGCACGCCGTTGTCCGAGGTGCCGCTGCCCTGGCCCGGCGGCGCGCAGCCGCAGGAGGTCCACGGCGTGCGCTTCGCGGGCGAGGACTACGCGACGACGCTGCAGCTGGTCTCGCACGGCCTCGGCGTCGCCCTGGTCCCCGAGCTCGTCACCCGGCAGCACCCGGCCGGGGTGCGTGTCGTCCCGCTCGAGGGCCGGCCGTGGCATCGGCGCGTCATGGTCGCCTCGCTCGCCAGCGCCCGCCCGAGCGAGGCGATGGGCGCGATGACACGCCACCTCACTGCCGCGCTGCGCTCCCCGGTGTGATGAGGTTCGAGGTGTGCGCTCCCGACTGATCGCCCTTGTCGCGCTCCTGATGATCCTGCCCGCCGCGTCGACCGAGGTCGGCTCGGCCGAGGCCGCCCCGACGCCGAACGACCGCACCGTGCCGGCCCGTACGGCGCAGGGCGTGCTCGCCGCGATGACGCTCCCGCAGCGCGTCGGCGAGCTGCTGATGGTCGGCACGCCGACCACACGCCCCTCGGCGTCGGCCCTCGCCACGATCGGCCGCAACCACGTGGGCAGCGTCATCCTGATGGGCAACAGCACCGGGGGCCGCAGCCAGGTCGCCGACACCGTCGGTGCGCTCCAGGCCCGGGCCACGGCCGCCGCGACCGGTGGCACGCGGCTGTTCGTCGCGGTCGATCAGGAGGGCGGCCAGGTCCAGCACCTCAAGGGGCGCGGCTTCTCCACGATGCCCACGGCACTCACCCAGGGCACCTGGAGTCCGGCGACTCTCCGGTCGCGGGCGAACGCCTGGGCCCAGGAGCTGCGCGCAGCCGGGGTCAACCTCGACCTGGCTCCGGTCACCGACACCGTCCCGGCTGCCCACCCGGGCACGAACGCGCCGATCGGGCACTACCAGCGCGAGCTCGGCCACGACCCGGGCACCGTCGCCATCCATGCGGCGGCCTTCGTCCGAGGCATGAGCGCGGCCGGTGTCGCGACCTCCGCCAAGCACTTCCCGGGTCTGGGCCGGGTGCGGGGCAACACCGATCTCGTCGAGAACGTCATCGACCGGACGACGACGCGGCACGACGCCTACCTGCGCCCGTTCGCGGCCACGATCAGGGCCGACGTGCCGTTCGTGATGATGTCGCTGGCGACGTACAGCCGCATCGACGGGACCCGGCCGGCCGCGTTCAGCCACACGATCGTGACGGGGATGCTGCGCAAGCAGCTCGGCTTCGACGGGGTGGTGATCTCCGACAGCCTCACCGCTGCCGCCGCCCGGCGCTACGGCGTGGGGGAGCGGGCGGTCCGCTTCGTGCAGGCCGGCGGCGACGTCGCGCTGGTGACCGAGGCCGGTCCCGTTCCGGCGATGTACGCCGCCCTGCTCCGCAGGGCCCGTACGGACCCATCGTTCCGCGCCCGCGTGAACGATGCGGCGCTCCACGTGCTGGAGTCCAAGCAGCGGCTCGGCCTGCTCTAGGCGGGCACGCGAGCGTCGGGCGCGGAGCGCCTCAGGCGCTCGACGCGGCCCGATCGATCAGTGGGCGATGCCGTAGACGAAGCCGAAGATGCCGCAGGCCACGCCGGCGATGATGATCAGCCACAGCGACCACATCGCGAGGGTGTGCATGTTCTCCTGGTAGGAGTTGTGCTCGAAGCCGTTGAACTGCTCGCCGCTGACGTCGGTCATGGAACTCTCCTGCTCGCGTGATGTGTCGGGGAGCACGCTAGCGCCTCTCACTCGGCCTGTCCCAGATCGCGAGCCACCTCGAGCACTGTCGCGACGTCGGACGGCGTCGTGCGGAAGTTCACGAAGCAGGCCCGCAGGCAGGTCCGGCCGTCGACGTCGGCGGGCGCGATGAACACCCGACCGTCGACCTGCATCCGGCGCGCCAACCGGTCGTTGTGGGCGTTCGTCTCCTCGAGCGAGAGTCCCACCGGCACGTGCCGGAAGCAGACGGTCGACAGCATCGGCTCGTGCAGCAGCTCGAACTCCGGATCGGCCCGAACGGCCTCCGCCAGCAGCCGCGCCAGGTGGAGCGAGCCCTCCAGCCACGCCCGGAACTGGTCGGCGCCGTGCACCCGCAGCGAGAGCCACAGCCGCAGCGAGCGGAACGGCCGCGAGTACTCGAACGTCGAGTCGACCGGGTTCGCGACGTCGCCCTCGTGCAGCATGTAGCGCTCCTGGTGGCCGAACGCGGCCTGCAGCGCCCCCTCGCGCCGCAACAGCACCGCGCTGCAGCTCTTCGGCAGCCCGAGCCACTTGTGGGCGTCCACCGTCACCGAGTCGGCCCGGTCGAGCCCGTCGAACCAGTGCCCGGCGCTCGCAGTCGCCGCCGCCGGCACGCCGTACGCCCCGTCGACGTGCAGCCACACGTCCTCGCGCTCACACACCTCGGCGATATCGCCCAGCGGATCGACGGCGCCGGTGAGCGTCGTCCCCGCCGTCGCCACCACCGCCACCGGCGTGCAGCCTGCGGCCCGGTCCGCCGCGATCGCCTCGGCCAGCGCGGGCACGGAGAGACGCCGCATCCCGTCCAGCGGGATCCGGCGCAGCGCGCGGCTCCCGAGGCCGGCGGTCTCGATCGCTCGCACGATCGAGTGGTGCGCCTCGTCGGAGCAGTAGACGGTCGGCCCGCCCGATCCGACGCCGGTGCCGACGCCGTTCTCCCGGGTGCCGGGCAGCGCCGCCTCGCGGGCCGCCAGCAGCGCCGTCAGGTTGGAGGTCTGGCCGCCCGAGGTGAAGTGCCCCTCGGTCACCGGGAACCCGATCAGCTCCGCCAGCCAGCGCAGTGCCTGCCGATCGAGCAGGTCGGCCGCGCCCGCCGAGATCGCGAGGTTCGCGTCGTACGCCGCGGAGAGCGCCGAGGCGAGCACGCCGGTGTGCAGACCGCTCGAGCCGACGTAGGCCACGAACAGCGGACGTGACGGCGAGATGCTCGCGTCCAGCACCCGTACGGCGTCGGCGAGCGCCTCGTGCAGCTCCGTCGGCCCGGCGGGCAGGCCCGTCGCGAGCCGTCCCGCCAGCAGTGCGTCGACCTGGGGCTCGGACTCGCGGGGCCGGGCGAACGACTCCCACGCGCCGGACAGGTACTGGGAGAGGTCGCGAAGGACGTCCTGGCGGTCGGCGAGCGCCGCGTCGGCGAGGTAGGCCGGGATCCTGGGATCGATCGGGTCCGTCATGTGACCCACGTTACGGGCAGCGTCCGGGTGCGGCATCGTTACAGTGACGCTGGCAACGAGAGCTACGAGAATGGAGTCACACCATGGGTCGTTTCGACGGTCGGGTCGCCGTGATCACCGGCGCCGCGCGGGGCATCGGCTTCGGGGTCGCCACCCGCTTCGCCGAGGAAGGTGCGTCGGTCGCGATCGTCGACCTCGACGAGACCGCCGCCGCTGAGGCGGCCGCCAAGCTCCCGGCCTCCGCCGACGGGAACACCGCCAAGCACATCGGGATCGTCGCCGACGTCGGCGACGCCGCGTCGGTCGACGCCGCCATCGAGCGGGTCGTCACGGACCTCGGCGGCATCCACATCCTGATGAACAACGCCGGGATCACCCGCGACAACCTGCTCTTCAAGATGTCCGAGGACGACTGGGACCTCGTCATGAACGTCCACCTCAAGGGCTCGTTCCTGATGACCAAGGCCGCCCAGAAGCATTTCGTCGCGCAGAAGTACGGGAAGATCGTCAACGTCTCCTCGATCTCCGCGCTGGGCAACCGCGGCCAGGCCAACTACTCGGCCGCCAAGATGGGTCTGCAGGGCTTCACCCGCACCCTCGGCATCGAGCTGGGCCCGTTCGGCATCAACGCCAACGCGATCGCTCCCGGCTTCATCGCCACCGAGATGACCGACGCCACCGCCGCCCGTCTGGGCATGGACGTCGAGGACTTCCGCAAGGCCGCGGCCGAGCAGAACCCGGTCCGTCGCGTCGGCTTCCCCGAGGACATCGCGGCCGCTGCCGCGTTCCTCGCGAGCGACGAGTCGTCCTACATCACCGGCCAGACGCTGTACGTCGACGGCGGTGTGACGCTCGGCTGATAGTCCACCGGATCACCCGATAAAGGTGGCGAGGGTGCGGGCGCGCCTTCGTCACCTGGGTGGTCCATCGGTGACACTGGTGATGCATTCCCGGTTTCGAAACAGTTGGAGTTCTCCCATGCGCCCTTCCCGCACCCTCGTGCGCGCCATCGTCCCCCTCGCCCTGGGCAGCGTCGTGCTGACCGGCTGCGGTGGCGGCAGCAAGGAGAGCAGCAGCGGTGACACCACCCCCGCCGCCGCGTCCGCCCCGGCCACGCCGAAGGTCCCGAGCACCTGGCCGCTCACCGGCCTCCCGGCCGCCGACGGCGCGGCCGCGACCAAGCACTCGGTCTACATCGCCAAGATCGACAACACGTACGACAGCAAGCCGCAGTACGGCATCGGCCAGGCCGACATGGTCACCCAGGAGCTGGTCGAGGGCGGCATCACCCGCCTCGCCGTCTTCTTCTACTCCAAGCTCCCGGAGAAGGCCGGCCCGATCCGCTCGATGCGCCTCACCGACATCGGTGTCGCCAAGCCGCTCGACGCGAAGCTGGTCACCTCCGGTGCCGCCCCGGTCACGCTCCAGGGCCTGGACAAGGCCGGCGTGAAGTTCATCGACATGAACAACGACAACGTCAAGCGCGACCTCGATGGCACGCACGACACCCTGCACAGCGTCGAGGCCAACCTGCAGGGCCTGGCCAAGAGCTCGCAGCAGAAGGCCGCGATCCGCCCGCAGGACTTCTTCGAGTGGGGCAGCGACGCCGACTGGCACGGCCAGGGCAAGGCGACCACCGTCAACACCCGCATCAGCAACCAGTCCGGCAGCGACGACGTGTGGAAGTACACCTCCGGCAAGTACGTCCTCCAGAACAGCTACATGGACCCGGCCAGCACCTTCAACCCGGACACCGTCATCGCGCTGAGCGTGAAGACGAGCATCGCCCCCTATCGCGACCCGGCCGGCAACCCCGTCCCGGTCACCCACTTCGAGGGCAAGGGCAAGGCCGTGATCTTCCACGACGGCCAGTTCGTCAAGGGGACGTGGAGCAAGGACGGCGTCGAGGGCCTGCCGACCTTCACCGCGAAGGACGGCACCGCCATCAAGATCCCTGCCGGCCACGTGTGGCTGGCGCTCGTCCCCGAGGGCGGCGAGTCGGTCCAGGCCGGCTCGGTCAGCTGGACCAAGTGAGCCACCGCCGAGGCCGGGTCACTCCTCGGAGCGGCCCGGCTCCTCGGCGCTGACCTCGTCCTCTCCGCTCAGGCGCACGCCCTGGGCGGAGAGGGCCTGCATTCCGGCGAGGATGAAGCTCATCGCCTCCTCGACCCGGCGCGCCGCGGCGGCCCGGTCCTCGGCCTCGGCAACGCTGTCGCCGACCGAGGAGAGGGCGCCGAAGAAGATCCGGGCGAACGTCGTGCGCATCGCCTCGTCCACGACCTGGCCCGCGGCGGCGAGGACCGTAGCGACGATCTCCTCGACCACGGTGAACGCCGAGCGCTCCTCCTGCTCGCGGTAGCGCTCGTGGCCCAGGACGGCCGGGCCGTCCTGGATGACGATGCGCCGGTACGCGGGGTCCTGGACCGCGGTCATGAACGCGCGCAGCCCGATGATGGCCCGCTCCCAGGGGTCCCTGACCCCCTTGATCTGCTGGCGGATCACCCGCGTGGAGGCGCTCTGCACCTCGACGAAGACGGCGTCGAAGAGTGCCTGCTTGCCGCTGAAGTGGTGGTAGAGCGCGCCCTTGGTGACCTTCGCGCCGGCCACGATCGCGTCGAGCGAGGCGCCGGCGTAGCCGTTCTCGGCGAACAGCTCGGTGGCGACCTCCAGCAGGGCCTTCTTGGTCGAGGCGGAGTACTGCTGACGGCGGCTCACGCCCGGAACGGTCGGCAGGGAGGGGACCTTCGGCACGAGCTTGCTCACGGACTTCGCCACCGGGCAACTTAATCATGCGGGCGGTATGCGAGGCGGCCGGTGGCGTGGCCATGATCACGCGCGTCCCGGCTGGCATACCGTCGGTATGGCTCGTACTGTCGTTACGTACTCACGGTATGTGAGTCGACTAGCGATGGGGGCCGACCATGACCTGGAACAGCTACCACTCCCGCGGGGAGATCCTCGCCGACGTCATCGCGACCGCCGACCGGCGACGGGACGGGCGCCTCCCGATGGACGTCGAGGGCGTCACGGAGAGGTTCGACGACGAGTTCGACCTGCTCACCACCCTGCAGCTCAAGTGGCACACCCGCCTCGCGGGCAACCTCGAGCGCCTGCTCGCCGAGCAGCCGATGGACCTGCACGCCGCCGCGATCGCCGGCTGGCACGCCACCGCCGACGAGATGCCTGGCGTCCGCACGATCCTCGACGGCTACCGTGCGGCGCCGACCGACGCCCGGATGGCTCTGGCGATGAGCAAGGCGACCTCGAAGGAGCACCTGCTGCTCGCCGTCATGGCCGGCATGGGCTCCTATGCCGACGAGCTCGCGGTCCCGGCGGGCGCTCGGATCGCGGAGGAGGCACGGGCCGCGTACGTCCCGGCTCCGATCGTCGTGGAGCGGCCGACGCTCCTCGGTCGGTTGCGCTCGGCGCTCGCCGCCTGAGGGCGGCCCGGGCCTCCGGAGGCTCGCGGTGCGATGATGCCGTCATGGAGATCGCGCCCGGTCACCTCCTCGTCGCCACCGCCGAGCTGGGCGACCCCAACTTCGTGCGTACGGTCGTCCTGGTGGTCGACGTCGACGGCGAGGGCGCCGTCGGCGTGGTGCTGAACCGTCCGACCGGGGTCCAGATCGGCGACGTGCTCGAGTCCTGGGTGGACGGTGTCGTCGAGCCGACGGTCCTCTTCGAGGGCGGCCCGGTCCGCACCGAGGCGGCGCTCGCCGTCGGTCTCCTCCGTGACGAGGCCGACGTCCCGGTCGGCTTCCAGCCCGTGCACGGGCGACTCGGCCTGCTCGACCTCGACACGCCCCGGGCGCTGGTGGAGGGCTCGCTGAGCGGGCTGCGGATCTTCGCCGGGTACGCCGGCTGGGGCGCCGACCAGCTCGCAGGCGAGATCGCGGAGGGCAGCTGGCACGTCGTGCCGGCGCTGCGCGAGGACGTCTTCCGTCCCTCGGTGGACACGCTGTGGAGCGACGTGCTGCGCCGCCAGCCGGGGGAGCTGGCCTGGCAGTCGACCCGGCCCGCCGACCCCCGCGACAACTGAGAGTCCCCGTAGACTCGGCGCCATGGGATTCGGCTTCAGCAGCACGGGCACGGACACCGCTCTCAAAGAGCGGGTGGGGGAGCGCGAGGAGACGATCCCGACCGAGGAGGGCGACCACGACCGCTACTCGCACTATGTCGAGAAGGAGAAGCTGACCGAGGCGATGGTGATGGGCACGCCCGTCGTCGCCCTGTGCGGCAAGGTCTGGGTGCCCAGCCGGGATGGCACGAAGTTCCCCGTCTGCCCTGACTGCAAGGAGATCTGGGAGTCCATGACTCCCGAGGGTGACGCGTGAACAATCTGAGTCCGGCCTACCCCAACAAGGCTGCCTGGGGTACGGCGCCGTCGCTGCGCGCCTGGCAGGCGGCGGCCATGCAGAAGTACATCGACGAGCAACCCCGCGACTTCCTCGCGGTCGCGACCCCGGGCGCCGGCAAGACGACCTTCGCGCTGACCGTCGCCTCCGAGCTGCTCGGACGGCGGATCGTCGACCGGGTGATCATCGTGGCGCCGACCGAGCACCTCAAGACCCAGTGGGCCGAGGCGGCCGGTCGCGCGGGCATCCCGATCGACCCCAACTACTCCGCCGGCCAGGGCAGGACGTCCGCCGAGTTCCTGGGGGTCGCCGTCACGTACGCCGGTGTCGGCGTCAACCCGAACGCGATGCGGATCCGTGCCGACCGTTGGAAGACCCTCGTCATCCTCGACGAGGTCCACCACGCCGGCGACGCCCTGTCGTGGGGCGAGGGCGTCCGTGAGGCGTTCGAGGACGCCACCCGGCGGCTGTGCCTGACCGGTACGCCGTTCCGCTCCGACATCAACCCGATCCCGTTCGTCACCTACGCGCCGGACGAATCGGATCCCGCGCGCCCCCTCACCTCGCGAGCCGACTACACCTATGGCTACGCCGAGGCGCTCGCCGACCACGTCGTGCGTCCCGTCCTCTTCATGGCCTACTCCGGCCAGATGACGTGGCGCACGAGCGCCGGCGACGAGATCGCCGCGCACCTGGGCGAGCCGCTCACCAAGGACCTCACCCAACAGGCCCTGCGCACCGCGCTCGACCCGAAGGGGTCGTGGATGCCCGCCGTCCTCGAGGCCGCCGACAAGCGGCTGAGCGAGGTCCGGCGTCACGTGCCGGACGCCGGCGCGCTGGTGATCGCGACCGACCAGGACTCCGCGCGGGCGTACGCCAAGACGCTCAAGGAGATCACCGGCGAGCTGCCGACGATCGTCCTCTCGGACGAGAAGGACGGCTCGAAGAAGATCGCTGCCTACGCCGACAGCGACCAGCGCTGGATGGTCGCGGTCAGGATGGTCTCCGAGGGCGTCGACGTGCCGCGGCTCGCGGTCGGCGTCTATGCCACCACCATCTCGACCCCGCTCTTCTTCGCCCAGGCCATCGGCCGCTTCGTGCGTGCGCGTACCCGTGGCGAGACGGCCTCGGTCTTCCTGCCGTCGGTGCCCAACCTCCTCGGCTTCGCCGCCGAGATGGAGGTCGCCCGCGACCACGTACTCAAGAAGAAGGAGCGCGAGGACGGCGACATGTTCGCTCCCGAGGACGCCCTGATGGCGGCGGCCAACGCCACCGAGCAGGCCTCGGCGGACGAGGCCAAGGGCCCGTGGGAGGCGCTCGGATCCGAGGCCCGCTTCGACCGCGTGCTGTTCGACGGAGGCGAGTTCGGCCACGCCGGCGAGGTGCACGTCGGGTCCGAGGAGGAGATGGACTTCCTCGGCATCCCCGGCCTGCTCGAGCCGGACCAGATGCGTCAGCTGCTCCAGCAGCGACAGAGCGACCGTGCCAAGCAGCAGCAGGCCCGCGGCGACCACCTCGAGGAGGCGCGCCGTCGCGCGGCCGCCGAGGGGCTCGCCGAGACCTCGACCCACGAGCAGCTCGCCGTCCTGCGGCGCGAGCTCAACGGCCTGGTCGCCGCCTGGCACCACCGGACCGGGCAGGCGCACGGCATCACCCACGCGGCGCTGCGCCGCGAGTGCGGCGGCCCCGCCGCGGCGGTCGCCACCGCCGACCAGCTCCGCTCCCGCATCGAGCGGGTCCGGGAGTGGGCCAGCCAGCGCAAGAGCTCCTGACCCGCGACTCGGCGCGACTTGTCGTGAGATACGCGCCGAGTCGGCGCATCTTCAGAGTGAAGATGCGCCGACTCGGCGATTCGGGGTCGGGTCAGTCGACGTCGGCGGTCTCGAGGATCTCCGCCTCCTCGACCGACCCGTGCACGGGGGCGGGCGCGATGGTGACGAAGCGGCGGAAGACCACGAGCACGAGCAGCGCGACGGCGACGATGCCGGCACCGAGCCAGAACGCACCCTGGAAGCTGTGCTCGGCGACCTTGCCCGAGACGTACGCGCCGACGGCGCCGCCGAAGAAGCGCACGAAGGAGTACGCCGCCGAGGCCACCGGCCGCGGCACCGGCGCGGCACCCATCACCAGGGTGGTCAGCACCGTGTTGGTGATGCCGAGGAAGAAGCCGGCGACCACGACGCAGACCACGATGCCCCACGGCTGGCCGGTCGTCGCGGCGGCCGCGTTGTCGGGAGCGAAGACGCCCATCAGCGCCAGGCAGGCGGCGAAGCCGAGCATCGCGATCACGATGGCACCGAACGTGCCGACCGCCTTCTCGATCCAGCCCGCGCCCCAGATCGACGTGAACGCCAGCGCCAGGCCCCAGCCGAAGAAGACCCAGCCGATCTGGGCGGCATCGAAGTGCGTCGAGCCGAGCTGCAGGGGGTACGGCGCCACCGACATGAGGGCGAAGAAGCCGTAGTTGTAGAACAGCGCCGCGATCGAGACCACCAGCAGGCCGGGGTACCGGAGCGCCTTGATCGGGTCGGCGATCGAGGTCTTGGTCTCCGGCTTCGGGGTCTGCGGCAGGAAGAACAGGGTGGCGAGCAGGCCGATCGCCATCAGCACGGCGACGCCGAAGAACGGTCCGCGCCAGCCGATGTGCTGGCCGAGCTGGCCGCCGACGATCGGGCCGAGCCCGATGCCGATGCCGAGCGCCGACTCGTAGAGCAGGATGGCCTGCTTGAGCGAGCCCTTGGTCAGGCTGACGATCGTCGCGAGCGAGGTCGCGATGAAGAGTGCGTTGCCCAGTCCCCAGAAGGCCCGGGCGACGACGATGCCGCCGACGCTGTTCATCAGGCCGCCGGCGGCGGAGAAGACCACGATGATCGCGAGGCCGCTGATCAGGGTCCACTTCACGCCGATCCGGCTGGAGACGTACCCCGTCACCAGCATCGCGACGGCGGTGACCACGAGGTAGGACGTGAAGAGGAGCGAGACGTCGCCCGAGGAGGCGTGCAGGTCCTTGGCGATCGCGGTGAGGATCGGGTCGACCAGGCCGAGACCCATGAACGAGACGACACACGCGAAGGCGACGGCCCAGACGGCTCGAGGCTGCTGGAGGAGCGAGCCCTGGGGCTCACTCGTGGTGGTTGCGGGGGAGTTCACGCGATTCCTTTCTCGGTGAGGCTGGTGAGCACGGCGATCGCGATCGCGACGTCGGCCTCGGAGTGTGACCGGAGCCGGCCGCGGACCGTCTCGGTGATGTGATCGCGGCTCTCCTGCAGGTACGCCCGGCCGCTCTCGGTCAGGCTCAGCACCTGCGCCCGCGCGTCGGTCGGGTGCGGCGTCTTGGCGACGTACCCCTCCTGCACGAGCGCGGCGACCTGGTTGCTCATCGTCGGCTGCGAGACGCGGTCGGCGGCGGCGAGCTGGCTGATCCCGGCCGTGCCGAGATCGTCGAGCGAGGCCAGGACGCGGTAGGAGGCCGGCATGTTGACGTCGCGGCGCAGCTGGCGGACCAGCTTGCCGGCGAGGAGGACGAGCTCCATGGTCGCATCAGTCACATAGAGAAACTATATACCTAACCTATGCACATGTCGAGGGGTAGGCATACGAGCGGCACTAGGCTGGCGGCATGGCTCGCGCGCTGATCGTGGTCGATGTGCAGAACGACTTCTGCGAGGGCGGCTCGTTGCCCGTCGCCGGCGGGGCGCAGGTCGCCCATGCGATCGCCGAGGTGCTGCGCGCACGCAGCGCCGGGCTGCCGGGCGCTGCGAGCTACGACCGGGTGGTGGCGACCAAGGACCACCACGTCGATCCGGGTGGGCACTTCGGCGACCCGCCGGACTACGTGGACAGCTGGCCGGCGCACTGCGTGGCCGGCAGCGACGGCGAGGCGTTCCACCCCAACCTCGACCCCGAGCCGTTCGACGCGATCTTCCGCAAGGGAGAGCACCGGGCGGCGTACTCCGGCTTCGAGGGCGCGGAGGCCTCCGGCGAGGGCCTCGAGACGTGGCTCCGGGCCCACCGGATCACCGAGGTCGACGTCTGTGGGCTGGCCACCGACCACTGCGTACGGGCCACCGCGCTCGATGCCCGGCGCGCCGGCTTCGACACCCGTGTCCTCACCGCCCTCGTGGCCGGGGTCGCGCCGGACACGACCGAGCGGGCCCTCGCCGAGATGGCCGCGGCCGGGATCGAGCTCGCCTGATGGCCGAGCTCATCCGGACCGGCGACCCGGCGCTCACGTCGTTCGTCGAGGCACTGCTGCGGGACGCGGGGATCCCGTACCAGATCGCCGACCGTGGGGTGGTGAACCTGCAGGGCGCCCTGCCCGTGATCCTGCCGCGGATCCTGGTCGCCGAGGACCGCATCGCCGAGGCCCGTCAGATCCTGGTCGACGCCGATCTCGTCTGACCGGCCCCAGCCGCGCTCAGACGAAGATCGTGGGGATCGCCGGCTCGCCCTTCATCATCGACTGGACCGGGATCGGCAGCTCGGCGAGGGCCGCCCGGTGGCGGTCGCGGGCAGCGGCGAGCGGCTCGTGGCCGACGATCTCGCCAGCACGGACCAGCGGCACCAGCAGCGTGCGGTCGTCTCCGCGCCGTCCTGAGCCTGTCGAAGGGTCGTCGACGGGTGGCGTGCCGATGCCGATCACCTCGGCCTCGGCGACGCCGGCGGCCGAGCGGCGTCGCAGGGCGTACTTCCGGCCGCCGATGGAGACCTTGTCGGCGCTCTTCTTCGCCACCGGCACCATCGCGCCGTCTGACCCCTCGCGGGAGACCAGCTTGTAGACGAAGCCGCAGGTCGGGTGGCCCGAGCCGGTGACCAGCTGGGTGCCGACCCCGTAGCCGTCCACCGGTGCCACCGCGAGCGAGGCGATCGCGAACTCGTCCAGGTCCGACGTCACGATGATCCGGGTGTCGTGCGCGCCGAGGGAGTCGAGCTGATCGCGGACCTGCACGGCCAGCACGCTCAGGTCTCCGGAGTCGAGCCGGACCGCGCCCAGGCCTGGCCCGGCCACCTCGATCGCCACCCGCACCGCCTCGGCGATGTCGTACGTGTCGACGAGCAGGGTGGTCCCGGTGCCGAGCGAGCGCACCTGCGCGGTGAAGGCGTCGCGCTCGGTGTCGTGCAACAGGGTGAACGCGTGCGCGGAGGTGCCGGTCGAGGGCACCCCGTACGTGGCGCGCGCGGCCAGGTTCGAGGTCGCGGTGAACCCTGCGATGTAGGCGGCGCGGGCCGAGGCCACGGCGGCGGCCTCGTGGGTGCGGCGCGACCCCATCTCGATGCAGGGGCGGCCGGCTGCCGCGAGCGTCATCCGGGAGGCCGCCGAGGCGATCGCGCTGTCATGGTTGTAGATCGACAGCAGCAGCGTCTCGAGCAGGACCGCGTCCGCGAAGGTGCCCTCCACGATCAGGAGCGGCGAGTGCGGGAAGTAGACCTCGCCCTCGGCATAGCCCCAGATGTCCCCGGAGAAGCGGTAGGAGGCCAGCCAGGTCAGCGTCGCGTCGTCGACCACGCCCTCCAGTGCCGCCAGCTCCTCGGGCCCGAACCGGAACGCCTCCAGCGCGTCCAGCGCCCGGCCGACCCCGGCGACGACGCCGTATCGGCGACCCTCGGGCAGACGCCGCGGGAAGAGCTCGAAGACCGCGCGCCGGCGGGCGGTCCCGGCCGCGAGCGCGGCCTCGAGCATCGTCAGCTCGTAGTGATCCGTCAGGAGCGCGGTGCTGGGGAGTCGGGGAGAGGCCACGGGACTGATCGTGGCACGATGGGCCATATGTCTGCGCCGAGCCCAGTCGAACTCGACGAGCCCGTCACCGATGACCTGACCCTCGCGTCCACGCCGTGGGTGACCATCGTCTGGAACGATCCGGTCAACCTCATGTCGTACGTGAGCTACGTCTTTCGGACCTACTTCGGCTACGAGAAGAAGAAGGCCGAGAAGCTGATGATGGAGGTCCACAACGACGGCCGCTCCGCGGTGAGCTCCGGCTCCCGCGAGGAGATGGAGCGCGACGTCCAGGCGATGCACGGGTACGGCCTCTGGGCGACGCTGGAGAAGCAGCAGTGAAGCGGGGGTGAGATGTCCATGACCGGTTTCTCCTACCAGCGGCGAGGCAAGCAGATCGCCGCGACGTTCACCGGCTTCGAGGCCGACCTGCTGCGCTCGCTCGCGGCCCAGCTGATCGAGCTGCTGCACGACGAGTCGGCGCTCCCGCAGCAGGCGATCGACCCGCTCGAGGCGCTGCTGGACTTCTCCGGCCCGACCACCGCGCCCGACGACCCCGTGCTGGCCCGGCTCTTCCCGACCGCGTACCAGCACGACGAGGAGGCCGCGGGGGAGTTCCGCCGCTTCACCGAGGGCACGCTGCGCGAGGGCAAGACCGCCGGTGCCACGGCGATCGTGGAGGCCCTCGAGGAGGCGGGGCTGCCGCCCGAGCTCGAGGAGGACGGGCTGATGATCGACGTCGAGCTCTCGCGCGCCGAGGCAGAGACGTGGATGCGCTCCCTCACCGATCTGCGTCTCGCCCTGGCCACGCGGCTCGGGATCGAGGAGGACGACGAGGACCGCTGGGACTCGATGGACGACGAGGACCCGCACGGGCAGGTGTACGGCATCTACCAATGGCTCGGCTACCTCCAGGAGACCCTGGTCGAGTCGCTCACCCGCGCGGCCTGACCCGCAGGCGCGACGGGCGGCCGTGCGGCCACCGTGAGGTGTCTCACTGTCCGGGACCCGGGCATGTCAAGGGCGGGGCGATCGACGGCCTAGGCTTGGCCCGTGCTGACCATCGACCAGGCGACGTACGACGCCATCGTCGCCCACGCGAAGCGTGACCACCCCGACGAGGCGTGCGGCATCGTCGCCGGCCCCGAGGGCAGCGATCGCCCGGCGCGGTTCGTCGAGATGGTCAACGCCGCCGGAAGCCCGACGTTCTACGAGTTCGACTCCACCGACCTCTTCCAGCTCTACAAGGAGATGGACGATCGCGACGAGGAGCCGGTGGTCGTCTACCACTCGCACACCGCCACCGAGGCCTACCCGAGTCGCACCGACATCGGCCTGGCGAGCGAGCCCAACGCGCACTACGTGCTGGTCAGCACGCGCGAGCACGGGAATAACGAGGGCCCCGTGGAGTTTCGTTCCTATCGGATCGTCGACGGCGAGGTGACCGAGGAGCCGGTCACCGTCGTCGCGAGTCTTTGATCCCACCCCGAGCCTTCAGCAACAGAACCAAGGAGTAAGACATGGCCATCGAGGTCCGCATCCCGACCATCCTGCGCACCTACACGGGCGGCGAGAAGGCCGTCCAGAGCAACAGTGCAGGCGACGGCGCCACGACTCTGTCCGCGCTCATCGACGACCTCGAGGCCAACCACACCGGCATCAAGGACCGCCTCATCGACAACGGCGACCTGCGCCGCTTCGTCAACGTCTACATCAACGACGAGGACGTCCGCTTCATCGGCGGTCTCGAGGCCGAGCTCAAGGACGGCGACAACGTGGTCATCCTCCCGGCCGTCGCGGGCGGAGCCCGCTGATCGGCTCCGCCGACGGCGACGAACAACGACAGACTCGATCTCGATGACGCGCTACGACAACCTGATCAGCTCGGTCGGCGGTACGCCGCTCGTCGGGCTGCCCAGGCTGTCGGAGATGGTCGGCGGCACCAACCCGGACGGCCCCGCCGTCCGGCTGTGGGCCAAGCTCGAGGACCGCAACCCGACCGGCTCGATCAAGGACCGTCCGGCCCTGAAGATGATCGAGCAGGCCGAGAAGGACGGCACGCTGCGTCCTGCCTGCACGATCCTGGAGCCCACCTCCGGCAACACCGGCATCTCGCTCGCGATGGCGGCCAAGCTCAAGGGCTACCGCATCGTCTGCGTGATGCCGGAGAACACCTCCGAGGAGCGGCGCCAGCTGCTGCGGATGTGGGGCGCCGAGATCGTCTCCTCGCCCGCCGCAGGCGGGTCCAACGAGGCCGTACGGGTGGCGAAGCGACTCGCCGCCGAGCACCCCGACTGGGTGATGCTCTACCAGTACGGCAACGCCGCCAACGCGCTCGCCCACGAGGAGGGCACCGGGCCTGAGCTGCTGGCCGACCTCCCGTCGATCACCCACTTCGTCGCGGGCCTGGGCACCACCGGCACTCTGATGGGCGTGTCCCGGTACTTCCGCAAGGCCAAGCCGGACACCCGGATCATCGCCGCCGAGCCGCGCTACGGTGAGCTCGTCTACGGCCTGCGCAACCTCGACGAGGGGTTCGTCCCCGAGCTCTACGACGCCTCCCTCATCGACTCGCGCTTCTCGGTCGGCCCACGCGACGCCGTCCGACGCGTGCGCGAGCTGCTGGAGTTCGAGGGCATCTTCGCCGGCATCTCCACCGGTGCGATCCTGCACGCCGCCCTCGGCCAGGCCGCCAAATGCGTCAAGACGGGGGAGTCCGCCGACATCGCGTTCGTCGTCGCCGACGGCGGCTGGAAGTACCTCTCCACCGGCGCGTACGAGGGCACGATCGACGAGGCCGAGGAAGGCCTCGAAGGCCAGCTCTGGGCCTGACGGTCGCCGAGCTTGTCGAGGCGCCTGACGGTCGCCGAGCTTGTCGAGGCGCCTGACGGTCACCGAGCTTGTCGAGGCGTCAGCTGCGTTTCTTCGCGCTGTTGTGTGACAGAGCCGGTAGATCGCCGAGCCGGCCCTCGATGAACGCCCGTTTCTTCGCGTGGCTCCAGCCCTGCAGCCTCTTCTCCAGCAGGTAGGCGTCGCGGACGGGCTCGAACTCGGCGCTCCAGATCAGGTGAACGGGTCGCCGCATCGCGGTGTAGCGCGCGCCGGCGCCGTCGCTGTGCTGACGTAGGCGCAGCTCCAGATCGGTGGTGCTGCCGACATACAACGTGCCGTCGGAGCACTCCAGCATGTAGGTGTGTGCCATGCATTCGAGCATGGGCGGTCACGGGGGCTGGCGGTACCCGGATCCGAGAATCTGTGGATACGCCTCGACAGGCTCGGCGGCCGTAAGGGGTTCGTGACGTTCGCCGAGCTTGTCGAGGTGCGGTGTGGTCGGGGGTGTGCCTCGACGGGCTCGGAGGCCGCAGGGGGTTGGCGGCCGTAAGGGGTTCGTGACGTTCGCCGAGCTTGTCGAGGTGCGGTGTGGTCGGAGGGGCGCCTCGACGGGCTCGGCGTCCGCGAGAGGCGTGGTGTGGTCGGAGGGGCGCCTCGACGGGCTCGGCGTCCGCGAGAGGCGTGGTGTCGTCGAGAGGGGCGCCTCGACGGGCTCGGCGGCCGTAAGGGGTTCGTGCGGGTCGGCGTACGGCGGCTCAGCCCGCGGCGCGCGGGATCGCGCGGAGTGCCACGTCCACCGACGCGTGCAGGGCATCGCGCCCGACGCCCGCGGCTGCGTGGACCGCGTGGCCCTCGCTGAGCGCCATCACGAACCTCGCCATGGCGATGGTGTCGGTGTCGCCCGGCAGGTCGCCGTCGACCACCGCTCGCGCGAGTCGCTCGGCCAGCGCCTGCTCACCGGCGAGCCTGCTCTGCGCCAGGAACGCTGAGACCCTCCCGTCGTCGGAGCCGGTGGCGAGTCCGCCCTGCACCGACAGGCAGCCATGGGGGCGGTCGGGGCGCGTGAGGGCGTCCACGTTGTCGTGCAGGAACTGCTCCACGACCGCATAGGCCGTCGGCTGCTCCAGCGCCGCGCGCGCATAGGACATGTCGACCTCGGCGTATCGGGCAACCGCCCGGCGGAAGAGCGACTCCTTGTCGCCGAAGGCCGCGTAGAGGCTCGGCCGGTTGATCCCCATCGCATCGGTCAGCGCTGTCAGGGAGGCGCCCTCGTAGCCCAGGCGCCAGAACACCTCGACGGCCTTGTCGAGCGCCTCGTCGGCGTCGAAGGTCCGCGGTCGCCCCCGCGGTGCTCGCTCGGTCGTCATTGCATCTCCGCCTCTCCTGACTGAACGGTACAGAAATCCGCCGCGCCGGGAATGGATCGTCGCCCATCCGACTTATGTACCGCACGATACAAAATAGTGGCGAGGGGATCCTCGCCCGGACGTGAGGAGAAGGTCATGGCACGCTTCGAGAACAAGACGGTCCTGGTAACGGGCGGAACGTCGGGCATCGGCCTGGCGGCGGCGCGTCGATTCGCCGAAGAGGGGGCTCGGGTCGTGGTGACCGGACGCCGCCAGGAGGCCCTCGACAGGGCGGTGGCCGAGATCGGCGCCGGCGCGACCGGCGTACGTGGCGACGTCGCGGATCTCGCTGACCTCGACCGGGTGGTCGATGCCGTGCAGGAGCTGGGTCACGGTCTCGATGTCGTCTTCGCGAACGCCGGCGGTGGCGAGTTCGGCGCGCTCGAGGACATCACCTGGCAGCACTACGCCGACACCTTCAACGCCAACGTCGGCGGCACCCTGTTCACCGTGCAGAAGACGCTCCCGCTGCTCAACCCGGGTGCGGCCATCGTCATCACGAGCTCCAACATCGACGTGAAGGGCGTGCCCGCATTCAGCGTGTACGCCGCATCGAAGGCCGCCCTGCGCTCCTTCACCCGGAGCTGGGCCGCCGAGCTGACCGGGCGTGGGATCCGGGTCAACAGCGTCGCGCCCGGGCCGGTCGGGACGCCCGGCCTCAGCGGCCTGGCCCCGGACGCGGCTGCGGCCGACCAGCTGTTCGAGGGACTCGCTGCCGGGGTGCCGATGGGCCGGCTGGGCACCACCGAGGAGATCGCGGACGCGGTGCTCTTCCTCGCCTCCGACGCGAGCTCCTACCTCACCGGCGCCGAGCTGTACGTCGACGGCGGCGCGAGCCAGATCTGACAGACTCCGAGCCGACACCAAGGAGACAGCCCGATGGACGAGTACGTCGCACTGATGCGCGCCAACCTGCACCAGGTCTTCGGAGAGCGCGACGCCGCGCGTCGGGCACTGGCCGCCGCGACGACCTACGCCGAAGACGTCACCTTCACCGACGAGGAGGGGGTCGTCATCGGGCGGGAGGCGATCGTCGAGCGCGCGCGGACCCTCCTCGCCCGGGTGCCCGCCGGATTCGCCTTCGCCGAGGACGGGCCCGTGTACGGCGACGGGAGCAGGGCCGCACTGACACGGCGGTTCGGCGCTCCGGGAGCCGACCCGGTCGCTCGCGGGGTCGACATCGCGACGATCGCGGACGGGCGGATCATCTCGCTGGAGACACTGCTCGTCGGCTGAGCCTCGCGACGCCCGCCCGGAGGCCGCGCAGCAGTAATGACACCGATCCTCCTCGGCTGCCGGGTCGGAGACGGCAGCTCGAGGGGGCCGGTGCCCCGGCGCGGTGCAACCTGCCGCGACCACCTACGATCGCGGTGTGCCCGGCCTGACCACCACCTCCGACCGAGACGCGCCGATCGGCATCTTCGACTCCGGGTTCGGCGGCCTCACCGTCGCGCGCTCGGTCATCGACCAGCTGCCCCACGAGTCGATCCTCTACGTCGGTGACACCGCCCGCGCCCCGTACGGTGAGAAGCCGATCGCGGAGGTGCGCGAGTACGCCCTCGAGTGCCTCGACCACCTCGTCGAGGAGGGTGTGAAGGCGCTCGTCATCGCCTGCAACTCCGCGAGCGCGGCCATGCTGCGCGACGCCCGCGAGCGCTACGACGTGCCGGTCGTCGAGGTGATCCTCCCCGCGACCCGTCGCGCCGTCGCGGCCTCCCGTACGGGCCGGATCGGCGTCATCTGCACCGAGGCGACCGCCGAGTCGATGGCCTACGACGACGCGTTCGCGGCGGCGCCGCACATCGAGCTGCACACCCAGGCCTGCCCGCGGTTCGTGCCGCTCGTCGAGGCCGGCATCACCAGCGGCCCCGACCTGCTGGACGCGGCCCACGACTACCTCGACCCGCTGACCAGCGCGGGCGTGGACACCCTCATCCTCGGCTGCACCCACTACCCGCTGCTCACCGGCGTCATCTCCTACGTGATGGGCGACAACGTCACCCTGGTCAGCAGCGCCGAGGAGTGCGGCAAGGACGTCTACCGGATGCTCGCCCAGCGCGATCTGATGCGGTCCGGCGGCGAGCCCACGTACTCCTTCCTCACCACCGGGTCGCCGGACCAGTTCGAGACGATCGGACGGCGCTTCCTGGGGCCGGAGATGGCACAGGCCAAGCAGTTCGTCGGCGGGCTCTCCTAGAGGTCATCGCGACCCGCAGCCCGCAGCGCGCTCGGGGTGGGTCGCCCGCGCGGTCGTCTAGGGTCAGGAGCAGGTCACATGTGACCTCGGTCAAGACGTACTGCCAAGCACAGTGTTAAGCCCTAGCCTTGCGACCCATGTGCGGAGGTCTCCTGTGAAGCTGACGATCGTGGGGTGCAGCGGGTCCTATCCGGGACCCGACTCGCCGGCCAGCTGCTACCTGCTCCAGGCCGACGATGCCGAGGGACGCACCTGGAACCTCCTGCTCGACCTGGGCAACGGGGCGCTCGGCGCGCTCCACCGCTACATCGATCCGCTGCAGCTGGACGCGATCCTGCTCAGTCACCTGCACGCCGATCACTGCATCGACATCACGAGCTACTACGTGCTGCGCAAGTACCACCCCAGTGGCTCGCAACCGGTGATCCCGATCCACGGCCCGAAGGGCTCGGCGCGCCGGCTGGCGCACGCCTTCGATCTGCCCCGCAAGCCGGGGATGCGCGAGGAGTTCGCGTTCCACCGCTACCGGGAGACCTTCGAGGTCGGCCCCTTCACGATCGAGCCGCGCGAGGTCGACCACCTCGGCATGCCCGCGTACGGCATGCGGATCACCGCGGACGGCGCCACCCTGGCCTACAGCGGCGACACCGGACCCACGGACGTGCTGGTCGAGCTGGCCACGGACGCGGATCTCTTCCTGTGCGAGGCCTCCTTCCGCGAGGGGGACGACAACCCGCCCAGCCTGCACCTCACCGGGCGGGAGGCGGGCGAGGCGGCGCAGCGGGCCGGCGCGAAGCGGCTGGTCATCACCCACGTGCCGCCGTGGCACGACGAGCAGGAGATCCTGGCCGAGGCGGTGCCGGCCTTCTCCGGCCACACCGAGCTCGCCCGCCCGGGGGCCACCTACGTCCTCTGACGTGGTCGCGGTGCGAGTGAGGCGAGCCTCGAGACCACCTCGTCCATGACATCTGTCGTGCGACATTCGGGGTGAACCCCGATGCGCCGGAGGCCGGGACAGGGCAGGCTGTAGCCATGATCAAGGTCGAGGGACTCACCCGCACGTACGGGGCCTACACCGCGGTCGACGACGTCACGTTCACCTGCGAGCCCGGCCGGGTCACCGGCTTCCTCGGGCCGAACGGTGCCGGCAAGTCGACCACGATGCGCATCATGGTCGGCCTGACGCCGCCCACGAAGGGCCGTGCCACCATCAAGGGCGTCGACTACCACGAGCTGCCCAACCCGGGCCGCACCGTGGGTGTCCTGCTGGACGCCTCGGCGCAGCACGGCGGTCGTACCGGGAGGGAGATCCTCACCCTCGGGGCGATGACGATGGGCCTGCCCGACAGCCGGGTCGAGGAGATGCTCCAGCTCGTCTCGCTCAGCCCCAGTGAGGCCAAGCGCCGCCTCAAGAACTACTCCCTCGGGATGAAGCAGCGCCTCGGCATCGCCCACGCCCTGCTCGGCGACCCGGAGATCCTGATCCTCGACGAGCCCGCCAACGGCCTCGACCCGGCCGGCATCCGGTGGATGCGCGGCCTGCTGAAGTCGTACGCCGACCGCGGCGGCACGGTGCTGCTCTCCAGCCACCTGCTGCACGAGGTCGAGCTGATCGCCGACGAGATGATCCTGATCGGGCGCGGCAAGATCCTCGCCCAGGGCGACCGGGCGGCGCTGCTGGCCCGCAACAACAAGGTCGAGGCGCTGGCCACGTCGCTGGACAACGACGCGCTGGCGGCGGCACTGACCGCGAAGGGCATCACCGTCGTCCCGGCCGGCGAGGGCCTGCGGGTCACCGCTGAGCCGGTCGAGGTCGGCCGCACGGCCGTCGAGCACCACATCGTCCTGACCGACCTGCGCTCCGGCGACGGCGGTCTGGAAGAGCTGTTCCTCGAACTCACCGCCGACACCCAGCGCGAAGGAGTGGTCGCATGAGCGCCGCCGCCCAGAGCACGACCGCTGTCCGCCCGACCGCACCGAGCGGCATCCCGTTCGCCCGGCTGACCAAGGTCGAGTTCCGCAAGTCGTACGACACCAAGGCCGGCTTCTGGCTGCTCTTCTCGATCGGCGCGGTCGTCATCGTCGCCGAGCTGATCACCGCGATCGTCACCGGCGTCAACGACGTCAGCGACGTCGACTTCGGCACCTTCGCCGCGGTGGCCGGCTTCGTCACCCAGCTGCTGCTGCCGCCGCTGGCGATTATGCTCGCCACCTCGGAGTGGAGCCAGCGCACCGCGATGGTCACCTTCGCGCTCGAGCCGCGCCGAGGCCGCGTCGTCCAGGCCAAGCTCGTGGTCGCGCTGATCTGGACCGCCCTCACGGTGATCTTCGCGCTCGCCATGGGCATCGTCTTCAACGCGCTCTCCGGCGCGATCGCCGGCCACTACACGTGGTCCGGCGGGTCGGGCATCTTCGCCTTCGTCCTGACCCAGACGCTGGCGATGCTGATCGGCTTCTCGTTCGGCGCCCTGCTGCTCAGCACGCCCGCGGCACTGGTCGTCTACTTCGCCTACTTGTTCGCCCTGCCGATCATCCTGGGGCTCGCGAGCCTGGTGGGTGACTGGGCGGAGTCGCTGGTCAAGTGGATCTCGCTGAACAGCGCCGAGCAGCCGCTCTACGACGACTTCTTCGGCACCAGCGCGACCGAGTGGGCCCGGTTCGTGGTCGCGGCGCTGATCTGGCTGGGGCTGCCGATGGCCTTCGGCCTGCGTCGCATCCTGCGCGCCGAGGTCAAGTAGCGCTCCACCGAGCACGACGACGCGTCTGGGATCGTCTCTTCGACGTCTCGGCACACGACATCTCGACGGGGCCGGCTGGTAGCCGGCCCCGTCGGTCTTCCAGCGTGACCGGATACCTCCGCTGCGCGGCGTTGGGTGACAGCACCACCTTCGGCATCGGTATCCGTCCCGACCGTTTCTCGCCCTGGCCGCCCGGGCCGCCCGGAGCGAAAGATAGGCTCGCCCGCATGACGAGCACCCGCGCCGACGGCCGCGCCAACGACCAGCTTCGCGACATCACCATCACCCGCAACTGGCTCGACCACGCCGCCGGCTCGGTGCTGATCGAGTTCGGCCGGACCAAGGTGCTGTGCGCCGCCTCCGCCTCCGAGGGCGTGCCGCGCTGGCGCAAGGGCTCCGGCCTGGGCTGGGTCACGGCCGAGTACTCCATGCTCCCGGCCTCCACGAACACCCGCTCGGACCGCGAGTCGGTCAAGGGACGCATCGGCGGACGCACGCACGAGATCTCGCGCCTGATCGGCCGCTCGCTGCGCGCCGTCATCGACTACGAGAAGCTCGGCGAGAACACCATCCAGATCGACTGCGACGTGCTCCAGGCCGACGGCGGCACCCGGACCGCCTCGATCACCGGCGCCTACATCGCCCTCGCGGACGCCTGTGCCAAGCTCGGCGTCCCGCAGGCGCTGTCCGGCTCGGTCGCCGCCATCTCGGTCGGCATCATCGACGGCGAGGCCCGTCTCGATCTCCCGTACGAGGAGGACGTCCGCGCCGAGACCGACATGAACATCGTGATGACCGGCGAGGGCAAGTTCGTCGAGGTCCAGGGCACCGCCGAGGGCGTCGCCTTCGACCGGATCGAGCTGGACGCCCTGCTCGCCCTGGGGGAGAAGGGCTGCGCGGACCTCACCCGGCTCCAGCGAGAGTCGCTGGGCCGATGACGCTCGGCCAGGCGCAGGACGACGGCCCCCGGATCTTCGTCGCCTCCCGCAACGCCAAGAAGATCGCCGAGATGGAGCGGATCCTCGCTCCGCTCATCCCGGGCGTACGGGTGCTCGGCCTCGACGACGTCGACTTCTACGAGGAGCCGGTCGAGGACGCGTCGACCTTCGAGGGCAACGCCCTGCTGAAGGCCCGCGCGGGATTCGCCGCCACCGGGCTTCCGTCGGTCTCCGACGACTCCGGCCTCTGCGTCGACGCGCTCAACGGGATGCCGGGCATCCTCTCGGCCCGCTGGGGCGGTCAGCCGAAGAGCGACCAGCGCAACAACGAGCTCCTCCTCGACCAGCTCCACGACGTCCCGGACGAGCGCCGTGGCGCGCACTTCGCCTGCGCGATCGCGTTCGTCCACCCCGGCACCGACGGGAGCGAGCAGAGCCTGGTCGTCGAGGGCCGGATGGACGGCCACGTCATCCGCGAGATCCGCGGTGCGGGCGGCTTCGGGTACGACGTCCTCTTCGTCGCCACCGACACGCCCGACGGCCGCACCTCCGCCGAGCTGACGGTGGCCGAGAAGGACGCGATCTCGCACCGGGGCAAGGCAATGCGCGAGATCGGGCCGCTGATCGCGGCGCGGCTCGCCTGAGAGGACGTACGGAGATCGCGCAGTTCTTGGTCGAAACGCGGTCGATCGGCAAGAAATAGTCAGGATTTACTTTCGTGGGTCGGCAGCCCGGCCGAAAAGGATCGAGAGTCACGCGTCATTCACCGTCGTGACCTCCATTCCACCAGGAGAGTTCTGAAGATGTTCCACAACACCTGGCGCCGCGCTGCGGGTGCCGTCGCCGTCTCGACCGCCCTCCTCGCCGCGGGCGTCGGCACCGCCGCCGCGTTCGCTGACGACTCCGCCTCGGACCCGACGACCGTCGCGTGTGGCACCACCCCGACGGGCGAGCCGACCGAGGCCACGCCGAGCGAGGACCCGACGGGCGCGCCGAGCGAGGACCCGACGGGCGCGCCGAGCGAGGACCCTACGGGCGCGCCGAGCGAGGACCCTACGGGCGCGCCGACCGAGGCCACGCCGAGCGAGGACCCGACGGGCGCGCCGACCGAGGCCACGCCGAGCGAGGACCCGACGGGCGAGCCGACCGAGGCGGCACCGCTCGCGACGACCGCGGGGGACGACTGCGCCACCGGCACGGACAAGGGTGACGACACCTCGGGGACCGACAAGGGTGACGACACCAAGACGCCCGTCGTCGCCACGCCGACCCCGGCTCAGAAGAAGGTCGCCCAGGCCACCAAGCACGTCGCCGTGGCCCAGAAGCAGGTCAAGGAGCTCAAGGGCGAGCTGCGGGCCGCGAAGAAGGCCGGCAAGACGGTGAAGGTCGCCAAGCTGAAGAAGCAGGTCGCCGCCGCGAACAAGTCGCTCGCCAAGGCTCAGAAGAGCCTCAAGAGCGCCAAGGCCAACCTCAAGAAGGCCAACAGCACCAAGAAGTGATCAACCTGCGATGACCGACGAAGACCCTCGCTCGGGCGGGGGTCTTCGTCGCATCCGTGCGCGCGAGCGCCCGCGCTCCGGATAGTCGGTGGTGCCAATCGGGCCGAGCCACCAGAATCCGCGCATGACGCTCTATCGCCATGCGGCCGCCGCCATCGCCGGGTACGACACCGACCCGAAGGTCTGGGACCTTCCGATCGCGGACCAGCGGGCGGGCGCCCGGGCGCAGGCGGCTCGAGAGGAGCGTGAGGACGTCGCGGAGGTCCGCGAGATCGACGCCGACGGCGTGGCGTGCCGGCTGTACCGGCCCGCCGAGGCGGTCCGGCCGGGACGCAGCGGGCTGATCGTCCACTTCCACGGCGGTGGCTTCGTCTTCCACGACATCGACGTCCACGACGAGGCCTGCCGGCGCTTCGCGAACCGCAGCGGACTAGCCGTGCTGAGCGTCGACTACCGCCGTCCGCCGGAGCACCGCTTCCCGGCCGCTGTCGACGACGCCGACGCCGTGGTCGGCTGGCTCGCGCGCCAGGAGCGCGACCCCGAGCACCGCACGTACGTCCACGGCGACAGCGCCGGTGGCAACCTCGCACTGGTGGCCGCGCTGCGTCATCCGGGCGTCTTCGACGGTGTCGCGCTGATCTACCCGTTCCTCGACCCGAGCCAGGGGTTCGACTCCTACGACACCGCCGCCGAGGGGTTCGACCGTGCCGAGGCGGGCTGGTACTGGGAGCAGTACGCGGCCGCTCCAGGCGACCTGGCGAACCCGGACCTGGCGCCGTTGCTCAGCAGCGACGAGCGCCTGGCCACGCTGCCGCCCACCCTCATCGTCACCGCCGAGCACGACCCGCTGCGCGACGAGGGCGAGCACCTCGCGGCCCGACTGGACGGGCTCGGCGTCGACGTCACCGGCAGTCGTGCCCTCGGCCAGGTGCACGGCTTCTGGCGGAACGCCGCGATGCCGGCCTCCGACCGGGTGATGCGCCAGGCCAGCGGCTTCTTCGCCAGCTGCCCGTAACCGGTGCGAAGTGGCGGACGCCGGCCCCTCGTTCCTGCCACTCACCACCAGTTGTCGAGCCGAAGGCGCTCGAGGAAGAGCCGCCGCCCCGAGGGAACCCGTAGAGATCCGGCGAGCAGCGCGAGCCACGGCGTGGCCGACGGCGGCACGGGACGCCCGAGCGCCTCAGCGGCGGGGCGCAGGGTCTCGTACGGATGATCGATCACGGTCTTGGCCGTGTAGCCACGTCGGACACAGCCGGCGTCGCCGATCCGCCGCTCGCGCTCCAGGTCACGCCGACGCTCGGTGGCGTCGCGATGCTGAGCGCCGTCGTACTCCTGGAGCAGACGGGTGCCACGCACCCAGAGGTCAGCCCGGGCGGCGAAGCGTCCTGCGTCGTCGAAGATCTCGTCTGCGGCACGACGTCGATCCCACAGGCGACGTGCATCAGCCGCAGCATGGTCTCCCACGGAGACTCGGCGCGGGCATCGGTCAGCGCCAGCGCCGCGCGCATCAGCCGCACCCCACGGCGCCGCTCGGAGGCGGCCGACCGAAGGTCCGCGATGGTGGTGAGCCCGCGGTGGAGCGCCCCATCGGTCGCGACGACCAGGTCGAGGAGCCCCAGCGTGGTCGCCGCCGAGCGAAGGGCAGGCCCCGGGCTGCACGATGACGCCGTCGACCTCGACGCCGCTCGGTGCGACCGGATGGCGCGCGACCCGCAGCCGAGCTCGCGTCGGCTTCACCTCGCCCCGGACCTCGCCCATCGCCATGAAGTGCGGCAGTGCTGGCGGGAGGTCGGGCAGCCAGACGTCGTGGACGCGGAGGGCCGTGAGGCTGGACCAGACTCCGCTCGCTGGCCGGAGATGACTATGGGCGGCCAGCTCGGCGAGGAGCCGGTCTCGTCCGGTGAGGCCCGCCGGGACCTGGATGCCGTATCCGAGCTGCTCCCACCGGGCGCCCCGCCGACGCGCCGGGCGCGCGGTGGAGGTCGGGTCGGAGGCCATGGTCGCGTCCTACCCGCGTGGCGAGCTCCGAACCGCGGGCCGAGGTCCTGTGGAAAACGACCCCGACAACTGGTGGTGAGTGGCAGCCCGGCGCCGATCCTCGCCGCCACTCGACACCGGTTGCGTCAGCAGGTGGGCGTGATGGTCCTCGCCGACGGCGCGGCCGCCGCGATCCGGCCCCGGTCCTTGCGGCTCAGGGTGAAGTAGCGGACCCAGTCGGCGGTCAGCTTGGTGTGCTTCATCGACGCGCCCGGCTTGCCGAGCAGCTCGAGCTGGGGCACCAGCGGCACGCCGGGCACGGCGCCCGGGTTGTTGAGCACCGCCGTGACCTTCGCGTCGAGGAACCACACGATCCGCTTCGGAGTGATCTCGACGGCCAGGGTGTGCCAGTTGTCGCGGTTGCGCGACAGGCTGCGGGTCGTGGTCCAGTCGGTCGTGCCCCTGCGGACGCCGATGGTCGTGCTGCTGCCGTATCCGGTCCATGTGCCGAGGTTGACGCTGCGGTCGACGCCGGTCCCGGCGCACGGGGCGTACGTCGAGGAGACCGGGACCAGGTCGAGTCCCATCGTGTAGTCGGTGGTGCCGCCGGCGAAGATCGGGCCGCGGACACGGGCCTCCCAGCGACCGTACGTGTGGCCACTGTTCTGCAGCGTCGCCATCACGGTGCCGGTGCTGATCGCCCGGCCGTTGCCCCACTGGCCCGAGTCGAGGGACATCATCGCCGTGTAGATCGACGCGCGGCCGGTGCCGTCGGCGTAGATCTGCCACGGGTCGGTGGACTGACCGGTCTCCCACTCCCACGCCTCGGCCATCGGACCCCACTTGAACGTGTTGGCCGCGTTGACCTGGCCGGGCTGCGCCTTCTTCCGCGCCGCGGCGACCTGGCCCTGCCACAGCGCGGCCGGCGCGGCCGTACGGGCGGAGCCTGCTCCGACGCTCAGCGTGACCGGGAACGACGGGTACCAGCCGGCGCCGTTCCAGCTCTCCGCGCGGACCCGGTAGGCGTACGACCCGGCGCTCGAGGTGTCGAGCGTGAACGTCGCCTGGCCGCGGCCGTTCTCCGGCACGCTCACGCCGATCGTCTGCCAGGTGGTCGGGCTGGTCCTCCGCTGGAGGGCCAGGGGCCGGCCCGGCCGGACCGGCGTGCCGCTCGCGGTCAGGGTGGCGGAGGCGCCGACGCCGACGCTGTCGGCGGAGAGGGTCACCGCGACGTCGGGCTCCTGCGTCTTCACGACCTTGATGGGCGTGCTGATCGCCGGAAGGACCTTGTGGTGGATCCGCACCTTGCGCGCGACCACGCGGTAGGGGTCGCTCGGCATGCCGTTCTTCGGGATCCGGAACGTGAAGTGGCCCCTCGCGTCGGTACGTCCGCGGGCGATGTCGGAGTACTTCCCGTACATCCCACGCTGGACCGCCACGGGCCGCCGGACCTTGGTCGGCAGCGTGCCGGTCAGCGTCAGCGTCTCGCCGGGGGCGGCCTGCGCGGGGGAGACGCTCAGCGTGCCCTTCGGGGCCGCCTGGGCGGATGCCGGGATCATCAGGATCGAGCCGGCGACGAGCGCGAGAACGGGCGCCCAACGGGCGCGATGTAGGGAGGTGTGGAGGCTCATGGGGACTCCAAACGAGTGATGGGAGGGAGCAGTTGCCTCACAGGGTATCCGTGGGCTCGGGTGGCGCGCGTCTGAGAGGATGAGGCTCATGCGCGTTCACCTCGGCTGCGACCACGCCGGACTCGACCTCAAGGCCCATCTCACCAGCAGGCTCACCGAGCTCGGGTACGACGTCGTCGACCACGGACCGTTCGTCTACGACGCGCTGGACGACTACCCGGTCTTCTGCATCCGTGCCGCCGAGGCGGTCGCCCGCGAGCGCTCCGAGGGGCTCGACAGCCTCGGCGTCGTGATCGGCGGCTCCGGGAACGGCGAGCAGATGGCCGCCAACAAGGTGAAGGGCATCCGCTCGGCGCTGGTCTGGTCCGACGAGACCGCGAAGCTCGCCCGCGACCACAACGACTCCCAGGTCATCGCCGTCGGCGGCCGGATGCACAGCCTCGAGGACATGACCCGCTTCGTCGAGCTCTTCCTGGCCGAGCCGTTCAGCCAGGACGAGCGGCACGTGCGCCGGATCGGCCAGATGGCCGCGTACGAGTCGACCGGCCGGCGTCCCGCGCTGCCGGACTCAGCGGTGGGCCTCGGCCCGGCCGAAGACCAAGACTGAGCCCAGGACTCCTCCTGCATGCCTGAGGGACACACCCTCCACCGGCTCGCCGCCGACCTGACCGCAGCGTTCGGCGGGGAGCGTGTGCGTGTCGGCAGCCCGCAGGGCCGGTTCGCGGAGTCGGCCGCTCAGATCGACGGCCAGGTGCTGGAGCGCGCCGAGGCGTGGGGCAAACAGCTCTTCATCGGGTTCCCCGGTGAGCGGTACGTCCACATCCACCTCGGCCTGTACGGCAAGTTCCTCATCGCCCGCGGCGAGGCACCGGCCCCGGTCGGGCAGGTCCGGCTGCGGATCGTGGGCGCCGACGCGTACGCCGATCTGCGCGGCGCGACCCGGTGCGATCTCATCACCGAGGCGCAGCGCGATGCCGCCATCGCGTCGCTCGGCCCGGATCCGCTCCGCGCCGACAGCGACCCCGCGCGCGCCTGGGCCCGGATCAGCCGAAGCAAGGTCGCGATCGGAGCGCTGCTGATGGACCAGGGCGTCCTCGCCGGCGTCGGCAACGTCTATCGCGCCGAGCTCCTCTTCCGCCACCGGATCGACCCGATGCGCCCGGGCAACACGCTCCAGCGCAAGCAGTGGGACGCGATGTGGGCCGACCTGGTGGAGCTGATGGGCCAGGGCGTGGTCGACAACCGGATCGACACCGTCCGCCCCGAGCACACCCCGGAGGCGATGGGCCGCCCGCCGCGCAAGGACGACCACGGCGGCGAGGTCTACGTCTACCGACGGACCGGCCAGCCCTGCCACGAGTGCGGCACGGTGGTGCGCACCGCCGAGCTGCAGGGTCGCAACCTGTTCTGGTGCCCGGGCTGCCAGCGGCCCTACCGGCCGCGAACCGCCCGTTCCGGCCCTGACAGAGCACGCACAGCCCCCTTACAGTCGGGCCTACAGTGAAGCGACGAACCCCGACGCGGAGGCGAGGCTCGATGAGTGCGTTGGCGGCGATGACGCCTGCCGCGGTCCGACGGACGCTGGCGGAGCTGCGCGCTCAGCAGCGTCGATCGGGTGCCGAGGGAAGTGCGCTGCTGTGGCTGATGCTGCTCGGTCTGGTGCTGGCCGTCCTCATCGTCCTACAGCCCGACCGGGTCCCGCTCAACTCGCTGCTGGTGCCCCTGCTGGTGGGCAGTCTGGTCCTCGGTCCGCGGGTGCTGCCGTGGTTCGTGGTGCTCCTGATGGCGATGCTCGTCGTCGCGGTGCTGCTGAGACACGGCGAGATCACGACGCTCACCCAGGCCTCGATCGCGATCGAGTTCCTGCTGGGCCTGCTGGTGCTGCTGATGTCGTTCCGGCGCTCCCGGCTCGGTGTCGCCGGCTTCATGGGCGAGTCGATGCTCGTCGACCTGCGCGACCGGATCCTCAACCAGGGCGGCATCCCGGTGATGCCGGAGGGCTGGCACGTCGAGTCCTCCCTGGCCTCGGCCGGCGGCACGCTCTTCGCCGGCGACTTCGTCGTCGCCAGTCGCCCGACGCCCGATCGGCTCGACGTCGTCGTCGTCGACGTCTCGGGCAAGGGCGAGCAGGCGGGCACCCGCGCGCTGCTTCTCTCGGGCGCGTTCGGCGGGATGCTCAGCGCGCTGCCGCCGGACGGCTTCCTGCCCGCCGCCAACGCCTACCTCCTGCGCCAGGGCTGGGAGGAGGGCTTCGCCACCGCCGTCCAGCTCACCCTGCACTTCTCCACCGGCGAGTTCGAGGTCCGGACGGCGGGTCACCCGCCCGCCGTGCGCCGTACGGCCGGCGACGGTCGCTGGAAGGTGCTGGCCAGCGAGGGCCCGCTGCTGGGCCTGATCGACGACGCCGAGTTCATCGCCGCCACCGGCACGCTGCGCCACGGTGACGCGGTCCTGCTCTACACCGACGGCATGGTCGAGGAGCCGCGGCGCGACATCGACCTCGGCATCGACCGGCTGCTGGGGGAGGCCGAGCAGCTGCTGCGCGGCGACTTCCACGGTGCGGCCCGCCGACTCGTCGACGCGCTCGGCTCGAAGGACGACGACCGGGCGATGGTCGTGGTCACCCGCTCCGCGGGCACGACCCTCTGAATCCCGCTCGCCGATCACGGTGGCGAGCGGACCGGGTTGGGTCGCCGTGCCGCCGGTGTGGCACCATGTGCGGGTTGCTCGCAGGCGGCCAGCCGCCCGCGGAACAGCACGCGGATGTAGCTCAATGGTAGAGCCTCAGTCTTCCAAACTGATTACGCGGGTTCGATTCCCGTCATCCGCTCGAAGCCGGCTCAATGGGGGTCGATTCGCGGGGCGTAGCGTAGTGGCTAGCGCGCCTGCTTTGGGAGCAGGAGACCGCAGGTTCGAGTCCTGTCGCCCCGACTGCTTCACCACCAGATCTACAAGAGGAGAAAGCCTGTGAAGAGCGCCGTCGAGACCTTGAGCCCGACCCGGGCCAAGCTGACCGTCGAGGTGCCCTTCGAGGAGCTCAAGCCGAGCCTCGACAAGGCATACAAGCAGATCGCCCAGCAGGTGAACGTGCCCGGCTTCCGCCGCGGCAAGGTTCCGCCGGCAGTGATCGACCGCCAGGTCGGCCGCGGCGCCGTCCTCGACCAGGCCCTCAACGAGGTCCTGCCGCAGAAGTACAGCGAGGCGCTGCAGGAGAACAACCTGACCCCGCTGGCCCAGCCGGAGCTCGAGGTCACCAAGTTCGACGACAACGGCCCGCTGGAGTTCGTGGCCGAGGTCGACGTCAAGCCCGAGATCGTCGTCCCGGACTACGCCGGCATCGCCGCCGAGGTCGAGGACATCGAGATCAGCGACGAGGACGTCGAGGAGCAGGTCCAGGCGCTGCGTGAGCGCTTCGGCACCCTCAAGGACGTCGAGCGCGCCGCCGCCGAGAACGACTTCGTCGTGATCGACCTCAAGGCCACCCAGGACGGCGAGGACGTCGAGGGTGCCGAGGTCAGCGGCATGAGCTACCAGGTCGGCCGTGGCGGCATGCTCGACGGTCTCGACGAGGCCGTCACCGGCCTGTCCGCCGGCGACGAGAAGGCCTTTACCAGCCAGCTCGTCGGTGGTGACCTGGTCGGCGCGGACGTCGACGTGGTCGTCAAGGTCACCCAGGTCCAGGAGCAGGAGCTGCCCGAGGTCGACGACGACTTCGCCCAGCTCGCCAGCGAGTTCGACACCGTCGCCGAGCTGAAGGCCGACGTCCAGGAGCGTCTCGGTCGCGGCAAGCGTCTCGAGCAGGCCGCCGCCGCCCGCGATGCCGTCCTCGAGGCCCTGCTCGAGAAGGTCGAGATCCCGCTGCCCGAGGGCCTGGTGACCGACGAGCTCAACACCCGTCGCGAGCAGTTCGAGCAGCAGCTCGTCTTCGCCGGCCTCACCCTGGAGAAGTACCTCGAGGACGAGGGCCAGACCCAGGACGAGTTCGAGGCCGACCTCGAGCGCCGCGTCCGTGACTCGATCGCCGCGCAGATGCTCCTCGACGAGATCGCCGCCAAGAACGAGTACGGCGTGGACCAGAACGAGCTGACCCAGCACGTCATCCGTCGCGCTCAGCAGCAGGGCCAGGACCCGCAGCAGGCCTTCGCCCACCTGCAGGAGCACCCGCACCACATCAGCGAGTACGCCGCCGAGATCGTCCGCGGCAAGGCGCTCGCCGAGATCGTCGAGGCCGCCAAGGTCACCGACAAGTCGGGCAACGAGGTCGTCCTCAAGGGCCTCCTCCCCGACGGCAGCTTCGCCCCCGAGGGCGACGAGGCCGCTGAGCCGGCCGAGGCCGGCGACGAGACCGAGGCCTGAGCCACGGTCTAGCGCATCGCAGGCGCCCCGCACCCGGATCCCGGGTGCGGGGCGCTTCTGTGTCCGGCCCGGGCTCGGGACCCGCGGTCGTCGCCGGCGTCCCGGGAGGGGGAACGCCGGTTACCCGTGCGTAACGTTGGAACCCCGGCGTCCTCTAGGGTTGCCCGGGTGAGCCCGACCGCGCCGCGTCGCACCCGCGTCGGCGGTCTGCTGCGCCGCACCTGGCGTGCGGGCGCGCTGGCCCGGCGTCCGCTCACCCGCGCGATCGTGCCGATCGCGGCGCCCATCGCCCGGCCTCTCGCAGCCCTGGCCGCTCCGGTGGCGCGGACGCCGCTCGCCCTCGCCGGCGCCACCCTCGCCCGGTCCGTCGCCGAGGTCGACCGTCCGATGGTCGCGCTCCGGCACGGCGACCGCGACGTCGGGCCGGCCGAGCTCGTCGTACTGCTCGACCGGGATGCCGCGCCCACGGGGCGCCTGCTGGTCCTGGTCCCATCGCCCGGAGGCGATGAGCACCTCTGGGCGGAGGGACGCGCGACGACCGGAGCGACGTACGCCGAACGGCTCCAGGCCCTGCTCGGCTGGACGCCGATCTACGTCCGCCTCGAGCCCGGCCCGCCGACGGAGGCCGGGCTCGAGCTGGCCTCGCTCCTGCAGCGCGTCACCCGGGCATGGCCCGTCCCGGTGGAGCGGATCGTCCTGCTCGCCGCGGGTGGTGGGGGACTGGCGGTACGGGCCGCCACCGCGATGCGCCTCCCGGACGTCGAGCCCTGGACGGCGCGGGTCACCGAGGTGATCGGTCTCGGAGTACCGCGTTACGCCACCGAGCAGAGCCTGCTGTCCAGTCGGATCGGACGACGCCTCGACGAGCAGCTCGCCGGCATCGTGCAGACGGATGCCGCCTTCATCGGGCTGGAGCCGGCCGTCACGGCCGACCACCTGATGGTGGGGGAGCGGATGGCCGGTCCCAACCCGTTCGGCAGCGCCTTCGGTCGGCTCCTCTGGGGGCGACACCGCCGCGGTGGGCGGCGCCCGCGCGAGGTCGTCGACCTGTTCCCGGACGCCGAGACCTTCGACCTCCCGGCCGGCGACCCGCTGACCAACCGGGGCGACATCCACGACGCGCTGCTGCGTTGGCTCGGCTGACGGCGCAGGCGTCCACGCCCGCGCCGTCGAAATCTGCTGTCGGCGAACAGGGCACGCCATCCCGTGGTTCTGTCTGCTCCGGCGGCTAGTGTCGCCACTGTGAACCTGAACTCCAGCGCACCCCAGGGGTACGACGCGCCGACCATGAACGGTGGCGCCGGGCTCAACTTCCTCGACGACAACATCTACAGCCGGCTGCTCAAGGAGCGGATCGTGTTCCTCGGCTCCGAGGTCCGCGACCAGAACGCCAACGCGATCTGCGCCCAGCTGCTGCTGCTCTCGGCCGAGGACCCCGAGGCCGACATCTTCCTGCACATCAACAGCCCCGGCGGCTCGGTCGATGCCGGCATGGCGATCTACGACACCATGAACTACATCCCCAACGACGTGGCCACGGTCGGCATGGGCCTGGCCGCCTCGATGGGCCAGTTCCTGCTCTGCGCCGGTGCGGCGGGCAAGCGCTACGCGCTGCCGCACGCGCGCATCATGATGCACCAGCCCTCCTCGGGCATGGGTGGCTCCGCTTCGGACATCAAGATCCAGGCCCAGCAGTCGCTGCACATCAAGAAGGTGCTGCTCGACCTGATCTCCAAGCACACGGGTCAGCCCGTCGAGCAGGTCATCACGGATGCCGACCGCGACCGCTGGTTCACCGCTGACGAGGCCCTCGCGTACGGCCTGGTCGACAAGGTGATCACCAGCGCCAAGGAAGCCGCCAGTGAAGGACGGCCCGCTCATTCGAACAACGGGCAGAAGGACTGACGCATGAACTACTACATCCCGCAGTGGGAGGAGCGCACGTCGTACGGCTTCCGCCGGATCGACCCCTACGCGAAGCTCTTCGAGGAGCGGATCATCTACCTGGGCACCCCGATCAGCGACGACGTCGCCAACGCGGTGATCGCCCAGCTGCTGTGCCTGCAGTCGATGAACCCCGACCAGGACATCAGCATCTACATCAACAGCCCGGGTGGCTCGTTCACGGCGCTGACCGCGATCTACGACACCATCCAGTTCATCAAGCCCGACGTGCAGACCGTCTGCATGGGTCAGGCCGCCTCGGCGGCCGCGATCCTGCTCGCGGCCGGCACCCGGGGCAAGCGGATGGCGCTGCCCAACAGCCGCATCCTGATCCACCAGCCCTACACCGAGGGCACGTTCGGCCAGACCTCCGACATCGAGATCCAGGCCAACGAGATCCTGCGGATGCGGGAGCTGCTGGAGAAGATGATCGCTGAGCACAGCGGCAAGTCGATCGAGGAGGTCAGTCGCGACATCGAGCGCGACAAGATCCTCACCGCGCAGCAGGCCGTCGAGTACGGCATCGTGGACCAGGTCCTGGGCTCGCTCAAGACCCCTGCGGCCGCGCTCGCCTGAGCCGATAGGCACAGCACGATCAGACACGACCTCGCGCCGTACCGACGGTGGCTCCGGCGCCGGCGGCACGGCGCGAGGTACGGTCAGCAGAACCGCCAGCAGCGCCCGGTGCCGTTCCTTGGCACCATCTCGAACCAGCAACACATGCAATCGCGGAGGATGATCGCCCATGGCACGCATCGGTGACGGTGGTGACCTGCTCAAGTGCTCCTTCTGTGGGAAGAGCCAGAAGCAGGTGAAGAAGCTGATCGCCGGGCCGGGCGTCTACATCTGCGATGAGTGCATCGACCTGTGCAACGAGATCATCGAGGAGGAGCTCGCCGAGGGCGCCGAGGTCAGCATCGAGGAGCTGCCCAAGCCGCGCGAGATCTTCGAGTTCCTCAACTCCTACGTGATCGGCCAGGAGCAGGCCAAGAAGGCGCTCGCGGTCGCCGTCTACAACCACTACAAGCGGGTCCAGGCCGGCGTCCAGAGCGGTGCGGCCGGTCCCGGCAAGCACAAGGACGAGCAGGTCGAGGTCGCCAAGTCCAACATCCTGGTGATCGGCCCGACCGGCTGTGGCAAGACGTACCTCGCCCAGACCCTCGCGCGGATGCTCAACGTCCCGTTCGCGATCGCGGACGCGACAGCGCTGACCGAGGCCGGCTACGTCGGCGAGGATGTCGAGAACATCCTGCTCAAGCTGATCCAGGCCGCCGACTACGACGTCAAGAAGGCCGAGACCGGCATTATCTACATCGACGAGATCGACAAGGTGGCCCGCAAGGCCGAGAACCCGTCGATCACGCGTGACGTCTCCGGTGAGGGCGTGCAGCAGGCCCTGCTGAAGATCATCGAGGGCACCACCGCCTCGGTGCCGCCCCAGGGCGGGCGCAAGCACCCGCACCAGGAGTTCATCCAGATCGACACCACGAACATCCTGTTCGTGGTCGGCGGGGCCTTCGCCGGTCTGGAGCACATCATCGAGCAGCGGGTGGGCAAGAAGACCCTCGGCTTCACCGCCGAGGTGCACAGCAAGGCCGAGAAGGACGCCGAGGACCTGCTCAAGCTGGTCCGCCCCGAGGACCTCACCAAGTTCGGCCTGATCCCCGAGTTCATCGGTCGTCTGCCCCTCATCGCCAGCGTCGCCAAGCTCGACCAGGCCGCGCTCGTGCAGATCCTCACCGAGCCCCGCAACGCGCTGATCAAGCAGTACCAGAAGCTCTTCGACCTCGACGGCGTCGAGCTCGAGTTCACCGAGGACGCCATCCAGGCGATCGCGGACAAGGCCCTGGAGCGCCAGACCGGCGCCCGCGGCCTGCGTGCGATCATCGAGGAGATCCTGCTCCACGCCATGTACGAAGTGCCCTCGCGCGGCGATGTCGCCAAGGTGATCGTCACCGCCGAGGTGGCCCTGGGCGAGGCTGCTCCGACCCTCATCCCGGTCGGCGAGGCGAAGAAGAAGAAGTCCGCCTGAGGCGAGAGCTGGCCACTCGTCCTGAAATGACCCGAGCGACGTAGTCCGTTCGGGTCATTTGCCTTGGGACGGTTCGCCACCGGTCGATGGGATAGGCAAGACTAGTGTCCTGTCCACCAGGTCCGGGCTGGGAAGGGGCGAGCGTGAGCTCGAATCACAAGGCACCGCTGACGGCATTCGTCGTCGTGGCGATCGCCTGTGTCGTCGTCCTGGCGACCAACAGCATGCGCAGCTACGCGAAGGACGCGTGGCGCAGCTTCGCTGCGCCCGTCGTCGCGGGGCTCCAGCTGATGGAGATCCAGAACGGTGAGACGCTCCAGCCCTCCCCGCCGGCCACGTCGGCCACCCCGGCCGCTCCGGCGAAGACGTCCGCGGCGACCGACGTCGCCGACGCGACAGGGCTGCGCCCGGCACACCACGCCACCGCCCAGGCCAAGCCCACCAAGCACGCGCACCACGACGCCGTGCCGGCGGTGCACACCAAGGCGAAGCACGCGAAGTCCAAGCACGCCGATCACGCGGTGAACGCCGTGGTCAAGACGCCGGCCAGCTCCCCGAGCACGGGCTCCTCGACCGGCAGCTCGTCGAGCCACGGCTCCTCGAGTCACGGATGGGGCAGTTCGTCGAGCAACAGCGGCGACCACAACGGCTGGTGGGGTCACAGCTCCTCGGGCTCGAGCAACTCGTACGGCAACGACGACAGCGACCGGCACTACAGCTGGAGCGGCTCGTCCGACGACGCCCAGGGCAGCTCGTCGTCGAAGACGCGGAGCTACACCAACAGCTACTCGTTCTCCTCGAGCACCAGCGACGACGATGACAGCGACAACGACGGCGCCGGCTACGACGACAATGACAACGACGACTACAGCGGCCACTCGTACGGCCACTCGTATGGGCACTCGTACGGCGGCCACTGGTACGGCCACGGCGACCACTGACGTCGCGCGGGTCGCCCGACCTGCTGCAGCACCACCGACCAACGCGAACGGCGGTCCACCCCGAAGGGTGGACCGCCGTTGGCGTTCAGTCGCGGCGGATCACTCCGCGGCCGGGGCCTCCGGCTCCGGCGCCAGCTCGGCGGTGACCCGCAGCTCGGTGGCCTCGGCGTCCACGGTGAAGACCAGGTCGCCCACGATCGTGCCGGAGCGGCGCAGGTCGCCCTGGGCGAGCTCGGCCGCGCGGACGAGGGCCTCGGGGCCGGTGACCTCGGTGCGGTCGAGCGGCGCGCGCATCTTGACCTTGGCGTTCGACTTCACACCACGGATGCCCGAGAGCGCGACCGCGGCAGCGCTCAGGACGGCATCGTCGGCCGCCGCGGCGGAGCCGAGCTCGAGCTCGGTCGGCCACGAGGCACGGTGGATGGATCCCTCCTGCCACCAGGACCAGACCTCCTCGGTGACGTACGGGAGGAACGGCGCGAGGAGGCGCAGCTGGGTGTGCAGCGTGATCGCCAGGGCGGCCTTCGCGGACAGGGTGCCCGGGTCGGCCGGGTCGCCGTACGCGCGCTCCTTGACCAGCTCCACGTAGTCGTCGCAGAAGTCCCAGAAGAACTTCTCCGCGGTCTCCAGCGCGGTGGTGTAGTCGTAGGACTCGAACGCCTCGGTCGACTTGGTCACGACCCCGGCGAGACGCCCGAGCAGGGCGCAGTCGACGGGCTCGGAGACCGCGAACGTGTCCAGCGCTGTCGCACCGAGGTTGCCCAGGACGAGCTTGGCGGCGTTGAGCACCTTCATCGCCAGGCGGCGGCCGACCTTCATCTGGGTCTCGTCGAACGGCGAGTCCATGCCCGGCCGGGAGAGCGCGGCGCGCCAGCGGACGGCGTCGGCGCCGAACTTGTCCAGGATCTCGGTCGGGACGACCACGTTGCCCTTCGACTTCGACATCTTCTTGCGGTCGGGGTCGAGGATCCAGCCCGACAGCATCGCGTGCGACCACGGCACGGCGCCGTTCTCGAAGTGGGCGCGTACGACCCGCGAGAAGAGCCAGGTCCGGATGATGTCGTGGCCCTGGGTGCACAGGTCCATCGGGAAGACCCTGTTGAAAAGATCATCGGGGTCGTCGCCTGCATCATCCAGGCCCCACTTGCCCGCGATGTGGGGCGTGAGCGAGGAGGTCGCCCAGGTGTCCATCACATCGGGGTCGCCGATGAAGCCACCGGGCACGCCGCGCTGGTCCTCGCTGTAGCCCTCGGGCGCCACCGTGGACGGGTCGAGCGGCAGCTGCGCCTCGTCGGCGACGATGGGGTGCGCGTAGTCCGGGTTGCCCTCGGCGTCGAGCGCGTACCAGACCGGGAAGGGGATGCCGAAGTAGCGCTGCCGGCTGATCAGCCAGTCGCCGTTGAGGCCGCCGACCCAGTTGTCGTAGCGGTGCTTCATGTGCTCGGGCAGCCACGTGATCGAGGCGCCGTCCTCGAGCAGGGAGGTGCGCAGATCGGTGTCGCGGCCGCCGTTGGTGATGTACCACTGGCGGGTGGCGACGATCTCGAGCGGCTTGTCGCCCTTCTCGTAGAAGTTCGCCATCCGCTGCGTCGGCTTCGGCTCGCCGTCCAGGTCGCCGGTCTCGCGCAGCTTGGCGACGATCGCCTCGCGCGCCGAGTGGGTGGTCTTGCCGGCCAGCTCGCCGTAGAAGTCGGCTCCGGAGGTCGAGCCCGTCGAGACCAGCCACTCCGGCGTCTCGCCGGTGAAGCGGCCGTCGCGCCCGATGACCGTACGGACCGGGAGGTTGAGCTCGCGCCACCACTGCACGTCGGTGAGGTCGCCGAAGGTGCAGCACATCGCGATGCCCGCGCCCTTGTCGGGCTCGGCGGCCGGGTGCGCCACGACCGGGATCTCGACGCCGAAGATCGGCGACGTCACGGTGGTGCCGAAGAGGGGCTGGTAGCGCTCGTCGTCGGGGTGCGCGATCAGGGCGACCACCGACGGGATCAGCTCGGGACGGGTCGTCTCGATAAAGATCGGAGACCGGTCGGCGGCGTTGTTGGTGGGGTGGAACGCGACCCGATGATAGGCGCCCGGGTATTCACGCGCCTCCAGCTCGGCCTGGGCGACGGCGGTCTGGAACGTCACGTCCCACAGCGTCGGCGCCTCCTGGAGGTAGGCCTCGCCGCGGCTCAGGTTGCGCAGGAAGGCGCGCTGGCTGACGGCGGTCGCGTCCTTGCCGATGGTGGTGTACTGCAGCGACCAGTCGTACGACATGCCGAGCGTGCGCCACAGCGACTCGAAGACCTTCTCGTCCTCCACGACCAGCTGGGCGCAGAGCTCGATGAAGTTCGGCCGCGAGATCGGGATCTGCTTCTTCGGGTCCGGCTTCTCCGGCGGGGTGAAGTCGGCGTCGTACGGCAGCGACGGGTCGCAGCGCACGCCGAAGTAGTTCTGCACCCGGCGCTCGGTCGGCAGGCCGTTGTCGTCCCAGCCGATCGGGTAGAAGACCGACTTGCCGCGCATCCGCTGGAAGCGGGCGACCAGGTCGGCGTGGGTGTAGCTGAAGACGTGGCCGACGTGCAGCGAACCCGAGACGGTGGGCGGCGGCGTGTCGATCGAGTAGACGTTCTCGCGCGGCTGGGTGCGGTCGAAGGCGTACGTGTCGTCGGCCTTCCACTGCTCCGACCACTTCTCCTCGAGGCCCTCGAGCGCCGGCTTCTCCGGTACCGATACGACGTCGCTGGCGGCTTCGCTCACGTCGGGGCTCGGGTTGGTGGTGGACTCACTCATGGGCAAATCCTAGAGTCGCGCGCTGACCTGCGCGAAATGGGTTGAGCGCCGAGGGTGCGGCGCGCAACGATCGGGCATCGCCGACACCCCGCCGAACGCGGCGTTCGACGACGAGCCGGGCGTGTCCATCGAGGCCGAGACCGACGGCAGCGCCGACCCCACGGCGGGCCGCCGATCGCAGCTCGCAGTGTCACCGTGATGGTTTGCGGCACGAGTGACAGATCCCACGTGTCACCAATGCCCCGAACTGTCACCGTGACAGTTCGGAAGTGTCACCGTGACACTTCCGGCACCGGAGCCTCCGCCGATCCGAGCGCGGCCGAGCACCTCGCCTAAACTGGCAACGCGATGAGTGAGACTCCCCAGGCCCGCCCGGCCCAGACGATCCAAGAGACCGAGGAAGCGCTGCTCTCCCGGTGGCCCGAGACCCGCCTCGAGCCCAGCCTCGACCGGATCCGGGCGTTCACCGAGCTGCTCGGCGACCCGCAGCACACCTACCAGGTGGTGCACCTGACGGGCACCAACGGCAAGACGTCCACGGCGCGGATGATCGAGACCCTGCTCGGCGCCCTCGACCTGCGCACCGGCCGCTTCACCAGCCCCCACGTGGAGCGGATCAACGAGCGGATCAGCGTCGACGGTGAGCCGCTGAGCGACGAGGAGTTCGTCGCGGCGTTCAACGACGTCGCGCCCTACACGCACCTGGTCGACGAGGATCAGCCACACCCGCTCTCCTTCTTCGAGACGGTCGTCGCGATGGCGTTCGCCAAGTTCGCGGAGGCCCCGGTCGACGTCGCGGTCGTCGAGGTCGGCATGGGCGGCAGCTGGGACGCCACCAACGTCGCGGACGGCAACGTCGCGGTGATCACGCCGATCGGCCTCGACCACGCGCAGTACCTCGGCGACACGCCTGTCGCGATCGCCCAGGAGAAGGCCGGCATCATCAAGCCGGGCGCCGTCGTGGTGAGCGCCAAGCAGCTGCCCGAGGTGCGCGACGTGCTGCTCGCCCGCGCTGCCGAGGTCGGTGCCACGGTGGTCGAGGAGGACGTCGACTTCGGCGTGCTCAGCACCACTGCCGCGGTCGGCGGACAGGTGCTCGGCCTCCGCGGCCTGCGTGCGTCGTACGAGGAGCTCTTCCTCCCGCTCTACGGCGCCCACCAGGCCCAGAACGCGGCGCTGGCGCTGGCCGCGGTCGAGGCGCTACTCGGTGACCGCGAGAGCGAGCCGCTGTCGGCCGAGGTCGTCACCGACGCGTACGCCCGGGTCAGCTCGCCGGGTCGCCTCGAGATCGTCCGCTCCAGCCCCACGATCCTGCTCGACGCAGCGCACAACCCGCACGGTGCCGAGGCGACCGCGGCCGCGCTGGAGGACAGCTTCAGCTTCGAGTCCGTCATCGGCGTCGTCGGCGTGATGGGGGACAAGGACGTCGAGGGTCTGCTCGCGGTCTTCGAACCACACCTCGCACACCTCGTCGTCACCCAGAACAGCACCGAGCGCGCGATGCCCGCCCGCCGGCTGGCCGAGCTCGCCATCGAGATCTACGGCGAGGAGCGGGTCAGCGTCGTGCCGCGCCTGGACGACGCCATCGACGCGGCCGCCGCGCTGGCCGAGGACTCGGACAGCTCGATCAGCGGCGGAGCGGTGCTGGTCACCGGCTCGGTGGTCACCGTCGGCGAGGCCCGGGTCCTGCTACGCCGGAAGGGGGCTCGATGAGCGAGCCCGAGGTGCCGATCTCGCTGCCGGAGATCGAGTACGCCGACGACCGCGACAAGTCGCCGCGCCGGGGCATGGCCGCCGCGATCCTGGTGCTGCAGGGCATCACGCTCGGCCTGACGTCGCCGGTGCTGATCTCGATCGGCAACGTCTCCGCCAAGGTCGCCGTGCCGCTCGGCATCGGGCTCTGCGTCGTCTGCATCCTGCTCTCCGGGATGCTGCGCCACCGCTGGGCCTATGCGGCGGGGTGGCTGGTCCAGGTCGTGACGCTGGTGCTGGCGATCTGGGTGCACCTGATGCTGGTGCTCGGGGTCGTCTTCCTGGTCCTGTGGTGGGGCGCGATGGCGCTCTCGACCAAGATCGAGCGGGAGAAGGCCGCCGCGTACGCCGCCTACGACGCGCTCACCCCCGAGGAGCAGGCGCAGCAGGACCTCGCGGTGCAGCAGCACCGGCCGCCCGCGCGCGAGTGAGCACCGCCCGGGCGGCCTGGAGCTCGGCATCGGTGACCCCGCCGAGCCCGAGGTCTGGAGACCCGATCGACGAGCCGGAGGATGTGGCTGCGGGCATCTGGGGCGGCGTCATCCCGCTGCGGCGGAAGCGACTCGACGTGGTGACCTCGGCCGACTCGCACGGCGTAGTGCCGTCCGATGTCGCAATGCGGGCCGAGATGCTGCGATGAGGACCGCGATGCGGGCGCGCTGAGCGTGCCCGGATAATCTCGGCGCCATGACCGAGATCCAGCGCACCCTCGTCCTCGTCAAGCCGGACGGCGTCCGCCGCGGCCTCACCGGTGAGATCATCCGCCGGATCGAGGCGAAGGGGTACACCCTGGCCGCGCTCGAGCTGCGCAGCGCGACGCCCGAGCTGCTCGCCGCGCACTACGCGGAGCACGAGGGCAAGCCGTTCTACGGCCCGCTGGTGGAGTTCATGCTCTCCGGCCCGGTCGCCGCGATGGTCGTCGAGGGCCACCGTGTGATCGAGGGCTTCCGCTCGCTCGCCGGCACCACCGACCCGACCACCGCCGCGCCCGGCACCATCCGCGGCGACCTCGGCCGTGACTGGGGACTGGCCGTGCAGCAGAACCTCGTGCACGGATCGGACGCCGTCGAGTCCGCCGAGCGCGAGATCGGCATCTGGTTCCCCAACCTCTGATCCGTGCGCCCCGGGCGCCCGCCTCGCCTCCGAACCGCCCACCGGCACCGCCGGTGGGCGGTTCTGTCTTTAGTCAATGCGCGGAGCGAAACTTTCGAACATGATATTCGAAAATTACTCTTCCCAACGCGCGGACTTGCTGTGTAATCTCCGTCACACTTCCGGGTGAATTGTGTGCGAAGGAGCCACTTGATGCAGTCCAACATGCGCCGTGACAGGCGCGAAACTTTCGGTCGAGGTCTGGCAGCGGCGGCGGTGACAGGCGCGATCGTGCTGGGACCGCTCGTGCTCGTGCCCGGCGTGGCGCACGCCGAGGCGACATCCACGGACGGCGGCGTGGGCGTCACGACGGTCGCGTCGGCGAGCTTCGACGATCAGACGCTGGACGGCTTCTGGCCCGACGGCAACCAGAGCGGCAAGATCACGTTCGAGCACGTGGACGGTCCATCGACCAACTACGCGGCGCGACTGAACGGGCGTACGGCCAGCTTCGACTCGATCCAGACCGCTGGCGCGAGCGGCGGTGGCCTGGCGGGTATCGCGACCGGTGACGTGTTGACGGTCTCGGCGAGGGTGCGCCTGGTCCCAGGCGCGGCGCCGACGACGGCGAAGATCACCGCTCACGACGGCAGCGCGTACAACCAGGTCGTCGCGGCGACGGCCGTCACCGACGGTGCCTGGACCACCTTGAGCGGTACGTACACGGTGACCGACCCGTCGTCCCTGCAGTTCTACGTCGAGGGCCTGGCGGACGCGAACAACGCCTACAGCGACCTGTACATCGACGACTTCACCGTCACCAAGCCCGCTCCGACGGCCCACGTCATCAGCTCGACCTTCGAGGACGGCACCGTCGGTGCCTGGACCCCGCGCGACGACGGCCACGGCACCGCCACCCTCGGGGTCGTCTCCGACCCCGCCGACGCCACCAACCACGCCCTGCAGGCCACCGGCCGCGGCAGCTCCGGGCAGGGCGTCCTGACCGACGTCACCGGCAAGCTCACCCCGGGTGAGACGTACGACTTCAGCGGCGACGTCCGCTTCGCCGCAGGCCAGGCCGCGGACGAGGTGTGGCTCAGCCTGGCCAACACCGCGTCGGGTACGACCACCTACACCACGCTCGGCAAGTTCGCCGTCACCAACAGCGGCTGGACCCACGTCGACCAGCAGTTCACCATGCCGTCGGGCGACAGCGCGCAGCTCTACCTCGAGACGAAGTACAGCAGCAGCGGCACGGGCAACACCTCGGACATGCTGTTCGACAACCTGCAGGTCGAGCACGTCGACGTCGAGGTCCAGAACCTCACGCCGATCAAGGACACTCTGCCGTTCCCGGTCGGGGCGGCGGTCTCCGACCCGCAGATCTCGGGCGCCGCCGGCCAGCTGCTGGCCAAGCACTTCGACCAGGTCACGCCGGAGAACACGATGAAGCCGGAGTCGTGGTACGACGACGACGGCAACTTCGTGACCAGCAACCCCAGTGCCGACGCCCTGATGACGTACGCCCACGACAACGGCATGCGTCTCTACGGCCACAACCTGGCCTGGTACCAGCAGACGCCGGCCTGGTTCTTCAACGTCTCGCCGACCGACGACACCCCGTTGGGCGACAGCGAGGCCGACAAGCAGATCCTGCGTGACCGGCTCAAGCAGCACATCGACGACGTCGCCGCCTACCTGTCGCAGCCGAAGTTCGGGAAGTTCGGCAGCGCCACCAACCCGCTCGTCTCCTTCGACGTCGTCAACGAGGCCGTCTCCGACAACGTCGGCGACCCCGAGGGTCTGCGCCAGAGCCGCTGGTACCAGGTGCTCGGATCGGAGTACATCGAGGACGCGTTCAACGACGCCGACCAGGCGTTCAACCACACCTACGCCGCGGACGGCACCGATCGACCGATCGCCCTGTTCTACAACGACTACAACACCGAGCAGGCGGGCAAGCGCCAGCGGACGCTCGACCTCATCAACAGGCTGATCGCGGACGACGTCCCGATCGACGGCATCGGCCACCAGTTCCACGTCACGCTGTCCACGCCGGTCAGCAACCTGCGGGCCGCCATCGAGGCGTTCCAGCACATCGACACCGCCGCCTCGGCGGGCGGTCACGAGCTGCAGCAGGCCGTCACCGAGCTCGATGTCCCGACCGGCACCCCGGTGACGACCGCCAACCAGGTCGACCAGGGCTACTACTACAAGGCGGTCTTCGACATGCTCCGCGAGGAGTGGGCGACCGACCCGGACATCTTCTCGGCGACGGTCTGGGGCCTGGTCGACAGCCAGAGCTGGCGGCTGAGCTCCGGTGCTCCGCTGATCTTCACCGACACGCTGCAGGCGAAGCCGGCCTACTACGGCATCACCGACCAGGGCCTGCCGGCCAAGCAGCTCAGCGCCAACGTCTTCCAGCAGAGCGCCTCCGACGTCGATGCCGCCAGCGCCGGCACGGCGGCAGCCATCACCGGCGACGTCGAGTGGCGCCGGCTTCCGCTGCTCCCCGTCGGCGACGACGCCGGCTTCCAGCTCCGCTGGAGCGGCGACCACCTGACCGCGTACGTCTCCTCGACCGACGCCAGCGACGACGCGACCGACGCAGCCGGCTTCACCTGGGGCGACGGCTCCTCGACCGCCACGGTCACGCGTGACGGCAGCGTCACCGGGGCAGGCGTCCGTGCCAAGGTCACCTCGACGGCCACCGGTTGGTCGGCAGTGGTGGACCTCCCGGCCACGGGCCTCGACACCACCAGCACCCCGAAGCTCGACGTCACCGTCACCGACGGGACGCGTACGGCGGACTGGAACACCCCGGGCAGTCTCGGCACGTTGCAGCTGATCGAGCCGCTCTCGGTCACCACGATCCCGGAGGCCAGCACCACGCCGGTGATCGATGCGACCCTCGCCAAGGACCCGATCTGGGCCGAGGCGACCAGCGTCTCGCCCGGCAAGCTCATCCAGGGCACCGCAAGCGGCACGACGGCGAGGATCTACCAGCTGTGGAAGGGCCAGTACCTCTACATCCGAGCCGAGGTCAGCGACGCGACCGGCGCAGACCAGGGCGGCGACGCCTCGCCGAACGCCTACGAGCGCGACTCGCTGGAGATCTTCACCGACCCGGGCAACGCGAAGAACGGCTCCTACCGGGCCGACGACGCGCAGATGCGTCTCGGGGCCAACGGCGACGTCTCCTTCGGGGCAGGCGACTCCGAGGCCGCGCAGGGCGCGCGGCTGGAGCACTTCGCCCAGCGCGTCGACGGCGGCTACGTCATCGAGGCCCGCATCGATCTCAAGGACGGCAGCACCGGGGTCGGCGCCTTCGAAGGCCTCGACTACGAGATCAACGACGGCGTCGACGGCGCGCGTACGGCCAACTACGGCTGGGCCGAGCAGACCGGTGCCGCCTACCAGACCACCTCACGGTGGGGCGTCGCCCAGCTGGTGCCCGCTGCGGCCACAGGGGGCGACACCGGCGGGAGCACCGGCGGCGACCAGGGCGGAAGCACGGGTGGCAGCACGGGCGGGAACACGGGTGGCAGCACCGGTGGGAACACGGGTGGCAACACCGGTGGCAACACCGGTGGCAGCACGGGCGGCGACCAGGGCGGCACAACCCAGCACCCGGCCCACCCGACGCCGGTCCAGAAGGCCCAGATCAGGGTCCACCACGCCCAGGCCGCGGTGCGCTCGCTGAAGCAGCAGCTGCGTCACGCCGACGGCCCGAAGCAGGAGAAGCGGCTCCAGCGCAAGCTGAAGCAGGCCCAGGCCAAGGTCGCTCATGCCAAGTCGGCCCTCGCCAAGGCGAAGGCCAAGAACCACAAGTCGCACCACTGACGCTCGTGGTCTTGGGAGGATGACCGCATGAGCATCGACGCGCCCGGAACCGACGGCACCTCGGCCGAGCCGGAGGCCACCGCGGTGACGATCAACACCATCGCGCGCGAGGCCGGCGTCTCGGTCGCCACCGTGTCGAAGGTCGTCAACGGGCGCGTCGATGTCGCCTCCTCCACCCGGCTGCGGGTGGAGGAGGTCATCCAGCGGTACGGGTACAGGCCGCGTCGCGCCGCCAACGCGGCGGGGCCCGGTCTGCTGGAGCTGGTCTTCCACGAGCTCGACTCGCCGTGGGCGCTGGAGATCATCGCCAGCGTCGAGCGGATCGCCGGTCAGCACCGGATGGCCGTCGTCCTCTCCGAGCTCGGCGGCGCCCACCGGCCGCGCCAGCAATGGCTCGACGACGTCTTGCAGCGCCGCCCGCGCGGCGTGATCCTGGTCCAGTCCGAGCTCGGAGCCGACCAGTGCCGTCAGCTGGAGAGCCGCTCGATCCCGTACGTCATGGTCGACACCGCCGGCGAGCGACTGCCCGGCGTGCCCACGGTCGGCTCGGCCAACTGGGACGGCGGCCTGGCCGCCACCCGCCATCTGCTCGAGCTCGGGCACCGGCGGATCGCGATGATCTCCGGCCCCGACGACGTGCTGTGCAGCCGCGCGCGCGTCGACGGCTACCGCTCGGCGCTGGAGGAGGCAGGGGTCGAGCTCGACCCCTCCTTCATCCGCTACGGCGACTTCTACGTCGGCGGCGGCTACGACCACGGCCGCGAGCTGCTCGCCCGGCCCGACCGCCCGACCGCGATCTTCGCCGGCTCCGACTACACCGCGCTCGGGGTCATGCGCGCCGCTCGCGAGCTGGGACTCGGTGTCCCGGAGGACCTCTCCGTGGTCGGCTACGACAACCTGCCGGTCGCGGAGTGGACCTGGCCGATGCTCACCACGATCCACCAGCCGCTGGCCGAGATGGCGGCCAGCGCGACCCGGATGGTGCTCGCGATCGCCCAGGGCGAGCCGCCGGCCAGCCTGCGGATCGACCTGGCCACCGATCTGGTGGTGCGGGAGAGCACCGCGCCGCCTCGCGCCTGACCGCGACGTCGTACGGACGGCGCCCGCCGCCCGGCGTGCCTCACCAGAAACACCAGTCACGCCGCTTAGCCTCGTGAGCGGGTAGGCCAGCGGGGTGTCTGCCTGCTTCTTCCCCAGCACAGCAGCGAGGCAGATCCGTGGCGAACAGCTTGATCGGTCGTGACATGGCCGTCGACCTCGGCACCGCCAACACGCTCGTCTACGTGCGCGGCCGTGGCGTCCTGGTCGACGAGCCGAGCGTCGTCGCGCTCAACCAGACCACCGGCGAGGTGCTCGCCGTCGGGCACGAGGCCAAGCGGATGCTCGGCCGCACCCCCGACAACATCACCGCCATCCGCCCGCTCAAGGACGGCGTCATCGCCGACTTCGAGGCGACTGAGCAGATGCTGCGCTACTTCATCCAGCAGGTCCACCGCCGGCGCTACTTCGCCAAGCCGCGGATGGTGATCTGCGTCCCCTCGGGCATCACCGCCGTCGAGACCCGCGCGGTCAAGGAGGCCGGCTACCAGGCCGGCGCCCGCCAGGTCTTCATCGTCGAGGAGCCGATGGCCGCCGCGATCGGCGCCGGGCTCCCGGTCCACCTGCCCACCGGCAACATGGTCGTCGACGTGGGTGGTGGCACCACCGAGGTCGCCGTCATCTCGCTCGGCGGCATCGTCACGTCCCTGTCCGTGCGGACGGCCGGCGACGACCTGGACAACGCGATCGTGCAGTGGATGAAGAAGGAGCACGCGCTGCTCCTCGGCGAGCGCACCGCGGAGGAGGTCAAGATGAGCCTCGGCTCGGCCTGGCCGGCCGCGGAGGAGCCGGAGGCCGAGATCCGAGGTCGCGACATGGTCAGCGGCCTGCCCCGCACCGTCAGTGTCTCCAGCGCCGACATCCGGCACGCCCTCGAGGAGCCGGTCAGCGGCATCGTCGATGCCGTGCGGGCCACCCTCGACCAGACGCCGCCCGAGCTGGCCGGCGACATCATGGACCGCGGCATCGTCCTGACCGGCGGGGGAGCGCTGCTCAAGGGCCTCGACGAGCGCATCCGGCACGAGACCGGCATGCCGGTCCACGTCGCCGAGGACCCGCTCACCTCGGTCGCGCACGGCGCGGGACGCTGCGTCGAGGAGTTCGAGGCGCTGCAGAAGGTCCTCGTCACCGAGACCCGGCGCTGGTGATCGGTGGTGACCCGATGACCCAGCTGCAGAGCCGGCCCGACCGCAACCTCACCTCGCGACGCGAGGGCATCAACCGCCGCGGCAGCCTCGAGCCCCGCGACCCCCGCTCGCCACGACGCGCCACCGCCGTGGCGCTGCTGCTCGCCTGCGCCACCCTGATCACCCTCGACAAGACCGGCGGCGTGCTCGACCCGGCCCGCCGGGTCGCCGGCGAGGTCTTCGGGCCCGCCGAGTCCGCCGTCGCCACCGTCTCCCGCCCGATCACATCGGTGCCGGGGTGGTTCCGCACCCGTGACGGCCTCAGGAGCCGGATCGCGGACCTGCAGGAGCAGAACGCCAAGCTCCAGGAGCAGGTCCACACCGCCGACTTCGACCGCAACCGCCTGGCCGAGTACGACGGCCTGACCCGCACGGCCGAGAGCATCGGCTACGCCGTCGTGCCCGCTCGCGTGGTCGCGCTCGGCCCCGCGCAGTCCTTCCACCGCACCGCCACCATCGATGCCGGCTCCGCCTCGGGCGTGCGGCCCGACATGACGGTCGTCGCTGCCCAGGGCCTGGTCGGCCGGGTCCTGCGGGTCACCAGCACCACCGCCACCGTGCTGCTCATCACCGACGGCGACGCGACGGTCGGCGGCAGGGTCGGGTCCTCGATGAAGGTCGGCTTCGTGCACGGCGACAGCGACCTCGGCGACGCCACCTCGAACCAGCTCGAGCTCCAGCTCGTCGACCAGTCGGCGGTCCCCAGCAGCGGAGACACCGTCGTCACCTGGGGGTCGGCCAAGGCCGCCCCGTACGTCTCCGGCGTGCCGATCGGCCAGGTCACCTCGGTCTACTCCAGCGTGCGGGACTCCTCGACGACAGCGGCGATCAAGCCGTTCGTCGACTTCGGCGCGCTCGACCTGGTCGGCGTCGTCGTGCCCAGCGGCACCAAGAGCGACCGAGCCGTCATCGACGCCGACGGAAGGCTGAAGAAGTGAGCGCGCGGATGTGGACGATGAGCGGCCTGCTCGTCGCGATCGCGCTGGTCCTCCAGGTCAGCCTCTTCGACGCGTTCGCCTGGCAGGGTGTGGTGCCCAACCTCGTCCTCATGGTCGTCGTCGCCGGGGCGCTCTCCCGCGGTGGTCAGGCCGGCATGGTGCTCGGCTTTGCCGCCGGCCTCGTGCTGGACATCGCCCCGCCCGCCGACACCGTCGCCGGCCGCTGGGCCCTCGCGCTGCTGGTCGCGGGGTACGTCGCCGGCCGCTTCCGCCAGGACGCCAGTCTTCCCGGTGGCCGCCCCAGCGTCGCCGCCGTGGTGGCGACCATGGCGGCCTGCTCCTTCGTCGCGACCAGCATCTTCGCGCTCACCGGCATGCTGCTGCAGGACCCCGCCCTCGGCTTCGGCGAGGTGCTGCGGGTGATCGGCATCGGCCTCTTCTGGGACCTGCTGCTCACCCCGATCGTCCTGCCGGCCCTGCTGGCCCTCTACCAGCGCGCCGACGTCGAGGCGCGCCGCGCCGCCTGACCCTGATGGATCTCGGATGAGCACTTCCTCGAACCGCACCAGCCGCCTGCGCCTGATCGTCCTGCAGGCGCTGGTCCTGTCCCTGTTCGCCACCCTCGGGGTCCGGCTCTGGTACCTCCAGGTCGCGCATGGCTCGACCTATCGCGCGGCCGCTGCATCACAGTCCGTCCGCGACGTGATCGAGCAGCCGACCCGTGGCCTGATCGTCGACGACATGGGCCGCCCGCTGGTCTCCAACCGCACCTCGTGGGTCGTCAGCATCGACAAGACCACCCTCGCCGGGCTGTCGGAGGACGACCAGGCGACGCTGCTCACGCGGGTCGCCGACGCCACCGGCGAGAAGGTCAAGGAGATCAAGCTCGCCCTGGCAGGCTGGAACGGCTCGGCGTACCAGCCCGTCCCGATCGCCGAGGACGTGAAGCAGCAGGTCGCGCTGCGGATCCTCGAGCAGCCCGAGGACTACCCGGGCGTCGTCGCCGACCAACAGACCGTGCGCTCGTACCCCCGTCCCTACGGCGTCAACGCCGCGGGCGTCCTCGGCTACCTCAGCCCGATCACCGCCGACGAGTACGACCAGGCGAAGTCCGACAAGGACCAGTCGCTCAACGCCACCTCCGTCGTCGGGCGTGCCGGCGTGGAGAAGGAGTACGACAAGTGGCTGCGCGGCATGCCGGGCCACAAGTCGGTCGCGGTCGACTCGTTGGGACGCGAGCTCGGGGATACTTCCGAGGTGCCCTCGCAGCCCGGTGACACGCTCGTGACCAGCATCGACGCCAAGGTCCAGGCGACCGCCGAGACCGAGCTGCACGACGCGATCACGTCCGCGCGCGCCACCTACGACCCGGTCACGCACAAGAACTACGTCGCCGACTCCGGCGCCGTCGTGGTGATGGAGGCGAAGACCGGCCGCGTCGTCGCGATGGCCAGCGAGCCCACGTACGACCCGTCGGTCTGGGTCGGCGGCATCAGCCAGAAGCAGCTCGACGCGCTCTACTCCAAGAAGTCCGGCGACCCGCTGCTCTCGCGTGCCACCCAGGGCCAGTTCGCGCCGGGCTCGACCTGGAAGCCGATCATGACCACGGGCGCGATCACCGGCGGGATGTCGACCGACACCCACCTCACGTGCGGCCCGGGCCTACAGATCGGCAACCGGTACTTCAAGAACTACGAGTCGGAGTCCTACGGCTCGATCAGCTTCGCCGAGGCGCTCAACGTCTCCTGCGACACGTTCTTCTACCAGGTGGGCCTGCACTTCTGGAACAAGTACGGCTCCGACCCGACCGACGTGCACGCCAAGGACCCGCTCGCCGCCGCCGCGCACTCGTTCGGCTTCGGCAAGCCCACCGGGATCGACATCCCGGGAGAGGCCAGCGGCCGCGTCGGCGACCGGGTCTGGCGCGCCGACTACTACAAGGCGATGAAGAGCTACTACTGCACGATGGACCGCAAGGGCACCGGCTCGACGGCGTTCCTCAAGCTCTTCGCGCACGAGTTCTGCCTGCAGGGCAACTACTTCCGCCAGGGCGACTCGGCGAACTTCACCATCGGTCAGGGCGACACCATGGTCACCCCCCTCCAGCTGGCGCGGGCCTACAGCGCGCTGGCCAACGGCGGCACGCTCTACCAGCCGACCATCGGCAAGGCGATCGTCGCCGCCGACGGCACCGTGCTCAAGACGATCAAGCCGAAGGTCGTACGCCACGTCGCGGTCTCGAAGAAGGCGATCGACTACGTCAACACCGCCCTCCTGGGCACGCTGACGGCGCACGGCAGCTTCAACGGCACCCTGGCTTGGAAGTTCGGCGGCTTCCCGCTCGACCAGATCCCGCTGCGCGGCAAGACCGGCTCGGCCGAGGTCGAGGGCAAGCAGTCCACCTCGTGGGTCGCGACCTACGACAAGGACTACGTCGTGATCATGGTCGTCACCCAGGCCGGTACCGGGTCCGGCACCTCCGGGCCGGCGGTCCGCGCGATCTGGGAGAGCCTGTACGGCGTCCAGGGCGACGAGAACACCACCCAGACCGTCGATGAGTCGAAGGCGATCATCCCCGGCGTGACCCCGCCGGCGGGGCTGCCCACCTTCGCCCAGGACGGCTCGATCCTGCCGCCCGTACGGGACAAGAAGTCAGACACCGGGAAGGCGACCAGGAAGTGACCCGTCTCCTTAAGCTCGATCTGGTCCTGAGCGCCGCGGTCGCGGCGCTCCTGGTCCTCTCCACGCTGCTGGTCTGGTCGGCCACCGCCCACCATCCCGATCTCACCGGCGGCGACTCGACGGCGTTCGTCCGCAAGCACGTGATCAACATCGCGATCGGCCTCGGCCTGATGGCGGCGGTCTTCGCCACCGACCACCGCTGGGTGCGGATCCTGGCCCCGCTCGTCTACGTCGCCTCGCTCGGCGGCCTGGTCGCGGTGCTGGTGATGGGGAGCACCATCAACGGCTCCAAGTCGTGGATCAACCTCGGCGGGATGTCGATCCAGCCCAGCGAGTTCGCCAAGCTGGCCGTGGTGATCGGGATGGCGCTGGTCCTCGCCGAGCGGACCGAGGGCCGCTGGCGCGCCCGGGTCGGCACCGGCGACGTGGTCGCGATGCTGCTGGTCGCCGCCGTCCCCGCCGGCCTGATCATCCTGCAGCCGGACCTCGGCACCATGCTCGTCCTCTCCGCGACGGTCTTCGGCGTCCTGGCCGCGGCCGGCACGCCGCGGCGCTGGCTGGCACTGCTCTTCGCGGGCGGCATCGCCGCGGCGGCCGCGGTGGTCTCCGGCGGGCTGCTGAAGGAGTACCAGATCCACCGCTTCATGGCGTTCACCGATCCCTCGCTCGACCCGAAGGGCGCCGGCTACAACGTGCAGCAGGCGCGGATCGCGATCGGCGACGGCGGTCTGTTCGGCCAGGGGCTGCTGCACGGCTCGCAGACCCGGGGAGGCTACGTCCCCGAGCAGCACACCGACTTCATCTTCACCGTGGCCGGGGAGGAGCTCGGCCTGGTCGGTGCAGGGGTCCTGATCGCGCTGCTGGCGATCGTGATCTGGCGGGCGCTGCGGATCGCGTCGCGCACCGACGACCTCTTCGGCCGGGTCGCCGCGGCGGGCATCGCCTGCTGGTTCGGCTTCCAGGCGTTCCAGAACATCGGGATGTGCCTCGGCATCATGCCGGTCACCGGAGTGCCGCTGCCGTTCGTCTCCTACGGCGGCTCGTCGATGTTCGCGGGCCTGCTGGCGATCGGGCTGTTGCAGAACATCCATGCCCGTACGGTCGCGCCCGCCGCCGTCCGCCTGGCCGCTGCACCGAGGCCCTTGCCGGGCTGGTAAACTGGTTGTCGATGACAACCAACGAAGCCACCATCTCGACGGCCGGCCACGCGGCCCCCGGTGAGTACAGCCACAAGCAGATCCTCACCATCCTCACCGGCCTCCTGCTCGGGATGTTCCTGGGCTCGCTCGACCAGACGATCGTCAGCACGTCCATCCGGACCATCGCCGACGATCTGCACGGTCTCGACGCGCAGGCCTGGGTGACCACCGCGTACCTGATCACCTCGACGATCACCACCCCGATCTACGGCAAGCTCGGCGACCTGTGGGGTCGCAAGAAGCTGTTCATGTTCGCGATCAGCATCTTCATCCTCGGCTCGGTGCTCTGCACCTTCGCCACCTCGATGTACGAGCTCGCCGCCTTCCGCGCCTTCCAGGGCCTGGGTGCCGGCGGTCTCTTCACCCTCGTGCTCGCCATCATCGGCGACATCGTCAGCCCGCGCGAGCGGGCCAAGTACACCGGCTACTTCATGGCCACCTTCGGCACCTCGAGCGTGCTCGGCCCGGTCATCGGCGGCTTCTTCGCCGGTGCCAGCACCATCCTCGGCATCGCCGGCTGGCGCTGGGTCTTCCTGGTCAACGTGCCGATCGGCATCGTGGCGCTGATCGTCGTCTTCCGTACGCTGCACGTGCACCACGTCCCGCGCAAGGCGCGCATCGACTTCCTCGGCGCGATCGCCCTCGTCGTCTGCCTGGTGCCGCTGCTGACCGTGGCCGAGCAGGGCCAGCGCTGGGGCTGGGGCTCGACCAAGTCGATCGTGTGCTTCGTCGTCGGTGCGGCCGGCCTGGTGTTCTTCATCGCCGCCGAGGCCTACATGAAGGACTCGGCGCTGATCCCGCTGCGGCTCTTCCGGATCAAGGCCGCCTGGGTCACGGTCGTGGCCAGCGTGCTGGTCGGCATGGCGCTCTTCGGCGGCATGATGATGCTCCCGCTCTACCTGCAGATCGTGCACGGCGCCTCGCCGACCGAGTCCGGCCTGCTGATGCTGCCGATGGTCCTGGGGCTGATGTCGGCGGCGATGATCTCCGGAAAGATCACCTCCAAGACCGGACGTCCGCGGATCTTCCCGATCGCCGGCTCCCTCATCATGGCGGTGGGCTTCTTCCTGCTGACCCAGGTCAGCGCCGGTACTCCGCTCCCGCTGGTGATGGTGTTCATGCTCATCGTCGGGTTCGGCGTCGGCAACTGCATGCAGCCGCTCATCCTCACGGTGCAGAGCGCCGTGCCGCCGCAGGAGATCGGCGTCGCCACCGCGTCGGCGACCTTCTTCCGTCAGATGGGCGGCACCATCGGCGTTGCGGTCTTCCTCTCGATCCTCTTCGGCACCGTGGGCGGACACATCGCCGACGCGTTCCACGACGAGGCTCCGAAGATCCAGGCGGCCGTGCAGTCGGGACAGTTCGTGCCCAACGCGCTGGACAAGCAGGTCCTGGCCGGCGACCCGAAGGTGACCGAGGAGTTCAACAAGGACTCCTCGATCATCAACCAGATGAGCCCGGAGGTCGCGCACCCGTTCAAGGTCGGCTTCACCGACTCGATGACCAAGGTCTTCTGGATCACCGGTGGCGTCGGGGTGCTGGCCTTCCTGATCCTGCTGATGATGCCCGAGGTGGTGCTGCGCAACAGCTCGGCGTCGTCGGCCGCCGCGGCCCAGCGGGCAGCGGCCGCGGAGTCTGCCGGCTGAGGCCTACGCGGGTAGCATCGGTCGGGTGTCCAGCAGCGTCTTCCCCCGTCTCGAGCCCCGTCTGACCTCGGTCGCCAAGCCGATCCAGTACGTCGGAGGCGAGCTCAACTCCACGGTGAAGGACTGGGACTGTGGCGAGCAGGCCGGGACCGGTCCCACCGTCAGGTGGGCGCTCATGTACCCCGACGCGTACGAGGTCGGCCTGCCCAACCAGGGCGTCGCGATCCTGTACGAGGTGCTCAACGAGCGTGACTGGATCGTGGCCGAGCGCACCTACTCGGTGTGGCCGGACATGGAGCAGGTCATGCGTACGGGCGACGAGCTCGGCCCGATCCCGCAGTTCACCGTCGACGCCCACCGCCCGGTCGGCGACTTCGACCTGTTCGGGATGAGCTTCTCCACCGAGCTCGGCTACACCAACATGCTCAACGCGCTCGACCTGGCGCAGATCCCGCTGCGCGCGGCCGACCGCGGTCTCGATCACCCGATCGTGATCGCGGGCGGTCACGCCGCGTTCAACCCCGAGCCGATCGCCGACTTCATCGACTGCGCCGTCCTGGGGGACGGCGAGGAGATCGTGCTGGCGATCTCCGAGGTGGTGCGCGAGTGGAAGGAAGAGCGCAGCCGTCCCGGCGGCGAGCATCTGGACAGGGACGAGCTGCTGCGCCGCCTCGCCGTCTCCGGCGGCGTCTACGTGCCGCGCTTCTACGACGTCACCTACGCCGAGGACGGCGCCATCGAGGCCGTCGTCCCCAACCGGCCGGGCATCCCGTGGCGGGTCAGCAAGCACACCCTGATGGACCTCGACGCCTGGCCCTACCCGGCCAAGCCGCTGGTGCCGCTCGCCGAGACCGTGCACGAGCGCTTCTCCGTCGAGATCTTCCGCGGCTGCACCCGCGGCTGCCGCTTCTGCCAGGCCGGCATGATCACCCGCCCGGTTCGCGAGCGCTCGATCAACACCATCGGCGCGATGGTCGAGAACGGCATCCGCAAGTCCGGCTTCGAGGAGGTCGGCCTGCTCTCGCTGTCGAGCGCCGACCACACCGAGATCGGCGACATCGCCACCGGTCTGGCCGACCGCTACGAGGGCAAGAACGTCTCGCTCTCGCTGCCCTCCACCCGCGTCGACGCCTTCAACATCACCCTCGCCAACGAGTTCTCCCGCAACGGCCGGCGCTCGGGTCTGACCTTCGCCCCCGAGGGCGGCTCGGACCGGATGCGCGCCGTGATCAACAAGATGGTGTCGGAGGAGGACCTGATCCGGACGGTCTCCACCGCCTACGCGCACGGCTGGCGCCAGGTGAAGCTCTACTTCATGTGTGGCCTGCCGACCGAGACCGACGAGGACGTCCTCGCGATCGCCGACCTGGCGAAGAAGGTCATCGCCGAGGGTCGTGCGGTCACGGGCCGCAACGACATCCGCTGCACCGTCTCGATCGGCGGCTTCGTGCCGAAGCCGCACACGCCCTTCCAGTGGGCGGCCCAGCTCGACCACGAGACGACCGACCACCGCCTCAAGCGGCTGCGCGACGTCGTCCGGGACGACAAGCGGTTCGGCCGCGCCATCGGCTTCCGCTACCACGACGGCAAGCCCGGCATCGTCGAGGGCCTGCTCTCGCGCGGCGACCGCCGGGTCGGACGGATCATCGAGGAGGTGTGGCGCGACGGCGGCCGCTTCGACGGTTGGAGCGAGCACTTCTCGTACGACCGCTGGATGGAGTCCGCCGTGAAGGGCCTCGAGGGCACCGGCGTCTCGGTCGATTGGTTCACCACCCGTGAGCGCGAGTACGACGAGATCCTGCCCTGGGACCACCTCGACTCCGGTCTCGACAAGGACTGGCTGTGGGGTGACTGGGAGGACGCGCTCGCGGCCGCCCGCGGCGAGGACATCGAGATCGAGGACTGCCGCTGGACCCCGTGCTACGACTGCGGCGTCTGCCCGGAGATGGGCACCGAGATCCAGATCGGCCCGACCGGGCAGAAGCTCCTCCCGCTCTCGGTCGTCTGATCCGTGAGCGGGCGTGAGCCCATCGCGGTCGTCCACGAGCGGGCGATCGCGGCGAGCGCCGTCGCGGTGTGGGCGGTGGTCTCCGATCCCGAGGTGCTGGCGCGGCTCGATCCGCGCCTGCGGCTGGTGACGGCGACCGGGGAGCCGGGCGCCGTCGGATCGACCTACTCCCTGTCGATGAAGGCCGGCTCGTGGACCCGGGTCACGACCCAGACCGTCGTCACCGAGTCAGAGCCGGGCGTGCGGATCGTGAGCGAGTCGTCCTTCCGCGGCCGTCGCCTCGGCGAGCAACGCGGCGAGATCCGGCCCGAGGGCGACGGCGTCGTCCTCCGCTGGAGCGTGACGCAGTGGCCGAACCGGCTGCTGCGCGCCGCCGCCGTACGCACGGCCGAGCGCGAGCTACCGACCTGGCTGGACGCCGTCGAGCGGGTCGCGCTCGCATCGATCATCACCCGCTGAAGCGGCGGCGGCGGCCAGCCGACGAGACGCGCGCCTTCCGCCCAACGCGACGCGTACGGGACTAGGTTGTCGAGCGTGACCCAGCGCCTCGCGGAGTCCCAGCCCCAGTCGCCGTCGATGTACCACCAGGACTACTGGTGGTACCGGGCGCGCTCGGAGATGCTCCGCACCGTCGTGGAGCCGGAGCTGGGCGCGCCTGGTCGGGTGCTGGACGTGGGGAGCGCGGACGGACCGTCGGTGGAGTGGATGAGCGGGCATGGGATCCGTACGGCCGTCGACCTCGACTTCGCGGCGCTGCGCCGCGGCGACGTGCAGGCCTCGGCCACCGACCTGCCGTTCGCGGACGGGAGCTTCGACGTCCTCACCGCGTTCGACGTGCTGGAGCACCTGGATCCTGAGGACAGGGCGGTCGAGGAGCTGGTACGGGTGGTACGCCCTGGCGGCCGGCTCTTCGTCGCCGTGCCCGCCTATCAGTGGGCCTGGTCGGACTTCGACCGCGACATCGGCCATTACCGCCGCTACACCAAGCGGCGGCTGGTGCGGGTGCTGCGTGCCCAGGGGCTCGAGGTGCGCCGCGCGACCTACCTCTTCGCCGGCGTCTTCCCGATCTTCGCCGCCGAGCGGATCAGCCGCAGGTGGCGTGGGCTCGAGGGCAAGGCCACCACCGAGCCACCGCGGGTCTCGCCGTTCCAGGACAGGGTGCTGATGGGACTCTGCGGCCTGGACGCGAGGGTGTTGCGTCACGCCGACCTGCCGTTCGGCTCCTCCGTGATGGCGGTCGCGACCAAGCCCGCCTGAGGCTCAGCGGTCGGGGAGCTCGTCTTCGAGGAACCGCGGCCGCGAGACGACCAGCCCGGCCACGTACTGCGGCACGCACAGCGCCAGCAGCGCGGCGATCGGCACGCGCCATCCGTCGGTCGCGTCGTGCAGCACGCCGACGCCGAACGGGCCGATGAAGGCGATCAGGTAGCCGACGGACTGGGTGAACCCCGAGAGGGCGGCCGTCCCGGGAGAGCTGCGAGCGCGCAGCCCGATCAGGGTCAGCGCCATCGGGAACGTCGTCGTGCCGATGCCGATCAGCACCGCCCAGACCAGGGCGCCGTCGTGTGGCGCGGCAAGCATGCCCACGTACCCGACGAGGTAGCAGCCCATCAGCGCGGTCAGGAGTCGCGTCGGGTCGCCGAGTCGTGCGGTGACCTGCGGGATCACCCAGGAGAAGGGGATGGCGACCCCGGTGACGATGCCGAGCAGCAGCCCGGCGGTGTGGGCGCTGAACCCGCTGTCGCGGAAGATGTCGGCGAACCAGCCGAAGATCGAGTACGCCTGGAGTGACTGGAGACCGAAGAAGACGGCCATCGCCCAGCCGAGCCGGGTCCTGGCGACGTCGGTGAACCGGATGGACGCCGCGCTCGAGGTCGCGTGCCGCTCGTGGCGCACCAGGCCGAGCCAGGGCAGCGCGGCGAGGGCGGCGGTGAGCGCCCAGACGACCAGGCCGCGGCGCCAGTCGATCTCCCCGTCCACCCGATGGTGCTCGGCGATCGGCACGCTCAGCGTCGAGCTGGCGGTGATGCCGACAGCCAGGGCGGTCGAGTAGAGCCCGGTGACCTGCCCGACCCGATCGGGGAAGTGCAGCTTGACCAGCGAGGGCAGCAGGACGTTGGAGGCGGCCATCCCGGACAGGGCGAGGAACGACAGCGCCAGGAACGCCCACACCCCGTCGACGTGCGAGCGCGCGAAGAGCCCTGCGGCGATGGCGATCAGGCCGATCAGGACCGAGCGGTGCAGCCCGACGAGCTGGCCGATCCGCGGCGCCAACGCGCCGACGGAGGCGAAGCACAACACCGGCAGCGAGGTCAGCAGGGCCGTCTCGGTGCCGCTCATGCCCAGCCCGTCGCTGATCTCGTCGAGCAGCGGCCCGACGCTGACCGCGGCCGGGCGCAGGTTGAAGGCCAGGACGACGACTCCGACCAGGATCAGCGCCTGCTGCCAGCGCGAGCCGGCGGCGGGTGTGTCGGCAGCGGGCGAGCCGGGCGCCGACTCAGGCTGCACGGGTGGCACGAAGCTGGTCCTCGACCGAGGCCGGGGTGGCGGCGCGGGCCGCGAGGAACGGGATGGGGAGCGCCAGCACGAGGAGCAGGCCCATCGGCCAGCCCCAGGAGCCGAGGTGCAGGTGGAGCACGCCGAAGCCGAAGGTGCCCAGACCGGCGACCAGGTAGCCAACCGCCTGCGCGACCCCCGCCAGCGAGAGCGCCGTGTCGTGGGAGCGGGCGTGCCGACCGATCAGCGAGAGCGACATCGGGAAGCTGATGGCGGCCACGCCGAGCACGATCGCGGCCGGGACCGCGGCCCCGCGCGGGGCGATCAGGACCAGCGCGTCGCCGAGCGGGAAGCAGAGCCCGACGAGCACCAGGAGCCGGCGCGGGTCGCGGCGGATCCCGACCACGGCCGGGAGCCAGAGCGTGAACGGCAGACCGCACAGGGCGAGGACGGCCATCAGCACGCCGGCGCTGGCGGCGTGGTAGCCGTGCTCACGCCACAGCGTCGGCAGCCAGCCGATCATCACCCAGGTCTGCACGAGCTGGAGCGAGAAGAGCAGCGCGAGCTGCTGGCACGACCGGGTGCGGATCATCTGCACGAGCGTGATCGTGCGGGGGAGCGGTGCCAGGACCAGGTCCTGTCGGATCAGCGGGAGCCACGGGATCGCCGCCACCACGGCGAGCGCGCCCCAGAACGCCAGCCCGGTCCTCCAGCCGCCGTCGCTGTGCGCGATCGGCACGGTGAAGGCGGCCGCGATCGCGAAGCCGATCGAGAGCAGGCGCGAGTACGGCGCCGCCAGCGTGCTCAGCCGGTCCGGGTAGTGCAGCAGCACGAGGTTCGGGAGCAGCATGCTGGCCGCCGCCATGCCCGCGAGGGCGAAGGTGGACAGCACCAGGAAGACGCGGGGGTCGTCGGCGAGCGAGCGGGCGAAGAGCCCGATCGCGATCGCGAAGAGCGAGAGCAGCGTCGCCCGGTGTACGCCGAAGAGGCGGGCCATCGCGGGCCCGATCGCGGCGAAGCAGGCGAAGGCAAGCGCCGGGAGCGCCGTCAGCAGCGCGGTCTCGACGTGGCCGAGTCCCATGCCGCGCACGACGTCGGGCAGCACCGGACCCACGCTGGCGGCGGCAGGGCGCAGGTTGAGCGCGAGCAGCACGATGCCGGCGAGGACGAGGGTGGAGGGGCGGCGGTTCACTGCCCGCATCCTTGCACTTCGGTGGCCCGGCTCGTCGGCGGGTAGCATCGGCGGGTGCGTGAACAGCCCGAACAGCAGGCCCCGCCGGTCCAGCGGCTCCGTGTCCGCTACGCCAAGCGTGGCCGGATGCGGTTCACCAGCCACCGCGACTTCAGCCGGGCCTTCGAGCGGGCCGTCTTCCGCGCGCAGGTGCCGATGGCGTACTCCTCGGGCTTCAACCCCCACCCGCGCATCTCGTACGCGGGCGCCTCGCCGACCGGCGCGGCCAGCGAGGCCGAGTACCTCGAGCTCGCGCTGCGCGAGCTCGTCGACCCCGCCGCGATCCAGGTCCAGCTCGACGAGGTGATGCCGGCTGGGCTCGACATCGTCGACGTCGTGACCTCGCCCGGTGGAGCACTCGCCGACGTGCTCACCGCCAGCACCTGGGTGATCGATCTTCCGGTCGAGTCGGGCGTGGCGGAGACGGCCGTCGCCGCCTTCCTCGCCTCCGAGTCGGTGCTCGTCGAGCGGATGACCAAGCGCGGCCTGCGCGAGTTCGACTGCCGTGCTGCGGTGCTCTCGCTGGCTGCAGGCCCGGCCCCTGAGGGCACGGGCGGCACCCGGCTCGCGCTCACCCTGAAGCACGTCGAGCCGGCCGTGCGCCCGGACGACGTGATGACCGGCCTGCGTACCGTCGGCGACCTCGATCTGGGCTCGGCGGCGCCGCTGCTGACCCGCCTGGAGCAGGGGCCGCTCGACGAGGAGACCGGCACCATCGGCGACCCGCTGAGGATCGACGTCAAGCGGATTTGACGAATGGTGTGCGATACTCGCCACGGTTGTTGAAGGGCCCGGGTGTGTGACAGACGCTCGCCGACAACGATCCGACGACGTTCTCGCCGGTGCACATCCACCAGATGGTGCTCCGGCACACCGGGACGGTGATGACTCGCCAGCCCGCGACGCGGCCACCATGCCTGCGACCGCGGTAGGCGGATGATCCCGTTGCGATGACGCATCCAGCGGAGGGGTCGCCGCCACCGACAAGCTTTGCGTCTCGTGTCCGGCCGATGGTCGGCGCGACGGCGTCCTGACATGTCCGGTGCGCGCGCCGCGCGAGCCGGGCCGAGGAGTACGGCATGGCCGAAGAGACCACCGTCGAGACCCAGAACAACGAATCAGCGGAGACCGCCGCGCCCGCCAAGAAGGCGCCGGCGAAGCGGGCCACCGCCAAGACGGCCGCCAAGAAGGCGACCACCGCCAAGGCGGCCGCCCCTGCGAAGAAGGCGCCCGCCAAGCGGACCGCCAAGAAGGCGGCGGCTACCGCCGACGCTGCGGAGGCCGTCGTCGAGACCCCGACCGCCGATGTCCCCGTCGCGGCGGACGCGCCGGCCAAGAAGGCCGCTGCCAAGAGGCCCGCTCGCAAGGCGGCCGCGAAGAAGATCGCCGCGGCCGAGGCTCCCGAGCAGGCGCCCGCAGACCTTTCCGCTGAGGCCGCCGAGGCCACCGAGGTCACCGCCCCGGCGAAGAAGGCCCCGGCTCGGAAGGCGGCCGCCAAGAAGACGGCCAAGACCGCCTCTCCGGCCCCGGCGGAGGCTGAGGAGATCGCCGAGGTCGCCGAGGTCACCGCCCCGGCGAAGAAGGCCACGGCGCGCAAGACGACCGCGAAGAGGGCGAGTGCCAAGAAGGCCGTTGCCCCCGAGGAGCTCCCCGCGGCGTCTGCCGAGACGACCGAGGCCACGGCCGAGGAGAGCGGCGCCCTGGGCGTCCTCTTCCAGGCGCCGCCCAAGACCACCCGCAAGCGCACGGCCCGCAAGGCGAAGCCCGAGCCGGTCGTCGAGGAGCCGGCCGAGGACACCGAAGAGACCGACGAGCTCACCGAGACGGCCGAGACCGCCGTCGAGGCCGACGCGGCCGGCGACGAGGCTGCGGCCGAGGGCACCGACGAGTCCGGTGAGGACTCCGACGACAGCGACGACGAGTCCGGTACGCCGGCGCGTCGTCGTCGCCGCCGTGGCGGTCGCCGTCGGCGCAAGCCGGCCGGTGAGGCCAACGGCGAGGGCGAGGACGGCGACGCCTCCGACGGCGAGGGCGACGCCTCCGCCGAGGGCGAGGAGCAGGGCGAGGACGGGGATGACCCGGCCGACGGCGGCACGTCCCGTCGTCGCCGTCGCCGTCGCCGTGCCGGCGAGGCCGGCTCCGACAGCGACGACGAGCCCAACACCGTCGTCAAGGTCCGCGAGTCGCGTCCGCTCGAGCAGCAGATCACCGCCGTCTCGGGCTCTACCCGCCTCGAGGCCAAGAAGCAGCGCCGTCGCGAGGGCCGCGAGGCCGGCCGCCGCCGCGCCCCGATCGTGAGCGAGGCCGAGTTCCTCGCCCGCCGCGAGTCGGTCGACCGGGTCATGGTCATCCGCCAGCGCGACGACCTCACCCAGATCGGCGTCCTCGAGGACAAGGTCCTCGTCGAGCACTACGTCGCCCGCGAGTCGCAGACCTCGCTGATCGGCAACATCTACCTCGGCCGCGTCCAGAACGTGCTGCCGAGCATGGAGGCCGCCTTCGTCGACATCGGCAAGGGCCGCAACGCCGTGCTCTACGCCGGTGAGGTCAACTGGGCCGCACTGGGCTGGCGGGAGGGCCAGCCGCGCAAGATCGAGTCGGTGCTGAGCTCCGGCCAGACCATCCTGGTGCAGGTCACCAAGGACCCGATCGGCCACAAGGGCGCCCGCCTCACCAGCCAGATCAGCCTGGCGGGCCGGTTCCTGGTCTATGTCCCGGACGGCACCACCTCGGGCATCTCGCGCAAGCTGCCCGACACCGAGCGCAACCGGCTCAAGACGCTGCTCAAGGAGATCGTCCCGGACACGGCCGGCGTGATCGTGCGTACGGCGGCCGAGGGTGCCGCCGAGGACGAGCTCACCCGCGACGTCGAGCGCCTCAAGGCGCGCTGGGAGGACATCGAGGCGAAGACGTCCGGCAAGGGCAGCGGCAACCCGCAGCTCCTGTACGGCGAGCCCGACCTCACCCTCAAGGTCGTCCGCGATCTCTTCACCGAGGACTTCGCCAAGCTGGTCATCCAGGGCGACGAGGCGTGGGAGACCGTGAACGGGTACGTCGAGCACGTCGCCCCCGACCTGGCGGAGCGGCTCGAGCGGTTCGTGCCCGGTGAGGACGGCCGCGACGCCTTCCTGACCTACCGGATCGACGAGCAGATCGCCAAGGGCCTGGACCGCAAGGTCTGGCTGCCCTCCGGCGGCTCGCTGATCATCGACCGCACCGAGGCGATGACGGTCGTCGACGTCAACACCGGCAAGTTCACCGGCTCCGGCGGCAACCTCGAGGAGACCGTCACCAAGAACAACCTGGAGGCGGCCGAGGAGATCGTGCGCCAGCTCCGGCTGCGCGACATCGGCGGCATCATCGTCGTCGACTTCATCGACATGGTGCTCGAGTCCAACCGCGACCTGGTGCTGCGCCGCCTGGTCGAGTGCCTGGGCCGCGACCGCACCCGCCACCAGGTCGCCGAGGTCACCTCGCTGGGCCTGGTGCAGATGACGCGCAAGCGGATCGGCACCGGTCTGCTCGAGGCGTTCTCCGAGAACTGCACGCACTGCCACGGCCGCGGCGTGATCACCCACGAGCACCCGGTCGAGGAGGGCAAGAGCTCCGGCGTCCTGCCCGACGAGCCGCGTCGCTCGCGTCGTCGTGGCGGCAAGGGCCGCGGCAACGGTGGCGACGAGCAGCCCGCCGCCCAGCAGCCGGGCCAGCAGTCGGGCCAGCAGTCGGCGGCCGCTGACGAGCACCACCACCCGTCCCCGGCGGAGTTCGCCGCGATGGCGCGCCACGACGAGGAGCTCGCCGCGGCAGCCGCCGAGGCGCTCGAGGTCGAGGCGGCCGAGCCGGCCGAGCCGGCCGAGGCCGTCGTGGTCGAGGAGTTCGAGGTGACCGCGGACGTCGAGGACGAGGTCGCGCCGGTCGCCGAGGCCCCTGCGGAGCCCACCGAGGCCCCGGCGGAGCCCACCGAAGCCCCGGCCGTCACCGTCGTCACCCGTACGCGCGGTCGCCGCGGTGCGAGCCGTCCGGCGGGTGTGACCCCGGCTGTCACCGAGCCCGTCCCGGTGGTCGTCGCCGCCGAGCCGGTCGCGGCGGAGATCTCCACCCCGGAGCCGCCGAAGGTGATCACCCGGACCCGTGGCGGCGCGAGCCGCGCGGTGACCACCGCAGAGCCGGCCGAGGAGCCCGCCGTCGAGGAGCACCCGATGGAGCACGTCCCGGTGAAGAAGCGGGGCGCGCGCAAGCGCTGATCCCGTGCCCGGACCGGGCATCGAGCAACGATCGGATGGCCGTCGTACGCCGCGTTTTGCGGTGTTCGGCGGCCATCCGTACTATTGATCTTCGGCGTGTGTTGCACGTCCTCTGTGAGCATCCCACCTCGTCAGCCGAGGTCGTTGTGTGCCGCAGATCCAAGGATTTGAGTTCGGCAAGCAGATGAAGGAGACCGCGGTGTACGCGATCGTGAAGGCTGGCAGCACCCAGCAGAAGGTTGCCGTCGGCGACGTCATCGAGATCGACCTGGTCGAGACCGGTGTCGGCGAGTCCCTGACCCTGCCGGTCGTGCTCGTGGTCGATGGCGAGAAGGTCAGCTCGACGGGTCTGGACAAGGCGTCCGTGACGGCTGAGGTCCTCGGTGGCACCAAGGGCCCGAAGATCATCATCCAGAAGTACAAGAACAAGACCGGCTACAAGAAGCGCCAGGGTCACCGCCAGAAGTACACCCAGGTCAAGGTCACCGCGATCAACGCCTGAGCGTTGCGCGACTCTTCCTTCGAACAGATCCCAAAGGACTGAATCATGGCTCACAAGAAGGGTGCGGCGTCCACCAAGAACGGCCGCGACTCGAACTCCCAGCGCCTCGGCGTCAAGCGCTTCGGCGGTCAGCTCGTCAACGCCGGCGAGATCATCGTCCGCCAGCGTGGCACGCACTTCCACCCGGGCGCCGGCGTCGGCCGCGGCAGCGACGACACCCTCTTCGCGCTGCAGCCGGGTGCGGTCGAGTTCGGCACGCGTCGCGGTCGCCGCGTCGTCAACATCGTCGCGCAGGGCTGACACCAGCTCCGCTGACGCATCACTTCCCGCAGGGCGCCCCTAGGATTGGGGGCGCCCTGCGGCATTTGCCGGCTGTTTGCCTGGACGCCGGCCCGACAACCTCCGAAAGTAGAAGTGCCATGGCTGTGCCCTCGTTCGTCGACCGCGTCACGCTGCACGTCAGCGGAGGACGCGGTGGCCACGGCGTGGCCTCGGTCCACCGCGAGAAGTTCAAGCCCCTCGGCGGCCCCGACGGCGGCAACGGCGGCCCCGGTGGCTCCGTCATCCTGCGGGTCGACGGCGACGTCAGCACGCTGATCGACTACCACCACAGCCCCAAGCGTCGCGCCGGCAACGGCGGCCAGGGCGCCGGCAACTTCCGCAACGGCGGCCACGGCGAGGACGTCGTGCTCTCCGTCCCGGACGGCACCGTCGTCACCGACATGGAGGGCAACGTCCTCGCCGACATGGTCGGCATCGGCACCGAGCTCGTCATCGCCGAGGGTGGCCGTGGCGGCCTCGGCAACGCCGCGCTGGCCTCGGCCAAGCGCAAGGCCCCCGGGTTCGCGCTGCTCGGCGAGCCGGGCGAGGAGCGCCAGATCGGCCTCGAGCTCAAGGTCGTCGCCGACATCGGTCTGGTCGGCTACCCGAGCGCGGGCAAGTCGTCGCTGATCGCCGCGATCTCGCGGGCCCGTCCCAAGATCGCCGACTACCCGTTCACCACGCTCGTCCCCAACCTCGGCGTCGTCCAGGCCGGCGAGATGACCTTCACCGTGGCCGACGTGCCCGGCCTGATCGAGGGCGCCGCCGAGGGTCGCGGCCTGGGTCATGACTTCCTGCGTCACATCGAGCGCTGTGCTGCCCTGCTGCACGTCATCGACACGATCAACATCGAGCCGGGCCGCAACCCGCTCGACGACCTCGAGGTGATGGAGGACGAGCTGCGGCGCTACGGCGGCCTCGACGACCGTCCTCGCCTGGTCGCGCTCAACAAGGTCGACGTACCCGACGGCCGTGAGATGGCCGAGATCACCCGCGCGGACATCGAGGCCCGGGGCTTCCGGGTCTTCGAGATCTCCGCGGCCTCCGGCGAGGGCACCCGCGAGCTGATCTTCGCGATGGCCGAGCTGGTCGCGGCGGCCCGCGTCGACAAGCCGGTCGTCGAGCCGCAGCGGATCGTGCTGCGCCCGCACGAGGGCAAGCGCGGCGCCGAATTCACCATCACGGCGACCCCCGACGGCTACGTCGTGCGGGGCGAGAAGCCGGAGCGCTGGGTGCGCCAGACCGACTTCAACAACGAGGAGGCCGTCGGCTACCTCGCGGACCGGCTCAACCGGCTCGGCGTCGAGACCGAGCTGGCCAAGATCGGTGCCGAGGAGGGCGACGCCGTCATCATCGGCGACCCGACGGGCAACGCGGTCGTCTTCGACTTCAAGCCCTCGATCGAGGCCGGCGCGGAGATGCTCGGCCGGCGTGGCGAGGACGAGCGTCTGCGGGAGGACCGCCCCGCGGCCAAGCGTCGTCGCGACATCCAGGAGGCCATGCCGGAGCGTGCCGAGAACGAGACCCGCGCCGATGTCGCCCGCCGCCTCGACAAGGACAACTACGTCGACGGCACCTACGGCTACGAGATCGGCTCGGCGGAGGACCCGGACGTGGACCCGGCCCCTGATCTCTTCGACCTCTCGGAGAGCGACCCGGGCACGCCTGCGGAAAAGAGCACCGAGGAGTCCGCCGAGGGCGAGGAGTGAGCCTCCGGCCCGAGGTCTCGGAGGCGAAGCGGGTCGTCGTCAAGGTCGGCTCCTCGTCACTGACGACCGTCGACGGCGGCATCGACCCGGCCCGGCTCTCCGCGCTGGTCGACGTCCTCGCCGGCGTACGCGCACGTGGCGCCGAGGTCGTCCTGGTCTCCTCGGGTGCGATCGCCGCGGGCCTGGCCCCGCTCGGGCTGAGCAAGCGGCCCAAGGCACTTGCGGCCCAGCAGGCCGCCGCCTCCGTGGGACAGGGGCTGCTGGTGCACCGCTACACCGCGGAGCTCGCCCGGCACGGTCTCATCGCCGGGCAGGTCCTGCTGACCGTGGACGACGTCACCCGCCGTGGGCACTACCGCAACGCCACCCAGACCTTCTCGACCCTGCTCGAGCTCGGTGTCATCCCGATCGTCAACGAGAACGACACCGTCGCCACCTCGGAGATCCGCTTCGGCGACAACGACCGGTTGGCCGCGCTCGTCGCGCACCTCGTGCGGGCCGACCTGCTGATCCTGCTGAGCGACGTCGAGGGCCTCTACGACGCCCCGCCCTCGCAGCCCGGCTCCCAGCTGATCGCCGAGGTCGCCGACCTGGCCGACCTGGCCGGCGTGAAGGTGGGCTCGGCGGGCGTCGCCGGCGTCGGCACCGGCGGCATGGTGACGAAGCTCGAGGCAGCCCGGATCGCCGTCGAGGCCGGCATCCCGGTCGTGCTGACCGCCGCCCCCAACGCCGCCGACGCCCTGGCGGGGGAGCGGGTCGGCACCCTCTTCCACGCCACCGGCAAGCGCCGCGCCACCCGGCTGCTGTGGCTGGAGCACGCCACCGAGCCCACCGGCGCCATCATGCTGGACGCGGGCGCCGTCCGGGCGCTGCGCGAGCGCGGCGCCTCGTTGCTGGCTGCGGGCGTCACGGGTGCTCGGGGCGAGTTCCACGCCGGTGACCCGGTCGACCTGATCGGCCCCGACGGGGTCGCCGTCGCGCGTGGCCTGGTCAACTTCGACGCCGACGAGGTGCCCCGTCTCCAGGGCCGCTCGACCCAGCAGATCGCGGAGGAGCTCGGCTCCTCGTACGCACGCGCCGTGGTGCACCGCGACGACCTCGTCCTGCTCCCCGCCTGATCGGGTGAACCGGAGTTGAACAATCGGCGAACTGGCCGTCGGCGATGTGGTTGAGGGGCTCGGGAGCAGTCACGCTCTAGTCGTGAGCGCAGAGACTCTGGTGTTGGTGCTTGTCGTCGTGACGGCACTCGGCTTCGACTTCACCAACGGATTCCACGACACCGGCAACGCCATGGCGACGTCGATCGCGACCGGGGCGCTGAAGCCCAAGGTCGCCGTGGCGCTCTCGGCGGTGATGAACCTCGTCGGAGCGTTCCTCTCCGTCGCCGTGGCCCTGACCGTGACCAATGCGGTCGTCAAGACCTTCTCGGCGTCGACGACCGATCCGACGACCGGTGCCGTGACGCCGGCGCACCTCACGATGTCGGGTGATGCGCTGCTCATGATCGTCCTGGGCGGTCTCATCGGCGGCATCGTGTGGAACCTGCTGACCTGGCTGCTCGGCCTCCCGTCCAGCTCGAGCCACGCGCTCTTCGGCGGCCTCATCGGCGCCGCGATCGCGGCGAACGGCTGGGACGGCGTCAACTGGGTCGGCGACGGCACCAAGCTGGACGGCGTCGTCGGCAAGGTGCTCCTGCCCGCGTTCGCCTCGCCGGTCGTCGCGGCCCTGGTCGCCGGCCTCGGCACCTGGATCATCTACAAGATCATCGCCGGCATGTCGCACAAGACCAGCGAATCAGGCTTCCGCTGGGGCCAGATCGGCACCGCCTCGCTGGTCAGCCTCGCGCACGGCACCAACGACGCACAGAAGACGATGGGCGTGATCACCCTCGCCCTGATCGCGACCAACCACTGGAGCGCCGACGCCACCAACATCCCGTTCTGGGTCAAGCTGGTCTGCGCCGTGGCCATCGCCGCCGGCACCTACCTCGGCGGCTGGCGCATCATCCGTACGCTCGGCAAGGGCCTCGTCGAGATCGAGTCGCCGCAGGGCATGGCGGCCGAGGCGTCCTCGGCCGCGGTCATCCTGTCCTCCAGCCATCTCGGCTTCGCGCTCTCCACCACCCACGTCGCCACCGGCTCCATCCTCGGCACCGGCCTCGGCAAGCCCGGCGCCGAGGTGCGCTGGGGCGTAGCCGGCCGGATGGTCGTCGGCTGGCTGCTCACCCTGCCCGCAGCTGCCGTCGTCGGCGGTGCGATGTGGGTGATCGGGCACCTGCTGGGCGACGTCGCCGGCGCGATCGTGGAGTTCGTCATCATGCTCGGCCTGGCCGGGTACATCTACCAGCGCTCGCGGGCCAACGCGGTCGGCGCACACAACGTCAACGACGACTGGTCGGGCATGCCGGCCGCCTCGGCCCCCGACGCCGAGCTCACTTCGGGAGGTGTCGCATGAGCGGCGGAGAAGCGTTCGTCAAGGATCTGCACTACGCCGGCAAGGCGATCTGGCAGGTCCTGCTCGCCAGCGTCGTCCTCGGTGCCGGCCTTCCGGTGATCTTCGCTCTCGGAGTGCGCTCTCTCGCCTGGGGCTCGGCCAGCGAGGCCACCGAGGGTGCCCCTGCCCGCTCCGGCCACCCGGCCGGCAAGCTGTTGGCGTACGTGCTCTTCGCGGTGGTGCTCTACATCCTCGCGATCGGGATCTACTACATCATCGTCGGCGGCCACGGCAAGGAGCTGCAGTTCAACGGGATCTGGCCGTCGCAGGTGGCGAAGAAGTGACGTCGCCGGTCGGCCGGATCGTCGCCTGGCTCAAAGCGGGCTACCCCGACGGCATCCCGCCGGGGGACTACCCGCCGGTGCTGGCGGTCATGCGACGCCAGCTGAGCGAGGAGGAGCTGGTCGAGATCGCCGACCAGCTGGCGATGCAGTCGATCTCGCTCGGTGACGTCCCGACCACCGCCGAGGACATCAAGGCGCTCGTGCGCGAGCACGCCTACCAGCGGTGCAGCGCCGACGACCTCATCCGGGTCTCCGCGCTGCTCGCCAGCGGCGGCTGGCCGCTCGAGACCGAGCTCCAGGCCGACCTCGAGCAATAGCCGTCGGGCGATCAGTCGCCGATGGCGTGCTTGCCGCGCTTGACGATCAGCGGGTCGGGCTCACCGACGACCGACTCGTCCTTGCCGTCGTAGTCGACGGTGGACAGGAAGTAGCGCATCGCATTGAGCCGGGCGCGCTTCTTGTCGTTGGACTTGATCGTGATCCACGGCGCCGTCTTGGTGTCCGTCTGGAGGAACATCTCCTCCTTGGCCGCGGTGTAGGAGTCCCAGCGGTCCAGCGACTCGAGGTCCATGGGCGAGAGCTTCCACTGCCGCACCGGGTCGACCTGCCGGATGATGAAGCGGGTGCGCTGCTCGGACTGGGTCACCGAGAACCAGAACTTGGTGACGGCGATGCCTGAGTCGACCAGCATCTTCTCCAGCTTCGGCGCCTGCTCCATGAACCTGTCGTACTCGGTGTCCGAGCAGAAGCCCATCACCCGCTCGACGCCGGCCCGGTTGTACCAGGAGCGGTCGAACAGGACGAGCTCGCCGGCCGCGGGCAGGTGGTTGAGGTAGCGCTGGAAGTACCACTGCGTCTGTTCGCGCTCGCTCGGCTTCACCAGGGCGACGGTGCGCGCGTAGCGCGGGTTGAGGTGCTCCATGAAGCGCTTGATCGTGCCGCCCTTGCCGGCCGCGTCGCGGCCCTCGAAGAGGACGATGTGGCGGTGGCCGGTGCGTTGCTGCCAGTTCTGGAACTTGATCAGCTCGACCTGCAGCTCGTACTTCTGCAGGTCGTAGACCGCGCGGTCCAGACGCTCCTCGTACGGGTAGTTCTCCCGCCACGTGTCGACGGCCTTGCCGGTCGGATCGATGAGGATCGGGTCGTCGTCGTGGTCGTCACCGATCGTGTGGCCCTCCACCAGGAGGCGATCGATGTAGGCGCGCAGGTCGTCGATCATGCTGCGAGGCTAGGCGCAGAGGTTGAACGCCGGGTTACGGGGCGTGCACGGGTGCGCCGTACCCTGGGGTCGTCATGAATCGTGCGCCGCGGACCGTCTACCTCGACCATGCTGCCACCACGCCGATGGTGCCGGCCGCCGTCGAGGCGATGAACGCCCATCTCCTCCAGGTGGGCAACGCCTCGTCGCTGCACGCCTCCGGGCGCCGCGCGCGCCGGGTGGTGGAGGAGTCGCGCGAGACGATCGCGCAGGCGCTCGGCTGCCGGCCCGGCGAGGTGGTGTTCACCTCCGGTGGCACGGAGGCCGACAACCTGGCGATCAAGGGGACCCACTGGGCCCGGGTCGCGCAGGACCCGCGTCGTACCCGGATCCTCTCCACCGCGATCGAGCACCATGCCGTGCTCGATGCGCTCCACTGGCTCGGCTCGACCGGAGGCGTCGAGGTCGAGCTGCTCCCGGTCGACGGCGACGGCCGCCTCGTGGTGAGCGCGCTGCGCGAGTCGATCGCACGCGACCCCGACACCGTCTCGCTGGTGTCGGTGATGTGGGCCAACAACGAGGTCGGCACCGTGCAGCCCCTCGACCTGGTCGTCGACATCGCGAGCGAGCACGGCATCCCGGTGCACACCGACGCCGTCCAGGCCGTCGGAGCGGTTTCCGTGGACTTCTCGGCACGCGGTGTCGACGGGCTCACCCTCACCGGGCACAAGCTCGGCGGCCCCTACGGCGTCGGCGCCCTGCTGGTCCGCCGCGAGCTCGAGCTCACCGCGCTGCTGCACGGCGGCGGGCAGGAGCGTGACGTGCGCAGCGGCACCATCGACGTACCCGCGATCGCCGGGTTCGCGGCGGCCATCGAGCTGGCGGTGAAGGAGCAGGCCGCGTACGCCCAGCGCCTCGGCGCACTGCGGGACCGGCTCGTGGCCGGCGTCCTCGCCTCGGTGCCGGACGCCGTCCTCAACGGCGCGGCCACCGATCCGGCCGGGGTCCATCGCCTTCCGGGCAACGCGCACTTCTCCTTCCCCGGCTGCGAGGGCGACTCGCTGCTGATGCTGCTCGACGCCCAGGGCATCGAGTGCTCCACCGGCTCGGCGTGCTCCGCAGGCGTGCCGCAGCCCTCGCACGTGCTGCTCGCGATGGGGCGCACCGAGGACGAGGCGCGCAGCTCCCTGCGCTTCTCCCTCGGGCACACCTCGACCGTGGAGGATGTCGACGCACTGGTCGCCGCCATCGGGCCGTGCGTCGAGCGGGCCACATCGGCGGGGATGCGGTGAGCCGATGAGAGTGATCGCCGCCATGTCCGGCGGGGTCGACTCGGCCGTCGCCGCCGCCCGCGCGGTCGAGGCCGGACACGACGTCACCGGCATCCACCTCGCGCTCTCGCGCAACCCTGCGTCCTACCGCTCCGGCGCGCGCGGCTGCTGCACGATCGAGGACGCCAACGACGCCCGCCGTGCCGCCGACGTCATCGGCATCCCGTTCTACGTCTGGGACCTCTCCGAGCGGTTCCACGAGGACGTGGTCGAGGACTTCATGAGCGAGTACGCCGCCGGGCGTACGCCCAACCCGTGCCTGCGGTGCAACGAGAAGATCAAGTTCGAGGCGGTGCTCGACCGTGCGCTGGCGCTCGGCTTCGACGCCGTGGTGACCGGGCACTACGCCGAGGTGCGCGAGACCGGCGACGGGTCCGTCGAGCTGCACCGCGCGATCGACGGCGCCAAGGACCAGAGCTACGTGCTCGGCGTCCTGACCCAGGACCAGCTCAGGCACGCGCTCTTCCCGCTCGCGGACACGCCCAAGCCGTTGGTGCGCGAGGAGGCCGCCCGTCGCGGGCTGCTGGTCGCGGACAAGCCCGACTCGCACGACATCTGCTTCGTCGCCGACGGCGACAACGCGGGCTGGCTCAAGGAGAAGCTCGGCGAGCGGCAGCCCAACCAGGGCGGCTCGATCGTCGACGAGGCCGGCGAGGTGGTCGGCTCGCACGCCGGCACCGTCGCCTTCACCATCGGCCAGCGCCGCGGCCTGCGCCTCGGCGTCCCTGCGGCCGACGGCAAGCCGCGCTTCGTGCTCGACATCGAGCCGGTCTCCGGCACCGTCACCGTCGGGCCGCGCGAGCATCTCGCGATCGACCGGATCACCGGCATCCGACCGCGCTGGTGCGGCGTCGCGCCGCAGCACCTCTCCGGGGAGGGCGTCACGGTCCAGCTGCGCGCCCACGGCGGCGAGCACCGGGCCGTCGTCACCGTCGAACGGGGTCCGGAGATCGCGCCGGTCGAGACCGTCGCCATCGAGCTGCTCGATCCGGCGTACGGCGTCGCCCCCGGCCAGGCCGCGGTGATCTACGACGGCAGCCGCGTCGTCGGGTCGGCGACGATCGCCTCGACCCGGCGCGTGCAGGAGGGGTAACACGATGTCCACTGGAGTAACCGCACGTTGCGTCGCGCTGCTACCCGAGCAGACATCGTGTTACCCCCACCGCTGGGCGCGCCGATGAGCGTCGTCGCCACCGGGATCGGATCGCTGCCCGGCACCGATCTCGCCGAGGCGGTCAAGACGGTCTTCGACCAGCTGGCGGGTGACCACGGACTGCCGCACCTGCCCGAGCTGCCCGCTCGCGGGGTCGGCGCCGACATGATCGGCCGCGCCCTCGCGGTCGTCGAGGGACTCGACGCCGATCTCCAGCCCGCCGGCTGGCGGCTCACCGGCTCCGCAGGCTCCCCGGGCGTGGACCAGCGCCGCGCTCGCTCGCTGCTGGCGCAGGACCTCGACGTGCTCGAGGAGCTGGCACAGGGGTACGAGGGCGACTTCAAGATCCAGGTCGCCGGCCCGTGGACGCTGGCCTCGACCGTCGAGCGCCCTCGCGGTGACCGCCTCCTCGCCGACCACGGCGCACGCCGCGAGCTCGCGCAGGCGCTGGCGGAGGGCGTACGGACGCATCTGCGCGACGTGCGCCGCCGACTCCCTGGCGTCGGACGACTGGTCGTACAGGTCGACGAGCCCGCGCTCGACGCGGTGATCAACGCTCGGATCCCCACCGCGAGCGGCTACGGCCGGCACCGCTCCATCGACCTGCCGGAGGCCTCGCAGGGCCTCGCGTGGGTCCTCGAGGCGATCGCCGGCGAGGGTGCCGAGCCGTGGGTGCACTCGTGCGCCGCGGCCACGCCGTGGGACCTGGTCCGGGGCGCCCTCCGGGACGCCTGCTCCTCGGTCGAAGGCTCCTCAGGGTCTGCGGGGGCGAGGGGACTGGCGGTCGACATGGCCCAGCTGAGCGCCCGCGACGTCGATCAGCTGGCCGAGGCGCTGGAGGCGGGAGAGACGGTGGCGCTCGGCGCCGTCCCGTCGGTGCTCGAGACGGACCCGGTCGACCGGCTGTCGGACAAGCAGGTCACCGAGCGGGTGCTGCGCTGGCTCGACCTGGTCGGCCTCGATCCGCACGAGGTCTCGCTCGCGATCACCCCGGCCTGTGGCCTGGCCGGCGCCTCGGTGGAGTGGAGCCGGCGCGCGATGGCGCTGGCGCGCACCAGCGCCTCCTCGCTGAGCGACTGACCGGATGGTGGGTACCGGGGGACGGCAGTGACCGACAACCTCAGGAGGTAGCCCATGACCGGCATGTCCGGAAAGCGGATCGCGATCATCGCCACCGACTTCTTCGAGGAGGCCGAGCTCGTCGTCCCACGCGACCGGCTGCGCGCGGCGGGGGCGAGCGTCGGGGTCTACTCGAGCGCACGTGAGCCGATCCAGGCCACGCAGGGCGACACCGAGCCGACGCAGAAGGTCGACGTGGACGGCACCTTCGACGACCTCGACGTCGCACGTACGGACGTGCTCGTCGTGCCGGGCGGCACGGTGAACGCCGATCGCATCCGGACGGACGAGCGCGCTCAGGAGCTGGTCAGGGCGTTCGACGAGGCCGGCAAGACGCTCGCGATGATCTGCCACGGGCCCTGGCTGCTCGTCTCCGCCGGCCGGGCGGGCGACCGCACGCTGACCAGCTGGCCGAGCCTGGCCGACGACCTGCGCAACGCCGGTGCGAGCTGGGTGGACGAGGAGGTCGTGGTCGACGGCAACCTCATCACCAGCCGCAAGCCGGACGACCTCGACGCCTTCGTCGAGGCGATCGAGAGCGCCGTGACCGCCTGAGCCGCGACCGGCTACCGGATCGCCGTCAGGAACGTCCCGACGTGTCGACGAAGGTCCGTCGCCAACCGGGTCAGGTCCTGCGCTGAGGACGTCAGCTGGGCCGCGCCCGCGCTGGTGCTCTCCGTCGCGCTGCCGATCTCGCCGATGTCGGTGCCGACCTCCGTCACGGCGCCGGCCGCTCGCGTGGTGGTCTCGCTGAGCTCGCCGGTCGCCCGGCGCTGCTCGGAGACCGCTTGGGCGATCTGCCCCAGGTTGGTGCCCATGCCCCGGACCGTGCCGGTGATGCCGTTGATGGCCTTGACGACCTCCTCGGTCGCGCCCTGGATCGAGCCGACCTGCTCGGAGATCCGGTCGGTGGCCTCCGACGTCTGGGTGGCCAGCGTCTTCACCTCGGAGGCGACCACGGCGAAGCCCTTGCCGACCTCTCCGGCGCGGGCCGCCTCGATGGTCGCGTTGAGGGCGAGCAGCCGGGTCTGGCTCGCGACCTGTTGGATCAGGCCGACGATCGCGCCGATCTCCTGCGAGGCGGTCGCGAGGAGTGTGACGGTGCCGTGGGTCGCCTCGGCGTCCTGGACTGCCTGCTCGCCGGCGCGGTTGGACTCGTCGGTCTGCTCGGCGATCGCGCCGACGGTGCTGGCCAGCTCCTCCACGGCCGCGGCCGCGGTGGTGACCGCCTGGGTGGCGGTGTCCGAGCCGGTGGCGACCAGACCGGCCCGTACGGCCGTCTGCTCGGCGGTGCAGGCCAGGCCGTGGGCGGCGTCCTGCACCTCGCCCGCCGCCGCCGAGACCCGGTCGGAGAGGCCGAGCACGACCTCCTCGAACTCGTCGGCGAGTCGGCGCCGCTCCTCGTGCGCGGCCTGCAGCTGGGCCTGGGTGCCGGCCATCGCCGCGATCGCGACGTTGATCGTGCGCGCACCGGCGCCGAAGGAGCCGACCATGCCCTCGGGCAGGAAGCGGCGGTGGAACCGCTGCTCGCTCGCGGCCTGCAGGGAGGCCTGCGACTCGCGGACGTAGGCGTCGGTCAGATCGAGGAAGTGGTTGACGCTGTCCCGTACGGCGATCAGGTCGCCGCTGCTCCCACCCAGGGCGGGCAGCCGCGGCTCGAGGTCACCGGCGGCGGCGCCGTCGAACAGCGCGGCGATGGCGGCGAGGGCACCCTCGTAGCGGGCGATCCGGTCCTGCAGCGCCGCGATCTCGAGGTCGGGCCCCGGCTCGAGCCCCGGGCGGCTCGCCATCGCGGTCATGCCGCCACCCCCGCGTTGATGACCGACCAGATCCGCTCGTCGTACGCCGCGCACGCGGGTGCGAAGTGCCGCTCCAGCACCGCGCGGCCGGCGGCGACGGCCTCGTGGGCGTTCGCGTACGGCGCCTCGGCGGCGCGGACCTCGCGGTAGAGCGCGCCGATCTGAGCGGCCTTCGCCGGCGGGACGGCGCGTCGGTTGGAGTGGTAGCCGATGATCGCGCCGGACGCGTCGAGGCTCGGCGTGACGTGGGCGAGCACCCAGTAGTGCGCGCCGTCGCGGGCCAGGTTGATCACGTACGCGAAGATCTCCTGCCCGGCCCGGATCCGCTCCCACATCAGCGCGAAGACGGCGCGGGGCATGTCGGGGTGGCGGATGACGTTGTGCGGCTCCCCGATCAGCTCCTCCTCGCGGAAGGCGCTGATCTCGGCGAAGAGCCGGTTGACGTACGTCAGCCGTCCTTGCGGATCCGTCTTCGAGACGATGATCTGGTCGTCGCGGAAGGTCCGTTCGATCCCGGTCGGCGTGACGTCGGCACGGCGCATGCTGTTGTTTCCCCTCGTCTGTTTCCCCTCGTCCTGGTGCGCCCCCTCCTTCGGCCCGCGGCCGGATCGGATGAGGCTTGAGGGCACAAGGTCCCTGCGGGGTCCCGGTGGGGCATGACGGGGGTACGAGACGCCGAACGGGCCCCGACTCCGCAGAGTCCGGGCCCGTTCGGGCGTGGGTTGGTGCAGGCTGTACGACCGCAGGCTCAGCCCGCGTGCACGCCCTCCGGGCCGTCGGTGGCGAGCTCCTCGTGCTTCACGTTGAGGAAGAGCCAGATGATCGCCGAGCCGACGATCGCCATGATCGAGCCGACCAGGAACGCGGTGGTCGCGCCGTGGGCGAAGATCTGGTGGTAGATCGTGGCCAGCACGTTCGCGTCGGGCTTGCCGCCGCCGGCGGCCGCGGCCTCCTTGGTGATGCGGGCGGTGTCGTTGGTCATCACGTGGGTGGCGACCGAGGAGAGGATCGCCAGGCCCAGCGCGCCGCCGACCTGCTGCATCGTGTTGAGGACGCCGGAGCCGATGCCCGAGTCCTCGGGGCGCAGGTGGTGCACGGCGGTCAGGGTGACCGTCACGAAGGTCATGCCCATGCCGATCGACATCAGCAGCATCCACGGGAACAGGTGGGTCCAGTAGTTGCCCTGGACGTCCTGGATCGGCAGCGAGGTGTCGTACGGCATCCGCGAGAACCCGAAGAGGGCGATCGCAGCCAGCAGGGTGCCGACGCCGGCGATGTAGCGCGGGTCGATCCGGTTGACCAGCTGCGAGGCGAGCGTCGCCGCGAAGACCATGCCGAAGCAGAACGGCAGGAACGAGACGCCGGTGTGCAGCGGGCTGAAGCCCTTGACCAGCTGGGTGTACTGCGACAGGTAGAAGAACATCGCGAACATCGCGGCCGGCAGCAGCATCATCGCCACGAAGGACGACGCGCGGGTCTGGTTGGCGAAGATCCGGAACGGCAGCAGCGGGTGCTGCACCCGGGTCTCGATGACGGCGAAGATCGCGAGCAGGACGATGCCGCCGATGAGGAAGCCGAGGGTCGCGCCGTCGGTCCAGCCGTCGCTGCCGGCGCGGGAGAGGCCGTACACGATCGCCAGCAGGCCGCCGGTGGCGGTGATGGCGCCGGGGACGTCGAGGTCACCGGTGTGACGCTCGGAGTCCGGCAGGACCATCGGGGCGAGGATCGCGGCGATGATGCCGATCGGGACGTTGATCAGGAACGTCAGGCGCCAGCCCTCGACGTCGACGCCGAAGACACCGTTCAGGCCGGTCAGCCAGCCGCCGAGGACGAGGCCGACGGCCGCGCCGACACCCGACATGGCCGCGTAGACGGCGAAGGCGCGGCTGCGGGACGGGCCGGCCGGGAAGGTGGTGGTGATCAGCGCGAGGGCCGACGGCGCGGCGAGCGCGGCAGCGGCGCCCTGGACGCCGCGCGAGATCAGCAGCATGGCCTCGTCCTGCGCGAGGCCTCCGACGAGGGAGGCGATCGCGAAGGCGACCAGGCCGATCATGAAGACCGTACGGCGGCCGTAGAGGTCTCCCAGGCGGCCGCCGAGGAGCAGCAGGCCACCGAAGGTGAGGGAGTAGCCGGTCACGACCCAGGTCAGGGACGAGGCGGAGAAGTCGAGGTCCTTCTGGATGAAGGGGAGCGCGATGTTCGCGATGCTCGAGTCGAGCACCACCATCAGCTGGGCGATGCAGATGAGCACGAGTGCCCATCCGAGGTGCTTGCTGCCGGTGGTCTTCTCGACGCTTGTGGCGTCGGTGGTGGTCATGTCAGTCCTTGTGGGTCGTGGATGTCGCGGCGGGCAGGATGATCTGGTCGATCACGTGCGTGACGAGCTCCTCGGTGGCGGGCTCGCCGAGCATGAGGACGCGGTGCAGGACGATGCCGGGCATCGCATGGCTGATCAGCTCGATGTCGAGGTCGGGACGGAGCTCGCCGCGCGCCTGGGCGCGGTCCCAGATCGTCCGGCTCGCCTCGAGCTTGGTGCCGATGAAGTGCTCCCGGAATGCGGCCGCGAACTCCTGGTCGCGGCCGATCGCGGTGATGACGCTGCTCATCGTGGCCAGCATCTCGGGGTCGGTCAGGCCACCCAGTCCGCAGAACGCCGCCGTCAGGTCGTCGCGCAGGTTGCCGGTGTCCGGCAGGTCCGTGTGTGACTTGTCGGCGTGGAGGGCGTCGATGACGAGGGTGGCCTTGGAGGACCAGCGCCGGTAGAGCGTGGCCTTGGACGCCTTCGCCCGGCTGGCCACGGCATCCATGGTCAGCCGGTCGTAGCCCACCTCGCCGAGGATCGCGAGCGTGGTCCGGAAGATCTCCTGCTCGCGGTCACCCTCGACACGGGGGCGGCGCAGGGAGCGGGGGAGGTTCACCGGTGTCTCCTGTTTACGTCGTGTTCACATGAAACGAAACCGTTTCGTTTCATGTGGAAGATGGTACGACGTCGTTTCATTCCGACCTAGTCGATATTCGCGATCCGGTCTAGACCAGCGGGTCGGGGCGACGCGTCCTGAGCACCAGCCTGCTCCTGCGGCTGTCGGAGGTCCACGGCAAGATGGGATCCATGACCTCCGAGCGCCCCGTCGAGGATCCCGCCGCCCTGCACGCCGACCTGTCGGGGCAGATCGAGGCGGCCTCGGACGCCTACTACCGCGACGGCTCCTCGCCTCTGTCCGACGCCGACTACGACGTGCTGCTGCGGCGGCTGGGCGATCTCGAGGAGCAGTACCCGGAGCTGGTGACGCCCGACAGCCCGACCCAGCGGGTGATGGGCAAGGGGGCGTACGAGGGCACCGCCTTCGCCTCGATCGACCACCTCCAGCGGATGGAGTCGCTCGACAACTCCTTCTCGACCGAGGAGACCACTGCCTGGTACGAGCGCGTGGTGCGCGACGCCGGGGTGGCGCCGGCGCTGCTGTGCGAGGTGAAGTTCGACGGCCTGGCGATCAACCTGCTCTACGAGGGCGGCCGGCTCACCCGAGCACTGACCCGCGGGGACGGCCGGACGGGTGAGGACGTCACCGCCAACGTGCTGACCATCGAGGGGATCCCGCAGCGGCTGACCGGATCGGCCCAGCACCCGGTGCCCGCGCTGATCGAGGTCAGGGGGGAGGTATACCTGCCGACCAAGCGGTTCGAGGAGATCAACGCCGAACAGGAGGCCGCCGGGAAGCCGCTCTACGCGAACGCCCGCAACACCGCCGCCGGCTCCCTGCGACAGAAGGATCCCGCGATCACCGCGTCGCGCCGGCTGCGGATGACCTGCCACGGCGTCGGGGCACGCGAGGGCTTCGAGGCCGGGTCGCAGTCCGAGGCCTACGCCGCGCTCTCGTCGTGGGGCCTGCCGGTCTCGCCGCTGGTCAAGGTGGTGCCCGACCTGGCCGGCGTGGAGGAGTTCATCGCGTACTTCGCCGAGCACCGGCACGACCCCGAGGTGCTGACCCACGAGATCGACGGTGTCGTGATCAAGGTCGACGACGTCGGGCTGCAGCGCCGCCTCGGCTCCACGTCGCGCGCCCCGCGCTGGGCGATCGCGTACAAGTACCCGCCGGAGGAGGTCACCACCCAGCTCTTGGCGATCGAGGTCAACACCGGCCGCACCGGCCGGGTGACGCCGTTCGGGGTGATGGAGCCGGTCAAGGTGGCCGGATCGACGGTCGAGATGGCGACCCTGCACAACTTCTACGAGGTCGCCCGCAAGGACGTCCGCCCCGGCGACACGATCGTGCTGCGCAAGGCCGGGGACGTCATCCCGGAGATCCTCGGGCCGGTGCTGGCGCTGCGTCCCGAGGGCCTGGCCGCGTGGGAGCCGCCGACCGTATGCCCGGCGTGCGGCACCGAGCTGGTGGAGCAGAAGGCCGGCGACAAGGACCGGCGCTGCCCTAACCACCAGTACTGCCGAGCTCAGGTCACCGAGCGGGTCAACCACGTCGCCGGCCGCGGCTCGTTCGACATCGAGGGGATGGGCTACGAGGCCTGCGTCGCGCTGCTCGAGTCGGGTGCACTGCGCAACGAGGGCGACATCTTCGCCCTCGACGCCGAGGCGCTGGCCCGTACGCCCCTGTTCACCCGCGCACCCAAGAAGGGCGAGGACGGTCCGCAGCTGACGGCCACCGCGCTCAAGCTCCTGACCAACCTCGAGGAGCGCAAGTCGGTGCCGCTGTGGCGGGTGCTGGTCGGCCTCTCCATCCGCCACGTCGGCCCGACCGCCTCGCGCGCGGTCGCGGGGGAGTTCGGCTCGATGGAGGCGCTGCGTGAGGTCGTCGCGGCCGCCGACGAGGCGGTCGCCGCCGACGTCGACCCCGATGCTGACGAGGCGGCCGAGGTGGGTGGCGAGGCGGTCGCGTCGGCGTCGGCCGGTGCGCTCGCGGCGCGAGCCCGGCTCGCCGAGATCGAGGGCGTCGGCGGGGTCATCGCCGACTCGCTGATCGCCTGGTTCCGCGAGCCCTGGCACGCCGAGATCGTGGACAAGTGGGCCGCCGCCGGGGTGGTGATGGCCGACGAGCGCGACGAGTCGGTCGAGCGCACGCTCGAGGGCCTCACCGTCGTCGTCACCGGCTCCCTCGACGGCTTCTCCCGCGACTCGGCCAAGGAGGCCGTCATCAGCCGCGGCGGCAAGGCCGCCGGCTCGGTGTCCAAGAAGACGGACTACGTCGTGATCGGCGAGAACGCGGGCTCGAAGGCCGAGAAGGCCGAGGAGCTCGGTCTCACCATCCTCGACGAGCCCGGCTTCGTTCGGCTGCTCGAGGGCGGTCCCGCCGCGCTCTGAGCCGAGAGGTCACTTCTTGTCGGTCGAGAGGTCACTTCTCGCGGGTCGAGAGGTCACTTCTCGTGCTGGAGACCGAGCACGCCTAGGGGCCGCCCACGAGCCCGTACGCGTACGACGTCTCACCGTCGCGCACCCAGAGCACGGTCGGGAGTCCGGCTGCGGTCGTCGTCCAGATCTGGCCGCCGCCCCAGGTGTGCCCGCGCTCGACGTCGACGTCGGGGACCGGCTGCTCGAGGCCGCGCCGGAAGTGGCGGCCGTCGAAGTGCAGCGTGGACGGTGTCGCCGACGGCCATGCTCGGACGTCGCCGGTCCGGTAGCGCACGACGCCGATCCAGATCACGATCAGCGCTCCCACGATCAGCGCCACCCGCCGAGCCGTCACCGTGTCCACCGGGCCAGCATGACCGACGCTGGCTGCAACTTCCGCGACCCGGCCACAAGACTGACGACTGGTCTGCACCAGCGTGCTGCGCGTTTCGTGGCCCGGTCGGGGAAGTCGCGTCGGCGGGTCCGGCTAGCTCTCGTTGTCGTTCCCGCTCACCCGGATCGGCCCGGTGCCGTCGAGGGTGACCGGCGTGGACGTACACACCATCGTGTCGGCGTCGCAGGACTTCACGCTCGTGCCGTCCACGACCAGCAACCGTCCGGTCGCCGACCAGCCGAACGCGCCGTACGCGAGTCTCGCCGTCGTCGTCGCCCCGCTCGCGAGGTCCTGGATCCGGGTGCTCCGCCCCTCATAGCTGCACGCGCCGTCCTCGTCGCACATCCCCATCGGCGCCAGAAGCAGGTGGGTGCCGTCCGTCGACAGCCGTGGCCACCGGACCATCCCCGCCTCGGGGTCGTAGCGGTAGGTCTTGACGGCCCGGCCGCTGGGGAGGTCGACGACGCTGACCGTGCCGTCGGCGTCGCTCGAGACGATGTCGCGACCCGCTCTGACCTCCGGCATGTGCGTCGGGATCGTGGTGGTCGTGACCGCGCCGGTGCGCCAGGCGACGTCCAGCAGGGTGCCGTCGACGCCGACGTAGACGTGATCACCGCTCAGCGAGACCGGCGGGGCGACCCAGCCGCCCCACGTGAAGGCTCCCGTGACCGGGATCTCGCGCACGGTGCTGCCGTCACGGACGTCGCGGATCACGACCTTCCAGTGCCGGTCGTCGCTGCCCTGGTCGGCGTAGGCGAGGTAGGGCAGGGTCGGGTCGGTCCCGGGTACGCGGTCGCCGAGGCTGAGCTTGAAGTCGGTGAGGGTGCCGTCGGGGCGCGCCAGCCAGTAGTTGGAGTCCGGGGCGTCGGTGTAGGGAGACGCGCCGACCCTCACGAGGGTGCCGGCCGAGGTGTAGTACATCGCCTTCACCTGGCCGGGGACCGTCGCGCTGGCGCCCGTGCCGAGGTGGATCGTCGAGCCCTGCGCCACCGCCCACTCGCTGGTGACGGGCGCTGTCGCCGGGTCGAGCACCACCGCAGCCTGGTCGTGGCCGTGGGTGAGCTGGGCCAGTGAGCCGGCCGCGATGATCGCGACGGCCGCGGCCGAGACGAGGGCGGTCCGACGGCGGCGTACGCGCTTGCGGCCCCTGGCCAGGACGGTGGCGGCCGGCGGCGACGGGATGGTCAGTGAGTCGGCCTCGTCGTGCAGCAGCATGCTCAGGTGCTCAGTCATGGAGGGCTCCTTCGGGCAGGACGGCGTCGCCCAGGAGGCGGCGCAGCTTGGTCAGGGCGGCGGAGGTCTGGCTCTTGACCGTGCCGGCGGTGCAGTCGAGCAGCGCTGCGGTCTGCTCCACGCTCAGGTCCTCGTAGAAGCGCAGAGCGACGACGGCGCGCTGGCGTGGCGGCAGTGCCCGCATCGCGTCGAGGACGGTCGGTCGATCGGACGGATCGGCGCCCGGTGTCGGACGCGGTTCGGGCAGGTCGTCCGAGGCGATCTCCCGCCGCCACGACGCCTTGCGGAACAGTGTGCGGGCCTCGTTGAGAAGCGTCGTACGGGCGTAGCCGTGGGCGGCCGCCGCCTCCCGGATGCGAGGCCAGGCGACGTAGGTCTTCGTCAGCGCCGTCTGGGTCAGGTCCTCGGCCGCGGCGTGCTCGCCGAGGAGGAGGTACGCCGTCCGGTACAGCGGTCTCCAGGCGTCGTCGACGAACGCGCTGAACTGCTCGTCGGTGGGTCTGCGGCTCATCCACACTCCCTGTCTCGGTGGTCACCATGACAGATGCGGCGGGGTCGGGTTCGGTTGGTCGCGAATCCTGCACACGTGCCGCGAGACGACCTGCAGGAGGCGCCGGAGGAGGTCGAAGCCGCCACCTGTGCGGCGGGTCAGTCGAGCGCGATCCAGTAGCGGCGGGTGCCGTCGCGGACGTCCTCCATCACGCCGCCGTGCGACTCGATGGTGCGCGCCGAGGCCTCGTTGTCGTCGTCGCAGGTGACCAGGGCCCGCTCGACGCCCAGGTCCCGCAGCGCGTCGAGGCCGAGCCCGAGCGCCCGGCCCGCGTGCCCCTCGCGACGACGGGAGGGTCGGACGCCGTACCCGATGTGGCCGCCGCGGTCGAGCAGGAACTCGTTGAGGGTGTGCCGCATGTGGAGGAAGCCGACCAGGGCGCCCTCGTCGTCGGTGATCCAGAACTGGGTGGCGTGCACCTTGCCGTCGGGCACCGGCCGGGAGGTGTCCATGAAGCGGGTCGAGGCGATGACGTGCTGGGTCAGACCCTCCTCGGTGATCCCGGCCTCGACCTCCCACAGCCCGCTCCCGTGGGGCATGTCGGTCTCGGTCATCAGCTCGGCGCAGAGCGAGCGCCAGTCCTCGAAGCGGGTCAGGTCGGGAAGGATCAGCCGAGTCATGGCCCGACCCTAGGGGTGGGCGACGCCCGTGCGCCTCGGGGTTTCCGCCTCGACCGCCTCGACCGCGTCGAGCGCCGTATCGAGCGCCGGGGCGGTCTCGAGCGTCGAGCCCGGGAGCAGGAGCCGCGCCCGGTCGGCGTCGAGCTTGCACGAGCGCCGCGTGAGCCGGCCCTCGAGCAGGGCGCGGGCCTCGGCCGTACGTCCCGACCGCTGCTCGCACAGCAGCAGCGACTCCTCGATCACCTCGCGCTGGGCGGCCGAGCCGCCCACCGTGACCAGCCGGGGCAGCACCTCGCCGAGGATCCCGGCGGCGTCGTCCCAGCGATCCTCGGTGGTCGCGACGAGCGCGTCGACGATGGGCGCGACGACCTCGCGGGTCGGTGCCTCGGCGGCATCGCGACACCACCCGGCCAGCCGGACGAGCCGGTCGTGGTCGCCGGTCGCGGCGATCGCGAGCGCTGCGTGCAACGCGATGAACGGCGTGCCCGGCCGGTCGAGCAGCTCCGCGCCGACCGCCGCGAGCACCGGCTCGATGGGCGGCGGGTCGGACTCGGCCGGGTCCCAGGCGGGAAGGGTGATCCGCCAGCGCCACAGCAGCGAGGCGGAGTCGACGAGCGCGCGCACGCCGGTCACCGCCGGCGGCGCCAGCTGCGAGTAGTAGCGGGCGCGGACGGCCTCGGTGTCGCCGAGCGCGAGCTCGTGCAATGCGGCGTGCCAGGAGAAGTGCGCCCGGTGGCTGGCGGAGCGGCCGCTGGCCGCGACCCAGTGGTCGAGCCACTCCCGGCCGGTCTCGTGCTGCCCGGTCTCGTAGAACACGTGGGTCAGCGCGTGGACGGCGTGGCCCGAGGACGGCTCGCAGGAGAGCGCGCTCTCCGCGAGCAGCCCGGCCTCCTCGTACCGGCCCTGGTCCTGGCGGATGAAGGCGAGCAGCGAGATGTACCACCAGTGGTCGCCGTAGGCGGGCGCGAGCTGCTCGACCAGCTCCCACGCCTCCTGCTGGACGTCGATCAGGCCGGAGAAGGCGATCGTCGGCACCGCCGCCGAGACCGCGAGGACGTCGCGCGGGTGCTCGGCGATGTGGCTCCGCAGGGCGAGCGCACCTTCGTGCCGGGCGTCGCGCACCCGCTGGGCGACGACCTCGACGAAGCTGCGCTCCCGGTCGTCGCCTCGTCGCCGCGCCGCCCGCTGGGCGGCCGCGAGGGAGGCCTTCACGTCGGCGTCGGCGCCGGCCTCGTGCCCGAGCATCGCCAGGGCCGCGTGGGCGATCGCGAAGTCCGGGTCGAGGCGGGTCGCCTCGCGGATCAGGTCCTCGCCTCCGGACTGCAGTCGCATCACCCGCTCCAGGCCGGCGTTGTAGGCGGCCGCCGCCTCCGCCGTCGTCGACAGCGGCAGGCCGAGCGGGTCGCGCGGCCGGGCGGCCGGGTGGTTGCCGGGGACGACGGTGCCGTCGGCGAGACGGCGGGGGAGCGGCGCGACCGTGTCGAGGACAGCGGTGGCCAGGGCCAGGGCCTGGGTGCGGATCTCCGGCACGGCGGTCGACTCCCACAGCTCGCCCTTGCGCAGCGCGCCGAGCGTCCACAGCGGGGCGGCGGTCGAGCCGAGCTCGTCGACGAGTCGGCCGTGGTCGGTCCGTACGCCCATGCCCGCGGAGGCGAGGGTGGCGAGCGCACCCCCCTTGCGATCGCGCAGGAGGTCGTCCAGGAGCGGATTGCCCAGGGTGCTGATGTCGAGCCGCGGACCGGTGCAGTTGACCACCCAGCCCACGTCGAGGACCCGGCCGTCGGTGAGGGTGACCCGGAGGCCGCCGCGCGGCAGCGGCTCGGCGCTGCTGACCTCGCCGGTCAGCTGGTCGAGGCGCCCGGCGCGGGTGAGCTCGCGGATCACGACGTCGCTGGACGGCGCCATCCGGTGCCGGACGACGTTCCACTCGCCGGCGTCGGCGCGGAGGAACGCGGCCCGGTCCGCCTCGTCGAGCCGGCCCCACAGGGTGGAGAGCTGGAAGCGCAGGCCGTCGACGGCCGGTCGCCAGTCGCCGCTGCTCTGCCACACGCCGTGGAGGTGCTCGCGGGTCCGCTCGCGGATGTCGGCGAGGGTGTCTCCCCAGTCCGTGACGTCCGGGATCGCGGCCGGCTTCAGCGCGGGGGCGTGGGCGTGGGGGAGGCGGCCGGATCGGGAGACCGCATGCAGGGTCCGGTCCTCGCGGACGTCGGGGCCGGTGAGACTGAGGACGAGGTCGACCATGGTCAGCCCGGCGCCGACGAGGAGCACGTCGGCGGGACCGGTGCGGTCGCGGCGGACGACGTCGATGGCGCCCGGCGCCCAGGGGTCGCCGACGAAGAAGGGCGATGCGGCCAGCTCCTGGGGCGCCCAGTGATGGCCCGCCGCGGGGAGGCCGGTGGCGACGATGACGGCCTGACAGGGGATCTCCTGGCCGTCCGAGGTGGTGACGGCGGCCCCGCAGGTGTCACGACGTACGGCCACGGCACGGCTGCGGCGGTGCTCCACGGTGACCTCGCCGCCCGCCTGGCGTACGGCCTCGGAGAGGGTCTCGTCGAGGTAGCGCGCCCACTCCCGACGCGGGGCGAAGACGTAGCCGTCCGGCGAGCCGCCGTTGCGGCGACGCCAGGCGACGAAGTGGGTCGGGTCCTCGGGCAGCGCGCTCATCCCGGACGCGGGCACGTTGAGCAGGTGCTGGTCGTCGGTGGTGCCGAACGCGGTGCCGCGGGCCCAGCGGTCCGCCGGGTCGACGAGCACGATCTCGACGGCGGTGGAGCGCCGGCCCGCCTCGCGCGTCAGGTGCAGGGCGCTCAGCGCACCTGCCGCCCCCGCGCCGACGATGACGATGCGTTGCTTGTGTGTGCCGGTCGCTCGGGCCATGGGTCACCCTCCCAGTAAGTCGAGTAAGTCACACGACTATATCCACCTAGTGGGCGGAAGAGTGACATCCACGCGGTCCGGCGCGCCCGGCGGCGCTCCCACGAGCGCGGAGGGGCACCCGCGTCGTCGACCTCCCGTACTCGCCTAGACTCCTGCTCATGCCTGAACTCTCCCGTGACGAGGTGCGCCACCTGGCCGACCTCGCCCGGATCGACCTGAGCGACGCCGAGCTGGAGCACCTCGCTCCGCAGCTCAACGTGATCCTCGAGTCGGTCGCCTCGATCCAGGGCGTGGCCGGCCCCGATGTGCCCGCGACGTCCCACCCCATCCCGATGACCAACGTCTTCCGCGAGGACGTCGTGGTGCCGGGCCTGACGCCGCAGCAGGCGCTCGCCGCCGCGCCGGCGCAGGAGGACGACAAGTTCTCCGTCCCGCGGATCCTGGGGGACGAGCAGTGACCGGCCGTCGACGGAGCCGAGCGAGGAACGAGCGAGCGACCGAGGTGGCCCGATGAGCAGCTGGATCCACAAGAGCGCCGCCGAGCAGGCCGCCGCCCTCGCCGCCGGCGAGGTGACCTCGGTCGAGCTGACCCAGGCGCACCTCGACCAGATCGCCGCCACCGACGGTGACCTCCACGCCTTCCTGCACGTCGACGCCGAGGGCGCGCTCGCCCAGGCGGCGGCCTCCGACGCGCGTCGCGCCGCGGGCCAGCCGCTGCACGAGCTCGACGGCGTCCCGATCGCGATCAAGGACGTGCTGGCCACCGAGGGCCTGCCGACCACGGCCGGCTCCAAGATCCTCGAGGGCTGGGTGCCGCCGTACGACGGCACCGTGACCGCCAAGCTTCGGGCTGCCGGGTTGCCCATCTTGGGCAAGACCAACATGGACGAGTTCGCCATGGGCTCGAGCACCGAGAACAGCGCGTACGGCCCGACGAGGAACCCGTGGGGCCTCGACCGGATCCCGGGCGGCTCCGGCGGCGGCTCGGCCGCGGCGGTCGGCGCCTTCCAGGCCCCGCTCGCGATCGGCTCCGACACCGGCGGCTCGATCCGCCAGCCCGGCGCCATGACCGGCACTGTCGGCGTGAAGCCCACCTACGGCTCCGTGAGCCGCTATGGCGTGATCGCGCTGGCCAACTCGCTCGACCAGCTCGGCCCCTGCACCCGCACGGTCCTCGACTCGGCGCTGCTGCACGAGCTGATCGGCGGCCACGACCCGCGTGACTCGACCTCGGTCCCGAACCCGGTCACCGGTCTCGCCGACGCCGCCCGTGCCGGTGCCGGACGCGACCTGTCCGGCCTGAAGGTCGGGATCGTCAAGGAGCTGCAGGGCGACGCGTGGAACACCGACGTCGTCGAGCGCTTCGACGAGTCGATCGCGATCCTGCGGGACCTCGGTGCTGACATCAGGGAGGTCTCGCTGCCCAGCTTCGTGCACGCGATGGCCGCCTATTACCTGATCCTCCCGGCGGAGTGCTCCTCCAACCTCGCGAAGTTCGACGCGATGCGGTACGGCCTGCGGGTCACCCCGGAGGGCTCGCCGAGCGCCGAGGAGGTCATGAAGGTCTCGCGCGACGCCGGCTTCGGCAACGAGGTCAAGCGCCGCATCATCATCGGCACGTACGCCCTCTCGAGCGGCTACTACGACGCCTTCTACGGCCAGGCCCAGAAGATCCGCACGCTGATCATCGAGGACTTCAAGAAGGCGTTCGAGCAGGTCGACGTGTTGGTCTCGCCGACGGCGCCGAGCACCGCGTGGCCGATCGGTGAGAAGGCCGACGACCCGCTGGCGATGTACCTGCAGGACCTTGCCACCATCCCGGCGAACCTCGCCGGCGTGCCGGGCATCTCGATCCCGTCCGGCGTCTCGTCCGCCGACGGGCTGCCGACCGGCATCCAGTTCCTCGCGCCGGTGCTCGAGGACGCCCGCCTCTACCGGGTCGGAGCGGCCCTGGAGAGCGCGCTGTTCGAGCGCTGGGGCGGCCCCATCGTTCCCCCGGCGTACGCCCCGAAGGGAGCCAACTGACCATGAGTGACGTCCTGATCGACTTCGACGAGGTGCTCGAGAGCTTCGACCCCGCGATGGGCCTCGAGGTCCACGTCGAGCTCAATACGAACACCAAGATGTTCTGCGGCTGCCCGACCGCCTTCGGCGGGGAGCCCAACACCCAGGTCTGCCCGACCTGCCTCGGCCTGCCCGGCGCCATGCCGGTCGTTAACGCCAAGGCGGTCGAGTCGGCGATCCGGATCGGTCTCGCGCTCAACTGCGAGATCGCACAGTGGTGCCGCTTCGCGCGGAAGAACTACTTCTACCCGGACATGCCGAAGAACTTCCAGACCAGCCAGTACGACGAGCCGATCGCGTTCGAGGGCTACCTCGACGTGGAAGTGCGGGATGAGGCGGGTGAGACCTCGATTCACAGGATCGAGATCGAGCGCGCGCACATGGAGGAGGACACCGGCAAGGCCACCCACGTGGGCGGCGCGACGGGTCGCATCCACGGTGCCGACTACTCGCTGATCGACTACAACCGCGCCGGCATCCCGCTGATCGAGATCGTCACCAAGCCGATCCTGAACACGGGTGCGAAGGCGCCGCTGGTGGCCAAGGCGTACGTCTCCGCGCTGCGCGACCTGATCAAGGCGCTCGGCGTCTCCGACGTCCGGATGGACCAGGGCTCGATGCGCTGCGACGTCAACCTGTCGCTGGCCCCGAAGGGCCCGGAGAACGCTGGGAAACTCGGCACCCGCTCGGAGACCAAGAACGTCAACTCGCTGCGCTCGGTGGAGCGCGCGGTGCGCTTCGAGATGTCACGCCACGCCGGCATCCTGCTCGGCGGCGGCTCGGTGCTGCAGGAGACCCGTCACTTCCACGAGGCCGACGGCACCACCTCGTCGGGCCGGGAGAAGTCGGACGCCGAGGACTACCGCTACTTCCCGGAGCCCGACCTGGTCCCGGTCGCGCCGTCGCGCGAGTGGGTCGAGGAGCTGCGGGGGACCCTGCCGGAGAACCCGGCCGAGCGCCGTACCCGCCTGCAGGCCGACTGGGGCTTCACCGACCTGGAGATGCGCGACGCGATCAACGCCGACGCGATCGACCTCATCGAGGAGACCGTCGCGGCCGGCGCGGCTCCGCAGGCCGCCCGCAAGTGGTGGCTCTCGGAGATCTCGCGCCGCGCCAACGAGGCCGGCGTCGAGCTGTCAGCGGCCGGCGTCTCCCCGGCTCAGGTCGCCGAGGTGCAGAAGCTGATCGACGAGGGCACCCTCAACGACAAGCTCGCGCGCCAGGTCTTCGACGGCCTCTTCGCCGGCGAGGGCACGGCCGCCGAGATCATCGAGAAGCGCGGCCTCGCGCTCGTCTCCGACGACGGCCCGCTGCTGGCCGCCATCGAGGAGGCGCTCGCCGCCCAGCCCGACATCGCCGACAAGATCCGCGGCGGCAACCACAAGGCGGCCGGCGCCATCGTCGGCGCGGTGATGAAGGCGACCCGCGGCCAGGCCGACGCCGCCCGGGTGCAGCAGCTGATCGTCGAGAAGCTCAGCTGACGGCGGTCGGTCCAGCAAGGTATGTAGCCGAACCCGCACTTCCCACGGTGAGTTCCACCCGGGAAGTGCGGGTTCCTCTGCATACCTCGACGGACCAGCCGTGGGCCCACCCACGCTCCTGAGGTCGTGACTCGGCACCGGCCGCGTTAGGCTGCGCCGTACTCAAATTCCATACACGCCCGTAGCGGGGGAAGCCGGTGAGACTCCGGCGCTGACCCGCAACCGTGACCCCTTGGGGGAGCCGGAGCACCTGCCACGACGCGTCTTGACCACAACGCTGCCGAGGTACGCAGCGGGTCGGCTCCCGGTCCTCGGACCCGGTCCACCCGTCGCTAGCAGCGGGAAGGACCCATGCACAAGCTCGTCCGGCGCTCCAGCGCCCTGGCCGCCGCGGCGCTCGCCGCGGGCGCCCTTACTCTTCCGGCCGGCTCGGCCCAGGCGAAGGCCCCGACGGTGGCCGCCGTCGCCTCCACCGCCGCCTCGCTCACGGCGGGAGGCTCGTGGCTCGCCACCGAGCTCGCCGCCGGCGCCTGGGGCTCGACCTACGACGGCACCTTCTACCCGGACATGGGCTCGGTGATCGACGCCGGCTACGCCGCGCGCGCCGCGGGCAAGAGCGCCGCGGTGCTCAAGGCCGGCAACACCCTCGCGGTGCCGGCCAACGCCGACTCCTACGTCGGCACCGGCGGCGAGCACTACGCCGGCCCGACCGCCAAGGCGCTCGCGTTCCAGCAGCACCTCGGCCGGTCCAGCACGCTCGCGTCGCACAACCTTCTCGCCGACCTGGAGTCGATGGTCACCGCGACCGGCCGCATCCAGGACAGCTCGGCGTACGGTGACTACGCGAACACCATCGGTCAGTCGTTCGCCGCCGAGGCGCTGCACGCCGCGGGGAGCAGCAAGGCCGCCGCGGCCACCAGCTTCCTGCTCACCCAGCAGTGCAAGGCCGGTTGGTTCCGGCTCTACTTCACCGATGTCACCCCCGCCGCGACGGGTCCCGACGACTACCCGCTGCACGCGCAGTCGGACGCCGCCTGCGACACCGACTCTGCCGCGACGGCCGACACCGACGTGACCGCGTACGCCATCCTCAACCTGCTCGACCAGCGCTCGACGCCGGCCGTGTCCGCCGCGATCGCCAAGGCGCTCGGCTGGCTCGAGGCCGCCCAGAAGTCGGACGGGTCGTTCATCGGCGGCATCAGCACCGCCACCTCGAACGCCGACAGCACCGGCCTCGCGGGCTGGGCGCTCGGTGCCGCGGGTGACAAGCCCGCTGCCGCGAAGGCGGCGAGCTGGGTCTACCGCCACCAGGTGCACAGCGGTCCCGACGCCGGGGCCGTCGCGTACGACGATGCCGCACTCAAGGCCGTCACCGCCAAGGGCATCGACGACACCGTGATCGGCCAGTGGCGTACGGCCACGGCGCAGGCACTGCCCTCGCTCGCGTATCTGCCGGTCACCAAGATCGCCGCCAAGCCGGCCAAGAGCGCCCACCACGGCACGGTCGGCGTGAAGGTCACCGTCGGTGGCAAGCCGTTCACCGGGAAGGTCACCGTCAAGGTCGGCAAGAAGAAGCTGACCGCCAAGGTCCGCAAGGGCGTTCTCAGCCTGAAGTCCGCGAAGGTCTTCCGCGGCAAGAAGAAGGTCCGCGCCACGATCTGGTTCAAGGGCTCCAGCACGGTCGCGCCGTTCAGCAAGACCCTCGTGCTCAAGGCCGCGAAGCGCTGATGCTCTCCACCCTGCGATCGGTCGTCGCCGCGGCTGTCCTGGCAACAGGGCTGGCCGTGGCGGCGATCGCCGTACCCGCCGCTGCGCCGGCGTCGGCCGCGGCCTGCGGTGACGCCCGGGGCGTCACCGTGGTGGTCGACCCGCAGCAGCTCGGCGGCGGGGCTCAGGAGGTCTGCGATGCCTCCGGCGCCGGCCGGACCGCGAGCGCGATCTTCGAGGAGTCCGGGTTCCACCAGAGCTACGCAGTCAACGGCGGGATGGTCTGCCGGGTCAACGGCGTGCCCGCCAGCGACCCGTGCCGCAACGACCCGCCCGCCACCGCCTACTGGAGCCTGTGGTGGTCCGACGGCACCACCGGCTGGGTGTACGCCAGCCTCGGCGCCGGCTCGCTGAAGATCCCGGCCGGCGGCTCGGTCGCCTGGTCCTGGCAGGGGCAGAGCGCCAGGAACCTGCCGAGCATCGCCCCGGCAGCGCACGCGGCTGCCCCCACCACACCTGACACTTCCGCGAAGGCGAAGCCGTCCACCAAGGCCCAGTCCACCCAGGCCCAGTCCACGCCGGCTCGCCCGGCCAAGGTCACGCAGAAGGCCCAACAGACGGCCCAGCAGACGGCCCAGCAGACGGTCGTCCCGACGACCACCTCCGACCCCACGGCGTCGGCCACGGCCACGCCGAGCGCGGGCGCTTCCACGCCGGCCGCCAAGCGCACGAAGCACGCCGCGAGCGTGACGGCCTCCGCCTCTGTCTCGGCGAGCGCTGCGGTGGGCTCGGCCACGCCGACTCCGACCCCGTCCGTTCCTGCAGACTCGACGCTCACAGGTGCAAACTCGGTGGGATCTTCTGCAGACTCGGGCCTGCCGGGTTGGGTCGCGCCCGCCATCATCGCCGCGCTCGCGGTCGCTGCTGGTGGGATCACGCTGGCTCGTCGCCGGATGCGCTGACCGGTACGACATGGCGCGACCGGCACGCGACCTCCACCCGATCGCCTGGTGGCTCTGGGCGATCGGGCTGGCGACGTACGCCTCTCAGACCACCAACCCGTACCTGCTCCTGCTGCTGATCGGGGTGGCGTCGCTCGTGGTGAGCGCGCGCCGCTCCGATCAGCCGTGGGCGCGCACCTTCCGGCTCTACCTCGTGGCCGGCGCGTTCATCGTGGCGATCCGGGTCGGCTTCCGGATCCTGCTCGGCAGCGGCTTCGGCGGCACCGTGATCCTCGACCTGCCGCAGATCCCGTTGCCCGGCTGGGTGCTGGGGATCACGCTCCTCGGGCCGGTGACGCGCGAGTCGCTGCTCGCCGGGCTCTACGACGGCCTGCGACTGGCCACCATCGTCATCGCGGTCGGTGCGGCCAACGCGCTGGCCAACCCCAAGCGGCTGCTCCGCTCGATGCCCAGTGCGCTGTACGAGGTCGGCACCGCGGTCGTCGTCGCGGTGAGCGTGCTGCCCCAGCTGGCCGAGAGCGCGCAGCGGGTCCGCCGGGCCCAGCGGCTGCGCGCGGGTGAGGCGGGTCGCCGCGGCCGTCTGCGGCGCTTCGTCGTCCCCGTGCTCGAGGACGCGCTCGAGCGCTCGCTCACCCTCGCCGCAGGCATGGACACCCGCGGGTACGGCCGCTCCGGCGCCGCCACTCCCGGCGAGCGCAGGACGACCGGCGCCCTGCTGATCGTCGGCCTGCTCGGCGTCTGCGCCGGGGCCTACGCGTTGCTCGACCAGACCTTCCTCGGTGGCTCCTGGACGCTGTCCGTCGGGGGTGGGCACGCCGCCCACATCGGCCGGGGCGCGGTCGTGCTGTTCCTCGGCGTCGCGGTCTGCGTCACCGGGATGGTGGCGGCAGGGCGCCGCGTCGGCCGTACGGTCTATCGACCCGACCCGTGGCGCTGGCCGGAGACCGCCGTGGCACTGGCCGGCGTCAGCGTCGGCGGCATCGGGACGTGGGTCGCGCAGCACCAGTACGCCATCGCGTCTCCCGACCTCGGTCTCGCCCCGCAGATCAGCCTGGTCGCGCTGGTCGGTGTCCTCATCGGCCTCCTCCCGGCCGTGATCGCCCCCGCCCCGCGTCGCATCGGGGCCAGCGCCCCGCGGGAGGCCCGCGCGCTGCAGGCGGTCGCATGAACCCGCTGCTGGAGCTCCGCGGCATCAGTGTCATCCTCCCCGAGCGGGAGCGGCCGGTGCTGGAGCGCGTCGACCTCACGATCGAGGAGGGCGAGCTCGTCCTGGTCTCCGGCCCCACCGGGGCCGGGAAGTCGACCCTGCTCGGCGTGATCAGCGGCCTGGTCCCGCGCTTCAGCGGCGGCAGCCTGGCCGGCGACGTCCTCCTCGAGGGGCGCTCGATCGTCGCGGACCCGCCGCGTGAGCGGGCCGCCGAGATCGGGTATGTCGGCCAGGACCCGGCCGCGGGCTTCGTCACCGACACCGTCGAGGAGGAGCTCGCGTACGGCATGGAGCAGCTCGGCCTGCCGCCCGCGACGATGCGCCGTCGTGTCGAGGAGACCCTCGACCTGCTCGGCATCGCCGAGCTGCGCGACCGGGACCTGCGCAGCCTCAGCGGCGGCCAGCAGCAGCGGGTCGCGATCGGCTCGGTGCTGACGATGCACCCGCGCCTGCTGGTCCTCGACGAGCCCACCTCGGCGCTCGACCCGACCGCCGCCGAGGACGTCCTCGCCACGCTCACCCGGCTGGTCCACGACCTCGGCGTCAGCGTCCTGCTCGCCGAGCACCGGCTTGAGCGGGTGGTGCCGTTCGCGGACCGGATCGCGCTGCTGACCGGTGCCGGCGGCCTCACCGTGGGGGAGCCGGCCGACATCCTGGCCGAGTCCCCGGTGGTGCCCCCGCTGGTCGCGCTGGGTCGCGCGCTCGGGTGGGACCCGCTGCCGTTGACCGTACGAGACGCCCGGCGCCGCGCCCGCGGGCTGGACCTCGCCTCCCCGGACCTCGCCTCCCCGGACGTCGCCTCCCCGGACGTCGAGCCTGTCGAGACGTCTCGACAGGCTCGACGTCCGGCCGGAGCTCCCCCGATCCAGACGCTCTCGGCTACGAAGGTCGCCGTCACACGTGGGGCGAGCACCGTCCTCGAGCGGGTCTCCCTGGATCTCCACGCCGGCTCGATCACCGCCCTGATGGGACGCAACGGCTCCGGCAAGTCGACCCTGCTGTGGACGATGCAGGGCAGTCAGAAGCGCGCCGGCGGCGCCATCGCTGTCGCCGGCCAGGACCCCGCCAGGCTCAGCGCCGACCAGCGGCGCGCCCACGTCGGGCTGCTGCCGCAGACCGCCGCAGACCTGCTCTACCTGGAGACGGTGGGCGAGGAGTGCGCCGCCGGCGGCTCGCGGGCCCGCGGCATCCTCGACCGGCTCGTCCCGGGCATCCCCGACGACCGTCACCCGCGCGACCTGTCCGAGGGACAGCGGCTGGCGCTCGCGCTCAGCCTGGTGCTGGCCGCCGACCCGCCGGTCCTGCTGCTCGACGAGCCGACCCGCGGCCTCGACTACGCCGCCAAGCAGGCCCTCGCCACGATCCTGCGCGAGCAGGCCGAGGCCGGCCGCGCCGTGCTGGTCGCGACCCACGACGTCGAGTTCACCGCCCAGGTCGCGGACGGCGTGGTCGTCCTGGCCGACGGCGAGATCGTCTCCGACGGCCCGGTGCGCGACGTGGTCGCCGAGTCGCCCTCCTTCGCCCCGCAGGTGATGAAGGTGGTCGGCACCCCCTGGCTCCTGGTCGACGAGGTGGTCGCCGCGCTGGCGGACGGGCAGCCGCGGCCATGATCCGGATGACATCGCGTTCGGTCGTGATCCTGACGATCGCCAGTGCGATCGGCCTGATCACGCTGTTCTGGCCGCTGCTGCTCAACGACCCGTCCAGCACGCAGGTGCAGCCGCCGTTCGTCTTCCTCGCGCTGCTGCCGGTGGTGGTGGCCGTGGTCCTGGCCGAGCTCTCCCAGGGCGGGCTCGATCCACGGGTGCTGGCGATCCTCGGCGTGCTGACCGCCATCGACGCGGTGCTGCGCGGGATCTCGGCCGGCACCGGAGGCGTCGAGCTGGTCTTCTTCCTGATCATCCTCGGCGGCCGGGTCTACGGCCCGGCGTTCGGCTTCGTCCTCGGCTGTACGAGCCTGTTCGTCAGCGCGCTCGTCACGGCCGGGGTCGGCCCCTGGCTGCCGTACCAGATGCTCTGCTCGGCCTGGATCGGCCTGGGGGCCGGGCTGCTGCCGCGTGCGCGTGGCAGGGCGGAGATCGCCCTGCTCGCCGGGTACGGCGTGGTCGTCTCCTACCTCTACGGCCTCCTGCTGAATCTGCAGGGCTGGCCGCTGCTCGCCGGCGTCGCGATCCCGGGACACCACGAGCAGCTCGCCTTCGACCCGGCCGCGACCCTGGGCACCAACCTGGTGACGTTCGCTCGGTACACCCTGATCACCTCGACCACCAGCTACGACACCGTGCGCGCGATCACCACGGCGGTCGCGATCGTGCTGCTCGGCGCGGCGGTGCTCACGCCGCTGCGACGGGCCGCGCGGCGCGCGAGCCTCGCCGGCGAGGTGGGCGCGGTCGACGCTGTACCGGACGTCGTCAGGCCGGACGTCGTCAGCGGTTAGCCGCGCCGGTCGTCTCGGCTGGCAGCCGGCCGAGGAACTCCAGCAGCAGCCGGTGCACCCGCTCGGGCTGCTCCATCTGCACGAAGTGGGTGCCGTGCAGCTGAACGTAGCGCCCGTTCTGCACCCGCTCGGCGGCACTGGCCATGTGACGGGCACCGGCCAGCATGTCCCAGCTGCCGCCGACGAAGACTGCCGGCACCTTGATCCGGCGCAGCGAGACGCGGCCGTGCACGGAGGTGCGGATGGCGAGGTGGAAGTACCACTCGATCGGGGTGCGGAGGAACTCTCGCAGCGCGAGGGCAGCCAGCTCCGGGTCCGGGACGGTGAAGATCAGGCCGGTATGCGCGAGCGCCTCGATCGTGCGCCCGCCGATGGGCAGTCGCGACATCAACGGGGTGATGGCCCGACCGGTCGTCCGCAGGATCCGCGAGGTGCCGACCGTGAGGGCGCGCGCGACGGGGCGCGGCAGGTGGAACGGCGCGAGCATGGTGGAGAAGGTGTCGCCCGGGACGCCGGCGACGGCGAAGAGCCCGGCGACCCGCTCGGGGTGCTGGGCGGCGAGCTCGAACATGATGTTCACCCCGATCGACCAGCCCATCACCGCGGGCCGGGTGAGACCGAAGTGGTCCATCACCGAGAGCGCGTCCTCGACGAACTGCTGCACGCCGACGTCCTCGTGGTCGAGCGGACGATCCGACCCGGAGGTGCCGCGATGCGACCAGGAGACCACCCGGACGCCGCAGCCGGTGCTCAGCAGCGCCGGCCAGGTCCACGGAGAGGTGCCGAGGCCGTTGCAGAGCAGCACGGTCGGCCCGTCGATGACCCCGTCCGGGTCGTTGGTCCAGGCGCGCAGCAGCGTGCCGTCGTCCGAGAGGACGTCGCGGAAGGCGACCGAGGACTCGGCTGCGGCGCGCGGGATCGTCATGGGCTGATTGTTCCCCAGCATGGCGCCGGCGTGGAGCGGCGCTGCTGTGGGATCGCTCACCGGGCGGTGGTGGTCCGCTCCGCGCGCTGCCGCGGCATGGCGATGGTCTGGACGACCGGCACGTGGCCGTGCTCGGTCAGGAACTGGTCGACCTCCTCGCGCTCGGCGCGGCGCACGGCGAGGGCGGCCTGGGCGGCGAAGGCGTTGTGGCGGGCCTGGCGGACGGAGTCGATCGGCCAGCGCAGCGGCTTGGTGATTGCTCGGGGCAGCACGAGGAACGGAGACATCGCGAACTCCCGGAAGGCCGGTATGAGTGGGGACGACCTCCACCGTACGAGGCATTCACCGATCGCGGGAGGGTGTCCGCATGACTGATTCTTCAACAGCGGGCGACGCCGGGATGGACACCGGTGGGGGCGGGTGATCTGAGGCCCGGCCGGGTCAGGCAGGAGTCAGGGCGCCATCAGGTGATCGGCTCCGGGCCCCAGTCCCGGGTCGCGCCGACCGACGCGACGATGACGCAGACCAGAGCCAGCCACTGCACCGCAGAGAGGGTCTCGCGCAGCACCACCCAGCCGGCGAGGGCCGCCGCAGCCGGCTCGAGGCTCATCAGGATCCCGAAGACAGCCGGTCGCAGCGAGCGCAGCGCGACCAGCTCACAGCTGTACGGGATCACCGAGCTCAGCAGCCCGACGAGCGCGCCCAGCAGCAGGATCCGGCCCTCGCCGAGGTCGCCCGCGTGGGTCATCGCGAGCGGGGTCAGGACGACGGCGGCGACGGTCGAGGCGACGGCCAGCCCGTCCATCCCCGGCCAGTGCGCGCCGGTCGACCGGCTCAGCAGGATGTACGCCGCCCATGCGGTCCCGGCCAGCAGCGCGAAGCCCACCCCCGCAGCGGTGAGGTCGCCAGGCTCGAGGCCGAGCAGCAGCACGCCCCCGCCGGCGAGCGCGACCCAGACCAGGTCGCGCAACCGGCGCGAACCGGCCACCGCGAGAGTCAGCGGCCCGACGAACTCCAGCGTCACCGCGATCCCCAGCGGGATCCGCGCGAAGGACTGGTAGATCGCCCAGTTCATCGTGCCGAGCGCCAGCCCGAACCCGAGCACGACGAGCCAGTCCTGCCGGCTCCGGCCGCGCAGTCGTGGCCGCACCCAGGCCAGCAGCACCAGCGACGAGGTCGCCAGCCGCAGCCACGCCAGCGTGGTCGGGTCGACCGAGTCGAAGAGGGACTTGGCGATGCCGGCCCCGAACTGCACCGACACGATCCCGACCAGCACCAACAGGATCGGCGAGGGAACCGGTCGGTGCGGGGGTGCTGACAAGGACGAGGTCACGGGAGCAGGCTAGGGATCATGACGACGCAGCTGATGGTCGGCACCCGCAAGGGGCTGTGGCTGGGTGAGTCCGACGAGGCCCGTACGACCTGGAGCTTCGACGGACCGCACTTCGACGTCGAGGAGGTCTACTCCTCGATGGTCGACCGTCGAGGCGGCCGGACCCGGTTGCTGGCGGGCTGCTCGAGCCTGTGGCTCGGGCCGGTGGTGCGACGCAGCGACGACGGCGGCGCGACCTGGCAGGAGGCGTCGGTGACGTTCCCCGACGACATCGACGCGAGCGTCGCCCGGGTCTGGCAGCTGGTGCCCGGTGCCGACGACCGCACGGTCTGGGCGGGCACCGAGCCGGGTGCCGTCTTCCGCTCGGAAGACGGGGGCGAGAGCTTCGGCCTGGTCCGAGGGCTGTGGGACCACCCGCACCGCCCCCAGTGGAACGCCGGCTTCGGTGGCCAGGCCTTCCACACGATCCTGCCGCACCCGACCGATGCCGGCTCGGTGACGGTGGCGATCTCGACCGGCGGCGTCTACCAGACCCACGACGGCGGCGAGACCTGGGAGCCGCGCAACCACGGGATCCAGGCCGGCTTCCTGCCCGAGGGCCAGCAGTACCCCGAGTTCGGCCAGTGCGTGCACAAGGTCGCCCGGCACCCGTCGCGCCCCGAGCGGCTCTACCTGCAGAACCACGGCGGGGTCTACCGCTCCGAGGACGAGGGCGCGCATTGGGTCTCGATCGCCGACGGGCTGCCGACCGACTTCGGCTTCGCGATGGTCGTGCACCCCTACGAGCCGGACACGATCTTCACCTTCCCGATCGGCGCCGGCGACAGCCGCTACCCACCCGAGGCCAAGGCCCGGGTCTGGCGCTCCCGTGATGCGGGGGAGACGTGGGAGCCGCTCGGATCGGGCGACGGGGGCCTGCCCGACCACTTCTACGTCGGGGTGATGCGCGACGCGATGTGCACCGAGGACGCCGGGCCGGATGCCGCGCCGGGGATCTATTTCGGCGCGCGCAACGGCGCGGTGTGGGGCTCGACGGATGCGGGGGAGTCGTGGCACATGCTGGTCTCGGACCTGCCGGACGTGATGGTCGTGAGGGCTTCCGGAAAACAGTGAATTCATTAAACTCCAGCCATGACGAAGACCGTGGTTGTCGGTGTTGACGAGAGCGAGACCGCTGCGAAGGCCGCGCGTACGGCCGCGGAGCTGGCCGACGCCCTGGGCGCGGCCCTGCTGGTGGTGAGCGCCTTCGAGGACGACGAGAAGCAGCCCGAGCCGCCGGCCGACATCGCCCCGATGAGCGTCAACGACATCGCCGTCGAGGTGGCCCAGCGAGTGATCGACGGGCTCCGGAGCGACTTCCCCGGCCTCGAGATGAGCCCGCGGGCCGAGTACGGCAAGGCGGCCAAGGTGCTGGTCAGCGCCGCCGAGGAGGTCGGCGCCGGCGTGATCGTGGTCGGGAACAAGCGGGTGCAGGGCCTCGCGGCCGTCCTGGGCAGCGTGGCACGCGACGTCGCGCACCACTCGCCGTGCGACGTCTACATCGCGCACACGGTCGAGCGCTGAGTCTCGGGGTCGGCACGGTGGTGCCGTCGCCGTAGGCGCTCAGCGGTGGGGCTGCTCGGGGTCGTAGGCCACCGACGCCTCGCCGGTCTCGCCGAGCTCGTGGAACGGGATCGGGTCGGGCACCTGGGACGTGATGGTGCTGCCGTCCGGCCGCTGACCGCCGGTGATCGCCTCGTCGTCGGTGGCACCGCCCGCACGCGGGCCGTGGTGCTCCAGCGAGACCACCAGCGGCGCATCGGGGCCGACGGCGTACTCCTCGCCCCGCACGCTGAGGGTGACCTCGCCCTCCTCGTCCTGCTCCAGGATCGTGATGCTCAGCTCGTCCTGGCCCAGGTCGACCAGGAGCCGCGAGCCGCGCCACAGCACACGGAAGCTCAGGGACGACCAGGCCTCCGGCATCCGGGGGTCGAAGCTGAGCCGGGCGCCGTGGTCGCGCATCCCGCCGAAGCCGAAGGCGAGCGCCGTCCACACCCCACCGGTCGAGGCGACGTGCATGCCGTCGGAGGTGTTGCCGTGCAGATCGCCGAGATCGACGTACAGCGCGTCGTGGAAGTAGCGCAGCGCGGCCTCGTGATAGCCGACCTCGGAGGCGACGATCGACTGCACCACCGCCGAGAGGGTGGAGTCACCGGTGGTGATCGGGTCGTAGTACTCGAAGTCCTTGCGCTTCTCCTGCAGCGAGAAGCGATCGCCCTGCAGGAACAGCGCGAGGACGACGTCGGCCTGCTTCAGCACCTGGAAGCGGTAGATCACCAGCGGGTGGTAGTGCAGCATCAGCGGGCGCAGCGACATCGGCGTGTTGGGCAGGTCCCAGACCTCGCGGTCGAGGAAGAAGTCGTCCTGGGGGTGGATCCCGACGACCTCGTCGTACGGGATGTGCATCCCGGCCGCGCAGCGCGCCCACTCCTCGATCTCCTCCTCGGCCAGGTCGAGACGGGACATCACCCGCCGGTACTCGGCCGGGAAGCGCTCGCGCAACACCCTCAGGGCCGCGACCGCCTGCTCGAGGTTGTAGCGGGCCATCACGTTGGTGAACAGGTTGTTGTTCACGACGGTGGTGTACTCGTCCGGCCCGGTGACCCCGTGGATGTGGAAGGTCGGGTCGCCGTTGTGGCGCCAGAAGCCGAGGTCGGCCCACATCCGGGAGGTCTCGACCAGGATGTCGATGCCCTCGCGCGCCAGGAAGCTGAGGTCGCCGGTGGCGTGGACGTACTTCATCAGGGCATAGCTGATGTCGGCGTCGATGTGCACCTGGGCGGTGCCGGCGGCGTAGTACGCCGAGGCCTCCTCGCCGCTGATCGTGCGCCAGGGGAAGAGCGCCCCCTTCTGGGCCATCTCGCGGGCGCGCTCGCGCGCCTTGGGCAGCATCACCGAGCGGAAGTGGAGCACGTTGCGGGCGATCGCCGGCTGCGTGTAGGCGAGGAACGGCACGACGTAGATCTCGGTGTCCCAGAAGTAGTGCCCCTCGTACCCCGAGCCGGTGACCCCCTTGGCCGGGATGCCCAGGCCGTCGGCGCGGGCGGTGGCCTGGGCGAGGCTGAACAGGTTGAACCGGATGGCCTGCTGCAGCGCTCGTCGCTCCTCCTCGGCACGCTCCCGATCGCCGTCCTCGACGACGGGGGTGCCGATCTCGACGTCGCTCGCCTCCCAGAACCGGTCGAACCAGTCGCGCTGCTCCTCGATCTGACGCGGCACGCCCTGCCGGTCCGCACGGTCCAGGGTGCGGTCGCAGCGGTCGGAGAGCTCGCGCACCGACACCCCACGAGAGGTGTGGTACGTGACGGTCTTCTCGATCCGCATCCGGGTGCCCTGGGTGGCGTCGACGCGATAGACGACCTTCGCCAGGTCGTCCTCGGCACGGCTGACGGCCTCGTGGCTGTCCACCGTCTGGAGCTGGTGGTCGGCGGCGATCGCGATCGTCATCCCCGAGTGGGCGCAGCGGTAGCCGAGCATGAGCCGGCGATCGCTGGCGTAGCTCATCTCCGGCACCAGGACGCGATCGGCGAAGGCCGAGGCCTTGCGCGGATCCACCTGGTCGCCGTGCAGGTGGGTGGCGCTCTGGTACTCGTCACGGCCGTCCTGGCGGTTGATCAGCTGGGAGGAGATCACCACCGGCGCGCTGCCGCTCAGCATGGTGACCTCCAGGGTCAGCACGGCGAGGTGGCGCTGGGTCATCGACACCATCCGGGTCGACTCGATGCGCACCCTCTTGCCTGACGGGGTGCGCCACACCAGGTTGCGGTGCAGGATGCCGTCGTGGAAGTCGAGGTAGCGCTCGTACTCCTCCAGGTCGGCGGTGCCGAACGTCAGCGGCTCGTCGTCCACGTAGATCTTCATGATCTTCGCGTCGGGGACGTTCACGATCGTCTGCCCGGTCCGGGCGAAGCCGAACGCGGCCTCCGCGTGCCGGATCGGCCAGGTCTCGTGGAATCCGTTGACGAAGGTGCCGTGTGCGTAGGAGGGACGGCCCTCCTCGGCGTTCCCGCGCATGCCGAGATAGCCGTTGGCGACCGCGAACAGGGTCTCGGTCACGCCGAGGTCGTCGGGACGGTAGCCCGTCTCGACCAGCCGCCACGGGTCGGCGGGGAAGCGTCCCCGATCGAGCGGGTCGGGGCCGACATCGGTCCTCATGCCACGTCCTCCGGTCCAGGGATCAGGTCGGCGAGATCGTCGATGACCAGCCCGGCCCCGGCGGAGCGGAGCGCGTCGTGGCCGGCCCCGCGGTCGACGCCGACCACGAGGCCGAAGGCGCCGGCCGCGCCCGCCCGTACGCCGGAGACGGCGTCCTCGAGCACCACCGCGTCGGCCGGCTCGCTGCCCAGCCGACGGGCGGCGTACAGGAAGGTGTCCGGCGCAGGCTTGCCGGCCAGGTGCTCACGCTCGGCGACGGCGCCGCTCACCACCACCGCGAAGCGATCGAGTAGGCCGGCCGCCTCCAGCACCGCGGCTGCGTTGGCCGAGGACGAGACGACCGCGAGCGGGGTGCCGAGGTCGCGCAGGTGATCCAGGAACGCCACCGAGCCCGGATACGCCTCGACCCCGTCGCGCTCCAGCACCGCGTTGAACGCATCGTTCTTCCGATTCCCCAGGCCCCGGACCGTGTCCGCCGTCGGCGGATCGTCGGCCTCGCCCTCCGGCAGGGCGATGCCGCGGGCGAGGAGGAAGTCCCGGACCCCGTCGTACCGGGGCTTGCCGTCGACCTGCGCGAAGTAGTCGGCATCGGTGTAGGGAGGCTGCTCGGGTGCGTGGTGGCGCAGGAAGGCGTTGAACATCTCGTCCCATGCCCGCATGTGGACGACGGCGGTGGGGGTCACCACGCCGTCCAGGTCGAAGAGCACGGCGCGGAACCGCGCCCAGTTCTCACGGGCCACCCTGTCAGGCTGACCGTCCGGAGGCGCTGCGTCCAGAGGGTGCGATCGTTCGTCACGCCCTTGTCACCTGACCGTTGCCCGTCCGCGCAGGAGGACGCGCCCGTCGGGAGCGCCCGTGACCGCGTAGCCTTGGAGCATGCCCACGCTTCGCTCAGCCACGTCCACCTCGGGACGCAACATGGCCGGCGCGCGCGCCCTGTGGCGCGCCACCGGCATGACCGACTCCGACTTCGGCAAGCCGATCATCGCGATCGCCAACTCGTTCACCGAGTTCGTGCCCGGTCACGTGCACCTGCGTGACCTCGGCAAGATCGTGGCCGAGCAGGTCAAGGCGGCCGGTGGCGTGGCGAAGGAGTTCAACACGATCGCGGTCGACGACGGCATTGCGATGGGCCACGGCGGCATGCTCTACAGCCTGCCGAGCCGAGAGCTGATCGCCGATGCGGTCGAGTACATGGTCAACGCGCACTGTGCCGACGCGATCGTCTGCATCTCCAACTGCGACAAGATCACTCCGGGCATGCTGCTGGCCGCGCTGCGGCTCAACATCCCGGTCGTCTTCGTCTCCGGCGGCCCGATGGAGGCCGGCAAGACCACCGCGATCGAGGGCCTGGTCCACCCCAAGCTCGACCTCGTCGACGCGATGTCGCTCTCGGCCAACGACCAGGTCAGCGACGAGCTGCTGGACACGATCGAGCGCTCCGCGTGCCCGACCTGTGGCTCCTGCTCGGGCATGTTCACCGCCAACTCGATGAACTGCCTCACCGAGGCGATCGGCCTCTCGCTGCCGGGCAACGGCTCCACGCTGGCCACCCACAGCGCCCGCAAGGCGCTCTTCGAGGAGGCCGGGCGCCTCATCGTCGACCTGTGCAAGCGCTACTACGAGGACGACGACGAGTCGGTCCTGCCGCGTGCGATCGCCAGCCGCGCCGCGTTCGAGAACGCCGTCGCGCTCGACGTGGCGATGGGCGGCTCCACCAACACCGTGCTCCACCTGCTGGCCGCCGCGCGCGAGGCCGAGCTCGACTTCGACGTCCACGACATCGACGCGATCTCGCGCAAGGTTCCGTGCCTGTCGAAGGTCGCCCCCAACAGCCCGAAGTTCCACATGGAGGACGTCCACCGCGCCGGTGGCATCCCCGCGCTGCTGGGCGAGCTGCGCCGCGGCGGCGCCCTGCACGAGGACGTCCACTCGGTCCACTCCGCCGACCTCGACGAGTGGCTCGGCGCATGGGACATCCGCGGCGAGTCGCCGTCCGAGCAGGCCCTCGAGCTGTTCCATGCCGCCCCGGGCGGCGTCCGCACCACCGAGGCGTTCTCGACCGACAACCGCTGGGCGACCCTCGACACCGATGCCGCCGAGGGTTGCATCCGCGACTTCGAGCACGCCTACACCGCCGATGGCGGCCTGGCGATCCTGACCGGCAACCTCGCGGCCGACGGCTGCGTGGTCAAGACCGCCGGCGTCCCGGAGGAGATCTGGACCTTCACCGGCAAGGCGATCGTGTTCGAGTCCCAGGACGACGCGGTGCAGGGGATCTTGTCGAAGAAGGTCGAGGAGGGCCACGTCGTGGTCATCCGGTACGAGGGCCCGAAGGGCGGCCCCGGCATGCAGGAGATGCTCTACCCGACCTCCTTCCTCAAGGGCCGCGGCCTCGGCCAGAAGTGCGCACTGATCACCGACGGCCGCTTCTCCGGTGGCACGTCCGGGCTCTCCATCGGTCACGTCTCCCCGGAGGCGGCCGGCGGTGGCCTGATCGCGCTGATCGAGGACGGCGACACCATCGTGATCGACATCCCCAACCGCAACATCCACCTCGACGTCGACGATCACGAGCTCTTCGAGCGTCGCCTGCGTCAGGAGAAGCGGGAGAAGCCGTACACCCCGCTCGACCGCCAGCGCCCGGTCTCGGCCGCGCTGCGGGCGTACGCGTCGATGGCGACCGCCGCCTCCGACGGCGCGTACCGTCGCGTTCCCGAGTGATCGGCGGAGTGCCCCAGCAGGACTCCCTGACACCCTCGCGCTGGACGGCCCTCGTGGCCGTCCTCGCGGGGGTGCTCGCCGTGTCGGCCCCGATCGGCGTGCTGATCGCCGGGCACCCGGGCGGCGCGACCCACCCGCAGGCGGTCATCGCAGCGCGCCCATCGGCCCCGCCCACACCAGCCGGCCCGAGCGCTCCGATCGCGGCACCGGTCCTGCCCGGCGGACGGCAGGCGATCTTCGGCGGCAACCGGTTCCTGGTGGCCTACTACGGCACGGCCGGCACCTCGGCCCTCGGTGTGCTCGGCAACGGGACACCCGACCAGATGCAGCACCGGCTCGCACGGGCCGGCCGGGCGTTCGCCGGCACGGGCCGCCCGGTGCAGCTCGTCTACGAGCTCATCGTCAGCGTCGCCGATGCCGCGCCGGGCAAGGACGGCGACTTCAGCCATGACCTCACCCGCAAGCAGGTCGAGCCCTACATCGCCGCCGCGCACCGCCACGACGCGCTGCTGCTGCTCGACGTCCAGCCCGGTCGCTCCGACTTCCCGAGCATCGTGCGGCACTGGCGCTGGGCGCTGCGCGACCCATACGTCGGTCTCGCGTTGGATCCCGAGTGGCGGATGAGCCCCCACGACGTTCCCGGGCGGGTGGTCGGCCACGTCGACGCCGCCGAGGTCAACCGCACCTCGGCGTGGCTCGCCGACCTGACCGCCCGCCACCACCTGCCGCAGAAGCTCTTCGTGCTCCACCAGTTCCGCACCGACATGATCCGCCACATCGATCGGATCCGGCGCCGGCCCGGACTGGCGATGGTGCAGCACGTCGACGGCTTCGGAACGCCGGGGCAGAAGCGGTCGACCTTCCACGCCGTCGTCCGCCCGGAGAGGTTCACCCTCGGCTTCAAGCTCTTCTACCGGGTCGACGTCCACCGGATGGGTGCGCGCGACGTCTTCGCGCTGCGTCCGCGGGTGCGGTTCGTCAGCTTCCAATGACCTCGGCGTCGACCTGGGCCTCCTGCTCGGTCTCGGCGATGTGCCGCTCGGTCTCCTCGGGGCTGAGCCGGAAGCGGTAGGCCAGGACGTACACCACCACCGAGAGCAGCCCCATCAGGGCGGCCGAGGCCTCGAAGTTCAGCACGCCGCGGTTGCCCGCGGCCGGGTCCGGGAAGCTGCCGAGGTAGGAGATCACGGTGATGCCGACCAGCCACGGCAGCACCCAGGCGGCGCCGGACTTGAACGCCATGTCGGGCAGGTGCACCTGGCCGGCGAGGGTGAAGATGCCGAGCATCACGAAGCCGATGAGCACGGCGACCATCAGCTTCCAGTCGACGTCCCAGCCCGACCAGTAGACGATCATGTTCGAGGCCCAGAACGCCAGCACGGGGATCGTGTGCCCGCCCGGCAGTCGGAACGGGCGCTCGCGGTCGGGCTGCTGGCTGCGCATCGCGGCCAGCACCAGCGGCCCGGAGGCGAACGACATCACCGTCGCCGAGGAGATGAACCCGACCAGCTGCTGCCAGCTCGGGAACGGCAGGAACACCACCAGCCCGACGATGAACGTCACGATCAGGCTCACCATCGGAACGCCGCGATCGGTGGTGCGCGCGAGCGCCCGAGGGGCGTTGCCGTTGCGCGCCATCGCGTACGAGATGCGCGAGGTGATGGTGGTGTAGATCAGCCCGGTGTCGCCGGGGGAGACGATCGCGTCGACGTAGAGCAGCACCGCCAGCCAGCCCAGGCCGAGCAGCGTGGCGATCGCCGCCAGGGGACCGAAGTCGTTCTCGAACGACAGGTTGGACCAGCCGTGCCCGATCAGGCTCGGCTTGAGCGCACCGATGAAGGCGACCTGGAGCAGGACGTAGATCGCTCCGGTGATGAGCACCGAGCCGATCACCGCGATCGGGACGTTGCGACGCGGGTTGTCGGTCTCGCCGGCGAGCTCGATGCCCTGCCGGAAGCCGAGGAAGCTGAAGACGATGCCGCCGGTCGCGATGGCGCTGAAGATGCCGTGGACCCCGCTGGGTGCGAAGCCCTGGGAGTGGAAGTTGCTCCCGTGGAAGGCGGTGACCAGGAACGCGACGATGACGACCGTGATGATGGCGAGCTTCCACCAGACCAGCACGTTGTTGAGCCGGGCGAACCATCGGATGCCGAAGTAGTTCACGACCACGAACAGCGCCATCAGGATCACGGCGGCCACGTAGCCGATGGCTGTCAGCGTGTGGACGGTGACCGGTGCGTCACTGCTGCACGCCGAGACGCAGTGCGGCTTGGTGAAGTCGGCGTACTTGGTGGCGTACTGCAGCGCGCCGAGGACCTCGATGGGCGCCGTCGTGGCCACCGCGACCCAGGTGATCCACCCGGCGGTGTAGCTCGCGAACGAGCCGAACGAGAGGTGCGGGTAGCGCACCACGCCGCCGGAGAGCGGGAACATCGTGCCGAGCTCGGCGTAGACGAGGGCGATCAGCAGGATCATCACACCGCCCAGCGCCCACGAGAGCGTCGCGGCCGGCCCGGCCTGCTGCGAGGCGTTCAGCGCTCCGAAGAGCCAGCCCGAGCCGATGATGGAGCCGACGCTCGCGAAGAGCAGTCCGATGACGCCGACGTGTCGGCGTAGCGGCGCGCCGGCCTCCGGGGGTGCGCCGTCGTCGCGATGTGCCGTGATGCTGGTCATGGGGCGGCAGGTACCCGGAGCGTGAGATCCCACCCCTCGGGGTGAGCGACGCCGTCGGGCCGTCGCGCTCGAGGTGCGCGTGGGCGCGGCGGATGAAAGGCTGAGGCGGTGCCCTCGGATGTGTTGCGCAGCCTGATCGCCATCGCGCCCGCGAACGGCGCTCACCGGATTGCGCTGCGCGCGGCGATCTCCGTCCTGGTGCCGCTCCTGGTGCTCGACGCCACCGGCCACCTCACCTGGACGATGTATGCCGCCTTCGGCGCGTTCACCTCGCTCTACGGGCGCGAGCGGGTCGACTCCCACCGCGTACGGCTCCAGCTGGTGGCCGGCGCCTGGATGGTCGGGTGCGTCACGCTGGGCGCGCTGATCGCGTCCTCCGACCACCGCGGCTGGCTCGCCGTCCCAGCGGCAGCGATCGTCGCGGCCGCCGCCGCGTACCGCTCCGCTGTCGAGGGCTGGCACCCGCCCGGCTCGCTCTTCCAGGTCTTCGGCATCGCCGCCGTCGCCTCGGTGCCCGGCCGGCTCGCGGACGTCCTGCCGGCGCTCCTGGTCTGCACGGCCACGGCGCTGTTCGCGGTCCTGCTCGGCAACGTCGGCGCCTGGGTCCGCCGGGCGCGGCGCGGCGACGTCGTCGAGACCGACGCCCCGATCGGCGGCTCCGTCACCGGCGCGGGGCGCTACGCGCTGCTGGCCGGCCTCGGCGTGCTGCTGGCGGGCAGTCTCGCCAACGCGCTCGCGATCGGTCGGCCCTACTGGGCGATGGTCAGCGCGGTGGTCCCGCTCGCCGCCCGGGCACTGCCGGCCCAGGTGATCCGCGGCGTCCACCGGCTGGTCGGCACCGCCCTCGGGCTGCTCGTGGCCTGGCTGTTGCTCGAGCTCGATCTGCGCAGCACCGCGGTGATCCTCGTCGTGGGACTGCTGCAGGCGCTCGCGGAGCTGGTGGTCGGACGCAACTACGCCCTCGCACTGATCTTCATCACCCCGCTGGCCCTGCTGATGGGCAACATCGTCCGCCCGGTGCCGACCGGTCCCCTCCTGACCGACCGGGCGTTGGAGACCTTCATCGGGGTGGTCATCGGGGTGGCGATCGGGTGGATCGTGCGGCCTCGTGCGTCCCGGCCCGCGATCGCTGTGAGGTAGATCTCAAGTCGGCCGGGCGGCTGCCGACCTCCTCTGTGGAAGGGCGGCGATCCCGCCCCCGAAGGAGACCGAGATGACCACCATCGAACAGACAGCGCTGCACACCCGCGTGCTGCAGCTCGCCGCCCTCGTCGGCACCGAAGAGGGCCTCGCGGCCGTGGAGCACGTGCACACCGACCTGGGTCACGTCGCCGGCGTCTACGACGCCAACGGCGAGGCCGACCCGGCCGCCGTGATCCTCGCCGACCTCGAGCACCTCGTCGGCCCGGAGCGGCTGGTCGGCGTGCTCGACCTGCTCGTCCACCAGCGCTGCTCGCCCGAGGACGCCGAGGGCTACGCTCGCCTGCGTGCTTGAGCCGCAGCCCCGCGACCCCACCCGCTTCGAGCTGGACGATCGGGGCAACCCGGTCGGTCTCGCGGTCGACGGATGGACGGCTCGCCCCGAGCCCGAGCGGATCGAGCTGACCGGGCGGTACGTCACCCTGGAGCCGTTGCACTCGGCCCACTACGCCGAGCTCTTCGACGCCACCTGCGCGCCGGAGGACGAGGCGCTCTGGACCTACCTCGACCCGCGCCCCACCAGCCTCCCGGCACTGTGGATGCTGCTCGCGGGCCGACTCGAGCACCACCCCGCCACGTACGCGATCCTGCCGCATGAGGGGGAGCGCGCCGGGACTCCGGCGGGCGTCTTCTCACTGATGGCGATCAACGGCGCCGACGGCTCGGTCGAGCTCGGCTCGGTCCTGTTCGGCCGGGCGCTGAGCCGCACCCGGGCCGCGACCGAGGCCGTCCACCTGATCCAGTCCTACTGCCTCGACGAGCTGGGCTACCGGCGCTTCGAGTGGAAGCTCAACAGCCTCAACGAGCCCTCCCACCGGGCGGCCCGGCGCTTCGGGTTCACCTACGAGGGCCGCTTCCGCAACGCCCGCGTGCAGATGGGGCGCAACCGCGACACCGACTGGTACGCGATCATCGGCGAGGACTGGCCGGCGATCCGCGCCCGCAACGAGCGCTGGCTGGATCCGGCCAACTTCGACGCCGACGGGGGGCAGCTCCGGGCGCTCGCAGACCTGTGACGCCCCTCGGAGCCGTGCCACAGTGGAGGGCATGACCATCTCCGAGAGCGACAAGCAGAAGCTGGGCGTCGACGAGATCATCGCCGCCCTGCCCGCCGACTTCCGCCACCTGCCGCGCTACATCGCGGCCCGCTACCGTACGCACGACTTCGCGAGCGCCCAGGCGCTGGCCGGTGCCATCGGCGCGCTCGCCGAGTCCGCCGACCACCACCCCGATCTCCTCGTCGGCTGGGGCTACGTCGAGGTCCGGCTCAGCAGCCACGACGTCGGCGGCATCACCGACCGGGACCTGCGCCTGGCGGGCCAGGTCAGCGACGCCGCGCGTGACGCGGGCGCCCATCCCGAGCCGGCCGCCCTGCAGCACGTCGACTGGGGCCTCGACTCGTGGGCCGGCGCCGAGGTCCTGCCGTTCTGGCGGGCGCTCCTCGGCTACACCGACAGCGGGCAGCAGGCGGACGACGATCTGGTCGACCCGGCCGACCGCGGCGGTCCGACGATGTGGTTCCAGGAGACCGAGGAGCACGCCACCCCTCACCAGCGCTTCCATCCCGACGTCTGGGTGCCGGCGGACCAGGCCCAGCGCCGGGTCGACGCCGCCCTCGCCGCCGGCGGGACCCTGGTCAGTGACGCCGAGGCCCCGTCCTTCTGGGTGCTCGCCGATCCGCAGGGCAACCGGGCCTGCATCTGCACGGTGCTGGACCGATCGGGGGTCTGAGGGAGGAGCGACCTGCGCCACATAATGGGATTCCCGTCTCACATGTCGGGATCCACGGGCTACTCGGGTGACGTCGGATCGCCGAGTGGCTAGGGTGTGAGCATGCTGCACAGCATTCTTGTACGCACGCGACGCGCCTGACCGGGCCAGAAGCCGGTCGACGCGTCACCCTCCGTTGCCCTCAGGGCCGGGGGGTTTTTGCTTGTCAGGAGCAGTGTGGTCAGGGAGCACGGCAGTGGGCCTGAGTGGAAACACAGATGAGGAACGAGAGATGAGCGAGCAGACGATCACCGGGGCCCAGAGCCTGGTGAAGTCGCTGGAGGCCGCCGGGGCGGAGACCATCTTCGGCTACCCGGGCGGCGCGATCCTTCCGGCGTACGACCCGCTGATGGATTCCACGATCCGCCACATCCTCGTACGTCACGAGCAGGGCGCCGGCCACGCCGCCGAGGGCTACGCCGCTGCGACCGGCAAGGTCGGCGTCTGCATGGCGACCTCCGGCCCGGGTGCCACCAACCTGGTCACGCCGATCGCGGACGCCTACATGGACTCGGTCCCGATGGTCGCGATCACCGGCCAGGTGCCGGCCGCCCTCATCGGCACCGACGCCTTCCAGGAGGCGGACATCCGCGGCATCACGATGCCGATCACCAAGCACAACTTCCTGGTGACCGACCCGGCCGACATCCCGCAGCGGGTGGCGGAGGCCTTCCACCTCGCCTCCACCGGCCGCCCCGGTCCGGTGCTGGTCGACGTCACCAAGTCGGCGCTGCAGTCGATGACCAGCTTCCGCTGGCCGAGCGAGCTGCAGCTGCCCGGCTACCGTCCGGTGACCAAGCCGCACGCCAAGCAGATCCGCGAGGCCGCGCGCCTCATGCTGGCCTCCCGCAAGCCGGTCCTCTACGTCGGCGGCGGCACCATCCGCTCCGGCGCCCACCGCGAGCTGCGCAAGCTGGCCGAGCTGACCGGGATCCCGGTGGTCACGACGCTGATGGCCCGCGGCGCGTTCCCCGACAGCCACCCGCAGCACCTCGGCATGCCCGGGATGCATGGCACCGTCTCCGCGGTCGCGGCGCTGCAGAAGTCCGACCTGATCATCAGCCTCGGCGCCCGCTTCGACGACCGCGTCACCGGCGACCTCAAGAGCTTCGCCCCCGGCGCGGCGGTCATCCACGCCGACATCGACCCGGCGGAGATCGGCAAGAACCGCTACGCCGACGTCCCGATCGTGGGCGACATCCGCGAGGTCGTCGTCGACCTGATCGCCGTTCTCGAGGCCGAGCAGGCCGCGGGCAAGGTCGGCGAGTACGAGGCCTGGGTCGCGTTCTGCGCCGGCATCAAGAAGCAGTACCCGCTGGGCTACGACCAGCCGGCCGACGGCGGGCTCGCACCGCAGTACGTCATCGAGCGGCTGGGCAGGATCGCAGGTACGGAGGCGATCTTCGCCGCGGGCGTCGGCCAGCACCAGATGTGGGCCGCGCAGTTCATCGGCTACGAGCACCCGAACACGTGGCTCAACTCGGGCGGCGCCGGCACGATGGGCTACTCCGTGCCCGCCGCGATGGGGGCCAAGGTCGGCCGTCCGGACGCCACCGTCTGGTCGATCGACGGCGACGGCTGCTTCCAGATGACCAACCAGGAGCTGGCCACCTGTGCGATCGAGAACATCCCGATCAAGGTGGCGGTCATCAACAACGACAACCTCGGCATGGTGCGCCAGTGGCAGACGCTGTTCTACGAGCAGCGCTACTCCAACACCGACCTGCAGAAGCACGGCGGTGGCAGCGGCGCGGTCAAGCGGATCCCGGACTTCCCCAAGCTCGCCGAGGCATATGGCTGCGTGGGCCTGTCCTGTGACTCGGCCGACGACGTCGACAGCGTCATCGAGAAGGCCATGTCGATCAACGACGCGCCGGTCGTCGTGGACTTCCGGGTCCACAAGGACGCCATGGTGTGGCCGATGATCGCGGGCGGCGCCAGCAACGACGAGATCCAGTACGCGCGTGACCTCGCGCCCAAGTTCGACGAGGACGACCTGTGAGTGACGCGCACCGCTGCGGCGGCCCGTACCTGTCCGCCCGTGGCGACTTCGCAGCGGCGCTGCGAGCGAACGGAGAGCACCGATGAGCACCGACGGCAAGCACACCCTCAGCGTTCTGGTCGAGAACAAGCCGGGCGTCCTCGCCCGGATCGCGGCGCTGTTCAGCCGCCGCAGCTTCAACATCGAGAGCCTGGCCGTCGGCCCGACCGAGCACCCCGAGATCTCCCGGATGACGATCGTGGTCAACGTCCGCGACACCCCGCTCGAGCAGGTCACCAAGCAGCTCAACAAGCTGGTCGAGGTGATCAAGATCGTCGAGCTCGAGTACGACGCCTCGGTGCAGCGCGAGCTGCTCCTGGTCAAGGTCAACGCGACCGTCGAGACCCGGGGCCAGGTGCTCGAGGCCGTCCAGCTCTTCCGTGCCAAGGTCGTCGACGTGGCGACCGATGCGGTGACGATCCAGGTGATCGGGAACGCCGGCAAGCTCACCGACTTCCTGCGCGTGGTCGAGCCCTTCGGCATCCGTGAGCTGGTGCAGTCGGGCATGGTCGCCATCGGCCGCGGGCCGCGCTCGATCTCCGAGCGCTCCCTGCGACCGGTCGTGACGCCGGCGCCGCCGGCCGCCGGCTGACGGCTCCGCCGTCCATCGGCACCGGCGCCTACGCCACTCATTCTTTCCAGATCCAAGAGAACACACGAAGGAGAAGCCCCCGTGGCTGAGATCTACTACGACGACGACGCCGACCTGACCCTGATCCAGGGCAAGAAGGTCGCGGTCATCGGTTACGGCAGCCAGGGCCACGCCCACGCGCTGAACCTGCGCGACTCGGGTGTCGACGTCCGCATCGGCCTCCAGCCGGGCTCCAAGAGCACCGCCAAGGCGGAGGACGAGGGCTTCCGCGTCCTCACCCCGGCCGACGCCGCCGCCGAGGCCGACGTCATCGTCATCCTCGCCCCCGACCAGCACCAGCGTGGCCTCTACGCCAACGAGCTGGCCCAGCACGTGACCCCGGGCAAGACCCTGGTCTTCGGCCACGGCTTCAACATCCGCTTCGGCTACATCGAGGTGCCGGAGGGCGTCGACGTCATCCTGGTCGCCCCGAAGGCCCCGGGTCACACCGTGCGCCGCGAGTACGTCGCCGGCCGCGGCATCCCGGACATCATCGCCGTCGAGCAGGACGCCTCGGGCCAGGCCTGGGACGTCGCGAAGTCGTACGCCAAGGGCATCGGCGGCACCCGCGCCGGCGTCATCAAGACGACCTTCACCGAGGAGACCGAGACCGACCTGTTCGGCGAGCAGGCCGTCCTCTGCGGTGGCGTCTCGCACCTCGTCCAGGCGGGCTTCGAGACCCTGACCGAGGCCGGCTACCAGCCGGAGATCGCCTACTTCGAGGTGCTGCACGAGCTCAAGCTCATCGTCGACCTCATGTGGGAGGGCGGCATCGCCAAGCAGCGTTGGTCGGTCTCCGACACCGCCGAGTACGGCGACTACGTCTCCGGCCCGCGCGTCGTGACCCCGGCGGTCAAGGAGTCGATGCAGGCGATCCTGTCCGACATCCAGGACGGCACCTTCGCCAAGCGCTTCATCGCCGACCAGGACAACGGCGGCAAGGAGTTCCTCGAGCTGCGCGAGAAGGAGGCCCAGCACTCGATCGAGGCCACCGGCAAGGTGCTCCGCTCGCACTTCTCCTGGAAGCAGCAGGACGCGGACTACACCGACGGCTCCGCCGCACGCTGATCTCCGCCGTGCAGCGGAGCGTCCGCGGCGTTGTCGTCGCTCGCCGATCGCTCCGCTCTCAAGATCGGCTTCGCTCCTCCGCCTTGCGGCCGCACGCGCTGCTCGACGGAGACTCCGATGGCCCACTCCGAAAGAGTGGGCCATCGGCCATTTCCGGCGGCGGGAAGAAGACCGGAGGGCCAGGGGTTGGGTGGTTATGCGCATTGAGATCTGGTCCGACGTCGTCTGCCCGTGGTGCTACATCGGCAAGCGCCGCCTGGAGTCCGCCCTGGCCGACTTCCCGCACCGCGACGACGTCGAGATCGTCTGGCGCTCCTACCAGCTCGACCCGGGCGCTCCCACGGAGCCGACCGAGACCGCGCAGCAGATGCTCGGGCGCAAGTACGGCATGTCGCCGGCCCAGGCCGCCGAGGCCCAGCAGCGGGTCACCTTCCAGGCCGCCGAGGAGGGCATGCACTGGAAGCACGAGCAGTCGATGCACAACAACACCCGCGATGCCCACCGCCTGATCCACCTGGCCGAGACCGAGGGCAGGCAGGGGGAGATGAAGGAGGCGCTGCTGCACGCCTACTTCGGCGAGGCCGAGGTCGTCTCCGACCACGACGTGCTGCGCAAGGTCGCGGCCGAGGTCGGGCTCGACGCCGCCCGCGTGGACGAGGTGCTGGCCAGCGACGAGTTCGACCAGGACGTCGACGCCGACGTCGCGCAGGCGGCCGCGTACGGCGCCACCGGCGTGCCGTTCTTCGTCGTCGACCAGAAGTTCGGCATCTCCGGTGCCCAGCCGACCGAGCTGTTCGGTCAGGTCCTGCAGCGCGCCTGGGACGACGCCCACCCCGTCCTCGAGTCGATCGTCGCAGGCGGCGAGGGGGAGGCGTGCGGCCCGGACGGCTGCGCGATCTGAGCCTCGGTGTGACGTACGCCATATGATCCGGACCTGATCGCGCCGGGCAGATGTGACTCGAGGCCTATATCGGTAAGGCTTACCTAAGGTAGTCTCCGAGTGTGCTGCCCACCTTCGTCATCGGTCTCCGTGAGGGGCTCGAAGCCGCGCTGATCGTCTCGATCCTCGCCACCTTCCTGCGCCGCAACGGTGCGAGCCTGCGTGGGCTGTGGATCGGCATCTCGGCGGGCGTCGGCCTGAGCATCGCCGTCGGACTCATCCTTCGCGCGATCGAGCAGGGCCTCCCGCAGGCCAAGCAGGAGGCGATGGAGACCGTCATCGGCGCCATCGCCGTGGTCTTCGTGACCGGGATGATCTTCTGGATGCGCACGCATGCGCGCACCATGAAGAAGGAGCTCGAGTCCGCAGCCACCGACGCGCTCAAGAACGGCACGACCACCGCGCTCGCGGTGATGGCCTTCCTGGCGGTGCTGCGCGAGGGCTTCGAGACCTCGGTCTTCCTCCTCGCCACCATCCAGACTGCCGGCAGCGCGCCGCTGGCCCTGCTCGGCGCCGTGCTCGGCATCGTGGTCGCGGTCTGCCTCGGCTGGGGCATCTACAAGGGTGGCGTGCGGCTCAACCTGCAGCGCTTCTTCTCCATCACCGGCTTCTTCCTCATCCTGGTCGCCGCCGGTCTGGTCCTCAACGCCTTCCGGACGGCCCACGAGGCGGGCTGGGTCACCGTCGGTCGCGACCGTACGGTCGACCTGGCGTGGCTGGCGCCGAGCGGCTCGATCCGCTCGGCGATCTTCAGCGGCGTCTTCGGCATCCCGCAGGACCCGCGTGTCATCGAGGTGCTCGCCTGGGCGGCGTACCTGATCCCGATGATGCTTCTGACCTTCACCCCGGCGCGGCTCCGTCCCGGCCACGCCCTGGCCCAGCGACTCCGCATCGCCGGTGCCCTGAGCGCGATCGTGGCAGCGATCGTGCTCCCGCTCGCCGTCGTCACGCCGACCGCACAGCTGCCCGCCACCGCCCCGCTCGAGGGCGGCGGCGAGGCGAGCATCGCGATCCACGGTGACACCGCTGTGCTGGCCGCCGACGGGAAGAGCATCGAGCTCGACCGTGGCGGCGACACCCAGGGCAGCACCACGTGGACCGGCGTGCCGAACGGCGAGCACCCCAGCACCCTCGACATCACCACGCTGATGACCTACACCGGCAACCGCGTGCCGGTCGGCCTCGACGTCCACACCGCGCCGGGCCCCTACCAGGCCGCGTGGAGCGACAAGACCGAGGTCACGGCGACCACGTACGACGACCGCCTGGTCGACGCCCAGACCACCGGCTCGCTGGTGCTCACCCTCAGCGGCGGCGGGCTCACCTCGCCGCGCGTGATGACCATCGATGCGGCCAGCTGGAACGTCGATCCCGCCCACGCGGAGCAGGCGGCCGCCGCGGTCGGCCAGGCCCGGGCGATCGCTCACGACCGTCAGCTCTGGACCCGCTGGGTCCCGGTGGCGCTGGTCGCCGCCGCACTCCTCCTGCTCGTGCAGGCATACCGCGTTCGCTCCACCCGCCGCCCCGGTTCGGGCTCGGCGTCCGTCACGGAAGGAAACACCACCCATGTCGACAGCCTCACGTAAGGCCGCCGTCAGCCTCGTCGCTGCGCTCTCCCTCGGTGCCCTCGCCGCCTGCGGCAGCAGCAACGACGGCGACACCACTTCCGCGACCGGTGGCGACGCCACCGCGGCCGCCGTGAAGAACGGCGTCACCACGGTCGACGTCGTCCTGGCCTCCGGAGCCGACGGCGACACGTGCACCCCGTCCGTCACCGAGGTCCCGGCCGGGCCGGTCACCTTCACGGTCAAGAACGAGAGCGCCACCGGCCTCACCGAGTTCGAGCTGATGCAGGACCAGAAGATCATCGGCGAGAAGGAGTCGCTGGCCCCCGGCCTGCCGGCCGCGTCGTTCACCCTCACCCTCGGCGGCGGCGCCTACCAGCTCTACTGCCCCGGTGCGACGACCGAGACCACCGACTTCAAGGTCACCGGTGAGGCCAGCGCATCCCCGACGGGCGGCGCCGCCACCCTGCTCGCCGACGGCGCCAAGCAGTACGCGGGCTACGTCACCACCCAGGTCGAGGCGATGGTCGCGGCGGTCGAGAAGCTGCAGCAGGACGTCGACTCCGGCGACGTGCAGGCCGCGCAGAAGCAGTACGGCGTGGCTCGCCCGTTCTACGAGAAGATCGAGTCCGACGTGGACGGCTTCCTGCTGCCCGGCGCCGACCCGACCTCCAACAAGGGCAACCTCGACTACCTCGTCGACATGCGCGCCTCCAACCTCGACCCGGCCGTCGGCTGGCACGGCTTCCACGCCGTCGAGCGCGATATCTTCGCCGACCAGAAGATCACCGCCTCGACGAAGAAGCTGGCCGCGGAGCTGACCACCAACGTCAAGAAGCTCGCCGAGCTCTCCAAGACCCTGACCTACAAGCCGGAGGACCTCGCCAACGGCGCCGCCGGCCTGCTCGAGGAGGTCCAGGCCAACAAGATCAGCGGCGAGGAGGAGAAGTACAGCCACATCGACCTGGTCGACTTCGCCGCCAACGTCGAGGGCGCCCAGCAGGCATTCGCCTACCTCAAGGACGGCCTCACCGAGGTCGACGCGACCCTGACCGACACGATCGGTCAGCGCTTCGACACCGTGAACGCGCTGCTCGACACCTACCGCGACCCGAGCGAGATCGGCGGCTACGTGCGCTACACCGCGGAGCTGAAGAAGACCGACGCGAACAAGCTGAGCCAGAGCGTCCAGGCGCTCCAGGACTCCCTGTCGCACCTGGCCGAGAAGGTCGCCACCGCCTGATGGACGCCCCTCACATGGGCACGTCGCGCCGGCGCCTGATCCAGGGCGCCGGCGTGGGGGCCGGTGCGATCGTCGCCGTCGGAGCGGGGTTCGCCGGGGGACGCGCGAGCGCGGAGACGGGCGTCGACATCCCGGCCACCGACGACGGTGACCTGGTCGACCTCAACGTCACCCACGAGTTCTACACCGGCGGGCACCAGGCCGGCATCGAGACGCCGCCGCAGCGCCACACGGTCTTCATGACCTTCGACCTGACCACCACCAGCAAGCAGGACCTCCAGGTGCTTCTCGCCCGGTGGTCGGCCGCGATCGCCCAGCTACAGGCCGGTCTCCCGGTCGGAACGGTGGAGCCGGCCACCCCGATCGGGGTGCCCGCCGACACGGGGGAGGCGTACAACCTGGACCCGGCGGCCCTCACCGTGACCGTCGGGCTCGGCCCGGGCGTCTTCGACGACCGTTTCGGCCTCGCGGACAAGAAGCCGCAGCACCTCGCCGACCTGCCGGTGCTGCCCAGCGACCGGCTGAGGCCCGAGCTGACCGGCGGCGACCTGTCGCTGCAGGCCTGCGCCGACGACCCGCAGGTGGCCTACCACGCGATCCGCAACCTCGCCCGGATCGGACGCGGCACCGTCAACACCCGTTGGACCGTGCTGGGCTTCGGCCGCGCCTCGGCCGGCAAGGGTCAGGTCACGCCGCGCAACCTGATGGGCTTCAAGGACGGCACCCGCAACGTCAAGGAGCCCGAGGATCTGACCGACCACGTGTGGGTCGGCGCCGACGCGGTCGCCGCGGGCGAGCAGGAGTGGATGAAGGACGGCACCTACCTGGTGGCCCGCAAGATCGAGATGAACATCGAGATCTGGGACTCCGGGAGCATCGCGACGCAGGAGGACACCTTCGGGCGTACGAAGAACGTCGGGGCGCCGCTGTCCGGCACGGCGGAGTTCGACACCCCTGACTTCACCAAGAAGGCCGACGGCGCACTCGTCATCCCGCCGACCTCGCACGTGGCGCTCGCCGCGCCGGAGAACAACGACGGCGTGAAGATCCTGCGCCGGGGCTACAACTTCACCGACGGGATCAACGAGCTGGGCTTCCTCGACGCGGGCCTGCTCTTCATCGCGTACATGCACGATCCGGCGAGCTTCGTGACGCTGCAGACCAGGCTCGGCAGCTCGGACAAGCTCAACGAGTACATCTCCCACGTCGGCTCGGCGAGCTTCGCCGTCCCGCCGGCACCGGAGAAGGGGCACTACCTGGCCGAGGCGCTGTTCGCCTGAGCGAGCCCAGCCGGTAGCTCCACCGACCGCGATCCGCCCGACGCCCGCCTTGGCGTCGGGCGGTCGTCGTTCCCGTCGGTCGGAGGGGTGAGCGCCGGGTCAGCGGTGGGTGGCGATCAGCACCGACGTGCCGGAGGCGACCATCACCTCGACGGCGGTGAACCGCTCGTCGGTGAGCCACTGCTCGCGCAACGCGTCGACGCGCCCGTACGACAGCGGTGGCCACTGCTCGCAGGGCTGCAGGTCGTCGAGCACCACGACGCCGCCGGGCTCGACCAAGTCGGCGATGCTGTCGACGCCGATGTCACCCGGCAGCTCGGCGTCGAGGAAGAGCAGCGAGAAGGGGCCGCGGTCGCGCAGCGAGGACCAGTCCACCGCCAGCACCTCGACCAGCGGGTCGTCGACGAAGATCTCGGTGGCGAACGTCGCCAGCCGGGCGTCGAGCTCGGCGCTGACGATCCGGGCGCTCTCGCCCCGGACGCCCGAGCGCAGCCAGGCGGTGCCGACGCCGCAGCCGGTGCCGAGCTCGGCCATCGTGCCCGTACGGGTGGCGGCGAGCATCGCCAGGAGCCGACCCGTCTCGTTGCGACAGAACGAGACGTACCCGGCGCGGCGGGACACGTCGAACGCTCGCGTGACGATCTCCGGCAGGTCTGGGGGTGTGCTCACCCCTCAAGCGTCTCTCATGTCGGGCGCTGATCCCGAATATTGGACGATCGTCGGGAAATAGTGCTTCCCAACGGTGTTACCGACCCGTAGCATCGTGCCCATGTTCGCCGCCCTCGCCCTTATTACGGCCGTCGTAGCCGTGGCTTTCGTAGCCATGTGCCGCGTCGGGGCTTCCAGCATTCGCTGAAGAGAGGCCACCCCGATGCGGTGGCCCGAACAAAGCAGCACCGGCCTCTCAGCCACCTCGTGTCACACCCTGAGAGAACCGGAGAAGACGATGAACCAGCTGATCGAGTGGGGCCCCTCCCGCAACAACCCGGACAGCCCTCTGCACCACGAGACCCTGCAGTCCGCAATCGATCTGCGGACCAGTGACGGGCCTCGCCCCGACGACAACTAATCTGTGGCCCATGACCAGCCTCAAGCTCGCAGTGATCCCCGGTGACGGCATCGGACCGGAGGTGACCGCCGAGGCACTCAAGGTCCTCGAGGCCGCGTCCCCCGTCCAGTTCGACAAGACGCACTACGACCTCGGCGCCGAGCGCTACCTGCGCACCGGTGAGGTGCTGCCGGAGTCGGTCCTCGACGAGGTCCGCGGCCAGGACGCGATCCTGCTCGGCGCCGTCGGCGGCAAGCCGAACGACCCGAACCTGCCCCCGGGCATCCTCGAGCGCGGTCTGCTGCTCAAGCTCCGCTTCGAACTCGACCACTACGTCAACCTGCGCCCCTCCAAGCTCTTCCCGGGCGCCGTCTCTCCGCTGAGCGACGCCGTGCTCGACAAGGGCGAGATCGACTTCGTCGTCGTCCGTGAGGGCACCGAGGGCCTCTACACCGGCCAGGGTGGCTCGATGCGCACCGGCACCAAGGCCGAGGTCGCGACCGAGGTCAGCGTCAACACGGCGTACGGCGTCGAGCGCGTCGTCCGCGACGCCTTCAACCGCGCGCAGAAGCGCCGCAAGAAGCTCACCCTGGTCCACAAGACCAACGTGCTGGTCAACGCCGGCTCGCTGTGGTGGCGCATCACCCAGGACGTCGCGGCCGAGTACCCGGACGTGACCGTCGACTACCTCCACATCGATGCGGTCATGATCTTCATGGCGACCGACCCGGCGCGCTTCGACGTCATCGTCACCGACAACATCTTCGGCGACATCATCACCGACCTCGCCGCCGCGATCACCGGCGGCATCGGCCTGGCGGCGTCGGGCAACGTGAACCCCGACCGCACCTCGCCGTCGATGTTCGAGCCGGTCCACGGCTCGGCCCCCGACATCGCCGGCCAGCAGAAGGCCGACCCCACCGCGGCGATCCTCTCCGGCGCGCTCCTGCTCGACCACCTCGGTCACGCGGACGCCGCCGCCAAGATCGACGAGGCCGTCCTGTCCGACCTGAAGTCGCGCGGCTCCGAGCCGCGGACGACCGCTCAGGTCGGCGACGCCATCGCCGCCCTGATCTGACCGTCTCCCACCAGCTCCGCTTGAAAGGCCCCGCCCGCATGGAGATCACCACCCACCTCAGCACGAACCCGGTCAGTGACGAGCGCCTCGCCGAGATCCTCGGCGAGCCGGGCTTCGGCACGTACTTCACCGACCACATGCTCGTACTGGAGTGGACTCCGGAGCAGGGCTGGCACAACGGCCGGATCGAGCCGTACGGCCCGATCTCGCTCGACCCCGCGACCGCCGTCCTGCACTACGCGCAGGAGACGTTCGAGGGGATGAAGGCCTATCGTCACGAGGACGGCTCCATCTGGTCGTTCCGACCGGAGCAGAACGCCGCCCGGATGGCCCGCTCCTCGCAGCGGCTCGCGTTCCCGGAGCTGCCGGTGGACGACTTCGTCGCCGCCGTCGACGCGCTCGTGAAGGTCGACGAGCGTTGGGTGCCGGTGTCGGCCGAGGGCGACGAGAAGTCGCTCTACATCCGCCCGTTCATGTTCGCCTCCGAGGCGTTCCTCGGCGTCCGTGCCGCCCAGCACGTGACGTTCATGGTGATCGCCTCCCCGGCGGGCGCGTACTTCAAGGGCGGCGTCAAGCCGGTCCGGCTGTGGCTCTCCGAGGGGTTCACCCGCGCGGGACGCGGCGGCATGGGAGCCGCCAAGACCGGCGGCAACTACGCCTCCTCGCTCGCCCCGCAGGCCGAGGCGTACGCCCAGGGCTGCGACCAGGTGGTCTTCCTCGACGCCTCCGAGGGGAAGTACATCGAGGAGCTCGGCGGGATGAACATCTTCTTCGTCTATGGGGACGGCCACGGTGGCGGCCGTCTCGTCACCCCGGAGACCGGCACCATCCTCGAGGGCATCACCCGCGCCTCGATCCTCGAGCTCGCCGCGGCGCGTGGCCTCAAGGTCGAGGAGCGCCGGGTCGCGATCGACGAGTGGCGTGACGGTGTTGTCAGCGGTGAGATCACCGAGATCTTCGCCTGCGGCACCGCCGCCGTCATCACCCCGGTCGGTGAGCTGCTCTGGGAGGGTGGCTCGGTCACCACGGAGGCCGGGCCGGTCACCACCGAGCTGCGCAAGACGCTGGTCGACACCCAGTTCGGTCGCGCCGAGGACACCCACGGGTGGATGCACCGCATCGTCGGCTGAGCGCCTCGACGCACAACGGATAGCCTCACGCCGTGAACTCCATCGGCGACTACACGCTGCTCAGCGTGCTCGGTGAGGGCGGGATGGGCATCGTCCATCTCGCCCGGCACGAGCCCACTGGGCAGCGGGTGGCGTTGAAGGTGCTGCGCCCCCAGGTGGTGGGCGACGAGGAGGGCCGCCGACGCCTCGAGCGCGAGGTCGACTCGCTGCGCCGGGTGCGCTCGCGCTGGGTCGCGGAGATCATCGACGCCGATCCGTGGGGACCCGTGCCCTACGTCGTGATGCGCTACGTCCCGGGCCGCTCGCTGCACGACGAGATCGCCGAGGAGGGACCGATCACCGGCCGCGACCTGCGCTGGTTCGGCCGCTGTCTCATCGACGCCATCGCCGCCGTGCACGACGGGGGAGTGCTGCACCGCGACGTGAAGCCGTCCAACGTGATCATGGAGGGACGTACGCCCGTCCTGATCGACTTCGGGCTGGCCCGGGTCGCCGACGACCCGAGGATCACCCACACCGGCTGGCTGCTCGGGACCCCGGGCTATTTGCCGCCCGAGATCCTGCGTGGCGACGACGCCTCGCCGGCCGCCGACGTGCACTCCTGGGCGGCGACCGTCGCCTTCGCCGCCACCGGACGCCCGCCGTACGGACGGGGCCCGTCGGCCGCGATCATGGACCGTGCCCGACGCGGCGAGCACGACCTGGCGGGCATCGAGCCCGGCCTGCGCGACGTGCTCGACCAGGCACTCTCGCCGGACGCGGCACGGCGCCCGACGGTGGCGCAGCTGCAGGCGTGGTTCCGTGACCCGTCGAGGCCGCTGGCCGCGCCCGCGCCCGAGCCGGAGCCGGAGCCGGAGCCCGCGACCGTGGGCGCTCCGTGGGAGGACGAGGAGCCGGCCCTGACGGCGCCCCTCTCCTGGCGGGGCGGCGCCGGCACGGAGGAGGCTCGCGAGCACGACCGCACGCTCGTCCCCGCCGATCCCACCCTGGTCGCTCCCGACCAGACCCTGGTCGAGGCCCCGCGGGAGAGCGGGGCGATTCGGGCGCGCCGTACGGTCCTGTGGCTCCTGCTCGTCGTCCTGGCCGGAGCCGGCTTCGCCGCCGCGCCGGTGCCGACGCTCGGGGTCTCGCTCGCGCTGGTCACCCTGCTGCGCGGCCTGTCGCTGGCCGGCTCGGTCCACGAGAGTCGCCGCTCGGAGCGCGGCGCGCGGTGGCACGACGGGCCACGGCTCGTGATCGGCACGCCGTGGCACCTGGTCCGCTCGCTGCCCAGCACCGTCGTCCTGGTGCTCTGGGCCGGCGGCCTGGCCGTCGCCGCCGGGCTGCTCTGCTACGCGGTCGCCGCGAGCCCCACGATCACGCTCTTCGTCTGCGGTGTGGTGCTGACCGTGATGCTGGCCAGCGGCCCCGGTGCCGGTCGCGTCCGAGGCCCGATGCGCAGGCTGACCACGCCGCCCGCCAGGCGGCTGGGCGTCTGGGGCTTCACCGCCGTGATGGTCGCGGCGCTCAGCGTCTTCTTCCTGCTGCGGGTCAGCGGCCACGGCACCGACTGGACGCCGTGGGACAGCTCGCCCTTCGGGGACGCGTTCTAGCGCACCGGCGACGAGCGCCACGGGGCCGTCGGATACCGTCTGGGCGTGGCTGAGCTGATCGAGACCCCCGCCGGAGACGGCACCACCGAGGCGTATGTCGCCCGACCGCAGGGCACCCCGAAGGGTGGCGTGCTGTTCTTCATGGACGCCTTCGGCCTGCGCCCGCGGATCGCCGAGATGGCAGACGAGATCGCCTCCTGGGGCTACCTCGTCCTCGCCCCCCACGTCTTCTACCGCGACGTCGACGCGGAGTCCCTGCGGCCGAAGGTCGACCTGCGCGACCCGGTGGGCCGGGAGAGCTTCTTCGCCACCGCCGGGTTGATGACTCTGATCGGCAACCTGACGCCGGACAAGGCCGCCGTCGACACGGCCGCCTACGTCGCGACGCTGCGCGAGCTGCTCACCGAGGCCGGTGCCGCCGGCGCCAAGCTGGGCACCGTCGGCTACTGCATGGGAGCACGCCTCGCCACCCGCGCCGCCGGCCAGTTCCCGGGCGAGATCGTGGCCGTCGGTGGCTTCCACGGCGGCGGCCTGGTCACCGACGACGAGCAGAGCCCGCACACCACGCTCACCGGTCGGGCGGAGTACGTCTACGGCCACGCCGACCATGACCAGTCGATGACCCCGGAGCACGCCGTCGCGCTCGACCGCGCCCTCGAGGCCGTCGGTGCCGCGTACACCAGCGCGATCTACCCCGACGCCCCGCACGGCTACACGATGAGCGACACGTCCTCGTGGCACGAGCCGAGCTACGAGCGCTACCGGGCCGAGCTCAAGGCGCTCTTCGAGCGCACCCTCGGCTGAGCGGGCCGCGGTACATGCGCATCGTCGTGATGGGCGTCAGCGGCTCGGGGAAGTCGACCGTCGGCACGGCGCTGGCCGCCCGCCTGGGCGCGCCGTTCGAGGACGGCGACGACCTCCATCCGGCTGCGAACATCGCCAAGATGTCGGCCGGCACCCCGCTGACCGACGAGGACCGCTGGCCGTGGCTCGACCTGGTCGGGGAGTGGCTGGCCACCCGCGAGTCGGGCGTGGTGGCCTGCTCCGCGTTGCGCCGGGTCTACCGCGACCGGATCCGCGCCGTCGCCCCGGATGCGCTGATGCTCCACCTCGTCGCCCCGGACGAGACGATCGAGCAGCGTCAGGCCGAGCGGCCCGGCCACTTCATGCCCGCGTCACTGATGGCCTCGCAGCTCGCGCTGCTGGAGCCGCTCGAGTCGGACGAGCCGGGGCTCACGGTCGACGTGAGCGGGACGGTCGAGGAGATCGTCGCCAGCGCGTACGACGCGCTGCGCGCCCGCTGAGACGGGACACCCGACCCGGGCACAGCCGGCTCGGGCGATCGTCGCGGACCGATCAGTCCGGGAAGATCCGCGGGATCTCGGAGGCCTTGCCGGTGAACACGGCGGGCCGCTTCTCCAGGAAGGCGGCGACGCCCTCCTTGCCGTCACCGACCGAGGCGTGCCACATCGCGAGCGAGTCGGCCAGGTGTGCCTCCAGCGGGCCGCTCGCCGCGGCGTTGCGCGTGACGAGCTGCTTGGCGAGGCCGAGGGCGACCGCGGAGCGGCCCTTCACGAACGACCGCGCCAGCTCCTGCGCCGCCGCGACCAGCTCGTCGGGCTCGTGCACGCTGCGCACCAGCCGGCCGGCGAGCGCCTGCTCGGCGGTGAGGATGTCAGCGGAGTAGACCCACTCCAGGGCCTGGGCGGTGCCCACGATCCGCGGCAGGAAGTAGGAGGAGCAGGCCTCCGGGGCGATGCCGATCCGGCCGAAGATGAAGCCGATCCGCGCCGCCGTGGAGGCGAGCCGGATGTCCATCGCGCAGGTCATGGTGGCGCCGATGCCGACCGCCGCGCCGTTGATCGCGGCGATCACCGGCTTCGGCAGCCGATGGATCGCCAGGGTCACCAGGCCACCCGTGTCCCGTACGCCGCGCTCCCAGGCGGGATCGGCGAAGTTCTCGCGCAGCGACTCGGGCGTCGGGTCCAGGGTCTCGTCGAGCCCGAACACGTTGCCCTCGGCCGACAGGTCCATGCCGGCGCAGAAGGCCCGGCCGGCGCCGGTGACGACGACGGCGCGGATGGCGTCGTCGTAGGCGTCGGTCTCGAAGAAGCGCCGCAGCTCGGCCGCCATGGTCAGGTCGAAGGCGTTGAGCGAGTCCGGTCGGCTCAGTGTCAGGATCGCGACGCCGTCGGCGTCGACCTCGAGGGTGAGCGTCTCATAGGAGGGAGTGGTCATCCGGTCACCGACTTCGGGAGGCCCGACGGCGTGCACAGCGAGTCGGGGATCTGCGCCGTGTGGTCCGTCTTGATGTAGTTGATCAGCTTGAGCGCGCGGTCGTGGTCCCAGTGCACGGCCAGGTCCGAGATCGGCATCCCGCAGGTCAGGCCGTTGTCGCCGTTGACATGGGTCATCGCGCTGGCCCACTCGGCCGCCTTCACCTTGGACATGCCGTCACCGAAGGTGAAGAGGTAGGGCACGGAGTGCATCAGCTTCCAGTAGCGGAAGGGGTTGATCACCGTGGCCGGCGAGGCGACCTTGTGGCCGATCGCGGAGACGACCTCACGCTGGTGCTGGGCGCGACCGAGGTCGCCGAGGGCCTGGGTGTGCCGCGACCGGGCGTAGCCGAGGGCGGTGGCGCCGTTGGCGGTCTGGCAGCCGGCCTTGATGTTGAGCCCGGCCAGCGGGTCCTTCATCGCGTCCTTGGGGCAGATCGTGATGCCGTTGACGGCGTTGACCGCCTTCACCAGGCCGCCGAAGCCGATCTCGACGTACTGGTCGATCCTGATGCCGGTGTTCTGCTCGATCGTCTTCACCAGCAGCTGCGGGCCGCCCCACGCGAAGGCGGCGTTGATCTTGGTGGGGCTGTGGCCCGGGATCGGGACGATCGAGTCGCGCGGGATCGACATCAGCAGGTTGGGGCCGTCGCCGGTGTGCAGCAGCATGATGGTGTCGGTGCGCTGGCCCGCGGCGTCGCCCGTGGAGAGCTTGCGTCGCTGCTTCGCGGTCAGGCCCGCGCGGGAGTCGCTGCCGACCATGAGGTACGTGGTGCCGGGCTGGTCGCTGGGGCGAGCGCCGGTCGGCGCGAAGGCGACGTGGTCGACCTTGTTCCAGGCGAAGATCGGCACCAGGATCAGGTAGGCGATCCAGGCCACGATCAGCAGCAGGACCAGCCGGACCGGCCGGAAGCGGGGGCGCCACCGCGGCAGCCAGCCGAGCGGTCCGCGACCGCCGCCGTACGTCGTGCCGCCACTACCGCCGTCGCCGCCGTCGGGCGTCGGGGCGATCCGCGGGGGAGTGGGCGGGGTCGGTGGGCGGTTGCCGCTGCTCGCGTTGTACGTGGCGTACGCCTGGCCGGCGCGCTGGTGCTTGGCATCGGGCCGCTCGATCGGGATCGCGCGGGTGGCGTCCTGCGGCGGCTCGGTCGGTGCTGTGGGCTGCGTACGGCGCGGCTGGGTCGGCTCGGGACGCTCCTGAGGAGTCGACTCGGAGGGCTCGGGTTTCTTGCCCGAGCCCTTTCCGAAGAGCCAGTCGTACTGGTCAGGCATGGGCCAGACGGTACCGTGCGAGCCATGACGGGACCGCTTCCAAGTCGCCCCACCTCGTACGGGCAGGTCTCGCTCGCGGTGATCATGCGCGGCATCGAGGCGAACCTCGCGGGCAACATCCACGGCGGTGAGATCGTCAAGCTCGCCGACTCCACGGCGGGTGCGGTGAGTGCTCGTCACGTCGGCGGGCAGACCGTCACCGCGGCGCTCGACGAGATGGCGTTCCTGCAGCCGGTCCACGTCGGTGACATCGTGCACACGTACGGGCAGGTGAACTGGGTCGGCCGCACCTCGCTCGAGGTGGGCGTGCGGATCGAGGCCCAGCCGCACAGCGACCCGACCGCGACCGGGCTGCACGTGGCCTCGGCCTACTTCGTGATGGTCGCCCTGCAACCGGACGGCAGCCCGCGCGAGGTGCCGCAGCTGCTCCTGGAGAGCGAGGCCGACCGCCGGCGCTGGCGCGAGGCCGAGATCCGGAGGGCCCACCGCCTGGCCAAGCGCGAGGAGATCCTCCGCGGCCGATCGAACGGTGGGTGAGCGCGAGCGCAGCCGATCCGATGGTTGGGGTGCGAGCGCAGCGCGCCTCGAAACCAGCGTGTCGGTGACCAAAGTGGCTGCTGTGACTGGCGATACTGACGGTGCCTGCCCCGGGTAGGCACCTTCCCCGTCAGAGCAGTTGAAAGGCCCGTCGCATGCGGAGCATCGAAGAGCGCGCTGCCCGCGTCCGGTTCCGTCGCGCCCTCGCCCTGATGGCGATGACGCTGATCGTGCCCGGCTCGGCACAGCTCGCCGCCGGCAACCGCCTGGTCGGCCGGATCGCCCTGCGGATCTGGATCCTGCTCCTGAGCGGCGGCTTCCTGACGCTGATCACCGCGGTGGTCTGGCACGAGCTGATCTTCTGGCTCACGACGACGCCCTCGGCGCTGCTGCTGATCCGCCTCGGCCTGACGGTCGGCGCGGTCGGGTGGGCGTACCTCTTCTTCGACGCGTGGCGGATCGGGCAGCCGCTCAGCCTCGCGCTCACCCACCGTCGGGTGACCGTCACGGTCGCCAGCGCGGTGGCGATGAGCATCGCCGCGGTGATGCTCTTCAGCGCCCACCTGGTCGGCGTCCAGCGCGGGCTGATGATGGCGATGTTCGCCGGCAGCGAGGTCTCCGACAGCAGCGACGGGCGCTACAACGTGCTGCTCATCGGCGCCGACTCGGGCGTCACCCGCTGGGGTCTGCGGACCGACTCCATGACGGTCGCCTCGATCGACGCGAAGACCGGCAAGACCGTGCTCATCGGCCTGCCCCGCAACATGATGAACTTCCACTTCCCGGCCGGATCGATCCTGGCCAAGCAGTGGCCGCACGGCTACAACTGCTCGACCTGCGAGCTGAACAGCCTCTCCACCTACGCCGCCGACCACAAGGCGCTGTTCGACCAGTTCGACCAGCCCGGTGTCGAGGCGACCATGGAGGGTGTCGAGGGCATCACCGGCCTCGACATCAGTTACTACGCGATGATCAACATGCCCGGCTTCCGCGACCTGGCCGACGCGGTCGGCGGGGTGACGATCAACGTCCGTGAGCCGATCGCGATCGGCAAGACCGGCGAGATCGTCGGCTGGATCAAGCCCGGCGTCCGCAAGCTCAGCGGCGAGGACCTGCTCTGGTACTCCCGCTCCCGGGCCACGTCCGACGACTACTCCCGGATGGCTCGGCAGAAGTGCGTGATGAACGCGATGCTCCACCAGATCAGCCCGACCACGGTGATGGCGCACTTCGGCCAGATCGCGAAGGCCTCCGCGGCGCTGCTCACCACCGACATCCCGACCAGCGAGGTCGACCGCTTCGCCCAGCTGGCGCTCAAGGCGAAGTCGCAGAAGATCGCCACCCTCTCCCTGGTCCCGCCGCTGGTGAACACCAGCGACCCGGACATCAAGAAGATCCGCAACGCGATCGACAAGGCCCTGAACCCGCCGTCGCCCTCGACCTCGTCGACCGGCTCGGGTGCGAAGCCGAAGAAGTCCTCGAGCACGCCCGCCCCGTCCACGGGCGTGATGACCGAGGGGTCGTACGGTTCGCTGCAGACCGGCTACGTCGCCAACCAGACCGACGACCTGGCCAACGCCTGCTGATCTCGCGCGGTGATCGAGGTGCGAGCGCAGCGGCCTCGAAACCACCACGGCCCGGCGTGCTCCAGGGCCGACTCGACCATGCCGGAGGGCCGACTCGACCGTGCCGGAGGGCCGACTCGCGCCTGTTTGGGCGGGCTCCGAGCGGCCCCGTAGGGTGACCGCGTGACCGAGCCCCGACGTATCGCTGCCGTGGTGGTCACCTACAACCGCCTGGCGCTCCTGCAGGCGCTGCTCGAGCGGCTCGACCAGGTGCCGGAGCTCGACGAGGTGCTGGTCATCGACAACGCCTCGAGCGACGGCACGAGCGAGTGGCTCGCCGGCCTCGACGGCGCCGCGACGGGCGACGACGCCGGTGACGGGCACCCGTCCCGGCGGGTCCTCGCGCGCACCCTGACGACCAACCGTGGGGGAGCCGGCGGCTTCCACGACGGGCTCGCCTGGGCGATGGAGCGGGGCGCGGATCTCGCCTGGCTGATGGACGACGACGGCCTGCCCGACGCGGACTGCCTCGCCCGCCTCCTCGAGGAGGACGACCTCGACTTCTGGGGCCCGGTCGTCGTGGACCGCGAGCTGCCCGGACGGCTCGTCTTCCCGATCCGGCTCCCCGGCGGCACCCGGGTGGTGCACGAGCTGGCCGACGTCCGCGTCGCCGCGACCGGCAGCCGGATCGACGGCATCGTCATCCCGTTCAACGGCGTGCTCCTCACCCGTGAGCTCGTCGAGAGGATCGGCCTGCCCCGCGAGGAGTACTTCATCTGGGGCGACGACCACGAGTACCGTCTCCGCGCGGAGGCGGCCGGCGCCCGGATCGCCACCGTCGTCGACGCCCAGGTCAAGCACCCGGCGGTCGGAGCGCTCGGCACTCCGATGCTCGGCGGCCGCACCACGTACAACCACACGCCCAGCGATCTCAAGCACTACTGCATGGCGCGCAACAACCTGCTCAACCTGCGCGACTACAAGGGCTGGGCGTACGCGCTCGCGTTCGTGCTGAAGACGCTGTGGTTCTACCTGTTCACCCACCCGCAGCCGAAGCGGATCCTGCTCAGCGTCCGGGCGTGGGTCGCCGCGCTGCGCGGAGACTTCACCGGCCACGCGAGGTACCTGCGTTGAGCGCCTCGACCGGCTCTGCTCCCGAGCGGGTGGCGATCGTCGTCGTCACCTACAACCGCGCCGACCTCCTCGCCGTCATGCTTGAGGGGCTCGCGAGGCTCGAGCGCCCGGCGGACGCGGTGATCGTGGTCGACAACGCGTCGACGGATCACACGGCGGCGCTGCTCGAGCGGTGGGTCTCGACAAGCTCGACCTCCGGGTGCGGCTCGACCTCCGGGGGTGGCTCGACCTCCGGGCTGGCCGGGCTGCAGGTCGTCACCAGCCCGGAGAACCTGGGCGGCGCGGGCGGGTTCCACCTCGGCACCAGGATCGCGTACGAGCAGGGCTTCGACCGGATCTGGCTGATGGACGACGACGTCGTGCCGGCGCCGGACTGTCTCACCGTGCTCCTCGCGCAGGACCTCGACCACTCCGACTGCCTGATGGCGGTCCGGGAGAACACCGACGGCAGCCTCATCGAGCTCGCCGCCACCCGGTTCAACCTGGCCAACCCGCTGGCGATCAAGCCGAAGCAGGCCAGCGTGCTCACCGAGTTCGGCACCCGCGCCGCGATGCCGGAGCGGGTCCGCCTCGAGAACGTCGCGTTCGAGGGCTTCATGATCCGCCGCCGCGTGATCGACGCCGTCGGTCTGCCCGATGCCAGCTTCTTCATCTTCTACGACGACGTCGACTTCGCGCTCCGGTGCCGGCACGCCGGTCTTCAGATCTGGGCGATCCGGGATGCCCGCCTGGTCCGCCAGCTCGACTTCAGCCAGCAGCACGACCTCAGCAGCTGGAAGGGCTTCTACATGTACCGCAACCTCTTCGCGGTGCACTTCCGCTACGGCGAGAACGCCCTGGTGCGGCTCAAGCCGTGGCTGATCGCCCTGGTGGTGGTCCTGCTGAGCCCCGTGCGCGGCGGTCGCCGCGAGGCCGGGAATGTGATCTCCGCCGTACGTGCGGCGCGCGCGATGCGGCGTGTTCCGCCAGCGTCCGTAGACTGACCGACCGTGTCAGACAGTGCATTCACTCCGGACCTCGTCGTTGTCGGATCGGGCTTCTTCGGCCTGACCATCGCGGAGCGGTGCGCCGCCGAGCTCGACCTCAAGGTCCTGATCCTCGAGCGTCGCCCCCACCTGGGGGGCAACGCCTACTCCGAGTTCGACGAGGAGACCGGGATCGAGGTGCACAAGTACGGCACCCACTTGTTCCACACCTCGAACGAGAAGGTCTGGGAGTACGTCAACCGCTTCACGACGTTCACGAACTACCAGCACCGGGTCTTCGCGAAGTTCCAGGGCCAGGTCTACTCGTTCCCGATGAACCTGGCGCTGATCAACCAGTTCTTCGGCGAGAGCCACACCCCGGACGAGGCCCGCGCGCTGATCGCCGAGCAGGCCAGCGAGATCAAGACCGAGGACGCCACCAACCTCGAGGAGAAGGCGATCTCCCTGATCGGGCGCCCGCTCTACGAGGCGTTCGTCAAGGGCTACACCGCCAAGCAGTGGCAGACCGACCCCAAGGAGCTCAGCGCGGACATCATCACGCGCCTCCCGGTCCGGTACACGTTCGACAACCGCTACTTCAACGACACGTACGAGGGCCTGCCGACCGACGGCTACACCGCCTGGCTGACCCGGATGGCGGAGCACCCCAACATCCAGGTCCGAACGGGCGTCGACTTCCTCGACTCGGACGTCAACGCCGAGTTCAAGGGCAACATTCCAGTTGTGTATACAGGTCCGGTTGACGAATATTTCGACAACTGCGAGGGCCGGCTGTCCTGGCGCACCGTCGACCTCAAGCAGGAGACGCTCGACGTCGACGACTACCAGGGCACGGGCGTGGTGAACGCCAACGACCCGGAGGTCCCGTTCACCCGCGAGCTGGAGTTCAAGCACCTCCACCCGGAGCGTGCCGCGACGTACAAGAAGAACCGCACCATCGTGGTGCGCGAGTTCTCCCGCTTCGCGGAGGAGGGCGACGAGCCCTACTACCCGATCAACACCGCCGAGGACCGCGAGAAGCTGCTGAAGTACCGCGACCTCGCGAAGAAGGAGCCGATGGTGCTCTTCGGCGGCCGGCTGGGCACGTACAAGTACCTTGACATGCACATGGCGATCGCCTCGGCGCTCTCCATGTTCGAGAACAAGCTGCGTCCGCACTTCGTGGACGGCGCAGAGCTCAAGAGTGGTGGAGTGGACGAGTGACCCAGACCCAGACGACGCCGAGCCAGACGACGCCGGCCCAGACGACGCCGGGGGGATCGACGCAGACGCGTCTGCTGCAGCGACAGGTCCTGCCGACCGACCGCGACCCCGAGGTCTTCCCGCTGTACGTCGACCTCGAGAAGGCCATCCTCGACGCCGACAAGTACGAGGTCGGCTCCAGCCGCGCCGCGCAGAACCTCAACTCGGCCGCCATGCGACAGAGCACGTCGACGGGCAAGGCGATGCACCCCGACCGGATCCGTTCGCGCACCGCGGTGACGATCCCGGAGGGGGAGCAGCTCTCCTTCGGCACCTACTTCAACGCGTTCCCGGCGAGCTACTGGCGCCGGCACACCATCGTCTCCGAGGTCACGCTCACGATCCGGATCTCCGGTCGCGGCGCCCGGGTCGTGGTCAACAAGTCCACCGCCAACGGCCGCTCGCAGCAGGTCGACTCCGCCACCACCGGCACCGAGGCGTCGGGGGAGTTCACCTTCGAGCTCAACCTGAAGCCGTTCGTCGACGGCGGCTGGTACTGGTACGACGTCTCCGCCGGTGACGAGGAGGCGGTCGTCGAGTCGGCCGAGTGGACCGCCGAGGTCCCGGCCGAGCGCGCCGCGCACGGCACCGTCGACATCGCGATCACCACGATGAACCGCGCGGACATGTGCGCGGAGCTGCTCCAGCAGCTCGGTGCCGACGAGCTCGAGGGCTACCTCGACACCGTCTTCGTGATGGAGCAGGGCACCAGCAAGGTCATCGACAGCGACGAGTACCCCGCCGCCGAGAAGGCGCTGGGCGACCGACTTCGGATCCTGGAGCAGGGCAACCTGGGCGGCTCGGGCGGCTACGCCCGCGGCCAGCTCGAGTCGCTCAACAAGGGCACCGCGACGTACACGATGATGATGGACGACGACGTCATCTGCGAGCCCGAGGGCATCGTCCGCGCCGTCACCTTCGCCGACCTGTGCCGCCGCCCGACGATCGTCGGCGGCCACATGTTCAGCATCTACGCCCGCTCCCGCATGCACAGCTTCGGCGAGATCGTGCAGCCGTGGCGCTTCTGGTGGAAGTCCGCGCCTGGCGTCTTCAACGACTGGGACCTCGGTGCGCGCAACCTGCGCTCGACCCGCTGGCTGCACAAGCGCGTCGACGTCGACTTCAACGGCTGGTACATGACCATGGTGCCGCGCGAGTCGCTCGCCGAGATCGGTCTCTCCCTGCCCGTCTTCATCAAGTGGGACGACTCCGAGTGGGGCCTGCGCGCCAAGAAGCTCGGCATCAACACTGTGACCTTCCCGGGCGCGGCCGTGTGGCACGTCCCGTGGAGCGACAAGAACGACGCGCTGGACTGGCAGTCCTACTTCCACCAGCGCAACCGCTTCGTCGCCGCGCTGCTGCACTCGGTCTACCCGAAGGGTGGCCGGATGGTGCAGGAGAGCTTCAACCACCAGGTCAAGCACCTGGTCTCGATGCAGTACTCCACCGTCGCGATCCGCCACCAGGCGCTGCTCGACGTGCTCGCCGGTCCGGACCAGCTCCACCGGGACCTGCCGACCAAGCTCGCCGAGATCCGTGCGCTGGCCGCGGAGTTCGAGGACGCCCGGCTCGAGGGCGACCGCGACGCGTTCCCGCCCGTACGCCGGAACAAGCCGCCCAAGAAGGGCAAGGGCGACGACGACGTCCTCGGCCGTGCGGCGACCCTGATCGCCGCGCTCAAGGCGCCCCTGCGCCAGACCATCCGTCCGCGTCCGCTCTCCCGGGAGTTCCCCGAGGCCGAGCTGCCGGCGATGGACTCGCAGTGGTACCGCCTGCAGAAGTACGACTCGGTCGTCGTCTCGATGCCGGACGGTCAGACCGCCACCTTCCTCAAGCGCGACCCCGACCGGTTCCGAGCGATGATGAAGGAGACCGCGGAGATCCACCTGCGCCTGCGCAAGGAGTGGCCGCGCCTCGCGGAGGAGTATCGCGCCAAGCTTGGCGAGATCACCTCGGTCGAGGCGTGGACGGAGACCTTCCGGCCCTGGACCGACAGTGCGGAGAGTGGCGAGGACGGACGACGATGAGTGAGACGTTGGCATCGCCGGCGACCGTGGCGACGGGGCCGCTTGCCCCGCCCTCGGCCAGCCTCGGCCTGCTCTCGGTCTTCCAGCGCCGCTACCTGCTCAGGCTGCTGGTGCAGCGCGAGATCGCGGCGCGCTACGAGCAGTCGTTCCTCGGCTTCCTGTGGTCCTACATCAATCCGCTGACCCAGTTCTTCATCTACTGGTTCATCATGGGCGTCGTGATGGGGGCGCATGCCAACATCGACAACTACCCCGTGCACGTCTTCAGCGGACTGATCGTCGTCCACTTCTTCACCGAGACGTTCGGCGCGGGCACCCGCTCGATCGTGCGGAACAAGTCGCTGGTGCAGAAGATGCCGCTGCCCAAGGAGATGTTCCCGGTGGCGGCGATGCTGGTGTCGTTCTGGCACGTGATCCCGCAGATGCTGATCCTGGTGGTCGTCTGCCTGCTCAGCGGCTGGCATCCGGAGCTCGGCACGTTGATCGGCGGCTTCCTGGCGTTCGCGATCCTGATGTGCTTCGGCACCGCGCTCGCGCTGATCTTCTCGGTGGCGAACGTGTTCTGGCGCGACTTCGGATCCCTGGTCGGGATCCTGACCAACTTCGTCCGCTTCGGCTGCACGATGATCTACAGCTACTCGATGCTCGCCGAGCACGCCGGCAGTCTGAAGTGGCTGGTGCTGGGCAACCCGATCGCTGTCGCCTGCCTGCTCTTCCAGCGGGCCTTCTGGGCGTTCTCCACCCCTGACCCGGCTCACACCGTGAACACCGAGTTTCCCCCGCATCTCTACCACCAAGGTGCGATCGCGCTCGGCTGCGCGATCCTGACGCTGCTCTTCGCGCAGTGGTTCTTCAACCGGTTCGACGAGCGCATCGCGGAGCAGATCTGATGGCCGAGGCAATCGTCGCGCAGAACGTCACCAAGGACTTCGTGCTGCGCCGGCACCGCACCTTCAAGCAGATGTCGGTCGCCAAGATGCGGGGCGAGGAGACGGTCAACCGGTTCAACGCCGTCGACGACGTCTCCTTCACCATCAACGAAGGGGAGTCCGTCGGCCTGATGGGGCTCAACGGCTCCGGCAAGTCGACGCTGCTGAAGGTGATCAGCGGGGTGATGAAGCCCAACAAAGGCACCATGCTCACCCGCGGCCGGATCGCCGGCCTGATCGCCACCGGTGCCGGCTTCCAGAGCACCCTCTCGGGGATGGACAACATCTTCCTCAACGCGGCCATCTACGGGCTGGGCGAGAAGGAGACCAAGGCCGTCCTCGACGAGATCATCGACTTCGCCGACATCGGCCAGTTCATCGATCAGCCGGTCGGCACGTACTCCTCCGGCATGAGCTCGCGACTCGGCTTCTCGATCGCGGTCCACGTCGACTGCGACATCTTCCTGGCCGACGAGATCCTCGCGGTCGGAGACAAGCCCTTCAAGCGCAAGTGCATGACGAAGATGGAGGAGATCCGCACCAGCGGCAAGACCATCGTCTACGTCAGCCACGCGGCCGCCTCGGTGCAAAAGATGTGCGACCGGGTGATCGCGCTCGAGAAGGGCCGGCTGCTCTTCGACGGCGACGTCGACGAGGGCATCCGGATCCTCAACTACGGCGACGAGGACGGCGACGAGCTCGGCATCGACGACGCCGAGCTCGGCGCGGACGTCTAGGTCTCGATACGCCCGCTACTCGGTCGCCGAGGTTCGTTGGTCGAGTAGCGAGCGCCAGCGAGCGTATCGAGACCACCGCGCAGCCCCACCGCATCACACTGCCCGCTCCCCGTCAGGGGAGCGGGCAGTCGGCATTTCACGAATGACACGGCTGTAATTTTACTTTAATCTCGGATCCGGCGGCGTGTCGAGTGGAAATTACATCATTGTAGTTACTCACGAAACCTTCCCAAGGCGCTGTTACTGATGTGAAAGTTGAGCCCTCGTGTGACCTTCCCCCACACCTGGAGCGCCCCATGCACCTTGGTAAGTCCCGCTATGTCGCCGCGTGTCAGCAGCTGCTGACCCTCGGCGTCGTCGTCGCAGCCCTCGTCCCCGCCGCCGGCGTCGTCACCCTCGACGTCGTCCGCGAGACGCCCACCGGCGCCAGCAGCGGCCCCGCAGCCGTCGGCCCGACGCCGACCGGCGCGCTGGCTGCGTACGCCAAGGCGGCCTTGGCCCCCTCCCAGGTCGCCACCGCCCCGACCGACGCATCGGTCAAGGAGGTGCAGCTCACCGCGCCGGAGGGCATCGCCGGCCGCCGTGCGGTCGGCGCCGGGCCGGGCTCGACCACCGTGAACGCCCGCAAGGTCGCCCAGGCGAAGAGCACCGTCATCACCAGCACCCCGCAGGCCGTCACCGGCTTCGGCACGGTCGGCGTCACCTGGCAGCACGGCGACGCGCTCCAGCCGAGCCAGATCCGGGTCGACCTGCGCACTCGCAAGAGCGGCGTCTGGAGCGGCTGGAAGAAGCTCGACTACGACGTCGACGGCCCGGACGCCAGCAGCCTCGAGGGCAAGCGGGCCCGGCCCGGCACGATGGAGGCGCTCGTGGGCCACGTCGCGAAGGTGCAGGTCCGGATGACCATCACCGGTGCAGCGGTCCCGGCCGACATGAAGCTCGCCGTCATCGCCCCCGGCCAGGCGCCGACCACGATGGCCCGCGCGGCGATCGACACGGCCTCACTCGACACCGCCGCCGATGACGCGGGCGCGGTCGACGCCATGGACGCCACCGCCCCGGCAAGCGAGCCGGCGAGCGACACGGCCACCATGACGGACACGACCGACGGCACCGACACCACCACCGCCGCGTCCGGCGACGACCAGATCGCGCTCAGCGCCGCTTCCATCGTCACGCCCAAGCCGCAGATCTACAGCCGTGCCCAGTGGGGGGCCGACGAGAAGGTCCGCGAGCAGACCAGCCCGAGCTACGCCGAGGTCCACGGCGGCTTCGTGCACCACACCGTCAACGCCAACGACTACACCGCCGCCGAGGTCCCCGGGATCCTGCGCAGCATCTACGCGTACCACGTGAAGAGCCGCGGCTGGCGCGACATCGGCTACAACTTCCTGATCGACAAGTTCGGTCGCATCTGGGAGGGCCGCTACGGCGGCGTCGACCGCCCCGTCGTCGGCGCGCACACCGAGAACTACAACGACTACGGCTTCGGCGTCTCGGCGATCGGCAACTTCGAGACCGCCAAGCCGACCGAGGCGATGATCCAGGCCGAGGGCGCGCTGTTCGCCTGGAAGCTGTCCCTGCACGGCGTCTCCGCCGCGGCCACCAACGTGAAGATCGGCGCGAAGACCTTCGCCTCCTCGATCATGGGCCACCGCGACACCAAGGCCACCGCCTGCCCCGGCAAGTACCTCTACGCCCGCATCCCCGACATCCGCTCGATCGCCGCCTCGCTGCAGAAGGGCTGGTCGGGTCGGACCCTGCAGTCCAGCTTCGTCGGCTCGAGCGAGCCGGACCTGGTGGTGCGCAACGCCGCCACCAAGGAGGTGTACGTCGTCCCGAGCATCTCGGCCGGTGGCACCCCGACGGCTCCGGCCGCGCCGGCCACGAACGCGGTGGTGGGTGCAGCCCAGCGCCTGGTCGCGGCCGACCTCAACGGCGACGGCCGGGCCGACCTGGTCAAGGTCACCCGCGCCGGTCAGATGACGGTGAAGGCCGGCGACGGTCTGGGCCACTACAAGAAGGTCCTGGTCCGCGACAGCACGAGCTTCGTCGGACGCAGCCTGATCACCAGCGTCGGGGACCTCAACGGCGACCACCACAACGACCTCGTCGCCCGGATCGACAGCGGCAAGAGCGCGGGCAAGCTCGCCCTCTACCTGGGCAAGGGCAACGGCACCTTCAGGCGCCTGGCCCGACCGGTGAGGCTCACCGGTGCCGTCCAGATCCTCGGGCCGGGCGACGTCAGCGGCGACGGGAAGCCGGACCTGGTGGTCCGCACGGCGTCGACCTCGACGCTCTACCGGGGCACGGGCACCGGCCGGTTCGCCGCCGGCACGCCGTACACCGCCACCACCGGCCGCGTCGGCACCCCGATCGACACCGGACTCAACCTGCCGAACGCCACCCAGCTGATGAACGCCGGTGACTGGAACCGGGACGGCAACGCCGACCTGATCAGCCGCAACACCGACGGGAACCTCTACCTCTACCTGGGCAACGGGCAGGGCCGCTTCGCGGCCGGCACCCTCCTCGCCAGTGGCTTCGGCGCGGTCACCCTGCTCAGCGCCGGAGGCGACATCACCGGCGATGGCTACCCGGACCTCCAGGGCCAGGTCAACGGCGCGATGCGGATCTACCCCGGACGCGGCGCGGCCGGTCTCGCCGCCTCGTACGTCTCGCACAGCGCGATCGCGGGCAAGACCCAGGTCGCGGTCGGGCTGTGGACCGCTGACGGCGCCCCGGACGCGATCTTCCTGAACGCCAAGAGCACCGTGCTCTACCCCGGCAACGGCCCCGGCGGCCTGACCAACCCGGTCACGATCGGCGCCGGCATGACGGGATACCGCTGGGTGGTCGGCGTCAGCAATGTCCGCGGCACCGGCAAGTCCGCCCTCATCGCCAGCGACGCGGCGGGCTCGCTCTACGAGATCGACCCGACCAGCACCGGGATGCTCGGCTCGCGCCAGCTGCTCGGCACCGGCTACAGCGGGTTCGACCTGGCCGGCTGAGGCACGGGAAGGACTAGTCCTGGGCATCCCCGCGTGGGAAGCGCTCCGTGGCCCGCTCGGCGATCGCGATCGCCTCGAGCCGGTCGGGGGCGGCGTGGGCGACCAGGACGAGTGAGCCGCCGCAGCTGAGCGGCTCGCAGAAGGAGGCGGTTCCCGGTGGGGAAGCCGGGTCCTCCTCCGAGATGAGGCGGTCGCCGTGGGAGAGGGAAGCTCCTGCGGCGGCCGCCCACATCTGTCCCTGGCTGGTCTCCCGGCGTCCGTCGCCGGCATCCCACGAGGTGGCCGGGTCGTCGGCGACCGGCGGGTCGTACGGACCCCAGCCGTCGGGCTGGCCCCACACCTCGAGGCCGACGTCGTGGACACCGGGCGGCAGCGGGTCGGCGAAGCGCACGCCGAGCGGCAGCAGCGAGCAGGCCAGCGTCGGCCGCTCGCCGGCCTCGGGGGCCCAGCGGCCGAGTGAGCCGGGTCCGCAGACCACCGCGTCGGGGGTGTCGGCGTCGGTGACCACCAGGCCGGCGTTCCAGGCCGCGCCGAGGAAGACCAGTGACAGCCAGTGCGGCGGCAGGTCGATGCGCAGCGTGTCGCCCCGCTCGAGGTCGTGCTCGTCGATCAGCAGCGAGGAGGCCTTGGCCACCCAGTTGGCGTACGTCGTCACGGAGAGCTCGACCCGCTCACCGCTCGCCTCGTCGTAGTACGTCACGAGGGGGCGGCCGGGGTTGGTACGCAGCTGGCCGGCGAGGACGGCGGAGAAGGTGGTCACGGTGGACCATCCTGCCGTGCCCTAGGCTGCCGCTCATGGTCGGACGTCTCGCCATCGACAACTTCTGGGCCGTGATCCCCGCCGGGGGCGCCGGCACCCGGCTGTGGCCACTCTCGCGGCAGGACGCGCCGAAGTTCCTGCGCGACCTGACCGGAAGCGGTCGCTCGCTGCTCCAGGAGACGTACGACCGCCTGCAGGTGCTCGCCGAGGAGCGCTTCCTCGTCGTCACCGGCTCGGTCCACCAGGACGCCGTGCTCGAGCAGCTGCCGCAGCTCGACGGCTGCGTGCTCGCCGAGCCCACGCCGCGCGACTCGATGGCCGCGATCGGCCTGGCCGCCGCGGTGCTCGAGCTGCGCGACCCGGACGCGATCATGGGCTCCTTCGCCGCCGACCACGTGATCACCCGCGCGAAGAAGTTCACCGAGGCGGTCCGGACCGCCGTCGAGGTGGCCCGTGAGGGCTGGCTCGTCACGCTGGGCATCACGCCGACCTTCCCCAGCTCCGCGTACGGCTACATCCACGAGGCCGGCGCGCTCGAGGGCCACGACGGCGTCTGCCTGGTCGACCAGTTCGTCGAGAAGCCGTCGGAGCGGGTCGCCCAGGGCTACCTCGACGAGGGCGGCTACCGCTGGAACGCGGGCATGTTCGTCGCGCGACCGTCGGTGCTCCTCGATCTGCTCGGCACCTGGGATCCGGAGTTCGCCGCGGGCCTGCGCCAGATCGCGGCCGAGTATGTGGACGCCGGGCCGGAGGGCATCGCCGAGCACTGGTCGCGGCTGCCGAAGATCGCCCTCGACCACGCGGTCGCCGAGCCGGCCGCGGCGGCCGGCAAGGTGGCCCTGGTGCCCGCCCACTTCGGCTGGGACGACGTGGGCGACTTCGACTCCCTGGCGCAGCTCCTCGACGCCGCCATGACGGTCGACTCCGAGGGGCCGACCGTGCTGGGCGACAACGCGCTGGTGCGCTCCATCGACGCCTCGGGCCTGGTCGTGCCGGCCAGCGGTCGCACGATCGCGGTGATCGGCCTGGAGGACGTGGTCGTCGTGGACACCCCGGACGCCGTCCTCGTCACCAGTCGCGCGCGGGCTCAGCAGGTCAAGCAGATGGTCGCCGGGCTCAAGGCGTCGCAGCGCGGCGACCTCACCTGATCGGCGCCGCTGACCGTCGTCTCGCAGCAAGGACGACAGCCCTTGATCGGGACATCGGTCACCGGATCGGGTTCGCTGGACAGCGCCGATCGCGCCCTCGCGGTGCGGCTCGCCGGCTCGTCGACCGACTGGATTTATTCGAACAAACGTTCGATCATGGTCGGGTGATCCTGCACGCCGACCTCGACTCGTTCTACGCATCGGTGGAGCAGCGCGACGACCCGTCCCTGCGCGGCCGCCCGGTCGCTGTGGGTGGCGGGATCGTGCTGGCGGCGAGCTATGAGGCCAAGGCGTACGGCGTCCGTACGCCGATGGCCGGCTCCGAGGCGCGCCGGCTCTGCCCGGGGCTGATCAACGTGCGGCCGCGCTTCGAGGCCTACGTCGAGGCGAGCCGGCGGGTCTTCGAGATCTTCCGCGACACCACGCCGCTGGTCGAGGGCGTCTCGATCGACGAGGCGTTCCTCGATGTCGGCGGGCTGCGGCGCCTGGTCGGCGAGCCCGAGGCGATCGCCGCGATCCTGCGCCGGCGGGTGCGCGAGGAGGTCGGGCTGCCGATCTCGGTCGGCGTGGCCCGCACCAAGTACCTCGCCAAGGTCGCGAGCGCCGTCAGCAAGCCCGACGGCCTGCTGCTCGTCGAGCCGGAGCGCGAGGAGGAGTTCCTCCATCCGCTGCCCGTCGAGCGGCTCTGGGGCGTCGGGGCGATCACCGCGGCCAAGCTGCGCGCCGACGGCATCCGTACGGTCGGCGACCTGGCCCGCCGGGAGCAGGAGGTCCTCGCCGGCCTGGTCGGCAAGGCCTCGGGAAGGCACCTGTGGGCGCTGGCCAACCTGCGCGACCCGCGGCCGGTCGTCGTCGGCAGGCGCCGAGGCTCGGTCGGCGCCCAACGCGCGCTGGGCCGCCGCCGCTCCACGCCCGCGGACCTCGACGCCCATCTGGTCGCGCTGATCGATCGCGTCGCGCGGCGACTGCGGGCGGGGGAGCGGATCGGGCGCACGGTCACGCTGCGGCTCCGCTTCGACGACTTCACCCGGGTGACCCGCTCGGCCACGCTGGGCCGCGTCGCTGGCACCTCGCTGGCCGGTGGTGGCCAGGCCACCGGCACCACCGAGGTGTGGGTCGCCACCGCCCGTACCCTGCTGCGGGGCGCGCTGCCGCTGATCGAGGAGAAGGGCTGCACCCTGATCGGCGTCTCGATCTCCGGGCTCGCCGACGCCGGCACCGAGCAGCTCGAGCTGCCGTTGGAGTGGCCGGGCCCCGAGGGTGTCCTGCGCCGTACGGCCATCCTCGACGGCGCCCTCGACGCCGTGAAGGACAAGTACGGCACGGGTGCGATCACCCGTGCCGTACTGGTTGGTCGTGACTCAGGCTTCGAGGCGCCGCAGCTGCCCGATGCCCGTCCTGGATCGGTGGAGCTCGATCACATGACGCCCGGCTCCGGGCTGTCGGTGTAGGGGTACTTCTCCATGAAGGTCTTGAGCGCGGCGCCCGAGACGTCCGAGCAGTACTCGAACGCGCCGACCTGCTTGGTGGTGTCGGTGATGCCCGTGCCGCCCTGCGACCAGTGCGTGAAGGCGATGTGCTCGCCCTTCGGGAACTCCTTGCCGATCGACTTGGCGTCGGCCGGCAGCCACGGCACCGCGATGAACTTGTAGCGGAAGTTCGTGTCGCCCGGGAACTTCGCACCCAGCGCGCGGATCTCGTTGATCTGCGAGTCGGAGACGGTGTCGTCGTACCAGAGGATGGTGTAGCCGTGCTCGAGGTTGTGCACCAGCGCCTCGAGGGCCGGGCGGTCGTCGCGGCTGTAGAACTTGCGGCTCATCGCGACCGGAGCCACGCCCGCCTCGTTCCAGTGCGGGCCGAACGCCGGCGGAGCGGTGGTGTAGGTGACCGTCTGCCCGGTCGGCACGTGCTGCTGGTTGCCGTCGGCCTTGACCGTGGTCGGCGACTGGCAGACCGAGGCCGGCTTGCCGATGTCGGAGAGGGCGACCGCGTCGTACTGGCGGTCGTCCCACCAGCCCTTGATCGGCTGGTAGGCGGCGGCGCCGACGATGATCAGAGCGATCAGCGCACAGACGCCGACGATCGCGAAGCCCCGCAGGCGCTCGGCGCCACGCTGCTGCTTGCGGATCGAGTCGACGACCGCACGACGGTCGGACTTGGACGGCTGCTTGGCCACGTGATGAACCCTCGGGAGCTCGTACGGTTAAGGTCGCGCAGAGTCTACGGAGTCACCGGTCGGAGCCGTGCTTCGGCGTCGTCGCCCGGGTCACATCGGTCGATCTCGGCGATCCAGCCGAACGCGAAGGCGAGGGCGACCAGCCTCGTCCGAGCGCCCGCGTCGGCTCCGGCGACGCGCAACGACCCGCCGTCCCGTACGGCCGCCAGACCCGTGGCGGTGGCGATCGCCTCGGCCATCTCCTCGGCTGCGGCCGGTGCGCCGAAGGGCGTCCGGTCGGCGTCTGCGCCGGCCAGGGCACGCAACACCGCCTCGCGGGCGCCGAGGCCGAAGAAGTCGCCGCCCTCGGCGCGGATCAGCGCCGAGGCGCCGGTGCCGTCCTCCCCGGCGGGGAGGACGAGGTCGGCGCGGCCGCGCACGATCGCGAACGGCCGGGCGCCGAGCTTGCCGGTGGCCAGCTCGGCCAGGCCGGCCAGCTCGTCGGCGACCGCGGGCGCGGTCACGACCAGGGGGTTGCCGTACTCGTCGAACCGGCCGGTGAAGTCCTCCGCGACGAGGACGCCGGCGGCCCCGATCGCGATGTCGGTCTGGCCCTCGCGCCAGGCCCGGCCGGCGGTGTCGGTGACGAGCACGCCGATCAGCGCACCGGTGCGTGCGATCAGGGCGGCGCGCAGCGCGCGCGCCGACGCATCGGGGTCGAGCGGGAGCAGCACGACCTTGCCGGCCTCGACGTTGGAGGCGTCGATCCCTGCCGCAGCCATGGTCAGGCCGAGCCGGTTGCGGACGATCGCGGTGGCGCCACGACGCGCGACCACCCGCACCGTCTCGCCGGCCAGCTCGGCCTCGCGGGTGGAGGTGCGCACGCGCCCCTCGGCCTTGGCGACCACCTTGCTGGTCACCACGACGATGTCGCCGTCGGCGAGGGTGGGTCCGTCGAGCACGCCGAGCAGGTGGGTCGCGAGGTCGTCGCCGTCACGGACCTCGCCGACGCCGTCGGGCGCCCAGACGCTGAGGGTCGGACGCGGAGCCGGGTGGCTCATCCGATCAGGCTGATCGCGGCCGCGGCCATCGCCGCGGTCTCGGCGGGGGAGTGCATCCACAGCGGCGCGGCGGCCGCCCTCAGCCCGGCCTGCTCGAGGCGCGACACGGCGTCGGCATCGGCGGAGTCCACCAGCCAGCCGTCTAGCACGCCACCGGCCGAGCGCGCGCCGTAGTGCAGGCCGACGCCGGCCGCGCTCACCTCGACGCCGACCGACGTCAGCATCTGCTCGGCCATGCCGCGCACGTGTGCGCCGCCGATGATGGGGGAGAGACCGACCACGGGAGCCTTGGTCGCTCGCAGTACCTCGCGCAGCCCGGTGATGCCCAGGATGGTGCCGACCGAGACGATCGGGTTGGACGGCGGCACGATCACCAGGTCGGCGCCGGTGATGGCCTCGAGCACGCCCGGGCCGGGCGTCGCCTCGGGCAGGCCGACGAAGACGAGCTGCTCGGCGGGCACGGAGGCGTGCAGCCGCACCCAGTACTCCTGGAAGTGGATCACCTGGCGGCCGGAGGCCGCCGAGTCATCGGCGATGGCGACGTGGGTCTCGACCCGGTCGTCGGTCATCGGCAGGAGACGCACCCGCTCCCCGTACGTCGGGGTCAGCCAGCGCTCGCACAGCGCGGCCGTGACCTGGGAGAGCGGGTAGCCGGCCTCGAGCATCTGGGTGCGGACCAGGTGGGTCGCGATGTCGCGGTCGCCGAGGCCGAACCACGTGTTCGGAACGCCGTACGCCTCGAGGTCCTCCTTGGCGCTCCACGTCTCCTCGGTGCGGCCCCAGCCGCGCTGGTGGTCCAGACCACCACCGAGCGTGTACATGACCGTGTCGAGGTCGGGGCACACCTTGAGACCGTGAATCCAGAGATCATCCGCGGTGTTCGCGATCACTGTCACGACGGCATCCGAAGACACCCCCGGGAGCGTGCCGGAGGCGATGCCATGAAGGAGTCCCTCGATGAACTTGGCGCCGCCATGGCCGCCGGAGAGCACGGTGATCTGCTGCATGCGACTCAGCCTCTCAGACGACGTGATGTGACTGCTGTGACGGGTGGTGCTATAGCAGAGTTCGGGCTTGACTTCGGGTTTCGACAGGCATGTAATTTCACTCGTGTCATTCCGTTGGGCGCTGACTCCTCAGACGTCCAGCCGACACGCCGAAAGGTGGGCAACGCAGCAACCAAGCTGAGCTTCTCCGGAAGCCCCGCTGATGCACAGGAACGAAACCAACCAAGGTCACTGCTTGAAGTCGGGAAGGGCTGAGATCGATGAGGGAACTTCTTCTCCTCGAGTCGACGACCGACGACGGGGGCTGGCAGGAGCGTGCACTGTGCGCTCAGACCGACCCGGAGGCGTTCTTCCCTGAGAAGGGTGGATCGACCCGGGAGGCCAAGAAGGTCTGCCAGACCTGCGACGTACGGGACGACTGCCTGGAGTCGGCGCTCATGAACGATGAGCGCTTCGGCATCTGGGGCGGACTCTCCGAACGGGAGCGCCGCAAGCTCAAGAAGCGCGCGGTCTGACCCAGCCTGAGGCTGGCGCGGGCCGTCGCGCAGGGCGACACACGTAGCAGGACCCCGGCCACCGGCCGGGGTCCGCTGCATTTCTGGCCCCTGGGGAAGCCCGTTAAGGTTGCCGATCGTGCGTCCCTCGGTAGCCCTGCTCCTCGTCAGCCATGACGGAGCCAGCTGGCTGCCCACCGTCGTCCAGGGCATCGAGGCCCAGAGCGTGGCCCCCGACCAGGTGGTCGCGATCGACACCGGCAGCAAGGACGGCTCCTCCGAGCTGCTCGAGCAGGCGTTCGGCACCGCCCTCCGCGTCCCGGGCACGACCACCTACCCCGAGGCCGTCGCCCTCGGCCTGGACCGGCTCGCCGAGACGGCACCGGAGTGGGTCTGGCTGCTGCACGACGACTCGACGCCGGCTCCCGACGCACTCGAGCGGCTGCTCGCGGCGGCCGAGCTGCACCCCGACGCCAGCATCCTCGGGCCCAAGCTGCGCGAGTGGCCCTCCCTGCGCCGTCTGCTCGAGCTGGGTGTCACGATCTCCGGCACCGGACGGCGCGAGACCGGCCTCGAGCGCGGGGAGTACGACCAGGGCCAGCACGACGCCGTCCGTACGGTCCTCGCGGTCAACACCGCCGGCATGCTGGTGCGCCGCAGCGCGCTCGTCGAGCTTGGCGGCTTCGACCCGCAGCTGCCGATCTTCGGCAACGACATCGACTTCGGCTGGCGCGCGGCGGCGGCCGGCCACAACACGCTGATCGTCCCGCAGGCCGTCGTCTTCCACGCCGAGGCCGCTCACCGCGGGGTCCGGCAGACGCCGCTGACCGGCAAGCACACCCACTACGAGGAGCGTCGCGCCGCGCTCTACACGCTGCTGGCCAACAGCCGGCCCTGGGCGCTGCCGCTCCAGATGGTCCGCCTCTTCCTCGGCACCCTGCTGCGGGTGCTCGGCTTCCTGGTCGTGCGCCAGGTCGGCTCCGCGCTCGACGAGCTCGCCGCCCTGTTCGCCGTCTACCGTCGCCCCGGCATGGTGCACGCCGCCCGCCGGGACCGACGCGAGCGCGCCACGGTCCCGCCGTCCCAGGTCCGCACGCTGCTGCCGCCGCCGTGGCTGCCCTACCGGCACGGACTCGACTTCCTCGGTGACGTCGTCAGCGCCGTGACCACCCAGGCCTCCGACGTCGCCGAGCGGCGCCGGGCGGCGGCCGCCGAGGCAGACCCGGCGTCGTTCGCCGCCCGCGAGCTGGCCGCCCGCGAGGCGGCCCGCGCCGAGGAGGAGGACGAGATCCCGGTCGAGAACGGCTGGCTGGTCCGCTTCTTCACCAACCCGGTCGCCCTGGTCCTCACCGTCGTGGTGGTCCTCGGCCTGATCGGCACCCGGACGGCCTGGCAGGCGGTCGCCGGCGGCGGCCTCTCGCCCGCGCCGTCGGGCGCGTCGACGTGGTGGCACCTGCAGTACGAGTCCTGGCACGCGCTCGGCCTCGGCACCGCCGTCCCCGCCCCGCCGTACCTCCTGCCGCTCGCCGTGCTGGGCACGCTCCTCGGGGGCAAGGCCTCCCTCACGATCAGCGTCGTCCTGATCCTCTTCTTCCCGGTCGCGCTCTGGGGCGCGTGGCGGCTGCTGCGCGTGGTCGGCCGACTCATCAGCCACCGCGGCGCGCCGCGCTGGCTGATCCTGTGGGGCGCCACCTCGTACGCGCTGATCCCCGTCACCAGCGGTGCGTGGGGCGACGGCCGCCTCGGCGCGGTCGTCGCGACCGCCCTGCTGCCGTGGCTGGTCCACGCCGCACTCGGCTTCGCCGAGCCGGAGGCGGACCGCCGCTGGCGCGCCGCCTGGCGTACGGGATTGCTCCTCACCCTGATCACCTGCTTCACGCCCGCCGCGTGGCTGGTCGCGCTGGTGCTCGGCGTCCTGGTCGTGGTCGCCGCCTTCCGGATCGTGCCGGGTGCGATGCGCCAGCGCGCCGTCTGGGGCCCGCCCGCCGCTGCTCTCGGCACCGCGCCGGTCCTGTTGCTGCCGTGGTGGCTGCCTGCGCTCATCCACGGCGCCGGTGCCGGCCTGCTCCTGGACGCCGGCCGCCTGCCCAGCCCGCAGCTCTCCGGCGGCCGGCTGCTGGTCGGGCGCCTGTCCGACCTGGGCGCGCCGTGGTGGATCGGGCTGATCGTGCCGGTTCTCGCGATCGCCGCGCTGATCCCGGTGCGCACCCGGATCCCGGTCCTGGTGTGCTGGATCGGCATGCTCGCGACGGCGTTCGTGGCGATGATCCTCAGCCTGGTGACCCTCAACCTCGCCCACGGCACCACGCCCAGCGGCCTGCTCTTCACGCTGGTCTGTCTCAAGGGCGGGGCCATCGTCGCGGTGACCCTCGGTGCCCAGGGCATGCTCGCCGACGGGCTGGGCGGCTGGCGCCGCGGCGTCGCCGGCGCGGTCGCGACCGTGGCAGCGCTCGCGCCGCTCGCCGGCCTGGCCTGGTTCGTGACCAGCGCCAACGAGTCGCTGACCGCCGACTGGCACGACGGCGTCCCCTCCTACATGGTCGAGAACGCCGAGCAGGCGCCGGAACGCGGCGTCCTGGTGATCCGCGGCAGCACGGCCGCCGGCCTGCGCTACTACGTCGCCCGGGGCGACGGCACCACCATCGGCGACGACGAGATCATGACGCTGACACCGGAGGACAAGGAGTTCACCGCGCTCGTCCAGGAGTTCGTCTCCCAGCCCACCGACGAGAGCGTCAAGGGTCTGGCCGACGCCGGCGCGCAGTACGTCGTCCTGCCACCCCGCGTCGACGCCAACGTCGCCGCCACGATCGACGCCAGCGGCGCCGTCACCCAGGCCAGCGCCGCGAACCGCGCCACCCGCGCCTGGCAGCTCGACGCCGAGCCGCGCGGCGACATGACCGGCCACCGGTCGTGGCTGCGAATCGGACTGCTGGCGATCCAGGCCGCCGGCATCGTGCTCGTCGTGGTGCTCTGCCTGCCGACGATGGAGCGGAGGCGTCGTCGATGAGCGAGCGAACACCCACCCGTACGAACCGGGCAGCCCGCGCCGCGCGCCGCCCACTGGACATCACCTTCGTGCTCGCGATCGCGGTGCCGCTGCTGGTCGGCCTCGCGCTCTTCCTGACCAACCCCGGCTTCGGCTCCGGCTACTTCCACCCGCCGACCACGCCGCAGGTCAGCCGCGCCGTCGCGGTGTGCCCCGGTGCCCTCGGCACCGGTGACCAGCTCGGGGTCGCCGCAGCCGGCGGCGGCGACGTCACCATCGGCGACGCCAGCGCGACACTGCCCCAGAACGGCGCCGCGCTCAGCACGCCCGGCAAGGACCCGGTGGTCGTCACCGCGACCGGCGACGCCGCTCCCGGTCTCGTCGCGAGCCGCTCCTCGACCAAGCCGTTCGCGATGGCCGCGTGCGTCAAGCCGCACGCCGACCAGTGGTTCACGGGGGTGGGCGCCGGCCCGACGCACGACTCGTACGTCGTGCTCGTCAACCCCAACCCCGGCCCGGCGATCGCCGACATCACCGTCCTCGGCGACACCGGCCCGATCGACGTCCCGGCACTGCGCGGCATCGCCGTCCCCGGGAACGACAGCCAGGTCATCGACCTCGGCGCGGTGATGCCGACCGAGGGCCCGCTGGCGCTGCATGCCGTGATCGAGCGCGGCCAGGTGGCCATCTCGGTACGCGACCGCGCCGCGCACCTCGTCGGCGACACCTACGACGAGGACTGGCTCCCCGGCCAGCACGCGCCCTCGCGCGATGCGCTCATGCTCGGCATCGCGCCCGGGAGCGGATCCCGGCTGCTGACGGTGGCCAACCCGACCGACCACGAGGTCACCGCCACGGTGCGGCTGGTCTCGGGCAACTCCGTCTTCACCCCCGACAACGCCCCGACGCTCGACATCGGGCCGCAGTCGGTCTCCCGCGTCGACCTCGCGCACGTGCTCCAGGGCGCGAACACCGACGGCGTCGTCGGCGTCGAGGTGGTCGCGAGCGGGACCGTGACGACGTCGCTGCGCTCGCTGGTGGACGGCGACCTGTCCCTGATCACCCGCGCCGTGACCACCGGCAAGACCCCGACCACCGCTGTGGTGCCGCGCGGCACCAAGGACCTGGTCCTCGGCGGGGCGTACGGCGTCGGTGCGGTCACGGTCGTCTCCCGCGACGCCGACGGCAAGGAGCTCGCCTCCAAGCGCCTCGCGATCAGTCCCCAGCAGGGGCTGACGGTCGAGCTGCCGTCCGGTGCCGTCCGGGTCGACGTGACGCCGGAGCGGACCCAGATCCGCGGAGCGGTCGTGGTGCACGGCGACAGCGGCGCCGCCGTGTTCCCGCTGCGGCTGCTGCACCTGACCAGCAGGGTGCCGTACGTGAAGCCGGGTCTGCCGCGCTAGCCGCGGACCTCAGTCCTCCTCGTAGCGCGGATCGACCATCTCGGGGTCGACGCCGAGCAGCTCGGCGACCTGCTCCACGATCACGGTGAGCAGCATCGCCTCGAGCTCGGCACGGCTCTCGCAGCGGTGCTCGATGGGGCGGCGGAAGACGACCAGCCGGCTGGGCGTGGTGCCGCTGCCGCGGATCAGGGAGGAGAGCGGGACGGTCTCGGTGGACCAGTCGTCCGGGATCTGCGGCGTGTCCTCGACCGCGTACTCCACCAGCCCGAGGCGCTCCTGCCACCGCTCGTCGATCTCGGTCACGATGCTCAGCACCAGGTCGTCGAAACGCTCACGACGGGTCCGCAGCTCGGGGCGTCCGGGAAGCCGCGGCATCACGGCCGGGCCTCGCATTCCGCGTCCTCGGCGGTCACGGGTCCTGCTCACGATCCGAGGCTAGTCCGTGGGCTCTAGGCGAGCCTCATCGGCTCGCGACCGACGCGCGGGTACGGTGTGCCCGTGACCCCGGCTCGTCGTTGCTCGCGTACTGCCTGCACTCGCCCTGCGACGTGCACGCTCACGTACGTGTACGCCGACCAGACCGCCGTGCTCGGGCCGCTGTCCACGTTCGCGGAGCCGCACGCCTACGACCTCTGCGAGGAGCACGCCGAGCGCCTGTCCGCGCCGCGTGGCTGGGAGGTCGTCCGGCTCATCCGCGAGCACGTCCCCGCCGGGCCCTCCGACGACGACCTGCTCGCCCTGGCCAACGCGGTGCGCGAGGCGGGTCGCCCGATCGCTTCGGTGACAGCCGGCTCGCCGCGTGCGGTCGCCGCGCAGATCGCGGAGCCGGGTGCTCGGGAGGCACGCGAGGCCGGGGCCCGCGAGACCGGGCGCCGCGGTCATCTCCGCGTCCTCACCACCGACTGACTCCTCGGCACGCTGCGTAGCCCGGAGTCGACGCTCCACCACGTCGCCCGGTCGCCTAGGGTGGGCGTCATGGCTGAGCCCCTCATCAACGCCGCGAACGTGCTCGCGACCTTCAAGGCCTACGACGTGCGCGGCACGGTGCCGGACCAGATCGACGAGGACCTGGCGCGTGCGACCGGGCGAGCCTTCGCCAAGGTCGTCGCCGCACCGAGGATCGTGGTCGCCCACGACATGCGGCCCAGCTCTCCGGGCCTGGCTGCCGCGTTCGCCGACGGGGCCTCCGAAGTCGGCGTCGACGTGGTGATCATCGGGCTCGCCTCGACCGACGAGCTCTACTTCGCCTCGGGCCACCTCGGCCTTCCGGGCGCGATGTTCACCGCGAGCCACAACCCCGCCCAGTACAACGGCATCAAGATGTGTCGCGCGTACGCCGTGCCGATCGGCCTGGAGAGCGGGCTCGCCGAGATCCGCGACCTGGTCATCGCGGGCGTGCCGCTCGACCCCACCGCCGTCCCCGGCACCATCGAGCAGAGCGACGTCCTGGAGGCGTACGCGGCGCACCTGCTCGGCCTGGCCCCGATCGTGGGCCGCCGGCTGAAGGTCGTCGCCGACGCGGGCAACGGCATGGCCGGTCACACCGCCCCCGCCGTCTTCGAGCGACTCGGCGCCGACCGGGTCGACCTCGTCCCGATGTACTTCGAGCTCGACGGCACCTTCCCCAACCACGACGCGAACCCGCTCGACGAGGAGACCCTCACCGACCTCAAGGCGCGCGTGCTGGCCGAGGGCGCCGACGCCGGGCTCGCCTTCGACGGCGACGCCGACCGCTGCTTCCTGGTCGACGAGCGCGGTCAGGCCGTCAGCCCCTCGGCCATCACCGCGCTCATCGCCGAGCGCGCGCTGGCCAAGGACCCGGGCGCACACGTCATCCACAACCTGATCACCTCGCGCGCGGTGCCGGAGATCATCCGCGAGCGTGGGGGCGTGCCGGTGCGCACGCGGGTCGGCCACTCCTACATCAAGGCCACCATGGCCGAGACCGACGCCGTCTTCGGCGGCGAGCACAGCGGCCACTTCTACTTCCGCGACTTCTGGCGCGCCGACTCCGGCATGCTGGCGGCGCTGCACGTGCTGGCCGCGCTCGCCGAGACCGACCAGCCGCTCTCCGAGCTGATGAGGGCGTACGGCCGCTACCCGAGCAGCGGGGAGATCAACTCCACCGTGGCCGACCAGGGCGCCGTGCTCGCCGAGATCAGGACCGTCTACGCCGACACCGAGGGCGTCGAGCTGGATGAGCTCGACGGCCTGACCGTCGGCCACGCCGACTGGACGTTCAACGTACGGGCGTCGAACACCGAGCCGCTGCTGCGGCTCAACGCCGAGGGCAAGGACCAGGCGACCATGGAGCAGGCCCGCGACGCGGCCCTCGCGATCATCCGGAAGGACAGCTGATGACCGACAACACTGCGCCCGAACTGGGCCTCGACCCGACGCTCCTCGAGATCATCGTGTGCCCGCAGTGCCACGGCGCGCTCGAGCCGCGTGCCGCGTCGGTCTTCCCCGACGCCGACGGCGAGCTCGCCTGTCTGGGGGAGTGCGGTCTCGTCTACCCGGTGCGCGACGCCATCCCGGTGCTGCTGATCGACGAGGCCAAGAAGTAGGCCCGACCGGTACGGAGAGGACGGATGCGGCGATGAGCTACTTCGACGAGTCACGGCTGGACGACCAGCAGGCTCTGAACGTCGCCGACCTGCGGCTGCGCGGCCTCGCCGAGTCCGGATCGCGGGTACGGCGCGAGCTCGGCGCGACTGCCGAGGCCGTCGCGGAGGCTGTCGCCCGGCGCGACGGCGCCGGTCGTCCGCGAGCGGTGGTCGCCGCCGGTCCCGACTCGCGTCTGCTCCGAGCGGTCCTCGAGCCGGCCTGCCCGGTGCCCTTCGTGGCCTGGCCGGCTCCGGGCCTGCCCGGCTGGGTCGGCTCGCTCGACCTGGTCGTCGTGCTCGCGCCGAGCGGTGGCGATCCCGGTGTGGCCGCCGCCGTCGCCGAGGCCGGGCGCCGTGGCGCCCAGGTGGTCGTCGCCACGCCGACCGCGTCGCTGGTGGGGGAGCACGCCACCGGGCGCGACGTCACGCTCCTGCCCGCCGCGACGACCGACCCGCTGGCGCTCGCCGTGGTCATGCTGACGTTCCTCGACCAGGTCAGACTCGGCCCGGAGACCGGCGCCGAGGCGGTCGCCGTCGCGCTCGACGACGTGGCGGTCGCCTGCTCCCCCTACCGCGACATCGCGACCAACCCGGCGAAGGCGCTCTCGATCGCCCTCGCCGATGTGACACCGGTGGTGTGGGGCGGCTCGGCCCTGGCGGCCCGTGCCGCCCGCCGGGTCGCGGAGGAGCTGCGCCGCGCGACCGGCCGCTCGGCCATCGCCGGCGATGTCGAGCACCTGCTCCCCGTCATCGAGGCCGCACGGGCCCGCGACGTCTTCGCCGACCCGTTCGACGGTGCCAGCGAGGCCCGTCCGGGCCTGGTCGTCCTCGACGACCTCTCCGAGGGCGCGGAGGAGACCCGCACCGTGCTGGGGGCACAGCGTCGTCATCTGGTCGAGACGGCGGATGGCAAGGGCGTCCGCGTCGAGATCGTCACCGCCGAGGGGGAGGGGGAGATGGCCCGCTACGCCTCGCTCCTGCTCCAGGGCCGGTACGCGGCCGAGTACCTCCGCATCGGCCTCGTCGCCGACTGAGCAGCGCCGTTCCACGCTCAGCGCAGGCTCCGCCGAGCGCGCGAGCGGCCCGATTTGGCGCTTCGCCGCCAGGTGCGTAATGTTCTCCGGGTCGCCTCAGCCAGGGGGACGGGCCCGGATGGGTCTGAAACCAGGCTAGCGGCGCTTATCCCAAGCGGAAAGCGAATTCGCGAGAAATTGCGAAAGCGGAAAGCCTGAGATAAAGTACGGATCGCCCCGCAGGTGAGAAACTGAAAGACTTGGTTTCGAGCCACGGTGCGCGTGTGATTCTTGAGAACTCAACAGTGTGTCAAATAGTCGACGAATTAATTTTGTTGTGCCCCGTTGAATCTTTGGGTTTGACGGATACGAACATGATTCTGACAAGTTTTTGTCGGGGTTTGTTTTGTTGCAGGCATCTCTTCTTGCTCGGCTCGCTCTTTGGGGTGGGTTGGGTGTTTGTTTTTTGATGGAGAGTTTGATCCTGGCTCAGGACGAACGCTGGCGGCGTGCTTAACACATGCAAGTCGAGCGGAAAGGCCTTTCGGGGTACTCGAGCGGCGAACGGGTGAGTAACACGTGAGTAATCTGCCCTGGACTCTGGGATAGCCACCGGAAACGGTGATTAATACCGGATATGACGCGCTCTCGCATGGGGGTGTGTGGAAACTTTTTTGGGTCCAGGATGTGCTCGCGGCCTATCAGCTTGTTGGTGGGGTAATGGCCTACCAAGGCTTCGACGGGTAGCCGGCCTGAGAGGGTGACCGGCCACACTGGGACTGAGACACGGCCCAGACTCCTACGGGAGGCAGCAGTGGGGAATATTGGACAATGGGCGGAAGCCTGATCCAGCAACGCCGCGTGAGGGATGACGGCCTTCGGGTTGTAAACCTCTTTCAGTGCAGACGAAGCGCAAGTGACGGTATGCACAGAAGAAGGACCGGCCAACTACGTGCCAGCAGCCGCGGTAATACGTAGGGTCCGAGCGTTGTCCGGAATTATTGGGCGTAAAGGGCTCGTAGGCGGTTTGTTGCGTCGGGAGTGAAAACCAGGTGCTTAACACCTGGCCTGCTTTCGATACGGGCAGACTAGAGGCATTCAGGGGAGAACGGAATTCCTGGTGTAGCGGTGAAATGCGCAGATATCAGGAGGAACACCGGTGGCGAAGGCGGTTCTCTGGGAATGTTCTGACGCTGAGGAGCGAAAGTGTGGGGAGCGAACAGGATTAGATACCCTGGTAGTCCACACCGTAAACGTTGGGCGCTAGGTGTGGGGCCTATTCCATGGGTTCCGTGCCGCAGCTAACGCATTAAGCGCCCCGCCTGGGGAGTACGGCCGCAAGGCTAAAACTCAAAGGAATTGACGGGGGCCCGCACAAGCGGCGGAGCATGCGGATTAATTCGATGCAACGCGAAGAACCTTACCTGGGTTCAACTACTACCGGAAAGCGCTAGAGATAGTGCCCCTTTTTGTCGGTAGATAGGTGGTGCATGGCTGTCGTCAGCTCGTGTCGTGAGATGTTGGGTTAAGTCCCGCAACGAGCGCAACCCTCGTCCTATGTTGCCAGCAATTCGGTTGGGGACTCATAGGAGACTGCCGGGGTCAACTCGGAGGAAGGTGGGGATGACGTCAAGTCATCATGCCCCTTATGTCCAGGGCTTCACGCATGCTACAATGGCCGGTACAAAGGGCTGCGATCCCGTGAGGGGGAGCGAATCCCAAAAAGCCGGTCTCAGTTCGGATTGGGGTCTGCAACTCGACCCCATGAAGTCGGAGTCGCTAGTAATCGCAGATCAGCAACGCTGCGGTGAATACGTTCCCGGGCCTTGTACACACCGCCCGTCACGTCACGAAAGTCGGCAACACCCGAAGCCGGTGGCCTAACCCCTTGTGGGAGGGAGCTGTCGAAGGTGGGGCTGGCGATTGGGACGAAGTCGTAACAAGGTAGCCGTACCGGAAGGTGCGGCTGGATCACCTCCTTTCTAAGGAGTCAGTCAGCCATGATGTCCAGGACAACTGTGTCTTGGCGATGGTGCTGCTCGCTAGTGGAATCGTCGATGAAGGGCCCGGTCGGGTTGGTGTTTGATGTCAGTACTGCCTCTTCGGGGGCGTGGAACCTCATCGTGCACCGGTGGACAGGGGAGTTTTGGCACACTGTTGGGCTTTGAGGAATCACACTCCTCGTGCCTGTTGGCTCGCCGTGACCGTTGGTTGCGGGGTTCGGGTTCACGGGTGGCCTCTTTCGCTCGAGCCTGGTGCGGTTGTACTGGGGGAGAGGGTTGGTGGGTGTGGTGGTTGATAGTTGGATAGTGGACGCGAGCATCTTATGAGTGCCGCCGTGCAAGCCTTTCGTACTTCACCAGGTACGGGTGGTGGCGGTGCTTTCTAGTCTTTGTAGTTTATTGCCTTTGATTTGAGTTTTGCTTGATGAGGCGATGGATGCCGGTTTGTTGTCGGTGTTTGTTGTTTTTGTTGAGTGTTTGTTTGGCAAGCTATGAGGGGCACATGGTGGATGCCTTGGCATCAAGAGCCGATGAAGGACGTGCGAGCCTGCGTTAAGCCCTGGGGAGTTGGCAACGGAGCGTTGATCCGGGGGTGTCCGAATGGGGGAACCCAGCACGAGTCATGTCGTGTTACCGCATCCTGAATGTATAGGGATGTTGGAGGGAACGCCGGGAAGTGAAACATCTCAGTACCGGTAGGAAGAGAAAACAATAGTGATTCCGTGAGTAGTGGCGAGCGAAAGCGGATCAGGCTAAACCAGTTACGTGTGATACCCGGCAGGGGTTGCGTGGTTGGGGTTGTGGGAGCCTTCTCCTGGGTCTGCCGGCCTGGGGCACAGTAAGAAATCCGTGTTGAATGCGAAGTCGTTGGGAAGCGGCGCCGTAGAGGGTGAGAGTCCCGTAGTGGTAAGACACGGACTGTGGAGGTGCATCCCAAGTAACACGCTACTCCTGGAATGGCGTGTGAATCTGGCAGGACCACCTGTTAAGCCTAAATACTTCTTGATGACCGATAGCGGACAAGTACCGTGAGGGAAAGGTGAAAAGTACCCCTGGCGGGGAGTGAAATAGTACCTGAAACCGTGTGCCTACAATCCGTCAGAGCCTTTCGGGGTGATGGCGTGCCTTTTGAAGAATGAGCCTGCGAGTTAGTGGTGTGTGGCGAGGTTAACCCGTGTGGGGTAGTCGTAGCGAAAGCGAGTCCGAATAGGGCGTTTTAGTCGCATGCTCTAGACCCGAAGCGAAGTGATCTATCCATGGGCAGGTTGAAGCGCCGGTAAGACGGCGTGGAGGACCGAACCCACTTCAGTTGAAAATGGAGGGGATGACCTGTGGATAGGGGTGAAAGGCCAATCAAACTTCGTGATAGCTGGTTCTCCCCGAAATGCATTTAGGTGCAGCGTTGCGTGTTTCTTGCATCAGGTAGAGCACTGGATAGCCGATGGGCCCGACCAGGTTACTGACGTTAGCCAAACTCCGAATGGGTGTAAGTGAGAGCGCAGCAGTGAGACAGTGGGGGATAAGCTCCATTGTCGAGAGGGAAACAGCCCAGACCATCAGCTAAGGCCCCTAAGCGGCGGCTAAGTGGAAAAGGATGTGGAGTCGCAGTGACAACCAGGAGGTTGGCTTGGAAGCAGCCACCCTTGAAAGAGTGCGTAATAGCTCACTGGTCAAGTGATTCCGCGCCGACAATGTAGCGGGGCTCAAGCCGCCCGCCGAAGCTATGGCACTCCAGACTTGGTCTGGGGTGGGTAGGGGAGCGTCGTGTATGCGGTGAAGCGGCAGAGTGATCTGGCCGTGGAGTTTACACGAGTGAGAATGCAGGCATGAGTAGCGAATGATGAGTGAGAAACTCATCCGCCGGATGATCAAGGGTTCCAGGGTCAAGCTAATCTGCCCTGGGTAAGTCGGGACCTAAGGCGAGGCCGACAGGCGTAGTCGATGGACAACCAGTTGATATTCTGGTACCGGCGAAGAAGCGCCCATGCTGAGGCGCGTGATGCTAAGTGCCCGAAACACCGCGACCAACCCTTCGGGGGCGGCGTGTGTGCGTAGCGCATGACCCGAGCGTGTAGTAGGTAAGCGATGGGGTGACGCAGGAAGGTAGTCGATCCGGCGCGATGGTTGTCGCCGGCTAAGGATGTAGGACGTGACGTAGGCAAATCCGCGTTGCATTAAGTCTGAGATCTGATGGGGACCCTTTGGGGGAAGTCGATGATCCTATGCTGTCGAGAAAAACCTCTAGCGAGCTTCGAGCCGCCCGTACCCCAAACCGACTCAGGTGATCAGGTAGAGAATACCAAGGCGATCGAGTGAACCATGGTTAAGGAACTCGGCAAAATGCCCCCGTAACTTCGGGAGAAGGGGGGCCGGATCCGTGAACCACCTTGCGTGGGGAAGCGGTGATGGCCGCAGAGACCAGGCCCAAGCGACTGTTTACTAAAAACACAGGTCCGTGCGAAGTTGTAAGACGATGTATACGGACTGACTCCTGCCCGGTGCTGGAAGGTTAAGGGGACCGGTTAGACAGCAATGTCGAAGCTGAGAACTTAAGCCCCAGTAAACGGCGGTGGTAACTATAACCATCCTAAGGTAGCGAAATTCCTTGTCGGGTAAGTTCCGACCTGCACGAATGGAGTAACGACTTGGGCGCTGTCTCAACCGTGGACTCGGCGAAATTGCACTACGAGTAAAGATGCTCGTTACGCGCAGAAGGACGGAAAGACCCCGGGACCTTTACTATAGTTTGGTATTGGTGTTTGGTTCGGCTTGTGTAGGATAGGTGGGAGACTGTGAAGTCCATACGCCAGTATGGGTGGAGTCATCGTTGAAATACCACTCTGGTCGTACTAGATGTCTAACCTAGGACCGTGATCCGGTTCAGGGACAGTGCCTGATGGGTAGTTTAACTGGGGCGGTTGCCTCCTAAAATGTAACGGAGGCGCTCAAAGGTTCCCTCAGCCTGGTTGGTAATCAGGTGTTGAGTGTAAGTGCACAAGGGAGCTTGACTGTGAGACAGACATGTCGAGCAGGGACGAAAGTCGGAACTAGTGATCCGGTGTCGGCATGTGGAAGCGGCATCGCTCAACGGATAAAAGGTACCCCGGGGATAACAGGCTGATCTTCCCCAAGAGTCCATATCGACGGGATGGTTTGGCACCTCGATGTCGGCTCGTCGCATCCTGGGGCTGGAGTAGGTCCCAAGGGTTGGGCTGTTCGCCCATTAAAGCGGCACGCGAGCTGGGTTTAGAACGTCGTGAGACAGTTCGGTCCCTATCCTCTGCGCGCGTAGGAAACTTGAGAAAGGCTGTCCCTAGTACGAGAGGACCGGGATGGACGAACCTCTGGTGTGCCAGTTGTACCGCCAGGTGCATGGCTGGTTGGCTACGTTCGGAAGTGATAACCGCTGAACGCATCTAAGCGGGAAGCATGTTTCAAGATGAGGTTTCCCACCCATATTGGGTTAAGGCTCCCTATAGACGATGGGGTTGATAGGCCAGAAGTGTACAACCGTGAGGTAGAGCTGACTGGTACTAATAGGCCGAGGGCTTGCCTTACAAATGCTCAACAAAACCAACAAACGCAATCTAAACTGCGCAAAGAAGTGTTCGCGTCCACGAACCAACGATTCACCAACGTGACTTCCATCGAATGTATTCGGTGGGCAAGGGTTACGGCGGTCATAGCGTAGGGGAAACACCCGGTCCCATCCCGAACCCGGAAGTTAAGCCCTACAGCGCCGATGGTACTGCAACCGGGAGGTTGTGGGAGAGTAGGACGCCGCCGGACAATCATTGTGGTCGAGGCCCCCATCAGAACACTGTTCTGATGGGGGCCTCCCGCATTTACCGGCGCATATCCGATGCCTCATCGGGTACTGGCCCTCAATGTCACGCGATCCCTGGCTCGACAACGCCAAGATGCTGCTGGTCACCCTGGTGGTGGTCGGCCACAGCTGGGCGCTCCTGGCCTGGACGGGTCTGCACGACGACCTCTACAACTTCCTCTACCTGTGGCATATGCCGGCGTTCGTCATGCTCACCGGTTATCTGTCGCGCGGGTTCTCGTACTCGCCGCAGCGCATCTGGGGGCTGGTACGCGGGCTGCTCGTCCCGTATGTGATCGTCGAGGCGGCACTCGCCGGCTTCCGGCAGGTGATCGGTCAGGAGAACCCCTTCCACCATCTGTGGATCTCGCCGCACTGGCCGCTGTGGTATCTCCCCGCCACGTTCTGCTGGCGGCTCGCGACCCCGGCGCTGAAGCGTCTCGGTCTCGCGGCGCTGCCGGTCGCGCTCGCGATCAGCCTGGTCGGGGGATACCTGGACTGGGACTACCTGGCGATGCGCCGGATCCTCGGCTTCCTGCCGTTCTTCACCATCGGCCTGCTCGCCACTCCGGAGACGGTGGCACGCCTGCGGGCCGTTCCACGCGCCCTGCCCGTCGCTGTGCTGGTCGCGGCGGCCGCGGTGATGACGACGCTCGGCGGTTGGGCCCAGACGCGCTGGCTCTACTACTCGTGGACCTACGCGCACCTGCACAGCGCCCTGCCGACGATGCTCACCCGGGGCGTCCTGCTCCTTGCGGGGACGATCGCGGCCCTCGCCGTGCTCGCGTTGGTGCCGGCGCGGCAGGGCTGGTTCACCAGGATGGGTAGCGTCAGCCTGGTCGTCTACCTCTGCCACGGCTTCGTGGTGAAGGGGGTCGGCTACACCGGCATCCCCGGCTGGGTGGACGCTCAGGGCGGTATCGGGCTGGCCATCGCAGCGGTCGGGGCGGCGGCTGTGGCGCTCGTGCTCGCGTCGCCCCCGGTCTCGGGGGTGCTGCAGCGTGCGGTCGACCCGCTCACCTACGCGGAACGCCGCTTCGATGCTGCACGTGACCTGAACATCGGGGCGACCCAGGTCGTCCGTACGCACCGTGACGCCCGGTTGGGAGGCTATGAGAGAGTCCCAGCGTGAGCGCTGGGTTCTTCGGTCTTCTGGATGACATCGCCGTCCTCGCCAAGATGGCGGCGGCGAGCGTCGACGACATCGGCGCGGCCGCAGGTCGGGCGACCGCGAAGGCGGCCGGCGTGGTCATCGACGACACCGCCGTCACCCCGCAGTACGTCCACGGCGTCACCGCCGAGCGCGAGATCCCGATCGTCAAGAAGATCGCCTGGGGCTCGATCCGGAACAAGCTCCTCATCATCCTGCCGATCGCTCTGATCCTCAGCCAGTGGGCGGACTGGGCGCTCGCCCCGATCCTGCTGGTCGGCGGCTGCTACCTCGCGTACGAAGGCGTCGAGAAGGTCTGGGAGCGCCTCGGCGGGGGCCACGGGCACGGCGAGGTGGGCGCTGCGGCCCAGCCGTCGGAGAAGGAGCTCATCGCCGGCGCCATCCGTACGGACCTCATCCTCTCCACCGAGATCATGCTGATCGCGCTCGACTCGGTCTCCGACGAGTCCTTCTGGGCCCGGCTCTCGATCCTGATCGTGGTCGCGATCGCGCTCACCATCGGCGTCTACGGTGTGGTCGGTCTGATCGTCAAGATGGACGACGCCGGCCTCGCGCTCGCCGAGCGCAAGGGAGCGGCGACGCAGAAGATCGGACGTGGGCTCGTGCAGGCGATGCCCAAGCTCCTCGAGATCATCTCCGTGGTCGGCATCGCCGCCATGATCTGGGTCGGCGGCCACATCCTGGTCAACAGCCTGCACGAGATGGGCTGGCACTGGCCGCACGACGTCATCCACGATGCGCGACACGGCGTCCACGGAGGGGTCCAGGGCTGGCTGGTCGAGACGGTGCTCTCGGCGGTCGTCGGCCTCGTCGTCGGTGCGATCGTGCTGGCCGCGATGCGCCTGGTGCCGAAGCGCCACCATGCGCCCGAGGCGCCCGCGGGCTCCGAAGATTGAGTCGCCGCTGAGGCTGGCCTCTACCCTTGGGTGGTCCGCGTGGGAGATCCCGCAGGCGCGCAGATGCGCGACGCAGACGCCGTCCTCGTCCAAGGAGACATCATGGACTTCCAGGTCGCCGACCTGACTCTGGCCGACTTCGGCCGCAAGGAGCTCACCCTCGCCGAGCACGAGATGCCCGGCCTCATGGCCCTGCGCGAGCGCTACGCCGACAGCCAGCCCCTCAAGGGCGCCCGCATCGCCGGATCGTTGCACATGACGATCCAGACCGGCGTGCTGATCGAGACGCTGACCGCTCTCGGTGCCGACGTGCGCTGGGCCTCCTGCAACATCTTCTCCACCCAGGACCACGCCGCCGCCGCGATCGTCGTCGGCCGCCCCGAGTCCGGTGGCACCGCCGAGGCGCCCCAGGGCACCCCGGTCTTCGCCTGGAAGGGCGAGACCCTGGCGGAGTACTGGGATCTCGCCGAGAAGGTCTTCGACTTCACCGACGAGTCGGGCAACCCGGTCGGCCCCAACATCCTGCTCGACGACGGTGGCGACATCACCATGCTCGTCCACCTCGGCGTGGAGTACGAGAAGGCCGGCGCCGTCCCGGGCCAGGACACCACCGACAACGAGGAGTTCAAGGAGGTCCTCCGGGTCCTCGCGCGCTCCCTGGAGTCGAGCAACAGCCGCTGGACCAGCATCGCCAACGACATCACGGGCGTCTCGGAGGAGACCACCACCGGTGTTCACCGCCTCTACGAGCGGTTCAAGGACGGCTCGCTGCTCTTCCCGGCGATCAACGTCAACGACTCGGTCACCAAGTCGAAGTTCGACAACAAGTACGGCTGCCGCCACTCGCTCATCGACGGCATCAACCGCGCTACCGACGTGATGATCGGCGGCAAGGTCGCCGTCGTCTGCGGCTACGGCGACGTCGGCAAGGGCTGCGCGGAGTCGCTGCGCGGCCAGGGCGCCCGCGTCATCGTCACCGAGATCGACCCGATCTGCGCGCTGCAGGCGGCGATGGACGGCTACGAGGTCAAGCAGCTGGAGTCGGTCGTCGAGACCGCCGACATCTTCGTGACCACGACCGGCAACTTCAACATCATCCGTACCGAGCACTTCGAGCGGATGAAGCACCAGGCGATCGTCGGCAACATCGGTCACTTCGACAACGAGATCGACATGGCCGGCCTGGCCAAGATCCCGGGCATCGTCAAGGACGAGATCAAGCCGCAGGTCCACCAGTGGATCTTCGCCGACGGCAAGAAGATCATCGTGCTGTCCGAGGGGCGTCTGCTCAACCTCGGCAACGCGACCGGTCACCCGAGCTTCGTCATGTCGAACTCCTTCACCAACCAGGTGCTGGCGCAGATCGAGCTCTTCACCAAGACCGACTCCTACCCGGTCGGCGTCTACGTGCTGCCCAAGCACCTGGACGAGGAGGTCGCCCGTCTCCACCTCGCCGCCCTCGGCGTCGAGCTGACCCAGCTCAGCCAGGAGCAGGCCGACTACATCGGCGTCCCGGTCGAGGGTCCGTTCAAGCCGGAGCACTACCGGTACTGAGCATCACCACGAAGGGCCCCGACCGTGCGACGGTCGGGGCCCTTCGCGTCCGGTGCCGGCCACGCGCGGGAGCGCCGGGTGTGGCGATGGCGGCACCGCCGCGCCGGTGATGCAGAATCGGACCGTGCCGAACGAGAACAGCCGAGGACGGATCCTCGTCGTCGACGACGACGCCTCCCTCGCGGAGATGCTCTCGATCGTGCTGGGCCAGGAGGGCTTCGACTCCACGGTGGTCCATCGCGGCGACCAGGCCCTCGAGGTGTTCCGCCGCTACAAGCCGGACCTGGTGCTGCTCGACCTGATGCTCCCCGGCGTCGACGGCATCGAGGTGTGCCGTCAGATCCGACGCGAGTCCGGCGTGCCCATCGTGATGCTCACGGCCAAGGGCGACACCGGCGACGTGGTGGTCGGCCTGGAGTCCGGCGCCGACGACTACGTCGTCAAGCCGTTCAAGCCCAAGGAGCTGATCGCCCGGATCAAGGCCCGGGTGCGCCGCTTCGACGCGCAGGACACCGAGCCGCTGGTGATCCGCGACCTGACCATCGACGTCACCGGCCACACGGTGTCGCGTGACGGGGTCCCGATCAACCTCACCCCGCTCGAGTTCGACCTGCTGGTCTGCCTGGCGCGCAAGCCGCACCAGGTCTTCTCCCGCGACGTGCTCCTGGAGCAGGTCTGGGGCTACCGGCACGCCGCCGACACCCGGCTGGTCAACGTCCACGTCCAGCGGCTGCGCTCCAAGGTCGAGCACGACCCCGAGGCGCCCGAGATCGTGGTGACGGTCCGTGGCGTCGGCTACAAGGCCGGCAGCGTCTAGCACGATGCTCCGCTCGCGCGGGAGAGGCGCCCTGCGTCACGGCTGGACCTTCTGGCGCCGCTCCATCCAGGCCCGTGTCGTCGTCGCGACGGTGCTGCTCTCCGTCGTCGCGGTCGGTGCCGTCGGCTGGTTCCTCATGCAGCAGACCCGCTCCGGCCTGCTCGAGCACCGGGTCTCTCTGGTCACGGCGGAGGCCGCCAGCGAGGTACGGGACGCGCGCAGCCGGCTCAGTGCGGCCTCCGGCATCGACGTCGACGCCTCGGGGGAGCGGCGCGACCTGGTCGGCCCGATCATCCAGCGGGGCCTGACCCGCGGCTTCGACGTCGTCCTGGCCGGGCCGGTCGACAACGGTGGCGACGGCCGGATCGTCGACGGCGGCGCCGAGTTCACCCCCTCGCTCGACATCAGCAGCATCCCGGTGAGCCTGGAGCGCCACTTCGCCGACCTGGGCGCCAGCACCGCGTGGACGTACGCGGAGATCCGCAGCCAGTCCTTCGGAGAGGTCACCTCGCGGGTGCCCGGCGTCGTGGTCGGCTCGCAGGTGGTGCTGCCCGCCGACGGGCACACGTACACCCTCTACTTCCTCTTCCCGCTCCAGGACGAGCAGGACACCCTGCACCTGGTGCTGCGGGCGATGGCCGCGGCCGCCGTGCTGCTGGTCCTCCTCGTCGCCGGCGTCGCCTGGCTGGTCGCCCGTCAGGTCGTCACTCCGATCCGACTGGCCCGCCAGGTCGCCGAGCGGCTCGCCGCCGGCCAGCTCACCGAGCGGCTGCGGGTCACCGGCGAGGACGACCTCGCCCGCCTGGCGCTCTCGTTCAACCAGATGGCGACGGCGCTGCAGACCCAGATCCGCCAGCTCGAGGAGCTCTCCGGCGTGCAGCGTCGCTTCACCTCCGACGTCTCCCACGAGCTCCGCACCCCACTGACCACCGTCCGGATGGCCAGCGAGGTCCTGTACGACGCCCGGGACACCTTCGACCCGGCCACCGCGCGCGCCGCCGAGCTGCTGCAGAGCGAGCTCGACCGCTTCGAGCGGCTCCTCGTCGACCTGCTCGAGATCAGCCGCTTCGACGCCGGTGCGGCCAGGCTCGAGACCGACAGCGTCGACCTGGTCGACGTCGCCCGCCGGGTGGTGGACGACTCCTACCCGCTCGCCGCGCAGCGCGGCGTCAGGCTGCGCATCCGCGAGCCCGGCCATCCGTGCCTGGCCGAGGCGGACGTACGCCGCGTCGAGCGGATCGTCCGCAACCTGGTCGGCAACGCGATCGATCACGCCGGCACCTCCGATCACATCGACGTCTACGTCGACGGCGACGAGCACAGCGCCGCGGTCGCGGTGCGTGACCACGGCGTCGGCCTGGCGCCCGGTGAGTCGGCGATGGTCTTCAACCGGTTCTGGCGCGCCGACCCGGCCCGCGCACGGACGACTGGTGGCACCGGCCTCGGCCTCTCCATCTCTCTCGAGGACAGCCAGCTGCACGGCGGCTGGCTGCAGGCCTGGGGTCGCCCGGGTGAGGGCGCCCAGTTCCGGCTCACCCTGCCGCGCCGTACGGGTGCGCCCCTGCGGCGCAGCCCGATCCCGCTGGTCCCGCGCGACGCCGGCCCGGACGCGGTGCGCGAGGCCACCTCCGCGGCCGCCGAGGGGGAGCGATGAGACGACTGCTCGCCGCCGCACTCACCGCCGCCGCGCTGCTGCTCACCGGCTGCGGCCCGTCGATGCCGACCGCCGGTCCGGTGGTCGAGATCGGCAACATCACCGGACCGAGCGCCGACGCCGGCTTCGCCATCGCGCCACGCCCCCCGCAGGTGGGTGCCTCACCCGCCGAGATCGTCCAGGGCTTCCTGGACGCGATGCAGGCCACGCCGATCCAGACCACCACGGCGCGCCGGTTCCTCTCGGCCGATCTCGCCGAGTCGTGGGACCCCCAGCGCCAGACCATCACCTACGGCGACGAGAGCCCGCCGCACGGCTCCAGCGTCGTCACCGTCGACCTGCAGGACGCCAACAAGCTCGACGCCCAGGGCAGCTGGCAGGGCGCCGTCGGCGTCCCCGACTCCCAGCTCCACTTCGCGATGGTGCGGGAGAAGGGCGAGTGGCGGATCGCCTCGGCCCCCAACGCGCTGATCGTGCCGCAGACGTGGTTCGACGACCGCTTCACCCAGGTCTCGCTCTACTACTTCGACCCCAGCGCCCGGATCCTCGTGCCCGAGCCGGTCTTCGTGCCGATCGGCACGCAACTCCCGACCACCCTCGTGCGGGCGCTGGTCGCCGGACCCAGCGACCAGCTGACCGGGGTGGTGCGCACCTTCCTGCCGTCGGGCATCAGCTCGGGGCTCTCGGTGCCGGTGGACGACGCCGGCGTCGCCTCGGTCGACCTCGAGGGCGACCTCGGTCAGCTGAGCGAGCAGGCCCTGCGCCTGCTGACCGCGCAGCTGGTGTGGACCCTGCGCCAGGACGACGGCATCAACGCGATGCGCCTGGTCATCGACGGCCGCACGATCGAGGAGTCGGCGACCGGCACGATCCCGATCACGACCGGGTCGCAGTACGACCCGGCGGGCTACATCACCAGCGATCACCTCTTCGGTGTGGCCGAGGGCGCGGGCGTCGAGACGATCGTCGGGACCCAGGCCCACGTCGACCCGATCCCGAGCGAGCTCGGTAGGGCGACCCCGGCGATCCGCAGCCTCGCGGTCGACCTCGACGGGTCCCACGGCGCGGCGGTGAGCGTCGACGGACACGAGCTGCGCCAGGCGATCCTGCAACCGGGCGAGCCGAGCCACGTCCTGCTGACCGGCACCGACCTGCTGCAGCCGGCCTGGGACTTCGCGGGCAACCTGTGGGACATCGACCGTACGGCCCACGGTGCCGTCGTCCACGTCAGCAACGGCGAGCGGATGCGGACCCTCGTGGTCCCCGGCGTCACCGGGCAGGACGTGCGCCGCTTCCTGGTGTCGCGCGACGGCTCCCGGCTGGTGGCGCTGGTGCATCGCACGGAGGGCGACCAGCTCGTCGCCAGCCGGATCCTCAGCAGTGATCAGGGCCGTGTCCAGGGCGCGGTCGGCTCCCAGGTCATCTCCGACCTCGGGGACGGCGCGCGGATCCGGGACATCGGCTGGCACTCCCCGACCTCGATCGTGACCCTGCAGCAGCTCTCCGGCACGGCCCTGATCCGGACGGTGTCGGTCGACGGCGCCATCGCGGGGTTCCCCGCGGTGACCCTCACGGTCGGCGACCGCCTGCGCGGGCTCGCCGCCTCGCCGGTCGCCCAGCAGACGCTCTACGGCGTCACCCCGAGCATGCTCGTCGACCTCTCCGGCAACAACGGAGACACCGTGTTGTCGCGCCCGGTGGAGCGGCTCGGCTACGTCGGCTGACGGTTCTCCACAGGGTGCCCACCGTCGGTTGCCGCGTGCGTCCTGGGCTGCTCTGATCGAGACGTGAGCCTGCGCGACGCCTACGCCGACCTGGTGCTCGGTGCGTTCTGCCTCGGCTGCGGCACCGCCGGCCGGATGCTCTGCGTCCGGTGCGCGGCGACCCTTCCCGCCGAGGCGCGGGACGTGCGGCCACAGCCGTGCCCGCCCGGGCTGGCCCGCACGGTCGCCACGGCGCCGTACGACGGGCTGGTGAAGGAGATGGTGGTCGGACTCAAGGAGCACCAGCTGCTCACCCTCGTCGGCCCGCTCGGGGATCTGCTCGCGCTGTCGATCGCCCGTCTCCTCGCCACGAGCGCCGACCGGACGCCCGTCGTCCTGGTCCCGGTCCCGTCGCGACCCAGCAGCGTGCGTGCTCGCGGCTTCGACAGCACCCGCGCCCTGGCGGCCCGTGCCGCAGCCCGGCTGCGGCGTACGGGCGTCCACGCCGAGGTCTCCGTGGCACCGCTGCTGCGCACCCGGTCCGGGCTGCGAGACCAGGCCGGCCTCGACGCCGGCGGGCGGGCCGCCAACCTGGCCGGCGCCCTGACCTGCCCGACGCCCGCCCTGCGCCGACTCGCTGGGCAGCACCGGCGGGTGGTCGTGGTTCTCTGCGACGACGTCATCACCACGGGCGCCACCGCTCGAGAGGCGCAACGGGCGCTGGCCGCGGTCGGGCTGCCCGTCATCGGCCTCGCCGCGATCGCCGCGACGCAGCGGCATCACCGAAAACTCGGCTGAGGGCCGACGTCGGGCCGCGTTTGTCTTTCGTTCACCGGAGTTGGGCACTAACGTCTGTGTATGGAGTCCGTCCGGGTCCGTGGTTGCGTCGCTCAGGCGCCCGGCTTCCGGGCGCGCGAGCGGCAAGCCGAAGCCAGTCGCAGGCGAAACGGTCCACGTAACCCCAGCGATGGGGGAGCACGGTGCGGCTTAGTCGTAAGTCCTGCCCCGGCCTCGCCGTCAGATACGGCGAGACCTCGGGAGACGGTGGCGTGGCACCAAGCCGCCAAACCGCCGCAGGCGAGTGTGGGGTCGAAGACCAGGTCGGCCGGACGGACTCCTCTCCTTCGGGGCCTGCGGGGCCTCGATCCCAATCCGACCTGAGGTCGGGCTACAGGAGGTTCACATGGAAGTTGTCATCACGGCTCGCAACTGCGACGTCTCCGACCGTTACCGGGAGCACGTCGCCGAGAAGCTGACTCGGCTGGAGAAGCACGACCATCGCATCATCAGGGTGCACGTCGAGGTCGATTGCGAACCCAATCCGCGCCAGAACAAGGGCGCGGTGCACGTCGAGCTGACTGCTTTCTCCAAGGGCCCGGTGATCCGTGCCGAGGCCTGCGCAGAGGACAAGATGGGTGCGCTCGACCTGGCGCTCGACAAGATGGCGTCACAGATGCGCAAGGCGGCCGATCGCCGCCGCGTCCACCACGGCCGGCATGCCCCGGTCTCGGTGGGGCAGGCGCTCGCCGACGTCCCGATCGACGTCGAGGACACCGCGGACGACACCGAGCCGACCGAGCGGATGGTCGGTCCGATCTCCGTCCTCGGCGACGGACCGCTGGTGGTGCGCGAGAAGTCCCACGCGGCCGATCCGATGACCCTCGACCAGGCCCTCTACGAGATGGAGCTGGTCGGCCACGACTTCTTCCTGTTCGTCGACAAGGAGACCGAACGACCCTCGGTCGTCTACCGCCGCCGCGGCTACGACTACGGCGTCATCACGCTGGACGTGGGCAGGTAGCCCGAACAGGTAGGCCCGGACGGAGCGGGGTGGCCCAGGCGGGCCACCCCGTTCTGCTGTCCGTACGGCACGTGTGGAGGGGTCCATCCCACCAAGACGTGTCATGATGCGGGGGTGCCTCCCACCAACCCCTCCAGCGGCGAGCCCGTCCGCGTCCTGGTCGTCGACGACCAGGAGCTCTTCCGCCGTGGTCTGACGATGCTGCTCGGCGTGGAGCCCGGCATCCAGGTCGTCGGCGAGGCCGGCGACGGCGACGAGGGCGCCACCCTGGCCGCAGCGGTCGCCCCGGACGTGGTCCTGCTCGACATCCGGATGCCGAAGCGCACCGGCCTGGAGGCCTGCACCGCGATCAAGGAGGCCGTCCCCTCGGCCAAGATCATCATGCTCACCGTCTCCGACGAGGAGGCCGACCTCTACGAGGCGGTCAAGTCCGGAGCCTCGGGCTACCTCCTGAAGGACTCCTCAATCGAGGAGGTCGCCCAGGCCGTCCGCGTGGTCGCCGACGGCCAGTCGCTGATCAGCCCGTCGATGGCGGTCAAGCTGATCGACGAGTTCAAGCAGATGTCACGTCCCGAGCGCGAGGCGCCCGGTGGCCTGCGCCTGACCGAGCGCGAGCTCGAGGTGCTGCGCCTGGTCGCCCGGGGGCTCAACAACCGCGAGGTCGCCAAGCAGCTCTTCATCTCCGAGAACACGGTGAAGAACCACGTCCGCAACATCCTGGAGAAGCTGCAGCTGCACTCGCGGATGGAGGCGGTCATGTACGCCGTCCGCGAGAAGCTGCTCGACATCCCCTGAGGTCCACCGAACACGAGGAAGGGCCCCCGCCGTGGCGGGGCCCTTCTCGTTTCGCGAGGTGTTACCTGCGGCGCTTGAGGTGAACCACCTGCTTCGTGGTCACCCGGGTGCCGTCGGCGGCGGTGAAGGTGATGGTCACGCGGACCGTCACCCAGCGGTGCTTGGCCAGCTTCGCCTTGAGCTTGCCCTTCACCTTGATCGGGACGGTCGTGGTGCCTGTCGCGGAGACGGTCTGGGCGACCACGTGGGCGCCGCGGACCGTCACCGTGCCCGGACCGTTGACCGCCACGGTGATGCTTGCCGTGCCCCTCTTGGTGTGGTGGGTGACACCGCCGACGTGCACGGTCGGGGCGGTCGGGGTGGTGGTGCCGGTCGTCGGGGTTCCCGTCGGGCTGCCGGTGGGCGTGCCCGTCGGGGTGGCGCTCGGGGTGGCGCTCGGGGTGGCGCTCGGGCTGCCGGTCGGGGTGGCGCTCGGGCTCCCGGTCGGGGGCTCCGTGTGCCCGGCCTGCACCGAGACGTCGAACGGCCGGGTAGTGAGGCTGTTCGGCGTCGGTGTCGCGTGGTCCGTCACCGTGACCGTGACGGCGTACGTGCCGGTCTCGGCGTCGGGGACGCCGCTGATCTGACCGGTCGCGGGGTCGATCTGCAGGCCGTGCGGCAGGCCGGCGGCCGAGAACGTGACGCCCCCCGATCCGCCGGTGGCTGTGGTTGGCGTGAACGCGACGATCGGGGTGCCGTCGAGCACGGCCGTGGGTCCGGCGGGCGCCGGGGTGCCCAGTGCGAGGTTGAACGACGAGTTGGTCGGGGTGGCCTGCGAGGTGAGGGCGAAGTCGGCGGCGTTGTCGTCGGTGTCCTGGATCCAGCCATCGACGAACTTGCGCGAGATCGTCTGGGTCGCAAGGGAGTCCGGCGTCACGGGCGAGCCCTCGTACTTCCCCGCGTTGGCGCTCAGGCCCAGCACGTCGATGAGCTGCGGTGAGCCGGGCGCGAGTGCCTTCAGACCGTCCACCGTGACGTCCTGGCCGAGCAGTGAGACGCTCGCCAGATTGCCGACCGGGGCGTTCCCGTTCTGCCCGAAGTACGCGGACTGGTCCTCCCGGGGGAGGTCGCCGGTGGCCGTCGGATCGACGCTCTGCCCGCTGGCGGTGAGCACCAGCCAGTAGCCGTGCGCCGGGACCGTGCCGCTCAGGGGCAGGTTGAGATTGCCATCCAGCCCGTTGGTGTCGGCCACCCCGTACGCGGCGCCGTTGTTCCGGCGGACGGCGAGCCAGTAGGCGCCGTCCAGCGTGATGGGGATGTCTGTCGGGTTGTACAGCTCGACGAACTCCCTCTTCGCGATCGCGCCGGCGTCACCGCCGAGCGGGGCGAACTCGCTGATGACCAGGTGGTCGACGGGTGCCAGCCACTGGGCGTACAGCGTCACATCCGAGCCGAAGCCGTACGCGGATCCGGGGGCGTAGACACGCCCGCTCCCGTCCGCGGCCGTGTTCCAGCCCCCGAAGCGGTAGCCCTCGCGGGTGAAGGTGTTCTCCGGGAGCAGCGCCGAGGTGGCCGACGTCTGCGAGGCGAGGGCTCCGGTACCGCCGTTGGGGTCGAAGGTCACGGTGTGCTGGATCGGGTCGGCCAGCGCGACCGTGAAGGCGTCGGTCGTGCGGGTGTTCGGCACGGCCGCCTCGTCGGTCACGGTCACGGTCACCGGGTAAGCGCCCGATGTGTCGTTCGGCGTGCCGGTGACCTGGCCGGTGAGGTGGTTGATGTGCAGCCCGACCGGCAGGCCGGTGGCGGAGAACTCCAGGCTCCCGGCCCCGCCGCTCGCGGTGGTCGGCGTGAACGGCGTGATCTCCGTGCCGCTGTGGAAGGTGTCCGTGTCGGCCGGGTGCGGCGTGCCCAAGGCGAGGTTGTACGACGCGTTGGTCGGCGTAGCAGGTGCCGTCAGCGCGAAGTCGGCAGCGTTGTTGTCCGTGTCGACGACCACCGATCCGACGAACCGGCGCGACACGGTGTGCGCGGCGTCGCCTCCGACGACCGGTGAGCCCTCGGCGGACTGCGACGTCCCCATCCCGACGAGGTCGACCACGTCGGACTGGAAGGTCGCGAGGGCAGCGCCGCTGATGGCGTCGTCGTGGCTGAGCAGGACGGCGCTGGCGTTCTGACCGAAGGCCGCGTTGCCGTTCTGCCCGAAGTAGCCGGCCTGGTCGACCGTGGGCACGTCCCCGGTCGCGGTCGGGTCCACAATCTGGCCGGACGCGGTGGCGACCAGCCAGTACCCGTGCGCGGGCACGGTGCCCGACAGGGCAAGGTTCTTGTTGGCGTTCAAGCCATTGGCGCCGGCGATGCCCAGACCGTTGCCGTTGGCCAGGCGGAGCGTGAGCCAGTAGCTCCCGTCCAGGGTGATCGGAGCAGTGGTGGGGTTGTAGAGCTCGACGAACTCCCTCTTCGAGATCGCGCCGGCGTCACCGCCGAGCGGGGCGACCTCGCTGATCACGAGGTGGCCGACCGTGGGCGACCACTGGGCGTACAGGGTCTGGTCGGCACCGAAGCTGAACGGAGCCTTCTCCGCATACCAGGTGCCGGAGCCGTCGCTCGCGGTGTTCCAGCCGGCGAAGTCGTACCCGGGCCGCGTGAAGGTGTTCGCCGGCAGGGCCGTCGCCGACGATGCCGTCAGTGGGTCCAGCGAGCCCACCCCGCCGTTCGGGTCGAAGGTGACCGTGTGGTCGGCCGCGAGGCTGTAGTCCGCCGAGGCCAGGTGCTCGCACAGCGCGGGCTCGCAGCCGTCCCATGCGGTGAGGCGCTGGAGCAGGTCGGCCACCCAGGGTTCGCCGTGGCCCTCGGCGAACACGTTGGTCTTCTCGAAGTCCGCGCCCTGGTAGTCGTACAGCTCGTAGGCGTAGTCCGTGCCGGTGTAGGTCGGGTCCAGGTCGAAGCGGGCCAACAGCCCGCGTGAGCTCCGGACGGCGACCCAGGACGGAATGATGCCCATGTCGCCCTCGCCGGCGGCCTCGCCGTCCGGATCGTCGGCGGTCGGCTGCACGCCACCGAGGTGCTCGTAGAACGAGTAGTCCTGCCCGTCCGCGGTGGCATCGAAGAGGCTGTCGGTGAAGGAGCTGCCCGACCACCACGGCGATCGGGTCGCGATGCCGGCGAGGCTCTCGAAGGTCGGCGCGAGGTCGGTGTTGTCGACGAACTGCTCGCGCGAGCCCGGTGCGATGCCCGGACCCACCACGACCAGCGGGACGTTGGCATCGGAATCGTACGGGGAGCCCTTGCCGGTGTTCAGCTGGTGCTGGCCCAGGTGGAACCCGTTGTCGGATGTCAGCACGAAGTACGTGTCCGGTGGGGCCATCGCCCGCAGACGCGTGATCATCCGGTCGATCGACTGCGCCATCCGGGCACGGTCACGGTACTTGCGCAGCGCCGCCTGGTCGGTGAGCGTGATCGCATTCGTCCGCCAGGCCGGTGCGGGCGAGACGGTGCCGTCGGCGTTCAGGTAGGTCGGAGCGTTGTCCGCCCGCGGATCCTCGTAGCCCTTGAGGTCGGCCAGGGTGAGGTCGGTGCACTGCTCGAGGCCACAGTTGCCGCCGTCGAGCTGGCCCGGTGGCGCCTGGTCGGCGAAGGCGGGAGGGAACGTGGAGTACGTGTTCGGGTAGGCGACCTTGATCTGGCCGTGCGTGCCGTACGTGGCGACCTCGAGGAAGAACGGCTTGTCGCTGTCCTCATGCTTGGTGATGAAGCTCGCGGCGAGATCGGAGGCGACGTTCGTCGAGTACTGGGCGTCACGCTGCGCGGGCGTGGTGGTGGCCAGAGCCGGCTTGGGATGGGACTGGATCGTCACGTTGCCGTCGGCGTCGAGGGAGGCCGAGTCGAAGCCCCAGCCGTTGTAGCCGGTGCCGAAGATGGCGTTCCAGTCGTCCCAGCCGTCGATCTTGTCGGCGGTGCCGTTGGCGTCCTGATAGCCGTTCAGGAACTTGCCGACGAAGCCCGTCGTGTAGCCCGCGCCCTGCAGGGCGATGCTGAACTGCTTCGACTCGTTGCCGTGCGCGATGAAGGCGTCGTAGCCGCCGGTCGGATTGTTGGGATCGCCGTCGGAGTTCGTGCGGACCCCTGTCAGGTGGGGCGCCTGACCTGTCAGCGTGGCGGAGCGGGAGGGGCAGCAGAGCGAGTCCACGACGTACGAGTGGTCGTAGTACGCGCCCTCGGCCTTCATCCGCTGGGCCTCGGGCATCGTGGCCAGGAGCTCGAGAGAGAAGTCATCCATCAGGATGAACACGATGTTCGGCTTCGCGGGGGAGTCGTCGGCGGCTGCGGCGATGGTGGGGCGGCCGGCGATCAGCAGCGCCGCGAGGGCGAGGATCGTGAGGAGCGTCAGCCGAGGTCGACTGCCGTTCGTGCGTGACATCCGGGGGTCCTTAAGAGAGGCATCCGATCTGAATAAAAAGTGATCGTATGGCCTAAGTTAAGAAAATTACTTGAATTTGTAGTTTGTGAGACGAGGAAGGGCCCCCGCTGTGGCGGGGGCCCTTCTCGTTTTCGCGAGGTGTTATCTGCGGCGCTTGAGGTGAACCACCTGCTTCGTGGTCACCCGGGTGCCGTCGGCGGCGGTGAAGGTGATGGTCACGCGGACCGTCACCCAGCGGTGCTTGGCCAGCTTCGCCTTGAGCTTGCCCTTCACCTTGATCGGGACGGTCGTGGTGCCCGTCGCGGAGACGGTCTGGGCGACCACGTGGGCGCCGCGGACCGTCACCGTGCCCGGACCGTTGACCGCCACGGTGATGCTTGCCGTGCCCCTCTTGGTGTGGTGGGTGACACCGCCGACGTGCACGGTCGGGGTGGTGGTGGTGGTGCCGGTGCTCGGGGTTCCCGTCGGGCTGCCGGTGGGCGTGCCCGTCGGCGTTTCGGTGGGCGTGCCCGTCGGGGTTCCGCTCGGGGTTCCGCTCGGGTCGCTCGGGGCCGGCTCGCCGACCCGCACCCTGACCGGGAGCGACGTGGTGGTCTGACCCGAGGAGTCCGTCACCACGGTCGCGAGCCGAACGGTTCGACCGTCGTAGGACGCGTCGGGCGTCCAGTCGAACTCGTACGGCGCCACCGTCTCGGTCGCGACCGTCCGCCCGTTGACGAGCAGGGCCGCCGAGGAGACCGCGAAGTCGTCGGACGCGAGGGCCAGCGGCGCGAGCCCCTCGTCGACCGCGACCTGCGAGCCGTCGGTGACATCGGCGAGGACCGCCGTCGGCGCCCGGTCACCGATCGGGCCGTACGTCGTCGGGACCGCGGCGAGCGGCTGCGACGAGCGGCTGACCAGCGTGACCGAGGCGTTGCCGTCCGTACCGGGGCCGGAGATCGCCTCGGTGCCCGCCGTCGGATCGGCCGGGCCGCCCGAGACCGGGGCCGCGGTGCCGACGTAGGAGCCGGTGAGGACGAACGGCGCCCCCGTCCGTACGGCGCTCCGGTCGGCAGCGGCGTTGTAGACCGCGAACCCGTTGCCGGTGATCGAGTCGCCCGAGCCGGTCAGCGCGCCGGTGACGTCGGTGCCGGCGTCGGTCAGCAGCAGGCCGACCGACGTCGACGGATCGGACTGGTCGTCGTTCCCGCTGATCCGGGAGCCGTTGACGTAGCCGGTGACGCCGGAGGTGTACTGCACCCCGGTCTGCGGGAACAGCGTGCTCGAGCTGCCCTCGACCACGGTGTCGCTGACGTAGCCGTGGTTGCGGATGCCGGTCCGGACGAGGTTGTCCGGGCTGCCGTCCGTGCCGCGTGCGCCGTCGAAGAGGATGCCGCCGGACTGGTAGCCCTTGACGACGCTGTTGGCGACGGTGAGCTCGCTCTCCACCGTGCCCGGACCGGCGCCCTGCACCCAGCCGGTCTTGACGATGCCCCAGCCGTGCGGGTGCGCGGCCAGCTCGCCGGCGGTGGTGGCGGACCTCATCGGGCCGACGACCGAGTTCGCGACCCGTCCGGCGGCGCCGAAGTAGGCGATGCCGGCCTCGGCCCAGGTGTCACCCGAGGTGACGGTCACCCCCGAGATGTCGACGAACAGCTCGTTGGTGTCGGTGGAGCCGAGCGACTGGCGCGAGACGGTGATGACGTTGCCGCCGCCGTCGCGCAGGTAGGGCGTCTGGCCGGCCAGCGAGCTGACCGACTGGTCGGGCTCGATGGTGACCTTGTCCGCGCCGGCGCCCTTGATCTTCAGCGGCTTGTTGATGGTCAGGCCGTTGGTCGAGCCGGAGGCCGACGGGCTCGCGCTGCTGGAGCTGGGCGTCGAGGACTCCTGGTAGGTGCCCGCGCAGACCACGATCGTGTCCCAGGGCTGGGCGTAGTTCACCGCGTCCTGGATGTGGGTGAACTGCGCGTTGGGGCACTGCGCCTTGTCGTCGTCGACGGTCCAGACGCTGCCACCCTTCGGGTTGCCGACCACGTCGAGCAGCTTCTCGTGACCCGGAGCAGCGTCGTACGCGTTGAGGTACGTCGCCGGGTCGGTCGAGGCATCGGGGCCGTACCCGGCGCCGTCCGCCTTGTTCGCGCCGTCGGAGAGGATCTGTGAGCCCGCAGCGGTCTCCTGGAAGCGCACGTCAGCCAGCTGGATGGAGCCGGACGACGGGGTGCCGTCGACGCCGAACTGCAGCTGGAGGCCCGCCACCTTGCTGAGGTCGACGCCCTGGGCGGCGAACTCGGTCAGCGGGACCCGGATCTGGTCCAGCACGATGTGCGTGTTCGGCGTGTTGGTGCCCGTGGACATGTGCAGGGCGTTGCCCCAGCGCGGGTCGCTGGCGTCCACCGAGGCGGTGTGACCGGCGGTGTCGGACAGGACGATGGTGAAATCCTGCGTGGTCGCGTCGGGGTCGTACGAGGTGGGCTTCTCGTTCGGCCAGCACGGCAGTGCCGTGGAGCAGCCGGAGGCGGTGGTGTTCTTGGTGTTGTCACCACGGTTGTCTGCGCCCGGGTTGCTCTGGTCGAAGAAGTTGACCGAGGCGTCCATGGCGAGGGCCTTGTAGCCGCTCATGTCCTGCGAGGTGGACGGGATCCGGGCGTCCAGCTTCGCGGGCGTGCCCGTCTGCCAGGCCAGCGACAGCTGGCGGCCGTAGGACTCGTTGACCGGGGAGTTCTCCCGCATGCCGTTGCTCTGGCCGCCCAGGGCGGTCGCGGCGGGCAGGGGACACGGCTTGGCCGCGGTGGGCAGACCGGAGATGCCGAGCGTCGACGGGGTGAACTGCGTCGGCTCGGGGTTGCACCAGTCGTAGGTGCTGAAGCCCTGGCCGCTGAGCGTGCCGCCCAGCGCGTTCTCGGTGAGCGGGTTCTGCACGTCCGGACGGATCACGTCGACGCGTTCACCGGGTGCGCCGAAGTAGGTGGTGTTGACGCGCTCGTCGCACGGGATCGCGGTGCCGCTCGCGCTGGTCGGGCAGGCGCTGGACGGCACCTGCAGGCCGGTGGAGCTGTCGGACAGCTGACCGGTCATGTAGGGCTGGAACGCGCCCTCGCCGCCGACGTAGCGGCGGAAGAACGCGGCCATCGTGGCCAGACCGAGCCGCTCCTGGTCGCCCATCAGGCTCGGGTCACCGGAGATCTTGGTGTCCTTGGTGGGGTCGAGCAGGTTGTTGTCGTCGATCAGGTAGTTCTTGGTGGGGTCGGTGAGCGACGGGTCCGGGGTCGCGGTGCCGATCGCGTTCCTCATGTCCGAGGTGGAGTACGCGGAGCCGCTCAGCCGCAGGTTGTGCGGGTGGACGTTGTTCGCCGCGAACGGGTAGGAGTTGCCGCAGGCCGCGTCGTTGTTCGTCTCGCCGTCGGCCGAGCCGTCGGCGTACCAGACCGAGTTGTACCAGTTGTGGATCGCGCCGAGCTGCTCCACCTGGATCCGCGGGAACGGGTCGTTCGGGTTGATGTACTGGCTGCGCTCGAAGAGCCGCGCGCCCTGCAGGTTGGAGACGTCGCCGTCACACATCGGCAGGATCGTCATGAACGGCATGCCGTACGGCGCCTTGCGCTCGTAGTCCACCGGGGCCAGCGAGATGACGCCTCGGATGGGGTAGCGCGGGCCGTCGGTGCGGATGCGGTTGTAGTCGAGGAAATTGGCCACCGCATCGCCGCCGCGGGAGTGACCCATCATGCCGATCCGGGACATGTCGAGGTGACCGGAGAGCAGGGTGCCGACGGTGGTGTGCGCGTCGTCCGGCAGGCCGGCGGGCTTGTTCGCCTTGCTGAGGGCGTCCAGCGCGGCGGCGATCAGCATCCGCCGGGCGTGCATGCCCTTGCCCATGCTGCCGTCCTGTCGCAGCATCAGCTGGTCCTGCGACAGTGAGAACACGGTGTAGCCCCAGGTGGCCAGGTTCTGCGCGAGGTAGGCGTAGCCCGACTCGTTGTGCTTGTAGACGGTGCAGGTCGGCGTGGTCGTGCCGTTCGGCGCCGCCACGTCGCAGGAGCCGTGATTGCCGTGCACCAGGAAGATCAGCGGCGACGGCGTGGTCCGCTTGCTGTAGTCCGGCGTGTAGAGCTGGCCGCGGATCTCGAGCTGCTCCGGTGCGGCTGCCGCCTGGGTAGACTTCGGCGGAATGTATGTGGTGGCCTCGCCGCTGGAGTTCGGCTCCTCGATGTCGGCGAGACCCAGCTTGACCTCCTGGAACGCCTCGTGGCCGTACGGGCCGACGGCCGTGGGATCCGGCAGGGTGTCGGAGGTGACCGTGGGGGAGACGGCCTGGCTGGTCGGCGACGGGCTGGGGCTCACGGCGTGGGCCTCCGCCGGCAGCAGCGGAGCCACCAGCAGTGCCGCCAGCGGAGCCAGCGCGAGTCTGCGCCAGCGATGCGGTGTGGGGTTCACCTGTTCTCCTGTTCTGTTGGGCCTGGCCGCGGGGGTTCGGCCATGCCCGCTGGACGCTAGGAGTCAGGTGTTTCTCATGTGTCTCTCAACTGTTTCTTCGGAGGGCCGTTTCCGAACGTGGCGTTACGAGTGATCGCGCCGCCCACCGTCCGGCTTGTCTGACCCCTGCTCTAGCGTCGGCCGCGTGGAGTCGCTCTCACTCGCGCAGGCGCGCCGGATCGCCCTGGCGGCGCAGGGGTTCACCGACGGTCTCGACAAGAGCTCGACCTCCGGCCGCCCGCCGACGATGCGGACCCTGCAGCGCACCCTCGAGCGCACCGGCGTCCTCCAGGTCGACAGCGTCAACGTGCTGCAGCGCGCCCACTTCATGCCGCTCTACGCGCGGATGGGTCCCTACGACGTCGATCTGCTGCGCCGCGCCTCCACCGGCCAGCGTCAGCGCCGGCTGGTGGAGTACTGGGCACACGTGCAGGCCTTCATGCCGGTCGAGCTGTGGCCGGTGATGCGCCACCGGATGGAGTTCTACCGGCAACGGCAGGGCAAGTGGTCGATCGTCGATGCCGAGCCCGGCCTGGTCGACAGCCTGCTCGCCGAGATCCGGGACGGCGGCGCCGCCACCGCGCGCGAGCTGGACGAGGGGCTGCCGCGCGCCAAGGAGCACTGGGGCTGGAACTGGTCGACCGCCCGCCGTGTGCTCGACTGGCTCTACACCACCGGCGACCTGGCGATCGCGGGCCGGACCAGCCAGTTCGAGGTCCGCTACGACCTGCCCGAGCGGGTGATCCCGCACGCGATCCTCGACCAGCCCACACCGACCCTGGCCGAGGCACAGCGCGAGCTCGTCCGGCGCGCCGCCCGCTCGCACGGGGTCGGCACGATCAAGGACCTGGCCGACTACTACCGGATGGGCGCCACCGAGACCGCCGCCGCCGTCGCGACGCTGGTGGAGGACGGCGAGCTCCGGCCGGTGCGGGTCGAGGGCTGGGCCAAGCCGGCGTACCTCCACCGCGACGCCCGCCTCCCGCGCAGGGTCGGCGCGCGAGCGCTGCTCAGCCCGTTCGACCCGGTCGTGTGGGAGCGCGCCCGCACCGAGGCGCTGTTCGACTTCCACTACCGGATCGAGATCTACACGCCCGAGCACAAGCGGGTGCATGGCTACTACGTGCTGCCGTTCCTGCTCGGCGACCGGGTGGTGGGCCGCGTCGACCTCAAGGCCGACCGTGCGACCGCACGACTGATCGTCAAGGCCGCGTACGCCGAGCCGGGTGCCCCGGCGGACACCGCGGAGCACCTCGCGGCCGAGCTGGGACGGCTCGCGGGCTGGCTCGGACTGGGCGAGATCCGCGTCGAGCCGCGCGGAGACCTGGCTCCCGCACTCAGCGCCCTTGTCGCACCGGTAGAGTAAGTGCGCTGCAGCACGTCCGGACGCAGCTGCTGGTCGTACCGTGAACTCAAGGAGCTAGCCCTCGTGGCCATTCTCGACAAGATCCTCCGTATCGGTGAGGGCAAGATCCTTCGCCAGCTCGAAGTGATCGCCAAGCAGGTCAACGCGCTCGAGCCCGAGTTCGAGAAGATGACCGACGAGGAGCTCCAGGCCATGACGGCCGAGTTCAAGGAGCGGTACGCGAACGGCGAGGCGCTCGACGACCTCATGCCCGAGGCGTTCGCCACCGTCCGTGAGGCGGCCCGCCGCGTCCTCGGTCAGCGCCACTACGACGTCCAGATCATGGGCGGCGCCGCGCTCCACCTCGGCAACATCGCCGAGATGAAGACCGGTGAGGGCAAGACGCAGACGGCCGTCCTGCCGGCCTACCTCAACGCCATCGCCGGCGAGGGCGTCCACGTCGTCACCGTCAACGACTACCTCGCGACCTACCAGTCCGAGATGATGGGCCGCGTTTACAACTGGCTCGGCATGACGGTCGGCGTCATCACCCCCGACCTTACGCCGCCCCAGCGCCGCGAGATGTACCTGCGCGACATCACCTACGCCACCAACAACGAGCTCGGCTTCGACTACCTGCGCGACAACATGGCGGGGTCGATCGACGACCTGGTCCAGCGTGGCCACTTCTACGCCTGCGTCGACGAGGTCGACTCGATCCTGATCGACGAGGCCCGTACGCCGCTCATCATCAGTGGTCCCACCGAGGACGACGTGAAGTGGTACGACGAGTTCGCGCGGATCGCCTCGAACATGCAGATCGACGTCCACTACGAGGTGGACGAGAAGAAGCGCACGATCTCGGTGCTCGAGGACGGCATCACGGTCGTCGAGGACCACCTCGGCATCGAGAACCTCTACGACAGCGTGAACACCCCGCTGATCTCCTTCATGAACAACTCCATCAAGGCCAAGGAGCTGTTCCGCCGCGACAAGGAGTACGTCGTCGCCGACGGCGAGGTGCTCATCGTCGACGAGCACACCGGCCGCATCCTCTCGGGTCGGCGCTACAACGACGGCCTGCACCAGGCGATCGAGGCCAAGGAGGGCGTGGAGGTCAAGGAGGAGTACCAGACCCTCGCGACCATCACCCTGCAGAACTACTTCCGCCTCTACGAGAAGCTCTCCGGCATGACCGGTACGGCCATGACCGAGGCGAGTGAGTTCGACAAGATCTACGGCCTCGGCGTCGTGCCGATCCCGACGAACAAGCCGATGATCCGCGCCGATCAGGCCGACCTGGTCTACCGCACGGAGGAGGCCAAGTACGACGCCGTCATCGAGGACATCGTCGAGCGCAACGCGCAGGGCCAGCCGGTCCTGATCGGCACCGTCTCGGTGGAGAAGTCCGAGTACCTCAGCCAGAAGCTCAAGCAGCGCGGGGTGGCGCACTCCGTCCTCAACGCCAAGTTCCACGCCGACGAGGCCAAGATCGTCGCCCTCGCCGGCCACCGCGGCGCCGTCACGGTCGCGACCAACATGGCCGGTCGAGGCACCGACATCATGCTCGGCGGCTCGGTCGAGTTCCTCGCCGACCAGGCGCTGCGCAAGCGCGGTCTGGAGCCGGTCGGCGAGACCGCCGAGGAGTACCAGGCGGCCTGGCAGGACACCGTCGACACCTTCAAGGCGCAGGTCGCCGCCGAGCACGACGAGGTCAAGGAGCTCGGCGGCCTCTACGTCATCGGCACCGAGCGGCACGAGTCGCGCCGCATCGACAACCAGCTGCGCGGTCGCTCCGGGCGTCAGGGCGACCCGGGCGAGTCCCGCTTCTACCTGTCGCTGCAGGACGAGCTCATGCGGCTCTTCAAGTCCGACTGGGTCGACCGCATCCTGGTGATGCTGAAGATCCCGGACGACATGCCGATCGAGAACAAGCGCGTCACCAACGCGATCGCGTCCGCGCAGGGTCAGGTCGAGGGGCAGAACTTCGAGTCCCGCAAGAACGTCCTCAAGTACGACGACGTCATGGACCGCCAGCGCAAGGTGGTCTACGGCGAGCGCCGCGAGGTCCTCGAGGGGCGCGACATCGAGCAGCAGGTCCGCTCGTTCCTCGACGACACCGTGACCAGCATCGTCACCGGCGGCACCCAGGACTTCTCGGAGGAGTGGGACCTCGACCAGCTGTGGACCGACCTTCGCCAGCTGTGGCCCGTCTCCTTCGGCCCCGAGCGCTTCATCGACGAGGTCGGCGACAAGGCGAACCTGGACCGCGACGAGATCATCGCCGCGCTCAAGGAGGACGCCCAGGCCGCGTACGACCGTCGCGAGGAGCAGGTCGGAGAGGAGGTCATGCGCGAGCTCGAGCGGCAGGTGCTGCTCTCGGTGCTCGACCGCAAGTGGCGCGAGCACCTCTACGAGATGGACTACCTCCGCGAGGGCATCGGCCTTCGTGCGTACAGCCAGCGTGACCCGCTGGTCGAGTACCAGAAGGAGGGCTTCGAGATGTTCGCCACGATGATGGACGGCATCAAGGAGGACGCCGTCGGCTTCCTGTTCAACCTCGAGGTCGAGGTCGAGGACCACGGCGACCACCAGCACCTCTCGATCTCCGGCCTGCCCGACGAAGGCTCCGTCGAGGACGACGAGGACGAGCTCGACGGTCACGAGGACCACGATCACGACGACCACGATCACGACGGTCACGACCACGACGGTCACGATCACGACACCACGCCGGTCACCCCGGCGTTCCGGGCCAAGGGCCTGGAGCGGGTCGCGCAGCCGCAGCAGCTGACCTACACCGCCCCGGGCGAGAACGGTCAGGCGGCTGTCGTCACCGAGGCCGCCGAGGACCCGTACGCGGGTGTCGGCCGCAACGAGCCGTGCCCCTGCGGCTCGGGCAAGAAGTTCAAGCAGTGCCACGGCGCGCCGGGCGCGAAGCGCTGATCGACTGATCCGACGCGCGGGCCTCGTCCTCCGGGACGAGGCCCGCGCGGCATTTCCGTGGCTCAGGCGAACTGCAGGGCGGTGCAGATCCAGCGACCCCGCTCAGCCTCGAAGCGGGCGGCGAGGGCGCGGGAGCGCAGGCCGTAGCGGACGTGGATGCTGGTCTCGACGATCAGGGGCGAGACGAAGAAGGAGTGCACGCTGACCACCTTGGGGCGCACGGGCTGGACCCGGCTCTGTCCCGGCTTGTGGTGGCCGGCCCGTCCGACCACGTCGGCGCGGCGCTCGAGCTCGGCGTAGACCGCGGCGCTGCTCCAGCGCAGCAGCTGGGTGACCGGCCGGTCGCCGCCGATGATCTCGACCGCCGCTTGGCCGAAACGGCCGACCCAGGCGTCCAGCTGACGGCGCTGGCTGCGCTCGATCGGGACGACATCGGCCGCCGCAGCAGGCCGGTCGTGCTGCTCGGGGACGGCGGTGATGGGCGGCTCGCGACGGGGCTGCAGATCGAGTGCGAGGGTGCCCTGGACCTCGGCGACCGGGACGGCACGGCGGCGGTTGATCGGCGTGACGCTCATCGTGCTCACCACGCCCGCGGACGGGCCAGCCGCTGCCCAGGCTCGAGGTGGTCGGGATCGGCGCCGATGACGTCGCTGTTGGCGGCGTAGAGGCGGTGCCAGGTGTGCGAGATCGTCGCGTTGTCGGCGTCCTCGGGCAGCCGCTCCGCGGCGAGGTGCCACAGCGAGTCGCCCGATCGCACCACGATCTCGCCGGCCTGTGGCCTGGTCCGCGGCTCGTCGATCACGGGATCCACCGGATGCACGGTGGCGACCGGTGGGGGCACCAGGTGCACCGGGCCGGGCGTCGCGAGCGCGGGGGAGACGACGCCGGCCGCGAGCGCGAGCCCACATGCGCTCAGCACCAGGCGACGGTACGCGGCTGGAGCACCGAACCGGCGCGCCGAGAGCGGACCGGCGGCCGCCGGGTCGCCGGCCGCGGTCCGTACAGCCTCGAGGAGCACCGCGACGGTGACGAGCCACGCCCAGACGGCGCAGCCGAGCAGCACCACCGTGCACCACTGGCCGAGGAGCTCGGCGAACGGCTGGGCCGGGTCGAGGTCGGTGGTCGGGACGAGGGCGGTGGCCAGGGTGGCGAGCGTCCCGGTGGCGGCGATGGCGAGGGCAGCGGCTCGCAGGCGGATCTGACGGCGGAGGTGACGCGGCGAGGTGTTCATCCCAGAATCCTTGCGTTTGCGTTGGTTTGTTTAGTTCACGCTTGTTTGCGTGTGCTGTCAACGCTCCCGCTGTCGGGCCTGTGGATAACTCGCACCAGCGCGGCGCAGTCGCGGGGGGGTGGTCGCGGGGGTGGGCGATCAGAGCGCGATGCGGGTGCCGCTGAGGCGCGCGAAGACCACCACGGCGACGGCCGCGACCACGCCGCCGATCAGCCAGCCGGCCAGGACGTCGGTGAGCCAGTGCGCCCCGAGGTAGAGCATCGCGGCGCAGATGAGGAGCACAAGGGTGCCCGCGAGCGCCGCGACAAGACGTCGCAGCACGGCGCTCGGCCACCGCACGGTGAGCACCAGCGTGATCGCGCCCGCGGAGACGAGGGCGGCGACGGTGGAGGGCATGGAGCTGCCGTGGACGGTGACCAGCGCGAGTTCGGCCGGTGGGCGGGCGCGGTCGATGACGTCCTTGAGTGCGGTCGCCACCGCGCTCGCCGTTGCGGCGGCGGCCACGGTCGTCCAGAGCGCGGCGACCTGCCCGAGGGCGATGCCGATCGCGAACACGATCGCCATCGCGATGCCGAGGACACGGCCGTCGCTGCCGGCCATCAACGCCTGTGCGACGTCGGTGGCGTGCGGCCCGCGGTGCGCGGCGATCCACTCCATCAACCGCGCATCCACCGTCACGACCCATAGGCTCTCAGCCATGTCCTGGGAGGAGGAGCTCTTCACGCTCTTCGACGACCTCGAGTCGCAGGCGTCGGCCGCCTTCGCCGCCGACCGCGCGGCCGAGCTCGCCGACCGCAGCCGCGCGGAGTACCAGCAGGTCACGCTCGCCGGGCGGCTGATGGCGAGCGTCGGGCGTGAGATCGATCTGGACGTGCGCGGCGTCGGGCTGCTCCACGGCACCCTCGAGCGGGTCGCCACCGGCTGGTTGCTGCTCAGCTCGGCGGCCGGTCAGGACTGGATCGTGCGCGAGGCGGCGATCGGGAGCGTCGCGGGGGCGTCCGAGCGCGCGGTCCCGGCCGTCGCGTGGGAGGCGGTCGCCCGGCTCGGCATCGGCTCGGCCCTGCGTCGTCTCGCCGACAGCGGGGAGCGCTGCCTGCTTCACCTGACGGCCGGTGGTCGCTACGACGGCGTGCTGCGACGCGTCGGGGCCGATTTCGCCGAGGTGGACGACGCCGGTCGGCTCCGGCTGGTCGCCTTCGAGGCGCTGGCCGCGGTGCAGAGCCGCGAGTGAGTCGTGCCGGAGGGCCGAGTCGGCGGTGCGGGAGGGCCGAGTCGGCCTAGGTGGCGTCGACGTCGAACGGTGGGAGCTCGCCGGTGCTGAGCCGGGTCGTGGTCATGAGGTCCGCCTCCTCCGCGTCGGCCGCGTCCATCGCCTCGCGGACCTGACGCGCCACGAAGCGGCGCGGGTCGAGGTCGGTGAGCTCGAGATCGGCGTACTCCGGGCCGAGCTCGGCGCGCAGCTCGTCGCGGACGTTGTTCGCGACCGCCCGACCACGGCGTACGAGCAGGGCGGCCTGACGAGCCACCTCCGGCAGCTTGTCCGGACCGAAGACCAGGATCGCCACGAAGGCGATCACCAGCAGTTCGGGGAAGCCGATCCCGAACATGGCAGGCTCAGAACTTGTTGGACGGCGTGAGGCCGAGCTGCATGCCGGCGAGGCCGCGGCCCCGACCGGCGAGCTTCTCGGCGATGCCCGCGAGGACGGTCGCGGCCGGAGCAGTCGGGTCGGAGTCGACGATCGGCTTGCCGACGTCGCCGCCCTCGCGCAGCGAGGTGTCCAGCGGCACCTGGCCGAGCAGCGGCACAGCGGTGCCGAAGCGCTGCGAGAGCGTCTCGGAGACCCGCGCGCCTCCACCGGCACCGAAGATCTCGATGCGGTGCTCCTTGCCCTCCTCCGCACAGTGGGGGCAGGCGAGGTAGGACATGTTCTCCACGACGCCGACCACGCGCTGGTGCATCATCTCGGCCATCGTCCCGGCCCGCTCGGCGACCTCCGCCGCGGCCTCCTGCGGCGTGGTCACCACGACGATCTCGGCGTTGGGCAGGTGCTGGCCGAGCGAGATGGCGATGTCACCGGTGCCCGGGGGCAGGTCGAGGAGGAGGACGTCGAGATCGCCCCAGTAGACGTCGGCGAGCATCTGGCGCAGGGCGCGGTCGAGCATCGGGCCGCGCCAGGCGACCACCTGGTCGCGACGCGGCTTGAGCATGCCGATGGAGATCACCGAGACGCCCGAGGCGGTCGGGACCGGCATGATCAGGTCGTCGACCTGGGTCGGACGCGAGTCGGCGACTCCCAGCATCGCGGGGATCGAGTGGCCGTAGATGTCGGCGTCGACGAGGCCGACCTTGAGACCCAGGTTCGCCATCGCGACGGCGAGGTTGACCGTGGTCGAGGACTTGCCGACACCGCCCTTGCCGGAGGCGATCGCGAAGACCTTGGTCAGCGAGCCGGGCTGGGCGAACGGGATCTCGCGCTGGGCGGCGCCGCCGGTGAGGCTGTTGCGCATCGCGGTGCGCTGCTCGTCGCTCATCACGCCGAGCTCGAGCTGCACCTCGGTGACCCCGGGCACCTTCGAGACCGCGGCGGTGACATCGCGGTTGATGGTGTCCTTGAGCGGGCAGCCCGCGACGGTGAGCAGCACCTTGGTGGAGACGACGCCGGTGTCGGAGACCGCGACGGACTCGACCATGCCGAGCTCGGTGATCGGGCGCTTGATCTCCGGGTCGTTGACAGTCGCCAGTGCGGCGTTGACCTGGTCGAGGAGGGTGCTCACGCCGCCAAGGGTACGGCGTGGGCGGAGAGCGTCCGCTATCCGGCCTCGTCCTCGGACGACGCCTGCGTGCCGCCGCGCTCGCCGCGCTCGTCGAGGTCGGCGAGCAGCGAGCGGAGCTCGGAGCGGAGGTAGTCACGAGTGGCGACCTCACCGAGCGCCATCCGCAGGGAGGCGATCTCGCGGGCGAGGAACTCCATGTCCGCCTGGGCCTGCGAGGCGACGCGCCGGTCCTGCTCGGCGAGGACCCGGTCGCGGGCCTCCTGCCGGTTCTGCGCCAACAGGATCAGAGGGGCGGCGTAGGAGGCCTGCAGCGACAGGATCAGGGTCAGGAAGATGAACGGGTACTCGTCGAACTTCCACGGCGTGAGGTTCGTGACGATCCAGACCACGACGAAGATCGTCATGAAGAGCAGGAAGCTCGCGGTGCCCATGTAGCGGGCGAACTCCTCGGCGAACTTCCCGAACGCGTCGGGCGAGAAGCGCGGGCGGCGGATCAGGGGGGTGCGCTTCTCCTGCGGCACGTCCAGCCGGGCGCGGGGCTCACTCATCGCTCTCCTCCCGCTCCCGGTCGCGCCAGTTCTCCGGCAGCATGTGGTCGAGCAGGTCGTCGACGGTGACGGCGCCCACGAGGTGGCCGTGCTCGTCGACCACCGGGAGGGCCACGAAGTTGTACGTCGCCATCATCGCGGCGACGTGATCGCGGCTCGAGGTCGGCTTGAGCGGGTCGAGGCTCTCGTCGAGGGCGCCGGCGACCAGGGACGAGGGCGGCTCGCGCAGCAGACGCTGGATGTGCGCGATGCCGAGGAACTTCCCGGTCGGCGTCTCCAGCGGGGGACGGCAGACGTAGACCACCGCGGCCTGGGCCGGGGTGAGGTCGGCGTTGCGGACGTGCGCGAGGGCGTCGGCCACCGTCGCGTCAGGCCCGAGGATGACCGGCTCGGGCGTCATCATGGCGCCGGCGGTGTTCTCCGCGTACGACATGAGGCGCCGGACGTCCTCGGCCTCCTCGGGCTCCATCAGCTCGAGGAGCTGGGCGGCCGTCTCCGGCGGCAGGTCGTTGATGAGGTCGGCGGCGTCCTCCGGTGACATCTCCTCGAGGACGTCGGCGGCGCGCTCGGAGTCGAGCAGCGCCATGATCTCGACCTGGTCGTCCTCGGGGAGCTCCTCGAGGAGCTCGGCGAGCCGCTCGTCGTCGAGGGCGGCGATGACCTGGCCGCGCCGCTCGGGCGGCAGGTCCTGGATCATGGTGGCCGCGTCGGCGGCCTTCATCTCGGCGATCGCCTGGAGCAGGTGGGTGGCGCCCTGGGTGGCGGATCGCTCGGAGAGCCCGTCGACGTCGCGCCACTCGACGACGTGGGTCTGGCCGCGGCGACGCAGCGCGGCGGGGCCGCGCTTGCTGCTCTCCTGGACGGCGAGCCGCGACAGCACCCAGTCGCGGGTGCGGCCCTGCTCCATGGCGACGTCGTACACGGTGCCGGTGATGCCGTTGAGCGGGCCGCCCGCGGTGATGGTGACCTGCCGGTCGATCATCTGGCCGATGACGAGGGTCTCGGTGGTGCGCTGCTCGAAGCGGCGCAGGTTGAGCAGCCCGGTCGTGTAGACCTGCCCGCTGTCGATGTTCGTCACCCGCGTCATCGGCACGAAGATCCGACGCCGGCCGAAGACCTCCGCGACCAGGCCGAGGACGCGCGGCTGCGAGCGGTCCCCGCGCATGGTGACGACGACGTCGCGGACCTTGCCCACCTGGTCGCCCTGCGGGTCGAAGATCGGCAGACCCGCCAGACGGGCGACGAAGACGCGGACGGGGGCGGTGCTCACGGCGACACGCTACCGGGCGCGTCCAGTGCGTTCGCACGCGCGCTGTGAATCCCCTGCGAAAGCTGCTCGAACGCTTGACGCTGTGGCAGGAGTGACGGCTGTTATGGTGACTGTCTCCTTTTCGTCCCCCAGGTGAGGTTCTCTGGTGAACAAGCGCGCAGCCGCCATCCTGACGAGTCTTCTCGTCGCTCTCGGGCTCCTGGTGGCTGTCGAGGGCGCCTCCTCCGGAGCCCGCGTCCCGGCCCGGATCACCGTCGCCGCCCAGCACCGGGTCAACACCGCGGCGCCTGTCCGCCAGCTCTCGGTCGGCGGTCAGCACGGCTGTGCGATCTCCACCTCGAACACGCTGTCCTGCTGGGGCGACAACGCCTACGGCCAGCTCACCGGCGCGCGCGGCTCCGACGCCGCGAGCCCGGTGGCGGTCGGCGCGGCGCGCAACTGGGCCCAGGTCTCGGCCGGTGGCCCGCAGACCTGCGCGGTGACGACCAACCACCGGCTGCAGTGCTGGGGTCTCAACCGCTTCGGTGCTCTGGGCAACGGGAACACCAAGGCGACCAGCAAGCGGGTCAAGGTCTTCAAGGCCAAGCGGTACGCCTCGGTCGCGACCGGTTGGTACAACAGCTGCGCGATCCACACCAACCACAAGATGACCTGCTGGGGCCACAACCGCGAGGGCGAGCTCGGCACCGGCAACCACAAGAACGCGGTGAAGCCGCAGCCGGTGAAGGGTCGCCAGGGCTGGGCCCAGGTCGCCATCGGCGGCTGGAACACCTGTGGCGTCAAGCTCGACGGCTCGCTGTGGTGCTGGGGCGGCAACCAGTGGGGTCAGCTCGGCAACGGCACCTACACCAGCGCCTCGCGGCCGGTGCGCGTCGGCACCCGCACCGACTGGTCGCGGGTAGCGGCGACGTGGAGCCACACCTGCGCCGTGACCCGTACGGGTCAGGTCTGGTGCTGGGGCAACAACAACGAGTACCAGCTGGGCAACGGCACCCGCACCTCCAGCGCCGTCCCGGTCCAGGTCGCCACCTCCGTGGTCGCCCGCCAGGTCGCGGTCAGCGAGGGAACCTCCTGCGTCCTCGACAGCAGCGGCCGGGTGTCCTGCTGGGGCTACAACGGCTACGGCCAGATCGGTGACGCCTCCACCCTGATCCACACCACACCGGTCGTGCGCAGCACCGGCGTCACCGCCATCTCGGCCGGCTGGCTCTCCACCTGCGACCTCAAGGCCGGCGGCTCGGTGACCTGCTACGGCGACAACGAGAACGGGCAGCTCGGCAACGGCACCGTGACCGACACCGCCTACCCGCTCGCGCCGGGAGTCGTCATCGGAGCCCGTACGGCCGCCCGCGCCGACGTGACCAGCCCGGCCAGCCCGTCCGTCACGGCCAGTGCCACGGCCGGCGTCACGACGACCCCGAGCGCCGCGCCCACGACCACCGCCCCGGTCACGCCGAACCCGACGTCGTACACCATGGCCCCGGGCAGTCCGACCGACTTCCGGCTCTCGACCTTCAACCTGCTGGGCGACCAGCACACCCAGCCGGGCACCGACGAGGACTACCGCGCACCGTCGCGGATCCGCGCCGAGTGGACCGCCCAGGCGATCGACCTGCTCGGCCTCGACGTCATCGGGACCCAGGAGGCCCAGGCCCAGCAGCTGGCCTGGATCCTCAAGGCGAGCCACGGCGAGCTGTCGTCCTACGCCACCCCCGAGCAGGGCAGCCGCTGGACCGAGGCGGCGCTGCTGTGGCGCACGTCCGCCTTCACCGCGCTGCGCACCCAGCACTTCCTGACGCCGTACATCCAGAACACGATGCCGCGCCCGCTCGTCCTGTTGCAGAGCAAGCTCACCGGACGACAGATGTGGGTGCTGGACGTCCACAACCCGCCGTGGAAGTCGAAGGCGCAGCAGCGCAAGCGCGACCAGGCGATGAAGATCGAGGTCGCGAAGGTGCAGCGCTACACGAAGAACGGCCTGCCGTTCTTCTTCGTCGGCGACTTCAACGAGAAGGCCAAGGCGTTCTGCACGGTGCTTCAGAACACCTCGCTGCGCAGCCCCCAGCACGGCCGGATCATGCGTGGCGGCGTGTGCAAGCCGCCGGTCAACCAGCGTATCGACTGGCTCTTCGGATCCAACGGCGTGCAGTGGTCCGGCTACAGCCAGACCCGCACCCCGCTGGTGGGCAACGCGACCGATCACTACGTCCAGTACGCCTCGGTCCATCTGTCATAATCGGAGCCGTTTCTCCTAGCGAAAAGGATCCGCGTGGCTCGACGGGTCATCCTGCACATCGGTTCGATGAAGTCCGGGACCAGCTTCCTCCAGAACGTCCTGGGCGCGAACCGCGAGGCCCTCGCCGAGCAGGGTGTGCTGTTCGCAGGGACGCGGTGGCGCGACCAGGTCGATGCCGTCCGCGACCTCGCCGACAACACGCCCGACGGGCTCGCCGAGGACGGTCCGTGGCACCGGCTCGCGGCGAGCATCCGGGAGTGGCCGCAGACCGCTGTCATCTCGATGGAGTTCCTCGCGCCGCGCAACAGCGACCAGATCCGGCTGATCTGCGACTCCTTCGGCGACGCCGAGATCGACGTGGTGATGACGGTCCGTGACCTGGGCCGCACCATCCCCGCCATGTGGCTGGAGTCCACCCAGAACGGCGCCACCGACACGTGGGAGGAGTTCCTCCGCGGCGTCCGCAGCGGCGAGGGTCCGGCGGGCAAGGACTTCCACCGCCACCAGAGCCTGCCCGCGATCGCGGAGCGCTGGAGCTCGGTCGTCGGGCGTGACCGCTTCACCCTCGTCACCGTGCCGCTGCCCGGTGCCCCGTCGCGGGAGCTGTGGGACCGCTTCACCGAGATCCTCGGGGTGACGGTCGCCGACGTCCAGCTCGACGTCCGCGCCAACCCCGGGCTCGGCCTGGCCAGCGCGATGGTCCTGCGACGGTTCAACGAGCGCTACCGCGCCCAGCGCGGCGGCGACCTCGGCCCGGAGTACCTCCGCCTGGTCAAGCACCGCCTCGCCAAGGGCGGGCTGGTGCACCGCGACGACGAGCCCAAGCTGGGCTTCGACGCGCGCTGGGCCCGCAAGATGGGGGAGCAGCAGCGCGACGCGCTGCGCGCCGCCGGCTACCGCGTCATCGGGGACCTCGCCGAGCTCACCCCGCAGCGGGTCCGTGGCGTGCAGCCCAAGCAGGTCAGCGCCGACGACGAGCTCGACGCCGCCATCGACGGGCTGATCCACCTGACCGCCGAGCTCAAGAAGCACCGCCCCGGCAAGCCGCAGGTGAAGCAGTGATGCGGTTCGGCCGTCGCGAGCGCGCCCGTACGGCGACCGAGCCGACCTTCGGGGAGCGCCCCACCGTCGCGGTCGTCACCGTCACCCGCAACGAGGGCGACATGCTGCGGCTGTGGTGCGAGCACTACACCCGCCACGTCGGCGCCGACGCGCTGATGATCTTCGACGACAACTCCACCGACGGCTCCACCGAGGCCGCCCGCGCGGCCGGCCACGCCGTCCACCGGATCCCGGGATTCCCGGGCGGGGCCGGCTTCGAGCGGGCCCGGATCGCGCTGGTCAGCGACGTGGCTGCCGGCCTGCTCGCCGTCTACGACTACGTGGTCTTCGTCGACGTCGACGAGTTCCTCGTTCCCGACCCGACGCGGTACGCGGACCTGCCGGCGTTCCTGGCCGCGCACCGTGACGAGGAGATCGTGGGCGCCGTCGGGCTCAACCTGGTGCACGACCTCGAGGGGGAGGCGCCGCTCGACCTGAGCCGGCCGATCCTCGCGCAGCGCTCGTACGCCTCGCTCTCGCCGCTGATGTGCAAGCCGTCGATCAAGCGCGTGCCCGCACCGTGGGCCGACTCCTCCCACGGCATCCACGGCCGCTACCGGGTGGCGCCGGATCTCTACCTGCTGCACCTCAAGTTCGCCGACCGCGACCGGCTCAAGGCGATCGGAGGCGAGCGGCACAGCGCCAACCAGGCCGACGGCCGCGCCGGGAAGTCGAGCTGGAGCCAGCCGGGCAACAAGCTGGTCGGAGCGCTGCGCGCCGCCGCCACGCCCGAGGCGATCGCGGCTGCGACCGAGATCGACACCACCGCCCTCGACCTCGACGCGCTGGTCCTGCACGAGCGGACGCTCTACCGCGCTCCCCGGATCGGACAGCTCATCGCACTGCGCGACCAGCCCGTCGTCCGCATCCCGGCCCGACTCCGCGGAGCGCTCTAGCCGGACTCCGCGACCGGGTGTGAGGCTTGTCTCAGGCGGCCGAATGCTACTGGCCGGTAGGATCGCCGGAACCACCAGCCGAGGAGGAGCAAGAGCATGACGCGCTTGGCGCAGACCGAAGGTCTCACCGACATCCAGCAGGACATCCTGGCCGCGGTCCACCAGTTCGTCGAGGACAAGATCATCCCGGTCGCCCAGGACCTCGAGCACTCCGACACCTACCCCCAGGAGATCGTCGACGGGCTCAAGGAGCTCGGCGTCTTCGGCCTCACGATCCCCGAGGAGTTCGGCGGCCTGGGGGAGTCGCTCCTGACGTACGCACTGGTCGTCGAGGAGATCGCCCGCGGCTGGATGAGCGTCAGCGGCGTCATCAACACCCACTTCATCGTGGCCTACCTGCTCATGCAGCACGGCACCGAGGAGCAGAAGCAGAAGTACCTGCCCCGGATGGCCACCGGCGAGGTCCGTGGGGCGTTCTCGATGTCGGAGCCGGGTCTCGGGTCCGACGTGTCGGCCGTCTCCACGAAGGCGACCAAGCAGGACGACGGCTCGTACAGCATCACCGGTCAGAAGATGTGGCTCACCAACGGCGCCTCCTCGACGCTCGTGGCCCTCCTGACCAAGACCGACCAGGGCTCGGACTCGGTCTACAAGAACATGACCACCTTCCTCGTCGAGAAGGAGGCCGGCTTCGGGGAGACCGCTCAGGGCGTCACCGTGCCGGGGAAGATCGACAAGATGGGCTACAAGGGCGTCGAGACCACCGAGCTCATCCTCGAGGGTCACCGGATCGGCGCGGAGCAGATCCTCGGCGGTGAGCCGGGCAAGGGCTTCTTCCAGATGATGGATGGCGTCGAGGTCGGTCGCGTGAACGTCGCCGCCCGCGCCTGCGGCCTGGCGATCCGCGGCTTCGAGCTCGGGATCGGCTACGCCCAGCAGCGCAAGACGTTCGGCAAGGTCATCGCCGAGCACCAGGCCGTGCTGTTCCGCCTCGCGGAGATGGCCACCAAGGTCGAGACCATCCACGCCATGATGGTCCGCGCCGCGCGACTCAAGGACACCGGCAAGCGGATGGACGTCGAGGCCGGCATGGCCAAGATGCTCGCCTCCGAGTACGCCAACGAGGTCGTCGAGGACTCCTTCCGGATCCACGGCGGCTACGGCTACTCCAAGGAGTACGAGATCGAGCGCCTCATGCGCGAGGTCAAGTTCATGCTGATCGGCGAGGGCACCTCCGACATCCAGAAGATGATCATCGGGCGCCAGCTCCTCAAGGAGTACAAGGCCTGACGCACTCCTGATGCACACCGGGATGCACACCGGGATGCACTCCGGGATGCACTCCGGGGCCCCTCTGGGGCTCCTCACCGGCTACGCATAGCCAGTCAGATTAATTTCCGCTTCTGTGGCGGAGCGATTGATCTTGCACGTAGGGACGATGAAGTCGGGTACGACGTACCTGCAGACCCTGCTGCATGCCCAGAGGACGGTGCTGGCGCAGGCCGGCGTGCTGGTGCCCGGTCGGGCTCCCGGCGCGCAGGCCTCCGCGGTGCGCTCCGCGCTGGTCGCCGTCGGGGACCGGGTGCGCTGGGAGCAGCTGGTCGAGGAGATCCGCGCCCATCGCGGCGTCGCGGTGATGTCCCAGGAATTTCTCGGGCCCGCCGCCGACGCCGCCGCCCAGCGCATTCTCGACAGCCTGCGCGGCATCGAGGTGCAGGTGGTCGTGACCGCCCGCGACCTCAACCGCACCCTGGTCTCGATGTGGCAGGAGACCATCCAGAACGGCCGTAGCTGGAGCTGGGAGTCCTACCTGGCCGGCGCGCACGAGACCGCTCCCGGCACGACCCGCGGCATCCGGGACAAGGAGACCCCCGGCGGCACGTTCTGGCGCCAGCAGCACCTCGCCCGGATCCTCGCCGACTGGGTCGGCCGGGTCGGCCCCGAACGGGTGACGCTGGTGACGGTGCCCCGCCCGGGCGCGGCTCCGTCGGTGCTGGCCGAGCGGTTCGCGCTCGCCTCCGGTGCCCCGGTGCAGGCCGCGCCCGTCGGCGCCATGCGCTCCAACGTCTCGCTCGGTCTCGCCTCGATCCTGGTGCTGCGCGACCTCAACGCCGCCTTGCGCGACCTCGGAGTGGTGGGCGTCGAAGGCCGGGAGCTGCGCAAGCGCTTCATCGCCAAGACCGCCCTGGCCCGGCTCGCCGCCGACGAGCCCCGCCTCGGCCTCGCGGTCCAGGACTGGGTGCGCCGGCAGACCGACGCGACCACCGCATCGGTCCGTTCGCTCGGCATCCGCGTCGTGGGCGACCTGGCCGATCTCGAGCCGGTGGAGGTGGCCGGTGTGCAGCCGGCCGAGGTGGACTCCGAGTACCTTGCGCGGGCCGCGACGGCGGCGCTGATCGAGTCGGTGGCGCGCCACCCGGACCTGCGCGACCTCGGGGCGGGTGCGGTTTCCGGCTAGGGTCTGCACTCGTGGCTGAACGGTTGGTGTTGCACGCAGGTCTGATGAAGTCCGGGACCACGTACGTGCAGCATCGCCTGGTCCGCGCGCCGGAGGGGCTGGCGGCCCACGGCTTCTCCTTCGCCGGGCGCAACTGGCACGACCAGGTGGTCGCGGTCAGCGACCTGCTCGGCACCAAGCGTCGCGCCCGCGGGGAGTTCGAGGGCGCCTGGGAGCGGATGGCCGACGAGATCCGCGCATGCGAGGGCACCGTCGTCATCTCGATGGAGTTCCTCGGCCCGGCCACCGCCGAGCACATCGAGCGGATCGTCGCGGCGTTCCCCGATACGAGGGTCGAGATGGTGCTCACCGTCCGCGACCTGAGCCGCACGGTGGTCGCGATGTGGCAGGAGAACGTGAAGAACGGGCGCACGCACGGCTGGGGCGACTACCTGCGCAGCGTCAGGTCGCGCGAGGGCGCCGCCGGCCGGATGTTCTGGCGCCAACAGGGCGCCTTCGGGATCGTGGATCGCTGGTGCCGCGTGCTCGGGCCCGAGAACGTCACCGTGGTGACCGTCCCGCGTCCCGGTGCCGGCAGCGAGGAGCTGTGGCTGCGGTTCTGCGAGGCGATCGGGCTGCCGCCCGAGGCCTGCCCGCCGACGCCGGCTGCCAACGAGTCCCTGGGCGCCGCCTCCGTCCAGGTGATGCGCCGGGTCAACGAGGCGCTCGACGGCTACGCCATCCCGTGGCCGCAGTACTCCAAGGAGCTGAAGTTCGGGCTCGCCAAGTCGATCCTCACCGGCCGGCGCCGCGAGGAGGAGCCGCTCGGCCTGCGGACCCCGCGGTGGCTGCGCAAGGAGGCCGCCGGGATGAAGGAGCGACTGCGGGGGAGCGGCGTACGGGTCATCGGCGACCTCGAGGACCTCGATGCCGTCTCGACCAGTGGCGTGGGCGGCGACCGGGTGTCGCTCCAGGCCCAGCTCGACGCCGCGGTCTACGCCCTGGCGCGGATCGCGCAGCGCAACATCGAGCGCGAGCTCGGCGGCCCGCTGCCGCCGGCCACGGGACCCGTCGAGGACGACGGCAGCCCCGCCGATGCATGAGCCGTCCGCCGACTTCTGAGAGGATGCCCCCGATGCCACCTGATCTCGACCTGCGCGCTCTGCCCGAGGACCTGCTCGCCGACGACCACGAGTACGTGTTCGTGGTGACCTACGGCCGGACCGGCTCGACCCTCGTCCAGGGCCTGCTCAACGACCTCCCGCGCACCCTCGTGCGCGGCGAGAACGGCTTCTACATCCTGCACCAGTGGCGCGCGGCCGAGGCCGCGGTCTCCTTCGGGCAGCGCCATCTCGCGCACCGCCCCCGCAAGGTGACCTCGGCGTTCTACGGCGCCCACCTGCTCGCGAACGCCGGCTTCGTCGCCAGCACGCGCGCGCTCACCAAGCAGATGCTGCTGGGCCTGCGCGGTGGCCGCCACTACGACCGGCTGGGCTTCAAGGAGGTCCTCTGGCACGAGATCGAGCCCGAGGAGACCGAGGCCTTCTTCGCCTGGTTCGAGCAGGTCTTCCCAGGTGCTCAGTACGTCCTCAACACTCGTGACCCCGAGCGTGCGGCCGGCTCCGGCTTCTGGCAGCGTGTCGAGCACGACGAGGCGCTGCGCCAGATCAGCCGGGTGCTGGAGATCCAGGCCTACCTGCGCTCCACCCGCCCCGACCGGGTCGTCGACCTGCGCTTCGAGGCGATCACCAACAAGGACACGAGCGTCTCCGACGCGGAGCTGACCAAGCTGGCGACCTTCGTCACCGGCGAGTGCTCCCCGGAGCTGCTCGAGACACTGCGCGGTGTGCTCGGCACCGGGCATGGCCCCCTCCCGTTCGGCGCGAGCCGGACCGACGACCAGGAGACCACCTCATGACCGACACGGCCGCGACCCCGGATCGCCAGACCGTCTTCCTCCACATCGGCACCCGCAAGTCCGGCACGTCATTCCTGCAGAAGGCGCTGCGCGAGTCGGTGCCGCAGCTGGAGGCGCAGGGGCTGCACCTGGCGTACACCACCCGCAAGGGGCAGGTGGAGCGACAGCTCACGCCGTTCCAGGAGTTCGTCGCCGGCGGCCCGATCGAGCCCGCCCGCGACGGCGTCGCCGGGATGATCCAGCGGATCGAGGACGCGCCGCAGTCGCGCCACCTGGTCACCCTCGAGGACCTCGCCGAGCTGCCCGAGCAGATCGCCGACCTGATGATCGGTCCCCTCGTCGAGAAGGGGTACGACGTGCACCTCGTCGTCACCGCCCGGCACTGGGGCCTGACCATCCCCTCGGAGTGGCAGCAGGACGTCAAGGAGCGCAAGCACGTCTCCTACCGTGACTTCCTCGACGCGATCCGCGACCGTACGCCCTCGGCGGACCTGTTCATGATGCGTCAGGACCTGCCGGTGCTGCTCGAGCGCTGGGGCCGGCACCTGTCCGCCGACCGCATCCACGTGGTCGCCGTGCCGCCGTCCTCGCGTACGGAGGGCTCTCTCATGCAGCTCTTCTGCGAGCTGATCGGTATCGACCCGGCCGTGCTCAAGGTCCCCACCGGCGACATCAACGCCTCGATCTCCCTGGACCAGGCGGAGCTGCTGCGGCGGGTCAACATCGCGCTCGGCGAGCGGCTCCCGGATCTGGAGACCGACTATCGCTTCGGCGTCCGCGAGTGGCTCACGCGCGGCAGCCTGATGCGCCGCAAGCGCGAGTCGATCCGGATCCCGGCCGAGGACGTGGCCTGGTGCATCGAGGCGGCGCAGGCGCAGTTCGACGCGGTCAAGGCCCTCGGCGTGGACATCATCGGTGACGCCGCGGACCTGGTCCCGGCCGCCGACGTGAAGACCGGTCCGGCGGGCGTCAGCGACCTCGAGGTCAACGACGTGGCCGTCAACGCCCTCGCCGACCTCGCGGCGCGGCACTGGCGCGAGCTGAGCGAGCGCAACATCGAGCGCGAGACCCTCATCGCGGAGCGCGACGCGCTCGCCGCCCGGGTCGCCGAGCTCGAGGCGCCCCGAGGCCTGCGCGGCCGGCTGCGCGGCGGCCGCTGATCGCGGCTGCCGATCAGGAGCGGTGGACGCAGTCCCCGACGAGCTTCGTGCCGCTGAGCTGGTAGTCCGTGATGACCGGCTCGTGGTCGGAGACGGCGGTCGAGCCGACCTGGGCCTGGACCGGCTTCAGGGCGGTGCCGCGGTTGAGCAGGTAGTCGATCCGGATCGTCGGGTGGGGTGCGGCGTGTGAGTTCGGGCTGCCGATGCCGACCTGGCTCCACGGGTCGCTGACCACCCGCGCCAGCGCGTTCATCGCGGCCGATCCGGGGCCGGAGTTGAAGTCGCCGCCGATGATCACCGGGTTGGGATCCTCGGCGATGATCGAGGCCGCCTGCTGCGCCTGACGGGTCCGCAGGTCGACGTGGGAGCCACTGCCGGTGTTGTTCTCGAGATGGGTGTTGTAGACGCTCACCGAGGTGCCGTCGACGTCGAGGACGACCTTGAGCAGGCCGCGCTGCTGCAGCCCGCCCTCGTTGACCAGCGGGGTGTTGCTCTTGCTCAGGATCGGGAAGCGGGCCAGCACGAGGGTGCCGTACTGGCTCTGCCCGTGGCTGGTGGTGTGGCCCACGACGTTGACGCCGAAGGCGTACGTCATGCTCAAGGCGCTGCTCAGCACGGCCGGCATGTCGACCCAGCCGCTGTAGCCACGGTGCGCATCCACCTCCTGGAGGAGCACGACGTCGGGGTTCAGCCGGGCCAGCTCGGTGGCGATCTGGTCGATCATCACCTGCTTGCCGTGCAGCGCGGAGTGGATGTTGAAGGTGACCACCCGCAGCGCGTGCACGGTCGGCTTCGCGACACACGAGGGCCTCGGCGTCGGGTCCGCGGTGCCGGAGGGCACGGTGGTGGCGGAGCTCGGGACGGGCGAGCCGTCCGGGCTGGCGGTGGGCGACGACGTCGGCGTCGGGCCCTCGACGATCGAGGTCGGCGAGGAGCTGCCCGACGGGATGTCCCGCAGTGCCGCGCGCTGGCCGGAGTCGTCGTTCGACAGGTAGACGGCGACGCCGATGACGCACAGGGTCACCACGATCGCCACGGTGATGATCACTGTGGCCCGGTCCGGGCCCCCGACGGGAGGACGGTCGTCGGGCTGGCTCACGGGTCGGAGTCTAGACGCGGCCCGGTGGGAGTCCTCACATCGTGAGCGGCCTGGCCGCGCCGGTTACCGATCGGTAATCTGGCGCCCGTGAGCAAGACGAACGCAGGCAACTTCTTCGAGGACTTCTCGATCGGCCAGGTCATCCGGCACGCCACGCCACGCACGGTCACCGAGGGTGACCGCGCGCTGTACGGCGCCCTCTACCCGACCCGCTTCGCGGTCCCGTCGTCGCGGGCCTTCGCCGCCTCGGTCGGCCTGGCCGCCCACCCGGTGGAGGAGCTGATCGGCTTCCACATCGCGTTCGGCAAGACCGTGCCGGACATCTCGCTCAACGCGGTCGCCAACCTCGGGTACGCCGAGTGCCGCTTCCACCGGCCCGTCGTCCCGGGCGACACGCTCTCCACCACGTCCGAGGTCATCGGCCTCAAGCAGAACTCCAACGGCCGGTCCGGCGTGGTCTACGTCCGCTCGACGGCCACCAACCAGCGCGGTGAGATCGCGGTCGAGTGGTGTCGCTGGGTGATGGTGCACAAGCGCTCCGCGGAGGCCCCCGCGCCGGAGACGGTCGTCCCCGAGCTGGCGCCGGCGGTGGCGGCCGGCGACCTGGTCATCCCGGCGGGCCTCGACTTCAGCGCCTACGACCTCGCCGCCGCCGGCGAGGAGCACCGCTTCGACGACTACCGGGTGGGCGAACGGATCGACCACGTGGACGGCGTCACCATCACCGATGCAGAGCACATGCTGGCCACCCGGCTGTGGCAGAACACCGCCAAGGTGCACTTCAACACCGAGGTCCGTCCCGACGGCAACCGCCTGGTCTACGGCGGTCACGTCATCTCCCTGGCCCGTGCGCTCTCCTTCAACGGTCTCGCCAACGCCCAGCTCGTCGCCGCGATCAACGCCGGCTCGCACGTCGCTCCGGCGTTCGCGGGCGACACGGTCTACGCCTGGAGCGAGGTCCTCGACAAGGCCGAGACGTCCGCGCCCGGGGTGGGTGCGGTGCGGCTGCGGCTGGTCGCGACCAAGGGCCGCGACGAGTCGATGACGCTGCGCACCGAGGACCCTTCGACAGGCTCAGGAGGGGCCGGGAAGTACGCCCCCGGCGTGCTTCTCGACCTCGACCTCTGGGCGCTCATGCCCCGATGAGGCGGGTCCGATCCTTCGCCACCGGCGAGGTCAGCGGCCGGATGGCGCCGCCCTGACCTCGTCGGACGGGGCCCCGCCGGGTGCGAACGCGCGCGCCAGCGGGAGCATCCCGAGGATCAGCACCATCGGCACCGCGAAGCCGATCCGCAGGTTGCCCGAGCCGACCACCCCGGTGAGGACGGCACCGAAGAGAGCGCCGACGTAGTTGAACTGGTTGAACCGTGCGATCACGGTGTCGATCCGGGTCCGGTCGCCGCCCGCGATCCGGGCGGCGGCCGAGAAGCTGAGCGGCGCGATCACCGCGACGCCGGCACCCAGCACGGTGAACCCGAGCACCGCGATCGGCCAGGTCGGCGCGAAGACGACCACCGCGAGCGCGCCGCAGCCGACCAGCGAGCCGATCCGCAGCACCGGCACCGCGCCGTACCGTGCGACGAGCCGGTCCCCGGCCAGCCGCATCACCAGCGAGGCGATCAGGTAGGGGAAGGTCGCCAACGCGACGAGGCGGTGCGGCGTCGGGAAGACGTCGTCGAGATAGTTCGGGCCCCAGGTCTGCGCGGCCGTGTCGACCATGTAGAAGAGCACCATCCCGAGGCCGACCAGCAGGATCGGGCGCCATGGCACGTCCTCGAGGTCCGCGGTCACGACCGCGCCCGCGCGGGGCAGGAGCGGGAGCGTCGCGGCGAACAGCGGCACCACCAGCAGGAAGGCATCGGTCCACAGCGGGGTGTCGCCCAGCGCCAGGGCCAGCGCGGCGCCGATGACGCCGCCCAGGGTCCAGGCGCCGAAGAACGAGGGCAGGATCGTGCGTCCGTACGCGTGCTCGAGGGCGACCGCCTGCATGTTGGTGCCGGCGTCCACCGCCCCGAGCCCGACGCCGTAGACGGCCATCCCGGCGATGAAGAACCCCATCTGCGGCGCGGTGGTGATCACCGGGACGGCGATGGCGATCAGGACCAGGCCGATCCGCAGCAGCCGTGCGCTCGGGTGTCGCTTGGCGAGGGTCTCGACGAGCACCGAGCCGACGCCGGCGAGCAGCACCATCATCAGCAGCAGCAGCGAGAGCGTCAGATCGGAGATCTCCCAGTGGTCCTGGAAGCGCGGCAGCCGCGCGGTCAGGCTGATGTAGATCAGACCCTGTGTCGCGAAGGCGACCTGCGCGGCACGGCGGGACCGGGCGAGCGCGGTGTCGATGAGGGCCATGCGCAGATGGTGGCAGCAGTGACCGCCTTTCGGCAGGCAGACGCGCTGCTGGCACACTCACCTGCGTGAGCGAGCGCCAGCGAGTGAACAGTCCAGTGCCGTCTCGTGGTGCCTCGTGCCCGCACGGAGCGAAGCGAGTCCGGGTATGAGCCTCTACCTCGTTCGTCATGGCGCAACCGAGTGGAGCAAGAACGGGCGCCACACCGGCGTCACGGATCTGCCGCTCCTTCCCGAGGGCGAGGAGGACGCCCGCCGGATGGCCGCGCGCCTGGCCGGGCACACGTTCGCGTCGGTGATCACCTCACCGCTGCAGCGGGCACGCCGTACGGCCGAGCTCGCCGGGTTCCCCGACGCGGTCGTCGACGAGGACCTGGTGGAGTGGGGCTACGGCGACTACGAGGGCATCACCACCGTCCAGATCCGTGAGCGCGACCCGGGCTGGTCGATCTGGACCGGCCACACGCCCGGTGGCGAGAGTGCCGACGAGGTCGCCCGCCGGCTCGACCGGGTGATCGCTCGGGCAAAGGCCTGCGACGGCGACGTCCTCGCCTTCGCGCACGGCCACTGCCTGCGTGCGCTCGCCGCCCGCTGGGTCGAGGAGCCCGTCTCCTTCGGGCGCTTCCTCGTGCTCGGCACCGCGACGCTCTCGATCCTCGGCGACGACCGCGGCCAGGCGGCCGTGCTGACCTGGAACAGCTGACTCCCCGGGCCGGCCGGTCGCGGCCGCCCGTCAACCCTTGACCCGCGCGGTCGCGGGGGACACCGTGGAGGGCATGTCGCACGAGTTGTGGCGCCCCGACGAGGTGTCCTACGACAGCTTCGTCAGCCATCTCGACCGGGCCGGCGCTCTGCCGACGTACGTCCCGTGGCCGCTGCGCCCCGGCTGGTCGATCGTCGACTTCGGGGTCGCCGCGGACCGGATCGGACCCGGCGCGACGCTGACCGTCGTCTCCGGTCCGAGCGAGGTGGACGGACCGGTCGACCTGTTGCTCGTCTCAGAGGAGGCCGGCGTGGGCCTGGGGGCCCGCTTCGCCGGTACGGAGGGCGCCGACCCGGGGCCCGGGCTCGGCGAGGAGCCGCCCGCCGCCCGGATCAGGATCGGCAGCCTGCTGGTCTCGCTGTGGCCGGTGTCGGTCGCGACCGCGGAGGGGGAGTGGGACCGCTCCGTGCTCGCCGGCGAGGCCGCGGGCCGCTGGCTGTGGCTCATCGCGCGCCCGGCGGCGGCGATGCTGATGCTGCAGGACGGTTGGGAGCTGCGAGATGTGTCCGGGCTGGGGATGTCGTTGGTCGAGCTCCCCTTCGACGCCGGGCACCCGCGCTGGTGAGCAACGCCCTCGATAGTCTCGCTGCGTGCGCATCGACCTCCACACCCATTCGCGGGTGAGTGACGGCACCGATTCGCCGGCCGAGCTCGTCGCGGCCGCAGCCGCGGACGGTCTCGACGTGGTGGCGCTGACCGACCACGACACCACCGCCGGCTGGGCCGAGGCGCTCGCTGCGGGGGAGCGCCTGGGCATCACCGTGATCCCGGGCATCGAGATCAGCACCGACCACCACGGCCGAAGCGTCCACCTGCTCGGCTACCTCTTCGACCCGACCCTGCCCGAGCTGGTCGCCGAGCTCGACCGGATCCTCGCCGGCCGCTCGGCGCGGGTGCCGGCGATGGTCGCCGGGCTGCAGGAGGCGGGCGTCGCGATCACCGAGGCCGACGTGTACGCCCAGTCGACCGACGCGGCGGCCACCGGGCGGCCGCACGTCGCCGACGCACTGGTCGCGCTCGGCGTGGTCGCCCATCGCGACGAGGCGTTCGAGCGCTACCTCGCCTGGGGGCGGCCGGCGTTCGTCGACCGCTACGCCGCGCCACTGGAGCAGATGGTCCGGCTGCTCGCCCGGGCCGGCGGGGCGAGCGTGATCGCCCACCCCTGGGGCCGCAGCAGCCACCGCTCCCCGTCGGTCGAGCAGCTCGCCGCGCTGGCCGAGATGGGACTCAGCGGGATCGAGGTCGATCACCAGGACCACGACGCCGCCACCCGTACCGAGCTGCGGGCCGTCGCCGCGGACCTCGGCCTGGTCGCGACCGGCTCCAGCGATTACCACGGGACCGGCAAGACCGGGCACCCTCTCGGGGTGAACACGACCGATCCGGCCGAGCTGCGCCGACTTCTGGAGCGGGCCGCAGCGGCGTCCGCTGCCAGCGGGCGCCGTACGCCCTCCGTGGCGCTGCCCGCGGAGGACCAGGGATGATCAACTCGTCGCTGCTGGCGTCGTCGTTCGTCACGCTCTTCGTGATCATGGACCCGGTCGGCACGGTGCCGGTCTTCCTGTCGCTCACGTCGGGCCGCTCGGCGGCGACCGCGCGCAAGGCGGCCTGGCAGGCCGTGGTCGTCTCGTTCGGCGTGATCTCGGTCTTCGCCTTCTTCGGCCAGGCGATCCTGGACTACCTCGGCATCTCGGTGGCGTCGCTGCAGTGCGCGGGCGGCCTGCTGCTCCTGCTCGTCGCGCTCCAGCTGCTGACCGGGACCCACGGCGAGCAGACCGCCGTCGGCGACACCAACATCGCGATGGTGCCGCTCGGCACCCCGCTGCTCGCGGGCCCCGGCGCGATCGCCGCGACGATGGTCTTCTCCCGCGACGTCGACGACTTCGGTGACTTCCTCGCGGTCGCGATCGCCGTCGTCAGCGTCCACTTCGTGCTGTGGGTGGTGATGCGCTACTCGCTGCCGATCCTGCGGCTGATCCGGGAGAGCGGCGTCATGCTGGTCACCCGGATCGCCGGCCTGCTGCTCGCGGCCATCGCGGTGCAGATGGTCGAGAACGCCGTGCTGGCGTTCATCGCATCGGCCTGAGGCTCACCTGCGGCCGAGCGACTGGAACCGCTGCAGCACGCCGCGCGGGATCGCCCGGGTGATCCCGACGATGACCTTGTAGTGCGCGGACGGGATCGAGTACGTCCTCCTCCGGCGGTAGTCCTTGAGCGCTGTCGACACCAGCTCCTCCACGTCGAGCCACATCCAGGCCGGCGCGGAGCCGTGGTCCTCACCCAGGCCCATCCGCTCGTGGAACTCCGTCCTGGTGAAGCCGGGGCACAGCGCCATCACGTGCACGCCCCGCGAGGCGTACTCGGTGGAGGCCCACTCGCTGAAGCTGTTCACCCATGCCTTGGCGGCGCTGTAGGTGCCGCGAGGGAGGAAGGCGGCCACGCTCGAGACGTTGATGATGCCGCCGGCGCCGCGTGCCGACATCACGCCGAGCGCCGCGTGTGAGAGACGCAGGACGGCGGTGACCAGCACCGTGAGCATCTGCTCCTCCTCGTCGGCGGTGTTGTCGAGGAAGCGGTCCTTGAGGCCGAAGCCGGCGTTGTTGACCAGGAGGTCGATCGGCCGTGCGAGGTCCGCGACCCGGGCCTCCACGGTGGCCAGCTGGGCGCGGTCGCCGAGGTCGGCCGACAGCACCTCGGTGGTGCTCCCGTACGCCGTCCTGAGCTCCTCCGCGACCTCGTCGAGACGGCCCTTGTCGCGGGCCACCAGCACCAGGTCGTACCCCTGCGCGGCGAGCTGGCGCGCGAACGTCAGGCCGATGCCGGCCGTCGCGCCGGTGACGAGGGCGGTGCCCTGCGTGGGACGGGGTGTCGTCGACATACCGCAACTCTCGCATGTCGTCGGGCATGATGGACCCCGATGACCACCACGCTCGCGATCGCCAACCAGAAGGGCGGCGTCGCCAAGACCACCTCCGTCGCCTCCCTCGGCGCCGCGCTCGCCGAGCTCGGACACTCGGTGCTGCTGGTCGACCTCGATCCGCAGGCCTGCCTCACGTTCTCCCTCGGCATCGACCCGGAGGACGTCGAGCTGTCGGTGCACCACGTTCTCACCAAGGGCACCGATCCGCGCGAGGTCATCTACGAGACCGAGGACGGCGTGCACCTGCTGCCGGCCACGATCGAGCTGGCCCGGGCCGAGGCGGACCTGTTGACCCGTACCGGGCGCGAGCACGTGCTCCGCTCGGTGCTCGAGGCGATGTCGGAGGACGGCGCTCCCGGCTACGACTGGATCCTGTTGGACTGCCCGCCGTCTCTCGGCGTGCTGACCGTCGCCGCGCTCACCGCGGCGGACGGTGTGCTGATCCCGCTGCAGTGCGAGACGCTGTCCCACCGCGGCGTGGGGCAGCTGCTCGACACGGTCCACGACGTCCGTCGGTTCACGAACACCTCTCTGGACGTCTGGGGCGTGCTGCCGACCCTCTACGACGGCCGCACGACCCATGCCCGCACGGTCCTGGAGACCATCTCGGAGACCTACGGGCTCGACGTGATCGAGCCCCCGATCCCGAAGACGATCAAGTTCGCCGAGGCTCCGGCCGCCGGTCGCTCGATCCTGGCGACCTCGCGAACCAGCAAGGGCGCCCAGGCCTACCGCGAGGTCGCGGGCAACCTCGTGGATCGGGCCGCGCGAGGCCGGACGACGTGAGCAGGCATCGCGCCGAGATCCGCCCCCGCTGGGCGCGGATCGGGCTTCTGGGCTCTGCGGTCGTGGTCACGATCGTCGCGGTGCTGGCCGGGTTCGGATTCCTCTCCGGATCCTCCGCCGACCCCTCGGCTGCGAGCGACCCGGCAGGCGCCGCGGCCGCCGTCGGGCGGGCCGTGGCAGACACGCCCCCCACCACGCCGTCGGCCTCGTCGTCCACCACGCCCGCGAGCGGCGGCGCGACCGCGTCGGCGAGCACCTCGACGTCCGCGAGCCAGAGCGCCGACCCCTCCTCGCAGAGCGCCGACAGCGCCGACAGCGCCGACAGCACGGCGCTTCCGGCCGACTCGGGCAGCGGGCGACGCGCGGTCTTCTCCCAGACCGAGCAGCGGGTCTGGATCGTCGACAAGGACGACCACGTCGAGCGGACGTACCTCGCCTCGGGCAGCACGGAGGACAACCTGCTCCCCGGCACCTACCACGTCTACGGCAAGTCCCGCTGGGCCGTCGGGATCGACGACTCCGGGGTGATGCAGTACTTCGTGCGGTTCACCCACGGCACCGACAACGGCGCCTCGATCGGCTTCCACTCGATCCCGACCAAGGACGGCAAGCCGCTGCAGACCATCGCGCAGCTCGGCCAGCGGCTCAGCCACGGCTGCATCCGGCAGAAGACCGAGGACGCCATCGCGATGTGGGACTTCGCCGACGTGGGCACCGAGGTCGTCGTCGTCGCCTGAGCCGACTCGGCCTCAGACACAGCCGACTCGGCCTGCGCGCACGCGTGACTCGGCCGCCACGCACATGAAAGGTCCGCCCCGTAGATGACGAGGCGGACCTTCACGTGTGCCGGAGGGCCGAGGCGGCGGTGCCGGAGGGCCGAGTCGAGCTACTCCGCGGCGGGAGCGGCCTCGCCGGCCGGCTTCGAGCCGGAGGAGCGGCGGCGACGACGGCGGGCCGGCTTCTTGTCGCCCTCGCCCTCGGCGCCCTCGGCGGCCGGAGCGCTGGCGACCGCGGCCGGAGCCTCGGCAGCGCCCTCGCCACCGACGACCTCGCCACCGCGCGAGCGGGTACGGCTGCGCGAGCGGTTGCGCGGGGCGCGCTCGGACTTCTCGCCGTCCTTGGAGGCCGGACGGTCGGCGCGCGGGGCGGGCTCGGACTTCTTGAGCCGGCCCTTGGTGCCCTTCGCGATGCCCATGTCGTGCAGGAAGTTCTCCGAGGAGGAGTACGTCTCGGCGATGTCGTCGAACGGCAGGTCGAGCGCCTTGTTGATCAGCTTCCACTTCACCAGGTCAGCCCAGTCGACCAGGGTGACGGCGATGCCGGAGGCGCCGGCGCGACCCGTACGGCCGATCCGGTGGACGTAGGTCTTCTCGTCGTCCGGGGTGGTGTAGTTGATGACGTGCGAGACGCCGGTGACGTCGATGCCGCGGGCGGCGACGTCGGTGCAGACCAGGATCTGGACCTTGCCGTCGCGGAAGCGCTGCATGGTCTTCTCGCGGGCCACCTGCGCCATGTCGCCGTGCAGGGCGCCGGCGTTGAAGCCGCGGTCGACCAGGTCGTCGGCGACGCGCTGTGCCTGGCGCTTGGTGCGGGCGAAGACGACGACCTTGTCGACGCCCTCGGAGCCGACCAGGATCCGGCCGATCATCTCCGGCTTGTCCAGGTCGTGGGCCTGGTAGACGTACTGCGCGGTCGCGGGCACCATCGAGGTGTCGTACGAGGACTCGGCGCGGATGTTCATCGGGGTGCGCATGTAGGTGCGCGCCAGCGCCACGATCGGGCCGGGCATCGTGGCCGAGAACAGCATCGTCTGGCGGGTCTCCGGGGTGAGCCGGATCAGCTTCTGGATGTCCTCGAGGAAGCCCAGGTCGAGCATCTCGTCGGCCTCGTCGAGGACCAGCGCGTGCACGTGGGAGAGGTCGAGGACCTTGCGGTTGGCCAGGTCGATGAGGCGGCCCGGGGTGCCGATGACGATGTCGACTCCGGTCTCGAGCGCGTCGATCTGGCCCTCGTACGGCGTGCCGCCGTAGACGGCGAGGGTGCGGATGCCGCGGTTCGAGCCGGCGAGGGTGATGTCGCCGTAGACCTGGAGCGCGAGCTCACGGGTCGGGGCGACGATCAGGGCCTGCGGCTTGCCCTGCGGGATGTCGACGTAGTCGCGGTCGCTCGGGGCGACGGTGCGCTGCACCACCGGGATGCCGAAGGCGAGGGTCTTGCCGGTGCCCGTACGGGCCTGGCCGATGAGGTCGGTGCCCTGCAGGGCGACCGAGAGGGTCATCTCCTGGATGGCGAAGGGCTCGCTGATGCCCTTGGAGTCCAGGGCGTCGCAGATCTCGGGCATGACGCCGAGGTCACGGAAGGTGGTCATGATCTTCAGATGTCGCTTTCGCTTGGCGGGAGCGGCTCTGTCGTCTCGACCGTGGGTCTTCCAACCGTCAGGGAAAGCACAGTGCCGCGCACATACAGTCGGGGCCCAGGATATCGGTAGGGTGCTCACGTGGTTGCATCCGTGGCTCCCGACCTGACCGACCCGCGCTACCGCGCCGCGATCGTCGACCTCCTCGGCGCGATCGCGTACGGCGAGATCTCCGCCTGCGAGCGGCTCAGCGAGGACGCCGGCCGCGCCCCGTCGCTGAGCGACAAGGTGGAGCTGCTGCAGCTCGCCCATGCCCAGTTCGCCAAGGTCGCTCCGATGATGGACGCGCTCCGCGACCTGGGCGCCGACCCGGACGAGGCGATGGCGCCGTTCCAGGTGCCGATCGATGCGTTCCACTCCTACACCGCCCCCGCCGACTGGTGGGAGTCGCTGGTCAAGGCCTACGTCGGCGACAACCTGGTCCGCGACTTCTACCGCGAGTTCGCGGTCCACCTCGACCCGGAGACGCGCGGGATCATCGAGTCGACCCTGGTCGAGGACCGCAGCGAGTTCGTCGTCGACCGGGTCCGCGCCGGCATCGACGCCGACCCCCTGATCGCCGGCCGGCTCGCGCTGTGGGGCCGCCGGATCATGGGGGAGGCCCTCACCCAGACCCAGCACGTCGCCGCGGAGCGCGACTCGCTCTCCGACGTCCTCGCCGGCGACGTGATCGGCTCGCTCGACCTCGCCAGCATCGCGGAGATGTTCGGCCGGATCACCCAGCACCACATCGAGCGGATGGGCAAGCTCGGCCTCGAGCACTGAGGCGTGGCGGCGTTCCGCCGCAACGGGGCGACGTCGCTGTCGCTCAGCCCGGTATCAGATCCCGATCAGGGAGGCGGCCCGCTCGTAGCGTCGGGCCTCGTCCTCGAGGTCGATCCGGTTGGCCGCATCCTTCGTGAGTTCGTTGGTCGTGGCGACGCGGAAGAGCAGCGCGCGGGCCACGGCCGAGACCGGCACACGGGCCGCCTGCACGATGGCTCCCGCGGCGCCGTGGTGGCAGAGCACGTCAGCGATCACGACCCCCTCGGCGTACGACGACGGGCGCCAGTAGGGCGACATGTCGATCACCGCGGGCTCCGAACCCGGTGCGACGAGCACGTTGCGGGTGAGGTCACCGTGGACGAGTTGCCGCGTACCGGGCGGGTCCGGCTGGGCGCTCAGCCGTCCGGCGAGCCCGGCGAGACGTGGGACGAACTCGACCGACCGCTCGCCCCAGGCGACCCGATCGGCCCGCGCCCACGGGTCGTCCCGCGCGTCCAGGAAGGCGGGACGCGACACCCCGGCGACGGCGCTGTGCAGGAGCCGACCCGCCTCGACGATCCCGATCACCGCTCCGGGCCGTGACAGGTCGGGCTCGGCGCCTTCGACGAACGAGGTGGCCGTCCAGCCCCGAACGACCCAGGCGCCGTCGCGGCTCGCAACCGGCCTCGGCACTCGTACGCCCTCGAGGGGCGTGTCGCGCAGGGTCGTTCCCCACCAGCCGTGCGCTGGGCCGTCGCCCGGCTTGAGCACGAGGTGCCCCGACAGCCAGGACGTGCCCTGCCCGCCGGGCAGCCTCCGCGCGTCCGGGCCGGCGCCGAAGGCCAGTAATACCTCGGCTGAGGGCGCGACGACCTGCACGCCGACACCCTAGGGGACGCGAGACGGCCCCGACCGAAGGGTCGGGGCCGCCTCGGCTCGCACGGAAGGCTCAGAAGCGCCGGTCTCGGCCGGTCGCGGCGGCGGCGCCCATCACCGCGAAGCACGCGACCGCGATCTGCCAGATGTGGCGCCACCAGTCGATGCCCTTGGTGGTGTTGTCCCAGCCGTACGGGCCGTCGGGGTTCGCGTCCATGTAGCGCTGCGCCGGGCCGGAGAGGCCGAAGATCGCGTAGTAGACCAGGCTGCCGACGATCATGCCGATGATGCCGCACACGACGGTCAGCCAGAACGGGATGTTGTCCCGGTGGCCGGGCGCCAACGCCTTGCCGAGCGAGCCGATGATGATGCCGCCGATGATCGTGAAGATGATCGACCAGAACATGAGCGTGTCCCTTCCGTGCTGGTGAGGAGGGGAGGTACCCCCGATCCGATCTTGCACCCGCTCGGACCCGTGCGCACCCACCCGGGGACGCAGAAGGCCGCCGCGTGTCGCGACGGCCTTCGTGCTGTGAAGCCGCAGGTCAGTTGAGGAAGCCGACCTTGCCCGGGGAGCCGGTGCCGATCTCGACGTACGTGATCTTCTCGGCCGGGACGATGATGTGCTTGCCCTTGCGGTCCTTCAGGGTGAAGACACCACCGGAGGCGATCGCGTCGGCGATCAGCTTCTCCACGGCCTCGAGGGTCTCGTCGGTCTCCACGACCAGCTCACGGGCGGCGTACTGCACGCCGATCTTGATCTCCACGCTGTGTGCTCCTTCTTGGGGACTCAGTGCTCGTCGGTCTTCGGGTAGCCGGCGATGCCCCGCCAGGCGAGGTTACCGACGAACGTAGCCGCCTCGTCCTTGTTCATCCGGCGACGGCTGTCCAGCCAGAACCGGGAGGACACCTGCGCCATTCCCACCAGGGAGACCGCGAGCAGCAGCGCCGCCGGCTCCGGCAGGTCGGTGTCGGCCGCGATGACCGCGGCGATCGCCTCGGTGCACTCGTTGGTGACCCGGTCGACCTGCTCACGCACGGCGGGCTCGTTGGTGAGGTCGGACTCGAAGACCAGGCGGTAGGCGCCGGAGTCGCTTGCGACGTAGTCGTAGAACGCCTGGACCGTACGGGCGACGCGCTCGTTGTTGTCGTGCGTGGAGTTCAGCGCCTCGCGCACGTTGCCGATCATGGCGTCGCAGGACTGCTCCAACAGCGCGAGGTAGAGCTCGAGCTTGCCGGGGAAGTGCTGGTAGAGCACCGGCTTGGAGACGCCGGCCCGCTCGGCGATGTCGTCCATCGCCGCCGAGTGGTAGCCCTGAGCGACGAAGACCTCGAGGGCCGCGCCCAGGAGCTGTGTCCGGCGCTCGGAGCGCGGCATCCGGGCTCCGCGCCGGCGCGCGTCGTCGATGTCGTACTGATCGGTGGTCACGCCGTCGGCTCCCGCTCGCTCGTCCCCGATCGATCCGTTGACCGATCAAAGCCGAAGCCTACTCCGCAGTAGCCCGGTTTCGGATGCCGGGACCGGTCCGACACGCCCCGGGGAGGTACGGGAACATGGTGCGCAGACACGGTGTTACGCATCAGCAACACCGTACGCACTGCACGCATCACCCGCGCTTGACCGAAGGAGCATCCCCGTGCCGCTCGCACCGCTCGTGGAGCCTGCTGAGTCCCTCAGCATCGACGAGGTACGTCGCTACAGCCGCCACCTGATCATCCCCGACGTGGGCATGGCGGGTCAGAAGCGGCTCAAGAACGCGAAGGTGCTGGTCATCGGCGCCGGCGGCCTGGGCAGCCCGGCGCTGCTCTACCTGGCCGCGGCCGGCGTCGGCACGCTCGGCATCGTGGAGTTCGACGAGGTCGACGAGTCGAACCTGCAGCGCCAGATCATCCACAAGCAGTCGACCATCGGTCAGCCGAAGGCACAGTCCGCCGCCGCGGCGGTCGCGGACGTGAACCCGTACGTCAACGTGGTCCTGCACGAGGAGCGGCTGGACAACGACAACGTCTACCGGATCTTCGAGGGCTACGACCTCATCGTCGACGGCACCGACAACTTCGCGACCCGCTACCTGGTCAACGACGCCGCCTACTTCCTCGGCATCCCGTACGTCTGGGGCTCGATCTACCGCTTCGACGGCCAGGCCTCGGTCTTCGCCGCCGGCATCCGCAACAGCAAGACCGCCTCCGCCGAGCTCAAGGCGTCGGTCGCCAACGCGCCCTGCTACCGCTGCCTCTACCCCGAGCCGCCGCCGCCGGGCATGGTCCCGTCCTGCGCCGAGGGCGGCGTGCTGGGCGTCCTGTGCGCCAGCATCGGCTCGATCCAGGTCAACGAGGCGATCAAGCTCCTCGCCGGCATCGGTGAGCCGCTCGTCGGCGAGCTGATGGTCTACGACGCGCTCGAGATGGAGTACCGCAAGCTCAAGGTCCGTCGCGACCCCAACTGCCGTCTGTGCGGTGAGAACCCGGAGGTCACGGGCCTCATCGACTACGACTACTTCTGCGGCAACATCTCCGACGAGGCCGCCGACGCGGCCGCCGGCTCGACGATCTCGGTCAACCAGCTCGACGAGTGGTTGAAGGAGCGCGACGCCGGCACGCGTGACCTGGTCCTGGTCGACGTCCGCGAGCCCAACGAGTACGAGATCAACAAGATCCCGGGCTCGGTGCTGATCCCGAAGGGTGACTTCCTCAACGGAAGCGCCTTGGAGCAGCTGAGCTCCCTCACCGGGGGCGGCGAGAAGCAGCTCGTCCTGCACTGCAAGTCGGGCGTGCGCTCGGCCGAGTGCCTGCTGGTCGCCAAGGGTGCCGGCTACTCCGACGCTGTCCACGTGGGCGGCGGCGTGGTGGCGTGGGTCAGCCAGATCGACCCGTCGCAGCCCGCGTACTGATCGCGGATCAGCACCATGACTGGGGACCGCCTCGACGACTACGTCGAGGCGGTCCTGTCGTTGGTGGAGCAGGTGCCCCGCGGCCGCGCCACGACGTACGGCGCCGTCGCCGACGCGCTCTTCGACGAGTTCGGCGGTGGGCCGCGTCAGCCGGCCTCCGTGATGGCTCGGCACGGCTCGGGCGTGACGTGGTGGCGGATCGTGCGCGCCGACGGGACCCTGCCCGAGCGGCTCGCCGACGAGGCTCGGCAGGCCTACCTCGAGGAGGGCACACCGCTGCGTTCCTCGGGTGCGGTCGACCTGCGACAGGCGCTGTGGCTGCCCGCGTGACGGACGTCGCTTCGCCTTACTGACCGGTCACCCGGATGATCGGACCGTGCTCTACCGACTGCTGCACGCGATCCTCACGCCGATGCTCCGGCTGATCTGGCGCCCCCGGGTGACCGGCCGTGAGCTGGTGCCGCGTACCGGCGGGGTCCTCATCGCCAGCAACCACCTCAGCTTCGCCGACTCGATCGTGATCCCGTCCACGTCGCCGCGACCGGTGCGGTTCCTGGCGAAGTCGGACTACTTCACCGGCCGCGGGATCAAGGGCACGGCGCTCAAGCTGTGGTTCGAGGGGCTCGGCATGCTGCCCGTCGATCGCGATGACCCGCAGGCCGCGCTCGACTCCCTCGACACCGCGCTCGAGGTGCTGCGCCGCGGCGAGGCGTTCGGGATCTACCCCGAGGGCACGCGCTCACGCGACGGCAGGCTCTACCGCGGCCGCACGGGCGTCGCGCACCTGGCGTTGACCGCCGGTGTCCCCGTGGTACCGGTCGGGCTGAAGGGCACCGAGCAGCTCCAGCCGGTCGGCTCCAACCTGCCGCGGCTGGTCCGGGTCGAGGTGACCTTCGGCGAGCCGATCCAGGTGGCGGGGCGCTTCGAGGGGATGGCGCTGGGCAAGGCCCGGCGGCTGCTCACCGACGAGATCATGACCGCGATCCAGGAGCTGTCGGGCCAGGTCGAGGCCGGCGTCTACAACGACCGGGCTCCCGACGCCTGACTCCCTTGTGATCGGCCTCACGCCGGAGCACCATGGAAGGACGCCTGCGGCGTCGTTGAGGAGAGGTGAGGCCGGGATGGGCACGACCGACTGCTTGAAGGATTCCGTCCAGCACACGTACGACGACCTGGCGCTGCGGCTCGAGACCGCGTCCCAGATCCACGGCACGGCCTCGCACTCGCGTCGCGGGAGCCCGCCCATCGACATGCTCTGCGCCTGCGTCGCCCAGCACCTCCACGCCGTCGACGAGGTGCTGCTGCCGTGCCTGCCGATGCATCACGACACCCACGACTTCCGGGCGGCTCAGCACGAGATCGAGATCGTGCTCGCCCACGTGAAGGCGCACGAGTTCGGCTCGACCTACGAGCACAACTTCACCTGGGCCCGGGTCTGGGGCGACGTCCGCGAGGCGATGGCGACCCTGCAGCAGCAGGAGGAGGCGATGATCGCTCACCTGGGCGAGGTCCTCGACGACGCCGAGCTGCAGAAGATGACCGACGAGCTGGCTCGGCGCGAGCCGTACGAGCCGACCCGGCCGCACCCCTACATGCCCCACACCGGCGCCGCCGGACAGGCGATGCGCCGCGTGATGCGGGTCGTCGACGGGTTCTGGGACGAGGCCGACGGGCGCTACGTCCCGACACCGCCGCGTGCGCCGCGCAAGCCTCCCGGCCGGGTCTCGCAGTACTTCATGGGCAACCCTCGCTTCGACGAGGAGGAGTGAGCGGGGTTCCGAAGCAGGATCCCCGGCAAGGACTGTCGGAGGGGTCTGCTTCAGTGGACCCATGACCACGACGTACCGCCTGGAGGCACCGCCGCCCCCGGCAGCCGTGCCGCCGCTCGACGAGCACCAGCGGCGCGTGGTCGACCACCCGGGCGGTCCGCTGCTGGTCCTCGCGGGCCCCGGGACCGGCAAGACCACCACGCTGGTCGAGGCGATCGTCGACCGGATCGAGGCACGTGGCGCGCGACCCGATCAGGTGCTCGCGCTGACGTTCTCCCGCAAGGCGGCCGAGCAGCTCCGCGACCGGGTGACCGCCCGGCTCGGGCGCACCACCGGGGCCGCGCTGAGCTCGACCTTCCACTCCTTCGCCTACGGGCTGATCCGTGAGTTCTCGCCCGCCGACCTCTACGAGCAGCCGCTGCGCCTGCTGTCCGCGCCCGAGCAGGACGTCGTGCTCCGCGAGCTGCTGGCCGATCACCCGGAGGCGGTGCGCTGGCCCGAGTCGCTTCGCCGCGCCCTCGGCACCCGGGGCTTCGCGCGCGAGGTCGAGGCGGTGCTCTCCCGCGCCCGGGAGAAGGGGCTCGACGGCGCCCAGCTGCTGGCGTTGGGGCACCAGGAGGAGCTGCCGGAGTTCGTGGCCGCTGGCCTCTTCCTGGAGCAGTACCTGACGGTCCTCGACTCCCAGGGCGCGACCGACTACGCCGACCTGATCCGGCGCGCGGCGCTGGAGGCCGAGGCCCACCGCGACCTGCTCCGCGACCGGTTCCGCTACGTCTTCGTCGACGAGTACCAGGACACCGACCCCGGTCAGGTGGCCCTCCTGCGCGCGCTGGCGGGAGAGGGTGGTGACCTGGTGGTGGTGGGCGACCCACACCAGTCCATCTACGGCTTCCGCGGTGCCGACGTCCGGGGGATCCTGGAGTTCCCGACCCGGTTCCCGCGCGCCGACGGCCGGCCTGCCGAGGTCGTCGCGCTGCGGACCACGCGACGCTTCGGCCCCCGGATCCTCCTCGCCGCCCAGCGGGTCGCGGGGCGGCTCGGCCTGCCCGGCACGATCGACGAGCAGGCCCGCGAGGCGTTCCTGCACCCGGAGGCCGCGGCCGGCCCCCACGGCGACGGCCTGGTCCGGGTCCTCACCTTCGACACCGACCGCGCCGAGGCCGAGCACCTCGCCGACCTGCTGCGTCGTGCTCACCTCGAGGACGGCATCGGCTGGGACGAGATGGCCGTGCTGGTCCGCTCCGGTCGCGCCACCATCCCCTCGCTGCGCCGAGCGCTGGGCGCAGCCGGTGTGCCCGTCGAGGTCGCCGCCGACGAGCTGCCATTGGTGCGCGACCCGGCCGTCGCGCCGCTGCTCGAGGCGCTGCGCGCCGTCCTCAACCTCGACAACACCGACCCCGACGACGTCGACTACCTCGACCCCGCGCGCGCCGAGGGGCTGCTCACGTCCGCCCTGGGCGGCCTCGACGCCGGGGACGTGCGCCGGCTGGGTCGGCGCCTGCGCGTACGGGAGAAGGAGCTCGCCCACGCCGAGGAGCGCTCGCCGCGCCCGTCGAAGGAGCTGCTCCGCGAGGCGGTCGTGCACCCGGAGGTGCTCGTCGAGCTCGACGGCCCCGAGGTCGAGCGCGCCCGGGCCCTCGCCGGCCTGCTGCTGCGCACACGCGCGCAGTTCGACACCGGTGCCACCGCCGAGGAGCTGCTCTGGACGCTCTGGTCCGGCACGTCGTGGCCGACCCGGCTGCGGCGCTCCGCGGAGTCCGGCGGCGGTGCCGCCCGCCGCGCGCACCGCGACCTCGACTCGATCTGCGCCCTCTTCGAGATGGCGGCGCGGGCCGAGGAGAAGCGCGACCACGTCGGCGTCCGATCCTTCCTCGCGACCCTCGTCGCCCAGCAGATCCCGGCCGACACCCTCGCCGACAAGGGCGCGCGCGGCGCCGCCGTGCGGCTGCTCACCGCGCACCGCTCCAAGGGGCTGGAGTGGCACCTCGTCGTCGTCGCCCACGTCCAGCACGAGGGCTGGCCCGACCTGCGCCGCCGCGCCACGCTGCTTCAGGCCGACCGGATCGGTCCGGCGCTCGGCCCCGACGGCGGCGGCACCATCGTGCCGCCCGTCTCCAGCCGCGAGCTGCTGATGGAGGAGCGCCGGCTCTTCTACGTCGCCTGCACCCGTGCCCGTCAGCGGCTCGTCGTCACGGCCGTCGACTCCGGTGAGGAGGACGGCGAGTCTCCCTCGCGCTTCCTCGCCGAGCTCGGGGTCAACGTGCAGCGGATCGTCGGGCGGCCCAAGCGGCCGCTCTCGCTCCCGGGCCTGGTCGCCGAGCTGCGGCGCACCGTCGCGGATCCGGCGACCGCACCCGCGTTCCGGGAGGCGGCCGCCCGCCGTCTCGCCCGGCTGGCCGGCGAGGTGCCGATCGCCGACCCCGCGTCATGGTGGGGGACCCGCGGTGCCTCGCGCGCCTCGCGGCCGCTGGTCGCGGCCGAGGACCCCGTCGTCGTCTCGGCGACGATGCTGGAGAAGATCATGACCTGCCCCATGCAGTGGTTCCTCGAGCGCGAGGCCGGAGGTCAGGCCGCCGCCCACCAGAGCGCCAACCTCGGGCAGCTCATGCACGCCCTCGCCGAGCGGGTCGCCACCGGCGAGCTGCCCGCCGACGAGGCCGCGATCGAGGTGCTGATGGAGCACGTCGACCTGGTGTGGGGCCGGCTCGACTTCCGCACCCCCTGGTCGAAGGCGATCGAGTACGACCGGGTGCGTGCCGCGCTCGGTCGCTTCCTCGAGTGGCACCGCCACAACCGCCGCACGCTGCACGCCACCGAGGCCGGCTTCAGCACGGAGGTGGAGGTCGGCTCGGCCGACTCCGGTGGGATCGAGCGGATCGTCCTGCGTGGCTACGCCGACCGCCTCGAGATCGACGCCGACGGCAACCTCGTGGTCGTCGACCTCAAGACCGGTCGCAGACCGCCCAGCGGCCCCGAGGTGCAGCGCAACACCCAGCTCGCGCTCTACCAGTACGCCCTCGACAACGGTGCCGTCGACGGCTTCGTCGCCGGTGGCGCCGAGCTGGTCCAGCTGGGCATCCTCGACGGTGGCCCGAGCGCGGTCGTCCAGCCGCAGGATCGGCACGTCGACGGAGGCGCGCCGCGCGAGGCGCTGCGCGACGCGCTCGCCCTGACCGCCCGACGGGTACGCGCCGAGCAGTTCCCGGCGATCGCGGGCGAGCACTGCCGTACCTGCACCTTCGTCTCGCTCTGCCCGGCCAAGGGCGCAGGATCGGTGATCGCGTGAGCGAGTGCCAGCGCGCGAATCATTCAAGTCAGCGCCCGTGCGCCTCGTGCGCGCCCGGAGCGCTGGGCCGTCGAATCCGGGGAGGACGCGCATGAGCTTTGTGGAGATCGGCACGCCGCACGAGCTGGCGCGGCTGATGCAGACCCCCTACGCACCCAGCCCGCAGCAGTGGGCCGCGATCTCGTCGCCGCTGGAGCCTGCGGTCGTGATCGCCGGTGCGGGGTCGGGCAAGACCACCCTGATGGCGGCCCGGGTCGTCTACCTGGTGCTGACCGGGCAGGTCCGACCCGACCAGGTCCTCGGCCTCACCTTCACCACCAAGGCCACCTCCGAGCTGCGCGAGCGCATCCGCAGGGCGCTCGAGGTCGCCGGAGCGCTGGATCCGGCCGATGTCGACGAGGACGTCCTCGAGCCAACCGTCTCCACCTACAACGCCTATGCCGCCAACCTGCTCAAGGAGCACGGCCTGCGGATCGGGTTCGAGCCCGACACCCCGGTCATCTCCAACGCCTCGCGCTACCAGCTCGGGGCGCGGGCGGTGGAGCGGTTCACCGGCGAGGTCAGCCGGCTCAGCGATCACCCGCCGACGGTGATCCAGTACCTGCTGGCCCTCGACAGCGCGATGAGCGAGCACCTCTGCGGCCCCGATCAGGTGCGGGAGGTCGACGGCGACGCGCGCAAGCGGTTCGAGGCAGCGCTCGCCGACGAGGCGGCCGGCAAGAACCGCAAGACCTACCTGGGCGAGATCGAGAAGGCGATCAGCGCCATCGACCGGCGCGGCGAGCTGCTGGAGCTGGTCGCCGCCTACCGCCGGCTGAAGCGCGACCTGGGCTGGATGGACTTCTCCGACCAGATCGAGCTGGGTGCCCGGCTCGCGACCGAGCAGCCCGACGTGGGTGTGGCCGAGCGCGAGCGGTTCAAGGTGGTGCTGCTCGACGAGTACCAGGACACGTCGGTCGCGCAGGCCGTGATGCTGTCGCGGATCTTCGGTGAAGGCCATGCGGTCACCGCCGTCGGCGACCCCAACCAGGCCATCTACGGCTGGCGCGGCGCTTCGGTCTCCAACATCCTCAACTTCGGGGCGACCTTCCCACGCGTCGACGCGTCGACGGGCTCAGGGCGAGCCGAGGGTGAGGTCGCCCTCTACCCGCTGACGGTCAACCGCCGCTCCGAGCGCCGCATCCTCGAGGTCGCCAACGAGCTGGCCGCGCCGCTGCTGCGCGCCTACCCGCAGGTCGCCGCGCTCGAGCCGCCCCCGGAGGCGGGGGAGGGCGAGGTGTCGGCTGCCGTCTACGCGACCCAGGCCGAGGAGCTCGAGGCGCTCGCCACCGCGGTGTCGGCCGCCCACGGCGACTCGTGGGCCCAGATCGGGGTCCTCACTCGCGACAACAGCACCGCCGAGCTGGTCTTCGACGCCCTGACCGGTGCCGGCATCCCCGTCGAGATCGTTGGTCTCTCGGGCCTGCTCCGGCTCCCCGAGGTCGCCGAGATCGTCGCGACCCTGCACCTGATGCACGACGTCACCTCCAATGCCGCCCTGCTCACGTTGCTCAGCGGCCCGCGCTGGGCCGTCGGACCGCGCGACCTCAAGCTGCTCGCCGGGCGGGCCCAGGAGCTCGCCGGTCGCGGCGGCGGGCGGACGCCGACGGCAGGCGATGTCGACGCCCACCTGCTGGAGATCGCCGACGGCATCGACCCCGCCGAGCTGCCGGCCCTCGACGACGCCCTCGCCGACCCCGGCGAGCTCGGCTACTCCGCCGAGGCGCGGGATCGGTTCGACCTTCTCGCGGCCGAGCTGCGTCAGCTCCGCACCCACGTCGGGGAGCCGCTGCTCGACCTCGTCCGCCGGATCATCGACACCCTCGGCACCGACGTCGAGCTCGCCTCAGCGGTCAGTCCGGCCGCGGCCGCGCGTCGCGACAACCTCGACCTCTTCGTGAAGGCGGTCGCGGAGTTCCAGTCCGTCGACGGCGACGTCAGCCTCGCCGCCCTGCTGGCCTACCTCACCGCTGAGGACGACCAGGGCAACGGTCTCGACCTGGCCACCCCGACCGAGGCCGACTCGGTGAAGCTCTTGACCGTGCACCGCTCCAAGGGCCTCGAGTGGGACAGCGTCTTCCTGGTCGGCATGTGCGAGACGAAGTTCCCCTCCACCAAGGGCCGCACGCTGTGGACCTCATCGCCCTCGGTCCTGCCGGCTCCGCTGCGCGGCGACGCCGCCGACCTGCCGCAGCTCGACGGGTACGACAAGCCCGCACTCGACGCCTACCGCGCCGCCTCCAAGGCGAACGACGCGGAGGAGGAGCTGCGGCTGGGCTACGTCGCCTTCACCCGGGCAGCGCACGCCCTGCGGGTCACCAGCCACACCTGGACGCCGAAGACCACACCGCTCGGCCCCTCGCCGTTCCAGACCCTGACCCGCGACCGGCTGGCCGGCTGGGGCATCACCCTGGCGGACGGCGTCTCGGGCGGCTGGCTCGACAAGCCCGAGAAGGGCGCCCCCAACCCCTACGCCGCCGTCGACCCCGCGCGCCCCTGGCCGGCCGGCGGTCCCGGCGCCGAGGCCCGGCTGCGCCTCGAGGCGGCCGGGCTCGTGAGATCGATCGACCCCGCCGCGCAGGATCTCGACCTCGACATGATCGAGGCCGCGATCGTCGAGGAGTGGGACGCCGAGATCGAGCGACTGCTCACCGAGGCGCGCCGCGAGCACCGCAGCAGGATCGAGGTGACTCGGCCCGGCAGCCTGTCGGCGACGTCCCTGACCCGGCTGCGCGACGAGCCCGAGGAGTTCGCCCGCGACCTCGCCCGTCCGATGCCGCGCCAGCCCTCGTCCGCGGCCCGCTTCGGCACCCGCTTCCACGCCTGGGTCGAGGCCCGCTTCGGTCAGCAGGATCTCTTCGACATCGACGACCTGCCCGGCCGCGGCGACGTCGGCATCGAGGACGACGCCGACCTCAAGGAGGTCATCGCCGCCTTCGAGGCCGGGCCGTTCGCGACCCGTGTCCCGCACCGGGTGGAGGCGCCGTTCGCGCTCGTGCTGACCGGGCAGGTGGTGCGCGGCCGGATCGATGCCGTCTACACCGATCCCGACGCCGGTGAGGGCCACTACCTCCTGGTCGACTGGAAGACCAGCCAGCACGCCAACGCCGACCCGCTCCAGCTCGCCCTCTACCGGCTGGCGTGGGCCGAGCTGACCGGCGTCGCGCTGGAGCAGGTGCGGGCGGCGTTCTTCTACGTCCGCAGCGGTCAGCTGGTCGAGCCGGAGGAGCTGCCCGATCGCGCCGGACTGGAGCGCATCGTCGCCGCGGGCGAGGGTCTCGCTGCCCACGGGTGAGCGGGTGCGGGTGTGGGCGGGTGCGCGCGTTAGCGTGCACCCGTGACCTACCTGCACGAGCGGCTGAGCAGCGGACGGTACGACCGGGCGGCAGCTCACCGCTCGGACACCGCATGGATCGAGGAGCGCTGGGCCGACCCGACCTCACGCGTGATGGTCCTGGCCGGCACCCGGATCCGGCCCGTCGAGGGAGCCATCGAGTGGATCTCGCCGGCGGATGCGCCCGGTGGGGCCCGGCTGATGCTCGGCGTACGCGACGGGATCGCCCACTTCGCCGTGGTGACCACCGAGCTGGCCGCGACCGAGGCCCACGTCCCGCTGCGCTCCCTGCTGCTGAACCTCACCGAGGACGAGGCGCCGATGGTCCTGCACGCGGTCGGCCTCGCCGAGTGGATGCGCGCGACCCGGTACTGCGCCCGCTGCGGGCTCCCGCTCGACCCCGTGAAGGAGGGTCACGAGCTGATCTGCGGCCACGGCCACACCACCTTCCCGCGCACCGACCCGGCGGTGATCATGCTCATCACCCACGGCGAGCCGGGCTCCGCCGAGGAGCGGTGCCTGCTCGGTCGGCAGAAGGCCTGGCCCGCGGGGCGCTTCAGCACGCTGGCCGGCTTCTGCGAGCCGGGGGAGTCGCTCGAGGGCGCCGTCCGGCGGGAGGTCTTCGAAGAGGCCGGGGTCGTCGTCGGGGACGTCGCATACTTCGGCAACCAGCCCTGGCCGCTGCCGGCCAGCCTCATGCTCGGCTTCACCGGCCGCGCCACCAGCACCGAGATCCACTGCGACGAGGACGAGATCGAGGACGCCGGCTGGTTCACCCGTGCCGAGCTCCGCGCGGGAGCCGAGAGCGGCGACCTCGTGCTGCCGGGCGGCGTCTCGATCAGCCGCTCGCTGATCGAGTCCTGGCTCGGTGAGAGCCTGCCCGGCTCCTGGTAGGCCGTCTCGGGACGCCCCGGACATGCAGAAGGGCCGCGACGCGCAACGCGTCGCGGCCCTTCGCCGTAGGAGGGGGATCAACCGGCCAGGGCGGCGAGCTTCTCCTTGACCGCCATCAGCGACGGGTTCGTCGCCGAGGTGCCGTCGGCGAAGACGAGCGTCGGCACGGTCTGGTTGCCGTTGTTCACCGACTCGACGATCTGGGCGGCCTCGGGGACCTGCTCGATGTCGACGACGTCGTACGTGATGCCCTCACGGTCCAGCTGCCCCTTCAGGCGCTGGCAGTAGCCGCACCAGGGAGTGGTGTACATCGTGAACGTCTCGGCAGTCATCAGGCGGTTCTCGCTTCCAGATTCGGGGATCGCGCTCGGGAAGAACCTATCCGGAGGGCCGGTTGTTCCCGCACCCGTCGCGTCGGGCGCGTGCCGGAACTGTCGGCGCTCCGATCTAAGGTGAGCGCGTGCCCGATCCGCAGAGCCTTCTCGATGCCCTCGACCCGGAGCAGCGTCAGGTCGCCGAGGCGCTGCGCGGCCCGGTGCGGGTGCTCGCCGGCGCGGGCACCGGCAAGACCCGTGCGATCACCCACCGGATCGCGTACGGCGTTGCGACGGGCGTCTATGCGCCCTCCGAGATCCTCGCCGTCACGTTCACCACCCGAGCCGCGGGGGAGATGCGGCAGCGGCTCCGGACGATGGGCGCCGGCACCGTCCAGGCGCGGACGTTCCACTCCGCTGCGCTGCGCCAGCTGCGCTACTTCTGGCCCCACGTGCACGGCACCGAGCTGCCGCAGCTGATCGAGTCCAAGATCGGTCTGCTCGCCAGCGCGGCCCGGCGCAACCGCGTGCAGACCGACCAGGCGCTGCTGCGCGACCTCGCCTCCGAGGTCGAGTGGGCCAAGGTCAGCAACGTCCACCCCGACGACTACGCGGCCATCGCGCCGCGCCGTGGCCGCGAGGTGACCAACCTCGACCCGGCCTCGGTCGGACGCGTGTTCGGCAGCTACGAGGAGGTCAAGCGCGAGCAGGGCCGGATGGACATGGAGGACGTCCTCCTCCTGGCCGCCGGCCTCCTGGCCGAGGACGAGCGGGTCGCCGCACAGGTCCGCCGGCAGTACAAGTGGTTCGTCGTGGACGAGTTCCAGGACGTCTCGCCGCTCCAGTCCTCGCTGCTCGACCTGTGGCTCGGTGGGCGCAACGAGATCTGCGTGGTCGGCGACCCCGCCCAGACCATCTACTCCTTCGCCGGCGCCGATGCCCGCTACCTGCGCGACTTCGGCAAGCGGTTCCCCGGCACCACGGCCGTCGAGCTGGTCCGCAACTACCGCTCGACCCCGCAGGTCGTCGACGTGGCCAACACCCTGCTCAAGGGCTCGCCCAGCCAGGGCGTCGAGCTACGCGCCCAGCGTCCGGCCGGCCCCGCGATCACCTACGCCGCCCGCTCCGACGAGGTGGCCGAGGCCGACGCGGTCGCCGCCGAGATCCAGCGGCTGCATGCCGCCGGCCGGCCGTGGTCGCAGATCGCGATCCTCTTCCGGATCAACGCCCAGTCCGAGACGTTCGAGGAGGCGCTGACGGCGCGCAACATCCCCTACGTCATCCGCGGCGCGGCCCGCTTCTTCGAGCGTCCCGAGGTGCGCGAGGCGGTCACCCGGCTGCGCGGCGCGGCCCGCTCGGGCGAGGGCGAGGACCTGCTCGAGACCGTCCACGGCACCCTCGCCGGGATGGGCTGGACGCAGCAGCCGCCGGAGGCCCGCGGTCAGACCCGCGACCGTTGGGAGTCGTGGCAGGCGCTGGTCGACCAGGCGCACGAGTTCGCCGGTGCCGACAGGAGTGGCGCCGGTCCCGCGCCCACTCTGGGTGCGTTCGTCGACGAGCTCGACCGTCGTGCGGCCGAGCAGCACGCCCCGGTGGCCGAGGGCGTCACGCTGGCCAGCTTCCACTCCTCCAAGGGCCTCGAGTGGCACTCGGTCTTCCTGATCGGCCTGCAGGAGGGCACCCTGCCGATCACCTATGCGCTCGACTCGCCGACAGCGGTCGAGGAGGAGCGCCGCCTGCTGTACGTCGGCGTCACCCGGGCCCGGATCGACCTCCAGGTCAGCTGGTCGCTGGCGCGGCAGCCGGGCGGTCGCGGGTCCCGCAAGCCATCCCGCTTCCTCGACCCGCTGCTGCCCGCCTCCGCGCGCCCCGAGTCCGCGCCGTCGGCCAACCGGCGGGCCCGGATGTGCAAGACCTGCGGTCGTCCGCTCGGCACCGCCGGCGAGAAGAGCCGCGGCCGGCACGAGGACTGCCCGGCCGCCTATGACGAGGAGCTCTTCGAGCGGCTGCGGGAGTGGCGTCGCGAGGCGGCCGGCAACAAGCCCGCCTTCACCGTCTTCACCGACGCCACCCTCGAGGCGATCGCGGAGTCGAAGCCGGGCAGCATCGCCGACCTGCTCCGGATCAACGGCGTGGGCCGGGCCAAGCTCGATGCGTACGGCGAGGACGTGCTGGCGCTGATCTCGACCTCCGCCTGACGACGTCTCGACGGCCGTGGCCGGAAATCGACGAAAAACATGCGTTTAATCGTTTGCCGCCTCACGACGAGGCGGGATACCGTTCCCCTATCCACTCGCACGCGAAGCAACCGAAGGAGGCTGTCTCGATGACCACGTCCACGTTCAACACGCTGGCCACGACGCCCGCCTTTGGCATGCCGTTCGCCGCCTGCGCCGCGCTTTACACGCACGTGTGGTCCGACGTGACCATCCAGGGTAAGCGCACGCGCGAAGGTTCCCGCTCCTGGAGATCGCCCGACTGTTGAGAGACAGCCGAGACGCCTCCAGGCCGCGGAACCCGAAACGGGATCCGCGGCCTTTCTGTTTCTCCCACCCGCCACGACACCACCGAGAGGAGGTAAACACATGACCGCCGTACTCGAGCCCTCGCTCGGTGAGCTGCACGACCAGGCCGACCTGGTCGACGAGGAGCTGATGCCGTGCCGGGTGAACAACCCCGAGCTGTGGTTCGCCGAGTCGCCCTCGGACGTCGAGTTCGCCAAGGCACTCTGCCAGGCGTGCCCGGTCCAGACCCTTTGTCTGGCCGGCGCCCTCAGCCGTCGCGAGCCGTGGGGCGTGTGGGGAGGCGAGCTCTTCCTGCAAGGCGCCGTGATCCCGCGCAAGCGCCCGCGGGGCCGCCCGCGCAAGCACCCCGTCGCCGCCTGATCCGCACTCCATCCCACCAACCATCCAGCAGTACCCAGGACACGAAGGAACGACCATGATGATCAACACCCCGCTGAGCAGCACCGCCTTGCTTCCCCAGGAACTCTCGCGCGCGCAACAGCCCGGGCGCCTGGGAGAGGCGCCGCACCTGCAGCACCGTGTCTTTCGGGTGACCCGGGCGGAGCGATTCGGGCTCAGGACCCGCCTCGCCCTGGCGCGCCTGATCTGAGGGCCGAGGAGTCCGGTCAGCCGGTGAGCGCATCCCAGGCGCACCCGCAGTGCGGGTGTCGCAGCCAGCGCCGCTCGCTGACCGGCTCCTCGCCGGGCGTCTCCGCGAGCCGTACGGTCGCCGACCAGGTCGACGGCCGTTCGCCACGGGCGTACGTCAGCAGGTCCCGCGCGATCCAGCCGAGGGTGAGCGTCTGCAGGGCGGCGCTGGGGACCGCCGGCACGGCCGCGCGAGCGACCTGGTCGACCACGACCCCATGACGCGGGTCGTGATCGGCCAGGGCGGCGTCCACGCAGCGCAGACAGGCCGTCTCGCCGGGCAGCACGAACGGCCCGACCTCCCAGCCCCACGGGGTCACCACGGCTGCGAGGTGGGCGATCCCGTCGCGGACCAGCGGATCGGCCCGGTCGCGGGGGAGCGCGCCGTAGGCCAGCAGCAGGCGCACCTGCGCCCGATCACTGACAGCGATGCCGGCCGTCCGCAGCAGCGGGGTCGCCGCGCCGACGAGGGAGCGCGGTCCCACCAGGGCGACGCTCGCGGCGGAGCCGTCGTCGGGCTCGGACACCAGGAGGTCGGCGTGCGCGAGCAGCGCCAGCGCGTGCGCCGACTCGGGCTTCGGGTGGCCGATCGGCCGACCCCGTTCCATCGCATCGAGCAGCCCCCGGATCTCGGGCACATCGGGCAGCACCACCCGATGGGGCGGTTGCAGGCCCGCCTGCAGGTGGTGATCGTCGCGCCGGACGACCACCACGCCGGGGCGCAGACGGGGGCTCACCCCGTCACTGTCACACGGATCGGTCCACCGCGTCCGGCGCTATCCACAGGCCCGAGATGAACCATGGCCCCGCCGACCAGCAGGTCGACGGGGCCACGGTGAGAAACCTCGAAGGCTCAGGCCTTGCCGAGAATCCGGTTGAGGTTGGTGCCACACACGGGGCAGACGGCCTTGGCCATCTTGGTGCCCTTGTCGTTCACCTTGATCTCACCGGTCGCCTCGCGCTTCTCCTTGCACTTGACGCAGTAGAACTCGCCGCTCCAGCTCTCCGCCATGACGGCCTCCTCAATGTCTGTGTTCTTTGGTCGTCGCGACGGGGTCGTTGGGGAAGCCCGCCGGGAGCTGCGGCCTGTGCCGCAGTCGAATCGACCCTACGGCACATACGGCCCGGTTGCGCAACAGGGGCGCCACGCGTGTTGTCCGCGTGTCGCCAGCGTCGAGAGGACGACGGGACGAATGAGCCCTCCCGGATGCGGGCATAGAGAGACCCCCGGTGCCTGGATCGTCCTTCGCCTTCCCCTTGCCAAGGACGTCCGGCGGCGCCGGGGGTCTCGCTAGGCATGAACCTAGGGAGCGGCGTGGCAGCCGGTCAACGCCCGTAGCGCACAGCCTGTGGACAAAGGTGTGGATGACCTGGGAACAACTCGGTCGCATCCGTGGAATACGCCCCTCTCGGCGTGGATATTGGATGTGGAATGCTGCGTATGTCAGGCGCCTAAACTGGCGCTGACCTGCAAAGACGACTCTCCACCGGCTGTGGAGAGGAAATTCCACGGCGAGGAGCGGCGTGTCGCGGCATGAGACGGGGTCCGACGCCTGGTCGGCGGGGCCGGTGGCGGCCCTGCGACGGATCGCGTTCCTGCTCGAGCGGGGCCGGGCCGACACGTACAGGGTCAAGGCATACCGGGCGGCGGTCGCGGCGATCCTCCCGCTCGACGAGGACGAGCTGCGACGGCGTGCCGGCGACGGCACCCTCACCCAGCTCGCCGGCGTCGGGGCCAGCACCGCGAGCGTGATCACCGAGGCGCTGGAGGGCGTCGTACCGGAGCGTCTCGCCCGGGCCGAGGCCGAGCACGGGGCGCCCCTCACCGCCGGCGGCGCCGACCTACGGTCCCGGCTCAGGGGCGACCTGCACTCGCACTCGGACTGGTCCGACGGCGGATCGCCGATCGAGGAGATGGTCTTCACGGCGATGGAGCTGGGCCACGAGTATCTCGTGCTCACCGACCACAGCCCACGCCTCAAGGTCGCCCACGGCCTCTCCGCCGAGCGCCTGCGCAAGCAGCTGACGGTGATCGAGGCGATCAACGACCACGTCTCGACAGGCTCGATGTCCGGGGAGGGGTTCACCCTGCTCAAGGGGATCGAGGTCGACATCCTCGACGACGGCAGCCTGGACCAGACCGACGCGATGCTCGACCGGCTCGACCTGCGGGTCGCCAGCGTGCACTCCAAGCTCGCCATGGACCGAGCGGCGATGACGCGCCGGATGATCACCGCCGTCTCCACCACCCGGATGAACGTCCTGGGTCACTGCACCGGTCGTCTGGTCACCGGCAGCCGCGGCACCCGTCCGGGCTCGTCCTTCGACGCCCAGGCGGTCTTCGAGGCCTGCGCGGAGCATGCCGTCGCCGTCGAGATCAACGCGCGACCCGAGCGGCGCGACCCGCCGACCCGGCTGATCGAGCTCGCCCGCGACATCGGCTGCCTGTTCTCGATCGACTCCGACGCGCATGCCCCGGGCCAGCTCGACTTCCTGGTCCTGGGCTGCGAGCGCGCCGAGGCGGCCGGTATCGAGCCCGACAGAATCGTCAACACGTGGACGCGCGAGCGCCTCCTGACCTGGGCCAACGGGTAGTTTGCACGCATGGACACCTCCACCCCCGCCCGGCCGGAGGTGGAGGTACGCCGCAGCACGCGGCGCCGGCGCACGGTATCCGCCTACCGCGACGGCGACCGGATCGTGGTCCTGATCCCGGCCTCGATGTCACGCAGCCAGGAGGCTGAGTGGGTCGAGACGATGATCGCCCGGGTGGAGCGCTCCGAGCAGCGCCGCAACCCGACCGACGCCGACCTCCTCAAGCGCGCCACCGGTCTCTCGGACCTCTACTTCGGCGGGCTCGCGTCCCCCGAGTCGGTGCGTTGGACGAGCAACCAGAAGAGCCGCTGGGGCTCCTGCACCCCGATCGACCGCACCATCCGGCTCTCCGACCGACTGCAGGGGATGCCGTCCTGGGTGCTCGACTACGTCCTGGTGCACGAGCTGGCGCACCTCATCGAGCCGCATCACAACGAGCGGTTCTGGGGCTGGGTCGACCGGTTCCCGCAGGCCGAACGGGCCAAGGGCTACCTCGCCGGCTGGGCGGACGGCACCAACACCGACGCTCCGCACAGCCTCGACTGACCCGACGACACGTCGAGAGGTCACTTCTTGCGGCTCGAGGAGTCACGTCGCACGGAAGCCAGGCGCGACATCGCTACAGGCCGGCCGCCGCGATCACCCGGTCGAAGAGGGCCCGGTCGAGCACCGCGCCCTCGCGGCGTACGTCGTCGAGCACCAGGAGCCGATCGAGCCGGACCTCGCTCGGCCGGTGCTCGCGGTCCCACCCACCGGTGCCGATGTCGAGCCAGCGGTGCCCGAAGTGGTCGATCGCGACCCCGTCACGCTCCTGCCGCACGGCGCTGTGGTCGTGGTCCTTGCTGGTCAGCATCAGCGCGAGCCAGCGCCTGCCACGCGTGCCCACCACCAGGACCGGGCGGTCCTTGCCGCGTGACGCGTCCTCCTCGTACGGCACCCACGCCCAGCACACCTCGCCCGGCTCGGGCCGGCCGTCGCGGCTGGGGGCGTAGTAGATCCGATCGCGGCCGGCGCGCCGCGGGAGCAGGAGGTCGAGCAGGCTGCGCACGACGGTGAGGCTAGCGGCGACGCAGCGCGAGGTCGATGAGCTCGAGCATGTCGGGGTCCTCGGTGGGCAGCTCGTCGAGCCCGAACCACCGCACGTCGATCGACTCCTCCGAGACCGCGTGCACGCCGCCGGGCGGGGCGATCGCGACGAACCGTACGTCGTAGTGGTGGACGCCGTCCCCGCAGAACGGCACCGCGTGGTCGCTGAGCTGCACCGGCACGGGGTCGAGCTCCAGCCCGTCCAGACCCGACTCCTCGGTCGCCTCCCGCGTCGCGGCCGCCAGCAACGAGGCGTCGCCCGGCTCGAGGTGTCCACCGAACTGGAACCAGCGCTGTGCCTTGGTGTGCAGCGTCAGCAGGACGGCGTCGCGCTCGGCCGACAGCACGAGCGTGGAGGCCGTCAGGTGGTGTGGCCGGTCCTCCCGAAGGACGCCGGACGCGCGGCCCTCGAGGTAGGACGTGTAGCGCTGCCGCAGCGCGTCCTGCGCGGCGGTGGGCGCGGTCCACCCGGTCAGGAGCTCGAGCGCGTCACCGTGCAGGCTCCTCGGGGCAGGGCCGCTCACTCGGCGTCGGAGGTGTCGCCGGAGGCTCCGCCGCCTTCGAGAAGCTTGCGCAGCTCGGCGTCGAAGTCGGCCTCGTTGAGCGCGTCGGGTCGCTCCGCGCCCTCACGGAAGCCCAGCGGGTCGTCCAGGTCGGCCGACGTCGGCAGCAGGGCCGGCGACATCCACACGCCGTCGCGGGCCTCGATGCCCTGGCGGGTGCGCAGCGAGCCCCACAGGGTGGCGGCGTCGCGCAGCCGGCGCGGGCGCAGGTCCAGGCCGACCAGGTTCGCGAAGACCTGCTCGGCCGGGCCACCCGCGGCACGACGACGGCGTACGGCCTCCTGGAGCTTGGTCGCGGCCGGCATCCGCTCCGCCGTGGCCTGTGTGACGACCTCGTCGACCCAGCCCTCGACGAGCGCGAGCGCGATCTCGAGCCGTTCGAGCGCGGCCTGCTGCTTGGCGGACTTGGGCAGCTCGAACATGCCGTTCTCGAGCAGGTGCTGCAGCGACTCCGGGTTGTTCATGTCCACGCCGCGCATCTGCTCCTCGACCCGCTCCTGGATCGCCTCGAGGTTGATCTCGACGCCGGCGGCGTAGTCGCGCACCGCGCCGATCAGGTGCTCGCGCAGCCACGGCACACCGGCGAACAGCCGCTGGTGGGCGGCCTCGCGCAGGGCGAGGTAGAGCAGCACGTCGTCCTCGGCGACGCCGAGCCCCTCGGCGAAGGGGGCGATGTTGGCGGGCAGCAGGGCCGCCCGGCCGGGGGCGCCGAGCGGGACGCCGATCTCACCGAGGCTCAGCACCTCGCCGGCGAGCGCGCCCAGGCCGGAGCCGGTCTGGTTGGCCAGCATCGCGCCGACGGCCTTGCCGAGGAAGCCCGCCATCGGGCCGGCCATCGCCGCCATCTCCGGCGGCAGCGCGTTGGAGAGCGACCCGACCGACGACTCCGCGACCGGCTCCACGAGCTGCTTCCACACCGGGGCGGTCTCGACGATCCACTCGGCCTTGCTCCAGGCGGTCGCGTTGATCACGCCCGAGGGGAAGGCGGTGCTCTCCTCGAGCCAGTGGTCCGCGAGCCGGACGGCGTCTGCGACGGCGTCCTTCTGCTTCTGGGTCGGCGAGGGGTCCGGGGTCGCGGCGGCGGTCTTGCGGGCCGTGTCGAGCGCGACCTCCCAGTTCAGGGGGCCGTCGTAGGGCTGCATCATCGACTGGATCTGGCCCAGCAGGTGGCTCAGGTCGGGCATGCCGGCGGGCATCCCGGGCAGGCCGCCCGGGAACGGTCCGGGCCCGAACAGACCCTCGAACGGGGTGCCCTTGAACGGGTTCTGGGGCTCCTGGGGGTCCTCGGGGCCCGGGTTCTGGCCGGGGGTGTCGCTCATGGGCACAACGGTACGCGGTGGCCGATAGCCCGCCTCTACGCTGTCCTGCGTGAGCGCCGTACGACTGGTCGACATCCGCGAGACTCCTCTGGACGTGGCCGAGGTCTGCGCCGCGCTCGACGACCCGGCCAGCGGCGGCATGACCGTCTTCGTCGGCCGGGTCCGCGATCACGACGGCGGCGTCGGCGTGACCGGGCTGGGCTACAGCGCCCACCCGACCGCGCTGGACCGGCTGCGGGAGGTCTGCGAGCAGGTCGCCGAGCGACACGGCGTCGACGTCGCCGCCGTCCACCGGGTCGGCGATCTCACCATCGGCGACATCGCCGTGGTCGTGGCCGCCGCGGCGGGGCATCGTGGCGATGCGTTCGCCGCCTCGCGGGACCTGATCGACACGCTGAAGGCGACGGTGCCGATCTGGAAGCACCAGCGGTTCACCGACGGCACGGACGAGTGGGTCGGCACGCCCTGAGGCCGTACTCAGCGCGCCTCACGCGTACGCCCGCGCGCTCTCCGTACTCTTGCCGCGTGGAGATCCTGCTCTGGCTCGTGCCGCCCGTCGTGGTGACGCTGCTCGCGATGGCCTGGGTCTCCTGGATCGGACGCGCGGGGCGTGGCGAGGTCGACCCGGAGGTCGCCGTCCAGCGGATGGCCGCGGCGCTGAGCAAGCCCCAGCAGGCGTACGCCACCACGACCCGGCGACGCGAGCGCTCGACCGGCGTGGCGGTCCGGCCCTCGAGCCGTCCGGCCCAACGGTCGGGTCAACGGTCCGGCCAGCGCTCGGCCGCGAACAAGCGCGCTTCCTGACGCACGCGTACGCGCTCTTGGACGCGAATGAGAAGGTGTCGCCATGACCCAGCGCACCTTGGCGGCTATCACCGCGCTCATCCTCGTGCTGGGGCTGCTTCTCGCCGCGTGGCTGGTGCCGCTCCCGTACAGCATCTACCGGCCCGGCGTGACGCTCAACGTGCTCAGCTCGGACAGCCCCGACGGCAAGCCGATCATCCAGGTCTCCGGCCACCCGGTCTACCGCGACGGTGGTGAGCTGCGGATGACGACCGTCTCGGTCACCCGCCGCGACACCCACCTCGGGCTGCTCGACCTGATGCAGGCGTGGTTCGACCGCGACGCGGCGGTCTACCCGCGCTCGGCGGTCTACCCGGACACGTCCGGCAACGAGCAGGACGACACCTCCCAGGGCCAGATCGAGATGGCCAGCTCGCAGGACGTCGCGACGGCCGTCGCCATCAAGCAGCTCGGCCTGCCGGTGGTGCAGAAGGTCGAGATCGCCTCGGTCGCTCCCAAGTCGCCCGCCGACGGGCACCTCGAGGCGGGTGACCTGGTGCTCAGTGTCAACGGCGCCGACGTCTCGACCTCCGCTGCCGCGGTCAAGGCGATCCAGGCGACGCCACCGGGCCAGAACGTCGAGATGACGGTGATGCGTGACGGCAAGCAGACCACCGTCTCGTTCAAGCCGGGCACCAAGGACGGCAAGCCCTACCTCGGCGTCTCGGTCGGGATCGGCTACGAGCTGCCCTTCGACGTCAACGTCGACATCGACCCGGCGATCGGCGGCCCGAGCGCCGGGCTGATGTTCTCCCTGGCCATCTACGACACCCTGACGCCCGGCTCGATGACCGACGGCAAGGCGATCGCCGGTACCGGCACGATCTCGCCGGACGGCTCGGTGGGGCCGATCGGCGGCATCCAGCAGAAGATCCCCGCGGCGTTGCACGACGGCGCGAAGCTCTTCCTCGTGCCGGCCTCCAACTGTGCCGACGCCGTCGGCGCCGACCACGGCGACATGCGCCTGGTGAAGGTCGACACCATGGACTCCGCCGTGGACTCGATCGAGGCCTGGGCGAAGAACCCCGACGCGAAGCTTCCGACCTGTGGGAGGGCCTCATGAGCGAGTACGACGAGAGCGAGAACATCGAGCTCGGCGCCGAGCTGGACGACACCGACCCGGCGCTCGCGCACGCGGTGCTGGAGATCGAGGAGCACGTCGCCGGGGAGGGCTGGGACCGATCCGCCCGGCTCTACGCACTGGTCGACACCGCCGCCCTGGTCGCCCAGGAGCCGGCGCTCGCCAAGCTGATGGGGCTGGACTCCTCCTCGGCGCAGGGCTCGCTCACGCCGGTCGAGCAGGACCAGCTCGCTGCGGGCGTACGGCTGGAGGACGTGTTGCCCACCATCGTGTGGCCCGACGACGTGGTCGGCTGCGCGGCCGTCGTCGAGCGGCTCGTGCTGCCGCCGGATGCCGACGCAGCGATCCCTGCTGACCCCGAGGCGGCGGCCGAGTACGCCGCCAGCCACCCGGAGCGCCAGGAGGTCCGGATCATCGCCGGGGCCACCCGCGCCGGGGCGACGTACACGGCGCTGAGGCTGCGCTCCCACGACGACGCCGCCTCGGTGGTCGGGGGAGCCGACCTCGTGCCACAGCTGACCCAGCTGCTGGTGGCCAGCCTGGAGAGCGACGCGTGAGCACCCCACGCGGATGCTCGCTGCGCTCCGCTCCGAGCGGGGACGCCGCATGAGCGAGCACTACGACGAGGAATCCGTCGAGCTGGCTCCTCGCGGATCCGGCCGGACGCGGATCCTGCTGATCAGCGTGGCGGCGCTCGTGCTCCTGATCGTGCTGATCAACCGCTTCACCGCCTTCTACACCGACCATCTCTGGTACGACTCGGTCCACGCCGGTCACGTCTTCACCACGCTGTTCTGGACCAAGATCGGGCTGTTCGCGGTCTTCGGGCTGCTGATGGGGGCGGTCGTCGGGCTGTCGATGTTCCTCGCCTTCCGGTCCCGGCCGTTCTTCACCGGCACCGAGGAGGACACCAACCTGGTCCGCTACCGCGACGCCATCGCGCCGGCGCGGATGGTGCTGACCCTCGGCATCAGCGGCCTGATCGGCATCTTCGCCGGCGTCTCCGCGGCCGGGCGCTGGCGGACATACCTGCTGTGGCGACACGGCGGGAGCTTCGGCCAGAAGGACCCGCACTTCCACAAGGACGCCGGGTTCTACGTCTTCGACCTGCCGTGGTGGCACTTCCTGATCGACTTCGGCCTGATCGCCAGCTCGCTCGGGCTGATCGCCGGAGTCGTCGTGCACTACCTGTACGGAGGCATCCGGCTGCGCGGCCATGACCGGATGAGCGCCTCAGCCCAGGGCCAGATCTCGGTGCTGCTCGGCGTGTTCGTGCTCTTCAAGGCGGCCGACTACTGGCTCGACCGCTACGACCTGGTGCACAGCGACGGCTCGCTCTTCACCGGCATCGGCTACACCGACGCCCACGCCGTGCTGCCGGCCAAGAACATCCTCACCGGCATCGCGGTCATCTGCGCGATCCTGTTCCTGCTCAACCTCTGGCGTCGCACCTGGGAGCTGCCGTCGATCGGCCTGGCGCTGCTGGTCCTCTCCGCGGTGCTGCTCGGTCTGATCTGGCCGGCGATCGTGCAGGGCGTCAAGGTCGATCCGTCGCGCTCGGACAAGGAGCGCTCCTACCTCGCCGACAACATCACGGCGACACGGACGGCGTACGCGATCGACGACAAGCACGTCGTCACCGACCCCAACGCCGACAAGGCGGATGCCGCCACGGCGAGTGCGCGCGGCCTCGACCAGCAGGCCTCGTCCGTGCCGATCGCCGACCCGGTGGCGGTGCAGCCACAGTTCGAGCAGACCCAGCAGGTCCGCTCCTACTACAAGGTGACCAACCCGCTCGACGTCGACCACTACACCGTCGACGGCAAGGACCGCGCGGTGCTCCTCGGCGTGCGCGAGGTGGACACCTCCGGCATCAACGCGGCGGACCAGAACTGGACCAACCTCCATACCGTCTACACCCACAGCAACGGCGTGATCGCGGCCTATGCGAACCAGCGCGACCGCACCGACACCACCGAGAGCCCCTCGGTGCAGTGGGCGCAGACCGACGACCTCAGCGGGGGCACCAGCCTCGAGAACCGGATCTACTACGGCGAGGACAGCCCCAACTACTCCGTCGTCGGCGTTCCGCAGGGCGGGAACGAGGTCGAGCTCGACCTCGGCGCCGAGGACAGCGATGCGTCGACCTCGACCTCGACCGTGTACGACGGCGACGGCGGCGTCTCGATCGCCTCGAAGTTCCGCCGGGCGCTGTATGCGGTGAAGTTCGGCTCGGCCAGCTTCCTGCTCAGCCAGCGGGTCAACGACGACTCCAAGGTGCTCTACAACCGTGACCCGAAGACGGCCGTGCAGAAGGTCGCGCCGTGGCTGACCCTCGACAACGATCCCTACCCGGTGGTCGAGGACGGTCGGATCGTGTGGGTGGTCGACGGCTACACCACCACCGCCGACTACCCGGAGTCCGAGCGCGAGTCGCTCGACACGATGCTGGACGACGCCACCCAGGCCACGCCCGGGCTGCAGCCGTTGCCGACCGACGAGATCAACTACATGCGCAACTCGGTCAAGGCCACCGTGGACGCCTACGACGGCACGGTGACGCTCTACGAGTGGGACCCGGACCCGATCCTCAAGGCGTGGGAGGCCGCCTTCCCGGGGGTCGTGCAGCCGAAGAAGGACATCCCGGCGGATCTCCTCTCGCACCTGCGCTATCCCGACGACCTCTACAAGGTGCAGCGCTACCAGCTGGCCCGCTACCACGTCACCGACCCGACCAGCTTCCTCGCCGGCTCGGACCGCTGGGCGGTGCCCGAGGACCCGAGCCAGCCCGGTCACCTGCAGACCCCCGCGCGGATGTTCCTCGACAACGGTGACGGACGCGAGACCTGGTCGGAGTCCTCGACCTTCGTGCCCAGTGGCCGCAGCAACCTGGCCGCGGTGATGAGCGTCGACTCCGACGCGACCTCCGACGACTACGGCACGATCCGGCTGCTCACCGGGTTCGACCAGAACGCCGGCGGGCCCGGGCAGGTCGCGAACCAACTGAAGAGCAACACCGAGATCGCGTCCAAGGTCGGCGCCTTCGCGCGCAGTGGCAGCGCCCCGGTGTACGCCAATCTGCTGACCGTGCCGCTCGGCAAGTCCGGGCTGCTGTACGTCCAACCGGTCTACGCCCTGCAGGCGAACGGATCCGCGGCCTCCTACCCGGTGCTCGCCTACGTGCTCGTCTCCTACGACGGGCAGCTCGGCCACGGCCCGACGCTGGGCGCGGCGCTGACCGACGCCCTGCGAAACGGCGGCGACGGTGGCACCACCGCCCAGCCGGCGCCGGGTGGGGGAGGGCAGCCATCGACCTCGCCCTCGACCTCGACCTCACCCCCAGCCTCGCCCTCTGGGACGCCGACCACGCCGAGCTCGAGTCCCGGCGGGAAGAAGTCGGCCGGCGCGCTGCTCCAGGACGCGAAGTCCCTCTTCGGGCAGGCGGACGCCGCCGGCAAGGCGGGCGACTTCACCCGCCGCGAGAAGCTTCTCGCCCAGGCCCAGAAGAAGGTCGACCAGGCCGCCGAGCTGCTGTCGGGCGACTGACCCGGACCCGCGGGCCGCTCGATTTGGCCCGGTGGGGGTGAGCGGGTAACGTAGTGTTCACCGACGCGGGGTGGAGCAGCTCGGTAGCTCGCTGGGCTCATAACCCAGAGGTCACAGGTTCAAATCCTGTCCCCGCTACCACCAGAAGAGGATCGGATCCCCAGGGATCCGATCCTCTTCTGCTCTCCGGTGATCTTTCCGGGGGATTAGGGCCCGGCAGGGTCCGCTTCCTGGTCGGCCACGGCGACGGGCTTCGCCACCTTCCGCGGAGGCCCCTCCGGGTCCAGGTGCGGCAGCAACCGGTCCAGCCAGGCCGGGATCCACCAGTTGGCCCGGTCGAGCAGGTACATGCTGGCCGGCACCAGCAGCAGCCGGATGACCGTCGCGTCGACGATCACGCTGACGCCCAGGCCGAGCGCGATCATCTTCACCACCACGCTCGGGTTGGCGACGAAGGAGAAGAAGACGCTGGCCATGATCAGCGCCGCGCAGGTGATCACGCGTGCCGTGGCGGAGAGCCCCTCGACGATGCTCTCGTGGTTGTCGTGGTGCTTGAGCCAGCCCTCCCGGATGCGGGAGAGCAGGAAGACCTCATAGTCCATCGACAGGCCGAAGACGATCGCGAACATCATCATCGGCACGTACGACTCGATGGGCACCTTCTCGCCCACGCCGAGCAGCGAGGACCCCCAGCCCCACTGATAGACGGCCACCAGGACGCCGTACGCCGCCCCGATCGAGACCAGGTTGAGCACCGCCGCCTTGAGCGCGAGCACGGGGCTGCGGAAGGTCGCGAGCAGCAACAGGAACGCCAGCGCGATCACCACGACCACGATCAGGGGCAACCGGTCGGCGATCTTGTTGCGGAAGTCGAGTTGCGAGGCGACCGGACCGGTGACCAGGCCGTCGGCGTCCGAGCCGGCGAGGGCCTTCGGGAGGGTCTGGGAGCGCAGCGAGTCGAGCAGGGTCAGGGTGGCCGCGTCCTGCGGCCCGGTCTGCGGCACCACGTTGATGATCAGCAGCGATCCGTCCGGCGTGGCCTGGGCGGGGGAGACGCTGGCCACGTCGTGCGCCTCGCCGATGGCGGTGGTGACCTGCTGGCCGAGCTGGGTCGCGTCGGCCGGCGACGTGCCCTTCGGCAGGTCGACGACCACCGTCAGCGGGCCGTTCGCGCCCACGCCGAAGCCCCGCTCGATGCGGTCGTACGCCCGCCGCGACGTCCAGTCCGACGGGTCCGCGCCGGCGTCGACGTGGCCGAGCCGCATCGAGAAGAGCGGCACGATCAGGATCGCCAGGAGGAGCAGGCCGCCGATGAGGAAGTGCCACGGATGGGCACCGACGCGCTCGGCGTACCGGTGCCAGGCGCCCTCCCCGCCGCCGGAGCTCTGCTCGGCGACGGGCGTGCGGACGTGCAGCCGATCGATCCCGCGACCCGCGGCACCGAGGAGGGCCGGGACCAGCGTGACAGCGGCGATGGCCGCGACGCACACGGTCGTCGCGGCGGCCAGGCCGAGCTTGCCGATGAAGGCCAGGCCCGAGGCGTAGAGCCCGAACATCGCCAGCATCACCGTCACCGCCGCGGTGATGACGGCCCGGCCGCTGGTCGACACCGTGTGCGCGGCCGCCTCGACCGGGTCGTGGCCGTCCATGACCAACTGGCGGTGGCGGGTGGTCAGGAACAATGCGTAGTCGATGCCGACGCCGAGCCCCATCATCAGCGCGAGCGTCGGCGAGACCGAGGCGAACGTGGTGGCGGCGGCGAGGAAGGACAGGACCCCCAGCCCGGTGACCACACCCACGACCGCACTCAGGATCGGCAGGCCGGCGGCGTACACCGACCCGAAACCGATGAGCAGGACCAGGATCGCCGCCAGGATGCCCACCAGCTCGCCGAGCTCCGAGGCGTCCGGCTTGGCCGCCTGGCCGAGCGGGCCGCCGTAGTCGACGTGGACGCCGGCGGCGCGGACGGGCGCGACGGCGTGGTCGATCCTGTCCACCGTGGTCTCACCGAGCTTGAGCGGGTTCTCGTCGAAGTGGACGGTCGCGTACGCGACGGTGCCGTCCCTCGACGTGGTCGCCGCGGCGAGCGGGTCGCTCACCGCGACCACGTGCGGGATCTGGCCGATCGCCTTGACCGCCGACTCGATCGCGCTCTGCTGCTCGGCGACCGACCCGGTGGACACCGAGAAGACCACCTGGCCGGTGTTCGCGCCGAAGGCGGGGTCGTGCGCGGTGATCAGGTCAGCGCCGGCCTGGGACTGCGTCCCGGGGAGGTTGAAGTCGTCGAGGTAGCTGCCGCCGAACGTCGCGCGACCCACCATCACCAGAACGGCGACGAGCAGCCACGCCCCGATCACCCACCAGGCACGGCGGGCGCAGACACGACCGAGGCGGTACAGCCGGCCGGACTCCAGCGCAGGCCGGTCGGGATCCGTCTCCGGTGGAGACGCCATGGTCCTCAACGTAGCGGCGTCCCGACCGCGGGTGCCTCACCGCTTTTGGGGAGGTGGAACGGGCGGCGCTGGGGTTGGTCTCGACAAGCTCGACCTCCGGGGTGGGCTCGACCTCCGGGACGGGCTCGACCTCCGGGGTGGGCTCGACCTCCGGGGTGGGCTCGACCTCCGGGGTGGGCGTCGCGCCTGCGCGGCCGGCCACGTTGCTATTTCTCGCGGCAGTGGAAACCTCGGAAGGGTGACGATCCCGACCCCACTGACCACCGAGTCCGACCCGCAGCTGGTCGACGAGGTCGATGCACAGGTGCGGGCATGGCTCGCCGCCGCGGCCACGATGCCGGTGCACGCCTCCGCCGGACGCCTGGCCAACGTGCTCAAGGATCCGAACGGGCTCGCGTTCACCGTGGGCTTCGTCGACCGGGTCGTCCGACCGGAGGATGCGCGCGTGGCGGCCCGCTCGCTGCGCGAGCTGGTCGCCATCACCCCGCGGTTCCTGCCGTGGCACCAGAAGGCCGCGCTGCGCGCCGGTGCGCTCGCCTCGCACGTCGCGCCGGGGTTCGTCGTCCCGGTTGCGCGCAGGGTCCTGCGCCGGATGGTCGGGCACCTGCTGATCGACGCCAGCGACGCGCGCCTGGGCGCGTCCATCGCCCGCATCCGCGAACGCGGCGTCCGGCTCAACATCAACCTGCTGGGGGAGGCGGTCCTCGGTGAGCGGGAGGCGGATCGCCGGCTCGAGAGGACCCGGCGCCTGCTGCGGCGCCCCGACGTCGACTACGTCTCGATCAAGGTCTCCGCGGCGGTCGCGCCGCACGCACCGTGGGCCCACGACGAAGCCGTGGAGCACGCAGTCGAGCGTCTCCTCCCGCTCTACCGGGAGGCGGGGGCGTCATCGAGCCCGACGTTCATCAACCTCGACATGGAGGAGCACCAGGACCTCGACATCACGCTCGAGGTCTTCACCCGCCTGCTGGACCGACCCGAGCTCCTCACCCTGGAGGCAGGGATCGTGCTTCAGGCCTATCTGCCCGACGCGCTGGGAGCGATGATCCGGCTCCAGGAGTGGGCGGCCGCCCGCCGGGCGCGTGGGGGAGCGGCGATCAAGGTCCGCCTGGTCAAGGGTGCGAACCTTCCGATGGAGCGCGTCCAGTCCTCGCTCAGCGGCTGGCCACTGGCCACCTGGGGCTCGAAGCAGGAGACCGACACCTCGTACAAGAAGGTGCTCAACTACGCGCTCGTGCCCGAGCGCACCGCCAACGTCCGGGTGGGCGTCGCGGGGCACAACCTGTTCGACATCGCGTACGCCTGGATCCTGGCGGGCCGGCGCGGGGTCCGGGAACGGATCGACGTCGAGATGCTGCTCGGCATGGCCGAGGGACAGGCGGAGGCCGTACGCGCGAGCGTCGGTGGGCTGCTGCTCTACGTCCCGGTGGTGCACCCGGAGGACTTCGACACCGCGATCGCCTACCTCGTACGCCGTCTCGAGGAGGGCGCCAGCGCCGAGAACTTCATGTCGGCCATCGGCGACCTGGACACGTCGCCGACGCTCTATGCGCGGGAGCGGGAGCGCTTCGTGGCCTCGCTCGCGCGAGTGGACGACCTGGTGCCGGCACCGAACCGTACCCAGGACCGTCGTGAGCCACCGACCGCCGCCCCGGGGCCCGGCTTCGCCAACACCCCCGACAGCGACCCGTCGCTGCCCGGGAACCGGGCATGGGCCCGGGAGATCCTGGCCCGGATGCCGTCCTCGACGCTGGGAGTGCGGTCGGTCGAGCAGCACACGGTGTCCGACGTCGCGGGCGTCGAGGCGATCCTGGCCCAGGCGCAGGCGGCCGGTACGGCCTGGGGTGCGCGTCCCGCTCGGGAGCGCGCGGCCGTCCTGCGGGCGGCGGCGGTCGAGCTCGAGCGACGCCGCGGCGAGCTCATCGAGGTCGCCGGATCGGAGTGCGGGAAGACGGTCGACCAGTCGGATCCGGAGGTCTCCGAGGCGATCGACTTCCTCCGCTACTACGCCTCCCTGGCGCCGGAGCTCGACGCCGTGGACGGTGCGACGCACGTATCGGTGCGCCTCACCGTGGTGGTCCCACCGTGGAACTTCCCGCTCGCGATCCCGACCGGAGGGATGGCGGCCGCGCTCGCGGCCGGCTCCGCGGTGGTGATCAAGCCGGCACCGCAGGCCCGGCGCTGCGGATCCGTCCTCGCCGAGGCGCTCTGGGCCGCCGGCGTGCCACGCGAGGTGCTGCGGCTCGTGCACGTCCCGGAGAACGAGGCCGGGCGGGCTTTGGTCGCGAGCCCGCTCGTCGATCGGCTGATCCTGACCGGCGCGTACGAGACCGCGGAGCTCTTCGGCTCGTTCCGTCCCGATCTGCGGCTCCTGGCCGAGACGTCGGGCAAGAACGCCATCGTCATCACCCCCAGCGCCGACCTCGATCTCGCGGTGAAGGACCTCGTCGCCTCGGCTTTCGGGCACGCGGGCCAGAAGTGCTCGGCCGCCTCGCTGGCGATCCTGGTGGGATCGGTGGCGACCTCGCGGCGCTTCCGCGAGCAGCTCGTCGACGCGGTGCGCTCCCTCCGGGTCGGCGATCCCAGCGATGCGACGTCACAGGTCGGGCCGCTGGTCGAGCCCGCGTCCGGCAAGCTGCTGCGCGCGCTGACCACGCTGGCGCCCGGCGAGTCCTGGCTGGTCGAGCCGAGGCGGCTCGACGGGAGCGAGGGCAGGCTGTGGTCGCCCGGGGTGAAGGCGGGCGTGGTACCCGGATCGGAGTCGCATCTCGTCGAGTACTTCGGCCCCGTCCTGAGCCTCATCACGGCGCCGGACCTCGACGAGGCGATCGCGATCCAGAACCAGGTCGCGTACGGCCTCACCGCAGGGCTCCACTCCCTCGACCGGCACGAGATCGAGTCCTGGATCGAGCGCGTCGAGGCCGGGAACCTGTACGTCAACCGCACGACCGTGGGCGCGATCGTGCGGCGTCAGCCCTTCGGTGGGTGGAAGAGGTCGGCGGTGGGGGCGGGCACGAAGGCGGGCGGCCCCCACTACCTGTTCGGCCTGTCCGACTGGCGGACGGACAGAGCCGTCGTGCTCGAGCAGCCGTCGCCGGCCGTACGCGCCCTCGTCGAGGCGGCGGCCGGCCTGGACGGTGACGGCGTGATCGCGCGCGGTGCCGGATCGGATGCCGTCGCCTGGCGTGAGGAGTACGGCCGGGCCCGTGACGTCAGTGCGCTGATGGCGGAGCGCAACGTCCTGCGGCACCTGCCCGTACCCGTGACGATCCGCCTCGAGTCGGACGCCCCGGGGGGCGTCGCCGCGATGCTGCGGGTGCTGGCTGCCGGCGTCGCGGCGGCCGCGGAGGTGACGGTGTCCGTCGCTGCGGCACTCCCGGACCCAGCGGACCGGATCGTCGCCGCTGCGGGAGCGCGCTTCCTGGTCCAGGATGCCGAGGCATGGGCCGCGACCCTTCGCGGCGACCGGGCGCCGTCCCGGGTCCGGCTCATCGGGGGCTCGCGGTCCGGGTTCGCGCGGGCGAGCAACGGCCGCGTCGACATCGCGCTCTACGCGCAGCCGGTGGTCGAGGCGGGCCGCGTCGAGCTGCTGACGTTCCTGCATGAGCAGGCGATCGCCGTCACGGCGCACCGCTTCGGATCGCCGACGCGGCTCGCTCGTCGGCTGGTTGCTGTCGGTGACCGCAGCTGCCCACCGGGCATCGTCCCCGGCGCCGCCGGGGAATAAGCGGGGAATGAATCCCCGTTTATAGTGGGACGTGAACGGCAGAGGAACGGGTGGTGGGTGATGGATCGGATCCGGCGAGGGCTCACTCCTGCGTTGCGTGAGCTCACCATCGTGGGCGTGCTCTATGTGTTCTACTCCGCCGCCCGCACGCTCGCCAGCGGCGACGTCGCGGCGGCAGTGGCGCGCGCGGCCGATGTCGAGCGGATCGAGCAGGCGCTGCCGCTGCCCGGCGAGCGGTGGTTCAACCAGCTCGCGACCGTGCATCGCGGGCTCGGGCTGGCCGCCGACTACTGGTACGCCAGCCTGCACTACGTCGTGACCGCCGGCGTACTGATCTGGCTGTTCCGCTGCGGGCGTGAGGTCTATGTGCCGGCGCGCCGCGCTCTCGTGGCTGCCACCGTGGTCGCCCTCGGGTTCTACCTGACGATGCCGACGGCACCGCCGCGGATGATGGCCGGCTTCACCGACGTGATGGCGCTGCACTCCTCGTCCGGCTGGTGGGGTGCCGACGCCTCGGCACCGAAGGGCCTCGGCGGCCTGACCAACGAGCTGGCGGCCTTCCCCTCGATGCATGCGGGCTGGGCGCTGTGGGTGGCGCTGGCGGTGTGGAGCGCAACGCGCTCGAAGACGCTGCGCGCCCTCGGCGTCGTCTACGCGCTGGGCACCGCCGCGGTCGTGATCGCCACGGCGAACCACTGGGTGATCGACGTGGTCATCGGACAGATGATCGTGCTGGGGGCGTGGCTGGTGGTCCACCGCAGCCCCGCCGCAGCGCCGGTGATCGCTCCGGCCGGCGTGTCACTCCCCGAGGCCGAGGCCGCTTAGGACCACCGCGAGGAACCGCTCGCTGCGCTCCGGCGTGACGCGCGCGTTCCGGGTGATCTGGATGAGCGCGACGGCCGCGACCATGATGTCCTCGCGCTCGAGGTCGGCGCGGATCGCGCCCGCCGTACGGCAGCGCTCGACGAGGTCGCCGAGGAGGGTCCGCAACCGGGCGGCATCGCGGTCGGTCTCCGGCGACCGCGTCCCCCGCTCGGCCAGCCCGAACAGCGACAGGTCGGCGGTGTCGCGGATCCAGACCAGGTAGCGCCGCAGCGCGGCCGCCGGATCGTCGAGCTCCGCGAGCTCGGTGAGCAGGTGGGTCGCCTGGTGCACGCGGTCGAGGAAGACGGCCTCGCGCAGCTCCTCGTGGTGGGCGAAGTGGCGATACAGGGTGGCGTTGCCGATGCCGGCGCGGTGCGCGATCGCGTTGAACGAGACGTCCAGCCCCTCCTCGGCGTAGAGCGCCCGAGCGGCCTGGATGATGCGTTGCCGGTTCGCCTGAGCGTCCGCGCGCTCTGCTCTCTCCCGGGTCACGGCCCGATCATAGGGCGCCCGTCGCCCGCTCCGCGGGCGTCGGCGCTGCGCCTCAGCCGCACATTCCTCAGGCGGGCCCGGTGGACTCGCGGGGCACCAGGTGACAGGCCACCCTCTCGATCCCCGGGGTGACCGTACCGGCGGCGATGGCCTCGATGAGGGTCCGGGCGGCGACCCGACCGACCTCGTGCAGGCTCAGGTCGACGCTCGACAGCGGCGGGCGCGAGGCCTCCACCATCACGTCCCAGTTGTCGAAGCCGATCACGGCGACGTCCTCGGGCACACGGGTGCCGGACTCGCGCAGCGAGTCTAGGACGCCACGTGCGATCTGGTCGTTGCCGCAGACCACGCCGTCGAAGTCGGCGCCGGCGCGGATGAGGTTGAGGCCCGCCTGCCGCCCCCAGCCCTCGCTCCACTGCCCGATCAGGGGCGCGTGCACGAGTTGCAGGCCGGCGGCGCTCAGGACCTCGCGGGTGGCGGCCAGGCGTGCGCGGGTGGCGTCGTCGGAACGGCCGGAGACGAAGGCGATCCTCGTACGCCCGGTGGCGAGCAGGTGCTCGGCGGCCGAGTGGGCTCCGGCAGTGTCGTCCGGCACCACCGAGGCGTCGGCAGGGTCGTTGGAGGAGGCCATCGCGTACACGACCGGCACCGGGAGGTCCAGGCCGAGGGACTCGCGGCCGAAGACGCCTCGACCCGTGACCAGGATGCCGTCCACCCGCCGACGCAGCAGCGAGTTCACGAAGTACTGCTCACGGATCCGGTCGCCGCGACCGTCGCAGATCAGCAGCGCGATCTCGTCCTCGGCCAGGGTCTCCGTCGCGCCGACCAGCACCGGAGCGGTCAGCCGACCGAATTGGTCGCTGGTGATGACGCCGATGGTGTTGGTCCGCCCTGCCAGCAGGCTGGCCGCGATCTCGTTGTGCTGGTACTTCAGCTCGCGGGCGACGTCGAGCACCCGCTGGCGCGTCTCGTAGCGCACCGTCCCGTTCCCCGACAGGGCCTTGGAGACGGTGCTGATCGAGACGCCGGCACGCTCGGCGACGTCGGACGCCGTCACGCGGCGACGGGGTGCGCTGGCTGATGTGTTGGGCACGTCGGAACAGTAACACCGTACGGAAAAATTTTCCGCGTTTTGCTGTGTCGGCTCCGAAATTCCGCCCGTGGAAGAGATGCTCGTCCATTCCGGAGGGCGTGCTCGTCCCTGGTGACGGGGGCGCCGCGTGGTGAGGAACGAATTTCCGTATGTGACTGACGCCACGAAAACTATTGACAGTTTTGGAAACCGGTTGCGATAGTTGCCGTGCTTCGGGTCACAACGGGGTCGCCGCGCGGTGGCCCTCCCGAAGCCTCGGACACGGATGGAGTGGACATGAACCGACGGACGCAGGGCGTCGCGGTGGCAGGTGTCGCGGTCGCGATGTGCCTCGGCCTGGCCGCGTGCGGGAGCGGGACGAGCGTGGGCGCCGACCCGAGCGCCATCACCGCGAAGGACGACGGCGCCAAGCTCACCCTGTGGGTGCGCGCCGGCAACGAGGCGGTCACCGACGCGGTGGTCAACGCCTACAACGACACGCACAAGAACCAGGTGGCCATCACCCACGTCCCGGCTGATCAGTACGTGGCGAAGTTCGCTGCTGCGGCGCAGTCCGGGTCGCTGCCGGACCTGCTCACCTCCGACATCGTCTTCCAGCCGCAGATCATCCAGGCCGGCGCCGTGCTGGACCTGACCGACCTGCTGGCCCAGTCCGGCGCGGCCGGCAAGCTGGCACCGGCCCACGAGCAGGCCTCGACCGCCGGTGGCAAGACGTACGGCGTCCCGTTCGTCACCGACACGTCGCTCTACCTGTACAACAAGGACCTGTTCAAGAAGGCGGGGCTCGACCCCGAGAAGCCGCCGACGACCTGGGACGGCATCGAGCAGGCCGCCGACGCGATCACCAAGCTCGGCGACGGCGTGAAGGGGCTGTACTTCAGCGGCGACAGCTCCGGCTCGATGGCCTACGACCTGACGCCTCTGATCTGGGCCCAGGACCAGCAGGTGGTCAAGGACGACGGCTCCTTCGACTTCGACAACGAGGCCACCACCAAGGCGCTGGGCTTCCTGCAGAGGCTCTACCAGAAGGGCGACATCCCGGCCTCGGCCAAGACCGACACCGGCGACGGCTTCTTCTCGGTCTTCTCCGGCGGCAAGATCGGCATCGACCTGGCCGGCGGCAACGGCGTGAACACCGCGACGGTGGGCACCAAGCCGGCCTTCGACTTCGGTCTCGCCCCGATCCCTGGCCCGGAGGACGGTCAGTGGGCCACCTTCTCGGGTGGTGACACCGCTGACATCGCGAAGACCACCAAGCACCCGGACGAGGCGTGGGACTTCATCAACTGGCTCTCCTCGAAGGAGACCTCGCAGGACGTCTACCTCAAGCTGCCGGCGATGGCGCCGCGCACCGACGTGACGGTCCCGAGGTCTCTGGGCGACCAGTTCACCGTGCCGGCTGAGCTGATCAAGAAGGGCCAGACGTACGTCTCGACCCACTACAACGACGTGATCGCCTCCGCCCAGGGTCCATGGCTGGAGATGCTCCAGTCGACCATCTTCAACGGTGCCGATCCTGCCGAGGCGGCCAAGAAGGCCCAGTCCGAGGCCGACGCCGCCGTCAACCAGTGATTCCGGATCCCGGCCGGGGCGCCGCCTTGGGTGTGCCCCGGCCGGGCCGGATCCCTGCAACTGAAGGAGTCGCGATGATCGCAACCCTCGAACCGGCGGACGTGGCCGATCCGTCCACCGCTCCGATCACGCCGCCGCGTGCACGCCGCAGTCTTCGTGAGGAGCTCACCGGCTGGGCCCTGGCCGCTCCCAGCGCCGCACTGCTCCTGGTCTTCTTCGTGGTGCCGCTGGGCCTGATGGTGTGGATGTCGTTCTTCGACTGGCCGGCCTTCGGGCCGCATACCTCGGTCGGCACCAAGAACTACAGCCAGATCCTCAGCGACCCGAAGTTCGGCAAGGCGGTCGTCTTCACCGTCAAGTACACGGTGATCACCACCGTGCTCGGCCTCGCGGTCTCCCTCGGCCTGGCCCTGCTGGTCCGTCCGAGGTTCCGCGCCCGGACGCCGATCCGCGCCCTGCTGTTCGCGCCGGTCACCATCGGCCTGGCCCCGGCCGGCCTGCTGTGGCTGTCGATGAGCAACTCCCGGACCGGCGTGCTGCCCTCGATCGCCAGCCACCTGGGCCTCGCCCAGTCAGGGGTGGACTGGTTCGCCCGGCCCTCCACCACCTTGGCGGTGGTGATCGTGATGACGATCTGGAAGACCGCGGGTCTGGCGATGCTGGTGCTGATCATCGGGATGGACTCCATCCCCGAGGAGGTCTACGAGGCCGCTCGCCTCGACGGCGCGAGCCCGTGGGGCACCCTCACCCGCATCACGCTGCCCCTCATCCGCCGCCCGCTGTCGCTGGTGACTCTGCTGACGGTCAGCACCACGTTCCTCGGCTTCGACCAGTTCTTCACCATGACCAAGGGCGGCCCGGACAACTCCACCGTCACGGTCGTCTACTACCTCTACAACGCCGCGTTCGTCAGCCTCCACCGCGGCTATGCCGCCGCCGTGGCGGTCCTGATCGTGCTGATCATGGCGCTCGTCTCGATCCCGCAGGTCTGGCTGCAGAAGGGGAAGTCAGCATGAGCGACTCACTCGTCCTCGAACCGATGCCCTCCCCGGCCCGTCCGGCGCCTCGACCGGCGCGCGGTCGGCGGCGCGGCTCGGCCCGGCTGATCATCGCCGCCGTCCTGGCGCTGGTCTTCGCCTTCCCGATCGTGTGGACGGTGATCGGCTCGTTCAAGCCGGCCGAGGACGCCAACGCCTCGCCGCCCGTCTGGTGGCCCTCGCATTGGACGCTGTCCAACTTCAGCAAGCTGGACAGCTCGGGCTCCTCGCTGGCCGGGTACATCGGGCAGTCCCTCGTGGTCACGCTGCTGACCGTCGTGCTCACCACCATCGCCGCGACCCTGGCCGGCTACGCGTTCGCCTTCTTCCGCTTCCGCGGCAAGAACGTGCTGTTCGCGGTCAGCATCGGCGTCCTGCTGGTGCCATACCCGGCGCTGCTGATCTCGCTGTTCACCGTGATGGTGTGGCTCGGCCTGACCAACTCGCTGATCGGGCTCGCGCTGATCTACACCACCTTCCAGCTGCCCTTCGCCATCTACATGATGCGCAACTCGTTCGAGTCCATCCCCGAGGAGATCGTGGAGGCCGCCCAGCTGGACGGCTGCACCAAGATCAGCGCGCTGCCCAAGATGCTGCTGCGTCTGGTCGGGCCCGGGATCGTCACCATCGCGCTGTTCGCGTTCCTGGCCGCCTGGAACGAGTTCCTAGCCGCCCTGGTGCTCTTGAACGACAACTCCAGCTTCACCTTGCCCATCGCGCTGGTCAACGCCCAGAACGGCCCCCTCAACACCATCGACTGGGGCGGCCTGCAGGCGGGGATCACCGTCACCATGCTCCCGTGCGTCGTGCTCTTCATGCTGCTGCAGCGCTACTACGTCTCGGGTCTCGTCGCAGGAACAGGAAAGTGACATGACAGCACAGGCTGCCTACCCCACCCATCGGATCGCGACCCCGCTGCGGGAGAACCGCCTGATCATCGCCCCGTCCCTGCGCGCCGGCGCGTTCGACAGCCACGGCGTGGACTGTCCGTTCGTGTTCTCCCTCGACGGGCGGCAGGGGATGACCTACGTGGGCTGGGACGGCATCGGCTACCAGACCGCCCTGACCTGGAACGACGGCGACGACGCCTGGACGACGGGGGAGGTCGTGGTGCCGCGCGATCCGGAGGATCCGCTGCTGCGCTACAACGCGGCCCTCACCTCGATCGTCCGGGACAACGACCTGCGCTCGCCGGGCGAGCTGAAGGAGATCGACGGCTGGTACTACGGCACCTTCCACGCCTATCCGGCGGCCGGCTACGAGGCCGGTCCGGCCTCGATCGGCTTCCTGCGCAGCCGCGACCTGCGGACCTGGGAACAGGTCGGCGACGTCCTGCGGCCCGAGGACGGCGGCACGTGGGAGCGCGGCGGACTCTACAAGTCCTGGCTGATGGAGCACGACGGGTTGTTCTACCTCTTCTACAACGCCAAGGATCGCGACGAGTGGCCCTGGGTGGAGCAGACCGGTCTGGCCACCTCCACCGACCTGAGCACCTGGACCCGGCACGGCGCCAACCCGGTGCTCAGCGCCGGCGCTGCGGGCGCCTTCGACGAGCAGTTCGCCTCCGACCCGTGCGTGCTGCGCGACGGCGATGTCTGGGTGATGTTCTACTTCGGTCTCGCCACCGACGGCCATGCCCGCGAGGGCTACGCCACTTCGTCGGACCTTCGGCGCTGGGAGAAGTCCGAGGAGATCCTGCTCGACGTGGGCCCGGCCGGATCGATCGACTCCCTGCACACCCACAAGCCCGCCGTCATCGAGTGGCAGGGCCGACTGGAGCACTACTACTGCGCCGTCGCCAAGCAGGACGCGGTCGACCTCGGCGGCGTACCCCTCGCGGAGAGGCGCGGGATCACCCGCGCCGTCAGCGCCGACGGCGGGGGAGAGGAGCGCTAGCAGCACGGCGGCGTCACCTCGCTCTATCCCGATCTCGGAGAGGATTCACCCAGCAATGAAGCACCTGCACCCGCGGGACGGCCGACGCGTCGGCCGACCCCTCCTCGCCGTCACGACGACGGTGGGACTGCTCAGCGCCGCGGCGCTGGCGACCGGAACCGCGTCCGGCGCCTTCGCTGCACCGAACCCGCTCGCCGGCGCGGCCACGTCGACGCACGCCGCCCCGTCCGGCAACCACGGCAACCCGCACGTCACCGCACCCGGGGTCAGGGTGGACAGGAACGCCAAGACCGTCACGCTCACCGGCGGCGGCACCACCCTGGTCTACGGGTACGACCACACCTCCGCCGTCACCTCCTTCACCCTCGGCGGCAAGGAGCTGCTCGCGGGAGGGATGTACAGCGCGGTCACCCTCGACGCAGACGGCTCGTCGTTCGACAGCCGCACCCTGAGCGCCGATCCCACCGTCACGGTGAGCGGCAACGTCGTGACCGCCTCCTTCACGATGGGCAACGACAAGCTCTCCCTCGCTGAGACGTGGCGCTTCGAGGCCACCTCGGACGGCGTGCACCTCGCCGTGGACCGCACCTACCACTGGCTCGACACCGACGACCTCGCCGTGCGCCACAACGGCATGCTCACCATCGGCTGGGCCCGGGTCTGGGACAACATCCGGCGGCCCGAGGACGGCGGCAACCTGCCGATCGGCAACGCCTACACCGGCGCGAACAACTTCTTCCTCTCCCAGCCCAACGACCGCTACGGCGTGGAGGAGTCGAGCTTCGTGATGCTGACCAACGCCTCGCGCCAGGCGCTGGACGTCCGGGCCACCAGCAACCGTGACCTGGCCACCGAGTTCGCCTACACCGGCGACGGCAACACCTATCAGGAGACCCAGGTCAGCTCCGCCGACCAGTGGAGCTACCTGGCCGGCACCAAGGAGCAGGGCTACGTCTACGGCGGGCACTCCTCCAACGGCACCACCCAGGACGTGTACGCCCCCGTCACCACCACGCAGGGTCAGCGCGACCACGTCGCGTACTCCTTCGCGGCCGACGACTACGACAGCTACTACTCGCTCGGTGGGGCCGTGCACGGCGTGGCCGACCCGAGTGCGCTCTCATCGATGATCAACGACTTCGGTCGCTCCGGGGTCATCGACAAGGACTACGGCATGTCCACCGTCGGTCTGCGCTACCCGGGCGTCGGCCCGTACGACATGGTCTACGCCGACCCGACCGTGCTCGGCTCCTACGACCCGGCGATCACCGCCTCCCAGCAGCGGCTGCTGGAGTACTTCCGCGACTACGCACAGAACAGCAACGGCCACATGAAGGGCCGCACCTACCACCTCGATCACCCGTGGGGGGACGGCAACCTGTACGACGCCGACGCCGGCTACGCGATGTCGGTGGCGGACATGTACCAGGCCTCCGCCGACCCGGCCTGGCTGGGGACCATGCGCGACTCCGTGGAGAGATCGCTGGGCTTCATGGTCGACACCATGTACGACGCCACCGACGGCCTCTTCCACAACGACATCAACACCTGCACCTCCTCCAAGAGCATCCGCGAGTGGAACGACGGCGTCTACGTCAAGTGGGAGAGCGGGTACGTCAACGAGCTGATGTACAAGGCGCTGACCGACTGGGCCGGGCTCGAGAGCAGCGTCTTCGGCGACCAGGCCAAGGCGACGTCGTACGCGAGCATGGCGGCCAAGCTCAAGGAGCAGTTCAACAAGGACGCCGACAGCGGCGGCCTGTGGGAGCCCAAGACCGGCATGTTCGCCTACTGGCGCTGCCCGGACGGCACCGTGCACGGCGACGTCGAACACACCCAGATCAACCTGCAGGCGATCAACTTCGGCATGGTCGACGCCGACCGCGCCCGCCAGATCCTCGCGGGGATCGACAAGGGCATGAAGCGCCTGCACCTGCCGATGATCCCGCAGAACTTCAAGCCGCTGGCGCCGACCACGGAGGACTGGACCGGTGACCACTTCACCACCGGTCTCGAGGACGGGGGCATCTATCCCTTCATGAACCAGGAGTACATGCAGGCCGCCGCGATGGTGGGTGAGCGCAACCGGTCGCTGACCTATCTCAACAACGCAGTGAGCCGCTACACCCAGGACGGGTTCGACGGGCTCAGCTTCCTGGACTGGAAGCTGGCCGCGCACGGCGGCGAGGCCTGGTTCCCCTCCAACGCCAACGTCGGCACCGGGCTGTTCAGCGACGTGCTCGGCATCAAGCCCACCGCCCAGGGCGTCACGATCGCCCCGAACATCCCGACGGCGATGAACGGCACGACCGTCACCAAGGCGATCCACGCCGACGACACCGTCACCGTGACCTATCGCGACGAGCTGACGCAGGTCGTCGACTACAGCGCGCCCCGGCAGTCGGTCACGCTGCAGTGGTCCGGCCAGAAGGCCGGCGCGACCTACGTGGTCCGGGACAACGGCCACCGGCACGTCGTGCGGGCGGACGGGTACGGCATCGTCCGCTACGCCTACACCGGGGGAGGCGTGGGCCGGGGCCGAACCACGCATCGCGTGCAGCTGCTCGGCGGCAGCGTCGCCGGCTACGTCCTGCCGGACCAGGTGCCGACGGACCTGGCGCTGGGCAGGACGGTCACCGCCTCCAGCACCCGCGAGGAGGGCGACTGGGGGATCGCGAACCTGACCGACGGCCAGCCGTACAGCGTGGACGGCTCCTACGGCTGGTCCAGCGACAGCGATCTGACCGCCGACCACGCGGAGTGGGTCAGCGTGGACCTGGGTGCCCAGCGCAGGATCGGCGCGGTGACGCTGTGGCCGCGTGACTACGACCGCAAGCCGTCCGACCTGGCCGACGACTTCCCGCAGGACTTCACCATCGAGGTGTCGAGCGACGGGACGACGTGGACCACTGTCGCGGACGAGAAGGGCTACCCCAAGCCGGCCGACGGCACGGAGCAGACCTTCGGCTTCGACCAGCAGACCGCGCGCTACGTGCGGGTGCGGATGACCAAGCTGCGCAACGACAGCGACACCAACGACAGCACCAGCTTCTACCGTGCCGAGCTGGCCGAGCTCGAGGTCTTCGCCTCGGCTCCGCCGGCGCTCTGAGCCAGCCCCGAACCGCGCCCGCCGGCCGTTCCCCTCGGCTGGCGGGCGCGGCCCTCCCGCGGGTGACCGGAGCCGGGGTGTCGACGGCGTTGCGGGTCCCTCAGGGGTTCTCTGATACGTTGGATTCACCGACGCGGGGTGGAGCAGCTCGGTAGCTCGCTGGGCTCATAACCCAGAGGTCACAGGTTCAAATCCTGTCCCCGCTACCAACACGCAGGAATCGGCGCAGTCCTTGGGACTGCGCCGATTCGGCATTTCCGGGGTGCCGCCGGATCACGGCGCCTGCGGGTGGGCCCTCCCTGCGGGTGGCACGGCGCCGGCCGGGATCCAGTCGCGGGTGATGACGACGTCGAAGCCGATGACCGCCGGAGCCTTCACACCCAGGTCGTCACCGCCCTTGACCAGCACGGTCTCGTCGCCGTTGTACGCACCCGTGTCGGCGTCGAAGAGCATGAGGCGCTGGCGGTCGTGGTCGGGGTCGTCGACGACGAAGACCTCGCTCGGGCGTCCCGCCCGGTCGGGCGCGCCTCCGACGTAGCGGACGTCCGGAGCGCCGATCAGCGCGCGCAGCAGCGCTGCGTTCAGGCGGGGCGAGAGGACGTTGCTCTGGCCGAGTGTCTGGATGGCATCGCTCAGGCAGTAGCCCTGCTGGCCGGCGCACTGGCGCGGGTCGCCGAGGAGCTTGGCGCGCAGCTTCGCGGGGTCGAGGGGAAGCCTGTCCGGGTGGCTCAGCAGTCCGGTCGGGCTCCCGCTGGCGGCAGAGACGACGGCGGCCGGGGTAGGTGACAGCGCGGCCGCATCCTTCCCGGTCATCGGGTGGCCGCTGCCCGTGGTGACCCGGATCGATCCGCCGGGGAGGACGTAGCGCTGGGTCTCGGTGGGGACGACCTGTGCGCTCGGGTCATCGTGGTTGCTGGTCTCCAGCCACCAGGAGGCGACCTCGACGTGCTGGGCGTCGCCGACCTGGCCCCGCCCCATGTCGACACCGGAGCTGAGCCCGGTCAGCGTCGAGGGGCTGGTCCGCGCCAGGGTGGCCAGATGCGCGAGCTCGCGGTCCGGGTCGACGCCGCGCAGGGGATAGCGCGCCGCGTGAACGCCCGTGATGTCGAGCGGGGCCGGTGTGGCGGAGTAGGCGGAGGAGCCCTGGTTCCCGAACGGCCACACCAACGGGCCGATGACGGCTGCCACGCTCGCCGCCGCCGCGAGCGCCCACAGCCGATGCTTGGTCGTGGAGCGACGCTCCGAGCGGGCTGGCTCGGCGATGATGCGCGCGATGCTCTCACGGGAGCGGGCCGCCAGGGCCCACTCCTGACCGCGGGTGAGCTCGAGGTCGGCGCGGTGGGTGCCGTACTGGCTCAGCAGGAGCTCGGCGAGGTCCTGCTCGACCTGCTCGTACGCGGTCTGGTCGCGGTCGGTGTCAAGACGCGGTGTTGACATCGGACTCGACCTCCTCGGCGTTGATCCTGCGGTCGAGTCGCTCGCGCGCGCGGGCCAGCCGCATCGAGGCGGCCTTCGGGCTGACGCCGAGGATGTCGGCGATCTCGCCGGTGCCGAACCCGGCGATCAGCAGGTTCACCGCCTGGCGGTCGTTGAAGCCGAGCTGCTCGATGGCCTGTGCCAACGCATCCGGAACGATCGCCTCGAAGGTCGGGTCGGAGCCGGGGAGGATCCGCAGCACGGCACGGTCGACCGCCTCCTGCTCCCGGGCCGCCTTGCGCTGGGCGTTGAGGATGTGACCGAGCGCGATCTTGTAGGTCAGCTGGCGCAGCTGGCGCAGCTCGGTGTCGTCGCGCGGCGTCGGGACCTCCTTGCGCCACAGCGTCAACAGGGTCTCGTTGGCCAGGTCCTCGGCATAGGAGGAGGGGAAGCGCGCCCGGACGAACTTGTGGATCTTGGGCAGCATCTCCGCGAAGAAACCCGCATAGAAGACCTCGTACGTGGCCGCTCTCCGCATGCTCCCCCCGAGCCCAGACGAGTGGTCGTCCGAGACGTCGAGAGGGCCGGCGATCGGCCACCGAGCGGCCGGTCGTTCGCCGACGTCCAGCTCGACGACTCCTGTCGGGCTCAAGAACATAGCAGCCAATCCACCTTTTGTGACGAGGGTCACTGCATCTGGCTTGCTGTCGTGAGCGACGCGAATCCCACAGGCCACCCGGCAAAATCTTGCGCGGTGACGGGCGTCACAAAAAGTCGGCGCCGACCTGTGGCATCCCGCGTGCTCAAGACAGTCAAGGGCTCGAGACAGACGATCCGGTGGGAGCGAGGGAGCACGGCACATGGATGGTTGGACAGGGCTGCGGTCCGCATCGCTCACCCCGGTGGACGGTGCCCCGAAGCCGAGCCCGGAGACGGACATCGTCATCTCGGTCCAGGGCGTGACCAAGCGGTTCGGCTACAACACGGTGCTCGACGACGTCAGCTTCGACATCCCGCGCGGCAAGATCTCTGCGGTCCTCGGACCCTCCGGGACCGGCAAGTCGGTCCTGCTCAACACGATCATCGGCCTGATGCGGCCCGAGGCCGGACAGATCTACGTGGACGGCGAGCCGATGGTCGGCGTGCGGCATCGCGACGTGATGCGCATCCGGCGCAAGTTCGGGGTGCTGTTCCAAGACGGTGCGCTCTTCGGCTCGATGGACATCTACGACAACATCGCGTTCCCCCTGCGCGAGCACACCCGGCGCTCGGAGTCGGAGATCCGTCGGGTGGTGCACGAGAAGGCCGAGAGCCTCGGACTGGGCCGGCACCTGAACAAGCTGCCCGGTGAGATCTCCGGCGGCATGCGCAAGCGCGCGGGCCTCGCCCGAGCCCTCGCGCTCGACCCCGAGATCGTCTTCTTCGATGAGCCCGACTCCGGCCTGGACCCGGTCCGCTGCGCGTACCTCGACGAGATGGTCAAAGAGGTGCAGGCCGAGCTCGGCTGCACGTTCTTCATCATCACCCACAACATCGAGTCGGTGAAGCGCACCGCCGACTACGTCGGGATGCTCTTCCGCTCCAGCCTGGTCGGCTTCGGTCCGACCAGCGAGCTGGTCGAGAGCAAGGAGCCGCTGCTGAAGCAGTTCTTCTCCGGCAGCTCCCGCGGACCCATCGGCATGGACGAGATGGTCGACGCCGAGGGCGACCCCGACCACCTGCTGGGCTCGCTCGCCCCCGCGCCGCTCGCCTGAGCCCGCACCCCGACATCACGCATTCCCGCGGTCCCGCCGCGCCGCTCGAGAGGGAGAACACCATGACGATCGCCACCGAGGCCAACCCCGCAGAGGTCAGCCCCGCCACGCCGACGGGCGACACCCTCGGGGTGCCGGACCGGGCCCGCCGACCCCGACGGATCGGCCGGGCGGCCACCTGGCTGAGCGCCGCGGTGGTCATCCTGGCCATCGCCGCAGCCGGGCTCCTCCTCGGCTGGCGCCACAGCGCCCAGCAGGTCGACGCCCTGCGCCAGCAGGAGAGCCTGCGCTCCAGCGCGCTCGCGGCGGCGCAGACGTACGCCGTCGACCTGACCACCTACGACTACTCGAAGCTCGCGGCGCAGCAGGCCAAGCTGGCGGGGGAGTCGACATCGACGTTCCAGAACACCTTCGCGAACTCGATGAAGACCCTCGCCCCGATCTTCCAGCAGATGCACGCGACCGCGACCGGCAAGGTCGTCGACGCTGCCGTGGTGAAGGCGAGTCCCACCCAGGCGACGGTGATCGCCTTCGTCGACCAGACGGCCGACTCGACGAAGATGAGCAAGCCCGAGGCCCAGTCGAGCCGGGTCAGGCTCACCCTGGCCCGCAAGGCCGGGGGCTGGCTGCTCGATCGCGTGGACCTGGTGTGACCCGTGAGCGTTGAGCAGACCATCGAGCACCCGCCGGGTGCCCCCACCAGCACCAGGGCGCAGCGGCTGCTGCGCCGCAGCGCGCGCCCCTGGCAACGATTCGGCGACCTGATGGCGATGTTCATCGACACGACCGTCGTCCTGGTCACCTCGATCATGCGCGGCCGGTTCCCGTGGTGGGACTGCCTCGTCCAGGCCAGGTTCCTGGTCTCGGTCTCGCTCCTGCCGACCGTCCTGATCGCCATCCCGTTCGGCCTGGTGCTCGTCCTCGAGGTCGGCGGCCTCACCACCCAGCTCGGTGCGACCTCCCTGGTCGGCGGCGTGATCTCGACGGCCACCATCCGCGAGGCGGCGCCGATCATCAGCGGGATCGTGCTCGCCGGCGCAGGCGGCTCGGCCATCTGCGCCGACCTGGGCTCCCGGACGACCCGTCACGAGATCGCGGCGCTGGAGGTGATGGCGGTCGACCCGCTCGAGCGCCTGGTGGCCCCGCGCATCCCCGCGGCGATCGTGGTGGCCGTCCTGCTCAACGGGATCGTCTCCTTCGTCGGCATCATGACCGCCTACCTGGCGCACGTCTTCATCCTGCACGGCAGCGCCGGCGGCTTCCTGAGCTCGTTCAGCGCCTTCGCGACCTCCAGCGACCTGGTCGAGTCCGGCCTCAAAGCCGCGCTCTTCGGCCTCATCACCGCAGTCGTCGCCAGCTACCAGGGCCTCACCTGCGAGAAGGGCCCCACCGGCGTCGGCGACGCGGTCAACCGCTCCGTCGTGGTCACCGGCGTCTCGCTGTTCCTGGTCAACCTGGTGATCACCCAGGTGTTCCTCCTGACGGTGGACCCGGTGCTGTTGTGACGACCTCCTCCGTCCCCGCGCCCGGCGCCCACAGCACCCCGCGCCGCCCCACGCCGCCCAACCCGATCGTCGAGCAGCTGCGCTGGCTGGGCCGGATGCTGCTGTTCAGCATCGAGGTCGTGGTCTCGATCCCCGCCACCCTCGTGCGCCACACCCGCGAGGTCGGCCGCCTGATGGCCGAGATCGCCTTCGGCAAGGGTCTGCTCACCGTGGCGGCCAGCACCGTCTTCGTCTCCGCGCTGCTCTCGGCCGTGATCGGCATGCAGGTCGGGCTCGAGGGCCTGCAGGGCCTCAACATCGTCGGGCTCGCCCCGTTGGCCGGCCTGCTCGCCGCGTTCGGCAACACCCGCGAGCTCGCACCGTTGATCACCGCCTTCGGTCTGGCCGCCCAGATGGGCTGCCGGTTCACCGCCCAGCTCGGCGCGATGAAGATCAACGGCGAGGTCGACGCCCTGGAGACGATGTCCATCTCGCCGGCCCAGTACCTGGTCACCACCCGGCTGATCGCCTCCAGCGTCCTGGTGATCCCGATGTACCTGCTGGCCCTGTCCGGTGCCTACCTCGCCTCCCAGCTGACCGTCATCGTCATCGCCCAGCAGGGCTCCGGCACCTACCTGCACTACTTCCACCTGTTCCTGTCCGACTCCGACGTCTACTACTCGATCCTCAAGGTCGTGGTGATGTCGACCCTCATCACCTTCATCCACTGCTACTACGGGATCACCGCCGAGGGCGGCCCCGAGGGCGTTGGCCGGGCCGCGGGCCGGGCGATCCGGGCGAGCGTCGTCGCCATCGCCGTCTCGGACATGCTCATGACGCTGGCCTTCTTCGGCCTCGACTCCGGGGTGAAGGTGTCGGGCTGATGGATCTCCACAACATGCGGGAGAACCCCCGCATCGCCGCCTGGATGGGCGTCACCCTCGTCCTCGCTCTGCTGGCGGTCGCCGGCGCCGCGGTCGCCGACTTCAAGCACGCCTTCAGTCGCGACGTCGTCGTCACCGCCCACCTGCCCAGCCGGGGTGCGGTGGTCTCGGTCAACAGCGCCGTCTACTTCCGCGGCATCGAGGTCGGCAAGGTCATCGACGCGCCGCACGCGGTGTCCGGCGGTGAGATCGAGGTGAGCCTGCGCCTGGACCGCGGCCGGGTGGACGAGATCCCCGACACCGTACGGGTCGTCGTCGGTCCGCTGTCGGTCTTCGGCAACCAATACGTCAACCTGGTCACCCAGGACGGGTCGAGCGATGTGGCTGCCGCCGCGCCGGTCCGGGCGGGCGCCACGATCCCCGCGGTGAGCGCCGCCGAGGCGCCGTCGCTGCAGGGCACCTTCACCTCGCTCGACGCGGTGCTGCGCAGCGTGCGTCCCGCGCAGCTCAACGCCGGCCTCTCGGGTCTGGCGCAGGCGCTGTCGGGACAGGGCCAGAGCCTCGGCCACACGCTGGTCTCGGCCGACACCTACCTCAGCCAGATGCTGCCGCTGTGGCAGCCGCTGGTGCAGGACCTGCACGACTTCGCGCCGTTCGCCACCGTGCTCGCGCAGAGCGCCCCGGACTTCCTCGACCTGCTCAGGAACGTCACCGTGACCTCCACGACCCTGGTCGAGCACCGCGCCGACTTCGCCGACCTGCTCGCCAACGGCGGCAAGGTCAGCACGCAGGTGGCGCAGCTGATCGATCAGACGATGAAGGCGTACGGCCAGACGATCGACGGTGCGGAGGTGCTGTTGGACGCGCTGTCGCAGGGTCCCCAGCAGATCAACAAGCTCCTTGCCGGCATCAACCAGTTCGCCGGCGCCTGGTCCAAGACCGTCCACGACGGGACGATCGACGTCACCACCACCACGCTGAACGTCACCAACCCGGCCCAGCTCGCGCTCGCCCTGGTCAGCGGCGAGGACATCCCGGAGCGGGTGGAGCGGGCCATCGAGGGCCAGCAGGTCAACCCGCCCACCTACACGAGTGCGGACTGCCCGAGCTACGGCTCGCTGCACGCGGACTGCGGAGGGGCGCGATGAGCTGGCGACCCCCGCACCCGGGGCGACTGATCGCCTCCCTGGTCGCCTTCGCGACGCTCGCGATCGTGCTCTCGGCCATCGTGGTCTCCTCGGTGCTCAACCTCGACACCGGCTCGACCACGACCTACCACGCGCTCTTCTCCGACGCCTCCGGTCTGCGGGCCGGTGCCGAGGTCAAGATCGCGGGCATCGACGTCGGGACGGTCCGCGACGTCGAGCTCGACGGCACCGACGGCGTACGGGTGACGTTCACGGTGCGCTCGGATCGGCCGATCTCGACGGCCACCCACGCCGACGTGCGCTACGCCAACCTGATCGGCACCCGGTACGTCGCGCTGACCATGCCGGACGGCGCCGCGTCCGGGACGCAGCTCGGGGCCGGCGACACGATCCCGCTGGGGCGGACCAGTCCGGCGATCGACCTCACGGCGGTGTTCAACGGCTTCCAGCCCCTCTTCGACGCGCTCACGCCGGGGGAGATCAACCAGCTCACCGGCTCGATCATCAACGTCTTCCAGGGTGAGTCGAGCAACGTCTCCAGCCTGGTGCAGCAGATCGGCACGATCACGGCCAACCTCGCCGACCGCAAGGCGGTGATCACCTCGGTGATCACCAACCTGTCCTCGGTCCTGACCCAGGTCGGCACCGAGGGGAAGTCACTGGGGGAGATGATCGGCAACTTCGACACCGTCGTCTCCGACGTCGCCGAGCAGCGCGGGCTGCTCTCCAAGGCCATCACCGCGATGGCGCGCTTCACCAACAGCGCCGCCGACCTGACCAAGGAGGCCACCCCGGCCATCAACGGTGACATCACCGGCGTGGCCAAGGCCTCCAGCACGCTGGTCGCCAACCAGCAGGCGATCGACGACATGCTGCGCAACGCGCCGGCAGCGCTGTCGGCCCTCGACGGCACGCTGGACAACGGCAGCTACGTCAAGGTCTATCTCTGCAACCTCGACCTGCAGACCCGGGGAGCGCTCAACCTCTCCCTCGTCCCCGGACTGCCCGCTCCCCAGACGCCCGCCAACGTGACGCTGCCCAGCGGCGTCCTCGGCGACCCGTCCCGCAACAGCGAGGTGTGCCGATGAATCTTCGACTCAGCGACAAGAACCCGCTCGTCATCGCCCTGGTCTCCCTGGTCGCGCTCGCCCTGGTGGTCACGGCGTCGCTCAACCTCAAGGCGCTGCGGTTCTGGGACCAGCCCCGTGACTACGCGGCGTACCTGACGAACGCCTCCGGTCTCGCCGCCGGCGACTCCGTCCAGATCCGGGGCGTCGACGTCGGCCAGATCCAGGGCATCTCGGTCAGGGGCAACACCGTCCGGGTCGACTTCCGGGTCGACCGCGACGTCCGGCTCGGCGGCAAGACCACCGCAGCGGTCAAGGTGCTCAACCCGCTCGGCACCGAGTTCCTCAGCCTCGTACCGGCCGGTGAGGGGCGCCTCGAGGAGCCGATCCCGACCAGCCGTACGGCGGTCTCGATGTCGCTGCTCGGTGACCTCGGCCAGGTCAGCACCCAGGTCGGCGACCTCGACCTCGACCAGCTCAAGAAGGCGCTGGACGTCACCTCCACCAACCTCTCCTCGACCTCGGCGGAGGCGGTGAAGAAGGCCCTGACCGGGCTCGATCAGTTCTCCAGCACGCTGGCCCAGAACGCCGACGGGATCAAGGCGCTGGTCACGCAGGGCAGTGCCATCTCGAAGGTCCTCGACGATCGCAAGGGCGACCTGGTCGACCTGATCGGCCAGGGCCAGGTGCTGTTCACGGTGCTCAAGCAGCGCCAGGCCGACATCACCAGCCTGCTGCACGGCACCACCGACCTCTCCCGCGAGGTCAGCAACATCCTCGCCGTCAACCGCGCCAAGCTGCATCCGATGCTGCACGACCTCCAGCAGATCGCGGACGTCCTGGCGGCCGAGGACGACAACATCTCCGCGGCGCTGCCGCTCCTCGTCAAGGTCAGCGGTCATCTGGCCGCGGCGACCGGCAACGGTCCCTTCGTCGACGTGGTGGTGCCCAACGGCCTCCTGTCCGACGCGCTGCTCCAGCAGTGCACAGCCGCCGCCTTCACGGCGCCGAACAACCCGGAAGTGGGGTGCCAGCCATGACGACGATCCGGTCCGGCCTGACCAGGGGCCTGCGCCGCGCGGTGACGAGCCCGCTGACGGCGCTCACCGTCGCCGGGGTGCTCGTCGTCACGCTGGTGACGTGGGGGTTCGTCGCACTGGCGAGCGGCCCGCAGACCTACCGGGTCAGCGCGATGTTCTCCAGTGCCCCGGGCATCTATCCGGGCAACGCGGTCAAGGTGCTCGGTGTCAAGGTCGGCAGCGTCCAGGGCGTCACGCCCGACGCCGAGGGCGTGAAGGTCGACATGGCGATCGAGGCGTCCACCAGGATCCCGGAAGGGGTGAAGGCCTACCTGATGGCGCCCAACGTGGTCAACGACCGCTTCATCGAGCTGGACCCGGGCTACACCGGCGGCTCGGCGCTCCCGGCCGGCACCACGGTGCCGATGGACCGTACGGTCGTGCCCCAGTCGGTCGACCAGATCGTGGCCAGCATCGACCGGCTCGCCACCGACCTCGGCCCCGGCGGAGCCAACGAGGACGGCTCGCTCTCGCGACTGCTGCGCACCATCGCCACCACGTTCGGCGGCGACGGCAGCACCATCAACAGCGCGGTGCGCAACCTCGGCGACACGTTCGCCGCGGTCTCGGCCAACACCGACGACCTGACCGGGCTGCTCAACGACCTCGGGAGCGTGACCCACGCGGCCTCAGGCGTGAGCGGTCAGTACGAGGCGCTCGCCGGCGACCTGGCCGAGGTGTCCTCCACGCTGTCCGGCGACGACGGGGCGATCGCCTCCTCGATCGCGAACCTCTCCGACGTCCTGCGCGAGCTCAACACCTTCGTCAAGCGGAACAAGTCCCAGCTCGCCGGCACGCTGAACAGCCTGTCCCAGGTCGCGGCGACCGTAGGGGACCAGCAGAAGACCTTCTCCGAGGCCCTGCACCTGCTCCCGCTTGCGGTCGACAACACCGGACGCACCATCGCCGGCGGCAGCATCCGCACCCGGGTCGACCAGGCCTCCGGCTCGCGACTCCAGAGCCAGGTCTGCGGCGACGGCATGTTGCGGATGCTCCTGCTCACCCTCTCCCCGCAGACCGACACCCATCAGGTGATGAGCCTGGCCTGTGGCACCAACGAGCTGCTCCAGAGCTTCCAGCCCGGCGCCGGCGCCCCCGACGCCTCGGGTCTGTCGCTCACGGCGCTGCAGAGCACGGGAGGCCAGTGATGACGACCAGGGCACGCCTCGCCCCGCGGTACGCGATCGCGGCGCTGACGCTCGGCGCTGTGGCGCTGCTCGCCTCCGGGTGCGGGCTCAGCCTGCAGAGCATGCCGAAGCCGGGGGCGCACTCGTCGGACACGTACACGCTCTACGCGACCTTCTCCGACGTGCTCAACCTGCCCTCCGATGCGCAGGTGCGAGACGGCTCCCAGATCATCGGCTCGGTCGGCAGCATGTCCGAGAAGGACTACCTCGCCGACGTCGAGCTGCGCATCGACGACGACTATCACGTCCCGCGCGGCAGCACCGCCGAGATCCGCTTCGACAACCCCCTGGGCGACCAGTACGTCGAGCTGACGCGGCCCAAGGTGGACACCCAGGGCAATCTGGCGCCCGGCAGCCGGCTGGCCCTGACCGCGACATCGGCGGCGCCCACCGTCGAGGACACCCTGGGCGGACTCGCCACGATGCTCAATGGCGGCGGCATCGGCAACATCCAGGAGATCGCGCACGAGCTCAACGAGATGTTCCACGGCAACGAGGCGCAGGTCCGCGACCTGCTCGGCAAGCTCAACACCGCCGCCACCGACCTGGCCGGCGGCATCGGCAGCGTCGATGCGGCGCTGGACGCCGTCAACGCCCTGGCCGTCCAGCTCAACGCCGACGACACCACGCTGCCCGAGGGCATCAAGGCGCTCTCCGAGGCGATCGGGGTGCTGGCCGGGCAGAACGACCAGTTCAACCAGCTCCTGACCGGTCTCGACGCGTTCGGGAGGTCCGGCAACAAGGTGATCGCGGCCAGCGGTCAGCAGACCGTCCGGGCGCTGAAGAAGCTGCTCCCCGTGGTCAACCAGATCGTCGCCTCGGACGCCGAGATCACCCCGGCCCTGCAGAACCTGCAGACCCTCGAGGCCCAGGTGCCGCAGGTCACCCGTGGCGGCTATGCGCACGTGTCGATCCGGCTGCCGATCACCGTGAGCTCGGCACCCTCGACGGTCGACGGCAGCACCGCCGCGGCGCTGCTCCGAGCGCCGGTCGCCAGCCTGATGACGGGGCTGGGTCCGCTGACCACCACGAGGAGCGCGCGATGAGCGACCTGACCCAGCGGCCCCGGCTCTGGCCGCGGATGATCGCGATGGTGGTGGCCACGCTGCTCGGCGTCTACTACATCGGTCACGTCATCCTCGGCTACACCATCGGTGGCTCGAAGGACTTCGACATCCGCGTCGAGGTGCCCGAGGCGCCCGGCGTCTACCAGGACGGCACCGTGACCTACCACGGTGTCTCCGTCGGCCGGATCGCCGCGATCAACCTCACCGCCAGTGGGGTCGAGCTGGTGCTGCGGATCAACGCCGGCGAGCAGATCCCGGCCGACTCCGACGCCAACGTCCGCGAGCTCTCCGCCCTCGGCGAGCAGTACGTCGACCTGGTGCCGCGCAGCACCGACGGCCCGGTGTTCCAGGCGGGCGACGTCATCCCCGCGGCCCACACCACCGTGCCGGTCCCCATCGGCAAGGCCCTGACCAGTGGCAAGGAGTTCCTCGACTCCCTCGATCCTCAGGACCTGCACGCTGTCGAGACCCTGCTCGCCCAGGCCTTCACCGACGTGGCTCCCCAGCTGCGGCGCCTGGTCACCACCGGTCAGGACCTGACCAACGCCCTGATCGCCGGGCAGGAGGGCACCCGCCAGCTCATCCTCGACGGCGACACCGTGCTTCAGGCCGGCAACGCCACCAGCGACGAGCTGCGCACGTACGTCGCGTCCTTCGACAAGCTGACCAAGCGGTTCGCGGACTCCGACAGCGACATCTCGGATCTGCTGGCCAACGGCGGCCAGGCGCTGACCGACGTGGAGGGCCTGGTCAAGACCAGCTCGGACCCGTGGCGTGACCTGATGCGCGGCGCCAGCAAGGCGGGGAATGCGGTCCGGCAGAACCAGGCGGCGGTCGACACGCTGTTCGCCCTGCTGCCCTCGGTGGCGGGTGACCTCGGCAAGACGGCACCGGGCGGTCGGCTCAGCGGCACCCTCACCCTCAACGACGGCCAGCCGCTGTGCTCGTACACGTCGACCCTGAGCGCCCCCGGCGCCTTCGCCGCCAGCGGTCGCTCGCCCGACCAGTGCTCGACGGGCGCAGGCGCGCAGATGCGCGGCCCGGTCAACACCCCGCCGGGTGGTCGCTCATGATCCAGCACTCCACCCCGCGTCGACATCGACGGCCCGCCACATCGTGCGAATCCCGTGTTCACGCCTCATCGCACATCCAGCCGATGGGGCGCAGATATCAACGGGAAATAGACCAGGAAATACCTCTCGATGCCCACTCTGGGTTGGTGGCGAATATGGGAAGGGACTCATGATGAAGGTCCTGAGGATCAAGCCGACACCGGCCCGGATCCGCTGTCGCGGCGCTGCGGCCGGCTGCGCGGCGTTGATGGCACTCGCGTTACCGCTGGTGGCCCCGTCCAGCGCACGCGCCGATGACTACTACGCTCCTGGTGAGGAGGGATATTCGGCGAATCCCTATTACTACACGCCCGACGAGCTGCCCAGCGACCTTCCGTTCGCTGTCAGCCGTGACTCGGTGGGCAAGATGACCGTCGCCGACCTCGCGTCGGGGGCGCCGAGCTGCGCTGCACCGGCCCCGCTACCGGCAACCGATGCCGGTTCGGCCGACGGCTACAGCGTGCCGGTCCGGATCAGGCTGACGAACGGCATCATGCTGGCCGGCTACTCCGCGGCAGCGGCGCACTATGGCCAGGGGGTCCCGTACGTCACACGCCTCACCGGGCTGACCGGGTGGGTCAATGCCCGCATCCAGCTCCCCTCGATGAAGGTGCTGGTCGACCCGGGGGATGTCACCTTCTGTGGCGGCGCCCAGGTGTCGATCGCCTATCCCTCCAGCTTTCTCGCGCCGGCCGAATGGGGGCTCTGGGACATCCCCTTCGACGACTATCTCGGGCAGGCGACCTCCTTCAAGCAGCCGGACGACGGGTCGAGGTTCATTCCGTACCCGGGCACGATCACGGGCGCCCAGGTCGATCCGCTGCCTGCGGCTGCCTATGTCTACGGACCTGATGCGGCCGATCAGCTGCTCCTCCCGCCGGTCGACGAGCACGGCAACAAGCTGCTGTACGTGAGCAGCATCAACGCCAGCGTGACCGGGGTGAGCCCTGACGGGTCGCTGGAGCTCTCCGTCGGCCTCAAGATGGGCGCCACGGTCGAATCCTCGGACGGCGACCCGAACCACGTCTTCCCGATCGACATCGCCGGCACCTTCTCCACCGCCGTCAAGACGCCGGTCACTCCCCACGTGCCCAGCGGAGTCACGTGGGACATCGGAGAGCCCGGGCTGCCGCAGCGGTCATCGTCGCTGCCCTCGAAGACCTTGCCGGGAGCCGTCGAGGGCAGAACCGCGACGATCGGGTCCAACTCGTTCACGTTCGACAACACCCGCCTCAATGCCCTCGATCCGAACACGCAGAGCGGCCAGCGATATCTCGCCACGACCTTGACGACTTTCCTGTTCGGCGTCGACAAGAACGGGCAGGACATCCTGGATAACGAGGAGGATCCCAACTTGTGGGACCCGGGGCACTACTACGACTACACCCAGAATGAGTTGCCGAACGGCTTGGCGCCATTCCCGGACTTCTCGCCCGGTATCGCCGACATCAGCATGGATATGACGATCGACTCGATAGGGCTGCCGCACGGCGTTCCGTCGGGGTTCGGCTGGTCTGACTGATTGCCACATTCTTCTGCCGCTTCGGGGAGGGATTCCTGGAGGTGACGGCAGCAGCGCAGGTCGCGTCCGTGGTCTGTGAAGAAGAAGGACAAGTTAGGGAGCATCATCATGAAGCGTTCCAACCTTGCACGAGCAGCGGCCGGAGCCGCTGCCCTCGTCGGAGTCGTCGCCCTCGGCGCGGCCCCGGCCCACGCCACCAACCCGACCTGGACCGTCTACAACGAGGGCACCGGGGCGGCGTTGGCCAGCAGCGACGTCATCTCCGCCACCGGGTCGATCGTGATCGGTGCGACGATCGCCGGCACGCCGCGGACGATCACTTGTTCGTTCACCTCCGCCAACCCGCTCTCCCTCTCCGCCCCGGGTGCGCCGCTCTCCGGTCTGCCCGGCTCGACCCTCACCATCGGTCTCACCGTGCCGAGCTCGGTCACCTGCGCCAGCGGCGCCCTCACCGTCCCGGTCAGCATCAGTGGTGCCTGGTCGGTCGGCTTCACCGTGCCGGCGGCCGGTACCACGGCCGGCCAGCTCTACAACGGTGTCGTCAGCGGCACCGTGAACGCGCCGACCAACGCCATCACCGCCGATCTCGGTGCCTTCGTGGCCGGCTGCTCGGCCACCGGCCCGACCACGGCCAAGGCCTTCGCCGGCAGCTACAACGCGAGCACCGGTGCCGTCGCGGCCACCGCCAACCAGACGTTCACCGCGACCGCCTCGGGCTGCGTGGTGACCGCCACCCGCATGGTGAGCGCCTCCCTCAACCTGAGCCCGATCCTCGACCTGCAGTGGTGATCCAGCGCGCCAGCTGACCCGGCGCGCCATGAGCGAGGCCGGCCGGCGCTCGACGAGTCGGGTGGCCTGGAAAGTAGAGATTCCCAGGCCACCCGATCTCGTGAGTCTAGTTCGCCCTCGCTCCTCAGAACCGACTCCCTTCGGGGCCTTGCCGGCCCCGTGAACAGCGAAGAACGGAGCAACTCCATGAAGCCTTCTCACCATCGGCGCCTGCCCCGACAGGTGTCCGCCGTGGCCGCCGCCGCGGCGATCGCCGGGCTCGCGCTGACCGCGAGCCCGGCCCACGCCACCACACCCACCCTGCCGGCGGCGCTGGCGATGTACGCCAACTGCCCGGTCCAGAACCCCGACGTCGCCAGCTGCGTCTACATCAAGACCCACGACCTCGAGCTCAACGTCGGCAACTTCGACCTGGCGACCCAGGACCCGGTCACCCTCGAGTTCGGCCTCAAGTACCCGGCCTCCAACAACTACGAGCCGCTCTCGGTGGCGCCGACCAATGGTCACAGCGTCCTCACCTCCCCGGCGATCGAGGTGCCGGGCGGGATCTTCGGCATCCCGGGCGCCGGCGTGGGCCCCCTCGCCGCGTACGTCACCCCGGAGCTGACGGCGCTGCCGACCGTCAGCATCGACAACCTCCTGACCGGCCAGGGCACCGCCTTCGGCCTGAAGCTGCGGGCCAAGGTGAGCAACCCCTTCACCAACGTCCTCAGCCTGCTCGGGCCGGGGTGCTACCTCGGCAGCTCGACCTCGCCGATCGCCCTTCAGCTGACCACCGGCACGACCGCACCGCCGGCCCCGAACAAGCCGATCGCAGGCTCGATCGGACCGGGCACCGCCGAGGGATGGGGGATCGACTTCGCCGGGGCGAGGACCGTCGACAACGCCTTCGCCGCACCCAAGGCGACCGGTTGCGGCACCCCGTTCGGCTGGCTGAACCCGGTGGTCGACGCGATCGCAGGCACGCCGGCCGCGGCCGGCACGAACACCGCCGTGATGACCTCCGATATCCACATCACCGACGCCAACGAGGTCCGGGAGGCCCTCGGGATGGCCGACGTCTACCAGTGACGCCGTAGCGGCATCGAAGGGCTCCGGGGCATGGATGGTGTGGGGATGCCCGGCCCCGGAGCCCGCCGCGACAGCGGCCTCAGGCACAACGCGAAGAGGAGCAGGAGACCATGACCGGATCGCTCGACGAGCAGGCCCGACCCAGCAACCGGGGCAGCACCGGGGGCAGGGCTCGCCGCTGGTGGCGGTGGACGCCGCTGCTGGCGGTGGTCGCCGTCGTGTGCCTGGGCATGCCCAGCTCCGCGGCGCCACAGCAGCTCTCGCTCAAGACAGCCGCCTCCGGCGTACGACTGCCCGACGACTGCCGGCCCGACCCGAACCCGCCGCCCACCGAGTACGGCTTCGTCGCCCGCGTGTCCGGTGGCACGGTCGACGGCAGCGGTCCGCTGGCGGTCAGCGGGATCGACGCGTCGGTGTGCGGTGTCATCCGGCTGGTCAACGCCCAGCCCGGCAGCAACTGCTCGGGCATCCAGGGCCAGCTGATCATCCCGGCGGACGGGGTGGCGGTGAACGGACTGGACGCGCGCCTGGCCATCAAGGGCATGCCGGTGATCGAGCACGTGCCGACCTCCGTGAGCGTCTCGCCGATGACGAGCTACCTGTCGTGCGACTCCTCGGCCTCGGGGCTGAAGCTCGACCTGAACATGAGCCTCTCCGGATCCGCGGGCGCCTTCGGGCTCGCGTGTGACGTACCGATGAGCGGCACCCTGCACGCCACTGTCACCGGACCGCTGCTGACCGCGCCCTACGAGGGCCGCGCCACGATGTCGGGCGGCGTCTCCCTGGGCACGGTGGCCAACAACGACCAGTACTGCCCCGGCCGGCTGCCGTCGCGGATCGACACGATCGCCCAGCTGCCCGACTCCGGCTACCAGGCGAGCTGGCCGGCGAGGGTCTCGGTCTACAGCCCCCGGTAGATCCAGACCCTCCCGGCCAGCGGGCACCCACGATCAGACCCCGCTTGCTGATCAGGCGTGCTGACAGGCGTGCTGATCAGGCCGTAGCGGCCGCGACGGCGTCGACCAGCGGCGTCGAGGGCCGGCCGAGCAGGGCCTCGAGGTCGGTGGTCGGGACCTCCAGCGCGCCGCGGGCGATGCCGGCATCGCAGTCGGCGAGGATCGCCGCGAACGGCGCCGGGACACCGGCGCCGACGAGGGCGGCCTCGTACGCCTCGACGGGGAGGTTCGTGTAGCTGACCGGCGTGCCCGTGATCTCGGCGATGGTCGCGGCGAGCTGCGTGAGGGTGAAGCTCGTGCCGCCGAGCTCGTAGGTCGCCGCCGGCTCGTCGAGGAGGAGGGCGGCAGCGGCGGCCCCGGCGTAGTCGGCGCGGGTGGCGGCGCTGATCGCCCCGTCCCCGGCGGCGCCGAGCACGGTGCCGTGCTCGAGGTAGGTGGGGAGCTGGTCGGTGTAGTTCTCGATGTACCAGCCGTTGCGCAGGATGGTGCTGCGCAGGCCCGAGGCCGCGAGCGCCTTCTCGGTCGCGATGTGCTCCTCGGCCAGCGCCAGGCCTGCCTCGGTCGCCTTCGCGATGCTGGTGTAGGCGATCAGCTCGACCCCGGCAGCGACGGCCGCGTCGATCACGTTCTGGTGCTGCACCGCCCGCTGGCCGACCGCGCTGCTCGAGATCAGGAGCACGCGCGCGGCTCCGGCGAAGGCCGCGTCGAGCGAGGCGCGGTCGGTGTAGTCGGCTCGTACCGTCCGGACCCCGCGAGCGGCGAGATCGGTGATCGTGGCGGTGTCGCGGGCCGTGGCCACGATGCGGCCGGCGTCGACACCGCGGTCCAGGAGGGCCTCGACGGTGAGCCGACCGAGGTGGCCGGAGGCCCCGGTGACGACGAGGGGAGCGGGCGTGGAGGTGCTGGTCATGGGAGGTGCCTTTCGGAGCGGTGAGAGGTTCTCACCGGCTCCAACACCACATCCCGCAGAGCACTTCCCATCGGGAAGTACGCACTTTGAAGTAAGGTACTGATGTGGTGGTTAGTATCGGCGAGGCCTTCCCCGGCGGCGTGTTCCCGGCCGGCTGCCCGAGCCGGACCCTGCTCGATCACGTGATGAGCAAGTGGGGCGTGCTGGTCCTGGTCTCCCTGACCGAGGGCCCGCAGCGGTGGAGCGAGCTGCGCCGCCGGGCTCAGGGGGTGAGCGAGAAGATGCTCGCCCAGACGCTCAAGACCCTCGAGTCCGACGGTCTGGTCCACCGGGAGCAGAGGCCCGTGATGCCCCCACACGTCGAGTACAGCCTGACCGCACTGGGGGAGGAGCTCGCCGAGGTGCTGGTCCCGCTGCTGACCTGGGTCGGGCGCAACGCCGACGCGATCATCGGGCCGTCGAACTAGCCGTCATCCGCCGTCACGGGTAGTCGCGGTCGTCGCCCATCTGGTAGGCGAGCGCCCAGATCGCCAGGAAGGAGAACGAGATCAGGGCGATCGCTCCGACGGGGTACTGAGGCAGCCAGAGGAAGTTGACCACGACGTTCACGCCGCCGCCGCAGACGCCGCCGAACCGCGCGAGATTCGAGTTCGCGAGGATGCCGAGCCCGATGGCCACGCCCAGGACGGCGACGACGATGTGGATCCAGCCCCAGGTCGTCAGATCGAACTGGAACGTGTACTTCTCGCCGGTCAGGAAGATCTCGTCGTGGTTCAGGGCGGCGATCCCCATCGCGAGCTCGCACAGGCCCATCACGACGAGAACGCTGCCCGCGAACATGCTGGTCGCCGTCGACAGGCGCAGCCGCAGCGGGTGCTCGGCGGCGCGGCGCGCGCGGATGTCGCTCACCTCAGGACCCCTCCCAGGTCGGCATCGACCCGGTCGACGCACCCCTCTCCCGAAGGCACGCGCTTGGGTCTTTACCCACGTTGGGTGGGGCGGCGCCGGTTGTCGTTCACCCGTTCCGGGTGAACCCTCAGTGCGTCGACGGCTCAGTCACGACCTCGCGACGATCCTCCGACCACCGCGTGTGGAAGGTGCCGTCCTTGTCGACCCGGCGATAGGTGTGGGCGCCGAAGAAGTCGCGCTGCCCCTGGATGAGCGCGGCCGGCAGACGCTCCGAGGCCAGCGAGTCGTAGTAGGAGAGCGCCGAGGAGAAGCCCGGCGCGGGCACGCCCGAGGCCGCCGCCAGCCCGACGATGCGGCGCCAGGCCGCCTCGCCCTCCGCGATCGCGTCGGCGAAGTAGGGGTCGACCAGGAGCGACGCCAGCTCGGGCTCCTTCTCGTACGCCTCGACGATCCGGTTGAGGAACTGCGCCCGGATGATGCAGCCGGCCCGCCAGATCTTGGCGACCGCACCCAGGTCGATGTCCCAGCCGTACTCCTTCGCACCGGCGACGATCAGGTCGAAGCCCTGGGCGTACGCGACCACCTTCGAGGCGTAGAGGGCGGCGCGTACGTCGTCCTCGAACCCCTCGGGCGGCTGCACGGGCTCGGGCCGGCTCCGCGCGCTGCGCTGGACCTCCGTGCGCTGCACGGCCTTGCTCGAGACGGCACGGGCGAAGACGGCCTCGCCGATGCCGGAGACCGGGATGCCGAGTCCGAGGGCGTTCTGCACCGTCCACACACCGGTGCCCTTGGAGCCGGCCTCGTCGAGGATCACGTCGACCAGCGGCGTGCCGGTCTCGGCGTCGATCTGGGAGAGCACCTCGGCCGAGATCTCGATGAGGTAGGACTGCAGGTCGCCGTCGTTCCACGACCGGAAGATCTCGACGAGCTCGCCGACGTCGTGGCGACCGACCCGGCGCAGGAGGTCGTAGGCCTCGGCGATCAGCTGCATGTCGGCGTACTCGATGCCGTTGTGGACCATCTTCACGAAGTGACCGGCGCCGTCGGTGCCGATGTGCGTGACGCAGGGCTCGCCCTCGGCGACGGCGGCGATGCTGCGCAGGATCGGCCCGAGCGTCGTCCAGGCCTCGTCGGAGCCGCCGGGCATGATCGAGGGGCCGCGCAGCGCACCCTCCTCGCCGCCGGAGATGCCGGTCCCGACGAAGTTGAGCCCGCGCTCGCGCAGCTCGCGCTCGCGCCGGATGGTGTCGAGGAAGTTGGCGTTGCCGCCGTCGACGATGATGTCGCCCGGCTCGAAGCGCTCGGCGAGCTGCTCGATGACCGCGTCGGTGCCCTTGCCGGCCTGCACCATGATGATCGCGGTGCGCGGGGTGGTCAGCGAGTCGACGAAGTCGTCGATCGACTCCGAGGCGACGAAGCCGAGGTCCCCGTGCTCGGCCATCAGCTCCTCGGTGCGGGCATAGGTGCGGTTGTAGACCGCGACCGTGTTGCCCTCGCGGGAGGCGAGGTTGCGCGCCAGGTTCGAGCCCATCACCGCCAGTCCGACCACGCCGATGTTCGCCTTGCCGTCCGTACGGCCCGCGCTCTCCGCCATCGCAACCTCCGGTGATATGTGTGGTGTCCAGTCAGTTCCCCCAGTCAAGGCGAAGAGATGCCTGGGCGGAAGGTCCCAGGTGGACACGAGCCTCTTGCCACCCGTTGTGACGCGCGTTACTTTTCGCTTAAAGATCTAATCTAATGTGATCTTCCGAGCCGGCGGCAGGGGGCTGCGTGTTCACGGAGAACAACATCCGCGATGTCGCGATCAGCGCGGAGGCGCCGATCGCGCGGGCGCTGGCCGAGAAGCTGCTCGACCTGGACAAGAACCGCATCCACGCCACCGACGACCTGATCATCCGCAAGGCCGTCTTCGGCCTGCTCGAGACCGTGGCCGAGCTCGAGCAGCGCCTGATCGCGCTCGAAGCCCCCGAGGCGCGTGCCGCGTGGTCGGCCCGTCTCTCCGCCGATCTCGGCGCCCCGACCCCCGACGAGGTCCGCCTCGGCGATTGATGTTCGTTCCTGATCCCCGGCAGAAAGAGAGCGTGCAGACGATGACGGTCACCGAGCCCCGTCCCATCACGACCGACCAGCCGACGAGCGCCGATATCGAGGCGGCCCTGGCGATCGGCCTCAACGGCGATGACGTCATCTCCAAGGTGCCGTTCCCGATGCGGGACTGGAGCCACGTCCCGGCCGAGCGGTACTACTCGCGCGAGTTCTACGACCTGGAGAAGGAGAAGCTCTGGCCGCACGTGTGGCAGATGGCCGCGCGAGAGCAGGAGATCCCCGAGGCCGGTGACTTCGTCGAGTACGAGATCGTCGGGCAGTCGCTGCTGATCGTGCGCCAGGTCGACGGCTCCATCAAGGCGCTGCACAACGCCTGCCGGCACCGCGCGACCGAGCTCGGCAAGGGCTGCGGGCGCTTCCCGGGCAACCAGATCGTGTGCCCCTTCCACGGCTGGCGCTGGAAGACCGACGGCCAGATCTCGCACGTCTTCGGGCGCGAGGGCTTCGACGAGACGACGATCCGCCCCGAGGAGATCGCGCTGCGCGAGGCGCAGTGCGACACGTGGGGAGGGCACATCTGGGTCAACCTCGACCTCGACGCGCCGCCGCTGATGGAGGCGCTCTTCCCGGCCGCCCACGTGCTGACCCGCAACGGCGTGGAGAACATGCGCGCCAAGTGGTGGAAGGAGGTCATTCTCAACTGCAACTGGAAGCTCGCCCAGGAGGCGTTCTTCGAGGGCTGGCACGTCAAGCAGACCCACCCGCAGCTCTACACCTTCAACGGCGACGCGGACAGCGAGACCAACTTCCAGAACGTCGACTACACGCCGTTCCGCAACGGGCACGGCCGCTTCCAGAGCGGCGACGCCAAGAGCAGCTACGGCGGCAAGCCCGACTTCCTCGAGGCCGGCCGGCTCCTCCAGGAGGGCCAGGACGCGATGACGCTCGAGCGCGACATCCACGTCTTCGAAGGCGTCGCCGGTGGGATGGACACGACGTCGCCGGAGTACGCGATGAAGGCGATCGGAGCCCTCATGGAGTACTGGAAGACCGCGAACATCCCGGGGCCGGTGCCGACGCCCGAGGTGCTGAAGATGTGGGGCGGCGACATCCACCTCTTCCCGAACTACCTGATGCTGCCGATGTACGCCAACTCCCTCGCCTACCGCGTGCGCCCCTACAACGACGACCCCGAGTGGTGCCGCTTCGAGGTCTGGTCGCTGACCACCTACCCCGAGGGCCATGAGCCGGGCCGGCTCGAGCTGTCGGGTCGCTACGACAAGGACGACGCCGACCACTGGGGCCTCATCCCGCGCCAGGACTTCGCCAACCTCGAGCGGATGCAGCGCGGCATCAAGAACCAGAGCCTGCCGCACATCACGCTCTCCACGCAGTGGGAGGTCACCATCGCGAACATGCACCAGGAGCTCGACCGTCGCCTGGCTGCGGAGTACTGAGCGCGCATGCCCTGGGTCACGATCCAGCCGGCCGGCATCCAGCTCGAGGTCGGCGCGGGGGAGTCCGTCGCGGAGGCCGCCTGGCGGCAGGGGTACGTGTGGCCGACCCAGTGCTGGGGTCAGGCCGACTGCATGACGTGCTTCACCAAGATCCTCGACGGCGAGCTCAGCGCGCTGCCGGCTGAGGAGCTCGAGCTCGACGCCAAGCGGTTCAAGATGGCCGACCGGTTCAAGTCCAGCCCGCTGGTCCGGCTCGGCTGCCAGCTGCGCTGCACCCGCGACGGGCTGGTGCTGGAGAAGCACGGCTTCCGGGCCGCGGAGCCCGAGGACAACAACATGCTCGACGCCGGCGACCAGCTGGCCGCCGGGTCCACCCGATCAGGAAGTGCTTGAGATGACGACCACCGAGGCCGCACCGGCGGCCACCGACCTCGACAGGGCGCAGCTGGCCACGCTGTACGCGACGATGTGCACTGCCGCCGCCCTCGACACCCGCATCCTCAACGGCATCAAGCGCGGCGAGTTCGCCACCGTGATCTGGCCCTCGCGCGGCCAGGAGGCCATCCCCGCGGCGCTCGGGCTCGCGCTGCGCCAGGATGACCGCCTGGTCACCACGTACCGCGGCCTGCACGACCACGTGGCCAAGGGCGTCCCGATCGCGGAGATCGTCGGCGAGGTGCTCGGCACCGCCGCCGGAGCCTCCCGCGGCAAGGGCGGCACGATGCACATCTCCGACCCCGAGCACGGCGTGATGATGACGACCGGCATCGTCGGCTCCGGCGTGCCGGTCGGCGTCGGGCTCGCGCTGGCGGCCAAGAAGCAAGGCGTCGACCGGGTCACCGTGGTGACCTTCGGCGACGGCGCGACCAACACCGGCTCCTTCCACGAGGGCGTCAACCTGGCCGCGACCTGGGACCTGCCGATCGTCTTCGTCTGCCAGAACAACCTTTACGCCGAGATGACGCCGGTCGAGGAGACGATGGCGATCACCCACGTGGCCGACCGGGCCCGCGGCGTCGGCATGCTCGGCGTGACGGTCGACGGCAACGACCCGGTGGCGACCTACCGGGTGATCCGGGAGGCCGTCGACCGCGCCCGCCGGGGCGAGGGCCCGACGCTGGTCGAGGCGGTCACCTTCCGCTTCGAGGGTCACTACGCCGGCGACACCAGCCACTACATCCCCTCCGAGCAGATGGAGGAGATGCGCGAGCGCGACCCGATGGTCACCTTCCCGCGGCGCCTGCTCGACCTCGGCTTCAGCCAGACCGAGCTCGACGAGATCCAGGCCGCCGCCCGCGACCGGGTCGAGGCCGGCATCAAGGAGGCCGTCGCGGCCGCACCTCCGTCCCCGGAGGAGATCAGCACTGACGTCTACGCCGATGGATTGGTGGTGTCCCATGTCTGAGCGGGTCGTGAGCATCCGTGAGGCGATCAACGAGGCCCTCGACGAGGCCCTGCGCACCGACGACCGGGTCTTCCTGCTCGGCGAGGACCTCGCCGACCCGGCGGCCGGGGTCAACGCCGTCACCCGCGGCCTGGCCACGGCGTACGGCACCGATCGGGTGATGAACACCCCGATCTCGGAGGCCGCCATCATCGGAGCGGCCGTCGGCGCGAGCATGGAGGGCTTCCTGCCCGTCGCCGAGATCATGATCATGGACTTCATCGGCATCGCGATGGACCAGATCGTGAACCACGCGGCCAAGCTGCGCTACATGTCGGGCGGACGGACGACCTGCCCCATCACCGTACGCACGGCCGTCTTCTCCGGGACCGGCTCCGGCGGCACGCACTCGCAGTCGCTCGAGGCGTGGTTCATGCACGTGCCCGGCCTCAAGGTCGTCTACCCGAGCTCGCCCGCGGACGCGAAGGGCCTGCTGCTCTCCGCGATCTTCGATCCCGACCCGGTCCTCGTCATCGAGGCCTCGCTGCTCTACGGCGTCAAGGGGCCCGTCCCCGAGGGCGACGGCCACCGCGTCCCGATCGGCAAGGCCGACGTGAAGCGGGCGGGCGGCGACCTGACGATCATCACGTACGGCCTCGCCACCGCTCGTGCGCTCGCCGCCGCCGACATCCTCGCCGAGGAGGGCATCGAGGCCGAGGTCGTCGACCTGCGCACGCTGCTGCCGCTCGACATGGACACCGTGCTGGCCTCGGTCGCGAAGACCCGGCGCGCCGTGGTCGCGCACTGTGCCACCACGGTCGCCGGTCCCGGCGCCGAGGTGGCCGCCCAGATCTCGGAACGGCTCTTCAACGAGCTGGTCGAGCCCGTCCAGCGGGTCGGCGCGAAGTTCACCCCCATCCCCGCGCGGGCCTCCGAGGGCCTGGTCACCCTGACCGTCGACGACATCGTCGCGGCCGCGCGCAAGACGAGAGGAGCGGTGCGTGTCTGACCACGTGCCCGTCAACATCCCCAAGGTCTCGATGGCGGCCGAGGACGCCATCTTCGTCGAGTGGCTGGTGCCGGACGGCACCAGCGTCACCGAGGGTGACCCCATCTACTCCGTGTCCACCGACAAGATCGAGATCGAGGTCGAGGCGGTCGCGTCGGGGGTGCTGCGTCACGGCCAAGCCGTGCAGGAGGAGACCTATCCCGTCGGCACCCAGGTCGGGCTCATCGAGGCGTCGGCCTAGGCCTCGGCCGGGGGCGGGTTGCTAGGTTGACGCGGTGACCACGACTGTGAAGGCCTGGGGCGCGACCTCGGCCACCTCGCCGCTCGCCCCGATGAGCATCGACCGGCGCGACGTCGGTCCGCACGACGTGCGGATCGACATCGCGTACGCCGGCATCTGCCACTCCGACATCCACACCGTCCGCGGCGAGTGGGGCCCGGCGAAGTACCCGCTCGTGGTCGGCCACGAGATCGCCGGCACGGTCAGCGAGGTCGGCTCCGAGGTGACCAAGCACCGGGTCGGCGACCGCGTCGGCGTGGGCTGCATGGTCGACTCCTGCGGCGAGTGCGACCGCTGCCAGCGGGGCCTGGAGCAGTACTGCGCGAAGGGCAACGTCGGCACCTACAACGCGATCGACCGCGACGGCTCGATCACCCAGGGCGGCTACTCCCAGCAGGTCGTGGTGGTGGAGGACTTCGTGCTGCGGATCCCCGACGCGCTGCCGCTGGATGCCGCCGCCCCGCTGCTGTGCGCCGGCATCACCACGTACTCGCCCCTGCGGCGGTTCAACGCCGGGCCCGGCAAGAAGGTCGCCGTCGTGGGCCTGGGCGGCCTGGGCCACCTGGGCGTCAAGCTCGGCGCCGCGATGGGTGCAGAGGTCACGGTGATCTCGCAGTCGCTGCGCAAGCAGGAGGACGGGCTCGCGTTCGGCGCGAAGGACTACTTCGCGAGCAGCGAGCCGGCGACGTTCAAGGAGCTGCGCAACCGCTTCGACATGATCCTCAACACCGTCAGCGCGCACACCGACCTCGACGCCTACCTGCGCCTGCTGGCGTTCGACGGCGCGTACGTCGACGTGGGCCTGCCGCCCGAGCCGCTCAACCTCAGCCTGTTCTCGCTGCTGAGCAACCGGCGCACGATGAGCGGTTCGGCGATCGGCGGCATCCCCGAGACCCAGGAGATGCTCGACTTCTGTGCCGAGCACGGGGTGCTGCCCGAGATCGAGGTGATCTCGATCGAGCAGGTCAACGAGGCGTACGAGCGCGTGGTCGCCTCGGACGTGCGCTACCGGTTCGTGATCGACACCGCGACGCTCTGACGGGCGCGCTCGTCGGCGGCGCGACGGCTGGCTGGCAGCGGCCGGGAGCGGATGACGCGATCCCGGCCCTGCCGCTTGGCCTCGTACATCGCGAGGTCGGCTCGGTGCAGCAGCTCGCCGGTGCTCTCGCCTGCGAGGATCACGGCGACGCCGGCCGAGACCGTGACCTGATCGGGGCAGGCGAGCCGCATCCGCTCCAGCAGCCGGTCGACCGCCGACGGCTTGAGGCTCTGCGTCATCAGGGTGAACTCGTCGCCGCCACGGCGGGAGAGCACCGCCCCGGGCGGCATCAGCGGCTGCCAGGCCGCGGCGCACGCCACGAGGAGCTGGTCGCCCACGTTGTGGCCCATCACGTCGTTGACCTGCTTGAAGCCGTCGAGGTCGAGCAGGGCGACACTCAGCCGAGCGGTATCGCCTGTCGCCGCCGCCTCGAAGCGCCGCTCGAAGCCGCGCCGGTTGGCCAGCCCGGTGAGGGGATCGGTCTCGGCGTTGTCCCCGAGTCGCGCGGCCCAGGTCATCAGGATGCCCAGCGAGACCCAGCTGCCGAGCAGGAGCGCCAGGTCGCCGTCGGGCACGCCCTGGCGGTGCAGCACCACAGCGGTGGAGGTCAGGATGACCGCGGCGTTGGCGACGACCTGCCGTACCGGGAACTTGAACGACGAGTTGATCAGCGCGGTCATGATCGGCAGCGTCAGCGGCAGGCTGTTCTCGCCGCGATCGGCGACCACCACGAACGTCAGGCCTCCGATGAGCGCGACGATCGGGCTGATGCTCTCCACGACGCGGGGAAGACGCCGGCGTGCGACCAGCATCCGCCACCCGACCGCGAGCGGGAGGGCGACCCAGACGAACTGGAGCCACCACGGCTCGCCGAGGCCGCTGAAGGCGAGGAAGGAGGCCGCGTACATCGCGGCGACGACGAGGTAGAGGACTCCCGTGATCGCCACCGTCGCATCGCGCGTCGCACCGGCCGGCGGCTCGCGCCACCAGCGTCGAAACTCCTCCACGCCCCTCTTGATCGGCAGGGTGCATCGCCGCCTGACCGGGACCTGCGCGCCGTGCGCCGACCCGCTCGGCGCGTAGGCTGCACCCTGCCGACGACAGTGGGCCGACGACAGAGGAGTGCAGCATGGTGGCGAGCCGGTCAGCGCGGGAGCGCAAGGCCGCGGCGGAGGCGGGCCCCCTCGCCTCGGTGAAGATCGAGCTCGGGTCCGACGACCAGTTCGTCTACAAGATCAGCTGCGGCGAGTGCACCGTTCCCGGCAACAAGCCGGGGCGGCCCGACCGGGCCTGGTCGGTCTACCGGCCGGGACAGGACAACGGCTACATGGCCGCGATGGACCGCTGGATCTTCCACCTGCGCGAGAAGCACCCGGATGCCGAGGCGCCCTGCCTCGCCTACGCCCAGGCCGCCGAGGAGCGCCTGCACGAGGCCCGACTGCGGCGTACGACCGACGGCTGACGCTCCGTCGCCGGGGCGCGGCCGTTATCGCAGGCAGGGTTCGGGTTACCGATCAGAGACATGGACCCACGTGCGACGACGATGACCGCGCTGCGAGCTGCGCTCGAGCGGGAGCTGCCCACGGCGATCGAGCTGCGCCGACGGCTTCACGCCGAGCCCGAGCTCTCGGGCGACGAGGAGCGCACCGCCGCCCGGGTGACCGAGTCGATCCTGATCGGGGCAGGCTCGGAGATCACCACCGAGGTGGTGGCCGACACGGGCCGGCTCATCCGGATCGGGCCGTCCGACGGCCCCTGCATCGCGGTCCGTGCCGAGCTGGACGCGCTGCCCCTGATCGAGCACACGGGTTCGCACGACGCCTCCGGCAACGGTGCCATGCACGCCTGCGGACACGACGTGCACCTCGCTGGTGTCACGGCATTGGCACGTGCCGCCCAGCGGGTCGAGCCGCCGGTGCCCCTGCTGGTGATCCTCCAGCCGCGCGAGGAGCGGCCACCGTCGGGTGCGCGCGAGATCGTGGCGGCCAAGGTGCTCCAGGAGCACGACGTACGAGCCGTGATCGGCGCCCACGTGCAGCCGGTGCTGGCCCGCGGCGTGGTGGCGGCCACCGAGGGCGCCGTCAACGCCAGCACCGACGAGCTCGACATCCACATCACCGGGCGCGGTGGGCACGCGGGCTATCCCCACCTCACCCGCGACCCCGTCCTGGCGCTCGCACAGGTGGTCGTCGCGCTCCAGCAGGTGGTGAGCCGCCGGGTCGATCCGCTCGCCCCGGCCGTGCTGAGCATCGGCTCGCTGACGGCCGGGTCGGCGGCCAACGTCATCCCCGACGAGGCCCACGCCCGCGGCACCCTGCGGCTGCTGGAGAGCGCGGAGCGGCCGGCCGTGCACCAGGAGATCCGGACGATCGTGCGCAGCGTCGCCGAGGCCTTCGGCTGTCGCGGCGAGGTGCAGATCCAGGACGGGGAGCCGGCCCTGGTCAACGACCCGGTCCTCACCGCTGCCGCTCATCCCTGGCTCACCGATCTGGGCTTCGAGCTCTCCGCGCCGCTGCGCTCGTGCGGTGCCGACGACTTCTCCCACTATGGCGACGTCGCCCGGATCCTGATGATGTTCGTCGGGGTGGATCCGCACCCCGGGCTGCCCCCTGCGGGTCTCCACCACCCGACGTTCCGTCCACCCGACGAGGCCGTCCGCGACCTCGCCGTGGCCCTGCTCGCCGGATACGCGGCCGGATCCGATGCTTCGATCGTGGGCCGAGGGGGCACTGACGCCCCATGAGTTGCCCGAAGAGTCGCACTGTAGGGGTTGAGGAGGAGTTCCTGCTCGTCCAGCACCGGTCGCCGTTCCTCGCGGCCGAGGGGGAGCGGGTGATCGCGAGGGCCGAGGCGATCGCGGCACCCGAGGAGGAGGGGAACTTCGACAAGGAGTTCATGGAGCAGCAGGCCGAGCTCGGGACGGCGCCGCATGCGCGCATCGAGGACCTGCTCGCCGATCTCCGCGCGCGGCGCGCGGCGCTGGCGGCCGCGGCCCGGCACCGCGGCGTACGGCTGATCCCGTCCGCGACGAGCCCGCTGGACGAGGACGTCACCACCACCGCCGACGAGCGGTACCAGCAGATGACCCGCGTCTTCGGGAGGGTCGCGTCGGCCCAGCTCGCATGCGGCATGCACGTGCACGTCTCGATCGAGTCACCCGAGGAGGGCGTCGCCGTCCTCGACCGGATCCGTGGCTGGCTGCCGCTGCTGCGCGCTCTCAGCGCCAACTCGCCGTTCCTCGCCGGCGAGGACACCGAGTACGCCAGCTACCGCACGGTGCTGTGGGGGCAGTGGCCCACCGCGGGTGTGCCCGACGTCTTCGGCAGCGTCGAGGAGTACGAGCGGGTGCGTGCCGGGCTGGTCGCCAGCGGCGCGGCGATCGACGAGGCGATGATCTGCTACGACGCGCGGCTCTCGGCGCGCTACCCGACCGTCGAGATCCGGGTCTGCGATGTCTGCGCCGCCGCCGAGGACGCGGCCACCATCGCGGCGCTGGTCCGCGCCCTGGTCTCCACCGCCGCCGACGAGGCCGACCGTGGCATCGCACCGGCGCCGATCCGCGGCGACCTGCTCCGCGCGGCCACCTGGCGCGCCGCCCGCTACGGCATGGAGGACCGGCTCGTCGATCCGATCACCGGCGAGCTCATCGGGGCGTGGGAGTACGTCGAAGACCTGCTCGCACGAGTCGAGCCGGCGCTCAAGGAGACCGGCGACGCCGCGCTGGTGCGCGACGGGCTGGCCCGGATCCGCGAGCGCGGCACCGGTGCTCGGCTGCAGCGCGACGCGCACCGTACGGGCGGCTTCGGGGCCGTCGTCGACGCCCTGGCCGAGCACACCTGACGCAGCTTCTCTACGATCCGGGGCATGACCACCCCGTACACGATCCGCCTCGCCACCGCCGACGACGTGGCGGGCGTACGCGAGATCCGCAATGCCGCGATCCGCGACACGACGGCGCTGTGGACCGGCGTCGAGCTCACCGCCGAGGCGGCCGAGGAGTGGGTCGGCGAGCACCTCGAGCGCGACGCGATGCTGGTGGCCGAGATCGACGGTGTCGTGGTCGGGTACGCCGGCTACGGCCCGTGGCGGTCCAAGGAGGGCTACCGCTACACGGTCGACGACTCGATCTACCTCTCGGATGCCGCGCAGGGCCGGGGCATCGGACGGGCGCTGCTCGAGCGCCTCATCGCGATCGCCCGGCAGGCCGGCATGCGGGTGATGATCGCCGACATCGAGGCGGACAACGCCGCCTCGATCGCGCTGCACCACAAGCTCGGCTTCGAGACGATCGGCACGATCCGCGAGGTCGGCACCAAGTTCGACCGGTGGCTCGACCTCACCATCCTGAGCCTCGACCTGACCCGCTGATCCCCGAGGTCGACCCCGTAGGTCGAGCCTGTCGAGACCCCCGGGCAGCAGCTCACCCGTCGGCGGGCAGCGGGTGCTTCGGCAATTTCTTGACCCGCGGGCGGCGCTTCGGCCGGTCCGGGATCATCGTGCGCATCTCCTCGAGCTTGCCCCAGCACAGCAGCCGGTCCTCGGCCTCGAGGACGTGATGGACGTTGGGGTTCGGGATGACCAGGGAACCCCGGTGCAGGGTCAGCACGGTGATGTCGCGCTCGCGTAGGCCGGAGTCTCCGAGCGTCACGCCGACCAGGTCGGCGTCGCCGTGCACGACCAGCTCCGCGACGCCGTACCCGGTCGAGACCGCGAGCCGCTCGCGCACGTCGATCTGCGGGAACGCCACCTGGTTGTCGATGTAGTCGATGATCGCGCCGGCCACGTCGAGCTTGGTGGCCTCCTCGATGCCCTGCAGGCCGGGGGAGGAGTTGACCTCCATCACCAGCGGGCCCTCGTCGCTCTCCAGCATGTCGACGCCGGCGACCTTGAGCCCCATGATCTGGGCGGCGCGCACCGCTACCCGCTCGTACTCCGGGTCGAGCTCGACGCGCTCGACGGTGCCGCCGCGGTGGACGTTGGAGCGGAAGTCCTCGCCCTGGGCCGTACGGCGCATCGCTGCGATCACCCGGTCGCCCACGACGAGCGCTCGGATGTCGCGGCCCTTCGACTCCTTGATGAACTTCTGGATCAGCACGTTGTGCCGGGTCGAGTGCAGGGTCTCGATGATCGCTTCGGCGACCTTGATGTCGGGCGCCAGGATCACGCCGATGCCCTGGGTGCCCTCGAGCAGCTTGATGATGACCGGCGCGCCGCCGACCCGCTTGATGGCGGGCACCACGTCGGCGCGGTTGCGCACGAACGCGGTCGGCGGCATCGCGATGCCGTGCCGCGACAGGATCTGGTTGGCGCGCAGCTTGTCGCGTGAGTTGGTGATGCCGCTGGCGGTATTGGGCGTGTAGACGTCCATCTGCTCGAACTGCCGCACCACGGCGGTGCCGTAGTAGGTGATCGAGGCACCGATGCGGGGCAGCGCCGCGTCGTACTCGGAGAGCTGCTTGCCCCGGAAGTGCAGATCGGGGTCCTCGCCGGAGAGGTCGATCGCGAAGCGCAGGGTGTTGAGCACCTTGACCTTGTGCCCCCGGTCGAGGGCAGCCTGGCGAAGGCGCTGCGTGCTGTAACTGCGCGGCGCTCGGGACAAGATGGCGATCTTCACGAGGGAATCCTGCTTGGATAGGCGACGTGTCGAAGAACGATCCCACCCGCACCGTCGGCTGGCGCGAATGGGTCGGGTTGCCGGGTGTCGAGGTCGAATGGCTCAAGGCCAAGGTAGACACCGGCGCCCAGACGTCATCGTTGCATGCCTTCGGACTCGAGCGGTTCGAACGCGAGGGTGCGGCGTGGGTGCGCTTCGAGATCCACCCCTGGCAGCGCTCGACGGCCGACCCCGTGCGGGTCGAGCTGCCGGTCCACGACATCCGCCACGTCCGGTCGTCGTCGGGGCACGTGGAGGAGCGGTACGTCGTCACGCTGGACGTGCGGCTGTGCGGCCGCGTCGTCCCCGCCGAGGTCACCCTGACCCGCCGTGACGCGATGGGCTTCCGGATGCTGGTCGGTCGCGAGCTCCTCAAGCGAGGCTTCCTGGTCGACTCGTCCGCCTCCTACCTCGGCGGCAAGCCGCCACGCGACATACGCCGCGCCAACCGTCGCGAGGACTGACTCGGCCCTCCCACACCGCCGACTCGGCCCTCCCACACGACCGACGCGGCCCTCCGACACGTTGTCTTCGGACGGGACCACACGCATGGTGGCCCGACGGAACGGTGCTCTCAGCGCGGTCTGTGCCAAGACAGGTAGGTGGTACCCGCTGTACCACGCTTCTCTCGTTCGTCTTCGTGATCGCCAGCAGGCCCTACAGACGCCACCCGCCCACCGGCAGCTGCCGGTGGGCGGGTGGCGTACCGGAGGCGACGGTTCCAGCCAGAGATTTCAAGGGAAGAGCGGCACAGCAGGTGCCACTCGAGTGTCTTGGCACAGCAGGTGCCGAGAGCACCGTTCCGTCGGGCCACTAGCCCCGTGGCACAGAGCAAGGACCAGAGAAGATATTCGAAAAGACGTCTCTGGACAGGTCCGATGAGGCCAAAACTGTCGGACCCTGTCCGTAGATTCGACCCATGACCACCGCACCGATCCAGGATCTCGACCGGGACACCCCGGCCGGACTCCTGGATGCGATGGGCGCGGCGCGCGAGGACGCCCGCCAGGCCGAGATCCGGCTCATGCGCCTCGCCTTGGAGTGGGCGGACCTGCACTCGACCGACTCGATCGATCGGGCGATGACGGTGCCGGGCACCGACCACGAGCTCGCGATCGCCGGTGAGGGGGCGCCGCTGGTGGCGGAGTTCGCGATCGCCGAGCTGGCCACCGCCCTGGGACGTTCCGCCGACTCGGCCCGCCTGTGGCTCGGCACCGTCCTGGAACTGCGCTACCGACTGCCACTCGTGTGGGCACGAATGGCGTCGGGGCCGTTGGAGCCGTACAAGGCCCGCCGCATCGCCGACCACACCCTCGCCCTGTCTCCGGACGCGGCAGCCTGGGTGGATGCCCAGGTGGCACCGGTCGCGCACAAGATCGGGATCGTGCGCCTCGAACGCATGGTCACCGAGGCGATCCGACGCTTCGACCCCGAAGAAGCAAAGGCCCAGGAGGCCGAAGCTGCCGAGCACCGCCACGTCACCATCCACGACCGCGACGTCACCGGCGGCTGCGCCGGGCTGAGCGCATCCCTGGATGTGGTGGATGCCCGCGACTTCGAGACCGCGATCGCCCGCGCCGCGCACGCCCTGCTCCTGGCCGGCTCGGAGGAGTCGTTGGATGTGCGGCGGGCGTTGGCGGTGGGAGAGATCGCACGCCGCGAGCTCGGACTCGACCTGACCACCGGAGAGATCACCACCGGCGGCAGCACTGCGACCCTGTACGTCCACCTGGACGCGGCCGAGCGGGAGGTGGCTCAGGTCGAGCACGGCTCCGGCGACTACATGGTCGGGATCGACCGCCTTTGCACCTGGCTCACCCGCCCCGGCACGACAGTGAGCATCCGGCCGGTCATCGACCTCAACACCGAGATCACCTCGAGCGGCTACCAGCCCTCCGTGACGCTGCGGGAGCAGATCGTGCTGCGCAACCAGGTCTGCGTGTTCCCGCACTGCACCCGCACCGCCCGGACCGCCGATCTGGACCACATCGACCCCTACGAACACGGCGGCACCACCACCTCGGCGAACCTGGCACCCCTGTGCCGACTCCACCATCGGGTCAAGACCCACACCGGCTGGAGCTACACCCAGCTGAGTCCCGGCGAGTTCCTCTGGACCAGCCCCCACCACCAGCACTTCCACGTCGACCCCACCGGGGCTACCGGGGTTTCGAGCCTCGCTGCGCTCGCACCTCAACCACCGGAGCTCGCACCTCAACCACCGGGCTAGGGCCCGCCCCACCACGACGGCGGCGTCGCCGCTGAAACCGCTCCTCCGAAGGCCGTACGCGTCGGTGTCGGTGTGGCTAGGGTGTCGCCGTGCGGCAGCGCGTACTCGAGACGGCACGCCGATGCGCGTCATCGGTCTGCCTCCCCGGGGCTACCCCGGGGGCCACCGGTACGTCCGGGCACGGCACCGCGCGCGAGCGGCTGCGCTTCGCTGCAGGACATCGCGCGCACGACGGGACAGGTCGAGCTGCGCTGCCGCACCCCAGCGCCCGGCGCCCTCACCGATGAGACCGGACCTTGCCCGCGCCCTGGCGGCGGCCTTCCTCGCCGGTGAGTGGACCGGTCCCGGCCTGGTCGAGAGCGGTACGGCCGTCCTGGGCCGCCGGCCCGGCTGGCTCACGCCGATCGCCCGCCAGACGCTGGAGATCTTCGTGCGAGCGCCTTTCGACCAGCCGCGTGCGCTCGCCGAGGTGATCGCCACCCTGCCTGCTGCCGAGAGGGCGAGCCGGGACCGACCCGTCGTACAGCCGCTCGGCGCCACCCGCATGGTGACCAACCGCTGGCACCTGCCGGTCCTCGACGACCTCGCCGCGCTCGCCGACCTCATGGATGTCACCGACGCCGAGCTCGACTGGTTCGCCGACCCGCGGCGCTTGGCCAGGACCGCCAGCGACGCACCACTCCAGCACTATCGCGTCAGCCACCGGGTTGCACCCAGCGGAGCGATCCGTGTGTTGGAGGCGCCGAAGCCGCGCCTGAAGAGCATCCAGCGTCTCCTCCTCGACGAGCTCCTCGCCCGGATCCCGCCGCACGGCGCCGCCCGCGGCTTCCGCCCCGGCGGCTCCGTCGCCTCCTACGCCGCACCGCACGCCGGGAGGCCCGTCGTCATCAGACTCGACCTGGAGGCGTTCTTCGCCAGCGTGACCGTCTCGCGCGTCTACGGGATCTGGCGCTCGGCGGGCTACCCCGAGCCGGTGGCCCACCGCCTTGCGGGGCTGAGCACCAGCGTGTTGCCGCTCGCGGCGTGGCGTGTCATCCCCAGGCCCGCGTCGGAGGGTCTCGCTGCGGCCCACTGGCGCCTGGGACGGCGGCTCGCGGCTCCGCACCTCCCGCAGGGTGCGCCCACCTCGCCGGCGCTGGCCAACCTCGCGGCGTTCCGGCTCGACGTACGGCTCGACGCGCTCGCCCGAGCCTGGGGAGGGCGGTACACCCGGTACGCCGACGACCTCGCCCTCTCCGGTGACGGCGGCTGGCGGATCGGGACCTCGCGACTGATTGACGCAGTCGAGGAGATCGTGCGCGACGAGGGCTTCCGGCTCAATCCCCGCAAGACCGGCGTCATGCCACGCGGCGGCCGCCAGACGCTCGGCGGCCTGGTCGTCAACGAGCGCCCGCACGTCGCGCGTCGCGAGATCGACCTACTGCGCGCCATCCTGCACAACTGCCGGATCCACGGACCGAGCACCCAGAACCGCGCAGGCGTGCCTGCGTTCGAGGAGCACCTGCGCGGCCGGATCGCCTGGGTCGCCCAGCACGACCCTGCTCGCGGCGCACGGCTGCGAGCCGAGTACGACGCCATCGACTGGACCCGCTGATCAGCGGCCGGGCTCAGGCGTTCTGCGGGAAGCCCAGGTTGATGCCGCCGTGGCTCGGGTCGAGCCAGCGGGTCGTCACGGCCTTCTCACGAGTGAAGAAGTCGACGCCCTGCACGCCGTAGGCCTTCGCGTCCCCGAACAGCGATGACTTCCAGCCGCCGAAGGAGTGGTACGCGACGGGCACCGGGATCGGCACGTTGATCCCGACCATCCCGACCTGCACCTCACGCTGGAACCGGCGGGCAGCTCCGCCGTCGTTGGTGAAGATCGCGGTGCCGTTCCCGAACTGCCCGGAGTTGATCAGCTCCAGGCCCTCCTCGTAGCCGCTGACCCGCACGATCGAGAGCACCGGGCCGAAGATCTCCTCGGTGTAGACCGTCGAGGTGGTCGGCACGCGGTCGATCAGCGTCGGGCCGACCCAGAACCCGTCGGGCTCGCCGTCGATCTCGACCCCGGCCTGTCCGACCCGGCCGTCCACGACGACCTCGGCGCCGTCGGCGCGGGCGACGTCGACGTACGAGGCGACCTTGTCGCGATGGGCTGCGGTGATGAGCGGCCCCATGTCGTTGCCGCGTCGCCCGTCGCCGGTCCTCAGGCCGGCCATCCGGGTGGTGACCTTCTCGATGATGGCGTCGGCGACGGTGTCGACGGCGAGGACGACCGAGACGGCCATGCAGCGCTCCCCGGCGGAGCCGAAGCCCGCATTGACGGCCGCGTCGGCGACCAGGTCGAGGTCGGCGTCGGGCAGCACCAGCATGTGGTTCTTCGCACCGCCGAGCGCCTGGACACGCTTGCCAGCGGCCGTGCCGGTCTCGTAGACGTACTTCGCGATCGGCGTCGAGCCGACGAAGGAGATCGAGGCGACGTCGGGGTGGACCAGGAGCGCGGCCACCGCCTCCTTGTCGCCGTGCACGACGTTGAAGACGCCCGCGGGCAGGCCCGCCTCGGCGAGGAGCGCGGCCATCCAGTTGGCCGCCGACGGGTCCTTCTCCGAGGGCTTGAGCACGACGGTGTTGCCGGCCGCGATCGCGATCGGGAAGAACCACATCGGGACCATCGCCGGGAAGTTGAACGGGCTGATGATCCCGACCACGCCCAGCGGCTGCTTGAGGCTGTGCACGTCGACCCCGGTCGAGACGTTCTCGGACATCGCGCCCTTGATCAGGTGCGGCATGGCGCACGCGAACTCCACGACCTCCAGCCCACGGGCGATCTCGCCGGCAGCGTCAGAGAGCACCTTGCCGTGCTCGGCGGTGAGGATCGCGGCCAGCTCGCCCTTGCGCGCGTTGAGCAGCTCGCGGAAGGCGAACATCACCTGCATCCGGCGTGCGAGCGAGGCCTCGCCCCACTCGGCGAAGGCCTTCTGGGCAGCACCCACGGCGGTGTCGACATCGGCGGCCGTGCCGAATCGGACGCGACGCTGCACGCTGCCGAGCGCGGGGTCGTAGACGTCGCCGAGGCGGCTGCCCGTGCCGGGCGTGGTGGTGCCGTCGATCCAGTGGTCGAGGATCGGGAGGTCGCTCATGAGGTCTTCCTTTCGGCGGGCGTGGTCACAGGGAGCCGAGGACGTCGTCGTAGATGGAGATCGCGGTCGCGACCTCCTCCGCGGTGACGACGCAGGGCGGTACGACGTGGATGCGGTTGTCCTGCACGAAAGGCAGGAGGTCGCGGGCCAGGAGGTCGCGCTTGATCTGCGCCATGGCGGCGGCGGGGAGGGGGGCACGGGTCCCGGCGTCGGCGACCAGCTCGACGGCCCAGAAGACGCCGGTGCCGCGCACCTCGCCGATGACGTCATGCTTGGCGGCGAGCGCCTCCAGCGCGGGGCCGATGTGGTCACGACCGATGGTGGCGGCGTTCTCCACGATGCCCTCCTCGCTCATCGCGTCGAGGGTCGCCACGATCGAGGCCATCGCCAGCGGGTGCCCCGAGTAGGTGAGACCGCCCGGGAAGACCCGATCCTCGAAGGTCGCCGCGATCGGGTCGCTGATCAGCACGCCGCCGGCCGGCACGTAGCCGGAGTTCACGCCCTTGGCGAAGCTGATCAGATCGGGGACCACCGCGCCGTCGATGTTGTAGGCGTCCAGCGCCAGCCAGTGTCCGGTCCGGCCGAATCCGGCCATCACCTCGTCGAGGATGAGCAGGATGTCGAACTCGTCGGCCAGCGCGCGGACCCCGGCGAGGTAGCCCCGCGGCGGCATCAGGACGCCGGCCGTGCCGGGGATCGTCTCGAGCAGGATCGCGGCGATCGTGCCCGGGCCCTCCGACTCGATCACCCGGCGCAGGTGGTGCAGGGCACGCTCGCCCTCCTGCTCGGGAGTGTCGGCCCAGAACTCCGAGCGGTAGGCGTACGGGCCGAAGAAGTGGGCGTGGCCCCGGGCGTACTCGTTGGGCACCCGGCGCCAGTCGCCGGTCGAGACGATCGCCGCCCCGGTGTTGCCGTGATAGGAGCGGTACGTCGAGAGCACCTTGTCGCGACCGGTGAACAGGCGCGCCATCCGGATGGCGTTCTCGTTCGCGTCGGCGCCGCCGTTGGTGAAGAAGACCGTGTTGAACGGCTCCGGTGCCCGGGCGGCGATCCGTGCCGCCGCCTCGCCGCGAGCGAGGTTGGCGGTGGCCGGGGCGATGGTGGTGAGGAGCTCGGCCTGCTCGCGGATCGCGGCGACGACCTTGGGGTGCTGATGGCCGATGTTGACGTTGACCAGCTGGCTGGAGAAGTCGAGGTAGGTGCGCCCGGCGTGATCCCACACCCGGCTGCCGCTGCCGCCGGCCACGACCAGCGGGTCCAGGGCACCCTGGGCGGACCAGGAGTGGAAGACGTGGGCGCGATCCAGCTCGCGGGCGCGGGCGTCGAGGTCGGTGCCGGCGCTGATGGTGCTCGTCATCGGGGGCCTGATTTCGGGGGTCTCGGAGAAGGAAGGTGCGCGCTTCTCAGTCAACGCTACGGATGGCTCACTCGCCACCCTCGGTCACTGCTTGGCCGTCGCCGGGCGGTTGACCAGGGGGATGACGTGCTCGCCGTACGCCGCGAGCGTCTCCTCCTTCGCGTCGTGCTGGAGATAGACGGCGAACTGGTCCACGCCGAGCTCGCGCAGGGCCTCGAGCTTGGCGACCTGCTCCTGCGGCGTGCCGATCAGGCAGAACCGGTCGACGATCTCGTCGGGCACGAAGCCGGCGTGCGTGTTCCCGGCCCGGCCGTGCTCGTTGTAGTCGTAGTCCTGGCGACCCTTGATGTAGTCGGTCAGTGCCTGCGGGACGGCCTCGGTGGTCGAGCCTCCGGTGGTCGAGCCTCCGGTGGTCGAGCCTCCGGTGGTCGAGCCTGTCGAGGCCCCGTACTTCGCCACGATGTCGGCGACGTGGTTGCCCACCATCCCGCCGAACCAGCGGCACTGCTCGCGGGCGTGCGCGAGGGCTGCGTCGGACCCGTCGGTGACGTATGCGGGAGCGGCCACGCAGAACGTCAGCGACTCCGGGTCACGGCCGGCCCCGGCGGCCGCCTTCCTGACCGCCGCGATCATCCACGCCGCGATGTCGAGATCGGCCAGTTGCAGGATGAAGCCGTCGCCCACCTCTCCGGCGGCCTTGAGCGCGAGCGGGCCGTACGCGGCGATCCAGACCTCGAGCCGGGACGAGGTCGCCCACGGGAACTGCAGGGTCGCGCCGTTGATCTCGACGCTGCGGCAGTTGCCCAGCTCGCGGATCACGTGGGTCGCCTCGCGCATCTCCTTGATCGTCGACGGCTTGCCGTTGAGGACCCGGACAGCGGAGTCGCCGCGGCCCATGCCGCAGATGGTCCGGTTGCCGTACATCTCGTTGAGGGTGGCGAAGACGCTCGCCGTGACCGTCCAGTCGCGGGTCGCCGGGTTGGTCACGAACGGCCCCACCGTGATCCGCTTCGTCTCGGCCAGGATCTGGCTGTAGATGACGTAGGGCTCCATCCACAGCAGGTGCGAGTCGAAGGTCCAGACGTGGCTGAACCCGTACTCCTCGGCGCGCTTGGCCAAGGAGACGGTCCGCCAGGCCGGCGGGTTGGTCTGCAGGACGACACCGAAGTCCATCTCTTGCCTTTCGTTGGTGGTTGAGGTGGGAGCGAGGAGCGGGTGTGTCCCTTCCGGTGATCGAGTGCCCGAGCGAAGCGAGGGTGTATCGAGATCAGCTCAGGTACTGCGACAGCCCGCGCTTCACGTAACGCCCGTGCCCCTTGCTCCCGACGTAGCCGGTCTCGTCGACGACCACCGCGCCGCGCGACATCACCAGGTCGACGTGGCCGTCGATCTCGAACCCCTCCCAGGCGGAGTAGTCCATGTTCATGTGGTGGGCGGTACGGCCCGGGCCCAGCCCGATGGAGGTGTGGCCCGCCGGGTCGTAGACGACGATGTCGGCATCGGCTCCGGGGGCGATGACGCCCTTGCGGCCGTACATGCCGAACATCCGGGCCGGGGTGGTGGAGGTGATCTCGACCCAGCGCTCCAGCGTGATCTGCCCCGCGACGACGCCCTGGTACATCAGGTCCATCCGGTTCTCGACCGAGCCGATGCCGTTGGGGATCTTGGAGAAGTCCCCGCGGCCCAGCTCCTTCTGGTCCTTCATGCAGAAGGGGCAGTGGTCGGTGGACACCATCTGGATGTCGTTGGTGCGCAGCGAGCGCCACATCCGGTCCTGATGACCTTCGGCCCTCGACCTCAAGGGCGTCGAGCAGACCCACTTGGCACCTTCGAGGTCGCCCCACTGCTCGCTGACCGCGGCCAGCTGCTCCTCGAGCGAAAGGTACAGGTACTGCGGACAGGTCTCGCCGAAGACGTTGAGCCCCCGGTCCCGAGCGGCCGCGATCTGCTCGACGGCCTGCTTGGCCGAGACGTGCACGATGTAGAGCGGCGCTCCGGTCAGGTCGGCCAGCATGATCGCGCGGTGGGTCGCCTCCTCCTCGGCCTGCCAGGGGCGGGTCATGCCGTGCCAGTACGGGGAGGTGTTGCCGGCGGCGAGGGCTTGCTGGACCAGCACGTCGATGATCGCGCCGTTCTCGGCGTGCATCATCATCATCGCGCCGTTCTCGGCGCCCCTCTGGAAGGCCCGCAGGATCTGGCCGTCGTCGGAGAGGAAGACGCCCTTGTAGGCCATGAACAGCTTGAAGCTGGTGACGCCCTCGGCGATCAGCTCGTCCATCGCCGTCAGTGAGCTGTCCTGCACGTCGCTGAGGATCTGGTGGAAGCCGTAGTCGATGGCGCAGTTGCCGGCGGCCTTCTCGTGCCACAGGTGGTACTGGTCGAGGACGTTCTGCTCGGGGTACTGCACGACGAAGTCGACGATGGTGGTGGTGCCGCCCCACGCGGCCGCCCGGGTGCCGGTCTCGAACGTGTCCGAGGCGAAGGTCCCGCCGAACGGCATCTCCATGTGGGTGTGCGCGTCGACCCCGCCGGGGATGACGTACTTGTCGCTCGCGTCGATCACCCGGTCCGCGCTGATCGTGCCGAAGGGCGTGGCGCCGGGGGCGATGAGCGCGACGATCGTCTCGCCGTCGACCAGGACGTCCGCCCGGGTGCGACCGGTGGCGGAGACGACGGTGCCGCCCGTGATGAGCGTCGTCGAGGATCGCGCCATCAGGAGTTCACCCCGGGGGTGGCGATGTGGGTGTACGTGGACGGCCGGCGATCGCGGTAGAACTGCCAGTCGTCGCGCATCTCCTGGACCATGTCCATGTCGAGGTCGCGTACCAGGAGCTCCTCGTGCTCGCTGCTGCCGCGCTCGCCGACGAAGTTGCCCCGCGGGTCGATCACGTTGGAGGTGCCGTAGAAGTTCACCGCCTCGGCGCCGTACTCGTTGTCCTCCAGGCCCACCCGGTTGGGCTGGAGCACGAAGTAGCCGTTGGCGACCGCCGCGGCGGGGCCCTCGACCTCCCAGAGCCGGTTGGAGAGCCCGGGCTTGGTGGCGTTGGGGTTGAAGACCATGTGGGCGCCGTTGAGGCCGAGCTCGCGCCAGCCCTCCGGGAAGTGCCGGTCGTAGCAGATGTACATGCCGACCTTGCCGACGGCGGTCTCGTAGACCGGGAAGCCGAGGTTGCCGGGCTTGAAGTAGAACTTCTCCCAGAACTTCTCCACGTGCGGGATGTGCACCTTGCGGTACGTGCCGAGGATGGTGCCGTCCGCGTCGACCAGGACCGAGGTGTTGAAGTAGATGCCGGTCTCCGCCTCCTCGTAGATCGGCAGGACCATCACCATGCCGAGCTCCTTGGCGATCGCCGCGAAGCGCTGGACGACGGGCCCGTCGACCGGCTCGGCGTAGCGGTAGTACTTCTTGTCCTGGGTGATGCCGAAGTAGGGGCCGTAGAAGAGCTCCTGGAAGCACATCACGTGGGCACCCTGGGCCGCGGCATCGCGCGCGAACTTCTCGTGCCGGTCCAGCATCGAGTCCTTGTCGCCGGTCCAGGTGGTCTGCGAGATGGCTGCGCGGACGATCGTCATGGGGCTCCTCCAGGCATCGGGTCAATCGCTTCGGTGATCGTCCCAGTCTGAACGTTGCCGTTCAGTTTCGCGATGTATCTCCTGGGTTAAGAGTTGCGGGCCCCCGCGGGGCGTTCACGCGGCGCCGACCACGGCCCGCTCGGCCGCGTGCGCCAGCTGGCGACGGTCGCTCTCGGACTGCTCGGGCATCGCCATCTCGAGCAGCAGCATCACCGCGCTGCGCGCCGCCCGGCCGGGGTGGCCGCCGGGCAGATCGGGGGCTATCGCGATCACCTCGACGCAGATGTCGAGGGCCAGGTCGCGCCGCTGGCGGGGCAGTCGTCCGGTGAGCACCAGCAGCGTGTCGTCCATGACACGACAACGACCGTGCCGGCCGGGTGGTTACGACCCGAGTGCCGGCGCGGTCGTCGTCGCAGGTCTGGTCAGTGGCCGACGGTGAACCGCTGGCGAGGGTGGTGGGACTGCTCGATCTCGTCGACGAAGGCGAGCGCGAAGTCCGTGCCGGAGATCTCCGAGGAGCCGTCCTCCTGGGTGACCAGGACGTCGCCGCCGGTGCGGTAGGCGCCGGTGGTCTCGCCGGGCGCGAACGCGCCGAAGAGCGCGGCGGGGGAGACGTAGAACCAGCGCAGCTCCTCCGGCGAGCGGCGCAGCGCCTCCAGCACCTCGGCATGCGCCGAGGCCTCCGCCTTCCACTCGTCGTGGAACTCCGGGGTGTCGATCAGCCGCGGGCCGCCCTCGGCGACCAGCGAGCTGCCTGCCCCGCCGACGACGCCGAGCCGGGCGCCGTGCGCCAGCGCGGTCGCGACCAGCGCCGGGACCACGTCGACGAGCTTCTTCCCGTCGACGTCGGCACCGTGCACGGCCACCACGATCTCGTCGCCGTCCTGGCCGGCGTGGCTCAGCACGTGGCTATCGGTGATCGAGCCGGTGCGGTACTCGACGCCGACGAGCGGACGCTCGGGCAGGGTGCGGGAGTAGGAGATGACGGTGTGGCCGCGCTTGACGGCCTCAGCCGCGATGTTGCCGCCGGCGTAGCCGGTTCCGCCGAAGATCACGAGGTTGCTCATACCCTCGCCAACCGGGGCGGACCGGACCGCATTCCTCCGGCCCGCATTCCACCGGCCCGCATTCCATCGGACCGCGTTCTCCGGCCGGGCTGATCAGGCAGACATCAGGGGCTCGGCGCCTGGCATGCCCGCCAGCTCCGAGCCTGCGATCTTCTCGATCAGCGCGGTGGTGGAGATCGCCGGCGTACGCGGCAGGTAGACGACCTCGCAGATGTCGCTGAACTCGTCGAAGCGGCCGGCCCAGTCGTCGCCCATCACGAGCACGTCAGCGGCGTACTTGAGGATGTAGTCGCGCTTCAGCTCGAGGCTCTCCTCGAGGAAGACCTCGTCGACCTGCTTCAGCGATCCGACGATCGCGAGCCGCTCGGCCTGGCTGAAGACCGGCTCGCGGTTCTTCTTGCGCAGGTTGAGAGCATCGGCACTGACCCCGACGACGAGTCGGGTGCCCAGATGGGACGCACGCTCGATCACACGGAGATGGCCGACATGGAAGACGTCGAACGTGCCGAAGGTGATGACCGTGCGATTGTGCATTAGAGAATTCTGACACGGGGACGGTCTCCGGAAAGAATCAGCAGAGGGAGCAGAATCACCGCCATGACGGCCAGCCCGATCGCCAGCCCGATCACGGACACGACCGCCGACGGCGCCCGCCGCAAGGCGCTTCGCAGGATGCGTACGGTGGCCACCTCGTTGCTCGTCGTGGCGGCGGTCGTCTTCCTGCTGACGCTGCACCAGGACGGCTTCCTCGGCTTCGTCAACGCCGGTGCCGAGGCCTCGATGGTCGGCGCCATCGCGGACTGGTTCGCAGTGACGGCGCTCTTCCGGCACCCGCTCGGACTGCCGATCCCGCACACGGCGCTGATCCCGCGCCGCAAGGACGACATCGGGCACAGCCTGGAGGAGTTCGTCGGGGAGAACTTCCTGGCCGAGAACGTGCTCCGCGAGCGGATCGCGGTGGTCCGGCCCGCCCGCCGGGCCGGAGCGTGGCTGGCGCAGGAGAGCAACGCCCGGACGCTGGTCGACGAGGTCTCCACGGTCGCCGCGGCCGGACTCGGCCGGGTCCGCGACGACCACATCGCCGAGCTGGTCCACGACGTGCTGGTGCCGCGCTTCGCCGAGGAGCGGATCGCGCCGCTGCTCGGCGGCGCGCTCGAGGGCGCCCTCGCCGACGACCTGCACCACGGCCTGGTCGAGCTCGCCCTGGTCGAGCTGCACGGCTGGCTGCTGGCCAACCCCGAGACCGTGACCGACGTGTTGGGAGAGAGGGCGCCATGGTGGATCCCGACGGCGCTGCGCGACCCGGCCGCGGCACGCATCCACGTCGAGATCGTCCGCTGGGTCGCCGAGATCCGCGACGACCGGCACCACCGGGCGCGGGTCGCCCTCGACCAGCTGCTCGGCGAGCTCGCCACCAACCTCCAGCACGACGCCGCGACCCAGGAGCGGGCCGAGCAGTTCAAGCTCCGGCTGCTGGAGCACCCGCAGGTGCTGGCGACCTCGGTCGACCTCTGGAACGCCTTCCGGCGCGCCCTCACCACCGCGCTCGAGGACGACGAGGGCGCGCTGCGCGCCCGCCTGGTGCAGGAGGTGACCCGCTTCGGCGTACGGCTCTCCGGCGACGTTGCTCTGCAGGAGCGGTTCGACGGCATCGCCGCGGACGGCCTGGTCTACGTCGTGAAGCGGTACGGCAAGGAGGCCACCGCCGTCATCACCCACACCATCGAGCGCTGGGACGGGCGTGAGGCCTCCCAGCGGATCGAGCTGCACGTCGGTCGTGACCTGCAGTTCATCCGGATCAACGGCACCATCGTCGGTGGCCTGGTCGGCGTGCTGATCCACGCCGTCTCGACCGTGCTGTAAACCGCCCGGCCTCCGGGCCCGTGTCAGAGCCGGAAGTGACCGACCAGGTCCTTGAGCTCGCCGGCCATCGAGGTGAGGCGGGTGGCCGCGTCCAGCGTGCCCTGGGCGCCGGCCTGGGTCTCCGCGGCGGCGCGGGCGACCTGGGTGGCGTCCTCGGCGATCCCGTTGGCGCCGCTGGCGGCCTCGGTGACCGAGCGGGCGATCTCGTTGGTCGTGGCGGTCTGCTCCTCCACGGCGCTGGCGATGGTGCCGGTGATGTCGTTGATCTCGGTGATCACCCCGGTGATCTGCGCGATCGCCTCGACCGCGTCGGTGGTGCTGCCCTGGATCGCCGCGATCCGCTGACTGATCTCCTCGGTCGCCCTCGCGGTCTGGCTGGAGAGCTCCTTGACCTCGTTGGCGACCACCGCGAAGCCGCGACCCGCGTCGCCGGCGCGGGCGGCCTCGATGGTGGCGTTGAGCGCGAGCAGGTTCGTCTGGGCGGCGATCGTGGTGATCACCTTGACGACCTTGCCGATCTCGGCGCTCGCCTCGCCGAGCGAGGCGACGGTGCCCTGGGTGTTCCCGGCGATGCTGACGGCCTGGGTCGCCACGGTCGAGGCGTCGGTGGCGTTGCGGGCGATCTCGCGGATGCTCGCGGTCATCTCCTCGGCGGCGGTGGCGACGGTCTGGATCGAGGCGGAGACCTCGACCGAGGCGGCCGACGCGGTCGAGGCGCGGTCGGTGGTCTGGGCGGCGCCGTCGTCCATGCCCTGGGCGACGGCGGTCAGCTCGCCGGCGGCGAGGTTGAGGGTGTCGGCCGTGCGGTTGATCTGGGCCAGCGAGGAGCGGAACGAGCTGACCAGCTCGTTGAGCCCGGCACCCATCTGGCCGAGGTTGTCGTTGCCGAGGACGTCGGTGTCGGTGGCGAGATCGCCGGCCGAGACCTTCCGTACGAAGACGAGCAGCTCGTCGAGGCGGCGCTGGTTGTCCCCGGCCTCGGCCAGGGTGCGCTCGGAGGCGGCGGCGCGCTGCATGGCGTCCGAGATGATCTGCGCGATCGAGCGGATCGCGGCCTTGCGCTGCTCGGACAGGAGCAGCTGGACGTCGAAGGCGACCTCGATCGCGCCGACGACCTGGCCGCCCGTCGTGATCGGGAAGGCCAGGGCGGACTTCACGCCCGCGGCCGCGGCCTCCTGGGCGCCCGCCCAGTCGGCGTCGGTGGCCGACGCGACGTCGGCGATGTAGAAGAGGTCGCGCGTCGACCAGGCCTTGCCGCACAGGCCCTCGCCACGGGCCCACTGCACCTGGGCGTCGAACTCGCGGCCCTGCTCACGGATGCCCGGCACGCCGGCGTCCTGGACGGCGACCATGAGGCCCGCCTCGTCGATGGACCAGTAGGCCAGATAGGGGAGCTGCCAGCGCTCGGCCAGGACGTCGAGGGCGTTCTGCATCGCGACCTCGCGGGTCTCGTTGCCGGCCAGGCGGGTGAGCAGCGTGTTGGTGGTGGCCGCGTCGGTCTCGGCGTCGGCGGCGGTGCGCTCGGCGTTGACCCGCTCGGTGACGTCGACGGCGCTGCAGAGCGCTCCGTGGTACGCGCCGGTGGCGTCGTGGATGGCGCGCAGGGAGACCTCGAGGATCCGGTCGCCCATCTGGTCCTGCATCTCGAACGGCATCCGGCTCGGGTCCGCCACGACCTGCGCCAGGTCGTGGCGGTTCTGCAGGACGATGTCGAAGCTGAGGCCGATCAACGCGTCGAGGGGGACCCGCTGGCCGGTGATCGCGGCGACGTCGCTCAGCGCCGCCGGGTTGGCGTGCAGGATCTGGAAGCGAGGATCGATCACGAAGGCGCCGATGCCCATCGCATCGACGGCGCCGTACCCGATCGAGACGGGGTCGGCGGGCGCGGTGGTGAGGGCGTTCTCGTTCAGGAGGTCGACAGACATGAGCGGTTCCTTCTGCGCGGCAGCGCTGTCCCGGGCCAGCGGGATGCCCGCCGCCAAACGCGGCTTCGATCGGTCAGCGGATCCGCGGTCTGAGCGGTTTCTTTGCCGTGGCTCCGCCGACGGCTACTGCGCCCAGGCGGCCTCGGCGCCCGCGTGTCCGGTCAGCACGACGAGGACGCCCACGGTGATCGCCCCGGCGACCATCAGGACCGAGCCGACCCAGCGGCCCGGCGCGGGCAGCCGGCGACCGAGGAACGTCACGATGACGACGACGGCCGCCAGCGAGTACGTCGCCACCGCGAGCTTGCCGGCCAGGTCCTCGTGGTGCTGGATCCGCCGGGCGAGCTCGCCGGTCACGGTGGAGAACCGGTCGTGCTTGAGCGAGTCGCCGCTGGCCGAGGTCAGCCACATCAGCACCGCCGCCACCACCCCGATGGCGAGGAGCGGGAACCGGAGGCGCCCGCGCCAGGCGGGCCGCAGGTACGCGAGTGACAGCAGCGCCAGCACGGGCAGGGCGACCACCGTCGCGTGCACGATGAGCGGATGCAGGGGGAGGCCGTCGACCGTCATGCGTCCATCCTGCCGGGTGGACATGACAGCGACCTGAGGACCTCGGGAAAGGCTCGCGGGCCACCGCGTGCAACTAGGGTGGTCCCGTGGCGACCGACTACACCGACGACCTGCGTCTCGCGCACCTGCTCGCCGACGACGCCGACTCGATCAGCGCCGACCGGTTCAAGGCGCTCGACCTGCACGTCATGACCAAGCCCGACCTCACCCCGGTCAGCGACGCCGACAAGGCCGTCGAGGAGTCGATCCGCCGTACGCTCTCCCGCGCCCGATCCCGCGACGCGATCACCGGCGAGGAGGAGGGCTCCTCCGGGACCGCCTCCCGGCGCTGGATCATCGACCCCATCGACGGGACCAAGAACTATGTCCGGGGGGTTCCGGTGTGGGCCACCCTGATCGCGCTCGCGGTCGAGGACGAGGTCGTGATGTCCGTCGTCTCGGCGCCGCAGCTCGGTCGCCGCTGGTGGGCCACCAAGGACCAGGGCAGCTGGACCGGCAAGTCGCTGATGAAGGCGACCCGCAACCAGGTCTCCGACGTGCGCCGCCTCGAGGACGCCTCGCTGGCCTACGCCTCGCTGAACGGCTGGGAGGAGCGCGGCCGGCTCGACGACTTCATGGCGCTGATGCGGCGGTGCTGGCGCACCCGCGGCTACGGCGACTTCTGGTCGTACATGCTGCTCGCCGAGGGTGCGGTCGACATCGCCGCCGAGCCCGAGCTGGAGCTCTACGACATGGCCGCGCTGGTCCCGATCGTGACCGAGGCCGGTGGGGTCTTCACCTCGCTCGACGGCGAGGACGGCCCGTGGGGTGGCAACGCGCTGGCCACCAACGGGCACCTGCACGACGCGGCGCTGTCGTTCCTGGGCAGCGTTCCCGACGGCGACGACCCGGACTGGCCGACCAGCGGCCCCGGATCGGTCACCCCGCTGCGCCGTTCCTGAGGCGTTCCGGAGGGGCCGTTCCTGAGGGGCCGTCAGTCCGGCGCGCGGTGGGCGCCGCCGTTGGAAGGGTAGGCGCCGTCCCCCGGCGGAGTGCCGTCGCCTTCACCGTCCACGACACCCGGGGCACCGGGGACACCCTCATCCGGCGTGGTGGGCTCGTAGTCGCGTGCCCGGTGATTCACGGCCGGGTCGATCCGGTCCGCCTCGCGCAGCCGGTCCTCGTGCGCGGCCTCGTCCTGGGCCAGCGCGGTCTTCGCGGCATCGGCCTCCCGCTGGACACGATCCGCCTCCAGGCGTGCGGCGGTCGCGCGCGCCTCGGCCTCCTGGGCCTCTGCGCGACTGGTGCCGATCTCGGCGGCGTGGCCGCGGGCCTCGCTGCGCATCTCGTGAGCGCGCTCGCTGCGCACCCTGCGGCGCGCCGATCGCCACACCGCGAGCGCGAGCAACAGCACCGCCACCACGACCACCGCGAGGATGATCCAACCGATCGTGGACATGACTACTCCCTTCCGTTCCCGAAGAGGTACCCACAACAGGGCAGCCTCCGACAGGGTCTGGCGGAGCGTCGTGCGCCGGGGCTACCGTCACAGGATGCGCATCGGAGAGATCCTGGCCGCCAAGCCCTCCGCCGGCGTCGTGACGATCCGTCGTGACGCGGCCGTCCGCGATCTGCTCGGCGTCCTGGCCGAGCACAACATCGGCGCCTGCGTCGTCAGCGACGACGGTGACGCCCTGGACGGCATCGTCAGCGAGCGCGACGTCGTCCGGCGTCTGCACGCCGACCCTGCCGTGCTCGACCAGCCGGTCTCCGCGATCATGACCAGCCACGTCACGACCTGCGGCACCGCCGACACGCTCGACGACGTGATGGGTGTGATGACCCAGGGCCGCTTCCGTCACCTGCCGGTCCTCAGCGACGGCGCGCTGGTCGGCGTGGTCAGCATCGGCGACCTGGTCAAGCACCGGATCGAGGAGCTGACCTTCGAGCGCGACCAGCTCGACAGCTACGTGCACCAGGTCTGAGCGGGGCGCGATCCGAGCGGATCGTTAGGCTGGGCCCATGAGCCAGAAGCCTGAGATCGACTTCGTCGACCCGTCGGAGACCTACACCGACCTCGTCATCAAGGACATCACCGTCGGCGACGGCGACGAGGCCGTCGCCGGAAAGAACGTCGCCGTGCACTACGTCGGCGTCGCGCTGAGCAGCGGCGAGGAGTTCGACGCCTCGTACAACCGCGGCGCCGCGTTCCAGTTCCCGCTCGGTGGTGGCCGCGTCATCGCCGGCTGGGACCAGGGCGTCCAGGGCATGAAGGTCGGCGGTCGCCGCCAGCTGATCATCCCGCCGCACCTGGGCTACGGCCAGCGCGACCTTGGCGTGATCAAGCCCAACGAGACCCTGATCTTCGTCGTCGACCTCCTGTCGGTCGGCTGACGCCCTGCACTACCAGGGCAGGTCGTCCACGTAGTCAGCCTCGCTGACCGGTCGGGCGGCCTGTCCGCGCAGCTCCACCACGTCGCCGAGGTGCAACTGCCGGCCGCGGCGTACGTCGACCTCGCCGTTGACCGTCACCTCGCCGGCCGCGATCACCTCCTTGGCCTCGCCGCCGTGCTCGACCATGTTGGCGAGCTTGAGGAACTGCCCGAGACGGATCATCTCCTCGCGGATCGGGACGTCGTCGATCTGCGGGCCCGCGGGCTCCGCGGCCTCGGAGGGGACGTCTGCGGACCTCTTCTTACGACCGAACACGATCCCAGTCTCCCATCACCCTCAGTAGGGCGAGGCCGAGCGGGCGTCCAGCAGCCGCCGGAACGACGCCACCCGGTCGGGATCGGCGTCCCCACGCTCGATCGCCTCGTCCAGGCCGCACTCGGGCTCCTCCGCGCCGTGCGTGCATCCGCGTGGACAGTCCTCGGTCATCTCATCGAGATCGGGGAACGCCTCGATCAGGTGCTCCGGCTCCACGTGCGCCAGCCCGAAGGAGCGGATGCCGGGGGTGTCGATGATCCACCCGTGGGTCAGGTCGGCGCCGGCGTCCGGCAGCCGCAGCATCAGCGCCGAGGTCGACGTGTGCCGGCCGCGGCCGGTGACGGCGTTGACGTGGCCCGTCTCCCGGTTGGCGTCCGGCACCAGCGCGTTGACCAGGGTCGACTTCCCGACGCCGGAGTGGCCGAGCAGCACGCTGCTCTGCCCGGTGAGCCGTTCGCGCAGCTCGCCCAGGTCCCCGCCCTTCCGGGTGACCACCCACGGCACCCCGAGGGCGCGGTAGGTCGAGAGCAGGATCTCGGGGTCGGCCAGGTCGGCCTTGGTGAGGCAGAGCAGCGGGCTCAGCCCGGCGTCGTACGCCGCGACGAGCGCCCGGTCGATCAGCCCGTGCCGCGGCTCGGGGTCGGCCAGGGCGGTCACCACGACCAGCTGGGAGGCGTTGGCGACGATCACCCGCTCATACGGGTCGTCGTCGTCGGCGGTGCGCCGCAGCACGGTCGTGCGCTCCGCGACCTCCACGATCCGGGCGAGGCTCCCCTCGGCGCCGGACGTGTCGCCGAGCAGCCGTACGCGATCGCCGACCACGACCCCTTTGCGGCCCAGGGGCCGTGCCTTGACCGCCCAGATCTGGCGGCCCGCGACGACCACAGTGAAGCGCCCGCGGTCGACCGTGACGATGACCCCGTCGACGGCGTTGTCGTAGGACGGCCGCTCCTTGGTGCGCGGCCGCGAGCCTCGCCGGTTGGGCCGGTCGTAGTGCTCGGGGTCGTGCTCGGAGTAGCCGCGCGTCAACTACGCCTCCGGCCCGGTGCGGGCGAAGAGGGCCGACCAGAACGGCGCGAAGTCGGTGAACGTCTTGGACGTGGTGCCGACGTTCTCGACCAGGATGCCGTCGACGGCGGCGCCGATGATCACGCCGGCGTGCGCCATCCGATGGTCGGCGTAGGTGTGGAAGACGCCGCCGTGCAGGGGAGCGGGCCGGATGACGAGGCCGTCGGGCAGCTCGTCGACGTCGGCGCCGAGCGCGTTGAGTTCGGTGGCGAGGGCGGTGAGGCGGTCGGTCTCGTGGCCACGGATGTGGGCGACCCCGGTGAGCCGCGACGGAGTGTCGGCGAGGGCGCAGAGCGCGGCGATCGCCGGGGTCAGCTCGCCGACGTCGCGCAGGTCCATCTCCAGGCCGCGCAGCCGTCCGCCCGCGGGACCCGAGACGGCCAGGCCGTCGTCGGTCATCTCCACGTGGCAGCCCATCAGGGCCAGGATCGTGCGCAGCTCGTCGCCGGGCTGGTCGGTGGTCTCGGGCCAGTCGCGCACCACCACCCGGCCACCGGAGAGCGCGGCCAGCGCCAGGAAGGGCGCGGCGTTGGACAGGTCGGGCTCGATGGTGCGGTCCAGCGCCTTGACCGGGCCGGGCGCCACCACCCAGCGGTCGGCCTGGGAGTCGTCGACCTCGACGCCGTGCTCGCGCAGCATGGAGACGGTCATCTCGATGTGGGGGAGTGACGGCACCGGCTCGCCGTCGTGACGTACGTCGATGCCGGCCTCGTAGCGGGCGCCGGCGAGCAGCAGCGCACTGACGAACTGGCTCGAGCCGGAGGCGTCGATGGTGACCACGCCGCCGGGGACGGAGCCGTCGCCGGCGAGGCGGAAGGGGAGGGCGTCGCCCTCGGCTCCGACGCCCAGGGCGCGCAGCGCCTTGAGCACCTCGCCGATCGGGCGCTGGCGCATGTACTCGTCACCGTCGAAGGCGATCGTCCCGCTGTTGAGAGCGGCGACCGGGGGGACGAAGCGCATCACGGTGCCGGCCAGGCCGACGTCGATCGAGCCGTCCTTGTCGAAGGTGGCCGGGGTGACGGCCCAGTCCTCGCCGCTGGTGTCGATCGTCGCGCCCAGCGCGGCGAGCGCGCCGGCCATGAGCGAGGAGTCGCGGGAGCGGAGCGCCCGGCGCACCACGGACGGGCCGTCGGCGATCGCGGCGAGCACCAACGCACGGTTCATCAGGGACTTGCTGCCGGGAAGCGAGACGGTCGCCTCGATCGGCGCGCTCGCGCGCGGTGCGGGCCAGGGGTCGGCGATCGGGGGCTGCGTCACGTCCGCAGCCTACCGAGCGCCGGCCCTTCGCCGTGCTTCAGGCGATCTTGGCCTTGGCCGCCTCGCCGGCCGCCATCGCCTGGTCGCGAGCCGTGGAGGCCTGCTCGCGCGCGGCGGCGACCAGCTCCGGACCCTTCTTCTGTGCCATCTTCTTGGCCTTCTTGGCCTGCTTCTTCGCGTCCTTGCGAAGGTCCTTGATGACCGGCTCGGCCTGCTTGCGGACGTGCTTGGCCTGCTTGCGGGCCTGCTTGGCCTGCTTCTTGGCCTGCTTGCGGAGATCCTTGATCACGGGCTCGGCCTGCTTGCGGGCGTGCCTCGCCTGCTTCCGTGCGCGCCTGTTGAGGTCCTTGATGACGGGCTCGGCCTCGGCCCGGGCCTCGTGGGCGGCGTCCGCGGCGCTCGCGGCCAGGGAGCTGGCGTGCTCCCGCGCCGCGGCGGCGACGATGGGTCCCTTCTCCTGAGCTACCTCGGCGGCGCTCGCGGCGAGCGAGCTGGCGTGCTCGCGGGCTGCTGCGGCGACGATCGGGCCCTTCTCCTGGGCGGTCTCCGCAACATGGACCGCCGTCTCCTCCAGCGCCGTCTTGGCACGCTGCCCCGCTGCCAGCAGGGCGGTGCCGAGGGTCGCGCCCACCGCCGCGGTGCCACGGTCGGCCTCGAGGACCGCGACCTTGCCCTCGAGCTTGGCGGTGTGGGCCGCGTGGCCGAGATCGCGGTGGAGGTCACTGGCGGCGTGCTTGGCGAGCCAGGCGACGCCGGGCTTCCCGTCGGTGTCCCCGGCGGCGATGATCAGGCCGCCGAGCAGGGAGAGGTTCTTGGCGACCTGGAGCTGCTGCTGGCGGCGTACGTCCGGATCGGTCTCGTTCCAGAAGTCGTGCCCGGCGACCGTGGTCGGCACCAGGGTGGTCGCCAGCACCGCCGCGGAGAGCCGCGGCCAGCGGCCGGTCGCCAGACAGAGGCCCGCGACGATCTGGACGCCAGCGTTGATCTTGACCAGCTTCTCCGGGTCTTGCGGGAGCGGGATGCCCGCTCGCTGGGCGAGCTTGACCAGAGGATCGGTGACCGGCTCGGCCTTCGTGGCAACGCCCTGCGAGTTGCGCAGGGTCTGGATCGGCCCGACCAGGAAGATCGAGGCCATGAGGGGACGCGCGATGGTGCGGCTGAGGCTCATGACGTCCGATTACCCGCCAGCGGCCCCGGGCATGCCCGGGGCCGCCCGCTCACTGTCCGAGCGGGACCCCGTCGGCGGAGTCGCGGTGGAACGTGGTGTCGCCCGGGCGGCTGTCGACGAAGCCCAGCGGCGAGAGGGTGGCGTCGACGCTCCACGACGCTGCGACGTCGAAGTCGAGGTGCACCAGCTCGACCTCACCTGCACCGTCCGTGGCGACGGTGCAGGTGAGGTCGAGCTGCCCGCTCGGCTCGTCCGGGAGCGTGCAGTCGGGCGAGTCGACGAGCGAGTGCGACTGGCCGGGCGCCCACCCGGTGATGCCGCTGATGCGCAGGTGGAACGTGGCGGCGTGGCCGGCCGGGATGCCGGCAGCGCTCAGCCGGACATGCTCGTACCCCTTGACGACGGCCCCCGTGCTGGTGAGCCGGAGGTCCGAGGCGAGCGGTGAGACGGTGACGACCACGGTCCCGCTCGAGCTGCCGCCCCTCCCGTCCGACACGCGGTAGCCGAACGTGTCGGCGCCGGCGTAGCCCGTGTCGGGCGTGTAGGTCGCGTGCCCGCCGGTGCCGATGGAGACGGTGCCGTGGGCCGGCGCGCTGCCGGCGAGGAAGCTGAGGTGGTCACCGTCCGGATCGGAGGCGTGCGCGGCGAGGTCGATCGGCGCCGCCGTCCCGTACGGGGTGGTGACGGTGACCGCCCCGGCCGTGGGGGGCCGGTCCGGCAGGGCACCGAGGTGGACCGTCACGGTCGCCCGGCTGGTGCCGCCGTGACCGTCGTGGACGGTGTAGCGGAAGGAGTCGCTCGTCGCACCGAGTCCCGCCTCCGGGGTGTAGCGGATGGCACCGTGGGCGATCGCCGCCCTCCCGTGGCGTGGCCGGGTCACCGCGGCGAGGGCGATGTGGTCGTGGTTGACGTCGGTGTCATTGCCGAGCACGTCGATCGTGATCGGGGACGGCGTCTGCCAGGCGCTCGCCGCGTGGGCGCCGTCGTTGCGGGCGACGGGCGCGGCGTTGGGCGTACGGACCTTCACCCTGCCAGCGACGGTGCCGCCGTGGCCGTCGGTGAGGACGTAGGAGATGGTGTCGGTGCCGCGCCAGCCGCGGTTCGGCGTGTACGTGATGGTGGTGCCGACCGCGCCGCGCGGCACGGCGACGGGTCCGGCGAGGACGATGCGGCCGGTGAGGGCGCGCGCCGTGGCGCGGTTGATCACGACGGTGCCGTGCGCGGGCGCCTCGACGGTGGCGGAGCTCACGGTGAGCGGGTCGCCGTTCGGATCGGTGGCGCCGCGGGTGAGGTCGATCGTCACCGGCGGGGACGTCGCGACCACCGGGGCGAGCGGAACGCGGATCTGCGGCTGCGTGCCCGCGCCGGATGAGTCAGGTGCCGTGGAGTCCGGTGTCGTGGACGGTGTCGTGGTGGACGGCGTCGTCGGGTGGGGCGGGCTCGCTGAGACCGGTGGCAGGAGGCGTGGGGGCGGGGTGGAGCCCGGATCCGCCGGCGCGCTCGCTGTGCCCGTCGCTGTGCCCGTTGCGGGGGAGCTGACCGTGGGCGTGGCCGTGGGCCGCGAGGCCTCCGGAGCGGCGCCACCGCCATGGGTGAGCGCGACAGCGGCGATGACCGCGCTCGCCGCGACGACACCGGTCGCGCCCGCCACGACCCGGCCGACGGGGTTGTGCAGGATCCAGTCCCGCGTCCGGTCGAGGAGGAGCAGCACGCCGCCCTCGGCCGCGCCGGCCGCGCCAACATGGACGGCCGCGAGATACCCGGCGCCGGCGCCGGCGAGCAGCATCGGGGCGAGCACGGCGCCGAGGTCGTTGTTGACCTCGGCGAGCTCGAGATAGATCGCGCTGCACTCGCGGCAGCCGGCGAGGTGCTCCTCGACCTTCGCACCGTCGCGCTTCGAGATGCCGCCGCGCAGGTAGGCACCGAGGTTGGCACGGGTGGTGGCGCAGGCGTCCTCGGTCGCGTCCTGGGCGTGCATCGAGATGAACGCCTGCCGCAGCCCCTCCCGGGCCCGGTAGGCCAGGGCGGAGACGGAGTTCGCGCTGATGCCGAGCAGCGGTGCGATCTCGGCCGGCTTCTGGCCCTCGACCTCGGTGTGCCACAGCACCAGCTGCCAGCGCTCGGGCAGGGAGGCGAACGCCCTGGCCGCGGCGGCGTTGTCGAACCCCGCGACGGCGGTGTCCTCGAACGCCGTCCCCGGGTCGTAGGTGGAGAGGTCGTCGGTGGTGGTCACGCGGGAACCGGCGCGCATCCGGTCGACATGCAGCCGTCGTACCGAGGTGAGCAGGTAGGCGCGGAACGCGAGGTCGGGTCCGCCGCCCCGCTGCAGCACCGTGAGCACCTTGGCGAAGGCGTCGGAGACCAGGTCGTCGACGTCGCCGGCCGGGACGAGCTGGCGCGCCAGCCGGCGGGCGGCCTCGACGTGGCGTCCGAAGAGCACGCCGTACGCGTCCAGATCCCCGCCCCGGACGGCGGAGATCAGCTCCGCGTCGCCCGACTCGCCGAGGGGCGCCACTCCGGAGGACTGGCCCTGGTGCGGATCACTCACAGCTCTATGACGTCGCCGCGTGAGCGTCATGACGCCGACCGCGCGATCCTGTCGTCCCCCGTCCGGATGGCTCGTGCAGATGATGGTCCGGTCGACGAGCGGGTCGGGAGGAAGTCTTGCGAGAAGAGAGGCTCCCTCACCGCGTCATGACCGTGCCGCTGCTGCGTCTCATCATCGTACGGCGCGACCGCGCCGTACATCCGCATGGATGGGGGAGGCTCGGATGGGGATCTTCGCCCGCAAGCGAACGCCCGCCGGGCCACGGCGCAACGGCGTGGAGCTGACCGAGGAGATGCGGAGCGTGCTCGCTCCGCACTTCGAGGCGGTAGGGGAGGCACTGGCCGCAGCGGCCCCGTCCATCGAGGCGTGCTGGGTGGTGGGACGTACGCATGCGGAGCTGGGCTCCTCCCTCGGGGAGAGCCTCGAAGGGCTGCGCGCCGCCACCCAGCTCGTCGCCGGACGCGACCCGGCCTTCGAGGAGTCGCACGCGCTCTCGCTGGCGTGGAGCGAGTCGGTGCTGGGCTACCTGCACGGGCTCTCCTGCGCCGACCCGCTGACCGGTCTGTCCACCCACGCCCACGTCCGCGAGCGGATCGCCGAGCTCTACCGCGCCGAGTCCCCGCCGCTCACCCCCGTGAGCCGCAGCCACGCCCTGGTCGTCGCCGACGCGGGCATCGCGCTGGACCCGGTCGCGGCGGCGCGCCGTCTGACGCTGGTCGGGCAGGCAGCCCGTACGGTCTTCGCCGGCAGCGAGACCGTCGGCCAGGTCGGTCATCACCGGGTGGTCGTGGTCGCTCCGCGCGCCGACGCGCTCGCCGAGCGGGTCGCGCTGCTGCGCCGGATGGTCGTACGGCAGTCGTCGCGGGTCTGGATCGAGGGTCTGCCCGCCAGCGACGCCTCGGCGGCCGCACTGCTCGACGAGCTCGCTCGCGCCTGACCGGGCCGCGACCCCACTAGTCTGGGCGCATGTGCGGCCGCTACGCGTCCAGCCGGGACCCGCTCGACCTCGCCGATGAGTTCGGCGTCGACGAGTCCTATCTCGCTGCGCCGCTGCCCGCCTCGTACAACGTCGCGCCCACCGACGAGGTGTACGCGATCCTCGAGCGGCCGGCCAAGGAGGAGCGTCCGCAACAGCGCCAGCTCCGTTCGGTCCGCTGGGGCCTGGTGCCGTCGTGGGCCAAGGACCCGGGCATCGGCAGCCGGATGATCAACGCCCGGATGGAGACGGTCGCGGAGAAGCCCGCGTTCCGCAAGGCGTTCGCCTCGCGCCGGTGCCTGGTGCCGGCGGACGGCTACTTCGAGTGGTACGCCACCTCCCAGACCACCGCCAAGGGCAAGCCGGTCAAGCAGCCGTTCTTCATCCGCCCGCGCGACGGCGGCGTCCTCGCGATGGCCGGCCTCTATGAGATCTGGCGCGACCGGTCCGTCGACGACGGCGACGCGCCGGGCGCCTGGCGCTGGACCTGCACCGTCATCACCACCACCGCCGAGGACGACCTCGGGCGGATCCACGACCGGATGCCGCTGATGGTCGAGCCGGACCGATGGGACGCATGGCTCGACCCGGCCCGTCCTGCGGCGCTGACGCTGCTGGAGCCCGCTGCGCCCGGCAGGCTCGAGGCGTTCCCCGTCAGCACGCTGGTCAGCAACGTCCGCAACAACGGCCCCGAGCTCGTCGAACCCCTGCCCCTCTCGTCCGCCGCCGAGGAGTCGCTGCTGTGAGTACCCCGAGTATCACCACGATCGCCACACCGTACGGCGAGGGCCGGCTTGAGGTGCACGAGGCGGACGCTCCGATCGCGACCGCGCTGCTGAGCCACGGCGCCGGCAACGGCATCGAGACCCACGACCTGCGTGCCCTGGCCGCCGCGCTGCCCGCCGAGGGCATCAGCGTTGCGCTCTTCGAACAGCCGTGGCGGGTCGCGGGCCGTCCGATCGCCTCCCCGCCGGCCACGCTCGACGGCGGGTTCGTCGCGGCGGCCGAGGCGTTGGCGGCGACCACGCCGCTGGTCGTCGGCGGCCGCTCCGCGGGAGCCAGGTCCGCAGCCCGTACGGCCGCCGGCCTGGGCGCCGTCGGCTGCCTGGCGTTGGCCTTCCCGCTGCACCCGCCCGGCAAGCCGGAGAAGAGCCGGCTCGACGAGCTGCTGCGTGCCGGCGTGCCGACGCTGGTGATCCAGGGGGAGCGGGACCCGATGGGGCGGCCCGAGGAGTTCCCCGGCCAGCAGGGGGCGGTCGACCTGGTCGTCGTGCCGGCAGCCGACCACTCCCTGCGGGTGGCCAAGACCGGCCCGCTGGACCAGGAGGAGGCCAACGCGATCCTGGTCGAGTCGACGCTGGAGTGGCTGATCCGGGAGATTGTCGGCGCCCGCGCCTGACCGCGGTGCGCGCCTGGTCCCTGACCAGGGAATGACCGGCCGGGGGTCGCTGTTGAGGCAGACATGATCGCCTGCCTCGACCGTCCTGCGGCAACCGCCGCCACTCCGGATCACACCGGCGTAGTCTTGGCCTCGATGTCTGACACCTTCGATGACCTGACCGCCTCGCTCGCCGTGGACCCGGCGACCGAGACGGATGCAGAGCGAGCACTGCGCTTCGAGACGGACGCGCTTCCCTTCCTCGACCAGCTCTACTCGGCCGCGATGCGCATGACCCGCAACCCGGCCGACGCCGAGGACCTGGTGCAGGAGACGTTCGCCAAGGCGTACTCCTCCTTCCACCAGTTCAAGCCCGGCACCAACCTGAAGGCCTGGCTCTACCGCATCCTGACCAACACCTTCATCAACAGCTACCGCAAGAAGCAGCGCGAGCCTCAGCAGTCGATGTCGGAGGACGTCGAGGACTGGCAGCTGGCCCGCGCCGAGTCGCACAGCTCCCACGGACTGAAGTCCGCGGAGACGGAGGCGCTCGAGCACCTGCCCGACTCCCAGGTCAAGGACGCCCTGCAGCGCCTGCCCGAGGAGTTCCGGCTCGCGGTCTACCTCGCGGACGTCGAGGGCTTCGCCTACAAGGAGATCGCCGAGATCATGGAGACGCCGATCGGGACGGTCATGTCCCGCCTGCACCGCGGGCGCCGCCAGCTGCGCGACCTGCTCTCCGACTACGTGAAGGAGTCGGTGGCATGAGCACGCATGCCGAGCACACCCACAGCGAGAGTGCCTACCCCACCTCCGCGGAGTGTGCCGACTATCTCGAGCAGATCGTCTACTTCATCGACAACGAGCTCGACGAGGCGGACTGCTCGGCGGTGCGCGAGCACCTCGACTCCTGCAATCCGTGCCTGGCCAAGTACGACCTCCAGCGCACCGTGAAGCAGGTCGTGGCACGTTCGTGCTCGGAGGTCGCCCCCGGTGAGCTGCGCGCCAAGATCATGCTCCGCCTGGAGCAGGTCCGCGTGGAGATCCGGCGGGACTGACCCAGATTCGCCCTCGGGTCGTCGATTTGAGAGACTGACCCCTGCCCCTCGTGGGCGACTATCGATCCACAGGAGGACACCATGGGCAAGACCGGCCGCAAGCGCCGCGCTCGCAAGAAGAAGGGCGCGAACCACGGCAAGCGCCCCAACGCCTGAGCGCATCAAGCAACCGAGCCCCCGGCCGTCCGGCCAGGGGCTCGCTGCATTTCCGAGCCGGTGTGGCCGCGGGTCGAGACAGGGGCTACGTCGCGGGGCACGAGTGGCCGCACCGACGCGAGGAGGTCGAGCGAGCGCACGCCCGAGCTTGCGCGGGTGTGACCGCGGGTCGAGACAGGCGGGACCCCTCAGCCCTTGCGCAGCTCGGGGTTGCGGCGCCGCAGCACGTCGACCATGACCAGCAGCAGATCCGCGCGTACGGCCGGCGGCTGCGGGCCCAGCGCGAGCTGGAGGTAGAGGCCGCGCAGGAACGCCTCGGCGTTGTCGCGCGCGATCGCACCTGCGTCGCCGCTCGCGCCGAGCCGCGCCACCCAGGCCTCGACGACGGGGAACGGCACCGCGTTGCGGCGCAGCACGGCGATCGTCGCGCGGGCGAGCTGGTCGCTGTCGTGCTGGGGGTAGGAGCCACCCACCGGGGCGAGCACGCGATCGGCGATGACGTCGAGCAGGACGGTCAGCTCCGGCATCGCCAGGTGCGGCGAGTCGGCGAGGGTCGCGAGCGCGCCCGCGCCGTGCGCCAGGGCCTGCGCGGTGCCCTTGCCGGGCACCTGGGAGCGCAGGTCCTGCTCGCGCAGCAGCCAGGTCGCCAGCCGGTCGCCCCACTCGAGCACCTTGCCGCCGGGCACCAGCGGCCGGTCGTTGTCACGGGCGATGCACTCGCGCAGCACCAGTGCCGAGAAGCTGCGCCGGAAGACGGTGTCCGTGCCCGACTCGCCCAGGCCGGCGGTGAGGCCGATGGCCATCCCGTCCCCGAGCCCGGCGAGCAGGTCGTCGTACACGCCACGGGCGATCCACGTCGACAACGTCGGATACGCGAGAGCGTCTCGCATGTCGGGATCGGCGTCGCCAAGCATGCGGGTGAGCTCGGTCGTGAGCTCCACCAGCGGGCGGTCAGAGGGGACACCGAGCCCCTGTGAGCGCACTGCTTCCCAATATGACCCGGACATAGCGACATCCTCTCAGGCCCGGTGAGCTTCCGCGAGCAGGGTCGCGACGCCTCGCTCCGGTCGCCGAGCCGCTGCGCGGCTGGCTCCCTCGCTCGGCAACCACGAGCAAGCTCGCGACGCCTCGCTCCGGTCGCCGAGCCGCTGCGCGGCTGGCTCCCTCGCTCGGCAACCACGAGCAAGCTCGCGACGCCTCGCTCCGGTCGCCTAGTCTCAGCCCCGTGCCGTCGCTGTTCGAGCTAGCCCAGAGCCACACCGACCTGGACGACGACGACGTCGCCTGGCTGCAGCTCCTCATGGCCGACTGGCAGATCGTCGCCGATCTGTCCTTCGCCGACCTCGTGCTGTGGCTGCCGGATCGCGAGGGAAAGGGCTTCTGGGCGGCGGGCCAGATGCGCCCGACCACGGGCCCGACGGCCTACGTCGACGACATGGTCGGCACCTTCGTCCCCGAGGGCCGCCGCCCGGTGCTGGACGAGGCGCTCTCCGCCGGCCGGCTGGTCCGCGAGGGCGACCCGGAGTGGCGTGACGACGTCCCCGTACGGGTCGAGACGATCCCGGTGCGCCGCCAGCAGCGTGTCATCGCGGTGATCAGCCGCAACACGAACCTGCTCGGCGTCCGCACGCCCAGCCAGCTCGAGCTGACCTACCTCCAGACCGCCTCCGATCTGACCCAGATGATCGCCGGCGGCCACTTCCCGGCCGCCGGGCAGCGCAGCGACCATGCCGACACCCCGCGGGTGGGTGACGGGTTCCTACGCGTCGACGCCGACGGCGTCGTCGTCTACGCCAGCCCCAACGCGCTCTCGGTCTACCGCCGGCTCGGGCTCTCGGGCGACCTGGCCGGCTCGTCGCTGGCCGACCTGACGCGGCAGCTGGTGCCGCCGCGCGATCGGCCCGACGAGGAGACGCTGAGCGCTGTCCTCGGCGGGCGCGCCTACCGCGACACCGAGATCGAGTCCCGGCCGGTCTCGCTGATCGTACGGTCGATCCCGCTGCGTCCCCAGGGACGGCACATCGGCGCGCTGGTGCTGGTCCGCGACGTCAGCGACCTGCGCCGGCGCGACCGGGAGCTGGTCACCAAAGACGCCACCATCCGCGAGATCCACCACCGGGTGAAGAACAACCTGCAGACCGTCGCCGCGCTGCTGCGCCTCCAGGCGCGCCGGATCGGCGAGCCGGCCGCGAAGGCGGCACTCGACGAGGCCGTACGACGGGTCGGCTCGATCGCGCTCGTGCACGAGACGCTCAGCCTGCAGGCGGTCGAGCAGAAGGTGCTCTTCGACGAGATCGCCGATCGGCTGGGCGTGATGGTCACCGAGGTCTCCGCCGTGGGCGCGCCCGTCAGGGTGCGCCGCGAGGGGAGCTTCGGTGCGCTGCCCAGCGAGATGGCGACCGCCTTGGCGATGGTCCTCACCGAGCTGCTGCAGAACGCCGTCGAGCACGGCTACGCCGACCGCTCATCGGGCGACGAACCGGGGCGCATCGACCTGATGGTCGCTCGTCCGGCGGGCCGGCTGCTCGTCACCGTGGAGGATCACGGGCGCGGCCTGCCGGAGGGCTTCGACCTGGAGCGGTCGACGAATCTCGGGCTCTCCATCGTCAAAACGCTGGTGGAGTCCGAGCTCAAGGGCACACTGCGGATCGAGCACCGGACCGATGGTTCCGGTGCTCGAGCGGCGATCGACGTACCCCTGGATGAGTGAGGAGGAGCCTCAGACCGTCGAGCGGACGCGTGCGCGGGCGTTGCGGCGCTTCAGCGCGCGACGCTCGTCCTCGGAGAGGCCGCCCCAGACACCGTGGTCCTGACCGGCCTCGAGCGCCCACTGGAGACACTGCTCGCGGACGTCGCAGCGACGGCAGACGGCCTTGGCCTCCTCGATCTGCAGGATGGCCGGGCCGGTGTTCCCGATCGGGAAGAACAGCTCCGGGTCCTCGTCGAGGCATGCAGAACGATGGCGCCAATCCATGGCCGGGGGATCCCTACTTCCTACAAATGTCTGGGTGGCACGGTCAGTGCCTCAGCGTCGCACGGGCGTGTTTGTGAGCGCCTCCGAGTGCGACTGCCAAGGATTCCAATTATTGGAGCGTTAAACAAGGGCTGACGAGCGTGGGATTCCTCACCGCGACGAGGTGGCTCGTAGGCTTGCGCAGTGCCACGCCCGCTCTCTGTGACTGTAGCCGCTGCCCTCGTCGGACTCCAGGGAGTCGCCCTCGCCGTCTGGGGCGTGCTCGTCCTGGTCGACGTCTCGGCGATGTCGGTCAGCACCGCGATCTTCTTCCTCGCCTATGCCGCCGCGCTCGGCATCTGCACCTACGGCCTGCTCCGGCTCGAGTCCTGGTCGCGGGCCCCGATCGTGCTGACCCAGCTGATCACCCTCGGCCTGGCCTGGGACTACCGCAGCACCAACACGCCCGTCTCGATCGGACTCCTGGTGGTCGCCCTGCTCACTCTCGGCTGCGTCCTGAACCCCGCCAGCCTGGAGGCGCTCTCGACCGAGGAGCACGCCGGGGAGTAGCGCTGCGCTCCCGGCGTGCTCGCGTGCGGCTCTAGTCCTGGTCGAGCGCGCTGCGCAGGTGCGCGAGGGTCCGGTTGAGCAGCCGGGAGACGTGCATCTGGGAGATGCCGACCTCCTCGGCGATCTGCGACTGGGTCATGTTGCGGAAGAACCGCAGCATCAGGATGGTCTTCTCCCGGTTGTCCAGCGCGTCCAGCAGCGGCCGGATCGACTCGCGGATCTCGACGTTCTCGAGCTGCTCGTCCTCGGCGCCGAGCGCATCGAGCATCGTCGAGGTGCCGTCGGCGCCGTCCCCGGCGTCGAGCGAGAGGGTGGCGTACGCACTCGCGGACTCCAGCGCCTCGACGATCTCCTCGACGGTGCAGCCGAGGTGCTCGGCCAGCTCGCGCGGCGTGGGGGAGCGTCCCAACAGTTGGGTGAGATGCGCGCTGGCGGTGCCGATCTGTAGGCGCAGCTCCTGCAGGCGGCGCGGCACCCGGATCGCCCAGCCCTTGTCGCGGAAGTGCCGCTTGATCTCGCCGATCACCGTCGGTGTCGCATAGGTGGAGAACTCGACGCCGCGCGCCGTGTCGAACCGGTCGACCGCCTTGAGCAGGCCGATCGTGCCGACCTGGACGAGGTCCTCGTGCGGCTCGCCGCGGTTGCGGAACCGGCGCGCGCAGTGCTCGACCAGGGGCAGGTTGAGGCTCACCAGGTGGTCGCGGGCGAAGCGCCGCTCGCTGTCGCTGCTGTCGGCGGCCTGCAGGATGGAGAAGAGCGCGGCGTTGCGATGTCGGCTCTCCTCGATCGCCGCGCTGCGTGGGACGTTCGCGGCGCCGTCGCCCCGAGACGGATGGGTGGACATGTCAGGCGCCGACGTCGAGCGGCAGCGCCGTCAGCACCAGGGTCAGTGCCACGACGCCGTCGACGTGCTCGATCGCGGTCTCGGTGGCCAGCGTGTTGAGCACCTGCCAGCCGAAGTCCTCCTCCGGGGTCAGCACCGGCTGGTCGGCATCCGCCGAGACGCGAACGGTGATCGTGCCGGCACCGAGCCAGAACTCCGCCGTCAGGTCGGCTCCGTCGCTGGCGGCGGTGAGCACGATCGCGCACGCCTCGCCGACGGCCATGCGGAGGTCCTCGATGTCGTCGAGGGTGAAATCGAGACGGGCCGCGAGACCCGCGCTCGCGGTGCGGAGCACCGCGACGTAGGCCGAGTCGGCGGGGAGGCGCAGCTCCACGTGAGCGCGGCCGGTGGCCCCGAATGCTGTCGACATGGGCGTCATCCTTCCCCACGGGCGGCGTGGATACACCGAACTTGCTTCGAAATGCGCGGATGCCCCGGCCGTTGGCCGGGGCATCCGCATGGCTCTCGAGGAGAGAAGGCGATCAGGCCTTCTTGGTCTCCCAGAAGATCTCCGCGATCTCGTCGATCTTGGCGAGCAGCTGGTCGGCGACGGCGGCGTCCAGCGTGCCCTTGGTGCCGGAGGCGCCCGCGAGCTTGGTGGCCTCGTTGAAGAGGGTGTGGAGCTGCGGGTACTTCTCGAAGTGCGGCGCCTTGAAGTAGTCGGTCCACAGCACCCACAGGTGGTGCTTGACCAGCTCGGAGCGCTGCTCCTTGATGATCACCGCGCGGGTGCGGAAGTCGGGGTCGGTGCTGTCGTTGGCCTTGGCGATGACAGCCTTGATCGACTCGGCCTCGATGCGGGCCTGGGCGGGGTCGTAGACGCCGCACGGCAGGTCGCAGTGAGCCGAGACCTCAAGCGTGGGGGCGAACAGTCGCGCGAACATGCTGGTCCTCTCGTCGTCGAACGGATGCGTTCCGGCTGCGACACTACTCGCGTGTCGCAGCGCTCACTACGGGTACCCCTCTCCGGCCTGGGACTAGCCCGCGTCTCGGGAGAATCGATGCTTCCCACGCTGCGCCCCGGCGACCGGCTGCTGGTGGCCTACCGGCGCGCACCCGCCGCCGGCGGCCTGGCGGTCGCGCGGTTCGCCGACGGGACGGTCGCGGTGAAGCGGGCCGTCGAGGAGCGCGAGACCCGTACGGGCGAGGCGGGCTGGTGGCTGCTCAGCGACAACCCGGAGCAGGGCGTTGACTCCCGCCACCGCGGTGCCGTCCCCGCGACCGACGTGATCGCCGTACCGCTCGCGCGGATCTGGCCGCGGCCGCGGCGCCTCTAGCACGGATGCCGGCCGCCGAGATGTGATCCAGGCCATGAAAGGGGGTCCTCGGCAGATCCGTCGGGCCGTGCCAGACTGGCCGGATTCCCGGAGACGACCTCTCCAGGTGTCCTCCAGTCCCGCGCCTCACCCCTCTGCGCGCCGCCCCGCCCTGAGCCACGAGAAGTTGCGCTGCCATGACTGACACGACCCCTACCACCGGCCACCCCACCGGCCATCCCTTCGCCGGGGACCCCGTCTTCGACCTCCACGTCGGAGGCAAGATGGCGATCGCCGCCTCCGCCTCCGTCAGCGACCGCGAGTCGCTCTCCAAGGCGTACACGCCCGGCGTCGCGCGCGTCTGCACCGCGATCGCCGAGAACCCCGAGCTCAAGGAGCTCTACACGTGGGTGCCGAACACGGTCGCCGTCGTCACCGACGGCACCGCGGTGCTCGGCCTCGGTGACATCGGCCCGGCCGCCGCGATGCCCGTGATGGAGGGCAAGGCGGTGCTGTTCAAGGAGTTCGGCGGCGTCGACTCCATCCCGATCTGCTTGGACACGACCGACGTCGAGGAGATCATCGAGACCGTCGTACGGATGGCGCCCAGCTTCGGCGGCATCAACCTCGAGGACATCTCGGCACCCCGCTGCTTCGAGATCGAGGACCGGCTCAAGGAGCGCCTCGACATCCCGGTCTTCCACGACGACCAGCACGGCACCGCCGTGGTCACGCTGGCCGCGCTGATGAACGCGCTCAAGCTGACCGGCCGCAACCCCGAGTCGACCCGCGTGGTGATCTCCGGTGCCGGCGCCGCAGGCGTCGCCGTCGCCAAGATCCTGCTCGAGTACGGCATCAAGGACCTCGCCGTCCTGGACCGCAAGGGCGTCCTCAACGGCGTGCGCGACGACCTCACCGAGTCGAAGCGGGCACTCGCCGCGCTCACCGCCGACCAGACCGGGCGTACGGGCTCGCTCGCCGACGTGATGGCCGGCGCCGACGTCTACGTCGGCGTCTCGGGCGGCACCGTGCCGGAGGAGCTCGTCGCCACCATGGCGAAGGACGCGATCATCTTCGCGATGGCCAACCCGGACCCGGAGATCCACCCCGACGTCGCGCACAAGTACGCGCGCGTGGTGGCCACCGGCCGCTCGGACGTCCCGAACCAGATCAACAACGTGCTGGCGTTCCCGGGCATCTTCCGCGGCACCTTCGACGTGCGCGGCAGCGCGATCACCGAGGGCATGAAGCTCGCCGCGGCCGAGGCGCTGGCCGCGCTGGTCGGCGACGAGCTGGCCGAGGGCTACATCATCCCGGCGCCGTTCGACCCGCGCGTCGGCCCGGCGGTCGCCGCCGCCGTCGGCGAGGCTGCGCGTCGCGACGGCGTCGCCCGCGCCTGACGGGGCCCTCCACGTTAGGTTGGATCGCATGTTCGCTGTCTATGCCGACAAGATCAGTCGTGAGGACCCGCTCGGCGGGCTGGTGATCGGGGAGCGCCCCGACCCGGTCGCGCCGGACGGCTGGACCACCGTCACGGTGAAGGCCGCGAGCCTCAACCACCACGACCTGTGGTCGCTCAAGGGTCAGGGCCTCCCGGCCGAGCGGCTGCCGATGATCCTGGGCTGCGACGCGGCCGGCCTCGACGAGGACGGGCGCCCGGTCGTGGTGCACGCGGTGATCAGCGACCCGTCGTGGGTCGGCGACGAGACCCTCGACCCGAAGCGCTCGCTGCTCTCCGAGCGGCACCAGGGCACCTTCGCCGACCGGGTGATCGTGCCGCGCAGCAACGTGGTCGCGCTCCCGGAGGGCTACTCCTTCGAGGAGGCCGCGTGCCTGCCGACGGCGTGGCTGACCGCGTACCGGATGCTCTTCACCCAGGGCGGCTGCAAGCCCGGCCAGACCGTGCTGGTGCAGGGCGCCGGCGGCGGCGTCGCCACCGCGCTGATCACGCTCGGCCGGGCCGCGGGGCTCAAGGTCTGGGCGACCTCGCGCGACGAGGCCAAGCGGGCGCGCGCCCTCGAGATCGGCGCGCACGAGGTCTTCGCCTCCGGCGAGCGGCTGCCGGCCAAGGTCGACGCGGTGATGGAGACCGTCGGCAAGGCGACCTGGGAGCACTCCATCCGCTCGCTCAAGCCGGGCGGTGCGCTGGTGGTCAGCGGCACCACGTCGGGCCCCGATCTCGACAACGCGATGCTCACCCACATCTTCTTCCTGCAGCTGCGGATCATCGGCTCCACCATGGGCACCCGCGGCGAGCTCTCCTCGCTGGTCGCGCTGCTCGACGCCACCGGCCACAAGCCGCTCATCGACCGGGTGCTGGCGATGGATCAGGCCCGTGAGGGCTTCGAGGCGATCGCCAGCGGCGACGTCTTCGGGAAGATCGTCCTGACCCGATGAGCCCCTCGACAGGCTCGGGGACCGTCTCGAGGCACCTGATCACCGGCGCCGGCTCCGGGATCGGCCGGGTCGTCGCCGAACGCCTGCTCGCGCGCGGCGACGAGGTCTGGGCGGTCGTACGCGCCCCGGGCCGCGCGCCCGCCGGCTGTGAGGAGGTCGTGGTCGACCTCTCCGACCCGGTCGCGATCGCGAGGCTGGCCCGCTGGCCCGAGTCGTTCGACAGTGTCGTGCACGCCGCCGGCGTGGTCGAGCTGGGCCGGGTCGAGGAGCTGACCGCTTCGGCCTGGCACGCCCAGCTCAACGTCAACCTGATCGCCCCGGCGCTGCTCACCCGCGCGGTGCTGCCGCAGCTGCGCGAGGCTCGCGGCACGGCGATCTTCGTCAACTCCGGCTCGGGCCTGCGCGCCAACCCGGAGTGGGCGGGCTACGCCGCCTCGAAGTTCGGCCTGCGCGCACTCGCCGACGCGCTGCGCGGCGAGGAGCCGCTGCTCCGGGTGACCTCGGTCTTCCCCGGCCGTACGGCCACGCCGATGCAGCAGAAGGTGCACCACCAGGAGGGCAAGGCCTACGACGCCACCCGCTGGATCCGGGCCGAGACGGTCGCCGACGCCATCGTCGGGGTGATCGACCTGCCGCGGGATGCGACGGTGCCGGAGATCAGCGTCCGGCCGAGCGCCAGTTGATCGCGCCGACCAGGACCATCCGCAGGCGCACCCGGATCACCTCGGCGACGGCGGCCTCGCGCGCCTGAGGCGCCGAGACCAGCTCCTCGGCGCAGGCCACCATCAGCGAGACGATGAGGCCGGACAGCGCGGCCAGGTCGGCGGTGGAGAAGGCGCCGGTCTCCGGGAGCCGCGCCAGGTCGGTGGCGAGCTCGTGCTCGCACAGCGCGATCTCGTGCCGGATGGCGCTGCGGACGGCGGCCGGCCCGGCGAGCCGCTCCCGGGCGATGAAGCCGAAGTGCGCGCGCTGGGCGTGCACGTGCTCGGTGAGGATCCGGACCGAGGAGTCGGCGATCCCGACCACGCTCTCGTGGGCGTCGGGCTGGCGGACCGCACGCAGCATCGCGCGCAGGGAGACGAAGGACTCGTCGACCAGGGCCAGGCCGAGGGCGTCGAGGGAGTCGAAGTGCCGGTAGAAGGCGGTCGGCACGACCCCGGCCTCCTTGGCCACGCTGCGCAGCGAGAGCGTCGCCAGGCCCGACTCCTCGGTGAGCTCCAGCGCGGCGTCGAGGATGGCGCGGCGGGTGCGCTCCTTCTGCTCGGCGCGGGACTCGGTCACGGTGGAACTCTAGCCAGTACCCGCCAGAGTCAGTGCACGCCTGTGCACTGAAGTGGCATGAGTCACGCCTCGAACAGTTGCGCCGGCATCGCGCGAGGGGGGATGGTTTCAGTGTACGCATGTACACCGAAACGAAAGGAAGTGCGATGAGCCTGGCCAGCACGCTGCTCCGCTCCCGAGCCGTCGCCGCCCTGACCTCGCCCCACGGTGTCGACCGCTACCTGGAGATCGTCAACCCGATGTGGACCGCGCACGAGGTGCGCGCCCGTCTGGTCGAGGTCCAGCGCGAGGTCGACGTACCGGGCGAGCCGCCGGTCGCGACCCTCACCTTCCAGCCCACCAGCACCTGGGGCGGTCATCGCCCGGGCCAGTACGTCCAGCTCTCCGTGGACCTGCCCGGCGCCCGCCGCCTGACCCGCTGCTTCACCCTGTCGAGCCACAGCTCGCGCCCGGGGGAGCGGTTCACCATCACGATGCGCGCCAACCCCGACGGGGAGGTGTCGCGCTACCTCGTCGAGCAGGCCCGGGTCGGCCAGGTCGTCCACCTCTCCCAGGCCGCGGGCGACTTCGTGCTGCCCGATCGGGTGCCCGACCACGTCCTGTTCATCACCGGCGGATCCGGCATCACTCCGGCGATGTCGATGCTGCGCAGCCTGCTCCTGCGCACCCACCGCGGCCGGATCACGTTCCTGCACTACGCCCGCTCCACCGAGCACCAGATCTTCCGCGAGGAGCTCGAGGAGATCCGGACGGCCGGCTATGGCATCGACATCCACCTGATCTACCCCGAGCAGGGTGGGCGCAACGTCTCCGCACTCGAGCTGGAGCGGCTCGTCCCGGGCTTCCGCGACGTCGACACCTGGCTCTGCGGGCCGCCCGGCCTGGTCGAGGCGGTCCGGACGGCGTACGAGGTCTCGACAGGCTCGACCACCGACTCGACAGGCTCGACCGCCGGCTCGAAGCTGCGGGTGGAGTACTTCAAGCCCCCGCGGGCGAGCGGCGTCGCCGGAGGAAGACTCTCCTTCGACCGTACGGGCGCCTGTGCCGACAACGACGGCGCCAGCATCCTGGAGCAGGCCGAGGCCGCCGGGCTCACGCCCGCCTACGGCTGCCGGATGGGCATCTGCTTCAGCTGCGTCGCCACCAAGACCGAGGGGACGGTCCGCAACGTGCTGACCGGCGAGTCCTCGTCCCTGCCCGATGAAGAGATCCGGATCTGCGTGAGCTCGCCCGAGGGCGACTGCTCCGTCGACCTGTGACCCGACCCAGCGATCCGCTGAAGGAGACCGACATGTCCCACCAGATCACCCTCACCCCCGAGCAGCTCGAGGAGTTCGGCGCCGAGATGGACGCCATCCGGCGCCGTGTCGTGGCCGACCTCGGCGAGGCCGATGCGGCGTACCTGCGCAAGGTCGTGAAGTACCAGCGCGGCTTCGAGGTCGCCGGCCGCGCCCTGTTCTACCTGCCCGTCATCGGCTGGTTGCCCGCCGTCGCTGCCCTCTCCGTGTCGAAGATCCTCGACAACATGGAGATCGGCCACAACGTCATGCACGGCCAGTACGACTGGATGGGCGACCCGGCCCTCAACTCCCGGATGTTCGACTGGGACAACGTGTGCCCGGCCGATCAGTGGAAGCACTCGCACAACTACATGCACCACACCTTCACCAACATCGTCGGCAAGGACCGCGATGTGGGCTACGGCATCCTCCGGATGGACGAGGACCAGAAGTGGAATCCCTACTACCTGGGCAACCCGCTGTACGCGTTCCTGCTGATGACGTTCTTCGAGTGGGGCGTCATGCTGCACGACCTCGAGGTCGAGGAGATCGTCGCGGGCCGCCGCACCTGGGCGGAGACCAAGAGGCTGCGCGGCGGCATGCTGCGCAAGGCGAAGAAGCAGGTCATCAAGGACTACCTGCTCTTCCCGCTGCTCACCGGCCCGCTCTTCCCGCTCACCATCGCGGGCAACGCGACGGCGAACCTGATCCGCAACATCTGGGCCTTCAACATCATCTTCTGCGGCCACTTCCCGACCGGCGTCGCGACCTTCTCGGTCGAGGAGACCGAGGACGAGACCCGTGGGCAGTGGTACTACCGCCAGCTGCTCGGCTCGGCCAACATCAGCGGCAGCGAGCTGCTGCACGTGATGAGCGGCAACCTGTCGCACCAGATCGAGCACCACCTGTTCCCGGACATCCCGGCGCGCCGCTACCCGGAGATCGCGCAGGACGTACGCGCGATCTGCGATAAGTACGACCTGCCGTACAACACCGGCCCGCTGCACAAGCAGCTCGGCAGCGTCTTCGCCAAGATCGTCCGGCTCGCCCTGCCGGGGCGGCGCAAGGCGGCCGTGCCGGCGACGTCCGCCGAGCAGACGGCGCTGGCGGCCTGACCGCACGGTCATGGAGACTGATGTCGTGACGAACCCACGCCTGAGCAAGCTCGAGATCCGCAAGGACGTCCTGCAGAGCGCTGTCGAGTCGGTGGCGTCCACGGTGGGCGAGGTGACCGGCATCGTCACCGGTGCGGTCAAGGACGTGGCCGCCTCGGTCGGCGGGCTGGCCACCGAGTTGTTCGAGCTGCGCGACTCCGCGCGGCGGGCGGCCGAGGACGCGGACCAGGACTGACCCAGGACTGACCCGAGATTGCAGCCAGGACCGCCGAGTTTGCACCTACAGGTGCAAACTCGGCGGTCCTGGCTGCAGATTCGGCGTCAGTCCTCGGGGTCGTCGAGGCGGGCCAGCCAGGTGGCGAACCGCTCGATGGGGGTCTCGAACTCCGGGTAGGTGTCGACGAACGCCTGGAGCTGCTCGGCCAACCAGGCCAGGGTGACCTCGTCGTCACCCCGCCTGGTGATGAGCTCCTCGATGCCGCGATCGGTGAAGTACATCGCCGCGTCGCCGTCGGCTCAGACGCCGAACGCCTGGTCGAGCAGCTCCTGCTGCTCGGCGAGATGACGCTTCGAGGTGCCGACGGCGGTGGTGGTCGAGGCCGAGCGCGAGACGACCTCGACCGGTACGCCGAGCTCGGGCGCGACGTTCAGTGCGAATGTCGGCCACGGACCCTGGTTGAAGGGCTCGTCCTGGACCCACTTGACCCGCTTGAGGTTGGGGTAGGAGGCGATCTCCGCCTTGAGCTCCTCGATCGGCCACGGGTAGAGCTGCTCGGTGCGCGCGATCGCGACCTTCTCCTCGAGGCCGCGCTTGGCGCGGTCCACGACGATGTCCCAGGTCAGCCGGCCCGAGACCATCAACAGGGTCTCGACCTGCGACTTGTCGGCCATGTCGTCGCCGATCACCGGGCGGAACGTGCCGCTGGTGAAGTCCTCCGGCTGCGAGGCCGCCTCCTTGCGCCGCAGCATCGACTTCGGGGTGAAGATGATGAGCGGGCGGTGGTCCTCGGAGTGCGCGTGGGTGCGCAGCAGGTGGAAGTGCGAGGCCGGGCTCGACGGCTGCGCGATCTGGATCGCGTCGTCGGCCGCCATCTGCAGGAAGCGCTCGATCCGGGCCGAGGAGTGGTCCGGGCCCTGGCCCTCGTACCCGTGCGGCAGGAGGAGCACGACGCCGGAGTCCTGCTGCCACTTGGTGCGGCCGGAGGTGATGTACTCGTCGATCACCGACTGGGCGCCGTTGACGAAGTCACCGAACTGCGCCTCCCACAGGACGAGGGCGTCCGGGCGGGCGACGGAGTAGCCGTACTCGAATCCGAGGGCGGCGTACTCGCTCAGCAGCGAGTCGTAGACGTAGAACTTCGCCTGCTCCTCGGTGAGGTTGGACAGCGGCGTCCACTCGTCGGCGTTGGTGCGGTCGATCATGGTGGCGAAGCGCTGCGAGAACGTGCCGCGCCGCGAGTCCTGGCCGGCGAGGCGGACCGGGCGGCCCTCCATCAGCAGTGAGCCGAAGGCGAGCAGCTCGCCGGTGGCCCAGTCGATGCCGCCCTGGGTGATCTGCTTGGCGCGACGCTCCAGCTGGGGCATCACCTTCGGGTGGACGGTGAAGCCGACCGGCGGCGTGACGTAGGCGTCGGCGACCCGCTTGAGGACCTCGTCGCTGACCAGCGAGGCGGTGGCGCCGGCGGCCTTGGCGGGGTACTGCGGGACGGTCTGCCAACCGCGATCGGGCTGCGCGTCGGCCTCGCGGACCGAGGTGAAGACCCGCTCGAGCTTGGCCTGGTAGTCGGCCAGGACCTGCTCGGCCTCCTCCACGGTGATGTCGCCACGACCGATGAGGGCCTCGGTGTAGAGCTTGCGCACCGAGCGCTTCTTCTCGATCAGGTCGTACATCAGCGGCTGGGTGAACGACGGGTCGTCGCCCTCGTTGTGGCCGCGGCGGCGGTAGCAGATCAGGTCGACCACGACGTCCTTGTTGAACGCCTGGCGGTACTCGAACGCGAGCCGGGCGACGCGTACGCACGCCTCCGGGTCGTCGCCGTTGACGTGGAAGATCGGCGCCTGGACCATCCGCGCCACGTCGGTGGCGTAGAGGGTCGAGCGGGAGCTGCTCGGGCTGGTGGTGAAGCCGACCTGGTTGTTGATGATCACGTGCACGGTGCCGCCGGTGCGGTAGCCGCGCAGCTGCGACAGGTTGAGCGTCTCGGCCACGACACCCTGGCCGGCGAAGGCCGCGTCACCGTGGACGAGCAGCGGGAGCACCGAGAAGTCGCCCTTGTCGAGGACGTCCTGCTTGGCGCGGGCGATGCCCTCCAGCACGGGGTCGACGACCTCGAGGTGGGAGGGGTTGGCCGCGACGGTGACCTTGATCTTCTCGCCGGTGCCGGCGACCAGCTCGCCCTCGGCGCCGAGGTGGTACTTCACGTCGCCGGAGCCCTGGACGGTGCGCGGGTCGATGTTGCCCTCGAACTCGCGGAAGATCTGCGAGTACTCCTTGCCGACGATGTTGGCCAGCACGTTGAGGCGACCGCGGTGCGCCATGCCGATCGCGACCTCGTCGAGGCCGGCCTGGGCGGCCGCCTCACAGATCTCGTCGATCACCGGGATGGCGGTCTCGCCACCCTCGAGGGAGAAGCGCTTCTGGCCGACGAACTTCGTCTGCAGGAAGGTCTCGAACGCCTCGGCGTTGTTGAGCTTCTCCAGGATGCGGAGCTGCTCGTCGCGCGGCGTCTTGTCGTACGGGCGCTCGACGCGCTCCTGGATCCAGGCGCGCTGCTCCGGGTCCTGGATGTGCATGTACTCGATGCCGGTCGTGCGGACGTAGGAGTCGCGCAGCACGCCGAGGATGTCGCGCAGCTTCATGAACGGCTTGCGGCCCGCGGCGAAGGAGCCGACCGGGAACTCGCGCTCGAGGTCCCACAGTGTGAGGCCGTGGTTCTCGATCTCGAGGTCGGGGTGGGTGCGCTGCTTGTACTCGAGCGGGTCGGTGTCGGCCATCATGTGACCGCGCACCCGGAAGGCGTGGATCATCTCGCCGACGCGGACCTGCTTGGAGACCTGGTCGTCGTGGCTGGTCGCGATGTCCTGGTTCCACCGGATCGGCGCGTACGGGATGCGCAGCGAGCGGTAGATCTCGTCGTAGAAGCCGTCGCCGCCCATCAGGAGCCTGGCGACGGTGGCGAGGAACTCGCCCGACTGCGCGCCCTGGATGACCCGGTGGTCGTAGGTGGACGTCATCGTCATGATCTTGCTGACGCCGTTGGCGGCGATGGTGCTCTCCGAGGCGCCCATCCACTCCGGCGGGTACTCCATCGAGCCGACGCCGATGATGGCGGCCTGCCCGGCCATGAGGCGCGGGACGGAGTGGCTGGTGCCCAGGCCGCCGACGTTGGTCAGGCTGACCGTGGTTCCGGAGTAGTCGGCCATGGACAGCTTGTTGTCCTTGGCCTTCTTGACGATGGCCTCGTACGCGGCCCAGAACTCCGCGAAGTCCATCGCCTCGCAGCCCTTGATGGACGGGGCGACGAGCTGGCGGCTGCCGTCGGGCTTCTGCTGGTCGATCGCGAGACCGAGGTTGATGTGCGGCTGGCCGACGAGGTTCGGCTTGCCGTCACGCTCCTCGTACGTGTTGTTCATGGCCGGCTGCGTCTTGATCGCCTTGATGATCGCGTAGCCGATGAGGTGGGTGAACGACACCTTGCCGCCGCGGGCGCGGCGCAGGTGGTTGTTGATCACGGTGCGGGAGTCCCACAGCAGCTTGACCGGGATGTTGCGCACGGAGGTCGCGGTCGGGACCGACAGCGAGATGTCCATGTTCTTCGCCGTCGCCGCGGGGATGCCCTTGAGGACGGTGTACGTCGGCTCGTCGGTGGAGGACGTGTCGGCCGGCGCGACCGGGGCGATCGGGTTCTCCTTGGGGAGCGGGGTGGTGGTGTCCTTCGCCGGCTCGGCGGCCTGGCCGGTCGCAGGACGGGGGGTCGCGACCGGCGTCACGCCGGTGGACGGGGTGCCGTTGGCCGACGGGGTGGCATCGGGGGCCTTGACCGGCTCGGGGGCGAGCCCGGCCTTCGGGGCGGCGGGAGCGGCGGCAGCCTTCGGGGCCTCGGCGGCCTTCGGGGCAGCGGCGGCCGGCGTGTCGGTCGTCGGCGCGCCGTTCGTCTCGAAGAACTTCACCCACACGGGATCCACGCTCGCGGGATCCTTCGTGAACTGGTCGTACATCTCCTCCACGAGCCACTCGTTGGCGCCGAACTCGGCGGGGACGTCGGAGGTGCTGTGGGACGGGTTGCCTGAGGACACGGGCTGGGTCGCCTCTTCCGGATGAGCGCGTTTTTGGACTGGACTTCCGGTGGACAAGGCTAGCCCCCCGGTGGCCGCGAACCGATGGTTGGGTCAGAACTTCGGCCGTAGTGTTGCCGACACCACAGATCGACGGATCACTGGGTGGAATTAGGCGACCGGGTTGGCAACCTTGCGCGTGCCGTCGGAGCAGCTGGGGTAGATCGAGCGCGGGATGTCGGCCGCGACCAGGTCGTCGCACGCCGCGGTGCCCTCGCCCTTCAGCACGACCGACCAGTCGCCGCCGCCGTCGGAGCCCCAGACCTCCCACCAGCCCGGGTTGCCCGCGTACTGCGGACAGGTCGGGGTCAGGTCGCCCCAGCTCGCCTCGACGTACGCGCGGGTCGGAGTGGTGCGCTTGACCCGGACCTGGGCGATGCCCTGGCAGCCCAGCTCGTCCTGGAACTGGTCGTGCCACATCTGGGTCAGCTGGGTCTTGGCGAAGCCGACCAGGCCGGCCGGGGCCTCGGGGAGAGCCTCTTCGGAGACCGGGAGCTGGAGCAGGCTGGTCTTGTCGCTGTAGCGGGTCGCGGCCACCGAGGTCGCCGGGGCGCTCGACGCGGGCTCGGGGCTCTCGCTGGGCGTCGTCCCGGGCGTCGTCTCGGGCGTCACCTCCGGCGTCGCGGCGGCGCTGGTCGCGGGCGTGTGCGTCCGGTGGTGGGTCGGGCTCGACGCAGGGGTGGCGTCGGAGTCGGACGGGAGCAGCCCGCAGCCGGCCAGGACGCTGACGCCGGCGGCGACGCCGACCAGGGTGGTGACGGTGCGAGCGATGTGACGTACGGGACGCATGGGGTCAAGCATGACAGGTCCCGGGCCGCATTCAGGTGAGGTCAGGTCAGGTCGGGCAGGCGCAGGTCGAGGTTCGGCTGCTGGATGCCCCCGTCGACCTCGAGCAGCTTGCCGGTGACGAACCGGCCCGCGGGCGAGGCGAGGTAGAGGATGGCCGCGGCGACGTCCTCGGCCTCGCCGATCCTGCCCAGCGGTGTCGCGGTCTCCATCTCCTGCCTGGTGTCCGGGTTGCTCGCGACGTACTCCAGTGCGCTGGTCATCACCGAGCCGACGGCGATGGCGTTGACCCGGATCCGGGGCGCGAGGTCGGTGGCCGCCAGTCGCGACCAGTGCGCCAGGGCCGCCTTCGCGGTGCCGTAGGCGAGATAGCCGCGCGCCGCCGTACGACCGACCATCGAGCTGATCGAGACGATCGACTTCTCGCCCCCGGGGCCCTTCAGCATCAGGGGCACGGCGGCGGCGCTGAGGGCGTGGGCCGTCGCCACGTTGAAGTGGAACGCGTCCTCCAGGTAGGCGACGTCGGTGTCGAGGAACGCGTTGGGGATGGTGCCGCCGACGTTGTTGACCACGACGTCGAGGCGACCGAACGCGTCATAGGCGTGCTCGGCGAGGGCGGCGGCGGCAGCGGTGTCGTCGAGGTTGGCCGGTACCCGCAGCGCGCGGCGGCCGGCCGCCTCGATCCGGGCGGCCACCTCGTCGAGCTGGGCGGCCGTGCGCGCCGAGATGACGACGTCGGCCCCGGCCTCGGCGAGGGCGAGCGCGGTGGCCGCGCCGATGCCGCGGCCCGCGCCGGTGACGATCGCGACATGGTCGGTGAGGCGGAAGCGGTCGAGGATGCTCATGCGCCGGATCCGGCCGGGATCGGCGTGGCGGCCGCGACCAGCCCGCGGCCGGTGACCAGCGGCAGGTCGAGCGGCGAGAGCAGCCCGGGACGCCCGGCCACGACGGCGGGGACCGCGTTGATCAGCCGCTGGGCGGTGACGATCATGCCGGAGACGTTGTGGTCACCGTGCTCGCCGTGGTGGCTGAGCTCGAGCGACATCCGCGGCTCACCGGTGATCTCGACCCGGTAGCAGCCGTCGCCCGCGAGCGGGACCGGCCAGTCGGGCTCGAGGTCGGGCGCCGTGCGGGTGACGTGCTCGAGGACGATCCGGGGAACGCCGTCGACCGTGCCGATGACCCGGAAGCGGACCGAGGCCATCGTCCCGGTGGCGATGTCGACCGATGCGGTGGTGATGTCACGCGGCGCCGGGCGGCGCTCGACCTTCTCCGTCAGTGGCTCGTCGAGCGTGACACCGAGCCCTTCGGCGAGGAGCCGGACGACCGGGCCCCACGCCATCGAGAGCACGCCGGGCTCCCACAGCATCGGGTGGGCGTCGAGCGGCTCGCCGAAGCCGAAGATGTCGCGCATCACCACCGGCTGGCAGTAGGTGGAGTAGTCGGCGATCTCGCTGACCCGCAGCGTGTCGATCCGCCGGGACAGGCTGCTCAGCACCAGCGGCAGCACGTCGTTGGCGAAGCCGGGGTCGATGCCGTTGACGTGCAGGCTCGCCCCGCCCGTACGGCCGGCGGCGTCGATCTCCTCGACCATCGCCTCCGGCAGGGTGCCCCGCGGGTGGACCAGCACGACCGGGCCAGACGAGACGACGTTGACGCCCGCCCGCAGGAACGACGTCAGGTCCTCGATCGCCTCGAAGACCCGGTCGTCGGTCATCGCGGCGTGCACGATGCAGTCCGGCTGCAGCGCGAGCACCGCGGCCCGGTCGGTGGTCGCCGCGACACCGAGATCGCGGCTGAGCCCGGCCAGCCGGCCCGCGTCGATGCCGTCCTTGTCCGGAGTGGAGGTCCAGACCGCGACCAGCTCGAGGTCGGGGTGGGCGTCGATGCCCGCGATGGCGTGCCGCCCGACCGTGCCCGTCGACCAGACCGCGACCCGGAGCGGGCGCGCTGGGATCACCTGCGTCATGGCCGAACGTTAGAACAGGTTCTACCTCCTGGGAAGAGGCCGGTCTCCGCGCCGTCTCGCAGCCGGTAGGGTCGCCGACCGATGACTCCTGTTCTGCGCGATGCCTGGCGGCTCGCCGTCGGCACCCTGACGGCCGTGCCCGTCCGCCCACCCGCCGTCGTCGACCGGCGCCGCGCGGGCCTGGCGATGGTGCTGGCGCCGATCGCCGTGGTCCCGCTCGGGCTGCTCGTCGCCGTCGTGGTCAACGGCACGCACCGATGGGGGCTGCCGCCGCTGGTCGGTGCGCTGTTGGCGATCGGAGCTCTCGTGCTCGCCAACCGTGCCTTCCACGTCGACGGCCTGGCAGACACCGTCGACGGCCTCGCGGCGTCCTATGACCGCGAGCGCGCGCTCGCGGTGATGAAGACCGGGACGTCCGGCCCTGCCGGGGTGGTCGCCATCGTCGTGGTGATCGCGCTGCAGGCCGCCGGGCTCGCCGGGCTGATGTCCGGCCCCGATCCCGTGGCGCGGGCCGTGCTCGCCGGGCTGCTGGTCTGCGTCTCGCGGGCGGCCCTCGTGCTCTGCTGCGCACGAGGCGTGCCCTCGGCGCGACCGGGCGGGCTCGGCGACACGTACACCCAGACGGTGCCGGTGGCGCTCGCGGCCGCGATCTGGGCGGTTCTCGCGCTCGCGCTGGCCTGGCTCGTGCCCCTCGTCGAGATCGACTGGTGGCGCGGCCCGCTCGCCGTGGCCCTGGCCGCCGGGGTGGTCCTGGTGCTCATCGGGCGGACGACGCGCCGACTCGGGGGAGTGACCGGCGACGTCTTCGGCGCCGGCGTCGAGCTCGCGCTCGCGACCCTGTTCGTCACGCTGTCCTGATCCGGACGTCATACGCTGCGTGCCCCGCCACGGTGGCGGACGGATGACGTCCCGCTAGAGCTTGAGCACCCGGCCCGCGATCACGAGGTGCACCTCGTCACAGGCCACGGCCAACTCCTGGTTCACCAGGCCCAGCAGGTCGCGGAAGAGCCGCCCGGAGCGGTGCGACGGCACCACGCCGAGGCCGACCTCGTTGGTGACCAGCACGGTGTCGGCCGTACGGGCGACGAGCGTCGTGCGCGTCGCGGCGACCTGGGCACGGACGAGCCCGGTCACCTCCGCGAGCGGCGCCTCCCACAGCTCGTGCTGGTCCAGGACCGCGGTCAGCCAGGTGCCGAGGCAGTCGATCAGCACCGGACCATCGCTCGCCAGGCCGGCCGCGAGGTCGTGGGTCTCCAGCGTCGTCCAGGACGCCGGCCGGGCCGCGCGGTGGGTGGCGATCCGCTCGGCCCAGTCGCGGTCCTGCTCGGTGTCGACGGTCGGCCCCGGCGCCACGTAGGTGACGGCACCCGCGGACGCGAGCAGGCGCTCGGCGTGCCGGGACTTGCCGGACCGGACACCGCCGGTCACGAGCACCCTCACGCGCCCAGCTTCCAGGTGTGCAGCAGGCGGCAGTCGTCGTTGGCCCACCACTGCAGGTCGAGCCGATCGAGCCGTACGGCCACCGGAAGCGTCTCGCCCAGCCGCTGGCTGACGGTGTGCGGGGTGATGTGCGGCGTGGTCTGGTCGAGGGTCAGGTGTGGTGTCGGCTCCGGGTAGACGCCGCCGTACGGCGGATGCTCGGGGAACACCTCCCACAGCCGCGCCGTCAGGTCGCGGATCGGGTCCTCGGGCACCGGGCGCAGGTGGATCAGCCCGTCGGGGAACGCGTGCACCGCGCCCAGCGTGACGTCGAAGGGCTCGACCTCCTCGACGACCTCGGCGACCCGGTCCAGGTCCGTCGCGGTCGGCGCCGTCACCCACGGTCCGAGGACCGTGATGTGGGCGTGCACGAACCCCGGATCGGCGGAGACGAAGGAGGCGTCGTAGTGCTCGGTGCGCTCCCGCACCCACGCATCCAGCTCCGGCACCGGGAACGCGATCACCGTGTGGCCAGTCATCCGAGACTCCTCTCTGACCGCGTGGACGCTACCAGCCCGGCCCTGGCCGGAGCGTGGCTCGAACCGGGGTGCGGACCGCTTCCACCTGGGGCCAAGGTCCCAAAACCCTTGTCAACTGCCTGGTGATGGCCGACCCTACGGGTGCAACGACGCGTGACGTCCTTGCGATCGGGGAGGGTGGAGACGCGTGGCGGGTACGGCGGGGCGGCTCGGCGCACGCCTGCGAGGGTGGGCCGGGGAGCAGGCGGTCCGCGACCGCGCCTTCAAGACACTGGCTGCCGGCACGGACGTGCTTCTCAAGGCGCGCGACGAGGCCGACCTGATGGCGACGATGTGCGCGACGGTCGTGAACGCGGGCGGCTACCGCTCCGCCTGGTACGGCCGTCCCGGCAGCGACGCCGAGGGGACGGTCAGCGTGGTCGCCGCCGCCGGCGCCGCGATGTCCTACCTCGACGGCATCCGGATCACCGTCGCCGACGGCCCCTACGGCTGCGGGCCCACCGGGGTGTGCCTGCGCACCGGCTCGATGCACGTCCAGCCCGACCTCCAGTCCGCGGCGGCCACCACGCCGTGGCACGACCGGGCGGTCGCCTCCGAGATGAAGTCGGCGATCTCGCTGCCCATCTACTGCGAGGGTGAGCTCGACGGCGCTCTGACCGTCTACGGCCGCGAGCGCGACGAGTTCGACGCCAGCGCCTGCGAGCTGCTCAGCCGGCTCGCCGAGCAGTTCGGGTACGGCCTCGGGCGGCTGCGCGACCAGCTCCGCTTCCGGATGCTGGCCGAGAACGCCACCGACGTCGTCTACCAGTCCGACGCCGACGGCCGGGTCACCTGGATCTCGCCCTCGATCACCGGCGTGCTCGGCTACGGGCCGGCCGAGCTGCTCGGCACCGCCGGGCACCTGCTCGTCCACCCCGAGGACCAGCCGACCCTCGGTGCCGCCCTGCGTCGCGCCGCGCACGCGGGCGAGCTGGCGCCGGTGCGCTACCGGCACGCGGACGGCTCCTATCGCTGGATGGATCCGCGGGTGACGGTGACACCCGGCACCGGCTCCATCCCGGGCGGCGCGATCATCGGGCTGCGCGACATCACCGCCGAGCACGAGGCCCGCGAGGAGCTCGCCTACCGCGCCTTCCACGATCAGCTCACCGGGATGCGCAACCGGGCCTCGATCGTGGCGATCCTGGAGCGTGCCATCGAGCGCCCGCGCGACGACGGCCGTACGGTGGCCGCGCTCTTCATCGACCTCGACCACTTCAAGGTGGTCAACGACTCGCTCGGGCACGGAGCCGGCGACGTGGTCCTCGCCCGGGTCGCGGAGCGGCTGGCCGCGGCCCTGGGCGCCCACGAGCACGTCGGGCGCTTCGGCGGGGACGAGTTCGTCGTGGTGATGCCGGCGGTGGCCGACCGCGCCGAGGTCCGGCGGACGGCGGAGTGGATCCAGTCGGCGCTGGCGCCCGATCTGGTGGTGGGCGAGCAGAGCATCGCCTCGTCGGCCTCCATCGGCATCGCGCTCGCCGGACCCGACTCCACCGCGCAGAGCCTGCTGCGCGACGCGGACGCCGCCCTCTTCGAGGCCAAGGCCTCGGGCCGCAACCGCTGGCACTTCTTCGACGACGAGCTGCGTGCCCGCGCCCTGGAGCGGATGACGCTCGAGGCCGAGATCCGCGAGGGCGTGCGGCGCGGCGAGTTCGTCGCCTACTACCAGCCGATCGTCGACCTGCGCGACGGCCACGTGATCGCCCACGAGGCACTGGTGCGCTGGCACCACCCGGTGCGCGGGGTGGTCGGGCCGGTCGAGTTCATCGGCGTTGCCGAGGCGAGCGGGCTGATCGGCGAGATCGGGCAGCAGGTGCAGGACCAGGTGCTCGCCCTGCTGGCCGTCTCCGAGGTGCCCGGCTACATCAGCATCAACGTCTCGCCGGTGCAGCTGCGCCAGGCGGGCTGGGCGACGGCGCTCGTCGAGGCCATCGAACAGCGTGGCATCGACCCGCGCCGCATCGCGATCGAGGTCACCGAGACCGCCGTCCTCGACATCGCCGCGGACGTGGTCGAGGACCTGCACCGGCTCCGGGCGGACGGCATCTCGATCCTGCTCGACGACTTCGGCACCGGGTTCTCCTCGATCTCGGTGCTGCGCGACCTGCCGGTCAGCGGCCTCAAGCTCGATCGCTCGTTCGTCGCCGAGGTGCGCGGCGCCCGCGACACCGCGACCGTGCTGGTCCAGGCGATCGGCAGCCTCGCCGCGAGCCTGCACCTCTCGTCCGTCGCCGAGGGCATCGAGACCGAGGCCCAGCGCGAGGTCCTCCTGGAGCAGGGTTGGCTCGTCGGGCAGGGCTATCTCTTCGGGCGCCCCGCACCCCAGCCGAGACTGGATCAGGTCGTCCGGGCCTGACCCCGTACGGCCTGCCGGACCCGTCGCGGGAACGACCCGATCCGGCGGGCGAGCCCGTCGTGCTGCGGCAGGCACACCAGCACGATCCCGCCGGCCAGCCAGCCCCCGACCACGTCGGTGACCCAGTGCGTGCTGAGCAGGATGGTCGCCAGGCCGACGCTGACCGAGACCCAGGCGGTCAGGATGATCAGCTCGCGCCGGAAGCGGCGCGCGGTCAGGGCGAGCACGCCGAACAGGACGACCGCGTTGGCGACGTGTCCCGAGGGGAAGATGTCGCCGCCGGCGAGGATGTCGTGCACGTTGCGGGTGACCAGCGGACCCCAGCGACCGGTGGCGAGCTTGACCGCGCCGACCAGCAGGTTGTTCCCGAGCTCGGCCAGCACGAACAGGATGAGCGCGTCGGGAGTGCGCCGCACGATCCAGAGGCCGACGAAGTAGACGGCAGCGATCTTCACCGTCGGTCCGCGCTGCCCGAGCAGGACGTAGTGCCGCAGGAGGCTGCGCTCCTCGCGGAAGTACGTGTCCGCCAGGGATCGGCCGTCGTGGTCGAGCCCGCCGAACGGCCACCCCGCCATCACCGCCCAGGTCAGCGCGGCGAACGCGATCGTCAGAGTCGCGAGCAGCAGCAGCCGGTTGCCGTCGATCCAGGGCCGCCGCGGCAGGACCGTCGACTCGTGGAGCAGGGGGTGCGCGGGAGCCGCGCGAGGTGTGAGCGTGGCGGACATCGGACTCCCTCGTCCCCGGCGGCGGTGAGCGCGGTTCAGCCTACGAGGGCGCCAAAGCCTCGGTGTCGCCTCGCCGATCAGTTGTGCGCGTTCGGCCCCCGGAGGGTCCGTCGGGGCGGCATAGTGTCGCGTGGCGGTCGGCCACGGATCTGGCGAAGGTACGGGTCATCGCCGCCGATGAACTTCGCGATCCTGGTCGGGGCCGCACTCGTGGGAACGGGTAGGGCCGCTGCGACGGATCATCCGAGCCGCCGACCGATCAGGAGCCTCCTGGATGCCGACACCGTCCGCCCGCGTACTCGCGGCGCGTGAGTGGGCCTACCACCTGGTCATCCTGGTGATAGGCGTCGTCGTCGTCGCGCTGGTGGCGGCCCACCTCGTCCAGGACGGTCTGGAGCACCACTGGTTCCCGGCGGCGGTGCTTCTCGGCGCGCCGCTGATCGCCATCATCGCGCGGTTCCCGATGGTGCTGGACAGCGGCTCCGGCTACATCGAGGTCGGCTTCGACTCCTGCATCCTGATGTTCCTGCTGTGCGTGCTCGACAGCTCCGAGGCGCTCGTCGTGTGGGCGATCGGCGTGGTGCTGACCCAGACGCTCTCCGGGCATCGCGTCGTGGCGCGGATATTCAACGTCGGGGTCGGGATCATCGGCGGTGGGCTCGCCGCCGCGGTGTATGACGCGGTCAACGCCGGTGCGAGCATCGAGTCGCCGCGCGGCCTGCTCGGCGTCACCCTCGCGGCCGCCTGCTACTTCGTCACCGACTATGTGCTCTCCGCGCTCTCGCTGACGATCTCCTCGCGCGCCCCGATGCGGACCACGCTCGCCCAGCCCGGCACGCTGCTGGCGATCGCGTGCTTCGTCCCGCTGGACTCGCTCGGCTACCTCGGCGCCGTCGTCGCGCTCGCCGCCCCGTGGTGGACGCTGACACTGCTCGGCGTACCGCTCGTGACGCTCCTGATCGCGACCCGGGCGGTGACCCGCGGACGGGAGAACGCCCGGCGACTGACGGTGCTGTTCGGTGCGGCGGTCCATGCCCAGACGCTGGTGGATCGCCCGTCCGTCGCCGAGGCGCTGCGCCACGACGCCGCCGAGCTGCTGCGCCTGGAGAAGGTGCAGCTGCGCGCCACCGCCCCGGAGAGCGGTGAGATCGGCGTCCAGGTGCAGCTGGGACATGAGTCCCCCTGGCTGGTGGCCCGCGCCTCCCACCGGGCGCGCGCCACCATCGCCGACGACGAGCAGGCGCTGCGCGCCCTGGCCGCCGTCGCCTCGGACGCGATCGCGCGCCTGGAGCTGACCGACGGAATGGTGCACGTCGCGCGGCACGACCCGCTCACCGACCTGCCGAACCGCGGCATCCTGCTCGACCGGGTCACCCAGGCGCTGGCCAGCGCGCGCGAGCGGCGTACCGACATCGCGCTGCTCTTCCTCGACCTCGACGGCTTCAAACCGGTCAACGACCGCTTCGGCCACACGATCGGCGACATGGTGCTCGTCGAGATCGCCGGCCGGTTGCGTGACTGCGTGCGCGACACCGACATGGTCGCCCGCCTCGGCGGTGACGAGTTCGCGATCCTGATCGAGGACGCCGACCCCGACCAGATGCCGGCGCTCTGCCACCGGGTCCTCGCCGCGGTCGAGGCCGGCGCCGTGATCGGCGGTCAGCAGGTCCGCCTCGGCGTCAGCGTGGGCATCGCGTACGGCCGAGGCCACGACTCGGCCGCGAGCCTGCTGCGCGATGCGGACCTGGCGATGTACGAGGCCAAGGCCGGCGGCAAGGGCAGGTACGTCGAGTACCAGCCGGCGATGGGGCGCGCCCGGATCGACCGGCTCGAGCTCATCGACGATCTGCGCGCCGCGGTCGAGGCCCACCAGATCGAGGTCGTCTACCAGCCCATCGTCGAGGCCGACACCGGCCGCATCGCTGGCGCCGAGGCGCTCGCCCGGTGGTCCCGAGCAGGCACTCCCGTCCCGCCGGACGTCTTCATCGGGCTGGCCGAGGAGACCGGGCTGATCGTCGCGCTCGGCGAGTCGGTGATGCGGCAGGTGAGCCGGGACGCCGCCGCGGTTCGTGCGGCCGGAGGCGAGGGACGCTCGCTGAGTGTGAACGTCTCCGCGGTGCAGCTGCGTACCCCCGGCTTCATCGACACCGTCGCCCGCGCCGTCGAGGAGACGGCGGGGGTCTTCCTGGTCCTCGAGATCACCGAGCGGCAGGGCGTCGACCTGACCGGCGAGGTGCTCGCGGTGATGCGCGCCGTCGGCGAGATGGGCGTGCGCTTCGCGATCGACGACTTCGGCGTCGGGTTCTCCTCGATCAGCTACCTGCACGGCCTGCCGGCGCGCGTGATCAAGGCGGACGCTGCACTCTCCGCGGACATCGACCGCGACGAGCGGGCCCGGGGCCTGCTGCGTTCGGTCCTGGAGATGTGCCGCACGCTCGGGTTCCGGGTGGTCGTCGAGGGCATCGAGCGCGAGTCCCAGCTGGCGATCGTGCGCGAGGACGCGCCCTACGCGCTGGTGCAGGGCTACCTGATCCACCGACCGATGCCGCTCGGCGACCTGCTCGGGGTGCTGGAGCAGAGCCAGCCGGCCGGGCAACCCCGCGGCTGAGCGCCCACGCCGAGAACCGGGGCGGTCACGGCTGCCACGCCGACCACAGCCGGGCGTACGGTCCCCGTGCGGCCACCAGGTCCGGATGGCGGCCGTGCTCGATCACCCGGCCGTCGGCCATCACCAGGATGACGTCCGCGGTGGTGGCCTGGCTCAGTCGATGCGCGATCACCACGGAGCCGCGACCCGCCATGACGGCCTGCGCCGCCCGGTCGAGCACGCGCGCGGCATCGCTGCCGGCCTCGGCGGTCGCCTCGTCGAGGACCACGACCGCCGGGTCGAGCAGGAGCACCCGCGCCAGCGCCACCTGCTGGACCTGACCCGGGGTCAGCGCCTGGCCGCCGGAGCCGACCGGCGTCTCGAGTCCGTCCGGCAGGGAGGCGACCCACAGGGTTGCGCCGACCGTCGCCAGTGCCGCTGCCATCTCCTCCCGGTCGGCGTCGGGCCGTCCGAGCCGGAGGTTGTCGGCCAGCGTGCCCACGAAGAGATGCATCTCCTGGGTGACCAGCGCGACGTGCCGCTGGGGCACCGCCAACGTGCTCAGCGGCAGGCCGCCGAGCAGGACGCTGCCTTCGCCCGCCGAGCGCACCCCGGCCAGCAGCGCGGCCAGGGTGGACTTGCCCGAGCCGCTGGCACCGACCACCGCCACCCGACCTCCGGAGGGGACCGTCACATCGACGTCGTGGAGCACCTCGGGTCCCTCGCCATACCCGAATCGCAGGGACGTGGCGGCCAGGGTGCCGTCCTCGGCCGCGGGCTCGGCGGTACCGGTCGGCGGCGGCTCGAGGCGGGCGATGCCGACCAGTCGGGCGAGGCCGGCCGCCGCCTGCTGCACGGTGTCGAACACACCCAGGACGACGTTGATCGGGTTGAACAGCCCGGCGAAGAAGAGCGCCGCGGTGGTGGCCTCGCCGATGCTGGCCGCGCCGTGGCGGACCAGCACGTAGCCGGCCAGCAGGATGGCGCCGAGGCCGACCAGCTCGGCGGCGTTGAGCCGGCCGTAGAAGCGGGTGGCCGCTCGGGTGGCGGCCAGCTCGTATCCGATCGAGTCGTCGGAGGCTGCGGCGATCAGGTGATGCTGCCTCTCCTCGAGGTGCAGGGTGCGCAGCGTCGGCAGCGCGGTGAACGCTGTCAGCAGAGCGCCGGCGCGGCGCCCGTCGGCGGCGCGGCCCGCCGCGTAGATCGGCGCGGAGGTTCGCAGGTACCAGCGCAGGGTGTGCAGTTGGATCGGGACGGCCAACAGGCCGGCCACGGCGAAGCGCCAATCGAGCGCCAGCAGGCCGACCAGCGCCGAGAGGATGGTCAGGGCGGCGCTCAGGAAGGCGGCCAGGGCGCCGGTCGCGGCGTCCGTGACCAGCTCCACGTCGCCGGAGACCCGGGAGACCAGGTCGCCGGTGCCGCCGGACTCGACGGCGTCGATCGGCAGGTCGACGGCGGTGGCGACGGTCTCCTCGCGCAGCCGCGCCACGGCAGGGACGACCACACGGGCCAGGAGCACCGGAGACGCCCACGCAGCGGCGGCGGCCAGCGCCGCGGCGCCGGCGAGCACCGCGATCGGAACGACCAGGGCATCGGTGCCGCGGTGATCGGCGATCGCCTGGGTGATCCGGCCGATCGCGATCGGCGCCGCCAGCCCCGTCACGCTGGCGAGGATGGTCGCGAGGGCCGCGGCGAGCAGCGCCGGCGTACGTCCGCGCAGCAGCGTCCGCACGTGACGCCGCACCTCGCGGGCGGAGGCGACCGGCAGCAAGCGAGGATCGGGGGTGCTCATCGGGCGATCGCCTCCTGGTAGTCGCGCTCGGCGGCCAACAGGTCGGCGTGGCCGGCCGCCACCGCGCCATCGGCGCCCCAGAGCACCACCCGGTCGCACCGGGCCAGCCACGCCGGGCTGGTGGTGATCACCAGGGTGGTCCGGTCGGATCGCAGCATCCGTACCCGCTCCGCGATGCCGTCCTCGGTGACGGCGTCGACAGCGGTGGTGGGATCGTGCAGGACGAGCACTGACGGGTCGGCGGCGAGCGCACGGGCCAGGGCGACCCGTTGACGCTGGCCTCCGGAGAGGGTCTCGCCGCGGTCGCCGACATCGGTCGCGTCGCCGTCGGTGGCGACGTCGAGGACCTGGTCCACGAAGGCCGCATGCTCTGCCGCCGCGACGCTCGCCCCCTCGCGTGCCAGCACTGCGAGGTTCTCCCTGATCGTCCCCGGCAGGAGAACGGCATCGTGCAGGCCGACCAGGACCTCGCTCCGCAGAGCGGAGCGCGGAAGGGACTCCAGCGGCCGGCCGTCGAGCAGGATGCGCCCCCTCGGGGGTGCGGCCAGGCCGGCGATCAGGTCGGGCAGGAGGGCGGCATCGCCCGGATCGAGGCAGACCAGGCCGGTGAGGCCGCCGGGCTCGGCGCGCATGCTGAGCGGGGGGCCTCCCGACGGTGACACGTCGTCCAGTTCGAGGACGCCGCGGCCTGTGTACGTGCGGCCGGTCGCTTCGCGGTCGCTCGATCCGTCGGCGCTGCCCGGGACATGCGGGCAGCGCTCTGCGTCGGCGAGCATGAGCACCTCGTGCACCCGTTGCGCCGAGGCGTGGGCGCGGGCGTACGCGGCGGCACTGCCGGCGACGGTCGACATCGGTCCGATCACGAACGTCGCCAGGCCGAGTGCGGAGACCAGCGGCCCGAGGCCGAGGTCGCCGTGCAGCGCGAGCCAGCCGCCGATGGCGGCGATCAGGGTCAGATAGGCGCCCGACAGCAGGGTGCCGACCGCGTCGATCGTCGCCCCGGCGCTCGCCGCGTGCAGCGAGGCCGTCGCGGCACGATCACTGGCCACGGCATACGACGCCGCCGCGATCCGCTGCGCGCCGATGCCGCGAAGGACGCGTAGCCCCCGCACCAGGTCCTCGGCCAGCGCGGCGGCGTCGGCCTGCTGCTCCTGCTCGGCCACGCTACGGCGCTGCAGCAGCCTCGCGATCCGGTGCTGCGCGAGCAGCTGCAGCAGCGTGCCGAGCAGGATGATCGCGCCGAGCGGAAGGGAGAGGCTCAGCAGGATCACCGTGGAGGTCGACAGGACCACGACCGCCGCGATCGTGCTGGCGACCTGACCGGCGAAGGAGCCGATCCGGTCGGCGTCGCTGGAGGCCCGGGCGAGCAGGTCGCCGGGCGGGCGGCGGACGAATCCGGCGGGCTGCAGCATCCGCTCGACGAGCCACATCCGGGTGTGGTGGGCGGCGTACTGCTTCGCTCGCGCGCTGGCGCGTGCACCGAACCGGTAGGAGCCCGACAGGAAGGCGAAGTCCGCGGCGAGCAGCAGCAGCCACCACGCCATCTCGCGCGCGCCGCCGCCGGCGACCGCGTGCCCGATGGCCGCTCCCACGATCACCGGGACCAGTGATTCGCCCAGCTGATGACCGCTGTACAGCACCGAGGCGGCGAAGAGGTCGCGCCGACGGCTGAGCAGGGCGCTGCCCAGCAGCGTCCGGGGAGAGGAGGGATACGCCACAGGCTGAGGTTAGGATCGCCTTACCGTGGCGCGTAACACGGTAGGGCGACAGGCTATGTCGCGTACCGGACACGGCGTAGCGAGAAGGTGGGCGATGACGGCGGCGATCGGGCTGGAGCGGTTCGAGATGCTGTCCGGGCAGACGTTCGACCGCCACGTCCACGACGAGCACCAGCTCGCGTGGGCCAGCACCGGCGTGCTGATGGTCGACGTCGAGGATCGCTGCTGGGTGCTGCCTCCCAACCTGGCGCTCTGGATCCCCGGAGGCACCTGGCACGCGGTGCTTGCGATGCGCGCCTCCGTCCTTCAGGGCGTGTACGTGGACCCCGCGGCGCCGCTGGGCTGGGACGTCCCCACCGTGGTGTCGGTCTCCCCGCTGGCACGACACCTGATCGAGCACCTCGCCGGAGAGCTCGACGACGACGCGCGGCTGCACGCCGAGGCGGTTCTCGTCGGCGTGCTGCAACCGGTCGGTGCCGCCACCCTGGAGCTGCCCCTGCCGGCGGACCCCCGTGCCCGGTCCATCGCTGAGATCCTGCTCGGGGACCTCACCGAGCGGGCCGGCCTTGAGGTCCTGGCACGACGGGTGCACTCCAGTCCGCGCACGCTGCTGCGGCTCTTCCTGGCCGAGACCGGCATGACCTTCCACCAGTGGCGGCTGCATGCCAGGCTGCAGGCGGCGGTCGCGCTGCTCGCCGAGGGCGAGCCGGTGGCGAGGGTCGCCGAGCGGGTCGGCTACGCCACGCCGAGCGCGTTCGTGTCCGCCTTCCGGCGGGCGACGGGGAACACCCCGGCGGCGTACTTCGGGCAGATGGCGCCGGCCGCGGCCGGAGATGGCGGCTAGGCGACATCAACTGGCGTGCCCCGGGCTTGTCGATCAGCCTCGGCGCCACCTAGCCTCACTAAGGCAAGGCTTGCCTTAGCAACTCTTGCCCTCGGTGCGCGAAGGCCGCCGCACCGATCGAGGCTAGGAGCACGATGCACAACGCCGGGCCACCCCTGCACGGGGCGGACGGGAGGCAGGCATGAGCCGGTCCACGGCCATCGTCGAGCCGCTCTCCGAGGAGCAGGCCGCCCCCGCCGGCCGCTACGCCGCCACCCGCCTGGTCGGCCTGATCCTTGCCGTCGGCGTGCTCGTCCTCATGGTGCTGCTCAGCATCGCTGTCGGCGCCAAGCCGATCCCGCTGAGCGGTGTCCTGCACGCCCTCTTCAGCGCCCACGACTCCGCGGATCGGGTGGTCGTCCTCGATCTCCGGATGCCTCGGACCGTGCTCGGGGTGGCGGTCGGCGCCGCGCTCGCCGCGGCGGGCGTCCTCATGCAGGCACTCACCCGCAACCCTTTGGCCGATCCCGGCATCCTGGGGGTCAACGTGGGTGCCTCGGCCGCCGTCGTGCTGGCGATGTGGATCTGGCGCTTCACCGACCTCGCGGCCTACGTCTGGTGGGCCTTCCTCGGGGCCGGTGTGGCGTCGGTGCTGGTCTACCCGCTCGGCTCGCGCGGGCGATCGGGCGCCACCCCGGTGCGGCTGGCCCTCGCCGGCACGGCCGTGAGCGCCGTGCTCGGCTCCCTGATCTCCTTCGTGACGCTGCTCAACCCCAAGGTCTTCGACCAGTTCCGCTTCTGGGGCGTCGGCTCGCTCGCCGGGACGGACGGTCACACGGTCCGGCAGGTGCTGCCGTTCCTCATCCTCGGCGTGCTGATCGCACTCGGCCTCTCCGGGGCCCTGAACGCCCTCGCGCTGGGCGACGAGACCGCCAAGGCACTCGGCAGCAACGTCAACGTGACCCGGATCGTCGGCGCTCTCGCCGTGACGCTGCTGTGCGGCGCGGCCACCGCCGCCGTCGGCCCGATCGGCTTCGTCGGCCTGACCGTCCCGCACATGGCGCGCGTCATCACCGGCCCCGACCACCGATGGCTGATGCCGTACTCGCTGGTGCTCGGCCCGATCCTGCTGCTCGGCAGCGACATCGTGGGCCGGGTCGTCGCGCGGCCGGGCGAGATCCAGGTCGCGGTGGTGACGGCCTTCATCGGAGCACCGGTCTTCATCACGCTGGTCCGACGCCGCAGGATCGCCGAGCTGTGACAACGCCCTTCGTCGCCCCGCCCGAGGGCGAGACCGTCCTGCGAGGCCGGGTCGCCCGTACGCCCGGCGACCGCATCTCGGTGCGTTGGCACCCCCGGACCGTGGCGATGTGCTCGGTCCTGGCCACGGCCGTGGTCGCCCTGATCGCGCTCGGTCTCACGACCGGCGACTTCCCCGTGCCGCTGGGGCGCGTCCTCGACACGCTCTCCGGCGGCGGCACCACCATCGATCACTTCATCGTCGTCAAGCTGCGCCTGCCGCGGCTCGTCGCCGGCATCCTGATCGGGGCGGCGCTCGGCGTCAGCGGCGGCGTCTTCCAGAGCCTGTCGCGCAACCCTCTCGGCAGCCCCGACATCATCGGCTTCACCAGCGGGGCGGCGAGTGGCGCGCTCGTGGAGATCCTGGTGTTCCACGGCGGCCCGACGGCGGTCGCCATCGGCGCGATCTGCGGCGGCCTGGCTACGGCGACCGTCGTCTACCTGCTGTCGGTCAAGCACGGAAAGGTCGCCGGCTATCGGCTGGTCCTGGTCGGCATCGGCATCGGCGCGATCCTCGACTCCGTCACGACCTACCTCATGCTCCGCGCCACGCTGAGCGACGCGCAGGTCGCCCAGATCTGGCTGATCGGGAGCCTCAACGGCGTCGATTGGGGCACCGTCGTCCCGCTGGCTGCGGTCCTCGCGGTCCTGCTGCCCTTCACGCTGATCGTCGGACGGACGCTGAACTGGCTGGAGATGGGCGACGACGTCGCCAGGTCGCTCGGCGTGCCGGTGGAGCGGACCCGGCTGGGCCTGGTCATCGGCGCCACCGGCCTCGCCGCCGCCGCCACCGCCGCGGCGGGACCGATCGCCTTCGTCGCCCTCGCCGCCCCGCAGCTCTGCCGTCCGCTCACCCGCGGCTCCGGCCCGCAGCTGGTGCCGGCGGCGTTCATGGGAGCGGCGCTGCTCGTCGCGAGCGACTTCGGGGCGCAGCGGCTCGTCCCTTCGACCCAGCTGCCGGTCGGCGTGATGACCGGCGTCATCGGCGGTGCCTATCTGTGCTGGCTGCTCGCCCACGAATGGAAAGCAGGACGTTCATGAGTGACCGCACCGACCCGCGGGCCGGCGAGCCCGCCCGCGGTCGGCTCTACGCGGCCGACCTCACCCTCGCGTACGACGATCGAGTCATCAGCGAGGGCCTCGACGTGGTCGTCCCCGACCGGTCGTTCACCGTCATCGTCGGCGCCAACGGCTGCGGCAAGTCGACGCTGCTGCGCGCCCTGGCCCGGATGATCAAGCCCGCGCAGGGCGCCGCGTACCTCGATGGCAGGGCCGTGACCTCGATCCCGTCCAAGGAGCTCGCGCGCCAGCTCGGGCTGCTGCCCCAGAGTCCGATCGCCCCCGACGGCATCACTGTCGCCGACCTGGTCGCCCGTGGTCGGTACCCGCACCAGAGGCTGCTGCGGCAGTGGTCGCGGGACGACGAGCGCGCGGTGGTCGAGGCGATGCGGGCCACGGGGGTCGAGGATCTCTCCGAGCGGTACGTCGACGAGCTGTCCGGTGGCCAGCGTCAGCGTGTCTGGGTGGCGATGGCGCTGGCCCAGCAGACCGACATCCTCCTGCTCGACGAGCCGATCACCTTCCTCGACGTGGCCTTCCAGGTCGACGTCCTCGACCTGTGTGCCGACCTCCACGAGCACCGCGGCTACACCCTGGTCGCGGTCCTGCACGACCTCAACCACGCGTGCCGCTACGCGACCCACCTGATCGCGATGAAGGACGGCGCCGTCGTCGCCCAGGGCCCTCCGGCCGAGATCGTCACCGCCGCGCTGGTCGAGGAGGTCTTCGGGCTGCCGTGCAGCGTGATCGAGGACCCCGAGACCGGCCTGCCCCTTGTCATCCCCGCCCACCGGCGCAGCCGCGACCGCGCGGCCTCGCCCGTCACCGAAGATCCCACCACGACCCCGCCGGTCCGGGCCGCCATGCCCGCCGGTCACATCGAAGGAGAACGATGAGCGTCCCCACCCCCAAGCACGCGCACCGGAGGACGGCGCGCACGATCCTCGCCGCCGGCATCGTCGCGGCTCTCGCGATGGCCCTCGCCGCGTGCGGTTCGGACGACAGGAGCGATGCCGCTGCGGACTCGACGCCGGCGCCGACCACACGGGTGGTGCAGACCGCCAAGGGCGAGGTCACCGTCCCGGCCGATCCGCAGCGGATCGTCGCCCTGGCCCCGCAGGTGCGCGGCACGCTCTACGACCTCGGCGTCGACCCGGTCGGCATCTACAACGAGGGCGACGAGTACATCTCGCCGCGCTACCGCGACAAGATCGCCGGCGCCGCGGTGATCGGTGGGGCCGGCGAGCTGGACCTGGAGAAGATCGCGGCGGCGAAGCCCGACCTGATCATCGGCGTCGACTACGAGTGGAACACCAAGGACTACAGCCAGCTCAGCCAGATCGCCCCGACGGTCATCGTCGACGGCACCACCTGGCAGGGGGCCGCCCAGGCCACCGCCGACGCGGTCGGCAAGGACGACGAGCTGGCAGCGCTGGACAAGCAGTTCGACGAGCGCGCCGCCGCGATCAAGAGCCAGTACGCCGATGTGCTCGCGAAGTACCGCTGGGACATTGTCCAGGGTGGCTTCGACGACGGGAAGTTCTGGCTCTACGGCCCGAAGAGCGACGTCGGCGCGATCCTCTCGGACGCGGGCGTGCAGTTCGCCTCCGCCTCGGCCGGCGTGACCGGTCCGGAGAACAAGGCGATCTCGTACGAGAACCTGGACACCCTGACCTCGGCCGACGCGATCGGCTTCTACGCCAACTACGACAACACCCCCACCAACAACGGTCCGCAGCTCTTCAAGCAGGAGGGCTTCCAGAGCCTGCCCGCGGTGAAGGCCGGACACACGGTGCCGATCCCCGACTTCCTGCCGGCCGGCTACGGAGACGCCCTGGCGGTGCTCGACCAGCTCGAGGCCGGTCTCAAGACGCTGGGGAGCAACGGGTGAGCACCGAGCTCCGTACCCGCCCGCTGCGCCGGACCGAGGTGGATCGGGAGTTCGCCGCCATCGTCGGCTCCCTGACCCGGCGCGGCATCCTGACCGGCGCGCTCGGTGCGACGGCGCTCCTCGGGCTGGCCGCGTGTGGCGAGGACGCCGGCTCGCCCGCAGCGGCGGAGCCGACGGAGCGAACCGTCACCACCACGGCGGGGACGTTCACGGTTCCGGCCCACCCCAGCCAGGTGGTGTGCATCGACTACTTCACCGCGATCTTCCTCGTCGAGCTCGGGCTCACGCCGGCCGGCGGGATCGACTACTCCTGGGTCGACGACGCCAGCATGTACCCGGCGTACGTGCCGATCCTGACGAAGCTGCCCAACATCGGCGAGATCACCTCGACGAACTACGAGAAGATCACCGCGCTGCGCCCGGACCTGATCCTGGGGCCGACGCCGGGCAGCCGCTACGACAACTCCCAGGGCGCGATGAAGACCCTGTCGGCGCTCGCGCCGGTGGCCTTGGTCGACTTCGGCCGGACCGGCGACTGGCGCGGACCGTTCGAGCAGGCGGCCCGCCTGGTCGGTCGGGAGGAGCAGCTGAAGCCGTTGGTCGCCGAGTACCAGAAGGCGGTGGCGACGACGAGGGCCACGTACGCCGATCTGCTGGCTTCCACGGTGGTGAGCGTCGTCGACTACAGCCAGGACGGCACGTTCGCCCTCGACCTGCCGAAGTCCAGTAACGGCGTCGTCCTGACGGATGTCGGCGTCCGGTTCGGCAAGGCGAGCGCTGACAACGGCACCAACAGCGCAGAGCTGTCGCTGGAGCGCCTCAGTGACCTCGCCGACTCCGACATCATCCTGTTCCGTGCCGACGCCACCGGGGCACCGACGAGCGGTCTCGGCGCGGTGATGAAGCTGCAGGCCTGGAAGGACCTGCCGGCTGTCAAGGCAGGTCACGTCTACCCGATCGGGTGGGTCGACCTGTGTACGTACCGCTGGGCGGGCGCCGCGCTCACCGATCTGGGCGACATCCTGGAGCGCTACCGCGCCGGTCGCTAGCCAGCCCCTCCGGGGCGTGCCGGACGAACGGAGAAGGGCCCGAACCTGGTGGGGTTCGGGCCCTTCCGCCGTCTCGCGACGTCCGCGCCTTCGGCAGGATTCGAACCTGCGGCACCTGGTACCGGAAACCAGTGCTCTATCCCCTGAGCTACGAAGGCATCCACCGACGAGCGGTGTGAACCAGACCCTACAGCCAGCGGGGGAGCAGGGTGAAACCGGGCCAGCCGATATCGGTGCGGGGGATCGGTGCCCGCGCCGATAGGCTTGCCGGGTGACCCCTGAACAGCTCTCCGCCGCGATCGTCGACGTCCTGACGGCGCTGTCCGAGGAGGGCTCGCTGAGCCTTCCCGACGGCGTCCCGACCAGCGTGATCGTCGAGCGCCCGCGCCAGAAGGGTCACGGCGACTACGCCACCAACGTCGCAATGCAGCTCGCCAAGAAGGCGGGCACCAACCCCCGCGCCCTCGCCGACCTGATCGCCGAGAAGCTGAGGGTGTCGCAGGGCGTCTCGGGCGTCGAGATCGCCGGGCCGGGCTTCCTCAACATCTCCGTCGAGGCCGGCGCCCAGGGCGCCCTCGCGGCGGACATCGTCGCCGCCGGTGCTGCGTACGGCCACACCGACACCCTCGCGGGCCAGAAGATCAACATCGAGTTCATCTCGGCCAACCCGACCGGCCCGCTCCACCTGGGCCACACCCGCTGGGCCGTGCTCGGCGACGCGATCGGGCGTGTCCTCGACGCGGCCGGCGCCGATGTCACCCGCGAGTTCTACATCAACGACCGCGGCGTGCAGATGAACAAGTTCGCCGCCTCGATCATCGCCTCCGCCACCGGCGAGCCGAAGCCCGAGGACGGCTACGCCGGCGCGTACATCGACGACCTGGCCACCGCCGTCGAGGCCGCCCAGCCCGGCATCTTCCAGATCTCGGAGACCTACGGCGAGACCGAGCGCCTCGCCGAGGTCCGCCGCGTCGGGTATGCCATCCAGCTCAAGGAGCAGCAGGACCAGCTGGCGTTCTTCAACACCCACTTCGACGTGTGGTTCTCCGAGCTCTCGCTGCACGAGGAGGGCCAGGAGAGCGGAGGGGTCCCGAACACGCTGAAGAAGCTCGAGGAGCTCGGCCACGTCTTCACCGACGGCGGCGCGCTGTGGATGCGCACCACCGACTTCGGCGACGACAAGGACCGCGTCCTCATCAAGAGCGACGGCGAGCTGACGTACTTCGCCTCGGACACCGCCTACTACCTCAACAAGCGCGCCCGCGGCTTCGACCACTGCATCTACCTGCTCGGCGCCGACCACCACGGCTACGTCGGCCGGCTCAAGGCGATGGCCTCCTGCGTCGGCGACGACCCGGCCCAGACCCTCGACGTGCTGATCGGGCAGCTGGTCAAGATCCTGCGCGACGGCCAGGAGCTCAAGCTCTCCAAGCGCGCCGGCACCATCGTCACGCTGCACGAGCTCGCCGAGGAGATCGGCGTCGACGCGCTGCGCTACTCGCTGGCCCGCTACCCGGCCGACAGTCCGCTGACCCTCGACGTCGCCGAGATCACCAAGGCGTCCAACGACAACCCCGTCTACTACGTCCAGTACGCCCACGCCCGTACGTGCCGGATGATCGCCAACGCCGGCGACCTGGGGATGACGCTGGATGACGCTCTGGCTTCGTTCGACCCGAGCCTGCTCGCCCACGAGCGCGATGGCGAGCTGCTGCGCGCGCTGGCCGAGTTCCCGCGCGTGGTCGCCAGCGCCGCCGAGCTGCGCGAGCCGCACCGGATCGCGCGCTACCTCGAGGACACCGCCTCGACGTTCAACAAGTGGTACGACACCAAGGAGTGCCGGATGCTGCCGCAGGGCGACGAGCCGGTCGCCCCGGCCAACCTCGCGCGCCTCGTCCTGGTCCACGCCAACCAGGCGGTGCTGCGCAACGGCCTCGAGCTGCTCGGCGTCACCGCTCCGGAGCGCATGTGATGGCGGGCAGGGTCCCGCCGGGCGACTTTGCCGGCACCTCCCCGATCTGGCTGCGCGAGCCCACCGACGTCAACACGCTCGTCCCGGTCCTGTGGCCCCGCACCGCCGAGAAGGTCGACGGCGTCCTGCACGTCGGCGGGATGTCGGTTGCCGACATCGTCGCCAACGTGAACACCCCGGCGTACCTCCTCGACGAGGCGGACTTCCGCACCCGCGCCGCCGCCTTCCGCGACGGCTTCGCCGGCTACGACGTCTACTACGCCGGCAAGGCGTTCCTGTCGGTCGCTGTCGCGAGGTGGGTGGCCGAGGAGGGTCTCTGCCTCGATGTCTGCTCCGACGGCGAGCTGACGGTTGCCCTGCGCGCCGGCGTCGACCCTGCCCGGATCGGCTACCACGGCAACAACAAGTCGGCGATGGAGCTGCGCCGCGCCGTGCACGAGGGCGTCGGGCGGATCATCGTCGACTCGTTCTTCGAGATCGACCGGGTCGCCGACGTGGCCGCCCAGCTCGGGGTCCGCCAGCCGGTGATGGTCCGAGTGACGGCCGGCGTCGAGGCACACACCCACGAGTTCATCGCGACCGCGCACGAGGACCAGAAGTTCGGCTTCTCGATCTCCTCCGGAGACGCGTACGAGGCCGCCAAGCGGGTGCTCACCCACGCGTCGCTCGACCTGCGGGGCCTGCACAGCCACATCGGCTCCCAGATCTTCGACACCTCCGGCTGGGAGGTGGCCGCGCGCCGCGTGCTCGCCCTCCAGGCGCAGATCACGAACGATCTCGGGCACACCATGCCCGAGCTCGACCTCGGCGGCGGGTTCGGCATCGCCTACACGACGCAGGACGACCCGGCCGACCCCGCCGACCTCGCGCAGCGGATCACCGCGATCGTCGAGGCCGAGTGCCACGCCCTGCGGATCGCCAAGCCGCACCTGTCGATCGAGCCGGGCCGGGCCATCGTCGGCCCCGCGATGTTCACCGTCTACACCGTGGGAACCGTCAAGTCGGTCGCCCTCGACGGCGGCGCCAGCCGGACGTACGTCTCGGTCGACGGCGGGATGAGCGACAACATCCGCCCCGCCCTCTACGACGCCGACTACTCCGCCACCCTCGCCTCGCGTGCCTCGTCGGCGACCCCCGTCCTGGCCCGGGTCGTGGGCAAGCACTGCGAGTCCGGCGACGTCGTGGTCAAGGACGAGTTCCTGCCCGGCGACATCGCCCCCGGTGACCTGGTCGCGGTGCCGGCGACCGGTGCGTACGGCCGCTCGATGGCGTCCAACTACAACCACGCCCTGCGCCCGCCGGTGGTCGCCGTCAAGGACGGCGCCTGCCGCGTCATCGTCCGCCGCGAGACGGTCGACGACCTGCTCGCCACCGACCTGGGCTGACCGAACTGTCACCGTGACAGTTCCAAACTGTCACGGTGACACTTCCCGACATGGGTGACACATCCGATGTGTCACCCATGTCGCGTTCTGTCACCGTGACACTTTGGTGCGATCCGGCCGCGGCGCGTGATCGACGACTGTTGTCGTGACCGAGCTGAGCAGTGTGGTCCTGTCCCCGTCGATGCCCCAGCCGGCCGGGAGGTCCGGATCGGTTCCGCGCTCGCCGACGTAGGCGCCGCTCGTCGCGTCGAAGACCATCTGGAAGCTCCCGGCGCCGATCGCGATGCCCTGCCTGCCGCTCAACGTGGTGACGTTCCCCCGGACCTCCATGCCCGGCGTCTTCGCCAGAGCGCTGAAGACGGCGCTCTTCACGGCGGCCGGCGCGAGCGGACTGCGGAGCACCTCGCTGTAGATCTCGGCGAAGTCGTACGCCGCCCCCGACCCCTCGCCGCCGATCTGCCTGCGGATCGCCTTCAGCATGACCGCAGGGTCCCGGGGGAGTGAGGCGTACCAGTCCGGGTCGTAGGTCTCCAGGTGCGCTCGCCCGTCCGCTGCCCAGCTCGCTCCCCGGTAGGTCCCGTCCCGGCCTCGGTCCGAGCCGTACCGGAAGCGCGGATCGGTGGTCCCGAAGGTGTCGTGCGTGCGCTCCCGGAACGTCCAGGTGGCATCGACGTCGTGCGGGATCCAGATGCTGCGGGTCCAGTGCTCGGTCGTCGTCGCGGGCTTGCCGTCCTTCCCCATCAGGACGTCGCCGTCCTTGCCCGAGGCCTCGCCCCAGGTCTGCTGGACCAGCGTCACCTTGAGGTACTGGCCGGGGCCGACCACCGGATCGTGCTGCGCGAGCGTGACCCGCGCGGCACGCTCGAGCACCGCGGCCGCGGTGGCCGACGACCCGCCGACGCGGTGATCTCCCACCCGGATCGTGACGGCCCCTGCGGCGACGACGGAGGCGGCGACGCCGAGCGCGACGGCGTACCGCAGGCGGCGGCGCCGGCGGACCTGCGTCACCCGGACCGCGAGCGTCTCGGTCGTGGCGGCTCGGCGGACCGCGACGCGGGCGGCAAGCAGCGCGTCCTCGGAGACCGGTGGCACGGCGCCGGCGCGCTCGAGCTCGGTCCACGGGTCCGTCGACGGGTCGGCGATGGTCATGACTGCCCTCCTCGGGCGACGGTGACGCAGTTCCAGGAGTCGGTGATGCGGGTGCGGGCCCGGTGGAGCCGGGAGCGGGCGGTGCCGGCCGGAATGCCCAGCACGGCCGCGGCCTCGCTGGGCGTGAGCTGCTCCCAGGCGACCAGCAGCAGCACCTCCCGCTCCTCGGCGGGAAGCGCAGCGAGGGCCGCCCGCAGCGCCGGGCTCGACCCGGCGGCGTCGAGGCGGCGGTCGACCAGGTCCCACTCGTCGAGCGACTGCTCGTGCCCCGGCGCGGTGCCGGGCGGCTCGGCGCTGCGCCGGCGCAGGTGGGCGAGCAGCACGTTGCGGGCCACGCCGAAGACCCAGGCGGCGGGCTCGCCCCGCTCGGCGTCGTACCGGTGCCGGGAGCCGAACGCCTCCAGCCAGGTCTCACTGAGCAGGTCGTCGGCGTGCTGGGGAGCGCGCCGCGCGAGGTAGGCGTGGATGCGGGGCCCGAGGGCGATGACGAGGCGCTCGAAGACGGGAGGGTCCTCGAGGGAGCCGACGATGAGGTCGCCGTCTGACACGGGCGACTCCTCTCTGGCGGTGGGGGCGGATCGGCTGATCGGCCTCACCTCGTACTTGGGCAGATCGGCGATCAGCGTTCGCGCGAGGCCGGCGGCTGCTCCCACCGCACCGCCCCGCTCCCGTCGGCGGCGAGCTCGTCGTCGGGGTTGTAGAGCGTGCACGCCTGCAGCGAGAGGCAGCCGCAGCCGATGCAGCCGTCGAGGGAGTCGCGCAGCCGCTCGAGTTGCCGGATCCGCTCGTCGAGGTCCGCCCGCCAGCCCGCCGACAGCCTCGCCCAGTCGTCGGGCGTGGGCGTACGGCCGTCGGGCAGCGTCTCGAGCGCGGCCCGGATCCGGGCAAGGGGGAGGCCCAGGCGCTGCGAGACCCGGATGAACGACAGCCGCCGCAGCACGTCGCGGTGGTAGCGGCGCTGGTTGCCGGTGGTGCGCTGCGAGCCGATCAGGCCCTCGCGCTCGTAGTAGTGCAGCGTCGGCACGCTCACCCCGGCGCGGTGCGCCACCTCGGCCGGCGTCAGCTCGTGGCGGCGGATCTGGTCGTGCTCGGTCATCGCTCCTCCTCGGCTTGACCTCAACTTAGCTTGAGGTTGTCCGATGGCGCCATGAGCATCGACGAGGCGTACGAACGACTGCACCGCACCGGCCCCGAGTTCGGCGGCGGGCTGAGCAACCACGGGCCGATGGCCGTGGAGGCTCTCGTCCGCAACGGTCACGAGGACCGCGTCACCCGATGGCTGGACGGCTACAGCCGCCGCCTCAGCGAGGTGCCCCGTGCCTCCGACCGGATCACCGGCGAGACCTGGCACGACGCGCTCGGCGACCGGAGCCGGCTGGGGGACTGGCCCGTCTGGTTCGAGGAGCAGCTCGCGCAGCGGCCCTGGACCGACGTGCTCGCCACCTGGTGGCCACGGCTGCTGCCCGGGATCGCCGCCGGGGCGACGCACGGCGCGATCCGTACCGGTCATGCCGTCCGCGCCCTGCGCGAGGGCGGCACCAGCCCCGCGCGGGTCGACGAGCTCGCCCAGGCGCTGGGCTACTGGGCGGCGCGCTGGCTGGCGGTGCCAGCGGCCACCGTGCCGAGTGGGGAGGCCGCGCTCGGCACCGCGCTCGCCCTGGTGCCCACCGTCCCCGAGCAGTACGGCGGCATCAGCCACCGGCTCGCCCAGCTCACCGCGACGCCTGGCTGGGCCGACGCGCAGCAGCGGGTGCGCGCCCCGGGCTCGCCCGAGGAGGCCGAGCCCTGGCTGGCCGCGCTCGTCACCGCCGCCGTGCAGCGCTATGCCACCCACGCGCATGGCAACCCGGTGATGCTGGTCCACGCCGCGACCGCGCCCAACGCGGTGCTGCGGACGCTGCCGTCGCTGCCGCGCGAGCTGTGGGTGCCCAGCGCGGTGACCGCCTGGTCGGCCTCGGCCGCCATCCATGCCGCGTACGCGCCCGTCGAGGGTGCGGTCGCGCCGCGTACGGACGCCGATCGCGACGAGATGTTCGCCCGGGCGGTGGCCCACGGCGACGAGCATGTGATCAAGCTCGCCGACACGGCCATGGACGTGCATGCGTGGGGCGGCGACCCGCTGGCGCTGTCGGCGGTGCTGCGCTCGCTCGACCTGATCGGGGCCGCCGCTTGACCGGGCCCCGGGGCAGGACGATGTGATGAGCACTGTGACCGAGACCGTCGTACGTCCCTCGCTGTGGACAGGCGTCCACCTGCGGACCACGATCGGGATCGGCGCGCTCGCCTTCCTGTTCGCGTTCGAGGCGCTCGCGGTGGCGACCGTGATGCCCCAGGTGGCCGAGGAGCTGGGCGGGCTGAGCTGGTACGCCGCAGCCTTCGCCGCGCCGTTGGCCTCCTCGGTGGTGGCCTACGCGCTCGCCGGGCGCTGGATCGACCGGCGCGGCACCCGGCCCGCGATCACCGCCGGTGTGGTCGTCTTCTGCATCGGCCTGGTCCTGGCCGGGATCGCGCCGGACATGCCGGTGCTGATGGTGGGCCGGCTCGTCCAGGGGCTCGGGGCGGGCGCGTGCGGGGTCGCGCTCTACGTCGTGATCGCGCAGGCGTACGACGAGGCGCTGCGCCCGGGCGCCTTCGCCGTCCTCTCGGCCGCGTGGGTGGTGCCGGCCCTGGTCGGCCCGGTGCTCGCCGCGGGCATCGCCGACCTGGCGGGCTGGCGCTGGATCTTCCTGGGCGTCCCGCTGATCGCGCTGCCGTCCTGGTGGCTGGTCCAGGATGCTCCCAGCGAGCCGGCCGACACCGGCGCGCCCGCCGCGGCCGGCACGGTCGGGTGGGCGCTGCTCACCGCGGTCGGCGTGATGGTGGTCAGTGTCGCCGGACAGCGTCACGTCGTCGCCTGGCCGGCCCTCGTCGTGCTCGGCTGCGCGCTCGTGCTCCTCGCGGGGCCGCGGCTGCTCCCGCCCGGCACCTGGCGCCTGCGGCGCGGCATGCCGAGCGCCATCCTCACCCGCGGCCTGCTCTTCGGCGCCTACTGCATCGCCGAGATCTACGTACCGCTCCTGCTCCGGCTCGAGCGTGGCCTCACCCTCGCTCACGCCGGCATCGTCCTGACCGGGGCAGCGGTGACCTGGTTCGCCGGCTCCTGGACCGCGGCGCGTGCCCTGCGGCTCGGCGATCGCCGGGTCTGGCTCGGCTCCGCGATCTGCGCCGTCGGGATCGGCGGCTTCGCCACCGTCGCCGTCGCGGCCGTCCCCACGGTGGTGCCGATGGCGTCGTGGGCGGTGGCCGGATTCGGGATCGGGTTGGTCTTCCCCACGATCTCGAACCTCACCCTCGAGCTCGCCCCGAGCGGATCCGAGGGCGAGGCGTCCGCCGCCCTCCAGCTCGACGACGCGCTCCTGGTCGCGTTCGGCCTGGCGCTGAGCAGCCTCGTCTTCGCCGGGTTCGCGGACAGCGCCCCCGCCTCGGCGGCGACGGCGCTCGTCCTGGCGGCCGCCGCGCTGGCAGCGGGCTCCGTCGTCCCCGGGCGCCGGCTGCGCCGATAGTGGCGAAGTCCACTCGGACCGCGTACATACGCGGGGCTGTCCACGGTTACAGGAACGGCTCCCGACGAGAAGGAGGAAGCCATGGGACTCGACGACAAGATCGGTAACAAGGCCGACGAGCTCAAGGGCGAGGCCAAGGAGCGGTACGGCGGCGCCACAGGTGATGAGTCGATGCAGGCCGAGGGCAAGCTCGACAAGGCCAAGGCCGACATCAAGCAGGCAGCCGAGAAGGTGAAGGACGCCTTCAAGGGCTGACCCGCCCCCAGCACGCGGCGAGGCCGCCACCTTCCGGGCTCTGTGGAGGTGGCGGCCTCGCCTACGCTTCGCGGGTGACGGAAGAGATCCAGCTCGAGGCGCTCGAGCGGCCGGATCCTTCTCGACCGGACTGGTCGTTCGTGGATGACGACTTCGTCATCAGGGTCGTGACGATGCCGGCCGCGCTTCCGGTCTGGTGCGGATGCGGGCGGCCCGGAGGTCTCGGAGAGCTGGTCGTGCAGGTCGCGGCCGCTCGGCTCGCTCTTCGGATCGATTGTCGCTGGAAGGTCGTCACCGTACGTTCTCGGCGCCGCATCCTGGCGTTGCCGCGGGTGATCGGGGTCGAGTTCGTGGGCGATGACGGCGCTGCCGAGTTCCGTCGGGTGGAGCTGCTCACCGCGTGGCGCGTGAGCCAGTCGAGCGAGATGCCCGCGATCGGCGCGGTCGACCGCGGCCGGATGCGACGGGCTCGCTAGGCGATCGTCTGCCGCTGGGTACACCGAAGTCGTGGGGAGGCGATCGGCGCCGGCGGCGACCGGTGCGAGAGACGGACTTCGGTGGACTTTCCGGTAGAAGTGTCCAGGCCCGACCGCCGGTTCAGTGGTCCACGCCACCCGCCGATACCCTTAGCGCGTGACAACTCCACCTGCCACCTCCGGTTCCGCGCGCCCGCTCGGCGTGGCCCTGTTGGGCTGCGGCGTCGTCGGCTCCCAGGTGGTCCGGCTGCTGCACGAGCAGGCCGACGATCTGACGGCCCGGATCGGCGCCCCGGTCGAGCTGAAGGGCGTCGCCGTTCGTCGTCTGGACGCGCCGCGCGACGTGGACGTCCCCGCCGACCTGCTCACGACCGACGCCACCGCCCTGGTCGCGCGCGAGGACGTCGACATCGTCGTCGAGGTGATCGGCGGGATCGAGCCGGCCCGCGGCCTCATCCTGAGCGCGCTGGAGAACGGTGCCAGCGTCGTCACCGCGAACAAGGCCCTGCTGGCCGAGGACGGCGCCGCGCTCTTCGCGACCGCCGAGAAGGCCGGCCGCGACCTCTACTACGAGGCCGCTGTCGCCGGCGCCATCCCGATCCTGCGTCCTCTGCGCGACTCGCTCGCCGGCGACAAGGTCACCAAGGTGATCGGCATCGTCAACGGCACCACCAACTACATCCTCGACAAGATGGACAGCTTCGGCGCGGGCTTCACCGAGGCGCTCGCCGAGGCCCAGGAGCTGGGCTACGCCGAGGCCGACCCGACCGCCGACGTCGAGGCGTTCGACGCCGCCGCGAAGGCGGCGATCCTGGCCAGCCTCGCGTTCCACACCAAGGTCGCCGGCACCGACGTCCACCGCGAGGGCATCACCGATGTCACCGCCGCCGACGTCGCCTCGGCCAAGGCGATGGGCTGCGTCGTCAAGCTCCTCGCGATCGTCGAGCTCAAGGACGGCGCCGTCAGTGCCCGCGTCCACCCGGCGATGATCCCCCGGGAGCACCCGCTGGGCAGCGTGCGCGACGCCTATAACGCCGTCTTCGTGGAGGCCGAGTCCGCCGGCCAGCTGATGTTCTACGGCCCCGGCGCCGGCGGCGCCCCGACCGCGTCGGCGGTGCTCGGCGACCTGGTCACCGTCGCCCGCAACCTGGTCGCCGGGACGCAGAGCGTCGCCGCCTCCTCGTACGCCGATCGTGCGATCCTCCCGATGGGGGAGACGCTGACCCGCTACCACGTCGCGATCGACGTCGAGGACCGCGCCGGCGTGCTGGCGACGATCGCCTCGGCCTTCGCCGAGCACGGCGTCTCGATCCAGACGATGCGTCAGGAGGGTCGCGACGACGAGGCTCAGCTCGTGGTCGTCTCCCACGACGCCACCGATGCCCAGCTCGCCGCGACCGTCGAGCACCTGCGAAATCTGGATGTTGTTCGCGACGTCACCTCGGTGATGCGCGTAGAGGGGATGAACGCATGACCACCACCAACGGCCAGTGGCGCGGGCTCATCGAGGAGTACCGCGAGCTCCTCGACATCCCGGCCGGCACCCCGTCGATCACGCTCGGCGAGGGCGGCACGCCGCTGGTCCACTCCGAGTGGCTCTCCGGTGTCACCGGCGGTGAGGTCTGGATCAAGGTCGAGGGCGCGAACCCGACCGGCTCCTTCAAGGACCGCGGCATGACCGCGGCGATCTCGGTCGCCGTGCACGAGGGTGCCAAGGCGGTCGTCTGCGCCTCCACCGGCAACACGTCGGCCTCGATGGCCGCCTACGCCGCCAAGGCCGGCATCACCCCGATCGTGCTGGTGCCGGACGGCAAGATCTCCGCCTCGAAGATGGCACAGGCGCTGGTCCACGGCGGTCAGGTCATCCGCGTGCGCGGCAACTTCGACGACTGCCTGCGGCTCTCCCGCGGCCTCGCCGAGCACTACCCGGTCGCGCTGGTCAACAGCGTCAACCCGGTCCGGCTCGAGGGCCAGAAGACCGCCGCCTTCGAGGTCGTCGACCGTCTCGGTGACGCCCCCGACTTCCACCTCATGCCGATCGGCAACGCCGGCAACATGAGCGCGTACTGGCTGGGCTACACCCAGTACCAGGCGGCTGGCCGCGCGGCCAGGACCCCCGTCATGCGTGCCTTCCAGGCCGAGGGCGCCGCCCCGCTGGTCCTCGGTCGCCCGGTCGAGAACCCGGAGACCCGCGCCACCGCCATCCGGATCGGCAACCCCGCCTCCTGGAAGCTCGCCGAGGCCGCCCGGGACGCCTCCGGTGGTCGCTTCAAGGCGCTCTCCGACGACCAGATCCTCTCCGCGCAGGCGCAGCTCGCCCGCAACGACGGCCTCTTCGTGGAGCCGGCCTCCGCCGCCGGCGTCGCGGGCCTTCTCGACGACGTCGCCGCTGGTGACGAGGTCGCGAAGGGCTACGAGGGCAAGGTCACGGTCATCACCGTGACCGGCCACGGCCTCAAGGACACGATCACCGCCCTCGAGTTCTTCGGCGAGGTCCCCGACGTCGTGGTCGACGCCGACATCGACGCCGCGGCCGCGGCCGCCGGCCTGGCCTGATCCCCACCGTCCGACCCGCGGAGACACGTAGATGACGTTCGTGGAGGGCCCGGTCACCGTCACGGTGCCGGCCACCTCGGCCAACCTCGGCCCCGGCTTCGACTCGCTCGGGCTCGCCCTCGACCTGCGCGACACGCTGGTCGGGGAGATCCTCGACTCCGGCCTGGTGGTCGAGGTCGAGGGTGCCGGCGCCGACGGCGTCCCGCGCGACGAGTCGCACCTGGTCGTCCGCGCGATGCGGGCTGCCTTCGCGGCGCTGGGGGAGCAGCCGGCCGGCCTGCGGCTCAGCTGCCACAACGTCATCCCGCACGCCCGCGGCATGGGCTCCTCCTCGGCGGCGATCGTGGGCGGCATCGTGCTGGCCCGCGCCCTGGTCGCCGACGGCACCGCCCGGATGGACGACGACGCCGCCTTCCGGCTGGCCGCCGAGATCGAGGGCCACCCCGACAACGTCGCGCCGGCGCTGTACGGCGGCTTCACCATCTCGGGTCACGAGGCCCGCGCGGACGGCTTCCACGATGACGGCGGAGCGTTCTACTCGGTCGGCTCGCCCGTCGACTCCTCCATCGGTGCGGTCGTGTTCGTGCCGCCGACCGGGGTCGAGACCAAGGTCGCCCGCGGCCTGCTGCCCGCCACCGTCCCGCACGCGGACGCCGCCGCCGACGCCGGCCGTACCGCGCTGCTCGTCGCCGCCCTCGCCGGACGGCCCGACCAGCTGCTGCGCGCCACCCGCGACTACCTGCATCAGGACTACCGACGCCCCGCCATGCCGGAGTCTCTCGCGCTGGTGGACGCGCTGCGCGCCGACGGCATCCCGGCGATCGTCTCGGGCGCGGGCCCCACCGTGCTCGCGTTCGCGGTCACCGACGAGAACGGCGACGACGACACCGCCGCCCTGCTCGCCCGTACGCCCGACGGCTGGGTCTCGCTCGCGCTCGGACTCGATCTCGACGGCGCGCGTCGCGAATTCTGACGTCCGGGAATGATCGGCACCACACCGGTGCTACATTGCTAGCGCTCCGGGTACCGGAGCAGCCAGCACCGTAGGTGCGCACTTCCCTCCACTTCCCGCACGGATCTGCTCTGTGCAACCGATGAGACCTGTGACGAGGTCCGCCGTCGGGGAGGGGAGTTCTGACAAGACAAGCCGTCGACGCACTTCTCGGTGCGCCCGGCTGTGATACGTGGGAAGGACCTCACGTGACGGAAACCATCACTGGGCTCGACGCCGGCGCCGCGACCGCGCCGAAGAAGAAGGCGTCCGGAGGGCTCAACTCCATGCTCCTCGCCGACCTCAAGGCGATGGCGAGCGGCATGGGGATCGCCGGCTCTGGTGCCATGAAGAAGGCCCAGCTCGTCGACGCGATCAAGGCTGCCCAGGGCAGCCGGCCGACCCAGCGGGCGACCAAGCCTGCGGCGGCCAAGGCGGAGAAGACCGCCGACACCACCACCGACGCCACGAAGGCGACCACCGCCAAGGCGCCCGCGAAGGCGACCGCCGCGAAGGCGGAGGCCCCCCAGACGGAGGCTCCCCAGGCGAAGGCCCCGCAGGCGGGCGACGCCGAGCAGGGCGAGAGCAAGCCGCGCCAGCGCCAGCGTCGTGCCAAGGCGGAGAGCGCCGAGAGCCAGGCCGAGTCCCGGACCGAGTCCCGGACCGAGTCACGGACCGCGGACGCGCCGGGCGAGAGCCAGAGCGAGGCGGGCGCCCAGCAGGGCGACACCGCGGACAAGGGCGAGCAGGACGGCCAGCGCCAGCAGCGTCAGGGCCGGCGTCAGCAGGGCCAGCAGCAGGGCCAGGGCCGCCAGCAGCAGAACCAGCAGCAGAACCAGCAGCAGAACCAGTCCCAGCAGGGCCAGCAGCAGGGTCAGGCCCAGCAGCAGGGTCAGGCCCAGCACGGCCAGCAGCACCAGGACGGCGACGACGAGGGCGGCAGCCGTCGCAACCGTCGCCGCCGCGGCCGTGACCGCGACCGCCCGGCCGGCGCCGGCCGGGGTGACCTGGACGTCGAGATCCGCGAGGACGACGTCCTCGTGCCGGCCGCCGGCATCCTCGACGTGCTCGACAACTACGCCTTCGTCCGCACGTCGGGCTACCTGCCCGGTGCCGACGACGTCTACGTCTCGCTGTCGATGGTCCGCAAGCTCGGCCTGCGCCGGGGAGACGCGATCGTCGGGCAGGTGCGCCAGCCGCGGGAGGGCGAGCGCAAGGAGAAGTTCAACCCGATGGTGCGCATCGACAGCGTCAACGGGACCGACCCGTCGAACGCCGCGAGCCGCGTCGAGTTCTCCAAGCTCACCCCGCTGTACGCCAACGAGCGCCTGCGGATGGAGACCAACGCCGAGAACATGATCGGCCGCGTCATCGACATCGCGGCCCCGATCGGCAAGGGCCAGCGCGGCCTCATCGTCAGCCCGGCCAAGGCCGGCAAGACGATGATCATGCAGTCGATCGCCAACTCGATCACGGCCAACAACCCCGAGTGCCACCTCATGGTGGTCCTGGTGGACGAGCGGCCCGAGGAGGTCACCGACTTCCAGCGCTCGGTCAAGGGCGAGGTCATCTCCAGCACGTTCGACCGCCAGCCGACCGACCACACCATCGTCGCCGAGCTGGCCATCGAGCGCGCCAAGCGCCTCGTCGAGCTCGGCCACGACGTGGTCGTCCTGCTCGACGGCATCACCCGCCTCGGCCGCGCGTACAACCTCGCCGCCCCGGCGTCGGGCCGGATCCTGTCCGGTGGCGTCGACTCGGCCGCGCTCTACCCGCCGAAGAAGTTCTTCGGCGCCGCGCGCAACATCGAGAACGGCGGCTCGCTGACCATCCTCGCCACCGCGCTCGTCGAGTCCGGCTCAAAGATGGACGAGGTGATCTTCGAGGAGTTCAAGGGCACCGGCAACATGGAGCTGCGGCTGCGCCGCGACTTCGCCGACAAGCGCCTCTTCCCGGCGATCGACGTCGTCCAGTCCGGCACCCGCCGCGAGGAGCTCCTGCTGAGCAAGGAGGAGCTGGCCATCGTCTGGAAGCTCCGCAAGGTGCTGGCCGGCCTCGACGGCCAGCAGGCGCTCGAGCTGCTGCTGGAGCGGATGAGGAAGACGCACAGCAACGTCGAGTTCCTGATGCAGGTCGCCAAGACCACGCCGGGCGACGAGAAGTAGCACGCCCGTACGACCTCGCGGGCCGGCGGCGCACATGCCAGGGGAATTGGTGGCCGGCCCGCGTTGTTCGTACCATTGCCTGTCGGTTCCGGTTCACGTCGCGCACCCGCGCTGGACGACCCGGAACCCCGAGAGATGAGGACACCATGAAGGCTGACATCCACCCGACCTACGTCGAGGCCCAGGTCACCTGCACCTGCGGCAACACGTTCACCACGCGCAGCACCAAGGCGGACGGCATCATCCGTGCCGACGTCTGCAACGAGTGCCACCCGTTCTACACCGGCAAGCAGAAGATCCTCGACACCGGCGGTCGCGTCGCGCGCTTCGAGGCCCGGTACGGCAAGAAGGCCTAGCGTCCTCCGAGCGCCGACCTCCCCGATCACGGGGAGGTCGGCGCTCGTCATTTACCCCCACGTCGCCACCGGTCAGCGGAGAAGGTCATGTTCGAAGCAGTTGCGGGACTCGTCGATGAGCACAGCGCCCTGGAGGGCCGGCTCGCCGAGCCCGAGACCCATGCCGACCCCCGGCTGGCCAAGCGGCTCAACCAGCGCTACTCCGAGCTCAACGCGATCCTCGGGGCCTGGCGCGAGTGGGGGCAGCTCGCCGAGGACATCGAGGCCGCGCGCGAGCTCGCCGCCGACGACCCGGACTTCGCCGACGAGGTCGAGACCCTCACGACGCGTCGCGGCGAGGCGGAGGAGCGGCTGCGCCGCCTGCTCGCGCCCCGCGACCCGGCCGACGACAAGGACGCCATCCTGGAGGTGAAGTCGGGGGAGGGCGGCGAGGAGTCGGCGCTGTTCGCCGGCGACCTGCTGCGGATGTACATGCGCTACGCCGAGCGCGTCGGGTGGAAGGTCGAGCTGCTCGACGCCAACGAGTCCGATCTCGGCGGCTACAAGTCGGTGACCGTCGCGGTGAAGGCCCGGTCATCGGCGGGGCGGACGCTCGAACCTGGTCAGGCGCCGTACGGGATGCTCAAGTTCGAGGGCGGGGTCCACCGCGTCCAGCGCGTGCCCGCGACCGAGTCGCAGGGCCGCATCCACACCTCCGCCGCCGGCGTGCTGGTGATGCCGGAGGCCGAGCAGGTCGACGTCGTCATCGACGAGAACGACCTGCGCATCGACGTCTTCCGCTCCTCGGGGCCCGGTGGCCAGTCGGTCAACACCACCGACTCCGCCGTCCGGATCACCCACCTGCCGACCGGCACCGTGGTCAGCTGCCAGAACGAGAAGTCGCAGTTGCAGAACAAGGAGCAGGCGATGCGGATCCTGCGCGCACGGCTCCTGCAGGCGGCCGAGGAGGCCGCCGCGGCCGAGGCCGGCGATGCCCGCCGCTCCCAGGTCCGCACCGTCGACCGCTCCGAGCGGATCCGCACCTACAACTTCCCGGAGAACCGGATCTCCGATCACCGCACCGGCTACAAGGCCTACAACCTGGACCAGGTGCTCGACGGGGACCTCGGCCCGGTGCTGAACTCCGCCGTCGAGGCCGACCTGGCCCAGCGCCTCGAGGCGCTGGAGAAGTGAGCGCCGCGCAGTGAGTCCGGTCTCCGTACGCCGCCGCGACCTGCTCGCGTCGGCGACCGATGAGCTGCGTGCCGGCGGCGTGGCCAGCCCCGAGCACGACGCCGCCGAGCTGCTCGCCCACGTCCTCGGCACGAGTCGGGTCCGGCTCGCGTTCGTCGACGAGGTCGACGCCGCTCGCGCCGCCGACTTCGCCGCCCTGATCGCGCGTCGCGCCGCCCGCGAGCCGCTCCAGCACCTCACCGGCATCGCGTACTTCCGCCACGTCGAGCTCCGGGTCGGGCCGGGTGTCTTCGTGCCCCGCCCCGAGACCGAGCTGCTCGCCGGCTGGGCGATCGAGCAGGCGGGGAGGGTCTCGACAGGCTCGACGTCCGGGACCGGCTCGACCTCCGGGACAGGCTCGACCTCGCGGCCTCCGGTCGTCGTCGACCTGTGCACCGGTTCGGGCGCGATCGCGAAGGCGGTGAAGGACGAGCTGCCCGCGGCGGACGTGCACGCGGTGGAGCTCTCCGAGGACGCGCACGCCTGGGCGCAGCGCAACCTCGCCGACACCGGCGTCGATCTGCGGCAGGGGGACATGGCGACCGCCTTCGACGACCTGCTCGCCCGCGTCGACGTGGTGGTGTGCAACCCGCCGTACATCCCGCTCGAGGCGTGGGAGTCCGTCGCCGCCGAGGCGCGCGACCACGACCCCCACCTCGCCCTCTTCTCCGGTCAGGACGGCCTCGACGCGATCCGCGTCCTCGAGCGCCGTGCCGCGGAGCTGCTCGTACCCGGCGGCGTGGTGGGCTTCGAGCACGCCGACGCGCAGGGTGTCGACGGCGGTCGGTACAGCGCGCCGGCCGTTTTCGCCGCGACCGGGCGCTGGAGCGACGTACGCGACAACCTCGACCTGGCAGGTCGACCGCGCTTCGTGACCGCGAGGCTGGCACGATGACCCTCATGAGCACGCGCTTCCGCACCGGCACCGACGAGGAGCGCGAGGCGGCCATCGCCGCCGCCGTGCAGGCCCTGGGGGCGGGCGAGGTGGCGGTCATCCCGACCGACACCGTCTACGGCATCGCCGCCGACGCGTTCGACGCCGCCGCGGTCCGCAAGCTGCTCGCGGCGAAGGGCCGCGGCCGCGAGATGCCGCCACCGGTCCTGGTCAGCGCACCCAGCACGGTCGACGCGCTCGCGATCGAGGTCCCGGACTGGGCCCGCGCCCTCTTCGTCGAGTTCTGGCCCGGCCCGCTGACCGTCGTGCTGCACCAGCAGTCCTCGCTCCAATGGGACCTGGGCGAGACCCGTGGCACCGTGGCCGTTCGCGTCCCCGACCACGCGCTCACCCTCGAGGTCCTCGGCCGTACGGGCCCGCTCGCGGTCAGCTCGGCCAACAAGACCGGTCTGCCCGCGGCGCTCGACGGCGATGCCGCCGAGGCGATGCTGGGCGAGGACGTCGTGGTCATCGTCGACGACGGCGCCGTGCCCGGGGGTGAGGCCTCCACGATCATCGACGCCACCGGCGCCGAGCCGCGCCTGCTCCGGCTGGGCGCGCTCGCGGTCGAGCGCATCGACGCGGTGCTGGAGCCCTTCGGCGTCAGCGTCCAGGGCGTCGAACGAGAAGACTGAGTCGAGGCATCTGCTGTGCGGGCCTATCTCCTGCTCTTCCTCGTCGCCGGCACCGTCACCTATCTGCTGACCGTCGTCGCCCGCGAGGTCGCGCTGCGCACCGGCGCAGTGGCGAGGGTGCGTGACCGTGACGTGCACGCCGAGCCGATCCCGTACATGGGCGGGCTGGCGATGCTCGGCGGCCTCGGCGCCGCCTACCTGGTCGCACGGCACATGCCGTTCCTCACCGAGTCCCAGCCGTTCGTCGTCCGTGACGCCGGGGTCGTCCTGGCCGCGGGCGCGCTGATCTGCGCGGTCGGGGTGATCGACGACATCTTCGAGCTCGACGCGTTGACCAAGCTCGGCGGCCAGGTGCTCGCGGTCGCGGTGCTGATCTACTTCCAGATCCAATACACCTTCATCACCTGGTCCGACGGCCGGGTCTTCTCGCTCGACCCGGCACAGGGCGCGCTGCTGACCGGCTTCGTCGTGGTGGCCACCGTCAACGCGGTGAACTTCGTCGACGGCCTCGACGGCCTGGCTGCGGGAGTGGTCGCGATCGGGGCTGTCTCCTTCTTCCTCTTCTCCTACGAGCTGCTGCGGGCCAACGACCTGAGCCGGGCCGCGACCCCCGCCCTCCTGAGCGCCGCCCTGGCTGGTGCCTGCGGCGGCTTCCTCGTGCACAACTGGCACCCCGCGCGCCTCTTCATGGGCGACAGCGGCTCGATGCTGATCGGCCTGGTGCTGGCCGCGAGCGCCGTCAGCCTGTCCGGCCAGTTCACCTCCGAGCAGCTCACCTCGGGCGCGGGCGGGTCGCGGGCCAGCCTGCTGCCGACCCTGCTGCCGGTGCTGCTGCCGGTGACGATCCTGATCGTGCCGTTCACCGATCTGGTCCTGGCGGTCGTACGGCGCACCCGGGCGGGGCGCTCGCCGTTCGCGCCGGACAAGCTCCACCTGCACCACCGGCTCCTCGAGATCGGCCACTCGCAGCGTCGCGCGGTGATGATCATGTGGCTGTGGGCCGCCCTGATCGGCTTCGGCTCGGTGCTGGCCAGCCTCTACACCGGTCCGTGGATGTGGGGCGCCCTCGCGGTGATGGTCGTGGTGACCCTGTCGCTGACGTTCCTGTTGCCCAAGGTCTCCACGCCCGGCCACCCGGTGCAGCGCCCCGTCTCCGGGGACGCTCCGGCGGACGTGCCTTGAACGATCCATTTCGGGCGTGAAGCGCGCTCGTGATAGCGTTCACGAGCGTTGACGGGGACCTTCCCGTGACGCCCGACGACCGCCCTTTTTCAACAGAACGGCCGCCAATGTTGACGACCGAGTCGAGCACGACCAGCCGCGCCACGAGCGCCGGTCAGCTCCTCGTCGCCGCGTCTTTTGCGGGTCTGGTGGGTCTGCTCATCGGCCTCGGCGGAGCGATCCTGAGCGGCCACGGCACGTTCGAGGCGGCGCTCGTCGGCGCAGCGATCGGGCTCGGCGTCCTCTTCTTCGGCTCGTTCCTGGTCGACCTGGTCGCGAGCGTCATGCCCTCCGCGGCACTGCTCGTCGCCCTGCTCACCTACACGCTGCAGCTCGCGCTGCTCCTGATGCTCCTCATCGCGATCGACCGCTCCAACGCCTTCGCCGCACCGGCCGAGGCGCGTGCGCTGGCGACCGCGGTGATCGGGGTCGTGCTCACCTGGACGGTCACCCAGATCGCCCTGGCGGTGCGCCGCCGTACGCCGGTGTTCGACCTTCCGGTCACGAGCACCATGGCGGGGGAGCGGTGAGCGCCGGTGACTGTTATCCTCCGGGGCGTGAATGGCCCCGAGCGATCGTCTTCGGACGAACCGCACGGGGACCCCTGGCACTCGTTCGGCTACATCACGGCGGGGGTCGCGGTCTACGGACTGATCGGCTTCCTGCTGGACCGTTGGCTGGGCACGCACTTCCTGGTAGCGGTCGGCATCCTGGCCGGAGCCGCCTTCGGGATCTACATGACCTGGGCGCGCTTCAACAAGCCGCACCAAACCAAGCAATCACCGTACGACGACAAGACATGACGAAGCAGGAGGAACAGTGAGTTCCGTGATCCGAGCCGAGAGTTTCCACGCCCCGGGCCCGGCGGACTTCGACCTCCCGGGCTTCTTCAGCATCGGTGGCACCGACATCACCAAGCCGATGATCCAGCTGGTCCTGGCCGTGATCATCGTCTTCGTGTTCTTCCGCCTGGCGATCCGCCGCGGGACGCTGGTGCCCGGGAAGCTGCAGTACGCCGGTGAGAGTGCCTACGGCATGGTCCGCAACAGCATCGGGCGCGACATCATCGGCAGCCACGACTTCGCGAAGTTCACGCCGTACCTGGTGACGCTGTTCTTCTTCATCCTGGTGAACAACCTGTTCGGCTCGGTGCCGTTGCTGCAGTTCCCGACCTTCTCGCGGGCCTCGATGGCGTACGCGCTGGCCGCTGTCTCCTGGGTGCTCTACAACGCGGTCGGCATCAAGAAGCACGGCCTCGGTGGCTACCTCAAGCTGCAGTGCGTCCCGGCCGGTGTCCCGGTCGCGATGTACCCGCTGCTGGTCCCGCTGGAGTTCTTCTCCAACCTGCTGATCCGCCCGGTCACGCTGGCCCTGCGTCTGTTCTGCAACATGTTCGCCGGCCACCTGCTGATGCTGCTGTTCGCGACCGGCGGTCTCTACCTCATCGAGCACGTCGGCGGCATCGGCTACGTCGCCGGCCCGCTTGCCTGGGTCCTCGCGATCCTGGTCTCCTTCCTGGAGATCCTGGTCCAGTTCCTGCAGGCCTACGTCTTCACCCTGCTCAACGCGATGTACCTCCAGGGTGCACTCGCCGACGAGCACTGATCCACCCTGATCCAACCCAGCTCCACCACCCGCTTCACTCTCAATTAGAGAAACAACCGAAAGGAAGAGAGTCATGGACGGCTCCCTGAACATGGTCGGCTACGGTCTGGCTGCCATCGGCCCCGGTGTCGGTATCGGCCTCATCTTCGCCGCCTACATCTCCGGCGTTGCCCGCCAGCCCGAGGCGCAGAGCCGCCTCCAGTCGATCGCGATCCTCGGCTTCGCGCTCGCCGAGGCGCTGGCGATCATCGGTATCGCCCTCGCGTTCGCCCTCTGACCCACGCGTTTAGCGGTACCTGACAAGGAAGCTGCCCCATGCAGACAGATCTGATCCTCGCCGCCGGGGACGCGGAGGACAAGAACCCGCTGGCCTTCGTGCCGGTCGAGTTCATCCTCTCGCTCGTCACGTTCGGCATCCTGCTGTTCCTCATCACGAAGTACGTGGTGCCGCGGTTCGAGCAGACCTACAGCGAGCGCGCCACCGCGATCGAGGGCGGACTCGCTGCAGCGGAGAGCAAGCAGGCCGAGGCCGACGCCAAGCTCGCGGAGCTCGAGCAGCAGCTCGCCGAGGCTCGGCACGAGGCGGCGCGCATCCGTGAGGAGGCGCGCGCCCAGGGTGCGCAGATCGTCACCGAGATGCGTACCCAGGCCCAGGCCGAGGCCGACCGCATCGTGGAGCACGGCAAGACGCAGATCGAGGCCGAGCGTCAGCAGGCGGTCACCGCTCTGCGCGCCGAGGTCGGCTCGCTCGCGACCGGCCTCGCCGGTCGCATCGTGGGCGAGAGCCTGGAGGACGACGCCCGGCAGAGCCGTGTCGTCGAGCGCTTCCTGGCCGACCTCGAGTCCGGGGTGAACTGATGGACGTTCGTGGTGCATCCGCGGACGCCGTTGCGAGCCTGACCTCCGAGCTGGAGACCGCAGTCTCCGGCTCGGAGGGCGTGGCCGCCGAGACGGCGTCCTCGCTGTTCTCGGCCTCGCAGACGCTGCGCGCCGAGGGCACGCTGCGTCGGTTCCTCACCGACCAGGCGGTCGCCGAGCAGGCCAAGTCCGGCCTGGTCCAGGAGCTCTTCGGCGGCAAGCTCGCCGCCGGCGCCCTGGCACTGATCGGCTCCGCCGTCACCCGTCGTTGGACCCACGCCGGCGACCTGCCGGCGGCGCTGGAGCGCCTCAGCGAGATCGCCGTGGTCCGCTCGGCCGGCGGCGACGCCAAGCGGCTCTCCGACGAGCTCTTCGGCGTGCGCCAGCTGGTCCAGGACAACCCGGAGCTGCGCGACGCGCTCTCCGACCCGAGCCGGACGATCGCCGACAAGTCGGCGCTGCTCGACTCGCTCCTCGGCGGCAAGGCCCTCCCGGCCACCGTCACCCTCGCCAAGCAGGCCCTCGCGGGCACCTACCGCACCGTCTCGGTGGCGCTGAACGAGTACCAGAAGGTCGCCGCGGCGGCCCACAACGAGGGCGTCGCGACGGTCCGCGTCGCCAAGCCGCTCAGCGACGCCGAGACCTCCCGTCTCGCGGCGGCGCTCGAGCGCCAGTACGGCCGTCCGGTCCACCTCAACCTGCTGGTCGACCCGACCGTCGTGGGTGGCATCAAGGTCGAGATCGGTGACGACGTCATCGACGGGACCGTGGCCAGCCGCCTCGACGACGCACGCCGCCTCCTGGCCGGCTGAACCCGCCCAGCACCCACCGCAGCAGACTTAGACAGACAAGAGAGAAGGCATCTGAGATGACGGAGCTGACCATCCGTCCGGAGGAGATCCGCGACGCGCTGGCGAAGTACGTCGCCGACTACAAGCCGGAGGCCGCGAAGACCGAGGAGGTCGGCACGGTCGCGCAGACCGCTGACGGCATCGCGCGCGTCAGCGGGCTGCCCTCGGCGATGGCGAACGAGCTGCTTCAGTTCGAGGACGGCACGCTGGGCCTCGCCCTGAACCTCGACACCCGCGAGATCGGTGTCGTCATCCTGGGTGACTTCGACAAGATCGAGGAGGGCCAGACCGTCCGTCGCACGGGCGAGGTCCTCTCCGTCGCCGTCGGCGACGGCTACCTCGGCCGCGTCGTGGACCCGCTGGGCAACCCGATCGACGGCCTGGGCGACGTCGCCACCGTCGGCCGCCGCGCCCTCGAGCTGCAGGCGCCGGGCGTCATGCAGCGCAAGTCGGTGCACGAGCCGCTCGCCACCGGCATCAAGGCGATCGACGCGATGACCCCGATCGGCCGCGGCCAGCGCCAGCTGATCATCGGCGACCGCGCGACCGGCAAGACCACCATCGCGATCGACACGATCATCAACCAGAAGCAGAACTGGGAGACGGGCGACCCGTCGAAGCAGGTCCGCTGCATCTACGTCGCCATCGGCCAGAAGGGCTCGACCATCGCCTCCGTGCGTGGCGCCCTCGAGGAGGCCGGCGCGCTCGAGTACACCACCATCGTCGCGGCCCCGGCCTCCGACTCGGCGGGCTTCAAGTACCTCGCGCCCTACACCGGCTCGGCCATCGGCCAGCACTGGATGTACGAGGGCAAGCACGTCCTCATCGTCTTCGACGACCTGACCAAGCAGGCCGAGGCCTACCGCGCCGTGTCGCTGCTGCTGCGCCGCCCGCCGGGCCGCGAGGCCTACCCGGGTGACGTCTTCTACCTGCACTCCCGCCTGCTCGAGCGCTGCGCGAAGCTCTCGGACGACATGGGTGCCGGCTCGATGACGGGTCTGCCGATCATCGAGACGAAGGCCAACGACGTCTCGGCGTTCATCCCGACCAACGTCATCTCGATCACCGACGGCCAGATCTTCCTGCAGTCGGACCTGTTCGCGGCCAACCAGCGTCCCGCCGTGGACGTCGGTGTCTCGGTCTCCCGCGTCGGTGGCGCGGCCATGACCAAGGCGCTCAAGAACGTCACGGGCTCGCTCAAGGTCGAGCTGGCGCAGTACCGCGCCATGGAGGCGTTCGCCATGTTCGCCTCGGACCTCGACGCCGCCTCCAAGCAGCAGCTGGCCCGCGGTCAGCGCCTCATGGCCCTCCTCAAGCAGCCGGCGTACTCCCCGTACCCGGTCGACGAGATGACCGTCTCGCTGTGGCTCGGCACCTCGGGTCGCCTCGACGCTCTCCCGGTCGGCGACGTGATCAAGTTCGAGCAGGAGTTCCTCGACTACCTGCGCCTCTCGCAGCCGGGCATCCTGGCCGGCATCCGCGAGACGCTGAAGTTCGAGGACTCGACGGAGTCGCAGCTGGCCAGCGCGTACGACACGTTCCTGGGCCAGTTCGAGACCTCCGACGGCGAGACGATCAAGGCGGGTTCGGCCAAGGCCGACGCGCTTGAGGACGGCGACGTCGCGCAGGAGCAGATCGTCAAGCAGAAGCGAGCCTGATCCATGGCCGTTTCGCTGCGTGAGTACCGTGCGCGGATCAAGTCGACGGAGTCGATGAAGAAGATCACGCGCGCCATGGAGCTCATTGCTGCGTCCCGCATCGTCAAGGCGCAGCAGCGGGCCAACGCGGCCGCGCCGTACGCTCGAGAGCTGACCCGGGCGGTCTCGGCCGTGGCGACGTACTCCAACGTCGACCACGCCCTGACCACCGAGCCGGCCTCGCCGGACCGGGCCGCCGTCCTCGTGATCGCGAGCGACCGCGGCCTGGCCGGTGCGTACGCCGCCAACGTCCTCCGCGAGGCGGAGGGCCTGGTGGCCAAGCTCCAGGCTGAGGGCAAGACCGTGGACCTGTACGTGTCCGGCCGCAAGGCCGAGGCGTACTTCAAGTTCCGCAACCGTCCCGTCGTCAAGACGTGGATCGGCGGCTCGGACCAGCCGTCCTTCGAGGTGGCGCAGGAGATCGGCACCACGCTGATCACCACGTTCCTCGAGGGTCAGGAGCAGGGTGCTGAGGGCGTGCACGAGGTGCACCTCGTCTCGACCCGCTTCCACTCGATGATCCGCCAGGAGCCGCAGGCCGTGCGCCTGCTGCCGCTGGAGGTCGTCGAGGGCGAGTCGAAGCCGGAGTCGGACGACGTCCTGCCGCTCTACGAGTTCGAGCCCAGCCCGGAGCAGGTGCTGGACTCGCTGCTGCCGCAGTACGTCGTGAGCCGGATCTGGTTCTCGATGCTGCAGGCCGCGGCCTCCGAGCTGGCGGCTCGCCAGAAGGCGATGAAGTCGGCGACGGACAACGCCCAGGAGCTCATCAAGAAGTACACGCGGATCGCCAACCAGGCTCGCCAGGCCGGCATCACGCAGGAGATCAGCGAGATCGTCGGTGGCGTCAACGCCCTGGCCGACGCCACCGCTGCCAACGACTGAGAACCCACCTCGAGAAGGACACCGAAACCATGACCGCAACGGTTGACGAGACCCAGACGGCGACCGGACGTATCGTCCGCGTCATCGGCCCGGTCGTCGACGTGGAGTTCCCCGTCGACGCCATGCCGGACATCTACAACAAGCTCGAGATCGAGGTCACCCTCGGCGACGAGACCACCACCCTGCCGCTCGAGGTGGCCCAGCACATCGGTGACGGCGTCGTCCGCGCGATCTCGCTGAAGCCGACCGACGGCATGGTCCGCGGCGGCGCAGTCCGCGACACCGGCGACCAGATCACGGTCCCCGTCGGTGACGTCACCCTCGGCAAGGTCTTCAACGCCACCGGTGACATGCTCAACCTGGAGCCGGGCGAGACCGTCGAGGTCAAGGAGCGCTGGGGCATCCACCGCAAGGCCCCGGCCTTCGACCAGCTCGAGCCCAAGACCCAGATGTTCGAGACGGGCATCAAGGTCATCGACCTGCTCACCCCGTACGTCCAGGGCGGCAAGATCGGTCTGTTCGGTGGCGCCGGTGTCGGCAAGACCGTGCTGATCCAGGAGATGATCGCCCGTGTTGCGCGCAACCACGGTGGCGTCTCCACGTTCGCCGGCGTCGGCGAGCGTACGCGTGAGGGCAACGACCTGATCCACGAGATGCAGGAGGCCGGCGTCTTCGGCCAGACCGCCCTGGTCTTCGGCCAGATGGACGAGCCGCCGGGCACGCGTCTGCGGGTCGCCCTGTCGGCGCTGACGATGGCGGAGTACTTCCGCGACGTGCAGAAGCAGGACGTGCTGCTCTTCATCGACAACATCTTCCGCTTCACGCAGGCCGGCTCCGAGGTCTCCACGCTGCTCGGCCGGATGCCGTCCGCGGTCGGGTACCAGCCCAACCTCGCCGACGAGATGGGCACGCTCCAGGAGCGGATCACCTCGACGCGTGGTCACTCGATCACCTCGATGCAGGCGATCTACGTCCCGGCCGACGACTACACCGACCCGGCCCCGGCGACCACCTTCGCCCACCTCGACGCCACCACCGAGCTCTCGCGTGAGATCGCCTCGCTCGGTATCTACCCGGCCGTCGACCCGCTGACCTCGACGTCGCGCATCCTCGACCCGCAGTACATCGGTCAGGCGCACTACGACGCGGCCATCCGGGTGAAGCAGATCCTGCAGCGCAACAAGGAGCTCCAGGACATCATCGCCATCCTCGGTGTCGACGAGCTGTCGGAGGAGGACCGCACCGTGGTCCACCGTGCGCGTCGCATCCAGCGCTTCCTGTCGCAGAACACCTACGTCGCCAAGCAGTTCACCGGCATCGAGGGTTCGACGGTCTCGCTGGCGGACAGCATCGAGGCGTTCAACAAGATCTGCGACGGCGAGTACGACCACGTCGCCGAGCAGGCGTTCTTCATGTGCGGTGGCCTCGACGACGTCGACCGCAACTGGGCCGACATCCAGAAGAACCTCTGATCCTGTGGACGAGCGAAGCGAGTTCACCATCGGGTGCCGTCGGCCTTGTGCCTCGTCGGCGCCCGGAGCGAAGCGAGGACGTCGATGAGCAATAACCTTCAGGTGGAGCTCGTCGCTGCGGACCGGGTGGTCTGGAGCGGCGAGGCCACCATGGTCATCGCCCGTACGGTCGACGGAGACGTCGGCGTGCTGCGTGGGCACGCGCCGATGCTCTCCGTGCTCACCGACGCGGTCGTCGAGATCAACCCGGCGGAGGGCCCCGTGGTCGTCGCCTCGGCTGACGGCGGCTTCATCTCGGTGGCGAACGACCGGGTGTCGATCCTGTCGGCGCACATCCTGCTCGCCGAGGAGATCAACGTCGACGAGGCCCGTACCGAGCTGGAGAAGGCTCAGGGCCTGATCGGCGTCGACGACGAGGCGGAGCAGCGGATCCGCCGCGCCGAGGCCCGCATCCGCGCGGTCGAGAAGGCGCACTGATCCGTCGATGGCGTGGTGGGAGGAGCTGCTTGATCTCAGTGGGCTGCTGCTTCTGCTCGTCCTCGTCTATGGCGTCTGCCTGATGGTGCGCCGCCGGGTGATCGCCCGGCACGGCGGCACCTTCGAGCTGAGCCACCGCGTCCGGGCCACCCGGCCCGGACGCGGTTGGCTGCTCGGAGTCGGCCGCTATACCGGATCCACCCTCGAGTGGTTCCGGGTCTTCTCGCTCGCGCCCGCCCCCAAGCGGCGGTGGGAGCGGACCGGACTGGTCTACATCGCGAGCCGTCCGCCGCAGGGTGGCGAGGCGCTCGCGCTCTACCCCGACCACCTCGTCGTCGAGTGCCAGACCCTCGATGGCGAGTTGGTCGAGCTCGCCATGGGACCACAGTCGCTGATCGGGTTCCAGGCCTGGCTCGAGTCGCGCAACCCCGGCACCGACTGGTCCCGCTGATTCGACCCAGCTCGCCTCATCCCGTTGAATGAGAGCGTGATCACGCGGACGCCGACCCTGCCCCAGACGCGCACCGCAGTCGGCCTCGCCTTCGCCCTCAATGGGCTGCTCTTCGCCACGATGGTGTCCCGACTCCCGGACATCCGCGAGGGCCTCGGGCTGAGCAACTCCGACCTCGGGCTCCTGCTGATCTGCGCCTCCATCGGCTCGGTCGGATCGCTGCCGCTCAGCGGCAAGGTGATCGAGCGCTTCAAGCCCGGTCCCACGGTCTGCGGTGGCGCGATCGCGGTCGGCGCCGGCATCGTGATCCTCGGTCTGGGGGCGGCGGTGCTGCAGTGGGTCCCGCTCGCCTGCGTCGGGCTCTTCCTCTACGGCTCGGGCACGTCCTTCTGGGATGTCGCCATGAACGTCGAGGGCGCGGACGTCGAGCGCCGGCTGGGTCGCACGATCATGCCGCGCTTCCACGCCGGCTGGAGCATCGGCTCCATCGTCGGCAGTGGCGTCGGCGTCCTGATGGCCGCCCTCGGCGCGCCGGTGCTGCTGCACTACGCGCTGGTCATGGTCCTCGCCGTCGGCCTCACGCTGCGCTCCGCGCAGGCGTTCCTGCCCGTCACCGAGCACCACGAGACGGTCGCCGCAGAGCCCCAGGTCTCGGTCTGGCGCGAGCCGCGCACGCTCATCATCGGCCTGCTGGTGCTCTGCTACGCCACCGTCGAGGGCACCGCCAACGACTGGCTCTCGCTCGCGGTGATCGATGGCTTCGACACCCCGCACTGGGTCGGCGTCGCCGGCTTCTCCACCTTCGTCGTCTCGATGACGATCGGTCGTCTGGCCGGCACCCACCTGCTGGACCGCTTCGGCCGCGCCCCGGTGCTGTGGACCTGCTCGGTCGCCGCGGCGGTCGGCGTCCTGGTCGCCGTCTACGGCGGCTCGCTCACCACGCTGTTCATCGGCGTCGTGATCTGGGGCTTCGGTGCCTCGCTCGGCTTCCCGGTCGGGATGAGCGCCGCGGCCGACGACCCGGTCCGCGCGGCGGCACGGGTCTCGGCGGTGGCGACGATCGGCTACGCGGCGTTCCTCGCCGGGCCGCCGCTGCTCGGCATGCTCGGTGATCGCGTCGGCACGCTCAAGGCATTGGTGGTGGTCCCGATCCTGATGGTTCCGGCCGCGCTCACCGTCTTCGCGGCGCGGACGCCCCGGCCGGCGGCGAAGCCGGCCGAGGAGCCCGTCCAAGCCTGACCGACCCTCCGGCCGATGGTCGGCTCACGCGTTCCGTTCGTTCCTCACTTCGCGCGCTCGCCTCCGGCCGATGGTCGGCTCACGCGTTCCGTTCGTTCCTCACTTCGCGCGCTCGCCTCCGGCCGATGGTCGGCTCACGCGTTCCGTTCGTTCCTCACTTCGCGCGCTCGCCTCCGGGCACCCACAGCACGTCGCCGCGCTCGCGGTTGGCGTAGCGGGCCAGGATGAAGAGCAGGTCCGAGAGCCGGTTGAGGTAGGTGATCGCGAGGGGATTCATGGTCTCGCCGTGCACCGCGAAGGCGGCCCAGGCCGAGCGCTCGGCCCGGCGCGCGACCGTACGGGCGACGTGCAGCCGTGCCGCGGCCGGGGTGCCGCCGTTCAGGATGAAGCTGCGCAGGCTCTCCAGGTCGGCGTTGTAGTGGTCGCACAGCGCCTCGAGCCGGTCGACGTACTCCTGCTCGACGCGCAGCGGCGGGTAGGTCGGGTCGGGGACGATCGGCGTGGAGAAGTCGGCACCGACGTCGAAGAGGTCGTTCTGGATCCGGGTCAGGACCTCGACGACGTCGTCCGCCAGGCCACCGTCGGCGATGGCGACGCCGATCGCCGCGTTGGCCTCGTCGACGTCCGCATAGGCACCGAGCCGGAGGTCCGTCTTGCTCGTCTCGCTCATGTCGCCGAGCCGGGTCGTGCCGGCGTCGCCGGTTCGGGTGTAGATGCGTGTCAGGTTGACCATGGGCAGACACTATGCGGCGAGGGAGGATGCGGACCATGAGGACCACCATCCGAGGCGCCTGGCGGGCGCCCGCGGTCACGATGCTCGCGGTGCTCGGCACCTGGCTGACCGCCTGGCGCCTCGAGGCTGGGCTCGGGCTGGGCATCGACGTGATCGTGCTGGCCACGATGCTCGCCGTCACGCTGGCCCGGGTGGTCGCGGCCGAGCGTCCGCGAGCCGCCCTGCCGTACGTGCTGCGGGTGGCCTCGCTGCCGCTGATCGCGATCCTCGCCACCGAGGTGGGCCGGCTGCTCGTGCACCACGAGGTGCTCGGCGGCGCCGCCTTCATCGTCGTCCTGGCCGGATCGGTCTGGATCCGCCGCTTCGGCCTGTGGTGGCGACGCCTGGGCTCGCTGGCGAGCCTGCCGTTCATCGCGCTGCTGGTGGTTCCGGTGCCGGTGGATCCGCAGACGGCCCGCACCTGGTGGCCGGCCGTCTTCGCCCTGGTCGCCTTCGCCTGGGTGCTGGCGTGTCACCTGCTCGCGTGGCGCACCGGCTTCCTCGTCCCTCCGAGGGAGTCGGCTCCCGCGCCGACTGCCACGACTCCCGCGCCGGGCGGAAGGCGGCTGCAGGCGAGCACGCGGATGGCACTCCAGCTCGGGGTCGGCCTCGCGGTCGCGTACGCGTTGGGCCGGTGGCTGTACCCGGAGCACTGGCCGTGGCTGGTGCTCTCCTGCTACGTGGTGTGCAGCGGCAACCGCGGGCGAGGCGACGTGCTGCACAAGGGGACCCTGCGACTGGTCGGTGCGGCGGCGGGCACGCTCGTCGCCACGCTGATCGCGGGGCGGCTCGCGGCCGGCGATCGCGGGGCGATCGTACTGCTCTTCGTGGTGATGGCCCTCGCGCTGTGGGCGCGCCGGATCAGCTACGCCTACTGGGCCGCAGGGGTGACGGCGATGGTGGCACTGCTGCACGGCTACGCCGGCGTGGGCGGCTCCGGCGAGCTCGGCGAGCGGCTCGGCGGCGTGATCCTCGGCGCGATCATCGGGGTGCTCGCCTCCTGGTTCATCCTGCCGGTGCGCAGCCGCGACGCGTTCCGCAAGCGTCGCGGTGCCGCCCTGATCGCACTGCGCGACCTCCGCGACGAGCTGCGCGATCCGGCGTCGGACGAGGCCGCGCGGACCCGGGCCACGCGGAGCTTCGGGAGGGCCGTGGAACTGCTCGAGGAGCTCGATCCGCTGTGGCGGCTGCATGCCCGCGTACGTCCCCGGCACGCCCGCGAGCTGGGCGAGCCGGCCGTGCTGATCGCCCGCCTGGTGGCGCTGCGTGACGAGGTCGAGTCGCTGCCGCGGGAGGCCGCGAGCGCCCGGGCGGGGCACGTGCTGCGCGAATCTGTGACTTCTGGGAAGAAAGAGTCGCGAGTGATGCAACCCGAACGGGGTACTTCGGCGTCATAGTGGTAGGAGGTGTGCGTCTCCACGGGTACAGAGGCGCCACGACTCGGGCGAGGGAGCAGGCGATGGACATCTTCACCGACGGACCACGACTGGTGCTGGTGGGCGACTTCGACGTACGGAGCACCCTGCAGGTACGGGCGGCCCTGTACGACCACCTCGCCGAGCATCCCGAGAACGTCGTCCTCGACCTGAGCCGGGTCGACATGATCGACGTAACAGCGCTCAAGGTGCTCGCGGTCGCGAGCCGCCACGCGGTCTCCCACGGCCATCACCTCACCCTGCGCGGCTGCCGCCCGGCGGTGCGCCGGATGATGCTGATCTCGCGGCTGCACCGGATGGTCGAGGTCGAGCCCGAGGCCGTCTCCGCCTGATCCTGATCCTGATCGGGAGGCGCCCGCGCAACGTGGGCTGTTCCACATGGCACAGGGTTACCGGCCGGTAGACAAAGGCATATCCTCCGTCTCATGAGCAGCGAGAAGCAGGCGCGCCCGGTCAAGGATCGTCCGTGGGTGATGCGGACGTACGCCGGCCACTCGACGGCGGAGGCGTCCAACGCCCTCTACCGGACCAACCTGGCCAAGGGCCAGACCGGCCTGAGCGTCGCCTTCGACCTGCCCACCCAGACCGGCTACGACCCGGACAGCCCGCTCGCCAAGGGCGAGGTCGGCAAGGTCGGCGTCCCGGTCCCGCACCTGGGTGAGATGCGGAAGCTGTTCAACGACATCCCGCTCACCGAGATGAACACCTCGATGACGATCAACGCCACCGCGATGTGGCTGCTGGCGATGTATCAGGTGGTCGCGGAGGAGCAGAACCCCGACCTGTCGCCCGAGGAGGTCGCCGCGCAGCTGGCCGGCACCACTCAGAACGACATCATCAAGGAGTACCTGTCGCGCGGCACGTACGTCTTCGGGCCCGAGCACTCGCTGCGCCTGATCGGCGACATGATCGCGTACACGGTCAATCACATCCCGAAGTGGAACCCGATCAACATCTGCAGCTACCACCTGCAGGAGGCAGGGGCCACGCCGGTGCAGGAGATCGCCTACGCGATGTGCACCGCGATCGCCGTCCTCGACCAGGTCAAGGCCTCCGGGCAGGTCTCGGACGAGGACTTCGAGAAGACCGTGGGGCGGATCTCCTTCTTCGTCAACGCCGGCGTCCGCTTCGTCGAGGAGATGTGCAAGATGCGCGCCTTCGTCGACCTGTGGGACGAGATCACCCGGGAGCGCTACGGCGTCCAGGACGAGAAGATGCGACGCTTCCGCTACGGCGTCCAGGTCAACTCGCTCGGCCTGACCGAGGCGCAGCCCGAGAACAACGTCCAACGCATCGTGCTCGAGATGCTCGCCGTCACGCTGTCGAAGAAGGCCCGCGCCCGCGCCGTCCAGCTGCCCGCCTGGAACGAGGCCCTCGGCCTGCCGCGGCCGTGGGACCAGCAGTGGTCGCTGCGGCTGCAGCAGGTGCTCGCGTACGAGTCCGACCTGCTCGAGTACGGCGACATCTTCGACGGCTCGCCCGTCATCGAGGCCAAGGTCGCCTCCCTGGTCGAGGGCGCCAAGGCCGAGATCGACCGGGTCCAGGCGATGGGCGGCGCCATCGCCGCCGTCGACTCGGGCTACATGAAGTCCGAGCTCGTCTCGAGCCACGCCCGCCGCCGGGCGGCGATCGAGGCGGGCGAGGAGATCATCGTCGGCGTCAACAGGTTCGACACCACCGAGCCCTCGCCGCTGACCGCCAACCTCGACGAGGCGATCATGGTCGCCGACCCGCGCGCCGAGCAGGCCGCGATCGCGTCGGTCGCGGCATGGAAGGCCCAGCGCGACCAGGCCGAGGTCGACGCGGCCCTGGCCGCCCTGGCGGCCGCCGCCAAGACCAGCGAGAACCTGATGGGCCACACCCTCGTCGCGGCCCGGGCCGGCGCGACGACGGGGGAGTGGGCCGCCACCCTGCGCGGCGTCTTCGGGGAGTTCCGGGCGCCGACCGGCGTCCAGGGCGCCGTCGGTGCTGTGCAGGACGGGGCGGGCGAGGCCGGCGCTGCACTCACCGCCGTACGGGAGAAGGTCGCGGCCACCGGCCACGAGCTGGGGCGCAAGCTGCGCTTCCTGGTCGGCAAGCCGGGCCTGGACGGCCACTCCAACGGCGCCGAGCAGGTCGCCGTACGAGCGCGTGACGCCGGCTTCGAGGTCATCTACCAGGGCATCCGGCTGACGCCGGAGCAGATCGTCTCGGCGGCGATCGACGAGGACGTCGACGTCGTCGGACTCTCGATCCTGTCGGGCTCCCACATGGAGCTCGTGCCGATGGTGGTGGAGGGCCTCCAGGCGGCCGGCATGGGCGAGGTCCCGGTGATCGTCGGCGGCATCGTCCCCGAGTCCGATGCCAAGGCGCTGATCGCCTCGGGCGTCGCGGCGGTCTACACCCCCAAGGACTTCTCGCTGACCGAGATCATGAGCGACGTCGCCGACGTCATCCGCCGGGCGAACGGTCTCGCCTGACGCCTCGTCGCGGTGGCCTGAGGGGTGCTCGCGCCGGCCGAGGCGAGCACCCCTTGTTAGGTAAGCCTTCCCTGGATTAGGGTGCGGCCGTGGGGAAGAGCGCCAAGCTGCCGAAGACCGAGTGCTGCGCGTCGAAGAAGAAGTGCGACCGCTGCCCGCTCCGCATGCTGAAGGACGGCACCCTGCCGAGCGGCTACACCGTGAAGCGGCGCAAGCTGGTCAGGGTCGACGGCGGTAAGGTCAGCAAGAAGCAGCTGCGGAAGGCTGCTTGATCCCAACGCTAGGAGTCCCGTGGTCGCCGACCGCTTCGTGAAGCAGCTCAATGTCCAGATCGGCAACGAGCTCGCCTCGCACAATCAGTACCTCGCCTGTGCCGTCTACTTCGACGCCCAGACGATGCCGCAGACCGCGGCGTTCTTCTACCGCCAGGCGGAGGAGGAGCGCGAGCACGGGCTGATGATGGTCCAGTACCTGCTCGACACCGACGCCCAGGTCGAGTTCCCGGCCATCCCCGGCGTGATCAACGAGTTCGACAGCATCGTCGCCCCGGTCGCGCTCGCCCTCGAGCAGGAGAAGCGCGTCACCGCGCAGTGCAACGAGCTCTACAAGATCGCGCGCGAGGAGGCCGACTTCGCCTCCGAGCAGTTCATGTCGTGGTTCATCAAGGAGCAGGTCGAGGAGATCGCCACGATGAGCGATCTGCTCACCGTCGTCACCCGCAACGAGGGCAAGATCGAGCAGATCGAGGCCCACGTCGCCCGCGAGACCGGCCGCGGGGCAGCCGACCCGACGGCCCCGTCGATCGCCGGGGCCGGAGCCTGACGCCTCGAGCAGCGCGAGAGCCGCCGACCGGGTCCGGTCGGCGGCTCTCGTCGTGCTGGACCAGGAGTGGTCGACGGTGATGAGCGGTCAGGTCGGGTTGATCCAGGTCGCGATCGTCAGAACAGCCGGTCCTCGGAGTTGTCGATGCCGCGCAGCGCGTCGTAGTCGACGACCGCGCAGGTGATGCCGCGGTCCTCGGCCAGCACGCGGGCCTGCGGCTTGATCGCCTGTGCGGCGAAGATGCCCCGTACGGCGCCCTTCTCGGTCAGCAGCGGGTCGCGGTTGAGCAGCTCGAGGTAACGGGTCAGCTGCTCGACGCCGTCGATCTCGCCGCGGCGCTTGATCTCGACCGCCACCGACAGGCCGCCGGCGTCGCGGCACATCAGGTCGACCGGGCCGATCGCGGTGGGGAACTCGCGCCGTACCAGGGTCAGTCCTGCGGCGAGCGTGGCCGGGTGCTCGGCCAGGAGCTCCTGGAGGTGCTTCTCGACGCCGTCCTTCTGCAGGCCGGGGTCGATCCCGAGGTCGTGGGAGGTGTCGTGCACGATCTCGTCGATGAGGATCCGCAGGGTGTCCTCGGTCTTGGCGGCCGACACGGTCCACTCGGGGCGGCCGTCGTCGGAGGTGCCCTCCGTGAGGGAGCACGGCGGCGACATCCAGTTCAGCGGCTTGTACGAGCCGCCGTCGGAGTGCACCAGGACCGATCCGTCGTTCTTGATCATCAGCACCCGGGTCGCCATCGGCAGGTGCGCCGTCAGGCGACCCGCGTAGTCGATCTGGCAGCGCGCAACGACGAGTCTCACGGGCCAGGAATCTACAGCGGCGTCGGCCTGGTCGCGGCGAGCACCCCCGGGATCGGCGGTTGAGCCGAATCCGCGTCGAGGGCGGCGAGGGCGCTCCCGATCAGGGGCACGACGTCGATGGCCGACTCCGGGCGCCCGATGAGGTAGCCCTGGACGATGTCGCACTCCAGCGTGCGCAGGCGCTCCAGCTGAGTGGAGCGCTCGACGCCCTCCGCGATCACGCTCATGCCCAGGATGTGGGCAGCGTTGATCACGCCGGCGATGAGCTCGGCGTCGGCCTGGTCGGAGTCGATCCGCTCGACGATGCTCTGGTCGATCTTCAGCGTGCTCACCGGCAGCCGGCGCAGCATCGACAGCGACGAGTAGCCGGTGCCGAAGTCGTCGAGGTGGACCGTGATGCCGGCCGACTGGAGCTCGCGCAGCTGTGCGTTCGCGAGTCCCTCGTCGAGCACGGCGCGGCTCTCGGTCACCTCGACCTGCAGCAGCCGGTGCGGGATGCCGGCCTCCTCGACCGCGGCGAGCACGGCGCCGGCCAGGCCGGGCGCGGCGAGCTGGACGGGGGAGACGTTGATCGCCACCGACCACGCGTGACCGGCGTCCATCCACACCCGGGCCTGCGCGCACGCGGTCCGCAGCACCCAGTCGCCGACCAGGCGGATCAGGCCGGTGTTCTCCGCGACGTCGATCAGCTCGCCGGCGGACACCACGCCCAGGAGGGGGTCGGTCCAGCGCACCAGCGCCTCGACGGAGGTGATGTCGCCGGTGCGGAGATCGAGCTTGGGCTGGTAGTGCAGCCGCAGCAGGTCGTCGCGGACCGCCTCGGGCAGGCGCTGGCGGATGAGTGCGCGCCGCTCGGAGAGGCCGCTGGCGGTGGGCTCGTTGGGACGGCCCATCCGGGCCTTGCCGGACCGCTTCGCGTAGAGCATCGCGGCATCGGCCTGCTGGAGCAGGGCGTCCAGCGGACTCAGTGAGGCGCCGGAGGTGGCGAGGTCACTGCCGACGGCGACGCCCACGGTGGCCGAGAGCTGCAGCTGGTTGCCGATCAGGTCGAACGGCTCCTGGGCGAGCTTGACGATCCGGTCGGCGATCGTGGTGGCCTCCTCCAGGGTGGTGTCGTGCAGGAGCACGGCGAACTCGTCGCCGCCCAGGCGCCCGGCGAGGTCCGCGGGGCGTACGGTGCGGGCGAGTCGGCCGGCGAAGGTGAGGAGGAGCTCGTCGCCGGCCTTGTGGCCGAGGGTGTCGTTGACCTGCTTGAAGCCGTCGAGGTCGATGTAGAGCACGGCCATCCGCTCGGGGTCGACGCCGGCGGCCACCAGGTCCGCGCCGCGCTCGTCGAGCATCCGCCGGTTGGGCAGGCCGGTCAGCGGGTCGCGCAGGGCGACCTCGCGAAAGACGGTGCCGACCTCACGGAAGACCACCGAGACGGCCACGATCCCGATCGGGGTGCCGTCCTCCTCGACGACGAGCACATCCTCCTCGGCGCCGCCGCGGGCGAGGATCTCCGCGGCCGCGTCGCGCAGTGACAGCTCGGCGTTCAAGCGCAGGGGGTCCTCGGCGAGGATGTCGCACACGCGGGCGCGGGACAGGAGGGCGCGGCCGAAGCCGAGGCGGCCGCTCAGCATCGTCTCCAGGCGCAGCCGGGTCAGCAGGTCGGTGCTGTCGGGGGCGAGCACCGCGACCGCGCGCAGGTGCGGATCGTCGCGGAAGGCGCGCTCGACCGGCTGCAGGGGGTCGGAGGCCGCGACCTCCGGCACCCGGGTGCTGAGCTCGCGCAGGGTCGGGACGCGGATCGCTGTCATATCCGGCACGAGCAGGGCGTCATCCGTCACGACCGACACGTCGGGCGGCCGGGACGGCGGGTGAGCGGAAAGACGTGAACGACCGGCGAACAATCGGTGCCCCGGCTTCGGAACGGCGGCGTGATGCCGATCACTACGGGGTTACCGACGAGTAGTAACGGTGTCATGATGCCCGGCATGAGTGCTTCGCAGTCGCCCGAGCAGATCGCCCCGACGCTGATCTACCCGTACCTGAACCACGCGGTGAAGTTCCTCCAGGACGAGTACGCCACCGCCTCCGACATCGACAACGGCATGCGCTTCGGCTGCGGCTACCCGGTGGGACCGCTGGCCTACCTCGACCAGGTCGGCCCCGGGGTCGTCCGCGACGCGCTGGCCGCACGCTTCGCCGAGACCGGCGACAGCCTGCACAAGCCGGTCGCGCTGCTCGAGCAGATCGCCGACGCCGGGACGACGTTCCACGGCCCGTCGGGCGCGGCCGGAGCCGGCGCCCCGGAGCTCAGGCACCAGATCGCCACGGTGGGCGTCGTCGGCACCGGCACCATGGCCAGCGGCATCGTCCAGGTCTTCGCCCAGGCCGGCTACGACGTAGTCTACGTCGGCCGCGGCCAGGACAAGGTCGACGGTGTCGTCGGCTACATCGGCAAGAACCTCGACCGCGCGATCGCCAAGGGCAAGGCCACCGAGGATGAGAAGCGGGCCGTGCTCGGCCGCCTCACCGGTGCCACCGAACGCGGCGCCCTCGCCGACGCCGACATCGTCATCGAGGCGATCGCCGAGGACCTCGAGGTCAAGACCGAGCTCTTCACCGACCTCGATGCGATCCTCGAGCCGGGTGCGATCCTGGCGACCACCACGAGCAGCCTCCCGATCACCCGGCTCGCCGAGGTGACCGCTCGCCCCGCTGACGTGATCGGGATGCACTTCTTCAACCCGGCTCCGGTGATGAAGCTGGTCGAGATCGTGACGACCACCCACACCGCCCCCGAGGTCGACGAGACCGTCCGTGCGCTGACCGCCCGGGTCGGCAAGGTCGGCGTCAGCTGCGCCGACCGGGCGGGCTTCATCGTCAACGCGCTGCTGTTCCCCTACCTCAACGACGCGGTCAAGCTCTCCGAGGCCGGCGTGGCCCTCGGCACCATCGACGGTGCCGTCAAGGAGCAGGTCGGCCTGCCGATGGGCCCCTTCGAGCTGCTCGACGTGGTCGGAAACGATGTCTCCCTGGCGATCGAGAGGGAGCTCTTCGCCGAGTTCAAGGAGCCGGGCCTGGCTCCCGCGGCGACCCTGGAGCAGAAGGTCGCCGAGGGCAAGCTCGGTCGCAAGACGGGCGAGGGCTTCCACACCTACTGAGGCGACGCCTGCCCAGTCGACCGTGCCCAGTCGACCGTGCCGGGTCCGGCCCTTTCCGGGTACCTGTCCGGGCATGAGCACCATCGAGACAGGCAGGATCACCACCGACATCCCGGCACGGCTGGACCGGCTGCCGTGGGCGCGATGGCACTGGCTCGTGGTGATCGGCCTCGGCACGGTCTGGATCCTGGACGGTCTCGAGGTCACCATCGTCGGGTCGATGTCCGATGCGCTGCGCCCGAGCGACACCGGTCTGGGGATGAGCGGCTGGGACATCGGCTTCGCCGGGGCCTCGTACGTCGCCGGCGCCTGCGTCGGGGCGCTCTTCTTCGGCCAGCTCACCGACCGGTTCGGTCGCAAGCGGCTCTTCCTGATCACTCTCGGCGTCTACGCCGTCGCCACCGTCCTCACCGCCTTCTCGATGAGCCCGGCGTGGTACTTCGCCGCCCGCTTCCTCACCGGCACCGGCATCGGCGGCGAGTACGCCGCGATCAACTCGGCGATCGACGAGCTGATCCCCGCGAAGTACCGCGGCCGGGTCGACGTGGCGATCAACGGCTCGTTCTGGGTCGGCGCGGCAGCGGGGTCTCTGCTCACCATTCCTCTGCTCGACCCCTCGATCGTGGACGCCCGGATCGGCTGGCGACTCGCGTTCGGGCTCGGCGCGGTGCTCGCGATCGGGATCCTGCTGGTGCGCCGCAACGTGCCCGAGTCGCCGCGCTGGCTCTTCATCCACGGCCGCGACGAGGAGGCCGAGGAGATCGTCCGCGACGTGGAGCGGACGGTGACCGAGGAGACCGGCGAGGAGCTCGGCGAGGTGGGCGAGTCGATCACCATCCGGCAGCGGCGCAGCATCGGCTTCGTCACGATCGCCCACACCGTGTTCGCCCGCTATCCGCGCCGTACGGTGCTGTGCTTCAGCCTCTTCGTCGGTCAGGCGTTCCTCTACAACGCCTTCTTCTTCACCTACGGCGACACCCTCTCGACGTTCTTCGGTGTCGGGCAGACCGGCTGGTATCTCGCTATCTTCGCGGCCAGCAACTTCGCCGGGGCACTGCTGCTCAGCCCGCTCTTCGACCGGATCGGCCGGGTGCCGATGATCACCGCGACGTACGTCGTCTCCGGGGTGCTGCTCGCCGTCGCCGGACTGATCCTCGGCGACCTCGATGCGAAGACGCTGACCCTGATGGGAGCCGTCATCTTCTTCCTGGCCTCGGCGGGTGCGAGCGCCGCCTACCTGACGGCCAGCGAGGTCTTCCCGATGGAGACCCGAGCGTTGTGCATCGCGTTCTTCTACGCGATCGGCACGGCGGCCGGCGGGATCAGCGGGCCGCTGCTCTTCGGCTGGCTGATCGACCGCGCGGAGGCCGAGAAGGATGTCACCGTGATCGCCGCGGGCTACTTCCTCGGGGCGGTGCTGATGATCGGTGGCGGGGTCGCGGAGGCGTTCCTCGGAGTGAAGGCCGAGGGCCGGTCGTTGGAGAGCATCGCACAGCCGCTGACCGCGGACGACGAGGCGCAGGATGCAGACGGGCAGGCCGACACGGACGGGCAGAATCACCACCATGAAGAGCAGCAGGCTTGAGGCGTTCAGCGACGGCGTCCTCGCCATCATCATCACGATCATGGTGCTGGAGCTCCACCTGCCCGACGACCCCACCCTGCACAGCCTGTGGAACACCGCCGGGATCAGCCTGCTGACCTACCTGCTCAGCTTCGTCTACGTCGGCATCTACTGGAGCAACCACCACCATCTCTTCCAGGTCGTCCCGCACGTCGACGGCATCGTGCTGTGGGCCAACCTGCACCTGCTCTTCTGGCTCTCGCTCTACCCGTACACGACCAACTGGATGGACGAGGAGAAGCTGGCGAAGACGCCGACGATCGTCTTCGGCGTCAACCTCATCGGTGCCGCGATCGCGTACTGGCTGCTGGTGCAGGCCATCAGACGCCTGCCCACCAGCGGCCACTTCGACGAGGTCTTCGGCGAGGACTGGAAGGGCCGGCTCTCGATCGTGTTCTACGCGATCGGCATCGGGCTCTGCTTCGTCAGGCCGTGGCTCGGCGTGGTGCCCTACGTCATCGTGGCGCTCGTCTGGCTGATCCCGGATCGCCGGGTGGAGCGCTGGCTCCAGGCCCGCGACGAGATGCCGACCGTCTAGACCGTGGCGGGTGCCCGCCACGGCTTGACGTAGGGCTGCTCCTCCCAGCCCTCGCGCCCGGCGAGCAGGGCGATCGCGTCGGCACCGTCGACGCACTCGCGCAGGATGTCGGCGTGGCCGGCGTGGCGGGCGATCTCCTCGATCAGGTGGAACCACACCCAGCGCACCGACCAGGCGGCCACGTCCTGGGGGAACCAGGGGGCGTCCGGCACCGGCACCGCCTTGTCGAGGTCGAGGGTCGCCACCCCGTCGAGGACAGCGACGCAGACCTCGTCGTAGGCCCGTAGGACCTCGGCGAGCGTGTCGGTCTCGCGCCACTCCCACGCATCGGCCCAGGCCGCAGCGGCGCCGTCGGCATCGGGGCCGAACGCGGGATGCTCGGGGCCGGCCACCGCCTTGTCGAGCCACCCCTGGGAGACGAAGGTGACGTGCTTGACCAGGGTGCCGACGGACAGTTGGCTCGCGGTGGAGCGGAGCGCGGCCTGCTCGTCGGTGAGGCCGTAGGCGGCGGTGCGGAGGGCGTCCTGCTGCTGGCGCAGGAAGCCGAGGAGTGCGGAGCGCTCGTCGGGGGTGACGGGGGCGTGTGCGGGCATCGGAGGGTCCTCTCGGGTCACTGACTTGTTCCTGCAGCCTCCCGCATCAAGCGGACAGTTTCGGTCCGCTATCGGTGGCAGGCTCTCCCCATGAGCGAGAGCGGAACCACCGAGCGGGTGCTGCGCCTGCTCGGGCTGCTGCAGCAGCGCCCGGTGTGGACAGGCCCCGAGCTGGCGGCCCGGCTGGGCGTGACCAGCCGCAGCATCCGGCGCGACGTCGAGCGATTGAGGGCGCTCGGATACCCGGTGCGCGCGACCCAGGGCGTGGGCGGCGGGTACCAGCTCGGCGCCGGGAAGGCACTGCCGCCGCTGCTGCTCGACGACGAGGAGGCGATCGCCACCGCCGTCTCCCTGCGGCTTGCCGCGGGCGGCACCGTGAGCGGCGTGAGCGAGGCGGCCGTGCGCACCCTGGCCAAGCTCGACCAGGTCCTGCCCACCCGGCTGCGGTCGGAGGTGCGCGCGCTCCAGGACGCGATCGCCACCCTGGCCGGGTCGCAGACGGCCGTCGACGCCGAGACGCTGCTGAGCCTGGCCCGCGCCTACCGCGACCTGCTGCGGGTGGAGTTCCACTACGTCGATCGCGGGGGCACGTCCTCGCTGCGCCGCGCGGAGCCGTACCGGCTGGTCGCGACCGGTCGCCGCTGGTACCTCGTCGCGTACGACCTGGATCGCGCCGACTGGCGCACGTTCCGCCTCGATCGCCTCGGCGAGGTCCGGACCACCACGTTCCGGTTCACGCCGCGCCCGCACCCGCCGGCCGAGGAGATGGTGCAGCAGGCGATCAGCGTCTCGCCCTCCCGTCGACCGGTCCGGCTACGGGTGCACGCCGACGCTGCGACCGTGCGCGAGCGGGTTCCCGCGACCGTGGCGGTGATCGAGCCCGACGAGGGGCCGGGGACGTGTGTGCTCAGCGCGGGCGCGCCTGAGCCGGCGTGGGTGCTGCTGCACGTCGCCCGTCTCGGCTTCTCCTTCGAGGTGCTCGAGCCCGAGGAGATCCGCTCCCTCGCCGCCGACCTCGGGCAGCGGCTCCTCGCGGCCGCTCAGGCACCCGGCGAGCGCAGATAGAGGTCGCGCAGCAGGCTGACCTCCGCCAGATGGTGGATCGCCTCGCGGTGGACGTGCAGGACCAGCGTCGCCCGCGGTGCCTCGGCGTAGGGGCCCTCGGCGGGACCGCACGGCACGCGCAGGTCCTCGTCGCTCCACCCGAGAACACCCGCGCGCCAGCGCGCGATCTCCACGTCGAGCTGGGCGAGCGCCTCGGTTGCCGTCGCCGCCAGCGGGAAGGTGTCGTACGAGACGATCGGACCGCCGAAGTGCGAGGCGCTGCGCATGGCCAGGACCCCGACGATGACGTGCGCCAGCCGCCACGCGATCGTGGTCACCGGTGCCGGTTCGGGCGCGGGCCAGGCCCAGTCGAGGCTCAGCCGGCCGTCCCCGCCCTCGCGCAGCGACCAGCAGTCGGGCACCGGCTCCCACCGGTACTCCGCGTCGTCGAGGCCGGCCAGCCGTGGCCGGAGCTGGTGCTCCCAGTGGAAGTCGAGCTGGTCGAGGAGCTGATCGCGCCAGAACGCCATACCCCAGCGTGACACGGCCCCCGCGTTCGGGCTACCGACGTCGCCGTAGGGTTGGTGCCATGGGTGGAGTGGTCCTTCTCATCGCGATCATCGCGATCGTCATCGCCGTGCGGCAGACCCGCAAGCGCAGCCGGGCCGCCGCGCTCGAGCGGGCGCAGCGCGAGCTCGAGCCGGTCAAGAAGCTCGCCCTGGAGGACGTGACGGCGCTCGGCGAGCAGCTGCGCGACCTCGACCTCGACACCGCCGGCCAGGCCCTCGACGACGGCGCCCGGGCGGACTACCAGCGCGCGCTGGACGCCTACGAGGCCGCCGGCAAGGCGGGGGAGTCGATCACCCGCCCCGAGGAGATCAGCAACGTCACCAAGATCGTCGAGGACGGCCGCTACGCGATCGCGTGTGTCCGGGCCCGGCTCGCCGGGGACGCCCTGCCCACCCGCCGGCCGGCCTGCTTCTTCGACCCGCGGCACGGGATCGCCGTGACCGACGTGGACTTCGCCCCGGGTGGCGGCGCCGTGCGCCAGGTCCCGGCCTGCGCCCTCGACGCCGAGCGGATCCGCGCCGGCGCCGAGCCGGACGCGCGGCAGGTGATGGTCGGCTCCCGCCGGGTGCCGTACTGGGAGGGCGGGCGCGCCTACCAGCCGTACGCCCGCGGCTACTTCGGCGGCTTCGGCGTCCTGGACTGGATGTTCATGGGCTTCATGTTCGAGGGTGTCGGTGAGGGCCTCGGCGCGCTTGCGGAGGGCGTCGGCGACGGCATCGGCGAGATCGGATCCGGTCTGGGCGACATGTTCGGTGGCATCGGTGACGGCATCGGCGACCTCTTCGACGGATTCGACCTGTGAGTCCTGCGCCCGACGGCCGCTCCCTCCACACCCTCCAGTACGGCGACGGCAGCAGCTCGGTCGTCTTCCTGCACGGTCTCTTCGGCCAGGGCCGCAACTGGAACACCATCGGCAAGGCGCTCGCCGCGGATCACCGCATCACCCTCGTCGACCTGCCCAACCACGGCCGCTCGGCCTGGACCGACCGGGTCGACTACGTGCAGATGGCCGACATCGTCGCCGACGACGTGCTCGCCCCGCTGGCCGAGACCGGCCCGGTGGCCCTGGTCGGTCACTCGATGGGTGGCAAGGTCGCGATGATGGCGGCGCTGCGCCGCCCGGAGCTGGTGGAGCGGCTGGTCGTGGCCGACATGGCCCCGGTCGTCTACGGCACCGCGCGCGAGTTCAGCGGGTACATCGAGGCGATGCACGCGCTCGACCTCACCACGCTCGCCACCCGTGAGGATGCCGACGCAGCCCTGGTGGAGGCCGTCCCGACTGCCTCGGTCCGCTCGTTCCTGCTGCAGAACCTCCGCCGCGACGGCGAGCACTGGCGCTGGCAGCCCAACCTCGAGGTGCTCGCCCGCGACGCCGGGCAGCTCTCGGCGTGGCCCGCCGACGTGGTCGCCTCCCTGCCGCCCTACGAGGGTCCGGTGCTGTGGATCGCGGGTGGTGAGTCGGCGTACATCACGCCCGAGTACGACGCCGCGATGACGACGCTCTTCCCGCGCAAGCGGCTCGTCACCATCAAGGGCGCCGGGCACTGGGTGCACTCGGAGAAGCCGGAGATCTTCACCGAGGCCCTGCGCCGCTTCCTCGCCGGCTGAGGCCGCGCCGCTCAGCTGCAACGAACGCTCGCGCTGCGGCGTGAGTCATGCATGGATGTACGGGTGAGCGATCGGCCCCCTCCCGTCGCGGCGCCGTCGTTCGACGACTGGGTGGCGGCTCGCAGCGCATCCCTGCTCCGGTTCGCCTACCTGCTCACCGGGAGCCAGGGCGAGGCCGAGGACGCCGTCCAGAGCGCGCTCGAGCGCGCGCTCGCATCGTGGCACCGGGTCTCGCGGACACAGGACCCCGAGGCGTACGTGCGGCGCATGATCGTCAACCAGCACATCTCGCTGTGGCGACGCTGGCGCCGACGGGTGACGCCGGTGGACGCGGTGCGAGAGGGCGCGCCGGCGCGTGACCTGGCCTCGGACGTGACCGCCCGCGAGGCCGTGCGGCGGCTGTGTGCCGCGCTGCCACCCGCCCAGCGCGCCGCTGTCGTGCTGCGCTTCTACCAGGACCTGGACTACCGCGAGATCGCCGTGCTGCTCGGCTGCGCCGAGGCCACCGCGCGCTCGCACGTGCACCGAGCGCTGCAGACCCTGCGACGCGAGCTGGCCGAGGAGGACAGTGATGACTGATCTCGAGGAGACGCTGCGCGAGCGGCTCGCGCAGCTGGCCGACGAGGCCGAGACCCGGGCACCGATGGCACAGCGTGCGCGGACGGCGCGCCGGCGCCGGGTCCGCCGGCTCGCGGGCATCGGCGCGGTGGCGGCCCTGGTCGTGACCGGTGCCGGAATCGGGGCGGTCGTTCACCGGTCGACCGATGTGCCGCCGAGCGGTGGCGTCCCCTCGGACCGCGCGTCCGACGAGGGGCCGACACCGCTGGGCGGCTACCGGCTCGAGGTCTGGCACGACGTCGCCGTCTACGTCCCGGCGACCTGGGGCTGGGGTGGAGCCCCGGGGGCGTGTGGCGTCGGCCCGACGGTCGATGCCGACGGCCATCGCCTGACCGCCGCCGAGCGCGCCGACGGCGGGCTGCCCGGCTACGTGGGTCGCCCGATCGCGCAGACGCCGCGCTGCCCCCAGGATGCGACCCAGGATTCGGGCGGGGATTCGGGCGGGGACCTGTCGTACGCCTGGCTCGGCGCCGACGTACCGACTGGCAGCATCGAGCTGGCCGACGGATCGGTCCAGGAGACCCGGGAGGTCGCCGGGGTCGCGGTCACCGTGGCGAGCCCCGACGCCGCGCTACGGGAGCAGATCCTCTCCTCGGCCCACCAGGCGAGCTTCCGGGCCTGCCCGGCCCACCTGGACGCGCCCCCCGAGCCCGGGGAGCAGGGCACCGGCTCGTTCGACGCGATCTCGCTGGACGTGTGCGCCTACGCGCCCGCCGACGGAACGGCCGCCGGTGCCGCTGCGGACGGCTACCGCCTGCTGTACGGCGAGGAGCTGGCAGCGGGGTCGGCCGAGCAGCTGGCCGATGCGGTGGAGAGCGCAACCCCGATGGGGCAGTACAGCTGCTTCGGCGCCAGCGGCGGGGAGTGGGCACTGCTGCACGTGGTGGGGGATCGCGCGCGGAGTCGCACCTATGTGGTCGACCTGACGTGCCCCAGCATCGCGGACCCGACGGGCCTGCAGCATCGCCTCACCGCTGCCGACGTCCGGCCGTGGGCGGTGGGCGGCGTCAACGCCGTGCTGCACGGGAGTCCGCTGATCGAGGTGCCGGGCGTGCTCGTGGGCGAGTGATGAGTGATCGCCGGGCTCAGGCCTCGCTGTCCGCCTGCCGGGCGCGGTAGGCGGCGACAGCGTTGCGGTTGCCGCAGGCCACCGAGCAGAACCGCTTGGAACGGTTGCGGGACAGATCCAGGGCGATCCCCTCGCACGTGTCGTCGGCGCACACGCTGAGCCGGGCGTGCTCGTCGGAGCGGATGACGTCGATCATCGCCATCGCCGTCTCGACGCGGATCCGGGTCGCCAGCGGCGCGTCGATGCCGACCGCGTGGATGTGCCAGTCGAGCGGATCGTGGCGGATCAGCTGGGGCACGGCCCGCTCCTCGCTGAGGATCGCGTTGACCTGCGCGACGGCGTCGTCGCGTCCGGCCAGCAGCAGCTCCCGCAGCTCGGGGCGCAGGTCCCGGACCTGCGCCAGCTCGACGCGGGTGCGGTCGTGGCGACCGGTGTAGCCGAAGCGCTCGAAGAACGCGTCGAGCTCCGCCACCGTGGCCATCGTCTCCGGCGGCTGGGCGCTGTTCACCAGCGCGACGGCGGCGAGGAGCGACTCCTCGGTGTCATGAGCGAAAACCACTTTGACAGATTACCGAACGGGTCCCTAATGTCATGAGTCATGGACACCTACGCCAATGACGCGAGCGCGCGGCCCAGCGCCGGTCGATTCGGCCCGGGCCTGCTTCTCGCCGTCCTGTCGGCGCTCAGCTTCAGCCTGTCCGGCTCGATCGCCTCGAGCCTGTTCGCGATCGGCTGGACGCCGGGAGCGGTGGTCCTGCTCCGCGTCGGCCTGGCGGCGGTGGTCCTGGCACCGTTCGGGGTGCGGGCGCTGCGCGGGCACCTCGCCGGCGCGGCGCCGGGGACGCTGCGCCGGGAACTGCCGACGGTGGTGGTCTACGGCCTGCTCGCCGTGGCCGCCTCGCAGTTCTGCTACTTCTCCGCCGTCCAGCACATGGAGGTCGGGCCGGCGATCCTGATCGAGTACACCTCGCCCGCCGCCGTCGTGATCTGGCTGTGGCTGCGCCACGGCCAGCGGCCCGCGCCGCTCACCGTGGTCGGCGCGGTGATCGCTGCCGCCGGCCTGGTGTTGGTCCTCGACCTCATCGGCGGGGGCGTCGGGCTCAGCCTCGCCGGCGTGCTCTGGGCGCTCGGCGCGATGATCGGCGCCGCGGTCTACTTCGTGCTCAACGCGGAGGGCGGCATCGACCTGCCGCCGATCGCGCTCGCCTGGCTCGGCCTGGTCGTCGGCACCGCCGTCCTCGGGCTGCTCGGCCTGAGCCACCTGATGCCGCTCGGTGCCGCCGGGGGCACCGTCGAGCTGGCGCACGCCGACCTGCCGTGGTGGGTCGCCGTCCTGGTGCTCGGCATCGTCACCGCCGCCCTCGCGTACGCCGCCGGCATCGCCGCGGGCCGCCTCCTCGGAGCCCGACTGGCCAGCTTCGTGGCGCTCTTCGAGGTCGTCTCCAGCGTCCTGTTCGCCTGGCTGCTGCTCGACGAGCTGCCGGTCGGGGTGCAGGTCGTCGGCGGCCTGCTCATCCTGGCCGGGGTCGTCGCGGTCAAGCTCGGCGAGCCCGCCGCCGGCGAGCCGGACGCGGTGGACACGCTCGCGACGGCCGCCCGTACGGTCGAGGCCGCCGCGTCACGCTGATCGCGGCGCTAGCGCTCGTCCTGCGCCCGGATGAAGACCTCGCGCACCAGCATCAGCACCGCCGCGGCGGTCGGGATCGCCAGCAGCGCGCCGACCACGCCCATCAGCGAGGCGCCGACGAGCGCCGCGATGACCGTCAGCACGCCGGGGATCTCGACCGAGCGTGACATCACGCGCGGGTAGATCACGTAGTTCTCGAACTGCTGGTAGGCGATGTAGAAGATGCCCGCGATGACGGCCGTCTCGACCGAGTTCGACAGGCAGATCGCCGTCACGATCACCGCGCCGATGGTGGCGCCGATCATCGGGATCACGTCGGTCACCATCACGACGAACGCCAGCGCGACGGCGTAGCGCTCCATGCCGATGATGAACAGGAGCGCGAGCGAGCTGAGGCCGGCGCACAGCGCGATGATGAACGCGCCGGAGACGTAGCCGCCGACGCCCTCCACGATCCGGTCGCCCAGCTTGGAGACCCGCTCGCGACGCGATGCCGGCGCCAGGCTGTAGGCGGCCTTCTTGAGCGTCTCGAAGGAGCCCAGGAAGTAGAGCGTCAGCACCACGATGATGAAGGCGTTGAAGAACGCGTTGAGCACCGCGAGGCCCACGCCCAGGACGCCGCCGAAGACCTGGCCGACGAAGTCGCCGTTGGTCACGAACGACTTCAGGTGCTCGATGAAGCCGTACTGGTCATCGAGGTCCCGGACCTTCTGGTTGTTCTCCAGACGGTCGAGCCAGTCGGGCGCGTTGCTGCCGATCGCACGCACCTGATCGGCGATGACCGGCACGAGGGCGAACACGAAGAGCGCGATGAACGCCAGCACGACGACGATCACGACGAGCACCGCCATCGAGCGGCGCAGGCCGCGCCGCTCGAGTGCGCGGACCAGCGGGTCCAGGCCCGCGGCGATGAAGAGCGAGACGATGATCAGGACCAGGGTGCTGCCCAGCGAGACGAAGATCTTGCTGGCTGCGAAGGCGGTGAGCAGGCCGAAGCCGCCCAGCAGGCCCACCATGTAGGGGGCCTTGCGGTCGAACGGCTTGCCCCGACGGCCCAGCCGCGGCTCCGGCTCCTCGGCCTCGGTCAGGGTGTCGGCCTCGGCGGGCGCGGCCTCCGGCGGCTCGCCGGAGGCCTGCGTCTCGTCGCTCACTCAGCGTCCTTGTCGGACTCCTCGTCCTTGCCGAGACCGGCGAGGAGGTTGGTGAGCGGGGCGAGCTGGGCGGTGATCGCGTCGCGCCGCTTGGAGAGCCGGTCGACCTCGGCGCGGATCGAGGCCAGGCCGCGCTCGGCCTCGGCGTGACCCGCGGAGGTGAGCGTGTCGGCCTGTGCGCGGGCGCTGCTGAGGATGTGCTCGGCCTCGCGCTTGGCGCGCGTGATGAGCCCCTCGGCGTCGGACTCGGCCTGGGCGCGCTGGCTGGCGATCTGCGCGGACGCCTGGCGCGCGCGCTCCTCGGCGGCGGAGGCGCGCGACTCGGCCTCCTCGACCAGGCGGCGGGTCTCGGCCATCGAGCTGTTGTGGTGGTCGGTGGCCTCGCGGGCGAGGCGCTCCTTCTCGACGGCCAGCATCCGGCGGGCCTCCTGCACCTCACGGTCGGCGCCGGCACGGGCCTGCTCGACCTCGCGCTGGGTGGCGGCACGCTGCTCGGTGGTCTCCTGCTGGGCGGCCAGACGGAGCTGGTCGGCCTCGCGCTTCGCGGAGGCGAGCAGGTCGTCGGACTCGCTGCGGGCCAGCGCGCGCTCCTGCTCGGCCTGGGTGGTCACCCGGGCGCGGTGGTCGTCCATCTCCTGGTAGTGCGCCTTGCGCAGCTCGTCGACCTCGCGCTGGGCGTCGTTCTTGATGCCGGCGGCGTCGCGGGTGGCCTGGTTGCGGATCTCGGTGGCCTCGCGCTCGGCGGCGTTCTTGATCTCGCCCGCCTCCTCCTCGGCGAGACGCAGCATCGCCTCGGCGCGACCGCCCAGGCCCGCGTACGACGGGTTGGCGGCCTCGGCCAGCTGCTCGCGCAGCGACCCGATCTCCTTCTCGGCCTCGGCGGCGCGCTGCTGGGCGGACTGGGCGGCACTGTGCGCGGCCGCGTGCGCCGAGGTCAGCTGCTGGATGCGCGAGTCGACGGAGGCCGGGTCGTAGCCGCCACGGCGCACCAGCGGCAGCGGCGAGGACGAGACACCGGGGACGCTGGGGGTCACCGGCCGCGGCGGCGTCGCCGGGGCGTTGCCGGTCGGCGCCGGTCGGGTCGGCGCGCTCGCCGCCGGGGGAGCGGAGGTAACCCGCGGGATCACCTGGGTGCGGTCGTCGTCGGCCGGCGCGGCGGGCTTGGCGGCCGGTGCCGCGGCCGGCTTCTCCGCGGCCTTCGCAGGCGTGGCGCCGCCGGATCCGGCCGGCGCGCTCGGCTTCTTGCCGGCCGCGGCAGTGCCTTCCTCGGCAGCCGCGTTCGGCTCATCGTCGAAGATCGAAAGGCCCTGATCGCTCATGGTCGGCGCTACCTCTTCCGTACGGGTGGGGTGGACTGCGTCCTAGGGTCCCACATCACTGGTCGGTGAAGGGCGAGGGCCGCTCCCCGAAATCTCGGGGGAGCGGCCCTCGCCGGTGACACGACGTGCGATCAGATCCCGCGGAACAGATTGATCTTGTCCAGGTGCTTGTCGCGCAGCTCCTGGTCGAGCACGCCCAGGCCCTCCTGCGGGGCCAGGCACAGCACGCCGACCTTGCCCTGGTGCTTGTTGTGGTGCACGTCGAGTGCCGCCTGGCCGGTCTCCTCGAGCGTGTAGGTGCGCGACAGGGTCGGGTGGATCTTGCCCTGGGCGATGAGGCGGTTGGCCTCCCACGACTCGCGGTAGTTGGCGAAGTGCGAGGAGATGATCCGCTTGAGATTCATCCACAGGTAGCGGTTGTCGTACTCGTGCATGAACCCGGTCGTCGACGCGCACGTGGTGATGGTGCCGCCCTTGCGGGTGACGTAGACCGAGGCGCCGAACGTCTCGCGACCGGGGTGCTCGAAGACGATGTCGATGTCCTCGCCGCCGGTGAGCTCGCGGATGGCCTTGCCGAGGCGCTGCCACTCCTTCGGGTTCTGCTGGGTGCCGTCCTCGTTCCAGAACCTGAAGTCCATCTCGGAGCGGTTGATCACCTTGTCGGCGCCCATGTTGCGCACGATCTGGGCCTTCTCCCCGTTGGAGACCACGCAGATCGGGTTCGCGCCGCCGTTGAGGGCGTACTGGGTGGCGAAGCCCCCGAGCCCGCCCGAGGCGCCCCAGATCAGGACGTTGTCGCCCTGCTTCATGTTGCCGCCGTTGGCGGAGACGAGCTGGCGGTAGGCGGTGCAGTTGACCAGGCCGGGGGAGGCGGCCTCCTCCCAGGTGAGGTGCTCGGGCTTCGGCATCAGCTGGTTGGCCTTGACCATCGCGACGTCGGCCAGGCCACCGAAGTTGGTCTCGAAGCCCCAGATCCGCTGCGAGGGGTCCATCATCGTGTCGTTGTGGCCGTCCGGGGCCTCCAGCTCCACGCTGAGGCAGTGCGCGACCACCCGGTCACCGGGCTTCCACTTGGTCACGCCGGCGCCGGTCTTGAGCACGACGCCGGACAGGTCTGAGCCGACGACGTGGTACGGCAGGTCGTGGCGCTTGGCCAGCTCGGACTCGCGGCCGTAGCGCTCCAGGAAGCCGAAGGTGGAGACCGGCTCGAAGATCGAGGTCCACACGGTGTTGTAGTTGATCGCTGAGGCCATCACGGCGACGAGCGCCTCGCCCGGCCCGAGCTCGGGCAGTGCGACCTCGTCGAGGTGCAGCGACTTGCGCGGGTCCTTCTCCTTCGAGGTCACCCCCTCGAACATGTCGACCTCGTCCTTGTGGACGGTCACGGCGCGGTAGGACTCCGGAAGCTCGAGGTTGGCGAAGTCCTCCGTGGAGGCCTCGCCGCTGACGATGGCATCGAGGATGTGCTGCACGTCGTACTCCTGAGAAGAGGGCGGCCCTCGCGGGCCCTGGCGTGAGGCAGAGATTACTGACGAGTAACCGGCGGGTCCACTGCTGTGACTGACGACACTACGTGTCGGGTGCTGGCCATGTTCCGGTCACCTGGGCGCGGGTCGCTGGTCGGTTGGCGCCGGTTGACTTCCGGGGATTCCGTGACCGCCCGGCCGGCGGTCCTCGACTGAGGAGTGTCTGTGAACCGCACCGCCCGCACCTCGTTGGCCATCGCGACGGTCTCGGCTGCCGTCGTGCTGCCGATCGGCGCCTTCGCCGTCGGCGGCGGCTCGTCCGCCGCCAGCTGCACCGCCCAGAGCTCGGCCGTCACGGCCGCCCAGAACACCGTGAGCCACGACCGGGCCGCCCTCGCCGCCGTGAGCCAGAAGAAGGCCAGGGGCGTCCAGGCCAAGGCGCGCAAGCAGCAGGCCGTCGCCCGCGCCACCGCCCGCCTCGCGGACGACCAGGGCGACCTGACCGCCGCCCAGGCGGCGCTGATCTCCTGCCAGGCCCACCGGCCGACCGCGACCGTCACGGTGACGGCCACCACCACCGCGACAGCCACCGCGACCGCGACGGCCACCGCCACCGCGCCCGGCTCGGTCTCCACCGTGACGGCGGTGCCGACCATCCCGGCCAACGGGGGCAAGGCGCCGGTCGACGGCACCGAGCTCTTCCCGATGACCAACCCCGACGGCACCGAGCTCACCCCGAACGGCTACTGGGACGGCACCAAGATCGTCAGCAGCGGCTACGGCTCGGGCCTGACCGCGATCCCCGGACAGCCGGGCTGGTTCTACGGCATCACCGACCGCGGCCCGAACGTCGGTGGCCCCGACGGCGTCAAGATGGACCCGGTCCAGGGCTTCCAGCCCGCCATCGCCAAGATCCACCTCGTCGGCGGCCGGGCTCTGGTCGAGGACGTCATCGGCCTGTCGAGCCATGCCGGCGATCCCCTCAACGGGCTCGTCCCGCCGGAGGTGCATGCCGTGCAGGGCACCGGCGACGACATCGAGGACCAGTACGGCTCGTACGTGGTCAACAGCGCGAACGGGCTCGACTCCGAGGCCGTCGCGGTCGCTCCTGACGGCACCTTCTGGGTGTCGGACGAGTACGGCCCCTACATCGTGCACTTCAGCACCTCCGGCCAGGAGATCGAGCGCTACAGCCCGTACGTCGCGACGACGACCACCACGACCGACGGCGAGACGATCTACCCGCTGCCCTCCGAGCTGCTCAAGCGCGCCAAGAACAAGGGCATGGAGGGCCTGACGATCACGCCGTCCGGCGACTACCTCGTCGGCGTGATGCAGGCGCCGCTCAACTCGAACGTCGGCACCGGAGGCGGCGCCGCCCCGACGGCTGCCGCCGGCCAGGCGCTGCGTATCGTCAAGGTCAAGATCAGCGACCACAGCGTCCAGGAGTACATGTACGTGATGCACGCTCCGGTCGGCAACGCGATCGTGGAGGGTCCGAGCGAGATCACCGCGTTGAGCGACACCCGGTTCGTGGTCGACGAGCGGGACGGCTGCTTCGAGGGCCCGACGGCGGGTCAGATCGCGGCCTGCTCCGCGCCGGCGAGGAAGGACCTGTGGATCGCCGACCTCTCGAACGCCACGGACGTGGGTCCTCACGGTGCGCTCGCCTCGGCACCCGGCAACAGCTACCAGCACATCACCGCCCCGGCGGTCGCCGCCGACAAGACCAGCGCCGCCAACTCCGGCCTGAACATCGGCGGGCAGAGCGTCGAGACCATCGGCGGCAGCGGCGCCCACGACACCGTGGTCGCCAACCTCGTCGCTGCGGGCATCCACACCGCCGACGACGACGACCCGGCGACGTCGTACCTCGACTACTCCGGTCTGCTGAACGTGATCGACCCGACCGGCCAGTACTTCGGGCACGACAAGGTCGAGGGCGTCTCGGTCGACGTGGCGAACAACATCGTCTACCTCGCCGACGACTCCGACTTCGGCATCACCGACGTCGCCAAGGACACCAACTGGCCGGCCGACAGCATCAGCCACGGTGGCCCCAAGCGCGTCCTCGGCAGCCAGGCGCTCAAGAACCTGCCCGGCGCCACCGGCCAGGGCTCGGGGCCGCAGGACTTCGGCGAGATCATCAAGATCGACCTCACGAAGATCCCGGGCGGCTTCAGCCTCCGCTGAGGATCCCCGCGAACAGGGGAGGCCCCGCCGACGTCAGCGCTGTCGGCGGGGCCTCCCCGGTGATCCCGGGGTGTCAGTGCCCGGCGCTCCCGGCCGGCTCGACGAGCTCGACCAGCACGCCGCCGGCGTCCTTCGGGTGGACGAAGTTGATCCGGCTGTCCGAGGTGCCGCGGCGGGGCGCGTCGTACAGCAGGCGCAGGCCCCGCCCGGTGATGTGGGCCATGGCGGCCTCGACGTCGGTGACGCGCAGCGCGAGCTGCTGCAGGCCCGGTCCGCTGCGCCCGATGAACTTCGCGATCGTCGACTCCTCGGTGAGCGGCGCGAGCAGCTGGACGACGGCCGCGCCCTGGTTGCCGGCGTAGCCGATCATCGCCTCGCGTACGCCCTGCTCCTCGTTCGTCTCGCTGTGCAGCACGCTCATCCCGTAGCTCGACTCGTAGAAGGCGATGGCCTCGTCGAGGTCCGGCACGGCGATGCCGACGTGGTCGATGGCGATGAACAGATGGTCGGGGATCAGGCTCATGGGGGCCACTCTGGTCCAGGGCCGGTGCGCGAGGGAAGATCGGTGTGACCATGGGCACACCGAGGGCGCGTACGGCCCCCTCCCGCTGGCCACTACCCGTCGGTAATGTCGGAGCCCACTGACCGCTCAGCTTGGAGGCACCATGTCCGGAACCGTCATCGTCGCCGGGGCTCGCACCCCGATCGGCCGCCTGCTGGGTGGTCTCTCGTCGCTCACCGCCGCCGAGCTCGGCACGGTCGCGATCAAGGGGGCGCTGGAGAAGGCGGGCGTGGCGCCCGAGCAGGTCGAGTACGTGATCATGGGCCAGGTCATCCAGGCCGGTGCCGGTCAGAACCCCGCCCGGATGGCGGCGGTGGGTGCCGGCGTGCCGATGAGCGTCCCGACCATCACCACCAACAAGGTCTGCCTCTCGGGCCTCAACGCCATCGCCCAGGCCGACCAGATGATCCGCACCGGCGAGTACGACATCGTCGTGGCCGGCGGCATGGAGTCGATGACCAACGCCCCGCACCTGCTGCCCAAGTCGCGCGACGGGTTCAAGTACGGCGACACCACGCTGGTCGACTCGATGGTCTACGACGCGCTCTTCGACCAGTTCACCAAGCAGGCGATGATCAACCTGACCGACGCGTGCAACGCCGCCTCGGACCGGTTCACCCGCGAGGAGCAGGACGCGTTCTCCGCGCAGTCGCACCAGCGCGCCGCCGCCGCCCAGAAGAACGGCGTCTTCGACGACGAGATCGTCCCGGTCACGATCGCGTCCCGCAAGGGCGACATCGTCGTCAGCCAGGACGAGGGCGTCCGCGCCGACACGACCGTCGAGTCGCTGGCCGGGCTGCGCCCGGTCAGCAAGGAGGGCACCATCACGGCCGGCTCGGCCTCACAGATCTCCGACGGCGCCGCCGCCGTGGTGGTGATGAGCAAGGCGAAGGCCGAGGAGCTCGGCCTGACCTGGCTGGCCGAGATCGTCTCGCACGGTCAGACCGCCGGCCCGGACTCCTCGCTGCAGCTGCAGCCGGCCGCCTCGACCGCCAAGGCGCTGTCGAAGGCCGGCCTGGCCGCCTCCGACCTCGACCTGGTCGAGTTCAACGAGGCCTTCGCCGCGGTCGGCATGGCCTCCGCGCGCGAGCTCGGGATCTCGGAGGAGATCGTCAACGTCAACGGCGGCGCGATCGCGCTGGGTCACCCGCTGGGGATGTCCGGCACCCGCGTCGTGCTGCACCTCGCCAACGAGCTCAAGCGCCGCGGTGGCGGCACCGGCGTGGCCGCCCTCTGCGGCGGGGGTGGCCAGGGCGACGCCCTGATCGTGCGCGTCCCCGGGGAGTAAGGGACGCCGGTCGTCGTAGCCATGGCTCGTACCGACATCGAGGTCGCCGACCTCGTGCAGGCCGCCCGTGGAGGACCCGGAGATCCGGGCTCCTCGCGGGCGGTCGCCCGTCTGATCTCGCTGGTCGAGGACGCCTCGCCGCGCCTGCGCGAGGTGATGACCGCGCTGTCCCCGTACGTCGGGCATGCGCACGTCATCGGCCTCACCGGGGCTCCGGGCGTCGGCAAGTCGACCACCACCAATGCGCTGGTGCGCGAGCTGCGTGCGGCCGGCCAGCGGGTCGCCGTGCTCGCCGTCGACCCGTCCTCGCCGTTCTCCGGTGGCGCGCTTCTCGGCGACCGGATCCGGATGACCGACCATGCCGGCGACCGCGGCGTCTACATCCGCTCGATGGCCTCCCGGGGCCACCTCGGCGGCCTGGCCTGGAGCACGCCCCAAGCGATCCGGGTCCTCGACGGCGCAGGCTTCGACGTCGTGCTGGTGGAGACCGTCGGCGTGGGCCAGTCCGAGGTCGAGGTGGCCGGTCTCGCCGACACCACGCTCGTCCTGCTCGCCCCGGGGATGGGCGACGGGATCCAGGCCGCCAAGGCGGGCATCCTCGAGATCGGCGACCTCTACGTCATCAACAAGGCCGACCGCGACGGGGCGATGACGGTCCGCCGCGACCTGCGCGGCATGCTCGCTCTGGCCGCGCGCCCCGAGGGGGCCTGGAGGCCGCCGGTGCTGCCGATCTCCGCGCAGAGCCACCAGGGGCTCGGCGACCTGGTGACGGCCATCGCCGATCACCGGCGCTGGCTCGGGGAGTCCGGGGCGCTCGCCGCGCGGCGCGCACGCCGAGCGCGCGAGGAGATCGAGGCCATCGCCGTGGCCGCCCTGCGGGCGCGCTGGGAGCTGCAGGGTCGCGATCGGCTCGACGAGCTCGCCACCTCGGTGGCCGACGGTGCGCTCGACCCGTACGCCGCCGCCGACACGCTGCTGGGCTGAGCTCGCGGCGGTCGCACCGACGATCCGGGGCTGTGGGAGCGACCACTAAGATCGCGGCCATGACGCAGCAGCCCTTCTCCCGTCCCGGAGCGATCGACCTCGGCGCCCTCCAGCGCCCCGCGCAGCCGCCCGCCGCCGGGCAGGGCGCCCCCGGAGCCGGCACCGCAGCCGGCGCGGGTGCCCCCGCCGCCGGTGGCACCCCCGCCGGTGGCACCGCGTACAGCGTCGAGCTGGGCCGCGAGAACTTCCAGAGCACCCTCGAGTCGTCGATGCACGCCCCGGTGCTGCTGGCGTTCTACTCGCCCACCCGGATGCCCGAGTCGGCGCAGCTGGCGGCCGACATGCGGACCCTGTCGGACGAGTTCGAGGGCCGCTTCCTCGTCGGCCTGGTCGACATCGACACCGCCCCCGAGATCGCCCAGGCGATGCAGATCCCGTCGATCCCGCTGGTCGTGGCCGTCATCGACGGCCGTCCGCAGCCGCTGCTCCAGGACGTCGTCCCGATCGAGCAGCTGCGCACCATGCTGACCCAGGTCGCCCAGCAGCTGACCGTCTCCGGCCTCACCGGCCGCCACCAGCCGCGCCGCGTCGAGGCGGCCGAGGGCGAGGAGGAGCTCGTCGACCCGCGCTACGCGGCTGCGCAGGACGCGCTCGGCGAGGGCGACATCGACCGCGCCGTGGCGGAGTACCAGAAGCTCGTCGACGCCAACCCGGCCGACACCGAGGCCGCCGCCGGCCTGGCGATGGCGAAGGTGCTGCAGCGCACCGCGGGCGCGGACCCGGCCGCCGCCCTCGCGGCCGCCGACGCCGCTCCCGACGACGTCGAGGCGCAGACGCTGGTCGCCGACCTCGACCTGGTGAGCGGCCGCGTGGACGAGGCGTTCGCGCGCCTGATCGGGCTCGTCACCCGTACGGCCGGCGACGAGCGCAACGCCGCGCGCGAGCACCTGCTCGGCCTCTTCGGCGCTGTCGGCAACGAGGACCCCCGCGTGCTGAGCGGGCGTCGGGCGCTCGCCTCCGCCCTCTTCTGACGAGAGGTCACCTCTCGCCGGGCGAGAGCTCACAGCGCGGCGCCGGCCTCCCGCAGCGCCTCGAGCACGGCGCCGATCGCGGGGGAGTCGGTCATGCTGCGCCGGTGCAGCGCGATCACGGCGCGGGTCGGCACCGGGTCCTTCATCGGCACGGCGACCAGGTCATCGCTCAGCGGCGCCCGGCCGAGTCGCGGGATCGACGCGATGCCGAGACCGGCGCGGACCAGCGCGAGATGGGAGTCGAACTCCATCGCCACGTGCGCGATCCGCGGCAGCCGGCCGGTGCCGACGTACATCCGGTTGAGCCACTGCCGGCAGATGGTGCCCTCCGGGGTGGCGATCCAGCCCTCGTCGGCCAGGTCCCTCGGCGTGACGACCTGGCGCGATGCGAGCGGGTGGGTGCGCGGCATGATCACCTCGGCCAGGTCGAGCCCGACCTTGGTGGCGGTCAGGTGGTCGGGGATCTGCAGCGCGACGTCGCCCCAGCTGTGCACCAGGCCGAGGTCGGCCTCGCCGCGGGCGACCAGGTCGATCGTGTCCCATGGCTCGCTCTCCACGAGTGCGACCGTCAGGGCCGGGTGCTCCGCGATCACCGTGGGCAGGGTCGGGGCGACCAGGCCGCGGGTCGCGGTGGAGAAGACCGCCAGCCGTACGTCCCCGGCGACGGTCTCGGCCTGCTGGTGCAGCCCGGCCTCCAGCTCCTCGAGGTCGGCGAGCAGGCGGGTGCCGTGCTCCACCAGGTGGCGGCCGTGCCGGGTGAGCATGACGCCGCGTCCGACCCGCTCGAGGACCGGTACGCCGGCGCTGCGCTCCAGGCGCTTCACCTGCTGGGAGACGGCGCTCGGGGTGAAGCCGAGCGCGTCGGCCGCGGCGACCACCGAGCCGTGGGTGGCGACGGCGCGCAGCGAGACCAGGGCGTCGAGATCGATCATGAAGCGATGCTAATGGGTTTGGTGCAGTTCTATTCGCTGGTCCTTCATGGTCGCTCCGGCGACGATGGTCCTCATGAGCCGCCGTGACTCGCTCCTCGCCGCCCTCGTGGCCGCCATCTGGGGCTTCAACTTCGTCGTCATCGACTGGGGGATGGGGACGGTGCCGCCGCTGCTCTTCGCGGCGATCCGGTTCACGTTCGTCGCGCTCCCGGCGGTCCTGCTGGTCCCGCGACCGCAGGCGCCGTGGCGTACCGTCGCGGCGGTCGGTGCGTTCATGAGCCTCGGCCAGTTCGGCTTCCTCTACGCCTCGATGCACGCCGGGATGCCGCCCGGGCTCGCCGCCCTGGTGCTGCAGGCGCAGGTCGTGCTGACCATCGTGATCGCGGCCGGCGTGCTGCGAGAGCGCCCGTCGGCCGAACACGCGGTCGGCGTCGGCCTCGGCGCGCTCGGGCTGGTGGTCGTCGGGCTCGGCCGCGGTGGCCACGTGCCGGCCACGGCCCTGCTGCTCTGCCTCGGCGGCGCGCTGTCGTGGGCGATCGGCAACGTCGTGTCCCGCGCGGCCCGCCTGACCGGTGGAGGTCTGTCACTGACGGTCTGGTCCGCCCTGGTCGTGCCGGCGCCGCTGCTCGGGCTCTCGCTGCTCATCGACGGGCCGCACGGCGTCGCCGACGGCTTCTCCGCCTTCGGCTGGCACGCTGCGCTCTCCACCCTCTACACGGCCGGACTCAGCTCGATCGTCGGGTACGCCATCTTCAACACCCTGCTCGCGCGCCACGCCTCGCACCGGGTGGTCCCGTGGATCCTGCTGGTGCCGCCGGTGGCGATCGTCTCGGCGTGGGCGCTGCGGGACGAGGTCCCGAACGCCGCCGAGCTCGGCGGCGCCGCGCTGCTGATCCTGGGCGTGCTGATCGCCCAGGGCGTGCTGCGGCTGCGCCCAGGAGCAGGCCCAGGATCAGGCCCAGGATCAGGCTCAGGAGTGCGCGCGACCGCTCTCGGTGTAGGGCGACCCGCCCCCGTGCGTACGCGCTAGCGCCGCCTCGATCCGGCGCGCGGTGAAGTCGGCCGCGAGCTCGCGCACCTCGTCCATCGTCTTGAACTCGGCCGAGCGGATCTCGTTGGGCTGCAGGGTGAGCTGCCCGGCGAGCTCGGCGGGCTGGGTGCCGCCGTCGAAGACCAGGCAGACCGCGTCGTCCCAGCCGCTCCACGGCGGCAGCCAGTCGGTGAGCAGCAGCTCGCCGGCCGCGATCTCGACGCCGAGCTCCTCCTCGAGCTCGCGGCTCACCGCGAGGCGCGGCGACTCGTTGACCTCGACGACGCCACCGGGCAGGTCCCAGTCGCGCTTGTACGTGAGCTGGCACAGCAGCACCCGCTCCTGGCCCGACTCGTCGGGCGTCGATCGGATCAGCATCTGCCCGATCGCGCGCTTGCGCGGCAGGAACGAGTTGAGCAGCGATCGGAAGCTCTGCGGGTCGTCGAGCGGCAGGTCGGAGGCGAGCCGGGCGTAGACGATCCGGTCACGCGGCTCCCCGGAGGCCGTGACGCCGCGCATCGTGCCCTCGCGCAGCATCCCTGCCCACGCCGCGACCCGCTGCCCGGCCTCGTCGTCCGGGTCGAGCAGCGTCTCGACCCGGGTGTGGGCCACCAGCGCCGCCGCCACCTCACGCCGTACGACCGAGGCCGGAACGTCGGCGGGCCACTCGATCCGCGCGGCGCCGTCGGCCACCGTGGTCACGATCGTCAGCGGCTCCTCGGTCACGTCCTCACCCTAGGGGACCGTACGAGACGTGACGCCTCGACCCGCGAGAGGTGACTCCTCGACCCGCGAGAGGTGACCCCTCGACCCGCGAGAGGTGACCCCTCAACGGGTGGGGCGGAGCCAGACGGTGGCGAGGGGCGGGATGGTGAGGGTGGCGCTGGCCGGCTGACCGTGGGACGGCTCGTCCACCGCCTGGACGGTGCCGAGGTTGCCGACCCCGGAGCCGCCGTACGTCTCGGCGTCGGTGTTGAGCACCTCCTCCCACGACCCCGTCGCCGGCAGCCCGAGCACGTAGTCGTGCCGGGGGACGGGAGCGAAGTTGGTGACGCAGACCAGCGGGTCGGCATCGGCCGATGAGCCGTACCGGACGAAGGCGAAGACGTTGTTGGCCGCGTCGTCGCCGACCAGCCAGCCGAACCCGTCCGGTGAGGCGTCCTGCTCCCACAGTGCCGGCTCGGCGCGGTAGCGCCGGTTGAGGTCGCGCACGGTGGCGTGCATGCCGCGGTGCTCGGGATGATCGAGCAGCCACCAGTCGAGCTCGCGCGACTCGGCCCACTCGGCGTCCTGGGCGATCTCGCTGCCCATGAAGAGCAGCTGCTTGCCCGGATGCGCCCACATGAAGGCGAGGTAGGCGCGCAGCGTGGCGAGCTGCTGCCAGCGATCGCCGGGCATCTTGCGCAGCAGCGACCCCTTGCCGTGCACGACCTCGTCGTGCGAGAGGGGCAGCACGTACTTCTCCGACCAGGCGTACGAGAGCCCGAAGGTCATCTCGCCGTGGTGGTAGGAGCGGTGCACCGGATCGTGACGCAGGTACGACAGGGTGTCGTGCATCCAGCCCATGTTCCACTTGAAGCCGAAACCGAGCCCGCCGCCGTCGGTGGGCGCCGTGACACCCGGCCACGCGGTCGACTCCTCGGCGATCGTGACGATGCCGGGGGAACGCTTGTAGGAGGTCGCGTTCATCTCCTGGAGGAACTCCACCGCCTCGAGGTGCTCGTGGCCGCCGTGCCGGTTGGGCAGCCACTCGCCGGCGTTGCGGCCGTAGTCGAGGTAGAGCATCGAGGCGACGCCGTCCACCCGCAGGCCGTCGGCGTGGAACTCCTCGAGCCAGTACGCGGCGTTCGCGTACAGGAAGTTGCGCACCTCGGGCCGGCCGAAGTCGAAGATGTGCGAGCCCCACTCGGCGTGCCAGCCCTTGCGCGGGTCGGGGTGCTCGTAGAGGGGCGTGCCGTCGAAGCGGGCCAGCGCCCACTCGTCGGTGGCGAAGTGGCCCGGCACCCAGTCCAGGATGACGCCCACGTCGGCCTGGTGGAGCCGGTCGACGAGGTAGCGGAAGTCGTCGGGCGTCCCGAACCTGCTGTCGGGGGCGAAGTAGCCGGTCACGTGATAGCCCCAGCTGCCGCCGAACGGGTGCTGCATCACCGGCATCAGCTCGACGTGGGTGAACCCCAGGTCCGCGACGTAGTCGACCAGCTCGTCGGCGAGGTCGCGGTAGCTGCGGCCGCGGCGCCACGAGGCCAGGTGCACCTCGTAGACCGACATCGGCCGGTCGATGCGCTGCTTCTCGCCGCGGGCCGCCTGCCAGTCCTGGTCGCCCCACTCGTACGTGGACGCCCACACCCGCGACGAGGTCGCCGGCGGCACCTCGGCCCAGCGGGCCATCGGGTCGGCCTTCGCGCGCCACTCACCGTCCGCTCCGCGGATCATGTACACGTAGTGCGCGCCGCTGCCGGTGCCGGGTACGAACGTCTCCCACACGCCCGACGAGCCGAGAGGCCTGAGCGGGTGGGTGGCGCCGGTCCAGCCGTTGAAGTCCCCGGCGACCTGCACCTCCTGGGCGTTCGGCGCCCAGACGGCGAAGTGCGTGCCCTCGGCGCTCACGTGCGCGCCGAGCGCGTCCCAGAGCTGCTCGTGGCGGCCCTCGTTGATCAGGTGCAGGTCGATCTCGCCCAGGTGGGGATCGCGGGCGTTGGTGGCGGGCATCAGGCTCCGATCCGCGCGACCGCGGCCAACGGGATGTCGATCCACGTCGGGCGGTTGCGCGCTTCGTAGACGGTCTCGTACACGGCCTTGTCGGCGACGTAGGCGTCGAGCAGGAGTCGCTGCTCGTCGGTGATCTCGCCGCGGTAGGCGACCAGGAAATGGTTGCGGGCGCGGTGGGCCCACTCCTCGACCCGCTGGGCGAGCAGCGCCTCCTGGTCGGTGATCACGGTGGGATCGAGGTCGGGGTGCTGGTGCAGCACGGCGTGTGGGGCGTAGTCGAAGGAGCGCAGCATCCCGGCGACGTCGCGCCACCGCGAGTCCGGCAGCGCCCGTACGTCCAGGGGCTTGGCCGGCTCGCCCTCGAAGTCGACGAACTTCCACCCCAGCGAGGTGCGCAGGGTCTGGCCGAGGTGGAGGTCACCGTGGATGCGCTGCACCTCGATCTCGCCGAGCTCGGCGACGCGATCGAAGATCACCCGCAGGGAGGCGTCGTAGGGGGCGAGCTCGGGCACGGCCGCGATCGCGGCCTCGAGCCGCGTCGTCATGCCGGCGGCCAGCTCGGCGGCCGACGCGGTGGTGACGGGGAAGTGCGAGGCCAGGTCGCGGTGGACCTCGGCGAGCGCCTCGCCGAGGCGGGCCGCCTCGGCGGCGAAGTCGCCGCCGGAGGAGGAGGCGTGCACCTCGGGCTCGGCGAACATGTTGCGGACCGACGCGAGTGCGAGGTCCCAGCCGTCGGTGGCCGTGCGCAGGAAGCGCTGCAGCATGGCCAGGTGCAGTGTCTGCGGGCCGTCGCCCAGGTCGGCCGAGCCCTCGACCCAGCCGTACAGGTCCGCGATGTGCGTGCTCTCGGCGTTGGTCAGGACCTCGTGGATCTCGATGTCCGGGTTGACCCCGGGCGTGACCTTGCGGAAGACCTTCATGATCGCGTCCTCGCCGTAGGCCACCGAGGAGTTGGACTGCTGACCGGAGAAGAGCGTCGAGTGCGTGCTCAGGTCGAGCTCGTGGCCGGGCAGGCGGTGGAACGTCAGCGCCTCGCCGGAGACCGCCTGGTCGAACGAGCGCAGCCAGCAGGCCATCGCCTCACGGTCGTGCAGCGCGTCGTAGGCGTGCACCCAACCGTGCCTCTCGTCCTCCCACCACCCGACGAACGCGTGGTCGAGGCGGCCCTGCGGCTTCTCGTAGAAGGCGAGCGGCACCTGGTAGAGCTCGGTCCCGCCCTCCTCGTCGGCGAAGCGCACCTCCACGAGGTGGATCACCACGACCGGGCTGTCCTCGACGCGGCCCGGCACCTCACCGAGCACACGGACCGCGCCGATCCCGAACGGCCGGCCCTTGCCGGCGAACCAGCGCGTACGGCTCAGATAGTCGCTGAAGATGCTCTCGTCCAGACTCACAGCAGCTCTCCCTCCCCGCTCGGCGCCGCCGGCTCGACGGGGTCCACCAGACGGAACCAGTAGAAGCCGTACCCGCCCAGCGTCAACAGATAGGGCAGTTCCCCGATGGAGGGGAAGGAAACCCCGCCGAGGACCTCGACGAGCTGCTTGCCCTCGAAGCGGCGCAGGTCGATCTCGGCCGGCTGCGGGAAGCGCGAGAGGTTGTTGACGCACACGATGATGTCGGTGCTGCCATCGGCGTTCTCCAGCTCGCGGCTGTAGGCAAGCACCGACGGGTTGGTGCCGCCCAGGTCGTGGAACGTCCCGAGCCCGAAGGCCGGGTGCAGCTTGCGGGCGTGGATCATCCGCTGGGTCCAGCGCAGCAGCGAGGACTGGTCCTCCATCTGCGCCTCGACGTTGACCGCCTGGTAGCCGTAGACGGGATCCATCACCAGCGGTCGGTCGAGCTTGCCGGGGTTGGCGGTGGAGAAGCCGGCGTTGCGATCCCCGGACCACTGCATCGGCGTCCGTACGCCGTCGCGATCGCCCAACCAGATGTTGTCGCCCATCCCGATCTCGTCGCCGTAGTACAGGACGGGCGAGCCCGGCAGCGACAGCAGCAGGGCGGTGAAGAGCTCCATCTGGTTGATGTCGTTGTCGAGCAGGGGAGCCAGCCGGCGGCGGATCCCGATGTTGGCCTTCATCCGCGGGTCCTTGGCGTACTCGCCCCACATGTAGTCGCGGTCCTCGTCGGTGACCATCTCGAGGGTCAGCTCGTCGTGGTTGCGCAGGAAGATGCCCCACTGGCAGCCGGTCGGGATCTGCGGGGTCTGCTCGAGGATCTCCGAGATCGGGTAGCGCGACTCGCGGCGCACCGCCATGAAGATGCGGGGCATCACCGGGAAGTGGAAGGCCATGTGGCACTCGTCGCCGCCGACGCTGGGATCGCCGAAGTACTCGACCACGTCCGCGGGCCACTGGTTGGCCTCGCACAGCAGGATCCGGTCGGGGTACTCGTCGTCGACGACCTTGCGGACCTTCTTCAGCATCTCGTGCGTCTCGGGGAGGTTCTCGCCGTTGGTGCCGTCGCGCTCGTAGAGGTACGGCACCGCGTCGAGACGGAAGCCGTCGATGCCCATGTCCAGCCAGAACCGCAGCCCGTCGATCATCGCGTCGTGCACGGCCGGGTTGTCGAAGTTGAGGTCGGGCTGGTGGCTGAAGAACCGGTGCCAGAAGTACTGCTGCCGCACCGGGTCCCACGTCCAGTTGGACGGCTCGGTGTCGACGAAGATGATCCGCGCCTCCTCGTAGCGCTCGTCGGTGTCGGACCAGACGTAGAAGTCGCCGTACGGGCCCTCGGGGTCCTCCCGGGAGGCCTGGAACCACGGGTGCTGGTCGCTGGTGTGGTTCATGACGAAGTCGATGATCACCCGGATGCCGCGCTCGTGGGCGGCGTCGAGGAACGCGTGGAAGTCCTCGACGGTGCCGACCTCGGGCAGGACCCCGGTGTAGTCCGCGACGTCGTAGCCGCCGTCGCGCAGCGGGCTCGGGAAGAAGGGCGGGAGCCAGAGGCAGTCGACGCCGAGCCACTGGAGGTAGTCGAGCTTCTCGGTCAGGCCGTTGAAGTCGCCGGTGCCGTCGCCGTTGGAGTCCTTGAACGAGCGCACCAGGACCTCGTAGAACACCGCGGTCTTGAACCACTCCGGCTGGCTGCCGAGGACGGTCCCGACCGGGGTCTGCTGGTCGTGCTGGATGGTCACAGGGGGCTCCTGACGGTGAGGATGTGGGCGGGCTCGTGGCCGGGGTCGAGCCGGACGTAGTTGTCCCGGCCCCAGGTCCAATCCTGCCCGGTGATCTCGTCGTGCACGGTGAAGGCGGTGCCGTCGGCGATCGGGAGGCCGAGGGCGGCCAGGTCCAGCCGTACGACGGTCTCGCGGGCGGCGTGCGGATCGAGGTTGAGCACCACGATCACGGTGTCCTCGGAGGTCGAGCCTGTCGCGGAGGTCGAGCCTGTCGAGACCGTTCCGGAGGTCGAGCCTGTCGAGACCGTTCCGGAGGTCGAGCCTGTCGAGACCCGCTTGCTGAAGCACAGGATGTGGTCGTCGTCGGCGTGGTGGATCGTGATGTTGCGCAGCAGCCGCAGCGCCGGGTGCTCGCGACGCAGCGTGTTGAGCAGGGTCAGGTACGGCGCCAGGCTGCGGCCCTCGGCCTCCGCCGCTGCCCAGTCCCGGGGCCGGAGCTGGTACTTCTCCGAGTCGAGGTACTCCTCGCTGCCGGGGCGCACGGCCACGTGCTCGTACAGCTCGAAGCCGGCGTAGACACCCCACGAGGGGGACGACATGGCGGCGAGGGTGGCGCGGATCTTGAAGGCCGCCGGCCCGCCGTACTGTAGGAACGCGTGCAGGATGTCGGGGGTGTTGACGAAGAAGTTCGGCCGCATCAGATGGGCAGAGCGGTCGGACACCTCCAGGAGGTAGTCCTCGATCTCGGTCTTCTCGTTGCGCCAGGTGAAGTACGTGTACGACTGGTGGTAGCCGATCGCGCCGAGCCCGTGCATCATCGCGGGGCGGGTGAAGGCCTCCGACAGGAACAGGACATCGGGATCGGTGGCGCGCACCTCGGCCAGCAGCCGCTCCCAGAACGCCAGCGGCTTGGTGTGCGGGTTGTCGACCCGGAAGATCCGCACGCCGTGGCCCATCCAGAGCCGGACCACCCGCAGCACCTCGGCGTAGATCCCCTCGGGGTCGTTGTCGAAGTTGATCGGGTAGATGTCCTGGTACTTCTTCGGCGGGTTCTCGGCGTAGGCGATGGTGCCGTCGGCGCGCGTGGTGAAGAACTCCGGGTTGCTGGTCGCCCACGGGTGGTCCGGTGCGGCCTGCAGTGCGAGGTCGAGCGCCACCTCGAGCTCGAGCTCCTTCGCCCGGGCGACGAAGGCGTCGAAGTCGTCGAACGTGCCGAGGTCGGGGTGGATCGCGTCGTGTCCGCCGTGCTTCGAGCCGATCGCCCAGGGGCTCCCGGCCCAGTCGGCCGGGGCCGGTCCGGGCGGGTTCATCACCGCGTTGTTGGGGCCCTTGCGGTTGACCTCGCCGATCGGGTGGATCGGCGGCAGGTAGATGACGTCGAAGCCCATCGCGGCCACTGCGTCGAGTCGCTCGGCGGCGGTGCGGAGCGTGCCGCTGACCAGCTTCTTCGTCCTCGGGTCGGTGGTGGCGCCCTCGGAGCGCGGGAAGAACTCGTACCAGCTGCCGAACAGCGCCCGCGGACGGTCCGCGTACGCCGGGAACGGACCCTCAACGCTGCTGAGCTGCCGGATGGGGTGCTCGTGCAGCACCCGGGCCAGCTCGGGGTCCTCGATGACGGCCAGCCGTGCCTCGACCGGGCGGGTGGGGTCGCCGCACGCGTCCAGAGCGCCGTCGATGATCTGCTCGTCGCTCGCCGCCGGGCCGGTGATCTGCTCCAGCAGCAGTCGGCCCTCGGTGAACATCAGCTCCACGTCGACGCCTGCGCGGATCTTGATCGGCGCGTCGTGCAGCCAGGTCGCCAGCGGGTCGGACCAGGCGTGCACCTCGAAGCTCCACGCCCCCTCGACATCGGGGGTGAGCCAGGCCTCGTACCGGTCGGTGCCGGGTGCCAGCATGCGCATCCGTACGGGTGGCCTTCGAGCACCCGTGGGATCGATCCCGATCACCTCGCAGCCGAGCTGGTCGTGGCCTTCTCGGAAGACCGTGGCCCGTACGGGGAAGGGCTCGCCGAGCGTCGCCTTCGCAGGCTGACGCCCTCGGTCGACCAAGGGCATGACGTCCATGACAGGGATGCGTCCGACCATGCCTACTAACTAACCAGACCCGGACGACCCCATGCGAGGTCGGTCCGGGCCGGTCAGGTTTTCTCCGCCGGGTTTCGTCGACTCGCCTCGCTCAGCAGCAACCCGGCGGGCAGCACTCGGAGTCGCAGCAGGTGTCGTCGAGCATGATGCCTCCTTCCAAAGTATCGATGTCAATCGATATAGATCACCGTCGATGTTGCGCCCATGGATCGATGCCTGTCAATATCGATCCATGCCGACGTCCCTGCCGCTGACACCCGTCCAGGCGGTCGCGTGCTGCTCGCCGCTGCTCAGCGAGCCGATGAGCGTCGAGACCGCCGGGCGGATCTCGCCACTGCTCAAGGCCCTCGCCGATCCCGTGCGCCTGCGCCTGCTGTCGCTCGTCGCCGCGCACGAGTCCGGTGAGGCATGCGTCTGCGACCTCAACGAGGCCTTCGACCTCTCCCAGCCCACCATCAGCCATCACCTCAAGGTGCTGCACGAGGCGGGTCTGCTGGAGCGCAGCAAGCGCGGCACCTGGGTCTACTACGCCGTACGGCGCGAGGCGCTCGGTGACGTGGCGGCCCTGCTCGGTGGGGTCGGCGCGTGACGTACCTGTGGCGGCGCGCGGTGGCCGAGCTGCTCGGCACGGCGCTCCTGGTAGCGGCGGTGATCGGCTCGGGCGTGATGGCGCAGCGACTGTCGCCGGGCGACGTCGGTCTGCAGCTGCTGGAGAACTCGATCGCGACCGGCGGCGCTCTGCTCGCCCTGATCATCGCGTTCGGCTCGGTCTCGGCGGCGTTCAACCCGGTGGTGACGGTCGTGGAGATGGCACTGGGCCGGATCTGGCTCGCCGAAGCCGTGCTCCTGGTGCTCGCACAGATCCTGGGCGGGGTGCTGGGGGCCATGGCTGCCAACCTGATGTTCTCGTTGCCGGTCGTCGACCTCGCCCGCAACCACCGCGCGTCGGCGGCCCACCTCTTCGCCGAGGTCGTCGCCACCGTCGGGCTGATGCTCGTCATCCACGGCGCCCTGCGCCGCACCCACCTCGAGTCGGTGGCGGTCGCGGTGTCCGGCTACATCGTGGCCGCCTACTGGTTCACCTCGTCGACGTCGTTCGCCAACCCGGCGGTGACGATCGCCCGGATGCTCTCCGACACCTTCGCCGGGATCGCTCCCGCCAGCGTCGCCGGCTTCGTCGGCGCCCAGGTCGCAGGCGGTGTGCTCGCCTACTTCCTGATCCGCTTCCTGCATCCCCGGCCCGCGTCCACGGAGTCCTGATGACCGCACCCAGCACCGTCCTGTTCGTCTGCGTCCACAACGCGGGCCGCTCGCAGATGGCGGCCGGCTTCCTGCGCGCGCTCGGGGGAGAGCGCGTCCGGGTCCTCTCGGCCGGCTCGATGCCCGGGGATCGGATCAACCCGGTCGCCGTCGAGGCGATGGCCGAGGTCGGCATCGACATCGCAGGCCAGCAGCCCCAGGTCATCACCGACGAGGCCGTGCACTCCTCCGACGTCGTGATCACCATGGGCTGCGGCGACGCGTGCCCGTACTTCCCGGGCACGCGGTACGAGGACTGGCCGCTGGAGGACCCCGCCGGTCGAGGCCTCGAGGCCGTGCGCCCGATCCGCGACGCGATCAAGGCGCGGGTCGAGCGGCTCCTGACCGAGCTGGGCTGAGCGCGGCCGTCTCGGCCGAATCGTCATCCGTGGGGTGTTGTCCGTTCGCCCGGCGGGGCTACGGTCGAGGGCATGCGCGCGATCCGTCGTTTCACGGTCCGTCCCGTCCTCCCCGCGCCGCTCGCGGCGCTCGGCGTCCTCGCCGGCAACCTGCGCTGGTCCTGGCACCCGCCCACCCAGGACGTCTTCGCCGCGGTCCAGCCCGACCTGTGGGCGCACGTCGAGCACGATCCCGTCCGGCTCCTCGGGGAGGTCTCCCGCGATCGGCTCGACCAGCTCGCCGCCGACGACGGGTTCCGCGCGCTGCTCGGTGCGGCGGAGCGCGACCTGGAGCGCTACCTCACCGAGGACCGGTGGTACCAGCGCGCTTCGGCAGGCTCGGCCTCCCGACCGATGCCGGAGTCCATCGCGTACTTCTCGCCCGAGTTCGGGGTCGCGGCCGCCCTGCCGCAGTACTCCGGCGGTCTCGGGATCCTGGCCGGAGACCACCTCAAGGCGGCCAGCGACCTCGGGGTGCCGATCGTGGGGGTCGGTCTGCTCTACAAGCACGGCTACTTCAGCCAGTCGCTCTCCCGCGAGGGCTGGCAGCAGGAGGCGTACCCGCTGCTCGACCCCGTCGGCCTACCGATCGCCGCGCTGCGCGAGGCCGACGGCACCCGCGCCACCATCGGGATCGACCTGCCCGACGGCCAACACCTCACCGCCCGGATCTGGGTCGCGTCGGTCGGGCGTGTCCCGCTGCTGATGCTCGACACCGACATCGAAGACAACAGCGGAGAGCTCCGAACGGTCACCGACCGGCTGTACGGCGGCAACTCCGAGCACCGTCTGCGCCAGGAGCTGCTTCTGGGCGTCGGCGGCGTCCGCGCGCTGCGGGTGCACAGCCGGCTCGCCGACTCGCCGCCGCCGGAGGTCTTCCACACCAACGAGGGCCATGCCGGATTCCTCGGCATCGAGCGGATCCGCGAGCTGACCGTCGAGCCGCAGGGCCCGCGCCTCGACCTCGACACCGCGCTCGAGGTGGGCCGCGCCTCGACCGTCTTCACCACCCACACCCCGGTGCCGGCCGGGATCGACCGGTTCCCGCGCAGCCTCATCGAGCAGTACTTCGCCGAGGGCACCGGGGCGGTGCCCGGGGTGCCCCTGGACCGAATCCTCGCCCTCGGGGCCGAGGACTACGAGGGCGGCGATCCGGGCGTCTTCAACATGGCGGTGATGGGATTCCGGCTGGCCCAGCGTGCCAACGGCGTCTCGCAGCTGCACGGCCACGTCAGCCGGGAGATGTTCAACGGGCTGTGGCCGGCCTTCGACGAGGCGGAGGTGCCGATCGGGTCGATCACCAACGGCGTGCACGCCCCGACGTGGGTAGCCCGGGAGCTGCTGGAGCTGGCCCTCGAGACCGGTGCGGACGCCGACGCCGAGGACCCCACGGCCTTCGAGGCGGCGATCGACGCGATGCCGGCCGACCGGGTCTTCGCCCTCAAGCGCACCCTGCGCGAGCGGCTCGTCCAGGACGCCCGCCGGCGGCTGTGCGCCTCCCACCTCAAGCGCGGCATGGCCGCCGCCGAGCTGGGCTGGGTCGACCAGGCGCTGGACCCCGACGTCCTGACGATCGGCTTCGCGAGGCGCGCGGCGTCGTACAAGCGCCTCACGCTGATGCTGCGCGACACCGACCGCCTCCGGCGGCTCCTCACCGACCCGGAGCGGCCGGTGCAGCTCGTGATCGCCGGCAAGGCCCACCCGGCCGACGACGGCGGCAAGAAGCTGATCCAGGAGATCGTCCGGCTCTCCGACGACCCCGAGCTCCGGGACCGGATCGTCTACCTGCCCAACTACGACATCGCGATGGCCCAGCCGCTCTATCCCGGGTGCGACGTGTGGCTGAACAACCCGCTGCGCCCGTACGAGGCCTGCGGCACCTCGGGCATGAAGGCGGCGCTCAACGGCGGCCTCAACCTGTCGATCCTCGACGGCTGGTGGGACGAGTGGTTCGACGGGTCCAACGGCTGGGCGATCCCGTCCGTCGACGAGCCCGGCCCGGCCGGCGACCCGGAGCGGCGCGACGACCTGGAGGCAACGGCCCTCTACGACCTGATCGAGCACGAGGTCGCGCCGCGGTTCTACGACCGCGGCGAGGACGGGGTGCCGGTGCGGTGGGTGGAGATGATGCGCCACACCCTCAAGTCGCTCGGCCCCAAGGTGTTGGCGACCCGGATGGTGCGCGACTATGTCCGCGAGCTCTACCTGCCCGCCTCCGGTGCCCGCCGGGCGCTGATCGACCTGGGGGCCGACGACCGCTTCGCCGGGGCCCGCGAGCTGGCCCGGTGGAAGCGGCGCGTCCGCGAGGGATGGCAGGGCGTGCGCGTCGAGCATGTCGAGGGCACCGCGCCGCGTCACCCCGAGGTCGGCGCCGCCCTGGACGTACGGGCCTATGTCGCGCTGGGCGAGCTCGCACCGGACGACGTCGAGGTGCAGCTGGTGCACGGCCGCACCGACGAGGACGACGCGATCGCGGCGCCCGCCGTGACGCCGCTGGCGCTGGCGGAGAGCTACGACGGCGGGCGGCACTGCTTCGCCGGCTCGCTCACCCTCGAGCGAGCCGGCGGGTTCGGCTACACCGTCCGCGTCGTGCCGCGACACGACCGGGTGGCGACGCCGGCGGAGCTCGGGCTGGTCGCGCTGGCCTGAGATCAGTCGGTGCGCAGCGCCAGGAACGTCTTGGGGCACAGCGTGAGCTGCTCGCCGGACTTCACGGTCGTGCCGACCGCGAGCTCGGGGTCGGTGCTCAGCACCACCTCGCCGCTGTGCACCCACTGGTTGACCGGCAGGGTGACCTCGACGGCGTCGTCGCCCGCGTTGCACCAGAGCAGGAACGACGCGTCGATCTGCTGCTCGCCGCGCGGGCCGGGGTCGCGCAGCGGCGTGCCGTTGAGGAAGGTTCCGATGGTGGCCAGGTGGCTGTCGTTCCAGTCCTCGTCGGTCATCTCGCGACCGGTCGGGTGCAGCCACACGATGTCCTTCGGCCCGCCCACGATGGTCGGTCGTCCCGCGAACCAGTGCCGCTGACGCAGCACCGGGTGGCTCTTGCGCAGCGCCAGGGCGGTCTTGGTGATCTCGTAGACGTCGAGCCAGGCGTCGTCGGGGCGCCAGTCGATCCACGAGATCTCGTTGTCCTGGCAGTAGGCGTTGTTGTTGCCGCGCTGGGTGCGCCCGCGCTCGTCGCCGGCGGTGATCATCGGGACGCCGTTGGCCAGGCACACCGTGGCCATCAGGTTGGCGGCCTGGCGCCGGCGCAGGGCGTTGATCTCCGGGTCGTCGGTTTCGCCCTCGGCGCCGTGGTTGCTGGAGCGGTTATCGTCGGAGCCGTCGCGGTTGTCCTCGCCGTTGGCCTCGTTGTGCTTGTGCTCGTAGGAGACCAGGTCGCGCACGGTGAAGCCGTCGTGGGCGGTGACGAAGTTGACCGAGTTGTACGCCGAGCGGCCGTCGTCGGCGTACAGGTCGGAGGAGCCAGCCAGCCGGGTCGCGACGTTGCGGATCCCGCCCGACGCGCCGCGCCAGTAGTCGCGGATCGTGTCGCGGAACTGGTCGTTCCACTCCACCCACGGCGGCGGCATCCGGCCGACGAGGTAGCCGTCCATCGAGGCGTCCCACGGCTCGGCGATGAGCTTCACGTGGCGCAGCACCGGGTCCTGTCCGATGGCGATGAGCAGCGCGTTGTGGAAGTCGATCTCGTAGCCCGTGCGGCACAGCGCGGGCATCAGGTCGAAGCGGAAGCCGTCGACGTGCATCTCGGTCACCCAGTAGCGCAGCGAGTCCAGGATCAGGCGCAGCGCCAGGTCATCCCACGTGTTGACGGTGTTGCCGCAGCCGGTGACGTCCCAGTAGGTGTCGTCGAAGCCGGATGCGAAGTCGTACGCCGGGTCGTCTCGCGGGTCGTCGTGGGGCACCGGCGGCATCAGCCTCTTGTAGAAGCCGCGGTCGTCCAGCCCGCGGAAGGAGAGGGTGGGACCGGTCGCGCCGGCCTCGGCGGTGTGGTTGTAGACCACGTCGAGGATCACCTCGAGGCCGCCTCGATGCAGCGCCTTGACCATCTCCTTGAACTCGGTGACCTGGCCGCCGCGATCGCCGGACGCGCTGTAACAGGCGTCGGGCGCGAAGAACGAGAGCGTGTTGTAGCCCCAGTAGTTGCTCAGCCCGCGCTCGAGCAGGGCCGGCTCGGAGAAGAACTGGTGCACCGGCAGCAGCTCGACCGCCGTCACGCCGAGATCCTTGAGGTAGTTCACGACGTGCGGCGTCGCGAGGCCCGCGTAGGTGCCGCGCAGCTCCTCGGGCACCCGGTCGTGCAGCTGGGTGAAGCCCTTGACGTGCAGCTCGTAGATCACGGTGTCGCGCCACCGGATCCGCATCGGCTCCTCGCCCTCCCAGTCGAAGGACGGGTCGATCACCACCGAGCGGCCCGTGACGGGGGCGGAGTCGGTGCTGTCGCGCCGGGCCGGGTCGTGCCAGTCATAGCCGAAGAGGGCCTGCTCGTTGCTGATCGTGCCGGAGGTCGCACGCCCGTACGGGTCGAGCAGGAGCTTGTCGACGTTGAACCGGTGGCCCTCGGCGGGATTCCACGGACCCTCGGCGCGGTAGCCGTACCGCTGGCCCGGCTCGATGTCGGGCAGGCCCCCGTGCCAGATCCCGAGGGAGCGCTCGGTCAGCGGATAGCGGGTCTCCACGTCGGACTCGTCGAAGAGGCACAGCCACATGGCCGTCGCGTTGGGGGAGTAGACCGCGAAGTTGGTCCAGGTCGGGCTCCAGTCGGCGCCCAAGGGCCAGTTGCGACCGGGCCAGATCGCGGCCGTCTCGCCGAGCTTGCTCCACATTCCGGGCTCCACCCTCCTCATCGTTGCAGATCCCGGGAGGCACCGACCGCCCTGGTCCTCCCGCATCCCCTAAGGTCGGGAACATGACTGACTTCACCGGCGAGTTCGTCCGCCTCGAGGTGGCCGACGGCGTCGCCACGCTCCGGCTGGACCGGCCGAAGATGAATGCGATCAGCCTCCAGGTCCAGGCCGAGGTCCGTGCGGCGTGTGCGGAGGCCACCGACCGCGAGGACGTCCGTGCCGTCGTCGTCTACGGCGGCGAGCGGCTCTTCGCCGCCGGCAACGACGTCGCGGAGATGTCGGAGATGTCCTACGCCGACATGGTGCGGGCGACCCGTGGGGTCTCCCAGGCCGCGACCGCGATCGCCGACATCCCGAAGCCGACCGTCGCGGCGGTCACCGGGTACGCGCTCGGTGGCGGCTGCGAGCTCACCCTGGCCTGCGACCTGCGGATCGCCGCCGAGAACGCCACCTTCGGTCAGCCCGAGATCCTGCTCGGGATCATCCCCGGGGCCGGTGGCACCCAGCGCCTCGCCCGCCTGATCGGCCCCAGCCGGGCCAAGGACCTGATCTTCACCGGCCGCTTCGTCAAGGCCGACGAGGCGCTCGCCATCGGCCTGGTCGACCGGGTGGTGCCGGCCGAGAGCGTCTACGCCGAGGCCGTCGCGTGGGCGCAGCAGTTCAGCGGCGCGGCCGCGCTCGCGCTGCGGGCCGCCAAGGAGTGCATCGACCGGGGGCTGGAGACCGACCTCACCACCGGGCTCGGCATCGAGCAGCAGCAGTTCGCCGCCGTCTTCGCCACCGAGGACGCCCGTACGGGGATGCGGTCCTTCCTCGAGAACGGCCCCGGCAAGGCCACGTTCGCGGGGCGGTGATCGTGACGCGCATCCGGGTCATCCTCGCCCAGGTCGTCTGGACGGTGGCGGTGGTGGCCGCCCTCTTCCTGGCGCTCGGCGCACTGCTGATCGCGGTCAAGGCCAACCAGGACAACGCGCTGGTGAAGTTCGTGCTGAACGTCGCGGACGCGGTGGACCTCGGCGTCTTCGACCGCGCCAACGGCATCAAGCGCTTCACCGGCGCCGACGCCGAGGTGAAGAACGCCCTGTTCAACTGGGGACTCGGGGCCCTGGCCTGGCTGGTGGCCGGACGCCTGGTCGACCGGCTGCTGCGCGCCGGCACGACGTCCCACCCGTGAGCCGATCCAGACGGGGCTCTGGCGATCGCCGAGGGCCGATGTGACATTCTGCACGCGGGACGCTGTTAACCAATCGCCTACCCATCGGTAACATCGGCGTCGTTCAACGACCGACACAGGAGGGGCCGGCTCCGGCCGCACACCATGAACATTGTTGTCTGTGTGAAGTACGTGCCCGACGCGACGGCCGACCGCCGCTTCGAGGCCGACAACACCGTCGACCGCGTCGACGTCGACGGCCTGCTGTCCGAGCTCGACGAGTACGCCGTCGAGCAGGCGCTGCAGATCAAGGAGAAGCGCGCCGACGAGGAGATCAAGGTCATCGCACTGACCGTCGGCCCCGAGAAGGCCGCCGACGCCGTCCGCAAGGCGCTGCAGATGGGCGCCGACGAGGCCGTGCACGTCGTCGACGACGCGATCGCCGGCTCCGATGCGATCGCCACCTCGCTCGTGCTTGCCGAGGCCGTCAAGAAGGCCAACGGCGGCGCCGCCCCCGAGCTGGTCGTCTGCGGCCTGGCCTCGACCGACGCCAGCATGTCCGTCGTCCCGGCGATGCTCGCCGAGCGCCTCGGCCTGCCGCAGGTCACCCTCGCCGCAGTCGTCGAGACCCAGGGCGACCAGGTCCGGATCAAGCGCGACACCGACACCGCGACCGAGGTCGTCGGCGGCACGATGCCGCTGGTCCTCTCGGTCACCGACCAGTCCGGTGAGGCCCGCTACCCGTCCTTCAAGGGCATCATGGCCGCGAAGAAGAAGCCGCTGGAGACCTGGAGCCTCGCCGACCTCGGCGTCGACGCCGGCCAGCTCGGCCTCTCGGCGGCGTGGAGCACGGTCGAGGAGACCGCCGCCCGCCCGCCGCGTACCGCCGGCGAGATCGTCAAGGACGAGGACGGCTCGGGCGCCACGGCGCTGGCCGACTTCCTCGCGTCCAAGAAGTTCATCTGAGAACCGACGAGATAAGGAGTATTCGACATGTCTGAGGTTCTGGTTCTCGTCGACTTCGTCAACGGCGCGGTGAAGAAGCCGACCTACGAGCTGCTCACCCTCGCCGCGCGACTGGGCACCCCGTCGGCCGTCTTCATCGGCGCCGCCGGCGACGTCGCCACGGTCGCCGAGGCCGTCAAGGCGTACGGCGCCGAGAAGGTCTACGCGATCGACGACACCGAGATCAAGGGCTACCTCGTGGCCCCCAAGGCCGAGGCCCTCCAGCAGCTCGCTGTTCAGGTGGCGGGCGGCAATGACCTGGCGGAAGGTGTTGCTGGGATCCTGCTGCCCTCCTCCGCGGAGAACAAGGAGATCGCGGCGCGCCTGGCGATCAAGCTCGAGTCGGGCCTGATCACCGACGCCGTCGACATCACTGCAGGCGAGGGCGGCGGCGCGGTCACGACGCAGTCGGTCTTCGCGGGCAGCTACACCGCGACCGCGAAGGTCACCAAGGGCACCCCGATCATCACGGTGAAGCCGAACTCCGCCGCCCCGAAGCAGTCCGCGGGTGCCGGCACGGTCGAGAACGTCGCCGTGACCATCTCGGACGCCGCCAAGACCGCCCAGATCGTGGCCACCCAGCCGCGCCAGGCGACCGGTCGCCCCGAGCTCACCGAGGCCGCCATCGTGGTCTCCGGCGGTCGTGGCACCGGCGGCAACTTCGAGCCGGTGGAGGGCCTCGCCGACGCCCTCGGTGCCGCCGTCGGCGCCTCGCGTGCCGCTGTCGACTCCGGCTGGAAGCCGCACACCTTCCAGGTGGGTCAGACCGGCAAGGTCGTCTCGCCGCAGCTCTACGTCGCCAACGGCATCTCGGGTGCCATCCAGCACCGTGCCGGCATGCAGACCTCGAAGACCATCGTCGCGGTCAACAAGGACGAGGAGGCGCCGATCTTCGAGCTCGTCGACTTCGGCGTCGTCGGCGACCTGCACACGGTCCTCCCGGCGCTGACCGCGGAGATCGAGAAGCGCAAGGGCTGAGGAGCGAGGCCGCGTCACGAGCTTGCTCGTTGACGTGCGCCGAGCGACGAAGTCCCGCGGCCGAAGGCGCCGGGCTGAGCAGTCCAGCGCTCACGCGCACGGATACGGGCCGTCGGGGGAGACCCCGGCGGCCCGTACTCCTTGTTGCGGTTGCTGTGAATCAGCGCAGGACATCGGTTCAAAAGCGTCTCCGGGGGCCGCGCACGGGTATCGTCGCCGCGGAAGTCTCGGAAACGAATGGGGTGCACTGTGCGAGCTGGACGATGGACACTGGCAGCGGTCACGGCGGCGGCAGGGCTGCTCGTCGCGACGGTTGCGTGGGTGCCGATGCAGGCGAGCGCCGCCGACTCGGGTAGCACCGCCGGTGGTACCCGGGCCACCGCGACCGGCTCCGCGACGGCCGGCACCGGAACCAGCACCGGGGCCGGCACTGGGGCCAGCACTGGGGCCAGCGCCTCGGCGTCGCAGAGCCCGTCGAGCAAGCCGACGAAGACCGTCAAGCCGACGAAGACCCCCAAGCCGCCGAAGGTGCGCTGGACGCCGCCGACCGACGTGGTGATCAACAACCCGCTCGGCAGTCTCACGCAGCGCCAGGTGATCATGACGCGCATCCACGACGCGATCGCGCACACCGGCAAGGGCGACACGATCACGTTCGCGACGTACTCGTTCGACCGCAAGGACCTCGCGAACGCGATGATCCGTGCGCACCACCGCGGCGTCAACGTCCAGATGATGGTGAACGACAACTTCCAGACGCCCCAGGAGTTCCGGCTCCAGAAGATCATGGGCACCAACGTCAACAAGCCGAGCTTCGTGAAGTTCTGCACCGGCTCGTGCCGTGGCAAGCGCGGCAACCTGCACATGAAGGTCTACGCGTTCAGCCACACCGGTGGCGCCTCCGACGTGGTCATGTCGAGCTCCTCGAACCTCACCGGCGCGGCGCCGTCGCACCAGTGGAACGACCTGGTCACGCTGGTCGGCAACCACCACTTCTACAAGACCTGGATGCGCGTCTTCGAGCAGCTCAAGCGGGACAAGCCGGTCAAGAAGCACCGCATCGCGTACACCTCGCGCAACCTCGACGCGACGTTCCACCGGCTCAAGCCCGGCGCCAAGCGCGCCGCCCCGGTCCAGGCGGTCGCGCGCATCCAGACCGGCGCCGGCGACCCGATCATGGCCGAGCTCAACCAGATCGGCTGCAAGACGGGCGGCAAGTACGGCACCGGCGGCCACACCACGATCCGGGTGATGGAGTACGCCTGGTACGGCGCCCGCGGCATCCCGCTGGCCAAGAAGCTCGCCTCGCTGGCGCGCCAGGGCTGCAACATCCGCTCGATCATGAGCCACTCGGACAAGCAGGTCGAGGGCATCCTCGCCTCGGCCGGCATCCCGATGCGCGACGCGACCTGGTGGTACGGCAAGAAGCTGTCGACCGACGGTCACTCGATCGTGTTCGGCTCGCGGCAGTACTCCCACCTCAAGGTGCTCGCCATCAACGGCCGCTACGGCAAGAAGAACGTGCGCACCGTCTTCACCGGCTCGGAGAACTGGGACAACGTCTCCTACATCAACGACGAGGTCACCCTCCAGCTGACCGGCGACAAGACGTACTACCCGTACCTGTCGATGTTCCAGCACCAGTGGACCACCGGCGCCACCCACACCATCGGGATCAAGCCGCTCAACCCGGCTCCGATGGAGAACCCCAAGGACCCGCAGCCCACCGCGGGCCCGATCGTGGTCCCGGACAACGACGCGAACTGACGCAGAAGCAGCCCCGGACGCGGGTACGGGCGCTCATGCGAGCGCCCGTACCCTTCTGTCCATGAGCGAGCCCACCGCCGAGCAGATCGCAGCGCAGACCGTCAGGGAGATCGCGCTGCGAGCGCGCGAGGCCGGCTACGACCTGGCCCTCGCGACCCGCGGGGTCAAGGACGCGGCGCTGCACGCTATGGCCGAGGCGCTGCTGGCGCGCGGCGAGGAGATCCTCGCCGCCAATGCCCAGGACGTCGACCGCGCGCGCGACGGTGGCACGCCGGAGAACATCGTCGACCGGCTCCGGCTGACCCCGGACCGTCTCGAGGGCATGGCCCAGGGCCTGCGGGACGTCGCCGGACTGCCCGACCCGATCGGCGAGGTCGTCCGTGGCTCGACCCTGGCCAACGGACTCGAGCTGCGCCAGATCCGGGTGCCGTTCGGCGTCGTCGGCATGATCTACGAGGCCCGCCCCAACGTCACCGCCGACGCTGCCGGCATCTGCCTCAAGTCCGGCAACGCGGTGCTGCTGCGCGGCTCGTCGTCGGCCGCGGACTCCAACGCCGCCATCGTCGCCGTCCTGCGCGACGCGGTCGCCGGCCACGGCCTGCCCGCCGACGTGATCCAGCTCGTGCCGGCGACCTCGCGCGAGTCGGTCAAGGCGCTGATGCGCGCCCGCGGCCTGGTCGACGTGCTCATCCCGCGCGGGGGAGCCGGCCTCATCCATACGGTCGTCGAGGAGTCGATCGTCCCCGTCATCGAGACCGGCATCGGCAATGTGCACGTCTACGTCGACCGGTCGGCCGACCTGGAGAAGGCGCTCGCGATCGTGCTCAACTCCAAGACCCACCGGACCTCGGTCTGCAACTCCGCCGAGTCCCTGCTCGTCCACGCCGACATCGCGGACGCCTTCTTGCCCAAGGTGGTCGCCGCGCTGCAGGAGAGTGGCGTGACGATCCACGGCGACGAGGCGTTCTCCGGCTTCGACGGCGTCGCGCCCGCGACCGACGAGGACTGGGCGACCGAGTACCTCGCGCTCGAGATCGCCGCGGCGGTCGTACCCTCCATCGAGGACGCCATCGCCCACATCCGGCGCTGGTCGAGCCAGCACACCGAGGCGATCGTCACCGAGGACCTCGCCGCGGCCCGTCGCTTCACCGCCGCGGTCGACGCCGCCGCGGTGATGGTCAACGCCTCGACCCGCTTCACCGACGGTGGCGAGTTCGGCTTCGGCGCCGAGATCGGCATCTCCACCCAGAAGCTGCACGCCCGCGGGCCGATGGGTCTGCCGGAGATGACGTCGACCAAGTACGTCGTGACCGGGGACGGTCATATCCGCTGACCGCCGCCCATCACGCGCCCTGGCGGCGTTGCCGCCGCTCGACGGCCGCTCCGCTCCCCAGGCCGCCTTCGCGTCGGCGCCTTGCCAGGCCACGCGCTGGACGACGGTCAGTCCACGCTAGGGTGTCGCCATGATCTCCACGCTTGTCATGCGCGCCGCCGAGTCCGCCGAGACGTCCGGTGGGGTCAACCACTGGGTCGTCGGGGGCATCGTCCTGTGCATCCTGCTGGCCTCCATGGGCATCCTGCTGGCCTTCGGCGCCGGCCGCGACCACTCCTGAGCCTGGACGTGTCGACCGTGGCCGCGCGATGACGGTCTCGCGCCGTGTCGGGGTCATGGGTGGCACCTTCGACCCGATCCACCACGGCCACCTCGTGGCCGCCTCGGAGGTGCAGGCGTGGTTCGACCTCGACGAGGTCGTCTTCGTGCCCACGGGTGACCCGTGGCAGAAGTCGGACCGCGAGGTCAGCCCGGCCGAGCACCGCTACCTGATGACGGTCATCGCGACGGCCGCCAATCCGCGGTTCACGGTCAGCCGGGTCGACATCGATCGTCACGGCCCGACCTACACACGGGACACCCTCGCGGACCTGCGGAGGGCGATGCCCGATGCCGAGCTCTTCTTCATCACCGGCGCGGACGCGCTGGCCGACATCTTCACCTGGCGCGACGCGGACGAGCTGTTCGATCTCGCGCAGTTCGTCGGCTGTACGCGCCCGGGGTACGAGATGGACGATGAGGCCATCGCCAAGATCCCGGCCGACCGGGTCGCCATGATCGAGATCCCGGCTCTCGCGATCTCGTCCACCGACTGCCGCTTGCGCCACCGCCGTGGCGAGCCCGTCTGGTACCTCGTCCCCGACGGGGTGGTCCAGTACATCGCCAAGCACGACCTCTATCCGGCGACCTCGTCGCCACAGCCCCTTGGGAGGGCTCAATGACTGCCACCGACTACGCCCTCGAGCTCGTCACGATCGCGGCCCGCGCCGCCTCCGAGAAGCTCGCGTCCCAGATCATCGCCTTCGACGTCAGCGAGCAGCTGGCGATCACCGACGCCTTCGTGCTCGCCTCCGCGGGCAACGAGCGCCAGGTCTCCGCGATCGTCGACGAGGTCGAGGACAAGCTCCGCGAGCACGGCGCCAAGCCGATCCGCCGCGAGGGCGAGCGTGACGGGCGCTGGGTGCTGCTCGACTACGGCGACATCGTCGTGCACGTCCAGCACGAGGAGGAGCGCCAGTTCTACGCCCTCGAGCGGCTGTGGCGCGACTGCCCCGCGATCCAGCTGCCGGACGACGTCCGCTCCCGCGAGCGCTGATCCCGAGCCACCGATGCGTCGCATCGTCCTGCTGCGCCACGGCCTGACCTCGTGGAACGCCGAGGGGCGCTTCCAGGGGCAGGCCGACGTCGAGCTCACCGAGACCGGCGTCCTCCAGGCGAAGGCGGCGGCCGCGGTGCTGGCGGCGTACGAGCCCTCGGTGCTGTGGTCCTCGGATCTCGCCCGGGCCCGGGTCACCGCTTCGGCGCTGGCCGACGCGACCGGGGTCGGGGTGCGGCTCGACGAGCGGCTGCGGGAGGTCCACGTCGGCGCGTTCCAGGGGCTCACCCATGCCGAGGCGGTCGAGCGGCACGGGCTGGGTCCGTGGGACTACGGCCAGTACGGCGGCGAGAGCGACGCTCAGACCGGCCGGCGGGTGGCCGCGGTGATCGCCGAGGTCGCCGAGGTGCTGCCGGCGGGGGAGACGGCGGTCCTCGTCTCGCACGGCGCCGGCCTGCGCAGCGGTCTGCTGACCTTCCTCGGCTGGCCCCTGGAGCAGGTCGCCGCACTCGGCGCGCTGGCCAACTGCGGCTGGATCGAGCTCGTCGACGAGTCCTCCACCTGGGCGCAGCGAGCGCCCTGGCGGCTGGCCGCGTACAACCGGGTGACCCCGATTTAGCCGTCCGCATCCTCATCGGCTAACGTTCCTTCTCGCCGGGAGTGATCCCGGTGATTCCTTCGGGGGTGTGGCGCAGCTGGTAGCGCACCTGCATGGCATGCAGGGGGTCAGGGGTTCGAGTCCCCTCACCTCCACCGAGAAGCGATCAGGCCGTCTCTCCGAGCTTCGGAGAGACGGCCTGTCGCATGTGTGGCTGGTGAGGCCTCGCGGGACTACCGCGGCGTCACGACGGCAGCATCACTACTGCGGCGCCGACATCTCGGCCGGGGTGACGAACGCGTGCGAGTGCTGGCGTCCGCCGATCATCACTGCGGCGATGAGGGCGGCGAGCAGTGCCGCGATGCCGCAGACCAGGTAGCCGATCGAGTACGCGTGCGACAGGGCGTGGAACGCGACGTCCTTGATCGGGTTCGGCGGGTTCGGGATCGCGTTCGCGCCCAGCGGGCCGGAGTTGACCGCGCCCTTGACCGGCGGCGGGATCTCGGTGCTGGAGTTGAAGGCGTCCATCGCGCTCTGCAGCTTCGGCGAGGCGGCGATCTTGGCGCTGATCGCGTTGGCGGCGTTGGTCAGCGCGATCGCGCCGACGATCGCCGGCCCGAGGGTCAGGCCGAAGTCGCGCAGCATGCTGGTCGCCCCGCTGGCCATGCCGGCCTTGTCCGTCGGCACGCTGTTGACGGCGACCACGGTGATCGCGGTGACGGCGGTCTTGAAGCCCGCGCCGATCACCAGCAGTGGGATCGCCATCACCCAGACCCCGGCGTGCGAGGCGGCCGGGAGGGCGGCCAGGGCCACGTCGCCGATGCCGATCAGGGCCATGCCCGCGGCCAGCACCCAGCCCGGGCTGTAGCGCTGCAGCACCTTCGCGCTGACCGGGAAGAGCACCACGCCCATGATGTTGAGCAGGATGAATCCGCCGGCGGTCTTGAGCGGCGAGTAGTCCAGGATCGCGGAGAGCCGGATGCTGGTCGCGTACGCGGTGCCCAGGTAGGCGAACATGCCGAGCACCGTCACCACCGCCGAGACGGTGAACATCCGGTTGCTGAACAGGTCGAGCTGGATCAGCGGCTTGTCGACGCGCCGCTCGATCACCACGAAGACGACCATGAAGACGACGGCGACCACGAAGCTGCCGATCACCTTGCCGCTTCCCCAGCCGTCCTCGGCCCCCTGGATCACGCCGTACAGGAGAGCGAACAGGGAGATGGCGATGGTGATCTGCCCGGGCCAGTCGAGCGAGCGGCCGATCGGGGAGGAGGAGTTCTCGGCGGCGACCGCGGTGATCAGGGTGCTGACCACGGCCAGGACGGCCATCGCGAGGAACGCGTAGCGCCAGCTGGCGAACTCGCCGCCGGAGTGGTCGATCTTGGCGAGCAGACCGCCGATGAGCGGCGACATGAACCCACCGGCCGTGAGAGCGGCCGCCCATACGGAGATGGCGTGGGCGCGGTCGCGGACGGTGTGGGTGCCGGCGGCGATCATCGCCACCGAGGTCGGGAAGATCGCAGCGGCGCCCAGGCCGGAGATCACCTGACCGGTGAGCAGCACCCCCACGCCGCCCGAGGGGGTGAAGAAGCCGAACAGGCCGCCGATCGCCATCAGCAGCGAGCCGATCGCGAGCAGGCGCTTGCGACCGAACAGGTCGCCGATGACGCCGAAGGAGAGCTCGAACAGGGTCACCGGGACGAGGAAGGCGTCCGAGACCCAGGTCAGCTGGGTGGAGGTGGTGCCGAGGTCCTGGTTGATGTAGCCGTTGATGACGGCGGGGATGCTGACGCCGACCTGCGCGACGAAGCACGCGCTGACCGCGGCCAGCAGGGTTCCGGCCGTCAGGCGCGGGAGCACCCCGGGGGCGCCGGATGTGGCGGTGGTTTCACTCATAAGTGTGAAGCAAACCACACCGGAAACCTGATGTACAGGTTTCCTGATGAATGTTCTCAGCCGGCGGCGGGAAGGCCGTCGGGCTCTGCGGCAGCGCGGATCCGGGCCACCTCGGCCCGGGCGTGTCGCACCTCGTCGGTGTCGCTCCCGCGGGCCTGGGCGACGTCGTGGGTCAGGTCCAGGATCGCGTGGCGCAGGTGGCGGCGCGCGCGGCGTGCGCGAAGACCCGGCGCGCTCCTGCGGTAGGCCTTGCGTGCCCTCTTGTCGACCACGGTCTCGACCTCCACCTCGCTGAGCGTCCCGGCCTCGACCTCGGGGGCGAGGATGTCGCGCACGAACTGGTGCTCGCGGGGTGCCGCCATTCGGAAGGCGACGGTGAGCACCACCATCGCGACGACGATCGAGAGGAACAGGGCACCGAAGGTGCCGAGTGCGCTGCCGAAGCCGAGCCCGCCGGCATCGTCCCAGGTGAAGTGCAGCAGCATGCCGACCAGGATGAAGGCGACGCCCCGCCCGATCCGGCGAGGCTGGGCAGCGGTCCCCAGGAGATAGACGGCGCCGCTGCAGACCAGGGCGCTGAAGAGCGGGTGCGAGACGAAGCTGGCCCCGATGCGGACGAACGACATCCGCACCGCGTTGCCGACCGGGTCCGTGCCGAACGCGTTCGCTGTCGCATTCGTGGCGTAGAGGAAGTTCTCGAAGGCCGCGAAGCCGATGCCGATGAAGGCGCCGAGCACGAGGCCGTCGTTCGCCGTCCGGACCAGGCGCGGCGCCATGCCCATCAGCAGCACGAAGCCACACAGCTTGGCCGACTCCTCGGTGAACGGTGCGGTGAACCCGGCGGCCCAGTTGGTCGCCCAGTCCTGACCGAAGAGCTTGGCGTAGAGCGAGAGCATCGCGGTGTTGACGGTGAGGGCGAATCCGAAGGTGGCGCTGATCCCTCCCCACACGATGGCCGCCAGCGCCAACGCGATGGGCTGGCGCTCCCAGCGGTCGATGTGGTGGAACCACAGCGCCCACAGGGCGCCGCACAGTCCGCAGAGCAGGACGCCGACGGCGACGCCATCGGCGTAGAAGCCGATCTTGGGCTGGAAGTAGGACCAGGTCTGGAACACGCCGACGCCGGTGAGGACCACGTACACCCAGAAGCACAGGTTGTGGGGTTGGAGGAACGTGAACCGTTCGCCCCAGCCGGAGATCTCCAGCGCCTGGTCGCGTCGCCGTACCGCGTCCTGAGGGCCGAGGTTCGGTGCGAGGTCCTTCGCCTGGCTGGTCATGAGCCGCTCCCGGTGCTCGGGGCCCCGGTGGTGTGGATGCTGGCGACCATGTCCTCGATCTCGCTGCTCGCCGCCGTCATCTGGGCCGTCGGGCCGTAGGCGGTGACCTCCACCCCGGTGCCGTCGATGACGAAGGCCGCGACGAGGCCGTCGCCGCGCGCGCTGCGGTAGGCCTGGACCACGCCGGTCTCGCCCGACGTGGTGGCGATGCTCGCCGGCTTGCCGTCGACCCGGAACGAGGGGTCGTCGGTCGAGCTGGTCACCTTCGCGATCTGGTCGAGCAGCTGGGCCGGCGTGCCGTCGAAGGAGCCCGGCACGACGTCGAAGACCACTCCGTCGCCGGAGACGGTGGCCGGGCCGCTCTTGGCCGCCGAGCCGTCGCTGCCGACCCGGTGGCCTCGCTCGACGTTCCAGCCGGTTGTGGGGGTGAAGGCGATCGTGTCGGTGAGCGCGAGCTGCTCACCGGCTGCGACCGGGTCGTCCCAGCCGACGGCGTCGTCGATCCGCGGGATGACCACCGTGGCCACCAGGAAGACCGCCACGACGAAGAGCGCGTAGGGGAACGAACGCGTGTCCAGGCCGAGGAGCCGATGCTCGACCGGCACCCGCCTCCGCGTTGAGCTGACGCCGACTGACACCGGGCCTCCCTGTCGAGGTGGGGTGCCGCCCCGCCTCGTGGCGGTGCGATCTGGCCACATCCTTCCAGCCGCGGCCAAGCGTTGGATAGCCGCTAGGAGTGCTCGTCGTCACCCTGGCTGCGGCGTCGCAGCGCCTGCCGGCACAGCTGCAGGGAATGCCGCAGCGTGCTCGCCTCGGCCTCCGACATGAGCGAGAGCACCTGTCGCTCCAGCTCGGCGACCTGGGGGCGGAGGTCGTCGAGCAGCCGGTGACCCTCCCCGGTCAGCGCGATCACCAGGCGGCGTCGATCGGCCGGGTCCCGGTGCCGCTCGATCAGGCCACGCCCCAGCAGCGCGGTGACCATGTCGGCCATGCTCTGCGCGGTGACGAACGAGAGGCGTGCCAGGTGCGCCGCGGTCAGGTCGGGATGGCGCTCCAGCACCGTCAGAGCGGTGTACTGCAGCGCCGTGAGCCCGACCGGACGCGCGAGGTCGTCGAGCTCGGCTCGTACGGCCAGCTCGACCTGCTTCATCAGGTACAGCAGCGTCGGCGGGGCGGCCTCGTGCCGATCCGTCGCCTGAACGGCCTCCGTCATGCTCGCCCCTCCTCCGTGCCGGTGGCTCACCGGCGGAACCGTCGGATCATCCTAGGCGGCCGCGGCGCCGGCCAGCCCCAGGACCCTCGCGGCGTTGTGCTTGAGGATGCCCGGCAGATACGTCGGGTCGATGCCGAGGCCGTCGAAGTCCTCCAGCCAGCGCTCCGGCGTGATCAGCGGGTAGTCGCTGCCGAAGAGCACCTTGTGCCGCAGCATGCCGCCCGCAGCGCGGATCAGCTCGGGTGGGAAGTACTTCGGGCGCCAGCCGGACAGGTCGATGAAGACGTTCGCCTTGTGGGTGGCCATCGAGATCGCCTCGGCCTGCCACGGCACCGAGGGGTGGGCCAGGATCACGGTCAGCCCCGGGAAGTCGGCGGCGACGTCGTCGAGCAGCAGCGGGTTGGAGTAGCGCAGCTTGATCCCGCGACCGCCGGGCAGCCCGGCGCCGATGCCGTTCTGTCCGGTGTGGAAGAGCGCCGGGACACCCAGCTCCTCGAGCGCCCCCCAGAGCGGGTGGAAGGCCGGGTCGTCGGGGGAGAAGGCCTGCAGGCTGGGGTGGAACTTGAATCCGCGGACGCCGTACTCCTCGACCAGCATCCGGGCGCGCGACACCGCCTTCGCACCCTGGTGCGGGTCGACCGAGCCGAACGGGATCAGCACGTCGCTGTGCGCCGCGGCCGCCGTCGCGATCTCCTCGCTGGACAGCGCCGTGTGCCCGGTCGCGGTGGTGGCGTCGACGGTGAAGACCACCGCCGCCATCCCGGCCGAGCGGTAGCGCGTCGCGAGATCCTCGACCGTCGGCGTGCGGCTCTCCGAGCCCTTGAAGTACGCCGCCGACGCGTCCATCAGCTCGTCGTCGAGCGAGTGGTGACCGTGGTCGTCGGCCTCCACGTGGACGTGCACGTCGAGCGCGGAGATCGCGGCCAGGTCGATGGCGGGCTCGTAGCGGGTCACGTGATCGGTCATGAGGTGGCCTCTCGCAGTCGGGACTTGACGAGCTTGCCGGACGCGTTGTGCGGCAGCTCGGGCAGGAAGACGATCGATCGGGGGAGCTTGTAGCGCGCCAGTCGGCCGTCGAGGTGGGCAAGCACGCCGTCGGCGTCGAGGTCGGTGCCGGGACGGCGTACGACGAAGGCGCGTCCGACCTCGCCCCACTGCTCGTCCTCGACGCCGATCACGGCGCACTCGGCGATGTCGGGATGGCTGTGCAGAGCCTGTTCGACCTCGGCGGGGTAGACGTTCTCCCCGCCGGAGATGTACATGTCCTTGAGGCGGTCGACGATGCGGAGGTAGCCCTCCTCGTCGCGCACCGCGAGGTCGCCGGTGTGCAGCCAGGCCTCCTGGCCGGTCCCGGTGCCGGTGCCGGTGTCGAAGGCGGCAGCGGTGGCCAGGTCGTCCTCCCAATAGCCGGGGGAGACGTTCGGGCCGGTGACCAGCACCTCGCCGAGCTCGTCGATCTCCGTCTCACGCTCACCGTGCGCTCCCTGGGCGACCACCCGCACGTCGGTGAAGAAGCAGGCGGTCCCGGCCGAGCCGAGCTTGCGGACGCCGTCGGCCGCCCGCAGCATCGTCGTCCCCGGGGAGGCCTCGGTCAGGCCGTAGCCCTGGACGATCATGAGGCCGCGATCCAGCCAGGTGTGCAGCAGTGACTCGGGGATGGGTGCCCCGCCGCTGAGGGCCAGGCGCAGGCTGTCCAGGTCGGCCTCGCCGAACCGCGGCGTGGCCGCGAGGGAGAGGTACATCGAGGTCACGCCGAAGAGCAGGCTGACCCGCTCCGACTCGATCAGGTCGACGGCGCGCACCGGGTCGAACTTCGCCTCGACCAGCGCGGTGCCGCCCTTGAGGATGGTCGGGAAGAGCACCTGGTTGAGCGCCGCGGTGTGGAACAGCGGCGCGGTGACCAGCGCGATCTCCTCGTTGGTCAGGTCGATGTCGACGAGCAGGTTGTAGACGTTCCAGATCACGTTGCCGTGGGTGAGCATCACGCCCTTGGGACGCCCGCTGGTGCCGGAGGTGTACTGGATCATGAAGAGGTCGTCGAGCCCGATCGGCTCGTCGATCTCGGTCTCCTCGACGCTCTTGAGGCCGTCGAGGCCCGCACCGGTCGCGCGCGAGAAGACCACGGTGTCGATGCCGAGACCGGCGATCGCCGGATCCTCGATCGGCCCCGCCAGGACGTCCTCGACCAGCAGCAGGCCGGCTCCGCTGTGGCCGAGCACGTGCACCAGCTCCGGCGCCGCGAGCCGGGTGTTGACGGGGACGAAGACGCCGCCGAGCTGGGCGGTGGCGAACATCGCCACCACCATCTCGATCGAGTTGAGCCCGAGGAACGCGACCCGGTCGCCGCGCTCCACGCCGCGCTGCCGCAGCCCGTGGGCCAGCCGGGTCGCACCCCGATGGAGCTCGGCGTACGTCGTCGGTGCGCCGTCCTGGACCAGGGCCGCCTTCATCGGCGTCATCCGGGCGCGGCGGCGGGTCCAGGAGCCGAGGCCGTTGTCCTTCATCGCGTCTCTCCGGCGTCATCGGCGGGCTGGTCACGGTCGCCGAGCTTGTCGAGGTCGCCGAGCTTGTCGAGGTCGCCGAGGCCGACGCGCTGCTTGAGCGCGATCAGCTCGCGCAGCGCGCGGTCCCGTCGGGCGAGGACGTCGCGCTCGCGGCCGGCCATCTCGGCGCTCACGCCGTCGACCAGCTGTGCGGTGAGCTCGGGCGTGAGCGCGGGAGCGCCCAGGTCGTCCCACCAGTCGACCATCGGCGGACCGAGGTGCTCGAGCACGTGCGCCATCCCGCCCGGGCCGCCGGAGAGGTGCTGGGTGGCGATCGGGCCGAGCAGCGCCCAGCGCAGGCCCGGACCGGATGCGACCGCCTGGTCGAGGTCGGCGACCGTGATGGCGCCGCGCCGGACCAGGTCGTACGCCTCGCGCCAGAGCGCCGACTGCAGCCTGTTCACGACATGGCCGGGCAGCTCGGCACGGACCCTGACCGGGCGACGGCCGAGCAGTCGCATCGCGGTCATGGTCGCCTCGACGGTGTCCTCGGACGTGGCTCTCCCGCCGACCACCTCCACCAGCGGAACCAGGTGCGGCGGGTTGAAGGGATGGGCGACCACGACCCGCTCCGGGTGGCGGCAGGCGTCCTGGAACGCACTCGGGCCGAAGCCCGAGGAGCTGCTGGCCAGCACCACGTCGGGCGCGGCCGCCCCGTCCAGAGCGGCGAAGAGCTCGCGCTTGAGATCGACCCGCTCTGGGCCGGACTCGATGACCAGGTCGGCCGCGGCCGCCGCCGTGGCCGCGTCGGTGTGCACGTGCAGTCGCGTCAGCGCCTCGGCACCCGTGTCCAGCTCGACCAGGTGCCCGGCCACGGCAGCCCGCAGCCGGTCCTCGGCCGCCGGGTCCGGGTCGGCGGCGTGCACGACCAGGCCCTTGGCCAGGGCCAACGCGGTCCAGCTGCCGCCGATCGAGCCGGCTCCGACCACCGCGACGGTGCTGATGTCGGTCCTCATGCGTGGGTCTCCTGCTGGTCTGCGACGTGCTGGGGAGCCAACGCGGTGAAGGCGTCGAGCACGCTGGGGTCGGCGAGGGCGTCGCGGCTGACCACCTGGGTGGCCGGCGTGCCCTGGAGGATGCGCTTGATGGGCAGCTCGAGCTTCTTGCCGGTCAGGTTGCGGGGGATCCCCGGTACGCCGAGGATCCGGTCCGGGACGTGCCGCGGCGAGAGGGCGGTGCGCAGCGTGGATCGGATCGTGGCGATCAACGCGTCGTCGAGCTCTCCGCGCTGCGGCGAGGTGGTGACGAAGAGGATCAGCTCGCCGTTTCCCCCTGCCGGATCCTCCAGGTGCACGACCAGGCTGTCGGCGACGCCGGGCAGCTCCTCCACGACACGGTAGAACTCCGCCGTGCCGAGCCGGACGCCACCGCGATTGAGGGTGGCGTCGCTGCGACCGGTGACCACGCAGCTGCCGTCCGGCTCGAAGACGATCCAGTCGCCGTGCCGCCAGATGCCGGGGTAGGTATCGAAGTAGGTGTCGCGCAGCCTGGTGCCGTCCGCGTCGCCCCACAGCCCGATCGGCATGGAGGGCATCGGCGCGGTGACGACCAGCTCGCCGGGCTCGCCGATCACCTCGCGGCCCGCCGCGTCGTACGCGTGCACGTCGACGGCGAGGGCGCGCCCGGAGATCATCCCGGCGCGGACCGGCAGCAGCGGGTTGTTCTGCACCAGGCCGCTGCACACGTCGGTGCCGCCGCTGCCGACGTTGAGCTGCACGTGCGCTCCGAGCTGCTCGCCGATCCAGGCGTAGCCCTCGGGCGGCAGCGGTGAGCCTGCCGACCCGACGACGCGGATCCTGAGGTCGAGGTCGCGCAGGTCGATCCCGGCGGCGCGGCAGGCCATCACGAAGCCCGGGCTCGCACCCATCAGGGTCGCGCCGGTCTGCTCGGCCAGGCGCCACTGCCAGGCGAGATCGGGGTATGCCGGGTCGCCGTCGATCATCACGATCGTGGAGCCGACCAGAAGTCCGGAGACCAGGGCGTTCCACATCATCCAGGCGGTGGTGGAGTACCAGAGCATCACGTCGCCCGGCCCGAGGTCCCATGACAGCGCGTGGTTCTTCAGGTGCTCCAGCGTGATGCCGCCGTGGCCGTGCACGATCGCCTTCGGCTTCCCGGTGGTGCCCGAGGAGAACAGCACCACGAGCGGGTGGTCGAAGGGCACCGGCGTGGTGTCGGGGATCGGTGCGGTGACCTCGGCGAGCAGGCCGGTCCACGGCGCGGCACCGGGCACGCGCCACTCGCCGTACTCGATGTCCACGACGTGGCGCACGCTCGGCAGCTCGGCGACGATCTCGCTGACCTGGTCGCGGCGGTCGATCGGCTTGGCGCCGTACTGGTAGCCGCCGGCGACGATCAGCACGACCGGCTCGACCTGCCCGAACCGGTCGATGACGCTGCGGGGACCGAACTCGATCGCGCAGCTGGTCCACACCGCGCCCAGCCCGGCCGCGGCCAGGAAGGCGACCAGTGCCTCCGGGGTGTTGGGCAGGTAGCCGGCCACCCGGTCGCCGGGCTGCACGCCCAGGTCGACCAGGACGCGGCGAGCACGTGCGACCTGGTCGCGCAGCTCGGCCCAGGTCAGGTCCACGTCGGGGCGTGCCTGCGAGCGGCCGAGCACGGCCGCGGCGTCGGGGCCGTTGCTGGGGCCGGCGCCCCGCAGTGCCTGCTCGGCGTAGTTGAGCAGCGAGCCGGGGAACCAGGTGGCGCCCGGCATGGTGCGCGTGGCCAGTACGGCGCTGCGCTCGCCGTGGTCGGTCACCTCGAAGAACTCCCAGATCGCCGACCAGAAGCCGTCCAGGTCCTCGACCGACCAGCGCCACAGTCCGTCGTGGTCGCGCAGCTCGAGGCCGCGGTGCTCGTTGACCCAGGTCACGAAGCGGCCCACCTGTGTCGTCTCCAGCACGTCCGCGGGTGGCGTCCAGAGCACGTCACCGGTCTGCACGCCCATCGGCCCGCTCACCGGTCGGTCACCTTCTGGGCGCGACCGTCGAGGAACGCCTGCATCCGCTGCTTGGCGTCGTCGGTGCCCTGCGCGATGGCGGCCATCATCGACTCCATCATGTAGCCCTCGTGCGGGCTGGCCTCGGCGATCCGGGGCAGGGCCTGCACGATCGCGTAGTTCGTCTGGGCGGCGTTCTCCGCGATCCGGGTCGCCAGCTCGAGGGCGAGATCGAGGCCGGCGCCGTCGTCGGCGACGTACTGGGACAGGCCTGCGGCGGCGCCCTGCTCGGCGTCGTAGCGACGACCGGTGAGCATCAGGTCGGCCATCCGGGCGACGCCGATGAGGCGGGGGATCCGGACCGAGCCGCCCCCGCCGACGAAGAGGCCGCGCATGCCCTCGGGCAGGGCGTAGAAGGTGGAGCGCTCGGCGACCCGGATATGCGTCGCCGCCGCCAGCTCCAGGCCCCCGCCGATGACGGCACCCTTGAGGGCGGCGACGACGGGGACCGGCCCGAACTCGATCTGCTCGAAGGCGCGGTGCCACATCCGCGAGTGCCGGACGCCGCCCAGGGTGTCCCGCTCCGCCATCTCGGCCAGGTCCAGGCCGGCACAGAAGTGGTCGCCGTCGGCGGCGATCACGACGCTGCCGATGTCCTCGGGCAGCTCGGTGAAGAAGCGTCCCAGGGCCACGACGGTCTCGTCGCTGATCGCGTTGCGCTTCTCGGGGCGAGCCAGGGTGAGGACCGCGACCCGGCCGCGGCGCTCGGCGCGCAGGGTGGTCGGCAGTTCGACGAACGAGGGGGACACGGGACCTCCGAGTAATAAGCAGGATTCCTGTTTATTACAGCAGGTCGCGCGGCGGCGCGCAAGGAGCGTCCGGCGCCCTGCTAGAGCTCCAGCACCAGCCGGGGACAGCCTGCCGCGGCTCGCGACACGCACACGTACATGACGTCGTTCTCGGCGCGCTCCGCGTTCGTCAGGATCGTGTCGCGGTGGTCCACGATGCCGTCCAGCACGCCGGTCTCGCAGGTGCCGCACGTGCCCTCCTGGCAGGAGGACAGCACGCTGATGCCCGCGGCCCGGACCGTCTCCAGGATCGTGCCGTCCGCCGGCACCGTCAGGGTCAGGCCGGAGTCGGCCAGCTCGACCTCGAAGGAGCCGTCGCCGGCGGCGTGCAGCTGCGCGGTCGGCGCGAAGTGCTCCAGGTGCAGCAGGCCCTCCGGCCGCTGCGAGCACAGCTCCGTGACGGCACTCAGCAGCGGCGTCGGTCCGCAGCAGTAGACCAGCGCGTCGTCCTGCGCCGCGGGCAGGAGCGAGGTGAGGGGCAGCAGCCCGACCTCGTCCTGCGGATACACGTCCACCCGTGCGCCGTACGCCTTCGTGAGGTCCTCGGCGAACGCCATCGAGGCACGCGTCCGGCCGCCGTACGCCAGGTGCCAGTCCGCGCCCGCGGCCTCGGCCGCCGCGATCATCGGCAGCAGGGGAGTGATGCCGATGCCGCCGGCGATGAAGAGGTAGCGCTCGGCGGGCACGAGCGGGAAGTGGTTGCGGGGCCCGCGCGCCGTGACCAGATCGCCGACGGCGAGCTTGTCGTGCACATAGCCGGAGCCGCCTCGGCCCTCCGGCTCGCGCAGCACCGCCACGCTCCACCGTGCGGCGTCGGTGGGATCGCCGCACAGGGAGTACTGCCGCACCAGGTCGCCCAGGTGCAGGTCGACGTGCGCGCCGGGCCGCCAGGCCGGCAGTGCGGCGCCGCTCGGGTCGACCAGGTGCAGCCGGCGCACGCCGTCGGCGGGCTCGTCGATCGCCTCGATCCGGAGCTCGAGCTCGTGCTCGTCGGCGGGGTGGCGTGCGCCGAGCTCGTCGAGGCGCCTCGACGGGCTCGGTGAGGGAGGGCTCGCGCTCACGTCGTCACCAGCTCTCGCTCGGGCGTGCCGGGCCCGGGTGTCGCTCCGGGTCCGCGGTCCGTGGGGCCGTGGGTCGCCGGATGGGCGAGCAGCCAGTCCCACAGCTCGATGGGATCGGTGGCCTCGTACGGCGTGCCGCACCAGCAGTAGCCGACCAGGACGTCGGTGTTCAGCTGCCACACCACGCGATAAACGGTGCGGCCCCGGAGCATCCGCGAGGGTGCTGGCAGGTCGGCCCTGACCGGCGCTGTCGACCCCTCCGGCGCGTTCTTCGGCGCGGCCATCAGACCGGCTCCGCGACGGTCTCGCCGGCCTCGACGAGCTTCTTCAGGATGCGCCGCGCGGCCAGGCCGCCGGTGTCGATGTTGATCGAGAGCTCCTGGTAGTTCTCCTTCTCGCTCTCGACGACCTCCTCGAGGATGTTGAGCGCGACCACGTCCTGCATCACCACGGTGTGGTTGTTGGTGGCGAGGTACTCGGTGACCTTCTCGTCGCCGAGCGCGAAGTCGCGTGCCACCATCCAGAAGTCGTGGGTCGAGTGCTCGGTCTCCGGGGTGATCGCGTAGGTGACCTCGACGTGGAAGGCCTCGTCGTCGGGACCCTCCTCGGGAGGGAGTACGCCGACAGGGGCGATCCGGCTGTGCAGCAGATAGAGGCACGGCGCGTGGTACTCGACGTCCTGCCAGCGGGTGATCCGGCCCTCGATGCCGGTGGAGTTGGCGTAGAACGGCGGGCACTCGGCGTCGTCCATGTGCCGGCTGACGTAGACGACGTTCGCCTCCTCGTCGACCTCGGTGGTGATCGGGGTCTCGGCGACCTCGGGGGTGCCGATGTAGCCGCCGTGCAGGTAGGTCTCGTGGGAGAGGTCCATCAGGTTGTCGACCAGCAGGCCGTAGCGGCCCTTGATCGGCTCGCGGCCGCGGACCACGGTGTAGTCCGGGCTGTCGAGCCAGGGCGCCCGCGGGATCAGTACGGTGTCCGCGCGGTCCTGGTCGCCGATCCAGATCCAGACGAAGGAGTCCTGCTCGTGCGCCGCGAAGGCGGGCACCCGCGCGGCGCGGGGGATCCGCTTCTGGGCCGGTGCTGCCACACAGCCGCCGGTCTTGTCGTAGGTGAAGCCGTGGTAGCCGCAGATGATCTGGTCGTCCTTGAGATGACTCAGCGAGAGCGGGTAGCGGCGGTGGACGCAGCGGTCGGCCAGCGCCACCACCTCGCCCTCGGAGGTGCGGTAGAGGACGATGGGTTCATCGCAGATCGTCCGGCCGAGGAGGCCGTCCTCGATCTCGCTGCTGTACGCGGCGACGTACCACTGGTTGAGCGGCCAGCTCGGCATGACATCTCCTGGGGTCTCGGGGTGAAGCAGGTTCGTCAGGAAACCTTGCTGGTCACGCCGTGACCGTTGACACATCCTTTCCGCCTACCGGAAGACATACTGATCGGGTGCCCGCCACCGCGAACGCCGCCTCTCTGACCACCAAGACGCTCGACGTGCTGGGGGCCTTCACCAGCGACCAGCCGCGGCTGAGCCTGTCCGAGGTGGCCCGCCGAGCGGACCTCGCGCTGACCACCGCGCACCGCATCGTGACGGACCTGCTCGCCTGGGGCGCCCTCGAGCGCACCGGCTCGGGTCACTACGAGCTGGGCCTGCGGCTGTGGGAGATCGCTGCGCTGGCGCCGCGCGGTGTTCCGCTGCGCGAGGTGGCCCTGCCGATCATGGAGGACCTCTACGAGGCCACGCACGAGAACGTCCAGCTGGCCGTCCGCGACCATCTCGACATCGTCTACCTGGAGCGCCTCACCGGACGCGGAGCGGTCCCGGTCCTGACCCGGGTCGGCGGACGGTTCGCGATGCACGCCACCGGCGTCGGGCTGGTCCTGCTCGCGCACGCTCCGACGGCGGTCCAGGAGGAGGTGATCGGCGGTCGGCTGCGCCGCTGGACCCCGCACACGGTGACGGACGGGACGCGCCTGCGAGCGGCCCTGGCCGACGTACGCCACAGTGGCGTCGCGATCAGCGATCGGCAGGTCACGGCGGACGCGGTCTCGGTGGCCTGCCCGGTCCGCGGCGCCGACGACACCGTCGTGGCCGCGCTCTCCGTGGTCTTCCACGCCGACGGACCGATATCGGCGCAGGCGATCACGCCCGCGCTGCGGGCGGCGAGCCGGTCGATCTCCCGGCTGCTCGGCTCCCCGGCGGCGCGACGTCAGCCGTCGGGCTCGCGCCGCCGGCCGGGCGGCTCCTGAGTCGCTCGCCCGGGTGCGATGTCTCGGCCCGGGCGAGCTCGCGCTGGATGCCGTGGGCGGCGACGGTCAGGGCCGACGAGAGCCGCACGCGCTCGCGTGCCAGGCTGGGCACGACCAGCCCCAGGGCGGCGACCACGACGGCGCCGTCGTAGACGGGCACCGCGACGGAGCAGGCGCCCAGCGTCATCTCCTCGGCGGTGGTGGCGTAGCCGTCACGTCGCACGCGGGCCAGCTGGGCGCTCAGCACCCCGGGCGCGGTGACGGTGTAGGCGGTGTGGCGGCCGAGGTTCGCCAGCACCCGCTGGCGGACCTCGTCGGGAGCGTGGGCGAGCAGCACCTTGCCGACGCCCGTCGCGTGCAGCGGGAGGCGACCTCCGACCCGGCTGGCCGCAGGGACGGAGGCACGTCCGGACAGCCGCTCCAGGTACAGCGCGGCGTCGCCGTCGCGGACGGCGAGGTGGACCGTCGCGCGCGTCGCAGCCTGGAGGTCCTGGAGGTACGGCGCGGCGATCTCGCGCAGCTCGGTGCGCACCGGTGCGAGCAGGCCGAGGTCCCACAGGCGAGGCCCGATCACATAGCGGCCATCGGCGATGCGCTCCAGTGCCCCGCCCGTCACCAGCTGCCGCGCGATGCGCAGGGTGGTCGGGATGGGCAGCCCCGTGCGTGACGCCAGCTCCGTCAGGCTCAGGCGGCGGTGCTCCGGGTCGTACGCGCCGAGGATCGACAGCGCCCGGGCCACGACACCGTCCGGGACCGGGACCATGCCGGCCGGATCTCCTCCCGTTTTCACTCAGCGAAATCTAGCGGCAGACGGCGAGCCCCGCCCTTCCTAGGCTGCCGCCCATGACCGCCCTCCCTCGTCCCACCAGCGCCGGGGCCGGCGCCCTCGCCTCCAGCACCCGGACCCGGGTGGCGATCGTCGGCGGTGGCCCGGCCGGCCTGATGCTCTCGCACCTGCTGCACGTCGCCGGCGTCGACAGCGTGGTCGTCGACCACCGCACCCACCACGAGATCGCCACGACGCATCGCGCCGGCATCCTCGAGCGCGACAGCGTCCGCCTACTGGTCGAGTCGGGTGTCAGCGACCGGGTCCTGCGCGAGGGCGATCGGCACGGCGGGATCTACCTGCGCTTCGACGGCGAGAGCCACCATCTCGACTTCGAGCGGCTCGTCGGCGCCTCGGTCTGGCTCTACCCCCAGACCGAGGTCTTCATCGACCTGGCAGCGGCCCGCGAGCGCGACGGCGGCGACGTGCGCTTCGGTGTCAGCGGCGTGGAGGTCCACGACGTCCGGGACGCACCCCGCGTCGTCTATGCGGACGCCGACGGGGCTCGGCACGAGATCACGGCCGAGCTGGTCGTCGGCGCCGACGGATCGCGCAGCGTGTGCCGACCGCTCGTGGAGGACCGGCAGCAGTACTTCCGCGAGTATCCCTTCGCGTGGTTCGGCATCCTGTGCGAGGCGCCGAAGAGTGCCCCCGAGCTGATCTACACCCGCTCCGAGCGCGGTTTCGCGCTGATCAGCCAGCGCACCGAGGACGTGCAGCGGATGTACTTCCAGTGTGACCCGGCGACGCTGGTCGAGGACTGGTCCGACGACCGGATCTGGGAGGAGCTGCAGACCCGTCTCGCCGGCGGCGACGGCTTCCGGCTCGAGGAGGGACCGATCATCGACAAGTCGGTGCTGCCCTTCCGCAGCTTCGTCCAGACGCCGATGCAGCACGGGCGGCTGTTCCTCGCAGGCGATGCCGGCCACACCGTCCCGCCCACCGGCGCCAAGGGGCTCAACCTGGCACTCGCCGACGTCCGGGTCCTGGCCGAGCTGATCGAGCGTGCGCTGTGCCGCGGCGACGAGCAAGCCCTGTCGACCTACACGGCCCGGGCGCTGGACCGGGTGTGGCGAGCGCAGCACTTCTCGTACTGGATGACCTCGATGCTGCATCGCCTGCCGGAGTCCAGCGACTTCGACGAGCGGCGGCAGGCCGGTGAGCTGGCCACCCTGGTCGGCTCCGAGGCCGGCTCGACCTACCTGGCCGAGGGCTACACCGGCTGGCCCGCGTGAGCTGGCCCGCGTAGAAGAGGCGGGCGCGCGGCGGCTCAGGGCCTCCGGTAGACCTGCGGCACGTACCAGGCCCCCGTCTGCAGCGGGGCACCCTCACTCGCCCGGTGCGAGACCAGCCGTCGTCGCAGGTGCTCGCCGTTCGCCCCGTGTCGGCGGTAGTGGTCGAGCAGCAGGTCGTGGCCCAGGTCGTTGGCGAGGTCGCGCCACACGGTGTGGACATGCTGCCCCGCGGCGACGGCGTTGTCGGCCTCCACCAGCAGGCCGGAGGTCGAGATCCGGTAGTAGTGCGCCGTGTCGGGGCGGGTGCCGCCGGCCCAGGCGAACCGCAGGTGCTTCGGGTCCTCGGCGAGCACCTGCTCGCGGTACTGGCTGCTCAGCTCCTCGGGACCGGTCTCGACGAACCGCAACAGGAGATCGCGTACGGCGCCCAGCTGTCGCCCGTCGAGGTCGGCGCCGCTGATGCCGGACGGATCGGCCTGCACGAAGCGGAGCGCCTCGCGGTCGTGGTCGGTGATCTCGTAGCCGACGATGCCCAGGTCGACCGGGTCCGACCACTCCTCGGCGCCGACGCGCGGCACCTGCCGGGTGACGAAGTCGGCCGGGGCGACGTCGTGGACGACCGCTGCGGCGCGCAGGTCGGCCGAGAGCCCGTCGAGGATCTCGAACGCCATCTCCTCGCTGCGGCCCAGGGGGTCGAGCACTCCGGCCGGGATCGGCATCGCGCCCATCGCGAACGGGGTCACCGTGAGGTAGCGCTGCGCGACGACGGTGTAGCTCAACGAGAGGTGGTGGCCGATGATCCGCCACCCCCAGGTGTCCTCGAAGCCGGGACGCCCGAAGACGGTGATCCAGTAGCCCTCCGGGTCGCGGAACTCGCCGGCGATGACGCCGAAGCCGCGCTCGAGCACCTCCATCTCGCGCAGCATGTTCTCGGTCGCCATCACCGAGAGCACCTGGCTGTAGCCGCGCATGCTCAGCCCGGACCTGATCAGCGCGTGCGCGAGGATCCGCTGGTGGTGGTCGAGCTTGGCGAGCGGGACCCCGGTGCGGTCGGGTTTCGGGATGAAGTCCCAGTCGACCCGGTGGGGGTCGTCCATCGCGGGGCGATGCATCTGGCCGCGCAGATCCGGGCTGAGCGAGTCGAGCAGGGCCCAGGTGGTGAAGAGCATCCGCTTGATGGTGAGCGGTGCCTCGTACGTCATCGGTTCCATGTCACTTCTTCTCCGGGTCACTTCTCCGGGTCACTTCTTCTCCGGGTCACTTCTCCTGCAGGACGGCGAGCAGCTCGCCGTGGATGAGCGCGCCGCCGTCGAGCCGGGCCGCGATCGCCTGGCGCGCGGGGCGGTGCTCGGGATCGGGGAACATCGCCAGCCACTCGCGGTTGAGCGCCTCGCGATCGCTCGGGTCGGCGAGGTGGAACGTCATCCGCAGGATGTCGGTGGGCTCGGCGCCGGCCGCGGCGAGCAGCGCGCGCACATGGATGAAGACGTTCTCGCACTGCTGGCTCAGGCCGACCGGCATCTCCTGCGTCTCCGGGTCGCGGCCGGTGAGCGCTCCCGAGGCGAGGAAGGGGCCGATACGGCTTCCGGCGGGGATGGGGTTGGCGTGCCGGAACCCGGGGACGTCGATGCTCTCGGCCACCCGATCAGCCCTCCGCGACGACGGTGTTCTCGAGGGCACCGAGGCCCTCGATCTCGGCCCGCACCACGTCGCCGACCTTGAGGAAGTCGCCCGTCGGCGCTCCGATCCCGGCCGGGGTGCCGGTGGCGAGGATGTCGCCGGGCATCAGCGTGAACACCTGGGTGAGGTAGGCGATCTGCTCGTAGATGTCGTAGATCATGTCGCTGGTGGGGAAGTCCTGGCGGACCTCGCCGTTGACCGTCAGCCGCATCTGCAGCGCCAGCGGGTCCTCGACCTCGTCGTCGGTGGTGAGCCACGGGCCGATCGGGCCGTGGGTGTCGAACGACTTGCCGAGGGTGAACGTGGGGGAGCGCTTCTGCAGCCAGTCGCGGACCGACACGTCGTTGGCGACCAGGTAGCCGCCGATGACGGAGCGGGCGTTCTCGACCGAGACGTGCTTGCAGCGCTGACCGATCACCACGCCCAGCTCGATCTCGTAGTCCAGCGCGTCGGAGATGTTCGGCTTCACGATGCCGTCATGGGGACCGGTGATGCAGCTGACCTGCTTGTTGAACCACAGCTGGCTGGTCGGGATCGGGATCCCGGCCGCACGGGCCTCCTCGGCGTGCTCCTTGTAGTTCATGCCGATGCCGAGGTACTTCTGCGGGTTGTCGATCGGTGCCTCGAGGACGACGTCGGCGAGCGCGTGCTGGGGGCCGCGCGAGGCGAGGATCTGCGCGCGCAGGGACGGCAGCACGGGCAGGATCGCCCGCAGGGAGGTGCCCCCGACGACGTCGGAGATGTCGGTGACCCGGTCCCCGTCGACGCGTCCGAGCCGGGTGGGGCCGTCGCTGGTGTGGAAGCGGGCGATCTTCACTGCTGTTCCTCCTGGTCGATCATGTCGAGCCCGGCCTTCTCGGCGGCCGTGGGCGTCCAGACGTGCTCGCCGTCCGGGGTCATCTGGAAGCTGACGAACCGCCACGCCCCGTCCTCGCAGCGACGCAGGACCTGGATGACCTGGCCGGCGACGGTGCGCTCGGAGCCGTCCGGGCTGCCGAGCCGGTTGACCAGGCGACCGGTCATGATGGCGACGTCGCCGATGACGCGGATCGTCAGCTCGCCCCGGGTGGCGCCCTTGTACGGCGCGCGGGTGGCGACGTGCTCGAGCAGCTGTGCCTTGGTGTGGGTGAGGCCCGGCGCGTGGGTGTGGATCAGCGAGTCGTCGTACAGGTCGCTCAGGGTGGCGACGTCGACGTCGAGCAGCGCCTGCTGGCGCCGCGCCTCGACCGCGAGGATCGCGGCACGGGTGGTGTCGTCGGCCACGACGACAGGGTCGACGGTGATCACGGGCCTCACACCTGCGCGGAGGTGAGCGCGTGCGCGGTGCGGTACCCCGTCGCCTGTCCGGCCTCGAAGCCGGGCCGCGGCGAGCCGACCAGGGCGTGGTACCTGCTGAAGATCTCGTCGGCCTCCGCGAGCGGGAGGACCTCCTCGACGTCGGTGAACGGCTTGCCCCCGGTGCGCTCGGCGACCATCCGCCGGATGACCTCGTAGCCCTCGCCGCGCATGTTCATCAGGATCCGGTTGACCCCCTCGCGGCGCGCGGCGTCGTACGCCACGAACGCGGCGTGCGGGTCGGTCGGGTTCGCCGCCAGCTGCTGGACGATCACGCGGGCGTCGAGCATCGCCTGGGTGATGCCGTTGCCGCCGCGCGGGTACATCGCATGCGCGGCGTCGCCCAGCAGCACGACCCGGCCGTCGACCCAGCCGTCGAGCGGCTCGTGTCGGATCAGGGGGAAGAGGTAGACCTCGCGGGCGTCGCGCATCATCTGCTGGACGTCGAGGAACGGCAGGTCGACGGTGTCGAAGAGCGGGATCACCTCGGAGATGTCGCCGATCTGGTTCCAGTCCTCGATGGTCTCCTCGCCGTTGGTCTCCGCGACCCAGTTCACCAGCACCTTGCCGCTGCCCTCGAAGTCCTCGGCGATCGGGTACACGATCATCGAGGCGACGTTGGGGTCGCCGATGTGCAGGATGGTGTGGCCGCCACGGAACGGCTCCATCAGCGTCGTGCCGCGCCACATCGTGATGCCGGAGAAGTGCGGCTGGGCCATCTCGGGGAACATCTGCGCGCGGATCGCCGACCTGATCCCGTCCGCGGCGATGACGGCGTCGTGCCGGGCCTGGGACGTACGGCCGTCGGCGTGGCGCAGGTCGAGCGTCACGCCGGCGTCGTCCTGCGCGTAGCCGGTGACGCCCACGCCGAGCCGGAACGCGTCGGCGCCGAGCCGCTCGAGGGCGACCTTGTAGAAGAGCATCTGCAGGGTGCCGCGGTGCACGAAGCGCTGCTCGTGCAGGTAGCCCATGTGCACGCCGCACTTCTCGGCGTAGATCTCCTGGCCGAAGTGGTTGTAGAAGATCGAGTCCTCGGCGTCGACCGAGATCGCGCGGAACTCGTCGAGCAGTCCGAGCTCGTCGATCTCGGCGGTGCCGACGGTCTTGATGTCGACGCCGACGCCGAGCGGCCTGAGCTCGGGGACGACCTCGTAGACGGTCGGACGAAGGCCCTGCTGGTGCATGCGAAGAGCGGTGAGCAGGCCCGCAGGGCCGGCTCCGATGATGGCGATATCCAGGGGTGCGGCGGTCATGTCGAGGACCCTAGAGGAAATCGTGTACGATCTCAACAACGATTTGACACGTCCCATTTTGGGACTTGCGTCACAGCAAATTGCGTATATCGTTTCGTACACGATCCGACGTCGGGATCCTGCCGGCACTCGCCGAGCGACCGCCAAGGACGTCGTCACACCGCAAGACGGGAGCACCCAGTTCGCATGTCCCACACCTCGTCCACCGCCACCCAGGCGCCTGCCGGGAGCAGGGCGGCCGAGCCTGCCGCGCCGAAGACCTCCAGCGCCGGCTGGCTCGCGGCTCGCTTCGCCGTCATCGGCGTCTGGGTCGCGATGATCGTCTTCTTCTGCATCGTGCGCCCGGACACCTTCATGACCAGCGGGACCGTCAAGACGATCCTCGGCGGCTACAGCCAGCAGACCCTCGTCTTCCTCACCGCCGCGCTGCTCTGCACGATCCTGGTCGGGGAGTTCGTGGACATGTCCATCGCCTCCAACTTCGGCCTCTCCGGCACGCTCGTCACGGTCCTCAACGTCAACCACGGCTGGAACGTGTGGCTCGCCGCCCTCGTCGCGCTGCTCGTGTCGACGCTGGTCGGCCAGGTCAACGGCTGGCTGGTGGTCAAGGTCGGCGTCAACACCATCGTCGTCACCCTGGGCGTGGGCACGCTCCTGCTCGGGATCGCGCTGTGGCTCTCCAACCTGATGCCCGTCAGCGGCCTGCCCGTGTCGTTCCAGAAGATCGCCGCGCACCCCCTGTTCGGGCTGCCGATCGGCTTCTACTACGGCGTCGTCCTCATGCTCGGCTTCGCCTACGTCCTGCACTTCACGCCCCTGGGCCGCAACATGCGCTTCGTCGGGGAGAGCCGTGAGGTCAGCCGACTCGCCGGCGTCCGGGTCACCCGGATCCGGATCGGCGCCTTCACCATCGGTGGCCTGCTCGCCGGTCTCGCCGGCGTCCTCGCCGTGGCCCAGACCGGTGGCTTCGACCCCAACTCCTCGCAGATGTACCTCCTGCCGATCTTCGCCGCAACGTTCCTCGGCACCGCGATCCTCCAGCCCGGGCGGTTCAACCCGCTCGGCACCCTGATCGCCGTCTTCTTCCTGGCCACCGGCGTGCTGGGCCTCCAGCTCCTCGGTGCCACCAGCTGGGTCTCCGACGTCTTCTACGGCGGCGTCCTCGTCGTCGCGGTGACCATCTCGACCGTCCTGCACCAGCGCTCTCGGTGAGCTGGCTGAGCACCACGCATCACCCCGTTCGGCCCCTGTCACCATCCACAGAAAGAGTCCTGCAATGAGCACCTCCCGTCTCGTCCGGCCCGGGCGCACGCGCACCCTCGCCGCCACCGGCGCCGCCGCCTTCCTGGTCGCCTCGCTGGCAGCCTGTGGCAGCAGCTCCAACAACGCTGCCGACGGTGACTCGGCCGCGGCTGCCCCCACCACCTCGGCCGCCGCCGGCGACGGATCCGACCTCGCCGCCGACGTCGCCGCGCTGGACAAGCCACTGGATGCGTACCCGACGCCGACCGACGCCATCTCGGGCGACGTCTCCACGCTCAAGGGGAAGACCATCTACTACATCCCGGTCACCCTCCAGGCGCCGCAGTTCGGCGGCACCGCCAAGGTGATCGAGACCGCCGCGGCGGCCGCGGGCCTCAAGGTCCAGGTCTGCGACGGCAAGGGCACCCCGACCGACATCAACGCCTGCGTCGCCCAGGCGACCAGCGCCAAGGCCGGCGCCATCGTCACCGACGCGATCCCGTACGGCATGGCCGCGAACTCCCTGGACGCCGCCCAGAAGGCCGGGATCCCGGTCGTCATCAACAGCCAGGTGCTCGACGACACCCACCCGCAGTCCAAGACGCTGGCCTACGTCGGCGAGAACGCCGGCTCCGACCAGCAGACCGCGCTGGCCAAGTGGACGATCCAGGACTCCGGGGGCAAGGCCGACATCCTGATCAACCAGAACTCCGACGGTCCCTCGCAGCCCGTCTTCGTCGCCGCCGGCAAGAAGGTCTTCAGCAGCGACTGCCCCGACTGCAAGGTCTCGATCAACGAGGTCTCCTCCTCCAACTTCGCCCTGGTGCCGTCCTCGACCAGCGCCGCGCTGCTCAAGGACCCGAACATCACCTACGTCCAGAGCCAGTTCGAGCAGTTCCTGCAGCCGACCCTGGGCGGCATCCAGGCCGCTGGAAAGAGCGGCATCAAGGTCCTCACCGGCGCGGCCGAGCTCAGCAGCCTCAAGGCGCTCAAGGGTGGTCAGATCGTGGCGGCCGCGGGGCAGGCGAACAGCTACCAGGCCTGGGCCGACGTCGACGCCGTCATCCGGATGATGCTCGGCTCGCAGGCACCGGACTACACCATCCCGGTCCGGCTCTTCACCAAGGACTCGGTCGCCAGCCTCCAGCTCACCGACGCCGCGGAGGCATCGGGTGAGTGGTTCGGTCCGGCGAGCTTCACCGACGACTTCAAGAAGCTGTGGGGCGTCGCGTGAGCGAGTCCGTCTCGTCGCCGGCTCGGGAGCACGCTCCCGAGCCGGCGGGCTCCCGCCTCTCGGTCGACTCCCTGTCGATGACGTTCGGCACCGCACGCGTGCTGCGCGATGTCGCCATCGACGTCGCGCCCGGTGAGATCCACGCGCTGATCGGGCAGAACGGCTGCGGCAAGTCCACGCTCGCCAAGATCCTCACCGGCGTCTACAACCCGGACGCGGGGAGCCGGGTCACCGTCGACGGGGCAGCGGTCCAGCTGCCGATCCGGCCCGACGAGGCTCGCGCCCGCGGGGTGGCGGTGGTCCACCAGAGCCTCGGGCTGGTCAAGGACGCCACCGTCCTGGAGAACACCCGGCTCGGGCGCCTCACCGGCTCCCGCTTCCTGCGCCGCATCGACTGGACGCGGGAGCGCATCGCGACGGAGGCCGTCTTCGAGCGGATGGGGCGCAGCATTCCGCTCGACGCGAAGGTCGGCGACCTGCGCGAGGACGACCGGGCGGTCGTCGCGATCGCCCGGGCGCTGCAGGACCTGCCCGAGGACGGCGGCCTCATCATCCTCGACGAGTCCACCCGGGCGCTGGGGCGCGAGGCGCTCGAGCGCTTCTTCCTCCTCCTGGACGGCATCGTCGCGAAGGGAACCTCGGTCCTCCTCATCACCCACCGGCTCGAAGAGGTCGTGGACGCCGCCGACCGGGTCACCGTGATGCGTGACGGCCAGGTCGTGGTCGCCGGCCGTCCGGTCGAGGGGCTCGACAAGACCGCGCTCGCCTCCCTCATGCTCGGCCGCAACGCCGACGACCTGGAGCACCGCAGCGCGGCAGTCCGGATCGACGCCGATCCGATCGCCGTCGCGGGCCTCGCCGGCCTGCGGGTGCGCGATGTCGCCCTGGACGTCCGCCCGGGCGAGGTCGTCGGCCTGACCGGCCTCGGCGGCTCCGGCTACGACGACGTCCCGTACCTGATCTCCGGCGTCGCCCGCGCCGACGCCGGCACGGTCACCCTGCCCAGCGGCACCAGGAAGCTGCGCGGACTCAGCCCCGCCACGGCCATCGCAGCCGGCATCGCGCTCGTCCCCGAGGGTCGCGACACCGCCGGGCTCGCGATGGAGATGACGCTCACCGAGAACATCGCCTTCCCGCAGACCTGCACCAGCCGGCGTCTCGTCGCGCCGCTGCGATCGGGCGCGGAGAGCGCGCTCGCCGAGGACTGGATCGCGCGCCTCGACGTCCGCCCGCCGGCGGCACAGACACTGCTCAAGAACATGAGCGGCGGCAACCAGCAGAAGGTGCTGCTCGCCAAGTGGCTCGCCACCGACCCCACCCTGCTGGTGCTGCACGAGCCCACCCAGGCCGTCGACGTCGGCGCCCGGCACATCATCGTGACGGCCGTACGCGAGGCCGCCGCACAGGGCCGCGCCGTCGTGGTCGCCGGCTCGGACGAGAACGAGCTCGCCCTGCTCTGCGACCGCGTCCTCGTCTTCCACGAGGGCACGATCCGCGAGGAGCTCACCGGCGAGATCACCCCCGACCGCATCGTCAACGCCATCTACACCGGTGGTCAGCGGACCCGCCTGCGGCAGCGTGCCGCGGTCGGCGACTGACCCCCCGCACCTGCACACGAAGACACGAACGCACCGAACGAAGAGACTGAGAGAGACCACCGTGACCGTCGTCGACATCAACATCCACCACCTGCCCGAGGACCTCTTCACCAACGAGAAGATCCTCAACGGCTTCCTCAACAGCGCGCCGCGCGGCTTCGGCGAGATCGCGAGCGTCGGCACCGCCGACGACGGCAAGCCGCAGCTCATCCTGGAGAAGCCGAAGGGCTACCAGAACCTCAACTACGTCGACGGCGACTACTCCGCCGAGGCCAAGCTGGCCGCCATGGACGACGCCGGCGTCGACTACGGCATCATGCGCGTCCCGGTGTGGCAGGAGTGGCTGGACCTCGAGACCTGCAGGGCCGTCAACGACAACGCCGCCGACATCGTCAAGCGCTCCAACGGGCGCCTGTTCTCCACGGCCTGCGTCCCGCCGTGGGGCGGCAAGGAGAACGTCTACGAGCTCGAGCGCTGCATCGACGAGCTCGGCGTCGTCGGCGTCCAGATCGCCTGCCACTACGGTCAGCTCTACCTCGACGACGAGGTGTTCCGCCCCTACCTCAAGGTGCTCAACGACAAGGGCCTGCCGGTGATCGTGCACCACACCCCGCTGCCGGTGGAGTGGAAGTCGGTCATCGACTACACCAACCTGCGACGCGAGTACGGCCGCATCATCGACCAGGGCATCGCGGTCGGCCGTGAGCTCTTCAGCGGCATGTTCGACGAGCTGCCCGACCTGCGTTTCATCCACACGATGTTCGGCGGCAACTGGTTCGCCAACACCGCCCTGCTGACCCCGCACGCGTCGAACAAGAAGGAGTCGCTGACCCGGCTCGACCCCACCGGCGGCGAGAAGATCAAGAGCTACCTCGAGAACAACATCTACTTCGACATGACCCACCCGCACTCGTGGGGCAAGCTCCAGGTCGAGGCCGCGATGCAGATCAACGGCGCCGACCACTACATGTTCGGCTCGTCGTTCCCGGTGTTCCGCAGCTGGATGAGCCAGGGCGTGGACTTCCTGAAGAACGAGATCGAGGTCTCCGACGAGGACCGCGAGGCCGTGCTCTACGGCAACGCCAAGCGCATGTTCAACCTGCCGATCTGATTGCACCGATGAGCACTGCTGACGCCGCTGGGACCGACCAGGACATCGACGGCTACTTCACCACCGCGCGGGTCGCGGGGCGGGAGGAGGCGGTCGAGCTCACCGACGCCTCCTTCCGCACCTTCCTGCTCGCGCACGCGGATCCCAAGCTCGCCGACGTGCGCGGGATGTCGTACGAGGAGTTCGCCCAGGACCGCTACCGGGCGCCGTTCCTGCGCGAGCTGCTCGAGACCTGGGACGGGCTCTACCGCGAGCCCTACGCCGGGATCACCACCGACGGGGTCGTGCGCGCGGATCTCTACCGGCTCCCGGCAGCTCCGGCGGCCGGTGCGGCGACGGCCGCGGCCGCCACCGCGGCGCAGGCGGTCCTGGCCACGCTCACCTCCGGTGAGCGCGACGCGGTCCGCCATCCGATCGACCATCCGCACTGGCGGGCCTGGTCCAACCCGGAGTTCGTCGTCTACCGGGTCGGGCTGCGGCTCGAGGTCTGCTCGGAGGAGACGGTCGCGGCGGTGCATGCGCTGATGGCGGCCTCGCTCAGCGCCGAGGGGTACGAGCGGGTCGTCGAGGCGATGCGGCTCAACGGCTACCTCGGGGAGCTGGTCGATCTGCCCCGGGTGATGAACGAGCGCTCGTACTGGTTCGCGCTCTACGGCGACCCCGACGCGGACGCACCCTGGGGCTGGCAGCTCTTCGGCCACCACGTGGTGGTCAACTTCGTCGCCGTCGGAGGCCGGCACGTGATCGCGCCGGTCTTCCTCGGCGGCGAGCCGGCGCTCACCGACGGCGACGATGCCCGTCCGCCGCTCTTCGCGACCCGCGAGCGGCTGGCCCTGGAGCTGGCCGGCTCGCTCACCGGCGAGCAGCGGGCGCAGGCGGTCGTCTACGCCTCGGTGCTCGACCCGGCGATGCCCGAGGGCCGGGTCCATCCCGCCGACGAGCGGCACGTCGCGGGCGCGTTCCGCGACAACCGGGTGGTGCCGTACGAGGGACTTCGGGCGAGCGAGCTCTCCGAGGCCCAGCGGGCGCTGCTGCGCGGGATCGTCGAGGACACGCTCCTGCTGCTCGTCCCGGAGCAGCGGGAGCTGACCCTCGCGGAGTACGACGAGCACCTCGGTGAGACCCGGATCTCGTGGTACGGCGCGACCGACGGCAGCCAGCCGTTCTACCTGCGCGTGCACTCGCCGGTGATCCTGGCCGAGGTCGACGACCACGCCGGGGTGTGGCTGACCAACACCCTGCCGGCGAGATTCCACATCCACACCACGCTGCGTCACCCCAACGGCAACGATTACGGCAAGGCGCTCATCGACGCGTGGAGCGCACGCCGGACCGACGCAGGGGAGTGATCAGACGTGACTGCCCTCATGGAGCTCGGCGTCGTAGCGGGTGACCGCCTCGACGGTGTTGAGCTCGTGCTGCTTCGCGGCGGCCTCGATGGCCTCCGCGGACGCCCCGGCCTCGATGAGCTCGAGGATGCCCTCGTGCTCGGCCAGTGCCGCGTGGGCGCGACCCGGCGCGTACCAGAAGGCCGACTGCCGGATCATCTCCAGCCGGTTCCACTCGTTCTCGACCATGTCGAGGAGGCGGTGGTCGTCGGCCCGGGAGGCCAGCAGGTCGTGGAAGTGCCGGTTGAGCCGGCCGAAGCGGGCCGGGTCGAAGTCGGCGAGTGCCTCGGACATCTGCCGGTTGAGGGCGTGGGCCTGCGCCAGGTCCTCGGCCGTCAGCTTGGGCGCGGAGAGTGCCGTCGCGTAGCCGCCGAGCCGGGCCACCAGGCACATGCCGTGCTGCCAGGCGTCGGTGTCGAAGGTCTTCACCACGGCACCGACGTTGGGCACGATGTCGATCCAGCCCTCGGCCTCGAGCCGGCGCAGCGACTCGCGCCACGGCACCGAGCTGATCCCGTGCTCACGGACGAGCTGGTCGATGACGAGGCGGTGGCCGGGGCCGTACGTGCCGTCCATGACCCGCTCCTTCAGGATCTGGAACGCTTGCTCGGCCTTGCTCGCCACCGGATCAGCTCCTCTGTGCGGACCGCCGGCGGCAGCCGGCTGGCCCGATGCTACGGCACCGCGGGCCGCAAAGGCATGCCATTCAACATGCGATTTCCTACACGATCTCAAGGCAAGGAGACAGCCCGATGACCGCACCGACCCTCTCGCCCGAGCTGCGCGACAAGCTGCTCCGGGCACCGGTGGCCGGACTCTCGGCGCAGCTGCGCAAGCGCGGGCTGGACAACGTCACCGTCGACGGCGTCCGACCGCTGCATCCCGAGCAGAAGGTGGTCGGCACGGCCAGAACGCTGCGGTTCCTGCCCCTGCGCGAGGACCTGTTCGGCACTCACGGCGGCGGGTACAACGCGCAGAAGCGGGTCTTCGACACCGTCGCGGAGGGCGAGGTCATCGTGATCGAGGCCCGTGGCGAGACCGGATCCGGGACCCTGGGCGACATCCTCGCGCTGCGGGCCCACGCCCGCGGCGCGGCCGCGATCGTCACCGACGGAGGTGTACGCGACCTCGAGGCGGTCGCCGCCGTCGGCATCCCGGTCTACACCGTCGGAGCGCACCCCGCGGTGCTCGGCCGCCGGCACGTGCCCTGGGAGCACGACGTGGCCGTCGGCTGCGGTGGCACCACCGTGCTGCCCGGCGACATCGTCGTCGGCGACGCGGACGGCGTGATCGTGGTCCCGCCCGCCCTCGCCGAGGAGGTGGTCGACGCCGCCCTCGCCCAGGAGGATGAGGACGCCTGGATCGCCGACCAGGTCCGCGCCGGGCACCCGGTCGACGGGCTCTTCCCGATGAACGCGGCCTGGCGGGCCCGCTACGACACGGAGCGACAGGCATGACCGAGGCCCTCGAGACCAGCAAGTCGCAGCGCGCCTACGACTGGATCCGCGAGCAGATCGCGATCCGCCGCTTCGGGCCGGGCTACCGGCTCGTGCTCAGCTCGCTCGCCGGCGAGCTGTCGATGAGCGTGGTGCCCGTGCGGGAGGCCATCCGCCGGCTGTCGGCGGAGGGGCTGATCACGTTCGAGCCCAACCTCGGCGCCCGGGTGGCGGTGATCGACGCGGTGCAGTATCGGTTCTCGACACAGGTGATCAGCGTGGTGGAGAGCGCGGCGACGGCGCTCTCCGCGCCGCACCTCACCCCGGCCGACATCGCCCGGGCCCGCGAGGTCAACGAGCTGATGCGCCAGAGCCTGCGCGACGTCGACCCGCGTGCCTTCCGTACCCGCACCCGCGAGTTCCACCGCATCCTCTACGGCCGGTGCCCCAACCCGCGACTGATCGAGATCGTCGAGGCGGAGTGGGCGCGCCTGGGGAACCTGCGCGACTCGGCCATCACGTTCGTGCCGGGACGAGCGCCCGCGTCGATCTGCGAGCACGACGAGCTGCTCGACCTGATCGAGAGCGGTGCCGATCCCGTCGAGCTCGAGCGGGCCGCGCGCCGGCACCGCGAGACCACCCTCAACGCCTACCTGACCACCACCGAAGGAGCCTCCGATGCTGCCCGCTGAGACCATCGCCGAGCTCGCGTCCGAGCTCGCCGAGGCCGACCGGACGCGCACGGTGATCCCTCGCATCACCGCCCGCCATCCCGAGGCCACCGTCGAGGACGCGTACGCCATCCAGGGCGTGTGGCGCGACCAGCGCCTCGCCGCCGGTCGACGGCTGATCGGCCGCAAGATCGGGCTGACCTCGAAGGCGATGCAGTCGGCGACCGGCATCACCGAGCCCGACTACGGCGTGATGTTCGACGACACCGTGTGGGAGAACGGCGCGACGATCCCGTTCGACGCGTTCTCCAACGTCCGCATCGAGGTCGAGCTCGCCTTCCTGCTCAAGGAGCCGCTGGAGGGGCCGCACTGCACGATCTTCGACGTGCTCCGGGCCACCGAGTACGTCGTCCCGGCGCTCGAGGTGCTCAACTCCCACGTGGAGATCGAGGGGCGCACGATCGTCGACACCATCTCCGACAACGCGGCGTACGGCGGACTCGTGCTCGGCGGAAACCCGACCCGTCCCGCTGCGGTCGACCTGCGCTGGGTCGCCGCGCTGCTCTACCGCAACGAGACGATCGAGGAGACCGGCGTCGCGGCGGGTGTCCTCAACCACCCCGCCACCGGCGTCGTCTGGCTCGTCGACAAGCTGCACCAGCACGGCACCCGGCTCGAGGCCGGCGAGGTCATCCTGGCGGGCTCGTTCACGCGCCCGATGTGGGTCTCGCGGGGCGACAGCGTGCTCGCCGACTACGGGCCGATGGGGACGATCACATGCCGCTTCGCCTGACCCCGACCCTGCGCGACGCGCTCGCGGCGGCGGATCGACCCCTGGCCGGGATGTGGGTGTGCAGCGGCAGCCCGCTGGTCGCGGAGATCTGCGCCGGCAGCGGCCTGGACTGGCTGCTGATCGACATGGAGCACGCGCCCAACGGCCTCGAGTCGGTGCTCGCCCACCTCCAGGCGGTCGCGCCGTACCCGGTGATCCCGCTCGTCCGCGTCCCCGGCCACCTGCCGGTGATGATCAAGCAGGTGCTCGACCTCGGCGCCCGCAACCTCCTGATGCCGATGGTCGACACCGTCGAGCAGGCCGAGGCCGCTGTCGGCTCGGTGCGCTACCCGCCGCGCGGCATCCGCGGCGTGGGCTCGGCGTTGGCCCGCTCCGCCCGCTGGAACCGGATCGACGACTACCTCACCGACGCCGACGATCACGTCTCGCTGTTCGTCCAGATCGAGTCCGCCGCCGGTGTGCGGAACGCCGCCGAGATCGCCGCTGTCGACGGCGTCGACGGGGTCTTCGTCGGACCCTCCGACCTGGCCGCGTCGATGGGGCTGATCGGACAGCAGAGCCATCCCGACGTGGTCGCCGCCGTACGCGCGACGTTCGCCGCGGTGGCGGCCACGGGCAAGCCGGTCGGGGTGAACGCGTTCGACCCGGCCGTCGCCGACGCGTATCTCGAAGCCGGGGCCTCCTTCATCCTCGTCGGCGCCGACGTGGCCATGCTCGCGCGTGGCTCGGAGGCGCTCGCGGCCCGCTTCGCGGGCCCCACGCGTTCGCCCGATCGCGCCAGCTACTGAACCCCTCGACCCAGGACACACCATGACCCAAGAGACCGCCTCCCGCCCCTCGGATCGCGGACGAGGCCCGCGCCGACAACCGCCGCGATCCGTCGAGGTGATCGCCGTCGAGCGGCTCGCGCCCCGCCTGCGCGCCATCACGTTCGGGGGAGACGCGCTGGCCGGCTTCGGTCCGCCCGCCCCGACCGCCCACATCAAGCTCTTCCTGCCCGACGCCGACGGCCGCCTGCGTGCCCCGATCGCCGGGCCCGACGGACTCGAGTGGCCCGGGGGCCGACCGACGATGCGCACCTACACGCCGCGTCGCTACGACGCCGACGCGAACACCCTCGAGGTGTGGTTCGTGCTGCACGGCGACGGCCCGGCGGCACGGTGGGCGGAGCACGCCGCACCCGGTGACCGGGTCGCCATCGGTGGTCCCGGTGGCCGGTTCGCTGTCGACCCGCTGACGACCTCGTGGTGGATCGCTGCGGATGAGAGCGCGCTGCCGGCCCTCGCCACGCTCATCGAGGCGCTGCCGGAGTCGGTGGTCGCGCGCGTGCATGTCGAGGTCGACTCGGCGGCCGATCGCGTCGCGCTGCCCGAGCACCCGGGCGTCGAGCTGAGGTGGCACCACCGGGACGACGCGCCTGCGGGCACCCAGCCCGGTGACCTGCTCGTCCGGGCGCTGCAGGCCGGCGACGTCACGCCCGCGACCCAGCTGTGGGCGGCGTGCGAGGCGTCGGCGGTGCGGCGGATCCGTCGCCATGCCCTGGGAGTCCGGGCCCTGCCGCCGACCCAGGTGACGACGCGGGGCTACTGGTGCACGGGGGAGTCCAACCACCCCGACCACGACTTCGGCGAGGACTGAGGCGCAAGCGGCTGCTCGTGCCGGTATCCCGCGACATGCAGGGCATGCATGTCGCGGGATGCCGGTTATGAGTTGGACGGATGTGATGGCAGCCACGTTCACTGGATGCCGTGACCACACCACCGACCTCCGACGTCGACCTGTTCGCCGACGACGTCCTCATCGATCCGTATCCGACCTACGCCGCGCTCCGCGAGCTGGGTGCCGTCGTCCACCTGCCCGCCAACGAGGTCTACGCCCTGACCAGGTACGACGCCATCCGCGATGCCCTGGGTGACTGGGAGACCTTCTCCTCCGCCCGCGGCATCGGCTTCAACCCGATGGTCAACCAGGCGCTCGTGGGCACCTCGCTCGCCTCGGACCCGCCGGAGCACACCGCGCTGCGGGCCGCGCTCACCGAGAACCTCTCGCCCCGGGCGCTGCGCGGCCTGAAGGGCCGGATCGACGCCCGGGCCGACGCGCTGGTCGCCGAGCTCGTCGCGACCGGCTCGTTCGACGCGATCGACGCGATCGCCCGGGCGTTCCCTCTGGAGATCGTCGCCGACCTGGTCGGCTTCACCGGAGAGGTGCGCGGCCACATGCTCGCCTGGGGCAAGGCGGCCAACCAGGTGATCGGCCCGCTCAACCCGCGCACGGCCGACAGCTTCCCGATCGCCGGCGAGCTCTACCGCTGGTGCGCCGGCGTCGCCAAGGACGACCTGGCCGAGGGGTCGATCGGACGCGGCATCTTCGAGGCGCAGGAGCGGGGCGCGATCCCGCAGGGCTCGGCCGGCCCGATCATCCACCAGTACCTCGCCGCCGGCGTCGAGAACACCGTCAGCGCCATCGGCAACATCATCGCGCTCCTCGCCGCTCACCCCGATCAGCTGGCGTTGGTCCGCAAGGACCCGTCCCTCATCCCGGGCGCCTTCAACGAGGTGCTCCGGTTCTGGGCCCCCATCAATGCCTGGGGCCGCGAGACCGCCCGCGAGGTCGAGATCGACGGGGTCACCATCCCGGCCGGCGCCCGGGTGGCGATCCTGTTCGGGGCCGGCAACCGCGATCCGCGCCACTACGACGACCCCGACACGTTCGCCGTCGAGCGCAACCCGGTCGACCACCTCTCGCTGGGCTACGGCGTGCACGGCTGCGCCGGCCAGGGCCTCGCGCGTCTCGAGGCGCACGCGATCATCGACGCCCTCGCCCGCCGGGTGGAGCGGCTCGTCGTCGGCGACGAGACGCGCGTCCCGCACAACGCCACCCGGAGCATCGAGTCGCTCCCCGTCCTGGAGGTCGTCCCCGCATGAGCACCCTGGTGATCGAGCTCGACCAGCCCCGCTGCGAGGGTCACGGCCTGTGCGAGGAGGCGGCGCCCGACCTGATGCACCTCGACGACGAGGGCGACCTGGTCCTCGACGTCGCTCGGGTCGAGGACGGCACCCCGCAGGCCCGCGCGGCGGCCGCCGCCGTCCGGGTCTGCCCGGTCGCGGCGCTCCGGCTCGTATGAGCAGCCCGCAGCGGATCGTCGTCGTCGGCAACGGCATCGCCGGTCTCACCGCGGCGGACGAGCTGCGCGCAGCCGGCTTCGACGGCGAGCTGACCGTCGTCGGCGAGGAGCGGCACGCCGCGTACAGCCGTCCGGCGCTCTCCAAGGCGCTGCTCGGTGCCGGCGACCTCGAGGCGCACCACCTGCCGCCGGCGACCCACGGGGCGACCGAGCTGCTGGGCCGTCGCGCCGAGTGCCTCGACCCCGAGCGTCGGATCGTCACCCTCGACGACGGGGGCACCCTCCCGTACGACGCGCTCGTCCTCGCCACCGGCTCACGCGCCCGGCGGCTCTCGCGGGACCCGAGCGAGCTCACCCTGCGCGGCCTCGACGACGCCCTCGCCCTGCGGGAGCGGCTCGCGTCCAGACCCTCGGTGGTCGTCGTCGGCGGTGGGGTCCTCGGCATGGAGATCGCCTCGGCCTGCCTCACGGCCGGCTGTCGGGTGACGCTCGCCTCCCAGGGCGCCCCGCTCGCGCTCGCGCTCGGCCCGTTCCTGTCCGAGGTGTTCGCCGACGCCGCCCGCGAGCAGGGGCTGACGATCGTCGAGACGGCGGGCGCCCGCGTCGAGGGCGGTCGGGTCGTCGTCGACGGCGGTCGCGTCCTCGAGGCGGAGCTGGTGGTGAGCGCGGTGGGGGACCTGCCCAACACCGAGTGGCTCGGCTCCAGCGGCCTGCTGCGTGACGGGGTCCTCGCCGCCAACCACCAGGGCCTGCTCCGTCCCGAGATCGCGGCGGTGGGCGACCTGGCCGTCTTCCCGACCCGTCGCGGACCGCGCCGCATCCCGTTGTGGAACAGCGCGATCGAGCAGAGCAAGGTCGCCGCGGCCGCGCTCATCCGAGGACCGGAGGCGCCCTCGATCGCGTTCGAGCCGTACTTCTGGACCGAGGGCTTCGGCCTCAGCCTGAAGGCGGTCGGCTTCCTGCCGCTGCTCGGCAGCCCCGAGCTGCTCGCAGGAGAGGTGGCCACCGCCGGGCTGCTGCGCTGGCAGCACGAGGACGGCACCGGCACGGCGGTAGCGCTCAACCACCGCATCCCGATCCCGCGGCTGCGCCGGGCCGCCGCGTAGGGTCGGCTCCCGTGAGCGACGAGCCGGAGTCCGCGGGGTCGGGCCTCGACCGACTCGCGTCGGTCAACCTCAACCTGCTCGTGCCGCTGCTCGCGCTCCTGGAGGAGCGCTCGGTGACCAGGGCGGCCGAGCGGGTGGGTCTCACCCAGCCCGCGATGAGCCACGCGCTCGGCCGGATGCGGCGTCTGCTCGGGGACGACCTCCTCGTGCGCCAGGGGAGCGGGACACGGTTGACGCCGCGCGCACTCGAGCTGATCGCGCCGCTGCGCAGCACGCTCCAGCAGGCCGCGGGTGTCGTGAACTTCCCCGGCTTCGACCCCGCCACCGACCGGCGGGTGATCACCGTGGCGATGATGACGACCACCGCGTTCGTGGTCGGCGCACCGCTCGCGCGCCTGGTCGCCGAGCGCGCACCACAGGCGAGTCTGCGCATCCGCACGATCACGATGCCGACCGAGGCCGCCTTCACCGACGAGGGCGTGGACGTCGTGCTCCTCTCGGACGCCTTCTTCTCGCCCTACTCCCGAGAGCGCCTGTACGACGACCGGTGGGTGCTGATCGCCTCGCCGGACACGCCACCCGAGGCGAGCGCGATGCAGCTGATCACCGGGCAGCGCCACGTGGTCTTCGACGCCGAGCGCCGCGTGCTGCCGTACACCCTGCTCGACGAGCGCGGCGTCTCGTTCCGCACCGCCCAGCTGGTCTCCGACAACCTGCTGGTCCCGCACCTGGTCGCCTGCTCGAGCGGGGTCGTCGGCTTCCAGCGCCTCCGGGTCGCCGCCGCGATGAAGCAGGTCGTCGACCTGCGGATCGAGGAGCTGCCCTTCGCGGTGCCGCCGGTCGGCATCGACATGGTGTGGAACCCGCGCCTGTCCGACCAGCGGTTCATCGAGTGGCTGCGGGCGTTGCTCTTCGAGGTCGCGTCCGGTCTCAGGTGAGCAGGCGCGTCCAGCTGGCCGCGAGCTCCTCGAGCATCTGCTCGCGGGTGAGCCGCCAGTCGGATCCCTCCCAGTTCTGGGCGACGTAGTCGAGCTGCGCCATCGCCAGGACGCCGCGGAAGTGGCGCTGGTGCGGCTCGAAGCGGCCGGCCTTGGTCAGGCCGTCCTCGATGTCGCTGATCGGCTCCTCGAGCCAGCGCTCGATCAGGTTGCCGAGGTCGGGCTCGACGGCGGCAGCATCGCGCGCGATCCGGATGATCGGGTGGATGACCGGCCAGGTGGCGGCCACCCGGTGCAGCCAGTCGGCGATCGCCTCGGGGGTGCCGTCGGCGACCGTGGTGACGAGATCCTGGGCCGTCGAGCCGTGCTCGGCGGAGCGGACCCGATCCAGCGCCTCGTTGAGCGGCTCGTCGATCAGTGCCTTCATGAGGTCGCCGCGCGAGGGGAAGTAGGCGTAGAAGGTGACCCGCGTGGTCCCGGCCGCCTTCGCGATGTCGTCGACCGTCGTCGCGGCGTACCCCTTCGACTTGAAGAGCTCGAGGCCGGAGTCGAGCAGCAGTCGTCGGGTCAGCTGCTTCTGGGCCGCACGCAGGTTCGCCATGGTCGCACCCTAGTCCAAGGGTGTACGGCGAGCATGCGCATGGAACTTTCGCAATACATGTCGAACTAATCCTTGACAGTGCGTAAACCAATGTGACACGGTTCACGCCGAACCGCGTGATGCCCGTCACGCGACGGCTGGTTCTTCGCTGTACCCGATCCGGGGCAGGCGCGAGACGGCCCGACCCTCTACCAAGGAGCACTCGATGAGTGACACTCAGGTCCGGGGCTACGTCCCGACTCTGATCGCCGGCTGTCTCGGCGTCTTCGTGGCGCAGGTGGCGTACTCGCTGCCCGCCTCCGTGTTGGGAACGATCCAGCGCGATCTCGGCATCTCCGGCGCCCAGCTCACCTGGGTGAGCGCCTCGTTCGCCGCGGCGATGGTGATCTTCGAGCTCACCTTCGGCGTCTTCGGCGACATCTTCGGCCGCAAGCAGCTCCTGCTCGGCGGCCTGGTCGTCCTGGCGGTCGGCGAGTTCATCACCCTCGCCGACGCCGGCAACGTGCACGCGCTGTGGATCGGCCAGGCCATCGCCGGCATCGGCGCGGGGGCGCTGTATCCCATCTCGCTGACGATGATCGCGGCGCTCGCACCCAACCCCGTCGTCCGGGCCCGCTCGATCGCGCTGTGGGCCGGCTTCCTGTCCATCGGCGCCGCCGTCTCGCCGATCGCGGCCGGCACCCTCGCCGAGAACGGGCACTGGAAGTCGTCCTTCTGGATCCCGATCGCGCTCGCGGCGGTCGCCTTCGTCGCCTCCCTCGGTGCCCGCAACTCCTCGGCGCGTGAGGGCCGCAGGCTCGACATCCCCGGCCAGCTCACCCTCATCGTCGGCCTGGTGGCGCTCGTGTGGGCCCTCACCCAGGGCTCCGAGGACGGCTACGGCCAGGGCGACATCATCGTCGGCTTCATCGTCGCGGCGGTGTTCCTGGTCGCGTTCGTGACGATCGAGGTGCGGTCGGCCTCGCCGTTGGTCCACCTCGACCTGTTCGCCAACCGCGCGTTCGCCGTGACCGGCATCGTCGCGATCGTCGGCATGTTCGCCTACCTCGCGATCTGCTTCTCGATGACGATGTTCCTCGGCACCGTCATCCACATCGGCGCCGTCTACATCGGCATCCTGTTCCTGGTCATCCAGATCCCGGCGCTGCTGCTCGTACCGGTCGTCGCCAAGCTGATCCATTCGGTCAGCCCGCAGTGGGTGCTCACTGCAGGCTTCGCCTGCATCGCCGCGGCCGCGTTCTGGTCCTCGACCTTCGACGCGCACGACTTCCTCGACGCCAACGGCGCTCCGCACAACGCCGACTACGTGAAGTTCATCGCGCCGATGATCCTCAACGGCATCGGCTTCGCCCTGACCGTCGGCTCCATCACCGCCGTCGCGATCAACGCCGTTCCGCTCCGGCTCGCCGGGATGGCCTCGGCCACCACCAACCTGCTGCGCGACTTCGGCTTCGCCCTCGGCCCGGTGCTCGGCGGCGCCATCTACAACTCCATCGCCAACAACCGGCTCGCCGACGGGCTCGACGCCGCGATCGGGCAGGCCACCCAGGACGGCTTCACCGTCCTCGGCCAGCCACTCGACCCGCACGTCCCGACGGAGGCCGTCGTCGGAGCCCTGCACGGCATCGCCGACGGCGGTGGCGCTGTCGCGGTCAACTCGGTCCCGGTCCTGACGGACCCGTCGACCGGCAAGCCGTTCGTCGACATGCCGTTCGCGCTGCACGACCTCGCCTTCACCTCCCTGTCGCACGCCTTCAACGTGACCTTCCTCGTCGCGGCGATCTGCGCGGCCGTCTCCGCGGTCCTCGCGGCCGTGGGCCTGGTGGGGGTGAAGAGCGCCTCGACCGAGGCGGTCGAGCTGGGCACCGACGTGGTGCACCAGATCGCCGGCGTCGCCGAGGACCTGCCTACCGCCTGAGTCCTGATCGAGGGGCCACGGCCGGGCAGTCCGCTGTCGGCCGTGGCCCTTCGCCGTCCCCGCTGGCACTACCGGTGAAGAAAACTGTGCGTAGCGTTCAAATGCTTGACACTCTGTAAATCAAATGGCTACTGTGACAGCCGACACAGGGTGCGCCGCACCACACTTCTCGAACCGTGAGGCTGAGATGACCGACATCACCGTCAACACCGTGCTGGGCCCTGTGCCCGCCGCCGATCTGGGCGTCGTAGCCGTGCACGAGACGCTGCTCGCCGTGCTCCCCGGCGCGCAGTACGCGCACGACATCGACCTCGACCGGGCGGTCGTCTTCCGGGCGATCGCGACGAAGCTGGCGGCGTTCAAGGCCGCGGGCGGCGGCACCGTCGTGGACGCGAGCGGCATGTTCGCCGGCCGCGACGTACCGCTGCTCGAGGCCCTGTCCCGCGCGATCGGCGTACACGTCGTCGCCTCGGCCGGGCAGATGGAGGAGGGCATGCTCGGCGGCTACTTCCTGACGCCCCAGACCAACCCGCCGACACCGTGGCCGGCGGAGAAGTTCGCCAGGCTCTACGCCGACGAGATCACCGAGGGCATGGTGGTGCCGCGCGTCGAGCGCCGCGCGCCCGCAGGGCTGATCTCGACCGCCGTCACCGCGGCGGGGATGACCCCGACCGACGAGAGCCAGCTGCGCGGCTGCGCCCGTGCCGCCCTCCAGACCGGCGTCGCGCTCGCCTTCCGCGCCGGCGCCGACCCCGTCGCCGAGCTCGCCGTCGCCCTCGACGAGGGTCTGCCCGCCGAGCGGATCGCCGTCACCAACGCCGGCGAAGTCGCCGACACCCTGGCCGCCACCGGCGCCTCGGTCGTCTTCACCGACATCGCCGCGGCGGTCGCGTTCGCCGCCGAGCACCCCACCCGGACCCTGATCGCCACCGGCGGCGCGGCCATCGCGTTCGGCTACGCCGAGGGCGAGCTCCCCGAGACGACGTACGACGCCCTCGTCGCCGCCGTCCCGGCCGAGCTCCGCGCCCAGCTCCTCACGTCCAACCCCGCCGCTCTGCTCGCCGTCGCCGCGACCACCGCCCCGACCACCCAGGAGGCCTGAGCCATGACCCGCATCAACACCGTCCTCGGCCCGATCGCACCCGAGGAGCTCGGCTTCACCGCCATCCACGAGCACATCGGCTACGGCATGCCGGGCTCCGAGCTCGACACCACCTGGTGGAAGACCCCCGAGGTCCGCTACGAGGAGACCGTCCCGAAGCTGCGCGCCTTCCACGACCACATCCGCGCCTACGGCGGCGGCGCGGGCGGTTACGTCGACGCGACCGGCATCTGCAACGGCCGCGACATCGACTACTACAAGTCACTCTCCGCCAAGACCGGCCTGCACATCATCGCCTGCACCGGCTTCGTCGGCGGCGATACTGCCCTCCCGTTCTTCGAGCGCGCGTCGGTCGACTACCTGTACCGCCAGTTCAAGCACGAGATCACCGTCGGCATCGGCGGGGACACCACCGCCCGGGCCGGCATCATCAAGGTCGGCGTGAGTCGCGGCTTCCGGATGAAGGAGCTCGACCTCCGCATCTACCGCGCCGCCGCGCGTGCTGCCGTCGAGACCGGCGTGCCGATCTTCACCCACCTCGCGGTCGACGCCGAGCCGGCCATCGCCGTCTTCGAGGAGGAGGGCCTGCCGCTCGACCGGGTGCTCTTCGGCCACGCCGACGACGGCGTCAGCCAGGGCAAGGTCAAGCAGGACCTGCTCACCGGGCTCGGCGGCCGGATCGGCTTCGACACCTTCGGCTACGACCTCGAGCTGCCCGACCCGCCGTTCTGGGGGCGCCACCGACAGGACCGCCTCGACCACCTGCTCGGCTTCCTCGCCGACGGCCACATCAAGCAGGTCCTCGCCGGAGCCGACGCCAACTGCTCGCCGCTCGGGTGGCCCGGCGTGAAGGGCCACACCGTCAACTACATCTTCGAGACCCTCCTGCCCGACCTGCGCGACGCGGGCGTCAGCGAGGACGACATCCACACCATCTTCGTCACGAACCCGACCGAGTTCCTGACGCTCACCCCCGGCACGAACTGAAGGAACCACCGATGGACATCCGCAACCTGAACATCGCCATCGTCGGGGCCGGCTACGCCGGCGCCGCCGCGGCCAAGGCCCTGAGCAACCTCGGCGCCAGCGTCACCGTCTACGAGCAGGCGAGCGAGATCCGCGAGGTCGGCGCCGGCATCGGCCTGCGCCCCTCGTCGGTGGACCAGTTCAACAAGCGCGGCAGCGGCGAGGCGATCAAGGCCGTCTCGTCCCCGTCGGACGCCTTCGAGATCCTCACCGGCGAGTGCCACCGGATCGCGATCCAGGAGTGGCCCGAGAAGGAGGCGTACGACGAGACCACCCGCTTCATCCACCGCGGCGACTTCATCGAGGCCCTGGTCAGCGTCCTGCCCGAGGGCATGGTCAAGCTCGGGCACAAGCTCGAGAAGATCATCGACGGCGGCGCCGAGGGCGGCGTCTCCCTCCACTTCGCCAACGGCGCGACCGTCACGGCCGACCTGGTGATCGGCGCCGACGGCATCAAGTCGGTGGTGCGCGAGCAGCTCTTCAGCGACCAGCAGCCGGTCTTCGCCGGCGAGCACGCCTACCGCGCCGTCATCGACGCGGCCGGCACGTACGACATGGTCGCCGACGGCAACCTGCGGATGTACATCGGCCGCGGCACCAAGGTCTACCTGCTGCCGCTGCTGCACCGCGGCCAGGTCTCCTTCGACATCACCGCGCTCAACCCCGACGCGACCTGGGCGCCGACGGTGACCAAGGAGGACATCCTCAAGACCGTCGAGGGCTTCGACGAGCGCATCGTGGAGATGACCCGCAACCTCGACATGGACACGGTCAACATCCGCGCCGTCTACGACATCGACCCGGTCGACGTGTGGCACTCGGACTCCGTCGTCCTCATCGGCGATGCCGCCCACGCGATGTGCCACCACCAGGGTCAGGGCGCCAACTCGGCGATCCTCGACTCCGGCGCCCTGACCGACGCGCTCCTCGCCGCGGACTCGATCCCGGACGCGCTCGCCGCCTTCCAGGCCGCCCGCAAGCCCGTCACCGACGAGCTCCAGCGGATCTCGCGCAACGGCTGGACCGACGACGAGGTCAACGACGTCTTCCCGGGCCAGAAGCCTGGCCAGATCGGCGCCACCACCCCGCACCCCGTGGAGGCCTGAGCACGATGCCGACCCCTGGCAAGCTGCACCCCGAGATCGCGAAGGTGCTCGCGACGCTGCCCGCGCCGCCGGATGAGCTGGACCCGGTGGCGATGCGCGCCTTCGACGCCGCCCACCTGCCGCCCGTCACCACCGAGGTCGCCTCGGTCGAGGATGCCGAGATCGCCGGCGTACCGGTCCGGGTCTACACCCCGGTGGTCTCGACGGGCTCGACCTCCGGGGTGGTCTCGACGGGCTCGACCTCCGGGGTGGCCTCGACCTCCGGGAGCCCGACCTCCGCGACCGACACGCTCGTCTACTTCCACGGCGGCGCCTTCTTCCTGGGCAGCCTCGACACCCACGACCACATCGCCCGGGCACTGGCCGCCGAGACCGGCCGCCGCGTCGTCTCGGTCGGCTACCGGCTCGCACCCGAGCACGCCTTCCCGGCCGGGCTCGACGACTGCTACGCCGTGGTGAGGGAGGTCGCGCAGGACTCGCCGGTCGCGATCGCGGGTGACTCCTCCGGCGGCACGTACGTCGCCGCGGTCGCCGCGATGGCGCACGACGACGGCCACCACGTCATCTCGCAGCAGGTCCTCTTCTATCCCTCGCTCGACCTCGACTTCGGCGTCGAGCGCTACCCGTCGCTGCGCGAGAACGCCGTCGGGTACGGGCTGGAGACCGCCGGCCTCAAGCCGTTCAACGCCTTCTACATCGACTCCGGCGCCGACCCGGCCGACCCGCGGGTCAGCCCGATCAAGCGCGAGGACCTCACCGGGCTGCCGCCCGCGCTGATCATCACCGGCGAGTTCGACCCGCTCCGCGACGAGGCCGAGCGCTACGGCGAGCGGCTCCGGGAGGCCGGTGTCGAGGCCCGGGTCTCGCGCTACGAGGGCGCGGGCCACGGGTTCGTGCAGCACTTCTTCTGGATCCCCGACTACTACCGCGCGTTCGCGGAGACCGCGGAGTTCCTGAACGGGCGGAGCCCGGCATGACGGACATCCTCCCGATCGCGGCACCCTGGGGTCGCTTCGCGCTCTTCTCCTACCTCATCGACGCGCCCGAGCTGGCCCTCGTGGACACCGGCGTCACCGCGTCGGCGGCCAGCGTTCCGGCCGAGCTGGAGCGGCTCGGCCGCTCGATCGCCGACGTGCGGTGGATCCTGCTCACCCACGGCCACATCGACCACGTCGGCGGCGCGTACGCCCTCTGGGAGGCGACCGGTCGCCGGGCGAGGGTCGTCATCTCCGAGGTCGACGCCCCCTTCCTGCGCTCCCGCGAGGCCCACGTCGAGGAGGCGCTCGCGCTGCGCGGCGCGTACGTCGACGCGGCGGCGCTCCGGGCCACGAAGAGCGGTGAGGTCCTCGAGGCCATCTCCGGCGAGATGGAGCCGCACCTGACGGTGAACGACGGGGACGTCCTCGACCTCGGCGGGGTCCGCGTGCGGGTCGTCGCCATCCCCGGGCACACCGCCGGCGCGGTGGCCTACGTCGTCGAGGACGACGACGGTGCCGCCGAGCACGTCTTCGTCGGCGACGCCGCCCAGTGCTACGGCGCGGCCAGCGGGTTCCCCGGCTACGAGGACCCGGACGCCTACCGTGCCTCGCTGGAGCGGGTCGTCGCGCTCGAGCCGCGGCATCTCTACCTCGGCCACCCGTACCGGCGCGCCGACCAGACACCGTTCCCGGTCGCGCTCGACGCCGCCGGCGCGGCCGAGGCGCTGAGCGGCAGCCTGGCACGCGAGGGGGAGATCCGCGCCGCCGTGGCGCGGATCCCGCGCGAGGCCAGCGAGTCGGCGTACTCGCCGTTCGAGGCCCTCGCCGCCGAGCTCGGCTACACCGGCGACCCGACGCTCGAGCCCTCACCCTTCTTCACCACGCTCAACGGCTACATCAAGGAGCAGCTCTGATGCGCGAGACCACGACCACGACCCTCGACGCCGGCGGGCGCACGATCCTGGCGCTGAAGGACCTCGTCGTCCCGATGCGCGACGGCGTCAGCCTCGCCGCCGACGCGTACGGCGAGGACCTCGAGACCCCGCGTCCGGCGCTGGTCGCGCTGTCGCCGTACGGCAAGGAGCTGCAGGCGCTCGCCCTGACCATGCCGCCCCAGAAGCGCCCGAGCCCCATGTGGGACGGCTGCATCGAGGCCGGCGACATCGCCCGCGTCGTCGACAACGGCTACGTCCACGTCATCGGCGACCTGCGCGGCTCCGGTTACTCGGAGGGCGAGCACATCGGCAACTACAACGCCGGGGGAGTCTCGCTCGGGCAGGACGCCTACGACTTCATCGAGTGGGTCGCCGCCCAGCCCTGGTGCGACGGGAACGTCGGCATGATCGGCATCTCCTACTTCGGCTCGATGCAGGTGCTCGCGGCCGCGGAGCGGCCGCCGTCGCTCAAGGCGATCTTCGTCTCCGGCGGCCACTACGACTTCTACGAGACCACCTACCACGGCGGCGTGATGTGGCTGATGCCGCGCGCCGCGCGCGAGGGCCGTGGCGGCGACTCCGGCTGGGCGTTCACCGACGGGGTGAAGTCGCGGATGCTGGAGACGTACACGCCCGCCGAGATCGAGGCCAAGGTCGCCGAGCGGCTCCGGGACCCCGACGTCCAGGCCTGGCCGAACCTCTTCCACACGCTGCACTACCCGAAGAACCACGAGGCCTGGTTCGACATCGTGATGAACGACGTCGACGGTGAGTGGTACGAGGAGCGCAACCCGGTCAACCTTGCCGCGAACATCGACATCCCGGTCTGGCTGCAGATCGACCAGGGCCGCGGCTGGACGATCGACGGCACGATCGAGTGCTTCGACCGGATCCCCGCCGCGCACAAGAAGCTCACCATCGGCCCCTACCCGCCGATGCAGTCGCGCCCCTTCATCGAGGAGCACGACAAGATGTTCCGCTGGTACGACAAGTGGATCAAGGGCATCGACAACGGCGTCGACGAGGAGCCGGCGGTCTCGGTCTTCGTCGAGGGCACGCGGACGTACGCCGAGGGCGATGCGTTCCCTCCGAAGCCGGTCGAGCATCGCGAGCTCTACCTGCGCCCGCGGCGCAAGCTCTCCTTCGAGCCCGAGACCATGGGCACCGAGCACGCAGCCCCCGACGGCTTCTTCCAGGCCCCGCTGACCGTCACCGACAAGGTCGAGATCCTCTCCTGGTCGACCGACGTGTTCGAGCAGCCGGCCACCCTGATGGGAACCGGCGCGTTCCACCTCTTCGCGAGCATCGACCAGGACGACACCAACTGGATCATGCGGCTGTGGGACGTCGCACCGTCGGGCGGGCGGCAGCTGCTCACCACCGCGTACCTCAAGGCGTCCATGCGCGAGCTGGACGAACGCGCGTCGACCCCGGGCAGCCCGGTCCACCCGCTCACCCGCAAGGTGCCGGTCGCCCCCGGGCAGGTCGAGGAGTACGTGCTGCGCGTCTACCCGATGGCCGCCACGATCCTCCCCGGCCACCGGGTGGCCGTCGAGCTGAGCTGCAACGAGCCGATGGCCGACGACCACAACTCGCTGCTGCCGCCGGACGCGTTCCACGTGCCGGTGGGCCGGCCGGTGGCCCACACGATCTACCGCGACGCCCAGCACCCGTCGCGGCTCGTGCTGCCGTTCACCACGGGCGAGTAGCGCCGGCGGCGGACTCGCGCCCGGGCTCAGCCCGGTGGGCCGTCGTCGTCGGGCTCCGGATCGGGGAAGACCCGATGGGAGACGGCGATGACGGCCGGCACGGCCGGACTCGGGTCGCCGCGCCGCCAGACCAGCCGGGTCTCGACCGTGGACTGGACGGCCTGGAGCGGGCGGAACACCACGCCCGGCGTGATCAGGTTCTCCCGCACGCCGGAGAAGGTGAGGGCGATCCCGACGCCGACCTCGACCAGCATCATCTGGGTCGGGGAGTCCGGCGCGATCTGTACGACGCGCGGCACGAACCCGCCCTTGACCCCCAGTACGTTGAGCCGGTTGGGCAGGGTGGCGCCGCTCGCCCCGGGCAGCATGATCCACGGCTCGTCGGCCAGGTCGACCGGCCTGATCCGACCGGCGTCGGCCAGCCGGTGATCCTCGGGCAGCGCGACCAGGATCTCCTCCTGACCGACCACCCGCGAGGCGACCTCGGCGGGCAGGAAGTCCCACCGGCCCACCACCATGTCCAGCGAGCCGTCCAGCACGCGCTCGAGCCCGACGTGGGAGAACTGAGAGCTGACCAGCTCGAGCGTGATGCCGGGGCAGTCGGCCCGCACGCGGCGGGCGAGATCGCTGACCTGGCGATGCACCGACGGCCCGGCGAAGCCCAGCCGGATCCGGCCGATCTCGCCGGCCTGCGACTGCTTCACGATCTCCTTGAGCCGCTGGGAGAGCATCACCAGATCGCGGGCGGGCTCGACCAGCGCCGCACCCTGCGGGGTGAGCGCGACCTGGCGGGTGTTGCGCTCGAAGAGGGCCGCGCCCAGTTCGGCCTCGATCTGCCGGATCAGCCGGCTCAGGGGCGGCTGCGCCATGTGCAGTCGCTCGGCGGCCCGCCCGAAGTGGAGCTCGTCGGCGACGGCGAGGAACGCCTGGGCCTGGTGCACGTCCATGAGCGTCAGGCTAGGGCGCGCTGCGAGACGGCGGCGCTACCGCCAGCCACTCCAGGACCGCGGCCCGATCGGCGTCGAGCAGTGGGGGAGCGATCGGGTAGTCGATCCGGCTGCGGCTGAAGGCGATCGGATTGCGGACGGTGGGGATCGAACGCTCCTGCGGACCGGCCGCCACGATCGGCTCGAGGGCCAGCTGCTCGGCGAACCGGGTGCCCTCCGCGACGCTCAGGATCGGCGCTGCGGGCACGTTGGCGGCCTTCAGGAGCGTGAACCAGTCGGCGGCGTCGCGCTCGGCGAGCCGCTCGACGAGGAGCTCGTTCAGCGCCTCGCGATGCTCGTTGCGGGCCGCGTTGGTGGCGAAGCGCGGATCCACGGCGAGATCGGGGACCCCCAGCACCCGGCACAGCGAGGCGAACTGGGTGTCGTTCCCGACGGCGATGATCATGCTCTTGTCGCGCGCGGGGAACGGTGCGTACGGATGCAGGCTGGGATGGTCGTTGCCCATCCGGCGGGGCACCACGCCGCCGGCCGCGTACGCGCCGGTCTGGTTGACCAGGCCCGACAGGGCCGACATCAGCAGGTTCAGCTCGATGTGCTGGCCGCGACCCGAGCGCTCGCGCTCGTGCAGCGCGGCCAGGATGCCGGTCGCGGCGTGCAGGCCGGTCATCACGTCGAACAGCGCGACCCCGACGCGCAGCGGCTCGCCGTCGCCGTAGCCGGTCAGGTCCATCATCCCCGACAGCGCCTGGGCGAGGAGGTCGTAGCCGGGCAGGTCGGCGCCGGGGCCGGTGCCGAAGCCGGTGATCGAGGCGTAGACCAGGTCGGGTCGCTGCGTGCCGAGCGTCTCGTAGTCGAGCCCGAACCGGGTCAGCCCGCCCGGCTTGAAGTTCTCGACCAGTACGTCGGCCCGCTCGATGATGCTCTGGGCGACGGCGAGATCGTCGGGGTCCGTGAGGTCGAGCGCGATCGAGTGCTTGTTCCGGTTGATCGAGAGGTAGTAGGTGCTCTCCTCACCCCGTCGTGGCGGGGCCCAGCCGCGGGTGTCGTCACCGCTGGGGCTCTCGACCTTGACCACCAGCGCGCCCATGTCGGCCAGGAGCATGGTGCAGTACGGGCCGGCGAGCACGCGGCTCAGGTCGGCCACGACGATCCCGGCCAGCGGCCCCGTGCCGTCGCGTTCGAGAAGGGAGCGCACCTGCTCCTCGATGGTCGTCATGGCACGACTGTGACCGACGACATCCATCTCTGTGAAGTACCTATTTCGCCCTCCGGTGATACCGAGCGTGCATAAATCGCCGTGTCCCCTTGTGGGAGCGCTCCGTGTCGGGGAGCGTCAGCGTCGACGGCGCCCGCGCCGCGCACACCGTTGAAGCAGCAGCCCGTTCGAGGAGAACGCATGACCAGCCACGCCGACCCGATGAAGCTCCCGGCCCTCGACCCGACCGACCCGGCGAGCCTGGACAGCCTCCTCACCGACGACGAGAAGGCCGTCCGCTCCGCGGTGCGGACCTTCCTCGACAAGGAGGCCGAGCCCTACATCGCGGAATGGTTCGAGAACGGCGGGATCCCCGGCATCCGAGAGCTGACCAAGGGCTTCGGCGAGCTCGGCGTGCTCGGCATGCACCTGGACGGCTACGGCTGCGCGGGCATGAGCGCGACCGAGTACGGCCTGGCGTGCCTCGAGATCGAGGCGACCGACTCCGGCCTGCGTTCGCTGGTCTCGGTGCAGGGCTCGCTCGCGATGTTCTCGATCTGGCGCTGGGGCTCGGAGGAGCAGAAGCAGGAGTGGCTGCCGCGGATGGCCGCCGGCGACGCGATCGGCTGCTTCGGGCTGACCGAGCCCGACCACGGCTCCGACCCCGGCTCGATGACCACCCGCGCCCGCCAGGACGCCGGCGGCGACTGGATCCTCAACGGCCGCAAGATGTGGATCTCCAACGCCCCGTACGCCGACGTTGCCGTGGTGTGGGCCCAGACCGAGGAGGGGGTGCGGGGCTTCGTGGTGCCCACCGACACGCCCGGCTTCTCGGCGCCCGAGATCAAGCACAAGTTGTCGCTGCGCGCCTCCGCGACCGGCGAGCTGGTGCTGGACGACGTACGGCTCCCGGCCGATGCCGTCCTCCCCGAGGTGCGCGGCCTGAAGGGTCCGCTCTCGGCGCTCAACGAGGCTCGCTACGGCATCACCTGGGGCGCGCTGGGCGCGGCCCGCTCCAGCCTGGAGACGGCCCGCCGCTACGCGATCGAGCGCCACCAGTTCGGCCGCCCGATCGCCGGCTTCCAGCTGACCCAGCAGAAGCTGGCCGACATGAGCCTGGAGTACATCAAGGGCTACCTGCTCGCCGTCCACCTCGGCCGGCGCAAGGACGCCGGGGTGCTGCGCCCCGAGCAGGTCTCGATCGGCAAGCTCAACAACGTCCGCGAGTCGATCGAGATCTGCCGCACCGCCCGCACGATCCTGGGTGGCAACGGCATCTCGCTGGAGTACCCGGTGATCCGGCACATGAACAACCTCGAGTCGGTGCTCACCTACGAGGGCACCGTCGAGATGCACACCCTGGTGCTGGGCCAGGTGCTGACCGGCGAGTCGGCGTTCCGCTGAGCGGCGCCGAGCAGGCCGTACGGGCCCCGATTTCCCCAACCGTGGCCTGTCGGCTAACGTTCTTTCTCGCCGGGAGTGATCCCGGTGATTCCTTCGGGGGTGTGGCGCAGCTGGTAGCGCACCTGCATGGCATGCAGGGGGTCAGGGGTTCGAGTCCCCTCACCTCCACCGGAGAGATGGCCAGGCCGTTGTTCTGAGTCCTTCACGAGGACGGAGCGACGGCCTGGTCGCATTTCTGGGGGTGCGACAGACTGTCCGCAGGCTCGCGACAGGAAGCAGCCCGCCATGAAGCTCCTGCTCACCTCCGGAGGCGTCACCAACGCCTCGATCTCCGCCGCCCTCGTGGACCTGCTCGGCAAGCCGATCGCCGAGAGCACGGCCCTGTGCATCCCCACGGCGGCCTATGCCTTCGCGGACGGGCCGGACCTGGCGTGGAGACTGATCACGGGCGCCGCCGCCAGCCCACTGTGCGGACTGGGTTGGGAGTCCCTCGGGGTGCTCGAGCTGACCGCCCTGCCCGCTGTGCGGACCGAGAACTGGGTTTCCCGGGTCCGGGCCGCGGACGCCCTGCTCGTCGGCGGAGGCGACCCGACGTTCCTGTGCCGGTGGATGCGCCGGTCCGGGCTGGCCGGGCTGCTGCCGACCCTCGACAGCGTGTACGTAGGAGTGAGCGGCGGGAGCGTCGCGGTGACCGCGTACGGGGACGACTACGACGGCCGCGACGAGCCGATCGGGGTCGAGCCCGCGCTCGGACTCGTCGACTTCGGGCTCTACCCCCACCTCGACCATCCCCGGGTCCCGGAGGCGGCCCTCGAAGAGGTCGAGCGCTGGGCCGCACCCCTCCCGGTGCCGACGTACGCGCTCGACGACCAGACGGCCATCGCGGTGGTCGACGGAGAGGTCGCGGTGGTGTCCGAAGGACACTGGCGGCTGATCGACGCCTGACGTCGGGGCCAGCGGGTACCTGCGCGCTCATGAGTGAGACTGTCGCCGACCACCTGCTGGAGCGCCTGCGAGCCTGGGGGACCGAGCATGTCTACGCCTATCCGGGCGACGGCATCAACGGCATCCTCGGCGCGTTCTCGCGTGCGGGGGACAAGCCCCGGTTCATCCAGACCCGCCACGAGGAGATGGCCGCGTTCGCGGCGGTCGGTGACGCCAAGCTGACCGGCCGCCCGGCCGTCTGCCTGGCCACCTCGGGCCCGGGGGCGATCCACCTGCTCAACGGCCTCTACGACGCCAAGCTCGACCACGTCCCGGTGGTGGCGATCGTCGGTCAGACCAACCGGTCGGCGATGGGCGGCAGCTACCAGCAGGAGGTCGACCTGCTGAGCCTGTTCAAGGACGTGGCCAGCGACTACGTCCAGGTGGTCACCGTCCCCGAGCAGCTGCCGAACGTGATCGACCGGGCCTTCCGGATCGCGATGAGCAGGCGTGCGCCGACGGCGGTGATCGTGCCGAACGACGTCCAGGAGCTCGACTACACGCCGCCGCCCCACGCCTTCAAGATGGTGCCCTCCAGCCTGGGCATCAGCTGGCCGGAGGTCGTCCCCGATGACAGCTCGCTCCGCGCGGCCGCCGACCTGCTCAACGCGGGTGAGAGGGTGGCCATCCTCGTCGGCCAGGGTGCCCGGGGCGCCGCCGCCGAGGTCGAGCAGGTGGCCGACCTGCTCGGCGCCGGCGTGGCCAAGGCCCTGCTCGGCAAGGACGTGCTCTCCGACGAGCTGCCGTTCGTGACCGGCTCGATCGGCCTGCTCGGCACCCGGCCGAGCTACGAGATGATGCGCGACTGCGACACGCTGCTCACGATCGGCTCGAACTTCCCCTACAGCCAGTTCCTGCCCGAGCCGGGCCAGGCCCGCGGGGTCCAGATCGACCTCGACGGAGCGATGCTGGGCCTGCGGCACCCGAACGAGCTCAACCTGGTCGGCGACGCCCGCTCGAGCCTCGCCGGACTCATCCCGCTGCTGGAGCGCAAGACCGACCGCGGCTGGCGCGAGACGATCGAGAGCAACGTCGAGCGCTGGTGGGAGGTGATGGACGCCGAGGCGCACGTGGACGCGACCGAGGCCGGCCAGGTCAACCCGATGCGGCTGTTCCACGAGTTCTCGCAGGCCGCGCCCGACGACGCCGTCGTCTTCGCCGACAGCGGCTCGGCGGCCAACTGGTACGCCCGTCAGGTCCGGATGCGCGGCCGGATGCGCGGCTCGCTCTCCGGCACGCTGGCCTCGATGGGGCCGGCGGTGCCGTACGCGATCGGGGCGAAGTTCGCCCATCCCGAGCGGCCCGCGATCGCCTTCGAGGGCGACGGAGCGATGCAGATGAACGGCCTGGCCGAGCTGCTCACCATCGCGCGCTACTGGCGCGAGTGGTCCGACCCGCGGCTGGTGGTCGCGGTGCTGCACAACAACGACCTCAACCAGGTCACGTGGGAGCTGCGGGCGATGGGCGGCACCCCCGACTTCGTCGCCTCCCAGGCGCTGCCGGAGGTCTCCTACGCCGACTTCGCCGCCGCGATCGGGCTCGGCGCGCGGACCGTCACCGACCCCGAGGAGCTGGCGGGAGCGTGGCGCGAGGCGCTGAGCGCCGATCGCCCGTACGTCCTGGACGTGCGCTGCGACCCCAACGTCCCACCGATCCCGCCGCACGCCGACCTGGAGCAGATGCAGAACGTCGCGGCCGCGCTGATCAAGGGCGACACCTCGCGCTGGGGCGTGATCAAGGAGGGGATCAGGACCAAGGCGCAGGAGCTGCTGCCGCACCACGAGTGACGAGCCGTGGACCGGCGGCGGCGGGGCGGCGGACGAACGCCATCAGGGTGCCGCCGCTCGCCGCTGCCCAGCCCGCCAGCAGGGCGAGCATCGCGAAGCCGGCGGCGACCTTGAACAGGTCGAGGCCGGTGGCGACCGCGAGCCCGGCCGTGCCGGTGACGACGGTGCCGATCGGGAAGGTGAACGACCACCAGGTCGGCGCGAAGGGGAGCCCGGCGCGGATCTGGCGCAGGGTCAGCCCGGTCGCCAGCGCGCTCCACAGCAGCGTGAAGCCCCAGACCGGCAGGCCGTAGCAGAGCGTCAGCATCTCGAGCGCGTGACCGTAGCCGGGCACGATCGTCGGGGCGAGCGCGCCGAGGCGCTGCGCCGCCGTGGTCGACTGGCCGAGGAAGCCGAGCACGATCCAGACCGTCGGGATGGCGGCCGGCGCGAGCGCGCCGTGCCGGATGAGCCGGTGCCACAGCTGGTTGAGCACGAGCAGGGCCGGGATGACGCTGAGCCCGAAGAACGCGTAGCAGGCCAGCAGCATCGTCTCCCGGGGCTGACCTGCGGGCAGGTGTGGGACCAGCAGCGCTCCGGTGGTCGCCGAGACCAGGGGCGGCACGATCGGCATCAGCCAGCTCCCGTTCGCGCTGTCGTCGCCGACGTCGTGCACGGTGATCGCCCGGAACGGGATCATCACCGCCGTCCACAGCCCGATCAGGGTGCCGGTCGTCCAGAGCACGGCGTCGAGGCCGAGCGCGAGATGGACGCCGATCAGCGGGCGACCGGCGGTGAGGGCACCCGCCCCGACGACGAGCAGCGCCATCGCCGGAGCCCCGCAGAAGTGCGCCATCACCGGGTCGTGGTGGTGACGTACCCGCCGGTCCCCGGCCCAGTGACGCACGGTGATCGCGCTCAGCACGACCAGCAGGGCCGCCGCGAGGAGCCAGAAGGCGAGCGCGAGCCCCGCTCGGCCGGGCACGGCGAACGGCAGGCTGCTGGTCGCCAGGGAGACCACGCCCGTGCCCATCACGGCGGCGTACCAGTTCGGACCGTAGGGGATGGGAAGCCTCATGGCCCCAGCCTGCGGCCCGTGCGCGACGGCCAGTAGGGGGCACGTGACTGTGGCATCACAGGGATATCCTGTGCCGGTGCTCCCGGATCTCGCCTCGCTGCGGCTGCTGACGGATGTGGCCCGGCTGGGCAGCATCGGCGCCGCCGGGCGTGCGGCCGGCATCTCCCAGCAGTCGGCCTCCGAGCGGCTGCGCGCGATGGAGACCCAGACCGGGCTGGTCCTCGTCCGCCGCGCCCAGCGCGGCTCCGAGCTGACCCCGGACGGCAAGCTGCTGGTGGAGTGGAGCACCGACCTGCTCGCCCGCGCCGAGGAGATCGAGATGTCGCTGGAGACCCTGCGGCGAGGTCGCACCGAGGAGGTGCGGGTGCACGCCTCGATGACGACGGCGGAGTACCTGCTGCCGCGGTGGCTGATGCGGCTGCGTCAGACCCGCAAGATCGTGGTCAGCCTGCGGGCGGTCAACTCCGAGGAGGTGGTCGCGGCCGTACGGCGCGGCGACGCCGACCTCGGCTTCGTCGAGGGCCCGGTCGACACCGACGGCCTCTCGACCTCGGTGGTCGGCGTCGACGAGCTCGTGCTGGTGGCCGCTCCGGAGGACCGCTGGGCCCGGCGCCGTACGCCGCTCACGCCCGCCGAGGTCGCCGGCCGGGCGCTGACCCGACGCGAGCCCGGGTCCGGCACCCGGGCCGTCGTCGACCGCTCGATGGCGGCGGCCGGCGAGCAGATGATCGATCCGGACGTCGAGCTGGCCACCAACGCGGCCATCCTCGGTGCCGTCCGGCTCGGCGGCCCGCCGGGCTTCGTCTCGCGCCGGGCCGCGACGAGCGACCTGGCGATGGGCACCCTCAAGGAGGTCCCGATCGCCGGCCTCGACCTGACCCGGCGGTTCCGGGCCGCGTGGGTGGGCGGTCCGAGGCCGCCGGCCGGCCCGGTGCGCGACCTGCTCGCGATCGCCCGGTCCGAGCGTTCTCAGTCCGAGCGTTCTCAGTCCGACCGGTAGTGAGCCGGCCGCGAGGGCTCAGTCGCCGTGCGGGTCGAGCCGGTTGAGCGTGGCGACCGTCTCGGCGTAGTCGCCGCGAGCCTCGGCGTAGCGCAGGAACTTCACCCGCTCGACCTGGATCTCGCTGACCTCGGGCCGGGTCTCGACGATCTCGAGGACCTCGCTGACGAACTCCTCGAGCGGCATCGCGAAGGGGCTCTCCTTCTGGCCGGGCATGAGGTCGGTGGCCACGGCCGGCGGCTCGAGCTCGAGGACCCGTACGCCGGTGCCGGCGAGCTGCAGGCGCAGCGTCTCGGTGAGCATGTGGACGCCGGCCTTGCTGGCGTTGTAGCTCGGCGTGACCTTGAGCGGTGTGAACGCCAGGCCCGAGGAGACGGTCACCAGCGCGGCGTCGGGCTGCTTGCGGAGGTGCTCGACGAACGCCGCGATCAGCCGGACGGTGCCGAGCAGGTTGGTGGTGATGATCTCCTCGGCGTCGGCGAGGAAGCCGGCCGTGGTCCAGTCCTCGACCCTCATGACGCCGGCCATGGTGACCAGCACGTTGAGGTCGGGGTGGGCGGCCAGCACCTCGGCGGCCGCGGTGTTGATGCTGGCCGGGTCGGCGGCGTCGATCGTGACGGTGCCGAGCCCCGGGTGGTCGGCGGCGAGCTGCTGCAGCAGGGCCGTGCGGCGCCCGCCGACGATCACCGTGTTGCCCCGCGCTCGCAGCTCGAGTGCGAGGGCCAGTCCGATGCCGCTGGTCGCGCCGGGGATGAAGATGGTGTTGCCGCTGATGCGGTTGCCGTGGGTGCTCTCGATGATGCGCATGGCTCCACTCCACCGCCTCGCGACGAACGGCGGCAGAGAGCGGATGTCGGGGGATCGGCGATCCCTGGTTGAGCCTCGCGGAGCCGCCGATACTGGTCGCATGGACCGTGCCGCCCTCGCCGACTTCCTCATCCGTCGCCGCGAGGAGCTCCAGCCGGGCGACGTCGGCCTCCCGGTGGGCCAGCGGCGTCGTACGCCCGGCCTGCGGCGCGAGGAGGTCGCCGTCCTGGCGACGATGTCGACCGACTACTACACCCGGCTCGAGCAGCAGCGCGGACCGCAGCCGAGCGTGCAGATGCTGGCCGCCCTGGCCCGGGCCCTGCGACTCTCGACCGACGAGCGCGACTACCTCTACCGGGTCGCGGGCCACAGCGCGCCCGACCGGATGGCGCCCAGCGGATACGTCGCCCCGGCGCTGATGCGGGTGCTGGACCGGCTCACCGACACCCCCGCGCTGGTGCTCTCGGCGCTGGGCGAGGTGCTGGTCCAGAACGACCTGTCCCGTGCCCTGCACGGCGACCGCACCCACTACACCGGGCTGGAGCGCAGCGAGATCTACCGCTGGTTCGTCGCGCCCCGGACCGAGCGGGCGATCTATCCGCTCGACGACCAGGACCGGCAGAGCCGTGCCCAGGTCGCCTCGCTGCGCGTGGCGTACGGCGCGATGGGCGCCGCCTCGCCGGCCGGTGAGCTGGTGCGCGAGCTGCAGCGGGTGAGCCCGGAGTTCGCCGTCCTGTGGGACCGGCAGGAGGTCGCCCGGCGCTTCGAGGACCACAAGGTGCTCCTGCATCCCGAGGTCGGCGCCATCGAGCTGGACTGCCAGGTGCTCTTCACCGAGGACCAGTCGCAGGCGCTGCTGGTGCTCACGGCCGCGCCGCGCACCGAGGCGGAGGAGAAGCTCGCCCTGCTCCGGGTGGTCGGCACCCAGCAGTTCGCCCCGACGACCTGACGGCGTCTCAGGCCGAAACGGCCAGACGCGGTTGCCGTCCGGCGGTGATCAGCAGCGACGCCGCGGCGATCAGGGCCAGCAGGACGGCGCCGAACCCGGCCACCGCGGCGTGCACGGTGACCAGCTGCAGCGCGACGCCGAGGAGCACGACCGGCACGCCCAGGCCGACGTAGGCGAGGAGGAACAGCGCCGCGAGGGTCTCGCCGCGCGAGGCCGCGGGGGCGAGCCGGATGACGGCGCCGACGGAGGCCTTGAAGGCCAGCCCGGCACCCGAGCCGACCACGACGCCACCCGCGATGAGGGTGCCGAGCGTCCCGGTGAGGATCGCGGCCACGGTCAGGACCAGGCCGACAGCCAGGGTGACCAGGCCGACGGCGTACAGCTCGCCGGTGCGCCACCGTGCGGCGATGATCTGGGCGACGGTCGCCGCAGCGAACGGGGTGAAGGCGACCAGGCCGGCCAGGGCGTGCGAGGTGTGGTGCAGGGTGCCTGCGACGAACGACGGGGCGAGCGAGCTGAAGAAGCCGAAGCTGGCGAAGGCGGCGAACGCCGCGACCGACGCCGCCGAGAACGCCGCCCGAGCCTCCGCCGGGACCGAGATCCGCTGCGGGCGATAGCGCCACGGCTCGGTCGGCAGCTCGACGGTCTCGGGGACGATCGCGACCAGGAGCACGCCGACGGTCAGGACGACGACGAAGACGAGGTACGGCGTGACGAGCGGCCGCGGTGCGTACTGCGCGAGCAGGCCCGACACGAGGGGGCCCAGCGCCAGCCCGCCGAGGTTGGCCGAGGTGGCGACGATGCCGGCCAGCGCCGGCGTCGCGGTCGGATGGGAACGCCCGCGCAGCTCGGTGAGCTGGGCGGTCGCGGTGGCGGTCAGCATGCCGACGCCGATCCCGCTCAGGAGGCGGGCCAGCAGCAGCCAGCCGAGCTCGTGGGAGGTGATGAAGACCAGGCCGGATAGCACGTTGAGCATCACGGCCGGGACGACCAGGCGCCGGCGGCCGTACCGGTCGGAGAGGTGGCCGGCGAGGTAGAGGCTCACGGCGGTGCCGAGGGCGTAGGCCGCGAAGATCAGCGTCACCGTGAAGGAGCCGAACCCGTCGGTGGCGGCGTAGAGGCCGTACAGGGGCGAGGGGGCCGCGGCGAAGGAGACCGTCGCGGCGAAGAGGAACGCGACCAGCCAGAAGCCGCGTGCGTGGTGTCGGCGTGCCGCCGGCGACAGCGTGGATGTCATGCCTCGATCGTGGCGCGATCGAGCCATCATCTCCAACGAAACTTTGCGATGATGTCAATCACCGATAGAGATAGTGTAGGAGCATGCAGCCGTACCAGCTGGAGTACTTCCTGTCGGTCGCCGAGACGGGCAGCTTCACCCGCGGCGCCGAGCGCGCCGGCGTGGTGCAGTCGGCGGTCTCGACGGCGATCAAGCAGCTGGAGCGCGAGCTCGGCGTCGTCCTGATCGAGCGCGGCTACCACCGGCTGGCGCTGACGCCGGAGGGCGAGGCGCTGCTGCCGCGGGCACGGGAGGTGCTGGTCTCCTTCGCCTCCGCCAAGGACGCCGTCGCGGGTGCTCGCGGAGCCGTCGTCGGGACGGTGACGCTCGGCACGCTCGTCTACTCGGGCGGGCTGGATCTCGTCGACGTGCTGCAGCGTTGCCGGGAGCGGTATCCGCAGGTGGCGATCCACCTGCGCCAGACGATCTCCGGCTCGGCCAGCAGCGTCGAGGAGGTGCGCAGCGGGGCGCTCGATCTCGCGCTGGTGGCCACCAACGGCGCGGTGCCGGGCATCACCTTCCACGAGATCACCGCCGAGTCGCTCGCGTTCGTCTGCGACCGGACCCACCGGCTGGCCGGGCGGCGACGGGTCTCGGTCGCCGACCTGGGGGAGGAGTCGTTCGTCGACTATCCGACGGGCTGGGGCAACCGCGCGACCGTCGACCTCGCCTTCGCCGCCGCCGGCGTGCGCCGGACCGTCGCTACCGAGGTCACGGACTTCGTGCTGGCCCGCTCGCTCGTCCGGCGCGGGCTCGGGGTCACGATCGTGCCCGAGCACAGCGTCCGGGCCGACACCGATCTGATCGTCATCCCGCTCGTCGAGGAGCTCGTCTGGCGCTGTCGCCTCGCGGTCTCCTCGGAGCGGCCGCTCTCGCGCGCGGGCGAGCGGGTCGCGGCGATGCTGCTCGGCCGTTGACCCACCGGCGGACACGTGTCCGGACCTCCGTCGTCGGGTACCGACGGCACATGGCCCGCCGCTCGAGGCGCCGTACGGGTGCTGTTGTCGCGATCGCCACTGCGCTGACCGCTGCGTTGTCGGGGTGCGGCGACTCGCCGGCCGCCTCGACCGCCTCGTCCGGATCGGCCGGTTCGAGCACCACGGTGAGCGTCCCGGACCGCACGCCCACTCCGCGAGCCTCCCATCCGGCGGAGCCGGGCGTACGGGTGCTGCGGACGGTGGCGACGGGGATCGACGTGCCGTGGGGCCTGGCCGAGCTGCCCGACGGGACGGTGCTGATCGGGTCGCGCGACACCGGCCGGGTCTACGGCCTCGATGTCGGCACCGGCCGGCGGCGCGTGGTCGGCGGCGTCGCCGCGTCGGTCTCCAACGTCGGCGCCGGCGGGGAGGCGGGGCTGCTCGGGCTGGCCGTCTCGCCGCGCTTCGCGCACGACCACCGGATCTACGTCTACTTCTCCACCCGCAGCGACAACCGGATCGCCTGGATGCCGCTGCGCGCCGGGCATCTGGGCCGGCCGCACGTCATCGTCAGCGGCATCCCGCTCGGCATCCACCACAACGGCGGTCGGCTCGCGTTCGGGCCCGACGGGCTGCTCTACGCCGGCACCGGCGAGAGCGGGGTCCCGGCGCTCGCCCAGAGGCGGTCCTCGCTCGGCGGGAAGATCCTGCGGATGACCCGCGCCGGGAGGCCGGCGCCCGGCAACCCGTTCGGCACGCTCGTCTACACCTACGGCCACCGCAACGTGCAGGGACTCGCCTTCGACCCCGCCGGGCGGCTGTGGGCCTCGGAGTTCGGCGACCACACCGCCGACGAGCTCAACCTGATCCGCGCCGGGCGGAACTACGGCTGGCCGATCGTGGAGGGCAAGGGCTCCGACCCCGCGTACACGAACCCGGTGCGGACCTGGGGGACCAACTCCGACAGCCCCAGCGCCATCGCGTACGTCCACGGGGCGATCTGGATGGCGGCGCTGCACGGGGAGCGGCTGTGGCGCATCCCGATCCACGGCACGCGCGCCGGCACGTCGCGGGCGTTCCTCACCGGTCGGTACGGACGGCTGCGCAGCGTGCTCGCCCTCGGGCCGCACCGGCTGCTGCTGACCACGAGCAACCGCGACGGTCGCGTCACCCCGCGCCCCGGCGACGACAGGATTCTGATGCTCAGGGTGCGCTGAGGACCTAGCCTGGCGGCATGGTGAGCGCATGGAGCGTGTCTGCACAAGGCGATCCGGACGATGCGGGCGAGCCGTCCGGTCCGGTGCAGGTCAGGCCCTGGTACCACGCGCCCGACAACGAGGTGCCGGCCGTGCTGGCCGTGGAGAAGGTCCTCGGAGCGACCGAGGACGTGGTCGTCTTCCTCGCCGGGATCCGCGTGTATAGCAACGGACTCGAGTTCGAGCTCGAGGCGCGGCTGCGCCCCGGCGCACGGATCGGCGACCTGCACGGCATCCATGAGGTGCTGAGCGGCTTCCGGTCGCCGGCGGCCCCGAGCGGGAGCAGGTGCTGCTGGGGATCGAGTATGCCGACGGCCGACGCGGATCGAACGTCCACGGCGTGTCGAACGGCGGCGTCATCCTGGGGTCGAGCCGCAGCGGCGGTGGCCCGCGGGAGGCCCAGTCGACGTACTTCTGTGCACCCCTGCCACCGCCGGGCGACGTGCGCATCTACTGCGCGCTCCCGGCAGCGGGCATCGGTGAGACGGTCACGGTCATCGATGCCGCGGTGATCCTGGAGGCGTCGAGCCGGGCGCGCGAGCTGTGGCCCTGGGAGCCCGTACGGAAACAGTCCCTGCGGCCAGCACTGCCCGTCGTGCCCGAGGACGGATGGTTCGCCTCCCTGGGCGAGCCAGAGGACGGCTGACTAGCCTGAGGCCCATGTCTGCCCCCACCCTCGGTGACGTCGTCGACCTGCTGCACGGCTGGTACCCGCCGGAGACGGCGGCCGGGTGGGACGCGGTGGGGCTGGTCGCCGGTGACCCGGCCGCGCCGTGCGCGAAGGTGCTCTTCGCGGTCGACCCCACCCTGGAGGTCGCCCAGGAGGCCGCGGCGTGGGGCGCCGACCTCCTGGTCACCCACCACCCGCTCTTCCTCAAGCCGGTGCACGGCTTCGCGCCCACGACGCCGAAGGGCCGCATCGTCTGGACCCTGCTGCAGGGCGGCTGCGGGCTGCTCGCCGCCCACACCAACGCCGACCAGGCCGAGACCGGGGTCAGCGAGGCGATGGCGCTCGCGCTCGGCCTGCAGGACCTCCGACCGCTCGAGGCAGCCGGTGCGCTGCTGCTCGACAAGCTCACCACCTACGTCCCGACGCCGGACGCCGCCCGCGTCCGTGAGGCGCTCGCCGAGGCGGGTGCCGGTCGGATCGGCGACTACGACCGGGCCAGCTTCTCCACGCCGGGCGAGGGCCGGTTCCGCCCGCTCGACGGCGCCGATCCGCACATCGGGGTGGTGGGGGAGACCGCCACCGTGGAGGAGGTCAGGATCGAGGTGGTGCTGCCGCGCACCCTGCGTCGCGCCGTGGTCGACGCGCTGCTCACGGCGCACCCCTACGAGGAGCCTGCGTACGACGTCGTCGAGCTCGCCTCGACCGCTGCCGCGACGACGGGCTTCGGCCGCGTCGGCGTCCTGCGCGAGCCGATGACGCTGGCCGGCTTCACCCAGCACGTCGCCGACCGCCTGCCGGCGACGACAGCCGGCATCCGCGCCGGCGGTGACGCCGACCGGATGATCCGCACCGTCGCGCTCTGCGGAGGTGCGGGCGACTCGCTGCTCTCCTCGGTCCGATCCTCGGGCGCCGACGTCTACGTCACCAGCGACCTTCGTCACCACGTCAGCGGCGAGTTCCTGGAGCAGGACGGCGCCGCCCTCGTCGACGTGCCGCACTGGGCCGCCGAGTGGACCTGGCTGCCGGTCGTCGCCAAGCGGCTCCGGGAGGCCCTGGACGATAGGGTGGAGGCGCGCGTCTCCGAGATCGTCACCGATCCCTGGACTCTGCGTATCTGATCAACATCTCAAGAGGAGCCATCTGGTGAAGGCCGACCCGTTCGCACAGCTCAAGCTGCTGGACATCGCCGAGATCGACGCGCGGATCCTGCAGCTGCGCCACCAGCTGAAGAACCTCCCGGAGACCAAGCAGATCGCCGAGCTGCAGGTCGAGCGCAAGAAGGTCGACGACGTCGCGATCGACCTCCGGATCAAGCGTGACGACCTCACCCTGGCCCAGACCAAGGCCGAGAAGGACGTCGAGGCCGTCCGCACCCGCCGGGTCAAGGAGCAGCAGCGGATCGACGCCGGCCAGGTCACCAACCCCAAGGACCTCGAGCGTCTCCAGGCCGAGCTGGCCAACATCGACCGGCGCATCGGCGTCCTCGAGGACGAGGAGCTCGAGGTGATGGAGCAGCTCGAAGAGGCGACCAAGGCCGCCGCCGGCTTCGACCTCAAGATCGACGAGTTCGACGCACGGATCGTCGAGCTGACCAACGCCCGCAGCGAGCGCGGTGCCGAGGTGGAGCGCCAGCTGGCCGCCGTCATCGCCGAGCGCGAGCCGGCGATCGAGGGCATACCCACCGACCTGATCACGCTCTACGACCGGCTGCGCGAGCAGCACGGCATCGGCGCCGGCGAGCTGCGCGCCCGCCAGTGCGGCGGCTGCCGCCTCACCGTCGAGCCGGCCGAGCTCTCCCGCATCCGGACCGCGCAGAGCGACGAGGTCATCCGGCACGAGGAGTGCGGCGTGATCATGGTCCGTACGGCCGAGTCTGGACTGTGACCGATCGGGTCCTGATCGAGGCGGACGGCGGCTCGCGGGGCAACCCGGGGCCGGCGGCGTACGGCTCCGTCGTCAAGGACGCCGCGACCGGTGAGGTGCTCGCCGAGGACGGCACGCCGATCGGGATCGCGACCAACAACGTCGCCGAGTACTCCGGTCTCGTCGCCGGTCTGCGGCTCGCCGCGGAGGTCGCTCCGGGCGCGGCGATCGAGGTGCGGATGGACTCCAAGCTGGTCGTCGAGCAGATGAGTGGCCGCTGGCAGGTCAAGCACCCGGCGATGAAGCCGCTCTTCGCCCAGGCGCGCTCGCTCGCGCCGGAGGGCACCACCTACCGATGGGTGCCGCGCGAGCAGAACAAGCACGCCGACCGGCTCGCCAACGAGGCCCTCGACGGGCTGCGCCACGGCGTCACCATCGCCGGGCGCGCCGAGGAGGAGTCGAGCTTGATCGCCTCCGTCGAGACGGTGAGGTCCGAGGTCCCCGCCCGCGGCTGGGCCGCACCCGGCGCGGCCACCACCCTGATCCTGCTGCGCCACGGCGTCACCCCGCACACCAAGGAGAAGCGCTTCTCCGGCGGCCTCGCCTCGGCCAACCCCCCGCTCTCCGACGAGGGTCGCGCCCAGGTCCGTGCCGCCGCGGAGTGGCTCGCGCCGATCAAGGACCGGATCGCGGGCATCGTCGCCTCGCCCGTACGTCGCACCCGCGAGTCCGCCGAGATCGCCGCCGGCGTGCTCGGCAAGGAGGTCGCCGAGGAGCACGGCTTCGCCGAGATGGAGTTCGGCGAGTGGGACGGGCTCACCTTCGCCGAGGTCGGCGAGCGCTTCCCCGGCGAGCTCGAGCGCTGGCTGGGCTCGCTCGATGAGGCGCCCCGCGGCGGGGAGTCGTTCCGTACGGTCGAGAAGCGCGTCCACGACGGCCTCGACCGGCTGATCGAGCGATTCCACGGCGAGACCGTGCTGGTCGTCAGCCACGTCACGCCGATCAAGACGCTGGTCGCCCGCGCGCTCGAGTCCGACCTGGACGCCGTCTACCGGATGGAGCTCGCCCCCGCCTCGATCAGCGTGATCACCTTCTACGACGACGGCAACGACGGCTCCACCCGCGGATCACTCCGGCTGTTCAACGCACTCCCACCCTCACGAGACCCGATCCTCACCGTCTCCACCTGGTGATGGAACGCCGCGCCGGACACGGCGAGTGCCGCCGCAGGGGCGCTGCGTAAGCAACGCGCCGGACGAAGTCCGCTGCGCGGGGCGACGCCTGCCCCAAGGCGTGTGCTCGACGGGGCCTGCGGGGCGGGCCGCCGCCGTTCAGAGCTCGGTGACGACCACGTCGAGCTGGGTGCCCTTCTTCGTCGGGTCACCCACCTCGACGTACCAGCCGAGATCGCGCAGCGCATCGGCCAGCTTGGCCGGGGTCCGGGGAGCCGCGCCGGCCTCCAGCAGCGCGCGGACGATGCGGCCCTTGGTGGCCTTGTTGAAGTGGCTGACGACCTTGCGGACGCCACCCACCTCGTGCAGCACCCGCACGGTGGCCGTCCGGGCGGCGACCTGGTCCGGACGCCAGAACGCGGCGTACGTGCCGGATCGCAGGTCGACCAGCAGGCCGTCCCCGAGCGCCTCGACCGCGCCGGCTCCCAGATGCTTGCGCCAGTGCGCCTGGACGCCGCCCAGGCCGGGGAGCGTGGTGTCGCCGGACAGGCGGTAGGCGGGGATCCGGTCGCCCATGCCGACCAGGCCGAAGACCGACGAGGTCACCATCACGCGCGAGGCGGCGCGGCGCTTGGCGGCGGTCGACAGCGTGCCTGCGTCGAGCGCGTCGTAGAGCACGCCGGTGTAGATCGCGTCGGCCCGCGCGGTCGGCGCCGCGAGCAGCGCGGCGTTGAGCGCCACCAGCTCGGGCTGGGTCTTCGGCACGCCGAGGATCTCCATCGCGACCGCCTCGTCGCCCTCGCACAGCGCCACCAGCGCATCGATCACCGACGCCCGGGCGGCGGTCAGGGACGGCAGCGACAGACCCGCGAGGTCGAGCGCGGCGCCGCGCTTCGGCACAGATTTACCCTCGGAGGGCGGGAGCAGGATGAGCACGAGCCGCTATCTTTCCAAGCGTGCCCAGCAATCGAGTGATCCGGGTCGCCCAGGCCGACGACGGCGTCGCCGCGCAGACGCTGCGCGCCGGCATCCAGCAGCTCCAGCAGGAGCTCGAGGTGACGCCCGACTTCCCACCCGAGGTGGAGGCGGCAGCGGCCGCCGCGGCGGCGAGTCCACGGCTGCCCGACCTCGACCGTACGGACCTGCCGTTCGTCACCATCGACCCACCGAGCTCGATGGATCTCGACCAGGCGATGCACCTGGCCTCCAACCCCACGACCGGCGGTTACACGGTCCACTACGCGATCGCCGACCTGGGCGCGTTCATCAGCCCCGGCGACCCGATCGACGTGGAGGCCCACGCCCGCGGTGAGTCGCTCTACGGCGCGGACTCCACGATCCCGCTGCACCCGACGGTGCTCTCCGAGGGTGCGGCCAGCCTGCTGCCCGACCAGGTGCGCCCGGCACTCCTGTGGACCATCGAGCTCGACGCCGACGGCGAGGCGACCTCGACCCACGTCGAACGCGCCCGGGTGCGGAGCACCGCGAAGCTCGACTATGCCGGCGTCCAGGCGCAGCTCGACTCCGGTACGGCGTCCGCGATGATGCAGCTGCTGCGCGAGATCGGGGAGAAGCGCCAGGAGATCGAGCGCAAGCGCGGCGGCGTCAACCTGACCCTGCCGGACCAGGAGATCGCGGTGACCGGCGACCAGTGGCGCCTGGCGTACCGCCGCCAGCTCCCGGTCGAGGAGTGGAACGCCCAGATCTCGCTACTCACCGGCTTCGGCGCCGCCGATCTCATGGTCTATGCCCGCGTCGGCGTGCTGCGCACCCTGCCGCCGCCGGACCCGCACGACGTCCAGCACCTGCACCGTACGGCCCGGGCGCTCGGCATCGACTGGCCCGCCGAGATGGTCTATCCGGACTTCATCCGCACCCTCGACCCGACCCACTCCAAGCACGCCGCGATGATCGTGGCCTGCACCCGGCTGCTGCGCGGCAGCGGCTACGCCACCTTCGACGGCGAGCTGCCGGCGCTGACCGTGCACGCCGCCCTGGCCTCCGAGTACGCCCACGTCACCGCCCCGCTGCGCCGGCTCGTCGACCGCTACGCCGGCGAGATCTGCGTGGCACTCTGCGCCGATCAGCCGGTGCCGGCCTGGGTGCACGAGGCGCTGGCCACGCTCCCGGAGGAGATGCGGGCCAGCGCCCGGCGCTCCTCCGCCTACGAGCGCGGCGTGGTCGACCTGGTCGAGGCCGGCGTGCTTGCGCCGCGCGTGGGGGAGACGTTCGCCGGCGTCATCGTCGAGGTCGACGAGAAGACCGGGACGCGGGGCAGCGTCACCGTCCGCGAGCCGGCGGTGGAGGCCGGCGTCACCGCCGACACGCCGCTCCCGCTCGGCACCGACGTCTCGGTCACCCTGGTGACTGCCGACATCGACACCCGCAAGGTGGCGTTCCGGCTCGGGTGAGCCCGATCAGGCGCCGGGCTCCGCGGGGGAGGACGGCGTCGGCGGTGTCGCGGGCGCAGCCCTGCGCCGGCGCAGGATCAGCACCTGCAGCCCGATGACGACCAGGACCGCGAGGCCGATCGCGCCGTAGGTGAGGTAGGTGCCGACGCGGCTGCCGGGCTCGTAGGTGAGCGTGCCCTTGATCGAGGCCTTCGTGTCGCCGTAGACGACCGGGACGGTCCAGTCCTTGATCAGGTGCGCGTGCTTCGGGTCCTGCTGCACCGAGGGCGGGTTGATCGTGCCCATCCAGTGGATGCGGTGGTCGTGCCACTGGGCATGGTCGGTGGAGTTGAGCTTGACCCAGACGGGCGTCTGCTCGGCGTTCGCGCCCTGCGGGACCTCCCCGATGGTCGCGACCTTGTTGAGATAGACGGCGGGGGAGAGCTTGTTCTGCCACACCCCGGCGCTGCTCACCTTGAGGTATGGCTCGTGGCTGTAGCCCTCGATCACCAGGGGCGTCGAGGTCGGGTTGGTGACGGTGATCTGCTCGCCGTTGCTCGTCGCTCGTACGGTGATGTCGCTCAGCGCCGGCGAGACACTCGTCACCTTCGTGACGTAGGTGGCGAAGCCGTCGGCGTACGCCGGAACGGGAAGCAGCATGGCGAGCACGCTCAGCAGCAGGGCACAGCGACGCAACGGGGATCCTCTCGACGGGACGGGTGTCCGAGTGACAGGTCGGAGCGGGGGCCGCGTTGGTTCCCGGAGTTCTCGATCGGCTGGCTAGAGTCCCACCCCGTGACCCACCCCGACGCCTGGACGCAGCTGGCGTGCACGGCCCGGGATGCCGCTCCCGCCGAGCGCGATGCCGCGTTGGACGCCTTCGTCGCCGAGACCTGGCGCGACGTGTGGCGGCTGTGCGCGCACCTCGGCGATCGTGACCGCGCCGACGACCTGGCGCAGGAGACGTACCTGCGTGCGCTGCGCTCGCTCGGCTCCTTCCGCGGCGACTCCTCGGTGCGGCCATGGCTCTTCAGCATCGTGCGCCGGGTGGTCGCCGACGACATCGCCGCCCGGCAGCGCCGCCGGCGTGAGCCGGTGGCGGTCTCCCGCGACGTGCCCGATCACCAGGGTGACGTCGAGCTGCAGACCCTGCTCGAGGCCCTCGACCCTGACCGTCGCGCGGCGTTCGTCCTCACCCAGGTGCTCGGCTACCCGTACGCCGAGGCGGCGGAGATGTGCGAGTGCCCCGTCGGCACCATCCGGTCCCGGGTGGCCCGGGCCCGCGAGGACCTGGTCGCGATGCTCGGCGAGGACCGCGGGCGCCGGACCGCCTGATCGCTTGGCCTGCCGATGATCCTGCGAGATCCGCGGGAACCAAACGGCCGCTCGCGCCGACTTGGGCAAGGTGAGGTGTAACGACGCACGCGAGGCGCTGTCCGCCCGGTTCGACGGAGAGTCGACCGCCGTCGAGGCGAGGGCGCTGGACGCGCACGTCGCGACCTGCCTCGAGTGCGCCGCCTTCGAGGCCTCGCTGGGGCGGATCGACCTGCTGGTGCGCGCCGAGGCGGCCGAGCCGGGCCTCGCGCCCCGCCGGGTACCGTCCCCGGCGGTCGTGCCCGAGCGCGAGCGGCGCGTACGGGTGGCACTGCGGCTCGGCATCGCGCTGCTGACGGTCGGCGACCTCTACCTCGCACTGGGCCAGATGCTGGGCCGCGACGGGCACGAGGAGCACGAGGCCGGCTCGTTCGTGGTCGCACTGTGCGTGGCGCTCGGCTATGCCGCCGCGAAGCCCGCGCTGGCGAGGGCGTACGTGCCGGTGCTCGGGATCGCCTCGCTGCTCCTGGTCGTGATGTCCGTCGCCGACGTCGGCGAGGGGCACACCACGGCGCTGCACGAGACCCGGCACCTCGGCCTGGTCCTGGCCACGGTGCTGGTGTGGCTGCTCGCCCACACGGAGTCGGACCGGCCGCGGCGGATGCCGAAGCCGCGGCGCGAGGCGGTGGCCCACCCGCGGCCGCGGCCGGTGCTGCGGGTGGTCCACGGCGGCGCCCTCGGTCGCGGGATCCGCGCAGCGGCGGCCCTCACGATGGCCTCGTTGTTCCTGCTCATCCCGAGCTCCGCCTCCGCGCACGCGGTCCTCGAGTCCAGCACGCCGCGGCCCGACAGCATCCTGAGGACGTTGCCGGGCGACGTGACGCTCTCGTTCGACGAGGCGGTGACGCTGGTGCCCAGCTCGCTGCGGGTCTACGGGCCCGACGGCTCGCGGGTGGATCGCGGCGATGTCGGCCACCGCGCGGGGGAGAGCCAGGAGATAGGCGTCTCCCTCGGCGCGGACTCCGACCAGGGCACCTACCTCGTCTCCTGGCGGGTGATCAGTGCGGACTCCCATCCGGTGTCGGGTGCCTTCACGTTCTCGGTCGGCAAGGTCAGCGCGACGCCGGACGCTCCAGCTGAGACCAGCTCGCGTCCGCTCGGGATCACGCTCGGCGTCGCCCGATGGCTCGGCTACCTCGGCTCGGCCCTGCTGGTCGGCGGCCTGATCGTGATCGGCTGGTGCTGGCGGGCCGGCTGGTCCTCGACGAGCGCCGGCCGCCTGATGACGCTCGGCGGCGTGCTGCTCGCGGTGGGCGCGGCCGCGAGCCTCCTGCTGAAGGGTCCGTACGACGCCGCGCTCGGCCTCGGCGCCACCTTCCACGGCGACCTGTTGCGCGAGGTGGCCGGCACCACGTACGGCCGCGCGACGATCGCCCGCTTCGTGCTCGCCCTGATCGGGCTGGTGATGGTGTGGCGCCGCGTCCGCTCGCTGAAGGTGGCAGCGCTCCTCGGCGCAGCCGTCGGGGTGAGCTTCGCGCTCGCCGGGCACGCGGCGGCGGGCGACGGGCGCTTCATCGCGGCGCTCAACGACACCGTCCATGTCCTCGCCGCCAGCATCTGGCTCGGCGGTCTCGTCCTGCTCTGCGTCGCGGTGCTGCCCGCGCGCGACGCCGAGGCCTCGCGGATCGCAGTGGCCCGCTTCTCGGCGCTGGCGCTGGTGATGGTGGTGGCGCTGGTCGCGACCGGGCTGTACCAGGCCATCCGCCAGGTCGGGTCCTGTGGCGCGCTCACCGGCACCACGTACGGGCGAGAGCTGCTGGTGAAGATCGGCATCGTGGTCGTCGTGGTGGCGCTGGCCTCCGTCTCCCGGCGGCGGCTCGCGGCGGGCGCGGCACGTCTGCGGGTGATCGTGGCCGTCGAGGCGGTGCTCGTCCTGGTCATCCTCGGGATCACCTCGAGCCTGGTGGTCACCGAGCCCGCGAAGACCGCCTACCACCCGATCGTGTCGGCGCAGGTCACCGTCGTGGGCGACACCGTCCAGGTCTCCGCCGTGCCGACGGGGGACCGGACGCTCGAGCTGCACCTCTACGTCTTCGGCAAGAACGGCCAGCCGAGCGACCCCAAGGAGATCTCCGCCTCCATCAGCCTGCCGGCCAAGGAGATCGACGCGCTGCCGGTGACGCTGCAGAACGCCGGCCCGGGTCACCGGCAGGCGATCGTCGCCGCGCCGATGACGGGTGACTGGCGGCTCGCGATCACCGTCCGTACGAGCGCCATCGACGAGGCGACCGGCTACGTGACGCTGCCGATCCGCTAACCGCCGAATCTTCAGACAGGACCGCCGAGTCTGCAGGCAGGACCGTCGAATCTGCAGGCAGGACCGCCGAGTTTGCAGTTCCGTCAGACCGGAACTGCAAACTCGGCGGTCCTACGTGCAAACTCGGGTTACTCGTGGTCGCGCAGGCGGGCGAGCATCCGGTTGTAGGCCTCGAGGGCCTCGTCGCTGTCGGCGTCGGTGATGGTCTCGGCGTCGCCGCCGGCATGCTCGATCAGGGTGGAGCGGCGTACGCCCTCCAGCCACGAGCCCGTCATCCGAGCGCGCTTGGACGGGGTGGTGATGACGCTGATCATCAGGCCCATCGCCAGGATCATCATCAGGCCGTCACCGGCCGCCCACATCAGCGCGCCGGCGGTGTTGACGTCGCGCAGCCCGTCGGGTGCCCAGGTGGGGTGCGTCGCCATCATCCGCGGGAACGGCTGCTGGTTGGTCTGCAGCAGCACGATGCCGACGATCGTGTCAGGCACCATGCCGACGACGAAGACGCCGAGTCGCGTCAGGTAGGACGGGTTCGGCTTCGTCGGCTCCTCGCCGAGCAGCGGCAGGAGGAAGAGGTAGCCCGCCACCACGTAGAGCACCAGCTCGGCGGTCATCGCCCACTCGTGGTCGGCCATGTAGTCCATGAAGCCGGTCAGGTGGGTGGCGATGATCGTCACGGAGTAGATCACCAGGCCGACCGCGGGATGGCTGAGCACAGTGACCGGCCACGAGTGCAGCGCGCGCTGCACCCGATCGCGGGCCGGGCCGTGGAACGCCTCCAGCAGCACCGTCAGCGGGTGACCGAGCACGAGCAGCGCCGGCACCACCATGATCATCATCAGGTGGAGCACCATGTGCATCCAGAAGATCGACATGGCGTACGCGCCGATCGCCGAGGAGACGCTGACCCACATCAGCACGACCCCGGCGATCCACGAGCCGACCCGCCAGGGCCGGACCGTCGAGGACGGTCCGGCGGCGCGTCGGCCCACGAGGTAGGCCACCAGCATCAGCACCGCGACCTCGGTCCAGCCGGCGCTGATCCGCCAGGTGCCGAAGAAGGTCGACCAGGTCAGCGGATCGAGGGCCGCGTCCATCCCGGACATGCCGGACAATTCACACCTCCACTAGCGGCCGCGATGGCCGCCCGGTCAGCCTAGCCGCGGCGCGGCTCGTTCCCGCGCTCGCGGCCAGCGCTCAAGCTCGTTCCTCGCCCGGCGCTGTCGCTCGCTTGGTCACCTACGACCGCCGACGCGAGACGACCGAGACGGCGAAGGCGCCCACCGAGACGACCAGGGCGATGATCGCGAGGACCAGCGGCGTGTGGGAGGTGTCGTCGTCGGCGTCGGTCGTCGCCGCGGCGTCGCTGCTGCCGGTGCTCGTGCCGCTCGTGGTGCCGGTGCCCGTCGTGGTGCCGGTGGCGTCGTCTGCCGGCGTCAGCGTGAGCACGGGGGCGGGGTGCTCGGGGCGCGGCTGGCCGTCGACGGTCGGCTCGATCCAGCGGACCACGGAGCCGTCGCTGTAGTACTGCAGCGCCTTGAAGACCATGCTCTGGGCGTCGGGCAGCGGGCCGACGGAGATGTTGAACTCGTCGAACTCGCCCGGGTGGATCTGCGTCTTCGGGGAGTCGGCCGTCCACACGATCTTCTCGACGGCCTCGGTCACCTGGCCGTCGTCATCGCTGATCGGCTTGGCCAGCTTGTGGTCGACGACCTTGTACGTCCACCCGGCGTGCGGCTGCACGGAGGCCGCGGCGAGCGGCTGGTCCTCGGGGAAGAAGACCTCGACCTTCGTCGTCGAGGCGGTGTCGGACTCGGTCGGCACCCGGAACGTGAGCTTGGCGTAGGAGCCGGCGCTCGCGGTGCTCGGGTTCACTGTCACGTGCGCGGAGGCCGGGCCGGACAGGGCGAGCAGTCCGAGCGCGAGCGCGGGCACAGCGAGGGTGAGGCGGCGGTTCATCGTTCCCCTAGCGGGTGAGGTGGCTGTTTGCACCAACAGTCGCCCGCGAGGTGGGTTCGGTTCCGGCGAATCGTGAGGCGAGGCTCACGCGCCGGTGGCGACGGGCCGCTCCTGGTTGCTCCACTGCGACCACGAGCCGGGATACAGGGCGGCCTCGAAGCCGGCGATCGCCAGCGCGGCGACCTCGTGGGCCGCCGTGACGCCCGAGCCGCAGTAGGCCGCGACCGGCGTCTCCTCGGTGACGCCGAGCGCCTCGAACCGGGCGCGCAGCTCGGCGGGGCTGCGGAACCGGCCGTCGGCCTCGAGGTTCGCGGCGGTCGGCGCGTTGAGCGCGCCGGGGATGTGGCCAGCCTTCGGGTCGATGGGCTCGGTCTCGCCGCGGTAGCGCTCGGGCGCTCGGGCGTCGAGCAGCGGGTGGGTCGTGGCCCAGGCCGCGGCGCCGTCGGCGTCGAGGGTCGGCATCGAGCCCGGCGTGATGACCAGGTCGCCGGGTGCGGGCGTCACGTCGTCGGTCGCGAGTGGACCTCCCTCGGCGACCCAGGCGGGCAGGGCGCCGTCGAGGAGACGGACGTCGCGCACCCCGGCCCAGCGCAGCAACCACCACGCCCGCGCCGACGCCAGGTTGCCCTCACCGTCGTGCACCACCACCGCATCGTCCGCCGAGATCCCCCAGCGGCGTACGGCCTGCTGCAACCCCTCGGGCGACGGCAGCGGGTGCCGGCCCTCGGCCGGGTCGACGGGGTGCGCGGCCAGCTCGCGGTCGAGGTCGACGAAGACCGCGCCGGGGATGTGCCCGGCGAGGTAGTCGGCATGGCCGTCGTACCGCTGTCCTCCGGCCGCGGTGAGCCGCCATCGCACGTCGAGGACGACCGGAGGGTTCGGCGACGCGAGGTCGGTGGCCAGCTCGGACGCGGTGATCAGCACGCTCACGTGGCCGAGACTATCCGTGCTCGCCGGCACCCCGTTGTGGGTACCGCCCGGGGTATGAGAGTGCCGAGCTCGACCCTCGACGGGGTCGCCAAGGATCGCAAGGAGCGCCGGGCGGCGTGGGGGCGCCGCGGCTTCCTGACCCTGATGCTCGTCTTCGTCCTGCTCGGTCTGGCCGGCTTCCTCGGGATGCAGGCGCGGACGGTCTCGGCCTCGGGCGGCGGCTACCGGCTCGAGCTGCGCTATGCGCACATCGCGCGGGCAGGTCTCGACGTGCCGTGGGAGCTCACCGTCACCCACGCCGGCGGGTTCGACGGGCCGGTCACGATCGCGGTGAGCGCGGGCTACTTCGACATCTTCGAGTCGCAGGGCATCACGCCGGAGCCGTCGAAGGAGACCAACGACGACCAGTGGGACCGGATGACCTTCGACCCGCCGCCCGGGGACACGCTGGTCGTGGACCTCGACATGTACGTCCAGCCCGCCAGCCAGGTCGGTCGCAGCGGCACCGCCACGGTGCTCTCCGCCGACGGCACGCCGGCGGCGCGCGTCGACTTCCGGACGAGGTTGCTGCCGTGAGGGCGGCTTTCCTGAGGAGGGGGCGCTGATGGAGATCGTGCTGCGCGCGCTGGTCGTCTTCTGCTTCCTGTGGCTGGTCACCCGCGCGATCGGCCGCTCGACGCTGGGGGAGCTCAGCACCTTCCAGCTGCTGGTCTACGTGACGATGGGCGACCTGATCCAGCAGGCCGTCACCCAGCAGGACTACTCCGTGACGGGCGGCCTGCTCGCGGTGTCGACCTTCGCCCTGATGACGGTGGCGATCGGCTGGGTGCAGTGGCGCTTCCCGCGGGTGCGACCCCTGACCGCGGGCCGTCCGGTCCTGGTCTGGCGCGACGGCCACCCCGACGAGGCGGTGCTGCGCGACGAGCACCTCGACATCGCCGACGTGCTGGTCGCCGCCCGCGAGCAGGGCATCCGGTGGACCCGTGAGATCGAGTACGCCGTGCTCGAGGACGACGGCAAGATCTCCTTCTTCACCGTCGACTCCCGCAGCGAGGGCGCGGCCGAGACCGCTCCGGAGACGTGAGGACGCTGGACACCGCCGACATGATGGCCGCATGACCCTCGTCGCCTCAGCGCCCAGCGCCACCTCGATCGCCGACGACGTACGGGCCGGACGGCTCACCGCACGGGCCGCGGTGGAGCGGTCGCTGGCACGGATCGCGGAGGTTCAGCCGCAGCTCAACGCCTTCTCGTTGGTGCTCGCCGAGTCGGCACTGACCGCCGCCGATGCCGTCGACGCGCTGCCGCCCGCCGAGCGGGGGCCGCTCGCCGGGGTGCCGATCGCGATCAAGTCCGAGGAGGACGTCGCCGGCGTCGTGACCACCTTCGGCGGTCGCGGCAACACCACGCCCGCGGCCGCCGACTCCGAGGTAGTGGCGCGGCTGCGCGCGGCGGGCGCGGTCATCGTCGGGACGACCGCGATGCCGGAGTTCGGGCAGTTCCCGTTCACCGAGTCGGTCGCGCACGGCGTCACCCGCAACCCGTGGGACCTGTCTCGCAGCACGGGCGGCAGCAGCGGTGGCTCGGCCGCGGCGGTCGCGTCCGGCTGCGTACCGGTCGCGATGGGCGGCGACGGCGGCGGCTCCATCCGGATCCCGGCCTCGGCGTGCGGGCTCATCGGGCTCAAGCCCGCCCGAGGGCGGGCGAGCATGTCGCCCTACCCGGCACTGTGGGGCACCCTCGGCACCGCCGGGCCGCTCACCCGGACGGTCGCGGACAGCGCGCTGGTATGGGATGCGATCCACGGCGTGGCGGAGATCGACCGGTGGCGGGCGGAGGAGCCGGCGATGCCGTATGTGGCGGCGATCGAGGACCTCTCGCCACGCCGGATCGGCTGGCTCACTCGACCGGCGCTGGGACCAGTCCGGGTCGATGGCGAGGTCGCCGCCGCGGTCGCGCGGACGGCGGATCGGCTGGCGGCGGCGGGCCACGAGGTCGTGCCGCTCGACGGCCGCTGGCCCGATGTCCAGGCCTCGTTCGTGCCCCAGTTCTTCGCCTCGCTGCGCGAGTGCGTCGGACTGGTCGAGCACCCCGAGCGGCTCGAGCTGCGCAGCCGCCACACCGCACGGCTCGGGGTCTGGGCGCAGGGTCCGGTGCTGCGCAAGGCGGTCGAGCTGGGGGAGCGGATGCGCGTCGCGTTCCACGATCGCTTCGGCGCGTACGACGCCGTGCTCTCGCCGACGCTCGCGTGCCTGCCGCCAGCGCTCGGCCGGCTCGACGGCGCCGGCTCGATCCGCGCGCTGCTGCGCAGCCTGCCGATGATCGCCTTCACCACCGTCGCCAACACGACCGGCCTACCCGCCCTGTCGATCCCGGCGGGGCAGTCCGCCGCGGGCCTCCCGATCGGGGTGCAGCTCTCCGGCCTCACGGACGACGAGGGTCCGCTGCTCGCCATCGCCGCCTCGCTGGGACTCTGAGCGGCGGCTGCCGAAACTGTCTCGGTGACAGTTTCGAGCCGTCACGGTGGCAGTTCGAAACTGTCACCGAGACAGTTGCCGACACGGGTGACAGTTCCATCTGTCACCGATGTCGCGAACTGTCACGGTGACACTTTGGGCCCGAGCCGGCCCGTTGTTCAGGTACGACCCACGGGCCCGTCGCGACCGGGAAGTGACAGGCGCGTAACGGCCAGATTTTCAAGAACGTAACAACGGGACCGTTGACACGGCATTAGTAAGTACGCTGAACTAACAAACGTGAGTCAGGTCACGACGCGCCGCAGAGCGCTCCGCCCGAGCGGCAAGCTCCTCCAGGAGGACGCCCGCCGCCACCACCGCGCCCTCATCCTCCAGCAGCTCTTCGGAGAGGGCCCCGCGAGCCGTGCCGACCTGGCGCGCAGCACCGGTCTGACCCGCGTCACCGTCTCCGACCTGGTCGCCGAGCTGATCGAGGACCAGCTGCTCCTCGAGCTCGGCGCGCCGGTCGAGAGCCGGGTCGGCAAGCCGCCGATCCTGGTCGGCCTGCACGAGGACGCCACCCACATCGTGACCCTCGACCTCAGCGTCGACGACCGGCTGACCGGGGCGGTCGTCACGCTCGGCGGCGTGGTCAAGCACCGCGACGAGCAGGCCCTGGCCGGAGCCAAGGGCGAGGCGGCCGTCGCGCTGCTGCACACCCTGACCCGTCGCCTGGTCGACAGCACCGGCGCCCGCCTCCTCGGCATCGGGGTCGGCAGCCCCGGCATCGTCGACGACGCCGGTACGGTCGTCGACGCACCCAACCTCGGCTGGAGCGACGTGCCGCTGGCCGCCGGCCTGCAGGCCGCGTTCGACCTGCCGGTCTACGTCGCGAACGACGCCAACACCGCTGTCCTCGGCGAGCACACCTTCGGCGAGTCCGGTGAGGGCGGCCTGATGCTGCTGCGGGTCGGCACCGGTGTCGGAGCCGGCCTGGTCCTCGAGGGCGCGCTGCTGCACGGCCACGTCGGCGCCGCCGGCGAGATCGGCCACGTCGTCGTCGATCCGGCCGGCGAACGATGCGCCTGCGGCCGTACGGGCTGCCTCGAGACCGTCGTCGCGGTGCCGCACCTGCGCCGGCGGGTGGAGGCCACCAACGAGCCGGCCAAGGAGCTGGCCGCCGTCGGCGAGCAGCTCGGCGCCGTGCTGGCGCCGGTCGTCGGCACCCTCAACCTGCACGAGCTGGTCCTCACCGGGCCGGTCGAGCTGCTCGACGGACCGCTGCTGGCGGCCGTCGACACCGTCATCCGTCAGCGCACCATGCCGGTCACCGGCGAGCAGCTGGTCGTGCGCACCAGCCGGCTCGGTGACGACGTGGTCCTTCTCGGCGGGGCCGTCCTGGTCCTGGCCGGCGAGCTGGGCGTCTCGTGACGACCCGGCGCGCCCCTCAATCCCTCGAGACGCCCGTCTCGAGCCCGTCGCGGGCACCCCGCAACCAACAACAAGGAGAAACCGTGCGTAAGACACGCAGCATCGTGGCCGGTGCCCTCGGCATCGCGACCGCTATCGCCCTCACGGCCTGTGGCAGTGACAACAGCGACTCGAACTCCGCCGCCAACGGCGACTCGACCGCCAGCGGCAGTGGCAAGACCATCACGGTCTGGAACATGCAGGGCGACCTCAGCGACGAGACGATGAAGGCGATCAACGACGAGTTCACCAAGGAGACCGGCGCTCAGGTGAAGGTCGAGACCCAGGAGTGGGCCGACATCGCCACCAAGGTCACCACCGCGCTCGCCACCGACACCCCGCCCGACGTCGTCGAGCTCGGCAACACCGACGTGGCGCTCTTCGCCAACAGCGGCGGCCTGGCCGATCTGACCGACTCCAAGGACGCGCTGCAGCAGGGCGGCACCTGGCTCGACGGTCTCGCCGGCCCGGCCACGATCGACGGCAAGCTGTACGGCGTCCCGGCGTTCGCCGCCACCCGTACGGTCATCTACAACAAGACGATGTGGGACCAGGTCGGCGTCAAGACCGCCCCGACCACCTACGACGAGCTGACCGCCGACCTCGACAAGGTCAAGGCGAAGTTCGGCGGCCAGAAGGACTTCTCGCCGTTCTACCTGCCCGGCAAGTACTGGTACGACGGCCTGCAGTGGGTCTGGGACGCCGGCGGCGACGTCGCCACCAAGGACGGCGACAGCTGGAAGGGCACCCTGTCCGACGACAAGGCGCAGCAGGGCCTGAACGACTTCAAGACGTTCCAGAACGCGTACTCGACCAAGGCCTCGGCCTCGATCAACACCACCGGCACCGGCCAGCCCGACCAGGACAAGGACATCTTCGCCACCGGCAAGACGTCCGCCGTGGTCGGCAACGCGTGGGAGATCGGCGTGATCGAGCAGGACAACCCGAAGCTCAAGGACGCCGACCTCGGCACCTTCCCGTTCCCGGGCAAGTCGGGCAACAGCCAGCCGGTGATGCTGGCCGGCTCCGACTGGGGCATCGCGTCGAAGAGCAAGAACCAGGACCTCGCCACCACGTGGGTCAAGATCGCGGCCAGCCAGGCCATCCAGGCCGGCCCGATCGTCGGCCAGGGCTGGATCCCGATCACCACCGAGGAGATCAACGCCGCCAAGGGCTCGGCCGACGCGCTGCACCAGGCCTACTTCGAGGCGGCCACCAACTCGAAGTCCACGCCGGCCGCCGCCGGCTGGGCCACCATCGAGGGTGACAAGTCGTTCGAGCAGTTCTTCGCCGACATCGCCACGGGGGCCAAGAGCCCGGCCGATGCCGCGAAGGGCATGGACGACCACCTGGGCTCCGTCCTGAACGACCAGGGCTGATCCGGCCCACCACGGTCGAATCAACTGACACGATTCCGCTATGAGCTCACCTGCCGCGACCTCGGTCGCCGCCGGCGAGCCCGTGGCCGCCGCGGAGACCCCGCGGCGGCCACGGAAGCGGCGAGGCTCCGGGGCCGGTTCGCGCCCCGGTCTGACCCCGCTGCTGCTGCTCTCGCCGGCCGGCCTGGTCATCATCGCCCTGACCATCGTCCCCATCGGCTATCTCGTCTACCTGTCGTTCACCAACGCCGGGCAGCGGATGCTCTTCACCGGCGAGTACGACATCGTCGGGCTCGACCAGTACCGCCAGATCCTGAAGGACCCGGACTTCTGGCACTCGTTCGTCCGCACGATCCTCTACACCGGCGCCATGGTGCTCGGCAGCGTCATCCTCGGAATGGGCATCGCCCAGCTGCTCGGCAAGGCCGGCCGCGGCTTCCGCTACGCCGTCACCGTCGTCCTCATCTTCGCCTGGGCGATGCCCAACGTCGCCTCCTCGATGGTGTGGGGCTGGCTCTTCCAGCCCGGGTACGGCATCGCCAACTGGCTGCTCACCCAGACCCACCTCTTCGGTGACGTCACCGCGACCAACTGGACGACCCGGCCCGGCCTCGCGCTGGCCTGCATCTGGATGCTCATCGTGTGGCAGGCCGTCCCGTTCATCGCGCTCACCCTCCACGCCGCCCAGAGCCAGGTCGACACCGCCTACTACGAGGCCGCACGACTCGACGGCGCCAGCGAGTGGCGCGTCTACTGGACCATCACGCTGCACTTCCTGCGCCCGACCCTCCTGCTGGTCACGATCCTGTCGGTGATCTGGGACTTCAACGTCTTCAACCAGATCTGGCTGATCTCGCAGGGCGGGCCGAACGGTGCCACCTCGACGCTGGGCGTCTACGCGTACCGCAGCGCCTTCGTCAGCTTCCACTTCGGCGTCGGGTCCGCGATCTCGGTGGTCACCACCCTCCTGCTCCTCGTCCTGACCGCCTTCTACATCCGCAGCCTGATCAAGGCAGGGGAGGATCTGTGAGCGCCCACACCGCCACGCCCGTACGCAAGCGGGCCCGGCCGAGGGCGACGCGGGGACGCGTCGTCGCCAACACGCTGGCCGTGCTCTTCTGCGTGGTCTGGATCTTCCCCGTCTACTGGATGATCAACACGGCCTTCAAGCCGCCGGCCGACGTCACCACCGCGCGGCCGCAGTTCATCCCGCTGCACGCGACGCTGACCAACTTCCATGCCGCGATGACCCAGTCGCACTTCTTCCGCGACCTGGCCAACAGCCTGATCGTGGTCAGCGGGACGCTGGTCATCTCGATCGCCCTCGGCATCTTCGCCGCGGCCGCGCTGACCCGGTTCCGGTTCCGTGCCCGACGACTGATCCTGGTCCTCATCCTGGTGGTGCAGATGCTGCCCAGCGCAGCGCTGCTCATCCCGCTCTTCCTCACCTTCAACAAGCTGGGTCTGCTCAACCACTACTTCGGGCTGATGCTCGCCTACGTGGCCGCGGTGCTGCCGTTCTCGATCTGGGTGATGCGAGGCTTCTTCCTCGCCATCCCGCGTGAGCTCGAGGAGGCCGCCATGGTCGACGGTGCCAGCACCCGGCAGATCCTCTTCAAGGTGCTCTTCCCCCTGGTGGCCCCGGGTGTGATCGCGACCAGCATCTTCGCGTTCATCTACGCCTGGAACGACTACCTGCTCGCCTACTCGTTCATGAAGGACCAGAACATGTACACCCTGCCGGTCTGGCTGGCGTCGTTCTCGACGCCGACCACGGGCACCAACTACGGCGGCCTGATGGCGGGCTCGACGCTCTTCGCCCTCCCGGTCGTCATCTTCTTCCTGATCATCCAGCGCAACCTGGTGACCGGCATGACCTCGGGGGCGGTGAAGGGATGAGCGCCTCGCTCGACAGCATCGAGACCCTCGCGCTGGGTGTGCTGATGCCGTCCTTCCAGGGTCCGGCCCTGACACCGGAGTACGCCGAGCTGCTGGCCGAGGGACTGGGCGGCATCTGCCTGTTCGGCTCCAACATCGGCGCCCGCAGCATCGCCGACGTCCGCGCGCTCACCGACGCGATCCGGGCTGCGGGTCCGCAGGCCGTCGTCACCACCGACGAGGAGGGTGGCGACGTCACCCGACTCCACGCCCAGACGGGCTCCACGGTGCTCGGCGCCGCGGCGCTCGGCGCCGTCGACGACCTGGCCCTGACTCGGGCGGTCGGCGCCACCGTGGCGGCCGATCTGGCCGCGGCGGGCGTCGACCTCGACCTCGGCCCCATCGCGGACGTCAACTCCAACCCCGACAACCCGGTGATCGGCACCCGCTCCTTCGGCGCCGAGGCCGGCGTCGCCGCCAAGCACGTCGGCGCGTGGGTCGAGGGGCTCCAGAGCGGTGGCGTCGGGGCGTGCGTGAAGCACTTCCCGGGCCACGGCGACACCGGCGAGGACAGCCACCTGGCCCTGCCCGTCCTCGACGCACCGCTCGACGTGATCGCCGCGCGCGAGCTGGTGCCCTTCGAGGCCGCGATCGCGGCCGGCACTGCAGCGGTGATGACCTCCCACATCGTCGTCCCGGCACTCGATCCCGAGCTGCCCGGCACGCTGTCCGGCCCGGTGCTGGCGCTGCTGCGCGACCGGCTCGGCTACGACGGCGTGATCGTCTCCGACGCGCTCGACATGGCGGGTGCCTCGGCCACCCGCGGCATCCCGGCCGCCGCCGTGCTCTCGCTGGCGGCAGGCGCAGACTTCCTCTGCATCGGACCCGACAAGCCGGCCTCGCTCGTCCGCGAGATCCAGGACGCGGTCGTGGCCGCCGTCGCCGACGGTCGCCTCTCCCGTGAGCGGCTGGAGGAGGCCGTACGCCGGATCGCGGCGCTCCCGCGCGCGCTCGGCTCCGAGCCGCGGCGCGACGTGCTCGACGTCGCAGCCCAGGTCGACGCTGTCCGCTCGACCCTGATCCACGAGGGTGAGCTGCCGGATCTGGCGGGCGCCCGCGTGGTGAGCGTCAGCACCCCGGCCAACATCGCCGTCGGTGAGGTGCCGTGGGGCGTGACCCCGGACCTCGTCGTGACCCCGGCCGACGCGGTCCCCGACGGCCCGCTGGTGCTGCAGGTGCGCGACATGCACCGCCGTCCCGACGTGCTCGCGTTCCTCGAGCAGGTCAGCGCCGCGGCCGTGGTGGTCGAGTGGGGCTGGCCCGGACCGTACGACGGACCGTTGCCGCGGATCTGCACCCGCGGCTACTCACTTCCCGGCGCCGCCGCGGTCGAGGCCGCGTTGCGCGCCGCCGGGTGGCGTCGATGAGCCGAGAGATCAACGCGGGGTGCTCGGTCGGCCTCGACATCGGGGCCACCAAGGTCCACGGGGTCGCGGTCGACGCGAGCGGCGCGATCCTCGCCGAGCACCGGCTGCCGACGAGCTTCGGTCCGGAGGGCGTGGTCAGCACCGCGGCCGACGTGGTCGACGCGCTCGCCAAGCAGACGGGACTGGCCCGCGATGCGCTCGGCCCGGTCGGGGTGGGTGTGCCGGGCTTGGTCGACCCCGATCGCGGGGCGGTCAAGCACGCGGTCAACCTCGGCCTGGACGGGGAGTGGTTCGGCCTCGGTGAGATGCTCGCCCACCGGCTCGGCATGCCCGTGCTGGTGGAGAACGACGTCAATGTCGCCACCCTCGGCGCCCACCTGCTGGCGGGAGCCGACGACGTCGCGTACGTCTCGCTCGGCACCGGACTCGCCGCCGGCCTGGTGCTCAACGGCGTGCTGCGGCGCGGCGCGCACGGGGCGGCAGGGGAGATCGGGCATCTGCCCGTCGACCCCAACGGCCCGCTGTGCAGCTGCGGACAGCACGGCTGCCTCGAGCTGATCGCCTCCGGGCGTGCGCTCGCGGCCGCCTGGCCCGCCACCGACGTACCGCCCGCCCAAGCCCTCTTCGCCGCCGCCGCGGACGGGGACGAGCGCGCGATCGTGATCCGGGACCGGTTCGCCACGGGTGTCGCGGACGCCGTACGCGTGGTCGCGCTGGCCGCCGACCCGGAGGCGGTGGTGATCGGGGGCGGCGTCGCCAACCTCGGAGCACCGCTGCGGGACGCCGTCCGCGGGGCCTTGCAGCGGCAGGCCGCCAGCTCGCCGTTCCTCTCCTCGCTCGACCTGGCCGGGCGGGTCACCCTCGTCCCGGTCGGCATGCCGGTGGCCGCCCTCGGCGCCGCGTCGCTCGGACGGATCCGGTGAGCCTGGGGCGGGATGCGGTCGGCTCGCTGCGGATCACCGGTGGCCTCGATGCCGCCGGCTCCGCGGTCGAGCTGACGATCCTGGACGGACACGTCGTGGCCGACGCCGGGGACGGGGTGGAGGTGCTCGACGCCTCCGGCCTGACCGTGCTGCCGGGCTTGATCGATGCTCAGGTCAACGGGGCCGTCGGGCACGACCTGACCGCCGAGCCCGACAGCCTGTGGGACGTCGCGGCAGGCTTGGCGCGCTTCGGTGTGACGGCCTTCGTGCCGACCGTGATCACCTCCGCGCCCGCGGCCCGGGCACGGGCGATGGAGGTGCTCGCGGCCGGTCCGCCGGCGGGCTGGGTCGGTGCGATCCCCCTCGGCCTGCACTTCGAGGGGCCGATGATCGCGCCCGGGCGCAAGGGCGCCCACCCGCCGCGGTGGCTGGTGCCGCCGTCGACCGAGCTGGTCGACGGCTGGTCCCGTGCCGACGGTGTCCTGATGGTCACCCTCGCGCCCGAGCTGGCCGGCGCGCTCGAGGTGATCCGGACGCTGACGGATCGGGGCGTGGTGGTGAGCGTGGGGCACACCGAGGCCAGCACCGCCGAGGTCGAGGCAGCCGTCGCTGCCGGTGCCCGGATGATGACCCACCTCGGCAACGCGATGCCGCCGCTGCTCGCCCGCGAGCCGGGTCCGGTCGGCCACGCCCTCGGTGGTCAGGTCCTCACGGCGGGCGTCATCGCCGACGGTCACCATCTCGACCCGCTCATGCTGCGCACCGCCTGGCGTGCGCTGCAGCCCAGCGGCCGGTTCTTGGCCGTGACCGACACGACCGCCGCCCTCGGCGTCCCCGACGGAGCGGGCCGCCTCGGCGACCAGGACGTCGTCATCAGTGCCGGCACCGTCACGCTGGCCGACGGAACCCTGGCCGGGTCCGCCGCCAGCCTTCCGCAGTGCCTGCGCGTGATCCGCGAGGTCACCGGCGCCGGCTTGGCCGACGCTGTCGCCACCTGCACCACCGTCCCGGCCGCGCTGCTCGGCCAGCCCGAGCGCGGCCATCTCCGGCCCGGCGCGCGCGGCGACGTCACGCTGGTCGACGACCGGCTCGAGGTCGTCGCCACCGTCGTCGGCGGCCGCCTGGCCCACCACAAGGAGTCCTGATGGAGCTCGTTCCCCTCGCCTCGGCCGAGGAGATCGCCACCCTCGTCGCCGACATCGTCGAGCAGACCGTACGCCGCAACCCGGCGACCGTGCTCGGTCTCGCCACCGGATCGACCCCGCTGCCGGCGTACCAGGAGCTGATCCGCCGCCACCGCGGCGGGGCCGGCCCTTCCTGGGACGGTGTCGTCACCTTCAACCTCGACGAGTACGTGGGCCTGCCGGCCGGCCACGAGCAGAGCTACCTGGCGACCATCCGCCGCGAGCTGACCGACGACCTCGGCATCGACCCGGCGCGAGTCCACGGCCCCGACCCGGACGAGGACGGCCTGCCGACGGCGGGGGAGCGCTACGAGGCGGCGATCGCTGCCGCCGGCGGCGTCGACGTGCAGATCCTGGGCATCGGCACCAACGGTCACCTCGCGTTCAACGAGCAGGGGTCCTCGCTCGGATCGCCGACCCGGATCAAGACCCTCACCGCCCAGACCCGCCAGGACAACGCCCGCTTCTTCGGCTCGCCGGAGGAGGTGCCGCACCACGTCCTCACCCAGGGGATCGGCACCATCCTGCGTGCCCGCCACCTCGTGCTGATCGCGACCGGGGCCGGCAAGGCCGACGCCGTGGCGGCTGCTGTCGAGGGGCCGGTCTCGGCGTCCTGTCCCGCCTCGGTGCTGCAGCTGCACCCGCATGCGACGGTGCTCGTCGACCCGGGGGCGGCGGCCGGGCTGGAGCGGCTGGACTACTACGCGGAGGTGTACGCGGCGAAGCCGCGCTGGCAGGCCCACTGAGGGACCAAGGGCCTTCGCCGGTCCCGAAGGGCGCGTGCTGCCGCCGGAGGTACGGTGACCCGGTGACCGAGCGCGTACCGATCCGGGTCTACCTCCTCGACGACCACGAGCTGATCCGCCGTGGGATCAAGGACCTGCTCGAGGAGAGCGGCGAGATCGTGGTCGTGGGGGAGTCCGGTCTCGCGCAGGAGGCGGCCGCCCAGATCCCGGGCCTCAAGCCGGACGTCGCGATCCTCGACGGGCGCCTGCCCGACGGATCCGGGATCGACGTGTGCCGCGACGTCCGCTCCGAGGACCCGGAGATCAAGGCACTCATCCTGACGTCGTACGACGACGATGACGCGCTGTTCTCCGCGATCATGGCCGGCGCCGCCGGCTACGTCCTCAAGCAGGTCCGCAGCCACGACCTGGTCGAGACCGTCCGTCAGGTCCACGCCGGCCACTCGATGCTCGACCCGATCATCACCGCGAAGGTGCTCGACCGGATCCGGAGCGGCGACCTCGGTGCCGCGGTGGCCGGCGATGCCGACGAGCAGGGCCTCGACGTCGAGAGCGCGCACCTCACCGCGCACGAGCAGCGCATCCTCACCCTCATCGGCCAGGGCATGACGAACCGGCAGATCGCCCGCGAGACCCACCTCGCCGAGAAGACGATCAAGAACTACGTCTCCTCGCTGCTGGCCAAGCTCGGTGTGGAGAGCCGGACCCAGGCGGCGATCCTGGTCACCCGGACCGCCCCGCGCCGGTGACCGGCCCGATGACCGCGCCCGCGTCGGGTGAGGGCCGCGAGGAGCAGCGCTGGCGTCTGCTGCTCGACGCCGTCGTCAGCCTCTCCTCGGGCCATTCGCTCGGCGACCTCCTGACCCGGATCGTCGAGGTCTCCCGCGACCTCGCCGGTGCGCGGTACGCCGCCCTCGGCGTGCTCGCCGAGGGCGAGCGGAAGCTGCGCCTCTTCGTCACCGACGGCATCTCGGAGGAGGACGCCGCCCGGATCGGCGATCGCCCCACCGGTCGCGGTGTGCTCGGCGTGCTCATCGACCACCCCGAGCCGGTCCGCCTGCACGACATCACCACCCACCCGCAGTCGTACGGCTTCCCGCCCAACCACCCGCCGATGCACTCCTTCCTCGGCGTGCCCGTCCGTGCAGGCGGTCGTGGGTTCGGCAACCTCTACCTCGCCGAGAAGATCGGCGGGGGCGACTTCACTGCTGCTGACGAGGAGATCGTGACCGCGCTGGCGGCCGCCGCCGGCGTCGCGATCGAGAACCGGCTCCTGCAGGAGGAGCAGGAGCGGCTCGCCGTCTTCGAGGATCGCGACCGGATCGGCCGCGACCTGCACGACATCGTGATCCAGCGGCTCTTCGCGATCGGGCTGCGCCTGCAGGGCGGGATGAAGTGGACCGACGACGAGCGGCTGGTCGAGCGGATCGACGAGGCGGTCGACGAGATCGACACCACCATCCGCGACATCCGCCGCACCATCTTCGAGCTCGGCACGCGCCCGCGCAGCGGCGACCTGCAGACCCGGGTCACCCGGCTGGTCGACCGGGCCGCGGGCTCGCTCAAGATCCGGCCGACGCTCTCGTTCGAGGGGCCAGTCCGCCTGGCCGCGGACGCCGAGCTGGCCGAGGACGTCCTCGCGGTGTTGCGCGAGACGCTCTCCAACACCGCCCGGCACGCCCACGCGAGCCAGGTCTCCGTCGAGCTCCTCGCGGGCGACGAACTCGTCCTGCGCGTACGGGACAACGGGGTCGGCGTGCCGGCGGACGCGGTCGAGAGCGGCCTGGCCAATCTGCGCCTGCGCGCGAGCGCTCGCGACGGGCGCTGCGCCATCACGCCCGTCGAGCCGTCCGGCACGCTCGTGGAGTGGGCCGTACCGCTGGCCTGACGGTCCTCAGACCTCGGTCGTCGCCGCCGGGGCCGTATGCCAGGAGGACAGGATGCGCAGGGCGTCGTCGGACGGGGTGCCGGCGAGCGCGGTGAGGACCATCAGCCGTTGGCCGTTGCCGTCGGGACTCTGCCAGGTGTCGCAGTCGAGGGTGAGGTCGCCGACGACCGGGTGCCGGTAGTGCTTGGTGCCGTAGGCCGCGGAGTTCACCCGGTGCTCGGCCCACCAGACGCGGAAGTCGTCGTCGCGCACCGAGAGCTCGCCGACGAGACGGGCCAGCTCCGGGTCGTCCGGGTCACTCGCCGCCTCCATCCGCAGCGCCGCCACCGCGTCGCGCGCGTCGTGTCGCCATTCCTGGTGCATGGCCCGGATCCCCCGATGGGTGAACATCAGGCGCACGTAGTTGCGCTCCGCCGCCGGGATCGAGGCGAAGTCGGTGAACAGGGCGGCGGCCGCGGCGTTCCAGCCCAGGACGTGGAGTCGCTTGCCGAGCACGATTGCCGGCGTCTCGCCGAGCTGCTCGAGCAGGCGTCGTACGGGCGGGCGGACCTTCTCGCTGGCGCGCCGGCGACGCGGGAGGGCGTCGACCTTGCCCGCGACCTCGTACAGGTAGCGCTGCTGGTCGTCGTCGAGGCGCAGTGCCCTCGCGAGCGTGGACAGCACGGAGGCGGAGGCCTGCAGCCGCCCCTGCTCGAGCCTGGTGTAGTAGTCGACGCTGATCGCGGCGAGCGAGGCGACCTCCTCGCGCCGCAGCCCGGCGACCTTGCGGTGGCCGTCGCGTTCGGGCAGGCCGACGTCGGCGGGACGCAGGCGCGCGCGGCAGGCCTTGAGGAACTCCCCGAGATCGCGCGGATCGGGCGTCGTGGTCATGCGGCCATTCTGGTCGGAGGCGGGCACGGCTGTGCAGGGGAGGAATCCTTCCCCGGCAGATACTCGTCTCTTTTGGGCCCGGAAGCACGGCGCGACGGTGGGTGCATGACCACTTCAGAAGACGTCACGTTCACCAGCAACGGCATCACGATCGCCGCCCACCTCTACCTCCCCGCCGACGGCGGCGTAGCCGGCGAGAGGCGTCCGGCTCTCGTCGTGGGCCACCCCGGCGCTTCGGTCAAGGAGCAGTCTGCGGGCCTGTACGCCCGCCGGCTCGCCGAGCGCGGCTACGTCACGATCGCCTTCGACGCCGCCTATCAGGGCGCCAGTGGCGGCCTGCCACGCGGGCTCGAGGACCCCGCCCAGCGGATCGAAGACTTCAAGTCGGCCGTCTCGTACCTCACCACCCGACCCGAGGTCGACGGGCAGCTCATCGGGGCGCTCGGCATCTGTGCCTCCGGTGGCTACTCGTTGGCGGCCACCGCCGGAGATCAGCGGGTGCGGGCCGTGGCGACGGTGAGCGCGGCCGACGTGGCGCGCCAGTTCCGTCTCGGGGCGGACGGTGCCCAGGACCCCGCGGTCTTCCAGGGGCTGCTGGACGCCGCGGCCGCGGCGCGTACGGCGCAGGCGCGAGGTGAGGACGCCGGAGCGCTGCCCATCTTCCCGCCCGACGCGGAGACCGCCCGGGCGATGGGCGGAGAGCACGGCGTCGAGGGGTACGAGTACTACTGCACGCCGCGCGGCATGCACGAGCGGGCCGCAACGCACCTCGCCTGGTCCAGTGTCGACCGGCTCGCGACCTTCGACGCCTTCACGCATCTCGAGCTCATCGGACAGCGGCCGCTCCTGATGGTGGTCGGCACCCGCGCCGTCACGGCCTGGATGTCGGTCCAGGCCTTCCAGAAGGCGGTCGGGCCCAAGGAGGTGGTCTGGATCGATGGCGCCAGTCACGTCGATCTCTACGATCGCGAGCCGTACGTCTCCACGGTGATTGAGCGGCTCGACGCCTTCTTCGGCGAGAGCCTGCTGGGCACCCCGGCCGTTGTGGGGAGCGCCGCCTAGCGTTCACGGGCACCGACGAGAACCGGCTCTGATCCACGTCGCCGCAGGTCAGAGCCGGTTTTCTGGTGGACGATACTGGGTTTGAACCAGTGACCTCTTCCGTGTCAAGGAAGCGCGCTACCGCTGCGCCAATCGTCCTGACCGGCCTGGGGCCGGGTGAAGCTGGAGCGGACGACGAGGCTCGAACTCGCGACCTCAACCTTGGCAAGGTTGCGCTCTACCAACTGAGCTACGTCCGCACTGTCTCCGCTGGCCTCCCGTTTCCGGAGCGCCTTGGCGACGACGAGAACGTTAGCGGAGGGTGGCGTGGGCGCCAACTCGGGGGTGCGCCCGGGGCTCCGTACGCGGGGAGAGCGGGGCGCGCGTAGTCTCACCGCCATGTTCAAGGTGATGCTCGCCCTCCACCTGCTGACCGCCATCTTCGCGATCGGCCCCCTCGTCCACGCCGTCACGACCGCGTCGCGCGGCCTGCGCCAGAAGGACGCCGTGGCACTGGCCGCGTCGGCCCGGATGGTGAAGATCTACTCGATCGTCTCGGTCGTCGTGGTGATCCTCGGCTTCGGCCTGATGTCGGCGAAGTCGCCGTACACCCACGAGACCACGGCTAGCTTCAGCGAGCCGTGGATCTGGATCTCGACGCTGCTCTGGCTCGTCGCCGTCGGCCTGTGCCACGGCCTGGTGATCCCGCCGCTCGAGAAGGCGGCCGCGGATGTCGAGCTCGCCCCATCGCTCGTCGGCAAGGTCGCCGCCGGCGGTGGCGTCATCGGCATCATCTTCGCCGTCATCGTCTTCCTGATGGTCTACCGCCCGGGCGCCTGAGACTCTTCGGCGGCTCGGTCGGCCGCCCTGCACGCACCGTGCGTCGGCACACGCCGACGCACGGTGTTGCGTTTCAGGGGGACGCGGCCACTGGTTGAGGTGTGTGCGCGGCGAGCCTCGACGCGTCCGTCGTCCCGGTGGGGTCGACGTGGAAGGCCTGGTGGTGGGGGCTGGTCCAGAGGAACTCGCCGGGACTCAGCTGGGTGTACCCCCAGCCGGTGTGGGTCTTGACCCGATGATGCAGCCGGCACAGGGGCGCCAGGTTCGCCGAGGTGGTGGTGCTGCCGTGTTCGTAGGGGTCGATGTGGTCCAGGTCCGCGGAGCGGGCGGTGCGGGTGCAGTGCGGGAACACGCAGATGCGGTTGCGCAGCACGATCTGCTCCCGCAGCGTCGCGGAGGGCTCGTAGCCGCTCGAGACGAGGTCGGTGTTGAGGTCGATCACCGGCCGGATGCTCACCGTCGTGCCGGGGCGGGTGAGCCACGACTGGAGGCGGTCGATCCCGACCACGTAGTCGTCGGAGCCGTGCTCCACATGAGCCACCTCCGGCTCGGCCGCGTTCAGGTGGACGTAGAGGGTCGCAGTGCTGCTGCCGGTGGTGATCTCTCCGGTGGTCAGGTCGAGTGCGAGCTCGCGTCGCGCGATCTCACCCACCGCGAGCGCACACCGGACGTCGAGTGGCTCCTCGGAGCCGTTCAGCAGGAGTTGGTGGGCGGCGCGGGCGATCGCGGTCTCGAAGTCGCGGGCATCCACCACATCCAGGGATGCGCTCAGCCCGGCGCAACCGCCGGTGACGTCGCGGTCATGGACGCTGACGTGGCGGTGCTCGGCAGCAGCGAGCTCCTGGGCCTTTGCTTCTTCGGGGTCGAAGCGTCGGATCGCCTCGGTGATCATGCGTTCGAGGCGCACGATCCCGATCTTGTGCGCCACCGGTGCCACCTGGACATCCACCCAGGCTGCCGCGTCCGGAGACAGGGCGAGGGTCTGGGATGCGATCTGCCGGGCCTTGAACGGCTCCAACGGCCCCGACGCCGTTCGTGCCCACACCAACGGGAGGCGATACCGCAGCTCGAGCACGGTGCCGAGCCAGATCCGGGCCGAGTCGGCCGAGCGGCCCAGGGCGGTGGCGAGCTCGGCGACGGCGAACTCGGTCACCAGCGGCGCCCCCTCACCGGCGATCGCGAGCTCGTGGTCGGTGCCCGGCACCGTCATCGCCCGAGCCAGGGAGTCGGCCGGGTGCAGGTCCGCCCAGTCCAAGGCGAGCCGCATGAGCCGGATCTCGGCCTGGCGAGCGTCCTCGCGCGCATCGCCCATCGCATCCAGGAGTCCGGCCGGGATGTCCCGGTCGAGCTCAAGGGCGAGTGCGGTGGTCATGGTTCGAATCTACGGACAGGGTCCGACAGTTTTGGGCCTCATCGGACCTGTCCAGAGACTTCTTTTCGAATATCTTCTCCGGTCTTTGTTCTGTGCCCCGGGGTTGGTGGCCCGACGGCGCTGTGCTCCTCGGCACCTGCTGTGCCAAGACACTCGAGTGGCATCTACTGTGCCGCTCTTCCCTTGAAATCGTGGCTGGGACCGTCGCCTCCGGTACGCCACCTGCCCACCGGCAGCTGCCGGTGGACGGGTTGGGTGCCCGGGCGACGGGCTTGTGCAAACCATGGAAGAGAAGAGCGGTACAGCGGGTGCCACCTCCCTGTCTTGGCACCGTCCCAGCGTGGGGCACCGTCGCGTCGAGCCACCACGCGTGTGGTCCCGTCCAGAGCGCGAGGGCCAGGTCAGCCGTGCGCGAGGGCCAAGTCAGCCGTGCGGGAAGGCCGAGTCGGTCGTGCGGGAGGGCCTAGTCTGCCCAGGACTTGGCGCGGTCCACGGCCTTGAGCCACTGCGCGTGGCCGGCGTCGGCGCGGGTGCGGTCAGCGGCGGGGGAGAAGCTTCGATCGAGGGTCCAGGTCGCACGCAGCTCGTCGAAGGAGGACCAGAGGCCGACGCCAAGACCTGCCATGAACGCCGCGCCGAGAGCAGTCGTCTCCACGATCGCGGGCCGGGAGACCTCGATGCCGAGCTGGTCGGCCTGGAGTCCGCAGAGCAGGTTGTTCGCGGCCGCACCACCGTCCACCTTCAGCGCCGCGACGGGCGGCATCGTGTCGACCACGTCGCGCACTTCGTACGTGATCGCCTCGAGCGTCGCGCGGACGATGTGGCCGCGGGTCGTGCCGCGGGTGAGACCGACGATGAGCCCGCGGGCGTGCGGGTCCCAGTGTGGCGCGCCCATGCCGGTCAGCGCCGGCACGAACACCACGCCGTCCGAGGACGGGACGGTGCCGGCGATCGCCTCGGTCTCGGCCGCCGACCCGACGATCTGCAGACCGTCGCGCAGCCACTGCACAGCGGCGCCGGTGACGAAGATCGAGCCCTCCAGGGCGTACGTCATCTCGCCCGACGGCGCCCGCCAGGCGGCGGTGGAGAGCAGCCCGGCATCGGAGCGGACCACCTCGGATCCGGTGTTGGTGAGGATGAACGACCCGGTGCCGTAGGTGCACTTCACCTCGCCCACCTCGAAGCAGGTCTGGCCGAAGAGCGCCGACTGCTGATCGCCGGCGATACCCGCGATCGGCAGCGACAGGTCGAGGAAGGAGCGTGCGTCGGTCGTCGCGATCGAGCCCCAGTTGGGCACCAGCTCCGGCAGCGCGTCGCGCGGCACCCCGAAGAGGCCGCACAGCTCATTGGACCAGTCGCCGCCCTCGAGGTCGAAGAGCAGCGTGCGCGAGGCGTTCGATACGTCGGTGACGTGGTGGACGCCTCGGGTCATCCGGGCGATGAGGTACGAGTCGACGGTGCCGACGGCGTAGCGCCCCGACTCGACGTGCGCCCAGGTCTGCGGCTCGTGCTCGCGGATCCAGGCGAGCTTGGTCGCGGAGAAGTAGGGGTCCATCCGCAGACCGGTCAGGTCCGCGACGCGGGCCTCGTGCGAGGCCATCTCGCTGCAGAAGGAGGCCGTACGGCGGTCCTGCCACACGATCGCGCGCCGGGGCGAGCCGAGCGTCTCGCGGTCCCACAGCACCACCGTCTCGCGCTGGTTGGTGATGCCGATGCCGACCAGTGCGGTGCGGTCGAAGCCCTTCAAGGCGGCACGCACCGCCTCGAGCGTCGCCTGCCAGATCTCCTCCGGTGCGTGCTCGACCCATCCCGCCTGGGGGAAGTGCTGGGCGAACTCCTGATAGCCCCGAGCCACGATCCGGCCGTCTCGGGAGACGACGAGCGCGGTGACCCCGGTGGTGCCGGCGTCGATCGCCAGGATGGCGCTGCCGGCCGACGTCACGCGTCGGCTCCCGAGCCGCGGACGATCGCGAGGATGCGCTCATCGATCCACGCGAGGTCGGCCGCGACGCGCATCTCGTAGTTCTCCGTCCCGACCCAGGCCAGGAAGTCCGCCGCCCCCTGCTCCCGGGCGTAGGCCTGGAGCTCCGTCTCGAGCTCCGGCGTGACAGGCACTTTCTCGTCTTCGGTCGAGGCGGTCAGGTAGAGGTCGTTGAGGTCGAGCAGCCGGGTGAGCTCGGGGATCGGCGCGGTGTGGTCGTCGACGCGCAGGTCGACGGCGACGTCGTCCAGGCCGCCGTAGCCGGCGTCCTCGCGCACCACCAGGAGCGCGGCGGACTGTCGACCGCGGGCGTCGCCGCCGGCCTCGTCGCCGGCGCTCAGCGCGGCCAGCAGCCGGCGGGCCAGATCGGGCTCCTCGGCGCTGGCCTGCCAGGCGCGCTCCATCGCGTCCACGACCTCGGGGCCGACCAGGATGTTGCCCTGGATCGCGTAGCCGTCGCCGGTGATGCTGCCCGCCCAGTCGAGGCACGAGGGTCCGGTGTGGGAGGCGGCGTTGCCCTCGACGTCGACGATCCCGACCTGGCGATGATCGCGCTCATCGTCCTCCTCGAGCAGTCGCTGCAGGGCTACCGCCGCGGTGGCGCCGTCGTCGAGGTGGGCCAGCGCCAGGCCCTTGTAGGCCACGTTCGCCATCGCCTGGGTGGCCAGGGCGCCGACCCCGGCGACCGCGGCCGGAACCGCGTTGCCCACGGCCAGGAACCGGGAGGCGACGGCCACACCCCACGACGCGCCGTCGGAGGAGCGAGCCACGATCGAGAACGTCATGGAGCCGAGGCTAGCGGGAACGCCCGAGGTCAATCGAGGCTCACGCCGGGCGCGGTCAGGACGATCCATCCGTCCTCGCGCTCGGCGATCGCCCAGCCGTCGCGGGTCAGCGTCGCGAGGGTGCCGGCGTTGCGCTCGAGGATGGCGGCGCAGCGCACGTCGTACTGCTGGAAGACGCCGACGTACGGCGAACCGGCCTCCAGGATGCTCAGGTCGAGGATCTGCTCGGAGTAGGGGTCCTGGCGGTTGTCCGCGAAGACCTTCACCTGCGGGGTGAACCAGATCAGGTACGCCCCGGAGTCGTAGCTGGTGTAGACGTGGCCGGGGCACGACGCGACGGCCCGCTCGATCGTCGCGTCGATCGGCTTCCAGTTGAGGGACGCGGGTTGGGCGAGGTAGGTCAGCACGATCGCCACCACGCCGGCGCCGGCCGTGCCGGCGAGCAACGCCCGGGCGACGGGCACGGTGTCGTGCGCGCGCTCCTTGTGCTTCGAGGGTCGGAGCAGCTCGATCGCCAAGGGGGCCGCGGCGATCACGAACATCGTCATGTTGCGCCGGGCGTCGATCGCCAGCGGGAGGGTCACGAGGGTCGAGAGCAGCGCGAGCATCACCGGCCAGGTCCGCAGCCGCGCGGGGCGGACGAAGGCCGTCACGGCGACCAGGACCACGACGCCGGCGACCCACGCCCAGAAGGCGCCGCTGTAGAACGTCAGGCCGCGGTAGGACGGCATCCACTCGGTGATCCGGTCCTCGAACGGCCGGCTGCCGGAGGTGAGGACGTAGTGCCACAGCCCCGTGCCCAGCGGCGTCAGCAGCGTGGCGAGAGCACTGAGCGCGGTGACGGCGAGGAGCGGGCGCAGGTACGACCTGCTCGCCTTCGAGAGCAGCGCGGCGAGGCACGCGGAGCCGAGTGCGAGCCCGCCGAAGACCACCCCGCCGTGCATGTTGGCCCAGACCAGCATGACGGGGACGCACCACCACCAGCGCCGCTCGCGCAACAGCCACAGGACCAGGGCGAACCCGAGCATGCTGACCATCTGCGGTCGCAGCGTCCAGCTCCCGACCAGACCCGGGACCGCTGCCAGAAGGACCACGAGATCTGTTCGCCGTACGGTCCCGCAGGCGGTGGACAGCGCCAGGGTGCCGCCCGCGAGCAGGGCGGCCGCGCAGGTGAGCAGCGGCAGCCCGCCGATCGCGTGCACCGGATAGATGACGGCCTGCCAGAGCCACTCGTGATCCGGCCAGGGATCGCCGGCCGCGGTGTAGGAGTAGCGGTCGGTGAGGCTGATCCTGTGGTGGTGCCAGATGTCGCGCCCGGCGCGCAGCGCCCACCACGTGTCGCCTGCGGTCGCGGTGATGCACGCGGCCACCACGGTGCTGACCACCAGGATCAGCCGTCGGGCGAAGTCGGGGAAGGGCATCCCTCGAGTCGACGGCACGGGCGCGACCTTAGTGACTTTCCCGGCGTCGTGGGTCGCATGCGCTCCGGCCGGGCGGGTCGGATTGTAAATAGCGGGATCGCCACGGATGATGTGGCCCATGTCACAACTCACTCGGGCGGCCGCGATCGCGGCCGCCACCGCCGTCGTCCTCGCGCCGACGCTCATCGCCGGCAGCGCGCACGCGGATGCATCGAGCTACCCGAGCAGCGACTCGTTCTACCGCTACAGCGCCGGGAAGCCGTACGTCCCGGACGCGGGGACCACGGCCGGGCAGGTGCTGGACACCCGCACCGTCACACTCCCGATCATGGCCGACCTTCTCAATGCGCTCGGCGCCTCGAACGGGAGCACGACCTACAAGCACTTCTCGATCGACGCCACCCAGCTGCTCTACCGCACCGTGGACGAGGTGGGGAACCCGAGCGCGACCGTCACCACGGTGATCAAGCCGGAGAACCTGCCGACGCCGGTGACGAGCAAGGGCGTGGTCGCCTACCTGAGCTACTACGACGGTCTCAGTGACACCTGCGACCCGAGCTACACGCTGCAGAGCTCCAAGCTCGACGGCGAGAAGGCGGCGATCACCCAGCTGCTCGAGTCGGGCTACACGGTCACCGTTCCCGACTTCGAGGGCGAGGGCCTCGACTGGGCCGCCGGCCACGAGGCGGGCAAGAGCACGCTCGACGCGGTCCGGGCGACCGAGAAGAGCCTGGACCTCCCCGCGGCGACGACCAAGGTCGCTACGGTGGGCTACTCGGGCGGCTCCATCGCCGGTGAGTGGGCCGCCGAGCTCCAGCCGACCTACGCGCCGGACGTGCACCTGATCGGCACCGCCATCGGCGGCGTGCCGGTCAACCTGCGCCACCTCGTGAACTACGTCGACAGCTCCGCTGACGGCGATCGAGACAGTTGGTTCGGCGTCATCCCGGCGGCGACCGTCTCGCTCGGCCGCGCGTACGGCGACGAGACCGCCCAGGCGATCACCTCGCTGCTGAGCGACTACGGCAAGCAGGTCGCCAGCGACGTGTCGACGAAGTGCATCGCGGACTTCTCCAGCAAGTACCCGGGCAAGCACCTGTCCGACCTGGTCACTCCCGGCGTCGACTTCCTCAACGCGGACGCGGTCAAGCCGATCGTCGACGGCCTGACGATGGGCAAGGGCGCCACCCCGACCGCGCCGATGCTGATGATGAACGGTCGCAGCAGCGACGGCATCGGTGACGGCGTCATGGTCGCCGACGACGTGAAGGCACTCGCCGCGAACTACTGCGACCGCGGTGTCGCGGTCGACTACGTCGAGCAGGCCGGTCTGCACAGTGCAGTGGGTCAGTCGTTCATGATCAAGGCGCTCGGTCTGGCTCCCGGCGGGGGCTTCATCGACAAGTGGTTCGCCGGGACGGCGACGCCGGCCGACTACAACTGCGCCCCGCGGGTCATCGGCGACCCGGGGCCTCCGGCGGTGCACGCCACGGTCAAGGGTCACTCGAAGGGCCACCGGGACGTCCTGGTGGTGACGGCATCCCACGCGAACGGCAAGAAGGTCGTGGCGTCTGTCGCCGGCCACAAGAAGGCGGTCGGCCACGGCGTCGTCCGTCACGGCAAGGCGGTCATCAAGGTCACCGACCACAACGGCAACCGGAAGACCCGCTACCAGGTGGTCGTCGGAGGCCTGAAGAAGCACATCACGCTGCGCTGATCAGTCTGCGCTGATCACGCGAGATCCACGACGAGGGCGAGGTGGTCCGACACCGGCAGCCGCCGGACGGATCCCTTCGCCACACCGTCGAACCCGTCCGCCAGGACGTGGTCAAGCTGGGCGGTGGGCGCCTCGACCGGAAAGGTCGGGTGCCCGCCGCCCAGCGGCGTCATCCCGCTGACCCGCGCCGCCTTCTCCGGCGCCATGTTGAGGTCGCCGGTGACCAGCAGCGGGCGGGGCGCGGCCCGCAGCGCGCGTACCAGCGTGCGCAGCTGGTGGCCGTGCCACCAGGGCAGGAACGACAGGTGGGTGGTGGCCACCGTGATCGGTCCCAGCGGCGAGTCGATGCCCGCCGCCATCGCCACCCGCGGCTCCTCGCGGACGAGCGTCGGCAGGCGCCGGCCAGGGAAGCGCATCGGCGCCGGACCCGGCACGACCGGCAGTCGCACCACCTGCCAGGAGTTCACCGGGTGGCGGCTCAGCAGCGCGATGCCGTACGCCGCCGTGTCCGGCTGCTCCTCACCCGTCGCCGCGGTCCAGGTCGCGCCGGGGCTGCCCGCGAGCGCCGCCACGAAGAGGTGATGCTCGGCGCCCATCGCGTCGGCCGCGACCGCCGTCAGGTCGGCCCGCCCGGAGCGGTCCTGGTTGCGGTCCACCTCCTGCAGCGCGACCACGTCGGCGTCGAGGCTGGCGATCGCATCGGCGAAGACCGCGATGTCGACCTCGGCGCGTTCGGGGGAGCGGCCGTGCAGGATGTTGAAGGTCACCAGGCGCACCCTCCACCGGTAACCAGCGCGAGCATGTGGCAACACCGGGAGGGGTATCGGGTGGCATGCCGGACGAGGTACGCCGCGGGCTGCGCGAAGCCCTCAAGACCGTCGCGGTCGCCCTCAAGGAGATCGGGGTCCCGTTCGCCCTCGCCGGCAGCTACGGGCTGTGGGCGCGCGGCGGGCCTGAGCCCGACCACGACGTCGACTTCATGGTCGCCGAGGACGACGCGCCGCGCGTGATGGAGCGGCTCGCCGAGCACGGCCTGCAGGTGGTGCAGCCGCCCGAGGACTGGCTCTTCAAGGTCTTCATCGGCGGCGCGATGGTCGACGTCCTCTACCGGACCAGCAGCCACGCCGTCACCCGCCGCCACTTCGACGGCGTCGACGAGCTCGAGGTCGAGTCGGTCGCCATGCCGGTCCTGTCGGCGACCACCCTGACGATCGATCGGATGCTGGCGATGGAGGAGCACGCCTGCAACCTGTCCGCGGCGCTGCCTGCCGCCCGCGCGGTGCGCGAGCAGATCGACTGGGCGCGGGTGCGCCAGGCGGTCGAGGAGAACCCGTACGCCTCCGCGTTCCTCTACCTCCTCGATCGGCTGAGCATCACGGACTGAGCATCACCGACTGCGTCTCACCGGCCGCGGCATCACGGGCCGAGGCATCACGGGATCAGCACGACCTTGCCCGAGGCGTGGTTCTCGGCGACGAACCGGTGCGCCTCGCGCACGTCGCGCAGCGGCACCTCCTTGACCACCCGCACCTTCAGGCGGCCCTCGCCGGCGAGGCGCGCCAGGGGAGCGCGGGCCGCGGCGCGGATCTCGGTACCCGGGTCCGCGCCCGGCGCACCGCCGAGCGCCTTGATCCCCGCGCCGAGGCTGGCCGGCGACACCACGATCGTCGCGATCCGGTCGCGGTCGACGAGCTCCAGCGACGTCGCCAGTGACTCGTCGCTGCCGGCCGCGTCGACGACCGCCGTCGGACGCCCGAGGTCCTCGGCCGCGGCGAGGATCCGCTCGCGAAGACCATCGCCGTACGCGATCGGCACCGCGCCCAGCGACCGCAGCAGGTCGTGGTTGCGGGGCGATGCGGTGCCGAGGACGCGCGCTCCACGCTCGACGGCGAGCTGGATGACCGCCTGGCCGACCGCGCCGGCGGCGCCGTGCAGCAACACCACGTCGCCCTCGCCGACCCCGGTGACCTCGAGCGCGTGCACCGCCGTCACGCCGGCCAAGAGCAGCCCGGAAGCCTCGGCCCAGGGGAGGGCGGCGGGCTTCGGCACCACGTCGGCCGCCGGCACGACCACCGCGGAGGCGTAGCCGCCGCTGATCCGGAAGGCGATCACCTCGTCGCCCACGGACACCGTCGAGACGTCGGGCCCGATCGCCTCGACCACGCCGGCGACCTCGTAGCCGAGCCGGAACGGCACCGGGCCTCCGCCGCGCATGCCCTGCCGGATCTTGAGATCGACCGGGTTCACCCCGATCGCCTTCACGACCAGCCGGACCTGTCCGGGACCCGGAGCGGGCAGCTCCTCCTCCCGCAGGCCGAGAACGTTCTCGTCGCCGTACGCGTCGGCGCTGACATAGGTCGCGGTGAGAGGAGTCACGATTCGGGTCATGTCCACGGCAACTAACCGAGTGGTGGTGGCATTCCAGCCGCGCGTACCCTAGCCGCGTGATCCCGTCGCTTGAAGAGCTCCACAAGATCGGCGCCGCCCAGCAGCCGACCTACCCCGACCAGGCTGCGCTCGACGCCGCCGTGGATCGGCTCCGTGTGCTTCCGCCGCTGGTCTTTGCGGGCGAGTGCGACGGGCTCAAGTCGAAGATCGCCGCCGCCTCGCGCGGCGAGGCGTTCATCCTGCAGGGCGGCGACTGCGCCGAGACCTTCATCGACGCCACCGCCGACAACACCCGCAACAAGCTGCGGGTGCTGCTGCAGATGGCCGTCGTGCTCACGTACGCCGCCTCGGTGCCGGTCGTGAAGATCGGCCGCCTCGCGGGCCAGTACGCCAAGCCGCGCAGCAGCGACCTGGAGACCCGGGTCCTGGACGGCGAGGAGGTGACCCTGCCGGCCTACCGCGGTGACGCGGTCAACGGCTTCGAGTTCACCCCCGAGTCCCGCATCCCCGACCCGCAGCGCCTGCTCGACGTCTACCACGCGTCTGCCTCCACGCTGAACCTCGTGCGCGCCTTCACCACCGGCGGCTACGCCGACCTGCGCCAGGTGCACGCGTGGAACTCCGAGTTCGTCGCGAGCAGCCCGGTGGGCGCGCGCTACGAGGCGATGGGCAAGGAGATCGATCGCGCGCTGACCTTCATGAAGGCGATCGGCGCCAACCCCGACGAGTTCCACCGGGTCGACTTCTACTCCTCGCACGAGGCGCTCCTGATGGAGTACGAGCACGCGATGACGCGGATCGACTCGCGCACCGAGGACCCGTACAACGTCTCGGGCCACTTCGTCTGGATCGGCGAGCGCACCCGCCAGCTCGACGGCGCGCACGTCGAGTACTTCCGCCACATCAAGAACCCGATCGGCTGCAAGCTCGGCCCGACGGCCACCGCCGACGACGCCCTCCAGCTCGCCGCCAAGCTCAACCCGGAGAACGAGGAGGGTCGCCTGACCTTCATCACCCGCTTCGGTGTGGACAAGATCCGCGACGGACTGCCGCCGCTGGTCGAGAAGGTCACCGCCGAGGGAGTCAAGGTCGCGTGGATCAGCGACCCGATGCACGGCAACACCTTCTCCGCGTCCAACGGCTACAAGACGCGCCGCTTCGAGGACGTCCTCGGCGAGGTGCAGGGGTTCTTCGACGTGCACAAGGCGCTCGGCACGGTCCCGGCCGGCATCCTGGTGGAGAACACCGGCGACGACGTCACCGAGATCGTCGGCGGCGGCGAGGAGCTCTCCGAGGAGGGCCTGGCCCGCCGGTACGAGTCGGTCGTCGACCCGCGCCTCAACCGCGTGCAGTCCCTCGAGATGGCCTTCCAGGTCGCCGAGCTCCTGCGTCGTTGACCGGTCTCGATACGTCGCCGCTCGTCCCTCGCAGCGACTACTCGACCCGCGGGATGTCGTTGGTCGAGTAGCGAGCGCAGCGAGCGTATCGAGACCCGCCCGAGTGCCCACTCGACCCGCGATAACTGACCTCTCGGGCGTTGTTAGGGTGTCGGCGTGATCGATCTGCGCTCCGACACCGTGACCAGGCCGACCGAGGCGATGCGTGCGGCGATGGCCCACGCGGAGGTCGGTGACGACGTCTACGGCGAGGACCCGACCGTACGCGCGCTCGAGGAGCGGGTGGCCGGGCTCTTCGGCAAGGAGGCGGCGCTCTTCACCGCCACCGGCTCGCTGGCCAACGTGCTCGCGGTGCGCACCCTGGTCGAGCCGGGCCAAGAGGTGCTCTGCGAGTCGGCGGCGCACATCGCCCGCGCCGAGCTCGGCGCCCACGGGGCGATCTCCGGGATCACGATGCGCACCTGGCACCACCCGCGCGGCCAGATCGACCTGTCGCAGATCGAGACGCTCTTCGCGCCCGACCTCGGGCCGTACTTCGTCCAGACCAGGGCGATCGCGGTCGAGAACACCCACAACTTCGCCGGCGGCGCGGTGCTGCCGCTCGAGGACCTCCGGGCGCTGCGCTCCTACGCCGACGGCGTCGGCGCCGCGATCCACCTCGACGGCGCCCGCATCTGGAACGCGCACGTCGCCACCGGCACCCCGTTGGGCACGTACGGCGAGATCGCCGACGTGCTGGCCGTCTGCCTCTCGAAGGGGCTCGGTGCCCCGGTCGGGTCGCTCGTCGTCGGCTCGGCCGCGGCGATCGCCGAGTCGCGGGTGCGCCGCAAGCGGATGGGTGGCGGCATGCGCCAGGTCGGCATCCTGGCCGCGGCGGGCCTGCACGCCCTCGACCACCACGTCGAGCGGCTCGCCGACGACCACACCCACGCCCGGCTGCTCGCCGAGGCCTGCGGTGTCGACCCGGCCGGGGTCGACACCAACATCGTGGTCGTCCCGCGCGAGGACGCCCCGGGCTTCGTCGCGGCCGCGCGCGAGCAGGACGTGCTGATCAGCGCGGTCGGGCCGAAGGCCGTACGGATCGTCACCCACCTCGACATCGGCAAGGCCGACGCGGAGCGCGCCGCGGCGATCCTGGCGAGGCTCTGATCAGTCCCGCGACCAGCGGAACTGCATGATCTCCTCGCCGTCCTGCAGCTGGGAGCGGGTGCCGGCGTCGGCGAAGCCGGCGGCGAGCAGCACCCGCTGGCCGCGTCGGTTGTCGGCACGGGTCCAGGCCGAGAGCCGCTCCCACGAGCGGCACTGCAGGTCTCGCAGCAGCTTGGTGCCGACGCCCGAGCCCCAGACGGCGGGATCGACGTAGAGCATCGCGACGTGGCCGGTGCCGGCCTCGGGCTCGTTGTGGTCGACGAAGCTCTCCGCGAGCAGGACGCCGGCGGGCCGGGTGCCGTAGTGGGCCAGCAGGAGCAGCTCGGCACGCTCGATCTTCTCCCGCACCCGGCTGGCGCGCAGCTCGCCGGCGGGCCGACGGCGAGCGTGGTTGGCCGCGCGCCACACGCGCATCGCCAGCTCGCGGTCCTCCGGCGTCTCGACGACGTCGATCAGGATCCGGGGCACGCCTGAAGGTTAGCGAGTCGCCCCGCGCGGCCGATCAGCGCAAGAGCAGGAAGAACCCGAGCAGCAGCACGACCGTGATCGCGGCCAGGGCGGCGAGGACGGTCGTCCGCCAGCGGGAGGCGGGCTCGCCCAGCGCCGCGGCGATCGCGTGGCCGGTCGTCGTGCTGGACAGTGCGGGGAGCCGCACGCTGGTCAGGTCGTCGCTCACCCGCGGCAGCGTGGCGGTCGCGGCGCCGCCCTCGGCGCTCTCGGCCCACAGAGGGTAGCGGGCGTTGCCCGGGTTCTCGTGCCCGCACTTCGCACAGAACCGGCCGCGCTCCAGACCCCGGCCGAGCTCCTTGCCACACCGTCCGCAGAACTCCATGGAATGAGCCTCCCCTTGAACGCGTCTCTGAAACCAGCCACCGTGGGCTACCGGTCAGAGAACGCTTCGTGACGTGATCGGTTACTGATGGTCGGGGCACCGCCTACTGGGCCGGGTGCAGGACCTCGGCCTCGACCTTGCGCCGGGGCGCGAGCTCGACCAGGAGCATCGCGCCCAGCACCATCAGGCCGCCGATCACCATCCGCCCGGTGAGTGACTCGCCCCCGAAGAGGACGGCGAAGAGCGCGGCGAAGACCGGCTCCATCGACATGATCACCGCGGAGCGGGTCGGGGGCAGGTGGGCCTGCGCCCAGACCTGGGCGAGCATGCCGAGGGCACCGACGATGACGGCCATGTACGCCATCCGCGCCCAGTCGGGCCCGTTGTCGGGCAGGGTGACGCCGCCGGGCGCGGCGCTGACCAGGCAGACCACCGCGATCACGAGGAGCTGCACGATCGTGGAGCCCATCGCGCTCTCGGGCGTCGACCAGGCGCCGAGGCCGCAGATGTGCAGCGCGTAGAGCACCGCAGAGACGAGCACCAGGAGCTCGCCGTTGCCGACCTCGAGCCCGCGCAGCGAGAGCACCGCCATGCCGCCGGTCGCCAGGAACACCGCGGCCCACGCTGCGCCCGGGATCCGCTGTCGCAGCAGCGGCGCGGCGAGCAGCGGCGTCATCACGACGTACAGGCCGGTGACGAAGCCAGCGGTCGAGGCGGGCGTACGGTCCAGGCCGAGGGTCTGCAGGATCTGCGCGAGACCGTAGATCACGCCCAGCCCGATGCTCTGCCACAGCGCGGCCCGCGAGAGCCGCAGGACCGACCGGGGAGCGACCGCCAGCAGGACCAGCGCCGCGATCGCGAAGCGGACGCCGAGGTAGTCGACGACCGGCACCCGCTGGACCAGGTCCTTGGTCATGAAGAAGGTCGAGCCCCACCCCATGGTGAGCGCGAGCAGGGCGAGCGCACCGAGGGTCTCGGTGCGCGTGTCGCGGTTCGTCACGCCCCGACCAGCGCCTCGGCGCGCAGCTGCTTGAGCAGCGGGATGTCGGGGGTGTCGGGGTCGCCCGAGCTCGGCGTCTCGAGGATGAACGGCACGCCGTCGGTCGCCGGGTGGGCGAAGAGGTCGCGGAACGCGTCGGCACCGATGTGGCCCTGGCCGATGTTCTCGTGCCGGTCCTTGAAGGCGCCCCGGACGTCCATCGAGTCGTTGGCGTGGATCAGACGGAGCCGGCCCTCGCCGCCGATCTCCACGATCCGGTCGAGGGTCGCCGCGACGCCGCCGGGCTCGTCGAGCGGCGCACCGGCCGCGAAGACGTGACAGGTGTCGAGGCAGATCCCCGCCTTGGGGTGCAGGTCGAGGGCGCCGAGGTAGGCGCTCAGGTCCTCGACGCCCGCGCACAGCGAGCGGCCCTGGCCCGCGGTCGGCTCCAGCAGCAGCCACGGGCCGTCGTCGCCGAGGGTGTCGAGCACCGGCATCAGCGCCTCACGGACCTGCCGGAGCGCGGCCACATGCTGTGCCTCGGCGTCGCCCTCGGTCGACACGAACGATCCGGTGTGGACCACGACGCCCTCGGCGCCGATCTCGGCGGCTCGCGTGAGGTTGTGCGCGACCACGGCGGCCGACTTCTCGTAGGTCGCCGGCGTGGGGGAGCCGAGGTTCACCAGGTAGGGGGCGTGCACGTACGCGCGGTAGCCGCGCGTCTCGACCTCCGTACGGAAGGCCCTGTCCTGGCCCGGGTTGCCCGCCGACAGCGCCCAGCCACGGGGGTTGCCGACGAAGATCTGCAGCGTCTCGCAGCCCAGCTCGTCGGCGGTGGTCAGCGCTCCGGCGCGAAGGCCTTTGCCGACGGGAACATGGGAGCCGATGGGGTTGCGCACAGGCGCGAACTTTACCGACTCAGAACAGCGAGAGCGTCACCGTCGAGCCCACCCGGACCTGCTCGCCCGAGCCCGGGTTGACCGAGATCACGTAGCCGAGGCCGGCGTAGAACGGGGACTTGTCCACCTCGACCTTGAGCCCGAGCGCCTCGAGCTTCGCGCGGGCGTCGTCCTCCCCGCTGCCGCGCAGGCCGCCCGGGATGGTGACCATCGGCGGGCCGTCGGAGATCAGCAGCGTGACGGTGTCGCCGCGGTAGAGCGTGCCGGTTCCGGGGGATTGGCTGATGACCTTGCCCTCGTCGACCTTGTCGCTGAAGTCGGTGTCGGTCTTGACGACCAGGCCGGCCCGCTCGAGCGTCTTCTTCGCCTGCTCGCCGGACTTGCCGACCCAGCTCGCGACATGGATCGGCTTGCGCCCCTTGCTGACGGTGACCGTGACGGCGGTGCCGGGACGCAGCACGGTGCCGGCCTTGGGTGCGGTGCCGATGACGTGGCCGTCGGGGACCGTGTCGGACCAGGCCTCGACCGGATCCGGCACGTCCATCTTGATGGCGGTGAGCGCGGCCTTGGCGTCGGTGAAGGACTTCCCTGCCACGACGGGCACGGGGTACTCCTCGATGCCCTTGGAGATCGTGATCGTGACGGTGCCGCCGTCGAGCACGCGGTCGCCCGCGGCCGGGTCGGAGGCCATCACACGGCCCTTGGCGACGGTGTCGGAGTAGGCCGGGGGCGCCACCTTCACGTGCAGCCCGGCCGCCTCGAGCTTGGACTGTGCCTGGGCCTGGGTCAGCTGGAGCACGCCCGGGGCGTCGGCGTAGCGGCCGAAGCCGAACCACCATGCGCCGACGCCGACCGCGACGGCCAGCAGCAGGGCCAGGACGAACAGCACGGGTCCGCGACGCCTCCGCCGCGGCTTCCCCGCCCTCGCCGACGTCGGCGGGACGGGCGTGCCGCCGGAGCGGCTCATGTTCGGCGTGGTCCGGTCGACCTGCTGGGTGCGATCGCCGACGGACGACGTCGTGTCGCGGATCAGCATCGTCTCGGTCGCCTCGGCCCCGCCGCCGACCCGTACGGGCAGGGCGAGATCGGCCACCAGCGCCGGATCGTCGACGACGCCGGTTGCCAGCGCGTGCTGGACCCGGCGCAGCTGGTGCAGCAGGACCCCGGCGTCGGCCGGGCGGAGGGAGCGGTCGCGGGCGGTGGCACGGGCGACGAGCGCGTCGACGTACGCCGGAAGCCCGGGCACGGTGCGCGACGGCGGCGGCACGTCGGCGTGGACGTGCTTGTAGGCCACCTGGATCGGGGTCTCGCCGGCGTGCGGCTTGGTGCCGGTGAGGAGCTCGTAGAGCAGGACGCCGGCTGCGTAGACGTCCGCGCGGGCGTCGGCCGTGCCGTCGGTGACCAGCTCGGGAGCGAGGTAGGAGACGGTGCCGATGAGCACGCCGGTCGAGGTGTGCTGGGTCTCGGAGCTGACCGCACGCGCCAGGCCGAAGTCGGCGACCTTGATCTGGCGGCCGTCGGAGGAGATGAGGACGTTCTCCGGCTTCACGTCGCGGTGCACCAGGCCGGCACGGTGGGCGGCGGCGAGCGCGCCCAGCACCGGCTCCATCACGGCGAGAGCCTTGCGCGGCGGCATCGGAGCCTCCGCGATGACGGTGTCGCGCAGGGTGTGGCCGGGCACGTACTCCATCGCCAGGAACGTGATGGTGCCGTCGGCAGAGTGGTCGGAGCCCTGGTCGTAGACCGCCACCACGTTCGGGTGGGCCAGGCGGGCGGCGGCGCGCGCCTCCCGGACGAACCGCGCGGCGAACGCGTTGTCGCTGGTCCCGTCGCTGTGCCCGTCACCGAGACCGGCGTGCATGATCTTGATCGCCACGGTGCGGTCGAGCCGGTCGTCGTGTGCGGTGTAGACCGACGCCATCCCACCGCGCGCGATCCGGCTGGTGATCCGGTAGCGGCGGTCGAGGGTGCGCCCGATCATCGGATCCTGCGTGCGCGCGTCGTCGCGCGCACGAGCACGCCCGTCTGGCTGCACGTGGAAACCCTCCTGCTATCCGGCCGGGACTGTTTCTCCCTGGGGAAGGGGACCGGAGACCCCATCGTACGGAGCGGTGAGCGAGTTTCCCGCCACGACACGTGAGGTGACAGAGTGAGGGCATGTCCGAGCAGAAGACCCTCGCCGACCACAACCTCGCCGAGCTCGTCACCGAGTGGATCGACTGGGCGCAGGCCGGGAAGCTCCTCGGCATCACCCCCGCGACCGTGCGCACGATGGTCCGCGAGCACCAGCTCGCCGCCGCCGTCCCGAACCCGGGGGAGAAGGGGGCCGGCCAGCGCGTGCCCGCCCTGTTCATCCAGGACGCCCTGCCGGTCAAGGGCCTGCCGGGCCTGTTGACGATGATGCACGACAACGGGTACGACGACCGCGAGATCATCGCCTGGCTCTTCCTCGACCAGGACCTGCCGGGGCGTCCGATCGATGCGCTGCGCGAGAACCGCGGCTCCGAGGTGAAGCGGCGCGCTCAGGCGCTCGCGTTCTGAGGCCGGCGGGCCGATGAGGATCCGGCGATGAGCCTGGCCGCGCTGCTGGCGCGCGAGCTCCCGCTCGGGGTCTACCGGCTCCCGGGTCCGTACGACGGCGAGCAGGTCGAGCGGCTGGCCCTCGACGCCGGCTGGCTCTTCGCGCCGGCCTGGGGCGCCGGCACCCAGCGCGACATGCTGGCGGCCCTCGGCGACGCGCTCGGTCTCGGCGACCACGCCGGCCGCAACCTCGACGCGCTCGCCGACTGCCTGCGCGACCTGGTCGGCGACACCCTGCTGATGTGGGCCGACTGGGCCGTCCTGGCCGAGAAGGACCCCGCCGGCCTCGGGGCGATCGTGGACGTGCTCGGCTCGGCCGAGCGGCTCGCGGTGGTCCTGGTGGGCGGTGGACCCGAGATCGGCGTACCGGCTCTGGGGCGCTAGCCGCGCTGCTGGTTCGTCGAGGTATGCAGCCCGACCGACGCTTCCCGTGCGGAGCTCACCGTGGGGAGTGCGGGTTCGCCTGCATACCTTGATCGACCGTCACAGCGCGCGCTGCGTCGCGGCCGCGGCCAGACCGCGCAGCACCTCGCGGGCGTACGGGTCGATCGGTGCCGCCTCGAGCGCTGCGACCGCCTCATCGGTCAGCTCGGTGATCGTCTCCTCGACCTGCGCCTCGGCACCCGAGTCGGTGATGATCCGCCGAAGCCGGTCGACCGCGGCCTCGCTCAGCGGGCGTCCGAGGGAGTGGTCCAGCAGCTCGGCGTCGGCGTCGGAGGCGCCGGCCAGCGCATGGGCGACCAGGACCGTCCGCTTGCCCTCGACCAGGTCGTCGCCGGCCGGCTTGCCGGTCGTCGCCGGGTCGCCGAAGACGCCGAGCAGGTCGTCCCGCAGCTGGAAGGCCTCGCCCAGGGGCAGGCCGAAGGCGCTCAGTGCCTCCAGGTCCGTGGGCGAGGCGCCGGCCAGGGCGGCGCCGATGTGCAGCGGCCGCTCGATGGAGTACTTGGCCGACTTGTAGCGCAGCACCGTCATCGCGGTGTCGACGTCGGCGAACCCGCGGGCCTGGACCGACACGTCGAGGAACTGGCCGGCGATGACCTCGCTGCGGGTGATGTCGAAGAGCCGGAGCGCCGCGAGGCTGCGCTCGACCGGGAAGCCGGAGCCGCGCAGCATCTCGTCGGCCCACGCCTGGAGCAGGTCGCCGAGCAGGATCGCTCCGGCGGCGCCGTACTGCTCGGGCGAGCCGCGCCAGCCCGCCTCGCGGTGCTGCGTCTCCAGCACGCGGTGGGAGGACGGGCGTCCGCGGCGGGTGTCGGAGGCGTCCATGTAGTCGTCGTGGACCAGCGCCGAGGCGTGCAGCAGCTCGAGCGAGGCGCAGGCCCGGACGAGGGCTGCGTCGTCCTGGGCGATCGCGTCGGGGGCGAGCGCGCGGTGGCCCCAGTGGCAGAACGCCGCCCGGAACCGCTTGCCGCCGGTGACCGAGACCCGGGCCTGCTCGAGCAGTCGCTCCGCGTCCGACCCGAGCGGTGCGAGCAGGCTGCCCTGGGCCGCGAGGAAGTCGTCGAGCGTCGCCTGGACGCTGCTGCGGAATCCGTCGGCGTCCCACGTGGTGCTCACGAAGCCACCCTATCCGGCTCCCACTCGTAGAATTCGGCCATGGTCGCCCCTGTCACGAACCGCATCGCCGAGCGTCTACGCACCGGTCAGCGGTCGTTCTCCTTCGAGTTCTTCCCGCCGAAGGACGAGGACGGCGAGCTGCAGCTGTGGAAGGCGATCGAGGCGCTCGAGCCGTACGCCCCCTCGTTCGTCTCCGTCACCTACGGCGCCGGCGGCTCCAGCCGCGACAACACCATCCGGGTCACCAGCCGGATCGCGCGCGAGACCAACCTGCTGCCGATGGCGCACCTGACGATCGTGGGGCACACCGTCGAGGAGATCGACGCGGTCCTCGACGAGTACGTCGCCTCCGGGATCGAGAACGTGCTCCTCCTGCGCGGCGACCCGAAGGGCGGCCCGACGCAGGAGTGGACCCCGACGCCGGGCGGGCTGAGCTATGCCGCCGAGCTGGTGGAGCGCGTGTCGGCGAAGCGCGACTTCGGCATCGGCGTGGCCGCCTTCCCGGAGCGGCACCCCGCGTCGCCGTCGATCGACTTCGACGCCGACGTGCTGGCCGCCAAGGCCCGCGCGGGGGCGGAGTTCGCGATCACCCAGATGTTCTACCGGACCGAGGACTACTTCGCGCTGGTGGAGCGGGTGCGCGAGCGCGGTGTCGACATCCCCATCCTCCCGGGCATCATGCCGATCCTGAACCTCGCCGCGATCAAGCGACAGGGCGAGCTGATCGGCACCTCGGTGCCCGAGCACGTCATCGCGCGGATCGAGCAGCACGGTGACGACGCGGCGGCGGTGCGCTCCGAGGGCATCGCGATCGCGGCCGAGATGTGCGAGGAGCTGCTCGCCGGCGGCGCCCCCGGCCTGCACTTCATCACCCTCAACCGCTCGACGGCGACGCTGGAGATCTTCGAGCGGCTCAACGTCCGCGTCTGAGCCGGGCCCCTGCCGCTGAGTACACCTAAGTGCGGTCCGGCGTCGCCCTCCGAGCGTGGCGCTGGCTCGACGTGCAAACTTCGGTGGACCCTCCGGCAGGCGAGCTCAGCCGAGGCGCCCGACGACCGCGTACGCCGCCAACTGCTGCTTGTGTCCGTCCTGGTTGAGCTCCAGCACTCGGAATCGCGGCCAGATGTAGCTCTCGCGGAGCGATGACCTGCGGACCCATCGCATGGTGACGCGGCCCGGCGCCCATGACTCGATCTGTGCCCCGTGTCTCCGGTCGTATCTCGTCGGAGTGAACGTGACGGACCCGTCATCGGCGACGACGAGCCGTCCAGCACGACCCTTGAACCGTCCGTCGCGACCGAACCTCACCCATGCCGCTCCGCGGACGTCTCCGCCTGCGTAGAGCGTGCGGAGCTTGTGTCGGGTCCGCCAGTACCAGGCCCAGACCACGAGGGTGACCGCCGCGATGGCGATCGCGGCGGCGATCAACCGGGATGCCGCGTCACCGGAGGGCACGTGAGCGACCTTATCCATCGGGCTCCCCGGCGACTCAGGCGCGGAGGTCACCGCCGCCGGTGTCGGTGGTGATCGCCTGGGCGACCAGGGCCGCGGAGAGGCCGACGAACGGCAGCCCGGCCCCCGGCGTCGCGTGCGCGCCGGCGGCGTAGAGGCCGGGGACGGGCGTCGTGGGTCCGAGGCGCTGGTGGACGGTGTTGCGTCCCGCCCAGAGCAGCCCGTACGGCGAGCCGCCCCAGCGACCCACCAGCTCGCGCGGGCCGAGGTCGACCCGGCTGACGACCTGCTCGCGCACGTCGAGCCGGTGCCGGGCCAGGGCGATGGTGACGTCCTCCAGCAGCCGGCCGCGGACGTGGACGGTCCAGGTGTCACCGGCCGAGCGGACCACCATGTACGGATCGCCGTGCAGCACGATCTCGGGGGCGGGCAGCTCGGGTGCCTCGGAGAGCCCCAGGTGGAAGATCTGCGGCGGCATCGCGGGCAGGGTCTTGTCGGCGTACCGCTCGGTGAGCGGCAGCCGGCGCGGGTCGATGGCGGCGACGACGTACTCCGCCTCGATCTCCGCGTCGCCGTCCGGTCCGGTGACGGCGACGGCGACGACGCGTCCGTCGCGCAGCACCACGTCGCGTGCAGCGACGCCGGTCAGCACCGCGACCCTGCGGGTCTCGAGTCGCGCGGTCATCAGCCCGGCGAGACGGTGCATGCCACCGGGGAAGGTCCACACGCCGAAGCGCTGCTCGAGGTAGTGCACCAGCCCTGCCCAGGCCGGGACGTCGCGCGGGTTGTGACCCTCGGCTTCGAGCGGATAGCCCGCCATCATCCGCAGTCGCTTGTCGCGGAAGGAGCGCCGGATCCGCTTGGCCAGCGTCTCGCGCGAGTCGAGCCGTGCCGCCACCTCGGGAGGGAGGGCCCCGGGCGTCCACGGCACCTCGAAGTAGTGCTGGCGCAGCACCTCCCAGTCCGCGGCGTAGGAGTCGACGAAGTCGGTCCACTGCCGTCCGAAGCCCTTGCCGAGGTCGTCGAGCGCGGCGATCTGAGCCGCCCGCGACGCCGGCATCAGCAACCGCGAGCGGTCCTCGAAGCGGTGCTCGCGGACGATCGCCAGCGGCTCCAGCTCGAGCTCCCGCTCGAGCGGGCGACCGGACTTGCGGAACAGGTCGCGCATCACCGCGGGCAGCAGCGTGGTGGCCGGGCCGCCGTCCCAGGTGAAGCCGTCCTGGGTCACCGGGGCGAGTGCGCCGCCGAGCCGGTCGGACGCCTCGAGCAGCGTCACCTCGTGGCCGAGCTTCGCCAGCCGGGCCGCCGAGGCCATGCCGCCGTACCCGCCACCGATCACCACTACCCGCGCCACCCGCGGAACGTTAGCGGGTGAGCGATCCGGTCGGACGCCGCGGAGCGGGTCGGTCAGTCCACCGCCAGCTCGGTCGCGCCGGTCATGGTGCGCAGCTCGTCGTAGGTCGTGGAGAAGACCGAGGCCGGGTGACCGGCGGCCGCCCACACGACCGGGTACGCGGCGAGCGCGCGGTCCAGGTAGGTCGGGACCGGCGCCGGGTGGCCCAGCGGCGAGACGCCGCCGATGACCTGTCCGGTGTGCTCGCGGACGAACTCGGGGGAGGCCCGCTTGAGCTTCGGCACGCCGATCCGTGACGCCGCCAGGGCGACGTCGACGCGGTGCGCCCCCGAGGTCAGGATCAGCACCGGCTTACGGGCGCCGCCGTCCACGTCGACCGCCTCGAAGAGCAGGCTGTTCGCGATCGCGCCGACCTCACAACCGAGTGCCTCGGCCGCCAGTGCCGCCGTATGGGCGGAGTCGGGCAGAATGATGATGTCGCCCGTACCGCCCCGCGCCTGGTGCGCAGCTCGGAACCCGGCGATCGAGGCATGTTCGGTGGTCACCCCTCGGACCCTACCCAGGGCCGGGAGCGTGTGATCGAAGCAGGAGGAGACACGTGGACGAGCGACCGGTCGAGCTGACGTACGCACTGCGAGCACTGCTCGCGCTGGTCGTGGTCGGCGGTCTCACGGTGCTCTTCGTGGTGCTCTTCCGCGACTCGCTGCAGACCGCATGGGCCAAGGGCAACCCGGCGACCCGCGAGCTGTTCGAGGGCGGTGGGCTCGACGCGGTCCGCTCCGGCAGCGTGAAGCCGCCGCACTTCGTCGCCCCCGCGGTCACGCTCTACGTCGTGATGCTCGGGCTGCTGTGGGTGCTCGCCAGCTTCCTGCGCAACGGGTTCGAGTGGGGCCGGATCGGGATCACGGTGCTGCTGCTCGGCTCGGCCATCGCCAGCATCGGCGCGATCCTCACCGCCCCGCCGATGCTCTTCGTGATCTGCACCGCCGTCGCCATCCTGATCGGCGCTAGCGTGCTCACGTTGATGTGGCTGCCGCCCGTCACCCAGTACATCCACCCGCGTCCGGCAGCCGCGCCGGCGGCCGCGGCCGTATCCGTCCCGGAGATCACGGAGAACCGATGAGTGGAGCACCGATGACCAGCCCCAGCGAGCGCCGCGCCTCGGCGCGCGACGCCGTCGTGTGGGAGGCGCTCCAGCCCCGCCTGACCGGTGGCCCGCTCGACGTGGTCGACATCGGCGGCGGCACCGGCGGCTTCGCCGTCCGGGTCGCGCAGCTCGGCCACCGGGTCACCGTGATCGACCCCAGCCCCGACGCGCTCGCCGCGCTCGACCGGCGTGCCCGCGAGGAGGGCGTCACGGTGACCGCCCAGCAGGGCGACCTCGCCGACCTGGCGACGCACGTCGGCGCGGAGGGCGCCGACGTGGTGCTGTGCCACGGCGTCCTCGAGCACGTCGCCGACCTGTCGACCGCGATGACGACGCTGCACGACGTGCTCCGCCCGAGCGGCGTGCTCAGCCTGCTCGTCGCCCAGCGGACCGCCGCCGTCGTCGCGCGGGCGATGGCGGGTCACTTCGCACAGGCGCTCGCGATGCTCGACGACGACGGCCCGACCGGTCGTACGGGACGGCGCTTCACCGCCGGCGAGGCCACGGTGGCGGCCGTGGGCGCGGACTTCGAGGTGCTCGCCGTGCACGGCGTCCGGGTCTTCGCCGACCTCGTTCCGGGTTCGCTGCTCGATCTCGAGGCGGGCGCCGCCAGCGCGCTGGTCGAGCTCGAGCGGGCGGTCTCGCAGCGCGCCGAGTTCCTGCCGCTCGCCTCGCAGCTGCATCTGCTCGCCGTCCGCGCCTGAGGGCGGAGACAACTGGCCAGTAGAAAAACCGTTGGTCCGCTACCGCCGCTGCCGATGGCTGCCTAGACTTGTCCTTACGCCTACCCAGGAGGAACCGGTGCCCCTGTCCGAAGAGGAGCTGCGACTGCTCGAGCAAATGGAGCGCGCCCTCTCGGCCGAGGACCCGAAGTTCGCCTCCACGCTCCGCGGTCACTCACTCAAGCGAGCCGCCCAGCGTCGCGCCGCCCTCGCTGTCGTCGGGTTCGTCGTGGGCGTCGGCCTGATGATGGCCGGCGTCATCACCGGCCTGTGGGCCCTCGGCATCGTCGGCTTCCTCGTCATGCTCGGCGCGGCGTTCGTCGGGCTGACCGCGCTGCGCGGTCGCCCGCTCACGGTGCACGCCTCCGGTCACCCCGCGGGCAGCCGCCTCTCGCACGGCTTCACCGTCCACGACGGCGGCCGTACCAACCGCGCTCCGCGCAGCCGCGGCTCCTTCATGCAGAAGATCGAGGAGCGCTGGCGCCGCCGCAAGGGCGGCTACGGCTGGTGATCGCCCCGCCGAGGGGTCACCTCTCGCGGCTCGATAGGTCATCTCTCGGGCGTTGAGGCGTCATGTGTTGCGGGTCGAGGGGTCACCTCTCGCGCCGTACAGTCGCGACGGCTGACCGCTCGGGGCACGACGACCGACCTCTCGGGCCGCGAGAAGTGACCCCTCAACCGACGCGATCGAGCTGGACGGACGACTCGGTGATCGCCGTACGCCGGACGAGCACCGAGCGGGGCCACCAGGCGGCGCGTCGCGGCGGGACCGGGGTGTCGCCCTGCTGCAGACCGACGAGCAGGTCGCGCAGCACCTGCGGGTCCAGCGGCTCGCTCGACGCGGCGTAGCGCTCATGCTCGAGCGCGTCGACGAGCGCATCGAGCGCGTCCCGGCCCGCCGCGGTGGCGACGTAGCCCGCCACCAGCGGCCGGGTGTCGCGTGGCGAGAGGCCGTCGGCCCAGGGCAGACCGAGATCGATCGCGGTGTCGCGCAGCTCGGCCCAGGCGTCCTCCGCTCGGATCCCGCTGGCCCCGTCGCCGAGCCGGGTCGCGCGCCGCCGACGGCGTACGACGCGCGGCAGGGCGAGCAGGACGCCGAGCAGGACGAGTGCGAGAACTCCGCCGATCCACCAGCCGAGGTGGTGCACCGCGGGCGTGCTGCTCGTGGTGGAGGCGTCGTCCCGCTGCAGCGCCTTCTTGGGTGTGGTCAGCGGCCGCGCCGACGAGCTGGCCGAGGCCGACGCGCTCGGACCGACCGTCGGCTTGACCGTCGCGCCGGGCACGTGGGCCCAGGACGGCACCGCGGTTCCGGCGGCGGCCGGCGTCGGCTCGAACCGCACCCAACCGGCCCCGGAGAAGTAGAGCTCGGGCCAGGCGTGCATGTCGTGGCTGGAGAAGACGTAGCTGCCGTCCGCCTCCTTCTCGGGGTTGAGGAAGCCGACAGCGACACGGGACGGGATGCCGAGCGTACGGGCCATCGCGGCCATCGCCGAGGAGAACTGCTGGCAGTAGCCGCGTCGCCCGTTGGGGCCGTTGTTGAGGAACGTCGAGAGGTCGGCGCCGCTCGAGCCGAGCGTGACGTTGGTGTCGTAGGTGAAGCCTCCGCCGCTGCGGAACCAGTTCTGCAGGGCGACCGCCTTCGCGAGCGGCGTGTTCGCACCGCTGGTGACCTGGCGGGCGAGCTGTCCGACGATCGGCGGCAGGTCGGACGGCACGAACATGTAGTTCGAGGAGACCTGTCCGGCACCGGCAGACATCACCGAGAGGTCCGTCGCGGTGAGGTCGGGCTCCAGGCGGGTCGCGCTGTAGCTCATCCCGGCCGTGGTCAGGCCCTTGCTGGCGGCGATGAAGTCGTCGGTCGCGCTGTCGTAGCGCCAGTCGCCGTCGGCCTCGATGTCCGTGATCGGCGCCGGCGTGGGCAGCCAGCGCGAGGCGAACTGGCTGCTGACCGAGATCTGGTAGGGATACGTGTCACCCGAGGCCCCGGAGAAGTAGCCGGCGATCGGCACCGGCCCGTGCGAGTCGTGCTCCTCCGGGATGCTGCGATCACCCGCCGACCACTGGGTCGAGCTGAACCGGGTCAGCACCGCGATCCGCAGGTAGCTCGGCGACGGGTCGTCGGTACGCACCGTCACCAGCGGGATGTCGTCGCCCTGCACGAGGTTCTGCCGGACGTCGATCATCGGGTTGGTGACGGTCACCTTGCCGTTGCCGCCACCGCCGCCGCTCCAGCCGCTGAAGTCCGCGCGGGTGGAGGGCAGGGCGAGCGGCACGACCAGCGCCACCGCGATGGCGGCCGCACCGATCGCCGCGGTCCCGGCCCAGGCCCGCGCCTGAGGGTTGCTGCCGTCGGGCTTCCCGCGGAGTCGCTCGTCATCGTCGACGATCCGGCCCCAGCGGCTCAGCCGGTCGTCCTCCGCGAGGACCACCTGTGCCAGCCAGCCGAGCGCGACCAGGACGAAGAGCCAGGGGTCGATGCCGCGGCGGGCGGCGCCGGTGACGCCGGCGTCGCTGCCGACGACGCTGATCGGCACCGCGACCACGGCGAGCAGGACCAGGCCTCCGATAGCCGGCAGCCGGAGCGTCCGCGCGAGCAGGTCGGCCAGGACGAGCGCCACTGCCGCACCGCAGAGGACCAGCGGCAGCACGCCGTTGAGCACGGGCACCGGCGGGGCATCGTGGGCGATGGCGTTCCCGGCCGCGACGAAGGCGTCCTCGAGTCGCATCCGCGGCACGTAGCGCACGGGGACCGGGTGGTGCGCGATCCGGATCGAGACAACCGCCCACGCGGCCGCGAGCTGAGCGAGCAGGGTCAGCACGCGCAAGCCCGGCCAGGTCGACGGCACCGCGAGCCGGCTGGCGATGCCGATGACCGAGACGACGACGGCGGTGAGCACGATCGTCGGCATGGCGTGGCCCATGCCGTCCGTGACCCTGCTCCACGACCAGACCGCCAGCAGCACGGTCGCCGTGGTCAGGGCGGTGAGCAGCAGCTCGCGGGCGGCGCGCACCATCAGCGCACCTCCGAGACGGACGTGCGGGCGTGCGACGCGGGCAGGCCGGCGGCCAGTTGGTGCCACGCGGCCTCCAGGCGATCGCCGGCGCGCAGCCTGCTGACGCGCCAGCCCTGTCCGCCCAGCAGTGAGGCGCCGTCGACGGGTGCGGTGATCTGACCGGGCCCGGCCACGCCCCAGGAATCGGGGTCGAGCAGGAGCGCGAGCGCGGCGGGGGACTGCTGACGCAGTCGGCGCAGGGCCGGTGCCTCCGTGCCGTCCAGGCCGCCGAGCACGGCGATGAGCAGCCCGCCGGCTCCGGGCCCGTCGAGCCAGTCGCTCTCGATCTCCGCGGTGGGCACGGTCTGCACCAGGGCGAGCGCCTCGAGGAGGGTCGCCTTGGTGGCCGGCTCGAGCGAGGAGCGCTGCCACGCGGTCAGGTCCCTGCTGTCGGTGGTGACCAGCCGGACCCCGTAGCCGCGCTCGGAGAGGTGCAGGGCGATGGAGGCGGCGGCGCTGACCGCCGTCTCGAAGGATGCCGAGGAGCCGCCGCCGCGATGCGCGGCGTGACGGTTGTCGAGCACGACGGTCGCCCGGGCCTGCCAGTGCTGCTCCTCGCGGCGCACCATCAGCTCGCCGACGCGGGCCGAGCTGCGCCAGTGCACCCGGCGCAGGTCGTCACCGCGGCGGTACTCACGCACCGTGACGTCCTCGGCGCTGGCGCCTGCGAAGGCGCGCGGGCGGTTGTCGCCGGCACCGCTGCGCGACGTGGTGAGCGCGATCGGGTCGAGTGGCACGGTCCGCGGGGTGACGATGAGAGGAGCGGTCGAGGAGAACGTACGACCGACCCGGACGAGCCCGAACGGGTCGCCGAGGTGGGCGGTCATCGGGCCGAGCTCGAAGCGGCCGCGCAGCTCGGCGCGGACCTGGTACTCGAGCTCGCGGCCGCGACCGAGACGCCGGACGACGAACCGCGGCTGGGCCCCGAGCGCGAACGGCACCGACTCCTCGAGCAGCAGGGGAGCGGTCGGCAGTCCGCCCTCGTTGCTGACGGTGATCCGCACCCGGGCCGGCTGACCGGCGGCGACCACGGCCGGGGCCACCACGCGCTGCAGGCCCAGCCGGTAGCGGCTGCGCGCGACCACCATCACGACCAGCACGGGCAGCGCCGCCAGCAGGATCCCGATCCGGATGAGCCCGGGCTGGCCCAGCACGATGGCGCAGACCGTCGCGGTGATGCCCGCAGCCAGGAACGCCCGGCCGCGGACGGTGAGACCTCGCAGGGCGTCGCGCATCGCGTCAGGCCGACGGCACGGGTACGGCGGAGACCAGGCTGCGCAGCACATCGGCCACGTGGCGTCCGGCCAGGGCAGCCTCGGCGCTGGGCAGCAGGCGGTGCGCGAGCACCGGGAGGGCGAGGGCGGTGATGTCGTCGGGCAGGACGAACTCCCGTCCCTGGAGCGCCGCCGAGGCCTTGGCGGCGCGGATCAGGTGGAGGGTCGCGCGTGGAGACGCACCGAGGGAGAGCTCGCCGCTGGCGCGGGTGGCGGCGACGATGCCGACGGCATACCGCTGGATCGGCTCGGCCACGTGGACCTGGCCGACGATGCCGATCAGCTTGCGGATCTCCGCGGCGTCGGTGACCGGCTCGAGGTCGTCGAGCGGGTTGGCGCCGGCGTGGTTGGCGATCATCGCCATCTCCGCGGCCGCCGGCGGATAGCCGATCGAGACCCGCGCCATGAAGCGGTCCCGCTGGGCCTCGGGGAGGACGTAGGTGCCCTCCATCTCGATCGGGTTCTGCGTCGCGATGACGAGGAACGGGGACTCGAGCTGGTAGGTCGTCGTGTCGACGGTGACCTGACGCTCCTCCATGCACTCGAGCAGCGCCGACTGGGTCTTGGGCGAGGCGCGGTTGATCTCGTCGCCGACCACGATGTTGGCGAAGACGCCGCCGGGGCGGAACTCGAACTCGCGGGTGTTCTGGTTGAAGACCGACACCCCGGTCACGTCCGAGGGCAACAGGTCCGGCGTGAACTGGATGCGCCGCACCGTGCAGTCGATCGAGCGGGCCAGCGCCTTGGCGAGCTGGGTCTTGCCCACACCGGGCACGTCCTCGATCAGCAGGTGGCCCTCCGCGAGGAGCACCACGAGGGTCGAGTGGACGACGTCGGACTTGCCCTCGATGACGCGCTCCACGTTGCTGCGGATGCGGTCGGCCACCCGGGCCACGGTGTCGAGATCGGCGCTGCTCGTGCTCACGCCCATAACCGTACGGCGTGGTGGGTCGAGGTGTCTGTCACTCCTCATCAGATGGCGCCACCGGGGTGCCACCGGGGCGCCGTGGGGCGCTGCCGGGGAGGCCGCCAGAGCGCCGTCGAGGGGAGGGCGGGGGAGGCGGTGGAGCGCAGTGGGGCGAAACGCCACCACAGTGGTTGACGGTGGAGGGAAGTGGAGTAGTGTGGGGCAAAGTGGAGGAAGAGGCCACGGAAGTGGAGGGGCGCCATGTTCTTCGTGGGGACTTTCACTCCCAAGCTCGACGACAAAGGGCGGCTGATCCTCCCGGCCAAGTTCAGGGACCGTCTGGAGGCGGGTGTGGTGGTGACACGGGGTCAGGAGAAGTGCCTGGTCGTGTGGCCCGACGACGTCTTCGCCGCCGAGGCGGCCCGGGTGATGGCGCAGCCGAGGGAGATGCGGGGCACGCGTGACGTGACCCGCTCCTTCTTCTCCGGCGCCGACCAGGTGGTCCCGGACAAGCAGGGGCGGATCGCGATCCAGCCGCTGCTCCGGGCCTACGCAGGGCTCGAGAAGGACGTCGCCGTGATCGGCGTCGGCGACCGGATCGAGATCTGGGACCAGGCCAAGTGGCTGGCCTACGACGAGGAGACGGCGGAGAAGTTCTCCGACCTCGACGCGGCGCCCCAGCCCTGACGAGCGCAGGTCCCGAGCCAAGAACAGAACAGCGGATCCGCAGGACGAGGTCTCAGTCCCGCTCTCTCCCGATGTCCCTGGGGCACTTCCCCGGTTCCAGACACGACATCACCTTCCCCGGGAGCGGGCATGAGACCTGGCTCTGCGGATCCGCACTTTCGTCGCCCGTACGGACGACGAACCGGTGAGACGCAGAGAGTGAGGTGGGGGGAAGTGGAGCAGCAGCACGTGCCGGTGATGCTCGACCGGATCGTCGACCTCCTCTCCCCGGCCCTCGCCCACGGCACCGCCGAGCGGCCCGCCGTCCTGGTGGACGGCACCACCGGCCACGGCGGCCACACCGAAGGCGTCCTCGACCGGATCCCGGGCGTCCGGGTCATCGGCATCGACCGCGACACCTCCGCCCTCGCCCTGGCCGGTGCCCGGCTCGAGCGCTTCGGTGATCGGTGGACCGGCGTGCATGCCACGTACGACGAGGTGGAGGACGTCGTCGCCGACCGGGGCCTGCCCCACGTCGACGCCGTGCTGCTCGACCTCGGCGTCTCCTCGATGCAGCTCGACCAGCGCGAGCGCGGCTTCGCCTACTCCGAGGACGCGCCGCTCGACATGCGGATGGACGCCAGCCGCGGGATCACCGCCGCGGACGTCCTCAACACCTACTCCGCCGGTGAGCTCACCCGGGTCCTGCGCGAGTACGGCGAGGAGAAGTTCGCCTCGAAGATCGCCCGCGCGATCGTGCGCCGGCGCGAGACCGAGCCGTGGACCACCAGCGGTGCGCTGGTGGAGCTGCTCTACGCCGAGATCCCGGCGCCCGCGCGCCGCACCGGAGGACACCCGGGCAAGCGCACCTTCCAGGCGCTGCGGATGGAGGTCAACGACGAGCTCGGTGGCCTCAAGAGGGCGCTGCCGGCCTCGCTCAACGTGATCGGCGTCGGCGGCCGGGTGGTCGTCGAGTCCTACCACTCGCTCGAGGACCGGCTGGTCAAGCAGGCCTTCACGGCCGTCACCAAGCTCGACGTCCCGCCGGACATGCCGTTCATCCCGGAGGGGATGGAGCCCGACTTCAAGCTCGTCACCCGCGGCGCCGAGCAGGCCTCGCCCGTCGAGATCGAGCAGAACCCGCGCGCAGCGTCCGTACGCCTGCGCGCCATCGAACGCGTCACCAGCACCAGGTCAACGTCCACGGGGGGACACAAGTGAACGAGCGCAGCGAGCGAACCAATCAACACAGCACCCTGGGTGCCTCGTCGGCGTGCGGAGCACTGCGCCCGTCGACGCGCGGAGCACGTCGATGAGCAGCACAGCAGCGGCAGCCGTGCGTTCCGTACGCCGGATCGCCGCCTGGGCGGATCCGGCGGCGCTCCAGCGCGCCCGCCTCACCGTGGTGCCGCGCACCCGTCGGCCCGCGCCACGGCTGCCGTTCATCGCGCTGATCACCACGATCCTGCTCGGGGGCGTGATCGGTCTGCTCATGTTCAACACCTCGATGCAGCAGGCGGCGTTCGTGGAGAACAGGCTGCAGGTCCAGGCCGACAACCTCGCGGCCCGACAGCAGGGCCTCGAGTCCGACCTCCAGCGGCTCGACGACCCGCAGGTGATCGCGGCGAAGGCCCAGGCCCACGGCATGGTGCTGCCCGGCAGCCCGGCCGTGCTCAACATCGGCACCGGCAAGATCGCCGGCACCCCGGCCCCCGCGACGGCGCAGAACAACCTGCAGCTGTGGGCGAGCCACCCGAAGCCGACAGCGAACTGACGCCGGCCCGACACGCGCCGATGTTCCCCGCCTGGGCGGTCCGGCACGGTAGACAAGACACCACCAGCACCACCCGCAACAGATGAGAGACCAGTGCGCCCGAACGAGCAGAGCCGCGGCTCGCGCCGAGGATCCCCGCACCTCCGCCTGAAGATCGGCTTCCTGCTGATGGCGATCGTGCTCTCCTTCTTCGCGGCCCGCCTCATCCAGCTGCAGGGCTTCGACCCGCACTCCTACGCGCAGGCGGCGGAGAAGGAGAACCTGGTGACCCAGGTGCTCCCGGCCGAGCGCGGTCGCATCCTGGATCGCAACGGCGTGCCGCTCGCGGACTCCGCCGACGGCCTGATGATCACGGCCGCGCCCTCGATCACCGCGGCGACCGCCCCCAAGCTCGCGACGCTGCTCTCCAACAAGCTCAACCTCGACTACAGCACCGTGCTCGCGGCGCTGAGCGGGAAGAGCCGCGGTAGCACGCCGCTGTTCGCCTATGTCGCCCGGAAGGTCCCCGCGGCCCAGGCCACCGAGGCGGTCGACGAGGCCGAGGCACAGGGCTTCAAGGGGCTCTACACCGCCGACGACCCGATCCGGGAGTACCCCTCCGGCGATGTCGCGGCCAACATCGTCGGCTTCCTTGGCACCGACGGACCGCTGGCCGGTCTCGAGCAGTCCCTCAACGCCGAGCTCGCAGGCAAGGACGGCAAGGCGACGTACGAGGTCGCCAGCCAGGGCACCCGCATCCCGCTGGGCGACTCCACCACCGTGGAGCCGGTCAACGGCACCGACATCCGCACGACCATCGACCGCGAGCTGCAGTACTACGCCCAGCGCGTCCTGCGTCAGACCGACGAGCAGTGGAACGCCCGCAACGGGATGGCGATCGTCACCGACGTGAAGACCGGCGAGGTCCTCGCGATCGCCGACGACCCGACCTTCGACGCCTCCGACCCGGGCGCCTCGCCCAAGCCCGACCGCGGCGCTCGCTCGTTGAGCGAGGTCTACGAGCCGGGCTCGGTGGAGAAGATCCTCACCCTCTCCTCGCTCATCGACGCCGGCAAGGTCACCGACCGCACCCAGCTGGTCGTGCCCGGTGAGTACAAGAGCGGCGATCACGACATCCACGACTGGTTCAGCCACGGCACGCTGCACCTCACCCTCGCCGGCGTGATCGCGCAGTCCTCCAACATCGGCACTGTGCTGGCCTCCAACAAGTTCGGCCAGGGCCAGCTGCGCCAGTACCTCCAGAAGTTCGGCCTCGGGCAGCGCACCAACGTCGGCATCACCGGCGAGTCCGCCGGGCTGCTGCCGTCGATGAGCACCTGGAACGCCCCCGACGAGGACCGCATCGACTTCGGTCAGTCGGTCTCGGTCAACGCGTTGCAGATGGCGGCGGCGGTCAACACCGTCGCCAACGGCGGGGTCCGGATCGACCCGAGCCTGATCCTGGGCCACGCGACCACCGACTCCGGCCAGGTCGTCGGCACCGACGAGACCACGAGCCGCCGCGTGGTCAGCAAGCGCGCTGCGACCCAGATGATGCAGATGATGGAGCGCGTCCCCGACCCGCGTACGGGTGTCGCCCCGCAGACGCAGATCCCGGGCTACCGCGTCGCCGGCAAGACCGGCACCGCCCAGCGCGCCGTCGCCGGTCGCTACGACGGCAGCCTCACCGTCTCGTACGCCGGCTTCGCGCCCGCCGACAAGCCGCGGTTCACCGTCTACGTCGTGATCAACGACCCGCGCACCGGCCACGCCGGCGGCGGCACCACGGCCGGCCCGGTGTGGCAGAAGATCATGAGCTTCGCGCTGCGTCGCTACGGCGTCGCCCCGACCGGAACCAAGGCCTCCGACCTGCCGACCATGTGGGGCAAGGGCGTCGACCCGCACGGCCGTCCCTGAGCGCGCGCCGGTTGGCCGCAGCGCCCACCCGCGGCGTTAGCCTGTGCGCACCATGAGCAACACCGACCGTGAGTGGCGCGAGCGCCAGCGCCAGATCGCCACCACCCGCCCGCAGCGCCCGCCGCGGACCCGGCTGGGTGCGCTGGCCGCCGAGGTCATCGCCGAGACCGGCGTCCCGGCGATGGCGCTGGCCGGTGATCCGGACGTCGAGATCACCGGACTCTCCCTGAGCTCGCAGCGGATCCTCGCGGGCGACCTGTACGCGGCGCTGCCCGGCAGCCGCGTGCACGGCATCGAGTACGTCGAGGACGCCGTGGAGGAGGGCGCCGTCGCGATCCTCACCGACCAGGAGGGCATCGACCGGGTCCGGCCCAACTCCGCCGTGCTCAACGGCATCCCGGTCCTGGTCGCGGCCGACCCGCGTCGCCTGCTCGGGCGTCTCGCCGCCCGCATCTACGGCGAGCCCGCCGGCGGGATGCGGATGATCGGCGTCACCGGCACCCAGGGCAAGACCACCACGACCCGGCTCATCACCGGCGGCCTCGAGGCCGCCGAGGTCAAGGCCGGGGTCATCGGCACCGTCGGCACCCGCGTGGCCGGTCGCGACATCAAGACCGGGCTCACCACCCCCGAGGCGCCCGACCTGCAGGCCCTCTTCGGCGTGATGCGCGAGTCCGGCGTCGAGGCCTGCGCGATGGAGGTCTCCAGCCACGCCCTGGTGATGGGCCGCGTCGACGGCATCGTCTACGACGTCGCGGTCTTCCTCAACCTCGGCCGCGACCACCTCGACTTCCACGCCGACGTGGAGGACTACTACCGCGCCAAGGCCTCGCTCTTCACCCCCGAGCGTGCGCGCCTCGCGATCATCTCGATTGACGACGAGCACGGCCGCCGGCTGGCGAAGGAGACGACCATCCCGGTCAGGACGTTCTCCATCCGCGGCGGCTCCCTGCTCGGACCCAAGGCCGACTGGCGCGCCCGCAACATCCACCTCGAGGCCGAGGGCTCCACCTTCACCGCCGTCGGCCAGACCGGGCGCTACGACGTACGGGTCCCGCTCGCCGGGGACTTCAACGTCAGCAACGCGCTCGCCGCGATCGCCGCCGTCGCGGAGGCGGGGCTCGACGTCGAGGCGTACGTCGCGGGGCTGGGCGCCTCCGGCGGCGTCCCCGGCCGTCTCGAGCGGATCGACGAGGGCCAGGACTTCACCGTCGTCGTCGACTACGCCCACAAGCCCGACGCCGTCGAGGCCGCCATCCGTACGCTGCGCCCCCTCACCGCCGGCCGGATCATCACCGTCCTCGGCGCCGGCGGCGACCGCGACACCGGCAAGCGCCCGATCATGGGCGAGATCGCCGGTCGCCTCTCCGACGTGCTCGTGGTGACCGATGACAACCCGCGTACCGAGGACCCGGCCCCGATCCGGGCGGCGATCCTCGCAGGCGCCCGCGACGGACGCGCCGAGCTGCGCGAGCTCGGCGACCGGCGCGAGGCGGTCATCGACGCCATCTGCGAGGCCCGTACGGGCGACATCGTGCTGATCGCCGGCAAGGGCCACGAGACCGGGCAGACCGTGGGAGAGCGCACCCACCCGTTCGACGACCGGGAGGTCGCCCGCGAGGTGCTCCGCGCCCGGCTCGCCGAGGAGGCCGCCGACGCCGGCGCCGAACAGGCCGCCGCGGACGAGAGCAGTCTCACAACCGACGAGCACTGACGGCGGGGCATCGCCCCGGACGACCGTCCGGTGGTGAAGAATGGCCTGCGGTCGTGTTCGTCGAACTGAAGGTGTGGGTGCATGAGCGAGCGGAGCGAGCTCATCGTTGAAGGCAGCGGGCCTCGTGCCTCATCCGCGCACGGAGCGAAGCGAGTACGTGGATGAGGGCCATCCTGTTGAGTGGCGTCGTCTCGCTGCTCCTCTCGCTCCTGGGCACCCGCCTGGCGATCCGTCAGTTCACCAAGTGGGGCTACGGCCAGGAGATCCGCGAGGACGGCCCGACGAGCCACCACACCAAGCGCGGCACGCCGACCATGGGCGGCGTCGCGATCGTGCTGTCGGCGGTGATCGCCTACCTGGTCGCGAAGCTCGCCGAGGGCGACACCCCGAGCCCGAGCGGCTGGCTGCTGGTCTTCCTGTTCGTGGGCTGTGGCCTGGTCGGCTTCCTCGACGACTTCATCAAGGTCTTCATGCAACGCAACCTCGGGCTGCGCAGCGGCGCGAAGATGATCGGCCAGACCCTGGTCGCCGTCGTCTTCGGCATCCTGGCGACCACCGCGTTCGCTGACGACCGTGGCGTCCACCCGGCCTCGCACTACCTCTCCACGATCCACGACTGGGGCTGGCGCCTGCCGTTGGTCCTCGTGGTCGTGCTCATCTGGCTGATCGTGACCGCCACCAGCAACGCGGTGAACCTCACCGACGGGCTCGACGGCCTGGCCGCGGGCATCTCGGTGATGGTCTTCGGCGCCTACACGCTGGTCTGCATCTGGCAGAACAACCAGCGCTGCGGGCGCCCCGACGTCGACCAGCTGCACTGCTACACGGTCCGCGATCCGCTCGACCTGGCGATCCTCGCCGCGGCGATCACCGGGGCCTGCTTCGGCTTCCTGTGGTGGAACGCCTCGCCGGCCAAGATCTTCATGGGAGACACCGGCTCGCTCGCCCTGGGCGGCGCCCTGGCGGGCTTCGCGATCATGAGCCGCACGGAGCTCCTGATGGTGGTCATCGGAGGCGTGTTCGTCCTCGAGACCGTCTCGGTGATCCTCCAGGTCAGCTTCTTCAAGCTCACCAAGGCCCGCAACGGCGGCGTCGGGAAGCGGCTCTTCCGGATGACCCCCATCCACCACCACTTCGAGATGCTCGGCTGGGAGCAGGTCAACGTGGTGATCCGGTTCTGGATCATCGCCGGCATCTGCGTCACGGCCGGCCTGGGTCTCTTCTACGGCGCCTGGGTCGTCGTCTCATGAGCAGGGACGTCAGCAGTCGGGGCCGCCATGACGCCTGGGAGGGCGTCCGTGCCGTCGTCGCCGGCTTCGGCGTCTCCGGCTTCGCCGCCGCCGACAACCTGCTCCACCTCGGCGCGAGCGTCACCGCGCTCGACGAGTCGCCGGGCGACGACGAGCGCCAGGAGAGGGCCGAGCTGCTTCGCGTCCTGGGCGCCGACGTCCGGCTCGCCGCCGGTGCGACCGCCCGGCTGCCGGAGGACGTCGACGTCCTGGTGACCTCGCCGGGCTGGAAGCCCTCCGCGCCCCTGCTCGCGCAGGCACGCGAGCGCGGGATCCCGATCTGGGGCGAGGTCGAGCTGGCCTGGCGCCTGCGCGACCCCGCCAACGCGGCCCCGTGGCTGGCGATCACCGGCACCAACGGCAAGACCACCACCGTGCAGATGCTCGACACCATCCTGCGCACGGCCGGGCTGAGGTCGGCCGCCGTGGGCAACGTAGGACTGCCGATCGTCGAGGCCGTCATGGACCCGACCCCGTACGACGTCTTCGCCGTCGAGCTCTCCAGCTTCCAGCTGCACTACACCGACTCGATGGCCGCCGAGAGCGCCGCGGTGCTGAACGTGTCCGAGGATCACCTCGACTGGTACACGGGGCCGTCCGCGATGCAGGCCTACGCCCAGGACAAGGGCCGGATCTTCGAGCGCGTCGAGCGCGCCTGCGTCTACAACGTCGCCGACGAGCTCACCCGCCGCCTGGTCGAGGAGGCCGACGTCGAGGAGGGCGCCCGCGCCATCGGCTTCACCCTCGGCATGCCGAGCGTGGGCCAGGTCGGCGTGGTCGAGGACATCCTGGTCGACCGGGCCTTCATCGCCGAGCGGCAGAACAGTGCCGCCGAGCTGTGCACCTTCGACGATCTCGGCACCGCGATCGGGCACCGGCCGGCCCCGCACGACGTCCAGAACGCGCTCGCCGCTGCCGCGCTCGCTCGCGCGCACGGCGTCAGCCAGCAGGCCGTGCGCGACGGCCTGCGGGCCTTCCGGCCCGACGGCCACCGCATCGAGACGGTCGCCGAGCACGACGCGATCACGTGGGTCGACGACTCGAAGGCGACCAACCCCCATGCCGCCCGGGCATCGCTGCAGGCCTACGAGCCGGTGGTGTGGATCGCCGGCGGTCTGGCCAAGGGTGCACGGTTCGACGAACTCGTCCCCGCGATCGCCTCGCGCCTGCGCGGTGTCGTGCTGATCGGCCGCGACCAGGGCGTCATCGCCGAGGCTCTTGCGCGACACGCGCCCGATGTTCCGGTGATCGCCCTGCCCGCCGACGAGACTGGTGCTGCAGCGATGGGGCACGCGGTCGAGGCCGCCGCCCGGCTCGCGGTCGCCGGTGACACGGTGCTGCTGGCGCCGGGCTGCGCGAGCCAAGACCAGTTCCGGGACTACAAGGCGCGGGGCGATGCGTTCGCCGCCGCGGTCAGGGCACAGATCAGGTGAGCGAAGGGGGTACGCGGTGACCACGGCCAACCCCGAAGGCAACACCGCGGCCACAGCCCCCGAACGCCTCTCCCTGCGCGCCTGGATCGGCTCCTGGGCCGGCGATCGCACCCGCACCCTGCAGGAGGCGCTGGCACGCCCGCTGACCTCCTACTACCTCCTCGTCGGTGCCGCGGTGCTGCTGCTCGTCATCGGCCTGATCATGGTGATGAGCGCGTCGAGCGTCTACGCCTACAAGTACTACGACGGCGACTCCTACGCCGTGGTGAAGAAGCAGCTGATGTGGGTGCTCCTCGGCGTTCCGGTCGCGTTCGTGGCCAGCCGGATCTCGCAGCGTTGGGTCCGCCGCCTGGTGTGGCCGGCGTTCCTCGTCTCGCTGGTCCTGCTGGCGATGACCTTCTTCATGGGCATCTCGGTCTACGGCAACAAGAACTGGCTGGCCCTCGGCCCGGTCCAGATCCAGCCCTCCGAGATCGCCAAGCTCTCCCTGGTGCTGTGGGCAGCGCACATCCTCGCGCTCAAGGAGCGCCGACTCGACAGCGTGCACCAGATGGCGATGCCGGTCGTGCCCGGCATCCTGTTCGCCACGTTCCTGGTGCTGCTCGGCCACGACCTCGGCACCTCGCTCGTCTTCGGCGCCATCCTGCTCGGCCTGCTCTGGGTGGCCGGCTTCCCGACGAAGTGGTTCACCGTGGCGGCCCTCGTCGTCGGCACGGGGGCGGTGTTCTTCGTCGGCACCAGCCCCGAGCGGATGACCCGCATCCAGAACTTCCTCAACCCGTTCAACGACTTCCAGGGCGCCGGGTGGCAGGCCGGTCACGGCCTCTACGCGCTCTCCAGCGGCGGCTGGTTCGGCCAGGGGATCGGCGCCTCGCAGCAGAAGTGGGGCGACCTCCCGGAGGCGCACACGGACTTCATCTTCGCCGTCCTCGGCGAGGAGCTCGGCCTGGTCGGCACGCTGCTGGTCGTCGCGCTCTTCCTGGTGCTGGCCTTCGCCGCGGTCCGCGTCGCCCGCCAGACCCGCGACCCGTTCGTCCGCTACGTCACCTTCGGCGTGGTGATCTGGCTGGTCGGCCAGGCGATCATCAACATCGGCATGGTGCTGGCGTTCCTGCCCGTCATCGGCATCCCGCTCCCGCTGGTCTCGTACGGAGGATCCGCGCTCCTGCCCTCACTGGCCGCGCTCGGCCTCGTCATCGGCTTCGCCCGGCGTGAGCCCGAGGCGGCGCTCGCCCTGGCGCAGCGCAAGAAGTCCCGTTCGGCCGGCCTGTCGGCCCGCTAGTTAGATTCATAGGCACCATGCGCGTACTTCTCGCCGGCGGTGGAACCGCCGGTCACACCTCGCCCCTGCTCGCGACCGCCGACGCCCTGCGCCGGATCGACCCGAGCATCGAGGCCACCTGCGTCGGCACCGCCCGGGGCCTGGAGACCACCGTCGTCCCCGCGGCGGGCTACCCGCTCGAGCTGATCCCGCCGGTCCCGCTGCCGCGCGCCCTCAACGCCGAGCTCGCCCGGGTCCCGGCCAACCTGCGTCGTGCCGTGGTCGCGGCTCGAAAGGTGATCGACCGGATCCAGCCCGATGTCGTCGTCGGGTACGGCGGCTACGTCTCGCTGCCGGTCTATCTCGCCGCACGCCGTCGCAAGGTGCCGGTCGTGGTGCACGAGCAGAACGCGCTGCCCGGCGTCGCGAACAAGATCGGCGCCCGGATCGCGACCAGCGTCGCGGTCAGCTTCCCCGACACGCCGCTCCCGCGGGCGCAGTACGTCGGCCTGCCGATCCGCCGGCTCGTCTCCACGCTCGACCGTACTTCGCTTCGCGCCGAGGCGCGCGCCTTCTTCGGCCTCGACGCCGATCGACCGACCGTCGTCGTGACGGGTGGCTCGCAGGGCGCGCGCCGTCTCAACGAGGCGATCACCGCCTCCGCTGCGGCGTTCGCGGAGGCCGGCGTGCAGGTGCTGCACGTGGTCGGCCCGAAGAACGAGCTGCCCGAGCCGCAGCCGACCGACGTCCCGTACGTCGCGCTCAACTACGTCGACCGGATGGACTACGCCCTGGCCGCCGCGGATCTCATGGTCTGCCGCGCGGGCGCCTCCAGCGTCACCGAGGCCGCCGCGGTCGGCGTCCCCGCCGTCTTCGTGCCGCTCGCCATCGGCAACGGCGAGCAGCGCCTCAACGCCGTGCCCGTCGTCGAGGCGGGCGGAGCGCTCCTGGTCGCCGACGCCGACTTCACCGCCGACTGGGTCGTGGAGCAGGTCGTGCCGCTGGTCACCGACGCCCCCCGACTGTCCGCGATGAGCGCCTCCGCGAGCGCGCTGATCCCGCGTGACGCCGACGAGAAGCTGGCCCGGATCGTGATGGAGGCCGTTCGATGAGGGTTCCGGTTCCGGAGCAGATCCTGCCCGCCGAGCAGCTCGGCCGGGTCCATTTCGTCGGCATCGGTGGCGCCGGCCTCTCCGCCATCGCGCGCCTCATGCTGGCGCGCGGCATCACGGTCAGCGGCTCCGACGGCAATGCCTCGGCCACCCTCGACAAGCTCCGCGACGCGGGCGCGACCGTCTACGTCGGCCACGCCGCCGAGCAGGTGCACGGCGCCGACACGCTGGTGGTCTCCACCGCCGTCCGCGAGGACAACCCGGAGATCGTCGAGGCCCAGCGTCTCGGCCTACGCCTGCTGCCGCGCTCGGCCGGGCTCGCCTCCGTGATGGCCGGGCGTCGCGTTCTCGCGGTCGCCGGCACCCACGGCAAGACCACCACCACCTCGCTGCTGACCGTCGCCCTCCAGGCGGCGGGCGCCGACCCGACGTACGCCGTCGGCGGCGACCTGGCCGCGACCGGCACCAACGCCGGCCAGGGTGGTGGCGACCTCTTCGTCGCCGAGGCCGACGAGTCCGACGGCGCCTTCCTCGTCTACCGCCCGCACGTCGCGGTCGTCACCAACGTCGAGGCCGACCACCTCGACCAGTGGGGCACCGAGGAGGCCTACCGCGAGGCGTTCGACCAGTTCATCGGCCGCGTCGACAAGGCGGATCCCGGCGGCGAGGGCGGCGGGTTCGTCGTCGCCTGTGTCGACGACGACGGAGCCGCCGCGCTCCGCTCGGTCGCCACCTCGCTGGGTCGTCGCTTCGTCGGCGTGGGGGAGTCGGACCTCGCCGACGTGCGCGCCGTCGACGTCGTCCTCGAGGGCACCACCTCCTCCTTCACCGTGCTCGACCGTGACGGCCTCGAGGTGCGCGAGCTCGGCCGCGTCACCCTGCGGATCCCCGGTCGGCACTACGTCGCCGACGCGCTCGCCGCGCTCACCGTCGGGCTGCGCCTCGGCTACCCGTTCGAGCTGCTCAAGGCCGGCCTGGAGAGCTTCACCGGCACCCGCCGGCGGATGGAGCTGAAGGGATCGGTGGGCCCCGGCGCCGAGGCGATCAGGGTCTACGACTCCTATGCGCACCACCCCGCCGAGATCGCCGGCGACCTGGTCGCGGCGCGCTCGGTCGCCGGCGAGGGCCGGCTGATCGTCGCCTTCCAGCCGCACCTCGTCTCGCGTACCCGCATCTTCGGCGAGCAGATGGGCGTCGAGCTCGGTGCGGCCGACGAGGTGGTCGTGCTCGATGTCTACCTCGCCCGCGAGGAGCCCGATCCCGCCGTCACCGGCCGGCTGGTCCTCGACGCGGTGCCGCACGAGCGCAAGCACTTCGCGCCCGGTCTCGACGACGCCGCCGAGGCGCTCGCACGGATCGCCCGCCCCGGCGACCTGGTCGTCACCCTCGGCGCGGGCAGCATCACCGAGGTGGGGCCGAAGGTCCTGGCCCTGCTGGAGCAGGGTGCCTAGCCTGCGCCGACGCCGTGGCGGGGCGTTGGCCGATCCCGTCGCCGGCGCTCCGGATGTCGGCGCCGAGCGCACCAAGAAGCGGTTCGCGCGCCGACAGTGGCGTCGGCGCTGGCTCGCCTGGCGCTACCTCGTCGCCGCGTTCGCGGTGGTGCTGGTCGCCGGGGTCGGCATCTGGGCGGTGTACTTCTCCTCCTGGCTCTCGGTGAAGGGCGTCGACATCAGCGGCGTCTCCGGCACGACCACCCTCACCAACGGCCAGGTCCGCCGCGCGGCCGCCGTGCCGACCGGCGGTCCGCTCCTGCGCGCCGACCTCGCCGGCGTCCGGCGCCGAGTCGCTGCTCTCGCGGCGGTGAAGTCGGTCGACGTCTCGCGCGAGTGGCCCTCCAAGATCCGGATCCAGCTCGTCGAGCGGGTCCCGATCGCGGTGATCGAGATCGGCGGGCAGCTGCACGCCCTCGACGCCGACGGGGTGGTCTTCTCCACGTACTTCAACGCGCCCAAGGGGCTGCCGAAGGTCTCCACTCCGACCGGCACCGACGCGGCGGCGCTCAAGCAGGCCGCCGACGTCGTCGCCGCGCTCCCGGCGACGCTGGCCACCAAGGTCGACCACGTCGAGGTGCAGAGCATCGATGAGATCTCGCTCGCGCTCGGCAGCGATCAGACGGTGCGGTGGGGGAGTGCGTCCGACTCCGGCATCAAGGCGAAGGTGCTGGCGGCGCTGATGAAGGCACGGCCGGACGTGAAGACGTATGACGTGTCGGTGCCGGGGCAGCCGGTGACCTCGGGATAGCTCGCCGCGCGGGCGGGCAGCGGGCGCCGCCACGCGGCCGCCCACGGCGGCGCCTCGGGCAGGCGTCGCCGCGAGCTTCGCTCGCGGCCTTCGTCCGGCGCGTCGCTTACGCAGCGCCGCTTCGGCGCCACCCCGGACGTCCGGACGACGCGAGGGCTGACTCGCCGATTCTGCGGCGTGTCTGCGGGATCTGCGGGGCAGGTCTGCCTAGTGTTCTGAACACGGCGAGGTTGACATAACTATAACCCTCACGATGAGGGTCAGAGTTGAGAATCCGCCGGCGAACTTCAGGCAAGACAGAGCACCGCTCAGCAATGCACAGCGTCGAGACGAACGAGGGAGCGACCAATCGTGGGAGCTGCACAGAACTACCTGGCGATCATCAAGGTCGTCGGCATCGGTGGCGGTGGCGTCAACGCCGTGAACCGGATGATCGAGGTCGGCCTCAAGGGCGTCGAGTTCATCGCGATCAACACCGACGCGCAGGCGCTGCTCATGAGTGACGCCGACGTGAAGCTCGACATCGGTCGCGAGCTCACCCGGGGTCTAGGGGCCGGCGCGCAGCCCGGCGTCGGCGAGAGGGCCGCCGAGGACCACATGGATGAGATCGAGGAGGTCCTCAAGGGGGCCGACATGGTCTTCGTGACCGCCGGCGAGGGCGGCGGCACCGGCACCGGCGGCGCTCCCGTCGTCGCCCGGATCGCCCGCAGCCTCGGGGCGCTCACCATCGGTGTCGTCACCCGGCCGTTCGCCTTCGAGGGCGCGCGCCGCAAGCGCTCGGCCGACGAGGGCATCGAGAAGCTTCGCGAGGAGGTCGACACCCTCATCGTCATCCCGAACGACCGGCTGCTCTCGATCTCCGATCGCAGCGTCTCGGTCATCGACGCGTTCAAGCAGGCCGACCAGGTGCTCCTCCAGGGCGTCTCCGGCATCACCGACCTGATCACCACCCCCGGCCTGATCAACGTCGACTTCGCGGACGTCAAGGCGGTCATGTCCAACGCCGGCTCCGCGCTGATGGGCATCGGCTCGGCCCGCGGTGAGGACCGGGCCGTCGCCGCGGCCGAGATCGCCGTCGCCAGCCCGCTCCTCGAGGCCTCGATCGACGGCGCCCACGGCGTCCTGCTCTCCATCGCGGGCGGCTCCGACCTCGGTCTCTTCGAGATCCAGGAGGCGGCCGCGCTGGTCGCCGACGCCGTCCACGCCGAGGCCAACATCATCTTCGGTACGATCATCGACGACGCCCTCGGCGACGAGGTCCGGGTCACCGTCATCGCCGCCGGCTTCGACGGCGGTCAGCCGAAGAAGCGCGAGACCACGCTCCGTGGCCAGTCGGCGCCGTCCGCCGCCCAGGCCCCGGTCCAGCGCGAGCAGCGCCAGGACCAGCGCCCCGCGCCGGCCCAGCCCGCTCCGGTCGCCGTGCAGGCCGCCGCTCCGGCCGGTCCGGCCACCCCGCCGCCGTCCGCTCCGCGCCAGGCCGCCCCGTCGGTCGACTTCGCCGACGACGACCTGGACGTGCCCGACTTCCTGAAGTGAGCCCCGGGGACCAGCATGTTCGCCTTCCGTGAGACCACCGGCCTCGGCCCGGGCAGCCCCCGGGTCGAGGTCGCGTTCACCGACGGCAGCCTCGACCTGCAGTGGCGTCCCGACGAGGAGGCCGGGTTCGCGCAAGCGCTCGCCGCCGTCGAGGACGCCGCCGGCGTCCGCTTCGCCCGCCTGCACCAGGTGCACGGCGACGACGTCCTCGCCGTCACCGGGCCCTGGCTCGGCGGGCCGGGTGACGCGGTGCCGACGGGCGACGCCCTGGTCACCTCGACCTCGGGCGTCGGGCTGATGATCCGGGTCGCCGACTGCGTCCCGGTCGTGCTCGCCGATCCCGAGGCCGGCGTGATCGGCGCGGCCCACGCGGGCCGCAAGGGCGTCGAGCTCGGCATCGTCACCCGCACGGTCGAGCGGATGCGTGCCCTCGGCGCCGGCTCCGCCGACGGGGCGATCACGGCCTGGATCGGGCCGCACGTGTGTGGACGCTGCTACGAGGTCCCCGACGCGATGCGGGCCGAGGTCGCCGCGGTCGTTCCGGAGACCCACGCCGAGACCTCGTGGGGCACGCCCGCCCTCGACCTCGGTGCCGGCGTCGCCGCGCAGCTCGCCACCGTCGGTGTCAGCGTCACCGCCGTCGACCGATGCACGCTGGAGGACGAGGCCCTGCACTCCTACCGCCGCGACGGCGCGGCCTCGGGGCGCCTGGCCGGACTGGTGTGGCTCCGGTGACCGGGCGGGCCGGCGTGCGCGAGCAGGAGCTCGCCGCCAACCTCGAGCGGGTCCGGGAGCGGATCGTGGCGGCCGAGGCCGCCGCCGGCCGCGCCGCCGGCGAGGTCGGGCTCGTCGTGGTGACCAAGTTCTTCCCGGCCTCCGACGTACGGATCCTCGCCGGGCTGGGCGTCGACGAGGTGGGGGAGAACCGCCACCAGGAGGCCCAGGCCAAGGCCGCCGACTGTGAGGACCTGCGCGCCTCGACGGGCCTGCGGTGGCACTTCATCGGCGGCCTGCAGACCAACAAGGCCGCCGCCGTCGCGCGCTATGCCGACGTCGTCGAGTCGGTCGACCGGCCCGAGCTGCTGGCGCGGCTGGACCGGGGCGCCGACGAGTGTGGCCGCCCCCTCGACGTGCTGCTCCAGGTCAGCCTCGACGCCCCCGACGCGAGCCATCGAAGCGGCGTCGCGCCGGCCGACCTCGCCGCCCTGGCGGAGCAGGTCGCCGCCCACCCCGCGCTCCGGCTCGGTGGCCTGATGGCCGTCGCGCCCCTGGGCGCCGATCCGGAGGAGGCGTTCGCGCGGCTCGCGCAGATCCGGGCCGGCTTCCTCGTCGATCATCCCGCAGCGAACCGGCTCTCGGCCGGCATGAGCGGCGACCTCGAACAGGCGATCCGCCACGGGGCGACACACGTGCGTGTCGGCTCAGCGGTGCTCGGTTCACGGCCGGCCGTCAAGTAATGTCCCCAACAGTTCCATCACCACCGGAAGGCAACAAGATGAGCGGCATGTGGCGTAAGGCCGGTGAGTACCTCGGTCTGCTCGAGGACACCGGTCGATACGACGAGGAGTCCGCCTACGACCGTGGCGCCGGGCACCCCGGCCGCGACGACCGCGGTCAGGACCACGGCCACGAGCGGTACGAGCGCGACGAGTACGACGAGCGCGCCGCCACCCAGGCCCCGCGCGTGCGCGAGTCCCGCCCCGCGCCGGTCGCCGACCTGGCCGAGCGCCGCCGCCCGGTGGCCGTCGCCGAGGCCGCTGCCCCCTCACCGGTGGAGCTCTCCCGCATCGTCACGGTCAGCCCGGCCAACTACAACGAGGCCCGTACGGTCGGCGAGACCTACCGCGACGGCATCCCGGTGATCATGAACCTCACCGACGTCGACGACGCGATCGCCAAGCGCCTGATCGACTTCGCCGCCGGCCTGATCTTCGCCACCCGCGGAGACATCGAGCGGGTCACCAACAAGGTGTTTCTTCTCTCTCCGCCCAACGTGATCATCGCTGCGGAGGACAAGGCCCGACTGGCCGAGGGTGGGTTCTTCAACCAGAGCTGACCCCCTGCCGTTAGGGTTACGACCGCTATGCACGCGATCGGCACTGTCCTCTACGTCCTGCTCTGGGTCTTCATCGCCCTGCTCTGGGTCCGCTTCATCGTGGACTGGGTCCAGGTGTTCGCGCGATCATGGGAGCCGAAGGGTGTGCTCCTGGTGATCCTCGAGGGCGTCTACACCGCCACGGATCTGCCGATCAACGCGTTGCGTAAGGTCATCCCGCCACTGCGCATCGGCTCGGTGGCGTTGGATCTCAGCTTCCTGATCGTCATGCTCGCCGCATACATCCTGCTGCAGCTCGACGTCAGGTATCTGCTGTAAACAACGCTAGAGTTTCAACTCCAAGCACCACTCTGTTTTGCAACAACGAGATGAATGGGTGAGGTCATGCCGCTGACGCCTGAGGACGTGAGTAACAAGCGCTTTACTCCCGTCCGGCTCCGCGAGGGCTACGACATGGGTGAGGTCGACCAGTTCCTCGATGAGGTCGAGGCTGAGCTCGCTCGGCTCACCAAGGAGAACGACGATCTCCGCGCGAAGCTCGCCTCCGCGCAGAGCTCCGGCGGGTCCTCGGCCCGGGTGGAGACCCCCGCGCCCGCCCCGGTCGTGGAGAAGACCCCGGAGCCGGAGCCGGCTCCCGTGCCGGTCGCCGCTCCGGTGGCTGCCGCGCCGGCCGCGGGTGCGATCGAGACGATCCGCGTGGAGACCGTGCCCGAGGCGTCCAACGCCGCGGCCCGCCTCCTCGAGCTCGCGACGCGCAACCACGACGAGCTGATCAACCAGGCGAAGAACGACGCCGACAAGATCGTCGGCGAGGCCCGGACGAAGGCCGAGCGCCTCGAGTCGGAGTCGAAGGAGAAGTCGGACAAGATGGAGTCCGACGCCCGGACCCGCGCGTCCATGCTCGACTCCGAGACGGCCGCTCGTCGCCAGCAGCTCTTCGGCGACCTCGAGCGCGAGAAGGACAAGCTCACCACCGAGGTGGAGGGCCTGCGCTCCTTCGAGCGCGAGTACCGCTCGCGCCTCAAGAGCTACTTCACCCAGCAGCTCGAGGCGCTCAACACCGCGCCCGAGGGTGCCGGGCAGGGTGGCGACGAGGCTCCGGCCGCGCCCAAGCGACTGCGCTCGATCCTCGGCGAGGAAGAGGGCTGACGAGCGAGGCCACGTCACGAGCTTGCTCGTCGGACGTGTGCCGAGCGAGGAGGTCCCGCCGCCGTAGCGGCCGGGCTGAGCCCCCAGTACGACCGTCGACGGCCGACTCCCACCCGGGAGTCGGCCGTCGGCGATTTCACAGACGGTGCACAGCCTGTTTCCCAGATTGCCAGGTGTAGGTAGGGCCGAACGGGGAAGTGTGTCGGAATACGAAATACGCCCCAAGGGTTGTCGGCATCCGCAACACTGTCGCAGTCCCTTCTAGGAAAGTGAGCGTCGTGGCGAAGAAGGCAGCATCCCTCAAGCCGTCTGCGGACACCCTGGTCGTCAAGGAGGGCGAGGAGCCCTGGACCTCCGCGGAGCTGAACGAGGTCCTCGATGAGCTCACCTCGACGCAGGCGCACAGCCTGGAGGTCCTCGAGGCCGCCGAGATCGAGCTCAACGGCCTCATGAAGGACTCCGGTGACGGAGCGGGCCAGGACCAGGCCGACGTCGGCGCCACCAGCTTCGAGCGCGACCACGAGCTGACCGTCGTCAACAGCGAGCGCGACAAGCTGCTCCAGATCGAGCGCGCTCTCGGCCGGATCGAGGACGGCACGTACGGTGTCTGCGAGTCCTGCGGCAATGCGGTCGGCAAGATGCGGCTGATGGCTTTCCCACGTGCCACACTCTGCATGACATGCAAGACGCGCGAGGAGCGTCGCTGAGCGACGCAGCATCCCAGGTCCACCGGTCCGGCCCGAGCACGGCGCTGCGGCTGCTGTTCGCTGGCGTCCTGCTCGGGGCCTATGCCCTCGACCAGGTCACCAAGGCCCTGGCGGCGGCACACCTGACACCCGGCGAGCCGCGCAACCTGATCGGCTCGCTGCTCCGTCTCGACCTGACCCGCAACCCGGGTGCCGCCTTCAGCACCGGCACCGGGCACACCGCGTTCTTCACCGTGCTCGCCATCGTCGCGCTGGTCGTGACGATCTGGTTCGCGATGCGCGCCGGCACCCGCCTGTGGGCGGTCGCCCTCGGCATCCTCGGTGCCGGCATCGCCGGCAACCTGAGCGACCGGATCCTCCGGGCGCCCCAGGGCTTCCGGGGGCACGTCGTGGACTTCCTCGAGTTCCCGCACTGGCCGATCTTCAACGTGGCCGACGTCTGCATCAACGTCGCCGCGGTGCTGATCTTCCTGCTGGCCTGGCGCGGCGTACGGATCGACGGACGCCCGTCGGCCAAGGACGCGGCCGGTGAAACCGGCGCGGCCGAGGGCGAGGAGCAGCGGTGAGCGATCAGCGCACCCTGTTCGTGCCCGACGGGCTCGAGGGGGAGCGGCTGGACGCGGCGATGGCCCGTCTCTTCGGCGTCTCCCGCACCCGCGCAGCCGAGCTGATCTCCGAGGGGTACGTGACCCTCGACGGCCACGCCGCCGCGAAGTCCGACCGGGTCTCGGCCGGCTCGATGCTCGATGCCACCATCCCGGTCGAGCGTGACCCGCTCGAGATCGTCCCCGAGTTGGTCGAGGGGATCGGCATCGTCTACGACGACGACGCGATCGTGGTGATCGACAAGCCCGTCGGCGTGGCCGTCCACCCCTCGCCGGGCTGGACCGGCCAGACGATCGTCGGGCACCTGCGGGCCGCGGGCTTCCGGATCTCGACGTCCGGCGCCACCGAGCGCGAGGGCATCGTCCAGCGCCTCGACGTCGGCACCACCGGCCTGATGGTGATCGCCAAGCAGGAGCACGCGTACTCGGTGCTCAAGCAGGCGTTCCGCGACCGGACGCCGCACAAGGTCTACCACTCGCTGGTCCAGGGTCACCCGGACCCGCTCGAGGGCACGATCGACGCCCCGATCGCGCGTAACCCGAAGTACGACCACAAGTTCTGCGTGCGCGCCGACGGCCGTCCCTCGATCACGCACTACCAGACCCTCGAGGCGCACCGCTTCGCCTCGCTGCTGGAGATCCACCTCGAGACCGGGCGCACCCACCAGATCCGGGTCCACATGAGCGCCACCAAGCACCCCTGCGTCGGCGACCTCACCTACGGCGCCGACCCGACGCTGGCCAAGCGCACCGGCCTGACCCGGCAGTGGCTGCACGCCCACCGGCTCGGCTTCGAGCACCCCGAGACGGGGGAGTACGTCGAGTTCGAGTCCCCCTACCCCGCCGACCTCGCGCACGCGCTCGAGGTCATCCGCGACGAGCACTAGGCCGAGAGGTCACTTCTCGTGGGTCGAGAGGTCACTTCTCGTGGGTCGAGAGGGCACGTCGCGATGATCCTGCGCCCCGCCGAGCCCGCCGATGTCGCGGAGATGGTGGCCGTGCAGCTCGCCGCGCGCGCGGCGGCCCCGATGCCCGGCAACGTCCACCCGGCGGCCGACATCGAGGCGTTCCTGACCGGACGGCTGGCCGAGGACGAGACCTGGGTCGCCGAGGTCGACGGCGAGGTCGCGGGGTACGCCCGCTTCACCCGTACGTGGCTCGACGACCTCTACGTCTCCCCGGAGGGTCAGCGTGCCGGGATCGGATCGGCCCTGCTGGACCTGGTGATGGCGCTGCGCCCCGACGGCCTGGGGCTCTACGTCTTCGCGTCGAACACGCCGGCGCAGACGTTCTACGAGCGGCGCGGCTTCGTCGTCACCGCTCGCTCCGACGGTGCGGAGAACGAGGAGCGCGAGCCCGACCTGCGGATGGAGTGGGCGCCGTGACACCTCGAAATTGTCGGACCCTCGTGGCACGGTGGACGGCGTCGGACAGGTAGGCTGAGGCCCTTCCCCCAGAGCCAGGTCGCGGCCTGTGACCGACCCTGATGATGCATGCCCAGAACGACCTGAGAGGGAGCGATGTCGAGCGACTCGTTCGTCCATCTCCACGTCCACACCGAGTACTCCATGCTCGATGGCGCCTCCCTCCTCGACGGTCTCTTCGAGCGCACCAGCTCGCTCGAGATGCCGGCGATCGCGATGACCGATCACGGCAACATGCACGGTGCCTACGACTTCTACTCGAAGGCGAAGCGGCACGGCGTCAAGCCGATCATCGGCATCGAGGCCTACCTCACCCCCGGCACCGGGCGCTCGGAGCGCAAGCGGATCCGGTGGGGCAAGGGCGACGCCAACGAGGAGGGCGGCGACGACGTCTCGGGTGGCGGCTCCTACACCCACATGACGATGTGGGCCGAGACCACCGAGGGCATGCACAACCTCTTCCGCCTCTCCTCGAAGGCGTCGATGGAGGGCTACTACTTCAAGCCGCGGATGGACAAGGAGCTGCTCCAGACGTACGGCAAGGGGATCATCGTCTCCACCGGCTGTCCGTCCGGCGCGATCCAGACCCGGCTGCGGCTCGGCCAGTGGGACGAGGCGCTGCGCGAGGCCGGCGAGCTCCAGGACATCTTCGGCAGGGACAACGTCTTCCTCGAGCTGATGGACCACGGCATCTCGATCGAGAAGCGGGTCCGCGACGACCTCCTCAAGCTCGGCCGCGAGATGGGGATCAAGCCCCTCGCGACCAACGACTCGCACTACAACAACCCCGAGGACGCCAGCGCCCAGGAGGCGCTGCTGTGCGTCAACTCCGGCAGCCGCCTCTCGGAGCCGACCTACTCCCAGGGCGGCAAGCGGTTCGCCTTCGAGGGCACCGGCTACTACATCAAGTCCGCCGCCGAGATGCGTGAGCTGTGGGGCTCCCAGGACCTCATGGAGGCCTGTGACAACACCCTGCTGGTCGCCGAGCGCTGCAACGTCGAGTTCACCGAGTCGACCGGTGGCTACATGGCGCGCGCCGACATCCCGGCCGACGAGACCGAGGAGTCGTGGCTGCGCAAGGAGGTCTACCGCGGCCTCGAGCACCGCTACCCCGGCGACCGGTTCACGCAGGAGGTCAAGGACCGCGCGGAGTTCGAGCTCCAGATCATCAGCCAGAAGGGCTACTGCGGCTACTTCCTGGTGGTTGCCGACTTCATCCAGTGGTCGAAGAACAACGGCATCCGGGTCGGCCCGGGCCGTGGCTCCGGCGCGGGCTCGCTGGCCGCGTACGCGCTGAAGATCACCGACCTGTGCCCCCTGGAGCACGGCCTCTTCTTCGAGCGGTTCCTCAACCCGGAGCGACCCTCGATGCCCGACTTCGACATCGACTTCGACGACCACCGTCGCGGCGAGGTCATCCAGTACGTCACCGAGAAGTACGGCGCCGAGCGTGTCGCCCAGATCGCCACCTTCGGCCGGATCAAGGCCAAGCAGGCGATCAAGGACGCCGCCCGCATCCTCGACCACGGCTTCGCCATCGGCGACCGGATCACCAAGGCGCTGCCGCCGGACGTGATGGGCAAGGGCGTCCCGCTCAAGGAGCTCTTCAACACCGAGCACAAGCGCTACGGCGAGGGCGGCGAGTTCCGCGCCCTGCACGACTCCGACGCCGAGGTCCGCCGGATCTACGAGGTCGCGCTCGGCCTCGAGGGCCAGATCCGCCAGACCGGCGTCCACGCCGCGGGCGTCATCATGTCGAGCGAGCCGCTGCTCGACGTGGTCCCGCTGATGGACCCGAAGCAGGACGGGCAGATCATCACGCAGTTCGAGTATCCGAAGTGCGAGGAGCTCGGCCTGGTCAAGATGGACTTCCTCGGTCTGTCCAACCTGCACACGCTCGAGGACGCCGTCGCCAACATCAAGGCGAACCGCGGCGAGGACCTGATCCTGGAGGACCTGCCCTTCGACGACCGGCCGACCTACGAGCTGATGGGCCGCGGCGACACGCTCGGCGTCTTCCAGCTCGATGGTGGCGGCATGCGCCAGCTGCTGCGCCTGATGCAGCCCGACCAGTTCGCCGACATCACCGCCGTCTCCGCGCTCTACCGCCCGGGCCCGATGGGTGCGGACTCGCACACCAACTACGCGCTGCGCAAGAACGGGCGCCAGGAGATCGACTACATCCACCCGGCCCTCGAGGAGGCACTCAAGGAGGTGCTGGGCGAGACCTACGGCCTGATCGTCTATCAGGAGCAGGTCATGGCGATCGCCCAGGTGCTCGCCGGCTTCTCGCTGGGCGCCGCAGACAACATGCGTCGCGCCATGGGCAAGAAGAAGAAGGAGGAGCTGGACAAGCAGTACGCCGGCTTCGAGGGCGGCATGCTCGAGCGCGGCTACCCCAAGGACTCCGTCAAGACGCTGTGGGACATCCTCGTCCCCTTCGCCGACTACGCCTTCAACAAGTCCCACTCGGCCGCCTACGGCGTCGTGACGTACTGGACCGCCTACCTCAAGGCCAACTACCCGACCGAGTACATGGCGGCGCTCCTGACCTCGGTCAAGGACAACAAGGACAAGATGGCGATCTACCTCGGCGAGTGCCGGCGGATGAAGATCGCTGTCCTGCCGCCCGACGTCAACGAGTCCGCGCACAACTTCACCGCCGTCGGCAACGACATCCGCTTCGGCCTCACCGCCGTGCGCAACGTCGGCTGGAACGTCGTCGACGGCATCGTCGCGGCACGCGAGGAGAAGAGTCGCTACGAGGACTTCAACGACTTCCTCACCAAGGTCCCGCAGCCGGTCTGCAACAAGCGCACCATCGAGTCGCTGATCAAGGCCGGCGCCTTCGACGACATGAAGCACAAGCGGCGCGCGCTGGTCGCCGTGCACGAGACGGCGGTCGACCAGTTCGTCGACATCAAGCGCAACGAGGCGATCGGCCAGGACTCGCTCTTCGGCGGCCTGGACGACGACATGGGCGGCTCGTTCGGTGCCTCGGTGACGATCCCCGACATCGACGAGTGGGACAAGATGACCCTGCTCGGCCACGAGCGGGAGATGCTCGGCCTCTACGTCTCCGATCACCCGCTGCTCGGTCTCGAGCACGTCCTGGTCAACAACTCCGACTGCACGATCGGCCAGCTCCTCGCCGACGAGGACCGGCCGCACAACAGCAGCATCCAGGTCACCGGCCTGGTCACCGCCGTGCAGCGCCGGATCACCAAGAAGGGCGATCCCTGGGCGACGGTGACGATCGAGGACCTCGACGGTGCCGTCGAGGCGCTCTTCTTCCCGAGCAGCTACGTCCTGGTCGCACCTCACCTCGTCGAGGACGCGATCATCACGGTCAAGGGCCAGCTCTCGCGCGACAAGGAGCAGCCCGAGATCCGCGGCCAGGAGGTCAGCGTCCCCGACGTGACCGACGGCCCGAGCGGCCCGGTCGTGGTCAGCCTGCCCTCGACCCGCTGCACCCCGCAGGTGGTCGCCTCGCTGCGTGACGTGCTCTCGGCGCACCCCGGGAGTACCGAGGTGCGGCTACGGTTGCTGACGCGCGAGTCGACACGCGTGCTCCGGCTCGACGACCGGCTGCGCGTGACGCCGAGCTCCGCGCTGTTCGCCGACCTCAAGCACCTGTTGGGACCCGGATGTCTGACCAGCTGATCGCCCCCGCCCCTGCCGCGCCCGACGTGCCGCCGTCGCGGGGCACGCTGCGTGTCGTGCTGATCCAGACCGCGATCGTCGTGGCGGTCTTCGCCGCGGCCGGTGCGCTCTGCGGCCTGGTGTGGGAGAAGGCCTGGAGTCCCGCGATGGGCGAGGTGGTCAAGCACGTCTGGTACCCGATCTCCTGGGATCGCGCCCAGCCGGCGTACTTCGCCGCCACCGGGTGGTACGTCATCGTCGGAGTGGGCGCGGGCCTGGTCCTCGGCGGGCTCGCCGCCTGGCTGTGCGACCGCGCCGAGATGGCGACCCTCGCCGCGGTGATCGTCGGTGGCCTGCTCGCGGGCTACCTCATGCGGGTGGTCGGACTCCACCGCGGCCCCGGCAACCCGCAGCAGATCGCCAAGACCGCGCCCGACGGGACGCTGCTGCCCAGTGAGCTGCGGCTCGGCAGCTGGTGGCTGATCACTGTCCTCCCGGGCGGGGCGCTCGCCTCGCTCGGCGTCCTCTTCCTCACGGTGACCAAGCGCGGCACCCGCGCCGTCGCCCCCGTGGAGAACGACTCCGAGCTCTCGGTCCCGCCGCCCGACGCTGAGTAGTCTTGACACATGCCCGACTACGGTACGCCGCCACCGCCCTCCGACACCGTGACGCTCGGTGGCGGGGCGTGGAACGACCCGCGTGAGCCGCGGCGCAAGCGCACCTGGTGGTACGTCGGCGCCGGCTCGATCGCCGCGGTGGCACTCGTCGCCGGTGGCAGCGTCTTCGCCGCCTCCCAGGTCAACCACGACCACGACCCGGGCGCGGCGGCGGGTCTGCCCTCCGACACGCTGGCGTACGCCGGCATCGACCTCGACCCGAGCATGGGGCAGAAGATCGAGGCGATCCGGGCCCTGGCGAAATTCCCGGCGTTCACCGGCGGTCTGAAGGTCGGCCCGACCACCGACCTGCGCAAGCTCATGCTCGACGACGTGCTGCAGGGGCCCGCCTGCCAGGGCCTCCAGTGGAGCGACGACGTCAAGCCGTGGCTCGGCAACGACGTCGCCGCGGCGATGGTGCCGACGGTGAGCGGCGGTCCCCAGCCGGTCGTTGTCCTGGCCGTCACCGACGAGGCGGCTGCCACCAAGAGCCTGCCGCAGCTCCTCACCTGCGCCGACGCGCCGCACGGGCTGTCGATCGCCCACGGCTGGGCGGTCATCGCGAGCAACGACGCGATCGCACGGAGCATCAGCAGCCAGTCGGCGAGCAACGCGCTGGCCGACGACGCCGACTTCAAGACCTGGACCGACCGCACCGGTGACCCCGGGGTCGCTACCTTCTACGCCTCGCCCGACGCGGGCTCGACCCTCGCCGGCACGCTCGACAACCTCAAGATGCTCGGCAGGATGCCGTTCGGGACGAGCTCCGGCAGTGCGAGCGGCAGCAGCAGCGCCGCCTCCGCCGCGTACGTCTCCCACGAGACCTCCACCGCCCGGCCGGCGGACCCGTTCGCGGCCCTCGGCGCGATCTGTCCCGACGCGCTCGACGGCAAGGGCGGCTCCGGCCAGGGTCCGCTGAGCGACGCGCAGCTGGAGCTCGCGAAGGAGCAGCTGCGCAAGATCCAGGGCGGAGCGGCGACACTGCGCTTCGCCAACGGCGGCTTCGAGCTCGAGACCGCCTCCGGCGTCGAGGGCGCCCAGGCGACCTCCGAGACGAGCGGTCTGACCACGCTGCCCTCCGACACCGCCGTCGCCTTCGGCGCCGGCGGGGCGAGCGAGGCGATCAGCGCGCTCACCGACGCGTTCGCCCAGGCCTTCGCCCAGGAGTGCGGCGGGACCCCGGAGAAGCTCTGGCAGGCGGTCTCCGGCCTCACCGGGCTCAGCGTCCCCGCCGACCTGCACACCCTCTTCGACGGCGGGGTCACCTTCGCGCTGTCCGGCTCGACCGATCCGGAGAAGCTGGTCAACGGCGGTCCCGCCGATCTGCCCGCCGGCATCAAGCTCCAGGGCGATCCCGATCAGATCGCCGCGGTGATCGCGAAGGTCAAGCTTCCCGGGGTGCAGGAGATCCTCGGGGTCACGCCGGGTGACGGCGTCGTCGCCGTGGGCCCCGACGCGGCCTACCGTGACGAGCTGGTGAAGGACGGCGGGCTGGGGGACTCGAAGGAGTTCACCGACGTCATCCCGCACGCCGACAAGGCGCCCGGGGCGCTCTTCGTGTCGTTCACCAACCTGCTCCCGATCCTCAGGAGCGATGCCGCCCAGGTCCCGAGCGACGTCCAGGACAACCTCGCCCACCTCGGCGCCCTCGGTGAGAGCAGCTGGGTCGACGACGGCGGCATCGGCCACGGGCTGATCCGGCTCAGCACGAAGTAAGAGCCGGCGCTCGGCTCAGTTCGGCGACCACCGGTTGCGGGCCACGTCGGTGGCCGGCAGCGACGGGATCACGTTCATCGCGCGCAGCTCGCCGCGCAGCAGCTCGGTGACCAGGATCAGGCGCTCCTCGGCATCGCCCGCCTCCAGCAGACCCTGCCGCTCGGGCATGGGCAGCGGAGCGCACGCCGCCAGCGCCCACGACAGGTACTCCGGATCGCGGGGGAGGGAGCCGTCGTACGGATCCTCGCGGAACTCGGTGAGCGCCAGCCGGTACGCCGAGAAGGTCGCCCGCGCCCGCTCCACCACGTGGTCCGGCACCACCCGAGCGGGCTCGGGCAGCTCGCGCACCTCGCCGACGGGAAACGGGCCGCTGCCGTCGAGGGCGTCCATCTGGATCCGGTCGATGCCGACCGCCTCGATCTCGAAGCTGCCGTCCGGGTTCGCCTCGACGTCGGTGAGCTGCATCCGCACGCCCACCCGGAACAGCGACTGCGCGCCGTGGGCACCGACCTCGTAGCCCTCCCGGATGGCCACCGAGCCGAACGTCCGCTCCGCCGGGTCCTCGATGGTGAGCAGGTGCTCGACGAGCGCGCGGTAGCGCTCCTCGAAGACGTGCAGCGGCACCGTCACCCCGGGGAAGATGACCAGGTTGAGCGGGAACATCGGCAACGTCGCAGAAGAGCTATCCGGCACACGACCAACCTAGTCGTCCGCCGGAGGTGACCATGCGGGAAGCACGCCGCGCGTCCCCGTAGAATTGCGCCATGATCCGCCGCATCGACCTGCGGGGAGCCCGTGATCAGGGCCCCGGTGCTCACCCTCTGGACTATCGCGCCGCCGTGCCGCGCGCAGAGTTCGACATCGCGGCGGCGACCCATGCCGTCCAGCCGATCCTCGACGACATCCGCGCCCGCGGGATCGAGGCGATCCTGGAGTACGGCGAGAAGTTCGACGGCGTCCGTCTCGCGGACATCAGGGTGCCGCGTGAGGCCCTGACGACGGCTCTCGCCGAGCTCGACCCGGCGATCCGCGCAGGTCTCGAGGAGTCGATCACGCGGCTGCGCGCCACCTGCGCCAACGAGCTCGAGACCGACGCGGTCACCGAGCTCGGTCCCGGCGCCCGGGTGACCCACCGCAAGGTGCCGGTCGGCCGGGTCGGCCTCTACGTCCCCGGCGGTCTCGCACCGCTGGTCTCCAGCGTGCTGATGAACACCGTCCCGGCCCAGGTCGCGGGCGTACGGTCGATCGCCCTGGCCAGCCCGCCGCAGAAGGCCCAGGCCGATGGGCGCTGGGGCGGCCTCCCGCACCCGTCCATCCTGGCCGCGTGCGAGCTGCTCGGCGTCGAGGAGGTCTACGCCGTCGGCGGCGCCCAGGCGATCGCGATGTTCGCCTACGGCGTCCCGGCGGGCCCGGCCACCGAGGGCTGCGCCAGGGTCGACCTGGTCACCGGTCCGGGCAACATCTACGTCGTCACCGCCAAGCGCCTGCTCAAGGGCGAGGTCGGCATCGACTCCGAGGCCGGCCCGACCGAGATCGCGATCCTCGCCGACGCCACCGCCGAGGCGGCCTACGTCGCCGCCGACCTGATCTCGCAGGCCGAGCACGACCCGCTCGCCGCCTCCGTCCTGGTCACCGACTCGCCGGCCCTGGCCGACGACGTCGAGCAGGAGCTGGAGAAGCAGGTCGCCGCGACCAAGCACCAGGAGCGGATCCGCACCTCGCTGGCGGGCAGCCAGTCCGGCATCGTCCTGGTCGACGACATCGACCAGGGTGTCGAGGTGGTCAACGCGTACGCCGCCGAGCACCTCGAGATCCACACCCAGAACGCGCTGGTCGACGCCGGCCGGATCCGCAACGCGGGCGCGATCTTCGTCGGCCCGTTCGCCCCCGTCAGCCTGGGCGACTACTGCGCCGGCTCCAACCACGTGCTGCCGACCGGCGGCTGCGCCTGCCACAGCTCGGGGCTGTCCGTGCGCGCGTTCACCAAGTCCGTGCACGTCATCGACTACTCCCGTGAGGGCCTGGCCGCGGTCAAGGACCACGTGGTCACCCTCGCGCACGCCGAGGACCTGCCGGGCCACGGCGCTGCGGTCTCGGTCCGGTTCTCGGAGGACCCGGCGCAGGACGCCCGCTGATGACGTCGAGCGACCTGGTGGGCTCGCCCGAGCAGTACCGTCCCCCGATCCGTGAGGAGCTCGCCGGCATCGAGCCCTACGGCGCACCGCAGCTCGACGTCCCCGTCCAGCTCAACGTCAACGAGAACCCGTACGGCCCCTCCGAGGCGTGCCTGGACGACATCGCGGCCTCGGTCCGCGAGGCGGCGCGCACCCTCAACCGCTACCCCGACCGGGAGTTCGTCGAGCTCCGCACCGGGCTCGCGGCCTACCTGAGCCGGGACGTGGTCACGGCGGGCCCGACCTCCGGAGACGCGATCACCCCCGAGATGGTGTGGGCGGCCAACGGCTCCAACGAGGTCATGCTGCAGCTGCTCCAGGCCTTCGGCGGACCCGGCCGCACCGCGCTGAGCTTCGCTCCGACGTACTCGATGTATCCCGAGTACGCCCGCGACACCAACACCGAATGGGTCGCCGGCGTCCGGGAGAGCGACTTCTCCCTCGACCTGGAGAAGGCGCGTGCGCTGATCGCGGAGGTCCGGCCCAGCGTCGTGCTGCTGCCGAGCCCCAACAACCCGACCGGCACCGCGCTCGACCCGGCCTCGATCGGTGCGCTGTGCGAGGCGGTCGGCCAACGCGGGATCCTGGTCGTCGACGAGGCGTACGGCGAGTTCCGCCGCGCCGGCGTGCCGAGTGCGCTCGAGTCGCTCGGCAGTCACCGCAACCTGGTCGTCACCCGGACCATGTCGAAGGCGTTCGCCGGCGCCGGGCTGCGCCTGGGCTACCTGGCCGCCGACCCGGCGATCTGCGACGCGATCCGGGTCGTCCGGCTCCCGTACCACCTCTCCGCCGTCACCCAGGCGACGGCGCTGGCGGCGCTGCGTCACACCGACGAGCTGCTCGGCAACGTCGCCTCGCTGCGCGAGGAGCGCGACGCATGCGTGTCGTGGCTGCGTGAGCAGGGGTTCACCGTCGCCGAGAGCGACGCCAACTACGCGCTCTTCGGGATGTTCCCCGACCGGCACGCCATCTGGCAGGGTCTGCTCGAGCACGGCGTACTGATCCGCGAGACCGGCCCCGACGGCTGGCTGCGGGTCTCGATCGGCACCCCTGCCGAGATGGACGCATTCAAGAAGGCCCTGATGGAGGTCACCCAGTGAGCAGCAGCGTGAGCCGCACCGCGCCCCGTACCGCCCGGATCGAGCGCAAGACGTCGGAGTCGACGGTCATCGTCGAGGTCGACCTCGACGGCACCGGCAAGCACGACATCTCCACCGGCGTCGGCTTCTACGACCACATGCTGACCGCGCTGGCCCGGCACGCGCTGCTCGACCTCACCGTCAAGAGCGACGGCGACGTCCACATCGACGCGCACCACACCGTCGAGGACACCGCGATCGTGCTCGGCCAGGCCCTGCGCCAGGCGCTCGGGGACAAGAAGGGCACCCGCCGCTTCGGCGATGCGACCGTCCCCCTCGACGAGGCGCTGGTCCAGGCGGTCGTCGACATCTCGGGTCGTCCCTACTGCGTGCACTCCGGCGAGCCCGAGGGGCAGCAGTACGTCCAGCTGGGCGGCTCCGGAGTCTCCTACCTGGGCTCGCTGACCCAGCACGTCTTCGAGTCGATCGCCTTCCACGCCCACCTTGCGCTGCACGTCCGCGTGCTCGCCGGCCGCGAGCCGCACCACATCGTGGAGACGCAGTTCAAGGCGTTCGCCCGGGCGTTCCGCGACGCGATCGCGCTCGACCCGCGCGAGACCGGCATCCCGTCCACGAAGGGCGTCATCTGAGCATGGCGTCGCCGACTGTTGTTGTCCTCGACTACGGGTCGGGCAACCTGCGCTCGGCCGTGCGCGCCGTCGAGCGCGCCGGCGCGAGCGTCGAGCTGACCGGCGACCTGGACGCCGCCATGGCGGCCGACGGCCTGCTGGTGCCCGGCGTGGGCGCGTACGAGGCCTGCATGCGGGGGCTGCGGGCGATCCGCGGCGAGCGCATCATCGGCCGTCGCCTCAGCGGCGGTCGCCCGGTGCTGGGCATCTGCGTCGGCATGCAGATCCTCTTCTCCCGCGGGGTCGAGCACGGCGTCGAGACCGAGGGCTGTGACGAGTGGCCCGGCGTGGTGGAGCGGATCCAGGCGCCGATCGTGCCCCACATGGGCTGGAACACCATCGAGGTGCCGCAGGGCTCCGAGCTCTTCGCCGGCGTCGAGGACGAGCGGTTCTACTTCGTGCACTCCTACGGCGTACGGACGTGGGAGCTGGTCACCAACGACCGGACCAAGGCGCCGCTGGTGACGTGGGCCGAGACCGGGCCCGACGAGAAGACCGGCGACCGGTTCGTCGCGGCCGTCGAGAACGGCGCCCTGTCCGCGACCCAGTTCCACCCCGAGAAGTCGGGCGACGCCGGCGCCGCGGTGCTGCGCAACTGGGTCCAGTCCCTCAAGAGCGCCTGAGGACGCGATGCCATCGGGAGTGCGCGCCAGGGCCCGCGAGGAGCGGGAGCGACAGGCCGCCGAGGCCGCCGCCGTCCGGGCCGTCGCCGACGCCGCCGCGGCGCGCCGGCGCCTGCGCCGGGCGCGGCTGCAGTCCGGTCTCGACAGGCTCGACCTCCGGGGATCGCGACGCGGTCGCTCCCACGGTGCCCTCGCGAAGCGCCGCCGCATCCAGCTCCAGGTCCTGATCGTCGGCCTCGTCGTCCTCAATGCGCTGCTCTGGTTCGCCGAGCCGTCGCCGTCCATCCGGGCCCTGGCCCTCGTCGCCAGCGTGCTGGCGACCCCCGTCCTGTACACCGTGTTGTTCCGAAAGGCCTGAACGTGTCCTACCTCGAGCTGCTCCCCGCCGTCGACATCAAGGGCGGTCGCGCCGTCCAGCTGGTGCAGGGCGTCGACGGGTCCGAGAAGGTCTTCGGCGATCCGATCGAGGCCGCGCTGCGCTGGCAGGAGATGGGGGCGGAGTGGATCCACCTCGTCGACCTCGACGCCGCCTTCGGGCACGGCTCCAACGCCGACCTCCTCGCCGAGGTCACCCGCGCCGTCGACATCAAGATCGAGCGCTCGGGCGGCATCCGCGACGACGCGTCGCTCAAGGCCGCGATGGACTCGGGCTGTCGGCGGGTCAACATCGGCACCGCCGCCCTCGAGAACCCGGAGTGGTGCCGCAAGGCCATCGCCGAGTACGGCGACCGCGTCGCCATCGGTCTCGACGTCCGCGGTACGACGCTGGCCGCCCGCGGCTGGACCAAGGACGGTGGCGACCTCTATGAGGTCCTCGACCGACTCGATCAGGCGGGCTGCGCCCGTTACGTCGTCACCGACGTCAACAAGGACGGCATGCTCCAGGGCCCGAACCTCGACCTGCTGCGCGACGTCGCCTCCCGTACCTCCGCCCCGATCGTCGCCTCCGGCGGCGTCACCACCATCGACGACATCCGCGCGTTGATGACGCTCGTCGATGCGGGTGTCGAGGGTGCCATCGCCGGCACGGCGCTCTACACCGGATCGCTCTCCCTCGAGGAGGCCCTCGCGGTCACCAGGGGCGCGGCGTCATGAGCCTGGCCGTACGCGTCATCCCGTGCCTCGACGTCGACGGCGGCCGGGTCGTGAAGGGGATCAACTTCGAGAACCTGCGCGACGCCGGCGACCCGGTCGAGCTGGCGAAGGTCTACGACCGCGAGGGCGCCGACGAGCTCACCTTCCTCGACATCTCCGCCTCCTCGGACGCCCGCGGCACCACCATGGAGATCGTCTCCAAGGTGGCCGAGGAGGTCTTCATCCCGCTCACCGTCGGTGGCGGCGTACGGGCCGTCGCGGACGTCGACCGGCTGCTGCGCGCGGGCGCCGACAAGGTCGGCGTCAACACCGCGGCCATCACCCGCCCCGAGCTGATCGCCGAGATCGCCGACCGGTTCGGCTCGCAGGTCCTGGTGCTCTCGGTGGACGCCCGTCGGGTCCCGACGGGCTCGTCCACCGACTCGGGCTTCGAGGTGACCACCCACGGCGGTCGCCGGTCCGCCGGGATCGACGCCGTCGCGTGGGCCATCAGGGCTGCCGAGCTCGGCGCGGGGGAGATCCTGCTCAACTCGATGGACGCTGACGGCACCCGCGACGGCTTCGACCTCGAGATGCTGCGCGCGGTCCGTGCAGAGGTCTCGATCCCGGTCATCGCCTCCGGCGGCGCCGGCGCCGCCGACCACTTCGCTCCCGCGGTCGAGGCCGGCGCGGACGCCGTCCTCGCGGCCTCGGTCTTCCACTTCGGCACGCTGCGCATCGGCGAGGTGAAGTCGGCACTCGCCGGCGCCGGCTACCCGGTGCGCTGAGGCGGGCGGACGTCATACGACGCGCTCCGCAGGTGGGCTCGATTCGTATGACGTCCCGCCGCTCGGATCAGGGCGCGACGGGGTAGCCCGAGGCGATCGCGATCCGGTTCCAGCCGTTGATCGAGATCGCCAGCGCGGTGATGGCGGCGATCTCCCGCTCGTCGAGGACGGCGGCGACGTCGACCTTCGGGGCCGGCGAGGTGTGCTGGGCGCCGATCAGCGTGACCTGCTCGGTCAGGGTCAGCGCGGCCTGCTCCTGCGGGGTGAAGTACTGCGACTCCCACCAGGCGGCGACGACGGCGAGCCGGTCCGTGGTCTCGCCGTTCTTCAGCGCGTCCTGGGTGTGCATCCGCAGGCAGAAGGCGCAGCCGTTGAGCTGGGAGGCGCGCAGCCGGACCAGGTCCAGCAGCAGCGGGTGCAGGCCGGCCGCCTCCGCGGCGTCGGTTGCCGCCTTCTCGACCGCGAGCTGCGCCTCGTAGAGGGCGGGGACGACCTTGGTGACGTTGACGTGCGACATCTGTCTGGACTCCTTGGAAGAGGTGCCGGCCGGCGTGTCCGGCCTGCACACTGATGACGAGACGGCCGAGCGGAGTGTGAGGACCTCACAGACGTGATCACTGTCTCGTCAATGCCGTGTGAGCGCTGAAGGACTGTCTGTGGAGCTGGTCGACGTGATGGCGGAGCGGCGCCGGCTGATCGCGCTGGCCTACCGCCTGCTCGGCACGCTCGAGGAGGCCGAGGACGCCGTCCAGGAGACCTACCTGCGCTGGTACCGGCTGAGCGAGGAGGAGCGGGCCGCGATCGGCAACCCGCAGGGCTGGCTGACCCGGGTCGCCTCCCGCGTCTGCCTCGACGTGCTCAAGTCGGCGCGGGCGCGCCGGGAGCAGTACGTCGGGCCCTGGCTGCCCGAGCCGGTGCCCTCCACGCTGCTCTCGCTCCCGCTGGCCTCCGCCGCCGCGGGCGTGGACCCCGCCGATCGGGTGACCCTGGACGACACGGTGAGCAGCGCCCTGCTGGTGGTGCTCGACGCGATGACGCCGGCGGAGCGGGTGGCGTTCGTGCTGCACGACGTCTTCGAGCTGCCGTTCCCCGACATCGCCGGTGTGGTCGGGCGCACGCCCGCCGCGGTGCGCCAGCTCGCCACCTCGGCCCGGCGCAAGGTCGCCGCGCACCGCGAATCGGTCGCCCCGGCCCACGAGCACGACGCCGTCGTCCGGGCCTTCAGCGACGCCGTCGCGGGCGGCGACCTGGGTGCCCTGACCGAGCTGCTCGACCCGTCGGTCGCGCTGCGCGCCGACGGCGGCGGCGTGGTCAGCGCGGCCCGCAAGCCGGTGATCGGCCCGGACAAGGTGGCCCGGTTCATGTTGGGTGTGATGGCCAAGCGGCCGACGTGGCGGATCGAGCCACGCCCGACCGGCGACGGGCTCGGCATGGTCTACGCCGAGGGCGACCAGATCTTCGGCGTGCTCAACCTGCGGGTCGTCGGCGGGCTGGTCACCGACGTGTGGGCCGTGCTGAACCCCGGCAAGCTCTCCACCTGGCGAGCCTGAGCGGGGCCCGATCCCGACTATCGTCGGAGCGTGACCCGCTTCGTCTACGCCACTGCCACCACGCTCGACGGCTTCCTCGCCGACGAGCACGACTCGCTGGACTGGCTCTTCGCGGTCGACGGCGGCGAGGAGTCGCAGGCCGGCCTGGGGGAGTTCGTCGCGGGCGTACGGGTGATGGTCGAGGGCTCGACGACCTACCGGTGGGTGCTGGAGCACGAGGGCCTGATGGCGGCGCCGGAGAAGTGGCAGTCCTTCTACGGCGATCGGGTCACCTACGTCTTCACCTCGCGTACGGACCTGCCGCTCGTCCCCGGCGCCGACATCCGGGTCGTCTCCGGCTCCGTGGCCGACCTGGCCGACGAGCTGCGGGAGGCCGCGTTGGGGGAGGACGTCTGGATCGTCGGCGGGGGAGACCTGGCCGGGCAGTTCCACGACGCCGGCCTCCTGGACGAGGTTCGTGTCTCGATCGCCGCTGTCACGCTGGGCGCCGGGGCACCGCTCCTGCCGCGCCGGATCGAGTCGGCCGCGCTGCACCTGGAGTCGGTGCGTCAGACCGGCCAGTTCGCCGAGCTGCGCTACACCGCCGTCAGGGGCTGAGTCAGGCCTGGGCCTGCACGACCCAGATCCAGTTGTTGTCCGGGTCGTTGACCGAGAACATCTTCGGCACCGGACCCTCGCCGCCCATGAAGTCGCCGACCTGGACACCCTCGATGCCGCTGAGCCGCTCGTGCTCGCCGTCGGCGTCCGGCGTCTCGACGCCGATGCTGCCGCCGCCGGGCTGGCCGCCCATCGGGAGGTTGAGCGCGAGGACGGCGACCGAGCCCGGGGGAGCGACCTCGACCCAGCGTCCGCCCTGGGCGCCGTCGTCGAACGACGTCTCCGAGCGCAGCTCCCAGCCGAGCTTCTCGGTGTAGAACGCGATCGCCGCGTCCTGGTCCGAGACGGAGAACATGGCGGTGGCGATGCTGTTGATCGTGGTCATGCTCCGACCCTTCCACCGCTACCCAGCAGCGACAAGGGGCGCGCGGTCAAGACTGTCGGTGCGCGATGGCATCGTCCGGGACAGGCGCTTCTCCATCTCGGGGGCGGTGGTCACAATGAAGGAGTTCGATGTGTCGATCCGATGGGAAGCACCGATGGGCGCAGACACGATGCTGCGACAGCAGATGTCGTACGAGGAGTTCCTGGCGCTCGGCGACGAGGTCCGGGCCGAGTACGTCGATGGCATCGCTCTCGTGACGCCGCCTGCTGGGCCGCGGCACAACCGCACGGCGCGTTGGACCGCTCAAGCGATCGAGGACGCGTGTCCGGGTCTCTTCGTCGCGACCGAGAGTGGTTTGGCGACGGGTCCGTCCCGGCTGCGGGTCCCCGATGTCTACGCCCTCGCCCAGTCCGAGTCCGTGCTGTTCAGCGAGCAGATCCCCGTCGTCGTCGTCGAGGTGCTCTCGTCGACGACGCGTACCGAGGACACGCTGCGCAAGTCGCACGAGTACGCCGAGCTGGGCATCGGCCAGTACTGGATCATCGATCCTGAGCATCGCAGGATGACGGTGCTTGCCAACCATGGTCGGGGTTGGGAGATCGCTCACGAGCTCTCTGATCACCTCCCACGAGCGGCTGTCGAGGTCGCGTCCTACGGGACCGTCCAGCTCGACCTGACGCAGCTGCTGCGCGACTGATCAGAAGCCGAGCTTCGCCGCCTGCAGCAGCTCGATGCGATCGGCCGGCCCCTCGAAGGTGAGCCCGCTGAGCTGGGTACGGCCGAAGAGGAAGAGCGCGAGCTCGCTGACCGGCCCGGACACCACGACCGGATCGGCGCCGCGGCGCAGCGTCGCCCGGCGGGCACCGGAGACGATCTCCACCGGTACGCCCGCGGGGCGGACCAGGCCGCGGCCCATCATCGGCAGCGGGCGCCACAGGGTCGCCTCGTCGGCGTCCGAGAGCTCCCGGGGGACCCACGACGGCTGCGCCCGGCGTACGTCCTCGTGGTGCACGAAGTACTCGATCGTGTTCATCAGCGCGTCCACCCCGGGGGCGCGCAACGGCAGCGGGGGAATACGGAGCTCGTCGACCAGCGCTGCGAAGGGGCGGGCGGCCATCCGCTCGGACACCCGCGAGGTCACACCCGACAGCGCGGGCACCATGATGCCGCCCGCGGCCCACGGCTTGCGCTCGCGGACCAGCAGGTGCACCACCAGGTCACGGACGTCCCACCCGGCGCACAGCGTCGGGGCGTCGGGACCGACCGTCACAGACAGATCGCAGAGCGCCTCGCGCTCGCCGCGGACGAGGGAACCAGAGGAAAGGGCCACGGTGGCCGACACTACGATCAACCGGGTGGAGCGCGCGAGCATGTTGGACGGCTTCCGGGTCCTCGGTGTCGCGATCCGGCGCGAGCCGCTGATCTTCACGGTCTCGACGCTCGGCTCGGCGCTCTTCGGTGCGCTGACCGTCGCCGACGCCTGGGTCCTGGGGTGGTCGACCGACCACGTGATCCTGCCGGCGTACCGGACCGGACACATCGGGGCGGGCTGGCTCGTCGCCGTCGTCGCGCTCTTCGTCGCTGTCGCGATCGGGCGCGCCGTCGGGGTGGTGGCGCGCCGCCTCGGTGCCGGCGTCATGCAGTACCGGATGCAGGCCCACTACCGCCGTGCCGTCACCCGCCAGTACCTGCGCCTCCCGCTGGCGTGGCACCAGGCGCACCCCACCGGGCAGCTGCTCAGCAACGCCAACGCCGACGTCGAGGCCGCGTGGGCACCGATCGCGCCGCTGCCGATGGCCGTCGGGACGATCGCGATGATGGTGATCGCCGTGGTCCAGATGTACCTCGCCGACGTGGTCCTGGCGACCCTCGGCATGCTCGTCTTCCCGGCGGTCGTCCTGACCAACCTGGCCTACCAGCGCCGCGCCAGCCCCTTGATCACCCGCGCCCAGCAGCTCCGCGCCGAGCTCAGCGAGGTCGCGCACGAGTCCTTCGACGGCGCCCTCGTCGTCAAGACCCTCGGCCGCGAGAGCGAGGAGACCGAGCGGTTCGCGGCCAAGGCCCGCGAGCTGCGCGACACCAACATCCGGGCCGGTCGCATCCGCGCCGCCTTCGACCCGACGCTGGCCGCGCTGCCCGACATCGGCGTGCTGGTCGTCCTCGCCGCGGGCGTGGTGCGCGTGCTGCACGGCCACGCCGAGGCCGGGGACGTCGTACAGATCGGCTTCCTGCTCACCATCGTCGCCTTCCCGATCCGCTCGCTGGGCTGGCTGCTGGGCGAGTTCCCGCGCAGCGTCGTCGGCTACCGCCGCGTCCAGCGCGTCCTCGACGCCACCGACGCCCTCGTCTACGGCGAGCGGCGGGTGCCGGCGAGCGCCGAGGGCGCGCGACTCGCGCTCGAGCAGGTGGCGTTCTCGTACGACGAGAGCCAGCCGCTGCTCACCGACGTCACCTTCGACGTCGAGCCGGGCCGCACCACCGCCATCGTGGGGCCGACCGCCTCGGGCAAGTCCACCCTGACCACGCTGATGACCCGCCTGGTCGACACGGACGAGGGTCGGATCACGATCGACGGCATCGACCTGCGCGACCTCGAGCAGGGCGCGCTCGCCGAGGCGATGGCGATCGTGCCGCAGCAGGCGTTCCTCTTCGACGACACCGTCCGCGGCAACATCACGCTGGACCACGAGGGCGGCGTCGAGTTCACCGACGAGGAGATCTGGGCGGCCCTGCGCGCCGCCCAGGCCGACGGCTTCGTCGCGGCTCTTCCCGACGGCCTCGACACCCGCCTCGGCGAGCGCGGCACGTCGCTGTCCGGGGGACAGCGCCAGCGCATCTCGCTGGCCCGGGCGCTCGTCCGCAGGCCGCGCCTGCTGATCCTCGACGATGCGACCTCGGCGGTCGACCCCGAGGTCGAGCAGCGCATCCTCGCCGCCCTGCGGGTCTCGACCCTTCGACAGGCTCAGGACACCGCCAGCTCGACCACCGAGGGGTCTGGTCTCGATACACGTCGCTCGTCCCTCGCGACGCACTCGACCAGCGAGGGGTCCGCTGGTCGAGCAGCGAGCGCCAGCGAGCGTATCGAGACCATCACCGGCGCCACCCTCGTGGTGGTGGCCTACCGCAAGGCGACCATCGCGCTGGCCGACGAGGTCGTCCACCTCGACGGCGGCCGGATCGCCGGGCGCGGCACCCACGCGCAACTGCTCGCCACCAGCCCGGCGTACGCCGATCTGGTCAACGCCTACGAGCAGGACAACGAGCCGATGACGGAGGCCACCACGTGAGCACCACCGTCACCTCGGGCAACACCGTCGACAGCGGGGAGCAGCTCGGCGGCATCGAGACGATCCGCCGCGGCGTCCACCACTCGCCCGAGCTGGTCGAGGGCATCGGGGTCACCCTGACGCTGGCGATCATCGCCAGCCTCGGCCAGGTGATCGTCCCGATCGCCGTCCAGCAGACCCTCGACCGTGGGCTGCATCACGCCGGTGGGCCCGACGTGCGGTTCACCGTCTGGATGGGCATCGGCGCCGCGATCGCCCTGGCGATCGCCAGCGTCGCGTCCTACGCCATGACGGCGCGGCTCTTCACCGCCGCGGAGAGCGGCCTGGCGACGCTGCGCACCAAGGCGTTCCGCCACGTTCATGACCTGCCGATGCTGACCCAGCACACCGAGCGTCGCGGCGCCCTGGTCTCGCGGGTGACCAGCGACGTGGACCAGATCAGCCAGTTCGTCGTCTACGGCGGCCTGCTGCTGGTGGTCTCCGTCGGCCAGATGCTCATCGCCAGCGTCGTGATGGTGGTCTACAGCTGGCAGCTCGCGCTGGTGGTGTGGGTCTGCTTCGTGCCGCTGTTCGCCAGCCTCCCGTTCTTCCAGCGCCGGCTGTCGGTCGCGTACACCGTCGTCCGGCGCCAGGTCGGCACCCTGCTGTCGGCGATCGCCGAGCCGGTCGTCGGCGCCGCGGTCGTCAAGGCGTACGCGGTCGAAGCCCGCACCCAGCAGCGCATCGACGACGCGGTCGAGGCCAACCGGGCGGCCCAGACCCGCGCCCAGAGCCTGGTCGCCGGCTTCTTCAGCCTCGGCGGCCTGGCCGGCGGCCTCGCACTGGCCGGCGTGGTCGTCCTCGGCGTCCAGCTCGGCATCCACGGCAACCTCAGCAGCGGCCGGATCCTCGCCTTCGCGTTCCTGGTCTCGCTCTTCGTGGGCCCGGTGCAGACCGGCTCCCAGATCCTCACCGACGCCCAGAACGCCGTCGCCAGCTGGCGCCGTGTCATCGGCATCCTCGACACCCCCGCAGACCTGGTGGACCCCGGTCCCGCGGGCGCCCAGCTTCCCAAGGGCCCGATCAGCGTCGGCTTCGACGATGTCAGCTTCGCCTACCCCGGTGGCCCGCTCGTGCTGCACGACATCACCGCCACGATCGCCCCCGGCCGGAGGATCGCGGTGGTGGGGGAGACCGGATCCGGCAAGTCCACGGTCGCCAAGCTCCTCACCCGCCTGATGGATCCGACGAGCGGCACGATCACCCTCGACGGCGTCGACGTACGCGCGATCAGCGCCGCCAGCCTGCGCCGCGGCGTCGTGCTCGTCCCGCAGGAGGGCTTCCTCTTCGACGACACCCTCGCCGCCAACGCGCGCTACGGCCGGATCGAGGCGACCGACGCCGAGATCGAGCAGGCCGCCCGGCAGATCGGCCTCGGCGACTGGCTCGCCGCCCTACCCCTCGGCGTCCTCACCCGGGTCGGGCAGCGTGGCGAGGCCCTGTCGGCCGGCGAGCGCCAGCTCGTCGCGCTGCTGCGTGCCCAGCTCGCCGACCCGGACCTGCTCGTCCTGGACGAGGCCACCTCCGCTGTCGACCCCGCCCTCGAGATGCGGATCAACCGGGCGCTCGAGCGGCTGATGCAGGGTCGCACGTCGGTGACCATCGCCCACCGGCTCACCACCGCCGAGGGCGCCGACGAGGTGATCGTGATCGACAAGGGCCGGATCGTGCAGCGCGGGCCGCACGCCGACCTCGTTCGCGAGGAGGGGTCGGTGTACGCCGGGCTGCATGCCTCCTGGGTCGCCCAGCAAGGATGACAGCAGGGATAATCGAGCCGTGACCGACTCGACCTCTGGCCTCGACCCCGCGATCGCCGCCCGCCTCAAGCGCTCCGCCGACGGGTTGGTGCCCGCGATCGCGCAGCAGCACGACACCGGCGAGGTGCTGATGATGGGGTGGATGAACGACGAGTCCCTCGCCCGCACCATCGAGACCGGCCGTGCGACCTACTGGAGCCGCAGCCGCCAGGAGTACTGGGCCAAGGGCGACACCTCGGGCCACCTGCAGCACGTCAAGGAGATCCGTCTCGACTGCGACGGCGACACCCTGCTGCTCAAGGTCGACCAGATCGGCGCCGCCTGCCACACCGGCGACCGCACCTGCTTCGACGCCGACGTCGTCGCCGTGATCCCCGCCGCCATCCCTGCCGACACCTCTGCGGACGCCTGATGGGGGCACCGGCCAACAAGGACCGGCGGACGTTCTGGCCCGTCGTGCTGCTCGGCCTCATCGGCGCCGGCGTTGCGGCGTGGGCCGGCCACCACCCCTGGATCGCCGGCGCCAAGGACGATCCGTTCAGCCAGACGCAGGGCAATGTGGACAGCCCGGCCACCACGGCGCTCGCACTGGTCGCCCTCGCTGCCTGGGGCGTCGTCCTGGTGACCCGGGGGAGCGTCCGCCGAGTGGTCGCCGTCCTCGGTGGCCTGGCCGCGATCGCCCCCGTACCGGCGATCTGGAGCACCCGCCACCACCTGCTCGCCACCCACGACGGCAGCCACGGCACCGCCTGGCCCTGGGTCGCGCTGATCGCGCTGATCGGCACCTGCCTGATGTTCGTACTGGCGGTGATGAAGGCGCCGGCGTGGCCCGAGATGGGCGCCAAGTACGACGCGCCGACCGGCGCCCAGCCCAGTGCCGCCAGCGCGACGCCGATCGAGGAGCAGAGCAGCATCGACCTGTGGAAATCGCTCGACGAGGGGCACGACCCCACCGCAGACTCGACCCGCGACTCCGACTGATCGCGCCGACCCCATAGAATCGGCCCGCACCGTCCACCGCACCACCAAGGAGCACTCATGTCCGACAACCACGGCAACACCCCGGCCGCCTGGAGCGCCGTCGTGGTCGGCCTGCTCGGCTTCCTGATCGGCTCCATCGGCCTGATGCTCAGCCCGATCAACTACATCGTCTTCTGGGTGGGCGTCGCCGTCGTCGTCGCCGCCGGTGTCCTCTTCCTCGTGCTGGCGAAGATGGGCTACCACGCCGAGACCCACTGACGATGTCGGTTCTCGATGACATCATCTCGGGCGTCCGCGAGGACCTCGCCGTTCGCCAGGCCCGGGTCAGCCCCGCTGACCTGAAGGCCGCGCTCGCCGACGTCGACGCGCCGCGCGATCCGATGCCGCACCTGCGCGGCGCCGGCAGCAGCGTCATCTCCGAGGTCAAGCGGAAGAGCCCCAGCAAGGGCCACCTCGCCGACATCCCGGACCCGACGGCGCTGGCCGCCGCCTACGAGCGCGGGGGAGCGGCAGCGATCTCGGTGCTCACCGAGCAGCGCCGGTTCGGCGGCTCGCTCGACGACCTGCGTGCCGTACGGGCCGTGGTGGACACCCCGATCCTGCGCAAGGACTTCATCGTCGAGGAGTACCAGCTGCTCGAGGCCCGCGCCGCCGGTGCCGACCTCGCCCTGCTGATGTGCTCCGCCCTGGTCGGCGACGACCTCACCCGCCTCTACGAGTACGCCCGCGAGCTGGGGCTGACCCCGCTCGTCGAGGTGCACGACGAGGAGGAGACCGAGCGGGCCGTCGCGCTGGGCGCCGAGCTGATCGGCGTCAACGCGCGCAACCTCAAGACGCTCGAGATCCACCGCGACATGTTCGGCCGCCTCGCGCCCCTCATCCCCGCTGATCGGGTGAAGGTCGCCGAGTCGGGCATCTTCTCCGCCGTCGACGTGCAGCGTTACGTGGACGAGGGTGCCCGCGCGGTCCTCGTCGGCGAGGCGCTGGTCCGCGACGGCGACCCCGAGGCTGCGGTGCGCAGCATGACCGGACTGGTCAAGGAAGGCTGAATCCTATGAGGGGTATCGGATGACCACCCATCTCAACGAGACCACCAGCTTCGACGCCGACGCCCAGGGCTGGTTCGGCGGCCCGGCCGAAGGCTTCGGCGGCAAGTTCATGCCCGAGGCGCTGATGAAGGCCCTCGACGAGCTCGACGCCGCCTGGAAGGGCGCCAAGGCGGACCCGGCGTTCGTCGCGGAGTTCGACGCGATCCTGCGCGACTACGCCAACCTGCCCAGCCCGCTGTACGAGGCCAAGCGGCTCAGCGAGCAGCTGGGCATCCGCGTCCTGCTCAAGCGCGAGGATCTCAACCACACCGGCGCGCACAAGATCCGCAACGTGCTCGGCCAGGCCCTGCTGACCAAGCGGATGGGCAAGACCCGGGTCATCGCCGAGACCGGCGCCGGCCAGCATGGCGTCGCCAGCGCCACCGCCGCCGCGTACTTCGGCCTCGACTGCACCGTCTACATGGGCAAGGTCGACACCGAGCGCCAGGCCCTCAACGTGGCCCGGATGCGCCTGCTCGGCGCAGAGGTGATCGCCGTCGACTCCGGCAGCGCCACCCTCAAGGACGCCATCAACGAGGCGCTGCGCGACTGGGTCTCCAGCGTCGAGCACACCGCCTACCTGTTCGGCACCGCCGCCGGCCCACACCCGTTCCCGACGCTGGTGCGCGACCTGACCCGCGGCATCGGTGACGAGGCCCGCGAGCAGTGCCTGCAGCAGTACGGCGCCCTGCCGGACGCGATCGCCGCCTGCATCGGCGGCGGGTCCAACGCGATCGGCCTCTTCACCGCGTTCCTCGAGGACCCGTCGGTGCGGATCTACGGCTTCGAGGCCGGCGGCGACGGCGTCGACACCGGCCGGCACGCGGCCACCATCTTCGCCGGCGACCAGGGCGTCCTGCACGGCGCCCGCACCTACGTCCTGCAGGACGAGGACGGCCAGACCATCGAGTCGCACTCGATCTCGGCGGGTCTCGACTACCCGGGCGTCGGCCCGCAGCATTCGTGGCTGGCCAAGTCCGGCCGCGCGGTCTACGAGCCGGTCACCGACGTCGAGGCGATGGACGCGATGGCCCTGCTCGCCCGTACGGAGGGCATCATCCCGGCGATCGAGTCAGCGCATGCGCTCGCCGGGGCCCTGCGGATCGCGCCGCGGCTGCGCGAGGAGATCGGCTCCGGGGCGACGCTCCTGGTCAACCTCTCCGGCCGCGGCGACAAGGACATGGGGACCGCCATGGAGTGGTTCAAGCTCGGCGACGCCGACGACGAGACCGGAGGGACGAAGTGACCAGCGCTCGCACCACGACGGGCACGGCCTTCGCCACCGCGAAGGACGAGGGCCGCGGGGCCCTCGTCGGCTACCTCCCGGCCGGCTTCCCCGACGTCGACGGCTCGATCGAGGCGATCAAGGCGATGGTCGCGGCGGGCTGCGACGTGATCGAGATCGGCCTGCCCTACAGCGACCCGGTGATGGACGGCCCGACCATCCAGGCCGCCGCCCAGCAGGCCCTCGACGGCGGGGTCCGCACCCGCGACGTCCTCCGTACGGTCGAGGCCGTGGCCGTCACCGGCGTCCCGACCCTCGTGATGACCTACTGGAACCCCGTGGAGAAGTACGGCGTCGACAGGTTCGCCCGTGACCTCGCCAACGCCGGCGGCGCCGGTCTGATCACCCCGGACATCACCCCCGACTACGGCCAGGCGTGGATCGCCGCCGCCGACGAGCACGACCTCGACAAGGTCTTCCTGGTCGCACCGTCCAGCACCGACGAGCGGATCGCGTTGACGACCGCCGCCTGTCGCGGCTTCGTCTACGCCACCGGCGTCATGGGCGTCACCGGCGGCAAGCAGGCATCGGCCGACGTGGTGGGACCGCTCGTCGCACGGACCAAGGCCCTGAGCCCCGATGGGGCCGCCCTCCCGGTCGGCGTCGGCGTCGGCGTCAGCACCGGCGACCAGGCGGCCGCGATCGCGGCCCACGCCGACGGCGTGATCGTCGGCAGCGCATTCGTCCGAGCCATCCTGGACAACCAGGGCGACAAGGCCGGCTACCTCAAGGCGTTGAGCTCCCTCACCGAGGAGCTCGCCGCCGGGGTGCGGCGTGCCTAGGCGGCTCCTCGCAACGGTCCTCGCGGTGCTGGCGCTGGCCCTCAGCGCGTGCGGCTCCAGCAGCGATCCGTCCCAGTTCTACGGCATCACCCACGACGCCTACACGGTGCTACCCGACCAGCTGACCGACACCGACGGCCAGCCGTACTCGCTGGTCGACGACGACACGAAGCCGCTCACGCTGGTCTTCTTCGGCTACACCCACTGCCCGGACATCTGCCCGATGGTGCTCTCCAACCTCGCCAGCGCGCTGACCCGGCTCGACGACGACGACAAGAGCAACGTGCAGGTCGTCTTCGTGACGACCGACCCGAGCCGGGACACGCCCGAGGTGCTGCGCCACTACCTCGACCGCTACAACAAGGGCTGGATCGGCCTGACCGGCGACCTCGACACGATCGCGAAGATCGCCAAGCCGCTCGCCGTCTACGTCGCCCAGGGTCAGAAGCTGCCCAGCGGCGGCTATGACCTCAACACCCACTCGACGCAGGTCAGCGCGGTCACCCCGGACCACCGGTCCACGGTGCTGTGGGACATGAACACGTCGTCGGCCCAGTTCGCCTCCGACATCCACAGCCTGCTGCAGCAGGCCTCCTGAAAGGGCCGCTGATGCTGCCCCAGCTGATCGCCCTGTCGATCCCCAGCCCGGACCGCGGCGTGGTCCACCTCGGCCCGCTCCCGATCCGCGGGTACGCCCTGTGCATCATCGCCGGCATCGTCATCGCCGTCTGGCTCTCCGAGCGCCGCTGGAAGGCGCGCGGCGGTCGTCCGGGACAGATCCAGGACATCGCGCTGTGGGCGGTGCCGTTCGGCGTCGTCGGCGGCCGGATCTACCACGTGATGACCGATCACGACCTCTACTTCGGCGCCGGCCGCCACCCGGTCGAGGCGCTCTACGTGTGGCGCGGCGGCCTCGGCATCTGGGGCGCCATCGCGCTCGGCGCCGCCGGCGCCATCATCGGCGCCCGCCGGATGGGGATGCGGGTCGCTCCGCTGCTCGACGTGGCGCTGCCGACCTGCCTGCTGGCACAGGCGGCGGGCCGCTGGGGCAACTGGTTCAACCAGGAGCTGTACGGCAAGCCCACCGACCTGCCGTGGGGCCTCAAGATCGACCCGAGCAACTTCCCGCAGGGCCCCGACCAGTTCCCGGCCGGCACCACCTTCCATCCGACGTTCCTGTACGAGTCGCTGTGGTGCGTGCTGGGCTTCCTCGCGATCGTGTGGCTCGAGCGTCGCCTCAAGGACGGCCCGTACGCGCTCGGCCACGGCCGCGCGGGCGCTCTCTACGTGATGATCTACTGCTTCGGCCGGTTCTGGATCGAGCAGCTGCGAATCGACACCATCGAGCTCAACGACGTGCTCGGCCTGCGCTGGGCCGACTGGATGTCGATCATCCTGTTCGTGCTGGCCGCCGCCTACTTCCTCTGGTCCCTGCGTGCGCGCCCGGGCATCGAGGAGAGCGTGTACGTCGAGGGGCGTGCCCCGCAGGACGAGAACGACGTCGCATCTGCGTAACCGCCGTGTGATCGGGTCGTGATACGGTTCGTCCATCGCGCGGGCCAACGTCGTCCCCTGCATTGCACTGCCAATCGCCAACCTTGGCGCGCGTACCCGTCTGCCCTCAGCCTCTGAGGGCAATCGAGGGCGCGTCTGGCACCCCGACAAACGACGGGAGAAATCGGTGCCCTACGAGCACTCATTCCCCACCGCGCAGGGCCTCTATGACCCGCGCTTCGAGAAGGACGCCTGCGGTGTCGCCTTCGTCGCGACCCTGACGGGCGAGGCGACGCACCGCATCGTCGAGCAGGGCATCACCGCCCTGGTCAACCTCGACCACCGCGGTGCCGCCGGCGCCGAGGTCAACTCCGGCGACGGTGCCGGCATCCTGATCCAGGTCCCGGACGCCTTCCTGCGTGCCGTCACGGCCGAGGAGGGCATCACCCTCCCCGCCGCCGGCACGTACGCGGTCGGCACCGCCTTCCTTCCGGGCGACGAGGCCGCCGTGGCCTCCGCCCGCGAGCAGATCGAGAAGATCGCCGCCGAGGAGGGCCTCGAGGTCCTCGGCTGGCGTGCGGTCCCGGTCAACCCCGAGAGCCTCGGCGCCACCGCCCTCGCGGTGATGCCGACGTTCGCCCAGCTCTTCGTCCGGGCCACCGAGGACAGCGCCGACGTCAGCGCCGACGTCAGCGCCGTCGCCGACGCTGACGGATTGGCGCTCGAGCGCCTCGCCTTCGTGCTGCGCAAGCGCGCTGAGAGCGAGACCGACGCGTACTTCCCGTCGCTCTCCTCCCGGACGCTGGTCTACAAGGGCATGCTGACCACCCACCAGCTGGGTGACGTCTTCCCGGACCTGCGCGACCCGCGGATGGCCTCGGCGATCGCCGTCGTCCACTCCCGGTTCTCGACGAACACGTTCCCGAGCTGGCCGCTGTCGCACCCATTCCGCTACATCGCGCACAACGGTGAGATCAACACCGTCATGGGCAACCGGAACTGGATGCGTGCCCGTGAGGCCCTCCTGGCCTCCGACGTCATCCCCGGCGACCTCGAGCGGCTCTACCCGATCTGCACCCCGGGCGCCTCGGACTCGGCCTCCTTCGACGAGGTCCTCGAGCTGCTCCACCTCGGTGGCCGCAGCCTGCCGCACTCGGTGCTGATGATGATCCCCGAGGCGTGGGAGAACCACACCGAGATGGATGCCAAGCGCAAGGCGTTCTACGAGTTCCACGCCAAGCTCATGGAGGCGTGGGACGGCCCCGCCAACGTCGTCTTCACCGACGGCACCCAGGTCGGCGCCGTGCTGGACCGCAACGGTCTGCGCCCGGGCCGCTACTGGGTGACCGAGGACGGCCTGGTCATCTACGCCTCGGAGGCCGGTGTCCTGCACGACATCGAGCCGAAGAACGTCGTGCGCAAGGGCCGCATGCAGCCCGGCAAGATGTTCCTCGTCGACACCGCGCAGCACCGCATCATCGAGGACGACGAGATCAAGGACGCGCTCGCGTCCAAGCACCCGTACGACGAGTGGCTGCACGGCGGCCAGATCAACCTCGAGGACATCCCCGAGCGCGAGCACGTCGTGCACACGCACGCCTCGGTGACCCGCCGCCAGCAGGTCTTCGGCTACACCGAGGAGGAGCTCCGCGTCCTCCTGGCGCCGATGGCCAACACCGGCGGCGAGCCGCTGGGCTCGATGGGCACCGACAGCCCGATCGCGGCGCTGTCGGCCAAGCCGCGTCTGCTGTTCGACTACTTCGTGCAGCTCTTCGCCCAGGTCACCAACCCGCCGCTGGACGCCATCCGCGAGGAGCTGGTCACCAGCCTGGCCAGCACCATCGGCCCCGAGGCCAACCTGCTCGAGCCGAGCCCCGCCTCGTGCCGCCAGGTCGTGCTGCCCTTCCCGGTCCTCTCCAACGACGACCTGGCCAAGATCCGGCACATCAACCGTGACGGTGACATGCCGGGCTTCATCACCCACGTCGTGCGCGGTCTGTACGACGTCGCCGGGGGCGGCGCCGCGATGGCGGCCCGTCTCGAGGAGATCTGCCAGGAGGTGAGCGCCGCCATCGCCGACGGTGCTCGCATCATCGTGCTCTCCGACCGGCACTCCACCGCGGAGCTCGCGCCGATCCCGTCGCTGCTGCTCACCGGTGCCGTCCACCACCACCTGGTGCGCGAGAAGGAGCGGACGCAGGTCGGCCTGCTGGTCGAGGCCGGCGACGTCCGCGAGGTCCACCACGTGGCGACCCTGGTCGGCTACGGCGCGGCCGCGGTCAACCCCTACCTCGCCATGGAGTCGGTCGAGGACCTCGCCTTCGAGGGATTCTTCGTCAAGAACGACCCCGAGAAGGCCGTCCAGAACCTGATCAAGGCGCTGGGCAAGGGTGTCCTGAAGGTCATGTCGAAGATGGGGGTCAGCACGCTGGCCTCCTACACCGGCGCGCAGATCTTCGAGGCCGTCGGTCTGTCCCAGGCCGTCGTGGACGCATACTTCACCGGCACCACCTCCAAGCTCGGCGGCATCGAGCTCGAGGTCATCGCCGAGGAGGTCGCCCAGCGGCACGCGACCGCCTACCCGCGCGACGGCGTCGCGGTGGCCCACCGCGAGCTGGCGATCGGCGGCGAGTACCAGTGGCGTCGTGAGGGCGAGCCGCACCTCTTCGACCCGGAGACGGTCTTCCGCCTGCAGCACGCCACCCGCCAGGGTCGCTACGACATCTTCCAGCAGTACACCCGGCGCGTGAACGAGCAGGCCGAGCGCCTCATGACGCTCCGCGGGCTGTTCAAGTTCAAGGACACCGCCGCCACCGGTCGCCAGCCGATCCCGATCGAGGAGGTCGAGTCGGTCGAGGCGATCGTGAAGCGGTTCAGCACCGGCGCGATGTCGTACGGCTCCATCTCGCAGGAGGCGCACGAGACCCTCGCCATCGCGATGAACATGCTCGGCGCCAAGTCCAACACCGGCGAGGGTGGTGAGGACCCGGAGCGCCTGCACGACCCGGCCCGCCGCTCGGCGATCAAGCAGGTCGCGTCCGGCCGCTTCGGCGTCACGTCGGAGTACCTGACCAACGCCGACGACATCCAGATCAAGATGGCGCAGGGTGCCAAGCCCGGCGAGGGCGGCCAGCTGCCCGGCCACAAGGTCTACCCGTGGGTGGCCAAGACCCGGCACTCGACGCCGGGCGTGGGCCTGATCAGCCCGCCGCCGCACCACGACATCTACTCGATCGAGGACCTGGCGCAGCTGATCCACGACCTCAAGAACGCCAACCCGTCGGCCCGCGTCCACGTGAAGCTGGTCTCCGAGGTCGGTGTCGGCACGGTCGCAGCGGGTGTCTCCAAGGCGCACGCGGACGTCGTCCTCATCTCGGGTCACGACGGCGGTACGGGCGCCTCGCCGCTCACCTCGCTCAAGCACGCCGGTGGTCCCTGGGAGCTCGGTCTCGCCGAGGCCCAGCAGACCCTGCTGCTCAACGGCCTGCGCGACCGCATCGTCGTGCAGACCGACGGCCAGCTCAAGACCGGTCGCGACGTCGTCATCGCGGCGCTGCTCGGTGCCGAGGAGTTCGGCTTCGCCACCGCCCCGCTCGTCGTCTCCGGCTGCATCCTGATGCGGGTCTGCCACCTCGACACCTGCCCGGTGGGCGTCGCGACGCAGAACCCGGTGCTGCGCGAGCGGTTCTCCGGCAAGGCCGAGTACGTCGTGAACTTCTTCCGCTACATTGCCGAAGAGGTCCGCGAGATCCTCGCCGAGCTCGGCTTCCGCTCCATCGAGGAGGCGATCGGCCAGGCCGGCACCCTCGACACCCGCGACGCGATCGACCACTGGAAGGCAGCCGGTCTCGACCTGGCGCCGATCTTCCACGTGGTGGAGTCGCCGACGCAGTTCGCCGACCAGGACCTGCGCCACACCAAGGGCCAGGACCACGGCATCGAGCGCTCGCTCGACTTCACCACCCTCGTGCCGCTGGCCCAGCCGGCGCTCGAGAACGGCGAGCCGGTCCGCGCGCAGCTCGAGATCAAGAACGTCAACCGCACGGTCGGCACCCTGCTCGGTCACGAGGTGACCAAGCGCTACAAGGGCGAGGGCCTCCCGGACGGCACGATCGACATCACGTTCACCGGCTCGGCCGGCCAGTCGTTCGGCGCCTTCGTGCCGCGCGGCATCACGCTGCGCCTCGAGGGCGACGCCAACGACTACGTCGGCAAGGGCCTTTCCGGTGGCCGCATCGTCGTCCGCCCTGACCGCTCGGCGCCGTTCGCGGCTGACGGCCAGATCATCGGTGGCAACACCATCGCGTACGGCGCCACCTCCGGGCAGATCTTCCTGCGCGGCGGCGTCGGCGAGCGCTGCTGCGTCCGCAACTCCGGTGCCACCGTCGTCACCGAGGGTGTGGGCGACCACGGCTGCGAGTACATGACCGGCGGGCGCGTCGTCGTCCTCGGTCCGACGGGCCGCAACTTCGCGGCCGGCATGTCCGGCGGCGTCGCGTACGTCCTCGATCTCCAGGCCCAGCGGGTCAACCCCGAGCTCGTCGAGCTCGGCGTGGTCGAGGGCCGGTTCGCCGACGAGCTCGAGCAGCTGGTCCGTACCCACCACGAGGAGACCGGGTCCGAGGTGGCGGCCGCGCTGCTCGCCGACTGGCCGGCTGCTCTGGCCCGGTTCACCCGGGTCATGCCCAGTGACTACAAGAGGGTCCTCGAGGCCCAGGAGGAGGCCCTCGAGGAGGGTCTCTCCGAGGACGAGGCCGCGGCCCGGATTATGGAGGTCCTTCATGGCTGACCCGAAGGGGTTCCTGAAGAACGGGCGCGAGGGCGCGACCCGTCGCCCGGTCGACGAGCGGATCGGTGACTGGAACGAGGTGTACCCGGACGGCGGCATCGGCAAGGCGCTGCTCCCGATCATCAACCTCCAGGCCAGCCGATGCATGGACTGTGGCATCCCGTTCTGCCACCAGGGCTGCCCGCTCGGCAACATCATCCCCGAGTGGAACGACCTGACCTGGCGCAACGACTGGGAGGGCGCGATCGAGCGCCTGCACGCGACGAACAACTTCCCGGAGTTCACCGGTCGCCTCTGCCCGGCCCCGTGCGAGACGGCCTGTGTCCTGGGCATCAACCAGGACCCGGTGACGATCAAGAACATCGAGGTCTCGATCATCGATCGCGCCTGGGACGACCGCAACGTCAAGCCCCAGCCGCCGGAGTGGCTCTCGGGCAAGACCGTCGCGGTGATCGGCTCGGGCCCGGCGGGTCTCGCCGCCGCCCAGCAGCTCACCCGGGCCGGTCACACCGTGGCCGTCTACGAGCGCGCCGAGAAGATCGGTGGCCTGCTGCGCTACGGCATCCCCGAGTTCAAGATGGAGAAGAAGCACGTCGACCGGCGCCTCGAGCAGATGCGCCGCGAGGGCACGGTCTTCCGCGCCGGCGTCGACGTCGGCACCTCCATCACCGGCCAGGAGCTGCGCGAGCGCTACGACGCGGTCGTCCTCGCGGTCGGCTCGACGGTCCCGCGTGACCTCCCGGTCACCGGCCGCGAGCTCAACGGCATCCACCAGGCGATGGAGTTCCTGCCGCAGGCCAACCGGGAGGCGCTGGGCGAGACCCCGACCACCGACCCCCGCGGCCAGATCCGCGCGGACGGCAAGCACGTCGTCATCATCGGTGGCGGTGACACCGGCGCCGACTGTCTCGGCACCTCGATCCGGCACGGCGCGAGCTCGATCACCCAGCTCGAGATCATGCCGCGTCCCGCGGAGTCGAACGGTCGCTCCGACGACCGTCCGAACGGACAGCCGTGGCCGACGTACCCGATGATCTTCCGGGTCTCCTCGGCCCACGAGGAGGGCGGCGACCGGGTCTACGGCGTCTCCACCAAGGAGTTCCTGGGCGACGCGGACGGCAACGTGCGCGCGCTCAAGATCGTCGACGTGGTCTTCGAGGGCGGCAAGCTCACCGAGGTCGAGGGCACCGAGCGCGAGATCCTCGCCGACCTCGTCCTCTTCGCGATGGGCTTCACCGGCCCGGAGCAGAGCGGCGTGGTCGAGCAGCTCGGCGTCGAGCTGGACGCCCGCGGCAACATCGCCCGCGACGCTTCCTTCAAGACGTCGGTGGACGGCGTGTACGTGGCCGGCGACGCCGGTCGCGGCCAGTCGCTCATCGTCTGGGCGATCGCCGAGGGCCGCTCGGCGGCCGCCGCCGTCGACGCCTACCTGACCGGCTCCTCGACGCTGCCGGCGCCGATCAGGCCGACCGACCGTCCGCTGATGGTCTGAGGGTGATCCCACGGGCTGAAACGCAGCCCTGAGCTGTCGCGAACAGGCGCAGGCACACGCTCCCCGCGTGGTCTGCGCCTGTTCGCCATTTGTTACTCACGAGTCGGTGACCCAGAACTCATTGGAACGATCAAGTACGGCTAGGGTGGTCCCGTGCGCAGAGCGAAGATCGTATGTACGTTGGGTCCGGCCGTCGACGGCGAGGAGAAGCTCGCCGAGCTCATCCACGCCGGGATGGACATCGCACGGCTCAACATGAGCCACGGCACCCAGGACGACCATGCCGGGCGCTACAGCGCGGTGCGCGCCGCCTCGGACAAGACCGGCAAGGCGGTCGGCATCTTCGCCGACCTGCAGGGCCCGAAGATCCGCCTGGAGAAGTTCGCCGAGGGCAAGGTCGTCCTCGAGCGCGGCCAGCAGTGGACGATCACCACCCGTGACGTCTCCGGCGACGCGACCATCTGCGGCACCACGTACAAGGGCCTGCCGGGCGACGTGAAGGTCGGCGACCCGATCCTGATCGACGACGGCAAGGTCCGCCTGCGCGTGACCGGCGTCGAGAACGGCACCGACGTCGTCACCGAGGTCGTCATCGCCGGCCCGGTCAGCAACAACAAGGGCATCAACCTGCCGGGCGTCGCGGTGTCGGTCCCGGCGCTGTCCGAGAAGGACATCGACGACCTGCGCTTCGCGCTCAAGCTCGGCGTCGACATGGTCGCGCTCAGCTTCGTCCGCGACGCCCAGGACGCCGAGGACGTCCGCGCGATCATGCGCGAGGAGGGTCGGGTCGTCCCGATCATCGCCAAGATCGAGAAGCCGCAGGCCGTCGAGAACCTCGACGAGGTCATCGAGGCGTTCGACATGTTCATGGTCGCCCGCGGCGACCTCGGCGTGGAGTGCCCGCTCGAGGACGTTCCGTTCCTGCAGAAGCGGATCGTCGAGCAGGCCCGGCTCAACGCCAAGCCGGTCATCGTCGCCACCCAGATGCTCGAGTCGATGATCGGCAACCCGCAGCCGACCCGCGCCGAGGCCAACGACGTCGCCAACGCCGTCCTCGACGGCACCGACGCGGTGATGCTCTCGGCCGAGACCAGCGTCGGCGAGTTCCCGATCCACACCGTCGAGACGATGGCGCGCATCATCTCCGCGACCGAGGGGCACGCCTTCACCGCCGGCGGCGTCGGCGTCGGTCACCTCAGCCAGATCAGCTGGGACCCGCACACCCGCTCGGGCGTCATCGCCAAGGCGGCCGAGGAGGTCGCCGAGCGCGTCGGCGCCAAGTACCTCGTCGCCTTCACCACCACCGGTGACTCGGCCCGCCGCCTCTCCCGGCTGCGCGGACCGATCCCGCTGCTCGCGTTCACCCCGTTCCCGCAGGTGCGCTCCACCCTCGCGCTGAGCTGGGGCATCGAGACGTACCTGACCGACGAGGTCGAGCACACCGACATGATGGTGCGCCAGGTCGACGAGGTCCTGCTGCAGTCGGGCCGGGTCCAGGAGGGTGACCTCATCGTCATCATCGCCGGCGCCCCGGCCGGCATCCCGGGCTCGACCAACGCCCTGCGGATCCACCGCATGGGCGATGCGATCAACGAGGTCGCCCCCGCGTATCGCAGCAACTGATCCAACATGCCAGAGAGCCCGCCACCGTGAGGTGGCGGGCTCTCTGCGTCGTGCCCCGAGTCGGATTCGAACCGACACTGTGCGGTGTTTGAGACCGCCCTCTCTGCCGTTGGAGTACCGGGGCGCGGAGTGGCCCCAACTTACCGGAGGGGCGCTGGCGAAGCAGACTCCGGGGAGCCGCGAGGGCGTCGGCCGTGCAGCGGCTAGCCTGTCGCCGTGACCGATCTACCCGCCCGCCGCGTCGTCATCGCCGAGGACGAGGTCCTCATCCGGATGGACCTCAAGGAGATGCTCACCGACGAGGGGTACGACGTCGTGGGGGAGGCCGGTGACGGCGCCGAGGCCGTACGGCTCGCCGAGGAGCTCCGTCCCGACCTGGTGATCCTCGACGTGAAGATGCCGATCCTGGACGGCATCGCCGCCGCCGAGCAGGTCGCCCGCCAGCGCATCGCGCCGGTCGTCATGCTCACCGCCTTCTCCCAGCGCGACCTGGTCGAGCGGGCCCGCGACGCCGGCGCGATGGCGTACCTGGTCAAGCCGTTCAACCCGAGCGACCTGGTGCCGGCGATCGAGCTGGCCGTCAGCCGGTTCCAGGAGGTGGCCCAGCTCGAGGCCGAGGTGGGGGGGCTGACCGACCGCCTCGAGACCCGTAAGGCGGTCGACCGGGCCAAGGGTGTCCTCCAGGAGCAGCTCGGCCTCAGCGAGACCGACGCGTTCCGCTGGATCCAGAAGACCGCCATGGATCTACGTCTCTCGATGCGGCAGGTGGCGGACGGCGTGGTCGAGCACGGCGCCGGGATGGCCGGCGGTGGAGTTCCGTCCGAAGGCTGAGACTCCTCCCATGTTGCGGGTCTGTAACGAATCGGGCCCAAAACAAGTTTGTTCTCGCTGGATGTCCCCGCAGAACCTGAGAACAGGGTTAGATTCCGTCAGATCACGTCCCAGTGAACAGTGGAGGAACCCCCGATGATGGGAACCAAGAAGACCGCTCGCCTGCTCGCGGTCGCCGGCATCGCCGCGATGGCCCTCAGCGCCTGCGGCAGCAGCGACAACAACGCCAGCGACAACAGCGCGGGCGGCAGCGGCAGCGGCGACTGCGGCAACTACAGCCTCGCCTTCATGGGTGCGCTCACCGGCGACGCCGGCGCCCTCGGCGTCAACATGATCAACGGCGTCAAGCTCGCCGTCGACGAGTACAACAAGGACCACGCCGACTGCAAGGTCACCGTCAAGGACTTCGACTCCCAGGGCAGCCCGGACAAGGCTCCGGCCCTTGCGACGCAGATCGTCCAGGACCCGTCCATCGTCGGGCTCATCGGCCCCGGCTTCTCGGGTGAGTCGAACGCGACCGGCAAGACGTTCTTCGAGGCCGGCATGCCGTCGATCTCGCCCTCGGCGACCGACGACGGCCTGACCAAGCAGGGCTGGACGACGTGGCACCGCGTCATCGGCAACAACGCGACCCAGGCCGAGGCGGGCGCGAAGTACCTCACCGAGACTGCCGGCGCGAAGAAGGTCTTCGTCATCGACGACGCGCAGGACTACTCGAAGGGCCTCGCGGACGCCTTCAAGTCGGCCGCCGGCTCGGCGGTCGTCGGCTCCGACGAGATCCAGGTCGGCCAGACCGACATGTCGGCCGTCGTCACCAAGGTCAAGGCCTCGGGCGCGGACTCGGTCTTCTACGGTGGCTACTACGCCGAGGCCGGTCTGCTGGTGAAGCAGCTGCGCAACGCGAACTTCAAGGGCACGTTCATGTCCGGCGACGGCTCCGAGGACCCGGCGTTCGTCAAGGCCGCCGGTGGCGCTGCCGCCGAGGGCGCGCTCCTGACCGCCCCCGCCGGTCCGGCCCCGGCCGACTTCACCTCGCGGGTGAAGGCCGCGACCGGTGCCGCCGCCGGTCTGTACACCACGCAGGCCTACGACGCGGCGAACATCTTCCTCGCCGCCCTCGACGCCGGCAAGACCAGCCACGAGGACATCAACTCCTTCATCGGCTCGTACACCGGTGACGGCGTCTCCGGCCCGATCGCCTTCGACGAGAATGGCGACATCAAGGAGTCGACCATCTGGGTCTACACCGTCAAGAACGGCGCGCTGGACCAGGAGAACCCGACCGCGATCAAGTGATCGCGACCGACACGTTCTGACATTCTGTGGCCGGGGCAGGGATCCTGCCCCGGCCACAGACACGTCCCACCGGCGCACACTGAGGAAAGAGCCGTGCACTTCGACGTTCTATTTCATGACTTCGCTGCCTACACCGCTGGCGGACTGGTCTTCGGCGCCATCTATGCGCTGATCGCACTGGGCTACACGATGGTGTACGGCGTCCTGCAGCTGATCAACTTCGCCCACTCCGAGGTCTTCATGTACGGGACCTTCGCGACGGCCTGGGTCTTCGTGCTCATCCACGGAACCGGACAGGTCCAGGAGAGCCTGGGCCAGGCAGCGCCCCTTCTACTTCTCGCGCTGGTAGCCGCGATGCTCACCTCGGGAGCCATCGCGCTTCTGATCGAGCGGGTCGCCTATCGGCCCCTTCTCAAGAAGGGCGCCCCGAAGCTGATCTGTCTCATCTCCGCGATCGGCGCGTCCTTCGCGCTCTCCGAGGCGATGGGCCTGCGCGACCGGTTCGCCGGCTGGGTCGGTCTCGACGACAAGCTCGACAACTACGTGAGCAACGCCCGCAACCTCTACGCCAACCCGGTGGACATCCAGCCCCACACGTTCTTCTCGATCGGCAGCTATCAGGTCTCCGACGTCGACATCGTGATCGTCGTCGCGGCCCTGCTGATGATGGTCGCGCTGGTCGCCTTCGTCGACAAGACGAAGTTCGGCCGCGGCATCCGAGCGGTCGCGCAGGACCCGGAGTCGGCGACGCTGATGGGGGTCAACTCCACCCGCGTGATCCAGGTGACCTTCCTCGTCGGCGGCCTGATGGCCGGCGCCGCGGCGCTGCTCTATATGCTCAAGATCGGCACGACCCGGCCCAACATCGGCTTCATCTTCGGTGTCAAGGCGTTCACCGCAGCCGTCATGGGCGGCATCGGCAACCTGCGTGGCGCGCTGCTCGGCGGCATCGTCCTCGGCGTCTTCGAGAGCTGGGGATCGGCCGTCTTCGGCAGCGACTGGAAGGACGTCGTCTCGTTCGTTCTGCTCATCCTGGTGCTGCTGGTCCGACCGTCCGGCATCCTCGGTGAGTCTCTCGGAAAGGCGCGCGCATGAGTGCCAAGACCGCCACGGCCGCGTCGAGCAACCCGCTGCGCCGCTTCGGCGCGTGGTGGGACACGGTCGTCGACAGCTACGACGGGCTGGGGAAGCCGGCGAAGATCGGCCTCATCACGCTCTTCGCGCTCTTCTTCTACGCGCTCCCTCTGCTCCGCCCGCCGGTGATCACGACTGATCGCATCGACTTCGGCGGCGTGATGTTCTCCTCGGCGGCCTTCGCCCTGGTCGCGCTCGGCCTCAACATCGTCATCGGCTACGCCGGCCTGCTCGATCTCGGGTACGTCGGCTTCTACGCGGTCGGGGCGTACACCACCGGTGTGCTCACCGCGCAGCACTGGCACTGGCCGTTCTTCCTGGTGCTGCCGATCGCGATCGCCGTCACGATGGTCACCGGCGTGATCCTCGGAGCTCCGACGCTGCGGGTGCGTGGTGACTACCTGGCCATCGTGACGCTCGGCTTCGGCGAGATCATCCGGCTCATCGTCACCAACGTCGAGTGGCTCGGTGCAGCGGGCGGCATCAAGAACATCCCGCACCCGAACAACATCGGACCCGCGCCCAAGCCGCCGTTCGACCCGGGCGGCCTCTTCGACATCCCGAGGCTGCAGTGGAACGGCCTCATCCCCTCGATCGACCACACGCCGCTGCACCAGACCCATTTCCTCATCTTCGGCGCGCTCGACGCGGTGCCGTACTACTGGCTGGTGCTCACCGCGATCATCCTGGTGATCATCGGCGACCGGCTGGTGAAGGCGAGCCGGGTCGGGCGAGCCTGGGAGGCGACCCGCGAGGACGAGGACGCCGCCGAGCTGATGGGCGTCCCGACGTTCCGCTACAAGCTGCTCGCGTTCGCGCTCGGTGCCGCCATCGGTGGTCTGTCGGGCTCGCTCTACGCCAGTAGCCAGGGCGGCTTCATCAACCCGCTCAGCTTCCCGCTGCTGCTCTCCATGCTGTTCGTCGCCGCCGTCATCGTCGGTGGTGCCGGCAACCGCTGGGGCGCCATCGCGGGCGGTGTGCTGGTGGCCTACCTGCCCGAGCGCTTCCGCGACTTCGACGACTACCGCCTGCTGGTCTTCGGGCTCGCACTGATGGGCCTGGCGATCTGGCGTCCACAGGGCCTCTTCCCACCCAACAGAGTGCGGCGGGCCAAGGCGGCCGCGGAGGAGATCGAAGTGCTCGAGGAGGGACCCGACCATGAGTGAGCAGAACACGACCACGGTCGCCACTACGGGCGCGGCACCGCTGCTCGAGGTCGACGACGTCACGATCAAGTTCGGCGGCCTGACGGCGCTCGACTCGGTGAGCTTCGACATCCGCCGCGGCGAGATCCTGGGTCTGATCGGACCGAACGGCGCGGGCAAGACGACCTGCTTCAACGTGATGACGGGCGTCTACCAGGCCACCTCCGGCGAGGTCCGTCTCGACGGCACGGTGCTGCGCAAGATGAAGCGCCACGAGATCACCCGGCTCGGGATGGCCCGGACGTTCCAGAACATCCGGCTCTTCAAGTCCATGACGGTCCTCGAGAACGTGATGGTCGGCGCGGATGCCCGCAGCAACGTGGGCTTCCTCAACGCGCTGTTCCGTACGCCGCTGCACCGCCGCACGGAGGGTGCCGCCAAGGAGCGGGCCCGCGAGCTGCTCGCGCTGGTCGGCATCAAGGCCGACGAGAACGAGCTCGCCGCGAACCTCTCGTACGGCGATCAGCGCCGGCTGGAGATCGCCCGTGCGATGGCGACCGAGCCCAAGCTGCTCTGCCTGGACGAGCCGGCTGCCGGCTTCAACCCGGCCGAGAAGCAGCGACTGATGGAGCTGATCCGCAAGGTCCGCGACGCGGGCTACACGGTGCTTCTCATCGAGCACGACATGCGCCTGGTCATGGGCGTCACCGACCGGATCGTGGTCCTCGAGTTCGGTCGTAAGATCGCCGAGGGCACGCCCGCCGAGATTCGAGACAACCCCGCGGTCATCGCGGCCTACCTGGGTGTCGAGGAGGACGACGATGCCGCTTCTTGAGGTTGAAGGCCTCTGCGTCAACTACGGCCACATCGAGGCGATCCGAGACATCTCGTTCAGTGTCGAGCAGGGCACCATCACGACGCTGATCGGGGCCAATGGCGCCGGCAAGACCACCACGCTGAAGACGGTCTCCGGCCTGCGTCCCGTACGTGCGGGCAAGATCGTCTTCGACGGCAAGGACATCACCAACCTGGCGCCGTACGAGCGCGTCAAGCTGGGCCTGAGCCAGTCTCCCGAGGGGCGCGGGGTCTTCCCGGGCATGACCGTCCGGGAGAACCTCGACATGGGTGCCTTCGTGCGCAAGGACACCAAGACGCCCGCGTACAAGCAGGACCTGGACCGGGTCTACGCGCTCTTCCCGCGCCTGGAGGAGCGGGCGAGCCAGGTCGCCGGCACCATGTCCGGTGGCGAGCAGCAGATGGTCGCGATGGGCCGAGCGCTCATGGCACGCCCGAAGCTGGTCCTGCTCGACGAGCCGTCGATGGGTCTCGCGCCCAAGCTGATCGCCCAGATCTTCTCGATCATCGACGAGATCAAGGAGCAGGGCACCACCGTCCTCCTGGTCGAGCAGAACGCCGCCCAGGCGCTGAAGCGCTCGGACACGGCCCACATCCTGGAGACCGGCGAGATCGTCCGCTCGGGTACGGGCAAGGACCTCGCGGCCGACGGCTCGGTCAAGGCCGCCTATCTGGGTGGAGACCTCTGATCGTGAAGCGCTCCACCAAACGACGTCTCCGCCAGGGCGTCCTGTACGCCGTCCTGGTGGCGATCGTCATCTTCCTGGGCTTCTCGGTCGACTGGAAGACCGTCCACGACAACTTCTGGACACCCGGGCTGAGTGACAACTGGCACGACCTGATCTTCACCGGGGTCAAGAACACGATCATCTACACCGCGATCGCGTTCGTCCTGGGCCTGGCGCTGGCGCTGCTGCTCGCGCTGATGAAGCTCTCCGACGTGGTGGTCTACCGCTGGATCGCGACGGCGTACATCGAGCTCTTCCGCGGGCTCCCAGCGCTGATCACGATCCTGTTCATGGCCTTCGCGGTGCCGATCGCCTTCCAGTGGAAGCCTCCGGGCGGCACGACCGGTGCCGGTGTGATCGGCCTGGTCATGGTGGCGGGCGCCTACATGGCCGAGACCCTGCGGGCCGGCCTCCAGGCCGTGCCGAAGGGGCAGGCCGAAGCGGCCCGCTCACTCGGCATGGGCCCGGTCGCGACCATGGTCCACGTGATCGTCCCGCAGGCGTTCCGGATCATCATCCCGCCGCTGACCAACGAGTTCGTCCTGCTGCTCAAGGACACCTCGCTGCTCTCCATCGTCGGCGCGACGATCACCTCGCGCGAGCTGACCAACGTCAGCAAGGACTTCCTGAGCTCCGGCAGCACCGCGAGTACGGGCACCAGCCTGACCCAGGCCGCGTTGCTCTACCTGATCATCACGCTTCCCCTGACCCGCCTGGTGGCGTGGTTGGAGAAGCGCCAGCAGAGGGCCCGGTGACAAGCATGGAGACAGCCGTGACCACAGCCGCGATCCACGTCAGCAAGCTGCACAAGTACTTCGGCGAGAACGAGGTGCTCAAGGGCATCGACTTCCGGGTCGACGCCGGCCAGGTCGTCTGCGTCATCGGTCCCTCCGGCTCCGGGAAGTCGACGCTGCTGCGCTGCGTCAACCGGCTCGAGGAGCCGACGTCGGGTCAGATCCTTGTGGAGGGGATCGACATCACCGACGAGGAGACCGACCTCGACTCGGTCCGCACCCGGATCGGGATGGTCTTCCAGCAGTTCAACCTCTTCCCGCACATGACGGTGCTGCAGAACCTCTGCATCGCCCAGCGCACGGTGAAGCGGCGCTCGAAGGCCGAGGCGATCGAGGTCGCCCGGCGCAACCTCGCGAAGGTCGGCCTAGCGGAGAAGGAGTCGGCGTACCCGGCCCACCTCTCGGGTGGTCAGCAGCAGCGTGTCGCCATCGCGCGGGCGCTGTCGATGGACCCCGACATGATGCTCTTCGACGAGCCCACCTCCGCGCTCGACCCCGAGCTCGTCGGTGACGTCCTGGACATCATGAAGCAGCTCGCCTCCGAGGGCATGACCATGATGGTCGTGACCCACGAGATGGGCTTCGCCCGCGAGGTCGGCGACAAGCTCGTCTTCATGGACGGCGGCGTGATCGTCGAGGAGGGCGATCCGCGCGAGGTGCTGGCCGACCCGAAGCACGAGCGTACGAAGGCGTTCCTCTCCAAGGTGCTCTGAGCCTCCTGCGACCCGTGTCAGACGCCGTCTGACGAAGAAGCCCCCGGCCATCGGCCGGGGGCTTCTTCGTCAGGTGCATGCGATCAGCTGGTCGCGAAGTACTTGTCGTAGATCGTCTTGTACGTGCCGTCGGACTTCATCTTCGCCAGGTCGGTGTTGATGGCGTCGACCAGCGCGGTGTTGCCGAGCTTGGTGGCCAGGCCGTACTCCTCACCGGTGCTGTACTTCTCGACGACCTTGAAGTCGCCGGTCTTCTGGTGCTCGATGTTGACCGGGAGGTCCTGGAGCAGGGCGTCGACCTGACCGGCCTTGAGCGCGAGGAACATCTCGGCGTCGCTCGGGAAGTCGATGATCTGCGCGCCCTTGGCGTTCTCGGTCGCGTAGGTCTTGCCGGTGGTGCCCTTCTGGACGCCGACCTTCTTGCCGTCCAGGTCGTTGATCGAGGTGATCGAGGAGTCGGTCGGGACGAGGAGCGACTGCTCGGAGTCGTAGTAGCCATCCGTGAACGACAGGTGCTTGGCGCGGTCGTCGGTGATGGTGAGGGCGCTGGAGACCAGGTCGCAGGTGCCGGCGTTGAGCGTCAGACCGCTCTGCAGGCCGTCGAAGTCCTCGTCGAGGACCTTGAGCTTGAGACCGAGGTCGTCGGCGAGCTGCGTGTCGATGTCGATGTCGAAGCCCTTGAAGCCGCTCGCGGACGTCTTGTCGAAGTCCTCGAACGGGGCGTAGGGGACGTCGGAGCAGACGGTGAGCGTGCCGGGGTCGACCAGGTCGAGAGCGGCGCCGGCGCCGGTGCTGGCCGACGAGCCGGCCGGGGCCGTGGAGTCGTCGGCGGCGTTGTCCGACGAGCTGCCGCATGCGGCGAGCAGGAGGGTGGCGGCTACGGCGGTGGCGCCGAGCATCGTGCGCTTGATCATGGGGTGACTGTAGTAGCGCGCCAGGAAAAATCTCGCACTTGCGTACTTAGGCCTGTAACGATCCGAAGTCAAGAGTGTTTCGACCCCGTTCGGGAGCGTACGATCGGCGCTTGGGCGCCCGCCGGGGGGACGGTCTGCCCGACTTAACAGGGGATCCACCGGATGGTTGGAGTGTGGGAGTGACGCGTTCGCTCGTGACGCTGCGGGAGGCTACGGCCGCCGATGCGCTGTTCTTGGTGGAGCTGTGGCACGAGAACCTGCGACGTGCCGATCGTCAGGATCAGTGCGCCGATCTCGAGATCGTGATCAAGGACGCGGCGGCCTCGCCGGAGAAGCGTCTTGTGGTCGCGGAGTACAACGACGTCCCGGTCGGCGCCGTCTTCCTGCGCGCCACCCGGATGAGCCCGATCAACCTCGAGCCCATCATGCAGGTGCTCTCCCCGCAGGTGCTGCCGTCCGCCCGTCGCAAGGGCGTCGGCCGCGCGCTGATGGAGGAGGCGGTGACCTTCGCCGACCAGCTCGGCGTCGCGCACGTGATGGCGGGCGCGTCCGCGACCTCGCGCGACGGCAACCGCTTCCTCGCCCGGATGGGCTTCGGCGCGCACGCCACCCTGCGCGTCGCCCCGACCGCCGTGCTGCGTGCCAAGCTGACCAGTGGCCTGACCGCAGGCCAGCGCGCCGTCGCGAACCGCGGTCACCTCGGCCAGGTGCTGGCCGCCCGCCGCTCGATGCGGCACCCCCGCGGCACCGCCGGCGCGGCCTGACGACGCGCGCGCCGCGGGACTACGCGACGCGCTGCGGGTCGATCAGCGCGCAGGTGATCCGCGACGTGCAGATCCGCTTGCCGCGCTCGTCGCTGATGACGATCTCGTAGGTGGCCGACGTCCGGCCCAGGTGGGCCGGCGTGGCGACGCCGGTGACCAGGCCGCTGGTCGCCGAGCGGTGGTGGGTCGCGTTGATGTCGACCCCGACCGCCAGCTTGCCCATCGTCTGCGCGTGCAGGCCCGCGCCGACCGAGCCGAGCGTCTCCGCCAGGGCGATCGAGGCGCCGCCGTGCAGGAGGCCGTACGGCTGGGTGTTGCCCTCGACCGGCATCGTCGCGACGACCCGTTCGATCGAGACCTCGGTCAGCGTGACGCCCATCTTGTCGTTCAGCCCGCCCATGCCGTGCGGGAAGGCGCTGAGGTAGGTGGCGATGTCGTCGTCGCTGAGCGGGGTGGTGTCGGTCATGGAGTCATCGTGACAGACGTGCTGTCACGATGACGGGTGGGGCGAGCTGTCGGTGACTTCGTCTAGGGTCTTCCCGTGGTTGAAGCGTCGCGTCCCCGCCTGCTCCTGCTCGATGGTCACTCGCTGGCCTACCGGGCGTTCTTCGCGCTGCCGGTGGAGAACTTCTCCACCACGACCGGCCAGCACACGAACGCGGTCTACGGCTTCACCTCGATGCTGATCAACGTGCTGCGCGACGAGCAGCCGACCCACGTCGCGGTCGCCTTCGACGTCTCTCGCCAGACCTTCCGGATGGAGGAGTACAGCGAGTACAAGGCGAAGCGGAACAAGACGCCCGACGAGTTCAAGAGCCAGCTGCCGCTGATCGAGGACGTGCTGACCGCCCTGCACATCCCGTTCCTGAAGAAGGACGGCTTCGAGGCCGACGACATCATCGCCACCCTCTCGACCCGTGCGCGCGAGGAGGGGATGGACGTCCTGATCCTGACTGGCGATCGCGACTCGCTCCAGCTGGTCCGCGACGAGGTCACGGTGCTCTACCCGATGCGTGGCGTCTCCGACCTGGCCCGGATGACGCCCGAGGCCGTGGAGACCAAGTACGGCGTCTCGCCCCAGCGCTATCCCGAGCTGGCCGCCCTGGTCGGGGAGGACTCCGACAACCTGCCCGGCGTCCCGGGCGTGGGCCCGAAGACGGCGGCCAAGTGGATCGCCACGTACGACGGTCTCGACAACGTCATCAACCACGCCGACAAGATCACCGGCAAGGCCGGCGACAACCTGCGTGCGCACCTCGGCGACGTGATCCGCAACCGGCGTCTCAACCACCTCATCACCGACCTGGAGCTCGGCGCGGGCCCCGCCGACCTCGCCCTGCAGCCCTGGGACCGCCAGGAGGTGCACACCCTCTTCGACAGCCTCGAGTTCCGGGTGCTGCGCGACCGCCTCTTCGAGACCCTGACCAGCGAGGAGCAGGTCGAGGAGGGCGGCTTCGAGCTCGACGGCCGCCGCCTCGCGGCCGGCGAGGTCGCCGCCTTCCTGGCGAGCCTCGACACCGGTCGCGTCGGCCTCCACGTCCGCGGCGCCTGGGGCTCGGGCACGGGCCGCGTCGACGGCATCGCGCTGGTCGACGGCTCCGGTGCCGCCGCCTATCTCGAGGTGGCCGACCTCAGCCCCGAGGACGAGGCCGCCCTGGCCGGCTGGCTGGCCGACGCGGCCCGGCCGAAGGTCCTGCACGACGCGAAGGGCCCCCAGCTCGCGCTCGCCGCGCAGGGCTGGCCGCTCGCCGGCCTCGCTCGCGACACCGCACTCGCCGCCTACCTGGTCCGCCCCGACCAGCGCTCCTACGACCTGGCCGACCTGACCGTGCGCTACCTCAAGCGGGAATTGAAGGCCGAGGAGGACAGCGCGGGCCAGGGCGCGCTCTTCGACGACCTCGACGGCGGCGCCGACGACGTCGCGGCCACCGCGATGGTCTACGCCCGCGCCGTGCTCGACCTGGCCGAGGCGCTCGACGCGGAGGTCGAGTCGGCCGGCGGCACCGCGCTGCTCGGCGACCTCGAGCTGCCGCTGCTGGGCCTGCTCGCCCGGATGGAGCAGACCGGCATCGCGATCGACTCGGAGCATCTCGAGGCGCTCGAGTCGCATTTCGCCGCCGAGGTCCGTCAGGCCGCTGACGAGGCGTACGCCGTGATCGGCAAGGAGATCAACCTCGGCTCGCCCAAGCAGCTCCAGGTCGTCCTCTTCGACGAGCTCGACATGCCGAAGACCAAGCGCACCAAGACCGGGTACACCACCGACGCGGATGCCCTCCAGGGTCTCTACGCCAAGACCGAGCACCCGTTCCTGCTGCACCTGCTGCGACACCGCGACGTCACCCGGCTGCGCGTCACCATCGAGGGGCTGCTGAAGACGGTCCAGCCCGACGGCCGGATCCACACCACGTTCAACCAGACGATCGCCGCTACCGGGCGGCTCTCCTCGACCGAGCCCAACCTGCAGAACATCCCGGTCCGCACCGAGGAGGGCCGCCGCATCCGCGAGGGCTTCGTCGTCGGTGCCGGCTACGAGTGCCTCATGACGGCCGACTACAGCCAGATCGAGATGCGCATCATGGCGCACCTGTCCGGTGACGCGGGGCTGATCGAGGCGTTCAAGTCGGGCCAGGACTTCCACTCGATCACCGCCCGCCGGGTCTTCGGCGTCGCCGAGGACGTGGACGTCTCCCCGGAGCAGCGCGCCAAGATCAAGGCGATGAACTACGGCCTCGCGTACGGCCTCTCCGCCTTCGGCCTCTCCCAGCAGCTCGGGATCACGCCGGGGGAGGCGAGCGGCCTGATGGAGGAGTACTTCCTCACCTTCGGCGGCATCCGCGACTACCTCGCCAGCGTCGTCGACGAGGCCCGCAGGACCGGCTTCACCGAGACCATCCTCGGCCGGCGCCGCTACCTGCCCGATCTGACCAGCGACAACCGCCAGCGCCGCGAGATGGCCGAGCGGATGGCGCTCAACGCGCCCATCCAGGGCTCCGCCGCCGACCTCATCAAGGTCGCCATGCTGCGCACCCAGGACGCCGTCGAGGCGGCCGGGCTGCAGTCCCGCATGCTGCTCCAGGTGCACGACGAGCTCGTCCTCGAGGTCGCGCCGGGGGAGCGGGAGACGCTCGAGAAGCTCGTCCGCGAGCAGATGGGCGCGGCGGCGGATCTGCAGGTGCCGCTCGACGTCTCCGTGGGGACCGGCCACTCCTGGCATGAGGCGGCCCACTAGCTCCGAGCCCGGTGGCGGACACGCCGGTCGGCCCGCGCCGCGTGGTCGAGGTGCGAGCGAAGCGGGCCTGCAGGCAGCCGGCCTCGGCCTCTGGCAAGGGGTAACACGTCGTTGGGGAGGGGTAGCAGCGTGTTGCGTCGTGCTGCTACCCGCGTGGACATCGTGTTACCCCGGGGGCGCCGCGGTGCGGACGCGCGACGACCGGATCCCGGCCGCTCTCAGGCGGTGATGGTCCCAGCCTCGCGAGGCGTCGGCTGGTCACGGCGCAGGTGCCACAGGCTCAGGGCGAGCAGGGCGATCGTGAGGGTGCCGTCGACCGCGATGACCGCGTGGATGAGGGCATCGAGGCGGTCGGCGCGCGGGATGCCGTGGATGTGTGCGCCGAGGCCGAGCAGCACGACGACGGCCAGCCACACGAGGTAGCTCGCCTCGCGGTGCTGGCGGGCGAGCGCGGAGTAGACCAGCAGCTGCAGCAGCGAGAGGAACGTCCCGATCACGGCGAAGAGCCATAGCCGGCTTTCGATGGCGGCGTAGTCGTCGCCGCCCACGAACACGAGCGCGAGACCCGACAGGACCGCGGTGCTGATGATGCCGACGACACCGAGGGCGGCGATGGCGCCGAGGCTGGTGACGAGAGCGCGCAGGCGCGTACCGGCCGCCGACATCGACGGGAACGCGATCACCACCACCGCCTGTGGCAGGAAGAGCAGGGCCTTGGTGACGATGAGGCCACCGGCGTACAGGCCGGCAGCGGCGGCGTCTACACCCTTGCCCGGCATGATGTTGCGCGCGATCAGCAGGTCGATGTTGGAGAGCACGAAGAAGCCGAGCAGGGCCACCGAGCCGCCGAACATCTCCTTCACGATCGCCCGCACGTCCTTCGGCGGGTTGTTGCTGCGACGGTGGCGCAGGGTGATCGCCCCGACGATCGCCGGAGCGAAGGCTGTCAGCGCGACGGCGGCCATCGCCGCGCCCTCGGTCGGACGCACGATCATCGCCCCGATGCCGACGATCACGCGGGGGATGCCGGTCGCGAGGTAGACCAGGGACAGCTCGGCCCAGCGGCGCTCGCCCTGGAGGATGCCGCACTGCCCGCCGAGGATGGTGAGCGGCACCGCGGTCACGGCGAGGAGGATCGCGGGATAGATGCTGTCGAGGCGCAGCAGCTCCTCGACCGGCTTCGCCAGCACCAGCATGCTCACGCCGAGCACCGCCGCCGCTCGGAAGCTGACCGTCTTGATGACCTGCTCGATCTCGTGCACGTCACCCGGCGCGGTGGCGACCCGGCGCGCGGCGGTCGCCTGCAGGCCGAGCTGGAACACGCTGATGATGAGCAGCACGTTCATCAGGCTGGCGATGCCGCCGTACTTCTCGTTTCCGAGCAGGCGCGCGGCGATCATCTGGAACCCGTACGTCGCGATGTTCATGACGAGGGTGGCGATCGCCAGGCCGGCCGTGCCCCGCAGCAGGGTGAGCACCTTGGAGCGCGCCGGTGCCGGGGCAGTCGCAGTCACGGGCAGATCCTAGGCGGCGCGGCGTGAAGCGCCGGATCCCGGCCGCCGACCTGGCACGAACCTGGACCCATGGACATCCAAATAAGTTGTCGCGAACCGCCGCGAAAGTGCTGCACAAGTGCCGATAAATGTGCAATGAATGTGATCCAACCTACACTTCCTCCAGGTTTGCGCCTGGGAGGGTGCAGGCGTTCCGTGCGTAGGGCGTACGGAACTCGCTTCGGAGGGGAGTACGCGCCATGCGCGCAACATTGTCGTCTCTGGTGACGGGAGCACTGCTCACCGTCACCGTGGTCGTCGTCATCGGGCTCAGCCACGCGATGAGCCTGGAGATCGAGCCGTACGCGCTCGCTGGCGTGCTGGCCGGTGGCGTCGTCGCGCTGATCTCCGAGGCCTCGGCGTTCGCCCGCTTCGCCGCCTTCGTGATCGGCTTCGCCGCGTCCTGGATCGGCTTCGTGCTGCGCGCCGCCGTGATGCCGGACAGCGAGGGCGGCCGCGCCGTCGCCGCGATCATCACCATGGCGATCTGCCTGGCCGCCGTCGCCATCAGCCGCACCCGCCTCCCGCTGGTCGCGATGCTCGTCGGCGTGGCCCTGCTCGCCGCCTCGTACGAGACGAACTTCGTCGCGAACGAGGCCGAGGTCGTCCAGACCTCGATGGACGCCCTCACCGGCCTCCTCGTCGCCGTGGTCGTCGGCTTCGCCGTGACCACCCTCACCGCGAGCAAGCGCTCCGCAGCCGCCGCCGTCGTCACCGAGACCGACGCTCCGGTCGTCGCCCCGGCCGCCACCACCGTGAACATCAGCAAGGCCGAGGTGACCCGATGATCAAGCGTCCGACCTATCTGCGCCCGCTCGCGGTCGCCGCGGTCCTGACCACCGCCGTCCTCGGGACCGGTGCCGCCACCGCGGCCACGTCCGACTCCGGCGTCGAGGTCACCAACACCGAGAGCGTGCAGGTCTACATCGACCCCGACGGCACGCCCAAGGACAACATGCAGCATGTCTACGAGCAGCTGACCCTGGCCGGCAAGGGCCACGTCGACGTCTCGAACCCGATCGACACCGACGGCCTGCGCAACCTCAACGGCTTCTCCGGTGTGGACGTGAAGGACGGCAACCAGATCGTCGACAAGAACATCGACGGCACGGAGCAGCTCCGCTCGGTCAGCAACTACAAGGGCAAGCTGCCCGTCACGCTGAAGATCGAGTACAAGCTCGACGGCAAGGTCGTGAAGGCCTCCGACATCGTGGGCAAGTCCGGCCACCTCGAGGTCATCTACACGGTCGAGAACGTCACGGGTACGCCGACCGAGCTAAGTTTCGACGACGGCAAGGGCGGCACCGTCACCAAGACGGTCGACGTCCCCATCCCGCTGGTCGGCAGCCTCAGCACGACCGCGCCGGTCAACTTCGACAACGTCGCCTCCAAGGAGGCGAGCATGGGTGGCGACGGCCACGGCGGCACGCAGATGCAGTTCACCATGACGCTGCTGCCCCCGGTCGGCCCCGCCTCCTCCACCTTCGGCTACAGCGCCGACATCACCGATGGTGTCATCCCGCGCGTCGAGCTCCAGGTGCTGCCGGTCGACCCGCTGCAGAGCCCGACCTTCTCCAGCGCGGCCTCCAGCTACAAGGGTGGCGCCGACACCGGCGTCGAGCTCACCGCCGGCGCGCTGAAGATGGACGACGGCCTCGGTCAGCTCCAGGGCGGTGCCTCCCAGCTCGTCGCCGGCCTGATCAAGCTCCACGACGGCGCGGGCCAGCTCAGCACCGGACTCAAGGACACCGCCGTCCCGGGCGCGAGCAAGCTCGCCGACGGCACCACCCAGCTCAACGACGGCGGCCAGCAGCTCGCCGACGGCGCGGGCCAGCTCAGCGACGGCCTGCAGCAGCTCAAGTCGAAGGCTCCGCAGCTCGCCGACGGCGTGAAGCAGATCTACGACGGCCAGAAGCAGCTCGCAGCGGGTCTGACCAAGCTCTACGACGGGGTCACCGACCCGGCGAAGAAGCAGCAGATCGAGCAGCTCATCTCGTGGGCCGGCACGGTCACCAAGGACCTCGGCTCCACGGCCACCGCCGGCGACGGTGGTGCGACCCTCTTCGGCGCACTGGTCCAGATCGAGGACGACCTCGCTCAGCTGGACGCGAGTGACCCGCATGTCGCGGACGCCCTCTCGGTCGCGCAGAGGTGGGTCGAGAAGTCCGGTTCCGGATACAAGGGCAAGCTGACCGTCGACGCCGTCGACGCGCTGCTCGTCTCGATCGGCACGCAGACCGTCAAGAGCTCGCTGGCTGAGATCGCCACGGGTCTCGGTACGCCGAGCGGCCCCTGCGACCCGAGCGACGAGAACAAGCAGAGCCTGCGCGCCTGCATGGCGCGGCTCGTCGACGGTGGCAAGCAGCTGAACGAGGCCGTGCCGCAGCTGCGCTCCGGCGTCAACCAGCTTGCCGCGGGCGGTCTGCAGCTCAAGGACGGATCGTCCCAGCTCAGCGACGGCCTCGGCCAGGCGAACGACGGTGCGCACCAGCTCGCCAGCGGTCTCGGCGACGCCGCCGACGGCGCCGGCCAGATCGACGACGGCCTCGGCACCGCGAGCGGCGCCGCCCCGCAGATCGTCGACGGTGCGAAGAAGCTCTCCAAGAAGGGCAGCCAGAAGATCGCTGCCGCGGGTCAGGACACCGCGCAGAGCTATGGCGAGATGTACGCCGAGCTGGTCGCCGAGGGCAAGCGCGCCCGCGAGGACTCGATGGCCATCGGCGCACCGGAGGGTGCGACCGGGCTGACCGCGTACCAGTACATCCTCACCGCCGACGACGGTCAGGACTCGCGCAACCTGGATCGGGGTCTACTCGCCGGCGGCCTGCTGATCGCCACCGGTGGCGGCCTGCTCCTGCGTCGCCGCTTCGCACGCTGATCCGGACCCACGGCGAGGGGTAACACGTCGTCCGAAGGGGGTAGCAGCCTGTTGCAACAGGCTGCTACCCCCTTCAACGTCGTGTTACCCCTGCTCGCTCGGCTCGCAGCCGAGCGGCGTCAGCCCAGGTTCGCAGCGAAGATCGCGGTGCCGGGAGTCAGCAGCCCGCGGGTCCGCGACCAGCCGCCCCAGACCCGGTCGTGCTCCTCGGGCCATTGCGGCTCGACCAGATCGGTGATCCGGAACCCGGCGCCGGCCAGGAGCGCGACCCAGTCGCCCAGCGTGCGGTGGTGCTCGACGTACGAGGTCGCGCCGGTGGCGTCGTCGACCTCGACATAGGGGGTGCGGTCCCAGTAGGACTGCGAGGCGATCAGGCCGTCCTCGCCCGGGTCGTCGGGGAACATCCACCGCGTCGGATGGGTGATGGAGAAGGCGAAGCGCCCGCCCGTACGCAGGACCCGCGCCACCTCGGCGACGCAGACGTCGATGTCGGCGACGAACTGCAGGGCGCCGAAGGAGCAGAAGACGACGTCGAACGCGTCGTCGGCGAACGGCAGCTGGGTCGCTGTCGCCTGTACCGCGGGGACGACCAGCCCGCTGGCCTCGTCGATCCGGCGCGAGTGCTGGAGCTGACGGTGGGACAGGTCGAGCCCGACCGAGCGGGCGCCCTGCGAGCGGACCCAGCGCGCGCACTGGCAGGCGCCCGAGCCGAGCTCGAGGACGTCCTTGCCGGCGACGGGGCCGAGCACCTTCAGCTCGGCCTCGGTGTGGCCCTCCGGTCCCCAGACGAAGCCGATGTCGCCGAGGAAGGCGCCGTGGGTGGCCTGATACTCGTCGGCGTAGCGATCCCAGTCGGGCCCGTTGGCCCGGCGGGACTCGCTCTCGCTGACCGGGCGCCGCTCCGCCCGTACGGGGGCGGGGGCCGGCCAGTCGCTGGGGTGGTCCACGGGGAGCGATCGTACCGCTGTCGGCCCCAGGACCGGCGCCACGGGCGCGGCGGCCATGGGGCGAAGCGGGCGCAGACCGGGTGGTCTGCGCCCGCCCCCGCCCCGCCATGGTGCGGTCTGTGATCCCGAGACGGGTCCCAGGCGGGGAGCCCCCGGCGGACAGGGCCGGGCGGAGGAGTGGTGCTGGTGGTCCAACGACACCCCGGTCCGCCGGTTATCGCCTGTCGCCGACATTCGATCCGGTGGTCCAGACACGCCGTGAGTCACGGGGTCTGAGGTGCCCGTGGGGCGGGTGCCCGCCGTGGTTGGACTCAGGCCACCCCCGACGCGTAGGCTCGACTACTGCGTGTGCCCTGTTTGTCCTGTTGGACGAGGGCGCCGCAACCCCAACATTGCCTACGACTCAAGGTTCCTACTACTTCATGACGACCATCTCCCTCCCGGACTACGACGCTCCGCAGGTTGCGATCAACGACATCGGCTCCGAGGCCGACTTCCTCGCCGCGATCGACGCCACCATCAAGTACTTCAACGACGGCGACATCGTCGACGGCACCATCGTCAAGGTGGACCGTGACGAGGTCCTGCTCGACATCGGCTACAAGACCGAGGGCGTCATCCCCTCGCGCGAGCTGTCCATCAAGCACGACGTGGATCCGTCCGAGGTCGTCTCGGTCGGCGACAAGGTCGAGGCCCTTGTTCTCCAGAAGGAGGACAAGGAGGGTCGTCTGATCCTGTCCAAGAAGCGCGCCCAGTACGAGCGCGCCTGGGGCACCATCGAGCAGGTCAAGGAGGAGGACGGCGTCGTCGAGGGCACCGTCATCGAGGTCGTCAAGGGCGGCCTCATCCTCGACATCGGTCTGCGCGGCTTCCTGCCGGCCTCCCTCGTGGAGATGCGTCGCGTCCGCGACCTGCAGCCCTACGTCGGTCAGACCCTCGAGGCCAAGATCATCGAGCTCGACAAGAACCGCAACAACGTGGTCCTGTCGCGCCGTGCCTGGCTCGAGCAGACCCAGTCCGAGGTTCGCCACGGCTTCCTGACCCAGCTCCAGAAGGGCCAGATCCGCAAGGGTGTCGTCTCCTCGATCGTCAACTTCGGTGCGTTCGTGGACCTCGGCGGCGTCGACGGTCTCGTCCACGTCTCGGAGCTCTCCTGGAAGCACATCGACCACCCGTCCGAGGTCGTCACCGTCGGTGACGAGGTCACCGTCGAGGTTCTCGACGTGGACATGGACCGTGAGCGTGTCTCCCTGTCGCTGAAGGCGACGCAGGAGGACCCGTGGCAGCACTTCGCCCGTACCCACCAGATCGGCCAGATCGTCCCGGGTAAGGTCACCAAGCTCGTTCCGTTCGGTTCCTTCGTCCGCGTCGAGGAGGGCATCGAGGGTCTCGTCCACATCTCGGAGCTCGCCGAGCGTCACGTCGAGATCCCGGAGCAGGTCGTCCAGGTCAACGACGACGTCATGGTCAAGATCATCGACATCGACCTCGAGCGTCGCCGGATCTCGCTGTCCCTCAAGCAGGCCAACGAGACCGCCACGGCCGCGGACGTCGAGGAGTTCGACCCGACGCTGTACGGCATGGCTGCCACGTACGACGAGCAGGGCAACTACATCTACCCCGAGGGCTTCGACCCGGAGACGGGCGAGTGGCTCGAGGGCTTCGACGAGCAGCGCGCTGCTTGGGAGGACCAGTACGCCAAGGCGCACGCCCGCTGGGAGGCGCATGTCAAGCAGCAGGCCGAGGCCAAGCAGGCCGAGGCCGAGGCTGGCGAGGCCACCTCGTACTCCTCCGAGGCTCCGGCCGAGGACAACGCCGGTTCGCTGGCGTCGGACGAGGCGCTGCAGGCCCTTCGCGAGAAGCTCACCGGCGGCAACTGATCAACGCCGCCAGCTAGCAACACACAGAAGGCCCGGACCGTGAGGTCCGGGCCTTCTGGCATTTCTCAGTCGAACCAGGCGGGCCGGCTCTTGCGGGAGAACCGGTCGTGGGTGGCCCAGGCGCGCAGCACCAGGAGGGCCGTCAGCAGGAGCAGCAGCACGATGATGGTCATGGCAGTAATTCTTCGATGCATCGGATCCTGCCAACAGTGGCAGAGATGCTGTTGTGCATCGATTTGCTGCCATCTACAGTAGGCGGATGCTCACCAACGTCGCCGTGATCGTCTACGACGGGCTCAATCCCTTCGAGTTCGGCGCTGCCTGCGAGGCGTTCGGCCTCGACCGGAGCGACGACGGGGTGCCGAATGTCGATTTCGCGGTCTGCGGTCCCAAGCGCGAGCTGCGCACGTCGATGGGATTCACCGTGAGCGTGGAGCACGGTCTCGACCGGGTCGCCGAGGCGGATCTGGTGGTGATCCCGGCGATGGGCTACTCGGTCTACGACAGCACGGTGCCGGGCAGCGTGACGGACGCCCTGCTCGCTGCCCACGCCCGCGGCGCGCGGATGCTCACGCTCTGCTCGGGGGCCTTCACGCTTGGCGAGATCGGCCTGCTGGACGGCCTGGAGTGCACCACCCACTGGAAGCACACCGACCAGCTGCAGCGGATGTACCCCGAGGCCAAGGTCATCCCGGAGGTGCTCTATGTCGACTCCGGACAGATCGTCACCAGCGCCGGCACCGCCGCGGGACTCGATGCCGCGTTGCACATCTGGCGCCAGGAGTACGGTGCCGCGGCGGCCAGCACGATCGCCCGCCGGATGGTGGTTCCGCCCCAGCGCGACGGCGGCCAGGCGCAGTTCATCGCCCGCGCGGTGCCCGAGTGTGACGCCGAGACGCTCGGACCGCTGCTCGGCTGGATCGCCGCCAACCTCGGCGAGGAGCTCGGCGTCGACGCCCTGGCGCGGCGCTCGTTGATGTCGCCGCGTACCTTCGCCCGCCGCTTCCGCGACGAGACCGGCTCGACCCCGCACGTCTGGGTGACCCAGCAGCGGGTGCTGCGCGCCGAGGAGCTGCTCGAGCGGTCCGATCGCCCGGTGGAGTGGATCGCGCAGGAGGTCGGCTTCGGCAACGCGGCCACCCTGCGTCACCACTTCCTCAAGTCGCGCGGCCTGAGCCCGCAGGCATACCGCCGCCGCTTCGCCTGCTGAGCCGGCGCGGGCCGACACCCGTGCCGGCGGGGCCTTCTGGGATCAGGCGGCCCGCTCGAGGCCGCCGCGGACCAGGTCGGCGTAGCGACCGCCGGCCAGCAGCAGCTCCTCGTGGGTGCCGAGCTCGACGACCCGGCCATGCGCGAGGACGGCGATCGCGTCCGCGTTGCGGACCGTGCTGAGCCGGTGCGCGATCGTGATGGTCGTACGGCCCTCGGCGAGCCGGTCCAGCGCAGCCTGCACCTCGCGCTCGGTGGTGTTGTCCAGCGCGCTGGTGGCCTCGTCGAGGACGAGGACGCGCGGGTCGCGCAGGAGCGTACGGGCGATGGCGAGGCGCTGCTTCTCGCCTCCGGAGAAGCGGTGGCCGCGCGAGCCGACCACGGTGTCGTACCCGTCCGGCAGGCCGACGATGAGCTCGTGGATCCGAGCCGCGCGAGCGGCCGCCTCGATCTGCTCGTCGGTGGCGTCGGGGCGGGCGTGGCGCAGGTTCTCCCGCACGGTGGCATGCAGCAGGTACGTCTCCTGGGTGACCATGCCGACGGCGCTCGCGACGTCGGCGAGGGCCAGCTCACGCAGGTCGACGCCGTCGAGCAGGACGCGTCCCGACGTCGGGTCGTGCAGCCGGGCCACCAGGCCGGCCATCGTGGACTTGCCGCTGCCGGTGGCGCCGACGAGTGCCAGGCTGCCGCCTGCGGGCACGGCCACCGAGATGTCGTGGAGCACCGGTGCGCTGTCGTCGCCGTCGTAGGCGAAGCTGACCGCATCGAAGACGACCTCGCCGCGTACCTCCTCCAGGGCGACCGGGTTGGCAGGGTCATCGATCTCCACGGGGAGGTCGAGGTAGGCGAAGATCCTGCTGAAGAGAGCCAGGCTCGAGGTGATGTCGACGCCGACGTTGAGCAGTCCCATCAGCGGCCGGAACAGCGAGCCCTGCAGGGAGACGAAGGCGACCAGGGTGCCGATCGTCATCCCGCCGCTGGTGGCGGGGAAGCCGGCGGCGAGGTAGAGCGCTGCTGGCACCGCGGCGAAGACGATCTGCATCCACGCCATCCGCCAGCGCCCGGCCAGGGTGGAGCGGACCTCGAGGTCGATCAGCTCCTGGCTCGTCTCGGTGAAGCGCTGTGAGAGCGCGGGCGCGGCGCCGACGGTCTTGGTCAGCAGCACGCCGCTGACCGAGAGACCCTCCTCGATCTGCACGTGCAGGTCGGCCATCTTGGCCTGGCGCTCGGCGGTGACCGCGTAGCGCATCCGCGCGACCTTGCGGGTGGTGATCACCGCAGGCGGCAGCACGATCATGCTGATCAACGCCAGGCGCCAGTTCATCGCGAGCATCGCGACGATGGTGCCGGCCACGACGGTGACGTTGGCGGCGATCGAGGTGGCCGTGCTGGTGACCACCGACTGCATCGAGCCGATGTCGTTGACCAGGCGGGACTGGATCTCGCCCCCGCGGGTCCGGGTGAAGAACCCGACCGACTGGCGCTGCAGGTGGGCGAAGAGGTCGCTGCGCAGCCGATGCATCACGTGCTGGCCCACGCGGGTCGACAGCAGCGTCTGGAACAGGCCCAGGGCGGCGGTGAGGCCGGCGACGGCGATCATGGCCCCGACTGCGGAGACGAGGAGCACGTGGTCGTGCTGGGGGAGTGCGCGGTCGATGACGGCGCGGACCAGGAAGGGCTGCGCCAGGCCGATCAGGGAGCTGGCCACGAGCAGGAGCATGACGACGGCGATCGCGCCGCGGTGCTCGGCGAAGAGGCGCAGGATCCGGCGCAGCTCGACGGGGTTCTCCGCGAGCTGGGTCTGGTCCGACGCCTTGTGGTGGGGGTCGCGGCCGTCGCGGCCGCCTGCGGCTTGGATCTGCTGGTGGCGGCCGCCGCCGGCCATCCACCCCTGTCGCACGGTGTTGGCGAAGTCGCTCATCCGGCCTCCTCGGGATAATGCTGAGGTTAACTCACTATGAGGCTAACATGGGATTGGGTAGGATGATTCCCGTGCGACGCCCCGACCTCTCCGATGCCTCCACCGGCGACCTGGTGATGGGCGCGGCCCGCAGCCTGCGCCGCGCGTACGCCGAGGCCCTCGCCCCGTGGGAGGTCACGCCTGGCCAGGCCCGCGCCCTCGGCACGATCTGTCAGCACGGTCCGCTGCGCCTCTCGGCACTCGCCGAGCTGCTGGTGATCGTGCCGCGTTCGGGCACCCAGGTCGTCGACGCGCTGGAGGAGCGCGGCCTGGTCGAGCGCCGGCCCGATCCCTCGGATCGCCGTGCCACCACCGTGGCCGCGACCGCGGAGGGCGTACGGCTGCACGACCAGATGCACCGGGCCCGGGCGGCGGCCTCGGAGGCGCACTTCGCCGCGCTCGCGCCGCGGGACCGCGCCGAGCTGGAGCGGATCCTGCGCGAGCTCATCGCCTGAGCGCCGCACGTCATGCGCCGGCCGTCGCGGCCGCGCGCCGGGTCGTCTAGTCTCGCGGCCATGCGCGTTGGACTCACCGGGGGCATCGCCTCGGGCAAGAGCACCGTCTCGGCCATCCTGCGCGAGCTCGGGGCGATCGTCATCGATGCCGACCAGCTCGCCCGTGACGTCGTCGCCCCCGCGACGCCCGGGCTGCAGCAGGTCGTCGCCGCCTTCGGCGAGGAGGTGCTGACGGCGGACGGCGCCATGGATCGTCCCAAGGTCGGTGCGATCGTCTTCGCCGACCCGGCCAAGCGACAGGTCCTCGAGGGGATCATCTGGCCGCTGGTCGGTTCCCGGACCGCCGAGCTGGTCGAGGCGGCCGGTGCGGACGCGCTGATCGTGCACGACATCCCACTGCTGGTGGAGACACGTCAGGGAGCGAGCTACGACGCGGTGGTGGTCGTCGATGTGCCGCAGGAGCTGCAGGTAGAGCGGATGCTGCGCGATCGTGGCATGACCGCGGAGGAGGCGTTCGCCCGGATCGGCGCCCAGGCGAGCCGTGAGGAGCGCCTCGCGGCGGCCACCCACGTCATCGAGAACACCGGAACACGCGAAGCGCTCCGTGAGCGCGTGGTCGAGGTCGTCGACGCGTTGCGGCGCCGGGCCGAGTGATGCAGCTGCGCCGGCACCAGCGGCTCGCCCTCGACGCGCTGGATCGTGCCTGGGGCGGCGGTGCCCGACGGGCATGGGTGGTGCTCCCGCCGGGTGCCGGCAAGACCCTCGTCGGCCTTCGGACGGCGCAGGACATGTTCGCGACGGAGGCCGTACGGAAGGTCGTCGTGCTGGCCCCGAACACGGCGATCCAGGGACAGTGGGTGCGCGTGGCGCAGGAGGGCGGCCTGCAGGTGGGCGACGGGCGGGACCTGTCGCATCCGTTCACGGCGCTGACCTACCAGGCCATGGCGACCTTCGACCCGGACGTCGAGCCCGAGGACCTCGGGCAGCACGCCGGGCTGATCGACCGACTGCACGAGAACGGGCGGGCGCTGGTCACGGCCCTCAAGGAGGCAGGGCCGGTCCTGGTGGTGCTCGACGAGTGCCACCACCTGCTCGAGGTGTGGGGGCGCCTGCTCGCGGAGGTGCTCGACGAGCTGCCCCAGGCGTACGTGCTCGGGCTGACCGCCACGCCCCCGGAGGCGATGACCGCCGAGGAGGCCGCTCTCGTGGCGGAGCTCTTCGGCGCTGTCGTCTTCGAGGCGTCGATCCCCGCCGTGGTGAAGGAGGGCGACCTGGCGCCGTTCGCCGAGCTGGTCTGGCTCACCGAGCCGACGCCCGGCGAGCGTGACTGGCTCGCCGAGTCGGCCGAGCGCTTCCGCGAGCTGACCACCGACCTGATCGCGCCGGGATTCGGCAGCATCGGGCTGCTGACCTGGCTCGATCTGCGCGTACGACCGCAGCCGGGGCGTCCGGGCGCCTCGTGGGCGGAGCTCGTGCGGAGCGATCCCGAGCTGTGCCGCGCCGTGCTGCGGCTGCACCACGCGGACCTGATGGCGCTGCCCGACGGCGCGACGATGCAGGAGGAGCACCGGGTCGAGCCGACTGCCGAGGACTGGGTCGCACTGATCGACGACTGGGTGCGCGGCCAGCTGCGCGACTCGCAGGTCGCTAGCGATCGCGACGTCCTGGAGAGCATCCGGCGTGCTCTCCCCGCAGTCGGGTATGTGCTCACCCGCGCGGGTGTGCGGGCCGGACGGTCCCCGGTCGACCGGGTCCTCGCGCGCTCCGAGGCCAAGACGTATGCCGCCGCGACCGTGGCTCGCAGCGAACGGCTCGCTCTCGGCGCCGAGATGCGGCTGCTGGTCCTCTGCGACCACGAGCACGCCTCGGCGACCCTGCCCGCCGATCTCGACGGCGTCCTCACTGCGCAGGCCGGCTCGGCTCGCGCCGTGCTGGCGACGTTGCAGTCCGATCCGGACGTCGGCGACGTCCTCCTGGTGACCGGGGCCACCGTGGCGGCCGCGCCCGCGGTCCTGACCCGGTTCATCGAGCACATCACGGCGCGCGACGCCGGATTGGGCCGGGCGTTGAGCATCACGCAGGACCGCGGCACCACCGTGCTCAGCGGGCCTCCGCGCTGGTCATCGCGGACCTGGACGGGCTATGTCACGTCGTTCTTCGAGAGCGGGGGTGTCGCAATCCTCGTCGGCACACGCGGCCTGCTCGGCGAGGGCTGGGATGCGCGCCGGGTGACCGGTGTGATCGACCTGACGACGGTCACGACCACGACCGCGGTGGTGCAGACCCGCGGCCGAGCGCTGCGGACCGATCCGGCACGACCCGACAAGGTCGCGCTCAACTGGAGTGTCGTGTGCATCGCTGCCGGCCATCCACGTGGGGACAACGACTGGCGCCGGCTGGTCCGCAAGCACACCGGCTTCTTCGGCGTCGACGAGGATGGCACGGTGGCCGACGGTGTCGCCCATCTGGACCCGACCTTCTCGCCGTACGCACCGCCGCCGCCGTCGGAGCACGACACGATCAACGCCCGGATGATCGCCCGCTCCGAGCAGCGGGCAGCGATCGCGGAACGGTGGCGGTTGGGCGAGCCGTACGAGGACGAGGTCGCGCGTACCGTCCGGGTCCGGCCGTCGACGCCGGAGCGGATCGGTACCGGACGTGGTCCCGCAAGCGTCGTCGTCCGCGCCGACCGGCTCGAGGTGCGTGACCGGCCCGCCCACCCGGCGGGTGCGCACGCCTCGCTCGGACTCGCCGCCGCCGGGGTGGCGGGTGGTGTTGCCGGCTGGGCGGCGCTGGGGCCGCTCGCCGCGGGCGCGGCAGTGGCCCTGGGGGCCGCCGGCGCGCTGTTCGCCCAAGGCCGGTCCCGTGTCGCGCTCGGTCGGGCGCTTGTCGCGGCGGCGGCCCGACCGCCTTCGCTCGCGCAGGTCGCCTCGGCGGTGGCGGACGCCCTGCACGCGACCGGGCAGAGCCCGGTCGGCGCGGCCGGGGTCGAGGTGGGGATCGAGTCGTCGGGGGAGTATCGCGCCCGCATCAGCGGCGTCGCCGAGTCGGTCTCGGAGAGCTTCGCCACCTCACTCGAGGAGGTGCTGGCGCCGCTCTTCGCGCCGCGCTACCTGGTGCCACGTCTGGTCGTCACCTCGCGGCGGCGGACCCGGCGTGAGCTGCTCGCGATCGGCGGACGCGGACGCGTCGTCCCCGATGGCGTGGTGTGGCACGCGGTCCCGAGCCTGCTGTCGCGACGCAAGGAGGCCGACGCCTTCGCCGCCGCCTGGGACCACTGGGTCGGTGGCGGCGGCGCGGTCTACACGGGCGGTCCGGACGGTGCCGGGATCCTGGCTGCGCAACGCGGCAGCGACCCCTTCGACGTCACCACCGTCGTCCGGCGCGAGTGGCACTGAGTCCCCGGTCGCGCGAAGACCTCCGCCAACGGGTGACGGAGGTCTTCGAGCAGCTGCTGTGACGACAGCTGGTCCAGCGATCTCGCGGATGACGCGCGTAGGGGACCCGCCGTCAGGCCGCCAGATCGGGGTCGGCGAAGCGGCGGAGCTTCTGCAGAGCCTCGCGCTCGAGCTGGCGGACCCGCTCGGCGGAGATGCCGTGCTGCACGCCGATGTCGGCGAGCTTGTGCTGGCGACCGTCGACCAGCCCGTACCGCGCCCGGATGATCTCGGCGGCGCGGTCGTCGAGCTGGCCGACCAGGCTGTTGAGCCGCTCACGCGACTCCACGTCCAGCACGGTCGAGTCCGGACCGGGCGTCGACTCCTGGGCCATCAGGTCGCCCAGCGAGGTGTCGCCGTCCTCGTCCACGGGTGAGTCGAGGCTGATGTGCTCGCGACCCCAGGCCATCAGGTCGAGCACCCGGTCGACCTCCATGCCGAGCTCGGTGGCGATCTCGGTCGGGTCCGGGTCACGACCGAGCTGGCGCTCGAGCGTACGGCGGGCGCCGCCGACCTGGTTGAGCTCCTCGACGACGTGCACGGGGAGGCGGACGACGCGGGCCTGCTGCGCGATACCGCGTGTGATGGCCTGACGCACCCACCAGGTGGCGTACGTGGAGAACTTGTAGCCCTTGGTGTAGTCGAACTTCTCGACCGCACGGATCAGGCCGGTGTTGCCCTCCTGGATCAGGTCGAGCATCGGCATCTGCGCGCGGCCGTACTTGCGCGCGATCGAGACGACCAGGCGGAGGTTCGCGGTGATGAACTGGTCGACCGCCTTCTGGCCCTCCTCGGCCAGCCACTCGAGCTCCTCGCGCTTGGCGCCGCCGGGGGCCTTGCGGCCCACCTTGCCCTGCGCCAGCAGCTGCTCGGCCATCAAGCCCGCCTCGATCGCCTTGGAGAGCTCGACCTCCTTCGCGGCGTCCAACAGGTCGTTGCGCGCGATCTCGTCGAGGTAGAGACCGACGCTGTCGCGTCCCTCGATCTCTCGTGTCATGGTCTTCGTTGCCATCGGACCCTCCTCACCCAGCGGGCATCAACCCGGTGTTGATGACAACGCAGCAGGTGCCCCGAGGATTCCCGCGGTATGCCTGGCTCCCGAGGACCCGGCTGCGTCGTGCTCTTGTCTGGTCTGACGCACGGGGATGCCCGAAAGTTGCCGGGGGCGCGAAGTTTCAGGGTCTTCTCAGGGCTCAGCCCCGAGCGGCGATCGAACCGGGGGTACGGACCTCGGCGTAGACGCCGAAGCACGGCTCGCCGGCGTCGTTGAGCGGCCGGAAGCTCGCGAGGGTGCGCAGGAGGCGGCCGTTGCGCTCCCCGGTGACGGGATCGATGTCGATCACCGCGCAGCGTGGGATCGGCGCGCCGAGTCGCACGGTGACCTCGCCGAACGTGAGGTCGCGACCGGCCCAGCCCTCCTCGGCGAACGGCTCATCGTCGGTGTCGACCACGAGGGTGGATCGGAACCGTGCCGGATCGGCGTCGGTCGCCGCGCGCCTTCCCAGCTCTGCCAGCGACGCCCGGGTGAGGAGCGCGACGCCGGCGCCGTAGAGCACGCCGCGGCGTGGTGCCCGGGCGAGGGCGACCGATGTGCCGAGGTAGTCGCTGAGGAGCACGCTGTGCGGTCCGTCCACGAGCTCGACCCGGGTGGGGCGGCCCCAGTAGTCGCAGGTCAGGACGTCCCCGGAGCCGGGCGTCGGTGCGGAGACCGCCCGGCCGTCGGGGAGGCGGACGGTGAGGTCGCCGCCGGCCTCGGACTGGGCGAGCACCGCGGTGAGCTGGGGATGCTGCACGGTCCGCAGCACCTTCGCCTCGGTGACGTCGACCAGGCAGTAGGACCGATCACCGACGGCGCCGTCGGCGTCGAGCGTGATCGACGGCAGGGTCAGGTGCCGGGTCCCCTTGATCGGGGAGAACCCGGCACGCAGCACCCGGACCGTCGACACGATCAGGCGAGGCCGAGGCGGTCGATGATCCAGCTGAGGCTGAACGCGCGGTCGTGCCAGGCCTTGTAGCGGCCCGAGACGCCGCCGTGGCCGGCGTTCATCTCGGTCTTGAGCAGCACGTCGGCACCCGCGACGTCGCGCAGCTTGGCCACCCATTTGGCCGGCTCGACGTAGAGCACCCGGGTGTCGTTGAGGCCGGTCTCGGCCAGGATCGGCGGATAGGGGAGGGCCGCGACGTTGTCGTACGGGGCGTACGAGGCGATGTAGTCGTAGACCTCGGCGTCGGCCTCGGGGTTGCCCCACTCGTCGTACTCCACGACGGTCAGCGGCAGCGAGGCGTCGAGCATGGTGGTGAGGTTGTCGACGAAGGGCACCGCCGCCACGATCCCGCCCCACTGCTCGGGCGCGAGGTTGGCGATCGCACCCATCAGCAGGCCGCCGGCGCTGCCGCCCTCGGCCACCGTGAGCTCCGGCGAGGTCCAGCCGGTCTCGACCAGGTGGCGGGCGCAGGCGATGAAGTCGGTGAACGTGTTGCGCTTGTGCAGCTGCTTGCCGTCGTCGTACCAGTGCCGGCCCATCTCGCCGCCGCCACGGATGTGCGCGATGGCGAAGGCGGCGCCGCGGTCGAGGGTGGAGAGGCGGAAGGTCGAGAAGCCCGGGTCCATCGAGGCCTCGTACGAGCCGTAGCCGTACAGGTGCAGCGGCAGCGGCTTTCCGGCAGCGACCGCGGCGGCACGCACGTCCTTGCGCACGACCAGCGAGATCGGGATCAGCACGGCGTCCTCGCCATCATCGCTCGGAGCCCACAGCCGGTGCTCCTCGTACGCCTCCCTGTCGTAGGCGACGCCGTCGAGCGGGAGGACCGGCTGCTGCTTGCGCAGGTGGAGGCTGCGATCGCGGACGTCGTAGTCGTAGACCGAGCTCGGGGTGCGCAGGCTGGTGTAGCCGAGGCGGACGGTCGGCTGCTCGAAGGCCGGGCTGCCGCCCGAGCCGATCGTGTAGATCTCGTCATCGAACTGGACCAGGTAGTCGTCGGTGACGCCCGCCGCGCCCAGCTCGAGGATGCGGAGCTGGGTCAGCCCCTCGCTGCGCTGGTGCACCACGAGATGGCCGGCGAACGCGTCGACGTCCTCGAGGCGCACGGACGGGTCGTGCGCGATCAGCGGCCGCCACGCCGCGCGGTCCGTCGGGGCGATCGGCGCGGTCGCGATCTCGAAGTTGGCGCCGGAGCCGTTGTGCAGGACGAGGAAGACATCCTCGGCCGCGCCATCTCCTCGAGGCATCACCGCGTGCTCGAGGTTGTACTCGATGCCCTCCTCGCGGGCGGCGAAGAGCTGCCAGCCCAGCTCGGGGGCGTCCTGGTCGAGGTAGCGGTACTCGGTGGTCGTCTTGGCACCGGACTCGATCACCAGGAAGCGGTCCGTACGACCCCGTCCGACGCCGCACCAGAACCGCTCGTCGGTCTCGTGGAAGACCAGCTCGTCGTCGGCCTGGGCGGTGCCCAGGACGTGGCGCCACACCTTGTCGGGGCGCCAGGACTCGTCGACGGTGGAGTAGTAGAAGGACTCGCCCGCGCGGTCCCAGGTGACACCGCCCATCACACCCTCGAGCCGGTCGGCGAGGAGCTCGTGGGTGGTCAGGTCGAGGATCTCGACGGTGTAGCGCTCGTCGCCCTTGGTGTCGGTGGAGTAGGCCAGCAGCGTGGTGCTCGGCGAGATCGCGGAGCCGCCCATCGAGAAGAACTCGTGGCCGTCGGCCAGGACGTTGTGGTCGAGCAGCAGCTCCTCGCCGGGCAGCGCGGGCTGGTCGGCGGCGACCTGTGCCGGCGTCGGCGGCGTCCAGTCGGCCTCGTCGGCGACCGGGACGCGGCAGGTGGCGCCGTACTCCTTGCCCTCGAAGGAGCGGCCGTAGTACCAGTAGCCGCGGTTGCGGGTCGGCACCGAGAGGTCGGTCTCCAGGGTGCGGGCCTTCACCTCGTCGAAGAGCCGCTGGCGCAGCTCGGCGAGATGCTCGGTGCGCTCGGTGGTGTACGCGTTCTCTGCCTCGAGGTAGGCGATCACCTCGGGGTTCTCCTTGTCGCGCAGCCACTCGTAGTCGTCGGTGCGCTCGCGACCGTGGTGCGTGCGGGTGAGCGGCTTCTTCGGGGCGACAGGCGGCTGGCCAGACATGACCGTGACCCTATCCTCGGGGCCATGAGCGAAGGTGTCGTGGGCGTCGATCACGGTGTCGATCTCAATGCCGACCTGGGCGAGGAGATCACCGACGACGCCGGTCTCCTGGCCGTGGTGACCTCGGCCAACGTCGCGTGCGGGTTCCACGCCGGCAACGCCGCGATCATGCGCGAGGTCTGTGCGGCGGCCGCGCGCCGCGGCGTCGCCATCGGGGCGCAGGTGTCGTACGCGGATCGGGCGAACTTCGGCCGGGTCTCCGTCGACGTCTCCTACCAGGTGCTGCGTGAGCAGGTCGCGGAGCAGATCGGAGTGCTGACGGAGATCGCGTCCTCCGAGGGCGCCGCCGTCACCTACGTCAAGCCGCACGGCGCGCTCTATCACCGCACCATGGACGACCGGGATCAGGCGCGAGCCGTCCTGGACGCCTCCGGTCGGCTGCCGGTGCTGGGCATGCCGGGCGTGCTGCTCCGGCTCGCGGCGGAGGCGGACAGACCGGTGTGGCGGGAAGGCTTCCCGGATCGCGGGTACGACGCCTCCGGGCGCCTCCTCCCGCGAACCGAGCCCGGCGCCCTGGTGACCGAGGAGGCCGCGATCGTCGCGAACGCGCTCACCCTGGCGAAGCGGGTCGACTCGCTCTGCCTGCACGGCGACTCACCGGGCGCGGTCGGCCACGCCGTCGCCGTGCGCCGGGCGCTCGAGGCCGGCGGGTGGGAGCTGCGCCCCGTCGCCTGATCGCCGGGTGCGCCGGCGCCCTCGCAGCGCGTCGAGGACGGCCGGCTGGCCGACGATGATGCCGCCGAGGACCAGGACCGTGCCGGCGGCGCTGGTCGCGGTGAAGGCCTCGCCGGCCAGTGCCACGCCGATGACGGTGCCGGTGACCGGGTTGAGCAGGCCGACCAGCGAGACCGCGGCCGCGGGGAGGCGACGCATCGCGTTGAACCAGGCCAGGTAGGCGAGCACGGTGCCGACCAGGCCGATCCAGGCGAAGCCGCCCAGCGCCCGCGCGTCGAGGTGCGGCGGCGCCCCCTCGACGGCGAGCGCGATCGGGACGAGCAGCAAGCCGCCGAAGACCAGCTGCCAGGCGGTGAACGACACCAGGGGCAGCGGTGGTTGCCACGTCTTGACCAGGATGAAGCCGAGCGAGGAGAGCGCCACCGCGACCAGGGAGGCGAGCACGCCGATCGGGTCGATGCTCGCGCCGCCGCGCAGCACCAGGAGCGCGACGCCGACGATGCCGACGACGGCCGCGGCGAGGGAGGCGACGCGCGGTCGTTCGCCGGCCAGGCCCCAGGCGAAGAGCATGATCGCCAGCGGCGACGTCGCGGTCAGGGTGGCGGCGAGGCCGCCCGGCAGCCGCTCGGCGGCGACGAAGATCAGGGTGAAGAACGCGGCGAAGTTGAGGACGCCGAGCAGCGCCGTACGCCACCACCAGGCGCCGTGCAGCAGCGCCGGGCGCAGCGCGAGGAGCAGGAGGCCGAACGGCAGCGCGCGCACCGCTGCCCCGAACAGCGGCCGGTCGGGCGGCAGGTAGGTCGCCGTCACGTAATAGCCCGAGCCCCAAGCGATCGGTGCGAGCGCCGCCGCAGCCAGCCATTTTGTTTCCATGGAAGATAGAATCGCTTCCTTGGAAGGTATATTCCCGTCATGGCCGACCATGTCGCACGTGTGATGAGCGCCTGGGAGCGCGAGCGCCCCGATCTCGATCCGACGCCGCAGGGCGTCATCGGCCGCCTGCATCGGCTGGCGGCCCGCCTGACCGAGGAGCTGGTGTCGGTCTATGCCGAGCACGGCCTCGGGGAGGGCGAGTTCGACATCCTGGCGACGCTGCGCCGCCAGGGTGCGCCGTACGCGCTGACCGCCGGTGAGCTCGCGGCTCAGACGATGGTCACCTCCGGGGCGATCACCAAGAGGGTCGATCGCTGCATCGCACGCGGCTGGGTGACCCGTGCGCCGAGCGACGCTGACGCGCGGGGGCGGGTGATCGCGCTGACCGAGTCCGGGCGCGCGCTGATCGACGCGGCGTTCACCGACCACCTCGCCAACGAGCAGCGGCTCCTCGCCCACTTCTCGCGGACTGAGCGCAGCCAGCTCGCCACGCTGCTGGAACGCTGGACCCAGGAGCTCGACCTGTGAGCGTCTCACTGCGCCCGTACGGGCCGCGCGCCGCCCTGGTCGACGTCGACAGCGCCCTGGACGCCGCGGCCCTGGCGGACTGGGCGCGGGCGGCGGACGTGGCTGCCGACGAGATCGTGCCGGCGGCCTCGACCGTCCTCTTCGACGGGGTCGACGTCGCCGCCCTCGGTGCGGTGCTGGCGGACTGGCGAGCCGGAACGGCGAGGGTGGCCGGCGGCTTCGTCGAGGTGCCGGTCGTCTTCGACGGACCGGACCTGGCCGACGTCGCGGGGCTGTGGGGCACCGATGTCGAGGACGTGATCGGCCGGCTGGCCTCCTACGAGCTGACCTCGGCGTTCTGCGGCTTCGCGCCCGGCTTCGCCTACCTGGCGGGGCTGCCGTCCGAGCTCGCGGTGCCGCGGCTGGCGACGCCGCGCCCTCGGGTGGAGCCGGGATCGGTCGCGCTCGCCGGGCCGTGGTGCGGGATCTATCCCTCCGCCTCCCCGGGCGGATGGAGGATCGTGGGTCGCACCGACGCCGTGCTCTGGGATGCCGACCGGGAGTCGCCGGCGCTGCTGGGCCCGGGCACGCGGGTGAGGCTGCGCCCGTGTTGAGACCGGACCTGAGACCGGGGCCCAGTCCGGGGCTCAGACCGGGGCTGACGGTCGTCGCCACCGGCCCCCAGGTGCTGATCCAGGATCGTGGCCGCTATGGCTATGCCCACCTCGGGGTTCCGCGCGCGGGTGCTCTCGACACGACCGCCGCGGCGCTCGCCAACCGGCTGGTGGGCAACCCGCCGGAGGCCGCGGTGCTCGAGGTGCTGCTCGGCGGCCTGGCCCTCCGGGGCGAGGTGGACTGCTGGGTCGCCGTCACCGGTGCGCTGACGCCGACCCGACTCGACCGGAAGGGCGGCGCAACGCGCCGGGTGGCGCACTCGGAGGCGGTCCGAGTGCGTTCCGGGGAGACGCTCACGCTCGGCACGCCGGCGACCGGGATGCGCTCCTACGTGGCGGTCTCCGGCGGCATCGACGTCGCGCCCGTGCTCGGGTCGCGCTCCACCGACACCCTCGCCGGGGTCGGCCCGCCGCCGGTCGTGGCCGGTGACCGGCTGCCGATCGGCGCCCGGGCCGGCGTACCGGCTGCGCTGGACACCCCGCGTCCGCCGACCGCCGGTCCGATCCGGCTCCTCCCGGGGCCGCACGGGGCGTGGTTCGGGGCGGACGTCCTCGCCCGGCTGGCGAGCACGCGGTGGACCGTCGAGGCCGCCTCGGATCGGGTCGGGCTCCGGCTCGCCGGCGCCGGGATTCCCCGCGAACGCGGCGAGCTGTCCAGCGAGGGCACCGTGCTCGGCGCGATCCAGGTGCCGCCCGACGGACAGCCCGTGATCCTGCTGGCCGACCACGGTCCGACCGGGGGCTACCCGGTCGCCGGCGTCGTCCATCCCGACGACGTGTGGCAGCTCGCGCAGGTCCGGCCGGGGGAGAGGGTCGTGCTGCGAGGTCCTGCCCCGGCGCCTACTCCGGGTCCGGCTCGGTAGGAGGCCAGCGGCTGAGGTCCGGGTCGTCCTCGGGGAACGAGCGCACCGGCCCGCCCGGGCTCGCGGCGGTCTCGAACCGCACGGTCACGGTGCCGCGGCCCGCGCCCCAGACCCAGCCGCGGCCGAGGTCGGCGTGGACGACGTCGACGCCCGGGTTCCAGGGACGCCGACCGCGTGCGGGCTCCTCGGGAACGGGGTGGACGGCGAGCTCGGCCTCCTCCTCCGCCTGCTCGGCCTCGGCGAAGAGGTCCTCCTGGATCCAGTCGGCCAGGCCCGAGACGCCGACCCCCAGGAGGCGCACGCCGTACGACGTGTCGAGGTCGGCCAGCAGGGCCCGGGCCAGTCGACCGATGGTCGCGGCATGGTCCGTCGGCCCCGCCAGCGTCGTCGAGCGGTTGAGCGTGGTGAAGTCACCCAGTCGCACCTTGATCGTGATCGTCCGCCCGGACAGGCCGCTCTTGCGCAGCCGGGCGGCGACCTCGCCCGCCTGGCGGGTGAGGAGCTGCTCCATCAGGACCCTGTCCGTCAGGTCCGTGTCGTAGGTGCCCTCGACGCTGACCGACTTGGTCTCGCGCTCGGGCTCGACCGGCCGGTCGTCCTCGGCGCGCGCGAGGGAGAAGAGACCCGTACCGTGTGCCTTGCCGACCAGCCGGATCAGCTCGTCGAGATCGACCTTCTCCAGGTCGGCGACGGTGTGGATGCCGACGCGCCGCAGTCGCTCGGCGGTGGCGGGCCCGACGCCGGGGATCACCTGGACGCTCATCGGCCGCAGCAGCTCCCGCTCCGTGCCGGGGGAGACGACGACCAGCCCGTCGGGCTTCTCCAGGTCGCTGGCGACCTTCGCGATGAACTTGCTCGTACCCAGGCCCACGCTCGCGGTCAGGCCGTCGGTGACCTCCCGTACCTGCTCGCGCAGCATCGCGGCGAAGCGGGTGACGGTCGGCTCCTCGAGGTCCGGCAGGTCCGGGTGCTCGGCCGCCGCGAGATCGACGAACGCCTCATCCAAGGAGAGCGGCTCGACCAGCGGGGTGATGCCGCGTAGCAGTCCCATCACCGCGTGGCTGGCATCGCGGTAGGCATGGAAGCGGGGGTAGAGGTAGGCGGCGTGGGGGCAGCGCGAGCGTGCCTCGCGGGTCGACATCGCCGACCGCACGCCGTAGCGCCGCGCCTCGTAGCTCGCGGTCGCGACGACGCCGCGGCCGCCGATCCCGCCCACGACGACGGGCTTCCCGCGCAGGGACGGCTTGTCCCGCTGCTCGACGGAGGCGAAGAACGCGTCGAGGTCGAGGTGGAGCACCGACGCGTGGGACCGCATACCGGAACCGTACCGGCCACCTTTCGCGCACAGTCGTCGCCCGAGACCGGCGGATCCACTCTCCGTTTCCGACGTGGTGGCGGGGTGGGGGAGCCGGGAAGAGATCGGACATGACACTCACCCTGCGCGCCAAGAGCCCTGAGGACCTGCTCGCCGCCGTCCCGGTGGCCCTCGGCTTCGAGCCGAGCGACTCCATCGTGATGCTGACCTTCGGCGGCTCGACCGCCTTCCACGCCCGGATCGACCTGCCGCCGCCGAGCGATCCGGAGGCCCTCGGCTCGATCGTCCGCTCGTTGCTCGAGCCGTGTCGCCGACACGCGGTCCGGCAGGTCGTCTTCGTCCTCTACGACCCCGATGCCCGCCGGGGGCGTCAGGTCTCGCGCCGCCTCGGGCGGGAGTTCGAGCGGGCCGGCATCGACGTGCTGGAGTGCCTGCGTGCCCATGATGGGCGGTGGTTCTCCGCCGATGGACTGCGGCCCGGTGTCCCGGCCCGCGGCATCGCCTACGACACCGACGCCCACCCCTTCCGGACGCAGGCGGTGGTCGACGGCCGGGTCACCCTCGGGTCGCGGGCAGAGCTGGCCGCCAGCCTCGCCGCCGATGCCGAGGCGATCGCCGCGGTGGAGGGCGTACGGGAGGCGGTCGCGCTGCTCACGCCTGCAGAGCTCACCGCCTTGTGCGCCCGGCACGCCGACGCCGGCACCGTGCCGAGCGACGAGGAGGCCGCCTCGATCCTGGTGACGGTGCAGATCGGGCCGCTGCGGGATGCTGCCTGGGCCGTGCTGGAGCGTGACGCCGCCGAGCGGCACGCGGTGCTCTGGCGGAATCTGGTCCGGCGGTCGTCCGACGACGTGCTGCCCGCTGCGGCGGCTGTGCTCGGCTTCATCGCCTGGCTCCAGGGCCACGGAGCGCTGGCCTGGTGCGCGCTGGACCGCTGCTTCGAGCTCGAGCCCGAGCACAGCCTGGGCACGCTGGTGGGCCATCTGCTGGAGGGAGCGGTCCCGCCGACGGCATGGGCTGCGATGCGTGCCTCGATGGTGGAGATGCTCGACGCCGGCTAGCTACTCGGCCGGGGGCGGACCCACGTCCGCTGCGTCCCGGTGCGCGGCTCGTGCCAGCCGTGCCGGTTCACGACGGCGAAGCAGAGGTCGGCACCGGCCTCTCCGTACGCCTGCCCGGCGGCGGCCAGCCACGCGACATCGAGGTCCTGGACCTCGAGACCGCCGCCGCGGGTGAGCCACACCAGCGGCGACCGCTGGCCGGGCGTGCGCCGCGCGGCGCGCTCGCGCAGGGCCGAGACCACGTCGGCCCGCAGTGCGTGGTCGGTCGGCTCCTCGGGAGAGACGGCGAAGACCTCGTGCGGCTCGCCCGGCACCCCGACGTGCAGGATCGGCACGAACCGGGCCCGCCGCTCGGCCGCGGCATGCTCGCGCACCGCTCTGCGCAACAGCGTGTCGCGGATCTGCTCGGGCGTGCGCTTGCGGGGCATGGACCCAGCCTGCACCCCGACGGCCCGGCATGCCGAGGCTCATCCACAGGTCCGGGCGGATGCCGCCACCGCCTGACGCGAGGGGTACGGTCATCCGGCAGGGTCACAGGCGTACAGGAGCAGGTGGAGGAAGCGATGACGACGGTGGTGGTCGGGTTCGTCCCCAAGCCTGAGGGCGAGGCTGCGCTGCAGTCCGCCATCGACGAGGTCCGCCGGCACGGCGGGCGTCTCGTCGTCGTCACCGCGCTGCGCCAGGACGAGACCGACAGCGAGTGGATCGCCAAGATCCAGGCCGAGCTCGCGGCCGCCCGCGAGCGTCTCGTCGCCAGCGGTATCGACTACGCCATCCACGAGACCCAGATCGACGCCGAGATCGATGCCGCCGACGACCTCACCCAGGCCGCCCGCGACGAGCAGGCGGATCTCATCGTGATCGGCATCCGCCGCCGCACGGCCACCGGCAAGCTCATCCTCGGCAGCCAGGCCCAGCGGATCCTGCTCGACGCCCCCTGTCCGGTGCTGGTCGTCAAGCCCGAGTGATCCGGCCCGTCTGATCTGGCCCGTCTGCTCCGGCCCGTCTGATCTGGCCCGTCTGCTCCGGCCCGTCTGATCTGGCCCGTCTGCTCTGGCCCAGGTGATCGAAGGGCGGAGCCTGCGGCAGGATGACCCCATGGCCTTCCAGATCGCCCAGGACCCCGCCGCCGACGCCGTGCTGACGGAGTCGCCGTTCGCTCTTCTGCTCGGCATGCTCCTGGACCAGCAGTACAAGATGGAGGACGCCTTCAAGGGCGGCCACAAGCTGCTCACCCGTCTCGGCCACCTCGACCCACAGCGGATCGCCGCGATGGACCCCGAGGAGTTCCGGGAGATCGCGTCCCAGACCCCGGCGATCCACCGCTTCCCGGCCTCGATGGCGGCGAAGGTGCAGGAGGTCGCCCGGATCGTCTCGGAGCAGTACGACGGCGACGCCTCCCGGATCTGGACCGAGGCCAGCAGTGGCCCCGACCTGCTCAAGCGGATGCAGGCACTCCCGGGCTTCGGCAAGCAGAAGGCGCAGATCTTCGTCGCGCTCCTCGCCAAGCAGGCCGGTGTCCGGCCCGAAGGCTGGGAGAAGACCGTGGGTGCCTACGCCGAGGATGGGTACCGGTCGGTCGCGGACGTGGTCGACGGCGTCTCGCTGCAGAAGGTGCGGGACTTCAAGCAGGCCGCCAAGGCGAGCAAGCGAGAGGCCGACGCCGCGCGAGGAACGAGCGCGTAGCGTGGTGGCGAAGACGGCCCCGAAGGTAAAGGCCTGATCACAGTCCGGCGTTATCCGGGCCCCGATGGCGTGACTGTTGGGTGACCCGTGGCAGAATGATCCAGCGGCCTTGACGTATGCGGGCCTTGCCGCGCCCCGAAGCCAGTTCCACGAGAGGTGTCAGTGTCCTCGATCGCACGCAAGATCCCTGATGAGGTGCTCGCTCACCCCGCCGTTGTGGCGCTGATCGAGGCAGGAAAGCCGACCGGGAGCGTGAGCCCCGAGGAGGTGCGTCGCGCAAGCGAGGATGCCGCCGTGGAGCCACGCCACCTCAAGGCGCTGCTCGGCCATCTGAGCACCCTGGGCATCTCGGTCGATCTCGGCGCCGTCGGCACGCGTGCCGCCGCCGCGACCACGAGTCGCAAGGCGACCACCACGGCCACCGCGAAGAAGGCGGCCGCCAAGAAGGCTGCGCCCGCCGCACCGCCGGCGAAGAAGGCCGCCGCCAAGAAGACGGACGAGGACGGCGTCGAGCTCGAGGAGGTCGAGATCGAGGAGATCGTCATCGAGGACGACGCCGCCGAGACCCCGGCCCGGGTCGGCCCCGACGGCAAGAAGATCCTCCCCGACATCTCGGACGACGAGTTCGAGAAGGAGAAGGACTCCGAGGAGATCAAGGAGGTCGAGAAGGAGTCCGAATCCTTCGTGGTCTCCAACTCCGACGACACCGACGAGCCCGTCCAGCAGGTCATGGTCGCCGGCGCGACCGCCGACCCGGTCAAGGACTACCTCAAGCAGATCGGCAAGGTCCCGCTGCTCAACGCCGAGCTCGAGGTCGAGCTCGCCACCCGCATCGAGGCCGGCCTCTTCGCCGAGGAGAAGCTCGGCAAGGGCGGCAAGATCAAGCCGCAGCTCCAGGAGGAGCTGGAGTGGATCGCCGAGGACGGCCGCCGCGCCAAGAACCACCTCCTCGAGGCCAACCTGCGACTCGTCGTCTCGCTGGCCAAGCGCTACACCGGCCGCGGCATGCTCTTCCTGGACCTGATCCAGGAGGGCAACCTCGGTCTGATCCGCGCCGTCGAGAAGTTCGACTACACCAAGGGCTACAAGTTCTCCACGTACGCCACCTGGTGGATCCGTCAGGCGATCACCCGCGCCATGGCCGACCAGGCCCGCACCATCCGTATCCCGGTGCACATGGTCGAGGTCATCAACAAGCTCGCCCGCGTGCAGCGCCAGATGCTCCAGGACCTGGGCCGCGAGCCCACCCCGGAGGAGCTCGCCAAGGAGCTCGACATGACCCCCGAGAAGGTCATCGAGGTCCAGAAGTACGGCCGCGAGCCGATCTCGCTGCACACCCCGCTCGGCGAGGACGGCGACAGCGAGTTCGGCGACCTGATCGAGGACTCCGAGGCGATCGTCCCGGCCGATGCGGTCAGCTTCACGCTGCTCCAGGAGCAGCTGCACGCGGTCCTCGACACGCTCTCCGAGCGCGAGGCGGGCGTGGTGAGCATGCGCTTCGGGCTGACCGACGGGCAGCCGAAGACGCTGGACGAGATCGGCAAGGTCTACGGCGTGACCCGCGAGCGGATCCGCCAGATCGAGTCGAAGACGATGTCGAAGCTGCGTCACCCGTCGCGCTCGCAGGTCCTGCGCGACTACCTCGACTGAGGCAGATCACTCTGCGCCCGAAGGCCGCCCCGTCATCACGACGGGGCGGCCTTCGCGTCTCCACGGGTCCCCGCCGCGATCGACCCGGCCCGAGTGGGTACCGTCTCCGGCATGTGGGAGCTGGTGCAGATCGTGGCCGACGGACCGTCCGAGACGATGGGTGAGTACGACACCGAGGAGCGCGCGCTCGAGGCCGCCCGGGAGGCGGTGGACTTCTCGGTCGCCCTCTACGCGGTACGGAACGACGGCACCGTGGTGTGGACGAACGAGTACGGATCCTTCGAGCGGGTCTGACCGCGGCGGACCGCTGCCGTCGGTCCCCGCCGAAGGAGGAGCGCCGATGGACGCCGATCTCGTCCCCTTCGTCCCCCGGGTCCCCGACGATGCGATCCGGGACCTGCGCCGTCGGCTGCTCGCGACCCGGTGGCCCGAGCCCGAGACCGTGCACGACCACTCCCAGGGCGTGCCGCTGGCTTGGCTCCAGTCGCTGTGTGCCCGCTGGGCGCAGGCGTATGACTGGCGCCGGGTCGAGGCCCGGCTGAGCGCCGTGCCGCAGTTCCGGACGGTGATCGACGGGGTGGGGATCCACCTGCTGTCCGCGCGCTCCCCGCATTCCGGAGCGCTCCCGCTCGTGCTCACCCACGGCTGGCCGGGCTCGGTGCTGGAGTTCCTCGACCTGCTGGGACCGCTCACCGACCCGCCGGCCCACGGTGGCGACGCGCGGGATGCCTTCCACGTCGTCGTACCGTCCTTGCCCGGCTACGGCTTCAGTGACCGGCCGGCCCGGGCAGGCTGGGGCACCCAGCGGATCGCGCGTGCCTGGGCCGAGCTGATGCGACGCCTCGGCTACGAACGCTACGGTGCCGCGGGCAGCGACTGGGGAACCACCGTCAGCAGCGACCTGGCCGTGGTCGCCCCCGGCGCGGTGGCCGGGATCCACCTGATCCCGCCACTCGCCGCGCCCGATCCGTCGCTGGAGCCCAGCGCCGCCGAGCGTCGAGCGCTGGTCGACCGCGAGGCGCGCTCGCGCACGGAGTCCGCCTACGGCGAGGTGCATCGCACCAAGCCGCAGACGATCGGCTACGCCCTGGTCGACTCGCCGGTCGCGCTGTGCGCCTGGATCGCGGAGAAGTACTGGACCTGGGTGGACCACGACGGCGACCTGGATGCGGCGATCGGCCCCGACACCGTCCTCGACACCGTCTCGCTCTACTGGTTCACCGCCACCGGCGCCTCGTCGGCCCGGCTGTACTGGGAGAGCATCGCGGAGGTCGAGCGCCGGCTGAGCCTGCCCGGGATCGATCCGGTCGCGGCGCCGACGGGTTGCTCCGTCTTCGCCGGCGAGGTGCCCCGCCCGTCCCGGCGCTGGGCGCAGCTGCGCTATCCCGACATCCGCTACTGGGCCGAGCACGAGCGGGGCGGTCACTTCGCCGCTCTGGAGGCTCCCGGGGCCCTGGTGGGGGACCTGCGTGCGTTCTTCCGGCTGGTCCGCTGAGACGGTCCCGGGACGAGGTGCCGCTTTTGCTTGTCGGCACCCGCGTAGGCGCGGATAGTGACTGTCATGGGGTCGACACTGTGGGCCACCTTTGCGGATGCGAGGGTTCCCCGCGTAGCAACGCGCCCGGTGGTGGCGTTGACAACGGGTGCTCTCTACCTGGTCGGCGGGCTCTGCGTCCTGGCCGTCGTCGTCGGTGACGCGCCGCCCTCGCAGCGGCTGGACCTGATGGTCATCCCGGTGCTGTCGATGGTCTCGGGGATCGTCGTGATGCTGTGGGGGCGGCGCTACCCGTGGTGGTTCTTCCACCTGTCTGTGCTGGCCGGCAACGTGCTCGTCGTGGCCCAGATCGCGCTCGGGCGCGGGCTGCCCGTGGTCGAGGCCGCCCTGCCGATGTACGTCTTCGTCATCCTCGGCGCCGCGTTCTTCTTCTCGCTGCGAGGCCTCGCCTTCCACCTCGCCCACGTCCTCGTCGCGACCACGATCGTCCTCCCGCTGCTCGGGGTGCCGTGGGAGTCGGCGGTCACCGTCACCAGCCTGTGCCTGGGCGTCGCCGCCGTGGTCGCGTTCATCTGCCGTGCCGCGGACGCCATCGAGGTCGACGCCCTCACCGGCCTGCTCAACCGCCGCGGGATCGAGCGCCGCCTGAGCGAGATGCTGGGACGTCGGGAGGACGGCGATCTCACCCTTGTCCTGCTCGAGCTCGACGGCTTCAAGGAGATCAAGGCCAACGAGGGCAACCAGTACGGCGATCACGTCCTGCGGCAATGCGCCGAGCGGATGCGGAAGCTGGTGCCGCGCGGCATCGAGCTGGGCCGCTACGACGGTGACGAGTTCGCGCTGATCGCCCTGATCGCGTCGGGCTGGTCCGCCGAGGAGGGCGTGCTCCTGGCGGACTCGCTGCGCACCAGCGTCCCGTTGGCGCTCAGCGTCTCGGCCGGCATCGCCTCATGGAAGCGAGGTGACACCGCGTCGATCCTGCTGGAGCGGGCCGACGTGGCGCTCCTCGGGGCGAAGGTCGAGGGGCGCGAGCGGACGCTGATCTACGGCGGGGGCGACCCCGTCGAGCCGCCCCCGGATCCCGAGGGGCCGAAGGGCGGCACGCACCTGCGCAGCGTCTGAGGCGGTTGTGGTCGCTGCGCGACGGCCGGCTCAGCCGCCCGCGACCAGAGCGACCGCGACGGCGCACAGCCCCAGGCCGACGGCCTGGGAGCGGTGGACGCGCTCACGCAGCACCACGATCGCCAGCAGCACCGTGGCAGCCGGGTAGAGCGCGGCGATCACGCTGACCACCGCGAGCAGCCCATGGTGGGTGGCGGCGAGGAATGCGACCATCGCACCCGCGGCCAGCACGCCGGTGGAGACGGCCATCAGGGCCGTACGGGTCCGGGGGACCCAGCTCTCACGCGCGATCGTGGCCCCGACGACCGCGACCAGCGCTGAAACCAGCAGCTCGGTGGCGATCGGCCACTGGCCCGAGCCGGCAGGAGCCTGGGCGATCGCGGCGAAGCCCACGCCGAAGCCGGTGCCTGCGAGCAGGCCGTCCACGACGCCCTCGCCGAGCCCGGCCCGCTGCCCGCTCTCCTCGCCGGGCACCTGGTCGGTGGCACTGGCCACCAGCCAGGTGGCCGGCAACGCCGCCAGGATCCCGATCCAGCTGATCGTCGAGGGGCGATCGCCGGTCAGCACGCCGACCGCCGCGGGGACGAGCGCGGCCATCACACCGGAGAGCGGGGCGACGACACCCATCCGCCCGGTGGCCAGGCCGCGGTACAGGTAGATGATGCCGATGCCGCCGCCCAGCCCAGCCAGGGCGCCCCAGCCGAACGCGGAGGCGGAGAGCGTCGCGCGGGACGTCAGGCAGATCACGACGAGCAGCAGCCCACCGGCGAGCTGCCCGGTGAACGCGGCCGTCCAGGGCTTGATGCGGGTGGAGAGGACCCCGCCGATGAAGTCGGAGGTGCCGTACAGGAGCGCCGAGACCAACGCGAGCAGGACGGCCATCAGGCGAGCCCTCCGCCGAGGATCACGACGGTCGGGGCACAGCGGGCGACGAGCACGGGCTCAGCCTTTCAGCACGCGGACGAGAAATGACCAGCGGCCCCGGACCAGGTCCGGGGCCGCTGGGACGTCGTAGTCGGGGGATCAGCCGTCGGAGAGCTTGTGGGTCTCGTCGGTGAAGCTGACGGCGATCTCCTTGAGCTTGTCACCGTGCTCGCGGGCGTGGTGAGCGCAGAAGAGCAGCTCGCCGCCGGACTGGAGCTCCACGCGAAGGTAGGCCTGGGCTCCGCAACGGTCACAGCGGTCCGCGGCGGTGAGCGGGGCGCTGCTGGCAACGGCAGTGGTCACATCGGCCTCTTTTCGTCGATCGTTCGGTGACTGGTGCAACGTAGCCGGGTCGCCCAAGATTCCCCAGCCGCCGTGTCCTGCGTCACCACCGTAGTACCCATCGGCAACGAGCGTGGCGAGACGAGGCAACGGGCGTGTCGCCGGGTAGATTTCTCGGAGCCGCACGACCCGAAGCAGGAGCACGTCATCGCCGAGAACACGTACAACGCAGCGCACCTCCTCGTCCTCGAGGGACTGGAGGCGGTGCGCAAGCGTCCGGGCATGTACATCGGTTCCACCGATACCCGGGGTCTCATGCACTGTGTGTGGGAGATCATCGACAACGGCGTCGACGAGGCCCTCGCCGGGCACGCGCACCGCGTCGAGGTGACCCTCCACGCCGACGGCTCCGTCGAGGTCTACGACGACGGTCGCGGCATCCCGACCGACAAGGAGCCCAAGACCGGGCTGCCCGGCGTCGAGGTGGTGGCCACCAAGCTCCACGCCGGCGGCAAGTTCGGTGGCTCCTCCTACGCCGCGACCGGTGGTCTGCACGGCGTCGGCCTGTCCGTCGTCAACGCGCTGTCGTCGCGGATGGACATCGACGTGGACCGTACGCCCGCGCGGCAGGGACTCAGCTTCCAGCGCGGCGTGCCCGGCGTGTTCGACGGCGACGGCGTCACGGCGACGTTCACGCCGCAGAGCGGACTGACCCGCAAGGGCGGCCGCGTCGCCAAGGGGAAGTCCGGCACTCTCGTCCGGTTCTGGCCGGACCGACAGATCTTCACCAAGGACGCGACCTTCGTCCTGGCCGACCTGATCACCCGGGCGCGGCAGACCTCCTTCATCGTCCCCGGCCTCGAGCTGGTGATCCGCGACCTGCGCGGTGACGAGCCGATCGAGGAGAAGTTCCTGCACGAGGGCGGCATCGCGGAGTTCGTCGACTTCCTCGCCCACGACGAGGCGGTCACCCCGATCCTGCGTCTCCAGGGCTCGGACACCTTCACCGAGACGGTGCCGATGCTCGACGACCTGGGTCACATGACGCCGCAGGACGTGGAGCGCGAGCTCATCGTCGACGTGGCGTGCCGGTGGGGGATGGGCTATGAGTCGGAGCTGCGCTCGTTCGTCAACGTGATCGCCACGCCCAAGGGCGGCACCCACGTCAGCGGCTTCGAGACCGCCATCACCAAGACCTTCAACGAGTCGATGAAGGCGGCCAAGGTGCTGAAGGTCAACGACGACGACGTGATCAAGGACGACGTGCTCGAGGGCCTCACCGCGGTGGTCACGGTGCGCCTGGCCGAGCCGCAGTTCGAGGGCCAGACCAAGGAGATCCTCGGCACGCCCGCCGCCCGTACGGTGGTGCGGAAGGTCGTCGCCGCCGAGCTCAAGACGTTCCTCAGCTCGACCAGGACCGCTGACAAGGCGATCGCCAAGCGGGTGATGGAGAAGGTGTACGGCGCGGCCAAGACGCGCCTGTCCCTGCGCCAGCAGAAGGAGACCCAGCGTCGCAAGAACGCGCTCGAGTCCTCCTCGCTGCCGGCCAAGCTGGCCGACTGCCGCTCCAACGACAACGACCGCACCGAGCTCTTCATCGTCGAGGGTGACTCGGCGCTCGGCACCGCGAAGATGGCGCGCAACTCCGAGTTCCAGGCGCTGCTGCCGATCCGCGGCAAGATCCTCAACGTCCAGAAGGCCTCGGTCGGCGACATGCTGAAGAACACCGAGTGCGCCTCGATCATCCAGGTCGTGGGAGCGGGCTCCGGGCGAACGTTCGACCTCGAGGCCCGGCGCTACGGCCGGATCATCTTCATGGCCGACGCCGACGCCGACGGCGCTCACATCCGGACGCTGCTTGCCACGCTCTTCATGAAGTACATGCCCGAGCTGATCATGGCCGGCCGGGTCTACTCCGCCGTCCCGCCGCTGCACCGCATCGAGCTGTCCAACCCGAAGAAGGGAATGGACAAGTACGTCTACACCTACTCCGACGACGAGCTGCAGCGGAAGCTGGCCGAGCTGAAGAAGCGGAACGTCAACTGGAAGGACCCGGTGCAGCGCTACAAGGGTCTGGGCGAGATGGACGCCGATCAGCTCGCCGAGACCACCATGGACCCGCGCCACCGCACCCTGCGCCGCCTCACGATCGACGACGCCGAGATGGCCGAGAACGTCTTCGAGCTGCTGATGGGCTCCGACGTCGCCCCGCGCAAGGAGTTCGTCATCGCGGGAGCGTACGAGGTCGACGCGGACGCGATCGACGCGTAGCGGGCGACCGCCACGCAGGGACGGGCCGAACGTCGGTTCAGCGCTTGCGGGCGAGGATGATCTCGGTGTCTCCGGGCCAGTCCCAGAACTGACCGGTCGGGCTCATCGACTCGAGCAGAGCACGCAGGTCGGCGAGGAACGGCTCGAGGTCGTCGCCGAGCACGGCGGGGGTGGCGTACGACATCGAGCGGACGCCGGCGATCACGCCGTCGACATCGCGGACGACGTCGGTGCGGCCGGGTGCGCGCAGCCGCGTGCAGCCACCGAACGCGGTGCGCTCGAGCGTGGTGGCGAAGGGCTCGGCGACCAGGTCGCGCACCAGCCGGTTCCCGGAGCGCAGGTGTGGGCCGGTGTAGCGCTTCACCAGGTCGTGGATCTCCAGATGGGGGACCGGCGGGGCGGCCGGAAGCGGTCCACGCGGCTGGCGAAGGTAGTCGTGGGTGATGAGCGCCATCGCACCACCGGGCTCGAGCAGGTCGTGGACCGCGGCGGCGACAGGCTCGCGGTCGACGCGGTGGAAGGACTGGCCGAAGGTCACCAGGCGAGCCTTGGGGAGCCCGAGGGAGGACAGCTCCTCGGCGGTCGCCTGCGCGAGCTCCGCGTCGATGCCCTGGGCGGCCAGGTGGCGACGCGCCTCGGCCAGCATCTCGGCATCGGGCTCGACGACCACGACCCGCTCGAAGAGTCCGCCCAGCGCCGCGGCGACCGTGCCGGGGCCCGCGCCGACGTCCACCAGCACGCCCGTGCCGCGCCGTCCCGAGTCTGTCGAGGGATCGAGCCCGAGGGCGTCCGCCAACACGGCGCCGAGCTCCGCGGAGTACGGCGGCCGGCCGGCGAGGTAGAACGGCGCGCTGCCGACGAACTGCGAGGGGTCGTACTCCATCGCGCCATCATGCTGGGAGAATCGATCCGTGGATCAGAAGGCACGCCGCGCGGCGATCACGAAGGCTCTGAAGGCCGGCGGCGCGAAGGCGCGCAAGGGGCATCTGCGGCTGCAGGCCGGTGAGCTCTTCTGGTACGTCGACGTGCGGGCCGATTCGCCGGCGCAGGCTGCGGCGCTCGTCTTCGAGGTCGGTGCATGGGCGCCCGCCGCCGGGCCCGAGCCCGACGGGGGCGCGATCGACTGTCCCCTGCTGGCCGATGTGCTGGTGAGGGAAGACCCGACCGCGGCGACCGTCGATCTCATTGCGCTGATCAGCCCGGTGACCGATCTGGCCGGGCTGCGCGCGTTCGTGGAGGCGGGCAGCCTGCCGGGCGCTCTGGTCGACCAGCAGCTGCGCGCGCTCTTCTGAGGGAGCTAGCTCCCGGCTCGTACCTCGTGGATCTCGTCGGCGACGAGACCGTGCGCCTCGCGGTGCACCGTGTTGGCGGCCTCCGCGTCGGGCGCATCGACGAGGCAGAAGACCGTGCCCTTCGCCTCGTCCACCCAATAGCTCATGTAGTTGACGCCGTGCGCGTCCTGGGTCGCCAGGTCTGCGGCATGCGCCTTCGCAACATCGTCGAGGCTGACCTCGCCGAGATGGTGGACATCCATGTAGAGAGGCATGTCGGCACGGTAGGCCTGACCCCGGCGATCCGCACCGGCCCGAGGTGACAATGCCTGATTTTGGGGTGCGCCCTGAGCGGCTCCCAACGCACGGGCATGACCGCGCTCCAGGGCGCCTGCGCGGCCCGGAATAGGCGGCGCGGAATAGGCTGTCCGGGTGGCGGTGATGACGACGAGGCGAGCGATCGTACGGCGCGGCGTGCGCGGTCCCGACGACCTCGCGGTCGAGTCACCGCTCGTCCTGGGCCTGGAGGGCGCGCCCGGCACGTCCAGCGAGGCGATCGCCACCCTGATGCGCACGCCAGGCCACGACCTCGAGCTGGCCGCGGGATGGCTCTGCGTCGAGTCCGGCGTCGCCGCGCCCGGCGACATCGTCCAGCTGCGGACCTGCCGCGAGGACGACACCGATCGCGTCCACATCACGCTCGCCGCCGGCGTACGACCGCCGCGCCCGCGCGCCTTCGTCACCTCGGCGGCCTGCGGCGTGTGCAGCGCGGACGTCCTCGACTTGGGCCCGCTGCGTCGGGCGCTGCCCTACCCGGTCGGCTGGCGTGTCGACGCGGAGGTGATCGCCGGGCTGCCCGACGAGCTGCGCACCGGCCAGCGGGCGTTCGCCAAGACCGGGGGCGTCCACGCCGCGGCGCTGGCGACAGCGGACGGCGCTCTCGGTCCGGTCTTCGAGGACGTCGGTCGGCACAACGCGGTCGACAAGGTGATCGGCAGGGCGCTGCTCGACGGCCGGCTCCCCGCCTCCGGGCGCATGCTCGTGGTGAGCGGGCGGGTCTCGTTCGAGATCGTGCAGAAGGCGGTCGCCGCGTCGGTCGCCGGCATCGTCGCCGTCTCCGCGCCGTCCTCGCTCGCCGTCGACCTGGCCCGCGAGCACGGCCTGCTGCTCGCCGGGATGGTCCGCGGCGGCGGGCTCAACGTGTACGCCGGCGACGACCTCGTCGTCTCCTAGGCCCGGCCGGTTGCTTGCCGGTTGCCGGTCGGTTGCCGGTCGGTTGCTCGTCGGTTGCTCGTCGGGCGCCGGCAGGTGTGTCAGGTGCGGGGGCGCCAGCGCTTCCAGAGGGCGTCGGCCTCGGCCCGCAGCTTGCCGTCGTGCTCGAGCCACACGTGCACCGTGATCTCGGGCTCGCTCGCCGAGCTCACCTCGGCACGCAGCGTGACCGGCTCGAGCAGCGGAGCCGGTCGCCGGTAGCGCACGTCGAGCCCGGCGGTGAGATACGGCAGCAGGGCATCGCCGAGCGAGCGCCAGCCGTTCTGCGCGGCGGTGTCGACCACCGCGGCAGCGCTGTGGCAGTCGAGGAGGGTGCCGATGATGCCGCCGTTGAGGAAGCCGATGCCGTTGTCGTGCTCGGGCCACGGCAGGAACGACGCGACGTAGCCGCCCTGCGCGGCGTCCTTCGAGCGGAACGAGCGCAGCTGCAGGCCACGCTCGTTGCGGGGCCCGCACCCGAAGCAGGTCAGCTCCGGGTACAGGCTCTCCTGCAGCGACGGTTCCGTCATCGATGGGCCGCCTCAGGCCTCGCGGCGCAGCAGCCCGCTGTCGACGTCGTACAGGAAGCCGGCGACCTTGACCGACTCCGGGATGAGCGGGTGCGACTTCACCTTGTGCACATCCTCCTTGAGGGCGCGGACCTGGTCGTCGATGACGTGGATCGGCTGCCACGAGGCATCGACGCCCGCCGAGGCCTCGATGCGGGCACGGAGGTCGGCCTCCGAGTTGGAGGCGACGGCGCAGCGGGTGTGCGGGACCACCAGGATCCGGGACACGTTCAGCAGGTGGGCGCCGAGAACGAGCGCCTCCATCGCGGCCTCGGTGACGCGACCACCGGGGTTGCGGAAGATCTTCGCGTCGCCGGGCTTGAGCCCGATCATGCGCAGCGGGTCGATCCGGGAGTCCATGCACGTCACCAGGGCCACGCCCGCCCGGGCGATGCCGTCGAAGCCGCCGTAGGCGAAGTCCGAGGCGAAGTCGGCGTTGGCGGCCAGCAGGTCGTCGAAGTCGGTGTTCTCAGCCATGCCCGGCACCTTAGCCGCCGATGCTGCCGAGGGCTTCGCGGGTGTCCACCTCGCGGGTCGGTGCCCCACGCAGCAGCGCCAGGGCAAGGACCGCGCCTGCCGCGGCGACGACCGCGGCCCAGCCGAAGACGGTGTGCTCCTGGGCGATGCCGGCCTGCTGGAGCAGGTCGCGGTAGGCATCGCAGAGACCCCCGTCGGATCCGCACACCGTGCTCATCGGGGGCAGATCCGCCTGGGCGGCATAGTAGTGCCGCAGCCCGAGGGTGGTGAGGGTGGAGATGCCGACCAGCATGCCGATCATCCGGGCCACCACGACCAGCGAGCTGGCGAGTCCGTGGATCGCGGCATCGGTGGTGGCCAGGACCGCGGCGTTGACCGGGGCGAGGACGAGACCGAAGCCGAGGCCGGCCAGGAGCAGGGGGACGCTCGCTCCGGCGTGACGCAGGGCGTCGACGTCCCACCGTGCCATCCAGGCGAGCCCGATCGCGCCGAGCACCAGCCCGCCGGCCGCGATCGCGCCCGCAGGCAGGCGCCGGGTCAGCCAGCCGCCGGCGACGGCACCGATCGGGAGCGCGACCAGGAAGCGGACCAGGACCAGGGCGGCCTTGAGCTGGCTGTCGGCGTAGACGGTGGTGCGGGCGAAGAGAGGTACGTCGATCAGGGCGGCGACCAGGGCTCCGCCGATGAGCAGGCTGACCACGACCGAACCCCAGGCGGCCCGCGGACGCAGCGCCCCACGCGGGACGAGCGGCGCGGCAGCGGTGCGCTGCCGGAGGGCGAACGCCGCCAGCGCGACAGCGGCGACGCCGAGGTAGACCCAGCCACGTGCCGCCATCGCCTGCACCTGCGGATCAGCGGTCGAGAACGCCAGGATCACGCCGGCCAGGGCGACCGACAGCAGCAGCGCACCCGGCAGGTCGACGTCGCGGGCGCTCGCCGCCCAGCCGCGCAGGTCGATCAACGGCCAGCGCGGGGTGCGGGCGAAGGCGCAGAGGACGAGGTAGAGCGCGAGCGCGGCCAGGCAGGCGAGGCCGAGCGGCGTGGTCCAGCGGCCCTCGCCGAACGCCGGGATGAAGAGCTGGCCCCACGTCAGGTCGCGCATCATCGACGTCGGCTGGATGAAGACCAGGCCGCCGGTCAGCGCCGCGACGAGCAGGAGCAGGGCTCCGATGGTCTGGACCACCGGACGTCGGGCCTGTCGAGACGTGGCGGTGGTCGGACGTCGAGCCTGTCGAGACGTGGCGGTGGTCGGACGTCGAGCCTGTCGAGACGTGGCGGGCGTCTCGACAGGCTCGACCTGCGGGGACCCGACCGGAGGCGCGGCCTTCGGTCGGCCCAGGGCGATGGCCAGCACGACGCCGACGAGCAGGTTGAGCCCGAAGATCGCCCGCCAGTCGGCGATCGCCAGCACGATCGCGCCGGCGAGCGGGCCGAGCAGGGAGCCGGCCTCCTGCACCGCGGACACCACACCCAGCGGCACGCCGCGCCGCTCGACCGGGTAGAGGTCGGCGACCAGCGCCAGCGTGGCCGGGACGAGCGCTCCGCCGCCGACGCCCTGCAGGAAGCGGCCCAGGACCATCGGCCCCAGCCCGTACGCCAGCGCGGTGAGCAGCGACCCGAGCGAGAAGACGACCAGGCCGGCGACCAGCACCGGAAGGCGTCCTCGGCGATCCGCGATCGAGCCGATCAGGGGGAGCATCGCGACGTAGCCGAGCAGGAACGCCGAGATGATCGGCGTCGCCTGCTGCAGTTGCTCCACCGAGAGCCCGACGCCGGCCATCATGTCCGGCAGCGCGAGCACCACGACGTAGGTGTCGGCGGCCGCGAACGCGACGGCGATCGCCGCCAGCGCGAGCAGGCGGCGTCCGGCGCGTGCGTCCGGCGGAGCCTCGGTCACGGGCGGGTGATGGTCTTGTCGGTGCCGTACTCGTCGAGCGTCACCGTGTAGGTCGAGGCCTCCTCGCCGGCGCCGTAGAACTTCCCGGTGAGGACCGCCTGGGAGAGCTCGTGGTCGTCGCCGATCGTGTACGAGACGTCGAAGGTGCCGGTCGCGCTCGAGACGATGGTGGCGACGGCCGAGGCGGGCAGGGTGCCGGTGTAGGTGGTCAGGACCTCCTTGTTGTCCTTGCCGCCGCGCACGCTCTTGCCCGCCTTCGGGTCCTCGGTCGCGGTGAGGAGGTTGGAGAGGCCGGTGTCCGGCGAGATCAGCGAGGACGGGTCCGGGACGCCGTAGTCGACCGGGTCGATGCTCTGCCAGCTCGTCGTGAGCGGCAGCTGCGCGTAGACGTCGCCGTCGACAGCGATCACGGGCACCTTGGCCGAGGTGCCGAGCAGGTGGACGGTGATCGTGCCGTCGAACGCGGGGGCGTGGGTGAGCGTGCCCTCGGCCCCGGCCAGGACGTTGCCGCTCGGCAGGTCGGCGCCGTCGAGCCGGATCTCGACCCCGGAGGTGTCGTCGAGCGTCTTCTTCGCGCTCGCCAGGGCCTCGGTGGGGGACTCGGTGGGCGCCGACGATCCACCGCAGCCGGTCAGGGCGACGGTGGCGGCGGTGGCCAGGGTCAGGGAGAGGGCCCACGTACGGGCGGAGCGTCGCAGCACGGCGCTCACCCTTCCACACCCACCCCGCGCGCTCACTCCGCGGCGGGAGCCCCGAGCAGTGCGCCCGCCGGGCCGCCGACAGCGTCGATCGGCTGACTCAGCGGGATGCCGGAGCCGTCGCGTCGGCCGTCGACCTCCGGCAGCTCGACCGGGGCGCCGCTGGCGGCCGCGGCGCGCGCCGGCGCCGTGCCGGCCCAGGCGTAGATGAGGGTGTCCTCGCCCTTGAGGTAGCGCTGGCAGCGGACGCCGCCGGTGGCGCGGCCCTTGCCGGGGTACTCGCTGAACGGCGTCACCTTGGCCGAGCCGGTCTCGGTGCCCGGAAGCGCGGTCGAGGCGCCGGCCACGGTCACGACGGTGGCACCCTCACCGGCCTCGGGGTCGAGGGCGCCGAAGAAGACGACCTTCGAGCCGTGGGCGATCCGCACGCCCGCGATGCCGCCGCCGGAGCGGCCCTGGGGCCGGACCTGGTCGGCCCCGAAGTGGAGCAGCTGGGCGTCCGAGGTGATGAAGCAGAGGGTCTCCTCGCCGGTACGCAGCTGGACCGCGCCGACGACCTCGTCGCCATCGGCCAGCCGGATGACCTCCCACTCGTCCTTGCCGAGCACCTCGGGGTTGACCCGCTTGACGATGCCGAGCTTCGTGCCGAGCGCCAGACCCGGGCCCTCGCCGGTGATGGTGCACAGCCCCAGGGCGCGCTCGCCCGGGTCGAGGGAGAGCAGCGCCGAGAGCGGCAGCCCGCCCTGGAGGTTGGGCTCGCCGGCTGTCGGCGGGATCTCCGGCAGCTCGAGCACGCCGAGGCGCAGCAGTCGGCCGGTGGAGGTGAGGATGCCGATGTCGCCGCGCGCCGTGGCCGGAACCGCGGAGACGATGACGTCGTGGTTCGCCCTGTCGCCGCCTGCGCCACCGCCCGCCGAGCCCAGCGGCTCGTCCGAGCGCGTCCGCGCGAGCAGACCGGTCGAGCTGAGCAGCGCGAAGCACGCCGAGTCCGGGACCTCGAGCGGCGAGGCGGCAGCCGCCGCCGCGGCGGTGCCGGCCGAGGAGAGCAGGACCGTACGGCGCGGGGTGCCGTACGTCTTGGCAACCTCCGCCAGCTCGTCGGAGACGACCTTCTTCAGCAGGTTCTCGTCGGAGAGGATCGCGTCGAGCTGGTCGATGGTCTCCTGCAGCTCGGACTGCTCCTTCTCCAGCTCGATGCGGGAGAACTTGGTGAGCCGGCGCAGCGCCATGTCGAGGATGTACTCGGCCTGCAGCTCGGAGAGGTCGAAGACCTCGATGAGGCGCGACTTGGCCTCGGCACCGTTCTCCGAGGAGCGGATCAGCTGGATGACCTCGTCGATGTCGATGATTGCCAGCAGCAGGCCCTCGACCAGATGGAGCCTGGCCGCGGCCTTGTCCCGACGGAACTGCGAGCGACGCCGTACGACGTCGTAGCGGTGGCCCAGGAAGACCTCGAGCAGCGGCTTGAGGCCGAGGGTGCGCGGCTGGCCGTCGACCAGGCAGACGTTGTTGATGCCGAAGGAGTCCTCGAGCGGGGTCTGCTTGTAGAGCTGCTCGAGCAGCGCCTCGGCGACGAAGCCGTTCTTGACCTCGATGACGATCCGGGTGCCGTTGTTCTTGTCGGTCAGGTCGGTCAGGTCGCTGATGCCCTGCAGCTTCTTGGCCTGGACCAGCGACTTGATCCGCTCGATGACCTTCTCGGTGCCGACGCCGTACGGCAGCTCGGTGACCACGATGCCCTTGCGGCGCCCGATCGTCTCGACGCGCGCGGTCGCGCGGATCTTGAAGGTGCCACGGCCGGTCTCGTACGCGTCGCGGATGCCGTCCAGGCCCACGATGGTGCCGCCGGTCGGCAGGTCGGGGCCCGGGACGAAGCGCATCAGCTCGTCGAGGTCGGCGGCCGGGCGGGTGATCAGGTGACGGCACGCGGCGACGACCTCGATGAGGTTGTGCGGGGCCATGTTGGTCGCCATGCCGACCGCGATGCCGGCGGCGCCGTTGACCAGGAGGTTGGGGATCGCGGCCGGGAGCACGGTCGGCTCCAGCTCGCGCCCGTCGTAGTTGCCGCGGAAGTCGACGGTGTTCTCGTCGATGCTCGCGGTCATCGCCACGGCCGGGGCGGCCATCCGGCACTCGGTGTATCGCATCGCGGCCGCGCCCGAGACGCCGTCGGGCGAGCCGAAGTTTCCATGGCCGTCGACCATCGGCAGCCGCATCGTCCACTGCTGCACGAGGCGCACGAGGGCGTCGTAGATGGCGCTGTCGCCGTGCGGGTGGAGGCGACCCATCACCTCGCCGACCACGCGCGCGGACTTCACGTGGCCGCGATCGGGCAGCAGCCGCATGTCGTTCATCGTGTAGAGGATCCGGCGCTGCACCGGCTTGAGGCCGTCACGCGCGTCGGGCAACGCCCGGGAGTAGATGACCGAGTAGGCGTACTCCAGGAAGGACGACTGCATCTCGTCCTTGATGTCGGTGTCGAGGATGTGCTCCTCGAAGTCGTCGGGGAGCTCCTGCTGGGTCTTGCCGCGTGCCATGGGGTGCATTCTCGCTGGTGGCACCGACGGTTTCACGTCAGGCCACGCCGTACGACGCCCTCAGAGCATCGTGAGGATCCGCTCCCACGCGGCCGCGCCGAGGCGCCGGCCGGCCTCCTCGCTCCCGCCGCGGCGCATCCGGGCGCCCCCGGCCGGGGCCGGCTCACCGGGCAGGATCGCGTGGTGGCCCGCGTCCTGCACCGAGACGATGACGGTGTCGAGGCCGGCGCCGGAGCGCCGCGCCCGGATCGCGTCCGCCATCGTGGTGGCCGACCAGACCTGGTCGTCGCCGCCCGCGACCAGCAGGAGCTCCGGGATCCGCTCGACCGGGATCGTGGCCGCGGCCAGACGATCGGCGAAGCGTGCCCGGCTGGCGGCGTACATCCCGACGTACGCCGGCGGGTCGCTCTCGGGCTGCCAGGTCTCGTCGAAGGGCACGTAGGGCAGCGGCTCGCCGCCGAGGGTCCAGTGGGACGTCATGCTTCCGTCGGAGCGCACCCCCGCCCAGACCACGTCCGAGGGGGCGAAGGCGACCACGCCGGCGACCCGGTCGTGCAGGGCGCCGACGAGGAGCGCCGCCTCGGCACCGAACGACGTGCCGAGCACGAGCACGCGGTCGCACTCCCGCGCCAGGTCGTCGACACGGCCGATCATCAGCTCCAACGGGATGTCCCATGGCCCGTCGTGCTGGCCGGCGCCGCCGAACCAGCGGAACGACTCGGCGACGACGCCGTGTCGCGCCAACAGCTCCGCCCGTGCCGACTCGACCCGCCCGCTCGAGCCGGACAGGACCACTGCCCCGACGCCGCGCGGCGCCTCGGGGACCACGCGGACGCCCTCGACCTCGGACAGCTCGACCCGGCGCACCCTCCGACCGTAGCGCCCGGGATCCGAGGAGGCCGTCGGGGCGACCCCGAGCATCTCCTCCCCGCTAGATTGGCGCTGTGACCTCAGAGGACACCCCGACCTTCCCCGCGCACTGGACCGCCGACGTCCTGCTGCGCGATGGCCGTACGGCCCACATCCGACCCGTCGAGCCCGGCGACAAGGAGCTCCTGGTCGAGTTCTACGCGCGCGTCTCGGACGAGTCGAAGTACTACCGCTTCTTCTCGCCGATGCCGGTGCTCTCCGACAAGGACGTCAGCCGCTTCACGGTGGTCGACTACGTCGACCGGGTGGCTTTCGTGCTGACCCTGCGCGGGCGGATGATCGCGATCGGCCGCTACGACGTGGTCCAGCCGGGACGGGCGGAGGTCGCCTTCCTGGTCGAGGACGCCTACCAGGGCCGCGGCATCGGCCAGCTGCTGCTGGAGCACCTCGCCCAGGCCGCCCGCGAGCGCGGCATCTCGAAGTTCGTGGCCGAGGTGCTGCCGGACAACTCCCGGATGATCCAGACCTTCCGCGACGCCGGCTACAAGGTCGCCAGCGGGTACGAGGACGGCGTCATCAGCCTGGAGTTCCCGATCGAGGTCACCGAGACCGCGATCGGCGTGCTCGCGGCTCGCGAGCACGAGGCCGAGTCTGCCTCGATCAACCGCTTCTTCAACCCGCGCAGCGTCGCCATCATCGGCGCCTCGCGCCGCCAGGAGACGGTCGGCCAGCTGATCGTGCGCAACCTGGTCAACGGCGACTTCACCGGCCGGGTCTACGTGGTCAACCCGAACACCTCGGCGGTCAGTGGCATGCCGGCCTACAAGTCGGTCGCCGAGATCCCCGACGAGGTCGACGTCGCGATCGTCGCGGTCCCGGCCGAGGCGGTCCAGGAGGTCGTGCTGGACTGCGCCGCCAAGGGCGTGCACGGCCTGGTCGTCATCTCCAGCGGCTTCGCCGAGACCGGCGACGAGGGCCGGCGCCGCCAGCGCCGCCTGGTCGGCCTGAGCCGCTCGTACGGGCTGCGCCTGATCGGCCCCAACGCGCTCGGCATCATCAACACCGACCCGCAGGTCTCGATCAACGCCTCGCTGGCGCCGATCATGCCGCCGCGCGGCCGGGCCGGCTTCTTCTGCCAGTCCGGCGCCCTCGGCTCCGCGATCCTGGAGAAGGTCAACAACCGTGGCCTCGGCCTCACCACCTTCGTCTCGGCCGGCAACCGTGCCGACGTCTCCGGCAACGACCTCCTGCAGTACTGGGAGGAGGACGAGTCGACCGAGGTCGTGATGATGTACCTGGAGTCGATCGGCAACCCGCGCAAGTTCTCCCGCATCGCCCGCCGGGTGAGCCTGCGCAAGCCGATCGTCGCGGTCCGCTCCGGTCGCACCACGCAGGGCGTGCCGATGGGCCAGATGGTGCGCCGCATCGCCGCGCCGCCGCAGGCCGTCGACGCGATGTTCAAGCAGGCCGGGATCATCCAGGTCGACACCCTCGAGGACATGTTCGACGTCGCCCAGCTGCTGGCCCACCAGCCGCTGCCGCGCGGTCGCCGCGTCGCCATCGTCGGCAACTCCGACGCTCTCGGCCTCCTGGCCGCCGACGCCGCCGCCGGCGTCGGGCTCGCGGTCAACAAGCAGGTCGCGCTGCGCGCCGAGCCCTCGCCGGACGAGTTCGAGGACGCTCTCGACGCTGCCATCGACGACCCGGACGTCGACGCCGTGGTCGCCGTCTACATCCCGCCGCTCAACGTCTCCGGCGACGAGATCGCCAACGTGCTCGCCGCGGTCGGCGAGCAGTCCGACAAGCCGCTGGTCACCTCCTTCCTCGGCGCGGAGGGCGTCCCCGAGCTGCTCCGCGTCCCCGACGTGGCCGGCTCGACCGCGGGCCGCGGCTCGGTGCCGTCCTACTCCTCGGTGGAGTCGGCCGTACGCGCGCTGGCGCGGGTCGTGGAGTACGCCGTGTGGGTGCGCTCGCCCGACTCTCCGGCACTGCCCGAGACCGACGAGCAGGTCGACGTCATCCGGGCGCGGCAGATGGTCCGCGAGATGCTCGCCGAGATCCCGCAGGGTGGCGAGCTCGGCCGCGAGCAGATCACCCGGCTGCTCGCCACGTACGGCGTCGAGCTGTGGCCCTCCCGCCCGGTGGCGACGCCCGACGACGCGATCGCCGCCGGCGAGGAGTTCGGCTGGGACGTCGTGCTCAAGGCCACCGCCGACCACCTGCGCGAGCGACCCGACCAGGCACACGTCGTCTCCCACATCGACGGCGCCGAGGAGATGGCCGAGGCCTGGCGCGGCCTGGCCTCGGCGGTCGGGGAGCCCGACCCGGAGCAGACCCCGGGAGCGGCTCGTGGCTTTCTGGTGCAGCGCAACGCGCCGCCGGGCGTGCCGATCACGATCCGCACCACCGAGGACCCGCTGTTCGGCCCGGTGATCTCGTTCGGCATGGCGGGGCCGCTCTCCGAGCTCGTGGGGGACCGGTCGTACCGGATCCCGCCGCTCGCCCGTCGCGACGCCGCGGCGATGGTCCGCGAGGTCAAGGCCGCGCCCCTCCTCTTCGGCTACCGCGGTGCCGACGTCGTCGACGTCGACGAGGTCGAGCGGCTCATCCGTCGGGTCGCGCAGCTGCAGAACGACCTGCCGCAGATCAGCATGCTCGAGCTCGGGCTGGTCCTGGTCGGCGTCGAGGGCGCGGCGGTCCTGACCGCCAGCGCGCGGCTCGATCCGGTCGACGACCCGCGCTCGGACTGGTTCGTGCGGCGGCTCACCGCACCGGCGATGGACACGCTCCCGTCGTGATAGGTGAGAGACTTCGACGCATGAGCTCCACCGAGGTCGATCTGAGCCGTGAGATGCGGGCGGCGATCGAGCGCACCGGCTACTACCCCGACGTCGTCTTCGACGGCGTGAGGACCGCGCTCGCGGGCGAGGGCGCGGTGGCGTTCTTCGTCCACCACGAGCCGACGTTCGAGCACGACGAGGTGCGCCGACACCTCAGCGTCCTGGTGCTCACGCCGAGCCGGCTGATCCTGGCCCACACCGACGAGCACGCGGGCGACGACCTGCTGCCGGAGCCGTACACCTCGACCTCCACGGAGGCCGTCGCGCTCTCCGCGGTCAAGTCGGTCGTGGTGACCCGGATGGTCACCGCACCGGCCGAGGGTCCGGGCCGGGCGGCCGAGGCCGTCCTCACGATCGGGTGGGGCGCCGTCGGCCGCGTCGACCTGGAGCCCGCGGGCTGCGCCGACCCGAACTGCGACGCCGACCACGGCTATACCGGCTCGCTGACCTCCGACGACTTCTCGCTGCGGATCTCGGCGGCGGCCGAGGGCGCGGACGCCGTGGTGAAGCTGCTCGACTTCGCCGAGGCGCTCTCCGCCCGTACGGGCCGGGCCTGAGCCCGGCTCCGGACGAGAGACACCGCGCGTGAGGCCCGCGCCCGACCCGACGTTCGTCGGTCCCGCCTACTCGATCCGCTCGCTGGGTGACGTCGTGCCGGCGATCGCCGCCGCGCTGGGCTGTGCCGGCGACCCGGCCGGGCTGGCGCTGCCGAGCGCCCCGGCGTACGTCGTCATGCTCATCGACGGTCTCGGGGCCCGGCTGCTCGAGCGCTACGCTCACGCCGCGCCGTTCCTCTCCTCGCTGCTGGCCCACTCCGAGCCCGGCACCGCCGGCGTCCCGTCGACCACCGCGACCAGCCTGACCTCCTTCGGCACCGGCCTCACCCCGGGCGCTCACGGCCTGGTCGGCTACACCTCCCGCGTCCCCGGCACCGATCACCTGCTCAACGCCCTTCAGTGGCCCAAGGACGTCGATCCGAAGCAGTGGCAGCCCAACCCGACCGCGTTCCAGCGCCTCGTCGAGGGCGGCGCGTCGGTCACGGTGGTCAACAAGCGCGAGTTCTTCGGCACCGGCCTCACCGTCGCGGCCCATCGTGGGGCGGAGTTCGTCGGTGCCGACAAGGTCGGCGAGCGGCTGGCCGCCGCGGTCGAGGCGGCCAAGCAGCCGCGCTCGCTGACCTACCTCTACGACGGCGACCTGGACTGGACCGGCCACCGCTACGGCGTCGCCTCCGCGCCGTGGCTGCAGCAGCTCTCCATGATCGACGCCGAGGCCGAGCAGCTGCGCGACGCGCTGCCGCACAGCACCCGGCTGATGGTCGTCGCCGACCACGGCATGGTCGACTCCGCCCCCGAGCGCCGGATCGACGTCGACGAGCGTCTCGAGCTGCGCGACGGGCTCGCGCTGCTCGGCGGCGAGGCCCGGTTCCGGCACCTGTACTGCGCCGGCGGCGCGGTGGCGGACGTGGCGGCCACCTGGCGGGAGGTGCTGGGGGAGCGCGCCGAGGTGCTGACCCGCGAGCAGGCGATCACGGCGGGCTGGTTCGGGCCGGTCCTCCCGGGCGTCCTGCCGAGGCTCGGGGACGTCGTGGTGGCGTCGCGAGGCGATCACGCGATCGTGTCGAGCGTGGACTTCCCGTACGAGACCAAGCTGGTCGGCCTGCACGGCTCGCTCACCGCCGACGAGATGCTGATCCCCATCCTCGTCTCCTGACCTCGTCGTGGGAGGATCCTGCGTCGTGGCGTCGCTGACCTTCTTCACCGGACCGATGGACTCGGGCAAGAGCACCCTCGCCCTCCAGACGAACCACAACCGGGCCGCCCGGGGCCTCTCCGGGCTGATCTTCACCGCCCACGACCGGGCCGGTGCGGCGGTCGTATCCTCGCGCCTGGGACTCACCTATGACGCGATCGAGGTGGGGCCGGAGTTCGACTTCTGGCGCCACACCGTCGACGCGCTCACCCACGGGACGAGGATCGACTACTTCATCTGCGACGAGGCGCAGTTCTACACGCCCGAGCAGATCGACGCGCTCGCCAAGATCGTCGACGAGCTGCAGATCGAGGTCTTCTGCTTCGGCATCCTCACCGACTTCCGTACGCGTCTCTTCCCGGGCTCCGCCCGCCTCGTCGAGCTGGCCGACACCACGCAGGTGCTGCAGGTCGAGGCGCTGTGCTGGTGCGGCAAGAGAGCGACCCACAACGCCCGCGTCGAGGACGGGATCATGGTGACCGAGGGCGAGGTGATCGTCGTCGGCGACACCGACGAGGCGGCACCCACCGTGGATGCGGAGCCCGGCGTCGTCTCGTACGAGGTGCTGTGCCGTCAGCACCACCGCCGCCGGATGACGGCCGGCCGTGCCCGGGCGGTGTCGCTCGGCGCCGAGCCACTGCCCTTCGACTAGCCGGATTTCTCCACAGGGCTCGAGCGCTACGTTTCGACCCCGCTGGGCGCCGGGTATGACCTCGGCATGACGCTGCAGCTCGATCCCGGTGCCCTCGACGTCGCCGCGCGGCGGATCGCCGCACTCCATGACGACCTGGTCGGGGAGCAGGCCACCCTGAGCCGGCAGGTCGAACGGCTGCTCGACGACAGCTGGTCCGGCGGCGCCGCCATGCAGTTCCGCACGGCGTGGGCGCAGTGGTGCCGCGGCATGCGCGACGTGATCGCCGGTATCGGGCTCGAGGGTGATGCGATCGCGCTGGCCCGGCTGGAGCTGGTCGGTGTCGACGACGACCGTGCGGCCGTCACCCGGCGGCTGCATGAGCGGTTGGACGGGTCATGACCGCCTTCACCGTCGACCTCGCGGAGCTCGACGCCGCGATCGGCCGGCTCGATGCCGCCCGTACGGCCCTGGCCGGTCGGATCGCCGAGCTCGAGGCTGTCGTGGCCGAGGGGCGCCGGCACTGGAGCGGCGTCGCGGCGCAGTCGCACGAGGATGCCCATCGGCGGCTGATGACCGGGGCGGACGAGCTCCAGACGGCGCTCGCCGGGCTGCGCGCCGTCGCCAAGCACGCGCAGGCGTCGTATGCCTCGGCGGTGGCGGCGAATGTGGCGACGTGGCGGGCGCTGGGCTGACAGCCGGCGCCGACTCGGCCCTCCGGCACGGGTGACTCGGCCCTCCGGCACGGGTGACTCGGCCGCTCGGGCGGTGGGACCTACTTGCTCGGGCCGCCGAACATGATCTCGTCCCAGCTCGGGACCGAGGCGCGTCCGCGGCGCTTGGAGGCGGGGCGACGGGGCGTCTCGGGCTCCGGCACCTTCTCCGCCTCGGGCTCGGGCTTCTCCGCCACGGGCTCGACGACCGGGTCGGGCTCGGCGGGTGCCTCCACCGGGCTCGCCTTCTCGGCCGGCGCGGCCTTCTCGACCGGCACTGGGGCGTCGAAGAGATAGGCCTCCACCGAGACCTCGGCGGCGACGATCTCGACCGTCGGCTCGGTCGCGCCGACCTCGGCCTCGGGCTCGGCAGCCGGCTCCGCCACGGGCGCCTCGACCGGGGTGTACAGGTCGACCGCCGGAGCCTCCTCGACCGGCTGCAGCCGGCGCAGGCGCGCAGCCTCCAGGTCGTCGCGGATCGGCTCGGGCGCGATCGGCTCGGGCAGGATCTCGCCGACCAGCCAGCGGGCGTCGTCGTTGTCGAGGGAGACGTAGTTGCCGGGCACGTCGAAGGTGAGCTCGGCAATGCCGGCTCGGCTCGGCAGGTCATAGGTGGCGAGCAGCTTCCAGCGGCCGTCGTGGCGACGGTAGGAGTCCCAGACCACCGACGCGGCGGCGACCTCGAGCTCCATGTCGAAGCTGCGCAGGTGCGCGGCCACGGCGTCACCGAGGGTGCGGACCGCGGAGGCTTCGCCGGGCTTACGGCGTACGGACGCCTTCTGGGCGCGCTCGGCCGTGTACTCGCGCTCGGCGAGCGCGGGGCCGGCGAACGGCATGATCTTCTCGACCGTGCTGCCCGCGGCCTCGGCGACCTGCTCGGGGCTCTCGCCGGCGCGGATCCGGGCCTGGATGTCGCGGGGGCGCAGTGCGCTTTCCATCGGGACCTCCGTCCGGCGGGTGGGTGATGCGGTGGGACGTCCGCGCGGGTCGAGCTGCGCGCTCATCTGCGGGTCGAGGCTCAGGGTGAACTCGCGACCCTGCTCGTCGACCAGGATGGCGCGACGCCCGTCGCGCGTGACCGAGGCGAGAGTGACCGAGACCGGACGCGTATCCGCATCCTGCTCCGGCGATGAAGCCGGGGTCGTCAGGGGCATCTCTTCGGCCGACATGATGCGCGTAACCCTACGGCACGCACCGAGCCATTCGGCTCCGGCACACCGGCGCGCCGGATTCCTTCCTCCCGCGAGCGACCTGGGAGCATGGGCGCCGTGGCAGCCGATCCGTCCTTGACCGTCGCCGTCGCCGACTACGTGGGCATCTTCGTCTTCGCGGTGACCGGCGCCCTGGCGGCGGTGCGCAAGGATCTCGACATCTTCGGCGTCCTGGTCCTGGGCGGAACCACGGCGCTCGCCGGCGGATTCATGCGCGATGTCCTCATCGGTGCGACACCGCCCGCGGCGCTCGCCGACTGGCACCACCTGATCGTGCCGATCGCGGCGGGCCTGCTGACCTTCTGGTTCCACCCGGCGGTGAGCCGGCTGGAGAGGATGATCAACGTCTTCGACGCCGCCGGACTCGCGCTCTTCTGTGTGGCCGGCGCACTGAAGGCGATGGACTACGGTCTCGGCCCGCTGCCCTCCACCATCATGGGCATGGTCACCGCCATCGGCGGCGGGATGATCCGGGACGTCCTGAGCGGCCGCATCCCGACGGTGCTCCAGCAGCAGATCTACGCCATCCCGGCCTTCGCCGGTGCGGCCGTGGCCGGCTTCGGCCACGAGCTCGGCCTCTCGCACCTCATCCTCGGCATCGCCGGCGGCCTCCTGTGCTTCGTGTGGCGGGTGCTGGCGATCTGGAAGGACTGGCACGCCCCGCTGCCGCGCGGCTCCGCCTCGGTCTGACCCTCAGGCTCCGAGGACCCGGCGCAGGTAGTCGTTGGCGAAGACCCGGTCCGGGTCGAGCCGGTCGCGCAGCGCGACGAACTCCCCGAACCGCGGGTAGCGCTCGGCCAGCGATGCCGCGTCCTGGGTGTGCAGCTTGCCCCAGTGCGGGCGGCCCCCGGCGGCGCGCAGGATCGGCTCGACCAGGGCGAAGTACGCCCGGTGCTCCGCCGCGTGGTGGGTGTGGAACGCCAGGTAGAACGAGTCCCGCTCGTACGCCGTCGACAGCGCGACGTCGTCGGCGGGAGCGACCCGGAGCTCGACCGGGAACGAGATCCGCTCGGTGGAGGCGTCGATCACGCGACGGCACTCGCGCAGCACCTCGAGCCCGTCGGCGCGGGGGACGGCGTACTCCATCTCGCGGAAGACGACGCGCCGCTCGGCGACGAAGACGCGGTGCGCGACATCGGAGTAGGTGCGCGGCGAGAGCAGCGAGGCGTTCATCCGGTTCATCCGCGGGATCACCCCGGGCGCGAGGTTGGCCGCCGCGGTCAGCGCGCCGAACGCGGTGTTCTGCAGGAAGTCGTCGTCGAACCACGCCCGGGCCCGGGGGAGCGGCTCGATCTCCTCGAGCGAGGCCAGCCGGGTGTTGCGCTTGGTCAACAGCCGGTCGGTGTGCGGGAACCAGTACGCGTCGACGTGGTGGGCCTCCGCGGTCATCGCGTCGAAGGAGCCGTGGAACTCGTCCCACGACATCGGCTGCTCGATGGCCTCCAGGGCGAACAGCGGCTCGACCTTGAACGTCACGTCCACCAGGACGCCCAGCGCGCCGAGACCGACGCGGCCGAGCGCGAAGACCTCGGGGTTCGACGTGGGGCTGCAGGCCAGCACGTCGCCGGTGCCGGTCACGATCGTGAAGCCGGCCAGCTGGGCGGCGAGCCCCGCTGCGATCAGCCCTCCGGTGCCGTGGGTGCCGGTCGAGACGGAGCCGGCGAGCGTCTGCTCGGCGATGTCGCCCATGTTGTGCAGTGACAGCCCGAGGCCCTCCAGCGCCGCGTTGAGCGCCTTGAGCTGCATGCCGGCCCGTGCCGTCACCGTCATCGCGTCACGGTCCACGGCGACGATCCCGGTCATCCCGCCAGGCAGCAGGTGGACGCCCGAGCCGGGGGAGGCGATCGCGGTGAAGCTGTGGCCCGTGCCGGCCGCCTTGAGGGTGGTCCCGCCGGAGCGCGCGGCGTCCACCGCGGCCACCACCTCCTCGGTCGAGGTCGGCGTCACGACCTGCGACGGAGCGGCGTGCTCGAGACCTGACCAGTTGCTCCACGTCACATCGTTTCGGACCATGTGCCGCAGGTTAGCGGTCGGCAAATACGATGGATCTCGTGGATGCCTCGCGCTACGCCTCATCGTTCAGCGACACCAGCCCGTACGACGCCGTTCTCCTGCTCTCCTTCGGCGGCCCCGAGAAGCCCGAGGACGTGGTGCCGTTCCTGGAGAACGTCACCCGCGGCCGGGGCATCCCGCGCGAGCGGCTCGAGGAGGTCGGCCAGCACTACTTCCTCTTCGGAGGCCGATCGCCGATCAACGACCAGAACCGCGAGTTCCTGGCCGCGCTCCGCGCCGACCTGACCGAGCACGGCATCGACCTGCCGGTCTACTGGGGCAACCGCAACTGGGAGCCGTACCTCGGTGACGCGGTCGCCCGGATGAAGGCCGACGGCGTACGGCGCGTCGCCGTCTTCACCACCAGCGCGTACGCGTCGAACTCGTCGTGCCGGCAGTATCGCGAGAACCTCTTCGACGCGCGCGAGCTCAACGGAGGCGAGGACAGCGGCATCGTCTTCGACAAGCTGCGCGCCTACTACAACCACCCGGGCTTCACCGAGCCGGTCACCGACGGCATCCTCGCTGCGATGCAGCAGCTGCCCGCCGAGCTGCGAGCCGGCGCCCGGATCGTGTTCGTGACGCACTCGATCCCGACGGCGATGAACGACGCCTCCGGCCCGCCGGAGGCGGGTGGCGGGGCGTACGTCGCCCAGCACCTCGACGTCGCGCGCACCGTCGCCACCCGCGTGGCGGCCGAGACCGGGATCGCGCACGCGTACGAGCTCGCGTTCTGCTCGCGCTCGGGATCCCCGCAGATCCCCTGGCTCGAGCCCGACATCAACGACCGGCTCGAGGAGCTGGCCGCCGACGGCGTCAAGGCGGTCGTGCTCTGCCCGGTCGGCTTCGTCTCCGACCACATGGAGGTCGTCTACGACCTCGACACCGAGGCGATGGCCACCTGCGAGCGGCTGGGCCTGGCCGCCGCTCGCAGCGCCACCCCGGGCAGCGACCCGCGCTTCGTCGCCACTGTCCGAGACCTGCTTCTGGAGCGCGCCGCCGTGGAGCGCGGCACCGAGGTCGCCCGTACGGTCGTCGGGGAGATCGGCGCCCTCTGGGACCGCTGCGCGGTCGGCTGCTGTGCTGGCCAGCGCGGGAGCAAGCCCACCCTCACCGGCATCGGAGACCCCGCATGAGCACCCCGCCGACCGCGTCCGCGCCGACCCCGATCGAGCTGCTCGCCCTCGCCCAGGAGGCGGCCCGTGCGGCCGCCGACCTGGTCCGCGACCGGGCGTTGCGCGTCGTCGAGGTCGCCGCGACCAAGTCCACCGACACCGACGTCGTGACCGAGGCCGACCGGGCCAGCGAGGAGCTGATCCGCCGCATCATCCTGGCCAAGCGACCCGACGACTCCTTCCTCGGCGAGGAGGGCGGCAGCACGGAGGGCACCCCTGGGACATCGACGGGCGTTCGCTGGATCGTCGATCCGATCGACGGCACCGTGAACTTCCTGTACGGCATCCCGCGCTACGCCGTCTCGATCGCCGCCGAGCTCGAGGGCCCCGACGGGGAGCGCGACGTGGTCGCCGGCGTCGTCATCGACGTGCCCCATCGGGTCGAGTTCACCGGGCACCTCGGCGACGACGGGCAGGCGGTCTCACGCCGCGACGGCAGCGCGATCTCCGTCGCGGCCGAGGCCCCGCTGGGCAAGCGCCTGATCGCCACCGGGTTCGGCTACGACGCCGGGCTGCGCCGCCTCCAGGCCCAGTGCCTGGTCCGGTTGCTGCCGCAGGTGCGCGACATCCGTCGCGCCGGCTCCTGCTCGCTCGACGTCTGCGACGTTGCGCAGGGCACCTTCGACGGCTACCTGGAGGAGGGCGTCCACCTGTGGGACTACGCCGCCGCGGCGCTGATCGCGCGCGGCGCGGGTGCGCGTACGGAGGCGACCGTCGGGCTGGGTGGCGGTGAGCTCTTCCTGGCCGCTCCCGCGCACGGCTTCGACGAGCTGCGGGCGGCCGCCCTCGAGGCGGGCTACTTCGCCGGCGCGTAACTCGCCCGAAGCGGGTGGTGACCCGTGCGCCGCCTGAGTGTGCGCTATGACGCGGGAATAGTGCCCCTTCACCGGATGTTCACGCGTCGACACCTGAGTCGGCGCGTGCATCGGTACGGCCCATAAGGCACAATCACCGCCCGACCGGTGACATGGGGCCGGCTCGGGCAGAGGACGCTGGTAGGACGAGAAGGGGACGGGAATGGCGACTGACTACGATGCGCCGCGCAAGAACGAGGAAGAGCAGTCCGAAGAGAGCATCGAAGAGCTCAAGGCGCGCCGTCACGACAAGAACTCCGGCAAGGTCGACGAGGACGAGGCGGAGGCCGCTGAGTCCTTCGAGCTCCCGGGTGCGGACCTGTCGCACGAGGAGCTCGCCGTCGAGGTGAAGCCGAAGCAGGACGACGAGTTCACCTGCATGAGCTGCTTCCTGGTGCACCACCGCAGCCAGCTGGCGGACGCGAAGCGGATGATCTGCCGCGACTGCGCCTGACGCTGACACAGACACCCATGAAGGGCCTCGCCATGCCGGCGGGGCCCTTCCGCTTCTCACGGTCCGGCGCGAGCCGGGTCGCGGCCTACTTGCCGTCGTGCGAGAGCTGCGGCGGCAGCTGGCCGGTCGACTTCACGTAGTAGCTCGCGGCGCGGCGCTGGGCGAACATCTTCGTCAACGCGACGGCCGCCCCGGTCAGTGCGGACCAGACCACCGCCTCCCACAGCTCGACGTCGGGGTCGGCGGGATTGGTCGGCGGGTTGCGCTTGGTGCTGGTCTTCCAGAACTTGTTCAGCACCAGGTTCGTGCCACGGGCTGCCGCGAGGCCCGACACCATCGCCATCGCGGCCCAGGCCTTCGAGTTCTGCGGCGCGTCGGCCTTCTTCTTCCCCATACCGGCCACCCTAGCCCGATCCGGGAAGGACGGTCAGCGGGTGCTGGTGAGCGAGGTGATCGCCGCGGCCAGCCGGTCGGGGTCGCGGGTGCTGATCAGCCAGTACGGCGCCGGATCGGCCGGATCCTCGATCGCGACCCTGACCGCGCGCTTCAGGTAGGGGCGCAGCACCAGGTAGGCGCGGGCATCCGCGTCCCGTCCCGCGACGCGACGAGCGGCCTCGGGGTCGAGCGAGGTCGCCTCGCCGAGGAACCCGGCCTCGATCTGGGCGCGGCCCACGCGCAGCATGCCGTCGCCCACCACGATGCGGGCGCCGCCGTACGCGGTGTAGCCCAGCGTCAGCAGCGCCATGATCGCGGCCGTCAGGCCCCACGCCAGGGCGGCCGGCATCGAGACGATCATCGCCAGCCAGAGGGTCGCGACGAACATCGTCCCCTGCACCCACCAGCGCAGCGGCACGGTCAGGCGCTCCTGATAGATCGCGGTGCTCCCGACGTTCCCTGTGCTCACAGCGGGAGAGTTTTTCATCCCTGCCTCCAGAACCCACGATCCGGGTCCCGCGATAGGGTCCCGCCCGTGTCTGAAACGCCTCCCGCGCACACCGTGGACATCGCCCTCCAGCGGCTGGACCGGGACCTGCCCGCCCCCGCGTACGCCCACCCCGGCGACGCCGGTGCCGACCTGGTGACCACCGTCGACGTCACCCTGGCGCCCGGAGAGCGGGCGCTGGTCCCGACGGGCATCGCGATCGCCCTCCCGCACGGGTACGTCGCCCTCCTGCACCCGCGATCCGGGCTCGCCGCGCGCCACGGCCTCTCGATCGTGAACACGCCGGGCACGGTGGACGCCGGCTTCCGTGGCGAGATCAAGGTGCTGCTGATCAACCTCGACCCGCACGACCCGATCGTGCTGCGCCGCGGCGACCGGGTCGCCCAGATGGTGATCCAGCGCGTCGAGACCGCCCGCTTCGTGGACGTCGAGGTCCTGCCTGGCTCCGTCCGGGGCACGGGGGGTTACGGTTCTACCGGAGGGTTCTCGCAGGGCTGAGCCCGCGAGCCGACCCCACGACCACAGAGAGAGCGTTGCGTTGAAGTTCCGTCGCAAGTCCACGTCCGAGGCCATCGAGATCAACCTCGACGCCTTTCCCGAAGACGGCGAGATCTCGACCGCCGAGGAGAACGGTGGGGAGAGCGGCGAGGCGGCCGTGCCGGCCCAGGCCGACGGCCCGCGCGGCCCGTACGACATCGACGAGATCCCCGACGACGCGGCGCCGATCACCCGCGTCGACCTCGGCTCCCTCCACATCCCGACCGTCGACGGCCTCGAGCTGCGCCTCCAGGTCGACGAGGCCACCGGCCAGATCGCGGCCGTCATGCTCACCGGCGAGGACGGCGCCATCGAGCTGCGGGCGTTCGCGGCCCCGCGCAACGGTGACCTCTGGGGCGAGGTCCTGCCCCAGCTGGCCGCCGACGTCCAGGCGCGCGGCGGCCAGGTCGGTCAGCGCGACGGCGCGTTCGGTCCCGAGCTGCTCTGCCAGCTCGCGGTGACCCTGCCCGACGGCGAGCAGGGTGTGCAGCCCTCCCGCATCCTCGGCATCAACGGCCCCCGTTGGATGCTGCGCGCCACCTTCCTCGGCCGCCCCGCCGTCGAGGCCGAGATCGGCACCGCCTGGGAGGGAGTCCTCCACCACGTCGTGGTCAGCCGCGGCAGGACCGCCATGCCCAAGGGCGAGGCGCTCCCGATCGTGATCCCGCCCAACGCTCAGCAGGTGCAGGAGGCATGAGCAAGCTCCGCGACGCGCTCAGCTCCTGGGCCAAGGACGCCGACGGGCTCGGCGAGCGGCCCGAGGTCGTGTGCGAGGACGTCACCACCATCGCCGACGCGGCCGATCGCGAGCGGATCAAGGTGCGCGGCACGCTGCGCACCGTCACGATGCGCCCGCGCGGCGGTGCCCCGGCGCTCGAGGCCGAGCTCTTCGACGGCACCGACGTGGTGACTGTCGTGTGGCTCGGCCGACGCCAGATCACCGGCATCGCGCCGGGGGTCTCGCTCGAGGTCCAGGGCCGGATCAGCCGCTACGACGGCATCCGTACGATCTTCAATCCGCGCTACGAGCTCATCCCGTGACCGGTCCGGCGACGCCCGAGCCGTCGGCGCCGGCCGAGACCGACGCCGGGTCCGACGCCGGGACCGACGCCGGGTCCGACGCCGGGTCCGAGCCGCAGCCGCACCACGTCGGCGTGGACACCGTCGAGGCGGTCGTACGCCGCCAGATGGCCACGTCCCTCGGCGGCCGGCGCGGCATGCTCGAGGCCGCCCTCCCGGGTCTGGCGTTCACCCTCGCCTGGCTGATCGCCAAGGACATCCGCCTCGCCCTGATCTCCGGCTTCGCGCTCGCCGCCGTCGCCCTGGTGTGGCGTCTCGTCGAGCGCTCCACGATCCAGTACGTCGCCAACGCCATCGTCGGCATCGGCATCGGCTGGCTGGTGGTCCACATCGCCCGCAGCATGGGCGGCTCCCAGGAGGACCAGGCGCTGGCCTTCTTCGTCCCGGGCGTCGTCATCACCGGTGTCTACACCGTGGGCCTGGTGCTCAGCTGCCTGGTGCGCTGGCCCGCGATCGGCTTCATGGTCGGCAGCGTCGCGGGTGATCCGCTGGAATGGCACGAGAACCGCCAGATCGTCACGCTCTGCACCCGCCTGACCTGGCTCTTCCTCGCCCCGGGCGCGATCCTCGCGCTGGTCGAGGGGGTCGTGATCGTGCTCGGGTACGGCGGGGCGATGCACAAGGACGCCGCCGTGCTGGTGCTCGGCATCATCCGGCTGGGGGTCGGCTGGCCGCTGCGGATCCTCGCGTGGGGCGGGATGGTCTGGATGCTCGCCCGCAACGCCACGCCGCTGGAGGACTGATCCGGCCCGGCGCGGCCCGCCGGCCGGCGCACGCCTGGGGGCAGGCGTCGCCCCGCGCAGCGGACTTCGTCCGGCGCGTTGCTTACGCAGCGCCCCTGCGGCGGCACCGCCCGTCGGTCCACGCCACCCAGCGGTTGACGTGCGTGCTCAGTGAGCCTCGAACCCCGGAGCTCTGCTTGCTCGGGGCGGCGTGGCCCGCCGGTCGGCACACCCTGGGGCAGGCGTCGCCCCGCGCAGCCTGAGGTGAGGGGGTAACACGTCGTTCGCCGGGGTGGCAGCCCGTTGCGTCAGGCTGCTACCTCCGTGAACATCGTGTTACCCCTGCCCGGCCGGGGCGGCGCTACTCGCTGTGGGTGGTGGGGGAGAGGAGGCGCTCGAGCTCGTCCTCGTTCTCCGCGGGGACGACGAAGAGGAGCTCGTCGCCGGACTCGACCGGGGTGGTCGGGGTGGGGGTGTGGACGTCGCGGTCGCGCAGGATCGTGACGAGGGCGCAGTTGGTCGGCAGCGGGATCTCGGCGATCGGCTTGCCGACGAACGGGCTGTCGGCCGGCAACGTCAGCTCGACCAGGTTGGCCTGGCCCTGGCGCAGCGAGAACAGCCGCACCAGGTCACCGACGCTGACGGCCTCCTCGACCAGTGCGGACATGATCCGCGGCGTCGAGACGCTGACGTCGACGCCCCAGGCGTCGGTGAAGAGCCACTCGTTGTTCGGGTGGTTGACCCGCCCGACCGTACGCGGGACGCCGAACTCGGTCTTGGCGAGCAGGGCGGTGACGAGGTTGACCTTGTCGTCGCCGGTGGCGGCGATGACCACGTCGCAGCGCTCCATCCGGGCCTCCTCGAGCGAGGAGAGCTCGCAGGAGTCGGCGAGCAGCCACTCCGCGTCGGGGACCCGCTCGGGACGGATCGAGCGCGGGTCCTTGTCGATCAGCAGGATGTCGTGACCGTTCTGGATCAGCTCGCGGGCGATCGAGCGGCCGACCGCTCCGGCTCCGGCGATGGCGACGCGCATCAGCTGTTCTCCTTCGAGGCGTAGTCGACCCAGTCGCCGCTCGGTCCTTCGTTGAGCGAGGCGAAGCAATCGGTGGCGTGGTCCTCACGCATCACCAGGTGGAGGACGTCGCCCTCCTGCACGATCGACTCGCGGGTCGGCAGCATGCCGTCGCCGAGCCGGTCGATCCACGCGATCCGCGAGCCGGTCTGCTGCTGCAGCCGGATGGTGCGCTGGCCGACCCACGCGGTCGGGGCCGGGATCGCGTCGAGGCGGATCGTGCCCGACATGTCGCGGAAGACCGGCTCGGTGCCCTGCGGCAGCAGCCGGCGCAGCACCTGGTCGGAGGTCCACTTGACGGTGGCGACCGTGCTGATGCCGAGCCGCTCGTAGACCTCGGCGCGGCCCGGGTCGTAGATGCGGGCGACGACCTTCTCGACGCCGAAGGTCTCACGGGCCACCCGGGCCGCGATGATGTTGGAGTTGTCACCGCTCGACACAGCGGCGAACGCCTCGGCGCGGCGGATGCCGGCCTTCTCCAGGACCTCCTGGTCGAAGCCGATGCCGGCCACCTTGTCACCGCCGAACGTCGGACCCAGTCGGCGGAACGCGTCCGGCTCGCTGTCGATCACCGTCACGGTGTGGTTGCGGTCCTCGAGGCTTCGGGCGAGGGTGGAGCCGACCCGGCCACAACCCATGATCACGACGTGCACAGGGCCACGCTGTCACAGTTGCGTCCGGAGTAGTCAACCTGCGTAGCCTTCGTGCGTGCCGAGCCAGAACCGAGGACCCCGCCGCCCAGGCCGTCAGACCCGTGCCAAGGTCGTTCGCGGCCGCTCCCGGGTGGGGGAGCGCTACGACCTCGTGGCAGGCCCGATCGCCCACGGCGGTCATGTGGTCGCCCGCGTCGCGACCGGAGCCACGACCGAGGACGGGAGCCCGGAGACCCGGGTCGTCTTCGTTCGACACGCCCTGCCCGGCGAGCGCGTCACCATCGAGATCACCGAGGGCACCGACGGCGATCGCTTCTGGCGCGGTGACGCCGTGGCGGTCCTCGAGGCGTCGCCGGACCGGGTCGAGGCGCCGTGCCCGTTCAGCGGACCCGGTGCGTGCGGCGGCTGCGACTTCCAGCACGTCTCCCTGACCGCCCAGCGGGAGCTGAAGGCCACCGTCGTACGCGAGCAACTCGTCCGCCTGGCGAAGCTCGACGCGACGTCACCGCTCGTCGCCGGCCTGTCCGTCGAGGCCGTCCCCGGCGACGAGAACGGCCTGCGCTGGCGTACCCGGCAGCGCTACGTCGGCCCCGGCAAGGGGATGCGCAAGTACCGCTCCCACGACGTCATCCCGGTCGACGACTGCCTCATCGCCCGCCGCGACGCCCGCGAGGCAGCGCCCGGCGATGCGACCACGATCACCGAGACGGTCACCGCGGCCGGCGAGACGCACACCTTCGAGCTGGCAGCCGACGGTTTCTGGCAGGTCCACCCGGGCGCTCCGACCGCGCTCGTCGAGGCGGTGCTCGAGGCCCTCGACCCCCAGTCGGGTGAGTCGGTGCTCGACCTCTATGCCGGCGTCGGCCTGTTCGCCGCCTTCCTCGCCGACCGGGTCGGGCCGGAGGGCCGCGTGGTGGCGATCGAGGGCGAGCCGAACGCCTCCGCGTACTCCGCGGCCAACGTCCCCGCGGCCGAGGCGAGCGTCGGCGACGTCGCCACCGTGCTCGCGTCCTCCTACGCCGACCCCGTCGACCTGGTCGTGCTCGACCCGCCGCGCGAGGGCGCCCGGCGCCCGGTCGTGGAGGCGGTCGTCGCCCGCGCCCCGCGCGCGGTCGCGTACGTCGCCTGCGATCCCGCCGCGCTCGCCCGCGACGTCGCGATCTTCGCCGAGCACGGCTACGTCCTGTCGAGCCTGCGGGGCTTCGACCTGTTCCCGATGACGCACCACGTCGAATGCGTCGCCCTGCTGGAGCCTCGCTCCTGACCTGAGGCGAGGACCCAGGGCGTGTGTCACGTCGTGGGCAGTCGTCCGTCCGCTCCTCGGACCTCTTGCGCCACCTGGCGAGTACCTGGACCTAATGTGATGCCGGTCACGACATCGACATGAGGAGTGAGCATGAAGCTACGACGATGCCTGACTGTCTCGGGGTCCGTTCTCGCACTCGGCCTCACCGTGGTGGTCACACCCGGTGGAGCGGCCAGTGCAGCCAAGGCGCCCGCGCAGCCCAGGATCGAAGCACGTTCGGCGACGCTGCTGCACCGGCACGGCCTGACGTTCAAGGACCTCGACGGCAACGGCCGCCTGGATCCGTACGAGGACTGGCGACTCACCCCCGCCAAGCGGGCGCGGGACCTGGTCGGGCGCATGACGCTCGAGGAGAAGGCCGCGACGATGGTGCACGGCACCCTTCCCACCACGGGTGGGGCGGTCGGCACCGGCACCGACTACGACATGGCCGGTGCGCGCCACATCATCCAGGATCTCGGCGTGACCAGCGCGATCACCCGGCTCAGCGACGATCCCAGCTCACTGGCGAAGAAGGACAACGCGCTGCAGCGCATCGCCGAGAGCGGCCGCCTGGGCATCCCGCTGACGATCAGCAGCGACCCGCGCAACTCGTTCCAGTACGTCCCGGGCGCCAGCGTCCAGTCCGGCGGCTTCTCGCAGTGGCCCGAGACCACCGGTCTCGCCGCCACCCGGGACGTCGCGCTGGTGCAGCGGTTCGGCGACATCGCCCGGCGCGAGTACCGAGCCGTCGGCATCCAGATGGCGCTCTCCCCGCAGGCCGACGTCGCCACCGAGCCGCGCTGGGCGCGGATCAACGGCACCTTCGGTGAGGACCCCGCCGTCGTGCGGGCCATGGCCGGGGCCTACGTCCGCGGCTTCCAGGGTGGTCGCGGGGTGCATCCCGACAGCGTCCTCACCGTGGTCAAGCACTGGGGTGGGTACGGCGCCCAGGAGAACGGCTTCGACAGCCACAACGCCTACGGCAAGTACGCCACCTTCACCAGCAACCGCAGCTTCCGCCGCCACCTCGACGCGTTCAAGGACGCCTTCAGCAGCGGCGCGGCGGGCGTGATGCCCACCTACTCGATCATCAAGGGCGTCACTGTCGACGGAAAGCCGCGCGAGCAGGTCGGGGCCGGCTACAACAAGCAGATGCTCACCGACCTGCTGCGCCGCACGTACGGCTTCCGCGGCGTCGTCCTCAGCGACTGGGGCATCACCAGTGACTGCGACGCCAACTGCGAGAACGGCTGGCCGGCGGGTCAGACGCCGGGCTTCGTCGGCTTCGGGACGCCGTGGGGGATGGAGAACGCCACCCTCGTCGAGCGGTACGCCAAGGGCATCAACGCCGGTCTCGACCAGTTCGGCGGCACCGAGGACTGGTCGCCGATCGTCCAGGCCGTCGCTCAGGGCAAGGTCAGCGTCGCCCGGATCAACGCCTCGGTGCAGCGGATCCTGACCCAGAAGTTCGAGCAGGGCCTGTTCGAGGACCCGTACGTCAGCCCGGCCGCGGCGGCGCGGATCGTCGGCAACGCCCGCTTCCAGGCCCAGGCCACCAAGGCGCAGGAGCACGGCACGGTGCTGCTGAAGAACGCTCGCGTCGCCAAGCACGCAGCCCGGGCGCTGCCCGCGCGCAGGGGAAGCAAGGTCTACCTCTACGGGGTCGACGCGGCGGCGGCCAAGCGGGCCGGGTACCGCGTGGTGAGCAGCCCGCAGAAGGCCGACTTCGCGCTGGCGCGGACCTCGACGCCGTACGAGACGCTGCACCCGCAGTACACCTTCGGCAGTCTCCAGCACGAGGGCAACCTCGCCTTCGAGCCCGGCCAGAAGGACTTCGACGCCATCGCGAAGATCAGCGCCCAGGTGCCCACGATCGTCTCGGTCTACATGGACCGCCCCGCGATCCTCACCCAGCTGAAGCCGAAGGCCTCGGCGATCCTGGCCAACTTCGGACTCAGCGACGACGCCCTCTTCGCGCTCGTGTCGGGCAAGGCCCGGCCCGAGGGCAAGCTGCCCTTCGAGCTGCCGAGGTCGATGGCGGCGGTGGAGAAGCAGAAGTCCGACCTGCCGGCCGACAGCGCGCATCCGCTCTACCGGCTCGGGTACGGCATGCGCTACTGACAGCGCTCGCCCGCTGACCTCCGGGTCATCCGCTGACCGCGGCCACGTCGATCGACTCTCGACGTGGTCGCGGTCAGCGGCGTTTCGGCCCGGGTCGTGGGCTGTGGCGGCGGGCCACCTGGCAACCTCGGGGCATGGATGTTCGCGAGGTGAACCTGACACTCGACTTCTGCACCCGTGTCGGCGACCTGCTCATCGCGTCGGGCACGGGTGCGGCGGACGCGGTCGACACCATGGGGATGGTGTCGCGGGCCCTGGGCCTGCGCAACTGCGACATCGACGTCACCTTCGTGATGGTGGCCATGCAGTACAGGCCGGGTCCGGACGAGCCGCCGATCTCGGCGAGCCGGCTGGTGAAGTCCCGCGCGATCGACTACGAGCACCTCACCCTCGTCGACCACCTCATCCGCGACGTGATCCGCGGCGACGTCGACCTGCGTACCGCGCGGACCGCCCTCGGTCGGATCACCTCGACCGGTCACAGCCGGCCGCGGTGGGCGGCCACTCTCGGGCTCGCGGTGATGGCGGCTGCGGTCGCCGTCCAGCTGGGCGGAGACGCCCCGGTGGCGCTGCTGGCGTTCGTCTCCGCCGGGCTGATCGACCGGATCCAGCTGGTGCTGTCCCGCCGCCGGATCCCCGTCTTCTACCAGCAGATCGCCGGCGCGGGGGTGGCCTCGCTGCTCGCGGTCGCGATGACCGCCACCCCGCTCGACGTCGACGTCTCCTCGGCGATCACCGCCAACATCGTCGTCCTGCTGGCCGGCATCGGCCTGATGGGCGCGCTCCAGGACGGCCTGTCCGGCTTCTACATCACCGCGAACGCACGGGTCCTCGAGGCACTGCTCTCGACAGCGGGCATCATCGCCGGCGTCAGTGCCGGCCTGACGGTGGCGAGCTCGGTCGGCGTACCCATCCCGGCGATCCTTCCCGGCGCGACCAACCTGCAGACCGTCGGCCTGACGATCCTCGGCTCCGCGATCGCCGCCAGCGCCTTCGCGTACTCCTGCTACGCGCCGGCCAGGATCCTGGTGCCCATCGCTGTCATCGCCGCCGTCGCGATGGGCATCGCGACGGCCCTGCGCGAGATGGGGCGGGCCTGGCCGGTGGCGATCGCCGCGTTCGTGATCGGCCTGGTGGCGTACGGCGTCGCCGCCCGGATGCGAGTGCCCCCGCTCGTCATCGTCGTGCCGGCGATGGTGCCGATGCTGCCGGGCATCTCGATCTACCGCGGGCTCACCCTCCTACTGTCGGACGAGGGCCCGAACAGCACGCCGGAGGGGCTGCTCGCGCTGTTCACCGCCGTCACGATCGCGGTCTCCCTCGCGGCGGGCGTGATCCTGGGGGAGTACGTCGCCCAGCCGCTCAAGCGCGGCGGCCGGCGCCTTGAGGCCCGCCTCGCCGGACCCCGCCTGGTCGGCCCGCTGCGCGGCAGCCGCTGAGCGACCCAGCGGGGGAGACGCCCGGCTCGAGGGGCCTCACTCCCTGCCGCGGTGGACGTGCGCGTGCTGGCCGTCGCGATCGAAGATCATCAGCAGCTCGGCCGGCTCGTCGATCGCGGCGAACGCGTGGGGCGTCATGGTGGCGAAGTCGGCCGCCTCGCCGGCGTGCACGACGATCTCCCGATCGCCGAGCAGCAGCCGGATGCGGCCGCTGAGGACGAAGAGCCAGTCGTGGCCCGGGTGGACCCGTTGCTGGACCTGCTCGCCGGTCGGCTCGAGGAGCACCTTGATCGCGATCGTGGTGCTGTCGGGGCGGCTCAGGTTCCAGGTCGTCCGGCCCCCGATCCGGCTCGGCGTGGGGCGGATGACGACGTCGTCATCGGAGCTCACGTCGAGCAGCGCGTCCAGGCCGACCTGGAGGCCGGTCGCGAGCGGCAGCAGGACGTCGAGGCTGATCGTCCGCTTGCCGGTCTCGATGCGGCTGATCGTGGACGGGCTGAGGTTGGTGCGCGCGCCCAGCTCCTCGAGGGAGAGCCCGAGCGTGGTGCGCAGGCTGCGCAGCCGGGTACGGACGACGCGCTCGATGTCGATGGACTCGACCATCTGAACCTCCTTGCGAATACTGCAATGAGTCTGGCGTATTGTGAAACGCGTGTCTAGCCTCGGGGGCATGAGCCACGACCACGATCACGAGCCCGTTCCCGCCGTCGTCCGGCACTGTGATGTCGCCATCATCGGAGGGTCGGCCGCCGGCCTGGCCGCTGCGCTGCAGCTCGGCCGCCAGCGCCGATCGGTGATCGTCGTCGACTCCGGCGAGCCGCGCAACGCCCCGGCCGCGCACATGCACAGCTTCATCGGACGAGACGGCAGCGCGCCGGCCGAGCTGATCGCCGACGCTCGGGCGGAGGTGCGCGGCTACGGCGTCGAGGTGCTCTCCGGACGCGTCGTCGAGGCGTCCCGCCTCAACGGGCGCTTCGTCGTCGAGCTGGCCGAGGGGAACTCCGTGGTCGCCCGCCGGATCGTGGTGGCGACCGGTCTGATCGATGAGCTCCCGCCGGTCGAGGGCCTCGCCGAGCACTGGGGTGACACCGTGATCCACTGCCCCTTCTGCCATGGCTACGAGGTCCGCGACCAGCGCGTCGTCCAGGTCGTGACGCACCCGATGGGCCTGCACACCGCGCCGGTCTTCCGCCAGCTGACCGCCGACCTCACCGTGCTGGTCGCCGAAGGCGTGGCGGTCGACGCCGCTGAGGTCGCCGTGCTGCGGGCGGCCGGCGTCGACGTCCGTACGGCGGATGTTGCCCGGGTCGTCGCGGTCGACGGCCGGGTGGGCGGTGTGGAGCTCGGTGACGGTTCGCGGATCGAGGCCGACGCCGTCGCGGTCGGGCCGCGCTTCCACCCTGGGGTCGAGCCCTTCGCCGGCCTCGGGCTCCAGCCTGAGCCGCACGCCACCGGGCTGGGCGAGATCGTCGCCGTCGACGAGCTCGGCGCCACGTCGGTCGAGGGGGTCTACGCAGTCGGCAACGTCACCGATCCCAGCCATCAGGTGTTGCAGGCCGCTGCCCACGGCAGTCGGATCGGCGCCATGGTCGCCTTCGATCTCGCCGGCGAGGACGTACGCGACGCCGCGCGCCCGTCCGGATCCGCCGCAGACTGGGACCACCGCTACTCCGGCGAGCAGCTGTGGAGCGGCAACCCGAACGTCTCGCTGGTCGTCGAGGCGTCCGGCCTGTCCGGCGGGCGCGCCCTCGACGTCGGCGCCGGTGAGGGAGGCGACGCGCTCTGGCTGGCTGAGCAGGGCTGGACGGTGACCGCGAGCGACATCTCCGCGCGGGCGCTCGACCGGATCGAGGGTGAGGCCCGCCGTCGGGGTCTCGAGGTGGTCGGGCTCCTCGCCGACGCCAACGCCCGCCAGCCGTTCGCCGAGGGCGGCTTCGACCTGGTCGCCGCGTGCTACGCGTCGATCCCTCGGACGCCGGATCTTCGAGGCGTGCGGAACGTCCTCGATGCCGTCGCTCCCGGCGGGACGCTGATCGTGCTCAGCCACGACCTCGAGGCGATGCGCAGTCCGCAGCACCAGCACCGGCCCTTCGACGCCGATGCGTACGTGAACATCGAGGACTTCGCCGCCGCGCTGCGGCAGGCCGACGGCTGGGTCATCGAGGTCGACGACAAGCGCCCCCGTCCGCCGGGCTCGGCCACCGCGCACCACCACGTCGACGACCTCGTCCTGCGCGCACGTCGGGTGGGCTGAGGCGTCCGGAGTGCGCCGGAGCCTGAAAAATCCCTCGATCTCATGTATCTTGATATCAAGACGTTCATCCGGGTGGCAGGCCGTGAAGCAAGGGCAGCCTTACTACCCCGCCCGCTGGAGCACGGGGCAGGATGGCGTCGAAGACTTCAAGCTCGTCGGTTGAAACCTAGGAGATGTTGGCGTTGGCCAGTCAGGACAGCTTCGGTGCCAAGAGCACCCTGGACGTGGACGGCAAGTCCTACGAGATCTTCCGCCTCGACGCGGTGAAGGGTGACGGGATCGACGTCCAGTCGCTCCCGTTCTCGCTGAAGGTCCTTCTCGAGAACCTCCTGCGCACCGAGGACGGCGCGGACATCACCGCGGCCGACATCACGGCGCTCGCGGGATGGGACGAGAACGCGGAGCCCGACAAGGAGATCCAGTTCACGCCGGCGCGCGTGATCATGCAGGACTTCACCGGCGTGCCGTGCATCGTCGACCTCGCCACCCTGCGCGAGGCCGCTGCCGACCTCGGCGGCGACGCGACCAAGATCAACCCGCTCAGCCCCGCTGAGATGGTCATCGACCACTCCGTGATCGCCGAGGCGTTCGGTACGCCGGAGTCGTTCGCCAAGAACGTCGAGATCGAGTACGACCGCAACCGCGAGCGCTACCAGTTCCTGCGCTGGGGCCAGACCGCGTTCGACGACTTCAAGGTCGTCCCGCCGGGCACCGGCATCGTGCACCAGGTCAACATCGAGCACCTCGCCCGCACCGTCTTCACCCGTGAGGTCGACGGGGTGCTGCAGGCCTACCCCGACACCTGCGTCGGCACCGACTCGCACACCACCATGGTCAACGGCCTCGGCGTCGTCGGCTTCGGCGTCGGTGGCATCGAGGCAGAGGCGGCCCTGCTGGGCCAGCCGGTCTCCATGCTGATCCCGCGCGTCGTCGGCTTCAAGCTCACCGGCGACCTGCCCGAGGGCTCGACGGCGACCGACCTGGTGCTCACCATCACCGAGATGCTGCGCAAGCACGGCGTGGTCGGCAAGTTCGTCGAGTTCTACGGCGCCGGCGTGGCTGCGCTGCCGCTGGCCAACCGGGCCACGATCGGCAACATGTCGCCGGAGTTCGGCTCGACCATCGCGGTCTTCCCGATCGACGACGAGACGATCAACTACCTGCGCCTGACCGGTCGTTCGACCGAGCAGCTCGCCCTGGTGGAGTCCTACGCCAAGGAGCAGGGCCTCTGGCTCGACCCGGCCGCCGAGCCCCGCTTCTCCGAGAAGCTCGAGCTGGACCTGTCCACGGTCGTTCCCTCGATCGCCGGCCCGAAGCGCCCCCAGGACCGCGTCCAGCTGACCGACGCCAAGCAGGCCTTCCGCGGCGCGCTGGTCGACTACGCCGGCGAGGCGCAGGACACGACGGGCTACGACGAGGCCGTCGAGGAGAGCTTCCCGGCCAGCGACGCCCCCTCGCACGCGGGCAACGGTGCTCCGGCCCCGAACAACCACCTCTCCGCCGCGCCGAAGGACGGCGGGCGTGCCAGTACGCCGGTCGAGGTCACCCTCGAGGACGGCTCGCGCTTCACCCTCGACCACGGCGCCGTCACGATCGCCTCGATCACCTCGTGCACCAACACCTCCAACCCCTCGGTGATGCTGGGTGCGGCGCTGCTGGCGAAGAAGGCCGTGGAGAAGGGCCTGACCCGCAAGCCGTGGGTCAAGACCACGCTGGCGCCGGGCTCGAAGGTCGTCACCAACTACTACGACAAGTCGGGCCTGACGCCCTACCTGGAGAAGCTCGGCTTCAACCTGGTCGGCTACGGCTGCGTCACCTGCATCGGCAACTCCGGCCCGCTCATCCCGGAGATCTCCACCGCGGTCCAGGAGAACGACCTGGCCGTCGTCTCGGTGCTCTCGGGCAACCGCAACTTCGAGGGCCGGATCAACCCGGACGTCAAGATGAACTACCTGGCGTCCCCGCCGCTGGTCATCGCCTACGCGATCGCCGGCACGATGGACATCGACCTGTTCCACGATGCGCTGGGCCAGGACCAGGACGGCAACGACGTCTTCCTCAAGGACATCTGGCCGACCCCGACCGAGGTCGAGGACGTGATCGCCTCCTCGATCACCTCGGAGATGTTCACCAAGGACTACGCCGACGTCTTCGCCGGCGACGAGCGCTGGCAGAACCTGCCGACCCCGACCGGGTCGACGTTCACCTGGGACGAGGACTCCACCTACGTCCGCAAGGCTCCCTACTTCGACGGCATGTCGCTGACCCCCTCGCCGGTCACCGACATCGAGGGCGCACGGGTGCTGCTGAAGCTGGGCGACTCGGTCACCACCGACCACATCAGCCCTGCCGGCAACATCAAGGCCGACTCGCCCGCCGGGCGCTACCTCGCGGAGAACGGCGTCGCCCAGCGCGACTTCAACTCCTACGGCTCGCGCCGAGGCAACCACGAGGTCATGATCCGCGGCACCTTCGCCAACATCCGGATCAGGAACAAGATCGGCGCCCCGGGCTCCGCTGACCTGCCGGAGGGTGGTGTCACCCGTGACTTCACCCAGGCGGACGCCCCGGTCGCCGCGGTCTACGACGCGTCGGTCAACTACCAGGAGGCCGGCATCCCGCTCGTCGTCCTGGCCGGCAAGGAGTACGGCTCCGGCTCGTCGCGCGACTGGGCGGCCAAGGGCACCTCGCTGCTGGGCGTCAAGGCCGTCATCGCCGAGAGCTACGAGCGCATCCACCGCTCGAACCTCATCGGCATGGGCGTCATCCCGCTGCAGTTCCCGGCCGGCCAGAACGCCGACAGCCTGGGTCTGAGCGGCGAGGAGACCTTCTCGATCGCGGGCATCACCGCGCTCAACGAGGGCACCACCCCGAAGACGGTCAAGGTCACCACCGACACGGGTGTCTCGTTCGACGCGGTCGTCCGCATCGACACCCCCGGCGAGGCGAACTACTACCGCAACGGCGGCATCCTGCAGTACGTGCTGCGCAACCTGGTCAACGCCTGACGAGCGAGGCCGCGAGTCGAGCCTGCTCGATCTCGCGCCGAGCGCGGCGGCCCGGCAACTGACTGCTGATCGACGAGTACCGGCGAGGCCCGCTCCCTTCGGGGAGCGGGCCTCGCCGCGTTCGTGCGGCCGGCACCGATCCCTCCGATGGGGGAACCTGGCGGCGCCCGCGAGCCTTTGCGCTGCAGGGCCTTCAGGGCCGGTGTGCATCGGCGTAGCGTGCTTGGCGTCTCCACGACGGAATCGCCGTGGCGTTTGGAGCGAGGAGACCTCCCATGTCAGCACCAGAGTCACCAGCCGGCGGATCCCAGCAGGGCGCCACCGCCGCAGCGACACCCACCGCCAGCGCCGAGCCCGACATGGCCCGGCTCGAGGCGATGGTCTTCCAGGCCGTCACCGACATCGGCGCGGCACTCAACGGATCCCTCGTGATCCTGGGCGTCGACCTCGGGTTCTGGTCGGCGCTCGGCGACGGCCGGCCACTGTCGGCGGCCGATCTCGCGGCCCGGTGCAACGTCCCCGAGCCGTACGCGAACCAGTGGCTGTGCGCCCAGGCCGCCAGCGGCTACGTCGGCACCGACATCGATCGGCAGACCGGCGACGTCATGTTCCAGATGTCGCCCGAGCAGGCGATGGTCTTCTGCGATCCCGACAGCCCGGTCTACATGGCCGGCGGCTTCCACATCGTCCGCTCGGTCTACGAGGACCTGCCGCGGATCAAGGAGGCGATGGCGGAGGGCCACGGGTTCGGTTGGCACGAGCACGATCCCGGGCTGTTCCTGGGCACCGAGCAGTTCTTCCGGCCCGGTTACCGCATGCACCTGATCGACGAGTGGCTTCCGGCGATGGACGGTGTGCACGAGGCGCTGATGGCGGGGGCGAAGGTCGCCGACGTCGGCTGCGGGCACGGCGTCTCGACCGCGGTGATGGCGCAGCGCTACCCGGCTTCGACGTTCGTCGGCTTCGACTACCACCAGGCCTCGATCGATCGCGCCGCAGCGCTGGCCCAGGAAGAAGGGGTGGCGGCCAACACCGAGTTCGCCCGGGCGAAGGCCGACGACTACCCGGGCTCGGACTACGACCTCATCTGCTTCTTCGACTGCCTGCACGACATGGGCGACCCGGTCGGCGCGCTCGAGCACGCCCGCGCCGCCCTCGCGCCCGGCGGCACCGTCATGCTGGTGGAGCCACGCGCCGGCGACTCGATCCTCGAGAACCTCAACCCGGTCGGCCGGGTGTTCTACGCGGCCTCGACGATGATCTGTACCCCGTCGTCGCTCGCGCAGGACGTCGGCGCGGCGCTCGGGGCACAGGCCGGCGAGGCCCGGCTGCGCGACGTGGCCGAGCGTGCCGGGTTCTCCCACGTCCGCCGGGCGATGGAGACGCCGGTGAACATGGTGATCGAGCTGCGGCCGTAGGCCACGGCGCGGGACGTCATACGTCCCAAGCGTCTACGAACGCACGGGACGTATGACGTCGTGCGTGGCGATCAGCGCAGTCCGAGCGCCTCGAGGACCGGGACGACCCGCTGTGCGCTGTCGCTGGCGATCAGCCACGCCTGCAGGTCGGGCGAGCGCAGCGCCTTGCTGTCGCCGATGGCGGAGCGGTGCTCGTCGTCGAAGGCGAGCACCAGCTGGACCAGGACAGGGGCGAGGTCGAGCGTGCGCGCGTGCTCGACGACCCGGTCGATCAGCTCGGCGTCCATCGTGGTCGCGACGTTGACCATCTCGCGGAGCGTGTCCAGCTGCACCTCAAGCAGCGCCGGCAGGATGCCGGGCCACGCATCGTGCTCGGCGACCGCCGCGACGATCGCCTCGCGGGCCTCGGCCGGCACCGCGTGGATCTGGTCGACCAGGCGCGCGCAGGTGGCCGGGGAGAGTGCGGCGAGCAGCGAGACCGCGGCGTCGTACGCGTCCTCGTCCGAGGCGGCCCGGATGACGCCCGCGAGCATCTCGTCGGGGACGCGCTGCGCGATCGCGTCGAGCGCGGCCGGCTCGTCGCAGTAGATCGCGATCTGTAGCAGGTCGTGACCGGAGGCGCGCGCCACGACGCCCATCGCGGTGTTGATGTCGACGACCGAGACGAAGCGCGACAGCGTGAGGTGCTCGCCCTGCCGGAGCAGGAGCCGGCCGACGTCGACGACGAGCTGGTTCGGGAGACCCCGGATGATCGACTCGACCCGCGACGGGTCGAGCGCAGGTGCGACCGCCGCCAGGAACGACGGGGTGAGGTGCCCGGCCAGCCGGGTGGCCTCGCGCGGGTCGAGGGCGCCGGCGATGCGCGCGCTGAGCACCGGGCCGAGCGCGACCTCGGCGATCTTCGCGGTCAGCGGCACCGGCAGCATCCGGCTGAGGGAGGCGAGTAGCGTGACCCGGTCCTCGTTGCGGGCGGAGAGCGCCGTCTGGGCGAGTCGCCGCAGGTCGCGGATCTCCTGCTGGGAGCTGCCGGCGAGGAAGGCGAGGTCGGCCTCGGACGCGCCGAGCTCCTGGGCGAGCTTGGTCACCTCGATCCGGCTGGGCAGGTCACCCACGGCCGCCGCCGAACAGGAACCGCTTGGCTGCGGGGCGCAAGGGGCGCGGGACGGAGCGCAGCGCCTTCTCCAGGCCGTCCGCGAACGCCTTGTCCTCGGCGGCCATGGCAGCGGTGAGCAGCGCGTCGAGTCGTGCGATCCGGTCCTCGTCGTACGACGAGAACGCGACCAGGCGATCGGTCGAGACCCCGAGGTGCCCGGCGAGCCTCTCGAGCGCGGCCATGTCCTCTCCTCCCTGCGGATGTGAACGAGCGCACACCCTACCGGCCGGTAGCCAGATGTTGCTGCAGGGCCCTCGTCCGCAGGGGAGCGCATCGCCCGCTCCGGTGCGACCTGCCGCCGTAGGCTGGCGACATGCTTGTCGCATTCAGCGTTGCCCCCACTGTCGGAGACGAGACCGGCGGCGTCGCCGAGGCCGTGGCCGCCGCGGTCGCGGTGGTGCGGGCCTCCGGCCTTCCGCACGAGACCACGTCGATGTTCACCACGATCGAGGGCTCCTGGGAGGAGTGCTTCGACGTGGTGAAGCGCGCCACCGACGCGGTGGTCGCCGTCTCGCCGCGGGTGAGCCTGGTGATCAAGGCCGACATCCGGCCCGGCTTCACCGGCCAGCTGCACGAGAAGGTCGAGCGCGTCGAGGAGATCCTGCGTGGACAGTGAGGTCCGCAGCTATCGCACCGGTGCGCGCGAGGTCGTCCTCGACATCACGCGGGACGTCGAGGAGTACGTCGCGAGCCTCGCCGATGGGCACCGAGACGGGCTGGTGCACGTCTTCGTGCCGCACGCCACCGCCGGCATCGCGATCCTCGAGACCGGCGCGGGCAGCGATGACGACCTGCTCGCCACGCTCGCGGACCTGTTGCCGAAGGACGACCGGTGGCGGCACCGTCACGGCTCGCCCGGGCACGGTCGCTCGCACGTGATGCCGGCGCTGATCCCGCCGTACGCGAGCGTCCCGGTCCTCGACGGGCGGCTCGCCCTCGGGACGTGGCAGAGCATCTGCCTGGTCGACCTCAACGTCGACAACGACGTCCGTGAGGTGCGGCTCAGCTTCCTCGGGTAGGCCCGGCCCGGTCGATCACTCGCCTTCGGTGATCGCCGCGACCTGGGCGCCGCGCTTGCGGCCGATGATCCAGTACGCCACCGAGCCGGTGGTGTTGACGCTGCCGACCACCCGCCACAGCCGCTTCGGGCCTCGGATCGCCGCGGCCGGGCGGTTGTTGATGTCGCGGATGGTCACCGCCGCGATCGCGGCCTGGACCGCAACGGCCACGACGACGAGACGGGTCTTCTGGTCAGGGGAGAGCGCCATGCCGCGAGTCTGCCACCTCGCCCCAGCGACCGCCGCCCACCGCACCAGCGGCGCCGTACGCTGCCGTCATGTCCCCGCTCGAGGTGGTTCCCGTCCCCGCTCACGGTGCCGAGGACGTCGTCGTCGTGACGTCCGGTCCCGACGAGGGGTGCGTCTTCACCGGGACCGGCGACGGCTCCATCTGGCGGATCAGTGCCGACGGGCGTCGCATCGATCGGGTCGCCGACACCGGCGGCCATCCCCTCGGCATCGAGCTCCACCCCGACGGCCGGCTTCTCGTCTGCGACTCGACGCTCGGCGTACTGCTGGTCGACCCGCGCACCGGCGGCGTCGAGCGGCGCCTCGCCGAGGTCGACGGTCGCCCGATGCGCTTCTGCAACAACGCCGCGATCGGGAGCGACGGCACGGTGTGGTTCTCCGACTCCTCGACCCGCTTCGGGCAGGAGCACTGGCGCGACGACCTCATCCTCCACACCCGTACGGGCCGGCTGCTGCGCCTGGATCCCTCCGGTGAGGTGTGCGTCGTGCTCGACGGCCTCTTCTTCGCCAACGGCGTCGCACTCGCCGCCGACGAGTCGTTCGTGGCGGTCGCGGAGACCGGCGGGTGCACGGTCGTACGGCACTGGCTGAGCGGCCCGCTGGCCGGCACCCGCGACCATCTCGTCGCCGACCTTCCCGGACACCCGGACAACATCGCGCGCGGCTCCGACGGGCTGATCTGGGTGACGATCGCCAGCCCGGTCAACGCCTCGCTCGCCCTGCTCGAGAAGGCGCCGCGATGGGTGCGGACGGCCGCGACCAAGGCACCGGCGTGGCTCCAGCCGCAGATCGCGCCCTGCGTGCGCGTCCAGGCGTACGACGACACGGGACGGCTGGTCCACGACGTCGAGCGCCCGGCCGACCGGTACGCGATGGTGACCGGGGTGCGCGAGCACGACGGCACGGTCTGGATGGGCAGCCTCGAGCAGCCCGCGGTGGCGCGCGTGAGCCTGGCCTGACGATCCGGGCCTGTGGCTACTGGGACGTAGACTGCCCGGCATGGCTGTTCTCGCGTCGCTGTCCTCGCCTCGTGATCTGGGTGATCTCTCCGACGCCGATCTGACTCTCCTGGCCAGCGAGATCCGCGACCTCCTCGTCGCGAGCTGCTCGCGCACCGGCGGCCACCTCGGCCCCAACCTCGGCGTCGTCGAGCTGACTTTGGCGATCCACCGGGTCTTCGACTCGCCGATCGACCGGATCGTCTTCGACACCGGGCACCAGGCCTACGTCCACAAGATGCTCACCGGCCGGGCCGGTGACTTCGACGGCCTGCGCCAGGAGGGCGGCCTGTCGGGCTACCCCAGCAGTGCCGAGTCGGCCCACGACATCGTGGAGAACTCCCACGCCTCGACCGCGCTGTCCTACGCCGACGGCCTGGCCAAGGCGTACCGGCTGCGCGGCGACGACCGCCACACGGTCGCCGTGATCGGCGACGGCGCCCTGACCGGCGGGATGGCCTGGGAGGCGCTCAACAACATCGCGATCGCCAAGGACAGCCGGCTGGTCATCGTCGTCAACGACAACGGCCGCTCCTACACGCCCACGATCGGCGGCCTGGCCAACGCGCTCACCTCGCTGCGCACGAACCCGCGCTACGAGCTGCTCCTGGACACCGTGAAGCGCCGGGTCAACGCGGTCCCCGGCATCGGCGGTGCCGCCTACGACGTGCTGCACGCGATGAAGAAGGGCGTCAAGGACGCGCTCGCCCCGCAGGGGCTCTTCGAGGACCTGGGCCTGAAGTACGTCGGTCCGGTCGACGGCCACGACCGGGTCGCGATGGAGCAGGCGCTGCAGCAGGCGCGCAGGTTCGGTGGGCCGGTCATCGTGCACGCCATCACCCGCAAGGGGTTCGGCTACGACGCTGCCGAGCAGCACGAGGCCGACCAGTTCCACTCCCCGGGCCCGTTCGACGTCAGCACGGGTGCCGAGACGCCCAAGGGCCGGATCTGGACCGACACGTTCGCCGACGAGATCGTCGCGATCGGCGAGCGTCGCCCCGACGTCGTGGCGATCACCGCCGCGATGATGCACCCGGTCGGCCTGGACGCCTTCCAGCAGCGCTTCCCCGAGCGCACCTTCGACGTCGGCATCGCCGAGCAGCACGCGGCCACCTCGGCGGCCGGGCTCGCCCTCGGCGGCATGCACCCGGTCGTCGCGGTGTACGCGACCTTCCTCAACCGCGCCTTCGACCAGGTCCTGATGGACTGTGCGCTGCACCGGACCGGCGTCACCTTCGTCCTGGACCGTTCCGGCGTCACCGGCGACGACGGCGCCTCGCACAACGGCATGTGGGACATGTCGATCCTCCAGGTCGTGCCCGGCCTGCGGCTCGCCGCACCCCGTGACACCACTCAGCTCCGGGCGTTGCTCAACGAGGCCGTCGAGGTCGACGACGCCCCGACGGTCGTCCGATTCCCGAAGGGCGCGCCGCCCGCGGACATCGCCGCGGTCGGCACGGCGGGCGGGTGCGACGTGCTGTTCCGTCAGGGCGCCCAGGACGTGCTCGTCGTCGGCGTCGGCTCGATGGCCGGCACGGCGGTCGAGGTCGGGGAGCGCCTCGCCGCGCAGGGCATCGGCGCCACCGTGGTCGACCCGCGCTGGGTCAAGCCGGTCGACCCGGCCCTGATCGAGCTCGGTGCCCAGCACCGTCTCGTCGTGACGATCGAGGACAACGGCGTGATCGGGGGCGTCGGCGCGGTCCTGCTGCAGACGCTGGCGGCCCACGGTGTGCACACGCCTGTACGGCTGCACGGCATCCCGCAGGAGTTCCTCGACCACGCCAAGCGGGCCGCGATCCTCGACCGGATCGGGCTGAACTCGCAGGCGATCGCCCTCGACACCATCGGGCGACTCGCCGCGGGCGATCCCGCCGTCCTGGAGGGCGCTCCCGCCGAGCGCTGAGGCCGTCCGGTCGCGACCGGTTTCGCCCGGTCCTCGTGCGGGGACTGTGAGGAACATGAACGTCCTGCGCACCAAGTCGATCGAGCAGTCCCTCGAGGACACCGACGACCCGGACTTCAAGCTCAAGAAGCAGCTCACCGCGATCGACCTGACCGTCTTCGGCATCGGCGTGGTGATCGGTGTCGGCATCTTCACCCTGACCGGCGAGGTCGCTGCCGACTACGCCGGTCCCGGCGTGGTCTTCTCGTTCATGATCGCCGCGATCTGCTGCGGGCTGGCAGCGCTCTGCTACGCAGAGTTCGCGTCCACCGTCCCCGTGGCGGGCTCGGCCTACACGTTCTCCTACGCCACGCTCGGGGAGCTGATCGCCTGGATCATCGGATGGGACCTGATCCTCGAGCTGATGCTCGGCGCCTCGGTCGTCGCCCAGGGGTGGAGCACGTACCTGGTGACCTTCCTCGACGAGATCGGGCTCGGGTGGCCCAGCTCGATCGGCCCGGCCGACTCCGCCCACTTCAGCTGGGGCCACGTCAACCTCGCCGCGGTGCTGCTCGTCGCCGTGCTGACCACGCTGATCGCCGTGGGCATCAAGGAGTCGCTGCGGGTCAACCTGGTGCTGGTCGGCATCAAGCTCTTCATCGTCCTGTTCGTGATCGTGGCCGGGCTGTTCTACGTCTCCGGCGCGAACTACTCGCCGTTCATCCCGCCGGCCTCCGACCCGGTCAACAGCAGCGGCCTGGCCCAGCCCCTGATCCAGGCGGTGTTCGGCATCAAGCCACAGACCTTCGGCGTCCTCGGCGTGATCTCGGCCGCGTCGGTCGTCTTCTTCGCCTACATCGGCTTCGACGTGGTGGCGACGACTGCCGAGGAGGCCCGTGATCCGCAGCGCGACCTGCCGAAGGGCATCATCGGCTCGCTGGTGATCTGCACGATCCTCTACATCGCGGTCGCGCTGGTGATCACCGGCATGGTGCCGTACGACAAGATCGACCCGAGCGCGGCGCTCGCCACCGCCTTCCGCGACGTCGGGAAGGACGGCTTCGCCACGCTGGTCGCCGCCGGCGCCGTCGCCGGCCTGACGACGGTCGTGATGACGCTCATCATCGGCGCCGTCCGTGTGCTGTTCGCGATGAGCCGCGACGGGCTGCTGCCGCACGGCTTCGGCCGGACCAACCCCAAGACGGGCACGCCGCTGCGGATCACCGTCACGATCGGGGTCCTGGTCGCCGTGATCGCCGGCTTCACGCCGATCGACAAGCTCGAGGAGATGGTCAACATCGGCACCCTCACCGCGTTCACCCTGGTCTCGCTGGCCGTGCCGGTGCTGCGTCGTCGCCGCCCCGACCTCGAACGCCCGTTCCGGGTGCCGCTCAGCCCGGTGGTGCCGGTGCTCGCGGCGTTGATCTGCCTCTACCTCATGGTCAACCTCTCCATCGAGACCTGGATCCGGTTCCTGGTCTGGATGGTGATCGGGTTCGCCGTCTACTTCGGCTACGGGCACGGCCACAGCCGGGTCCGCGAAGCGGAGAGGACCGCGGCCTGACGCCCACCGGAACGGAGAAAGGGCCCCGGTCGCTTGCGCGGCCGGGGCCCTTTCTCCACTCAGGGAGCAATCTGAGTTCACACTCAGTTTACCCCGCGTCCACCACTTAGTGGAACTTCCGGCCTGTGATCTTCTCCGAGATGCCCTCGCGGTCGAGGAGCTGGGTGAGACCGCCGTTCCAGAACTGGAAGCCGGCGCCGGTGATCATGCCGAGATCGATGTCCTCGGGAGCCTGCGCGACACCCTCGTCGAGCATCCGGCGAGCCTCGTCGGTGAGCGCCTCCAGGGTCTGGCGGCGTACCTCCTCGGCCGTCCTCACGACGTCGCCGACCTGGAGCAGGGCCTCCACCTCGGGGTCGAGGGTGCGGCCGTCCGGGCCGTAGAACGACCCCTTCTTCGCCTCCACGATCCGGTGCAGGTTCTCCGAGAGGTAGAACCGGTCGGGGAAGGCGTGCGCCAGCGTCTCGTTGTTGTGGTACGCGATCGCCGGGCCGACCAGCGCGATGAGCTGGTACGGCGGCATCGGGGTGACGCCCGCGAACGCCGCGTCGACCACCGAGATCGGGGTGCCCTCGTCGGCGATCCGCGCGACCTCGCCCATGAACCGACCGAGCAGCCGGTTCACGATGAAGGACGGCGAGTCCTTCACCAGGATGGTGGTCTTGCCGAGGCCCCGACCGGCTGCGAAGGCGGTGGCCAGCGCGGCGTCGGAGGTGGTCTCACTCTTGATGATCTCCAGCAGCGGCATGATCGCGACCGGGTTGAAGAAGTGGAAGCCCACCACTCGCTCCGGGTGCTGGAGGTCGGCGGCCATCTCGGTGATCGACAGCGACGAGGTGTTGGTCGCGAAGACGGCGGTCTCCGGCGCGACGGCCTCGGCGGCCGCGAAGACCTTCTTCTTGACCGACATCTCCTCGAAGACGGCCTCGATGATGAAGTCCGCGTCCGAGAACGCCTTCTCGTAGTCGACCTCGGCGGTGACCAGGCCCTTGAGCCGGTTGGTCGAGCCCACCGACGCGCGGCCCTTGGCCAGCTTCTTGTCGAGCTCGGCGTGGACGTACGCGACGCCCTTGTCGGCGCGCTCCTGGTCGAGGTCGACCAGGACCACCGGCACCTTGAGCTTGGAGACGAAGAGCAGTGCGAACTGCGAGGCCATCAGGCCGGCGCCGATGATGCCGACCTTGGTCACGGGCTGGGCCAACGACCTGTCCGGCGCACCGGCGGGGCGCTTGGCGCGCTTCTGCACCAGGTCGAAGGAGTAGAGCGAGGCGAGCAGCTCGGGCGTGGAGGCCATCGCGACCAGCGCCTCGTCCTCGGCGGCGAAGCCCTCGTCGCGGGTCGCGGTCTTGGCACCGGCGAGCAGCTCGACGGCCTTCTTGGCAGCGGGGGAGGCGTCCCCGGTCTTCGCCCAGGCGAAGAAGCCGGCGTTCTTGACGGCCTCGTCCCACGTCTCGTCGCGGGCGATCTCGGTGCGCTCGACCGTGATGGTCCCGGTGAGCACCTTGTCGGCCCACAGCATCGACTGCTCGAGGTAGTCGGCACCGTTGAACTCCACGTCGGCGATGCCGGCGGCGACGACCTCGCCGCCCTTGATCACGCGGCCCTGGTTGAGCGGGTTCTGGATGAACAGCTCGGCGGCCTTGGCCGGGCCGACCAGGTTCGGCAGCAGGTAGGCGCCGCCCCAGCCGGGGACGAGACCGAGCATGACCTCGGGCAGGCCGACGGCAGGCACGGAGTCGATCACGGTGCGGTAGTCGGCGTGAAGGGCGACCTCGAGACCGCCGCCGAGGGCAAGTCCGTTGATGAAGCCGAAGGAGGGCTTGCGAACGCCGCCGTTCCCGTCGCGGAGCTTGCGGAAGACGGCGTGGCCGAGCTCGGCGATCGTACGGATGCCGGCCCCCGAAGCGTCACCTTCGCCGGCCTTCTTCAGCGATTCCAGGTCGGCGCCCGCAGCCAGGATGAACTGCTTGCCGGTGACGGCGATCGCGTCGATGGTCTCGTCGGCGAGCGCGGCGTCGTACGCCGTGTTCAGCGAGACCAGACCCTTCGGACCGAACGTGTTCGGGCGGCTGTGGTCGAGGCCGTTGTCGAGGGTGACCAGGCCGAGCACCTTGCCCGAGGGCAGGCTCACCTTCTGGAGCTTGGCCTCGGTGACGACCTCGTCGTCGGAGAACAGCTTCTCGACGTCGGTCAGCAGCGTGGAGATGTCGGTCATCACTTGTCACCCTTCCAGTTCGGGTTCTCCCAGATCACGGTGCCGCCCATGCCGATGCCGATGCACATGCTGGTGAGGCCGTAGCGGACCTCGGGACGCTCCTCGAACTGGCGCGCGAGCTGCGTCATCAGGCGGACGCCCGAGGAGGCCAGCGGGTGGCCGAAGGCGATCGCGCCGCCGTACGGGTTGACGCGGGTGTCGTCGTCGGCGATGCCGAAGTGCTGCAGGAAGGCGAGCACCTGGATCGCGAAGGCCTCGTTGAGCTCGAAGGCCTGGATGTCGTCGATGCTCAGGCCGGCCTTGGCCAGCGCCTTCTCCGTCGACGGGATCGGGCCGACGGCCATGATCTCGGGCGCCACGCCCGCGAAGGCGTACGACACCAGACGCATCTTGATCGGCAGACCGAGCTCGAGCGCCGCCTCCTCGGAGGCGAGGAGGCAGGCGGTCGCGCCGTCGTTGATGCCCGCCGCGTTGCCGGCGGTCACACGACCGGCCGGCCGGAACGGGGTCTTGAGGCTCTGGAGGTTCTCGATCGTGGTCCCCGGGCGCATCGGCTCGTCGGTGGTGGCCAGGCCCCAGCCCTTCTCGGCGGACCTGGTCGCGACCGGCACGAGGTCGGGCTGGATCTTGCCGGCGGCGTAGGCGGCGGCGGCCTTCTCCTGCGAGGCGACGGCGTATGCGTCGCAGCGCTCCTTGGTGATGTCCGGGTAGAGGTCGTGCACGTTCTCCGCGGTGTTGCCCATTACGAGCGCCTCCGGGTTGACGATCCTCTCCGCGACGATGCGCGGGTTGGGGTCGACGCCCTCACCCATGGGGTGGCGCCCCATGTGCTCGACGCCGCCGGCGATGGCGACGTCGTAGGCGCCGAAGGCGATGCCGCCGGCGACCGTGGTCACCGAGGTCATCGCGCCGGCGCACATGCGGTCGATGGAGTAGCCGGGGACCGTGTTCGGCAGGCCCGCGAGCAGCGAGGCCGTACGGCCGATGGTCAGGCCCTGGTCGCCGATCTGCGTGGTCGCGGCGATCGCGACCTCGTCGATCCGCTCCGGGGGAAGGCTGGGGTTGCGGCGGGTCAGCTCGCGGATGCACTTGATGACGAGGTCATCGGCTCGGGTTTCGGCGTACTGGCCCTTGGCCTTGCCGAACGGGGTGCGAACGCCGTCGACGAAGACGACCTCGCGCAACTGTCGAGTCACCGTTTCTCCTGCGGTTCGGGTGGGATATCGATGGGGCAGACAGAGGTTACCGCCTGGTAACAATCCTACGCGGAGGAGGGGTGTGTAGAGCCCCTCGCGACGGTCGGGGAATATCGTTGGCCCAGCGGACGCTGGCCCCTGCGCCATGTGGAAGCGGAAGAAGAGCACGCGGAAGCCCCAGGAGCACCAGGAGGACAGGGTGTCGAGATCGAAGCTGGTGCACATCGTCGACGAGGTCGCCGAGCTCGATGAGCTGGAGGGGCCGCTGACGATGGTGCAGATGCTCGACGGCTTCCTCGACGCCGGCAACGCGGCCGCTCGCGCGGCCCGCCACCTGATCGCCGAGTCCGACATCGCGCCGGTGGTGGCGACGTTCGACGTGGACGCGTTCCACGACTACCGCGCCCGCCGGCCCGCGATCTCGTTCGTGCGCGACCACTACGAGGACTACGACGCGCCGCGGCTGGTCGTGCGGCTGCTGCACGACACCGGCGGCACCCCGTACCTCCTGCTCACCGGGCCCGAGCCCGACAACCGCTGGGAGGCGTTCGCGCGAGCCGTGCGCGACGTCGTCGAGCGCTTCGGAGTCGACCAGGTGATCTCGCTCGGCTCGGTGCCGATGGCGGTGCCGCACACCCGGCCGCTGGCGGTCACCCACCACGCCAACAACCCCGACCTCGTCACCGAGGAGAGCCCCTGGAGCGGCGAGATCCGCGTGCCGTCCAGCGCCCAGGCCCTCGTCGAGCTACGGCTCGGCGAGTGGGGTCACGACGCCCAGGGCTTCGTGGTGCACATCCCGCACTACGTCGCCCAGCTGGACTACCCGCTGGCCGCCGCCGAGCTGGTCGAGCGCGCCGAGATCGCCGGCCGCCTGACCATCGACCTCAGCGAGCTGCACCGCGAGGCCGAGAGCCGCGCCGAGGAGATCACCCGCTACCTCGCCGACAACAGCGAGGTCGCCGAGGTGGTCGCCGCCCTCGAGCGGCAGTACGACGCCTTCGCCCGCGCCGAGCAGAGCGGCTCCTCGCTGATCGCCGAGAACCAGAAGCTGCCGACCGGCGACGAGCTGGGCCGGGAGTTCGAGCGGTTCCTGGCCGGGCTGGACGACCCCGAGAAGGGCGAGGGCGACAGGTGACGGAGTCCGTGCTGGCCGGGCGTACGCCCGAGGAGGCGGTCGCGAACCTGGTCGAGCTCCTGGACGTCGAGCAGCTCGATCTCGACCTCTACCGGGGCGCGCCGGCGCCGAACGAGCGCGGCCGCGCCTTCGGCGGCCAGGTCGCGGCGCAGTCGCTGATGGCGGCGATCCGTACGGTCGAGGAGGGGTTCACGGTGCACTCGATGCACTCGTACTTCCTGCTCCCCGGCGACCCGATGGCGCCCATCATCCTCGACGTGCAGCGCATCCGCGACGGCCGCTCGTTCAAGACCCGCCGGGTCGCTGCGCGCCAGCATGGTCGCGACATCTACTACCTCACCGCCAGCTTCCAGGTGCACGAGGAGGGCTACGACCACCAGGACGCGATGCCCGCCGCGCTGCCCGCGGAGGAGGGCCTGGACATGCTCGCCCTGATGGCCAAGGGCGGCTTCGCCGAGGGCGAGGCGCTCGCCCGGGAGTGGGCCGCCGTCGAGATCCGCGCGGTCGGCAACTCGCAGTACGGCCTCGAGCCCGACCCGGCGCGTCCCGCCCAGCAGCGGGTCTGGCTGCGGTTCGCCGGGCAGCTGCCCGAGGACCCCACCATCCACCTCGCGGCCTTCACCTGGGCCTCGGACATCAGCCTGCTCGGTGCCTCTCTGGCCGCGCACACGCTGGACACCACCAAGGTGCAGATGGCCTCGCTCGACCACACCATCTGGTTCCACCGGCCGTTCCGGGCCGACGAGTGGTGGCTCTACGACCAGGAGTCGCCCTCGGCCGAGAACGGCCGCGGGCTCTCCCTGGGCCGGGTCTTCGCCTCCGACGGCCGCCTGGTCGCCTCGGTCGCGCAGCAGGGCATCATCCGCCCGCCCCGCACCTGACCCCGCTGGCGCCCGCCCGTCGCTGGTCGAGTAGGGCGAGCGAGGAACGAGTGAGGCCGTATCGAGACCACCGGGGTCTCGATACGCTCGCTGGCGCTCGCTACTCGACCAGCGAAGGCCGCATCCCCATGCGCTCGCTCCTCGACCAGCGAAGGCCGCATCCCCATGCGCTCGCTCCTCGACCAGCAAGGGCAAGGGCGGCTCAGAAGGCCGTCGTACGCCCCAGCAGGTGCAGGGTGTCGCTGTCGCGCTGGTGCAGGGAGAACCCGAAGCCGCCGTCGTCGCCGTCGCGGGCCTGGCTGCCGAAGGCGACAGTGCTCGGCAGCAGGACGGGCTTCTTGAACGCCACCTCCACCCGGACCGCGTCCGGGAGCCGGTTCTCGAGCATCGCGACGCAGCGGGCCTTCGTCCACATACCGTGGGCGATCTGGCGCGGGAAGCCGAGGGCCTTGGCCGACAAGGCGGTCAGGTGGATCGGGTTGTAGTCGCCCGAGACCGCGGCGTACCGGCGCCCCAGGTCGGCCTTGAGCGGCCAGGCCACCGGGCCGGGCGCCACGTCGGGCAGGTCGCCGGGCCAGGCCGCGTCGGGGTTGCGGCGGCCACGCCGCAGGTACGTCGAGACCGACTCCCACACCGTCTCGCCCTCGCCCGAGGCCGACCGGATCGTCGAGGTCAGCCGCCATGCCGTGCCCACCGGGTGGTCGATCGGGCCGCCGACGGCGACCCGTACGTCGAGCGTCTCGCCGATCGCGATCCGCCGGTGCTGGGTGATCGTGTTCTCGAGGTGCACCATCCCCATCGCGGGAGCGGGGAAGCGGGCGTCGGCCAGGATCGCCAGGTGCAGCGGCTGGGCGAGCATGTGCGGGTAGGTCAGCGCGACCGTGTCCTGCACCGGGAAGCCGCACAGCTCGGCGTACCGGGTGGCGTGCGCCCGTTCGACCGTCACCGGCGGGCGGGTGACCGTGAATCCGGCGGTGGCCGAGGTGTCCTTGCGGATCCCCGGCAGTGCGGAGACGCCGGGGACCGAGGGCAGCGCAGCGCGCAGCAGGGCGGCGACGCCCTCCCGCGAGACCACGGTCGGCTCGCCGGAAGCCTGCGCGGTGTCACCCACGGTCAGGCACCGAGCATCATCTGGCCGCAGACGCGGACCACGTTGCCGTTGACGGCGGTAGACGCGGGGGAGGCGTACCAGGCGATCGTCTCGGCGACGTCGACCGGCAGGCCGCCCTGCGACATCGCGTTGAGTCGCTGGCCGACCTCGCGGGTGGCGAACGGCACCGCGGCGGTCATCTGGGTGATGATGAAGCCGGGCGCGACGGCGTTGATCGTGATGCCGTCCCCGAGGTCGTCGGCGAGGCTGTCGACCAGGCCGATCACGGCAGCCTTCGAGGCGGCGTACGAGGTCTGGCCCACGTTGCCCGCGATGCCGGCGATCGAGGCGACGCCGATGATGCGGCCGTTGGCGTTGATCGTCTTCTGCGCGAGCAGCTCGGCGGTGATCCGCTCGGGCGCCTCCACGTTGATCTCGATGACCTTGCCGAAGCGCTCCGGAGTCTGGTTGGCGAGCTTCTTGTCGAGGGTGACGCCGGCGTTGTGGACGACGACGTCGACGCCGCCGTGGCTCTCCTTGAGGTGCTGGGCGATCCGCTGCGGGGCGTCCTTGGCGGTGATGTCGAGGGCGAGCCAGTCGCCGTCGATCTCCCGCATCACGCGCTGCAGGTCGTCGGCGGCCTGTGGCACGTCGAGGCCGACCACGGTGGCGCCGTCGCGGTGCAGTACGCGGGCGATCTCCTCGCCGATGCCGCGGCTCGCACCGGTGACGAAGGCGACCTTGCCGGCCAGCGGCCGCGTCCAGTCAGCGACCTCGGCGGCCTTCTTCTCGTGGTGGGCGCCGATCCGCACGACCTGGCCCGAGACGTAGGCCGACTTGGGGCTGAGCAGGAATGCGAGGGTCGAGAGCAGAGAGCTCTCGTACCCCTCGGTGACGTAGACGAGCTGGACGGTGCCACCCTTGCCGATCTCCTTGCCGAGGCTGCGGGTGAAACCCTCCAAAGCCCTTTGAGCCATGCGCGCTGTCCGGTCATTCGGGCCCTGGAGCGCCTCCGGCGGAGTGCCGATCACGACGACGCGCGGACAGGTCTCGAGGCTGCGCAGAACCGGGGTGAAGAACTCCTGGAGTGCGACGAGCTCGTCGAGCGCGGTGATGCCGGTGGCATCGAAGATCAGCGCCTTGTACCGCTGGTCCTCGGCGCGGCTCGAGACGCTCGCGACGCCGAGCTGGTCGAGGAGGCCCGCGAGCTCCTCGGCCAGGCGGCCGCGACCGCCGGTCAGGACGGTGCCCCGCACCAGCGGATCGCCGTCGGCGTAGCGCTCCAGCTTGGTGGGCTGCGGCAGCCCCAGGTTCGTGACCAGCATCTTGCCGATCGTGGACTGGGTGAAGGCCTGGTACTTGTCGCTCATCTCCGACTTCCTTGACTCGCGTGCGCGTGCAGGGTGCAGGGTGCAGGTCGATGTAACTAGAGGTGTAACTCAGTGTCCACATTTCGTGGTGTGCCTCTCATACCCTTCTCTCCCCGCGCGCCCGGGGCAAGGATGTGCGCATGACCACAACCAACCGGGGGGCCACCCGCCGCGTCGCCGTCCTCGGCGGCAACCGGATCCCGTTCGCCCGCTCCAACGGTGCCTACGCGACCGCGTCCAACCAGGAGATGTTCACCGCCGCGCTCGACGGCCTGGTCGCGCGCTTCGGCCTCGAGGGCGAGCGCATCGGCGAGGTCGCCGGTGGCGCCGTGCTCAAGCACAGCCGCGACTTCAACCTCATCCGCGAGTCGGTGCTCGGCTCCCGGCTCGCCCCGGAGACGGCGGGCGTCGACCTGCAGCAGGCGTGTGGCACCGGCCTCCAGGCGATCACCTACATCGCCAACAAGATCGCCCTCGGTCAGCTCGAGTCCGGCATCGGCGGTGGCGTCGACACCACGTCCGACGCCCCGATCGCGATCTCGGAGAGGCTGCGCAAGAAGCTGATCGCGGTCAACAGCAAGCGCACCACGGCCGACAAGCTCAAGGCGCTCGCGGCGATCCGCCCCGGCGACATCGGCATCGCCGTCCCGTCCAACGGCGAGCCGCGTACCGGCCTCTCGATGGGCGACAGCCAGGCGTTGACGGCGCTGGAGTGGCGGATCACCCGCGAGGCCCAGGACGAGCTCGCGGTGGCCTCGCACCACCACCTCGCCCAGGCGTACGACGAGGGCTGGCAGGACGACCTGATCACGCCGTTCCGAGGCCTGGAGCGCGACAACAACCTGCGCGGCGACTCCTCGCTGGAGAAGCTGGCCACCCTCAAGCCGGTCTTCGGCAAGGGCGAGGCCGCGACGATGACCGCGGCCAACTCGACCCCGCTGACCGACGGTGCCTCCACGGTGCTGCTGGGCTCGGAGGAGTGGGCCGCCGCGCACGACCTGGAGCCGCTCGCGTACTTCGTCGACTCCGAGGTCGCCGCCGTGGACTTCGTCTCCGGCAAGGAGGGCCTGCTGATGGCGCCGGCGTACGCCGTGCCACGGATGCTCGCCCGCAACGGCCTCACCCTGCAGGACTTCGACTTCTACGAGATCCACGAGGCGTTCGCCTCGCAGGTGCTCTCCACGCTCAAGGCGTGGGAGGACCCGATCTTCTGCAAGGAGCGCCTCGGCCTCGATGCGCCTCTCGGCTCCATCGACCGCGCGAAGCTCAACGTCAAGGGCTCCTCGCTCGCTGCGGGGCATCCGTTCTCGGCCACCGGCGGGCGCATCGTCGCCAATGCCGCCAAGCTGCTCAAGTCGCGGGGCGAGGGCCGTGCGCTGATCTCGATCTGCGCCGCCGGCGGCCAGGGAGTCGTCGCGATCCTGGAGCGCTGAGCCCCTGGACCGGGCCAGGGAGTCGTCGCGATCCTGGAGCGCTGAGCCCCTGGACCGGGCCGCACGGGGCGGCCCGGTCCAGGACAGCTGCACGAGCAGGGCGTGTACCGGCCGCCCCCGGGGTACAGCGCCGTCGTGACGCTGCCCGCCGGCCCCGACGACGCCACCCGCTGCGGTGCGCTGATGGGTGAGCGCTACGAGCTGGCTGACCTGCTCGGCACCGGTGGGGCAGGCGCGGTCTACCGTGCTCGCGACGTGGTGTCGGGGGAGGACGTCGCGATCAAGGTGTTGCGCTCGGGTCCGGACGAGGTCGCCGTCGCCCGCCTGCGTGCGGAGGCTCGGATCGCCGGCTCGCTGGCCCATCCGGGCATCGCCCGGCTGCTCGCGCTCGGCGAGGAGGCGAGCCCGGCCGGGTCGGTGCCGTACCTCGTGATGGAGCACGTCGACGGTCGTACGCTGCGCGAGCTGCTGCGTGGCGGCGAGCGGCTCGGCGTCGACACGGTGTTGCGCCTCCTGGGGCAGATCGCCGAGGCGCTGGAGGCTGTCCATCGCGCCGGGATCGTGCATCGCGATCTCAAGCCCGCCAACCTCATGCTCACCCGCGAGGGGCGTGCCGTGCTGCTCGACTTCGGCATCGCCCGGCATCATGCCGAGGAGCCCCTCACCCTGACGGGCACGATCGTGGGCACGGTCGAGTACATCAGTCCCGAGCAGGCCGCCGGCCGCTCGGCGAGCTCTCTCTCCGACCTCTACGCCCTCGGCATGGTGGCCTACGAGTGCCTGACCGGCCTGCGGCCCCTGAGCCGCGACACCCAGGTCTCGACGCTGATGGCGCACGCCACCACCCCGGTGCCGCCGCTGCCTCCCACCGTCCCTGCGGGCGTCCGGGAGCTGGTCGCCGCCATGGTCGCGCTCGACCCGGCCCGGCGTCCGGCCAGCGCGTCGGTGGTCGCGCAGCGGGCCCGCGCGCTGCTGGCCGATCCGACCGCGACCCATACGTTCAGGGCACCGGTGCCCGCCCGGTCACGGCGGCCGGTGGAGGGCGCCCTGGTCCGCGAGTCGCGTCGACGCCACCTCGCCGCCGCGGCCTGTGCCACGCTGCTGGCGCTCCTCACGGCGGGCGTCCTCGCCCACCGAGCACCGGTCCCCGTCGCGGCCGCCGCCGATCGGGCGTCCACCAGCTCGGTGTCGGCCTCGGCACCGGGGATCGCCACGAGCCTCGTGGCGCCCGCCGTCGCCCAGGCGGCGATCGCGGCGCCCCCGCCGAGCACCGAGGCGCGATCCGCGCCGAAGCCTCGCCGGAACACGACGCATCACCACCACGAGCGCCACGCCGCGCAGCGACATCACCCCCACCGGGGACGGCACTGAGTCAGGCGCGCGCCAGCGCGATCGCCGAGCGAACGAGGTGGTCGCGGACCTGCTCCGCGGAGATGGTGCCCACCGTCGGCACGCCGGGGGAGCCCTCGGTCACGGAGAGGCCCACGTGGGCCAGCTGGAGCGCGCCGAGGCCGGTGCCGTAGAAGAGGTTGGTGAGCAGCGCCGGGTCCTCGACCGTGAAGTCGCCGGCGGCCTTGCCCTCCTCGAGGACCTGTCGCACCGGGGCCATCGCCCCGGTCATCGCCCGGCCGAGCCGGAACATCGCTCCCTCGGAGATCTCGTCGAACAGCTCGGGGCCGCGGCGTCGCATCAGCGACTGGGCGCAATCGACGAAGGCGGGATGGCTGACGCCGTACGCCACGAAGGCCCCGACGGCGGCGGCGAGTCGATCGCTCGATGGCGCGCCCTCCACGTCGGCGGCCAGCATCGCGGCTCGCAGCTCCTCCAGGTAGTCGACGAGGGTGAGAGCGAAGATCTCCTCCTTGCCGGTGAAGTGCCGGTAGACGATCGCACGGTTGATCCCCACCGCCCGGGCGATGTCCTCGATCTGCGCGTCGCGGACCCCGCGCTCGTCGAAGAGCCGCCGCGTCGCCCTGATGATCTCAGCCTCGCGGGCGCGGCGGCGGGCCGCGGCGGCGGAGCGCCGGCCGTCGGTCGTGCCGCCTGCCGCGGCGCTCTCAGGCGAGGCGTCGTTCGGCACGAGGTGGGGAGCCATGACGACACTGTACGACGCGTGCAACTCGGAGTTGCATCAGTGTGACGCAGGTCCGCTCGCCGGCGCGCGGAGGGTCCGCATCGTGCCGGCCTCACCGGCGCTGTCGTCTGGGCGTGCCGCACTGTCGCGAGCGAGCAAGTGGTGGCAACGGGCAGGTTCGCGCGTCTCGGATCTGTCACTCGCCACCACTTTGTGATCGGCGAGGTCCTGTCCCGCTCAGGGGCTGAGCATCGCCCGGACGGTCTGGATCGTGTCGGCATCCTCCGCGCGCTTGTCGTCTCGATAGCGGACGACCCGCGCGAAGCGCAGAGCCACGCCGCCGGCATAGCGGGTCGATCGCTGCACCCCGTCGAAGGCGATCTCCACCACCTGCTCGGGCCGGATCGGGACGACGTAGCCGTCCGTGCCGTCGGTAGCGAGCGCGGTGAACCGCTCGGTCTGCCAGGCGAGCATCTCGTCGGTCATGCCCTTGAACGTCTTGCCGAGCATGACCGGCTCGCCCGAGACGGGATCGCGGGCGGCGAGGTGGATGTTGGAGAGCCAGCCGCGGCGGCGGCCCGAGCCCCACTCGACGGCGATGACGACCAGGTCGAGGGTGTGGACCGGCTTGACCTTCACCCAACCGGCGCCACGCCGGCCCGCCTCCCAGGGCGCGTCGAGCGCCTTGACGACCACGCCCTCGTGACCGGTGCGCAGCACCTCGGTGGCGAAGGCCTCCGCCGCGGCGGGCTCGTCCGTGAGCAGCCGGGCCACCCGATGCTGCTCGGGAACCACCGCGTCGAGGAGCGCCAGCCGCTCGCGCAGCGGAAGGTCGAGAAGGTCGCGGCCGTCGAGGTGCAGCACGTCGAAGAAGTACGGGGCGACCCGCGTGGTGCTCGCCCCGCTGGTCGCGGTGCTGGAGAGTGCGCTGCCCTGAGCCTGCCGACGGGTCGAGACCCGGGAGGCGGTCTCCTGGAACGGCGCGGGCCGTCCGGCGACGTCGAGGGTCATCGCCTCGCCGTCGAGGACGACCTGCTCGACCGGGAGGGCGCGGACGATGTCGACCACCTCGGGCAGGCGGCTGGTGATGTCGTCGAGGGTCCGGGTCGCGATCCGGACCTCGTCGCCGGCGCGGTGCACCTGGATCCGGATGCCGTCGAGCTTCGCGTCCACCGCGGCGGCTCCGCCGATCTTCGCGAGCGCCTCGGTCGCCGACGGCGCGCTCGAGGCGAGCATCGGCAGCACTGGTCGCCCGACGACGAGCCCGACCTCGGCGAGCGCGCCCTCGCCGCGGAGGGCGAGCGGCGCCACCGCGACGGTCGAGCCGGCCAGCATCGCCGCGCGCCGGACGGCCGCGAGCGGCACCGCGGCGGAGGCCGCGAGCGCCTCCTGGACCAGCGAGTCGAGCGCCCCCTGGCGCACCTCGCCGGTCACCAGCCCGCGCAGCCAACCCTGCTCCTCGGCTGTCGCGCGACCGAACAGCTCGGTGACGGCCATGGCACGCGCGGAGGCGGAGCCCTGGCCGGCGAACGCGGCCATCCGTTCGAAGGCCTCGTGCACCTCGAGCACCTCGAGACTCGCCTCCTCGGCCGGCTCCGGGAGGGTCGTCAGTGAGCGCCAGCCGAGGCCGGTGCGGCGCTGCAACAGGGCGCCACCGAGGTAGGAGACGACCACCGGCAGCTCGTCGTCGCCCGCCTCGGCGAGACGCTGCGCCAGCGCGGCGACCTTGGCCTTGCGTGACCGGGTCGCCGCGACCACGGCGGAGGTGGCGACCAGGTCGGCGAGCTGCATGGCTCCATCAAACCCGATGGCACCGACAGTCCGGCGGGTCGAACGTAGGGTGTGGCTCGTGAGTGGTCTGAGTCGTGCATGGACTCCGACGTACGACCTGCGCCTGGGCGTGCTGCTGGTGCACCGTCACGGGCACGGCGACCCCGCGTACCGCCTCGTCGGCGGCGTCCACTGGCGCGCCCTGCAGACGCCCGATGGTCCGGCCGCCCTGGCGGTCCGCGCCCGAGGCGAGCGCGGGGGAGACGTGGAGGCGGAGGCCTGGGGCGCCGGCGCGGGGTGGGCGCTCGACCACCTGCCGGCGATGCTCGGCGCCGACGACGACGCCAGCGGCTTCCATCCCGAGGACGGGCTGCTGCGCGAGGCGCTCCGGCAGTACGGCATGCCGCGCATCGGCCGCTCCGGGCTGGTCCTCGAGGCGCTGGTGCCGGCCATCCTGGAGCAGAAGGTGACCGGTCAGGAGGCGTCTCTCGGCTTCCGCCGGCTCCTCCAGCAGTACGGCGAGCCCGCCCCGGGGCCGGAGGCCGCGGCTCACCGGCTCCGGCTCCAGCCCACGCCCGAGGTCCTGCGCCAGGTCCCCAGCTGGTCGTGGCTCAAGATGCACGTCGACCCCGCACGCTCCCGCGCGATCGTCGCCGCGGCACGCGTCGCCGGTGCCCTCGAGCGCACCGCCGAGCTCCCCGCGACGCCCGAGGGGCACCGCGAGGCCGAGCGGCGGCTGACCAGTCTTCCCGGGATCGGGGAGTGGACCGCGGCGGAGGTGCGACAGCGCGCCCACGGCGACGCGGACGCGGTCAGCTTCGGGGACTACCACGTCGCGAAGGACATCGGCTGGGCCGTCGTCGGGGAGCCGTGGGACGACGAGCAGCTGCGTGCGTTCCTGACGCCGTACCGGCCCCATCGCGGCCGTGCGGTCACGCTGCTCTACCGCGCGCGCGGTGCCCGCCCTCGCCGCGGGCCCCGGATGGCGCCGCGCACCCATCTGCCCTGATCAGCCCGAGAATTCCATGGCGTGGCAACCGTCAGATCCTGCGTGCCGGTTGGGGACCGGCCGACGTCGCGCATCTGCCGCGGGGCGCGGCGCACGCCCCCGGGCCCGGGAGGTCTCGAGGCTCGAGATCCCGTCTCAGAGGAAGGGCCGCAGCGGTCCGAGCACGAACTCGGTGAACTTGCGGTGCACGTCGCGCGCCTGCCACTCGTACATCGTCAGCTCGAGGCTGTTGGAACAGTCGGTCGCGAAGATCTCCTCCATCGCCTCGGCGAGCGCGTGGTCGATCACCTCGACGTTGATCTCATAGTTCCCCGAGAGGCTGAGCCGGTCGATGTTGGCGGTGCCGACGGTGGTCCAGCTGCCGTCGACGGTCGCGGTCTTCGCGTGGATCATCGCGTCGCGGAAGCGGAAGATCCGCACGCCCGCCTCGAGCAGCTGGGCGAAGTAGCCGCGGCTGATCCAGTCGGTGACGATGTGGTTCGACTTCAACGGCACCAGGACGCGGACGTCGACCCCGCGCGCGGCGGCGTCCTTCAACGCCTCGACGAAGTCCTGGTCGGGCAGGAAGTACGCGGTGGTGAGCCAGATGTTGGTGGAGGCCCGGTTGATCGCCTCGAGGTACATCGCGCGGATCGGGAACATCATCAGGCGGGGCACGTTGCGGTGGAACCGCACGGTCGCCTCCCACGCGGTCGGCGCCTCGATGAGCAGCGGCGGCTGCGAGGTGCCGAGCCGCTTGCGCCGGTTGAGGTTCCAGAAGTCGGCGAAGGCGCGCTTCAGGTCGACGACGCCGGGGCCGGTGATCCGCAAATGGGTGTCGCGCCACTCGGTGGCGTAGTCGTCGCCGATGTTGTAGCCGCCGATGAACGCGGCGGTCTCGTCGACGACCAGGATCTTGCGGTGGTCGCGGCCGTAGCGGCGTACGTCGAAGAACCGCCAGCCCGCCGGGTACACCGGGTAGCGCAGCACCTTGATCGCCTCCGGCATCCGCTTGAACCGGGCCGGCACCACGAGGTTCGCGAACGAGTCGAAGACGCAGTAGACCTCGACGCCGCGCTCCGCCGCCTCCACGAGGGCGCGCTTGAACCGCTGCCCGATGCGATCGTCCTTCCAGATGTAGGTCTCGAAGAGCACGACCCGCTTGGCGTTGTCGATCGCGTCGAGCATGTCGGCGTACAGGTCCTGGCCGTAGCTGTACGTCGTCAGCGTGCTGTCGCCGACGGTGGTCTCGCGCGGCGGCGTCACCGGGAACGGCTTGGGTCGCTTGCCGCGGCTGCGGTAGGCGTCGACCAGGGTCAGGCCGAGCGCGGCCGCGAGGGGAGCCAGCAGGACCGCGACGAGAGTACGGCGCAGGACGCGGAAGAACCGCTCGGTGTCGGGTGCTCGCACATCGACAATCTAAGGCACGGGTGCACGGCGCGGACGACGGCGGTGTCTACGTCGCCCTCGCCCGGGAGTCGTTGGCACGCCGGGCGGCGACAGCCGTGGCGACGCGGACGAAGGCGGCGACCGCCAGCGACTGCGAGCCCTCGGGCCACGCCACCGCGAAGCCGGCCGTGGGAGCGTCGTCCACGGGCCGCCAGGCGAGCTGCCGGCCGACGTGACGCTCGGCGAGCGATGCGGGGAACAGCCCGAGCATCTGCCCGAGCTCGATGAGGCGGAGCATCTGCGTCACGTCACCGAAGCGGGGCCGCTGAGCGCCGTGCGGGACGTAGACGTGCGAGCCGGGGCCGATGAGCCGGTGACCGGCCTCGATGTCGGACAGGCGGAGCCGCGGCCGCGCGGCGAGCGGATCGTCGGGGGTGAGGGCCAGCAGCTGCGGCTCGCGCACCAGGGGCTCGGTGTCGAGGCCGTCGGTGTCGAACGGCTCCAGGACGATCGCGACGTCGGCCTCGCCTGCGCGGAGCATCGGGGGCTGGTCGCCCCAGCCGGTGAGGACGACGTCGATCGGAACCGCCGCGTGCTCGGTGCGGTAGGCCGCGAGCACGTCCTCGAGCAGCCCGCCCTCGACGTCTGCCTTCACCGCGAGCACGAGTCGCCCGCCGCGGACGCCGGCCGCCCGGCGAGCACGTACGGTCGCGGCATCGAGCGCACCAAGAGCGGTCCTGGCGTCGGCGAGCAGCGCGGCGCCGGCGTCGGTGAGCCGCACGTGGCGGGTGGTGCGCTCGAGCAGTCGGACGCCGAGGTCGCGCTCGAGCGCGGCGATGGCGCGTGACAGCGCCGGCGAGGCGATCCCCAGCCGCGCCGCGGCCCGGGCGAAGCTGAGCTCCTCGGCGACCGCCACGAAGTAGCGCAGCGGCCGCGACTCCACCTGATTCATAACCACAGGGTAAGGAACGAGGCCGAACCGGTCCTTCTGTCGGCGGCGGCCCTCGGCGAGGGTGGAGCCATGATCGTCCTCACCACCCCCACCGGCGACATCGGATCCGCCGTCGTCGACTCCCTGCGCGCGGCCGGAGAGCCGCTGCGTCTGATCGCCCGCGACCCGTCCCGCCTGCCCGAAGCCGTGGCGGAGCACGCCGAGGTGGTCGCCGGCTCGCACGCGGACCCCGCCGTCCTCGATGCCGCGCTCGCGGGCGCCGATGCGCTGTTCGTGCTGGTGCCGCCCGACTTCCGTGCCACCGACGTGACGAGGCACTACCTCGGATTCGCCGACCCGATAGCGGCCGCGGTCCGTGCCCACCACGTCGCCCGCGTCGTCGCGGTGTCCTCGCTCGGTCGCGGCTACACCGGACCGGCCGGGCTGCTGGGCGCGGCCTGGGCGATGGACGATGGGCTGGAGTCCAGCGGGGCCGCGTACCGCTCGCTGCAGCCGCCGTACTTCATGGAGAACCTGCTGCACCAGGTCGGCCTGATCCGCGACCGGGGGATCTTCGCGCTGACGGCCGACCCCGACGAGCCGTGGCCGATGGTCGCCACCGCCGACGTCGCGGCCACAGCCGCGCGCCTCCTGGCCGACCCGTCGTGGTCCGGCCGTACGGGCGTCGAGGTCCGCGAGCCGGTCGACCACACACCGCGCGAGATGGCCGAGATCCTCACCGAGACCCTCGGCAGGCCGGTCGCCTATCACCGCAGCGTCCTGGGGGAGTACCGCGCGCAGCTCGCGTCGGCCGGGGCGAGCGCCGCCATCGTCGAGGGCATGGTCGAGATGGCGACGGCCCAGGCGGCCGGCGTCTATCCGCCGGCTGGGCCGGGCGGAGACGGCACGTCGTTCGCCGCCTGGTGCGCTGCTGTGCTGGCGCCGGCCGTGGCGCGGTTGGAGGAGTAGGCGGAGGGACAGGGCGCACGGTCGTGGTGGCAAGGCTGTCGGTGCTCGCACGTACGCTGGCCGCATGCGTCCCGTGACCGATCTCGAGCGCCGTGTTGCGCCCTTCGACGTCGTCTCCGACTATCAGCCGGGCGGCGATCAGCCGGCGGCCATCGCCGAGATCAGCAAGCGGATCAAGGACGGCGTCGAGGATGTCGTGCTGCTCGGTGCCACCGGCACCGGCAAGACCGCCACGGTCGCCTGGGTGACCGAGCAGCTGCAACGCCCGGTGCTGGTGCTCCAGCCCAACAAGACGCTCGCCGCGCAGTTCGCCAACGAGCTGCGCCAGCTGTTCCCAGACAACGCCGTCGAGTACTTCGTCAGCTACTACGACTACTACCAGCCCGAGGCGTACGTGCCTCAGACGGACACCTACATCGAGAAGGACTCCTCGATCAACGAGGAGGTGGAGCGGCTGCGGCACTCGGCGACCAACTCGCTGCTGACCCGCCGCGACGTGATCGTGGTGTCCACCGTGTCCTGCATCTACGGCCTCGGCACACCGCAGGAGTACGTCGACCGGATGATCCGGCTGCGGGTCGGCGAGGAGCACGATCGTGACTCGATCCTGCGCCGGCTGGTCGGCAACCAGTACAACCGCAACGACATGGCGTTCACCCGTGGCACCTTCCGGGTCCGCGGCGACACCCTCGAGGTCTTCCCGGTCTACGAGGAGCACGCGATCCGGATCGAGTTCTTCGGCGACGAGATCGAGCGGCTGATGACCCTGCACGCCGTCACCGGCGAGGTGCTCACCGAGGACGAGGAGCTCCACATCTTCCCCGCCACCCACTACGTCGCGGGCCCGGAGCGGATGGAGCGTGCGATCGAGGGCATCGAGGCCGAGCTGGAGGAGCAGCTGAAGAAGTTCGAGCGCGAGGGCAAGCTCCTGGAGGCGCAGCGGCTGCGGATGCGCACCACGTACGACGTGGAGATGATGCGCCAGGTCGGGTCGTGCTCCGGCATCGAGAACTACTCGATGCACATGGACGGCCGCTCGCGCGGGAGCGCGCCCAACACGCTGCTCGACTACTTCCCCGAGGACTTCGTCCTGGTCGTCGACGAGTCCCACGTGGCGGTGCCGCAGATCGGCGGCATGTACGAGGGCGACATGTCCCGCAAGCGCAACCTGGTCGAGCACGGCTTCCGGCTGCCGAGCGCGATGGACAACCGGCCGCTGCGCTGGGAGGAGTTCCTCGAGCGGATCGGCCAGACCATCTATCTGTCGGCCACCCCGGGCGACTACGAGCTGGACAAGGTCGGCGGCGACACGGTCCAGCAGATCATCCGACCGACCGGCCTGATCGACCCCGAGGTCGTGGTGAAGCCGACCAAGGGCCAGATCGACGACCTGATCCACGAGATCAAGGAGCGGGTCGAGAAGAACGAGCGCGTCCTGGTCACCACGTTGACCAAGAAGATGTCCGAGGACCTCACCGACTATCTCCTCGACGCCGGCATCCGGACACGCTATCTGCACTCCGAGGTCGACACCCTCAAGCGCGTCGAGCTCCTGCGCGACCTGCGCCTGGGGGAGTACGACGTGCTCGTCGGCATCAACCTGCTGCGTGAGGGCCTCGACCTGCCCGAGGTGTCGCTGGTCGCCATCCTCGACGCCGACAAGGAGGGCTTCCTGCGCTCCGACAAGTCGCTCATCCAGACGATCGGCCGCGCGGCGCGCAACGTGTCGGGCCAGGTGCACATGTACGCCGACCGGATCACGCCCTCGATGGAGAAGGCGATCGAGGAGACCAACCGCCGTCGCGCCATCCAGGTCGCCTACAACACCGAGCACGGCATCGACCCGCAGCCGCTGCGCAAGAAGATCGCCGACATCACCGACATGCTCGCCCGCGAGGGGGAGGACACCGACGCGCTGCTCCAGACCTGGGCGGGCACCGAGGCCAAGGGTCGTGCGGGTGCGGCCGGGCGCAAGAAGGCGCCGACCCCGGTGCTGGGCGACCGGGCCGCCGAGGCCCGTCAGCACGGCCTGGTGGGCCTGCCCTCGGCCGACCTGGCTCAGCTGATCCAGGACCTCACCGACCAGATGAAGGGCGCCGCCGCCGAGCTGCAGTTCGAGGTCGCCGCCCGCCTCCGCGACGAGATCGGAGACCTCAAGAAGGAGCTCCGCCAGATGATGGAAGCGACGAAGTGAGGAAGGAACGCGGCGCGACGAAGTCGCGCAGGGTGGCGTGTGGCCGGCCGGAGCCGAGCGAGGAACGAGCTCGAGCGCAGGTCCGGACGCGCGCCACCCTCGCCGAGGCACGAGGCGCCGCGTTCCTGCCGAGCGAGGAGCCCTGAGGCGCGCAGCGCCGATCGGCGACCACCAACAGAGCCGGTGCATGAGGGCCTGCTCACACCGCCCGCGGGTTCCCCGCTGACGAATACGACCTACCCGCGAGTCGCCTTTAACCTGGCGGGGTGATACCCCGCCGTGCCCTGCTCGTGTGGGGCGCGGGCGTGTCGGTCTACTTCCTGGCGGTCTTCAGCCGTTCCAGCCTCGGTGTCGCGGGCCTGCTGGCCAACGAGCGGTTCGGCATCTCGGCGAGCCAGCTCTCGTTCTTCACGATGCTGCAGCTGATCGTCTACGCCGGCATGCAGATCCCCGTGGGCCTGATGGTCGACCGCTTCGGCTCGCGGCGCGTGCTGATGGTCGGTGCCGCGGTGATGACGGTCGCGCAGGCCGGGTTCGCGCTGGCGACGACGTACCCGGAGGCGCTGATCGCCCGGACGTTCGTCGGCGCGGGCGACGCGATGACCTTCATCTCGGTGCTGCGGCTGGTGTCGCGCTGGTTCCCGCTGCGCCGGGTCGCGCTCTTCACCCAGCTGACCGGCAACGCCGGCCAGGTCGGCGCGATCGTCGCCGCCCTGCCGCTGAGCTGGATGCTGGAGGAGCACGGCTGGACCAGCGCCTACCTGAGCGCTGCCCTGGCCGGTCCGATCGTGCTGGTCGCTGTCGCGCTCTTCGTCCACGACGATCCTCAGTCCCGCAGCTCCCGCGGTGAGTCGTTGCCGCTGCGCGCGCTCGGTGCCAGCCTCAAGGCTGCCTGGGCCCAGCCCGGCACCCGGCTGGGCTTCTGGGTGCACTTCACCACCCCGTTCAGCGCGACCGTCCTCGGTCTGCTGTGGGGCTTCCCGTTCTTCAAGCGCGCTGAGGGCCTCGGCTCGACCGGAGCCGACGGGCTGCTCACCCTGCTGACCGTCGCCGGCGTCGCCTCCGGCCCGTTCCTGGGCTACCTCGCCGGGCGTCACCCGTGGCACCGCTCCACGATGGCGCTGAGCGTCATCGCCGCGACCGTCACGGCCTGGACGGCCGTCCTCGCCTGGCCCGGTCACGCGCCGCTGTGGCTGCTGGTGGTGCTGGTCCTCGCGGTCGGAGCGGGTGCCCCGGCCTCGATGCTGGGCTTCGACGTCGGCCGGACCAGCAACCCCGCTCACCGGCAGGCGAGCGCCAACGGCATCATCAACGTCGCCGGCTTCGTCGCCGCGCTGGTCACGATCGTCGCGGTCGGCTTCATCCTGGACTGGCGGACCCCGCAGGGCTCGGACGACTACTCCGGCGGAGCCTTCCGCTGGGCGATGTCGTTCCAGTACGTCATCTGGGCCCTCGGCACCGTGATGATCGTGCGGCACCGGCGCCGAGTGCGCTCCAGCGTGCTCCGGGTGGACGTCGACGCGGGCAACAGCATGGTCTCCGCGGGCGCCTGACGTCGAGTCTTCAGCCAGGACCCCCGAGTTTGCACGTACGACGTGCAAACTCGGGGGTCCTGGCTGCAAATTCGGGGCTAGACGATCCGGTCCTGGTCGCCGGAGCGGCGCAGCCGGCTGGCGAGCAGCGGGGTGAGGAGCAGGATCACCAGCAGCCGCACCAGCTGCACCGCCATCACATACGTGACGTCGCTGCCGGAGTCGGCCGCGGTGGCGAGCACCGCGAAGAGCCCGCCGGGCGTGGTGGCGAGGTAGGCGGTCAGGCCGTCGACCGGGGTCAGCAGGGCGAGCAGCGCGCCCATCGCCGCGGTGGCGGCGATCATCGTGACCATGATCGCGAGGACGGCCGGCAGCATCCGTGCGATCGCCACGAGTGCCGCGCGGGTGAACCGCAGCCCGACCTGGACCCCGATCAGCCCGTACGCCAGCCACTGCACCGCGCCGGGAACCGTGACGTCGCCCAGCCAGCCGAGCGAGACCAGCGTCGCGCCGACGAAGAGCGGCCCCAGCAGGGTCGCGGTCGTGATCGGCACCCGTGCGGCGATCGCCAGGCCGAGCACGACCGCGACCAGAACGTACGCGAGGCTCGGCACCAGCGCCGACTCGCCGACGACCAGCGAGCCCTGACCGCGGGCGGGATGGAAGACGAGCTCGGTGACCAGCGGCATCGTGACCAGCACGACGAAGACCCGCAGGTACTGCACGACGGTCACGACGCGGTCGTCGGCGCCGAGCTCGCGCGCCACCGCGACCACCCCGGAGGCACCGCCGGCGATCATCGCGAACGCGCCCGTCACGGCCGAGACGTCGTCGCGCAGCGCGAGCACCCGCCCGGCCACCAGGCTGACCACGACGGTGCCGAGCGTGACGGCGATGATCGCCGGCGCATGTCGTCCCATCGAGCCGAGCGCGGAGAAGCTGATCTGGGTGCCGATCGTGACGCCGATCAGCCCCTGCCCGAGCCGGGTCAGCCGCGGTGGCACCGTGAGCGTCACCCGCGACCCGAGCCCCTGCGCCATCCCGCCGGCGAGACCGCCGAACAGCGCCGGCGACGGGACGCGCAGCAGGTCGAGCACGACGCTGACCGCCAGCGTCGCGAGCACCACCACGCCGACCGCGCGCAGCCTCGACAGGCCGCTCCGGTCGGTGGCCGCGTCAGGCATCGCTGCCGCGGTGCCTGCGCCCGGCCATCCCGACGATGCGGGCCACCACGAGACCGAGGTAGAAGACGCCGGCGATCTGCTCGAGCATCACCGCGGAGCGGGCATGCGCCTGCACCGGGGCGAAGTCCGCGAGACCGGTGTTGGTCAGCGTCGTGAAGGAGAGGAAGAGCAGGTCGAACCACGACACGTCGTGCGTCCCGAACGAGCCCGGCCACAGCACCTGCACCGCGGCGTAGAGGTACGAGAACCCCCACGCGACCACGGTGAACGCCGCACCCGTGGCGAAGACCTCGTCGTGGGTCAGGACGTCGTCGGCGAACAGGTAGCGGATCATCGCGTACGAGACGAACCCGTAGAACGGGATGTGCAGCGCCGCCGAGGTGAGCACCACCCAGTCGGTGTGCGGCGCGACCGACTCCCATAGCGCCATCACCATCGTCGGCGCGCCGAGCGCGATCGCGACGGTCGTCTGCGCGGGGGAGAGCCGGACCGCCCGGACGGCCGAGAGCACGACGAGCACCTGCACCACGCCGAGCACCGCCCGGCCCGGCGTCGAGCCGTCGAGGAACGGGTAGGCCAGGACCGCCGCCAGCTGGGCGCCGAGGATCACGGCGGAGGGCGTGCAGCGGATCCAGCGGATGGCGTCGGCGATCACGCGCCCACCGTAATGTGCGCAGCCCTTGAGGCCGGTGCCGCCCGGGGAGCAGGATCAGGCGGGTGAGCGATCGCCCCCAGCCGACCATCGAGACCGATCTCGTCATCGTCGGCGCCGGCCCGAGCGGCCTGTACGCCACCTACTACGCCGGCTTCCGCGGGATCCGGGTCGTGGTGGTCGACTCGCTGCCCGAGCTGGGCGGCCAGATCACCGCGATGTACCCCGAGAAGCAGATCCTCGACGTCGCCGGCTTCCCCAGTGTCAAGGGCCGCGACCTGGTCGAGGCGCTCGTCGAGCAGGCCACCGTCGCCGAGCCGGTCTACCTCCTGGACCGGACCGCCGTCGACCTGGCCGTCCGCGACGACGGCCTCACCCTCACCCTCGCCGACGGCACCGCCGTCGAGGCCCGGGCGATGCTCATCACCGCCGGCATCGGGACCTTCCAGCCCCGGCCACTGCCCGCCGGCGAGGGCTGGGTCGGGCGCGGCGTGGAGTTCTTCGTGCCGTCGTTCGCACCGTACGCGGGCAAGGACGTGGTGATCGTCGGCGGCGGCGACTCGGCCTTCGACTGGGCGCTGCACCTGCACGCGATCGCCCGGTCGGTGACGCTGGTCCACCGGCGTGACGCGTTCCGCGCCCATGCCCGTACGGTCGAGCAGGTCCGCGCCCTCGGGGTCAAGATCATCACCAACGCCGAGGTCGTCGAGCTGCGCGGCGCGACGATCGTCGAGGAGGCCGAGATCAAGGTCGACGGTCAGGCTCGGGTGTTGCCGGCGCAGGCCGTGGTCGCCGCGCTGGGCTTCGTCGCCGACCTCGGGCCGATCCAGCGCTGGGGCCTGGAGACGAGCAAGCGCCACGTCGTGGTCGACCACGCGATGCGCACCAGCCGGCCGCGGGTCTTCGCCGCCGGCGACGTCACCGACTATCCCGGCAAGGTGCGCCTGATCGCGGTGGGGTTCGGCGAGGCCGCGACCGCCGTCAACAACCTCGCACCGGTGATCGACCCGGCCGCGCATGTCTTCCCCGGGCACTCGAGCGAGTCATGAATCCCCATCGAACCTGCACGACCCGGACGCACGACAAGTGGAACGTGATCTAGTCTTTGCCTCCTACCGGCGAGTCACTTCGTCGTCGGTCCGGCTCGGATAAGGACGTGAAGCATGCGGATCGCTCTGCTGTCGTACCGCAGCAAGCCCCATGTCGGGGGACAGGGCATCTACATCCGGAGGCTGAGCCGTGAGCTCGTCGCCCTGGGACACACCGTCGAGGTCTTCTCCGGTCAGCCCTACCCGGAGCTGGACGAGGGCGTGCTCCTCACCAAGGTCCCCAGCCTGGACCTCTACGAGCCCGGCAACGAGTTCCGCAACCCGCATCCGCGCGAGTTCCGCGACGCGGTCGACGTGCAGGAGTGGCTGACGATGCGCAGCGGCGCCTTCCCGGAGCCGCTCACCTTCAGCAAGCGCGTGATCAAGCTCCTCAGGGCGCGTCGCGACGACTTCGACATCGTCTTCGACAACCAGACCCTGGCCACGCCGCTGCTCGAGATCGAGTCGTACGGCCTGCCGCTGGCCGCGGCGATCCACCACCCGATCACGATGGACCGTGCGATCGAGCTCGAGGTCGCCCCGTGGTTCCGCCGCAAGAAGGGCAAGCGGCTACCGGTGGCACTCGAGCTGCCGAAGATCGGCGTGTGGCGCTGGTACGCGTTCCTGCGCCAGCAGAAGCTCACCGCTCCCAGGATCCGCCACGTCATCGTGCCCTCGGAGTCCTCGGCCCGCGACGTGGTCCGCGAGTTCGGCGTCGACCCGAAGAGGATCACCACGATCCTGCTCGGCGTCGACGAGCGCTTCAAGCCGTCCGGCGCTCCGCGGGTCAAGGGCCGACTCCTCGCGATGGCCAGCGCCGACGCCCCGCTCAAGGGCATCCACATCCTGCTCGAGGCGTTCGCCAAACTCGCCACGGAGCGCGAGGTCGAGCTGGTGCTGGTGACCAAGCCCAAGGAGGGCGGCATCACCGAGAAGCTGATCGACAAGCTCGGCATCGGTGACATGGTCACCTTCGCCAACGGCCTCACCGACGACGAGCTGGTCGCCCTGATGGGCTCGGCCGAGCTGGCCTGCGTCCCCTCCCTGTACGAGGGCTTCTCGCTCCCGACCGCCGAGCTGATGGCCTGCGAGACCCCACTGGTGGTCTCCCGCGCCGGCGCCATCCCCGAGGTCGTCGGCCCCGACGGCCTCTGCGCCGACGTGGTCGAGCCCGGCAACGTGGATGCGCTCAAGGAGGCCGTCGCGAACCTCCTGGACGACCCCGAGCGCCGGGCCAGGATGGGAGCCGCCGGTCGCCGCCGGGTGCTGGAGCTGTTCAGCTGGTCGGCGGTCGCGGCCAAGACTGCTGCCGTGTTCGACGACGTGATCACCGACTACCGGGTCTCGACAGGCTCGACCACCGCTGCCGGCTCGACCACCGCTGCCGGCTCGACCACCGAGGAGAACTGATGCTGACCGTTGACTTCGACCGGCTCGGCCTCGAGCCGGGCGACCGCGTCCTCGACATGGGGGCGGGCGCGGGCCGGCACAGCTTCGAGATGTACCGGCGCGGTGCCGACGTCATCGCCTTCGACCTCGACGCCGACGAGCTTGAGGGCGTGCGCAACCTCTTCGTCGCGATGAAGGAGGCCGGTGAGGTCCCCGGGGGCGCCGAGGCCGACGTCAAGCAGGGCGACGCGCTCGCTCTGCCCTTCGCCGACGGCGAGTTCGACCGGATCGTGTGTGCCGAGGTCCTCGAGCACATCTGGGAGGACGTCGCCGCGATCAAGGAGCTGATCCGGGTGCTGCGCCCCGGCGGCACGCTCGCGATCTCGGTGCCGCGCTGGCTGCCCGAGGTGATCAACTGGCGACTCTCGGACGAGTACCACAACGCGACCGGCGGCCACATCCGGATCTACACCGAGCAGGAGCTCGTCGACAAGGTCACCAAGGGCGGGCGCCCCAACGACGGCACCCCGGGCGACGCGATGGTCTTCGACGGCAAGGGCTACGCCCACGGTCTGCACTCGCCGTACTGGTGGATCAAGTGCGCGGTCGGTGTCAACAACGACGAGCACCCGGCCGCCAAGGCGTACCACAAGCTCCTGGTCTGGGAGATCATGAAACAGCCCAAGGCGCTGCGGTGGGCCGGCAAGGTGCTCGACCCGATGATCGGCAAGTCGCTGGTCCTCTACTTCCACAAGCCCGCGTGATCGCGGTGCAGGTCCCGCACGTCCAGGGCGTCATCACCGCCGACCAGGTCCGCGCCACCGCGGCCTCCATCGCCGCGATGCAGGACCGGCACGGGTTCTTGTCGGTCGGCGACGAGCACGCCGACATGTGGAACCACGTCGAGGCCGCGATGGCCTGCCTCGTCGGGGGCGAGGTCGAGGCGGCCGAGGCCGCCTATCGCTTCATGCCGGCGCTGCAGCGCGCCGACGGCTCCTGGCCGAAGGAGATCCGCGACGGCGTCGTCGTTGACGAGCGCGGCGAGGTCAACATGAGCGCCTATCTCGCGGTCGGGCTGTGGCACCACTGGCTGGTACGCCGCGACCTCGACTTCGTGCGGTCGCTGTGGCCGAACGTACGCGCCGCGCTCGACTTCGTCGTCGGCCTGCAGCAGCCCTTCGGCGGCATCCAGTGGACACCCGTCGACGACCTCAGCCTGCTGACCGGCAACTCATCGATCTACCACTCGCTGCGCGCCGGAGTGGCCCTGGCGGAGCTCCTGGACGAGCCGCAGCCGGAGTGGGAGCTCGCCGGCGGTCGTCTCGGTCACGCGATCCGCGAGCATCGCGACCTCTTCGCGGACAAGTCGACCTTCTCGATGGACTGGTACTACCCGGTCCTCGGCGGCGCCGTGCGCGGAGTGCAGGCCCGCCAGCTCCTGGCCGGCCGCTGGGACGACTTCGTCGTGCCGGGGCTGGGCGTGCGCTGCGTCGACACGAACCCGTGGGTCACCGGCGCGGAGACCTGCGAGCTGGTGATGGCGCTGGACGGGATCGGCCACACGCTCCAGGCGGTCCGGCTCCTCGGCGACATGCAACGGCTACGACACGAGGACGGCTCCTACTGGACCGGCTGGGTCTACGACGACGGCAACGGCGCACCCGACGAGCCGCGCGACGTCTTCTGGCCGGTCGAGCGCCCGACCTACACCGCCGCGGCGGTCATCCTGGCTGCCGACGCACTCGGCGAGCGGTTCGGCGCCTCGACGCCCGGCTCCGGCATCTACCGGGGGACGTCGCTCGCGCCGCACTTCCGTGAGATCGCGCTCGAGTGCGGATGCGCGGAGGTCTCGGACCCGGCCTGACCGGATGGGGGTCGGTGCCTCAGATCCGGCGCAGCACCCGCATCGAGCCGACCGCCTCGACCTCCTCGAAGCGGCCGCTCTCCAGCGCCGGCAGGTAGATCAGCTCGTACGGCGGGCGTCCGCCGTCGGCCGGGTCGGGGAAGACGTCGTGGATCACGAGCAGTCCGCCCTGCATCACGTGCGGCGTCCAGCCCTCGTAGTCGTCACGCGCGGGCTGCTCGCCGTGCCCGCCGTCGATGAAGAGCAGGCTGAGCGGCGTCGTCCACCAGCGACTGACGGTGCGCGATCGGCCCACCACGGCCACCACGCGCTCCTCGAGGCCGGCGTCGCGGATCGTGCGGCGGAAGACCGGCAGCGTGTCCATCACGCCGAGCTCCGGGTCGACCAGGGAGCTGTCGTGGTGCTCCCAGCCGGCCTGGTTCTCCTCCGAGCCGCGGTGGTGGTCGACGGTGAAGGCGACGGCGTCCCCGCCGGTGACCTCGGCGGCGGCGCCGAGGTAGATGCCGGACTTCCCGCAGTAGGTGCCGACCTCGAGCACCGGCCCGTACGGGAGCCGCTCGACGGCGCTCCGGAAGAGCAGGTCGCCCTCGTCCTCGGGCATGAACCCCTTGGCGGCGTGCGCGCGGGCGAGCAGCGCGGGAGGCATCGCCGGAGATGTAGCCGGAGATGCAGCGGGGCGGAGCGTCGGTGCGGTCACCGGGCAGACGTTAGCGCTGGCGGAGAGCCACCCCCGGACTGGACACGCGTCCGGGGGTGACTCCCGCGCTGAACGACCCCTGTTGTGGGGACAGGGTCGTCTCCGACCGTACGCCCGTAGTGACGACCGTCTCCTCGCTTTGCATAACCTCGGCGGGGCTGTCTGGACAGGTGCGGTCGCACGCCGCGCGACACGCGGCGGACCCCCGATTTGGCACCGATGGGGCACTCGGCTACTGTTCTCGACGTCGCCAAGACGCCCCGGAGACGGGGAGTCAGCGGAGACAATGCGGACGTAGCTCAGTTGGTAGAGCGCAACCTTGCCAAGGTTGAGGTCGCGAGTTCGAGCCTCGTCGTCCGCTCTGAGGTGTATTGCCTCCGCGGTGGGTTGGCCGAGAGGCGAGGCAACGGACTGCAAATCCGTGTACACGGGTTCAAATCCCGTACCCACCTCCAACCCGGTTACAATTCCATAGACTCGGACGATTGGCGCAGCGGTAGCGCGCTTCCTTGACACGGAAGAGGTCACTGGTTCAAACCCAGTATCGTCCACCAGTGAGAAAGCCCCCGGCCACAGGCCGGGGGCTTTCTCGTTCGTCAGGAGCTCGCCGGGGTGGCCCGGAACGCCTCGAAGTCGGCCCGCGACACCTCGGCGTACGCGAGCGCCCAGGAGGTGATGGCCTCCGCCGCGCGCCGGCCGGCGCCCAGGTACCCGGCGACCTCCGCGGCCCGGGCCGACTGCGCGTGGGCACGGGCCAGGACGATCCCGCACGCCTGCGCGTAGCGAGCGAACGGCGCATCGGTCAGCGTCTCGACGTCGATGCCGCCCTTGCGGTCGTGGAACTGGCGGACGTAGTAGTCGTGACCCTCGCTGCGCAGGTAGCCGAGCAGCGGGTCGCTGACCCCCTGCAGCACGCGCTGGCCCGAGACCACCCGGGCGCCCTCGCCCTGCCGGGCGATCAGATCGGCGATGCCCGCCGGGAGCGGCACCCCGCCGTACTGCTCCAGCACGCTGCGGCCGGCCTCCTTCGCCTGCAGCACCAGGGCGTTTCCGTCGCCGTCCTGGTAGAGGAGCAGGTAGCAGCGGGTGCCGACGCTGCCGACGCCGACGACGCGCAGGCAGGCGTCGACGATCCGGTACTGGGAGAGCAGCACCTGCACGTCGACGTGCGTCGAGGCGGCGTACTGCTCGGCGATGAGACGCGCTCGCTCCTCGTCGCGCGGCAGGTGCTGCATCGTCGGTGGGCGCTCCACGAACCGGAGCCGACCGCGCTCGTCGCGCTCGGTCAGGCGACGGACGGCACGCTCGGCGGTACGACGGTCCGCATCCGCGATCGCCGCCTGGAGTGCGGCCCGGGACGCGGCGTCCAGGTGGCGGCCGTCCGCCGCCTCGGCCTGGAAGTGCTCGTAGTAGCGCTGCAGCGGACTGCGCTCGACGTGGGCGGCGAGGGCCGTGGCGTAGGACCGTACGACCGACCCGGCCGCGTCCCGCACGACCTCCTCGCTGCGCCCGGTCGCCCGCCCGCCGATCACCACGCTGGTGACCAGCCGCTTGACGTCCCACTCCCACGGCGCCCAGGCCACCTCGTCGAAGTCGTTGAGATCGAAGACCAGGCTGCGCTGGTGGGAGGCGTAGAAGCCGAGGTTGGCGACGTGGGCGTCGCCGCAGGAGGCCACCGTGATCCCGCTGCTGGGATCCGCTGCGAGATCGGCCGCCATCAGCGCGGCCGTGCCCCGGTAGAACGCGAAGGGGCTCGCCGCCATCCGCTCGGCGCGCAGCGGGATCAGGTCCGGCAGCCGAGTGGCGTTCTGCTCGGCGAGGATGTCGAGCGGGGCACGCGCCGCGTCGCTCAGCCGGGCGAGCTCGGAGCGGGGCACGGTCTCGCGCAGGGCGCGTCCGGCGGCCCGCTGCTCCGCGGCGCTCGGGAAGCCCGCGGCGGCCGGGTACGCCGTCGGTGCCGGAACGGCTGTCGACGAGGTGGTCACCCGGTCATGCTCGCACCGTGTTCTCGTCCTGGGGAGGGGTCAGGTTCCGTGACAGCGCCATCCCGAGCAGGCCGAAGGGCAGCGGCAGCCAGTACGAGAAGAGCCGGTACGCGAAGGTCGCCAGCACGGCGTCGCCGGGGCTGACGCCGGCCAGGGTGAGCAGCGCGGTCATGCCGGCCTCGACGAAGCCGAGCCCGCCCGGCGTGATCGGCACGTTCCCGAGCGCCTTCGCGCCGCAGAACGCCATCAGTGTCAGGCCGAGGCGCGGCGCGCCGCCGATGGCGAGCAGGGCGACCTCGAGGGTGAGATAGTCGAGCAGCCAGCGGCCGACGGTGTCGACCACGGCTCGCCCCCAGCGACCGGCCAGGACCGCCGCGATCTGGTCGCGCTGGGTGAGCAGGCGCTGGGGCAGGTCGGTCACCGGGTCCGAGCGGCGGCGCAGCCGGTTGCGGACCCCTTGCACGATGATGCCGACCCGCAGCAGGGGGCGGTCGGTCCTCAGCAGGAGCACGGCGACCGCGGTGAGGAAGATGAAGACACCGACCGCACCGCCCGCGGTCTGGAGCAGGCCGCGGTCGACCTGGCCGGTCAGCGCTGCGGGGATCGCGAGGACGGGCAGGCCGAGCACGATCGCGAAGACCAGCAGCTGCACGGCGGTCAGTGCGCGGAGCACCTCGGTGCGCTGGCGGCCGGCGGAGACGAAGATCCGGTACTGCAGGGCGGCGCCGACCGGCCCACCGCCGGGCGCGATGTTGGAGAGCGCGTTCGAGGCCAGCTGGGCCGCGATCACCGGGCGCCATCCGAGGCCCGGCAGGGTGATCCGCTGCAGGTCCCACAGGCAGGCGCACACGCCGACCTGGAGCGCAAACATGGCCACCAGTGCGGGCCAGGAGAAACGGGTGATCTGGTGCCAGGAGGAGAAGGTGGCGACCAGGCTCGGGAAGACCAGGTAGAGGGAGACGGCGGTGACGACCAGCCAGATGACGTTGCCCAGCAGGGAGCGGGGCTTCTCTTTCTCGCCGAGATCGATCTCGGCGGCCACGTCGGTCTGGAGCACGATCGCCCGCTCGAGGCGATCGCCGACCGACTCGTGGTGGTGCGCGGTCCCGGTCGGTTCCTCCACAGCGCCATCCTGACACGCCCGGGTGTCGTGGGGGAGGCAGTCGGTGAACCCTCTAGACATCCAAGGTAAGCCTTGCCTTAGTATCGTCGTATGTTTACCGGGAAGGTCGTCATCATCAGTGGCGCCGCCTCCGGGATCGGTCGCGCGACGGCGCTGCGGCTGGCCCGGCAGGGGGCGCGGCTCGGGCTGCTGGACGTCGACGCGGAGGGGCTCGCCCTGACCGCGAAGGAGGCTGTCGCCGCCGGTGCAGGGACAGTCCTCGTCCGCGAGACCGACGTCGCCGCGGGCGCGCAGGTCGAGGCGGCCGTCGAGACGGTCGCCGCCGAGCTCGGCCCGCTCGACGGCCTGGTCACCGCTGCGGGCATCCTGCGTCCGGGGACGCTGAGCGAGGTCTCTGCGGACGACTGGATGCGGCACTTCGAGGTCAACACCACCGGCGTGCTGCACTGCCTCCAGGCGAGCGAGCCGCTGTTGCGCGACGGCGCGGCGATCGTGGTCGTCTCCTCCAACACCGCACGGGTGCCGCGCACCGGGATGATCGCCTACGCCGCCTCCAAGGCCGCCACCTCCGCGCTCGCCCGGTGCGCCGGCCTCGAGCTCGCCGCGCGCGGCATCCGCTGCAACGTCGTCGAGCCCGGCTCGACCGACACCCCGATGCAGCGCGACCTGTGGCCCGACGCCGAGGCCGGCGTCGCCCGCGCCATCAGCGGAGACCCCGCGTCCTATCGCGTCGGCATCCCGCTCGGCCGGCTCGCCGATCCCGACGACGTCGCCGCCACGGTCTGCTTCCTGCTCTCCGACGGCGCTCGCCACCTCACCCTCCAGCAGATCTACGTCGACGGAGGGGGCTCGCTGTGACCGATCTGCTGATCGACCCCGCGGCCTGGCCCGCGGCCTGGCCCGCCGCCGTCGGCCGTACGGGCGAGGGGGAGCGCGTCGTCTTCACCGGGTCCCGGCCGTTCGCCGGCCGGGTGCTGCGGACCTGGGCCGGTCCGCGGGCCGCCGACGACGGCGCCGCCGCGCTCGTCGGCGGGCAGCGGCTCCTCGTGGTGCTGCCGTTCGAGCAGGGTGGGGACGAGGTGGCGCATCTCGTCGAGCCGGTCGACGTCGCCGTCGACCCCGGCGTCTCGACCGGGCCCAGCCGCCGCTTCACGGTCGCGGCCGACCCGGCTCCCGCGACGTACGCCGATCGCGTCCGTGCGGCCCTGGACCGGATCGAGGCAGGTGAGCTGGACAAGGTCGTCCTGGGCCGCTGCCTCGACGTCACGGTCGAGCCGGCGCTCGATCCCACCGACCTCCTCACCGCGCTCGCCGCGGCTCGTCCGGGCCGCTACCTGGTCAGCACGCCGTTGGCAGACGGCCGCTGGCTCGTCGGTGCGAGCCCCGAGCTGTTGATCGCTCGCCGCGGCGACGCGGTGCGGAGCACCCCGCTGGCCGGCTCGGTGCCGCGCTCGCCCGACGGCGGCGAGGACACGCGACGGATGAGCCGGCTGCGCGACTCGGCCAAGGACCTGCACGAGCACGCCTTCGTCGCCGACGCGATCCGCGCGGCCCTCGCGCCGATCACCGCCGACCTCCAGGTGCCGGAGCGGCCGACGCTGCTCAGCACCGACACCCTGCACCACCTCGCCACGCCCATCCGGGCGCGGCTCGCGGCCGGTGCCGCCGGGCCCTCGGCCCTCGACCTCGCCCGGATGCTGCACCCGACGCCCGCCGTCGGTGGCGTCCCGACCGCCGCCGCCGTCCGGGCGATCGCCGAGATCGAGGGCCCGCGCGACGCGTTCGCCGGAGCCGTCGGCTGGGTCGGCGCCGACGGGGACGGTGAGTTCGCGGTGACGATCCGCTCCGCGGTGCTCGACGGCGAGCGGGTCCGGCTCTTCGCCGGTGCCGGCATCGTCGCCGGCTCCGACCCCGAGGCCGAGGTGCGCGAGACCGGCGCGAAGCTGACCACCATCGCCCGCGCGCTCGGACTGCCCGAGGAGCTGCTGCCGTGAGCGAGCACAGCGAGCGAGCCGCCCAAGACAGCGGTCGCCGCCGGAGTCCTGTGCTCCCCTCGCCGACCTGGCCGGAGGCCGACCGGGCGCGCTACCGCGCGGCCGGCCACTGGACCTCGGAGACCTTCGCCGACTTCGTCGCCGCGCGCTGTGCGAGCTTCGCTGAGCGGACCGCCGTCGTCGGCGTCACGGCGGCGGGGGAGTCGGTGCGCTGGACCTACGACGACCTGCTCGGTCGGGCCGACCGTGTCGCCGGCGGACTGCGCGCACTCGGCGTCACGCCCGGCGACCGGGTGATCGTCGCGCTGCCCAACATCGCCGACTACGTCGCGGTCGTCCTCGGGCTCTTCCGCCTCGGCGCGCTCCCGGTCTTCGCGCTGCCGACCCATCGCGAGATCGAGCTGGCGCAGTTCTCCCAGATCGCCGACCCGGCCGCGCTGATCGGGTTCGGGCCGACACTGCGCGAGACGTACGACGCGCTGGTCCAGCGCCTCGCCGCGCTTCCCGACGAGGAGGGGGTGGCGCCGCCGGTCCTGGTGGATCTGGCGACGCACGAGTGGGGCTTCGAGGCTCGCGCCGCTCGCACCTCAACCAACGAGGGTTTCGAAGCCCCGGGGCCCGAGGACACGGCCTTCCTGCAGCTCTCCGGCGGCACCACCGGCATCTCCAAGCTGATCCCGCGCACCGCCGCCGACTACCTCTACTCCGTCCGAGCCTCGGCGGAGATCTGCGGCCTGACCTGCGACGACGTGATGCTCGTCGTGCTCCCGGCTGCGCACAACTTCGCGATGAGCTCGCCGGGCATCCTCGGCATCCTGCACGTCGGCGGCACGGTGGTGCTCGCGCCCGAGCCCAGCCCCCGTACGGGCTTCGCCCTGATCGCCCGTGAGCGGGTCACGACCGTCGCGCTGGTGCCACCGCTGGCCCAGGCCTGGATCTCGGCTGCGCGACGGCGCCACCCCGACCTGAGCTCGGTGCACACCGTCCAGGTCGGCGGCGCCCGGCTCAACGACGTCATCGCCCGCGACATCACCCCGGTGCTGCACGGCCGGCTGCAGCAGGTCTTCGGCATGGCCGAGGGGCTGGTGAACTACACCCGCGCCGACGACACCGACGAGCTGGTGCTCACCACCCAGGGCACCCCGATCAGCGCCGACGACGAGATCCGGGTCGTCGACGCCTCCGGTGCCGAGGTGGCACCCGGCGAGGAGGGCGCGCTCCTGACGCGCGGGCCGTACACGATCCGCGGCTACTACGGCGCCGAGCGCTGGGTCGGCGCGGTCAACGCCGACGGCTTCACCGCGGACGGCTACTACCGCACCGGCGACCTGGTCCGGCGTCGCCCGAGCGGCCACCTCGTGGTGACCGGGCGTGACAAGGACCAGATCAACCGCGCCGGCGAGAAGATCGCCGTCGAGGAGATCGAGGGCCACCTCCTGGCCCATCCGGACGTGCTCGACGCCGTCGCCCTCGGGCTGCCCGACGACCGCCTCGGCGAGGCGATCTGCGTGGTGGTCCGGACGGAGCCCGGCCGGGACCGCCCCGGCGACCTGACCGGCTACCTGCGCGCCGCCGGCCTGGCGACCTACAAGATCCCCGACTCGGTGGTCTTCCTCGACGACTTCCCGGCGACCCATGTCGGCAAGAACAGCCGCCGCGACCTGCGCATGCTGCTCGCCGCGGGTGTCGCGGCCGGCCTCGCCACTCCCTGACCTCCCTCAGACAGACCCGGAAGGACGAACATGGCTCTCCCCAACGCCATCGCATACGCCCCGATCATCGATCTGCCCGCCAGCAGGGCGCCGTGGGTGCTCGACCCCGACCGCGCCGCCGTCCTGGTGCACGACCTGCAGGCGTACTTCCTGCGCCCGTACGAGACCGGAAGCCCGCTGCTCTCCGGCGTGCTCGACGGCACCGCCGCGATCCTGGGCGCCGCCCGCGCTGCCGGCGTGCCGGTCTTCTACACCGCGCAGGACGGGGACCACTCCGATCGCGGCCTGCAGGGCGACCTGTGGGGCGGCGGCATGTCGGCGACGCCCGCCGACACCGACATCCACCCGGCCGTGGCGCCGTTCGAGGGCGACACCGTGCTGGTGAAGAAGCGCTACAGCGCCTTCGCCAAGTCGGACCTCGGCGCCCGGCTCGCCACCTCGGGGCGCGACCAGCTCGTCGTCGTCGGCGTCTACGCCGGCATCGGCATCGCCGCCACCGCGTTCGACGCGTTCTGCCGCGACGTGCAGCCGTTCGTGGTCGCAGACGCCACCGCCGACATGGGCCGCGAGCAGCACCTGCGCGCCCTCGACGTGGTCGCCTCGTGCACCGGGGTCGTCGCCTCGGTCGCCGACGTGGTGAGCGCGCTCGCGCCCCGTACGACCACCCCTGCCGGCCACGCCGACGACGCCGAGGGCTCCGGTGCACGAGGCGACGGCTGGGCGGCGACCGTACGCCGGGCCCTGCTGGGCGTGTCGAGCGAGGAGCTCGTGGCCGCCGCCGTCGCGACGCCGGCCGCCGACCTCTTCGAGCTCGGGCTGAGCTCGCTGCACGCCTTCGACCTGCTCGACGAGCTGGCCGAGGAGGGCGTCGACGTCGACTACGGCGAGTTCACCCGCAGCGCCACCCTGGCCTACCTGCTCGAGCAGGGCGCCGTCCCGGTATGACACGCACCGAGGGGACCGATCCGATGACCTGGCTCCCGCTCACCGCCGCCCAGCGGGGCCTCTTCTTCGCCCACCAGCTCGCCCCCGAGAACCCCTGCTACACCACCGCCGAGGTGGTCGAGCTCGACGGCCCCGTCGACCCGGTCCGGCTCGGGATCGCGGTGGAGGCCGCCTACGGCGAGTTCGAGCAGCTGCGGACCGTGTTCCGGCTCGCGCCCGACGGTCCGCAGCAGCAGGTCCTCCGCGTGCCGACCGCCTTCCTCGAGGTCCGCGAGATCGGCTCGGTCGACGCGGCCGAGGAGTGGATCCGCGAGGAGCTCGCCCGGCCGATGGACCTGTCGGTGAGTGCCGTGCGCACGGCGCTGCTGCGCCTGCCCGACGGTCGGTCGTGGTGGTTCCACGCCGCGCACCACGTCGTCCTCGACGGGTATGGCGTCCAGCAGCTGTTCCACCGCGTCGCGCAGCTGTACCGGGGAGGCGCCGCCGAGGCCGCGCGGGTGCCGCTCGGCGAGGTCGTCGCAGCGGAGCCGTCCGACCCACGGGGCGGTCCCTGGTGGGACGAGCGCCTCGCCGCGATGAGCGGCGTGGTGTCGATCGCGGGCCGGGTCGCCGCTCCCGCGCCGCGCGCGATCAAGCGCTCGCGGCTGCTGAGCCCCGAGGAGCACGGCGCCATCGCCGCCGGTGCCAAGCGGCTCGGCGTGGGCTGGACCGATCTGCTGGTGGCCGCGCTTGGCGCGTACGTCGCGCGCGTCTCCGGGCGGGACGACACACGCGTCGGCCTGCCCCTGATGAACCGCAGCGTCGCCGGCGTCGGCACGCTGGTGAGCGGTCGCACGGTCTGCACGGCGATGAACGTGCTGCCGCTCACCATCCCCGCCTCCGGCACCGTGGCCGAGGCGCTGGCGGCGAGCGCGGCGGCGCAGCGCGAGCTGCGTGAGCACCCGTACGAGCGGCAGGAGGAGCTGACCCGCCGCCTCGCCCGGCGCGACCCGGACGCCCAGCTGTTCGGGGCCCAGGTGAACCTGGTGCCGTTCGAGCTCACCCTGGACCTCGGCGCGGCTTCCGGCGTTGCCACGCGGGGCACGGTCCGCAACCTCACCGCCGGTCCGGTCGAGGACCTCACCCTGTGCCTGCGTGGCACGCCCGGTCGCCGTCATCCGGTGCGCCTGGAGATCGACGCCAACCCGGATCTCTACGAGACCGACGAGATCGACCTGCACCTGGAGCGGCTCGTGCATTGGCTCGCCGGCGTCTGCGCCGCGGCACCGACCGACCGGGTCGGCGACCTGCCCCTGCTCACTCCCCGCGAGCACGACCTCGTCACACGGGGCTTCAACGACACCGCCGTCGAGCGCGAGCCGGCGACGCTGGCGCAGCGGTTCGTGGCACAGGCCGAGCGGACCCCGGACAGGGTCGCACTGATCTTCGGCGGCGAGGAGCGGACCTACGCCCAGCTGCACGAGGCGGCGCGATCCGTCGCCGCGGGGCTGCACGCCGACGGCATCCGTACGGGCGACGTGGTGGGTGTCGCGCTCGAGCGCGGCTTCGCGCTCTACGAGGCGATCCACGGCATCGCGCTCGCCGGTGCGGTGTACCTGCCGCTCGACCCCGACCTGCCCGCCGCCCGGGTCGAGGGGATGCTCGAGGATGCGGCGGCGGCCGGTGTCATCACCGCCGCCTCGATGCCGGCCGGCGACCCGGGGCTCGCGCCCCCGACGCCGGCCGACGCGTCGTCGCCCGCGTACCTCCTCTTCACCTCGGGCTCCACCGGCCGCCCCAAGGGGGTGCTGGTGGGACACGCCGCGATCGACAACCGACTCGCCTGGATGCAGCACCACCTGCCCATCGGGGCCGGTGACCGGGTGCTGCACAAGACGCCGATCAGCTTCGACGTGTCGGTGTGGGAGCTCTACTGGCCGCTGCAGGTCGGCGCAAGCGTCGTCGTCGCCGAGCCTGGCGCGCACCGGGACCCGCGCGCCCTCGCCGGACTGATCACCGCAGCGAACGGGCCCGGCGTGACGACGCTGCACTTCGTGCCGTCGATGCTGCGTGCCTTCCTCGCCGACCGGACCGCCCGCGAGCGTGTCGCGGCGGCCGGTCGCGGGACGGTACGGCACGTGGTGACCTCGGGCGAGGCGCTGACGCCGGACCTGGTCGCAGGCTGCGCGGAATGGTTCGGCGTGACGCCGACCAACCTCTACGGGCCGACCGAGGCCGCCGTCGACGTCACGGTGCACGACTGCGTCGTGGGGGAGCCGGTGGTGCCGATCGGACGCCCGGTCTGGAACACCTCCTGCCTGGTGCTCGACGCCGACCTGCGCCCCGTCCCGATCGGTGTGGCCGGCGAGCTGTGGCTCGGCGGCGTGCAGCTGGCCGACGGGTACGTGGGACGTCCCGAGCTGACCGCCGAGCGCTTCGTGCCCACCCCGTACGGCCGTCTCTACCGCACCGGCGACATCGCCGCCTGGCGGCCCGACGGCACGCTGCGCTACCTCGGCCGCGGCGACGACCAGGTCAAGATCCGCGGCCAGCGCGTCGAGCTCGGCGAGATCGAGGCGGCCCTCGCCGGCACCATCGGCGTCGCGGCTGTGGCGGCCGGCGTGCACGAGGGGCGACTGGTCGCCTGGTACGTCGCCGACGGCGCCTCCGCGGGGGATGCCGGGACGGCCCTCCGTACCGCCGCGTCGACCGCGCTGCCGGCCGGGTTCGTGCCGCAACACTGGATCGCGGTGCCGTCCATCCCACTCGGCACGTCCGGCAAGACCGACCGCAGGGCGCTCGCCTCCGCCCATCCGCCGGAGGCGGGTGGCGGCTCCGGCTCGGGGAGCCCGCGCGGGCTCCTCGAGCAGCGCCTGTGCGCGCTCATCGCCGAGACCCTCACCGTCTCCGTCGGTCCCGACGACGACTTCTTCGCGCTCGGCGGCGACTCGCTCTCCGTGCTGCGGCTGGTGTCGGCGATCGCCGAGGAGACCGGGTACGACGCGGTGCTCGGGGACGTCTTCGCCGCGCCGAGCGCGGCGCTGCTGGCGGCACGGTTGGTGGAGGGAGCGGGCGGTGTCGCGGCATCCGGCGACACGGCATTCAGCGACACCGTATTCGGCGACACAGGGCAGATCCTCACGCTGAGGCCGGCGCGCGATCCCGGAGCCGCGCCGCTCTTCCTGCTGCCGCCGGCCGGCGGCCTCGGCTGGTGCTACACCGGCCTGTTGCGCGGTCTCCCCGCCGACCTGGGTGTCCACGCGATCCAGGCGCCGGGGCTGGCGTCGGGCACACCCGAGCCGGCCGCCGACCTGGACGCGCTGGCGGCACGGCAGCTCGCCGCGATCCGTACGGTGGTCGGGACCGGCTCGTTCCACGTGGCCGGCTGGTCGCTGGGCGGCATGGCCGCGCACGCCGTCGCCGCGCTGGCACGCGGCGAGGGCCGGGAGGTCGGGGCGGTCGTGCTGCTCGACGCCTACCCGTCGGACCAGTGGCGTGACCTCGCCGAGCCCTCCGAGGAGGAGGCGCTGGTCGGGGTCCTGCGCCTCGGCGGAGTCGAGCCGCCCGACGGCCCGCTCGACCGGGCCCGCGCGATCGCGCTGCTCCAGGAGTCCGGCAGCGCCGTCGGCCGGCTCCCCGAGCCGGTCCTGCGCGGGTGCCTCGCCTCCGTGGTCGACGCCGCCCGAATCGTCCGCGGCTCGACGCACCGCGTCCTGCCCGGCGACGCGGCCCTCGTCGTCGCCGGAGCCCCGCGCAAGGAGTCCTGGGTCGACCCGGCCGGCTGGGCCCCGTACGTCTCGGGACGCCTCGATGTCGTCACCCTCGACGCCACCCACGGCGAGCTGGTCCGGCGCCCCGCGGTCGACCGGATCGCCGCGCTGATCACCGCCCTCATCGCCGGTTGACTCAGGCCTCCGTCCCGGTCGAGTCGGGCCTCCGTCCCGGTCGAGTCGGCCTCCGTCGCGGTCGAGGCAGTCGTGGGAGGATCCGGGCGTGACTGAGCCGGTGGTGCACATCCGCGCCGTGGCCGACGTCGTGGCCGATCCGGACATCCTCACCCCCGAGGAGACCGCTCGGTGGCAGCGGCTGGTGCAGCGGGCCGACCGGGACGCCTACCTGGCCGCGCACGGGCTCGTGCGCCTGGCCGCCGAGGAGCTCAGCGGCCTCTCCGGGCTGGTGCTCACCCACCACTGCCCGACCTGCGGCGCGACCGACCACGGCCGGCCCGCGATCGTCGGACACCCAGAGATCCACGTGAGCCTGAGCCACACCCGGGGAACGGTCGCGGCGATCGCGGCCGCCTCGCCGTGCGGAATCGACGTCGAGACCGTCGGACGCGTGCCGGACACCGCCCTGACGCCGCGCGAGCGTGCATGGGCGGGCGAGGACGCCATGCGCCGGACCGGCCTGTGGGCGCGCAAGGAGGCGTGGGTCAAGGCATCGGGCGAGCCACTCGACGGGGCTGCCGACCACGACGTCACTGACGCGCCCTGGCTCACGGGGGAGGCCCACACCGACGGCTACGCCGCCGCCTGGGTGGTCCTCTGAGACGACGACGGCCCCCACCCGGACCGGGTGGGGGCCGTCGTCTCAGCCGAGGGTCACTGGGAGAGACGCTGCAGCTTCTTCTTGTCCTGGGCGAGCTTCTTCTTCGCCTTGGTCAGCTGCTTCTTCAGGCGGGTCGCCTTGGCGCCGTGGGCGCTCTTCAGCTTCTTCTTGAGCTTGGTGACAGCGGAGCGGTCCTTCTTCACGACGGCCTTGGCCTTGGCGACCTTCTGATCGTGGACGCTCGGGGTGCTGGTGCCAGGGTCGGTCCCCGTACCGGGGTCAGTGCCGGTTCCCGGGTCCGTACCGGTGCCGGGGTCAGTGCCGGTGCCCGGGTCCGTCCCCGCGCCCGGGTCAGTGCCGGTGCCCGTGCCGGGGACGGTCGCCTTCGGGGTGATCTTCCAGACCTGGTTCGCCGGGGCGGCCTTGTCGACGACGAAGACGTCGCCCTTGCCGTCGGTGGAGACATGGTTGCCCGTAGCGATCGGCAGTGAGGCGACCTTGTTGCCGTCCTTGTCCAGGACCGTGACCGACGTGCCGCCGAAGTTGGTGACGTAGGCGAGCTTGTTCACCGGGTCGAAGACGGCGTTGAGCGCCTGGCGTCCGGTCGGGACCTGCTTGAGCGTTGCGCCGGTGGTGGCGTTGGCGACCACGACCTCGTTGCTGTTCTGGCTGGCGATGAACAGGCGGTCATCCGCCGCGTCGTACGCGATGCCGGACGCACCGCGGCCACCGACGTCGATGCCGTCGACGGTCAGGAACGTCGGTACGTAGTGAGCGGGGTCGGCCGCGACCTGGGCGGTGTCGATCTTGACCACCTTGTTGCTGCCCAGACTCGGCGAGAAGACCTTGCCGTTGGCGATGGTGAGGGCCACCGGGTTGAAGACATCGCGGGTGCCGGTCTGGATGTCGGTGACCTTCTCCAGCGTGTCGGCGTCGTACACGGAGATGTAGCCCGAGGCCGTGGCCGATGAGCCCTCGCTGGCCGAGCTGACGAAGACCTGGTCCGTCGACGGGTCGTAGACCACGTCGCGGGCGTGGCTGGTCTCGCCGGCCGGGAACTGCTTGACCAGGCTGAGATCGCTCTCCTTGTAGACGGCGACGCTGTTCGACCCGGTATTGGAGACCCAGATGTTGCCGTGCTCGTCGTCGACGCCGATGCCGAAGGCGCCGGTCTTGGTGAAGCCGTCGTGGTCGACGGTCTGGAACGACGCCTCGATGGTCAGCGTGTCGGGGTCGAGCTTGTAGATGTAGCCGCCGTTGCCGGTGCCCCGGTCGGATGCGGTGACGTAGAGCGCGTCCTCGGCGGCGCTGTAGGCCGACTGGTAGAAGCCCTGGTAGAAGCCCTGGTCGGTGCCGCTGGCGACGATGTCGAACTTGTCGGTGCCGACGGGGGTCTCGTCGGGGTAGACGGTCTGGCTGAGCGTGTAGGTCTGCGCCGTCGGAGCGGTCTGCGTGATCACCAGTGACTGGGTGATCGGCGTCATCGTCGCCGGGATCGCGTACGAGGTCGTCGCGGCGCCGCTGCCGTCGGCGGTGAGGCCCGTCGCGAGAACGGCATCGCCGAGCTTGACCTGCGAGATGACCGCGCCGGGCGCGAGGTTGCCGAGAGTCAGCATGCCGGTGGCGCCGACGAAGCTGTTGCTCAGGGTGACCGACGGCGGGATCTGGACGGTGACGTCCTTGTCGGTCCCGAGCGTGCCGGTGAGGTGCAGGGTGAGAGTGCCCGCCGGTGCCGCGCCGGGGAGCAGCACGACCTTGGCCGTGATCGTGCCGCTGGCCGATGCGGTCACGGTGTCGGTGACCGTCGAGGTCCGGCCGGAGGTGACGGTCCACTGCAACGGGGCGCCGCCCCGGCTCACGGAGAGCACCTCACCGGCGGGGAACTGGCCGCCGGCGAAGCTCACGGTCGCGCTGCCGGTGGCCGCGGTGGTGGCGGTGGTGACCAGGCCATCACCGATGGTGAACGTGAGCAGCACGGTGCGCGGGGTGTCACCGCTCTCCATCGAGCCGGTGAGCAGGCGCAGCGTGTGGGTGGTGCCGATCGCCCACGGCGTGGCCAGGGCGGGGCTGGTGTTGCTCGTCGTCGGGAACGGGATGTCGGCGCTGAAGGAGCCGTCCGCGTTGGCCTCGATGGCGGCCCAGACGTCGAAGGCGTCGGCCGAGGTGCCGGTCGCCGGGTTGGTCACCGCGCCGGAGGCGGGCTCGGTGGTGAGTGCATCGCCCAGCTTGACGCCGATCGTCGAGCCGGTGGCCGGGTCGGTGCCGCCGGTCCAGCCGGTGCCCTCGAGGTGGATGGCGCTGCCGGCCACGACGACGTCGGCGACGGTAGCGCTGGCAGTGCCCGAGGTCTGGGTATCGGCATTCGCGGGGGCCATCGCGGCGAGACCGCCGAGGCCCAGGACCGCCGCGGTGGCGAGTCCGATCGTACGGACGCCGGTGCGGCCAAGCGGACGAGCGGTCACGTGCTGTGCTCCTGATCGAGATGAGGGGGAAGGGGAGGGGAGGGTCATCGGGCGGCCTTCTGGTCGCGCTTGAGCTGCTTCTTCGCCTTGGCGAGCTTCTTCTTCAACGTCGCCTTCTGAGCGCCGTGCGCCTTCTTCAGCTTCTTCTGCAGCTTCTTGATAACGGCCTTGTCCTTGGCCACCACGGCGGCGGCGTGCGACGTGGTCGTCACGACGGGCGTGCCGGTGCCGGGGTCGGTGCCACCCGTGCCCGGGTCGCTTGTGCCGGTGCCGGGGCCGGTGGTGCCGGCACCCGGGTCGGTGGTGCCCGCGCCGGTGCCGGGGTTGGTGGTGCCGGGGTTGGTGGTGCCCGTGCCGGGATCGGTGGTGCCCGTGCCGGGGTCGGTGGAGGCAGCGGTGACGGTGAAGGTGAGCTGCATGGTGCGCGCGACGTCGTCCTTCTCCATCGAGCCGGAGAGCAGCCGCAGGGTGTGCGTCGTGCCCGCGGCCCAGTCGCCCGCCCCGATCGCCGGGCTGGTGTTGCTGGGCGTGGGGAACGTGATGTCGGCGCTGAACGAGCCGCTGGCGTCGGCGGAGATCGCGGCCCAGATCGGCTTGGTGAACGGCGTGTCCGGCTGGTTGTCGGTCGGGTTCGCGACGGTCCCGCTGGCGGGCACCGTCGTCGACTCGTCGATCTTGACGCCGATGGTCGATCCGTTGTTGCCCGCGGTCGTGGTCCAACCGGTGCCGCTGACGTGGATCGCACTGCCGACGACGGTGTCGGAGACGGTGGCGCTGGCAGTGCCCGAGGACTGGGTGTCGGCGTGGACAGGACTGACCGCGAGGGCGGTGAGTCCCAGCGAGGTGGCGACGACCGCAGCGGCGGAGCGGCCGACGCGTCGCGTAAGGGTAATGCTCACGGGGGTGATGACTCCTCGATCAAGGGCCGCGAAGAGCGACTCGACTTGTTAGGTAAGGCGACACTAACTTAGGTCAGACAAAGTTGTCACGCGCCCTCAGAGAAATGAGACTTCGCGCCATGTCGGTGATGGGGAGCGCGCGGGCGCAGCAGACGGTGCGGCGCCTGCAGGAGGCGATCACCTCGGGTCGGTGGCCGGTCAACAGCCGGATCCCGACCGAGGCCGATCTGGCCGCCGAGCTCGGCGTCGGTCGCAGCACGATCCGCGAGGCCGTACGGAGCCTGGCTCATCTCGGCATGCTCGAGCCGGCTCCCGGACGCGGCACCTTCGTCCGCTCGCTCAACCCCGTCCGTGGGATGCTCTCCGAGCTCGCTGCGGCGCACTCGTGGGGCGACATCCTCGCGGTGCGCAAAGGGCTCGAGGTCCAGGCGGCCGACCTGGCGGCCCGCAGGGTCGACCCCGAGGCGCTCGCGCAGCTGCGGGCCGCACACGAGGCGGACAAGTCCGGGGGCGACGGTGCCGAGCGGGGCGAGACGCCGGGTCAGTTCCATGCGCTGGTCGTCGAGATGGCGGGCAACGGCCTGCTGTCCGAGCTGTACGCCGCGCTGATGGCGACCCTGCGCGCCGGCATCCGCGAGGGGGCCATCCGCAACCAGCAGGGTGCGGCCGCCCGACACGGTGACCACGAGGCGCTGCTGGCCGCGATCGCCGCCGGCAACCCGGCCGCCGCCGCGGCGATCTGGGCCGCGCACGCCGAGCACGACATCACGCTGTAGTCCGGGGGTTTCGAGGCTCGCTGCGCTCGCACCTCAACCAACGGGCTGCGCTCGCACCTCAACCAATGGGCTGCGCTCGCACCTCAACCGTCCGGTTGCGCTCGTGCCCTGAGTGGGCGGGTGCACTGTCGCGCTCATCTGACGATGCTGTTAGGGTCGCCTTACCTAATCCACATCTGATGATTGAGTCTGTTTCGTCATGTCGATGCGATCCCGAATGTCCCACCGAGCCCTCGTTGCGCTCACGGCCACCGCACTGGTCGGCGGCCTCGCCGCGTGCGGCGGCAGCAGCGTCGCCCGCGCGGCCGACGGCCCGACCCGTACGGTCACCGACGTCGACGGCACCGCGATGCAGGTGCCGGTCCACCCCGAGCGTGTGATCACGCTGAGCGAGCCGACGCTCGACGACGCCCTGGCGCTCGGCGTCACCCCGATCGGCAGCACCGCAGGCCGCGGGCAGAGTGGCGTGCCCGGCTACCTCGCCGCCGACGCGAAGGGCGTCGCCATCGTCGGTGCCGTCGCCCAGCCCGACTACGAGGCGATCGCGGCGGCCAAGCCCGACCTGATCCTGGTCGACGGCACCAGCATCAACAACAACGCCGATGCGCTGGCGATCCTGCGCAAGATCGCCCCGACCTACGACGCGGGCTTCGCCGGGGGCGATTGGCGCGCCAACCTCGAGCACGCCGCCGACGCCCTCAATCTCGCCGACGAGGCCACCGAGGTCGAGCAGCAGTACGACGCGAAGGCGGCCGCCGCCAAGGCCGAGCTCGCCGCGCCGTACGCCGGCAAGACCTTCTCCATCGTCCGCTGGCAGGGCAGCTCGGCCGCGCTCATCCTCAAGGAGCTTCCGGCCGGCGTGGCGCTGACCGACCTGGGCCTGGCCCGCCCGAAGAGCCAGGACCACAACGGGCGCGGCCACAGCGAGCCCGTCTCCCTGGAGAACCTCCAGCAGATCGACGCCGACTACCTCTTCCTCGGAACGCTCGGCGGCTCCTCGGTCGGGAACGCCGACGCCGGTGGCTCGAGCGACACCGCCGCCGCCCAGCAGGCGATCAAGGCGGCCGAGCAGGTGCCCGGCTTCACCCAGCTGACCGCGTACAAGGGCGGTCACGTCATCCCGGTCGACGGCTCACTGTGGACCTCCACCGGCGGCCCGCTCCTCATGGAGCGCCTGGTCGACTCGATCCTGCAGGAGCTGTCGTGAGTCGCCTCCTCATCGCCGCCTCGCTCGCCGCGACGGCCCTGGTCGTGCCGGCGGCGCTGGTCGCCGGCACCCCGGCCCAGGCCGCGACGAGCTGCTCGCCGTCCACCGCATCGCCCGCCGTCACGATCGACGACACCACCCTCCAGCTCGGCCGGACCATCGCCTTCCACGGCACCGGCTGGTGCCACCCGACCGACGGCGGCTCCACGATCGGCGTGAAGATCGACGCCGGCGGCATCAACCGGCTCGACACGACCGTCTCCAGCAACAAGTCGGTCTGGGCGATCGTCACCGCGGACCCGGGCTCCGGCGACTTCACCGGCTCCTTCACGCTGCCCGACGGCACCGACAAGACCTCCACCCCCAAGCTCACCGACGGCGATCACAGCCTCACCTTCCTCAGCGGCTCGCTGAAGACCGGCGACACGATCCGCTCGCAGACCGTTGCGTTCACCCTCGGGGCGACGGCCGGCGGTAGCAGCACCACCGGCCCGAAGGGCACGTGCACGCCGACCACCACGAGCGCCCAGGTCCACCTCGGATCCACGACCGCGGCCTTCGGCGGCACGGTGCACCTCACGGGTACGGGCTTCTGCAACCCGGCGGGCGGCGGCTCGGTGATCGGCGTCAAGCTCGACGACGGCGCCTACGTCAACAGCGACGGCAGCAGCGTCTGGGCGAAGATCGCGGCGAACGACGCCGACGGCACGTTCAGCACCGACATCACCCTGCCCGACGGCACCACCAAGACCTCCACGCCGGCGTTCACCCGCGGTGGACACACCTTGCGCCTGCTCACCGGCAGCCTCGCCGCCGGCGACACCGTCCGCACGATCGAGACAGCGACCTTCTCGATCGGCGCGTACGCCCCCGCCGGCCTGCCCGACCCGCTTGCCGGCTCCGCCCTGCGACCCTCGACCCGGCACGGCGTGAAGGCGGCGCTGGGCAGGAAACGGGTCGTCGTGCGGCTGCCGGAGACGGCGGTGGGCACCTGGGTGCTCCCGGCGCTCTACGACAAGCACGGCTCGCCGAGCTACCCCTGGTCGGCCTGGCGCCGGCTGCCCGCCTCGCACCGCCTCGTCGTCGCGCGCAAGCCGATCGCTGACACCGGCGCCACCGGCCGGCAGCGGCTGGTCGTGCAGAGCGGCGAGGAGAACCACGTCGGCGACCTCGTCGGCTGGGCTCCGCTCCGACTCCCCGCGGCGAGCAAGCACGAGGCGGTAACGACCACCTCGCACAGCGCCACCGTCACCACCACCTCGTCGGCCCCGGTCGTCTCCGCCGTCCCGGCGACCGGCGAGGTGCCCACGACGCCCCGGCTGCCGTTCGCCACGTACGCCGATCTCGACCCACGCAGGCAGGGCGGTGTCAGGGGCCGCGTCGACGCCGGCATCCTCACCCTCACCGACCGCTCGGCCAGGCCGGGCGACGTCGTCGACGTCGTCGTCTACACCCCCGACGCGACACTGCCCGCCGGCTGGGCGACCGTCGCCGAGAACCGGAGCGTCACGGTCGACCTGGCCGGTCTCCGCGGGTACGCCGGGGTCACGCTCCAGGGCGAGGACGGCGAGCTGATCGGGTGGGCACCACTCTCCCTCGGCGGAGACGACCCGAGCGCCGAGGAGACGACGGCGGCCGTCGCCACCACCGACCAGGACGGGGACGGGAACAGCACACCGCTGCATCCGGTCGCCTCCGGGACCGCCTCGCCCGACGACTGGCTGAGCGGCACCGACGGCCTCCTGCTCGCCGTCGGCGCGCTGGCGCTCGCCGCCGTCGCCCTCGTGACCGGCCGCGCCCCACGACGCAAGGACACCACCGCATGAAGCGCCTGATCACCCTCGTCGCCCTCCCACTGGCTGCCGTAGCGCTGGCGCTGCTCACCCCGAGCGCCGCGCACGCCATCCCCGCCGGCGGGGCGAGCGCCGACACCCCGGGCACCAGTGCCGCGGTGAGCACCCGTTCGGTCCCGGTCGGCGGCACCATCCGCTTCACCGTCACCGGCTTCCCGGCCGGCGAGGTCGTCTACGTCAAGATCGACGACGGCCAGACCTGCAGCTCCTCGTCGGTCCACGGTGCCTGCGTCGTCCACCAGCAGCGCCTCGACGCCCGCGGGTCGGCGAGCGGATCCTTCGTGCTGCCCTCCGACATCAGCACCGGCAAGCACTGGCTCCGTTTCCTGGCCAGCCAGGAGGTCGCCGGCGGCGGAGGCGGCGTCAAGGGCTACACCGCCCGCGGCGACACCGACTTCACCGTCACCGCGGCCGCGAGCACCGCCCCGTCGACGGCGGCCGCGGCCACGCCGGCGGCGACCGCCACGAGCGCGGCCGCAGCCGCCGGTGTCACGACGAGCGCCCCGGATGCGGGCGCGGGCGTGCCCACGGCGGGCGCGACCCTCCACATCGGTCCGCCCCAGCCCGCCGTCACGGTCACCGTCACTGCGCAACCCGTCACCGCGCAACCCGTCACCGCGCAACCCGTCGCCGCGCAGCCCGTCACCGACGCCTCCGTCACGGCCACTCCGGTCGCGGCCGTCGACGAGGGGGCCCGCCCGCCGTACGTCGGCATCGCCGGCCTCCTCCTCCTGCTTGCCTGCGCCGCCGGCCTCGTCCTGCGCCGGCGCCGGCTTGGTCGTGCCTGAGACGCTGCGCGGCGGCGGCCTCTGGCTCAGCGGCCTCCTGCTCCTGCTCGCCGCGGTGATCCTCAGCCTCGCGCTGGGCTCGCACCCGATCGCGCCCGCCACGGTCTGGCATACGCTCCTCAACGACGACCACTCGACCGAGGCCGGGATCGTCCGCGGCCAGCGCGTGCCGCGCACCGTCCTCGGCCTGGTCGCGGGTGCCGCCCTCGGCCTCGCCGGGGCCGTCATGCAGGCACTGACCCGCAACCCGCTCGCCGACCCGGGCCTGCTCGGCGTCAACGCCGGCGCCGCACTCGCCGTCACCCTGGGGGTCGCCGTCGGCGGCGCGACGGGCATCGGCGGCTACCTGTGGCTCGCCCTCGCCGGCGCGGCCCTGGCCACCGTCGGCGTCTACCTGCTGGCCGGCACCGGCCGAGCGATGCGCGGTCCGAGCCGGCTGGTCCTCGCCGGCGTCGCGGTCAGCGCCGCGCTGACGGCGCTCACCCAGACCGTCGTGCTCGCCGACCAGAAGGCGTTCAACGAGTTCCGGTTCTGGATCACCGGCTCGCTGGAGGGCCGCGGCTGGTCGGCCGTCGAAGCCGTCGCCCCGCTCCTCGTCGTCGGCGCGGCGATCGCGCTGCTGCTCGGCCCGGCTCTCGGGGTGCTGGCGCTGGGGGAGGACGCCGCCCGCGCGGTCGGCGTGCACCTGGGCCGCACCCGCGCCCTGGCGGTCGCCGCCGTCGCGCTGCTGGCCGGTGGCGCCACCGCCGCCGTCGGGCCGGTCGTCTTCGTCGGCCTCGCCGCCCCGCTGACGGCTCGCGCACTCCTCGGACACAGCCAGCGCCGGGTCGCGCTCGCCTCCATGCTGCTCGGCGCCGTCTGGCTGCTGCTCGCCGATGTGCTCGCCCGCGTCGTCCTCGCCCCGCAGGAGCTCGCCGCCGGCGTCGTCGCCGCGATCGCGGGCGGCCCGCTCTTCGTCGCGCTGGTCAGCCGCCGGAAGGTGCCGTCGCTGTGAGCGTCACCCTGAGCACCACGCCCGGCGTCCGCACCGTCACGATCCGCCTCGGTGGGGTGTCGCTGCGCTGGCACCGCCGTGCTCTCGTCGTCTGCGGAGCGCTGGCCGTGGTCGTGATCGCCCTCGGCGCGACCGGGCTGATGCTCGGCGACCTCGACCTGGCGCCCGGCCAGGTGCTGCGTGCGCTGGCCGGCGGTGGAGACCCCCTGGCGAGCTACTTCGTCACCGACGTACGCCTGCCGCGGGTGGTCGCCGGCATCGCCGTCGGCGCCGCCCTCGGCGCCTCCGGCGCGCTCTTCCAGACGGTCACCGGCAACCCGCTCGGCAGTCCCGACCTGGTCGGCTTCACCGCCGGGTCGGCCACCGGAGCGGTCGTCGCGATCATGACCGTCGGCGGCGGGCCCGGCGCCACGACCGCGGGCGCGCTGATCGGCGGTGTGGCCACCGCGGCGCTCATCGGAGCGCTCACCCGGCGACACGGCCTGAGCGGCCAGCGGCTGGTCCTCGTCGGACTCGGCGTCGGCGCCACCCTGACCGCCGTCGACCGGCTGCTGCTCGCCCGCGCCGACCTGACCACCGCCCAGGACGCCGCCCAGTGGCTGGCCGGCTCGCTCAACGGGTTGCTCTGGCACCGGGTCGCCCCGGCCGTGCTGGCGATCGTCGTCCTCCTCGTCCTCGCGATCGTGCTCGTCCGTCCGCTGGGCATGCTGCCGCTCGGCGACGACCTCGCGCATGCGACCGGGATCGACGTCGCCCGTACCCGTGGCCTCGCGGTCCTCGTCGGCGTCGGCCTGGTCGGGGTCGCCACCGCGACCGCCGGACCGGTCGCCTTCGTCGCGCTCGCCGCTCCCCAGATCGCCCGTCGCCTCACCGGCGCGGCCGCGCCCGCCGTGGTGAGCTCGGCGCTCACCGGAGCCGCCGTCGTCCTGGCCAGCGACCTCATCGCGCAGCGGCTCTTCGCACCCACCCAGCTCGCCGTCGGCGTCGTCACCGGCGCGGTCGGCGGGGTCTATCTCGTGGCCCTGCTGGCCACCCAGTGGAGAGGCAACCGATGACGCGGCTGCGCACCCAGGAGCTCACCGTCGCGTACGGCACCCAGCGGGCGCTTCGCGACCTCGACGTGGAGATCCCCGACGACGCGTTCACCGTCATCGTCGGGCCCAACGCCTGCGGGAAGTCCACCCTGCTGCGCTCCCTTGCCCGGATGCTGCGCCCCTCCGCCGGCTCGGTGGTCCTCGACGGCCGATCGGTCACCGGGCTCCCCGCGAAGGAGTACGCCCGCGAGCTGGGCCTGCTGCCGCAGTCGGCGACCGCGCCGGACGGGATGAGCGTCGCGGACCTGGTCGCCCGCGGCCGCTACCCGCACCAGGGGCTCTTCCGGCAGTGGTCGCCGCGCGACGAGGCGGTGGTCGCCGAGGCGATGGCGGCGACGTCGGTCGCCGAGCTCGCCGACCGGCCGGTCGACGCGCTCTCCGGCGGCCAGCGGCAGCGCGCCTGGCTGGCGATGGCGCTGGCCCAGGAGACGCCCCTGCTCCTGCTCGACGAGCCGACCACCTACCTCGACATCACCCACCAGCTCGAGGTCCTCGATCTGGCCCGCTCGCTGGTGGCGGGCGGGCGTACGGTCGTCGCGGTCCTGCACGAGCTCAACCTGGCCTTCCGCTACGCCGACCACCTGATCGTGATGGCGGAGGGCGAGGTGGTCGCCACCGGAGCGCCGTCCGTCGTGGTCACCTCCGAGCTGATGCGCACGGTCTACGGGCTCGCGTGCCGCATCGTCCCGGACCCGGTGAGCGGCACGCCCCTGGTCGTCCCCGAGCTGCGCGCGGCTCCGGAGCGGATCGGGGTGACGTCGTGATCGCCCGGGCCGATCGGCCGGTGCGGGCCATGCGCCCGCCGAAGGTGCCGCGCCCGGTGCCGGTCCCGCGGGTGCGCAGCGCCCTGATCGACCGGCTCGCCGCGGAGGACGTCGAGATGTTCTGGAGCCGGATCGCCGATCGTCTCCCGCTCGTCGAGACCCTGCCCGACGAGGCCGGCGGCGGCGAGGAGGTCGTCGTGACCTTCTGCTGGCGCGACGAGGACGCCGAGCAGGTGCTGCTCTTCGCCAACCGGCTCACCGACGAGACCTCGCTCGCCGAGACCCTCCTCGAGCGCCTGCCCGGCACCGACCTGTGGCACGCGTCGTTCCGGATGGGTCGTGACTGGCGGGCTTCCTACTCCTTCCTCGTCCAGCCGCGGGGCGCCACCGCACCGTGGCTGGTCGACGGGCACGTGGCGCTCCGCGCCGCCCTCGACCATGGCCTGCCCGACCCGCGCAACCCCGACACGTGCCTCAACCGTGCCGGCGTCGTCCAGTCGGTGGCCTCGATGCCGGGCGCGCCGACCCAGCCCTGGCACGAGCCCCGCGCCACGGTGCCGGCCGGCCGGGTCGAGCATGCCTCCGGCCCCGACGGCCGTGAGATCTGGGTCTACCGCCCCGCCGAGCCGGTTGTCGAGCCTGTTGCCGGGCCGCTGCCGCTGCTGGTCGCCCTCGACGGGGAGGTCTGGGCGCGTTGGCTCCCGACCATGCTGGACAACCTGATCGCGACCGGCGCGATCCCCCCGGTGCACGCGGTCATGCCCTCGTCCGGGGGACGGGAGAGCCGCTGGAACGAGCTCGGCGCCGGCGGCGCCGGGGCGACGTACGTCGTCGACGAGCTGATCCCGTGGGCCGCGCGCCGCGTCGAGGTGGACCTGGATCGGATCGTCGTCGCCGGCCAGAGCCTCGGCGGGCTGGCCGCGCTGCGCGCGGGCCTGGGCCGCCCCGACGTCGTCCACGCCGTGGTCAGCCACTCGGCGAGCCTGTGGCAGGACGACCTCGGCGACCTCGTCCGCCCCGGCGCGGGCCCGGGCCCGCGGATCCATCTCGCGCACGGCACCCAGGAGTGGGTCCTGGACGGACCGCACCGCGACCTCGCCGTACGACTCGCGGCGGCGGGCGTCGAGACCGACGTCGCCACCTTCAACGGCGGGCACGACTACGCGTGCTGGCGCGGCGGCCTCGCCGACGGCCTGCGCTGGGCGCTCGGAGCGCGCCAGTAGGGTCACCTCATGCGCGCCTGGATCGACGGTCGGCTCCTCGAGGACCCGACCGCACCCGCTGTCAGCGTCTTCGACCACGGCCTGACCGTGGGCGATGCGGTGTTCGAGGCGATCAAGGTGGTGGACGGGCAGCCGTTCGCCCTGCAGCGCCATCTCGACCGCCTCGCCCGCTCCGCGCACGGGCTCGGCCTCGGGCCGGTGGACGAGGCCGCCCTGCGTACAGGCATCGCGGAGGTGCTCGGCGGCGAGACGATCGGGCTCGGCCGGATCCGGATCACCGTCACCGGGGGCCCGGCGCCGCTCGGCTCCGGCCGCGGCGACGCCGCCCCGACGGTGATCGTCGCCGCCAGCGAGGTGCCGCCGTTCGCCGAGAGCACCCGGGTCATCACCGTGCCGTGGCCGCGCAACGAGCGCGGCGCGCTGGCCGGCCTCAAGACTACGTCGTACGGCGAGAACGTCGTCGCGCTCGCCGAGGCCCAGCGCCAGGGCGCGAGCGAGGCGATCTTCCCGAACACGCGGGGCCACCTGTGCGAGGGCACCGGCACCAACGTCTTCTACGTCGTCGACGGGGAGCTGCGCACCCCGACGCTGGCCAGCGGCTGCCTCGCCGGGGTGACCCGCGCGCTGGTGCTGGAGTGGTACGGCGGGGTGGAGATCGACGAGCCGATCGACGTGGTCGCGGAGCGGGCCAGCGAGGTCTTCCTGGTCTCCACCCTGCGAGACGCGCAGGCGGTCGTGGACTGGAACGGCAAGGACCTCCCGTACGGTCCGATCACGCGGGCCGTACGGGAGGTCTGGCGGGACAGGGAGCCGGAGCTGCTCGGCCGCTGAGGAGGCTCGGGTCGAAGAGGGTCAGTCGACGTCGTCGAGCAGGCTGGCGATGATGGCGTCCACGTCGAGGTGGTCGCTCTCGGTGCCGACCGGGACGGCGGCGAAGGTCCGCGCGAGGAAGGACTGCAGCTCGTGGGTGCAGGCCTGGGCGACGAGACGGCCGTCGGGGGAGGAGAAGTCCATCACCGCGACGGCGTTCGCGCCGTCATCGATGCTCGGGTGGACCCGGACGTCGCCCTCGCCGGCCGCGGTGGCCAGGCCCTGCAGGAGCAGCGAGCGAGCGACGATCCACTCGACGTCGCCGGAGCTGGAATGGAAGGTGAGGGCGACCGCGTACGGGTCGTCCTTGCGGTAGGCCAGGGTCGTCGGCACGTCGACGTTGCGACCCCACGGGTCGACGCACGCCAGCGTGATGTCCTGGGAGAGCACCGGGGTGGTCGGCTGCTGGTTCATCTCGCACGCTCCTCGTCGATAAGCCTTCAACGATGGGACGGGGTGTCAGGTCACACGTGACGCGACTTTCGGCCCAGATTCTGTGACGGTCGTCTCGTCGGGCTCAACGGCGATCGCCCGTGCGGGGTACGGCGGGAGGTCCGGTGGATCAGACCACTGCGACCTAGGTCCCTGCCCACGACGCGGACGGTGAGGATGGCTTCGGGGAGGGGCCGAATGTGAACGGAGCGTGTTGATGCGCTACTGTTCCGTTCGTTCTCACGCGCCCTTGGAGCGCATGCGGATGTATAGCTCAGTTGGTTAGAGCGCATCGTTCACACCGATGAGGTCAGGGGTTCGAGTCCCTTTACATCCACCAAGTTGAATATGGTCCCTCACCTGCGGAAGCGGGTGGAGTCGAGGGGATGATCTCATCGTGGCGGCCAGCCACGGTGGGCCAAATCCCTAGAGATGTCCCTTCTGGGACTGCCAGAACTGCCTCGCGCAAGGTTCTTGCGATCGAAGACCCGTCCTGATCCAGGACGGGTCTTCTGCGTTCCGGGCCGACTCGACCACCTACCTGGTGCTCGGGTCGCCGGAGCGTCGTCATGGCCTCCGTACCGCGGTCATCTCCGCTCACACGAACAGGTACGCCATGAACGACACGAAGAACTCCCGTACGGCAAGGCCCGTGCCCTACTGACGCGCCGGGACCCAGGTACACAACAAGGCCGGGCTACCGGGGTGGAGGCTGCGGGTGTACGACCCGCGCACCGACCGGCAGCCGGAGACGAACTTCTACGGGACCTACGAACAGGCGGCGATCGAGCTCGAGCGCTGGCGCCAGGAGCTCGCGGCCGCCGCCCAACCGCTACGGGCCGGCGCCCACAACATGAGGGTCTCCACCTGGGCTGTCCAATGGCTCAAGGACTACGCCTGGCTCGTACGCCCTCATGGCGAGAACCCCGGTGTGCGACGTCGCCAGACGACGTGGCGCAACGCGAAGTCCGTGACGTTGTCCTACATCCTCCCGGCGCTCGCCGACCGCACCCTCGCATCACTCACCTACCAGGACTGTTACGCCTACATCGCCGCGCTCCGGGTCTACGGCGGTACCCAGGAAGCAGCGCCGGCCACCAAGGCATCGGTGGCCTCGTTCCTACGCATCATGCTGGCCGACGCCGAGAAGGCCGGCGTCACGCGGGGCAACCCCGCTGCCGGCCTTCCGACCCGATGGGGTGTCGGGCGACGGCGAATTGTGATCCCGTCCATCCTCCAGGTCGAACGCCTTGCCGAGTCGATGGACGCGATCTGGCCCGGTCGCGGCGACATCGTCCGCCTCTTCGCGTACCTCGGCCTGCGATGGGAGGAGCTGACCGCGCTCACGTGGGACAACGTTGATCTCGAACGACGATCCATGTTCATCGGCTGGGCGCGACCCTCCAACCTCAGTGCCACGCAGGACGTGCTCAAGACCGATGCCTCCGAGCGCTATGCCGCCGTTCTTGAGCAAGCCGACGCGGCGCTGACGAGGTTGAGGGCCTTCACCGAGCGCAGGAAGAGCGCCTACGTCGTCTGCGGCGAACGCGGCGGCCCGCTGCCGTATTCGATGTGGCGCAAGAAGCTCGCCCTCGCCCAAGCGGCCTCCGGCGTGGACTACACCGCCCATGCCCTGCGGCACTGCGCGGCCTCGATCCTCATCGCAGGCGGGGCGACGCCCACAGAGGTCCGAGATCAGATGGGTCACTCGACGACTGCGGTCACCGAGCGCGTGTATCGGCACGCGATCGCGATGGACCGAACCAAGCTCGCCGAGCGACTCTCCGCCGCGATGACGAACGTCGCGGTTGACGAGGAGGCAGCGGGGAACGACAGCGCAGAAGGAACTGCGGCATGACCGCCTGCGGACGGTGGCGCGTACCTATGCGTAGACGCCGAGACGGAAGGTGGAACGGATGACACAGCACCCTCGGAGCGCCGCGGTTCACGCGGGCGTGGAGGACGACCCGGAGGAGATCCGCCCCTGGCTGGACGCGGAGGAAGCGGCGCATCTGCTGAACGTCTCCTCCGGCACCCTGCGACGCCTGGCCAAGCGCGGCGAGATCCCATGCCGGATGGTCGGGACCCACTACCGGTTCCGCTTTGAGGATCTACGCGACTGGCCTGGGTGTGCGCCGCGCGCCACGGTCGCTCGATCGCGCTGGTCGGAAGAGTCTTGGCGCGATGAGATCTCTCGTCTCGACCCGTATCACACGACGTGAGCATCCCGACGTCGCCCGCAGTCAAGCACCCACCTACGCGTCTGTTCGTACCGAGTCGTGTGCCTGAGTGATTGGCGGTCGACGTGGTGCTTGCTCCCGTGCGGCAGCCATCGAGGTACGGAGCCTGTTGGGACGTGCTCAGCAGTTCGACGTCTGAGAGGACCGAGGTGCGTCGTCGCAGACAGCGACCAGCGATCCTGAGGTTCGTCCAGCGGTTGGGGTCCCGATCGATGTACACGAACGGCGTGAGCGGCCAGTGATCAGAGTCCCGGCGCCTCGACCGCTCGGTCCCGCCGGCCGAGCGGTGAGGCGATGGCCGCCGCGAGATGGGCGCGGCTCGGATCCGACACGACAGATGCCGGCGCTTCGTGCGGGCGGAGGCGATCGCGGACGGTTCGGATCGCGGGAACGTCGTCCATCTGTTCGGCCCGGACGAACGGTCCCTTCGTCAGTGCGGTCCGCTGACGCTTGCGGGTGGCGTGGCGCTCGAGGTGTCGGCGTTTGAGGTAGGTGCCAGCGCGGACGGCATCCTCGATGGTGTCGGCGAGGCGCGTGTCGATTCGGTTAAACGTGGCGTGCAGGGCGGCCAGGGTCCGTGCGCTGATAAGGGTGTCGTCCGGCAGCGCGCGTAGGCGGTGCAGGGCGTAGACCGCCTCTTCGACGGCTTGCTGTCCACGCCCGAGGACGCCGCCGATGTCACGCAGGTCAGCCAGGAGCCGTGCGTAAGTCTCGGCCCGTCGATACCAGGTCGCACCGAGGTTCGGGTCAACGCGCTTCGCGTGGGGCGCTATTTCGCGGGAGAGCAGCCTTTGGGAGTCGACGATGAGTCGCAGGTTGGTGGCGGTTGGCAGGGTGTGGAGGCGGACGTAGAGGTTGTGTTCGGCTTGCAGGACTCCGAGGGCGCCGGGCTTGGCCGGCCCTCTGATCAGCTTCACCGGAGCGCGCCATCCCTGGCGGTCCACGGTGAGGTCGGGCCGGCCAAGTCCCGCGTCGAGGGATGCGGCGAGGGCGGCCCAGCCGAGTCGATCCACACCGTGGAGCGGTTGCCATCCGGGGATGTTGCTGCTGCGTCGGTCGAGCATGATCAGGGCTTGGGTGATGGCGCCGATGTCGGCCATGACGGTCTGGGCCTGAGGCACGCTCAGAGATTGCTCGCCGGCGCGACCCGACAGATCGTGCTCGGCGAGTGCGGCGGCCCGGGCCGCGATGCGCCACGTCTCGACGTAGGGCTGGGGCTGTGGGGTGGTCAGGAGCTCGAGGTCGGGGAGGTCTGCGTTGTCCTGGTTGAGTGCCCTGAAGAGAGTCTCCTGCAGTTCGGTGAGTGGGTTCAGTTCGCGGTCGTGGTGAACGAAGGGGTTCTTCGGACCCGGGGCGACGTTGAGCTCGACGTAGGGATCGATGGCTCGGCTGGTCTCGGCGCACCAGGTGAGGACCGACTTCCGGTAGCGCGCGATCATTGCTCCGGCGGCCGCGCGTGCGCGCTCCTCGGCTGGCGAGGACGAGGCCCGGGTGTGGGTGGAGATCTGCTGCAGCACGCGGTGCTGGCCGAGCAGGTCGGCCATCGCTTCGCGCAGCATCCGGCCCGACTCGGCGTACATCAGGTCTCGTCCAGGTCATAGGCATCGCTCAGACCGGCGAGTGCGAGCTCGATCTGCAGCTCGTCGATGCCGTGTTCGCGCAGGCGCGCGAGCGCCACGGAGGCGTGGGTGAACAGCAGTGCGCGGGTGAGTTCATCGTGGCATGGCTCGATGGCGGGGGTCTCGTCGCCGTGGATCTGGTCGAGGTAGATCAGGACGCGCTCGTAGGCGGAGGCACCCTCGACGGAGTGCGCGCGGTCCGCGAGGGCGGCCAGGCATGAGCGGGCGTGGACCAGGGTCAGGGCGTGGGCGACTCGCATGGCGTTCTCCGTTCCCTGTGCGGACGTTTCGAGGGTGCTCCGCTTCCGGAGGCTTTGCGTGTTGTCGGAGGCGGCCCTGTGGAGCGAGCGGTTCACCGAGGGGTTGTGAAAGGAGATCCGACGTGGAGTTCCTCGCGGATGGAAGATTCGATGCGCTCTCGGCGGTCGATGTCGTTGCGTACGTAGGCGGCGAAATCGGCTGCGCGGTCGTGGATCTCGGCTTCGCTGCCTGGGGCGGGCGCCGACTCGCCGGGCCAGACGGTCTGACGCGTCGGTCGATCACGATCGAGTCGAGTTCCGCATTGGGCTACCCAGTCGCGCAGCCTGTATCGGGCGTCGGCGAAGTCGCGCATCCATACGATCGGTGCCGAGGGTGAGGCGTGGTCGTCGTAGCAGGCGAGGAAGTGCGTGTGGAGGGCAGAGAGCTCCCAGATGAGCTCGTCGTGGCGATGCCACATTGGTGGGACGATCGAGGGGGAGAGGCCGAAGGTGGTCTTGAGCCAGTTGACCCAGGCGTCGAGATCGGCCCATTCGCTGCATGCCTCCTCGGCGGTCAGTAGGTTCCAGTTGACCGGACCGTCGCGGTGCTCGGCGAGGTGTTGTTCGTAGGTCTCGTCGAACTGCGAGAGGAACTCGTCGTCGGGCTCGACGTCGTCGACTCCCATCGCGGTGCGCCTCAGAACCCGACAGCGGGGCGTGGGGGTTCCGACGTCGGTGGTGGCTGTGACGGAGAGGCGGCGAGTGTGGAGCGCATGACGGCGTACTGGGTCTTGTTGGCGTTGTGCCCGATCTTGCGTGCGACGAACTCTTCGCGGATCTCGCCGTCGCGGTGCGTCTCGTACTCGTGGACGTAGCCGCTGGCGATGAACGAGTCTCCGGGCCGGAAGCGGGCGTAAATCTCACGCGCGGTCGCCTCGAAGGCGACCATGTCGTGGAATGTCGGGTCGAGTCGGGTGAAGTTCCCGTCTGACTCCTTGCGCCACTGCTCGACGCCGACTCGAAGACGGCAGTACGCCGTGCCCGCGCCCGTGAAGTGCAGGTCCGGCTCGGTGGCGACGAAGCCGACCAGGCCCAACTTGGTAGGGATGGACATCCTGTCTCCTTGAATCGGCCCGCCTCGGCGAGGTGGTCTCAGAAATCAGGTGTGTACCGGAATCCGTGGGGTGTGAACGTGCTGGGCTGCCAGCGAAGCGAGCCCAGTAGCTGCGGAATGACGCCACTCGATCGTGCCCTCGACGGCCGTCGACAGGCACCTCACCGCCCGATAGCTCGGCAGAGCTTCTGCGGTCAGCCATATGCTGTGGCGCGTGAGCTCGACACCCGTGGACCCCGTCGCGCACAACCGCCTCGCCTGGGATCGCGAGGTAGAAGGGGGCAACGAGTGGTCACGCCCGGTCGGCCCCGAGGTGATCGCGAAGGCGCGGGCTGGCGAGTGGTCCATCGTCTTGATCGGCTACGAGCCGGTCGACCCGACCTGGTTTCCGCCGGACATCGCAGGTCGCGACGTGCTCTGTCTGGCCTCAGGCGGCGGGCAGCAGGGTCCGGTGTTGGCCGCGGCGGGCGCTCGCGTGACCGTGTTCGACAACTCGCCACGCCAGCTGGCACAGGACGAGATGGTCGCGGCGCGGGAGGGGCTCAAGCTGCGCACTGTGCTCGGCGACGCGCGCGACCTTCGCGCGTTCTCGGACGCCTCGTTCGACCTTGTCGTCCATCCGATCTCCAACCTGTTCATCCCGGAGCTGGCGCCGGTCTGGCGCGAATGTCACCGTGTGCTGCGCCCAGGCGGGACGCTGCTGTCCGGCTTCCTCAACCCGGACGTTTACCTCTTTGACGCCGAGTTCTTGGAGGCGCGGGGTGAGTTGGTGGTGCGTCACCGCCTGCCCTACAGCGACCTCACCCACTTGGAGCCCGACGAGCGGGAGCGGCTGTGGGGCCTCGACGCGCCGGTGGAGTACAGCCACACGCTCGCCGAGCAAATCGGCGGGCAGATCCGGGCGGGCTTCGCCATCACGGGCTTCGCCGAGGCGCCGCACCACTCCGACGCCACCGCAGGCTGGCTCTCCGGCTACTTCGCCACGAAGGCGGTCAAGGCCCACGTCGGCCAGTAGCCCTCCAACGGCCGGGCCAAGTCAGCAGCGCGGCCGAGGCAGCTGGGTCAGATCCGGTAAATCATCGGGCGCCGCAACGCGGCGAATCGACGCATCCACCGTGACGGATCTGGGCGCCACCTCGCACCGCGCATGCAAAGATGCGGAGCATGGCGAAGAGGACTATCGCAGTAGAGTTTGAGAGCGACGTGGCCACCGCTCGGTCGCTCGCGAGAGCTATCTACTGGATGGTCTCGGCGGCGGAGGTCGAAGACAGTTCCGCGACCGTGGATGGATTCAGCATGAATCCGAACGATGGTTGGACCGGCGAGTACAAGATCACGATCCAGGAGCGCTAACTGCGACGACCCTACCTAGATCGGGCGCGGCGCTATGACGCAGGCATCGCGGCAGATCCGGTAGTCGGATTGCCGCGAGCGCGAGCGTGCGCAGCGGCTTACGGGATCGGGGAAGGTGCTCCGGCGACCCACCAATCCTGGCTCACCTGCGTCGCCTCGAGCCACGCGGACTCCTGGAGGATGTACTCCTCGATGCTCGCGGGCAGTCGCACCGAATGGTCCCGGACGTAGTGTGCGAGGCCTTCGGGCCACAGCAGGGTGCCGTCGGTGTACTCGCCCGATCCGTTCGGCTGACCGCAGACCCGGCAGGGCGACAGTCCCATGAACCCTCGGAGGTACGTCCCGGTGTCCAGGTAGCTGGCGACATCCCAGCGCTCGTCGTCATCCCAGTTGGTGTCGACGAGGTTGGTCGGATCGGGGTACTCGAGGTGGGTCGCATTGCGCCAGTAGCCGATCAGTTGCAGCGTCACGGTGCGAATTGTCCCCCAGGGAACAACGCTGACATATCGGCTGGTCCGGCAAAAGGGCGCCGCCGACCGGCGGCGAAATGACGCTACGCCCGTGGGGCAGTTCGTCTGAACTGCGGTGGGGCACATGGCGCCGTTGCAGTCGCCGGTATGGGCGGGGCGTGGGCTACCAGTTGGCCCGGATGCCGAGCTCGCGGTCGAAGTCGGCGATCGCCATCACATCGGCCCGTTCGCGAAGGGACATTGCATGGTTGATGGCCTCGAGTTCTTGGTCGTGCTCGTACGAAACAACCACGAGCTCATCGCTCCTTCAGAGCACCTCCACGTGGCATTCGTGCTTGGGCTCGTAGTCGTACGGAAGCAGGCCCGACCACGGGACCACCAAGGACACCAGGAAGGTCCAGGCCGTCCGCCTCCGTGCAACGCGGCGAGGCACCTCGTCGTGCACGAGACGAATCTCGTAGTAGGTCGCGGCCCGCGCCGCTCGGTCAGGCTGCATCGCCTCTGTGGGTGGGTCGATGTGTCACGGCGAAACGATCGCACGTCGACACGGGATGCGCGTGCTGACTCGGCAGACGTCCGGGTGTTTCGTTGGCGGCGGTGTTTTCGCTGGACCGCACGCACATCGGCTGCCAGTAGCGCGTCACGCCAGACGAAGACGTAGCTCATCGAGCGCGACGATCGTGGGCGCTGCGTTGCCGTCCAGCACGTCGAAGACCTGCGCCTCGTTCCGCTCCCGGTCCAAGGCCACCTCGAAGGCATTGAACGCGATCTCCTCTATCGCGGGCGCGTCCCGGTCGAGCGCATCGCAAAGCCGCTCCTGAACGTTCTCTTGCCGCTCTTGGAGCAGGAGGTCGAGAAGATCCACGCTGCAAACAATGCCACGCGGAGCCATCCGACCATCGGCAGATCCGGTTTTCTAGGAGAACCGACTCGCGGCGGTTAGACGCGCGTGGGCATCAGACGCGACAAGGCGTCTGTGCTCTACCGTCCAGGCATGTCCAACGTACGTCCGGTGACCCCTGGCTGGCGCTCAGTTGGCATGTGCTGGGACGGCGAGGCGTTCGACCTAGTGGGTGTCAACCCGTGGAATCACCATTGGGTTCCCCAGAAAGAGCGAATCGTGGTCGCGCATCCGTTCTATCCCGCCCAGCGCCATGATCTCGGCGTGTGGGTGATCATTTCCTCGGATCGGATCATCCGGTTCGCTGCCGGCGAGATGTCGAACCTCGCTTGGGCGTTCTTCCTGCCCGAGTACTCGTAGTTGAACAGCGTCCTAGACGCGGCGATGTGAGGCACTCGCACCGGACATTGCGTCCTCCGGATCGCCGGCCAATGTCGCACCGAAGGCTTTGGGCGGCTCAGCCACACCGGCGCCCTGTACTCGGGGTACGACAAACCAGCTACGTCACCCGGCGCGGCCCAGGATGGGTAGTTCGTCGAAGCAAGATCGGGTGCAACCGACTCATTGATGCTTGTCGGGGCCCTTCCTGTTCCATTTGAACTTCGCGGCGACTCCAGATCCGGCGTCCTTGAGTGCCGTGAGGGCGCGGGCTTCGTCAGCAGCCCCGCCGCCATCGAGGTCAACATTGCGGAAGGCTCGGGTTGACTTGTCGGCGGCGGCAGCGATCGCGCCGCCCAGGTGCTTCGCAGCGGTCAGTGCCCGAGCCTCATCGGGGATGCCGTCGCCATCGAGGTCGACCTTGCGGAAGACACGAGTGGACTTCTCGGCAGCGGCCGCGACCCAGGTGCCAGTGGCCTTTGCGGCGTCCTCCGATGCTGTCAGTGCTCGGTTCGGTTCCTGATCTTCGTCAGGCTCCAGGGTCAGTGCATCCGCGAGATGCGCGGGGAACTCGTCGGGTGCCTCAGAGAAGGCGAGCCGGGAAGCCTCGACGACCTCGCGTCCGAAGACGAATCGGGTAGCGCCCCCGACGAGTGCTCCGACTCCGTACTCGATCGAGGTCTGCTGCTTGTCGTTCAGCGTCGTGCGCACGCTCTCCAACTGCCCGGTCTGGACCGTCCGCACGAGGTCTTGGGCGGCACCGCCCGGCAACGTGTCAGCGAGCGTGTTCGCCCAATGGCTCCAGTCACCGTGACGCGAGGCGATCGTCTTGCCGACGGTGCTGGTCCGCGTATCGTCCGATTCACGGGCAACGTCGGCCGCCATCGCGGAGATCTGCTGTTGGCTGACCCGTCCGTTAGAGAGGCCATAGATCAGCGCGTGCGCTTGCTCTTGGTCGAGCTCCATGTTGTGAATCTCCGCGATGGCTAGCGCGAAGACTGCGGTGATCTCGAATTGAAGTTGTTCGTCGCCGGCCGGAAGAAGCTTGGCTGCACACTCGGCACCGGTCTTGGCGGCGCTCATTGCCGCCCCTTTTGCGGCGGTCTTGGCGGCGGCGTGCGCTGCTGCTGCCGCTGCCACCCTTTTCGCCGTCGTCTTGGCAGCTACCTTGGCTGCTCCCTTGCTTGCTTCCTTGCCAGCTGCGACACCTGGGATGAGTGCGATGCCAACGTTCGCGGCGATCGTCCCGGCGGTCACTGCGCCGCCGGCGACGGTGATCGCGGTGACGTAGTGCTTCTCAAGGAGGGCGACGATCTCTGCGGGTGAGGCTTCCGTGTGCCGTTTGCGTAAGCGGGTGACGTACTTGTGGGCGAGCTTGTGTCGCGCGCTCACCGCCTTGGTGATCTCGCGTTCGGCTGCCTCCGGCTGAAGGTCCGCGGCCAGCGTCACGTTCTCGATCTCGCTCACTCGCCCGAGCCTGGCATGCGTGACCGACAGAATCAGCCGATCTCGGTAGGGACCTCGGAGACGCTTCGAGGGTCCTTCTGCATCTGACCGGGCCGCCGGAATCGCAGCGCGCCAGGTCCCGAAGTCGGGACGCAGCGGCGCTGCCTGCTTCCGCTGCCCGTTTCGTTGCGAGGCCGCCATGGCTAGTCTCCGGTTATGGCGGGGTTGACGGTGCCTCCCAAGCGGTCCTCGGATGCGGACCGCGACCGCATCGTGCACAGACTCCGAGACGCCGTCGTCGACGGCCGCCTATCGCACGACAGCTTCGTGTGGCGGGTGGACCTCGCGCTGCGGGCCAAGGACGAGGTTGCCTTGGAACAGCTGGTCGCTGACCTTCCGGCTCCCGGCGTTTGTGGCGCGCTCCATTCGATGTGGTCAGCGGTTGAGCGGCGTGTCCGGACGCAAGCCCCCGCGTACCCCCTGCTGCTACTGCCGTCTCGAGAGAAGCCACTGCTCGTCGTAGGACGTGCACGCGACTGCGACTACGTGCTTGCCAACCCGACCGTCTCGCGTGTGCATGCCGTCCTCATGCTGTTCGGCGCGCAGTGGCTCATTCACGATCGCCATTCAACGAATGGAACCCGAGTCAACGGCCGAAGGATTTGGGGCGACACGGTCCTCGAACCAGGTGACATCGTGTCGCTGGGCCAGCTGACGCTGCGAGCGGTGAGACCAGGTCGATGAAGACTGGGCCCCCACACCAGCAGAACAACTGGCGCATACGGCGCTCCCAGGGAGTACGCCGGCCGGCGGCGGAATGACGCGCCAGATCTGCTGCTGGGTCAAGAATTGTCCTGTGGACGAGGATCTGGACTACGACGCCGTCGGGGCGACGGACATTTGAGGCGACGGCCTAGCGTTCCCACCAGGCACGGCGCAACCGAACCCACTCTCGTCCAGCAAGTTGCTCAATCGGCACTCGACCCACCTTCAAGACGGTGATGACACCAAGGACCCAGACGAGCCACAAGAGCATGGCCCCGAGCAGCACGCTGAACGGAACGACGGCGAGTTCGGGTCTTCCGGCGGCTGCGTCACCGATCCAGGCGGTCAGACCACACACCGCGAGCACGACGCCCATGTAGGCGCCCAAGCCGTTCGAGATTCGACCCCCGCGCTGCTCGCCGCGGATGTACTCCCGACACGCCTCGACGAGGAGAAGACGGCGGAGCGCATTCACGACTGAATGGTGGCATCGGTTGACCGTTTCCACACTCATCTCGGCAGATCTAGACGTCCACGAGTGGCGCGCCGGCAGGCGGCGGTGTGACGCGCGCAGTCGATGGCAGAAAAGGGAGCGTTCGTCCTTGCGTCGTCGTGTCACGATCAGCTGGTGGATGAGTTGACGCCCGACGAGTCGCGGCTATGGCGTGCTTGGAAGACAGCCACTGAGTCGGTCCGAGTTGGCATCGCCGAGGACGTTCGAGCGAGTACTGGCTTGTCCGACGCTGACTACTCGATCTTGAGCTGGGTTATCGAGGTCGGCGGTGGTGAGATGGTCAACCATGCGCTCGAGAAGGCGCTTGGGTTCACCCGCAGTCAGCTCCTTCACCGCGTCGGCCTGATGGCGCGTCGGGGTTGGGTGATTGTGGCCGGCGACACCGGCGGGCGAGTGTGGGTAAGGGCGACAGAAAGCGGTCGTGCCGTGCTCGACCGAGCACGCCCCGCTTACGCAGCCGCTGTGCGTCAGCGACTTTTGGAGCGCTTTGCTGACTCATCCAGCCAGGCTGCGCTACTCGGAGTTCTGACGCAGATTGGTGCCGAAGACTGAGGCTCCTCCGACCGGCAGCGGTGGCTTGCAGGTGTCAACCTGCGGCGCCGTAATGGGGTGGCATGACTAACTGCGAGGCCGAGGGATCGCGGCGGTGTGACGCACTGGGACGTGAAGTCGGGGAGCGCCAGGGCGGAGGCCGAGCGGCTGTTGCCAGATAGCGCGCCTCGGAGTAAGTGGACTGCTCGTCCGGGCTGGCGCCGTGGTGCGACGTGGACGAGTAGGCAGAGCTGAGAGAGCGGATACCGCCCCGAGGGTTCCCGGGTTCTCGAGAAAAGCAGCTTCATGTCGTAGAGGGGAGATGCCGACACGCACCACGCAAGGGCGCTCATCGCGGCTGACTCCTACGTCAGTGCGGGTGTTGAACTGAGGCTCTGAGGGCGCTAAAGACGCGATCGTCGATCAAGCTCGTTAATTCCGAGAGTCGGTCGATGGGCGTCGACGACTCGAAGCCCATCACACCGGCAATGGTGTCCATCTCGAGCCAGGCCTTGGCGTTGCTCCGCGACAGGTCGCACCACCACTGTCCGCGATCCCGTGTAAGGCGCACGAGCGTGCCATCGCGGTTCCAGACCTCCTGGCTATCGCCGAAGGGCGCCAAGTGGCCTCCGACCGACGACACCTTCTTGAACTGGTGGCTGTCGAGCCAATCAACTACGGCTTCTGCCTCATCGGTGGTCAGTTCGGTCATGGGGTCCATCTTCGTGGACGTCATGCCTGCCGCACCCACGTCGGCAGATCCGGCTTGCGGCGGAATGGGTCACGTCCGCCGCCTGCCCGCGGACCGGGATCCTGAGGATCAGGTCGCCCGCGCAGCCGCCTTAGCTTCGCGCTTGTCGCGCACCCGGCGGACACGCGCGGGTGATTGGAAGACTTCCTGCAACACCTCTGCCATTAGCGCCGGAGCTTCCTCGGCTTCGTCCTCAGCAACTGGCTCTACGAAATCGCCGTGCGCCACCTCATTGCCGAGGTGCCGAACCTCATGCGCCGCCTCGCGGATGTGGGCGCGGACGTGCCCTGCCTTCTCCATATCCTCAATCTTCTTGTGGAGGACGCCTTTGGTGATCCCGACTTCCTTCGCGCTGGCCTCGATCACCGCGCGCGCTAGCGCGGTCGCGCACGGTACGCCTGGATGCTGAAGCAACGGTGTGCCTCGGACGCCGCGTCTGAGATGTGACTCGGCACGTCCGCAAACTCACGCGACACGCCAACCTGCGGCCACCACTCCCAGTCGGGGAACTTGCCCATCTCTGCGTTGGCATGTCCAGCGTCTTTCTGAACGTTCTGCTCAGCTTCAGACCTAGCTATTTGCAGGTAGCCGCAGTGATCGCAGGCGAACGCCGCCTGAACCGTCCAAGTGTCGGTACCTTCTTTCACCCATAATGCGTCCTTGTGCCTCGTCATGTGGGAGACGGAGTCACAGTGCCAGCACCGCCTTGTTGCCGTGAGCACATCGTGGCACGCACCTCCGACAGAAACGGCGGAGTCGCTTTGCGCCGCGGTCGAGCCGCATTGTTGGACGAAGCGGCGAATTGACGTATGTGCGCGGTCCTGACCCCAGGAGGTGTTAGTCGATCGAAGGTCATCGCCACCACGGACTGGTGACACATCAGCGTGAAGTTCGCGAACCAGTGGTGAGGCCGACCATGTGCACAGAGCACGCGATCGAGCTGGGGACGAGTCACTCGCCTGGTGGTATGTCTCGCCGAAGTTGTCGGTAGCCTCCGCGAGTATTAAGGCATGGGAACCATCATCGCATTGCTCGGAGTCGTCGCGGCCGGATTCAGCGCCTGGGCGGCGCGGAAGTCGGCGCTCGCTGCTGAAGCCGCGAACCGAGCATCAGGCGAGATGGCTGCGATCGAAGCCGCGAGGCGCCATCAAGAGTTGACGCCACAGCTGGCGGTGCGGATCGAACCGTTGAATCCGGGCGACCTTCGGACCTTCAAGCTCTTTGTGGGCATCGACGGACCTATCGCACTTCGCCGTGTCGCGTCGCTGGCGATTGGCATCCGCGATGACCGCCCTGGGCGGTCAACGGAGAGAGCGTCCTTCGACGGACAACAAGCGCTTAACGATCAACTCGCAGCTCAGATCTGGGGACCGCTTCGGTTCACACCGCACTTGCTCGCGGGTGGAGGGCGGGTCGACGAGCACGGGCGCGCGATCGTGATGCCGAACGGGCTTGACGTCGGCGAGTCGGTTCAACTCCAACTCGAACAAGTCCAGCCTCCACCGTGGACCGGGTCCGATCTGACCAGCGCCTGGGGATGGTGGCGGTCCGTCGTCGCAACGACGGTTCGGCTCGCCGTCGAGTTGTCAGACGGGTCAGGCCATACGTGGCTCGTTCCGCTTGAGATCGATGTACCGGAGCTCGCGCCGATCGCTGACACGATCCGCTGAAGCGACCCAATGGCAGTTCCGTGGTCCATGGAGTGCACCGGCTCGCGGCGATGTGACGCATGATCGTCGCGCGTGGATCGCGGTGAGCCGACGTTGTCGGATCGCCGTCGACGCCGGCTCAGAGGCAGCGTGTTCCGCTGTCTACCTGCCACGTCCGATCATGACCCCGGAGTACGTGCACGGTGCTCGATCCGGAGCGCACCGTCGCAGCGGCTCTGTCGAGCTCCACGACGTACCAGCCCTGCTGGGGGAGGGAGGCGATGCCGCCGTGGGCGGCGAACCAGGTGGCTGCGGCGAGAGGGCTCGGCTGGCCCCCGGCGTCCAATGCGAGGGACAACGCGAATCCTGCGGACTCCGCGCAGGGCGTCTGAACGCCCGGCGAGGGCTGTCCCGCGGAGTCGTCGGGGTTGTCGCCATCGCCAAAGCCACATCCCGCGATGGTCAGCGCAATGAGCGCGCAGCACACGGCGAGAGCACCGTTGGTGGGCCAGTCCGGTCTCAGGGTCATGTTCCCTCCGCTTCGCTGAACAAAGGCTGACACATTCGGTGGCGGGGCGCTGTCGTTCCGTCGCAGGCGTTCACGGGCGGCCGCAAATCGGCTCCAACGCGCAGCCTCGCGGTGGTGTGACGCGACCCGGACGGTACGCGGCGGTGTGACGCGCCCCGGACGGTATGCGGCGGATCGACGCATCTGGGTGCGAGGCGGTGGCGGCAGATCCTCGCGTCGTCTTATTCGATTGCCTGGAGTACCACTGATTCGATGGCGCCCCGCCCACGCATCTCCCCGAACCGCATCAACTGGCCGAAGGGGCGTAGCCGCCTCTGACCCGCGAGCTCAAGACCTGCGTGTGAGCGTGCGGTCAGCGGCAGATGAGTGCGTGCGCGCTTCGCATTTGATCCGGTCGCGCGCACCGCACGGCAGACTGTCGGCATGACTCCTGTTCGTCTGACGAACGACGCTGACGCAGACGCCGCCTACTTCTACTTCGCCGCTGAGATCCTCAGGGGTGAGTTTGCCAAGGCTGTTTCGTCGACCCGCGAGGTGTCGGCGGCATGGTGAACCTCGACCTCGACGCCGAAGGGCGCATCCTCGGGCTTGAGGTGCTGGACGCTAGCCGGCTGCTATGGCCAGAGATACTGCCGCTTACGTAGCCTGCCTCGCGGCAGATCCGCGCGTTTGTGAGGCAGAATTTGGATGTGGTCATGACCTGCGCCAAGCTCGGCGTATCGCGAACCCTGATCGGGAGCAGTGCGTGGCAGTGGCCGGTACACGGGCTGCGCCATCCGCCGACTGCAGACACCACAGGTTGGTTTTTGTGGACCGGCGAACTCCAACAGGCCCCGGACTTCTTCCTGCCGTGGCACGTCGACCACGTACTCGATCGCTGCCCGGAGCTGCGCTCCCTGCTGGAGCTTCCTCCCGGGTCGAGGTTCATCTACGCACCGCATTACAGCGACGTCTGGAACGACGACTCGTTGCTCGACATCTAATCGGGTGCGCGCACGTCGGTAGAAGCGCTCGCCCAGCGGCAGATCCGTTTGCGCGGTCGGCGCTATGACGCAACCCCGGACGTCTGTGTCAGCAGGCGCTGTCAGGAGCGATGAGCCTGCGACGCCTGGTGCAGTCCGGGCAGAGGTCGTGTCGCCGGCATCGCATCCGCGTGCGGAGAGACGGCTTGGGTCTACTCATCGTCTTCGATATAGCCGGTGAGCGGGTCGACGGCCTGCAAGAAGGCGCGGATTGAAGCCGTATGGTGTGCCAGCGTGCGCCGTCCGAAGGTCGAGGTTCGGCTGGTGAAGCCGTTCCCCGGGGCCGGTCCGGTGAGGCGTGAGTAGTGGTAGGCGCCGGGCTGTGTGAGGTCGTAGTCGATCTGAAAGAGCTCACCGTCGACCTTCAACTGAAAGTGATCTAGCGATGAGTCCGCTTCGTCCGGGGCCATCGCAGGATTGAATCAGTGTCCGGCGGTGATTGCTCGCCGATTCCGCCGAGTGCCAAGGCGGCGGAACGACGCGTCGCCATGCTGCGGACCCGGCACTCGGCGCACGAGTCCCGGGCTCGCTGACGGGTCCGTCCGATGTGACTTCATTGGGGATGCGTGGCGAGTGGACCTTGGCGAGGCAGACTGTAGCTCGTGCCCACAGCATGGTTGACACTCGACGCCGCCGCATGGACTCGTGCTGGCATTGAGCAGCAAGGCCTCCATGCGCATGAGTGGTACCGCACCGCGACAGAGCCGCGTACCTGGCTATTCAAGCCGGCTCGCCAGGAGCGTCGCCGCGCCATCGGCGAAGATGTCGTGGAGAAACTCGCCAGCGAGCTGGCGCGGTTCCTTGGGGTTCCGGCGGCGCGGGTCGAGCTTGCGGCGAATGGTGCTGTGCGTGGTGTGCTGGTCGAGGACGTGCGTCCGCCCGACTGGGTTCTGCAGCACGGAAGGGTCCTGATGAGCGGGGCCATTGAGGCGTACAACCCTGACGATCAGGAGAATCGCGGGCATAACGCCCACGCCATCCAATCCGCCTTGCGCGACTTCAATTCTCCGCCTGCCGTTGATCTACCGCACGATTTCACAGCTTTTGACGTGTTCACCGGCTACATGGTGTTTGATGCGCTCATCGCCCACGTGGACCGTCACGATCGAAATTGGGCCGTACTCGTACCGCCTCCTGGAAGCGACTCGCCCGATTCGCTGTGCGCGTCTTTCGACCATGCTGCAAGCCTCGGCTTCACGCTGTCTGAGGAGAGCATTGCCCAACACCTGCGTGAAGGCTCGGTCGCTCGATGGGCTAGCCAAGGCAAGGCCCGGCGTTTCGAGCATGTCCGTGGAACGCCGTGGCAATCGCTCGTAGCTCTCGCGGGAGACGCCTCGCGATTGTGCCGCGATGAGGTCCGAACCTACTGGCGGGATCGGGTTCTGTCAGTGGATCGTGATTCAGTGAGAGACATCGTTAGCCCTGCGCCAGGCGTGGCGGATGTCTCTCTCGAGTTCCTCGTCGAACTCGTCATGGTGAACCGAGAAAGGTTGCTCAATGAGCTCAACTGAGTGCCTCACCCCGGAAGCGCGGGGGACGGTTCGACGCTTCGCAGTCGCGTGGCGCAACCGCGTACAGCGCACGATTCACGAAGTCGCTGTGCTCGACGCAGAGCCAAACGACCGGACCTTCAGGTTCCAGTACCTTGAGAGCGTCGAATCGGTGCCTGGATTCCGACCGTTCATCGGCTTTCCCGACCTGCACCGGGTATATGAATCGCGCCGCTTGTGGCCGTTCTTCGACCTACGGGTGATGGATCGAAAGCGTCGCGACTACACGCAATATGTCGACTGGCTCGGCCTGCCGGCGGACGCTGATCGGTTAGACATCTTGTCTCGCAGTGGCGGCGAGCAGAAAGGGGACACCGTGTCGCTCGTTGAGGCTCCGCACGTTGCAGCCGACGGCGCGACAGCGGCAACGTTTCTCGTTCGAGGCGCGGGCTACGCCGTCCGATCGAACGAGTCGGCATCTACGGCAAACGGGTTACGCCCTGGTGATCAGCTAGCTGTCGTGAACGACGAGACCAACGAGGCCAACCCAAACGCGCTACTCCTGACGGTGGCCGGCGAGCCGATCGGGTGGATTCCTGATTTGCTGATCGAGTACGCACGAGAGCTAATCACGTCCGGAGGGACTGTCACGGTCCTCCAGAACAATGGCCTTGACGCGCCGTGGCACATGCGGCTCCTCGTCCGCCTCACCGGGCGCGTGGCTCCCGGCTGGTCGACTTTCGCTGACGGCCACTGGCCTGCGCAACACCCGATCACCTTCGGATAGACTTGGCTTCAGTGCACCTCAGCGTGGCCGGTGAAACATACGTGCCTAGGGACCAGCGTTGGGGAAGCGATGGCCCGTGTTCTAGTCGCTCGGCCTCGGCACCTCCCAAGCCATGGGATGTCGGCCGAGTCCTATCGACTCAGAAGTTCGCGCGGGCGATCGCCGTGCTCTAGTCGTACGGGCCTCGGCCTCGCCCAAGCCATGGGTTCGAGGCTGAGGTCCTTTCGACTCGGATTCATAGGCGACGGATGCGCTGGCCGACGCCGCATCGACGGGCGTCGATCTGGGCGAACTGGGCGCCCCAATCCGGGGCGGTAACCGCCCGGGTCGCCCGCAGCGCGAAGGTCAGTTGCTGGAAGGCGAAGCTCGTAGACGGTCGGTCCAGCGGTGGAGGCCCGCAACGATCGGGGGCGCCTGGCGCAGAAGAACGAGGCCGGTTCCGAAGGGCAAGGTGCGTAGGCGTTCGGGCGGGAGGACCGGTACTCGCCTCGTCGAGCGCTGCAAGGAGCGGGAGCCGTGGTCTCCGATGGTGGTGGTGTCGGTGAGTTCGTCCCTTTCGCCGATGAGAGTTGTGAGCTCTTGGAGGTCTTTGGAGGCTGAGGCGCCTCCCAGGATGACCTTGACGATGGAGGCGTCCCAGATTGCGGAGGCTGCGTGCTCGCCCCATTTATCGCGTGCTTGTGCCATCGATTGGAGGACGGGCATCGTGGTGATGCCGGTGCCTCCGCCTTCGGCCATCAGCGTGGGTAGCGAGGGGAGGGGTGCGAGGTTGCCGATCTCGTCGAGGGCCAGGAGCAGTGGCGGGTCGAGTCGTGCGCCGGGTGATGCTGCGGCGAGGTGACGGGCGGTCTCAGCGAGGTCTTCGATGAAGGCTGCGACCAGTGCCCAGGAGGCGCCGGCTCCGGCGCCGGTGGCGAGCAGGTAGAGGGTCCCGTTGTGCTGAAGGAAGTCGGCGGGGTCGAACTCTTCACCGGGTGGTGGGTTGACGGCGTCGAGGACGCGTGGGTCAGCGAGGCTGGAGAGTGCTTCGGTGACGGCCATCCAGATGGAGTCGCGGGTACGGGGGTCGGCGTTGATCATCGAGTCGAGTGAGTCGGCCCAGCCTGCAGCGGCTTGGGGGTTGGCGGCGAGGATGCCGACGGCATCCGCGGCCGAGGACGCTGAGAGCGACCATTGGAAGAGTGCCCGGGTGGAGAGTCCTTCGAGTGCGGCTGCGTGTAGGAGGGCTTGGAGTGCGGAGCGGGCTTTGCCTTCCCAGAAGTTGCCCGACTCGGTCCCGCCGGACGAGAGGCCGGTGGTGGAGGCGAGACCGGCGGCTCGGATCATCGCGGTGAGCGGGTCGGCGCAACCGCGGATGGGGGACCATCTCAGTCCGGGCGGCAGGCCGAGGTGGGCGGTGAGTTGTTGGGGATCGAAGATCGCGACCGGCCCATGCTCACGCCGGGCGTTGATGGTGGCGGTGATGTTGTCGGGTCGGGTGGAGGTCGTCACGACGGCGCCGGGTGCGTCGAGGATGGCGTTGATGACCAGGTGCAGTCCCTTGCCGGAGCGGGGTGGCCCGATGACGAGGATGGAGTCCTCGACCGATGCCCAGATCTCGTGGCCGCAGGAGTGGCCGAGCAGGTAGCCGACGTCGTCTGCCTGCGGCGCCGTGAGCGAGGGGCGCAGCGTCCGGCCTCGTGACAGGAGCGCTCGCTTGGAGGCGACCGGCGCGATGTCACGTGCGGTCGCGATCCCGACGATGCGATGCGGGTCGAGGCGCGAGCGGTGCTTCATCCGCCCGGTGAGTCGCCAGATCACGATCGTCGCCGCGGCGGCGCTCAGCAGCATCAGGCCCACGACGCCCCAATAGGTGACTGCGGACAGATGCGGAGCGCCGAGGGTGGCAGCCGGGTCGCCGGGGTGGAGTGCGGTTGCGAGCCCGGCAGGGATGCCCTGGTGGGGCTGCGGGCTTCGGTCTACGGCCGCAGCGATGGAGCCCGCGGCACGCAAGACGGCAGCCACCACGAAGACGACGCCGACGCCGATGAGGCCGGCGTTGGCGAGATCGTCGTCGGTGCGCCCTGTATCGGGGTTCATGCCGTTGACTCGATCGCGTGTTGGGAGTCGAGTCCGACGAGGAGGAACGAGAGCTCGCGGCGGCCCAGTAGGGCTGGTGGAAGTCGGACGGCGGCGGCACCGTCCTCGTCGGCGGTCTGCTGCACCACAACGCAAGCAACGGCTACACGTTCGCCCGGTCGGAATCCCCGGCCCACCATCGCCGACAGGCCGTTTTCGCGCGTTGTCGCCGCCGGCTCGACATGTGCTGCAGTCGTGGGGGGGAGTGGCGATGTCGGCATAGCAGCTGCCATCGGCCTCGGTGACCTCGACGCGCACCGGCGAGGCGAGGCTGCTGGTGACCTCGTTGACCAGGATGGGGAGGTCACGGCGGGTGAGGTTGCCGCCAGTGGCGTAGGGCTGTTCGTCGATGGAGGCCGTGAGGGTTCCGTCGACGGCGATCGCGGCTTGGAGGATGGGGAGGGTGACGGGGATCTTCATAGCCCGAGCACCGGGCCTTCGCGGCCCGCGACGGCGTCGACCGCTCGTCGTGCCGGCTTGTGCGCCAGGGCCTCGCGGTCGAGTCCTGGTGGGTTGCCGTCGCCGATCTTCGTGGTGTCGAGCTTGTCGAGGATGCCGATCGCGGTGCTGCGTACGTGCTCGGCGGTGGCCTGGACGACCTCAACTGGGGTCTTGCCGGGGACGTTGGTGGTCCAGGTAGCGACGAGGGCGTTAGTTGGCTGCCGGTGATGTTTCTCAGGTCGGCCGTGCGCGGGCGGCGTTCGCCTGGCACGCACTCCCGATGACAGCGGAGGCAGGAGTCGATGCCGCGGAGGCGTCTCCCGATGGTGTGAGCCACGAAGCCACGGTCAGTGTGAGGGCCAGAGCGAGCACTCCGCAGACGAGACGAGACCAGCCAGACGAGCGGTGCGTCCTCTCTGCCCGCCCCTACGGACCTCCAGCGCTATCTTTACGTTGCGGCGAAGCAAAGCCGCTACCAAATCGTCAGACTTCCTGCAGGAGGCTCCCGGTGGGAAGCGACAGCGACGTGGGCCTCAAGGTGGGCTGGCCGGCTATCCGGCGCCGGCTGCGCCAGAACGGCAACGACAGCGTCTACGTGATCGTCAAGATCCCCGGCGTCACGGGCTCACCCGAGGACCTGCTCGCTGACACACGGTCCGCAATGGATCGCGCCAACACGGCGATGGACCGCGACGGGGAAGAGCTGATCTGGGCACAGAGTGTCATCCCCAGCAGCAAGGGGCCCATGGTCGACCTGGACTGGATCGGTACCGATGAACAGACCCAGGAGTGGCTCGACACCTTCGCCGAGACCCTGAACGGTCTCGGTTGGGCCGGCAAGATCACCGCTGCACCCCAGGTCTTCTTCCCTGAAGACATGGACGACGATATGCGCCACACTTGTTTGACCTGTTACGTCGCCCTGACGGTCGATGACCCCACCGGATACTTCGCCGGGGGGCAGGGACAGTGGCTCGCCGACGCCGAACTCACCCGCGAGTGGTGCGACTACGCCGCGGGCTGGGCCATTCTGCCTGGGGCGACCACCTACCTCAGCGAAGCCACCTCTCGGGTCATCGTCGATGACCCTCGACCCGCGCGAGAGCTGATGACGGCAGCGCAACGCTCTGCACAGGCCACCGTCGTCAATCTGGTGCCCAACCCATACCGGGCCAGGTTCCTATCGTTCGACTTCCATGCGCGCATCACCTTCCAAAGCGGCGCAGCCGCCGACGGCACCCCGACCCCGGACTGGCGCGACCAGCTCCCGTCCGTGACCGAAGCGCTCCTACACCGCCCGGCCTGCCTCGACTACGGCCTGATCCTGCCCCAGTGGGCTCTCGGAGGAGGTGGATTCGGGTCCTACCCCAACAAGCGGCCAGCCCCCTACGTGGACGACGGTCTCTATGGCCTCAATCGGCACTTGTGGGGCACCTATGTACCCGACGCCTACGCCATCCAGGTGATCACCCGCGACCATCTCGACAAGGCCCACGACCTCTCCGAGTGGTCCGTCACCGAGGTCGCTTACGAGCGCTACCTCGTCCAAGCTCGTGATCTCGGCGCCTGGTGGGACGATCCAGAGCCCTCTCCCGAGATCATCGACCGAGCACGTCAGGATTTCGGTGCCATGATCACGACCTACGACGTCATTCAGGCCGACCCTCACGGCTGGCTCCCAGGTCGAGGGAGGAAGCAAGTTCTTTGACGTCGCACGCGGCGCGGTGGCCCCTCAACCTACGCGAAGGTCCTGGGACTGTTGGACACAGCGTCGCGGTTACCGGAGTGGCTCCGGAGGGAAGTGGCTACAAGTCGCTCAGCGGAGCCGATGGGTGCACCAGCCCCTGTTGAGTCTGTCCTGATGTGGCAAGGCGCAACACTCCGCCTCTCAACTGAACCGCCTGGTTTCAGCCCCTGGGAGGCGGCGGGTACGACGTACCGTGCCGCCTCCCGTACGTTGTGCGGGCGGCAGTGAGGCATTCGGTCATACTGCGCAGGTGAACGAATCCCTCGCTGCGATGGTCGAGAACTGCCGCTTCACCCCGGTCCGGATCCGCGAGGGTTACGACAATGGCCAGGTAGACGGGTTCCTAGATGAGCTGTGCCAGCGGCTCCGTGCGGGCGAGCCTGTCACCGAGTTCATCGCGGAAGCGCGGTTCACGCCGGTCCGGCTCCGCGAGGGGTACGCCATGGGAGAGGTCGACCAATTGTTGAACCGGGTCGTCGCGAGCGTGCGGGAAGGCGACCCCGCTGCCGGCTCGGCCACCGGAGCGGCCCGATCGACGCCGTCAGCGGCGGACTGGACCAACCCGGTCGCCGAAGCGACCTCACCGTTGACTCGGCTCTTCCGCCGCTACCGGGACCGGTAGCGGCAGAAGAGCGTAGTAGTCAGTCCTTCGAGTGCACCCAGCCGCCGCCATACGTGGAGCCCGCGCGACCCCACGATGCTTAGTGGGCGTAGCCGGCTTGGATGCGATCAAGGCTGCGCTCCTTGCAATGCACACCGGCCTGCGTCCGATTGAACGCACCCTGGTGACGCTGACCGCGCGAAGCAGAGCAATCGCGTAAAGAGTGTTGAATGAGCGACGGCTCCTGCCGCCGTTGGTCGAGGCTGCCGGCCGCGCGGCGGCATAGACTCCCGCCCGTGGAGATCTGGATCGCGATGCTGATCGCCGCCCCGATCACCGGGCTGATCGGTCTCGCCGTCCTCATCATCTACGGCTTCTGCGAACAATGGGCCGAACCAAAGCTCCGAGGCATCCTCAAGCGACCCGACATCACCGGGCGACTTCAACGCCGCCGCGACCGGATCCTCTACCGCATCGGCATCCTCATCACCGCACTCGGGATCCTCTCGATCCTCGCCTATCTGCAAGCCCTCGTCGGCGATGGGATCAAGGGCGGTCCGGTCTCGGCCCACGTCATCGAAGCCGCCACCGCGACGACGATCGCCGTCGGCTGCCTGATCCTCATCATCTGGTGGTTCACCGCCCGCTCGATGACCAGCGAGGCGAAGACCGCCACAAGTCGCTGACGTGCCTCCCGGGGCACCTGCAATGATCGCCCAGCGGACGCACGCGAGATCGATCAAGAAGCACGAGAAGCATTCGCCCCGGTCCTTCACGACGTCGCCGCAACCACCGACGTCAAGCTCACCATCGAACCCGTCACCGACGACGACGGCGAACCCACCGTCAAGATCTCCATACCCGGCGGGTTCCGCCATTGGATCCGGAGCCACCACGACTACGACGACCCACAGGAACGCATAGCGATCGCCACCGACGCGATCCAAGAGATCGTCATCGAAGAACTCTGGAGCCACGACTCCAACTGGCCGGTCTGCCCCGCGCACCCGACGACGCACCCCATAGAGATCCGATGGACGAGCGGCGCGCCGCTCTGGACGTGTCCGGTCGATGGCGCCGTCAACGCGGAGACTGGATCGCTCACGCTCTGACAGCCCGCCGACTTTGTGAGCGCGCCAACGGCCACAAGCACACTCGGCTCGCCGGGACACCTCGTCTTCAAACTCACGGAGGCTGGAGGGCAGCCCCTCGGGTCACCGGAAGGCGGCATGGATGAGAGGGCCCCGGGGACTGAATGGGCACGGTCGCTCCGACCAACGAATGACCGACGTCGCGGCCCCGGAAGCCGGCGTAGACTCCATCAGTCTGTTGAGGCGCCGTCTGGGGCTTTAGTCGGGATGCCAGGCTAGTTGCAGTGTCCCTAGAAACGTCCCTAGTGCGGTGTCTTGGCAGGGCGCGGTTCGGACGCTCTTGAGCGTGAGATCTGTGCGTGAGCAGCGCTGGAGGATGCGGGCCGATCGTTCACACCGATGAGGTCAGGGGTTCGAGTCCCTTTACATCCACCAGAACGATGAAGGCCGGTCCGCATGGACCGGCCTTCATGCTTCTCTACGACGAGGTGTCGCGCGGATCGGAGCGGTGCTCTGTGGGACTTCCGTAGCGCCGAGGAGCTCCGAGAGTGTGCCTGGGCGGATGCTCGGCGTCCGTGAAGCTCGCGCGTGCGGTGTTGAGAGTCTGACCGTCGGGTACTTCCAGCCCGTGCTGCGAACAGTCGATCCAACCGTGCCCCCGAATCGTGACCGGGCAGGTTTCTGAGTGACCAGGTCTGTACGGAGCGTGGCCGATGGTCTGCCAGCGCTGGTCGGTGGTACGCCGCTCCTCCGGATGAGGCGCCTGTATCCGCATGCGAGCGCGCGGGTGTTCGCCAAGCTCGAGTCGTTCAACCCCGGGGGCAGCGCGAAGGACCGGCCGGCGGCCGCGATGCTGGAGGCGGCGCTCGCCGCCGGTGACCTCCACCCCGGGGACACGGTCGTGGAGTCCAGCTCGGGCAACCTCGGCGTGGCGCTGGCCCAGATGTGTGGCTGGCACGGACTGGACTTCGTCTGCGTCGTCGACCCCAAGACCAACCCCGACACCATGCGCCTCATCGAAGCGTTCGGTGGACGCGTGCACCTCGTACGCACCGCTGCGGCCGAGGGCGGCTGGCTCGCGGCGAGGCACGCGGCCGTTCGTGACCTCGTGGCCGGCAACCCGCGCGCGTGGACGTCGAATCAGTACGCGAACCCCAACAACCCTGCAGCCCATGCGGCAGGGACGATGCAGGAGATCCTCGACGCACTGGGCGAGCCGCCCACGGCGCTGCTGGTCGCGACGAGCACGACCGGCACGCTGCAGGGCTGTCAGCAGCGTCTCGCCGCGGCCGGCGCGCGTACGCAGGTGATCGCGGTGGACGCTGTCGGGAGTGTCCTGTTCGGCGGCGAGGAGGGCGATCGCCTCCTGCCGGGGTACGGCGCCAGCGTGCTTCCCGAGCTGGCCAACACGGCTCGTCCCGATGCGGTGGTGAGGCTCGAGGACCTGGACTGTGTGGTCGGATGTCGTCGGGTCGCCCGCAGGGAGGGTGTCCTGGTCGGGGCCTCGGCCGGCGGCGTGGCGACAGCGCTGGGGCGGGTGCTGCCGACGCTTGCGGAGGACGCGGTGGTCGCGATGGTCATGCACGACGGTGGCGAGCGCTATCTCCACACGGTCTTCGACGATGCCTGGGTCGAGTCGGCGCTGGGCTGTGACCCTGCTGCGCTCGAGGCCCGCGTCGAGGTGCCGCGGAGGGTCGCATGACGTCGGCGGGACCGGCGATCGCCATCATCGGCGACGGGCCCCGCGCGCTGTGGGCCCTGGAGCGGCTCTCCGCACACCTCGAGGACCCGGGTGCCACCGCGCCCGCACGGGTCGTCGTCTTCGGCACCGGCACCCTCGGCGCCGGCCGGGTCTACGACCCGGCCCAGCCCGACTATCTGCGGCTCAACGTCGCGGCAGCCTCGGTCGATGCCTGGTCGCTCGGTACCGGCGGAGCCTCCTTCGACGCGTGGCGCGAGGAGCGTGAACCGGGCTCCACGGCAGATCAGTTCCCTGCCCGCGCCCTGACCGGCAGGTATCTCGCCGAGCAGGCACAGATCGTCCTCGGCAGGCTCCGCGAGCGCCTGGGCGGCGACGCCGTCGTGGTGCGCTCGACACAGATCGACGCGATCACGCCCGGCGAGTCCGGCGTCGGATGGCTGGTCGGCGGTCAGGTGTTCGACGAGGTCCTGCTCGCCGTCGGCCACGCGACCACGTGGCCCGGCGCGCTGGTCGAGCGGTGGAGGTCGAGCGATCCGGCCCTGCAATCGCAGGTCTTCCCGGTCCGGGAGCTCATCGGGCGTCCCGAGGTGCGGTCAGGAGCCACCATCGCGATCCGCGGCGCCGCCCTCACCGCGATCGACGCGGTGCTCGCTCTGACCCTGGGACGCGGCTACCGTCCCGCCGACAGCGACCTCTCGATCGTCCTGGTCAGCCGGACCGGCCGGCTGATGTCACCCAAGACCCGCCCCGAGGTTCTCCGGCGCTACCGGGACCGTGCCGGCGACCTCGACAAGCCGGCCCGCCTGATCGCCGATGGCGATCCGGTGCTCCCGATCCTGCAGGCCGTCGCGGCTCGTTTGCTGGGTGACGGGCCGGACGCCTGGCGGGCCATCGACGCCGCGCGCCCTCGCGACCCTGACCGGAGCCTCGCTCCCGTCGGGAGCACGGGGGAGGGCGCGGCGGAGCTGCGCGCCCGGATCGAGATGGCCCAGGGTCACCGGGAGCCGGATGCCTGGTGGGCGTTGGGGCAGGCGTGGCGGATCCTGTACGCCGACCTCGTGGCGCGCCAGCGCGCCACACCCGGCGATGTTGCGCCACTGGGGTGGCCGGACTACCGGGTCTGGTCGGCCGAGCTCGAGCGGGTCGCGTTCGGTCCGCCGTTGGTCAACGCACACTTGCTCCTGGAGGGACTCAGCAGCGGACGCGTCAGGGTAGTGGCGGGCGATCTGCGCGAGGCCGGTGACGAGCTGCGACCCGATCTGGTGGTGGACGCTGTACTCCCTCCGCCGGGCATCCTCGACCTGCCGGCCGACAGCCTGCTGGGGCGCCTGCGCGACGACGGAGTCCTGGTCCGGAGCGTGGGACGCCGCGGTGCGCGGGTCGGCGCCGACGCGCGCGTGCTCGACGCCGCCGGGAGGCCCGTACCCGGTCTCGCGCTGATCGGGCGGGCGACCGAGGACGACGTGCTCGGCAACGACACCCTCCTCCGGGACCTTCACCCGCAGGTGGACGCCTGGGCACGGAGCGTGGTGCGGTGAACGCGAGGATCGACGATCTGCTGCATGGGGTGGTGCCGATCACGGCACGTCGCGAGGCGTGGATGGAGGAGGCCCTGGCGGACCACGGGCTGCTGTCGGAGCTCGTCGACACCCACGGCTCACCGGTCAACCTGATCGATCCGAGTCTGCTGGTGGGTCACGCGGCCGAGCTCGTCGACGCCGCTGCAGCACTCGACGTGGACCTGCGCATCCAGTTCGCTCGCAAGGCGAACAAGTCGCTGGCCCTGGTGGACGCCGCCCTGGCCGGGGGGCACGGCATCGACGTGGCGAGCGAGCGCGAGCTCGCGCAGGTGCTGGCACGCCTGGAGCGGTCGAACTCCGATGCGGATCCCGCAGACCGAGTCATCCTGACCGCAGCCGTCAAGCCCGCAGCGCTGCTCGAGCTCGCGGTCGCGGCGGGCGTGACCATCTGCGTCGACAACACCGACGAGCTGGACGCCCTGCTCGCCGCCGCGACGGCGGCCGATCCCAGCCACCGTGTCCCGGTCGTGCTGCGGTTGCAGCCGGTGCTGGACGGGAAGAGGCCGAGCCGCTTCGGGATGCCTGCCGCTCGGATCGGGGAGCTTCTGAGCACGCCTGTCCTGTGGGAGAGGCTGCGGCTGGTGGGCCTGCACTTCCACCTCGACGGGTACGAGGCCGAGGAGAGGTCGGAGGCGATCGTCCAGGCCCTGGCGCTGATCGAGACCGCTCGCGCTCACGGCCACACAGCGACCTATGTCGACATGGGTGGCGGTATCCCGATCCGGTACGTCGACGGGCCCGACGGCTGGTCGACGTTCTGGGCGCGGCACCGCGGTGCGGACCGGCTGACCTGGCAGAACCGGGAGCTGGGGAAGGTCTATCCCGTCTGGCAGGAGCCGATCCGCGGAGCCTGGCTGGAGCGGGTGCTCACCCAGAACGTCGACGGCAGGACCGTGGCGCAGCGGCTGAGGAGTGCGGGCGTGAGCCTGCACTGCGAGCCGGGTCGCGCACTGGCTGACGGATGTGGGCTCACGGTCGCCCGGGTCGAGTCCCGCAAGCAGCAGATCGACGGGACGTGGCTGATCGGCCTGGCCATGAACCGGACCCAGTGCCGCTCCGCCGCGGACGACTTCCTGGTCGATCCGATCCTGGTCCCGCGACCGGACGTCCAGCGAACCGAGCCGGGCGAGGGATACCTGGTCGGCGCCTACTGCATCGAGGCCGAGCTCCTGACGTGGCGACGGATGCAGTTCCCGGTCGGAGTCGCGGTCGGGGACCTGGTGGTTTTCGTGAACACCGGCGGCTACCAGATGCACATCCTGGAGAGCTCCTCCCACCAGATCCCCCTCGCACGCAACGTGGTCCGAGGCGGGTCCGGCTCGTGGGTACTCGATCCGATCGACGGCGGCGAGCAGGCCGCCGATCGGAGCAGTTGGTCATGCCTGTCCGAGCCGGGCGAGGGGCCGTGATGTGAACGGCCCTCGTACGACCCGGACACAGGTATCGGACGTCATCTCGATGAAAGGGAAGGGCAATCACCCGTGAATGAGCAGGTGCTCGAAGGCGAGCTGCAGCACCACTGGGCCGGCGCGACCGGGGGCGTCGCGTTCTTCCACCGCGTCGCCCGCACCCATCCGGATCCGGAGGCGGCCACGGTGGTGGGGCGCCTCGCCGTGGAGATCGAGGAGGACCGCGAGCAGCTGAGAACGATCATGGCCTCGCTGGGCTTCGCCCCCTCGGCCGTGGCTACGGCCACCGCTCGCGCAGGGGAGTGGGCAGGGCGGTTCAAGCCGAACGGCCGGCTCCTGCGGCGCTCGCCGCTGAGCGACGTCCTCGAGCTGGAGGGGCTGCGCATCGCTGTCTCCGGCAAGCGCATCGGCTGGCAGTTCCTCCGCGCGCTCGCCGACGAGGACGCTCGGATCGATGCCGAGCAGCTCGACCGGCTCATCGAACGTGCGGACGAACAGCTGGGTGCGCTGCGGGAGGTCCACCTGAAGGTCGCCCTCGACCGCGCGTTGAGCTAGCAGCCCTCAAGGCGCTGGGCACGGTGGGACGTGGGAGCCGGCCCGGGGTTTGCCTCGCGTGCCGGCCGGGTACGGCGTGTCGAGCACGCGGCTGTCGGCTCGGCTGGTCGAGGTGATGGGATGGTCATGGCTGCGTTCGAACCCGAGGAAGCGCTCCTGTCGATCGACGTGGACCGAGCGGAGGGCTGCCACGTCATCACCCTCGGCGGTGAGCTCGACGTCGCTTCCGTCAGTCCGCTGCGGCGCCTTCTGGACGAGCTGATCATCGATGGTGGCGCGCACCTGGTCATCGACCTGAGCGGGCTCGGATTCCTGGACTCGTCCGGGCTGGGTGTCCTGGTCCGGGCCCATCAGAAGTCGCGTGTGCTCCGAGAGCGCGTCGGAATCGTGACCGGTACGGGACCCGCGCAGCGGCTCTTCGCGATCACCGGGCTCAACCATGTCCTTCGCACCTTCGACACTGTCGACGAGGCCCGAGCCGGTCTCGACGGCGGGCTGGGCGAGCGGATGCTCCGCTCGCCCAGCCGCTCGTTCGGATCTACTTCGTGATCCTCCTCGCCCGAGTCGACTCGGCGGCGCTGGCGTACCCGTGTCGTGAGGCGATCACCGTGACGGAGATCCGCTTGCCGCGGTCACCGGCGCGCAGCGTGTAGTGGGCCGCGCTGGTGGTCTTGATGACCTTGCCATTCCGCTTCCACTGGTAGACGAACGACCGCGCGGCGGGGGTCCATCGGCCGTGTCCGACCCGGAGGACGTGTCCCACCCGTGCCGTACCCGACAGGCTCGGCTTGGCGGTGCTCCGCAGGGCCGTCGCGCCCGACCGGACCGGGGTGACCGCGACGAGGCGGTACGGGTCGAGGGTCACCGGGCCGACCAGGCCGTAGTCCTGCAGGAGGCCGCGGGCCTTGACGGCGGCGTCCAGCGCGTACAGCCGGTTGTTGAGCGTGGTCGCGACCCGGACGACCAGCGTGTTCGCGCCGGGGCGGAGTGCCGAGCTGACGTCGGCGGTGCCGGTGACCTGGTCGATCGGGATGTTCGTGCCGTTCACCGACACCCGGAAGGAGTCGGTCACCTGTCCGAGGTGCAGGACCGCCCCCTCGCTGCCGCTGGACCAGTGGGCCGGCAGGTTCACCGAGGTGGTGTACGTGCCGACGCCAGAGGCGTACTGCAGCGCCGGGATCTGCGACCACGGCTTGAGCCCGGTGAGCGCGACCGAGACGGGCGACTTCGTCGTCGCCGAGCCGGCGGTGCCGGTCGTGCCGTACGCCGCAGTCGGCTGCCAGTCCTCGGCGGAGAGGCGCCATGCCCGCCCGGTGAGGTCGAGCGCGGCCGGGACGCCGGTGACGGTGGACACGATCGGCGTGGTCGAGCCGTCCAGCGTCGTGACGTAGCTGCCGTTGGCCGACGCCTTGACGAAGACCTTGCCGCCCCGGGTCGTCGCACCGTCCGCGGTCGTGGCGGCGACGTGGTGCGACGCCGCGCTCACGCCGTACCGGGCGGGCTGGGTGGTGAGGGCGATGACGGTCGAGTCGTCGCGGTCGAGGTGGAGCTTGACCGTGACGCGATTGCCCGAGCGGCTGTACTCGTCGATCGGCGTGATCTTGCCGGACCACGTGTCCAGGAGGATGGGCACGCCCTGGCCCTCGAGCGAGATCGTCGTGTCCACGGCGTCGCCGGTGGCCATGCACGGGTTCAGGATCGAGCCGGTGGTGTGGCAGACGTCGGGCGACTCGTACAGGTTGCTCGGGGTCTGGCCGAACGTCGACGTGCTGGCCGGGGCGACATCTACGCCCTGATTGTAGAGCCAGTAGTAGTTCGTCCCGGTGGCGGCGTCGTCGCGTCGCACGCTCAGCACGCTGCTCGCCGATGCGGTCCGGGCGGCAGGGGTGACCCCGAGGGCCTTCAGCTTGCCCGGCAGGGCGGCCTCGGTGGGCACGGAGGAGAAGGTGCTCTGGGAACGCAGTTGGGCGAGGACCGCGTTCAGGTCGTCATCGGTGGAGGCCGGGAACGTCCCCGAGCCCTGCGGATTGCCGACGAACACGACCGGCAGCCCGGCCTTCGCGTACGCCAGCATCTTCTGGGCCGCCTTGACCGTCAGGGTGCCGCGCGTCGTGCCGGTGGTCGGCTGGAGGAACTGGTCGAACACGATGGCCCGGTACGCGGGTCCGTCGGGCGCGAGACGACCGCCCGAGACGGTGGCGTTCGGGAGATCCATCGAGCTCTCGTCGTAGTAGTCCCACGTGTAGCCCGCCCGCTGGAGCGCGGTGTCCTGCCAGTGCTTGTTGGACGGGTCGCTGGTGCCGAAGGCCGCCGGGTTGGAGTAGCTCCGCATGTAGACGGCGATGTCCATCTTGGCGGCACCCTGGGTCAGCACCTGCGTCGTACGGGCGAAGTGGTCGTTGTCGGCGGCAGCGTCGACGTAGTACGGCTGCTGGCTGTTGTAGGAGTTGGAGAAGCTCACCTTGCCCGCCGCGCCGTTGAAGACGGGGCCGGGCCAGGTGCTCGTCGACGTCGCTGTCGAGGGGCGGGTGTGGTAGACGATCCGGGTCACGCCGCCGGCGAACTCGTGGTTCATCCGGACGGCGAGGTCCTCGGTCGTCTGGGCCCAGCTCTCGTTGAGCACCGCGCAGCACTCGGTGCTGAACCAGGTGTTGCCGGTCATGTGGTTGCCCGAGGCCATCGTTCGGTACGTGTCGGTCTGGTCGCTTCCGATCAGCGACTCGTGCTCGGAGCGGTCCAGCGCGATGGAGGTCTGGATCTGGTCACCGCCGGCGGTGATCGGGATGTCCTCCTGCTGCAGGCGCAGCTTCATGTTGTAGGTGTGCGCCCACGTCTGGAAGGCGGTGATCCGGTTCGCGGCGTACAGATCGCTGCGCACCTTGCTGAAGTCGGAGCGGATCCGGTTCGCCGAGCCGTCGCTGAAGGTGTAGGTCGTCGTCAGACCGGCGACCATCGTGCTATCGGCGAGCGCGGCCAGGTCCGGCACGATGTCGTAGCCGGCACGGGCCTGGAACTCGGTGCGCATGTTGCTCGACCAGAGCTCCTGGGGAACGCCCCACGGGTCGCCCGGGTGGGAGTCGACGAAGAAGTCGCCCTTGTTCTTCTTCACCAGGTCCCCGAGACCACCGGCGAAGTAGGTGTCGTAGGCGTCGGTGATCTCCTTGGTGCCCTGCGTGCTCAGCGTCTCGGGCGTGGGCGCCGCGGCGGTGAACGGGACGGCCCGGTAGGCCGTGACCAGCCAGCTCGCGCCGGCGGTCGTCGTCGGTGCCGTCCACGTCAGGTGCCCGGCGGTGCTGCCGCCGTTGTAGCCCGACGTGTTCGTGCCCGTGAGGGTGCCGGTCAGGTCGACGGCCGAGTCGCGGACGAGCGAGACCTGGCCGGCCGAGGACGGAGCGCAGCTCGCGGCGGTGCAGCGGTACGCGACCACGGCCACGATGGTGCCGGTGGCGGTGCCCGGGACATCGGCGTCGACGGTGTCACCCGCGTTGACCGGGTTGAGCTGACTGAAGCTGAGCGTGCGGCGCGCATAGTCGTCCGTCGCGGCGTACGTCTGTCCGGGCAGGGCCGAGGCGGCCTTCAGGCTCACCGTGATGCCGAGCTGGTCTGCCTTCTTGTAGATCGCTGTGAGCTGGGCGTCGGTCGGCACGCCACCCTGGCCGATCTCGACGCCGCCGATGTTGTGGGCCGCGGCGTCCGTGAGGTCGGCCTCGAGGGAGGCGATCGTCGTGGTCGGGTCGTCGGGCTTGAAGTTCCAGCGGACCCACGGCTTCTCGCTGTTCGCCGGGTCGGCGAACAGCGCGGCGTTGAGCGTGGGGACCGGGTTGAGGGCGGCGAAGGCCGACGCGGACGGCGGCTGGGCGTCGGAGCCGGCCGTCGCGCCCAGCGCGACGGCGCCGCTGCCGCCGGTCGTCAGCACGCCGAGAGCGACGGCGCCGCCGGCGATCGCGCATCCGACGCGGCGCCGGCCGAGCCGGTCCTTGCGCCGCGCGCTCGACACCGCGGCTGAATATTCGATGCTTTGCACCAGGGACTCCGATCTTGAATCGTTTCGTTCCGCAGCATCCTGAGGAACCGGTCACTCGATCTCCGCGGCGTGCACCGTTCGCGGAGGTGTCACCTGATCCGGGTCGCGACGCACGTGGCGAGGCGCCGTACGAGCGGGGGACCGGAGCCGATTCGGCGGGCGGGTGGCTCCCGGAGGTCGGGGCGCTGGGGCATACAAATTTTCCCCGAACCGCTTGAATCGTTTCATTATCGAGTGATCCAATCCTGGCGACTGGCGTGGATCGAGCGCAACGGTCGAACGTGATCGCCGTCACATTGTTTTGAATGGCTGCCTATCACCAGGGAGATACCTATGGACGAGCTCAGCCGGATCGACTGGAACCTGGTCCCTGCTCTGGACGCCCTGTTGCAGGAGCGCAACGTCACCAGAGCGGCGCGCCGGCTGATGGTGAGTCAGTCCGCGGCGAGCGGCGCCCTGGCTCGTCTTCGTCGTCACTTCGACGACGATCTTCTGCAACGACAGGGGACCGGGTACGTGCTGACGCCACTCGCCCAGCTCCTGCGGGGGCCGGCGCGACGCGCGGTGGGTGGCTTGCACGACCTCATGGCCTCGAGCGACTCCTTCGAGCCGTCCGGCAGCACCCGTGAGTTCGTCGTGGTCAGCAGCGAGTACGGGCAGGCGCTCTTCGGGGCGGCTCTGATCCGGCGGGTGCGCGCCGTCGCTCCCGTTGTCCGGCTGGCCTTCCAAGGCATGCCGGCCGGCGGTGACTCCGATTGGTTCTCGCACGTCGACGGCTGGATCGGTCCGCGCGAGGTGATGCCCGACAAGCCCTGTTCCGGGCTGTTCGCGGATCGATGGGTCTGCATCGTCGACCAGGAGAACCCGAACGTCGGTGACGCCCTCGACCTCAGCAGTGCTCGTGACCTCGCATGGGTCCTGCCGACGGTGGCGAAGCACCGCGATCTTCCCTGGCGCAAGCGCCTGCTCGACCACGGCATCGAGCTGAACATCGCTGTCACCACGGAGAGCTTCAGCGCCGTGCCCTATCTCGTGGCGGGCACGGACCACGTCGGGTTGGTGCAGGCATCGCTGCTCGAGCGGCTCGGTCCTACGACAGGGGTCCGCGCGCTCGAGTGCCCCTGGGCGATGCCGCCGTTGGCGTTCACCCTGTGGTGGCACGAGAGCCGCGAGCGGGACATCGCGCACGAGTGGTTCCGCGGGCTGGTCGCCGAGGTGATGAGCGAGGCTTCGAGCCTGGCCCTCGACCACGTTGCACCCGGTCGGCGGTCCTGAGGGTCGCGGTCGCTGCCTATCTCAGCCGTTGACCGGCGGACGGTCGGGGCATCGAAGGCGATCGCCTGGAGCGACACCTACTCGCTCCAACAGGCGATCACGGCGGCTGCGACACCGTAGGCGAGCTCGGTGCGGGTGGACCCCGTCGGGATGTCCGAAGTCGCTATCGTGCTGGCGTCGACGAGAAGCGTCTTCCCGTCCTTGAGGAAGCCGACGTGCCCGTCGTGGTCCTGGAACGCGGGGAAACCGAGGTTCTGCAGCCCGTGGATCGTGGTCGACGCGGGTGTCGTGCGGCGAGCCTGTTCGAACCAGGCGCGCCCGGCTGACCCATCGATGTCCTTGACCTGCAGGGTCAGGACGCTGTGGGGCAACGGGTAGCGACAGGTGTAGAGGCGCGTCGCGGCGTCCCAGCTCCCGCTGCCGGTGGGCGCGTCGGAGAGGCTGAAGCCGTGTTGCACGGCCTCGGCGATCTCGTCCTCGCTGCACACCATCGACGCGACGGAGGAGGGCTGCGAGTGACCCGACGACTCCGATGCCGTGCCGCTGGCGCTGGGCGTCGCTCCCGCGGCCCCCATGTCATCCATGCTCATCACCGTCCCGTCGGGCATCGTCATCATGGCGCTCGGGTCGCGATCGGCCCCCGCGTCGCTGCCGGAGGTCGTCCCGCATGCGCTCAGGGCGAGGCAGGCGAGGAGAGCGACACCGGAGGCCCGGAGCGCAGGAGTGAGCGCACGACGAGGGGACGTCGTACGTCGGGGTCCGTGGGTTGGGCTGTTGCCGGTACGCATCGTGGTGCTTCCCGCCCGTCGAGTCGGTTGTCTGTCGTCGGCAGTAGTTCGGAGCGGACCGGCTCTGCGGATGGGATGACGACCGGCGAGAGGTCGCGCTGCTGCATGAGTCCAGGTCGGCGCTGCAGCAACGGTCGTCCAATCCGATCGAGAGCGTGGCGCCGAACAACTGATGACAGGGTCGTGTGCCGCCAGGCGAGCCGACCGGCTCGCACCGCAGGCGACACAGGGCCGAGATCCAAGCAGTCCCACGGATCCGACGATCACGGGGGGCGGAAGCGAGGCTTCGCATGCACAGCACGTCGAATCAGGTTCGGACCAAGGGCCGGTCGGCCACCAAGGCGCTTCGCGTGATGGCTCCACTGCTCGCGGTCGCCGCCCCGATCGCCGTGGCCGCAGCACCGGCGAACGCCGCGGACGGCAGCACCTACCAGACGACCCTCAACCCGCTGAACCACTCCACCGGCTCGGGGATGGCCACGATCACCCTGAACGGCGACTCGGCCGACGTCACCGTGGACTGGAGCGGCCTGGCCACCACGTTCAGCGGTGCTCCCTACCCGCACGTCCAGCACATCCACGTCGGCGGTCAGGGCATGTGCCCCACCACCAGTGCTGACAAGAACGGCGACGGCGTTATCAGCACCACCGAGGGCGGACCGGCGTACGGCGGCATCGGCACCACGCTGTCCGAGCACGGCGACACCTCTCCCGCCGCCGGCACGAACATCAAGATCGCCCCGAGCGGCGGGAGCACGAGCTACCACCGCACGATCCAGGTCACCTCGGCGGTCGCCAGCGCGATCAAGGACGGCACCGCCGTCATCGTCGTCCACGGGCTCGACCCGTCCACGCTGAGCAAGCAGGCCCAGGGCGAGAAGAGCGACCTGGTCAAGAGCCTGCCTCTGGCCGCCACGTCGCCGGCGCTGTGCGGCGTGCTGACGGCGATGCCGGTCGGCGGCGCCGACACCGGGACCGGCTCGACCGCCGGTGTCGAGCACGAGGGCGCGCTCGCCGCGGGCGGTGCGCTGCTGCTGGGCGGCCTGGCCGCGGGCGGATTCGCCGCCCGCCGCCGTCGTCACGCCGAGCTCTGATCGGATCCACGGACTGATCGCAGGTTGATCTCGTGAGATCTCGATCCGATCGGGTCACCCGCCGGGGCACCACACGCACGTTCGTGTGGTGTGGTGCCCTGGCGGCCGTGGTCGTCGGCGCCGTCCTGGTGGTGTTCGCCCTGCACGGTCAGGAGAGCGCGCCGAAGCCGGTCGATGCGGGCAGGATCGATCAGCCGGCAGCTACCTCGCAGCGACCATCGGAACCGTCGGTCGACCCGTCCTCGGGCGCGCCTGTCGCCCCACCGATCGCCCGGTCCGTGCCGACGCGGTTGCAGATCCCCGCCATCGGCGTCGACACATCGGTCAACGCCCTGGGCCTGAACGCGGACGGCACGATCGAGGTGCCGCAACCGGGGCCCCACCTGAACGAGGCCGCCTGGTTCGAGAACTCGCCCACGCCCGGGCAGAACGGGCCCTCGATCATCGAAGGCCATGTCGACAGCGCCGAGGGTGAGTCGGTGTTCTTCCGGCTCGGTGCGGTCCACCCGGGTGACCTGATCCGGGTGCAGCGCCAGGACGGCTCGACGATGGTGTTCCAGGTCAACGCCGTGCGCGACTACCTCAAGTCCGAGTTCCCCACCACGGCGGTGTACGGCGGCGATCTCTCGACGTCGACGCTGCGCTTGATCACGTGTAGCGACTTCGACTCGGCAACCCACCATCACGTGGGCAACGAGGTCGTCTACTCCCGTCTCGTCCGGGTCATCGGCGCGGGCGAGGACTGACCCCCGCTGACCCCCCGTTGCGCCACCGCCCCATCGCTCCACGAAGGAGAAGCTCCATGCATCGACGTATCCGTCCTGCAGGTCGTCTCGCCCTGGTCGTCGCCGGTACGGCGCTGGCGAGCATCGGGCTTGCTGCCTGTGGCTCCGGCAACTCGTCTCCGGCCGCACCGGCCCCGACGCCATCGACGCCCGGCTCCGCCACGTCGAGCGCGACGAGTGGCGGTGGCACGTCGGCGAAGGGCGTCATCACGATCAAGAAGTACGCCTACACGGGCACGACCACCGTCGCGCCGGGGGCGTCCGTCACGGTGATGAACGAGGACTCCGTCGCCCATACGGTCACTGCTGATCGGGGCTCCGCCTTCGACGTCACGATCCCCGGAGGTGGCACGGCGACCTTGACGGCACCGACTCAGGCGGGCAGCTATCCCTACCACTGCACGTACCACGCCGAGATGCACGGAACGCTGACGGTCTCGTGACGCTGCCCCGGCCGGGCGGATCGTGACGCGGGCCCCGGGGATCGGCGGCCGGGTCGTCTGCCGGATCGTCTGCCGGATCGCTGCCGGGGACCGTCGCCTACCGGCCCCGCGACCGGCCTGTCTACGATCGCCGCATGGACCCTCGTCTCGCGCTCGTCACCGGTGGAAGTCGCGGCATCGGGGCGGCGACGGCCAGGCGGCTGGCAGTCGCGGGCTGGAACGTCGTGGTCTCGTACCGATCGGATGAGACCGCCGCGCGGGCGGTCGTCGAGGAGTGCCGGCGAGCCGGCGTCCTGGCCGAGGCGCTCCCGGTGGATGTCGCCGATGAGGCCTCGGTGGAGGAGCTCTTCGCGTCGCTGCCGGCCGACGCGGGACCGCTGCGCGGCCTGGTCAACAACGCCGGCATCGTCGCTCCGACCTCCGCGGTCGAGGACCTCGATGCCGCGCGGATCCGGCGGGTGCTCGAGGTCAACGTCCTGGGTGTGCTGCTGTGCGCCCGCGAGGCGGTGCGACGCATGTCCACCGCCCACGGCGGTGCGGGGGGATCGATCGTCAACGTGTCGTCTCGGGCCGCGGTGCTGGGCTCACCGAGGGAGTACGTCGACTACGCCGCCTCCAAGGCCGCGGTCGATGCCATCACGACCGGGCTCGCCCAGGAGGTCGCCGAGCAGGGGATCCGGGTCAACAGCCTGCGGCTGGGCCTCATCGACACCGAGATCCACGCGCGCAACGGGGAGCCCGGCCGGCTCGAGCGGGTCGCGCCGTCGATTCCGATGAGGCGACCGGGCACCGCCGAGGAGGCCGCCGCCGCGGCGGTGTGGCTGCTGGGCGAGGAGGCCTCCTACACCACCGGCTCGACCCTGGACGTCTCGGGCGGCCGCTAGCGACGGACGGGTCCGGGCGCCCTCCCGATCAGGAGCAGCTGACCTTCGTCGCGGTGCCGGTCACGTTCTTGCCGACTCCGGCGGCAGCGGTGGCGAGCACGGTGGTTCCGTCGTACACCTTGACGGTGCTGCTGGTGGTGGAGTTCGCCACCGAGCGGACGGCACCGTCGAGCAGAGCGACGCTCTCGCTCGTCGAGCAGCCGCTGAAGCTGACCTTGTCGCCGGCGTAGTTGGCGGCGCTGTAGATGCAGTGCGAGCCGGCCACGCAGCCCCCGACCGTCGCCGCGGCGGCCAAGACGGTCGCAGACTCCTGGACGGGAGTGCCGGCGTCCGGCGCCAGGTCGAGGATGATCGCGCCACCGTCCCAGGTGACCTCGTTCGGCCCCGTCTGGGTGCCGCCGAACGTCGCGATGACGGCGTCGACGCGGCCCTGCATCGTGTCCGACGAGGTGGTGCCGGCGGCGAGCGCGGCGGGCGCCTGCAGGAGGAGCCCGACGAGGGCTACGGCGGACAGGGCGAGGCGTGCGGTCTTCATGCGTGTTCCTTGTGATGTGGCGAGCGCGGTCAGCGCACCCAGGCGGTGTAGGTCGTCGTGGCCGGCGACGGGATGTCGGTGCGGTCATGGCCGGTGTAGACCGACTCGACGGCGAGGATCCGCCCGGTGTCGGGGGCGACGACGAGCATGTCCTCGTACTCGCCCGGCCGTCGGTCCTTGGCCACGAACACGTCCCCGGCCCGACCCAGCCGGTCGGTCGTCGTGCCGGCGAGACGGAGGGTGCGCTGACCGGCCAGGAGCTGGAGGATCGCCGACTCCTGCGCCGCGTTGATCGGCCGGCTGCTGATCAGGTCGCCGACGGCGCGGACGTAGTCACCGGCGGTGAGCTCGTCGACACCCAGCGCCTTCGCGAAGTAGCCCTTCATGGCGCTGGCGTTCGTCGGCGGCGCCGCGGCGTACGGGTTGTCGTACTTCCCGGGCGCCCAGTGCTCCTTGTCGAGGACGGTGCCCTCGGCCGGGAGGCCCGTGCGGATCTCGTTCGGGAACGGCGCGGCCGCACGAGCCACGAGGGTGACGGCACCGTCGGGGCCGAAGGTGAGGGTGCGCTGCTGCGGGACGCTCTGCGTCGAGGTGACCGAGCCGTCGTCGGCGACCGAGCTCTCGAGAGCCCACTGGTAGGACCGCAGGCTCTCCTGAGCGCCGGTGTCGGATCCGGTGTCGGCAAGGCGCTTGCCGGCCAGGGCCATCAGCGTGTCGCGGGCGGTTCCCGTCGTCGACTGGATGTGCAGCGGTGCGGGCGTGATGGCGAGCGCGGGCTCGGGTCGCATGCTCACCCACGTGGCCAGCGCCGCGACCAGCACGACGACAGCCATGGCGAGCGACCCGAGCACCAGCCGTGGACGCCGTCGAGGAGCACGCTCGTCGGAGGTCTTCGCGGGAGCGGCCGGCGACGTGCGGGCCATCAGCTCGAACTGCTCCAGCTCGGCCAGCGCACGCTCAGAGAGCGGGTCGTGCCGATGGCTGAGACCGGGCTTCGCCGCCCGGAGCCGGGTACGGATGTCATCGCGCGCCATCGGACATCACCTCCCGCCGCTTGCGTCGCTGCTGGAGCTGCACCTTCGCCAGAGCGCGGACGAGCAGCTTGCGCGCCCGGAACACGCGCACCCGGATCGCGCCCTCGGACGACTCGAGCACGGCGGCGATCTCGGCCATCGTGAGCTCGTCCCAGTACGCCATCCTCAGCAGCTCCTGCTGGGCATCGGGGAGCGTGTCGAGCGCCTCGAGAAGATCGTCCACCTCCGGCTTGGCGTCCGGGTACGGAGCGACCAGGCGCTCCGATTCGAGACGCTCGAGCAGGCCCGTCTCGCGCGTACGCCGTCGGTACTCGTTGCCGACGAGGTTGCGCACGACGCCGTAGATCCACGGAACGGTGAGAACCGTTCCGTCCTGGTGTGCCTGGAACGCGATCCGGAAGGTCTCGGAGGTGACCTCCTCGGCGTCGGCGCGCGAGCTCAGCCGATGCTCGGCAACCGAGAGGACGAGGCTGTAGTTCTCGCGGAAGAAGTCGCCGAACGCCAGCGACGCGGTTGCGCGCGCGGGCGGGTCGACCTCCCCGACAGACCGAGCCAACGAACATCCTCCATCCTCGGCCGGTCCGTCTCAGAACGCGCCTCGCTGTCGACGACAGCCAGGCGCAAGGCAAAGAATAACCGTCGATCGGGCGGCGTGGGCGCGGACCCGCCAACGTCGACTGGTCCAGACAACTGGTCTAGACATGTCGAGGCGCGTTGTAACGATCGGGCGGGAGCCGGAAACGTGCCCAGTGTCGGGTGTGCTGGAACCTCTCGGGAGAGCCAGGGCACCCGGCGTGGGGTACCCGGTGCGGTTCTCCTCGCAAGGGAGCACCACACCGACACGACTCATCTCGGGGTTGTGGGGGGATGGAGTCAGGGATGGGCGATCGCCCATCCCTGACTCCGTGCCGCTGCGAGGGCTTCGCCATCGGGTGGCGAGGTGCGCTCTCCGGTCCTTCTGACGGATGGGCGGTGATCGCCGGGGGTACGGAGCGTCGTGCTGCGCTTCTTCATTCTGGCCGCTCTGGTGATCCTGGGGGCCGTCACGGCGCTCGCTGCCGCGATCGGCGGCTGGGGCTGGTGGGTGCTCTTGGCGCTGCTGATCGCGCTGGTGGTGCTGTTCTGCTACGACCTGCTCCAGCGGCGCCACTCCATCCTGCGCAACTACCCGGTGCTTGGTCACCTGCGCTTCCTGCTGGAGGGCATCCGGCCCGAGCTCCAGCAGTACTTCATCGAGCGCAACTTCGACGGTCGCCCGTACGACCGCGACACGCGTTCGGCGATCTACCAGCGCGCCAAGGGCATCAAGGAGGAGCAGCCGTACGGCACCGAGCGCGACCTGGACGCCGTCGGGTACGAGTACCTCGTGCACTCGACCGCGCCGGTCGCTCCGCTCGAGGAGCCGCCCCGGGTGCGGATCGGCGGTCCCGACTGCACCCGCCCGTACGACATGGCGCTGCTCAACGTCTCGGCGATGAGCTTCGGCTCGCTCTCGGCGAACGCGATCGAGGCGCTCAACCGGGGCGCGGCGATCGGCGGCTTCGCCCACGACACGGGCGAGGGGGCGATCAGTCCGTACCACCGCAACGGCGGCGACCTGGTCTGGGAGCTGGGCTCGGGCTACTTCGGGGCACGGACCGACGACGGCCGCTTCGACGAGGCGGAGTTCGCCGACAAGGCCGCCGACGACCAGGTCAAGATGGTCAGCCTGAAGCTCAGCCAGGGTGCGAAGCCGGGCATCGGCGGGGTGCTGCCGGCCTCGAAGGTCTCCGCCGAGATCGCCCACACCCGGGGCATCCCGCAGGGCGAGAAGTGCATCTCCCCGGCGTACCACCAGGTCTTCTCCACGCCCCGCGAGCTGATCCGATTCATCGCCCGGTTCCGCGAGCTGGCCGGCGGGAAGCCGGCCGGCTTCAAGCTCTGCGTCGGCTCGCGCGTCGACGTCCTGGCGATCTGCAAGGCGATGGTCGAGGAGGGCGTCACGCCGGACTTCATCGTGGTCGACGGCGCCGAGGGCGGCACCGGTGCTGCTCCGCTGGAGTACGAGGACCACGTCGGGATGCCACTCACCGAGGGCCTGATGACGGTGCACAACGCGCTGGTCGGCGTCGGCCTGCGCGATCGCGTACGGATCGGCGCCAGTGGGAAGGTGAGCAGCGGGATCGACGTCGTGAAGCGGATGATCCAGGGCGCCGACTACACCAACGCGGCCCGGGCGATGATGCAGGCGGTGGGCTGCATCCAGTCACAGCGCTGCCACACCAACCGGTGCCCGGTCGGGGTCGCGACCCAGGATCCGAAGCGGATGCGGGCCCTCGATGTGCCCACCAAGACCGAGCGGGTGGTGCGCTACCAGGCGGCGGTGGTCGAGCAGGCCACCCAGGTGATCGCCTCGATGGGACTCGCCTCGTTCGAGGAGCTGCGCCCGCACATGCTGCGTCGGCGCGTCCACGACGGCGAGATCGCGTCGTACGCCGAGCTCTTCGCGCACCTGCGCCCGGGGGAGCTGCTCGCCGAGGCGCCGGCCCCGTGGGAGCGGGACTGGCTGGCAGCCGACCCGGACCGCTTCCGGCCCTGAGGCCTCGCGCTAGCTGCCGCGCCCGGGCAGTCGTACGACGGTCACGAAGAACTCGTCGATCTGACGCACGGCCGCGATGAACTGGTCCAGGTCGACCGGCTTGGTGACGTAGGCGTTCGCGTGCAGCTTGTAGCTGCGCAGGATGTCCTCCTCGGCCGAGGAGGTGGTCAGGACGACGACCGGGATGAGCGAGAGCTCGGCGTCCGACTTGATCTGCTGCAGGACCTGACGACCGTCGTACTTGGGAAGGTTGAGGTCGAGCAGGATCAGGTCGGGCCGCGGCGCGTCCGTGTGCTGGTTGCGGCGGTAGAGGAAGTCGAGCGCCTCCTCGCCGTCGCGGACCACGTGGAGGGTGTTGGCGATCTTGTTGTCCTCGAACGCCTCGCGCGTCATGAGCTCGTCGCCCGGGTCGTCCTCGACGAGCAGGACCTCGATGGGCTGGGTGGGGCCGTTCATGAAGCGATTCCCTCCGGGGAGTTCGCCGTCGCGCGGTCACGCTCGGCGGAGTGGGTCGGTAAAGTGAAGCAGATCCGGGTGCCGCCGGTGTGCCCAGCAGGGTATTCGGTGTCGATCCAGATCCGGCCGCCGTGATACTCCACGATCTTGCGGCACAGCGCGAGCCCGATGCCGGTGCCGGCGTACGCCTCGCGGCTGTGGAGACGCTGGAAGATCACGAAGACCTTCTCGGCGAACTCCTCCGGGATGCCGATGCCGTTGTCGGTCACGGCGAAGAGCCAGCCGTCGCCCTCGGGACGATCCGGATCGGGCTCGCAGGTGAGGCTGATGGACGGCGTCCGCTCGGGGGAGCGGAACTTGATCGCGTTCGCGACGAGGTTCTGCCACAGCATGACGAACAGCGTCGGGTCGCCCTGGATCTCGGGCAGGGCGGGCGGGCGCGAGATCTGCGCGTCGGAGTCCTCGATGGCGGACGCGACGTTGGCCAGCGCGCGGTCCACCACCACCTCGAGCGGGACCGCGACCTGCTCGTCGGTAACGCGGCCGACGCGGGAGAACGTCAGCAGGTCGGTGATGAGGATCTGCATCCGCTTGGCGCCGTCGACGGCGAAGTCGATGTACTGCTGGCCACGCTCGTCCAGCGTGCCGCCGTACCGCTTCTCCAGGAGCTGACAGAACGACGCGACCTTGCGCAGCGGCTCCTGCAGGTCGTGGGAGGCGACGTAGGCGAACTGCTCGAGCTCGGCGTTGGAGCGGCGCAGCTCGAGGGCCTGGGCGTCCAGGTCGGCGGCGAGGTCGGCGAGCTGGCGCTCCTGGGCGCGGGAGGCGTCGAGGTCCTCGACGATCCGGTCGCGCATGCTGGCCACGTCGACGGCCAGGCGGCGCAGGTCGCTGGGTCCCTCCTGCGCGATCGGGTGGTCGTAGGCCCCCTCGGCGATGGCGCGGGTGGAGACCCGCAGCTTCTCCAGCGGACGGATGACCAGGCCGCTGACCAGGGCGATCATGAGCACCGCTGTCAGCACGAACACCGCGAGCATGGCGAGGAAGACGGCGTCGCGTACGTGCCGGACCCGGCGCAGGTCGTCCAGGCTGGCGGCCTTGAGCTGCAGCAGGTGCTGGTTCTGGGTGTCGAAGTGGCCGCGCAGGTCGTCGAAGGCGCTCTTGGCCTGCGTGGCGGTCTGCTCGTCCGGTGGCTGGGGCCGTCCCGGTGTCACGCCAGCCACGATGGGGTCGGCGTACGCCTGGCGCCACTGGTCGGCCGCTGCCTCGATGTCGTCGAGGTCCGCCTGCACCTGCTCGTCGTCCGGCAGGAGCGTGCGGATCTGGGCGACCAGCTCGCGTTCGCTCCGCTGGCCGGCGGTGTAGGGCGCGAGGAACTGCTTGTCGGCGGTCAGCGCGTAGCCGCGCTCCCCGGTCTCCTGGTCGATCAGCGTCGCCTGCAGCTGGTAGGCCGCCACCCGGGCGGGCTGGATGTGCTGGATCAGCCGGTCCGAGGCCTCGGTGGTGTGCGCCAGCAGCCGGGCGCCGACCACCGAGCCCACCGCGACCAGCACCGTCATCACGCCGAGGGCGAGGTAGATCCACCGCTGCACGGTCATGCCGCTGCGGTCGCGTCCGCTGTCCTTGCTCACTGCTGTACCGATTCCTTCATCTCCACTGCACGTGCAGGACGGCCAGGTCGTCGTCCATGCCGCCGAATCCCTCGGAGGCGCGCTGGGCGTGCTGGATCAGCTCGTCGACGAACCGCTCGGATCCCGCGTCCAGCAGTCCGCGCGCGGCGGCGATCAGGCCCTCTTCTCCGAGCCGCCCGCCGCTCGCGCTCGTACGACCCTCGAAGAGGCCGTCGGTGAACAGGACGACGGCCCACGGCTGCGTGGGCATCGACAGCTCGCACGCCGCCCACGACGCTGCTGGGAGGATCCCGATCGCGGGGCCGCCGGCCACCTCGACGAGCTCGATCGAGTCCGCCGAGCGCACCATCATGCCGGGATGGCCGGCGCGTACGACGCGGATCCGCTGTCGATCGGGCAGCATCGTCAGGCAGGTGAGCGTGGCGAAGGTGTGGTCGTAGGGACGCTCGGCGATCAGGATCTCCTCGAGCCGGGCGACACGCTGCTCGGCGGGGATGCCGCTGAGCACGAGCGTGCGCCAGGCGATGCGGAGGGCGACGCCCAGGGCCGCCTCGTCGGGACCGTGGCCCGAGACGTCGCCGATGAGCACCTCGACGGTGCCGTCGTCGGACTGCACCACGTCGTAGAAGTCGCCGCCGAGCAGGGCCTGGGCGCGCCCCGGCTGGTACCGGCTGACGACCTCGACCGAGCCGCCGGGGCTGACCAACGGCTTGGGCAGCAGGCCGCGCTCGAGTCGGGCGTTCTCCTGGGCGAGCAGCTGGCTGGCCTGGAGCGCGACGGCCGAGCGCTCGGCCTCCTTGCGCTGCATCGCGTAGCGGACGGCACGCCCGAGCCACTCGGCGTCGACGTGACCCTTGACCAGGTAGTCCTGGGCGCCGGCGGCCATGGCGGTCAGCCCGATCGCCTCCTCGCTCTGCCCGGTCAGGACGACGACGGCGATGCCCTCGGCCATCGCCTGGACGGCCGTCAACGCATCGAGGCCCTGGGCGTCGGGAAGATGAAGGTCCAGCAGTACGCAGTCGGGACGCTCGGTGGCCAGGAACGAGGTCGCCTCGGCCAGCGAGCTCGCCAGGCGCAGGGACAGGCCCGGGCGGCAGTCGGCCACCAGCTCCTCGACCAGGACCGCGTCCGCCGGGTCGTCCTCGACGAGCAGGACCACCGGGTCCGACCAGTCCCAGGTGGGTGACGGAGTGGGTGCCGGAGTGGGTGCCGGAGCGGCGGGGGTGGGAAGCACGACGCCCTCGGAGCGAGCGGAGATCTGCTCGTCGGAGGCTCTTGCCTGCGCCACGGTCCCCTCATCCTGTGTCGGTGGTCGTCTCGCCCGGGGCGAGCTGCAGGCGATGCCTCCGACCCGGTGAGCACTTCGTGATGGAGGTCGTCGGCTGCTGCGTGGGAAGGATAGTAGCCAGGGACGTGGACGACGCCCGCAACCGCTTGGCCGAACCTAGCGGTTGGAGGCGCCTCGCGTTGGGTAATGTGCGAGCGATCAAGCGCGGTGACGCGCACGGTGGAGAGGGCCGCGGGTGAACAGCAGGTGGGACGACGTCGACCGCTCGATTGTGCTGGAGCAGTCGTCGTCCTCGCCCGGATCCGCCCGTGAGGTCGTGATGGGGCTGTGCCGCGCGGCGAACGTCGAGTGCCCCACGGCGCAGACGGCACTGCTGCTCACCAGCGAGATCGTCACCAACGCGCTCACCCACGGTCGCGGAGCTCCGGTGCTCTCGATAGAGATCCACGCGGCGACCCTTCGGGTCAGCGTCACCGATGAGGCCCCCGAGCGGCCGCAGCTGATCAGCCCTCCGTCGACGGCGTCGGTCGGCGGGCGCGGCGTGTTCCTGGTCGACACGCTCGCGACGAGATGGGGTGTCCGCGAGATCGACTCCGGCGCGAAGAGCGTGTGGTTCGAGCTCGATCACCCCTGACCCCACGCCGAGTCGGCGCCAAGTCGGCGTCGGGTCGACCTAGGGATCGACCAACCAGGCACCGGAGAGACCGGTCACCTCGAGCACCCGTCGGACCTGGGCAGATGCGGCCACGACCTGGAACGGACGACCGAGGCGCTCGCTGGCCCGGGCCAGCTCGATGAGCGCGCCGATGCCCGTCGAGTCCATGAACTCCACCGCCGAGAGGTCGAGGCGCAGGGGCGCGTCCTGGTCGAGGATCGCCAACCCGGCGTCGACGAGCTCCTGGCGCGTGCTCAGGTCGAGGAAGCCCGCAGCGGCGAGCGTCGCTCCCGCCTCACCGTCCGCACGATGGGGCGCGTTCTCGGGTTCCATCTCGTCAAGGTCCTCTCGACCGTACGCCCGTTCGGGCTCCCGGGGGCGGTGTCGCCGCTGCCGCACGGCGACGGCATACCTTACTCAACCTCGGTCCCGGACCCGGACGGTGGTGGGTCCGGTGAGCCGGGGTCTATGGGGCCGGTGACTACGGGCCCGCGATCTCGAACCGGTAGTGGTGGCTGAGCCCGTCGCTCAGCGTGCCCGCCCCCGGCTGAGCGTCCGTGGGAACGTGGACGGTGGCGGCGAAGCCCAGGTCCTGGCCGCCCGGCGTGTAGATGCCGACGTCTCGGGACGCCTGACCTGGGAGTTTCAGCGTCAGGTGGACCGGCGGCATCGGCGCCGGGTCTGCGGTCGTGATCGAGGTGTCGTTGCACGTCGCCGCGTACCAGTGCCCATACACGGTCAGGTCTCCTCCGGGCGGAACCGTTGCGGCGACGGCCCGCGCCGAGGCGCCCGGCGGAGTGGTGTCCAGCATCGGCCCCACGCAGCTGGCGGCCTCTCCGGTCGTCGTCGTGTGACAGCCGGCGAGAAGCGGTGTGGCGAGCACGAGGCCGAGCAGGGACCGATCATGGACCGATCATGCTCCGCCGAACGCTCGGGCGCAGCGGTTCAGACCGGGTCGAGGTCGACCACGAGCAGGGCGACGTCGTCGTCGCTCGCGCCGAACTCGTCGAGCACCCGGTCGGCGACGGCCTCGGTGTCGTGGGCCGAGGACCCCGCCATGAAGGCCGCGACCTGGGCGAGGCACTCATCGAGCGGGGTCGTACGGCGCTCGACCAGCCCGTCGGTGAGCAGCAGGAGCCGATCGCCCGGCGCCAGCTCCTCGAGATGCTCGGTGTGGGCGGAGGCGAGACCGAGCAGGACGCCGCGTTGGGTCAGCAGGGTCGACTCACCGTCGTGCGTACGGATGATCGGGGGGTGCCCGGCACCCACGTACCGGAGGGAGCTGCGCGCCCGATCGATCATCCCGATGCAGGCGGTGGCGATGACGCCCGGCTCGTTGCGCACCAGCACGGTGTCGATGCGCTGCATGATCTCGGCCGGTCCGTAGCCGTCGTAGGCGTAGGCCCGCAGCGAGTAGCGCAGCTGCGCCATCACGACCGCGGCCTCGAGCGAGTGGCCCTGGACGTCGCCGATCGCGATGAAGACGCTGCCGTCGACCTCGAAGGCGTCGAAGAAGTCGCCGCCGACCTCCGCGTGCCGCTCCGAGGCGCGGTAGCGGGCGGCCAGCGTGACACCGGGAGGAGTGGGCAGGCTGGCGGGCAGCAGGCTGCGCTGCAGGAGCAGGGCCGTACGGTGCTCGCGCTCCAGGGTGCGCAGGTTGTCCAGCGCCACCGCCGTCAGCTGCACCAGGCGCTCGACCACGAGGTCGTTGTCGGTGTCGTTGCCGGTCGCGACGGCGATCAGCCCGACCTGCTCCTCGCCGACGGTGATCGGGTGCAGGCGCCACGGGCCGGTGCCCGGCGCCGGGAGCAGGTCGGCCAGAGCGACGTCGTCCGACGCCACGGTCCGCGACGTGGTCAGCGAGTCCAGCTGTGCGCGCAGAGCCCCCGCGGGAAGCGTTCCGGCGAGATCCACCGTCCCGCCGGGCGCGGCGCTGGAGCGATGCGCGACCCCGTCGTCGACGAGGACGGCGACGGACGGCTCGTCGAGCACCTCCGCCGCCGCGCCGGCGACACCGTCGGCGAGCCGCGCGATCGTGGAGGCGAGGTTGAGCCGGACGGCCGCTCGGTTGAGTCGCGTCATCCGCCCCGCGAGCTCCTCGGCGCTGCGTCGTGCCCCGGAGGAGCGGAGCAGCGCCCGGATGGTGGAGAGCAGCTCCTCGGGGTCGATCGGGTCGACGAGATACGCATCGGCGCCGCTGTCCAGCCCCGCCACCCGGTCGAGCGTCTCCATCGCGACCGCCGAGACGTGCACCACCGGCGTGCCGGAGCGCTCGGGGTCGTGCCGCAGGTCGCGGGTGATGTCGAGTCCGCTGCCGTCGGGTAGGTGGACGTCGAGCACGGCCAGGTCGATGGCGCGCTCCTGCAGGATGCGCCGGGCCTCGGCGGCGGTGTCCGTCTCGATGATGCGGTAGCCGCTGCGCCGCAGCCAGCTCGCGATGACATATCGCTTGGCGGGGGTGTCGTCGCAGACCAGCACCAGCGGCAGGCGCTCAGGCATCGGAGGCACCCTGCAGGGGGAGCCTCAGGGCGAAGCAGCTGCCGGCGCCCAGCGCGCTCTCGGCCTCGATGCGGGTGCCGAGCGCGGTCGCCACCACCTGAGCGAACGCCAGGCCCAGCCCGGTGCCCTTGGCGCTGGCGTGCAGCGGCGAGGTCGCCTGGTAGAACTCCTCGAAGATGCGGGCCAGGTCCTCCTCGGCGATGCCGACGCCGGTGTCTCGCACCGAGAACACCGCCGCCTCGTCCTGGGCCTGGACGGTGAGGGTGACCGCGCCGGACTCGGTGAACTTCGCCGCGTTGCTGAGCAGGTTGCGCAGGACGTGGCGCAGCAGGTCGGGGTCGGTGACGAGCACCTCGACGCCGACCACCTCGATCCTCAGCGTCACCCCCTCGCGCAGGATGGGCTCGATCATGCCGCGCAGCTCCTCGAGCAGCGGACGCAGGCTCACCTCGGTCATCGTGGCCTGCAGTCGGCCCGACTCGGCCTTGGCCAGGTCGAGCAGCTCGTCCACCAGCCGTCGCAGGTCGCTCGCGCTGGTGCGGACGTACTGGACCTGCTCGGTGTGCTCGGGGCTGAGTCGTTCGGTCTGGTGCGGATCGAGCAGCAGTCCGGTGAGACCGAGGATCGAGTTGACCGGCGTGCGCAGTTCATGGCTGATGCTGCGCAGGAACCGGCTCTTGGCCTCGCTGGCCTGGCGCAGCTGGAGGTTCTTGTCGTCGATCTCGGCGTACAGCGCGACGACGCCCTGATTGGTGTGATCCAGCTCGGCGGAGAGCTCGGAGTAGAGCGCCATCACCCCGCGGTTGGTCTCCTCGAGCTCGTTGTTCACGACCTCGAGCTCGGCACGCTGGGCGCGCACCTCCTCCAGCGCGTTGAGCAGCTCGCGGTTCTGCTCGCGCAGCTCGTCGGCGGGGGAGGAGGGGTTGCGGGCGAGGAGCTGTCGGCGCAGGAGCTCCAGGCGGCGCGCGCTCGGCGCACCCCCGGGCAGCGACTTCCCGAGGGTGTGGCGCACCCCTGCCTCGGGGTCCTGTCGGCGCTGGGTGTCGGCGAGCCGGCCGACGGCGGCGATCGCGTCATCCCAGTGCTCGGGACGCCGTCCGGCGGTCAGCTCGAGCTCGAGGGCGCCGCCGTGCAGGGCGAGCGTCAGCGCGCCGCCACCACTGGACACGATCTCGCGGCCGAGCTCGCTGATCGCCGTCGCCACGCGGAGCGCGTCGAGGCGCTCGAAGCCCAGCTCGAGCGCGCAGTCACGACCGACCTGACGGGCGTTGAAGAGGTCGTCCTCGGTGAGCAGCGTCAGCTCCGCGAGGGCGGCGGTGCTCATGCCGCGGTCCTGAGCACCAGGACACCGGCGTCGTCGCGTCGGCTGGCCGCGGCGCGCAGCAGCGCGGCGCATGCGACGGCAGGGCGATGACCCAGCACGCCGGGTATGTCATTCAGGCTCCAGCGCTGGGAGAGCCCGTCGCTGTGCAGGACCGCGGCCGCCGCACCGTCGACCGCGACGGTCTGCTCGCGCGGCTGCGGGGCCCGGTGCCCGACGATGCCGGGCTGGGCGGGCAGGCTGCGGAGGGCGTCGGCGCTCGCGAGTCGCACCGTGACGTTGCCGATCCCGGCGTGGGTCACGGTCTGCGCGGCTGTGTCGTAGGCGATCACCGAGACCGCCGCTCCGCGGGTGCCGCGCAGTGCGAGGTGGATCCGCTCGAGCACAGCGGCCGGGGACACGCTGTCCAAGGTCAGCAGCACGTCGGCTGCGAGCCGTGACGCCTCCGCGGCGAGCGGGCCGTGGCCCAAGCCGTCGGCGACCATCGCGACGTGGACATCCCGGGTGAGCCGGTATGCGGTGGTGTCGCCGCACGGGCCCTCGCCGGAGAGCGGCCGGGTCAGATCGGCGACCCGGTCGCCGTGCTGGTCGCCCGCTGCTGACGTCGCGTGCAGCAGCGTCTCGGCGATCGTGCCCACGGCGGGCACCGAGTAGACGTCGAAGGCCGAGGAGAGGCGTCGGCACGCGCCGAGCCCGATGCCGAGGGTGCCGCCCGTCGAGACACCGTCCGAGATCAGCGCCTCGATGTTGCGGCTCCCCGGACCGGAGTCGATCGCGAGCGCGCGCAGCGCGGGGACGTCGCCCTCGGCGCTGGCCCGGAGCACCATCTCGCCGCCACCGGCGTGGCGGACCAGGTTGGTCGCCAGTTCGGTCACGACGATGCCGACCTCGGCCACCCGCTCGGCACCGAATCCGGCGGCGAGAGCCAGGGCGGAGGCGGCCCGCCGTACGGCCGGCACCGCGGCGCTCTCGTCCACGATCCACCAGGCGTCGTCGGCGTGCCGCGAAGGAGCGGGATGCACCTCAGCGCCTCCATTTCGCGATGGTCACCCGGGTCCCGGCACCGGGTGCGGTGTCGAGGTCGAAGTCGTCGACCAGACGACGCGTACCGGACAGGCCCAGGCCCATCCCGCTCCCGCTCGTCCAGCCGTCGGTCAGCGCGAGATCCACGTCCGGGATCCCGGGCCCGTCGTCGGAGAAGACGACCTCGACGCCGACCGAGGTACCCCGTGTCAGCCTCCGTACCCGCGCCTCGCCGCCTCCGCCGTAGACCAGCGTGTTGCGGGCGATCTCGCTCGCGGCGGTCACCAGCTTGGTCTGGTCGACCAGCGAGAGGCGGACGGCGGTGGCGACATCACGGACCAGCTGTCGCACCCGGACGACGTCGGAGTCGGCCTTCAGCGGCACCACGGTCTGGTCGTCACTGGCTGAGGCCATCACCGGAGGTCACGCCCCTCGGTGGGCGGGGGCCTCGACGCTGTCGCGCAGCACCCGCAGGCCGCGGTCGACGTCCAGCGCGGTCCGCACCCCCGAGAGGGTGAGCCCCAGCTCGACGAGCGTGATCGCGACCGCCGGCTGCATCCCGACCACGACGGTCTCGGCGTCCAGCACGCGGGACACCGCCGCTGTCGTCGAGATCATCCGGCCGATGAAGCTGTCCACGATCTCGAGCGCGGAGATGTCGATCAGGACACCCTTCGCACCGGTCTCGACGATCCGGTTGCTGAGGTCGTCCTGGAGCATCAGCGCGGTGTGGTCCTGGAGATCCACCTGGATCGAGACCAGCAGGATGTCGCCGATCTTCAGGATCGGAATGCGGTCCATCACGCCCTGCCCACGATGTCGAGGCCAGACCGGCGCATGGCCAGCAGGATCGCGTCGGAGAGATTCGCCTTCGTGTGGATGTCCCCGAACTCGATGCCGAGGGCCACCACCGTCTGGGCGATCTGCGGTCGGATGCCGGAGACGATGCACTCGGCGCCCAGCAGGCGTGCGGCCTGCACCGTCTTGAGCAGGTGCTGGGCGACCTGCGTGTCGACGGCCGGTACACCGGTGATGTCGATGATGGCGTGCTCCGAGCCGGTGTCGACCAGGGCCTGCAGCAGCGCCTCCATCACCACCTGGGTGCGGGCCGAGTCCAGCGTGCCGACGAGCGGGAGGGCGACGATGCCGTCCCACAGCTTGACCACCGGGGTGGAGAGCTCCAGAAGGGTCTCGGCCTGCTGAGCGATGACCGTCTCGCGGGCGGTCGCGTAGGTCTCGAGCATGAAGAGCCCAAGGTCGTCGATGATGGCCGAGAGCTTGGCGTACGCCTGGTACGACGCGAGGTCGCCGCGCTGCTCGAGCATCTCGAGGAGCGCCTGCTTCAGCGCGAAGACGCTGACCGCGGCCTCGGTGGGGGAGAAGCCCTGGCGAGCGCGGGTGCGGCCGAGATCGTTGAGGAGCGCGCGCAGCCCGTCGTACGCACCGCTGCGGATGTCGGTTCCGGACCCGTCGCCAGCGAGCAGGCCGTTGTAGATCTCGCGGATGTCGCGCGAGAGCTCGCTGCCTGTCATCCGGCCGGCGAGGTTGCCCTCGGCCGTTCGGGTCCAGGCCGCGATCAGCTCCTCCTCGTTGCTGCGGAGCAGGTCGATCCATTCGTGGGCGGATTGTGACGACACGTCTTGCCTTCCTTCGTAGAAGAGACCGCGTGAGGGGCTCACGTCGCCCGTATCTTGGCAGAGGATGGCAACCTCCGTATGCCCCCGGGTGGGCTTGGAAATGGGGCGGTTTAGGAATCGGATCGTCCGGGCAGTCATGCTTCGACAGCGGTCTGCGCTGAGGCTCGAACGAGCCATCACGACCACGAGGGCAGGAGGTGAGCAGCATGACGAGCAGCAGTGAGCCGTACGTGCTGTCGGCCGTGCCCGGCGCCATCGCGGAGGCACGAGCGGTCGTCGCCGAGGCCGCGGCGCACCTTCCGCTCGCGCTCCGTGACGATGCCGCGCTGCTGGTCTCGGAGCTGATGAGCAACGCCGTGCGACACGGCGGTGCCACCGCCGGGCTCTCGGTCTCGATCCGGGACGGCTACCTGACCGTGGCCGTGCACGACGACGGCGACGGCCGCCCGGCGATGCCCACCGGGGCACTCGACCCGACCGCCGCCTCGGGAAGGGGGCTGCGGATCCTGGACAGGGTCGCGACCCAGTGGGGTGTCGAGGAAGACGACAGCGGCAGCGGCAAGACGGTGTGGTTCCGGCTCGCGATCGACCCGGACCCGATGAACAGCGACACGATGAGGGAGGACCGGACGGTATGGAGCTGAAGATCAGCCGGAGCACGGACGAGGCGGGACGGGACACCCTGGTCCTCGCGGGGTCGATCGACCTCGTCACCCGCCGGACGCTGCTCGACGAGGGACACGACGTCCTCGCGCACGGCGACGGGCTGACCCTCGACATGGGCGACGTCGAGTTCATCGACTCGACCGGCATCGGGGCGCTGGTCGAGCTGGCCCGTGCCGCCGAGGCCCGGGGCACGAAGGTGGCGATCTCGCGCAGCTCCGCCCGGGTCGCGCGCGTCCTCGAGTTCAGCGGGCTCGACCATGCGCTCGCTGGCCTCTCGTCTGCACCCGTTCCGGGTGCAGAGGCTCGTTAGGATGTCTGTGATGTCTCCCTTTGCCGCCACTCGTGAGACCGACCTCGAGGGTCAGGACGTCCTGGTCGTCACCGGCGACGTCGACCTGGCGACAGCGCACGAGGTCGTGGCCGCGGCCGAGGCCTGGACCGCGTCCGGGTCGACCGCCCCGGTCCGGCTCGACCTGTCCGGGGTCACGTTCCTGGACTCCACCGGCATCAGCGCGCTGCTCGAGGTCCGCCGAGTCGCGGCCCGGGCAGGCTCCGCCGCGGTCGTCGTCGGCCAGTCGCCGACAGTGGTCCGGGTCTTCGCCCTGGCGGGGATCGCCGATCTCTTCGCGGCCGACGTCTGACCGTGTCCCGGAGCGGCAGCAGCCTCTCTCACCCACCCCTCGGCGCACGCGTACGCATGCCTCGGCCTGCGATAGTGAGGTAGCAATGATTTCTCCCGGCAGCGCCCCCTGGCCCTCGTCGCGCACCTCGGTGCAGATCCCGGCCCACCCCGACTTCGTCGCGTCGATCCGCGCCGTGACGCGGTCGATGGCGGTCCTGGCCGACGTCGCCTACGACGACGTCGAGGAGCTGCAGATGGCCGTGGACGAGGCGGCGATCCTGCTGCTGCCGCTCGTCGACGAGGACGGCGACCTGACGCTGACCGCCGAGTTCGAGGTGGAGCCCGGGACCGTGTGCGTCGCCCTCCGGGCGTCCTGCCGTCCGGGGGCGGCCGTCGACCGTGCCGGCCTCCCGTGGGCCATGCTCTCCGCGCTCGACCCGGAGGTCGACGTGCGCTCCGAGGACGGCGTGCTCGCGATCGCCGTCTCGCGACGGAGAGGGGGCCTGCTCACGTGACCGAGGGGACGTCGCGCTGGACGCGCGAGCAGGCGGACGAGGTCAACCGTCTGTTCGCACGACTCGCGGCGCCGGGCATCGGCGTCGACGAGTACCGCGCCGTGCGGGAGCAGCTCATCGAGGCCAACCTGCCGTTGGTCTCGTACCTGACGCGGCGCCTCACCGGCCGCCGGGCGAATCACGAGGACCTGGTGCAGGTCGGCTCCGTCGGCCTGATCAAGGCGGTCGACCGGTTCGACCCCCAGCGCGGGCACGAGTTCGTCGCGTACGCGGCGCCGATGATCCTCGGCGAGATCAAGCGCTACCTGCGTGACTCGACCTCGCTGGTCCGCGCCCCGCGCCGGGCGCAGGAGCTGCGCGGCGCCGTCCTGGAGAGCCGCGAGGCGCTCAGCCAGGAGCTCGGCCGTGCCCCGACGATCTCCGAGATCGCCGAGCACGTCGGTGCGAGCGCGGAGGAGGTCGTCGAGACGATCGAGGTCGGCCGCAGCCGGGACGGCCATCCTCTGGACACGCTGATCGACCCGACCGCCGGAGCGCTGCAGCAGCTGGTCGCGTTCGAGGAGCAGGGGTACGGCAGCGCCGAGGCACGGATCGATCTGAGCGAGGCGATCGCCGAGCTGAGCGGGGTCGAGCGGGCCGCCGTCACCTTCCGGTTCGCCGAGGGGAAGACCCAGACCGAGATCGCGGAGATCCTCGGCGTCTCGCAGATGCAGGTCTCGCGGCTGCTGCGCCGCAGCCTGACCAAGATGCGCCTGATGCTCGACGGCTAGGAACCGCTGGGCCCGTCGTGTCGACGGCCCAGGCTCATGACGAGGCAGAGGTCGCCATCCAGCTCGCGGACGCCGACGCGCTCGAAGCCCAGCCGCTCGTAGAACGCGATCGCCCGGGTGTTGGCCTCCTGCGGATCGATCAGCAGGGTGTGGGCGCCGTGCCGGTCGAAGGCGCGGTCGATCGCAGCGCCCATCACCCGCGTACCCAGGCCGCGACCACGATCGGTGGGGGAGCCGAGCCAGATGTCGGCCGCCCACGTGCCGGGCTCGACCTCGCCCCAGTAGTGCGACTCCTCCTCGGCGGCGTCGATGAGCTGCACGAAGCCGATCGCGCGACCTTTGGCACCGCTATCACCGGGGACGGCGGTGACCTCCTCGGCGATCAGGAGCTCGCGCCACGGCACGTCCCGCCCGAGCTCGGCGGGCCAGTCGTACCAGTCGGCGGCGCGACCACCGATCGCGGCGACGACGTCCGGGTCCTGGTCCCACGCCACGATCAGCTCCACGTCGGACACCCGCATCGGGCGCAGCGCGATCACCTCGCCACGATAGCCGGGGTCGGGCCTCGCCCGGCCCGCTCGCCCGGCCCGCTCGCTCGCCCGCTCATTCGCCCGCTTCGGGGCCGTAGCGCTCCAGGCAGAAGGACGCCAGCCGGTCGGCGAGGTCGGCGATGACGCCCGCCGCGTGGTGATGCGGGTCCCAGGCGGCGTAGAGCCTGATCTGGAGGCTGGTCCCGTCGGCGTCGATGGTGAGCGGCACCAGGCCGAAGCGCGGATCGTCAGAGACCACCGCGACGCCACGCCCGGCGGCTGCGAGCGCCTGTGCCACCTGGGCGTTGGTGCACTCCAGCAGCTCCCCGTACGTCAGGTCGGCGGCGTCGACCGCGGCGTCGAGCAGCACCCGAGGCCTGAAGTCGGTCGACATCACCACCAGCGAGCGCTCGAGGAGCTCCTCGAGGCTGATGCGTCCGCGATCGGCCCAGGGGTCGTCGCTGCGCACGTAGGCGAGCAGCGAGAGCACCGCGAGCCGCCGAGATCCGAGCGAGAGCGGGGGCGCCCGATGGACGATCGCCAGGTCCGCGCCGGCCGCCAGGGCGGCCCCCGCGCCGCGCGGGTCGAGGCTGCGCAGCAGCGGCACCGGGTCGGTGGGCAGCAGGGTCGCGATGAAGGGGGCCAGCACGTCCGCGAGGGTGGTGGTGGGCACGGCGACGTGGAGCCGTTCGACGTGGCCCGACGCGAGGGCGTGCGCAGCGTCGCCGAGCGCGTCGGCGCTGCGCACCAGGTCGCGGGCCTGCGGCAGGAACTCCTCGCCGGCGCGTGTCAGGCGCAGCCGGCGCCCGTCGCGCTCGAACAGGCGCAGCCCGGTCTGCTGCTCGAGCTGGCGCAGCTGGCGTGAGAGCACCGGCTGAGTCACGTGCAGCTCGGCCGCAGCCCGGGTGGCCGAGCCGTGGTCGGCGGTGGCCAGGAAGTAGCGCAGCAGCCGCAGGTCGATCGACACGCCGGCAACGGTAATGCCTCCGCCCCGGCGACACATGCTCGGCGGGCACCGTTCAAGTGCTCAATAGGTCTTGGACGGTATGGCCCGGCTCGGGTCAGGGTGGACCCATGACCCTCCTTCCCGCTCCCGCGCTCGCGACGTACGGTCAGGGGCGCCGCCGATGACGCTCCTGCAGGCGCCCGAGCGCACCGTCCTCGACGACGCGCGCGAGCAGCTCGCCGACGCCGTCGCCGTGCTCGGACTCCGGCCCGAGGTGCACGCGATGCTGGCCGAGCCACGCCGCGAGGTCAGCGTGAGCATCCCGCTGCGTCGAGACGACGGCACGATCGAGGTGCTGCGTGGCTACCGCGTGCAGCACAACTACTCCCGTGGCCCCGGCAAGGGCGGCGTGCGCTTCGACGCCCGCGTCGACCTCGACGAGGTCCGGGCGCTGGCGATGTGGATGACCTGGAAGTGCGCCCTGCTCGACGTGCCGTACGGCGGCGCGAAGGGTGGCGTACGGGTCGACCCGCGGCGGTACAGCAAGGGCGAGCTCGAGCGGATCACCCGGCGCTACACCTCCGAGATCGCGCCGCTGATCGGTCCGAACCAGGACATCCCTGCCCCCGACATCGGCACCGACGAGCAGACCATGGCCTGGATGATGGACACCTACTCGGTGGGCCGCGGCCACACGGTGCTCGGTGTGGTGACCGGCAAGCCGATCGCCGTCGGCGGCTCGCTGGGCCGGGCCGCGTCGACCTCGCGGGGCGTGGTCGCCATCGCCGTCGAGGCGCTGCGTCACCTCGACGTGGCACCGCGCGGCGCGCGGGCCGCCGTCCAGGGGTTCGGCAAGGTCGGCCGTGGCGCCGCCCGCCTCCTGGCCGAGGAGGGTGTCCGGGTCGTCGCGGTGAGCGACGTGTACGGCGGCATCTTCGACATCGCGGGCCTGGACATCCCGGCGCTCGAGCGTCACGTCGACGCCACGGGCAGCGTCGTCGGCTTCCCGGGCGCGCTGCCGATCGACGGCACGGACGTGCTGCTCGCGGAGGTCGACCTGCTCGTGCCGGCGGCCGTCGAGGGCGTGATCCATGCCGAGAACGCCGGGCTCGTCCGGGCACGCCTCATCGTGGAGGGCGCGAACGGGCCCCTGACCGGGGACGCGGACCGGATCCTGGCCGAGCGCGGCGTCCTGGTGGTGCCGGACATCCTCGCCAACGCCGGCGGCGTCGTCGTCTCCTACTTCGAGTGGGTGCAGGCCAACCAGGCGTACTGGTGGAGCGAGGCCGAGGTCAACGAGCGGCTCGTCGACCGGATGACCCGCGCGTGGCAGGAGGTGGTGGCCTACGCCGCCAAGCGACAGCTCTCGCTGCGCGTGGCCGCGACCTGCCTGGCCGTGGAGCGCGTCTACCAGGCCCACGAGGTGCGAGGTCTGTACCCGTGAGCGAGCTTCTCCTGCGTGCCGAGCGACCCGGCGCCGACGACGCTGCGGCCCTGACGGGCCGGACCCGGCAGGTGTGCTTCGCGTGCTGGCCGAGGCCCTGCGCGACCGCCGTGTCGGAGAACACCGTCCTCGAGGCCGGGCCGTCGCTCCGACTGCTCGACTGATCCACCCCGTACGACCGATACCCGGACGCCGCCTGGCGATCCGGGTGGCGGTCGTGTCACAGCAGGGCGCGGGTGTGCTGGAGCGCCGCCGAGCGCAGCTCCCGCCCGCCGCCGGTGACGATGCCGACGCTGAAGCCGTCCCACATCGCCCGGAGCCGCTCCGACACGCCCTCGTGGTCGGCGCCGGCGGGCAGCGCCTCGGCGAGCAGCCGGACCAGGTCGGTGTGCCAGGCCGCGTCGATCTCGCGCTGCGCCTCGGCCAGCTCGGGGTGGAAGGGCGCGCGCGCCCACAGCTCCAGCCACAGCTGCCAGCGAGGGTCCTTCTCGTCGATCGCGAGATAGACGTCGGCGAAGTCCACCACCGCATCGGCGCCGGTCGCGGCCGCGAGCACCGGCGTGCGCTGCGCCGCGTAGTCGGCCTCGCTCCACCGCAGGGTCTCGAGCAGCAGCCCGTCGCGGGTCTTGAAGTAGTAGAGCAGGTGGCCCCCGCTGGTGCCGATCCGCGCCGCCAGGGACGCCATCGTCAGCTTGCCGAGCCCCTGCTCCGCGACCATCTCGAGCGCGGCCGACATGACCTGCTCCCGCGGGCGGTCCAGGCGACGGTTGTGGCGGGTCGTTGACACGAGGGCCCCTTCTTTTTCCAACGGATTTCGTGCTGCGGGGTTGACATTAGCGGTGACCTGAGTCACTTTGAATGCTGTTCAAATGTTTGAACGTCGTTCAAACACGCGTCGCACCCCAGGAGGCCGGTCGATGACCGAACCCGTCATTCTCTCCGCCGACGAGGCCATCGCGCCGCGTGAGGCAGAGCGCCAGCTCGCCCGGGTGCTCGGTCCCGGGGCTGCGGTGCTGCTGGTGCTGTCGTGCATCACGCCCGCCTCCAGCCTGTTCATCATCGTTCCCGAGGTGCTCGCCTCGCAGGGCAGCGGAGCGGTGCTCACCATCGTCGCCGGGATCCTGGTCTCGCTCGCCGTCTGCGCCTGCTACGCCGAGCTCGGCACCCGCACCGCCAGCTCCGGCGGCGAGTACGCGATGGTCACCCAGACCCTCGGCAAGGCCGCCGGCTGGCTGACCTTCGCCCTGGCCGGCATCGGGCTGTGGATCATCCCGCCGATCATCGCGCTCGGCACCGCCGACTACCTCAGCGACCTGATCGACCTGCCGCGCGCAGCCACCGGCGCCGTGGTGATGCTGATCTCGACCGCGACCGCCATCCTGGACGTGAAGTCCAACGCGTTCGTCACCGCGATCTTCCTCGGCCTGGAGGTCGTCGCCGCCATCGTCGTGACGATCCTCGGGCTGCTGCACGTCCAGCGCGGTCCGGGCGAGCTGGTGCACCCGCACGTGGCCGGCCCGCACGGCCTGGAGCCGTTCACGATGGCGATGCTCGTCTCCGGCCTCGCCGTAGGCACGTTCGTGGTCAGCGGCTTCAACACCGCCGCCTACCTCGCCGAGGAGCTGCACGACCCGCGCCGCAACGTCGCCCGCGTCATCTTCGGCTCGCTGGGCCTGGGCTCCCTCGTCATCCTGGTGCCCACCATCACCACGGTGCTGGCCGTCGGCAACGTGAGCGACCTCGCGACCGGCAACTTCTCCGAGTTCGTGCACGAGTGGGGTGGCCACGACCTCGGCGTGGCGATCAACGTCGCCATCGCGATCGCCATCCTCAACGCCGTCATCGTGATGGTCCTGCAGAACGGTCGCGTCGTCTTCGCCTCGGCCCGCGACAAGTGCTGGCCCGCCGCCGCCAACGAGTTCCTGACCCGGCTCCACCCCCGCTTCAACACCCCGTGGATCGCCACCCTCGCGGTCGGCGTCCCCGGCGCTGTCCTGGCCTACGCGGTCAACGTGGAGTCGCTGCTCGGGATCACCTCCATCGTGCTCGCCGTGATGTACGTCGTCATCGCCGTCGCCTCGATCTGGGGCCGTCGCCTGCCGTCGACGGTGGCGAGCTGGAAGATGCCGCTGTTCCCCCTGGCGCCGCTGCTGGTGATCGTCGCCGTCGGCTACGCCGTCTTCGGCTCCTCGACCTCCGACCTGCTGATCACCGCCGCGATCCTCGTCGCCGCGATGGCCTACTACGTCTTCTACCTCGCCCGCCGCCCGCACGACCGCTTCATCGTGTTCGACCCGGCCGACGAGCCGGTGGCGGGCGCCGCCGACAGCCGGCCGGACCAGCCCGTCTCCGTCTCCGCCTGAACGGCCCGCATCTCCCGGCCGTTCGGCACGTGCCTCGGCCGCAACCACCTCCCCGGAAGGGACAGATCCTGATGAACACCACCCATGACGTGATCGTGGTCGGCGCCGGCGTGACCGGCCTGACCGCCGCCTACCGCCTGGCCGGGGCCGGCCGCGACGTCCTCGTCCTCGAGGCCCGCGACCGGATCGGCGGTCGCCTGCGCAACGAGACCCACGACGACCACGGCGACGCGGTCGAGTTCGAGGTCGGCGGGCAGTGGGTCTCCCCGGACCAGACCGCCCTGCTCGGCCTGATCGACGAGCTCGGCCTGGAGACGTTCGAGCGGTATCGGGCCGGCGAGTCCGTGTACGTCGACCGCCGCGGCGACGTGCGCCGGTTCACCGAGGACCTGCCGGTCTCCGAGGCGACGAACGCCGCCATCGGACAGCTCACCAAGACGCTCGACGGACTCGTGGCCGAGATCGACCCCGACCGTCCCTGGGCGCACCCGGACGCCGCCTACCTCGACAGCGTCTCGTTCGACGCCTGGCTGCACGGGCAGTGCGACGACGAGGAGGCGCGTGACAACATCGCGCTCTACCTCGGGCCCGCGATGCTGACCAAGCCGTCGCACTCGTTCTCCGCGCTCCAGGCGCTGCTGATGGCGGCCAGCGCCGGCTCGTTCAGCAACCTGGTCGACGCCGACTTCATCCTCGACCGTCGCGTCGTGGGCGGACTGGCCAGCGTGCCGCGTACCCTCGCGGAGCGGCTGACCGGGCTGCTGGGCGAGCGGATCCGGCTCGGGGCAGACGTGACCAGCATCGAGTGGCGCGAGGACGGCGCCGTCGTGCACGTCGGCTCCGGCGCCGAGGAGCGCGTCTACGCGGCACGCCGGGTCGTCGTCGCGGTGCCGCCGACCGTGCAGCGCCGGATCCGCTTCACCCCCGAGATGCCCACCGAGCACCGGATGGCCCGCGAGCACCAGTCCTTCGGGCTGGTCATCAAAGTCCAGCTGGTCTACTCCACCCCGTTCTGGCGCGAGCAGGGACTGTCCGGCACGGGCTTCGCGCCGTACCTGCCGGTCCACGAGATCTACGACAACACCCCCGAGGGCGACGAGCGCGGCTTCCTGGTCGGCTTCATCGCCGGCCTGAGCGCCGACGAGCTCGGCCGGCTCAGCGAGGAGGAGCGCCGCCAGCGCATCCTGGCCTCGGCGGCCGCGTACTTCGGCGAGCAGGCCCTCGAGCCGATCGTGTTCCACGAGTCCGACTGGCAGCACCAGGAGCTCACCGGCGGCGCCTTCGGCACCAGCTTCGACCTCGGCAGCCTGACCCGCTACGGCGCCAAGCTGCGCGAGCCGATGGGCGCTGTCCGGTTCGGCAGCAGCGACGTGGCGGGCCTCGGCTTCCAGCACGTCGACGGTGCCATCCGGGTCGGTGGCGAGATCGCCGCCGAGCTGATCGCGGACGACGCGCGCTGATCCCTCCGGCCGCGATCGCCACCTCCCGGTGGCGGTCGCGGCGTCGTGCGGTGCGGGGTCAGAACCCCTCCAGCGGGGGATCGGCCGCCGTGGCCACGCCCCACACGTCGGTGGTGTGGTCGATCCAGAACGACTCGGCGTCCGAGCGCAGCACCTTGCGGCCCAGCTGGGTGCCCAGGACCCCGACCTTGAGCCGGCCGCGGATCCGGGCGAACACGATGTCGCCGCGCTGCGGTGTCCGCCCGGTATCGATGATGACCATCGTGCCCGCGGGCAGGCCGTGGCTGGCCAAGGCATCGCTGCCGAGCCGGTGCACGAACTCCGCCGACGCGGCGGCGGAGGCGCGCGTACGTCGCACCCGCGGTGCCGGTGCGGGCAGTCCCAGCGGCAGGGCCGCCTCGTCGGCCGTACGCGCAGTGGTCGAACGCATGTTCGATACCGTAGCAGGGTCATAACTGATGCAGAGGTGACCCGCTCGGGCCGATAGCATCGTGGCCGTCGGAAGCACCCGTCCCAGCACTCAGGAGTATCACCGTGTCCGAGATCAAGATCGTCGTACTCACCCCCGAGGGTCGTGAGGAACGGTCGGTCACGACCGGCACGAAGGCCTGGGAGCTCTTCGCCGACCTGCCCGCCGACGCGGCCGAGATCGTCGCCGCGCGGGTCTCGGCCGGCTCGGCCTCCGAGGGCGTCCTGAAGGACCTCTCGTACGAGCTCGTCGACGGCGACGAGGTCGAGGGTGTGGCCATCGACTCCCGCGACGGCCGCGACATCCTGCGGCACTCGACGGCGCACGTGATGGCACAGGCGGTCCAGGACCTCTTCCCGGAGGCCAAGCTCGGCATCGGACCGCCGGTCGCCGACGGCTTCTACTACGACTTCGACGTCGAGACCCCGTTCGTCCCGGCCGATCTGGAGAAGATCGAGACCCGGATGCGCAAGATCATCAAGGAGAACCAGCGGTTCTCCCGCCGCGTCACGACCGACGACGACGCTCGCGTCGAGCTGGCGGACGAGCCGTACAAGCTCGAGCTGATCGGTCTCAAGGGCTCCGGCAACGCCGAGGACGCCGCCGAGGGGGCTTCGGTGGAGGTCGGCGGCGGTTCCGATGGTGAGCTCACCATCTACGACAACATCAACCGCAACGGCGAGGTCGCCTGGAAGGACCTGTGCCGCGGCCCCCACCTGCCGACCACCAAGCGGATCCCCGCCTTCAAGCTGATGCGCTCCGCCGCCGCGTACTGGCGCGGTGACGAGAAGAACAAGCAGCTCCAGCGCATCTACGGCACCGCGTGGGAGACCCAGGAAGCACTGGGCGCTCACCTCCACCGCATCGAGGAGGCCGAGCGCCGCGACCACCGCAAGCTCGGCAAGGAGCTCGACCTCTTCAGCTTCCCCGACGAGATCGGCTCCGGCCTGCCCGTCTTCCACCCCAAGGGCGGCGTGATCAAGCGGGAGATGGAGGACTACGTCCGCCGTCGCCACATCGAGGAGGGCTTCTCCTACGTCGGCACCCCGCACATCAGCAAGGACGGCCTGTTCCACACCTCGGGCCACCTGCCGCACTACGCGGACACGATGTTCCCGCCGATGGAGTTCGAGGGCTCGAACTACCAGCTCAAGGCGATGAACTGCCCGATGCACAACCTCATCTTCAGCTCGCGCGGGCGCTCCTACCGCGAGCTGCCGGTGCGGCTCTTCGAGTTCGGCTCGGTCTACCGCTACGAGAAGTCCGGCGTCATCCACGGCCTGACCCGCGTGCGCGGCTTCGCCCAGGACGACAGCCACTCCTACTGCACCAAGGAGCAGGCGCCCGCCGAGGTCAAGCACCTGCTCGACTTCATGCTGAGCGTGCTGCGCGACTTCGGCCTGGACGACTTCTACCTCGAGCTCTCCACCCGCGATGACAAGAAGAAGGACAAGTTCATCGGGTCGGACGAGGACTGGGAGGTCGCGACCAAGGTCCTGGCCGACGTGTGCGCCGAGACCGGCCTCGAGCTCGTCCCGGACCCGGGCGGCGCGGCCTTCTACGGTCCGAAGGTCTCGGTCCAGGCCAAGGACGCCATCGGTCGTACGTGGCAGATGGGCACCGTCCAGTACGACTTCAACCAGCCGGCCCGCTTCGAGCTGGAGTACCAGGCCGCCGACGGCTCCCGCCAGCAGCCGGTGATGATCCACTCCGCGAAGTTCGGCTCGATCGAGCGCTTCCTCGGCGTTCTGGTGGAGCACTACGCCGGCGCCATGCCGCCGTGGCTGGCCCCGGTCCAGGTCGAGATGATCCCGGTCGCGGACGCCTTCGACGACTACGTCTGGGACGTGGCCGCCCAGCTGAAGAAGGCCGGCATCCGGGTCGAGGTCGACGACTCCAGCGACCGCTTCCAGAAGAAGATCCGCAACGCGCAGCTGCAGAAGATCCCGTTCATGCTCATCGCCGGTGGCGAGGACGTGGAGAGCGGCGCGGTCTCGTTCCGCTACCGCGACGGCCGCCAGGAGAACGGCGTGCCGCTCGCCGAGGCGATCGCGCGCGTGGTCGCCGCCGTCGCGTCGCACGAGCAGGTCTGACGGTTCCCCTCCAGGTCCGGCTCGCACCCAGCAGGGTGCGAGCCGGACCTGTGTCATGTGCGGGCGATTGTGTCCGCGACACGCTGTCGCAGAAACCCTTGTGGGACATGGTGTCCTCGATATACCGTCGGTATGTCGTCTGGTTCACATCTCGTCACAAGGGGTTCGACATGACCGCAGTGAAGTCGGAGAAGACCGCCGGGGCGCACGTCCCGCAGGGCACACAGGGCTACTACGACACGCTTCGCACGCTCTCGGAGGCATCGGTCGAGCAGCACTTCCAGGCGTTCAAGGACATCGCGTGGGACGGCCCGGACATGCAGATCGTCCCGGGGGACGAGCGGCTGATCCTCACCGACGCCGACGAGATCGGTGCCAGCGACTGGTACAAGTCCCTGCCGCGCGAGCGCCAGATCGAGGTCGGCGCCTACCGCTACGCGCAGATCGCCAAGGTCGGGCGTCAGTTCGAGCAGGTCCTCATCGCCGGTGTGATGCACCACCTCATCACGATGAAGGACGGCAACCCCGAGTTCCGCTACGCCATGCACGAGATCACCGAGGAGACCCACCACGTGCAGATGTTCCAGGAGTCGGTCAACCGCTTCGTCGCGGCGACCGGCATGGACAACGTCGCCGGCGCCCCGCGCTGGTTCGCCCACGCGGCCCCGCTGATCACCCTCTTCGGCGGCATCTTCCCGGAGATCTTCTTCGTCGGCATCCTCGGCGGCGAGGAGCCGATCGACCACCTGCAGAAGTCCATCATGCGCGCCGGCGGCAGCGTGCCGCTGATCGACCGGGTCATGCAGATCCACATCGCCGAGGAGGCGCGCCACATCGGCTTCGCCCACCAGTACCTCGAGCACCACTGGTCGGAGATGGGCTTCGCGAAGCGTCAGCTGCTGACCTACCTGTTCCCGGTCGTGATGCGCACGCTGTGCGACGTGATCATGGTGCCGAGCAAGCAGGCCCGCGCCGACATGGGCATCCCGGACCACGTCGCCAAGGAGATCTGGTGGGACTCCCCGGAGTCGACGAAGCTGCTGCGCGACCTCTTCGGCGACGTCCGGATGCTCGCCGACAACCTCGGCATCCGCCGGGGCGCGGCCAGGCTGATCTGGAAGGCGCTGCGGATCGACGGCCGGCCCTCACGCCACCGCAGCGAGGTCGCCGCCGCCTCCTCCTGAGCACCACGTCCTGCCGAGCGTCGCCATTCCCGAGGCCCGTACGGGCTCCTGAGCAAGAAACGGTTCTCCCGTGCCTCACGTCGTCACCCAGTCCTGCTGCAGCGACGCCTCGTGCGTCGTGGCCTGCCCGGTCAACTGCATCCACCCGGCCCCCGGCGAGCCCGGATTCGCCGAGGCCGAGATGGTCTACGTCGACGCTGCCGCCTGCGTCGACTGCGGCGCCTGTGCGACCGCCTGCCCGGCCGATGCGATCGTTCCGCACACCACCCTGACCGAGCCGCAGCTGCCGTTCCTGGCGCTCAACACCGAGTACTTCGCCGCCTTCCCGCACGCCGATCGCACGCCGCTGGCACTGGTGCACGAGCAGCGCCGGCTGGTCCGCAACGGCCCGTTCCGGATCGCCGTCGTCGGTGCCGGTCCCGCCGGTCTCTACACCGCCGACGAGCTCCTCCGGCATCCCGAGATCAGCGTGGACGTCTTCGACCGGCTGCCCACGCCGTACGGGCTGGTCCGAGCCGGCGTCGCCCCCGATCACCAGCACACCAAGCAGATCGAGCGGCTCTTCGGTCAGATCGAGAGCCAGCCCGGCTTCCGCTACTTCCTCGGCGTCGAGATCGGCAAGGACCTCTCCCACGCCGAGCTGACCGCCCGCTACCACGCGGTCGTCTACACGGTCGGCGCGGCGAGCGACAAGCCGCTCGACATCCCCGGCGACGACCACGCAGGCTCGCTGTCGGCCACCGACTTCGTCGGCTGGTACAACGGCCACCCCGACAAGCAGGATCTCGCCGTCGACCTCCACCACGAGCGCGTCGTCATCGTCGGCAACGGCAACGTCGCCCTCGACTGCGCCCGGATCCTCGCCGAGGACCCGCGTCGCCTCGAGTCGACCGACATCGCCACCCTGCCCTTCGGCGAACTGCTGCGAAGCAGCGTCCGCGAGGTCGTCATCCTGGGCCGCCGCGGCCCGCGCGAGGCCGCCTTCACGGTGCCCGAGCTGGTCGGCCTGGCCGGGCACACCGGGATCAATGTCGTCGTCGACACCGGCGATCACGGTCCGATCGCCGGCGACGACGTGAAGGCCCGTCTCTTGCGCGAGCTCGCCGCGCGGCCGGTGGACCCGGGCAAGCGCACCATCGTGCTGCGCTTCCACGCCTCGCCCGTCGCCGTCCACGGCGAGGGCCGGGTCAGCTCGGTCGAGGTCGGTCGCAACCGGCTCGAGATCGACGAGCGGGGCATCGCCTGTGCCGTGCCGACGGGGGAGACCGAGCTCGTCGAGGCCGGCATGCTGCTGCGCGCCGTCGGCTACCACGGCCTCCCCGTCGCCGACCTCCCGTACGACGCGGTCAGCGGCACCGTGCCCAACACGCGGGGCCGGGTCATGCCCGGCGTCTACGTCACGGGCTGGGTCAAGCGCGGGCCGACCGGCTTCATCGGCACCAACAAGTCCGACGCCGAGGAGACGGCCGATCAGATCCTGGACGACCTCGACAGCGGCATCATCTCCGAACCGGTCGGCACCACCAGCGGCCTGCGCGGCGTGATCCGCAGCCGCCAGCCCGGCATGGTCGACCTGGCCGGGTGGCAGGCGATCGACCGCGAGGAGCGTCGCCGCGGAGCCGCGGCGGGGCGCCCCCGGGTCAAGATCGTCGACGTGGACGAGATGCGCCGCATCGCCGCCGGGTCCACCAGTGCTCGGCACGCCCCGCTGCGGCGGTGGGTCGGAGCATGAGCGCGCATCGGGAGCATGGGCATGGGTGACGACCGCTCCGGCGCCACGCCGGCGGCCGTGGCCCGGGCCGATGGTCGTCAGGCCCGCTGGGCGCGCCACAACGAGGAACGGCGCGCCCACATCGTCGCCGCAGCGCTCGAGGTGATCGAGGAGGCAGGGCCTGGTGCCGACATCCACGTGCACCAGATCGCGGAGCAGGCCGGCGTCAACCGGACCGTCGTCTACCGTCACTTCGCCGAGCGTGCCGACCTCGACGTCGCGATCCAGCGCGCCATCGTGGCGATGCTCTGGTCCGAGCTGCTGCCGGCGCTCACCCTCGAAGGCAGCATCACCGACACCATCGACCGGATCGTCGGCACCTACGTCGACTGGGCCGCCGCGCACCCGGCCCTGCACCACGTCGTCGACCGCAACCACGGCACCGGGGTGCTGGAGCAGGCGATCGATGACATCGCCGTCCACATCGGCGAGCTGATCTCCGTCATCCTGGCGACGCTCGGCTCCGACGCCGTCGTCGAGGCCGACGAGCTCGACGCCCTGGTCCACGGCGTGATCGGCGCCGTCTTCGGCGCAGTCCGCCGCTGGCTCGGTCGACCCGATCGGGTGCTCGGCCCGCAGCGGCTGCGCGCGATGCTGAGCCAGTCGACGTGGTTCCTGATCGAGGGCAATGCCCGGGCGATGGGCATCATCCTGGACCCCGACCGGCCGATCACCGACATGCTGGACCCCGCGTCGCTCGCGGTCCCGGCGCCGACGGCGGGCTCGGAAGCGGTCGCTACAGTCACTCCGTGATCCCTGACGAGAGCACAGCGCAGACCGGCCCCGTGGAGACGCTCGTGCAGGACGGCATCGGCCGACCCGACGAGCTGGAGCGGCTCTGGACGCCGTACCGGATGGCCTACATCCGCGGGGTGAACAAGCCCGGTGACGCCACGGCCGAGACCTGCCCGTTCTGCCGGATCCCGGCGATGGACGACGCCGACGGGCTGACCGTTCACCGCGGCGAGCTCTGCTTCGTGGTCCTCAACCTCTATCCGTACGCGCCCGGTCACGTGATGGCGTGCCCCTACCGCCACATCGCCAACTACATCGAGACCACCGTCGAGGAGGCCGCCGAGATGGCGGCGCTCACCAAGACCGCGGTGGAGACGTTGAAGCGGATCTCGGACCCGGCCGGCTTCAACATCGGGATGAACCAGGGTGTCGCCGGGGGAGCAGGCATCGCCTCACACCTGCACCAGCACGTGGTCCCGCGCTGGGTCGGCGACCAGAACTTCATGCCGATCATCGGTCGCACGAAGACCCTCCCGCAGCTCCTCGGAGACACCCGCGAGCTGCTCGTCGAGGCCTGGTCCTGACCTTCAGCGTCATGCCGGCGCTGCGCGGGACGTGTCGGAACGCCTCGGAATAGCGGCCGAATCGTGACCGTAACAGCCGGTTTCATAACGGCTCGGTCACGGTCGCGCGGATCGCGCCTGAAGTCGCTTGTCAGCCCCGTCACACGTGACTATGTTGCGGTCGACAACAATTCAAGTGACGTCAGTCACGTCATTGTTCTCGGACAACGGAGGTCGAGGAAATGAACACGAGCAAGACCGCCCGCCTGGGCGCGCTCGTCGCGACGGGTGTGCTGGCGTTTGGTGCGCTGGCCGCGTGTGGCAGCAGTGACAACAACAGCAGCAGCAACGCCGGCGACGGTGGCTCCAGCGGTGGCACCGACGTCGGTGTGATCCTGCCGGACGCCACCACCTCCCCGCGCTGGGAGAGCCAGGACCGCCCGAACCTGCAGAAGGCGTTCGACGCGGCCGGCCTCAAGTCTGACATCCAGAACGCCCAGGGCGACACGGCCAAGTTCGGCCAGCTGTGCGACAGCATGATCGGCGAGGGCATCAAGGTCCTCCTCATCACGAACCTGGACTCCGACTCGGGTGCAGCGTGCCTCAAGAAGGCCGCTGACGCCGGTGTCAAGACCATCGACTACGACCGCCTCACCCTCGGTGGCGGCGCCTCGTACTACGTCTCCTTCGACAACGTGAAGGTCGGCACCCTGATGGGTCAGGGCCTGATCGACGCGATGACCGCTCAGGGCCACAAGAGCGGTGACGTCGTCACCGTCGACGGTGCCGAGACCGACAACAACGCCGCGCTGTTCAAGCAGGGCTACGACGACGCCCTCAAGGCTGCGCCGCAGTACAAGGTCGTTGCCAACCAGTCGGGTGAGTGGGACGCCACCAAGGCCGGCGAGGTCTTCGACGGCATGTACACCGAGCACAAGGACATCGTCGGCGCGGTCGTCGCGAACGACACCATGTCCGGCGGCGTCATCGCCCGTCTGAAGGCCAACGGCCAGGCCGGCAAGATCCTGACCACCGGTCAGGACGCCTCCACCGAGGGTCTGCAGAACGTGCTGCGCGGCTACCAGGCCGGCACGGTCTACAAGAACACCTCGCTCGAGGCCAAGGCCGCCTCGGACCTGGCGATCGCCCTGATCAAGGGTGACGACGCGGGTGCCAAGGCCCTGGTGACCGGCACGGTCAAGGACACCACGCTGAACACCGACGTCCCGTCGGTCCTGGCCACCCCGGTCTGGGTCACCAAGGACACCGTGAAGCAGGTCGTCTCCGACGGCCAGGCCGACGCCTCGCAGATCTGCACCGGCGACGTCGCCAAGCTCTGCACCAAGTACGGCGTTCAGTAAGTCGCCTTAACCTGTGGTCCGGTCCGCCCCGGTGGGCCGGACCACAGTGAGGACGACGGCACCCCGGATCGGTCCCTTCGACCCGTCCGGGGTGTCCGAACGTCCGAGACCTTCAGCGCACACCAAGCAAGGAGAACTCGTGAGCGTCGAAACGCCCGAGCGTACGGGCCCCACCGGGCCGACCAGCCAGCCGCTGCTCACGCTGCGCGGCATCCAGAAGAGCTTCGGCGCCGTGCACGTTCTGCGTGGCGTCGACCTCGACGTCCGTCCCGGCCGCGTCACCGCGCTCGTCGGTGACAACGGCGCCGGCAAGAGCACCCTCATCAAGGGCATCGCCGGCATCCATCCCTTCGACGAGGGCGAGTATGAGTTCGACGGCGCGCCGGTGAAGGTGCACGGCCCGAAGGACTCCAACGCCCTCGGCATCGAGGTCGTCTACCAGGACCTCGCGCTGTGCGACAACCTCGACGTGGTCCACAACATGTTCCTCGGTCGCGAGATCACCAAGGGTGGCCTCATCGACGAGGACACCATGGAGCGGCGCGCCCGCGAGACCCTCGACGGCCTCTCGGTGCGCACGCTGGCGTCGGTCCGTACCCACGTCTCGGCCCTGTCCGGTGGTCAGCGCCAGACCGTCGCGATCGCCCGCGCGGTGCTGTGGAACTCCAAGGTCGTCATCCTCGACGAGCCGACCGCCGCGCTGGGCGTCGCCCAGACCGAGCAGGTCCTCAAGCTGGTCCGACGCCTGGCCGACCGCGGTCTGGGCGTCGTGCTGATCAGCCACAACCTCAACGACGTCTTCGAGGTCGCGGACGACATCGCGATCCTCTACCTGGGCGCGATGGTCGGTCAGGTCGAGACCTCCGACTACACCCGCGAGCAGATCGTCACCGCCATCACCACCGGCCAGCTGCCCGCCAAGGGTACGAACACCGCGAACGGGGGAGCGGCATGAGCACCGCCACCGACACCCAGTCCAGCCCGAACCCGGCCGAGAACTGGCACCCCGAGGACGAGTCGCCCAGCACCCTGCGCGGCATCACCTCGGCCTACGTCACCCGCGTCCGCAGCGGTGAGGTCGGCTCGCTGCCGGCCATCCTCGGCCTGATCGTACTGTTCATCGTCTTCTCGATCGCGCGACCGGACACCTTCCCGACCGCCTACAACCTCGGCAACCTGCTGGGCCAGTCGGCCGGCATCGTGGTGCTGGCGATGGGCCTGGTCTTCATCCTGCTGCTCGGCGAGATCGACCTCGGCGCCGGCATCACCGGCGGCGTCTCCGCGGCGACGACGGGCATCATGCTCTCGCGCCACGGCTGGTCGACCGCGCCCTCGATCGTGGCCGGCCTGATCACCGGTGCCGTCATCGGTCTGTTCATCGGCCTGCTGGTCTCCCGTCTGGGCATCCCGTCCTTCGTCGTCACCCTGGCCACCTACCTCGGCCTGCAGGGCGTGCTGCTCAAGCAGACCGGCGCCGGTGGCACGATCCCGCTGCAGAACGACTTCATCATCAAGCTCAACAACGGCAACCTCGCCGTGTGGGCGGGCTGGGTCCTGGGCATCGTGGTCGTGGTGGCCTACGTCGGTGGCACCTACATCACCATGCGCCGGCGTCGCTCGGCCGGCCTGACCGCCGAGTCGTTCCTGCAGTGGGCGCTCAAGGCCGGTGCCGTCACCGTCATCGTCATCGGCGTGGTGGCGTTCCTCTCCGGCGAGCGCGGCCCGCACCCGGACGTGAAGTCGATCAAGGGCCTGCCGATCTCGCTGGTCCTCATGGTCGGCCTGCTCGTCATCCTGAGCTTCGCGCTGGCCCGTACGACCTGGGGCCGTCACGTCTACGCGGTGGGCGGCAACGCCGAGGCCGCGCGTCGCGCCGGCATCAACGTCCCGATGATCAAGCTGACCTGCTTCGTGGTCGCCTCGACGATCGCGGCGATCGCCGGCATCCTGATCGCCAGCCGCACGAACTCGGTCAGCCCGACCACCGGTGGTGGCACCACGCTGCTGTACGCCGTCGGTGCCGCGGTCATCGGTGGCACCAGCCTCTTCGGTGGCAAGGGCCGGATCATCGACGCCCTCATCGGCGGCATCGTCATCAAGATCATCGACAACGGCATGGGCCTGCTCAACCAGGACCAGGGCACCGTGTGGATGGTCACCGGTGGCGTGCTGCTGCTCGCGGCCAGCGTCGACGCGATCAGCCGCCGGCGGGCGAACGCCTCCGGCAGGGTCTAAACGGACGGATGGTCGGAACGGTGGCACTCTCGGGCACCGTCTCGGGCACAGAAGAGCTGCGACGTACCAATCTCCGAGCACTGCTGCGCGCGGTGCACATCGGAGGGCCGATGACCCGGGCGGAGCTCACCCGCCTGCTCGGACTCAATCGCAGCACCATCGGCGGTCTGACGACCGCTCTGATCGAGCTCGGCCTCGTCGCCGAGTCCTCGGCTGCGGGTGCCGCCTCCGGCGGCGCCCGCAGCGGCCGGCCCTCGCACCTCGTGGTGCCGAGGCCGGAGAACGCCGTGGTCGCGATCGACCTCGGCGTCGACCGGGTCCAGGTCGCGCTCGTCGGTCTCGGCGGCACGGTCCTCGACCGACGGGTCCGCGAGCACGAGCGCGGTGAGCACGACGTCCACCGGGTGGTGGAGAGCGTCGCCGCGATGGCCGAGGAGCTGGTCGCCGGGTCAGCCGGCGCGGTCCCTCGTCCGAACCTTCGCGTGCTCGGCATCGCGGCCTCCGTTCCGGGTGCCGTCCGCTCCGAGGACGGCATGGTGCAGTTCGCGCCCAACCTCGGCTGGCACGGGGAGCCCTTCACCCAGCTGCTCTCGGAGCGACTCGGGCGGCCCGTACGCGCCGGCAACGACGCCAACCTCGGGGTCATGGCCGAGCACCTGCGCGGTGCCGCGGTGGGTCGCCAGCACGTCATCTACCTCGGCGTCAGCGTCGGCATCGGCGGCGGCTTCCTCGTCGACGGCCAGCTGCTCTCCGGCGCCAGCGGATACGCCGGCGAGGTCGGCCATCTCCAGGTCGACGCCGGGGGACCGGAGTGCTCCTGCGGCGGCGTCGGCTGCTGGGAGCTGAAGGTCGGCGAGAACCGGCTCCTCACCCTCGCCGGACGCGCGCCGGGCAGTGGACCCGACGGTGTCGCCGAGGTGATCGCCGCGGCCGAGGCCGGTGACCCGGTCGCCCGGGCGGCCCTCGACGAGGTCGGCAGCTGGACCGGTGCCGGGCTGCGCTCGCTGATCAACCTGTTCAACCCCGAGGTCGTCGTGGTCGGCGGCACGCTCGCCCAGCTGTGGCCGAGCGTCGGCGCCCGGGCCGAGGAGATCCTCAGCAGGCGCGCCCTCCTGGCCCCGCGGACCGACGTCGGCGTCCTGGCGGCTCAGCTGGGCCGCGACTCCTCCCTGATCGGGGCGGCCGAGCTCGCCTTCGAGGCGGTGCTCGAGGACCCGCAGTCGGCGGTTCAGTGCGTCGCCGCCTCCTGAGCCTCGCGGGACCGGTAGCCTGCTGCCGCCATGCTCGAGAGATTCCGCGCCTTCTGGACCAAGGTCCTCACGCCCATCGCCCGTCTGCTGCTCCGGCTCGGCGTCAGCGCTGACGCCGTCACCCTGATCGGCACCCTCGGTGTCGCCGTCGGTGCGCTCGCGTTCTTCCCGCAGGGCCACCTGCTCGGCGGCGTCCTGTTCATCACGGCGTTCGTCTTCAGCGACCTGATCGACGGGCACATGTCGCGCATGTCCGGCACGTCGAGCAAGTTCGGGGCGTTCCTCGACTCGACGCTCGACCGGGTCGGCGACGCGGCGATCTTCGCGGGCCTGGCGCTCTACTTCTCCGGTCCGGGCGACGAGCGGCTCTACGTCTGGCTCTCGCTCATCTGCCTGTCGATGGGGTCGGTGACCTCGTACGCCCGCTCGCGCGCGGAGAGCCTCGGTTACCAGGCGAAGGTCGGCATCGCCGAGCGGTCCGACCGGCTGGTCTCGATCCTGGTGATGACCGGCCTCGGCGGCATCGCGCTCGACCTCGGCTGGGACTGGGGCATCTGGCTGCCCCGGATCACGCTGTGGGCGCTCGCGTTCGCCTCCACCATCACCGTCGGGCAGCGGATCTGGGTGGTGCGCCAGCAGGCGATGGCCGAGGGCAACCCCCAGCCCTGAGCCGCGGGTGCGACCCGGCCGGTGCCCCTTAAGTAAACGGCCCTAGGATCGCCGCTATGGCTGATAGCACCACCGGAACCGGTACCACCCCCGTCAAGCGCGGCATGGCCGAGATGCTCAAGGGCGGCGTGATCATGGACGTCGTCAACGCCGAGCAGGCGAAGATCGCCGAGGACGCCGGCGCCGTCGCCGTGATGGCGCTGGAGCGCGTCCCGGCGGACATCCGCGCACAGGGCGGCGTCTCGCGCATGTCCGACCCCGACATGATCGACGGCATCATCGAGGCCGTCTCGATCCCGGTGATGGCCAAGGCCCGCATCGGCCACTTCGTCGAGGCGCAGGTGCTGCAGTCCCTCGGCGTCGACTACATCGACGAGTCCGAGGTCCTGACCCCGGTCGACTACGAGAACCACATCGACAAGTGGGCGTTCACGGTCCCGTTCGTCTGCGGTGCGACCAACCTGGGCGAGGCGCTGCGCCGTATCACCGAGGGCGCGGCGATGATCCGCTCCAAGGGCGAGGCCGGCACCGGCGACGCGTCCAACGCGGTCACCCACATGCGTACCCTTCGCCAGCAGATCCGCCGTCTCACCGTGCTGGCCGACGACGAGCTGTACGTCGCGGCCAAGGAGCTCCAGGCCCCGTACGACCTGGTCAAGGAGGTCGCCCGCACCGGCAAGCTGCCCGTCGTGCTGTTCACCGCCGGCGGCATCGCCACCCCCGCCGACGCCGCGATGATGATGCAGCTCGGCGCCGAGGGCGTCTTCGTCGGCTCCGGCATCTTCAAGTCCGGCAACCCGGCACAGCGCGCCGAGGCGATCGTGAAGGCGACCACGTTCTTCGACGACGCCGACGTGATCGCGAAGGTCTCGCGCGGCCTCGGCGAGGCGATGGTCGGCATCAACGTCGACGAGATCCCGCAGCCCCACCGGCTCGCCGAGCGTGGCTGGTGACCTGAGCACCACATGACGAGCGGCCGGGAGGGGTTCCTCCCGGCCGCTCGTGTCGTCCGGCAAAGAAAATCCGCGTTCATGACCGTTACCTGCGTCACACCTGGGCCCTTCGCTCGTTGCATCGGTACTGGACTCGGCCGGCCGGTGATCGATCAGCTCGTGTAGGACGGCTTCGCCGGGTCTCCGACCACTGAGGAGACACCCATGAAGAAGTCGACCAAGGGCGCGCTCGCCGCCGGAGCGGCCGCCGTGCTGCTGCTCGGAGGCGCAGGCTCGCTGGCGTACTGGACCGCCGGCGGCACCGTCAACGGCGGTGCCATCACCGCGGGGAACCTCGCGCTCAGCGCACCGGACTGCGGCACCGCGGGCTGGACCTACGACGCTGGCGAGCAGGTCCCCGGCGCCACCTACACGCCGGGTACGTCGCTGCTGGTGCCGGGCGACGTCATCTCCAAGACCTGCAAGACGACGCTGACGGCGACCGGTGAGCACATGCGCGGCACCATCGTCGCCTCCGCGCCGGCCGCGATCGCTCCGTTCACCGTCAGCGTGGGCACGATCACCGGTGCCGCGCCCGCGCTCAGCGGCACCGGTGGCAACGAGTTCACCGAGGCGAACAACGGCAACGTCCTGTCCATCAAGATATCGGTGACGTTCCCCGACACCGGGGCGCCCGCGTCGGCGACCACCGGCGACAACGCCTACAAGAACGCCACCGCGAACCTCGACAACATCGCGCTCACCGCGACCCAGGTCCACAGCTGAGCGCGGCCTGACATCGGGTCCGTGTCTCCCCGCCCCACGCCGCGCCACCGCGCGGCGGCTCGTCGTCGCCCCCCGCGGGTGGCCGTCGGCGCTGTCGCCGTCGCGGTGGGCGGCGTGCTGCTGGTGGGAGGCCAGGGGACGTACGCGTCGTGGACCTCGTCCCGGACAGTGCCGGGAGCGCAGCTCGGCGCGGGCACGCTGATGCTCACCGAGAACCCGGGCTGCACGGCGTGGACCCTCGGCCAGACGGGCGGGCCGTCGACGTGGAGCGGCACCTCGTACCCGGCGGCGGCGACCAACGCCGGCGGCACGCAGTACGTCGAGCCGAACGACACGCTCTCGACCACCTGCACATACAAGGTCACCGCCACCGGGGAACACCAACGAGCCGGCCTCGCGGTGACGCAGCCGACGATCTCGGTGCCCGGGGTGGCCACCGCCGGCGTGACCGCGGCGGTCGCGTACACGATCAACGGGGTCGCGGTGTCCGCCGGCACGTCGATCACCGAGAGCAACAACAACGCGGTGCTCGTCGGGGTCCTCACCGTCGCGATCCCGAGCTCGGTGAGCAGCACGTCGCCCACCGGCGGGCTGGAGGGCTCCACCTTCAGCGTCACGGGTGGCGGCATCACGCTGCGGCAGGTGCACTCGTGAGGGGCGCACTCGGCTGGGTCGGTCAGGTGATCGCCTGGTCGGTGATGCTGTTCGCGGGGGCGCTCATCGTGCTCGCGGTGGTCGTGCCCCGGATCGCCGGCGCGACGCCGTACACGATCCTGACCGGCTCGATGATCCCGCACTACCCGCCCGGCACCCTCGTCGTAGCCCGGCCGATCGACCCGGCCCGGCTCCGGGTGGGCGACGTCGTCACCTACCAGCTGCGCTCGGGGGAGCCGGAGGTGGTCACCCACCGGATCGTCGCCATCGGCGGGTCCGTGGGCGGGAGCCTCGCCTTCAGGACGCAGGGGGACGCCAACAACGTCGCCGACGAGGCGTGGGTGATGCCGATCCAGATCCGCGGGCGGCTCTGGTACGCCGTGCCCTACGTCGGTCGGCTCAACGTGCTCTTCACCGGGCACCAGCACCAGTGGCTCGTCTACGGCGCGGCGGCTGTGCTCGGGGGCTACGCGCTGGTGATGTTCGGGGGAGCGGCATGCGAGCGACTCGGGCACCGGCCGGGGAAGCGACGCAAGGAGGCACGCACGTGAGGGCGCTCGCCATCCTGCTCCTGCTCCTCCTCGGGGTCGTGACTCCGGTGGCGCCCGCGTCTGCCGTCGACCGGTTGGGCCTGAGCTGGGACGGCACGACCTGGGTGACGCAGCTCAGCGGCGCCCTCTTCGAGCAGCCCGGCTCGATCCACACCTGGGTGCCCGGGGACAGCGAGACGGAGCACTTCTACGCCCGCAACCAGGGCGGCGACGCCGCACGCCTGCGGATCGAGTACGACCTGCCCCCGAACGCGCTCGCCGACGACTTCGACATCACCGGCTCCGTGGACGGTGGGGCCGCGGTGCACCTGACGCCCGGCGTCTCCTGGCTGCCGCTCGGTGGCGCCGTGCTCGCCGACGGCCGGATCGCCGATGTCGCGGTCAGCGCGACCTTCCGCGCGAGCTCGACCAACCAGAGCATGGGCGAGTCGTTCCCGATCGACTTCCGGGTCACCCTGACCGAGGCGGTGGCACCCGAGCCCGGCACCGACGTGGTGAGCCCGGGCGCCTCGGTGAGTCCCGGCCCCTCGGGGAGCCCCGCCTCGACGAGCCCGGCGCCCTCTCCGGGCGCGGGCGGGAGCGCCTCGCCCCCGGCAGCGGGCAACGGACCAGGCGCCGACCATGACGGCACCGGTGGTGGCGCCCTGCCCGGTACCGGCGCGCCCGAGGTGGGCTGGGTGATCGGCGTCGGCGCCGCGTGTCTGGGCGGCGGGATCCTGATCGTGGTGCTGTCGCGTCGAAGGAGGGATCGCGATGCTGATGCGCCTTAGGAGCCTGAGCCTGCGGGCGAAGGTGCTCATCGTGGCGGCGCTGGTCGTGCTGGTGGGCGCCGCCCCCGCGTACGCGTACTGGACGGCCCAGCAGACGGTGCCGGCGAAGTCGTTCACCTTCGGCACCCTCGACATCCGGGTCAACGGCCAGGACGCGACCGCCGCGGCGACAGCGCTCGCCGTCGCCGGGCTCGTGCCCGGCAACACGGTGGCGGGCCTGGTGACCGTCGCGAACAGTGGCACCCTCCCGCTGGGCTACTGGCTCACCGTCGTCGCGAGCAATCCGGACGGCAAGGCCCTGGCCGCGGCGCTGCAGATCGCGGCGTGGCGCGGCGGTGGGGTCAGCGGCGCCGCGCCCACCGCCACCTGCACAGGCGGTGCGAGCATCGTGCCTGCCCCAAGCGCCTCGCCGGTCGTCCCCACCGCGACTCCCACCCCGCTCGGGTACGGCCCGGCCGCGAGCGCGCGGCAGACCCTGATGCCGAGCGCGACCGAGACCGTGTGCGTCCAGCTCCGGCTCCCGACCACCGCACCGAACACCGTGCAGAGCGCGAGCACGGCGGTCACGATCGCCGCCAACGGTGCGCAGGTGGGGGCGCCGTGAGAGTGCGCGTCGCCGCCCTGCTCGCCGCGCTCGGGCTGTGCGTGGCTGGGCTGAGTGCACCCGCGTGGGCCTGGTGGACCGACAGTGCGGGCGCCACCGCGAGCCTCGCGACCACGTACCTGCGACCGCCGACCGGCATGAGCTGCACCGGCGCCGGCCTCCTCGCCTCGCCGACGCTCTCCTGGACGGCGCCGACGACCGGCCCCGTGCCGACCCGTTACGTCATCACCTACCGGGCCGGCAGCGCCACTGCGGCGCCGTCGACGCTCACCACCACGACGACCTCGTGGCCGATGCCCGGCTCGCTGCTGGCCCTGCAGACGACCTACTACATCTCGGTGCAGAGCGGCCTGCTCAACACCAACTGGGTCTCGACGACCGACACCGTCGGCTACCGGGTCTCGGTCACCGGCGTCGTCGGCGTCAGCGCGTTCACGGCCTGCGTGGGGACCTACACCCCGTAGCGCCCTACACTCCAGCGGTGCGGATCGGTGTGCTTGCCCTGCAAGGTGACGTGCGGGAGCACGTCGCGAGTCTCGACAGCCTGGGGGCGGAGACCCTGACGGTCCGCCGGACCAGCGAGCTGGAGCAGTGCGACGGGCTGGTGATCCCCGGCGGGGAGTCGACCACGATCGCCAAGCTCGCCCGCAACTTCGAGCTGCTCGAGCCGCTGCGTGAGCGGATCCGCGGCGGGATGCCGGCCTTCGGCACCTGTGCCGGGATGATCCTGCTCGCGGACCGCATCGTCGACGGCATCGCGGGCCAGGAGACGATCGGCGGTCTGGACATCACGGTCCGCCGCAACGCGTTCGGCCGCCAGGTCGACTCCTTCGAGGACGACCTGGACGTACGGGGCCTCGATGAGCCGGTGCACGCCGTCTTCATCCGTGCTCCGTGGGTCGAGGAGACCGGCCCCGAGGTCGAGGTGCTGGCGCGCTCCCAGGTGGCGGGCCAGGGCCACCCCGTGGCCGTACGGCAGGGCCATCTGCTCGCCACCAGCTTCCACCCGGAGGTGGGTCAGGACGCCCGGATGCACGGGGTGTTCGTGGAGATGGTGCGCGCTCAGTAAGATCCTGCCCATGTCTGGGCACTCCAAATGGGCGACCACGAAGCACAAGAAGGCTGCGATCGACGCGAAGCGCAGCAAGCTGTGGGCGAAGCTCATCAAGAACATCGAGATCGCGGCCAAGATGGGTGGCCCCGACCCCTCCGGCAACCCGACGCTGTTCGACGCGATCTACAAGGCGAAGAAGCAGTCGGTCCCGAACGACAACATCGAGCGCGCCCGTAAGCGCGGCGGCGGCCTCGACGGCGGTGGCGTCGACTACTCGACCATCATGTACGAGGTCTACGGTCCTGCCGGCGTCGCGCTCCTCGTGGAGTGTCTGACCGACAACAAGAACCGCGCCGCGATGGAGGTCCGCACCGCCGTCACCCGCAACGGCGGCACGATGGCCGACCCGGGCTCGGTCAGCCGGCTCTTCGGCCGCAAGGGCATCGTCATCCTCAACAAGGCGCAGGACGACAAGACCGTGGACGAGGACGCCGTCCTCGAGGCCACGCTCGAGGCCGGCGCCGAGGACGTCAACGACCTCGGCGAGGCCTGGCAGGTCTACGCGGAGCCGACCGACGTGGTCGCCGTGCGTACGGCCGTCCAGGAGGCGGGCCTCGACTACGAGTCCGCCGACGTGGAGTTCGTGGCCAGCATGGAGATCCCGGTCGCCGACGCCGAGACCGCCGCGAAGGTGATGAAGCTCGTCGACGCCATCGACGACCTCGACGACGTGCAGAACGTCTTCTCCAACGCCGACATCTCGGACGAGATCCTGGAGCAGCTCGACGAGGAGTGATCCTCGACGGTTCGTCGAGGTATGCAGCCCAACCGACACTTCCCGTGCGGAACTCCGCACGGGAAGTGCCTATTTCGCTGCATACCTCGATGAGCCGACACGGGCGTGTCCCTCGTCCGGGCCCGGCGCCCATCCGATAGCCTGCGAACAGACGTTCGAAGGAGGTGTGGGATGCGTGTGCTCGGGATCGACCCCGGCCTGACCCGCTGCGGCATCGGGGTCGTCGACGGCGACCTCGGCAAGCCGCTGACCCTGATCGACGTCAACGTCATCAAGACGACCTCGACCCTGCCGGTCTGGGAGCGCCTGGTCACCATCGAGAAGGGCATCGATGCCTGGATCGAGGAGCATCGCCCCGACGCGGTCAGCATCGAGCGGATCTTCGCCCGCTCCGACGTCTCCACGATCATGGGCACAGCCCAGGCCAGCGGCCTGGCCATGGTGTGTGCGGCGCGCCGGGGCATCCCGGTGGCGATGCACACCCCGTCCGAGGTCAAGGCCGCCGTCTCCGGCAACGGTCGCGCCGACAAGGCGCAGGTCGGTGCGATGGTGACCCGCATCCTGCGGCTCTCCGAGATGCCGAAGCCGGCCGACGCCGCCGACGCGCTCGCCCTGGCCATCACCCACATCTGGCGCGGCGGCGCTCAGGCCCGCATCGATCAGGCCGCGAGCCGTGCCGGCGCCGGCAGCACCGCCGCGCGCAACCAGGCCCGCATCCAGGAGGCACTGGCGCGCTCGCAGGACAACAAGGCGCGCCTGGCGCGTGCCGCCCGCTCCACCCGTACGACGATGGGAACGAAGTGATCGCTTTCGTCCGTGGCACCGTGGCCGCCGTGACGCTGACCAGCGCCGTGGTCGAGGTCGGTGGCATCGGCCTCGAGCTGATGTGCACCCCGGCCACCCTGGCCACGCTCCGCACCGGCGCCGAGGCCAGCCTGCCCAGCAGCATGGTCGTCCGCGAGGACAGCCTGACCCTCTTCGGCTTCGCCGACGAGGACGAGAAGCAGATGTTCGAGCTGCTGCAGACCGCCTCCGGCGTCGGCCCCAAGCTCGCCCAGGCGATGCTCGCGGTCCTCTCGCCGGACGGGATGCGTACCGCGATCGCCGGCGACGACGTCAAGACCCTGACCCGCGTGCCCGGCATCGGTCAGAAGGGCGCGCAGCGGATCATCCTCGAGCTCAAGGACCGGATCGGCGCTCCCGTACGCGCCGGCCTGCCCAGCGGCACCCCCGGTGCTCCCGTCGCGCCATGGCGCGACCAGGTCGTCCAGGGGCTCACCGGCCTCGGATACGCCGTCAAGGACGCGGAGAAGGCCGTCGAGGCGGTCGCCGACCAGGCGGACACCACCAGCTCGGCCAACGGGGTCCCGGACGTCGGCGCCCTGCTGCGCGCCGCGCTGCGGTCGCTGAGCAAGGCATAAGGCGTACGCGCGATGTACGACGACGAGCTGACAGCGGCCGAGAACGCCTACCTCGACGGGCTCACCGCCGCCGAGACGGTCGACGTCGCGGAGGACGAGCGGGCGATCGAGGCGGCACTGCGACCGAAGAGTCTGGACGAGGTCGTCGGACAGACCCGCGTCCGCGCCCAGCTCGGCCTGGTCCTCGAGGCGGCCAAGCAGCGCGGACGCGCCCCCGACCACGTCCTGCTGAGCGGCCCGCCCGGACTCGGCAAGACCACCCTGGCGATGATCATCGCCGCGGAGATGGGCACCCCGCTGCGCCTCACCAGTGGCCCGGCGATCACCCATGCCGGCGACCTGGCGGCGATCCTCAGCGGGCTCAACGAGGGCGACGTCCTCTTCGTCGACGAGGTCCACCGGATGTCGCGGCCCGCCGAGGAGATGCTCTACCTCGCGATGGAGGACTTCCGGGTCGACGTGGTCATCGGCAAGGGCCCCGGCGCCACCGCGATCCCGCTCGACCTGCCGCCGTTCACCCTCGTCGGCGCCACCACCCGCGCCGGCCTGCTGCCCGGTCCGCTGCGCGACCGGTTCGGCTTCACCGGCCATCTGGAGTTCTACGAGCCCGACGAGCTCGACCTCATCGTGCGCCGTTCCGCGGGCCTGCTCGGCGTGGAGATCAACGCCGAGGGCTCCGCCGAGATCGCCTCGCGCTCGCGCGGCACCCCACGCATCGCCAACCGGCTGCTGCGCCGGGTCCGCGACTACGCCCAGGTCCGCGCCGACGGCAACGTCACCCGCGACCTGGCCCGCAAGGCGCTCGACCTCTACGAGGTCGACCCGCTCGGCCTCGACAGGCTCGACCGCGCCGTCCTGGACGCGCTCTGCCGTCGCTTCGGCGGGGGACCGGTCGGCATCTCCACCCTCGCCGTCGCCGTCGGCGAGGAGCGCGAGACCGTGGAGGAGGTCGCCGAGCCGTTCCTCGTGCGCAACGGCTTCCTCGCCCGTACGCCCCGCGGTCGCATCGCCACCCCTGCCGCCTGGGCCCACCTCGGGCTGAAGGCGCCTGCGGGTGGCATGAACGGCTGGGAAACGCTGCTCGACGACTGAGCGCGGCCACCGAGGGCGGCTGGGTCGGATGTGGCGCGGGTGACATCTCATGAGGCAGTGATGGCTACACTTGCGCGTCGGCTGGCCGTAGGCCTGCCCCTGCCCCCAATTCCTGGAGTCTGAGTAGCGCCGTGCAGTTCTTGCCCTTCCTCCTCATCATCGTCGTCTTCTGGTTCCTGATCATCAGGCCTCAGCAGAAGCGCCAGCGCGACGCCCAGCAGATGCAGTCCACGCTGGGCGTGGACAGCAAGGTCATGCTGAGCTCCGGCATCTTCGGCACGGTCACCGAGATGACCGACGACTACATCGCCGTCGAGATCGCCGACGGCGTCTCGATCAGGGTCATCCGTGGCGCCATCTCCCGGATCCTGCCGGAGGACTTCGGCGAGGAGACCGAGGCCGAGATCGGCACCGACGTCGACGGCGACGCTGCCGTGGTGACCGGCCCCGAGACGGACCCCGCGGCCCCGATCGAGGTCGACGAGGGGGCCGACTCCAGCGCCGCGACCGGGCAGTCGGGCGAGGAGAGTGTCGAGGACACGCTCGCCAAGTACACCCCCAAGCCCGTCCAGCAGCCCGAGAAGAACGACTGATGCCGAACAAGAGGCCCCGTCCGGGGCGCACGCTCGTCGTCTTCTTCCTGGCGCTGGTCGTGGCCTACGGTCTGGTCGCGCTGGGCGGTACGTGGAAGCCGGAGCTGGGTCTCGACCTCCAGGGCGGCACCCGGATCACCCTGATCGCCTCGGGCCACCCGAGCCAGGAGAACCTCGACGAGGCCCGCGGCATCATCGACCAGCGCGTCAACGGCTCCGGCGTCTCCGAGGCCACCGTCACGCGGCAGGGCAGCAACCTGATCGTCGTCGAGATCCCGGGCAAGAGCCGACAGGACCTCGTCGAGACCGTCCAGCGCCAGGCGCAGATGCGCTTCCGCCTGGTCGCCTGCCAGAACACCTGCGCGACCAGCTCCACCACCGGCACGACCGGCGGCACCGGCACGACCGGCGGCACCGGCACGACCGGCGGCGTCACGGGGCAGCGCGCCGGCCTTGTCTTCGACCACAAGAAGCCGGCAGCGGGCACGAAGGCCACCCAGAAGTCCAGCCAGAAGCCCAGCCAGAAGTCCGGCGCCAAGAAGGGCGCCAAGACCGCCCCGGTCGCCACCGCAGACACCCCGGCCGCCACCGCGACGCCGACCACCGGCGACACCGCCGCCCCGTCGGCCACCGCGACGCCGACCGCCTCCGCCGAGCCGGATGCGAAGGGCGACATCACCGTCGACCAGGCCGTCGACTTCATGAACAATCCGCCGGCCGACGAGGTGGCGAAGTTCGACGCCTACACCTGCCCGACCGACGGCAGCGCGCCGACCGTCACCGACGACCCGAGCCAGCCGCTCATCACCTGTGACGCCTCGGGCGTGAAGTACCTGCTCTCCCCGGCGATCATCGAGGGCACCCAGCTCAGCGACGCCAGCTCCGGCATCCCGCAGGGCAGCGTCAACTATGTCGTCAGCCTGAGCTTCCACACCGCCGGCCGCGAGGCCTTCGCCGACGCCACCGGCGCCATCGCCGGCACCGACCAGCTCTTCGCGATCGTCCTCGACGGCCAGGTCATCTCGGCCGCCACGGCGAGCAGCCGGATCAACGGCGACGCCCAGATCAGCGGCTCGTTCACCCAGGACGAGGCCAAGAGCCTCGCCACCAGCCTCAAGTACGGCTCGCTGCCGATCTCGTTCGAGAAGGACGGCACCTCCGTGGAGGTCGTCGGCCCGACGCTGGCCGGCAACCAGCTCAACGCCGGTCTGCTCGCGGGCGGCATCGGTCTGGCGCTGGTGATGCTCTACTGCCTCTTCTACTACCGCGGCCTCGGCATCGTCGTGATCTCCTCGCTGCTCTTCGCGGCGACGTGGACGTACGCCATGGTCCTGCTGCTCTCCAAGACCGCCGGCTTCACGCTGACCCTGCCCGGCATCGCCGGCCTGATCATCGCGGTCGGCATCACGGCGGACTCGTTCATCATCTTCTTCGAGCGGATCCGCGACGAGATGCGCGAGGGCCGCTCGATGCGGGTGGCCGTGGAGACCGGCTGGGCGCGCGCCAAGCGCACCCGTCTCGGCGCGAGCTTCGTCTCGCTCTTCTCCGCCGCGATCCTCTACATCTTCGCGACCGGCGTCGTGAAGGGCTTCGGCTTCGCGCTCGGGCTCTCGACGATCATCGACCTCGCGGTCCTCTTCTGGTTCACCAAGCCGCTCGTGTCCTGGTTCGCCCGCTTCCACTTCTTCAACGGTGGCGGTCAGCTCTCCGGACTCAGTCCCGAAACCCTGGGCATCGACAAGCCCGTCGCTGCTGGAGGTAAGGCCTGATGGGTAAGTTCTCTCGGCTCGGTCACGAGCTGTCCACGGGTCACAAGTCGTACGACTTCATCGGCCGGCGCCCGTTCTGGTACTCGCTGTCCGGCGGCATCGTGCTCGCCGCCCTGCTGGTCGTGATCTTCCACGGCTTCAACTTCGGCGTGGAGTTCACCGGCGGCACCGAGTACCAGATCAGCGGTCTCTCCTCGTCGCAGGCCACGCAGAGCACCGCCGACGCCCTCCGCGAAGCGGTCGGCGGAGCGGGCGTCGAGGCCGCCTCCCAGCCCGAGGTCTCGACCGCCGGCAACAACGGCATGACCATCACGGTCAAGGAGCTCACGCCCGCCGAGAACGCCAAGATCACCAAGGTGATCGAGGACACGGTCGACATCAAGGATCCTGCCAAGCAGATCTCGCCATCGTCGATCGGCGCCAGCTGGGGCAAGCAGGTCGCGCAGCGCGCTCTCCTCGGCGTCGGCGTCTTCCTCGTCGTCGTGATGCTGTTCATCGGGATGTACTTCCGCGAGTGGAAGATGTCGGTCGCCGCACTGTGCGCGCTGATCCACGACGTCCTGATCACGATGGGCATCTACTCGCTGTCCGGCTTCTCGGTCACCCCGGCCGCCGTCACCGGTCTGCTCGCGATCCTCGGCTTCTCGCTGTACGACACGGTCGTCGTGTTCGACAAGATCCGGGAGAACACCCACGACCTGCGCGCGTCCAAGACGACGTACGCCAAGGCGGCCAACCTGGCCGTCAACCAGACGCTGGTCCGCTCGATCAACACCGGCATCGTGGCGCTCATCCCGATCGGCGCGATCCTCGCGGTCAGCTGGATCCAGCTCGGCGCGAGCACGCTCAAGGACCTCGCCCTGGCCCAGTTCGTCGGCATGGCCGTCGGCGTCTTCTCCTCGGTGTGGGTCGCCCCGCGCATCCTGGTCCACCTGAAGTCCAACGAGTCCGAGGTCGTCCTGGCCGAGCGTCGTGCCAAGGCGAAGGCCCGGGCCAACGTGGACCCGTACGCGTCGGTGCCGTCCTTCAGCGAGGACATGGCCGTCGGTGACGGCGTCGAGCTCGGCGTCCCGGACGACGCCGCGCAGCGCGCCTCGGAGGCAGGCCCGGCCCGTGGCCGTGGCCCGGTCCGCGACAGCCGCTCGGCCGGCCGCCCGCAGCCGAGCCGCGGGCCGCGCTCCAAGCGCACCAAGTGAATGCAGCAGCAAGGAGCGGCGCGATGAGCCTCGAGAACACCCTGGACCGACTGGTCGTCGACGTCATCGACTACCCCAAGCCGGGGATCGTCTTCAAGGACATCACGCCGCTGCTGGCCGACCACGCCGGCTTCACCGAGGTGGTCGAGGCGCTCGCCGCCGCCGGCCGTGACGCCGAGGGACGTCCGATCGTGGACAAGGTGCTCGGCATGGAGGCGCGCGGCTTCATCCTGGCCGCACCGGTGGCGCTGGCGCTCGGCGCCGGCTTCATCCCGGTCCGCAAGGCGGGCAAGCTGCCCCGCGAGACGCACGCTGTCTCCTACTCCCTGGAGTACGGCGACGCGACCCTCGAGCTGCACCAGGACGCGGTCGCGCCGGGGGAGCGGGTGCTCCTCGTCGACGACGTGATCGCCACCGGCGGCACCGTAGCGGCCACGGTCGACCTGGTCCGGCGCAGTGGCGCCGAGGTCGTCGGGGTCGCGGCCCTGATGGAGCTGGCCGCGCTCGACGGCCGCGCGACGATCGGTGCCGACGTGCCGATCACCGCGCTCATGCAGGTCTGAGTCGGCTCTGACGCGGCTCCGGAACGGACTCGTGGGGCGATCCGCCTGCGGGTCCGTTCCGCGGCATGCTTGCCGTCTGACTAGACTCGCTCCATGACTGAGGAACGCACTGCCGCGACCCCGCGGGAGCCGGTGGTGCGGGTACGCGAGGGCGGCTCCACCGGGGCCCCGTCGGGTCGCCGGATGCGCGCCCGCCTGGCCCGGATGGGCCAGCGCAACGCGGCCGCCAACCCCATGCTCGAGCCGCTCTTCCGGGCGGTGCGCACCAACCACCCCAAGGCCGACCTGGCCCTGCTGGAGCGGGCGTACGTCACCGCGGAGCGTCTGCACGAGGGGCAGATGCGCAAGAGCGGCGACCCGTACATCACGCATCCGCTCGCGGTCACCACGATCCTCGCCGAGCTCGGCATGACCGAGCCGACCCTGGTCGCGGCCCTCCTGCACGACACGGTCGAGGACACGCCGTACACGCTCGACGAGCTGCGCCGCGACTTCGGCGACGAGGTCGCGGTGATGGTCGACGGCGTCACCAAGCTCGACAAGGTCCAGTACGGCGAGAACGCCCAGGCCGAGACGATCCGCAAGATGATCGTCGCGATGGCGAAGGACATCCGCGTCCTGGTCATCAAGCTCGCCGACCGGCTGCACAACATGCGCACCCTGCGTCACGTGCCGCAGAAGTCGCAGGAGCGTTCGGCCCACGAGACCCTCGACATCTACGCCCCGCTGGCCCACCGGCTCGGCATGAACACGATCAAGTGGGAGCTCGAGGACCTCGCCTTCGGCACCCTGCACCCCAAGATCTACGACGAGATCGTCCGCCTGGTCGCCGAGCGCGCGCCGTCCCGGGACCAGTTCCTGGCCCAGGTGATCAGCCAGGTCGAGAACGACCTGCGCGATGCCAAGATCAAGGCCACGGTCACCGGTCGACCGAAGCACTACTACTCGATCTACCAGAAGATGATCGTCGGCGGTAAGGACTTCTCCGACATCTACGACCTGGTCGGGATCCGCATCCTGGTCGCCGAGGACCGCGACTGCTACTCCGTCCTCGGTGTGCTGCACTCGCGGTGGAACCCGGTGCTCGGGCGCTTCAAGGACTACATCTCGCTGCCCAAGTTCAACCTCTATCAGTCGCTGCACACCACCGTGATCGGCCCGCAGGGCAAGCCGGTGGAGATGCAGGTGCGCACCTTCGCGATGCACCGACGTGCCGAGTACGGCGTCGCGGCGCACTGGAAGTACAAGGAGGACGGGCGTACCGGCGTCGAGACCGACAAGCGCGCCGACCTCGACGACATGGGCTGGGTCCGCCAGCTGCTCGACTGGCAGTCCGAGGTCGAGGACCCGGGCGAGTTCCTGGAGTCGCTGCGCTTCGAGATGCACCGCGCCGAGGTGTATGTCTTCACGCCGCGCGGTGACGTGATCGCGTTGCCCGCCGGCTCCACCCCGGTCGACTTCGCGTACGCCGTCCACACCGAGGTCGGTCACAAGACCATCGGCGCACGGGTCAACGGCCGGCTGGTGCCGCTCGAGTCGACGCTGGAGAACGGCGACGTCGTCGAGATGTTCACCTCGAAGGCCCCCACCGCCGGTCCGTCGCAGGACTGGCTCGGCTTCGTGAAGTCCAACCGCGCCCGCTCCAAGATCCGCGCCTGGTTCACCAAGGAGCGTCGCGAGGAGGCGATCGAGAAGGGCCAGGACGCGATCGCCAAGCTGATGCGCAAGGAGGGGCTGCCGCTCAAGCGGCTGATGTCCCACGAGTCGCTCAGCCTCGCCGCCGCGCACTTCCACCTCACCGACGTCTCCTCGCTCTACGCGGCTGTCGGCGAGGGCAACCTCTCCGCCCAGGCCGTGGTGCGGCGCGTGGTCGACGAACACGGGGGCGACGCGGGGGCGGCCGACGACCTCGCCGAGGCGATCACGATCACCCGGCCGCGCCGATCCAAGATCACCACCGGCGGCGACGCCGGCGTGGTGGTCAAGGGCAGCGACGCCGACGTGTGGATCAAGCTGGCCAAGTGCTGCACTCCGGTGCCGCCGGACCAGATCCTCGGCTTCGTCACCAAGGGCGGCGGGGTCTCGGTCCACCGGCTCGACTGCACCAATGCCGCCGAGCTCAAGAACCAGCCGGAGAAGCTGCTCGAGGTCGAGTGGGCGCCGACGGCGTCCTCGACGTTCCTGGTCAACATCCAGGTGGAGGCGCTCGACCGCGCCCGGCTGCTCTCCGACATCACGATGGCGCTCTCCGACGCCCACGTGAACATCCTCTCGGCCCAGCTCACCACCTCCCGTGACCGGGTCGCGAAGTCCCGCTTCTCCTTCGAGATGGCCGACGCCAAGCACCTCGACACGGTGTTGAATGTCGTCCGCAACGTCCCCGGCGTCTTCGACGCCTACCGCGTCACCGCCTAGCCCCGACGTTGGTCGAGTAGCGCGAGCCGCTGGGCGAGGGCGTATCGAGACCCGACCGGTCGTCCGCTATACCGATGGCCGGCGCTTGCTGAAGTCCTTCTTCGACAACACGGGCAGCGCGCGGTAGTCGCCATTGATCAGAGCCTCCCGCTTCGCGCGGGACCAGTTCTGAATGCGCTTCTCCCATGCGAACGCCTCACCGATATTCTCGAACTCCGCCTGCCAGACGAGCTCCACCGGTCTTCGCCGCTTGGTGTACTCCGCTCCTAAGCCCTCGTTGTGCTCCCAGAGGCGACGTGCGAGATCCCTGGTGCTCCCGGCGTAATAGCTGCCGTCTGCGCAGCGTAGGAGGTAGGCGAAGGGCATGCATCGAGTGTGCGTGAATCGCGCGGTCGGTGCGTCGACTTGTCCACAGGCGTGAGCTGACCCCGCTAGACCATGGTCTCGATACGCTCGCTGGCGCTCGCTACTCGACCAACGAGCGTCGGGGGCCGAGTAGCGAGCGGCGGTCGACTCAGCTGAAGTCGGCGGAGGCGCGCTTGGCCATGTCGAGGAACTGCTTGCGGGACTCGAGGTTCTCCTCCAGCGAGGCGACCTTGCGGGCGTCGCCCTTGGCCTTCGCCGTCTCGATGTCGGCCTCGACCTTGGCGATCGCGTCGATCAGCTTGGTGATCATGTCGTCGGCCCGGGCGGACTTCTCCGGGTCGGACTTGTTCCACTGCTCGTCCTCGACGGCCTTGATCGCCTGCTCGACCTTGCGCATCCGGCCCTCGAGGTCGCGGATCCGGTCGCGCGGGACCTTGCCGGCGGCGTCCCAGCGCTCGGCGATCTCGCGGAACGAGGTCTTGGTGGCGGCCAGGTTGTCCTCGGTCACCGGGAGCAGCGCCTCGGCCTCGACCAGAAGCGCCTCCTTCACCTCCGCGTTGGCGGCGAACTCCGCGTCGACGGCGGCGTTCTCGGCGTCACGGGCGCCGAAGAAGGCGTCCTGCGCACCGCGGAAGCGCTTCCACAGGGCGTCGTCGACATCCTTGGGCGCCGGGCCGGCGGCCTTCCACTGGCGCATCAGCTCGCGGTACGCCCCAGCGGTCGCACCCCAGTCGGTCGAGGAGGCGAGCTTCTCGGCCTCGGTGGCCAGCTTCTCCTTGATGGAGCGAGCGCCCTCGCGCTTCTCGTTCAGCTCGGCGAAGTGCGTCTTGCGCCGCCGGGTGTATGCCGTCCGAGCGGTGGAGAACCGGCGCCACAGCGCGTCGTCCGAGGCACGGTCGATGCGGGGGAGCGCCTTCCACTGGTCGAGCAGCTCGCGCAGCCGGTTGGCTCCGTTGCGCCAGTCGGTGCCCTCGGCGAGCTTCTCGGCCTCGCCGACGACCTTCTCCTTCTCGGCCTTCGTCTCGGCCGACTTCGCGGCGCGCTCGGCCTTGCGGGCCTCGCGCTGCGCGGCGACGAGCGGCGTCAGGGCGTCGAGGCGCGCACTGAGGGCGGCAAGGTCGCCGACCGCATTGGCGTCGATCACCTGGGCGCGCACGCTCTTGATCGACTCGGCGGCCTCCTCGGGGGTCAGCTTGGCCCCGTGGACCCGCTTCTCGAGGAGCTCGACCTCGAAGGCCATCGCGGCGTACCGCTCGGTGAAGAACTTGAGCGCCTCCTCAGGCGTGCCCTCGGGATACTGCCCGACAGCCCGCTCGCCGTCGGCGGTGCGCACGAAGACCGTGCCCTCGTCGTCGACTCGGCCCCACTGCTCGCTCGTCACTGGTCATCCTTCTGGTCGGCTGAACCGCTTTCGCGCCCATCGTAGTCAGACCGACATCCGGCAGTGTCGATGCGGTGGTGCCCGCGGACGCTGGATAGGGTTGCCGGGTGTTGATCGCCGGCTTCCCCGCAGGGCCGTGGGGGACGAACTGCTACGTGGCCGCCACCGGTCCCGGCAGTGAGTGCGTCGTCATCGATCCGGGCATGGACGCGGCCGGCGGCATCGCCGAGGTGGTCCGCGAGCACCGGCTCAAGCCGGTCGCCGTCCTGGTCACCCACGGTCACGTCGACCACATGTTCTCCGTGGCGCCGGTCGCCGGGACGTACGACGCCACCGCTTGGATCCATCCGCGGGACCGGCACCTCCTCGCCGATCCGTTGGCCGGGATGTCGCCCGACACCGCCCGGATGCTGCTCGGCGGCAACCACACCTGGGCCGAGCCGGACGACGTGCGCGAGCTCGCCGACGCGCAGAGCCTGGAGATCGCGGGCCTGACCTTCGTGGTCGACCACACCCCGGGGCACACCCCGGGCTCGGTCACCTTCCGCAGCCCGTATGCGGCCAGCGCGGATATCTCCGAGGTGTTGTTCTCCGGAGACCTGCTCTTCCAAGGCTCCATCGGGCGTACGGACCTCCCTGGCGGCGACCACGCCCACATGCTGCAGAGCCTGCGCGCCAAGGTGCTCCCGCTGGCCGACGACATCGTGGTCCTGCCGGGCCACGGCGAGCAGACCTCGATCGGGCGCGAGCGCGCCACCAACCCGTTCCTGCAGGACCTCTGAGAGACAGGCTGAGACAGACAGATGGCCAAGCCGACCCCGCTCAGCGGCTTCCCCGAGTTCCTGCCCGCCCAGCGCGTCGTCGAGCAGCAGGTGATCGCCACCCTGGCGAACACCTTCGAGCTGCACGGCTTCGCCAACCTCGAGACCCGTGCGGTCGAGCCGATGGACCAGCTGCTCGCGAAGGGGGAGACGTCCAAGGAGGTCTACGTCCTCAAGCGGCTCCAGGCGATCGAGGACGGCGACACCGCGCCCCACTCCGGGATGGGTCTGCACTTCGACCTCACCGTGCCGTTCGCGCGCTACGTGATGGAGAACGCCGGCAAGCTGGAGTTCCCGTTCCGCCGCTACCAGATCCAGAAGGTCTGGCGCGGCGAGCGCCCCCAGGCCGGCCGGTTCCGCGAGTTCACCCAGGCCGACATCGACATCGTCGGACGCGACACCCTCGGGTTCCACCACGACGTGGAGGTCGCCCGGGTCATGGCGGAGGCGCTCGGCGGGCTCGCGTTCCTGCCCGGCTTCCGGATCCAGGTCAACAACCGCAAGCTCATCCAGGGCTTCTATGAGGGCCTCGGCGTCCGGGCTCGAGGCGGTGACCCGCTGCGCGTGATGCAGCTGGTCGACAAGCTGGACAAGATGCCGGCCGAGAAGGTCGGCGAGCTGCTCTGCTCCGACGCCGGGCTCACCGCCGAGCAGGCCGGGCAGACGCTCGCGCTCGCGCAGATCTCGTCGGCCGACACCGGCTTCGTCGAGGCCGTACGGGCGCTCGGCGTCGAGCACCCCCTCCTCGAGGAGGGCCTCACCGAGCTGGCCGCCGTGATCGAGGGCTGCGCAGCCATCACGAGTGAGCGGATCCGGGTCGTCGCCGACCTGTCGATCGCCCGCGGCCTGGACTACTACACCGGCACCGTCTTCGAGACCCGCCTGGACGGCTTCGAGTCGCTCGGCTCGATCTGCTCGGGCGGGCGCTACGACTCGCTGGCCAGCGATGGCCGCAGCACCTACCCCGGCGTCGGCATCTCGTTCGGCGTCAGCCGGGCGCTGGTGCCGCTGCTCGGCGACGGCGCCGTGACCGCGAACCGGAGCGTCCCCAGCGCCGTGCTGATCGCGCTCACCGACGAGGAGAGCCGGCCGGCCGCGGACGCCGTCGCCCAGCAGCTGCGCTCGCGCGGCATCGCGACCGAGGTCGCGGCCAAGGCCGACAAGTTCGGCAAGCAGATCAAGTACGCCGAGAAGCGCGGCATCCCGTACGTCTGGTTCTCCGGCAGCGGCGACCAGGGCGGCGATGCGGTCCGCGACATCCGCAGCGGCGACCAGGTGGCCGCTGACGCGACCACGTGGCAGCCTCCTGTCGAGGACCTGCGCCCCCGCGTCGTCGCGTCCGCCAGCGACAACTGACCTCTCGACCCACAACTTGTGACTATTCAACGTAAGGACATGAAGTGATCCGCACCCATGACGCCGGCTCGTTAACCACGGCCAACGTCGGTGAAACAGTCCGTCTCGCCGGGTGGGTGGCCCGCCGCCGCGATCACGGTGGGGTCGCCTTCATCGACCTGCGCGAGTCGAGCGGCGTGGTCCAGCTCGTCATCCGTGACGCCGAGGTCGCGGGCGAGCTCCGCTCGGAGTTCTGCCTCAAGGTCACCGGCGAGGTCATCGCCCGTACCGAGGCCAACGTCAACCCCAACCTCGCCACCGGTGAGATCGAGGTCGTCGTCTCCGACCTGGAGATCCTCAACGCCAGCGCGCCGCTGCCGTTCCCGATCGACGACGCGGCCGCCCACGGCGCCGGCGAGGTCTCCGAGGAGGCGCGCCTCAAGCACCGCTACCTCGACCTGCGCCGCTCCGGCCCGGCCCACGCCATCCGACTGCGCTCGAAGGTCTACCAGGCGATCCGCGAGGTCCTCGGCCGACGCGACTTCGTCGAGGTCGAGACCCCGACTCTGACCCGCTCCACGCCTGAGGGCGCCCGCGACTTCCTGGTCCCGGCCCGCCTGCACCCGGGCAGCTGGTACGCCCTGCCGCAGTCCCCGCAGCTCTTCAAGCAGCTCCTCATGGTCGGCGGCCTCGAGCGCTACTACCAGATCGCGCGCTGCTACCGCGACGAGGACTTCCGCGCCGACCGCCAGCCGGAGTTCACCCAGCTCGACATCGAGATGAGCTTCGTCGACCAGGACGACGTCATCGAGATGATGGAGGACATCATCACGGCGATGTGGTCCACCATCGGCGTCGAGGTGCAGACCCCGCTGCCCCGGATGACCTACGCCGAGGCGATGAGCAAGTACGGCTCCGACAAGCCCGACCTGCGCTTCGGCTTCGAGCTGATCGAGTGCGCCGACTATTTCAAGGAGACGCCGTTCCGCGTCTTCCAGAGCGAGTACGTCGGTGCGGTCGTCTACCCGGGCGGCGCCAGCCAGCCCCGCAAGGTGCTCGACGCCTGGCAGGAGTGGGCCAAGCAGCGTGGCGCCAAGGGCCTCGCCTACGTCCTCTTCCAGGAGGACGGCACCCTCGGCGGCCCCGTCGCCAAGAACCTGTCGGAGGCCGAGCAGGCCGGTCTGGCCGCGCACCTCGGCGCCCAGCCCGGCGACTGTGCCTTCTTCGCCGCCGGTGCCACCAAGCCCAGCCGCGCCCTGCTCGGCGCGGCCCGCGTGGAGATCGCCCGCCGACTCGAGCTGCTCGACCCCGACACCTTCGCGTTCACCTGGGTGGTCGACGCCCCGATGTTCGAGCCCGCCTCGGACGCGGTCGCCTCCGGTGACGTCGCGGTGGGCGCCGGAGCCTGGACCGCTGTGCACCACGCCTTCACCGGCCCCAAGCCGGAGTTCGAGGCGACGTTCGACACCGACCCGGGCAATGCGCTGGCGTACGCGTACGACATCGTCTGCAACGGCACCGAGCTGGGCGGCGGCTCCATCCGTATCCACCGCGAGGACATCCAGAAGCGGGTCTTCAGCGTGATGGGTCTCGGCGAGGACGAGGCCCAGGAGAAGTTCGGCTTCCTGCTCGACGCGTTCAAGTTCGGCGCCCCGCCGCACGGCGGCATCGCCCTCGGTATGGACCGGGTGCTCCAGCACCTGACCAAGACCGACTCGATCCGCGAGGTGATCGCCTTCCCGAAGTCCGGTGGCGGCTTCGACCCGCTCACCGCCGCGCCGGCGCCGATCACCCCGGAGCAGCGCAAGGAGGCCGGCGTTGACGCGAAGCCGGAGTAGCCGGCGCCGTTCCTGACCCGATGGCCTCCCGCCGGCACGCCGGTCCGGGAGGCCATCGTCGTTCGGCCCGGAACTCCGCTCCCACGGGCTATGTGAACGGCGATGGCGCCGTTCGTGTCCAAACCGTAATCTGCCCGCAATCAGCCTGCGGCACTCTGTGCAGATAGAGTCGGCTGGTCCGGGACAGCTGGTCGGCTACGGTGTCAACTGTCTTTCCTAGGAAGTCAATGCAATCCAGATCAACGAGGTACCCATGACGATCAGCTCCACGGAAACCGAGTGGCGCTCCGAAGGTGGCGAGGACCCGGTCGTCGCAGCACCGGTGGCGAAGTCCCCGACCCGCTTGGCGATCTCGCGGTTCCGCAAGGACAAGCTGTCGATGGCGGCGTTCATCGTGGTCGCCCTCCTGGCGCTCGCCGCGATCCTCGCGCCGGTGCTGGTCAAGCTCGGCGTGCTCGACTACAGCACCCTGCACCAGGACCTGACGGATCCGTCCAACGGCGGTGTGCCCCGTGGCGCCCATGGCGGCATCAGCGCCTCCCACCCGCTGGGTGTGGTCCCGGGCACCGGCTGGGACGTGCTCTCGCGGCTGTGGCTGGGTGTCGCCTTCTCGATCGGCATCTGCCTGTGCGCCACGATCGTCTCGGTCGTGATCGGCACCGTGCTCGGCATCATCGGTGGCTACTCGCGCGGCATGGTCGATGCGGTGATCGGCCGGCTGGTCGACCTGACGCTCTCGTTCCCGCAGACCCTGATGCTGCTGGCGCTGTCCGCGCCGATCGTCGCGTTCTTCAACAACTCCCTGCATCTGCACGGCAACCTCGCGAACGCGCTCTACATCATCCTCGTGCTCGGGTTCTTCGGATGGCCGGCGGTCGCGCGCCTCGTGCGCGGGCAGGTGCTGTCGATCCGCGAACGCGAGTTCATCGACGCCGCCCGGTCGTTGGGCGCCTCGAACAGCCGGATCTACTTCCGCGAGATCCTGCCGAACGTCTGGGCGCCGCTGCTGGTGATGAGCACGCTGCTGCTCCCGTCCTACGTCTCGGCCGAGGCCGCCCTGAGCTTCCTGGGCGTCGGTGTCCAGGCTCCGCTGCCGACGCTCGGCAACGTGCTGTCCGACGCCACCGCGTGGATCGACGGCGACCCGCTGTACTTCTGGATCCCGGCGATCGTCATCGTCGTGGTCGTCGTCAGCTTCAACCTGCTCGGCGACGGCCTGCGCGACGCGCTCGACCCCAAGGGCGACCGTTAACACCGTTCGCCCCATCAAGCCTCTCCCCTCGGGGGAGATGTGTGCGTCCGTTGAGACGCCACTTTAAGAAGGAGAAATCATGTTGAGGAATCGGAAGCGAGCGGTTGCTCTCGGGGCCGTCGCGGTCACCGCCGTGGCGCTCCTGTCGGCCTGTGGTGGAGGTGGCGCGTCGGCTTCGGCCGAGAAGGGCACGCTGTACTACCTGACCGCGACGTCGGCGAAGCCCGAGCACCTGGACCCGCAGCGTCTGTACATCGGCCGCGACATCACGAACATGTCGCGTCTGGTCTACCGGCAGCTGGTCACGTTCCCGGACACCACGGACAAGACCGCCGGCGTCAAGCCGGTGGCCGACCTGGCGACCGACACGGGCACGTCGCTCGATGGCGCCAAGACCTGGAAGTTCACGCTGAAGGACGGCGTGAAGTGGCAGGACGGCAAGCCGATCACGTGTGACGATCTCAAGTACGGCGCCTCCCGCGTCTTCGCGCAGAGCGTGATCCCGGGCGGCCCGAACTACCTCGTCGCCTATCTCGACGTCCCGACCAACAAGGACGGCTCGTCGATCTACGCCGGCCCCTATGACACCTCGGCGGCCAACCAGGCCGGCCAGGCCGCCTTCGACAAGGCTGTCACCTGCGACGGGCAGACGATCACCTACAAGTTCAAGCACCCGTGGCCGGACTTCCCGCTCGCGATCGCTGCGCTTCACATGATGGACCCGTACCGCAAGGACCAGGACCAGGGCGACAAGTCCAACTACTCGGTCTTCTCCGACGGTCCGTACAAGCTCGACGGCAGCTGGGACCAGAACACCGGCGGCACGTTCGTGCGCAACACGAACTACGACCCGGCGACCGACTCCACCTCCGTGCGCCAGGCGCTGCCGGACAAGATCGTCTTCGAGGTCACCTCGACCACCGAGACGATCGCCGACCGGCTGATCGCCGACAGCGGCAAGGACACCCAGGCGGTCACCGACCGTTCGGTCCCCGCGACCCGGTTCAACCAGCTGAACTCCAGCTCGGTGAAGGACCGCCTGTCGTCGGTCCCCTCGCCGTACATCGACTACCTGCAGTTCAACATGAAGCGGCTGTCGAACCCGACGGTGCGCAAGGCGCTCTACACCGCGACGGCCCCGCAGGCCTGGATCGACGCGGGTGGCGGCTCGAAGGCGTTCCTGCCGGCGCACTCGCTGGTGGCTCCGACCGTGCACGGCTACAAGCCGAACCCGGAGTTCAACGTGCCGCTGACCGGTGACCCGGCCAAGGCCAAGCAGCTCCTGCAGCAGGCCGGCGTCAAGATGCCGTACCCGATCAACTTCATGTACGAGAAGACCGACACGGCCGACAAGCAGGCCGCGGCGCTCAAGTCGCAGTGGCAGGCCGCCGGCTTCCAGGTGACCCTCACGGGCATCGACGCGGACAACTACTACGCGACCATCCAGAAGCCGTCGAACAACGGCGACCTGTACTGGGCCGGCTGGGGTGCTGACTGGCCGTCGGCCATCACCGTCACCCCGCCGCTGTTCGACGGTCGGATCAACCTGACCAAGACGTCGAGCCAGAACGACTACGGCCAGTACAACGACCCGACGTTCAACTCGTACGTCGACCAGGCGCAGAACGCCAGCACGCTGGCCGCGCAGACGACGGCGCTGCAGAAGGCCGACGAGCAGCTCGGCAAGGACAACGCGTACGTGCCGCTGGAGAACCAGGTGTTCAACCTGCTCCACGGCAAGGACGTGATCAACTACCAGACGACGCCGTCCTCCAACGGCTACCCCGATCTGGGCGGCATCAACGTCAAGTGAGCCCGTCGGTGGCGGTCGAGGAGACTCGGCCGCCACCGTGGCTCGCCCGGCGACCAAGCTTCGACAATTCGCTTTCCTCGTGGAGCGGCGCGCATCGCTCGCGCCGCTCCACGGCCACCAGCTTTTAGCGGCAAGGTGCAACTGAACCCATGTTTGCCTATATCGTCCGTCGGCTCCTGATCGGTGTCGTCCTGCTCCTCGTGATGAGCTTCGTGACGTTCCTGCTCTTCTTCTCCGGAGCCTTCGACCCCGCGCGCAACGCGTGCGGCAAGGTCTGCTCGCCTGCGCAGGTCGAGCAGACCAGCAAGGCGCTCGGCTACGACAAGCCGATCCTCAGCCAGTGGGGGAGCTTCCTCGGCGGCCTGGTCAAGGGCCGCGACTATCCGCTGGACAAGGCGGTGCGCGACGCCAACCCGTCGGTCGTCACCCACTGTGCGGCCCCGTGCCTCGGCTACTCGATGGTCAACACCGAGACGGTCAACCAGCTGCTGAGCTCCGCGATCCCGGTCTCGTTCTCCATCGCTCTGGTGGCCTTCGTCTTCTGGATCATCGGAGGCCTGCTCTTCGGCATCATCGCCGCGATGACCAAGGGCTCGTTCCTGGATCGCGGCATCGTCGGCTTCGCGCTGATCTTCTACGCCTTCCCGACCTTCGTGATCGGTCTGCTCCTGCTCCGGTTCGTGGCCATCCGCTGGGGGATCTTCCAGCTGCCGGTCTACGTGCCGCTGACCCAGAATCCAAGTCTGTGGTTCACCAACCTGATCCTTCCGGCACTCACGCTGGCGCTGTTCTACATGGCGGCGTACACCCGGATGAGCCGAGCGTTCATCATCGAGGCCTCGGGTGAGGACTACGTCCGCACCGCCAAGGCGAAGGGCGTCAAGCGGGTCCCGCTGATGCTGAAGCACACGCTGCGCGCGGCACTCACCCCGCTGGTCACGATGGCCGGTCTCGACCTCGCCATCCTGCTCGGTGGCGCGATCATCACCGAGAACGTCTTCACGTTCCACGGCCTCGGTCTCCTCGCGGTGACCTCCAACTCCCGCCAGGACCTGCCTACGATTGTCGGTATCGTCCTGCTGCTTTCCACCTTCGTGATCGTCGCCAACATCGTTGTCGACATCCTCTACGCGTTCATCGACCCGCGGGTCCGGCTGGACTGAGGAACGATCCATGAGCACCACAGAGAAGAAGACCACCTCCATGCCGAGCGACCCTTCAGACAGCTACTTCTCGGTCCGCGACCTCGTCGTGCACTTCCCGACCTCGGACGGGATCGTCAAGGCGACCGACGGCCTCTCCTACGAGGTGCAGCGGGGCAAGACCCTCGGCATCGTGGGGGAGTCCGGTTCGGGCAAGTCCGTCTCGAGCTCGGCGATCCTCGGTCTGCACCGAGGCACCAACGCCCAGGTCAGCGGCGAGATCCTGCTGGACGGCGTCGACCTGCTCAAGCTCTCCAACGAGGAGATGCGGCGCCGGCGGGGCAAGGACGTCGCGATGATCTTCCAGGACCCGCTCTCGGCGATGCACCCGTACTACACGGTGGGCAACCAGATCGCCGAGGCCTACCGGGTCCACAACAACGTCAGTCGCAAGGCGGCGCGCGCACGCACCATCGAGATGCTGGACCGGGTGGGCATCCCCAACCCCAACCGTCGGGTCGACAGCTACCCGCACCAGTTCTCCGGCGGCATGCGCCAGCGCGCGATGATCGCGATGAGCCTGATCAACGACCCCGGGCTGCTGATCGCCGACGAGCCGACCACGGCGCTCGACGTCACCGTCCAGGCACAGATCCTGGATCTGCTGCAGGACCTGCAGCGTGAGTTCGACTCCGCGATCATCATCATCACCCACGACCTCGGCGTGGTGGCGGAGATGGCGGACGACGTCCTGGTGATGTACGCCGGCCGGGCGGTCGAGTACGGCCCGACCAAGGAGATCCTGGTGCGGCCGGAGATGCCGTACACCTGGGGTTTGCTCTCGAGCGTTCCCGAGGTCACCGGCGACCCGGACGCCAAGCTCATCCCGATCAAGGGCAACCCGCCCAGCCTGCTCAACCCGCCGACGGGTTGCGCCTTCCACCCGCGCTGCGACCACCGCGACAAGGTCCCGGGCGACCTGTGCTTCACCCAGCTGCCCGAGCTCACGCCGGCCGTGGCCGGCGGCGCGCACACCAAGCGGTGCCATCTCGCCAATCCCGACGAGGTCTACAGCACCGAGGTGCTGCCGGAGATCGCTCCCGACCTCGTCCAGGAGGAGCGATGAGCGTCGACCTGAACGGCAAGGAGCCGACCCCCATGAACGACGGGCACGCCGCCCTGCAAGCCGACCTGAGCGCCCCGCCGGTGCTGAGCGTCGACGGGCTGCAGATGCACTTCCCGATCAAGAGCGCCGGCGTCGTGCGCCGCACCGTGGGCCACGTCAAGGCCGTCGACGGGGTGTCGTTCCAGGTGCGAGCGAACGGCTCGCTGGGCCTGGTGGGCGAGTCGGGCTGTGGCAAGTCGACGACGGGTCGCCTGATCACCCGCCTCTACAAGCCCACCGACGGCAAGATCGAGTTCGAGGGTCGCGACATCGCCGACCTCAGCCAGCGCCAGCTGCTGCCGCTGCGCCGCGACATCCAGATGATCTTCCAGGACCCGGCGACCTCGCTCAACCCGCGCCACACCGTCGGCTCGATCATCGGTGCGCCGCTCGAGATCCACAAGGTCCTGCCGAAGAACAAGATCCTCGGCCGGGTCCAGGAGCTGCTGGAGATCGTCGGTCTCAACCCCGAGCACTACAACCGCTATCCGCACGAGTTCTCCGGCGGCCAGCGCCAGCGCATCGGCATCGCCCGCGCCCTGACGCTGCAGCCGAAGCTGCTCGTCGCCGACGAGCCGGTCTCGGCGCTCGACGTGTCGATCCAGGCGCAGGTGATCAACCTTCTGCAGGATCTGCAGAAGGAGTTCGGCATCGCCTTCCTGTTCATCGCGCACGACCTCGCGATCGTGCGGCACTTCTGCCCCGAGGTCGCGGTGATGTACCTGGGCAAGATCGTGGAGATCGGTGACCGGGACTCGATCTACGGCCACGCGCACCACCCGTACACCCAGGCACTGCTCTCCGCCGTGCCCGACGTCAAGCAGGCCGTGGTCGGCGGTCGGCGTGAGCGCATCCGGCTCTCCGGTGACGTGCCGAGCCCGATCGACCCGCCCTCGGGTTGCCACTTCCGCACCCGCTGCCCGCTCGCGCAGGAGATCTGTGCGCAGGTCGAGCCGCCGCTGCTGCAGATTGGGCCGACGCACAAGGTGGCCTGCCACTTCGCCGGCGAGCTGGGACACCACCCCGCGACGCCGGTGACGCCGCCGACCGATCTGCCGACGCAGCCGGGCTTCAGCGACACCTGGTTCGACCTCGGAGAGCGCACCGTCCATACTCCGTAGTCGTGGACGACGGCGTGGCGGACGGGCTCTTCGAGATCGCAGACGAGCCAGCCGAGGCGGCCCGTGGGGCGGCACGTGGGACAGCAGCGGATGGGGGTTCACTCTCAGACGCCGACCACGTGGCCGCCCCGCTGGCCGTCCGGATGCGGCCTCGTACGCTCGACGAGCTCGCCGGACAGGCGCAGCTGCGTGCCCCGGGCTCGCCGCTGCGCCAGCTGATCGAGGGCGACCAGTCCCTCTCCCTGCTGCTGTGGGGCCCGCCGGGCACCGGCAAGACCACGATCGCCTCGATCGTCTCGCGCCAGACCGACCGCCGGTTCGTGGAGGTGTCCGCGGTCAGCGCCGGCGTCAAGGAGGTCCGGGCCGCGATCGACTCGGCCCGCGCCCGGCTCGTCCGTACGGGCCAGGAGACGGTGCTCTTCGTCGACGAGGTGCACCGCTTCTCCAAGGCCCAGCAGGACGCTCTGCTGCCCGGCGTCGAGAACCGCTGGGTGACCCTGGTCGCCGCGACGACCGAGAACCCGTTCTTCTCCGTGATCAGCCCGCTGCTCTCGCGCAGCCTGCTGCTGCGCCTCGAGTCGCTCACCGACGACGACGTCCGCGCGGTGCTGCAGCGCGCGCTCAGCGACGAGCGTGGCCTGGGCGGGCGTCTCACGATCGAGGACGAGGCGCTCGAACACCTGGTCCGGCTCGCCGGTGGCGACGCGAGGCGCTCGCTGACCTACCTCGAGGCGGCGGCGGGTGCGGCGGTCTCGATGGACTCCGACGAGATCACCTTGACGGCGGCCGAGACCGCGGTGGATCAGGCCGCGGTCCGCTACGACCGCCAGGGCGACCAGCACTACGACGTCATCAGTGCCTTCATCAAGTCGGTCCGGGGCAGCGACGCCGACGCGGCGCTGCACTACCTCGCCCGGATGCTCGAAGCCGGTGAGGATCCGCGCTTCATCGCCCGGAGGCTGATGATCCTGGCCAGCGAGGACATCGGTCTGGCCGATCCCACCGCCCTCACCACCGCCGTGGCCGCCGCCCAGACCGTGCAGCTGATCGGACTCCCGGAGGCGCAGCTGACGCTGGCCCAGGCGACCATCGCGCTCGCAGTCGCGCCCAAGTCCAACGCCGTCACCACCGCGATCTTCGCCGCGATCGCCGACGTCAAGGCCGGCAAGATCGGCCAGGTCCCGCCGCACCTGCGCGACGCGCACTACGGCGGCGCGAAGAAGCTGGGCCACGGCACCGAGTACAAGTATGCCCACGACGAGCCGTTCGGCATCGCCGAGCAGCAGTACGCGCCCGATGCCATCGGCGACACCGCCTACTACCAGCCGACCACCCACGGCAACGAGGCCGCGGTCAAGGACCGCTGGGAGCGGATCCGGAAGATCATCCGCGGCCGATGACGTCGGCCGGACCCGTCGGCCGGACCCCGTCGGCCGGACCCGTCGGCCGGGCCGAGGCACTCCGAGCGCCTCGGGCCCGTCAGGCGTGGAACTCGGCGATCGCCATCTCCCGGAACCGGATCGCCGGCTGGCTCAGCTCCCGGTCGGTGCGCCAGGTCATGCCGACGGCTCGGCGGGCATCGTCGCTCGCAAGCCCGACGGCGATCGTGCCGCTGAGCCCGGCGAACGCCTCCGGCACGATCGCCACCCCGAGCCCGGCGCCGACCAGGCCCTCGATCGTCGCCAGGTCCTGGCTCTCGAAGGAGACCCGCGGCACGACGCCGTCCGCGGCCAGCAGTCCGTCGGTCAGCGACCGGTAGCCGAACCCGGCCGGCGGCGTGACGAACTGCTCCCGCGCGAGGTCGGCCGGGCGCACCGTCGTCGCTCCGGCGAGCGGGTGCCCGTCGGGGACGATGAGGACCAGGCGCTCCTCGTACAGCGGCAGCCAGCCGTACGCCCCCGCCGGGCGCAATGACGTGATCGCGAGATCGGCACGCGCGGCCATCAGGTCGTCGATGATCTCGTGGCCGGGCTCCTGGCTCAGCGCGACCTGCACCCGCGGGGCGATCTCACGGAAGCGCTGCAGGAGCCTCGGCACGAACGAGACCGAGGTGGAGTCGAGGAAGGCCAGGCGCACGATCCCGGTGTCCGGGTCGATCAGGTTGCCGATGTCGGTGAGCAGCCGGTCGTACCGGGCGGTGATGTCCTCCGCGGCGGCGATCGCGAGCAGTCCGATCGGCGTCGTGCGCAGACCCGACGGCACCCGCTCGAACACGACCGCCCCGAGCTCGTCCTCGATCCGGGCCAGCGCGCGGGACAGCGTCGGCTGGGGGATCCGTAGCGCCGAGGCCGCGGTCGTCACGTGCTCGTGGTCGCGCAGGGTCATCAGCCAGGACAGGTCGCGAAGCCGCATGCCTCCATCATGCACAAATCGAATCGAGATGTGTCAAAAGCATCATTGGACGTATGTCGCGCTGCCGACGAGGCTGGTGAGGCCGTCTCCGATCGGTGAGAGGGCCGCACCGAAGGGGATGAGCAGCACCATGTCGATCCAGATCGCCCACCGCCACGCCGCGACGCGGGCCGAGCGGGTGCATCCGCTGCTCCTGCCCGGTCTCGTCTTCGCGTGTCTGGTCTCGGCGGTGGTGAGCAGCCTCGGTGCTCCGCTGGTGCCGGCGATCGCGGCGATGGACCACGTCTCCGCGGCCACCTCGCAGTGGGTGGTGACGGCCACGATGCTCGCGGGTGCGATCGCGACCCCGACCATCGGGCGGCTCGGTGACGGCCCCCGCCGACGCGCGGTCATCATCGCCGCGGTCGCCATCGTCGCGGCGGGCTGCGTGATCGCGGCGCTGCCGGTCGGCTTCGGGATCTTCCTGGTCGGACGCGCCCTGCAGGGTCTCGGGCTCAGCCTGACGCCGTTGGCCGTCGCGGTCGTCCGCGACGCCCTGCCGCTGGAGAGGGCCCGGCCGGCGATCGCCATCCTCTCCATCACGACCGTCACGGGCATCGGGCTCGGCTACCCGCTCACCGGCGTGGTCGCCGAGGCCGGCGGGGTCCGCGCCGCGTACGGGTTCGGCGCCGTGGTCGCCGTCCTCGCGCTGATCGGAGCCGTCGTCGTGGTGCCCGGCTCCCGCGGCCGTGACACCGAGCCGCTCGACGTGGTCGGCGCCGTCCTCCTGGCTCTGGGGTTGAGCGGGGTGCTGCTGGCGCTCGGCGAGGGGGAGGAGTGGCAGTGGCTCTCGGTCCGCACGCTCGGCGTCCTGCTCGCCGGCGTGGTGCTGCTCGTCGTGTGGGTCCGTCATCAGCTGCGCAGCCCGCACCCGCTGGTGAGTCTGGCTCTGCTGCGTCATCGCGCCGTCCTCACCGCCAACGTGGCCGCTCTGCTCGCCGGGGTCGGCATGTATCTGCTGCTCTCCCTCGGGGTCCGCTTCGTCCAGACGCCGGTCAGCACCGGGTACGGGCTGGGCGCCTCGGTGATCCTCGGCGGCCTGGCGCTGGTGCCGTTCTCGGCGGGTAGCTTCGCGGCCACCCGGATCACCCCGTCCCTCGTACGGCGGGCCTCGCACGCCGCCGTGCTGCCGATCGCCTGCATGGTCCTGTTCGCGGCGATGGCGATGTTCAGCCTCGACCGTGGCGGCATGGTTCGGATCTTCGTGGTGATGGGGATCGCCGGCATCGGCGTCGGCGGCATCTTCGCCGTCGTCCCGGGCATGCTGCTGCGGGCCGTCTCGAGCGCGGAGACGGCGAGCGCGATGAGCTTCAACCAGGTGCTGCGCTACGTCGGGTACGCCGTGGGCAGCGCCCTCGCCGGCGCGATCCTCGCGGCCAGCACGGCGCCCGGCCGGATCTATCCGGGGGATGGTGGATACACGGCCGCGGGCCTGATCGCGTGTGGGATGTGGGTCGCGACCGGCATCGTCACCGCGCTCCTGGCGAGGCGGATCCACGAGGTCGGTGTCCCGGTCGCCGAGCGGCTGCTGGCCGAGGAGAGCCTGGCCGACGCGGAGTCCGCCGCCTGAGTCGTGCGCCCGGCCCCGCGCGAAGTCCCGTGGAATGCCCCGGGGCATGAGTCGCCGAGGCTGCGCGCGATAGGGTCGGTCCCCATGATGGGCATCCTCCTGACCGCCGTGCTGTGCGCGGTCGCTGGTGCCCTCGTGATGGTGACCCGGGCACTGCTCGCCACCCGTACGCAGGCGGCCGCGCTGGCGCAGCGGCTGGCGGATCTCGAGGCCGAGGTCTCGGGGCTCGCCGGCGCTCGCGGCTCGAGCGCCGCGCCGGCGGCCCCCCGGGGTCCTGGCACCGATGCTCCCCACCCCGCGAGCGCCGCGCCCGAGTACGTCATCACCCACCTCGGCGAGGACGGCGCCTCCCTCGATGGTGCCGACCGTGCTCCGGTGAAGGTCACGCTGTCGGGTCCCGCGTTCGCCGACGCGGTGGTGCGCGAGACGGTGGTGCAGACGGCCTCGATGGTGCACGGCATCCGCCGCGCGCTGGCCCCCGAGACCCGCAACAGGATCCGCTTTGAGATGAAGCGCGAGGTCAAGCGCTCCCGCAAGGATCGCAAGGCCGAGATGAAGGAGGCGCTGCGCCAGTATCGCGCGCGCCAGCGCACCCAGGTCGGCGCCGAGGCGGCGACCACCCTGCCCGACGAGGGGGCCGCATGAAGCGCGGACTGTGGTTCGCCGCCGGCGCCGGCGCCGGTCTCTACGCCGCCCTCCGGGGTCGCCGCGCGGCCGAGGCGCTGACGCCCGAGGGGCTGCGCGACCGCTGGCAGGCGATCGGGCTGGGCGCTCGGATGCTGCGCGACGAGGTGGCGCAGGGCAAGGCCGAGGCCGAGCCGCGGCTGCGCGAACGATTCACTCCCACGCACGACTCCACTCCACTATTGACCTCCGGTCATGACCCACGCTCGATCGCCGCTGGCGACGACGTGGCCGAGCCACTTCAGGAAGGCACCCAGCAGTGAGCACAGCGTCCAACGAGGGCCGCCCCGACACCTGGCTGAGCACGGCGGAGATCCGCCGCCGCTTCACCAGCCACTTCGCCGACCACCCGACGATGGCCCACACGGCCGTGCCGTCGGCGTCGCTGCTGCTCGACGACCCCAACCTGCTCTTCGTCAATGCCGGCATGGTGCCGTTCAAGCCGTACTTCCTCGGCCAAGCCACCCCGCCCTTCCAGCGCGCCACGTCGGTGCAGAAGTGCATCCGCACGCCCGACATCGAAGAGGTCGGCAAGACCACCCGGCACGGCACGTTCTTCGAGATGTGCGGCAACTTCTCCTTCGGCGACTACTTCAAGGAGGGCGCCATCACGCTCGCCTGGGACCTGGTCACCAAGTCCCTCGAGCACGGCGGCTTCGGCCTCGACGAGTCCGTCCTCTACCCGTCGGTGCTCGACGGCGACGATGAGGCGGTCTCGATCTGGAAGCGGGTCAGCGGCCTGCCCGACGACCGCATCGTCCGGCTGCCTCCCCGGGAGAACTACTGGTCGATGGGCGTTCCCGGCCCGGGCGGTCCGTGCTCGGAGATCCTGATCGACCGCGGCCCGCAGTTCGGCGCCGAACGCGACTGGGACGCAGGCGACCGCTACCTCGAGTTCTGGAACCTCGTCTTCATGCAGGACGACATCTCCGCCGCCCGTTCGAAGTACGACGTCGACATCGCCGGCAAGCTCGCCCAGACCGGCATCGACACCGGCCTCGGCCTCGAGCGGGTCGCGTACCTGCTCCAGGGCACGAACAACATGTACGAGACCGACGTCGTCTTCCCGGTGATCGAGAAGGCCCAGGAGCTCACCGGCAAGACGTACGGCGCCTCGTACGACGACGATGTCCGCTTCCGGGTCGTCGCCGACCACATCCGCTCCTCGATGATGCTGATCAGTGACGGCGTGACGCCGGGCAACGAGGGCCGTGGCTACGTGCTGCGCCGCCTCCTGCGCCGCGCCATCCGCAACGTCCGCCTGCTCGGCTACGAGGACCCCGCGCTGCCCGAGCTGCTGCCGGTCTCCCGCGACAAGATGGGCGAGACCTACACCGAGCTCCACACCGGCTGGGACCGCATCCTGCGCGTCGCCAACGCCGAGGAGGAGGCGTTCCGCAAGACCCTCCAGTCCGGCACCCAGATCTTCGACCTGGCCGCCACCGAGCTGAAGCAGAAGGTCGCGACCGGCGGCTCCCCGGTCCTCACCGGCGACAAGGCGTTCCAGCTGCACGACACGTTCGGCTTCCCGATCGACCTGACGCTCGAGATGGCCTCCGAGGCCGGCCTGAGCGTCGACGAGCAGGGCTTCCGCACCCTCATGGCCGAGCAGCGCGAGCGGGCCAAGGCCGATGCGAAGGCCAAGAAGGGCCAGCACGCCGACCTGTCGATCTACCGAGACATCCTCGACACCAACGGGCCGACCGACTGGCAGGCGTACACGACGCTGAGCACCGAGTCCAAGCCGATCGCGCTGCTGCGCGAGGGCAAGGCCGTGCCCTCGCTCGCGCATGGTGAGCTGGGGGAGCTGATCCTCGACCGCACCCCGTTCTACGCCGAGTCCGGCGGCCAGGCCGCCGACGCAGGCATCATCGAGTTCGACGGCGGTCGCCTCGAGGTGATCGACGTCCAGCGCCCGGTCAAGGGCCTCGTGGTCCACCAGGTCCGCGTCGTCGACGGCGAGTTCGCCGGGGCCTCGGCCGCCGGCGCCGCGCTGCACGCCCAGGTCGACCCCGACTGGCGCCTCGGCGCCCGGCAGGCGCACTCCGGCACCCACGTCGTGCACGCCGCGCTCCGTGAGGTGCTCGGCCCCACCGCGCTGCAGTCCGGCTCGTACAACCGTCCCGGGTACCTGCGCCTCGACTTCGGCTGGACCCAGGGCCTGACCCGGGGCCAGGTCCAGGAGATCGAGGAGGTCTCCAACAACGCCCTGCGTGCCGACCTCGCCGTCTCCGCGCAGTACATGTCCCTGAGCCAGGCCAAGGACTGGGGCGCGGTCGCGCTGTTCGGGGAGACGTACGACGACTCCAACGTCCGTGTCGTCGAGATCGGCGGCCCGTGGAGCCGCGAGCTCTGCGGTGGCACGCACGTCGACCACTCCTCGCAGATCGGCACCCTGGTGGTGACCAGCGAGGCCTCGGTCGGCTCGGGCAACCGCCGCATCGAGGCGTTCACCGGCGTCGAGGGCTTCAAGTACCTCGCCCGTGAGCGCGACGTCGTCGGCAGCCTGACCGATCTGCTCAAGGCTCAGCAGGGCGATGACCTGGTCGGTCGTGTCGCCGAGATGATGGAGCGCCTCAAGAGCGCCGAGAAGGAGATCGAGAAGGTGCGCGTCGCGCAACTGCTCGCGAGCGCCGGGTCGATCGCCGACAAGGCGATCGACGTCGACGGCGTCGCCGTCGTCGCGGCCCGCGCCGCGGGCGCCGGCGGCAACGACGTGCGCACCCTCGCGATGGACGTACGCGCCCGCCTCGGTCAGATTCCGGGGGGCGCCGACCGCGCTGCCGTCGTCGTCATCATCGGCGACGCCGACGACAAGGTCGCCGTCGTCACGACGGTCAACGAGGCCGGCCGCGCGCGCGGCCTCAAGGCCGGCGAGTTCGTGAAGGCCCTCGGCCCGGTCCTCGGTGGCCGGGGCGGCGGCAAGGACGACCTGGCCCAGGGCGGTGGCACCGAGGTCGGCAAGATCGACGAGGCGATCGCGCTGGTGCCGACCCTCGTCCGTTGACCCGGGTGGTGAGCGCACAGTGATGCGGATGGGTGTCCGGTTGGGCATCGACCCAGGAGACGCCCGGATCGGGGTCGCGAAGAGCGACCCCACCGGGTTCCTCGCCACGCCCGTGGAGACGGTGAAACGGGGCCGCGGCGATGTCGCTCGGCTCCAGGAGATCCTCCGCGAGATCGAGGAGGAGTCGACGCTCCTCGAGGTGGTCGTCGGCCTGCCGCGCTCCCTCAAGGGCGGCGAGAACCCCGCGACCGCCAAGGTCCGCGACTTCGCCGCACAGCTCGCCCGCCGGGTCCGCCCCCTGCCCGTACGCCTCATGGACGAGCGACTCACCACGGTCAGTGCCGAGGCAATGCTGCGCGACAGGGGTCGCAAGGGGCAGGATCGTCGCTCGGTGGTCGACCAGGCCGCCGCAGTCTTCATCCTCCAGCACGCGCTGGACACCGAACGCGCCTCCGGGGTGGCGCCTGGAGAGCTCGTGGAGCTCGAAGGAGACACCGCATGAGCAAGCACCTGTACGAGGGCATCGCCCCCGAGCCGACCGGCGACGAGCCGACCGGCCCGGAGGGCGGCATTCCCGGTTATGCGGCCGGCGACACCGGCACCCGTGCGGTCCCGATCGACCAGATCGACGCGGCCTCCGAGGAGCACGCCTCGGCCCCGGCCAGTGATGTGACCAGTGATCTGACCGGCGATCTGACCGGTGATCTGGGCGGCGAGCGGATCGACGAGCGGATCGACGAGCGGATCGGCGAGCATCCCGAGTCCGAGCACCCCGACCCGTACGTCCCCACCTCCGGTGGCGGGCGCCGCGCCGCGCCGCGCACCAAGCGCCGTGGCGTGCCCGGCTGCCTCGCGGTGCTGGTGGCGCTGCTGATCGTCGGCGGCATCGCCGTCGTGGGCGGCGTGAAGGGCTACCACTTCATCAAGGACCACCTGAGCAGCTCGGCCGCCGACTACCCGGGCCCCGGCACCGGTTCGGTGACCTTCCAGGTGCACGAGGGCGACACCGCGACAGCGATGGGCCGCAACCTCAAGGAGGCCGGCGTGGTCGCCTCGGTGGAGGCGTTCATCGACGCCGCCAACGCCGACTCCCGCTCCGGGAGCATCCAGGTCGGGTACTACCAGCTGAAGAAGCAGATGAAGGCGAGCGACGCCCTCGCCGTGCTCGTCAACCACAAGAACCTCGTCCAGAGCACCGTCCTGGTCCGCGAGGGCGTCCGCGCCGCCGACGTCGTCACGACTGTCGCGAAGGCGTCGAAGAAGTCCAGGGCGCAGACCGAGCAGGCGCTGTCCAAGGTCTCGCTCCCGGCGTCCGCCGGTGGCAACCCGGAGGGCTACCTCTTCCCGGCCACGTACGCCTTCGGCCCGGGCGCCTCGCCCTCGGACATGTTCTCCGAGATGGTCAGCACCTGGCAGAAGCAGGCCACCGATGCGGGCCTCAAGGACACCACGATCGACGGGCACGCCTACACCACCCAGCAGCTGCTGACCGTGGCCAGCCTGGTGCAGTCCGAGGGCAAGACGCCCGAGGACATGGCGAAGATCGCGCGGGTCATCTACAACCGCATCGAGCACCCGGGGGAGCAGGGCCAGGCCGGCTACCTCCAGATCGACGCGACCGTCGACTACGCGCTCGGACGGCCGCTCACGGTGGGGCTGACGCAGGAGGAGCGGGAGAACACCGACTCGCCGTACAACACCTTCGTCACCAAGGGCCTCCCGCCGGGTCCGATCGGCAACCCGGGCGCCGCCGCGATCAAGGCGGCGCTGCACCCCGCCGACGGCGACTGGTACTACTACGTGGCCGTCAACCTGGCGACCGGCGAGACGAAGTTCGCCCACACCTACGACGAGTTCCAGCAGTACGTCGCGGAGCTCCATCATTACTGCGAGACCGAGTCCGCCTCGGGCTGCCAGTGAGGCCCTCATGACGACCGCTCCCGCGCATCGCTGCGCCGTGCTCGGCGACCCGATCGAGCACTCTCTGTCCCCGGTGCTGCACCGCGCCGGCTACGAGGCGCTCGGCCTCGCGGCATGGGCGTACGAGCCGCGCCAGGTGCCCTCGGGCGACCTGCCGCGGTTCCTCGACACGCTCGACGACTCGTGGCGCGGGCTCTCGCTGACGATGCCGCTCAAGCGGGAGGCGCTCGGGCTGATCGAGTCCCGCTCGCACCGCGCCGAGCTCGCGGGCGCGATCAACACGCTGGTCCGCACCACCTACGGCTGGGCCGGCGACAACACCGACTACCCGGGCGCGGTCGCCGCCATCCGGGAGCGGCACGACCGCCCGATCCACGCGGCCGCCGTTCTCGGCGCCGGCGCCACCGCCGGCTCGACCGGACTCGCGCTGGCCGAGCTGGGCGCTCGTACGATCACCCTCCTGGCCCGCGACACCGCGCGGGCCGAGGAGTCGCGTGCCGTCATCGCGGCGCACCCGAGCAGGCCCGAGGTCGTGATCGCGCCGCTCGAGGCCCGCCCCGACGTCGAGGTGCTCGTCTCCACCGTGCCGGTCTCGGCGCAGACCGAGCAGCTGGTCGCGGCCTGGTGCCAGGTGCCGGTGCTCTTCGAGGTCGTCTACGACCCGTGGCCCACGCCGCTGATGCGGTCGGTCGGCGGCGTCGGCGGCACGGTGATCAGCGGACTCGACCTGCTGGTCCACCAGGCGGTGCTCCAGTTCGAGCTGTTCACCTCCCAGCCGGCGCCGCTCGCGGCGATGCGTACGGCCGGCGAGATCGCGCTCGGCATCCGACAGCCCGCTCCGGACGTCGGGCCTGCCCCGGAGGTCGAGCCTGCCCCGGAGGTCGGGCCTGCCCCGGAGGTCGGGCCTGCCCCGGAGGTCGAGCCTGCCCCGGAGGTCGAGCCTGCCCCGGAGGTCGAGCCTGCCCCGGAGGTCGAGCCTGTCGAGACCCAGGCGACCTTCACGGCATGAGCGCGGGGCTCGTCGCGGCCCTCTGTGGCCTGATCGGCCTGCTCGCGCTCGGCGTGCCCGCAGGCATCCGGGCGCTCCCCGAGCCCGCGCCGGAGGTGCTGCCCGACGACCCCGCCGACGACGACACGGTCCAGGCGATGGTGCGGGCCGAGGGCCCGAAGGAGCTCTACGCCGACCTCGCGGAACGGCCACGGCTCGCGCTGTGGTCGACGCTCGTCGCCGTGCCCGCCAACGTCGCGGTCGGCGTGCGTCTCGGCGACCACCCGGCCACGTGGGTGCTGGCGCTGCTGACGCCCGTCCTCGTCCTCCTCGCGGTCGTCGACTGGCGCACCCGGCTGCTGCCGCGGGTGGTGGTGCTGCCCACCACCGGGATCCTGATCGTCCTGGTGCTGCTCGAATGGCTCGTCCGGGGCGACACCGACGTGCTGGTGCGGAGCCTGGGCGCGATGCTGATCGCCCGGTCCTTCTTCTGGCTGCTGTGGTTCATCCGCAGCGCGGGGATGGGCTTCGGCGACGTGCGCCTCGCCGCCCTCCTCGGACTCGTCCTCGGCAGGATCGGGTGGAGCGCGTGGATCATCGGCCTCTACGGCGGCCTGATCATGTTCGGGGTCTTCGGCATCACGCTCGCGATCGTGCGGCGCGACCGGTCGATCCTGAAGAACGCGTACCCGTTCGGACCCTTCCTGATCGCCGGCGCGCTGCTCGGCGTCCTACTCGGCGGATCCGTGCACCTGGTCGGCTGAGGGCCATGGGAGAATGACAGCCATGTTGCGCTGGCTCACCGCGGGCGAGTCCCACGGCCCTTCCCTGGTCGCGATCCTCGAGGGTCTCCCTGCTCACGTCGAGATCACCTCCGAGCAGATCGGCGACGCCCTCGCGCGTCGCCGCCTCGGCTACGGCCGCGGAGCTCGGATGAAGTTCGAGCGCGACGAGATCACCATGGTCGGCGGCGTCCGCCACGGTGAGACGCAGGGCGGACCGGTCGCCATCCAGGTCGGCAACAGCGAGTGGCCCAAGTGGGACACCGTCATGTCGGCCGATCCCGTCGACGACGAAGTGCTCGCCAAGCAGGCCCGCAACGCCCCGCTCACCCGCCCGCGCCCCGGCCACGCCGACCTCGCGGGCATGCAGAAGTACGACTTCGACGACGCCCGTCCGATCCTGGAGCGCGCCTCGGCCCGGGAGACCGCGGCCCGCGTCGCGCTCGGCGCCGTCGCCAGCGCCTTCCTCGAGCAGACCGTCGGCGCTCGCATCGTCAGCCACGTCATCGAGCTCGGCGGCGTCCGTACGACCGGCACCGAGCTGCCCGCCGTCGAGGACGTCGCGCGTCTCGACGAGGACCCGGTGCGCTGCTTCGACGCCGACTCGTCCAAGGCGATGGTCGAGCGGATCGACCAGGCCCACAAGGACGGTGACACCCTCGGCGGCGTCGTCGAGGTCGTCGTCTACGACCTGCCGCCCGGCCTCGGGTCCCACGTGCACTGGGACCGCCGCCTCGACGCGCGCCTGGCCGGCGCGCTGATGGGCATCCAGGCGATCAAGGGCGTCGAGGTCGGCGACGGCTTCGAGCTGGCCGCCACCCCCGGCAGCCTGGCGCACGACGAGATCGTCAACACCCCCGAGGGGATCCGCCGCACGTCGGGCCGCTCCGGCGGCACCGAGGGCGGCATGACCACCGGGGAGGTGCTCCGCGTGCGCGCCGCGATGAAGCCGATCGCGACCGTCCCGCGGGCCCTGCGCACCATCGACGTCGCAGACGGGTCGCCCGCTGTCGCCCATCATCAGCGCTCCGACGTCTGCGCCGTCCCGGCCGCCGGCATCGTCGCCGAGGCGATGGTCGCGCTCGTGCTCGCCGACGCCGTGCTGGAGAAGTTCGGCGGCGACTCCGTCGCGGAGACCAAGCGCAACGCCGAGGCCTACCGCGCCCACCTGCGCTACAGCTGATGGGTCTCGTCGACCGGGGCGCCGGGCCGCGCGCGATCCTGGTGGGCCCGATGGGGGCCGGCAAGACCACTGTCGGCCGTCTCCTCGCGGAGCGGTGGGGCGTGGGCGTACGCGACACGGACCACGACGTCGAGGCCGTCGCCGGCAAGAGCGTCCAGGAGATCTTCGTCGACGACGGCGAGGCCGCCTTCCGCACGCTCGAGCGGGACGCGGTCGTCGCCGCCCTCGAGGGTCACGACGGCGTGCTGTCGCTCGGCGGTGGCGCCGTCCTCGACCCGGCGGCCCAGGAGGCGCTCGCCGGGCGGCCGGTGGTCTTCCTCCGGGTCGGCCTCGCGGACGCGTCCAAGCGGGTCGGGCTGGGGCACGGCCGCCCGCTGCTGCTGGGCGACGTCCGCAGCCGGATCAAGAAGCTGCTCGACGAGCGCACCCCCGTCTACGAGTCGGTCGCCGCGATCGTCGTCGACACCGACGGCCGCGCGCCGATCGAGATCGCCGCAGAGATCGCGACCCGCCTGGAGGAACGGTCGTGAGCGAACGCAGCGAGCGAACCATCCAACACAGCGCACGTCGGGCCTCGTCGGCGCGCGGAGCGCGGTGTCTATCCCTGGGAGTACGTCGATGAGCACTGTCCGCACCACGATCCCCGTCGGCACCTCGTACGACGTCGTCATCGGCCGCGGCCTGGCCGACCGCCTGCCGGGCATGCTCGGCGAAGGCGTGCAGCGCGTCGCGCTGCTCTACGCCGGCGAGCTCGGCGACCTGGCCGAGCCTGTCATCGACGTCCTCGTCGAGCACTACGAGGTGCTCGCCCTCGGCCTGCCGGACGGCGAGGAGGCCAAGACCGCCGCCGTCGCCAACGAGTGCTGGGAGGCGCTCGGCGAGAAGGGCTTCACCCGCTCCGACGCGGTCGTCACCTTCGGAGGCGGCGCGACCACCGACCTCGGCGGCTTCGTGGCGGCCTCCTGGCTGCGAGGGGTCAGGGTCGTGCACGTGCCCACCACACTGCTGGCCATGGTCGACGCGGCCGTCGGCGGCAAGACCGGCATCAACACCGACGCCGGCAAGAACCTCGTCGGGGCCTTCCACGAGCCCGCCGGCGTGCTGTGCGACCTGGACCTGCTCCGCACGCTGCCCGAGGACGAGCTGATCGCGGGCATGGGCGAGGTGGTGAAGTGCGGCTTCATCGCCGACCCGGAGATCCTGGCGATCGTCGAGCGCGGCACGGCGCCGCTCACCGCCGAGTCGCCGGAGCTGGCCGAGCTGGTCGATCGCGCGATCCGGGTCAAGGCCGAGGTCGTCACCGGCGACCTCAAGGAGACCGGCGGCAGCAACGGCCACCCCGGCCGCGAGGTGCTCAACTACGGCCACACGCTGGGCCACGCGATCGAGAAGCAGTCCGGCTATCAGATGCGGCACGGCGAGGCGGTCGCGATCGGGTGCCTCTACGCCGCCGAGATCGCGGCCCGCTCCGGGCTGATCGACCAGGACCTGCTCGCCCGCCACCGTACGGCCTTCGGCCGGGCAGGCCTGCCGACCACGTACCCGTGGGGCGACTACTCCGCCACCTTCGACGAGCTGATCGGGGCGATGCGGGTCGACAAGAAGGCCCGCGGCTCGCTGCTGCGCTTCCTGGTCCTGCACGGCCTCGCCCAGCCCGCGATCCTGGCCGGACCCGATGAGCAGGTGCTGCGCGACGCGTTCGCCGCGCTCGCGCCGCACGCCCCGGAGGCCTGACCGTGCGCGTGCTGGTCCTCAACGGCCCGAACCTCGGCCGGCTGGGCAAGCGCCAGCCCGAGGTCTACGGCTCGACCACCTACGCCGAGCTCGTCGAGCTCTGCGTCGGCTGGGGCAGTGAGCTCGGCCTCGAGGTCGAGGTGCGCCAGACCAACCACGAGGGGGTGCTCGTCGACTGGCTCAACACCGCCGCCGACGAGCGGACCCCGGTGGTGCTCAACGCGGCCGCGTGGACGCACTACTCCTACGCCGTCTACGACGCCTGCGCCCAGCTCGAGGCGCCACTCGTCGAGGTCCACCTCTCCGACCCCGACGCCCGCCCCGAGGAGTGGCGGCACTCCTCGGTCGTCCGGCCGCACGCGCAGGCCGTGATCAAGGGCAAGGGAGTCGACGGCTACCGCGAGGCACTCCAGGCGATCGCCTCGGCCTGAACCGCCGGAGCTTCGCTCACACCTCACGACCGCGGGCCGCGGTCTCGACGACTCTCAGATGATCGCGCCGGGGTTGAGGATCCCGTCGGGGTCGAGGGCGTCCCTGATCCGTCGGGTCAGGGCCATCACCTCGGGACCCAGTTGGCGGGGGAGGGCGGCCTTCTTCGCGCGGCCCACGCCGTGCTCGCCGGTGATGGTGCCGCCGAGGTCGAGCGCGGCACTCATCACCTCGTCGAAGGCCCGGAGCGCGGCGGAGGCGGCATTCGGATCCGCGGGGTCGAAGACGATCAGCGGGTGGGTGTTCCCGTCGCCGGCGTGGGCGACCAGGGCGATCTCGAGGCCGTGCCGCTCGCCGATCCGCGCGACCCGGTCCACCAGCTCGGGGAGCAGCGGGACCGGCACGCCGACGTCCTCGAACAGCACCTTCCCGTGCGACTCGAGCGCCAGGATGACGTTGCGGCGGGCGGCCACGAAGAGGTCCGCCTCGGCCGGATCGGTGGTGGTGAAGACGTCCTCGGCGCCCGCGTCGGCGCAGCAGGCTGCGATCGTCGCGATCTCGGCCTTGCAGGCCCCGCCCGGTGCGTCGGACTGGGCCACCAGCAGGGCACCACTGGCGCGGTCCAGCCCGTGGGAGCGCCAGTCCTCGACCGCGTTGATGCAGGCGTTGTCCATCAGCTCCAGCATCGAGGGGCGCACCCGGGCGCGGATCGCGACCACGGCCTTGGCGGCCGCGGTCATGGTGGCGAAACCGGCGACGAGGGTCGCGCCCGCGGTCTGGATCGGCACCAGCCGCAGGATGGCCCGGGTCACCACCCCGAGGGTGCCCTCGCTGCCGACGAAGAGCTTGAGCAGCGACAGTCCCGCGACGTCCTTGATCCGCTTACCGCCGAGCTCGACCAGCGTGCCGTCGGCCAGCACGACGTCGAGCCCCAGCACGTAGTCCGTGGTCACGCCGTACTTCACACAGCACAGGCCGCCCGCGTTGGTGGCCACGTTGCCGCCGATCGAGCAGATCTCGTAGGAGGACGGGTCGGGCGGGTACCACAGCCCGTGCTCGGCAGCGGCCCGCTTGACCTCGATGTTGAGCGCGCCGGGCTCGACGATCGCGACCTGGCAGGCCGGGTCGATCTCGATGGCGCGCATGCGGTCCAGCGAGAGGGTGATGCCGCCGTCGACGGCCGACGATCCGCCGGAGAGGCCGGTTCCGGCGCCGCGCGGGACCACCGGGACCGCGTGCTCGCTCGCCCACCTCAGCGTCACCTGCACGTCGCTCGCGCAGGTGGCCCGGACCACGGCGAGCGGGTGCCCGGCCGACCCGTCGCGGGCGAAGTCCTCGCGGTACTTCTCGACCGCGGACGGATCCGTGACGACCGTTCCCGGCGGAAGCGCCTCGGTCAGCCGGCTGAGCATGGTTCGATTGAAGCAGAGCACCGCCCCGTGCGACACGGCCCGCGGCGCGATAGACACGATCCGCACCCGGCACGTCCCAGTGAGACGGGTGCGGATCGTGTCGGCTCAGGCGCCGAGCACGCTCAGCCCGGCGGGCCGCTCGGCGCGCAGCAGCTGGTCCACGAACCACAGCCCGCCGCGGACCTTGAACGCCCCGGTCGGGGTGTGGTTCTCGTGCTTGACCCAGGTCTCGACGCCGGTGAGCTCCTCGAGCAACGGCCAGCGGTAGGCGGGCGTCGGTGTCACGTGGCGGGCGACGAAGGCACGCGCTTCGGCGAGTCGCCCGGCGGTCAGGATGGGTGCGCTCACCGCGCGCAGCCCACGGCCTGCGCGATCACCGGCGGGTCGAGCGGCGCCCCGGCCGCAGCGACGTTTGCGGGCTCGGGGAGGCGGACCACCCAGAACGGCAGCAGCGGCTGGGTGAGGGGGCCGATGAGGAGCGCGAAGGCCACCGTGCCGAGACCGAGGCCGCCGCCGAGCAGCAGGCCCAGGACGACGACGCAGATCTCCAGGCCGGTGCGGACCAGCCGGATCGACCAGCCCGTACGCCGGACGAGGCCGGTCATCAGCCCGTCGCGCGGTCCGCGGCCGAACTGCGCACCGATGTACATCGCGGTCGCCAGCGCGCACAGCGCGATGCCGGCGACGGTGAAGAGGACCCGGACGACGAGGTGGTGCTGGGTCGGGATCCCGGCCATCACCAGGTCGGCGCTGGTGCCGACCAGGAACGCGTTGGCGATGGTGCCGATGCCCGGCTTCTCCCGCAGCGGGATCCAGAGCAGCAGCACGACGAAGCTGGTCGCCACGACCATCTGCCCGAGGTCGATCGGGATGAAGCGGATCATCCCGGAGTGGAGCACGTCCCACGGCGCCAGCCCGAGGTCGCCTCGCACCATCAGCGCCAGCGAGGCGCCGTAGAGGAACAGGCCCACGACGAGCTGGCTGAGCCGGCGCGAGAGCCGCCCGGCGCGGAGCTGAGCGATCGGGCCGAGATCGGCGAGGAGCGTGGTCATGGACTCATTCTGCGAGCAGATTGGACTGTTGAGAAATAGCCAATCGTGGCAGAGTGGACTGCATGTCCCATGCCACTGGCGCCATCAGCCCGGCCCGGCTCGCCGACCTGGTCGCCGGCTTCTCCCGTACGCCCGCCTACGCGGGACTGGCCGAGAGCCTGACCCTGCTCGTCGGCGACGGCCGGATCGGCCTGGGCACCCGGCTGCCGAGCGAGCGCGACCTGAGCCTGGCCCTCGGCGTCTCGCGCACCACTGTCACCCGCGCCTACGCGGCGCTCGTCGAGAGCGGGTACGCCGAGGCCCGCCAGGGCGCCGGCACCTTCACCCGCGTCCCGGGTGACCGCCGCCGCGCCCTCGATCGCGCGCTGGTGCCCAGCGGGCGGCCCGACCTCGTCATCGACCTCAACTGCGCCGCGGCCTCCGCACCGCCGGGGATCGCCGCCGCCTACGTCGACGCGGTCGCCGAGCTCCCCGCCTACCTGGGCGGTCACGGCTACTTCCCGGCGGGACTGCCGCGGCTGCAGGAGGCGATCGCCCGGACGTACGACCGGCGCGGGCTGCCGACCCGGCCCGAGCAGATCATGGTGACAGCCGGTGCGCTGGCCGCCTCCGCGATCACCGCCCAGGCGCTGGTCCAGCGCGGTGATCGGGTCCTGGTCGAGACACCGACGTACCCCAACGGCGCCGACGCGCTGCGCAACGCCGGCGCGCGCCTGGTCGGGCTGCCGGTCTCCGCGGACGGCTGGGAGCTGGACGGGTTGGCGACCACGCTGCGTCAGGTCCGTCCGAGCCTCGCCTTCCTCATCCCCGACCTGCAGAACCCCACCGGCCTGGTGATGAGCTCCGCCGAGCGTGAGCGGGTCGCCCGGCTGCTGCGCGGGGCGGGGGTGCGGCCGATGGTGGACGAGGCCCACCAGCACCTGCTCCTCGACGAGCGGTCCGGCGCCGACGGGCCGGGGATGCCGCCGCCGTTCGCCGTCTTCGCGCCGGAGACGATCACCCTGGGCAGCGCCTCGAAGACGTTCTGGGGTGGGTTGCGGATCGGCTGGATCCGCGTCCCGGACCGCGACGGCGCGGCGGTCATGCAGGCGCTCACCCAGGCCAGGATCCGCCTCGACCTCGGGGCACCGGTGGTCGAGCAGCTCGCCTTCGCCCGGCTCCTCGACGACCCGGAGCCCGTCATCCGGGCCCACCGGGCACGGCTTCGTGAACAGCGTGGTGCCCTGGTCGCCGCCGTCCGGGACCATCTCCCGGAGTGGAGCTTCCGCGTCCCCGCCGGCGGGCTGTGCCTGTGGTGCCGCCTGCCGACGCCGCTCGGCACCGACCTCGTCGTCGAGGCCGAGCGCCGCGGCGTGGTGATCGCTCCGGGGCCGGTCTTCGCCCTCGAGGGCGGGCTCGACCACTTCGTCCGGATCCCGTGGAGCCGGCCTCCGCACGAGCTGGAGCAGGCGGTGCGGATCCTCGCCGAGGCCTACGCCGCGATCAGCGCTCGCCGGCCCCGTGCCCTGCGGGCGAGCGAGCGGGTCATCGTCGCCTGAGCGCGTCCGTCGTTGAAGCACCCGCTACGACGCGGGTTTCCGCCCCGTACGGGCGCGGGGATAGGATCGGCCGCTGGCCCAGGTTCGGTATCCCCGTGTCCCGTTCCCTGGACCGTACGACCTCTTGACAACCTGACGACGAAGGCTGGCGCGCAAGCACATGGCAACCACGAACGACCTCAAGAACGGCATGGTTCTCAACATCGACGGCCAGCTCTGGGCCGTGGTCGAGTTCCAGCACGTGAAGCCGGGCAAGGGCCCCGCCTTCGTGCGGACCAAGCTGAAGAACGTGGAGTCGGGCAAGAACGTCGACAAGACCTTCAACGCCGGCACCAAGGTCGAGACCGCCACGGTCGACCGCCGCAGCTACCAGTACCTCTACAACGACGGCATGAACTACGTGTTCATGGACACCGGCACGTTCGAGCAGATCGAGGTCCAGCCCGAGATCATGGGCGACACCGTCAACTTCCTGCTCGAGAACATGGACGTCAACATCGCCACGAACGAGGGCCGCGTCCTCTTCGTCGAGCTCCCGGCCTCCGTCGAGCTGACTATCACCTACACCGAGCCGGGCGTCATGGGCGACTCCGCCACCGGCCGCACCAAGCCGGCCACGCTCGAGACCGGCGCCGAGATCCAGGTCCCGCTGTTCATCGAGAACGGCGAGAAGATCAAGGTCGACACCCGTGAGGGCGGCTCCTACCTGAGCCGCGTCAAGGGCTGACCTTGTCTGCTCGTTCCAAGGCCCGTAAGCGAGCCCTCGACCTGCTCTTCGCCGCCGAGGCGCGGGGCGTCTCCGCGACCGAGCTGCTCGCCGAGCAGGTCGGCGACGGCGAGCTCAACAACCCGTACACCGCGACCCTCGTCGAGGGTGTGGCGGACAAGCAGGAGCGGATCGACGAGATCCTCGGCCAGTACGCGCAGGGCTGGACGCTCGAGCGGATGCCGGCCGTGGACCGCAACGTCCTGCGGCTGGGCGCCTGGGAGCTGCTCTTCGCCGCGGACGTCCCGGAGCACGTCGCGCTGAGCGAGGCGGTCGAGCTCGTCCGCGAGCTCTCCACCGACGAGTCGCCGAGCTACGTCAACGGCGTGCTCGGCTCCATCCAGCGGGACAAGGCCTCGCTGGTCTGATCCCTCGCCGGGAGCAGCGCTCCTCGAGCAACCCGACTGCCGCTTTGTGCCATCGCACAAAGCGGCAGTCGTCTTTGTGCGATCGGGCCAGTGACCGCCGTACCCCGGGCTGTGACGCTCGTCGCATGAGCACTCTCGACGCCTCCGGCACCGTCCCGAGCGGCACGACCGAGCGGTGGCGCGACGCGAAGCGCCACCTGTGGCCGATCGGTCTGGTCGTCCCAGCGCTTGCCTTCGTCGCCCTCCTCGGCGGGCCGGTGAGCGGGGGAGTGCTGTACTGGATCGGTCCGATCATCATCCTCGTGGTCGTCCCGCTGATCGACCTCACCGTCGGGCTCGATCCGTCCAACCCGCCGGACGACATGATCGAGGCGCTGGAGAAGGACCGGTACTACCGCTGGGTGGTCGTCTCCTACCTCCCGCTGCAGTACGCCGGCTTCCTCGCGGCGATGGGCGTGATCGCGCGCGGTGACCTGTCGAGCGTCGATCGGATCGGGCTGGCGATCACGATCGGGTGCATTGGGGGTATCGGGATCAACACCGCCCACGAGCTCGGCCACAAGCGCGAGTCGGTGGAGCGCTGGCTCTCCAAGGTCGCGCTCGCGCAGTGCTTCTACGGCCACTTCTACATCGAGCACAACCGCGGCCACCACGTCCGCGTCGCGACCCCCGAGGACCCCGCGTCGAGCCGGATGGGCGAGACCTTCTACTCCTTCTGGCCCCGGACGGTCTCGGGCTCGTTCCGCAGTGCCTGGAACCTCGAGCGCAAGCGGTACGCCCGTCGTCAGCAGCACCCCTGGCGACTCGGCAACGACGTCCTCAACGCCTGGCTGATGTCGGCGGCTCTCTGGGGCGGCGTGGTGATCTGGCTCGGCGTCGGGATCGTCCCGTTCCTGCTGATCCAGGCCGTGCTCGGCTTCTCGCTGCTGGAGATCATCAACTTCATGGAGCACTACGGGATGCTGCGCCAGAAGGTCGGCGTCGGCGAGCGGCAGCGCTACGAGCGGGTCGACCCGTCGCACTCCTGGAACTCGAACAACATCGCCACCAACGTGCTGCTCTACCACCTGCAGCGGCACAGCGACCACCACGCCAACCCGACGCGGCGCTACCAGTCGCTGCGCGACTACGCCGAGAGCCCGGTCCTGCCCACGGGGTACGCGGGCATGCTGGTGCTCGCCCTCGTACCGCCGCTCTTCCGGCGGGCGATGGACAAGCGGGTGGTGGCCCACTTCGGCGGCGACCTGAGGCTGGCCAACCTCCAGCCCGGCAAGCGCGAGCGGCTGCTCGCCCGCTGGCCCGTCCCGACGGGACCGGGTGGTCTCGATACGGGTCTCGATACGCTCGCTGGCGCTCGCTACTCGACCTCCGAGATCGCTGGCGCTCGCTACTCGACCTCCGAGATCGAACCCGCTGGTCGAGTAGCCCGAGCCGCCAGGCGAGGGCGTATCGAGACCACCGCGGCCGAGGTGCTCGCCGCCCGCTGCCCGGGCTGCGGCTACGTCTACGAGGTCGCGGCCGGCAACGAGCTCGAGGGCTTCGCCGCCGGCACGGCATGGGCGGACATCCCGGACGACTGGTGCTGCCCCGATTGTGGCGTGCGGGAGAAGGTCGACTTCGTCCCGCTCACCGGGTCGGTGTCGTGAGGCCCGCAGCGGGGAACGCCGCAAGGTAGCCGAGCGCCAGCGCGACCTCGGTGCGCCGACCGCCGAGGGGATGCCCGAGGAGCCTCTCCGCCTGGCCGATGCGGTAGCGCACGGTGTTCTTGTGGATGCCCAGGGCCTGCGCCGCCGCCTCGGTGCTCTCACTGGCCAGGACGCGGCTCACGGTCTCGCGGATCCGATCGAGTCCGGGCTCCGCACCGGACAGCGGCCCCAGCGTCGCATGCACGAACCGGGCGGCAGCTGCGGGATCGCGAGCGAGGAACGTCAGCAGCGCCACGTCGTGGTAGTGGACGAGCACCTGCTGCCGCTCCTGGGCCAGCGCGAGGTCGCGTGCCGCGAGCGCCTCGTGGTGACTGGCCCGGAACCCGTCACGGCCGGCAGCCTCGTCACCGATGGCGACCAGGATGCCCGCGTCCGGGACGAGGTCGGCGAGCGGCGTCGGTAGGTCGGGCAGCCACAGCCACAGCTCGCGACCACCCGGCTCGACGGTGAGCGTACGGCCGCGGACCGCACCGGCCAGCGCCGCGGCCGTCGGCTCGAGCAGGCGGGTGCCACCGGCTCCGGTGGCGCGCAGGACGAGCGCGCGGTGGGCGCCGTCGATCGGGTAGCCGCCCAGCGCGATCGTCAGCTCACGGTGCTCCGGCTCATCGTCGTCGAGCAGCGCCCGCATGACGTCGTACCGCTGCGCGGCGCCGCTGTGCTCGACGCGGCGGCGCTCGGCCTGGTGGATGACGATCGAGGCACCGGTCACCTCGTCGAGCCATCGGCCGGCGCGACTCCAGAACTCCACCAGCAGCGCCGTGGCGTCGACCTCGGGTGGCGCGGCGGCGACCACCTCGGTGGCATACGCCCAGGCCTCGCTCTGGGCGGTGCGGTAGGCCGTGAGGAGGACGGTCAGGTCGAGATGGCGGCGGGCCAGCTCGAGCGCCATCGTCTCCGCGCTCGGCACCACCTGGGGTCCGCCGGCCGGATCGGTCAGCTCGACCAGGAACGCCTGCCACTGCTCGCGCACGGTCGCGGACAGGAGGGCGGCCAGATCGGGGTCGCGTGCCACGTCGGGCGTCGCGTCGAGGACGGCCGCGCCGATCCGCTCCACCCAGGCCTCGACCGCCGCGGAGCCCGAGGCCTCGGCGATGAAGCCGGTCAGCCAGGCGCTGTTCTCCTCCATGGCCAGCAGGCTAGTGGCCGGGGCGGTCGGTAACGTGCGTGTCATGCGCGCGATCGTCTACTCCGAGCCCGGTCCGTCCTCCGTCCTGCGCCTCGTCGAGCGCGACCTGCCCGAGCCGGGTCCCGGCGAGGTCCGGGTGCGGCTCGCCCGGGCCGGCGTCAACCCGACCGACTGGAAGCAGCGCTCGGGCATGACGTACGGCGCGATGACGGTCCCGGAGATCACGCCGGGCCAGGACGGCGCGGGAGTGATCGACGGCCTCGGCCGCGGCGTGTCCGGCGTCGCGGTGGGCGACCGGGTGTGGCTGCACATGGTCCAGCACGGCCAGCCGTACGGCACCGCGGCCGAGTACGTGGTGGTGCCGTTGCACAAGGCCGTGCCGCTTCCGGCGAGCGTCTCGTTCGACCTCGGCGCCTCACTCGGCGTCCCGGCCGTCACCGCCCATCGCGCCCTCACCAGCGGCGCCGACGTGGACCGGATCGCGCCGGGCACGTACGCGGGCCGGACGGTGCTCGTCCAGGGCGGGGCGGGTGCCGTCGGCAACGCCGCGATCCAGCTGGCCCGGTGGGCCGGGGCCACCGTCGTGACCACGGTCAGCAGCCCGGAGAAGGCCGCGCTCGCGGCCGCTGCCGGCGCGCATCACGTCATCGACTACCGCCGCGACCCGGCCGAGGCGACGATCCGCGCGATCGCCCCCGACGGCGTCGATCTGATCGTCGAGGTCGCGCCCGCCGTCAACAACGACCTCGACCGGGCCGTGATCCGCAATGGCGGCACGATCGCGATCTATGCCAACAACGGTGGCGACGAGCTCACCATGCCGTTGCGGGCGACCTTCTCGCTCAATCTCCGCTACCAGTTCGTGCTGCTCTACAACGTCGCGCCCGCCCTGCTCGCCGCCGCCGCCGAGGACCTGACGGCCGCACTCGCCGCCGGGGCACTGGGCGTGGGCGAGGAGCACGGCCTGCCGCTCACGCACTACCCGCTGGAGGAGGCCGCCGAGGCGCACGACGCCGTGGAGCGCGGGGCCATCGGCAAAGTGCTGCTCGACCTGTGACGGACCGCCGCCCCGACCCGCAGGCGCGGTTCGGGGCGGCAGGTTCGTGCGGGCAGCGTCAGAAGCACATCGCCTGCGCTCCGACCAGGTGGCCGGTGATGCTGGCACCTGCGCCTGCACCGGTGCCCGCGTTGGCCACCGTCATGGTGACGACCAGCTGCTGCATCGGGTCGCCGTCGACCGACAGCTTCGGCGCGTGCTGGCTCACGGCGAACGTCGCCGGGTCGGGCGACAGATCGGCGCCGTCGATCTCGATACCGAGCGTCACCTGGGAGGACGCGGGACCGTCGAACGAGAAGTCGTCGTACTGCACCGGCACGCAGCCGTTGCCGCCGAACGTCCAGGTGAGCGTGACCGAGTCCCCGACGGCGACCTTGCATCCGGGGTCGGCCGGCTTGGGCGGCATCGTCTGGGCAGGGGTGGCTGCCTTCGAGTTCAGCTTCAGGTCGACGCCGTTCGAGCCGGCGGCGATGCCCGCGGTGCAGCCGGCGGCGGTGTTGGTATGCGTGGCCACCGCGAGCCCGTTGCCGGCGGCCGCCGGCATGGTCAGGTTCTGCCAGACCACGGCTTCGGTTTGGCCGCTGAGCTTCCCGTCGCTCGAGGTGGCCCGATAGCTGATGATGCCGCGGGTGGCGCTGGAGTCGGTGAACGACGCCTCGCCCGCGCTGTCGGTGGTGTAGGTGCCTGCCGCGATCCACGTGGACGCTCCGGGGTTCTGGCGCTCCACCTTGATCTGGAGGCCGGCGATCGGCGCGCCATCGCCCTCGGCCGCCGCGACGCCGACGGTGTAGGAGGTGTTGACGAAGATGTCATCGGCGTTGGTGCTCACGTCCACGAACAGCGACGGCGCGGCCGGAGGCGGCGTCACGGTGCCCGATCCGCCGGGCTGGTTGGTGGCCTCGGTGATGGTCATCCGGTCGACCTTGGAGACGTGGCCGGCGACCTTGGTGCGATAGGCGACCCGGCCGCTGGTGCGCTCGACGCGGTGGAACAGGATCTTCCCGGAAGCATGGCGGGACTTCCGGTGGGCGACGGTCTTCCAGGGCCCCTTGTCAGCCTTGCGCTGCAGGAGGACGGTGCCCTTGCGGTGGGGCATGACGGTGACCGCGAAGTGCTGTCCGGCCTTGACGGTCTTGGGGACAGCGAGGGTGGGGCGAGGACTCTTGGCCTCGGCTGCGCCGGTGGTGGCGACGAGTCCGGCACCGGCAGTGAGAACGACGACAGCGACCCCGGCGATGAGCTTCTGGAACACTTTGCCTCCCAGGTAAAATCGATCCTGCGTGACACGAGCGGCAGCCCTCTTCCGTAGGGCTGCCGCTCGTTTGGGTATCAGCTGACGGTGACGTTGCGGGCCTTGAGGAACGACACGTAGCTGCCGCTCGGGTCCCAGGTGCGGAACACGACGTTCTTGACCGACGCGGTCCCGGCCTTCCAGTTGTAGCCGCCGGTGGGCCGACGGACGGGGATCATGATGATCTGCTCGTCGCCCGTGCACTCCACGGCGTTGAGCGAGACGACGCCACTGGTCGCGGACTGGATGCCGCCCGCGGCGTTGACCTGCTGGACGGTCGCCGAGACGGACGCCGAGGTGGTGTCGGGCGAGCACACCACGGTGGCCCTGACGTTCATGATCAGCCCGGTGGCCGATCGGGTTGCCGTCTTCTCGATGCTGACTGCGGTGTTGTCCGCGTGGGCCGCGATGGTGGTGGCGGCCATGAGACCGGTGCTCGACGCTACGGCGACGAGTCCAGTGGCAAGAGTTCTCCTGAGCATGCCGTGCCTCCTAGAGGCTGAGGTGGCGGTGTCTCCGCCTAGTTCGCCATGCTGCTCTGGAATTGAGGTTTGACCATCGCCTATTCGGGGTAGCGAGCGCGCATTACCAGATTTTTGCTTTGGCCGGAAAGTCCCAATTCACCCCGGTCCAGACCGGGACCCTCGCCCGTCCGGAGTCGCTATTTGCGGGGTCGGGGTGGCCCCCGGGTACGGTGAGGCCTGTTCGACATCCTTTAACGACCCGTCCTGTGAGGCGGAGAAGGAGGTCCGGCTCGTGACCGAGCCCACCGACAACGCAGCGCCCCCGTCCGTGCCCACCGGCGAGGCAGATGGCCGTGTCGTCCTCGACGACGCCGACGTCGCCCGGGCGCTGACGCGCATCTCGCACGAGATCCTGGAGCGCAACAAGGGCGCCGAGGACCTCGTCCTGCTCGGCCTGCACACGCGGGGCGTGCCGCTCGCCAAGAGGATCGCCGGCCGGATCGCCGACGTCGAGGGCACCCCGGTGCCGACCGGCAGCCTCGACGTCACCATGTACCGCGACGACCTGCGCAGCCACCCGACCCGCGCCCCGCACAAGACCGAGCTGCCGCACGGTGGCATCGACGGTCGCATCGTCGTGCTCGTGGACGACGTGCTCTACAGCGGGCGCACGATCCGCGCCGCACTCGACGCGCTCTCCGACCTGGGTCGCCCGTCGGCGGTACGGCTCGCGGTCCTCGTCGATCGCGGCCACCGCGAGCTGCCGATCCGTGCCGACCACGTCGGCAAGAACCTGCCGACCGCCCGCAGCGAGAAGGTCCGCGTCCGGCTGGCCGAGACCGACGGCCTCGACGCCGTCACCATCTTCGGCACCGTCACGGGAGGCAACGAGTGAAGAAGCACCTGCTCTCCATCGACGATGTGACCGCCGACGACATCGCGGCGCTCTTCGAGACCGCCGCCGAGATGCACGACGTCCAGCGCCGCGAGGTCAAGAAGCTGCCCGCACTGCGCGGGCGTACGGTCATCAACCTGTTCTTCGAGGACTCGACCCGCACCCGCTCCTCCTTCGAGATCGCCGGCAAGTGGCTCTCGGCCGACGTGATCAACCTGTCCGCCAAGGGCTCCTCGACCTCCAAGGGCGAGTCGCTGCGCGACACCGTGCTCACGGTCACCGCGATGGGCATCGACGGCCTGGTCATGCGCCACTCCGCCTCCGGCGCCGCCCACCAGGTCGCGCAGTGGCTGGACATCCCGGTCATCAACGCCGGCGACGGCACCCACGAGCACCCGACCCAGGCGCTGCTCGACGCGTACACCCTCACCCGCCACCTCGACACGCTCGAGGGCAAGCACGTCGCGATCATCGGCGACCTGACCCACTCGCGGGTCTTCCGCTCCAACATCAAGTCGTTGACCAAGCTCGGCGCGACGGTCACGGTGGTGGCGCCGCCGACACTCATGCCGAGCGGCGCGGGCACCTGGTCGCAGCAGGCCGGGTTCGCCACCTCGTACGACCTCGACGGGGTGCTCGCCGGTGACCACGGGCCGGTCGACGCGGTGATGATGCTGCGGGTCCAGAAGGAGCGGATGAGCGGCGGCTTCTTCCCGACCGCTCGGGAGTACACCGTCGGCTACGGCCTGACCCGCACCCGGCTGGCGATGCTCCGGCCCGGCACACCGATCCTGCACCCGGGCCCGATGAACCGCGGCCTGGAGATCTCCCCGGATGCCGCCGACGCGGCCGACAGCCTGATCCTCGACCAGGTCAGCGCCGGCGTCGCCGTCCGCATGGCCGTGCTCTACCACCTTCTTGCCGGAGAGGAGGCCTGATGGTCTCGACGAGCTCGACCGCAGGGTCGCTGCTGATCAAGGGCGCCCGCATCCTGGGTGCCGACGCCGCCGACGTGCTCGTCGCGGACGGTGTCATCCGCGCCGTCGGTCGTGGCGCGAGCGAGGCGAACCCCGAGACCACCGAGGTCGTCGAGGCCGACGGACTGGTGCTGCTGCCCGGCCTCGTCGACCTGCACACCCACCTGCGCGAGCCGGGCCGCGAGGACGCCGAGACCGTGCTGACCGGATCGCTGGCCGCGGCGGCGGGCGGCTACACCGCAGTGCTCGCGATGGCCAACACCAACCCGGTCACCGACACGGCCGAGGCCGCCGAGCGGGTCCACGACCTCGGTCGGGCCGCGGGGATCGTCGACGTGCAGCCGGTCGGCGCGGTCACCAAGGGCCTCGAGGGTCACGAGCTGGCCGAGCTCGGCCTGATGGCACGCTCGCGTGCCCGCGTGCGGGTGTTCTCCGACGACGGCAAGTGCGTCGGCGACGCCCGCGTGATGCGTCGCGCGCTGGAGTACGTCAAGGCGTTCGGCGGCGTGATCAGCCAGCACAGCCAGGACCCGTCGCTGGCACCGCACGCCTCCTGCTGCCACGAGGGCCCGATTTCCGGAGAGCTCGGCCTGCCGGGCTGGCCCGGCGTCGCGGAGGAGGTCATCGTCGCCCGCGACGTGATGCTCGCCCGCCACACCGGCTCCCGCGTCCACGTCGCACACGTCTCCACCGCCGGCTCGGTCGAGGTGGTGCGGTGGGCCAAGGCCCAGGCGGAGCGGGACGGAACCTGGGCCGTCACCGCCGAGGTGACCCCGCACCACCTGCTGCTGACCACCGACCTGCTGCGCGGCTACGACCCGGTCTTCAAGGTCAACCCGCCGCTGCGTCCGCAGGAGGACGTCGAGGCGCTGCGCGCCGCCCTCGCCGACGGCACCATCGACGCGGTCGCCACCGACCACGCCCCGCACGCGCGGCACGACAAGGAGCACGCCTTCGTCGACGCCGCCTTCGGCATGCTCGGCCTGGAGACGGCGCTCTCCGTGGTCGCCACCGTGATGGGCGAGCAGATGGACTGGTCCCGGATCGCCGAGGTCATGTCGACCAACCCGGCGCGGATCGCCGGCCTCGAGGGCCACGGTCGCACGATCGCGGCGGGGGAGCCGGCCAACCTCGCGCTGGTCGACCCGGGCGCCTCCTACGTCGTCGACCGCGACGACTCGCTCTCGCTGAGCCGCAACAACCCGTGGCACGGGCGTACGGTCACCGGCCGGATCGTCGGGACCTGGCTGCGGGGGCGGCGCACCTTCGGCTGAGGCTGCTGGCTCATCGAGGTATGCAGCCGAACCCGCGCTTCCCGTGCGGAACTCACCGTGGGAAGTGCGGGTTCACTTGCATACCTTGCTCGACCTGCCCCGGTTGCTCCGCGGCGTAGCCTCGGCTCATGAGTGCGGATCCGTACTCCCTGGAGCGCTTCGTCGAGGCGCAGTCCGGCGGGGTCTACGAGCAGGCGTTGGACGAGCTGGGTGCCGGCGGCAAGCGGAGCCACTGGATGTGGTTCGTCTTCCCGCAGGTCGCGGGGCTCGGCTACTCGGCGACCTCCCAGCGCTACGCGATCGGCTCGCTCGCGGAGGCCCGCGCCTATCTCGAGCACCCGACCCTCGGCCCCCGGCTGAGGGCGTGCGCGAGCGCCGCGCGTGACTTCGCCGGTACGGCCGAGCAGCTTCTCGGGCCGATCGACGAGGAGAAGCTGCGCTCCTCGATGACCCTCTTCGAGTCCGCCTCGCCCGATGAGCCGCTCTTCGGCGAGGTGCTCGATCGCCACTACGGCGGCCTGCGCTGCCAGCACACGTTGCGGTTCGTGGCCGAGCACCCGTGATGGCTCATCGAGGTATGCAGGCGAATCGACGCTTCCCACGGTGAGTTCCGCACGGGAAGCGCGGGTCGGGCTGCATACCTCGACGAACCGTCAGAGCCCGACCGCCACCAGCACGACCCCGATCAGCGGGACCAGCCCCTGCTTGAGCGCGGCGGAGCGCTTGTCCGGACTGCCCAGGAAGAGCACGGCGCTGGCCGCGACCATCGACCCGGCACCCGCCAGGACGAGTGCGCCGCCCGCGGCGCGCTGCGAGCAGCAGATCAGGATCGTGCCGACGGCGACGACGATCGCCAGGAACAGGTTGTAGAAGCCCTGGTTGAACGCCAGCTCCCGGGTGGCCGCCGCCTCGTCGGCGGAGGTGCCGAAGACCCTGCGGGCCGCGCCCGTCCAGGCGAGCGACTCCAGCCAGAAGATGTAGACGTGGACGAGGGCGGCGAGACCGGTGAGGACGAGTCCCGCGATCAGCACGCGCTCACCCCGCCATCTTCTTCAGGATCCGGGCGAGGGTCAGCGGAGTGCGGGTGGTGAGCTCCTTGGAGTACGTCCGCTCGAGCCACTGCATCGCGTCGGGCGTGCCGGTGACGGTGGTGTCCGAGACTGTGCAGAGCGCACCGTCGACCACGCCGAGGACCTTGATCGCCATCCCCTCGGGCGGTTCCTCCGTGCGCTCGGCAGGATGCTTGAAGAACGACACCAGCTGATAGCTCTCCTTGCCGTGCGGCAGATCGCCGTACGGCAGCTTCTCCACCAGTGCTGCGAGCTGGGAGCGCGAGCGCACGATCGTGGTCGCCTTGAAGCCGCGCAGCTCCGGCCAGGCCGCCTCGATCCGGTCCCCGAGCGCGTCGGTGTCCTCGGCGTCCACGTCCGGATCGCCGGACGTGAAGACCACGTTGCCGCTGCTGATGACCGATCTCACGTCGCCGTACCCGAGCTCCTCCAGCACGCCTCGGAGTGACTCGTTCGACTTGCGCGGATCGCCCGGTCCGATGCCCCGGATCAGTGCCACGAAGGTGCCCATGCGGCCAACCTAGGGCACGGACAGGGATGCCGGACGGAGGTTGTCCGGCTGATAGGGTCGGGCTCGACCGAAAGTCCTTTAAAGAGCCGTCCCGTGAGGCGGAGAAGGAGGCCCGGGTGCCTGACATTTCTGCTGGCCGTGCCGCTGTTCCAGCCCTGCTCGTCCTCGAGGACGGGCGCACCTTCCATGGTGAGTCCTACGGCGCCGAGGGCGAGACCTTCGGCGAGGCCGTCTTCGCGACCGGCATGACCGGCTACCAGGAGACGCTGACCGATCCGTCCTACCACCGCCAGGTGGTCGTGCAGACGGCTCCCCACATCGGCAATACCGGTGTGAACGACGAGGACCCCGAGTCCCGCAGGATCTGGGTCGCCGGCTACGTCGTGCGCGACCCCGCCCGCGTCCCGAGCAACTGGCGCTCGCAGCGCAGCCTCGACGACGAGCTCGAGGCCCAGGGGATCGTCGGCATCTCCGGCATCGACACCCGCGCCCTGACCCGCCACCTGCGCGAGCGCGGCTCGATGCGGGTCGGCATCTCGACCACCACCCTCGACGCCGACGCGCTGCTGGCCAAGGTCACCGCGTCCGCCGAGATGGCCGGCGCGAACCTCTCCGAGGCCGTCTCCACCAGCGAGGCGTACGTCGTGCCCGCCCTCAACCTCAAGCCCGGCGAGAAGCCCCGCTTCGTGGTCGCGGCGCTCGACCTCGGCATCAAGGAGATGACCCCGCACCGGATGGCCGAGCGCGGCATCGAGGTGCACGTGCTGCCGGCCGACGCGACGATCGAGCAGGTCAACGCCGTCAGTGACAACGGGCCCGACGGCCTGTTCTTCTCCAACGGCCCCGGCGACCCGGCCGCGACGACCGGTCAGGTCGAGTTGCTCCAGGAGGCGCTGGCCCAGGGCACCCCCTACTTCGGGATCTGCTTCGGCAACCAGCTCTTCGGCCGCGCCCTCGGCTTCGGCACCTACAAGCTGAAGTACGGCCACCGCGGCATCAACCAGCCGGTCCAGGATCGCACCACCGGCAAGGTCGAGGTCACCGCCCACAACCACGGCTTCGCCGTGGACGCCCCGCTGGACCGCGACACCGAGACTCCGTACGGCATCGCCTCGGTCAGCCACGTCAACCTCAACGACGACTGCGTCGAGGGCCTCGAGCTGCGCGAGGGCGCGACCGGCTCGACCCCCGGCAGGCTCAAGGGCTTCTCCGTCCAGTACCACCCGGAGGCCGCGGCCGGCCCGCACGATGCCGCGTACCTCTTCGATCGTTTCGTTGCTCTGATGGACGGAGACCTCTGAGATGCCCAAGCGTGAAGACATCAAGTCGGTCCTCGTCATCGGCTCCGGCCCGATCGTCATCGGCCAGGCCTGCGAGTTCGACTACTCCGGCACCCAGGCGTGCCGGATCCTCAAGGAGGAGGGCCTCCGGGTCATCCTGATCAACTCCAACCCGGCCACGATCATGACCGACCCGGAGTTCGCCGACGCGACCTACGTCGAGCCGATCACCCCGGAGTTCGTCGAGAAGGTCATCGCCAAGGAGCGCCCCGACGCCATCCTGCCGACGCTCGGCGGCCAGACCGCGCTCAACGCGGCGATCGCCGCGCACGAGGGCGGCGTCCTGGAGAAGTACGGCGTCGAGATGATCGGCGCCTCCTTCGAGGCCATCCACCGCGGCGAGAATCGCGAGCTGTTCAACGACATCGTCCGCAAGGTCGGCGGCGAGGTCGCGCGGTCCTTCATCTGCCACTCGATGCCTGACGTCGAGGCTGCGGTCGAGTCCTTGGGCTTCCCGGTCGTCATCCGCCCCTCCTTCACCATGGGTGGCCTCGGCTCCGGGATCGCCTACGACCTCGAGGACCTGCACCGCATCGCCGGCGCCGGCCTCTCGGCCTCCCCGACCACCGAGGTCCTCATCGAGGAGTCCATCCTCGGCTGGAAGGAGTACGAGCTGGAGGTGATGCGCGACAAGAACGACAACGTCGTCATCATCTGCTCCATCGAGAACTTCGACCCGGTCGGCGTGCACACCGGTGACTCGATCACCGTCGCCCCGGCGATGACCCTGACCGACCGGGAGTACCAGCACCTGCGCGACCTGGCCATCGGCGTCATCCGCGAGGTCGGCGTCGACACCGGCGGCTGCAACATCCAGTACGCCGTCAACCCGGCCGACGGTCGCGTCATCGTGATCGAGATGAACCCCCGCGTGTCGCGCTCGAGCGCCCTCGCTTCCAAGGCGACCGGCTACCCGATCGCCAAGATCGCCGCGAAGGTCGCGATCGGCTACACCCTCGACGAGATCGAGAACGACATCACCGCCGGGCCGCAGGGCTCCACCGCGGCGAGCTTCGAGCCGACGCTCGACTACGTCGTGGTCAAGGTCCCGCGGTTCGCGTTCGAGAAGTTCCCGACCGCCGACTCGACGCTGACCACCCACATGAAGTCGGTCGGTGAGGCGATGTCGATCGGCCGCAACTTCACCGAGGCGCTCAACAAGGCGCTGCGCTCGATGGAGTCCAAGGGCTCGCAGTTCTCTTGGACCGGCGAGCCCGGCGGCCCCGCTGAGAAGGACGCGATCCTCGCCGACGTGAAGCGTCCGCACGACGGCCGCATCCAGAAGCTGATGCTCGCCATCCGCGCCGGCGCCACCCCCGAGGAGATCTTCAACGCCACCAAGATCGACCCCTGGTACGTCGACCAGCTCTTCCTGATCAACGAGGTGGCGCAGGAGGTCGCCGCGGCGGCCGAGCTCGATGCCGCGACGCTGCGGCTGGCCAAGCGTCACGGCCTGTCCGACGCCCAGATCGCCGCCATCCGCACTTCGACAAGCTCAGTGACCGTGACCGAGGCCGCGGTCCGCCAGGCCCGGTACGACCTGGGGATCCGGCCGGTCTACAAGACCGTCGACACCTGCGCCGCCGAGTTCGCGGCGAAGACGCCGTACTACTACTCCTCCTACGACGAGGAGACCGAGGTCGCCCCGCGCGAGCGCCCGGCGGTCATCATCCTCGGCTCCGGCCCGAACCGGATCGGGCAGGGCATCGAGTTCGACTACTCGTGCGTGCACGCCAGCCAGGAGCTGTCCAAGGCCGGCTACGACACGATCATGGTCAACTGCAACCCGGAGACGGTCTCGACCGACTACGACACCTCCGACCGGCTCTACTTCGAGCCGCTCACCCTCGAGGACGTCCTGGAGATCTACGAGGCGGAGAAGGCGGCCGGCCCGATCGCCGGCGTCATCGCCACCCTCGGCGGCCAGACCCCGCTGGGTCTCGCCCAGGGTCTGCAGGACGCCGGCGTCCCGATCGTCGGCACCTCGCCGGAGGCCATCGAGCTGGCCGAGGAGCGCGGCGCGTTCGGCAAGGTGCTCGCCGAGGCCGGCCTGGTCGCCCCGAAGCACGGCACCGCCGTCTCCTTCGAGGACGCCCGCGAGATCGCCCACGAGATCGGCTACCCGGTCCTGGTCCGCCCGTCGTACGTGCTGGGCGGTCGCGGCATGCAGATCGTCTACTCCGACGACGCGCTGGAGACCTACCTCGAGGCCGCGACCGAGCTGATCAGCGAGGACCGCCCGGTCCTCATCGACCGGTTCATCGACGATGCCGTCGAGATCGACGTCGACGCCCTGTACGACGGCACCGAGCTCTTCCTCGGCGGCGTCATGGAGCACATCGAGGAGGCCGGCATCCACTCCGGCGACTCCTCGTGCGCGCTGCCGCCGATCACGCTGGGGCGCGCCGAGATCAACCGGATCCGCACCGCCACCGAGGCGATCGCGAAGGGTGTCGGCGTCCGCGGCCTGATCAACATCCAGTTCGCGCTGGGCGCCGACGTGCTCTACGTCATCGAGGCCAACCCGCGCGCGTCCCGGACGGTCCCGTTCGTCTCCAAGGCGACCGGCACCTCCCTGGCCAAGGCCGCCTCCCGCGTGATGCTCGGCGAGTCCATCGCCTCGCTGCGGACGGCGGGCCTCCTGCCGGCCGAGGGCGACGGCGGCACCCTGCCGGCCGACGCCCCGATCGCGGTGAAGGAGGCCGTCCTCCCGTTCAACCGGTTCCGCACCAAGGAGGGTCAGTTCGTCGACACCGTGCTGGGCCCGGAGATGAAGTCGACCGGCGAGGTGATGGGCTTCGACGAGGACTTCGGCAAGGCCTTCGCCAAGGCGCAGGCGGGCTCGTTCGGGCCGCTGCCCACCTCCGGCAAGGTCTTCGTCTCGATCGCCAACCGTGACAAGCGGACGATGATCTTCCCGGCCCGTGTGCTGGCCGACTACGGCTTCGAGCTCCTGGCGACCCAGGGCACCGCCGAGGTGCTGCGTCGCAACGGCATCCCGTCGACCGTGGTCCGCAAGGCCTCCGACGGGATCGGGCCGGACGGGGAGAAGACCGTCGTCGGGATGATCCAGGACGGCGAGATCGACCTGATCGTCAACACGCCCAACGGCTCGGCGTCCGACGCCCGCCACGACGGCTACGACATCCGGGCCGCCGCGGTCCTCACCGGCACGCCGTGCATCACCACGGTCCAGGGCGCCGCTGCCGCGGTCCAGGGGATCGCGGCGCTGCGTGGAGAGGACATCGGCGTCCGGTCGCTGCAGGAGTGGGCGGCGATCACCCGCAAGGCGCGCTGATGGGCGCCTACCGGTTCCTCTTCGACCAGTTCCTGGTCAAGTCCGACCCGGAGCAGGCCCATCACCAGGCCTTCGCCGCCATCCGGGCGGCGGGGCCGGTGCTGGCGCGCCGGTCGTTCCCCGGCACGCCGGTGCAGGCGCTGGGGCTGACGTTCCCCAACGCGCTGGGTCTGGCCGCAGGCTTCGACAAGAACGGCGTCGGGATCGACGCCCTCGGCGGCCTGGGCTTCGGCCACGTCGAGATCGGCACGGTCACCGGCGAGGCCCAGTCCGGGAACCCACAGCCGCGCCTGTTCCGGCTGGTCAACGATCGCGCGGTCGTCAACCGGATGGGCTTCAACAACGACGGCGCCGAGGCGGTTGCTGCCCGGCTCAAGGCCCGCCTCGACAAGCGGGGATCGGGCGTCGGTGGTCGAGTAGCCGCCGCGGCACGAGGCGGCGTATCGAGCCCCGGACCGGTGCTCGGCATCAACATCGGCAAGACGAAGCTCGTCCCCGAGGGCGACCAGGCCGCGGTCGAGGCCGACTATGGCAAGTCGACCCGGCTGCTCGCGCCCTACGCCGACTACCTCGTGGTCAACGTCAGCTCGCCGAACACGCCCGGGCTGCGCACCCTGCAGGCGGTGGAGCGGCTGCGGCCGCTGCTGGAGCACGTACGGCGTACGGCCGACGAGGTCGCCACCCGGCGCGTCCCGCTCCTGGTGAAGATCGCCCCCGACCTCGCCGACGAGGACGTCCTCGCGGTGGCCGACATGGCCCTCGCGATGGGGCTCGACGGCATCGTCGCGACCAACACCACGATCTCGCGCGAGGGGCTGCGAGCCCACCCCGACGAGCTCGAGGAGATCGGCACGGGCGGCGTCTCCGGCGCACCGGTGAGGCCGCGGGCGCTGGAGGTCATCCGGATGCTGCGCGAGCGCGTCGGCTCCGAGCTGACCCTCATCGGAGTCGGCGGCATCAGCACGGTGGCGGACGCGGTCGAGCGGCTCGAGGCCGGTGCCGACCTGCTCCAGGGCTACACCGCCTTCATCTACGAGGGCCCGCTGTGGCCGCGCCGGATCGCCGCCGGGGTGTCCGCGTAGCGTCGGTGAGCGGTGTCACCGGACGTAGCGGTACCGCTCACCCAGCTGCTTGAGCTTCCGCTGCAGGTACGGCGCCAGCTCCGTGTCGATCAGCCGGCTGCGGTACGGGTCCAGGACGACGCCCGCCACGGACCGCTCGACGGACTCGACCAGTCGCAGCCGATCCACCGTCGGAGGATGACTCGCGTCGATGCTGCGGCGGTCGTTCTCAGCACGGCGCCGTGCGTTCGCGCGCTGCTCGGCGTCGTAGCCCGCCATCCGGGTCGCGATCGCCTCGCCGAGATCCGGCCGGGCCGGGTCGACGGCGGCACGATTGGCGACCACATCCACGGCCTCGCCCATCAGCGTCACCTCGAGGCAGCCGACCACCGCGTCGGTACCGGCCACGACGACCGAGGCGAGGTCGGCATAGAGCTCCTGGCGCCGCGACGCCGCAGAGTTCACCGCGTCCAGGAGACGGCTGTAGCCGATCACGAGGAGCCGCGGAGGCAGCATCAGCAGGCGCACCACGAACGGTGTGGAGTGCGCGAACACCTCGGAGCGGATCGGGTCCAGCAGCCCCTCCCAGCGGTGCAGGGTGAGGTACGCGCTCCCGACGTAGCGGACGTTGAGAAGGTCGCCGTGTGCGAGGTGCCCGAGCTCGTGGCCGAGCAGCGCCACACGCTCCTGCGGTCCGAGTGCCGTCCACAGCGGAGCGCCGAGGACGAGCTGGCGACCGCGCAACCCACGAGGCGCGACGAAGGCGTTGAGATCGGTGCACAGCCGGATCTCCTGGGGTGCGGGGGTGCCGAGCATCGTGGAGACCTCGCCGACCAGCGCGGTGAGGGCGGGTGCCTGGGCCGGAGTGACGAGGACGGTGCCCCGAGCCGCACGGCCCGAGAGGTGGGGCTTGGTCGTCCAGGCCACCGCGAGCAGGAACGCCGCCATCAGCCACTGCCACCAGCCCGCGCCCAGGAGCAGCAGCGCGACCCCGCCGAGAGCGAGCGCGATGCTGACCAGGTGGACCGGGGTGACCAGGAGCGCGGCGGCGACCTTCGCCAGCCACGTGCTTCGCCCGCTGCCGACCCGGGTCACCAGCCGCTTGTCCAGCGCCTCTGCGACGCGGGCGTCGAGGCGGCGGGTGAAGGAGTCGGGAACGCTCACGCGCCGATGCTAGGGAGGGCCCGCAGCGATGCCGAATCGATAGCGGCCACCGTCGCGGACCACCGGATGGGCCGGGCTGGACGGTGAGTGCGAACCGGTGCGGCGGAGGTCTCGGCTCGGTTCACGTCGGTAGCCGAGCCCCGCGGCGCCGGGTTGGCGGGAGAACGCGACCATCGGGGAGGATGACCCGCATGAGCACGTTCGGAGCACGCCTGCACGCCGCCGTCCAGGCCCGCGGCCCGCTGTGTGCGGGCATCGACCCGCATGCCTCGCTGTTGGCCGAGTGGGGACTCGACGACGACGTCGCCGGCTTGGAGCGCTTCGCGCTGACCGCCGTCGAGGGCCTCGCCCCGCACGTCTCGGTGATCAAGCCGCAGAGCGCGTTCTACGAGCGGTTCGGCTCGAAGGGCATCGCGGTGCTCGAGCGGGTCATCGCCGACGCCCGGGCCGCCGGTGCGCTGGTGCTGCTCGACGTGAAGCGCGGCGACATCGGCTCCACCTCGCAGGCCTACGCCGACGCCTACCTCGACCCCACCTCGCCCCTGGCCTCGGACGCCGTCACCGTCAGCCCGTACCTGGGCTTCGGCTCGCTGGCTCCGTTCATCGCCTCGGCGAGCCTGTACGACGCCGGCCTGTTCGTGCTCGGCCTCACCTCGAATGCCGAGGGCCCCGAGGTGCAGCGCTCGACCACCGACACCGGTGAGACGGTCGCGGAGCGGATGTTCGCCCACCTCGCCACCCTCAACGACGGCGCGCAGCCGTACGGCTCGTTCGGTGCGGTCGTGGGCGCGACCATCGGCGACGTGTCGAGGGACCTGCCCTCGGCGCTCGCCTCGGCGCTCGACTTCGGGGGCCCGATCCTGGCCCCCGGCTTCGGCGAGCAGGGTGGCACCGCGGCCGACGTCAAGCGCATCTTCGGTGATCTGCCGGTGCTGCCGTCGTCCTCGCGCGGCCTGCTGCGCCGGGGTCCGGACGTCGCGGCGCTGCGCGACGCAGCACTGGCCACCAACGCCGAGCTGCGCGGCTGAGCCGATGCTGGCTGGCAGGGTCCGGGTCGCCGCGACGGCCGCCATCCTGACCGCGGCGCTGTCCGCGTGCAGCGGGGCGGCGTCGGTCGACGACTACTGTGCCGCGGTCGCCTCGCACCGCGACGGCCTCTCGAAGGTCCTCGGTGACGGGGGAGCGCTGGCCCTGCTCGACGCGCTGCCGACGTTCCGCGACCTCCAGGCCACGGCGCCCTCCGACATCGCCGATGACTGGTCGACGGTGGTCGACCGGCTCGCCGCCCTGCAGGACGCGCTCAAGGCCGCCGGCGTCGACCCCGGCGACTACGACGCCGCCCATCCGCCGGCGTCGGTCACCGCCGCTCAGCGCCGGGCCATCAGCGACGCGGCCACGGCCGTCGGCAGCACGCGGACCGCGACCGCTCTCGACGCCGTGCAGCAGCAGTCCCGCGACGTCTGCCACACCCCGCTCACCCTCTGACCTCACGCCCCACCGGCATCGGGACGGACCTCCGTTGCCGCTCGCGCGCTGTTCTGACTAGATTGGCGCGGACTGCACCCGACAGTCGCGACCCACTCCCATCGAAGTAGGACTCTGTGGCACTTCCTCCGCTCACCCCCGAACAACGTCAGGCCGCGCTGGAGAAGGCCGCGGCCTCCCGTCGCGTCCGGGCCGAGGTGAAGAACCGGCTGAAGACCGGTGGGGCCGACATCATGGATGTCATCCAGGAGGGCCAGGTCAACGAGGTCGTCGGCCGGATGCGGGTCATCGACCTGCTCCAGGCGATGCCGGGTCTGGGCAAGGTGCGCGCGCACGCGATGATGGAGCGGGTCGGCATCGCCGAGAGCCGCCGCGTCGCGGGCCTCGGCACCAAGCAGATCACCGGTCTGGCCCAGGAGTTCGGCCGGCGTGTCTGAGCCCGCTCGACCGAGTCAGCAGCCCGGCTCCGCGCCCCAGCGACTGGTGGTCCTCGCCGGCCCCACCGCGGTCGGCAAGGGGACGGTGGCGGCGCAGATGCGTGCCGCGCATCCCGACGTGTGGATGTCGGTCTCCGCGACCACCCGCGCCCCGCGACCCGGTGAGGTCGACGGCGTGCACTACTGGTTCGTCTCCGACGAGGAGTTCGACCGGATGGTCGCCGAGGATGAGCTTCTCGAGTGGGCAACGGTGCACAAGGTCGCCCGCTACGGCACCCCGCGCAAGCCGGTGGAGGCCGCGCTCGCGTCGGGTCGCCCGGCGCTGCTCGAGATCGACCTCCAGGGCGCGCGCCAGGTGCGCGAGGCCGTCGAGCGCCAGCCCGGCCTCGACGCCGTCTTCGTCTTCCTCGCGCCCCCGTCGTGGGAGGAGCTCGTCCGGCGTCTCGTCGGCCGGGGGACCGAGACCGAGGCCGAGCGCGAGCGTCGATTGGAGACCGCGAAGGTCGAGCTGGCCGCCGAGGCCGAGTTCGATGTCACCATCGTCAACCGGGAAGTTCGTGAGGCTGCCGCCGAGTTGGTAGCCTTGATGACGCTCGGTGCTGGTAACAGCATCGACTCCGATCCGAAAACCAGTGAGGCTTAACGTGGCTGCTCCCGCAATCGACGCCCAGGGCGTGACCAACCCGTCGATCGATGACCTGCTCACGAAGACCGACAGCAAGTACAAGCTGGTTCTCTACAGCGCCAAGCGCGCTCGCCAGATCAACGCGTACTACTCCCAGCTCGGCGAGGGCCTGCTCGAGTACGTGGGCCCGCTCGTCGACACCCACGTGCAGGAGAAGCCGCTGTCGATCGCGCTGCGCGAGATCAACGACGACCTGCTCACCTGTGAGGACATCGACCCGGCCGAGGTGGCCGCCGAGGAGGCAGCTGCTCGCGCCGCCGCGAACGAAGACCCGTTCGCCGTCAGCGAGTGAGTCGATCCTGACCACGCACGACACGACGTCGGCCGCTTCCCCTGAGGGGAAGCGGCCGTCGGTCGTTCTCGCGGTCTCCGGCGGCATCGCTGCCTACAAGGCCGCCGAGCTGCTGCGCCGCTTCACCGAGCGCGGGTACGACGTCACCGTCGTCCCGACCGCCGCTGCCCTGGAGTTCGTCGGCGCCCCGACCTGGGAGGCGCTCTCCGGCAAGGCCGTCGCCACCGAGGTCTTCGAGAACATCACCGAGGTCCCGCACGTCCGCCTCGGCCAGGGGGCCGACCTGGTCGTCGTCGCCCCGGCGACTGCGAACACGCTGGCCCGCGCGGCCCACGGGCTCGCCGACGACCTGCTCACCAACGTGCTGCTCACCGCTCGCTGTCCGGTGGTCTTCGCCCCGGCGATGCACACCGAGATGTGGGAGCACCCCGCGACCGTCGACAACGTCGCGACCCTGCGCCGACGCGGCGCCGTCGTGATCGAGCCGGCCGAGGGCCGCCTCACCGGCAAGGACACCGGCAAGGGCCGGCTGCCCGATCCGGCCGAGATCTTCGAGCTCTGCGAGGCCGTCCTCGCCCGCGGCGGCGTGGCCGACCTCGCCGGCCGTACGCTCGTCGTCAGCGCCGGCGGCACCCGCGAGTACCTGGACCCGGTCCGCTTCCTCGGCAACCGCTCCAGCGGGCTGCAGGGCTACGCCATCGCGCGGGCCGCTGCCGCCCGGGGCGCCGAGGTGACGGTCGTGGCGGCCAACGTCGCCCTCGCCGACCCGGCCGGCGTGAAGGTCGTCCGGGTGGAGACGACCGCCGAGCTGCACGACGCGATGCTCGCCGCCGCACCGGGTGCCGATGCCGTCGTGATGGCGGCCGCCCCGGCGGACTTCCGCCCGACCAGCCACAGCAACGCCAAGATCAAGAAGGCCGCCGACGGCTCGGCGCCCACCATCGAGCTGGTCCAGAACGCCGACATCCTGGCCGAGCTGAGCCACCACCGCGCCCGCTCGGGTCAGGTCGTGGTCGGCTTCGCCGCCGAGACAGGCGACGCCACCGGCACCGTCCTGGAGCTGGCTCGGGCCAAGCTGGCCCGCAAGGGCTGCGACCTGCTCGTGGTCAACGACGTCAGCGGCGGCGCGGTCTTCGGCAGCCACGAGAACGAGGCCGTCGTGCTCGGCGCCGACGGCTCGGCGACCGAGGTCCCCCAGGGCGCGAAGAGCGCCCTGGCCCACATCATCGTTGATCACATCGCGGCACGCCTCTGATCGGTGCCGACGGCACCGATAGGCTTTTAACTGCACTCTTCCGATCCAGAAACGGAGCGCATATCGTGACCGGACGTCTTTTCACGTCGGAGTCGGTGACCGAGGGTCACCCGGACAAGATCGCCGACCAGATCAGCGACACCGTCCTCGACTACCTGCTCGAACACGACCCGAGGAGCCGGGTCGCGGTCGAGACGCTCCTGACCACGGGTCTCGTCGTGGTGGCGGGTGAGGTGACCACCGAGGCGTACGCGCCGGTGGCCCAGCTCGTCCGCGAGAAGATCCTCGAGATCGGCTACGACAGCTCCGACAAGGGCTTCGACGGCCGCTCCTGCGGCGTCCAGGTCGCGATCGGCGCCCAGTCGGCCGACATCGCCCAGGGCGTCGACACCGCCGAGGAGACCCGCGCCGAGGGCTCGATCGACGAGCTCGACAAGCAGGGCGCCGGTGACCAGGGCCTGATGTTCGGCTACGCCTGCGACGACACCCCGGAGCTGTTCCCGCTGCCGATCAAGATCGCGCAGACGCTGGCCGAGCGGCTCACCGAGGTCCGCAAGGACGGCACGCTGCCGTACCTGCGGCCCGACGGCAAGACCCAGGTCACCATCGAGTACGACGACGAGAACCGCGCCGTCCGCGTCGACACCGTCGTCCTCTCCACCCAGCACGCCGAGGAGATCAGCCAGGAGCAGATCGCCGCGGACGTGAAGGCCCACGTCATCGAGCCGGTCCTGGGGAGCTTCAAGACCTCGGTGCCGTTCGACGGCTACAAGCTGCACATCAACCCGACGGGCAAGTTCGTCGTCGGTGGCCCGATGGGCGATGCCGGCCTGACCGGTCGCAAGATCATCGTCGACACGTACGGCGGCATGGCCCGCCACGGCGGCGGCGCCTTCTCGGGCAAGGACCCGTCGAAGGTCGACCGCTCGGCCGCCTACGCGATGCGCTGGGTCGCCAAGAACATCGTCGCCGCCGGCCTGGCCCGTCGCGCCGAGGTCCAGGTCGCGTACGCGATCGGCAAGGCCGCCCCGGTGGGTGTCTTCGTCGAGACGTTCGGCACCGGCGTGCTGCCCGACGAGAAGATCCAGCAGGCGGTGCTCGAGGTCTTCGACCTGCGTCCGGCCGCCATCCTGCGTGACCTCGACCTGCTGCGCCCGATCTACGCCAAGACCGCTGCGTACGGTCACTTCGGCCGCGAGCTCCCGGAGTTCACCTGGGAGCGCACCGACCGCGCCGAGGCGCTCAAGGCCGCTGCCGGCATCTGAGTCGCTGACGCCAACAGGGCCGCACCCCATCGGGGTGCGGCCCTGTTCGCATGCCGGGGAGGACCGTGCCGAACGGCTCAGTGGCCCCGGTGGTGGTCGATGATCGGGGTGGCGAGTCCCCCAGAGCGGCGCAGCTGGCCGGTGCGGGCGATCTCGTCGGGGGCCGAGGGCCGGCCAAAGAAGAAGCCCTGCGCCTCCTGGCAGCCCGCCAGGGTGAGCAGGTCGCGCTGCTCGGGCGTCTCGATGCCCTCGGCGATCACGGCCAGACCGAAGGTCCGGCCGAGGGTGAGCACGGTCTGGATCAGCTCGATGGTCTGCTGCGGGCTGGTGCCGGTGAGGAACGACCGGTCGATCTTGAGCCGGTCGAAGGGGAACGAGCGCAGCACGTCGAGCGAGGAGTAGCCGACGCCGAAGTCGTCGAGCGCCAGGCCGACGCCCATCGCCTTCAGATCGGTCAGGGTGCGCAGCACCTGGTCGCGGTCGTTGAAGACGGCGGTCTCGGTCATCTCCAGCTCGAGCCGGGCGGGTGCCAGACCGGAGGAGGCGAGCGTCGCACGGACCGTCTCGACGAAGCCGGGATCGCACAGCTGCACCGCGGAGACGTTGACCGAGATCCGGTACGGCGGCTCCCAGCGGGCCGCCTCGTGGCAGGCCTCGTGCAGCACCCACGCCCCGATCGGGACGATCAGCCGGCTGTCCTCGGCGAGCGGGATGAACTCGGCGGGGGAGACCAGGCCGTGCTTCGGGTGCTGCCAGCGCACCAGTGCCTCGTACCCGAGGACGTCGCCCTTCGGCAGCGCGCTCTGGACCTGGTAGTGCAGCAGGAACTCGTCGCGGGCCAGCGCCTCGCGCAGGTCGGCGAGGAGGCCCTGACGGGTACGGGTGCGCTCGTCGATCACCGGGTCGTAGAGGCAGACCTTGCTGTACGAGTCGGCCTTGGCGCGGTACATCGCCAGATCGGCGTTGCTGATCAGGGCGGCCGCGTCGGTGGCATCCTCGGGGAAGATCGCGGCACCGATGCTCGCCTGCGGGCGGATCACGTCGGAGCCGATGTCGATGGGGGCCGATGACACGTCGAGGAGCTCGCGCAGGAAGACCTCGAGCTCCTCCTGGAGCGCCTCGCTCTCGAGGCGGTGCAGCGCGATGAACTCGTCCCCGCCCACCCGGGCGATGAAGGTCCCGGGCGCAGTGTCGACCAGGTTGCTCATCCGGAGGCCGAGCGTGCGCAGCACCTCGTCGCCGGCGGGGTGACCGCGCAGGTCGTTGATCTCCTTGAAGCCGTCGATGTCGATCACGGCCACCGAGAGCCGGCTGCGGCGGTGTCGGCTCTCGGCGATCTCGACCTGCAGCCGCTCGCTCAGGCTGGTGCGGTTGGGCAGGCCGGTGAGCGGGTCGTACAGCGCCAGCTTGCGGAACCGCTCGAGGGCGGCGGCGCGGGTGCTGCTGTCGATGATGTAGCCGACCATGCCGGCACCGATCGTGGCCAGCGCCATGATCGCGATCGCGACGGCGAGGACGGACTCGGAGTTGCGGTCGATGCTGGAGCCCATGGTCGTCATCACGCCGTGCGGCTGGGTGATGGAGAAGGCACCCATCCCGATGAAGTGCAGGGCCAGGATGGCCAGCGCGAAGAGCAGGGCCATCCGGTCGCTGCGTGGCCGCTCGGGGGTGGAGGCGCTGCCGATCCGCAGTGCGGTGCTGGCCAGCGCGATCCCCAGGACCACCGAGAGGACGGCGAGCGGCACGTTCCACCGCACGGGGGTGGAGGTCCGCATCGCGCTCATGCCCAGGTAGTGCATCGCGGCGATCGACAGGCCCACGATCCCGCCGCCCAGGGCCGGGCGGCCCCCGATGCTGGCCACGGTGAACCCCGCCGCGCTGCCGGTGACGGCGATGACCAGCGAGACCACGGTCGGCGCCCAGGCGATCTCGATGGGCATGTCGGCGTGGTAGCCGAGCATGGCGACGAAGTGGGTGCACCACACGGTCACGCCGCTCGAGACCGAGGTCAGCAGCAGCCAGTCGGCCCGCAGTCCGTCACCGCTGTTGGCCACCCGCTGGAAGAACCGCGACGTGGCCCAGGAGCCGGCGATGCACAGGATGGCCGCGAGGGCGACGAGCGTGGGGCTGTGCTCGGCCAGCAGGTGCGGGGTATGCATCGCATCGTTTGTCGGCGAACGATGGTTCGTCCTGAGACTTTCGTCCCGGGATTCTCGCGGATCGGACGAGTCCGCCAGCGCCGCCGATCAGGGCACGCGGTGGGTGACGATCGGGGCTGCGGTGCCCAGCCCGCGGCTGAGCTGACCGGTGCTGGCGATCTCCTCGGCCGTCGTCGGCCGGCCGAAGAAGAAGCCCTGGGCCTCCGGGCACCCGGCCAGTGCGAGCAGGTCGCGCTGCTCGCTGGTCTCGATGCCCTCGGCGATCACGGCCAGCCCGAAGGTCCGGCTGAAGGCGATGACCGTCCGGATCAGCTCGAGGGTCTGATGGGTGCTGGTCCCGGCGAGGAACGAGCGGTCGATCTTGAGCCGGTCGAAGGGGAACGAGCGCAGCACGTCGAGCGAGGAGTAGCCCACCCCGAAGTCGTCGAGCGCCAGACAGACGCCCATCGCCTTGAGCTCGGTGAGCGTCTGCAGCACCTGCTCGCGGTCGCTGAAGACCGCCGTCTCGGTCATCTCCAGCTCGAGCCGGCTGGGCGCCAGGCCCGAGGCGGCCAGAGCGTCGCGTACGGTCTCGACCAGGCCGGGCTGGGAGAGCTGGACCGCGGAGACGTTCACCGAGACGCGGTACGGGGGCTTCCAGCGGACCGCCTCGGCGCAGGCCTGGTGCAGCACCCAGGCGCCGATGGCGATGATCAGGCGGCTGTTCTCCGCCAGGGGGATGAACGTGTCCGGGGGGACGGAGCCGTGCTTCGGGTGCTGCCAGCGCAGCAGCGCCTCGTACCCGCGCACCTCGCCCTCCGGCACGGAGGCCTGGACCTGGTAGTGCAGGACGAGCTCCTCGCGGGCGATCGCCTGGCGCAGGTCGGCGACGAGGCTCTGCCGGGCGCGGGTGCGCTCGTCGACCTCGGAGTCGTAGCGGCAGCGCCGGTGCGGGTGCCGCTTGGCCCGGTGCGTCGCGAGATGGGCGTTGCGCACCAGCGACACCGAGTCCTCGGCGTCGACGGGGAAGACGGCGGTGCCCACGCTGGCCTCGGGATGGATCACGTGCTCCCCGACCTCGATCGGCGCGGACGACACGTCGAGCAGCTCGCGCAGGAAGGAGTCGAGCTCCTCCTGGAGATCCTCGCTGTCGAGCCGATGCAGGGCGGCGAACTCGTCGCCGCCGATGCGGGCGATGAACGTCCCGGGTGCGGAGTCGGCCAGGGCCCTCATCCGACGACCGATGATGCGCAGGACCTCGTCGCCCACCGGGTGGCCGTACAGGTCGTTGATCTCCTTGAAGTCGTCGATGTCGAAGATCGAGAGGGCCAGCAGGCCGTCGCGCTGGAGGCCGTAGGCGAGCTCGGACTCGATCTGCTCGTTCAGGCCGTCGCGGTTGGGCAGGCCCGTGAGGGTGTCGCGCAGCGCCATCCTGCGGTAGCGGGTGAGCTGGCTCTCGGCCGTGCTGTTGCGGACGGGCGCGGGTCGCAGGACGCGCATGATCGCCCACGTGCCGGCGATGCACAGCACGGCGATGACGACGACCAGCATGGCGGGGCTCTGCTGCGCCGCCACCTGCGTGGAGTCCGTCATTCCGCCTCTTCAACGTCGTTGCGACCGGGTTGCCGGCCACTGTGGAGGACGAACGCAGCCAACGGTCACCCTATCGGCAGGTGCCCCCAATTCAGGGTGTAGCGCGCCCGGTGTGGCGTGGTTCTCTGGAGCGCGGAGAGCGGTCGAACGGGCCGCTGTCGGCGCCCGCTGGTAGAACTGCCGCCATGACCGCGCCCGGGCACGACGCCGACCAGCTCCTCGAGCTGCCCGGCCTCGTCCGCGACCGGGTCGCCGAGGGCCGTGCGAAGGCGCGGGCGACCAAGCAGCGCAAGACCGCCGAGGCGGAGATCACCGACGTCGATCCTGTCGCGCAGGTGTTGCTCGACCTGCCGCTGGCCCACCTCGACCGACCGTTCGACTACAGCGTGCCGGCGGCGATGGCCGAGAGTGCGCAGCCGGGCGTACGGGTGAAGGTCCGCTTCGCCGGGCAGGACGTCGACGGCTACGTGATCGCGCGTGCCGCCGCGAGCGATCACCCGGGCGCGCTGGTGCCGCTGCGCCGGGTGGTGAGCGGTGAGCGGGTGCTGTCGCCGGCTGTCGCCGCGCTGACCGCCGCGGTGGCCGAGCGCTACGCCGGGACCCGCTCCGACGTGCTGCGCCTCGCGGTGCCGGCCCGACATGCGACGGCCGAAGGCGAGCGGTCCGCCTCGGCAACCGATCCGGCGCGATGGGACCCGGTCGCCGCCGAGCAGGCATGGGCGGGCCACGAGCCCGGCGCGGCCTTCCTGCGCCACCTCCACGACGGCGGTGGCCCGCGCTCGGTGTGGCACGCGGCCGCCGCCACCGACTGGCCGGCGCTGCTCGCCCAGGCCGCGGCGGCGACGCTCGCCGGAGGGCGGGGGAGCCTCCTGGTGGTGCCCGACCGCAAGGCCGTGGCCCGGGTCTCCGCCGCGCTCGAGCTGGTCCTCGGCGCGGGGCACCACGTCACGCTGACCGCGGATGCCGGCCCGGCGGAGCGCTACCGAGCCTTCCTCGCCGTCTCGCGCGGCGCCGCGAGGGTCGTCGTCGGCACCCGGGCGGCCGCCTTCGCGCCGGTGCACGACCTGGGCCTGGTCGCGCTGTGGGACGACGGCGACGACAACCTCGCGGAGCCGCGCGCGCCCTATCCGCACGCCCGGGAGGTGCTGCTGCTGCGGGCCGAGCACGAGGGCGCCGGCCTGCTGGTCGGTGGCTTCGCCCGGACCGTCGAGGCCGACCAGCTCCTGCGGACCGGCTGGGCCCACCCGATCGCGCCGACCCGTGCGTTCGCCCGCGACCGGGTGATCGCCGGTGTCACCGGAGCCACCGACTTCGACCTCGAGCGCGACCCCCTCGCCCGGGTCTCCCGGGTCCCGCGCGACGCCTTCGCCACCATCAAGGCGGCCCTCGAGACCGGTCCCGTGCTCGTGCAGACGCCGCGGCGCGGCTACGCCGCCGCACTCGCCTGCGACACATGCCGTACGTCCGCGCGCTGCCCGGCCTGCACGGGGCCGCTGCGGCTCAGCGGCCCGGTCACGCCGCCGGAGTGCGGCTGGTGCGGCGCCCAGGCCGAGGCCTGGGCGTGCCCGGCCTGTGGCGGGCGGGGCCTGCGTGCCCCGATCGTCGGGGAGGCGCGCACCGCCGAGGAGCTCGGCCGGGCGTTCCCGGGCGTACGGGTGGCCAGCTCGAGCGGCGAGCGTCTGGTCGAGCGGGTGGCCGCCCGGCCCGCGATCCTGGTCGCCACCCCGGGAGCCGAGCCACCCGCAGAGGGCGGGTATGCCGCCGTGCTGCTGCTCGACACCTGGCTGCTGTTGGGCCATCCCGGCCTGCGTACGGAGGAGGAGGCGCTGCGCCGCTGGAGCAACGCCGCCGGCCTGGTCGCACCGGGCGGTCGGGTGCTCCTCGTCGGCGACCCCGCGCACCCGACCACCCAGGCGATGGTGCGCTGGGACCAGCCCGGCTTCGCCGCCCGTGAGGCCGAGCAGCGCGCGCTCGCGCACCTGCCGCCGGCCTCGCGGCTCGCCTCCATCACCGGCTCTCCCGGCGCGCTCGCCGACGCCCGCACCCTGCTCGACCTGCCCGAGCATGCCGAGCTGCTCGGCCCGGTCCCGGTCGACGCCGGGTCGGGCGAGGCGGGCGCGGGCGACGAGGAGGAGCAGCAGCAGCGCCTGGTCGTACGCGTGCCGCGCGGGGAGGGCCTCGCCCTCTCCGCCGCGCTGGGGGAGCTGCAGCGGTTGCGTGCGGCCCGCCGGCTCGAGCCGGTGCGGATCCAGGTCGATCCGCCCGCCCTCTGACGACCGAGCCGCTCCAGCCCGCTGCGCGGCGGATCGACGGGGTTCCGGACGCCACGCGCGATGCTCGCCGGCCGCGCCCGCTCACCTAGACTCACCGGCATGGCCATCCAGCCCATCCGCCTCTTCGGCGACCCCGTTCTGCGCCGTCGCGCCGACGAGGTCGTCGACTTCGACAAGGAGCTGCGCAAGCTCGTCGAGGACCTCACCGACACCATGCTCGACGCCCCGGGAGCCGGCCTGGCCGCCCCGCAGATCGGCGTCGGCCTGCGGGTCTTCACCTGGAACGTGGACGGCGAGGTCGGTCACCTGATCAACCCGGACCTGAAGCTCTCCGAGGAGTGCCAGGACGGTGGTGAGGGCTGCCTGTCCCTGCCGGGCCTGACGTACGACACCCGGCGCGCGCTGCATGTCGTCGCGCACGGCTTCAACATGCACGGCGACGAGGTCACCATCGAGGGCTCCGAGCTGCTCGCCCGCGCGATCCAGCACGAGACCGACCACCTCGACGGGGTCCTCTTCATCGACCGGCTCGACGACGCCGCCCGCAAGGCGGCGATGCGCGAGATCCGTGATTCGGAGTGGTTCGGCCTAGCCCAGAAGGCGGGCCAGGCGCCGCAGGTCAAGGTCAGCCCGCACGCGATGTTCGGGACGGGGCGCTGACCTGATGCGTGTCGTCTTCGCCGGCACCCCCGAGGTCGCCGTCCCCTCGCTCGATGCGATCGCCGACAGCCAGCACGAGCTGGTCGGCGTCGTCACCCGGCCCGACGCCCCCGCCGGTCGCGGCCGCAAGCTGGTCGCCTCCCCGGTGGCGCTGCGCGCCGAGGAGCTCGGCGTACCGGTGCTCAAGCCCGACCACCCGCGCGACCCGGAGTTCCAGGAGCAGCTGCGGCAGCTCGCTCCCGACGTGTGCCCGGTGGTCGCGTACGGTGCCCTGCTGCCGCAGAGCGCGCTCGACATCCCCGAGCACGGCTGGGTCAACCTGCACTTCTCCCTGCTCCCGTCCTACCGTGGCGCCGCGCCGGTCCAGCGGGCCATCTGGGAGGGCGAGGAGATCACCGGTGCGACGACGTTCCGCATCGTCAAGGAGCTCGACGCGGGCCCGACCTTCGGCCTGATGACCCAGCTGATCCGACCCGAGGACACCGCCGGCACCCTGCTGGCCAAGCTCGCCGAGGGCGGCGCCGGCCTGCTCGTCGCCACGCTCGACGGCCTCGCCGACGGCTCGCTGGTCGCCCGCGAGCAGCCCGGCGAGGGCATCACGTACGCCGCCAAGATCAACCCCGAGGACGCGCAGCTCACCTGGAGCCACCCCGCCGCCGGCATCGAGCGCCAGATCCGCGCCTGCACGCCCGCGCCCGGCGCCTGGACCCTGCTCGACGGCGAGCGGTTCAAGCTCGGCCCGGTGACGCTCACCGAGGAGAAGCTCGAGCCCGGCACCCTCGAGGTCCGCAAGAACGACGTCCTCGTCGGCACCGGCACCGTCGCGGTCCGGCTCGGGCTGGTCAAGGCGTTCGGGAAGAAGGAGATGGCGGCCGCCGACTGGGCGCGCGGAGCGCGGGTGGAGTCCGGTGTCCGGTTCGACGGGTAACTACCGCTCCCGCCGGCAGGGCCGGTCGGGTGGCCGGCCCGGCGCACCGCCCAAGGCGAGCCGCGCCCCGATCGACCCGGCGCGACTGGCCGCGTTCGAGGTGCTCAAGGCGGTCCGCGTCGACGACGCGTACGCCAACCTCGCGCTCCCGCACGTGCTCGGCCGGCTCGGCCTGAGCGGGCGTGACGCCGCGTTCGCCACCGAGCTCGCCTCGGGCACGCTGCGCGGGCTCGGCACCTATGACGCGGTGCTGGCCGCCTGCATCGACCGGCCGCTGGCCAAGGTCGAGGCGAAGGTCCTCGACGCGCTGCGCCTCGGCACCCACCAGATCCTCGCGATGCGGGTCCCGGCCCACGCGGCCATCGCGACCACCGTCGACCTGGTGAAGTCCAAGGTCGGCCCCGGTGCCGGCGGCTTCGCCAACGCCGTGCTGCGCAAGGTCGCCGCCAAGCCGCTCGCCGAGTGGACCGCCGACATGCCACTGCCCGCCCGCACGTCCCACCCGGCGTGGGTCGTCGAGCTGCTGGATGCTGCGCTGCGCGCCCCGGCCGGCTCCGCGGGTGGCGCGCCCGACGATGCCACCGGACCGTCCGCCGAGCTCGAGGCGCTCCTCGCCGCCGACAACGACGCCCCGCGCGTCACCCTGGTGGCCCGCCCCGGGCGGGCGGCGCGCGAGGAGCTGCTGGAGGCCGACGGCAGTGCACCGACCCGGTTCTCTCCGTACGGCGTCACGCTCGCCGGCGGCTCTCCGGTCGGCATCCCCGCCGTCGCCGAAGGTCGCGCCGGAGTCCAGGACGAGGGCTCCCAGCTGGTCGCACTGGCCCTGTCGGATGCTCAGCTCGACGGCCGCACGGCCTCCGGTGAGGGGGAGCGCTGGCTCGACCTGTGCGCCGGGCCCGGCGGCAAGGCGGCCCTGCTCGATGCGATCGCCGTCCAGGCGGGAGCCACCCTGATCGGCAACGAGCGCCAGCCGCACCGCGCCGGCCTGGTCCGCGCGAACGGCGTCGGCAACGTCGTCGCCGCCGACGGCGTCCGCCCACCTTTCCGATCCGGCACCTTCGACCGGGTCCTGGTCGACGCGCCGTGCTCGGGCCTGGGCGCGCTGCGCCGTCGCCCGGAGGCGCGCTGGCGTCGCAAGCCGGCCGACGTCACCGAGCTGGTGCCGCTGCAGGAGGAGCTGCTCCGCTCGGCGCTCGACCTGGTCCGCCCGGGTGGCGTGGTGGTGTACGCGACCTGCAGCCCGATGCTCGCCGAGACCCGCGGCGTCGTGGAGGCCGTGCTGGCCGAGGACCCGACCATCACGCTGGAGCCGGCCACCGGAACGGGGGCGGGCATCGGGGACGCCGCCGGCCCGCTGCCCGACACGGTCCAGCTCTGGCCCCACCGGCACGGTACCGACGCGATGTTCATCGCCGTGCTGCGCCGGGCCGCGACCGACCACGAGGGCGCCGCGTGAACCACTACCTGACGTTCCTGGTCTTCGCGATCCTGATCGCGCTCGCGCCGGGGCCGGACACCTTCATCACGCTGCGGGTGACCGTCGCGGGCGGCAAGCACCGCGGACTGTGGACGGTGGCCGGCATCATCAGTGCCAACGTCGTGCTGGGCGTCCTCGCCGCGACCGGTCTCGGCGCGGTGATCACCAACGCGCACAACGTCTTCCTGTGCTTGCGCGTCGTCGGCGTCGCCTACCTGGCGTGGCTCGGCCTCCAGGCGGTACTCGGCGCGCTCCGCGGCGGTGGCGACGGCTGGCAGGCGTCCGGCGCCGGACGGCTGGCGCCGCACCACGCGATGCGACAGGGCTTCATCTCGACCTTCACCAACCCGAAGGCGCTGGCGTTCTACCTCGCCGTGCTGCCGCCGTTCGTCGGCAGCCACCCCAGTATCGGCGAGCTGATGGCGTACGCCCTCACGCTCGCGGTGCTCGGCGCGATCTACCTCGTCTCCATCACGCTGGTCGCCGACAAGGCGATGACGTTCATCAAGCGCGACGGCGTCCGGCGGGCCATCGACGGCACCGTCGGCGTGATCATGCTCGGCTTCGCGGGTGCGCTGGCGATCGACAACTGAGTCGTGAGTGTCAGCGCACGCCCTGGCGTGCGCTGACACTCACAGATTGCGGCCTGTGGATGGCCGCCGACGCCGAGTCGCACACTGCGCGACGCTGAGGGCATGACCGAGACCTCGTGGCGAGACATCGCGCTCAGGCAGTGCGGTCTCATCACGCGCGCCCAGCTGGCGTCGGTCGGCGTCCGGCGCAGCGGTGTCGCCCATCGGATCTCCGCGGAGCGCTGGCAGCTGCTCTCCCCGACGGTGGTCGCGACGACGACCGGAGTCCTGACCCGGACCCAGCGCCAGTGGCACGCCGTCCTGCACGCCGGCGAGAACGCACTGGTGGGCGGCGTCACGGCGGCGGAGGACGCCGGACTCCGGAACTGGTCGCGCGAGCTCCTGACCGTCTACGTCCCCTACATCAACGACGTGCCCACGCCGCTCCCCGGCGTCGCCTTCGTGCGGAGCAGGCGCGAGCTGCACGCCATGCGGGCGCGGGATGTGGCGCCACCCGCGATGCGCCTCGAGCCGTCGATCCTCCTCTTCGCAGCGGCGGACCGGTCCGAGCGCACGGCGCAGGGCGTGCTGGCGGCCGCCGTCCAACAGCAGCTCACCACTCCGGCCGCCCTGCTCGAGTGGATCGATCGGCTGAGCCCACTTCGCCGGGCACAGGTCCTGCGCCGCGCGCTGCAGGAGATCGCCGGCGGCGCGCAGTCCCTCGCCGAGCTCGACATCCGCCGGTTCTGTCGCCGTCATGGCTTCCCGGCGCCGCGACGGCAGGTGAGGCGACGCGACGCCTCGGGCAGGATCCGCTTCACCGACTGCGAGTGGGACCTGCCGGGCGGCGGCGTCGCGGTCCTGGAGGTCGACGGCTCGTTCCACATGGACGTGGAGCACTGGGAGGACGACATCGTCCGGCAGCGCGCGCTGGCGTCCGAACATCGGATCGTCATCCGCTGCACCGCTCGAGAGCTGCGGGACGACGACACTCAGCTGGCGCTGGACCTGAGGCGGCTGGGGATCCCTCGTGTCGGGTCGTGAGTGTCAGCGCACGCCTTGGCGTGCGCTGGCACTCACGAGCCGGGTCACTTCCAGGTCAGCGAGGACCCGAGGGCCTGGATGTCGGCGACCGTGGTGCCCCGACCGCTCTGGATGGTGACGAAGACGCCGTCGTGGACCGGGCTCGTCCAGGTCCCAGGGTCGTTCTTCTCGCCCTGCATCCACGTCGCGTAGTCGCTCGCCTTGCGCCACACGATGTCGGCTACGGCGCCGCTCGGCCCCTCGAGAGACTGCTTGTCGTCGCCGACCGCGCCGACCTGCTTCCAGCCGGCCAGGTGGATGACCACGTCCTGGCCCTGGTAGACCGGCTGGATCAATGGGTTGTCCGCGGCCAGAGCCCATGTCAGGCCCTGGTAGCCGTCGGTCTGCGGGTCCTGGAAGCCGTTGCTCCAGAAGTCGTTGATCGCAGCGGCAGGTCCCGTCAGCACGATCGCGAAGCCGGTGCCGCCACCGGCGATCGATGAGCTGCCCTGGATGGCGTACTGCGAAGGCAGGACACACTCCGGATTGCCGCCGATCGGATCGGCCTTGCCGGCGGTGCACGCGACGACCGTGCCGGTGACCCGGTTGCCGAACGTGAACGTCTGTCCAGCCTGCAGGGGCTGTTGCGCCGATCCGCCGGCGATCGCGGTGACATCGGCGGGTCCGCTCGTGGCGGGTGCCACCTCGGTCGCGGAGTCACTGCCCGCCTGGCCGGCCACGATCGCGCCCGCAGACGCGATCGCGGCCACGGCCAGGCCGGCTCCCGCGAAGGAGATCCGTCGACGGCGCTGAAGCCGCTGCCCATCCCGGATCGCACCGGCCAGGAGCCGGTCGACATCGGGACGCGCGCCGTCGACGGAAGCATGCATCAAGGTGTTGAGGTCGTTCATCACAAGATCCCTTCGAGATCGCGCACGAGCGGCCGGAGCCGGTCGATGGCGCGTTTGGCACGGGTACGGACGGCGGTCTCGGTGAGCCCGAGATCGTGCGCCGTCTCGGTGATGGAACGGTCCTCCCAGTAGCGCGCGACCAGCACGGCCCGGTCGGTCGGCGACAGCTGCGCGAGCGCAGCCAGCAGGTCGACACGGGTGCTGGGATCGGCATCGCTCATCCGGTCGTCAGGGCGATCGGCGAGCGTCTCGGTCAGGTCGGTGGTGCGGCCGGGCTGCTCGCCCGTACGTCGCAACCGCCGGTGGGAGAGGAACGTGTTCATCAAGATGGTGCGGGTATAGCCGACCGGGTTACCGGCACGACTCACCTTCCTCCAGTTGGCGAAGGCGCGCGCATACGTCGTCTGCGTGAGGTCCTCCGCCAGGTGGTGGTCTCCGGTGAGCAGCAGCGCGGTGCGGTGGAGCTGCGCACTCGTCGTCTGCACGAACGAGGCGAACTCCTCGGCCATCACTGCTCCTCTCTCGACGCCCACACCCACTCTGACTCCTCGCGCCGCGGTGCGTGTGACACCCGGACGGAGGATTTCTTCGGCCGTAGTCTGACGTCGTGCCGTCGAAGTCGCCGTTTGTCGAGATCGAGGTGGACGACCGCGTCATCAGGGTGAGCAACCCGGACCGGATCTACTTCCCCGCGATCAACGCGACCAAGCACGACCTGGTCGACTACTACCTCGCGGTGGGCCCGGGCATCGTCAACGCGCTGTACGAGCGTCCGTGCATGCTGCACCGCTTCCCGAAGGGCGTGCTGGGCGAGCCGGACGAGAAGGTCCACCAGAAGCGGATCCCATCGGGCGCGCCGGACTGGGTGGAGACCGTGGAGCTCTTCTTCCCGCGCTGGAAGCGCACCGCCGACGAGCTCTGCGTGACCGAGCTCGGCTCGGTCATCTGGGCGGTCCAGATGTCGACGGTGGAGTTCCACCCCTGGAACACGCGCAGGACAGTCGTCGAGTCACCCGACGAGTGGCGGATCGACCTCGACCCCGGGCCGGCGTGCGACTACGCCCGCATCCGCCGGGTCGCGCACGTCGTCCACGAGGTCCTCGACGATCTCGGCGCGGTCGGCTACCCGAAGACCTCGGGCAGCAAAGGGATCCACATCTATGTCCGGATCAAGCCCGAGCACGGCTTCCAGGACGTACGCCGCGCGGCCCTCGCGTTCGCCCGCGAGGTCGAGCGCCGCGCACCGTCCGAGGTGACCACGGCCTGGTGGAAGAAGGACCGGGACCCCGGCGCCGTGTTCGTGGACTACAACCAGAACACCCGCGACCACACCATCGCCAGCGCCTACTCCGTACGAGGCCTCCCGGACGCCCGGGTCTCCACCCCGATCCGCTGGGACGAGGTCGACGAGGCCGACCCGCGCGACTTCACGATCCTGACCGTGCCCAAGCGCTTCGCCGCCCTCGGCGACCTGCACGCCGAGATCGACGACCACGTCTTCGACATCACGCCGCTCCTGGAGTGGGCCGACCGCGACCAGCGCGACGACCGCGATGAGCGCGCGGAGCGCTCCGACGGCTGATCCTGCGAGGATCCCACCCATGGCATCGGCAGTGGAGCAGCGCGCGGCGTTGAGGGAGGCACTCGTGCGGCAGACCCACGTCCGGATCGAACGCAGGCCGAAGGGCGCGGACCGGATCGACGGCTTCGTGGTCGCTCTCGGGACGAAGTGGGCGCTCCTCCAGGCGACCAGAGACGGTGGCTACTTCGACGGCTACATCGCCTTCCGCGTCGCCGGCGTGAAGAGGATCCGTACGGCTAGGTCCTTCGAAGGCGCCTTCGCCCGAACTCTGACCGAATGGCCGCCGACCAGCCCCGACGGGATCGATCTCGCTGGTACGAAGCGCGTGGTCCGCTCTCTCGCCGGGCAGGCTCCAATCCTCGGAGTGGAGCAGGAGGGATGGTGGCCAGGCCGCCAATGGATCGGCGCGGTCGTCGGCTTCCGGGCAGGGCTTCTCGGCCTCCGCCAGGTCAAGCCCGACGCGACGTGGCGCAAACGTGCAACGGCGTTCAAGCTGAACCGGATCACCAAGATCGAGGTCGCCCGGGGCTACCACGTCGCGCTGGCCCGGACGGCCGGCGATCCACCCGCGAGCGCGGTGTAGGGAGCGACAGCTGCCGGAATGTCCACTGAAGTCCGTCCGAGCTGTTGCGTCTCCGCGTGGCGGGCGCGCGGACATTCGACTTCGGTGGACTCCGCGGTAGGCCCCGCCCTCGCGGCGTCTGACGCGTCCGACGTGCGGGAACGGCTGCGGAGCGACCATCCTGGGGCGCCAGACTGGGCGCACGCATGATGCCGCTCTTCGCCCGGTGACCCTCGAGGGCGCTCACGTGCGGCTGGAGCCGCTCGGCGCCCAGCATCGCGACGGTCTCGTCGAGGCGGTCAGCGACGGCTGGCCGGCGGCCAGGACGCGCCTCCTCGAGCGCGCCGGAGCGCAGGCCGCGAGCTAACCCCTCGGAATGACGGTCAGCACCCGCTCGACGTGATTGCGGAACTCCCGCATGAAGTTGCCCAGGAACTCTGCCGTGGCTTCGTCTGTCACCTCGCCATCCTCGGTGATCAGCCCCGGCGTGAGGTGGATGTAGGCCTCGGGGGCGGTCATCTGGCGGGCGTTGCAGAAGCTGAGCACCGCGCGCAGCGACTGCTGGCCGACGGCCGTGCCGATGGCGCCGGGGGAGGCACCGATGACGGCCGCCGGGACGTGGTCGAAGGAGTTCGTTCCCCACGGCCGCGAAGCCCAGTCGATCGCGTTCTTCAGCGCGCCGGGGATGGAGCGGTTGTACTCGGGGGTGACGAACATGATCGCGTCGGAGCGGCGGATCGCGTCCTTGAGTGCGGTCGGCTCCGGCGGGTACGCCGCATCGAAGTCGGGGCTGTAGAGCGGCAGGCTGCCGATGGGGATCTCGGTGAACTGGAGATCGTCCGGGGCGAGCCGGATCAGCGCCCTGCTGAGCACGCGGTTGATCGAGGTGGAGGAGAGGCTCCCGATGAAGTAGCCGACCTGGTAGGCCATGTCACGCTCCTAGGAAGAGGGGGTAGGACCCACTCTCGTTCGCCCGGAGCGCCCCGACAACCGTCGTCCGGGCTACTCCGTGGGAGCAGGGGAGCCGGCGCCGCGGGCACGACGGCACGGTCGCGGGCGCACCCCGAGGAAGGCGCAGGTCGCGACCACCGTGGCGAGCGCGATCAGGATCATTGACGAGGAGCCGAGCACGGCGCCCCACGGGAACGACCACGGCGGGCCGACGGCGTCGACGTTCCGCAGCCGGTCCAGGAAGAGCGTGGCGAACGGAACACCGACGACCAGCAGCCCGAGGGCGATGGAGCGCAGGATGCTCCCGAACCGCTTGAGCACGTGGACGACCCCGACGGCGCCTGCTGCGATCGTGGCGTTGAGGGACAGGAACCAGAGAACGAAGAGGGTCGACTCCAGCGCCGGGGGAGCGCCCAGGTCAACCGTCCCCGAACTGCCCGTGCCGGAGGCGGACGGGAGGAGGGTCTCGCGCAGGACATGGTGGTCGTGCACGGCTGAGTAGAGGCCACCGGCTCCGACGGCGATGGTCAGGAGTGCCCAGACGCCGACGCAGACCAGGCAGATGACCGCCAGGTCTCGGGGTGCTGTCCTCGGCGCGCTCATGGGCCGCATCCTCACCCGCCCGCCAGGAACGATCCAAAGTCCGACCACGCCCGACGCACTAGGCTCACGGGCCGTGACGTCTCACATGCAGATCACCCCGAGCATCCTCAACGCCGACTTCGCGAACCTGGCCGGTGAGATCGCCCGGATCCCGAGCGCGGACTGGGTGCACGTGGACGTGATGGACAACCACTTCGTGCCGAACCTGACGTTCGGGCCGACGATGGTCGAGGCGCTGGCCCGGGCGACCGAGATCCCGCTCGACGCGCACCTGATGATCGCCGACGCCGATCGCTGGGCCCCGGCCTACGCCGAGGCCGGCGCGCGCAGCGTCACCTTCCACGTCGAGGCGGCCGCGGCGCCCGTACGGCTCGCGCGCGAGATCCGCAAGCAGGGTGCTCGCGCCTCCATGGCGCTCAAACCGGCCACGCCGATCGAGCCCTACGAGGACATGCTGGCCGAGCTCGACATGGTGCTGATCATGACCGTGGAGCCGGGCTTCGGCGGGCAGAGGTTCCTCGATCTGTGCCTGCCCAAGATCCGCCGAGCCCGCGCCATGATGGAGCGGCACGGCGTGGAGACCTGGCTCCAGGTCGACGGCGGCGTGAGCCTGGAGACGATCGAGCGCTGCGCCGAGGCCGGTGCCGACGTCTTCGTCGCCGGCTCGGCCGTCTACTCCGCCGCGGACCCGGACGCGATGGTCACCGCGCTGCGTGAGACGGCGGCGAGGGCGGCGGCTTCCCGCACTGCGTGAGACACCCTGATTGTCGAGTGGCGCGGTGTGCTTCAATGGCATCACACGAGTGAACAACTCGCGTGCTCTGGGGGCGGTGAAAATCCGCACCGGCGGTGATCGACGAGAGTCGGAAGTCCGCGACCCGGCCGCAGCCAGCGTCCGGTTGACCAGGTGCCCGATGCGAAGCATCTTCGCGTCGTAGTCCTGGACCGACGGTCAAAGTCCGGATGGAAAGAGGCACGCAGTCACCGCTCGCCCCGAACGCCCGACGTGGCCGGAGGTGTCGAGCCGTGATCCGCCCCGGAGTCCGCGTCAGGACATGAGGGGCGAGACCGTGCCACACAGGGCAACACCGGGCGAGATCGATGCGATGCGTCGCGCGCTCGAGCTGGCCGCTCTCGGCCCGTTCAGCCCCAACCCGCGCGTCGGGTGCGTGCTGCTGGCCGACGACGGCACCACCGTCGCCGAGGGCCATCACCGCGGCGCCGGCACCGCCCACGCGGAGGCCGACGCGCTCCACCGTGCCGGCGAGGCGGCCCGGGGCACGACGGCGGTCGTCACCCTCGAGCCTTGCAACCACACCGGGCGGACCGGCCCGTGCGCGCAGCGCCTGGTCGAGGCGGGCGTACGCCGTGTGGTCTTCGCCCAGCCCGACCCCAACCCGCTCGCCACCGGGGGAGCCGAGACCCTCCGCGCCGCCGGCATCGAGGTCGTCTCCGGCGTCCTGGAGACCGAGTCGCGGGCGCTCAACCGGGTCTGGTCGCGCTCGCTGGAGCTGGGGCGCCCGTTCGTCACCTGGAAGCTCGCCGCCACGCTCGACGGCCGCAGCGCCGCCGCGGACGGCACCTCGCGCTGGATCAGCTCGACAGCGGCCCGCGAGGACGCCCACCGCCTGCGCGCGGAGGTCGACACGATGCTGGTCGGCACCAACACGGTCGTCCTCGACGACCCGCTGCTGACCGTCCGCGACGCCGACGGGACGCCCGTGGGGCGACAGCCGTTGCGCGCGGTGATGGGGCTGCGCGACCTGCCCGCCACCAGCAGGGTCCTGGACCCGGAGCTCGCCGCGGACGCGTCCACCGTCCTGCTCCGCACCCACGACCCGCGCGCCGCCCTCGACCAGCTGTGGGTCCTGGAGCGTCGCCACGTCCTTCTCGAGGGCGGCCCCACGCTCGCCGCCGCCTTCGTGCGGGCCGGCCTGATCGACGAGATCGTCGCGTACGTCGCGCCCGTCCTTCTCGGTGCCGGCCGCAACGCGGTCGGCGACCTCGGAATCACCAGCATCGGCGATGCGTTGCGACCCCGCGTCACCGACATCACCGTCCTCCCGGCAGCGCCCGGCGAGGAGCCCAACGTCCGGATCACCCTTGTTCCGGCACCGCGCCCGACCGCTACAGAGGAGAGCAGCTGATGTTCACCGGAATCGTCGAGGAGCTCGGCACCATCGCCGGGATCGAGGACCAGGGGGACGCCATCCGCCTCACGGTCAACGCCGCCACCGTGCTGGAGGACGCCGCGCTCGGCGACTCGATCGCCGTCAACGGCTGCTGCCTCACCGTCGCCACCCGGGATGGCGCCACGTGGACCGCCGATGTCATGCAGGAGACCCTCGACAAGACCTCGCTGCGCGGCATCGCCGTGGGCGACGTGGTCAACCTCGAGCGCGCCGTCACCCCGCAGACCCGCCTCGGCGGGCACATCGTCCAGGGCCACGTCGACGGCGTCGGCGAGATCCTCGCCCGCACCCCGTCCGAGCACTGGGAGGTCGTCGAGGTCTCCCTGCCCGAGCACCTGAGCCGCTACCTCGTCGACAAGGGCTCGATCACCGTGGACGGCGTCAGCCTCACGGTCGTCGAGGCCAAGGACACGAGCTTCACGGTGAGCCTCATCCCCGAGACCCTCGCCCGCACCACCCTCGGCCGCCGTCAGGTCGGCGACCGGGTCAACCTCGAGGCCGACATCCTCGCCAAGCACGTCGAGAAGCTGCTTCAGTCAGGAGTCATCCAGTGAGCGACCAGAACACCGAGCCCGCCACCGCGCCGCTGCACGGGGCGGCCCAGCACGGGGGAGTCCGCCTTGACCCCGTCGAGCGCGCCATCGCCGACATCGCCGCAGGCAAGGCCGTGGTCGTCGTCGACGACGAGGGCCGCGAGAACGAGGGCGACATCATCTTCGCCGCCGCCAAGGCGACCCCGGAGCTGATGGCGTTCACCATCCGGCACTCGTCCGGCGTGATCTGCGTGCCGATGCCCGGTGACATGCTCGACCGGCTCGAGATCCCCCTGATGACCCCGCACAACCGGGACAAGCTCCGTACGGCGTACACCATCTCGGTCGACGCCCGCGACGGCGTCTCGACCGGCATCTCGGCGGCCGACCGCGCCCACACCGCACGCGTGCTCGCCGACTCCGCCACCGAGCCGTGGGAGCTGACCCGTCCGGGCCACGTCTTCCCGCTGCGCTACCGCGAGGGCGGCGTCCTGGTGCGCCGTGGCCACACCGAGGCCGCCGTCGACCTGGCGATGCTCGCCGGGCTGACCCCGGCCGGCGTCCTGGTCGAGGTCGTCAACGACGACGGCACCATGAAGCGCGCCACCGAGCTGCGCACCTTCGCCGACGAGCACGGCCTGGCGATGATCTCGATCGAGGACCTGGTCCGCTACCGCCGCCGCGTCGAGGTGCTGGTCGAGCGCAAGGCCGAGACCAAGCTGCCGACCAAGTACGGAGACTTCACCGCCTACGGCTACACCGTGAAGACCGACGGCTCCGAGCACGTCGCGCTGGTCTACGGCGACGTATCGGGTGAGGAGCCGGTGCTGACCCGGGTCCACTCGGAGTGCCTGACCGGCGACGTCTTCGGCTCGCAGCGCTGCGACTGCGGTCCCCAGCTCGACGAGGCGATGCGCTCGATCGTCGAGGAGGGTCGCGGCGTGGTGGTCTACCTGCGCGGGCACGAGGGCCGGGGGATCGGCCTGGTCGCCAAGCTGCAGGCCTACCAGCTGCAGGACGGCGGCCGCGACACCGTGGACGCCAACCTCGACCTGGGGCTGCCCGCCGACGCTCGTCACTACGGCGCCGCCACCCAGGTGCTGCGCGACCTCGGCGTCACCAACGTCCGGCTGATGACCAACAACCCGGACAAGGTCAGCAACCTCGAGGACTACGGCATCGCCGTCGCCGAGCGGGTCGCGCTGACGCCCCACCCCAACGACCACAACATCAACTACCTGCTGACCAAGCGCGACCGGATGGGTCACGTCCTGCCCGGTCTCGAGGCGCTCAGCACCCACCAGAAGATCGAGGAGCAGGACGCATGACCGAGCGGAGCGAGGGAATCATCCAACACAGCGCGGCATGTGTCTCATGCGCGCACGGAGCACTGCGACACCAGGACCAGGGAGTACGCGCATGAGCGGTCACGGAGCACCCACCACCGAGGCGTTCGACGCCCACGACCTGCGCGTCGCGGTGGTCGCGGCGAGCTGGCACGAGGTCGTCATGAACGGACTCATCGAGGGCGCCCAGCGAGCGCTGGCCGATCACAAGGTCGAAGCCCCGGTGATCGTCCGGGCGCCGGGCACCTTCGAGCTGCCGGTCGTCGCCGACGCCCTTGCCAAGGAGGGCTACGACGCCGTCATCGCGCTCGGCGTCGTCATCCGCGGCGGCACGCCGCACTTCGACTACGTCTGCTCCGCTGCCACCGACGGCCTCAACCGGGTCGCCCTGGACCACGGCGTGCCGATCGGCTTCGGCGTCCTGACCTGCGACGACGAGCAGCAGGCCCTCGACCGCGCCGGCCTGGAGGGCTCCGCGGAGGACAAGGGGTACGAGGCCACGGCGGCCGCCCTCGCCACCGCCCAGACCCTCAAGCAGGTCCGCAGCCACCTGCTGGGCTGACCACGGGGCTAGTCGGGCGGACGGAGGAGCCGGCGGGTGTCGTCGGCGAGCCGGACCGTACGGCGGGTGGCGTCGAGGTGGGCGAGCAACGGCAGCGCGACGCGTCGGCTGGTGTCGAGCGCCTGGCGGGCCTGACTGGTCGTGAACGGCTGCGGCAGCGTCGCGAGCCGGGCGAGCGCCGCGTCGGCCGCGTCCGGCAGCAGCACCACGCCGGGTGCCAGGCGAAGCGCCAGCCCGGTCCGGTGCAGCGCCCCGAGCGCGCCGTCGTCGACACCGGCGACGGCGAGCTCGTCGGCGGTCGGGGCGGCGAACGGCCGGCCGGCGAGCAGCAGCGTGACCCGGGCGAGCGCGTCGGCCAGGCGCGGCGACAGGGCAGCGCTCGCACCGGCCTTGCGGATCCGGCCGGCGACGTACTCCACGGGGTCGGCCACCAGCGCCTCGGCGAGGCCGGCATCCGGTAGCCCGAGCGTGTGCGCCGCGGCCGCGGCGCTCAACCCCTCGTGGCCCGCGGCGTCGGTCGCCTCGACCAGGGCGGCCCGCAGCCGCGTCGCCTCCGTGGGCGAGAGGACCCAGCCGGCGGCCTCCAGTGCGCCCTCAGGGGTGCCGCCGGCGAGTCCGAGCCGGTCGAGCGTCGCCCGGCGGATCCGTCCGCGCATCGCGACGTATGCCGCGGTCGTGCCGTCCAGCGTGGCCAGCGCCTGCGCGCGTGCTCGCGCGGCACCCCGTCGCCGCAGCTCGGGCGGGTCGGGATCGAGGACCCGGACGCCCCAGATCCGGCGGTCGCCCGGGTCCCGCAGGACAGCCCGGTCACCGGCCCTGAGCGGGAGGGGCGCGTCGAGCACCAGCCGGCCGTACCCGCCGTCCAGCGGCCGGGCGTGCACCGACATGGTCGTGGACCCGAGGTGCAGCTGTGGCCGATCGGGGACGACGCCCTCGCCGATCAGCGCGACGTCGACCGTCCTCGTGATCGGGTAGGCGGCAGCGCTCAGCAGCGGCGTGCCCCGCCCGACCGACTCCGGTGCTCTCCCGCCCAGGTCGAGCGCCACCCGGGCCGGGCCCGCCATCGCGGCACGGGACACCCCGAGCGCCTCGAGGCCACGGACCCGGACCTGCTCGCCCGCGAGGGTGAAGAGGGTGTCGCCGACCGCGATCGTGCCGGCCGGAAGGGTCCCGGTGACGACCGTGCCCGCGCCGCGGATGTGGAAGCGGCGATCGACCCACAGCCGCACCGGGGTGTCGGCCGGGGGCGTGGGAACGCCGCCGAGCAGCTCATCGAGGCGCGCCCGGAGCTCGTCGACTCCGGTGCCGGTGACGGCGCTGACGGTGACGACGGGCGACCCGGCCATGGTCGTACGGGCGACCTCCGCGACCGCCCGGGCCGCGGCGGGCGCCGGGTCGGCGAGGTCGGAGCGGGTGATCACGATGAGCCCGTGCTCAACTCCGAGCGCGTCGAGCGCGGCCAGGTGCTCGCCGGCCTGCGGCATCCAGGGATCGTCCGCCGCGACCACCAGCATCGCGACCGGGACCGGCCCCACACCGCTGAGCATGGTGGTCAGGAACCGCTCGTGTCCCGGCACGTCGACGAACGCCACCTCCCCGGCGCCGGGCAGCGAGGTCCAGGCGTAGCCCAGCTCGATGGTGAGCCCGCGGCGGCGTTCCTCCTCGAGACGATCGGGGTCGGTGCCGGTGAGTGCTCGTACGAGGGTCGACTTGCCGTGGTCCACGTGGCCGGCCGTGGCGACGACATGCATCAGCGCTCCCGCAGCATCGACACCGCGTCCCGGATCCGCTCGTCCTGGTCGGCGGGAACGGCCAGCAGGTCGAGCAGCAGCCGGCCGTCCTGGACCCGGCCCACCACCGGCGTCGGACCGGTGCGCAGCGGCACGGCGAGCGACGCGGGCAGCGCCACCGCGGCGCTCGGGATCGGCACGCCGGGCGCGCCGCCGCCTCCGACCCGGCCCTCGCTCGCGACGGCCTCGGCGCCGACGGCCTCGGCCAGCCGGCGGGCACGGGTCATCAGTTCCCCGGGCCGGCTGGCCAGCGCCGTGGCGACCGGCGGCTCGGGGCCGGCCAGGGTAGCCTCCAGCGCGGCCAGGGTGAGCTTGTCGACCCGCATCGCCCGGGCCAGCGGGTCACGCCGGAGGCGCTCGACCAGATCGCCGGCGCCGAGGAGGAGGCCGCACTGCGGGCCGCCGAGCAGCTTGTCGCCCGAGGCGGTCACCAGGCTGGCGCCTGCCTGGAGCACCGTCGTGGCGTCCGGCTCGTCGGGCAGGCGAGGATGCGGCTCGAGCAGCCCGGAGCCGATGTCGACCACGAGGGGGACACCCCGCGCCCCGCACAGCGTGGCGAGGTCGCAGATCGCGACCGAGGAGGTGAAGCCCTCGACCCGGAAGTTCGAAGGGTGCACCTTCAGCACGAAGCCGGTCTGCGCGCCGATGGCCCGCTCGTAGTCGGCATCCCGGACCCGGTTGGTGGTGCCCACCTCACGCAGCCTGGCGCCGACCGACTCCAGCAGCTCCGGGATCCGGAACCCGTCGCCGATCTCGACGAGCTCGCCGCGGGCGATCACGATCTCCCGTCCCCGCGCCAGCACCGAGGCGGCCAGAGCGAGCGCCGCGGCGCCGTTGTTCACCACATGGGTGCCGCCGGCGTCCGGCACCCGGCCGGCGAGTGCGGCCAGGGCGGCCGCGCCCCGCCGGCTACGACGGCCCGACGCCAGATCGAGCTCGACATCGGTCGCGCCCGCCGCCCGTCGTACGGCCTCGACGGCGGCGTCCGACAGCGGCGCCCGGCCCAGGTTGGTGTGCACGACGACGCCGGTCGCGTTGATGACGGGCCGCAGGGACGATGCCGAGGGCGGGAGCATGTCGAGGACCGCCGCGACGACGTCCTCGGGTGCGATCCGCCCGGCACGGCACTCCGCGAGCGCCGCCGTGACGGCCGCCTTCACGGTGGCGCGCCCCAGACTCCCGAGAGCCGGCGTGAGCTCGGGGCTGGCCAGCACCGTGTCGGTGCGTGGCGTACGACGGCGCGGGTCGTCGGACACCGGACCTCCCGGGGTGTGCGAGGAGGGGGTCGGCCGAGGCCGCCCCCGTGGTGCTCCGACGCTAGCGAACCGGCCGCCTCAGTGGCCGGCGGGCTCGCGGGCGGACGAGCCGGCCGAGCTGGCGTCGCCGTACAGGAAGTAGTAGCCGCCGGCCACGAACACCCCGGCCCCGACGGCGTTGCCGAGGAACGCGAAGACCAGATTGAGCACGGTGTCGCCGAACGTCAACCCGCCGGGGGCGTCGACCATCAACGCTGCCGGCAGGAAGAACATGTTGGCCACGACGTGGTCGAAGCCCAGCGCGACGAAGGCCATGATCGGCGGCACGATCGCCAGGATCTTGCCGCTGACCGAGACAGCCGCCAGGGCGCACCAGACGGCCAGGCAGACCAGCCAGTTGCAGCCGATCGCCCGGACGAACTGCTCCCAATGCGTCTCGGTGACGCCCTTGCCGGCGGCGATGGTGCCGAGTCTGATCCAGTTGGGGGAGTCCTTGGCGAAGAGGCCGGACTGGTCGGCGAGCAGCCAGGCGACGAAGACGGATCCGACGAGGTTGCCGATGGCGACCCAGAGCCAGTTGAGCGCGAGCCGGGCCAGGCTGACGCGGCCCGCCAGGGCGGCCATCGGGACCAGCATCATGTTGCCGGTGAGCAGATCGGCTCCGCCGATCACGACGAGGATCAGGCCGAGGCTGAACGTCACGCCGGTGACGATGGTGATGATCCCGCCCCAGGTCTTCGGGTCGAGTCCGGCCGAGGCGCTGATCGCGACCAGGGCGCCGAAGGCGATGTAGGCGCCGGCCAGGAACCCGGCGACGAGCGCCTTGGCAGGCGTCGCGCCCGCCTTGGTCTCGCCCGAGGCGATGGCGAGCTGGGTGACTTGCTGAGGTGTGTTGAACGACATGGGTCTCTCCGATCGGAGTGCGAGCGCGTCGTCAGCGGTGGGCGCGTCACCTGCGCGGTTCCCCACCCGGCGACGGTTCATCCGCGGCCGGCGATTTGGCCGGACCGGTGACGCCCTGCCTACTCTCGTAGGGTCCTGGGACCCCCTGGGGCGACCGCCGTGCGACGCCGAGTCCTGTCCCGCCGGTGCGTGACACCAAGCTCATCGGGCAGGAGCGGGGAACCCAGGTTCCACGGGTCCACGGACCCTCGGGGTGAAGTCGCACTGCGTGCGGCCGGGCACACTGCGCCCGAATCCGACAGCTAACTCCGCAGGCGCGCAGGAGAATCGTCATGCGCATGCGCACCATGCTGTCCGCGGCCGTCCTCTCGGTCGCCACCATCGCCCCGGTCGTCGCGATCGCCGGGCCGAGCCACGCGGTCAAGACCCACACCTGGGAGCGGCTCGCCCAGTGCGAGTCCAGCGGCCGCTGGCACATCAACACCGGCAACGGCTACTACGGCGGGCTGCAGATCAGCCCGAGCACCTGGCGGGCCAACGGCGGCGGTCGCTTCGCGGCCCTGCCGCACCAGGCCTCGAAGCGCCAGCAGATCAAGGTCGCGGAGCGGATCAGGCACAGCCAGGGCTGGGGCGCCTGGCCCGCGTGCTCGGCCCGCATCGGCGTGCGCTGAGCGCACCCCTCCAGCGCGTACGGGCGGCCGCACCTCTCTCGGGGTGGCCGCCCGTACGTCGTCGTGCACGCTGGCGGAGGCGGACGGGAATCGAACCCGCCTGACCGAGATGCTCGGCCACTACGGTTTTGAGGACCGCGCCCGGCACCAGCCGAGGAACGCCTCCGAGAGCAATCTAGTGCGACGACCCGCGCGGTCGTGCGCGCACCGCACCCGGTCCGGCCCGGGACCCTGGTCTCGACGCGGGGCATGTGGTTACCTGGCTGACGTGACGGCGTTCCTCGGATGGCCCCTGTTGCGGCAGCTGACCGGTCCCGACCGGCTCGGTCGTGGTGCGGCCGCGCAGTCGCGGCGCAGCCAGGGCCTCGAGCCCCGCATCGCCGACGCCGACCGTGCCGTCGACTCGGTGTGTCCCTACTGCGCCGTCGGCTGCGCGCAGAAGGTCTACGTCAAGGACGACCGGGTCATCCAGATCGAGGGCAACCCGGCCAGCCCGGTCTCCCGCGGGCGGCTGTGCCCCAAGGGCAGCGCCAGCAAGCAGCTCGTCACCAGCGCCTCGCGCGTCACGAAGGTCCGCTACCGCCGCCCCTACGGCACCGAGTGGGAGGACCTCGACCGCGACACCGCGATCGACATGATCGCCCGACGCGTGATCAAGACCCGCAAGCAGTTCTGGGAGTGGGACGACCCCGAGGGGCGCCGTACGCGCCGCACGCTCGGGATCGCCAGCCTCGGCGGTGCAGCTCTCGACAATGAGGAGAACTACCTCATGAAGAAGCTGTACACCGCGATGGGCGCCATCCAGATCGAGAACCAGGCCCGTATTTGACACTCCTCCACGGTTCCCGGTCTGGGGACCTCGTTCGGCCGGGGTGGGGCCACCACCTACCTGCAGGATCTGCAGAACGCTGACCTGATCGTCATCCAGGGCTCCAACATGGCCGAGGCCCACCCCGTGGGCTTCCAGTGGGTGGTGGAGGCGAAGAAGCGCGGCGCCCGGGTGATCCACGTCGACCCGCGCTTCACCCGCACCTCCGCGCTCGCGGATCAGCACGTCCCGATCCGGGCCGGCTCCGACATCGTGTTCCTCGGCGCCCTGGTCAACCACATCGTCAGCAACGAGCTGGACTTCCGCGACTACGTCGTCGCGTACACCAACGCGGCCGCGATCATCGACGAGCGCTTCCAGGACACCGAGGACCTCGACGGCCTCTTCTCCGGCTGGGATCCCGAGGAGGGGCACTACGACCCCGCGACCTGGGCGTATGCGCCGCGTCCCGGCACCGACGACGAGCCGGCCGGGCAGAGCGCGGAGGGCGCGGCCAGCGACGCGTCCACGTCGGGGGAGCACCACCGCGAGTCGCACGAGATGGCGGTCTCGGAGACGCACGGCTCGGGCGGCCCGCCCGTCGACCACAAGCCGGCGCGGGACGAGACACTGCAGCACCCGAACTGCGTGTACCAGATCCTCAAGCGGCACTACGCCCGCTACACCCCGGAGATGGTGCAGGAGGTCTGCGGCATCGGGCCGGAGGACTTCGGGCGGGTCGCCGACGCCCTGGTCGCCAACTCGGGTCGGGAGCGGACGGCCGCGTTCTGCTACGCCGTCGGCTGGACCCAGCACAGCACCGGTGCCCAGATGATCCGGACGGCCGCGATCCTGCAGTTGCTGCTCGGCAACATCGGCCGTCCCGGCGGTGGCGTGATGGCGCTGCGCGGACACGCCAGCATCCAGGGCGCCAGTGACATCCCGACGCTGTTCAACATCCTGCCCGGCTACATCGCGATGCCGCACGCGGCACTGCACCACGACCTCGACAGCCTGCTGTCGGGGCAGGAGGGCAAGGCCGGGTTCTGGGGCAACGTACGCAACTACACCGTCAGCCTGCTGAAGTCGTGGTGGGGCGAGGCGGCCACGGCCGAGAACGACTATTGCTTCGACTACCTGCCCAAGCTCACCGGCGATCACTCCACCTACGCCAGTGTGAAGCTGATGATCGACGGCGGCTGCAAGGGCTACTTCCTCGTCGGTCAGAACCCGGCCGTCGGCAGCGCGAACGGCAAGATGCAGCGGATGGGCCTGGCCAACCTCGACTGGCTCGTCGTGCGCGACATGCAGATGATCGAGTCGGCCACCTTCTGGAAGGACGGGCCCGAGATCGAGACCGGCGAGCTCGAGACCGACAAGATCGGCACCGAGGTCTTCTTCCTCCCGGCCGCCTCGCACGTGGAGAAGTCCGGCTCGTTCACCCAGACCCAGCGGATGCTGCAGTGGCGCGACAAGGCCGTGCCGCCGCCGGGCGACGCGATGAGCGACCTGCACTTCTACTATCTGCTCGGCAAGCGGATCAAGGAGCTATTGGGCGCCGACGCCACCGAGGCCGCCGACGAGATGAACCGTCCGCTGCTCGATCTCACCTGGGACTACCCGCTCGACGACGAGGGTGAGATCGACGCCGAGGCGGTGCTGCGTGAGATCAACGGCACCGACGCCGACGGCAAGGCGCTGTCGTCCTACACCCAGCTCAAGCCGGACGGCTCGACCCGCTGCGGCACCTGGATCTACTGCGGCGTGTACGCCGACGAGGTGAACCAGGCACGCCGGCGCAAGCCGCACTGGGAGCAGGACCAGACCGCCGCGGAGTGGGGTTGGGCATGGCCGGCCAATCGGCGCATCCTCTACAACCGCGCCTCGGCCGCGCCCGACGGCACGCCGTGGAGCGAGCGCAAGAAGCTGGTCTGGTGGGACGAGGAGGCCGGGAAGTGGACCGGCTCCGACGTCCCGGACTTCATCGCCGACCGGCGGCCCGACTACGTCCCGCCGGAGGGGGCGAAGGGACCGGACGCGATCGGTGGGACCGATCCGTTCATCATGCAGACCGACGGGAAGGGCTGGCTCTTCGCGCCGCTCGGCCTGGCCGACGGGCCGCTGCCGACGCACTTCGAGCCGGCCGAGTCGCCGGTGCGCAACGCGCTGTACGGCCAGCAGAGCAACCCGGTGAGCAAGTGGGTGGCCGACGACACCAACCCGCTCAACCCCAACTTCAGCGACGTGTTCCCGTACGTCTACACGTCCTACCGGCTCACCGAGCACCACACCGCGGGCGCGATGAGCCGCACGCTGCCGTACCTGACCGAGCTCCAGCCCGAGCCGTTCTGCGAGGTCTCGCCGCGGCTGGCCGCAGAGCGCGGGCTGACCCACGGTGACTGGGTCACCATCGTCACCTCGCGCGCCGCGATCGAGGCGCGGGTGCTGGTCACCGACCGGCTGCGCTCGCTGAGGGTCGGCGACCAGTGGGTCGAGCAGGTGGGCCTGCCGTATCACTGGGGACCCAACGGACTCGTTCCCGGCGACTCGCCGAACGACCTGGTCGGGGTCACCACCGACCCCAACGTCTACATCCAGGACAAGGTGGGCACCTGCGACATCAGGCCCGGACGGCGCCCGCGCGGACCGGACCTCATCGCCTTCGTGGCGGACTACCGTCACCGTGCCGGCATCGGCACCACGCACGCGCCCGGGCGGGTCCTGGGCGAGGAGGGCGACGCGGCTCCCGCCGACGGCCGCACCGAGACCGAGGAGGAGACATGACCTTCACTCCCGCATCGCTGTTCGGCGGGTCGATCTTCGGACCGCTCGACGACGTCCAGTCCGACGCCGGCTACGGCGAGGATCATCCGCCGCGGATGGGCTTCTTCACCGACACCTCGATCTGCATCGGCTGCAAGGCCTGCGAGGTGGCGTGCAAGGAGTGGAACATGGTGCCCGACGACGGGTTCCTGCTCACCGGCATGTCGTACGACAACACCCAGAGCCTCAACGCGAGCACCTGGCGCCACGTCGCCTTCATCGAGAAGCCGACCGCGCCTGCGGTCGACCTGGGCATGCCGGCGATGTCGCCGCCCGGCTTCGAGACCGGCACCACCGAGCTGCGCTGGCTGATGTCCTCGGATGTGTGCAAGCACTGCACCCACGCCGGCTGCCTCGACAACTGTCCCACCGGGGCGCTGTTCCGCACGGAGTTCGGCACGGTCGTCGTGCAACCCGACATCTGCAACGGCTGCGGCTACTGCGTCCCCTCGTGCCCGTACGGCGTCATCGACGTGCGCCACGACGACGGCCGGGCCTGGAAGTGCACGATGTGCTACGACCGGCTCAAGGTCGGCGAGACCCCGATGTGCGCGAAGGCATGCCCCACCGAGTCGATCCAGTTCGGTGAGCTCAGCGAGCTGCGCGAGCGCGCCGATCGGCGGGTGGAGGAGCTCCACGCCCAGGGCGTCGACGTCGCGCGCCTGTACGGCCACGACCCGGAGGACGGGGTCGGCGGCGACGGGGCGTTCTTCCTGCTGCTCGATGAGCCGGAGGTGTACGGCCTGCCGCCGGACCCGGTCGTCACCACCCGCGACCTGGGCTCCATCTGGAAGCACGTCGGCATGGCCGCGGCCGGGATGATCGGACTCGGGATCGCCTCGTTCCTCGGGAGGCGCACGTGAGCGGTGGATCGCGCCGAGGCGGTCGCGGCGCAGGCCGGGGAGGTCGCGGCGAGGAGGCGATGGTGCCGCAGGCCGAGTTCGAGTCCTATTACGGCCGCCCGGTCATCAAGGCGCCGGTCTGGAAGTCACCGGACGTCCCGCTCTACCTCTTCCTCGGCGGCATGGCCGGTGGTTCGGCGCTGCTCGCCGAGGGCGCGGCCGCGACCGGCCGCCCGGGCCTGGAGCGGGTGGCCAGGCTCGCCGCCGCGTCGGGGGCGATGGGCGGCACCGTCTTCCTGATCCACGATCTCGGCCGCCCCGAGCGGTTCCTGCACATGCTGCGGGTGTTCAAGCCGACCTCGGCGCTCTCGGTCGGCACCTACATCCTGTCCGGGTTCGCCACCGCCGCCGGTGGCGCCGCTGCCCTCGAGGTCACCGGGTGGCTGCCGCGGCTCAAGCGCGTCGCCGGAGCGGGTGCCGCTGCGCTGGGGCCACCGCTCGCCACCTACACCGCGGCGCTGCTCGCGAACACCGCGGTCCCGATCTGGCACGAGGGGCACCAGGAGCTGCCGTTCGTCTTCGGCGGCTCCGGCGCCGCTGCCGCCGGGGGAGTCGCTCTGGTGTTCGCGCCCGCGCCCGAGCACGGCCCGGCCGCCCGGATGGCGCTCGCCGGCGGCACGGTCGAGCTCATCGCCACCGAGCTGATGGAGCGGCGCCTGGCCGCCGTCCCGGGGCAGAGCCTGGTCGAGCCCTACCACGAGGGCCGCCCGGCGGCCCTGCTGCGTGGAGCGAAGGGACTCACCCTCGCCGGGCACCTGCTCAACCTCCTCGGCATCCGCTGGCCGCGGCTGCGTCGCCTGGCCGGGGTCTCCTACGTCGCGGGCTCGGTCGCGCTGCGCTTCGGCGTCTTCGAGGGCGGTCTGGCCTCGGCCAACGACCCCAAGTACACGGTCGGTCCGCAGAAGGCGCGGGTCCAGGCCCGCACCACGGCGCCCGAGTAGCGAGCGCCGGCGTCTCGGTGGTCGAGGAGCGAGCGCCGGCGATCTCGGTGGTCGAGGAGCGAGCGCCGGCGATCTCGGTGGTCGAGGAGCGAGCGCCGGCGATCTCGGTGGTCGAGGAGCGAGCGCCGGCGATCTCGGAGGTCGAGGAGCGAGCGCCGGCGAGCGTATCGAGACCCGTATCGAGACCCGCATCGAGACCCTTGACCCGCGCGGCAGACTGACGACGTGACCGCCGTCTCGGATCCCGCCGCCTCGCCGACCATCCGTCTGACGCAGTACGCCGCGGGTGGTGGGTGTGCCTGCAAGGTGCCGCCGGGCGAGCTCGAGCGGGTGCTGGGTGGACTCACCCCGGCGCGGGCCGACGACCTCCTGGTCGGGGTGGAGAACGGCGACGACGCGGCCGTGGTACGCCTCGAGACGCTGCCGGGTGGACAGAGCCGAGCGATCGTGATGACGACCGACTTCTTCACCCCGGTCGTCGACGACGCCTACGACTGGGGCCGGATCGCGGCCGCCAACGCGCTCAGCGACGTCTACGCCATGGGCGGCGAGCCGCTCGTCGCTGTCAACCTACTGGCCTGGCCGCGCGACCGGATCCCGTTCGAGCTGGCCGCCGAGGTGCTGCGCGGAGGCGCCGAGGTGGCGGCTGCCGCTGGCTGTCATCTCGCCGGTGGGCACAGCATCGACGACCCCGAGCCGAAGTACGGCCTGGCCGTCACCGGCATCGCCGATCCCGAGCGGCTGCTGCGCAACGACGCCGGCCTGGCCGGTTTGCCGCTCACCCTCACCAAGCCGATCGGGCTCGGCGTGCTCAACAACCGGCACAAGAGCACCGGTGAGGTCTTCCCCGAGGCGATCGCGACGATGACGACCCTCAACCGCGATGCCTCCCGGCAGGCCTTGGCCGCGGGCGCGCAGGCCGCGACCGACGTCACCGGCTTCGGCCTGCTCGGCCACCTCTACAAGCTCGCCCGGGCGAGCGGCGTCGGCGCGGTGCTCGACGCCGCGGCGGTGCCGTACCTCGACGGAGCCCGTGCGGCGTACGCCGCCGGCTTCGTCCCGGGCGGCAGCCGCCGCAACCTCGAGTGGGTACGTCCGCACGTCGACGCCGGGCCGGGCATCGACGAGGACGAGCTGGTGCTGCTCGCCGACGCCCAGACCTCCGGCGGCCTGCTGGTGGTGGGCGAGGTGCCCGGCTACCCGGTCGTCGGCGAGCTGGTCGACCGCGGCGATGCGGTCGTCACGGTCCGCTGACGCGCGTGCCGCTCGGGTCTAGGGTCGGAGCGTGCGCTTCCTGCTGAACGTGATCTGGCTGGTCCTCTGCGGCTTCTGGATGTTCCTGGCGTACGTCCTCTGCGGGGTCATCTGCTGCCTCCTGGTCATCACCATCCCGTTCGGGCTGGCCGCGTTCCGGATCGGGGTCTTCGCGCTGTGGCCCTTCGGTCGGACAATCGTGCTGCGGCCCGATGCCGGTGCGCCCTCGGTGATCGGCAACATCATCTGGTTCGTCTTCGCGGGGCTGTGGCTCGCGATCGCCCACCTGTGCACCGGCATCGCGCTGTGCATCACGATCATCGGCATCCCGCTGGGTCTGGCGAACTTCAAGCTCGTCCCGGTCTGCCTGATGCCGCTCGGACGCGTGATCGTGCCGGTGGACGTGGCCCGGCGGATGTACGCGGACCAGAGCGTCCCGACGTTCTGAGTCCACATTCCTGGGGCGTGCGCGGCACCCCGCGCCGTACCGCCTAGGCTTGGCTCCCGTGAAGACGTTCGAGGAGCTGTGGGACGAGCTCAGCGAGAAGGCGCGCACGCGCCCCGAGGGCTCCGGTACGACCAAGCTGCTCGAGGGTGGCCCTCATGCGATCGGCAAGAAGCTGGTCGAGGAGGCCGCCGAGTCGTGGATGGCCGCCGAGCATGAGGGCAAGGACGCGGCCGCGCTGGAGATCAGCCAGCTGCTCTACCACGCCCAGGTCATGATGCTGGCCACCGGCCTGACCCTCGACGACGTCTACGCCCACCTCTGAGGACGAATCCCATGAGTGACTACCTGCGCATCGCGGTGCCGAACAAGGGCGCCCTGTCCGAGGCCGCCTCGAACATGCTCCGCGAGGCCGGCTACCGCCAGCGCGAGGACGCCAAGCGGCTGAGCCTGATCGACGACGACAACGGCGTCGAGTTCTTCTACCTGCGTCCGCGCGACATCGCGCTCTACGTCGGCGAGGGCACCCTCGACGTCGGCATCACCGGCCGCGACCTGCTGGCCGACTCCGGCGCGAAGGCCGAGGAGGTGCTCCAGCTCGGCTTCGGTCGCAGCCGGTTCCGCTTCGCCGGCCCCGCCGGCCGCTTCAGCAGCCTCGCCGACCTGGCCGGCAAGCGGATCGCGACCTCCTACACCGGCGTCGTCCAGGCGTTCCTCGAGGAGAACGGCATCGAGGCGAGCGTGACTCGCCTCGACGGCGCGGTCGAGTCCTCGATCCAGCTCGGCGTCGCCGACGTGATCGCCGACGTCGTCGAGACCGGGACCAGCCTGCGGGCCGCCGGCCTGGAGGCCTTCGGCGAGCCGATCCTGGAGTCCGAGGCCGTCGTGATCGCCGGCACGAAGGGCAACGACAACGCGACGTACGAGACCTTCAAGCGTCGCATCGAGGGCGTCATGATCGCGCGTCGCTACGTGATGATGGACTACGACATCCGCGCCCAGGACGTCTCGGCCGCGACCGAGCTCGCCCCGGGCCTCGAGGGCCCGACGGTCAGCCCGCTGCACCGCGAGGGCTGGGTCGCCGTCCGCGTGATGGTGCCGCGAGACGGCTCGCAGAAGCTGATGGACGACCTGTACGCCATCGGCGCCCGGGCGATCCTGCTCACCGACATCCATGCCTGCCGACTCTGAGACCGTCCCGGCGCTGCCGCGGACCTGGCGTCCGTTCGGCGTCCGGGCGATGGGTCTGGTGCTGGTCATCGCGCTGTACGGGCTGTGCGGCTTCATGTGGTTCGCGTTCGACGACGAGACCCGCGCGAAGTTCACCACCTTCCAGCGCGGGACGCTGCTCTTCTTCGCCCTGCTGATCCTCGCGGTCGTGCACGCCCTCACGCGCTCCCGCATCGAGGCGCGCACCGACGGGCTCGTGGTGGTCAACGGCTACCGCCGCCGCGACCTGGCCTGGGAGCAGGTCCTCGCGGTGCACATGCCCGCGGGTGCTCCCTGGGTCACGCTCGACCTGGCCGACGGCACCTCGATCCCCGCGATGGGCATCCAGGCCTCCGACGGCGGCACGGCGAAGCGAGCGGTACGCGACCTGCGCGCGCTCGTCACCGCTCCACATCCGGGCTGAGCCGGCGACCCACCAGGATCGGGTCGCCGCGCGATCGGTTCGTGGAGCCACTGCGGCGTGGGGCGGGCGACGGACGGTCGCGCCGAGGGGCTCGTCGCCCGACGACGCACGACGCAACCACGACGCAAGCCGTCGTCGGGTGTGTCCCCTCGGCGTACCGGCTGCCGCCCAGTCCCGCGCCCAGTCCCGCGCAGCGGGCCGGGCGCGTGGCTCAGCGCGCCCGGATGCCCCAGGCGCCGGAGAACGACTCGCCCGGGGCCAGCACGATCACGTCCTCACCGGAGTTGAACGCGTCCACCGGGGCGGTCATCGGCTCGATCGCGATGGACACTCGGGCGGGGGTGCGGTTGTCGGCGGTGTAGACCATCAGCCACGGGTGCTGGGCGTCCTGCCACAGCTCGACGGCCCGGCTCTCGCCGTCGGCGGTGACGGCGGAGAGGGTGACGGTGGCGATGCCGTCGGCGTCGCGCGCGAGGTCGGCGAAGCAGGTGTCCAGGCCGATCCCATCCAGCGAGCGGCCACCGCGGAAGTCGTAGACGGTGCCCTCGACCGGCTCGCTGCCACTGGGCAGCTGGCGGTCGTCGGCGAGCACCCGGGCGGCGGCGGGGGAGTCGAGCGTCCAGGCATCGACGGTCCCGCCGGTGTCGAGGGTGAAGTACGGGTGCGCGCCCGAGGCGAACGGCGCATTCGAGGCGGCGAGGTTGGTGGCGTTCTGGGTGACGCTCAGGCCGTCCTCCCCGAGCTCGTAGACGACGCCGAGGTCGAGCGTCCACGGGTAGCCGCTCTGGGCCATCAGCCGCAGGCCGAGCTCGATGCGCGACTCGGTGTGGGACACGACGTGCCAGGTGGCCCAGCGGACCAGGCCGTGGATCGCGTTGTGGGTGTGCGGCTCGCTCAGCGCGAGCTGCGCCTCGGTGCCCTCGAACGTGTAGCGGCCGTCGCGGATCCGGTTGGGCCACGGCATCAGGAGCTGTCCGCGGCAGGCGCCGGGGATCTCGTGCTCCTCGAAGCCGTCGATGACCCGACGGCCGTCCTTGGTCAGCAGGCGCAGCGTCGCGCCCGACTCGGTGATGATGGCGGCGTAGCCGGCCGCCTTGATCTCGTACTGCTCACCAGTGGGGGCAACCATGCGGCCCACGCTATCGAACCGCGCCCCAGGTCACCTCGGCGGTCTCGCGGGTCCGCTCGCGCTCGAAGTGCTCGCGCTGATCGCGCTCCCACGCCGCGATGTACGGCTCCACGGCCGCGCCGTCGCGGGTGCGCCAGCGGGCCAGCCGGACCTCGGCGGCGACCTCGACCCAGACCAGCAGCGTCCGGAGGGCGGCGTACGGAGACAGGCCGGCGCCGACCCCCTCCACGACGAGCAGCTCCACCGGCTCCACGGTGACGGTCTCGGCATAGCCTCCGGCGTGCCAGTCGTAGCGGCGATACGTGCCGGCCAGACCGCGGGCCAGAGGGAGCAGCAGGGTGTCGAGCTGCTCGTGCAGGCGCGGCAGGCCGCCCCAGCCGTCGTACAGGTCGTCGAGGTGGACGACCGTCGCCGGGGTCAGGGCAGCGACCTCGGCTGCGAGGGTGGTCTTGCCGGAGCCGGCCGGTCCGTCGAGGCAGAGCAGTCGCCCGGCACCGAGCGTGGGTGGGCGGGAACCCAGTAGGGCGAGCAGGTCAGAAGGCGAGTCCATGACCCCGGTAGGTGGTCGCCGCCTCGACGATCCGATCGCCGCTGACGAGGTAGGCGGTCGGCGTGTGCTCGAAGAGCTCGCCGGACTTCGCGTGCCGGAACCAGACCAGGTCGCCGATCCGGAGCCGCTCGGCCGCCTCGCCGCGCAGCGGGGTCTGCACCTCGCCCGCACCCTCGAGGTCGGTCAGCGCCAGCCCGGCGGGCGCCCACGGGACCGGCAACCGGTCGGGCCCCGCAGCGCCGGATGCCGACAGGCCACCGCCGTGCACGGTGACCAGGTCGGGGGTGGGCCGGCGGGTCACCGGCACGCCGAAGTAGGCGGCCGGACGCGGCGAGAACGCGCGGTAGTGGTCGAACAGCCCGGGAACGAACAGCCCGGACCCGGCGGTCACCTCGGTGACGGTCGGGTCGCCCGAGGAGGTCTCCAAGGAGCCGGATCCGCCGGCGTTCCAGAACTCCAGCCCCGAGGGACCGAGCAGCTCGTGCAGCCCCGCGGCGATGCTCGCGCGACGCTCCGCGAGCTGGGCGACCGAGAGCGCCTTGACCCGGCGTACCGCGAAGGAGCGGGCGGCCTTCCCAGGGACCTCGTCGGCCAGGCCGGCGACCTGGCCCTCGTAGGTCATCACCCCGACCAGCCGGAACCCCGGCCGGCCCACGATGGCGCGGGCGAGGTCGAGGACGGCGGCGGGGGACAGCAGGGGGGAGCGCTTGGGGCCCAGGTGCCGGCCGGCGACCTGCAGGCCGGCGTCGACGTCGATCGCCACCCGGACGGGGACGGCCTTGGAGGACCGGACCGAGTCGATCACGTCGAGATGGTCGATCGAGTCGACCATCAGGGTGATCTTCGAGGCAGCCGACGGCGAGCCCACCAGCCGGGTCAGCGCCCAACGGTCGACCGTCGGGTAGGCGACCACGACGTCCTCGCTGACGCCGTTGTCGACGAGCCACAGCGCCTCGGCGAGGGTGTAGCCGAGCACGCCGGCGAACCCCGGCGCCGCAAGGGCACGCGCGATGATGGCCGGGACCCGCAGCGACTTGGAGGCGACCCGGATCGGGGTGCCACCGGCGCGCCGGGCCAGGTCGGCGGCGTTGGCGTCGAAGGCGTCCAGGTCGATCACCATCGTCGGGGTCGCCAGCGGTCGCTCGTACGCGGCGACGGCGGCGTTGAGCCGCGCCCAGAGCCGGTTGCGCTCCGCCGCGGAGGCAGGCCCGCTCACGAGATGCCGTGCTTCTTGAGGATCGCCTGGATGTCGTCGAGGTCGTCGTCGCCCAGACCCAGGTCGGCCCCTGCGGGCGCCTTGCCCTTGACCGGTCGCGCCGTCTTCGGCGCGGCGACCTCGCCCTCGCCCGTACGGCCGGAGAGTCGCGTCGAGACGCCGATCAGCACGAACGCGATCGCGGCGAGCACCAGGCCCAGCCAGACCATCGGGTTCCAGACGAAGCCGGTGGCCCAGTCCGAGATCGCGGTGCCGATCCGGCCGAGCAGGCGCAGGGTGTGGGTGAAGTACGCGGCGAGCGGCAGCAGCGTGATCCCGCTCCAGCGGGCCAGCGAGGCCGCACCCTTCGCGCGTGCGCGCGTCCACGTGTAGAGGCCCGACAAGATGGTGAGGGCCAGCGCCAGTGCGCCCCAGGCGACATCGTCCATGCCGCCATCCTCCCACCCGATGGCTGGGCGCGGCTTGATTGAATGGCTGTGTGGAACACCCCGATGCGCGACCGGACGCGAAGCGGCTCCAGGCCCCGGCCTTCCCCGAAGACGACGGCACCACCTCGACGCAGGTCGCGGCTGCACTCGAGGCCTACGGTGCCGACCGCGCCGCGTACCCCCTGGTGCTCGGCGCCCTGCTCGAGAGCCGCCTCCTGGTGCCGGTCGTCGCGGTGCTCGGCGAGGTGGAGTACGACGCGCAGGGTCTCGCGCACGACAAGACCAGCGACATGGCCACCGTCCTGCTCACCGGGGACGACGGCCGCCAGGCGCTGCTGGCCTTCACCTCGATGGAGACGATGGCCGCCTGGCGCCCCGACGCCCGCCCGGTGCCGGTGCCCGCACGCGACGCCGCCCGGGCCGCCGTGCAGGAGCAGGCCGCAGCCGTGGTCGTCGACGTCGCCGGCCCGGTCACCGCCGTGATCGAGGGCGACGACCTCCAGGCGATGTCGCGGGGCTGGCAGCTCACCCGCGTCGGCGACCAGACCGCCTGGATCGCCCCCGCCTGACCGGACGTCGAGCCTGTCGAGACGCACCGACCGCACCCATCGGACGTCGAGCCCGTCGAGAGGCACCGACCGCACGCATCGGACGTCGAGCCTGTCGAGAGGCACCGACCGCACGCATCGGACGTCGAGCCTGTCGAGACGCACCGACCGCACCCATCGGACGTCGAGCCTGTCGAGACGCACCGACCGCACCCATGGGACGTCGAGCCTGTCGAGACGCACCGACCGCACCCATCGGACGTCGAGCCTGTCGAGACGCACCGACCGCACCCATCGGACGTCGAGCCCGTCGAGAGGCACCGACCGCACCCATCGGACGTCGAGCCTGTCGAGACGCACCGACCGCACCCATCGGACGTCGAGCCTGTCGAGACGCACCGACCGCACCCATGGGACGTCGAGCCCGTCGAGACGCACCGACCGCACCCGTTGATTGGGCGCCGGGGGAATGGTCGGGTAGTCTCTCGTGTTGACCGATCAGTCGACATCCGTCGGCTGATCCACAAGCGGAGACAGCAACACCGTTTCCCACCCGCATCGACCAAGGCAACACGGGTCGTCGGGTCCGGTCCAGAAGCAGGATCTCGGAGAGTGTCTGAGTCCTGTCTTCCGGTGTGAGCCGTGGCATTTCAGGTGCGGCTCACAGTGACTGGCTTCCGCTTGGACAAGCGGAAGCCTTTTCTGTTGTCGGGCCAGTGTGCACATGGTCCGAAGACGCCGAGGCCTCCGGACTGACAAACACTGGAGGACACATCAGCACCGAGCTTCGTATCAACGACCGGATCCGGGTACCCGAGGTCCGCCTCGTTGGTCCCAACGGCGAGACCGTCGGCATCGTGCCGACCGGCGACGCACTGCGCCTTGCCCAGGAGGCGGACCTCGACCTCGTCGAGATCGCCCCGATGGGCAAGCCCCCGGTCTGCAAGCTCATGGACTACGGCAAGTTCAAGTACGAGAACGCGCAGAAGGCGCGCGACGCTCGCCGTAACCAGACGAATGTCGTCATCAAGGAGATGAAGCTTCGTCCCAAGATCGACCAGCACGACTATGACACCAAGAAGGGTCACGTCGAGCGGTTCCTCAAGGCTGGCGACAAGGTCAAGATCACGATCATGTTCCGTGGTCGCGAGCAGCACCGCCCCGAGCTGGGCTTCCGCCTCCTGCAGAAGCTCGCCGAGGACGTGCAGGAGATCGGCTTCGTCGAGTCGTCCCCGAAGCAGGACGGCCGCAACATGATCATGGTGCTCGGCCCGCACATCAAGAAGGCTGACGCCAAGGTCGAGCACAACGAGGCCAAGGAGGCGAAGGCCGCCGAGCGCGCCGCCGACGCCGCTCTGGAGCAGGCCGAGCGCGACGCGTCCAAGGCCGGTCGGCCGGTCGCGCAGAAGAAGGAGAAGCGCCGCAACGAGGCGCTCGATCCCGACATCGACCTCTGATACACCCCGAGAACTTCGAGCCCGCACCTCGGGCTTGATCGAGCAAGAAAGAAGAACGAGATGCCGAAGAACAAGTCGCACTCCGGTGCGGGCAAGCGCTTCAAGGTGACCGGCTCCGGCAAGATCCTTCGCGAGAAGGCCGGCAAGCGCCACAACCTTGAGAAGAAGGCCTCCAAGGTCACCCGTCGCATGACCGGCACCGTCGAGGTTGCCGCGAACGACGTCCCGCGCGCCAAGAAGCTGCTGGGTCTCTGATCTTTCCCCCGGGCTGAGGCCCACCAAGTTTTTTTCACGCAAGGAGTACGAAATGGCACGCGTCAAGCGCGCAGTAAACGCCGCCAAGAAGCGCCGCGTCACCCTCGAGCGGGCCTCCGGCTACCGCGGTCAGCGCTCGCGCCTCTACCGCAAGGCCAAGGAGCAGGTCACCCACTCGCTGGTCTACGCCTACAACGACCGCCGGAAGAAGAAGGGCAACTTCCGCTCGCTGTGGATCCAGCGCATCAACGCCGCCGCGCGTGAGCAGGGCCTGACCTACAACCGCTTCATCCAGGGCCTCGGCCTGGCCGGCGTCGAGGTCGACCGCAAGATCCTGGCCGAGCTCGCCGTCAACGACGTGGCCGCGTTCAACGCGCTCGTCGAGGTCGCCAAGAACGCCCTCCCGGCCGACGTCAACGCTCCGGTCAACGCCTGAGTCGTATGACGTCCGTGCCCCTCGCCCCGAGCAACGCTCGGGTGAAGGAGCTCCGGAAGCTGAGCCGCCGCTCGGAGAGATCCGAGCGGCGGCTTTTCCTTGCCGACGGCCCGAAGGCCGTCGAAGGCGCCATCCGTGCTGACGTGTGGCGGGAGCTCTTCGCCACCCCCACCGCCGTGGGGACCTACGCCGACCTGATCGGCGAGCGGGCGGTGACGCTGGTCAGCGACCAGGCGATGGCTGCCATCTCCGACGCCGTCTCGCCCGCGGGCATCACCGCCCTGTGCGACTTCTTCGACGTCGACTGGTCGGTTGTCGCCGGTCCACAGGTCACTTCTCGCGGGTCGAGTGGTCCCCGCCTGGTCGCGATCTGCGCCGACGTGCGCGACCCCGGCAACGCCGGCACCGTGATCCGCTGCGCCGATGCGGCGGGCGCAGATGCGGTCGTGCTGGCCGGCGACGCCGTCGACCTCTACAACCCGAAGACGATCCGTGCGTCGGTGGGCTCGGCCTTCCACCTGCCGATCATCATCGAGCGCGACCCGGCGCAGGCCGTACGGGCGGCGAAGGCCGCCGGTCTGAGCGTGCTCGCGGCCGACATGGACGGCGAGGCGACGATCTTCGACGCGGACGCGCTGCTCGCAAAGCCGACCGCGTGGCTGCTCGGGAACGAGGCCTGGGGACTTCCCGCCGACCTCGCCACCCGGGCCGATCATGTGGTCTCCATCCCGATCTTCGGGCGGGCGGAGAGCCTCAACCTCTCCACCGCAGCCGCCCTCTGCCTCTACGCCAGCGCTCGGGCGCAGCGCGCCTGACCTCCGCGGCCGGGCCGGGTAGGTTGGCGGCATGGACCCGCTGGACGCCCTGCCCGACGGAGTCGTGATCGCCGACGGCGAGGGCCGCGTGCAGGTGGTCAACGAGACAGCACGCCGCATGCTCGGCATCAGCGACGACCCGGTCGGCGCTCGGCTCGACGACGTGCTGGCGCTGCGCGACCAGCGGGACTGCTCCTGGGTCGGCACCAACGATCCGTACGGCGGACTCGGCTCGCGCACCGGTGTGCCGGAGCAGTCCTGGCTGCTGCCCGACGGCACCGAGGTCCTGGTCACCGCCCGGATCAGCCGCGACAAGCAGATCGGTATCGCGATCCGCAGCGGCCGCGGCCGGGCCCGGCTCGACCGGGAGCGCTCGGACCTCGTCGCCACCGTCGCGCACGAGCTGCGCAGCCCCCTGACCGGGGTCAAGGGCTTCGTGCAGGCGCTGCTCAACCGGTGGGACAAGCTCAACGACGAGCAGAAGAAGCTGATGCTCGCCACCGTCCATGCGGACTCCGACCGGCTCTCGCGGCTGATCGCCGAGCTGCTCGACGTGGCCCGGATCGACACCGGCCGGCTGCAGCTCTACCCGCGTCCCAGCGACGCGGAGGCGCTGGTGCACCGGGTCGTCGACTCGGTCCGCGCCAGCACCGCCCGGCCGATCGAATTCACCGTCATCTTGCCGGGCAGCGCGACCGAGATCTTCGTAGACCCCGACAAGTTCACCCAGGTCGTCACGAACCTCGTCGAGAACGCCGTCCGGCACGGCGACGGCATCGTCCGCGTCCAGCTCAAAACCGGCGCGGAGGGGACTGTCCTGCTCATCGTCGACGACGAGGGCGCCGGCATCGCACCCGAGCTGCGCAAGCGGGTCTTCACCAAGTTCTGGAAGGGCGGTGCTCGGGGCGGCTCCGGGCTCGGGCTCTACCTCGTGGGCGGCCTCACCAAGGCGCACGGCGGCACCGTCACCATCGACGACGCACCGGGCGGCGGCGCCAGGATCATCACCGAGTGGCCGACCGAGGACAGGAGACCGGCATGACCGACAAGGACCCGCAGGCGATCCAGAAGTACCTCGCCGACGTCGAGCCCGCCAAGCGCGCCCTGATCGAGCACTACTACGCCCGGCTGGTCGCGATCGTCCCGGACGCGGAGGTCGGCACCAGCTACGCGATGGCCTGCTACCTCTACCAGGGCAAGGGACTCCTGAGCGTGATGGCGACCAACGCCGGGCTCTCCGTGATCCCGTACAGCGGCAACGTCGGGCAGGTGCTGCGTGCCGCGCACGGTGAAGCCGACCTCGATCTCTCCGCGAAGGGCGGCACCATCAAGATCACCGTCGAGCGGCCGTTGCCCGACGAGCTCTTCGACGAGGTCGTCAGGCTACGGGTCGCCGAGCTCGACGCCAAGGCGAAGCCCGACGCCTGAGGTACGCCCGCAGCGGGCCGCGAGCATCGGGCCGCGGCCATCGGCCGCACCGCCTTCTGAGGCTGTCCACCGGCGCAGATTCCGGGCGAAGATGCGCCGGGTCGGCGATCGGGTGCGGGCGGTGGGCGGCAACCGGTTCGCGGCGGACGGCCGCCGCTTCCTAGACTGAGCGCCATGTCCGGCCCGAACTCCGATTACGACCCCGTGGAGGTCACTCCCTTGAAGGCCGAGGAGGTCGAGGGCGCGCGCGATGCCGCTCTGGCCGCGATCGCTGCCGCTGCCGATCTCGAGCAGCTCAAGACCGTCCGTCTCGACCACGTGGGCGACCGCTCCCCGCTGGCCCTGGCCAACCGGGAGATCGGCGCGCTGCCGCCGGCCGCCCGCAAGGAGGCCGGTGCCCGCGTCGGCCAGGCCCGCGGCGCGGTCAACAAGGCGCTCGCCGAGCGTCAGCTGGTGCTCGAGGCCGAGCACGAGGCGCGCATCCTGGTCGAGGAGGCGGTCGACGTGACCCTGCCGACCGACCGGCGCCCGGCCGGCGGCCGGCACCCGCTGACCACCGGCGCCGAGCTAATCGCCGACATCTTCGTCGCGATGGGCTGGGAGGTCGCCGAGGGCCCGGTCATCGAGGCCGAGTGGCTCAACTTCGACGCCCTCAACCTGGGCCCGGACCACCCGGCCCGCACCATGCAGGACACGTTCTGGACCGAGCCGGCCGAGAACCACGTCGTCCTGCGTACGCACACCTCGCCGGTCCAGGCGCGCACCATGCTGACGCGCGGCGTCACCGAGGACGCCCCGATCTACGTGGTCTGCCCCGGTCGCGTCTTCCGCACCGACGAGTACGACGCCACCCACAGCCCGATGTTCCACCAGGTCGAGGGCCTCGCCATCGACGAGGGCATCACGATGGCCCACCTCAAGGGCACCCTGGACCACTTCGCCGGCCAGATGTTCGGCGAGGGCATCACCACCCGGTTCCGCCCGTCGTACTTCCCCTTCACCGAGCCCAGCGCCGAGGTCGACCTGGTCTGCTTCGTCTGCCGCGGGATCGAATCCGAGCACTGCCGCACCTGTCGCGGCGAGGGCTGGATCGAGTGGGGCGGCTGCGGCATGGTCAACCCGCGCGTCCTGCGCGCCTGCGGCATCGACGCCGACCGGTTCTCCGGCTTCGCGTTCGGCATGGGCATCGAGCGGACGCTGATGTTCCGCCACGGCCTGGAGGACCTGCGCACGCTCTTCGAGGGCGATGTCCGTTTCACCACTGCTTTCGGATCGGAGCTCTGAGCGATGAAGGCCCCCGTCTCCTGGATCAAGGAGTACGTCGACCTCCCCGCCGAGGTCACCACCGAGACCCTCACCGACCGGCTCACCGCGCTCGGCCTCAAGCTCGAGGCGATCGAGGCCGCCGGCTCCGGGATCACCGGCCCGCTCGTGATCGGCCGCGTGCTGACCCAGGAGAAGGAGCCGCAGAAGAACGGCAAGGTGATCAACTGGTGCACCGTCGACGTCGGTCCGGAGTTGAACGCCGTCCACGGCACCGGTGAGGCTGATCACGGGGTGGGCATCATCTGCGGCGCGCACAACTTCGGCCCCGGCGACAAGGTCGTCGTGATCCTGCCGGGCGGCGTGTTGCCGGGGAACTTCCAGATCAGTGCGCGCAAGACCTACGGCCACGTGTCCGCCGGCATGATCTGCTCTGCCGCCGAGCTCGGCCTGCCCGACGACCCTTCGACAGGCTCAGGGCACGCCCACGGCATCGTCGTCGTGCCCGAGGACGGGCCGGAGCCGGGCACGGACGCCCGCGACTTCCTCGGCTTCGGCGAGGAGGTCATCGAGTTCGAGATCAACCCGGACCGCGCGTACGCGCTCTCGCTGCGTGGCATCGCCCGCGAGGCGGCCCTCGGATTCGACGGCACGACGTACCGCGACCCCGCGCTGCGCGAGACCCCCGCCGCGAACGCCGACGGCTACCCGGTCGTCGTCGACGACGCGGTCGGTTGCCCCGTCTTCGTCGCCCGTACGGTCACCGGCTTCGACGCCTCTGCGCCGACCCCGGAGTTCATGGCGAAGCGGCTCGAGCAGGCCGGCATGCGCTCGATCTCGCTCGCCGTCGACATCACCAACTACGTGATGCTCGAGACCGGTCGCCCGATCCACGGCTACGACCGCGACAAGCTCCAGGGCGCGATCCGCGTCCGCCGCGCCGCCCCGGGCGAGCAGATGATCACGCTCGACGGTGCCAAGCGCACGCTCTCGACCGAGGACCTGGTCGTCACCGACGACTCCGGCATCATCGGCCTCGGCGGCGTGATGGGCGGCGAGACCACCGAGATGTCGGAGACGACGACCTCGGTGCTGATCGAGGCGGCCCACTGGGAGCCGGTCGCGATGTTCCGCACCGGCAAGCGCCACAAGATCGGCTCGGAGGCCGGCAAGCGCAACGAGCGCGGCGTCGACCCGACGATCTGCGAGGCCGCCGCCGACCGCGTCGTCGAGCTCCTCGTCGAGTTCGGCGGTGCCACGGCCGACGCCGGCGTGACGGTGGTCGGCACCGCACCCGTGCGCCCGTCGATCACCATCGACGCGACCCTGCCCGCCCGACTCAGCGGCATCGACATCCCGGCCGAGCGGGCGATCGAGCACCTGCGCGCCATCGGCGCCGAGGTGGTCGAGTCCTCGGGGGGCGAGCCCACGATCACGGTCACGGCCCCGGCCTGGCGCCCCGACATCAACGACCCGTACGACCTGGTCGAGGAGGTCGTCCGCATCGTCGGCTACGACCAGGTTCCGTCGGTCCTGCCGCGTCGAGCGACCGGTCGCGGCCTGACCCGCAGCCAGGCGCTGCGCCGTCGGGTCGGCCGCACCCTGGCCGGCGGCGGGCTCGTCGAGGTCGTCAGCTTCCCGTTCGTCGGCGACGCCGCCTGGGAGCAGCTCGGCCTGGCCGAGGACGACCCGCGCCGCAACACGGTCAAGCTCGCCAACCCGCTCTCGGCGGAGGCTCCGGCGTACACCACCACGGTGCTGCACGGCCTGCTCGAGGCGGCCGGCCGCAACCTCGGTCGCGGTGCCAACGGCGTCGCGCTCTTCGAGACCCAGATCGTCGCCAAGCCGTCCGAGGCAGGCGCCGCGCCGATCTACGGCGTCGAGCGTCGACCCACCGACGACGAGCTGGCCGCCCTGCTGGCCGCCGTGCCGACCCAGTGGACCGAGCTGGGGGTCGTTCTCGCCGGCGAGTACGAGCGTGGTGGCTGGTGGGGTCAGGGCCGCAACGCCGGCTGGGAGGACGCGCTCGCAACCGTGCGGCGCCTCACCGACGAGCTCGGCGTCGAGATCGCCGTCGAGTCGGCCGCCGTGATGCCGTGGCACCCGGGCCGCTGCGCCACGATCTCCGCGCAGGGCCACCCGACGCCGATCGCTCTGGGGTTCGCCGGTGAGCTGCACCCCAACGTGTGCAAGGCGTACGGCCTGCCCGCGCGCAGCGCCGCCGTCGCGATCGACCTCGACACGCTGATCTCGCTCGCCCCGGCCCGTACGCCCGGACCCGTCTTCTCGACGATGCCGCAGGCGAAGGAGGACGTCGCTCTGCTGGTCGACGCCTCCGTCACCGTCGCCGCCGTCGAGGCAGCGCTGCGCGAGGGCGCCGGCGAGCTGCTGGAGTCGGTCCGGCTCTTCGACGTCTACACCAGCGACCAGCTCGGTGCGGACAAGAAGTCGCTGGCCTTCGCGCTCCGCTTCCGGGCCGCGGACCGCACGCTCACCGCCGAGGAGACGGCCGCCGCCCGCGACGCCGCGGTCGCCCGCGCGACCGAGCTGACCGGCGCCACCCAGCGCGCCTGAGGCCCGGGTCTCGATACGCTCGCTGGCGCTCGCTACTCGACCAACGGACCATCGCTACTCGACCAACGGACCATCCGTGGCCGAGTAGCGAGCGTGAGGAACGAGCGTGGGCGTATCGAGACCTTCGCGCCCGAACTGGCATGATCTCTCCGTGGTTCGGCTGCGTGTCCTCGACGAGGTGACCTGGGACGACCGGTCGGTACCGGGGGAGCGCACCCATGTCCTGCTGCGGGCCCTGGCTGACGCCGGGGCCCGCGGGCTGGGCGAGCAGAGCCTGATCGAGGAGATCTGGCCGGACGAGCAGCCGGCCAACCCGACCAAGGCGCTTCAGGTGGTCGTCTCCCGGGCCCGCTCCGCGACGGCTCCCGAGGCCATCGAGCGGACCGCCACCGGCTACCGGCTGTCCCTGGCGCAGGGCGAGGTGGACGCGTGGGCGCTGCGCCCGGACGCCCTGCGGCTCGCGGCCGAGGGACGGTACGCCGAAGCGCTCCCGCTCCTTCGCGAGCTCGACGCGCCCGACGACGACGCGGTGGAGGCGACGATCCGCGCGATCGCGGCCGTCGAGGGGACCCCCGCCGCGCTCGAGGCCTTCGAGGCTTACCGCGAGCGGCTCGCCGACCGGCTCGGCATCGATCCCGCACCGCGACTCCAGCAGCTCCACCAGGAGCTGCTCGCCCGTGATGCCCCGGTGCGGGCGGGGCTGCGGTTCGACGCCGACGAGATGATCGGCCGCGAGGCCGACGTCGCGGCACTCAGCACCCTGGTCCGCAGCCACCGGGTCGTCTCGATCGTCGGCGCCGGCGGGCTCGGCAAGACCCGGCTCGCCCACCTGATGGGCCGCCTGGCCGAGCAGCCGGTCGTGCACTTCGTCGAGCTGGTCTCGGTCACGAGCAACAGCGGTGTCCCGGTCGAGGTCGCCGACGCGCTCGGCGCGCGCGAGGCGGTCGCCACCCGGCGCGGGCAGATCACCGGCCAGCGCAACGACCCGGTCAGCCGCATCGCCGACCTCATCGGCACGGTGCCGACCCTGCTCATCCTGGACAACTGCGAGCAGGTCGTGGAGGGCGTGGCGGACCTGGTGTCGGCGCTGCTCGCCCGTACGCCCGCCCTCACCGTCCTCACCACCACCCGCATCCCGCTCGGCCTCGCCGCGGAGCGGACCTACCTCCTCCCGGAGCTCAGCACCGCCGACGCCGCCGCGCTGTTCTGCGAGCGCGCCGAGGCGGCGCGGCCCGGTGCCGTGCTCGACCCGGAGCGCGTGACCGCGCTGGTCGGCCGTCTCGACGGCCTGCCGCTCGCCGTCGAGCTCGCCGCGGCGAAGGTCCGGGTGATGAGCGTGCCCGAGATCGAGCGCCGCCTGGAGAACCGGTTCGCGCTGCTGCGCGGCGGTGCCCGCGATGCGCCGGAGCGACACCAGACGCTGCTCGCCGTGATCGACTGGTCCTGGAACCTCCTCACCGAGCCCGAGCGCCTCGCCCTGCGCCGGCTCAGCGTCTTCCGGGACGGCTTCTCCCTCGACGGCGCGAGCGCGATCCTCGCCTCGGGTGATGAGCGCGCCGACTCGCTGGACGCGCTCGACGTCCTCACCGCCCTCATCGACCAGTCGCTGGTGGTCGTGACCGAGGGGGAGACGCTGCGCTACCGGCTCCTGGAGACGGTTCGCGAGTTCGGCCGGATGCAGCTGGTCGACGCCGGCGACGACGTCGAGGCCGGCGAGCACCTGCGGCGGTGGGCGATCACCCTGTGCGCGGGGGCCCGGGCGGCGCTCTTCAGTCCGGCCCAGGTTTCGACGATGGCGCTGCTGCGCTCCGAGGAGGGCAACCTCGTCGAGGGGCTGCGGCACGCTGCCGACATCGCCGACGCCGAGGCGGCCTCGACGATCCTGTCCGCCCTGATCGGCTTCTGGTCGGTCGAGGGCAGCCACCTCAAGGTGCTCAACCTGGCCGTGCCGGTGCTGCCCCTGCTGGCCAAGGGCGAGGTGCCGCCCGAGGCCGAGGACGGCCTGCGCGCCGCGCTGGCCAGCATCCTGTTCACCGGCCGGATTTTCGGCGGCGTCTCGGGTGCCTCGGCCATGGCCGCCGGCCTCGACCGGCTGCGCGAGCTCGGACCGGACTCCGCGGAGGCCCGTACGCGCGCCGTCGTCACCGGCGTGCTCGCCCTGAGCGACGTACCCGAGGACAAGCAGCTGGACGCCCTCGAGGAGATGGCAACGTCGCCGGACCGGCAGCTCGCCCAGTGGGCGGCGATCCTGTCGAGCCAGGCGGCGGAGAACCTCGGCTCGCTGCGCCGGGCGGTCACGATGGCCGAGCGCGCGCTCACCCTCTGCGACGCGGCCGACGGCCCGTGGTCCGAGGGACTGGTCCATGCCCACCTCGCCGGGCTCCTGCTCCAGCAGGGGGAGCGCAGCAGAGCCAAGGCGTACGCCCGCGCGGCGGTCCCCGTGATGGTCGAGCTCGGCGCCATCGAGGACTGGATGCAGACCCAGGCGGCGATCGCGCTGATCGCGATGACCGAAGGCGAGCTTGACGAGGCCGAGAGGATCCTCGACGAGCTGGCCGGCGACGAGCGCTCGGAGTCCGTCTTCGGCGGAGCGATCAGCCAGCTCTGCGGGCGCGCCGAGCTGCTGTTGGCCCAGGGCCGGATCGACGAGGGCCTCGCGGCCTACCGGCATGCCGTACGGCGCCTCTCGGATCGCCCGCTCCCGGGACTGGAGCTGGAGCTGGACGGATTCGAGCCGTGGATCCTCTTCCCACGGGCGGCCTCGCTCGCGGCGCAGTGCCGCTACGGCCACCACGACGAGGCCACGGCCGACCGCGACGCGCTGCTGACCAAGCTCAGCGACCTCATCGGCGGCGACAGCACGCTCGACCATCCGCTCGTCGGGTCGGCGCTCTTCGCACTCGCGGCCTGGGACGCGACCGGGGGTGCCCAGGAACGCGCGGAGCGGATCCTCGCGCTCGCCGCGGAGTTCAGCTTCAACCAGATGCTGCCGAGCCTCACGCCCGACTGGCTGCGTCCGATGCTTACCCGGCCCATCCCGTACGACATCGAGCCCCGCCCCGCGCACGTGCTGCGGGACGAGGCTCGTGCCTTGCTCGGGTCGCTCTGAGGAGCGAGTGCCTCAGACCTTGCGGCTGTAGGACCGGATCGCCAGCGGCGCGAAGACGGCCACGATGGCGACGCAGCCCAGCAGCGCCCAGGCGACGTTGGCGGTGACCTGGCCGTCGTTGATCAGGTCACGCAGCGCGTGGATGACCAGGGTCACCGGGTTGACCGCGACGAAGTGCTGCAGCCAGTCGGGCATGGTGTCCTTCGGCGTGAACGCGTCGGAGAGGAACGTCAGCGGGAACATGATCATCATCCCGATGCCCTGCACCGCCTGCGCCGAGCGGGCGATGGTGCCCAGCCAGGCGAAGATCCACGACAGGGACCAACCCGCGAAGACCACGAGCAACCAGCCGAGCACCACGCCGGTGAAGCCGCCGCCGGGGCGGTAGCCCATCGCGAAGCCGGTGGCGAGCGTCAGGGTCGCCGCGATGCCGTAGCGCAGCACATCGGCCAGCATCGGTCCGGCGAGTGGAGCGATCCGCGACATGGGCAGGGATCGGAAGCGGTCGAAGACCCCCTTCTCCATGTCCTCGCGCATCTGGGTGCCGGTCGCCATGCAGGCCGTCAACGCCGTCTGGGCGAGGATGCCGGGGATCACGATCGGCAGGTAGCTCTTGACCCCACCGGCGACCGCGCCGCCGAAGATGTAGGTGAACATCGCCGTGAACAACAGCGGCTGGATGATCACATCGAAGAACTGCTCGGGGTTGCGGCGCATCTTCTTCAGCGCACGCCACGCCATCGTGAGGCTCTGCGACACCGTCTCGCCGAGGGTGGGGCGTACGGTCAGGTGCTCCTTGGCGACGGCGATGCTGCGCTGGGCGGTCAGGGAGCTCATCGGAGGACCTCCTCGGTCTCGGACTGGTTGTCGGAGGACTGGCCGGTGTCGTGCCCGGTGAGGGCGAGGAACACCTCGTCCAGCGTGGGCTGCTGCACCGAGGCGGAGGTGATGGACACCTTCGCCTCCCGCAGTGCGATCAGCACGTCGGCCGCTTGGTTGGCGTCGGGCAGCGGGACGTTGAGGCCCCCGGCCTCCGGGGTGAGGACCGCGTCGCTGCCCGTCACCCGCTTGACGAGCAGGCCGGCGTCCGCGATCAGGGACTTGTCGGAGAGCCGCAGCTGCAGCGTCGACTCGCCCACGCTGGTCTTGAGGTCCGAAGGCGTGCCCTCGGCGACCTTGCGGCCGCGGTCGATCACAGCGATCCGATCGGCGAGCTGGTCGGCCTCGTCGAGGTACTGAGTGGTGAGCAGGATCGTCGAGCCCTGCGCCACCAGATCGCGGATCGTGTCCCACATCTGGCTGCGGGTGCGCGGGTCGAGACCGGTGGTCGGCTCGTCGAGGAAGATCAGCGGGGGAGAGCTGATCAGCGAGGCGGCCAGGTCGAGGCGGCGGCGCATGCCGCCGGAGTAGTCCTTGATCTGCTTGCCCGCGGCCTCGGTGAGTCCGAAGCGCTCCAGCAGGTCCGTGGCCAGGGCCTTGGACTGCTTGGCGGAGCGGCCGTGGAGCCGGCCGAAGAGCCACAGGTTCTCCGAGCCGGTCAGGTTCTCGTCGACCGAGGCGTACTGCCCGGTGACGCCGACGAGCTGTCGGATCTGGTGGGGGGCCGACGCGACGTCGACGCCGAAGATGGAGGCTCGCCCGCCGTCGATGGGCAGCAGCGTGGCGAGCATGGAGAGCGTGGTGGTCTTGCCGGCGCCGTTGGGGCCGAGCACGCCGAAGACCTCGCCCGGCTTCACGGCCAGGTCGACGCCGTCCACGGCGGTGAAGGCGCCGAAGCGCTTCACCAGGCCGGAGGCCTCGACTGCGAGTTCAGAAGTGGTCATGGCCCTAGCCTGGGGCACACCGGTTTCACGCCGCTTTCACGACATCCTCCGCACGGTTTCACAGCTCGCCCCTCAGGTGTTCGGCGGTCGGATGTGCGCGAGGAACCGCTCGTGGATCGCACGGGCACCCGCCACGTTGATGTCTGCGTCGTCTCGACGGCGCCACAGCCAGGCGTCCACGTCGCCGGCCAGGCCCTCGACGACCACGTCCGGCTCCACTCCGGGGTCGGCGACGACGGCGAGGCCGGGCTCCGCAACGTGCTCCTGACCCTCGGGTGAGGTCCCGGAGAAGTGGCCGAGTCGCACCCAGACCTGCGTGTCCGTGTCGCTCAGGTCCATGCGCACGAGATCGGGGCGCGGGGCGAAGGACCCCCAGGGCGGGATGCCTCCGAAGATCACGGCGAGCGCCTCCTCTACACCGTCGGCGGCGAGCCGCGGGTCCAGCGGGCTCACCACGCCGCAGGCCAGCTCGGCGTCGAGCCGGTGGATGAGGACCTCGTGGGCCTGTCGGCGGTAGATGAACCCGACCGTCTGCTCCTGTGCCCAGGTCCACGCCGCGTCGGCGGGGTCGGCACTCTCCAACGCGGCGACCAGCGCTGCGTGAGCGGCATCGAAACCGGACAGCAGGTCCGCGTAGGCCTGGTCCGACCGCGGCGGCTGCGCGCCCTCAGGCGTCGCCGGCCGCCTCCGCACGACGTCGGACCAGAAGGCCTGAACCCGGGTGAGATGCCAGAGCAGGTCCCCGGCGTCCCAGTCCGGGCACGAGGGCACGCGAGCGGCGGGGTCGCACGAGGTGAGCACGTCGCGGAACCGGGCCGACTCGCGCCGGATATGGTCGAGGTAGGCATCGAAGGGGAGCCGCGTCATGTCGGCGACGCTAGCGATCGCCACCGACAACCGCGAGCGGGTTCCCCGCCCCCCCCTCGCCACATCTACATGCAGGGTTGTGTATAGTCATGCATATGACGAAGGTGCGGGCGGCAGTGGCGGGTGCGAGTGGGTATGCGGGCGGCGAGATCCTCCGCCTGCTGTGCGGCCACCCGGCCGTCGAGATCGGCGCCCTGACCGGTGCGTCCAACGCCGGCCAGCGCCTCGGCGCGCTCCAGCCTCACCTGCTCCCGCTGGCCGACCGGATCATCGAGGAGACCACGATCGAGGTCCTCAGCGGCCACGACGTCGTCTTCCTGGCCCTGCCGCACGGCCAGTCCGGCGCGATCGCCGCCGCGCTGCCCGAGGGCACCGTCGTGATCGACTGCGGCGCCGACTACCGGCTCGCCGATCCCGCGCTGTGGGAGCGGTTCTACGGCACGGAGAACGGTGGGCACGCCGGCACCTGGCCGTACGGCCTGCCCGAGCTGCCGGGCCAGCGCGAGCGGCTCCGGGGCGCGAAGACCATCGCCGTCCCCGGGTGCTACCCGACCGTCTCCTCGCTGACCCTCGCCCCGGCCGTCGCCGCCGGCCTGATCGAGCCCGACGTCGTCGTGGTCGCGGCCTCCGGCACCTCCGGCGCGGGCAAGGCCGCCAAGACGAACCTCCTCGGCAGCGAGGTGATGGGCTCGATGAGCGCGTACGGCGTCGGCGGCGTCCACCGGCACACGCCGGAGATCATCCAGAACCTCTCCGCGCTCACCGACGAGCCTGTCACCGTCAGCTTCACCCCGCTGCTCGCGCCGATGCCTCGCGGCATCCTGGCGACCTGCACCGCCCGGCTCAAGCCGGGCGTGAGCGCCGAGCAGGTGCGCGCCGCGTACGAGAAGGCCTACGCCGACGAGCAGTTCGTCCACCTCCTGCCCGAGGGCCAGTGGCCCCAGACCCAGTCGGTCGCCGGCGCCAACGCCGTCCACCTGCAGGTCACCGTCGACGAGGCGGCGGGCCGCCTGGTCGCCGTCGGCGTCGTCGACAACCTCACCAAGGGCACTGCCGGCGCCGCCGTGCAGTGCATGAACATCGCCCTCGGCCTCGATGAGGCCACCGGCCTGAGCACGATCGGACTCGCCCCGTGACCGAGAACAACGAGATTCCCGTGGAAGACGCGCCGCTGCACTGGAGCGAGCAGACCGTCACCCTGGCCGAGTACCCCGAGAAGCTCGCGATCGTGAAGCTGCCGCCCGGCTCGGAGGTCCCCGCCTGGGCGGAGTCGTCCTCGCTCTTCTCCGTCACCGCCACCGCGTACGAGACGAGCCTGATCTGCGCCGGTCGATCGGTGCCGACCAAGACGCCCTCGATCCACCCGCTCAAGGCGTTCCGCGTCGTCGGACGCATCGAGGAGGGCACCGTCGGCCTGCTCGCGGCGCTGCTCGTGCCGCTGGCCGAGGCCGGCGTCGCCGCCTACCCGTTCTCCACCTACGAGACCGACTGGGTGATGGTCCGCGTCGTCGACGTGGAGAAGGCCTCCGAGGCGTGGCGCGCCCAGGGGCACACCGTCACCACCGCCGTCCCGATCACCAGCGGCAAGCCGGCCCAGCGCAGGAGCGGCGACAAGGGTGAGAAGCCGGTCGGCAAGGCCGCACGCCAGGCTGCTCGCCAGGCCGAGCGCCAGGCGGCTCCCAAGAAGGGCACGCACTGATGAGCATCACCCACCCGAAGGGCTTCGCCGCTGCGGGCGTCACCGCCGGTCTGAAGTCGTCCGGCACGAAGGACCTCGCCCTGGTCGCCAACCAGGGCCCGTCCTTCGCGTCCGCCAGCGTCTTCACCTCCAATCGCTGCCAGGCCAACCCGGTCCTGTGGAGCAAGGAGGTGGTCAAGGACGGCATCGTCAAGGCGGTCGTGCTCAACTCCGGCGGCGCCAACTGCTACACCGGCGCCGAGGGCTTCCAGACCACCCACCTGACCGCCGAGCGGGTCGCCGGGCATCTCGGCATCGGCGCCGGCGACGTGGTCGTCTGCTCCACCGGCCTGATCGGGCTGCTCAACGTCCGCGAGGACCTGCTGGCCGGTGTCGACGCCGCGGCGGCCGCGCTGAGCGCGGAGGGCGGCGACGACGCGGCCCACGCGATCATGACCACCGACACCGTCGCCAAGCAGGTCCACGTGGTCAGCGACGACGGCTCGTGGTCGATCGGCGGGATGGCCAAGGGCGCGGGCATGCTCGCCCCGGCACTGGCCACCATGCTCGTCGTCATCACCACCGACGCCGATCTCACCGCGGCCGAGCTCGACGGGGCGCTGCGCGCGGCGACCCGCGTCAGCTTCGACCGGCTCGACTCCGACGGCTGCATGTCGACCAACGACACCGTCACCCTGATGGCCAGCGGGGCGTCCGGCGTGAAGCCGTCCCTCGAGGAGTTCACCGACAAGCTCAGCGCGGCCTGCACCGACCTGGCCCTGCAGCTCCTGCAGGACGCCGAGGGCGCCGACCACTCGATCGCGATCAGTACGATCAACGCCGCCTCCGAGGACGACGCCGTCGAGGTGTCGCGCTCGGTCGCCCGCTCCAACCTCTTCAAAGCCGCGATCTTCGGCAAGGACCCCAATTGGGGCCGCATCCTGGCCTCGGTCGGCACCACCCAGGCCGCCTTCGACCCGGCCGACCTCGACGTGGCGCTCAACGGCGTCTGGGTCTGCCGGAAGTCGACCCCGGCGGAGGACGCCAGCCGGATCAGCCTCGAGGACCGCGAGGTCACCGTCACGATCGACCTCAAGTCGGGCGATGCCTCGGCCACCGTCTGGACCAACGACCTCACCCACGCCTACGTCCACGAGAACAGCGCCTACAGCTCATGACCAACAGCATCGACACCACGACGTCGACCATCTCGGGCGTGGACACCACCAAGGCGACGACGCTCGCGGCCGCCCTGCCGTGGCTGAAGAAGTACAACGGCAAGGTCATCGTCATCAAGTACGGCGGCAACGCCATGATCGACGACGCCCTCAAGCACGCCTTCGCCGAGGACATCGCCTTCCTGCGCCTGGCCGGCTTCAAGCCGGTCGTGGTGCACGGCGGCGGCCCCCAGATATCGCGGATGCTCGACCGGCTCGGCATCAAGTCGGAGTTCCGCGGCGGGCTGCGCGTCACCACACCCGAGGCGATGGACGTCGTCCGGATGGTCCTGGTCGGCCAGGTCCAGCGCGAGCTCGTCGGCCTGCTCAACCAGCACGGCCCGCTCGCCGTCGGCCTCTCCGGCGAGGACGCCGGGCTCTTCACCGCCAGCCGCACCAACACCATCGTCGACGGCGAGGAGATCGACCTCGGCCTGGTCGGCGAGGTCACCAAGGTCCGCCCCGAGGCGGTGCTCGACATCGTCGAGGCCGGTCGGATCCCGGTCATCTCCAGCGTCGCCCCCGACGAGGCCGGCGTGGCGCACAACGTCAACGCCGACACCGCCGCCGCCGCGCTGGCGGTCGCGCTCGGGGCCGAGAAGCTCCTCGTCCTGACCGACGTGGAGGGCCTCTACCGCGACTACGGCAACTCCGACGACCTCATCCAGGAGATCAGCCCCGAGACCCTCGCCGAGCTGATGCCGTCCCTGGCCAGCGGCATGGTCCCGAAGATGGGCGCCTGCCTGCAGGCCGTCCAGGGCGGTGTCCCGCGTGCCACGGTCGTCGACGGCCGCGAGCCGCACGCCGTCCTCCTCGAGATCTTCACCGACGAAGGCATCGGCACCCAGGTCCTCCCGGGCGTCGACACCAAGCTCCGGAAGGCCCGCTCATGACCCAGACGCAGCACGAGCGCTACCAGCACGCGCTGATGAACACGTTCGGGCCGCCCAAGCTCGTCCTCGCCCGCGGCGAGGGCGCCAAGGTGTGGGACCAGGACGGCAACGCGTACGTCGACCTCCTCGGCGGCATCGCCGTCAACGCCCTCGGCCACGCCCATCCGGCGCTGGTCGAGGCCGTCACCGAGCAGCTCTCCACGCTCGGCCACATCTCCAACTTCTTCGCCTCCGGCCCGCAGATCGGCCTGGCCGAGAAGCTGCTCGAGCTCGTCGCCGCAGGTGGCGTCGAGACGCAGGGCAAGGTCTTCTTCACCAACTCCGGCACCGAGGCCAACGAGGCGGCGTTCAAGCTGACCCGTCGCACGGGGCGCACCCACCTGGTCGCGATGAAGGGCTCGTTCCACGGCCGCACGATGGGCGCCCTCGCGCTCACCTCGAAGGAGGCCTACCGGGCTCCGTTCGAGCCGCTGCCCGGTGACGTCACCTTCGTCGACTACGGCGACGCCGACGCGCTTGCGGCCGCGGTCACCGACCGGACCGCCGCGATCGTGATCGAGCCGCTGCAGGGCGAGGCCGGCGTGGTCGTCCCGCCCGCGGGCTTCCTGGCCGCGGCCCGGGAGATCGCCGACCGGAGCGGCGCGCTGCTCTGGTTCGACGAGGTCCAGACCGGCATGGGCCGTACGGGCGCGTGGTTCGCGTTCCAGCAGGCCGGGGTCACCCCCGACGTCATCACCCTGGCCAAGGGCCTGGGCGGCGGCTTCCCGATCGGCGCCTGCCTCGGGCTCGGTGCGGCGGCCGACCTGCTCCAGCCGGGCAACCACGGCACCACGTACGGCGGCAACCCGCCGGCGTGTGCGGCCGCGCTCGCCGTGATCAGCACGATCGAGGCCGAGGGCCTGCTCGCGCGGGCCACCGTGCTCGGCCAGAGGATCCGCGACGGCGTCGCCGCCGACCCGAGGGTCACCGAGACCACCGGCGACGGCCTGCTCATCGGCATCGTCACCACCGTCGACACCGCCAAGATCGCTGCCGCGGCGCTCGAGCGCGGCTTCATCCTCAACAACGCCACGCCGGAGCGGGTCCGGCTCGCACCGCCGCTCGTGCTGACCGACGAGGACGCCGAGGCGTTCCTCGCCGCCTGGCCCTCGATCCTCGACGCAGCGGAGGCCGCCGCATGACCAGCACGCCCCGCTCGTTCCTGCGCGACGACGACCTGACCCCTGCCGAGCAGGCCCAGGTCCTCGATCTGGCGATCGCGCTCAAGGCCGACCCGTACGGCCCCAAGCCGCTCGCCGGTCCGCGCACCGTCGCGACGATCTACGACAAGCCGACCCTGCGCACGCAGGCGTCCTTCTCGGCCGGGATCTCCGAGCTCGGCGGCCACTCGATGCTGGTCGACGGCGGCCTGGCCGGCATCGGCGTGCGCGAGTCGGTCGCCGACGTCGCCCGGGTCCTCGGCCGCCAGGCCAGCATGATCGTGTGGCGTACCTACGCCCAGGCCAAGCTGGACGAGATGGCGGAGCACTCCGGCGTGCCGGTGGTCAACGCGCTCACCGACGAGTTCCACCCGTGCCAGCTCCTCGCCGACCTGCTCACGATCCGTGAGCACAAGGGCGCCCTGGCGGGGCTCACCGCCGCCTTCCTCGGCGACGCCGCCTGCAACATGGGCAACTCGTGGGCGCTGGCCGGTGCCACGGCGGGCATGCACGTCCGCTTCGGTGCCCCCGAGCACGCCGCTCCGGACGCGGAGGTCCTGGCCACCGCGGCGAGCATCGGCGAGACCACCGGCGGCTCGGTCGCGGTCTTCACCGATCCGGCGCAGGCCGTGGCCGACGCCGACGTCGTGGTCACCGACACCTGGGTCAGCATGGGCAAGGAGGACGAGGCCGCCGCGCGGATCGCCGTCTTCTCCGCCTACGCCCTCACCGAGGAGCTCGTCGCCCGGGCCCGGCCCGGCGCCATCGTGATGCACTGCCTGCCCGCCTACCGCGGCAAGGAGATCGCGGCCGAGGTGATCGACGGTCCGCAGAGCGTCGTGTGGGACGAGGCCGAGAACCGTCGCCACGCCCAGAAGGCGATCATCACGTTCCTCATGGAGCGCAGCCTCGTCGAGGCGAACGCCCGATGACGGAGTGGGGGCGATGAGCGAGCAGGCCGTCCGACCGGCGACCAAGAACGCCCGCCACCAGCTGATCGTCGACCTGATCTGGAACAACGAGGTCCACTCCCAGATCGAGCTCGGCGACCTGCTGGCGAGCAACGGCGTCAAGGTCACCCAGGCCACGCTCTCGCGCGATCTCGTCGAGCTCGACGCGGTCAAGGTCCGGACGCCCTCGGGCGCGCTGGTCTACGCCCTGCCCGCGGAGGGCGGCGATCGGCGCCCGGTCAGCGCGGGGGAGTCCGCCGCCGCCCGCACCCGCCTCGCCAAGCTCTGCGCCGAGCTGCTCGCCAGCGCCGACTCCAGTGCCAACCTGGTCGTGCTCCGCACGCCGCCGGGCGCTGCCCAGTTCCTGGCCAGCGCCATCGACAAGGCAGAGTTTCCCGAGATCCTCGGGACCATCGCCGGGGACGACACCGTCATGGTGATCTCCCGTGACCCGGAGGGGGGAGAGGACCTGGTCCACCGGTTCCTCGCCCTCGCTCACCACAGCACCAGCACAGAACACCCGGAAGAGGAAGCATGAGCAAGGTCCTGACCTCCCTGCCCCAGGGCGAGCGCGTCGGCATCGCGTTCTCCGGAGGCCTCGACACCTCCGTCGCCGTTGCCTGGATGCGCTCGAAGGGCGCGATCCCGTGCACCTACACCGCCGACATCGGCCAGCCCGACGAGCCGGACATCGCCGGCGTCCCGGACCGGGCGAAGCAGTACGGCGCCGAGATCGCCCGTGCGGTCGACATCAAGCCCCAGCTGGTCGAGGAGGGGCTCGCCGCCCTGGCCTGCGGCGCCTTCCACATCCGCTCGGGTGCCAAGGCGTACTTCAACACCACGCCGCTGGGCCGCGCCGTCACCGGCACCATGCTGGTGCGCGCGATGCAGGCCGACGACGTCAACATCTGGGGCGACGGGTCGACCTACAAGGGCAACGACATCGAGCGGTTCTACCGCTACGGCCTGATGGCCAACCCCGAGTTGCGGATCTACAAGCCCTGGCTCGACACGGCGTTCGTCACCGAGCTGGGTGGCCGTCACGAGATGAGCGAGTGGCTCCTCGCCAACGGCCTGCCCTACCGCGACGCGACCGAGAAGGCCTACTCGACCGACGCCAACATCTGGGGCGCCACCCACGAGGCCAAGACCCTCGAGCACCTGGACGTGTCCCTCGAGACCGTCGAGCCGATCATGGGCGTGAAGTTCTGGGACGCCTCGGTCGCGATCGAGTCCGAGGACGTCGCCATCACTTTCGAGGCCGGTCGCCCGGTCGCGATCAACGGCAAGCGCTACGACGACGCCGTCGCCCTGGTCCTCGAGGCCAACAGGATCGGTGGGCGGCACGGTCTCGGCATGTCCGACCAGATCGAGAACCGGATCATCGAGGCCAAGTCGCGCGGCATCTACGAGGCGCCGGGCATGGCGCTGCTGTTCGCCGCCTACGAGCGGCTGCTCAACGCCATCCACAACGAGGACACGCTCGCGAACTACCACAACGAGGGCCGCAAGCTCGGCCGCCTGCTGTACGAGGGCCGCTGGCTCGACCCGCAGTCGCTGATGCTGCGCGAGTCGATCCAGCGCTGGATCGCCTCGCTGGTCACCGGCACCGTCACCCTGCGCCTTCGTCGCGGTGACGACTACACCATCCTCAAGACCGACGGCGAGCACTTCTCCTACCACCCGGAGAAGCTGTCGATGGAGCGCGTCGAGAACGCCGCGTTCGGCCCGACCGACCGGATCGGCCAGCTGACCATGCGCAACCTCGACATCGCCGACTCGCGGGCCAAGCTGGAGCTCTACGCCGCCCAGCCGCTCGACCAGGGCACCGTCCTGGTCGAGCACGGCACGCTCTTCGGCGAGCTCCCTGCGGGCGGCTTCGACCAGATCGCCGCCACCACGGAGGTCGACGCCGACACCGAGGCCGTCGTCGACGAGGTCGCCATGGAGTCGGGCACCGACTGATGGGCGAGCTTCAGGGGACCAACGAGGGCAAGCTCTGGGGCGGCCGGTTCGCCGGCGGTCCCAGCCCCGAGCTCGAGCGGCTCTCCCGCTCGACCCACTTCGACTGGCGCCTCGGCCTCTACGACCTTGCCGGCTCGCACGCGCACGCCAAGGCACTGGGTGCCGCGGGTCTGCTGACCGCGGAGGAGGAGCTCGAGCTGCACCGCGGTCTCGACGTGCTCGCCACGAAGTGGAGCTCCGGCGAGCTGCGCCCGGCGGAGTCCGATGAGGACGTCCACGGCGCCCTCGAGCGCCTGCTCATCGAGGAGGTCGGCCCGGAGGTCGGTGGCAAGCTCCGTGCCGGCCGCTCGCGCAACGACCAGATCGCCACCCTGTTCCGCTCCTACCTGCTGGACCACGGCCGCGTGGTCAGCGGGCTGGTGCTCGACCTGGTCGAGGCGCTCGCCGGGCAGGCCGAGAAGCACCTCGACGGCACGAACGGTGCGGCGTTGATGCCCGGTCGCACGCACCTCCAGCACGCGCAGCCGGTGCTGCTCTCGCATCACCTGATGGCGCACGGCTGGGCGCTGCTGCGCGACGTCCAGCGTCTCGCCGACTGGCGGGCGCGGGTGGAGTGCGACTCCCCGTACGGCTCGGGCGCTCTGGCCGGTCAGAGCCTCGGGCTCGATCCGGAGCTGGTCGCCCGGGAGCTGGGCTTCACCGGATCGACGGCCAACTCGATCGACGGCACCGCGTCGCGCGACTTCGTCGCCGAGTTCGCGTTCGTCTGCGCCCAGATCGGCGTCGACATCAGCCGGATCGCCGAGGAGATCATCCTGTGGGCGACCAAGGAGTTCGACTTCGTCACCCTGCACGACTCCTGGTCCACGGGATCCTCGATCATGCCGCAGAAGAAGAACCCGGACATCTCCGAGCTCGCCCGCGGCAAGGCCGGTCGCCTGATCGGCAACCTGACCGGCCTGCTGGGCACGCTCAAGGCCCTTCCGCTCGCGTACAACCGCGATCTCCAGGAGGACAAGGAGCCGGTCTTCGACTCGGTCGACACGCTCGAGGTGCTGCTGCCGGCCTTCACCGGCCAGGTCGCGACGCTGGTGTACAACACCGAACGGATGGCCGACCTCGCCCCGCAGGGCTTCTCCCTGGCGACCGACATCGCTGAGTGGCTGGTCCGTGAGGGCACGCCGTTCCGGATCGCGCACGAGGTCGCTGGCGCCTGCGTCCGGGCGGCCGAGGCCAAGGGCACCGAGCTCGACGGACTCAGCGACGAGGAGTTCGCCGCGATCTCGCCGGCGCTGACGCCGCAGGTGCGGCTCGTGCTGACGGCGGAGGGCTCGGTCGCGTCCCGCAGCGGACGCGGGGGCACCGCACCCGAGCGCGTACGCGAGCAGCTGGACGAGCTGCGCGCGAGGGTCGCCGGGCTGCGCGGCTGAGCATGTCTGACCTCGAGGAGGCGTTGGCGGGACCTGTCGAACAGGTCGCGCCACGCCTCCTCGGCGCATTTCTGAGACACGCGGGTGTCACCGTCCGGCTGACCGAGGTGGAGGCGTACGCGGGAGAGTCCGATCCCGGATCGCACGGCTACCGGGGGATGACCGCACGCAACGCCGTGATGTTCGGCCCGCCGGCCCGGCTCTACTGCTACTTCACCTACGGCATGCACGTCTGCGCCAACGTCGTCGCGGGGAGCGAGGGGACCTCGAGCGGGATCCTCCTGCGCGCCGGCGAGGTGATCGACGGGATCGACCTCGCCCGCACCCGCCGGCTCGGAGCGCGTGAGCGTGACCTGGCCCGCGGCCCCGCGCGGCTGTGCCGGGCCCTCGACATCCGGCTCGACCTGAACGGCACCGACCTCCGTACGGGGGAGCCGGTGTCGCTCCGTCTTCAGGAGCCGGTCGCGGACGTCGCCCGCGGGCCTCGTGTCGGGCTCCGCGGCGCGCCAGAGCGGCCGTGGCGATTCTGGATCGCCGGGGACCCGACGGTCTCGCCCTACCGGCCGGCGAAGGCTCGTTGACGCTTCGATTTGGCCTCCCGGACGCCCGTGCGTAGTGTTCTCCATGTCGCCGCGAGCGACACCCGATCCCAAGGCCGCAAGGCAAAGAGACCAGGGTGAAGCGCGCTCAGACACCGGCCTCATCCGGCCCGCAAAACTGAGTCAGACACCAAGTTGACTCCGAAGATGCAGGCCGGTAAGTTTGGTCGGGTTGCCCCGCAGCGAGGCCGAGAGGCTGAGCACGGTGCGCGTGTGATTCTTGAGAACTCAACAGTGTGTCAAATAGTCGACGAATTAATTTTGTTGTGCCCCGTTGAATCTTTGGGTTTGACGGATACGAACATGATTCTGACAAGAGATTGTCGGGGTTTGTTTTGTTGCAGGCATCTCTTCTTGCTCGGCTGCTCTTTTTGGGTGGTTGGGTGTTTGTTTTTTGATGGAGAGTTTGATCCTGGCTCAGGACGAACGCTGGCGGCGTGCTTAACACATGCAAGTCGAGCGGAAAGGCCTTTCGGGGTACTCGAGCGGCGAACGGGTGAGTAACACGTGAGTAATCTGCCCTGGACTCTGGGATAGCCACCGGAAACGGTGATTAATACCGGATATGACACATCTTCGCATGGGGGTGTGTGGAAACTTTTTTGGGTCCAGGATGTGCTCGCGGCCTATCAGCTTGTTGGTGGGGTAATGGCCTACCAAGGCTTCGACGGGTAGCCGGCCTGAGAGGGTGACCGGCCACACTGGGACTGAGACACGGCCCAGACTCCTACGGGAGGCAGCAGTGGGGAATATTGGACAATGGGCGGAAGCCTGATCCAGCAACGCCGCGTGAGGGATGACGGCCTTCGGGTTGTAAACCTCTTTCAGTGCAGACGAAGCGCAAGTGACGGTATGCACAGAAGAAGGACCGGCCAACTACGTGCCAGCAGCCGCGGTAATACGTAGGGTCCGAGCGTTGTCCGGAATTATTGGGCGTAAAGGGCTCGTAGGCGGTTTGTTGCGTCGGGAGTGAAAACCAGGTGCTTAACACCTGGCCTGCTTTCGATACGGGCAGACTAGAGGCATTCAGGGGAGAACGGAATTCCTGGTGTAGCGGTGAAATGCGCAGATATCAGGAGGAACACCGGTGGCGAAGGCGGTTCTCTGGGAATGTTCTGACGCTGAGGAGCGAAAGTGTGGGGAGCGAACAGGATTAGATACCCTGGTAGTCCACACCGTAAACGTTGGGCGCTAGGTGTGGGGCCTATTCCATGGGTTCCGTGCCGCAGCTAACGCATTAAGCGCCCCGCCTGGGGAGTACGGCCGCAAGGCTAAAACTCAAAGGAATTGACGGGGGCCCGCACAAGCGGCGGAGCATGCGGATTAATTCGATGCAACGCGAAGAACCTTACCTGGGTTCAACTACTACCGGAAAGCGCTAGAGATAGTGCCCCTTTTTGTCGGTAGATAGGTGGTGCATGGCTGTCGTCAGCTCGTGTCGTGAGATGTTGGGTTAAGTCCCGCAACGAGCGCAACCCTCGTCCTATGTTGCCAGCAATTCGGTTGGGGACTCATAGGAGACTGCCGGGGTCAACTCGGAGGAAGGTGGGGATGACGTCAAGTCATCATGCCCCTTATGTCCAGGGCTTCACGCATGCTACAATGGCCGGTACAAAGGGCTGCGATCCCGTGAGGGGGAGCGAATCCCAAAAAGCCGGTCTCAGTTCGGATTGGGGTCTGCAACTCGACCCCATGAAGTCGGAGTCGCTAGTAATCGCAGATCAGCAACGCTGCGGTGAATACGTTCCCGGGCCTTGTACACACCGCCCGTCACGTCACGAAAGTCGGCAACACCCGAAGCCGGTGGCCTAACCCCTTGTGGGAGGGAGCTGTCGAAGGTGGGGCTGGCGATTGGGACGAAGTCGTAACAAGGTAGCCGTACCGGAAGGTGCGGCTGGATCACCTCCTTTCTAAGGAGTCAGTCAGCCATGATGTCCAGGACAACTGTGTCTTGGCGATGGTGCTGCTCGCTAGTGGAATCGTCGATGAAGGGCCCGGTCGGGTTGGTGTTCGATGTCAGTACTGCCTCTTCGGGGGCGTGGAACCTCATCGTGCACCGGTGGACAGGGGAGTTTTGGCACACTGTTGGGCTTTGAGGAATCACACTCCTCTGGCCTGTTGGCTCGCCGTGACCGTTGGTTGCGGGGTTCGGGTTCACGGGTGGCCTCTTTCGCTCGAGCCTGGTGCGGTTGTACCGGGGGAGAGGGTTGGTGGGTGTGGTGGTTGATAGTTGGATAGTGGACGCGAGCATCTTATGAGTGCCGCCGTGCAAGCCTTTCGTACTTCACCAGGTACGGGTGGTGGCGGTGCTTTAGTCTTTGTAGTTTATTGCCTTTGATTTGAGTTTTGCTTGATGAGGCGATGGATGCCGGTTTGTTGTCGGTGTTTGTTGTTTTTGTTGAGTGTTTGTTTGGCAAGCTATGAGGGGCACATGGTGGATGCCTTGGCATCAAGAGCCGATGAAGGACGTGCGAGCCTGCGTTAAGCCCTGGGGAGTTGGCAACGGAGCGTTGATCCGGGGGTGTCCGAATGGGGGAACCCAGCACGAGTCATGTCGTGTTACCGCATCCTGAATGTATAGGGATGTTGGAGGGAACGCCGGGAAGTGAAACATCTCAGTACCGGTAGGAAGAGAAAACAATAGTGATTCCGTGAGTAGTGGCGAGCGAAAGCGGATCAGGCTAAACCAGTTACGTGTGATACCCGGCAGGGGTTGCGTGGTTGGGGTTGTGGGAGCCTTCTCCTGGGTCTGCCGGCCTGGGGCACAGTAAGAAATCCGTGTTGAATGCGAAGTCGTTGGGAAGCGGCGCCGTAGAGGGTGAGAGTCCCGTAGTGGTAAGACACGGACTGTGGAGGTGCATCCCAAGTAACACGCTACTCCTGGAATGGCGTGTGAATCTGGCAGGACCACCTGTTAAGCCTAAATACTTCTTGATGACCGATAGCGGACAAGTACCGTGAGGGAAAGGTGAAAAGTACCCCTGGCGGGGAGTGAAATAGTACCTGAAACCGTGTGCCTACAATCCGTCAGAGCCTTTCGGGGTGATGGCGTGCCTTTTGAAGAATGAGCCTGCGAGTTAGTGGTGTGTGGCGAGGTTAACCCGTGTGGGGTAGTCGTAGCGAAAGCGAGTCCGAATAGGGCGTTTTAGTCGCATGCTCTAGACCCGAAGCGAAGTGATCTATCCATGGGCAGGTTGAAGCGCCGGTAAGACGGCGTGGAGGACCGAACCCACTTCAGTTGAAAATGGAGGGGATGACCTGTGGATAGGGGTGAAAGGCCAATCAAACTTCGTGATAGCTGGTTCTCCCCGAAATGCATTTAGGTGCAGCGTTGCGTGTTTCTTGCATCAGGTAGAGCACTGGATAGCCGATGGGCCCGACCAGGTTACTGACGTTAGCCAAACTCCGAATGGGTGTAAGTGAGAGCGCAGCAGTGAGACAGTGGGGGATAAGCTCCATTGTCGAGAGGGAAACAGCCCAGACCATCAGCTAAGGCCCCTAAGCGGCGGCTAAGTGGAAAAGGATGTGGAGTCGCAGTGACAACCAGGAGGTTGGCTTGGAAGCAGCCACCCTTGAAAGAGTGCGTAATAGCTCACTGGTCAAGTGATTCCGCGCCGACAATGTAGCGGGGCTCAAGCCGCCCGCCGAAGCTATGGCACTCCAGACTTGGTCTGGGGTGGGTAGGGGAGCGTCGTGTATGCGGTGAAGCGGCAGAGTGATCTGGCCGTGGAGTTTACACGAGTGAGAATGCAGGCATGAGTAGCGAATGATGAGTGAGAAACTCATCCGCCGGATGATCAAGGGTTCCAGGGTCAAGCTAATCTGCCCTGGGTAAGTCGGGACCTAAGGCGAGGCCGACAGGCGTAGTCGATGGACAACCAGTTGATATTCTGGTACCGGCGAAGAAGCGCCCATGCTGAGGCGCGTGATGCTAAGTGCCCGAAACACCGCGACCAACCCTTCGGGGGCGGCGTGTGTGCGTAGCGCATGACCCGAGCGTGTAGTAGGTAAGCGATGGGGTGACGCAGGAAGGTAGTCGATCCGGCGCGATGGTTGTCGCCGGCTAAGGATGTAGGACGTGACGTAGGCAAATCCGCGTTGCATTAAGTCTGAGATCTGATGGGGACCCTTTGGGGGAAGTCGATGATCCTATGCTGTCGAGAAAAACCTCTAGCGAGCTTCGAGCCGCCCGTACCCCAAACCGACTCAGGTGATCAGGTAGAGAATACCAAGGCGATCGAGTGAACCATGGTTAAGGAACTCGGCAAAATGCCCCCGTAACTTCGGGAGAAGGGGGGCCGGATCCGTGAACCACCTTGCGTGGGGAAGCGGTGATGGCCGCAGAGACCAGGCCCAAGCGACTGTTTACTAAAAACACAGGTCCGTGCGAAGTTGTAAGACGATGTATACGGACTGACTCCTGCCCGGTGCTGGAAGGTTAAGGGGACCGGTTAGACAGCAATGTCGAAGCTGAGAACTTAAGCCCCAGTAAACGGCGGTGGTAACTATAACCATCCTAAGGTAGCGAAATTCCTTGTCGGGTAAGTTCCGACCTGCACGAATGGAGTAACGACTTGGGCGCTGTCTCAACCGTGGACTCGGCGAAATTGCACTACGAGTAAAGATGCTCGTTACGCGCAGAAGGACGGAAAGACCCCGGGACCTTTACTATAGTTTGGTATTGGTGTTTGGTTCGGCTTGTGTAGGATAGGTGGGAGACTGTGAAGTCCATACGCCAGTATGGGTGGAGTCATCGTTGAAATACCACTCTGGTCGTACTAGATGTCTAACCTAGGACCGTGATCCGGTTCAGGGACAGTGCCTGATGGGTAGTTTAACTGGGGCGGTTGCCTCCTAAAATGTAACGGAGGCGCTCAAAGGTTCCCTCAGCCTGGTTGGTAATCAGGTGTTGAGTGTAAGTGCACAAGGGAGCTTGACTGTGAGACAGACATGTCGAGCAGGGACGAAAGTCGGAACTAGTGATCCGGTGTCGGCATGTGGAAGCGGCATCGCTCAACGGATAAAAGGTACCCCGGGGATAACAGGCTGATCTTCCCCAAGAGTCCATATCGACGGGATGGTTTGGCACCTCGATGTCGGCTCGTCGCATCCTGGGGCTGGAGTAGGTCCCAAGGGTTGGGCTGTTCGCCCATTAAAGCGGCACGCGAGCTGGGTTTAGAACGTCGTGAGACAGTTCGGTCCCTATCCTCTGCGCGCGTAGGAAACTTGAGAAAGGCTGTCCCTAGTACGAGAGGACCGGGATGGACGAACCTCTGGTGTGCCAGTTGTACCGCCAGGTGCATGGCTGGTTGGCTACGTTCGGAAGTGATAACCGCTGAACGCATCTAAGCGGGAAGCATGTTTCAAGATGAGGTTTCCCACCCTTATTGGGTTAAGGCTCCCTATAGACGATGGGGTTGATAGGCCAGAAGTGTACAACCGTGAGGTAGAGCTGACTGGTACTAATAGGCCGAGGGCTTGCCTTACAAATGCTCAACAAAACCAACAAACGCAATCTGAACTGCGCAAAGAAGTGTTCGCGTCCACGAACCAACATTGATACCACTTGAACTGAATAGTGGCAGACGATGTAACCACAGAGTTTTCCCCACTGGCCGCAATCGGCAGAGTGTGGGGTCTAGGGTTACGGCGGTCATAGCGTAGGGGAAACACCCGGTCCCATCCCGAACCCGGAAGTTAAGCCCTACAGCGCCGATGGTACTGCAACCGGGAGGTTGTGGGAGAGTAGGACGCCGCCGGACAATCATTGTGGTCGAGGCCCCCATCAGGACACTGTTCTGATGGGGGCCTCCCGCATTTAGCGACGATTTCAGTCCTGATCTGGCCACTTTCGTTGCACATCGCAGCCGTACAGTCGCGCTCTCCACAGGCTCGTCCTCTGCGCTCACGTGCCGCGCCGCGAGCGGTGACGCTGAGTTCCGGAGGTGATGCCAGATGGGCGCACGACGGACCAAGGAGCCGACTGACGGCTCGACCGAGACCACCGGCATGTCGGTTGTCGCGGCGAACGAGGTTCATCTGATCGGCCGGCTCTCGGCGGCTGCGGAGCTGCGCACCCTGCCGAGCGAGGCGGTGATGTGCACGTTCATGGTCATCGTCGACCGGCTGGATTCCGATCTGCGCTCCAGGCAGCGCGTCGACGTGCTCGGGTGCGTCGCCTGGACGCCTCGGCTCCGACGCCAGGTGACGGCGTGGTCGGAGGGCGACGTCGTCGAGATCGAGGGTGCACTGCGCAAGCGCTTCTTCCGCACGAGCGGGGGAGCGACCGGCTCGCGGGTCGAGGTGGAGGTGCGGTCGGCGCGCCGAGTGAAGCGCGTGGCAGCATGACGGCATGCTGAAGCCGACCGACCGCGCGCTCTGCGAGCAGTACGACCTGGCCATGCTCGACCTCGACGGTGTCGTCTACATCGGCGGCCACGCTGTTCCCGGCGCAGCCGCGGGGATCGCCTCGGCGCGCGAGCGCGGGATGAAGGTCGCCTTCGTGACCAACAACGCCGCACGTCCGCCCGCGACGGTCGCCGAGCACCTGCGGGAGCTGTCGATCGACGCCGGCACCGACGACGTGGTCAACTCCGCCCAGGCCACTGCCGGTCTCCTCCGCGACCGGTTCGGCGAGGGCGCACGGATCGCGTACCTCGGTGCTTCCGGACTGGAGGAGGCGCTCCGGGATGCCGGTCTCGTGCCGGTCGGCGTCGAGGACGAAGCGGACGCCGCCGCCACCGGATACGGGCCGGACGTGGTGTGGCGGGACATCATGCGACTCGCCACCCGGATCAAGACCGGGCTCCCATGGATCGCGAGCAACACGGACGGCAGCATTCCGACGCCGTACGGAACGGCTCCCGGGCACGGGGTCTTCGTCGACATGATCGCCCGGTTCGCGGAGGTGACGCCGACAGTCGCCGGCAAGCCGGAGCCGCCGCTGCTGCACGAGACCATCCGCCGCGTCGGCGGCGATCGCCCGCTGATGGTCGGCGACCGACTCGACACCGACATCGCCGGCGGCGCCGCTGTCGAGGTGGACACCTTGCTGGTGATGACCGGCGTGACCGGTCTGCAGGAGCTCGTCGGGGCCACTGCCGACCTGCGACCTACCTACATCGCCGCCGATCTCGGCGGCCTCCTCGTCAGCCATCCCGCTGTCGACGCCCGCGCCGGGCGGTGCGAGCTCGGAGGCTGGCACGCGGCGATCGAGGACGACGGCGTCCTCGAGGTGGGCGGCTCCGGCTCCGTCGACGACTGGTGGCGCATCGTCGCCGCGCTCTCCTGGTCCTGGGCCGACGAGCGTGGCAGCGCGCCGGACGTGGGCCGCCTGACCCCTCCCCGGTAACCTCTGCGCCATGAGTGAGCAGGTTCCTGAGCGCACCGGCATCGCCGCCGTGGACGCGGCGGTGGACGCCGTCGATGCGCTCGTGGATGCCCCGGTGGCCGAGCACGTCGCGGTCTTCTCGACCGCGCACGACGTACTGCGGCGCGCCCTCGACGCCGAGCCGGAGGCCTGAGCAGACGTGCCCCGTCGACTCCGCCTCGACGCCGAGCTGGTCCGCCGCAACCTCGCCCGTTCGCGGGAGCAGGCGAGCGAGCTGATCGCCGCCGGTCGCGTGACGGTGGCCGGCGCCCGCGCCACCAAACCGGCTACCGGCGTCACCACCGACGTCGCCATCGTCGTACGGGAGGACCCGAACGACCCCGACTACGCATCCCGCGGAGGCCACAAGCTCGCCGGCGCCCTCGAGGCGTTCGCGGAGCTCGGCCTCAGCGTCGAGGGACGCCGCTGCCTCGACGCCGGCGCCTCGACGGGAGGCTTCACCGATGTCCTGCTGCGGCGCGGGGCGCGTCAGGTGGTCGCCGTGGACGTCGGATACGGGCAGCTGGTCTGGCGCCTCCAGCAGGATCCACGCGTGGTCGTCCACGACCGGACGAACGTGCGGGAGCTGACCACCGAGATGATCGGCGGATCCGTCGATGTCGTCGTCGGCGACCTCTCCTTCATCTCGCTCGAGCTCGTCCTGGACGCCCTGCTCGGCGTCACCGCCCCGGACGGCGACCTGGCGCTGATGGTCAAGCCGCAGTTCGAAGTGGGCAAGGACCGGGTCGGCCGGGGCGGCGTCGTTCGCGACGCGGCGCTGCGCGCCGAAGCCGTGAGCACGGTGGCCGCGGCTGCCGCTGCGCGCGGCTGGGGCGCCCGAGCGGTCACGACCAGCCCGCTGCCGGGCCCCTCGGGCAACATCGAGTACTTCCTGTGGCTGCGCAAGGCGGAGCCCGTGATCACCCCCGACGAGATCGAGGCTGCCGTCCGCGCCAACGTCGGACTGTCGGTGACGGATGAGAGGGTGGATCCGTGAGTGAGAGTGCGCCCGTGGACACGGGGGAGCGACGCATCCTGATGCTGGCCCACACGGGCCGCGAGGAGGCGCGACAGGTCGCGCTCGCGTGCCTGAAGGCGCTGATCACCCACGGCATCACCGTTCGGATGCTCAACACCGAGGTGGCGGAGCTCGAGCTCGACGCCACCACCGCCGGCCTGGAGGTCGCCGAGTCGAGCGAGGACGCCGGGGTCGGTTGCGAGCTCGCCCTCGTGATCGGGGGCGACGGCACGATCCTGCGGGCCGCCGAGGTCACCCACGGCAGCGGCACGCCCGTGCTCGGGGTCAACCTCGGCCACGTCGGCTTCCTCGCCGAGGCCGAGGTGGAGGACGTCGAGTCCACCATCGAGGCGATCGTCGCACGCCGCTACACCGCGGAGGACCGGCTCACCCTGGACGTACGGGTCCTGCACGGCGGCGACGAGGTCTTCCGTACGTTCGCCGTGAACGAGGCCAGCGTCGAGAAGGCGGCCCGCGAGCGGATGCTCGAGGTCGTCGTCGAGATCGACGGCCGCCCGCTCTCGCGGTGGGGCTGTGACGGCGTGGTCTGCGCGACCCCGACCGGCTCCACCGCCTACAACTTCAGCGCCGGCGGCCCGGTCGTGTGGCCCGGTGTCGAGGCGCTCCTGATGGTGCCCATCAGCGCGCACGCGCTCTTCGCCCGCCCGATGGTGGTGGCGCCGACCTCGACGTTCGCCATCGAGGTGATGGCGACAGCCGCCGGCACCGGCGTGCTGTGGTGCGACGGGCGTCGTGCCGTCGACCTGCCACAGGGCGCGCGGATCGAGGTGACACGAGGTGCGGAGCCGGTCCGGCTGGTCCGGTTGCATGCCGCCCCCTTCACCGACCGCCTGGTGGCCAAGTTCGGGCTCTCGGTCGAGGGCTGGCGCGGCGCCAGTGAACGACGCGGCGATCGCCGCGTGGAGTACGGACAGGACGGGACTGACTGATGTTGGAGGAGCTGCGGATCAGCTCGCTCGGCGTGATCGACTCCTCGACGCTCGAGCTCGGTCCGGGACTGACCGTCATCACCGGTGAGACCGGTGCCGGCAAGACCATGATCGTGACGGCGCTCGGGTTGCTCCTGGGCGGCCGCGCCGACGCCGGAGCGGTACGGCGCGGTGCGAAGACCGCCCGCGTCGAGGGCGTCGTCGACGCGCGTTCGCTGCCCGACTTCGTCACCGCGACCGACGAGGCCGGCGGTGAGGCCGAGGATGGTCGTGTCCTGCTCGCGCGCACCGTCGCCGCCGAGGGTCGCTCCCGTGCCTTCGCCGGTGGCGCAGCCGTGCCGATCTCCACGCTCGGAGAGCTCGCCGCGCCGCTCGTGGCGGTCCACGGCCAGTCCGACCAGCATCGTCTGCTGCAGCCGCGCGCCCAGCGCGAGGCGCTCGACCGCTTCGGTGGCGCGGAGGTCGAGGCCCTGCTCGCCTCCTATCGCGACGCCTATCGCCGCCTCGGGGCGATCGAGACCGAGCTCGACGAGGTGCGCGGCAACGCCCGCGAGCGGGCCCGCGAGGCCGATCTGCTGCGCTTCGGGCTCGACGAGATCGAGGCCGTGACGCCGACCGCCGGGGAGGACGACGCCCTCGCCGCCGAGGAGAACCGTCTCGGGTTCGCCGACACCCTGCGCACCGCCGCCGAGCAGGCCCGTGAGGCGCTCTCCAGCGAGGAGGGCGGGCCCGATGCCCTCGGCGCCACCTCCGCTGCGCGCAGGCTCCTCGACGGCGTCCGCGAGCACGACAAGGAGGCGGCCGCCCTCGCGGACCGGCTCGCGGAGATCACCTACCTGCTCTCCGACCTCGCTGCCGACGTCGCCTCCTACGCGAGCGCGATCGACACCGACCCGACCCGGCTCGCCGCGGTCTCCGAGCGCCGCGCCGCGCTGACCGCGCTCACCCGGAAGTACGGCGACACCATCGACGAGGTGCTGGCCTGGTCCGAGACGTCCGCGCGTCGGCTGCTCGACCTCGACGGCACCGACGAGCGGATCGAGGCGCTCGCTCAGGAGCGGGCCGACCTGCGACGCGACCTCGGCGTGCAGGCCGCCGCGCTGAGTGCCGCGCGGACCGCGGCCGCCACCAAGCTGGCCGAGGAGGTCACCGCCGAGCTCGGGCTGCTCTCGATGCCGCACGCCCGACTCACCATCGATGTCCGCCAGCACGACGGCGGCGACGGCGTTCCCGGCGGGCGCGAGCCGCTGGAGGTCGCCGGGCGTCTGCTGCGCTTCGGCTCCTCCGGCGTGGATGAGGTCGAGCTCCTGCTTGCCGCGAACACCGGCTCGGAGGCCCGTCCGCTCGGCAAGGGCGCCTCCGGCGGTGAGCTCTCCCGCGTGATGCTCGCCCTCGAGGTGGCACTTGCGGGCACCAGCCCTGTCCCGACCTTCGTCTTCGACGAGGTCGACGCGGGCGTGGGCGGCGCCGCCGCGGTGGAGATCGGGCGCCGGCTCGCCCGGCTCGCGCGTACGGCCCAGGTCCTGGTCGTCACCCACCTCCCGCAGGTGGCCGCCTACGCCGACACGCACGTCGCGGTCGAGAAGGCCAGCGACGGCAGCGTCACCACCTCGGGTCTCACCGTCCTCGACGACACCGCCCGCGAGCGGGAGCTCTCCCGGATGCTCGCCGGCATGGCCGAGTCCGACACCGCCCTGGCGCACGCCCGGGAGCTGCTCGACGTAGCCCGTACGTCCCGCGCCGAGCGCTGACCCTCCCGCCGCTCCGGCGCACGCACGAGCGATGCAGTGGCCCGACGCAGTGGCCCGACGCCGTGAACCGACGCAGTGGCCACCCGACACACCCGACCCGCGACGTCCGCTGACGGGCATGACCCGGATGTGAGGATTGCTCGGTCATGAAGCTGCGTACCAGGACCGAGTTCCCCACCCTTCCCGGCCTCGCCGGCACCCTGCGTGTCGGTCGGCCCACCCGTTCGCTGCTGGCGCGCCTGCGCCCCGGTGATGTCGCGGTGATCGACCACGTCGACCTCGACCGCGCGACCGCCCAGCGGATGCTGGACGCGGGCGTGGTGGCCGTGATCAACGCCCAGCCGATCTCCTCGGGGCGATTCCCCAACCAGGGCCCACAGCTCTTGATCGACTCCGGCATCCTGCTGCTCGACAGCATCGGTGAGGGCGGCTTCGGCGCGCTCGGCGACGGCCGGGCCGCCCGGATCGAGCGCGGCATCGTCTACGACGGCGAGCAGCGACTCACCACCGGCCGCGTCGTCGACGCCGAGGTGATCGCCGCCCAGATGGCCGACGCCCGCGCCGGCATGGCCTCCCAGCTGCAGACCCTGACCCACACCAGCACCGAGCTGATCCGCCGCGAGGAGGACGTGCTGCTGCACGGCGTCGGCCTGCCGGCGTTGGACGCCCGGCTCCGCGGCCGGGCCGTGCTGGTCGTCGCCGACAGCGGGCGGACGGCCGCTCAGCTGCGTGGCATGCGCAGCTTCCTGCGCGAGCAGAGTCCCGCCGTGGTCGCCACCGCGCCGGCTGTCGCCGCCGTCCGGGCCGCCGGGCTGCGTCCCGATGTGATCGTCGTCGGCGCCGGGGAGGAGCTCCCGGACGCGAAGTCGCTGCGCGCCGCCAAGGACGTCGTCCTGTGCGGCACCGGCACCGCCCACGACGACAGCCTCGCCCGTCTCGGCACCGCACCCCACCGGGTGCTCAGCAGTCTCGGCTCCCGCGAGATCGCCGTGCTCACCGCCCACGCCCACGACCCGCGGGTGATCATCGGGGCGGGTCTCGGCACCGACCTGGCCGACGCCCTGGACCACGACCGCGACGGCGCCGCCGGCGCATACCTCAGCCGGCTCGCAGCCGGCCCGCAGCTCGTCGACGCCAGTGCCGTCCCGACGCTCTACTCCGGCAGACTCCGACTCCACCACGTCCTGCTGGCGCTGCTGATCTGCATCCTGGTCGTCGGTGCCGCGATCGCCACCACGGACGTGGGACACGACTGGCTCCGCACCGGACTCGACCACGTGGGCATCGACCGGACGGGAGGCGACCGATGATCCGCCGCGCCCTCGTACCCCTCATCGCGGTGTGCGCCGCACTCGGCGTCGGCATCGCCCTCGGCGGCGGCCCGCTCAGTGACAGCAGCAACGCCGAGACGGCGGCCTCGACGAGCGGCAAGACCCACGACGACCTGGTCGCCCAGGCCCGGGCCGGCCAGAAGCTCGCCGCGGCCACCGCGCCGATGCTGCTCAGCGGCAAGCTGAGCGGCAAGCAGGTCACGATCGTGGCCCTGCCCGGCGCTCCGACAGCGGTCGTCGACGGACTCGCCGGCCAGGTGAGCGCGGCCGGCGGCACGGTGGCCAGCACCATCCACGTCACCGCTACGGCCGTCGAGCCGGCCAACAAGTCGCTGGTCGACACCCTCGGCGCCCAGATGGCGACCCAGGTCGAGGGCATCGTCGACCCCGCCCAGCCGCCGTACGTGCGCCTCGGCCAGCTCGTCGGCGGCGCGGTGGCGACCACGGGCACCGCAGCCGCCCCGAGCGCCGACCAGGGCACCACGCTGGCCACCCTGGCCGAGTCGAAGCTGGTCACGATGGCCGGCGATGAGAAGCCCAGCGCCGCGCAGCCGACGGTCCAGAGCACCGCGCCGCTGCTCCTGCTGGTCCTCGGGGAGCACGTCGACCCCACGATCCTGGCGGGCATCGTGCAGGGCACCGCGACCCGCGCGCACGGCGTCGTGGTCGCCGGCAGCACCGGCTCGGGCCTGCGAGGCGACCTCAAGCGCCTGCGCGGTCACGACTTCGGTGACCAGGCCGGCGCCGTCGCGACCGTCGACGGCGACGAGACGAACGTCGGCCAGGTCGGCACCGTCCTCGCGCTCGTGCGACAGATCACCGGCGGAGGCGGTGCTTTTGGCGCGTCAGGAATCGATGGAGTGGCCCCGCTCGGATAGGATCAAGGTCCATGAAGTCGGGCGCCCAGACCAAGCATGTTTTCGTCACAGGAGGCGTCGCCTCCTCTCTCGGCAAGGGCCTGACGGCGAGCAGCCTCGGCCGACTGCTCCGCTCGCGTGGCCTCCGCGTCACGATGCAGAAGCTCGATCCCTACCTCAACGTGGATCCGGGCACGATGAATCCGTTCCAGCACGGCGAGGTCTTCGTCACCGAGGACGGCGCCGAGACCGATCTGGACATCGGCCACTACGAGCGCTTCCTCGACGTCGACCTGGTCGGCAACGCCAACGTCACGACCGGTCAGGTCTACTCCAACGTGATCGCCAAGGAGCGTCGCGGCGAGTACCTGGGTGAGACCGTGCAGGTCATCCCGCACATCACCAACGAGATCGTCGACCGGATCCTGGCGATGCACGGCGATGAGATCGACGTCTGCATCACCGAGATCGGCGGTACCGTCGGCGACATCGAGTCCCAGCCCTTCCTGGAGGCCGCCCGGCAGGTCCGTCAGCGGATCGGCCGCGACAACGTCTTCTTCGTCCACGTCAGCCTGGTCCCGTACATCGGCCCGTCCAAGGAGCTGAAGACCAAGCCGACCCAGCACTCGGTGATGGCGCTGCGCCAGATCGGCATCCAGCCCGATGCCATCGTGTGCCGCGCCGACCGCGAGCTGCCCGAGGGCATCAAGCGCAAGATCGCGCTGATGTGCGACGTCGACGAGGAGGCCGTGGTCACCGCGGCCGACGCCCCGTCGATCTACGACATCCCGAAGGTGCTGCACCGCGAGGGCCTCGACGCGTACGTCGTGCGCAAGCTCGACCTGCCGTTCCGCGACGTCGACTGGTCCATCTGGGACGACCTGCTCCGCAAGGTCCACCACCCCAAGGAGGAGGTCACCGTCGGCCTGGTCGGCAAGTACATCGACCTCCCCGACGCCTACCTCTCGGTCGTCGAGGCGCTGCGCGCCGGCGGCTTCGGCAACGAGGCCAAGGTCAACATCCGCTGGATCGCCTCGGACCTGTGCGACACCCCGGAGGGCGCCCACCGCCAGCTCGCCGACGTGGACGCGGTCTGCGTCCCGGGCGGCTTCGGCATCCGCGGCCTGGAGGGCAAGCTCGGTGCCCTGACCTACACCCGCGCCCACGGCATCCCGACCCTCGGCCTGTGCCTGGGCCTGCAGTCGATGGTGATCGAGTACTCCCGCAACGTCCTCGGCCTGGCCAAGGCGGCCTCCACCGAGTTCGACCCGGGCACCCCGGAGCCGGTCATCGCGACCATCGAGGAGCAGAAGGCGTACGTCGAGGGCGCCGGCGACCTGGGCGGCACGATGCGGCTCGGCTCGCAGCCGGCCGACCTGGCCAAGGGCTCCATCGCGGCCGAGGTCTACGGCTCGACCCGCGTCGAGGAGCGTCACCGTCACCGCTACGAGGTCAACAACGACTACGTCGCCCGCCTGACCGAGGCCGGCCTGGTCATCTCCGGCACCAACCCGGACAACGGTCTGGTCGAGTTCGTCGAGCTGCCGCGCGACGTGCACCCCTACTACATCGCGACCCAGGCCCACCCGGAGCTCAAGTCCCGCCCGACCCGCCCGCACCCCCTCTTCAAGGGCCTGGTCGCCGCCGCGATCGCGCGCCAGAAGGAGCAGCGCTTCGACATCGACGAGTCGAAGCTGCACCGCGAGCCGGAGCACGACGCTCCGGTCGAGGCCGCCGTCGCCGCTGCTGAGTGATGACGGCACCGAACGACCGGGTACGCGACGCCCCGCAGCAGTGGCCCGTCGCCTCCTCCGTCGACCTGCACCGTGACGACTGGGTGATGGCGCTGCGGCGCGACTTCCTCCAGGACCGTGACGGCGAGAGCACCTTCGCCCGGCTCGTGATGGAGCACCCCGGGGCCGCGGTCGTCGTCGCGCTCGACGACCAGCACCGCGTGCTCTGCCTCAAGCAGTACCGGCACGCGGCCGGGATGCGCTTCGTCGAGCTGCCCGCCGGGCTGCTCGACGGCGTGGACGAGGAGCCCCTCGACGTCGCCAAGCGCGAGCTGCAGGAGGAGGGCTCGTACGCGGCCGCGACGTGGCGGCCGCTGACCGTCGCGTACTCCTCGCCCGGGCTGATCGCGGAGAAGATCCACTACTTCCTCGCCACCGACCTCACCGCCGTCGACCGCGGCGGCTTCGTGCTCGAGCACGAGGAGGCCGACATGGAGCTGCTGTGGGTGCCGTTCGACGAGCTGCACGCGGCGGTTCTCGCCGGGGACGTGACCGACGGACCACTTCTCATCGCGGTTCTGATGGTGCGGGCGCTCGGACTGGCGTAAGACTGAGGCATGACCACGATCGGTGTGCCGAAGGAAGTCAAGAACCACGAGTACCGCGTCGCGATCACGCCCATCGGCGTTCACGAGCTGGTCGCCCACGGCCACGAGGTGGTCATCGAACAGGGGGCCGGTCTCGGCTCCTCCGTCCCCGACGAGGAGTACCTCGCGGCCGGCGCACGGCTCCTGACGGGCGCCGACGAGGTCTGGGGGAGCGCGGACGTCGTGCTCAAGGTCAAGGAGCCGATCAAGGAGGAGTACCACCGGCTCCGGCCCGGCCTGACGCTCTTCACCTACCTCCACCTGGCCGCCGACCCGGCGCTGACCCGCGAGCTGCTCGACAAGCAGGTCACCGCCATCGCGTACGAGACGGTGCAGCTGCCGTCGGGCGCGCTGCCGCTGCTCTACCCGATGTCCGAGGTCGCCGGCTGTCTCGCCCCGCAGGTCGGCGCCTACTGGCTGATGCGGGCCCAGGGTGGGCGCGGCGTGCTGATGGGCGGCGTCGGCGGCGTCGCGAGCGCCAAGGTCGTCATCATCGGTGCCGGCGTCTCGGGCCAGAACGCCGCCAACATCGCGCTCGGGATGGGCGCCGACGTCACCCTGCTCGACACCGACCTGGACAAGCTGCGGATGTCGTTCTGGCGCTACAACAACCGGGTACACGGCCTGGTCTCCTCACGGCTCGCGCTCGAGGAGCAGGTCAAGCAGGCCGACCTCGTCATCGGCGCCGTGCTGATCCCGGGCGCCGCCGCCCCGAAGCTGGTCAGCAACGCGCTGGTCGCGCAGATGAAGCCGGGCTCGGTGCTCGTCGACATCGCGATCGACCAGGGCGGCTGCTTCGAGGACTCGCGTCCGACCACGCACGCGGACCCGACGTACCCGGTGCACAACTCCACGTTCTACTGTGTCGCCAACATGCCTGGCGCCGTCCCGAACACCTCGACCTACGCCCTCACCAACGCGACCCTCCCGTACGTCGTCGCGCTGGCTGACCGGGGCTGGCAGGGCGCGTGCCGAGCCGACGGCAGCCTCGCCCTCGGGCTCAACGCGCACGCCGGACAGCTCACCAACGCCCCGGTCGGCGCCGCGGTGGGCATCGACGCGGTCCCGCTCGAAAGCGTGCTCTCCTGACCCCGACCATCGCTCCGAGCACCGCCGTCCGCACCTATCTCGACCATCTGTCGGTCGAGCGCGGCCTGGCGGAGAACACGCTCGCCTCCTACCGGCGCGACCTGCGCCGCTACCTCGCCTACCTGGAGGCCGTCGGGATCGCCGACCTGTCGGGGGTCTCGGAGGCGACGGTGACGGAGTTCCTGGCCCGGCTGCGCGAGGGCGACGCCGAGCATCAGCCGCTCTCCGCGACGTCGGCCGCGCGCACCGTGGTGGCCGTCCGCGGCTTCCACCGGTTCGCGCTCGCCGACGGCATGGTCGCGCTCGACCCCGCCGGGTCCGTACGCCCGCCGCGGCCCGCGAAGCGGCTGCCGAAGGCGCTGCCCCTCTCCGACGTCGAGGCGATCCTGGAGGCGTCCGGGGAGCCGGAGACGCCGCTGACCCTGCGGGACCGGGCGCTGCTGGAGGTGCTGTACGGCACCGGCGCCCGCATCTCCGAGGCGGTCGGGCTCGACGTCGACGACCTCGACCTGCCGCCGGGGGAGCCCGGTGGCACGGTGCTGCTGCGCGGCAAGGGCGGCAAGGATCGGCTGGTGCCGCTCGGGTCCTACGCCCGTACGGCCGTCGAGGCCTACCTCGGCCGGTCGCGCCCGGGGCTCGTCTCCGCGAAGACGCCGGCCGGCGCGCTCTTCCTCAACTCCCGTGGCGGACGGCTCTCGCGCCAGTCGGCCTGGACGGTGCTCGTCCGGGCCGCGGACAGGGCCGGCGTCACCGCGGACGTCTCGCCGCACACCCTGCGACACTCCTTCGCGACCCACCTGCTGGACGGTGGCGCGGACGTACGCGTCGTGCAGGAGCTGCTCGGCCATGCGTCGGTGACGACGACGCAGATCTACACCCTGGTGACCGTCGACAACCTCCGCGAGGTCTTCGCGACCGCCCATCCCCGGGCCAGATAAGCGGGCTAGATAAGGCAGTGATGACCACCCCCTCTTGGATCCCGTCGGTCGGCGCCGACGCCGACACCGTCTACGAGGCGATCTCGACGTACGCCTCGGGCCGCGGCCTCGACCTCTACCCGCACCAGGACGAGGCGATCATCGAGCTCCTCGGTGGCGCCAACGTGGTGCTGGCGACCCCGACCGGCTCGGGCAAGTCCCTCGTCGCGATCGGCGCCCACGCGGCGGCACTGGCCAGCGATCGGGTCAGCTTCTACACCGCGCCGATCAAGGCGCTGGTGAGTGAGAAGTTCTTCGACCTGTGCGCCGTCTTCGGCGCGGACAACGTCGGCATGCTGACCGGCGACGCGTCGGTCAACGCCGACGCCCCGATCATCGCCTGCACCGCCGAGGTGCTGGCCAACATCGCTTTGCGCGAGGGCTCGCGGGCCGACATCGGGCTGGTCATCATGGACGAGTTCCACTACTACGGCGAGCCCGACCGCGGCTGGGCCTGGCAGGTGCCGCTGCTGGAGCTGCCGCAGGCGCAGTTCCTGCTGATGTCGGCCACGCTGGGTGACACCCGCGAGCTGCGCGAGGACCTGACCCGGCGCAACGGTCGCGAGTCGGTGCTGGTCGACCAGGCTGAGCGCCCGGTCCCGCTGAGCTTCGAGTGGCGGATGACCCACCTGCCCGAGACGCTCGAGGAGCTGGTCACCACCGGCCAGGCACCGGTCTACGTCGTGCACTTCACCCAGGCCGCCGCCGTCGAGCACGGCACCGGCCTGCTCAACGCCTCCTGGATCACGCCGCCGGACAAGGACGCCCTGGCCGAGCGGCTCGCGGACGTACGGTTCGCGGCCGGCTTCGGCAAGACCCTGGGCAAGCTGCTGCGCAAGGGCATCGGCGTGCACCACGCCGGCATGCTGCCGCGCTACCGCCGGCTCGTCGAGCAGCTCGCCCAGGCCGGGCTGCTCCGGGTCATCTGCGGTACCGACACCCTCGGCGTCGGCATCAACGTCCCGATCCGTACGGTCCTCTTCACCGGTCTGGCGAAGTTCGACGGCCGGCGACAGCGGATCCTGCGCACGCGTGAGTTCCTGCAGATCGCCGGGCGCGCCGGGCGCGCGGGCTACGACACGGCCGGCTTCGTGGTCGTGCAGGCGCCCGAGCACATCATCGACAACGAGAAGGCCAAGGCGAAGGCAGCCGAGCGTCAGGCGGCGGGCAAGAAGAACTCCAAGGCCCAGCTCAAGAAGGCACCCGACGGCGCGGTGGTCTGGAACGAGGCCGCCTTCACCCGCCTCGTGGAGGGTCAGCCCGAGCCGCTGCAGAGCCGGATGAAGGTCGACAACGCGATGCTCCTCAACGTCGTCGCGCGCGACGAGGACGCCTTCACCGTGATGCGACGGCTGCTGACGGACAACCACGAGTCCCGCCGCGAGCAGCTGCGGCTGTCCCGCCGAGCGCTGCGGTTGGCCCGTTCGCTGGTCTCCTCGGGCATCCTCACCCGACTGGACGTGCCGGACGGGGACGGGCGGCGCTACATCCTGACCGAGGACCTGCCGGCCGACTTCGCCCTCAACCAGCCGCTGGCGCACTTCGCCCTCGCCGCGCTGGAGACGCTCGACCCGGACTCCGCCGAGCACACCGTCGAGGTGCTCTCGGTGATCGAGGCGGTCCTCGAGCCGCCGCGCCAGCTGCTGTTGGCCCAGCAGTTCGCCGCCCGCGGCAAGGCCGTCGAGGAGATGAAGGCCGACGGCATCGAGTACGAGGAACGGATGGAGCTGCTCGAGGAGATCACCTGGCCGAAGCCGCTGGGCGAGCGGCTCGAGGCGCTCTACGAGGTCTACCGCGGCGGCCACCCGTGGCTGCCGGAGGACGCGCTCGACCCGAAGTCGGTGGTCCGTGAGATGTACGAGAACGGGATGAGCTTCACCGACATCGTCGGCCGCTACCAGCTCGCGCGGTCCGAGGGCCTGGTGCTGCGCTACCTGACCGATGCGTACCGGACGCTGTCCCACACCCTGCCCGCCGCGGTCGTCACGCCGGAGCTCGAGGACCTCATCGCCTGGCTGGGGGAGACGGTTCGGCAGACCGACTCCTCGCTGCTCGACGAGTGGGAGGCCCTCAACGACCCGGCGCACGTGCGCTCCGACGTCGCCCACCACGCCCCGCCGCCCCCGCCGCGCGCGCTCTCGCAGCAGGGGCGCGCCTTCGAGGTGATGGTCCGCAACGCGATGTGGGCCCGCGTCGACGCCGTCGCCCGCGACGACCTCGACGCCCTGATGGCGCTCGAGCGGGCCGCGGCCGACCGCACCGACCCGCCCGGCGAGGTCGTGATGAAGCGGACCGTCTGGGACGACGCGCTCGAGGAGTACTACACCGAGCACAAGTCCGTCGGCACGACCGGCGACGCGCGGAGCCCGAAGATGCTCGCCACCCGCGACGAGACGTCGGACGGCGTCCGCCTGCGGCACGTCACCCAGACGCTCGCCGACCCGGCCGAGCACCACGACTGGGTGATCGAGGCGGTCATCGACCTCGACGCGACCGACGACACCGGTGAGCTCGTCCTGCGCACCGAGGCGATGCGCCGGCTGTGATGGAACCTCGAGGGCGCCTGGCGGCGTCCTCGAGGTATGCGCATCCTCTCGCTCGGGCTCGCGCTGGTGGTGGTACTCACCGGCTGCGCCCGGCCCTGGCACGCCGCCGGGCCGGATCGGGTCGCGGGTGGGGACGCGGGCTGGACGGCGGTCACCGGCTCGCCGCTGACCGCGCGTGACGATCCCGTCATCGCCTACGTCGCCGGTGAGGTGGTGCTCGTCGGCGGATACGCCGGCCAGCCGTGCCCACCGGGTGCCGACTGCGCGCTCACCCGCCCGCCCGAGCGCGACGGCGCCGCCTACTCGCCGACCACCGGCGCCTGGCGGCGCATCGCCGAGGCTCCTCGGCCGCTGGCGGCCCCCGCGCTCTCCGCCACGGTGGGGGATCGGCTCTACGTGCTCGCCGCTCGTGCGCTCCTCGCCTGGGACAGCAGCGACGACTCCTGGCGGACCCGTGCCGTACCGGGACGCGGCTGGATCTCCGGGCTCGTCGCCGACGGCAAGCGGCTGGTGCTGGCGTCCGCCTCCGACGAGCGTGCGGTGCGCCCCGACCTGGTCTTCGACACCGCGACCCAGCGCTGGTCGACGCTGCCGGCCAACCCGCTGACGCCCTCGTACGACCGGGTGATCACCGCGGCGCCCGCCGGTCTGGTGCTCACCGGGTCGGCGATCGACGACGCCGGTGACCCGGTCGACCCGTCACTGGTGCACGCGGCGGTGCTGGCTCCGGGCGCGACGCAGTGGCGGGAGCTGCCGATCACCGGTCAGCTCGGGAGCGGGCCGTGGAGCTGGACCGGAACGCGGCTGGTCGACGCCACCCTGGGTGGTGCCGACGGCGGCCAGGTGAACGGCTACGGCCGCACGATCCCGTACGGCGGGCGGCTCGATCCGTCGACCGGCGCCTGGGCCCCGCTTCCCGACGCGCCGGACGAGCTCGCCGGCGGCTGGTCGGTCTACGCGGCGGCGGGGGAGCTGATCGCCAGCGGCGGCTGGCTCTACGACGACGACACCGCCACCTGGGCCCGGGTCCCGACACCCGAGTACGCACCCCAACAGGCCGGCCCTGCGGTCTGGGCCGGCCCCGATCTCTTCGTCTACGGCGGCGGCACGTGGCACGGCAGCTCTTTCGAGCGGTCCACCACGGCATGGCTGCTCCATCCGTAGTCCGCGGCTGCGGCACCCTCATGCGCGCTCACGGCCCCGCGTCGGCCGTGCCGGAGGGCCGAGTCGGCCGTGCCGGAGGGCCGAGTCGCGCACTAGGCTCCACCGCATGAGCGATGTCGAGGTGCGCCACAACCCGGACGAGACCCGCTATGAGGCCTGGCTCGACGGCGAGCTCGCCGGGATCGCCGTCTACGGCATGGGCCCGAAGACGGTGGTCTTCCTCCACACCGAGGTCGACGAGAGGTTCGGCGGCCGTGGCGTCGGCGGCGCACTCGCGAAGGGCGCGCTGGACGACGTCCGGGCCGGCGGCACGTACGACATCGTCCCGCTGTGCCCGTTCATCAAGGCCTACATCGAGAAGCACCCCGAGTACGCGGACCTCGTGCATCGCGGCTGAGCGGGCGCGAATCCCCCAGACGAGGCATGCGCGCCCGCCTCGTCGAAGAGTCTCCTGGGAGCAGCAGGCATCGACGCCCTGCGCCGAGACAGGAGCACGCGATGCGCCCACGCACCTCCGCACGCCGCCGACCCGCCGCGATCCTCATCCGGGGCCTCACCGTGGGCCTCGCGCTGGGTCTGGCCGTGGGTCTGGCCGTGGGTCTGGCCGTGGGTCTCGCGTCGCCTCGCGACAGCGCCGCGGCACTCGCGGCTACCCGCGATCGTGCTGCGACGTCGACTCCAGCCGGGGCGCGGGTGCCGCTCACCACGGTGGAGGTCGTCGTCCGCGGGTGTGACGAGTGCACCGTGCAGGCGGCCCGCTACGTTCCGAGCGACGGCACCGACTGGTGGTGGTCGGGATCGCGTCATGTCGGGTCCGACCACCGGGTCGCCTTCACCGTGCCGGCCGGCTTCACCGCAGGGCTGACCTTCGACGTCGACGCGCCATGGCACGGCAGCGACGACGTGGCCTCGGTGATGGTCGCGCGCTACCAGGGCCTCGCGGTCGGGGCGCCGGTGAGCGCGGCGCGGGCCGCCGCCGCTCGTCGCGGTGCCGCCTGCTGGGCGGGGACCTCGGCGCGCCGGGCGCGGATCGTCATGCGCGTGGCCCGCTTCCGGTCCACCACCGTGACCGGAGCCCCGACGTGGCATCCCCGGGCGTGGGCGGTGCGTGGGCTGGCGACCATCCCTCCGATGGGTCGCGCGTGGAACGGCGCTCTCGGCACCCAGAGCGTCTACCCCTGCGGGCCGCCGGCCCGACACACGGCCCCGCACCCCGCACGGCATCCAGCAGCGCACACCCTGCGTCCGAGCGCGCGGACGACCCTCACCTTCCGGGTGCCGCACTGTGACGGGTGCCGGTTGAGCCTGACTCAGTGGTTGAGCGTGCACCGGCCGCCGTGGCTCGGTCCGCAGCGGGCCGTACGGCACGGCCGAGCCACCTTCACGATCAGCTCGGCCCACACCGCCGGCATGGAGGTCGGCGTCACGGCGCCCTGGCAGGGCGCACTCGGCTATCAGACCGTGGCGGTGCTGCGCTACGGGAGCAGCCGGCCCGGACAGCATCTCGGCCTGGCGGCGGCACGCAGACAGACCCAGGGCGCGGTCTGCTGGGCCGGGACGGCGGCGGCCCGCAGCACGGTGACGCTCAGCGTGCGCCGGGTGCTCGTCCGTGCGCTCGACGGCCATCGGGTTCCTGGGGTCCTGGCATGGGCCCCGACCCAGCAGCGGACCTGGGATCCGATCCTGCCGGTCCGGGCGGGGGTGTACGGGTCGGAGGAGGCGACCGTGTGCACGCGCCCCGGGGCCGCACCCGGGTTGTCCCGGGAGCGAGCGCGGTCCTAGAGTCGCCTGCAGCGGGATATGTCGACATATCCCCGCACCGAACCGCCCGGGCACACCCGGTTGGCCAGTCCCGCAGAAGCAGGAGCATCCGTGTCCGACGCGTTGCCGTTCGAGTCGCCCATCGCCGAGCAGCTCGGCCCCACCGGCCGCCCGCTGCCCGTCTTCCCGGAGCCGGAGCGTCTGGAGAGTCACGGTCCGGCGCGCGTGATCGCGCTCTGCAACCAGAAGGGCGGCGTCGGCAAGACGACCACCACGATCAGCCTGGGCGCGGCGCTGGCCGAGCTCGGCCGCAAGGTGCTGCTCATCGACTTCGATCCGCAGGGCTCGATGTCGGTCGGCCTCGGCCTCAACCCCAACGAGATCGAGATGGGCACCTATCAGCTGCTGATGGACCCGAGCGTCTCCTTCGACGACGTCGTGGTGAAGACCAACGTCGACGGCGTCGACCTGCTGCCGGCCAACATCGACCTGTCGGCCGCCGAGATCCAGCTGGTCCACGAGGTCGGGCGCGAACAGGTCCTGACCAGCAAGCTGCACCCGATCCTGGGCCGCTACGACGTCATCCTGATCGACTGCCAGCCCTCGCTCGGCCTGCTCACCGTCAACGCGCTCACCGCCTCCGACGGCGTCATCATCCCGCTGGAGTGCGAGTACTTCGCCCTGCGCGGCGTCGCGCTGCTCAAGGACACCATCGAGAAGGTCAGGAGCCGGCTCAACCCGCGCCTGACCATCGACGGCCTGCTCGGCACGATGTACGACGGCCGCACCCTGCACAGCCGTGAGGTGATGGAGACCCTCGTCGCCGGCTGGGGCGAGACGGTCTTCCACACCGTCATCCGCCGCACCGTGAAGTTCTCCGACGCCACCGTCGTGGGCGAGCCGATCACCACGTACGCCTCGACCTCGCCGGGTGCCGAGTCCTACCGCCAGCTGGCCAAGGAGGTGCTCGCCCGGTGGCAGCGCGGCGCATGAGGGTGCCGGGTGCGGATGACATCTTCCGTGCCACCGTCGCCGCGCCCAGCGAGCCGGCCGCGGAGCCTGCGCCCGTGACCACGGCGGGGTCGAAGCAGGCGACCGCGAAGGCGTCTGCGAAGAGCGCCCGCAGCACGTCCGGTCGGGTCCGGCACGACGAGAAGATGACGGTCTACGTCACCTCCGACGAGCTGCTCGAGTTGGAGCACGCCCGCCTCACCCTGCGCAGCAAGCACGGCGTCGCGCTCGACCGCGGCCGCCTGGTCCGCGAGGCGATCGCGATGGCGCTCGCCGACCTCGAGGCCCACGGCGAGCAGAGCGTCCTCGTACGCCGTCTCGCCGAACCCTCCGAGCAGGGATGAGTCTCGCCACGGACCTCGCCCCCGAGCCCGGCGAGGAGTCGCGCCAGGGCGCGGACTCCTTCGCCGTCCGGCTGAGCAACTTCGAAGGTCCCTTCGACCTGCTGCTCAGCCTCATCGCCAAGCACAAGCTCGACATCACCGAGATCGCGCTGGCCCAGGTCACCGATGAGTTCATCGCCTACGTGAGAGCCCGACGGGCTCGAACACCGGAGGGCGAGCAGTGGGACCTCGAGCAGACCTCGAGCTTCCTGCTGGTCGCGGCCACCCTGCTCGACCTCAAGGCCGCCCGGCTGCTGCCGCAGGGCGACGTCGAGGACGAGGAGGACCTGGCGCTACTGGAGGCGCGCGACCTGCTCTTCGCGCGGCTGCTGCAGTACCGGGCGTTCAAGCAGGTCGCCGGCGTGCTCTCGACCCGCCTGGCCAACGAGACCCTGCGCCACCCGCGGGCCGTCGGACTCGAGGAGCGCTACGCCAGCCTCCTGCCCGAGGTGCTCATCGGCATCGGGCTGGAGCAGTTCGCCGCGCTGGCCGCCAAGGCGCTGGCCCCCAAGCCCGGCCCGCCCGAGCTGACCCTGCACCACATCCACGCGCCGGCGGTGAGCGTGCGCGAGCAGGCCGGCATCGTCGTCGACCGGCTGCGGCACGCGGGCACCATGACGTTCCGGGCGTTGTGCGGCGACTCGCCCGACACGCTGACCACCGTAGCCCGCTTCCTCAGCCTGCTCGAGCTGTTCCGCGAAGGTGTGATCGCCTTCGACCAGGTCTCACCGCTGGGGGAGCTGACCGTGCGCTGGACCGGCGATCACGGCGAGCTCGGCAGTGCTGACATCGATCTTGATGACCTGATCCATGACGAGTTCGACGGGCAGCCCGCTGCTGCCGAGCAGGAGAGCACCGATGAATGACGACGCTGAGCCGTCCGGCACCGAGGTGAGCGCCGACGCACGGGCAGGCCTCCCGCTGCGACCCGCCCTGGAGGCGGTGCTGATGGTCGCCGACCAGCCGCTCGCGCCCACCGCGCTGGCCACCGCTGTCGACCACCCGATCGCCGAGGTCGAGGCCGCGCTGGCGGACCTCGCCCGTGAGTACACCGAACAGGGTCGTGGCTTCGAGCTGCGCAACGTCGCCGGCGGGTGGCGCTACTACACCCGCGAGGAGTACGCCGCCGTCGTCGAGGGCTTCGTGCTGGAGGGCCAGCAGGCGCGTCTGACCCAGGCCGCCCTGGAGACCCTCGCCGTGGTCGCCTACCGCCAGCCGGTGTCCCGCGCGCGGGTGAGCGCGATCCGCGGTGTGAACGTGGACGGCGTGATGCGTACGCTTCTGGCCCGAGGGCTGGTCGAGGAGGCCGGACAGGATCCCGACACCGGGGCCCACCTCTACCGGACGACGAGCTACTTCCTCGAGCGGATCGGCGTGACCGGGCTCGACGAGCTGCCCGAGCTGGCGCCGTACCTGCCCGACATGGACGACCTCGAGGACGAGCTGGCCGAGATGACCAGCTCGCCGAGCGCCGCCGCCCCACCCGACGTGCACGAGCAGCAGGACCAGCAGCAGGAGCAGACGAATGATTGAGCGCACCGACCTCCCCCTCGACGAGGAGGGCCTGATCCGCATCCAGAAGCTGCTCGCGCTGGCCGGGGTCGCCAGCCGCCGCCGCAGCGAGGAGCTCATGCTCGACGGCCTGGTCGAGATCAACGGCGAGGTCGTCACGCGCCTCGGCACCAAGGTCGACCCCGCGCGCGACCTGATCCGCGTCGACGGCAAGCGACTGCCCCCGATCAGCGAGAAGGTCTACCTCGCCTTCAACAAGCCCGCCGGTGTCACCTCCACGATGAGCGACCCGCACGCTGCGCGCACGCTCGAGGAGTTCGTGGCCGAGCGCCCCGAGCGGCTCTTCAACGTCGGGCGGCTCGACGTCGAGACCACCGGCCTGCTCTTCCTCACCAACGACGGCGACTTCGCGCAGAAGGTCGCGCACCCGTCGTTCGAGATCATGAAGACGTACGTCGCCGAGGTCGAGGGCCAGCTCTTCCCGCGCCACGTCAAGCAGCTCCTCGAGGGCGTGACCCTCGAGGACGGGCCGGTCGAGGTCAACGCCGCCAAGATCCTGCGGGCGACCGACGCCAAGTCGATCATCGAGCTCACCATCCACGACGGCCGCAACCGGATCGTGCGCCGCCTGCTCGCCGAGATCGGCCACCCGGTGCGGCAGCTGACCCGCATCCAGATCGGGCCGGTGAAGCTGGGCACTCTGCGCCCGGGCCAGATGCGCGAGCTCACCAACGACGAGCTCGGCGACATGCTGGACTCCGCCGAGCTCTGATCCCGGCAGCGTGGGCCATCGCCGCACCCACTAATCTTCGGTGGGTACGTGAGAGGCGAGGAGAAGAACGTGGCAGTGCGTGCGATACGAGGCGCGACCCAGCTCGAGGCCGACGAGCGCGAGCACCTGCTCGAGCGCGTGACCGAGCTGGTCACCGAGATGATGACGGTCAACGGCCTGACCACCGACGACTTCATCTCGATCATCTTCACCTCGACCGAGGACCTCGTCTCGGAGTTCCCCGCCTACGCCGCCCGCCAGCTCGGCTTCTCCGAGGTCCCGCTGATGTGCGCCCGCGAGCTCGAGATCTCCGGCTCGATGCCCCGCGTCGTACGACTGATGGCCCACGTCGAGACCGATCTGCCGCGCGCCGAGGTCACCCACGTCTACCTGCACGGCGCCGCGAACCTGCGCCGCGACCTGACCAAGGTCAAGTCGGTCCCGGATGCCTGATGCCGCTCCGGTGGCGGGTCGGCTCCACGATCGGCTGACCGGGCCGATCGAGATCATCGGGACCGGCCTGCTCGGCACCTCGATCGCCCTCGCCTGCAGCCAGGCGGGTCTCGAGGTGCTGCTCACCGACGCCTCGCCCGAGCACGTCCGTACGGCCAGCGGCCTCGGCGCCGGCCGCCCGCGCGTCCGGGGCGACCGGCCGCAGCTCATCGTCGTCGCCGTGCCGCCGGCCTACCTCGGCCGGCTGATCGGCGACGCGTTGACGTTCAACCCCGACGCGATCGTCACCGATGTCGGCAGCGTGAAGAGCGCGCCCCTCGCGGAGGTCGAGGCCATCGCCGGTGTGGATCGCTATGTCGGCAGCCACCCGATGGCCGGCACGGAGCGATCCGGCCCGCTCGCCGGCAACGCCGCCCTGTTCGACGGCCGCCCGTGGGCGATCACGCCGCACGCCACCACCCGGCCCGAAGCCACCGAGCTCGTCGAGCAGCTGGCGCTGCTGTGCGGCGCGGTCCCCCTCCGGATGGACCCCGCCGAGCACGACCGCGCCGTTGCCCGGATCTCGCACGTGCCACACCTGATGGCCGTGCTGGTCGCCGGCCGCCTGCCCGGTGCACCGGCCGGCCACCTGGCCCTGTCGGGTCCCGGCGTGCGCGACGTGACGCGGGTCGCCGGGGGAGACCCGGAGCTCTACAGCCAGATCGTCACCGGCAACGCCGGCGCCGTCGTCGACCTCCTCGGCGAGATCCGCGGCCAGCTCGACGAACTCATCGCGGCGATCAGCACCGGAGACCGCGGCACCCTCGCCGGGCTGCTCGAGCGCGGCCAGCAGGGCACCCAGGCGATCCCGGGCAAGCACGGCGGACCGCTCAGTCCGACCACGGCGGTCTTCGTCGCCGTCGCGGACGAGCCCGGCGGCCTGGCCCGGCTCTTCGCCGACGCGGGCGCCAGCGGCGTCAACATCGAGGACGTCAGGATCGAGCACGAGCTCGGCCGTCCGGCCGGTCTGGTCGAGCTGGTCGTCGCGGAGGGCAGCGCCGAGCAGCTCCGCACGGCGCTGGAATCCCGGGGATGGGTCGTCCACCGGTAAGGTTCGGCGTTGTGAGCACGGCGGAGAACATCACTGGGAAGTCCCTCGTCATCGCCGTCGACGGCACCTCCGGCTCGGGCAAGTCCAGCACCTCGCGCGGTGCGGCCGCCCGGCTCGGGCTGCGCTACCTCGACACCGGCGCGATGTATCGCGCCATGACCTGGTGGATGCTCGCCCACGACGTCGACGTCTTCGACGCCGCAGCGGTCGCCGCGCGCGTCGCAGAGCCGGTCATCACCTCGGGCACCGAGCCGCTCTGCCCGACGATCGCGCTCGACGGACAGGACGTGGCCGAGGCGATCCGCAGCGAGCGGGTCAACGCGCACGTGTCGCCGGTCGCCACCGTCCCCCAGGTCCGCGCACGTCTCATCGCCCTGCAGCAGGCCGAGATCGAGAAGACCCTCGCCGCCGGTGTCGGCATCGTCGTCGAGGGCCGCGACATCGGCACGGTGGTGTGGCCACAGGCCGAGGTCAAGCTCTACGTCACCGCCGACCCGGCTGCGCGGGCGGCACGCCGCGCCCTCGAGGAGGGCGGTACGGACGCCGCGGCGGTCCAGGCCTCGCTGGAGAACCGCGACCGGATCGACTCGACCCAGGGCGGCCTGGCCGTGCCCGCGGGTGCGACCCATCTCGACACCACGCCGTACACCCTCGATGAGGTGATCGCGCAGGTCGTCGCCCTCGCAGAGCGGGCCATGACCGCGCGGGCGACATGAGCGAGCGCAGCGAGCTCATCATCGGACGCTGCGTCTCTGGCGCCTGGTGCGCGCACGGAGCGAAGCGAGTACGTGCATGAGCCCCGGGCTGCCCGACACGAGCCGAGTCCGGGCGCCGCGCCGGTGGTGGCTGTACAACTTCCGCTGGTTCGGGCGCTGGGCGATCCGGCGCCGCTTCCGGGTGATGCTGCACGGCACCGAGAACGTGCCCGTCACCGGTCCGGTGATCTTCGCGTCCAACCACGTCGGTGTCATCGACGGGCCGATGCTGGCGATCTTCGCGCCACGCCCCGCGCACGCGCTCACCAAGCACGACATGTTCCGGGGACTCGGCGGCCCGTTCTTCACCGCCGTCGGTCAGATCTCGCTGGACCGGCGCACCGCCGACCCGGGTGCGATCAAGGCGTGCGTGAGAGTGCTGCGCGACGGTCACGCCGTCGGCATCTACCCCGAGGGCACGCGCGGAGCGGGGGAGTACGGCGAGTACCACCACGGCGCCGCCTACCTCGCCATGGTCACCGGCGCCCCGGTCATCCCGGTGACGATGCTGGGCAGCCGCGATCCCGGTGGATCGCGCGGCTCGCTGCCACACAAGGGTGCCCGGATCGAGATGGTCTTCGGCGAGCCGTGGCGCACCGACCAGGTCGCCTGGCCGCGTCGGCGGGAACACGTACGACACGTGTCGGCGTTCCTGCGTGAACACCTGCTGGCCCAGCTCGATGCCGCCCGGGCGCTGACCGGGCGGGAGCTCCCCGGCCCGCTTCCCGTGGCCTCGCCCGATCCCTACCCGCCGATGGACGCCACCGACGGCGCCTACGCAGACGCAGACGCAGCACCAACCACGGTCCTCGACCAAGGAGCATCATGAGTGACATGACCGACCAGCCGGACGCCTTCGCAGGCGACGGCTACACCTTCGGCGAGGACGACGAGCACTTCGGCCCGACGCCGGTGCTGGCCGTCGTCGGCCGCCCCAACGTCGGCAAGTCCTCGCTGGTCAACCGCATCATCGGGCGCCGCGAGGCCGTGGTGGAGGACGTCCCCGGTGTGACCCGCGACCGGGTCTCCTACGACGCCGACTGGAACGGCCGTGCATTCACGATCGTCGACACCGGCGGCTGGTCCTCGGACGCCAAGGGGATGGCACTGCGCATCGCCGAGCAGGCCGAGCTGGCGATCAGCCTCGCCGACGCCGTCCTCTTCGTGGTGGACGGCAAGGTCGGCATCACCGACGAGGACGAGGCGGTCGTCCGGGTCCTGCGCAAGGCCAAGAAGCCCGTCGTCCTCGCGGCGAACAAGGTCGACGACCAGCGCACCGAGGCCGAGGCCGCCACCCTGTGGAACCTCGGTCTGGGCGAGCCGCACCCCGTCTCGGCCCTGCACGGTCGCGGCTCCGGTGACCTGCTCGACGCGGTGCTCTCCGCACTGCCCGAGCTGCCGCCGATGCCGGAGGGTCGTGAGATCGGTGGCCCGCGGCGGATCGCACTGGTCGGGCGGCCCAACGTCGGCAAGTCCTCGCTGCTCAACCAGCTGGCGGGCGAGACCCGCGTCGTGGTCGACAACGTCGCCGGCACCACCGTCGACCCGGTCGACGAGCTGGTCGAGCTGGGCGGGCGCACCTGGAAGTTCATCGACACCGCCGGCATCCGCAAGCGGGTCAAGGAGGCCTCGGGTCACGAGTACTACGCCTCCCTGCGGACGACCACCGCCATCGACCGCGCCGAGGTCGCGGTCCTCGTCCTCGACGCCGAGCAGAACATCGCCGAGCAGGACGTCCGCATCCTGCAGACCGTTCGCGAGGCCGGCCGCGCCCTCGTGATCGTCTTCAACAAGTGGGATCTCGTCGACGAGGAGCGCCGCTACTACCTGGAGAAGGAGATCGAGCGCGAGCTCGTCCAGGTGCAGTGGGCCCCGCGGCTCAACCTGACCGCTCGCACGGGCTGGCACATCGACCGGCTCGTGCCGGCGATCGACCGCGCGCTGGAGGGCTGGGAGACCCGGATCGGCACCGGTGCCCTCAATACGTTCCTCGGCAAGCTCGTCGCCGAGCATCCGCACCCGGTCCGTGGCGGCAAGCAGCCGAAGGTCCTGTTCGGCACCCAGGCCACCACCGCGCCGCCGACCTTCATCCTGTTCACGTCGGGCAAGCTCGACGCGGCGTACGAGCGCTTCATCGAGCGTCGTCTGCGCGAGGAGTTCGGCTTCGTCGGCACCCCGATCGTGCTCCAGCAGCGCGTCCGGGAGAAGCGCAAGCGCAACGCCTGAGAACGAGATGCCAGAGCGCCCCTCCGACCGTGGGAACACGGTCGGAGGGGCGTTGTGTCGTCGCCGGGTCGGGACGCCGTCAGTCGCGTGACATCGCCGCGTGGAAGTCGCGCTCGCGGTCGACGTAGTGGTCCTCGCCGATGTTGATCTCGACGACCTTGATCAGCGCGCCGACGAGGGCGTTCGGCGATTCGTACTCCTTCGACACCGGATCCCCGCTGTCGCGTCCGACGCTGAGGCCCTCGCCACAGAGCGCGAAGTGGCCCGGCTGCGTCTTCCACGGCCCCTTCGCCACCGCCTGGTCGTCGACGTAGAGGGTCGCCGTCCCGATCGCCTCGCCGTGGTCGCCGTGGCTCTCCTTGACGAACTCCGCGCCGAGCACGTGACGACCGGCGGTGACTCCCTCGGGCGCGGAGAGGACCTGCTCGGGCGGGATCCCCAGGAAGTTGTTCACGTACCACAGCTTGCCGTCCTTGAGGAACAGCGAGTGGCCGCCGAAGCGTGCCCCGTTGGCCAGCAGCACGCCGGTGGCGTGCTCGTCGGTGATCTCGACGTCGGCGAGGATCTTGAACGAGCGTCCACGGATCTCGGCGGCGGCGAACTCAGGGACCGGCGAGGTGTTCGGGTAGTAGCGGTAGACGCCCCCAGCGGGGATGTCGGCGACGGGCTGGGCCTTGACCAGATCCGCCAGCGAGCGGTTGTCCAGCGGGAGCACGTCGTACTTGCCGGCCTCGACGTACCAGAGGTTGACCAGCTCCTTGACCTTGTCGGGGTGCTGATCGGCCAGGTCGTGCGCCTCGGCCCGGTCGACCTCGGAGTGGTAGAGCTCCCAGGTGTCGTTGACCAGGTCCTCGGCCGTCCCGCCCTGCTGGGGCGCGCGCTGGGCGACGACGTGCCAGCCGTCGTGCCACAGCGCCCGGGTGCCCATCATCTCGTAGTACTGGACGTGCTTCTGCGTCGGGCCGTCGGCCTCGAAGGTGTACTTCATCGAGACGCCCGGCAGCGGTGTCTGCTCGTACCCGAGCACCTGCTCGGGCATCTCGATGCCGGCACACTCCAGGATGGTCGGCACGATGTCGACGGCGTGGTGGTACTGGTTGCGCACCTCGCCACGAGACGCGATGCCGGCGGGCCAGGAGATCACGAGCGGGTCGGCGACGCCGCCCTGGTAGGTGTAGCGCTTGAACATCTTGAAGGGTGTCGAGAACGCCGTCGCCCAGCCGGTCGGGTAGTGGTTGTACGTGTCGGGTGAGCCGAGCTGGTCGATCATCGCGACGTTCTGCTCGAGATCCTCGGGGTAGGCGTTGAAGAACTTGTTCTCGTTGACGGTCCCGACCGGGCTGCCCTCGCCCGAGGCGCCGTTGTCGGCGCAGTACATCACGACGGTGTTCTCCAGCTGCCCGGTCTCCTCGAGGAACTCGATGATCCGGCCGACCTGGGCATCGGTGTACTCGCTGAAGCCGGCGTAGACCTCCGCCATGCGGGCGAAGAGTCGCTTCTCGTCCTCGCCCAACGAGTCCCACGGCTTCACGTGGTCCATCGGCTGGGCAGCCTCACCGGGCAGCGGGTTGATGTCGGAGTAGGCGGTCCCCTCGGGGAGGATGCCGCGCTCGATCATCCGCGGCAGCACCCACTCGCGGTAGGCCTCGTAGCCATCGTCGAAGGCGCCCTCGTACTTGGCGATGTACTCCTGCGGCGCGTGGTGCGGGGCGTGGTTGGCACCCGGGCAGAACCACAGGTACCACGGCTTGTCCGGCGCGGAGGTCCTGCTGTCGGCGATGTAGGAGATCGCCTTGTCGGCGAGGTCCTTCGAGAGGTGGTAGCCGTCCTCCGGCCCGTAGGGCTGGTCGACGTAGTGGTTGTCCTCGGCCAGGCTCGGATACCAGTTGTTGGTCTCGCCGCCGATGAAGCCGTAGAACCGGTCGAAGCCCCGGGCGAGCGGCCAGTTGCGTCGGGTGGCGCCGACCGCCCACTCGTCCAGCGGGACGTTGTGGTTCTTCCCGACCCAGTAGGTGTTGTAGCCGTTCTCCCGCAGGACCTCGCCGATGGTGGCGTTCTCCATCGGGACGTGGCCGGTGTGCCCCGGGAAGCCCTGGGCGCCCTCGGCGATCTGGGCGAAGCCGTTCTGGTGGTGGTTGCGGCCGGTGAGCAGGCACGACCGGGTCGGGGAGCAGAGGGCAGTGGTGTGCCACTGCGTGTAGGTGAGGCCCTTGTCGGCCAGGCGCTGCATCGTCGGCATGTTGATCCGGCCGCCGTACGGCGACCAGGCCGCCAGCCCGGTGTCGTCGTACAGGACCACCAGCACGTTGGGGGAGCCGTCCGGCGCCGGCGACTCCCGGAACGGCGTCCAGTCGGGGACGGAGTCCCGGACATCGAGGTTGACGACTCCGCTGAACTGCTTGACCACGAGACCCTCCTGGGGCGACGACACGAGGTCTCCACGCTCACGCCGCCTCGCGTCGACCTGGATCCCCCGGAGCGGGTGAGGCAGCGGTAGACGGGCCCCGATTCTGAGTCGCCAGGGGCCTGCGATAGTCTTCGCGTGCTCTCTTTGGAGAGTGTTCGGGCTGTAGCGCAGCTTGGTAGCGCACTTGACTGGGGGTCAAGGGGTCGCAGGTTCAAATCCTGTCAGCCCGACAGGTAAAACAGCAGGTCAGGGGCCGTCCGCGAGGGCGGCCCCTGATGTGTTCCGTGGGTCGTGTCCCAATTCGTACCCCACCATCGCCGCCACGCACGCGACGTAGTGCGCTCATATCAGCCCCGCCGGAGGGGGATCTGCGGGTGTCACGGCGTGTCCCTGCCTCGCCGAGTGCGCGGGGCGCTCTAGCGTCCGGCTGTGGTCATTCTCGTCTCGCACTGGTGGGTGTCCGATGCTCCAACGTGGCTGAGTGCCATCGGCACGGTGGGCGCGCTCGGGGTCGCGATGGCGGTGCTGTGGCGCGAGCAGACGGATCGGCGGCGGCGCAGAGAGTTTGAGCGCCGCGCGCAGGCCCGACGGGTGTCGATCGGTGTACCCACGACGTCGGTCACACCGGGATACTTCGACAGCGAGTTCATAGACACCGCCGTCCGGCTGACGATCACGAACGGCAGTGACGAGGCAATCTCAAACTGCCGAGCGCGCTACCTCACCAAGATCACCGCCGCCGATGGTGCTCTACTGCCCGACGAAATCGGGACGATCCCCGCCGGGCGCTTGCTGCCGGGACAAGCCTCGGACTTCTCCCACGGCTTCAATCTGCCCACGCCGCTCCGACCCGACATCTTGGGCGGCGCAATGGCGTTTCTCATCTCGACCGCCGAACTGCGCTTCACCGACGCCGCCGGTATCCGCTGGCACCGAGACGCCGAGCACACGTTGCGCGAGGTCAAGGGAGCGGATCCGTGGTGACAGAGACGCGGCCCGCCGTCGAACGGTGGGAACGCCGCACGGAGATCCCGCTCATGCTGCTGGCCCTCGCGTTCCTCGTGGCCTACGCGTGGCCCGTGCTGGACCCGCGCATCAACCCCGACTTGCGGACGTTCCTCTCGGTCGTCTCGTGGACGGTGTGGGCGGCGTTCGCGCTGGACTTCGCTATCCGGTTGTTCCTCGCCCACGATCGCAAGCGCTACGCGGCCAAGCACTGGTACGACGTGGCCCTCGTGGTGCTGCCGATGCTGCGGCCCCTTCGGCTGTTGCGGCTGCTGGCGCTCATGCGGATCTTGGACCGCTCGGCGGCACGCAACCTCGCCGGGCGGGTGTTGGTGTACGTGTCCGGGGCTGCGGCGCTCGCCGTGTTCCTCGGGGCTCTCGCCGTACTCGACGCCGAAGAGAAGGTGCCTAAGGCCAACATCAAGACGTTCGGCGACGCGCTTTGGTGGGCAGCCACCACCGTGACCACCGTCGGATACGGCGACCATTCCCCGATCACGCTCCAAGGGCGGCTGGTGGCGGTGGTCTTGATGGTGATCGGGATCGGCGTCGTCGGGGCCGTCACCGCCTCGGTCGCGACGTGGATCCTCGGCAGGGTGGCTGATGAGCGAGCCGAGCGCGAGCGCCCCACCGACGAGTGATTAATATGAAGGCGAGTTGAATAAATGACCAAACAGACCGTTCCGTCCGATAGCGGCGATTCCGACAATAAACGCGTAGCATCAGGAATGATGATCCTGGCGTGCGCTGCGGTGCCGCTCGTCGGCCTATATGCGGCGTTCGTGACTCTTCGTCGGTCACGCCCGCGTGCTGCGCTCATCTATTTCATTTCGTCCATGTGTGGAATTATCCTTTGGGTTGCGTGGACGTCTCGCCATTAAGGCGTGAGCGAGCACGAATTGATATCGCTCGAATTGATTGCGATATGTGGCCGTCGCTAATTTATATCGCTGGAAACGATGGTGCGCCGCGACGGCGCTCATTTCTCGACCTTTCCGGTTCCGTGGCAGGTGGGGCAGGTGATCGTTTCGGGGGCGGCGGGTGCGGTGGCCCGGGGCGCGGGGCGCGGATACGTCTTGCCGTCGAGCCCGGTGGGAGGTGTCGCAAGATGCGACACGTCCCGCGACGCCGTCGCCGGGTGAACCCCCGCAGCCGATGCGGTGGCGCGAGAGGACAACCCCCACGCGGCGAGCGACTGGGAGGCGGCGCGGCGCTGTTCTCGGGGTAGTGTCCGGGATTACCCATCGCCGGGCTGTTCGGCGATCTACGGCCCGATTCTGTGGCTCTCGGGCCGATATCCGAGGCACGGGTGGCACAATCGCGCCATGGCGAAAGGCCACACCAACGCGTGGAAGCAACGCCGAGCCCGGTGGGCGCAACGGCTGTCCTATCCGTGCCGCCGATGCGGAGAACTGATTACCCTCGGGGAATTGTGGGACCTGGACCACACCACGCCGCGTGCGCTCGGCGGATCTGACTCCGGCGCTCGCCCGGCCCATCGATATTGCAACCGGGCCCACGGGGCGGAATTAGCGAAAGCGCTGCGGTCCCGCGTTGAGCGATAGCCACCCGACCGCTATATCGAGACGAGTGCGGCGAGATCGGCAGCCGAGCCGATCAGCAGGAAGCACGAATCGTCGTCGCGACCCGGTCCCGGGCCCCACAGCGATACCCCGGCAAGTGCCTCGCCAGCGTCCATGCGCTTAGCCAGCGCCGCGGCCCGAACACGCTGCACATAAGCGAATGGCTTCCTCGCACCCGGCGCGTGCAGGGCGATGGCGTTGCGGTCGTGCGGGTTATCCGGCTCGCGGCGCAATTCCACGGGGCGGCCCTTGCGCAGGTCCGCGGTGCGGAAGGTCGGGGCGTTGTGCTGCGCACCTCGCGCGTAGGTGGCAACCAAGCCGAAAGCCCGGAGCCCCGGACCCTTCGGGTTGAGCAGCGCACCGCCGGAGAGTGGCGACCAGATCGCCAGCCGGTCGCCCGCGTCGACCAATCGCAGCGTCGGCAGCCCTTGCGCATCCCGGGACAGGTATCGCGCCTCGGAATCCTTCGGCGCATAGTCGCTGCGGCGGACACTCGACTGCGGCGGAGGCTCTAGCTCTGGGTCGCCCTGCCACTCAGCCGCAGCTGCCTGCGCCTCGGCGAGAATCTCGTTGGTAGTGGCGGAGATGAACGCCGTCGACTCAGCCAGCCAGCGCCGCCGCCACTCCTCATCCGTCTCCTGGGTGGGCACACGCTCAACCTAAGGGCGCGGCGGCGCGCCCTTAGGGGAACGATTGGGTCAGCACGACGACACTCAACGGCGAAGAACCACACCACTTCCCGGGACGTCACCCTGCCCCCGGGGAGGTATTTGCTCCAGAGGCGCGCTCCCGTGGCCACGATGGCCTCTCAAAAACAGCCGCGCCTACGCTTTGCTGATCTGTTCGCGGCACTCGCTGATCGGTTGGCGGTCCCGTCTGACGGATCGTTGGTTGAGGGTGCTCGCGGTCGCGGCGATCAGGACCGCCACTGCGGACACGATCGCGATGAACCAGTCGCCGTTGTTCCTCGCAGCGAGGATGATCTCGAGGATGATCGTGGCGATACCGACGGGCACGCGGATCCATAGACTCACGGCGGGGATTGTGTCACGGCATCGAGGTCTGGGGTTCGTCGTGAGTCGTCGCGCTCCCTTCGTGTCTTTCGCGCTGGGTTTGGGTCCGTCCCCGGTGGTAAGTGCCAGCCGTTGCGTCGCCACCGGTCGAGCGTGGCGGTCACGTCCACGATGGCAGGGGTGGTGATGGTGGCGACACCTTCGGCGGGTAACGCGGTGAGCGACTGGTCCTCTTCGGCCTCGGTGTCGGCGGGGTCGTCGCCTTAGGAAGCGCGCTGCACCTACGACTTGTCGATCTCTCCGCGAGGGCGGGAACTGCTCCACCACCAGATCATCAGTGTCGCGAGGCCGACGGTGATCGTCATCGTGGAGACGGCCTCGATGGTGTGGGTCGAGACCGGACCGCCCTTCATCCCACCGCGAACGAGGGCTTGCAGGGCGGCGAGGATCGGGAGGATCCCGAGTGCGGTGATGACGATGCCGATGCGGTAGAGGTTGCGGTCGCGTCGGCGTTGGAGCCGCCCGGCGACGGCTGGGCTGTTGAGGATCGCTTTGATCTTGGGATCGGCCCACTGGTCGGCGAGGTCGCGGAGGATCAGGAAGACCAGCAGGATCAGGACGGCGATCGGGGCGACGATCAGCATCACGATCAAGTTCTCCACGGGGCGGGAGTCTATGGCGTGTGGGGGTGGGGCTCCTCATGACGGCGATGCGGGTCAGGTGGCTCGAGCTGGCACTGCCGAGGCCGCTCGCAGCGAACAGCGCCAAGTCGAGGCTGCCGTGGTCACCAATACCGAGGCAGGAAGCCCGGAGGCCGCAGCCGGTAGGGCTGGACGGCGTTGGTCACGGGCTGCGCTGTTGGCCGCGATGCTTCCGGTCGCACAGAGGCGGCAACAACGGCTCGTGTGACCGGTGTGGGGTTGGCGACAGCGCGTGCCACCGGTCCCGCTTGCCGGGCCAGGTCGGCGCGGATGGCGTCGAGTCGCGGGGTCTTGCTCGTGCCTCGGGTGCGGGCCGTCTCGTCGGTGATGGACTCCCGCACCCGGGCTTGTTCTCTGCGAAGCCACCTGAGCCGGATCGCGTGGTCGGAGAGTTAGGCGTTGGGGTGTGTCGGGCCGTATTCGCGCACGATCGGCACGTCTGGCCACTGCATGCGTTCGCCGGGGTTGAGCATCGTGTGTCCCGCGATCACCGGGTACTTGCCACCGCTGTCGATCAGGTAGATCCCCATGACCCCGAAGCCGTACCCCATTCCATACCCCAGTTCGTCCCGAAACCGGGGCAACCGTCAGAGTCCGTCGGGGTCTGATTCACGCTCGACACGGACGCCTGAGACCGTCAACGGGCACTTTGCCTGTCGCTGGGGGTCAAGGGGTCGCAGGTTCAAATCCTGTCAGCCCGACCGGACGAAAGCACAGGTCAGAGGGCACTGTGAGCACTGGAGACCAGGCTCACGGTGTCCTCTGCTTCTGTCGCCGACACGAGTTGTGACACCAGTCGCGCGCGTCCGCGCAGGAGATGCTGCCCTGGCGAGCGCGTCCTCGGGGCGAGCATTCCGACCCGACGAAAGGGCTTCAGGACGGCGCCATCGCCTTCTGGAACAGCCCCCGGGTGGTGGGCCAGGAGACAACGAGACGGAGGCCACGATGTCACCTACGTGTGCATTCAGCCCTGGTTTCCTTGCACGCCTCCGTCCCGAGGCAGCCTTCGGCCTGATCGCAGATCCTCTCCCTGTTCCGACAGCGCGTCGGGCTCAGCCAGCTCGGCGGACACGGGCGGGGATGGCGCTCCTCGGCGCCACGTCGGCGCTGGCTAGCCTGGCCCCATGGCCGTGCCGCGGGAGCTGACGTCGGTGGGCGCTGTGCGCGATGCGGTAGCGGGCGACGCGCTGCTGCGGTGGGCCGCCGGCACCGGCGCGGCCGGGGTGCGAGTGTTCCGCCTCGGCGCCGCGGCCGCCGTCGCCGCGCCCGCGCTCTCGGGCCGGGACCGACTGGCCCTCGCCGGTCCGCATCAGGAAGCCGCCGAGCTGGTCGGTGCCGTGCTGCCTCAGCTGGGTCCGACCTACCGTCCGGTGGGTGACGAGGCCATGGTGCGCCGGGTGGTTGAGCAGGTCCCGGGGTTGGAGCTCGTCGACTCCTTCGGTTGGATGCAGACCTCGGCGCTCACCGACGGTGGCGACGGTGCCGTCTGGCTCACCGCCTCTGACGAGGACGACGTCGAGGCCCTGCTCGACGCGGCGTTCCCCGGGGCCTACGCGCGCCCCGGTCGCCACGGGGTACGACGCTGGGCCGGCGCCCGTGACGGGGCCGGGACGCTGATGGCCTGTGCCGCCGATGCGTGGAGCGCGCCCTGTGTCGGCTTTCTTGCCGGGGTAGCCACCGCGGAGCGGGCGCGCGGGCGCGGCATCGGTGCGGCGGTGTGCGGCCTCGTCCTGGACGCGCTGGTCGCCGAGCACGGAACGGCGGCGCTGATGGTCGACGGCGGGAACACGGCCGCCGTGCGTCTCTACCGCCGTCTCGGGATGACGTGGCGGCCGTTCGCGGCGGCGCGGGTCGTCGGCGGCTGAGGCGAGAAGGCTTGACCGTCCGGGCAGTCGCACGCTGGCGGGTGAGGCGTCGCCGAAGTCGCGCCGAGCCGTGTCGGCGCAGCGTCGGGGTTGTCCGCTCGGGGCGCCGACGAGCGCCGCCGTGGCTGTCCTGGGCATCGGTTCGCTCGCCTAGGCGATCTGGTCCCACATCCCGGCCTCGGTGTAGAGCCGAGCGACCTCGTCCAGCTCGACCAGAGCCTCGTCCGCGCCGGTCACGACAGGGCCGGCCACCCACCAGTCCGCGCCAGGAAGGCCAGCGGACAGATAGGCACGCGCGCCGGGGTCCTGTGGCTGGTAGACCTCGCGCGCTCGGGCGACGACCTCGCCGTGCGCGGGCTCCCACAGCCTGATCCCGTCGACGTCACTGCCGAGCACGACGGCGTCGTACCACCGCCAGAGCACGACGCCGACGCCACCGGGTCCGGTGACCATGGCAACGCGATGCCCCGGCTGGACCCGCTCGGTCCGGGGTGCGGGAAACATCGGGGCGAACGGGACCCAACGGACGTCGCCGTCCACGCGCACCTCGCACTCCGCTTCGCGGACGCGCAGGACGAGGCCGGAGTACAGCTGACGATCAGTCGGATCGGGGCGGGTCTGATGATTCATGGGGCACACCTCTCGTGGGGTGGACCTCCTGCTGCTGCACGCGGTCAGTCAGCACAGGAGGCGCAACGGTCAACGCGGGACACGAACACGGTTTGTCGCACCTCCTCTCGATCTCGAAGCTGAACACTGCCACGTCGATCGGGTGACGGCCACCGATTTCCTCGACCCCCTGTGAGAGGCGCTTGCGTCCAGAGCCTTGGCCCGAACCGGGGGAGGGACGGGCCTCACCCGCCGTGTTCGATCGTTGCTGGCGCGACACGCGTGATGAGGACAGGACGAGGAGACCGATGCCCCCCGCTCAGGCCCCCCAGCAAGCCCCAGCTCGGTCCGCGGCTGCGCGCGCAGTCGACGCGACGAAGACCTACGGCACCGGTGAGGCCGCGGTCCACGCCCTCGCGGGCGTGACGGTCGACTTCCCCGAGCATGAGTTCACCGCGATCATGGGCCCCTCGGGCTCTGGGAAGAGCACGCTGATGCAGTGCGTCGCGGGTCTCGACCGGCTGACGTCGGGATCGGCCTACATCGGCGACACCGACATCTCGAAGCTGAACAAGACCCAGCTGACGCTGCTGCGGCGCGACCGGCTGGGATTCATCTTCCAGCAGTACAACCTGATTCCCTCGCTGACGGCGAAGGAGAACATCCTCCTCCCGCTCACCCTGGCCGGGACCAAGGCGGACGACGCGTGGTTCGGCGAGATCGTGCGGACCGTCGGCCTCCAGGACCGGCTCGGCAACCTGCCGAGCCAGCTCTCCGGGGGCCAGCAGCAGCGGGTCGCCGTCGCGCGGGCCCTGGTGCCGAAGCCGGACATCATCTTCGCCGACGAGCCGACCGGAGCCCTCGACTCCCGTACCGGCATCGAGATCCTGACGTTCATGCGCCGCGCCGTCGACGACACCGGACAGACGATCGTGATGGTCACCCACGACCCGCACGCCGCGTCGTACGCGAACCGGGTGCTCTTCCTCGCCGACGGGCAGATCGTCGACTCGATGGAGGCGCCGACAGCCGATCGGGTGCTGGACCGGATGAAGCGGTTCGAGGGCTGAGCCCGCATGATCAAGCTCGTCCTCAGCAGCGTGCGGCACAACCTCGGGCGCTACCTCGCCACCCTGGTCGCGATCATCGCCGGCGTCGGCTTCTTCGTCGCCGTCAGCGTGATCTCCGACGGCATCATCTCCTCCCTCGACGGCAACGTGGACGCCCAGTACGGCAACGTCGACGTCGCCGTCGTGCCCGATGACACCGCGACGGTGGGGAGCACCGGCGCCGCGCCCGAGCCGCTGAAGCTGCCGCAGCCGGCGGTCGACCGTCTGCTCGCTCTACCCGGTGTCGAAGGCGGCGCCGGCATCCTGACCGCACCGGTGGCGTTCCAGGCCGCGGACGGCAAGCCGTTCGCGACCTCGGCGACCGGGCGGCTCTGGATCACCGACAAGGAGCTCGATCCCCTCACCCTCACCGAGGGCAAGGCGCCGGAGGACAGCGGTCAGATCGCCGTCGACCGGGGAACGGCGCACGACCACCACCTCGAGGTCGGTGAGTCGTTGACGCTGCTGACACTCGCCGGGAAGCAGAAGGTCGAGCTGGTCGGGATCACCGCGTTCGGCGACACCGACGCCCTCGACACCGGAGGCACCGTCTCCATCAGCGAGCCCGACGCCTTCGCCTGGCTGAACGGCGGCCAACAGGAGTACGCCTCGTACTACCTACGCGGCGAGGACGCGAGCAGCCTGGCGGCCGAGGCGGGCACCGTGGTCCCGGACGGGTTCACCATCCAGACGGGTGCGGAGTTCCGTCAGGACCAGCGGGATGCGAGCGGCTCCTTCGCGCAGGGGCTGAAGAGGGCGCTGCAGGCGTTCGCGGTCCTGGCCCTGCTGGTCGGTGGTTTCGTCATCTACAACACCTTCAGCGTCATCGTGGCCCAGCGCCTGCGCGAGCTCGCCGTACTCGCCGCCATCGGTGCCACCCCTCGACAGCTCAAGCGCTCGCTGCGGCTCGAGGGGGTGGTGCTGGGGATCGTCGGCTCGGTGCTCGGCGTCGTCACCGGATATCTCCTGACGCTGGCGCTGGAGGGAGTCCTGAAGGCAGCCGGCAACACCCTGCCGGGCGGCCTGTCGGTGAGCACGTCCACGATCCTCAGCGGGCTGCTCCTCGGCACGATCATCACCGTCCTGTCCGTGATGGTCCCGGCCCGACGCGCCGGGCGCACGGAGCCGATCGAGGCGATGCGGGAGGCGGCCACCGAGTCCGCGTCCCTCGGACGGACGCGCGGCATCGTGTGTGTCGTCCTCGGTGTCCTCGGGCTGGCCGCCATGCTCGCCGGCTCCAGCCTGGTCGCCATCGGCCTGGGCGTGGTCGCCTTCGTGGCCTCGGTCTTCGTCGGGGCGCCGTACCTCGCCCGGCTCGGCGCACGCGCCTCCCGACCGCTCCTCGAGCGGTTCGGCATCGAGGGTCGGCTCGCCGTCGACAACTCGGTCCGGAGCCCGAAGCGGACCGCCACCACGGCGAACGCCCTCCTCATCGGCGTCTTCCTGGTGACCCTGGTCGCGGTGGCCGGGGCGAGCATCCGTGACTTCGCGATCCAGCAGGTCAACGACCTGCAGTCGGCCGACTACGTCGTGGTCAGCAAGGGCGGCACCATCGACCCCGCCTTCGTCGCGAAGCTGCGCGAGGTCAAGGACGTCAACGAGGTCGTCGCGTTTCGGCGTGAACCCGTCACCATCGACGGCAAGGCCTCGGTCGCGTCCGCCGGCGACGTCGCCCAGATGGCGAAGATCGCCAGCATCAAGGTGGAGAAGGGGAGCCTCGACGACCTGACCACCGGCACCATCGCCGTCCTCGACACCGGTGAGGGCAAGGCCCCGGCCGTCGGGAGCACCGTGGTGGTCGAGGACAGCCGCGGCAAGGACGTCGACCTGCGGGTGGTCGCGGTCCTGGCCCCGACCCAGGACACCGGTCAGACGGGGAGCATCATCGACGGGCACACCTTCGACTCGCTGGTGGGCGACGTCGCGCCCACCGTCGCCTTCGTCGACATCGCCTCGGGTGCGCAGGGCAGCACGAAGGACGCGATCCAGAACCTCGCCGACCTCCGTCCCGACATCACCGCGCAAGAGGGCAACGCGGTCGGCAAGCTCATCCGCAGCGTGTTCGACTTCCTGATCAAGGCCGTCACCGGACTGCTGCTGATGAGCGTGATCATCGCGCTGATCGGCATCATCAACACGATGTCGCTCTCGATCCTCGAGCGCCGCCGGGAGCTCGGGCTCCTGCGGATCATCGGCATGACGGACAAGCGTGTGCGGCGCATGGTCACGCTGGAGTCGGTGCTGATCTCGTTGCTCGGCACCCTGGGCGGCATGCTGGCGGGGCTGGTGGTCTCGCTGCTGCTCGTCGTGTCGTTCAACCGGCTGAGCGAGGCGACGATCACGCCGAGCATCCCGTGGCTCGAGCTGCTGGTGATCCTGGTGCTCGGCGTGGCGCTCGGTGTGCTGGCGGCTCTCCTTCCGGCTCGGCGCTCGACGAGGATGGAGGTCCTGGAGGCGATCGCCGCGAGCTAGGAACCATGCCGGGAGGCTCGTACGCCGGGACACGGGAGCGCCACATGAGTGAGTGGGTGACGCTCCCGCGGCCGGTGTCGGCTCCGGAGCGACCGCGCCGTGGTCGCCGGAGCCGAGAGCGGGGGACGAACGCTAGGCGCCCGGTGCCGGGCGAGGGTCGATGGGCGTCATCGCACCCAGCGCCGCCTCGAGGTCACGACCCGCGGCCAGGCACAGCTCCTCGCCGTACGCCGGCCCGACCAGCTGTACGCCGTCGGGCATGCCGGCGGTCTCCGTCAGCACCGGGACCGCCAGCGAGGGCAGGCCCAGCGCGCTGAGCGAGACCAGCATGCGGTGCTCGTGCCACAGCTCATCCACCGCGTCGGGACCGGCGACGTCGCGTCCGACCGTGAACGGCAGCTGCGTGGTCACCGGCGCGACGAGCACGGGGTACCGCTGCTGGAACAGGCTCCATGCGGAGCGCAGCTCCACCCGCCGACTCAGGGCGAGGCCCAGGCCGACGAAGTCCAGGATCCGGGTGTGCTCGGCCATCTGGAAGGAGTGGTCACGGGTCGCCTGGGAGGTGTGCTCCGCGATGCCGGCCTGCTCGGAGAAGAGGAAGGTGACGAGGTCGGAGACGGCGAGCTCGCGCCAGAGCACGGCCGCCTCCATCAGGTGCGGCGGCTCGACCTCCTCGATCTCCCAGCCGGCGTCGGCGAGCGCGTCGGCGGCTCGGCGTACCGCCGCCTGCACGTGCGGGGCGGTGCCGCCGCCCCCGGGATCGGTCACCACGGCGGCACGGCGCGCCGCGCCTCGGTGCGGGTCGCGCTCGATCGGGAGACTCAGCGGGTCGACCACGCCGGCACCGCGCATCACCTCGTAGGCGAGTGCCACATCCTCGACGGTGCGGCCCAGCGGACCCTCGACGGAGAAGAGCTGTCCGCTGACCGGGAAGACGCCCGGGCCGGGGGACCACACCGGGATGCGACCCGGCGTCGGCTTGAGGCCGACCACGCCGTTGACGTGGGCGGGCAGCCGGATCGAGCCGGCGAAGTCGTTGCCGACGCCGAGGGGGCTCATGCCGGTCGCGATGGCGACGCCCTCCCCGCCCGAGGAGCCGCCGGGGGTCCGCTCGGGGTTCCACGGGTTCACGGTCGCGCCGAACAGGTCGTTGTCGGTGTGCCAGCGCATGCCGAGGTCGGGCATGTTGGTGCGGATCACCGGGACCGCACCGGCCGCACGCAGGCGTGCCACGTCGACGGCATCCTGGGCGGGTACGGCGTCCTTGAGCAGCGGCAGGCCGTTGGTCGTCGCCGACCAGGTCAGGTCGACGTTCTCCTTCACCGAGAACGGGACGCCGTGCAGGGGGCCGAGCTCCTCGCCGCGGCCGAGCGCCGCGTCGGCCTCGTCGGCTGCCGCGAGGGCACGCTCGTGGAAGACGACCGTGGCCGCGTTGACGGCCGGGTTCACCTCGTCGGTACGGGAGAGGAACGACCCGACGACCTCACGGCTGGTGGTCTCGCCCGAGCGGATCGAGGCGGCGAGCTCAGTGGCCGACCGGGCCCAGAGCGGGATGGTGCTGGTCATGATGACTCCTTCTGGATGCACAGGTGCAGCCGCGCGCCGCGCGGTCCGCCGAGGGTGGTGCTCTGGGTGTTGGCCACGCTGGTGGTCTGCACCCAGCGGTTGCCGCCGCGGCCCCAGTGCGGGACGAACTCGGGTGCGTCGCTGCTGGCGAGGGTGAGGCGCAGCCGGTGCCGGGGGAGCAGCCGGTACCCCACCTGGCCCATGTCGATGGCGACCTCCTCGCCGTAGCCGGCCGCGAGCACGGTGACCTGTCCCCGGGCCACGAGATGGGCGCTGCCGTCGGGGGCGACGTCGACCAGCCGGGCGAACAGGTCCATCTCGGGGCCCTCGGAGGAGACCGTCGCGCTCAACGCGACCGGCCCGACGAGGTCGACCGGATCGGCGGCCGGCTCGGCGGTGAAGACGAGGAGGTCGGAGCGCTCGGCCAGCGCACGCTCGTCGGGATGGTGGGCGAGGAACGAGAAGGCGTCCGCCGCCGGGGAGGGCACCGGGTCGGCCGGGTCGTGCTTCCAGGTCGCGATCTCCGGCTCCCCGGGAGCGGGCTGGAGCGAGCCGCCCGGCGCCGTACCCAGGGCTGCGTCCGCCCCCGCGGCGTACAGGATGACCTCGGTGCCGCCCGGCGGCGGCCACGTCGAGCCCTCGCGGTAGTCCGGATCGGCGTTGGCGAGCTGCCAGCGCACGCGCGGGATGTCGGTGGGACGTCCGCTGCCCCGCAGGAAGACGTCGAAGAACTCGATGGCCGGGTCGAGGTAGCGTGGCAGCATCTCCTCGACCTCCTCGGTGGTGCGCTCGCGGTCACCTCGCTCGCCCGGTGCCTCGAAGTGCGAGTTGTTCTCGTGGTCGATCGCCTCGATGCGCAGGTACTCGTTCAGCGCCCAACCGGGGCGGCGCTGGATCTCCGCGTGATCGGCCCACTGCCACGGCGCGCAGTTGTCCCACCAGCCGACCGTCATCAGGACCGGAACGGGTGCGGCGTCGAAGGGGCTGCCGTCACGGAAGCGGCGCAGTCGCACCGGGTGCGGCTGCCACAGGTCGTAGGACGCCGGCCGGGTCCCGACCGCCGCGATCACCTTCTCCACGGTGTCCTGGTAGGGCAGGTGGGTCCAGTCCATCGTCCACTCGAGGGTGTCGGGGCCGTAGAAGTAGGTCAGCGGGTACATCCGATGGATGCCCATCTCGACCTCCCGGGTGGTGGTGCCGGGGATGTCGGCGGCCAGGTCGCCCAGGCGCGTGCCGGTCACGCGCGGGACGAACGCCCGTAGCGCAGGATGCCCGCTGGAGACGGCCGCCCACTGGGTGTAGCCGTAGTAGGAGTCGCCCCACATCCCCACCACACCGTCGGACCACTGCTGCCGGCTGATCCAGTCGAGGGTGTCGTACCCGTCGTCGGCCTCGTTGACGAACAGGAGGGTCTCGCCCTCGGAGCGGAACTTGCCGCGCACGTCCTGCACCACGACCCGGTAGCCGCGACCCAGGAAGTACGACGCGATCTGCGGCATGAACGTGTACTCGCCGTTCTTGTCGTACGGCAGGCGGGTCAGGATCGTCGGGCCCGGCGTCGCGTCGCCCTGCGGCAGGTACACGTCGGTCGCGAGGCGTACGCCGTCGCGCATCGGCACCATCACCTCGGTGGCCAGCGCACTGTGCGGGCCGGGGCCGATCCGGGTGATCTCCGGCGCCCCGGACGTCGTGTCCATCGGTTCGCTCATGTCCTCACCCGAGCTGGTAGAAGCGGATGCAGACCATGCCGTCCTCATCGCGCGCGATGCCCGCGAAGACGGTCGAGGTGAGCCACAGGTGGTCGGCGGCGTCGGTCCGGAAGATCGGCGTGGTGCGGTAGTAGTACTCGCTCTGCTCGACCGGCTCGCCGGCGCGCAGGCGGCCCTCGACGTCGGCGCCGGCCTGCCAGATCCCGCGGTTGTGGATCTCGATCACGGCTCCGTCCTCGGCCTGCAGCAGGTAGCGCGCGTCCAGCTCGGTGACGTCGCCGCGGGTGACCGACCAGTCCCCGCCGTACGGGAGGACCGACCCGGTGAGGCGCGGGCCGGCCACCGTGCCGCCGGTGATCGGGGTGAACCACCGCTCCTCGGGCGCGTCGGTGATGCGGAGCGGCTCGGCGATCTGCACGCGGGCCTCGAAGGCGAAGGTCAGGATGGGATCCGGTGAGGGCATCGTGGTGCTCCTTGGTTCGTGGGTCAGGGCTGCACCGCGCGGGCGCGCGGCTGCCAGCCGGGTCGGGGGATCGAGTCGATGAGACGGCGGGTGTAGGCGTCGCCGGGGGCGTCGAAGACCCGGTCGGCCGGGCCGCTCTCCACGACGCGCCCGTCGCGCATCACCACGATGTCGTCGGCGATCTGGCGTACGACGCCGAGGTCGTGGGAGATGAAGAGCAGGGCGACGCCGGTGCGCTGTCGGGTATCGAGGAGCAGGTTCAGGATCTGCGCCTGGATCGACACGTCGAGCGCGGCGACCGCCTCGTCGAGGATGAGCAGCCGGGGCTCGGGGGCGAGCGCGCGGGCGATCGCGACGCGCTGCCGCTGGCCGCCGGAGAGCTGCTTGGGCCGAGCTTGAGCGTGGGCGGCGCTGAGTCCGACCATGTCGAGGAGCTCGGCGACGCGGTGCCGTCGTTGCTCGGCGTCGAGCTCGAAGTGCAGCCGCAACGACTCGTCGAGACAGGCGCCGACGGACTGGCGGCGGTCCAGCGACTGGTAGGGGTCCTGGAAGACCATCTGCACGGCCCGTGCCCGGCGGCGCCGCTCGGCGGTGCCGATCCGCCGCGTCTCCCACGGCATGCCGTCGACGACGACACTGCCGCCCGTGGCGTGCTCGAGGCCGGCGACGATGCGGGCGCAGGTCGTCTTCCCGGAGCCGGACTCGCCCACGATGGCCAGACAGCTGTCGGCCTCGAGGGTGAAGCTCACGTCGTCGACGGCGAGCACCTCGTGGCGGCCGGCGCCGCGACGTACCGGGAAGGCCTTGCGCAGGCCCGTGACCTCGAGCAGGGGAGTGGTCATGCTGGTGCTCCTGAGGTCTGGTCGGCGTGGTGGCACGCCACCAGGCCCTCGGCGATGCGGGTCAGCGCCGGGTCCACCGCGAGGCACTCCTCGGTGGCGAGCGCGCAGCGGGGCGCGAAGGAGCAGCCCGCAGCGACCTCCCACGCGGAGACCGGCCGGCCCGGCACGGTGGGCAGCCGGACGCCGCGCGCGGCGGCACTCGGCCGCGCGGCCAGGAGCGCCCGGGTGTACGGGTGCCGCGGGTCGGCGTGCAGCTGCTCGGTGGGTGCGTGCTCGACGATCCGGCCGGCGTACATCACCGCGGTCCGGTCGCACACCGCGGCCGCGAGCTCGAGGTCGTGGGTGATGAACAGCAGGGCGAGCCCGCGCTGGCGGCGCTGCTGGTCCAGGATGGCCACCACCTCCTCCTGGGTGGTGACGTCCAGGGCGGTGGTCGGCTCGTCGGCGAGGATCAGCTTCGGCTCCACCGCGAGCGCGGCGGCGATCATCACCCGCTGGAGCAGGCCGCCGGAGAGCTCGTGGGGATACTGCCGCAGGCGCCGGGACGAGTCGGAGACGCGTACGTCGTCCAGCAGCCGGACCACGGTGCGCTCCGCCTCGGCACGTCGCATCCGGCGGTCCGCGACCAGTGCCTCGCAGAGGAAGTCGCCCACGCTGCGCACCGGGTTGATGTGCGCCCGGGGGTCCTGGAAGATCATCGCGACGTCGCGGCTGCGCAGCCGGCGCAGGCCGGACCGCGACAGCCCGGGAACGGACGTGCCGTCGAGCTCGATGTCGCCGTTCATCCGGGCGCCCGGTGGCAGCAGCCGCAGGATCGAGCGGGCCGTCATCGACTTGCCCGAACCGGACTCGCCGACCAGGCCCAGGGCCTCGCCGGCGCGCAGCTCGAGGTCGACCCCGCGCAGGATGCGGCGGCGCTGGCGGCCGGTCGCCACGTCGAGGTGCAGGTCGCGCACCGAGAGCAGCGGTGTCGTGCCGGTGCCGGTCATGCCTGCTCCCCGATCTCGAAGTGCTGGGCCAGGCGCTCGCCGACCACGTTGACGGCCACCACCGCGATCACGATCGCCGCAGCGGCGTAGAGCGACTGCTCGGGATGGCCGCCGAGGATCGACGGCTGGCCGTTGGACACCATGACGCCCCACTCCGCAGACGGCGGCTGGACGCCCAGGCCGAGGAAGGAGATCGCCGCGAGGTCGAGCAGCGCGTAGCCGAAGCCGACCGCACACTGCACCAGGAGCAGCGGGGCGATGTTCGGCAGCAGGTGGCGCAGGCAGATGGACGGGCCGGAGGCTCCCTGAAGGCGCAGCGCCTCGATGTAGGGCAGGTTGCGCTCCTTGAGGGCGGCGGCGCGCATCACCCGGCCGACGACCGGCAGGTACGCGATCGACAGCGCGATCACCGGTGCCAGGAACCCGGGGCCGAACAGCGTCGTCACCACGATCGCCAGCACGATGCCGGGGAAGGCGAACAGGATGTCGAAGACGCGGGAGACGACCGAGTCCACGATGCCGCCGCGCCAGGCGCAGAGCACGCCCAACGTCGTACCGGCCGCAGCGGAGAGCGTCATCACCAGGAGCGGTCCGGCCAAGCTGGGCCGGGCGCCGTAGATGAGCCGGGACAGCAGGTCGCGGCCGGTGTCGTCGGTGCCGAGGAGGTGGGTGCCGGACGAGCCGCCGTACAGGTTGAGGACGTCGACCGCGGTGGGGTCGTGGGGGCTCATCAGCGGGCCGAGGATCGCGACCAGTGCCAGCAGGACGCAGACCACGATCGCGACCGTGCCGAGCGGCCCGACCGCTGCGAGCGATCCCAGCCAGCCCAACCCGCGACGGCGTACCAGGGGACTCCGGGAGCCGGTGGGGCCGGGTGCCGTCGGCCGGGTCGCGGCCGAGGGGGTGTCCATCTCGATCATCTAGTGCTCCGAGGGTGCGAGGCGCGGGTCCATGGTGACGTTGAGCAGGTCGACCAGCGTGTTGATCACGACGAACGTCGCGACCATCAGCAGTGCGATGTCCTGCACGACGGCGAAGTCCTGCTTCTGCGCCGCCAGCACCAGCAGCGAGCCGATGCCGCTCACACCGAACGCCTGCTCGGCGATCACCGTCCCCGCGACGAGTCCGGCCACGGTGAGCCCGGAGACCGTCAGCACCGGCGCCGCCGCGTTGCGCAGCACGTGGCGCTTGATGATCAGCGGGCCTGGGATGCCCCGGCTGCGGGCGGTCTCCACGTGCTCGGAGCGCAGCTCGGTGGCGACCGCAGATCGGGTGACCCGGCCGAGGTAGGCGACGTAGGAGCAGGCGAGGGCCACTGCGGGCAGGGTCAGGTGGTGCAGCCGGCCGAGGAACCCCGATCCGGCGCCGAACACCGGGAACCAGGTCAGCTTCGTGGCGAAGATCCAGATCAGCACGATCGCCGCGATGAAGGTCGGCACGGCCATCATCAGGCTGGTCACCGCCGTCACCGCCGTGCTCGCCGTCCGGCCCCCGAGGGCGGACAGCAGGCCCGAGCCGACACCGGCCAGGACGATGAGCACGGCGGCGAAGACGACGAGGAACAGCGTGTTCAGCAGTCGCGAGGCGATCAGGTGCGAGACCTGGTCGTCGAACGCGATGGACCGGCCCAGGTGGCCGTGGAGGAGGCCGGAGAGCCACCGTCCGTAGCGCACGAGGAACGGGTCGTCGAGGTGGTACTCGGCGCGGATCGCGGCCAGCGTGGCCGGACTCGGGTTGTGGCCACCCGCCAGCAGTGCGGCCGGATCGCCGGGGCTGAGGTACAGCGCCCCGTAGATCAGGAAGCTCGACACGAACAGCGTGGCGACGAGCCCCACCAGGCGACGCAACACGAACCAGCCGATGGCCGGGGACATCAGGCGCCGCCCACCGCGGCCGCCCACGGCGAGCCGATGTAGGCGAAGGAGGCGGGAGCGCCGGTGATCCTCTTGTTCATGAAGAGCCGGTTGTACGTCGTGGCCAGGCTGATCTGCAGCTCGGCCGGGGCGAAGATCTTCTGCGCCGCGACGAAGTCCCGGGCCGACTTCTGCGGGTCTGTCGACTGCTGGCCCTCGGTGATCAGCCGGGTGACCGTCGGGTCGCTCCAGCCGGTCCAGTTGAACAGACCGTCCTTGAGCACGAACCCGGGGGCGTAGTAGTACGCACCCGGCACCTCGACGTACCCGGTGGCCAGGAGGAGATCGATGCCGACTCGCTTGGAGGGGTCGTAGAACAGCGAGCTGTACGCGGTGGGCTGCATCTGCTGGATCTTCACCGTCAGCCCGATGGTCTTGGCGTCGGCCTGGACGATCGTCGCCGCCTGCAGGAACGTCTGGTTGCCCGACGGGATCGCCAGCACCAGGGTCTTGCCGGAGGCGTTGGCTGCGGTGACGAGCCTCTTGGCCTCGGTGAGGTCGGTGGTGGCGTTGTCGGGCAGCGCGTCGTAGCCGGCCTGGTAGGTCGCCTTCGCGGCGTCGCCCTGCCAGACCAGCGGCGGGGTGAAGGTCTTCTGCGGCGTACCGGCGCCCTGCAGGACGCTGTTGATCAGGCTGTCCTTGTCGATCGCGAGATCGAGGGCCCGGCGAACGTCCGGATCGGCGGCGGGCCCGGTGGCCGCGACCGGCCCGATGCTCAGCGACTCGGTCGAGGGGCCGTAGTACAGCGTGCCGGCCGAGGAGTTGCGCAGCGCCGAGAGGCTGCCGAGCGGGACCTGGTAGGCGCCGTCGACCTGCCCGGCCAGCAGGGCGCTGGTCAGGGTGCTGTCGTCGGTGAAGAAGACGAAGTCGAACTCCTTCGCCTTCGCCTTGGTGCCCCAGTAGCTGTCGTTGCGCTGCACGACGATGTCCTGACCGGAGTTCCACTTCTCGAACGAGAAGGGGCCGGTGCACATCACACCGCCCTGCGGGGTGCCGTACGCCGCCCCGGCCTTCTGCACGAACGCCTTCTCACTGACGGCGCTCGACACGCTCGCGAGGGTGTTCAGGAACTGCGCGTCGTGCTGGGAGAACGTGATGGTCACCTGCAGCGGTCCGGTGGCCGTGATGCCCGTGACGTAGCGGAAGAGCTGGCCGCCGACGGGCCGGTTCTTCGGGTCGAGGTTGCGCTGCAGGCTGTAGACGACGTCGTCGGCGGTGAGCGTGGAGTCGTCCCAGAACTTCACCCCGGAGCGGATCGTCAGGACCAGCTTCTTCGGGTCCGGCTGGGTGTAGCTGGCCGCGAGGCCGGGCTTGACCGAGAAGTCGGGCTGCAGCTGCAGCAGCGGCTCGCACATGTTGAGCACGACGGCGTTGGAGGAGTAGTCGCCGGTCTTGACCGGGTCGATGGTGGTCGGCTCACCGGTCTCCAGACCCCAGCTGACCTTGTCGATGTCCTCGCTCGCGGCGGGGGTGGTGTCGGTGAGCGTGACAGCGGCCGCCGTGCCCGTGCTCTTGGCACCGGCCGTGCCTCCGCCTCCGCCGCATGCGGCGGCACTCATCGCGACCACGCCGGCCACGGCGACGGCGCCGATCCGGCTCGCAGCGCGGGTGCGGACTGTTGCACCTCGGTTCATCGGAACTCCTCCCACCACTTCGCGTCGCACCGGTTCGTCAGGAATCCTGTGCTTTGGTTGTCCGAGTCTGAGTGCGTGAACCATAGTTAGTCAATACCGACTAGAAAAGATTTGCTGCCGGGCGGCTACGGTCCGACATCGGGAAGAGGAGGCAGAAGGTGGGAAGACCGAGCATGGCCGAGGAGCGCCGCGAGCAGGCCCTGCGCGCCTTTGCGGCGTGCGTCGCGCGCGCCGGGTTCGCCGGCACGTCGCTCGAGGACGTCGCGGCTGAGGCGGGCCTGGCGCGCGGGCACGTACGTCACTACCTGGGCAACCGGCACGACCAGGTCGTGGCCCTGTGCGAATGGGTCAGTCGAGCCGACCAGGCCGAGTTCTCGAAGGTGCGGCAGGCCGAGGAGGGCCCGGCGCGGGTCGAGGCGGTGATGGACTATCTCTTCGACCCGACCTTCTACCAGCCCGGGGAGGATCTCGACGTCTTCCTCGCGCTGTTCGAGGAGGCGCGCCGCGACGACGAGCTGCGCAAGGTCTTCCTCGACGGCTACATCGACATCCTGGACACCACCACGGCGGCGCTGAGCGTCGCGCAGCCGGAGCGTGCGCCTGCGGAGCTGGAGGACATCTCCTACCTCATGCTCTGTGCGGCCGTGGGCAACGCGCACCTCGCCCAGATGGGCGTCGCGTCGGCCCGGGCACGCGGTCTCGGGTCGCTGTGTCGACGCGCGGTGCGGATGATGCTCGGTCGACCCTGACGGCTGCACAGCGGCGGCACGGCGGCATGCTCACCCGCCCGAACCCGACCCAGCCCGGCTCGGCCAGAACGGCGTTCCTGTGCTTTTGCTGAAGCCCACGCCTCACCTGCCGATAAAGGCGACGTGTCATCGCGTCCACCTATCGGCGTCGAGGTCGTGCTGGAGCGCGGCGGCGATTCCTGGTTTGCTGCCCGGGTGTCGTCCTATGACGGCGACCGTGTGGTGCTGACGCTGGACGACGCCGAGGAGGCACCGGCCTCCGTCTCCGAGGCCGTCATGTCGTGGACGACCGAGCGTGGCGTCTTCCGGGCCCCGGGCTCCGTGACGCTCGAGGGCACGCGCGCACGGGTCGCGCTGCACGCGGCGGCCACGCGGACACAGCGCCGGGAGTACGTCCGGCTGCCGATGGACACGCAGATGACGCTCGCCCACAGCAACGGCGTCGCCCGCGGCACGCTCATCGACCTGAGCGAGGCGGCGCTGCGGATGCGGATGCCCGACACGGGAAAGGCCGTCATCGAGCCCGGCGACGAGGTCCGCTCGGCCTTCACGATCCACCACACCGGCTTCATGCTGCGCGGCACGGTGCTGCGCGAGCAGGCGAGCGGTGTGCCGAACACGATCGACGTCGTGGTCATGCTCGACATCCCCGCCCGCACGGCCAACGACCTGCGCCGCAACGTCGTCTTCGAGCAGATCGAGCGCCAGTCCGACCTGTATGGCGCGCCGACCGACGAGCCCCGCCGGGACCTGCGGTGAGCGTCGGGCTGCCCGAGGGGTTCCGCGCCTGGCTGGTCCACGCGCGCACCGCCCCGACGATCGCCACCGTCACCGTCCAGGCCCGTACGACGGGCGGCTTCTTCTTCACCGGCGGCCTCTTCGTCGTGCTCGGGACCCTGCGCCCCGTCGTGTGGTCGGGAGCCGCCATCGACGCGATCCGCTCCATCGGGATCTTCGCCGTCCTGGTCGGGGTGCTGCTGGCGCTGGTCGGCTACCGGCTGCCGCGGTTCTGGTACCACGGGGTGGTGGCGCTGGGGACCGGGCTCATCACCGCTCTCGTGCTGCTGGGCCACGGGGGTGAGGCGTCGGTCGCGCTGGCGGTGCCCTACGTCTATGTCGCGCTCGACGCCGCGTTCTTCTTCGCGTTCGCGGGGCTGATCGGCCAGTGCGCGTTGATGACGCTCTGCGCGGCGTACTCCATGCACCACGTCGGGCTCCCGCCCGCGGCGATCGTGCTGATCGTGGGCATCGCCATCGTCGCGGGGACCGTCGTCGCGTGGCTCGCCCGGGCCGCCAACCTCGCCGAGAAGGACCCGCTGACCGGGCTCGGCAACCGGCGCGCCTTCGACCGTCGCCTCGAGGACGACCTCGCCCGCACGCAGCACGAGCACAGCAGGCTGGCGCTGATCCTGCTCGACCTGGACAACTTCAAGATCGTCAACGACAGCTCCGGGCACCAGGTCGGAGACCAGCTGCTCCTCGCCTGCACGGAGCGCTGGCGTGAGCTGCTGCGCGACGAGCAGCTGCTCAGCCGCTATGGCGGGGATGAGTTCGCGGTGATCCTGCCGGGGCACACCCTCGGCCGGGCCGCGGACATCGCCGACCAGCTGCGTGAGATCGCCCCGGCCGGCATCACCATCTCGGCCGGCGTCGCCGCCTGGTCGGAGGGCGACACCGCCTCGGTCCTGCTCGGTCGCGCCGACGTGGCGCTCTACGAGGCCAAGTCGGCGGGTCGCGACCAGACGGTCGTCTACGGCGATCCGACCCGTGGCGCCAGCGAGCTCGAGGCTGCCATCAGCTCGGGCGAGCTCGTCCTCAACTACCAGCCCGTCGTACGCCTCTCCGACGGTGTCGTCGTCAGCGCCGAGGCGCTGGTCCGCTGGCAGCACCCGCGCCGCGGCCTCGTCCCACCGATGGACTTCATCCCGCAGGCGGAGCGCACCGGCGCGATCCACGCGCTCGGCGCCTGGACGCTGCAGAAGGCCTGCTCGGTGACGTCGTTCTCGTGTGACACGCGCGGGGTCGGGGTCAACGTCTCGGTGCCCGAGCTGCGCAACCCGGGGTATGCGGACGCGGTCAAGGAGATCCTGGTCGTGCACGGGCTGCGACCCGACCGGCTCACCCTCGAGGTGACCGAGGCGCTCTTCGACGAGGACGACCCCCAGGTCGTGCGCACGCTCGAGGCGCTGCGCAGCTTCGGCATCCGGGTCGCGATCGACGACTTCGGCACCGGCTACTCCTCGCTGAGCTGGCTGGAGAAGTTCCCGATCGACGTGGTGAAGATCGATCGCTCCTTCGTGCAGGCGATCGACCCGTCGCGTGAGCGCCAGCCGGTGCTCTCGGCGATCATGGCCATCTGCGGCTCGCTCGGCGTCTCGGTGATCGCCGAGGGCGTCGAGACCGAGGAGCAGGCCGCGGTGCTGCGCGAGCTGGGCGTCGACTACGCCCAGGGCTACCTCTTCGGCAAGCCGATGCCGTTCTCGCACCTGCCGGCCGAGCCGGCGATCACCGTGACCCGCTGAACCGCGGCGCGTCGGGCCGCGGCGTCGTAGGGTCGGGCCATGGCTATCCGGAGGCGTCCGAACCCGGCCCGTACGCTCGCCCTCGCCGCAGCGGTGGCGCTGGCGGGTGCCCTGCTGTCGGTGACCGCCCCGGTAGCGGCCTCGACCGGGCACCCTGCGGGCAACACCACGGCGAGCGGTCTCAACGCGTGCGCCTCCGACCGGGACGACGACTCGGCCGCGTGCCTGGCGGGAGCGATCGCGGACTACGACCGGGCGCGGGCCGCCGAGGGGATGGGCCCGATGACGCTGCCGGCCGGGTACGCCGCGCTGACGGCGCCACAACAGCTCCTGACGCTCACGAACATCGATCGCGTCGACCGCGGCCTGCCGCCGATCGCGGGGCTCTCGGCGACCCTCAACGCCTCCGCCCGAGGCGGCGCCGCCTCCGCCTCCGACCCGGCACCGCCGAAGAACCTCACCGCCCACGGCGTCACGTCGATGCGGATGGGCAGCAACTGGGCATCGGCGCTCAACCCGCTGTGGGCCGAGTTCCTCTGGATGTACGACGACGGGCCCGGCTCCGGCAACGCCGACTGCCACCGCTCCTCCGATGCCGGCTGCTGGGGGCACCGCGACAACATTCTCGCCCCCTACAGCGGCAAAGCGCTGATGGGCGCCGCGACCGGGAGCACCGGCTCGGCGGCGATCTACGTCGACCGGACCCCGCAGTACACCGACGTCACGTACTCCTGGAAGGGCGGGAAGGCGGGTGCCGCTCCATCGGCGAAGCGCCACCACCTCGTCGTGGCCGGCAGGCCGGGCAGGATCACCGGGCGTCCGATCGTGGGCCGGACCCTCACCGCGCACCTCCCCGGGCTGCACGTGGACTCGGCAACCGGGCCCGCCCCGAAGGGCGTGAAGGCCCGGATCGCCTGGCTCCGGGACGGGCGGATCATCGCGAGGTCAACCGGCGCGCGGCACCGGGTCACCGGCGCCGACCGCGGCCACCGGATCACGTTCCGGGTCGTCTTCCGAGGCGCCCGCTACGCCAGCGCCCGGACCTTCACCTCGGGTTCGGTGAGGGTGCTGCGCTGACCCGTCCGGACGACTGGTTGAATTCGGTAGGTCTCCTCTACCCCCGAAGGACGTGACTTGATGAGCCAGGCCGCCCACGCCGAGCGCCGTACGAACCGCGAGGCCCGCCGCGTCGGCGGCCACGACGCCCGCTCCTGGCAGTTGGTCAACGCGCTGCGCCCCGAGGACTTCGATGCCGCCGAGCTCGGCCGCGCCGACCAGATCATCCTGGACATCGAGGACGCCGTCGACGGCTCGTTCAAGGAGAAGGCCCGGGCCAACGTGCTCGAGTGGCTCGCCGCCGGCGGGCGCGCCTGGGTCCGGATCAACGACGTGACCACCAGCGACTGGGAGCACGACGTGGCCGCGCTGGCCGGCGTCGAGGGCCTGCGCGGCGTCATCCTCGCGAAGACCGAGGCACCGGCCCAGGTCACCGACACCTTCCACCGCCTCGGCGGCCACACCGCCGTGATCCCGCTGATCGAGTCCGCGCTGGGCATCGAGGAGGCCGTCGCGATCGGCCGCGCCCCCGGCGCGTACCGCCTCGCCTTCGGCTCCGGCGACTACCGCCGCGACACCGGCGCGGAGAGCAACGCCCTGGCGATGGCCTATCCGCGGACCAAGCTCGTGCTCGCCTCGCGGATCGGCAACCTGCCGGGCCCGATCGACGGCCCCACCCCGTACGGCGTGCACGCGGTGCTCCGCGAGGCGGCCGCGGATGCGGTGGCGATGGGCATGACCGGCAAGCTGTGCCTCGACCTCGAGCACCCCGCGGTCATCAACGAGTCCATGTCGCCCTCGCCCTCCGACGTGGCGTGGGCGCTGGAGTTCCTCGCCGAGTTCGAGGCCAACGGCCGCGTCATCCGCGACGGCTCGGACAAGCCGCGCCTGGGCCGCGCCGAGAAGATCCGCGAGCGCAGCGAGGTCTTCGGCATCCAGCCGAGCTGATCGGCGCGGGGGCGGATCGGCGATCGAGGCCGCTCTGCCCCTTGTGCCACCGGCATCGGCCGGGTCGGATGGAGGCATGACGCCTCAGGAGCGCACGTCCGGACCGCTGACCGCCGATGAGCTCGACCGTCTCGACAGGTGGTGGCGTGCCGCCAACTACCTCTCGGTCGGGCAGATCTTCCTGATGGACAACCCGCTGCTGCGCGAGCCCCTGCGGTTCGAGCACGTGAAGCCGCGGCTGCTGGGCCACTGGGGCACCACCCCGGGGCTCACCTTCCTCTACGCCCACCTCAACCGCGCGATCGTGCAGCGCGACCTCGAGGCCCTCTTCATCGCCGGCCCCGGCCACGGTGGGCCCGGCGTGGTGGCGGCGACCTACCTCGAGGGCACCTACTCCGAGGTCTACCCCCACATCGGGCTCGACGAGCGCGGGATGAAGCGACTCTTCACCCAGTTCTCGTTCCCCGGCGGCATCCCCAGCCACGTGGCCCCGGAGACCCCGGGCTCGATCCACGAGGGCGGTGAGCTGGGCTACTCGCTCTCGCACGCGTACGGTGCCGCCTTCGACAACCCCGACCTGGTCGTCGCGGCCGTGGTCGGCGACGGTGAGGCCGAGACCGGGCCGCTGGCCACCTCGTGGCACTCGAACAAGTGGCTCGACCCGCGTCGCGACGGCGCGGTGCTGCCGATCCTGCACCTCAACGGCTACAAGATCGCCAACCCGACGGTGCTGGCCCGCATCCCCGACGACGAGCTGCTGGCACTCTTCCGCGGTTACGGCTACGAGCCGCACGTGGTCGCCGGTGACGACCCCGCCACGATGCACCAGCAGCTCGCCGCCACCCTCGACGCCTGCCTCGACCGGATCGCCGAGATCCAGGACCACGCCCGCAGCACCGACGACCCCACCCGCCCCGCCTGGCCGATGATCGTCCTGCGCTCGCCGAAGGGCTGGACCGGTCCGCGCGAGATTGACGGCAAGCCGATCGAGGGCTACTGGCGCTCCCACCAGGTGCCGTTCGCCGACGCCCACTCCGACGCGAGCCACCTCCAGGTGCTCGAGGAGTGGCTGCGCTCGTACCGGCCCGAGGAGCTCTTCGACGAGGACGGCGCCCCGTACCCGGACATCGCCACCCTGCATCCCGGTGGCGATCGCCGGATGAGCGCGACGCCGCACGCCAACGGCGGCCTGCTGCTCGAGCCGCTCGACCTCCCGGACTTCCGGACCTACGCCGTCGACGTGCCGGTGCCCGGGACCGGTGCGGTGGGGGCGACCGGCGTCCTCGGGCAGTGGCTGCGCGACGTCGTGCGCGACAACCCGGACAGCTTCCGGCTCTTCGCGCCCGACGAGAACTCCTCCAACCGGCTCCAGGCAGCGATGGAGGTCACCGACCGGGCCTGGAACGCCGAGATCATCAGCGACGGTCTGTGGGCCGACGATCACCTCGCGCCCGACGGCCGGATCATGGAGATCCTGTCCGAGCACACCTGCCAGGGCTGGCTCGAGGGCTATCTGCTGACCGGGCGGCACGGGCTCTTCTCCTGCTACGAGGCCTTCATCCACCTGGTCGACTCGATGTTCAACCAGCACGCGAAGTGGCTCAAGACCACCCACGACATCCCGTGGCGGCGCCCGATCGCCTCGCTCAACTACCTCCTCACCAGCCACGTGTGGCGTCAGGACCACAACGGCTTCTCCCACCAGGACCCGGGCTTCATCGACCACGTGGTGAACAAGAAGGCGGAGGTCGTCCGGGTCTACCTTCCGCCGGACGCCAACACGCTGCTCTCGGTGGCCGATCACTGCCTGCGCTCGCGCGACTACGTGAACGTGATCGTCGCCGGGAAGCAGCCCGCCCTGCAGTACCTCTCGATGGACGAGGCGATCGTGCACTGCACCCGCGGGATCGGGGTCTGGCACTGGGCCTCCAGCGACGGGGGAGTCGACCAGCTCGGCGAGCCGGACGTCGTGGTGGGCTGCGCCGGTGACGTGCCGACCATGGAGGCGCTGGCCGCCGTCGACATCCTGCGCCGGCACCTGCCCGAGCTCCGGGTGCGGTTCGTCAACGTCGTCGACCTGATGCGGCTGCAGTCGGCCAGCGAGCATCCGCACGGACTCTCGGACGCCGACTTCGACGCGCTGTTCACCACCAGCCGGCCCGTGATCTTCGCCTATCACGGGTACCCGACGATGATCCACCGGCTGACGTACCGCCGCCGCAACCACGCCAACATCCACGTGCGGGGCTACAAGGAGGAGGGCACCACGACCACGCCGTTCGACATGACGGTGCTCAACCAGATCGACCGCTTCTCGCTTGCGCTGGACGTGCTCGAGCGGGTTCCGGGGCTTCTGGATCGTGCCGGGGAGCTGCACGACGCGCTGAAGGTGAAGCTGGTCGAGCACAGTCTCTACGTCCGTGAGCACGGCGAGGACATGCCCGAGATCCGCGAGTGGCAGTGGAACCGCTCCGGGAGTGGACCGACGTCCGCGCGGGCGGGCCAGGAGTCCGCGCGGTGAGGGTCCTGGTCGTCAACCCGGGCTCGACCGGGCTGAAGACGGCCCTCGTCGAGGACGGCGAGACGATCCGTACGGCCGAGGTCGGCGTGGGCCTGGCCCTCGACGAGGTCGCCCGGGTGGCCTCGGGATGGATGCCGCTCGACGCCGCGGCCGTGCGCTTCGTCCACGGCGGGCCCGACCACCGCGAGCCGGTCCTCGTGACCGACGCCGTGCTGGCCGCTCTGGAGTCGGTGATCCCACTGGCGCCGCTGCACAACCCGACGGCGCTGGGGGCGGCGCACGCACTGGCCTCGGCCCATCCGGAGCTGCCGCTGGTGGCCTGCTTCGACACCACCTTCCACGCCACCCTGCCGGCCGAGGCGGCGACCTACCCGCTGCCGCGGGCGTGGACCGAGCGGTGGCGGCTGCGGCGCTACGGGTTCCACGGGCTGTCCCACGAGTGGGCCTCGGCGCGGGCGGCCACGCTGCTGGGTCGGCCGCTGGAGGAGCTGCGGGTCGTGGTGTGCCACCTCGGCGGCGGAGCCTCGCTGTGCGCCGTCGCGGGCGGCGTCTCCGTCGACACCACCATGGGCTTCACGCCGCTCGAGGGCCTGGCCATGCAGGTCCGCAGCGGCTCGGTCGACCCGGGGATGCTGCTCTGGCTCCAGCAGGTCGGTGGCCTGCCGCTCGACGAGCTGGCCGAGGGGCTGGAACGGCACTCCGGGATGGCCGGGATCTCCGGCACCTCCGGTGACATGCGCGAGATCGTCGCCGGCGTCGACCGGGGCGACGAGCGCTGCCGGGCGGCGTTCGACGTCTACGTCCACCGCCTCGTCCGCGAGCTCGGCGGAATGGTCGCCTCCGCCGGCGGGCTCGACGTGCTGGTCCTCACCGGCGGTGTCGGCGAGCACGATCCGAGGGTCCGGGCCGCGGTCGCCGAACGGCTCGGCTGGCTGGGCGTCCGGATCGACACCGGGCGCAACGCGGAGGCCAGCGGCGAGGACCGGGACATCGCCACCGACGAGAGCCTCGTACGGGTGCTCGTGGTGGCCGCACGCGAGGAGCTGGTCGCAGCCGCCCACGCCCAGCAGGTGCTGGCGGGCTGAGCGCTGGCTGTTCGCGAGCGACGAATTCTCAGACGTTCTGCTGTGGTGCTCTTCGCTGCCCCTCAGCCGGGCGGCCCAGGCTGGTGACAACGCCCCTCACCGCCAGGAGATCCCGATGCCCGGTCAGTCCAACCCCGCCGCCCACACCACCGCGGGTCCCGTCCGCCGGAGGCGCTCGCGTGCGCTCGTGGCGGCCGCGCTCGCCCTGCCGCTGCTCACGGTCCCGGTGGCCGCCCCCGCCGTCGCGGCCACCGTCGACGCCCGGTCGTACGACCCGTTCGGGCTCGGAGCGTTCGGTGCCTTGGGTGGCTCGTCGTACGGCTCCGTGTTCGGCGACCTCGGTGGCGCCGGGTACGGCGACCTCTACCAGGGCGGACTCGGCGGGGACGCCGGGGCGACGACGAGCACGACGCAGGACGCGACCGCCGCGACGACCGACCAGTCGACGGGCGTGGTGCTCATCGACACCGTGCTCGACTACGACGAGGGTGAGGCGGCCGGCACCGGCCTGGTCCTGACCTCCGACGGCACCGTCGTGACCAACCACCACGTCGTCGCCGGCGCCACCTCGATCACCGTCACGGTGCCGAGCACCGGCAAGAAGTACAAGGCAACGGTCGTCGGGTACAGCACCTCGCGCGACGTCGCCGTGCTGAAGCTCCAGGACGCGAGTGGGCTGGGCACCGTCACCACCGACCCGACGGTGAGCACCGGCGCGTCGGTCACCGCGGTGGGCAACGCCGAGGGCGCGGGCGCGCTGACCGCTGCGGACGGCGCGGTGCTGCGGCGCCGGACCACCATCGACGTCAGCGGTGACGACGGCACCACCGAGCACCTGAAGAACCTGATCGAGGTCTCCTCCGACGTGGTCTCCGGCGACTCCGGCGGTGCCCTGCTCGATGCCGACGACGAGGTCGTCGGGATGAACGTCGCGGCCTCCTCCGGCACCGCCGACGTCACCGGCTACGCCATCCCGATCTCGCGGGTCCTGCGGATCGAGCAGAAGATCCTCGCCGGCCAGGCCAGCACCACGATCACCATCGGCAACCGCGCCGCGCTCGGTGTGCAGGTCGCCACCACGAGCACCACCCCGGTGGTCTCCGGCGTGGTCTCCGGCGGCGCCGCCGACGGGGCGGGGATCGGCGCCGGCGACACGATCACCTCGGTGGGTGGCTCCTCGGTCGCGACCTTCACCGCGCTGACGAAGGCCCTGTCCTCCTACCAGCCCGGTGACCGGGTCACGGTCGGCTGGACCGACGATGCGGGCACCACGCACAGCGCGACGGTCACGCTCGGCACCGCCCCGATCGGCTGACCGGGGCTCAGCGCGCCCGGACGGACTTGGTGTAGCCGGTCTGCCACCCGCCGCCGCCGTACCGGACGCGGTAGGTCGCGCCGGCCGTGACCGGCAGCGACACGACGCCCTTGCTGTTGGTCCGGGTGCTGCGGATGGAGACCCACCAGCGGCCGCGACGCTGCTGCAGGTGGACCGGCACCGAACGGGCGACACTGCCCCACGGCGCGCGCACCGAGGCGCTGAGCATGCCGTGCCGTTGACGGAGCACCACCGTGGGCAGGAAGCGCGAGACCGTCAGGGTGTTGGACATCGAGGGATTCTCGTTGCCGTTGCCACCGAAGACGACGCGATAGCTCGACGCCGCCGTGGGCGCATCGGTGAAGACGACGTTTCCGCCGCTGTCCGTACGCGCGTTGCGGATCGTGCCGTAGCTGCCGTTGGCACGGCGCCGCTGGAGGGCGACCGGCACCGAGCGCACGCCCATCCCGGTGACCGTGTCGCCGAGGTGGTACGCGAGCTTCAGCGGGTAGCCGGTGCCGCCGGCCAGGCTCCCGGCGGTGGAGGTGCTGTAGGTCGGCACCGTGGTGCCGTCGGCGGCGAGCGCGGCCGGTCCCGCGGGAGTCCCGAGGCCGGTGGGCCCGTCCCATCCGCGGCCCGCGCTGCACAGCGAAGCGGGGGAGCAGGAGCCGGTCGAGCCCTGGGTGACGTCGACCAGCTGGTCGGTCGCGTTGTAGATCGACATCGGCGAGGTGTGGTTGCCGGCGAGGGCGTAGAGCGCCGTCAGGATCGGGGCCGCCAGCGAGGTGCCGCCCGCGTTCCACCAGTGGCCGCCGCGCCAGAAGAGCATCCCGGTGTCGGGATCGGCGAGGGCGGAGATGTCGGAGACGACCCGCTTGCCGCGGCACACGCTGCTGAGCTGCTGCTCGGCCTGAGGCACGGTGATCGACTGCAGCGACGAGCAACCGGAGCCGGCTCCCGACCAGGCGGTCTGCTGCCACACGCCGTTGACCAGCTTCACGCTGGTGCCGCCGGCAGCGACCACATTGGTCGCGCTGGCCGGGAAGAGCGCCCCGCCGCTGTAGCCGCTGTCGCCGGCCGCGGCGACATAGGTGACGTTGGGGTTGCTGTAGTAGGTGTTGCGCAGCGAGGCCGACGAGGTGGACTCGGGCGATCCGTACGAGAGCGAGACGTAGGTGGCGCCCAGCCGGGTGGCCGTCAGCGCCGCCTTGGCCATGTCGGTGATCCCGGCGGTGTTCGCGTCGACGAGCAGGATGTGGCACGTCGGGCAGATCGCGGTGACCGCCTGGACGTCGATGGCGATCTCGGTGACCCAGTCACTGTTGGTCGCCGGCAGCCTGCTGGAGCCGTCCTGGCCGACCTCGCGGAAGCAACCGTTGGCGGTGGTGCACGCCGGCAGCCGGAAGTTGGTGCGGAAGTACGTCATCTGCTTCTGGGTGTTCGGGTCGCTCCCGACGTCGACGATGCCGATCGTGTCGGTCGGCTCGAGGTCGGATGGGATCCGGTACAGGCTCGCCAGATCGCTCGGGGTGTAGCTGTCGCTCTGGTTGCGTCCGGCCAGGGGCGTCACGGTCTCCTCGTCGGCGGTCACGCTCTGCTGCGTGACGCGCTGGACCACCGCGTCGCTGACGGGCCGACTCCGGGCCAGGCAGGTGACCTCACCGGGAGCCGGTCGGGCGGGACACGCGGTGGCGGTGACCGGGGCGAGAGCGGGCTCGGCGAGGGAGCTGTCGGCGACGGCTACGGAGGGAGCGGCCAGAAGGCCGACCGTGGTGAGGATCGTCGACAGCAGCGCCAGGATGGGGAGGGAGCGACTCTTCATGGGCTGCGATCTGTCTAGGCAGGTTCTGCTGTATGGCGGATCTGGTGTGCTGAGATGCCCATCGGCCCCTAGGGTCCTGATGTGACCGGGTGGCTCGGGAAATGATTCGTTCGGGGCATATACGGGAGAACTACTGGGATATCCGGTCGGCCTGCCGATCGACGGGAGACATTCATGAGCGGGGGAGGGACGCGTGAGCGATTCGACGTCGGAGCATCAGCTCCCGGCGAACGGCTTCGTGCCGTCACCGTTCTGGGCTGATCCGGTCCCCGCCGCCGGTGCGGCCGCGAGCATCGCCCCGGTGGTCCCGGACGCTCCCGCCACCCCGGGCGCCCCGACCTCCTCGGAGGTCGTGGCCGAGGCGGTCACCCGCGACGACGCCGCGCTCACCACCGCGCTGCGCGAGCTCCTGCGCAACGTGCCCCCGCAGCGCAGCGAGCCGCCGTTCGAGCGCGCCGACACGACCGTCGAGCCGTTGGCGGGCGAGCCCGGGCAGGAGTCGGCGGAGCGCGATCCGCAGGCGGGGTCCGACGCTGGCGACGAGCTGTCGCTCGACGACCTCGACCTGGACCTCGACGACCTGGCCTCCGACGCCGAGGACGAGGACCCCGAGGCGCTCGGGGACGAGGAGTCCGACGAGGACGCCGCGGACGACGAGGCGGAGTCGGAGGCGGTGCTCGCCCAGCGCACCCGCTTCGACGAGCTCGTCGAGGAGCGCGTGCGCCGCGCCCGCTACGCGCACCACCTGACCCGAGCGGTCTTCACCCCCGGCGAGTCCGCGACCGCTGTGATCGTGGAGAAGCGCGCCGCCGTCTGGGTGCCGACCCTGACCTTCGTCGCGACGCTCGTCAGCGCCGCGGCCGCCGTCGTCCTGGCCACCCGCCTGCACGGTGACCCGGCCGACCCGACCGGCCACCAGCTGCTCATCGTGATGATCACCGTCTGCCTGCTCGCCGCCGCGTTCGGCATCCTGCTGCGGGCCGAGGTGCACTACGAACGGCTCCGGCCGCGCGGGCGCACGGTGCGCCACGACATCGCCGACGCGTACGAGATCGTCCGCGACGCGCCGCGCCGGCTGGTCCGCAACGACGCGCCGCTCGACGTGCTGCGCGGCGTCAGCGATCTGCTGCCGGCCGCCGAGCAGATGGTCGACGCGCTGGTGGAGTACGCCGCCGAGGGCGGTAGCCGGGTGCGCGAGCACCCGGCGTACGAGCGCATCCTGCGGATGCGCGCCGAGGTCGAGGCGCTCGAGGTGATCCTGGCCGAGCGCGAGGAGCGCGACCTCCAGGAGGAGCTCGGCCGCAAGCCACGGACCAGCGACGTCCGGGTCGTGAGCACCGACGGCACGCCGCTGCCGCGGCCCGAGCAGGTCGCCGACTACGCCGGTCTCGCCAACCTGGCCGCTTCGCTCGATCCGGACGACTGACACTCCCGACGTTTGGGAGCACCGCCACGGGGTAAAGACAGGTCGGGCACAGCACCTTGCGCCCGACCTGACTGGCCCGTGGCCGTCCGTATCTCGGGGGCGGGCGGCCGCGGGAGATATGGGGCCGATCTCTGGGAGGATCCGGGCGTGGAGATCCTGCCCGCGGACCGTCCCGACGCCTTCCTGCTGCGGCTCGACGGGATGGACCAGTCGCTGGTCGACCTGGCCGAGCCGACCCGGCTCGCCTTCGAGTACGTCCGGCGCATCGGCGACGTCATCGACGCGCACGCCCCAGCCGGCACGCCGCTGCGGCTGCTGCACGTCGGGGGAGCGGCACTCACCCTGCCGCGCTACGTCGCGGCGACCCGGCCGCGCTCGGCCCAGGTCGTCCTCGAGCCGGACGGCGGCCTCGTCGAGCAGGTCCGCGCGGAGCTGCCGCTGCCACAGCGCAGCGGCATCAAGGTCCGCATCACCGACGGGCGCGCCGGCATCGGGGCGGTGCGCGACGCCGCGATGGACATGGTCGTCGTCGATGCCTTCGCCGAGGGCCGGATGCCGGCCGACCTCACGCCCGTCCCGTTCTGGCAGGAGGTCGCCCGGGTGCTGGTGCCGGAGGGCCGCCTGATCGTCAACCTCGTCGATGACGCACCGTTCCGGCACGCCCGGCGGGTCATCGCCGGGATCCGCGCCCACCTGCCCGAGCTCGTGGTCACCGCCGAGCCGGCCACCCTGCGGGGCCGCCGGCAGGGCAACCTGGTCGTCGTCGCCGGTCGCGTTCCCGGGCAGGGGATCGCCGCCGCGCTGTCGGAGGCGGCCGCACGCTCGGGTGCGCCGTACCGGGTGCTCGACGGGGCCGCCACCAGCGACACCCTGGGCGGCGGCACGCCCTTCGAGGAGTCGGACGCCGAGGCGGGCCCGTCGCCCGAGCGCCGGCGCTGAGGGCGCGATCATGGCTGGGGCCGGTGCCGGTCGAGCCGCTAGAGTCGGCGCCATCATGGACGGCCAACATCAGCGAGGTCGGACCTCGTGCTGACCTCGCTCCTGCTCCTCGCCCTGGCGCTGCTGCTCGTCGCGGCCTGCGGCTTCTTCGTCGCCGCCGAGTTCTCCCTCGTCACCGTCGACCGCACCGCCGTCGACCAGGCGGTCTCCGCCGGTGACGACTCCGCGAGCGGTGTGCAGCACGCTCTGCGCACGCTCTCGCACCAGCTCTCCGGCGCTCAGCTCGGCATCACCATCACCAACCTCGGCATCGGCTGGCTCGCCGAGCCCGCGGTCTCGGGCCTGATCGACTCGCCGCTGCGCTCGATCGGGGTCAGCGAGAGCGCCATCGGGCCGATCGCCGTCGCGGTCGGTCTGACGTTCTCGACCATCGTCACCATGGTCTTCGGCGAGCTGGTCCCCAAGAACATCGCGCTCGCGCTCCCGATGGGGACCGCGAAGGCGACCCAGCGCCTCCTGCGGATCTTCACCACCGTCATGGTCGGTCCGATCCGGCTGCTGAACGGCACCGCGAACGCGCTCGTACGACGCGTCGGGATCGAGCCCCAGGAGGAGCTCCGCTCGGCGCGCAGCTCCAGCGAGCTCGCCTCGCTGATCCAGCGCTCCGCCGACGAGGGCACCCTCGACGCCGACACCGCCGAGCTGATGGAGCGCTCGGTCGAGTTCGGCACCCGGTCGGCCGGCGAGATCATGACGCCCCGGGTGCGGCAGCACAGCCTCGACGACGGCGAGCGCGCCCAGGCCGTGATCGAGCTGGCCCGGCGCACCGGTCACTCCCGCTTCCCGGTCCTCGACGAGAGCGAGGCCGTCGTCGGCACCGTCCACGTGAAGGCCGCCGTCGCGCTCCCCGTGCACGAGCGCGCCACGACCCGGGTCAAGCACCTGATGGCCAAGCCCATCCTGGTGCCTGACTCGCTGCGCCTCGATCCGCTGCTGGAGCTGCTGCGCAAGGAGAGCTTCCAGATGGCCGTCGTCCTCGACGAGTACGGCGACCAGGCCGGCATCGTCACCCTCGAGGACGTGATCGAGGAGATCGTCGGCGACATCGCCGACGAGCACGACACCCACGGCGCCCGCGCCCGGCTGCGCCGCGACGGCTCCTGGTCGATCTCCGGCCTGCTACGCCCCGACGAGGTCGAGGACCTCACCGGGATCGCCCTTCCCGAGGGCGAGGAGTACGACACCGTCGCGGGTCTCGTGCTCCGGCTGTTGGGCCGGATCCCGCAGCGCGGCGACGCCGCGTCCGTCGTCGTACGCGGCCCGATCGGTGCCGACGACCCCGACGAGCGCACCGCCCAGACCGCCACCCTCACCGTGGAGCACATGGACGGCCTGCGGGTCGACCGGGTCTCGCTTCGTGTCACCGGGGAGGGGCGGGCATGAGCACCCCTGTCGCCCTGGTCCTGACCTTCGTCCTGCTGGCGCTCAACGCGTTCTTCGTCGCCACCGAGTTCGCACTCGTCTCGGCGCGGCGCAGCCAGATCGAGCCGCAGGCCCAGGAGGGCTCGCGGCTCGCCCGGCGCACGCTCACCGCGATGGAGGACGTCTCCTCGATGATCGCCGGCATCCAGCTGGGCGTCACCGTCTCCTCGGTCATCCTCGGCGCCGTCGCCGAGCCGGCGGTCGCGCACGTCATCGCGCCGGCGCTGGAGGCCGTCCACGTGCCCGAGGGACTCACCCACCCGATCGCGTTCGTGATCGCGCTGTCGCTGGTCGCGTTCCTGCACGTCGTGCTGGGGGAGATGGTCCCCAAGAACATCACCCTCGCCCTGCCGGAGCGGGCCGTCCTCATCCTGGCGCCGGCGATGTACGCGGTGGTCCGCGTGCTGCGCCCGCTCATCGTGGTGCTGGACGCGATCGCGCGCGGCACGCTGCGGCTGATCCGCGTCGAGCCGGCGCAGGAGGTCGTCTCCGCGTACACCCGCGAGGAGGTCGCGGCGATGGTGGAGGAGAGCCGCGGCGAGGGCCTCCTCCGCCAGGACGAGTACGACCGGCTGGCCGGTGCGCTCGGGTTCACCGAGAAGACGGTGGCCGACGTGCTGCTCCCGACCGTCTCGCTGACCACCGTGCAGCGCGGCTCCTCCGGCGCGGACGTCGAGGCGCTCTGCGCCAGCACCGGCTTCAGTCGGTTCCCGGTGGCCGCCGCGACCTCGGAGGCGGGCGCGGAGCCGACCGCGGCGCCGGACCTGATCGGCTACCTGCACATCAAGGACGTGCTCGAGCCCGACGAGGCCCGCCGCCAGCGACCGGTCGACGACAAGTGGATCCGCCCGTTCGCCACCGTCACCCCCGAGGACCCGCTGCACGACGCCCTCGAGACCCTGCAGCGCCGCGGATCGCACATGGCACGGGTGGTCGACCAGCAGGGCGTCACGCTCGGCCTGGTCACCCTCGAGGACGTCATCGAGGAGCTGGTGGGTGAGATCCGAGACGCTGCCCACGCCGACGAGGTCGGCGCCTCCTAGGGGCGTGCGCTCCTTTACAGTGAGCGACGTGCAGGACAGCAGCACCCTCGCCGTACGGCCCGATCGCGTGTGGACCATCCCCAACGCGATCAGCGTGCTGCGCCTGGCCGGGATCGGGCTCTTCCTGTGGCTCGTTCTGGGCCCGGAGCTGGACGGTGCCGCCTTCGCGGTGCTGGTGGTCTCGGGGGCGACCGACTGGCTCGACGGCTACCTGGCGCGCCGGCTGGGGCAGTACTCCCGGATCGGGGAGTTCCTCGACCCGCTCGCTGATCGGCTCTACATCTTCGCCGTCGTCCTCGGCCTCGCGCTGCGGCACATCGTCCCGTGGTGGGTCGCGGTGCTGCTGCCGCTGCGCGACGTCCTGATGTGGGGCCTGATCCCGTTCCTGCGCAGCCGCGGCTACACCGCGCTGCCGGTCCACTTCCTGGGCAAGGCCGCGACCTTCAACCTGCTTTACGCCTTCCCGCTGCTCCTGCTCGCCGACGGCGACGGTGTGCTGGCCATGCTGTGCCGGGTGCTCGGCTGGTCGTTCGCGATCTGGGGCATCGGGCTCTACTGGTGGGCCGGGGTCCTGTACGCGCTGCAGACCCGCCAGCTGCTCCGGACCGTACCGCCGCTGCGCTCCCGCGGAGGCCCCGCGTGAGCCAGCAGACCACGCCCGGCGGCCCGAGCAGCGCACAGCTGCGGGCGGTGCCGCTGCTCGACCAGATCACCCGCCAGTCGCTCGACGAGGACTACCGGCACGTCGCCGAGCAGCGCGCCCAGCGCGGGGACGCACGACCCGCGCGACGGAGCGTACGCAGCGGCACCACCATCGCGGCCGTCCTGCTCTTCGGTCTGCTGGTCACGGTCGCCGCGGTGCAGACCTCGCGCAACTCCTCGGTGGACAACGAGAGCCGCGAGCAGCTCATCGAGCGGATCAACGCCCGGCACGCGCAGGTCGCCGACCAGCAGCGACGGATCGCCCTGCTCCGTGCCAGCACCACCCGGCTCGAGGCCATGTACGCCGAGCTCGGCCGCTCGCTCAACACGGTCAACGCGACGCGTCGCACGCTCGCCGCCGAGACCGGCTGGGCCGAGGTCAGCGGCGACGGCGTCCGTGCCCGGCTCGATGACGCTCCGAACGGCAACGCGAGCGGAGCCGTCCGCGACTCCGACCTGGCCGGCCTGGTCAACGGACTGTGGCAGGCCGGCGCGACCGCCGTCAGCGTCAACGGGCAGCGGGTCACCACGCTCAGCGCACTGCGCAACTCCGGTCCGGTGGTGCGGATCAACGACGTCTCGCTCTCGCCGCCGTACACGGTCCTCGCCCTCGGCGACACCGACACGATGCAGGCGAAGTTCGCCCAGACCACCTCGGGGATCCGGCTGGAGAGCCTCACCCGTCAGCTCGGGATGCCGTTCGACATGGAGAACGCCCAGTCCCTCTCCCTGCCCGCCGCGCCGGCCTCCATGTTGGTCCTGCGGCACGCCAGCACCGATCATGGTGCGATGACCGAGAAGGAGACGCCGTGATCGCAGCGCTGGGCCTGGTGGTCGGAGTGGTGCTCGGGCTGATCTTCCGCCCCGACGTGCCGGTCGGCCTCGAGCCGTACCTCCCGATCGCCGTCGTCGCGGCCTTGGACGCCGTCTTCGGCGCGCTGCGCGCGTTCCTCGACGGCATCTTCGACGACAAGGTCTTCGTGGTCTCGTTCGTCAGCAACGTCGTCATCGCCGCCGGCATCGTCTGGATGGGCGACAAGCTGGGCGTCGGGGGACAGCTGTCGACCGGCGTCATCGTCGTCCTCGGCATCCGCATCTTCTCCAACGTGGCGGCCATCCGAAGGCACATCTTCCATGCCTGAGCAGCACAGCCACCTCGCCACCGAGGACGCCGAGCCCACCGGGGGACGGCGCCTGCTCGACGCGCTCACCCACGTGCGCGGCGGTCGCGGCCAGGCGGTCGTGGCGGTGCTGCTCGCGATCCTCGGCTTCGGCGCCGTGACCCAGGTCAACAGCAACGACCACGACGCCACCTACGCCGGCTACCGCGAGCAGGACCTCATCGACGTCCTCAATGGTCTGGCCGGCACCACCCAGCGTGCGCAGGACGAGCTCTCCCGGCTGCAGGACACCCGCAACCGGCTGACCTCCGACACCCAGCAGCGCCAGGCGGCGCTCGACCAGGCCCAGAGCCAGGTCGACGTCCTCAAGATCATGGCGGGCCAGGTGCCGGTCACCGGACCCGGCATCCGGGTGGTCATCACCGAGAAGACCGGCGAGGCGAACGTCGACTCCTTCCTCGACCTGGTCGAGGAGCTGCGCTCGGCGGGTGCTGAAGCGATCCAGGTCAACGGCAAGGTCCGGCTCATCGCCAGCTCGTCGTTCGAGCAGGGCCCGGACGGGCTCTTCGTCGATCACCAGCTGCTCACTCCGCCGTACACGGTGGAGGCGATCGGCGACCCGTCCACGCTCGCCGGCGCCGTCACCTTCGCGAACGGTCCGCAGGACGAGTTCGGTGACGACGGCGCCGAGGTCACGGTCACCGAGCGCAACACCCTGAACCTGTCGGCGGTCCGCCCCACGCAGTAGGGTCGCAGCGACCGATCGTTGCCGATCACGAGGAGTGCGTCGTGACGCTGTACCCGCAGGAGCTCAAGTACACCAGCGAGCACGAGTGGGTGCGCAGCCCCGGCGAGCACGCCGGATCCGTCCGGGTCGGGATCACGCACTTCGCCCAGGAGGCGCTCGGCGACATCGTGTACGCGCAGCTGCCCGACGTCGGCACCCAGGTCGCCGCCGGAGGCGCCTGCGGAGAGCTCGAGTCCCATAAGTCGGTCAGCGACGTCTACGCCCCGCTCTCCGGCGAGGTGGTCGCGGTGAACGGTGGCCTGGACGCCACGCCGGGCCTGGCCAACGACGATCCGTACGGGTCCGGCTGGCTCTTCGAGATCGTCCCGTCGGCACCCGCGGAGCTCGACGGGCTGCTCGATGCGGCCGCCTACGAGGCGACCCTCCAGGCCTGACCGTCCGGGCCTGAACCGACGTGGCCGAACCTGATAGGTTCGGGATGACGTCACCCTCACCATCCGGTTGAGGGTCAGACGAGAGGATTACCCCGATGAACTGCCCCGCCTGTGGCCACGAGAACTCCGCCGACGCGCGGTTCTGCTCCCAGTGCGGTTCCGCGCTGGTCGCCGCCGCGGCCTCGTCGGACACCACCTCGACGATCCAGATCGTCGATCCCCGTACGGACACCTCCGACCGGGCGTTGAGCCCCGTCGATGCCGCCGCGGTCGACGGACTCCCCTCGGGTAGCGCGCTCCTCGTGGTGCAGCGCGGCCCGGGCTCGGGGAGCCGCTTCCTGCTCGACCGGGACCTGGTCCGCTCCGGTCGTCACCCCGAGAGCGACATCTTCCTCGACGACGTGACGGTCTCGCGCCGGCACGCCGAGTTCCAGCGCTCGGGTGACGGCTACACCGTCGCCGACGTGGGCAGCCTCAACGGCACCTACGTGAACCGCGACCGGATCGACAAGGTCACCCTCAACGATGGCGACGAGGTCCAGATCGGCAAGTACCGGCTGGTCTTCTACGCCGGTCACGGCGAGCGCTGAGGCTGTCGGCGTGACTGCTGAGAACCGTGCCGTCGAGCGCTCTCTCGAGGAGTCGCACGACGGTGCCGAGCTGCTCAACATCGGACAGGTGCTCGACCTGCTCCGCGGCGACTTCCCGGGGCTGATCAGCATCCCCAAGATCCGGCTGCTCGAGCAGGACGGCCTGATCACCCCGCACCGCACCGCCAGCGGCTATCGCAAGTTCTCCCACGCCGACGTGGAGCGGATCCGCTACGTGCTGCGGATGCAGCGCGATCACTACCTGCCGAAGAAGGTCATCGCCGAGCACCTCGACGCGATGGACCGCGGCCTCGAGCCGCCGGAGGCCGCGCCGGTGGTCCCGACCGTCCCGACGGTCCCGCTCGCCTCGGACGGCACGCCGAGCGCCGACTCGTTCCGCCGTACCGACAACCTCCGTCTCTCGCGCAAGGAGCTGGTCAAGATCGCCGAGGTCAGCGACGAGCTGCTCCGTGAGCTCGAGGACGCGCGGCTGATCACGGCGGTCCGCGGCTACTACGACACCGACGCCCTGGTGATCGCGCAGACCGCGAAGGAGCTCGCCGAGTTCGGCATCGAGCCGCGTCACCTGCGCGGCATGAAGGCCGCCGCCGACCGCGAGGTCGGGCTGGTCCAGCAGATCGTGGCCCCCCAGATGCGGACCAACGACCCGGCCGCGCGTGCCCGTGCCGAGGAGACCGCGGCCGAGGTCGCGGCGCTCTCCGTGAAGCTGCACGCGACCCTGGTCAAGGCCGGCCTGAAGCGCCCCTGAGCGCTCGCGATCCAGCGGGTAGGGTGGAACACGTGCGTGAGGTAGACGTCCTGGGTGTCCGTGTCGAGATGCCGTCGAACCAGCCGCTGGTGCTCCTGCGGGAGGTGACCGGCGAGCGCTACCTGCCGATCTGGATCGGAGCGGTGGAGGCGACGGCGATCGCGTTCGCCCAGCAGGGCGTGGTGCCACCGCGGCCGTTGACCCACGACCTGGTCAAGGACATCCTCGAGGCGACCGGCAACGAGCTCACCGAGGTGAGGATCGTCGACGTCAAGGACAACGTCTTCTTCGCGACGCTCGTCTTCGGCTCCGGCGTCGAGGTCTCGGCCCGGCCGTCCGACTCGATCGCCCTGGCGCTGCGCACCGGGACCCGGATCGTGGTCGCCGACGAGGTGCTCGACGAGGCCGGTGTCGCCGTGCCGGCGGAGCAGGAGGACGAGGTCGAGCGGTTCCGCGAGTTCCTCGATCAGGTCACGCCCGACGACTTCGAGGCGCTCTGACCCGAGGCCGTGCGCCTGCTGTGACCCTCAGGTTGAGGTTGAGGGTTGCGACACGCCGGGAGAGTCTTTGACCCGGGCCTGCTGTGGTCCTACCTTGAAGTGTCTCCGGTGTAACTCCACCGCTGTGGTCCACAGATCGCGGCGGCTTCCCCGTTTGGGGTTACGCTCACCGGAGTAGACCACGGAGGATCGCGTGAACGAGCACGAGCAGGAGCCAGGCCTCAGCGCCGAGGCAGTCCTGGCTGCGGAGCAGGCGGAGGAGCAGGGACTGCTCTTCGCCGATGATGTCTCCCCGCTGCCGAGCGATCTCGGATACCGCGGCCCCACCGCATGCAACGCCGCCGGCATCACCTACCGGCAACTCGACTACTGGGCGCGTACCGGCCTGATCGAGCCGAGCGTGCGCAGCGCCACCGGCAGCGGATCGCAGCGGCTCTACAGCTTCCGCGACATCCTGATCCTCAAGATCATCAAGCGGCTCCTGGACGCGGGCATCTCGCTCCAGCAGATCCGTACGGCCGTCACCCACCTGCGCGAGCGTGGCACCGAGGACCTGACCCGCGTCACGCTGATGAGCGACGGCGCGTCCGTCTACGAGTGCACCAGCAGCGACGAGGTCATCGATCTCCTCCAGGGTGGCCAGGGAGTCTTCGGTATCGCGATCGGCGGGGTCTGGCGCGAGATCGAGGGCAGCCTCTCCGAGCTGCCGAGCGAGCGCGCCGGTGAGGACGACGCGGCTCCGGTCGCGGGCGACGAGCTCGCGGCGCGCCGCGCTGCTCGCAGCGCAGGCTAGGCGCACCTCCTGAACTTTGATCCGGCTCCGGCCCGTCACGCGACGGTCCGGAGCCGGATCTGATTTAGCCTGAGGGTGCCAACGATCCATAGGGGAGTGTCTGTGTCCGAGCGTTTCGTCGACCGCCACATCGGAATCCGGGACGAGGACGCGGCGGTGATGCTCGAGCGACTCGGCTTCGACTCGCTCGACGCGCTGATGTCCGCCGCGGTGCCGGCCGGCATCCGCAGCGCCGCCGCGCTGGATCTGCCGGCTCCGCTCAGCGAGACCCAGGTGGCAGCGCTGGCACGGGAGATCGCCGCGTCGAACCGGCCCGGCGAGGCGATGATCGGGCTCGGTTACCACGGCACCATCACGCCGCCGGTGATCCGACGCAACCTGCTCGAGGACCCGAGCTGGTACACCGCGTACACGCCGTACCAGCCGGAGATCTCCCAGGGCCGGCTCGAGGCGCTGCTCAACTTCCAGACCCTGGTCGGCGATCTAGCCGGGCTCCCGACCGCCAACGCGTCGCTGCTCGACGAGGGCACCGCGGCCGCCGAGGCGATGACGCTGGTGCGGCGCGCCCGCAAGGGAAGCGCTGGGGCCTTCGTGGTCGACGCCGACGCGCTGCCACAGTCGATCGACGTCATCCGCACGCGGGCCGAGGCGATGGGCATCCCGGTCATCGTCGCCGACCTCGCGTCCGGCACCCTGCCCGAGGGGGAGGTGTCCGGCGTGCTCATCCAATACCCCGGCGCCTCGGGCGCGGTCCGGGATCCGCGCCCACTGATCGAGGCGGCGCACGAGCGCGGCGCCCTGGCCGTGGTCGCCGCCGACCTGCTTGCGCTGACCATGCTCGAGGCGCCGGGCGCGATGGGTGCCGATGTCGTGATCGGGTCCGCCCAGCGGTTCGGCGTCCCGCTCTTCTACGGCGGACCGCATGCAGGCTTCATGGCGGTCTCGGCCGGCCTCGAGCGTGCGATGCCGGGGCGGCTCGTCGGGGTGTCGATCGACGCGGAGGGACGCCCGGCGTACCGGCTCGCGCTCCAGACCCGTGAGCAGCACATCCGCCGTGACAAGGCGACCTCGAACATCTGCACGGCCCAGGTCCTGCTCGCGGTGACGGCCTCGATGTACGCGGTTTACCACGGTCCGCACGGGCTGGCCGAGATCGCACGTCGTACGCACGACCTCGCGGCCCGTGCCGCGGCGTCCCTGAGCGCGGCGGGGCTCGCGGTCGAGACGGAACGGTTCTTCGACACGTTCGTCGTCGCTGTGCCGGGCCGTGCTGTCGAGGTCGCCGACCGGGCCCGTCGGGTGGGCCTCCACCTGCGGGTCGTCGACGAGAACCGTGTCGGGCTGTCCTTCTCGGAGACCTCGACGGTGGCGACGCTGCGGGCGCTGCACGACGCGTTCGGCATCACGCCGGCCGCGGTCGACCCGGTCGAAGCGCTGCCGCGCGAGCTGGCCCGGACGACCCCGTACCTCACCCACGAGGTCTTCTCCGCGCACCATAGCGAGACCCAGATGCTGCGCTACCTGGCGCGGCTGGCCGGGCGCGACTACGCGCTCGATCGGGGGATGATCCCGCTCGGCTCGTGCACGATGAAGCTCAACGCCACCACCGAGATGGAGCCGATCTCGCTGCCGGGCTTCGCCGACCTGCACCCGTTCGTGCCCGCCGAGGACGCGGCCGGCTACCGGCGGCTGGTGGAGGAGCTGGAGGGCTGGCTCGCCGAGATGACCGGCTACGACCGGGTCTCCATCCAGCCGAACGCCGGCTCGCAGGGCGAGCTGGCCGGCCTGCTCGCGATCCGCGGCTACCACGATGCCCATGCCCGGGCGAACGGCGTGACCAACACCCGCGACGTGTGCCTGATGCCCGCCTCCGCGCACGGCACCAACGCCGCCTCGGCGGTGATGGCCGGGATGCGGGTCGTGGTGGTGAAGTCCCACGCGGACGGCACGGTCGACCTCGATGACCTGCGTACGCAGTGCGACGCGCACTCCGAGGACCTGGCCGCGATCATGGTCACCTACCCCTCCACGCACGGCGTCTATGAGGAGGGCATCACAGAGCTGTGCGAGATCGTGCACGCGCACGGCGGCCAGGTCTACATCGACGGTGCCAACCTCAATGCGCTGCTCGGCTACGCCAGGCCGGGGGAGTTCGGCGGCGACGTCTCGCACCTCAACCTGCACAAGACCTTCTGCATCCCGCACGGCGGCGGCGGACCGGGCGTCGGCCCGGTGGCCGTACGCGCGCACCTGGCGCCGTACCTGCCCTCGCACGGCATGCACCCCGACCCGACGAAGCGCGCCGGCATCGGTCCGATCTCGGCGGCGCCGTACGGCTCGGCGGGCATCCTGCCGATCTCGTGGGCGTACATCCGGCTGATGGGTGCCGCGGGGCTGACCCGCGCGACGGCGATCGCGGTGCTGTCGGCCAACTACGTCGCCGCACGGCTCGGGGAGCACTTCCCGGTGCTCTATCGCGGCGACTCGGGGCTGGTCGCGCACGAGTGCATCCTCGACCTGCGAGCACTGACCAAGGCGACCGGCGTCACCGTCGACGACGTCGCGAAGCGGCTGATCGACTACGGCTTCCATGCCCCGACGATGTCGTTCCCGGTGCCGGGCACGCTGATGGTGGAGCCGACCGAGTCGGAGGACCTGGCCGAGCTGGACCGCTTCATCGACGCGATGATCGCGATCCGCGGCGAGATCGAGCGGGTGGCGTCGGGGGAGTGGACCCCGGAGACGTCGGTGCTCCGCGGCGCCCCGCACACCGCGCGGGCCCTGGTCGGGGAGTGGGACCGGGCCTACACCCGCGAGGAGGCCGTCTTCCCCTCCGGGATCACACCCGACAAGTACTGGGCGCCGGTGGCACGCATCGACAACGCCTACGGCGACCGCAACCTCTTCTGCGCCTGCCCGCCCCCGGAGGCGTTCGCGGAGTGATCGGGTGGTCTGCCAGTGGGCCAGGATCTCCGCACCGAGGGCTCGAGCGGACCGACTCGGCCCTCCCACACCCTCGACTCGGCCGTAGGGCACCCTCGACTCGGCCGTGAGGCACGCTCGACTTGGCCCTCGGGCACGTGCGGCTTGGCCCTCCGGCAGGGTCGACTTGGACCTCCGGCGTGCCTGAGCCAGCCTTCAGGCACCAGAGTGAGCATTCGGTGGTGCGGGAGGGCCGAGTCGGTGGTGCGGGAGGGCCGAGTCAGCGCACGGCCAGCGTGGATCCTGCGCGTGACTTGGTGACCAGCAGCTGGGTGGGGATCCGGTCGCGCAGCTCGGCGACGTGGCTGACGACGCCCACGACGCGGCCGCCGTCGCGCAGACCGTCGAGGACCGCCATCACGTCGTCGAGGGTCTCGGCGTCGAGGGAGCCGAAGCCCTCGTCGACGAAGAGCGTCTCGAGCATCGCGCCGCCGGCCTCGTGGCTGATCACGTCGGCCAGCCCCAGTGCCAGGGCGAGGGAGACGACGAACGTCTCGCCACCGGAGAGTGTCGCAGGGTCGCGGGTCTCGCCCGACCAGTCGTCGCGGATCAGTAGTGCGAGACCGCCGCGGCGATCACCGGCAGCACGCGAGGCGGTGTGCTCAAGCTGGTATCGCTGGTCGGTCATCGTGGTCAGGCGCTCGTTGGCAGCTTCGACGACCTGGGTGAGCCGGTAGGCGACGACGTAGGCGGAGAGCGACATCTGGAGCTGGTTGTCGGCGCTCTTGCCCTCCGCGAACGCGGCGAGCTGCGTCGCGGTGGCGAGGTCGCCGCGCAGCGGGCCCCACGCGGAGAGTGCGCCGTCGAGCTCCTCGCGGAGCTCACCGAGCCGGGCCAGGGTCGTCGCACCCGCGGCCACGGCCGCCTGGGCACGCCCCATCGCCTCGAGCGCAGCCTCGTGCGCCGTGATCAGGGCCGGGAGATCCGGCAGGGCTCGGGTCGCCAGGGTCGCTGCCTGCGGCTCGGCGAGGATCGCCCCGACGACGGCCATCCGGCGCTCGTGGCGCTTGAGTCGTGCGGTCACCGTGTCGATCTCGTCCGCTCCGAGCGCAGCGGCCGCGGCGGAGTCGGCGTCCTCGAACCCGGCGTGGCTCAGGGCCTCGGCGAGAGCCTGCTCGCTCTCGGCACGCGCCGAGGCGGCCCGGTCCCGTGCATCGAGCCGCTCCACCAGGGTGGCCGCGGTGCGCGCGGTGCGCTCGCGCTCGGCGAGCAGGGCGGCGATGCTCGTCGCGTCGGTGTCCGCGAGCGCCTCGGCGAGCAAGGCGGCGAGCTCGACGTGCTCGCGGGTGAGGCCGTCGTGGGCCGTCCGGGCGGAGGCCGCCTGGGCGGTGACCTCGGTGAGGCGCTTGGCGTCCGTATCGGTAGCACGGAGCGCCGCGGCGAGATCGGCCTCGACCCCGGCCGCTGTCGCGGCCAGCGCCTGCGCGGCCGCGAGGTCGGTGCCGATCTCCGCGCGCTCGGCCTCGGGGCCCGCCTGCTCGCGGGTGAAACCAAGGCGCGTGGTCAGGTCCTGTACCTCGAGGCTGCGCAGGTGCTCGATCGCGCTGGCGTCGTCGGCGGCCTTCTGCGCGGCCTTCTCGGCCTCGGCATCCGGCGCGTCGGCCGACGGCGCGGCCTTGCGAGGATGCTCGTCGGAGCCGCAGACCGGGCAGCAGGCGCCGACCGCGAGTCCGCCGGCGAGCTCGGCGGCCATGCTGTCGAGCCGAGCGGCCCGTACGTCGAGCGCCTGCCCGCGCAGCTCGAGGGAGGTCGTGCGGGAGAGGGCGTGGGCCTCCTTGGCGTCTGCGACGAGAGCCGCGAGGCGATCGGCCTCGGCGTAGGCCCGTGCGCGGACGCTCAGCGCCTCGACGCGTGATGCCGCCGCGCGGGCCGCCTCGAGATCGGCGCGCAGTGCGTCGATCCGGGCGGGCGCCGCGGTGGCGCGCTCGGTGAGTGCGGCGACCTCCTCGACGAGCCGCTCGTGGGCGGCAGCGGCACGGGCGACGTCGGTCGCGACCCGGTCGCGGCGCTGTTCCTGGGGGAGGAGGGCACGGGCGGCGTCGACCAGGCGGACCTGCTCGCGGTGCGCGGTGGTCGCGTCGGTGAGCAGCGCGTCGGCCGGGGCTGCGGCATGGGCCGCCTCGTGCTGGGCGCGGGCACGCGCGGCGAGGGCACGGACCGGCATCACGGTGGCGGCCCGGCGAGCGGCCTCGACGCGCTCGGCGAGGGCGGTGATCTCGTCAGCCTCGGCGCTCAGGACGGCGTGCTCGGCGGCGGCCTCGTCGTGGCGCCGGCGGGCCTGCGTGAAGGCGCGGGCCTCCTCCAGCGTCTTGCGGGCGATGCCCTCGGCGGCGACGGCGTCGCCGGCCGTGGCGCAGCTCGTCAGGTGGTCGTCGTGGAGGCGCTTCTCGATGGTGTCGACCCAGCCGATCATCTCTCCGTCGCCGGCGGGCAGGCTCAGATCGCCGAGGTCCCAGCCGTTGGCGAGCGGCGTCTCGGTCGCCTCACTGAGTCGGCTGATCGCGTCGGCCACACGCTGGTTGAGGCTCTCGCTGCGCCGTCGGAGCTCGATGCGGTGGTCGCGGAGCCAGCGCTCGACGTCGGTGAACCGCTCGGTGCGGAAGAGCCGCTGGAGCAGCTGCTTGCGTTCCTCCGACTTCGCTCGGAGGAACGACTGGAAGCGACCCTGGGGGAGGAGCGCGACCTGCGTGAACTGCAGCAGGGTCATGCCGAGGAGGTCGGTGATGAGGTAGCCGGCCTCGTCGAGCCGGGTCGTCAGGGTGAACCAGGAGCCGCCGCGCTGTTCCTGGAGGACGACCGAGGCCTGCTCGGTGGTCACGCCGCTGCCGCGCTTCTTCGGCCGGTCCCATGACGGCGAGCGGCTGATCCGGAAGCGACGCCCGGCGAGGGTCGCTTCCAGGACGACGCGCGGCGCGGCGCCGGGGGCGGCCTGGTCGCAGCGCAACCGCTTCGCGGTGGCCCGATCGCCCGGGACGTCGCCGTAGAGCGCGAAGCAGACCGCGTCGAGCACGCTGGTCTTGCCGGCGCCCGTCGGGCCGGAGAGCAGGAAGAGCCCGGCCGAGGAGAGGTGGTCGAGGTCCACCGAGACGGTGCCGGCGAAGGGGCCGAAGGCGGTGACCTCGAGATGGTGCAGGCGCATCAGAAGAGCACCTCCGCCCATTCCTCTTCGATCGCCGCGGACGCCTCGCCGAGGTGCATGTCGACGTCGGTGTCCTCGCAGCAGGCATCGACCGCCCGCCCGAGCAGGACGAGCTCGTCGGCGCCGGCCGGCGCTCCGCGCAGCTCGGCGATGAAGTCGGCGACCAGGTCCCGGTCGCGCCGGGCCGGACCGTGCTGGTGCGACAGGCCGCCGATGACGGGAGCGGTCGAGGCGAAGCCGAGCATCAGGGTGTGCGGGAAGCGGCGGCGCAGCCGGTCCATCGCCTGCAGCGGCCGGACGGTGTCGGTGAGCGTCACCTGCAGCCAGGAGCCCTCGTGCTCGGAGAGCGCCGGGTCGGCGAGCAGCGTCTCGAGGTCGCCGCGCAGGGTCGCCAGCGGGCGTGGGACCGGTGCGTCGACGAACTCCGCTCGGCTCACGCCGTCGGCGTCCAGCTCGATCAGCCAGGAGCCCTTCCGCTGGCGGCCCTCGGAGAACGAGTAGGCCAGCGGCGAGCCGCTGTAGCGGACCGTCTCGCTGAGCGTGTGCCGACCGTGGAGGTGCCCGAGCGCGGCGTAGGAGACGCCGTCGAAGACGTTGGTCGGCACGATCGAGACCCCTCCGACCGAGATGTCGCGCTCGGAGTCGCTCGCCAGCCCGTCGGCGTCCTCGGCGCGCCCCGCGACGAAGGCGTGGGCGAGCACGATGGAGCGGGCGCGGCCGCGCCCGGCGAGATCGGTCCGCACGCGGCGCATGGCCTCGCCGAGCGCCGCCGCGTGCGAGCGTGCGGAGAGCTGCCACGGCTCGCGGACGGTGTCGGGATCGAGGTAGGGGATGCCATAGACCGCGACCTCGCCGTGCTCGTCGCCGAGCACGACCGGGGCGTCGACGCGCGAGGCGTCCGTACGGATGAAGACGCCGGCGGCGTCGATCAGCTCCGAGCCGAAGCCGAGCCGCTGCGCGGAGTCGTGGTTGCCGCTCGTCAGCACCACCTTGGCGCGGGAGGCGGCCAGGCGCGCGAGGGTCTCGGAGGCCAGCCGCACCGCGTCGACCTGCGGCAACGCCCGGTCGTAGATGTCGCCGGCCACGACGACCAGGTCGACCCGCTCACGCTCGACCACCTCGAGGAGGTGGTCGACGAAGACAGCCTGGTGGGTGAGCATGCCCTCCCGGTGGAAGGACCTCCCCAGGTGCCAGTCGGAGGTGTGCAGGATCCGCATGGCAAAGAAACTAGACGGCACCGCCGACAGTTTTGGGAGGCCACGCGGTCACCGTCGCAAGCTGGCGGGCCAGCTGGTCGGTGCAGTCGACCAGCACACGCCGCAGCGAGAGGTCCAGCCCGGGAAGATCGATCGCGGCGCGGGCGCGGGCGAGCGTCTCCTCGGTGACCGCGCCGGCGGGGAAGAACGCCTCCGCCGCCGTGGCCAGCACCCAGCCCGAGCGGGCGTTGACGGTTGCGGGCAGCTCCTCGAAGTAGCGGGCGACGTAGGGATCCGTCAGCTCGACAGGGCCGCGCCAGAGGCCGTGGCCCGCGGCGACCACGTCGTAGTTGGGCAGGTCCGTCTCGCCGGTGAAGACCGACCACGCGTACGCCTTCGCCTCCTCGTCCGGCAGCGAGCACAGCGCCCCGGTCAGCGCCACCCGGGCGTCGTTGGCGGGCTCGGCGTCGAAGGCCGCCTGCAGCTCGGCGCGGTCGATCGCGCCGAGCGTGGCGAGCCGGCCCAGGATCCGCCAGCGCAGGTCCAGGTCGAGCTCGATCCCGTCGGGCGTCGCCGCGAGCCACACCCGCAGCGCGTCCGCGTCCTCGGCCGAGCGGATCGCGGTGCGGAAGGCGGCGAGCTGCTCCTCCGAGCCGACGTCGGTCGCGGCCAGCTTGGCGTTGGCGGCCTGGTGCAGCCGGGCCAGGGAGCCGTCGGCCGCCAGCGGCACGACGTCGCGCAGGAGCCAGCCGAGCGTGCGCCGAGCGGTGTCCTCGGTGTCCTCCACGGGCAGGCTGGCCGCGGCGATGTCGATGACATCGGCCGGCGAGACCGCCGCGTTGTGGAAGCCGTTGCGCAGGTTGTTCCAGATGCCCGCGCGCAACCGCCCGTCCGGCACACCTGCCAGCTGCGTCTTGAGCGCCTCGACGGTCTCCTGGTCGGGGATCATCACCGCCCAGGTGTCGTCGTCGGGGTCCAGCACGATCGCCGCGCCGTCGAGACCATCCGCCGGGGTCCGCTCGCCGTCGACGGCGACCTCGTGGCGGTGCCAGCGGCCGTCGTCGTCGCTCACCGCGACCGTGAAGGCGTGCGTACGGTCCGCGGGATGCTCCGCGGGCGGCGTCCGCACGAGTTCGGCGGCGGCGCGATCGAAGGTGATGGTGTCGGGACCGGCGGTGCGCAGCCACTGTGCCGAGAAGCCGGACAGGTCGCCGGCGCCCGCCTTCTGCCATGAGCCGAGCAGGTCGTGCATGGTCGCGTTGCCGAAGCGGTGGGTGGTGAAGTGGTCGATGGCGCCGGCGAAGAAGACGTCGTCGCCGAGGGTGGCGGCGAGCTGGCGCAGGATCGCCGAGCCCTTGGCGTACGAGATGCCGTCGAAGTCCTGCAGCGCCGCCACCGCGTCGACGGCGCCGTTGCCGGCGACCGGGTGCGTGGAGGGCCGCTGATCGGCGACCAGGCCCCACTGGCGGCGCGCATAGGAGAGGTCGGCCCAGGCGTCGGAGTACTCGGTGACGTCGGCCGTCACGCGGTTGCCCATGTACTCGGCGAACGACTCGTTGAGCCACAGGTCGTCCCACCAGCGCGGGGTGACGAGGTTGCCGAACCACTGGTGGGCCATCTCGTGCGCGACGGTGGTCGCCCGCTGGATCCGGGTGCCACGGGTGACCCGCGAGGTGAAGATGAGCGGGTCGCGGAACGTGACACAGCCGGGGTTCTCCATCGCGCCGGCGTTGAACTCCGGCACGAAGGCCTGGTGGTAGTCGCCGAACGCGTAGCGGATGCCGAAGAGCCGGTGGTACTCGTCGAAGCACTGCTTGGTGAGGGTGAAGAGCTCGCCCGCGTCCTTGTCCAGGTCCTTGGCCAGGCTGGCGCGAGCCGAGAGACCGAGCGGGATCGTCCCCTCGGCGTCGCGGTGCTCGTCGCGGATCAGGTGGTACGGCCCTGCGACGAGCGTGACGAAGTACGTCGACAGCGGCTGGCTCTCCTGGAACTCCCACACCCCCGGCTCGACCTGCTCGCCCGGTGCGTTGCCGACGACGATCCACTCCCGCGGCGCCCGGACGTGCAGCGTGTAGGGCGCCTTCAGGTCGGGCTGGTCGAAGCAGGCGAAGATCGAGGGGGCGGCATCCATGAAGGCCATGCCGTAGACGTACTGGCGCCCGTCGGCGGGATCGGTCGAGCGGTGCAGCCCCTCGCCGTCGTTGCGGAAGCGCATGGTGGCCTCGACGACGAGCTCGTTCTCGCCGGCGGCGGTCTCGAGCGGGAAGCGCCCGCGCTCGAGGAGATCGACATCGAGGGGCGATCCGTTCAGCCGGATCGCGTGCAGCCGCAGCGGCTTGAGGTCGACGAACGTCTCGCCCCCGCCGGAGCGGAAGCGGATGACAGTCGTCGAGGCGTACTCGGTCTCACTGGTCGCCAGATCGAGGGAGACGTCGTACGCGAGCACCTCCAGCAGGGCCCGACGGGCCTCCGCCTCGGTGCGCTGAAGACTCTGGAACGGGTGCTGGGCGGTCACGTACGCAGCCTAACGAGCCCGTACGTGACCGCCACGGCAGTGGTCGTGCAGCGGCTCAGGCCTGCGGCCCGAGCGCGAACTCCACCCGGCCCTCGGGGTCGACGGCCGCGTCGAGGACCTTGTCCTCGAGCAGCTCGGCGGCGCGCGCGTCCAGGTAGACGGTGGCGCCGTCCTGCTCGACGATCTGGTCGCCCGGGCTGGCGTCGGGGGTGGCGGTCACCTCGAAGGTCTGGGTGGCCTCGTCGGAGGAGATCCGCAGCCCGGCGGAGTCGGGGGCCTGCGGGCGCTGGGTGATGTTCTTGACGATGGTGCTTGCGTTCTCGGTGAGAGTGAGCATGGGTCCCCGTTACCCCATGCCCCGGGCCTCACACGGGGGTCAGCCGATGGTGATCGAGGTGAAGGTCACAGTCGTCTTCGGCTTGCCGACGCCCTGTGCCTCGCTGTTGTCGGTGCCGGCCGCGCCGACCTTCGCCAGGGTCTTGATCGCGGCGGCGTCCAGCGTCCCGAAGACGGTGTAGTTCGGGTCCAGCTGGGTGTCGCCGAACACCATGAAGAACTGGCTGCCGCCGCTGTGCGGGGCCCCGGTGTTCGCCATCGCCAGCGTGCCGGCGGGGTACGTCTCGGTGCCCGTGACCTCGTCCGGGATGGTGTAGCCCGGGCCGCCCGAGCCGGTGCCGGTCGGGTCGCCGCACTGGAGCATCTGGAACCCCGGGACCGTGCCGAGCCGGTGGCAGCTGCTGTCGTCGTAGTAGCCCTGCTTCGCCAGCGAGACGAAGGAGTCGACCGTGCACGGCGCCGCGTCCGCGTCGAGCGAGATGCGCAGGTCGCCGACCGAGGTGTGGATCGTCGCCTGCACCGTGCCGGAGACGTCCGGCGTCGCCGGCGGCAGGCTGACGTCCTTGCCGGCCGAGCCGGCGGGATCGGTCGTGAAGTCGCAGGTGCCGGCCGCGGTCGCGGAGGCCGTGGCCGACATCGACGCGGAGGTGCTGGCGCCCGCGCCGTCGTCCGAGGCCGTGTCGTTGCTGCCGCAACCGGCGAGCAGGATGAGGGGAGCGACGGCCAGAAGGGCGTACGAGGCGCGCTGGAGCATGTCCCGAGCCTAGGGGTGAGGACTAGTGTCGCGAGCATGGACCTCGGCCTCCACTACGCGAACTTCACCAACCCCGATTGGCAGACCCAGCTGCTCCCGCGCTTCACCGAGTCGGCCAAGATCGCCGACCAGGGCGGCGCCGACCTCCTGACCGTGATGGACCACTGGTTCCAGATGGAGGCGTTCGGCGGCCCGTTCGAGCCCATGCTCGAGGGCTACACCGCCCTGGGCTACCTCGCCGGCATCACGGAGAACGTCCGGCTCTCGATGCTCGTCACCGGCGTGACCTACCGTCACCCCGGCCTGCTCGCCAAGACCGTCACCACCCTCGACGTGCTCTCCGGCGGCCGGGCGCTGCTCGGCATCGGGGCGGCCTGGTACGACCGCGAGCACGCCGGACTCGGCGTGCCGTTCCCGCCGCTCAAGGAGCGCTTCGAGCGGCTCGAGGAGGCGATCCAGATCGCCCGGCAGATGTGGTCGGACGACGACGGCCCGTACGACGGCACGCACTACCGGCTCGCCGAGACGATCTCGCTGCCGCAGCCGGTCCGCGGGTCGATCCCGATCATGATCGGCGGGGGAGGGGAGCGGAAGACGCTGCGCCTGGTTGCCCAGTACGGCGACGTCACCCACCTCTTCGCCCGCGAGGGCGTCGAGGGCATCAAGCACAAGCTCGACGTGCTGCGTCAGCACTGTGCCGACGTCGGTCGCGACTACGACACGATCGAGAAGACGCTGGGCGGTGGCGGCGGCATCGATCCGGTCCACGACACCGACGCGTACCTCAAGGAGATGGAGGAGTACGCCAAGCTCGGCATCACGCTCTACACGTGCACGATCGTGCCCGGCGTCGACGACCCGGTCGGCTACACCACCGAGCTGGTCGAGCGGGTCCTCCCGCGCCTCAAGCAGATCGGCTGACAGCGCCGCCGTCATGGCCACGCTCGACGACGTCCGCTCGGTCGCCTCGGCACTGCCCGAGGTGACCGAGGGCGCGCACGGACACGACCACCTCACCGGCTGGGCGGTCGGCGGCAAGGCCTTTGTGTGGGAGCGGCCGCTGCGCCAGCGCGACGTCGCCGACCTGGAGGCTGCCGGTGAGCGCGTCCCAGGCGGCGAGATCGTCGCCGTCCGGGTGCCGACGGAGGACAAGGAGGCCGTGCTCGCCTCGGTCCCCGGCGTGTTCCACGTGCCGCACTTCAGCGGCTACCCGGCGGTGCTCGTGGAGCTGGCCGCCATCGACGGCGAGGAGCTGCGCGAGCTGATCACCGATGCGTGGCTGGCCCGGGCTCCCAAGCGGCTCGCGAGGGCCTTCCTCGACGGCGCCTGATCCGCCCGGGGCCGACGCTTCCGGGGTCGCTGGTTCGGGGCGTCAGTGCCGGAACGCCTTGACCACGGCGACCCGCGGCCTACCGAGGTAGACCGCCCGCACCCGGTGGAGACCGGGGGCGAGCCGCGGCAGCCGGAAGGTCGCGTGCCGATGGACGAGGCGCTTCGTGGTGCTCATCCGGCCGTCGATGCTCAGCCGGATCCGACCGGGCGCCGTCGACGTGACGACCACGGAGCGGCCGTGGACGCGCACCCGGAGGTGGGCGGCGGCGATGTCGCCGCTCGCGCCGGGGGTCGCGACGTCGGGCCCGTCGACCGGGATGGCGACGCCGTCGTCGTACGCCTTGTCGCGCGTCGGCAGCACCAGCGCCGAGGGGTAGGTGGTCGAGGAGTGCACTGTGATCGGGGCGAGCGTGCCGGCGAGGTCGGGCAGGGTCGGCAGCAGGTGCGGAACGTCGAAGGACTGCACGGTCAGCTCGAGGCGGTGTCCGGGCTGGATGTCGGCGCCGGTGGGGAACAGCTCGACGTCGACCGGCACGACCTGCCCGGGCTCGGCGGCGGCCTGCGAGGCCCGGGTGAACGGGTGGTACGGCTGCAGCACCTTGCCGTCGAGGTAGCGCGTCCTGGCGGTGTCGAGGGCGCGCAGCGAGATCATCTGCCAGCCACCGGTCAGCCGCGAGACCGAGCCGTCGGGTGCGACGTCGTCGATGGCGACCGAGAGCAGGCCGTCGCCGGTCGGACTGGAGACGTAGAGCCGAGCATCGATCGGGCCGAAGATCGGCAGGTGCCGGGTGAGCGGCGCGGTGCGGAACGCGGTCGACATCTGGCTGTTGACGCTGTTGCTGTCGAAGCAGGTGCTGTTGAACAGCTGCAGCTCGCTGGCCAGGCCGGCGGTCCACTGATCGGTGGAGCGCGAGCACAGTCCGGCGACCGGGTTCGGCAGGACCGTCGAGGTCTGGTCGGTGGCGGTCGGCGCGAGGCCGAGCGTGCCCTGCCTGCCGAGGGAGGCGCTGCCGGAGAGCGGCTCGACGGTCGCGCTGGTGTCGGCGGGGTCGACCCAGCGGCCGGCGGTACGCCACTGGTCGCTGCCCTGCTCCCAGTAGGTGATCGGCGCGATCGTGCTCTTCGGGCTGTCGAGGTCGGGGTCGGGCAGCCCCTTCACGTAGTGGTCGAACCACCGCAGCTGGAGCTCGGACAGGGACCCGTGGCCCGCGTCCGCGACGCCTTCGCCGGAGGACCCTTGGAGGTGGTTCCACGGGCCGATGATCATCTTGGTCGGCACGCCGCGGCTCTGGAGGTTCTCGAAGAGCAGGGGAGTGCCGCGCTGGAACAGGTCGTACTCGCCGCCGACCAGGAACGTCGGCACGTCGACCTTGTCGATCACGTTGATGGGGGAGCGCTGGGCGTAGAAGTCGCCGTCGTAGGCGTCCTGCTGGCCGCCGAGCGCGCTCAGGATCGTCGGGCCGCTCCAGCTGGCCAGGTCGGTGAGATGCTGCACGAGAGCGGTCAACCCGGAGACCGGGTCGGTGGCGGTGACGGCCGGCGGGACGATGCCGGTCAGGGTGACCAGTCCGATCCACAGCGGGATGAAGCCGACGTCGATCTGGCCGCCGCTGGCGACCACGTCGCGGTAGACGTCGGCGGCCGGGACCTGCGGGAAGATCGCCTTGAGCCCGGCCGGGTGCTCCGCAGCGGCGAAGATCTGGTCGATGCCCATGTAGCTCGGCCCGGTCATCGCGGTGTCGCCGTTGCTCCACGGCTGTGCGTGCGCCCAGTTCATCACCTCGCCGTAGTCCTGGGTCTCGCGCGTGCAGAACGCGCACCAGGTGCCCTCGCTGGAGCCGGTGCCGCGGGCGTCGACGGTGAGCTGGGCGTAGCCGCGCTTGACCAGGTACGTCGGATCCGCGCCCGACAGCACGTCACCGACTCCCGGGACCTGGGAGGCCGACTTGTTGTAGGCGGTGATCGTCACGATCACCGGCACCTTGGTGGTGATCGCCTTGCCGTCGGCGCCGGCGGGGAGGGTGAGATCGGCGCGCAGCACGGTGCCGTCATCCATCGTGATCGGCAGGTCGGTGCGGGTGACCGTCTGGGCGTAGTCCGCGGGCCGCGGCGTCCAGGTATCGGAGGCGGTGGCCGTGGACGTGGAGGAGGCGGCGTGCGCCGCACCGCCCAGTGGGGCGGCGAGCAGACCGGTCGGCCCGGCGAGAAGGGCGAGGAGCAGGCTCAGCATGCGACGCATGTCACGTCAACGATCACGCGGCAAGGCGGTTACTGCCAGGTACGGCGAGGCGGTTCCGGGACCGGTCTCCGGTTAAGGTTCGGCGTCCGCGCCGATGATCTGGAGCCTCGCTTGTCCCTCGCCCTGCCCTCGCCGATCGACGTCCGTACGGCGCTGCGCTCACCCCGGCTGCTGCGCATCGAGGCGCTCGGCGGCCTGGTCGTCGCGCTCGCGTTGATCCCGGAGGCGATCTCGTTCTCGGTGATCGCCGGCGTCGACCCGCGGGTCGGGCTGTGGGCCTCGGTGACGATGGCGATCACGATCTCCATCGTCGGGGGACGTCCGGCGATGATCTCGGCGGCGACGGGCGCTGTCGCGCTCGTGGTCGCGCCGGTCGCGCGCGAGCACGGCCTCGACTACCTCGTGGCGACCGTGCTGCTCGGCGGCGCGATCCAGGTGGTGCTCGGGGTGCTCCGGATCGGGCGGCTGATGCGTTTCGTGCCGCGCGCGGTGATGATCGGCTTCGTCAACGCGCTCGGCATCCTGCTGGCCAAGGCGCAGTGGGAGAACCTGCACGACGTGCCGTGGCAGGTCTACCCGCTGGCGGCGGTCGCGATCGCGCTCATCGTGCTGGTGCCCCGCGCGACCAAGGTCGTGCCGGCGCCGCTGGTGGCGATCGTGGTGCTGACGGCGGTGGCGTGGGGGAGTGGTCTGGACGTCCCGACGGTCAGCGACAAGGGCGCCCTGCCGACCAGTCTGCCGCCGTTCGGCCTGCCAGACGTGCCGTGGACGTGGGAGACCCTGCGCATCATCGCGCCGTACGCGCTGGGCCTGGCGGCGGTCGGCCTGATGGAGTCCCTGATGACGGCCAGCTTCGTCGACGAGATCACCGGCACCACCTCCGACAAGGACCGCGAGTCGCGCGGCCAGGGGATCGCGAACCTCGTCACCGGCCTCTTCGGCGGGATGGGCGGCTGCGCGATGATCGGCCAGACCATGATCAACGTGCGCCAGTCGGGTGCACGGACCCGGATCTCAACGTTCCTCGCGGGCGCCTTCCTGCTCGTGCTGCTGGTGGCGCTGCGGGACGTCGTCGGCCGGATCCCGATGGCTGCCCTCGCCGCGGTGATGATCATGGTCGCGGTCGGCACCTTCGACTGGGTCAGCCTGCGCACCCTGCCGCGTACGCCCCGCCTCGAGGCGGTCGTGATGGTGGTGACGGTGGTCGTCGTGGTCGCCACCGGCAACCTCGCGATCGGCGTGGTGGTCGGCTCGGTCCTCTACGCACTGCTCGCGCGTGGCCGTCGCGACGACGACACGATCGTCGAGGACGACCCGCTCGCGGACGTTCTCCCCGTCTGACCCCGGCGCCGCGTGACGCGGCGGCCGTTCACACCAGCTCGGGCTCGGCGAGCGGGTGGTCGCCGGCGTGCACCGGCACCCAGCGGGTGGCGACCAGGGCGAGGCCGATGAGCAGCAGCGCGGCGGTGAGCCAGAACGGATAGGCGCGGTCGATCCCGGAGAGCCAGCCCGAGATCCACCCGAACGGCGCGGCCGCGAGCATGATCACCGTGCGCTGCACCGCCATCACCCGGGAGCGCTCGGCCTCGTCGACGTGGAGCGCGACCAGCGACTCCGAGAGCATGTAGAGGATGCCTGCGCCGAAGCTGTCGAGCACGAGGCAGATCCCCAGCGCGGCGTACGTCTCGGCGGTGGGGCCGCCGTGCACGACCGGGATCGCGACCAGCACGACCTGCCCGGCGAAGTAGACCCCGAAGCCCCACAGCGTGCCGTGCTTGAGGTCGACGCCGGTGCTGAGCCGCGGGATGAGGGTGAAGAGGAAGACCACCGACATCAGCGAGCGGGCCATCGGGAAGAACGGCAGGGCCGGGTCCGGTACGTGCAACCGCTGGCTGATCACGACCTGCCAGAAGGTGCTGTCGATCAGCGTCACCGCGGCGACCAGGCCGGCGATGACCAGCGCCAGCCGGGAGCCGGGGGAGCGGCCCAGGAGGGTGACCGCGTGTCGGTAGCCCTTGAGCAGCTGGACCACCGACTCGTGCTGGGTCTCCTCCATCCGGACACGGCCCTGGCGGGTCTCGGTGGACCAGAGATAGAGCCAGATCGTTTTCGCGGTCATCACGATGGCGGCGTTGACGAACAGGATCCGTACGGCCGGCTCGAGGCCGAGCTGGGAGACCAGGACCGCGGCGATCGGGGCGAAGAGCGCCGAGCAGTCGGCCGCGACCCGTACGAGCGCGTAGATCCGGGTGATCTGCCCGCGCTCCGCGTCCTCGACCATGAGGCAGTCCCAGGAGTTCTGGGTGATCTGGAGGGTGCCGTTGAGGATCGATCCGGCCAGGAAGACCCAGAAGTTCTGGGCCACCGCCCACAGGATGCACGGGATCACCCACGCGGTGATGTCGAACCACGCCGTCGTGGCGCGCCGGCCCATCCGGTCGGTGATGATGCCGCCGGCCAGGCCGAAGAAGACCTGGGAGACCATCCCGAGGCTGGCGATGAGGCCGATCTGGGCGTCGTGCACGCCGAGGGCGAGCATGAAGACCGACATGTACGGCAGCACCAGCGCCATCGACAGCCCCCACAGTGGCTCGGTCCACACGCAGGCGCGCGGGTTGCCACGCAGGTGGATCAGCGTGTGCCAGAGCAGGTTGGGGGTACGAGCCACCGGCGCATTCAACCAGCGCCCGGTGGGACCTGGCGAAGCCATATCGCTGCGTAGGCTGCGCCTCGTGCGTGCAGTCGTGACGAGGGTGTCATCGGCCTCGGTCGAGGTGGCGGGGGAGAAGGTCGGGGAGCTGCCCGGTGCGGGCCTGCTGGTGCTGCTCGGCGTCGGTCACGCCGACGCAGCGGCGGAGGTCGCGTGGATGGCCCGCAAGATCTGGGGTCTGCGGATCCTGGAGGGGGAGCAGTCGGCCTCCGACCTTGACGCCCCGATCCTGGTGATCTCGCAGTTCACGCTGTACGGCGATGCCCGCAAGGGCCGGCGCCCGTCCTGGACCGCCGCGGCGCCGGGAGGTGTCTCCGAGCCCCTCTACGAGGCGTTCTGCTCGGAGCTCGCCTCGCTGGGCGCCCACGTCGAGCGCGGCGTCTTCGGCGCCCACATGCACGTCGCCTCGGTCAACGATGGACCCGTCACGATCCTGCTGGACACCGACGCCGGCTGATCCCGCGTCCGGGAAGGCGGCCGAGAATCCACGTGACCTTTGCGGTGGAACGTGTTTCGCTGGTGGGGTGTCTGACAACGGTTCATCCCAGGATTCGCAGAACGACGACCTGAAGGCCCGGATGCGCGAGGCGCTGGATCGCAAGCAGCCTCACGACCAAGGCGTCGAGCACGGCGGCCACGACCGTGGCCACGCCGAGGCGCACGGCCCGGCGGGTGGGAAGCGGGTGCACCGCCGCAAGTCCGGCTGAGCCCTCGCGGGGCGGCCCGAGTCCCGGCGGATGTAGACGCTAGTTTTCGTGCCGTGAGCATTCGCCTGCGCCCGCTGACCGAGTCGGACCTGCCGCTGTTGACCGGCGCAGACGCGCCGCTGGACAGCTTCGGTCCCCGCCCGCCGCGCACCTCGGTCCCCGGCATCGACCTCAACCAGCCGGGTGGTCTCGGCATCGTGGACGCCTCCGGCGAACTGGTCGGCAACGTGAGCTGGATCTGGCAGCAGTGGGGCCCGAACGCGCCGTCGCGGAACCCGATGATCGGCATCTGGCTCGCCGCGGCTGCACGTGGTCGGGGTGTCGGCACGCAGGCGCAGCGCGAGCTGGTCGACCTGTTCTTCCGGCACACCGCGGTGAACCGGGTGGAGGCCTACACCGACGCAGAGAACCTGCCCGAGCAGCGTGCCCTCGAACGTGCCGGCTTCACCCGCGAGGGCACCATGCGCGGTGCGCAGTGGCGCGACGGCGCCTACCGCGACGGTCACCTCTACGCGATCCTGCGCGCCGACTGGGCACCGACCGCCTGAGACGGTGCCTCGTCCTCGGCGGAGCGATGCGCTTCGTCGGTGGAGTGGTCGGAGAGTGCACAGGCAGGGTCGCTCGACCCAGTAGGCCTTACAGAATGACATAATGTCGCTTATCGGCGGTTAGGCAGGACGAGTCGAGACAGCGTGCGCCCCGGGGTGGATCGGACGACACCGAGGACGATCCCAACGCACCACGGTAGATCGCCGAACCAATGGCCCGTTGCCAAGGTGCCGATAAGGACGGCCACGAGGGCCTGGGCGCGCGCGGCGGAATCCGTTTCAGTGGCTTGCTCCTTCACGGAGCCGAAACGTACCCGGCGCAAAACGATTCAGAGCCACCAGAGGACCCATTGCAGGAAGAACTCGACGCCCTCGGAGACTCGCTCCAGCAGCATCTGCCAACGAGGCAGGTCAGGCGTCGAGTCCATGCGGTGATGTTACGACCGGGTACGAGTAAGCCAACCTCTGTGGATCGGAGTCGGTCGCGGCTGGGCCGAGAAGTCGGACGTGCGCACGGGACCGGCGCCGTGAGGCTCGGGCCGTCACCCTTCGCGACCTCCTCGGCCTCAGCACGCCTGCGACCGATGCGGAGCGTCGCGAGGCGGTGCCGTGGTGGTGGATCGCCGTCGCGTTGGCGGTCGCATCGGTCGTCGAGCGCGTCACCTTGGCCCACGTCCACCACCATCGCGGCGCGGTAGGAGCCGGTGCCTTCGTGCTGGCCGGGGCGCTCGTCATTCCCGGCTGGCTTGTGGTGCTGCGTCTCCGAGGCGGGCGAAACGCCTAGGACGGACACGACCCGGGTCGGCCTCGCTACGCTTTCCACGTGCACATCCTGGGAACCTGCTTCGCCGGCACGTCCACGTCGGAGCGCGCTGACATGACGCGGTTTGTCGGTGATGTGCTCGGTCTGCCGCAGCGTCACGTCGACGGTGTCGAGTCGGATCTGTTCGACCTGCCTGACGGCAGCTCGTTCGCGGTGGCTTCGCCCGGTGGGATGGGTGTGACCACCAGGTCGCTGGGCTTCCTGGTGGCCGACCTGGACGCTGCCGTCGCCGAGCTGAGAGCGGCGGGCATCGTCGCCGGAGAGCCGGGCAGCAATGCGCGTGAGCGCTACGTCCACTTCACGGCACCGGACGGGCAGCTCTACGAGCTGGTCGAGCGTCGCGCGACCAGGCTGACATAACCGTCTCCCCCATGCCGGGACCCGTCGGCGTTCTACCGCGGCTCGACAGCCACCCGCGCGGCGAGGCCGGCGAAGCCGATCGCGAAGAACCTGCGCAGTCCCCGCATCACGGCGGTGCTGCCGAGCACACGGTCACGCAGCGCCGCCGCCGTCACGGCATACGCGGCGAAGACGGCGAAGGTCATGGCCATGAAGACGCCGCTGAGGAGCAGCATGCGTGGCAGGGCGTCTGCCGAGCCGGGCGGCACGAACTGCGGGAGGAACGCGAAGAAGAAGACCGTCAGCTTCGGGTTGAGAAGGTTCACGGTGACCCCGCTCGCCAGCACGCGGCCGACCGAGCGTCGGGCGTCCGAGGGCACCAGCCGCAGCACTCCGGTGTCTCGCCACGTGCCCCAGGCGAGGTAGAGCAGGTAGGCGACGCCCGCGTACCGGAGTGTCGCGAAGGCGACGCCGCTCGCCTGAAGCAGCGCGGCGAGACCGGTGATCGCTGCGAGGAGGTGAGGCACGATCCCGATCGTGCACGCCAGTGCCGCGAGGAGCCCCGCCCGTGTGCCTCTGCCCAAGGCGGCCGCGAGCGTGTAGATCGTTCCCGCCCCGGGAAGCAGGACGACGATGAGGGAGGTCAACAGGAATGTCGGGCCCACGCGAGCATCGTCTCACGCCCAGGGGCCACCCAGCCACGCTCGCAGGACGGGCGCCGATTGTCGGATCGCGACAGGTGTTGCGAGACTGGAGGCGACGTCCCTCCCGACGTCCCGGACGAGCAGCGACGTACCCGGTCAGCGACAAGACGCCGTGCTGAGGAGTCTCGTCATGTACGACGTCGTTCAGATCGCCGGCTCGCTGCTGATCCTGGCCGCCTTCATGGCCGCGCTCGGCGGCCGCCTGCCGCAGTCGTCCTATCTCTACCTCGCGGTCAACGCCATCGGCTCAGGTGCCCTCACCGTGACCGCAGTGGTCGGCCACGAGTGGGGCTTCATCCTGCTCGAGGGAGTGTGGGCGCTGGTCTCGCTCACCTCGATCCTCCGCAAGGCCTCCGGTCGTACGGTCGCCGCATCGCACTGATCGCAACGCGTTCATCGGGGCGCATTGATCGGACGTTTCGGCTCCGACCGTGCGCCCGTCGGCCGAAGAGTCAGAGCAGGAGCGCGAAAAGGGTCGCGCGCCCCAGGAAAGGGAATTCCGTTGAAGCAGTTCGCGTGTGGTGACGTCGTGCCGGGTTGTGACGCCGAGTTCGCCGGTGCCTCCGAAGACGACATCCTGGCCGCGGTCGCCGTCCACGCCGGTCGCGACCACAGCCTGACCTCGATCCCGCCGGAGCTCGTCTCCCAGGTGCGCGCGGCGATGCGCGAGGTGGCGTGAGTCCAGAGGATCTGGACTGGCTTCTGGCCCGCGGGGTCACCTCGCACCTGCAGCCCGTGGTCGACCTCGCTCGAGGCAACATCGTCGGGTACGAGGCACTGGCCCGGTTCCCCGGTGGACCGGGACCGTTCGAGGTGTTCGCCACCGCCCGCCAGTACGGGCGCGGCGTCGAGGCCGAGGCGGCCGCGCTGCGCTCGGCGCTGGCCAGACGCGAGTCGCTGCCGCCGAACACGTTCCTGACCGTCAACGTCGGGCCGGACGTGATCGACGCGCCGCCGGTGCGCGAGGTGTGGCAGACCTACCCGTCGCTGGCCGGTGTCGTCATCGAGCTCACCGAGCAGGTGCGGATCGAGTCGTACGCCGCTCTGGAGCCCGTCCTCGACGAGCTGCGCACGCGCGGCGCGATGTTCGCGGTGGACGACGCGGGCGCCGGGTACGCCGGGCTGCAGCACCTGCTCGCGCTGCGACCCCACTTCATCAAGCTCGACCGCGAGCTCGTCGCCGGTATCGACCGGGACGAGGCCAAGCGTGCGCTGGTCGAGGTGCTGGGCGGCTTCGCCGACCGGATCGACGCCTGGGTCATCGCCGAGGGCATCGAGACCAGCGCCGAGCTGGACGTGCTGCTCGACCTCCGGGTCCCGCTGGCACAGGGCTACCTCCTGGCCCGGCCCGCGCCGGGCACCCAGACGCTCGATCCCGATCTCGCGGTGCGGATCGCGGGGCGCTCCAGCCGTGACCCGCACGTCGGCACCCTGCGCAGCCTGCTCGAGCAGATGCCGGTGGTGAACCGCAGGAGCGCCGGCGACATCCACCGCCACCTGAACGAGGGTGAGATCGCCGTCGTCGTCGACGAGCACGGCCGCCCCGCGGCCACCGTGGACGCGGCCGGTACCGCACACGCGGTCCGGCGTTCGTCCCTGCGGATCAACCTCGACACCCCGACGGCCGAGGCCGCGCAGCGCGCGATCGTGCGGGATCCGGCCGTGCGGTTCCAGCCGTTGGTGTGCACCGACAGCGCGGGACGCTACGTCGGCGTCGTCCGGATGGAGCGGCTCATCGAGGCGCTCGCCCGTACGTCCTGACCCGTGCACGCGTCTGACCCGTACGTCCGGGCGGGCCGCTCCCCCGCGCCTGCTCGGCGTCACACCTGGTGGGCCGGTGCTCGCGGGTAGCGCCGTGGGCGCCGCTCCCCGCTGAACTGCTGGCGGGCCTCGTCCACGACGCGCTTCCACTCCTCGGAACGGCATCTGATCGGGATGGCGCCAAGTCGGATCGCCTCCGCGCGGATGTCGTCGGTGACGTCGAAGTGCACGCCGCTGATCTTGTCCTGCAGCCAGGCCGGCTTGAGGCCGAGGCGTTGCGCGAACTCCAGCAGCTCGTCGCGCGAGTCCGCCATCAGGTGCGACCAGTGCGCGCTGAGGTGGCCGACCTGAGCTTCGATCCGGTAGTCGTCGATATAGGCAGCCACCGGCCCATCCTCCCTGACTCCCGGCTCTCCGTTCACTCCGGGCGTTGCTCCGGCGTGCTCGTCTGGACCGACTCGGCCACCGTGCCATCGGGGTCGTTGGTCCGCTCCTCCGACTCCTGCAGGATCGCCTCGGCCTGCGCCTCGGGATCGTCGCTGCCGGCGTGACGCTCCTCGGCCAGCAGCTCAGCACGCGTATGGATGTGCTCTTCGCTCGGTGTCTCGCTCATCCGCGACCGGTACCCACGACGCGACATGCGTCGGTCCATGACGCCCCCGACCGGCGTCGCCGACCCAGCCGCGAGCCACAGCCGTAGCCAAACGGCGCAGCCGCGACCAAGATGAACCACATGAGCAGCCGGGGGCTGCGGAGATGGGGGTTCGAGATGTCGGGACAGGTGTCGGAGTCGAGGACGGTCAGCGTCCGGGTCGTCGTGGCAGGGGTCCTGGCGGTACTCGCCCTGGTGTTCGTCTTCCAGAACACCGCGTCGCGACAGGTCCACTTCCTGTTCTGGACGGTGTCGATGCCGAGCTGGATCTGGCTCCTCATCATCTTCCTGGCCGGCGCGGTCGTCGGGTCGATGTTCCCCTGGCTGCGCAAGAAGCGCGGCTGAGTTCGTTCGGCCGGCCGGTGAGGTGACGCCCTGAGCGGGCGGGGGCGCGCCTGGCTGGTGCGCGGAGTGCTGGTGGTGGTCGCCGTCGTCGTCACGGTGGTGGCGGTACGGCTGATCGGCCGGGTCGACTGGGGCGAGGTGTGGCGCGCCCTGACCCACCTCTCCTGGTGGCAGGTCCCGCTGCTGATCGGGCTGCTCCTGGTGCGGCAGGTCCTCAACGCGCTGCCGCTCTCGCTCTACATCGAGGGGGTCTCCCCCTACCTGGCGACGCTCAACGACCAGGTCGCGATCCTGATGTCGACGATCGCGCCGCCGCCGAGCGACCTGGCGCTGCGGACGGCGATGTTCGGCTCCTGGGGCGTCTCGATCGCCCGGGGCATGGCGGGCACCCTGATGAACACGCTGACCTTCTACATCGTCCGGTTCAGCGCGCCCGCCGTCGGGCTCCTGATCGTCGTGCTCAAGGGCGACGCGCTCGGGATCCGGCTGATCGACCTGGCCAGCATCGCCGTCGCGGCCGCGATCCTGGTCGTGCTCACGCTGGTGATGCGCAGCGAGGCGCTCGCGGCGACGATCGGGACGCGCGCGGGACAGGTGGCACGACGGTTCCGCGACGTCGACCCGGACGCCTGGTCGGCGGCCTGCACCCGCTTCCGCTCGGATGTGTCGGCCCGCTTCGACTACGGATTCCCGCGCTCGCTGATCGCGCTGAGCGGGATGCTGCTGGTCGACGTCAGCATGCTGATCCTCTGCCTGCGCTTCGTGGGACTGGGCGCCGGCGACGCCCCGGTCGTCGAGGTGCTCGCCGCCTACCTGATCGCCTACCCGCTGACGCTCTTCCCGTTCTCGGGACTCGGACTGGTCGACTCGGTCGTGCTCGCGGCCGTCTGCGCCGTCGGCGGACAGGAGATCGAGGCCACCGCGATCGCCGGACTCATCGTGTGGCGCGTCTTCATCGTCGGCGGACCGCTGGTCCTCGGGACCGCCTCCCTGCTGATCTGGCGCCGCACCACCGCCACCTCGACCGACCTCAAGAGCATCCTTCGCGGCGCCCGGGGCGGCCAGCACATCGGCTGAGGTGGCTGGCTCAGCTCGGTCGGCGCAGGTGGAACAGGTTCGCGGGGTCGATCGTGAAGTAGTCGGTCGGACCGCCGCCGCGCAGGACGGGCTCGGCGTCGGCCGTACGGTAGACGCCGTCGGTGACGAGGTGGGCCGCGATGTGCACGCCGACGACCTCGCCGAGGACGAGCCACGTCGCCAGCTCGGTGCCGCTCGCGGCGCGCAGGCGTACGACATCGCTCAACCGGCACTCGAACGACACCGGCGCCTCCTGCACGCGTGGGACGGAGACGATCCGCGCCTCCCCCGCCGTCAGACCGGCCAGGTCGAACTCGGAGACGTCGGACGCGACCGCCGCCGACGACGCGTTGGCCGCCTCGATCAGCGATCGGGTGGCGAGGTTCCAGCAGAACTCCCCCGTGGCCTCGACGTTGCGGACGGTGTCCTTGTAGCCCACCGACGCGAAGCCGATGATCGGCGGCACGTAGTTGAACGCGTTGAAGAAGCTGTACGGCGCCAGGTTGAGCACCCCTTCCGATGACCGCGATGAGATCCACCCGATGGGGCGTGGCCCGACGATCGAGCCGAACGGGTCGTGCGCCAGACCGTGGCCCTCGCGGGGCTCGTAGAAGTGCGTCATGGGGGAAAGCCTGGCCTGCGCCCGGTCGAGGGGCAGCATCGGATGCCCGGTGCGCGTCATGATGTCCTCATGCCCGAGGCCGACAACCGCCCTGTCATCGCCATCTGCGCACCGGAGCACGCCGACGTCCTGGAGCGTGAGTTCTTCCGATACACGGCCGACTACGACGTGCACCTGCACACCACCTCGGTCGCGATGACGGCTGACCTTGCCACCCTGGTCGCGCAGGAGCGCCCGATCGCGCTGCTCGTCACCGAGTCGGTGCTGCCGGGCGTGCCCTTCTTCGAGACCGCGGGGACGTGGCGCTCGATCGTCCCGACGGCACGGCGGGTGGTCTGCGCCCACGTCGATCACTTCCTGCGCCAGTCCCCCGAGTTCCGTCCCGGCCTGGCACTGGGCAAGTACGACGCGTTCCTGCTCACCCCGCGCGGCGCACGCGACGAGGAGTTCCACACCGCGATCACCGAGCTGCTCAGCGATTGGGGCTCGACCGTCGTCGACCCCGAGGTCGCCTCGGCCAAGATCATCACCGAGGGCAACGACCCGCTCGTGGTCGCGATCCGCGACTACCTCGAGCGGATGGGGATGCCTGCGCACACCTACTCCCCCGACTCCGAGGTCGGTCGCCACATCCTCGACCAGCTCGCCACCGATGGCGGCGACATCACGCTTCCGGTGGTGTGGTCGATGAACCGCCAGTCCGGCCCGGTGAGCAGCGTGCGCGAGGTCGCGACCCGCTTCTACGGTCGCCCCGAGCAGATCGCCGCCGACGGCGACGTGAAGGACCTCGTCGTGGTCGGCGCCGGCCCGGCCGGTCTCGCGGCCGCCGTCTACGGCTCCTCGGAGGGGCTCTCGACGGCGGTGATCGAGGCCGAGGCGATCGGCGGCCAGGCCGGTACCTCGTCCATGATCCGCAACTACCTCGGCTTCCCGCGCGGCATCTCCGGCATGCGGTTGGCGCAGCGCGCCCGCAACCAGGCGATCCGCTTCGGCACCCAGTTCGCCACCGGCTGGCCGGTCACCTCGCTGGTCCCGGGGCGGGACGGCGCACCGCACACGCTCGTCACCGACGGCGGCTCGATCCAGGCCCGCGCGCTCGTCATCGCCACCGGTGTCGAGTACCGACGGCTCGCGGTCGACTCGGTCGAGGAATGGGTCGGCAAGGGCGTCCACTACGGCGCGGCCGCCAGCTCGGCGCGGTCGATGGCCGGACGCGACGTGTACGTCGTCGGCGGGGGAAACTCCGCAGGTCAGGCCGCGATCCACCTGGCCCGGTTCGCCCGCTCGGTCACCATCCTCGTCCGCCGCAGGGGGCTCGAGGAGACGATGTCGGACTACCTGATCCGCGAGATGTCATACAGTCCGCGGATCACGGTCAGACCCTGCTCCGAGGTCGTCGGCGCCGGCGGTGACACCGCCCTCGAGACGATCTCGATCCGCGACGTCGAGACCGGAGCGGTGCAGGACGCCGGGTGCGCGGGGCTCTACCTCCTGCTCGGCGCCCAGCCCAACTGCGACTGGCTGCCCGACGAGATCTGTCTCGACGCCAGCGGCTTCGTGCAGACCGGACGTGACGTGCCGACGGAGTTCTGGTCCGCCGGGCTGCCGCCGGAGAGCCTGGCGACCTGCGTCGCGGGCATCTTCAGCGTCGGCGACATCCGGGCCGGGTCGATGAAGCGGGTCGCGTCGGCCTCCGGCGAGGGCGCCTCCGTCGTGCCCCTCGTCCACCAGTACCTCGCCTCGCTCGTACCGGCCGCCGCGGTTGGGGCGCCTCGCTAGGGTGAAACCGAGGGGAGTACCTCACCAAGCTCTTCCGGTCAGTACGGCGGCTCCACGGTCGCCTCGGAGGACGCCTCGCGACCAGCGCGCGAGGTGAGGAAGACCTCAGACGCATCCGTCTGAGGAGACCAACGATGATCACCAGCATCGCCTCCCCCACGCTGTGGGCGCTCACCATCGCCGGCGTGGTCGCCCTGCTCGCGCTCGACCTCGCCCTCACCCGCCGACCACACGAGGTCACCATGCGCGAGGCGATCGCGTGGTCGGCGTTCTACCTCGCCCTGCCGATCGCGTTCGGCGTCTGGCTCTGGATCAGCCACGGCCAACAGACCGGGACGGAGTTCTACGCCGGCTACCTCGTCGAGAAGTCGCTGAGCGTCGACAACCTCTTCGTCTTCATGCTGCTGCTGGGCGCCTTCGCCGTGCCGAGCGAGCAGCAGCAGAAGGTCCTGCTCTACGGCATCGCCGGCGCCCTGGTGCTGCGCGGTGTCTTCATCGCCGTCGGCGCGGCCGCGCTGGCGCGCTACGACGTGATCTTCCTGCTCTTCGGAGCGGTCCTGGTCGCGACCGGGCTCAAGCTGCTGCGCGACACCGTCCGCGGCGTCTCGCACACGCTCGATCCCGACCGGATGCGGATCGTCCGGCTGGCCCGCCGGATCGGGCTGACCCCGTTCGCTGTGGTCGTGGTCGCCGTCCTGGCGACCGACTTCGTGTTCGCCGTCGACTCGGTCCCCGCGGTCTACGGCATCACCGGCGACCCGTACCTCGTCTTCGTCACCAACGCCTTCGCGCTGCTCGGCCTGCGGGCGCTCTACTTCGTGCTCCGCGGCGCGCTCTCCCGACTCGCCCACCTCGGCTACGGGCTGGCGATGATCCTGATCCTCATCGGCGCCAAGCTCGCCCTGCACTGGGCGCACGGGCGCTGGCACGGTGTGCCGGAGATCCCCACCATGGCCTCGCTGGGCGTGATCGTCGCGATCCTGGCCGTCACGGTCGTGACGAGCCTGCTGGCCGGGCGCAACGCGGCTCCTGCGGATCCGGTCCACGCGCCGGAGCCGGTCGAGCCCGTCGAGGCGGTCAGGCCCCGACGTACTGCGCCAGGTGCTGACCGGTGAGCGTCGATCGCTCGGCGACCAGCTCCGCGGCTGTGCCCTCGAAGACGATCCGGCCGCCGTCGTGGCCGGCTCCGGGGCCGAGATCGATGATCCAGTCGGCGTGCGCCATCACCGCCTGGTGGTGCTCGATCACGATCACCGACCTCCCGTCGTCGACGAGCCGGTCGAGCAGGCCGAGAAGGTTGTCGACGTCGGCCAGGTGCAACCCGGTGGTCGGCTCGTCGAGCACGATCACCTCGGCGTCCGCGGAGCCGAGGTGGGCGGCGAGCTTGATCCGCTGGCGCTCCCCGCCGGACAGCGTGGTCAGCGGTTGACCCAGCTTGATGTAGCCGAGCCCCACGTCCACCAGGGTCGCCAGGATCTTCGACGCTGCGGGTGTCCTCGCCTCGCCGTCGGCGAAGAACGCCGCAGCGTCGGCGACCGAGAGGTCGAGCACCTCGGCGATGTTGAGCCCACCGAGCCGGTACTCCAGTACGGCGGCCTGGAAGCGCTTGCCGCCGCAGTCCTCGCACGGGCTGGCCACCGTCTCCATGAAGCCGAGCTCGGTGTAGATCATCCCGTTGCCGTTGCAGGTCGGGCAGGCGCCCTCGGAGTTGGCCGAGAAGAGCGCCGGCTTCACCCCGTTGGCCTTCGCGAACGCCTTGCGGATCGGCTCGAGCAGGCCGGTGTACGTGGCCGGGTTGGAGCGACGGGAGCCCTTGATCGCGCCCTGGTCCACCGTGATCACCGACCCGGTCGGCAGGTGGCCGTGGATGAGCGACGACTTGCCGGAGCCGGCGACGCCGGTGACGACGCAGAGCACACCCGTAGGGATGTCGACGTCGACCGCGCGCAGGTTGTGGGTGTCGGCGCCACGGATCTCGAGCCGTCCCGACGGCGTCCGTACGGCCTCCTTCAGCCGCGCCCGGTGATCGAGGTAGCGATCGGTCAGCGTCCCCGAGGACCGCAGCCCCTCGACGGTGCCCTCTAAGCAGACAGTGCCGCCCGCCGCGCCGGCTCCGGGACCGAGGTCGACGACCCGGTCGGCGATCGCGATCGTCTCCGGCTTGTGCTCGACGACGAGCACGGTGTTGCCCTTGTCGCGCAGGTCGAGCAGGAGCTTGTTCATCCGCTCGATGTCGTGCGGGTGCAGTCCGACGGAGGGCTCGTCGAAGACGTACGTCACGTCGGTCAGCGCCGAGCCGAGGTGGCGGACCATCTTGGTCCGCTGGGCCTCTCCCCCGCTCAGCGTCCCCGACGGGCGGTCCAGCGAGAGGTACCCGAGCCCGATCTCGGTGAAGGCGTCGAGGAGCCGCAGGATCGTCGCGACCAGCGGCGCCACGCCCGGATCGTCGACCGTGCGCAGCCAGTCGCCGGCGTCGGTGATCTGCATGGCGCAGACGTCGGCGATGGAGCGCCCGCCGATCAGCGAGGAGCGGGCCGGGTCGTTGAGCCGCGTCCCGTCGCACGAGGGACAGGTCTTGAACACCGCGGCCCGCTCGACGAACGCCCGGATGTGCGGCTGCAGCGCGTCGACGTCCTTGGCGAACATCGACTTGCGGATCTTCGGGATCAGGCCGTCGTAGGTGACGTTGATGCCCTTCGCCTTGATCTTCGTCGTCTGCTTGTAGAGCAGGTCGTGGCGCTCCTTGTCGGAGTAGTCGCGGATCGCCTTGTCCGGGTCGACGAAGCCGGACTCGATGAAGGTCGCCACCATCCAGCCGTCGGCGGTGTAGCCAGGGACCAGGATGGCCCCCTCGCGCAGCGACTTCGACTCGTCGATGATCACCGACAGATCGAGGTCGGAGATGGTGCCGCGACCCTCGCACTCGGCGCACATGCCGCCGAGGTAGACCGCGTCCTTGACGATCTTCTTCTCGCCGTTCGGTCCGGTCATCACCCCGCTGGCCCGCGTGGTGGGGATGTTGAACGAGAAGGCGGTCGGACCGCCGATGTACGGATCCCCGAGCCTGCTGAAGAGCGAGCGCAGCATGGCGTTCGCGTCGGTCACGGTGCCCAGCGTGGAGCGCGGGTTCGCGCCGAGCCGCTCCTGGTCGACGATGATCGCGGTGGTCAGGCCCTCGAGCGCGTCCACCTCAGGGCGGGGCAGATTCGGCATGAAGCCCTGCACGAACGTCGAGTACGTCTCGTCGATCAGCCGTCGTGACTCGGCCGCGATGGTGCCGAACACCAGCGACGACTTGCCCGACCCGGAGACACCGGTGAACACCGAGAGCCGCCGCTTCGGGATCTCGATGCTCAGATCCCTGAGGTTGTTCTCCCGCGCACCCTGCACCCGGATGACGTCATGGCTGTCGGCTCGCACGGGGCGAGCCTAGCCAGCCCTCCGGGTGCGGGGCGGGGCGTCAGCGCCAGCCGAGGGCGGGCGCGACGTGCTCGAGGATGTTGCCCAGCAGCTTGGCGTTGTAGTCGACGCCGAGCTGGTTGGGCACGGTCAGCAGCAGGGTGTCGGCAGCGGCGATCGCCTCGTCGTCCTTGAGCTGCTCGACGAGCTTGTCCGGCGAAGCCGCGTACGTGCGGCCGAAGACCGCCCGCATGTTGTCGAGCTGCCCGACCTGGTCGCGGCTCTCGCCCTCTCCGCCGAAGTACATGTCGTCGATGTCGTCGACGATCGGCATGATGGAGCGGCTCACCGAGACCCGGGGCGTCCCGACGTGCCCGGCCTCCGCCCAGGCCTCCCGGTAGCCCTCGATCTGCTTGCGCTGCTGGACGTGGAACGGCTCGCCGGACTCGTCCTCCTTGAGCGTCGAGGACTGGAGGTTCATGCCGAGTCTCCCGGCCCAGCGGGCGGTCGAGTCGGAGCCGGCGCCCCACCAGATCCGCTGGCGCAGCGTCTCCGAGTGCGGCTCGAGCCGCAGCAGGCCCGGCGGGTTGGCGAACATCGGGCGTGGGTTCGGCTGGGCGAACCCCTCCCCCGTGAGCATCTGCAGGAAGACCTCGGTGTGCCGGCGAGCCATGTCGGCATCCGTCTCGCCCTCGGCGGGCTGGTAGCCGAAGTAGCGGTAGCCGTCGATGACCTGCTCCGGGCTCCCCCGCGAGATGCCGAGCTGCAGCCGGTGCCCGGCGATCAGGTCAGCGGAGCTGGCGTCCTCGAGCATGTAGAGCGGGTTCTCGTAGCGCATGTCGATGACGCCGGTGCCGATCTCGATGCGCGAGGTCCTGGCCCCGATCGCGGCGAGCAGCGGGAACGGCGAGGAGAGCTGGCGGGCGAAGTGGTGCACCCGGAAGTACGCGCCGTCGGCGCCCACCTCCTCGGCCGCGACGGCCAGGTCGATCGACTGGAGCAGGACGTCGGAGGCCGACCGCGTCGCCGACTGCGGCGACGGCGACCAGTGCCCGAAGGAGAGGAAACCGATCTTCTTCACAACTGATTAAACCATCAACCATCCTGGGAATTCCCGGCCGATCATGCTTCATATCGCCGATATGGGGCATGACACAGAGAGGGACTCCGGGCGCGAAGGTCCCGGGACCCCTCAGATTTCCCGTCTCCAGGTCGATCCGACCGTCATCCGCAGATCGCCACCGAAGCACCAGCCGAGGCCCGTCATGCAGATCAACCGTCACCGCGACCGTGCGCTCGGCCGCCCCGTCGCGCTCCTCGCCGCCGCCGCGGTCGGCGTCAGCCTGACCGTTGCCGGCGCCGCTGCCGCGAGCGCGGCCGACGACCCGACCCTGGGCACGCAGACCGCCGTCGCGACGCCGGCTGTCGTCTCCGCCCAGCAGCTGATCGACTCGGTCGGCGTCAACGTGCACATGTCCTACGACGACACCAGCTATGCCGACCCGGGCCGGGTGCTGACCCTGCTGAGGAACCTCGGCGTACGGCACGTCCGCGACGGCCTGGTGGCGAACCGACCCGACCAGGTGACGGCGCTGCGACGGCTCGGTGCCGCGGGCATCGGCTCCGAGCTGATCCTCAGCGGCACCACCGGATCGGGCGGCCCCCAGGTCGACCCCGACCAGCTCTCCGAGCTCACCCAGCTCGCGACGAGCACCGAGGCGGTCGAGCCGACCAACGAGTACGACTGCTCCGGCGACTCGGCCTGGTCCGCCCACCTCCACACCTACGCCGGGCAGCTGCTCCAGGCGATGCGGTCGACGCCCGCCCTCTCCCCGCTCGGGCTGTTGGCCCCGGCCTTCTGCCGACCCGACTCGGTGGACCAGTACGGAGCCGCGACGAGCGCGGCCAGCGTCAGCAACGCGCACGAGTACCCCGGCGGGCAGACCCCCGAGCTCGCCGCCGAGGGCCGGCTCCCGGTCTGGTCCGCGACCCAGGGCCCGCGCATGCCGCAGGTGGTCACCGAGACCGGCTTCAGCGACATCCAGAACAGCGCCTACCCCGCCCTGTCGAGCCAGACCGCGATCGCCGACGACGTGGTCCGCTCCCTGCTCGAGAACAAGCGGCTCGGCGTGGCCCGCACCTATCTCTACGAGCTGCTCGACGAGAAGCCCGACCCCTCCCAGACCGACCCGGAGCAGCACTTCGGGCTGGTCGCGAACGACGGCACCCCGAAGCCCGCCTACACCGCGGTGCAGAGCCTGCTGCGCGACATCGGGCGTACGAGCGACGCCGACACGGTCGCACCGGGCAGCGGCACCGCGCCGTATGCCGTCTCGCTCGCCGGCGGCGGCAGCCTGCTGCGCTCGCTCGTCACCGTCGACCCGAACGGCGGCGGCCAGACCGTCGCGCTGTGGCTCGCCGCTCCGTCCGGCACCGCGGCCACCTCGGTCCGTGTCTCCCTCTCCGCGCCCGTGACCGCCACCGCCCAGCGTCCCTCACGCGGCAACACGGCGACACCGCTGGGCAGCGGCAGCAGCTTCGACGTGCCGGTCGACGGCGCCGTGACCCTCGTCCACGTCGGTCCTGGCACGAGTGGCACCGCGTCGACCTGCATGAGCAATGCCGGCTACGCCGCCACGGCAGCCACGCTGGGTGCCACCGTGGTGAGCCCGCTGAGCGCCTCGGCCTGGGCCGGTGCCCCGTCGCCATCCTCCGACCTTCCCGCCTGGCTGCCCGCCGGCGGCGCCACCATCGGCTCGCGCGGCCAGCAGATCCACGTCCCCGTGCCCGGCTCGCCCACGACTTGGACCGTGGGGGTGTGGGCCAAGGTCGCCCGCGGCTCGGCGGCCGGCGTGCCGTTCCTGCACGCCATCGGCGTGTCCGGCGCTCTGCTGCGCACCTACGACCTCACCCACGACGTGCCCTCGCACGTCCAGATCAGCGCGTACGGTCCCGCGGGCGGTGGCGCGCCGGGTGCGGAGACGTTCGGCCAGCTCGTGCCCGGGTCCTGGCACTTCCTCACCCTTGCCGCGGGAGTGAGCTCGACGACCCTCTACGTCGACGGCATCGCCGCCGGTACCGTCGCCAGCACCGCCACGGCGCTGACCGGTCTCGAGCTCGGCTCGCTGGACGGATCCATCGGAGGAGGGTTCCGCGGCGACCTGGCCGCCCTGACGGTCTTCCCGAGCGCGCTCCCGGCCACCTCGGTGTCGGCGCTCGCGACGGCCGCCGCCCGACCGTGCGACACGGCGCCGGCTCACACCGCGCTCGTCACCCGCGCATCGTCGCAGCACCGGAAGCGCCACCACCCGAAGGCGGGTCACCGACACCGCCATCACGCCCACAAGCGCGCCTGATCCCTGGCATGCTGACGCCGTGCGCACGGGGAGCTCGGATCCGCAGCAGCACGATGAGCGGGCGCGCCGCCGCGGCTGGCTGTTGCTCGTGGTGGTGGTGATCGCGATCGCGGTGCTCAGCACGGTGCCGATCTGGCGGGACCACGACGGCCGCGCCGAGAGCGACGCGGTCCGGCCGGCACTTCCCGTCGGCCTCAACCTCGGGCGCCAGCTGGTCGGCGCGAACGAGCGCGAGGTCGATGCCGCGATGGATGACGTCGTCAGCATGGGGGCCGGCTGGGTCCGGGTCGACTTCGCGTGGACCGACCTCGAGCCCCGCCGTGGCACGTACGCGTGGTCGACCACCGACCGGATCGTCGCCGCGGCCACCGCCCGGCACCTCCAGGTGCTCGCGTTGCTCACCTACACGCCGGCCTGGGCGCGGGCGAGCGGCTGCGAGCGGTTCGCCTGCCCGCCGGCGTCGGCCGCCGCGTTCGCGGACTTCGCGTCCGACACGGTCGCCCGCTACGCACCACGCGGCGTGACCAGCTACCAGCTCTGGAACGAGCCGAACATCGATCTCTTCTGGCCTCACCCCGACGCGGCTGCGTACGGACGGCTGCTGGCCGCCGCCGTCCCGGCGATGCGCGCCCAGCACGCGCCGCTGCGCATCCTCTTCGGCGGTCTCGCGTACACGACGGCCGACGGCGACGGGATCGCGCCGGCGACCTTCGCCGCCCGGGCCTGTGCCGACCACGCATGCGACGTCGACGGCGTCGGCTACGACCCGTACACCTATCCGGACGCGCCCACCGCGACGGGCGACGCCACCACGCCGTGGAGCCTGTTGGAGCCCGGCGGCGCGCTGCGCGACGGCGTGGACCGGGCGATCGGGAGCGACGTGCCGATCTGGGTGACCGAGTTCGGTGCGCCGGTCCTGCTGCCCGGTGAGCCCGCGGGCCGCGCGGTCACCGAGCAGCAGCAGGCGGCGATCGTCGGCGCCGGCCTCACCCTCGCGCGCCAGGACCCGCTCGTCGGCGGCTTCTTCCTCAACGCCTGGCGCGACGATGCGGGCGCCGACTCCTCCACCGGACGCTTCGGGCTGTGGCGCGCCGACGGCAGCGCGCGTCCGGCCGTCGGCGAGGTGGCCCGGCTGCTCGCTCAGTCGAGCAGCGACCGGTAGGCGGTCGCCGAGCGCGCCGCGATCTCGTCCCACTCGTAGTGCGCGGCCGTCGCGCGGGCGCCGGCGGCGTAGGTGGCCCGGTTCTCGAGGATCAGCTCGGCAGCGTCGGCCACGTCGTGCGGCCGGTTCTCGCACACGACACCGTTGACGCCGTCCTCGACCAGGTGCCGGGCGAAGTTGTCCGGATGGCTCGAGGTCACGACCGGCGTCCCCATCGCGAGCGCCTCCAGCCCCACCATGCCGAACCCCTCGCGCTCGGAGGGGAAGAGCACCACGTCCGCGGCCGCCATCGCGAGCAGCACGTCGCGGTGCTCGGGCAGGAAGTCGATCATCTCGACGGATGACGGTGCCACGCTCGCGGCGTGTGCCCGCAGGGCGTCCGCGGCCGGACCGGCGCCGATCACCCGGAGCCGCACGTCGTGCCCCCTGGCCACCAGCTCGGCACAGGCGTCGATCGCCACGTCGACGCGCTTGTGATCCAGGAGCCGGCCCGCGCAGAGCAGCTCGATGCACTCCCCCGGCGCGTACGCCGGCGCGTCGGGCAGGCTGGCGATCTCGATGCCGGGCGTGATCAGCGAGACGCTGGTCCCGCCTGCGGCCCGGACCCGTTCGGCGGTGCCCGCCGAGACCGCGACGACGTGGTCGGGCAGCAGCGCGGCGGTCCGCTCGACCGCTGCCGCGAGGTGTCCGGCGAGGCCGAGGTAGCGCACCCAGTAGTCACGACCCCAGAACTCGTGCCACGTCACCGCCATCGGGCGCCGGCGCACCCAGGCGACGAGCCGGGCCGGGAAGAGCTGGAGGAACGGGATCGCGTCCACCTCGAGGACGTCGAAGCGGCGGGTGAGCATCCGGAAGGTGGCCAGCGCGAACATCACCGCCTGCAGGACCGAGCGACGACCGCCGGCGTAGAGCGGCACCAGCGGCATCAGGGCGTGGAACGTGACACCGTCGCGCACGATCGTCCGCGGACCCTCCCACCACTGCATCGTGTGGACGTGGACGTCGACGTCGTGGTCTCCGGCCAGCCGGCTCCAGAGCTCGGCCTGCCGCTGCTCCTTGCCGCCGGTGTGCCACGGCGCCACCGCGTCGGTCACCACGGCCAGTCGCAGCCGGCGGACGGGTCGCGCCAGGAGCGCGAGGGTACGGGCGCGCTGGTGGGCCCACGACCAGCTGTGCTCGGCCGCGGCGCGTCCCTGCGTGCCGAGCCGCGCCGCGAACGGCGGGTCGTTGAGCACCGCGCGCAGCGCGGTGGCCAGCGCGAGCGGGTCTCCGGGCGGCACCAGGAGCCCGTCGACGCCGTCACGCACGACGTGCGGGATGCCCCCGACCGCCGAGGCGACGACGGGCGTGCCACAGGCCATCGCCTCGACCAGCACCATCCCGAAGGACTCCGCGTCGGTGAGCGAGGGCAGGGCGAGCACGCCGACGCCGGACAGCACCGAGGCGACGTCGCAGGGGTCGAGCTCGCCGTGCCAGGTGATGCGTCCGGCGATGCCGAGCCGGTCGGCCTGCGCCTGCAGCGCCGGGACGAGATCGCCGCCGCCGACGATCTCGAGCCGGGCGTCCGGGACCTGGGCGAGCGCTTCCAGCAGGACGTGCACGCCCTTCCAGCGCGAGCTCTCCTTGAGCACCCCGACGTACCCGATCGTGCGCGGACGCAGGCTGGCGCACGGCCCGCGTCGGAAGGTGGCGAGGTCGACGCCGGGCGTGATCACCTCGGCCCGCGGGTCCCGGGCGACCAGCGCGGACGGCGAGGCGGCCACCAGCGCGCCCGCGCGGGCCATGATGCGGGGCAGCACATGGCGCTCGTACGCCAGCAGGAGGCGGTCGACCGGTCCGCGCCCGCCGCGCTTGGCCATCGAGCCGGCGTGATAAGTCAGCACACTCGGGCGACGGCCCGCCGCGAGGATCGCGAGGTCGGGCAGGCCCGGCACCGGCGCGTGCGCGTTGACCGCGTCGACCCGCAGTCGACGCAACAGCCACCGGAGCTGGAACCACCACAGCGGGTTGATCGGGGTGTTGGAGAGCGTCAGCCAGGTGCCGAGCAGCAGCACCACCACGCCGTCGATGCGCTCGCGCCGGATGCCGCGCCCCGGATGGGTGCTGATCACGACGACGTCGTGGTCCGGCGAGTCGCGCAGCCAGCGCGCCACCTGCCAGGCGTACGCCTGCAGGCCGCCCACCTGCGTCATTCGTGGCGCCACCACGGCGACCTTCCAGGGCCTGCTCATCCGAGCGCCTCCTCCAGCAGCGGCCGGGCCGCCGTACGCGGCATCCGGGTCATCGCCAGCGAGACCGCTCCTCCGGCGGTCTGCCCGATCCACCACCCGAGGGCCACCCCGGCCAGGCCGTGCTGGGCGCCCCAGGCGACGGCGGCCAGGGTGAGGGCCGTCGAGAGGAGCTGTGCCAGCACCATCGTGCGGCCCGAGGCGATCAGCCGCAGCCGCATCGCGACCCAGTAGTTGAGCGCCACGCCGCTGGAGCCGAGGGCGAGCAGGCGGAGCGCCGCCAGGCCGGAGTCCGCGTAGTGCGCGCCGAAGACCGCGAGCAGCACCGGAGCGGCGAGCACCAGCAGGCCGGCGCCGATCACGACCGATGCGGCCATCGTCCGTGCGCCGCGCTGCGCGATCGCCCGATGCGCGGCAGGGTTGCGCTCGGCCTCGGCGTACATCGCGTTGCCCACGGTGTAGACCGCGTGGTTGAGCAGGTTCGCCACCTGGAAGCTGATGAAGAAGACGGCATTGGCGCCCGCGCCCATCGTGTTGATCACGATCAGCGGCAGCACCAGCTGCGGCGCGATCAGCAGCCCGTTGACCACGTAGCCCGACGCCGCCAGTCCGCGGGCGCCTCCGAAGCCGGGTGAGGGTCGCAGCGTCGGCCGATCGGGCAGCCGGCGCAGGATCACCGCAAGGCTCACCGCGGCGGCGAGCACGCTGGTCGCACCGAGCACGCCGAAGATCCGGAACGCGCCCGCCCCGGCGAGGGTGAGGGGCAGTGCCATCCGCACCGCCCCGGTCAGCACGCCGTTCACCCACAGGTTCGCCCGGACCCGGTCGAGGGCCAGGAAGAGGCTGTCGGTGAGCTGGTTGACGGCGGTGGCGGCGACCAGGAGCGCGAAGACCGGAGCCAGTGCCCAGCCGAGCGCGCGGGCCACGTCCGGTGCCAGGGCGGGCACGAGCCCGGCGTACGCCAGCGCGAGCACGAGCCCTGCGACGCCGACCAGGAGGCTGGCGGTGACGGCGTCGCTGGCCGGCCGGGTGCTGCTCGACATCGAGCGCAGCAGGCTCACGTTGAGGCCGAGCTGGGCGAAGAAGGCGAGCGCCTCCGCGGCGGCGACCAGGGTGCTGGCAACACCGACCTCGTCCGGCTGGGCGAGGCGTGCGACGACGATCCAGAAGACCGTTCCGGCCCCGGCCATCAGCAGGGTGGTCAGCACCATCACCAGCGCGTTGCCCACCACCGGGTCCGCGAGGACGGCACGCCCGCGGGCCAGCAGGTCGGGGCGTAGGTCGGGGCGCAGGTCGGGGCGTACGTGTGGACTCATCGATAGATCTCCGCATCGCCGGAGCTGTAGACCAGGTCGAGGCGCCGGTCGAGGACGTCGCGCGGATAGCGGTAGGTCAGCAGATCGCCGGAGAAGAAGACGGTCCCGCGTCCGTGCCGCGCGGTCTGCTTGGTGAGGAAGACGAACTCGCCGCGACGCTGCGCGACCGGGAGGAAGTCGTTGGTGACCACGCTGTCCTGCGGCAGCCGGGTCTGCAGCCGGGTGATCGAGACGATGTCGCTCGCGGCCACGAAGGGCAGGTCGCTGGCGGCGAGCTGGGTGCCGAGCCAACGGGTCGCGGCCACCTCGGGCGAGTCGGCGTAGAGCAGGTCGTAGTAGGGACCCGAGTTGGCCTGTGAGATCACGCCCGGCGTGCCGCCCACGGTCGCCGCGACGGCACCCGTGAGGCTCACGCCGAGCAGCACGAGGACCCCGGCGGTGCCGGCGTACGCGTGCCGTGCCCGGACGAAGAGCGTCATCAGGCCGACGCCGACGAGCGGCGCCGCCATCAGCAGCGCCTGCTGGAAGGCGCGGAGCACGCCGTAGTCGGCGGAGAGGCCGGGGACCGCCACGATCACGCCGACGGCTCCGAGGCTGCCGAGCACCAGCCACACCTGCTCGTCCCAGACCCGGCCCGAGGCGCGCACCTTGATCCACAGTGCCACCAGCCCGACGACCAGCAGCAGCTCCAGCGCGAGTCCGGCGGCTGCCCGCAGCGCGAGGCTGCCGTGCGCGACCGGGATGCCGATCGCGTCGAGGGCGCGGCCCAGGGCGGTGAGCTCGGTCGGGGGCACCTCGGTCAGCGGGGGCTGCGCGGCGTCCGGCGCGGTCACGGCCGGGACGACGTACTGCCCCGGCGAGGCGGCGCGCGCCTGCAGCAGACCGTCGTAGTAGTCGTCGAACCGGTCCTGCGCGCTCGGCCCTCCCCCGCCGATGAACTTCAGGTCCGAGGAGCCGACGACCGACTTGCCCTCGATCAGGCTGGTGGTGAGATCGGTGATCGTGTCGGCGAGGTGACCCCCGGAGTGGGTGACCGGCGTGCTCCAGGTCCAGGCGGCAGCGGCCAGCACCGCAACCACGCCGGGTGCCAGCAGGGTGAACGTCACCCGGCCGCCGCGGGGGCGGTGGCGGCCGACGGAGCCCGGCCGACGCTGCCGCCACGTCCGGGCCAGCCACGGCAGCACCCGCGAGCCGATCAGGCTGAGCACCAGCGTCGCGATCAGCATGTACGTCGTCGAGTAGTGCGAGAGCACCACCCCGACGCCGAAGACCAGCGTCAGGCACTGGCGCACGGGGGTCGGGTACGTGCTGGCGCCGGCCGCCAGCAGGGCGAGCGCGACGAACAGGAACGCCGTCTCCTGACGGGTCAGGTAGGGCATGTCGGTGAGGAACGTCGGGAAGACGACGAAGAACGCCGCCCCGAGCAGTGCCGCCAGCGGCGTGACGATCCGCCTGCCGGCCGCGTACACGACGACCGGGACGAGCGCGAAGATCAGCTGGTCGACGACCTTGAAGACGACCACGCCGCTGACGCCCATCACCTGGCCGAGGACGGTCGGCAGGATGTTCACGCTGAGGCAGGCGTGGTAGGCCGACTCGTACTGGTCCATCGACCAGTGCCGGGCCTCGAAGGTGCGGGTGTAGGAGAGGTACTCGTTCTGGATGTCGTGCCCGACGATGTACCAGCCGCGCAGCGAGGTGCCGAGCAGCAGCGCCAAGCCGCTGAGATAGATCGTCGCGACCGTACGGCGCGGCGCGATCCCCACCAGCACGGCGGCGGCGAGGGCGGCGATCGCCAACACGTGTGCCACCACCGCAACCGCACCGGAGTAGCCGTTGTTGAGCCGGATCGCCCCGCCGATCGCCAGCACCAGCGCGATCACGGCCAGCGCCACCTCGGGGGCGATCCGCGAGCGCCATGCTGCGGCCGCAGCGCTCGAGACCTGCCGGCGCCACCGCGAGGGCCGGACGAGCGTGACCCGGGTCGAGGCGGCGAGCACGAGCAGTACGTCGGCGATGCCGGAGGCGAGCAGCAGGGTGCGCTCCTCGAGCGGCCGGTCGTCGCCCCACCACGGCAGCGCCGTGTTGAGCGCCAGCGCTACCACGATCACGCCGAGCAGCGTCAGGCCGAAGGCGAACAGCCGCGCGACCAGCCGATCCTCCATCGCCCGGAAGAGCCACGCCGACAGGACGTACGTCGGCACGCCGAGCAGCACGGCCGCGCCGAGGAGCGGTCGCAGCACCGGCACCGACATGCCGGCGAGGAGCACGCCCGTACCGGCCAGCACCAGCAGCAGCGGCAGTACCGCCCGGGCGAGCCAGCGGCCGGCGGTGCCCACGCCGCGCATCACGTCGTCCGGCGGGCAGCGGGCGAGGCCAGCACGCGCTGGGGCATGGCGAGGAAGTCGCGCAGCGCCTCGTCGACGTGCTTGCGCGGCCACACGTCGGGGTTGAACGCCGCGCTGATCGCCAGGCGTCCGCCGAGCTCGACGGCCTGGAGCACGATCGAGTCCGGGCCGTTGGGGTGGCTGAAGGTCGCGATGAAGCTCTCGCCCGGCCGCGCCCCGGGGACCATCGAGACGGTGTGCTCGCCGAAGTAGGAGACGGTCAGTCGCGGAGCGCCGGTCGCGGCCGCGGTGGGGCCGTGGGTGTCGGTGCGGTGGCGCCCGCGGCCGCGCAGGGAGGCGAGCGAGTAGCTCGGCAGGCCCCGGCGGCGGACCTCGGTCATCGCCGCCGAGATCGCCACCGGGTCGTGATCGTCGGACGGCCGGACGTAGATGCCGGCCGACCAGTTGCCCCAGAGCGGCGCGCCCTCGCGCTGGGCGCGGCTGTTGTAGAGGCATTCGAAGCCCGGCCGGGCCTCGCTCAGGCAGCGGGCCAGGCCCGCCCGGATCCCGGCGACCACCATCGCGGCCATGCTGGCGCCCGGGTAGAGCCGGGTGCGCAGGTCGCGCACGGCGGCGGTGAAGCGCAGGTCGCTGACCGCCACGACCGTCGTCGGGGTGCGCTCGACGTCGTCGAGTGCGTACGCGCCGCCGGCCAGCGCGCGCCGGTGGCGCAGGACGTACGGCAGCGACGGCAGGCTCCGCGCGACGCCCGCGGCGATGTCCCGGTCCCGCTCCCACGCCGTCGCCACCCGCCAGGGCAGGGGCAGCATGCGCACCTCGTCGGCCTGGCGCAGCAGATGACCGTTGAAGGTGTCGACGGTCAGCCCGTCGCCGAACTCGTGGTCGGCGGTGAACAGCATCCAGTCGTCGCCGACCATCACCGAGAACCGCTGCCTCGGGGACAGGTGCGGCGGCAGCGTGAACCCGAGCTCCGGCGTGATCCGGGGAAGGTCGCTGGCGATGACGTGCAGGTCGAGCCAGGCGTCGAGCTCGTGCGGCCGCACTGGGCGCCAGCGCCCGTCCGGATGGCACCAGCGGCCCACCTGGGGCGAGCGCAGCGCGATCTGACCCAGCGCCCGGCGCACCTGGGCGGCCGGCGGGATGTCCATCCGCATGTAGCCGCGGATGTAGCCCGTGCCGCGCCAGGCCAGGTCGACCGGGTCGCCGTTGCGCCACAGCGCGCTCACGTTCCTGCCCCTGCCCCTGCTCCGTGGCAGTGCAGCACCAGCCGTTCGGGGCGACCGGTGAGGGTGATGGTGATGGTCCGCGGCGCGGTGCCACGCGGCAGCCGAACGCCGAAGATGCCGCGAGTGCCCGGCGCGACGCTGAGCGAGCCGTGCTCGGTGCCGGAGGTCCAGTCGAAGGCAGTGGTGCGATCCAGGTGGCTGGTCAGCGCGACCTGGACGCCCTGGGCGTTCACGTCGCGCGAGCAGGTACGGGCCGCGGTGGGTGAGGCGAAGGCGAGCTCGACGTACGGGGTGGCGAGGCGGTGCGTCGAGACGTACGCCTGGTGGCGCAGCCCCGGGGAGGCGAGGACGCCGGCGGCGACGAGGAGGGCGGCGAGGGCCAGGACGGGCGCGGCTCGAGGAGCCCACGGGCCGCCCGGGCGGCCGGTGGGTGTTGGCGCAGTGGTCATCGAAGAGCCGCGACCGCCGGCATCTCACGCTCCGGGCTGGCGAGCGTGACCACCGCCGCGGTGGCCGCCGCGGGCACGGCGGGATGGTGCATGTAGACCAGGTGGCTCTGGCTGTGGCGCGAGCGCGTGATCACGTCGACGACCAGGCCGATCGCCACGAGGACCGACACCGTGACCACACCCGCGAACTGCGCCTCGACGGTGAGGCCGATGTCGGTCCCGAAGAGGTGCCCGACGTAGGCGAGCAGCACGAAGAGCAGGGCGGTGACGGCGACGAGGCCGGCGTAGAACGGCAGCGGGCGCTCGTAGCGGAACAGCGAGAAGGCCGTGTGCAGGATGCGGCGGCCGTCGCGGAAGGTGTGCAGCTTGGACTCGCTGCCGTCGTGACGGGCGCGGAACCCGACCGGCACCGAGGTACAGGGCACTCGCAGCGTCAGGCAGTGCACGGTCAGCTCGGTCTCGATCTCGAAGCCGCGCGAGGTGGCCGGGAAGCTCTTCACGAACCGCCGGCTGAAGACGCGGTAGCCGCTCAGCATGTCGCGCGCGTTCTGCCCGAACAGTCGGGCCACGACGCCGTTGAGCAGCCGGTTGCCCCACTCGTGGCCGCCCCGATAGGCCTCCTGCGCATCCTCCGGGGTGCGGACGCCGAGGACGTGGTCGTACGGCCCGTCCATCAGCGCCCGGATCATCTGGGGCGCGTGCGCGGCCTCGTAGGTGTCGTCGCCGTCGATCAGGAGATAGATGTCGGCGTCGATGTCGGCGAAGGCACGCCGGACGACGTTGCCCTTGCCGGCGCGGTGCTCCGTACGGACGATCGCACCGGCCCGGCGCGCGATCTCGGCGGTCCCGTCGGTGCTGTTGTTGTCGTAGACGTAGACGTCGATGCCCGGCACGGCGTCCTTGAGGCCCGTGACGACGTGGGCGATCGCCTCGGCCTCGTTGAGGCAGGGCACGATCGCGGCGATCCGGTAGCCGGGGAACATCGGCGCGCTCGGGCGCAGGTTGCGGATCCGTCGCGGAGTCGGCGTCACGGCGCGCTCAGGGCGCGTGATCTCGAACCAACGTGTCAACTCGCTCACGGGGAGGGCTCCGTTCGACGCATGGGTGGCGGGGATCCGAGAGTGACCACTACCTGGAGGACCTGGAGGACCTGGCGCGATCGACCCGTCCAACGAGGACCGCTCCGGTCGGGTGACGGGCCTGCGCGAAACCGGATCGGGTGGGCTAGACCGGTGCTCGGCGTCAGGAGGGGCGGCGCCGTGGGTACCTCCGTCGTATGCGGATCGCGATCACCGGGGCCAGCGGCAACGCCGGGACGGCGCTGCTACGCACGCTGAGCGCGCACGGTCACGAGGTGGTGGGCATCGCCCGGCGACCGCCCGGTCCGGACAGCCCGTATGCCGCGGCCCTCTGGCACGCCCTCGATCTGACCGGGCCCGACGCCGAGCAGCGCCTGACCGAGGCGTTCGCGGACGTCCATGCCGTCGTCCACCTGGCCTGGGCCTTCCAGCCCACCCACGACCGGGCCTACACCGAGCGGCTCGACGTCGGGGGCACCCGTGCGGTGACCGGGGCGGTTCTCGCCGCAGGGGTGCGGCACCTGGTCCATCAGTCCTCCCTGGGGGTCTACTCCCCCGCTCCGGACGACGACCGCCCGGTGGCGGAGACCTGGGCGCGGGAGGGCATCGTGACCTCGCCGTACAGCCGGCACAAGGTCGCCGTGGAGCGCCACCTCGACGAGATGACGATCCAGCACCCCGAGGTCGTCATCGCCCGCACCCGGCCCGTGCTGATCGGCCAGCGCACGATGGGCTCGGGGCTGCTGCGCTACGCCGTCCCGGCGCTCCTCCCGGCGGCGGCCCTCAAGCGGGTGCCTCTCCTGCCGGTCGACGGGCGGCTACGACTGCAGTTCGTGCATGCCGACGATGTGGCGAGCGCGATCCGGCTGATCGTCGAGCAGCAGCGCGCCGGTGCCTTCAACCTCGCCGGCGACGGCGTCGCGCGAGTCGAGGAGCTCGCCCGGGCGCTGGGTGGGCGCCACGTCCAGGTCCCGCTGCCGGTCCTGCGCGCCGCTGCGGACCTCACCTGGAGGGCGCACCTGCAGCAGGTCGACGTCGGCTGGCTCGACATGGCCTACCAGGCGCCCCTGCTGGACAGCACCCGCGCGCGGGTCGAGCTGGGCTGGACCCCGCGCCACACCACGACCGACGTCCTTACCGAGGTTCTCGCCGGGATGCGCGAGGCCGCCCACGACGACACCCCGATCCTGCGACCTCGCCGGGTCCGCGACGGCCTCGTCCAGGCGCTGCACGGCGCCCCGGTGGCGCGTCGGCACCAGCCCTGACCCGGGCAGGATGTCCTCATGACCCTGCTGCCACTCCCCCATGCCCGGCCCACCGTCCACGAGACCGCGTACGTCGCTCCGGGAGCCTTCGTGATCGGCGCCGCGACGGTGGAGGCCGAGGCCAGCATCTGGTTCAACGCGGTGGTCCGCGCCGACGCGGAGGCGATCTCGATCGGCGCCGGCAGCAACCTGCAGGACCTGGTCGCGGGACACGCCGACCCCGGCGTGCCGCTCACGGTCGGTGCGAACGTGTCGGTCGGGCACAGCGCTGTGCTGCACGGCTGCACGATCGAGGACGATGTCCTGGTCGGGATGAACGCCACCGTCCTCAACGGTGCGGTCATCGGCGCCGGCTCGATCGTCGCCGCCGGCGCGCTGGTACCCGAGGGGATGGCCGTGCCGCCCCGCTCCCTGGTGGCCGGCGTACCGGCACGGATCCGACGCGAGCTCTCCGACGACGACGTCGCCCTGATCCGGCTCAACGCCGAGCACTACCGCCAGCTCGCGCTCGGGTATCGCAGCGCCTGACGCCGCGATACCCGACCTCCGGGCCGATCCGGCCTACGGCTCCTGCTGGGCCGGCGCCGAGGGCGACGCGGTGCCGTGCAGGGCGGCGTTGATCTCCTGCTCGGTGAGGGGGCGCCACGGCGACGGCGCGTTCAGCGTCCCCGGTGTGGCGGGGCTGTCGCCCTGGGTCCACCACTGCGCGACGTACGGCACGCCGTCGAGGAGGACCCGGTCGCCGGCGTGGTACGTCTTGTCGATCCGCCAGGTCGGGTAGTAGTCGGCCGGCAGGGTCGGCGTCGGGCGCGGCGACTCGCCGGGCAGCACCGGACCGATCAGGGTCCAGGGCGTGGCGTCGCCGTTCTCGAGCGGGTCGTCGGGCACGTCACCGGAGGTCCACCACTTGGCGACGTAGACGTTGCGGTGCCACACCACCCGGGTGCCCTCGAGGTACACCTGGTCCGGCTGCCAGATCTGGTACGGGCTGGTCGCCGGGTCGTCCGACGGCACCACCGTGGGGTTGCTCGACGGGCCGTTGCTCGCGGCCTCCGTCGCGACGGACGACTCGTCGAGGTGACCGGTGCCGCCCAGGGTGCTGGCGAACTCGCCCGCGTCCTGCTTCACGCCGCTGCAGGCGTCGGAGACGATCGTGACGTCGGGATAGTTCGCGCCGCACGCCCGGTCGCGGTTGAGCGACCACATCGAGAGCCGGCCGAGCTTGTGAGCGACGGCGAAGGAGCGCAGCCGCTGGGCGTCGAGCAGCCCGAAGACCTGGCCCGCGGTGTCGTTCTGCCCGATCATCGCGGTGGCGCCGAGCCGCTGCCAGGCGCCCACCGAGGTGAGGGCGTCGCCGGCGCTCGCGTAGAGCGTGCGCAGCTGGTCGTGCGTCGCGGTGAGCGACTCCTGGGCGGCCTCGCCGATGGTCTCGTTGCTCGGCAGGTCGTTGCCGTAGTCCATCGTCATCACGTTGACGCCGGCCAGCTTGACGCCGGCGCTCAGCATCGCCGAGACCGCGGCCTGACCCGTCTGCACCAGTCCGCTGCGGGCCACCGGCACCGTCAGCCACACCTGCACGTGGGTGCTCGCCTGCAGCTGGGCGATCGCCTTCGCGCGGCGTTGCGCGGCGGCGGTGTCGTCGAGCGCGGCGCCCTCGAGATCGAGGTCGATCGTGCGGAGGTGGTAGCGGCTCACCACCTCCTTGTACGCGTCGTACAGGTCGGTCTCGGACGTGCACGCCACGGCGAGCTCGGTGTTGGCCTGACCGCCGAAGGAGACGATGGCGGAGCCACCGCGCTGCTGCAGGCGCGCGATCCGGCGGTCGAGGTCGAGCTGCTCGCCCGCCTCGTCCAGCGAGTACGCCGCGCCCCAGGACGGGGAGCACGAGCTCTGCGGATCGGCGACCACGAACGCGAGCACGGCATCGCGCGAGGCGGCGTTCTGCGGGTCCTCGAACGACAGCTGCGGGGTCGCGGTGACATCGACGTACCCGGCGAACCCGGGGCCCGCGGCCTGGTCGAGCGCGCGGCTCTCCTGGAACCAGTTCCAGCCCCGCAGCGAGGCGAACACCGCTGCGAGGAGAACCACGACCAAGATCCCGGTCCGCTGCAGCGACAACCGGCGACCTTCGAACTGACCCACGGGATCCTCCCCCATATTCTTTGTGCCAGGTGCTCAGATTCGCGAGAGCGCTGCCGAACTCTTCCTATCGGTAGCAAATGCGCGATCCGAAGAGAATCGGGAAAATACGATGAGCGGCGTGATCGACCGGCCGGCTGTTGAGCAGTCGACCGCACAGACCTCGACAGGACCTCGGCGGCAGTGGGGTGCGGAGCGGCGCTCCGAGCCCATGCCGATCGTGCACCTGCAGCCGAGCATCGCCAAACTGGCGTGGGGCCGGGTCGCGATCGTGGTGACGATCCTGTGCTGGATCGGCTACGTCGTCTCGACGGTGGTGCGCCGTTTCCTCGACGACGGTGGCGGCTTCCGGTTCACCATGGAGGCGATCGGCTACCTCGCGGTGGTCACGTTCCTGACCTGGTCCGCGCTGATGTACCTCGTGGCCCGCCAGGGCGCCCTGCGCCGCTTCCGGGACCACCGTCGTGTTCCCCGGGGCCTGCTCGACGCCCACTTCACCGACGAGCACGACGCGCTGACCGTACTGGTGCCGTCCTACGCGGAGGAGCCGGACGTGGTGCGGCTGACGCTGTGGAGCGCGGCGCTGCAGGAGTTCCCCGACCTCCGGGTGGTGCTGCTCCTGGACGACCCGCCGTTCCCGACCGACCCCGAGACCCTCGAGCGTCTCAACGTCACGCGTGCCCTGGCGGCCGAGATCGCCGATGCCCTGGCCACCCCGCACGGACGCGCGATGCGGGCCTACGAGCATGCCCGCGCCCAGCTGGCCAAGCAGCTCCCGCAGGCCGACCTCGCGGAGGATCACGAGGAGGGCCTGGAGTACGCCGTCGCGCCGCTCGCCCTCGTCCGCCGGCTGGCCGAGTCCTACACCGCGGCCGCCGAGTGGCTCGAGGAGATGGGCGTCTCCGAGACGGTCGCCGACCACGTCAGCGAGTTCTTCGTCGACCAGGTGCTGATGGGGCTCGCGAGCGAGCTGCGGCTGACCCTGCTCGCGCTCGAGTCGATGCTGCGCGAGCGCGACGCCGAGCTGCCCGCCGCGCGCCTGCTCGAGCTGCACCGCCGCCTGATCTGGATCTTCGGCGCCCGTCTCGACACCTTCGAGCGCAAGCGCTACGCCTCGCTGTCGCAGGAGGCCAACAAGGCGATGAACATCAACGCCTACCTCGGCCTGATGGGCGAGCGCTGGCGCCAGACCCGGACGGCCGCCGGCATCGAGCTGCGCAAGGTCGCACCGGACGCCCCGGCCCAGACGGACGACATCGACATCGAGAACACCACCTACGTGCTCACCCTCGATGCCGACTCGCAGCTGCTGCGCGACTACTGCCTGCGGCTCGTCTACTTCCTCGAGCAGCCGGAGAACGACCGGGTCGCCATCGTGCAGACGCCGTACTCGTCGTTCCGCGGTGCCCCCACCCGCATCGAGCGGATCGCGGGTGCCACCACCGACATCCAGCACATCCTGCACCAGGGCATGACCGCGTACGACGCGACGTTCTGGGTGGGCGCCAACGCGGTGATCCGGCGTGAGGCGCTGGAGGACATCGTCGAGGTCGACACCGTCGGCGGCCACGAGATCCGGACCTACATCCAGGACCGGACCGTCATCGAGGACACCGAGTCCAGCGTCGACATCGCGGCCGCCGGCTGGCGGCTGATCAACTACCCCGAGCGGCTCAGCTACAGCGCCACCCCGCCGGACTTCGGCTCGCTGGTCGTGCAGCGCCGCCGCTGGGCCAACGGCGGCCTGCTGATCCTGCCCAAGTTCCTCCAGACGCGCCGCCGGCGCGCGGAGGTGGGGCGCCCGCTCAAGCACCTCGAGGTCGCGCTGCGGGTGAACTACATGGCGTCGCTCGCGTGGGCGAGCGTCGGGCTGATCTTCCTGCTGTTCTACCCGTACGACGGGCGTCTGCTCAGTCCGCTGGTGGTCGGTGCGGCACTGCCCTACTTCATCGCGATGTCGAGCGATCTCAACCTGTGCGGGCACCGCTACCTGGACGTCTTCCGCATCTACGGCTTCAACCTGGTGCTGCTGCCGGTCAACGTGGCCGGCGTGCTCAAGTCGATCCAGCAGGCGTTCACCGGGGAGAAGATCCCCTTCGCCCGTACGCCCAAGGTGCGCAACCGGACCGCCTCGCCGGGCCTGTACGTGGTCGTCCCCTACCTGGTCGTCATCTACTCCGTACTCACGGCGTGGCGCGACTACCACCACCACAACTGGGGCAACTTCGCCTTCGCCGTCTTCAACGCCGTCCTCGCCTTCGGCGCCATCCGCGCCTACATCGGGATCGGGAACTCGCTGATCGACATGGCGATGGGCGTGGCCAACTGGCTGATGGTGCCGAAGCGCAAGCCGGCCCCGGCGCCCGCCGTCGCCGGCGTGGCCGGTGCTGACGGGGTCGACTGGGCCTCGATCCTCTACCACGGCGACCGTCGCCTCGGCCGCGACCTGCGCCGCCGCGACGACCGTCGCCGTCGGCTGACGAGCCGCCGCTGAGCGGGCGCCGTCAGGACACCGGCGTCAGGACACCGGCGTCAGGACACCGGCGTGAGGGCGACCTTGATCGCGCGGCGCTGGTCCATGGCCTCATACCCCTCGGCGACGCGGTCCATCGGCAGGGTCAGATCGAAGACCTTCCCGGGGTCGATCCGGTGCTCCAGCACCAGGTCGAGCAGCTCGGGCAGGTAGCGGCGCACCGGTGCCATCCCGCCCGCGAGACCGATGTTCTTGACGAACATCCGGCGCACCGGGAGCTCGACGCCGTGCGGCGCCCCGACGAACCCGACGGTCGAGCCCGCGCGGGCGACCTGGAAGGCGGTGTCCATCGACTGCCCGGTGCCCACGCACTCCAGCACCGCGTCGGCGCCGATGCCGACGGTGAGCTCGTGGATCGCCGCCACCCCCTCCTCGCCGCGCTGCGGGACGATGTGGGTGGCGCCGAAGGCGGTGGCGATCCGCTGCCGGCTCTCGTGGCGCGACATCGCGATCACCCGTTCGGCGCCCATCACCGACGCCGCGAGCACACCGCACAGACCCACCGCGCCGTCGCCGATGACGACGACGGTGCCGCCTGCTCGCACACCGGCCGAGACGGCCGCGTGCCAGCCGGTCGGCATGACGTCGGTGAGCGCGAGCAACGAGGGGATCAGCGCGGGATCGGGTGCGCCGTCGAGCTTGACCAGGCTGCCGTCGGCCTGGGCGACCCGGGCGAGCTCGCCCTGACCGCTGAGCGTGAAGCCACCGTGCGGGCACGCGGACTGGGCGCCGGCCAGGCAGTCGGGGCAGGTGTTGTCGCAGTGGCAGAAGGGCACCACGACGTGGTCCCCGACCCTGACGGTCGTGACGTCGGACCCGACGGCGACGACCTCGCCGAGGCACTCGTGGCCGATGGTCATGCCGGGCGTGATCTGGTTCTCGCCGCGGTAGTTCCACAGGTCGGATCCGCACACGCATCCGGCCGTGACCTTGACGATGGCGTCGGTCGGCGCGGTGATCTCGGGGTCGGGGACCTCGGTGTAGCGGATGTCGAACGGGCCCTGCAGCGTGGTGGCGAGCATGGGTCTCATCCTCGCAGGGATGCGCCACGCCGCATCGCTGGCGTTGCGATATCTCATATGTGAGTTACCTTGGTGCGCATGACGGATGACTACAAGGGCCGCATCGGCAACCTCGTCCGGGACGCTCGCAAGCACCGCGGGCTGACCCAGGCGCAGCTGGCGGAGCGCCTGGCCACGAGTCAGAGCGCGATCAACCGGATCGAGAAGGGCCAGCAGAACCTCTCCCTCGAGATGATCGCCCGGATCGGCAGCGCCCTCGAGTCCGAGATCGTCGCCCTGGGCGCCGGCCCGACGCACCTGCGCGTCACCGGCCCGACCACCCTCGAGGGCGAGATCGAGGTCAAGACCTCGAAGAACGCCGGGGTCGCGCTGCTGTGCGCGACGCTGCTCAACAAGGGCCGGACGACGCTGCGCAAGGTCGCCCGGATCGAGGAGGTCAACCGCCTCCTCGAGGTGCTCAACTCCCTCGGCGTGCACACCCGCTGGCTCAACGAGGACAACGACCTCGAGATCATCCCGCCCAAGCAGCTGCGTCTGGACGCCATCGACGAGGTCGCCGCGCGCCGTACCCGCTCGGTGATCATGTTCCTCGGTCCGCTGCTGCACCGCAGCGACACCTTCCAGCTCCCCTACGCCGGGGGCTGCAACCTCGGCGAGCGCACCGTCGAGCCGCACATGGCGGCGCTGCGCCCCTTCGGCCTGCAGGTCAAGGCGACCGACGGCTCCTACCACGCCAGCGTGGACGCGGGCGTGCAGCCGGTGCGCCCGATCGTGCTCACCGAGCGCGGCGATACCGTCACCGAGAACGCGCTGATGGCCGCCGCCCTCCACCCCGGCACCACCGTGATCCGCAACGCCTCGTCCAACTACATGGTCCAGGACCTGTGCTTCTACCTGCAGAAGCTCGGCGTCGCCGTCGACGGCATCGGCACCACCACCCTCACCGTCACCGGCGTGGCCGAGATCGACGTCGACATCGACTACGCGCCGTCCGAGGACCCGATCGAGGCGATGTCGCTGCTCGCCGCGGCGATCGTGACCAGCTCCGAGATCACCATCCGCCGGGTGCCGATCGAGTTCATGGAGATCGAGCTCGCGACGCTCGAGGAGATGGGCTTCGTCTACGAGCGCAGCGAGGAGTACGCCGCCCGCAACGGCAAGACCCGGCTGGTCGACATCGCCACCAAGCGGTCCCTGCTCCGGGCGCCGCTCGACAAGATCCACCCGATGCCGTTCCCCGGGCTCAACATCGACAACCTGCCGTTCTTCGCCGTGATCGCGGCGGTCGCCCAGGGCCAGACGCTGCTGCACGACTGGGTGTACGAGAACCGCGCGATCTACCTGACCGAGCTCAACAAGCTCGGCGGCCAGGTCAAGCTGCTCGACCCGCACCGCGTGATGATCGAGGGTCCGACGCACTTCTCCGGCACCGAGATCGTCTGCCCGCCGGCCCTGCGACCGGCCGTGGTCATCCTGCTGGCGATGCTGGCCGCCAAGGGCACCTCGGTGCTGCGCTCCACCTACGTCATCGCGCGCGGCTACGAGGACCTCGCCGAGCGGCTCAACCAGCTCGGCGCCAACATCGAGCCCTTCCGCGACATCTGACGGCCCCGGAGGCCGAGCCCTCCGGAGGTCGAGCCCCCGGAGGTTGAGCCACCGGAGGTCGAGCCTGTCGAGACCGGTCGAGCCCCGGGGTGATGCGGTCTCGACGGGCTCGACGTTCGGGGCCGATATCGTTCGGCTATGACGACTGCCGCGGTCGTGGGCAGTGGGCCCAATGGGCTCGCTGCCGCCATCAGGCTCGCCCAGGGCGGGCTGTCGGTCACGGTCCTCGAGGCGGCCGACCGTGTCGGTGGGGGCACGCGCACGAGCGAGCGCACCCTGCCGGGCTTGCTGCACGACGAGTGCGCCGCCTTCCACCCGATGGGCGTCGCCTCGCCGTACCTCTCCTCCCTCGACCTGGAGCGGCACGGCCTGCGCTGGCTCTGGCCCGAGCTCGACCTGGCCCACCCGCTCGACGACGGCCGGGCCGCCGTCGCGACGCGCTCACGAGAGCGCACGCTCGGCTCGCTCGGCGAGGACGCCGAGCGGTGGGCACGGCTGCTCGACCCGGCGGTCGACGACTTCGACGCCCTGATGGACGACGTTCTCGGACCGGTGCTGCACCTGCCCCGCCACCCCGTCACGCTCGGCCGATTCGGGATGCGCGCTCTCCCGCCGGCCACCGCGACCGTACGACGCTTCCGTGACGAGCCAGCCCGTGCGCTCTTCACCGGCATGGCCGCCCACGCCTTCGGCCGGCTCGACCTGCCTCTGACCAGCTCGGTCGGCCTGGTCCTGGCGGCCTCCGCCCAAGCGGTCGGCTGGCCGGTCGCCGAGGGCGGCAGCGGTGCGATCGCGGCCGCGCTCGTCGCCGAGCTGGAGGCCCACGGCGGGCGCGTCGTCACCGGCGCGCGCGTGGACTCGCTCGACCGGATCCGCGAGATGCTGGGCGCCGCTCCCGACGTCGTCATGCTCGACACGGCACCCCGTGGCGCCGTGGACATCCTCGGCGACCTGTTGCCGACACGGGTGCGGCACGCGCTCGAGCGGTTCAGGTACGGGCCGGGTGCGTTCAAGCTCGACCTCGCCGTCGAGGGGGCGATCCCGTGGACCAACCCCGACTGCGGCCGGGCCGGCACGGTCCATCTCGGGGGAAGCGCCGCACAGGTCGCCGAGGCCGAGGCCCGGACGGTGCGGGGCAGGCTCGCCGAACGGCCCTTCGTGCTGCTCGGCCAGCAGTGGCTCGCCGACCCGGGCCGCTCGCGCGACGGCCTCAATCCGGTCTATGCCTACGCCCACGTGCCGCAGGGCTATACGGGCGATGCCACCGAGGCGATCCTCGCCCAGATCGAGCGGTTCGCCCCCGGCTTCCGCGATCGGGTCCGCGCCGTCGCCGGTCGTGGCCCCGCCGAGCTCGAGCGGTACAACGCCAACTACGTCGGTGGCGACATCAGCGCCGGCGCCAACACCGCGCGGCAGATCGTCGCGCGACCGCGGCTCGCCGCGGACCCGTACGCGCTGGGCGTGCCGGGGGTCTACCTGTGCTCCTCCGCGACACCACCTGGTGGCGGGGTGCACGGCATGGCAGGCTTCCACGCTGCCGAGGCCGCGCTGCGACGCATCTGACCGCCCGCTCTCCGCTCACACGTGCGGCGAGGGACGGGCCGACCGCCCCCGGGCGGCACGCTCGGCGGCGCTGTGAATCTCCACGACGGCCCGCTCCTCGGCGACCAGGCGCTCGGTGGCGATCCGCGCCTGCGCGGCTCTGAGGACGTCGAGCGCGTGCCGCTCGGCGGCGATGAAGTGCCAGTAGGTGACCTGGACGGCACACAGTGCGATCACGAAAGCGGTGTGCATCAGGACCCACGGGAGCGGGTTGCCGCTCACACGAGGATCGGAGTAGACAGCGTCCGGCATCCAGATCCCGGTGACCAGGTGATGGGCCGCCACCAGGATCACGGCGACAGCGAACGAGCCCGCGCTCTGGAGGAGACCCACGGCCGCGAGCACGACGAAGAAGTCGAAGTGCAGGTCGGTCAGGCCTCCGCCGGCGCGGACGAGCGCCGCTGCACCGAAGACGAGGCCGACGGTGACCGCATAGGTCTGGACCGTTCGTCGGTGGCTCATCGACGCGAGTGCGGCGGACGCGACGCTCACGGCCAGTACGAGGTACAGCATCACGCGGTGGCTCGCCGCCATCCCGCTGGTCGGCATCGTCATGCCGAGCATCACCCCGGAGTGAGCGGGCTCGGAGGACCAGGCGCCCTTCACCTCGCCGACGACGAGGACCATTGGGATGTGCAGCCACAGGACGGTGAGCAGCACCCGGAAGCGCTGGGCGAAGGCATCGTCGGCGACCTCGACGCGCGGCACGATCCTCTCGAGCGCGGTGGGAACGAAGGACGCCACAGCAGGACGGTAGGGCCGCCGCCGCTGGCGATCCATCGAAATCCGGCAGATCAGGACCAGGCCCGGGACCTCCTCCCGCTCCGGGTCGCTGCCCGTAAAGTGCGCGCTGTGTCTGCCCCCGTCCTCGCCTTCGCCCATCGCGGCGGGGCCTACCACCCCGAGATCGAGGGGCTGGAGAACACGCTCGCGGCGTTCGAGCACGCCGTCGGGCTCGGCTACACCCACCTCGAGACCGACGTCCACGTCACCCGCGACGGGGAGCTGCTGGCGTTCCACGACGCGGTCCTGGATCGGGTCACCGATCAGAAGGGCGCCATCGCGGAGCTGACCCTGGCCGAGGTACGGGCCGCCCGGATCGGGGGCCGCCACCAGGTCCCCACCCTCGCCGAGCTCTTCGACTCCTTCCCGGACGCGACCTTCAACATCGACCTCAAGGCGCAGGGGGCGGTGCCGGCCCTTGCCGCGTTCCTCGACGCTCGCAATGCTCACCGGAGGGTGATGGTCGGCTCCTTCGGGGTCGCCCGCCTGCGGGCGTTCCGGCGGCTCACCGACGGGCGTGTCCCGACGAGTGCCCACCCCGTCGAGGTCGCCGCCTACCTGCTCTCGCCGAGCCTCGGGCTGGCGCGCCGCCTCGCCGGCGACGACTTCGCCGCGTTCCAGGTGCCGCACGATCGGCGCATCGCGGGTCGCACCCTTCCGATCGTGACCGCCGCATTCGTCGAGCGGGCCCACCGGGCCGGCAAGCAGGTGCACGTATGGACGATCGACGACCCCACCGAGATGAGCGCGCTCCTCGACCTCGGGGTGGACGGCCTGATGACCGATCGCACCGATCTGCTGAAGGAGGTGCTGGTCGCCCGCGGCCAGTGGCCGGCGGACGGCCGGGACGCGACGCAGGACCGCGCATGAGCACGATGCAGGACACACCGGGCGGCCTGGGCGACTTCGCTGCCGTACGTCGGCGCCAGCAGCAGAACGCCTGGAACTGGTACGACTGGGCCAACTCGGCGTTCTACACGACCGTTCTCACGGTGATCTTCGGCCCGCTGATGATCACCGTCGCCGGCCGCGCCGCCGGCTGTGGCGAGAGCCCGGACGACACCTGCTCCAAGACCGTCGACGTCCTCGGGCTGCACCTCGCCGCCGGCTCGCTCCCGTCGTACCTGACCAGCTTCGCGACCATCGCGAGCGCCTTCGTGCTGCCGGTCGTCGGGGCGGTGGTCGACCGCAGCGGCCGCAAGAAGGAGCACATGGCGTGGTTCGCCTGGTCCGGTGCCTTCTTCGCCTCGCTGCTGTTCTTCCTGCGCGGCGATCACTGGCAGCTGGCCTCGGTCGCGGTGGTGGTGAGTTCGATCCTGGCCGGCTGCTCGCTGGTCTCCTACTACGCGATGCTGGTCGACATCTCCACCGCCGACGAGCGGGATGCGGCCTCCTCGCGTGCCTGGGCGTTCGGCTACCTCGGCGGTGGCGTGCTGCTGCTGCTCAACCTGATCCTGGTGCAGCTGCACGCCGCCTTCGGACTGGAGAAGGAGATGGCCGCTCGGCTCTCGCTGCTCTCCGCCGCCGTCTGGTGGGCCGGCTTCACCATCATCCCGATCTCCCGGCTCACCAACGTGCCGCCGACCCACGTCGTACCGGAGGAGGGCGGGCTGGTCCGGCGCAGCTTCGGGCAGCTGTGGACGACGCTCAAGGAGGTCCGGGGCTTCCCGATGACGATGACCTTCCTGCTCGCCTACCTCTTCTACAACGACGGCATCCAGACGGTCATCTACAGCGCCTCCATCTTCGGCTCCAAGCAGCTGCACTTCGGTGACTCGGTGCTGATCGCCGCGATCCTGCTGATCCAGTTCGTCGCCTTCGGCGGCGCCCTCTTCTTCGGCCGGTGGGCGGATCGGCACGGCGCATACAAGTGCCTCCTGTACGGCACCTTCGCCTGGATGGCGATCGTCGTGGGCGCGATGTTCCTGCCGGCGCGCAACGTCATCCTGTTCCTGGTCGTCGGCGTCGCGATCGGCATCGTCATGGGCGGCACCCAGGCCCTCTCCCGATCGTTCTACAGCCTCCTCATCCCCCGCGGCCGCGAGGGCGAGTACTTCGCGCTCTACAACGCCTGCGAGCGGGGCACGTCGTGGTTCGGCACGCTGCTGTTCGGCGTGGTCTTCCAGATCACCGGCTCGTACCGTCCCGCGATCGTCTCGCTGCTGGTCTTCTTCGTCCTCGGCGCGCTCCTCCTGCTACGGCTCGATCCGCGGCGCGGCATCGAGGAGGCGGGCAACGCCGTTCCGGTCTCCCTCTGATCACCCGGCGACGACCCGGCGAGACAAGACTTTTTGTGACTCATTCGACGTCATGGACGGAATCTTCGGCCCGCGGTTACCGTTGAAAGGGTCGAAGGGTTCGGAACCAGGTCCCTCCGTCATGGGGGTTCGCCTGAGCCGCCCATTGATCTCTCGGGGGAAAACAAAGGAGGTGGCCCATGGCAGAGCGCACACTGCGCGGTGCCCGGCTCGGCGGTCAGAGCTTCGAGGACGAGCGCGGCATCGAGTTCGCCGCACGCCAGCAGGTCGGCTACAAGTGCCGGCACGGGCACCAGTTCGAGATCACCATGTCCGACGAGGCCGAGGTGCCCGCGACGTGGGAGTGCCCGCGCTGCGGCGCCGAGGCGCTCAACGTCTCCGGCGCGCTGCCGGAGGAGAAGAACGAGAAGCCGGCCCGTACGCACTGGGACATGCTGCTCGAGCGCCGCTCCGAGAAGGAGCTCGAGGAGATCCTGAAGGAGCGCCTCGACCTGCTCCGTGGCGGCGAGATCGGTCCCGCGCACCTGCACCGCCCGAGCAAGAAGCGGGCCAGCGTCTAGGCCAGCGCCTAGTCGTCGTCGACCACCTCGCCCTGGACGACCGGTCCCTGCGGACCGGCTCCGGGGCGAGCGCCATTTCCGGGGTAGGCGCCGCCCGGCATGCCCGGGCCGACCACGACCAGCCGCCGCGCGACGATCGCGGTGAGGATGCGGCGCGCGAGCGGGCGGGTGAACGGCAGGATCAGCGCGAAGCCGGCGATGTCGGAGACGAAGCCGGGGCTGATCATGAGCGTGCCGCCGACCAGCACGAGGACCCCGTCGGCGAGCTCCTTGGCGGGCATCCGCCCGGCGGTGATCGCCTCACGGAGCGCTGCCCACGCGCGCGCCCCCTCGTGCTTGACCAGCCAGCTGCCGAAGACGGCGTCGGCGACGAGCAGCACGATCGTCCACCAGGCGCCGATGACCTGGCCGACCTGGATGATGACGTAGATCTCCAGGACCGGCATCACCACGAAGGCGAGCAGGAGCAGCCACGGCCAGCGCCGGCGCCGGCTCATCGCTTGTCCAGCGCGTGCCGCAGCTGCGCCTTGCGCTCCTGGATCCCCCAGCGGGTGACGAGCTTCAGCGACTCGGAGGCGACGGCGCCGCTCATCTTGGAGGCGCCGCGTACGCGCTCCACGAACTCGATCGGCACCTCCTTGACGACGAGACCTGCGCGGACCGTGCGGGTGGCCAGGTCAGTCTGGAAGACGTAGCCGGCCGACTCCACCGAGCCGAGGTCGACCTTCTCCAAGGTCTCGCGACGGAACAGCCGGAAGCCGGCGGTGGCGTCCTTGATCCCGATGCCGAGCAGCATCCGGACGTAGAAGTTGCCGCCGCGCGACAGCGCCTGGCGGGAGAGCGGCCAGTTGACGACCGAGCCGCCACGGACGTAGCGCGAGCCGATGACCAGGTCGGCGCTCTTCAACGCCTCCAGGAGGCGGTGCAGCTCCTCGGGCTGGTGGGAACCGTCGGCGTCCATCTCCCCGATCACGTCGTAGCCCTGGTCGAGGGCCCACGCGAAGCCCTCGAGGTAGGCGGCGCCGAGACCGTTCTTCACGGTGCGGTGCAGGACGTGCAGCTGGCTGTCGGCCTCGGCCATCTCGTCGGCGAGCTCGCCGGTGCCGTCCGGTGAGCTGTCGTCGACGATGAGGACGTCGACGCCGGGCTCGGCGCGGCGCAGACGCTCGACGATCCAGCCGAGGTTCGCGGCCTCGTTGTAGGTCGGGATCACCATGATCACCCGCCCGAGGCCCTGCAGGTCAGTACTCACGTTCCGTCTTCCGCCTTGTCCTACTGATGATCAGGAGTGCTACCAGCCTAGCCAGCACCAACCCGGCAGCCACCTGACCGGGTGCCGAGCCCAGCCACATCGCCGGCGAGGTGCCGCTGATGAGCCGCACCTCGTGGTCCAGGACGGCCTTGGTACGGATCGGGGCGGTGGTCACGACGTGTCCGTCCGGGGCGATGATGCCGCTCAGCCCGTTGAGGGAGGCGACGACCGCGTAGCGCCCTGCGGCCATCGCCTGGACACGGGTGATCGCGAACTGCTGGGCCACCTGATCGGTGCCGATGAAGCTCGCGTTGCTGGTCTGCACGGTGAGCAGCTGGCCGCCGTTGCGGGTCTGCGGGTCGACCACGCTGTCGAAGGCGATGTCGAAGCAGATCGCGTCGCTCACCGGCACCCCGGCGACGCGCAGCGGCGTCTGCCGGGTGCCCGCCACCATGTCGTACGAGAGCTGGCTCAGGCCGCCGAAGTTGCGGGCGCCGAGCAGGCCCCGCATCGGGAGGTACTCGCCGAACGGCACCGGCTTGTGCTTGGTGTACCGGTCGCCGGGCCCGGTGACCGGATCCCAGACGATGCCTTGGTTGAGCACGTGGGTCTTGTCGGGCGCGTCGGGCAGGCCGCCGACCACGACCGGGACGTCGATGGCCCGTACCGCTGCCCAGATGCCGTCGTTGGTCTCGGTGTCGGTCATCGGGTCTGTGGCGGTGGAGTTCTCCGGCCAGAGCACGAAGGCGGGCCTGGCCCGCGTGCCGGCGGTCACGTCGCGGGCCAGCTGCTCGGTCAGCGCGACGTGGTTGGCGGTGACCGCGCGGTGGTTGTCGAGGACGTCGCCGTCACCGGGGACGTTGCCCTGGACCAGCGCGACCTGGAGCGTGCCCTCGTCGTGGCCGTGCCACGGGTGCCAGATCGGGACGCTCAGCACCGCGCACAGCGCGATGATGGTGCCGACCGCCCGCCGGCGGGCGGTCGCGTCGATCGCGAGCCAGGCGACCAGGGCGCCCAGGAGGGCAAGGACCAGGCTCACTCCCCCGGTGCCCAGGTAGGGCAGCGCGGGGGCCAGCGGGGTGTCGGCGACGGCGAAGGAGAGCCGGCCCCAGGGCATGCCACCGAACGGGTACGACCCGCGGGCCCACTCGATGCCGATCCACGACAGCGCGGTCCACAGCGGCCAGGCGCGGTGGCGCAACAGGACGGCGTCGACCGCGCCGAGGAGCATGAGGAACAGGGCCATGGCGGCGCTCAGACCGAACCAGGCGCCGATGCCGATCGACTCCCGCATCCACCAGATGTGCACACCGGCGAAGGCGGCCCCGAAGGCCAGTCCCGGCAGCAGCGCCGCGCGGGCCGAGAGCCCGCGCAGGCAGAGCAGCCGGGCCGCGATGACGAACGGGATCACCCAGGGCAGTGTGAGCGGCTCGAAGGCCGCCGCGAGCACCGCACCCGCGAGCAGGGCGATCAACAGGCGGCGGCGCACCGCCACAGGTTAGTGGCGAGGAGGCCCGGGTACTGACGCGCAACGCCCCTCGCCCGCTTCGGGCCGAGCCTGCTCGCGACTGGATGCCGGGCGAGGTCTCGTTGTCTACAGCGGAGAGGGGCATTGCGGATGTCCGGACGAACTGCCTCAGATTCGCGTGTTGTTCACGCCCCGTCAACCCGCCCCTGACCTGCGCGTTTTCATGTTTCCGCAGGTCAGCGCGTGTTCCAGATCACAAAATTTGACGATCGTTCTGCTTTATCGCGGCGTGTTGCCCACGACACGCCGTGCCCGCGCGGGACGTACGTCCTGCGTGGTTGGATTCTCCCGTGCCTGAGACGCTGCCCGCCCCTTCCGCCCGGCTCATGCTCCTCGACTCGGCCTCGATGTACTTCCGTGCCTTCTTCGGCGTCCCGGAGATCAAGGCGGCCGACGGCACGCCGGTCAACGCGGTGCGTGGCTTCCTGGACTTCATCGCCCGCCTGGTCGAGCAGTACCGCCCGAGCGACATGATCTGCTGCTGGGACGACGACTGGCGCCCGCAGTGGCGCGTCGACCTGATCCCCTCCTACAAGGCGCAGCGCGTCGTCGTCGAGAACGTGGTGGGCCCGGACGTCGAGGAGGTGCCCGACCCGCTCCAGGTGCAGGTGCCGATCATCGTCGACGTCCTGGCCGCCCTCGGGCTGCCGGTGCGCGGCGCGGCCGGCTATGAGGCCGACGACATCATCGGCACGCTCGCCACGGGGGCGGGTCTGCCCGTCGACGTCGTCACCGGCGACCGGGACCTCTTCCAGGTCGTCGACGACGCCGCCGGCGTGCGGGTGCTCTACATCGCCAAGGGCGTCGGCAACCACGAGCGGGTCGACAACGCCTGGGTGCAGGAGAAGTACGGCGTCTCGGCGGCCCAGTACGCCGACTTCGCCACCATGCGCGGCGACGCCTCCGACGGCCTGCCCGGCGTGAAGGGCATCGGCGAGAAGGGTGCGGCCGGCCTGCTCGCCTCGTACGGCGATCTGGCGGGCATCCGCGCCGCGGCGCGCGACCCGGCCGCCAAGCTGACGCCCGGGCTACGGGCCAAGATCCTCGCCGGCGAGCCCTACCTCGACGTGGCGCCGCAGGTCGTCGCGGTGGCCCGCGACGTCGACCTGGACCGGACCGGCACCGCGCTCCCCCACTCCCCGCTCGACCCGGATCGGCTGGCGGAGCTGGCCGAGCGCTACAACCTGGCCTCCTCCGTCGGGCGCGTCACCGCTGCGCTGGCGGGTGGCTCCGAGGCTCCCCGCTAGCGCTCGCCGCGCCCCGACGACCGGTACTCGGCGCGCGACCCCCCCCCGTCACTCGACGACGGACGAGTACGCCACCACGCCGCGCTTGAGCCGGGCGACGACCTCCCGGGCGGTCTTGCGGACCGGCGAGTCGCCGGCCGCGTCGGCGACCTGACCGGCCAGGTCGACCAGCTGCTTCATCCACCGGACGAAGTCGCCGGCGGCGAGGTCGACCACGCCGAGCACGTCGTCGAGGTCGTCGCCCTCGGCCCAGCGGAACGCCGCCCAGGCGAAGCCCAGGTCGGGCTGGCGCAGGAAGTCGAGCCGGTGGTCGCGCTCGAGCGCGTCAAGATCCGCCCAGACCCGCACCATCTGCGCGATGACGTCGTTGAGCCGCCCGCCGGGCAGTCGCGCCGGCGGGGCGTCGTCCGCGCGTCGGGCCTCGTAGACCAGCACGGACAACGCTGCCGCGAGCTCGGAGGGGGTGAGCTCGTCCCACAGCCCCACGCGCAGCGACTCCGCGGCGACGAGGTCCATCTCGGAGTACAGCCGCATCAGGTGTCGGCCGCGGTCGGTGACCTCCCAGTGGTCCGCGTCGGGGCCGTCGAGGTAGCCCAGCGCGTGCAGCAGGTCGCAGACGCGGTCGAACTGCCGGGCGACGGTGTTGGTGCGGTTCTCCACCCGGCGCCGCAGAGTGTCGGTGTCGCGCTGCAGCTTGAACCAGCGCTCGGCCCAGCGGGCATGGTCCTCGCGGTCGGGACAGTCGTGGCAGGGGTGGCGGCGCATCTGGTCACGCAGCGCGGCGACCTGGTCGTCGGCCTCCGAGCTCCTGTTGCCCGTACGCCGGCTGGGGGCCGCCACCGGGCGCAGGTCGCGGGTCTTCTCACGCAGGTGTGCGGCCAGGTCGCGACGCATCTGCGGGTTGCGGCCGTTGAAGGTCTTCGGCACCCGCATCCGGGTCTGCGCCACGATCGGCTGGTTGAAGTCGATCATCGCCAGCCGCCGGGCCTGGCGGTCGAGCGTGACGACGTACGGGCGCGGGTTGTCGGTGTCGTACCCGGGGTCGATGACGACCGCGTAGCCGGCGAACTTGCCGGTCGGCACGTCGATCACGTCGCCGGGCTTGAGCTCACCGAGGGAGGCGACGATCTCCTCACGCCGATCCGAGCGGCGCTCGCGATGAGCGGCCTTCTCCACCTGGTTGATCTGGTTGCGCAACCCGGCGTACTGCATGAAGTCGCCCTTGTCGCAGGCGGCGGCCTCGGCGTAGCCGGCCAGCGCCTCCTCGGCCTTGTGCAACTGGCGGGCCAGCCCGACGACGGCCTTGTCGGCCTGGAACTGCGCGAACGACTGCTCGAGCAGCTCGCGGGAGCGGGCCTTGCCGAACTGGTGGACCAGGTTGACCGCCATGTTGTACGACGGCCGGAAGCTGGAGCGGAGCGGGTAGGTGCGGGTCGAGGCCAGGCCGGCCAGCTCCTTGGGGTTCATCCCCGCCTGCCACAGCACCACGCCGTGGCCCTCGACGTCGAGGCCGCGGCGCCCGGCGCGGCCGACCAGCTGGGTGTACTCCCCCGGCGACAGGTCGGCGTGGGTCTCGCCGTTCCACTTGGTGAGCTTCTCGATGACGACCGTACGGGCCGGCATGTTGATGCCCAGGGCGAGGGTCTCGGTGGCGAAGACGACCTTGACCAGGCCGCGCAGGAAGAGCTCCTCGACGACCTGCTTGAACGCGGGCAGCATGCCGGCATGGTGGGCAGCGACGCCGCGGGTCAGCCCGTCGAGCCAGTCGTGGTAGCCGAGGACGTGGCGGTCCTCGTTGGGCAGGTCTCGGCAGGCCTCCTCGACGTACTCGAAGACCTCGTCGCGCTCCTCGGAGCTGGTGAGCCGGAGGTTGGCGGCCAGGCACTGGGTCACCGCGGCATCGCAGCCGATCCGGCTGAAGACGAAGACGATCGCGGGCAGCATCCGGGCACGCTCGAGGGAGGTGACGACCTCGGGGCGCGAGGCGATCCAGACGCGTCGGCCGTTGCCGACATCGCGTCGGCCGCTTCCCTTGGTCGCGCCGCGGGGCGATCGCCGATCCTTGATCTTGGTGGCCGCCCAGTCGTCGCGGGCGATCTTCATCAGCTCGCCGTTGACCGGGGCGCCCTCCTTGACGAAACCGGCGGCCGCGTCGACGTCGGAGGAGGCGAAGAGGTCGAGGATCCGGCGCCCGACCATGACGTGCTGGTAGAGCGGGACCGGGCGCCGCTCCTCGATGATCGTGGTGGTCTCGCCGCGGACGGTGGTCAGCCACTCGCCGAACTCCTCGGCGTTGGAGACGGTCGCCGACAGGGAGATCACCGATACCGACTCGGGCAGGTGGATGATGACCTCCTCCCACACGGCGCCGCGCGAGCGGTCGGCGAGGTAGTGGACCTCGTCCATCACCACGAAGCCCAGACCGAGGAGGGTGGTGGAGCCGGCGTACAGCATGTTGCGCAGCACCTCGGTGGTCATCACCACGATCGGCGCCTCGCCGTTGACGACGTTGTCGCCGGTGAGCAGGCCGACCTGGTCGGCGCCGTACCGCTTCACCAGATCGCTGTACTTCTGGTTGGAGAGCGCCTTGATCGGCGTGGTGTAGAACGCCTTGCGCCCGGTGCTCAGCGCGAGGTGGATCGCGAACTCTCCGACGATCGTCTTGCCCGAGCCGGTCGGCGCCGCGACCAGGACGCCCTTGCCGTCCTCGATCTCCCGGCACGCACGCTGCTGGAAGTCGTCGAGGGGGAACGTGTAGAGGTCCGAGAAGTCCTTGAAGACGGGATACGCCTTGTCACGCTGGGACTTCGCGTAGCGCTCGGACGGGGACAGCTCGGTCATGGCTCAAAAGTACTGGGCAGGACCTTCAGTGCAGAACGGACAGGGCTCCCGGCACGCACTCGACCGTCAGCGGAACCTCGCCGAAACGCTCCCCGTCGGCATACGACGTGATCGGCGGAGTGATCGCGATGCTCACCGTCCTGGCCCGGATCCGCTCGTACGCCGGGTTGTGGATGTGCTGGCCGCTGTTCACCGTCGGGAAGAAGCGGACGAGCTGGAGACGCGAGAGCGGCTTGACGACGATCACGTCCAGCAGCCCGTCGTCGAAGCTCGCGCCGAGCCCGATCTTCATGCCACCGCCGAAGTGGTCCAGGTTGGCGATCGAGACCAGCATCGCGTCGAAGGTGCGCTCCCGGCCGTCGAGGGAGAGCGTGTAGCGCAGCGGCTTGAACCGGGGCAGCTCGGCGGCGACGGCGAAGGTGTAGCGCAGCGGACCCTTGGGCCAGCGCATCTCGCCGCCGCGCTTGGCGACCAGGGCGTCGAAGCCGGTGGCCAGGACGGTCAGGAACCAGCGGTCGCCGGAGCGCCCCAGGTCGATCGGGCGGCGGCGGTCGCGGAGGATGACCTCGACGGCCGCGTCCGGGTCGTCGAGCGGGATGCCCAGGGCGCGCGCGGCGTCGTTGCCGGTGCCGGCCGGGACGATCCCCAGCGCCACGGCCGTGCCGGCCAGAGCCTGCACGGCGAGGTGGATGAGGCCGTCGCCGCCGCTGACGATGACGGTGTCGACGCCGTCCACGATCGCCTTGCGGATGAGCGTCAGCGACTCCTCGGGATCGCGACCGACGACGTCGGTCACCTCGGCACCGCCCGCGCGCAGGCGACGGATCACCAGGTCGCGGCCGGTGTGGCCGTCGCCCGCCCCGGAGGCTGGGCTGGAGAGGAACGCGATGCGACGGCCTGCGGTGTTGCTCACGGCCGCATCATGCCAGCACTACGGCAGCGGCGAGGGCTCATCCGGGTCGAGTCCGGCGTACGGACTGGTGTCCTTCTTGTGCCGGTCGTGGATGCGGGCGATGACCTCGGCGACGCCGTAGAGGATGCACATCGGGATCGCCATCATGCACATCGTGAACGGGTCGGTCGACGGCGTGGCCGCAGCGGCGAAGACGAAGATGCCCAAGATGATCCAGGGCCGGAAGGACTTCAGCGCCCGGGCGGGAAGCACCCCCACCCTGTTCAACATCACCACGAACACCGGGATCTCGAAGGCCACGCCGAACATCAGGAGGGTGTGGATGAAGAACGACAGATAGTCGTTGAACTCGACCAGGTTCAGCACGCCGTCGTGGTTGAAGCTGATCAGGATCTCGACGCCCTTGGGCAGCGTGACGTAGCCGATCACGACGCCGATGATGAACAGCGGCCCGGCGAAGGCGACGAAGATCGCCGACCAGCGCTTCTCCCGCGGCAGCAGGGCCGGGAGGATGAAGGCCCAGATCTGGTAGAGCCAGAACGGGGACGTCGCGATGACCGAGGCGAGTCCCGAGAGCTTGAAGTAGAGCAGGAAGCCGGCACCGACGCCCTCGGTCACCCCCCGCGTCCGATCGCCGCCGAGTGCCTTCTTGGCGTCGAGGTAGGGGTTGTAGACCAGGTTGAAGAGCTGATCGTAGAAGACCAGGGCGACCACGAAGCCGACGGCGAGGATCAGGGCGATCTTGATGACGCGGGCGCGGAGCTCACGGAGGTGATCCGAGAGCGCCATCCGGCCGTCGGCGCCGACGGGATGGACGGGCCGGCCGCTGAGCAGGCCGGCGACGCCCGAAAGGGACAACGCGGTGTCCTGGGTCAGGCGTCGGGCTGCTGCAGGCGCGCGCGCTCGGCGTCGAGCTCGGCCTGGCGGCGCTCGAGGTCGAGCTGGGCCTGGCGGCGCTCGAGGTCGGCGATCTTGGTCTCGGGCGTCGCCTCGATCTGCTCGGCCGTCAGGGTCGGCTGCGCGGGGCTGTCGTCCTTGTCGTCGTCACGCAGGCCCTTGGTCTCGGCCTTGAAGATCCGCAGCGCCTGGCCGGTGCCACGTGCGAGCTCGGGCAGCTTGGCCGCACCGAAGACGAGGATCACGATCACCAGGATGATGAGCCATTCCCATCCACCGGGCATGTCGATCAGGGGAAACATGTGAAGCACCTCGTCGTATTTCGTAGTGGAGACAGAGCAATCGTACGCGGCTCAGATGTACGGATGGTTAAGCGTCAGGAGCATAGAGCCTGAGAGTCGCCGCGGCCGCCGTGTGCAGGTCGGTCGCGAGGTCGACGGGAGTCACGACCGAGGCGTACGGCGCGAGCCGCAGCAGCAGTCGGCGCAGCCAGCGACGGTCCGCGACCCGCAGGTCGACGTCCAGGCTGCCGTCCTCGTGCTGGCGGACGTCCTCGACCGGGTAGTACTCGGTGACCCAGCGGGCCTCCGGCTCGAGGCGCAGGGTCACGGTGAGGAGGTCCTCGCCCGCGGCGAAGAGACCGTCGGCCAGGCTGCGCGGCGAGGCCGGCTCGGTGGCGATCGGGCTCTCGAGGAGCACGGCCTGACGGATCCGGTCGAGCCGGAACAGGCGCGGAGCTTCCGCGCTGTGGCAGTAGGCGTCGAGGTAGTCGACGCCCTGATGAGCGACGACGCCGCGCGGGTCGACGACCCGGGTCGACTCCTCGTCGCGGGCGGGTACGAAGTAGGCGAGCTCGACCTGGCGTCGCTCCGCCACCGCACGTTGCAGCAGTGCCTTGCGGGCCGCGTACTCGCGCTCGTCGGGCTCGACGGGGACCTCCACCGGCACGGTGGCACCGGCAGCGGCCTGTTCGAGCTTGGCCAAGGCGCGGTCGACGACCTCGGAGGCCTCCTCGGTGATCGCACCGCCCCGCAGCGCGCGCAGCGCCACGATGAGGGCGGTCGCCTCGTTGGTCGACAGCCGGAGCGGTCGGGACAGGTAGTCGGCGTTGGAGACCCGGATCACCCGGTCGCCGTCCTGCTCGGTGAGCGACTCCAGGTCGACGTCGATGAGGTCGTCCGGGAGGCCCTCCGGAAGGCCGCACATGAAGAGCACCTTGAGGTCCTTGACCAACTGCTTCTCCGGGACGCCGAGAGCAGCGGCCGCCTCGTCGAGGCGCACTCCCCCGCGGGCGTGCAGGAACGGCACCAGCGTCAGCAGCCGTCCCACCTGCTCCTTGGCCCCGCTGGCGGTGGCCGGGCCGCGGTCGCTCATGCGAGCACCTCCTGAAGACGCGCGATCACTGTCGCTCGCAGGTCGGCGGGGGCCTCGACCACGACGTCGGCGCCGTGCGCGAGCACCTCGCCCGCGAGGTCGGAGGGCGGAGTGGGCAGGTGGAGTCGCTCCCACGAGCCCTCGCCGGGCGCCTCGTCGGCGCTCAAGGGTGTGGTCGAGGCGGCATGACGGCGCAGGCTGTGGCCCGCGCCGGTCCGGACGAGCAGCGTGGCCGGCGCGGCGGGACGGTCGGGGCGCAGCGCGGCCTGGGCGATCGCGCGTACGTCCACGCCCGCGGGGATCGCGTAGCTCTCGGCCTGGCCGGCCAGGCGGGCCGTGCCGACGACCCGGGAGAGGCGGAAGATCCGCTCGGCGTCCTTGTCGACGTCGTGGCCGACGACGTACCAGCGTCCGGAGGAGCGCACCACGCCCCACGGCTGGACGTGCCGGGCAACCGCGTCAAGGCCGCCCGAGGTGCGGTAGTCGAAGCGGACCGGGATGCGGTGGTTGACCGCCTCGAGGAAGACGTCGAAGGACGGCTCGTCGACCGCGAGGCTCGGCGAGACCAGGTCGAGGGCGGTGACGTCGATCTCCGCCCCGGCCGCGGTGAGCTTGCGGACGGCCTCGGTGGTCGCCTCGGCGAGGCGCGCGTGCTCCCAGACCTTGGTGGCCAGCCCGACGACGGCGGCCTCGTCGGCGGTGAGCTCGATCGGGGGCAGCGCGAAGCGGTCCGCGCTGATCCGGTAGCCGGCCTCGTCGTCGAAGAGCGGGTCGAAGGAGCCCGTCTCGATCGGGACGCCGAGGCTGCGCAGCTCCTCCTTGTCCCGCTCGAACATCCGCTCGAAGGCCTCGTCGCTGGAGTCCTTGTAGAGCAGCTCCCGGATCCGTTCGCGGCCCACGTAGCCACGCTGGACCAGCAGCATGATGAGCAGATTCATCAGGCGCTCGGTCTTGGCGGCTGCCACGGGGCTCCCTCCGGTTGTCGTACCCGGGGAGGAGCCTAGCGCTGGCGGCTCACTCCCCGGGTACGGCATCGCCGGAACGTCGCGCGTCCCGGCGTGGACGCTACTTGGCCTTGACGACGTCGATCACGAAGTAGAGCGTCGCGTTGCCCGGGATCGTGTCGCCGCTGCCCTCGGCGCCGTAGCCGTACGCAGGCGGGATCTCCAGCAGGACGCGGCTGCCGACGGTGACGCCGTCGAGGCCGATGGCCCAGCCCTTGACCAGCTGGCTGAGCGAGCTGGTGAACGCCTGCTTGGAGTAGCTCTCGTCGAACGGCTTCTTCGCGCCGTACGTCTCGCCCAGGTAGTTGACCGTCACGGTGTCGGTCGACTTCACCTTGGCGCCGGTGCCCTTGGTGAGGATCACCCGCTGGACCGGCGTGGTCGGGTCGGGCTTGTCGATGCCGGTCCAGTCGAGACCGGTCGGCTTGCCGTCGCTGCCCTGCTTGACGGCCGGCATCATGCTCGCCGAGACGTCGTGGGTCTTGTCGTCGGTCGGGGTCGGCGAGGTCGGCGCCTTCTTCACCAGGTCGGCGACGACGACGAGGCTGTCGTCCTTGCCGAGTCCGAGCTGGGTGGCGGCGTCCGCCGTGCCGAGCAGATCCTCCGGCGTGGTCACGGCGACCACGCGGGAGCCGTACGTCTGACCGGCGAAGAGCTTGTCGAAGACGGCGCCGAGCTGGCCGTTGTTGGGCAGGCTCTCGGCCTTGCCGTTGTCGTAGTCGCTGAAGGTCTGCTTCTTCGTCGTGCCGTCGCCGATCCACAGGTAGGCGCTGACCGAGTCGTTGGCCGCGATGGCGTCGCCGGAGCCCTTGACCAGGGTGGTGACGGTGGTGCTGGTCGGCTTGGCGACGGTGGACTTCCAGGTCGCGGTGATCTCCTTGCCGACGTCGCCGCTGAACGACACCTGGCTCAGGCCCTGCCCGGTGCTGACGGCGTCAGCGGCCTTGTCGCCGGAGTTGTCGGAGCTGCCGCAGGCCGCCAGGGAGGGGACCAGCAGCACCGGAAGCAGTGCGAGGGCGGAACGGTGAAGACGTCGAGACACGTGAAAGGACCTTCGCTTCGGTTGGGTGCAGGGCCTGGCCAGGTTAGAGGGAGAGTCTGAGTCGTCCCTGAATGCGGCGGAGCGCCGGGCGCACGTCCGGCGACGGCGCACGGCGCTCCGATCGGCGCGGGGTGCTCGCTCAGCTGGCGCCGAGGACGTCGAGCACGAAGTAGAGCGTCGAGTTGGCCGGGATGCCGCTCTGCGCGGTGGCGCCGTAGCCCATCGACGGCGGGATCTGCAGGAAGACGCGGCTGCCGACCCGCACGCCGACGAGGCCCTTCTGCCAGCCCTGGACCAGGTTGCTCAGCGGCATCGAGAGCGGGGTCTTGGAGTAGCTCTCGTCGAACGGGGTCTTCGCGCCGTACACCATGCCGTAGTAGTTGGCGGTGATCGTGTCGGTCGCCTTGACCTTCTTGCCGGTGCCCTCGATCAGGACGGCCTTCTTGAGCGGGCCGTTGGCCTTCGCCTTGGCGATGCCCTTGAAGCTCATGCCGGTCGGGTCGCCGGTGGCGCCGCCCTTGGTGGAGAGCTTCGGCATCCAGGCCGGGGCCGCGACGACCTTGCCCTTCGGGCCCGTGAGGGCGGGCGTGGCAGCGGCGGTCGGGCTGGCCGATGCGCTGGCCGACGGGCTCGCGCTCGGCGCCGGGGTGGTCTTCTCGATCAGGTCGACGATGACCAGCAGGCTGTCCTTGGTGCCGATGCCCATGGTCGGGTTGCCGGTGGCGCCGAGGAGCTTGTCGGAGGCGACCACGGCCGCGATCCGGTCGCCGTAGTGGGCGTCCTTGAGGATCGTCTTCCACTCGTCGCCGAGTTTCGAGACGGTGAGGGTCTCGGGCTGACCCTGGGCGTAGTCGCTGTACGCCTGGAGCTTGGTGGTGCCGTCGCCGATCCAGATGTTGGCGCTGACGCTGTCACCCGAGGCGACGGCGGCACCGGTGCCCTTGACGAGGGTCTTCACCTCGGTCTTCGAGGGGTAGGCGATCTCGCTCTTCCACGTCACGTCGGGGGCCTTGCCCTGGTCCCCGGAGATGGTGACGCCGTCGAAGCCGGCGGTGGTGGCATCGCCGTAGCCGACCTTGGTGCTGCCGCAGGCCACGAGGGCGGGCAGCAGGAGGGCGGGTACGAGAAGAGACGCGGAGCGACGCAGACGCACGATGTGACCTTCGGTTGGCGATAGGAGCAGCCAAACCTTAACGGCTGCCCCTAAGCCGCGCCTGAATCGCCCCGCCATCGGGGCTGGTGCCGGTCACATGCCGTCGATGAGCCGCTGCACCCGGTCGTCGTGGGAGCGGAACGGGTCCTTGCACAGGACCGTGCGCTGGGCCTGGTCGTTGAGCTTGAGGTGGACCCAGTCGACGGTGAAGTCGCGGCGCTTCTCCTGGGCCTTCTTGATGAACTCGCCGCGCAACCGTGCCCGGGTGTGCTGCGGGGGCACCGACTTGGCCTCGTACGTCTTGAGGTCGGTGGTCACCCGCGCGACCGCGCCCTTCTTCTCGAGCAGGTAGTAGAGGCCGCGGTTGCGGTGGATGTCGTGGTAGGCGAGGTCGAGCTGGGCGATCCGGGGGTGGCCCAGCGGGAGGTCGTGCTTGGCGCGATAGCGCTCGATCAGCTTCCACTTGATCACCCAGTCGATCTCGCGGTCGACGAGGCTGAGATCACCGGACTCGATGGCCTTCAGGCCGCGCTCCCACAGGTCGAGGGCGCGCTCGATGGTCGGGGTGGAGATCTGGCGGCGGTCGACGAAGTCGCGGGCCTTGGTGAGGTACTCGGCCTGGATGTCGAGGGCGCTGGCCTCGCGGCCGTTGGCGAGCCGGATCTTGCGCTGGCCCGTCATGTCGTGGGCGATCTCGCGGATGGCCCGGATCGGGTTCTCCATGGTGAGGTCGCGCATCACCACGCCCTCCTCGATCATCCGCAGGACCAGGTCGCAGCTGGCGATCTTGAGCATCGTGGTGGTCTCGGACATGTTCGAGTCGCCGACGATGACGTGGAGGCGGCGGTACTTCTCGGCGTCGGCGTGCGGCTCGTCGCGGGTGTTGATGATGGGACGGCTGCGCGTGGTGGCGCTCGAGACGCCCTCCCAGATGTGCTCGGCGCGCTGGGAGACGGAGTAGGAGGCGCCGCGCGGGGTCTGGGTGACCTTGCCGGCGCCGACGATGAGCTGGCGGGTGACCAGGAACGGGATCAGGACGTCGGCGAGTCGGCTGAACTCACCCTGGCGGCTGACCAGGTAGTTCTCGTGGCAGCCGTAGGAGTTGCCGGCCGAGTCGGTGTTGTTCTTGAAGAGGTAGATCTCGCCGGCGATCCCCTCGTCGTGGAGGCGCTGCTCGGCGTCGAGCAGGAGTCCCTCGAGGATGCGCTCCCCCGCCTTGTCGTGGGTGACGACCTCGGTGACCTCGTCGCACTCCGGCGTTGCGTACTCCGGGTGGCTGCCGACATCCAGGTAGAGCCGCGCGCCGTTCTTGAGGAACACGTTGCTGCTGCGTCCCCAGCTCACCACCTTGCGGAACAGGTAGCGCGCGACCTCATCGGGGCTCAGCCTCCGCTGGCCTCGAAACGTGCACGTGACGCCGTACTCGTTCTCGATTCCGAAGATCCGCCGGTCCATGTTGAAACACTAGACCCGCCGTCCATAGCCCACGCGGAAGAACCGGCTCCGCGAGCCGCAATCCACGATGCGCCGGTGCTGGAGTCGGCACCGGGGTGCGAGGTCTTCATGCTGTGCCACGGCGCTGGTGGCCCGGCGGTGCCCTGCTCACCGTCGCCTCCGGTACGCACCCCGCCCACCGGCGGCTGCCGGTGGGCGGGTCCGGGGCGTAGGGCCCCTCTGGCGATCACGACGACCAGCAAGAGAAGCCCGACGACCAGCGGGTGCCACCTACCTGTCTTGGCACGGACCGCGCGGCAACCACAGCACCGTCGGGCCACCATGCGTGTGGTCCCGTCCAGTGCGCGAGGGCCACGTCGGTCGTGTCGGAGGGCCGAGTCGGTTGTGCGGGAGGGCCGAGTCAGCGCAGCGGGGGCGCGATGGGCGGCTCTCCCCCATCGGTGCTGCTGACCTCGCTGGGTGCGATGGCCGGATCCGTCGCGGTGGCGCCCGAGGCCACGCCGCCCAAACGGTCGCCGAGGAGCTCGGTGAGACGCATCGGGCTGAAGCGGGAGAACTTCCGCGGCTGGGTGCGGTTGCGGTCGAGCACCGCGACCTCGAGGTCCTCGACCGGGATGATCCGATCGGCGGCGGGGGTGCCGGCGGAGGCGGGCGTGTGGCCCAGGGCCGCGACGGCCAGGTTGAGCGCATCCTCGAGGGAGGCACCCTCCTGGTAGTGCTCCTTGAGGTAGGCCGCGACCGCATCGGCGGCGCCACCCATCACGGCGTAGCCGTGCTCGTCGGCGACCTGACCGTCGTAGGTGAGCCGGTAGAGCTGGTCCTCAGCGGCCGTGTCGCCGATCTCGCCGACGAAGAGCTCCACCTCGTACGGCTTCTCGCCGCCCGAGGAGAAGATCGCGCCGAGGGTCTGGGCGTACGCGTTGGCCAGCCCGCGCCCGGTCACATCACGCCGGTCGTAGGAGTATCCGCGCATGTCCGCCAGGCGCACGCCGGCGATCCGCAGGTTCTCGAACTCGTTGTAGCGCCCGACCGCCGCGAACGCGATCCGGTCGTAGATCTCGCTGACCTTGTGCAACGCAGCCGAGGCGTTCTCGGAGACGAACAGCAGCCCGTCGGCGTACTGGAGACCGACGACCGAGCGGCCCCGCGAGATGCCCTTGCGGGCGAAGTCCGCGCGGTCCTTCATCAGCTGCTCGGGGCTGACGTAGCCCCCGAATCCCATGCTCATGCGCGGCCCCCTTCGAGCGCGGCGAACGGCCCGTCGGGACGTTGCATCCGTCCACCGACCACCCGGTCGGCGATCGCGGCGACCTCGTCGTCGGGCAGCCGATGCCCGCCAGCCGCCGTGATCACGTGGATCACGGGGAAGATCCGGCGGGTCAGATCGGGGCCACCGGTCGCCGAGTCGTCGTCGGCGGCGTCGTACAGAGCCTGCACGACCGCCGTGACGGCGCCGTCGGCGTCGAGCTCATGGCTGTAGAGCTTCTTGAGGGCACCGCGGGCGAACATCGAACCGGAGCCGACCGAGTGGAACGCGGTCTCCTCGTAGCGTCCGCCGGTGACGTCGTAGGAGAAGATCCGGCCGATCCCGGCGTCGAGGTCGAAGCCGGCGAAGAGCGGGACGACGGCCAGGCCCTGCATCGCCATGCCGAGGTTCTGCCGGATCAACGCGGCCAGGCGGTTCGCCTTGCCGTCCATCGACAGCGTGGTGCCCTCGATCTTCTCGTAGTGCTCGAGCTCGGTCTGGAAGAGCCGGACCATCTCGACGGCGAGGCCTGCGGTGCCGGCGATGCCGACGCAGGAGAACTCATCCGCGGGGAAGACCTTCTGGATGTCGCGCTGGGCGATGACATTGCCCATCGTGGCGCGCCGGTCACCGGCCATCACCACACCGCCCGGGAACGTCGCGGCGACGATGGTGGTGCCGTGCGGCGCGAGGTCGGCGGCGGAGCCGGGCGGCATCGCGCGGCGCGACGGCAACAGGTCGGGGGCACTCGTGGCGAGGAAGTCGGCGAACGAGGACGTGCCCGGCGCCATGAAGGACGCCGGGATGCGGGAGTCGGTCACTGGCCGCCCTTCTGGATGAACGACTTGACGAAGTCCTCGGCGTTGGTCTCGAGGACGTCGTCGATCTCGTCCAGGATGTCGTCGATGTCCTGGTCGAGTGCTTCCTTGCGCTCGGCGACGTCCGAGGACTCGGTGGCCTCGACGGCCTCCTCGGGGGCCTCGGACTTCCGCGGCTGCTTCTGCTCCTGTGCCATGCAGAAAACCTAGCGCGTCAGGGCACGGAACAGGTCGGAAGCCGTGGGACATGAGTCGATCAGCGCGCCGACGCTCGCCTTGCTACCGCGCAACGGGTCCATCGTCGGGATCCGCTGCAGCGAGTCGTGGCCGGGCAGGTCGAAGATGACCGAGTCCCAGGAGGCCGCGGCGACGCTGTCGGCGTACTTCTCCAGGCAGCGCCCACGGAAGTAGGCCCGGGTGTCGCCCGGCGGCTCGTGCATCGCCGCCTCGACGGCCGGCGTGTCGAGGAGCCGCTCGATCCGGCCCGCGCCGACCAGCCGGTGGTAGAGCCCCTTCTCGGGACGGATGTCGGCGTACTGCAGGTCGATCAGGTGGAGCTTGGCGGCGTCCCAGTCGAGTCCGTCGCGGTCGCGGTAGGACTGGAGGAGCTTGAGCTTGGCGACCCAGTCGAGCTCGCTCGCGCAGAGCATCGGGTCGCGCTCGAGCCGGTCCAGAACCGACTCCCATCGCGCCAGGACGTCGACGGTCTGCGGATCGGCGTCGGCTCCGAAGCGGTCCTCGACGTACTTCTTCGCGAGGTCGAGGTACTCCAGCTGGAGCTGTACGGCGGTCAGCCGGCGCCCGTCCTTGAGGGTGACGAGCTGCTTGAGCGACGGGTCGTGCGAGACGGCGCGCAGCGCGGCGACGGGCCTGTCGACGACCAGGTCGCGCGTGATGAACCGCTCCTCGATCATCGCCAGCACCAGCGCCGCCGTGCCGACCTTGAGGTAGGTCGAGATCTCGGCGAGGTTGGCGTCCCCGATGATCACGTGCAGGCGCCGGTACTTGTCCGGATCGGCGTGCGGCTCGTCACGGGTGTTGATGATCGGCCGCTTGAGCGTCGTCTCGAGGCCCACCTCGGTCTCGAAGAAGTCGGCGCGCTGGCTGATCTGGAAGCCGTGCTTGTGGCCGTCCTGCCCGACCCCGACCCGGCCGGCGCCCGCGAAGACCTGCCGACTGACGAAGAACGGCGTCAGGTGCTTCACGATGTCGGCGAACGGCGTCGAGCGCCGCATCAGGTAGTTCTCGTGGGCGCCGTACGAGGCACCCTTGTTGTCGGTGTTGTTCTTGTAGAGCGTGATCTGCGGATTGCCCGGAAGACGCGCCGCCGCGCGGCTGGCGTCGAGCATGATCTGCTCCCCCGCCTTGTCCCAGCGCACCACGTCGAGCGGGGTGGTCACCTCGGGGGCGGAGTACTCGGGGTGGGCGTGGTCGACGTAGAGCCGGGCGCCGTTGGTCAGGATGATGTTGGCCAGCCCGAGGTCCTCGTCGGTCAGCTGGGTCGGGTCCGCCGCGGCCCGCGACAGGTCGAAGCCGCGGGCGTCGCGCAGCGGCGACTCCTCCTCGAAGTCCCACCGCGCCCGGCGCGCCTTCAGCGTGGCCGACGCGTAGGCGTTGACGATCTGCGAGGACGCGACCATCGGGTTGGCCAGCGGCTGACCGGCCACCGAGATGCCGTACTCGACCTCTGTGCCCATCACCCGGCGAACGCTCATGCTTCGAGCCTACGTGGTGCGCCCCGCGCGGGGCGCAGACCGCACAGCGCGTCCACCGCCGAAGCCCGTCTAGGGCTCTTCGTCCGCCGCGATCCGCTCAACGGGGTGGCCGCTCTGCTCGGAGGTGCCCAGCCCCCGGTACCGGGATGCGCTGTAGCGCGGCCCGCGGCCCTTGATCCGCACTCCCGGATAGCGCCTGTCGTACACGACGCCCGCGACGAGCGCAGCCACCACTGCCGCACCCACGATCAGCCAGAAGATCATCTCGACTCCTTCGCCCGCGACGGGTCACAGGTACTGACCCGTGGCGGCAACCTGCTCGATGCTGCGTCCCGGCTCGGAGCCCTGCTTCCCGGAGATGAGCGTGCGGATGAAGACGATCCGCTCGCCCTTCTTGCCGGAGATCCGGGCCCAGTCGTCGGGGTTGGTGGTGTTGGGCAGGTCCTCGTTCTCCTTGAACTCATCGACGCAGGCCTGGAGCAGGTGGCTGACCCGCAGCCCCTTCTGCGCCGGGTCGAGCTCGGCGTCGATGAGCTGCTTGATCGCCATCTTCTTCGCCCGATCCACGATGTTCTGGATCATCGCGCCGGAGTTGAAGTCCTTGAAGTAGAGGACCTCCTTGTCCCCGTTGGCGTAGGTGACCTCGAGGAAGCGGTTCTCGTCGGACTCCGTGTACATCCGCGTGACAGTGGTGTCGATCATCGCGTTGGTCGTGGCGATCCGGTCGCCGCCGAACTCGGCGAGGTCGTCGGCGTGAAGCGGCAGCGTGGCGGTGAGGTACTTGCTGAAGATGTCGCGGGCCGCCTGGGCGTCCGGGCGCTCGATCTTGATCTTCACGTCGAGCCGGCCCGGGCGCAGGATCGCCGGGTCGATCATGTCCTCCCGGTTGGAGGCGCCGATGACCAGCACGTTCTCGAGCGCCTCGACGCCGTCGATCTCGCTGAGCAGCTGCGGGACGATGGTGTTCTCGACGTCGGAGCTGACGCCGGTGCCGCGGGTGCGGAACAGCGAGTCCATCTCGTCGAAGAAGACGATCACCGGGGTGCCGGCCGACGCCTTCTCCCGCGCCCGCTGGAAGACCAGCCGGATGTGCCGCTCGGTCTCCCCCACGTACTTGTTCAGCAGCTCGGGGCCCTTGATGTTGAGGAAGAAGCTCTTCCCCTCCGACCCGGTCTTGGCCGCGACCTTCTTGGCCAGCGAGTTGGCGACCGCCTTGGCGATCAGGGTCTTGCCGCATCCCGGCGGGCCGTACAGCAGGATTCCCTTGGGCGGGCGCAGCTCGTGCTCGTTGAACAGCTCGGGATAGAGGTAGGGCAGCTCGACGGCGTCGGTGATCATCTCGATCTGCTCGCCCAGGCCGCCGATCGAGGCGTAGGAGATGTCGGGGACCTCCTCGAGGACGAGCTCCTCGACCTCGGACTTCGGGACCTTCTCGTAGACGTAGCCCGAGCGCGGCTCCAGCAGTAGGGCGTCACCGGCGCGGATCCGCTCCGAGAGCAGGGGCTCCGCGATCCGGACGACGCGCTCCTCGTCGGCGTTGGCGATCACCAGGGCGCGCTCGCCGTCGGCGAGCAGCTCCTTGAACATGACCACCTCGCCGACCTTCTCGAAGGCGAGTGCCTCGACCACGTTGAGGGCCTCGTTGAGCATGACCTCCTGGCCACGCTGGAGATCCGCCACGACGACCGCCGGCGACACCGACACCCGAAGCTTGCGGCCCCCGGTGAAGACGTCGATGGTGCCGTCCTCGTTGGCGCTCAGGAACGTGCCGAAGCCGGCCGGCGGTTGCGCGAGACGGTCGACCTCCTCCCGCAGCCGAAGGATCTGGTCGCGTGCGTCACGCAGGGTCGAGGCCAGGCGCTCGTTCTGGGCGTTGGCGGCCGCGAGGGACCGCTCCGTCTCGGTGAGCCGGGCCTCGGCGCCGAACCCGCTGAAACCGTCGGATGTCGACATCTGCCACCTCCAAGGTCGTGGTCTGCTTTGGACCTTACCCGGGAGGTGTGACAAACGAACGACCCTTTCTCAGTCCTCCGTGACGGCCGGCGTGTCGTCGACCTCAGGTGCCGCCATGTCGGCCGGGCGCGGGCCGCGGTAGTCGACGCCGTACGCGCCCGGAGCCGGGCGACGGGTCTTGCGCGGCGGCTTGGCGCCGGGAGCCAGGCGACGCGCGGTCACCAGGAACGCGGTGTGACCGATCATCTTGTGACCCGGGCGCACCGCGAGCCCCTCGACGTGCCAGTCGCGGACGAGCGACTCCCATGCCTGCGGCTCGGTGAAGCCGCCGTGGGCGCGGAGGGTCTCCACGAACAGCGACATCTGGGTCGTGGTCGCGACGTAGCCGCAGATGATGCCACCGGGGCGCAGCGCGTCGCCGACGGCGTCCACGCACTCCCACGGCGCGAGCATGTCGAGGATGACCCGGTCCGCCTGCGCGTCCCGCTTCGGGAGCTCGTCCTGGAGGTCGCCGAGGTGCAGCGACCAGGTCGGCGGCTCGGCACCGAAGAACTGGCCGACGTTCTTGCGCGCCACGTCGGCGAACTCCTCACGGCGCTCGAAGGAGGTGACGGTGCCGTAGGGGCCGACCGCGCGCAGCAGCGAGCAGGTCAGCGCGCCGGAGCCGACGCCGGCCTCGACCACGTGGGCGCCCGGGAAGATGTCGGCCATCGCGACGATCTGGGCCGCGTCCTTCGGGTAGACGACGGCGGCGCCGCGCGGCATCGAGACCACGAACTCGCTCAGCAGCGGGCGGAAGACGAGGTACTCGCCGCCCGAGGAGGAGGCGATGGTGAAGCCCTCCTCGCGACCGATCAGGTCGTCGTGCTCGAGGTGTCCCTTGTTGGAGAAGAAGCGCTTGCCGGCGACGAGCTCGAAGTTGTGGCGGCGCCCCTTGGCGTCGGTCAGCCGGACCCACTCGCCCTCACGCAGCACGCCGCGGTGGACGCCTGACCAGGCCTCCTGCGGAACGTCGGTGCTCATCGTGGCGGGAGAGTCGGGCGCGTCGGACATACGGGTGAATCTATCGGCCGCCGCTCTGGAAGGCCGCATCCACATCGGCCGTCGCGAGCACGCCGTAGACGCTCCCGTCCTCCTCGACGAGGAGGTACTCGGCCGCCGGCGTCTGGCCGATCGCCTTGATCAGCTCCTCGCCGTGGATCGTCGCCGGCAGGCTGAGCCCGGCGGTCAGGTCGCGGGCCACCGCCGAGGTCGGCAGCCACGGCCGGCGCTCCGCCGGCGTCGCGAGGAGCGCCGCCTCGTTGACCAGCCCGATGGGCTGTCCCGCCGCCGTGGTCGTGACGATGCCACCGGCCTGGGCCTCCTGCGCACGGCGTACGGCCTCCGCGAGCGGGAGGTCTCCGGGCACGGCGAGCGTACGGCGGGCGAGGTTGCGCGCCACCAGCATCGGCAGCCGCTGCCGCATCCGCGCCGAGATGATGGCCGCGGAGGCGCCCTGCCACAGGAACATGGCGATGAGGAAGCCGAAGAGCACGTCGAACACCGAGGGCGTCGTGTCGGTGATGAGATCGGCGACGAAGACCCACGCGAGCGCGCAGACGGCGGCGACCCGGCCGATCCAGCCGGCGACCAGCGTGCCGCGATGCATGTTCTTGGTGGCGGCCCACACCGCGGACTTCATCACCCGGCCGCCGTCGAGCGGGAGCCCGGGGACCATGTTGAGCACTCCGACCACGCCGTTGGCCCACAGCAGGCCCTCGACCGCGAGGAGCACGAGGCCGTCCGGCCCCGCCCACCAGGCCAGGGCCGCCCCGCCGGCCACGACGAGCGAGGTCAGCGGGCCCACCACCGCGATCAGGAACTCGTCGCGCGGGCGTACGGCCTCGGCCTCGACCTGGGTCGCGCCGCCGAGGAAGTGGAAGGTGATGTCCCCGACCGGGTAGCCGAGCCGCTTGGCCATCAGCGCGTGCGCCGCCTCATGCAGCAGCACCGAGCCGTAGATGAGGACGGCGAAGAGGAACGCGGCCACGAAGCGCAGCCCGCCGAGGCCCGGCTCGAAGGAGTCGACCACGGGCGCCATCGAGATGGTGATGACGGCCGCCACCAGGAACCAGGACGGCGTGACGAGCACGTCGCTGCCCGCGACGCTCCCGATCCGGATGACTCCCGGCTGTCGGGGCGCGCGGTGCGGAGGCTCGGAATGCGGGTCGGACACGTTGCGAGCCTAGGCGACCGTGCGAACGGATGTGCGATCGAGGTGCCTGCGCGTGCCGTCGGCCTACGGTGGGGCCATGGAGCTGATCGAGGCGGCATCCGCGGAGTTCGAGGGTGTCGTACGCCGGGCTGCCGGCGGACTCCTGGTCGCGGCCGACGCCGGCGGAGGTCTCGGTCCGCGAGCTCCTCATCTCACGGAGAATGCTCGCCTTCGGCGCGTTCGGTGAGGGTCCCAGCGGCACCGTGTCGGCCGATGACGAGCCGCAGGCCAGACTGCTGGACGCCTTCGGACGGCGGCCGTGACCCAGGCCGCCGGCGACCGTGTCGGGGGCTGTCGGTGCCCTGATCTATGGTCCTGGTCATGAGCGTCTCCCCCGCCGATCACCTGTCGACCCCGGTCGACGGCGTCACGGTGTTGGGTGCGCTCTCCCCGAGTCGCGCCTCGGACTTCATGACCTGCCCGCTGCTCTACCGCTTCCGCCAGGTCGACAAGCTGCCGGAGCCGCCGTCGCCCGACGCGGTCCGCGGGACCGTGGTGCACAAGGTACTCGAGGAGCTCTTCGACCTTCCCGCCGTGGACCGTGTTCCTGACGTGGCGCTCGAGATGCTCGCGCCGGCCTGGGCGGCGCTCCAGGAGGCGGCGCCCGAGCTGACCGAGATGCTTCCGGAGGACGAGCGGGGCTCCTGGATGGCGTCGTGCCGCAAGGTCCTCGAGCGCTACTTCACCATCGAGGACCCGTCGCGGTTGGCGCCGGCCGAGCGGGAGCTGTACGTCGAGGCGGTCCTCGACTCCAAGCTGCTGCTGCGCGGCTTCGTCGACCGGCTCGACGTCGCACCGAGCGGCGAGGTCCGCGTCGTGGACTACAAGACCGGTCGGGCTCCCCGGCCGGGCTTCGAGGCCAAGGCGCTGTTCCAGATGAAGTTCTACGCGCTCGTCTGGTGGAAGCTGCGCGGCGAGATCCCGGCGATGCTGCAGCTGCTCTACCTGGGCAGCGGCGAGGTGCTGCGCTACCAGCCCGACGAGGCCGACCTGCGCGCCACCGAGCGGAAGGTCGAGGCGATCTGGCGTGCGATCCAGAACGCCGAGCGCACCGGCGACTGGCGACCCAGCCCGAGCCGGCTGTGCTCGTGGTGCGCCCACCAGGCGCTCTGCCCGGAGTTCGGCGGGACTCCCCCGCCGCTCCCCGAGCGCCCGGCCGTCGACTGACCTCCCTCAGAACGTGAGGGCGGCCGTCTCCCGCTTCTCCAGCGCGTCGGTCAGCAGCGTCACCAGGGCCTCGAGGCGCACGTCCACCGTGGAGGTGATCTCGTCGGCCGAGGCACCGTCGAGCGCCACCGCCGCCAGGCCGGCCTTGCTGTCGATGAGCTCGGCGATCCGGGAGTCGAGCGTCTGGGCCGCGATGACACGCCACGCCGTGACCGGCTCGGTCTGGCCGATGCGGTGCACCCGGTCGATGGCCTGGGTCTGCTCGGCGTCTGTCCACGACAGCTCGGCCAGGACGACGTCGGAGGCGACCTGGAGGTTGACGCCGACGCCGGCCGCGGTAAGCGAGCAGACGATGACCTGGACCTCGGGCTCGTTGACGAAGTCGTCGATCGCCCGGGTGCGGGCCGTGGCGGACTGGTCGCCGCGGATCTCGGTGTAGCGGATCCCCCGCTTGTCGAACACCTCGCCTGCCGCGTCCATGACGTCGAGATGCTTGGCGAAGAAGACGACCTTGCCGGCGCTGCGCGCCAGCTGGGCGGCGTAGTCGGCGGCCAGGCCGGCCTTCGCCCGGCCGATCCGGCGGACCATCGCGAAGACGTTGTCGCCATTGGTCGTGTCGTCGCCGTCGGCGACCTCCCAGCCGGCGACACGACGCACGAGCTCCCGATCGATGCCGCCGATGCCGTCGGTCCCGTCTGCGCCGCCGATCTTCGCGCGGTGCTCCTTGCGGGCCTCGATCGCGGAGTCGTACCGCTTGACCAGGCGCAGCGCGAGCTCGCGCTCCGCGGCGCGGATCGAGCGGCCCTCGGCGTCGTCGAGCTCGACGGGCAGGTCGGCGATGCGGCGCGCCGGGATGTCGGCGGCGACGTCGACCTTGCGGCGACGGACGATGCCCTGGTCGACCACGGCCTGGCGGGCCGCCGGGTAGAAGCCGAAGTCGGCCGGCGTCATGCCGGTCTCCTCCAGGGCGGCCATCAGCCGCGGTCGCGGCGAGCGCTCGGTGATCCAGCCGAGGAACTGCCAGATCGTGAGGAAGTCCTCGACGTCGTTGATCAGCGGCGTGCCGGTCAGCGCCATCATCAGCGGGTTCGCGACGCGCTGGCGGACGCGGTCGGCGATCTCGAGGACGTGCTGGGAGCGCTGCGACTTCTTGTTCTTGATGAAGTGCGCCTCGTCCACGATCATCCCGCGGAAGCCGTGGTCGCCGATCCAGCCGACGTGGCGGTCGAGGATCTCGTAGTTGAGCACGATGATGTCGGCGAAGCCGTCGACGTCCTGGCCGTCGCCGTGGACCACGCTGACGCTGCGACCCGGGGTCCAGCGCGCGGCCTCGCGCGCCCAGTTCGTCTTGACGACGTTGGGCACCACGACGAGCAACGGGTACGCCTCCGCGGCCTGGGCGGCCAGCAGCGACTGCGCGGTCTTGCCGAGCCCGGGCTCGTCGGCGAGCAGGAACGTGCGATGCCCGTCGACCACGCTGGCGACCAGACGGGACTGGTGGTCCATCAGGCTGAGGCCGGCCGGCAGCACGCCGACAGGACGCGCGTCGGGAAGCTCCATGCAGGAGGTGACGCCGGGAGCGGGGTGCTCGAAGGAGTTGAGCAGTGGGCTGATCAGGTCCCAGCCGAGCAGGCGGCGGGTCTCGGCCCGCGGCGGGGCGGCGGAGAAGTCGGGGACCATGAACGGCGTCATCAGCTGCGCGCGGGCGACCGACACGGGCACCACCTGACGCTCGCTGCGGGCGACGGCGGCCTCGCTCGGCTCGGCCTTCTCGACCTCGGGCTCGGGCTCGTGGCCCGCAGCGGCGAGGAGCTGGCGGCGCAGGTGGCGGGTCGCGTCGGTCTCGACGGCCTCCTCGCCGAGCAGCCCGAACAGGGCGGGCTCGCGGGCGGCGGTCTGGGCGAGGATCGTGGCGATCCCGTCGAGGCGCTTGAGCTCGGCGGCACGCTGCGGCTCGGTCAGCTCGGGGTCGGCCTTGAGGCGCTGCCGCTCCTCGCGGACCAGCAGGGCGACCACCTGGAAGCGGGTCGACTCGGGCCGACCTCGCTGCACGCTGATCTCGACATCACGTACGGCCTTCGCGAGGACCGGGATCAGCCCGGTCTCGTCCCGCTGCCGCGCGCGGGACCGCTGCTGGCCCCGACCGCGCCCCGATGCACGCCGACCCTCTGCCGCCACACCACGTCCTGTCCTGCCGCGCGGCTGCGCGGCCCATCCGATCCATCGGCCCCAGAGAGGAGCGCGTCAGGACGACGCGGCTCCGGGCCGGACGCCGCCATGATAGCCCTCCCGCGGGCAGCTGCGCGCGCGGGGCGGGTGGTCAGTCCAGGAGGGCGGGCAGCGTGCCGGTCGTGACGCCGTCCAGGGTGGGCAGGAAGATCCGTCGCGGACCCGCCGGGACCTTGACGTGGTTCTCCACCACGACGACCGTGCAGCCGGCGGCCTCGGCCGAGGTGGCGCCGGTCCCGGAGTCCTCGATCGCGATGCAGTCGGAGGCCGCGACGCCGAGCGCGGCCGCCGCCGTCTCGTACGGCTCCGGGTGGGGCTTTCCCCGATTGACCTGGTCGCCGGTGACGATCACCTGGAACGACCCGGCGGGCAGGTGGGCCAGGATCGGGGCGACGAAGCGCTGGTACGACATCGTCACGAGCGCGCACGGCACGCCGTTCGCGGCGAGGTCGGCGAGCAGCTCGCGGGCACCCGGCCGCCACGGCACGTCGGCGTCGATCCGGGAGCAGACACCGTCGAGCAGGAGCTCGACGACCTCCTGGGGCGTGTGAGGCAGGCCCAGCTTCTTCTTGATGTAGGTGCCCGAGACGAGCAGGTCGCTGCCGACCAGCGTCATCGCGTCCTCCGCTGTCCACTCGCCGCCGTGTTCCGCGGCGAGCGCGTGCTCGGTCTCGATCCAGTACGGCTCGGTGTCGACGAGTGTGCCGTCCATGTCCCACAGCACGGCGACGGGCCTTCGGATGGATCCAGAGGCGTTCAGGTTCTTCTCCCTACGTTGAGACAGGCGCAGCAGCAGCCTAGGGGCACGGAGCGGGCCCGAAGCGGGCCCGAAGCGGACACGGACGCGAAGGGTCGTCGCGTGTGCTCCGGCTCGGTCGCGGACCGTGTGAAACGAGAGCGTAACGAAGCCCGGCGAAGTCGTCATGCATCGGAAATAGAAGCCGGCGGCACCGGAAACAGACTCCGGTGAACGTAATACCTGTCAACCGACAGTTAATACGTTCCAGCCCCACTGGAGTCAGCCATGAGCGCACCCGTCACCGACGCCGATGCCCGTAACGCGGCGTCCGGCTATCACCAAGAGCTACAGCGAGGCGTCGGATCATTCGCCTCCTTCGCCGCCGGATTCTCCTTCGTCTCGATCCTCACCACCGTCTTCCAGCTCTTCGGACTCGGCTTCTTCCTCGGTGGCGCGTCGTTCTTCTGGACCTGGCCGATGGTGTTCGCCGGTCAGCTTCTCGTCGCGCTCTGCTTCTCCGAGCTCGCCGCCCGGTGGCCGATCTCGGGCTCCATCTACCAGTGGTCCTCGCGTCTCGCCGGCACGACCGTCGGGTGGTTCGTCGGGTGGACCATGATCGTCGGTCAGATCCTCACCGTCGCCGCCGCAGCCATCGCGCTCCAGGCGGTGCTGCCGAGCATCTGGTCGGGCTTCCAGATCGTCGGGGGCCATGGCGCAGATCCGACACTGACGTCGGCGACCGGCGCGCAGAACGCCATCTTGCTCGGCTGCATCCTGCTGGTGATCACCACCCTGGTGAACGTCAGCGGCATCCGTCAGATCGCGCTGTCCTCGAGCGTCGGCGTCACGATCGAGATCGTCGGCGTCTGCGCCCTGATCGTGGCCCTGTTCGTCCTGTCCGAGCGCGGCCCCGCGGTCGTGCTTCACCACACCGGCTGGGAGGGCGGCTCCGGCTACTTCGGCGCCTTCCTCGCCAGCTCGCTGATGGCGGCCTACGTGATGGTCGGCTTCGACTCGGCCGGCGAGCTGGCCGAGGAGACGCACGCGCCGCGCCGTACGACGCCCCGCACGATCCTGCGCGCGCTCGTGACCTCCGGCATCGGCGGCGCTCTGCTCATCCTCGCCGCCCTCATGTCCGCCCGGAGCCTCACCGACGGCAACCTCGCGACGGGCGGCCTCGCCTGGGTCGTCACGGACCGTCTCGGCGACGTGCTCGGCCGCCTGCTGCTCTGCTGCGTCGCCGTGGCCGTCTTCGCGTGCACGCTCGCCGTCCAGACGTCCGGTGCACGGATGATGTACTCGATGGCCCGCGAGACGGCCTTCCCGTTCCACCGGGTCCTGGGCAGGGTCTCCCCGCGTACCGGCACCCCGGTCGCCGCCTCGATCGTCGTCGGCGTCCTCGCCGCGGCGGCGCTGCTGGTCAACATCCACCAGTACGCGATCTTCCTGGCGCTCTCCTCGCTGTGCATCGCGATGATCTACCTCGCCTACCTCGGCGTCACCGTGCCGTTGCTGCTCAAGCGGATCAAGGGCGAGCCGCCCGCTGGTGGCGTCGACGAGGACGGGCGTCCCCTGTTCTCCCTCGGGCGCTGGGGTACGCCGATCACCGCACTGGCCGTGCTCTACCAGATCGGCATGACCATCAACCTCCTGTGGCCCCGCTCGGTCGTGTACGACCTCACCGGTCACACCTGGTGGCTGCAGTGGAGCGCCCTGCTCTTCATCGGCGTGACGCTCGCGATCGGCACCGCCTACTTCTTCGGGCAGCGGCTCCACCTGCGGATCGCGCTGCGACACGTGCCGCACTCCCACGGCGACGACCTCGTCGTTCCGCCGCCGACCGCCCCCGCGACTCCGATGGAGGCCTGAGCAGTGTCGATCGCCGATCACCACCTGACCGACTCGGTGCTCAACGCCCGCAGCGATGCTCGGGCACAAGCCGGCCGGACCAGCCCCTGGATGCCGTACCTGCCCGCCTCGTCGAGCCCGCACGTCCCCACCGGCGTCGACCCGTCGGCCCTCACCTGGGCCGAGACGGTGGCCCCCGGTGGCTACACCCACAAGGTCATCGCCCGTGGCACCCGGCTGCGGTTCGACGACCCGACGGGCGACGCCTGCGCGCACGTCGTGCTCTACAACGCCCTCGAGCCGGTCGAACGGCTCAACGTCGCCGACACCCAGAAGATCCCGTGGCAGGCCTACCTCGGGGAGGCGCACCCGCTGCTCTCCGGCGACGGCCGGGTGCTGGCCACCATCGTCGCGGACAGCTCCGGGCATCACGACGCGTTCTGCGGCACCAGCACCGAGTCGTGGAACCGCGCGAAGTACGGGGACGCCCGCCCGGAGGGCCCGGCACCGGCCGGTCGCTCCCTGTTCGGCAAGGCCGCGGCCAAGCACGGCCTGAGCGCACGAGACCTGCCGCCCAGCATCTCCTTCTTCCAGGGCGTGCGGGTCGATGCGTACGGCGACTTCACCTGGACCGGCTCCGCGAGCGCCGGCACCCACGTGGAGCTGCTCGCCGAGCTGCCGCTGATCGTCCTGGTGGCGAACGTCCCCCACCCGCTCGATCCGCGTCCGGACTACGTCTCGGGTCCGTTGCGCATCCACGGCTGGCGCGACGCTCCGACGTCGGCCGCCGACGCCCGGTTCACCGCCACCCCGGAGCTGCACCGGGCCTACCTCAACACCCTCGACTACGCGGAGGCACGCGGACTATGACCATCACCAGCAGCGTCCCGATCGGGGCGGTGGCGGCGCCGGAGTCCGTCTTGGACCGGTCGCGCTCGCTCGTCGAGGGCGCGGTCGTGCTCGACGAGGACGTGCCGTCCAACGCGTCGTGGTCGGCTGTCGTGCGCGCGGGCCAGGTCCTGACGATCGTCGACGTCGGCGGCAACCAGTCCGGCGACTGCCTCATCTACAACGCGCACGACACCGACGAGCGCTACAGCGTGCCGGACACCGTGACCTGGCAGGGCAATGCGTACGTGCGCGAGGGCACCGTCCTGCGATCGGGCGAGGGCAATCCCCTGATGACTGTCGTGGCCAACGAGATCGACCGCCAGGACACGATCGGCGGCGCGTGCTCGAAGGAGTCGAACACGCTGCGCTACGGGCACCACGTGATGTTCCACCACGCGTGTCGCGAGAACTTCCTCTCCGAGGCTGCCAAGCACGGCCTCGGGCTGCGCGACCTGGTCTCGAACCTGAACTGGTTCATGAACGTCCCGGTCGAGGAGGACGGCGCCCTCGGCATCGTCGACGGTCTGTCCGCCCCCGGGAAGCGGGTCGCGGTCCGAGCCGAGATGGATGTCCTGGTCGTGATCTCGAACTGCCCGCAGATGAACAACCCCTGCAACGACTTCAACCCGACCCCGCTCCGCATGATCGTGGTCGACCCCGAAGGGACCCTCTCGTGACCTCGTTCGACGCCGTCCTCGTAGCGAACCGCGGTGAGATCGCCCGGCGCGTCATCCGCAGCGCGCAGGCGCTCGGGATGAAGACCGTCGCCGTCTACTCCGACGCGGACCGCGCCGCGCCCCACGTCCGTGAGGCGGACGTCGCCGTACGCCTCGGCCCGGCTCCGGCCCGCGAGTCGTACCTGCGCGGCGAGGCGATCATCGAGGCCGCCCTCTCCTCGGGTGTCGGCCTGATCCACCCCGGCTACGGCTTCCTCTCGGAGAACACCGACTTCGCGCGGGCGATCGAGCAGGCGGGGCTCCGCTTCGTGGGCCCCACCGTCGAGCAGATCTTGGCGTTCGGGGAGAAGCACACCGCCCGCGAGCTCGCCCAGCGCGCCGGTGTCCCGATGCTCGCCGGCACCGGGCTCCTGGCGTCCGTCGACGAGGCCGTCGCCGAGGCCGGGCGCATCGGCCTCCCGGTCATGCTGAAGGCGACCGGCGGTGGCGGCGGCATCGGCATGCAGGCCTGTACGACCCTCGACGAGGTCCGGGACGCCTACCAGCGCGTCGTGCTGCTCGCGCAGGCCAACTTCGGCTCCACCGGCGTCTTCCTCGAGCGCCTCGTGCGGCCGGCGCGCCATGTCGAGGTCCAGCTCTTCGGCGACGGCGCCGGACGTGTCGCCGTGATCGGCGACCGGGACTGCTCGCTGCAGCGCCGCAACCAGAAGGTCATCGAGGAGGCGCCGGCCCCGGCGCTCCCCGATCGGGTACGGGCGCAGCTGCACGACTCCGCGCTCGCGCTCGCCGCGTCGGTCGACTACCGCAGCGCGGGCACGGTGGAGTTCATCTACGACCCGGTGCGCGAGGAGGCCTCGTTCCTGGAGGTCAACACCCGCCTTCAGGTCGAGCACCCGGTCACCGAGGCGGTCTTCGGGGTCGACCTCGTCGACCTCATGCTCCGGTTGGCCCGCGACGGTGCGGACGGCGTCCCGAGCCGGGTCTTCGATCGCCCCTGGGTGGCCCGCGGGCATGCCGTCGAGGCCCGGGTCTATGCCGAGGACCCCGCCAAGGACTCGCTGCCCTCCTCCGGCCTCGTGACCCGGGCGGTCTTCCCCGGGCAGGACGGCACGGCGATGGACGGTGTCCGCATCGACGGATGGATCGAGACCGGGCTCGAGGTCTCGCCCTTCTACGACCCGATGCTCGCGAAGGTCATCGCCGCCGGAGTCCAGCGCTCCGACGCGCTCGACCTGCTCGGCGAGGCGCTCGGCGCCTCGCGCATCGACGGCATCGTCACCAATCTCGGACTGCTCCGTTCCCTGACCGACCACGACGACCTGCGCGCCGCGGTCCACTCCACCTCGACCCTGGACGTCACCACCGATCCCGAGCCTCGCATCGACGTGGTCACCGCAGGTGCGATGACCACCGTCCAGGACCTGCCGGGGCGCCTCGGCTACTGGCAGATCGGGGTGCCGCCGAGCGGCCCGTTCGACCCGGTCTCGCTCGCCGAGGCGAATCTCGCCGTCGGCAACCCGACGTCCGCCCCGGGCCTCGAGATCACCGCCAGCGGCCCGATGCTGCGCTTCTCCGAGCCGTCGGTGATCTGCCTGGCCGGTGCTCCCGTCGAGGTCACGGTCGACGGTGCGCCCGTCCCGATGTGGGAGCCGGTCGACGTGCCCGCCGGGGGCACCCTCGCCATCGGGACCATCACGGGCCCCGGGCTGCGGGCGTTCCTCGCCGTGCGGGGCGGGATCATGGTGCCGGCCTACCTCGGGAGCGCCTCGACCTTCACCCTCGGGGGCTTCGGCGGGCATGCCGGCCGGGCGCTCATCGCCGGCGACGTGCTCCGGCCCGGCACCGCGGATGCCGCGGAGAACCCCGCGCTGACCACCATCGGCGGCCCCACCCCGGCCGTACGTCGCCCCGCGATCACCTCGGCGTGGCAGATCGGCGTCACCGAGGGACCGCACGGCGCCCCCGAGTTCTTCACCCGCGCCGACCTCGACACGTTCTACGCCACCGGCTACGAGGTGCATCACAACTCCGCCCGCACCGGCATCCGGCTGATCGGGCCCAAGCCCGACTGGGCCCGCACCGACGGTGGGGAGGCGGGCCTGCACCCGTCGAACATCCACGACACCCCGTACGCGGTCGGCGCCATCGACTTCACCGGCGACACCCCGATCATCCTCGGCCCCGACGGCCCCTCGCTCGGTGGCTTCGTCTGCCCCGCCGTGGTCGCCAGCGGCGAGCTGTGGAAGCTGGGTCAGCTCCGTCCCGGCGACCGGGTCCGCTTCGTACCGGTGCGGGAGGCTGACGCAGCGGCGCTCGTCGAGCTGCGTGCCACGCCCGCGCTGATCACGTCGGGAGGCGACGGGGACGACGGCGTCATCGCGCGGCGTGAGGCGACCGACAGCCGCCCCTCGGTCACCTACCGGCGCGACGGGGACGACAACGTCCTGGTCGAGTACGGCGACATGCACCTGGACCTCGCACTGCGGATGCGCGTCCACGCGCTCCAGCAGACCGTGGCCGAGCATGCCCCGAGCGGGATCGTCGACGTCACCCCCGGCATCCGGTCGCTGCAGGTGCACACCGACGCGAGCGTGCTGAAGGCGACGGACATGGCCCAGCTCCTGCTGGAGCTGGAGGACGAGGTCCCGCCGACGAGCGAGCTCGTGGTGCCCTCACGCACGGTGAGGCTCCCGCTGAGCTGGGACGATCCGGCGACGCGACTGGCGATCGAGCGCTACATGGCCGGCGTCCGCTCGGACGCGCCGTGGACCCCGTGGAACATCGAGTTCATCCGCCGCATCAACGGCCTCGACACGGTCGACGACGTCTTTCGCACGGTCTTCGACGCCTCCTACCTCGTGCTGGGGCTCGGCGACGTCTACCTCGGCGCACCCGTGGCGACGCCCCTGGACCCCCGCCATCGACTCGTCACCACGAAGTACAACCCCGCTCGGACCTGGACGGCCGAGAACTCCGTCGGGATCGGCGGTGCGTACCTGTGCATCTACGGCATGGAGGGACCGGGCGGCTACCAGTTCGTCGGGCGCACGGTGCAGATCTGGAACCGCTACCGCTGGGGCACCCGCGGCACCGGCCTCTTCGCCGAGAACCCGTGGGCGCTGCGCTTCTTCGACCGGATCGAGTGGTATCCGGTCTCGGCCGAGGAGCTCCTGGAGCTGCGGGCCGAGACCGACGCCGGCCGCGGGAACTTCGAGACCTTCGACGGCGAGTTCTCGCTGAAGGAGTACGACGCGTTCCTCGCCCAGAACGCCGACTCCATCGATGCCTTCCGCAGCCGCCAGTCGGCGGCCTTCGAGGCCGAGAAGGAGCGCTGGCGCGAGGCGGGCGAGTTCGACCGTCGCGACGAGCCGGCACCGCCCGCGAGGGATGAGGTCACCGTGCCCGACGGCGCGATCGCGGTGACCGCTCCCTTCACCGCGACGGTGTGGCAGCTGACGCTCGAGCCGGGCGCGCGTGTGCAGGAGGGTGAGGCGATCCTCTCCCTGGAGGCGATGAAGATGGAGTCCAAGGTGATCACCCCGATCAACGGCACGGTCGTCGAGGTCTACGTACGCCCCGGCGAGCAGGTTGCGCCCGGCCAGGTCCTCGCGGCGGTGCGGGCATGAGCGCGGGTCCGATCGGTACCGGGACCACCGAGGCGATCCTCGCCAAGGTGTCGGCGGCCTACGACCGGATCGAGGCCGTCGATCGGCCCGAGATCTGGATCTCGCTCACCGACCGCTCCGTGGCCCTGGCCGAGGCGGCGACGATCGACCCCGGGCTTCCGCTCGCCGGGCTCCTGGTGGCGGTGAAGGACAACATCGACGTCGCCGGTCATGCCACGACCGCCGGGTCGGCGTCGTTCGCGTACCGCCCCGCGAGAGATGCCACCGCCGTCGCCCGCCTGCGGGCGAGCGGCGCGATCGTGATCGGCAAGACCAACCTCGACCAGTTCGCCACCGGCCTGGTCGGGACGCGCAGCCCGTACGGTGCCGTGCGCAACGCCTGGGATCCGACCCGCATCTCCGGTGGCTCGTCGTCGGGATCTGCGGTCGCTGTCGCGCTCGGCCTGGTCGACGCGGCGCTCGGCACCGACACGGCGGGATCCGGCCGGGTGCCGGCCGCTCTCAACGGCATCGTGGGCATCAAGCCCACCAAGGGCACCGTGCCGGTCACCGGTGTCGTCCCCGCCTGCTACTCGCAGGACTGCGTCACGGTGTTCGCACGCGACCTGGCCACCGCTCGCGTCATCGCCGGCACGATGGCCGGCCCGGACGCGTCGGACCCGCTGTCGCGGGCACCGCACGCTCCGTACCGGCTTCCCCGACGCCCGCGGATCGCGATCCCCACCCCGGAGCACCTCGAGGGGATGGCCGAGGGCTGGCGCGAGGCGTTCGGGCGGGCGGTGAGCGCGTATGAGCGGGCCGGGATCGAGGTCGCCGAGGTCGACGTGAGCCCGCTGCTGCAGGCCGCATCGATGCTGTACGGGGGCGCGTTCGTCGCCGAGCGCTACGCCGCCGTGGGCGCGCACATCGAGAAGCACCGGGATCTGATCGGCACCGATCTCGACCCGACGGTCGCGCAGATCGTGCTGGCGGGGGCTGAGCCCACGGCAGCGCAGTGGGCCGCGGACTGGGCGATGCTGCAGCGCCTCGGGGCCGAGGGCCGCACGGTGCTCAGCGGCTTCGACGCCTTGCTGACCCCGACGACCACGTGGCACCCCACCGTGGAGGAGGTCATGTCCGATCCCCTCGCCGCGAATGCGCGGATGGGACGCTTCACGAACTTCGCGAACCTGCTCGACATGGCCTCGCTGGCGCTCCCGGCCGGCTTCGTCGACGGTCTCCCGTTCGGGGTGATGCTGACCGGGCCGGCCTTCAGCGACGACGCGCTGGCCGAGCTGGCCGCCCCGCTGATGGCGCCCGCGATCGACGTCTTCGTGGTCGGGGCGCACCTCTCGGGTCAGCCGCTGAACCCGCAGCTCGTCCAGGCCGGCGGAAGCCTTCGCTCGACGATCCGGACGGCTGACCGCTATCGACTCCACGCCCTGCCCACCACACCGGCCAAGCCGGGGCTCGTCCGCGTGGTGGACGGCAGCGGCTCACAGATCGAGGGCGAGCTCTGGCGGCTCCCGGCGGCCGGCTTCGGGACCTTCGTCGCGGCCGTGCCCGCTCCGATGGTGATAGGCACGGTCGAGCTGGAGGACGGGACGTCCGTCTCGGGGTTCCTCGTCGAGCCGTACGCGGTGGCCGACACCCCGGACATCAGCTCGTACGGGGGCTGGCGGGCCTTCCGGGCGGCGGCGTCGTCGACGCGGACAATGGGCGCATGACCAATCGCGCGGGCCCCGGCCGTCCTCGCCACGCCACCGATGGTGCGGGGCGGTCGGGGCGCAGCGACATCCTCGATGCCGCTGCGGAGCTCTTCGTCGAGAACGGGTTCGCTGCCACGTCGACGCGTGCGATCGCGGAGCGGGCTGGCATCCGGCAGGCTTCGCTGTACTACCACTTCGCGGGCAAGGACGAGATCCTGGACGAGCTGCTCGGGGCGTCGGTCCGTCCGACCCTCGAGGTCGCGCAGCGGCTCGACGGTGAGGATCTCACCCCCGCGGAGCGGCTCCATGCGCTGGTCCGCGCGGACGTCGAGACGTTGGCGAGCACCCCGCACAACATCGGCACGCTCTACTTCCTGCCCGAGGTCCAGCTCGCGCGGCACGACGGGTTCCGTGCCGATCGCGAGGCTCTCCAGCGCGAGTACGCGCGCCTCGGAGCTGCGTTGACCGGCGACGCCCCTGGCTCGGCGCAGGCCCGACGGCTCGGCGAGATGCTGATCCAGCTGGTCGAGGTCGTCATCGCGCAGCGTCGTCAGCGGGTGCCGGATGAGCAGGATGCCGAGGCGATCGCCGAGGCGTGTCTGCGGGTGTGCGGTGTGGCACCGCGCAGCGACGACTCGGCCCTCGTTCCCCGACGGGCCGCCCGCGTGCGGGTCTCCGGCGATCCGGAGGACGACTGAGGACCGGAGTCCGAACGCGTCGGCGCGTCCGTGGACCCGGGACCCGGTGGACGGCCAGACTGCTTCCGTGAGCCGGCCAGCGTCAGCGCTGGCGACGTGCGCTGACGTTTCGCGGCCGACTCACGCTCGGGAGGGCTTGTGGCTGAGATCGTTCTGACTGCGCTGGTGTTCGACACGCCGGAGCATGCCGGCGAGACGGCGCTGGAGGTCGCCCGCCTGGTCGACCAGCGCGCCGTCGAGCTGCCCTCGTGGGCGAGCATCGCCTGGGCGCGCGAGACGACGGCGCCGCGCGTACAGCTGGACGCGGGGTCGGTGATGTCACGCGACCAGTTCCACGGCTTCTGGCATGTGCTGATCGGGATCACCCTGTTCGGCCCGCTGCTCGACGCGGCCGCAGCACGTCCGGCGCACCACGCGTCCGGGGCGCTCGGGGCGATCGGCATCGACGAGGTCTTCCTCAACCGGGTCCGCGACGCCGTCTCGCCGGGAACGTCCGCGCTCTTCATGCTCTCGTCCCCGGCTGCCGCCGACCTCGTCTACGACAGCGCGCTCGACGGAGAGCGACGCGCCGCCGCGGTGATCGCCAAGACCCTTCCGATGTCCACCTGGGAGCTGTTGGGCGCCGAGGAGCCCGACGGGCGGCCGATCGGCTGAGCGTCGTCGCGCTGCTGTCGCGCCGACGAACGATCACAGGTCCCCCGGCTGTGTGAGCGGGGCATCGGCCGGCGGCCAGCGCAGAGCGCACACCAGGCCGGCCGCGTCGACCGCCTCGGTGACGGCCAGCACGGTGCGGGAGCAGATCAGCGACTGGGCATCGGCGGCGTGCCAGATCCTCAGGTGCAGCACGACCCGGTCCGGGTCGACCTCGATCACCAGCGCGTCCACCGCCGGGTTGTCACGCACCCCTCGCACCGAGAGCGCAGCCTCGATCACCAGCTTGATCAGGGCCGTGATCCGCGGTCGGGCCGCCTGGGAGGGAGCAGCGTCGCGGACCGAGGAGTCGACGTCGAAGAGCCCGGGCATGGACGCCCTGACCTCCACCTCGGATCGCATCACCGCGCGCGTGGAGAAGTTGAGCAGCGCGCCGTCCAGCACCTGCTTGTTCGGGATGTGGATGGTGACGCCGTCGAGGGTGGTGATCTCCACCGAGCGGCTGTTCAGGTCACTGATGTGGCCGCGATGGCCCGCGCACTCGATGAGGTCGCCGAGCTTGACCGTCCGGCGGGTCTGGATGAGGAGACCTGCACCCAGGTTGTCCGCGATTCCACGACCGAGCAGCACGACCGCACCGGCGAGCACCAGCATCACCACGAGGAGCGGGCGTACGGCCGCACCGAGCACGCTCAGCACGAAGCCGAGCCCGATCATGTAGATGAGGTAGCGCACCACGCGTGCTGCGCCGAGCACGGTGTCGTCGGGAACCTCCGAGACCCGGTGCCCCAGCCGGAGGATGGTCGACGACACCCAGTGCGCTGCGACGATGGAGCCCACACCGATCAGCAGCGCCCACAGCACGCTCCAGCCGTCGACGTCGAGGTCGCCCAGCGGTGTCGGCAGGGCGAACAACGGGCTCACCGACATCGCGATCACCCGAGCAGGACGACCGCTACCGCGAGCACGGCCAGCACGGTCAGGAGCAGGACCACGCCGCCGACCTCCGGCACCTGGGGACGAGTGGGTCCGTCCGTCTGCTTCGGATCCATCCCTACCCCCTTCAGCCGCTGCCCTCGTCTCCATGGTGCTGCCGATCGCTGCGAGGCGTACCACCCGCTTCGGGCGAGGACGCCGACGTCGCGACGCGCTGACGTTGTCTCATGAGCATGTCCTCGACCCCGCAGCCGGTCGGCTACCCGGCGCCTCCGCAGCGTCCTCATCGGCAACGCCATGTCGTGCTGCTCGGCGTGCGCGCCCTGGTCTGGATGGTCTACGCCTATCTGGTCGTCACCGAGGTGATCCTGACCCTCGGCTTCGTTCTCCTGCTCTTCGGCGCCAACCCGGACGCGTCCTTCGTCGCCTGGGCGTACCGCTCGCTCGATCGGGCGATGGAGCCGTTCCGCGGCATGTTCACGCCGATCGACCTCGGCCTGAGCGGCAGTCAGAACGTCGGCGGCGTGCTCGACACGTCGGTGCTGTTCGCCATGCTGGTGTACGCCTTCGGCGCCTGGGCCGTACACATCGGTCTGGACTGGGTCGGACGGATGATCACCCGCGAGCAGCGGGAGGCAGAGCAGGAGCAGGCCGCCGAGACGCTGCGACAGCGCACCTACGCGCCGTCGCCGCCCTTGTACGGACCGCCGACCTCGACCCCACCGACCTCGACCCCACCGTCGTCACCGGCCTCCCCGAGCTCAGCGCACAGCGCCCACAGCACCAGCACGTCGAATCCCAGGATCACCAGCGCGCCCGAGGGGTAGTGCGGAAGGAACAGGAAGCTGCTCAGCGCGCTGACGATCGCGACGCCGATGCCCGCCAGGATCCCCCACCGCCGGCCGGTCACGAGCCCGAGCGAGACCACGACGGCGACGGCACCGATGATGATGTGGATCCACCCCCACGTCGTCACTCCGAACCGCACGACGTAGTCGATGCCGGTCGCGTAGATGGTGTCCTTGGCGACGGCGCCGATGCCGAGCAGCACCTGCATCACGCCGACCCCTCCCAGCAGCACGCCGGAGTAGAGCACCGCCGAGCCGCGGATGAGGTGGTGCGAAGGGTCGGCGTACCGGTGAGGATCACTGCTCATGGTCGCTCCCTGACGTTGGACGAGGATGGTCGCCGTCAGCCTCGTGCGGGCGAGCGGCCCCCACCTCACCCGAACCGTGCGAGGCCGCAGCGACGCGGCGGACCCTGCCCGAGAGCAGGCTCGCAGCCGCAGCGACGAAGACCACGTTGAAGGCCATCTCGACGAGGACGAGCACCCGTGCGAGCTGGCCGGCCGCGTGGATGTCGCCGTACCCGACCGTGAGCATCGTGGTGGCGGTGAAGTACAGCGAGTCGACCCGAGTCCGCAGCCCCTCGACCTGGTCGGGACGGTGCAGGGCCAGGATGTAGAAGGCGAGCGCGAAGACCGTCCAGACCGCGACGATGGCCGCCACCAGGCCGTCGATCCGGCGATCGGGCGAGGCGAGGGAGAGCCGCACCTGTCCGAGGACCATCAGCGCCAGCACCGTCAGGACCAGCGCCGCCGCGCCCACGCGCAGGACGATGCCGCCGCGAGCCTCGGTGTTGACTGGCACTGCGAAGTACAGCAGCAGCACCAACCCCACGATCCAGGCGACGCGGAGGCGATGGACGATCCTCATCGGGCGCTCCTCCGCTCACCGTTCCGCGACGTCTCGAGGCCGCTCAGTCGCAGCCGAGGTCGTCGGCGAGAGCGGCGAAGACGTCCGACGTGCTGCTGGCGAGAGCGCTGATGCTGGTGCTGAGCTCGGAGAGACTGGTCGCGTCCTTCAGGCCGGCCGCCTGCGCATCGACCTCGTCGATCTGAGGCTGGAGCCGGTCCCGCTCCTGGGCACCGAGATCCACCACGGCCGACTTGAGAGCCGCTGCCTGCGAGCGCACGTCGCCCATGCTGTCGCGGGCATGTCCGAGGTTCCCGGCCTTCACGTCGTCGACGACCACCTTGAGCGAGTCGGCGAGCTTGCTCCTGGCAGCGCATGCCTTGTCGTTAGCCGAGTCGCCGCCGCAGGCCGTCAGGCCGGCGGCGAGCGCCAGGAGCACGGTCAGGGACGCAGAGGCTGTGCGCATCCGCGTGGCGATCATGCGCACCACGCTCCACGGGGCCCGCGCAAGCGGACTCCCCCGAAAGGGACCACGCATCCCGGACGCGTCACTGCTGCTCCTGGGCCTCGGCGGCGAGGGCGCGCAGCGCCTCCGGGGCGTCGTCGGCCAGCCGCGCGTAGAGCAGCTCCACGTCGCCGCGCGCCAGGCCACGGGAGACGAACGACATCACCGTCTCGGTGTCGGCCTCGCTCGCGAGGACGACCAGGGCCGAGCGCCCGGGCGCCAGTCGCGCCTTCATGTCGTCGAGGAACGAGCGCTCGATGCCCACCCGGCGGGCCTTGCTGAGCAGTGCCGCCGCCCCGGCCCCCGCGACGGCGCCCGCGACAGGAGCGAAGACCACCGCCCCGAGGAGCACGCCGAGCAGCGATCCGTGACCGGCGGCGAGCATCGTGCGATGGCGCACGTGACCGACCCGCGGCTCGTGCGCCCCCGGGAACCACGTCACGGTGACCGCGTCGTGGACGACGAGCGCGTTGCGCTGCTCGAGGTCCTTGAGCCGCACCTCACCGGCCGAGGCTCCCAGCGCCGAGTCGTAGATCCACACCGTCAATGTCGTCGACCCCGCCATCTCGCCCTCCCCTTCCGAGCACGGTCAGCGCCGTCCTCGACGAGAGCCCAGCGTCGGGTCTGGGCGCCGCGTACGGCTCCCCTGATCCCGGTGAAAGTGCTAGTGCCGGCGCCCGGAGCGGGTGCGCGAGCGTTGGAAGCGGAAGCCCACGACGGTCAGCACCAGCCAACCGAGGGCGAGCACCGCCGCGCCCACCGTCGAGTCGGGATGCCACATCTGCTCGCTCTGCCCCGCGCCGATCCGGCCGACCCCCGACAGCAGCAGCGCCGCCCCTGCGGCCGCCGTGGCGAGCCGGAGGAAGGAGCGCTCCCAGCGGTCGGCCAGGAAGCCGCAGACGACGGCGACGGCCGGGACGACGATCAGGGCCAGCACGACATCCGGGTCACCCTGCCCGGCTCCGGCGTCCGAGACGATGAAGATCTTCGCGCCGAGGATGGCCCCCGCGCCCAGGCCGGCGGTGAAGAAGACCAGCTTCGACATCAACAAGGTGACGACCAGCGCGGCGGCCGCCGCGGCCACCGCGACCAGGACGCGGACGCCGAGCGAGGCGTCGAATGCCTCGGCCAGCAGCCATCCGCCGGCGAAGCCCGCCGCGAGCACTCCGATCCGGACCGAGACCGCGCCCAGGAAGCACAGCACCGCGCCGAACACCAGGAGCACCGTGGCTGACATCGCGTCTCCTTGCCGTCGACGGGGTCGGACCGCTCCGAGCGAACCGGCAGCGGAGCGTCGCGCGCATCCCCCATTTCCTGCGAGGTCTACTCGTCGTCGGCGTTCCTGGCGGCCAGGACGGCAGCGTGGGTGGACTCGCCGAGGACCGGCGTGGCCGCCTCGATGCGGACGCCGCTGAGTCGCTGGAACGTCCCGTCCTCGGACCAGCGCCCCACCAGGGCCGGGTCGACGCCGGAGAGGTAGAGCCGGGCGCCGTCGCCCTGCAGCTGGCGCGCGTAGTCGCCGACCACCTTGAGGAAGGTCGCGCCCAGCGTGGTGCGCCCGTGCAGCCGCAACACGACCGCCGCTCCGTCTGCCCGGGCGGCCGGTGTCGGAAGCTTGCGCTGCAGGGTGCGGGCGCCTGCGTAGAAGAGTGAGCCGTACGCGTCCAGGACGATGATCTGCCCCGCCGCCAAGGCCTCCGGGACCGCCGTCTCGATCAACCGACCCTCGTCGTCGCGCGCTATCTGGACCACCCGCAGGTCCAGCGAGTCCTGGCGCAGCTGGAGCAGCAGCGAGGCCAGGACACCGATGCCGACAGCCTCGGCGACCGGGAGGATCAGCACGGCGACGAAGGTCACGCCCATCGCGAGTGCGGAGATCGATCCTGCCCGGGCGGTGGCGAGCACGTCACGAGGGCGGATCGAGCCGGCGCCGGCGAAGATCAGCACGGCGGCGAGGGTGGGCATCGCGACCTGTCCGACCACGCCGGAGAAGGCCAGCAGGATGATCGCCATCCACACGCCGCTCCAGATGCCGGCCCATCGGGAGACCGCGCCGGCGCTGACGTTGAGCGCGGTCTGCCCGACCGAGCCGCCCACCGGCTGCCCTCGGAAGAGGCCGGCGGCGATGTTGCCGATCCCCTGCGCGATGAAGTCGCGGCGCACCGAGGAGGGCCGCCCCTCGACGTTGGGGACGGCCTCGGCGACGCCGGCGCCCTGCACCAGCACCAGGGCCGCCACGGAGGCGGCTCCGGCGAGGAGGCCCGGGCTCAGCAGTCCGAAGTCGGGCAGCCGCGGAATCGGCAGCCCGTGCGGGATCCTCCCGGAATCCTGCACCCGGGCCACGGTGTCGGCTCCGGCGATGAGCACCACCGCGGTCGGTATGACCAGCGCCGCCAGGGAGGAGATCACGGCGAGCCGGGTGGGCGCGAGGGCGAGCAGGATCGCCAGCGCCCCCAGCCCGGTGGCGAGCGTCGCACCGTCGACCTCGCCGAGCCGGGTGAGGAGGTTCCACGCCTTGGCGGCCGCGAACGGGCCGTGCGCGTCGACGCCGGCGAGGTCGGGCAGCTGCCCGAGCACCATGTTCACCGCCACGCCGGAGAGGAAGCCGAGCATCACCGAGTACGAGACGAAGCGGATGTAGCGCCCGAGCCCGAACAGCGCCGCTGCGATCATCATCGCCCCGGCCAGCAGCGTGAGGAGCAGCATCGCACCGGAGCGCTGATGTCCGTCGTACCCGGACAGCGCGGACCCCGCCGCGAGAGCGGCCGCGCTCGTGGTGGTGACCACCATCAGGCGCGTCGAGGAGGTGATTCCGCCGGCGATCGGGCCGGCGAAGGATGCATACAGGCCGTGTGCCGGGCCGACACCGGCCAGCACGCTCGAGGCCATCCCGTCGGGCACGCTGGAGATCGCCCCCGGCAGCCCGGCGATCAGGTCCCGGCGCCACTGGTGCCGCTTCGGGACGAGCTCCTGGGCCTCGTGCCCCAGCCACCGGCCGGCTCGCACCTGGGTCCGACGCAGCGAGATGTCGTACAGGTGCTTCCAGGAGGGGCCCGGGTCCGGCTCGCGGTCCTTGTCGGAGGTCACGGCGCGGACGGGGGCGCGGGATCGGGTGCTGGCTCGGGTGCTGGCTCGGGGGCGGGCGCGGCCGGCTCGTCGTCGCGATTGGCGACCAGCGGCCGCAGCCAGTGCCCGCCGCTGTCGGCGTCCACCAGAACCGCCTTGACGAAGAGCGAGAGCGGGATCGCCAGGATGGCGCCGAGCGGTCCGATCACCCACGACCAGAAGACCAGCGAGAGGAACGTCAGCGTCGTCGAGAGCCCGACCGCGTCCCCGACGACCTTGGGCTGGATCGCGGACTGGATGACCAGGTTGAGCAGGCAGTAGACCACCACGACGGCGATCAGCATGCCGAAGCCTGAGTCCAGCCCTGCCAGGATCGCAGGAGGCACCAGACCGATGATGAACCCGATGTTCGGAATGTAGTTGGTCAGGAACGCCAGGAGTCCCCAGACGAACGGCGCCGGCACGCCCATGATCGACAGCGCCACGGTGTCGCAGATCGCGACGATGAGGCCGAACACGGTGGAGACCACGAGGTAGCGCCGGGTGCCGCGAGCGAAGTCGGACAGCGCCGCGATCAGCTGCGGGCGGGCGCCCGCCGCGGCCGCGAGGCGCCGCGGGAAGCCGCTGCCGTCGATGGTCATGAACAGCACCAGGGCGAGGATGAAGAACAGGCCTGAGAGCACGCCGAAGACGTCGGACAGGATCGAGGTGAACAGGCTGGTCAGCCGGCCGAGGTCGAGGTGCTGGGTCACGTTGGCGGTCTGATCCGTGGAGACCGAGAAATGCTGGAGCTTCGCGGTGACCTGCGCGATCTGGTCGTTGAACTTCGCCTCGTACGCGGGGAGCAGGGAGGCGAAGCGCGCGGCAGCGACGAACACGGACACGCAGAGCCCCAGCAGCAACGCGTTGACCACGAGCAGGCACAGAACGGTCGCCGCCCACCCCGGCAGATGCCGTTCGAGGGGGATCCGAAGCGGGTGCGCAGCGATCGTCACGACCAGCGCCAGGAAGATCGGGCCGATCAGCGAAGCAGCGCTCCGCGCTCCGGCGATGACCACGACGGCAGCTGCCGCGCCCAGGAGGACGACGAGCGTCCGGGGCAGCACGGAACCGGGGACGGTTTCGGACCTTGCGATGCTTGACATCGAGTCTCCTGGCTCACGTATCCGGGATCGTGACGACCTCGACGACCTCGATGCCCAGGGTGCTCAGCAGGTTGAGCACCCCCTGCAGCTCCTGATGGTCGATGACGTCACCGACGAGCGTGGTTGAGGTGCGTTGCTCGCGTGCGATGAGGTGCGGAAAGGCGCTCACCACGTCGTCGGGGATCTCCCCGTCCACCCTGATCAGCGTGCGCGTCATGGCATCGTCACCTCCATCACAGTCCGGCGATGCCCTTGCCGACCAGGGCAACGCCGATGACCAGCAGCAGCACCGCCATCACGGCGGAGTTGTGCACCGTCAACCAATCCCGCATCTCGTCGAGCGGGGCACGCAACCGATCCGCGGCGACGAGATAGCCGAGCACCGGCACGGCGATCGTCACCGAGGCCAACGCGACGAACACCGCACCCGCCACCACGTTCTCGCCGAGCGACAGCCCAGCGCCGCCGATCGTGGCGCCGCCGGCGATGCAGAGCGTGAGGTTCTTCGGGTTGACCGCGGACAGCAGCAGGCCGAGCCCGCCGGCGCGGAGCGGTGTCATCGTGTCGACCGCCTTCATCCACCCCGGCAGAGCAGCGGGCGCTCCCGCCCTGGGGCGGGACTGCCACTGACGAAGCGCCAGGAGCACGGCCACGGCGCCGAGCACGAGCTTGAGCACCGATGCCAGGGTCGACGGGTCGTCGGGCGCGCCCCCGCTCGGCCCGACGACCGCGACGACGACTCCGAGCACGACCGCGACGCCGACGATCCATCCGAGTGCGAACGCCACCGACGCCATCCGGGCCCGCGGCGCGAGCAGCATCAGGATCACCGCGATGATCGGCACCGGCGAGATGGCCACCCCGAGCGCGGTCGGGAGAAGCTCACCGATCACCTTGCCCATCCGGCCCTCCATCGCCTCGTGTGTCGTGTCATCGATCGCTTCGACCGTACGGGTGATCGCGGCGCGATGAGGTCACCGGAAACAGGCGAGGGCGCGGGGGCCGACGAGGAGGCCTCATCCGAGCAGGGCGAGCAGACCGCGCCCGAGGAAGAGCACGCCGAAGGTGAGCAGGACGCCGATCCCGATCGGGCGGTTGTGGACGATGAGCCACCGGGTCGTCTCCCGGAGCCGCTGCCTGCCGTGGGGCCCGGCGAGCGCGAACAGCAGCGCCGGGAGGGCGAAGTCGATCATGCTCGAGGCGAGGAGCACGAGGACGGCGATGGTGCGCTCCCCGCCGCTGACGTCGGCGACGGCGATGGCGGTGCCGCCCGACGCCAGGATCGCGATGTTCGGGTTCGCCACCGCGAGGGCGAACGAGATGACGACGACGAAGCGGGCGCTCGGACGCGCCAGCCGACGCACCCAGGGCGGAGGCTCGCTCGGGGCGTCGCCGGTCCGAGGCCGTCGCCGCCAGGTCGCCGCTGCCGCCGCGAGGAAGACCAGACCCGCGATGATGCTCAGCCATGCTCGCAGGGTGACATGGCCCCCGGACCCGGCAGCGTTGTGCCCCGCGACGACGATCACGATCGTCAACAGCGCGTAGACCGAGAAGAAGACGGCAGCGATCGTGGCAACGTTGCGGATCGGATGGTCGGAGCCGAGGAGGACGAGGCAGGCCACGATGGCCGCCGGTGTCACTGCGAGGCCCAGCATCTCCGGCGTGAGCTGTGCGAGCAGAGAACCCACGCTGCGAGCCTGCGCGCGCCGGGTCCGGATGCTCCTCACCCGTTGCGGGTGACAACCGCTCCGCGCAGCGATGCCTAGTCTGCGGCAGACGTCGACGGCGTCGCCGGCGATGGATCTTCGTCTCGTCCCGCACGGAAAGGGACCACTGTGCCCCGACTGATCGCCCCGTCGTTCACGTCCTACTCCCGACCCTGGCTGCGGGCGGACCTGCTCGCCGGCCTGACGGTCTGGGCCGTGCTGGTCCCGGAGTCGCTCGCCTACGCCACCATCGCCGGGGTAACGCCGGTCGTCGGCCTGTACGCGGCGGTGCCGTCGCTGCTGCTCTACGCCCTGATCGGCTCCTCGCGCCACGTCATCGTGGCGCCCATGTCGGCGACGGCCGCGCTCTCGGCCGGCGTGATCGCGACGCTCGGCGGAGGCCACAGCCAGGCCGCAGTTCTGACCGCGGGTCTCGCCGTCGCCACCGGCATCGTCGCCCTGGCGGCGGGGCTCCTGCGTCTCGGCTTCCTCGCGGCGTTCATCAGCGAGCCGGTGCTGAAGGGGTTCATCATCGGGTTGGCCCTGACCATCATGATCGGCCAGATGCCGGCCCTGATCGGCGTGGACAAGGGGTCGGGCAACTTCTTCGAGAAGGCGTGGGACCTGCTGCGCCACCTGGGCGACGCGGACGGTCTCACCGTGCTCGTCGGCTTCGCCAGCCTCGCTGCGCTGCTGGCGCTACGGCGGTGGCTCCCCTTCCTGCCCGGGTCGCTGGTGGTCGCGCTGGTGTGCATCGCGCTGACCGCCGTGTTCGACCTGGACCAGCACGGCCTCGACATCGTCGGCCACATCGACGCCGGCCTCCCCCAGATCGCATTCCCGGACGTCTCGGTCGACCAGTTCCAGGATCTGCTCGGCGCGGCCGTCGGCGTCATGCTCGTCGGGTTCGCCGAGGGGCTGGGCGCCGCGAAGACGTACGCCGCTCGCAGCGGGTACGACATCGACGCCAACCGCGAGCTGATGGGACTGGGCGCGGCGAACCTCGGGGCCGGGCTCACCTCCGGCATGGTGGTCAACGGCTCGCTGTCCAAGACCGCGGTCAACGGCTCAGCCGGCGCGAAGTCCCAGATCTCGGGAGTGACCGCGGCGGTGCTGACCGTGCTGACCCTGCTGTTCCTGACCGGTCTGTTCCAGGACCTTCCGGAGGCCACCCTGGCCGCGATCGTCATCGCCGCGGTGATCGAGCTGGTCGACATCGCCTCGCTGCGCCGACTGTGGCGGGTGCGTACCGGGCAGCTGGCGAAGGTGTACCAGATCACCGCGCGCGCCGACTTCGTCGCCGCGGTCGCCGCGCTGCTCGGCGTACTGCTCTTCGACACGCTGCCCGGTCTCGTCATCGGCATCGGCGTCTCCCTGCTCCTGCTCATCGGGCGGACCTCGCGTCCGCATGTGGCACCCCTCGCCCCGGTCGGCGGCGCCGACCGAGCCGTCGCTGGACAGCCCGCGGGTCCCTGGGCGGACATCACCCGCAATCCGGAGTACGCCGCGATCCCGGGGGTGCTGGTGCTCCGGGTCGAGGCGCCGCTGGTCTTCGCCAACGCCGACTACGTCCGCGAGCAGGTGCGGGCACTCGCCCGGAGCACTCCTGCGCTGCGCCTGGTCGTGCTCGACGGGCATACCACCCCGGCCATCGACGTCACCGCGACCGAGATGCTCATCCAGCTCCGCGGCGATCTGCGACGGGAGGGCGCCGACCTCGCCCTCGCCGACGACATCGGCCAGGTCCGCGACGTGTTGGCGCGTGCGGCCGAGTCCGAGGAGCCGACCATCTTCCAGAGCGTCGAGGACGCGATCGCGGCGCACGTGTCGGCGCCCGTACCGGACGGCGGCCACCCTGCGTCGTAGGTCATCGGCGCTCACCGGGAAAGGGTGAGCAACGCGGCCCCCATCTCGCTCAGGCTGGCGTCGAAGGCAACTCATTCGAACGAAGGAGCAGACGATGGCGAACGGAACCCTGACCGTGTGGAAGTTCGATACGCCGCAGGGAGCCGATGAGGCGGCCAGCACGCTGGCGGCCCTCGCTCGGGAGCAGGTCATCACCGTCCACGACGCGGCCACCGTGACGTGGGAGGCCGGCAAGAAGAAGCCCAAGACGCATCAGCTCAACAGCACCACCGGTAGCGGCGCCCTCGGGGGCAGCTTCTGGGGACTCCTCTTCGGCCTGATCTTCTTCGTTCCGCTGCTCGGCGCCGCCATCGGCGCGGCGACGGGCGCCCTCGCCGGATCGCTCACCGACGTCGGCATCGACGACCGTTTCATCAACAAGGTCCGCGACGAGGTCACGCCCGGCACCTCGGCCCTGTTCGTGATGACGTCGGACGCGGTGATGGACAAGGTGCGCGAGGCGTTCGCCGACCACCGTCCCTCGGAGCTGGTCTTCACCAACCTCTCCGAGGAGCAGGAGAAGGCGCTGCGCGAGGTCTTCGAGAGCGACACCACGGCTGGTTGATCGCCCGTCGCTTGCCCGTCGCGTCCGACGGGCAAGCGACCACCCTCACGGTCTCGCCCGATGCGGGTGAGACCCCGAGGCCCGATCGGTCCCTACCTTCGCACCATGCCGGGCGCGACGCGCCCGCCCTTCCAGGAGGTCACAGATGAGCACCACCACTTCTCGACCCGACTACTACGACAGCCCGCAGCGCGGGATGCTCTCGTCCTCCGGTGCCGTGTTCGGGGCGTCCATGCTCGCGATCATCGGCATCTGCCAGGTCCTGCAGGGCATCACCGCGGTGGCCGACGACAAGATCTACGTCACTGGCATCGACTACGTCTACCAGTTCGACGTGACGGCCTGGGGCTGGATCCACATCGGCATCGGCGTGATCGCGTTCGCGATCGCCTGCGCGATCTTCGCCGACCAGACGTGGGGCCGCATCGCCGGCATCGGCATCGCCGCCGCGGGCGCGATCATGAACTTCCTGTTCCTGCCGTACTACCCGTTCTGGTCGATCGTGCTGATCGCCTTCAACGTGTTCGTGATCTGGTCGCTGAGCTACCAGCTGAGCGCGCATCGCGCCTGACTCAGGGCGGCAGCCACCGCGACCACTCGGGAGGAGACGGTCATGGCACACATCGTTCGCATGCACGTGCGCTATCCGCGGGAGCGATCCGGCGGGAGCGGCGTCGGCACCCTGCTCGCCGGCGTCGCCGCGATCCTCGTGCTGTCCGTGATGGTGGGCGGCATCCTGGCGGGCATCGCCTGGGGCGGCGTCCATCTGCTGATGGGGCTCGTTGACTGACGAGCGTCGCGACGGCACCGGGTCCTTCGCGCCCGCGCCGCCCGGCATACAAGGGAGGATCGAATGACGAACGTCGAGGAGACCGGACCATCCGGTCGTCACGCTCGAGGCGGGGACGAGGCCCAGTCCGGCGCCCTGATCCAGGTCGTGGCCAACCACTGGGGTCTGTTGGTCGTGTACGGCGCCGCGAGCGCAGTGCTGGGCATCGTGCTCGCCGTGTGGCCCGACGAGACCCTGGTGGTCTGCGCGGTGCTGGTGGCTATCCAGCTCATCCTGTCGGGCGTGATCCGCCTGACCGTCGCGGTCGCCGGGCGCGGTGTCGACGGGGGCATGCGTGCGGTCATCGGCATCTCCGGAGCGCTCGCCCTCATCATCGGCCTGCTGTGTCTGCGACACCCCGTGCAGACACTGCTCACGGTGAGTGTCCTGCTCGGCGTGTGGTGGGTGTTCGCGGGCATCGTCGACGTCCTCAGCGCCCTGCTCGCACCGGTGCCCGGCCGCCGCGGCTGGGACACCGCCACCGGGCTGATCAGCATCGTCGCCGGCGGGTTCCTTTTGATCGACCCGCGCCTCACGTTGGGCGTGTTCGTCGTGGTCCTGTGCGCCTGGTTGATCGCGACCGGCATCGTCGCGATCGTGGCGGGTCTTCGACTGCGCTCCCTCGCGCACAGCAGGACCACCACGCCGTCCTCGACGGCCGGGTACACACCCGGCGTTCGGCCGATCGGCTGAGTGGCCGGCGATGACGGAGCCAGGGCCGCAAGGATCGGGGCCGCAAGGATCGGAGTCGGACGCCGAGCGTCGCGCGCGTCTGGAGCGGCTGCGGGCCGAGGTGGCGGCACTCGAGTCCGGTACTGACGCCGCGGCGCGCCGTGGCAGGACCGGGTGGTGGCGGCCGGTGGTGGTCACCATCTGCCTGATCCTGCTCGCCCTGATCGCGCCGCTGTCGATCGTGGCCGTGTGGGCGCACGATGAGATCTCGGACTCCGACCGGTACGTCGCGACCGTGGCGCCGCTGGCCCGCGACCCTCAGCTCCAGGACGCCATCGCCACCCGGATCACCCAGGAGATCACCGACCGGGTCGACGTCGCCGGGCTCACCCAGCAGGCCGTGACGGCACTGGAGGAGAACGGTCGCAGCCTGCCGCCGCTGGCCGCGACCGGCCTGCAGGCCCTGGCGCGGCCGCTGACCGATGCCGTGGCGAGCTGGGTCGGGAAGCAGGTCCACAAGATCGTCGCCTCCGATTCCTTCGGCACGGCGTGGGACGAGGCCAACCGGCAGGCGCACGCCCAGATGGTTCAGGTCCTCACCGGAAAGGGCGACGTCGCCACGGTCAAGGACGGCGCGGTGCGGATCGACCTGTCCGCGTTCATCACTGCCGTCAAGTCCCAGCTCGTCGCGAACGGGTTCGCGCTCGCGGCCCGGATCCCCACCGTCAACGCCGAGTTCACCGTGTTCCAGTCCGCCGACCTGGCGAAGGCGCAGAAGGGATTCCGTGCGCTGTCGGCGATCGCGCACACGCTTCCGGTGGTCGGGCTGCTGCTCCTGATCGCGGCGATCGCAGTGGCCCGCGACCGGCGCCGCACGGTGATCGCTGCGGGCCTGGTGGTTGCCGCGTCCATGCTGCTGTTGGGACTGGCGCTCAACGCGGGGCGGGCGTTCTACCTCGACGCTGTCTCGGCCCAGCAGATCTCCCAGGACACCGCGCAGCTGTTCTACGACACGCTCGTCCGGTTCATCCGGTTCAACCTGCGGGCTCTGCTGGTGCTCTCGCTTGCGATCGCGCTGGTGGCCTGGCTGATCGGTCCGTCCGACGGCGCCGTGGCCGTACGCCGTGGTAGCGGCCGGGTGTTGGACACCGCGCGGACCGGCTCGGACCGACTCGGCTTCGACACGGGGGCCTTCGGCACGTTCCTCTCCCGCAGCCGGGTCGCGATCCGCTGCGGGATCGCCGGGCTGGTGATCATCATCTACGTGCTCGCGGACCACCCGACCGGCGCCTGGACCCTCCTGCTGCTCGTCGTGGCCGCCTTGGTGCTGCTGGTGATCGAGGTCCTTGCGCGGATGGCGCCACGCGAGGACCCGGTGGCCGTGACCGGCGGCTCAGGCGGGCACGACGCAGCGGAAACCGACGTGTGACGTGGTGTCTCGCACCCCATGGCCCTGTCGGGCGGCCGGCCGGTAGCGCTGGCAGTAGTGCGGCGAGCACAGATGTGAGCCGCCCTTGGTGACCATCCGATCGGTCTCCTGCAGTCGCAAGGGATGGGTCGCCTGGCCGCAGCAGCTGTGCTGCTCCTCTCCGGCCCCCGGCACGCCGGTCGGCATCGCGTCTCCAGGACGGGTGTGATCGGGGGTCCAGCGCGTCCGGGTCCACTCCCAGACGTTGCCGATCATGTCGACCAGGCCGTGGCCGTTGGGCGGGTAGGAGCCGACCGGAGAGGTCCGGTGGTGGCCGTCGGGATCGTCGCTGCGCCAGGGGAACGGCCCCTGCCAGGTGTTGGCCAGGATCGCGCCGGCCGGATGGAGCTCGTCGCCCCACGCGTACGCGGCGCCCCGCAGGCCGCCGCGGGCGGCGTGCTCCCACTGCTCCTCGGTGGCCAGCTGCTTGCCGGCCCAGGCGGCGTAGGCGATGGCGTCCTCCCATCCGATGTGCACGACGGGATGATCATGGCGGTCTCGCCAGTCGCTCCCCGGGCCCTCCGGGAGACGCCACTGAGCGCCCGGCTGCCAGCGCCACCACTGCGTCCAATCGTGGAGCCCGACGGGCCCGGCGGGCTGGGTGAAGACCTGGGAGCCCGGCACGAGCAGAGCGGGGTCGGCATCCGGGAAGTCGCCCGGGTCGAGGGCCTGCTCGGCGACGGTGACGTGGCCGGTGTCGGCGACGAATGCAGCGAACTGCTCGTTGGTGACCGGGTGCCGGTCGACCCAGAGGTCGCCCGTCGTGGTCTCCACGATCGGCGTCTCCTCGGGATAGAACCCGCTCGCCCCGATCAGATCGGCTCCGCCGGGGACCAGCACCATCGACGTGGTGCCCGATCGCGCGTCCCTCGCGCCCTGCGTCGTCACAGTGCCGACGCTAGTCGCAGCACCCCAGGTACGCACCCCCGGTTCGGGTGAGCGGGGTCCAGACCGACCGCCACGATCCCCGCCACGATCACCGCCGCGCCGTCCCAGATCCGTGTCCGATCGGCCCACGGGCGTGCTCACCGGGCTCCCCCGGCGGTCTCGAAGCGCGCCACCCGACGGGTGCGCAGCGCCAGGACCGTCTGGGCGAGAGCCGCCACACCGAGACCGAGTGCTGTCTCGAGCACCCGCTCCCAGAACCGATCGGGGGCGTCCGCGACATCGCGTGCCAGCAGCAGCACGAAGACCAGGAAGGTGGTGAAGGTGGGCAGGATATACCACTCGCTGGTGGCCGTGGCCGTCGCCACCACTCCCACCGCGCCGACGGCGACGGCGTAGACGGCGTCCGGCGGATCGGAGGCGACCAGCACGATGGCGGCTGCGGCACCGACGACCACGCTGGCGAATCGGCCGACCGTACGCATCACCTGCGTCGGAGGATCGGGCCGCATGACGAGCAGCGCTGCGGCCGTCGCCCAGCCGACGTGCTCGAGGTCGGCGGTGAAGCCGATCGTGGCGCAGAGGGCACCCGCAATCCCGGTCGCGAGGCCGTACGCCGTCATCGAGCCGGCCGCGGCACCGCCCGGGTGGGGCGCCGGCGGTACGGCCGCCGAGCCGGGCGCTGGTGCCGGCCATGCCACGGCGACCGCGACCGACCAGACGGTCCCGAGCAGGATGTCGAGCGCGAGAGCACCGACGGTACCGGTGCCGGGGTAGCTGAACCCGACCGCGAACAGCGGCAGGCACAGGAGCAGGCCGAGCATCGCGACCGGTCGATGCATCACCGCGACCAGGCGCCCCAGCCCGGCTCCCGCCGCGACCATGGAGAGCACGGCGACGACCGGCCACTGCGCCACGAAGCCGCCGAGGAGGAGGGCGACCGCGGCGAGGACGCCGTACAGGCCGAGTCTGAGCCGGGCCGCGCGGAGCGGCGGGAGGGGCAGCGGGCACACGGGCATGAGCCCGACCACCAGCGCAGCGCCCCCCTGCACATCGATGAGGGTGGCGACTGCGGCCGGCGCCACCGTGATCAGGCCGCGCGCCGCATACGCATTGCTCCATCGGATGCCCGCGCTCCTCGCCACCCCGCCTCCTTGCGCAGCCGGCCCGGTGCGTCAGTCCCGCGCCATCGCGGCGGCGAGGTGTGCCTCGACATCGACGTAGGCGTCGTCGGCAACGTCGAAGACCACCTTGTGCAGCGTCCCGCCGCCGAACTCGAAGCGGGACCCGGCGTACAGACCGGATACGGCGTCGCCGCTGTCGTACCCGATGCACAGTCCCTCGCCGCAGAGCGAGAAGTGGCCCAGCACGGTCCGGATCCGCTGCTCGGTGACCAGTTCGTCGTCGACGTACAGACGCAGCGGGCCGACCCCCTCGCGGTGGGCGCCCATCTCCTCCTTCACGAACTCGACACCGACGACGTGGCGTCCGCTGGTAGGGGCCGGCGCCGAGATCCGGTCCTCCGGCGGGATGCCGAGGAAGTTGTACGCGTACACCAGGCTGCCGTCCTTGACGAAGAGCGCGTGCCCACCGAACCGCGACCCGTGTGCGAACAGGATGCCCTCGGTCTCGGGGGTGAAGTCGACCTCGGCGAGGGCCTTGTAGGACACCCCGTGCACGTTCGCGGCCGATCGCTCCGGGATCTCCGAGGTCCCTGGGTAGTAGGTGTACCGCCCGCTGGGTGGCACCGGGACGTGGAACTCCATCGCTACGAAGGCCTCGAAGTCCTTCGGGTTGCCGAGGATCTGCAGATCGTTGAGCGGGAGCACGTTGTTGGCCTTCGCCTCGTCGAACCACAGCGCCCTGAGCTCCTCGACCTTCTCGGGGAACTCGTCGGCCACGTCGTACGCCTCGGCACGATCCACGTCGGTGTGGAAGAGCTGCCAGCGGTCCCGGTCGAAGCCGCCCGTGCCGTTGCCGGGGCCGTGGTCGGTGACGACCTTCCAGCCCTGGTGCCACAGCCCGCGGTGGCCGAACATCTCGTAGTACTGGGTCTGCTTGCGCGTCGGGGCGTCGACCGCGTCCGAGCCGTCGAACGAGTAGGCCATCGAGACGCCCGAGAGCGGAGTCTGCGCGATGCCCTCGAACACTGCGGGGAAGTCCACGCCGCACGCCTCGTAGATCGTCGGCACGATGTCGGTGCTGTGGTGGTACTGGTGTCGGATCTGCCCGCTCGCCCGGATGCCGGCCGGCCAGTGCACCACCAAGGGATCGCATACCCCACCCTGGTACGTGTACCGCTTGAACATCCGGTACGGCGCGGAGAACGCCGCCGCCCAGCCTGTCGGGTAGTGACCGTAGGTGTTCGGGGTGCCGAGCTCGTCGACCATCGACAGGTTCTGGTCGAGGTCGTCGGGATATCCGCCGAAGATCTTGCCCTCGTTGACCGAGCCGTTCGGGCTGCCCTCACCCGAGGCGCCGTTGTCGGCGCAGTAGAAGATCAGTGTGTTCTCCAGCTGACCGGACTCCTCGAGGTAGTCGACGATCCGACCGACCTGGGCGTCGGTGTACTCCGAGAAGCCGGCGTAGACCTCCGCCATCCGGCAGAACATCGCCCGCTCCTTGCCGTTGAGCTCGCCCCAGGGCCGTACGGCGTCGCCGGGCGTGAACGTGCCCTCGGCCATCGGGTTCAGCGGGGTGAGCTCCGTGCCCTCGGGCAGGATGCCGCGCTGGATCATCCGTGGCAGCACCCACTCGCGGTAGGCCTCGTAGCCGTCGTCGAAGACGCCCTTGTACCTGTCGATGTACTCCTGCGGCGCGTGGTGCGGAGCGTGGTTGGCACCCGGGCAGAACCACAGGTACCAGGGCTTGTCCGGCTCGGTCTGCTTGGTGTCGCGGATCATCCGCAACGCCTGGTCGGCCAGGTCCTTGGAGAGGTGGTAGCCGTCCTCGGGCAGGTAGGGCTGGTCGATGTAGCGGTTGCCCTCGGCGAGGCTCGGGTACCAGTTGTTCGTCTCGCCGCCGATGAAGCCGTAGAACTGGTCGTAGCCCATCCCGAGCGGCCAGCGCCTCTTTGAGGCCCCGTCGTCCACTCGTCGATCGGAACGTTGTGGTTCTTGCCGACCCAGAACGTCGACCAGCCGGCCTCGCGCAATACCGCGGCCATGGTCGCGTTCGACGGCGGGATGTGTGAGGAGTAGCCCGGGAAGCCGGTCGACGACTCCGAGATCGACGCGAAGCCGTTGAGGTGGTGGTTGCGCCCGGTCAGCAGCGTCGAGCGGGTCGGCGAGCAGAGCGCGGTGGTGTGCCACTGGGTGTAGGTCAGCCCGCCGGCCGCCAGGCGCTCCATCGTGGGCATCTGGATCCGCCCACCGTACGGGGACCAGGCGGCCTGGCCGGTGTCGTCGTACAGGACGACGAGCACGTTCGGGGCTCCGGCCGGCGCCTTGCTCGGGAGGAACGCCTCCCAGTCACCCTGCGAGTCACGGACGTCAAGCTCGATCCTGCCTTCGAACTCCCGCACCATGCTGTCGCCTCCTCGGTCACACACCCGCTCGCGTGCCGCCCCCCACGCTGACCACGGGACGAGAGCCGCTGCTCACCCGAGCCGGGTGAGGTTCGCCGCCGCCGTCAGGGCGACGGTGGGATCGTGTCGAAGCAGCAGCCCCCCTGGTGGTGTCCCTCGATGCGCGGCTACCAACGGATCTGGCTGCGCACCGACGTCGTTGCCGGCCTCACCGCGGGCACCGTGGTCATCCCGCAGGCGATGGCGTACGCCACCATCGCCGGACTTCCGGTCCAGGTGGGTCTGTACACGTGTCTGGTACCGATGGTCGTCTACGCGCTGTTCGGTGGGGCTCGGGCGTTGAGCGTCTCGACCACCTCCACGATCGCGGTGCTGGTGGCCTCCGGCATCGCGGCGCTGCCCGTCGACGACATCGCGACGGCGAGCGACCAGGTGCGCGCGGCCGCGACGCTGACCTTCATGGTCGGCGTCTGCCTGCTCGGGATGCGGCTACTGCGCCTGGGTGCGCTGGTGGAGATGATCTCCCCGGCCACGCTGAGCGGCATCAGGGTGGGCGTGGGACTGACCGTCGCCGCCACCCAGCTCCCCGCGTTGCTCGGCGTTTCCGCCGATCCGGACGACGACGGCTTCTTCGGGCGGATCGGCGACGTGTTCTCGAAGCTCGACACCGCCAGCGGGGCGACCGTCGCCGTCAGCGCGGCCAGCATCGCCGTGCTGCTGGTGCTGCGGCGCGTCGCACCCCAGCTGCCCGGGCCCCTGATCGTGGTCGCCGCCGGCATCCTGCTGGTGGCGCTGACCTCGGTGGAGGACCACGGGCTGCAGCTGATCGACAAGGTGCCCCGAGGGCTCCCCGAGGTGCGGCTCCCCGTGGTGGGCGACATGGTGGATCTGCTGCCGGCGGCGCTCGCGATCGCGGTGATGGCCTTCCTCGAGACGATCCTGGTGGCGCGCACGAACCGACGCCGGGACGAACCCGCGATCGACGTCGACCAGGAGCTCGTCGCGGTCGGGCTGGCGTCTCTCGGCGGCGGCCTGACCCAGACGCTCCCGCCGGCGGGCGGGCTGTCCCAGTCGGCGGTGAACCTGCGCGCCGGTGCCCGCACCCAGGCCGCCCAGCTGGCCACCGCCGTCCTCGCGCTCCTGGTCGCGCTGCTGCTCGCGCCGGTGCTCGACGATCTGCCCCGAGCGGTCCTGGCGGCGCTGGTGATGGTGGCCATCCTCGGCCTGCTCGACCCTCGCGACTTCGCCGACTACGCCCGGATCGATCGGGCCGAGCTGTGGATCGCCCTGATCGTCGCGGCCATCGGGCTGAGCGGGGGCATGCTCGTCGGCGTCGCCGTCGGGCTCGTCCTCACCTTGGCGCTGGTGGTCCGGTATGTGAACCGGCCGCGGGTCCGCCCGCTCTACCGGCGTGCGGAGGGCGGGTGGACCACGACGCCCCCCGACCCCGAGGTGACCGTTCCCACCGACGCGGGCGTGCTGCTCCTGCATCTCGACGGCGGGCTGTACGCGGGCAACGCCCAGCCGACCTCCGAGGCGGTCGTGGCCTTGGCGGCCGAGGCCGCGGCACCGCCGCGCGCGGTCATCCTCGAGGCCGCCGCGGCCCATGACGTCACCATGCCGTTCCTCGACGCGCTGCGCTCGACCGCCGCCGAGCTGGAGCAGTCCGGCTCGATGCTGCTGATCGCCGGCCTCCCGCCCGCCACCCGCGACGTGCTCGGCCGATCCCCCTGGTTCCAGGAGCAGGAGGCGGCGGGAAGGGTGCAGCGCACCGTCGAGGACGCCCTCGCCGCCGTGCGGACCGCGCCTACGGAGCGCACCGCGCCGGAGGGCGACCGACGGCCGACCTAGGCGGTGCCTAGATGAGGCGGTGCCTAGATGAGGCGGTGCCCGCGCGCCAGCGCCAGCGCCTCGCTGCGGCGGGCGGCGCCGAGCTTGGCGTACAGGTTGCTGATGTGCGTCTTGACGGTGTTCTCCGACACGAAGAGCGCCGCGCTGATGTCGGCGTAGGTGGCTCCCCGGGCCAGCTGGCGCAGCACCTCGCGCTCGCGCGCGCTGAGGACCGGGACGTGGACGCTGCCCTCGTCGACGGCTTCGCCCGGGGTGGCGGTGCCCGGGTCGAAGTAGGTCGGCAGACTCGCGGTCTCCTGCATGGTCGCGGCGAGCTCGGCGGCCCACACCCGGCCGGAGCGCTGGGCCAGGTGCGCGAGCATCGTCTGCACCGGCGTCCCCTGGCGGATCCAGCCGAGGAAGGGGGCCGCGTTGCGGCGGACCTCGGTCTCGATCACGGCCTGGTTGAGCAGCTCGTACGCCTCGTCGCTCTCCCCGAGCTCGTCGAGGAGCTGCGCGCGGGCCACCAGTGAGATCCCGCGCACCACCGGCTGGGCGAAGGTGGCGTCATCGATCGCCGTCTCGAAGTGAGCGGCTGCCTGACGTCGGTCGCCGCCCAGGTCGGCGTGCAGGCCCTCCGCCCACGCTGCCTCCCCACGGAAGGACGAGGCCGCGAGCTCGTTGGCGATCGTCCGCAAGGCGTCACGATCGCCCGCGAACGCAGCCATGGTCGCGTGCTCCACCAGCCACACCACCCGCAGGTGATCGGGGAGGTTGCACGCCTCGGGCAGGTCGAGGGGCTGCTCCAGGAGACGTCGACCCTCGGCCACCGACCCGCCGACCAGCGCGGCGTGCGCGTTCTGGATGCGGAGCCAGAACGCGCTGCACAGGTCGGCCGGATGCAGTGGAGCATCGGGGAACGACTGGACCGGCTCCCACGGGATGTCGAGTGCGCGCGCGAGGCTCGAGGCCAGGCGCAGGCGCGTCCCGGTGAACCGTGGCGCCCAGGCGCGCGCCTCCCCCAGCTCGACCAACGCCTGGTGAGCGACCTCGGTGCACGCCCGCTCGCGGCCCAGCATGAACTGGTTCATCGCGAGGTGGCTCAGAGCCGCGGCCCGCAGCGCCGGCAGGGCACGGGTCCGGGAGAGGGCGACGGCCGCGACCAGGTTGACCTCGGCCTCGTGCAGCTCGCCCAGCCAGTTCTGGGTGATGGCGAGCTCGGTCAGCAGCTGCGGCAGGATCTCCGCGCCGACCTCGCGCGCCTTCTCCGCCAGGACGACCTCGCGGGCGAAGCCGATCGCGGGCAGGAGCGGCTCGCGCCCGAGCCGAGCACGCATCAGCCGCAGGCAGGCCACCTCCTCCTCGCGCAGGTCGGCGCCGTGCGTCACACAGCGCTCCAGCCACCGCTCGGCCGCAGGCGCGTCGCCCGCCACCCAGCGCTCGATCGCGAGCGGGAACCAGATCGCGGAGTTCCGCTCGACGTGGGCGGGGTGATCACGGACGAAGGTCGCCAGACCGGCACCCTCACCACGCATGACCATCGAGAGGCCGTGCGCGGCCAGGAAGTCCGCAGCCTCCTCGAAGGCCAGCACGTTCACCAGCCGCTCGAGGCCCCGCGCGGTCACACCGTTCGCCGCGTCGAGCAGCACGGCGCGCACGACCGTGGCCCGCGCGCCCGCGACGTCGACTCCGTCGTTCACCAGACGGCGTCGTACGACCTCCTGCAACAGGGGGTGGAGCCGATACCGCGCCCTGCCCGCGTGGTCGTCGTCGTCATCGTCGCCGTCGACGGCCGGCGGCGTGTCGGTGAGGGTGCGGGAGACCAGCAGGCCCGTGCCGTCGAGCTCGGCGAGCATGTCGCCGGCCGTCGGGTCGTGGGACAGGTGTGCCGCCGTCCGGGCCGTCACGAAGCTCTCCGCCGAGAGGCTGAGCAGCAGGTGACGCACGCGCGGCGAGAGCGAGGCGAACACCTCGCCCGCGACGCGATCGCCAAGACGGCTCTCCCCCTCGGCGCAGCGACTCGCCGCCGCGACCGGGTCAGGACTCGAACCGACAGCACGCGAGGCGAGCACCACCGCGGCGCACCAGCCGCGGGCGTACCGCGTGACGGCGCTGACCACCTCCGGGGAATCGGTCTGAGCATGCGGGACGATCAGGGCCTGCGCCTCGTCATCGTCCAGGCTCAGCACGTCGCCACGGATGACGGCGAAGTGCCCCAGGAGCTCCGGGACCAGGTGCGCGACCGGAAGGTCCCATCGGCTGAGCAGCACCAGCCGCATCCCCTCGGGGTCGTCGTTGAGCCGGTCGCTCAGCACGCGATGGCAGGCGGCCGGCAGCAGGTGGGCGTCGTCGATCACGACGCGCTGCGGTCGCTGGTCGCCTTCGGCCGGGCCGGCCCGTCGCGCCGCGGCCGCGTCCAGGACCTCGACGAGCCGAGCGGCGTCCCAGGTCTCGTCGGCGTGCTCCCACCGAGGCCGCAGCGACTCGTCGGGCTCATCGGTCGTGCAGAGCCAGCCGGCCACGCCGAGGGTCTTTCCGGCGCCAGCAGGGGCGACGACGAGGGTCATGGCGCACTCGGACGCCCGATCCAGGCGCTCCCACACCCGGCGGCGCGGGACGTAGACCCGCGGCAGCCGCGGCCCGTTGACGCAGGCCCCGCTGGCCCGTGACGCCCAGGTACGGCCATCGACCGCGCCGTGGCCGCGCGGCGGCTCACCGACCCGCTCCACAGCTCGAATCGAGCGTGTACTGCCCTTGCCGCTGGTTGCATGATGCCGGTCCACAGTGCCGCCCTTCCCTGCCCGAGCGCGTGAGGACCTGCTCATGCCCTCCGCGGCCGGGGCGCAACTGCTCACGAACCGAGGACGGACTTGGACGGACGTCAAGTTCGGCGACGGCGCGTGTTCCTTAGGGACCAAACTAAGTGGCCGTCCACCACTCCCGTCACCCGTTCCGGGTGAAATTTTGCCGTCGGGCGGCGACGGCGAGCCGTGGCCGGGCACTTCCGCGCCCGGCGACCGGTGCGACCCGCGCATCCGTTGCGGTGAGGGTCGCGCCGGGACACGAACGTCGACACCTCCAGCAAAGGCCGCGCGCCGCGGCGCGGTCTCCCCTGATCTGGGTGAGGGCGCCGCGGCCCGCACCGACCTACCGTGACGAAGGCACCACACCACGGTGCACACCGAGCCAGCGAAGGAGTCAGACGTGTCGCACGGACCCATCGAGGTGTTCTTCCTCGTCGTACCACCTGAGACGGCGCTGACGGAGGTGGTCGCGACGCTGCGGGAGCCGGTGGACACCGGCGCGATCCGTCTCGTGGACTGCGTGTTCCTGACCCGCTCAGCAGACGGTGAGATCGCTGTGCTCGACCTCGAGGCACAGGAGTCGCTGCCGGCCGAGCTCGACAATCTGGCCATCGATCCGCACGATCTGCTCAACGACGGCGATCTCGCGCTGCTCGCCGAGACGCTGAGCCCCGACGAGATCGGAGTGGCGCTGGTCGTCGAGCTGTTGTGGGCGCCTCGGGCCGCCGAGCGACTCCAACATCTCGGCGTCGAGGTGGGCCTCCACGTACGCGTCACCCCCGACGAGGCGGAAGCCGCCTTCGCCGCCAACGACATCGCCGCAGCCGGCTGACCGAGGAAGGAATCCACCCATGTTGCTTGGACCCCGTCGCATTGGCCGCCCCGGCCTGCTGGGCACCGTCGCCCGGACCGCGGTGATCACCGGCACCGCCGCGGCGACCGCCAACGCGGTCAATCGCCGCCAGCAGAGCCGTCAGATGCAACAGGCCGAGGCTGCCGCCTATGAGGCCTCCCAGGTGCCGCCGCAGGCTGCCCCGGTCGCAGCGCCGCCGCCCGCTCCGGAAGCGACCGAGTCGCTGGGCGATCAGCTGCAGAAGATCGCCGCCCTGCACGAGCAAGGGATCCTGAGCGACAGCGAGTTCGCCGAAGCCAAGCGCCGGCTGCTCGGCTGAGCGGCGACCCGGCCTCTGCGCCCCTTCGCACCGAAGTACGGACCTCGCCGAGGAGCTGACCGTGGCCGGTGGCGCGGGAGGGATCATGTCACGCGCCCGTACGACCGCCGGGCGGCTGCTGGACGCCGTCCGGGCGATCGTGCGCGCGGACCCGGCGCAGGTCGAGACGACCGTGCGCAGGCTCGGCGCCTCGCGTCGCTACCTCGCGCCGATCGCGTGGGCCGCGGGCGCGCTGGTCCTCGTCCTGCGTGGCGTCGGGCTGCTGCTCACGAACTGGCGCCTCGCGCTGATCGAGCTCGTACCGTCGCTGTGGGTCTGGCTGGCGATGTGGGATCTGAAGGTCCACGGGCTGCGGACCCCGTCGGTGCACGACATCACCTTCGGGCAGGTGGTCGCCACGCTGGGTGCGACGATCGGGCTGAGCACGCTGGCCTTCTGCTGCAACGCCGTCTTCGGCTTCGCGATCAGCCAGGACCCGCCGCGGATCAGGCCGGCGCTTCGCGGCGCCCGGGCGCACCTGAGATGGCTGGCGACGGCCGGGGTCGTGGCGGGTTGCCTGCTGGGCGTGGCGCTGATGCTGATCCCCGAGCTGGGCACGGCCCAGATACGGCTGCTGGCGGCCCTCGGCCTGTACTCGGCGATGCTGACGTGCCTGGTGCTGATCCCCGCTCGCGTGCTCGGCGTCGCGCACGAGCACCTGGGCCCGCGCCAGCAGGTGGGTGCGTGGATCGCCGGCGGCGCGTTGAGTGCCGTGGCCATGACGCCGGGCTTCGTGCTCGACCGGATCGGGATCGTGCTGTTGGGCACCCCGCACCTGCACCTGGTCGGGCTCCTGGTGCTCTCGGCGGGCACGACTCTGTATGCCGCCGGTGTCGCTGCGGTCAAGGCCGTCAAGCTGAGCATGAAGCTCACCTCGCTCCCGGAAGACGCGGACCCGCTCGCCTCTCACCCTGTTTGAGTGACGCCCGCTCGCACGCTGATCCCTAGCGTCATCACGCGGTCCCTGAACCGGAAGGGCGTGAGGAGCAACATGCTGGAATGGGTGCTGGCGCTGATCGGCGCGCTGCTCGTCGTGGTGCAGCTCGGAGTGTTCGTCCTCGCCCTCGGGGTCATCCCGGGCGGACGCAAGCCCTCGACCGGCATGGCCTGGCTGATCCTCATCCTGGCCGTGCCCTACCTCGGGCTCGTCGCGTTCCTGCTCTTCGGCAGCACCAGTGTCGGAAGGCGACGGCGCCGCTGGCAGCGCCAGGTCAACGAGGAGGTCATGGCGGTCGCGCGTCAGCAGCCCGATGCGGGACTCGAGACGAATGTGGAGGTCGCCGGTGCCGCCCGGCTCAACGAGGCGCTCGGGGCGCTGCCGATGACCGACCGCAACCACGTCAGCGTGCTCCCGGAGTACGGCGAGACCGTGGCGGTGATGTGCGACGCGGTGAAGCGGGCCCGTGCGTTCGTGCACGTCGAGTTCTACATCACCGCCTGGGACGAGGTGACAGCTCCGTTCTTCGACGCCCTCGTCGCGGCCACCGAGCGCGGCGTGCAGGTGCGCCTGCTGTTCGACCAGCTCGGATCCCGGGGCATCCCTGGCTACAAGGAGATGCTCCGTCGCCTGGAGACGACCAGCATCGAGTGGGCGCCGATGCTGCCCGTCGGCCTGCGACCCTCCCAGCTGCGGCGCCCCGACCTGCGCAACCATCGCAAGATCCTGATCGTGGACGGCGTCGTCGGCTTCACCGGCTCCCAGAACCTGGTCGAGCCCGGCTACAACAAGCCGAAGAACCACGCGGTCGGGCGCACGTGGGTCGAGACGATGTTGCGCATCGAGGGACCGGCCGTGCGCGACCTGGCGGTCCTGTTCGCCACCGACTGGCACGCGGAGACCGGGGAGAGCGTGCGCGACAGCCTCAGCATCGTGGGCGCCGTCGCGGCGGCAGGTGACGAGGGCATCCACGGCGTGGCCTGCCAGGTCGTCGGGAGCGGGCCCGGCTTCGTCACCGAGAACAACCTGCGCCTGTTCAACACGCTCATCTACGGCGCGCGTCGCAGGCTCGCACTGGTCAGCCCCTACTTCGTCCCGGACGAGTCGTTGCTCTATGCGGTGACCACCGCCGCGCAGCGCGGGGTGGAGGTCGAGCTGTTCGTCAACGAGGGCGCCGACCAGTTCATGGTCTTCCACGCTCAGCGCTCGTACTACGAGGCGCTGCTCGCGGCAGGCGTACGGATCCACCTGTATCCCAAGCCGTACGTGCTGCACTCGAAGTTCTTCACCGTGGACGACGACATCGCCGTCGTCGGCTCGTCCAACATGGACTACCGGTCGTTCGCGCTGAACTTCGAGGTGATGATGCTGATGCGCAGCGAGCAGCTCGTCGATCGGCTCGACGACGTCCTCGACCGCTACCGCTCGCTCTCCACCGACCTCACCCCGGAGCGCTGGGCGCAGCGCAGCCGCGGGGCGGCGTACGTCGACAACGTGATGCGTCTGACCGCGGCGCTGCAGTGACCCCGCCCCCGTGTGGCGGATGTGTCGTTGGGTAACGCACAAGGGCCCGTCCACGACGCACGCCGGCGACACCCGCCGGCCACGCACTCGGCGACACACTCGGCCACACACGGAGGCTTCGCATGACTGACCAGACCATCCCGGGCGCGCCCGGAACCGAGACACCCTCGCTCGAGGAGCCCACCACCCCGCGCGGCCCGCTGCCGCCGAAGCCCGACCAGACCGGACCGGACGTCCGTACGGCCAGTGGAGCGGAGGCCAACCCGGACCAGGCCGTCAACGCCCAGCAGGGCGAGTTCCTGACCACCTCGGTGGGCGCACGAGTACGCGACACCGACCACTCCCTCAAGGCCGGGTCCCGCGGTCCGACGCTGCTGCAGGACCACCACCTGCGCGAGAAGATCACCCACTTCGACCACGAGCGGATCCCGGAGCGCGCGGTCCACGCCCGCGGAGTCGGCGCCCACGGCGTCTTCGTCGGCTACGGCACCGCCGCCGAGATCACCTGCGCGGCGTTCCTGGAGAAGGACGTCGAGACGCCGGTCTTCACCCGGTTCTCCACCGTGCTCGGATCCCGTGGGTCGGCCGACACCGTGCGTGACACCCGCGGCTTCGCGACGAAGTTCTACACCGACGAGGGGATCTTCGACCTGGTCGGCAACAACATCCCGGTCTTCTTCATCCAGGACGGGATCAAGTTCCCCGACGTCGTGCACGCCGCCAAGCCGCACCCGGATCGGGAGATCCCGCAGGCCCAGTCCGCCCACGACACCTTCTGGGACTTCGTCTCCCTGCACACCGAGGCGCAGGCACACACGCTGTGGAACATGTCCGATCGCGGCATCCCGCGCTCGCTGCGGATGATGGAGGGCTTCGGCGTCCACACCTTCCGGCTGCTCAACGCCGCCGGTGAGACGTCGTTGGTGAAGTTCCACTGGAAGCCGCGGCTCGGGGTCCACGCCCAGGTGTGGGAGGAGGCCCAGATGACCTGTGGCTTCGATCCCGACTTCCACCGGCGCGACCTGGCCGACGCCATCGAGTCCGGCGCCTACCCGGAGTGGGAGCTGGGCGTGCAGGTCTTCCCCGACACCGAGGACCAGATGTTCGAGGGGATCGACCTGCTCGACCCGACGAAGTTCGTGCCCGAGGAGCTGGCACCGGTGCAGCCGATCGGCAGGCTGGTGCTCAACCGGAACCCGTCGAACTACTTCGCCGAGACCGAGCAGGTCGCCTTCCACCCGGGCAACCTGGTCCGCGGCATCGACGTCACCAACGACGCGCTCCTGCAGGCGCGGCTGTTCTCCTACATCGACACCCAGCTGACCCGGCTCGGTGGGCCGAACTTCAACCAGATCCCGATCAACCGGCCCCATGCGCCGGTCAACGACATGCTCCGAGACGGGTTCCACCAGGACGCTGTCCATCGCGGCATCGCGCCGTACCGGCCGAACTCCGTCGACGGCGGCTGCCCGTTCCACGCCTCGGGCACCGACGACCACGCGTTCATCGAGGCGCCCGTGCAGGTCGCGGCCGGGCCGAAGAGCCGCGAGCAGGCGGCGTCCTTCGACGATCACTTCAGCCAGGCACGGCTGTTCTGGCTCTCCATGACGCCGCTCGAGCAGGATCACATCGTGAGCGCGTACGCCTTCGAGCTGGCCAAGTGCTACGAGACGGTGATCCGCGAGCGGCAGCTCCAGTGCCTCGCGAACATCGACCCGGAGCTCTGCTCGCGCGTCGCCGAGCGGCTCGGGCTGCCGGCGCCGGAGGCGAGCGAGCCGCTGTCGTCGCCCGAGCCGAGCGCGGCGCTCACGATGATCGGTGGGTCGTGGCCGGTCGACGGCCGGGTGGTGGGGGTCGTGACCTGCCCGGACTGTCCGGTCGACGAGATCGCCGCGATCCGTACGGCCATCTTCGACGCCGGCATGGTGCCGCTGCTGATCGGTCCTACCGGGGGGACGCTGCCGGACGGGACGCCACTGCAGCGCTCCTTCGACACCGCCCGCTCGATCGAGTACGACGCGGTCCTGCTCGCCTCCGGTATCGGCGCGCACGCATCCGACCCGAAGGTGGGGCTGCTGCTCACCGAGGCCTTCCGCCAGGCCAAGGCGATCGGCGCCTGGGGCGACGGCACCGAGGCACTCGAGGCGGCGGGAGTGGACGCCACCGCACCCGGGGTCGTCGTGGGTGAGGCCGGCGACGGCGTTCTCGCCGAGGTGGCCGGGCTGCTGGCCGGACACCGCGCCTGGGACCGCACCTGACCCGGCACCCAGTCCGGTACTCAGTCCGGTACTCAGTCCGGCGCCGAGTCCGGAACCCAGTCCTGCGCCCCACGGTCATGCGTCGACCGTGGGGCGCAGCAGGTCGGTTCGGCTACGCCATATCAGTGATGCGCGCACCGGCACCCGGGGGCGACGCTGACTGGGTGACGGACAACAGCTCGAGCATCGCACCACCGCCGAGCGGGATCGGCTGCGCCGACTGCCTGGAGAGCGGAACCTGGTGGTTCCACCTGCGCCGGTGCGTCGAGTGCGGTCAGGTCGGGTGCTGCGACACCTCCCCCATGCAGCACGCCACCGCGCACTACACCCGCACCGGTCACCCGGTCATGACGACGTTCGAGCCGGAGCCGGCATGGTTCTGGGACTACCGCACCGAGCAGTACGTCGACGGACCGCCACCGGACCTGGCCGCGCCGCTCCACCGTCCCGAGCACCAGCACGTGCCGGCACCACCCGACCGGGTGCCGGCGGACTGGCGCCAGCACCTGCATCTCTGAACCCCATGGCCGGCAGGGAGAACGGCGCCCATCCGGCGCTGAGCCCGGCGCAGCTCAGACGGCTCAGGACCTACGGCGACAAGCGGCGGGTCGTCGCCGGAGACCTCCTGGTGCGCGCCGGCAGCGACGTGGACGCGCTGTTCGTGATGGGCTCGGCCGCGGTGGAGGTGCTGTCGCCGGATCGGGTCGCCGGCACGGGTCTGCTGACCATGCACGGCCCGGGCGAGATCCTCGGCGAGATGAACCTGCTCACCGGACAGCGCGCGCCGCTCGACGTCCGGGTGGTGGCGAGCGGCGACCTCCGCGTGATCAGCGGCGAGGCGCTGATCACGCTCCTCGAGCGCGAGGCCGACCTCGCCGAGATCCTGTTGGCCGCGTTCCGCGCCCGCCGGGCGCTGCTGCTGCGAACGGCCGGCGACGCGCTGCTGCTGATCGGTCGCGACCATCCGGACGACACCGTGCTGCGTACCTTCGCCACCCAGATGAGCGTGCCGCACCGGTGGGTCCAGCACAGCTCGCCGCGCGGTCAGGCACTCGCTCGGCGCAACGGCTTCGGCGAGGCCGACCTGCCGGTGGCGCTGACGGCGTACGGCCAGGTGCCACGCGCGACACCCGAGCTGCTCGCGGACCACCTCGGCCTCCCGGTCCTGCCGGTACAGCCGGGCAGGGCCGGGCGGACGTCGTACGACCTCGCCGTCATCGGCGCGGGTCCGGCCGGCCTGGCGGCAGCGGTGCACGCCGCCTCCGAGGGGCTGCGGACCGTCGTCCTGGACGCGAGCGGGGCGGGCGGACAGGCCGGGCGCAGCAGCCGGATCGAGAACTTCCTCGGGTTTCCTGGCGGGATCACCGGCGCCGAGCTCGCCACCCGCGCCGCGGCCCAGGCGATGTCGTTCGGGGCGCAGATGCTGGCCCCGGCGCGAGTCACCGCCCTGCGCGCCGAGCCCGGTGGTCACCGCATCCAGCTGGCCAGTGGGAACGCGGTGCACGCCCGGGCCGCGGTGCTGGCGACCGGCGTCGTGTACCGCGGGCTCGGCCTCCCGCACGAGAGCGACTGGGAGGGCCGTGGCATCTATCGCACCGCCACCCGGATCGAGGCACAGCTGTCGCACGAGCAACCGTGCGTCGTCGTGGGCGGTGCCGGCTCGGCCGGGCACGCTGCGCTCTTCCTGGCCGACCGCGGAAACCGGGTCACCCTGGCCGTACGGGCCGCCTCGCTGACGGCGCGGATGTCGGACTTCCTCGTGGACAGGCTGCAGTCGCACCCACGGATCCGGGTGCTGACCGGCACCGTGGTCAGCGGCCTGCGCGGCGGCGAGCACCTGGAGTCGGTCCGGCTGCGTCGGGCAGGTCACGGCGCCGAGGAGGTGCCATGCGGGTCGCTCTTCGCGATGATCGGCGCCGATCCCGGACCTCGCCTGGGTGACGTCGCGGTCGACGAGCACGGCTTCGTCCTGACCGGTGCATCGCTGGAGCCGCGGAGCTGGCCGGAGCGCGGCCGCAGGCCGCTCCCGTACGAGACCAGCCGGCCGGGTGTCTTCGCCGTCGGCGACGTGCGGTCCGGAGCGCTGCGACGGGTCGCGGCCGCGACCGGCGAGGGTGCGAGTGTCGTCGGCTCGGTGCAGGCCCTGCTCCAGCCCTGAGGCACGGCAGACGCGCTTACCTGCACATCTGCACGCAACATGTCATGCTGTGAGTCGCACCACAGAAACCCTCGCGCGCCGACGTGACGCGGTGGGAGCCTCGGTGCACCCGATCCGTCCCGGTCCCGACCCGAAGGATTCGCCATGGCCCTGTTGAGGAAGCGCCTCACCACGACCGTCTACGACTACATCGTGGTGGGCGCCGGCTCCGGCGGGTCCGCCGTCGCGGCCCGGCTCGCCGAGAACCCGAACGTCACCGTGGCCCTCATCGAGGCCGGCGGCAGCGACTTCAAGCTCGAGACCCGTGCGCCGGCAGCCTTCGGCGAGCAGTTCCACAAGAAGGGCGACTGGGACTACTTCACCCGGCCCGAGCCGGCGGCGGCGAACCGCGAGATCCACCTGCCTCGCGCGAAGGTCGTCGGTGGCTGCTCGGCGATGAACGCGATGCTCTGGGTCCGGGGCAGCGACCGCGACTTCGACTCCTGGGGCCTGGACGGGTGGGGTTGGAAGGACGTCGAGCCGTTCTACGATCGGATGGAGGGGCACTTCCTGCCGGGGCACAACCAGGACGGACCGATGCGGATCAACCGCATCACCACTCCCGACGCCACGGCGGTCGCGTTCGTGGAGGCCGCCGTGAATGCGGGGATCGTACGCAACGACGACCTGTCCGGACCCGACCTCGACGGCGTCTCACTGGCCCCGACCACCACCGTCGGCGGGCGCCGCTGGAGCACTGCGCGCGGCTACCTGGACGAGGCCACCAGGAAGCCGAACTTCGACCTCATCACCAAGGCTCTGGTCCACCGGGTGCTCGTCGCCAACGGCCAGGCGGTCGGCGTCGAGGTCAGCGAGCGCGGCAGGACCCGGACCCTCGGCGTCCGGGGCGAGGTCGTGCTCAGCGCCGGTGCGTACAACACCCCGCAGCTCCTCCAGCTCTCCGGCATCGGCGACGCCGAGCACCTCAGGAGCCTGGGCATCGACGTCGTCGTCGACAACCCGGAGGTGGGGGGACACCTCAAGGAGCACCCGTTCAGCTTCACCAACTTCGAGCTCAACGACGGCTGGAAAGGGCTCTTCGGGGTCGAGAAGAACCCCCTGCACCTGGTCAGCTGGCTGCGCAACGGCAGCGGGCCGCTGGCGAGCAACGTCGCCGAGGCGATCGCCCACGTCCGCACCCGGGAGGGGCTCGAGGTGCCGGACATGCAGCTCGTCTTCGCCCCGGCGTTCTTCTGGGACAACGGCGAGGCGACCCACACGAGGCCCGCGATCTCGGTGATGCAGTCCTACTGGGAGCCCCGGAGCACCGGCCACGTCCGGATCGTCTCCGCCGACCCGGGGTCCGCGCCGGAGATCCTGATGAACATGCTCTCGGCGCCCGAGGACGTCGAGGCGCTGATGCGGGGCGTCGAGCTCACTCGTCGGATCATCGCCACGAAGCCGTATGACGAGATGATCAGCGCCGAGATCAACCCCGGCCCGCACGTGCGGACCTCCGAGCAGCTGGAGCGCTTCATCCGCGAGACGACGCTGCACACCTACCACCCGGCGTGCACCGCCGGCATGGGGCGGGTCCTCGACGAGCGTCTGCGGGTCAAGGGCGTCACCGGGCTCCGGGTGGCCGACACCAGCGCCCTGCCGGAGATCACCCACGGCAACACCAACGCCCCCGCGATCCTGATGGGCGAGCGCTGCGCGGCGTTCATCCAGGAGGACGCTCAGGCTCGCTGACGTCCGGTCACAGATCTGCCGACAGGGCGGTGATGACGTCGGCGGCCGGGCCGGTGCGGGCACTGCGGAAGCCGGTGCCGGCCCACAGGTGGACCCGGTCGGCGTCGCCGGCCTGCGCGGCGGCCCGCCGCGGGCCACGGGTCAGGTGGTGGATCGCGGGATAGCCGTACGGCGCCTCGGCCTCGTGCGCGTCGACGAACGCGTTGCGCAGCCCGCGCGCGGGGCGCCCCGTGAAGGCGCGGGTGATCACCGTCTCGGTGAAGCGAGGATCGGCGAGGGCGTCACGGTGGACCTGCGAGGCGCCACTCTCGTCGGTGCGCAGCAGCAGGGTCCCGACGGCGACCGCCTCGGCGCCTGCCGCCAGGACGGCGCGCACCGCCTCCGGGCCGTCGATGCCGCCTCCCGCGATCACCGGGAGCCCGGTGGCCGCCACGACGTCACGTACCAGGGCGTCGGTGGCGACCGGGACGATCGCGCGGCGAGGGTCATGGGTGCCGCTGTGCCCGCCCGCCGCACTCCCCTGCACGACGAGCCCGTCGGCCTCCAGAGCCGCCGCGGCGCGCGCCTCCCCCACGGTCGTGACCGTCAGCAGCACGCGGGCGTCCGCCTCCGCGGGAAGCCCGAAGGTGACCGAGACGAAGGGCACGGGGTCAGCGACGAGCGCGTCGATCTTCGCGGCCCACTGGTCGTCGTCCTCCCGCAGCCGTTCGCCGCTCAGGTCGAGGCCGAGGCGCGCGGCGTCGGGCTGGATCCAGGCGGCATAGGCGCGGAGGTCGGCCTCGGCGAGGCCCGAGGCGGCGGGTAGGAACAGGTTGACCCCGAAGCCCGCCACCCCGCGTGCGCGCGCGGCCGCGATGTCGCCGGCCATCGCCTCGGCGCTCCGGTAGCCCGCGGCCAGGAACCCGACGGCTCCGGCGGTGTCGCTCGCCGCGACGAGCTCGATCGTCGTCGCGCCGCCCGCCATCGGCGCGGCCACGATCGGGACGTCGGCGCCGAGCAGGCTCATCGGACGCCGGCGGCGTCGAGCACCGATTCGACGAGGGCTCGCGCATTGGCCGGGATCGCCGGGTCGGTCGGGTCGGCCTCCATCCGCGCGCTCATCTGGGCCCCGTCATAGATCAGGTGGAGCTGGGCCGCGACCGTGGCCGCGTTGGCGATGCCCGCGCGCTCCAGGATCGAGGCGAAGACCGTACGGACGTAGCCGCGGTAGGTCCGGCTTCGCTCCTCGTTGGGTCCTCCACTCGGCCCCTCGGCGGTCGCGGCGGCGAACGCGCAGCCCCGGAAGTCGGGCCGGGCGAAGAGCTGACGCTGGGAGTCGAAGATCGCCAGGATCTGCTCGCGCGGCGTGGTCGCACCGTCGACCGCGCGACCGACGCGCGCCACCTGCCGGTCGTGGCGCCGGTCGAGGTAGGCGGCGACCAGACCGTCCTTGTTGCCGAAGTTCTTGTAGAGCGACGCCTTGGCGACGCCCGACTCCTCCAGGACCCGATCGATGCCGACGGTGTGGACGCCCTCGGCATAGAAGAGCCGCTCAGCGGTGTCGAGGAGGCGCTCGCGCGCGCTCCTGCGCTCCGTCACGTCCGGCTCCTCGGCCGCCGTCATCTGCTGCTCCACGCTCACATCCTGCACAACACCGAAGAAGTTCGGAACCTTCCGGAATAGACAGAGTTGTCTACGGGTTGCGCCCGATGTCAGTAGACAGATCTGTCCATCCCGTCAGGAGCGTCCGATGACCCAGACCCAGCTCAGCCGCCGCAGCGCCGCCGCGGCGATGCCGGCACCCACGACGTCGATCCCGCGCCTCACGCTCCTCGCCTCCATCGCGATCTCCTTCCTGGCGGCCTCGGCGGCGCCGACGCCGCTGTACCAGCACTACGACGTCGTCTGGCACGGCACGGCGCTGACCACCACCGAGGCGTTCGGCGTCTACGCGCTGGCCGTCCTCGGCGGGCTGCTGATCCTCGGCGAGGTCTCGGCGCACGTCGGGCGCCGGCCGGTGCTGCTCGGCGCGCTGGCGCTGCAGACCGTCGCGGTCGTCCTCTTCGCGACCGCGACCTCCTTCGAACCGCTCTTCATCGGCCGCGTCATCCAGGGCATCGCCGCAGGCGCCGCGCTCGGCACCCTGGGAGCGGCGATGATCGAGGCGCATCAGGCGCACGGCACGCTCGCCAGCTCGGCGGCACCCGGCGCCGGCACGGGCTTCGGTGCGCTGGCGGCGGGCCTCACGGTCAGCTACCTGCCGTGGCCCACGCACCTGATCTACCTGGCACTGGTGGCCGTCTTCGCCCTCCAGGCGGTCGGCGTGATCACCCTCCTCGACGCGACGCCGACCCGACAGGGTCTGCTGGGCAGCCTGCGTCCCCGTCTTGCTGTCCCGGCGGCGGCGCGTGGGGCGTTCCTCGCCGCGGCGCCGGCCGCGTTCTCCGTCTGGGCGGTCGCCGGGCTCTTCGGCTCGCTCGGGCCGGCCCTCCTGCGGACGATGGCGCCCGACAGCCCGACGGTCCTGGGCGGCCTGGCGCTCTTCGTCCTGGCCGCGGCCGGATCGGCGACGACGATCGCCCTGCGCGCCCGGGACGGTCGCTGGCAGATGGCGGCCGGACTCGGTGCGGTGATCGTCGGCGTCGCCGGCCTGGCCGCGGCGATCGCGGTCGGGTCCGTGCCGGCCTTCTTCGTCGCGACGGTGGTCGCCGGCATCGGCTTCGGCGGCGGCCTGCAGGGCAGCATCCGGACCACCGTGGCGCTGGTCGAGCCGCAGGAGCGCGCCGGTCTGCTGGCCGCGGTCTACCTGGTCTCGTACGCCGGGATGGGCATCCCGGCCGTCGTCGCCGGCTTCGCGGTCAGCCGCGGGACCGACCTGACGACGGCGGCGATCGCGTACGCCGCCGGGGTGATCACTCTGGCGCTCGGTGCGAGCGCCCTGCTTGCCCGTACCCGCATCGTCACCACGGCCTGAGCGCGCCGAGTTTGCACCTGTGACCGCCGAGTTTGCACGTACGTACGTGCAGACTCGGCGGTCACAGCTGCAGTTTCGGGCTCGTGGTCGGGCTCAGGCGAGGGCGAGGAAGAGCTTCTCCAGCTTCTTGGTGTCGACGCTCTCGGGACCGCCCTCGGCGAGGCACTGGTGCAGACCGGTGGCGACGAGGGCGTAGCCGCCGCGCGCGATCGCCTTGTTGACCGCGGCGAGCTGCGTGAGCGCGTCCTCGCACTCCGAGCCCTCCTCGAGCATCCGGATCACGGCCGCGAGATGCCCGTTGGCCCGCTTCAGGCGGGTGATGATGGCCTTGGTGTCGTCAGGCTCGAGTCGCATGAGCCTCCCTTCGTCACAAATGATCATATATCCCCCAGGGGGGTTAGGCTGCGATCAACGATTATCCCCCGAGGGGGTTCGAGCACGGAAGGACCCGAGATGGCTGACCACTCCTCGCACGGCAAGCAGGTGCTCACCGAGCTGGCCCCGTTGGGCCGTGACCTGCGCAAGGCCATCCCCGCGGTCTACCAAGGCTTCAACGAGCTCTCGAAAGCCGCCCTCGCGGACGGCGCGCTCGACCGCAAGACCAAGGAGCTCATCGCCCTGGCGATCGGCGTGGTCGAGGGCTGCGACGGCTGCATCGCCTCGCACAGCCAGTCCGCGGTCCGCGCGGGCGCGACGCGCCAGGAGGCTGCCGAGGCGATCGGGGTGACGTTCCTGATGCACGGCGGCCCGGCGACGGTGCACGGCGCGCGGGCGTACGACGCGTTCTGCGAGTTCGCCGACGCGCATGAGGCCGGCGAGCAGCCCGCCTGACCCGCCGATCGAACCCGCGACGTCTACGAAGGAAATACCAGCATGTGCCGACCCGTCCCCTGCAAGACCTGTCACAAGACCACCTGGGCCGGCTGCGGCCAGCATGTCGCCGACGTGAAGGCGGCCGTCCCGCCGGCCCGGTGGTGCCCCGGGCATAAGCGCAGCGAGAAGCCGGCCGGCGGTGGCTTCCTCGCTCGCCTGCTGGGCCGCTGACGCCGAATCGTCACGTAGAACCGCCGAGTCTGCACGTACGTACGTGCAGACTCGGCGGTTCTACGTGCAAATTCGGGCGGCGGGAGGTTGGCGGATCGTCAGTGGCGCTTCTGGATCAGCACGACGTAGCCCAGGGCGACGCCGAGACCGCCGACCACCGGGCCGAACGACTGGGTCGTGCCCGAGGTCCCGAAGGTCCAGATCGCGCCGAGCACGATCAGGGCCAGCGCGACGAGGGTGAACATGATCTTCGCCGCGACGTTGCCGCTGCCGTAGCGGCGGTTGAGATCCGACATCAGTCCTCCGGCTCGTAGCCGAGGTTGGGGCCGAGCCAGCGCTCGGCCTCCTTGAGCGTCCAGCCCTTGCGCCGGGCGTAGTCGGCGACCTGGTCCTGGCCGAGGCGGCCGACGACGAAGTACTGCGCCTGCGGGTGGCTGTAGTAGACGCCGGAGACCGAGGCGCCGGGCCACATCGCCATCGACTCGGTCAGCTCGATGCCGGTGTTCGCCTGCACGTCGAGCAGATCCCAGATGGTCTGCTTCTCGGTGTGCTCGGGGCAGGCCGGATAGCCGGGCGCGGGACGGATGCCCTGGTAGCGCTCGGAGATGAGCTCGTCGTTGCTCAGGCTCTCCTCGGAGGCGTAGCCCCAGAACTCCGTACGGACGCGCTGGTGCAGCCGCTCGGCGAAGGCCTCCGCCAGCCGGTCGGCGAGCGACTCGAGCAGGATCGCGTTGTAGTCGTCGAGGGCGTCCTTGAACGCCTTGACCCGCGCGGGCAGGTCGACGCCCGCGGTGACGGCGAACGCCCCGACGAAGTCGTCCAGGCCGGCGTCGGCAGGCGCGACGTAGTCGGCGAGGGAGCGGTTCGGCACGCCCTCGCGGTGCTGACCCTGCTGGCGCAGCTGGTGCAGCGTCACCTTGGTCGTCGCGCGGGACTCGTCGGTGAAGACCGTGACGTCCTCGCCGGTCGAGACGGCCGGGAAGAGGCCGTACACGCCCTGCGGCCGCAGCCAGCCCTCGGCCTCGATCTGGTCGAGCATCGCCTGCGCATCGGCGTAGAGCTTGCTGGCCGCGTCGCCGGTGACCGGGCTGTTGAGGATGTCGGGGAACCTCCCCTTCATCTCCCAGGCGTTGAAGAACGGCTGCCAGTCGATGAACTCGCGCAGCTCGCTGACCGGGTAGTCGCGCAGCACCTCGACGCCGAGCCGCTTGGGTGCCGGCGGGACGTAGGACGACCAGTCGATCGGCGTGGCGTTCGCCTTCGCCTGGACGTGGGTCAGCATCGGCCGGTCGTGCTTCTCCGCGTGCCGGGCCCGCAGAGCGTCGTAGTCCTCCTTCACCGAGGCCATCAGCTCCGCGTGCCGGTCGCCGAGCAGCTGGGCGGCGACCGGCACCGAGCGTGAGGCGTCCTTCACCCAGACGACCGGGCCGTCGTACTTCTGGTCGACCTTGACCGCCGTGTGCGCGCGGCTCGTGGTGGCCCCGCCGATGAGCAGCGGGATCTTCAGGCCGTTGCGCTGCATCTCCGAGGCGAAGTGGACCATTTCGTCGAGGCTCGGCGTGATGAGGCCGGAGAGGCCGATGATGTCGGCGTCGTGCTCGGCCGCGGCGTCGAGGATCTTCTGGGCGGGCACCATCACGCCGAGGTCGATGACCTCGTAGTTGTTGCACTGCAGGACGACGCCGACGATGTTCTTGCCGATGTCGTGGACGTCGCCCTTCACGGTCGCCATCACGATCGTGCCGTTGGTCTCGCGGCCGGCCCCATCGCCGCCTTCGCTGTTCTTCTCGGCCTCGATGAACGGGATGAGGTACGCGACGGCCTTCTTCATCACCCGGGCGCTCTTGACCACCTGGGGCAGGAACATCTTGCCGGCGCCGAACAGGTCGCCGACGACGTTCATGCCGTCCATCAGCGGGCCCTCGATGACCTCGATCGGGCGACGGCCCTCGGCCGCGAGGCTGGCGCGGAGCTCCTCGGTGTCCGCCTCCACGAACTGGTCGAGGCCCTTCACCAGCGCGTGCGTGATCCGCTCCCCCACCGGCAGCTCACGCCACGCGTCGACCTTGGCCTCCACCTCCTCGCCGGAGCCGCGGTGCCGCTCGGCGAGCTCGAGGAGCCGCTCGGTGGCGGCCAGCGGGTCCCCGGAGGAGCCTGATGTCCGGTTGAGGACGACGTCCTCGATGGCGTCGCGCAGCTCGGGATCGATCTCGTCGTACGTGACGAGCGCACCCGCGTTGACGATGCCCATGTCGAGGCCGGCGTTGATCGCGTGGAACAGGAAGACGGCGTGGATCGCCTCGCGGACCGGGTTGTTGCCACGAAACGAGAACGACACGTTGGAGATGCCGCCGGAGACCTTCGCGCCGGGCAGGTTCTGCTTGATCCAGCGGGTGGCCTCGATGAAGTCGACGCCGTAGGTGGCGTGCTCCTCGATGCCGGTCGCCACAGCGAAGACGTTGGGGTCGAAGATGATGTCCTCGGGGTCGAACCCGACCCGGTCCACCAGGATCCGGTAGGCACGCTCGCAGATCTCGATGCGACGCTGGTAGGAGTCGGCCTGGCCGTTCTCGTCGAACGCCATCACGACCGCGGCGGCGCCGTACTGCTTGCACTTCAGCGCGTGCTCGATGAACGGGCCCTCGCCCTCCTTGAGCGAGATCGAGTTCACGATCGGCTTGCCCTGGACGTTCTTCAGGCCCGCCTCGATGACCTCCCACTTCGAGGAGTCGATCATGATCGGGACGCGGCTGATGTCGGGCTCGGAGGCGATCAGCTTGAGGAAGCGGTCCATCGCGGCCACCCCGTCGATCATGCCCTCGTCCATGTTGACGTCGATGACCTGGGCGCCGGCCTCGACCTGCTGGGCGGCGACGCTGACGGCCGTGTCGTAGTCGCCGGCCTTGATCAAGTTGCGGAACCGCGCCGAGCCGGTGATGTTGGTCCGCTCGCCGACGTTCACGAACAGCGACGACCCATCCACCTTGAACGGCTCGAGACCGCTGAGTCGCAGCGCCGGCTCCGGCGTCGACGGGGTGCGCTCCTCGATGCCGTGCACGGCATCCGCGATCGCCTTGATGTGTGCCGGCGTGGTCCCGCAGCAGCCGCCGACGATGTTGACGAAGCCCGCCTCGGCGAACTCCGCGACGTGGCCGGCGGTCTCGGCCGGGCCCTCGTCGTACTCGCCGAACGCGTTCGGCAGACCCGCGTTGGGGTAGCAGGAGACGAAGGTGTCCGCGACGCGGGCCATCTCCTCGATGTAGGGACGCATCTCCTGCGCGCCGAGGGCGCAGTTGAGGCCGACGGCGATCGGCGCGGCGTGCCGCACCGAGTCCCAGAACGCCTCGGTGACCTGGCCGGAAAGCGTCCGGCCGGACGCGTCGGTGATGGTGCCGGAGATGATGACCGGCCAGCGCCGGCCGTACTCGCCGAAGACCTGCTGGACCGCGTAGATCGCCGCCTTGGCGTTGAGCGTGTCGAAGATGGTCTCGATGATGATGAGGTCGGCGCCGCCGTCGACCAGGCCGCGGGTGGCGGTGGCGTAGGCCTCCACCAGCTGGTCGTAGCTGATGTTGCGCGCCGCCGGGTCGTTGACGTCCGGGCTGATCGAGGCCGTACGGGTGGTGGGGCCGAGTGCGCCCGCCACGTACCGCGGACGCTCCGGCGTCGCGAACTCGTCGGCACAGGCGCGGGCGAGCCGCGCGGACTCGTAGTTGAGCTCGTAGGCGAGCTCCTCCATGCCGTAGTCGGCCATCGAGATCGCGTTCGCGCTGAACGTGTTCGTCTCGATGATGTCGGCACCGGCCTCGAGGTACTCGCGGTGGATTCCGCCGATGATCTCGGGCTGGGTCAGGGTGAGCAGGTCGTTGTTGCCCTGCAGCGGGATCGGCCAGGCGGAGGTGTCTGCGAAGCGCTCACCGCGGTAGCCGGCCTCGTCGGGCCGGTCGCGCTGGATCGCGGTGCCCATGGCGCCGTCGATGATGAGAATGCGCTCACCCAGCGCGCCGCTCAGCGCGTCGGTGGCGTCGGGCCGCAGGTGCTGCTCCGCAGTCATGGCAATCCTTCCAAGATGGAAGGCGTCCTTGGAACCCGCGAGCATGATCGCGACCAGCCGAGCGTGGCGGACGGCAGGATGAACCGGCGGTCCGTTGCAACGCCTCTCGGCTCCTGAATTCTACGGGGACGCGTACGCGAGTGCCGAAACCGGCCCGGATCGTGTCGCGACTAGGCTGGGAAGGTGATCGAGCTGGAGCAGAGCAACGACCTCGTCGACCCGGTCGTCATCGCGGCCTTCGAGGGCTGGAACGACGCCGCCGACTCGGCGACCGGAGTGATCGATCACCTGATGGACGTGTGGAACGCGCAGGTCGTCGGCGAGCTCGATCCGGAGGAGTACTACGACTTCCAGGTCAACCGTCCCCGCATCGCCGCCGACCTGGCCGGCAAGCGCCGCGTCACCTGGCCCACGACCCGGGTCGCCGTCGCCTCGCCGCCCGGGCTGGGTCGCGACGTCATCCTGATCCGCGGCATCGAGCCGTCGATGCGCTGGAAGACGTTCTGCGGCGAGCTGATGAGCGCGATCGACGACCTCGGCGGTCGCCTCGTGGTGACGCTCGGCGCGCTGCTCGCCGATGCGCCGCACACCCGGCCGATCCCGGTGTCCGGCACCGCCAGCGACCCCGAGCTCGCCCAGCGGCTCCAGGTCGACCTGCCGACGTACGAGGGTCCCACCGGCATCGTCGGCGTGCTCCAGGATGCCTGCGCCACGATCGACCTGCCGGCCGTGACGTACTGGGCGGCGGTGCCGCACTACGTCGCGCAGCCGCCGTGCCCGAAGGCCACGCTGGCGCTGATCGGCCAGCTCGAGGAGCTGCTCGACTGCTCGATCCCGCTCGGTGACCTGCCCGAGGACTCGCGTGCCTGGGAGCGCGGCGTCGACGAGCTCGCCGAGGAGGACGACGACATCGCCGACTACGTCCGCTCGCTCGAGGAGACCCGCGACACCGCCGACCTCCCCGAGGCGTCGGGCGAGGCGATCGCGCGCGAGTTCGAGAAGTACCTCAAGCGCCGCTCCGACGAGAGCTGACGGGCGCCGAACCACGGACGCCGAACCACGGACGCCGAGCTTGTCGAGGCGCCTCGACGAGCTCGGCGACGGCTTGGCTACGTCAGAGCCTGATGCCGAGGGCGGCGTCGAGGACCAGGCCGATCTGAGCCGCGGCGTCCTCGTCGCTGTGCTGGGCCAGGTGGCCCGCGCCGCCGAGGGTGGCGTCGACCCAGGCCTGGACCGCGGCGACGGCGCGCGGGGCGTCGAGGTCGTTCGCGATCGCCTCGAGGACCTGGGCCACCACCGGAGCGGCCGGGGCTCCGGCCCCCAGTGCGAGCGCCGTACGCCACCGCTGGACGGTGTCGACCGCGGCGAACAGCAGCTCGTCTGTCCACTCCCAGTCCGTGCGGTAGTGGTGCTGGAGCAGCACCAGGCGGATCGCCATCGGGTCGATCTCGGCGTTGCGCAGCGCCGAGACGAAGACCAGGTTGCCCTTGGACTTCGACATCTTCTCGCCGAGGTAGCCGACCATGCCGCAGTGGACGTAGGCCTGCGCGAACGGCGCCGAGGAGTCGACGACCTGCGCGTGCGAGGCGCACATCTCGTGGTGCGGGAAGATCAGGTCCGAGCCGCCGCCCTGGACGGTGAAGCCGGCACCCAGGTGCTCGCGTGCGATCGCGGCGCACTCGACATGCCAGCCCGGGCGGCCCTTGCCCCACGGCGAGTCCCAGCTCGGCTCGCCGGGGCGCTCACCGCGCCAGACGAGGGCGTCGAGCGGGTCCTTCTTGCCCGTACGGTCCGGGTCGCCGCCGCGCTCGGGGAAGATCTCGAGCATCTTCTCGCGGCTGTAGTGCGACTCCTCGCCGAACGCGCCGTCGGCGGCGACCGAGAAGTAGAGGTCGGTGTCGACCTGGTAGACCGCGCCCGCGGCCTCGAGCTGCTTGATCAGCTCGATCACCAGCGGGATCGACTCCACGGCGCCGGTGTAGTTGGCCGGCGGCAGGACCCGGAGCGCCTCCATGTCCTTGCGGAAGAGCTCGGTCTCGCGCTCGGCCAGCTCGCGCCAGTCGATCTTCACCTTGTCGGCGCGCTCCAGCAGCGGGTCATCGACGTCGGTGACGTTCTGGGCGTACTCGACCTCCAGGCCGGCGTTGCGCCAGGCCCGGTTGAGCAGGTCGAAGGCGACGTACGTGTTCGCATGCCCCATGTGGGTGGCGTCGTACGGGGTGATGCCGCAGACGTAGAGCGAGGCCGCGCCGCCCGGTGTGGCCGCCCCGACCTCGACGACGTCCTGACGGGCGGTGTCGAACAGCCGCACCGCCGGGGCGGTGACCGGCAGAGCGGGAACGTCGGGTGCAGACCAGGCGCGCATGCTCAGAGCCTAAGGGAGAGGGCTAGAACGGCGGCCAGGGGATCACGTGCCAGTCATCCGTGGGTGCCGGCATGGTGCCGGCGGCGAGGAGCCGATCGCAGCGGGCGGCGAGGGCCTCGACGTCCCAGTAGGCGAGGTACTCCCCTAGCGTGTCGCCCTCGGGGCCGTCGATCGCGGCTCGCACGCGACGGACGACCTCGGTCTCCTCGTCGGTCAGGGGCGTCCCGGTCCAGCCCCACAGCACGGTGCGCAGCTTGGGCTCCTGGTGGAAGGTGAGGCCGTGGTCGCAGCCGTACCGGTGGCCACCGACCATCTCCAGGACGTGGCCGCCCTTGCGGTCGGCGTTGTTGGCGAGCACGTCGAAGACGGCCATCCGGCGCAGCTCGGGCGTGTCCTCGTGGATCAGCGACACCGGTTGGTCGTCGGATCCGATCCCGTCGAACACGTGCAGGTAGCCGAGCGGCACCGGGCCGGCGGGGATCAGGGTGACGGCCTCCTGCTCGGGGTCGGTCTCGCACCAGCGCTGCACCATGCCGGTGCCGTGCGGGCCGTCGCGGAGCCAGGTCTCGGGGACGACGTCCCAGCCGGTCATCTCGGAGAGGAGGTACGCAGCCACCTCGCGGTGGGCCAGGTTGCCGTCCGGGAAGTCCCACAGCGGCCGTTCGCCGCGCAGCGGCTTGTAGACGACGGCGGTGCCCTCGATGGAGCCGAGGAAGGTGGCGTTCGAGGCGCTGGTGATCCGACCGTGGAGCACCAGCTCCCCGGCCATCAGGTCGATCGACGACTCGGTCACGGGATCGCTCACCCGGTCAGTCCTCGCTGAGACGCCGCTTGAAGCCGTTGGCACGTACGCAGAGGTGACCCTCGGGGTCGATCGGGCCGCCGCAGAACGGGCAGGAGGGTCGACCGGCCTCGACGACCAGGCTGGCGCGCTTCACGAACGCACGCGCGTGCGCGGGCTCGAGCCGCACCAGCAGCATCTCGTCGGGCTCGCTCTCCTCGGCAGGCACCTCGGCGACGCTCGGCCCGTCCTCGATGGGGTCGGTGTCGATCGGGAAGATCTCCAGGACGACGCGCTCGTCGTCGGGATCCCAGGACAGCGTCATCGTGCCGACCCGGAACTCCTCGGCGATCGGCTGCTCGAGCGGGGCGTTGTCGTCCAGCCCGAACGGCGCCACGGCGGGCACGACGGTGTCGGCGCTCGCGCTGCGCATCACCTCGTCGAGCAGCTCGTCGATCCGTTCGGCGAGGACCGCCACCTGTTGCTTCTCGAGCGAGACGCTGATCAGCTGGGCGCCGCTGCGGGCCTGGAGGAAGAAGGTCCGGGCGCCGGGCTCGCCGACGGTGCCGGTGATGAAGCGCTCGGGCGGGTCGAAGGAGTGGACGACGGGCATGGCTCGACCCTACTTGCCGGGCCCCGCGCCACCGCCGACCGCTGCGTCATCGGCGTCATCGGCGCCCTCGTCACCCTTCTCGTCCGCCGACCCGCCGGGCTTGCGAGGCGCGGGGTTGAGCCAGGCCAGGTCGCCGTCGTGGGTGTTGGTGGCGAGGACGAACGGCCGGGCGTCGGTGTAGCGGATCACCGAGATCGACGCCGGGTCGACGTGGAGGCGCTGGAAGAGGTCGAGGTGCATGCCGAGCGCATCGGCGAGGATCGACTTGATGATGTCGCCGTGGCTGACCGCCACCCAGATCGCGTCCGCGCCGTGTGTGCCGGTGATCGCCGCGTCGTGGCGGCGTACGGCCGCCACCGAGCGGGCCTGCATCGCCAGCATCGACTCTCCGCCGGGGAACGCCGCGGCGGACGGCTGGGTCTGCACCGTCTTCCAGAGCGTCTCCTTGGCGAGCTCCTTGAGTGTGTGGCCCTGCCACTCGCCGTAGTCGCACTCGGTGATCGCCTCGTCGGTGTGCAGCGGCACCGGGAACTGCTCGTCCGCGACCGGCCGCGCGGCGAGCAGCGCCTTCGCCGTCTCCTGGCAGCGTTCGAGCGGGCTGGAGACGACCGAGGTGAGTTTCACGCCGGCGAGCCGCTGGCCCGCCTTGTCGGCCTGCTGACGGCCGAGGTCGTCGAGCCGCACCCCGGGCGTCCGGCCTGCGAGGGTGCCGCTCGCGTTCGCCGTCGTACGGCCGTGTCGCACCAGGATGAGCGTCGCCATGCGTGCACACTATCCGCGGCCTCTAGGCTGCGATGTTGTGATCGTGGACTCTGCCCTCTACCGCAACGGCGAGCGCGTGGAGCTCGCCTGCCATCCCCATGAGTTCTCCGTGATGCGTGAGGGCGTACAGAGCGAGGGCGACTTCGTGTGGCTGGGCCTCTACCGCCCCAGCGAGCGCGAGCTCGGCGAGGTGGCGGAGGCGTTCGGCCTGCACCCGCTCGCGGTCGAGGATGCCCTCACCGCGCATCAGCGCCCGAAGCTGGAGCGATACGGCGAGGTGCTCTTCCTGGTGCTCAAGACGCTCTGGTACGTGGACGCGGACGACGCGGTCGAGACCGGCGAGATCAACGTCTTCATGGGGCGCGACTTCGTCGTCACCGTGCGCCACGGCCGCGGCTCGCAGCTCGCCCCGGCGCGCCACCTCCTGGAGAGCGACGAGCGGCGTCTGCTCACGCAGGGCCCCTCCTCGGCGATCTACGCGGTCGCGGACCACGTGGTCGACGGCTACGTCAGCGTGATCACCGAGCTCACCAAGGACGTCGACGAGGTCGAGACGTCGGTGTTCTCCGCGGCTCGGACGAGCGACTCCGAGCGGATCTACAAGCTCAAGCGCGAGCTCGTCGAGGTCCGCCGTGCGGTGGTGCCGTTGCGCGACCCGATCCGGCGGTTCACGATCGCCGAGCACGACGAGGGCGACATCGACGACGACATCCGTCCGTTCTTCCGCGACGTGCTCGACCACCTCAATCAGGGCGCCGAGGCCGTCGACAGCCTCGAGATGCTGCTGTCGTCGGCCTTCGACGCCCACCTGGCCCGGATCCAGGTCCAGCAGAACGACGACATGCGCAAGATCTCGGCCGGTGCCGCGATCATCGTCGTCCCGACGCTGGTGGCCGGCGTCTACGGCATGAACTTCGACAACATGCCGGAGCTGCACTGGCACTACGGCTACGCGTACGCCCTCATCCTGATGGCGGCATCCGTCACCGGGCTGTGGTGGTGGTTCCGGAGGTCGGGCTGGCTGTGATGGCGCATCACACGCGCTGCCGCGGAGTCCGCCGGATCCTCGGGCACTGCCGCCGACCTTGTTGAACACCCGGCTACCGTGGTCATCGCCGCGCGGACGGCGCCGGCTGTCGTCCGGCACGCGGTCAGGTTGCTGCAGGGTCGGCGGCCCTAGCCTCCCGCGCCGTGAAGACGCTGTTGAGGATGCTCCTGATCGTCGCCTCGTTCGGGGCCGTGTGCGCGCTGGCGGTCAGCTTCCGGATGCACCGGGTGCACGAGCAGACCGGCGAATGGCGGCTGCGCCCGGACGCGGCGCCGCCGACGCTGCGGCTCGAAGGACGCCTCTACGACCGGGCCGAGCGTGCCAAGGCGCGGCTGCCGTGGCTCAACGGCGACAGCAAGACCAAGGACTTCGGCGGCGGGCTCGTGCTGCTGCCCATCGCCGGTCAGTCGCACTCCGAGATCCAGGTCCGCTACCACGGTCGCTACTACGACTACCGCCAGGCTGGATGATCAGGTGGCGCTGACGACGCCCGTGGTGAGCAGGACCAGCACGATCACGCCGAGCGTGACCCGGTAGGGCACGAACTTCACGATCGAGTGGTGGCTGACGAACTTCAGCAGCCAGGCGACGGTGGCGTACGCGACCACGAAGGCGACCAGCGTGCCGACGATGGTCTGGCCGACCGAGATGCCGTGCACGTCCTTGAGCTCGTAGAGCCCCGCGGCGGTCAGCGCCGGGATCGAGAGGAAGAAGCTCAACCGGGTCGCGGTGACCCGGTCGAGGTTGCGCGCGAGGCCGGCGGAGATCGTCGCGCCGGAGCGGGAGACGCCGGGGATCAGCGCGATGCACTGGACCAGGCCGACGATGACCGCGTCCTTGAGGGTCAGCTGGCGCTCGCCGCGGTCCTGCTTGCCGATCCGCTCGGCCCAGATCATCACCGCGCTCCATGCGATCAGTGCGCCTCCGACCCACCACAGCGACCGGAGCGGCCCGGAGATGAGGTCCTTGGCCAGGAGGCCGACGATGCCGATCGGGATGGTGCCGACGATCGTGTACCAGCCCATCCGGTACTCGAGCGTGCCGCGCCGCGAGGCCTGGAAGACACCGCCGAACCAGCCGCGGACGATCGAGACGATGTCCTTGAAGAAGTAGAGGACGACGGCCGCGATGGCCCCCATCTGGATGACGGCGGTGTACGCGGTGACCCCGTCGTCGTCGATGGGCAGTCCGAGGATCTTCTCGGCGATGGTCAGGTGGCCCGTGCTCGACACCGGGAGGAACTCGGTGAGTCCCTCGACGACGCCCAGCACGATCGATTCCAGGTAGTTCATCAGTCGCTCTCAGCTCAGCGGCAGGTCGCCGAGAAGCCTATGTGGTGGCACCTGCGGCGAGCCTGGACGCGGGTCTCTCGGCGTGCCGACTATCTTCTTCCGCATGCAGCAGCGCGCCGTCGGAGCCTCCGGGCTCAAGGTCTCCGCCCTCGGACTCGGCACCATGACGTGGGGCCGGGACACCGACGAGCACGAGGCCCGCGACCAGCTCATCGCCTTCGCCGAGGCCGGCGGCACGCTCGTCGACACCGCAGCCGGTTATGCGGACGGGGCCTCCGAGCAGCTCCTCGGGAGTCTGATCGGCGACGTGATGTCCCGCGACGAGCTGGTGCTGGCCACCAAGGCGGGCATCTCGCGTCGCGGTGGGGCACGTCAGGTCGACACCAGCCGACGCGGGCTGCTGGACAGCCTGGACGGCTCGCTGCGACGGCTCGGCACCGATCACGTCGACCTGTGGCAGGTGCACGTCTGGTCCGACGAGACCCCGCTCGAGGAGACCCTGGCCACCCTGGATCTCGCGGTCACCTCCGGGAAGGCCCGCTACGTCGGCATCTCCAACTACGCCGGCTGGCAGACCGCGCAGGCCGCGACGTGGCAGCGCGCCGTCGCGGGCCGCGCCGCCCTGGTGAGCACGCAGGTGCAGTACTCGCTGCTCGCCCGCGAGGTCGAGTACGACGTCGTACCGGCCGCCGACGCCCTCGGCCTCGGCCTCCTGGCCTGGTCGCCACTGGCCGGCGGCGTGCTGACCGGCAAGTACCGCACCGGCACCCCGTCGGACTCCCGGGGAGCGCGCTCGGATTTCTCCGGCCGTGTCGACGCCTATCTGGACGAGCGCGGGCGTGGCATCGTCGAGGCGGTGGCTCGCGCCGCCGAGGGCCTCGGCTGGACCGCTCAGCAGGTCGCGCTGGCCTGGGTCCGTGACCGGCCCGGTGTCACCGCCCCGATCGTCGGCGCCCGCACCGCCGCCCAGCTCCACAGCGCGCTGGGCGTGGTGGAGAAGGCACTCCCGTTCGAGATCGCCGCAGCCCTCGACGATGTCTCAGGTGACTGAGTCACGGCCGATGAGGATTTCATGAGTAAGCACGAGCGCCGAGCGCCACGCCCCGGCGTGGAGTGGGAGTTCGACAAGGTCGTCTTCGACCGCGAGCTCTCCCGCAACATGGTGGCCAAGCTCCTCGTCGAGCGTGCCGAGCACGGCGGCTGGGAGCTGGACCGTCTGCGCATCGGCAACGACGGGATCCGCCGTGTGATCCTGCGCCGCCGGATCATCCGAGCCGTCCGCACCGCCTGACGGCCGGTTTCTGGATAACTCGCCGGTAACCCACCTGGAATCCTTACGATGTCGCCGATGCCCGCGCCCCCCAGCACACCCTCCGCTCCCGGTCGCCGCTCCGAACCCGCAGTGCGGAACCTCCCGCTGTGGCACCGTCGCGGTGCGATCGGCGTCTGCCTCATCGCCACGGGCTGCCTGCTGGCCACCGCCTCCACCCGCGAGCTCGACGCGACGTTGCCGATGTACTACGTCGTCAGTCTCGCCTCGGTCATCGTGCTCTGGGCGATCGTCGGGCGATCGCCGGTCCGGGCCGTCCTGCTGGTGTGGCCGATCGCGGTGATGATCGGCATGACGGTCGCCTCGTTCCTCGCACCCATCGCCGCCACGCTCAGCATGGGCACGCTGTTCCTCGCCTTCCTGTTCGCGGGGCTGACCCAGTCGCGCGGGATCTCGCTGATCATGCTGGCGCCGGCGGTGACCAGCTACCTGCTGGTCTACCGCGAGCTGCCGACCTCACAGCTGGCCGTACGGCTCGCCATCGCCATCTGCGTCTACATCGCAGTCAGCGAGGCGCCCGCGTGGCTCGCCGACGACCTGCGTGCGGCGCAGCGCGAGATGGAGCGGCTCGCCGCCACCGACCCGCTCACCGGCCTGGCGAACCGCCGCTCGTGGGACGAGCAGCTGCCACCGCTCCTGGCCAAGGGTCCCTCGGCGGTCGTGCTGCTGGTCGACCTGGACCACTTCAAGCAGTTCAACGACGCCCACGGCCACCTCGCCGGCGATGACATGCTGGTCGCGTTCGCCGAGATGATCGAGACGGCGCTGCCGGAGGCGGCCATCGCGGCCCGCTGGGGCGGCGAGGAGTTCGCGCTCGCGATCGGCGATCGGATCGAGGCGCGCCGCGTGGCCGACGAGATCAGGACGAACGTCCCCCTGGATCAGACCTGCTCGATCGGGATGGCCGAGTATCGCCTCGGCGAGACGGTGGTCGAGCTCATCCAGCGGGCCGACGAGGCGCTGTACGCGGCCAAGAGCCACGGTCGCGACCGCATCGTCGCCGCCTGACCATCCGACCTGTTCGACCGCCCGTTCACGCCGGCCCGTTCACTCGGGCTGGTTCACTCGGGCTGGTCACACCGCGTCGAGGAACCGGTCGAGGACGCGCGCCCCGAACTCCAGCCCGTCCACCGGCACCCGCTCGTCCACGCCGTGGAAGAGCCCGGTGAAGTCGAGGTCCTCGGGCAGACGCAGCGGTGCGAAGCCGAACGTACGGATGCCGAGCTTGGTGAAGTGCTTGGCGTCCGTGCCGGCCGACATGAGGTACGGCGCCACCGCGGCGTCGGGGTCCTCGGCCAGCAGCGAGCGTGAGATCGCGTCGACCACCCGCCCCTCGTACGGGCTCTCCCAGGACTTCTGGTTGGAGACGAAGTCGAGGTCGACTCCCTCGCCGCAGAGCCGGGCGAGCTCGGCGAAGAACTCGTCCTCGTAGCCCGGCAGGAAGCGGCCGTCGACGTGGGCGGTCGCCTCGGTGGGGATCACGTTCACCTTGTAGCCGGCCTGGAGCATCGTCGGGTTGGTGACGTGACGCAGCGTGGCGCCGATCATCCGGGCGGCCGGACCGAACTCCTCGATCAGGGCCTCGGCGTTCTCCGGCGTGGCCTCGGTGCCGACGAGCTCGGCGACCGACGCGAGCAGGGTCTGCATCGTCGGGGTGAGCTGGACCGGCCAGTCGTGCGTGCCGATCCGGGCGACGGCGCTGGCGAGGCGGGTCACGGCGTTGTCGCGGTTGATCATCGAGCCGTGGCCGGCGGTGCCGCGTGCGGTCAGACGCATCCAGGCCATCCCCTTCTCGGCGGCCTCGATGAGGTAGAGACGCCGTCCGCGGATCGTGGTGGAGAATCCGCCGACCTCGCCGATCGCCTCGGTGACGCCGGAGAACTCGTCGGGGATCTCCTCGATGAGCTTCTGCGCGCCCAGGTGGCCACCTGCCTCCTCGTCGGCGGTGAAGGCGAGCACGACCCGGCGCGCGGGCGCACGGCCGGCGCGCTGGCGGGCGCGCACGACGCTCAACACCATCGCGTCGAAGTCCTTCATGTCGACCGCCCCGCGGCCCCAGACGTAGTCGTCGTGGATCTCGCCGGAGAACGGGTCGACCTTCCAGTCGGCGGCCTCCGCGGGCACGACGTCCAGGTGACCGTGGATCAGCAGCGCCGGCTCGCTGCTCGACGCGTCGCCCCAGTGCGCGATCAGAGAGGTACGGCCGGGCTCCGACTCGTGCAGGCGCGCGTCGATGCCGACCTCGTCGAGGAGTCCCGCGACGTGTTCGGCGGCCTTGCGCTCCCCAGGCCCGGACGCGTCGCCGTAGTTCGAGGTGTCGATCCGGATGAGGTCGCGACAGATGTCGACGACCTCCGCGTCGACGGGATGCTCAGCCATGCACCCGACGCTACAGGCCGCTCCGCGTCGCTGTCTCAGGGGACGTCGCGGCCCCGCTGCCACTCCTGGAAGGCCGTCACGGCGGTCGCCAGCGTCGGGAAGATCCGATCCTCGCCGATCCGATCGAGGAACCCGGTCGGCGCCAGCCGCTGCCGCAGATCGTCCTTCATCCGGGCCAGCCCCATCTCGACGCCGTGGGCGGCCAGATCGCCCCGTACGTCCTCGAGGGCATCGGCCGCGGTGACGTCGATCCGGCTGACGGCCTCCAGGTTGATCACCATCCACGCGGTGTCCGGGTAGTCGTGCAGCGCGGCGCGCGTCCGGGTGCGGAAGTCCTCCGCGTTGGCGAAGAAGAGCGGCGAGTCGTAGCGGTAGATCACCAGGCCGGGGATCACCGCGGCGTCGTCGTGGTCCTCGACGTCGTGCATGCCGGCCAGGCCGGGGACGATACCGAGGACGGCGTCGTGCGGCCGGGCGACGCGGCGCACCAGGTCGAGCACCGACAGGCCCACGGCCACCAGGATGCCTTCGAGGACGCCGATGATGAGCACGCCGATCGTGGTGGCGAGGACCAGGACGAGCTCCGAGCGGCGGAAGCGCCAGAACCGGATCATCTCGCGCACGTCGACCAGGCGGACGGCGGCGTAGACGACGACGGCGGCCAGGGCCCCGGTCGGGAAGGCCTCGAGCACCGGCCGGGCGAGCAGGACGGCCACACCGGTGGCGACCAACGTGATGACCCCGGTGAGCTGCGAGCGGCCACCGACGGCGTACGCGATCGCGGTCCGCGAGCCGCTGCTGCTCACCGGGAAGCCCTGCAGCAGGCCCGCGCCGAGGTTGGCGGCGCCCAGCCCGAGCAGCTCGCCCTGGGCGTCCGGACGGTCGTCGCCGGCGAAGGCACGGGCGGTGAGGATGGTGTCGGTGAACGTCACGAAGGCGATCGCCAGCGCTGGTCCGACCAGGCCCCACCACGCATCGGCGCTGAGCCGCGGCAGGTGGAGACCCGGCACACCGCCGGCGATGTCGCCCACGGTCGCGACCCCGTGGTCGGGCAGGTCGAGGAGAGCCGAGACCGCGGTGGCGGCCAGCATCCCGACCAGGGCGATCGGTGCCCGGGGCCACAGCCGACTGGAGACGAGGAGGATGGCGAGCATCGACAGTGACAGGATCGCCGTCGCCGCGTGGGTCTGATCGAGGTGACGCAGCGCGTACCAGAGCTCCCGGATGAACCCGTCGGCCGTGACGGGGAAGCCGAGTAGGTCGTCGAGCTGCGACACGATCATGACGCCCGCGATGCCGGCCATGTAGCCCACCAGGATCGGCTTGGAGAGCAGCTCGGCGACCGCCGCCAGCCGCAGCACGCGGCCGAGCACGCAGAAGAGCGCGACCAGCAGGGCCAGCGCGACAGCGGTGCTGCCACGGTCACCCGCCGGGACCGCGGCGAGCGTGGTCGCCGTCATCAGCGAGGCAGTCGACTCGGGACCCATCGACAGCAGCCGGGAGCCACCCAGGAGGGCGTAGCCGAGCAGGGCGCCCAGCGCGGCCCACAGCCCGATCTCTGCGGGCAGCCCGGCGAGCTCGGCGTTCGCCATCACCTGCGGGATGAGGTACGCCGCGACGGTCACACCGGCGAGGACGTCCCCGCGCAGCCAGGTGCGCGGGTAGCCGCGGGTCCACGCGAGGATCGGCAGGTCCACGCCTCGCACCCTAGGCGAGGTGTGGACACCTCGGTGGGCACTCGCGGGCAGCGCGCCCTAGGCTGCTCGTCGACATGCGTGGCCGAAGGATGCGGCGACGTCGCGAGGTCGCAGGGAAGCGGCGGACAGGGGAACCCGATGGGCATCGCACCGACCGGGCTCTTCCTGGTGACCCTGTTCGGGTTCGTGCTGGGCGCACTCATGCTCCTTCCCCAGCGACGTGCAGGGCTTCCCGGCGCCCGGCTCGGGCTGGCCGCGACGGCGACCGGGGCGTTCGGGGAGCTCGCCGTCTTCGGGATGCTCGGCGGCTGGTGGCCCACGACGCTCGCCCTGGTGGTGAGCAACGTGTGCCTCAGCGTCACCGGACTGCTCTTCTGGGCTGCTCTCGGACGTACGGTGGAGCGCCCGGTGCCGCGTACGGCGCTGCTCGCCCTCGGTGTCGCGTTCGCCGCGCTCTACGTCCTGCTCCTCGTGATCGGCGCCTCCACGACGGTCCGGATCATGGTGGTCTCGGCGGCCGGGGCGGTGCTGTTCACGATGATCGCCCGGACGCTGTCGGTGCCGGCCGACTCGACCGTGGCGTACGGCGCCCACCTGGTCGGCGGCGCCGCCTGGGCGGCGGTCGCGATCCACGTCCTGCGGGTCGGCGTCTACGCCCTGAGCCTCGACCACGTCTCCGGCATCGGTGACCCGACGCCGTGGAACACCGCCTTCCTCGGTCTGCTCGCCCTGGGCGCGCCGGTCTTCCTCATCGGGCTGGCGCTGATCGGGCACGCGCAGCTGGTGAACGACCAGGCCCGCCTGGCCTCGACCGACTTCGTCACCGGGACCCTGAGCCGTCGTGCCTGGCTGGCGGCCGCGACACATGAGCGTGCGGAGCGCAACGGCGAGATGACCCTGCTCTTCCTCGACCTGGACCACTTCAAGCGGGTCAACGACCGCATCGGGCACGCCGGCGGTGACGTCATGCTCCGGCACGTCGCCACCGTGCTCCGCGCGCAGCTGCGGGCCGACGAGCTGCTGGGCCGGTTCGGCGGCGAGGAGTTCGTGGTGGCCATCCCCGGCGAGTCGGTCGAGCGCGCCTGCGAGCTCGGCGAGGACGCGCTGGCGGCCCTGGGCAGCGATCGCCTGCGGTACGAGGACGCCGTGCTCGGCGCGTCCTTCAGCGCAGGCGTGGCGGTCTGGTGGGCCGATGAGTCGATCGAGCCGGCGCTGCGCCGCGCCGACGTCGCCATGTACGAGGCGAAGGCGGCCGGACGCGGCCGGGTCCTGGTCGCCACCGAGCGCCGATGCGCCTGACCCGGCGTCAGGGGCTGGCGATCGGTGCGCTGATCGCGCCGGTGACGGCGATCAGGTCAGCAGGGGCGAGCTCGACCTGGAGCCCGCGGCGGCCGGCGCTGACGAAGACGGTGGGGAGGCCCAGCGCGGCGTCGTCGACCACCGTCGCCAGCGACGTGCGCTGCCCGATCGGCGAGATCCCGCCGAGCACGTAGCCGGAGCTGCGCTGGGCCGCAGCCGGATCGGCCATCTCGGCCTTCTTCGCGCCGACCGCGCGGGCCAGTGCCTTCAGGTCCAGCTGGTGGGCCACCGGCACCACGGCGACGGTCAGCCGGCCGCCGACGTCGGCGATCAGGGTCTTGAAGATCCGGTTGCGATCGACGCCGAGCTGCGCGGCCGCCTCCTCGCCGTACGCCGTGTTGTCATCGGCGTGCTCGTAGGGATGGACCGTGAAGCTCATCCGCGCACGGGTGAGGGCGACGGTCGCCGGCGTACCCGACGAGGTCTTCTGCTTGGCCACCGGCAGAGCATCCCACGCCTCGGTCCGGCCGAGGCCTCGACCCGGGGCGGTCAGGGACGGTAGTCGACGAGCGCGTCGCCGGCGTAGCACTGCTTCGCGCCCGACATCCGCGGGATGTCCCACTTCCGGAGCCGGTGACAGGACGGGACGTCCTGGCCGCCCAGGGCTCGCGGGCTGCTCCAGCGGCCGTCGCGCTTGACGGCGAACTGCCAGTTGCCGCCGCCGGCACACGCCGGGTGCCCCTTCACCGCGTAGACGCCTTCGTCGAAGTACGCGACGGTCCGGCGGAACTCGAGTACCGAGACGAGCGGTGCTTCGCGGCACGCGGCGCTGTCGTGGTCCCAGGACCAGAGCTCATGCAGCTCACGGCCCAGGAAGCGGCGGAAGGACGGCGTGGTGCGTTGCAGTGCTGCGGGCCGGTGGTCGAGCCTCACCGCGAGCCCGTCGCCGTGGAACACCACCGGCGCGGTATTGGTGCCGGCCTGCGCCGCCGGGGCGGTGAACCCGAGGCCGGCCACCAGGGTTGCCGCCAGCGCTGCGAGGACCTTCGGTCGTGCGGTGCGTGCCATCTGCTGCTCCTCCGGTGGTTCAGACGTCCAGGAAGGAGACCCGTCCACCGGCCATCAGCACGACCTTGCCGGAGGGCAGCTCCATCGTGCGTACGGTCATGGCGTGGCGATGGTCCTCGAGCGGGATCAGCTTCTGGCTCAGCGTCGAGCCGTCCACCTGGTAGATACCCAGAAGTGCCGATCCGTCGCGGGTGACGAACGACGTGATCGCTGTCGACCGGTCCGGGAGCCACGTGAACGCGTGCGGATCCTCACCGGCGTACGGCCAGGTCCACTGCCCGAGGCTGTCCACCGCGACCTGCTTCACGTCGGTGAGGTCACCGATGTCGAAGAGCCCGACCTGGGCCTGCTCGCGCTCGTCGCTGTTCTCAAACGAGACGGCCTGCCCGATGCCGAGGAGTTGGTCGTCCCCGATCGGGTGGAAATAGTCGGAGAAGCCGGGGATGTGCAGCGCGCCCAGGAGGGTCGGGTGCGCCGGATCGGTGAGGTCGACGGTGAAGAGCGGATCCGTCTGACGGGCCGTCGAGAGCACCGCGAGATCGTCGAACCAGCGCGCGGCCGTGAGGGTCTCGTTGACGCCCAGGCCGTCGAGGCGGCCGATCTCGACCAGCTTGTCGCCGTCGGGCCGCATCGTGACCACCGAGCTCTGCTGCCCGCCCTTCGTGGACTCGGTCGTGGCGACCCGCAGGACGCCGTCGGCCTCGTCCATCGACCAGCGGTCCGCGACGGAGCCGTCGACCGTGCCGGTGGCGACGTGGGTCGCGTGGATGCCGTCGAGGTCGAGCTGGAAGATCGTCGTCCTCGCTTCGGGGCCGCCGGGCATCGCGAAGCGCCCGTCGACCGGAGGCTGCGGGCAGTCCATGCAGCCCCCGGAGCCTCCGGTGGTGAGGTAGAGCCGGTCCGCTGACTCGTACGCGAGGGCGGTGGTGCCGGCGATCCCGATAGCCGCCGGCGTGGTCGGGCGAGCGACGTCGAAGCCGACGACGCTCTCGGTGCCGAGCGCGACGCCGGCCGGCGGCAGCGCCACCCGGTCGCAGGCGAGCAGCGGGCGGCTGCCGGTGCCGTCGTCGTATCGCGGCAGCCAGTCGTCGAGGGTGGTGGCCTTCACGATCTCGCGGTTGCGCGCGGCGGCCTCCTTCTCGCTCAGCCCACCCGCCGAGCCGTCACCGAGGTGGGGCTGGACGAAGCTCAGGTCCGGAAGGCTGTCGGCGAGCACGAGGTGCACGTCGGTGCCCTGCAGCCGGGCGGTGTCCAGGGTGCCGGAGTAGCGGACCTGCGAGGTGATACTCGGGCGCCCGGCGTCGGCGAGCGAGACCGTCGTGACGCGGGTGCCACCGCCGTACGGGGCGAGCGTGGCGGCCGTCGCGCTCCTCGCGGTGTCGGTGCCGAGCGCGACCAGCGTGGTGCCATCGAGCAGCAGTTGCGGATCCTGCAGGTCGGGCAACGTGAGCGTGGCATCGAGGCGCACCTCCGCGCCGGAGACGTCGTACACCTTGATGCCGTCGTGTCCGGCGCGGACCAGCAGGGTGCCGTTGGTCTTCACCCGATCGGGCTCGTCGACCAACGCCTCCTGGACGTTGGTGCCCGTGACGCCGTTGGCTACGCCGTCGGCTCGGCCCGAGACGTCGGCGCCCTTGCTGGATGCGAGTGGGGCGGCGGCCGCGAAGTCCGCCTGCCGGCTCTGCAGGACGCCATCGCCCGTCCAGCCGTACGGACCGACCTGCTTCAGCGCCCGGTCCTGGTAGCTCCTCAACAGCGCGGCGCACGTGTCCGCCGGCTGCAGGTCGGCCTGGAACGCGCTGTGGCGCAGCGCCGGTGCGGCGAGCGCACCGCCGGCCGCGTTGTCAGCACCGGCGTCCGCTCCGCTGTCGGCGGACGAGGCGGTGCTGTCGGGCGCGCCATCCTGCACGTGGGTCCCGACGACGAAGGCCGAGGCCACCGCGGCGGCGGTCGCGCCGACGAGCAGCGGTCGTACGAGATAGCGACGGCGGCGCGCTCGTGCCTCGGCGCGCCCCTTGCGCAGGAGGTCCGCGACCGGCGGCTCGCCGCCCGGGTAGTCGTCCCAGAGCTCCTCGAGATCGGTCATGACATGCCTCCGGAGACGTCCGCGAGATGGTGGCTGGCGCTGAGCTTGGCCAGGGAGCGCGACAGGCGGCTCTTGACGGTCCCCGCGGGGACGCCGAGCACCTGGGCCGTCTGGGCCTCGGTCAGCTGGACGAAGTAGCGCAGCACGACGACGTCGCGCTGCTCCTTGGTGAGGGTGCCGAGCGCGCGATGGACCGCGTCGGCGAGGGCTGCGGCCTCGGCGCCGTCGGCCGTCGCCTCGCCGCGCGCCTCGTCGACGGGGGCGTGGCTGCGCTTGCGGTACCAGGCCGTACGCCGCTCCGAGCGCAGCGTGTTGAGCAGGATCCGGTAGACGTAGCCCTCACGGTCGTCGGCCCGGGCCACGAGATCCCACTTGCGGTAGCACTTGAGCAGCGTCGCCTGGGCCAGGTCCTCGGCCTCGTGCGGCATGGCGCCGAGGAAGACGGCCGCCTTCACGAGGGCCGACCAGCGCTCGGTCACGAACGCGGCGTACTCCGCCTCATCCACCATCCCGTTCCGCTCCTCGATCGTCTGCCTCGGCTGACAGTACGACGCAGGCTCGGCGCGGTTCGGTTCCCTCGCGTCCCGATTCTCTAGGCCGGCGGGCGGAGGGCCTCGAAGCGCATCAGGTGTCCGTGCATCGATGTCTCGAGCGTGATGCCTGCGAAGCCCGCCTCGGTGAGTCCGGCGCGGAGCTCGTCGGCGCCGATGATGCTGACCGGCGAGCCGTCGAGCCGGTGCACGACGCGCGCGAGCGCGGTGTCGGTGAGGTCGTACCCGACGAGGCGACCGCCCGGGCGAAGCACCCGCAGCGCCTCGGCGAGTGCGGGACGCCAGTCGACGACGTGGTGGAGCATCAGGTACGACGTGACCACGTCGCGGCTGGCGTCCGGGTAGGGCAGCGAGGTCACGTCGGCCCGGTCGACCATCACCTGGGGGTGGGCGCTGAGCCTCTTGCGGGCGGCCTCGACCATCACCGGGTCGATGTCGGTGACGGTGAGCCGGATCTGCGGGAAGCGGCCGATGACCCCGGCCGCCATCGCGCCGGTCCCGCCGCCGATCTCGAGGACATCGCCGCGCAGGTCGTCCCCGGCGAGGGCCCAGGGCAGCACGACCCGCTCGGCGAAGAGCCGCCACGGTGCGCTGCGGCAGAACGTGCGCTCGACCACCGACATCACGGGCATGCCACCGACGCTACCGCTACCCGAGGGCGACCACGGCTCGCTCCGCGAGCAGGGAGATCCCGACCAGGATCATCGCTGCGCCGGCGACCCGCGTGACGACCGCGGCGATCCCCGGCCGGGCGCGCAGGACGCGCTCCATCACCACGCCCATCGGCAGGTAGAACGAGCCCGCGAGCACGACGAAGACGATGCCGAGGAAGGCGAGCTGGAGCGGCATCGGCCAGGTGTCCTGCGCGTGCGCGAACTGCGGCAGGATCGAGACGAAGATGAGCACGCCCTTGGGGTTGAGGCCGCTGACCGCGATGCCCCGCGTGAAGTACCCGCGTGCGGCGAGCGCGCCCGGACCCGTCACAGGGGCGGCGCCGAAGGCGGCCGTACGGGCGGCGCGCAGGGTGCCGATGCCGAGCCGGATCAGGTAGAGCGCACCGACGGCGGTGAGGACCGCCAGCGCGATCGGCTGGGCGGCGATGAGCCCGCCGACACCCACCGAGACGACCAGCGTGATGAGCACGTAGCCCACCATCAGACCGCCGACGGCCGGCACGATCACCCGGTCCCGGGCACCCACGGCGAGGACGTAGGCCCAGTCCGGGCCGGGGACGGCGATCATCGTCAGGGCGATCGCTGCGAAGCCGAGGACGGCCGACATCTCCATGGTGGGAAAGGTACGAAGAATTCGGCGAAATGTGCTTCGCGGATGGTCGCGATTGGCGCGATCCAGTGGAAGGATTATCGCCATGGATGCGCTCGACCGGAAGATTCTCTCCCTGATGCAGGACGACGGCCGGATGAGTGTCACCGACCTCGCCTCCACCGTCGGCCTCAGCCTCTCGGCCTGCCACCGCCGGCTCAAGGAGCTCGAGCAGTCCGGCGCCATCCAGCGCTACCGGGCCGTCGTCTCTCCGACGGCCGTCGGGCTCGACTTCGAGACCATCGTCTTCATCACCCTCGACCGCTCCGACGTACACGCGATCTCGGAGTTCGAGGAAGCCGTCACGCGCCTGCCCAACGTGATCGAGGCCGAGCGGCTCTTCGGCGAGCCCGACTTCATGATCCGGGTGCTGACCAAGGACCTGGCCGGCTATCAGGAGCTCTACGACCGCTCGCTCAGCCACCTGCCGGGTGCCAAGCGGCTCACCTCGACGATCGTGATGAAGCGGATCGGTCCCGAGCGGACCGTGCCGGTGGTGTGATCGAGGGTCACCAGGTGGTGATCATCCCTCCGTCGATCCTCACGTCCGCGCCGGTGATGTTGCCGGTGAGGTCGCTGGCCAGCATCAGCACGGTGTGGGCGATCTCGTCGGGCCGGGTGAAGCGACCGGTCACCATCGCGCTCTCGGCGCCTGCGACCACGTCGTCGGCCTTGCCGCCGCTCGCCGCCGAGAGCGTCTGGGCGACGCCGTCGTTGCCGAGCCAGAGGTCGGTGGCGACCGGGCCGGGGCTGATCGTGTTCACCCGGACGCCGTGCGGCCCGACCTCCTTCGAGAGTCCCTTGCAGAAGCTGGACAGCGCGGCCTTCGCGGCGCTGTAGTCGAGGACCAGCGGGTCGGACAGCGTGGCGTTGACCGAGCTGATCGTGACGATGTCGCCCTTGCCCCGCGCGACCATGCCGGGCACCACGGCGCGGGTGGTCCGTACGGCCGCCAGCAGGTTGAGCGTCAGGCTCTGCAGCCACTGCTCGTCGGTGATCTCGGTGAACCCGCCGAGGCGGGGCTTGGCCGCGCCGACGTTGTTGACCAGGAGGTCGACGGTGCCGCCCGCGGCCGCGACCAGCTCGGCCGGCCCGTCGGGCTTCGAGAGATCGACGAGCACGCTGTTCAACCGCCCGCCCTCGGCGAGCTCATCCAGCTCGGCCGACCCCTTGGTGGAACCGGCCGTGACGTGCACCCCCTCGGCCACCAGTGCCCTCGCGATGGCCAGCCCGATCCCTCGGCTCGCTCCCGTCACCACGGCGCGACGGCCGCCCAGTCCCAGCTCCATAGCGATCACTGTGGTGCCGGTGCGACATGCTTGTCGAGGCCCACGTCCTGGCCGCTCGGAGCAGGATGAGCCCGTGCCCGTGATCGTTCCTCCCTCGGAGACCGAACGGGCACGATCAGCCCGGTCGATCAGTCGTAGATGACGGCCTCGCCGCGCTCGCGCAGGCCGGCCAGGCCGTCGCGCATCGCCTGGAGCCGCTCGGGCGAGTGCCCGGTCCAGTCCTCGAGCTCGCCGACGACCCGCAGCGGCATCCGGCTGCGGAAGGACTGCGTCGGGTTGCCCGGCAGCTTCTTGTCGGTGACGTTGGGGTCGTCCTCGAAGTCCCCCGTCGGCTCGACCAGGTAGATCCGGCCGCGGCCCTCGCCCTGGGCCATCTCCGCGCCCCACACGGCGGCATCGAGGGTGGCGGTGAAGTAGATGAAGTTCATGATCCGGCCGGCCTCGTAGTTCGACTCACGCCCGGCCACGAGCAGCCCGCCGACCTCCAGCGCGGCCTTCGTGCCATGGAGGTAGACGCCCTCGCGGTAGGTCTCGAACGGCACCGGCTCTGTCCCCGTACTCACGCCTCCGACCCTACCCAGCAAAACGGGACTGGCGGCGGCACCCGCCAGGGTGCAGGCTGCCGTCTAGTACGGCAGCGGCACCCGGTCCCCCACCCTCCGAGAGGCAACCGATGTCACAGCAGGACTCCGCGCAGCCCGCCAAGACCCCCGTCGTCTTCATCCACGGCCTGTGGCTGCACGCCAGCAGCTGGCAGCCGTGGATCGACCGGTTCGAGAGCCGCGGCTACGCGCCGATCGCGCCCGGCTGGCCGCACGAGCCGGCCACCGTGGCCGAGGCGCGCGCCAACCCGAAGGCCGTCGCCGGCGTCGGCATCGACCAGGTCACCCAGCACTACGCTGCGATCATCAGCGAGCTGCCGGAGGCCCCCGTCCTCGTCGGGCACTCGTTCGGCGGCCTGTTCGTCCAGAAGCTGCTCGGCATGGGCCTGGGCCGCGCGGGCGTCGCGATCGACCCGGCGCAGATCAAGGGCGTCCTGCCGCTGCCGCTCGCCCAGCTGCGCTCGGGCTTCCCGGTGCTGGGCAACCCGGGCAACAAGAAGAAGTCCGTCGCGCTGACCAAGCCGCAGTTCCGGTACGGCTTCGGCAACGCGCTCCCCGAGCAGGAGTCCGACGCGCTCTGGGACGCGCACACCATCCCCTCGCCCGGGCGGCCACTCTTCGAGGCGGCGTTCGCGAACTTCAGCGGCAAGTCGCCGGCCAAGGTGGCCACCGACAACAACACCCGCGGCCCGCTGCTGATGATCTCCGGGAAGCTCGACCACACCGTGCCCGACGTCGTCACCCGCGCCGCGTACAAGCTCTACGGCAAGTCGAGCGCCGTGACCGAGCTCAAGCAGTACCCCGACCGCGGCCACTCGCTGACCCTCGACCACGGCTGGATCGAGGTCGCCGACGACGTCCTTGACTGGCTGGACAAGCAGGCCGCCGCCGCCTGAGCCAGGCTCAGCCGTGTGCGCCGGGCTCGTGCTCGGCGTGACTCGCCTGCTCGAACTGGAACGTGGAGTGCTCGACGTCGAAATGACCGCCGAGGCACTCCTGCAGGGCGTCGAGCAGGCGAGGCGCGTGCCCGTCGAGGAAGCAGCCGTCGTCGATCACCACGTGGGCCGACAGCGCCGGCATCCCCGAGGTGATCGTCCAGGCGTGCAGGTCGTGCACCTCACGGACGTGATCGACGCCGAGCAGGTGCGCCCGGACCTGGGTCAGGTCGACCCCGGCCGGGGCGCCCTCGAGCAGGATCCGCCCCGACTCGCGGAGCAGTCCCCATGCGGCGCTGACCATCAGGCCGACGACGACCAGTGAGGCGATCGAGTCAGCCCTCGACCAGCCGGTCGCCAGGATCACGATGGCCGCGATGACGGTGCCGACGAAGCCGTAGAGGTCCGTGAGGATGTGCTGGTAGGCGCCCTCGACGTTGAGGCTGGCGCGGTTGGCGCGCGCGATCAGCCAGGCGGCGGCGACGTTGACCACGCAACCGACCAGGGCGACGACGAGCACCGGGACACCGGCCACGTCGGGATGGGTGGCGAAGAGCCGTCGGATCGCCTCCACGAGCACGATCCCGGAGACCACCAGCATGGTGATGCCGTTGACCGCGGCGGCGACGATCTCGGCACGCTTCAGCCCGTACGTCCAGCGCTCCGAGACCGGCCGCGCGGCCAGGCTCATCGCCCAGAGCGCAGCAGCGATCGCCCCTGCATCGGTGAGCATGTGCCCCGCGTCGGAGAGGAGCGCGAGGGAGTCGGCGGCGAAGGCCACCACCACCTCGGCGGCCATGAACGCCAGCAGCAGGACCAGCGCCGCGATCAGGTACGAGCGCCGGGCGTCGGTCTCGATGCCGTGCGCATGCGCATGGCCGTGTGCATGCTCGTGCTCATGGCGGTGCCCGTCGTGCGGTCCCTGGTGATCCACGCCGCCCATCCTCCCGTACTGTTCGCAGTGCCTGTGGCGCAGGAACCCGGTGTGAGTCCGGGGCGGTTCCGCCACTGTGACCTCGCTCCGCGTCCGATCTTCCCGGGCCCAGGGTGAGGCAGCCAGACACTGGCCGCAGGCGTTTCCGACCGATCAACGGGGCGAGAACCCCGAGGAGGAGCCGCTGCCATGCGGATCGCGCTGCTGTCCACGTCCGACACCGACCTGCTCTCGGCGCGCGCCGGAGGCGCCGACTACGCATGGGCCAATCCGTCGCGCGCCGGCGACGCAGCCCTCGCCGCGGCCGTCGAGGGCGCCGATCTGGTGGTCGTACGCCTCCTCGGCTCTCCGCACGACCTGTGGCCCGGCGTCGAAGCGGTCCGGGCCGCCGGAACGCCCTTGGTCGTGCTCGGCGGCGAGCAGCAGCCCAGCGCGGAGCTGATGGAGCTCTCGACGGTGCCGATGGGGGTCGCGGCCGAGGCGCACCGCTACCTCGCCGAGGGCGGCCCGGCCAACCTCGCCCAGCTGCACGCGTTCCTGTCCGACACCGTGCTGCTCACCGGTGAGGGCTTCGAGCCGCCCGCCGTCCTCCCCGCCTGGGGCTTCGCCGCGCGCCCGAGTCTCGATACGCCCTCGCCTAGCGGCTCGGGCTACTCGACCAACGGAGCCGGTGGTCGAGTGGCGAGCGCCGGTGAGTCCGGTGGTCGAGTGGCGAGCGCCGGTGAGTCCGGTGGTCGAGTAGCGAGCGCCAGCGAGCATATCGAGACCCGGCCACGTATCGGCGTGCTGTACTACCGCGCCCACGAGGCCAGCGGGAACACGGCGTTCGTGCACGCGCTCGCTGATGCGATCGACGCGACCGGCGCGGCGGTGGGGGTGCCGATCTTCGCCGGTTCGCTGCGCTCGGCCCCCGACGACCTGTACGACGCCCTCGGCACACTGGACGCGCTCGTCGTCACCGTGCTCGCGGCCGGCGGCTCGGTGCCGGCGACCGCCAGCGCCGGCGAGGACGACGAGGCCTGGGACGTGGAGCGGATGGCTGCGCTCGACATCCCCGTGCTGCAGGGCCTCGCACTGACCAGCAGCCGCGCGGAGTGGGCGGCCTCCGACGACGGCGTCACTCCGCTGGACTACGCCAGCCAGATCGCGATCCCGGAGTTCGACGGCCGGATCAGCACCGCGCCGTTCTCCTTCAAGGAGGTCGACGAGCAGGGCCTGCCGCATTACGTGGCCGACCCCGAACGCTGCGCCCGCGTCGCCGGCATCGCCGTCAACCACGCTCGTCTACGACACGCTCCGAACGCGGAGAAGCGGCTCGCGCTGGTGCTCTCGGCCTACCCCACCAAGCACGCCCGGATCGGCAACGCCGTCGGCCTCGACACCCCGGTCTCCGCGATCCGGCTGCTGCGCCGGCTGCGCGATGAGGGCTACGACCTCGGGAGCGACAACGTCGTCACCCGGATCCTGGACGGGGTCTCGACATGCTCGACCTCCGAGACCGAGGCCGGTGACGCGCTGATCCATGCCCTCATCGCCGCCGGAGGCCAGGACGAGGAGTGGCTGACCTCCGCCGACCTGACCGATGCGCACGTACGGATCACGAAGGCCCAGTACGACGCCTGGACGGCCGACCTGCCCGAGGACCTGCGGGCGTCGATGACCGAGGCGTGGGGCGAGGCTCCCGGCAGCCTCTTCGTCAACGATGCCGGCGAGCTGGTCCTCGCCACCCTGCAGGCCGGCAACGTCGTCATCATGATCCAGCCGCCGCGCGGCTTCGGCGAGAACCCGGTCGCGATCTACCACGACCCCGACCTGCCGGTGACGCACCACTACCTCGCCGCGTACCGCTGGCTCGAGCACGGGTTCGGGGCCAACGCCGTGGTCCACCTCGGCAAGCACGGCTCGCTGGAGTGGCTGCCCGGCAAGAACGCCGCCCTCTCCGCATCGTGCGGCACCGACGCGACGCTCGGCAGCCTGCCGCTGATCTACCCGTTCCTGGTCAACGACCCCGGCGAGGGTGCCCAGGCCAAGCGCCGCGCCCACGCCACCATCGTCGACCACCTGGTGCCGCCGATGGCGCGCGCCGAGTCGTACGGCGACATCGCTCGGCTGGAGGCACTGCTGGAGGAGTACGACAAGATCTCGACGATGGACCCGGCCAAGCTGCCGGCGATCCGCGGGGAGATCTGGCAGCTGATGCACGCCGCCGAGCTGCACCGCGACCTCGGTCTCGAGGAGCGCCCGGACGATGAGGAGTTCGACGACTTCCTGCTGCACGTCGACGGTTGGCTGTGCGAGATCAAGGACGCCCAGATCCGCGACGGCCTGCACGTCCTGGGCGCGGCGCCGGAGGGCGAGGCGCGGGTCAACCTCGTGCTCTCCATCCTGCGCGCCGCGCAGGTGTGGGGCGGTGTCGGGAACGCGGTGCCGGGGCTGCGGTCGGCGCTGGGGTTGGTCTCGACAAGCTCGACCTCCGAGGCCGAGCACGCTGGTCGAGTAGCGAGCGCCAGCGAGCGTATCGAGACCCGTATCGAGGTCGATCACGTCGAGGCCCAGGCGCGTGAGCTGGTCGAGGCGATGGAGAAGGCCGGCTGGGACACCGAGGTGATCCCGATCCTGCACGCCTCCCCGGAGGTCCAGCAGGTGCTGACCTTCGCCGCCGAGCAGGTCGTCCCCCGGCTCGCCGGCACGACCGACGAGCTCGACGCCGTCCTGCACGCCCTCGCCGGCGGCTACATCCCGGCCGGCCCGTCCGGCTCGCCGCTGCGCGGCCTGGTCAACGTGCTGCCGACCGGGCGCAACTTCTACACCGTCGACCCGCGCGCGGTGCCGTCGCGGCTGGCCTGGCAGACCGGCCAGGCGATGGCCGACTCGCTCGTGCAGCGCTACCTCGACGAGACCGGCGGCTACCCCGAGTCGGTCGGCCTGTCGGTGTGGGGCACCAGCGCGATGCGCACGTCCGGCGACGACATCGCGGAGGTGCTGGCACTGCTCGGCGTCCGGCCGGAGTGGGACGCCCAGTCGCGGCGGGTCTCGGAGCTGAGCGTCGTCCCTCTGGAGGAGCTCGGGCGCCCACGCATCGACGTCACCGTCCGCATCTCCGGCTTCTTCCGCGACGCCTTCCCGCACGTGGTGGCCATGCTCGACGACGCGGTGAAGATGGTCGCCGAGCTCGACGAGCCCGCCGACCAGAACTTCGTCCGGGCCCACACCCGCGCCGACCTGGCCGAGCACGGCGACCAGCGCCGAGCCACCACCCGCATCTTCGGGTCCAAGCCCGGCTCGTACGGCGCCGGCATCCTCCAGGTGATCGAGGCCGGCAACTGGCGCGGCGACGACGACCTGGCCGAGGTCTACACCGCATGGGGCGGCTTCGCGTACGGCCGCGGTCTCGACGGCGCACCGGCGGCCGACGACATGCGGACGAACTACAAGCGGATCAAGGTCGCCGCGAAGAATGTCGACTCGGTGGAGCACGACATCGCCGACTCCGACGACTACTTCCAGTACCACGGCGGCATGGTCGCCACCGTGCGCGCGCTGAGCGGCAGCGACCCGAAGGCGTACGTCGGCGACTCGACCTCGCCGGACGCGATCCGTACCCGCACGCTGGCCGAGGAGACCGCCCGCGTCTTCCGCGCCCGGGTGGTGAATCCGCGGTGGATCTCGGCGATGCAGCGACACGGCTACAAGGGCGCCTTCGAGCTCGCCGCGACCGTCGACTACCTCTTCGGCTTCGACGCCACGGCCGGCGTGGTCCACGACTGGATGTACGAGAAGCTCGCGCAGGAGTACGTCCTCGACCAGACCAACCAGGAGTTCCTGAAGAAGTCCAACCCGTGGGCGCTGCGCGGCATCGTCGAGCGACTCAGCGAGGCCGCGGAGCGCGGTCTGTGGGCCGAGCCGGACACCGACGTCATCGCCGCGATGCAGCAGGTCTACCTCGACGTCGAGGGTGATCTCGAGGACCGCGGGTGATCCCCGCTCGTCGAGGAGCCGCCGAGGAGGGAGGCGGCGCATCACGACGCATCCGGATCCTCGGCATCGGGATGGGCCCCCAGCACGTCACCCCCGAGGTGGCCGCCGCGCTACGGGAGTGCGACTACGTGATCGCCGCCGCGAAGGGCGAGGACGACGCGCTGCTCGCCGTCCGGCGCGCCGTGTGTGAGGCGTACGGCATCAACCTCGTCGCCGTCGCGGATCCGGAGCGCGATCGGGCGCCCGACGGCGCCGGGGGCTACGTCACGGCGGTGCGCGACTGGCACGAGGCACGGGTCGAGGCGTACGAACGGGTGCTTCGCGAGCGTGCCGGCACCGCTGCCTTCCTGGTGTGGGGCGACCCCGCGCTCTACGACTCCACCATCCGGGTCGTGGAGCAGCTGGCCGAGCGCCTCGACGCACCGGAGTGGGACGTGCTTGCGGGCATCAGCGCGCCGCAGCTGCTCGCGGCCCGGCACCGGATGGTGCTGCACCCGGTCGGGCGGCCCGTGCACATCACCACGGCGCGACGCCTGCGCGATGACATCGCCGCAGGTCAGGACAACCTGGTCGTCATGCTCGGCAGCGAACCCGATCTGAGCGGCCTCGAGGACTGGCGGATCTGGTACGCCGCCAACCTCGGCTCGGCCGGTGAGCAGCTCCTCGACGGCACCGTGGGCGGCCTCGGCGAGGCGGCCCTCAAGGTGGCACGCGAGCACGCCCGCGCCATCGACGGCTGGGTGATGGACCTCTACCTCCTGCGAGCCCCGGTGGTCGAGCCCGCCACGGTGGTCGAGCCTGTCGAGACCCCCGCATGAGCGGCCTCCTCGTCGCCGGTACGACCTCCGATGCCGGCAAGTCGGTCGTCACGACGGGTCTGTGCCGGGCGTTCGCGCGGCGAGGCGTGCGGGTGGCGCCGTACAAGGCGCAGAACATGTCGAACAACTCGATGGTGGTCGCGGTGCCGGGGGCCTCGACCACCGGCTTCGCCGAGATCGGGCGGGCGCAGTGGGTGCAGGCGCTGGCCGCCCGGGCGACGCCGGAGCCGGCGATGAACCCGGTCCTGCTCAAGCCCGGGAGCGACCGCCGCAGCCATGTCGTGCTGATGGGACAGCCTGCGGGCGACGTCTCGTCGGCCGACTGGGAGAGCGGTCGCGCGCACCTGGCGAAGGCGGCCCACGACGCGTACGACGACCTCGCCTCGCGTTACGAGGTGATCGTCGCCGAGGGCGCCGGGAGTCCGGCCGAGATCAACCTGCGGGCCGGCGACTACGTGAACCTGGGCCTGGCCCGGCACGCTGGCCTGCCCACGATCGTGGTCGGCGACATCGACCGCGGCGGCGTCTTCGCCGCCCTGCTCGGGACGGTCGCGCTGCTCTCGCCGGAGGACCAGGCGCTGATCAGCGGCTTCGTGATGAACAAGTTCCGCGGCGACCTCGGTCTGCTGACTCCCGGCCTGGAGATGCTGCTGCGGGCGACCGGCCGGCGCACGTACGGCGTACTGCCCTGGGATCCCTCCCTCTGGCTCGATTCCGAGGACGCCCTCGACCTCGACGGCCGGCGCGCCTCGGGCGAGGGCGCGCAGCGGGTCGCCGTGATCCGGCTCCCCCGGATCAGCAATTTCACCGACCTCGACGCCCTCGGTCTCGAGCCCGGGCTCGACGTCGTCTTCGTCTCGTCGCCGCGCGACCTGGCCGACGCCGACCTGGTGGTGGTGCCCGGCACGCGCGCGACGATCAGCGACCTGGCCTGGATGCGCTCGCGCGGGCTCGACCGCGCCGTGCTCGCGCACGCCGAGGCCGGGCGTCCGGTGCTCGGGATCTGCGGCGGCTGTCAGATGCTCGGCGCCCACATCTCGGATCCGGACGGCATCGAAGGCGAGGCCGGCGCGGAGGCCCCGGGACTCGGCCTGCTCCCCCACACCACGACCTTCGGCGCGGAGAAGGTGCTGCGCCTGCACGCGCCCGCCGGCTACGAGATCCACCACGGCCGGGTCGCCGGCGCGACCGAGGACGGCCTCGTGACCGGCACGATGGTCCACGGCCGCCTCGAGGACGACGCCTACCGCGCGGCCTACCTGCGCGACGCGCTCGGCGTGACCTCCGAGGCGTCGTTCCCGACCGCTCGTGACGCGCGGCTGGAGCTGCTGGGCGACCTCGTCGAGGAGCACCTCGACGTCGATGCCCTGCTCGACCTCGCGTTGACCGGTGCGCCCGCCGACCTGCCCGTCCTGCCGCCTGGTGGTGAGTGGTGAGCGCGGGAGCTGAGGATCAGGCGGGTCTCGACAGGCTCGACCACCGGACGCCGGATCTCGACAAGCTCGACCACCGGACGCCGGGTCTCGACAGGCTCGACCACCGGACGCCGGGTCTCGACCCCCGGGCGCCGGGTCTCAGCCGCCGTGTGCTGCTGCTCGGCGGCACGGCCGAGGCGCGAGCGCTGGCGGTCCTGCTCGTCGAGGCGGGCATCGACGTGACCTCGTCCCTGGCCGGGCGGGTCGCCGATCCGCGCCTGCCCGTCGGACCGGTCCGGATCGGTGGCTTCGGCGGCGTGTCCGGGCTCGTCACGGCGCTCGACGACTACGACGTCGTCGTGGACGCGACGCATCCGTTCGCACAGGGGATGTCCGCCAACGCCGTGGCGGCCTGCGCGCAGACCGGGCTGCCGCTGCTGCGCCTCGAACGACCGGGCTGGAGGCCGGATCCGGCCTGGCCGCGTCCGATGTGGCACTGGGCCAATACCCACGACGACGCCGCGACCCTGGCCGCAACGCTCGGCGAGCGTCCCTTCATCACCGTCGGGCGCCAGGAGCTGGCCCGGTTCGTGCCGGCGCTCGGCGAGCTGCCCGCGCTCGCACGGGTCGTGGACGCCCCCGGCTTCGCGCTGCCGCAGCCCTGGACGCTGGTCACCAGCCGAGGCCCGTACCCCCTCGACGGCGAGCGCGCCCTTCTGCGCGAGCACCGCGTCGACGTGCTGATCACCAAGGACTCCGGCGGCACGTACACCTGGGGCAAGATGCAGGCCGCCGCCGAGCTCGGCGTCCCCGTCGTGATCGTCCGGCGCCCGGTGGACCCGCACGCCCCGGAGACGGTGGGCAACGTCGGTGCGGCGTTCTCCTGGACGCGCGCCAGGACGACGACAAGATCCTGACGTCACCCTCGGGCGCCCGGATCGCGTGGTTCCCGGACCCGGACGGCAACACCCTGTCGCTCACGACCTTCGCTCCTTGACGGGTCGTCTCGGGAACGCAGCCCATCCGGCAACGCCGAGGACGAGGACCAGGACCCCGACCACGCCGATGGTGGTGGCACCCGCGGACATGACGGCCGGGACCCACACGAAGTGGCCGGTGATCTCGGCGGCCTTGCCGTCGACCAGAACGGGGATCGACCACTCGCCCATGTCGTGCCGCTTGTCCGGCGCCGCCGACACGTCCGTCGGAAGCTGAGGCTCCATCCAGTCGACGCGCCCATCGCTCCAGGAGTACGTCGACCCGGAACGTACGCTGCGCCACCGCGTCGGGCCGTGGCCGGCACCGGCGGCGACGTGGTCGACCACGCCCGAGGTGGTCGCATAGGTGGTCAGCGAGTTGACGTTGTCGAAGACCTCGCCCGCGGCGAAGCGCAGGAACGGCTCATTGGAGTAGCCGAGCACCTGCACGTCGCTCACCGTGCTGCTCGTCTCGAGCGTGATCAGCGAGCCGTCGGCGTGCACCCACACACTGACCCCGGCCGGTGCGCGGAGCACGACCGACTGGATGCTCGCGTTGACGTTGACGCTGCCATGGGCCCAGACCGGCATCGCGGCCGCCACCACGAGGGTGACGGCCGCGACGATGACGGCACTGACGCGCCTCATCGGGCAGGCATCAGACGGCGACCGGAGCGTGGTCCTCGGCGAACCGGCCCTCGCGGCCGGCCCGGGCGGCCGCCGGGTCGAGCAGACGCTGGGCCTGGGGCGCGAAGAGCAGCGCGATGCCGCCCCACAGGATCACCTGGGCGACGAGCGAGTACACCCGGAACTGCGCGAGCAGGTCCGCCGGGAAGCCCGGGAAGACGATCGTCCCGTCCGGGTCGGTCAGTGGGAGCGGCGTCTCGGTGTCGTGCCTGCCGAACTGGGCGACGTTGGCGTCCAGGTGGCCGAGCGCCGGCAGCACCAGGAACACGACAGCCATCACGGCGACGTACGCGGCACCCATGATCAGCACCGTGCTGTACAGGCTGAGCCGCCGGTGCAGTCGCTGGCCGTAGTAGACGGCCAGGAACAGCGCGATGCACGAGACCGCTACCACGACGAGGTAGAGCGCGCCGCGGGTGCGGATCGTCTCCTCGTGCCCGATCGCCGGCGGGTTGGCCGGGTACTTCAGGAACGGCACCAGGAACGCGCCGACGAAGTAGAAGGCCGGCAGGATCAGCGCGAGCTGGAACGGACGCACCTTCCCGACCCGGCCGATCGCGATGACGTAGCCGACCGCGACGAGCGCGCCCATGGCTGCGCCGAAGAGGATGAGGCCGGCGCCGATGCCGACGTCCATCTGGACCGTACGGCTGAAGATGTCGGGGCCGGCGGCCTCGACAGGCAGCCCGGCGGCCTTGTCCAGGGCCTGCTGGGCCGCGTCACGCGCGCTCTCGTAGTCGATCGCCTTCGAGATGATCGGCTCGGCGAAGAGGCGGGCGAAGACGAACGCCACCAGACCCGCGGCCGCGCCGGAGAGCGCGCCGCGAGCGATGAGTTGCTTGACCATGTTCTGTTGTTCTCCTGCCGGGTTGGATCAGTGGCAGGGGAAGCCGAGGAAGTGTCGGCCGTCGTGGAAGAACTCATGGAGGACCATGCTCTTCCCGAACACCGAGGTGGCGCCCTCGTCGACGCCGATGAAGTAGTAGACCAGCAGCGCCGCGAAGGCGACGCCGACCAGCAGGGCGATCGTCTTGACGTTCGCGTGGACCAGCGGGGTGCTGATCGCGGGGCTGCTGATGGCAGTGGGGATAGCAGACGTGTTGCTCACGTGATGCTCCTTCAGGAATACAACGTTCCCAGATGGGCGGAAAACGCGTCGGCGGAAGATCTGACTTCGCTCCCCAAGGAGACTCACAGTGGCGTGACCGTGCCAGATTCTCACTGGCTTCCTCACGTCCGGCGCGTAGCCGCACCCTATCGGCACCCGCGGTGGCCGTCCACCGACGTCCATATCCGGACGATCAGACCGACCCGTCCGGGAACGCGATGATCGACAGGAACCGGATCGGCAGCGTGACCAGGCCCGTCGGCCCGTGCGCGCCCTCGCCGTCGAGCTGCAGCGAGTCGCCGGCCCGCAGGCGGTAGACCGATCGGCTGTGCCCGTAGTCCATGACGCCCTCGAGCATGTAGATGAACTCGGTCCCGGGGTGCTGGAAGAGCGGGTGCACCTCGCTGGCCTCGGTCAGCGTCACCAGCAGGCACTCGAGGCGCTTGTGCTCACCTCGCAGCCCGCCGAGCAGGTTGTACTCGTGCCCGACCTGGGTGCCGTTGCGCACGATCGGCGTGCCCTGGCCCGCCTTCACGTACGACGCCGGGCGCTCGGTGTCGGCGCCGCGGAAGAGCGAGGTCACCGGCACGTTGAGCCCCTTGGCCAGCAGGGCGAGGGTGCCGAGCGAGCACGAGGTCTGGGCGTTCTCGATCTTCGACAGCATCGCCTTGGAGATGCCGACACGGGTCGCCGTCTCCCCCACGGACAGCCCGGCGTTCTGCCGCAGCTCCCGGACGTTGCGGGCGATGGCGGCCTCCAGCTCGAGCGCCTCGACCGCGTCGTCCGGTCGGCGATCGCGCGCGGTGCCGGCGTTGCGCAGCAGCGCCTCGTCGTTCTCCATGTCGTGACCGTAGCGCGCCAGCGTCCACTGGGAGTGGACGACCGCGCGCTCCTCCGGCGTCATCGGGCACCCAGCAGCGCGGCCATGCTGCTCGCCAGGGCCGCGGCCCCGGCCTCCGCGTCGGCGTCCTCGACGGCCTCGCCGGGTGCGTGCGAGACGCCGGTCGGGTTGCGGACGAAGAGCATCGCGGTGCTGACGTGATCCTTGAGGACTCCGGCGTCGTGGCCTGCCCCCGTGCCGAGCACGGGCGCGTCGTCGAGGACGCTCGAGAGCCGCGCCTGCAGCTGCGGGTCGAAGTCGACTGTCGCGCTGAAGGACTCCTCGACCACCGACGCCGAGCAGCCCTGCTCCCGAGCGGCGGCGTAAGCGGCCTGGGTGATCTCAGCGACCAGGAAGCGGGTCACCGCGTTCTCGCGGTGGCGGACGTCGAGCCAGAGGTCGACACGCGAAGCGATCACGTTGGTGCCGCCGGGCACAGGAACCAGGCGGCCGACCGTCGCTCGCGCGCCCTGCACGCCGCGCGCGATCCGCTGCACCTCACCCACGACGTGGGCCGCCGCCACCATCGGGTCGCGCCGATCGCGCATCACGGTCGTGCCGGCGTGGTTGCCCTCGCCGGCGAACGACAGCCGCCACCGGCCGTGCCCGAGGATCGAGGAGGCGACGGCGACCGACCGATCGAGGTCCACCAGCCCACGGCCCTGCTCCACGTGCAGCTCGATGAACGTGTCGATCCGACCCAACGCCGCCGGGTCGGGACCGAGATGCGTGGGATCGACGCCCGCACGCCTGCTCGCCTCGGCGAACGTGGTGCCGTCGGCATCGGTGAGGCCGCGTGCGCGGTCGGCGTCGAGGGCGCCGGTCATCAGTCGCGACCCGAGGCACGCCACCCCGAAGCGCGACCCCTCCTCCTCGGGGAAGACGGCGATGGCTCGGCGGCCGTGCACGCCGCGAGCCGCGAGCCGGTCGAAGGCCACCAGCGCCGACGCCACGCCGAGCGGTCCGTCGTACGCGCCTCCGCCCGGCACCGAGTCCAGGTGGCTGCCGGTGACCACCGCGCCGTCGCCGACGCCTCCCGACCAGGCCCACAGGATGCCGTTGCGGTCGGACTCGACGTCGAGGCCGCGACGCTCGGCATGCGCGACGAACCAGGAGCGCAGGTCGAGCTCGGGGGTCGAGTACACCGGCCGGCTGTAGCCGCCCCGCACGGGGTCGGCGCCCAGGGCGTCGATCTCGGCCATGAGAGAGGCGACGGTGTCGCTCATCGTTGTCCTTCCTGCGTCAGGAACACGTCGGCGAGGTGGTCGCCGAGGTCGACGGTCAGGTCGCTGCCCGGCACGTCCGGGGCCGTCCGCTCCCGGAGCCGCACGGCGCCACGGAACACTCCGCGCCGCGTCATCAGGTTGAGGGCGCGGGTCGGTCGCTCCAGCTGCACGGCGACCGCTGCCTCGCCCGCGAAGCGGACCATGTCGCCGGCCTCCATCGCCATCGCTTCCCCCGACACCGAGAGGCTCAGCCGGCCGAGCGCCACGAAGAGCCGGTCGATGCCGGGGAAGCGGGAGAAGCAGGCGTCGTGATCGAGGTCCGCGACGCTGAGCCGCCAGCTGACGCGCCCGTCCGTCCCGTGTCCGGTGGCCAGCTCGCGGGTGGTGCCCGCACCGTTGGCCCACGGCAGGGCGGCCGCGGTCGATGCGACGAGCATCGGTCGGCTCACCGCATCTCGCCGGCACCGACGTACGGGTGCAGGCTCGCCAGCGGCTTGCCCTCGCCGAACCGCTCGAGCCGGAAGTCGGAGGCCGCGACGTCGGGATCGGTGCTGTCGCCCTCGAGGACGAGGTCGGCGACCAGCTCGCCGACAGCGGGACTGATCTTGAAGCCGTGCCCGGCGAAGCCGGCGGCCAGGATCAGCCCGCCGATCCCGCCGACCGGCGCGATCACCGGATTCCAGTCCGGCGGCACGTCGTAGACCCCCGCGTACGTGTGCGTGATCGACGGCTCCGGGAAGCCCGGGAAGCGGTGCATCACCTTCTCGGCGTACGCCATGATGCTGCTCTCCCCCGCGACGTTGGAGTAGCGGTCGGGGTCGACGAGCTTGCTCCCGAAGTCGGCGTGGTCGCTGTTGCCGACCAGGAACTGCCCCGAGCCCTCGAGGCGGCAGTACTGCAGGCTGATCAGGTCGGAGACGACCGGCAGGTCCGGCAGCGGCTCGCCGGCGTCGACGATCAGCAGCTCGGAGCGGTAGGCCTCGACCGGGAAGTCGACCCCGAGGCCGGCGAGCAGCTGCTTGGACCACCAACCGGAGGCGACGACGACCAGGTCCGCGTCGACCACCTCGCCCGAGCCGAGCTCCACGCCCGTGACCCGATCGCCGTGGGTGAGGATGCGCGCGACCGGGGTGTTCTGCCGGATCCGGGCGCCGTGGTCCCGGGCCTGTTGGCCGAAGTGGAGCGCGAGCTGGGTGGCGTCGGCGAACCCACCGCGCCGCTCGTACGACGCGAGGGCGACGTCCTCGACGTTCATCATCGGCCACAGCGCCTGCAGCTCGTCGGGGCCGATCAGGTCGACCTCGATGCCGAGGCCCTGGTGCATCGCGGTGTTGGCCTTGAGGGCGTCTGCGTTCTCCTCCCCGACGATGACCGAGTAGCCGACCTGGCGGAACCCGACCGCGTCGCCGAGGGCCTCGATGACCGGCAGGCTGCGCCACGACATCGCGGCGATCGAGGGCACGCCGTAGTGCATCCGGACGATGCCGCTGGACTTGCCGGTCCCGCCGGACGCGAGCTGGTGCCGCTCGAGGACGAGGACGTCGCTCAGCCCGCGTGCGGTGAGGGCGCGGGCGATGGACAGGCCGATCAGCCCGCCGCCGATGACGACGGCCCTGGTCGCGCTCATGCCCGATCACCCTGTCCGGGGATCCAGGACGTGCCGGCGAGCGGGACCCGGGCCATCGCGGCGGCCTCGATCGAGACGGCGACCATGTCCTCGGGCTCGAGGTGGGTGACGTGCGCCTTGCCGCAGGCTCGGGCGATGGTCTGGGCCTCCATGGTGAGCACCCGCAGGTAGTTCGCGACGCGGCGGCCGCCCTCCTCCGGGTCGAGGCGGCGCTGCAGCTCGGGGTCCTGGGTGGTGATGCCGGCCGGGTCGAGCCCGGCCTGGAACTGGTCGTAGAAGCCCGCGGCCGATCCCATCGCCTCATACTCCGCGGCGTAGCGAGGATCGTTGTCGCCGAGCGCGATCAGGGCCGCCGTGCCGATCGCCACTGCGTCGGCGCCCAGGGCGAGCGCCTTGGCGACGTCCGCTCCCGACCGGATGCCTCCGGACACGATCAGCTGGACGCCGTCGGGCCGCTTGTGGACGCCCAGCTCCTGCAGCGCCTGCACCGCCTGGGGAACCGCGGCCAGGGTGGGGATGCCGACGTGCTCGATGAAGACGTCCTGGGTGGCCGCCGTGCCACCCTGCATGCCGTCGACGACCACCACGTCGGCGCCTGCGTGCACCGCGAGCTTGACGTCGTAGTACGTACGGGACGCGCCGACCTTGACGTAGATCGGCTTCTCCCAGTCGGTGATCTCCCGGATCTCGTTGATCTTGATGGTGAGGTCGTCCGGGCCGGTCCAGTCGGGGTGTCGCGATGCGGAGCGCTGGTCGATCCCGGCCGGCAGGTCGCGCATGCCGGCGACTCGCTCCGAGACCTTCTGGCCCAGCAGCATCCCGCCGCCGCCGGGCTTGGCGCCCTGGCCGAGCACGATCTCGATCGCGTCGGCGCGGCGCAGGTCGTCGGGATTCATCCCGTACCGGTTGGGCAGGTACTGGTAGACCAGGGTCTTGGAGTGGCCCCGCTCCTCGGGGGTCATCCCGCCGTCGCCGGTGGTGGTCGAGGTCCCGGTCGCCGAGGCGGCGCGACCGAGCGCCTCCTTGGCGTGGGCGCCGAGCGCCCCGAAGGACATGCCGGCGATGGTGACCGGGATGTCCAGGTGCACCGGGTACTTCGCGTTCCGCGCGCCCAGCACGACGTCGGTGCCGCAGCGCTCCCGGTAGCCCTCGAGCGGGTAGCGCGACATCGAGGCGCCGAGGAAGAGCAGGTCGTCGAAGTGCGGCAAGGAGCGCTTGGCTCCCCAGCCGCGGATGTCGTAGATGCCGGTCTCGGCGGCCCGCTGGATCGCGGCGATGGTGGGCCGGTCGAAGGTAGCGGACTCGCGCAGGCCCAGCCGCGCGCGGTCGTCGGCGGTGTACGTCATGGCCGGTTCCTCTCAGTACTCGTTGTCGTGCGTGAAGTGGTAGAGGGTGCGGGCCGAGCCGTAGCGCCGGTACGTGGCCGGATCGTCATCGGTGTAGCCGGCGGCTTTGAGCAGCCCGGCGAGCTCGTCGAGGTGCTCGGCGCGCATCTCCTTCTCCACGCAGTCGGCTCCCAGCGACCTCGCGGTGCCGCGCAGGTAGATCCGGGCCTCGTAGAGGGAGTCGCCCAGCGCGTCGCCCGCGTCGCCCCGGACGACGAGCCGGCCGCGCTGCGCCATGAAGGCGCTCATGTGGCCGATGGATTCACCCACGACGATGTCGATGCCCTTCATCGAGATCCCGCAGCGCGCGCCCGCATCCCCGTCGATGACGAGCAGGCCGCCACGACCGGTGGCACCGGCCGACTGGGAGGCCGCACCGGTCACCCGGACGCTGCCGCTCATCATGTTCTCCGCCACGCCCTGTCCGGCGTTGCCGTCGATGGTGACCTCGGCCTGCTGGTTCATCCCGGCCGCGTAGTAGCCGACGTGGCCGCGGATCGTGACCCGTACGGGCGCGTCGATCCCCACGGCGACGTTGTGCGCCCCGGCCGGCTCGGTGATGACGAACTCGCCGTCGAGACCGTCCGCGTGCAGCGCCCGGTTCACCTCGCGGAGGCTGGTGGTGCGCAGGTCGTACGTCGTGCTCACGCCACCGCCTCCTGACCGGTCGCGGTGCGGCTCCAGTGGTAGATGACCTCGGGCTCGGGCTCCCAGATCCGGGCGTCCTCGACGCCGGGAAGGTGGGCCAGCGCGCGGTACTCCGAGGCCATCGCCACCCAGTCGTCCGTCTCGGCGATGACGGCTGGCTTGCAGGCGACGGCGTCGCGGACCACCGCGAAGGAGTCACGGTTGGAGACCAGCAGCGTGTAGAAGCCGTCGAAGGTCTCGGTCAGGCCGGTGAGCGCCTCGTCGACGCCGCTGCCGCCGGCGAGCGCATGAGCCACGAAGCGGGCGCCGACCTCGGTGTCGTTCTCCGAGTCGAACGCGACGCCGGCCGCCTTCAGGTCGCGGCGGATGGTGGCGTGGTTGGAGAACGAGCCGTTGTGGACCAGGCACTCCCCCGGTCCCACCGCGTACGGGTGCGCACCGGCCGACGTCACCGCCGACTCGGTGGCCATCCGGGTGTGTCCCACCCCCTGCCAGCCCTGAGCCGCCGACAGCCCCCAGCTCTCGGCGAGCACCTTCGGCGAGCCGACCCCCTTGAGGACCGCGAGGTCCTCGCCGAACCCGCCGACCAGGACGTCCGGGTACGCGGCCCTGGTCGCGGCCAGCAGCTCGGCGGCGCCGAGGTCGCCGCTGAGCAGCAGCACGTTCCCCACCGTGGAGGCGGCGATGTCCACCCCGGTGGCCTCGCTGAGGGTGCCGGCGACCTCGTCGAGGGCGAGGCCCGCGTCGATCAGCGAGACCGATCCGCGACCGGCCGGAGCCCACGCGTCGTGTCCGTAGACGGCGATACCGGCCGAGTCGGCCCCACGATCCTCCATCTCGCAGAGCATCCCGGTCAGCAGCTCCCCCAGCCGGGGATACAGCTCGGGGTTGCGCAGGTGCAACCCGACGATTCCACACATGTTCCTTCTCCTTCCGAGACGCTTCAGACGGCGGTGAGGTAGCGGTCGATCTCCCACTCGGAGACCGCCGCGTGATATGCGAAGAACTCGTCCCTCTTGAGTCCTGCGAAGTAGTCGGCGACGCCGGGGCCCGCGACGTCGAGCACGTCGCGGATCACCTCGTCGGCCTCGAGCGCGGCGACGGCGTCGACCAGCGTGGCCGGGAACGGCGTCTCCGGCCCGGTCCCGAGAGCCGGCAGCGCGCGGCCCAGGGCGATGCCGTCCAGCCCGGCGCCCACGGCGGCCGCGATCGCCAGGTACGGGTTGGCGGCGCCGTCACCGCCGCGCAGCTCGATCCGCTGGGCGTCGGGGATCCGGACATAGTGGGTCCGGTCGTTGCCGCCGTATGTGGGCAGCCGCGGCGCCCACGTGGCCCCGCTGGCGCTGGAGGCGACGGCCCCGGTCCGCTTGTAGGAGTTCACCGTCGGTGCGATCACCGCCTGCAGCGCCGTGGCGTGCTCGAGGATCCCGGCCACGAAGGAGTACGCGGTCTTCGACAGGCCGAGCCCGATCGGGTCGTCGTCGCCGCTTCGCACCGGGAACACCGGCGTGTCGGTGTCGACATCGCGGAGCGAGAGGTGCAGGTGCAGCCCGGAGCCGGTCCGGTTCGCGAACGGCTTGGGCATGAAGGTCGCGATCATGCCGCGCTCGGCGGCCATCACGTTGAGCAGGTAGCGCAGCGTCACCACCCGGTCGGCGGTGGTGAGGGCGTCGGCGTAGTGGAAGTTCTGCTCGAACTGGCCGTTGCCGTCCTCGTGGTCGTTGGCGTAGTTGCCCCAGCCGAGGCTGTTCATCGCGGTGCTGATCGCGGCGAGGTGGTCGTACATCCGGGTGACGCCGCGCGCGTCATAGCACGGCTGGTTCGCATCGTCCTCGGCGTCGGCGGTGACCAACCGGCCCTGCGCGTCACGCTTGAGCAGGAAGTACTCCACCTCGGCTCCGGCGTACGGCGCGAAGCCCGCGGAGGCGGCCCGCGCGACGACGCCCTTGAGGATGTTGCGTGGCGCGTACGGCCACGGGACGCCCTCGACGTGCGGGTCGCAGTGCACCACCGCCAGGCCCGGCTTGACGAACGGGATCGGGGTGAAGGAGGAGACGTCCGGCAGGGCGACCAGGTCGGGGTCCTTCGGCTCCTGCCCGATCGCGCCCACCGCGTAGCCGGCGAAGCCGACGCCGTCGGTGGCGAGCTCCTCGACCGCTTCGACGGGCACGAGCTTGGCGCACGGCTTGCCGTTGAGATCGACGAAGAGCGCGAGGATGAATCGGGTGCCCGACCGTTCCGCCAGGGCGGCAAGCTCACTCTGCGACATGATCACTCCTCATGATTACTGCAATGAACCTTCGTTTCACCTCAGTAGATCAGTGAGCGGCGACGAGCACCAGCGCCGCACGTAACATCCGGGTTACGTTGTGTTTCACATGGTTGTTACATGCCCGCCATGGTCTAACTAGCAGAAACCATGTCTACTCATGCGAGACGGCGCAGGGTGCGCCCGATTCCACCCGAATCCAGGAGATGAGATGGACACTGGAACCACAGCCTTCATGCTGTGCTGCATCATCGGGCTCACGATCATGATCCCCGGCCTGGCGCTGTTCTACGGCGGCATGGTCAGCGTGAAGAGCTCGATCAACATGATGATGATGACCTATGGCGCCGTCGCCGTCGTCGGCGTGCTGTGGGTCCTCTTCGGCTTCTCCATGACCTTCGGCACGTCACACGGAGGCCTGGTCGGCAGCTTCAGCGAGTACGCCGGGATGAAGGACCTGCTCGATCCGCAGACGACGATCGACGGGCTCCCGGTGAGCCTGTTCGCCCTCTTCCAGGCGCTCTTCGCCGCGCTGACGGTGGCCATCGTCTCCGGCGCGGCGGCCGACCGGATGAAGTTCTCCGCGTGGATGACCTTCGCGACGCTGTGGGCCGTCCTGGTCTACTTCCCGGTCGCGCACTGGGTCTTCGCGTTCGACGGCGTCGTGTCCAAGAACGCCACCGGCGGCTGGATCGCCAACAAGCTGCACGCCGTCGACTTCGCCGGCGGCACGGCCGTCCACATCAACGCCGGCGCGGCCGCGCTCGCCGTCGCGCTGGTGCTCGGCAAGTCGGCCAGCTGGAGCTCGCGCAAGCCGCACAACGTACCGCTCACGCTGCTCGGCGCCGGTCTGCTGTGGGCCGGCTGGTACGCGTTCAACGGCGGCTCCGCCCTCGCGGCCGGCAACTCCGCCGCCATCGTCATGCTGACCACGTTCACCGCCACCTGCGCGGCGACGCTCGGCTGGCTCGCGGTGGAGAAGTACAAGGACGGTCACGTCACCGGCATCGGCGCCGCCTCCGGCGCGATCACCGGTCTCGTCGCGATCACCCCGGCGTGTGGCGCCGTCACCCCGATCGGTGCGATCTTCGTCGGCCTCATCCCGGCCATGATCTGCCCCTTCGCGATCGGCCTGAAGCAGAAGTTCGGCTACGACGACTCCACCGATGTCGTCGGCGTCCACCTCGTCGGCGGCATCGTCGGCACGCTGCTGATCGGCTTCTTCGCCAGCTCGAGCATGCCCAACGGCGTCGACGGCCTGTTCTACGGCGGCAGCCTCTCCCTGCTCGGGAAGCAGGCGGTCGCGGCCGGCTCCGTACTCGTGTACTCGTTCGTCATCGCGCTGCTCATCGCGCTCGCGATCAAGAAGACGATCGGCATCCGGATCTCCCCCGAGGAGGAGGAGAACGGCATCGACGCGATCCTGCACCGCGACCCGGCCTACGAGCTGGTCTGATCGCCTCCCGATCCTCGGGATCGACGCCCCCTGTACGCCCCCTGTACGCCCGCGGGCCGCCCGGACAGTGTCCGGGCGGCCCGCGTGGCGTGTTGGCGCGAGGTCAGCCCTGGAGGACCTTGGCCTTCTGCGTCGCGTACTCCTCCTCGCTGAGGACCCCGCGGTCGCGCAGGTCAGCCAGCTTGGCGAGCTCGTCCGCGCTGCTGGCGGAGGTCCCGGCCGCCGAGCGGACGTACGCGCGCATCGCCTCGTCGGCCTGCTCCGCCTGACGGATCTCACGCTCGTGCATCGAGCCGCCGCGGACGATCAGGTAGACGAGCACGCCGATGAGTGGCAGCAGGATGATGAAGATGGTCCAGAGCGCCTTGCCCCAGCCTCCGAGGTCCCTGCTGCGGAACACGTCCCCGATGATCCTGATCAGCAGGAAGATCCACAGGATCCACAGGAAGAACCACATCATCGTCCAGAAAACGTCGAGCAACGGGTACTCACCGTTGGTCAGCAGGGGTGTCACCATCTGGATCTCCTCGGTCCGGCGTCGCTGCGGACGCTCCTAGCGAGGTCCACTTCGCTCGATGGTGGCCCGGTGGCACCTCGCGGCGCGTCACCCAGTTCCGGTGAGTTTTACCCGTCCGGCGGCGCAGCTGCGCTCACGGGTCGTCGTCGACCAGGACCCGCGTGACCGAGTCGGAGCGATCCGTCCGGACGACCGGCTCGGGGCCCGCCAGCCAGCGGCCGATCCTGCCGTCGTCGGTGACGAGGACCTGGCCGATCACCGCCGTGGCGAGGAAGATCCACGCGATCACGTACAGCCAGGCCAGGTAGGTGAACGCGACCCCGATGGAGCCGTACCGGTGTGCGCTCGACTCCAACGAGCGGGCCAGCCACACGTTGGCGAAGGGCCGGACGATCGACATCACCACGCCGAACAGCACCGCGCCGACGAACAGCGCCCTGACGGCGACCGCTCCGCTGAGCAGCACCCAGGGGACCACGGTGGCGAGCGCGATCAGGATGACGCAGGTGACGACGATGCCCCAGAAGTCGGGCGGCGGAATGCCGTCGGCGATCGAGTGCGAGCGGCGCAGCACGACGAGCGTCAGCGTGATCACCAGCACCACGGCCACCCACCGCCACGCCGATCCCAGGTTGCTCTTCGGCTTCGAGAGCGCCCAGACCGCCGCGAAGGCCCGGGCGAGAGCGCGCGAGAGGCTGGTGGCGGAAACGAGGACGATGATCGCGCCGATGACGCCGAAGGCCGCCGATCCCGACTCCTTCAGGGCCACGTCCACCTGCGATTCAGCCTCCGGCGGCATCCCCAGCGTGTCGGACATCAGGTGCCCGGCGTCGCCGAACCACGACGCGAGCAGGATCAGCATCGGGAACACGGAGCTGAACATCTGTGCCGCGAGTGCCATCGCGCGGTCGAAGAGCTCGATCCGCTGCAGGCTCCACGAGGTCCCGAGACCCATCCGCCCGAGCCAGGTGCCGAGGAACCATCGGGTCACCCCCTGCAGGCGGCGGGGCACCAGGTCGAGCGCTCGCTCCAGGCGGGCCTGCTGCTCGGGCGTGGGCTGTGGCACTCGCCGATGCTGCGCCGAGCGCAGGGCGGGACGCCTCCCCCGCTGCGGGTGAGGGCTCAGCGCGGGAGGCGGTGATCGGCGACCGGCTCGCCGGCGACGAAGTGCTCGGCGACGATCCGCTCGGCGGTCGCGGGGTCGACATGGCCGTACCAGACCTCGTCGGGCTGGACGCTGATCACCGGCGCATGGTTGCACGGGAACTGGCAGCCGGTGTGGACCAGCAGGACGTCGGCGTCGCCGAGCTGGTGCTGCATCATCGCGAGGATCATCGAGCGTAGGTTGTCCTCCTGGCCCTGCGCGGTGCAGCGGGGGCCGCGACAGACCATCACCTGGTGACGGTGGCTGCCGACGTGCTCCCAGGCCTCGGAGGTGATGCCGGGCTCGGAGCCGGTGATGGGCTTGGCGTCGGCGGCTCGGGCGCGCAGGTCCTCGAGGTCGCCGAGGCTGGTGGCCAGCTCGGTGGCGACCGTGATCGTCGGCCTGAGCCCCGCGCGCTCGCGCCACCAGTGCGCGGCGATCCGGCGCAGCCAGGAGTGCCCCGGGGCGAGGGGGCCGGTGTCGATCCCGAGCAGGGTGATGGTGGTGGCTCCGGCGTCGGCGAGGCGGGTCAGCTCGAGGCTGAGGGACGGATCGCCCATCTGCAGGAACGCGACACTGGCGCCGATCCCCGAGGCGGCATCGAGCAGCAGCTCCCGCCTGTCGACGTCGCTCACCGACATGCCGACCAGGATCGTGCTCATCCACGCCTCCAGGCGATCGCAGCGGCCACCAGGACGGCTCCGACGCCGACGCGGGTCGCGAGACGGGTGGCGTGCGGGATGTCGTACGGCGCCGGCGCGCGACCGTCGCCCATCACGGCCCTGTGCTCCACTCTGGGCTCGACACTCCATCCGTAGTAGGTGTTGGTGCCGCCGAGCCGGATGCCGAGCGAGCCGGCGAAGGTCGACTCCACGACGCCCGCGTTGGGGCTGGGGTGCTTCGCCGCGTCCCGCCGCCAAGCGCGTACGGCGCCACGTAGGTCACCTCCGAGTGCCGTCGACAGCAGGCCTGCCAGGCGCGAGCCGGGCAGGTTGACGAGGTCGTCGAGTCGGGCCGAGGCCCAGCCGAAGCGCTCGTAGCGGGCGTTGTGGTGCCCGACCATGGCGTCGAGGGTGTTGGCGGCGCGGTAGCCGAGCAGCCCGGGGATGCCGGCGACGGCGCCCCAGACGAGCGGCGCGACGACGGCGTCGGAGGTGTTCTCGGCGACCGACTCGATCACGGCGCGCGCGACCTGGGACGCGTCGAGAGCGGCCGTGTCGCGCCCGACCAGGTGGGTGAGGCGCTGCCGAGCCGCGGGCAGGTCGCCGGCGGCCAGCCGGGCGTGGACGGCGTCGGCCTCGCGCTGCAGGCTGCGGCCACCGAGGACGGCCCAGGTCGCGGCGGCGGTCATCGCGGTGCGGGCCAGCGGACGGCGTGTGGTGGCGCCCTCCGCCAAGGCGCCGACGGCGACGGCTCCCCCGACGAGGGTCGCGGTGTGGAAGATGCCGGGGACGCGGTGGTCGGCGTGGATCCGGCGCTCGAGCCCGGCCGCGAGCGTCCCGAACCCGGCGACCGGGTGGAACCGCTGCGGGTCGCCGACGAGCCGGTCCGCGGCGAAGCCGACGAGCAGACCGAGCGGGGTCGCTATACGGAGGGATACATAGCGCGACCTCCGGCCGTATGTATTGGTCTTTATAGGTCGCCTATAAAGACCAATACATCGAGGAGCCGGGCTAGGCGCGGGAATGTATCCCTCCGTATACACGCTCACGGCATCAGGTCGGAGAGCAGCGCGACGTCGCGAAGGATGGCCACGGCGCTGCGCACCACCGGCACGGCGGCCACGGCACCGGAGCCCTCGCCGAGTCGCAGGCCGAGGTCGAGCAGCGGCTCGAGGCCGAGCTTCGAGAGCGCGAGCGACTGCCCCGGCTCGGTCGAGCGGTGACCGGCCGCGAACCACGCGCCCGCCCCGGGAGCGAGCCGCTCGGCGGTGAGCGCGCAGGCGACGCTCATCAGCCCGTCCAGCAGCACCGGGACGCCGGCATCGGCAGCCGCCACCAGGAACCCGACCGTCGCGGCGAGGTCGGCACTGCTGAGCGCCTGCAGGGTCTGGCGTGGGTCGTCGAGACGCGCGCCGGCCCGCGTGAGCGCCTGGTCGACCACCGCGACCTTCCGGGCCAGACCGTCGTCGTCGACGCCGGTGCCGCGGCCCACGACCTCCTCGGCCGGGAGCCCGAGCGCGGCGGCGATCATGGCTGCGGCCGGCGTGGTGTTGCCGATGCCCATGTCGCCGCTGATCAGCAGCTGCGCCCCGGCCGCGATCTCCTCGCGCGCCACGGCCGCACCCGCCGACAGGGTCGCCTCGGTCTCCGCCTCGGACAGCGCGTCCTCCACGTGGATCGCGCCGCTGCCACGTCGGACCTTGTGCGCCTGCAGCGCCTCGCGGACCTCGTCGCTCAGGTCCGCGAAGTCCTCGTCGACCCCGAGGTCGAGCACTCGGACGGCCACGCCCTGGGCCGCGGCGATCGCGCACGCTCCCGACCTGCCGATCAGGAACGTGCGGACCATCGCGCCGGTGATCTCGGCAGGGAACGCGGAGACGCCGTGCGCGGCGACACCGTGGTCGCCGGCGAAGATCACCATCCGCACGTTGTCGAGCGGCTGCGGCGGCACCTGCCCCTGGCACGCGGCCGCCCACACGCCGAGCTCACCGAGTCGGCCGAGTGCACCGGGCGGGGTGGCGAGTGCCGCCAGCCGCGTGGCCGCGTGGTCGCGGGCGATGTCGGACGGCGGGACGATCGAGGTCGGCAGGTTCATGCGGTGTCCTTCGGTGCGGGGCTGGTGAAGAGGGCGTCGAGCGCGGCGAGCAGTCGCCGGGTGCGATCAGGAGGTCGTACGGCGATCCGTGCCCACGACTCGTCGAGCCCGGGGAACGTGTCGGCACGGCGCACGGCGATGCCGTGGGCGCGGAGTCGGTCGCGGGTGCCCGAGCCGAGACGGGCGAGGACGAAGGACGCCTGCGAGGGGACGTGCTCGAGCCCACGCGTACGGAGCCCGGTCTGGAGCTCCTCGCGCCAGCGGGCGATCCGCTCCGCCCGCAGACGGGACTCGTCGACCGCCTGCCCGCGCAGACACGCGACGGTGGCGGCGATCGCCGGGCTGGAGAGCGTCCACGGCGTCTGCACCTGCCGCATCGCGCCGATGACCGCGACGTCCCCGACGACGTATCCGGCACGCAGGCCGGGGATCGACCAGTGCTTGGTCAGGCTGCGCACCACGACCAGGCCCGTTCGGCGCTCACGCAGCAGCGTCTGTGTCTGCCCCGGCACGACGTCCATGAACGCCTCGTCGACCAGCACCACCCGACCCGGCCGGAGCAGCGCGAGGACCGCATCGCGGGGATGGAGCACGCCGGTGGGGTTGGTCGGGTTGCCGACGATGACCAGGTCGGCGTCCTCGGGCACGGCGGCCGGATCGAGTCGGAAGCCGTCCTCGACGCCGCACCGCACCTCGGTGACCTTGTGCCCCGCCTGCTCGAGCGCTGCCTGCGGCTCGGTGAACTGCGGGTGCACCACGACCGGTCGCTGCCACTCCCGCGCACGGGCGATCAGGGTGAACGCCTCGGCCGCTCCCGCCGTCGGCAGCACCTCGTCGCGCGAGCGGCCGTACCGCTGGGCGATCGCCCGCGCCGCGGGCAGCGCGTCCGGGTAGGAGCCCGCCGCATCGATGGCCTCGTGCAGCACCCGGTCGAGCCACTCCGGCCGCGGGCCGTCGTAGACGTTGACCGCGAAGTCCAGCATCGCCACACCCGTCCCGCTGCCGACCTCGGCGTCGCCGTGGTGGCGCAGCGGGTCGATGGGCGCGTACGTCCGCTCGGCGCTCTGCGGCGCGAACGGCGCTCCCTGGTGCGGCGTCGCGGCGTGCACGGCGTCGGCGAACCGCTGCGCGAGCTGTGGGTGCCCGGCCCAGTGCGTGTGGAGGTAGGAGGCGTGCAGGGTCGGCGTGGAGAACCCGACCGCCGCCCCGTCGATCTCCCACGCGGGCTGCATCGGAGGTCGAGCCTGTCGAGACCCCTCCGGTGGTCGAGCCTGTCGAGACCCCGCACTCACCTGCGTCTTGTGGAACTCGTGCCCGCTGACCTGCTCCCCTGCCCGGGTGAGCAGCGTGTCCGCGGGTGACGTCGCGACCGGATAGCGCAGCGTCAGGCTGCTCATCGCCGTGCTCACCGGGAGGACGCCCGCCATGGGCACGCCGTCCAGCGACTCGGCCAGGTAGAGCATCCCGGCGCACTCGGCGACGGCCGGGACGCCCGCCTCGATCGCAGCACGCAGGTCGGCGAGCAACGCCCGGTTCGAGGCGAGCTCGGCCGCGTACACCTCGGGGAAGCCCCCGCCCAGATAGATCCCCTGCGTGCCGAGGGGCAGCGCGGTGTCCGCGAGCGGATCGAACGCGACGACGTCGCACCCGGCCGCGCGCAGGAGCTCCTCGGTCTCCGCGTACCGGAATGTGAACGCCCGCCCGCCGGCGACCGCGATGCGCGGCCGGTTGCCGCCCGAGCGCCGCAGGACGTGATCGGCCGGATCCCACGGCGCGGCGTCGAGCGCCGGCGCGCGCAGCGCGAGTGCCTTGATGGCGTCGAGGTCGACGTGGCGGGCGACCTGCGCCCCGAGTCGCTCGATCGTGGCCGCCGTCTGCTCGCGCTCGGCGGCGGGCACCAGGCCGAGGTGCCGCGACGGGGTCACGATGTGCTGGTCGCGCGGGATGACCCCGAGGACGGGCAGGTCGCGGATCGAGCGGCGTACCTCCTCGACGTTACGCGCCGAGCCGGCCTGGTTGAGGATCACGCCGACGACCTCGATCGAGGGGTCGTACGCCGCGACGCCGGCCACGATCGCGCCCGCCGAGCGCGAGACCCGGGCGATGTCGAGGACCAGCACGACGGGCGTACGGGTCAGCCGGGCGACGTGCGCGGTGGAGGAGAACCCGTCGGTGCCGATGCGGCCGTCGTGCAGCCCCATCACGCCCTCGATGATCGCGATGTCGGCACCACGGGCGCCGTGCAGCAGCAGCGGCGCGATCAGCTCCTCGCCGACGAGGTGTGGGTCGAGGTTGCGGCCGGGGCGACCGGTGGCGAGCGCGTGGTAGCCCGGGTCGATGTAGTCGGGGCCGATCTTGTGGCCGCTGACGTCGAGCCCGCGTCCGTGGGGCCCGTCGGCCCGCAGCGCGGCCATCAGCCCGGTGGCGACCGTCGTCTTGCCCTGGCCGGTGGACGGGGCCGCGATGACGAGCCGCGGGATCTCGACGGGATCGATCACCCTCACCACTCGATGCCCCTCTGGCCCTTCTGGCCGGCATCCATCGGGTGCTTGATCTTGGTCATCTCGGTGACCAGGTCGGCAACATCGACGATCTCGGGAGCGACGTTGCGACCGGTGATGACGACGTGCTGGTGGCCCGGGCGGTCCTTCAGGAACGCAGCCACCTCGGCGGCATCGATCCACCCCCACTTCACCGGGTAGGCGAACTCGTCGAGGATGTAGAGGTCGTGCTCCTCGGCGAGGATCCGCCGCTTGATCTCGGCCCAGCCGTCGCGCGCGACCTGGGCCCGGAAATCGGCGGAGTCCTCGTCGCCATCATTCCTCTTGCGCGACCAGGACCAGCCGTCGCCCATCTTGTTCCACTGCACCGGGCCGCCCTGGCCGGTCTCCTCGTGGACACGGTTCAACGCGACGTACGCGCTCTCCTCGCCGACCTTCCACTTGGCGGACTTCACGAACTGGAAGACCGCGATGTTCCAGCCCTGGTTCCAGCCGCGCAGCCCGAGGCCGAACGCGGCGGTCGACTTCCCCTTGTTCTCGCCGGTGTGGACGATCAGCAGCGGCCGGTTACGGCGCTGGCGCGTGGTCAGCCCGTCGTCGGGGACCGTGGTCGGGACGCCCTGCGGCATGCTCAGGCCACCTTCCGGGACTTCGCGGTGTGGGCGCGGGCGACGTCGGTGAGCGCCTCGGCGCTGACGTCGCCGAGCGGCAGGTGCTCGGCGGCGAGCGCGGCGGCGAGCTGGGCGGCGAGACCCATCCGCATCGGGCCGGACTCGGAGTCGACGACGACGGCGGTGACCCCCAGGCCGGCGACGTACTGCGCCGCCTGACGGCTCCGTGCGACGGCGTCGGCTCCGGCGGTGGCGCGCCCGTCGGTGACCAGGACGAGCAGCGGCCGCAGCCGCGGATCGCGCAGGTGCTCGCGCTGGAGGACCCGGGCGGCCTCGAGGAGGCCTTCGGCGAGTGGCGTACGACCGCCGGCGGGAAGCTCGTCGAGGCGCGCAGCGGCGATCTCGACGGAGTGCGTCGGCGGGAGCGCGAGCTCGGCACTCTGGCCCCGGAACGTGATCAGTCCGACCTTGTCGCGGCGCCGGTAGGCGTCCATCAGCAGCGAGAGGACCGCGGTCTTGACCTGCGTCATCCGCTTGCGTGCCGCCATCGAGCCGGAGGCGTCGACGCAGAAGAGCACGAGGTTGGCCTCGCGGCCCTCACGGACCGCCACCCGCAGGTCCTCGCTCGCGAAGGCGACCCGGTCACCGGCCCGCTCGCGTACGCCCTGCTTCCCGGCGGCTGCGAGCAGCGTCTCCACCAGGTGAAGCGACCCGGTCGGCCCCTCGGGACGCCGCGCGCCCACCCGCCGCCCGGTGCTGGCGATCGCCCGGCTCCGACGCCCGGACTCCCCGGCCCCGAGGCCGTCGACCTTCAGCAGCCTGGGCCGGTACGGCGCCACGGCAGACGCGACAGTGGTCGAGGAAGACCCATCGGCGCCGTCGGTGGTCGAGTCAGGCGAGCTAGCGCCTGTATCGAGACCCCCCTCCCCATCACCGGTGGTCGAGGAAGACCCACCAGCGCCGTCGGTGGTCGAGTCAGGCGAGCTAGCGCCTGTATCGAGACCCCCCTCCCCGCCATCGGTGGTCGAGTAAGGCGCGCTAGCGCCTGTATCGAGACCCCCGTCGCCATCGTCCTCCCCACCCGTCGGCGGTTCGGGCGGCAGCTCCTCATCTCCCAGGATCCGGTCGAGCAGCTCCTCGTCTAGCCCCGGCGCGTCGAACGGGTTCCTCCGCCGGCGGTGCGGCAGCGCGAGCAGCGCGGCCCGCCGGATGTCGGCTCTGGTGACCGCCGTACGCCCCTCCCAGGCCGCATGCGCGACAGCGGTCCGCGCGGTGACGATGTCGGCGCGCAGGCCGTCGACCTCGAACGCGGCGCAGACCTCGGCGATCTTGAGCAGCGCGGCCTCGCCGAGCACGACGTCGGCGATCCGTACCCGCGCCTGGGCGACGCGCGTGCTGAGCTCGGTGTCGGCCGCCGAGAACCGCTCGACGAACGCACCGGGGTCGGCGTCGAAGGCCATCCGGCGGCGGACCACCTCCATCCGCGAGGCCGGGTCGCGGGGCGCGGCGACCTCGACGGCGAGCCCGAACCGGTCGAGCAACTGCGGTCGCAGCTCGCCCTCCTCCGGGTTCATCGTGCCGATCAGCACGAAGCGTGCGGCGTAGTCGACCGAGATGCCGTCGCGCTCGACGCTGACGCGGCCGGTGGCGGCGGCGTCGAGGAGCAGGTCGACGAGGTGGTCGTGCAGCAGGTTGACCTCATCGACGTAGAGCAGCCCGCGGTGGGCGCGGGCGAGCAGGCCGGGCTCGTACTCGACCTTGCCGTGCGAGAGCGCTCGCTCCAAGTGCAGCGAGCCGAGGACGCGGTCCTCGGTGGCTCCGACCGGCAGCTCGACGAGGCGTACGGGCCGCGTCTCGACGGCGGTCCCGGCGCCGAAGACCCCGTCCGGGGAGGCGGCCGCGTCATCGGCCGGATCGATGGAGAAGCGATCGCCCGCATACACGTCGACCGGCGGCAGCACGTTCGCCAGTGCCCGTACGGTCGTGGTCTTGGCCGTGCCCTTCTCGCCGCGGACGAGGACGCCGCCGATCTCGGGCGAGATCGCGGTCAGGATGAGGGCGAGGCCCATGTCGTGGAGGCCGTCCGGCGTGGCGAGATCGCAGCCGAGGACGGCGGAAAATGGGTAGTTCTGTGGCATCGGTGAGGCTCCCGCTCGGTTCGTCACGCGGACGGGCCTGTCCGCGTGATCTGGCGGGAGGCCGGTCTTCGGACTTACCTGGTCTCCGTCGTGCGTCGGAGCCGGGCTTACCGCAGCGGGCCTGTGCCGGAGTCTCACCGGCTTCCCAGATTCTCCCCGCCCGCCGTCGCCACCGTCTCCGATGGCTGGGCCGTTGGGGCACCTCTCGCCTTGCGCCAGTCACGATAGCGTCTGCTCGCGTGATCATCGTGGTGGGCATCGGTGCCGACGGCTGGGACGGGCTTCCGGACAGGATGCGTGAGGTCGTCGAGACGGCGCCGGTCGTGCTCGGCGCCCGGCGCCAGCTGGACCTGCTCCCGGAGTTCCGCGGCCAGCGCCGTGAGCTGTGGCCCTCGCCGCTGCGCGAGGCGCTGCCCGGTTTCCTGGCGTCATTGGGCGTACGGCAGCAGGTGGTGGCGCTGGCCTCGGGCGATCCGTACGTCTCGGGGATCGGGACGACGCTCACCGACCTGCTCGGGCCCGAGCAGGTCCAGGTGTTGCCGGCGGTCTCGTCGGTGGCGTTGGCGCGTGCCGAGATGGGCTGGTCGGCGGAGTCCTGCGCCGTGGTCACGCTGGTGGGGCGCTCCGTGGATCTCCTGCGGCGCGAGCTCGCGCCCGGTCGCCGGATCCTCGCACTCTCCTCGGACGAGGAGACGCCGCGTGCAGTCGCGGAGGTGCTCTACGAGCACGGGTACGGCGCCAGCGAGCTCGCCGTGCTCGGCAACCTCGGCGGCCCCGACCACACCACCCAGCGCTTCCCTCGCGCCGACACGATCACCCGGAGCGTCCTGCGGCACACGTTCCCGCGGCTCAACGTCGTGGCCATCGCGTGCGACGGCCCCACGCTCGGCGGCTGGGTCGCCGGCCTGCCCGACGACTGCTTCGAGCACGACGGCCAGCTCACCAAGCGCGACCTGCGCGCCTCGGCCCTGGCCCGCCTGGCCCCGAACCCCGGCGAGCACCTCTGGGACGTCGGCGCCGGCGCCGGCTCGGTGGGCATCGAGTGGATGCGGGCCCATCCCACCTGCGCCACCTCCGCGATCGAGTCCTCGCCCGAGCGCGCGGCGCGCATCGGCCGCAACGCCGCGCGCCTGGGCGTACCGGGGCTGACGGTCGTCGAGGGTCGCGCCCCCGACGCGCTGACCGGCCTGGCGGCCCCCGACGCGATCTTCGTCGGCGGCGGCGCCACCCGCGACGGCGTCATCGACGCCTGCCGGGACGCCCTGCGTCCCGGCGGGCGACTCGTGGTGCACGGCGTGACGCTGGAGACCGAGACGCTGCTGGCCCGGCTGTACCGGGAGCACGGCGGCGAGCTCACCCGCATCTCGGTCGAGACGACCGCCCCGGTCGGCACCTTCACCGGCTGGACCCCTGCCCGCGCCGTCACGCAGTGGGCGCTCACGCTCTGACCGATCCGCCCCGAGCATGAGGATCCGGCAGTCCGTCTCGCCGTGGCCCAGGCGGCCGCGAACCTCTGCCGGGTGACCCGCGCTGGGAGCGCACCGTCGAAGCACTGATCACGCTGTCCGCCGATGTCGACTCCACTGTGCGCGACTGGGCGTGCTTCGGGCTGGGACAGCTCGAAGCACGCTCGCCGGCCGTATGCGACGCGCTCGCTCTCCGGCTCGCCGATCCCGATGCGGACACTCGGTGCGAGGCACTGCGCGCCCTCGCTGAGTCCGGAGACGAGCGCATCCTTCTCGCGCTCACGGAACGTCTGAGAGACGACGACGGCGACCCGATCCACAAGTTGGAGCTGGAATCGGCGGCCGTCCTCGCCGACGCCGCCCTCCACCCGCTCCTGCAGCAGCTCGCGGCCACGTGGGAGGGCGACGAGGACGACCTCATGCCCGTCCTCGACCTCGCCCTGAGCCGCTGCGACCCCGGGCTCCGACCGAGGCCGCCGATGTCGAGCGGGCCCTCCTCGCCCGCGCCACCGAGCTCCTCGCCGCCAACCCACGCACCGCGGACCTGTCGTCGGCGCTCAGCGGCCGCTACCCGTGGACCAGACTCACCCTGACCAACGCGCCTACGCCCCAGGAACGTGCCTACGCCTTCGACATCTGGCAGGGGCCGTGGGCCGACACCTCCCCCGCCAACTACCCCGCGGAGCAAGCAGTCCAGACCGCGCTGCTGGCGTTGAAGAACAGCTGACGCTGCCGAACCGGTCGGGTCTGTTCGTGGCGGGTCACGTACGCGTCGACGCCACATTCCGCCGCTTCTGCTGCGATTCGCGAGCCCATGCCCAGGAGCGGGTGACGAGATTCGGGTCTTGATCGGCCCTAGACCATCGCGACTAAACCGTCCGTATCAGCACGCACTCGCGCAGGCGATGCAGGTGCGTGCGGCCGGTCGGGCCTCGAGTCTTCCATCGCCGATCACCGCGCCGCATCCTTCGCATGTTCCGTAGGTTCCGAGGTCCAACCTCGTCATCGCGGCGTCGATCTCCGCCAGGTGAAGTTGCGCTTGTCGGACGAGAGCTCCGATCTGGGAACGCTCGAACGCGATTGTTGCGCCTTCGGGATCGTGCTCATCGTCAGCGTTCGTGTCGCGCGAGGCCGCCACCACTCCGTCGTAGTCGTCCTTCAGGCTCGCCAGACGCCCGACTGCCTCGGCACGACCGACCTCAAGTCGACTCCGCGTTCGGTCCAGATCTCGATGGTGAACCACACACAAGTCTGTCACGTGCTGCGTAATGGCTACTCCAGCGAGAAGGAGCTGAGCGAGTCCATGATCCCGCCCCTGCTGATTGTCTCACCAGCCTGCATGGGGGATCGGACGTTCACGCCTGGGCCGCCCTTTCCCGGCCGCGATCCGCCCCCTGACGGAACTGCGTCATTGCGCCGCCATCGAGGGCACGGTGGCGTGACGCACCCGTCGCTCCACCGCGCGCAGGGCCCCGATCAGGTGCGCGAGCTCGTGCCATGGGGCTTCCGCATCCCACTCGTGACTGTTCCCCCGCGTTGCGATGTCGTCGCTCACGCCCATCGGAAGGCCGTCATCAAGGCCAGATGCCTTCAGCCACTCACGTTCGTTGGCTTCGACTCGGTCATGACGTCGCAACGCCCATGTAGCCGCGACGATCCCCGCCGCCACCAGCACACCACCGATCGCCATGCCCGCCACGCCGCCCTGGCGATGATGCAGCGCGTCGCCCGTGGCCGAGACTCCCGCAGCACCACCGAACAGAGCCGCGAACGCTCCGGCCGTCCCGATCAGGCGGAGGCGACGAAGGCGTCGGAACTGGCGTTTGCGCGGCACCCGCGGACTCTACGTCCATCTCGATCTGGCTCGACACCGTTGGGCAATCAGGGGCGCACAGATCTGCCGCAGACAGGGCACGATCGTTCCGCTTACATGTAGGCATGCCCGAGGACGACGTGGAGACGCTGCTCCTGCCGCTGTCGGGACTCCGTTACCAACGCCGGCACGACGGCTACTGGCGGTGCGTGTCGCCTGGCCAGTACGACGCCGAGCAGACCGGTGCCTTCGAGCCCGATCCCGACGAGTGGGTGCCGGGCGATCTACCCGTTGCGGACGGCGGTCGCGCCCAATGGGCCCCGGGCTCTCACGACGGAATGAGTTGGTGGCTGCTCTACGGGGACAACAGGACCGGGCGCGTGACTGTGACTCTTTCCGATGGTCAGCCCCAGCCCATCCGCATGTTCGGGCTACTGTGGATCTGTGAGTGGGTTAGCGAATGGCAGCCGGTCGTGGTGAGTATCGGAGACGAGTCACACAAGGCATTCCACCGCATCCCGGGCTACAGCCGGGCACGCGACAGGGACGACTGATCGGTGCCGCCAACGCACCGATCGGCGGCGACCTCCTTGGTCGGGAGATGCCTCACACCGTCGCCATCGGGTGATAGGCCCCCGGCGAGGGTCTGTACGCTACCGGCCACGGACGCCGAATGCGCTCAGCGGAACGTTGCTATGACACCGGCTCCCAAGAAGAGCGCACAAGCCCAGCTGCGCCAACGACCCAACCGATGCTCCAGGTCCATACCGCAGTTCGGCCGGCATAGCTGACCGCGCGTACGACTGGATGCCTGGACACGGCGACAGAATTGCACATCAGTGATCACACCGTCGCATAACGACCGAGACGGCTAGCTTCGGTTTCTGCGTGTGCGTGGCTTCAGGCCCGTCGCACCGAATCGAGCGTCTCACGCGGCTTCGGCTGAGCGCCGGGCCGAGTAGGCAGATCCGAGCACCGCCCAAGTCGCACGCGACCTCTCGTTCAGCTCGCCTCGCTCGCGCGTCTCACCAACGCGACGGCATCGATCAAACTGAGTGAGGGCACTCTTCGGCGCAGTTCTCGCACCGCCTCAACCTTCCGCGCAGGATCGAGTAGCTCTACGAAGGCGTCTTCGCTGAGGACCTGACGACCCTGGTCGATACCGTCAATATTGCTTCCAACGCTTCCGATGCGACCAAGCGTGCCCCACAGGGCGCGCACGACGTTGCTTCCTCGCGTTGCTACCACCCCACCATCGTTTCACGACGCACCGTTGGGAGGAGACCCAACGACGAACCCGATCGACACGGGCACCTCAGTTCACCATCGACATGCGTGTCACTGACACGATGTCTGCGTGTTCGGGCTAAGCAGGACGACCGATCTGGGCCCGTTGGTTAGATGCACGCTGACCTTCGTCGGCTTTGGCGAGTACCAGCTCCAACTCGGGTTCACCGGCGACGAAGACTGCTTCTTCTCCGTCGAAGGCGAATACTCCGTGGCGCGAAGCGGGCTCGCTCCAACGACATACCGCGAACCGGTGGCCGGCGCGCAGGCGCTGCTTCCGCTACTCGGCCACTAGATCGCCGCCGCCGCGGTCCCCAACGACGGAACAGTCCAACTCGCCTTCGACGACGGGTCAATGGTCGAAGTTCTCGATTCCGACTCCGAGCATGAGAGCTATTCAGTCCGCCTCGGCACGGTCCAACTGATCGTGTGAGCCAGCTGCACAGCGGCTCGGCCCGAGTGAACGGCTTGCCGCGAGGACGCTACGTACTCGGCAGAATTGCTGGGCGCAGCCGCAGGAATATCGCCGCCCGAGCACCTCGGCCGAACGACAACTGTCAGACCCCGCTGTTATGACTTTCCCGACCGCCGGATCTCGAGGAGGCACGTGCGACGTGAAGGGTCAACGCGCGAGGAGCAGGACGGGGCTTGCGTGCCCTACGCCTGACAAGAACAGATACCGATCACAGGAGAAGGCGGAACTCGCCGTCGACGAGTTGCAGGAGAAGTTCGGCAAGCAAGGCGTCAAGCGCCTCCACGCGTACCTCTGCGCCTGTGGTTACTGGCACTTGGGCCGGCGGCCGTACGCGTGGTGGGTACAGAAGGCCAAGAAGAGGCGAGACCTCACGCGGGCGTCAAAGTCAACACACCCCGCGGCTGCCTCTGACTGACCAGCAAGGTGGTCCTTACTGCCCGTGTTACGCCGCCGCCCAGCACGATGCTCGGCTCTCGCCGATAGGGCGAAGCCGCGCCAGCGAATGTCCAAACGACCGAGTCGTTGCCTTTCCCGCTTCCCGGTCCCGCTATCTGGAAGGATCGCCACCGTGACACGCCTCAGCGGACACTCTATGGTCCGTGCCCCACGGATCGCGGATGTTCCGGCCATCGCCCACGTCCACGTCGAAGGCTGGCGGCAGACCTACCGGGGCCTCATGAGCGACGAGATCCTCGACGACCCGACCTTCCACGGACGACGCGAGCGGATGTGGCAGGCGATCCTGGCCGATCCGCAGTACGCGGACCGGTCCGTCGCGGTCGCTGAGGTCGACGAGCGGATCGTCGGTGTCGCGATGGCGGGACCTCCGAGCGACGAAGATGCGACGTGGGAGCGCCAGTTGTACGTCCTCTACCTGCTCGACGATCACCACGGCAGCGGCGCCGGCATCGATCTCATGTCAGCCGCGATCCCCGAGGCGGCGTCCGCAGCTCTATGGGTCGCCGATCCGAATCCACGAGCGCAGGCCTTCTACCGCAAAGTCGGCTTCCTGCCCGACGGTGCAACCAAGGACGAGGACGGCGTCCGCGAGGTCCGCATGACCCGACGCAGCTCCTGAGCATCGCCGACTTCGGCCCCGGGTATGGAAGATGCCGATCGAGGACGGGCTCGGCCAGGCGTCGCTCAGCAGACGCGGATAGGTCTCACGAGCACGCTCACCGACGTCGTGTGAGTCCGCAACAGGGACTTCCAGTGCACCAGGAGCGAGCCGTCGTAGGTGACGGTCATGCCACTCCCCACCGTGTTCGCGGTGCACGACTGCGGCTTGTGCACGGTGAACAGCAGCCTGATGGTGCCGTTCGCGGGGATCGTTGCGGGGAACGAGCGCCAGGGAGTGGCGACTCCCGCGATGTTCCCGCCCGGGCGCAGGTGGTAGACGGACCACTGCACGTCGGACACGTTCGGCGGCGGTGTGATGGACGTGATCTGCACCGGATGCGATCCGCTGTTGGACAGCGAGGCGACAAGGGTGGCCGAGGCGCCCGGCGCCGACGCGAGGCGGTCGTAGGTCGTGCCCGAGACGAGCTCGTGGTCTGAGGCGGGTCGGCTGAAGGAGCCGCCGCCGATCGGTCCGTACCGGCCGTCGAGAGACCTCAACGTCATGCCGGCCGCCACGGCGACGACCACCAGGACCGCTGGCAGGACGACTGACAGGACCCTCATCGGGTGAACGCGTCTGCGCGCTGCACGCGGCGGCGTCTCGACCGACGGTCGTCGCCGAGCGGCGATCCGCGGCGACGGCCCGGCGACCACCTGACGCGGAGGACCTGGACGGTGGGAGGATCCCCAGCTCAACTTTTTCTCCAACCCAGCACGGGGCGGGCCCCAGCACGACCCGGGAAGCGTACGCGAAACCGGGCTCACCCGCCGACGTCGACCTGGCGACCGGTCCGAGCGCCCTCCCCCGTCGTCCCCCAGAATTGGGCATTTGCTGGCTGCGCACCGGTGTTGGCGTAGATATGGCCGAGCCCGCAGTCGCAGAATGAGGCGGCTATCGGAGGGACATGCCATGGCATTCGTACCGACTCACACCACCCACTGGACCGCTCCGCAGGCGGTAGCGTTCGTGAGGATCCTGGCGACCCAGCGAAGCGGCGACTGGCACCGCGCCTGCTTGAGCCTGTGCGCCCACGCGTACGGCTTCCTGGCCAGTGGGACACCCAACCTGGACGGCGACGAGTTCGTCGAGGCGCACGAGTACTGGGAGTCCTCCCAGCACCAGCACCCCGGCGACAAGCACCCGCCGGTGGGAGCGTTGGCCTGCTGGACCAAGGCTGGACGCGCCGGCCACATCGCCGTGGTCGTCCACAGCGACGACGGCGAGGTCAACATCGCCAGCAACGACATCGACGACGTCGTCGCGATCGTGCCCCTCGACTACATCGAGGCCCACTGGGGGCTCAGCTACCGGGGCTGGGCCGAGCCGGACTTCCCCCGGGGCGTCGGCAGGAATCCCGACCCACCGCCGCGCCCGGGCAAGCTGACCGACGTGTGGTGGCAGCGCCTCATCGTGGGCATGACCGACTCCGACAGCGTCCGAGCCCTGCAGAAGCGGCTCAATGTCACCGGGCACGCCGGCCTCACCGTGAGCGGCACGTACGACGAGGCGACCCGCGCCGCCGTGGCGGCCTTCCAACGCAGCCAGGGCTGGACCGGCGACAACGCCGACGGCCACATCTACGAGCCTGCCCGCGGCGACGGTGGCCGCCTGACCACCCGGATGCTGTTCCCCGAGACGCGCTTCGACATCCACTGGAGCAACCCCGGCCCGGCCGTGCCCGCCATCCCGCATCAGGGCACGTCGCCCGTCACCGAGCACTCCGGTAGTGGCACCGGCACCGCGGCTGGCGCCCACCCGCCCCAGCACCCCCGCAAGCGACCACGCACCCTGTCCGCGCCCGGCGCCCGGTTGATCGGCCAGTTCGAGGGGTTCCGCGCCCACCTCTACAACGATCCGGCCGGTCACGCCACGATCGGCTACGGCCACCTGGTCCACCGCGGCCCGATCAACGGCTCCGAGCCGGCCGAGTTCCGCCACGGCATCACCCAGGCCGCCGGCCGGCGGCTGTTGCGCGAGGACGCCCGCCCCGCCGGCGACGCGGTCAGCCTGCTCGTCACGGTGCCGCTGACGCAGCAGCAGTTCGACGCCTTGACCAGCTTCGTGTTCAACCTCGGATCAGCGAGCCTGGCCGGATCTCAGCTGCTCGCGCGGCTCAACGCTGGTGAGTACGCAGCGGTCCCCGACGAGATGGCCAAGTGGGTCCATGCCGGTGGCCAGGTGCTGCCGGGACTGGTCACGCGCCGCCACCTCGAAGGAGTCCTCTTCACCACCGGCGCCTACCCCTGGCAGGCCCAGCCGGTGTCCACCTGACGGCGCGCACGTACGTACGACGACCGACCAGCCGGGCCCAGAGGCCCACCGTGCTCTTCGCCGACCTGCGGTCCACCTACGGCCAGTAGGAACGAAGACGCTTTCTCTGCGCGCGCGTCGCGTCTTCCACGGGGTCGGATCGGGGTGGGCTGCGGCGTCATCGCCGCTCACGAGTCTGACGTTCATCGACCACCCGATCGCCGGTGCTGGGGCTAAGGTGACGACGCTGGTGCGACCACGGGCGGCGAGAGCCGCTCCGATCTCCCCCGAACACGAACGAGATGAGCAGATGGCGGACGAGACCCCTGCGACTCGCCCACGCGGCGTCACCCGGGTGGCGCTGCGGGCTGGGCGCGTGATCGGGTGGTCCTTCGTCACCTCCCTGCGCGTACTCTCCTCGATCTTCAGCACCGCAGGTGGTGGCGATGCTGCCACGCCGATGTCGACAGCCCTCTACACGAAGCGCGACGAGTACCGGCCCTAGGGCGACCAGCCGGGCCCACGCATGTGACACCAACACCGAAGGTGGCAGTTGCCGATGTACCGACTGACCGTGGTCTACGACGAGCCCGCCGACACGGAAGCGTTCGAGCGTCGCTACGCCGACGAGCACGTTCCGCTCGTCAAGGCCGTCCCCGGGCTGAGCCGTTTCCTGCTCAGTCACCCGCAGGGCGGCGCGCCGTACCTCGTCGCCGAGCTGTTCTGGTCCGACGAGGACGCCTTCAAGGCGTCGGCCGCGACACCGCAGATGGCCGAGGTCAGCAAGCACGCCGAGGGCAGCGGGACGACCTTCTCGGTCTACGCCGGAGACGTCGCCGAGGCCTGACCGTGGGCCGCGACGCACCCGTCGACCGAGCACGGGCTGCGCCGGATCTTCTCCGTCGAGGCGCGCCAGGATGACGGTCCGAGTTAAAACTCGACGAGTCTCGTCGGCTTTGTTCACTTCCTCGATCCGGATCCCGATAGTCCGATGTGCACGAGTTCGCCGCCCAGGACCGCGATGCCCTCGCGAGTGTTGCCGGCTGGATCGCCACCCGTCTCGGCGGTCCGCCCCAGGCACCGTCGCCGGGGCACGTCCACGGTGACACCGTGCTGCCCGATCTGACTCGTGAGGGCGTCGGAACGCTGGCTGCCTGGGCGAGCCTGCGCGACACGGTGCTCCCGACGTCGTTCCCCAGCGACCACCCCCGGTACCTGGCCTTCGTCGGCGGAGCACCGACCCCGACGGCCGTGCTCGCCGACGCAGCCCTCTCGGCTGCTTCGGTCTACGGCGGCAGCGAGCTCGAGGCCGGTGCCGTGGTCGCGGCCGAGCGGGCCGCGATCGCATGGCTGTGCCGCGTGCTGGGCTACCCCGAGGAGGCGCACGGCACCTTCGTCAGCGGTGGCTCGATGGCCAATCTCAGCGCCCTGGTCGTCGCGCGGCACGGTCGCTCCTCGAAGGACGGCCGGCCACCGAGCACGGTCGTGGTGGGTGCCTCGGCACACTCCTCGGTCTCCTCCGCGGCCGCCATCATGGGCTGCTCGGTCGTGGTCGCCGGTACGCCCGACGGCGTGCTGCGTGCCGCCGACCTCGAGGAGGTGCTCGTCGACCTCGACCCGGCGGACGTGGTCGCCGTCGTGGCCAGCGCCGGCGCCACCAACACCGGCGCCGTCGACGCGCTCGCCGAGATCAGCGAGTGCTGCGCCGCCCGCGGCATCTGGCTGCACGTGGATGCGGCCTACGGCGGGGCGGCGATGCTCGCCCCCGCCTACCGGGAGCTGTTCACCGGGATCGACCGGGCCGACTCGATCACCGTGGACCCCCACAAGTGGCTCTTCACGCCCTTCGACTGTGCCGCCGTCGTCTACCGCGATCCCGCCCGTGCCCGCGCCGCCCACCGCCAGCACGCCGCCTACCTCGACGCCGTCAACGACGACGAGGCGGACAACCCGGCCGACTACGCGGTCCACCTGACCCGTCGCGCCCGAGGCGTACCGCTGTGGACCTCCCTCCTCGCGCACGGCACCGACGCGTACGTCGATGCGGTCGAGCGCTGTCTCGCCCTGGCCGCCTACGCCGCCAAGCAGATCGGCGCCGACCCGGTGCTCGACCTCGCCCAGGAGCGCCAGCTGTCGGTGGTGCTGTTCCGGCGCATCGGCTGGGACGCCGCGGACTACGCCCGCTGGTCGCATCGGATCCGCCTGCGTGGCCTCGGGCTGGTCACGCCGTCGACCTTCGCCGGCGGTCCGGTCCTGCGGCTGTGCTTCGTCAACCCGCGTACGGCGCGCGCCGATGTCGACATACTGCTGGAGAGCCTCGCGGAAGGAGTCACCTGATCGTGATCGGAGCTGCGAACGCCACGGCAAGGACGCTCGGTCGGCTCCGTTCCTCCCCCTCAGCGCCGCTGCCCGGCTATGGTGCCGCTTCGGCACCGGCCATGGGTAAGGGGAACGCATGAGACGCAGTGGAGGCCGGCCCGGCGCCAAGTCCGGCGCCAGCGCCACCCCCGCCCGTCGGTTCTCAGACCCCGCGGTGCCCGCGCGCTCGCACACCTGGATCATCCAACGGGGCCTCGGGCGCCTGTCCTGGGCCGTCCTGCTCGGCGGCCTGGCCGCCAACCAGATCGCCGAGACCGGCTCGTACCGGACCGGGCAGGCGATCCTGCTGACCACCCTGACCGCCTTCTTCCCGCTGCTGGTGCTGCGCCTGGTGCTCGCGGCACGCATCTACCACCTGCGCCGGGTCCCCTTGCTGATCCTCGCGGGCACCGTCACGGTCTGGTCGCTCGGCTCGATGGTCGTCAACGCCGCCGGCCTGGAGGAGCAGCAGCACTTCCCCGCCCCGGGCGAGTGGCTGTTCCTCAGCTCGTACCTGGGCATGGTGGGCTATCTGGTCCTCGACGTGGACCGCCGACAGGAGCGGCCCGCGCGCAGCTGGCTCGACGTCGCCGTCATCTGCGGCGCCATGTCATGCCTGGCATCCCTGCTGCTGGTCACCCCGATCCGGCTGGCCTCGGGCGCCGTGGGCCTGCCCCTCCTCCTCGCGGTGATGTACCCCCTCGCCGACGTCGCGCTCGCCATGCTGGTGCTCGGACAGTCGCTGCTGCAGGCCCGCAGCGACCCCCGCAAGGCCTGGATGACCGGTGCCGCGTTCCTCCTGCTCGCCTGCGCCGACTCCAGCTTCGCACTGCAGGTCTCGACGCCGACGTACGACTTCGGCAACACCAGCAACGCGCTGTGGGGCGGAGCCTGGGCGCTGCTCGTCGCCGCGGCATGCCGGCCCGAGCAGCGGGTGATGCGGGCGATCCCGAAGGCGGCCGGCACCCGGCTGCTCGTCTCGGCCGGCATCGTCGCCCTCGCCGTGCTGACCGTACGGCCCGACAACACCCTGGCCCTCTACACGGTCCCGCCGGCCGTGGTCACCATGATCGCGGTGGGCGCGCGGATGGTGCTGGCGCTGCGCGACGCCAACCAGGCGACCGCCGCCTTCGCGCTCTCCCAGACCGACGATCTCACCAAGCTGCCCAACCGGCGTGCGGTACGGGCGCGGCTCAGCCAGTGCCTGACCGACGAACAGCCCCTCGCCCTCATGCTGCTCGACCTCGACGGCTTCAAGGAGATCAACGACGCCCTCGGCCACCACGCCGGTGACATCGTGCTCACCTTCGTCGCGGTCCGGATGCAGGAGGCCGTCGGCAACGGCGTCATGGTCGCCCGGCTCGGCGGCGACGAGTTCGCGATCCTGATCGAGTCCGTCGACGAGATCGAGTTGGTCGAGACCGCCAACCGGGTGCTCGACGAGCTCGCCGATCCGATCGTGGTCGACAACATCGAGATCTCGCCGTCCGGCTCGATCGGCATCACCGTCGTGACGGACACCGACACCGACAGCGGGGAGGTGCTGCGCCGGGCCGACGTGGCGATGTACCAGGCGAAGAGCTCACGCTCCGGCGCCGCGCTCTACGACGCCCACCTCGACGAGTTCTCCCGCTCGCGCCTGGAGCTGGCCGAGGACCTCCGCAAGGGCATCGCCGACCAGCAGATCGAGGTCTGGTACCAGCCGCAGGTGGACGCCTCGACGATGCGCATCCACGGCCTCGAGGCGCTGGTGCGCTGGCGGCACCCGACCCAGGGCCTGCTCAGCCCGATCGCGTTCCTACCGGCCGCGCGCCGGGTCGGCCTGATGGGTCTCCTGTCCGACACCATCGCCTGGAACGCGGTCCGGGACCTGGAGCGGTGGTTGAGCGCCGGCATCGATCTGCGCATCGCGATCAACTGCGCCCCGCCGGAGCTGTTGAGCCAGACGTTCCTCTCCCGGCTCTACACCTCGTTGGAGGAGTGGCAGGTGCCGGCCGACCGGCTGGTCCTGGAGGTCACCGAGGACTCCTTCCTGGCCGATCCCCAACGCGCACGCGACATCCTGCTCGAGGTGCGCGAACACGGGATCCAGGTCTCGATCGACGACTACGGCACCGGGTTCTCCTCGCTGACCTACCTGCGCAACCTGCCCGTCCAGGAGCTGAAGATCGACCGCTCGCTGGTGCGCGACGTCTCCAGCGACGAGCGCAGCCGGATGATCGTGGCCTCCACCATCCAGCTGGCCCACGCACTGGACATGCGGACCGTGGCGGAGGGCGTCGAGGACGCGGTCGACGTCGCCGAGCTCGTCGCCATGGGCATCGACAGCCTGCAGGGCTACCACGTCGGGAGGCCGATGCCGGGCTCCGAGGTCGAGCAGTGGGTCCGCGACTGGTCGCCCGTCGCCGCGAGCGCTGGCGAGGACGAGCCCCAGGACGACCGCCGCGACGGGCCCCCGGACAAGCCCCAGGACGAGCCCCGGGACGAGCCCCAGGACCAGCGCGGCGGCGGCATTCCTGATCACCGCGACGATTCGAGTAAATACTGAGGCTCGATCGACTAGTTTTGCGGAGCATCCATCCATGACGGGGGTTCTGATGAACGGCACGCCACTACGTTTCGTCCTCGACCCTGTTGGGGAGGAGCTGGACGCAGCCCTGGCCTGCGAGGCCGAGGTCTTCCTCGCCACGTACGGCAACACCGCCGAGGAGTTCGAGCTCGAGTACGGCCCCTATGCCGACCACACCGGCTTCATGACGGTGCTGGACGAGGACGGCGTCGCGCTGGCCACCACCCGCTTCATCGCCCCCGGTCCGGCCGGCCTCAAGACGCTCAACGACGTGGCCCGCGCACCGTGGCACGCCGACGGGATGCGCTCGGCGCGCGCCGCCGGCTTCGATCCCGAGCGCACCTGGGACGTCGCCACGATCGCCGTACGCCGCGCACCGGGTCGCGCCACGCTGTGCTCCGCGGCGCTCTACCACGGCATCGTCACCGCCGCCCAGGCCAACGGCATCGACTCGATCGTCATGATCATGGACGAGCGACCGCGCCGGCTGCTGTCGGCCTCCGGGCTGGTGCCCAACGTGCTCCCCGGCACCGGCGAGGGCGAGTACCTCGGCTCACCGAGCAGCATCCCGCTATGGGCCAACCTGCACCGGATGTTCGATCAGCAGCGACGGACGAACCCCGAGGCATACCGCCTGATCTACCAGGCCATCGGGCTCGACGGCATCACGCTGCCGACCGACTGGACCTGGCACCGGCGCTCCCTCCCGCCGGTCGTCCCCGCCCAGCGTGCGCCCCGTGCCGGGCGCGATGACTCCACGCCGCAGGTCCGGCTGCGCCCGATCGAGCGCTGAGCTGGTACGCCGACGCCGACGCCGGGCCGGTCAGGTGTCGCGGGTCAGGTGTCGCGGGGTCAGGTGTCGCGGGGCACGGCCTCGTGCCCTCGCCGACCGCGCGTGCGGCGCTCCTCCTTCATCTCCGCCTCGTAGAGATGACGCTTGCCGTCGGCCAGCCGGTCGCGCGCCACCTTCTCCAGCTGCTTGAACAGCGCGTAATAGGTGTCGTCGTAGGCCTCGACGATCTGGAAGGTCCAGTAGCCGGGGACGACGTTGTGCCCCACCAGCTCCGTGCCGATGCGCTCGGCGATCTCGTGGTGACCCGCCTCGCGCAGCATCCCCACCGCCTCTCCCAGCATCAGGTCGGCGGCCCCGGTGAGGCGGTGGAAGGCGTAGAGGTGACCCCGAGCGTCCTCCGCGGTCTCGAGCGCCTCGGACAGCTTGCCGAGGGCCTCCACCGTGGCATCGTCGAGCCCCTCGGGTCGACGGTGTGCCCTATCCGGCCCCCTGTCCGGCCCGTTCACTGCACGATCACGACCTTGATCATGGTGAGCGTTACCCCGGCGAGGGGTCCCGTACGCGTCGCCGGCGAGCCTACGGGTGGAGCACGATCTTCCCGGTGCGCCCGGGTGCGGCGTTGGCTCGGGCCGCATCGGCGATCTGTTCGAACGGGTAGACCGCCTCGACCGGGAGGGCGAGCGAGCCACTGGTGATGCGCTCGTACAGCTCGGTCATGAGCGCCGTCCTCTTCTCGGCGGCCATCTCGGCGCTGACCCGGCTCCCCCAGAAGCCCTTGATCCTCACGTCCTTGAAGATCACGTCGCCGGACGGGATCTGCATGGTCGGCGAGGCCATCGCACCGAAGACCACGAGCGTGCCCCGCTCCGCGAGCGCGGAGGACAGCTCGCCCGTCGCGCTGCCGCCGACGGAGTCCACGCCCACTCGTACGGGTGCGCCACCCGTGATCTCGCCAGCGCGTTCGCGCCAGTCCTCGGCGTCGGTCGCGACGACGTCGCCGATGCCCAGTGCCGCGAGCTCATCGACCCCGGCAGCCCGGCGGACGAGCCCGAGCACCTTGATGCCACGCGCCTGCGCCAGCTGAGCGACCAACCGGCCGACGGCGCCGTTCGCGGCGTTCTGGGCGAGCCAGTCCCCCGGCTGCAGGTCGAGGGTGTCGAGCAGGCTGATCGCGCTGAAGGGCATCGCCACCAGCTGCGCGGCCGTGTCGTCCGCGAGGCCGTCCGGCACCGGCATCAGCGCACCGGCCTTCGCCACGAAGTAGTCGGCCCAGACACCGAACGTCCCACCCGTCACCACTCGCTGGCCCACCGTGAGACCGGTGACGTCGTCGCCCAGTGCGTCGACCACACCGACGGCCTCGGTGCCGGCCCGGGCGGGCAGCTCCGGCTTGTAGCCGTAGCTGCCTCGGACCGTCCACAGGTCGTGGTTGTGGATCGGAGAGGCGAGCGTCCGGACCCGCACCTCGCGTGGCCCCGGCTCGGGGAGGGGGACGTCCTGGACGGCGAGGACCTCGGACGGGTCCCCGAACGACTCGTGCACGATGGCGCGCATCATCGGAGGCTCCTCACAGCCAGGGCGAGACGAGGTCGGTGAGCTTCGGTGTGAGCGCCATCATGAGCAGCGGCCCGAACGTGATGCGCTGGACACCGGCTGCCCGGAGCTCCTCGAGGGAGCCCGACATCGATCCGTCGATCGGGTGGGCGGTCACGTTGACGGGTCCGGAGAGCTCCTCGAGGACGGTGCGGAGCGAGGCGTTGTCCGGCACCCGCACCGGGTAGACGCAGCGGGCGCCGGCCTCCTCGCAGGCACGGAGCCGGCGTACGGCCTCGGCGAGCGGGTCCTCGAAGGTGACGTAGGTCCCCAGGTAGGCGTCGGTGCGGGCGTTGATGACCAGCTCGACGCCCGCTTCGTCGGCGGCAGCCCGGAGGGCTCCGATGTAGTCGGCGTGCTCCTGGACGTCGCGCAGGCGGCGCTGGCTGTGCACGGTGTCCTCGATGTTGATCCCGACGGCACCGGCCTCCAGCACGCGCTCCACCAGCTCGGCGGCGGGGGTGTCGTAGCCGGACTCCATGTCGGCGGTCACCGGGACGTCCACCGCGGCGGTGATGTGGCGGATGCCGTCGAGAGCGTCAGCGAGGGTCATCCCCTCGTTGTCCTCCTGCCCGCGGGACTCGGACAGCGGGTGGCTCCCGACGCTCAGTGCGGGGAAGCCCGCCTCGACCACGGTGCGGGCCGACCAGGCATCCCAGACCGTGGGAAGGACCAGCGTTCGGCCGGTGTGGTGAAGTCGCAGGAGCTCGCTCGCCTTGGCAGTCACATCGCTCATGTCACGAGCATGACACGCGCCCGATGGCCCGGCCCGTGCTGCTGAGCGCGATCGCCAGGCGGCCGCCGCCGTCGGCCGTACGCGCCGCACGGCATCATGGGAGCCTCATGACACCCACGCTGGTCTACCTCCACGGCATCGGCGCCGACCACGACGACGCGTGGCGCGACGTGCTGGCCGAGGCGTTGCGAGCCGCGGGCTTCCCGGGCCTGGACGGCGTCGCGTGTTGCGCCCCGAAGTACCCCAACACGTTGCGCTACCCCAGCGACGAGAACCACCCGCTGCCACCCCAGACCACGCCGCGCCTCACGCCCAGCGAACGCGACGAGCTGCGGTGGCGCGTCGAGCGGTCCACCGCGGACCTCGAACGCGCGCTCGGCCCGCATGCCGCGGGACGACCGACGCCCCTGGCGGCCGAGACGGTGCCGGCCGTGATGAGGGTCCTGCCGCAGGCGAGGCGCTACCTGGAGGACGACGCCACCCGTGCGAACACCCTCCACCGGGTGCTCGGCGCCCTTCCCGACTCCGGCCCGATCGTGCTCGTCGCCCACAGTCTCGGCAGCATCATCGCTGCCGACCTCATCACCCGGATCCCCGCAACGATCCAGGTGGTCGGCATGGTGACCATCGGCTCCCCGGCCGGCCACCTGGCGCTCCATCGCGGCAGCGATCGGCTCGACGTGCTCCGCGACCCGCCGGCCAATCTCGCCTGGTGGCTGAACGTCTGGGGCGGTGCGGATCCTGTCACCGGCATGCGCGGTATCTCGCACCGCTTCCCCTGGGTCCTCGACATCGCCCTGCCGGCGGCCCGGCACCCGATGGAGAACTACCTGGGCTCCACGATCGTGGCCGCGGCGGTCGGTCGCGCCCTCTTCGGCAGCCGCACCCGCGAGCTGGCCCCCGCCGAGGCGCTGCCAGAGTCTGCGATCGACGACGCCGAGCTGCACGCCTACCTCCTGCTCGCCTACGCCCACTTCCTGGCAGAGCATCTGCCCGAGAGCCAGCGGGAACGCTTCCGCGCCGCCCTGACCCGCACCCGCGCCGACCTCAGCGAGCGTCTCGGGCTGACCGACGAGCGCGAGCCTCCCGACCCGGCCCGGTTGCGTACCTTGTCGAAGTCGACGGCCCTGCTGCCGCTGTTGGCCCTGGCCACCACGAACCCGATCGCGCCGTACGAGGTCCGCATCCCCACCTCTGCTCGCCGACGGGCGCTGCACGACCTCGCGGTGTGGATCGGCCTCTACAGCGGGTACGGCGCCTCGCTGCAGCGCGCACTCGCCCGCGCGTCGATCGGTGTGGCTCCCACCTGGGCCGACCGTGCGTGGCTGCGACCACGCCGACCGAGGAACCCGACCCGGTTGGACCCCGTCGAGCTGAGCGCCATCCGACTCGTCGCGGCCGAGCTGGCGCGCCAGCGCGAGGGGCTCGACTCCGACCCCGAGGTCTTCCTCACCCTCACGCGCGTCGAGACCGAGGTGACGCGCCAGCACGCACGGCTAGCACCGTTCTCCGACCCCCGGGCGCCCGCGCTGCGGCTCCTGCTCCGCCAGCAGCACGCTCTCGTACGTGCGATCCGGATGTTGGAGAGGAGCCGGCTCGCGCCCGCCGGACCGGCCCCGGACGTCACCACGGCCGAAGGCGACGTCTGACCTCCGACGGACCGGACGTGCCTCGCCGACAGCACCGTCGGGCCCGCGACCTAGCATGGCCGGGTGCCGTTGCCTCCGTACACCTTCACGGCCGCCGTCGACTCCTGGACGTTCGATCCGGTGGTCGCCATCGGCATCGCCGTCCTCGCAGCGGTCTACCTCCTCGGGGCACGACGCGCCCGCCGCCACGGCGGCTGGCCGTGGTGGCGGGCGGCGAGCTTCCTCGTCCTCGGCCTCGGCGGGGTCGTCGTCTGCACGATGTCGTCGCTCGCCGTCTACAACCACACCCACCTCTGGGCCCTGGCCACGCAGCTCACCCTGCTGCTGGCCCTCGTGCCGGTGGCGTTGGCCCTCGGTGATCCGATCGGGCTCGCGCGCAGCTCGCTCGGCACGGGCGGCAGTCGGCGCCTGGACCGGGTCCTCGTCGGGCCGATGGTGCGGGTGCTGACCTTCCCCGTGGTCGCGGCCCTGATCGCGACGACCTTCATGGTGGTCGTGTTCTTCAGCGGCATCCTGCGGGCCGCGCTCCTGCACACCTCGATCATGGATGGCCTCTACCTGGCGGCCCTGGCCGTCGGATGCCTGGCGACGCTGCCGATGCTCGGCGCGGAGCTCCTGCCGGAGTGGTGCACCGAGCCCTTCCGGCTGCTCTTCGCCTTCGTCGACGGACTCTTCGACGCCCTTCCCGGAGTCCTGGTCATGACCACGGGCCATCGACTGGCCGGCGGCTGGTTCGCCGGACGCCCGGGCGACCCGAACTGGGACGTCCACACCGCCGGCGCGCTCATGCTCGCGCTGAGCGAGCTCGTCGCGCTGCCGCTCTTCTTCATCGTCTTCTTCCGCTGGGCGGCACGGGAGGGAGCCTTCGATCGTCGACCGGCCACAGCGCAGCCGCAGGCTCGATCGATCGGTCCCGACGTCGAGACTCCTGCCGCCGCGACCGCGGCCGAGCCCGAGCTGATGCGGCCGTGGTGGGAGACCGAGGGGTACGGCTCACGCAACCGGCCCTTCCGCAGCGAGTAGTCGCCCGCGCCGCGACCTACCGGGCCTCAGCGCTTGGCCTGCAGTGCTCGTACGACGAGGTAGACCAGACCCGCGACCGCGACGGTGATGAGTGTCCACAGCAGGGTCAGGAACCGGTCGTGCGGCTCCGCCTCGACGAGCGGCGCCACGCCGGCGACGATCACCGCGACCGAGACCACGAAGGCGAAGAACAGCCCGCGGGTGTCGCTGAGGACCTGTTGGGCCCGGTCCTCGAGCTGTCGCTCCTGCAGCGAGGCGATCCGCTCGAGCATGTCGAGCGTGTCGGAGGTCTGCTCGACCTCGAGCGCGAGGCTGTTCGGGGAGGCGCCGTCCCCATCGTCAGGCCCGTCGTCAGGCCCGTCGTCGTGCGTGGTCGAGACGGTGGGCGGTACGGGCGTGGTCGGCCCAGGCGAGCTCGGCACAGGCGCGGTCGGGCCGGGATCGCCGACCTTCTCCGGTTCGGGGGCTACGTCGGGCTCGAGCCCGGGCAGGCTCGCCCAGCCACGCTGCACCTGCTGGGCGAGACGCTCCTGCGTCCGGGCGTACGAACGTCGCATCTCCGGGTCGAGGTTGCCGGGACCACCGCGACGACTGCGCTCGATCGAGTTGCTGAGGACGGAGGCCGTCCCCCGGACGACCTCGCGCAGGGAAGCGTCGAACTGCGCCTGGTCGGCCGCGTCCAGGATCCCGTTGTCGGGCTTGGACAGGGCGCGAAGCGTGCGGAAGTCGAGGTGGCTGATCGCCTCGGGCGTGAGGTCCTCGGGAAGGTCGCCGCGCATCACGTGAGGATGCCGCGGGTGGTCGCGTGGAGGCATGAGGCCATCTTGCCGACATCGTCCGCCCCCGTCAGCGCGGAACCCGGGGCCCGAGCGCATCGACTCGCCGCGACCGCGTTGACCTGGACCATGGTCCAGCCCTGAGGCTGTCCGGCATGGACGAACACCTCCGCATCGGACAGCTGTCGGTCCCTCCGATGGCACTCGGGACCATGTACTTCGGGACCCGGGTCTCGGCCGGGGACGCGACCCGATGCCTGGATGTCGCCTTCGACAGCGGCGCACGGCTGTGGGACACGGCCAACAACTACGCGTTCTGGGCGGGCGGAACCGGCGACGAGTCCGAGCACACCATCGGGACATGGCTCGCTCGGCGCGGGGCGGGCGTACGGGACGACGTGGTCCTGGCGACGAAGGTCGGCGCTCGCCCGGCGTACGCGGATGGCGGACTGGATCGGGTCCAGGGCCTGTCCGCCGGCGCGATCCGGACCCAGGTCGAGGGCTCCCTGCGCCGCCTCGGCGTCGACAACCTGGACCTGCTCTACGCCCACATCGACGATCGGAGCGTGCCGATCTCGGAGACCCTCGGTGCCCTCGGCGCGCTCGTCGAGGAGGGCATCGTGCGAGAGATCGCGGCCAGCAACCTCACGCACGCCCGACTGCAGCAGGCGCTCGACACCGAGACGCCGCACCACTACCGGGCGCTCCAGCAGCGCTTCAGCTACCTGGTGCCGGCGCAGGACGCGGACCTGACGCCCCACGTACTGCTGGACGACGCGCTCGTCGCCCTGTGCCAGAGTCACGCCATGCCCACGCTCGGCTATTCCCCGCTGCTCTCCGGCGGCTACACCCGTCCCGACCGGTCCCTACCCGACGGCTATGGCGCGGCGCCGGCCACCACGACCGCGCTGTCCGCGTTGCGCCGGGTGGCCCACGACCACAGCCTGGACGCGGGTCAGACCGTCCTGGCCTGGATGGTCAACAGGCCGCAGCCGGTGATCCCCGTGGTCGGCGTGTCCCGCCCCGAGCACGTACACAGCGCCTGGTCCGCCGTCACCTCGACCCTCGCGCCACAGGCGGTCACGGAGCTGGAGACGGCACGCCGTGGCTGAGCCGACCCACGACGGCGAGTGGTCGATCGGACAGGTTGCCGAGCGCCTGGGCCTCGACCCTGACACGCTGCGGTACTACGAACGCCGCGGTGTGGTGCCCGGTCCACGCCGCGACACCGGCGGGCACCGGAGCTACCGGAGCTCCGACGTGCACCTCATCGAGGTCCTCATGCACCTGAAGGACACCGGGATGCCGCTCGCCCGGATCGCCGAGTTCACCCGCCTCGTGGCCACCGACCCCGACGGTGTGCCCGAGCGTCTCGCCCTGCTCGAGGACCACCGGCGCCACATCGAGCGGCAGCTCGATGCCTGGCGCACCTCGCTCCGCGTGATCGAGGGGAAGATCGACGACTACGCCCGCCGGAACGCTCAGTAGTCTCCACGGTGTGCAGATCAGCCGGCTCGAGACAGCGATCGCCCTGGCGAAGCACCGCACCGTCAACGCCACCGCGGCGGCCCTGGGGATCGCCCCGTCCTCGGTCTCGGACCGGATCCGACAGCTGGAGAGCGAGGTCGGCGTCGCGCTGTTCACCCGCTCGGCGCGAGGCACCCGCCCCACCCCGGGTGGTGCGCGGTTCCTGGCGCAGGTCGGACCGTTGATCGCATCGCTGCGTGCCGCGGTCGCCGAGCTGCGCGAAGCGACTCCGACGCTGGTGATCGGAGCGTTGCCGGCGCTGGCGACGGATGAGCTCGCCCCGCTGATGGCGACGTACGCCTCGCGGTTCCCCGACCGTTCCGTGGAGCTTCGCCCGAACGCCGATCGCGCGATCCTGCTCACGATGCTGAGCGAGGGAGAGGTCGACGCCGTGGTCCTCCTCGACACCGGCGACGCGCTCGGCGAGCTCGGCTTCGCGACGCCGCGCGACGACCTCGAGCACGTCGACCTCCGTGCGGTGCGGATGGTGACGGTCGCGGATCCGCAGAGCCCGCTTGCGCGCATGCGGGTGAGCATCGACACCCTCCGGAGCACGACCGTCCTCCTCGGCCAGGAACGGCGGTGCTCGTACTGGATGGCGACCCAGCACTGGCTCGGGGCTGACACGCCGCTCACCGCGGTCGGCGGCATCCCGCAGATCAAGGCGTGGGTCAAGGACGGGCGAGGTGTCGCCGTGCTGCCGGACTTCGCCGTCCACGAGGATCTCGCGACCGGCTCCCTGCGCGAGCTGAGCATCGCCACCCCGCCGCTCCAGATGCGTCTGGTGTGGCGACGCGGCGAGGACAGCCGTCGATCGCAGCTGCGCGACCTGCTGTACGCGATCTCGACGCGCTGACCTCACCGACCGCGCCGGCTCCACGCACCGATCGCGGCGAGGAGCGCGGTCGCCGCGGCCAGCAGCAACGCGGCCTCCGCGCCCCCTCCGGATGGCCGGGCAGCGAGGAGCGCCGCCGCGGCGGCAGCGCCGAGGGTGGCGCCCGCCTGCCGGGTGGCGTTGAGGAGCCCGGCGACCGCGCCGGCGGCGTCGACCGGAGCCTGCCCGACCACGTAGGCCACCAGAGCGGGCAGCGCCCACGAGATCCCGAGCCCGCACAGCAGGAGTCCGCATTCGAGCGCGGGGCTCACTCCCCCGCCGATCTCGACGGCGGTGACCGCGGCCCCCACGGCGAGGGAGAGCAGACCCATCCGGATCGGCAGCAACGGCCCCTTCGACGCGACGATCCGCCCGGTGAGCAGCGGGTTGAACGCGACCATCGCCGTCATCGGCAGCAGCACCAGGCCACATCCGACCGGGGTGGCATGGAGACTCAGCGGGATCGTGAAGATCAGGGTGGAGAGCGCGAGGTTGATCGCACCACCCCACGCGAACCCCAGCCACGCGCCACCGCTGCGGCGCAACGCCGACGGCACGATCGGGGCGGCCGACCGGCGTTCGCAACGCACCGTGCCTCCCCCGAGGAGCAGGGCCGCGACGGCCGCGATCGCGGCGAGCGTCAGCCGGCGCTGCCCGATCTCGGTCACTGCGACCGTCGCGAGGGCCAACGTGAGCGCCAGCATCAGGTGAGGCCGGGGATCGATCACCCGCCGCCGCACAGCGGTACCGATCGGCTGTCCACGCCGCAGGAACAGCACGACGAGCACGACCGGGAGATTGGCCGCGAAGACGGCACGCCACCCGAGGCCCATCACCAGGGCTCCCCCGACCAGCGGTCCGGCAGCCATGGCCGCTCCACTGATCGCGGCCCAGACCGCGATGGCGCGTGCCCTGCGCGCCGGTTCGCGATAGCCGCCGGCGATCAAGGCCATCGAGCTCGGGATGATGGCCGCGGCGCACAGGCCCAGCGCGCCGCGCGCGAGCACCAGGGCGAGGATGCTCGGGCTCGCGGCACACGCGAGGGACGTCGCACCGAAACCGACGACCCCCGCCACGAACATCGGCGTGGCACCGATCCGGTCCGCCAACGCACCGGCCAGGACCAGGAACGCCGCAAGGCAGATCGTGTAGCTCGTGGTGGCCCAGCCGACCCCGATCGCGTCCGTGTGCAGGCCGCGGATCAGGTCCGGCTCCACCACCGCGAGCACGGTGATGTCGAGCAGAACCATGAAGTAGGCCAGCGAGGTGGCCACCAGATCACGGGGGCCGAAGTGGCTCCTGGTGCTGGGCGGCGCGATGGTCGGGGCGGTCGACATCGGTGCCGACGAGCGTTCTTGGGTCACCTCGATCACGGTGCCGGACCTGCCGTACGGACGCGACCGCCGGCACCGGCGGCAGCATTCGGTCCGACCGAATGCTCGCCCTCGACCACCACCGCCCTCCCATGCGGGGTGAGCCGTTGTCGGCATGCGCGAGATCCGCGATCCTGGCTTCATGGTGACGGCACCGCCGTCGACCGCGAGCCCCTCCACCCCGAAGGAGACACGACATGGCGACCTTTCGCACCGTGCTGGAGCCGACCGGCGGCAACAACGTCGGCATCGTCGTACCGGAGGAGATGGTGCTGTCCTTCGACCGCGGCAAGCGCGTACCGGTCGTCGTCACGATCGACGGCGGCTACACGTACACGACGACGATCGGCGTGATGGGCGGTCGCTACCTCGTGTCGTTCAACGCGGAGACCCGCAAGCAGACCGGCCGCGCCGCGGGTGACGAGATCGAGGTCGAGCTCACCGCCGACCCGGAGCGCTGAGCCGGAGTGCTGGGCCGGAGTGCTGGGCCGTGGCGCCGCAGCGGCACGCGGACGTACGTTGTCGCCATGACGGATCGGGCCCATCCCGGCGTCGACGCCTACCTCGCCGCGCTGCCCACCTGGCAGCGCGAGCTCTGCACCGAGTTGCGTCACATCATCTGGGAGGCCGACCCCGCGATCGAGGAGACGATCAAGCGGACGGTGCAGCCGTACTTCGTGCTCCGGGGCAATGTCTGTGCGTTGCTCGCGACCCGCGACCACGTGAACCTGTTCCTGTACGACCCGACCGTGCCCGACCCGGGCGGCCTGATCAACCAGGGCCAGGGCAACGCGACGGCCCGCGCCATCCAGATCTACCGGGGCGACTCCGTCGACCACGACGCCCTCGTCACGTTGCTGCGCGCCATCGTGGCGAACAACCGCGCCGGCGGCTGGCGGCACCTGCGGTCCGCGGGCGAGTGACCCAGCCGCGTGACCCAGCTACCTGCAGCACGAAGCGGGGTGTGAGCCCTACTCCTTCCGCATCGAGCCGGCCTTGAAGCGGCGCACCTCCTGCGGCCAGCCGCACCCCTCGGCCACCCTCCCCGCCCACATGCGGGCGGACGCGTCGTCGGGAACGTCCACGATGGTGAGCCCGCCGAGCCACTCCTTGGTCTCCGCGAAGGGGCCGTCGGTGATGAGCACGTCACCGCTGGTGGCGTCGGCGCTCGCGGCCTCCTCGAGCTCCTCGACGAGGCCGCCGGCGTAGACCAGGACGCCCTGCTCCTGCATCTGCCGGATGACGGCTCGGGACGGTTCGACGCGGCCGTCGTACCAGGACTCGTCGTGCTCGCCGACCCACTGCTGGTTGAAGAAGATGAGGTACTCCGGCATCCCTGCTCCCTTCGTCGGGCACACCCGATGTCCGCCCCTACCTACGCTACGAACGGGAACGCCTCGATACGACACCCCGTGGTCAGGCAGCGGGGCGGGTACCTCGCCTGAGGAGGACACAGCACCCGGCTCAAGGAGGTCCCCATGACACCGGAGGAGATCGTGCGCGCCAACTTCGACGCGTACGTACGACAGGACCGCGCCGCGGCCGAGGCGCTGGTCGGCGAGAGCCTCATCTTCACCAGCCCGCAGGACGACCACATCGACCGCGCCGCTTTCTTCGAGCGATGCTTCCCCACCGCCGACCGCGTCGCCCGCCAGGAGCTGATCCACGTCACGCCGGCCGGCGGGGGCGACGTGTTCATCCTGTACGAGTACGACCTCAAGACCGGCGGCACCCATCGCAACACCGAGCTCATCACGGTGGTCGACGGACAGATCGTCGAGATCCAGGTCTTCTTCGGCGGGGCGGTGCGCTGACGGTCCACGACACACAGGATCGGAACAGCAGCGAAGATGGGCGCGTGCGTCGCTACCAGGTCCCCCTCCTCGCGCTGACGGTCGGCTTCGTCCTCGCCGACTCGGCGATCGTGACTCTCGCGCTGCCCGCGATCCTGCAGCGGCTGCACGGGACGGTGCAGGGGATCGCGTGGGTGCTGATCTCGTACAACCTCGTGCTGGCGCTGTGTGCGGTGCCGGCCGCGAAGATCTGTGAGCGGATCGACCAGCGCTGGTGCTGCGCGGCCGGGATCAGCCTGTTCGCGCTGGCGTCGGCGGCGTGCGCGCTGGCCGGGTCGATGGAGGTGCTGATCACCGCTCGCTCGGTGCAGGCCGTGGGTGGCGCCTTCGCGCTGGTCGGCTCCCTCGAGCTGTTGGTGAGCGCACGGGGCGAGCAGCGTGGCGTCGGGTGGTGGATAGCCGCGGGGGTGGTCGGCACCGCGGCCGGTCCCGTGGTCGGCGGCCTCCTCACCCAGGCGATCTCGTGGCAGTCGATCTTCGTGGTGCAGGTGCCGGTGGCCCTGATGGCCGTACCCGCCGCCCTGAGCATCCCTCCGATCCGGGCCACGACACCCGAGCGGCACCGTCCACGGCTCGCACCCAATCTCGCGCTCGCGCTCCTCTCCGCCGCGCTGACGGCGGCGCTGTTCCTCCTGGTCCTGCTGCTGGTCGAGGGGTGGCGCCGCTCCCCCGCCACCGCGGCCCTCACCGTGACGGTGATCCCGATCGCGGCGGCTGCGGCCCGGCCGCTGGTACGCGGCGTCGGGGCGAGTCCGCGGATGGAGGCGATCACCGGCAGCATCCTCGTCGCCGGCGGGCTGGTCGGACTGGCGCTGCTGCCCTCCGCCAACCTCGCCTGGACCATCGCCCCGCAGGCGCTCGTCGGTCTCGGGCTGGGCATGACGGTGGACCGGTTGACCGCCGCGGCGCTGCGCGATCGGCTGCCCCGAGCGGTGCATGGAGGCTGGACCATCGCCGCGCGGCACCTCGGCGTGGTCGCCGGGCTGCTCGTCCTGACCCCGGTGTTCACCGCGAGCCTCAACACCGCCCGGGGACCCGCGCAGGACGCGATCACCGCCTTGGTCCTCGATGCGCCGATGCCGACCAGCGACAAGGTCGCGATCGCCCAGGCGCTCTCCGCCCAGCTCGACGGCGAGACCGACCAGGTCCCGGACCTCCGTCCGGCCTTCCGCTCGCTCCCGATCGCGTCCTCCGACCGCGCAGCCGCCGACGAACTGGAACACGCCCTGATCGACCAGGTGCAGCGCGCCGCGACCCGTGCCTTCCGCGACTCGTTCCTGATCGCCGCGGCCCTCGCCCTGTTGGCGCTGGTGCCGCTCGCCGTCCGCCGGAGGGCGGCATGAGCGCGATGGCGCGCGTACGCCTCGTCGCGCTTCCGCTCGGCGCACTCGCCCTGGTGGCGGTCGTGTTGGCCGTGCAGGTCGCGAGCGGCGGCGGACAATACGCGCCGACAGCGCTGGCCGACCCCTGCGCCGCGCACTCCGCACCGACGAGCCCGCCGACCACGCTCGACGACCTCGGTCAGGATCTGGTCCTGCTCGGGCTCGACGGCGCGGCTTGCCGCCTCGGCACCTCACGGGAAGCGCTGGTCCTCGACCTCGCCCAGGGTCACACCGCCCCCACGGACGCCCAGGTCGACGCCCTCCGTGCCGGACTGCTCGACGCCGTCGAGCGGATGAAGCAGGACGGAACCCTGCCACCCGCAGCAGACCTGGTCGACCAGGCGCTGGACGCCTCCGACCTCAATGCCCTGGTCAAGCTCGCGATCAGAGCGCTCCCCGACACCCTGGTCAATCAGGCCCTGCCCACCGACGAGGTCATGCGGCAGGCGATCACCGACCTCGACGTCCGCGCGCTGCTCACGAATCTCGACGACACCGACCAGCTCAGCACCCTCGTGACCGAAGCGGTCACCCGGGCCGTCGAGCAGACGCTCTCCGAGCGGCTTCGCTCGCTCGTCTGAGGCCGCGACACCTGACGCTCGCGACTGCGCACCCGGGCGAGATCGCCTACCATCGTCGCGTGGACCCGAGCCACGAGACGCCCGAGGGCCGCGCACACGCCAGAGCTCACGCGATCCGCGAAGCCTCGGATCTCGTGGGACGCGATGCGCGCGGGCGCGACGTGCCCGAAGTGATGGAACGACTCAGTGCTTCGCTCGCCGAGCGCCATGTCTTCCTTCCTCCCAGCTTCGTCGAGATGCACGCCCGGGCGCTCGTTCGGCGTCGTTGGGACTTCCTGCACCCGCTTCGAGTCATGCGGGAGTTCAATGTTCTTCCGACTCCGGGCATCGACGACGAGTGGAATGCCGGGGAACGCGCCCTCGTGCGCGAACAGCGCGCCGCCATGGAGCGTCTCGATCACGTGATCCGCGGACCGAACGGACTCCGGGAGTGCTCAGTGGCCACGTCACGCACGGTGACCGGGCTGAGCTTCACCGTGAAGATCCGCCCGTACGACGAGGCGACGGCTCGAACAGTCGTCGAGGCGCTTGCCCCGGTACCGAGCACCGTGGGACCCATCACTCCGTGAGACATCAGCGGCCTGCTGCTCCCGCGCCGCACCGGCCTCCGCCAGGCAGATCGGCGAGGAACCGCGCCAGCGAGGCGGCGACCGCGGTCGGGCCGTCCTCGCCGGTGTAGAGCGTGTGGTCGGACGCGAGCGTCATGACCGGGGACCCGATCCACTCGGAGATGAGGTCGCGGCCCGGACGGCGATACGTGTCGTCGCCCCGGGCGGACACACGGGCGCGCACCACCGCGCACGAGACCGCAGGATCGGGGTCCGGCAGGAGGCGCACGACGGGACGCGGATCGGCGCGCAACGTGGCCACGATCCGCTCCGACGCCTCGGCGCCCGCCGCATGAGCATGTCCGGCACCGAGCGCGATCACGCCCGTCGGATGCTCCGAGAGCACCGCTGCCAGGTAGTCGGCCAGCAGGATCTCGTACTCGAGATAGGCCCGCTGCCGCCCGACCTCGCCGACCCGTTGCGAGAACGTGTCGCTCCCCCACCCGAGCCCCAGCAGCCAGGACGCCTGCTCGCGGTCGGCATCGTCGAAGCTCCACCCGTGCGTCTGCGCTACGAGGACTCCGGTCTCGGTCTTGCCGACGCAGGGTGGCCCACACAGCACGAGGCCCCTCGGACCCGCAGCCATCACGCCGCCACCGCGACGATGCCTCGGGCGCTCACGGGGCGTTCGGACCCGGCGATTCGGCGTCGGCTGATCCACTGATCTCGTCGGCCCACGCGCCGTGCTCGGCCCGTGCCCAGCGCGCCGAGACCCGGCCCGTACGCATCCCTCGGCGAGCCTCCGGGTCACGGAAGGCGAAGCCCAGGTGGCCGAGGGCCAACAGCCCGAGTGCGAGGGCTGACCAGTCGTGCACGAACGTCGCCCCGGAGCGCCACGAGAGCCGCACGAGCCCGGTCCAGTACATGAGCACCCCGGTGCCGAGCAGGACACCGGTGGCGCCGGCGACCAGCCACGCGTTGATCTTCTGGCCGGCGTTGAACTTCCCGACGGCGATGGTGCCGTCGCGACGATCCGAGCTGCGCAGCCAGCGCCAGTCCGACGGGGTGAACCGGTTCAGGTGGCGCAGGTCGAGGCGGTACGCCGCGGATGCGAGTCCGGCGAGCATCGGGACCGGCAGGGCGATGCCGCACCACACATGGATGGTCTCGACGAGGTGGCGGTGGCCGACGGCCAGCATGAGGGAGCCGTTGTAGAGGATCGCCGCGGTGACCAGGCAGGTGCCCAACAGCAGCGCGACCAGCCGGTGCACGACGCGTTCGACGCGCACGAACCGGTGGAGGTCCGGGGCGTCACTCACCGATGATCCCGTCCAACGGGTAGCCGCGAGCCTCCCAGTAGCCCGGCCGGTCGTCCGGGGTCACCTCGACCGTGGAGAGCCACTTCGTGCTCTTGTAGCCGTACATCGAGCCCGAGTAGATCCGCACGGGCCCGCCGTGGTCGTGGGTGACCGGCTTGCCGTACATCGTCAACGCGACGATGACGTCGTCGCGCCGGGCCTGCTCGAGGGTCATGTTGACGGAGTAGGTGCCGTCGAAGGAGCCGAAGCGGACGCCGACGGCGTCAGCGGTGGGCGCTGCCACGTCGAGCAGGTCCGCCACCCGGACGCCGGTCCACGGGACGTCGGGCACGCGCCAGCCGGTGACGCATTGGAACGTGTCGGTGAACGCGGTCTGCGGCAGCGCCCGGAGATCCGCCAGCGAGTAGCTCCCCGGGTGGGCGACGAGTCCCGATACCGCCAGCGAGTACGACGCGGCGTCGCGCGAGGCGACCGGCCCGGTGACGGAGTAGTAGCGCCAGGTGTCCCCCAGCGGAACCAGCCCCGAGATGCCGGTCGGGTCGTGCAGCTGCACGGGCGCCAGCGCATCGCTCAGCCAGGTCTGGATCCTGCTGCCGGTGACCACGCCGACCGCGCCCAGACCGAGGAGACCGAGCACGACGCGGCGGCCCACCGGCGCGCCCTCAGGGGTTCCGGCCACCGCGCCCCACCACCACGACGATCGACGGCTCTTCGGCCATGCGTCCATCGAACCACGCCGATGGTGGACACTGGCCCGGATGACCTTCACCACGGACGACGCCGACCCACAGACTCCGCGACGCGTGCGTGGGCCGTGGCCGGAGGGCGCCGGGAGGACGGACGTCGTGCTCGCCGGGTTCCTCGGCCTCTACGTCGTCTACTCGCTGGCGATGTGGCCGCTCGTACCGGCGCTGATCGGCGCGCACCCGCTGCTGCTGGAGATCATCGGTGGCTCGACCCTGGCCGAGGTGACGGTCGGGGCGCACAGCCGGCTCGGCGAGCTGCCGCTGTGGTTCGCGGTGGCGGCGGCCGTGCCGGGCTCGATGATGTTCGACTGGGTCTTCTGGTGGGCAGGACGGCGTTGGGGCGATCGTGCGCTGCACCTGGTGATGGGTCGCGCTCCGACGCAACGCGGCATGGCCAAGGGCGAAGCCAGGATCGCGCGCCTCGAGCGGATCGCCCGGCGGTTCGGCCCCGCAGCCGTCGTGCTCGCCTACTACCTGCCGGTGCCCGCCCTGATGATCTACGTGACGGCCGGGCTCTCCGGGATGCGCCTGCGGACCTTCCTGGCCCTGGACCTGGTCGCGACACTGCTGTGGGTCGGCCCGATGGTCGGGCTCGGGTACGCGATCGGCAAGCCGGCCGTCGACGTGGTCGACCAGGTCGAGCACTACTCGACGTATCTGGCGTTCGTGGTCGTCGTGCTCGTGCTCTTCGTGCAGACCCGGCGGCGTCGGGCGCTAGGCTGATCGCGTTCTGCACCAGAGCCACGGAGGAGCACAGCATGGGCGTGATCGTCGTCGGAGTCGACGGAAGCGAGCCGGCCGCACAGGCCGCCCTGGCCGCGGCGCGTCTGGCCGTTGCCCTCGACGCCGAGCTGCGGGTGGTGTGCGCGTACGGCAACTACGAGGTCGAGCGGGTCCAGGACGACCGCGACCTGGTGTTCACCACCGTCGAGCCGGCCACCGAGGTGGCCGAGCAGACGATCGGCCGGCTGCGCAACGTCTACCCGAACCTGTCCGTGCGCGCGCAGGCCGCCGGCGGCAAGCCTGCCGAAGCCCTCCTCGAGGTCGCCCAGAGCACGGACGCGGACATGATCGTGGTCGGCAACAAGCGGGTGCAGGGCGCCGCCCGCATCCTCGGCAGCATCGCCAGCGAGGTCGCCCGCAAGGCGCAGTGCGACCTGCACATCGTCTACACCCACGCTCGCGGCTGACCCAGCACTCCGCGCCTGAGAGCAAAGTCTTCGGCCGACACCCATCCGTTCCCGGACACCGCTCCGAACCTCCACTGATCGAACCATTCGGTACGACGGAGGAGAAGGCAATGAGCAAGTTCGGAAGTGGCAAGACCCGACTCGCGGCAGCTGCCGCGGTGATGGCTCTCGCCGGTGGCGTCGGAGCTGCGGTCGCAGCGTCGAGCCCGGCGATGGCGATGGGGCCGGGCCACGGCACCAACGAGTTCGGCATGACCAAGGCGTTCTACGACGGCAAGGCCTTGAGCTTCACCTACAGCAAGGGATTCTTCTGCGACACCTCGGTGTCGTCCTCGGCGAGCACCGGCTGTGAAGCCGGGGCGAAGTGGCACACGGCTCCCGCGAAGCACCACGACCCGCTCTTCATCACGGTCCCGCTCGGCTTCAAGGTCAAGATGGCCGCGATGGACTGCCCCGACGGCCTGGTCTGCGTCGACCACCCCGCCACGATCGACCTCACCCGGCTCGAGCCGGCACTGAAGCCGCTCTACCCGCAGCTGAGCGACGCCCAGCTGACCGACGCGCTGAAGAACTCGGCGACGCCCGGCCACAGCCACTTCATCACCGACCGCAACCACGGCAAGCCGGAGTGGTGGGACGTGAAGGTCGTCGGGGTGACCAGCAAGGCCGAGTACAAGAAGATCAACGCCCACCGCTCGGCCGCCTTCCTCAAGAAGGAGATCAAGGCCGGCAAGACCACGGCTGCGATCCCGACCAACCTGTTCCTGTACTTCTCCGTCAAGTGAGGTGCGCCTGGGGTGGGCGCGTGGCGGCGCGTCCACCCCAGCACCACCGGAGGTGAGCGTCATGAAGCAACACGCCCTGCACAGCCCCGATCGCGCGGCCGCGGTCCTCGGGCTCCTCGTCACCGCTGGCACGCACGTGCCCCTCGTCCGCGAGCACCTCGAGGAGGCGCCGTACGTCGGGTGGCTCTTCATCGCCCTGTCTGTGGCGGCGATCGTCCTGGCGCTCGCGCTGCTGGTCGCCGACACGCCCCTCGTCTGGGCGGTCACCGGCGTGGTCGCACTGGCCGCGGTGATCGCGTTCGTGCTCTCGCGCACGGTCGGACTGCCGCAGATCGGCGACGACGTGGGCAACTGGACCGAGCCGCTCGGCTTCCCTGCGTTGGCGGCGGAGGCGGTCGTCACCGTCGTGTCGGCGCTGACACTGCTCCGGCTGCGGCACCCGGCCGCGCTCGGCTCGCCGGCGCACTGAGCTGCTAGGCGATGCGGGGGCTGAGCCTGATCACCCGGGCCCCGGCGACCCAGGCCTGGTGGAGGTCGTCCGGGTCGGGCTCGCCGTTCGCGCCGAGCGTGATGTCGTTGAACTTCGCGAAGGTGGGGTTGGCGCGCGCCATCAGCGCATAGCCGGCCACCACCTCGGACTCGTCGGTGGAGACCTGGACGTCGGCGCTGCGGATCCTGCCCTTGAGCCGCACCTGGATCGGCTCGCCGGAGCGCAGGTTGCGGCCCCAGGCGAACGGGGTGCCGATCACGAGGTCGCCACCGTCGGCGAGGTAGGCGACCGGGATCGAGTAGCGGCGCTGCGACTTCCTGCCCACGACGTACAGCGTGACGAGCTTCGCGCCGACGACCCGCGACAGGCCGGGCGTACGCAGGAGGGTGCGGACGACGGCGTTCGCGAACCGCTGACCCGGCAGGGTGTGGGCGCGCTCGGCTGGTGCAGGGGACATGACAACTCCTACGTTGGTCGGACCAATGTTGGCGTGACCAATCTATCTGAGTGTTGGTGCGACCCACAAGCGGCTAGGGTGACGCCCATGCGCTCAGTCCCCCGTGACGACCCGTCCCCGTCCCGCGTCGCCCAGCGTGCGACCTGGATGGTGAACCGGCTGCACGCGCGCTCGTTCGGCATGCTCAACGCCGGGTTCGAGGCACACGACGGCGGCCTGCGCGGCTATCACTACCGGCTGCTCGCCGCCCTCGACGAGGGGGGACCGACCAGCCAGGCCGACCTGGGCCGCAGGACCGGGATCGACCGCAGCGACGTCACCAATGCGCTGAACGAGCTCGAGTCGCGCGGCCTGGTCGAGCGCACCGTCGATCCGGCGCACAAGCGGCGCAACATCGTGACGATGACGAGCGACGGACGCGCGACGCTCGCCGACCTCGACCGGGTCGTCGACGAGGTCCAGCACGACTTCCTGGCGCCCCTCACCGCCGCCGAGCAGGAGCAGCTGATGGCGCTGATGGCCCGCCTGCTCGCGTGAGTGCCTTCCGCCGTTCCGCGGCGGGAGCGGCGGAAGGCACCACGGGTCGTACGAAAGGCTCGCTCAGAGGCCGCCGAGCCCGGTGCTCGTCAGCAGATGACGCAGCGAGCCGAGCCGGTCACCGCGGCTCGACCCGACGGACGGAGCCAGACCGGAGGCCGTCGTGGCCGGTGTCGCGGCGGGCGGCGGGACGGGCGGGCACTGGACGTCGGAGCGGTTGTTGCCCGGCTTGCGCGGATCGAGCGTGCCGTGCAGCAGGTAGGCCGCGATCCGGTCATCGGTGCAGGAGACGCCCGACAGGGAACCGGCGTGCGTCGTGCCGCCGACCCCTTCGATCAGCCGTGCGCCGGGGAAGCGCTTGCGGACCTCGATGGCTCCGGGCCACGGGGTGGCCGCATCGTTGGTCTCCTCGATCAGCAGGATCGGCGGCACCTTCTTGCCGTCGACGCTCACCGGCGTGCTCGCCTTCGCCGGCCAGGTGTTGCACGGCGCGTTGAACCAGGTGTTGCCCCAGGTGAGGAACGGGGCGAACGACGCAATCCGATAGGCGTCGCTCTCCTGGGTCCGCCACGAGGGCCACGGTGCGTCCGTGCACGAGACGGCGAGATAGGAGGCGTACTCGTTGTCCGCGCCGGGGCCGGTCGGGTCGTCGTACCACGCCTTCGCGGGACCGAGGTCGCCGTGCGCGGCCGAGACGAGGATGTGCGCCAGGTCGTCCCAGTCGTAGACGTAGTAGGCGGCGTCCTGGAACGTGTCGGCCCAGTCGGCTGCCCCGAAGTTGGGGTCGCGATCCTCGCCCAGGCGGTCGAGCACCCGGTAGTACAGCGCCCGTACGGCGCGGCCGCTGGTGCCCAGCCCGTACGACGCGTTGTTGTCGGCGACCCAGTCGAAGTAGGTGTCGATGTTGCGGTCGAACTGCACGTTCTGGGCGAGGTTGGCCTTGTACCAGACGTCGCGCGGGTCGACGACGCCGTCGAAGACGAACCGACGGACTCGGTCGGGGTGCAGGGTCGCGTAGACCTGACCCAGGTAGGTGCCGTAGGAGAAGCCGTAGTAGTTGATCTTCTGCACGCCGAGGGCCTTGCGGATGCTCTCCATGTCGGCCACCCAGTCGGTGGTGTGGTCGTGCTGCAGCAGTGCCGCCGCGTCGGACTGCTTGCAGTCGTGGGAGTAGGCCGCCGTCTTGGCGAGCCAGTACCACTTGGTCCCGAACTCGGGCTCGTAGGCGGGCCGGCCGGGTGCGTTGTAGTCGCCGTCGCAGGTCAGCGACGGCACGCTGTCCCCGACGCCGCGCGGGTCGAAGCCGATCCAGTCGTACGGATCGCCGCCGCCGTCAGGAACAGCCGGGCCGAGTCGGGAGTACTCCAACCCCGATCCCCCGGGACCACCCGGGTTGACCAGCATCACGCCCTGGGCGTCCGCGTCGCTCGTCTTGTGCAGGACGCGCGAGACGGCGAGCTGGATCTTGGTGCCGTTCGGACGCGCGTAGTCGAGCGGGACGGTGACCATGCCGCACGATGCGCCCGCCTTCTGCAGGCTCGCGCTCGTGCATGGACCCCACTGGATCGGCGGCGGGGCGTAGCCGTGGGAGTGGGCGACCCTCGCGGCGTGCTGGTGGCTGCTGGGATGAGCGGGCGCGGCTTGCGCACCGGTTGTCGTGAAGCCGGCCCCGACCAAGGTCGCGACCGCGATGAGTCCTACGGATCTCCGCATCGAATACTCCCGAGTGGTGAAGTGGCCGATCGGCCTCTCCACACTCAACGCCTGAGTGGAAGCTGGCAGAATCCCCCGAATCGGGTACCCGCTCCGTCGACGCCCTCTACTCGTAGATCACCTGGCTGGACTTCAGCGTCTCGATCACCAGCGACGTCTCCATGCTCTGCACCTGGCCGGCCCAGGCGGAGGTCGTCATCAGATGCTGCAGCGCATCCAGGGTGGGGACGGCGACCTCGACGAGCAGCTGGAACTCCCCCAGCAGACCGCAGACGTAGCGCACGTACGGGGAACGGGCGAGCGCCTCACCCACCTCGGCCGTCCGCGCGGGCGGCGTGCGCAACCAGAGCAGGGCGTGGACCGGTAGCCCGAGGACCGCGGGGTCGACGACCGCTCGGATGTAGATGCGGCCGGAGGCGCGCAGCGCCTCCACCCGGCGACGGGTGGTGGTCTCCGAGACGCGGCTGGCGCGGGCGAGCTCGTCGAAGGTGAGCCGGCCGTCCTCGGCGAGTGCGCGCAGCAGCGCCTGGTCGGAGGCGTTGAGCGGTGCCTGCTCCTTGCCGACCGGGGTGGCCGGGAGACTGTGTGGGCGCAACGCGGTGACCTCGTCGGGAGACAGCAGATCGGGCTGCCAGTCGTGCACGGTCTTGTAGTAGTGCACGATCGGCGAGGCCGTGCACCACGTGACGCCCGGCGTGCCCGGCAGCTCGTCGACGACGAGGGTGTGCAGCCGCGTGGGCGGGCAGTGGATCTCGGCGACCGCGCCGGCGCCCCCGGTGAGCAGGTAGACGAACGTCGAGTCGGTCCGCGACGCCCAGGCCTGGGTGCCGACGCGGAGCATGCCCGGCGCGCTCTGCGCGCGGGCGATCACGCCGCTGCCCCGGACGAACGTCCCCACCACCCGCACGATCCGCTCCTCGATCAGGCGGTTCCCGCGCCGGGTGACGGTGCGCTCCGGCTCGCCGAGCGCCTCGGCGATGAGACGCCACGAGGCGCGCCCGTCGACCTGCAACGCGCCCACGATGCGCCGGTCGAGTCCGTCGAGCGGCGCCTGCGTGCGGCCGGAGTGAGCGAGCGTCGTCATGGGTGCGAGCGTACGTGATCTGCGCCACGTCGGTGGCGATATCCGCCACTTGTGTCGTGCTTCTTGTCGGGATCCGGCGTAGCGCCACAGGATGCCTCATCGATCCACCCTGGTCCGTTCCCTCCCGAGGAGACCCGATGAGCCCGTCCCGTCGTCACGGCGCACCGCGCGTGGCACTCCTGCTGATCCTGCCCGTCGTGGCGCTGCTGGGCAGCGTCTACCTACCGTTCGTGAACAGCCCCGGCCTGGTGCTGGGCCTGCCGCGACTCTTCCTGTGGACCTCGGCCTGGGTCATCGCGATCACGCCGCTGCTCCTGCTCGTCGAGCGCAGCGAGACCGACGCCGAGGACGACGCGGTGACGACGGAGGCGGTCCGATGATCCTCGCCGTCACCCTCTTCGGCTGCCTGCTCATCGCGCTGTGCGGCCTGATCGCCCGACGTCGTCCATCCGCCACGCTGGCCGAGTGGACCGTCGGCGGGCGCAGCTTCGGCGCCTACACCATGTGGTTCCTCCAGGCCGGCGAGGTCTTCACGACCTTCACCTTCCTCGCGGTGGCCGCCTACGCGTTCGGCGGCGGCGTCGCGGCCACGTACGCGATCCCGTACCTGCCCATCGCGTTCATCAGCAACTACTTCCTGGTGCCCCGCGCATGGGCACTCGGCAAGAGGCACGGCTACCTCACCCAGTCCGACTTCTTCGCCCACCGCTACCGCTCGAAGAGCTTCGGACGGTTCACCGCGATCGTGGCGGTCATCTTCCTGCTGCCCTACCTGCAGGTGCAGATCGCCGGACTCGGTTTCATCGTCGAGCTGGTCACCGGCAGCCACAGCGGCAGCGTGTGGAGCATGATCCTGGCCGGCGTCCTCATCGTGACCTTCGTGGTCTGGTCGGGCATTCGCGGCATCGCCAACACGGCCTACTTCAAGGACGTGCTGATGGTGGTGGCCATGATCGTGCTGGTCGTCTCCGTGCCGGCGCACTACGCGGGCGGGATCGGCCCGATGTTCCACCAGATCTCACAGTCGCACCCCGAGCTGCTCTCGGTGCCCGACAAGGGCGTGTTCACCCAGCTGTGGTGGGTCGCCGGCGTGCTCAGCAGCGCGATCGCGGTCGGCGGCCTGACCTCCGCCCACCAGTGGCCGGCCTACCTCGCCGCGGGCAGTCGCCGGTCCGCACGGCGCAACTACATCTGGATGCCGATCTACCAGGTCGTCATCATCCTGCCGGTCATCATCGGCTTCACCGGCGTCACCGCCGGCATCGACCCGGGACAGGGCGGCGGTAACAAGGTCCTGCTGATGCTGGCCGACGGCTCCCTGCCGGACTGGCTCACCGGCGTCATCGCGGTGGCGGCCGCGGCCTCCGCCATGGTCCCGGCCGGCGTGCTCTGCATGGCCATGTCCAGCCTGCTCGCCAACAACATCGTCGAGATCCGCAGCGAGCGCACCCGGCTCGCGGTCAACCACGCCGTCGTCGTCCTGGCCACCGCGGCGGCGCTCTACCTCGCGATCGAGAAGCCGACCCTGCTGGGCAACATGCTGCTGCTCACCTTCGCCGGCCTGACCCAGCTGGCCCCGGCCGTGCTGGCCGCCATCGGACGACGACGGCTGCTGTCGCTGGCCTCGGTGTGGACCGGCCTGCTGGTCGGGATCGTGGCCCTGGTGGTCCTCACCCAGCAGCAGCCCGACGTGCTCGGCACAGTGGGCGGGACCACCGCCGTCTCCATCTACGGATTGATCGCGCTGCTGCTCAACGTCGCTGTCACGCTCACCCTCGAGCTCGCCCTGCGCGCCGCCGGCCGTGTCGTCGCCGATACCGACGAGGACGGCATCGCGCGCGAGGTCGGCGTCGCCAGCACGCGCCCGGCCGTCGCCGAGGGGGTGGCGCGATGACCTCGCCCGCCGACCTGACCGCGACCGAGCAGGCCACCCTCCTGCGTACCGGAGGCCTGTCCGCCCGCGAGCTGCTGGCGGCCTGCCTGGAGCGCATCGCCGCGACCAACCCCGAGGTCAACGCGATCGTGACCCTCGACGTCGAGGGTGCCGAGAAGGCCGCCGCCGCGGCCGACGAGGCCCAGGCCACCGGTGCGTCCCTCGGTGCGCTGCACGGGCTGACCCTCGGGGTGAAGGACCTGCACGCCACCGCCGGGCTGCGTACGACCCACGGCTCGCCCGCCCACGCCGACGACGTCCCGGACGCCGACGAGCTGATCGTCGAGCGGATGCGCGCCGCCGGCGCGGTGATCGTCGGCAAGACCAATGTGCCCGAGTTCGGGGCCGGTTCGCACACCTTCAACCCGGTCTTCGGGCTCACCCGCAACCCGTACGACACCACCCGCTCGGCCGGCGGCTCCAGCGGCGGCTCCGCCGCGGCGCTCGCCGCCGGCATGGTGTCCCTGGCCGACGGGAGCGACATGGGCGGCTCGCTGCGCAACCCGGCGTCGTTCTGCAACGTCGTCGGGCACCGCCCCTCGCCCGGGCGGGTGCCGACCTGGCCCAACCGGGACCCGTGGGGCACCCTCGGCGTCCAGGGCCCGATGGGACGTACGGTCGCCGACACCGCCCTGCTGCTCTCCGCCCAGGCGGGTCCCGACCGGCGGTTGCCGATGTGTCTGCCCGATGCCGGTGGCGCCTTCGTCGTCCACCTGCGGCAACGCCTCGACGGACGCCGCATCGCCGTCTCCCCCGACCTCGGCGGAGCCGTCGCCGTCGACCCCGAGGTCGCGGCGATGGTGGAGGCGCAGGCCGAGACGCTGCGCAGCCTCGGCGCCCGGGTCGAGCACACCTCGCTCGACTTCACCGGTGCCGAGGAGGTCTTCCGCACCCTACGGGCGCTGAACTTCCTCACCGGCCTGGGCGAGCTCGTCGAGCGCTCGCCCGAGCTGGTCAAGCAGACCATCCACGGCAACGTCGCGGCGGGACGCGCCCTCACCGGTGAGGACGTCGCCCGGGCTTCGCGCCTGCGCGCCGCGCTCTTCGTGCGTGCCCAGGCGTTCTTCGAGGAGTACGACGCCCTGGTCCTCCCGGCCAGCCAGGCACTGCCGTTCGACGCGGCGCTGGAGTATCCCGCCTCCGTCGCCGGGGTGTCGATGCCCGACTACCTCGGCTGGATGCAGGCAGCCTGCATGGTCACCGCGACCGAGTGCCCCGCGACCGCGGTACCGGTCGGCTTCTCCACCGACGGCCTGCCGATCGGGGTGCAGGTCGTCACCGGGCACCACGACGACCTGGGCGCGCTCCAGATCGCCCATGCGCTGGAGCAGGTCACCCGTGCCTTCGAGCGCCGACCCTCCGTCGTCACCACCATCGAGCAGGGAGCAGCATGAGCACCGCAGCACCGATCCAGGGGCCCCTGTCCGGGCTCGTCGTCGTCGACCTCTCCCGCGCCCTCGCCGGGCCGCACGCCACCATGATGCTCGGCGACCTCGGCGCGCGGGTCATCAAGATCGAGGCGCCCGCCCGTGGCGACGACACCCGCGGCTGGGGACCGCCGTTCGTGGACCCGGTCGAGGGGGCGCGCGAGTCGACGTACTTCCTCTCGGCCAACCGGAACAAGGAGTCCGTCGCCCTCGACCTGAAGGACGACACCGACCGCGCGGTCCTGCTCGCGGCGATCGAGCGCGCCGACGTGCTCGTCGAGAACTTCCGCACCGGCGTGCTCGAGCGCCTCGGCCTCGGCATCGAGCGGCTCCAGGAGCTCAACCCCCGCCTGGTCGTGCTGTCCATCACCGGGTTCGGTCACGACGGCCCCGAGGGCGGCCGCTCGGGCTACGACCAGATCGCGCAGGGCGAGGCCGGACTGATGAGCATCACCGGCTCCGGCCCCGAGGACCCGCAACGGGTCGGCACGCCGATCGCGGACATCCTGGCCGGGATGTACGGCGCGTACGGCGTACTCGCGGCGCTGCACGAGCGCGAGCGCACAGGCCGTGGGACGGTCGTACGGACCTCGTTGCTCAGCGCTGTCGTCGGCGTGCACGGCTTCCAGGGCACCCGCTGGACGATCGCCGGCGAGGTCGGCCGGGCACAGGGCAACCACCACCCCTCGATCTCGCCGTACGGCCTGTTCCGCTGCGCCGACGGCGCCGTCCAGATCGCCGTCGGCAGCGAGGGTCTGTGGCGGCGGTTCTGCGCCGCCTTCGACGTCGATCCCGCGACCGAGGGCATGGCCACCAACCCCGAGCGGGCCGCACGCCGCGACGAGGTCCGTGCCCTGGTCGAGGACCGCTTCTCCACCTGGAAGGCCGAGGAGCTGCTCGCCCGCCTCGACGAGGCCGGCGTCCCCGCCGGGAAGGTGCGCACCCTCGACGAGGTCTACGCCTGGGAGCAGACCGCCAGCCAGGGGCTGCTCGTCGACGTCGAGCACGTCAGCCTCGGCACGCTGACGCTGCCCGGACCGCCACTGCGGTTCTTCGCCGCGGACGGCAGCGAGCGGACGCCGCGCGGCCACCGTGCGCCACCCACCTTGGACCAGCACGCCGCCGACGTCCGCTCCTGGCTGGAGCAGCCGTGACGACGAGTGCCCACGACGTGATCGAGGCGGTGCTCGACCCCGGCTCCTTCCAGAGCTGGGACGAGCCGCCGCAGCACGGGGGCGCCGATGCCGCGTACGCGCAGGCCCTGACCCGGGCGGCCGAGCGCTCCGGCGCCGACGAGGCGGTCATCACCGGCCGCGGCCGGGTGGGTGGGCGCGACGTGGTGGTGCTGGTCAGCGAGTTCGGCTTCCTCGGCGGCTCGATCGGCGAAGCGACGGCGGCCCGGATCGTCACCGCCGTACGACGCGCGAGCGCCGAGCGGCTGCCGATCCTGGCCGCGCCCGCGTCCGGGGGCACGCGCATGCAGGAGGGCACCGCCGCGTTCGTGAGGATGGCCGAGATCGCCCGGGTGCTGATGGCGCACCGGGCCGAGGGACTGCCCTACCTGGCGTACCTGCGTCATCCCACCACCGGCGGCGTCTTCGCCTCGTGGGGCTCGCTGGCCCAGCTGACCATCGCCGAGCCTGGAGCGCTGATCGGCTTCCTCGGGCCGAAGGTCTACCGGGCGCTCGCCGGTGGGGACTTCCCCGCGGGCGTGCAGAGCGCCGAGAACCTCGCCGAGCGCGGGGTCATCGACGCCGTCGTGCCGCTCGCGGCGCTGCGCGACCTCGTGGACCGCACCCTCACCGTGCTGCTGGACCCGCCGGTGGCACCGCGACTCGACGTGCGTCCCGACAGCGCTGTCACATCGGATCTGGACGCCTGGGAGGCCGTCACCCGTACGCGCGGGGCAGGCCGGGTGGGCGTGCGCGACCTCCTGCGCCGGGCCGCGACCCACACGGTGCGCCTGCACGGCACCGTCGAGGGCGAGCGGCACAGCGCCGTGCTGGTCGCGCTGACCCGGCTCGACGGGGTCCCGTGCATCCTGGTCGGGCAGGACCGCGACCGCCAGGGACCGGGTGCCGAGCTCGGCCCCGCCGCGCTGCGTCAGGCGCGCCGCGGCATGCGGCTGGCCGAGGAGCTCGGCCTGCCGCTGGTGACCGTCGTCGACACCGCAGGCGCCGAGCTCTCCGCCGACGCCGAGGAGGGCGCCCTGGCAGGCGAGATCGCGCGCTGCATCGCCACCCTGACGAGCCTGACCGTCCCGTCCGTGTCGGTCCTGCTCGGTCAGGGCTGCGGTGGCGGGGCGCTCGCGCTCTTCCCGGCCCGACGCCGGCTCGCCGCGATCGACGCCTGGCTCTCGCCGCTTCCGCCGGAGGGCGCCAGCGTGATCCTGCACGGCGACACCGACCACGCCGCCACGATGGCACGACAGCAGCGGATCGGCGCGCCGGCCCTGTACGCGGACGGGCTGGTGGATCGGATCGTCACCGAGGTCGGCGATGACACCGGGGAGACGTTGGCCGATGTCGTCGTGAGCGCCGTCGTCGAGGAGCTGGCCGCCGCCCGAGGTCGGGTCCACGAGCCCCTCGGACGGTGACGCACACGAGCGCCCCGCGACACGAGGTCGCCGGGGCGCTCGGCGTGTGGTGCCACGTGCGTAACGGGCAATCCCGCAGTTCCCACGGCGCCTTGCGGGCAAACCTGCGCGCGCCGCCTCGGTCCTCGGGGACCGAATCGGTAACGTCCGCGGGTGCCCAGTCCACGCCGCTCCCGTGCTCGCCCACGTCGCGCCTCAGCACGCGGGAGCGCGGCGCGCCGGCCGCTGCCGGTGGCCGGACCCGGCGAGCGGCTGTGGGTGCTCGACGTGCCGTACGGCACCCAGGTCGACGGCGCCACCTGGCACCCGGCCGTCAAGACCCACCTGTACGTCGGCCGGGCGCTTCCGTCGCACCTGGCGCCGTACTCCCCCGGTCCGTACACGCTCGGGCGGTTCATCGAGAACACCCTCAATCCCGCCAGCCCCATGCCCACCCCTGCGCCGAGTGACACGCTCGAGCCCCGCCGGATCCAGTTCGAGGCGGCCGACGCGATCGCCGCGCGCGCCGAGGCGGGGGGACGGCAGTTCCTGCTCGCCGACGAGCCCGGTGTCGGCAAGACGATCTCGGCCGTCCTCGGGGCGACGGCCGTGGGCGACCTCCGTGGCGCCCGGCGCGTCCTGGTGGTCGCCGACCGGCCCGCAGCGATCACCATCGGCCACTGGTGTCGCACCATCTCGGCGCTGGGCGACGGCGGCCTGGAGTGGGTCGTGATCACCTGGGACCGACTCGAGAAGGTCACGGACCACACCTGGGACGTGATCATCGCCGACGAGGCCCACGCCCTGCGTCGTACGACGACGAAGCGCTGGAAGCTCTGGGCGCGGATCTCGGGACACGCGAAGCCGCACGACAAGGCGCCGTTCGTCATCGCAACCACCGCGACCCCGGGCCACACGCCGCTCGAGCTGCCGTACCTCGCTCCTGCCTACGCCCAGGCGCTCGGCGAGCCGATGAAGGACTGGACGTCGGCGACGCAGCCAGGCGCCGCCTTCGCCACCGCCCTCGAGCGCCACGGCGTCGGCGTCGACCCGGGTCGCTACGGCGCCACCTGGACCACCGATCCGGCCCGGCGCGCCGCGGACCTCAAGCTGGTGCGCGGCTGGCTCGACGAGGAGCGACCTCCGGCGATGCTGCACCGCGCCGCGCCGTGGGGTCCGGTGCCGATCTCCGGGATGCCGGTCGCGCTCACTCCGTCCGAGCGGAGCGCGTACGAGGCCGAATGGGGCGAGTTCTGCCGGGAGATGGACATCGCCCGCCGCGGCCGCAACGTCGCCAAGGGCCGGGCGGCACTGCTGCGCTTCCGGCAGAAGGCCGGGCTCATCCGGGTCGACTCGACGGTCGACTGGATCGCCCAGCAGGTGCAGGCCGAGCGCCAGGTCGCGTGCTCGGTCGAGTTCGTCGCGACCGCCGCGGACCCGATCGCCGACCGGCTGCGCGACGCCGGTCTCGAGGTCGCCACGATCTACGGCCGCGACCGGTTCGACGCCGAGGCCGAGCGGCTCCGGTTCCAGACCGGGCAGGCGAAGGTCTGCGTCTTCACCACCGTCGCGTCGATCAGCCTGCACGCCGGCGAGCGCCTCGCCGACGGTCGCCAGGCGAGCACCGAGCCGCGGGTCGGCGTCTTCCACCAGGCCCGCTTCTCCGGCATCGCCGGGCGCCAGGTGACCGGGCGCACCCACCGCGACCACCAGGTCTCGCCGTGGCACATCGCATACGCGGAAGCCACCGTCGAGGAGCAGGTCGGCAAGGTGATGGTCGAGCGGATCGCCGCTGCCTCCGACACGGTCGGGAGCGACACCACCGGGCTCGCCGACCTCGCCCAGCTCCTCGGCGCGGACTGGCTCCCGGCCGCCTCACTGACCGAGGACGGCTCCTGACGGCGGGGCCGACCACCCGCGACGGCCGAGGAAACCAGGTTGACGGCCAGGACTGCCGGACGAGGCGGCCCGAGGTCCCTCTCTCAGTGCCGGGCGCGGCCGACCGGTGACTCGAGGTCCTCCAGGCCGGCGGCCGCGAGCATGCCCTCCTCGACCTCGAACGCCTCGAGGTCCGGCGACGCCGGTGCCGAGGGCTGCCGGCCGGGCAGCAGCCACGCCACCAGGGCGGTCGCGACGCCCAGGGCGGCGGCGACCAGCGCGGTGTCCCGGTAGGAGCCGAGGGTCGGGACGCCGTCCGTGCCGAAGGCACGCAGGAGCGTCACCGCCAGGCCGCTGCCGATGGCGAAGCCGACATAGCGCGAGACCTGGTAGAAGCCCATCGCGCTGCTGGTCTCCTCGCTGGGGACCGCGCCGACGATGAGACCGGGCATCGCCGCGAAGGTGTAGCCCAGGCCGATGCCGAGCAACCCGGCGCTGACGAAGATCTGCCACAGGTGGGAGTGGCCGAAGGCGAAGAACACCGAGGCCGCCGCCACCATCAGCGAGCCGAACGGGATGACCAGCCGCAGCCCCACCCGAGCGGTCACCCACGGCAGGGTCCGGCTGACCGACGCGCTGAGCACCGACAGCGGCAGGAGCGTCAGGCCGGCGACGAAGATCGACTCGTCCAGGCCGAAGCCGGGCAGCTGCACGAACTCGGTGATGCCCACCATCGAGACGTACATGACCACGCCGAGCAGGAGACCGCTGACGTTGGCCGTCAGCACCGGGCGGCGGCGGACGAGACGCAGGTCCACCAGCGGGTGCGTGGCGCGGAGCTCGTAGAGCGCCCACAGACCGAGCAGCACCAGGCCGACGACGAGCATCACGATCACACGGGTCGAGCCCCACCCCCAGTCCGCGGCCTTGTCGAGAGCGACCAGCAGCGAGAGCAGGCCGGCGCCGACGAGCACCGCACCGGGCAGGTCGATCGGGCCACTGCCACCGGTCTGAGCGGGCGCCGGCACGACCAGCCACGCGAGCACGAGCGCCAGCGCGGTGACGGCCGTGCCCACCCAGTAGGCGAGCTCGACACCGCCGTGGTCGGCGAGCAGCCCGGTGATCGGGTAGCCCAGCCCCACCCCGGCAGCGGCCACCACCGAGAGCGCAGCGATCGCGCGGGCCGCTCGCTCGACGGGAAGGTTCTCCCGAGCCGCTGCCATCGCCAGCGGCATGATGGCCAGGCCCAGCCCCTGGAAGGCACGCCCGACGATCAGCGCCGCGAGGGTGGTGGCCACGGCCGCCAGTGCGCCGCCGGCCACGACGAAGGCGAGGCACACGAGCATCACCCGCTTGCGGTGGCGACCGTCGCCGAGTCGGCCGACGACCGGCGAGGAGACCGCCGCGACCAGGACCGTGGCTGTCAACGCCCACTGGGCGTTCCCGACGCTGGTGTGCAGGCGCTCGGCCAGCCGCGGGATCAGCGGCGCTCCGAGGCTGCTGACCACGGAGACCACCCCGCCGACGAAGATCAGGACGGGGACGAGGGCGCGTTCGCGGAAGCCGGTCACATTGCCGGACTATACAGATGATCTGCACAGATGATCTGTACGAGTCGGTGTAGTCTCCGTCCGTGGACGACACGAAGGCATCGGCGACGAGCTCCGCCGTGATCGCCGAGGACCTTCGGGCAGCGGTGGCTCTGCTCGTACGACGGATGCGGGCCAACCCGGCCTGCCCACCCCACCAGTTCGGGGTGCTCCGAGCCATCGATCGCGTCGGTCCGCAGACGGCCAGTCAGCTCGCCGCCCTCGAGCACGTGCGCCCCCAGTCGATGGCCCACACCCTGCAGCAGCTCGACGCGGCCGGCTTCATCACCCGGCACGCCGATCCGACCGACGGCCGGCAGACGCTGAATGCCCTCAGCGACGCCGGTCGCGACGCCCTGGCCGAGCAGCGTCGCGAGATCACCGGATGGCTCTCCGCGGAGATCGACGAGCAGCTCGACGCGGCCGAGCGCGAGACCCTGGCCCGAGCGGTCGGCCTGCTGGGTCGGCTGGTGAAGGCCGACCTGCCCACCTCCGTGTGAGAGTGGAGACGATGCCTGGGCGCAAGCGCTTCACCATCAGCGACGTACCGCGGTCGCAGCAGGACCGCCTGCGGCGGCGACGGCGGTGGTACATCGCCCTGATGGGCACCTGCGTGGTGCTGATCGTGCTGGCCTGGAATGTGGTCCGACTGTGGTCGACGACCGCAGCCGTCCTGATGTCCGTCGTCGCCGCGGTGCTCCCGCCGATCGCCGCCATCGTCGCCAACCGCGGCGAGGACCGCTGACGGCTCGCCTCTCCCCTACGATCCCGGTGTGGAATCCGATCTCCGAACCGCAGCGTCGACGGGGTGGCATCTCGCGACCACCGCGGAGGACGTCATCGACGAACCCGCGCGGGTGCAGTTCGAGGTCTTCCTCGACGAGCACCGGGCCGCTCTTCACGCGTGCCTCGATGGACTGACCGAGGAACAGGCCCGCCGATCGATGGTGCCCTCCAAGACCACGCTGCTCGGCCTGGTGAAGCACGCGACCTTCGTCGAGAAGGTCTGGTTCGACGAAGCGGTCACCTGCCGCAGCCGCGACGAGCTGGGCATCCAGGCCGACCCCGACGAGTCGTTCGACCTGCACGAGGACGACACCATCGGGACGGTCCGACAGGCCCACCTCGAGGCCTGCGAGGCATCACGCCGGGCCGTCGCCGACATGGCCCTGACCGACCTCCTCCACGGGAACCGTCGGGGCCCGCTGCCGCTGCGGTGGGTCTACCTGCACGTGTTGCGCGAGCTCTCCCAGCACTGCGGCCATGCGGACATCCTGCGCGAGCAGATCGTGGCCGACGGATCGCACCCGCATACGTCCCGTTGAAGCCGACGCACACCCGCGCGCTGCCTCCTGCCAGGACATGCAGATGAGACTCCGTCGGAGACGCCGCATGAAGCACCGTCTGGGGCAGCACGTGATGCGCTGGTTCACGCACGAGTGGCACGACAGCGAGCTCAGCGAGACGCAGATCGATGCCGCCATCAAGGACTACGCGACCCACCTCGCAGATCTGACGCCTCACCTTCCCGCCGACGTCCGTACGCTCGCAGCGCTGTACCTGCACGACGCTCAGGTGCAGGAGTGGACGTCTGACGAGACGTCCTTCTCCTGGCGGCTGCTGATCGGCGATCTCCAGCGCGACTACGAGTTCGCGGCGATCACCTATCACGATGCGGAGCTGATCGGGGCGGGCGCCGCTGGGCTGCGAGACGCGAGACTGACCGACGACCCCGTCGAGCTCCTCTCCGACGAGATCGACATCACGGCAGACGGCACCTACGAGCACCGATTCCACCTCTACCCCGGCCATGAGTTCGGCGTCCGGTTCGCCTCGGTGACGGTGCACCTCAGCCCAGCGTCCGGGGGCGACCGGCGGTAACCGGTCAGCGGGATTCACCTACCGTTGCTGCGCCAGCAGATCGGCTGACCTGCACCGCTTCCCGGCGACCGGAACTGTGCCGGACGGTGCTTCTGCGCAGGCGCCCGCCTGACCCGCCTGGCACGATGACCGCCATGACGTTCAGCGGCTATCCAAGTCGACACTTCTCGCTCGCCAACAAGCTCGGCGGCAAACACGAGAACGACCTCCCGCACCTGCTGCGTCGCGTCGCCACGCATATCGAAGACTTGAAGATCGCCCCCATGGACATCCTCGATGTCACGATCCATCACGAGATCACCGAGAACGGTCCCCGGTGGGACGTCACGGTCCACTGGAGTCCTGACGCCCCCGAGGAGTGATCCGCGCGCCCGTGCTGCTCTCGAGCCCGAGCGCCCATAGGTCGGGACGAGGACCCTGCCAGCGGATACGTGACTGCCGAGAGCCATCGCGCGAGACTGGGGCGTCAAGCGCCGCCGGCGGGCTCACTCGTCGCGTCGAGGACGGTCCGGATAGCAGCCTCGTCATCGTCGTCATCGTCCGGCTCGATCAGATCCCGGGGCGTGCGTCCGTTCGCATCGACGGCACGGCGGTCAGCGCCGGCTCGGCACAGACTCTCAACGCCACCCACGTTCCGTCGGGCGACGGCCTCGTGGAGGGGCGTTGTGCCGTCTGCGGCAACAACGTTCGGATCGGCACCGGCATCTAGGAGCAAGTCCACCGCAGTGCGGTTGGCGCCCGCAGCGTAGTGCAGTGCCGTACGGCCCTCGCCGTCCCGTCGATGTACGTCACAGGGCAAGCATCCACCAGCGGCTGTTCAACCTCCGCAAGGCGCCTGTTGGCGCGGCGATGCGCGACACCAACATCCGCATCTCTCGATGTGTCCTGGCATCCACCCCGTCGCGTCTGAGGACACCGGTGACCGAACGACGTCCTTGGCAGTGACACGTCCCGCCGCGCAGATGGAACCGCGGGGCGGCGGACCGCGTCGTCATGAGCAGGGAGTTCCGAATCGGAGGACGCGATGCAGGGTAAGCATCTTGCCGTTGTCGCGATCTGCCTTGTCGCGCTCACCGCTTGTGGATCCTCGGACGGCGCGGCGCCGTCGTCGAGACTCGGCTCCTTCGACAGCACTGATCACGCCCTCGCGCTGCGGATCGCCCGTGAGCAGCAAAGCAAGGTCACGGGCACTTTCGTCGGCGCCACAGTGTTCCCGTCGACTGGCGGACCGTTCGATCCCCAAGGCCAGTGCGATCACGGCAAGAGCTACCTCAACATCCGACTGGTCTGGGACGCAGACGCGAGCTTCATCCACGGCGGCGTGCCTGGTGGCCCACCGGACGGCCCTCGCAAGGCGCTGATCATCACCGTCGAGCGCGGAACCGGCGCGGTGTGCGAGATCGGTGCGACGTACCGCGACGTCGGCGCGAACCCCGGAGAGACGCTCCTGTACGGCACCTGGCCGAACAGAGCAGACGGATGACTGGGGACGTCGCGTGGTCGCGTCACGGGCGGGATAAGTGGCCGCGAACCTGCTGTCAGTGCGCCGCACCGGCAGCAGCCTGACCCAGCTCTAGGCTCGCCTCGTGCCAGCCCTCGAGACAGTCCGCGTCTTCGTCGACGGTGAGTACCGTTTTGGCAACCTCCTTGCGGTGGCCACGGACAGCGCCGAGTTGGGCGACGATGACTGCACCCGCGTCGCGCGCCGGGCCGGCACGAGTGAGACCGTCTTCATCGACGACCCCGACACTGGCCGTGTTCGGATCTTCACGCCGGCCGGCCTCATCCCCTTCGCCGGCTACCCACTGCTCGGTGCGGGATGGTTCCTTCAACAGCGCGGGAACCTAGTGACAAGGCTCTCGACCGAAGCCATCACCGTGACGGCCCACGTGGCAGGCAACCAGTGCAGCATCGACGCGCCCGCAGGACGAGGGGTGCCCTGGAACCTCATCGAACTCACCGATCCCGCCGACGTGCTCGCAGCCGACATCGGTGGCCCGGATCGGCATGACTACGTCTGGGCGTGGGAGGACCAAGGGCGCGGAGGCGTTCGAGCCCGAGCCTTCACCTCCGTCTCGGGCACGCCCGAGGACGAAGCCACGGGCTCTGCGGCCATCGAGCTCTGCCATGCTCTGGGTCGCGCTCTGACCATCACGCAAGGGAAAGGCTCGGTCATCCTGGTCAGCCCACAAGGAAGCGACATCAGGCTGTCAGGGCTCGTCGTCAACAGCGCCTGACTCTCCCGCACGGACCTCGCATGGACGTCGGGATCTATCGAGACCGACCGCGTTCATCGCATCGTCACACGGCGGCGACGAGCAGAGCCGACGTCGCAACCGACAGCAGGGCGAAGACCACGGCGCCCTGGACATGAGGGTCGCCGACGCGGACGTGGGTGAGGATCGCGCCGATGAAGTACAGGACCAGCCCGACGGCAGCCGCGATCGCGAACGGCGCATACCAGAGCCCGGCGACGAGACCCACCGTCGCTGCGAGCTGAAGGATCCCCAGCGCCGTGAGCTGAGGCGGAGTGAGATGGACCGACGCGGCGAACTTCATGATGTGGGGCGCGCGGACGAGCTTGAAGACGCCCGAGAGCAGCATGCCCACGGCGAGGACGAGGGACACGACGGTGGTTGCGAGGTTCATGGCAACGACGCTAGGGATCCGATAGGTACCGATGGGTTCCTATCGGTACCGTGCAGGCATGGTCGACACCGCCGGGAACCTCTTCCTCGCCGACTGCCCGGCCCGCACCGCGCTCGAGGCGATCGCGAACAAGTGGTCGGTGGTCCTGCTGTTCGCCCTCAAGGACGGCCCGATGCGCCACGGCGACCTCGTCGCGCTCTCGGGTGGGATCTCTCGCAAGGTGCTCACCCAGACGCTGCGCCGGCTGCAGGCCCACGGGCTCGTCGAGCGAACCGCGTACGCCGAGGCACCGCCTCGCGTCGAGTACAGCCTGACCGAGCTCGGCCGCACCCTGCAGGAGCCCATCGCGAGCTTGGCGCAGTGGGCCCGAACCCACGGTGAGGCGCTCGCCGACTTCCTCGAATCACAGGCCTGAAGCTCGTTCGACCGTGACGACCGCGTGTCTTCCGCTCCGTGCGCCTCGGTCCGCGTCGGCTCCGATCTGGCTGGCCCCGCGGTCCTAGGACGGCAGCTCGTCGGCCCGTTCCTCGATCAACGCATCGGGGGCGGTCAAGCGCCACGCCTCGAAGGTGAGCTCGGCGAGCTCGTCGCGTTGAACACCTTCGAGGTGGATGACGACCCAGCCGAAGCCCCCGGAGGTGAACTGCACCTCGAAGACGTCCGGACGCTCGGCCACCAGGGAGAGCTGCTCGACGATCGTCTGCTTCAACCCGATCGTTCGCGTTGCGGGCCAGAGGTAGCCGAAGGTGCGGCCCTCGACGTCGTACCGCAGCCACTTGTCCCGGTCAGAGCGGCTGACACCGGGAAGCTGGGAAACCAGGTCGAGGAAGTCCGGGATCTCGCAGGGCACGGGGCCATCCTGCCGCGAACTGCGCACCTGCACGTCGCGTCGCATCGCTGCGAGTCAGTTCACTCCAAGAGGACAGGATCTGCCGATGAGCGATCAGGTTCGAGGCACGTTCTCGCCCGACGCGGCATGGTGCGATGGCAGCCTGGCCTCGAGGAGCGCAACCAGCTCGCTCGCGCCGAGTTCGAGCGGCAGCATTCGAATGCTGAAGTCCCCTCGGGCCCAGGAAAGCAGCCGGCCGCTCGAAGACATCGCTGTCTGCAGTTCGATGACGTCGGTCGCGACAGAGACCCGCCGCTCCGGAGTGCCGCGGTACAGAGGAACGAGTCGCGTCACCTCCACCCACTGCACAGACCTCGCCGGCCACCGTCGACGTTCGATGCCCTCAGGGGTGAGCCACAGCCTCGTTCCAGTGCCGAGACACATGAACATCGACGCCGGACCGATGCCCATGACCAGGCCGAACCCAAGACCGTATCTCCACCCCACACCTGTCTCGGTCAGACCCGTGGCCACCAAGACGACGGCAACGCCGGCGAAGAAAGCCGCACCCAAGAGCAGGTGATCGGCCGGCTCCAACCCGATGTCCTGCCCATCACGGAAGGCACCCATCGGAAGCCCGTCATCGAGACCAGAAGCCTTCAGCCACTCACGATCGTTGACTTCGACTCGGTCACGGCGCCGCAACGCCCACGTAGCCGCGACGATCCCGGCCGCCACCAGCACAGCGCCGATCGCCACACCCACCACGCCGCCCTGGCGATGATGCAGCGCATCGCCGATGGCCGAGACTCCCGAAGCACCACCGAACAGAGCCGCGAACGCTCCGGCCGTCCCGATCAGGCGCAGGCGACGAAGGCGTCGGAACTGGCGTTTGCGCGGCACCCGCGGACTCTACGTCCCATCCCGATCTGGCTCGACACCGTTGGCAACCAGGAGCGCACCGAACTACCGCGACTCGCGTGCTCGCGGGTGCCTCACTCCGCGGTTGAGCTGTCTGTGCCGTCGGATCCGCTTCGTTCGGGTGGCGAAGCACGCTGCCCACGACGAGCCCCGGGGTCCCAGACTGGCTCTGCCGGGGTCAGCGTGTCGCTTCCCGTCGCAACGACCTTTCCTACCCACGTGGTTGGTGGGCAGCCGGGGCCGTTGATCTCCGTCTTGCGCGCTGTCACCTCGGTCTGCCCGTGAAAGAGTCGGCCGCCTGCGAAGTCGGAGATGGTGACCTGGACCGCCTGCGGTTCTCCGTCACTGAGGAGATTCCGGCTGAACGCAACGAATGTGATGCCGGGGTGAAGAGTGCGATAGCGCTGGGTCCGGCACACGGAGCCGAGGCAGGCGCGCAGCGCGAACCGCTCGTGTGGATGCTGCACAGTGACGCTCGCGTAATCGATCATGATGCCTGACGTCGTGTCGACGAGAGTGCATCCCTCAGCGTGAAGCTCGCCGCAGCCACCGAGCAGGACCAGCGTCGAGACACCGGCGAGGCCGCGCAGCCAACCGAGCAAGACCATCGACTCATCGTCTCGCGTGCGTCGCACGAGAACCGCCGAACGGTGCAAGACGGGCGTCGATCGACGCGAGAGCGTGACGCGCCAGCCACCTACCGCCGACGGCGCGCCAGCCGTTCGCGGCGATGTGCCGTCCGGCGACCGACCTCCTGCTGGAGGGCGAGGGTGAGCCAGCCGGCGAGCACCATGCCGGAGATGTTGAGGGCGAGCTGCGCGGCGCTGCCCAGCACCTCGTGGCGAGCGCCGAAGGCGATGCCCAGGGCGACGTTGCCCGCCGCCGGGACCGTGGTGACGGAGATGAAGACCCCCGACAGCCCGCCGACCTTGGCGCTCGTCAGCGACAGGACACCGGCTGCGGCGGCGATCAGGGCGACGATGAAGGACCACTTGTCCGGGCTGTAGATGAAGCTGGTGTCCGGACGCTTCCCGGTCACGTCGGCCGCCGTCACCCAGCCGAGCGCCCGTGCCGCCAGCGCAGCGAGTGTGCCCACCGCGATCGCCACCGCGAACCCGATCACCAGCGTCCGCGCCGCCGCGGTGAAGAGACCACGACGGCGCCGTACGAGCGCCAGTCCGAGCGCGGCGATCGCGACGAACTCCGGACCCAGGACCATCGCACCGATGACCAGGATCTGGGAGTCGACGACGATCGCGATCGAGGCCAGCAGCGTCGCCAGCGTCATGAACGCGACGTACGTCCAGTTCAGCTCGGCCTCCTCGTACGCCCGCTGCGTGACCTCCGCCCACACCACGGCATCGGCGCCCGCTCCCGGTGCCCGACGCTCCGAGTCGAGACCGGCCCGCGAGATCCAGGTCGTGACCGGCTCGGCGTGGATGGACCCGCGCTCGGGGACGCCCAGTGCGGTGAGGCGGTCCAGGATGTCGTTCGTCGCCTCGCGGGCGACATCGGCCAGGACGATATCGCCGGGAGGCGCGAGCGAGACGCCGCGCATCACCGCCAGCTGGCTCACCGCCGGCTCACCGGTGAACACCTCGACGACGCGATCGGTCAGGTCTGCGGGCGAGGTGACGCGCAGGTGCTCCATGGTCGGGCTCCCTCTGGGTCGGCGTGAGGACGACTCAGTCTGATGGACGCGCACCGGGCGAGCCAGGACATCCACAGCACACCGAGCCGACGGCGGGCGTTCACCCGTTCCCCCACCCGGAGCGCCGCAACGTGCGATTCTTCTGCCACCTTCCACCTGGCCGCGCGGACACAGACTCGAGCGGTCCCTGCGCGAAAGCCTGCTGCCACATGCTGTCGTACCGCTCCTCCACGCTGCTCGCCTCCACGGCGCTCGCCCTCGGGGCCGCCCTCGTTCCCGCGAGCGCCTTCGCGGACACCGCACTCGCCCCGACCTTCACCACCGCGGACCTCGTCACCGCGCTGACGGCCGCCGAGCCCCCGACCACGGCCGCCGCCAAGGCCGGGTGGAACGCTCAGGGGAGCTCGGCCGAGGCCGGCGCGGCGCCGGTTGCGATGCAGGCGATCTACGCGGTGGACCTCGGCTCGGCCGGCGTCGGCGGCAGCAGCACGCTGGTCGAGGCCCAGCACTCCGGCACGTACATGACACTCAGCAGCCTCGGTGCGGCTGTGCCGACCAAGCGGGTGCTGCAGGCCATCAACCGGCCGCACGCCAGCTGGATCTTCGTCCCGGACGCGTCCCTGGACATGCGCAACACGGATAGCGAGAGCGCGATCGCTCAGATCGCTCCCGACCTGGCGCTCGCCTCCATCGTCGACCCCGCCCAGTCGACGCTGACCGGCACACCGAGCGAGACGGTGGCTGCCGACGGCGCGACGACCTACGTCTTCGCCCTGACCGATCTGACCTCGAAGGGCCAGAGCGGCACCTACACGCTCACCGTCGACGCGGGCGGAGTCGTGACCGCCATCAAGGTCGTCTCCGGTGGCGAGACCGATGTCGCCGACTTCGCCTACGGAGCGCAGCACGTGTCCGTCCCCGCCGCGGGCAGCACCATCACGCTCCAGCAGTTCACCGAGGGCTCGTTCCTGGCGACGATGCCGACCCAGATCAAGGCGGGGGCGACCGTGCTCGCCCGCGGTCTGACCCAGCACGCCCACCACCACACCGTGGCGGTGTCAGCCGTCCGCTCCGCCGCCGGGCGGTTCGCCAGGATCACGAACCGCCTCATCGGCGCGAAGGTCGTCACCACCGAGCAGGTCCCCGGCGGCGCGCGCATCACCGGCACCAACCCGTTCCTGCACCGCCACGTGGCCTACACCGTCACCACCACGGGCAAGAAGGCGGTCGCCCACCGGGCGTGACCGCGCCCTCAGGCAGCCAGCAGGGTGCCCGTCTGGGTCAGGCGCACCACGCGCAGGACGCCGTCGCTGGGGTTGATCAGCGAGACCGTCGACCCCGTACGGCTGGCGGCGCGGCGGATGTCGAGCATCGCATTGATGCCCGAGCAGTCGATGAAGCTGACCGCGCGCATGTCGACGCCGATCGTCGCGGCGCCCTCACCGAGGCAGTCCAGGACGGCGATCCGCAAGGCCGGCGCGGTGGCCAGGTCCAGCTCGCCGCGGGCGAGCACCACCGCGTCGGGCCCGGCGAGGGTCGTGATGGTGAAGGAGGCGGGTCCGCGCATGTCGTGACCTTGTCGTCGTGGAGAACCAAGAACGGTCGCGCCTCAGCCGGCGAACTCGAGAAACCCTCAGTCGCCTTCGACAGTACGGGCAGCGCGCGCCGGAAGCCAGCCGTCGCGGCGCAACTGTGCGGGAGCATCTCCACGACCCTGGACGTGATCGGCGTCACGTCCTATCGTTTGGAGCCGAACGACACGAGCTCATCTCTCCCGTCTCGGAAGGCCACGATGAACGACGACCGCACCCACCAGCCCGACCACAGCGGCGTACGGCGCCGGAACCTCCTCACCGGCGGCGCGACCGCGGCCGTCGGCGCCGCATTGGCCCTCGGCGCGGGACCCGCGCTCGGCGCCGATATCACCACCCGCCGCCCCTCGAAGCCGTTCGGGAAGGCCGAGCTCGTGCTGCTCGGCACCGCGGCCGGGCCCCCGCCGGAGCCAGACCGCGCCGGCATCGCGAGCGCCCTGCACGTCGAGGGCAGGAACTACCTGATCGACTGCGGGCGCAGCTCGGTGACGAACTACTACGACGTCGGGCTGCGCTACGCCGACCTGCAGTCGATCTTCATCACCCACCTGCACGCGGACCACATCGCCGACTACTACAACGTCTTCCTCCTGGCCGGTTGGGGCGTGACCGACGACAACGACGCGCTCACCCAACGCGTCGACGTCTACGGCCCGGGCCCGGCGGGCGCGCTGCAGCCGCCGTTCCACGGTGGCAGCGTCCCCACCGTGGCCCCGCACGACCCGACTCCGGGGCTGGCCGAGATGACCGAGCACCTGGTCAAGGCCTATGCGTACAGCTCCAACGTCTTCATCCGCGACTCCGGCAGCCCCGACCCACGCGACCTGTTCCGCATCCACGAGCTCACCCTCCCGAAGCGGGTCAAGGCGGACCCGCTGACCGACACCGCACCCCGCATGACGCCGTTCAAGGTGATGGAGGACGACCGGGTCCGGGTCACCGCGACCCTGGTCCCGCACGGCCCCGTCTTCCCGAGCTTCGCCTACCGGTTCGACACCGATCACGGGTCGGTCGTGTTCTCGGGCGACACCTCGCTCACCCCGAACCTGGTCCGGCTGGCGAAGGGCGCCGACATCCTGGTGCACGAGGCGATCGACCTGGACGCGCTCGGTGACCTCCCGCCGGCCGCGTTGGACCACCTGCAGAAGTCGCACACGTCGGTGACCGATGTCGGCGGTGTGGCCGAGGCGGCGGGGGTGCGGACCCTCGTCCTGACCCACCTCGTGCCCTCGGCTCACTCCCTGGTCAGCCACGCCCGCTGGAAGCGCCGGGCACAGGTGGGCTTCGGCGGTCGGGTCGTCGTCGGCGAGGACAGGCTGCGCCTGCCGCTGCGCGAGCACCGCCGCTGAGGCAGGCACCGCCGGGCAGCCAAGCCGGGCAGCCACCCTCGGGTGGCTGCTCAGCGACGGGGCGCGAAGGTGACGATGGCGATGTCGTCACTGGGCTCGCCGCCCTGGAAGGCGAGTGCCTCGCGGGCGATGCCGTCGGTGATGGCGTGCACGTCGGCTGGCAGGCCCTGGACGAGTGCCTGCAGGCGCTCCTCGCCGTACATGATCCCGCTCGGTGCGCGTCCCTCGGTGACACCGTCGGTGTAGAGCGTGACGCTGCCCTCGGCGAGGCGGTGTCGAACCGTCGAGAACCTCGGCTTGTCGACGAGTCCGACCGGGGTGCCGAAGATGCCGAGCTCGGTCACACCGCCCTGCGGGCTGCGGAGCAGTGCGGCAGGGTGCCCGGCCAGGCTGACGGCGAGCTCCCATTCGTCGCCCGAGCGTTCGAGGCGCGCCACGACCAGGGTGGAGTAATGGCGGGTCTCGTGCGCTGAGAGCACCGCGTCGACCTGGAGCAGCAGATCGGCCGGATCAGGGTGCTCGATGGCGAACGACCGCACCATGTAGCGCACCAGCGAGGTGACCATGGCCGCCTGGACGCCCTTCCCGCTCACGTCGCCGAGCACGACGATCCATGCGGTGGCACTGACCTGGAAGACGTCGTAGAAGTCGCCACCCACTTCGCGGCCGGTGCCGGCCGGACGGTAGACCGCCGCGATGTCGAGGTGCGGGATCCGCGGCGGGGCGGGCGGGATGAGGGTCTGCTGGAGCGTCTCTGCAAGGGAGGCCGCCTGCGCGCTGGCGACCTCGGCAGCGCGGGTCGCCTCGCGCAGGTCGTCCTCGTACCGGTGACGATCCCGCGTCTCGACGAACACCGCCCGGACCGCCCGACCCGTGCCGGGCGCGAGCAGGCTGGCGTTGAGCAGCACCGGCACGCGACGCTCGTCGGCACCGACCAGGTCGAGGTCGATCTCGCGCACGACCCCGTTGTGCTCGAGCATCGGGAAGAGGTGCGTCTCCACGAAGATCCGTCCGGCGAGCGACAGCAGGCTCGCGAGGGTGCGCCGGGACACCACCTCGTCGGCGCGCCGCCCGACCATGCGGAGGAACTCCGCGTTCGCGCGGACGATCACGCCCGCGCCGTCGGTGACGACGTAGCCGCAGGGAGCGTGCTCGAACAGGTCGGCGGTGCCGGCAGCGGTCTCCACCGAGGTCAGGCGCCCAAGAACTCTCGGATGGCGGCGATCGTCGCGCCGGGGTCACTGAGATGAGGGCAGTGGCCACGCGTGTCGAGGACGGCGAGGGTCGATCCCGCGGTGTGCTCGTGGATGTACTCACCGGCGGACAGCGGCGCCACCGCGTCCACGCCCGACTGGATGACGAGGGTCGGGATCCGCACCTCGGCGAGGTCAGCGCGGTTGTCGCCCCGGAACGTGACGGCGGCGAACTGGGCCGCGATGTCCGGCCGCGTGCGACAGAAGCTCTCCTCGAGCTCGACCTTGACCTCGGTGGCCGCCTCGCCGGCGACCATCGCCGCGAGCGGGTCCTGCCAGCCCAGGTGGTTGCGCTGCATCAGGTCGAGCAGCTCGTCGACGTCGCGCTCGGAGAAGCCACCGACGTACCCGTCGTCGTCGAGGTAGCGCGCGGACGGCGCCACGAGGACCAGCCGGCCGACACGGTCGCGGGCCGCGTTGGCGACCAGGACGCCGATCATGGCCGAGACGGAGTGACCGACGAACACGGCGTCGGTCAGGTCGAGCTCCTCGAACAGCTCGAGGAGATCGTCGCGGTAGGCCTCGAGACTGGTGTAGTGCGCCGCCCGGTACTGGGTCAGGTCGGAGTCCCCGGAGCCGGGCAGGTCGAGGAGGACCACGCGATGGTCGTCGGCGAACGACGGCGCGACGTGGCGCCACATCCGCTGACCACAGCCGAACCCGTGCACGAACACGATCGGGCGAGCGTCGACGGGCCCGTGCGTGGTGACGTTCAGCCGGCCAGCCAGATTCATGACCGAAGGGTATCGGGACAGGCGGACCGCTGGTGACCACCCGCCCGAGGACGATGCCCACGTCGGCGAGCGGTCAGCAGAGTCCTCCAGAGGATCCATCGTGAGCCGGTCCCAGTGCGTGACGAGGGAACGGCCCACGACCGGTCAGGTGGCCGAACGGCCCGAGGTGCTCGCGGGGAAGGTGGCGAGCACCGCTGCGGCGGCGTCCGGTGAGCTGTCGGGCGGGATGACCGTGATCACGCGCCTGCTCCCGTCCATCATCGACAGGGTGACGTTGTGGGTGTCGTCGTCGGGGAAGCATCCGGTCTTGATCCGGCGTCCGGCCCCGACGGCCACCGAGCGCGGTCGGTCCTCCCAGTCGGGCGGGGAGTAGAGGAGCCGGACGATACGCCCGGCCTCATCCGGCCACAGCGCGAACAGCTCTGTCAGCTCGGTGCCCAGGGAACGGCTCTGCGGCCACCACGCCCCGGCCGGCGACCCCGGGACGGGTGCCGTACGTAGGGCAAGACGTGGGAGATCATCGTGCGTGGCCATGGCCACCGCCTCGCGATTGCTGTCTTCGTCAGAATCCGTGAACCGGAGGCCCAGAGCGGGCGGAGCGTGACCTGACGATCACAGTGCTCTTGCACGGTAACAGTGCGCGGGCCGTACGCCCATTCCCCGCGCCCGTGCCCCCGCCCGTTCCTGGCTCGCCCGCCGTGGCGCGGTGCAGGCCGGACGTCACCCGGATCTACTGCGTCAGCTGCTGGAGCTGCAGCGTGTGGTGTCGTGCGCTGCGGGCGAGGGTCGCGATGTGGAGCGTACGACCGTACCCGGCCTGCGCGACATGGCCCTTCTGCCAAGCGGCGTAGGCGAGGCGCAGGCGTCCGCGGCCGTCGACGAAGGCATCCGCTCCCCCGGGCCCGGCGATCCGGCCGGTGCTCTTGAGCAGCGGCGTGTGGCGCGGCTTGGTGCAGGGGCCGGCGACGGACCGACAGATCGCGTAGCCGGTCGCATAGCGGCTGGTGCCGTAGGAGTTCGCCGAGTAGAAGAGATACAGCGTCCCGCGGTAGCGGATCATCGACGGGTTCTCCACGATGACGCCCTCCCATTTCTGGGAGAAGGTGAGCAGGTCGTGGCGACGGCTCCCGGGCGCCCACCCCGTACCCGCGGCGTTGAGCTGGCGGATCGCGAGCCGGCCCTTGCGCTCGTGCGGGATCCCCTCGGCGGCCCAGGCCAGATAGATGTGGTGGGTGCGAGGGTCGACGAAGATGTTGGGGTCGATGACGCCGAAATAGGTGGACGGGTCGCACAGCAGCGACCTCGACAGCGGCCGGTAGGGCCCGGCCGGATCGGAGGCCAGCGCCAGTCCGATGCAGGAGCGGCGACGATCGCTCACGCGGGTGGCGGCGGAGAACGCGGCGAGATAGCGGTGCTTGCCGATCCGCGCCAGCGACGGTGCCCACTGCGAGATGCGCTTGACGTTCTCCCGGGTGCTCGTCCGGGCCGCCCATGCCGGTGCCTCAGGCAGCGCGTCGTTGTACTGCGGCCAGCTGGTGTAGTCGTAGTAGTTCGGCAGGGGCGCCCGCGGTCGCCACGTGCGCAGGTCGGTGCTGGTCAGCACAGGCAGGTTGAGGTTCGAGTTGGTGGTCGCTGCGGCGTAGTAGTGCCGTCCGACCCGCATGACGGTCGGGTCGGCGAAACCGCCGGCATAGCTGGTGAGCTGCGGCGAGAAGGACGGGCTCGGGCTGTAGTCCACGTGCCGGCGGCTCATCCACGAGGGCACCACGATCCGGTCGCTCTGGGCGGCGCGGAGTCGCCAGGTGGCGCCGTAGGCGACGGGATGCGTCGCCGAGACGCCCGGGCCGGCGACCGGCGTGGCGCTGATCGTGGTCGAGCCCGCGAGCGCCACGCCCGCCCGGAACGTCCCGTCCGCGCCCGCCCGCACCGTCGCGAGGACGCGTCCCGTCCGGTTGTCCCGTACGTCCACCTGTCCACCCGCGAAGGGGTGCGTGGTGCCGTCGCTGCGCTCGGTACGCAGCGTGCCCGTGACGCTCACATAGGGATCGGGCTCGCCGCGCACGCCGTACGGCGTGGAGGTCTGGAGGTTCTCGACCGAGGCCGAGCAGTGCCGGTACCGGACGTGGAAGACGTGGCTGTAGCGGTTGCCGCTGACCTCGAACTCGGTGAGCCGCCCGGCCAGGTGCACGGGTGCGACCCGACCACCGGGGCCGGTCCGTCCGCGCCGTGCGTGCCAGGCGCCGCTCTGGGTGGTACGCCAGAAGATGGTGTACGCCCGCGACCCGCGAGGCTTCCTGCTGCGCTTGTCGAAGAGCCGGGCCGCGATCCTGGTCGCGCGCGGACACAGCGACACGGTGCTCTCGGCGGCGTTTCCGGCCCGGACGTGCACGCCGTTGACGGTCACCGTCGCGATCTCCGGTCGCATCTCGGCGGCGGCGGGTCGGATGTCACCCCCGGAGACGAGGGCGAAGGTCGTCGCGAGGACGGCGAGGGCGGAGACGTAGACGAGCAGGCGGCTTCGGAGGACCGAGAAGAAGCGATTCACAGACAGGTGTTCCGGGTCGGAGGCGAGGCGTTGACCGGCGGACAGTAACAGGAGCCCCACCCGCTTCAGCGAAACCTGGCGGCGCGCCCTGCCAGGTGTTCAGGACGCGGTCAGTCCTGCGGCCGGCCGCGCAGTCGCTTGGTCTCCGAGCGCCGCTTCTTGGCGTCCACCCGCCGGCGTTGCGAGCCCTTCGACGGCTTGGTCGGGACCCGACGGCCGGGCGGGGGCTTGAGCGCGTCCTCCAGGCGAGCGGCGAGGCGCTCCTCCGCGGCCTGGCGGTTGCGGTGCTGGGAGCGGTGCTCCGAGGCGACGACGACGACCTGCTCCCCCAGGCGCGCGATGAGGCGCTGCTTCAGGGGCTCCGGGAAGATGTCGCTGGCCCCGAGGTCGAGGATCAGCTCGACGCGGGAGTCGGTGGTGTTGACGTGCTGGCCGCCCGGGCCGGACGAGCGTGAGAACCGCCACGCCAGTGCGGCGTCCGGAACCACGTAGCCGCGTACGGTGATCACCGGGCCATCATGCCCGCCGCTTCATGCCCGCACCGCGTCCTCGGTGTGCGCATGGATCGCATCGACGAGCAGCGGCCACAGCGGTCGGGGCCGGTCGTGCCCCATGTCGTCGACCATCACGAGCCGAGCACCCGGCACGAGCTCGGCGGTACGGCGCCCGCCGCTGGGGTCGATCGCGGTGTCGTCGCGCCCGTGGATGACGAGCGTCGGGACGTCCAGGCTCCGGAGCGCGTCGGCCCGCGAGCCGTCGAGGATCATCGCGGCCAGCTGCCGCGGCACGCCGGCCGGGTAGAAGCGGCGGTCGTAGCTCGCCGCCGCGAACGCACGCAGGTCGGCCACGTCGCCGTACCGGCGCGAGGCCCAGACGAGCTCGCGCTCGGCCGCCGCGATGTAGCCGTCGCGATCGGACGGACGTGGGGTGAGCAGGACCTGCTGGGCCTCAGGCGTCGCCTGCCCGTACTCCGGCTCACCGGTCGAGGACATCATCGAGGTCAGCGACAGCACGCGCTCGGGGAACCCGATCGCCATCCGCTGCGCGATCATGCCGCCCATCGAGGAGCCGACCACGTGGGCGCGATCGATGCCGAGCGCGCGCAGGAGGCCGATCCCGTCGCGGGCCATGTCCAGCAGGGAGTACGGCGCCATCGCCCGGGCCTCGTCGACGTCACCGGACGACAGGGCACCGAGCAGCGCCATCAGGTCGACGGGATGGTCGTCGTACGTCGTCGACAGGCCGCAGTCCCGGTTGTCGTAACGGATCACGTACCGCCCGTGGGAGGCCAGGAGGCGGCAGAGGTCGGCGTCCCAGCCGAGCATCTGGGTGCCGAACCCCATCACCAGGAGGACGGCAGGATCGCTCGGGCTGCCGAAGGTCTCGTACGCCACCACGATGCCGTCATCGGTCTTCACGTGCACTGCCGTCACCCCGTCGCTCGCTTCTCTGTCATGTCTATTCTTACATGTCTTGCAGGACATGTAAGAACCGAGACGTCGGGCTACGCTGGCCCCATGTCGTTGCGTCACGCCGTCCTGGGCCTCCTGGCCCGCCGCCCGTCCACGGGCTACGAGCTCACGCAGACCTTCGACCGCTCGCTGAGCGCCTCGTGGCACGCGCGCCACAGCCAGATCTACCCTGAGCTCGCCAAGCTCCGGGCCGCCGGCATGGTGGAGGTCGTAGGCCGCGGCGCCCGCCGAAGCAAGACGTACGCGATCACGCCCGCCGGCAGCACCGAGCTGCGGCGCTGGCTGGTCGAGGGCGTGCCGGACCGGTCCCAGCGCAACGAGAGCGGCCTGCGCCTCTTCCTCACCCCGCTCCTCGACGCCGCCGACCGGCGGGCCTGCTACCAGCGCGATCTGGCCCAGGTCGAGAGCGATCTCGCGGGCCTGGAGGCGCTGCACCACGGCGCAGCCGACGCAGCCTCCTCCGAGGTGTTCGCGTCGCAGGTCGACCTCGGCATCCGGATCAACGGCGTCCTGCGCACGTGGCTGCAGGAGCAGCTCGACGGCACGAGCGACGCCTCACAGACGCAGCGCTGACGCTCCGAGCGCGGCTCGCTCCGACGCACGGGCGTCGTAGGTCTCCTCGTGCAGCACCGAGGCCAGCGGCGAGCGGTGCCGCCAGCCGTACCGCTCCAGGTCGGGCACGTCCGGAAGGTCGGCGACCGGGCCGACGCACAGCCACGCGACCGGCCGTACGTGCGGGGGCATCCCGACCAGCGAGCGCAGGAACTCCTCGCGGTAGAACGACACCCAGCCGACCCCGACGTCCTCCGCGGTGGCCGCGAGCCAGAGGTTCTGGATCGCGCAGACGGTGGAGTAGAGGCCGGCGTCGGCGATGGCGTGCCGACCCAACGGATTCGGGCCACCACGGGTCGGGTCGTAGCCGACCACGATGCCCATCCCCGACTCGCGGATGCCCTCGATCTTGATCCGACCGAACGTCGCGGCGCGCTCGCCGGCCAGGGTGGCTGCGAAGGTGTCCCGCTCCTGCGCGACGTGGGTCGCGAAGGCGTCCAGGGTCGCCGTCGAGCGGACCAGGACGAAGTCCCACGGCTGGGTCATCCCGACGCTGGGAGCGCAGTGCGCGGCGGACAGGATCCGCTGCAGCGCTTCCGGGGCGACCGGTTCGCCGGTGAACTCCCGCCGGATGTCGCGCCGGCGGTTGATCACCTCGTAGAGCTCGTTCACCGCTTGCGGCTCCGATCGCGGCCGGCGTCGTAGAGATACGACTCGCCGCCCTCGCGACCGAGGGCTTGACCGACCAGGATGACCGCGGCCTGGCGCAGACCGATGCTCCCGACCAGGTCGGCGATGGTGGCGACGGTGCCGCGCAGGATCAGCTCGCCGGGCTGGCTGGCGCGGTGCACGACGACCACGGGGCAGTCCGCGCCGTACTCCCCCACGATCTCGTCCATCAGCTCGCGGATCCGCGTGATCGCCAGGTGCAGCACCAGCGTCGCGCGGGTCGCGGCGAACGCGGCCAGCGACTCGGTGGCCGGCATCGCGGTGGAGCGTGCCTGCGTACGGGTGAGCACGACCGACTGCGCCACCAGCGGCACGGTCAGCTCGCTGCCGACCCGAGCGGCGGCAGCGGCGTAGGCGGGGACGCCGGGTGTGACCGACCACGACACACCGGCCAGGTCGAGGCGCCGCGTCTGCTCGGTGAGCGCCGAGAAGAGCGACGGGTCGCCGGAGGTCAGCCGCACCACGGAGCGGCCCGCGGCGACCGCCCCGACCATCGTCTCGACCATCACGTCGAGGTCGAGGTCCTGGGTGTCGACGAGCGCGGCCTCGGGCGAGCAGTGCGCAAGCACCTCGGGGTCGAGGTAGGTGCCCGGGTAGAGCACCACGTCGGCGTTCGCGAGCAGGCGGGTGGCGCGTACGGTCAGCAGGTCGGCCGCGCCCGGCCCGGCGCCGACGAAGTGGACGATCTTGGCGGAGGGGCTCATCGCACGTACCTCGGTGTCCAGGCCTGGCCGGCGTCGGTGACCCGGGTCGCCGAGGCGCCGACGATGAGCAGGCACTTCATGTCGATGCTGTCGGGGTCGAGCTCGGCGAGGGTCGTGACGGTCAGCGACTCCTCCGCGCGGCCCACGTCGCGCCCGACCACCACCACGGTGTCCGGCTTCCGGTGCTCGAGCAGGATCTGCCGCATCTCGGCGACCTGGGTGGTGCGCGATCGGGAGCGGGGGTTGTAGATCGCAAGCACCAGGTCGGCCTCGGCGATCGCGCGCAGCCGCCGCTCGACGACCTCCCACGGTTTGAGCCGGTCGCTGAGCGAGACCACCGCGAAGTCGGCGCCGATCGGTGCGCCGGCGCGGGCCGCGACCGCGTGGACAGCGCTGAGTCCAGGCAGCACGCGGACCGCCACCCCGGCGTACGCCGGATCCTCGGCGGCCTCGAAGACCGCCGAGGCCATCCCGAAGACGCCCGCGTCGCCGCCGGACACGACGGCCACCCGCTCGCCCCGGCGCGCGAGCTCGAGCGCGAAACGCGCCCGGTCGACCTCGACGGTGTTGCCGCTCGCATGCCGCTGCAGCCCGACGCGCTGCGGCACCCGGGCGACGTACGGCGCATATCCCACCACGTGCTCGACGCTCGCCAGCGCCTCGGCGACCTCGGGCGTCAGCCATCGGTCCGGCCCCGGCCCCAACCCGACCACCAGGAGCTCGGCCGCCGGGGCCTCGATACGGGTCTCGATACGCTCGCTGGCGCTCGCTACTCGACCTCCGACTTCGGTGGTCGAGTGGCCGTCGCGAGGTACGAGCGACGGCGTATCGAGACCCATCGCTGCTCGACCTCCGACTTCGGTGGTCGAGTAGCCGTCGCGAGGTACGAGCGACGGCGTATCGAGACCCGCGAGCCTCGAAACCCCGGCTCGCATCCGCTCGGCGCTGGTCGTCACGCCGCTGTCGCCGGGGACCACGACGAGCGAGAAGTACGGCACCGTGTCGGGGTCGACGTCGGCGACCGGGAGCCAGCGTTCCTCGGCTTGGGAGGCCCGCTCGACGTACCAGGAGCCCTCGAGTCGGCCCGCGGCGGCGAGGGCCGCACGAACCGCCGGGAACGTGCGGCCGAGCTTCATGATGATCGCGCCATCCGTGTCGGCCAGGCGGCGGGCCAGCTCGGGCTCGGGCAGGGTGCCGGGCAGGACGGTGAGCACGTCGCTCTGCCGGACCAGCGGGCCCGCAGCGCCGGCGACGGCGGCTGTCGCAGCGGCGAAGGCCGGGATCCCGGGCACGACCGACGTGACGTAGCGGTCCTTGAACCGGTCGTGCAGGTACATCGAGGAGCCGTAGAACAACGGATCCCCCTCGGCGAGCAGCACGACGTCGCGCCCGGCGTCCAGGTGCGTGCCGAGCCGGTTCGCGCACTCCTCGTAGAAGTCGGCCATCGCGCCGACGTAGCCGCCGGGGTGGTCGGTGGTGCCGGTGGTGACCGGGTAGCGCAGCTCCTCCTCGAGGGCGTCGGCCGGGATGAGGTCGGCCGCGATGCGGCGAGCGTGCGACTGCCTGCGGACACCCGCGTGGAAGGCGACGACGTCGGCCTCGCCGATGATCCGCGCCGCCTTGATCGTGATCAGCTCCGGGTCGCCCGGGCCGATCCCGACGACGGTGAAGCTGCCCCTCGCCATGCCTCCCGCGCTCATCACTCGACCTCCTGGGCGAGCGCGTTGAGCGCGGAGGAGGTCATCGCCGAGCCGCCACGGCGACCGCGCACCGTGACGTACGGGATGTCGATGTCGTGCTCGCCGGCCAGGTCGACCAGCGCCTGCTTCGACTCGGCCGCACCGATGAAGCCGACCGGGCAGCCCACGATCGCGGCCGGTCGCGGACCGCCGTCGAGGATCAGCTCGAGCAGGTGGAAGAGGGCGGTCGGGGCGTTGCCGATCGCGACCACCGCCCCTTCCAGGTGCGGCACCCACAGCGAGACCGCAGCGGCCGTACGGGTGGTCCCCATCGCCCGCGCGAGCGCTGGCACGCGCTCGTCGTTGAGCAGGCAGAGCACCTCGTTGTCCTTCGGCAACCGGGCGCGGGTGACGCCGGTCGCGACCATGGTGGCGTCGCACAGCATCGGCGCTCCGGCCTCGAGCGCCGCACGGGCGGCCGCGACGACGCGCGGGTGGACGACGAGGTCGGCGGCGAGGTCGACCTGGCCACTGCCGTGGATCATCCGGACCGCGAGCTTCTCCGCGTCCGCCGGCACCCGCGACAGGTCGGCCTCGCGACGGATGGTGGCGAAGGAGTCGACGTAGATCGCCGGGCCGCTGTCCACGTACGCATAGCGGCGCGGAGGCCTGCGCAGGTCGCCGGGGTGATCGACGGGGTGATCGATGGGGTGATCGACGCGCTGGGTCATCGGGGATCCTCCGGGATGAGCACCCCACGCCACGGCGTGACGATCAGGGTGGGGGCGGCTGCGGTGAGCGTGGCGAGCAGCGGGCGGTCGAGCAGGGCGTCGGGGATCTCGACGTGATGCCCGCCCGGCACGTCGCCGTACGGAAGCGGTCCGGCCGGCGGTGGCACGCGCGGGTCGACGGGCCGGGTCGGCGTCAGCGGCGCGGGGAGCTCGCGGACGTGCCACGCCGCGGCGGCACCGCTGCCGCGGGCGGCGAGGAAGCGCGCGGCGAGGCCGGCGAGCTCCGTGGCCGCGTCGTCGAGCCGCACGATCCGTCCGTACGCGGCGCCGACTCGCAGCTGCGCGGAGCCGGCGTCGAGGGCGACCAGCCCGAGATCGCAGTCCCGGTCGCGGAGATCGCCGCGGCCGTCGTCGAGGACGAAGAGGAACCGTCCCGGCAGCTCGCCGAGGCGGGCATCGGCGAGCAGGGCGGCGTCGAGGGCGTCGGCGGCCGGGCGCAGATCCGCGACGCCACCGGCGAGCCCGGTCTGCGGCGAGACCATCACGTTGCGCACCAGGTCATGGGCGCGGCTCGGGAGGAGGCCGGTCCCCTCGATCGTCGTCAGCACGCCCTCCGGGAGCGCACCGTCATCGGACGGCAGTCCGCGGAGCTGGAGGTTGGTCCGGGAGGTCAGGTGGATGCGGCCGTCGCCGTACCGCTCGGCGACCTCGAGAAGCGAGCGCAGGCTCGCGGCGGAGACACGGCCGCCGATCAGGCGCAGCCGCACGAGCAGCCCGTCATCGGCCGGCCAGGGCCGGAGCACGCCGGGACAGCGGTCCGCGCGTACGCGGGGTGGGGAGGGCACCGACGGGTCCTTCGGGGTCTGGGACCCGTGCGCGGGGTCCGCGATGACCGGGCGACGGTTGTCACCTGGGCCAGCAGGTCTTCGGACTCGGGATCATCCGGACGAGGCGCCTTCCCAGATCACCTTGGATCCAGTGGCTGTATCGCTACGTGCCCCGCCCGTCACCCATACCGCTGCGCGTCAGTCCCGGATTCACACCGGGTTCCCTGACTCCACGTGGGAGTGCGACTGGCGCGCTCAGACTACGCGACCGCGGGCGTGCGCGTTCGAAGGCCCACGCGAACGCCGGCCGGCGCTCCTCACGGCGGCCGGTCGTGGCCTCGGTGACCAGACCGAGGCGCCCGGCGATGGCGTGTCCAGGTTCGCCAGCGACTCACTGTGCTCGATGAAGTAGCCGGTGACGTGGACGCTGATCGGGATGCCGGGGTCGACGTAGAAGCGATGGACGCCGGGCAGCTCCGAGGGTCGGGTCCGAAGGTCCGCATCCCCGGGAACGGGTCGCCGGGTGCGCGCCCGACGTAGACCGGCAGACCGTCGAGGCCGCGGGCGTCACGCGAGGCAACTGGTGAGAACGGGGCACGCTGCCGGCCTGGCAGGGGCCCCGTTCTCACCAGTTTCTCTGCTGTCCGCCCCTCACGCGACGAAGATGCAGAACGGGTGCCCGGCCGGGTCGGCGAGGACGTAGAGCGGCTCCTCCGGATCGGCCGTCCTGTCCAGGAGCAGCGTCGCACCCAGATCCTCGGCCCGCTCGCGCTGGCGATGGAGGGTCTCGACGTCCTCCACTGTGCAGTCGAGATGCATCTGCATTGGCACATCGGGCTCGGGCCACGTCGTCGGATCCAGGCGATCGACCTGCTGGAAGGCGAGGTGACTGCCGCCATTCGGGTCGATCAGCACGAGCCAGTCGGCATCGTCCGTCCCCGACGCCGGCGGCTCGTCCCCCGGCCGGTACGTCATGCCCAGCAGCAGACGGTAGAACTCGGCGAGGCCGCGGATGTCGGTTCCGTCGATGACGGTCTGGAGGAGCCGAGGGTGGTCGCTCACCGCTCCATCGTGACAAAGCCGAGCGCGTCGCGCGAGGGGGTAGGCGCTCGATCAGCACGCACCCCGCGTATGACCGCGGCGCGCATGGCCTCACCCGCCGTGGGTACCTGCCAGGTCGACGTCGTCCCGCCGCCCGCTTCACGCAACGGGCGAGCGGGACGATTCGTGTCCGAGCACACCGCGCCCGTACCTGCGCCGCGTCGGTGCCCGCCTCGCCAGCCGTCGGGCGATCGTCGACGGAGGTAGGCTCGACGGCGTCCGGCCGTCGCGCCGGGTGCACCCCGCCGCGTCATTCGGCTCCATCATTCGGCGCCGCCCTCCACCCTCCCGGCCGGGAGGCGCGCCTCAGCCTTCGACCCTCGAAGGAGTACGCGCATGACCACCTCCTCGGACGCCGACTCGGCCCTGTTCGGCAACCGGTTCGCGACCCAGGCCCCGCCCAGCCAGACCTTCCCAGCGGGCGGGATGACGTCCTCCGACGCCTACCGGCTGGTGGCCTCCGAGATGGAGATCGAGGGCGAGCCCGCACGCAACCTGGCCACCTTCGTCACCACCTGGATGGAGCCGGAGGCGCAGCAGCTGATCGCGGAGAACCTGCACCGCAACTTCATCGACCACGCCGAGTACCCGCGCACCGCCGAGATCGAGCAGCGCTGCATCCGGATGCTCGCGGATCTGTTCCACGCCCCCGGCGAGACGACGGGCGCCCGCACCCAGGGCTCGTCCGAGGCGATCATGCTCGCGGCGCTGTCGCTCAAGTGGAACTGGCGCACCCGTCAACGCGCTGCCGGCCGCCCGACGACGAGCCCCAACCTCGTCTTCGGCGGCGACGTCCACGTCGTCTGGGACAAGTTCTGCCGCTACTTCGACGTCGAGCCGCGGGTCGTACCGCTGCGTCCCGGCAAGTACACCATCGGGCCCGAGGACGTCGCGCCGCACCTCGACGAGAACACCATCGGCGTCGCCACCGTGCTCGGCACCACCTTCACCGGTCACCGCGACGACATCGTCGGGATCAACGAGCTGCTGCTCCGGATCCGTACCGAGCGCGACCTGGACATCCCGTTGCATGTCGACGGGGCGAGCGGCGGCTTCGTGTGGCCGTTCCTGTATCCCGACTCCCTGTGGGACTTCCGCCTCGAACAGGTCCGCTCGATCAACGTCTCAGGACACAAGTTCGGACTCGTCTACCCCGGCGTGGGCTGGCTGATCTTCCGGGAGAGGGCCGATCTGGCTCCCGACCTGGTCTTCAAGGAGAACTATCTCGGCAAGACCGACGAGACGTTCACGCTCAACTTCTCGACCGGCTCGGCGATGGTTCTCGCGCAGTACTACAACTTCGTGCGGTACGGGCGGGCCGGCTACCGGTACCTGCTCGACACGATGCAGCACAACGCGAACAGGCTTGCCGATCGTCTCGAGGAGATGGGCCGGTTCGAGATCATCGGCCGCGAGCAGGAGCAGCTTCCGCTGGTGGCGTTCCGTCTGGCCGGCGAGGCTCCGTACAACGAGTTCGACATCTCCTGGCAGCTGTCCGCCGAGCGCGGCTGGATGGTGCCTGCGTACACCATGCCGCCGAACGCTCAGGAGGTGACGATCATGCGGGCCCTGGTGAAGGAGACCTTCAACCAGGAGCAGGTCGACACCCTCGCGCAGGACATCGCCGACGCCTGCACGACGCTCGACGCGAAGGGCGGCGCTCACCAGTCCGAGCGGGCGCAGATGGTGATCGGCCCCGGACACTGAGGCACGCGCGCACGCCGAGCCCGCGGCCTCTCAACGCTCAAGGCCAGCCGGAACCGTGGAGGTCGCGAGCAGGCCTGCGAGAAACGCGCTCGCTCCGTCCTCGACCTTCACCGTGGCCAGCTCGTCGCCGCGCGTGACACCGCGGTTGACGATGACGATCGGCGTGCCCTGGCGGGCGGCGGCGCGTACGAAACGCAACCCGCTCATCACCGTGAGCGAGCTCCCGATGACCAGGAGCGCCGGCGCCTGCTCGACCGCCTCGAAGCACTGGCGTACGTCCTCACGGTCGGCATTCTCGCCGAAGAAGACGACGTGCGGCTTGAGGACACCGCCGCACCGCTCGCACCCCGGCACCACGAATCCGGTCGTCTGCTCCAGGTCGACGTCGCCGTCCGGCCGGGAGGCGACGTCGGCATGCGCCTCGATCCAGCCGGGGTTCGCCTCGTCGAGCCTGCGCTGCAGGTCCGTGCGCTCGGAAGTGTCCCCGCAGGTCAGGCAGACGACCTCGGAGACCCGACCGTGCAGGGCGACGAGTCGCCGACTGCCCGCGGTCTCGTGCAGACCGTCGACGTTCTGGGTGATGAGGAAGCGGCAGGTTCCCCGCGTCTCGAGCTCGGCGAGGGCATGGTGACCCGCGTTGGGCGCAGCGCGCCCATGCGCTGCCAGCCGATGTGGGAACGGGCCCAGTAGCGCTGCTGCTGGGCCGCGCCCGAGCGGAACTCCGCGATCGTCATCGGGTTGCGGTTGCGCGAACCCGGTCCCCGGTAGTCGGGGATCCCCGAGTCGGTGCTCATGCCCGCGCCGGTCAGCGCCACGAAGCCTCCGGCGAGCAGCTGGGTCGCCGGATCAGTCTCCACCACGTCAGTATGGCTCGCCGAAGCAATCCGGCCAGAACCGTGGCACACCAGCACATTCCGCCGCGCGTGTGCCCGGTTCGTGTCATCCTGTCGCCGCGGTAGGAACGGCCGGCGGTTCGCACCACCGCTCAGAACAGTGAGCTTGAGAAGGAACGGCCGCGTCATGGAGGCTTCGCCGAACGCAGTGGGCGACGCCGATCCGCGCGGCGGAGCGGCACCCGCTGTCGCCGTTGGCCGTCAGGTCGTCGTCGACCGGGCCGGCCAGGTGATCGGATACGAGCTGCTCTACCGACCCCTGCAGGAGGGTGCTCCTCTCCCGTCCGGGGAGCAGATGACCGCCGACGTGGTCCTTGGCGCGCTGACCATCGGCATGAGCCAGCTCGTCGGCGACAAGGTGGTCTTCTGCAACGCCGAGCGCGGCATGCTCACCGGCGCGACCCCTGTCACCCTGCCATCGCACCGCACGATCATCGAGGTGCTGGAGACGGTCGCGCTCGACGACGACATCGTCGCGGGCTGCGCCGGGCTCGTGGCACAGGGCTACCGGCTCGCGCTCGACGACTTCGTCTGGATCGACGGTGCCGAGCGGCTGCTCGACCTGGCCGCCATCGTGAAGCTCGACGTCCGTGCCGGGACGCGGGACGAGGTCGAGGCCTTGGCCCGCCGATGCGCGCCCTACGACGTACTCCTGTTGGCCGAGAAGCTCGAGACCGAAGAGGAGGTCGCCTGGGCCCGGGCAGCGGGGTTCGACTACTTCCAGGGCTACGCCATCGAGCGCCCGGAGGTGGTGCGCTCCTCGACCCTGCCCTCCTCCACGGCTGCCCACGTCCAGCTCGCAGCGACGATGCTGACCGAGGACATCGACTTCGGCGACCTCGAAAGGCTCTTGCGCCGCGAGCCGGGACTGGTGATCCAGGTGCTCCAGCTCGCCGCGCTCGGCGCCGGCCACGGCCTGCGACGCGAGCTGCAGACCCTCCGGGAGGCGCTCGTGCTGCTCGGCACCGTCCGGATCAAGCAGTGGGTCGCCCTCACCCTCCTCTCGGGTCGGCCGGGCGCCGCCGTCGACGCGCTGGCCACGGCGCTCGTACGGGCCCGCACCTGCGAGCTGCTCGCCGACTCCCGGCTGCTCGGCGACCCGTCCTTCGCCTTCACCGCCGGGTTGCTCTCCACCCTCGACCTGCTGCTCGGCATCCCTCTCGAGGAGGTCGAGTCGACCGTCGATCTACCCACGGCAGTCGCGGACGCGGCCTTCCGCAAGGCCGGCCCGGTCGGGGCGATGGTCGCAGAGGTCACGGCGTACCAGTCCTCCATCGCACACGGCCGCACGGCCGGGCCCACGTCTGACATCGACGGCGCCTCCGCTGCCGCCTTCGGGTGGGCGATGCCGTTCGTGAGTACCTTCGCCGACTAGTCGGGCCCCCTGCGAAGCACCAGGGCGATACCTCATTCCGGCGATCTCCGTGCGCTAGCGGCCAACGGTGGTCCAGCCGCTCGTACGGTCCAGACAGCCGGCGTCCGGACGTCGGTTCCGACCAGAAGCTGCTGCCCATGGAAGGAGACATCATGGCGGCACGCGCGCAGACCGATCCCGACTTCGCGTTCGCGGGACTGGCCACGCCGGAGGCGGAGAGCGCGGAGGCGGTCGAGGTCGCCCGGAGGGCGCCCCATCCGCTCGGTGCCTTGGCGGGCCTCGTGGGCACGTGGAAGGGCCATGGCTTCAACGCCATCTGGAGGCCGCACCGGGTCACCCAGCACGACCGCTTCCTGGAGCTGAACAGGACCGACGAGACCCTGGTGTTCACCCGGATCAACGGACCCATCCCGAACCGTGGCCTCGCGATGCACGACATCGAGATGCACGGCCTGACCTACATGCAGCAGATCAGCGAGTCGAGCACCGGCGCGGGCCTCCACATCGAGCCGGGGATCTGGGCCACGGTGCCGCCCACCACCGATCCCCACGAGCCGGCATCGGTGGTCCGGATGGCGTCGATCCCGCACGGCACGGTCATCCTCGCCCAGGGCATCGCCTCGGTCCAGCAGGGTGGAGCGCTGCACATCCCGGACAACAACATCCTGCCCTTCTTCTTCGGTCAGACCGCCCCCGCGAACAACCAGTTCCAGAGCGTGGCCGCGACGTTCGACGAGCTGGACCTGTCGCACGCGACGCCTTTCCGGTTCGTGGCCCCCGGGGTGTCGCAGGCCATCGTCAAGAACCCCAACAGCGTGCTGCAGGCGGCACTCCAGGCCTCGCTGCAGGGCACGTCCTTGAAGAGCGTGACGGCCCTGCACGTGGCGACCAATCACAGCGTCATCAAGGCCGGGGGCGGTACGGCGAACACGGCGTTCCTGGCCGCGAGCGGCAACCCTCCGGGAGGCAACGCGAACGCCGCACGGGCCGAGGCGACGTTCTGGCTCGAGACGATCGCCGGCACCGGGGGCCATCCGGACAAGCATCAGCTCCAGTACACGCAGCTGGTGATGCTCGACTTCAACGGCATCCGCTGGCCGCACGTGAGTGTCGCGACCCTCGTCAAGCAGTAGCCGCAGGTGTGGCCCGTACGTCAGCCGAGGGACTCGACGCAGATACGCCGCCGGTGCGCGTGCGGCGCGGTCCGGCGGCGTATCCGTCGACTGGAGATGGCTGGCGACTACTCGCTCTGGTCGCCGGCGAGCGTTCCGGCGGCCACCATGCCGAGCTCTGCGTGCGGTGCGTCGTGCTCGGAGGCCGGGGGCTGCCGCTTGAGCGTGGGGATCAGCAGCCCGGCGAATGCGGCGATGAGCATGCCGACAGCCAGCATCCCGAAGCCGGCGGTGTAACCGGACTCCTTGGGCAGACCGCTCGCGGCGACGTGGGAGGTGACGATGCTGGCCATCAGCGCAGACCCGACGCTCCCGCCGATGGTGCGGATGTTGGCATTCATGCCCGACGCGACGCCGGTCTGCTCGGGCGGCACCGCGGCCACGATGAGGCCCGACATGGCGGCGAACGCGGCCCCGATGCCGATGCCCATGACGCCGGTCGCGACGTAGATCTCCCACTGCTGGTCGTGCGCGAAGGCCATCAGGCCGATCCCGACGGCCGCGACCGCGCAGCCGGCCACGACCAGCGTCTTGCCGCCGAAGCGAGCGGCGAGCCCGCCGGCCAGCATGGAGACGACGAACATCGTCACCGTGTTGGGCAGGAGCATCAGACCCGACTGGGTGATGCTGGCACCGAAGCCGTACCCCGCCTGCGAGGAGGTCTGGACGAACTCCGGCAGGAAGGCGAACGTCGCGTACATCCCGACGCCGACCAGGAGCGCGACCAGGTTGTTGGTCCACACCGCGGTCTGGCGCATCATCCGCATGTCGATGAGCGGCGCAGCCGAGTGCTGCTCGGAGAACACCCACGCAGCGGCGAGCACGACCGCCAGCACCAGCAGGCCGATCACCTTGACCGAGCCCCAGCCCCAGTCGGGCGCCTCGCTGAGCGCGACCAGGAAGCACACCAGCCACGCCGAGAGCAGCAGCGCCGGCTGCCAGCTGATCCGTCCCGGGGTACGTACCGGCGACTCGGGCACGAAGAGCAGCGCAGCCACCGCGGCGATCGCGGTGATGATCATCGGGATCCAGAACAGCCAGTGCCAGCTCAGGGCATCGACGATCGGGCCGGCAAGAACGATGCCCACCCCGGCACCCACGGCGGTGAGCGAGGCGATGATGCCGACCGCGCCGGTCACCTTCTCCTTCGGGAACTCGTCACGGATGATGCCGAAGGCCAACGGCAGGACGCCTCCACCGATGCCCTGGATGGCGCGGGCGACGATCATCACCGACAGCGAGCTCGCAACCGCTGCCAGCAGCGATCCGACGGCCAGCGCGACGAGCGTCGCGACGAACACCTTCTCCTTGCCGAGCATGTCGCCGATGCGCCCCATGATCGGGGTGAAGATCGAGGCCGAGAGCAGGTAGGCCGTCATCACCCACGTGACCGAGCTCTGCGAGGCGTGCAGCTCGGCACCGACGGTGGCCAGGACCGGCATGATGAGCGATTGGAGCAGCGCGTACGCCCCCACTCCGATCGCCAGCACGGCGAACGTGACCTGGTAGTGAGCGCGTGATGCCGATGCCATCAAGTACCTCTCAGCAGAAAACGGAAACCCCCTCCGGAACTCTAGAGTAAAATGCATGGCTGAATGCATCTCTGTGGTGAGCGCCACTATCGGGTGCTGCCGCCGGCAGCACCGCGCGCAGATGCTTCTCGGCGACCTCACTGCCCTCGCAGGCTCTGCGTGCGCGCTCGGCGCGGCCCGGATGAAGGAGGTGCGCGTGTTTGCGGCTAGCCTGCGCGCTCCGCCCCGAGAGGAGTCTCCGCATGGCCACCGACTACGACGCATCCCGCAAGACCGAAGAGGAGCAGAAGGAGGAGAGCCTGGAGGCTCGTCGCCTCGCCGCGGGCGAACTCGACAAGAACTCGGGCAAGGTCGACGAGGACGAGACCGAGCTGGCCGAGTCCTACGAGCTTCCTGGCGCGGATCTCTCGCACGAGACCCTCGAGATCGAGGTCACGCCGAAGCAGGCCAACGAGTTCACCTGCACGTCGTGCTTCCTCGTCCAGCACATGTCGCGCCGCGCGGCGGTAGGTCCCGATCTCTGCCGCGACTGCGCCTGAACGACCGACAGGCACTCCCGGCGGCGTGAGTGCCTGTCCCGCAAGAGTCGGGTCCACCCGGAAGCGGACGATCGCAGACGTAGCCGGTGAGGTCGCGCTCCTCGACCACCCACCGGTCGTCGCTGTCGCCGGACTGGCCTAGCCTCGAGCCAGCCCGCAACCGGTCGAAGGAGACTCGATGTCGCAACGCATCTCGGTCGAGCGTCTGATCGACGCCACCCCTGCTGAGATCTACGCGGTTGTCACTGATCCCGCTGCTCACGTTCGGATCGACGGATCCGGCATGCTCGTGACCGCTCCGGACGCCCGTCCGGTCACCGCCGTGGGCGACACGTTCACGATGGAGATGGACCGGGCTCCGCTCGGTGACCTCCCGATGGGCCGGTACGCCGTGGTGAACACCATCACCGCGATCGAGCCCGACCGCCTGGTCGAGTGGGCCGTCGGAGGCGAGGGCCGCACGCCGATCGGCCACGTCTACGGCTTCCTGATCGAGCCGGTCACCGACGGCACCACGCGTGTCACGTCGTACTGCGACTGGTCCGGGCTGCATCCCAAGCTGGTCGGCAAGATCACGTTCCCCGTCGTGCCCGCCACCATGATGGAGCAGACACTCGAGCGGTTGGCTCGGCTCGTGTGACGGCGGTCGGCCGTCGGCAAGCTTCGCGACCTCTGACCCGCGACCTGTCGCGGCCTTGCTGGTCTCCGGTGGGCGTCAGTTCCCGCCGGCGGGGAGCGCCTCGAGCATGACGTCGGGATGGTCGCTCGCGGTCTTCTTCGCCCGCCACTGGTCGACGAAGAGCGCGAGATGGGTGCCGTCGCTGCGCTGCAGGACCTCGACGCCCCGGATCCCGGCCAGCGCGGCCGCGCCCTCGGCATCGGTGCGCCGGGCCACCTGGTAGTCGAGTCGTGAGAAGCGGATCGGGGCGTTGAACTCGTTGGTCATCCGGTCCTCGACCACCTCGAACTGCATCGGCCCGACCGCCGCGAGGACCGGGTTCTGGTCACCGCGAAGGTCGGAGCGCAGCACCTGGACGACGCCCTCCTGGTCGAGCTGCTCGATACCGCGGCGGAACTGCTTGTACCGGCCGATGTCGCCCGCGCTGGCGGTCACGAAGTGCTCGGGGGCGAACGTGGGCACGGGCGGGTACTCGATCGACTCGCCGGCGTACACGGTGTCACCGACCCGCAGCGCCGTCGCGTTCACCAGGCCGATGATGTCGCCGGCCTCGGCGGTCTCCACCGACGTCGTCTCGCGACCGAAGACGGCCTGGGCGAACTTCGTGGCGAAGGGCCGGCCGGTCGCGGCGTGCGTCACGACCATGCCCCGCTCGAACGAGCCGGACACGACCCGCGCGTACGCGAGGCGGTCGCGATGGGCGGCGTTCATCCCGGACTGCACCTTGAAGACGAAGGCGCTGAAGTCGTCGGTGACCTGGCGGATCGCGCCGTCGACGCCCGCGGTCTCACCGGGCGCCGGGGCGAGGTCGAGCAGCAGGTCGAGGAGCTGGGCGACGCCGAAGTTCTGCAGCGCCGAGGCGAACATGACCGGCGTGGTCTTCCCGGCCAGGAAGCGCTCCTGGTCGTGGTCGGCCTCGTCGAGCTCGAGCAGCTCGTGCTCCTCGACCGCGGCGGCCCACACCCGGGCGTCGGACTCCTCCACCTCGCCCGGCCCCATCCGCCTCTCGGGCGCGCGGGTGGCGCCGCCGGCCGTACGCGTGTACTTCACGAACTCGCCCGTACGGCGGTCCAGCACGCCGCGGAAGTCCCCCGCCTCGCCGACCGGCCAGGTCAGCGGGGTTGGGCGCAGCCCGATCTTCTCGGAGATCAGGTCCATGAGCTCCAGCGCTGACAGCCCCGGCCGGTCCCACTTGTTGATCACCGTGATCACCGGGATGCCGCGCAGCGCGCAGACCCGGAAGAGCTTGAGGGTCTGCGGTTCGAGGCCCTTGCCGGCGTCGACCAGCATGACCGCCGAGTCGACCGCGGAGAGGACCCGGTACGTGTCCTCGGAGAAGTCGCTGTGGCCGGGGGTGTCGACCAGATTGACCACGTGGTCGCGGTAGACGAACTGGAGCGCGGCCGAGGTGATCGAGATCCCGCGGGCCTTCTCCATCGCCATCCAGTCGGACACCGTGCGGCGCCGATCGCCCTTGCCGTGGACCGCTCCGGCCTCGTTGATGGCCCGGGCATGCAGGGCGAGCGCCTCGGTCAGGGTCGACTTGCCCGCGTCGGGGTGGCTGATGACGGCGAACGTACGGCGGGGGCGGGAGTCGGGCACCGGAAGAATCTACCGGCCGACCGGCGACTTCACCGACTCGTGCGTAGCCCTCTCGCCCCATCACGAGCACGAGGATCACCACGATGACGGCACCCCTCGCGAGTACGACACGGCATCATGCATCGACGTCGGCCCGCGTCGGAGCCGCCACCTGTGAGTTCCGTATGCAAACGGTTCACGGCGGTCGGAAACTCCTAGACTCGAAGGTCCAGCGGCCACCACGGGAGGGCACCCCACATGGGCACGACGAGGCACGGATTCTCCACGTTTCTCACCCTGGCGTTCGTGGCCTCGGCTGCGGTCGGCCTGAGTCCGGCCGCGCGGGCAGCGGACGTGCCATCCCTCGCCAACGCGCCGATCCCGGCGGTATGCGGCCAGCAGGCCACGGCCCTGGACGGGTACGAGAAGGACAATCCGCGTACCGGCGGACACGTCGCGCTCCGAGTGGACCAGGCGGTCAGCGGTCTCGCCAGCGGCGACCCCGGCCGGGCCGCCGGCCAGGCGGGTCCGGTGACTGCGGTTCCTCTGACGTGCAGCATCCACGGCGCGGCGAAGCCCGATCTTCTCCTGATCTACAGCCCCGGAGCCCGGCTCCTCGCGACCCTCCGTCTCGTGACAGCGATCGGCACCCAAGCCCACGCCACCATCTCGGAACTCAAGGCCGTTAATGCGTGGTCTTCACCGGGGCGCTCGCCCGCCGCCTTCAGGTTCACCGTGACCACGTCCAACGCCCGCGGCTTCCTGCGGACCATTTACCACTCGAAGCTGACCTGGTCACAAGGACATGTGCACTTCCGCCTGGGGAACCCCCGGAACATCGACGGCGCACCGGAAGGCACCTCGCAGAGCACCATCACCGGCCAGCCTGGGCCGGCGATGCCGATCGTCAGGGGCGCGAAGAGCGCCGGTCGGCTCAAGCCCGCGCCACTCGGGTTGGGCCGGTATCTCGCGCGTCATGGCGGTGGCGCCCTGATGCGCTTCTACCATGCCTTCCACGGCATTGCACTGGTCTTCGAGCCCCGCAGCGGTAAGGCGGTCCTCGTGGCAAATAGTGTTCTCCCGGACTTCACGCAAAGCGTCGATCCCGGTCCCAGCGGCTGGCGGCAGATCGGCGTCTACTGGAGCCGCACCACCGACATCCCCTTGTGTCGCGATGTGAAGGGCGACCCGTACACCGCTGCGCACATCGCGGAGGTCTCCCTCGGTCTCAGTTGTAGGCCGAGTGCGGACGACAGTGCCGTCAAGGTCGGCCGGTGGCCGGCCGGCGGGCAGCCCGTCGCCTCCCCGTACACGTACTGACCGGAGGCTCTGCTCCACGTACGCTCCGGCTGGCGTGCGCCGGGCCCCGTCTTGCATCTCCCCTGGTCATCGGCGCATCCTGGCGCACCCGTAGCATTCTCCGCCGCTGCCGGAGCCAGAACGAGGAATGTCGTGCCAGCAGGAGAGCAGGCGGATTCCGCCCTCCGTGATGCGCAGACGCGCCGGAGCCTCGCTGCCTACACGGGGCAGGCATTCGCTGCGTTGGTGGTCGGCATCGGTTCGCTGTGTCTGGGCATCGGCGTGCTCATGGACGCGAACGGCGATGCGAAGCCGGGCGTTCCCTCCTTCGTCCTGCTGGTCGTGATGTTGGTCGGCCTCTTCGGAACACCCTTCGGACTCCTGTTCCTCCTCAACTGCGCGCGGGTGGCGTGGGTCCTCGCCCATCATCCGTGGACAGCCGTGCCGTCCACATACGAGATGGTGGGTAGCAATGCGTTTGGAAACGGCCAGCCGACCGTGACGCTGGGCTCCGAGACCAGCAAGCACACGCTCACGCTTCTCGCGTTCAAGTGGCGCTGGAGGCGCTTCGCCCAGTCGGAACTCTTGTTCGCCGGACGACCCAGCCGCGCCGGCGTCATCGCAACGACCGACCGGCGCGCGATCGTGTGGGCGGGCAGGTCCCTGGTCACATGGATCGAGATGCGGTGGCTCAGCAAAGGATGACGGTCAGTCTTGCGATGCTGGCGAGTCAGACGATCGTGGACCCCGACAAGGCCTGATACCGGCCGCGACTCACGCGCTCGACCTGGAGGTCCTTGAGGCAGACCAGTGGCGTGCTCTTCGGCCCGGTTAGGGGTGCTGTGGCTTAAGAGGCTGTGTCCGCGGATTGCGGCGGAGGGCGTATAGGTCCGGGAGGTCGCCGCGACACACGAGCACCTCGCATCCGCACTGCCACCGGCCCGATTGCCGCGCCCATGGCTCAGGTCCACCGAGAGCATCGATTGCACCTGACACGCGACATGCGGACTGTCGAACTCCGCTGTCTAGTCGGCACACGTGGTGTCAGTGGTGTCACTTCGCCGCGATGAGGCGCATTTCCTCAAGACGAGCCGGATCTGTCGATGACAGGTCGATTCACTTCTCGCGGGCCGGGGAGCGAAGTCGGATACCCGGGCGAGCGCGGAGCCGGACGCAAGCGCGCCGGGTCGGACGGAGGATCTGCATGCCCGCCGGTGTCGATGTGGTGTCGACGTTGAACGGGAGCGTTTCGTACGGGCGCTAGGTCTGCGGCTCGTCTGGGCGGCAACACGGCTGGTTCCGGCATTCCGGTGCGAGCGCGGCGAGACCCGGACCGTCGCCGGACTGGTCCCATCTGCGTGGGCGCGGCGCTAGGCTCCCGCCATGTCGGCGTTGGGTCCGATGATGTCGCGTCGCGAGGTCGTCCCAGTCGTGCAGGCGGCTGTCGAGGAAGCACTCGCTCGCCGGCACCCGCTCTGCATCCTCCTGCGGGCCGAGCTCGGTGCAGGGAGGTCACACCTCATGCGCGAGGTGGTGTCGACTCTGGAAGCTCGCTCCCGCCAGGTCGAGGCAGCACCGGCATCGATCAGCAGGCCGTACTCAGTGATGACGAGTCTGCTGGGCCTACCCCCGCCCGCGACCGTCCCGGCTCGCTACGACGAGGTCCTGCTGGAGCAGGTCGACGAGCTGTCGAGCGACGGAGCGCTCATCCTCGCCGTCGACGACCTCGATCTCGCCGATGCCGAGTCGCTGCAGATGCTCGAGCGACTGATCGCGGGATCGAGCGTGTCTCCCATCGCCGTTCTGGGCACGATCAGGACCGGCCAGCAGCGCGACGAGGTTGCCCGCTTCATCGCCCGGTCCCAGGTCGCGATCCTCGACGTACCGCCGTTCGACCTGCTCGACCTCGATGCCCTGGTGCACGAGCACACGGGGGATTGGCCAGACCCAGCAGTGCGCTCGATGCTCGCGCCGGTAGCCGGGAATGCCCTGCACGCGCTCGCGATCCTCGACGGGTTGGTCGCCTCCGGAGCATTGCGAGAGACCGGAAGGATCGGTGCGGCTGCCGCGTCCAGCAGCCCCACGGTCGACATCCGCAACACCGTCGCGACGATGGTCGCGACATTGGCGGGCACGAGTCTCGACGTCGCGCGCGCCCTGGCGGTGTACGGCGCACCAGCCACCATCGAGGACATCGCGGGCGTCTTGGCAGTACCGCCACTTTCTTTGCTCGGACCGGTCCAGCGCCTGCTCGACGCGCACGTCGTCGTGGCGGTTGGCGAAGCCATCACCTTCGCCAACGACCTCTACCGGCAGGCGGTCTACGACGCGGCTCCACTCCCGGTACGGCGCCTGCTTCACAGCGCAGCCGGTGCACACGGCGGACCTGCGGAGCGAGCTCGGCACGTGATGGCGTCGCAGGCGCGGCCGGACGAGGTGGTGGGCGCGGTGCTCGCCGCCGCGCACGACCTGGACAACGCCCCCGGCGTCACCGCTGAGCTGGTCGCCGACGCCCTGGCCAGCACCGATGTCGACGAGGAAGCAGCGGCGGCTCTGACCGCGACGCGCGCTCGCGCGCTGGCGCGATCGGGACGGCTACGAGAGGCGTGGGAGGCGGCCCACGCCGCGCAGGCTCGCACCCAGGACCCCGCCGTCCTGACCGCGCTGCGCCGGGTCGAGCTCTTCAGCCTCACCACCCGAGGACAGGTCGACGCCGCCCAGAAGCTCATCTCCGCAACGCTCGTCCTGCCCCTTCCCGACCGGATCCGCGCGATGCTGGCTCACCACCGCAGCTACCTGAGCCTGCTGGGTGGGCGTGGCCCGGTGCCCCTCGAACCGCTGGCCGCTGCTGCGGACGACGTACCTCTCAACGGGCTCGTCGCGGAGGCACTGCGCCGGTGCCTCCTCGGCGACACGGCGGTGGCTCTGGAGTACGGCTGGCTCGCCTCCCGCCGCTACCTGGCCGCCGATCACGACCCGAACGAGGGCCTCTCGGCCGACATCTGGCTCCCGTTCATCGAGCTCTTCCACAGCGGGCCGGACGCGGCACGACTAGCGCTGCACGAGGTGGTCCGGCGGCGCGACGAACGCGGCGACGGCTGGCAGACAGCAGGTCACCAGTCCATCGGCGGCGGCATCGACGCCCTCGCCGGAAACCTCGAGGATGCGGTGGCCCAGTACGACGCTGCGGCGGAGTCGGCCACCCGCAGTGAGCTGGGCTGGACTTCCCAGATGGTCGGCTGGCGCATCCTGCTCGACGTGCTGCGGGGCGACTCACCCGCTGCTGCCCGCCGCTTGGCCGCTTGGGACGCCGACCCGGGCGTCGTACAGCTCGGGATCCCGCAGGTCGAGCGGGCCCGGATGGCCCTGCTCGAGGCGGAGCGTCGCTACGCGGAGGCGGCCGACATCGCCCAGCGCGTCTGGTCGCAGGCCATCGACCTGCGGTTGTACGCGTGGGCAGCGATGACGGCACCGGAGGTCGCACGGATCGCGCTGCGGGCAGCCGACGACGACCTTCGCCTGCGCGTCGCCTCCGACCTCAGGAACCTGCCGGAGATGACGGGAACCCCGCCACGCATCGCCGCCACCCTGGCACGGGCGATGTGCGAAGGGATGTACGCCGACCTTCCGCGCACCGCCGCCGAGATCGCCGAGCTGGCGGCCGACAGCGGCGACGGGCTTCTTCGGCTGACAGCCACCGAGGAGGCTGCCGTGGCCACGGCGCTGACCGGAGACCGCGACGAGGCGAGGTCGCGCGCTCGCGACGCTCTCGCCCTTGCCGGGGCCTTCGGTGCCTCCGGCGTCGCTGCCCGAGTCTCGGGTCGGATGCGCTCGGCCGGCGTACGGCTGGGCTCGGCCGCGACCCGCGCCCGACCGAGTCACGGCTGGGAGAGCCTGACGCCGACGGAGCGCACGGTGGTCGACCTGATCGCGCAGGGACTCTCCGGGCCCGAGATCGCGCGCCAGCTCCATCTCTCCCCACGGACGGTGCAGACCCACGTCTCGCACGCGCTCGCCAAGCTGCAGGTTTCCAACCGCGTCCAGCTCGCCGCCGTTGCGCTCTCACGGTCGACGTCCACCACGGCAGAGTGAGGAACCGCGCCACCTGCCCCTCGTGCCGCGCTGCCTGAAACATCGGGTAGGGGTGGCGCGAGAACCTACGTCATCGCGCCGATGTTGGCGGCCCTCGACTGAACCAGAGTCGGTCTCATCACCGCACCACGACTCTGCAGGAGAAGACCATGAAGCCGACCAACCTGTTCCTGGGCCTCGCGCCCTGGTTCCTGTTCTCGTTCACCGCCGAGCTGCTCGGCCCCAACGGCGTCATGTACGGCGCCGCCCTGGCGTGCCTCGGCTCGCTCGTCCTGGCGATCCGGAGCCTGCGCACGGGCGGGTTCAACCTGATCGACGTAGCCGGAGTGGCGACCTTCGGCATCCTGACGGCGGTCGCGGCCGCGTCGGACCACACCGTTCGCCACGACATCGTCGACTACGGTCGCGGCGGTGCGGCCGCCGTACTGGCCCTGCTGATGCTGCTGTCGGCGGTCACCGTGCCGTTCACCGAGTCGTTGGCCCGTGGCGAGGTCGACCGCCGTTACTGGGGAAGCCCGGTCTTTCGCGCCGTGAACCGCAAGATCTCGATGATCTGGGCCGGCCTGATCGCCATCATGGCCGCTTCCCACCTGGTCGCCGGCGCGTTGACCGCTGCGGGGGATGACCGTCCGATCTTCCGGATCGCGCTCAACTGGGGCGTCCCGGCGCTGATCGTGCTGCGCGGCCTGAAGCTGACCGAGCAGGTCGCCGGGCAGGGCCTGCGCTCGGACCGCGCCGTCGCCCAGCAGGTCACCGGTGGCGCCGCATGAGCACCGCCGTCACCGGGGGGCCGCACGTCGCGGACACCGAACCGGCGCTGAGCCGCCGAAGCTGGCTGACCCTGGTCGCGATGACCGGCAGCCTCTCCATGATCATGCTCGACCAGACGGTCGTCAGCGTCTCGCTCCCGACGATGACACGGGACCTGCCGCTCACCTCGAGCGGCGCCCAGTGGGTCGTCAACGCCTACGTGCTCGCCATGGCAGCAGCGGTCGCTCTCGGGGGCCGACTCGGCTCCAAGCTCGGACCAGTCACGACCTTCTGTGCCGGCGTCACCACGTTCTTCCTGGCTTCCGCCCTGTGCGGACTGGCGCCGGCAGGCGGTTGGGGCCAGGACTGGATGATCGCCGCTCGTGTCGGGCAGGGCCTCGGGGCCGCCCTGATGATGCCGGTCAGCGCGACGATCGTGATGAGCGCCTTCCCGACACGGATGCGAGGGCGCGCCATGGGCACCTACGTCGGCATCAGCCAGATCTTCCTGGCCCTCGGGCCGCTCCTGGGCGGCACCTGCACCCAGTGGCTGTCGTGGCGAGCGGTCTTCTGGATCAACCTTCCCGTCGGTGTCGCCGCACTGATCCTCGTCGCCGCCGCCCGACCGCAGAACCCGAAGCAGGCGCGCCTCACCGTCAGCCCGCTCGACACCACGATGCTCGTCGCCGGCGTCGCCGCCAGCGTGTACGCCCTCCAGCAGTCCTCGAGCTGGGGCTGGGACTCGGCTAAGACGCTCGGCATCCTGGGCGCCGGTCTGGTCGTGCTGGCGACGTTCGTGTGGCGGCAGACGCGCCAGGACCAGCCACTCGTCGACGTGCGGCTGTTCCGGAACCGGGCGTTCACCGGCGACGTACTCGTGCTCTTCGCGACCCAGTTCGGGATGCTCGCGATGACGCTCTACGCCTCGCTCTACGCCCAGAACCTGCTGGGCTACAGCCCGATCAAGGCCGGCTTCACCGCGCTGGCGATGATCGTGCCGCTGATGATCGGCGCCCAGGTCGCGGGCCGTTGGTACGACCGCTCCGGCGCTCGGCCGCCCCTGCTCACCGGTCTGACGATCGCCACGATCGGCGCTGCCCTGTGGACCGTGGCCCTGCCGAACATCGCCTATGCCTCCAAGGTCCCCGGGATGGCGCTGGTCGGCCTCGGCCTGGGCCTCGTCTTCTCGCCGATCAACACCGACGCGCTCAGCAGGGTCAGCGCTAGCGCCCGGCCTCAGGCCTCCGGCATCGTGCAGACCGTGCGTCAGCTCGGTGGGACCCTCGGAGTGGCGGTGATCGGATCGGTGATCCTTGCGCACGAGGACCCGCACCTGGTCCCGGCCGACCGGATCGCCAACACCGCCCAGGCCATGACCTATGGCTTCTGGATCGCCGTCGCCGTCTTCGCCTGCGGTCTGCTCGCCGGATGGGCGCTCCTCCCCCGGCGCAGCCCGTCGGTCACACCGGACGCAGCAACAGACGCGGCATCGGACGCAGCACGCGTCTGACCGCCCGACTCAGCCCGGTCCAGCGGCCCGGCACGGCAGGCGCACCGTCGCCACCGTGCCGTGGCCCGCTTCGGCGTCCGGCAGGACCACCAACGAGCCCCCCGCGGCCGCGAGCCTGATCCGCAGCGACGCCAGCCCCACGTGACCCATCGCCACCTTGTCCGCCGCCTCCCCCAGGTCCATACCGACGCCGTCGTCGCTCACGACCAGGACGGCGGCCCCGACCGCTGAGCCGTCGTCCGCCTCGACACGCAGCAGCACCCGAGCCTCACTCGCCGCCGCATGCTTGCCGATGTTCGCCAGCAGCTCGCGGGCCGCGGCGTACAGCAAGGCCTCGACCTCCGGCTCGAGCCGCGCGCCCTCCTCCTCGGGCCAGCCTTCGGTGTCCACGTGCACCGTCGTTGTTCCGGCACGGGCGGACGTCGCGGCGAGCGCGCGCAACGACGCGGGCAGGCCCGCCGTCGAGAGTACCGCCGGATGCAGCTCGGTCAGAGCGCTGCGCAGGAGCTCGCGTGCCCGGCGCAGCGCTTCTGCGACGCGCTCGACCGCCTGAGACTGGTCCAGGGCTCCGTCGCGGGGTGGCCGTAGCTGCTCGATCTCCTGGCCTGCGGCCAGCACGTACTGCAGCGCTCCGTCGTGCAGCGTGTCGGACAGCGCGGCACGCTCACGCGCCTCCACACCGAGTAGGTCGCGCAGCAGTTCCGACCGCTCCGCCGCCAGCGCTCCGATCGTCAGCAGGCGCCATCGCTGGATGAACGCCAGCGACACGCACCCGAAGCTCACGCAGGCCACCATGACGGTGCGCAGCGCCGCCCACGACCACAGCGCGTGCGAGCTGCCGTGGTTCACCGTCGACGAGGCGAAGCACGCGGCCACCGTGGCGACGCAGACGATCGCGCACGTCACCGGGCGCACCTGCGCGGCAGCCACCACGGGGATCACGAAGAAGCCGTACCCGAGCGGGTCCGCGGTGCGCGTATCGCCCGGTGTCGTGCCCGCCACCAGGGCGACCGCCGCCAGCGCCACCGCATCCACGACGAGCGCCACCCACTGCAGTCGAAGGGGCGCCCGGCCGCCGCGGTCGTTCCACACGGCCGCCGCGACGCACCACCCGACGTATCCGGCCAAGATCACGAAGCACGCCGTTCCGCGCCCGCTCGGCGGCACGAGCACCAGAGTCGCCCCGATGAAGGCGATGAGGGCGTACCGCATCGCGAACTGCAGCCTGATCCCACGGAAGCGCTGCGAGAGCAGCAGCCCCGCCAACCCGGGATCGGCGGCCGCCAAGGCCCGCATCGAGCCGCTGCCGCCCCCTGCCGCGTCGCGCTCCGCGGCAGGCCGTGCCGTTGCGTCCGATGCCAAGGCCACCACCTCCGCCCACCGACCGCCGGGGTCTCGGACAGCAGCACCGTAGCGCGGGCGCCGGATCCCCGCCGTCCCACCGCTGTCCTGCGGTGTCCACCGATCGGCGGACACCGCTCTCCGCCGGCGGATCCACGAACCGGCGGACACCGCTCGGCGCCGAGGCGTTCGAGAGTGGAACAGCGGCAACCAGCCGCACCACCGGAAGGAATCTGCATCATGAATCGCATCGCTCGTGCCGCCGTGGCCGGCGCAGCCCTGACCTCACTCGCAAGCGGCGTCCTCGTCGTCGGTACCGGCGTCGCCAACGCCCAGCCGCCGACACCGACGCATCGAGCCGCCAGCCCAGCACGGCACGGCGAGCACCGGCGTCCGACCGGGCGGCGGCGCACCACGGGGGCGCCCGTCGTGTCCGTAGGCTCCACGATCGGGTTCAACCTGTACGACGACAGCGCCGAGACCCTGGACTTCGTCAAGACCACCGGGTCGCTGCCCGCCCCGCCGAGTGCACCCATCACCCCCGGCCACCACGTCAACCTCGAACTGCCGGAGCCGTTCTTCGGCGGCGACAAGGGCTCGGCCTACTACGACGTGATGGCGCCCGACGGCACCCAGACCGGCACGATGGAGCTCGACCTCGCCGACCCCGACGGCTACGGCAACACGATCTGGACCGCGACGTTCCTCGACATGGACGGCAAGCCGCTGAAGACGATGACCGTGCCCGGCAACCCGGCATCGAACGCCGGCCTGGACGTGGAGGACACGTCGGGCAGCCCGATGAGCACCCAGGCCCTGGCCGCCGGCTCCGACGCCGAGCAGACGATCCTGGACTCGGTGTGCCAGACCGTGTCCAGTGCCTGCACCTTCGACGCCACCAGCGAGACGAAGAACTACTCGGCTCCCAAGCTGCTCGCCGAGGGCTACAACGGTGGCAGCGAGGACGCCGAGATCACCGCGAACAACGGTTACACCGACTCGACGACCGACACCTGGGGCGCCGCCATCACCGCCGAGAGCGAGCTCGGTCCGATCAAGGCCTCCGTCCAGGCCAACTACTCCCACGCCGTGTCGGAGAGCACCGACTTCTCCACCAGCTACGAGGGCTCGGTCAGCCCGGGAGACACCGGCTACGTGTCGGTCGAGGTTCCCCAGTACGAGGACACCGGCACGATGACCATCCACCTCGGGAACACCACGTGGACGTTGCCCGGAATCACCGTCGACAACGCCATCCCCAACGCCGCGCTGATGTACGAGTACAGCCAGGCGACGGGCAACGTGCCCCTGCCGCTGGACCCCGGATCGCACGCCTGACGCAGCGGGCGTACGACGCCGAGGCTCCGACCCGAACCAGGGTCGGAGCCTCGACTGCGCTCTCCAGCGCTCACGCTCGGGCCTCTGTAGAGAAGCGGTCCTACGATGCGTCCATGGAGCAGCGTGTCAGCGCGGTGGTCGTCGACGACCATCCGTTCTACCGCGACGGCATCAGCCGCGGCCTGGCGCAGAGCGGCCGCATCGACGTCATCGGCGAGGCCGGCGACGGGCGCGAGGGATGGGACCTGATCCGAGAGCAGGAGCCCGACGTAGCGGTCGTCGACGTGCAGATGCCCGTCATGAGCGGCACCGAACTGGTCCACGCCGTCGTACGGGACAAGCTGCGCACCCGGGTGCTGCTGCTCTCCGCGATCACCGACAGCGCCGTGGTCTTCCACGCCTTGCAGGAGGGCGCCGCCGGTTACCTGGCCAAGGACGCCTCCCGGCTCGACATCGTCGCCGCCGTCATCGACGTCGCCCGCGGCCGAACGGTTGTCCCACCCGAGCTCGCGGCCGGCCTGGTCGACCAGATCCGCCTCCGAGCGGACGTCCGCGGACCTGTCCTGTCCGAGCGCGAGGCCCAGGTGCTCGAGGGCTTCGCCCGTGGCCTGTCGATCCCCCAGCTCGCTCAGGAGCTGTTCATCGGCTCCAGCACCGTCAAGACCCACACCCAACGGCTCTACGAGAAGCTCGGCGTCTCCGATCGGGCCGCCGCGGTGGCCGAGGGCATGCGACGCGGCCTCCTCGACTGACACTGAGCAACGTCGATCAGGCGCATCGACATGCGTCCGACCGTCGCTCTCGATCCGTTCGCCGCCCTCAGTTCGCCAAACGGCTCGAACCACTCTGGTCGTCCCTGCACACCTGGTGCGCACCTGGCCACAAATGCACTGTGGCCCCGACCGGGTTCCCCCTGGTCAGGGCCACAATTCAACGCGTGCGCGAGGGGGGACTTGAACCAGCAAAAGTGCCGCCTGACCTGCGGGTTTACCTTCAGCTGAGCGTCACTTCGACCCTGTTCAAGCCCGTTGGGACCCGTTCGACCAGGAGGCGTGCCCCCTGGGGGTGCACCACCACTTGATGACATGAGCGAGTCTATGCGGCTGCTCGCGCGGAGGTGCCGCGTTGGTGCCAGCTCGCTGGCACCGCCTACGACACCGTGCGCGCCGGCGGAGGACCGACGCGCACAGTGGCTTATCGAGCCGCGGGGTTAGCGCTTGTGGTTTGCCTTACCGACGATCTTCACCGTCCCAGCGCTCGGCGAGAAGCTCCCCGTGCCGGCGTACGAGGCGACGATGGTGTGGCTCCCCTTACCGATCTTGAGACGGAGCTTGACCTTGCCCGACGCAGTCTCCGCGATGGCGCCGACCTTCTTCCCGTTGTCCGTGAAGACGACCGCCCCGGCGGGGACCGCCGCGCCGGTCGCCGTGGCCTTGGTCGTGGCCGTCACCACGACCTTCTTGCCCGCCACGACCTTCTTGCGGCTGGCGCTGACGGTGGTCGAGGTGGCCGGCGGAGGACTGGCGAACGTGACGCCCGCAGTCACGTACTCGGCCGGCGTACCGATCACCGCGTCGGTGGCGACGATGTCGCAGGGACTGTGGACGTCGCAGGTGCCCTTCTCGGCGGATGAGTAGTTCACGAAGGACTTCCCGCTGTGCACCGTCACGGTTGCGGATGCCTGCCCACTCGCATTGGGAGTCACCTGCACGAGAGTTCCGGCGTCACACCCACCCACGTTCTGCGCGGTCGCAGCAGCAACCGTGCACTGAGCGATGAAGAGCGACTTGTTCGCGGTGAATCCGCTGAGCGTGACTGTCACCTTCTGGTTGTTCGCGAGATTGCTCGCCGGCGTGACCGTCATGGTCGGCGTGGTGTCTGCCTGTGCTGCAGACACGCCTCCGCCACCGGCGAGAAGCAGGACGACGGGAGCCAGAGCGGCGCCGATGGCGATGTGCGGTTTCATTCTTCCTCCAGGGTTGGGTGTTGATGAGCGTGGGTGAGTAGCCGCGGCACGACGTCCGGTTCAGTCGTCCAGGGCGTTGCGGATGCTTCGCAGTCGCTGGTTCGCCCAGGCGGCATACCCCAGCGCACCCAGGCAGATCGCGAAGCCCACCAGGATCAGCGCTGTGGTGGAGACATAGACACCGGAGCGCGTGTCGCTGACCGGTGCGATCTGCGCGGCGACCGTGGGCGCGGCCGTCACGGTGACCACCGCGACGGGGCCGGCCGCCGGGGTCTGCTGTGGCACCGTTCCACCGTCCGGAGCTGCGGCTGCGACGGTGTCGGCCGTGGTCGCCTCCGTCGCATCGGGCGTGGGGAGCGTTGAGGCACCCGAAGCGGCCGCGCTCGGAGTCGAAGAGCCGGTGGCGCTGGCAGCGGCGGTCGCCTCCGGTTGTGTGATCGGGATCCTCCCGATCACCGGCACGTTCGAGTTCGGCAGGAAGCAGGCCGTCGTCACGATGAAGACGCCGCCCGGACCGCTGACGCGTGCAGTGGCCACGAAGGCGACCGTGGCAGGGGTGCTCGCATTGGGGTTCTTCGCCACGTTGTTCTGCGGCATCTGCAACACCAGATCCCCCTTCGCGTCAGCCGGGACCGTCACCTTGGGGAGAGTGAGTGCGCCGGAGACCTCGAGCGGGTTGCCGATCTGCGTCGGACTCGTCTGCCAGCGGTCGGCCTTGAGCGTCTCGGTCGCGCCGCCGACCTTCGTCCCGACGGACATGTCGGTCGAGTAGGCGTCGACGGTGGTGGCTCCCAAAGCAGAGGCGTTCTGCCGCAGCTGTTCGGAGAACTGGAACGTCAGCGTGCCGCTCATCGACACCTTGTCACCGGGCTTGACGCTGGTCGGGACGTTGAGCTGCAGACGCACCGTCGCGCCATCCGGGGTCACCGCCGAGATGCCCTTCGCTGTCAGCAGACACTTGTAGGCCGTCTGCGCCGTCAGCGTCTCGGTGGTGTCCGCGGCGACCGCGGACGAAGCGGGAACCACAAGCGCCCCGAGGAGCGCGGTGGGCGCCATCGCCAGGATGGCCACGACGAGGCGACGGGAGCGGTAGGCGATTGAATTCTTCATCTCAGGTCCTGCTCTGTGGTGGATTCGAAGATCGAGCTCGGAGGAGTGCTGCCCGTGCTGCGGAGAGCCGAAGTCCGGCTCGAACAGCGACGACCAGGAGGAGTGCGGGCAGCGTCAGCACCATGAGGATCAGGAGCCACGCCGGTACGAACGTCCCGCTGCGTACCGTGTTGGCGGGGATCTGTGTCTCATCCGCGAGATGAGCCGCGGCCTCGGGATCTGCAGTAGGTACGGAACCCGCCGTGGTCCGGGCGTCAGCGCGCGCCGCGACAGAGTGACCGGCTTGGGCCTCGGCGTGCGCCGGGGCTGCTGAGGCGACACCGGCCAACGTCCAGATCAGCATGAGCAGCGCTGCCCCGCCGCGTCGGATGCTCATGCTCGCGCCAACGCTCGGGTCGGCGGGACGAAGCTCGCGCGCTCGACGGGGGCCAGGGCCGCGAGCCGCACGGCCCACACGGTCGCAACGATCACGACGAGCACCGGAGCGAACGGGATGCTCAGTCGCTGATCCACGCCGATGCTCGCGATGATCATCCGGGACGCCACGATGCCGAGGAACGATCCGACGACGACACCGAAGCCTGCCGACGTGCCGGCGACCAGGAGGATCCGGGCACCCAGCATCCGTTCGAGGTCGCGACGCGCCAGACCCAGCGCCCGGAGGGTGGCGTGCTCGCGTGTGGATTGAGCGAGCGAGAGCGCTGCCGTAGCCGCGGCGCCCATGATGGCGACCACCACGGCAAGGCTCAGGATCCCCGCAGCCGCGGCGCGCGCCACTCCGAGGGCCTGTGCCGCCCGGACATCCAGGATCACGGGGCCGGCCACGGGAAGGAGCCCGCCCTGGATCGCGATGCCGGTGATCTCGTCCACGACATGGGCACGATCGACGCCCGGTTTCAAGGCGATCCACACCAGCTTGCGATCCGGCTGTGCGTCGACACGCCCGAGCGTCTCCTGGCTCACCATCGACGGCACGGGAAGGCCCTTGACGTAGTGCACCGTCAGATCGCGGGCGTGGCCGTCCGGCCCAAGGATCGTGACGTGGCTGCCGGCCGAGAACGGGGGTACGCGGAGGTGGGTAGGTAGATGCTGTCGTCGCGCACCTCCGAGACGGGACTGCCGTGGGGCAGCGCACGTTGCATCGCCTGCTCGTCGAGCGCGGCCGTTCCGATCGAGATCCGCACCCTGCCGTCCTGTCCTCGACCGCTGATCGTGACGTTGCGGCCGAACGTGACGCCGGAGGCCGACTCGACTCCTTCGACCCCGGTGAGCGCCGTGAGCGTCGCGTCGCCGATGGGCGCGGCACCGGCCACCGCTCCGACCGTCAGGTCGGGGAGGTCCGAATCGCTCAGCCGGGCGGACGTCGCGGCCTGGACCGATGACAACGCCACCCAGGAGAGGACGATCATCCCGACGGCCAGCGAGACAGCCACCGCCTCGATCACCGCCAGCTGCGGCTTGCGTACGACATCGAGCAGACCGAGACGTCGATGCACGACTCGAGAGCGCCACGCGAGGCTCTGCGCGATGACCTTCATGACCGGCGAGAGCAGGAAGGCCGACCCGATCGTCGCGACGGCAACACCGGCCGCCGTCGCTGCCGGCGCATGGCTCCCTGCCTCGTGCAGTGCGATGAGAGCACCGCCCACCGCAAGCGTCGCCGCGACCACGGTGCGGGTGTTCGTGCTTCGAGTGGGCGTCGCCATCGCCGCCTTCAGCGCGGCTGACGGCGCAATGCGAGACGCGCTCCAGGTCGGGATGGCCGCGCTGAGGAGCGCCAGGCCCGTACCGAGGACGATCGGCAGGACCACGGCCGCCTGACGGATGACGAACGAGGAGCCGTCGATCGGCGGCAGACCTGGGACGAGTCCGACAGCGGGCAACAGCAGTCGCGCGGTGCCCAGACCCAGTATCACGCCGATCGTGGCGCCGCCCAGCCCCAGGAGTGTCGACTCCACGGCCACGAGCGCACCGACCTGCGCGCGGGTCGCGCCGATGCAGCGCGCCAGGGCCCAGACACGACGCCTGGTCGCAAGGTTGGCGCCCGCCGTCGTCGCAGCGATGAGTGCAGCCACGACGCTCGACACGCCCGCTAGGGCCGAGACCACGCTGCCCACGGTGTCGATCTCACGCGACTGCAGCGCACGCTTCGCATCAATGATCTCGTCGGTCCGTTGCGGGAACCCGACCGGTGCGACGCGATTGATGTCGTCGACCAGGGCGCTGAGATCCGCGCCCGGCCTTGCGGCGATGGTCACCGTGTTGGGGCCGTCGACGCCCGCCAGCGTTTCGGCCACCGCGGTGGTGACGATGCCGTACGCACTCCTGAGCCGATCGACGGAGCCGTGGGTGTCGACGACTCCGACGACCCGGTAGAGCTGCGTGGGGATGCCGGGGCGCCCCAAGGCGAGCGAGTCGCCTAGCCGGATGCCCAGCTGATCGAGGGTGTAGGTGCTCAGTGCGATCTCGTCGCTGCCCTGTGGGGCTCGCCCTGCACTCACGGTCTGCCAGCGGAACGCAGGGTGGGTGTTCAAGGACTCCACGGCGAGCCCGAGGGTCGACGAGCCCGCCTGAGCGACGGCCGTCGCCTGCACGGTGGTCCCGACCGAGGCGACCTCGGACAGGCCCGCGACGCGGCGAATGTCGCGCTGTGGGATCGCCGTCGAGGTGCTGCCGACGGCCGCGGAGTCCTGGGCGGTGTTGAGCGCCGAGCGCTGCACGATGTCGACTCCGTTCACCTCGACCCGGAGTCCGTGGTCGACCGCACGCTGGGCGCTGGCACCCAGCGTGAGAGCCGTCGTCAACGCCGCAGCGCCCAGGATGGCGGCGCTCAAGGTCACGAGGATCCGGCCGGGACGGCGCCGCGCCTCCGCCGATCCGAGCCGAGCCAACGCTGCGGCCCGGCGCGATGCTGGACCGAACATCATGCGCCGACCTCGTAGGCGACGCCGGAGCTGCTCGTGCCTGCGGGTGCTCCCGGGACGACCTGGGTCAGTCGTCCGCTGTCCATCGCGTAGACCTTGTCGCCCCGTGCCGCGACGAGCGGGTCGTGGCTGATCACCACGACCGCATGCCCATGGTCGTGGGCGACCCCGAGCAGCATGTCGACCATCTGATGTGCCGACGGAGGATCGAGTGCGGCCGTCGGCTCATCGGCGAAGACCACCTCGGGATCGGCGAGCAGGGCGCGGATGACGGCCACCCGCTGCTGCTGTCCGCCTGAGAGCTGGCTCGGCAGGTGATCGAGACGCTCGCTCATGCCGAGGTCGGCGGCAAGATTCTCCAGCCGGTCCTCGTCCGCGGTTCGGCCGTCGAGCTCCAGCGGCAGCGTGATGTTCTGTCGTGCTGTGAGGGAGTCGATCAGGTTGAAGGACTGGAAGACGAAGCCGAGCTTCTGGCGGCGAAGCTTCGCCATCTGCCGATCGCCTCGGCGGGTGATCTCGACGCCGGCGATCTCGACCGTGCCGGTATCGGGTCGATCGAGGCCGGCGAGGACCTGGAGCAGGGTGGACTTGCCGGAACCGGAGGGTCCGGCGACCACGGCCATCTCGCCGGGATAGACGTCCAGGTCGACCGCATCGAGTGCACGGACGGACGAGCCGTCCGGCCTCTGATAGGTCCTGTTGAGGTCGCGGGCTACGACGATGGGGCTAGTCATGAGACTCCTCGCGTCTGGGATCGGGCTGGACACCGCAACGCCTCAGAGCACGCTCGGGCGAGGCATACGGACGGCACGGATGCTTGGTGTACGAGTTGGCGATGGGCGTATGAGTTGGTGCTTCGGTGTTTCCCCGGTGTCGAGCCCCATGGCGAGGAAGCTCAGTGACGCGCGAACGCCGAGTCGTCCTCATCTGACCGAGCGGATCGGGACCACGGCGACGGCCCCGACCAGGGCGAGGAGCGAGGCCACAGCGAACATCGCCTGATAGCCGACCAGCGAGATCGCCAGGCTTCCGATGAGCGGGGCGACCATCTGGCCGACCGACGCCGCGACGTTGAGGATGCCGAGGTCCTTGCCCGCTTCGCTCTCCACGGGAAGGACCATCGTCATCAGGGCTTGGTCCACGGCGAGATAGACGCCGAATCCGAACCCGGTGATGACGAACGAGACGATGAAGGCGGTGATGGTCGGAAAGAAGATCGGGATCGTGCTCGCAGCCGCCATGACGACTGACGACACGATGACCGGCGTCTTCCTCCTCCCGATCCGATCCGAGATGCGTCCGGCGGGATAGACAGCGATGAGGATCGCGATCACGGCAGTCACCGACACGACCGGCACGAGATCGGCGGCTCGTTGGCGACCGAGGCCGAGGTAGTCCTGCATCGTGTAGAGCAGGTAAGACGTCACCGAGCTGTAGCCGGCATACATCGTCACCCTGGCCAGGAAGGCCCACGCGAAATCGGGGTGCTTTCGCGGGGAGACCCAGAACTGGGTGGCGAAAGCACGTGCTGTGAGGCGTGGGGGTCGCGGGAGCCGGCTGCTGTCGCGGCGCAATCCGTAGGCGATCGGGACCCCGAGCAGCGTGATCAGCGCCAGCACCAGGAAGCCCGTCGACAGGTGGGCGCTGAGCAGCGTGCCGACGAGAACGCCCGAGAGGATGCCGGCCCACATGCCCAGGCCGCCGACCGCTGCGACGGTGCCGCGACTCTCCGCTGGTGTGCGCTCGGCCAGCACGGCGAACAGCGGCGCCGCCACGAGCGAGTAGGCGATCGTGAGTGCCATCGCGAGCACCACCAGAGCAGCGATCGTGGTCGCTAGGGCGAACGCCGCGATGATCGCGGCGCAGGCACAGAACCCGCCAAGCATCCAGGGCGCTCGGCGCCCCCACCGCGAGCGGGTGGCGTCCGACAGCTGGCCCGCGAGGGGCAGCGCCACCAGCGAGGTGACGGCGCTGACGAACGAGATGATGCCCAGGTTCACTACCTTGTGATCGCTATCGATCAGGTCGACCCGGAACGGGATCATGAACTGGGTGACGGCACCGTTGGCGAAGTTCACGACGAACTGCAGGCCGAAGTAGGCCCACGTCAGCTGCCGAAGCCGGTCTGACGCGACCAGGTGCGGCATACCGGGGTCGCTCGCCGTTCGCAACGCGGGGTCAGACATTGCGGCGCTCATGGCGTCGGCTCCTTCGGGTGGGTAGGAGTGATGCGGTGTGGCTACGGCGCACTGCCCCCGGGGTGGATCGGGTCGTCTGCTGCCGGCGGTGCGAGCAAGATCGTGTGGAACAGGCTCTGGTTCCGTGCCGACTCCCGGCGATCGAGCCTGAGTCGAGCTGCTCTGTCGCAAGGTGGCTGGGAACCGACATGCGATGAACGTACGGAGCGGCCAGCCCCCGCCCCATGACCCTCGGGCCCGCATTCGTTGACCAAAACAATCAGGCCTGAGGACACGGAACGAGCGGACTTCGACCCGCTCAGCGGAGGCCCACTGTCGCCCGGCTGGGCGCGACTTCCGGATGATCCGTCCTGCGGCCGGCGTCGGTCTTCGAGTGCTGCGCTGCAGCCTGCAGCCGGAACCACAGGAACCCGTATCCGCTCACTGTCAGGCGGTAGGCCCCGGTCGCGATGGTGGGGAAGGGCACCGAACCGGTGATCTCGATCGGCTCGTAGCCGTCGAGTGCCGAGAGATCGACGTCGGTCGCCTGCGGATGCGGCGAGAAGTTGCTCAAGCAGAGCACGATGTCGTCGTCGTGGCGTCGCAGGAAACAGAGGACCGCCTCGTTGCTGCCACCGAGGTCCTCGAACGACCCGAGCCCGAATGCCGGGTGTCGCGCTCGGAGGGCCAACATCTTCTGGGTCCATCGGAGCAGGGAGGACCTGTCCTCCATCTCCGCCTCGACGTTGACACGCTGGTAGCCGAAGACGGTGTCCTGGATCAGCGGCAGGCTCAGCCTGCCCGGATTCGCCTTCGAGAAGCCCGCGTTGCGATCAGCGCTCCACTGCATGGGGGTGCGGACACCGTCGCGATCTCCGAGCCAGATGTTGTCGCCCATGCCGATCTCGTCGCCGTAGTACAGCACCGGCGAACCCGGCAGCGAGAGGAGGAGCGCGGTGAGCAGCTCCATCTGGTCGAGCTGATTGTCGAGCAGCGGCGCGAGGCGCCGCCGGATCCCGAGATTCGCCCTCATCCGCGGGTCCTCGGCGTAGTGCGACCACATGAACGCCCGGTCCTCGTCGGTGACGGCCTCGAGGGTGAGCTCGTCGTGGTTGCGCAAGAAGATGCCCCACTGACAGCCAGCCGGTGCCACCGGCGTCTGGGCCAGGATGTCGGTCACCGGGAGGCGCGTTCCTCGCCGGGCGGCCATGAAGAGTCGCGGCATCAGCGGGAAGTGGAAGGCCATGTGGCACTCGTCGTCGTCCCCGAAGTAGTCCGCCACCTGGCTGGGCCAGCCGTTGGCCTCGGCGAGCAGCACCCGGTCGGGGTAGTCCGCCTCGATGATGCCGCGAAGGTGCTTCAGAAAGCCGTGGGTCCGGTCGAGGTGTGCGCAGTCGGTCCCGTCCTCTTCGAAGAGGTACGGGACGGCATCGAGCCGGAACCCGTCCACACCCAGGTCCAGCCAGAACCGCATGGCGCCGATGACGGCCGTACGCACGGCCGGGTTCTCGAAGTTGAGGTCGGGCTGGTGGGAGTAGAAGCGATGCCAGTAGTACTGCTCGCGGACCGGGTCCCAGGTCCAGTTCGAGGTCTCCACGTCGGGGAAGATGATCGGCGCTCCGGGATAGTCGACGTTGGTGTCGGACCAGACGTAGAAGTCGCCGTACTCCCCCACCGGATCGTGGCGCGACGCGACGAACCACGCGTGCTCATCGCTGGTGTGATTCATGACGAAGTCCACGATGATCCGCAGGCCCCTCGCGTGAGCTGCCGCGAGCAGCCGCTTGAAGTCCTCGAGCGTGCCGACGTCGGGGGCGACATCGGTGTAGTCGCTGACGTCGTACCCGCCGTCTCGCAGTGGAGAGGGATAGAACGGCGGAAGCCACAGACAGTCCACGCCCAACCACTGCAGGTAGTCGAGACGCTGTTCGACACCGTGGAGGTCACCGATGCCATCGCCGTTGGAGTCCTGGAAGGACCGCACCATCAGCTCGTAGAAGACGGCGCCCTGGAACCACCGGGGGTGGTGGGCGCTCAACGAGACGATGCCGACGCTGGGTTCGGCGGGCTCGACGGGGGTGTCGGGCTTGTCGAGGAGTGACATGGTGCGGGTCCTTGCGTTCAGGGATGGATATGCCGGCGATGCGCCCATCGCGGGCGATCGGTGTCTGCAGCGGTAGATGGCGCGCACGGCGCGAACGGATCTTCTAGGCCCGGCGCTCGGCGAGAGCGGTGTGAGCCTGCAGACGTACGGAGCGTTGAGCAGCACGGGCGATGGGCTTCGCCGCGGGGTCGATCCACCGTGCCAGCGCTACGAGGCGTCGCTGGGCCGCCCGGCCGCTGAGATCGACCTCGACGGTGGCGGGCCAGCCGCCATGACCCACGTCGATGCGGGCGCGGAGACTGACGCTCTCGAGGACACTCATGAGTGCCGCGGCGTGCATGGTGCTGCTGCAGCCGACAGCCAGCCATCGCAGCCAGTCCCGGCCATCAGCACATCGCGCCCCGCGCAGGGAATCCAGGGACCGGCAGGCCGCATCGAGGCCCTCGGGGCGAGCGACCGCATCCGGGAGGAACCGAATCGAGTCGACCGCGCTCAGATCGCCGAACTCCGAAGCTCCTCGGCGAGGAGGGTCTGAGAGGGATCCTGCGGCCCGTCGCCGAACCGCATGACGATTCCGGGTGCGCGTCCGAATGGTGCCCAGCCGGGATCGCCGGACTTCACGAAGCGCACGAACGCACCGTGCATCTCGTGGGCCAGCTCCTCCGGCGGGTCGACGCCGAGCATCTCCGCGCCGATGGAGGTGGAGGTGAGCAGTGCCTCGAAGTCGTCCTGGACGAACGGGATGTCAAAGGTGTGGTCGGCTCCCATGCCAGCGGGCAACGAAGGCGACTGCCACGTGAACCGGTACGCGTGACACGCGCCCTGGTGCGCCTGGGCCATCCGCAGGCTCGGTATCCCGAAGAAGGCATCGGAGAGCACCCCACACAGCGCAACCAGGTCCGAGTCGGTGCCGCGCGCCCGGCGGTAGCGCCCGAGCAGCTCGTCCGTGATGCCGAGATGCTCGGTCATGAGGGGGATCAAGACCTCACTCTCCGGGCCGGCGAGCCCGAGCCTGGCCATCATCCCGGCGACCTCGTCGTTGGTGGCGCCGACGAGAAGGTCGACGTGGCGCGCGGCACCGTCGCCGAGCGCCTCCAGCACCGGCCTCGGCAGGCTCGGTGTGCCGTGGGTGACAGCGAACGCGATCGGCAGACGAGCCTCGTCCAGCGAGATGTCACTTCCGGCGAGTTCGTCGACCTCCTGGAGGACCCGACGCGTCTCCTCCTCCGACAGCGCACGCATCGCGGTGCGCGTGGGGTCGCAGCCCGCTAGGCGGGCGACCAGCTCGGTCTTCGCCCGTGCCGTCTCGATCGAGAACGATCCGTGCGGCGCGCCGCTCTGAGTCACCGCCCGCCGGAAGAGTCCAACGGCCAGGGGGGACGCCATCAGCATCGCGACGCATACGGCACCTCCCGACTGGCCCATCACGGTGACGTTCTCGGGGTCTCCTCCGAAGGCGGTGATGTTGCGCTGGACCCAGGCGAGCGCGGCGATCTGATCACGAAGACCCAGGTTGTCGACGCCTTGCTCGATCGAGTCGTCGAACAGCATGAAGCCGTCGAGACCGGTGCGGTAGTTGACGGCGACGTGGACGATCCCGTCGCGCACCCAGCTGTCGCCACGATGGGCAGGAGCAGTTCCGACGCCGGAGATGAAGCCTCCGCCGTGGATCCAGACCAGAACAGGAGCCTTCTCGGCACCAACCGGGGCGTGCACCGTCAGAGTCAGGCAGTCGAAGCTCTGCTCTGGCGGGTTGAAGTAGCCGTTCCACGGATCGTCGGTCCGCCAAGGCTGGATCGCTCCTGGTGCGGGCTCTCGAGCCTCCCGTACGCCCTCCCAGGGCTTCATCGGGGCTGGTGCGGCGAACCGGCGCTCACCGACCGGCGCCTCGGCGTAGGGGATCCCCGCGAACAGAACGGTCGCGCCGCGCCGAGTGCCGACTACGACCCCGCTCGCGGTGGTGACGATCGGGTCGTCGCTAGGCATGGACACGTCCCTCGGGGGCGGGATAGAGAGTGTCGATCTCCGCGGCGTACTTCGCGGCGATGGGCCGACGGCGGAGCTTCAAGGTCGGGGTGAGCTCCTCGCCGCCCGGCTGCCAGAAGGTGGGCAGGATCGCGAAGCGCTTGATCTGCTCGACCCGGGCCAGCTTCTGGTTGGCATGATCGATGCCGTCCTGGATGACCCGTCGCAGACCGGGGTCCTCGGCCAGAACCGCCGCATCGGCCGCCAGCCCGTTCTTCTCCGCGTACGCGGCGGCCAGATCCGCGTCGAGAGCGATCAGGGCGACGACATAGGGACGCGCATCACCGATGGCGACCACTGATCCCGCGAGAGGGCACGCGGTCTTGACCTGGTTCTCGATGTTCGACGGCGACATGTTCTTGCCGCCGGTGTTGATGATGATCTCCTTCATCCGATCGACGATCGTCAGGTACCCGTCGGCGTCGACCGTCCCGACGTCACCGGTGTGCAGCCATCCGTCGGCGTCGAGCGCCGCGGCGGTGAGCTCGGGCTGGTTGCGGTAGCCCCGCATCACGCCCCTGCTGCGCACCAGCACCTCGTCGTTCTCCCCCAGCTTCAGCTCGACCCCGCGGGCCGGGCGGCCTACGGTGCCGAGCCGCACGGTGGCGGGCAGGTTCAGCGTTCCGATCACGCCGAGCTCTGACATTCCCCACGCCTCACAGACCGGCAGGCCGATCCCGAGGATGAACTCCATGGCCTCGTTCGAGATCGGGGCGGCACCGGACAGGGCCAGCTTGGTCTTGTCGAGGCCGAGGCGAGCCCGCATCCGCGAGAGCACCAGACGCTCAGCGAGCGCGACCTGGAACGATTCGACCGCCGACAGCGAGCGTCCTGCCGATTGAGCACGGACTCGCCGACGCCCCGTGTCGACCGCCCAGGCAACCAGGCGACCCGTGATTCCCCGCTGCTCGGCCATGGCCGTCTGGAGCGCGGCGATGAGCCGGTACCAGAGCATCGGTACGGCGACGAAGACGGTCGGCCTGACCGCCGGGAGCGCGCCGAGCAGTTCCTGCCGGTTCGCCACCGTGGTGACCTCGATGCCCCAGACCATCGGCGTGTAGTGCGCCAGATAGCGGTTCACGATGTGCGCGTCGGGCAGGTAGGAGATGACCCGTTCGTGATCGCCGACCGCCATCACATCGAACACCACCGAGAGGTTGTTGAGCAGACCTCCGTGGGTGAGCTCCACGCCCTTCGGATCCCCAACGGTGCCGGAGGTGAAGATCAGGGTGGCGACGTCCTCGGGTCCGACGGCTCGCCAGGCGGCATCGAAGTCGAAGTCGGACGTCCGCTGCTCCATCAGGGCCTGCAGCGACATCGTCGCCCCGTCGGCCTCGCCTTGGACGCAGACGACGTGCTCGACGTCGCTGCCGGCGCGTGCTTCGGTCACGACGGCGAGGAACTCCTCCTCGCACACGACGACGCGGTTCGCGGCGTTGGAGAACAGGTAGGAGATCTGTTCGGGGGCGCTGGTCGTGTAGATCGAGAACGGGATGGCACCCAGGTGCATCACGGCGGCATCGATCACGTTGAACTCCGGGCGGTTGATCAGCATCAGCCCGACCGTGTCACCGCGCTCGACGCCCAGTGCGGCGAGACCGGCCGCAACGCGACGCACGCGTTCACCGTATTCGCGCCACGACCAGCTCACCGTGCCGTCGTAGCTGCGCAACGCCACGTGGTCGGCGCATGCCGCGACCGTCGATTGGAACAGTGCGCAGAGGCTAGGCGCCTTCTCGACATCAGCGAGCGTCAGTGGAGGCCTGTGCACGAGCCTTCCCTCCTTCGGTACGGCGCTCGTCGGCAAGGAGACCCTTCGCCACATGGGTCACCTGGATCTCGTTCGAGCCGGCGTAGATCATCAACGACTTCGCATCCCGGGCGAGCTGCTCGACCCGGTACTCGGCCATGTAGCCGTTGCCCCCGAACAGCTGCACCGCTTCCATTGCGACCGCTGTCGCGGCCTCCGAAGCGTAGAGCTTCATCGCAGACGCCTCGGCCAGCGTCGGCAGCTTGCCAGCGCGAACGTGCTCGAGGAGGGAGAACACCATGTTCTGCACGTTGATCCGGGCGACTTCCATCGTGGCAAGCTTCAGCTGGATCAGCTGGAGGTCTCCGATCGGCCGGCCCCACAGCTCCCGATTGCGCGCGTACTCCAACGACAGTCGCTGGCACTCGTTGATGATGCCGAGTGCGAGGACCGCGACGCCCATCCGCTCGCTGGCGAAGCTCGAGCGAACGCTGTCACGACCGTCACCGCTCGCGCTGTTGCCACCCGCGAGGAGACGCTCAGGTCCCAGCCGAACGTTGTCGAAGAACAACTCCCCGGTGGGAGAGCTCATCATGCCCATCTTCTTGAAGGCCTTGCCCTGGGTGAGGCCCTCCATGCCGGAGTCGAGCACGAAGCTGAGGACCTGCCGTTGGCGCGGGTCACCGCCGTCCTGCTCGTCGAGCTTGGCGTACACGACGATCACGTCGGCGAAGGGACCGTTGGTGATGAACGTCTTGCGGCCGTTGAGGATGTAGTCGTCGCCCTCGCGTCGGACGTAGGTCCGCATGCCGCCGAAGGCGTCGGAGCCGGCGTCGGGCTCGGTGATCGCCCAGGCACCGACGTGCTCGAACGTGGCGAGCTTGGGCAGCCAGCGCTCCTTCTGCTCCAGCGAGCCCTTGTTCCAGATCGTGGCCGCGGTGAGGCCGAGGGAGACACCGATCGAGGCGACAGTGCCGAGGCTCACGCCTGCGAGCTCGCTGATCATGACCGCAGCCATGCTCTCGGCGCCATCGAGGCCGCCTCGACGCCCGTCCTTCGTCCGCTCGCCGGCATCCGAGACGGCCGCCTCGGCCTTGCGACGCTCCCGGGCCAGGGCCTTGCCCACGGCGTCGGCCGCCATCGCGTCCAGGCCGAAGGAGGCCCAGAGCGAGCGGATGATCTCGTACGGCGCCAGCTCTCCGGTCTCGAGCCGGTCGAGGTGGGGTCTGATCTCCTTGTCGATGAAGCCCCGAACGGCTTCCTGGATCGCCAGGTCGCTCTCCGACCACTCGATCATCAGCTCACGCCCACTCGGTGAGGCGCTGAGCGACGTCGGCGATCGTCCACGGGTCGTCGGTCTCGGTGGTGTGGGCGACACTCCAGCCCTGCAGCTGCTGGATCGAACCGCCCTGGACGGCGTAGACCTGCCCGGTCACCTCGCACTTGTCCGTGCACAGCCAGGCCACCAGCGGCGAGATGTTCGCCGGATGGAACGGATCGATCACCCCGGCCTCGATGGTCGAGCGCATGACGTCGCCGAAGCCCGGAGTCGCCTCGGTGAGCCGCGTCCGGGCGACGGGCGCGATAGCGTTGACCCGAACGCCGTACTGGCCCAGCTCCTCGGCAGCAACGAGGGTCATCGCGGCGATGCCGGCCTTGGCGGCGCCGTAGTTGACCTGACCGGCGTTGGCGACCGTCACACCCGACCCCGAGGCGGTGTTCACCACCGCGGCACGGGGCTGGCGGCCGGCCTTGCTCTCGGCCTTCCAATACGCCGCGGCGTGCCGCAGCATCGAGAAGTGGCCCTTGAGGTGGACCTGGATGACGCTGTCCCACTGGCTCTCGTCGAAGTTGGCCAGGTAGCCGTCGCGCAGGATGCCGGCGTTGTTGACGAGGACGTCGAGTCCGCCGAAGGCGTCCACGGTGTGGTCGATCAGTGCCTTGGCGCCGTCCCACGTGGCCACGTTGTCGGTGTTAGCGATGGCCTGACCACCGAGCGCCTCGATCTCCGCGACGACCTCGTGCGCGGGGCCGGTGTCGGCCCCGTTGCCGTCGTTGGCGCCGCCGAGGTCGTTGACGACGACCTTGGCGCCCTCTCGGGCGAAGAGCAGCGCGTGCTCGCGACCGATCCCTCGGCCGGCGCCGGTGATGACGGTGATGGCTCCGTCGAGTGCTCCCATGATGATGGATCTCCTGGTGTTGTCGCTGTGAGGTGTTTAGTCGGCGATCTCGACGAGGCCGTCGGAGAGCGCGAGGACGTCGCTGTCGGCGGTCGTCTCGAAGGCGAAGGTGGTGGCGCCGTTGTGCCGTCCGGTCTCCCACACGCGGGTGGTCAGGTCCTGTCCCGGCAGGACCATCTTCGAGAAGCGGACGGCGAGTCGGCGAAGGCGGGTGACGTCGGAGTCAGCGACGGTGCTCAGCACTCCCCACGACGCCATCGCCAGGCTGCACAGTCCATGCGCGATGATGCCCGGCAGGCCGGCGTCCTTGGCGACCTCCGCGTCGAGATGGATCGGTACCGGATCGCCCGAGGCCACCGAGTAGCGGAACGTCTGGTCGTCGTCGACGTGCGCGACCGATACTCCTGCAGGTTCCTTGTCGCGCAGCGCGGCGTCGAACCTGTGCTCCGGGGCGAGCTCGCCCACCTGCGAACCAGCGTCGTGATTGCGGATGAAGCTGGTGACGTACTGCTCGTTGACCAGCTCACCGGTCGTCTCGTCGCGGCACTCGAGGTGCACGGCGAGCCGGGTGCCGTTGGCCAGCCCCTCGTAGCCGATGACGCGCCCCCGCGACGACAGCACGTCGCCGGGCCGGATCGCACGATGGAAGTAGAAGTCCTGCTCGCCGTGGACCACCCGCCCGAACAGGGCGGTGGGCACCACCTCGAGGGCCGGCTCGAGCATGGCGTCGAAGACGGGCACGATCGCGAACACCGGGTTGGCGATCGAGCCGTCTCGGTGTGCGGGGATCGGATCGTTGGTGGCCGCTGCGTACGCGGCGATCCGCTCTGCCGTCACGGCGAAGGTGATCGGCTCGGTCCAGACGCCGATCCCGGACTCGTCGAAGGACAGGTCGCGGGGCATGCCGGCCCGCTCAGGCGCTCGCCGTGGCGGCGAGCTTCTCGAGGGTGTCTTCGAGGTTCTCCGCGGCATCCTTCTCCACGGCCTTGCCCAGCGCGCCGACGATCAGCTGACCGGCGAACTCGGCCTCGATGTTGACGGTGGTGCCGGTGCCGTTCGGCGCCAGGGCGAAGCTGAACTTGCTGGTGACGCCGGCCATGCCCTTGCCCTCGATCGTGAGGGAGGAGCCACGCTCGATGGCGCTGACCGTCCACTCGAGCTTGTTCGCCATGCCCAGCATGACGACCTTCTCGACGAGCTTGGCGCCGACGCTCAGCTCAGCCGGCGGCGTCTCGAGCCATCCGGCGTGGATCGTCAGCCACGAGTCCCAGGTGCTGGTGTCGGAGATGGTGGCCCAGACCGACTCGGGGCTGGCGGCGAGGTCCTTACTGGCGGAAACGTGTCCCATGGTGATGCTCCTTGAGTGGTGTGTGGATCAGCGCTCTGCGCGCTGGTAGATGGAGACGACAGCGGTGCCGCCAAGGCCGATGTTGTGCTGCAGCGCGGCGCTGACGCCGTCCACCTGGCGCCGCTCGGCGGTGCCACGCAGCTGCCAGGTGAGCTCGGCGCACTGGGCCAGCCCGGTCGCACCGAGCGGGTGCCCCTTCGAGATCAGGCCACCGGACGGGTTCACCACCCAGCGCCCGCCGTAGGTCGTGTCGTTGTTGTCGATCAGCTTCGGTGCCTCACCCTCGCCGCAGAGGCCGAGGGCCTCGTAGAGAAGCAGCTCGTTGGCGGAGAAGCAGTCGTGGAGCTCGATGACCTGGACATCCTCGGGGCCGAGTCCAGCCATCGCGTACGCCTGCTGGGCGGCCTTCACGTTCATGTCGTAGCCGATGATGCTCTTGCAGGTGCCGTCGAAGGTGGACGCGAAGTCGGTGGTCAGACCCTGTCCGACGATCTCGACCGCCTGAGCGGCGAGGTCATGCTCCTCGACGAACCGCTCACTCGCGAGAACGGCCGCTCCCGAGCCGTCCGAGGTCGGCGAGCACTGCAGCTTGGTCAGCGGCGAGTAGATCCCGGGCGAGTTCAGGATGTCCTCCAGCGAGTACTCCTGCTGGAACTGGGCGTACGGGTTGTTGACCGAGTGCTTGTGGTTCTTGTAGCCGATCTTCGCGAAGTGCTCTGCCGTGCTGCCGTACTGCTGCATGTGCTCGCGCCCGGCGGCGCCGAACATCCAGGGAGCGGGCGGGAAGCGCACCTCCGAGATCTCGGCGAGGGCCTGGAAGTGGTTCGCCATCGGTTGCTCACGGTCATCGAAGGTGCTGCCGAGCGATCCGGGCTGCATCTTCTCGAAGCCGACCGCAAGCGTCAGATCTGCCTCGCCTGAGCGGATCGACTTTGCTGCGAGGTACAGCGCGCTGGAGCCGGTCGAGCAGTTGCTGTTCACGTTGAAGATCGGGATGCCCGTCAGGCCGAGCTCGTAGGCAGCCCGGTGGCCGGACGTCGACTCGCCGTACACGTAACCGACGTAGGCCTCCTCGATCTGGTCGTAGCGGACGCCCGCGTCCTCGAGAGCCTTGGTACCGGACTCCTTGACCATCTGGGGGTAGTCCCAGCCTTCGCGGCGCCCGGGCTTCTCGAACTTCGTCATCCCGACGCCGACTACGAACACGCGGTTCTTGTTCTTCGCCATGCCACGAATCTAGGAGCCCGCGACTCAGGTTCCGATGACCGCGGAAACCGACTTCGTTGACTGATTCGCTCACCATGCTGGTGGGTCCGGTCTCTTGCTAGTTTTCCGTGGTGAACTCGACCCGAACCGTTCCGATGAACCTGGTCGGCACGCTCGCACGTTTCGCAGACGAGCGCGGCTGGGCGACGGACGAGCTGCTCGCGAGCGCCGGCCTGTCGCCGCAGCTGCTGCGTGACGCCGGCGCCCGCCTGACCGAGGACCAGCTGGTCGCACTGGTGCAGCAGGTGTGGCGTGTCACCGACGACGAGTTGTTCGGCATCGGTCGTCACCCCCTTCCTCGGGGAACGTTCCGTCTTCTCTGCTACGCGCTCGTCGGTGCCCCTGACCTGCGAGGCGCGCTGGACCGTTTGAGCGGTTTCCTGCGCGCGATCCCGGCCATTCCGGTCGAGGTCGAGATGCCCCGTGAGGGGGACGAAGTGGCCTTGATCTTCACGCTCGAGCCGCGCACCGACTTCGGCCGGCTGGGCCTCGTCGTCAGCTTGGGCGCCTCCGCGCGACTCCTCGCCTGGATGCTGCGCCGCAACCTCGCCGTGCTGCGCGTCGACCTGCCGTTCGCGCGCCCAGACGACGTCGAAACTGTTCGGACGCTGGTAGACGGCCCCATCGCCTTCGACGCCGGCCGGGCTGCGATCGTGGTGGACCGTGCGTGGCTGGGATCTCCGCTCATGCGCGACGAACGCGATATCGAGGAGCTGATCGCGACCTCACCGCGCGCCCTGCTCACGCCGCCACGCTACGAGCTGACGACCGGCGAGCAGGTGCGCCGCTTGATCGAATCCGGTCTCCGACAAGGTGAGATCCCGGGTGCCGACGAGGTTGCGAGTCGACTCGCCATGAGCCCACAGACCCTTCGTCGCCGACTTGCCGAGCACGGCACGAGCGTCCGAGGCCTGACCGAGGACGTGCGTCGCGACGCGGCGATCGCCGCGCTGAAGCGGGGTGACGTGTCGGCGGCAGACCTGGCCGAGCAGCTGGGGTTCTCGGAGCCGAGCGCCTTCGCCCGTGCCTTCCGGCGCTGGACCGGCACGACCCCGGGCGCCTATCGGCAGGACCATCGCATCGACGGATGAGCCGCTCGGCCGGCCCCGACCCTGGGCCGATGGCCCGTCCGACACGGCGGTGGACCGGTGCGGGGACGCCAGGTCGCGGAGACATACCACGGCTCACCGGGCGACGGCCGGCAGGGTGTAGTCCCCCTCGGTGATGCGTCCGACCAAGAAGTAGACGACGACGAGCTGGTTGATCGCCCGCTGGTAGCGATAGTCCTCCAACAGGGCGTACCTACCGATCCGGACAAGCAGTTCATCCGTGAAGCGTGCGAATCCGGCCGGGGCGAATTTGATGTTTGCCAGAATGCGATCGTGGCAGCGCGAGACTGGGCCATTGAGAGCACCGAGGCGACGTTCGCGCGGGCGCGAGACTGCTTGGTCGGCGTTGATGCCGATGACCCCGCAATGTTGCCTGGCGTCCGAGCTGCCGCGGCGCTTGGCTTCGAACCGGCACCCGCGGCGCCGCTCTTCTGCTTCCTGCCGGCAGTGTGGCCGCCCGAGTCACGCGCCTGGATTCGTGACATGCGTGTACGGCACGGGCACGTGGCGTCGGACGCAAATGGGCCCGTCACCCGGGTGCCGTGGTCGACGTGGGACTACTTCGAGATCGAGGCCAGCACGAATCACCTACTGGTGGAGTGCGGGTTCGATCCCCGACCCGCGGGACGGCTGTGGCTGCTCAAGCCGCCGCCCGGCTTCGTTTCTCTCGAGGCCGTGGCGTCACATCTCTTGGCCTCGGCGAACGAAGCCGGGCTACCGATCTTTGCGGATGTCGCCTTCGCCGACCATGTTGAACGCGAGGTCGAAGAGATCTTCGGCAATCGCTGATGCGCCATGCCGCCATGTCAAGACCGGAGGAACCGGCCACGCTAGGGCTGCTGCACGGCCTCACCTCGATCTGCAAAGCGTGTGACGAGGTGCAGAGGTGAGACAGAGAAGTGGGATGGGAGGGGAAGAGGGTCCCGCCGTCGGCGCGCGTGCGCTGTTCGATCCAGGCCATGACGTGCTCCTTCGACCCTTGTTAAGTGTCGGCGGTGCACCCCCAGAAGCGGCCAGGTGCCCCCACGGTGCCCCCATGGGGTGAAATGCACTGTGGCCCTGACCGGGTTTCCCCTGGTCAGGGCCACAATTCAACGCGTGCGCGAGGGGGGACTTGAACCCCCACCCACTATACGTGGACTAGCACCTCAAGCTAGCGCGTCTGCCTATTCCGCCACCCGCGCGTTGACAGGAAGAACGTTAGCAGTGGGGCGCCCGGGACACGAATCGGGGGCACCCGGCAGGGGAACGGCGGTTGTCAGCAGGCCGTACGGAGGCTTGCGGCGTCCATGTCGGCGAGGCGATGGGCGGCCAGCGCGCGCTCGGCGACGGTGGCGCCGGGGTCGTTGGCCAGGCGGCGCAGGGCGTCCATCCGGCGGGTTCGGCGGCTCGGGTCCTGCAGCTTCGCGTAGTGCACGACGGGGTGCCCCATCGCCCACGCGAGCTGCTCGACGGAGGCGATGCGCCACTGCTCGCTCAGCGTCGCCTGCGGGATGATCCGGTCCGTCATCGTGGTCATGCCCGACTAACGCGACGCGACGTCTCGGGCTACGGCACCGTCGGTGGGTCTAGTCCACTGAGACCCCTGATAACCGACCCCTGATAATCACAGGGTGAGCTTCACGATCTCTTTCGTCACCGGCGCGACGCCGGACAAGTGGGCCCGGATCTGGCGCGACCGCGAGAAGGAGCGTCTCGAGCTCGTCCCGGTCACCGAGGAGGAGCAGCTCGCCGGCGTCCGCAATGGTGCGCACTCGATGGGGCTGGTCCGGCTGCCGATCGAACGCGACGGGCTGCACTGCATCCCCCTCTACGAGGAGCAGCAGGTCGTGGTCGTCGGCAAGGAGCACTACCTGTCGCTCGCCGACGAGGTCACCCTGGCCGAGCTCGCCGAGGAGCAGCTCGTCCTCCCCCACCCGTCCGGCTGGACGCCCAGCGCCAAGCAGCTCGACTGGCCGGCGATGTCGGAGAAGGACGCCATCGAGGTGGCCGCATCGGGCGGTGGCGTGGCGATCGTCCCCGCCTCGGTCGCACGACTCTTCCACCGCAAGGACGTCGCCGCCGTGCCGGTGCCCGAGCTCGAGCCCACCAAGGTCGGCATCGCCTGGCGCATCGACGACGAGGACCCGCGGGTGCAGACCTTCATCGGGATCGTCCGCGGCCGGACGGCACGCAGCTCGCGCGGTTAACCCGTACCGGAGCGGGTACGGGCAGGGAGCACCGACTGAAGGGAGTCTCCATGCCCGATCTGAACGACGCCGCCCACCAGGCCAAGGCGCTCGCCCGGCGCGGCGCGCACGCCGCGACCGCCGTCCTCGACGCGAGCTTCCACCCGTTCCGGACCGTGAGGGGTCTGGCGAACGGCGACGAGCCGATGCCGCCGCCGACGGACACCGCGAGCGAGCCGCCGCTGCCCGATCCGGAGCGGCCGGTCGATCCGGCCGCCGAGCCGGCACCGCCGCGTCCGGATCCCGAGCGGGTCGTCGAGGAGCCCGAGCCCGTACCCGACCTCCCGGTCGAGGCCTCCGGTCCGGCTCCGCACATCCCGCCGCGGATCGCGGGCGAGGTGGAGCGGGACTACGGCGACGAGCTGCCCGGGTTCAGGAACGGGGACGAGCCTCCGCCACGGTGAGCTCCAGCCACTCCGCCAGCGCGCGGGCACTGAGGTCGACGAGGGTGAGCCAGTCCATGGCGCCCTCGTCGGCCTTGTCCGAGACATGCTTGACCAGACGTACCGGCACCCCTGCCTGACGGCAGGCCCACGCGATCGCGTAGCCCTCCATGTCGACCAGGTCCGCCCTTTCCGCCAGGCCCGCGCGCACCGCGGGATCGGAGACGAACAGGTCCCCCGTCGCCAGCCGTACGGGCGACACGCCGTCCTCGGCCCCGGGCAGGGCGATCCACTCCTGTGGGTCGTACCCGAACTTCCGCAGCGCTCCCACCGACAGGTCGTGGTTGAGCACATCGGTGATCTCGTGCAGACCCTCGAGATGATCGTGCAGAGCACCCGCGGAGCCGATGTTGACCACCAGGTCGTACGGCGTCCCGAGCGCCTCGGCGCGGGCCAGTGCGGAGGCGACGGCCGAGGCGGCCGCCACCTTCCCGACCCCGCAAATGAGCACGGGGATCGATGACGGGACGTAGGCCACCTCGGCCTTGGTCGCGGAGACCACGAGCACGCTCATGGCCCCGACGTTAATCCGTCACTTGAGCTCGCTGGACGACAGCCCCAGCACCCGCCGCGCCACGATCAGCTGCTGGATCTGCTGCGTGCCCTCGAAGATGTCGAGGATCTTGGAGTCGCGCGACCACTTCTCCAGCAGTTCGTTCTCCTCGTAGCCGAGCGTGGAGCACAGCTCGACGCACGACAGGGTGATGTCGGAGCCGACCCGTCCGGCCTTCGCCTTGGCCATCGAGGCCTCCAGCGAGTTCGGCTTGCGGTTGTCGGCCATCCAGGCGGCCTGCATCATCAGCAGGTAGGCGCCCTCCCAGTCGGCCTCCATCTGCAGCAGCCTGGCGGCCGCGGCGTGCTGGAGATGCGCCGGTCGGTCGTAGTCGACCACCACGCCGGCCTTGGCCAGCAGATCGCGGGTGAGGTCGAGCGAGGCGCGGGCGCAGCCCACCGCCATCGACGCCACCAGCGGACGGGTGTTGTCGAAGGTCGCCATGGCACCGGCGAAGCCCTCGTTGGTGTTGATCTCCGGGTTGCCGAGGAGGTTCTCGGCCGGGACCCGGGCGTCGGTGAACGTGATCACCGCGGTGTCGGAGGCGCGGATGCCGAGCTTGTGCTCGAGCCGCTCCACCTTCACCCCGGGGGTCGACTTGGGCACCAGGAAGGACTTGATCGCCGCGCGTCCGAGCGACTTGTCCAGCGTCGCCCAGACCACGATCGAGTCGGAGCGCTCACCGGAGGTGACGAAGATCTTCTCGCCGTTGAGGACGTAGTGGTCGCCGTCGAGCACAGCCGTCGTCGAGACCTGCGCGGAGTCGGAGCCGAACGCCGGCTCGGTGATCGCCATCGAGGCCCAGGTCCCCTCGAAGCGCTGGAGCTGCTCGTCGTTGGCGACCGACGCGATCGCGGAGTTGCCCAGGCCCTGGCGCGGCATGGACAGCAGCAGGCCCGTATCGCCCCAGCACATCTCGGCCACGGTCATCACCGAGGCGAGGTTGGAGCCGTTCTTGTTGCCGGCCGCGCCGTCGTCCGTACGCCGCACGCCCGCAGCGCCGGCGCCCTCGCCGGTGCCCGACTCGGCCAGCCCGTCGGCCATGGCCGCGAGCATGTCGAGCTCCTTGGGATAGGCATGCTCGGCTCGGTCGTACTTGCGCGAGATCGGTCGCAGCATGTTCATCGCGACCTGGTGGACCTGGTCGCGGAGCGGACGGAACTTCTTCGGGTCGTCCAGATTGATGGCCATCAGACCAGCACCGTGCCTTCCATGACGCCGACCGCACGCAGGTCGCGGTACCAGCGCTCGACGGGGTGTTCCTTGACGAAGCCGTGGCCGCCGAGTAGCTGCACGCCGTCCAGCCCGATCCGCATGCCCTTGTCGGCGCAGATCTTGCGGGCCAGGGCGATCTCGCGGGTGGCGTGCTTGCCGCGCGCGACCCGCGAGGCCGCCTTGTAGGTGACCAGCCGCATCGCCTGCAGCTCGATCGCCATGTCGGCCACCATGAACGCCACCGACTGGCGATGGGCGATCGGCTCGCCGAAGGCCTGCCGCTCCTTGACGTACGGGGTGACGTAGTCGAGCACGGCCTGGGCGGTGCCGATCGCGAGTGCGCACCAGGCGAGCCGCGAGAGCCGGACGCACTCGGTGTAGGTGGAGCCGTCGGTCGCCCCGAGGATCGCGTCGACCGGGACGCGGACGTCCTCCAGTCGCAGCGTGGTCAGGCCCGCGGCCCGTACGCCCATCGCCGGGTCGCCCTCGACGCTCAGGCCCTCGGTGCTGGACTCGACCAGGACGAGGACGGGCGCGCCCGCGAGCGTGACGCCGACGATGAAGAGCTCTGCCTCCGCACCCCGCGCGACGAGCGCCTTCGTGCCGTTGAGGACCAGCGCGTCACCCTCGCGAACCGCTGTCGTCGACGGGGTGAGCACGTCGAAGAGGACGGCCGGCTCGGCCAGCGCCAGTGCCGCGGCCGGCACGCCCCTATCGGACGGCTCGGTGAACGCCGGCAGGTACGTCTGCTGCTGCTCATCGGTCCCCCACAGCCCGACGCCGGTAGCGACCGCGCCGGGTGAGAGCACCGCCACCGCCAGGCCCATGTCGCCGCGGGCGAGCGCCTCGGCGACCAGGGTGCCGGCGACCGCGGAGCGGGTCTCGGCGATGCCGCCGAGCTCGTCGGGGACGCCGAGGATCGGGATGCCGATCTCGAGGCTGGCGGCGAGCACCTCATCGGGCGCCGCGCAGGCCTCGTTCGCCTCGGCGGCCGCGGGGCGCAGCGCCTCGGCGGCGTACTCGCTGACGACGTCCACCAGCATCTGCTCGTCCTCGGTCGGCGTCAGGTCGAAGACGCCGTCGCCCGAGGAGCCCGGCACGCGCTTGCCCGCCGTGCCCCTACTGCCGGCCCTCTGGAACGTGCGCCCCGCCGAGGCGATCGCCCGGAAGCCGTTGCTGGTGGTGGTGAAGACCGCCTGCTCGGTCTGCTTGCGCAAGCCGACACGGTCGAGCAGCTCGCTCTGCGCCAGCCGATTGAGACCGGCGACGAGATAGCCGATCGGGTCTCGGCTCTCACCGGACGGGACGCCGTGTCGGCCGCCGCCCTTGAGGTTGTTGATGAGGGACATGCTGTTCAATGTAACTGTGAGTTACACACGCGTCTACAGGACATGCGGTGGCGCGGGTCACGGGCACGCCCACCGGTAGGCTGCGCCCGTGAGTGAGAGCAGTCCCGAGCAGGTCAACGCCCCGTACGGCCCCCTTCCGAGCGGCGGCACCGTCCGCCCGATGACCCGCTGGGGCACCCCGGTGATGCACCGGCCGCAGGCCCGGGTCGACGTCTTCGACGACGCGTTGCGGGCACTGGCCGCCGACATGACCGCCACGATGTATGCCGCCGACGGGGTCGGCCTGGCGGCCTGCCAGATCGGCGAGGACGTCGCGATGTTCCTCTTCGACTGTCCCGACGCGAGCGGTCAGCGCACCGTCGGCGTGGTCTGCAACCCCGTCCTGACCCTGCCCGAGGGCGACGCCCGCGTGCTCGACGAGGACGAGGAGGGCTGCCTCTCCTACCCCGGCGCCTTCATCGACTGCGCCCGCCCGGACTGGGCAGCGGTCGACGGCGTCGGGCTCGACGGCGAACCGGTCCACTTCGAGGGCGACGGACTCCTCGCCCGCTGCCTGCAGCACGAGACCGACCACACCGTCGGCACCGTCTTCGGCGACCGGATCGGCGACAAGGCCCGCAAGAAGCTGCAGAAGCAGCACGACAAGCTCCGCCGGGACTACCCGCCGGAGTGGCCGGCCGACGAGCTCTGAGCCGATTCGGCCCCGATGGTTCCGAGGCCCTCACGGCGGGCGGTGACGTAGCAGGCGACGGCACTCGCGGCGGCGACGTTGAGGCTGTCGACACCGGCCGCCATCGGGATGATGGCGCGCCGGTCGGCGACCCTCTCCCAGCGCGGGGTGAGGCCGTGGCCCTCGGAGCCGAGGACGAGGGCGACCCGGTCGAGTCCGGCGACGGCCTCCTCGATCGGGACCGAGTCCTCGGCCAGCGTCAACGCCACCGTGGTGAACCCCATCTCCGACAGCGCGGGCAGCGCGTCGTACCAGTCGACGATCCGCGTCCACGGGACCGCGAACACGGTGCCCATCGAGACCTTGATCGCGCGCCGGTACAGCGGGTCGGCGCAGCGTGGTGCCAGCAGGACGGCATCGAAGCCGAGGGCGGCGCCGTTGCGGAACGCGGCGCCGACGTTGGCATGGTCCATCAGATCCTCGAGGACCAGGACCGAGCGCGCCCTCTCGAGCACCGAGGCCACCGAGCGCAGCGGCTGGCGCTCCATCGAGGCCAGTGCCCCGCGGTGCACGTGGAAGCCGGTGACCTCCTCGATCAGCTGCTCGGAGAGCACGTAGCACGGGGCGTCGGACCCATCGAGCACGTCCTGCAGGCCGTCGATCCAGCGCGGCGCCAACAGGAACGAACGGGCGTCGAAGCCACCGGCGGCGGCGCGGCGCACCACCTTCTCCCCCTCGGCCAGGAAGAGGCCCTGGCTGGCCTCGACCGACTTGCGCAGCTCCACGTCGCGCAGGTCCCGGTAGTCGGCCAGACGCGGGTCTTCGGCCGAGGCGACCTCGATCAGCTCGGCCATCAGAAGCCGTCGGGGTGGGCGATCCGGACGACCTCGCCGACCACGATGATCGCCGGCGGCCGTACGTCCTCGGCGACCAGCACCTTCGCCAGGGTGCCGAGCGTGGCGAGGACGGTGCGCTCGGTCGGCATCGAGCCGTCGCAGACGACCGCGACCGGGGTGTCGGCATCGCGACCGCCGCCGATCAGTGCGGAGGCGATCGCGGGGGCGTTCTCCACGGCCATCATCAGCACCACCGTGCCGGTCAGCTGCGCGACGCCCGCCCAGTTGGTCAGCGACTCGGCGTGCCCCGGCGGCAGGTGGCCCGAGATCACGGTGAACTCGTGTGTGACGCCGCGATGGGTGACCGGGATGCCGGCCAGACCCGGGACCGAGACCGGAGACGTCAGCCCTGGGATCACGGTGACCGGAACGCCCGCCTCGCGGCAGGCGATGATCTCCTCGTAGCCGCGTCCGAAGACGAAGTTGTCGCCGCCCTTGAACCGCGCGACCCGCTTGCCCTCGAGAGCCTTCTCCACGATCACCTGGTTGATGAACTCCTGGCTGGCCGAGCGCCCGCGCGGAAGCTTCGCCACGTCGACGACCTCCACGTCGGCCGGCAGCTCGGCGAGGAGCTCACGCGGCGCGAGCCGGTCGGCGACGACCACGTCCGCCTCCATCAGCGCCTTGCGGCCCGCGACGGTGATCAGCTCCGGATCGCCCGGGCCACCACCGACGAGCGTGACGCCGGGTGTGTGGCTGGCGGCGGTACGGGCCGCGATCCGACCCTCCCGCATCCCCTCGACGACCGCGTCGCGGAGCGCCGCCGAGCGGCGCGGCTCCCGGTTGCTCAGCACGGCGACGGTGACGCCGTCGTGTCGGCCCGTGGCGGGGGTCCAGGCCGAGCCCTGGGCGGCGTCGTCGGAGCGGACGCAGAAGATCCGGCGCTCCTCGGCCGCGGCGACGACCGCCGCATTCACCTCGGCGGAGTCGGTGGCCGCCATCGCGTACCAGGCGCCGTCGAGGTCGCTCGGAGCGAAGGCCCGCTGCTCCCAGGTGATCTCCGCACCGAGGCCCTCGATCGATGGCGTGACCTCCGGGGCCACCACGACCACCTCGGCGCCGGCGGCGATCAGCGTCGGGATGCGGCGCTGGGCGACCTGGCCGCCACCGACGACGACCACCCGCCGCCCGTGCAGCAGCAGTCCGACCGGGTACGGCGTGAGGTTCTCGTCCACCGGGCCATTCTCCCGTGTCGCCTCTCCCCCGCACCGACGCGGTACCGAGGAACGGACTACGTTCGTGTTGAGACCCGATCCGCTTCCACCCCCAGGAGGACAGATGTCGCTCGACCGCCCGGTCACCCCGGATCCGTACCCGCTGCTCCCGGCCGCCCCGAGCTTCACCGTCACCAGCGAGGACGTCACCGACGGCCAGCCGCTGAAGAACGACCAGGTCAACGAGTTCGGCAACACCTCGCCGCAGCTCTCGTGGGAGCCGGTCGAGGGCGCCCAGAGCTACACGGTGACCTGCTTCGACCCCGACGCCCCGACCCCGAGCGGCTTCTGGCACTGGGTGCTCGTCGACCTCCCGGCCGACGTGACGAGCCTCCCGACCGGCGCCGGCGGAGCCGGTGCCGACCTGCCCGGCGGCGCCTTCATGTGCCGCAACGACATGGGTGGCAAGGAGTTCGTCGGCGCCGCACCGCCGGCCGGCGACCAGATCCACCGCTACTTCTTCGTCGTGCACGCCGTCACCGAGCCGTCGCTCGGCGTCGACAGCGACGCGACGCCGGCGGTGGTGAGCTTCAACCTGGCCTTCAAGACCGCCGCCCGCGCGATCCTGCACGGCACCTACCAGCACTGATCCCCGTACGCCCGGGCGCCACCGCGCCCGGGCGTACGACGCGTGCTGCGCCGTGTCGAGGACGATCACCGCCGAACAACCACCCAGAACCGGGACCCGGCCAGGTGCCGGCAGCGATGTCGCGCGCCCTACTCTCTGACGTATGCAGACGTGGCGGACGCGCACGGTGGCGCATCCGACCGCGCTCGTGCGCTACCGCCTGCTGACGGGTCTGGTGGGCCTCGGGATCGTGGTCGGCGCGGGCGTCCACGCCTCGCTCGGCGACCTCCCCGGGCTCTTCTCCCTGGTGCTCATCGCGGCGGTGCCGGTCGCCGGCCGGTTGGTCGCGCCGCGGATCGCCGGGGTGTACGGCGTTCTCGGCGGCGTCGCGCTCGCCGACGGCGTCGCCCGCGACGTCAACGACACCGCCACCCTGTTCGTGATCTGGGCGGTCGTGGTCGTGGCCAGCCACCTCCTCTTCATCCGGCCCCGCGTGCTCGCACTCTCCTCGGGGAACGCCGCCGTCCTCTCCGGCGCGGTGCTCGTGATCACCGAGCGGCATGTCGATCTCGGGCTCCACCCGATCGACCAGATGTTCATCGGGCTCGCTCTGTACATCGCGACGATCTGGGTGCTCGCCCTGGCGCCCACGATGCTGACCAACGGCTGGGCGAACCGGGACGTCGTGCTGCGCCGCAACCTCGGCTGGCTCGCCGTCGGCGTGACCTACTCCAGCATCCTGGTCGGGCTCCTGGCGCTCCTCGCCCATCCGTCCGATCGCACCAGCGCCGCGACCGTCGCGGCGCTGGTGCCCATCGCATTCGGCTTCGGCGCCTGGCAGACCCAGCGCAACGTGAGCCTGCGCCGGGTCTCGAAGGCGCTGACGGAGGCAGCGGTGACAACGCCGTGGCCGGCCGGCGCGATCCTCGAGACCCTCAGCGGCCTGGTCGGCTCCCACGTACGGGCCTCGCGGGTCGCGATCCTCGACGCGCCCACCGACGGCAGCCTGTGGGCACCCATCGACGCCTCCCGGTTCCTCGTCGTCGAGCGGCTCGCCGGCGACTTCGGGTTCACCCACAGCGACGCCCGCGTCGTGGCCGGCCTGACCTCGATGGCCCGCGGCTCCCTGGACTACGCCGATCGCGAGCGGCGCCTCCAGCACCAGGCGCTCACCGACCACCTCACCGGGCTGTGGAGCTACCAGCACTGGCTCGACCTGCTGCTGCGGGCGAGCACCGACCCCGCCGACGACGGCCACCGCCTCGGCGTGGTCTTCCTGGACTGCGACGGGTTCAAGCAGATCAACAGCCGCTACGGCCACCTCGACGCCGACATCATCCTGGCCACCCTCGGCGACCGGCTGCTCCAGCTCAGCGCCACGGTCGGCTGGTGCTTCGCGCGCTTCGGCGGCGACGAGTTCACCGGGTGGCTGCGCGAGCACGGCGTGGCCAGCTCCTTCGACAAGCGCTGCCAGGAGCTCGCCGAGGCCCTCGCCGCACCGATCCAGGTCGGACCGCACACCGTGTCGGTGACCGCGAGCATCGGGCGGGCGGTCACCAGCGACGCGCCGTCCGCCTACGGGCAGACCGCCGAGGAGCTGGTCGAGAGCGCCGAGATCGACATGCGCCGGCGCAAGCTGCACAAGCCGGGCGCCGTCCTCACGCGACATGCTCACCGCGACGTCGTGCAGGAGATGCTCGCCGCCGGCGACGTCGCGGTGGCCTACCAGCCCATCGTCACGCTCGCGGATCGCGAGATCTGGGGCGTCGAGGCCCTGCTGCGTGGCCGGTCGGGGTCGCTCGGCCTGATCCCACCGCCGGTGCTCGTCGAGTCGGCCGCCGAGGCACACCTGCTCGACGCCGTCACCGGCGAGCTGATGGAGCAGGCCCTCGACCTCGTCGAGCAGGCCCGTACGGTCTGCCGGCGGCCCGTCACGCTGACCCTCAACCTCGAGGTCCAGCAGTTCCACGACAGCAACGAGCTGCTCGACCGTCTCGTCGAGCGGGCCGAGGCCAGCGACATCACCGTCGTGCTCGAGCTGGCCGAGCGCGAGCCGATGCCCTGGACGCCCGAGCGCGATCGCCTGGCCGACGAGCTCGCCATGCACGGCATCGGCGTCGGCCTCGATGACCTCGGCGCAGGCGAGTCCCGCCTGACGCTGGTCGGCAGCCGCGCGTGGGATCTGGTCAAGCTCGACCGGAGTCTGCTGTTGGAGGACCACCTGGGCCGCGGCCCGGTCGTGCTGCACCACCTGATGGGGATCCTCGACGACTATCGGCTGGGCCACACGCTGATGGAGGGCATCGAGACCGCCACGCAGGAGCGGATCGCCCGGGACCTCGGCATCCGGTACGGCCAGGGCAACGGGTACGCCGCGGCGATGGGTGGCTCCGAACTGCTCGACGCGCTGCGCTCAGGCGCCCTCGCCCGTCCACGCTCCGGCTAGCATTCGGAGCAAATGAGCACCGGGAAGCGGATCGCGTACGTCCTGCCCGTCTTCAACGAGGCGACCGGGCTGTCGGCGTTCCACGCCGCGCTCGTGGCGGTCGCCGAGCAGCGTCCCGACCTCGCGTTCGAGTTCGTCTACGTCGACGACGGCTCGCGCGACGCCTCCCTGGAGCAGCTGCTCGCGATGCGGGACGCCGACCCCCGCGTCACCGTGCTGGCGTTGGCCCGCAACTTCGGTCACCAGCTGGCCGTCACCGCCGGCCTCGACGCCGCCCATGCGGCGGACGCCGACGCGGTCGTCGTGATGGACACCGACCTGCAGGACCCACCGTCGATCAGCCTCGAGCTCGTCCAGCGGTGGGAGGCGGGCGTGGACGTGGTGTACGCGCAGCGCCGCACCCGGCAGGACACCGCCTTCAAGCGGACCAGCGCGGCCGGCTTCTACTGGGTGCTCGACAAGATGGCCGAGACCCCGATCCCGCGCAACGTCGGTGACTTCCGGCTGATGGATCGCCGGGTGGTGGCCGAGGTGGTCAAGTACCGCGAGCACAACCGCTTCATCCGCGGCATCGTCGCCCAGGTCGGCTTCCGCCAGGAGGCGCTCCTGTTCGACCGCGACGAGCGCTTCGCCGGCGAGTCGAAGTATCCGCTGAAGAAGATGCTGAAGCTCGCCGCCGACGGGATCATGGGGTTCTCGACCCGGCCGCTGCGCCTGATCACCCACCTCGGCCTCGCGATCTCCGGGCTGTCCCTGCTGGGCGTGCTCTACGTGCTCGGCATCCGTCTCTTCGACGCGAGCAACGCGGTGCCCGGCTGGGCGTTCCTCGCGGTGGCGATGTTCTTCCTGGGCGGCGTCCAGCTGATCGTGCTCGGCGTGATCGGGAGCTACGTCGGACGCACGTACGTCGAGGTCCTCGACCGGCCGCTGTACGCGGTGTCGATGGTGGCGCGCGGCGGCACTGCGCCCCGGACTGAATGAGACCACGCTCACATCGGTAAAGGAATACGCGGCGCGCGGAGTTGGTGTAGGGGGCAAACCCCGCCACAATCGGGCGGTCGAGCGACGACGGTGGCCGTGGGGGCTCACCACCGACTCGGCACCGGATCGGCGGGACCGAGCCGGGGAAGGATGAGACGTGCCCTTGCCGCCGTACGCCACACCGCGCGCCCGCATCGACACCGCGCGCCGGATCGCGGCGCTCGCGCTCCCCCTCGGGCTGATCGCGCTGGGAGCCACGCCGGCGCACTCCGCGCCCACCTCGCCCACCGCACCCTCCTCGACGCACGCCATCACGTCGCGCTCGACCTATGCGACCGACGCCGACACGGCCGCGCAGACCGTGCACATCGCAGTGCCGGCCGGCGTCACCCCGACCTCGGTGAGCGGCACCGTCACCTTCCAGGGCGATGGCGCGTCCAGCGCCGTGGGCCAGGTCGCGTTCCTGCTCGGCGACAAGGTCGTCAGGACCGTTCCTAAGCAGGCCGCCACCGCCGGTGCGCCCTTCACGTTCCCGGTCGGCGCCTCCGACGTCGTCGACGGGTACCTCGACTTCTCCTTCCGCTACACCACCGACGGCTCGGCGAACCCCGCCGACGGCTGTGCCGCTCGCCCCGACCTCGGCAACGCCCAGATCGATGACGTCACCCTGGCCGTCAGCGGCCAGGAGACGACGCCCCCGACCGTGGCCGACTTCTTCGGTCCGGCCGTGCACCACATCTCGGTCGTCGTGCCCGACGACGCCGAGCCCGCCGTCCGCCAGGCCGGCCTCGCGGCCGTCGCCGCGACGGCGCACGTGTACGGCAACGACGCCGATGTCGACCTGACCGGCGACGACGTCGCGACGGTGGCCGCCGCTGCGGGCGTCGGCGATCGTGCGGTCGTCGTCTCCGCCGGCACCGGCGCGCCGGAGGCGAGCGTCTCCGCCACCGACGGGCTACCGACGCTGACGCTGGCCGGCGACCCTGCGCGACTGAGCAAGGCCGCCGCCGCCCTGGGCTCGGACATGCTCGCGCTCACCGACAGCGGCAGCAGCGCGCACCTGGAGCAGAGCGGCGTCGCCGCGGCCGAGCCGACGCACACCTTCGCATCGCTGGGCCAGGCCACGCCGACCGTGCACGGGCTCGGCACCTCCGAGTTCGGCGTCAGCGCCAAGCTCTCCGACTTCGGTCGCTCGGTCTCCGACGTGAAGGTCCACCTGGTCGGTCAGCACAGCGCGGTCCCGGACTCGGTCTCTGCAATGCTCTCCTACTACTGGAACGGCCAGCTGATCGGCTCGCGCAACGTCACCGGCGACGGCGACGCGATCGACCAGGACATCACCGTCCCGGCGAGCAAGCTGTCGGCGTTCAATACCCTCGACGTGAAGATGGTCGCCATCCCGGCGCGCGACCAGCCGGCCGGGACCAAGCTCTGCGGCACCGCCCTGGCCCAGCTGCCGATCGAGGTCGACTTCGACGGCACCGCCTCCACCCTCACGGCGACCCCCGGGCAGCCGTTCGCGCCCGGCTTCACCCGCTTCCCGCAGACGCTCGACAACGTCATGACCGTCGCCGTCGGCAGCCGCCCCGGCGCGCTGGCGGACGCCGCCGCGCTGGTCGCCTCCCTGCAGCGGCTCAACACCGCGGAGCTCGACGTCCGACTGGTCCCCGTGGCCACCTTCATCGGCTCCTCCGCGCCCGGCCTGGTCGTCGGCGCGACGTCCTCGCAGGTCGCGGCGCTCGACGCCCCGCTGAAGATGGCGGCGTTCCGCACGATCGACGCCAAGGACGTGCACTTCGGCGCCGGCGTCGACGCGCCGTACGCCGCCCTGCAGGCCTTCGAGCAGAACGGTCGCGACGTCCTGCTGCTCTCCTCGTGGAGCCCGGCCAGCTCCGCTGCGGACACCGGCGACGCGCTCGAGCAGCACCTCGTCGACTGGCTCGACGCCGATCCCAACGGCTGGTACAGCCTGCACGGCGACCTCGCCGTCGCCCAGAGCGCGACCGCGGACCCGGTGCAGCTCGACAGCCACGCCGTCTCGCCCCAGCCCGCCACGGTCCACCACGTCTCCAAGAAGGCTCGGATCGCCGTCATCGCCGCCGGCGTCCTGCTGGTCGCCATGTGCTTCCAGCTGCTCGCCCGCCGCCAGGTGCGCCGCCGCGCCGCGAAGCTGGTCGACGCCGAGATCCTCGAGGCCGACGACCGGGGACCGAAGGAGCAATGAGCGACGCCGCGGCGCGCCACCGGCCCGGAGCGAACCGAGCCGGAGTGCTCGACGCCGCCTCCGCCCGGGTCGCGACCGTGCGGCTCCAGCTCGTCACGTTCTGGGCCTCCCTGGACCGCCCGGTCGTCGGACGCCGCGTCCCCGGCTCCGCGGTCGTGGGCCTGACCGGTCTGCTGCTCTCCTGCGTCGCCGGCTACATCGCCTACCGGACCGGCTCCGCGACCTGGTACGGCGACTCCCAGGCCCACCAGACCATCGCGCGACGCATCTTCGACTCCCAGGCCCCCGGGTTCCAGCAGCTCGGCACCGTCTGGCTGCCGATGCCGCACCTGCTGCTGATGCCGTTCGTCGCCAACACCTGGATGTGGTCCTCCGGCGTCGGCGGCAGCCTGCTCGGGGCGGGCTGCGCTGCGGCGACCGCCACCGCGACATACCGGATCGCGGCACGGCTCGGCTTCGGCCGCGGAGCCCGGCTGATCGCGGTCCTGGTGCTGTGGAGCAACGTCAGCTACCTCTACATCTGCACCACCGCGCTCACCGAGCCGGTCCTCATCGCCGCCTTCGCCTGCACCATCGCGGGCCTGACCCACTGGGCGACGGCGACCCGGGCGATGAGCGGCGGCGAGCTCGCGGTCTTCGCGGGCCTGCCGGCGATGGTCGCGATGCTGTCGCGCTACGAGGGCTGGGTGCTGGTGGCCGGCATGGTGGTCTATGTCGCGGCCATCGAGTACCGCCGCCTGCGCGACACCACCGACCGGGTCTGGCGCTTCATCCTGACCCGGCGGATCGTGCCCGTCCTCATCGCGCCGCTCTTCGGGCTGCTGTGCCCGTTCGTCGGCGTCGGCTGGTGGCTGGCGTACAACTACGCGATCTACCACAACCCGCTCGAGTTCATGACGGGTCAGTACTCCGCACTGCACCAGCAGGCGTACGACATCTCACGCGGCACCGTCACCACCAAGGGCGACCTGGCGATCAGCCTCAACGTCTACCACTGGTGCGTGTGGGAGATCGTGGGCGCGGTGGCGGTCACGCTCGGCGCCCTCGGCTTCCTGCTGGCGTTCTTCCGCGAGGGGCTCTCCACGCGAGTCCTCACCATGGGGCTGGCGTTCTCCACGTACGCCTTCATGGTGACCAGCCTCTACCTCGGCCAGACCGTCATCTGGAGCGACCACTCGATGCCGACCGGCCTCTGGAACGTGCGGTTCGCTGTCTCCCCCATCATCTTCTTCGCGCTGGGCACCGCGGCACTGGTCGACCGGCTCTCGGGCTGGCTCCAGGTCGCGCGCCCGTTGCGCCCCTCCTGGCGAAGCATCGCCGCCGGCGTCCCGGCGGTCGCCGTCGGCGTCGCACTGCTGGTCCAGCTCGGCTGGTGGGCGCAGGCCCCGGTGACCCGCTCGCCGGTGATCCAGGAGGGTCACCTGAGCCTGGTGCAGCGTCCGATGAAGGTCGTGAACTACCTCCACGACCACTACCACGGCGGCATGATCCTGATGAACGAGAGCGCCCCGGGCAACGCGATCATCCCGCTGGTCGGCCTGCCCAACAAGGAGTACTGGGACGTCGCCACCGGTCAGGGCTACGAGGACGCGATGAAGGCGCCGACGACGCACGCCGAGTGGATCGTGGTCAACGCGACGACGCACAACTCCAACCCCGACCCGGTCTTCCTCTACATGCGCCGCCACCCGGAGCTCTACGGCAACTACCGGGTCGTGGCACGCGACGGCACCGAGACGCTCTACCACCTGCAGCGGTGGGCCCAGTGAAGGCGCTCGAGGCGGAGTACGCCCGGATCGGCGACCTGCTGCGCGACCAGGGGCTGATCACCCCCGAGCAGCTCGACGCCGCGCTGGAGGCCCAGCGCACCGAGGGCGGCCTGCTCGGGCGTCACCTCATCCTGGGCGGCGCGATCGGGCGCCGCGAGATGTACCGCGCGCTCGCCGCCCAGTGGGGCGTCGAGGTGGTCGACCTGGTCAAGCAGCCGTCGACCGCGCAGGACCTGCTGCTGCACGGCGACCCGCGCCGCTTCGCCGAGGCGGGCTGGGTGCCGTGGCGTCTCGACGGCGGCGTCCTCACCATCGCCACCTGCGTCCCGCCCACGCAGCCCGTCATCGACGCCGCGCTGGCGCTGCCGGGCGTCGCCGACGTGGAGGTACGTGCCACCACCGACTGGGACGTGCTCCGCACCGTCCAGGACGCCGGCCGTGAGCGACTGCTCTACCGGATCACCGACCACATGGCCGATGCCACGCCGCACGCCTCCGCGCGGCACGGCGTCGTGCGCTGGCACCGCGTCGTACCGCTGCTCGTGCTGGCGCTCGCCCTCGGCGCGTTCGTCCTCGACCCGCCGCTCGCGGTCGTGGCCGCGTTCTGCGTCACGAACGTGCTCTTCGCGGTCAACATCGTCTTCAAGACCCTGGCCGGGCTGCGGGCGCCGTTCCGGCTGCGGCAGAAGCGGAAGTGGCAGCAGGCCGTCGTGGCCGAGCGCAAGCGGCGGGGTGCCCCGGCGGAGTGGCCGCGCCGCATCCCCGACGAGGACCTGCCGGTCTACACGATCCTGGTGCCGGTCTACGACGAGGTCGAGGTCGTCTCCAAGGTGATCGCGAACCTCGACCGGCTCGACTACCCCAAGTCGAAGCTCGACGTGATGATCCTCCTCGAGGAGAGCGACACCCGGACCATCGAGGCCGCCAAGGCCACCCGCCCGCCGGAGTACGTCCGGATCGTGATCGTCCCGGAGGGGGCGCCCCAGACCAAGCCGCGCGCCTGCAACTACGGCCTGGAGTTCGCCCGCGGCGAGTACGTCGTGATCTTCGACGCCGAGGACCGGCCGCACGCCGATCAGCTGCGGCGGGCGATCGACGCGTTCGAGGCCAACCGGCTGCTGCGGACCTACGTCGACCCGGCCACGCCCCGGCTGGTCTGCGTCCAGGCCTCCCTCATGTACTTCAACGCCGAGTACAACCTGCTCACCCGGCTCTTCGCGATCGAGTACGCGCACTGGTTCGACGCGATGCTGCCCGGGCTCGACGACTCCGGTCTACCGCTCCCGCTGGGCGGCACCAGCAACCACTTCGAGACGACCACGTTGCGTGATCTGGGGGCATGGGACCCGTACAACGTGACCGAGGACGCCGACCTCGGGCTGCGGCTGGCGAGCCAGGGCTTCGCGGTCGGCACCATCGAGACCGCCACCGAAGAGGAGGCCTGCGCCGAGACGGTCGCCTGGATCAAGCAGCGCACCCGCTGGATCAAGGGCTACATGATCACCGCGTCGGTCAACACCCGCCACCTCGGCCGCTGGTATCGCGGGAACGGTCTGGGCGGCATCATCACCATGGCCTGCCTGGTCCTCGGCACCCCGCTGGCGTTCCTCGCCTACCCGTTCTCGCTGCTCTTCACCGTGCTGACCTACGTCGGCATCAAGACCGGCGGGCTGCACTTCCCCGCCGGCGCGCTGTCGGCCGGCATCCTGATCATGGTCGCCGGCAACAGCGCGATGGTGCTCTCCGCACTGGTGGCCGCCTGGCGCCGCTACAACTGGCGGGTCGCACTCTTCGCGTTCCTCAACCCGGTCTACTGGCTGCTGCACTCGGTCGCCGCGTGGCGGGCCGCCTATCAGCTGATCTTCGACCCGTTCACCTGGGAGAAGACCCCGCACGGTCTGACCGGCGACTACGACTCGAGCCACGAGCTCGCCTGATTCGGGGCTCCGTCCGGATCGAGTCGGGGCTCCGTCCGGATCGAGTCGGGGCTCAGTACTCCGGCGGGCCATCGCTGGCGCGCTTGAGCAGCGTCGCGAAGTCGGTCGGGTGCGCGAACTCGTCCTCGACCAGCCGGCGCTTGACCGCGGGTGCGGCGGAGGCGCCCGCCGCCCCCGTACCACTGCCGCCGACGAGCGCCGCGAACTCGGCCGCCGCCCGGTCGACCCGCTTCTGCAGATCGCCGTCGGCGGCCGCGCCCGCCGCCGCGAAGTCGTCCGTGGCGGCGAAGACGCCGGTCGGGACGACCACCGCGTGCAGGTAGGCGAAGAGCGGGCGCAGGGCGTGCTCGATGACCAGGCTGTGCCGGGCGGTGCCGGCGGTCGCCGCCGCCAGCACCGGCTTGCCGTCCAGCACGCCCATCTCGAGAACGTCGAAGAAGGTCTTGAAGAGCCCGGAGTAGGAGGCCGAGAAGACCGGTGTCACCGCGATGACGCCATCGGCGCGGTGGACCGCGTCGATCGCCTTCTTGAGCTCCGCCGACGGGAAGCCCGTCAGCAGGTTGTCCGTCAGAGCGTGCGCGAGTCCGCGCAGCTCGACGTGCTCCACCTCCACCTCGGCCCCGCGGGCGTTGACCGCCCGCGAGGTCGCATCGGCCAGCATGTCGGCCAGCAGCCGGGTGCTCGACGGGACGCTGAGGCCCGCCGAGACCACCACGATCTTCGTACGGTGCTCGAGCGTGTCGGCCCCCATCACAGCTCTCCGTCCAGCACCTTGGCGACCTCGGGGTCGTCCAGGTCGCGGTCGGAGGTGCCCGTGGCGTCGTCCCCGGCGCCGTAGAGGGCGGTGTCGGTCGGGCCGCCGGCCTTCGCGAGCAGCGAGGCGTGGGTCGGCGCGTCCGGGACGCCCGGCTTGCGCAGCTTGGCGAACTCCTCGCGCAGGGTCGGCAGGATCTCGCCGTAGAGGTCGAGCTGCTCGAGCACCGTCTTGAGCGGGAGGCCGGCGTGATCGATGAGGAACAGCTGACGCTGGTAGTCACCGACGTAGTCGTGGAACGCCAGCGTGCGCTCGATGACCTGCTGCGGCGAGCCGACGGTCAGCGGGGTGGCCTCCATGAAGTCCTCGAGGGCCGGTCCGTGTCCGTAGACGGGCGCGTTGTCGAAGTACGGCCGGAACTCGTTGATCGCGTCCTGGCTGTTCTTCCGCATGAAGAACTGGCCGCCGAGGCCGACGATCGCCTGCTCCTGGGTGCCGTGCCCGTAGTGCTCGAAGCGCTGGCGGTACAGGTTGACCATCTGCGCGGCGTGCGACGACGGCCAGAAGATGTGGTTGTGGAAGAAGCCGTCACCGTAGTAGGCGGCCTGCTCCGCGATCTCGGGCGAGCGGATCGAGCCGTGCCACACGAACGGCGCGACGCCGTCCAGCGGACGAGGGGTCGAGGTGTAGCCCTGCAGCGGGGTGCGGAAGCGGCCCTTCCAGTCGACGTTGGTCTCGGACCACAGCTGGCGCAGCAGCGCGTAGTTCTCGACCGCGAGGTTGATCCCCTGGCGGATGTCCTTGCCGAACCACGGGTAGACCGGGCCGGTGTTGCCACGCCCCATCATGAGGTCGACGCGACCGTCGAGCAGGTGCTGGATCTTGGCGTAGTCCTCCGCGATCAGCACCGGGTCGGTCGTGGTGATCAGCGTCGTCGAGGTGCTGAGCAGCAGCTTCTCGGTCTGGGCGCCGATGTAGGCCAGGGTGGCGGTCGGGTTGGAGGCGATGAACGGCGGGTTGTGGTGCTCGCCCGTGGCGAAGACGTCGAGCCCGACCTCCTCGGCCTTCTTCGCGATCGCGACGGTGGCCTTGATCCGCTCGTACTCCGTGGGGGTCGTGCCCGTGGTCGGGTCGGTGGTGACATCACCGACGGTGAAGATGCCGAACTGCATGCCCATCGCTGTCTCCGTTCTAGGTGTCGCCCACGTTAGTTGAATCGTGAACTATCCGCCAGAACCGACGGCGCCTCCAGGCTATTCCCCACCTCGCGCGACCTGTCACGCACAGACATCCCTGACTGCTCGGGCGAGAGGTCAGCGGTCGCGCCGCACATCGGCCGCGCCCTGGTCCAGCGCCTCGAGCAGGGCCTCGCGCACGGCGGCGAGATAGGTGCCCACCGCCTCCTGCGCCTCACGGGTGTCCGGGCACAGCGCGGCCAGGTGGAGGCGCCCCTCCTCGCGGCTGATCCGCAGCCAGGCGTTGTCCGTACGCCCGACACCGGCGAAGTGGATGCCGCGGTCGTACGCCTCCGTGCCCGCACCAGGGATCCTGCGCAGATCGAGGTAGGAGACCAGCTGCGGCCGGTCGAGCTGCCCCATCGTCGCCAGCCCGTTCATCAGCAGTGCCCCCAGGGCGACGTGCACCGGCATCGCGGCCAGCCCCTTCGCCGTGGCGTACGCCGCCTCGGCCGCGGCCACCGTCTCGGTGAACGGCTCCTCGCCGACCGGCAGGTCGACCGGCGCGAAGGTGCAGAACGAGCCGTGCGACATGCGGGTGTCGTCGGCGCGGGTGTCGAGCACGATCGCCCCCAGGTAGCGGTCGACCTTGGCGAGCCGACGCTCGCTGAGGGCGAGCGCGGCGAGGACGCCGCTCAGGAACCGGGCACCGGCGTCGCGGCACAGGGCGTCGAAGGCGGCGACCTCGTCACCGATCAGCGCATCCGATTCGCACAGCACGACGGGCGCCGTCGCCCCCGGCGGCAGGCCGAGGTCGAGCGGGAAGCGCGGCAGACGGTAGTCGTGACGCCCGAGGATCTCCAGCCAGCTCCGGACCTCCCGCGACTCGAGGCCGAACCCGGCCGCCCGCTCGCGCTCGGCCGCCGCATGGTCGAGGAAGCTGCCGGCGGCGGGCAGGTCCGCGGACGGCTCGCCGCGCTCGGCGACATAGGCGGTGGCGAGCTCGGCGGGCACCATCAGCTGCGCGACGCTGTCGGTGAAGGCGTGGTCACAGGCCCAGAGCCAGCTCCAGCCGTCCTCACGGGCCACGGCCAGCAGCAGGAACGGTGGCCAGGAGTCGGGGCGGCACGTCTCGTCCGCGAGGCCGGTGACGTACTCCTCCCACGCCCTCTCCGAGTCCTCCGCCCGGGCATCGGCCGGTCCGGTGACCTCGACGGCCTCGAAGGCGACGTCGTCCGCTGCGACCAGTCGTCGCACCGTCTCGGGACCGGAGAGGTCGAACCAGGAGCGCAGTCCTTCATGCCGGGACACGAAGCGGCCGAGTGCCCGGGCGAGCGCATCCGCGTCGAGCGCCCCGCTCTGGTGGCTCGCGGTGCCGGTCCAGGCCCGGTGTGTGCCCCCGACAGCGGTCGTCCGGCGGTAGGCGTCGAGGTGGTCCTGCTGCAGGAACGACGGCGACCCTGAACTGACCGGTGCCCCTGCGGCGGCCCCGAGTGCGGCGCCGGTCGGCTGGATCCGGACGGCCCGGCCCGGCTCCGGCGCCCAGCGGCGCAGGAGGTCGATCCTCACGCGGACACCCCGCCCCCGACGGCCGCGTGGACGCCGACCGTCGCAGCGACGTCCTCGAGGAGACGGCTCACGCCGGCGACGAGGCCGCGCATCATCCGCTCGCCCGCGCCCGTCGCGGGGTAGCGGGCCGACAGGTCGAGCCCGTCGCGGGTCCGGACGAACCAGAGGTGGACCTCGTCGTCGCCGTAGGCCGGGCCGCGCAGCACGCGGGCCTGCTGCCAGCCGTCCCACTGCGCCGCGCCCGGCACGAACCGCCCGTCGATGAAGGAGACCGTGAGCTTCGGCCCCTCGCTCAACCCGAGCTCCTCCATCACGCGGGTGAGGGGTTGCTCGACGAGATCGCGGTTGGCCACGAGCCGGGCCTGCGCATGGACGAGCAGCTCGGCCAGGGTGGGGTGCGCCGCGAGATCGAGGTCGACGGGGCAGAAGCCGACGTACCACCCGATCGCGGTCGCGTGCTCCAGCGCGACGCGGGTGTGCATCGGCACCACGAGTCGCAGCCGCTCAGCACTCTGCTGCTCGCGCAGCACCTGACCGATCGCGGCCAGCAGACCCGCCTGGAGCGAGCCTCCCCCAGCCGTGCACAGCTGACCGAAGGCGTCCGCCGTACGGGCATCGACGAGCCGGCTGCCCAGGCTCGAGCGGGCCGGGTCGAGGCGCTGGCCCGGGATCCCCAGCCCCGGCCCGGCGGGCGGGTCGATCCCGGGGCAGCGCGGGAAGCCGTCGCCGGCGACGAACGCGCGCCAACGAGCGATGTCGAGAGTGCCGGGTCGGTCGTCGCCACGGGCAGCGGGCACGAGGCTCGCGGGATCGGGGAGATGGGCGCCGCCGAGCCCTGCGAGCGAGGCGTCGCTCTCGCCGTCCGCAGCCCGCTCATAGAGCGCCGCGATCTCATCGAACCAGAGCAGCTCCGAGGAGGCGTCCATCGCACGGTGGTCGGCACCGAACACGAGGGTGAAGTCGTCGGCGCCCGGCTCGGTGATGGTGGCGAACACGCAGTGCGGCCAGACCGCCGGGCTGAGCGCCGCGAAGTACTCCGCGATCATCCGGTCGGCGGCCGCCCCGGTGTGCGCGCCGAGCACATCGTGCTTGACGGCGACCGCATCCGGCTCGATGACATGTCGCCGCCAACCGTCATCGTCGAGGACGGCATCGACGCGGAGTGCCTCGTGGCGGGCGAACCACGCCCGGAGCGCGCGGATGAGTGTGTCGGCGACGAACGGCGCCGGTAGGCGCATCACACCGCCGCTCCAACCGCCGGCGTCGTCTCGGCCGCGGGGTCGCTCGTGATCCGGGCCGACGCTCCGCCGGCCCGGATGCCACCCAGGGCCGTCGCCGACGGCCATCGAGGCAGGGGTCCACGTCGTCACGATGCCCGGCGGGAGGTGATAGGCGTACAGGTCGGCGTACTCCACGGAGTGGGTCCTCTCTGATGCGAAGCAACCGCGGCAGGTGCTGCCGGGTCCCGAAATAGCCCAGATCAGATCTGGAGGTTCCCTCTCCCGAGGCGCATCCTTCCGGGTCCACGGTGGTCTAGGCCACCCGATCCGCCTGTGACCTGGTTCACATCCACCGATGGTGGACACTTGCGGGGTGAGGCGGCTTCACTGTGGGCCGCCACACCCCGCACCTGCCTCGGAAGGTCGCATCATGGTCGGCTCCACCCGTTCGTCCGCGCCATCGGTGCGGCTCGAGCGCGCCGGTGGATGTGCGCGCGGCGGTCCGCGGAGCCGGCACCTCGAAGTCGAGACGCGGTGACCCGTACGCCACGCTCCGATCGCCTCACCGTCGACGACGCGCTCTTCGAGACGATGCGGCGTGTCCTGGAGACGCCTGTCGTCTCGCAGACGGTATGGCGGTTCCACACCCCTCTGGACCGCGAGCGGTTGGAACGGTTCCACGCAGGACTCCAGCGCGGACCACTGGCGAGACGGCTGGTCCGCTCACGAGTGCCGGGAGCGCGCGATCACTGGGTACGGGCCAACCTGGTCTCGCCGCTGATCCTCGGCGACCCGATCAGCGACCTCGGCGGCTGGATCGCCTTCCGGGCCGCGGCCCGGCTGTCCCCGGAGGACGGCCCCGCCTGGGAGCTCGCGTACGCCCCGATGGCCGACGGGGGCTCGGCGCTGTCGTTCGTGAACTCGCACGTGGTTGCCGACGGCACGCTGAAGCTGCGCGCCCTCGCCGCCGCGGCGAGCGGCGACACCCTGCCGGTGCTGCCGAGCGAGGGAGCGGCGGTGCCGCGGCGCCGGCCGGGCGGGCTTCGAGCCGAGCTGCGCGACCGCTTCACCCCGATCGGCGGCGCCGGCCTCGCGGTACCGGCGCTGTTCCGGCACCACCCGGACACGGGTTCCGGGACGGACGTGCCCGAGCGGCCCGACGACGATGCGTCGTGGACGCCCCCGGTCGTGGTCGTCGACGTGCCGGTCGCGACGTGGCAGCGCACCGCCAGCGCCGACGGCGGCTCGGCCAACGCCCTGCTGCTGGCGCTCTGCGCGGAGATCGCCGTACGGGCCGGGCGTGCTGCACCCGGGGAGACGGTCACCGTCGCCTCGCCGGTCAGTACGCGCACCGACCACGACCTGCGCTCGAACGCGAGCACCGGTGTCAGCGTCCCGGTCAGGATCGGCGCCGACGGCCATGCCGCCTCGCTCGCCGAGGTCCGAGCGAGTGCCCGCGCCGCCTACGCCGCGCTGGCGAGCCGGGGTGCCCGGGCCGACCCGCTCACTGCCGCACGCGGCCTCCTCCCCCACCTGCCGGCCGGGGCGAGTCGCCGGTTCGCGGCGAGCTGGCCGGCCCCGCTGGTGCTCGCCTCCGACCTCGGCACCCTGCCGCCCAGTGTGCTCGCGCCCACCGGCGCGCCGGCGACGAGCGTGCTCAACCGGTCCACGACGCCGCCGACCACGCGCGGCGCCGCCCGGAGCACCTCAGCCGGCCTGTCGGCCTGGTGGGGCTCCACCGGGACGACGGCGACGCTCGGGGTAGCGGGCGCGGATCCGGACGCGTTCCCCGATCCGCCCGTCCTGCAGACCCATGTCGAAGCCGCCCTGACGGATCGCGGGCTTGCTAGGTTCCGCGTGTGGTCCTGATCAGCGCACACCGGTGCGGCGCCGGCGATGACGCCGCCGGCGAGAACGGCCTGCACGCGCTCGACCACTCCCTGGAGCTGACCTCGCCGACCGGAGGGGTCGACTACGTCGAGTTCGACGTGCGCCGTCTGCCCGACGGCAGCCTCGTCGTCACCCACGACGAGCCGGACGACGGCGTCGAGCTGCTGCCCTACGGCACGATCCTCGAGCACCTGGCCGGGCACGCCGGCGCGCACATCGACCTCAAGGGCGAGGGGTACGAGATCGAGGCGACCGAGGCGGCGCTGCGGCTCATCCCGGCCGACCGGATCGTCGTCACCACCGGCTCGGTCGCCGGCTCGCGACGGTTGCGGGACTGGGCCGACGAGCAGGGCCATCCGATCCGGGTCGGTCTCTCGACCGGCACCTCGTTGAGCGGCCTGTCGCCGCTGAAGGCACTCGCCTCGATGCGGCGCCAGCTCTTCCCCTGGCGCCGCTACGCCGACGCCCGTGCCGATGTGCTCTGTGCCCACCACGTCCTCGCCGCGCTGACCCTGCGCCGCCTCGCGGCCCGCAAGGGACTCGACCTGCTGGTATGGACCGTCGACGACGAGCGGCTGCTCCGGTGGTGGCTGCGGCCGGGCCGGGCGTGGCTGGTGACCACCAACCATCCCGCCCGTGGGCTCGCGGTGCGGCGGCCTGACAGGATGCATGCGTGACCACCGACGTCCTGGGTGCGCCCTACACCGCCGAGACGATCCCGTTCCCCGACGACCACGAGGGCACGGTCGTGGCCACGCTGGTCCGGCTCGGGGCTGAGACGCCGACACGCAAGGCCGTGCTGCACGTGCACGGCTTCGCGGACTACTTCTTCCAGACCGAGTACGCCGAGTGGTGGGCCGCGCGCGGCTACGACTTCTACGCCGTCGACCTGCCGAAGTACGGCCGCTCGATGCTCGCGCACCAGACCCCGAACTACACCACCGACCTGCGCGACTACTTCCCCGTCCTCGACGAGGCGTGGAAGCGGATCCGCGCCGATCACGACTCGGTGATCATCACCGGGCACTCCACCGGTGGCCTGACCACCCCGTTGTGGGTGGACGCGCGCCGGCCCGAGGGCGTGGCCGGCATGTTCCTCAACTCACCGTGGTTCGACCTGCAGGGTCCGGCGGCCCTGCGGATCCTCGGCACGCCGGTGATCAAGCAGCTCGGCAAGTACCAGCCGATGCGCGTCATCCCGCGCTCGGTCTCGGGCTTCTACACCCGCTCCCTGCACCGCGACCACGAGGGCGAGTGGGACTTCAACCTGGTCTGGAAACCGGTGGAGTCCTTCACGGTGCACGCCGGCTGGCTCCGGGCGATCCGCAACGGCCATGCCGCGCTGCACGCCGGCCTCGACGTGCAGGCGCCGGTGCTGGTGCTCTCCTCCGGCGCCACCGGACACCCGGACCCGGCCGGTGCCGTGGACGAGATCGTCCACGGCACCGACATCGTGCTCGATGTGGCCCAGATCCGGCGCTGGTCCACCGCCGTCGGGCCGCACGTCACCTACATCGCGGTCCCCGGTGCCAAGCACGACGTCGTGCTCTCGGCCCCCGCGGTCCGCGAGCGGGCGTACGCCGAGCTCGACCGGTGGCTGCGCGCCTACGTGGAGTGAGGGGCGATCACGCCGGCTCCGGAAGCGCTCCGTCCACCTCCCGATCCGTCGGCGATGCGGACTCGATGGTCGACCGCGGCCCGGTGAACCATCGCTTGACCGAGAGATGCCAGTAGGCGGTCAGCAGGAGCAGCGCGCCCGGCATCACCAGCACCGCGTAGTTGACGTACTTCATCGAGAAGCCGTCCATCCACGGCACGCCGACGCTCGCGGTGGGCAGGATGCCGACGACGGACATGATGGCGATCTCGGCGACGGCGATCGGGTTCATCCACCGGTAGCGCCGGCCGTTGTTCACCGCACCGGCCTCGAACGCGTCGCCACGGCGCCACCGCAGGAAGATCGGGATCGCGAACGCGCCGTAGAGGCCGAGCACGCCGATCGAGACGACCGCATAGAAGGCGATCGGGCTCGGCGCGCCGTTGATGTCCACCTTGATCAGCGCGGGCAACGTGACGAGCAGGGCGATGACGGTCGACAGCACCACGGCGTTCACCGGCGTCTTGGACCGGTTCACCGTCGACCAGAGGCGGGAGGCAGGGACGGCGCCGTCGCGGGAGAACGCGAAGATGACGCGGCTGCAGGACGTCAGGCACGCGCACGTGCAGAAGAACTGCGCGGCCGTCGAGATGAAGACGATGACCGCCGCGGTATGCGGCGTGAACGCCTGACCGAGCAGGACGAAGATGCCTCCGCCACCCGCGCTGAGCGCGCCCTTGTCCTGGACGGCGAAGAGCAGGCTCAGCAGCAGGACCCAGCCGCCGAGGGCGGAGTACAGGATCGAGCTGGTGATGCCCTTGGCTGCCGAGTTCGAGGCGCCCTTGGTCTCCTCGGAGAGGTGGACCGAGGCGTCGTACCCGGTGATCGTGTACTGGGTCAGGACGGCGCCCAGCGGCAGGATCATCAGGATGAACCCGATGCCGTGGGTGCTGCCGCCGAAGAATCCGGTGTTGTTCACCGTCGTGCCGAACACCTCACCGACGGAGTTGTGGTGGGTGCCGTCGGCGGTGAAGAACCAGAGCATCACGACGATGACGCTCGCGCCGATCACGTGCCACCAGACCGAGACGTTGTTCATGATCGCGAGCAGGTGGCTGGAGAAGATGTTCACCGCCGCTGCGAGCACCAGGATCACGACGAACTCGATGAAGACACGGGTCAGTGAGTAGTCAGCCGCCCACGAGCTCGACAGGCTGCCGACGAAGCTGTCGAAGAATCCCGCACAGCCGTAGGCGACCGAGGCGAAGATCCCGAGCAGGCCGATCACGTTGAGCCAGCCGGTGAAGAACCCGGCCGCCGGCCCACCGAGCTTGCTGGCCCACCAGTAGATGCCGCCGGAGGTCGGGTACGTCGAGACCAGCTCGGCCATGCAGTAGCCGATCACCAGGATGAGCGTCGCCATCACGGGCCAGCCCCAGGCGATGCCGGCTGGGCCGCCATTGTTCCAGCCGACGTAGAAGGTCGTCAGGCAGCCGGCCAGGATCGAGATGATCGAGAACGAGATGGCGAAGTTGGAGAATCCGGACCAGGTCCGGGCCAGCTCCTGCTTGTAGCCGAGGCGTGCGAGATGGGCCTCGTCGGCGCTCAGGTCGACGGTGTCGTGTCCCTCAGGCATGGTGTGCCCTTCCGATTCCGTGGGAGTGGGTGGAACGGAACCTAGGCAGCGTTTTGTCGCGTTGAGCGCACCCGTTGTTACGGCCCGATGAAGTTGTCGCCGGCCTTGAGCCGGACGCCGGTCGCGCCCAGCTGGCGAGCCCCGGCGATCAGGCTCGCGATGGTACGGGCAGCGGTGTCGTAGTCCAGCCCGTGCGGAGGGCGGATGTTGGAGACGCAGTTGCGGGCGCTGTCGACCACGCCGGGCCGTGGGTCCCAGGTGAGGTAGGCGCCCAGGGAGTCGCTGGCCGAGAGACCGGGCCGCTCGCCGATGAGCACCAGGGCGAGCCGTGCGCCCAGGGCGGCACCGATGTGGTCGCCGAGCGCGACACGGGCCTGGGTGGCGACGGCGACCGGAGCCAGCGTCGTGGCGGCGTCGAGCAGCGGCAGGAGCGCCGCCACGAGCGGCACGGCATGCGCCTCCACCGCCGCCGCGGAGAGTCCGTCGGCGAGCACCACCGCGAGATCCGCCGACCCGCACCCGCCGATGCCCGAGCCCGGCACCCGGCCGAGGTCGGGACGGGCCAGGTACGTGGCCCGGTCGGGAGCCGCCGAGGTGACCACGACGGGCTCGCCCAGCCCGTACGCGACCAGCTGAGCGCGTACGGCCGCGAGGTCGAGCGGCTGATGGACGGCGTCCCGGGCGACCGCGTGCGCGGCGCCCAGCTCGAGCAGGGCGTGCGTCGGCAGGGCGTCGCCGCTGCGGCCGATCCCGATCCGTGCGGGCGTGCCCTGCCGCAGCGGGGCCCAGAAGTCGCCGCTCACACCAGCTCCCGCAGCGGCGACCGGGCGGGATCGACCGCGCGGATGCCGCCGTCCGGGTCGAGCATCCCGAGGCCGTCGAGCCACGCCTCGAACTCCGGCGCCGACCGCTTGCCGAGCACCCGGCGGGCGTAGAGCGCGTCGTGGAAGGAGGTGGACTGGTAGCCGAGCATCACGTCGTCGGTGCCGGGCACCCCCATCACGTAGCTGCAGCCCGCGACGCCGAGCAGGGTCAACAGCGTGTCCATGTCGTCCTGGTCGGCCTCGGCGTGGTTGGTGTAGCAGATGTCGACGCCCATCGGCAGCCCGAGCAGCTTGCCGCAGAAGTGGTCCTCGAGCCCGGCGCGCACGATCTGCTTGCCGTCGTACAGGTACTCCGGCCCGATGAAGCCGACCACCGTGTTCACCAGGAACGGGTCGAAGGCGCGCGCCACGCCGTACGCCCGGGCCTCGAGCGTCTGCTGGTCGACCGGCCGGCCATTCGTGCCGAGGTGGGCACCGGCGGACAGCGCCGAGCCCTGGCCGGTCTCGAAGTACATGGTCTGCGACCCGACCGATCCGCGGTCGAGCGCGCGCGAGGCGTCGCGTGCCTCCGCGAGCATGGCCAGCTCGACGCCGAAGGCCGCGTTGGTGCCCTGGGTGCCGCCGATCGACTGGAAGACGAGATCGACCGGCAGTCCGCGCTCCATCAGCTGCAGCGTCGTGGTCACGTGGGTGAGCACGCACGACTGGGTGGGGATGGCGTAGCGCTCGCGCAGCTCGTCGACGAGCACCAGCAGACGACCGACACTGCGCGGGTCGTCCGACGCCGGGTTGATGCCGATGGTCGCATCGCCGGACCCGAGCAGCAGCCCGTCCAGGATCGAGGTGGCGATCCCGGCGGCGTCGTCGGTGGGGTGGTTCGGCTGCAGCCGGGTGGAGAGCCGCCCGCGCAGCCCGATCGTGGTCCGGAAGGCCGTCCGGACCTCGATCGCGGCAGCGACGGCGATGAGGTCCTGGTTACGCATCAGCTTCGAGACGGCAGCGGCCATCTCCGGGGTCAGCCCCGCAGCGACGGCACCGAGCCGTGCGGCGTCACTACGAGCCGCCGCGTCGAGGAGCCACTCCCGCAGCGCCCCGACGCTCAGGTGACGGATCGGCGCGAACGCCGTCACGTCGTGGCTCGACCAGATCAGCCGGGTGATGTCGTCGTCCTCGGGAACGACCGGCTCCTCGAGGAAGGTCGTCAGCGGCAGATCGGCCAGGACGAACCGCGCGGCGGCACGCTCCGCGTCCGAGGCGGCCGCGCACCCGGCGAGCGCGTCACCCGAGCGATGCGGCGATGCCTTGGCCAGGACGTCGACGAGGCCGTCGAAGGCGTAGGTGCGCCCGCGCAGGGTCTGGGTGAGTCGCATGCGCACACTGTGCCTGCCCGGTGTTACGCCGGTGTGACGCCTCAGGACGCGGGCTGGTCGCCCTCCTCGGACGCATCGGACGGGCCGGTCGCGTCCCCGGTGGGCGGCAGCACCGGGGTCCCCGGCTGCGCGACCGCCGAGGCCTCCGCGATCGCCTCCTGCACCGCGGCGTCGGCCTCCGTGCTGGTGGTCGGGACCTCGCCTGCGCCCGGGCCCATGTCGACGCGCTTGAAGTCCCCCGCCGCCTTCGCCGGGATACCGAGCGAGGAGCTGAGGGAGGAGCCGAGCCCCTCGATCGTCTTGGTGAACTCGCTGGGCAGGATCCACAGCTTGTTGGCGTCGCCCTGCGCGATCTGCGGCAGCAGCTGGAGGTACTGGTAGGCCAGCAGCGACTGGTCCGGCTGCCCGTCGTGGATCGCCTGGAAGACGGTCTGGATGGCCTGGCCCTCGCCCTGGGCCCGGAGGATCGAGGCCTCCCGGTCGGCCTGGGCGGCGAGGATCCGCGCCTCGCGCGCACCCTCGGCGGTGAGGATGGCGGACTGCTTGTTGCCCTCCGCGGTGAGGATCGCGGACTGGCGCTGGCCCTCAGCGGTGAGGATGAGCGCGCGCTTGTCGCGGTCCGCGCGCATCTGCTTCTCCATCGCGTCCTTGATCGAGCCCGGCGGGTCGATGCTCTTCACCTCGACCCGCTTGACCTTGATGCCCCAGCGGCCGGTGGCCTCGTCGAGCACCGTGGCGAGGCCGGAGTTGATGCGCTCGCGGCTGGTCAGCGTCTGCTCGAGGTCCATGCCGCCGGCGATGTTGCGCAGCGTGGTCATGGTGAGCTGCTCGACGGCGGTGATGTAGTTCGCGATCTCGTACGTCGCAGCGACGGGGTCGACGACCTGGAAGTAGATGACCGTGTCGATCGAGACGGTGAGGTTGTCCTCGGTGATCACCGGCTGCGGCGGGAACGTGACGACCTGCTCGCGCAGGTCGGCCTTGTAGCGGACGTTGTCGATGAACGGCACGATGATGTTGAGGCCCGGCTGCAGCGTCCCCTTGTACTTGCCGAATCGCTCGACGATGCCCGCACGCGCCTGCGGCACGATCTTGACCGTCTTGGCGAGCAGGACGATCACGAACAGGACGACCAGCAGCAGCAGGATCAGAATCGCCATGGAGGCTCCTCAGCTCTCGAGAGTCGCAACAGGATGAACGTAGGCGGTGGCGCCCTGGATCCGCAGCACTTCGACGGTGCTGCCCTCGGGGATCACGAGCGTCTCGTCGTACGGGAGGGCCGTCCAGTACGAGCCGTCGATCTTGATCTGGCCCGGGGTGGCGGCGCTCAGGCGCTGCGCCGTGACGACCTGCTTGCCGATCAGCGCGGCCGGACCCAGCACGAGGTCGGGTCCCTGGTGCAGTCGCCGCACGATGCTGGGCCGGACGAGGGCCAGCATCCCGATCGAGGCGACCGCGAAGACGACCACCTGGATGACGATCGAGTCGGTCGCGAACGACGTCACCATCGCGGCCAGCGCCCCGACGGCGATCATCTCCAGGATCAGGTCCAGGCTGGCCAGCTCACCGATCGTGAACAGGATCGAGATGCCCAGCCACGCCGCCCACGGATTGTCCCCCAGCCAGTCCATGCAACCGACTGTAGTGCGGTGGCCTCAGAGCGCGCGGCGAGTTCGGCGACGCGCCGCGAAGCGGCCGTCGACCCGGTCGAGGACCAGCGGCATGCCGAACGTCTTGGAGAGGTTCGCCTCGTTGAGCTCGGTCTCGATCAGGCCGGCCGTGACGACCTGGCCACGACGCAGCATCAGCACGTGGGTGAAGCCCTGCGGGATCTCCTCGACGTGATGGCTGACCAGCACCGTGGCCGGCGAGTCCGGGTCGAAGGCGAGCGTCGAGAGGGTGGAGACGAGGTCCTCGCGACCGCCGAGGTCGAGCCCGGCGGCGGGCTCGTCGAGGAGGAGCAGCTCGGGGTCGACCATGAGGGCGCGGGCGATCTGGACGCGCTTGCGCTCGCCCTCCGACAGTGTCCCGAAGAGACGGTCGGCGAGGTGTGAGATGCCGACCTCGACAAGCAGCGACTCGGCCCGGGCGTGGTCGATCTCGTCGTACTGCTCGCGCCAGCGGCCGTAGATGCCGTACGACGCGGTCACGATGACGTCGCGGACGTTCTCGTCGTTGGGGATGCGGCCGGCGAGGGCGGCGCTGGTGACTCCGATGCGCGGCCGGATCTCGCTCAGGTCGACCCGGCCCAGGCGCGCCTCGAGGATGTCGACGGTGCCCTTGGTCGGGTGCATCTGGGCGGCCGCGATCTGCATCAGCGTGGTCTTGCCGGCGCCGTTCGGGCCGAGGATGACCCACCTCTCGTCCTCCTCCACCCGCCAGCTGACGGTGTCGAGCAGGAGGCTCTGCCCACGGCGGACGGTGACGTCGACGAGATCGAGGACAGCAGCCATGGGCGTAAAGGTATCGGCAGGCCGACCGGGCGAACGCATCGGGCACCGGAGCGATGGAGTCGGCGCACCGAGCGCGCTAGCCTTCGACGCCGTGAGTCCCGTCCCGCCTGCCCTCCGCCTCGCCTGGTGGGGCACGGCCTGGCTGCGTGGCCAGGTCGTCACCGACCTCATGCTCGACGCCGTCATCGACGACGACGCGACCCACACGTTCGCCGGTCTCGCCGGCCTCGGACTCGGCGGCCCCGCGAACGATGAGGCTGCGGCCGAGACGCTGATCGGCGGCCTCGGCCGGCTGCGCGCCGAAGGGGCCACCGTGCTCGGCGCCGCCTATCCCGCCGAGGGCGACGGCGTCGGGCTCGGCGGCCCGCCGCCGTTCAACCATGCCGCCCTCGAGGCAGGTCAAGCGGTGGTCAGCGACGCCGGCATCGGCCTGGTGCCCGTTCGCGTCGGCGCGGTCCTGACCTGGCAGGGGTACGCCGCGCAGCGCCGCCAGCTGCCCGACGTCGGCGAGGCAGACCGCGGGCTGCGCACCGCCCTGATGGAGTCGACCCGGGCCCTGGCCGACCTCGACGTGGCCAAGTGGCGGCCCGAGGTCGCTGACCGGCTGATGAACCTGCGCCACCGTACGGCGCTGCACGCCGCCCCCGGGGTGCCGGATCGCTGCGTCGAGCTCGCGGAGCGCGGGCTCCAGGCCGCCGAGATCGTGGAGCTCGCGCTGGAGGACGAGGGCGCCGCGGTCTCCGCGTACGAGATGAACGCCCGCCGCGACGCACTCGTCCCCCTCGATCGGGCGGCCCGCCGCGCGCTGACCGCAGCCGGGTCCCCCGAGGTGTGGCCGCACTGAGGGCCATCGGGTCCGTACGGGATAGCCTTGCGACGCCATGGCTGACGCTCCTGACACCCTGCTGATCACGCTCACCGGCCGCGACCGGCCCGGCGTGACGTCCTCGACCCTCGCCACCCTGGCCCTCGCCGGCGTCGACGTCGTCGACCTGGAGCAGATCGTGCTCCGCGGTCGACTGGTGCTCGGTCTCCTGGTGACGTCGCCGGCCGATGCCGCGGCCGCCGAGGCGCTGCGGTCCGCCGTCGAGGAGACCGCGGGCGGACTGGAGATGTCCGTCGAGATCGAGCCGGGCTCGGGCGACACGCCGCGCCGCTCGCGCGAGCGCGCCCACGTCACCGTCCTCGGCACGCCGCTCAAGGCGGCCGCGATGGCCGCCGTGACCCGCCGGATCGCCTCCGCGGGCGCCAACATCGACCAGATCGTCCGGATGGCGCGCTACCCGGTGACCGCGTTCGACCTGCACGTCTCGGGCGCCTCGCCGGAGGTGCTGCGGACCGAGCTGGCCATCGAGGCCGCCGCCCAGGGGATCGACATCGCGGTCCAGCCGGAGAACCTCCAGCGCCGCGGCATGAAGCTCATCGTGATGGACGTCGACTCCACCCTCATCGACGGCGAGGTGATCGAGATGATCGCCGCCCACGCCGGCTGCGAGGACGAGGTCGCCCGGGTCACCGAGGCCGCGATGCGCGGCGAGCTCGACTTCGAGGAGTCGCTGCGTGCCCGGGTCGCGCTGCTGAAGGGCGTCCCCGCCACGGCGCTGGACCAGGTCTACGACGCGATCCAGCTCAACCCCGGCGCCCGCACGATGGTCCGTACGCTGCGCCGCCTCGGCTACCGCTTCGCGATCGTCTCCGGCGGCTTCTCCCAGATCACCGATCGGCTCGCCGCCGACCTCGGGATCCACTACGCCCGTGCCAACGAGCTCGAGATCGTCGACGGCGTCCTGACCGGCAACGTGGTCGGCGAGGTCGTCGACCGGGCCGGCAAGGCCCGCGCGCTGCGTGAGTTCGCCGCCGAGCTCGGCCTCACCTCGGCCTCCACCGTCGCGATCGGCGACGGCGCCAACGACCTCGACATGCTGGCCGCCGCCGGCCTCGGCGTGGCCTACAACGCCAAGCCGGCCGTACGGGCCGCCGCACACACCGCGGTCAACGTGCCGTACCTCGACACGATCATGTACCTGCTCGGCATCACCCGCGACGAGATCGAGGCCGCCGACGCCGAGGCCGGCTTCGTCACCCCCACGCCGCCGCTGCTCTGAGCCGGCTCAGGCGGGGTCTCGATTCGGGTCTCGATACGCTCGCTGGCGCACGCTCGTCGACCCCAAGATCGCCCGCGCACGCTCCTCGACCTCCAAGATCGCCCGCGCACGCTCCTCGACCTCCAAGATCGCCCGCGCACGCTCCTCGACCTCCGGGGTCGCCGGCGCTCGCTCCTCGACCTCCGGGGTCACCGGCTCTCGCTGGTCGAGTAGCCCGAGCCGCCAGGCGAGGGCGTATCGAGACCTAGACGGTCCGGCGGTGCGGGATGCCGATCGCGACGACGGCGGCGAGCACCGACGCGATGCCGCACATGAGGAACAGCTCGCGGTAGGCGTCGATCGAGGGCAGCGCGAAGTCGCCGACGACGATGACGCTGCCGGCCAGGACGCTGCTGCCGATGGCGCTGGCGAGCGAGGAGCCGAGCGAGCGGGCCAGGGAGTTGATGCCGTTGGCGGCGGCGAGCTCGCTGGCCGGTGTGTTGGCGTTGATGATCGACGGCAGGGCGGCGTAGCCGATGCCCGTACCGGTGCCGATGATGGTCGACCCGACGATGATCTGCCACAGGTCGGCGTGCACGGTCATCCGGAAGATGAAGCCGGCGGCGACGATCATCGCGCCGAGGGCGAGCGTCTGCGGACCGCCGCGTGAGGAGATCAGCTTCGCCGCCACCGGCGAGAGGACCAGCATCATCAGGCCACTGGGCAGCATCGCGAGACCGCCGACCACCAGCGAGGAGCCGAAGCCGTAGCCGGTCGCCTCGGGCGCCTCGACGTACGCGGCCGTGCCGATGAACGAGGCGAAGAGGGCGAAGCCGAAGAGGATCGAGGCGACGTTGGCCAGGATGATCGGCTTGCGGCTCAGCGAGGCCAGGTCGACCAGCGGCTCCGCGATCTTGGTCTGCGACCAGACGAAGAGGGCGAGCAGGAGCGCCGAGGCGACGATCAGGGTCCAGACGCGCGCCGAGCCCCAGCCCCAGTCGGAGGCCTGGCTCAGCGGGAGCAACAGGCACACGAGCGTGCCACCGAGCAGGACGGTGCCGAGGATGTCGACCTTGCCGCCGCTGCGGTTGGGCGACTCGGGGACGATCGCCATGACGCCGACGAAGGCAAGCACGCCGACCACGGCGGTGATCCAGAAGAGCGCGTGGAAGTCGGCGTGCTCGGCGACGAGACCGGCCAGCGGCAGGCCCAGCGCGCTCCCGACGCCGAGCATGGCGCTGATCAGCGCGACCGCGCTGCCGACGCGCTCCTTGGGCAGGAGGCCGGCGAGAAGCGAGATGCCGAGCGGGATGGCGGCCACCGAAGCTCCCTGGATCGCGCGGCCGGCGATGAGCAGCGCGATGTTGGAGGTCACGGCGGTCAGCAGCGAGCCGGCGACGAGCGCGCCGAGTGCGACGAGCAGCAGCAGCCGCTTGCCGAACATGTCGCCGAGCCTGCCCATCACGGGCACCGAGACGGCGCCGACCAGCAGCGTCGAGGTGAGCAGCCAGCTCACGTTGCTCGAGGAGGTGTGGAGGTCCGCGGGAAGCTCCCCCAGCACCGGGATGAGAAGCGACTGGGCGAGCGAGACGACGAAGGCGCCCAGGCCGACGACGAGCAGCTCGAGCCGGGCGCGACCCGGCGAGGTGTGCGAGGCGATCTCGGCGTCGTTGACGCCGGCCGGCTGGTGCTGCATGGAGAGCCTTCCCGATAGTTGACCCGAGCAACCTATCCCCAATTGGCACTGCGTGCCACTTTTGACACGCAGCCGCACGCGACTTAGGTTGGCGCCGTGTCCGCCGACCAGCTCACCATCCGCGATCGCGCGCGCGAGGCCGTACGCCTGGACGTCCAGCAGGTGGCGTGGCAGCTCTTCGCCGAGCACGGGTACGACACCACCACGGTCGACGAGATCGCGGCCGCGGCCGGCATGTCGCGACGTACGTTCTTCCGCTACTTCCAGGGCAAGGACGACCTGATCCTGGCCCGGATGATCGAGTCCGGGGAGGCACTGCTCGCGGCGCTGCTCGCGCTGCCGGCGCAGATCGAGGCCTGGCCGGCGCTCCGGACGGCGTTCCAGCTGATCGTCGAGCGGCAGAACGCCGACCCCGAGCGCTCGAGCCGGCTGCACCAGATGCTGCGCGACGAGCCAGCCGTACGGGCCACGGTGCAGGAGTGGCGTCGGCGCTGGACCGCGCTGCTGGGCCCGGCGGTGGCTGCACGCCTCCCCGCGACCGCGCACGTGGCGCTGCATGCCGAGGCCGTCGTCCGCAGCGCCCTGGAGTGCCTCGAGGCGGCTCAGGAGGCCTGGGCCGGCGACCGTACGGCCGACCTGGCGATGCTGGTCGACGAGGCGATGGGGGCCGTGCGCCCGCTCCCCTGAGGCCGGAGGCTAGCCGCGACCCACGTGGTGGGCGAGCAGGGTCGCGCCGGCCTCCTCGAGCTCGTCCCAGTCACCGTCGACGGTGAACACCGCGACGGAGGTGGTCGGGAAGCCGGCGACGAGCGCGTTGCTCGCCTCCTCGTCGCCGTTGCCGTCGTCCACCAGCTGGGCGAGCATGCCGACGGTCGGGTTGTGGCCGATGACGATCAGCGTCCGCACCGATGGATCGGTGTCGCGGATCAGGTCGAGCGTCGTGTCACTGCCGGCGGCGTACAGCGCCTCGACGTGCTGCGCGAGGTCGATGTCCCAGCCGGCGCCGGTGGCGACGTCCTCCCAGGTCTCGGCGGTACGGGCCGCGCCGGAGACGAGGGCGTCATCCGGCGCGACCTCCTGCCGCGCCAGCCACTCACCGGCCTCACGGGCGTCTGCGTGGCCGCGGTCGGTGAGCTGTCGCTCGTAGTCGGTGGGAGCCGAGGCCTCCGCCTTGGCGTGCCGCATGATGACCAGGGTCCGCATGCGGTCGAGCCTAGGCGACGGGAGCCGGCGCCGCCGAGACTGCCCGAGCGTGTCCGATGGTTCGGATCGCCGGGATCAGGCACCCATCGCGTGGTAGCCGCCGTCGACGTGCACGATCTCGCCGGTGGTGGCCGGGAAGAAGTCGCTCAGCAGCGCGCAGACGGTCTTGGCGGTCGGGATCTGGTCGGTGTTGTCCCAGCCGAGCGGCGCGCGCGAACCCCACGCCTCGTCGATCTCCTCGAAGCCCGGGATCGCCTTGGCGGCGAGCGTCTTGAGCGGGCCGGCGGAGACCAGGTTGACCCGGATGCCCTGCGGGCCGAGGTCGCGGGCGAGGTAGCGGTTGGTCGACTCGAGGGCGGCCTTGGCCACGCCCATCCAGTCGTACGCGGGCCAGGCGACGGTGGCGTCGAAGGTCAGCCCGACGATGCCGGCGCCCGGGGTCATCAGCGGCTGGGTCGCGATGGCGAGGCTCTTGAGGGAGTACGCGGAGACCTGGACGGCCTGCGCCACGTCCTCCCAGGGACCGGTGAGGAACTTGCCGCCCAGCAGCGTCTCGGGGTTGCCGTACGCGATCGAGTGCACGACGCCGTCGAGCTTCGCGTCGGCGCCGAGGTGCTCGCGGATCTGGTCGGCCAGGCCGTCGAGGTGCTCCTGGTTGGTGACGTCGAGGTCGAGCACCGGGGGCTCGGCCGGGAGGCGCTTGGCGATGCGCTTGGTGATCGAGAGCGCGCGGCCGAAGTTGGAGATCAGGACCGTCGCGCCCTGCTCCTGGGCGACCTTGGCGACCGCGAAGCCGATCGAGGTGTCCATCGTGACCCCGGCGACCAGGATCGTCTTACCGTCGAGAAGTCCCATCAGGTTTTCCTGTCTGTGTTGGTGCGGTGGTCGAGCCGGCGAGCGCCAGCGAGCCGTGTCGAGACGCTCAGTGGCCCATGCCGAGGCCGCCGTCGACCGGGATCACCGCGCCGGTGACGTACCCGGCGTGGGGGCTGGCGAGCCACGTGACGGCGTTCGCGATCTCGGCGGTGTCGCCGTAGCGCCCCAGCGGGACCTGCTGCTTGATCGCGGCCTTCTGGTCGTCGGTGAGCACGTCGGTCATGTCGGTGGTGATGAAGCCCGGGGCGACCACGTTGGCGGTGATCGAGCGGGACCCGAGCTCCCGGGCCAGCGAGCGGGCGAGACCGACGAGGCCGGACTTGGAGGCGGCGTAGTTGGCCTGGCCGGCGCTGCCGAGCAGGCCGACCACCGAGGAGATGAAGATCAGGCGACCGCGCTTGAGACGGAGCATGCCCTTGGCGGCACGCTTCGCGAGGCGGTACGAGCCGGTGAGATTGGTGTCGATGACCGAGGACCACTCGTCCTCACCCATCCGCAGGATCAGCGTGTCGTGGGTGATGCCGGCGTTGGCGACGAGGATCTCGACAGGCCCGTGGGCCTCCTCGATCTGCGTGAACGCGGCGTCGACCTGCTCCTGGTCGGTGATGTCGCAGCGCACGTCGAGCGCGCCGTCGGGGGCGCCACCGTTGCGGGTGGTCACCGCGACCTTGTCACCCTGGGCCAGGAAGGCCTCGGCGATGGCGCGGCCGATACCGCGGTTGCCACCGGTGACAAGCACGGAGCGGGGGCTGCCGGGATCGGTTCCGCTGGTGGTGGACTGGGGGGAATCGCTCACGTCCTGGGACGCTAACGCTTACCGGCAGGTACGCCTACTACCGGCCGGTACCGGCGTGTGTGGGGCCGCTCACAGCCCGCCTCCCGCCGGGGCCGGGTCGGCAGCGTCAGGCCTCGTCCTCGAGGCGGAACCCCACCTTGAGGCCGACCTGGAAGTGCTCCACGGCGCCATCCTTGACCTGGCCGCGGACCTGGGTCATCTCGAACCAGTCGATGTGGCGCAGGGTCTTGCTCGCCCGCTCGACGGCGTTGCGGATGGCGGCGTCGATGCCCTCGGGAGAGGTGCCGACGATTTCGGTGACGCGGTAGGTACGGTTGCTCATGCCTTGAGACTAGTGCCGCCCGATCCGCGGCGGTCCTCCGACGTAGGATCGGTCTCATGGCAAAGGGGCACGATCAGCCGATCCGGATCACCACCGCTGCGGAGAGCCGGCAGGTCGACATCGCCCAGCGGCAGAAGCGGTACCTGATCGCGATGTCGATCCGTACGGCCTGCTTCATCGGCGCCGTGATCGCCGGTGTCAACGGGTGGAACTGGGTGTGGCCGTTCCTCATCGTCGCGGCGATCTTCCTGCCGTACATCGGCGTGGTGATGGCCAACGCGGCCAACACCAAGGGCCAGTCCGAGATGGATCTGCTCGACACCCACTACCACCACAACGAGCTCGACTGATGGAGCCGGACGTCTGCTCGGCCAAGGGCTGCCCCGCGCCGGCGACCTGGGCGCTGTCGTGGAACAACCCGAAGATCCACACCCCCGATCGCCGCAAGATCTGGCTCGCGTGCGACGAGCACAAGGACTCCCTCGGCGCGTTCCTCAGCGCACGCGGGTTCCTGCAGGAGACCGGGCCGCACGACGGGACGCTGCAGCCGCGCTGACGGTTCATCGAGGTATGCAGGTCGACCGACACTTCCCACGGTGAGTTCCGCACGGGAAGTGCGGGTTCGTCGGCATACCTCGATGAACCGTCGCGCCCTCGTGCCTCGGTCGCTGATCGACCTCGGCGATCCAGGCGGCTGCCCGCTGCGGATCAGCCGCCGATCGCCGACATCGGGCGATCGGGCTGCAGGAACGTCGGGTCGTCGATCCCGTGGCCGGCGCGCTTGCCGGCCATCGCGCTGACCCAGCGCCGGGCCAGCTCCTCGTCGGAGGCGCCGGCGCGCAGGGCCGTACGGAGGTCCGACTCCTCACGGGCGAAGAGACAGTTGCGGACCTGTCCGTCGGCGGTCAGCCGGACGCGGTCGCAGTCGCCGCAGAACGGTCGGGTGACCGAGGCGATCACGCCGACGGTGGCGGGGCCGCCGTCGACGAGGAAGAGCTCGGCCGGCGCGCTCCCCCGCGGCTCCTCGGCCGCAGTGAGGGTGAACTCCTTCTCCAGCCGCTCGAAGGTCTGGTCCGCCGTCACCATGCCCTCGCGCGACCAGCCGTGCTGGGCGTCGAGCGGCATCTGCTCGATGAACCGCAGCTGGTAGTCGTGCGCCACCGCCCACTCGAGCAGCTCGGCCGCCTGGTCGTCGTTGACGTCGCGGAGCAGGACGGCGTTGATCTTGATCGGCCCGAGGCCCGCCTCCGCCGCGGCGGCGAGACCCTCGACGACGTCATGGAGCCGATCGCGGCGGGTGATCCTCGCGAAGGTCTCGGGTCGGATGGAGTCGAGCGAGACGTTCACCCGGTCCAGCCCGGCGGCGGCGAGGGGCGCTGCGAGCCGGGCGAGGCCCAGGCCGTTCGTGGTGGCGGAGAGCTCGAGGTCGCCTTCTCCGTCCGGCACCGCGATGGCCCGGGTGCGGGCGACGATGTCGACCAGACCGCGCCGGACGAGCGGCTCGCCGCCGGTGAACCGGATCTCGCGCACCCCGAGCCGCTGTACCGCCACGGTCGCCAGCCGCACGATCTCGTCGTCGGTGAGCAGGCGCTCGTGGGGCAGCCAGTCGAGGCCCTCTTCCGGCATGCAGTAGCTGCAGCGGAGGTTGCACTTGTCGGTCAGGGAGATCCGCAGGTCGGCGGCCACCCGGCCGTACCGATCGATCAGCGGTGTCGTCTCCACCACATCAGTCTAGGCGTAACGAGCGAGGCCGCCGAGCTTGCTCGAGCGTGCCGAGCGAGCGAGCCAGCGCGCAGCGCGCTCGGTGCAACCCTTTGCCGATCATCGAAGCCTCAGGTCGTGCGGTTAGCCTCATCGGGTGCGATCGTTCCGCTTCCTGCTCAGCCGACGTTGGGCGCTGTTCACCGTGGCGGTCGCGATCCTGGCGTACGGCACCTGGTGGCTGGGCGACTGGCAGTGGGGCCGCCTGGAGAGCAAGCATCACGGCAACGCGATCATCACCGCGCACCTGCGCCAGGAGCCGGCGCCGGTCGACTCGGTGCTCACGCCCGGGGGCGAGGTCGACAGCAGCACCGAGTGGACGCGGGTGAGCGCCACCGGCACGTACGACACGGCGCACACCATCACCTGGCGCTACCGCACCAACGACCACAGCGAGGCGGGCGTCGACGTCGTCGTCCCGCTGATCACCGCCGATGGCACCGGCGTCCTGGTGGACCGCGGCTTCCTGAAGTCGCAGGATCAGGACAACCATCCCGTCGCGATCCCCGACCCGCCGTCGGGCCAGGTCACGGTGACCGGCTGGGTGCGCGCCGACGCGACCGGCGACAGCACGAAGGTGAGCGCGCTCGGCACGCGGGCGATCTCGAGCATCGCCATCGCTCCGGCGATCGGTCGCACGCTGGACGGCGGCTGGATCCAGATGGAGGCGGAGTCGCCCGCGCCGGCGACCGCACTCGCACCCAACGACCAGCCGGACCTGAGCAACGGTCCGCACTTCTTCTACGCGCTGCAGTGGTGGTTCTTCGGCCTGCTCGCGGTGGGCGGGTTCTTCTACCTGATGTACGACGAGCGCCGGCTGTACCTGCACCCGCCGGTCGCCGATCCTGCCGACACCGACCCCCCGGCCGTCGTCCCGGCCTCCGAGCAGGTGGCATTCGCCCGGGCCGCCGCCTCCGATGCGCGCAAGGCCAAGCAGCACGAGAAGAACGCCCGCAAGCAGGCCCTCGCCGCCGCGTACGCCAAGGCGCGCGAGGCCGACGCCGCGAACCGGACGAAGGCGTTCGGCTCCAGCGTCGAGCGGAACAAGCACCGCACCGACGTCTGAGCGCCCGCCGGGCGGGGCTCAGTCCACGGCCCGTGCGCGATCCTTGATCGCGGCGATGACCTCGGTCTTGGCGTCGGCGTACGCGTTCATGTCCGGCCAGTCCTGCGCGAGCAGCGCGCGCTTGGTGCGCTCGTAGAGCTCCCGGTCCTCCGCATCGGTCCGCAGCCGGTCGCGGAGCAGCAGGTAGTCGGTGATCGCCTGATCGCCGATCTGCAGGACGTGCACGTGGACGTCACGCTCAGGCGTGCGGACCAGCCGGTGGCCCGGCTCGCGGACCCGCAGCTCGTAGCCGGCGTCGATCAACGGGCCGAGGTAGTCCTCCTCAGCCGTGATGTCGTCGACGACGACCAGCACGTCGATGATCGGCTTGGCGGCCAGGCCGGGACGGAGGTGGAGCCGATGTGCTCCACCCGCACCGCCGATCCGAGCCGGCCGCGGATGCGCGCCTCGTGCTCCGCGAACGTCGCCGGCCAGGAGTCGTCATAGGCGGCCAGGACGAGCTCGCGCCTCTCGACGCCGCCGATCAGCTCCACGACCGTGACGTCGGCGCGACGTCGTTCACGTTCGGCGGCCACGACGTCAGGCCTGGGCGGCGAACTGGGTCCGGTAGAGATCCGCGTAGAGCCCGCCGTCGGCGAGCAGCGACTCGTGCGTGCCGGACTGGGCGATCCGGCCGGCCTCGACGACCAGGATCTGGTCGGCGTGCCGGATGGTCGAGAGCCGGTGCGCGATGACGAGGGACGTACGCCCCGCGAGCGCCGCATCGAGCGCCCGCTGGACGGCCGCCTCGGACTCGCTGTCCAGGTGGGCCGTGGCCTCGTCGAGGACCACGATCGCGGGCGCCTTGAGCAGCAGCCGGGCGATGGCCAGACGCTGACGCTCGCCGCCGGAGAGCCGGTAGCCACGGTCGCCGACGACGGTGTCGAGGCCGTCGGGCAGGCTGCCGACGAGCGCGTCGATCTGGGCCGAGCGCAGCGCCGCCCAGATCTCGTCCTCGCCGGCCGAGGGGCGGGCGTAGAGCAGGTTGGCCCGGACGGTGTCGTGGAACATGTGGGCGTCCTGGGTGACGTAGCCGACGGCGTCCTCGAGGGACTCCAGCGTCACGTCGCGAACGTCCTCGCCGCCGACCCGCACCGCTCCGGCCGTCACGTCGTAGAGCCGGGCGACCAGGTGGGTCACCGTCGACTTCCCGGCGCCGGACGGGCCGACGAGGGCGACCATCTGCCCGGGCGCGGCGGTGAAGGTGATGTCGTGCAGGACCGGGGCGCCGGTGCCGGTCTCCGCGCGTGCCACCACCTCCAGCGAGGCGAGCGACACCTCGTCGGCGCGCGGATAGGTGAAGGCGACGTGGTCGAACTCCAGGCTCGCGGCTCCCCCGAGGTCGCGCGGCAGCGCCACCGCCGAGGGCTTCTCCTGGATGAGCGAGGGCAGGTCGAGCACCTCGAAGACCCGCTCGAAGGAGACCAGTGCGGTCATCACGTCGATGCGGGCGTTGGACAGGCTCTGCAATGGGCCGAGCAGCCGCACCAGGAGCAGGCCGAGCGCGGTCAGCGTGCCCAGCGAGAAGTGACCGCGGATGACCAGCCAGCCGCCGACGCCGTAGACGAGTGCGGTGGCGAGCGCCGGGACCAGCTGCATCGCCATCGAGAAGATCCGGGTGAGCAACGCGATCCGCACGCCCAGGTCGCGCACGTAGCCGGCCTTGTCGGCGAAGTTCCGGTCCTCCTCGGCGCGGCGTCCGAAGAGCTTGAGCAGCATCGCGCCGCCGACGTTGAAGCGCTCGGTCATGGCCGTGGCCAGATCGGCGTTGCCGTTCATCTGGTCGCGGGTCAGCCCCGCCATCCGGGCGCCGACCCAGCGCGAGGTGACCAGCAGGATCGGGAACAGCAGCAGGCACAGCAACGTCACCTGCCAACTCAGCGTCAGCATCGTGGCGCCGACCACGACCGCCGCGATGAAGCTCGAGACGGTGTTGGACAGCGTCGAGGTGAAGGCGCGCTGCGCGCCGATGACGTCGTTGTTGAGCCGGGAGACCAGTGCGCCGGTCTGGGTGCGGGTGAAGAACGCCAGCGACTGGCGCTGCACGTGCCCGAAGACCCGCGTGCGCAGGTCGAAGATCAGGCCCTCGCCGATCCGCGAGGAGAAGTAGCCGGATGCGATCCCGAGCATCGCGTCGAGGATCGCGACGCCGGCCATGATGCCGGCCAGCCACCAGACCAGCGAGAGGTCACCCTGGAGGATGCCGTCGTCGACGACCCACTTCGTCAGCAGCGGCGTGATCACGACCAGGGCCGCGTCGACGACCATCAGCGCGACGAAGCCGGTGATGAGTCGCCGTTGCGGACCCGCGAAGGACAGCACCCGCCGTACGGTCCCGCGCGTCAGGCGCTGGTCCAGGACGTCGCGGTCCGATCGCAGGTTGCGGTAGATGCCACCGACCCCCAGATTGCCCACCATCAGCTGTGCACCCTCTGATCAGTGGAGCGAGACGAGTTCCGCGTAGGAGTCGTTCCACAGGTCCTCGACGCCGTCGGGGAGGATCAGCACGCGGTCCGGCTCGAGCGCGTGCACGGCGCCCTCGTCGTGGGTGACCAGGATGATCGCGCCCTCGTAGGTGCGGATCGCGTTGAGGACCTCCTCGCGAGAGGCCGGGTCGAGGTTGTTGGTCGGCTCGTCGAGCAGCAGCACGTTGGCCTGGCTGACGACCAGCGAGGCGAGCGCGAGTCGGGTCTTCTCGCCACCGGACAGCACGCCGGCCGGCTTGTGCGCGTCGTCGCCCTGGAAGAGGAACGCACCGAGGACCGTACGGGCCTCGACGTCGGTCAGCTGCGGCGCGGCCGACTGCATGTTCTGCAGCACCGAGCGCTCGATGTCGAGCGTCTCGTGCTCCTGGGCGTAGTAGCCGATCTTCAGGCCGTGGCCCGGCACGATCTCGCCGGTGTCCGGCTTGTCGACGCCGGCGAGGATGCGCAGCATCGTGGTCTTGCCGGCTCCGTTGAGACCGAGGATGACCACCCGCGAGCCCTTGTCGATCGCGAGGTCGACGGCGGTGAAGATCTCCAGCGCGCCGTACGACTTGGACAGGTCCTTCGCCATCAGCGGGGTCTTGCCCGACGGCTGCGGCGAAGGGAACTTGATCGCGGCGACCTTGTCGGTCTGACGCTCGCCCTCGAGGCCGACGGTGAGCTTCGCGGCGCGCTTGAGCATGGACTGGGCCGCCGAGGCGCCGGAGGCCCGGGCCTTCATCTTGTTGGCCTGGTCGGTGAGCGTCTTGGCCTTGTTCTGCGCGTTCATCATCTCGCGCTTGCGGCGGGCCTCATCGGTCTCGCGCTGCTGGAGGTACGGCTTCCAGCCCATGTTGTAGACGTCGATCGCGGCCCGGTTGGCATCGAGGTGGAAGACCTTGTTGACGGTCTCCTCGAGCAGGTCGTTGTCGTGGGAGATCACGATGAAGCCGCCCTTGAACGTCTTCATCCACTCGCGCAACCAGATGATGGAGTCGGCGTCGAGGTGGTTGGTCGGCTCGTCGAGGATCAGCACCTCGGCGTCGCTGAACAGGATCCGGACCAGCTCGACGCGGCGGCGCTGGCCACCGGAGAGGGTCTTCAGCGGCTGCTCCCACAAGCGCTCCGGGAGGCCCAGGGCGTGCGCGATCCGCTTGGCCTCGGACTCGGCCGCGTAGCCGCCGCCGGCCTCGAACTCGTCGAGGGCCCGGGCGAAGCGCCGCATGCCCTTGTCGTGCACCTTCTGCTCCGTGGAGGACATCTGCTCCTCGGCCGAGCGCATCCGCCGTACGGCGTCGTCGAGACCGCGTGCGGACAGGATCCGGTCGCGCACCGGGATCTCCGGATCACCGACGCGCGGATCCTGCGGCAGATAGCCGAGCTCGCCGGCGCGGGAGACCTCGCCTGCGGCGGGCGCCAGGTCACCGGCAAGCACCTTGGTGAGGGTGGTCTTGCCGGCGCCGTTGCGGCCGACCAGACCGACCTTGTCGCCGGGGCCGACGCGGAAGCTGACGTTCTCCATGAGGAGGCGCGCACCGACGCGGACCTCGAGGCTCTGGGCGGTGATCATGAGGTCGCCTAGTCTAGGGCGCGGGGGTCACGCCCCTGCATTCGCCGAAGATCCGTGGGGACGACAGATGCGCTTCAACGCCAAGGCTCGACTCGACTCGAGCCGCACCCGCGACGTGGGCGGATCGAGGGGCGCCGGTGGCAGCAGCAGCATCGGGTTGCCGCACATCGCCGGCGGTGGGGGCGTCATCGGCGTGATCGTCGTGGTGATCGTCGTCCTCCTGCAGATGCAGGGCGGCGGTGGCGGTCTCGGCGCGGCGATCAACGGCTCGGCGTTCACCACCGACTCCCTGGGCCTCACGGGCGCTGGCGGCACTGCCTTCGACTACGGCACGTGCCGGACCGGCCAGGACGCCAACGACAGCGACGAATGCGCGCTGGTGGCGGTCGAGAACTCACTGACCGACTACTGGTCGAAGCAGCCCCAGGTCGCCGGCCGGTTCCAGCCCGAGGCGGCGATCGACGTCTTCCGCGGCGCGGTGCAGACCAACGGCTGCGGCAACGCGACCAGTGACGTCGGCCCGTTCTACTGCGCCGGCGATCAGACGATCTACCTCGACACCGCCTTCTACGACACCATCTACCGACAGCTCGGCGGCGACGCCACCCCGTTCGTGCGGGCGTACGTCATCGCACACGAGTACGGCCACCACATCCAGGACCTGCTCGGCACGATGGGCAAGGTCCGCACCCAGCAGGGTGCCACGTCCGATTCGGTCCGGCTCGAGCTGCAGGCCGACTGCTACGCGGGCATGTGGGCCGCGGCCGCCACCACCGTGCCGGACGCCGACGGCGACGTGCTGATCGAGGACCTGACCCGCCAGGACATCGACGACGCGATCGGCGCCGCCAAGACCGTCGGCGACGACTACATCCAGCAGCGGGCCGGTGGTCGGGTCAACCCCGAGCAGTGGACGCACGGCTCCTCGGCCGAGCGCGAGCACTGGTTCGAGACCGGCCTGAATGCACACGACAACCTCCGCGCCTGCGACACGTTCTCCGCCAAGAGCCTCGGTTGAGAGGTCACATTTCGCGGCTCGAGACGTCACCTATCGGGCGTTGAGGTGTCACGTGTCGGGCCGCGAGAGGTCCGTTCTCGTGGCGTGAAGGGTCATCTGTCGCCAGCGAGATGACCCCTCGGCCCTCAACTACCGACCGCTCGACCGTCGAGAAGTGACCACTCAGCCGATCAGGGCCTCGACGGCGGCGAACTGACGCTGCAGGGCGCGCAGATGCGGGGCGACGGCGGGGTGACGGAACTTGGAGACCAGGGCACCCTCTCCCCCGGCGACGCGGGCCAGCGCCCACTCGGCGCGGGTCAGCGCGGTGTAGACGGCGCTGATCTGGGCGGCTCGGGTGACCTGCCCGCGAGTGGCCAGGCCGTCGGGCAGGCCGAGCAGGTAAGCGTCCAGCAGCGGCTCGAACTCCTCGCGAGCCGTGATGAGATAGAGACCCAGGTCGGCACCGGCGGCGCCGTATCCCAGGCACGCCCAGTCGAGCGCGACCAGCAGGTCGCCGTCGCGGCCGGGCAGGTTGGCCGGCGTCGGATCGCCGTGCTGGGCGACCTGCGGCAGCGCGTCGAGCTCGTCGAGGAAGGCCTCGCGTCGCCGCCAGAGCTCGTGCGCGGCGTCGGCGACGGTCGTGCGCTCCAGGGTCGGCCAGCCGCCGCGCGCCTCGACGCGCCGTAGCCGGTCGCGGAGCTGGTTGCGGGCGAGCCACCGCACGTGCGCCAGGTCGGCGCCGGCGAAGCGGCCGAGGGCGTGCATGACGAAGAGCCCGGCGTTCGCGCTGTCCTCCACCCACTCGGTGGTGAGCGTGATCCCCTCGGCGTCCTCCTCGATCGCCGTCGGGGCGTGTCGCACTCCGGGGACGTCGTCGAGCAGCCCGTACGAGGCGACGTCGGCCTCGCGCCGCCAGTAGGCGAAGTGCCGTGGATCGCTGAGCTGGGGCGGGTCGTGCGGTCCCGGGGCGGCGAGCCGCTTGATCACGACGGCCTGCTCCCCCAGCGAGGCACGCCAGAGCCCGAGCGTGGACGTACCCGTCCCACCAGGCATCGGATGCCACCCCGGCTCGGGCTGCCACATGATCGGAAACTATCCGATGTCACGCCGTTCGAAGCGCAACCACGCAACGAGCGCGATCGTGCCGGCGATCGCGATGAGCACCACGAAGGGCAGCCAGCGCCAGGGATCCGCCGGGTAGGCCGGCACCGAGGAGTACGGCGAGACGTGGACGATCCAGCCCGGCAGGTGCAGCAGGTCGCCCGCCACGGTCAGGAAGACGCACCCGCCCAGTGCCGCCCAGCCGAGCGCGGCACGATGCGCGCTCCGCGCGTGGCACAGCAGCGCGACCCCGACGACGACCCACGCGGCCGGGATCCAGGCGAGAGCGGCGACCAGGGCGGTCCATGACCGACCGCCGTCGTCGCCGTAACCGCCGAGGATCAGGCCCAGCCAGAGCCCGATGCCGGTCAGCACGAGGAGCCACGCGACCCCGCCGAGCGCGACCAGGGACGTCGCCCGCCACCACGAGCCGCGCGAGGCGCCGGTCGAGAGCGCGAGCTCGGCCCGACCGGCTGTCTCGTCGTCGGCGGCGTGGGTGATCACGGCGATGCCGAAGCAGGTGACGAGGATCCCGGCGACCGAGAGGATCGCCGCGATCAGGGCGCCGCCGAGCTGGTCCAGCACCTCCTGGACGTTGACCGAGTCGAGCAGCTCCTGCAGCCCCGGCGCGATCGCACCGAACAGGACGCCCAGCGCGAGGCATCCCAGGCTCCACAGGGGCAGGGCGAGCGACTGGTTGCGGAGCACGAGCGCGTACGGGCCGGCGAAGGTTCGTCGCCCATCGACGCGACCCGGGCGTGCCGCCACCAGTCCCGAGCCCAGGTCGCGATGCGCCCGCATCGCCTGGGCGGCCAGCAGCAACGTGCCCGCCGTGAGGGGGTAGAGCAGGCCCACCCAGGGGCGGGTGCCGCTCCACGCCCTCAGCTGAGTGTTCCACCCGAGCGGCGAGAGCCAGCTCAGCCACTGCGCGTGGTCCGAGGCGTCGCCGGCGGCCCGGACCGCGAACAGCACCCCCATGATCGCGGCGGCGATGCCTGCGCAGGTACGCGCGCTCGCCGAGACCTGGCAGGCCACCGCACCGACCCCGGTCGCGACCAGGCCGGTGCCGAGCCAGACGACACCGAACCACAGCGAGCCCACCACCGGCAGGCCGCCGACGAGGCACATCAGCGCCACCAGCGCTCCGAGCACGACACCGACGCCAGCCGATTCCGCCACGGCGGCCGCGAGTGGCGCGTCGCGTCCGACGGCCGTGGCGCCGAGCATCTCGGCCCGGCCGCACTCCTCCTCGACCCTGGTGTGCCGGCGGATCAGGGCGATGAAGAGCGCGCAGGCGAACGCCGCATACGTCACGGTCAGCTTCGTCATCGCCAGCTCGCCCAGCGAATGCGGGTCCATCACCCGCCCGTACAGCGCGCGCAGCGCGGGCTGGTCGTTGATCGCCTGCGCGGCCGAGAGGCGGTCGGCGGCGCTGCCGTAGAGCGAGTCGGTGGCGGCGGCCGAGGCGTAGGTCATGAGCGCCATCAGGGCGAGGACGATGCTCACCGGCACCCGGTCGCGGCGCAGGTTCTGCCGCAGCAACCGGCTCGCGCCGGTCGCCGTACCGCCGTCGCGCCTCATCCGTCGTCGGCATCCTGCGCCGGGGCGCGATAGGCGTCCAGGAAGAGGGTCTCGAGGTCGGCGCCGTGCTCCATGCCGGGGTCGCGCCGGCGCAGCTCCTCGAGCGTCCCGGACTCGACCGTACGGCCGTCGCGGATGATCGTGACCCGCGCGGCGAGCCGCTCGACCTCGGAGAGGATGTGGCTCGAGAGCAGGACCGTCGCGCCGCGGGCGAGGTGCTCGGCGACGCACTCGCGGAAGACCTGCTCCATCAGGGGGTCCAGGCCGCTGGTGGGCTCATCGAGGATCAACAGCTCGGTCTCGACGGCGAACGCGGCGATGAGGGCGACCTTCTGTCGGTTCCCCTTGGAGTAGGCCCGACCCTTCTTGGTCGGGTCGAAGCCGAAGCGCTCCATCATCTCGGCCTTGCGGCTCTGGGCCGGATCGGCGCCGCGCATCCGGAGCAGCAGATCGACCGTCTCCCCGCCGGAGAGGTTCGGCCACAGGTCGACGTCGCCGGGGACGTACGCCAACCGGCGGTGGAGGGTCGGCGCATTGCGCCACGGGTCCTCCCCGAAGAGCCGTACGGTGCCGCCGGTCGCGCGCATCAGGCCCAGGAGGATCCGGATGGTGGTCGACTTGCCGGCGCCGTTGGGTCCGAGGAAGCCGTGCACCTCGCCCGCCTGGACGCGCAGGTCGAACCCGTCGAGCGCCCGGACGTGGCCGAACGTCTTGACCAGCCCCCGGACGTCGATCACGGCGCTCATCGCCGGGCACCGGCTGTTTCGAACGTCGTCGCCGCGCCGGCGATCGCTGCGTCGTGGCACGCCATGCCGGCGACTCTAGCCAGCCGGGGTCTCGGCGTTGATGACATCGACCAGGACGCTCTGCGCGTCGCCGATCGCCTTCTCCAGCACGTCGCGGCGCGGGTCGCTGATGTGCCCGTGCACCAGGACGGTGTCGTCCGGGCGCGCCTCCTCGATGCCGCCGTAGACCAGCGGCCCGGTCAGTCCGTCGAGGATCCGGGCGGCGTGCCCGTCGGCCGCCTCCAGGGCGGCTCGGGCCTGGTTGTCGCGCCTGCGGGCGAACCGCTGCTGGCTCCACCCGCCGGCCTTGGTCCGCCCCTGCACGTGCCGCTTGCCGACCTTGCTCGCGGTGATCTCGGGCCCGGAGAGCCTCGCGACGGCGAAGCCGCCCTTGCGGATCAGCAGCACGCCCCAGTCCGCCGGGGGCGCAGCGGCCTCCGCGAACGCTGTCACCGACACGGCACCGTCGTACGAGCGCTCGAACGGAAGGCGCGCCGAGAACGTCGACCCGTCGGGAGCGACCCCGCACAGGGCACCGTCGCTCACCGAGAGCTCAGCCGCTCCCCCATGCCGAGCGCAGAAGTTTTCGATCCAGCGACCGATCCTCACCACCGACACCAGCACCACAGCCACCCGCCAACCCTAGCCAGCGGCGCCCGCCGCGCGGACGGGCGTGGTGCGGACGAACGGTCGAACGCCGCGGGGCTCCTCGCCGGACGACATCCGACCCAAGCGCGACGCAAGCCACCGTCCGGCGTGTCCCCTCGGTGTTCGCGCCGGGCGGGAGCGCCCGACGGCCGGCCGGGCGGTGGGCGCCGTCAGGCGCCTACCCACGTCTCAGACGTTGAACCCCAACGCCCGCAGCATCTCGCGGCCATCCGGCGTGATCTTGTCCGGCCCCCACGGCGGCATCCAGACCCAGTTGATGTGCACGTCGTTGACCATGCCCTCGAGGGCCGTGTTGGTCTGGTCGGTGATGACGTCGGTCAGCGGGCAGGCCGCCGAGGTGAGCGTCATGTCGAGGACGACGCGGGAGTCCTCCTCGATGTGGATGCCGTAGACCAGGCCGAGGTCGACGACGTTGATGCCGAGCTCGGGGTCGACGACGTCCTTCATCGCCTCGGAGACGTCATCCAGCGTGAGGGTCGCGCCGTCGGCGACGCTCCCCATGATCGATGCGGCGGTCAGGTCCTCGGTCATCGGTTCTCCTCCTTGGCGGCCTGGGTGGAGGCGTCCTGGAACGCCATCCAGCCCAGCAGCGCGCACTTGATTCGGGCGGTCAGCTTGGCGGCTCCGGCGAAGGCGACGGCGTCCTCGAGGACGTCCTCGTCGGGCTCCACCTGACCCTTGCCGCGCATCATCTCCAGGAACGCCGCGTGGATCGGCTCGACCTCGGTGAGGGTCTTGCCGACCAGCAGCTCGGTCATCACCGACACCGAGGCCGAGGAGATCGAGCAGCCGAGGTTCTCGTACGAGATGTCGCGTACGACGTCGCCGTCGAGATGAACACGCAGGGTGATCTCGTCGCCACAGGTCGGGTTCACGTGGTGGACCTCGGCCTCGTACGGCTCGCGCAGGCCGGAGTTCAGCTTGCGCTTCGCGTGGTCGAGGATGATGTCCTGGTACAGGGAATCCAATTCGGAGCTCATCGCACTCTCCCCCTTCCTCAGGCCAACTTGAAGTAGGAGCGGGTGTATTCCAGGCCCTCGATCAGCGAGTCGATCTCGGCCGGCGTCGTGTAGAGGTACGACGACATCCGGGTCGAGGCCTGCACGCCGAAGCGGGCGTGCGCCGGCTTGGCGCAGTGGTGCCCGGCCCGTACGGCGATGCCCTTCGAGTCCAGCACCTGGGCGATGTCGTGCGGGTGCACGCCGTCGAGCTCGAAGGAGATCGCGCCGCCGCGCTGGGTCGCGTCGAGCGGACCGAGCACCTTCAGGCCCGGGACCGTGGCGAGCCCCTCGAGGGCATACGCGGTGATCGCCTGCTCGTGGGCGTGGATCGCATCGAGCCCGAGGTGGCCCAGGTACTCGACCGCGGCGCCGAGGCCGACGGCCTCGACGATCGGCGGGGTGCCGGCCTCGAACTTGTGCGGGATCCCGGCGTAGGTCGAGCGCTCCATCCGGACGGTGGCGATCATCTCGCCGCCGCCGAGGAACGGCGGCAGCTGCTCGAGCAGCTCGCGCCGGCCCCAGAGCACGCCGATGCCGGTCGGGCCGACGGTCTTGTGGCCGGTGAAGGCCAGGAAGTCGGGACGCTCCTCGAGCGGCATCCCGGCCAGGTCGATCGGCAGCTGCGGCGCGGCCTGGGAGGCGTCGACCACGACGATCGCGCCCACGGCGTGGGCACGCTTGGCGATCTCGGCCACCGGCAGGATCGTGCCGAGCATGTTGGAGACCCACGCCAGCGAGACGACCTTGGTGCGCTCGTTGATCAGGTCGTCGATGTTCGACACGTCGAGGTGGCCGTCGTCGGTCAGCCCGAACCAGCGCAGAGTCGCGCCGGTCCGCTCTGCGAGCAGCTGCCAGGGCACGATGTTGGAGTGGTGCTCCAGCTCGGTGATGACGATCTCATCACCCTCGCCGATGCTCAGATCGGCCCCCGAGCCGGTCGTGGGGCGGGCCCACGCGAGCGTGTTCGCCACCAGGTTGAGCGCCTCCGAGGCGTTCTTGGTGAAGATCACCTCGTCGCGGTCCGGCGCGCCGATGAAGCGCGCAACCGCATCCCGGCCACCCTCGAACGCCTCGGTCGACTCCGCACCGAGGTGGTGCATCGCACGCGCGATGTTGGCGTTGTGCCGCTCGAGGTGGTCGACCATCGTGTCGATCACGATCTGCGGCTTCTGCGAGGTGTTGGCGCTGTCGAGGTACACGAGAGGTACCGCAGCGCCACCATCCACAGCGAAGGAGCGCTCGAGGATCGGGAAGTCCTTGCGGACGATCTCGAGCTCGGGCAGCAGGCCGGCCAACCCGGAGGTCGAGCCTGTCGAGACCATGGTCAGACCGCCACGCCGGTGTACTTCGCGTAGCCGTTGGCCTCGAGCTCGTCGGCGAGCTCCTGGCCACCCGACTCCGCGATCCGGCCGTCGACGAAGACGTGTACGAAGTCCGGCTTCACGTAGCGCAGGATGCGGGTGTAGTGCGTGATCAGCAGGACGCCCTTCCCCTCGCGCGCAGCGAAGTCGTTGATGCCCTGCGAGACGACCTTCAGCGCGTCGATGTCGAGTCCGGAGTCGATCTCGTCGAGGATCGCCACCTTCGGGTCCAGCAGGTCGAGCTGGGCGATCTCGGCGCGCTTCTTCTCACCGCCGGAGAAGCCCTCGTTGACCGAGCGCTGCGAGAACGCGGCGTCGAGGTTCATCCGGTCCAGGGCGCCGTTGACGTCCTTGACCCAGGTGCGCAGCTTGGGGGCCTCACCGTCGAGGGCCGTCTTGGCCGTACGCAGGAAGTTGGCCATCGACACACCGGGGACCTCGACCGGGTACTGCATCGCGAGGAAGAGGCCGGCCCGCGCCCGCTCGTCCGGCGACATCTCGAGCAGGTCCTTGCCGTCGAGCGTCACCGTGCCGCCGGTGATCGTGTACTTCGGGTGACCCGCGATGGCGTACGCGGTGGTCGACTTGCCCGAGCCGTTGGGGCCCATGATCGCGTGGGTCTCGCCGTCCTTGATGGTCAGCGTGACGCCCTTGAGGATCTCCTTGGGGCCGTCCTCGGTGTCGACCGAGACCTGCAGGTCCTTGATCTCAAGCGTGCTCATCAGGCGTTGTCCTTCTCGTTGTTCAGTACGTTCTTGGCGAGCTCTGCCTCCACGGTGGCGGTGAGCTTCTCCTCCAGGTCTCCGACCCCGATCTGGCGGATCAGGTCGTTGAAGAACCCGTGCACGACCAGGCGGCGCGCCTCGGACTCCGGGATGCCGCGGCTGCGCAGGTAGAACAGCTGCTCGTCGTCGAAGCGGCCGACCGCCGACGCGTGGCCCGCGCCCTCGATCTCGCCGGTCTCGATCTCCAAGTTGGGGACCGAGTCGGCCTGGCAGCCGTCGGTGAGGACGAGGTTGCGGTTCTCCTCGTAGGTCTCGATGCCCTCGGCGACCTTGCGGATCAGCACGTTGCCGATCCACACGGTGCGCGCGCCCTCGCCCTGCAGCGCGCCCTTGTAGACCACGTGCGACTTGGTCTTTGGGGCGGTGTGGTCGACGAAGAGGCGGTGCTCGATGTGCTGGCCAGCGTCGGCGAAGTAGAGGCCCAGCATCTCGACCGAGCCGCCGGGGCCGGCGTACTCGGCGGTGCTGTCGTTGCGGACCACGTTGCCGCCGAAGGTGACGTCGATGTGCTTGAACTGCGCGTCGCGGCCGACCTTGATGTGGCGGTGACCCACGTGCACGGCGTCGTCGGCCCAGTCGTCGATGGAGACCACGGTCAGCTGGGCGCCGTCCTCGACCACGATCTCGACGTTGTCGGCGAGCGTCGCCGAGCCCTCGAAGTGGAAGACGACGGTTGCCTTGGAGAAGCGGCCGGCCCGGACGACGACGTGCTGCGCGACGGCCGGCTCCACACCGGTGCCGCGGACGATGATGACGCTGGCGTCCTCGACCACCGTGTCGGCGGGGATCTCGTACAGCACGACGCCCGGGGCCGCCTCGGCGACGCGGGCGGCGATCCGGTCGGTCGGCACGAAGCCGGCCACGCCGATCAGGCCCGGGGCGTCGTCGACGACCTCGACACCCTCGGCGAGCTGCTCGACGACCTCCAGCGCGCCGCCGAAGGTGGCGTCGGTGTGCAGGCCACGCAGCCGCTTGAGCGGAGTGAAGCGCCAGATCTCCTCACGACCGGTCGGGACCGGGTGGTCCGCCAGGTCGAAGGAGCCCTCCGGGTGGAGGTGGGACTCGACGCGCTCGTTGGTGGCGTCGAGCTCGAGGGCGGCGGCCATCGAGCTTGTCGAGATGTTCGCCTCGACAGGCTCGGCGTACGTGTCCGTCATCAGCCGACGGCTCCTTCCATCTGCAGTTCGATGAGGCGGTTGAGCTCGAGGGCGTACTCCATCGGGAGCTCCTTGGCGATCGGCTCGACGAAGCCGCGCACGATCATCGCCATCGCCTCGTCCTCGGCCATGCCGCGGCTCATGAGGTAGAAGAGCTGGTCGTCGGAGACCTTCGAGACCGAGGCCTCGTGACCCATGGAGACGTCGTCCTCGCGGATGTCGACGTAGGGGTACGTGTCGGATCGGCTGATCTGGTCGACCAGCAGCGCGTCGCACAGGACGTTGGACTTCGAGCCGTGCGCGCCCTCGTTGATCTGGATGAGGCCGCGGTACGACGTACGGCCGCCACCACGTGCGACCGACTTCGACAGGATCGAGGACGACGTGTTCGGGGCGGCGTGCACCATCTTCGCGCCCGCGTCCTGGTGCTGGCCCTCGCCCGCGAAGGCGATCGAGAGGGTCTCGCCCTTGGCGTGCTCACCCATGAGGTAGACGGCCGGGTACTTCATCGTGACCTTGGAGCCGATGTTGCCGTCGACCCACTCCATCGTCGCGCCGGCCTCGCAGACCGCACGCTTGGTGACGAGGTTGTAGACGTTGTTCGACCAGTTCTGGATGGTCGTGTAGCGGCAGCGGCCGCCCTTCTTCACGATGATCTCGACGACCGCGGAGTGCAGCGAGTCCGACGAGTAGATCGGCGCGGTGCAGCCCTCGACGTAGTGAACGTAGGCGTCCTCGTCGACGATGATGAGGGTGCGCTCGAACTGGCCCATGTTCTCGGTGTTGATCCGGAAGTAGGCCTGCAGCGGGATGTCCACATGGACGCCCTTGGGCACGTAGATGAACGAGCCGCCCGACCACACCGAGGTGTTGAGCGCGGCGAACTTGTTGTCGCCGACCGGGATGACGGTGCCGAAGTACTCCTTGAAGAGCTCCTCGTGCTGCTTCAGCGCGGTGTCGGTGTCGACGAAGATGACGCCCTGCTCCTCCAGGTCCTCGCGGATCTGGTGGTAGACGACCTCGGACTCGTACTGGGCAGCGACGCCCGCGACGAGGCGCTGCTTCTCCGCTTCCGGGATGCCGAGCTTGTCGTAGGTGTTCTTGATGTCCTCGGGCAGGTCGTCCCAGCTCGCGGCCTGCTTCTCCGTGGAGCGGACGAAGTACTTGATGTTGTCGAAGTCGATGCCCGACAGGTCCGATCCCCACGTGGGCATCGGCTTGCGGCCGAAGAGCTTGAGGCCCTTCAGGCGCAGGTCGAGCATCCACTGCGGCTCCGACTTCTTGCCCGAGATGTCGCGGACGACGTCCTCGTTCAGACCACGCTGCGCGTCGGCGCCGACGTCGTTCTTGTCGGCCCAGCCGAACTCGTACTTGCCGATCCCCTTGAGCTCGGGGTTCAGCTCTTCGATCGAGGTCATACCGTGACCTGCTTCCTCTCATCGGTGCTGCGTGTTCCGGTGGTCGAGCCTGTCGAGACCGGGGTGATGCTGGTGGTGGTCGGGATGCATGTGGTGCAGACGCCGTCGCCGTGGGCGATGGTCGCCAGCCGCTGGACGTGGGTGCCGAGGACCTCGCCGATCGCGGCCGTCTCGGCCTCGCAGAGCTGCGGGAACTCGTGCGCGACGTGGGAGACCGGGCAGTGCTGTTGGCACAACTGCTCGCCCACCACCGGCAATTCCCGGACCGAGGCGACGTAGCCCTCGTCGGTGAAGACCTGGGCGAGGACCTGGGCCGGCGTCAGCTCGGGCTTGCTCTGGCTGATCCGGTCGAAGCCGGCTCGGATGAAGTCGGCACGCTTCACGGCGAAGGCCCGCAGGCCCTCCTCGCCGACCGTCTGCGCGAGGAAGCGCAGCGCCTGGGCGGCGAGGTCGTCGTACTGCTGGTCGAAGCCCTCGCGTCCGCGCTCGGTGAGCGCGAAGGCCTTCGCCGGGCGGCCCCGCCCCTTGGGCGTGTCGCTGCGGGGCTCGCGCGCCTCCACGGCGCCCTCCTCGACGAGCTGGTCGAGGTGGCGTCGTACGGCGGCGGGCGTCAGATCCAGCCGCTCCGCGAGCGCGGCGGCGGTCGAGGGACCGTCGACGAGGATCGACCGGGCCACGCGCTGGCGCGTGTTCTGGTCATCGGCCCGAACGGCCGCCTCGTCGAATTTCACAACACTATTGTGACGATATTGATCGAGTGCTTCAACGAAGGCCACCCTTACCTGCCGACGATGAGAGGCGGATCACGGCCGCACCACCCGCTCTCGCGCCGAAGCGGGGCCTGCGACGGGTCCTCCCTACACTGGCGCGCGTGCCAACCCCCGCTGTCGAGGTCACCGACCTGCGCATGACCTACGGCACCAAGACCGCCGTCGACGGCCTCTCGCTCAGCGTCGAGGCCGGCTCGATCACCGCCGTGCTCGGCCCGAACGGCGCCGGGAAGACCACCACGCTCGAGACGTGCGAGGGCTACCGCAAGCCGCAGGCCGGGCGTGTCCGGGTGCTCGGGCTCGACCCGGTCGCCCAGCGCCGCGAGCTGCTCCCGCGCATCGGCGTGATGCTGCAGGGCCAGGGCGCCTGGAGCGGCGTACGGGCGATGGAGATGCTGCGCCACATCTCCCGGCTGCACGCGCACCCGCTGGACGTGGATCAGCTCGCGGAGCGACTGGGCCTCGGCGAGTGCGGCCGCACGCCGTACCGGCGCCTCTCCGGTGGCCAGCAGCAGCGCCTCGGCCTCGCGATGGCGATCGTCGGGCGCCCCGAGATCGTCTTCGTCGACGAGCCGACCGCCGGCATGGACCCGGCCGCGCGCCGCACCACCTGGGAGCTGCTGCAGGAGTTGCGAGAGTCCGGCGTGACGGTGGTCCTCACCACCCACTACCTGGAGGAGGCCGAGCAGCTCGCCGACCAGGTCCACATCATCGACCACGGCCAGCTGATCGCGTCGGGCTCGCCGGCCGAGCTGACCCGTGGGTCGTCCGCGACGATCCAGCTGGTCGTCGACCAGGAGCTGCCCGCGGACGCCGAGGCGGCCCTGCGCACGTCGGTCGCGGAGTGGAGTGCGAAGTTCGAGGTGGGCGTCCGCTCGATGAGCTTCGGCTCGCGCACTCTGGAGGACGTGTTCCTCGAGCTGACCGGAAGGGGCCTGGAGAATGGCCGGGACCATGACTGACGTCTCGCTGGACCTCTCACCGCGCCCCGGTGGCGCGCCGCTGCTGCGCCAGGTGCTGGCGCAGGCCTCGATGGAGGCGCGGCTGATGCTGCGCAACGGCGAGCAGCTGCTGCTGGCCGTGGTGATCCCGGTGCTGATCCTGGTCGGCGGCGTGACCGCCGGCGAGCACCTCGACCTCAAGCTGACCGACCCCCGCCCGCTGGTCGACATCTTCACGCCCGGCGTGATCGCGCTCGCGGTGATGTCGACCTCCTTCACCTCGCTCGCGATCGCCACCGGCTTCGAGCGCCGCTACGGCGTGATCAAGCGGCTCGGCTCCTCGCCGCTGCCCCGCTCCGGACTCCTGCTCGGCAAGATCCTCGCGCTGCTCGCGGTCCAGCTGGTGCAGATCATCCTGATCGGCGCGGTCGGGCAGCTGCTCGGCTGGACGCCGAAGGCCGGGGTGCTCGGCGCCGTCCTCGCGGTGGCGCTCGGAACGGCGGCGTTCGCGTCGCTGGGCCTGCTGGTCGCCGGCACCCTGCGCGCCGAGGCGACCCTCGCGGCCGCCAACCTCGTCTACCTGCTCCTGATGGCCGGTGGCGCGGTGGTGCTGCCGGTCAGCGCGTACGGTTCCTTCGGCGACGTCGCCCGCTGGCTGCCCTCGGGTGCTCTCGGCGAGGCGATGCGCTCGGCGTTCCTCGACGGCGACGTCGCCTGGCGCGACCTCGGCGTGCTCACCGTGTGGGCGGTCCTCGGGACCACCCTGACTGCTAGGACCTTCAAGTGGGAATGACCTCCACGACACCCGTGGCGTCGGGCGCCAAGACCCCGGGCCGGATCACGGCCTGGCTGCGGGCACGGCTCGTACCGCTCGCCATCGCGAACCTCTGCGCCAACATCCTGCTCGTCGTGACCGGCGGTGTCGTACGGCTCACGTCGTCGGGGCTCGGCTGCCCGACGTGGCCCAAGTGCACCGACGGCTCCTACGTGAAGCACGGCGCGACCGGCATCCACGGCGTCATCGAGTTCAGCAACCGGATGCTGACCTATGTCCTGACCGCGATCGCGATCGCCGTCGTGATCGCCGCCTGGAAGCACGTCGGCCGGGTGCGCCGGCTCGCGATCGGCATCGCCCTGGGCATCCCGCTGCAGGCCGTGATCGGCGGCATCAGCGTGCTCACCGACCTCAACCCGTGGGTCGTCTCGCTGCACCTGCTCGCCTCGATGGCGATGATCGGCCTCTGCGTCTGGATGCTCGACATCCTCTGGTCCCCCACCCGCGAGGCGTCCTCCCCGCGGGTGGCGGCGCTCGCCTGGGCGACCTTCGCCGTCGGTTGGGTGGTGCTCTGGCTCGGCACCGTCGTCACCGGCTCCGGGCCGCACTCGGGTGACCTCGAGTCGAAGCGCACCGGCCTCGACCCGGCGCGGATGTCGCACATCCACGCGTTCGCCGTCGACGTGCTCGTCGCGCTCACCGTGTGGCTGCTCGTGGTCGTGCGGCGCTCCCCCTACCTGCGCCTCGTCGTCGGCGCGCTCCTGGGAGTCGAGCTGCTGCAGGGCGTGGTCGGCTGGATCCAGTACGAGACCGGCCTGCCCGCCTTCGTCGTCGGACTGCACATGCTGGGCGCCGCCCTCACCGCCGCCGGCCTCGCCCGCGTCGTGCTCTCGACCAAGGCCCACTGACTCCGGCCTCCGTCGCGGTTGACTCGGGCCTCCGTCCACGTTGAGTCGGGCCTCCGTCCACGTTGAGTCGGGCCTCCGTCGCGGTCGAGTCTGGCCTCTGTCACCAGCGTCGGTTGTCGTACGCGCTCGCCAGGGCGATCCGCAGCTCGCGGATCCACCGATCCCTGCGCTCTCCGGTGAAGTCACCGTTGCGGATGATGATCGCCGTCCAACCGTGGTCCCGGAGCCACGCATGGCGGGCGGCGTCCCCACGCCGCTGGTCTGCGGTGCGCTCGTGGAAGTCGAAGCCGTCATACTCGATGTAGATGCGACGGCGCACGTAGGCGAAGTCGAGGCGGTACGTGGGCACGCCGTCGATCTCGATCCAGACCTGGGGCTCCGGCATCGGCAGGCCGGCATCGTGGATCTCGAGCCAGGTCCAGGACTCGCGCGGCGACTCGATCCTCGGGTCTACGAGCTGAGCCAGCTCGCGGAGCTGGATGACGCCGCGCCGCCGCTTGAAGCGGGGCAACAGCGCACGAAGGTCGTCCGCGACGACACCGTGCAGGCGGGCGAAGCCGTTGAGAGCCGCCATCGCTTCCCGACGCCGGAGGTTGCATCCGAGATCGAGTGCCGTGCGCAGGGGCGTCGTCACCTGGAGCCCGCCGAGGGTCATGACGTCCTCGGCGAGCAGGTCCCTCGTGCGACCGCGTACGTCATGCCGCTGGGTCGGGGAACTCCCCCGCAGGACGCAGGTCTCGACGGGCGGCAGCACTTCGAGCTCGACGTAGGTGAGCGTGTCGACGCCATGGATGGCGGCGGCCGTGCGATCGACAGCGACGTGCCCGTCGGAGACGACGAGGGCGACCGCCGCGGCACGAAGCACGACGCAGTCCTCCAGATCCGCACGGACGAAGGCCTCCCGTACGACCGCGCGAATCACACCGTCGCTGACCAATCGATAGAACTCGTGCCGCGTCATGCCGAGATCGAGCAGCTCGGCACGTCGGAAGGGTCGATCGGGTATCGCGATCGCGGGAGTGGTCATGTAGCGAGCGTCGACCCGATCCGCACGCCCGTGCCACCGGGACGTGCGAGGCTGTGGAACGGCGCGCACGAACGGCGTCCTGTGCGCGGAATCAGGCCGTTCGTGTACCTGCCGTGGCGCCCGCTCGACCGAGACGGGGACCCGACTCAACCGAGACGGAGACCCGACTCAACGGGTACGGAGGCCCGAGTCGGTCAGCGGGTGACGAGCGGGTCGACCGCGACGGCGACGAAGAGCAGCGAGAGGTAGAGGTTGCTGCTGTGGAAGAGGTGCATCGGCTGGATGACCGAGAGGTCCTCGGTGCCGCGGGCGCGGACATGCATCCGGTGCGCCTGGACGAGGAATACAACGCCCAGCACCGTGGCGGCGACGGGGTAGAACCAGCCGGTGTCCGCGACCGGCCACAGCAGCAGCGAGACCGCGACCATCACCCACGAGTAGAGGACGATCTGGCGACCGACCTCGTGCGCCGGCTTCACGACCGGGAGCATCGGGACGTCGACGTTGGCGTAGTCCTCGCGGTAGCGCAGGGCGAGCGCCCAGGTGTGCGGCGGCGTCCAGAAGAAGACGACCAGGAACAGGATGAACGGCGCCCACGACAGCTGATCGGTGACGGCGGTCCAGCCGATCATCGCCGGGAAGCAGCCGGCGATGCCGCCCCAGACGATGTTCTGGGTGGTGCGCCGCTTGAGCAGCATCGTGTAGACGAAGACGTAGAACGCGTTGGCGCCGAGCGAGAGCGCCGCGGACAGCGGGTTCACCCAGATCAGCAGGATCGCGGTCGACAACGCCGCCAGGACCACGCCGAAGACGAGCGCCGAGACCGGCGAGACGATGTGGCGCGGCAGCGCCCGGCGTCGCGTACGGCGCATCTGCTCGTCGATGTCACGGTCGTAGACGCAGTTGAAGACCGATGCCGAGCCGGCCGAGAGCGTCCCGCCGATGACGGTCGCGACGACCAAGCCGAGACCGGGGACACCGCGGGCCGCGAAGAACATCACCGGCACGGTGGTGAGCAGCAGCAGCTCGATCACGCGGGGCTTGGTCAGCCCGACATAGGCGGCGACGACGTCCTTGAACGTCGCCCGGGTCGAGTCGATCTCCTGGGTGTCGACACCCGGGGCGCTCTCACCGACGTACGTCACAGACATCCCTTACTTATTGGTAACTGCTTTGATGCTGCGACGGCCCGGGTACCGGCCCGCCACGAGCTTGCCGCCATCGCCTGACAGCGGGTGTGAGTCTAACCCCGACTCTCGGTAGGCTCGGAGTTGACGTACGTCTCAGAGAGGACCCCCGTGACCACAACTCCTGCCCTTGAGTGGACCGACCTTGACAAGAAGGCCGTCGACACCGCTCGGGTCTTGGCGATGGATGCTGTTCAGAAGGTGGGCAACGGCCACCCCGGTACCGCCATGAGCCTCGCGCCCGCGGCCTACCTGATCTTCCAGAAGGTGATGAAGCACAGCCCGTCCGACCCGAGCTGGCTCGGTCGTGACCGCTTCGTGCTGTCCTGCGGGCACAGCTCGATCACCCTCTACACCCAGCTCTTCCTCGGCGGCTTCGGTCTCGAGATCGAGGACATCGAGTCGCTGCGCACGTGGGGCAGCAAGACCCCGGGGCACCCGGAGTTCGGCCACACCGCCGGCGTCGAGGTCACCACCGGCCCGCTCGGCCAGGGTGTCGCCAACGCTGTCGGCATGGCGCTGGCCGCCCGCCGCGAGCGCGGCCTGCTCGACCCGAACGCCAAGCCGGGCGAGTCGCTCTTCGACCACCACATCTACGCGATCGCCTCCGACGGCGACCTCGAGGAGGGTGTGAGCGGCGAGGCCTCCTCGATCGCCGGCACCCAGCAGCTCGGCAACCTCACCGTCATCTACGACGCCAACAAGATCTCGATCGAGGGCAACACCGACGTCGCGTTCACCGAGGACGTCGCGAAGCGGTACGAGGCGTACGGCTGGCACGTCCAGACCGTCGACTGGCTGCACAACGGCGACCACGCCGACGGCGGGAAGTACCACGAGGACGTCGAGGCGCTGTACGCCGCGGTCCGGGCCGCCGACGCGGTCACCGACCAGCCGAGCATCATCGTCCTCAAGACGATCCTGGCCTGGCCGGCCCCGAACGCGCAGAACACCGAGGCCGCACACGGCTCGGCGCTCGGCGCCGACGAGATCGCCGCCACCAAGAAGCTGATGGGCTTCGACCCGGAGCAGCACTTCGACGTGCCGGCCGACGTGATCGAGCACACGCGCGGGCTGATCGCCCGCGGCAAGGAGCTCGAGGCCGCCTGGAACGAGCGGTACGCCGCCTGGGCCGCCGCCAACCCGGAGCAGGTCGCGATCCTCGAGCGGATGAAGAGCCGCTCGCTGCCCGAGGGCCTCGAGGCCGCCCTGCCGGTCTTCCCGGCCGACGCCAAGGGTGTCGCCACCCGTGCCGCCTCCGGCAAGGTGATCAACGCGATCGCCGACCTGATGCCCGAGCTGTGGGGCGGCTCGGCCGACCTGGCCGGCTCGAACAACACCACCATCGCCGACGCCAAGTCCGCCATCCCGGCGAGCCGCTCGACGCACGACTGGGCAGGCGACCCCTACCAGGGCCGCGTCCTGCACTTCGGCATCCGCGAGCACGCGATGGGCGCGATCATGAACGGCATCGCCGTCCACGGTGGCACCCGCGTCTTCGGCGGCACCTTCCTGCAGTTCTCCGACTACATGCGTGGTGCCGTCCGCGTCGGCGCGCTGATGGGCGCCCCGGTCGTGCATGTGTGGACGCACGACTCGGTCGGTCTCGGCGAGGACGGCCCGACGCACCAGCCGATCGAGCACCTGTGGGCGCTGCGCGCCATCCCGGGCCTCGACGTGGTCCGCCCGGCCGACGGCAACGAGACCGCCGCGGCGTGGCTCCAGGCCCTGAAGCACACCGACCGCCCGACCGCCCTCATCCTGTCGCGCCAGAACCTGCCCACGGTTCCGCGTGGCGAGGACGGCTTCTCGACGACGGAGAACGTCGGCAAGGGCGGCTACGTCCTCATCGACGCCGAGGGCGGCCAGCCGGACGTGATCCTGATCGGCACCGGTTCCGAGGTGCAGCTGGCGGTCACCGCCCGTGAGCAGCTCAAGGCCGAGGGCATCAACGCCCGCGTCGTCTCGATGCCGTCCGTCGAGTGGTTCGAGCAGCAGACCCAGGCCTACCGCGACTCGGTGCTGCTGCCGGGCGTCAAGGCCCGCGTCTCGGTCGAGGCCGGCATCAAGCAGGGCTGGCGCGAGTACGTCGGCGACGACGGCCGGATGATCAGCATCGAGCACTACGGCGCCAGCGCCGACGGCGCTCGCATCTTCCGGGAGTTCGGCATCACCGCCGAGGCCGTCACCCAGGCGGCCAAGGACAGCCTGCAGGCGACCCGCCGCTGAGGTAGATCGCCGCCGCGCTAGAGTGGAAATTGGATCGTTCAAAACGTACAGAGGAGTTCCCATGAGTGACCGTCTCAAGGCGCTGGCCGACGCCGGCGTCTCCATCTGGCTCGACGACCTGTCGCGCGAGCGCATCGAGACCGGAAACCTGGCCGACCTGGTCAAGGGCTCCTCGGTCGTGGGTGTGACGACCAACCCGACCATCTTCGCGGCGGCGATCGCCAACGGCGAGCGCTACGACGCCCAGGTCGCCGACCTCGTCAAGGGCGGCGCCGACGTCGACACGGTGATCTTCGCGCTCACCACCGAGGACGTCCGCAACGCGTGCGACATCCTCGCCCCGGTCGCCGAGGCGACCAAGGACGACGGCCGCGTCTCGATCGAGGTCGAGCCGACCCTCGCCAACGAGACGCAGGCGACGATCGACAGCGCGAAGGCCCTGTGGGCCGCTGTCGACCGCAGCAACGCCCTCATCAAGATCCCGGCCACCCTCGAGGGTCTGCCGGCCATCACGGCCGTCATCGCCGAGGGCATCAGCGTCAACGTCACGCTGATCTTCTCCGAGGAGCGCTACCGCGCCGTCATGGACGCGTACCTCACCGGTCTCGAGCAGGCCAAGGCCAACGGCCACGACCTGTCCGCGATCCGCTCGGTCGCGTCGTTCTTCGTGTCGCGCGTCGACACCGAGATCGACGCCCGCCTGGACAAGATCGGCACCGACGAGGCCCTCGCCCTGCGCGGCAAGGCAGCCGTCGCGAACGCCCGCCTCGCGTACGCCGCCTTCCAGGAGGTGCACGCCGGCGAGCGCTGGACCGCCCTCGCCGCGGCCGGCGCGAACGCCCAGCGTCCGCTGTGGGCCTCGACCGGTGTGAAGAACCCGGCCTACTCCGACACCATGTACATCACCGACCTGGTCGTCGCCGACACGGTCAACACCATGCCGGAGAAGACCATGCAGGCCTTCGCCGACCACGGTGAGCTCGTCGCCGGCAACAACGGTGACGCGGTGAGCGGCAAGGGCGACGAGGCCAAGGCCGTCTTCGAGCAGCTGGCTGCCGTCGGCGTCGACCTCGCCGACGTCTTCACCGTCCTCGAGACCGAGGGTGTCGACAAGTTCAAGGTCTCCTGGACCGAGCTGCTCGACACCGTCAAGGGTCAGATGGCGAAGGCCGGGGCCTGATCCCGTGAGCGCGCCCGTGGACGCCACGACGACTGCGGCGTGGAGCCGGCTCGGCGAGCTCGCCGCCGGCTTCGCCCCCGACCTCCGCTCGGCCCTCGCCGACGAGCAGTGGGTACGCCGCTCGACCCTGCAGGCCGCCGACCTGCACGTCGACCTCTCCAAGAACCTCGTCACGCCCGAGATCTGGAAGACCCTCCGCGACCTCGCCGCCGACGTCGACCTCGAGACTCGTCGTGACGCCATGTTCGCCGGTGACCACATCAACGTCACCGAGGACCGGGCCGTGCTCCACACCGCGCTGCGGCTGCCCGCCGACGCGCACCTGACCGTCGACGGGCAGGACCCGGTCGCCGACGTCCACGACGTGCTCAAGCGCGTCTACGACTTCGCCGACCGGGTCCGCTCCGGCGCCTGGACCGGCGTCACCGGCAAGCGGATCCGTACGGTCGTCAACATCGGCATCGGCGGCTCGGACCTCGGTCCGGTGATGGCGTACGAGGCTCTCGCGGCCTATCGCCACGCCGACATCGAGTGTCGCTTCATCTCCAACATCGACCCGACCGACGCGGCTCGCACGCTGACCGGGCTCGACCCGGAGACGACCCTGTTCATCGTCTCCAGCAAGACCTTCGGCACCCTCGAGACGCTGACCAACGCGCGGCTGTGCCGCAGCTGGCTCCTCGAGCAGCTCTCCACGGACGCACAGGGCGAGGTCGACCAGAAGGACGCGGTCGCCAAGCACTTCGTCGCCGTCTCCACCAACCTGGAGAAGGTCGCCGACTTCGGCATCGACCCGGCCAACGCGTTCGGCTTCTGGGACTGGGTCGGCGGCCGCTACTCCGTCGACTCCGCGATCGGCACCTCCCTGGCGATCGCGATCGGCCCCGAGGCGTTCGCCGACTTCCTGGCCGGCTTCCACGCCCTGGACGAGCACTTCCGGACCGCTCCCCTGGACGAGAACGTCCCGGTCCTGATGGGCCTGCTCAACGTCTGGTACGTCAACTTCCTCGGCGCCCACACCCACGCCGTGCTCCCGTACTCCCAGCTCATGCACCGCTTCCCGGCATACCTGCAGCAGCTGACCATGGAGTCCAACGGCAAGGGCGTGCGCTGGGACGGCACCCCGGTCTCCACCGACACCGGCGAGATCTTCTGGGGCGAGCCGGGCACCAACGGCCAGCACGCCTTCTACCAGCTGATCCACCAGGGCACCCGGCTGATCCCCGCCGACTTCATCGCGTTCGCGAATCCCGCCTACGGGCTGAAGGACGCGGACACCGACGTCCACGAGCTCTTCCTGGCCAACTTCTTCGCCCAGACCAAGGCGCTCGCGTTCGGCAAGACCGCTGACGAGGTCCGCGCCGAGGGCACGCCCGAGCACATCGTCCCGGCCCGGGTCTTCACCGGCAACCGGCCGACCACCTCGATCATGGCTCCCGATCTGACGCCGTCCGTGCTGGGCCAGCTGATCGCGCTGTACGAGCACACCACGTTCGTCCAGGGCGTGGTCTGGGGCATCGACAGCTTCGATCAGTGGGGCGTCGAGCTCGGCAAGCAGCTCGCCCTCCAGGTCAGCCCGGCGGTCAGCGGTGACGCCCAGGCACTCGCCGATCAGGACCCATCGACACAGGCCCTGATCGAGTACTACCGGGCACACCGGAGGTGAGCCCGCGAGCCGCGCGGTCCAGCACCCCGCGCAACCCGTTGCGCGATCCTCTGGACCGCCGGCTCCCGCGCATCGCGCCGCCGTGCGGTCTGGTCCTCTTCGGCGTCACCGGCGACCTGTCGCGCAAGAAGGTGATGCCGGCGATCTACGACCTGGCCAATCGCGGCCTGCTGCCGCCCGGCTTCTCGCTGACCGGCTTCGCCCGGCGGGACTGGGCCGACGAGGACTTCGCCCAGGTGGTGCACGACTCGGTCAAGGAGCACGCCCGTACGCCGTTCCGCGAGGAGGTCTGGGACCAGCTCGCTGAGGGCTTCCGGTTCGTCTCGGGCGACTTCGGCGACGATGCCGCCTTCGAGGACCTGCGCCACACGATCGAGGAGCTCGACGAGACCCGCGGCACGGGCGGCAACCACGCCTTCTACCTCGCGATCCCGCCCGGCGCGTTCGGCGACGTGGTCGGCCAGCTGCGCGAGCACGGCCTGACCGAGACCGGTCCCGACGCCTGGCGCCGGGTGGTGGTCGAGAAGCCGTTCGGCCACGACCTCACCTCCGCACGCCGTCTCAACGAGACCCTGGACAGCGTCTTCCCGGACGGCTCGATCTTCCGGATCGACCACTATCTCGGCAAGGAGACGGTGCAGAACATCCTCGCGCTGCGCTTCGCGAACACGATGTTCGAGCCGATCTGGAACGCCAACTACGTCGACCACGTGCAGATCACGATGGCCGAGGACGTCGGCATCGGCGGCCGCGCCGGCTACTACGACGGGATCGGCGCCGCCCGCGACGTCATCCAGAACCACCTGATGCAGCTCATGTCCCTGGTCGCGATGGAGGAGCCGGCCGGCTTCGACGCCACCGCCCTACGGATCGAGAAGCAGAAGGTGCTCTCCTCGGTCCGGCTGCCGGACGACCTGGCGGCCACCACGGCCCGCGGCCAGTACGCCGCCGGCTGGGCGGGCGGCGAGAAGGTCGCCGGCTTCCTCGAGGAGGACGGCATCTCGCCCAAGTCGGCGACCGAGACGTTCGCCGCGATCACCCTGAACGTGGACAACCGCCGCTGGGCGGGCGTCCCGTTCTACCTCCGTACCGGCAAGCGCCTGGGGCGTCGTGTCACCGAGGTCGCGGTCGTCTTCAAGAGCGCTCCACACCAGCTCTTCAACCCGGCCTCGACCGAGGAGCTCACCCAGAACGCGCTCGTCATCCGCATCCAGCCCGACGAGGGCATGACCGTACGGTTCGGCTCCAAGGTGCCCGGCACCGCGATGGAGATCCGCGACGTGACGATGGACTTCGCGTACGGCAGCACCTTCACCGAGGCCTCCCCGGAGGCGTACGAGCGACTCATCCTCGACGTGCTGCTCGGCGACCCGCCGCTCTTCCCGCGGCACGAGGAGGTCGAGCTCTCCTGGCGGATCCTCGACCCGATCCTCGACTTCTGGGCCGCCCAGGACCGCAAGGGGACGCGCCCGGAGGCCTACGACTCCGGCACCTGGGGCCCCGCGGGCGCCGATGCGATGCTGGCCCGTGACGGCCGGGCCTGGAGGCGACCGTGACCCGCACGCTGAACCAGACGACCAGCGCCGGGATCGCCGCGGAGTTCGTCCGCGCCCGTACCCACGCCGGCAGCCCCGCGATGGGCATGGTGATGACGCTGATCCTCGTCGTCGAGGAGGAGCACGCCGTCAATGCGCTGGAGGCCGCCCGCTCGGCCTCGCGCGAGCATCCCGCGCGGGTGCTCGCGGTCGTCCTCGGCTCCTCGCGCGGTGCGGCCCAGGTCGACGCCGAGGTCACCGTCGGCGCCGGCTGGAGCGGGGAGATGGCGCTGATCCGGCTCTCCGGCGAGGTCGTACGCCACCCCGAGTCCGTGGTCCTCCCGCTGCTCCTGCCCGACTCCCCCGTGGTCGCATGGTGGCCGGGTGCCGCGCCGGTCGACCCGGCGAGCGACCCGTTGGGTCGGTTGGCGAGCCGACGGATCACGGATGTCCGTACGACCACCACGGGCCGCGCCCGGGCCCTGCACGTCCAGTGCGCCGCGTACGCCCCGGGCAACACCGACCTCGCCTGGACCCGGCTCACTGGGTGGCGGGCGCTGCTGGCCGCCGCGCTCGACCAGCAGCCGCTCAAGGTCACCGGCGGATCGGTCAGCGCCGAGCGACTCGACCCGAGCGCCGACCTCATGGTGGCCTGGCTGTCGAGCCGGCTGCGTGTTGACATCAAGCACAAAGTCTCCGATGGGCCGGGTCTCACCGAGGTCGTGCTCGAGACGGCCAAGGGGCCGATCCGGCTCGCCCGCGACGACGGCCGCCACGCCGTGCTCAGCACACCGGGCAACCCGGACAGACCGGTCGCGCTCGCCCGCCGCGACGTTCCCGAGCTGCTCGCCGAGGAGCTCCGCCGTCTCGACGAGGACGCCGTCTACTCCAGCACCGCCCGCTTCCTCACCCGCCGCGTCGCCAGCCGCCGCAGCCCGAACCGAAAGGCCACCAAGAAGTGACCAGTCCCCATGTCGAGCCCCGCGTCGAGGTCCACGAGGACGCCGCCGAGCTCGCGACCGCCGTCGCCGGCGAGCTGCTCAACCGGATCGCGGACGCCCAGGCCTCCGGGGCCATCCCGAACATCTGCCTGACCGGCGGCACCATCGCCGAGGCCATCCACCGCGAGGTCGCCCGGCTGGCCGACGACTCGGGCGTCGACTGGGGTGCCGTGGAGTTCTGGTTCGGCGACGAGCGCTTCGTCTCCCCCGACTCCCCCGATCGCAACGCGGGCCAGGCCAAGGCGGCGTTCCTGGACGAGGTCGGCGTGCCCGCCCACCGCATCCACCAGATGCCGTCCCCGGCCGACGTCAGCGACGTCGAGCTCGGCGCCGCCGCGTACGCCCAGGAGGTGCTCGCGATGGGCGGCCACTTCGACGTGATGATGCTCGGCGTCGGCCCCGACGGCCACGTCGCATCCCTGTTCCCGGGCTTCCCGCAGCTCGACGCCACCAACGCCCTCGCGGTCGGCGTCACCGGCTCGCCCAAGCCGCCGCCGGAGCGGATCAGCCTCACCTTCCAGGCCATCCGGGACGCCTCGGCGGTCTGGTTCCTGGTCAGCGGCGACGGCAAGGCCGACGCGGTCGCCAGCGCGTTGGGCGGTGCCGACGTGCACGAGATCCCCGCGGTCGGCGCCCACGGTCACGATGAGACCATCTGGTTCCTCGACCGGGCCGCCGCCTCCAAGATCTGAGCGCGACGCGACGCACGATCGCGCGAAGAACCCGCCGAGCCGGCGCATCGTGCGCCGGCTCGGCGGGTTCTTAGATGAAGCTGTGCCGACTCGGCGTCAGAAGATGATCTCGCCCGACTTGCGGCGCGAGCGCAGCAGGTTGATGGCGTCCTCGAGGATGTCCTCGGCCTCCTTGTCGGAGCGCCGCTCCTTCACGTACGCCAGGTGCGTCTTGTACGGCTCGATCTTGGGGGCCGCCGGCGCGTTCTCCGCGTCGAGACCACCCGGGAGACCGCACTTCGGGCAGTCCCACGAGTCCGGCGGGGTCGCCTCGACCGCGAAGGTGATCACCGAGCGGTGCTCACGAGCGCAGAAGTAGGTGACCGCCTTGCGCGGAGCCGCGTCGCCGCGCTCCGCCTCGCCCATCGGGCCAGCCCCGACCCGACTACCCCGGATCGCGTTCGCTCCACCAGCCATGTGTGTTGTTCCTTCGCTAGATCAGTACGCGAGCAGCAGGCCGAGTGCGATCACGCACGCGAACCAGATGACGCCGATGCCGATGGTCAGACGGTCGAGATTGCGCTCTGCGACCGAGGAGCCGCCGAGGGAGCTCGAGACGCCGCCGCCGAACATGTCGGAGAGGCCACCGCCTCGCCCCTTGTGCAACAGCACCAGCAGAATCATCAGGGCGCTCGCGACCATCAGGACGATGGTGAAGAGAAGTTCCAGCACGATCGGGAATCCTACGTCACATCCGCGCGATCACAGCGCGGGGAGGTCGTAGAAGCGGCAGATCGCGGAAAACTCGTCCACGACCAGGCTCGCGCCCCCGACGAGGGCACCGTCGACATCGGGCTTGGCCATGATGCCGACGATGTTGTTCGCCTTCACCGAGCCGCCGTACAGGACCCGTACGGACTGCGCGGCCTCGGCTCCGTGCAGCTTCTCCACGGTCGCACGCAGCGCCGCGCAGACCTCTTGAGCGTCCTCCGGGGTGGCGACCTCGCCGGTGCCGATCGCCCAGACCGGCTCGTACGCGATCACCAGGCCGGCGACCTGCTCGGCACTCAGCCCCGCGAGCGAGCCGACGAGCTGCTCGGTGCAGTAGGGCACGTGAGCGCCCTCCTGACGGACCGGGAGATCCTCGCCGACGCAGACGATCGGCGTGATGCCGGCCGCGAGGCTCGCAGCGGCCTTGCGCGCCACGAGCGCGTCGGTCTCGCCGTGGTGCTCACGGCGTTCCGAGTGACCGGCCACGACGTACGAGCAGCCGAGCTTGGCCAGCATCGCCGCCGAGATCTCGCCGGTGAACGCACCCGACTCATGGACCGAGACGTCCTGGGCGCCGTACCGGATCGACAGCTTGTCGCCGTCGACCAGGGTCTGCACCGACCGGATGTCGGTGAAGGGCGGAACCACCACGACCTCGGCCTTGCCGTAGTCGTGGCGCTTGTCCGACAGCGTCCATGCGAGCTTCTGGACCAGAACCACCGCTTCTTGGTGGTTGAGGTTCATCTTCCAGTTGCCCGCCATGAGCGGGGTGCGCTTACCCAATTTTCCTAGTCCTCCAGGGCAGAGTTGTCAGGCGCTTCCAGCACCGTGATCCCCGGGAGCTCCTTGCCCTCCAGGTACTCCAGCGACGCGCCACCGCCCGTCGAGATGTGACCGAACTGGTCATCCTCGAAGCCGAGCGCACGGACCGCCGCGGCGGAGTCGCCGCCGCCGACGACCGAGAGGCCGCCGACCTTGGTCAGAGCCGCCGCGACGGCACGGGTGCCCTCGGCGAAGGCGGGCTGCTCGAAGACGCCCATCGGGCCGTTCCAGAAGACCGTACGGGCCTTCTCGACGACCGCGGCGAACGCCTCGCCCGACTCCGGGCCGATGTCCAGGCCGAGGGAGCCCGCCGGGATCTGGTCGGCCGCTACCACCCGGGCCGACGCCTCGTCGCCGAACGCGTCGGCGACCACGATGTCGGTCGGCAGGACGATCTGGACGCCGTTGGCCTTCGCCCGCTCGAGGTACTCGAGCACGGTCGGGATCTGGTCCTCCTCGAGCAGGGACTTGCCGACCTCGTGGCCCTGGGCCTTGAGGAAGGTGAAGACCATGCCGCCACCGATGAGCAGGGTGTCGGCCTTGCCGAGCAGGTTGTCGATGACGCCGAGCTTGTCGGAGACCTTCGAGCCACCCAGGACGACCGCGTACGGGCGCTCGGGGGTGTCGGTCAGCCGACGCAGCACGTCGATCTCGGCCTGGACCAGGCCGCCCATCGCGTGCGGGAGCAGCGTGGCGACGTCGTAGACCGACGCCTGCTTGCGGTGCACCACGCCGAAGCCGTCGGAGACGAAGGCATCGGCCAGGCCCGCGAGCTCGGCCGCGAAGGCGCTACGCACGGCGTCGTCCTTCGAGGTCTCCCCGGCGTTGAAGCGGACGTTCTCCAGGAGCGCCACCTGGCCGTCGGCCAGTCCGGCGACGGTCTCCTGCGCCGAGGCGCCGACAGTGTCGGTCGCGAAGGCGACCGGCTGGCCGAGCAGCTCGCCGAGTCGCTGCGCGACCGGGGCGAGGCTGTACTTCGCCTCGGGGGCACCGTCGGGGCGGCCGAGGTGGGCGGTGACGACCACCCGCGCGCCGGCATCGGCCAGCGCGCGGATGGTCGGAACCGAAGCCCGGATCCGGCCGTCGTCGGTGATCTGTCCGTCCTTGAGGGGGACATTGAGGTCAGAGCGGACGAGGACGCGCTTGCCGGCGACCTCTCCGAGTCCGGTGTAGGACCCCATGGATCAGAGGCTCTTGCCCATGTAGTCGATCAGGTCGGCGAGGCGGTTGGAGTAGCCCCACTCGTTGTCGTACCAGGACGCGACCTTGACCTGGTTGCCGATGACCTTGGTCAGCGGAGCGTCGAAGATCGACGAGGCCGGGTTGGTGACGATGTCCGAGGAGACGATCGGGTCGGTCGAGTAGACTAGGAACTTGCCGTCGGCGGCCTTGCGGACGATCTCGTTGATCTCCTCGACCGAGGTCTCGCGCGAGGCCTCGAACGACAGGTCGGTGAGCGAGCCGGTCGGGGTGGGGACGCGCAGGGCGTAGCCGTCGAGCTTGCCCTTGAGCTCCGGCAGGACCAGGCCGATGGCCTTCGCGGCACCGGTCGAGGTGGGGACGATGTTGATCGCGGCGGCACGGGCGCGACGCAGGTCCTTGTGGATGTTGTCCTGCAGGTTCTGGTCCGCGGTGTAGGCGTGGACCGTGGTCATCAGGCCCTTGTTGATGCCGATGCCCTCGTGCAGCGCCTTGGCGAGCGGGGCGAGGCAGTTGGTGGTGCAGGACGCGTTCGAGACGACGGTGTGCTTGTCGGCGTCGTAGAGGTCGTGGTTGACGCCCATCACGATGGTGATGTCCTCGTTGGAGGCCGGCGCCGAGATGATGACCTTCTTGGCGCCACCGTTGTCGACGTGGGCGCGCGCCTTGGTGGCGTCGGTGAAGAAGCCGGTCGACTCGACCACGATGTCGACGTCGAGCTCGGACCACTTCAGGTTCGCGGGGTCGCGCTCCGAGAAGACCTTGACGACCTGCTCGCCGATCTTGATCTCGCCGTCGGTGGCGGTGACGTCGGCGTCGAGGACACCGAGGATCGAGTCGTACTTGAGCAGGTGCGCGAGGACCGAGACGTCGGACAGGTCGTTGACGCCGACGATCTCGATGTCGAGGCCGGAGGCGCGCACGGCGCGGAAGAAGTTGCGGCCGATGCGGCCGAAGCCGTTGATGCCTACGCGAACAGTCATGTTCTCTCCAATGGTCGGGGGCCTTTGGTGACCCTCGTTGCGTTAGGGCCTTCTGTGACCCGCATCCGACCCTACCGAGTCTGCCGGTGCCTACGGACGGGTAGCCACTGTCACGATCCAAGGGTGCGATAGTGTGACCGCACACACAGTGGCGTCTTGGCGTACGTTTGGTGGACGTCCCGTGGCGAAACCGTTGTCGATATCGTTTTACATGAGTAGTGTCAGCGCATGATTCCGCCCCGGGTAACGATTCGCGAGGTCGCACAGGCCGCCGGCGTCTCCGTCGCCACCGTCTCCAAGGTCCTCAACGACCGCTACGGCGTATCCGAGGCCACGGCCACCCGCGTGCGCGGCATCATCAACGACCTCGGCTACGAGTCCAGCCTGGTCGCCAGGAGCCTGCGCAACCAGAAGACGAACGTCATCGGCGTCCTGGTCGCCGACCTCGAGCCGTTCAGCGCCGAGGTGCTCAAGGGCGTCGCGGACGTGCTTCGCGGCACCGAGTACGAGCTGGTCGCCTACGCCGGCGCCGCCCGCCTCGGCGAGCACGTCGGCTGGGAGCGGCGCCACCTCAACCGGCTCAGCGGCACCCTGATCGACGGCGCCGTCCTGGTCACCCCGACGGTGACCGACATCGTCGCCAACGTCCCGATCGTCGCCGTCGACCCGCACGCCGGCCGCTCCGACATCCCCACCGTCGACTCCGACAACTCCCGTGGCGGCTACCTCGCCGCACAGCACCTGCTCTCGCTCGGCCATCGGCGGATCGCGATGGTCACCGGCCGCCCCGACCTGATGTCCTCCCAGCTGCGCGAGGACGGCTTCCGCACCGCGCTGAACGAGGCGCATCTGCCCGCGGGCGGGTTCCAGCTCGTCCCCGGCGCCTACGACCCGGCGATCGCCTCGGAGAGCGCCCGTGCGCTGCTGACCCTGCCGGCCGACATGCGGCCCACCGCCGTCTTCGCGGCCAACGACGCCACCGCGCTCGCCACCATCGAGGTGGCCCGCTCCCTCGGCCTGCGCGTTCCCGAGGACCTCTCCGTGATCGGCTTCGACAACGTCCCGGACGCGGCGATGTGCGACCCGGGCCTCACCACCATCGAGCAGCCGATCCGCGAGATGGGCCGACGCGCCGCCCACCTGCTGGTCGAACGCCTCCACGCCGCCGACCTCTCCGCCGTGCCGTCCGGGATCCACGTACGCCTCGACACCCGGCTCGTCCCGCGCGGCTCGACGGCGGCGCCCGCGCTGCTCGACGGCACTACGGGGATCGGCTGATGCCCCGCATCGACCTGTCGCTCGACGAGCTCTGGGAGCGTCGCGAGGAGCTGCCCGAGCCCGCCGGGCTCGACGCGTTCTGGCAGCGCACCCTCACCGAGGCGGCAGCGATCCCGCTCGACGTCCGGATGACGCGCGTCGAGAGCGTCCTCACCACCGTCGAGACGTACGACGTCACCTACGCCGGCTTCGGCGGACACCCGATCAAGGGCTGGCTGCACCTGCCCGCCGCGCCACTGCGCGGAGACGCTCCGCTGCCCGGGGTCGTGCAGTACCACGGCTACAACGGCGGTCGCGGGCTCGCCCACGAGTTCACCTTCTGGGCCCAGGCCGGCTTCGCCCACTTCGTGATGGACACCCGCGGCCAGGGCAGCGGCTGGTCCAACGGCGACACGCCGGATCCGGGCGGCAGCGGCGCGCCCGCCCAGGGCGGGTTCCTCACCCGCGGTCTCGACAGCCCCGACGACCACTTCTACCGACGCGTCTTCGTCGACGCGGTCCGGGCGGTCGAGGTCCTGCGGGGCCACCACGCGGTCGACGCCGCGAAGGTCGCCGTCACCGGCCACAGCCAGGGCGGTGGCATCAGCCTCGCCGCAGCCTCGCTCTCCCCCCACGTCGTCGCCACGATGCCGGACGTGCCGTTCCTGTCGCACTTCCGCCGTGCTGTCGACATCTCCCCCGGCGACCCCTACGCCGAGATCGCCCGCTACCTCGGCGCGCACCGTGGCCGTACGAAGCAGGTCTTCGAGACGCTCGCCCACTTCGACACCGCGATCCTCGGCAAGCGGGCCCATGCCCCGGCCCTGTTCTCGGTGGCGATGATGGACACCATCTGCCTGCCGTCGACCGTCTTCGCCGCCTACCACGCCTACGCCGGCCAGAAGCGGATCCAGGTGTACGAGTTCAACGACCACGAGGGCGGCGGAGCCTTCCAGTCCCGTGCCCAGGTGAACTGGCTCAGGGCGACACTCGCCAGCTGACGCTTCGCTTCCACTCCGCGACCGGCCGTGCCGGGAGCGGCGCTCCCGCCGGGGCCAGCACTCACACTCATGCCTCCCGCACCAGCGCACCGTCCATCGGTCGCGCTGGAGGAAGCGGACGACGGGCGATGCGGCGAGGGCCTCCCCGCCCGGCGACGCCCGCCGTCACCACCGCGCGAGACACCGCCGGGCGTGTCCCTCGGGGCATCCCGGGGCATCGTCCGGCGCGGCGGCGCCGCCGACGCGGGCGATCGGCGGACGCGCAGACACGCCACCAACCTCGAAGCTCAGTCGTCGACCAGCATGTCCGGCGTCAGCGACGCCTCGGTGTCCGGGATGCCGAGCTCCTCGGCGCGCTTGTCGGCCATCGCCAGCAGGCGACGGATCCGGCCGGCGATGGCGTCCTTGGTGAGCGGCGGCTCGTGCAGCTGGCCGAGCTCCTCGAGGGAGGCCTGCTTGTGCTCGAGCCGGAGCTCGCCGGCCATCTTGAGGTGGTCGGGGACCTCGGCGCCGAGGATCTCCATCGCCCGGTCGACGCGCGCGCCGGCGGCGACGGCGGCGCGGGCGGAGCGACGCAGGTTCGCGTCGTCGAAGTTGGCGAGCCGGTTGGCCGTCGCGCGGACCTCGCGACGCATCCGCCGCTCCTCCCACGCCATCAGCGACTCATGCGCGCCGAGGCGGGTCAGGAGCTGGCCGATCGCGTCGCCGTCACGGATGACGACGCGGTCGACGCCTCGGACCTCCCGGGCCTTGGCCTGGATCCCGAGGCGACGCGCGACGCCGACGAGCGCCAGCGCGGCCTCCGCGCCGGGGCAGGTCACCTCGAGCGAGCTCGAGCGGCCCGGCTCGGTCAGCGAGCCGTGCGCGAGGAATGCCCCGCGCCAGGACGCGACCGAGTCGCAGGCCGCGCCGGCCACGACGGCCGGCGGCAGGCCGCGGACGGGTCGACCGCGCTGGTCGAGCAGGCCGGTCTGGCGCGCGAGCGCCTCGCCGTCCTTCACGACCCGCACGATGTAGCGCGAGCCCTTGCGGATGCCGTTGCCCTGGACGATCGCGACCTCGGCGTGGTGGCCGTAGACCTCGGCGATGTCCTTGCGCAGCCGACGCGCGGCTGCACCGGTGTCGAGCTCGGCCTCGACCACGATTCTGCTGTTGACGATGTGCAGGCCGCCCGCGAAGCGCAGCGTCGTCGCGACCTCGGCCTTGCGACAGCACGTCTTCGTGATCTGGGTGCTCGAGAGCTCCGCCTTCACCTGTCCCGTCATCGCCATGCCGAGGAGTCTCCCACGTCAGTCAACGACCCTGGACGCCGGTCACTTGGCAACGGTCGCCGTCACCACGCGGGCGTCAGCGGACGTCACGCGGTGCACGTCACCCGTGAGGGCGACGATGGCGCGCTCGACGTGGGCGCCCGTGATCGCCGCGGCGACCGAGCCGGTGGCGGTGTCGCTGTCCGCGATGCCCTCGGCGACCGCCGTGTCGACCTTCTCACCGGCGGAGGAGGCGACCCAGATCTCGATGTCGCCGGGCTCGACGACCTTGGTCAGCGAGCGGTCGGTGAAGGCGAAGCGGGTGGTCGGGACGGTGAAGGTCACGACGGCCGACTCCCCTGCCTCGAGCGCGACGCGCTGGTAGCCGACAAGCTGGGAGACCGGGCGGACGATCGAGCCGAGCAGGTCGCGGCCGTACACCTGGACCACGTCGGAGCCGGCGACGGCACCGGTGTTGGTGACCGTCACGGTGACGTCGAACGAGCCGTTCGTCGCGGCCGACGCCGAGGCGGTCAGCTCGCTGTAGGCGAACGACGTGTACGACAGCCCGAAGCCGAACGGGCGCACCGGCGTCGGATCGGTCGAGGTGACCTCGGACGGCCCGCCGAGCAGCGGCTGCATGTAGGAGTACGGCTGCGCGCCGGAGGCACGCGGCAGGCTGACGGGCAGGCGCCCGGACGGGTTGGTCGCACCGGTGACGATGTCGGCGATCGCCGAGCCGCCCTCCTCGCCGGGGAAGAACGCCTGGAGGACCGCCGCGGGGGCGTTCTCGCCCTCGAAGGCCCAGCCGATGGCGTACGGACGTCCGGTGACGAGGACCAGGACCACCGGCGTACCGGTTGCGGTGATCGCCTCGACCAGCTCCCGCTGGACGCCGGGCAGGTCGAGCGAGTCGGCGTCGTTGCCCTCGCCCACGGTGCCGCGGCCGAAGAGGCCGGCCTGGTCGCCGACGACGACGATGGCGACGTCGCAGGAGGAAGCGGCATCGATCGCGGCGGCGAAGCCGGAGCGGTCCTCGCCCTCGACGGCGCAGCCCTCGACGAGGCTGACCTGCGAGCCGGCCAGCTGCTCGCGCAGCGCCTCGGCGATGGTCGGGACCTCGAAGCCGAGCTCGAACTCCGGCTTGCCGTGGAGCACGTGGTTGGCGAAGGAGTAGCAGCCCATCAGTGCCTCGGCGCGGTCCGCGTTCGGGCCGATCACGGCCACCGTGCCCGGCGTGGCCAACGGCAGCGTGCCGTCGTTGGCCAGCAGGACGACCGACTCGGCCGCGAGGCGGCGCGCGATCGCACGGTGCCGGGGTGAGTCGAGGTCGATCCGGGTCGGGGCCTCGCCGAGGGTGGCGACGAAGTCCTCGTCGAGGAGGCCGAGCTCCTCCTTCTGCTTGAGCGCACGGAGCACGGCGCGGTCCACCAGCGCCTCGTCGACCTCACCGGCGCGGATCAGTGCGGCGAGCGGCTCGAGGTAGGCGTCTCCGCTGGGCAGCTCGATGTCGACGCCGGCCTCGAGGGCCAGTGCGGCGGCGCGGCCGCGGTCGGCGACGACGGCGTGCATGACGGTGAGGAACGCGACGCCGAAGTAGTCGGCGACGACGGTGCCCTCGAAGCCCCACTGCTCGCGCAGGATGCCGGTGAGGTGCTCCGAGGAGCCGTGGAGTGGGATGCCGTCGACGTCGTTGTAGGCGGCCATGACGGACTTGACGCCGCCGTCGAGCAGCGCCATCTCGAACGGCGGCAGGAAGACGTCGGCGATCTCGCGCGGACCGGCCGAGACCGGGGCGTGGTTGCGGCCGGCACGCGAGCCGGAGTAGGCGACGAAGTGCTTGAGGGTGGCGTGCACGCCACCGGCCTGGAGGCCCTTGACGTAGGCCGTGCCGATCGTGCCGACGACGTACGGGTCCTCGGCGATGGCCTCCTCGGTCCGGCCCCAGCGCGGGTCGCGGATGACGTCGAGGACGGGGGCCAGACCCTGGTGGATGCCGAGCGCCTTCATGTCCGCGCCGATCTGCTCGGCCATCTCCTGGACGAGGTCGGGGTCGAACGAGGCGCCCCAGGCGAGCGGCGTCGGGAAGGTCGCGGCCTTCCAGGCGGCGAGGCCGGTGAGGCACTCCTCGTGGACCAGCGCCGGGATGCCCAGTCGGGTCTCGGCGATGAGGCGCTTCTGCTCCGCCCACAGCCACGCGGCGCGCTCGGCCGGCTCGACCGGCCGGGTGCCGTACACGCGGGTGTAGTGGCCGAGGCCGTGCTCGGTGATCTCGGAGAGCTTGCTGCCCTCGCGGGAGTTGTTCATCTCGCCGGCCATCGGCGCGACGACCTCACCCCCGTGGTCGAGCCAGTAGCCGACGATCTGGGCCAGCTTCTCCTCGAGGGTCATGCGGGCGTGGAGGTCGGCGACGCGATCGGAGACGCGTGGCATGGCCACGGGGTGAGAGGTCACGAGCGAGCTCTTTCAGGTTGAGAGCGTGAGGGGAAGGTACGGGGCCTGGTGGGCCCGAGGTGGGTGACGCGGATGGGGCCGCGTCACCCACCGGGAGGGATCAGCCCTTGACGGCGCCCTGGAGGCCGCCGACGATGCGACGCTCGAACGCGGTGAAGAACACCAGCGCCGGGATCATCGACAGCGACGTGAAGGCGAGCACCGCGGCCGTGTCGGAGCCGTGGGCGGAGTGGAACTGCTGCACGCCGAGCGGCAGGGTGTACCGGTTCGGGTCGCTGAGCACGAACAGCGGCAGCAGGTAGCTGTTCCAGCTCGCCACGAAGGTCAGGATGCCCGTGGTGAGGACGCCCGGAAGCGACAGTGGGAGCACCATCCGGAAGTAGAACGAGAGCCGGCTGCAGCCGTCCACCGCCGCCGCCTCCTCGATCTCGTCCGGGATCGCCTGCAGGAAGGGCACCAGGATGATGATCGTGGTCGGCAGCGCGAACGCGACCTGCGGCAGGATCACGCCGATGATCGAGTTCGTCAGGTGGATCTTGTTCAGGATGATGAACAGCGGCGTGATGGCCACCGTGATCGGGAACATCAGGCCCGCCGCGAAGAGCGCGAACATGAACCCGCGACCGCGGAAGCGGTAGCGGGCGAGCACGTAGCTCGCGCTCAGGCCCAACGACACCACCAGCAGCGTGGTGGCGCCGGCGGCGACGACGGAGTTGAGGAACTCGCGCCAGAACGTCGACGACTGGAGGATGTTGCCGTACGTCGACCAGCGCCACGGGTTCGGGAAGCCGGCCGGGTCGACCGTCAGCTGGGAGTTGTCCCGGAAGCCGCCGAGCACGATGTAGGCGACCGGCGCGAGGCTCAGGCCGATGATGACGAGCGCGATGAAGTAGACCGCCGGGCTGCCCCACGGGTCCTTGGGCTTCGCGCCGCCGCCCTTCGAGCGGTTGCCCTTCTTGGTACGGGGCGCCTCGATGGATGCGGTGGTCATCGCTTCCTCTTTCCGTCGGTGACTGCACCGGAGATGTCGCGGCTGAGCACGATGCGCTGGTAGAGCACAGCGACGATCAGTGAGATGACGAAGAGGACGACCGCCACCGCGTTGCCGTAGCCGTAGAGGCCGGTACGCGGGCCGTAGTGCGCCATGTACGTCGCCATCGTGGAGATGCCGTCGCGGTCGACGTTGAACTCGCCCCAGACGATCCAGGGCAGGTCGAAGAGCTGCAGCGCCCCGATGATCGACAGGAAGGCCCAGATGCGGATCGTGGGACCGAGCAGCGGCAGGGTGATCTGGCGCTGCATCTGCCAGTAGCTGGCACCGTCGATCGAGGCGGCCTCGTAGAGCTCCTCGGGGATGTTCTGGAGTCCGGCCATCAGCAGGATGATCGCGAAGCCGAGGTACTTCCAGGTCAGGATCGCCATCAGCGTCCACAGCGACATGTGCGGGCCGAGCCAGGAGATCTCGACCGTGCCGAAGATGTGCATCTTGGTCAGCAGGTCGTTGATCGCACCGTTCACCGGAAGCATCAGGCTGAGACCCGTACCCGCGATGACCTCGGAGACGACCCACGGCACGAAGACGAGCACGCGGATCACCGAGCGGCCACGCATCTTGCGGTTCAGCAGCAGCGCCAGCAGGATCGCGAGCGGTCCCTGGATCAGCAGCGAGAGCACGACGATCTCGAAGTTGTGCATCACCGCCCGGTGGAACTCAGGGTCGGTGAGGATGACCTTGTAGTTGTGCAGGCCGATGAAGTCGGTCGGCGGGCCGAAGCCCTTCCAGCGGTAGAAGCCGTAGTAGATCGCGGCGAAGACCGGGGCGATCACGAAGCCGACGAACACCAGGATCGCCGGGCCCGACAGCAGGGTGATCTCGAAGCGCTCGCGCCAGCTGGTGCGCTGGCGAGGAGCCCGACCGACGGCGGTCATGGGCGACACGGAGTCCGTGCCGCCCACGACCGTGGTGGTGCCGTCGAGCGAGCTCTCCAGAGCCGAGGGGGCCTGGGGAGTTTCACTCATGAGTTGCTATTACCCCTTGGAACTAGCGTTGTTGACCGCGTCAACGATGCTCTGCGGGTCGCTGTTCTGGCCCGACATGAAGTTGACGACGGCCGTGTTCAGCGCGCCACCCACGGTCGAGCCGAAGAGGGTGTCGAGGAACAGGACGGAGTACTTCGCGTTGTTGCTGGCGTCGAGCGCGGCCTTGGTGGCGGCGCCGGTGACGCTGCCCTGGGCGGCCTTGTTCGCCGGGATGGCCGAGAACGCGGTGTAGTACGCGCTCTGCTGGTCGGTGGTGGCGAGGAAGTTCAGGAAGTCGCTGCACTCCTTCGGGGCCCACGCCGAGCAGGAGTAGCCGTCGGCACCCTGCATCATCGCGGTCGGGTCACCCTTGCCGTCGGGGGTCGACGGGAACGGGAAGTAGCCGAGGTCCGCGAGCGGCTTCTTGTTCGGCGTCAGGTCACCGACCACGCCCGGCTCCCAGGCGCCCATGAGCTCGCCGGCGACCTTGTGGTTGGCCAGCAGGCCCGCGGTCGAGGCGGCGCTGCCCTGGGCGGCCACGTTGAACGCGTCCTTCTCGAACGGGTCGGAGGAGACGAACTCGCCGAGGTCCTTGCCGGCCTGCAGGAAGCAGTCGTCGTCGAACTTGGCGCTGGTGGCGGCCTCGTTGAGGGCGTCCTGGCTGCAGTCGCGCACGGCGAACATGTAGTACCAGTGAGCGGCCGGCCAGCCGTCCTTGCCGCCGACGGCCAGCGGGGTGCCGGCGGCCTTCAGCTTGGCGGCGTCGTCGGTCAGCTCGGCCATCGTGGTCGGCGTGGAGGTGATGCCGGCCTTCTTGAAGACGTCCTGGCTGTACCAGATGCCCTCGGGGGTGACCGAGAGCGGAATGCCGTACGACTTGCCGTCGGCCTGGTAGATCGACAGCGCGCCGGCGCTCACGTTGCTCTGGACGTCCGACGACAGGGTGACCTCGCTGAGCTGGCCCGCCTGGACCATCGCGAGCATCTTGCCGCCGCCGCGCTGGTACATGATGTCGGGGGCCGAGCCCTCGCCGGCCTGGAGGGCCGTCTGGAGCTTGCCGTCGTAGTCCTCGTTCTGAACGCTCTGGACCTTGATCGTGACGTTCGGGTTCGCCGCGTGGTACGCGGTGGCGGCGTCCTGGAAGTACTGCAGGCCGGGACCCGTCGTGGAGTTGGTCCACAGGGTCATCGAGACCGGACCACCGGACGAGCTCTTGTCGCCGCTAGCGGTGTTCGACGAGTTGTCCGAGCTGCCGCAGGCAGCCGTGGTGAGAAGCAGGCCGGCAGCCGCGACGGTGACGACCGTCCGCTTGGCCGTGGGGATGAAAGACATCAAGCACCTCGTTGAGTCAGGTCGGCGTGTGGTGCACGCCACAACAGGCAGGAGCCTCTCAGGCGGGAGGTTCGGTGTCAATCGTTATCGATAACGTTTTCGCAATCAAAATCCCGAACGCCCCCGAGGTGAACGCTCACACGCCGTGGGGTCAGAGCCCGCCGCTGAGCACCCGCTGGTAGGCGGCGGCCAGGAGGACCGGATCGTGCCGGGCGGAGCCGTCGGCCATCGCGATCCGCTCGATCACCAACCGCGCACCCAGCGCATCGGTCATCTCGCGCAACGCGTCGAGCCCCTCCATGCCGGCATCCGCCAGCACGGTGTCGACCTGGAGGTCCGGAGCGTGGGCACACAGCACGCCGAGGTGGTCGGCCGGGCCGAAGCCCTGCGTCTCCCCCGCCTGCTCGGCGAGGTTGAGCACGACCAGCACCCGGGCGCCGGTGGTGACCAGGGCCTCACGCAGCGCCGGGACCATCAGGTGCGGCATCACCGAGGTGAACCACGAGCCCGGGCCGATCACGACCCAGTCGGCCGCATGGATCGCCTCCAACGCCGCCGGCGCGGCCGGTGGATCGGCGGGCTCGAGCGCGATCGAGTCGATGGTGCCGTTGGTCGTCGCCACCTCCACCTGGCCCCGTACGGTCGTGAGCCGGTCGGGGTCGGCCGGGTCGAGGCCGCGGACCTCGGCGCGGATGTCCATCGGGACCAGCGCCATCGGCAGCACCCGGCCGCGGGCGCCGAGCAGACGGCCCACCCAGTCCAGGGCGGCGACGTGGTCGTCGAGCAGCTCCCAGAGGCCGACGATCAGGAGGTTCCCGAGGTTGTGACCGTTCATCTCGCCGTCGCCGGCGAAGCGGTGCTGCATGACGCTGGCCCAGGTCACGCCCCAGTCGTCGTGGCTGCACAGCGCGGCCAGGGCCATCCGCAGATCGCCGGGCGGCAGCACCCCGAACTCCCCGCGGAGCCGACCGGAGGACCCGCCGTTGTCGGCGACCGTGACGATCGCCGTCAGCTCGTCGAGGACGACCTCCTCGAAGAGGATGCGCAGCGCGGAGAGAGAGGCGTACAGGCCGTGGCCGCCGCCGAAGGCGATCAGCGAGAGTGCACGCTCCGCACCGCCCTGCCCCGACAGCCTGGGCATCGAGGCCGGCGCGTCGCTCATTCGCGCCCCAGGTCCCGGTGGGCGGTGGCGGCGTCGTGGCCCAGGGCACGCAGGCGGCGCGCGATCTCCTCCGACATCGCCACGCTGCGGTGCTTGCCGCCGGTGCAGCCGATCGCGATCCGCATGAAGCGCTTGCCCTCGCGCAGGTAGCCCGGGGCGACCCCGGCCAGCACCTTGACGTAGCCGTCGAGGAACTCCTGGGCGCCCTCCTGGGCGTAGACGTACTCCGCGACGTCGGCGTCGGTGCCGTTGTGCGCGCGCAGCTCGGGGACCCAATGCGGATTCGGCAGGAAGCGCATGTCGGCGAGGAAGTCGGCGTCGACGGGGATGCCGTACTTGAAGCCGAAGCTGATCACCGTCACCGTCAGCCGGGTGCGCTCGGGGCTGCCGAAGGCCTGCGCGACCCGGTCGGTGAGCTGATGGACATTGAGCGCGCCGGTGTCGATGACGAGGTCCGCCGAGGCGCGCAGCTCGCCGAGTACGACGCGCTCACGCTGGAGGGCGTCGAGGAGCCGGTCCTTGCCCTGCATCGGGTGGGGCCGCCGGGCCGCCTCCTGGCGGCGGACGAGGACCTCGTCGGCGGCGTCGAGGAAGAGCAGCGTCGACTGGCGATCGAGGACGTCGTGGGCCATCGAGTCGACCAGCTGCTCGAAGAAGGCGCCGGAGCGCACGTCCACCACCACGGCGATCGGCTGCTGACGACCGCGCGAGGCGTCAACCAGCCGGACCACGTCCGGCAGCAGGCTCGGCGGGAGGTTGTCGATGACGTAGAAGCCGAGGTCCTCGAGCTCCTTGGCGGCGGTGCTGCGCCCCGCGCCGGTCATGCCGGTCACGACGACGACCTCGCCGGCCGTCGACGGATCCTGGGTGTCCTGGACGGGCTCGGTCATCAGATCTCCTCGATCTCACCGGTCGTGACGTTGATCGCCACCCTAGGCGACTTCGCGGCCTCGGCGACCGCATCCTTGATCGCGGCCGCGGTGGCCGGGCCGATGCCGGGCAGCGCCGCGATCTCCTCGGTGGTGGCGGCCCGCAGCTTGCGCAGCGAGCCGAAGTGCTTGAGCAGCGTCTTGCGCCGCACCTCCCCCAGTCCGGGCACGTCGTCGAGCATGCTCTCCACCATGCTGGCGCTGCGCCGACCGCGGTGATGGGTGATCGCGAAGCGATGCGCCTCGTCACGCAGCCGTTGCAACAAGTAGAGCCCCTCGGAGCTGCGGGGAAGGATCACCGGGTCGGTGTCGCCGGGCACCCAGACCTCCTCGAGCCGCTTCGCCAACCCGACGACCGGAACGTCGTCGATGCCGAGCTCGTCGAGGGCCCGTACGGCCGCTGCGACCTGCGGGGCGCCGCCATCGACGACCACCAGGCCGGGGGCGTACGCGAACTTGCGGGGCCGGCCCGTCTCCGGGTCGACCAGCATCGGACCGCCCTCAGGGTCGGCGATCGAGCTCGCCTGCTCGTCGAGCAGCCGCTTGAACCGGCGGGTGATGACCTCGTGCATCGCCTTCACGTCGTCGGAGCCGTCCTGGCCCTTGATGATGAAGCGGCGGTACTCGCTCTTGCGCGCCAGCCCGTCCTCGAACACGACCATCGAGGCCACGATCTCGGTCCCCTGCAGGTGCGAGATGTCGTAGCACTCGATCCGCAGCGGCGCCTCCTCGAGATCCAGCGCGTCGCGGATCTCCTCCAGCGCGCGGTTGCGGGTGGTGAGGTCGGAGGCACGCTTGGTCTTGTGCAGCGCGAGCGCCTGGGTGGCATTCGTCGCGACGGTCTCCTGCAGGGTGCGCTTGTCGCCGCGCTGCGGCACCCGGATCTGGACCTTGCTGCCCTTCACGTCCGCGAGCAGACGCTCCATCGTCTCGACGTCGGGCGGCAGCGCCGGCACGAGGATCTCGCGCGGGATCGCCTCGCCCTCCTCGCCGGCGTAGAGCTGCAGCAGGAAGTGCTCGACCAGCTCGGCCGTCTCGCCCTCCTCGACCCTGTCGGCGACCCAGCCGCGCTGGCCCTTGATCCGCCCACCGCGGACGTAGAAGATCTGGACGCCCACCTCCAGGGGGTCCTCGGCCAGCGCGATGATGTCGGCATCGGACCCGTCGCCGAGCACGACGGCCTGCTTCTCCAGTGCGCGGTTCATGGCACCGAGGTCGTCGCGCAGTCGCGCGGCGCGCTCGAAGTCGAGCTCGTCGCTGGCGGCGTACATCTCCTTCTCGATGCGACGCAGGAAGCCGGCCGTCTGCCCGCCAATGAAGTCGCAGAAGTCGTCGACGATCTTGCGGTGGTCCTCGGGGCTGATCTTGCCGACGCAGGGCGCGCTGCACTTGTCGATGTAGCCGAGCAGGCAGGGTCGCCCGATCTGCTGGCTGCGCTTGAAGACGCCGTTGCTACACGAGCGCATCGGGAAGACCCGCAACAGCACGTCGACCGTCTCGCGGATCGCCCACGCGTGGCCGTACGGGCCGAAGTAGCGGGTGCCCTTCCGCTTCGCGCCACGCCCCACCATCACCCGCGGGAACTCGTCCGAGAGCGTGACCGCGAGCCAGGGGTACGACTTGTCGTCGCGGTACTTCACGTTGAAGCGCGGGTCGTACTCCTTGATCCAGGAGTACTCCAGCGCCAGCGCCTCGACCTCGGTGTTGACCACCGTCCACTCCACGCTCGCCGCGGTGGTGACCATCGTGGCGGTGCGCGGGTGGAGGTTGGCGATGTCCTGGAAGTAGGAGGTCAGCCGTGGGCGCAGCGACTTCGCCTTGCCGACGTAGATGACCCGGCCCTTGGCGTCGCGGAAGCGATAGACCCCGGGCTGGGTCGGGATCTCCCCCGGCTTCGGGCGGTAGGTGCGGGGGTCTGCCACAGGCCTGAGTTTACGTTCAGCCCTGCTCGACGAGGTTGCCGCCGTCGACCTTGACCGTGGCCTTCTCCAAGGGCTGGGTGGCAGGGCCGGTGATCACCGAGCCGTCCTTAATGGAGAACTTGCTGCCGTGGCAGGCGCAGTCGATGCTGCCGTCCGCGATCGAGGAGACCTGGCAGCCCTGGTGGGTGCAGGTCGCGCTGAATGCCTGGTAGTCCCCCGCGGTGGGCTGGGTGACGACGACGTTGGCGTCGGCGTAGAGCTTGCCGCCGCCGACGGGCACGTCGGAGCTCGGGCCGAGGGTCGTGCCCCCGCCGGCCGAGGACGATGTGCCACCGGACGTGGAGCCGGTCGATCCGGACGACCCCGCCCCGCTGTCGTCGCTGATCGTGTCGCCGGAGCCACAGGCGGCCAGCAGCGGTACGCCGACGGCTGTCAGCGCGGCGCCTCCGACGACATGGCGGCGGGTGATCTTCTGCTCGGTCACGACGGGTTCCTCTCGGAAGATGGTTGAGATTTCACGCTACGTGGGGTGCGCGACCGCCTCCGCAAGAGAATCCTGAGAACTCCCCGAGAAAGTCGGCCCCACTGGGTCAGCGCTGCGCGGAAGCAGCCTTCTTGGCGCCCGTCTTCTTCGCCGGAGCCTTCTTCGGAGCGGAAGCCTTCGCGGCGGGAGCCTTCGTGGCGGGCGCGCGCTTGCGGGCCTTCTTCGGCTCGGTCGGCTGCTCGGCCTCCTTGCCCTCCAGCAGCGGCACCAGGAACCGGCCGGTGTGGCTGGCCGGGTTGGCCGCGACCTGCTCGGGCGTGCCCTCGGCGACGACCGTGCCGCCGCGCGAGCCGCCCTCGGGGCCCATGTCGATCAGCCAGTCGGCGGTCTTGATCACGTCGAGGTTGTGCTCGATGGTCAGGACCGTGTTGCCCTTCTCGACCAGGCTCTGGAGCACCTTGAGAAGCTTGCGGATGTCCTCGAAGTGCAGACCCGTGGTGGGCTCGTCGAGGACGTAGACCGTCCGGCCGGTGGAGCGCTTCTGCAGCTCGGAGGCGAGCTTGACCCGCTGCGCCTCGCCACCCGAGAGGGTGGTGGCGGGCTGTCCGAGACGGACGTAGCCGAGGCCGACCTCGACCAGCGTGGTCAGGTGACGGCTGATCGCGGGCACGGCGGCGAAGAACTCGACCGCCTCCTCGATCGGCATGTCGAGGACCTCGCCGATGTTCTTGCCCTTGTAGTGCACCTCGAGCGTCTCGCGGTTGTAGCGCTGGCCGTGGCACACCTCGCACGGCACGTAGACGTCCGGCAGGAAGTTCATCTCGATCTTGATGGTGCCGTCGCCGGAGCACGCCTCGCAACGGCCGCCCTTGACGTTGAACGAGAACCGGCCCTGCTGGTAGCCGCGCATCTTCGCCTCGGGGGTCGCGGCGAAGAGCTTGCGGACGTGGTCGAAGACGCCGGTGTACGTGGCCGGGTTGGAGCGCGGCGTACGGCCGATCGGCGACTGGTCGACGTGGATCACCTTGTCGACGTGCTCGAGGCCGGTGATCGTGCGGTGGCGGCCCGGGATCGTGCGCGCGCCGTAGATCTGCTTGGCCAGCGAGGTGTAGAGGATGTCGTTGACCAGGGTCGACTTGCCCGAGCCGGAGACGCCGGTGACGGCGCAGAAGACGCCGAGCGGGAAGTCGACGGTGACGTTCTTGAGGTTGTTCTCACGGGCGTCGTGGACCGTGAGAGCACGCTCGGGCGTACGCGGGCGGCGGACGGCCGGAACCGGGATCTCGCGCTTGCCGGCGAGGTACTGCCCCGTCATCGACTTCTCGTTGGCGTAGAGCTCCTTGACCGTGCCGCTGTGCACAACATGGCCGCCGTGCTCGCCGGCGCCGGGGCCGATGTCGACGACCCAGTCGGCGACGTTGATCGTGTCCTCGTCGTGCTCGACGACGATCAGGGTGTTGCCCAGGCTCTTGAGCCGGACGAGGGTCTCGATGAGCTTCTGGTTGTCGCGCTGGTGCAGGCCGATGGACGGCTCGTCCAGGACGTAGAGGACGCCGACCAGGCCGGCGCCGATCTGGGTGGCAAGCCGGATCCGCTGCGCCTCGCCGCCGGACAGCGAGCCGCTCGGACGGTCGAGGGAGAGGTAGTCGAGGCCGACGTCGAGCAGGAAGCGCAGCCGCTCCTGGATCTCCTTGAGCACCCGCTCGGCGATCTGCTTCTCGCGCTCGCTGAGCACGACCGCGTTGAGGTATTCGGAGGCCTCGTTGATGGGCAGGGCACAGACCTCGGCGATGTTCTTGCCGCCGTTGTCCTTGTCCCCGAGGGTGACCGACATCGAGACGGGCTTGAGCCGGCTGCCCTCACACGTCGGGCAGGGCACCTCGCGCATGAAGCCCTCGAAGCGCTCGCGGCTGGTGTCGGACTCGGCCTCGCGGTGACGGCGCTCGATGTAACGGCGCACGCCCTCGAAGTCGGCGTCGTACGCGCGCTGACGGCCGTACCGGTTGCGGGTGACGACGTGCACCTTGGTGCTGTGCCCATTGAGGATGGCGCGCTGTGCCGTGGTGGGGAGCTGCTCCCACGGCGTGTTGAGGTCGAAGCCGAGCTCGTCGCCCAGCGCGCCCATCAGCCGCAGGAAGTACTCGGCGATGTGGGCGTGGCTCCACGGCTGGATCGCGCCCTCCCCCAGCGTGGCCTGCGGGTTGGGGACCACCAGCTCGGGGTCGACCTCCATCCGGGTGCCGAGGCCGGAGCAGGCCGGGCAGGCGCCGAACGGGCTGTTGAAGGAGAAGGAACGCGGCTCGAGGTCGTCGGTCTCGATGGGGTGCTCGTTGGGGCACGCCATCTTCTCGCTGAACTTCACCTGCTCGCCGCCCTCGCCGTCGGGCCCTGGGACGAAGTCGAAGACGACCAGGCCGCCGGCGAGCTCGAGCGCTGTCTCGACCGAGTCGGTCAGCCGACGCTTCGAGGACTCCTTGACGGAGAGGCGGTCGACGACCACCTCGATGGTGTGCTTCTTCTGCTTGTCGAGCTTCGGCGGGTTGTCGAGCGTGTGGGTCTCGTCGTCGACGCGCGCGCGGCTGAAGCCCTGCTGCTGGAGCTGGCTGAAGAGCTCGACGTACTCGCCCTTGCGGCCGCGGATGACGGGCGCGAGCACCTGGAAGCGCCGGCCCTCCCCCATCGCGAGGACGCGGTCCACGATCTGCTGCGGGGTCTGCCGCTCGATCGGGGCGCCACAGGTCGGGCAGTGCGCACGACCGGCGCGGGCGTAGAGCAGACGGAGGTAGTCGTAGACCTCGGTGATCGTGCCGACCGTCGAGCGCGGGTTCTTGGAGGTCGACTTCTGGTCGATCGAGACCGCGGGGCTCAGGCCCTCGATGAAGTCGACGTCCGGCTTGTCCATCTGGCCGAGGAACTGCCGCGCGTACGCGGAGAGCGACTCGACGTAGCGTCGCTGGCCCTCGGCGAAGATCGTGTCGAACGCGAGCGACGACTTGCCGGAGCCCGAGAGGCCGGTGAAGACGATGAGCGCATCGCGGGGAAGGTCGAGCGAGACGTCCTTGAGGTTGTGCTCACGCGCACCCCGGATGATGAGCTGGTCCGCCACCGCGGTCCCTTCAGGAGAGTTGGATCGAACAAGTGTTCGCCATGCTAACAGGTCGGACCAACGCCTCCCGCGTTGTGGTCGACGGTGCCAGGATGGCGGGGTGACTTCACCTGCGGATCCCCTGAATGCGGCCACCGATCGCCTGATCGCGAGCGTCGAGGCCCTGTCCGATGACGAGTGGGCCGCGCCCAGCATGCTGCCCGGCTGGAGCCGCGGTCACGTGGTCGCGCACCTGGCGCTGAACGGCGAGGCGATGGCCGCCGCGGTGCTCGGCGTCATCGGCGGACAGCCGCGCCCGATGTACGCATCGGACGCGGCCCGCGACGAGGCGATCGCGGAGCTGGCACAGACCCACCGCGCACCGCTCTGGCGTCGGTTCCTCGTCGCGACCAGCCGCCTCGACGAGGCGCTCTCGGCACTCGCGGAGGCCCCGACCGAGGTGGTCGAGACGCTGATCGATCGGACGCCGGGCAGCGCGCGACGCTTCCCTGCGGGCGCCACGGCCGGGATGCGGCTGCGCGAGATCGAGATCCACCACGTCGACCTGGGCGCCGGCTACGGGCCGGCCGACTGGCCGGTGCCCTTCGTCCGCGAGCTGCTCGGCTACGGTGCCTCGCGCCCTGCCGACGGCGTCGACGCACTGCTCGTCGCCTCCGACCTCGACTGGAGGCACCAGCTCGGCAGCGGCGGGCCCACCGTGACCGGCCCCGCCCACGGGCTCGCCTGGTGGCTCACCGGCAGGCCCCCGTACGAGGGTGTCGAGCTGAGCGTCGAGGGCGGCGACCTGCCGCGGATCGGAGCGTTGTGATGGCGTACACCGGGGAGGTGCGGCCCGGCGGCGCCGGGGACGTCCGCGAGCTCGATGCGCTGACGATCACCAAGGTCGCCGTCGACCCGAAGATGTCGAACAACTGCTACCTCCTGCGCTGTCACGCGACCGGCGAGCAGCTGCTCATCGACGCCGCCGCCGAGGCCACGACCCTGCTCCGCCTCATCGGCGCCGCCGGGCTGGCCACCGTCGTGACGACGCACCAGCACTGGGACCACCACCGGGCCCTGTCCGATGTGGTCGCGGTGACCGGCGCCTCGGCGCTGTGCGGCGAGCCGGACGCCTCGGCGATCGCCGATGCCACCGGGGTCCCCGTCGCCCGTACGCTCGCGCAGGGCGACACCGTGACCGTCGGCGACTGCGTCCTCGACGTGATCGCGATCCGCGGGCACACGCCGGGCTCGATCGCGCTGCTCTACACCGATCCCGCGGGGTCTCCTCACCTGTGGACCGGCGACTCACTCTTCCCCGGCGGCGTCGGCAACACGTTCGGCGACGCCGCGGCCTTCGAGCAGCTGATCACCGACGTCGAGGAGCGGATCTTCCAGCGGCTGCCGGATGAGACATGGTTCTACCCCGGCCACGGCAATGACTCCACGCTCGGCGCCGAGCGCCCGCAGCTGGCCGAATGGCGCGAGCGCGGCTGGTGAGATGAGCCTCGCCGCCGGCGTCGTCATCGCCGCCCTGGTCGCGGGCTGGCTGGCTCCGGCCGCTCTGACGACGGCCGGCTGCCGGCGGCGCGGCAACGGCTGGGGTCTCGCCGTGCTGGGTGGGCTGCTCTTCCCGCTCGCCTGGGCCGGGTGGTACCTCCGGGACCGGCACCGGGGCACCGTCGCCTGACCATCGGCCGGCGCGGGGTCGCGAGAAACTGGTGGGAAGCGGCGCCGCCCCACCGCCGGATCACGCCACTTCCCACCTGTTGCTTCGGTCGGTGGCTCAGCGCTCGAGGACGGCCTTGAGTCGGTGGAGGTCCTCGCTCACCGTGGCGGCGTCGCGGTCGAAGTCCTCCTCGCTCATCCCCGGGAGCTGGCGCAGTGTGAACAGCACCTCGCTGACCCCTCCGTACGCCATCACCCGGACCGGGTTGTTCACGACCTCGCCCGAGGGCAGATGTACGTCGTGATCGAGGACGCCGAGGTCGTTGCGCGGCGCGAAGGTGAAGGTGATCGCGCCCATCGGCGAATCGGTCGCCCAGGCCGAGCCGTTCCATGTGACCTCGGCGCCGGCGAGACCGCTGGCCCACTGCGGCAGGTTGGCCGGCTCGACCGCGAAGTCGTAGACCTCGGCTGCCGGGCGGTTGATCCAGACGCTGACGTGCCGTGAGCGCGGGAGGGCATCGGTCATGCCATCGACCCTAGTCGGCCGGCCTCCGGCACCGCAGGTCCATCAAGGTATGCAGTTGAACCGGCGCTCCCCACGGTGAGTTCCGCACGGGAAGCGCCGGTTCGGCTACATACCTCGATGAGCCGGCAGGCGTTCGCCCACGGTGAACGCACTTCGCCACGACCCCAGCCGGGCCTAGCGTGGCGGCATGGGCCAGGTCATCGAGTTCCCACAGCAGCCCCAGCCGGACGCAGCAGCGACCCCGGGCCCGGCGATCGAGCCGCTGTGGCGCCATGCCGTCGGTGAGGTTCTGCGCGAGGAGCGCGGTGTCCAGGAGCGCACCCTCGCCGACGTCGCCAGCTCCGCCGGCGTCTCGACGCAGTACCTCTCCGAGGTCGAGCGCGGCCGCAAGGAGGCCAGCTCGGAGGTGCTCGGCGCCGTCGCCGGTGCCCTCGGACTGCGGCTGGTGGATCTGACAGGCCGGGTCACGCGACGCCTCGACGCCGGCCGCGTGACCGGCCCGGTGTGCCTGGCCGCCTGACGCAGTCGTGATGCGGCCGACCGGCGAGGCCGGGGCCGCGCTCATCGGGCGGCAAGCAGCCGCCGGCTCTCCAGTACCGCGTCTGCCACGCCGTACGCCACGCTCTCCTGCGCCGTGAGGACCAGGTCGCGGTCGGTGTCGCGGTGCACCTCCTCGACGCCTCGACCCGTGTGCCGGGCGAGGATGGTCTCCAGCTCGGTCCGCAGCCGCAGGATCTCCTTGGCCGCCACCTGCAGGTCGGGTACGTCGCCGCGCGTGCCGCCCTGAGCCGGCTGTTCGAGCACGACCCGCGCGCGGGGCAGCACCGAGCGTGACCCGGGCGCTCCGGCGGCGAGCAGCACCGCCGCCGCGCCTCGCGCCTGCCCCACGCAGGTGGTGGCCACGGGTGCGGCGATGAAATCCATGGTGTCGTAGACGGCCAGCATCGCGGTGGGGTCGCCACCGGGGCTGTTGAGGTAGAGGTTGATCGGGGTCTCGGGGCTCTCCGACTCCAGGTGGAGCAGCTGGGCGATGACGACGTTGGCGACGCCGTCGTCGATGGGCGTGCCGACGTAGACGATCCGGTCGCCGAGCAGGCGGCTGTAGATGTCCACGGCGCGTTCCCCGTGGCGGGTGCGCTCGACCACGGACGGGATGGTGTAGCTGCTCACGGCGCCACCGCGCCGAAGGCCATCTCCCGGCGGGCCGGGGAGATCGCGTCGACGCTGTCGAGGACGGCGTCGACCAGGCCGTAGGCGCGGGCCTCCTCGGCGGTGAACCAGCGGTCGCGCACCGAGTCTGCGTCGACCCGCTCCACGCTCTGGCCGGTCAGCTCGGCGGTGATGCGCAGCATCCTCCGGGTCATCTGCTCCAGCCGGGTGGCCTGGACCTCGATGTCGGCGGCGCTGCCGCCGATGCCGGCCGAGCCCTTGTGCAGCAGCACCTCGGCGTTGGGCAGTACGAAGCGCTTGCCCGGGGTGCCGGCGGTGAGAAGGAACTGCCCCATGCTGGCAGCCAGGCCCATGCCGAGGGTCGCGACGTCGTTGGGGATCAGGCGCATGACGTCGTAGATCGCCATGCCCGCTGTGACGGACCCGCCGGGGCTGTTGATGTAGAGGCTGATGTCGCGGTGCGGGTCCTCGGCAGCGAGGAGGAGCAGCTGGGCGCAGATGCGATTGGCGATCGGGTCGTCGACCTCCTGGCCGAGGACGATGATGCGCTGGTGCAGCAGGCGGTCGGCCAGCTGGTCGTCGAGCGGTCCGGTGGGCGGTTGCGGTGTCTGGGTCATGTCTCGAGCCTGGCCGCAGGCTGCCGGTGAGCCCAGCGGATCCGCCGAGGGCAGATCCGCCCTGGGCAGAGGACCCGCTCACCGTCTTCGTGCGCGGTGCCAGCGCGCCGGCCTCAGCGCCCCCTGGCCATCGCGAACAGCCCCCGCACCGAGCCGGCCAGGACGTTGCCCATCGCGTAGTGGTCGTCCCAGACGGCGACCTTGCCGTCGCGCACGGTGAACGTGCCGCAGACCCAGAAGGACGCCTTCCAGCGGCCGATCCGCAGGTGGTCCGTGCGATCGGTGAGCACGACGTCGCCGTCGGCGGCCATCGCGTGCATGTCGGCCGAGAACTTCACGTTGCGGCGCTCCAGGTCGAGCAGCGTGCGGCGTACGCGCTTGCCCCGCAGGGTCGGCAGGCCGGTGTTGCGCCACTCGGCGTCGTCGCTCAACAGCTCCACCGCCTCGACGGCGCGACCGTCGGCGAGCAGGTCGAGGAAGGTACGGACCACGGCAGCGGAGTCGCTCATGCGTCCCGACGCTACTGGCGACCGCCGCCGGCCGGTAGACCTCTCCCGGGCACGCTTCGCCGCCAGCGTGCGGGCTCGCCTAGGCTGGGCGGGTGATCGAGCTCCGCACCCCCACCCAGATCGAAGAGATGAAGCCCGCCGGCCGGTTCGTCGCCGACGTGCTCCTGGCCCTGAAGGACGCGGCCGCGGTCGGGGTGAACCTGCTCGAGCTCGACGCCCTCGCGCACCGGATGATCAAGGACGCCGGCGCGGAGTCGTGCTACATCGACTACCACCCGAGCTTCGGCGCGAGCCCGTTCGGCAAGGTGCTGTGCACGAGCGTCAACGACGCGGTCCTGCACGGCCTGCCGTACGACTACACGCTCCAAGACGGCGACCTCCTCAGCGTCGACTTCGCCGCCAGCGTCGACGGGTGGGTCTCCGACTCCGCCCTCTCCGTCGTGGTCGGGAACGCCCGACAGGAGGACCTCGACCTGATCGAGACCACCACCCGGGCACTCGCCGCCGGCATCGGCGCGGCCCAGGCCGGCAACAAGATCGGCGACATCTCGCACGCCATCGCGACCGTCGCCCGCGAGGCCGGCCTGCAGATCAACACCCAGTTCGGCGGCCACGGCGTCGGCCGCACGATGCACGGCGAGCCGCACGTCCCCAACGACGGCCGCCCCGGTCGCGGCTTCAAGCTGCAGCCCGGTCTGGTGATCGCGATCGAGCCGTGGTTCCTGCACACCACCGACGAGATCTACACCGACCCCGACGGCTGGACCCTGCGCAGCAAGGACGGCTCCCGCGGCGCCCACATGGAGCACACCGTCGCGATCACCGCCGACGGCCCGCTGGTGCTGACCGCGCGCGACTGAGGTTCCGAGGCTTGCGGCGCTCGCCCCTCGACCCCGATGGTCGAGGTGCGAGGAGCGTTAGCGATGGGCCGCGAGACCCCCGATCACTCCTCATCAGGCAGCGACGAGCCGACGGCGACCTCGGCGAGGACCGGCTCCTCCTCGTGGACGTACTTGCCGCCCGCCAGCAACGAGGCGATCGCGGCGAGCACGCACATCACCGCGGCCGCGCCGAAGACCACGATCAGACCCTGATGGAACGGCTCGGACATGAGCTGCGGGAAGAAGGTCTTGCCGGTCAGGACGTCCAGATCCGGCGTGCCGAGCGGGATGCCGGCCTTGTCGATCTGGTCGAGGATCGTCTGGATCGGGTTGAAGCCGAGGAACGACGCGAACAGCGACCCCACCGGCGGCAGCTGACCGGCCGCTTCGGCGGCCTGCGACGACACCCCGTGTGCGGCCAGCCCGCCGGTCATCGTCGTCGGCAGCTTCGAGGCCAGGCCCGCGATCATCAGCGAGAAGAAGACGCCGATCGAGAGCGATGAGCCGGCGTTGAAGAAGGTCCCACGCATCCCGGAGGCGGCGCCGCGCTGGTCGGCGGGGACGGAGTTCATGATCGCCGAGACGTTGGGCGCGGCGAAGAGTCCCGAGGCGAGCCCGTTGACCAGCAGGAGCGCCGCGAAGGCCCCATAGTTGAAGTCCACCGGGATGATCAGGAAGCCGACGAACGTCGCCGCCACCAGCAGCATCCCGCCCGCCGCGAAGAGGCGCGCACCGAACCGGTCGGAGAGCACACCGGAGATCGGCCCGGCGATGAGGAAGCCGACCGTCAGCGGGAGCATGTAGATGCCGGCCCACAGCGGCGTCGACTCGTAGGAGTAGCCGTGCAGCGGCAGCCAGATGCCCTGCAGCCAGATGATCAGCATGAACTGCATGCCGCCCCGCGCCACCGAGGAGAGCAGACCGGCCAGGTTGCCGGCCCAGAACGGCCTGATCTTGAACAGCGACATCGCGAACATCGGGTCCGGCGAGCGGGTCTCGATCCAGCAGAACAGCGCCAGCAGCAACGCCCCGCCGACGATGCCGCCCAGCACCCAGGGGTTGGTCCAGCCCATCGTGTGCGAGCCGTACGGCTGGATGCCGTACGTGATGGCGACCAGGATCGAGGTGAGTCCCACCGCGAAGGTGAGGTTGCCGGGCAGATCGAGGCCGCCGGGGCGCCGCGTCCCGGTCTCATGCAGCGACTTGTAGGACCAGATCGTGCCGAGGACGCCGATCGGCACCGAGACCCAGAAGACGGCGCGCCAGTCCCACTCGGAGAGCACGCCGCCGATGACCAGGCCGAGGAACGAGCCGGCGACAGCGGCGACGTTGTTGATGCCGAGCGCCATGCCGCGCTGCTCGGCGGGGAACGCGTCGGTCAGGATCGCCGTCGAGTTGGCGAACAGCATCGAGCCGCCGATGCCCTGGATGACGCGACCCGCGATCAGCCACTGGGCACCGCGCGCGCCGTCGAACGGGTCGAGCGAGAGCAGGATCGAGGCGATCGTGAAGACGACGAAGCCCAGGTTGTAGATCTTCACCCGGCCGTACATGTCGCCCAGGCGCCCCAGCATCACGACCAACACCGCTGAGACGACCAGGAAGCCCATGATCATCCACAGCAGGTAGCTCACGTTGCCGGCGCCGAGCGGGTCGAGGTGGATCCCCTTGAAGATCGCCGGCAGCGAGATGATCACGATCGAGCTGTTGATCGTCGAGATCAGGATGCCGAGCGTGGTGTTGGACAGGGCCACCCACTTGTAGGAGGGGTGGTCGGCGGCCCAGCGGGGCTGTTGCGTGGGAGCACTCACTCACGCAGTTTACTTGCCCTTGCTAACAAATTTCGAGAGGTGAAACGGCCTACGCTGGGGCGCATGGATGAGGCCAGGGACCCCGCCCGGATGCATCGCTACGGCCCCGAGGCGGACAAGGTCGCCACACGTCTGGCGGAGCTGAGCGTGGCGCGACTACGGGATCCGGTGCCGCTCGACGGCACCAGCACGTACGACGCCCTGCACGCCGTCGCCGGCGAGACCGTCACCGCCGACGGCCTCGGGGGCGACGCCGTCACCACCCTGTGGGACGAGGTGCTGTCGCGGGCGTGCATCTCCACCGACCACCCGCGTTACCTGGCCTTCATCCCGAGCGCACCGGCGAAGGCGGCCGCGGCGTTCGACATGCTGATCGGCGCCTCGAGCGTCTACGGCGGCAGCTGGCTCGAGGGGGCCGGGGCCGTCTACGCCGAGAACCAGGCGCTGCGCTGGATCGCCGATCTGGCCGGCCTGCCGGCGGAGGCCGGGGGCGTCTTCGTCCAGGGCGGGACGTCGGGCAACCTCTCGGCGCTCGTCGCGGCCCGGGCAGCGATGCACCGCCGCCGCGGGGAGCGGCCGGTGCGCTGGGCGGTGCTGCTGAGCGATGAGACCCACTCGTCCGTACGGCACTCGCTGGAGCTGGTGATGGATGTCGACGTCGTCGTCATCCCGGGCGACGAGCGCGGCCGGATGAACGGCACCGCCGTCGCGGCCTGGGCCGAGGCCGCCACCTCGGAGGAGCGGGCGGCGGTGTGCGCCGTCGTCGCCACCGCGGGCACCACCAACCTCGGGGTCGTCGACGACATCGACGGCATCGCCGACGTCTGCGAGCAACACGGCTGGTGGCTCCATGTCGACGGCGCCTACGGGGGTGCCGCCCTGGCTGCGCCGTCGGTCCGGGATCTCTTCGCGGGCATCTCGCGCGCCGACTCCCTCATCGTGGATCCGCACAAGTGGCTCTTCGCGCCGTTCGACGCGTGCGCCCTGCTCTACCGCGACCCGACCCTGGCCCGAGCGGCGCACACCCAGCACGCCAGCTACCTCGACTCGGTCAACCTGCGTGGCGAGTGGAACCCGAGCGACTTCGCCGTCCAGCTGAGCCGACGGGCCCGGGGGCTGCCGTTCTGGTTCTCCCTCGCGGTGCACGGCACCACCGCCTATCGCGAGGCCGTCGAGCGCACGCTCGAGGTGGCCCGAGCCGCCCGGGCGCTGGTCGACGAGGCCGAGCACCTCGAGCTCCTGGTCGAGCCCGACCTCTCGGTGCTCATCTTCGAACGGACCGGCTGGACGGAGGGCGACTACGCCGACTGGAGCACACGGCTCCTGGAGGATGACATCGCCTTCATGATGCCCAGCCGGCACCGCGGGCGGGTCTGCACCCGCATCGCGGTGGTCAACCCGCTCACCACCGTCGCCGACGTGGCTCGGGTGCTCGACTCGATGCGCTGAGCCGGGCCGACCCCTGCGACACTGTCCGCCATGCGGCAGGGACTGAGCGAGCGCGAGAGCGACATCCTCGGCTTCGAGCGCTCGTGGTGGACCCACGGCGGCGGCAAGGAGACCGCCATCCGGGAGCGGTTCGACCTCAGCGCCGGCGACTACTACCGGCTGCTCGGCGAGCTGATCGACCACCCGGACGCGTTGGCGGCCGACCCCCTGCTCGTACGCCGGCTGCGTCGCCAGCGACTGACCCGGCAGCGCGAGCGATCGGCTCGTCGCGGCTCCGATTAGTCCGATCGGGCTATCTAAACCTCGCAGCGGGACTATCTTGTCCCGGTCTTCGTGACACCGCGTCGGGGCTGTGATTAACGTACTTCCTGCCGAGCCGCTGATGACCCGAGACGTCAGCGGCTCGGCTTTTCTGTTCCCCACCGGCGGATCCCGTCCGGGGCCTCTATTCTCGCTCCATGGCGTCCTTTGCACCGGGCACGAGCCCGACCCGCTTCGAGCTCCGTACCGCGACCAACCAGGCTCCCCCGCTGGTCGGCCACAACGTGGTCACCAGCGATGCGGCTCTCTCCGAGGCCGTGCTCCGCCACGGGTCCGACGAGGTGCTCGACTCGCTGGTCGCGTTGGGCGCCGAGGCCGGCACCGCCGACGCGCGCGAGCACGGCATGCTGGCCAACGCCCACCACCCGGAGCTGGTCAACTACGACCGCTTCGGCAACCGGGTCGACGAGGTCCGGTTCCATCCCTCGTGGCACTGGCTGATGGAGCGCGCGGTCGGGCACGGTCTGGCCGCGGCGCCCTGGGAGCGCCAGGCCGGCGGAGACGCCCACGCCCATCTGCGTCGCGCGGCCGGCTTCCTGGCCTGGTCGCAGACCGAGCCCGGTCACGGCTGCCCGATCTCGATGACGTACGCGGCGGTCCCGGCCCTGCGCGCCGACGCCGCCCTCGCGGCGGAGTGGGCGCCCCTGCTCGCCTCGCTGCGCTACGACCCCGGTCTGCGGCCCGCGAGCGCCAAGCTCGGCGCGCTGGCCGGCATGGGGATGACCGAGAAGCAGGGCGGCTCCGACGTCCGGGCGAACGTGACGATCGCGCGCCCGACCGGCACGGAGGGCGAGTACACCCTGCACGGGCACAAGTGGTTCACCTCCGCGCCTCAGAACGACCTCTTCCTCGTGCTGGCCCAGGCGCCGGGCGGCGTGACCTGCTTCGTGATGCCGCGCGTCCTGGCCGACGGCTCCCCCAACCGTCTCGACGTGGTCCGGCTCAAGGACAAGCTCGGCAACCGGTCGAACGCCTCCTCGGAGCTGGAGTTCGACGGCACCGTCGTACGCCGGCTCGGCGAGGAGGGCCGCGGGGTGCGGACGATCATCGAGATGGTCGCCGCGACCCGGCTCGACTGCGTCGTCGGCTCGGCCTCGCTGATGCGCAAGGCCGTCGCCGAGGCGTCGTGGCACGTCGCGCACCGCTCCGCATTCGGCGGCGTGTTGGCCGACAAGCCGCTGATGCGCAACGTGATCGCCGACCTCGCCGTCGAGTCCGAGGCGGCCACCGCCCTCGCGATGCGGCTCGCCTCGGCGGTGGATCGCGTCGGCACCTCGACCCAGGAGGCCGCCTTCCGACGCCTGGCCCTGCCGCTCGCGAAGTTCTGGGTCTGCAAGCGCACCCCGGGGATGGTCGCCGAGGCGCTCGAGTGCCTGGGTGGCAACGGCTATGTCGAGGAGTCCGGTCTGCCGCTGCTCTACCGCGAGGCGCCGCTCAACTCCGTCTGGGAGGGCTCCGGCAACGTCAACGCACTCGACGTGCTGCGCGCCCTGTCGCGCGAGCCGGAGGCGCTCGACGCCTACCTGACCGAGATCGGCGGCGCCCGCGGCGCCGACCCGCGCCTCGACGCGGCGACCGAGCAGCTCCTGGCCATGCTCGGCTCCCTGATGGGCTCCCCCGACGAGCTCGAGGCGTCGGCCCGGCGGCTCGCCGGACGGATGGCGGCCGTGCTGCAGGGCTCGCTGCTCGTCCGGTACGCCCCCGCCGAGGTCGCCGACGTCTTCTGCGCCTCGCGGCTCGGCTGGGCCGACGGAAACGGCCACGACGGGACGTACGGCATGCTCCCGGGTGGCGATCTGGCGGCCATCGTCGCGCGCACCACCCCGACGCTCGCATGACAGCGCGGTGATGACCGCGACGCCGGCCGCAACGCCGGCCACTCCCGGGGTCCGGATGGGCACGCCCGTCGGGCGCGCGGTGGTCGCCGCGGCCACGCTCGGCTCGGGCATGGCACTGCTGGACGGCACGGTCGTCAACGTCGCACTGCACCGCATCGGCGAGGACCTCGACGCCTCGCTGGCGCAGCTGCAGTGGATCACGAACGCCTACCTGCTCACCCTGGCGAGCCTGATCCTGCTGGGCGGGTCGTTCGGCGACCGCTTCGGGCGTCGGCGGGTCTTCGTGATCGGCGTGGTGTGGTTCGCGGCGGCGTCACTGGCCTGCGGCCTGGCCCCGTCCGCCGACGTGCTGATCGGCGCCCGCGCCCTCCAGGGCATCGGCGGCGCCCTGCTCACCCCCGGCAGCCTGGCGATGATCCAGGGCGCCTTCGCGCCCGAGGACCGGGCTCCGGCGATCGGCGCCTGGTCGGGGCTGGGCAGCATCGCCGCGGCGATCGGCCCCTTCATCGGCGGCACGCTCATCGACTACGCCAACTGGCGCTGGATCTTCCTGCTCAACCTGCCGCTTGCCGCCATCACCGTGCTGATCGCGACCCGTGCGGTGCCGGAGACGAGGGATCCGCACGCCTCCTCCCGCTTCGACATGGCCGGCGCCGTGCTCGCGGCGGTGGCGCTCGGCGGAACCACGTACGCGCTGATCGAGTGGGGCGGGGCCGCCGCCCTCATCGCCGCCGTCGTCGGCGTCGGGGCCGGGGTCGCCTTCGTGATGGTCGAGCGCCGGGTCGCGGAGCCGATGCTCGACCTGCGGCTCTTCCACGACCTGACGTTCAGCGCCTCGAACGCGATGACCCTGCTGGTCTACGGCGCGCTCGGCTCGCTCACCTTCTTCGTCGTGCTCGAGCTGCAGACCGCCGCCGGCTGGTCGGCGCTGGTCGCCGGGGCCGCGTTCGTCCCGCTGACCGTGATGATGGTGCTGTTCGCCTCCTCCGGCGGACGCCTCGCCCAGCGGATCGGCCCGCGCATCCCGATGAGCGTCGGACCGCTCGTGATGGCGCTCGGCACCCTGGCGTTGACCCGCATCGGCCCCGACGCCGACTACTGGACCGACGTCCTGCCCCCGGTGACCTTCTTCGGGGCCGGTCTGGCGATGATGGTCGCGCCGCTCACCGCGACCGTCCTGGCCGCCGCACCCGACGAGCAGGCCGGCCTGGCCAGCGGCGTCAACAACGCCGTCGCCCGCTCGGGCTCGCTGCTCGCGGTCGCTGCTCTGCCGGTCGCCGTCGGCCTCAGCGGCGACGAGTACGCCGACCCGGTCGCCTTCGACAGCGCCTTCGGTCACGCGATGCTGATCTGCGCGGCGCTCCTGGTCGCCGGCGGCGCCGTCTCCTGGATCACCATCCGTCGACCCGAGGGGATGGGCGGATGATCACGATCGACCCCGGTGCCGCCGAGCCGCCGTACGAGCAGGTCAAGGCCCGGATCACCGCGCAGGCGGCGAGCGGCGAGCTGCCCGCCGGCACCCGTCTGCCGCCCGTACGCCAGCTCGCCGAGCAGCTCGGCCTGGCCGCGAACACCGTCGCCAAGGCCTACCGCGAGCTGGAGCAGGCCGGCGTCATCGAGACCCGCGGCCGGGCGGGCAGCTTCGTCGCCGGAGCCGGGGTCGAGCGCGAGGCTCGCGCCGCCGCAGCCGCCTACGCCGAACGGGCCGTCGCCCTCGGGTTGTCGCCCGTCGAGGCGCTGCGGCATGTGCAGCGCGCCCTCCGCCTGGACTGAGACGACGAACCGTCCCTCCTCTGCCGCGGCGAGCCGCTAGGTTCGTCGGCATGGAGACGCTGGTCACCCAGGGACACCGAGCCACCGGGCTCTTCGACGTCCGCCCCACCCGGGTCAACCCGCTCGACGCCTTCGCCGGCCCGCGCCGCACGCTGCAGCGGTTGCGGCTCAAGGAGTGGGTCGGCTGGACCTTCATGCACCCCGAGCTCTCCGCCTCGATGATCCTGCAGGACGCGAACTACCTGGCCAGCTCGGAGATCTACGTCCGCGACGCCGCGACCCAGCGGCTCACCCAGCACAGCGCCAACGCGCGCGGCGGCAGCCTGCGACTCCCCGAGGCGCTCTACGGGTCGTCGCCGCGGATCGAGCGGCCGGGCTACCGGATCGCGTACGACCTCAGTCCGCTCGGCGGCACCCACCGGATCCACGTCGACATCGCGGCGTCGCGGTCCGGCCAGCTGCCCATCAGGGCGGACCTGGAGCTGGACGGCTCCGGCGCCTCGGCACCGCTCTCGGTCAGCCAGCCGCTGCTTCCCCGCGGCGAGATGTACACCCACAAGCTGGTCTTCCCCGTCGCCGGCACCCTCACGGTCGGCGAGCACACCTACGTCTTCGACCCCGCCCGCGACCTGGTCATCCTCGACGAGCACAAGACGTTCCTGCCGTACCGCACGCACTGGCTGTGGGGCACCTTCGCCGTGCGGCACGACGACGGCATCGTCGGCGCCAACTTCTGCGAGCGTCCCGACGCCGCGAACACGCCCGGCGAGTCGTGCCTCTGGCTGCCGGGCGAGGACGGCACGCCGACCTGCGTCGGGCTCGACCAGGTCGCCTTCGTGGCGGAGACCGACCCTGCGTCCGACGCCCTTCCTCGCTGGCACGGCTTCTCCCACGACGGCCGGCTCGACGTCACCTTCACCCCGGACGGGCGCAAGGACGTCAAGCACCAGCTGCTCGTGGCCACCATCGACTACTGGCAGCTCTACGGCACCTGGTCGGGCCAGATCGGCGGCCGTACCGTGGATGCGGTCCGCGGTGTGATGGAGAAGATGGACGCCCGCCTCTGAAGCGCCGCCCACCGAACTCACGGACGCCGAGCTCACGGACGCCGAACTCACGGACGCCGAACTCACGGTCGCCGAACTCACGGTCGCCGAACTCACGGTCGCCGAACTCACGGTCGCCGAGCTTGTCGAGGCGCCTCGACAGGCTCGGCGACCGAGCACCGACCGCTAGCTGAGCTCGAGGCCCGGGTAGAGCGGGTTCTTCTCGAGGAGCTCGGCGCTCGCTGCCTTGGTGCGGTCGGCCACGCCGTCCGCCAGGACATACGACGCCTTGGAGACACCGCCGTCCTTGGTGGTGCCGGCCTCGGTGTTCTTCAGGACGTCGACGATGAGCTCGGCGACCTTGTCGAACTCGTCGTGGCCGAAGCCGCGAGAGGTCAGCGCCGGGGTGCCGAGTCGGACGCCGGACGTGTACCACGCGCCGTTCGGGTCGGAGGGGACGGAGTTTCGGTTGGTGACGACGCCGGCGTCGAGCAGCGCCGACTCCGCCTGGCGGCCGGTGAGGCCGAAGTTGGAGACGTCGAGCAGGACGATGTGGTTGTCCGTGCCGCCGGTGACGAGGTTGGCGCCGCGCGACAGGAAGCCCTGGGCGAGCGACTGGGCGTTGTCGGCGACGTTCTGCGCGTAGGTGCGGAACGAGTCCTGACGGGCCTCGGCGAAGGCGACGGCCTTGGCGGCCATCACGTGCGAGAGCGGGCCACCGAGGACCATCGGGCAGCCGCGGTCGACCGACGGCGCGTACTCCTCCGTGGAGAGGATGAAGCCACCGCGCGGGCCCCGCAGCGACTTGTGCGACGTCGAGGTGACGACGTGGGCGTAGGGAACCGGGTTCTCCTCCCCGGTGAAGACCTTGCCGGCGACCAGGCCGGCGAAGTGGGCCATGTCGACCATGAGGGTCGCACCCACCGAGTCGGCGATCTCGCGCATCTTGGCGAAGTTCACCCGGCGCGGGTACGCGGAGTAGCCGGCGACCAGGATGAGCGGCTTGAACTCCTTGACCTTCTTGGCCACGGCGTCGTAGTCGAGCAGGCCCGTCTCCGGGTCGGTGCCGTACTGGTTCTGGTGGAACATCTTGCCGGAGATGTTGGGGCGGAAGCCGTGGGTGAGGTGTCCGCCCGCGTCCAGGCTCATGCCGAGCAGGCGCTGGTTGCCGAGCTCGTTGCGGAGCTTCTCCCAGTCGGCCTCGGACAGGTCGTTCATGTTCTTCACGCCGGCGTTCTGCAGCCACGGGCCCTCGACGCGGTGGGCGAGGATCGCCCAGTACGCGGTGAGGTTGGCGTCGATGCCGGAGTGCGGCTGCACGTAGGCGTACTCGGCGCCGAAGAGCTCGCGGGCGTGCTCGGCGGCGAGGGCCTCGACGGTATCGACGTTCTGGCAGCCCGCGTAGAAGCGATGGCCGACGGTTCCCTCGGCGTACTTGTCCGAGAACCAGGTGCCCATCGTCATGAGCACGGCCGGGGAGGCGTAGTTCTCCGAGGCGATGAGCTTGAGGGAGGCTCGCTGGTCGGCGAGCTCCTTGCGCGTGGCCTCCGCAACACGCGGCTCGACCGAGGCGATCACCTCGAGAGCCTGCTGGTACGCGGAGCTGGTCAGGGACGACAGGTCAGCCATAGCGCGAATCCTAGTGACAGGACCCCTCGGAACGCATGATCGGCGACGACCCCCGTCCGAGGTGACGTGGACCACACGGTGCCGCTCCCAGCGGGACGCGCCGTCCACATCACGGACAGGCGTCTCGCAATACGGGATACGTGCTTGTCGCAACCCTGTCCGAGGGTTGAGACTCGTCGCCATGGTCTCCGCTGCAACGCACATGTACCTCGTGGTCCGTCGCCACGTGGACTTCGGGCGTACCCGCAGCATGATCTGTTGGCCTCGCTGACCTCGACACCTGGGCCCGACGCCATCCCGCTCGGCACCAGCTGTTGAACCGCCGCCCGACCGACCTCCCCGGGCGCGCGAGCACGAGGACCACCCCTCCACATCCCATCGGGGCCTTCGTACAGCGCGTCTTCACACGCTAGGAACTCTGACACCGATGCCTGACCTGCGCTTCACGGCGAAGACTGCGACCAAGACCGAGATCCCGCGCCCCAAGCGCGCGGAGGGTCAGTGGGCGCTCGGCTACACCGAGCCGCTCAACAAGAACGAGCAGTCGAAGAAGGACGACGACCCGCTGAACGTGCGGAACCGGATCCTCTACACCTACTCCAAGCGCGGCTTCGACTCGATCGACCCGGCCGACCTGCGCGGCCGCTTCCGCTGGATGGGTCTCTACACCCAGCGCAAGCCCGGGATCGACGGCGGCAAGACCGGCTCGCTGCCCGAGGAGGAGCTGGACGACCGCTTCTTCATGATGCGGATCCGTACCGACGGCGCCATCCTGTCGCCCGCCGCGCTGCGCGAGCTCGGCGGCATCTCGACGGACTACGCCCGCGGCAGCGCCGACATCACCGATCGGCAGAACATCCAGCTGCACTGGATCGACATCAAGGACGTCCCCTCCATCTGGGAGCGGCTCGAGTCGGTGGGCCTGCAGACCGTCGAGGCGTGCGGCGACAGCCCTCGCCCGTTCCTCGGCTCCCCCGTCGCCGGCGTCGCGCAGGACGAGATCATCGACGGCACCCCGGCGCTCGAGGAGATCAAGCGCCGCTACCTGAACAACCCGGAGTTCTCGAACTTCCCGCGCAAGTTCAAGACCTCGGTCAGCGGCCACCCGAGCCTGGACGGCGCGCCCGAGGTCAACGACGTCGCGTTCGTCGGCGTCGTCCACCCCGAGCACGGCCCCGGATTCGACCTGTGGGTCGGCGGCGGCCTGTCCACCAACCCGATGTTCGCCCAGCGCCTCGGCGTGTGGATCCCGCTCGACGAGGTGCCGGACGTCTGGGCCGGCGTCGCGGGCATCTTCCGCGACTACGGCTACCGCCGGCTGCGCTCCAAGGCCCGGCTGAAGTTCCTGGTGGCCGACTGGGGCAAGGAGAAGTTCCGCGAGGTCCTCGAGAACGAGTACCTCGAGCGTGAGCTCATCTCGCACGAGTCGCCCGTCGCCGCGACCCGCAGCGGCGACCACATCGGCGTGCACGAGCAGAAGGACGGCAAGTTCTACCTCGGCCTCGCGCCGACGGTCGGCCGGATCAACGGCGGCCTGCTGCTCGCGCTGGCCGACCTGCTCGAGCAGTACGGCGCGCTCGGTGCACGCCTCACCTCGTACCAGAAGCTCGTCGTCCTCGGCGTCGAGGCCGGCCAGGTCGACGCGCTGGTCGCCGAGCTCGACAAGATCGGTCTGCAGGCCAACCCCTCCAACTGGCGCCGCTCCACCATGTCGTGCACCGGGATCGAGTACTGCAAGCTCGCCATCGTCGAGACCAAGCAGCGCGCCATCGACCTGATCTCCTCGCTCGAGGACAAGCTGCCCGACCTCGACGTGCCGGTGACCATCAACGTCAACGGCTGCCCCAACTCCTGCGCCCGATCGCAGGTCGCCGACATCGGCCTCAAGGGCCAGCTCGTCATGGACGACGCCGGCAACCAGGTCGAGGGCTTCCAGGTCCACCTCGGCGGCGGTATCGGCGAGATCACCCGCTGGGGTCGCAAGCTGCGTGCCCACAAGGTGACCAGCGCCGGACTCGACGCCTATGTCGAGACCGTCGTCCGCAACTACCTCGCCGACCGTACGGGCTCCGGCGAGCGGTTCGCGGACTGGATCGAGCGGGCGGACGAGGCGCTGCTGCGCGGCGACAAGTCGCTGGAGGAGGTCTCCTCGTGAGCCTCTCCACTGCCGCGGCCCGCGCGAACCGCGGGTCGCACACCGAGGGCCGTACGCCCGAGGAGCTGCGCGAGCTCGTTTCCCACTGGGGTGCCGAGCTGGAGCTGGCGCCTGCCGAGGTCATCATCGAGTGGGCCGCGGCGACCTTCGGCGACCGGTTCTGCGTGACCTCCTCGATGGGCGACGCGGTGCTCGCGCACCTCGCCTCGAAGGTGGTGCCCGGCATCGACGTCGTCTTCCTCGACACCGGCTACCACTTCATCGAGACCATCGGCACCCGTGACGCGGTCGAGGCGACCCTGCCGGTCAACCTGATCACTCTCACGCCCGTGCAGTCGGTCGCGGAGCAGGACGCCGAGTACGGCAAGGACCTGTTCGCCCGCGACCCCGACCTGTGCTGCGCGCTGCGCAAGGTCAAGCCGCTGGCCGAGGGCCTGGCGGGCTACGACGCCTGGGCGACCGGGCTGCGCCGCGCCGAGACCCACAACCGGGTGATCGCGCCGGTCGTCGGCTGGGACGCGAAGAAGGGGAAGGTCAAGGTCTCCCCCATCGCCCGCTGGTCCGACGAGCAGGTCGAGGCCTACATCGCCGACAACGGCATCCTGGTCAACCCGCTCGTCTACGACGGCTACCCGTCGATCGGCTGCGCCCCCTGCACCCGCCGCGTCGCCCCCGGCGAGGACCCGCGCAGCGGGCGCTGGGCCGGCATGAACAAGACCGAGTGCGGCATCCACACCTGATGCTCCGCCTGCCCCCTCACTCCGTTACGACCACGAAGGGAGACCACTGATGGCAGCCCCCGCCCTGGTGGCGCTCGCTCACGGAAGCCGTGACCCCCGTTCCGCCGCCACCATCAACGCACTCGTCGCCGAGGTCCGCGCCCAGCGTCCCGACCTCCGCGTCGAGGCGGCTTTCCTCGAGCTGTCGAAGCCGACGTTCCACACCGTCGTCGACAGGCTCGTCAAGGCCGGGCACGACGAGATCGTCGTTGTACCGCTGCTGTTGACGGAGGCCTACCACGCCAAGGTCGATGTACCCTCCGCCGTCGCCGAGGTCACGGCGAAGCACCCCGAGGTGAAGGTGCGGGCGACCGCGATCCTCGGTCTCGAGGCCTGTTTCCTCGAGGTTCTCGACGAGCGCCTGCGCGCCGCCCTGTCGGTTGCCCGGGTGCGCGAGCTGGACGCCCTGGTGCTCGCCGCGGCCGGTTCCTCGGACCCGCTCGCCAACCAGACCGTCGCCCGACTGGCGCGGATCTGGGGTGCCCACCACAGGCTGCCCGTCACCGCCGCGTACGCCTCATCGGCGCCGCCGGCGACCGGTGAGGCGGTGCGGGCGTTCCGCGGCGAGGGTCGCCGCCACATCGCGGTGGCGTCGCTCTTCCTGGCACCTGGCTTCCTGCCGGACCGCGCCGCCGAGCTGGCCATCGAGGCCGGCGCCGTCGCGGTCTCCGAGCCGCTGGGCGCCCACCCCGAGGTCGCCCGCACGGTCCTCGCGCGGTATGCCGTCGGGGCCGTGGAGCTCGTCCCCGTCTGACGCCGAATTTGCAGCAAGGACCGCCGAGTTTGCACCTGAGGTGCAAACTCGGCGGTCCTTGCTGCGATCTCGGGGTTAGCCGACGAGACGCTCCAACAGGCGGTCGAGCTCGGCGGCCGGATCCGCGGTGAGACCGCCGTGGACCGGGCCGGGCTGGAGCACCGTGCTCTTGGGCGCCTTGAGCAGGCCGAAGCGGGAGTTGGCGGTGTCGACCAGCTCGCGGGTGCCGTACGCCGTGGCGCGCTGGCCGGTCGCGAAGCCGGCATGCGCGCGGCCGCGGCAGATGTCGTCGACCGCGTCGAGCGCGGACTCGAGTCGCTCCACCGACAGGTCGCCGGCGAAGGCCGCGATGCGCGCACGCTCGAGGTGCCAGGCGGCGTCGAGGAAGCCGTCCTCCTCGCAGAACAGCACGACACCGACGTTGAGGAACTCCTCGCGGTCGGGACGGGGCACGCAACGCAGCACGACGTACTGGTACGGCTTCAGGGTGCTCACGCGCTCACCGCCGTCGGCAGCCACTGGCGGGTGCCGAGTCGCGTGAGCAGGAAGCGGACGTACGCCGCACGCAGCTCGGCCGGGGTCGCGGCGCCGGGCACCGGCTCGAGCCACTCGTCGGGGACCTCGGCGACGATCGCGGTGAGCGCCGCCTCGTCGAGCAGTGGCGTGACCTCGTCGTCGACGCCCTTCAGCCGGTCGGCGTAGGCACCGAAGATGTGTTCGTCGCTGTTCCAGGGCTGGTTGGCGAACCGCTGCGGATCGGTGACGCCGCCCGCCCAGGCGTGGTGGAAGTAGAGGCTGGCGCCGTGGTCGATGACCCACAGGTCGCTGCCCCACAGCAGCAGGTTGGGGTTGCGGAAGCTGCGGTCGACGTTGGCGATAAAGGCGTCGAACCACAGCACGCGGGCGGGATCGGTCCCACCGACGACATCACCGTCGTAGCCGAAGGCGCCGGGCAGGAAGTCGATGCCGAGGTTGAGACCGGCGCTCGCGTTGAGGAGGTCCTGGACCTCCTCGTCGGCCTCGTAGCGGGCGATCGCGGGGTCGACGTCGAGCATCACGAGACGCGGCGTCTTGAGGCCGAGGCGGGTCGCGATGCCGCTGGCGATCACCTCGGCGACCAGGACGCGCAGTCCTTGGCCGGCGCCGCGGAACTTGCAGACGTAGGTGCCGAGGTCATCGCCCTCGACGATGCCGGGCAGGCTGCCGCCCTCACGCAGCGGGGTGACGTAGCGGGTGACGGTGACGCGCTGCAGGGTCACGCGCTCAACTCCTTGCGGCGCTGCTCGAGCACCTTGGCGACGCTCTTGGAGGTGATGGTGTCGGTCTCGACCCGCTTACGCTCCGCCTCGAGGTCGAAGCCGGCCTCCGGCCACCCGAGATCCATCCCGCGCAGCGCCTCGAGCAGAAGCTCGGCCACCGCGAGGTTGCGGTACCACTTCCGGTCGCTGGGGACCACGAACCACGGCGCGTGCTCGGTGTCGGTGCGCTCGAGCGCGATCTCGTACGCCCGGGTGTAGTCGGCCCAGAGCTGACGCTCGTCGAGGTCGCCGGCGTTGTACTTCCAGTACTTGCTGGAATCGTCGAGGCGGCGCTGGAGGCGCTGCAGCTGCTCCTCGGGTGAGATGTGCAGCATGCACTTCACGATCACGGTGCCGTCGTCGACGAGACGCTTCTCGAACTCGTTGATGGCGTCGTAGCGGCGTTCGATCTCGGGAGGCGTGGCGAGCTCGCGGACCCGGCCGATGAGGACGTCCTCGTAGTGGGACCGGTCGAAGACGCCGACGTAGCCGGCACCGGGAACGACCTTCTCGATGCGCCACAGGAAGTCGTGCTCTCGCTCCTCCTCGGTCGGCGCCTTGAAGGAGGTGATCCGTAGACCCTGCGGGTCCATCAGGCCGACGGTGTGGACCAGGACGCCGCCCTTGCCGGAGGTGTCCATCCCCTGCAGGACGAGGAGGAGGCGTCGGCGATCTCCGCTCTTGCCGAGCGCGAAGAGCTTGGACTGGAGATCGAGGAGCTCCTCGCCGAGCTCCTGGAGCTCCCGCTCCCCCTGCTTGCGCCCACCTTTGATGGCGGGCGTGGCATCGGTCGAGTAGTCGGACAGGTCGACCGCGCCCGGCTTGAGACGCAGAGCACGGGCCAGCTTCGTGACAGTCACACGTCGGATTCTGGCAGGTCATCCGAGAACGCGTCCTCGTCGTCCTCCGCGGCCGCCCGCACGGCCTCGCGTACGACGCTCATCGCCATCCCCGGCGGGTAGCCCTTGCGGGCGAGCATCCCGACGAGCCGACGAGTCTGGGTGACCTCGTCGAAGCGCCCGAGCGAGCGGATCCGCTTGGCCACCAGCTCGCGGGCCGCTGACTCCTCGTCCTCGGGGTCGACCTCGTCGAGCGCCTCGCGGGCCACCTCGTCGGCAACGCCCTTGCGACGCAGCTCCTGGGCGAGGGCTCGCCGGGCGAGTCCCTTGCCCGACTGCCGGCTGTCGACCCACAGCCGCGCGAAGGCGGCGTCGTCGATCAGGCCGACCTCCTCGAACCGATCGAGCAGCCGGTCGGCGATCTCTTGCGGGACCAGCTTCTTGGCCAGCCTGTCCGCGAGCTCCTTGCGGGTGCGGGCCTGACCGGTGAGTTGATCGAGGAGGATCTTGCGCGCCACCGACTCGGGATCGGCATCGGGGCCGCTGGCCACCTCGTCGAGCGGCTCGGATGGGCCGCCATCGCCTGTGCGCTGTCGCCGACGGCCCGTGGAGCCCCGACGCTGCGAGCGCTCGGAGACGCGCGCGAACGGCTCCGCCGTCTCGGTCGGGGCGCGACGCGTCCACGCGTCCACCCCGACCGAGACGTCACCGAGCCAGTCGGGCGGATTCCCGGCCGCCCACGGGTCAGTCACTGACACCGTCTGCTCGGGGATCAGAAGTCGTCGACACCGATCGGCTCGGCCAGCGGGGCCTCGTCGACGGTGGCGCCCACGCCGAGCTTCTCGAGGATCTTCTTCTCGAGCTCGTTGGCGAGGTCGGGGTTGTCCTTGAGGAAGTTGCGGGCGTTCTCCTTGCCCTGGCCGAGCTGGTCGCCCTCGTAGGTGAACCAGGCACCGGCCTTGCGGACGAGGCCGGCCTCGACCCCGACATCGATCAGGCCGCCCTCGCGGGAGATGCCCTTGCCGTACATGATGTCGAACTCCGCCTGCTTGAACGGCGGGGCGACCTTGTTCTTGACCACCTTGACGCGGGTGCGGTTGCCGACCATGTCGGTGCCGTCCTTGAGCGTCTCGATGCGGCGGACGTCGAGGCGGACCGACGCGTAGAACTTCAGCGCGCGACCACCGGTGGTGGTCTCGGGCGAGCCGAACATGACGCCGATCTTCTCGCGCAGCTGGTTGATGAAGATCGCCGTCGTCTTGGACTGGTTGAGCGCACCGGTCATCTTGCGCAGCGCCTGCGACATGAGGCGGGCCTGCAGGCCGACGTGGCTGTCACCCATCTCACCCTCGATCTCGGCACGCGGCACGAGCGCGGCGACCGAGTCGATGACGATCAGGTCGAGCGCACCCGAGCGGACCAGCATGTCGGCGATCTCGAGCGCCTGCTCACCGGAGTCGGGCTGGCTCACCAGCAGGGCGTCGGTGTCGACGCCGAGCGCCTTGGCGTAGTCGGGGTCGAGCGCGTGCTCGGCGTCGATGAAGGCGACGATGCCGCCGGCGCGCTGAGCACTGGCGACGGCGTGCAGCGCGACCGTCGTCTTACCGGAGGACTCCGGGCCGTAGATCTCCACGACGCGACCTCGCGGGAGCCCGCCGAGGCCGAGGGCCACGTCGAGCGCGATCGCGCCGGTCGGGATCACCTCGAGCGGAGCCCGGGTGTCATCGCCCAGTCGCATGACCGAGCCCTTGCCGTACTGCTTCTCGATGCCTGCGAGCGCCAGCTCAAGAGCCTTCTCGCGGTCTCCACCAGCCATGATGGTCCTTCCCTGAGGGGCCTTCTGGCCCGCCGTCTTTGCCACTTTTCCTCGCGTCTTCGTCATCAAGGCTGGACGCTAGGCGGAGCCACCGACAGTTTGGTGTCGGCGCCTGTGGAAAAGGCTGCTCACAGCGTCACCTGTGGAAGAAATCTAACCCGAACAGATGTTCGATCCAAGGTGATGCCGCGGCGTGTCGCGACCTGTCCCGATTTCTCAGCGCAGGTGGGCGGGGAGCTCACGGGCGGCCCACACGGCCTCCCAGACCTCTTTGGCCGCGTAGCCGTCGGCGAGTGCCTCGGCGGCCGTGCGGCCCCCGAGGTCGGCGAGGACGAACTGCGAGGCCCAGACCTCGGCATAGCCCGCACCGAGGGCCTCCTCCATCCGGCGCCAGAACTCGGTGTGGCGCATCAGCCGGTCCAGCGGACGCCGGTGACGTCCCACGCGTGGTGGACCACGTCATGGAGGTGATAGCGGCCGAGCGTCTCGACGGTGAACTCGCTGCCGTTGGAGCGCAGCCCGCGCCGCCCCCATGCGCCGGGCGGCACGGTGTCGTAGAGGTCAGCCACCTTCGCGGCGGCGTCGAGCAGCTCCTCGGAGACGACCTGCGGGTCGCTGCGGTCGTAGCGCTTCTCGATCGCCGTCTCGTCCTGGTCCCAGTTGGCGAAGGTCGGCTCATCCTCGGCCAGCATCAGGCGCACCCGCTCCGCGAAGACGAGGTGGACGTCGCGTACGTGCGCGCCGTACTCGAGCGGCGACCACACACCGTCGCGCGGTCGTACGCGCGCGGACGCATCGGCGAGCACCCGCTCCCATGCCGTGGCGTTGTCGCGCAGGATCGGCGCGAGCCGATCGACGGTGACGCGTTGCGCCTCGAAGCCGCACTCGGGGCAGGCCTCGTCGAGGACCCAGGTCCAGTCCTTGGTGTCCGGCTCGATGGCGGGTTCGCTCATGCAGAAAACTCTCGCACGAGGCACCAACGGATTTGTCAGGGGTCGGCGCTAGCGTTCGCGACATGACTGGATCGCGGCCCGGCATCTCCGTTCTGCAGGGCACGGCGCTCACGCTCGGGGCGGTGCTGGGCACCGGCGTGATCTCGCTGCCCGCGATCGCCGCGACCAAGGCGGGCCCGGCCTCGCTCCTGGCGTGGGCCTCGCTGCTGCTGGTCTCGATCCCGCTCGCGGCGACCTTCGCCGCTCTCGGCGCCCGCTACCCGGGCGGCGGCGGGGTGACCACCTACGCCCGCCTCGCCTTCGGCGACCACGCCGCCACCGCGCTCGGGTGCGCCTTCTTCCTGACCATCGGCATCGGCGCACCGGTGGCGGCCGGATTCGCCGGCGAGTACGTCGCCGACTACCTCGGCCGGGGACGCGGCACGACCCTGGCCGTCGCGGCCGGGATCATCCTGATCGTCACGACCCTCAACTGGTTCGGGATCAGGCTGTCGGCGCGGGTCCAGCTGGCCATCGCGATCGTGCTCGCGGCGGTGCTCGCGGTGACGGTGCTGATCGCGCTGCCGCATGCCCGGGCGAGCAACCTCCACCCCTTCGCGCCGCACGGCTTCCATGGCGTCGTGGCAGCCGCCGGTGCCCTCGTCTGGGCGTTCGCCGGGTGGGAGATCATGGCGTCGGTCTCCGGGGAGTACGCCCATCCGGCTCGTGACATCCCCCGGGCAGCGGCCGCCACGCTCGCGATCGTCGCGGTGCTCTATCTGGGCGTCGCCTTCGCGACCACGGCCGTGCTCGGCGGCGACCCCGGCAGGGCGCCGCTCTCCGCCCTCCTGGTGGTCGGCATCGGCGGCGTCGCCCGGCCCGTGATGACCGTCGTCGCGCTGCTGCTGACGATCGGCACGATGAACTCCTACTTCGCCGGTGCGGCCCGGCTGGGCGCGGCGCTCGCCCAGGAGCGGTCGCTGCCGGGGTGGCTCGACCAGCGTGGCGAGCCGCGTCGGTCACTCGCTGTGGTGTCACTCCTCGGGCTGGGCACACTGGCCGTCATGGCGCTCACCGGCACCGGCACCGAGCGCACGCTGCTGGTCACGACGGGAACGTTCGCGCTGGCCTACCTCGTCGCCACGGTGGCCGCCGTACGGCTGCTTCCCGGCGGCACCCGGGGCTGGTGGGCCGCATGCGTCTCGGTGCTCGCCTCGATCGGCCTGGTCGCGGCCACCGGATGGAACGTCCTGATCTCGATCCTCGTCGGCGTGGTCGGCGCCGTCTGGGCCTGGCTGCGCAACCGCGAGCCGGCCGCGCCGCTGCCGCCCGACCCGACTCCCGGGCTCGCCTGAGGCTGCTTGGATGGACGCCATGTCATCGGAGCCGGCCGTGACCGATCCCCTCGACGCCTTCAGCGCGCCCACCCGGGAGTGGTTCACAGCGGCGTTCGCCACGCCGACGCCCGCCCAGGCGGGCGCGTGGCAGGCGATCAGCAAGGGGCGCCATGCCCTGGTGGTGGCACCGACCGGGTCGGGCAAGACGCTGAGCGCGTTCCTCTGGTCCCTCGACCTGCTGATGACCCAGCCCGTGCCGGCCAAGGCCGAGCGCTGCCGGGTCCTCTACATCTCACCGCTCAAGGCACTCGCGGTCGATGTCGAGCGCAACCTGCGCGCTCCGCTCGCCGGCATCACGCACACGGCCGCCCGGCTCGGACTCGAGGTGCCCGAGGTGCGGGTGGGCGTACGGTCGGGCGACACGACGGCGGCCGACCGACGCCGCCTGACCACGACCCCACCCGACGTGCTCATCACGACCCCCGAGTCGCTGTTCCTGATGCTCACCGGTCAGGCCCGCGAGACCCTGCGCAGCATCGAGACCGTGATCATCGACGAGGTGCACGCCGTCGCCGGGACGAAGCGCGGAGCACACCTCGCGCTGAGCCTGGAGCGCCTCGACGCGCTGCTTGACCGGCCCGCCCAGCGGATCGGCCTGTCTGCGACCGTGCGCCCCCTGGAGGAGGTGGCCCGCTTCCTCGGCGGCGAGGCGCCGGTGGAGATCGTCGCGCCGCCGTCGTCGAAGGAGTGGGATCTGCGCGTGGTCGTGCCGGTCGAGGACATGACAGCCCCCGGGGAGTACGACGAGGACGCGGGCGATCCCCAGCGCGCCGGGTCGATCTGGCCACACGTCGAGGAGCACGTCGCCGGGCTGATCGCCGAGCATCGCTCGACGATCGTCTTCGCCAACTCACGGCGCCTGGCCGAGCGGCTGACCGCACGGCTCAACGAGATCGCCTCGGGCGTCGAGACCGGAGCGGAGCGGCGGCCGCCCGCCGAGGCGATGGGTCAGGCCGGCATGTCGAGCCTCGCCGCGCCACCGTCCGCGGAGCCGGGCACGATCATCGCGAAGGCGCACCACGGCTCGGTCTCCAAGGAGCAGCGCGCGCTGATCGAGGACGACCTCAAGCGCGGTCGGCTGCCGGCCGTCGTGGCCACCAGCAGCCTCGAGCTGGGCATCGACATGGGCTCGGTCGACCTCGTCGTCCAGATCGAGTCGCCGCCCAGCGTTGCGAGCGCCCTGCAGCGCGTCGGCCGAGCCGGCCACCAGGTCGGGGAGGTCTCGCACGGCGTGCTGTTCCCGAAGCACCGCGGCGACCTCGCCCAGACCGCCGTCGCCGTCGAGCGGATGCGGACCGGCCAGATCGAGTCGCTCGCCGTTCCGGCCAATCCCCTCGACGTGCTCGCCCAGCAGGTGGTGGCTGCGACCGCCGTGGACGTCTGGCCGGTCGACGAGCTCTTCGAGCTCGTCCGCCGGGCGGCGCCCTTCACCGCCCTGCCACGCAGCGCGTACGACGCCACCCTGGACCTGCTCGCCGGGCGCTATCCCTCGGACGAGTTCGCCGAGCTGCGGCCCCGCATCGTGTGGGATCGGGTGGCCGGCACCCTCACCGGCCGCCCCGGGGCGCAGCGACTGGCGGTGACCAGCGGCGGCACCATCCCCGACCGTGGCCTCTTCGGGGTCTACCTGGTCGGCGAGAGCGCCGCAGGCGGCAAGCGGGTGGGCGAGCTCGACGAGGAGATGGTCTACGAGTCCCGCGTCGGCGACGTCTTCGCGCTGGGCGCGACGAGCTGGCGGATCGAGGACATCACCCACGACCGGGTGCTGGTCTCCCCCGCGCCCGGCATCCCCGGACGGCTCCCGTTCTGGAAGGGCGACCAGCTCGGTCGGCCCGCGGAGCTCGGGGCGGCGATCGGTGGCTTCACCCGCGAGCTCGCAGCGCTGCCCATCCCGGTGGCGACCGAGCGCGTGATGACGAGCGGCCTCGACGACTACGCCGCCGGCAACCTCCTGGGCTACCTGCACGAGCAGATCGAGGCGACCCGGACCCTGCCGAGCGACACCAGCATCGTGGTCGAGCGCTTCCGCGACGAGCTCGGCGACTGGCGCCTGGTGGTGCACTCCCCCTACGGCACCCCCGTTCATGCTCCGTGGGCGCTGGCGATCAATGCCCGGCTGCGCGAGCGCTACGGCATCGACGGCCAGGCCGTCGCCTCGGACGACGGCATCGTGCTGCGGATCCCCGATACCGAGGCCGAGCCACCGAGTGGCGACGTGGTGGTCTTCGCTCCCGACGAGATCGAGGACATCGTCACCTCGGAGATCGGCGGGTCGGCCCTCTTCGCCTCCCGTTTCCGCGAGTGCGCCGCCCGCGCCCTCCTGTTGCCGCGGCGCGATCCCGGTCGTCGCTCGCCGCTGTGGCAGCAGCGCCAGCGGGCAGCGTCCCTGTTGGAGGTCGCGGCCCAGTATCCGAGCTTCCCGATCGTCCTCGAGGCGGTCCGCGAGTGCCTGCGCGACGTCTACGACCTGCCGGCCCTGGTGACGCTCCTGGGCAGGGTCGAGCGTCGTGAGGTGCAGGTCGTCGACGTCGCCACACCGCAGCCCAGCCCCTATGCGCGGAGCCTGCTGTTCGGCTACGTCGCGCAGTTCATGTACGAGGGCGACTCGCCCATCGCCGAACGGCGGGCCGCCGCGCTCTCCCTCGACCAGGGGCTGCTCGCCGAGCTGCTCGGCCGCGCCGAGCTGCGCGAGCTCCTCGACCCGGACGTGCTGACCGAGGTCGAGTCCGAGCTGCAGCGCACCGCGCCCGATCGCAGGGCGCGCGGCGAGGAGGGTGTCGCCGACCTGCTGCGACTCATCGGGCCGTTGAGCACCGCCGAGGTCCGGGATCGCTCCGCCGACGGGTCCCCGATCGAGGAATGGCTCGGCGCCCTGCGCACGAGCCGCCGGATCGTCGAGGTCCGGATGAGCGGCGAGCCGCGCTGGGCCGTCATCGAGGACGTGGCTCGGCTGCGGGACGGCCTCGGGGTGCCGGTCCCGCCCGGCACCCCCGCGACCTTCGCCGAGCCCGTCGAGGACCCGGTCGGCGACCTGGTCTCGCGCTTCGCTCGCACGCACGGTCCCTTCGCCGCCGAACAGGTCGCCGAGCGGCTGGGCCTCGGCGTCGCCGTGGTGCGCCACACCCTGCAGCGGCTCGCGGCCCGTGGCCGGGTGCTCGACGGCGAGTTCCGCCCCGGTGGGTCCGGCACCGAGTGGTGCGACGCCGACGTCCTGCGCACGCTGCGGCGCCGCTCGCTGGCCCGGCTCCGCAAGGAGATCGAGCCGGTCGAGCCGACCACGCTGGCCCGCTTCCTGCCGGCCTGGCAGCGGGTCGCGCCGATCGATCCGAGGGCAGCGCGTCCGGGGGCGAGCAGGGGGCTGCGCGGTGTCGATGGGGTTCTGACCGCGATCGAGCAGCTGGCGGGGTCGCCCGTCCCGGCCAGCGCGTTGGAGCCGCTCGTGCTGGCCGCCCGCGTGCGCGACTACGAGCCGGCGTTCCTCGACGAGCTGACGGCCTCGGGTGAGGTCCTCTGGGCCGGGCACGGTCCGTTGCCGGGCAGCGACGGATGGGTCTCGCTGCACCTGGCCGACACGGCCGATCTGACCCTGCCCGAGACGCAGCCCTTCGAGCAGAGCGATCTCGCCGACCTGCTGCTCGAGGCCCTGGCCCCCGGCGGCGCCTGGTTCTTCCGGCAGCTCTCCGACGCGGTCGGGGCCACCGACGATGCTGCCCTCAGCGCCGCTCTGTGGGAGCTGGCCTGGGCGGGCCGGATCGGCAACGACACCCTCGCGCCACTGCGCGCCCTCACCCGCTCCGGTACGCCCGCGCACCGCTCCCGCCGGCCCGCGCCGCGCACCCGACTGGCCGGCAGCCGTCCCAGGATGCCGATCCGGACCGGGCCACCGGAGACCTCGGGCCGGTGGTCGCTGCTGCCCCCGATCGACACCGATCCGACCCGGCGCGCGCATGCCGCGGCGGAGCGGCTCCTCGACCGCTACGGCGTCGTCACCCGCGGCGCCGTCACGGCCGAGCGTGTGCCGGGCGGGTTCGCGGCGGTCTACAAGGTGCTCTCCGCCTTCGAGGAGTCCGGGCGGTGCCGACGGGGATACTTCGTGGAGGGCCTCGGCGCAGCCCAGTTCGGCACCGCGGGGGCCGTCGACCGGCTCCGCACCTTCACCCTCAGCGCCGACGACGCCGACGGCCGGGAGCCGACCGTGGTCTGCCTCGCCGCGACCGACCCGGCCAATCCGTACGGCGCCGCCCTGGCGTGGCCGGAGCGGGTCGCGACAGGCTCGACCTCCGAGCCCGCCGAGATCGGCCACAAGCCCGGCCGCAAGGCGGGCGCCGTCGTCGTCCTCGTCGACGGCTCCCTCGCCCTCTACGTCGAGCGGGGCGGCCGCACCCTGCTCTCGTGGACCGACGAGCTCGCGCCGCTCGCCGCGGCCGCCGGCGCGCTCGCCCAGGCCGTACGCCGCGGTGCCCTCGGCCGGCTCACCGTGGAGAAGGCCGACGGAGCCCCGCTTCTCGGCTCCGGGGACACCCCGCTGCGCCAGGCGCTGCAGCAGGCCGGCTTCGTCGCCTCGCCCCGGGGGCTGCGGCTGCGCGAGGGTCAGCCCGGTGCCTGAGGGCGACGCGGTCCTGCGTACGGCGCGTCGACTCGACCGGGCGCTCTCCGGTCAGACGCTCACCTCCAGCGACTTCCGCGTCCCCCAGCTCGCCACCGTCGATCTCAGCGGACAACGGGTGGAGTCGACGCACACCCGCGGCAAGCATCTGCTGACCCGCATCGGCACCGACTGGACGCTGCACACCCACCTCAAGATGGAGGGCTCATGGGCGACGCTGCGCCCACATCAGCGCTGGCCGAAGGCCTCGCATCTGGCCCGGGTGGTCCTGACGACCGAGCAGGCCCTGGCAGTGGGCTTCCAGCTCGGGCTCGTCGAGCTGCTCCCCCGATCGGAGGAGACCGCCGCCTTCACCCATCTCGGTCCCGACCTGCTCGGTCCCGACTGGGACGAGGCGGAGGCGGCTCGCAGGCTGCGCGAGCAGCCGGAGCGACCGGTCTTCGACGCCCTGCGCGACCAACGCAACCTCGCCGGGCTCGGCACCATGTGGGCCGCGGAGGTCTGCTTCACGATGGGCGTCCACCCGACCATCCCGGTCGCGAAGGTGCCCGACCTGACCCGGATGCTCCGGGTGGCGCACCTCAAGCTCGACCAAGCGATGACCCGTCGACCACCGGTCAACGCCGTCTACGGGCGCAGCCGCGCAGCATGCCCGCGCTGCGCGGGCCCGGTACGACGCCTGGAGATGGGCGAGGAGGGCCGGCCACGGCCCGCGTACTTCTGCCCGTCCTGCCAGCCCGAGCGCTGACCGACCGCGGTCAGGCTGCGGAGGCCACCACGTCGGACGCGGTGCGCACCGGGATCGGCGTCGGCCGCAGCGCGGCCTCCTCGACCGCGACCGCGTCGGAGACCTCACGCAGAACCGTCGAGAGGGTGACGTCGAGGGCGCTGCACAGCGAGGAGAGCAGCTCCGAGGAGGCCTCCTTCTGTCCGCGCTCGATCTCGGAGATGTAGCCGAGGCTGACCCGCGCACCCGCGGAGACCTCGCGCAGCGTCATGCCGCGATCCACGCGCTGAGCACGGAGCACCTCACCGAGCACCCGCCGGAACAGCACCATCGGCTTGCCTCCTGTGTTCGAACCGTCCATCGCTGTGGTGTGCCAACGCTACCCGAGGCCGCCTGATTCCCGCGGTACCCGGTCGATCAAGATCGACTCGAGCGCGGCGAGCGCTCGTGCACACGTCTCTGCCTGGATCGTCGGCCGGTCGCCGTCGAGCCTGAGCTCAACCGCATCGAGCAGCCCCGGACCGGCCAGTCCGACGTACACGGTCCCGACCGGCTTCCCCTCCTGCTCGGTCGGTCCCGCGACCCCGGTCGTCGCCAGGGCCCAGGTCGCGCCGGTCAGCCCGCGGGCACCCGCCGCCATCGCGGCGGCGCACGGCGCCGAGACCACCCCGTACGTCTCGACCACCGACTCCGGCACTCCGAGGAGCGAGACCTTCAGCGCCGTCGCGTACGTCACTGCTCCACCGAGGTAGGTCTCCGAGACCCCGGGCACCGCGGTGATCGTGGCGGCGAGCTGCCCGCCGGTCAGCGACTCGGCCGTGGCAAGCGTCTGCCCCGCGGCACGTAGCGCGAGGTGGACGCGGGTCGGCAGCGGCGGCTCGCTCATGAAACGGAGTCTGACACGTAACCTCACCCCCATGGCTCTGCCCATCGAGGAGTACGCACTGATCGGCGACAGGCGCACCGCGGCGCTGGTCGGAACCAACGGCTCGGTCGACTGGATGTGTCTGCCGTCGTTCGACTCGCCGGCCTGCTTCGCCGGCCTGCTCGGCAGCGACGACCACGGCCACTGGCAGCTCGTCCCGGTCGGTGAGTACCAGGTGAGGCGCCGCTACCTGGGCGCCTCGACCGCCCTCGAGACGACCTTCACCACCATGACCGGCGAGGTCACCCTGACCGACCTGATGCCGGAGGGCGACGGCCAGGCCGACCTGGTGCGGATCGTGCGCGGCGTGGCCGGCACCGTGACGATGGACCACCGCTGGGTCGTCCGGCTCGACTACGGACGGGTGCTGCCGTGGGTGCGCCGGCGCTCGATCAACCGGCAGCACGCGATCACCGCGACCGCCGGTCCGGACATGCTGGTGCTGCGCGGTCCCCGGCTGCCACGCGCGGTCGACCACCAGCACAGCGACACCTTCGACGTGAACGAGGGCGACGAGCTCGCCTTCGTCACCACCTGGCTGCCCTCCTACGACCCGCTCACCGAGCTCGCCGACCTCCCCGAGGTGCTGCGCACCGCCCACGAGACCATCGACCGTGACCACGAGTGGGCGAAGCGCTGCGCGACCGACGTGCCGCACCGCGACGTCGTGCTGCGCTCACTGATGACGCTGCGGCTGATGACCGACTCGCGCAGCGGTGGAGTCGTCGCCGCGCCCACCACCTCCCTGCCGGAGGACTTCGGCGGCGAGCGCAACTGGGACTACCGCTACTGCTGGCTGCGCGACGCGTCGCTGACGGTCGCCAGCCTGATCCGGGCGGGGTACGTCGACGAGGCGACGCTGTGGCGCGAGTGGCTGCTGCGCGCCGTGGCCGGTGACCCGCAGGATCTGCAGATCATGTACGGCATCGACGGGCGCCGCCGGCTCCCGGAGAGCACCCTCGACCACCTGCCGGGCTATGCCGGGTCCCGGCCGGTGCGGATCGGGAACGCGGCTGTCGAGCAGGTCCAGCACGACGTGCTCGGCGAGCTGATGGACGCGCTCGCCGCCGACCGGGACGCCGGTGGCCGCGCCGACACGAACGCCTGGGCGATGCAGCGCGCCCTGATCAGCGAGCTCGCCGAGCACTGGCGCGAGCCCGACAACGGGCTGTGGGAGATCCGGGGCGAGCCCCGGCAGTTCACCCACTCCCGGGTCATGATGTGGGTCGCCTTCGATCGCGCCATCGGAGCCGTCGAGCGGCACGGGCTCGACGGCCCGGTCGAGGAATGGCGTGCCATCCGCGACGAGATCTGCGAGGCGGTCCTCGCCGAGGGGTACGACGCCGAGCGCAACACCTTCGTCCAGCACGACGCGACCACCGAGGTCGACGCCTCGCTGCTGATGCTGCCTCTCGTCGGCTTCCTCCCCGGCGACGACCGACGCGTCCTCGGCACGATCGCGGCGATCGAGCAGGACCTCATGCGCGACGGGCTGGTGCTGCGCTACCGCACCTCCAGCGGGGTCGACGGCCTCGCCGGCGACGAGCACCCGTTCCTCGCCTGCTCGTTCTGGCTGGTGAGCGCGTACGCGATGGCGGGGCGCCTCGACGACGCGCACGCCCTCTTCGACCGACTCGTCGGGCTGACCAACGACGTAGGGCTGCTGAGCGAGGAGTACGACCCCGTCCGCGAGCGGATGGTGGGGAACTTCCCGCAGGCGTTCAGCCACCTGGCGCTGATCCAGGCCGCGTTCGCGCTCGCCGACGCAGGCTGAGCCGGCCCGCGTACGCCGCAGCGCCGGTCGGTACGAGGATCCGTACCGACCGGCGCTGCTGGTCCGCGCTGAGGGGTGCTCAGTGCTTGTGCCGCGGGACCCGGACGATCGTCGTGATGGTCTTCGCCGGGGTGGTGGCGGTGCCCGCATAGACGATCCGGACCTTGTGCCTGCCCGGCGTGGCCTTCGTCAGGACGATGACGACCTTGCCGTGCCGGACCACGCCGCCGCCGCGGATGCCCTTGCCGCGGATCTTGATCTTGCCGCCATTGGCAGCGCCCTTGCCGGTGCTGACCTTGATCGTCAGGGTGGCGTGCCCGTGCTTGAACGTGACCTGGTGGTTGCCCGGCTTGATCGTGACGCCGTGGCCGCCCTGCCCTCCCGTGGTCGGGCTGGTGGTGGGCGACGACGACGTGGTCGGGCTCGGCGACGTCGAAGGGCTGGTCGACGTGGTCGGGCTCGGCGAGGTGGTCGGCGACGGGGACGAGCTGGTGTCGCCGCCGCCGGTGCTCGCCGGGTTGACCGTCCAGGCCATCCCGACGCCGGTGCTGCGCTCGGCGGCGTCGGTGACGCTGATCGTCGCCGAGCCGGTGCCCGCCGCCGTCGGCGTGCCGCTGATGACACCGGTCGACTCGTTGATGCTCACGCCGGCCGGCAGGCCGGTCGCCGAGTAGGTGTACGGTGCCGTGCCCCCGGTGGCCGTGGCGGTCACCGGGGTGATCGCCGTACCAGCCGTCCAGGTCTGCGCCGGCAGGGTGTCGAGCACCAGCATCGCCGTCACGTTGAGCGTGAAGGTCGTGGTGCTGGTGTCGAAGCCGGCGCTGCCGGTGTAGGTGGCGGTGATGGTGTGCGCACCGCCCGCCAGCATCGCCGAGGCGAGGGACAGCGTGGCGATCCCGTTGGCGCCGACCGCCGCCGTGCCGAGCAGTGTGTCGCCGTCCTTGAACTCCACCGAGCCGGACGGGCTGCCGTCGTCGGAGGAGACCGTGGCGGTGACCGAGCCCGACCCGGCCGTGACGGCCTGCGGGTCGGTCGCGCTCACCGCGGTGGCCGTCTTCGGCAGATCCAGCGGGATCTCGACGACGGTGCCGGTGGTGTCACCCACCACGGTGAGCGCGCCGGTTGCTCCGGCGGGCAACGTGAAGGCGACGTGGGCGGTGCCGCGGTCGTCGTACGGCTGCGTGCTGTTGCCGTGCGTGACCGTGGCGCTGCCGATCTTCGTCGTGCCGAGCATCACGGAGAGGGTGTCGTCCCGCTTGTCCCCCGCCGTGTTGGCGGCCGACTTGCCGGTCATGTCGAGCGAGGCGAGGTCGAACGAGATCGCCTGGTCCTGACCGGTGATCGCCGGCGGCACGTTGTCCGTGGTCGGGAAGGTCAGCTGCACGCCGCGCTGGGAGGCGTCCACCGGCAGGGCGGTGGTCGCGTAGCCCTTCATGTAGTCGACCTGTGCCTGGAGGTCGGTCTGCTCGGTGTCCTCCTGGTTGCTGCCGTTGGCGAGCACCCAGAAGTTGTCACCGCCGCTGGCCAGGAACGAGTTCACCGTGACGCTGTAGTGCTGGGTGAGGCTGATCGGGGCGCCGTTGAGCCACATCCCGTCGACGACACCGAGCTTCGCGCCGGCGTGAACCGGGTCCGCCACCTCGTGGTACGTGTACGTGAAGCCCTTGCTGATGCCGAGCTTCAGGAACGGCCGGGCCGGGATGTTGGCCTTGGCGTTGTCGATGTTGTCGCGCGACCACTGCTCCTCGAGCAGCTGCTTGAGCTGCGCTCCGGTCAGGGTCATGTTGGTCAGCTCGTTGGCGAACGGCTGGACATCGGCCGCCGCCCGGTACGTCAGGTCACCGGAGCCGTCGGCGTCGGTGCCCTCGAGGTCGGCACGGAGACCGCCCGGGTTCATGAACGCGATCTGCGCCGAGCCGTTGGTCGCCGAGACGTAGCCGTTCGGGTCGTCGCTCGACGTCGCCCAGCGCTGGATCTCAGCGATCTGGTTGCCCAGCGTCGACTCGCCACCGCGGTTCTCGGTGCCGTCGCTGAGCCGGGCCCGGTCGAACGGGCCGCCGAGCTTGCCCAGCGTCTGCGCGCCGACCGTCTTCGAGGCCGTGACGGCCTGGTCGACGATCGTGGCGACGGCGGCGTCCTCCGGCGCGCTGAACAGCGTGCTCACCGGACCCTTGACGCCGGCGATGTTCGAGGTGACGTCGGTCGGCACGCCGTCGGCGTCGAAGGAGTAGACGAGCTGGGCGAGCGCCACGCCGTACGAGCCGGCCTGCATGACCGGGCGGGTGGTGAGCGGGTTGCTCGTCGTCGCATCCTTGTCCATCGAGCAGGCGTACTCGAGGTGGGTGTGGCCCGACAGGACGGCGTCGACGTTGTCGTCGAGACCGTTCAGCTCGTTGGCGAACGAGCCGCTGTCGAGCAGCGTCGAGCAGTCGGTCGACGCCGCGCCCTCGTGCGTCAGCAGCACGACGATCGCATCGCCGCTCTGCTTGAGCTGGTCGGCGTACTTGTTGATCGTCGCGATCGTCTGGGCCGGGTTCTGCACGGTGACGCCGGCGAGGTTCGCCGGGCTCTCCAGCGAGACCAGGTCCGGGGTGACGGTGCCGACGAAGCCGATCTTGACCGTCTTGCCGGAGTCGAGGGTGATCGACTTCTCCGCGGTCGGCGGCGCGACCGGCTTGCCGGTGGCGTTGTCGATCACGTTGGCTGCGAGGTACGGCATGCCGTCCGGGTCCTTGGCGGACGCGGCCGGGCCGTACGGGTTGGTGGTCGGGTCGTACGGCTTCATCAGCCGGTTGACCAGGTCCTTCCAGCCCACGTTGTTCGCGCCGAGCGAGGCCTGGCCGTCGAACTCGTGGTTGCCGACGGTCGAGACGTCGAGACCGATGCTGGTCAGGGCGTCGAGCGACGGCTTGTCGTGCGCGGTGAACGACTCGAAGGTCGAGGCGCCCACGTTGTCGCCGCCGGAGACGAAGAGCGTCTTGTCCGCTCCGTACTCGTCGCGCAGCTCGTTGACCGCGCCACCGAGGGCGGCCGCGCCACCGTCGGAGGAGTCGGCGATGAGACGACCGTGGAAGTCGTTGACGCCCACGATCTGGACGTCGGTGACCTTGCCGGCATCCGCCAGGGTCGGGAGCTTCAGCCCCATCACCATCGGGTTGTGGTCCGAGCTGCGGAACGGGGTGGCGACCGCGAGGTCCCGAGCGAGCGTCGCGCCCGCCGGGACCGTCGCGCCCGGTGCCGTGCCGTAGTAGAAGTCGGTCGCGTTGGTGTTGAACCGGCCGTAGTCGTACGCGTCGGTCTCGTTGGCGTTGATCTCCCACACGTCGGCGCCGGTGAGCATCGACTCGAGGCCCGCGGAGATGAACTCGTGGTCGATCGAGCCGACCGTGCCGTAGCCGACCTGGTCGGTGCCGGACGTGCCGCTGGTGTTCGGCGTGGCGACGTGCAGCTGGCCGGACGCGTCGGTGCCTACGTTGACGTTCGACGTGTAGTTGTAGGTGATGTCGTTCGTGTCGCTCGACTCGATCAGCGAGAAGTCCAGACCGCCCTGGGAGTCGCTCAGCACCTCGTTGACCGGGTCCTCGTCGGTGTAGGAGTTGAAGTCACCGACCATCAGCACCTTGTCGGTGTCCCACTTGTCGGCGAACTCGTTCGCGAAGCGGACCAGCTCCTTGGCCTCGGCCGTGCGGGCCGTGTTGTATGCGCCCACGAGCGGGTCGGACTTGTTGTCGCCGGTGACGGTGATCTTCGGGTCGTCGCTGGTGGAGGTGCCACCCTTCGACTTGAAGTGGTTCACGATGACCGCGAAGCCGGCCGAGTTCGGGTAGCCCTTCGGCTTGAAGAACTGGGCGAGCGGCTCGCGGGCCAGGTCGAACGGGGTGGCGCCGTTGTAGGTCGGCTGCGCGTTGTTGCCGACGCCGTCGGGGCTCATCGGGTTGGCCGGGAAGTCGATGTCCGACGCACCCACCGGGACGATGGTCGCCCTCTTGTAGATGAACGCCGAGCGGATGACGTCCTGGCCCGAGGCGTACGAGCAGCTCGCGTTCGCGAGCGAGGCCGCGTTGCCGTCGATCGGGGTCACGCCGTCACCGCGCAGGATCGAGCACATGTGGGTGTACGGGGTGGCGTCGGTGGCCTCCTCGGGCGACTTCACGTAGCCCCACACGTCGCTGCCGGCAGCCTTGTTGAGCTGGTCGACGAGGTACTTCAACGCCTCGTCACGGTTCGCGATCGGCGTGCCTTGGCCCTGGTCCTTGAGGTTGCTCAGGTCCGGGGAGAGCGGGCTGTTGGTGATGCCCCGCTTGAGCTTGATCGGGTTCTCGATCTCCTCGAGCGAGATGATGTCGGCCCCCGAACCATGGTTCACGGCGTGGGTGTCGATGCCGCCGAGGCCGTTGATCGCGGTCACGATCTTCGCGGTCTGGCGGGCGAAGTCCTCGTCACGAGCGGCGCCGCGAGGAGCGTTCATCGCCCCGGCCTTGTAGGCCGTCGGGTTGCCCGAGACGTCGTCCCACTTGGTGGCCTGGCCGAACGGCGAGACGCACTGGTACGTCAGCTCGCGGTGGGCAGCCCGGTCGTAGTCGTACTGGCACCCCTTGGTGGTCGAGGAGTTCACGCCGTCGGCGGAGTTTCCGATCGCCGGGTTGTCGGCGGCGAACTGCTCGCCGGTCTCGGTGAAGTAGTTCTCGACGTTGAACGTCGCGACCCGCAGGTTGCTGGTGCCGTCGGCGTTGATGTTCGCCGGGTTCGGCGCCTGGTTGGTCGTCCGGGTGTCCTCGAACGTCACGGCGTCGGTCCCGAGGTCCGGGGTGCCCTCGGTGGTCTGCGTGCCGGGCGTGCCGAGGACGGCGCGGTCGGGCTGCAGGTACCACTTGCCGGGGCGGGTGGCAGCGGTCTGGGACAGGTCGGGCCAATAGCCGAGCACGAGCGCGTGCCCGGGCGCCGCGGTGACGTGGGCACCGACGCGTGCCGAGTGGGTCGCGTCCATGTACGGCAGCGGGATGGCGCTGTTGCCGCTCTTGCTCGGGTTGTAGTGCGTGCTGCTCGAGGTGAAGAACGTGTTGGTGCCGTCACCGAGGAAGTAGCCCCGGTCGACGATGTCGTTCTCGGCGGTCTGGATGCAGGTGGCGTTCGAGGTCTTGCAGATCTCGGTCGGCTGGACCAGCGGCTTGTCGCCGCTGGCGAGACCGAGCTCGCCGTCGCTCTCGAAATCGTACGTGTCGGTCACGACGGCGTCGGTCGGCGCGTACGCCTCCCACTCGTGCGCCTCACGGTCGGCGTAGTGCACCGGCAGCGCGGTCTGGGTGGTGACGGTGCCGAGCGAGCTGGCGAGACGGTGCGTGTTCGCGACCGTGGCGGTGAGCTCGGTGGCGGTCTCCGAGGACGCGGCGCTGGCCGCCTTGTACTCGCTGACGGTGCCGCTGACCTTGACCGAGTCGCCGACCGCGATGGCGGCGCCCTGGGCGTCCTTGCCCTGGAAGGCGGTGCCGGCGTAGAAGACGAAGATCGCCTCGGAGGCCGGCGCGGTCGCCACGTCGGCGTCGGGGGTCTGGATGACGAAGCCGGAGAGGCCGGAGTTCGGCGTGCCGATGGTGGCGCTGGTGCCGGTGCCGGAGTAGCCCGCGTCCCAGACCGCAGTCACCACGCCCTGCGTGGTGACCGTCTGGCCCGCCCCGGTGCCGGTGGCCGGTGCGTACGTCGAGCGACCGTTGGCGGCGGTGCCCTGGATCGTGGCGATCGAGACCAGGTTGTTGGTGACGGTGATGTTGAAGGTGACGTCGACGGTGGTCGCATCACTCGTGTTGGTCACGGTCACGGTAACCGGCGTCGCCGGCTGCACCGTGCTCGGTGTGCCGCTGATCGCGCCCGTGGTCGTGTTCAGGCTGAGCCCGCCGGGCAGCGTGCTGCCCGCCTTGAGCGCGAAGGTGTAGCTGTTCGTGGCCGGGGAGACCTGGAGCTCGATGTCGGCGTCGCTGCTGGTGTCGAGCGTCTGGTCGCCGGGGTTGGTGACGAGGAAGCTGCCGACGGTGAGCGTGAAGCTGATCGAGGCGTTGTCGTTGAGGCCGTCCGCCGCCTTGACGGTGATCGGGTACACACCCGCCACCGTCGGAGTCCCGCTGATCACACCCGTGGCGCTGTTCAGCGTCACGCCCGCAGGAAGCGCGCTCGTGGTCGTGTACGCGATCGTGCCGACGCCGCCGCTGGCTGCCAGGTCGATCGGCGCCATGGTCTGACCGGTGAGCGCCGTCTGATCCGCGACAGGAGCGAGCTTCAGCTGCGGCTGGGTGTCACCGTTCGAGTTGATGGCGATCGGTGCGATCGTCGTGAAGTCAGCGTTGTTGTTGTTCGTGTCGCTGCCGACCGGAGAGCGCAACGCTGCAGCCGAGCCGCTCGTGGCCTTGCCCGTGACAGCACCCTCATAGGCGACCGGGACATACCCGGTGGTCGGGCCGTACCCGAGCGCATCGACGACATGGTCCGTGCCAGTCAGGTCGCCACCGGGCAGGGCGGTCGCATCCTGGGTGTCCAGAAGTGCGACGGTGCCATCGGCATAGTGCCAGCACAGCGTCGAGTAGTCGTCCGGCGCGGGAAGATCGACACCGTTGGCGCCCCCAGTGGGCGAGCATCCGGTGCTCGAGGTGGTTCCCGAGATCAGGTAGAACGAGTGCGCCGGAATGATGCCGGTCAGGTCCGACTGCTGGGTCGGTGCGACCACTGCCGGCGTCGCGTTCGACGCCGGGACGTAGGCGATCGAGTCATTGCTCAGGTCGACGTTCGAGTCGGTCGGGTTGTAGAGCTCGATGAAGTTGTTCTTGTACGCGCTGCCGTTGTACGAGCCATCGCCCCACACCTCCGCGATCACGACGTGGCTGGCGGTGTCGCCGTCCGCGACCGTGAAGGTGAAGCTCTTCGTCGTCATCGACGGGGTGTCGTCGCTGTCGGTGACCTTCGCGGTCAGGTGGTAGGTGCCGGGCGCGGTCGGCAGGCCGGAGATCGTGCCCTTGGCGTCGACCGTCAGGCCACTGCCGTCCGCGTCGGAGGTCAGGTCGTACATGTACGGCGCGACGCCGCCCGAGACGCCCAGCGAGATCGGTGCGATCGGGGTGTTGCGATAGCCGTTCACGTCGCTGATCTGAGACAGCGCCAGCGCCGGCGGGTTGGTGACGGTGAAGGTGAAGCTCTGCGACGACGTCGCCGACGCGGAGTCGGTGGCGGTCACGGAGAGGTGGTACGTGCCGACGGCCGTCGGCGTACCGGTGATGGCGCCCGTGCTCGCGTTGATGCTCAGCCCGCTGCCAGCGTCCCCACCCAGGCTGTAGCTGTACGGCGCCGTGCCGCCCGTCGCGCTCACCGTGAACGAGGAGATCGGGGTCTTGCGGTAGCCGGACTTGTCAGCGATCGCGGCCAGCGCGAGGGCGCCGGTGCCGCCGCCCGTGGAGTCCGTCGCCGAGCCCTCCGGCGTCGGTGCCGTCGCGGCAGCAAAGTCGGCTGCGTTGTCGTCAGTGTCGACACCCAGCGTGCCGCGCGAAATGGAGGTTGCGTTCGCCGTGGCACCGGCATGGTTCGAACCCTCGAAGACACTCGTCGTCGTGCCCCAGCCGACGAAGTCGACCACCGACGGGGCGAACGTCCACGGTGCAGCAGCGTTCGTCTGTGCAGCTATAGCGGCAGTGCCGTTGACGAGGTACACCTGACCGCCGGTGCCGCTCAGGGCCAACGGCGACGTGGTGATCGCAAGGTCCACGTTCGGCAGTGGCTTGTCGGTAACGGTCGTCCCGGCAGCCAGCTGCACGAGGAAGTGACCGTGGGCCGCAACGATTCCGCTCAGAGCGTTGACGCCCGAGGTGCCCGGAGCGGTGGTCGCCGTGGCAGAGCGGTACTGCAGGCTCATCCCTGAAAGGCTGAGCGGTCCGCTGGTGGGGTTATAGATCTCGACGAAGTCATAGGTGTACGGGGCACCTGTGTTGCCGCCACCGCCGTACACCTCGTTGATGACCAGGTGGTTGACAGCCGCGTGCGCAGCGTCGGGCGTCAGGACTTGCAGACCGGCGACGGCGGTGGCCGTCCCGAGAACAGCTGCCGCGATGCGGCGTACGGCGGACATGTGATGGGACTCCCCGGTGGTGGCGGCTGGACGAGACCGACCGGACGGGGTCGGCGTGTTGCCAAACCACTGAACCCAAGCGAGCGTCTGTTACCGGGCGGCTGTTCTCAGGTAAACAGCCGGTAAGAGAATCAGGAAGACCCTCAGCGAAGACGTGGCGCCGTCAGCGGCGCAGGTTCGCGCGCTGCTTCCAGATGCTCGCGTAGAACTGGTAGCCGGAGATCATCGTCAGCACCACGGCGGCGGCCAGGCCGAGCTCGAAGATCAGGTGCAGGATCTTGCCCGGCCACTCCCACCAGTCGGCGGCGTCGGGGTCCGTCAGCGGGAGCACCAGACCACCGAGCGCGAGGCCCTGGATGAACGTCTTCCACTTGCCGAGGGTGTCGGCGGCGAGGACCACCTTGGAGGCAACCGCCAGACGTACGAAGGTCACGCTCCACTCCCGGATCAGCACCAGGATCGTCACCCACCACCAGACCTCGCCGATGATCGAGAGCCCGATGAAGGCCATGCCGGTGATGGCCTTGTCGGCGATCGGATCGGCGATCTTGCCGAAGTCGGTGATCAGGTTGTGCTTGCGCGCCAGGTCGCCATCGATCTTGTCCGTGGCCATGGCGACGAAGAAGATCGCCCAGGCGATCAGACGCCAGGTGGCGTCGTTGCCGTCGTGCACGAGCAGCGCCCAGGCGAAGAACGGCACCAGGATGATCCGCAACGTCGTCAGGACGTTCGGGACGTTCCAGTTGCTCGGCTGCGCGGCCTCGGTCTCGGTCACGACCCGACCCTATCGGTAGGGCGGCCACGCTCCCCTGTCGCCGCACACCGGCGCCGTGCCGGAGGGCCGAGTCACCCGTGCCGGAGGGCCGAGTCGGCGGTGCCGGAGGGCCGAGTCACCCGTGCCGGAGCGCCGAGTCGGCGGTGCCGGAGGGCCTAGTCGACCTCGGCGATGAGGTCGACGCCCTCGCTGGCGACCACGGTGGCCCGGACGAGGTCGCCCCTCTTGAGACCGGTGGGTGCGCCGCCGTCCTTGCCGACGAGCGTGGTCATGCCGTCCACGTCGGGGCCCTGGTGGGCGGCCCGGCCGACGATCTCGACCTCGCCGTCCTCGTCGTCGTCCTCACCCTCGTCGATGACCTCGACGAGCACCTCGACGCGCTCGCCGATGCGCTCCTCGGCGCGCTGGGCGGTGAGCTCCTCGACCAGGTTGCTGACGTGGGCCAGGCGTGCGGCGACCTCGTCCTCGTCAAGCTTGTCGGTGAAGCCGGCGGCCTCCGTGCCCTCCTCGTCGGAGTACCCGAAGACGCCGGTGACGTCGAGACGGGCGGCCTCGAGGAAGTCACAGAGGATCTCGAGGTCCTCCTCGGTCTCGCCCGGGAAGCCGACGATGACGTTGGACCGGATCCCGGCCTCCGGCGCGTACCGGCGGACGTCCTCGAGCAGCTTGAGGAACGACTCCGGGTCGCCGAAGCGCTTCATCTTGCGCAGCACCGCGTTGGAGGCGTGCTGGAAGGAGAGGTCGAAGTACGGAACCACGCCCGGCGTCGAGGCGATCGCCTTGATCAGGCCCGGGCGGGTCTCGGCGGGCTGCAGGTAGGAGACCCGGACCCGCTCGATGCCGTCGACGGCGGCGAGCTCGGGCAGCAGGGTCTCGAGCAGACGCAGGTCGCCGAGGTCCTTGCCGTAGGAGGTGGAGTTCTCCGAGACCAGGAAGAGCTCCTTGACGCCCTGGCCGGCCAGCCACTGCGCCTCGTGCAGCACGTCGCTGGGACGGCGCGAGACGAAGGAGCCGCGGAAGCTCGGGATGGCGCAGAAGGTGCAGCGACGGTCGCAGCCGGAGGCCAGCTTGAGCGGCGCCCACGGGGCGTCGTCGAGCCGCGCCCGTACGGCGGAGAAGTCCTTCTCGGCTCCGCCGAGCATGCCGATGACGTTGTCGTCGATCGCGCCCATGCCGGGCACCGAGATGGTGGACGCGTCGCGCTCGACCGGGCTGATCGGCAGCAGCAGCCGCCGGTCGCTGGGGACGTGCGCCTCGTGGTGGCCGCCGGAGACGATGGAGCGCAGCTTGGCGGCGATGTCCGGATAGTCGTCGAACCCGAGGACGGCGTCGGCCTCGGGCAGCTGGTCGGCGAGCTCCTTGCCGTAGCGCTCCGCCATGCAGCCGACCGCGACGACGGCCTGCGCGCGGCCCGTCTCCTTGAGATCGGCGGCCTCGAGGAGGGTGTCGACGGAGTCCTTCTTGGCCTGCTCGACGAAGCCGCAGGTGTTGACCACCACGGTGTCGGCCTCGGAGGGGTCGGTGACGAGCCGGAAGCCGCCCGCCTGGAGCCGGCCGGCCAGCTCCTCGGAGTCGACCTCGTTGCGGGTGCACCCCAGGGTCACCATCGCCACGGAGAGGGGCTGCCCGGTGTGCTCAGTCGTCTCAGTCATCACCGTCGAGTATGACGCGATCAGGGGCCCCGCGACGATTCGCCATGGACGATGCGCGGAGCCCCTGATGGTGCGTGTCGTGACGTCGGTCAGTCGGCGGTGTACGTCTTCTGCGCCGACTTCCCGATCGAGCCGATGGCCTCGGGCTTGCCGCCCTTGATCGAGACCGCGAGGGAGCCGTCCGAGGACTGGATCCGGACCGGCGGGGAGACCTTGAGCGACTTGCTCTGGCCGAAGGCCAGGTCGCCGGTGAAGACGACGGTGCCGGTGGCGTCGCGGACGACGACCTGGGCGCCGCCACCCGCCGCGGTGACGGTGAGCGGCACCGGCGCGGCGGTCTTGCCGTACGGGTTGCTGGTGCCGGCCGAGCCGCTGTCGAGGCTGATCTGCGGGGCGGGCGAGGCCGGCGAGCCGGCCATCACCAGGCGAGCGACCGACCAGACCAGGACGACCGCCATCACCGCGGCGACGAGGACGGACCAGTTCGGGCCGCCGCGCATCGGGCGCAGGCCGCCGTGCCCCACGGCGAGCTCGGCCTCGAAGACGGCGCGCGGGTCGACCGGGGCGTCGGCGTAGGTGGTGTCGTACGTGGCGAGCAGCGGGGTGGCGTCGACGCCGAGGACCCGCGCGATGGTGCGCAGGTGACCGCGGGCGTAGAAGTCGCCGCCGCAGGGCAGGAAGTCATCGACCTCGATCGACTCGAGGACGTGCGGCCGGATCCGGGTCCGCTCGGCGAGCTGGTCGATGCTGAGCCCGACGCGGGCCCGGGCGATCGCGAGCTGCGGACCGATGACCGGGTGCTCGGCCGGGATGATGCCGGAGTCGACCAGGTCGTCGAAGACCACCTGGTGCTCATCGTCGGCGACGATGCGGACGTGCTGGGTGGCGTCGTGGTCGAGCCGGGCGTCCATCGGCGCCAGCGCGGCCTGGCCGACGACCTCGACGCGGACCGCCACGGCGGGCGCGCGCAGCGGGCTCGGCGTCGGGCTGGCGACCATCGGGGCCACCGCGTCGATCTCGGGAGCGGCGGCCTCGGTCCCCGGTCGCCGGACGACGACCGTGTCCTCGACGCCCTCCGAGGAGTCGACACCCCGTACGGCGGGACGCTCGGCCGTGTCGGCGAGCAGCGCCGCGCGCTCCGCGGTGTCGGCGCGGTCCGCGGCCGCGGCGGCCTTGGCGGCCTCCGCGATCAGGGCCGGGTCGATCTCGACGATGTCGACCCCGACGGGAGCGAGCTGGAGCAGCGTGTCGGTCAGGCTCTCCCCCGCGCCGGTGACGGTGGTGCCGAGTCCGAGCGGGACCGCGAACGGGACGCCGTACATCCGCTCGGCCAGCCGGCCGAGACGCAGCCCGACGCCGTGCAGGTCCTCGAGCTGGGCGGCGTTATCGACCGGCAGCACCGAGAGCCGACCGTCGCGCCACAGCCCGGCGACGCCGGCGGGACGCACCTGGTGCTCGACCTCGTCGATGTCGGTCCACGGCAGACCGCGCCAGCTGCGACCGAAGCGCATCCGGACGCCCTGGTCGTCGACGATGACGATCGGCGTACGGGCGCTCCACGCCAGCGCACCGTGGACCGCGGCGAGCAGCAGCAGGGCAACGCCCACCACGAGCGAGAACCCGCCGCGCGCCGCGAAGCCGATCCCGAGGAGCGCCGCACACGCGGCGACCCCGGCGCTGAACCGCGCGTTGCGTCGTACCTCGACCATCACATCTCTCCCTGAATGGTGGCGATCACGCCGTCGATCTCGTCGGGCTTGACCAGGACGTCGCGGGCCTTGGAGCCCTCCGACGGTCCGACCACGCCACGGCTCTCCATGATGTCCATGAGGCGTCCGGCCTTGGCGAAGCCGACGCGCAGCTTGCGCTGCAGCATCGACGTCGAGCCGAACTGGGTGCTGACGACGAGCTCGACGGCCTGGATGACCAGGTCGAGGTCGTCGCCGATGTCGTCGTCCAGGACGCGCTTGCTCTCGGCCGGTGCCGTGACGTCCTCGCGGTAGCTCGGCTCGAGCTGACCCTTGACGTGCTTGACCACGGCCTCGATCTCGCTGTCGCCGACCCACGAGCCCTGCACGCGGATCGGCTTGGAGGCGCCCATCGGCAGGAACAGGCCGTCGCCCTGGCCGACCAGCTTCTCGGCGCCCGGCTGGTCCAGCACGACGCGCGAGTCGGCCAGCGACGAGGTCGCGAACGCGAGTCGCGAGGGCACGTTGGCCTTGATCAGACCGGTGACGACGTCGACCGAGGGTCGCTGCGTCGCCAGGATCAGGTGGATGCCGGCGGCGCGCGCGAGCTGGGTGATGCGCACGACCGAGGACTCGACGTCGCGCGGGGCGACCATCATCAGGTCGGCGAGCTCGTCGATGACGACGAGGAGGTACGGGTACGGCGAGAGCTCGCGCTCGCTGTGCTCCGGGACCTCGACCTTGCCGGCCCGTACGGCCTTGTTGAAGTCGTCGATGTGACGGAAGCCGAAGTTGGCGAGGTCGTCGTACCGCATGTCCATCTCGCGGCAGACCCACTCGAGCGCCTCGGCGGCCTTCTTCGGGTTGGTGATGATCGGGGTGATCAGGTGCGGCACGCCCTCGTAGGCGGTCAGCTCGACGCGCTTGGGGTCGACCATGATCATCCGGACCTCGTCCGGCGTCGAGCGCATCAGGATCGAGGTGATCATCGAGTTGATGAAGGACGACTTGCCGGAGCCGGTGGCGCCCGCCACCAGGAGGTGCGGCATCTTCGCGAGGTTCGCGACGACGAAGCCGCCCTCGACGTCCTTGCCGAGGCCGACGACCATCGGATGGGTGTTGGTGCGTGCGGTGTTCGAGCGCAGCACGTCGCCCAGCGAGACGATCTCCTTGTCCCGGTTGGGGATCTCGACACCGACGGCCGACTTGCCGGGGATCGGGCTGAGGATGCGGACGTCGGCCGATGCGACGGCGTACGCGATGTTCTTCTGGATGCCGAGGATCTTCTCGACCTTGACGCCGGTGCCGACCTCGACGACGTAGCGGGTGACCGTCGGGCCACGGGTGTAGTCGGTGACCCGGGCGTCAATGCTGAACTCGTCGAGCACCCCCTGGAGCCGGCTGACGATCTCGTCGGAGGCGGCGGTACGGGACTGGTGGGCGTCGCCGGCCTTCAGCACGGTGCTGTCGGGCAGCGTGTAAGTGATGTCGCCGGAGAGCGCGAGCTGCTCGACGCGCTGCGGCAGCTGGGCGTGCGGCGGCGGCTCGAGGTCCCCCTTCTCCTCGCGGGCGCCGACCGGCGCGGTGCGGGCGGCGCGCTCGGCGATCTTCTTCAGGCGCGGGTTGGTCCGCTCGGAGCCGTCCTCGTCGTCGAGCGGGTCGAAGAAGCCGGTCGACTCACCCGGCGCCTCGGCGAAGAGATCGATGCCGGCGTCCTCGCGCTGCTCGCCGAGGAGGTCGACGCTGCTGAACTCCTGGGCCAGGTCGAGGGCGTCCTTGTCGCGCCCGGCCAGGTCGTCGAGCTTGCCGGGACGCTTGCCGCGGCGCTTCTTCTTGGCGTCGGTGGGCACCTCCGGATCGGGGACGACCGGGGTGTCGTAGGCGGGCACCTCGATCCGGCTGCCGGTCTCGTCGGCGAAGAGCTTGTTGGAGCGGTCGCGGCGCGAGCGCCCGTCGTAGAGGTCGCCGCCCAGATCGGCGTGCGCGTCGTCATCGTCCTCGTGGTGCAGGCCCAGCGCCCGGTCGCGGAACTCCGCGAGGCGGTGCGGCACCTGGTAGAGCGGGGTGGAGGTGATGACGAGGACGCCGAAGAACGCGAGCAGCGCCAGCACCGGGACGACGACGAGGTCGGAGCGGAGCAGGTCGAGCAGGAGGCTGGCGACCACGTACCCGACGGCGCCGCCGGCGGCCTGGAGGTCGGTGGAGTCGCCGTTGACCGGCTGCGGGTTGCCGTTGGCGATCTGGACGATGCCGAGCACGCCGAGCCCGAGGGCGCCCCAGCCGATCATCTGGCGGCCGACGGGGCCGCCTTTCTGCGGGTCGCGCAGGGTGCGGACGGCGCCGTAGACGAGGCCGAGCGGCACCAGCCAGCCGACCTTGCCGACCGATCCGGCGACAGCGACGCGGGTGACGTGGAAGACCTGGCCGGCGAGCTGGAACCAGACCGCGGCCGCCACCACGACCGACACGGCGAGCAGGAAGAGGCCGACGCCGTCGCGGCGGTGCTCCGGCTCGAGGTCGCGGGCGGTGTGGCCGACGCTGCGCGCCACCGCTCCGACACCACGGGCGATGCCCATCCAGATGGTGACGACGAGGCGGGCGAGGGCGTCGAACGTACGGGCGACCGGTCCCCGTCCGGTGCGGACGGCGCGCGGCGCCGGGCGCGCTGCGGGCCGCTTGGCAGCGCTCTTGGCAGGGGGCCTGCCACTGCTCTTGGAGCTGCTGCCACGCGCGGGGGCTTTCGCGGCGGCACGCGGCGGGGAAGACGTACGGGTCGCCATGGTCTTCACCCTATTTGCTGATCACACCCGTCACAGGGACCTCAGGAGTGCGTGTCGCCCACTCCCGCACCAGCCCAACCCCGAGATTGCACCTGGGACCGCCGAGTTTGCACCTGTAGGTGCAGACTCGGCGGTCCCAGGTGAAGATTCGGCGCTATGCCTCGATGACGACCGGCACGATCATCGGGCGCCGGCGGTGGGTGTCGGAGACCCAGCGGCCGATCGCACGTCGTACGGCCTGCTGCATCGCGTAGGTGTCGGTGGCGCCCTCGGCGATGACCCGGTTGACCGCATCCACGATCGGCTGGCGGATCTCGTCGAAGGTCGACTCGTCCCAGGCGTTGCCGCGGGCGTGGATCTCCGGGCCGGCCGAGACCTTGCCGGAGACCGAGTCGACGACCACGATCACCGAGATGAAGCCCTCCTCGCCGAGGATGCGGCGATCCTTGAGGTCGGCCTCGGTGATGTCGCCGACCGAGGTGCCGTCCACGAAGACGTAGCCGCAGTCGACCTTGCCGACCACCCGGGCGACGCCGTCGATCAGGTCGACGGCGACGCCGTCCTCCGCGATCACCACGTTGTCGATGCCGACCGCCCGGGCCAGCTCGCCGTTGGCCAGCAGGTGTCGGACCTCGCCGTGCACCGGCATCACGTTGCGCGGGCGGACGATGTTGTAGCAGTAGAGCAGCTCGCCGGCCGACGCGTGACCGGAGACGTGGACCAGGGCATTGCCCTTGTGCACCACGTTGGCGCCGAGTCGGGCCAGGCCGTTGATCACGCGGTAGACGGCGTTCTCGTTGCCCGGGATGAGCGAGGAGGCGAGCAGCACGGTGTCGCCCGGCTCGAGCTGGACGAAGTTGTGGCTGCGGTTCGCGATCCGCGACAGCGCCGACATCGGCTCGCCCTGGGAGCCGGTGGAGATCAGCACCTGCTTCTCCGGCGGCAGCTCGGCGAGCTCCTTGGCGTCGACGATCACCCCCGGTGGGACGTGCAGGTAGCCGAGGTCTGAGGCGATCTGCATGTTGCGGACCATCGAACGGCCGACGTACCCGACCTTGCGGCCGTGCTTGTCCGCCGCGTCCAGGACCTGCTGCACACGGTGCACGTGCGAGGCGAAGCACGCGACGATGATGCGCTGGGAGGACTCGCGGAAGACCTGCTCGATCGCCGGGGTGATCCGCTTCTCGGCGGTGGTGAAGCCGGGGACCTCGGCGTTGGTCGAGTCGGTGAGGAAGAGGTCGACACCCTCCTCGCCGAGCCGTGCGAAGGCGCGCAGGTCGGTGATCCGGCCGTCCAGCGGGAGCTGGTCCATCTTGAAGTCACCGGTGTGCAGGGCCATGCCGGCACCCGTGCGGATGGCGACGGCGAGCGCGTCCGGGATGGAGTGGTTGACCGCGACGAACTCGAGCTCGAAGGGGCCGAACGTGATCCGGTCGCCCTCCTTGACCTCGTGGTGGACGGTCTCGCGGAGCCGGTGCTCGCGCAGCTTGGAGCCGAGCAGGGCAAGGGTCAGCTTGGAGCCGACCAGCGGGATGTCCTGGCGCTCGCGCAGCAGGTACGGGGTCGCGCCGATGTGGTCCTCGTGACCGTGGGTCAGGACCAGCGCCTCGACGGCGTCGAGCCGCTCGCGGATGCAGGACCAGTCCGGGAGGATCAGGTCGACGCCGGGCTGGTTGTCCTCGGGGAAGAGGACGCCGCAGTCGACGATGAGCAGCCGGTCGGCGTACTCGAAGACCGTCATGTTCCGGCCGACCTCGCCGAGGCCGCCGAGCGGGATGACCCGCAGTGCGCCCTCGGGGAGCTCGGCCGGGGCCGACAGCTCGGGGTGGGGGTGGCTCATAGGGGCCCTTCCTAGCAGTGGATCAGGCTCGGCTGGATCAGAGCAGCCCGGCGGCGGAGAGTCCGGCGGTGAGCCCGGCGTACTCCTCGTCGTCGAGCGGGACCAGCGGCGAGCGGACGTTGCGGTTGTCCAGGACGCCGAGCGCCTGGAGGGCGCCCTTGGCGGTGACGGCGCCGTAGTTCGGCACGCCCATGATCGCGGCGTACGCGGGGCGCAGCTGCGCATCGATCTTGCGGGCGGTGGCGACGTCACCGGCCTGGAAGGCCTGGATCATCGCGCGGATCTCGTTGCCGGCCGCGTGCGCGACGACCGAGACCACGCCGACCGCGCCGTAGGCCAGGAAGCCGAGCGTGAGCGGGTCGTCGCCGGAGTAGACCGAGAACCCGAGGTCGGTGAGGAACGAGGCCTGCGAGACGTCGCCGGCGGCGTCCTTGACCGCTGTGACCCGACCCCAGGTCGCGATCTCGCGGTAGGCCTCGGCGGAGATCTTCGTGCCGGTGCGGCCCGGCACGTCGTAGAGCATGATCGGCGCCTTGGTGGCGTCCGCGACCTGCTTGAAGTGGTGCAGCAGGCCGCGCTGGCCGGGCTTCGAGTAGTACGGGGTGACGAGCAGGAGGCCGTCGGCGCCGTTGGCCTCGGCCTGCTCCGCGAGCTGGAGCGTCGTACGGGTGTCGTTGGTGCCGATGCCGGCGACGAGCGGGACGTCGGCGCCGACCGCCTCGCGGATCGCGCGCAGGATCTGTCCGTCCTCCTCGACGGTGGTCGTCGGCGACTCGCCCGTGGTGCCGGAGAGGACGAGGCCGTCGTGTCCGTTGTCGAGCAGGTGCTTGGCGACCTTCTGGGCCTGCTCGAGGTCGACGGCGCCGGAGGCGTCGACGGGCGTGACCATCGCGGTCAGGACGGTTCCGAACGGAGCAGCGGACGACCCAGCAGAAGACATGGGCTGAGCCTATCGCCCCGTACGGGACGTCATACGAGGTGACCGGCCGAAGGGCTCACCTCGTATGACGTCACCGCTCAGACGTGGGGCATGACCTCCGCGGCGACCAGGTCGAGGTGCTCGAGGTCCTGCAGGTCGAGCACCTGCAGGTAGACCCGGCAGGCGCCTGCCTCGGCGAAGCGGCGGATCTTCGCGACGACCTCGTCCGGCGTACCGGCGAGGCCGTTCTCGCGCAGCTCGCCCTTCTCCCGCCCGATCGCGGCGGCACGGCGGTCGAGCTCGGCCTCGGTCGCGCCGACGCAGAGCACCTGGGCGGCGCCGTAGGTCATGCTGGCGCCATCGCGTCCGGCCGCCTCGACGGCCGCCCGCACCCGCGTGAACTGGGTGGAGGTGTCCTCGATGCTGCCGAACGGGACGTTGAACTCGTCGGCATAGGCGGCCGCCAGCGCCGGCGTGCGCTTCTTGCCGTTGCCGCCGACCACGACGTGGATCGAGCCGCGGTGGCCGGCAGTCTGCACCGGCTTCGGCAGCGCCGGGCTGTCGATGATCTGGTAGTGCTTGCCGGAGAAGGTGTACGGAGCAGTCGCGTCCTGATGGGCCCATAGCCCGGTGATCAGCTCGAGCTGCTCCTCGAGGCGGTCGAAACGCTCGCCCAGGTCCGGGAACGGGATGCCGTACGCGGCGTGCTCGGCGTCGAACCAGCCCGCGCCGAGTCCGAAGTCGACCCGCCCGCCGGACATCTGGTCGACGTTGGCCACGCTGATCGCGAGCGGCCCAGGGTGGCGGAAGGTCGCACTGGTGACCAGCGTGCCGAGCCGGATCGTCGAGGTCTCGCGGGCGATGCCGGCGAGCGTGATCCAGGCGTCGCTCGGCCCCGGCTGCCCGCTGACGTCCCCCATCTTGAGGTAGTGGTCGGAGCGGAAGAAGGCCCCGAATCCGAGCTTCTCCGCCCGCTGGGCGATGGTCACGAGGTCGTCGTACGAGGCACCCTGCTGGGGTTCGGTGAAGATGCGCAGCTCCATGCCTCGACCCTACCGACCATCGGACCGGCCCCGCCTCCCGCCGACTGGGCCTGTCCGAAGGCCGAGTCAGGCGTGCCCGAGGGCCGAGTCGGGCTAGGGGCTGGCGGCGAGGAAGAGGAACGCGGCCAGCAGGATCAGGTGCAGGCCGCCGTGAAGGGTCTTGGCGCGGCCGGGCACGACGGTGAGCATGCTGACCACCAGCGTGATCGCGAGCAACACCATCTGGGTCGGCTCGAGGCCGAGGACGAGCGGGCCGTCGAGCCAGTGGGACGCCAGCGCGATCACCGGGATGGTGAGACCGATGGAGGCCATCGCGGAGCCGTACGCGAGGTTGAGGCTGATCTGGACGCGGTCGGCCCGTGCCTGGCGTACGGCCGCGATCGACTCCGGCAGCAGCACCAGCAGTGCGATGATCACGCCGACGACGGTCTCGGGCAGGCCGAGCGCGTGGACGCCGTCCTTGATCGCCCCGGACTCGACCTTGGCCAACCCCACCACTCCGACCAGCGCCACCAGCAGGGTGATCGCGCTGATGATCGCGGAGCGGCGACCCGGCGGGTCGGCGTGACCGTCCTCGTCCAGGTCGCGGGTCGTCCCGTCGGCCGCCACCGGCAGGAAGAAGTCGCGGTAGCGCCCGGTCTGGGTGAGCACGAACAGCACGTAGACCGCGAGCGAGGCGAGCGCCGCGAAGGCGAGCTGTGGTCCGGTGAAGATCGGGCCCGGGTGGGAGGTGGTGAAGCGCGGGAGCACCAGGCAGAGCACCGCGACGGTGGCGACCGCGGCGAGCGCGGCGCCGGTCCCCTCGGGGTTGAACGTCGCCATCCGGGTGCGGATCGCCCCGATCAGCAGAGCCGCCCCGGCGATGCCGTTGATGCAGATCATCACCGCCGAGAAGACGGTGTCGCGCGCCAGCGCCTCGGTCCCGGAGCCGCCGGAGACCATCAGCGCGACGATGAGCCCCACCTCGATCACCGTCACGGCGACCGCGAGCAGGAGCGAGCCCATCGGCTCGCCGACCTGGTGGGCGACCACCTCCGCGTGATGCACCGCGGCCAGCACCGCCCCGGCGATCAGCGCGGCGATGAGCACGACGACCAGGCCGTGGGGGTGACTGCCCCAGGTCAGCAGGAGCTCGATGTCGGCCAGGATCGGCAGGGTGATGGTCCAGCGCAGCTTCGTCATCAGCGCCTGCAGGCGGTACAGCACGGCTCCCCCACTCCCTCAGCCGGTGGTGCGGCGCAGCCGCACCCGGTCGTACGTGTCGCGGTGCTCGCGCTCCGTCTCCACCCACTGCGACGCGTCGTACGCCGGAAAGCGGATGTCGCCGTCGGCGTCGAGCGGTACGAGGGTGAGCAGCTGGTCGGTCGCCAGCGGGAGTGCGAGCTCGTAGATCTGCGCTCCCCCGGCGATGAAGAGCTCTCCCCCGGCACGGGCGGCGGTCTCGAGCGCGGCCTCCAGCGAGTGCGCGACGAGCACGTCTGCCCCACCCTCACCGGCGGACCACGACGGGTCGCGGGTCACCACGACCGTCGTACGCCCGGGCAGGGGCCGCCCGATCGTGTCGTAGGTGGCGCGACCCATCACGAGCACGCCGCCCATCGTGATCGCCTTGAACTCCGCCAGCTCGCCCGGAAGGCGCCACGGGATCGCCGCGGCGCCGTCGGCCACGCGGCCCGGCGAATTGCCGATCACCCCGTTGCGAGCGACCGCCGCGATGAGCGTGACCCTCCCCGGCTCCGGCACGGGCACGACCTCAGACACTGATCGGCGCCTTGATCGCCGGGTACGGGTCGTAGCCCTCGACGGCGATGTCGTCGAGGTCGAAGCCGTCGATCTCGGTGATCGCGGGATTGAGCACCAGCGTCGGCAGCGGCCGCGGCTCGCGGGTCAGCTGGAGCCGGGCCTGGTCGAGGTGGTTGAGGTAGAGGTGCGCGTCGCCGAGCGTGTGCACGAAGTCGCCCACCTCGAGGCCGGTCACCTGGGCGATCATGTGCGTGAGGAGCGCGTACGACGCGATGTTGAACGGCACACCCAGGAAGACGTCGGCGGAGCGCTGGTAGAGCTGGCAGCTGAGCCGGCCCGGGCCGTCCTCCTGCGGGGCGACGTAGAACTGGAAGAGCGAGTGGCACGGAGGCAACGCCATCTCGTCGACCTCGGCCGGGTTCCAGGCCGACACGATGTGGCGGCGGCTGTCCGGCTTGGTCCGGATCTGCTCGATCACCTGGGCCAGCTGGTCGATGTGTCGCACACCCCCCGACGTGGCGGGCGCCGGCCAGGAGCGCCACTGGGCGCCGTAGACGGGGCCGAGGTCGCCGTTCTCGTCGGCCCACTCGTCCCAGATCGTGATCCCGCGCTCCTGCAGCCAGCGGACGTTGGTGTCGCCGCGGAGGAACCACAGCAGCTCACCGAAGACCGATCGGGTGTGCACCTTCTTCGTCGTCAGCAGCGGGAAGCCCGCCGTGAGGTCGTAGCGGGTCTGGTGACCGAAGACGCTCAGCGTGCCGGTGCCGGTCCGGTCGGTCTTCTCGACCCCTTCGTCGAGGATGCGGGTCAGGAGATCGAGATACGACTGCACGCGCTCACCCTAGGCGACCGAGCGGCAGCGCGAGCGAGGGAGCCAGAAGCGAAGCGTCGCGGGGCTCAGCCGAGGTCGAGGGTGCCGGCGATCGTCGTACGGGTCGCGCCGCCGACCCAGATGGTGTCGCCGTCGGTCTCGACGTGGACGCGTCCACGCCGTCCCAGCGCGGTCCCCTGGCTCGCCACGTACGACGGCGGCAGGGTGCCTCCGCCGATCAGCCACTGCGCTAGGGCGGCGTTCAACGACCCCGTCACGGGGTCCTCGTTGAACCCGAGGTCGGGCCCGAAGCACCGGACCTCGATGGCGCAGTCGGACCCACTGGGATGCAGTCCGACCACGCCCACCTCGAGCCCGGCGAACGCCGACATGTCGGGCTCGAGCGCCAGCACGGCAGCGGCGTCCCGCAATCGCACGACGGCGAAGTGGGGTCCGTTGTCCAGCCACACCGCGTCGATCACGTCGGTGAGCTCGATCCGCAGCGCGCTGCAGACCGCGTCGAGGGTGGCGCCTTCCACGACGGACGACGTCATCGGCGGCGCGGCGAAGGCGAGCCGTGCGCCGTCACGACGCAGCTCGACGAGGCCGACCGCGCACTCCTGCACGAGCAGCGGCCCCTGCGGCGTACCGCCCGCCTCCAGCCAGGCGTGCGCCGAGCCCAGGGTCGGGTGGCCGGCGAAGGGCAGCTCGCCACCCGGCGTGAAGATCCGCAACCGGTAGTCGGCCGAGGCGGTCGTCGGGCTCAGCAGGAACGTCGTCTCCGACAGGTTGGTCCAGCGGGCGAAGCTCGCCATCTGCTCGTCGCTCAGGCCGTCGGCGTCGTGCACCACAGCCACCGGGTTGCCCAACAGGGGCTCGGCGGAGAAGACATCGACCTGCCGGAAATGACGCATGCGCAGACGCTATCGAAAGCGTCTGCGCATGCGTTCCGCGGTGCCGCCGGACGGAGTCCGGCCCGGCGCGAGGGTCAGACGACGCCGCGCAGGAAGTACCACACGAAGAAGCCGGCCACGACCGCGAGCAGCGGGTGCACCTTGCGCCAGTCGCCGCGACCGAGCGCGATCAGGACGTACATGACCACGCCCGCGCCGACGCCGGTGGCGATCGAGTACGTGAACGGCATCAGGGTCATGGTGCAGAACGCCGGGACGGCCATCCCCATGTCGGACCAGTCGATGCCCGAGGCCTGGCTGATCATCAGCGCGCCGACGACCACGAGGGCCGGGCCGGTGGCCGAGGACGGGATGATGCCGACGATCGGCGAGAGGAACATCGCGAGCAGGAAGAGCACGCCGGTGACGATGTTCGCCAGGCCCGTACGGGCGCCCTGGGCGACACCGGAGGTGGACTCCACGAAGATCGTGTTGGAGGAGGCCGAGCCCGCACCGCCTGCGATCGCGCCGACGGACTCGACGACGAGGACGTTGCGCATCTGCGGCAGGCGACCCTGCTCGTCGACGAGGTCGGCCTCGCGACCGATCGCCAGAGCGGTGCCCATCGCGTCGAAGAAGTTCGCCATCAGGACGGTCAGGACCAGGCCGATGCCCGCACCCCAGCCGAGGACGCTGAACACGTGGAAGCGGGCGTCGCCGATGAGGCCGAAGTCCGGCGTTGCGAAGACCTTGTGCGGCCAGGTCGCGCCGGCGACCGGGGTGCCGTCGGAGAGGCCGTTGACGATCATGCCGGCGACCGTGCCGACCACGATGGCGATGAGCAGGGCGCCGGGGATCTTGCGGGCCATCATGACCGCCGCCACCAGAAGGGTCAGCACGAAGACGAACGTGCCCCAGTTACGGAAGTGGTCGTTCAGCGCGACGATGGTGCCGCCGCCCTCGGGGTGGATCACGATGCCGCCGTCGACGAAGCCGATCAGCGCGATGAAGAGACCGATGCCGGCGCCGATCGCCCGCTTGAGGCCGTCCGGGATGGCGTTCATGATCGCCTCGCGCAGGCCCACCAGGACCAGGATCAGCATCACGACGCCCTCGATGACGATGACACCCATCGCGTCGGCCCAGCTGAGGCCGCGACCGGCGACGAGGGTGAACGCGACGAAGGCGTTGACGCCCAGGCCGGCGGCGAGCGCCATCGGCACGTTGGCGAACACGCCCATCGCGATCGTCATGACACCGGCGACCAGCGCGGTGACCGTGACGAGCTGGACCGGGTCCAGCGTCAGGCCGGCGCTGTCCGGTACGGCGCCGAGGATGGCCGGATTGAGGGCGACGATGTAGGCCATCGTCGCGAAGGTCACCAGACCACCGATGATCTCGGTGCGCACGGTGCTGCCGCGCTCGCTGATGCGGAAGAAGCGATCCATAGAGGGACGTCCTAGGGTCGAAGAACCGGTTCGGGCAGGGTCATCTGTTCGCGGCCCGAACCAGCATGCAAGACATGACGGCCCGAATTATGGACGTCCACCAAGTTCTCACGCCATCCGGGGAACTCCTCAGGCCTCCCGCTCGTCCGGGTAGCGCGGTCCGGTGAGCGTCCACAGGGAGCCGATCCGCCCGCCCGTCGTGGCCAGCACCCGGGGCCGGACGATCCGCCAGCCGATGCCGAGCACCAGCGCGATCGCCGGGATGCCGAGGACGACCACGATGAAGGTGGTCTTGTGCCAGAACTCGGCCGACTCCTGCCACCCGGAGACCGCCATGCCCGCGAGCACGAGGGCGATGAAGACCAGCCCGATGATGCTCGTCCACGGCGACCACGGCGCCTGCAGCGTGCTCGCCGGGATCACCCCGCGGTCGCTGAGCTGGCGCAACCGGATCTGGCACACGAAGATCGAGCCCCAGGTGAAGAGCACGCCGATCGAGGCGCACTCCAGCGCGATGTCGAAGGCCGATCCGGGCGCGACCGCGTTGAGGATCGAGCCGAGCGCGTAGATGACGGCCGTCATCAGGATCCCCGCGTACGGGACGCCACTGCCGCTCATCCGCAGGGTGAAGCCCGGCGCCTGCTTGGCCAGGCCCAGGCTGCGCAGCACCCGCCCGGTCGTGTAGAGGCCCGAGTTGAGGCTCGACAGCGCGGCGATGATCAGGATCCCCTGCAGGATGTTGCCGATGTCGTGGAAGCCGAGCCGGTCGAAGACGGTCACGAACGGGCTGGTGCCGGACTCGTAGTCGGTGGTCGGCAACATCGAGACCAGCAGCAGCAGCGAGCCGACGTAGAAGACGCCGATCCGGACGATGACGGCGTTGACGGCTCGCGGCACCTCGCGACGCGCGTCCTGCATCTCGCCGGCCGCGACGCCGACCATCTCGATCGCGGCGTAGGCGAAGACGACACTCGACATGATGAGGATGGGGCCGTACCAGTGGTAGCCGCCGCCGGTGGGCCAGAAGCCGCCGGGGTTGCTCCAGAGGTTGTCGAACCCGGCCCGGTGGTCGCCGATGTTGAGCCGCCCCACGACGAGCACGATGCCGACCAGCAGGAAGGCGATGATCGCGGTGACCTTGAGCAGCGAGGCCCAGAACTCGAACTCGCCGAACGCCTTCGCCGAGAGCAGGTTGACCGCGAGGACCACCACCAGCGCGATCAGCACGGTCAGCCAGGCCGGCATGCCCGCACGGAAGTGCTTGACGTAGAGACCGACTGCGGAGAGGTCCGCGATGCCGGTCAGCGCCCAGTTGAGCCAGTACATCCAGCCGGTGACGTAGGCGCCGAGCTCGCCGTAGAACTCCCGCATGTACGACACGAACGCACCCGAGGTGGCGCGGTACAGGACCAGCTCGCCGAGGGCGCGCATCAGGAAGTACGCGATCACGCCGACCACGGCGTAGCTGACCACCAGCGCCGGGCCGGTGCTGTTGAGGCGGGCCGCCGATCCGAGGAAGAGCCCGGTGCCGATGGCCCCGCCGATCGCGATCATCTGGACCTGGCGGCGCCCCAGGGTCTGCTGATAGCCCTCCTGCTCGTCGAGCTGCTCCCGCTCGATCGCGCTGGTCATCAGCCCTCCAGCGACATCGGTCCGTAGACCTCCCGGTCGCGCTCGAGCAGCACCACCCCTGTCACGCCTTCCTCGGAGAGCTCCCTCCAGAACTCCCCCACCCACGATTCCGCGTCGCCCTGGGACGGGAAGCGCTGGTCGGCGTACTCCTCGGACACGGCGACCTCACGGCCTGAGGCGTCCTCGAGGCGCCACCACCACGTGCGCTCGGGCTCGGCGGGCGGGCGGTAGGGCGACGGTGCGTCGGTCATTCACTGCTCCCGGACATGCGAAGGGACGAACGGCGGCGAGGTGAGCTGGAAGATCTCCCGCCGGCCACGGACATCGATGCCGATCTCGGCCTCGGGATCCACCCGGGCGGAGAGGAGGACCAGAGCGATCCCTCGCCCGAGGGTCGGGCTGAAGGTACCCGAGGTGACCTCTCCGACCATCATGTCCGCGCTGATCGAGGCGGCCATGTGTGGGCGCGGGATGGCGCGACCGGTGGCGACGATGCCGCGCAACACCCGTGCCGGCCCCGCCTCACGGACCGGCGCGAGGACCTCACGGCCCCAGAAGGCGTCCTTCTTCCAGCCGACCGCCCACCCGACCCCGCCCTCGAGCGGGTTGACCTCGGGCGAGATGTCCTGGCCGTGCAGCGGGTAGCCCATCTCGGTGCGCAGGGTGTCGCGGGCGCCCAGGCCGCAGGGCCTGATGCCGTGCGGCTCGCCCGCAGCGATCAACGCGTCCCAGAGGGCACCGGCGACGTCGTTGTCGGCGACCAGCTCGTAGCCGCGCTCGCCGGTGTAGCCGGTCCGGCACACGACGACGTCGTGACCCTCGTACGGCGCCTCGGCGAAGGACATGTAGCCGTGCCCCGAGGGCAGGCCGATCGCGTCCAGGACGTCGTCGGACCGCGGCCCCTGCACCGCGAGCACGACGTAGTCCCGGTGATGGTCGGCGACGGTGATGCCGTCGGGTGCCGTCGCGGCGAGGCGACGGACGACCTCGGCCGTGTTGGCCGCGTTGGGGATCAGGAAGACGTGCTCGTCGTCGCGGTAGTACGCGATGAGGTCGTCGACGATCCCGCCGCTCGCGTCGTCCAGGCACAGCGTGTACTGCGCCTTGCCCGGGCCGATCCGGCGCAGGTCGTTGGAGAGGCAGGCGTTGACGTACGCCGCAGCGCCCGGGCCGCGCACCGTCGCCTTGCCGAGGTGGCTGACGTCGAAGATCCCGACCGCCTCCCGGACGGCGGCGTGCTCCTTGGCGACCCCACCGCCCGCGTAGTCCAGGGGCATCGACCACCCCCCGAACTCACCGAATCGGGCGCCGAGCGCGACGTGGCGATCGTGCAACGGAGAGGTCGACAGGTCACCGGTGGAGTCCCCCATGCCTGTGAACGTACCGCGTAGGCTGCGCGCGTGACGACCTTCTCCCTGCGATCCGCCAGCCCCGCCAAGACCCGTGCCGAGGCGGTCGTGGTCGGCGTGCTCCAGGGACCGAAGGGACCGACCCTCGCCGGTGGCGGCGAGGACGTCGCCGAGGCGCTCGGCCGCAAGCTGCGCGGGCTGCTCGCCTCGCTCGGCGTGAGCGGCAAGGCCGGCGAGGTCGTCCGTCTCCCCGCCGGTGATGCCCTGTCCGCGCAGCTGCTGGTCCTGGTCGGCATCGGCGCCGAGAGCAGCACCGCCGCGGTGCGCCGCGCGGCCGGGTCGGCCGCGCGTGCCGTGCCCAACGCGACGTCGGTCGCCCTCGCCCTGCCCGCCGACACCCCCGACCTGGTGCGAGCCGTCACCGAGGGCGTGATCCTGGGCGCCTACACGTTCGACCGCTACCGCTCGGGCGCCGGGGCCGACGGCGGCGAGGCGGCCTCCTCGCCCGCCGATGTCATCGTGCTCTCCCCTGCGGCCAAGGACGCCGCGGTGGTGACCGCCTTCGAGCAGGCGCAGGTCCTGGCCGCCGCCGTGTCGACGGCGCGGGACTGGGTCAACACCCCGCCGCAGGACCTGACGCCGCCGCTCTTCGCCGAGGCGGTCCTCGCGGCCGTCGCGGAGGTCGAGGGCGTCACCGCCACCGTCTTCGACGAGGACGCCCTGACCGAGATGGGCTGCGGCGGCATCCTTGCCGTCGGCGCCGGCTCCGCCGCGCCGCCGCGCCTGGTCGAGCTCGCCTACACCCCCGCCGCCTCGGACGCGGCGAGCCCGCACCTCGCGCTGGTCGGCAAGGGCATCACCTTCGACTCCGGCGGGCTGAGCATCAAGACCGGTCCGGGCATGGTCACCATGAAGTCCGACATGCACGGCGCCGCGAGCGTCGTGCAGGCGACCCTGGTGATCGCGGCGCTCGGCCTGCCCGTACGGGTCTCGGCGTTCGTGCCGATGGCCGAGAACATGGTCTCCGGCGCCGCGATGCGACCGGGCGACATCATCCGGCACTACGGCGGGACCACCTCGGAGATGCTCAACGCCGACGCCGAGGGCCGACTGGTCCTCGCCGACGCGCTGGTCCGGGCCACCGAGGTCGCGCCCGACCTGATCGTCGACGTCGCGACCCTGACCGGCGCGATGGTCGCCGCGCTCGGCGACCGGATCACCGGCGTGCTGGGCACGCCCGAGACCGTCGAGGCGGTGCTCGCGGCGGCGCGGGTCGCCGGGGAGGAGGCCTGGCCGATGCCGCTGCCCGAGATCATGGCCGAGCGGGTGCACTCCTCGACGATCGCCGACCTGGCCCAGCACGACTTCATCCGCTGGGGCGGCGCGCTCTTCGCCGGGGCCTTCCTGCGCGAGTTCACCGCCGGGATGCCGTGGGCGCACCTCGACATCGCCGGCCCGTCGTGGAACGGCGGCGGCGCCTACGCGCACCTCACCCCGGGCGGCACCGGGACCGCGGTGGCGACCCTCGTGGACCTCGCCCGCGGCCTCGCCGCCGACGCCTGAGCGGCTACTTGCCCTCGAGCTTGCGCTGCTGCCTGACCCGGCTGTTGTAATCACGCATCCGCTGCGGGACGCCCACCACGGCCGCGTCGTAGGACGGCACCTGCCGGTCGTTGCAGAACTCGTGCGCCCAGCGCACCGACGGGACCCGACGCCGCGTCCACTCGCCGTCGTGCGCCACCAGCAGCAGGGTCACGTCGCTGACGGCTGTCCGCGGCTCGACGAAGCCCTCGACGCCCCTCCGCGAGGTCACGAACGAGTCCAGGTGCGCGACGTCCGCGCTGTCCGCTGCGCGTACGCGCGTCGATCCCGTACGGGCGCTCTCGCGCGCCGGAGCACTCCAGCGTCCGCCGCGGCGCCACCGATCCCACCAGGCCATGGATGAAGTGTGCCGGTCCGCGCCAGAGGTTGGTGGCATTCGCGGTTACTCACTGGTATCGGAACCGGGTTCTGGACAGGTAGAGGCGGGGTGCCAAGATGGGGGCACTCAAACCCTTGATCGTCTGAGCGCCGATCACCGCGGAAACGAAGGAACTCCATTGGCCACCGAAGTCACCCTCCCGGCACTCGGCGAATCCGTCACCGAGGGCACCGTCACCCGCTGGCTGAAGAACGTCGGCGACACTGTGGCCGTCGACGAGCCGCTGCTCGAGGTCTCCACCGACAAGGTCGACACCGAGATCCCCTCCCCCGTCGCCGGCACGCTGCTCGAGCTCCGCGCCGCTGAGGACGACACCGTCGAGGTCGGCGCGATCCTCGCCGTGATCGGTGCTGCCGACGAGGCCGGCGACTCCGCCGCCCCGGCCGCTCCCGAGGCTCCCGCCGAGCAGGCCGCCCCCGCCGCCGAGGCCGCCCCCGCCGCCGAGGCCGCTCCGGCCCCCGCCGAGGCTCCCGCCGCCGAGACCCCCGCCGCCGAGGCGCCGGCCGCTGGTGGCAACGCCACCCCGGTGACCCTTCCCGCCCTGGGCGAGTCGGTCACCGAGGGCACCGTCACCCGCTGGCTGAAGAACGTCGGCGACACCGTCGCGGTCGACGAGCCGCTGCTCGAGGTCTCCACCGACAAGGTCGACACCGAGATCCCCTCGCCCGTCGCCGGCACGCTGCTGTCGCAGTCGGTCGCCGAGGACGAGACCGTCGAGGTCGGCGCCGAGCTCGCGCTGATCGGTGACGCCGGCGCCGCTCCTGCCGCCGAGACCCCGGCCGCCCCGGCTCCTGCCGCCGAGACCCCGGCGGCCCCGGCCCCGGCCGCCCCGGCCCCCGCCGCCGAGGCGCCCGCCGCTCCGGCTCCCGCGGCTCCGGCCCCCTCGGCTCCGGCCCCCGCCGCCGAGGCGCCCGCCGCTCCGGCTGCTCCGGCTCCGACCAGCCCGGCTGCGTCCGCGCCGCTCGCGCCGGTCAGCACCATCGAGGCCGGCGGGTACGTCACCCCGCTCGTGCGCAAGCTCGCCAACCAGCACGGCGTCGACCTCAACACCGTCACCGGCTCCGGTGTCGGTGGCCGCATCCGCAAGGAGGACGTGCTCGCCGCCGCCGAGGCGAAGAACGCGCCCGCCGCCGCTGCTCCGGCCGCTGCCGCCCCGGCTGCTGCCGCCGCCCCGGCCGCCGCCTCGCCGCTGCGTGGCACCACCGAGAAGCTCTCGCGTCTGCGCAAGGTCATCGCCCAGCGCATGGTCGAGTCGGTCCAGGTCTCGGCCCAGCTCACCCAGGTGATGGAGGTCGACGTCACCAACATCGCCCGCCTGCGCGACGCCAACAAGGCCGCCTTCAAGGCACGCGAGGGCGTCAATCTCTCGTACCTGCCGTTCTTCACCAAGGCCGTCGTCGACGCGCTCAAGGTGCACCCGAAGCTCAACGCCACCATCGACACCGAGGCCGGCGAGGTCACGTACTACGACGTCGAGAACATCGCGTTCGCCGTCGACACCGAGCGCGGCCTGCTCACGCCGGTCGTCAAGGAGACGGGTGACCTGTCGATCGCCGGCATCGCGAAGAAGATCGCCGACGTCGCCGAGCGCACCCGCACCAACAAGATCACCCCGGACGAGCTCTCCGGTGGCACCTTCACGATCACCAACCTCGGCTCGTTCGGTGCGCTTCAGGACACGCCGATCATCAACCAGCCGCAGGTCGCCATCCTCGGCCCCGGCGCCGTGGTCAAGCGCGCCGTCGTCATCGACGACCCGAACCTCGGCGAGACGATCGCGGTCCGCTACATGGTCAACCTGTCGCTGACCTACGACCACCGCCTGGTCGACGGCGCCGACGCCGGTCGCTTCCTCCAGGACGTCAAGAAGCGCCTCGAGGCCGCCGCCTTCGAGATCTGAGATCTCCCCGGTGTGAGGCGCTAGCCTCACGCCATGCTCAACCGCCGCGCCCTGCTCCTCGGCCTTCCAGCCGCCGGAGTGGGCGCGGCGGTTGTCGTTCTCGGCGGTGTCGAATCGGGTGGACTGCCCGGCAAGACCCGCCTCGACGACCTGCTCGGCCTGACCGGGGCCGACGGCGTCATCCCGCACATCACGCCGGGACGTGTCGAGACCGGCTCGTTCGTCTCACGCCACCGCCAGGACGCGCGGACGCACTGGGCGCTGATGCTGCCGCCGGGTGAGCACCGCGACCTCCCGCTGGTGGTCGCCCTGCATGGTCGCGGCGGCACCTACGACTCCTCGGTCCACCAACTCGGCATCCCGCAGTTCCTGGCGCAGGCCGTGGCCGACGGCGTCACGCCCTTCGCCGTCGCCTCGGTCGACGGCGGCGACTCGTACTGGCACCCCCACGACGGCGTCGATAGCGGCGCGATGGTCACCGACGAGCTCCTCCCGATGCTGGGCGAGCGCTACGGCCGCACCCTCGACCCCCGCCGGATCGGACTCTACGGCTGGTCGATGGGCGGGTACGGCGCCCTGCGTCTGGCCGGGATCCTCGGACCCGAGCGGGTCCGCGGGGTGGCCGTCGCCAGCCCGGCGATCTGGGTCGATTCCTCCGGCGTCTCCTCGGCCGGCTTCTCCAGCCCCGAGGAGTACGACACGTACTCGGTCTTCCAGGACCAGGCCGACCTGACCGGCATCCCGGTACGGGTGGACATCGGCCGCGACGACCCGTTCTACGTCGCGGTCAAGCGGTACGTCGCCGGCTTCCCGGAGTCGGCCCACGTGGTCAGCAGCTTCCCGCGCGGTGCGCACGACGCGGGCTTCTGGCGCCGGATGCTGCCGGCCGAGCTCTCCTTCCTGGGCCGCCGGCTGCACGGTGGCGGGTCGACTCGCGAGTAACACACCCCCGGCGTAGCCTCGAGACGTGAGTGAGCTGCGCTTCGAGGACCACGGGACGATCGACTACCTCGAGGCCTGGGAGCTGCAGAAGCGGGTCCACGCCGAGGTCGTCGAGGGCACCCGTCCCGACACCGTGCTGCTGCTCGAGCACCCGCCGACCTACACCGCCGGCAAGCGCACCGACCCGTGGGAGCGACCGGTCGACTCCGGCGGCGCCCCGGTCATCGACGTCGACCGCGGCGGCAAGATCACCTTCCACGGCCCCGGTCAGCTGGTCGCCTACCCGATCGTGCGCCTGCCCGACCACGTCCTGGTGGTCGACTTCGTGCGCCGCCTCGAGGAGGCGATGATCCGGACCTGCGCCGACCTCGGCGTCACCACCGCCCGCGTCCCGGGCCGCAGCGGCGTCTGGCTGAAGGCCGACCCTTCGACGGGCTCGGGGCCCGGTCGCCCCGAGCGGAAGATCGCCGCGATCGGCCTGCGCGTCAGCCGGGGCGTGACGATGCACGGCCTGGCGATGAACTGCGACGTGGAGATGAGCTGGTACGACCGGTTCGTCCCCTGCGGCATCGCCGACGCCGGCGTCACCAGCCTCAGCCTCGAGCTGGGCGAGGACGTCACGGTGAAGGACGTGGAGCCGGTGCTGCAGCGCCACCTCACCACGTACCTCGCCTGGGAGCCGTACGACGCGACCCCCGACTACGAGCCGCGACCGGAGCCGAAGCACGCTCCGAAGATCCAGCTCCTGACGCCCTCGACCTGAGGCGCGGACCGCTCGACGACGCCGTACCGCTGATCAGGCGAGCGGGATGCCGGCGCCGCCCTTGTCGGCCTGGTAGACCGCCGACAGCTCCTCGTAGGTCGCGGACAGCCGACGCATCCGCTCCTGGAGATCCTCGGACCCGGCCGCGAGCTCGGCGATCGAGCGTGAGGTCCAGAACGCGTTCTGCCGGCGGTAGTCGCCGCCGAACACCTCCTGGAGGATCCGCAGGTCGTGCGGGATCGCGAACGCGTCGCGCGAGTCCTGGTGGCTGAACAGGTACGTGATGTTGTCGAACCCGGTCCAGGTGATCGCCGAGAGGCACAGCGAGCACGGCTCGTGGGTGGAGAGGAAGAGCAGATCGCCGGTCGCGGGACGCTCGGGCAGCTCGTAGAAGCTCTTGAGGCAGTGCACCTCCCCGTGCCACAGCGGGTTGGCGGTCTCGTGGTTGGTCTCGGCCAGGACCAGCGAGAGGTCGTCCTTGCGCAGCAGCGCGGCACCGAAGATCTTGTCACCGGCGGTCACGCCCCGGCGTGTCATCGGGACGATGTCCTGCTCGATGACGTCGAGGAAGCGAGCGGCGAGCCGCTCGTCGATGGCAGGCACGGCGGCAGTGTCGGTCATGGTCCCATCCTGCCAGTCCCGACTGCGTCCCCGGGCGGTGTCCGGCGTACCCTGGAAGGGTGACTCTCGCCCCTGAAGGACGCAAGCTTCTCCGCCTGGAGGTCCGCAACGCGGAGACCCCGATCGAGCGCAAGCCGGAGTGGATCAAGACGCGGGCGAAGATGGGCCCGGAGTACACCCAGCTCCAGCAGCTGGTGAAGACCGAGGGATTGCACACGGTCTGCCAGGAGGCGGGCTGCCCCAACATCTACGAGTGCTGGGAGGACCGCGAGGCCACCTTCCTCATCGGCGGCGATCAGTGCACCCGACGCTGCGACTTCTGCCAGATCGACACCGGCAGGCCGCAGCCGCTCGACCGGGACGAGCCGCGCCGCGTCGCGGAGTCGGTCCAGACGATGGGCCTGAAGTACGCCACCATCACCGGCGTCGCGCGCGACGACCTGGAGGACGGCGGCGCCTGGCTGTACGCCGAGACCGTCCGCGCGATCCACGAGCTCAACCCCGGCACCGGCGTCGAGAACCTCGTTCCCGACTTCAACGGCAAGCCGGACCTGCTCGCTGAGGTCTTCGAGTCCCGCCCCGAGGTGCTGGCGCACAACCTGGAGACCGTGCCCCGGATCTTCAAGCGGATCCGCCCGGCGTTCCGTTACGAGCGCTCCCTCGACGTGCTCACCCAGGCCCGCGCGTTCGGCCTGGTCACCAAGTCGAACCTCATCCTTGGCATGGGCGAGACCCGTGAGGAGATCAGCCAGGCGCTGCAGGACCTGCACGACGCCGGCTGCGAGCTCATCACCATCACCCAGTACCTGCGCCCCAGCCTGCGCCACCACCCGGTGGAGCGCTGGGTCAAGCCGGAGGAGTTCCTCGAGCTCAACGAGGAGGCCGAGGAGATCGGGTTCTCCGGCGTGCTGTCCGGTCCGCTCGTTCGTTCGTCGTACCGCGCCGGGCGGCTGTACCGTCAGGCCATCGAGCGTCGCGAGACGCCGACCAGCGTCTGATCCATCGGCCTGACACGACCCGTACCGCTTGCTAGAGAGGCACCACCGCTGATGTCCCAGCTCGACCCGAGCTCGATGAGCCGACGGCAGCAGTTCGCCGAGACCTACCGGATGACCAAGCAGAACGACCCGTCGGTCGGTCTGGTGGTCGCCGGGGCGTTCCTCGTCGGCGCGATCGTCGGTGGCGTCCTGTTCGCGCTGCTGCCCGCCAGCGGCATTCTCGGCATCATCTTCACCGTCGTCGGCGCGGTCCTCTTCGGTGCCGTCGCCGCGCTGCTGATCTTCTCCCGCCGCGCGCAGAAGGCCGCGTACGCCCGGATCGAGGGCCAGCCCGGTGCCGCCGCCGCCGCGCTCAACATGCTGCGTCGCGGCTGGACCGTGACCCCCGCGGTCGGCTTCAACAAGAACCAGGACGTGGTGCACCGCGTCGTCGGCCCGCCGGGAGTCGTCCTGGTCGCCGAGGGCACCAGCCCGGCCCGGGTCAAGGCGCTGCTCGCCACCGAGCGCACCAAGCACCAGCGGGTGCTGCCGGAGACCCCGATCTCCGAGATCATCGCCGGCAACGGCGAGGGCGAGGTCCCGCTGCCGAAGCTGGTGCGCCAGTTCACCCGGATGAAGCGCCAGGTGAAGCCGGCCGAGATCACCGACATCCTCTACCGGCTCAAGGCCCTCGACGCGCAGCGCGGCACGCTGCCGGTGCCGAAGGGCCCGATGCCGACCAGCATGAAGGGCCAGCGCGGCAACATGCGCGGTCGCTGAGCACCACCCCTGTACGGACGCGCGGAGCGGGCCGGTCCACTGGACCGGCCCGCTCCGGCGATTTCCCCGGCGAACTCCCGGGCTGCCTCGGACGAGGGTCAGCTCGCCTTGCCGGCACTCTTCATCAGGGTCGCCATGTCCACGGTCTCGGCCTTCGGCGGCGCGGTGACGTCGACCTTGGTGCCGAAGTCGCTCATGTGCATGGTCGTGGTGCCGAGCTTGCCCATCTCCATCTTCATCTGGACCGGGCGGTGATCGCCGTCGATCCAGATGCTCTCCTTCATCGAGTCCGGCACGGTGACACCGGTCGACGGCAGGCCGCTCGGCATCATCGCGGACATCGCGCCCTTCACGTCCAGGGTGAAGTCGTACTGCTTGGTGTCGACGCCGTCGACGGTCGCCGGACCGACGTACGTGCCGCCGGTGACGTACTTGGCGTACTTGTCGAGGCTGCCGGCCGGATTCTGCAGAGTGTCGCTCAGCCCGGAGGTGTCCATCCCGGTGAGCTGGCCGATCTCCGCGAAGTCCATGGACATCCACTTCTTGCCGCCCGGGAGCTGGGCCGCGGCGGCCGGCGGCAGCTGCATGTACATGGACGTGCCGATCATCCGGAGGTCCATCTGCTGGCCGCTGACGGTCGCCGATACCTGGGCGGCGACCGACGGCTTCACCTGCTCGACGCCCTCCATGTGCATCGTCGCGGCAGAGCCGAGTGACACGTCGGCGGAGAACTTCATCGAGGTCAGGTCGCCCGTCGCGGAGGCGAGCAGGCTGTGGGCGTCGTCGACGCTGACGGCAGCGCCCGGCTTCAGCCCGGAGACGGAGGAGGTGGAATCGGTGGCGGTGGTCGACGAGTCGTTGCTGCCGCACGCGCCCACGAGGGTCAGCGGGGCGACGGCGAGCGCGGCGAAAGCGGTCCGACGGAGGTTGGTCGGCATGAGGAGGCCTCTCTGGTGGCGGTCGGGACCCACGCTACTTGGCGGTGCCGAGGCCGTTCATCAGCTTCGTCATGTCCTGGACCTCACCGGCGGGCGGGGCCTTCACGCTGACCGGCGTGCCCCAGTCGGAGAAGGTCTCGGTGACGCTCTCGGCGCCGACCTTCATCGCCATCTTCCGGTAGCGGCCGTCACCGTCGAACCACACGTCCATGGACTCGGTCTTGGGGATCGAGCCGGCGGCACCGGCCGCAGCGCTGGGGACGGCACTGGCGAGGGCCTTGCCGTCGATGGTGAAGCGGTAGTGGTCGGTCTGGGAGCCGTCGACGGTCTCCTTGCCGACGTAGGTGCCGCCGGACACCGCGTCGCTGAAACGGTCGAACATCGCCGACGGGTCGAGCGAGTCGAGCCCCATCTGACCGATCGGGCTGTTCTTGTCGTCCATCGACACCTTCACGTACTTGGCGCCGAACATCGCCGACTTCATGTACATCGCGTTGTCGACCATCAGCATCGTGAGGTCGCCGCCGAGGGTCGAGGAGGTCAGGTGGAGCGAGGCCTCGAGCGGCTTCGCGGCCATGTCCATGTCGCCCGAGCCGGACATGGCGACCTGGCCGGTCATCCTCATGTCCACGTGCACGGTGGTCGCGGACGCGACAGCGTCGCTGAACATCTGCTTGATGCTGGCCGCGTCGACCGTCGAGCCGGCCGCGAACGCGTCGCCGCCGGCGGCGGAGCCGTCAGCGGAGTCTCCCCCGGCGCTGTCGGTGCTGCCGGCCACCGGGGACGACACCGGGCCGGTCGTGCCGGTCGACGCCGCCGGGGTGTCCCCCGCGCCGTCGGTGGAGCCGCCGCAGGCGGCGGTGAGCGAGAGCATCGCCACCGCGAGGGCGGCGAGCGCCGTGCGTGGTCGCTGTGTCATCCGAGAGTTCCCTTCAGTCGAGCAGTCGACGGAAGAACGATCGGTACGTCTGAAGGGTCACGGTCGCGGTGCCGCACGCGAGGTCGTGGGCGCCACGACCGTCGGGACGGAAGATGAGCGGCGGGATCACGAGCGCGACCATCAGCTGGCGCGCGAGGGTGCGCAGCGGGTCGAGCGGGCGGGGGTCGCCGTCGATGCGCACGGTGCGCAGGCGGGTGGCGAGCTTGCCGAAGGATCCGCCCGCCAGGGTGGTGAGCACGGTCGACTCGAGGACGTACACCGGCAGGGCCAGGCTGCTGGCCATGTCGCCCGCGGTGAAGAACCGGTGCGGCCCGACGACGAAGATCACCAGCAGGCTCGAGAGCACCCAGTCGATGAAGAGCGCGAGCGTCCGGTGACGCCACGACGCCGTCTCGAAGGGCAGGGCGCGGCGGTCGGCGGACGCGGGCAGGGTCGAGCTCACCGGTACAGCCTAGGTGGGGCGTGCCGAGATCCGACGGTCGTGCCCGGAGCCATGATCGGGACCGTGTGCCGGGTCACCCGCCACCAAGGTCTTGTTAACACGCCGGAAACATTGGGGCGACTTCACGAAATGTTCACTCCGTAAGGTCCGCCGGGAAGACCGACACACCCAGACGCGTGTTCTGCCAGCGTCGACGCGAGGAGCCACCAGCACATGACCGCCAACGCCGTACGCCTCGGAGCCATCCGCAAGATCGAGGCCAACGAGGCCCCCGCCGCCTTCTTCAACGGCGAGGACGACGCCCCCAGCATCTTCGGTGAGAACGTCTTCTCGCTGGCCGTGATGCAGAAGCGGCTCCCGAAGTCGGTCTACAAGTCGGTCGCCGCCACCATCCAGAACGGCGACAAGCTCGACCCGGCGGTCGCGGACATCGTCTCCTCGGCGATGAAGGACTGGGCGATGGAGCGCGGGGTCACGCACTATGCGCACGTCTTCTACCCGCTGACCGGCCTCACCGCCGAGAAGCACGACTCGTTCATGGAGCCGGTCGGCGACGGCACCGCGATCTGGGAGTTCCAGGGCAAGACCCTGATCCAGGGCGAGCCGGACGCCTCCTCCTTCCCCAACGGCGGCACCCGCTCCACGTTCGAGGCGCGCGGATACACGGGCTGGGACGTCCAGTCGCCCGCGTACATCCTGGAGAACCCGAACGGCAACACGCTGTGCATCCCGACGATCTTCGTCTCGATGACCGGTGAGGCCCTCGACCACAAGACCCCGCTGCTGCGCTCGCAGAGCGCGATGTCGGTCCAGGCCCAGCGCGTCCTGTCCCTCTTCGGTCACCAGGACATCGACAACGTCGTCTCCTACTGCGGCCCCGAGCAGGAGTACTTCCTGGTCGACTCCGCCTTCGTGAACTCCCGCCCCGACCTGCTCATCGCCGGTCGCACCCTCTTCGGCGCCAAGCCGCCGAAGGGCCAGGAGTTCGACGACCACTACTTCGGTGCCATCCCGGAGCGCGTCCTCGGCTTCATGCACGACACCGAGCGCGCCCTGTTCAAGCTCGGCATCCCGGCCAAGACCCGCCACAACGAGGTCGCGCCGGGCCAGTTCGAGATCGCCCCGGTCTTCGAGCGCGCCAACCTCGCCTCGGACCACCAGCAGCTGCTGATGTCGACGTTCAAGTCGGTCGCCAAGAAGCACGGCTTCGAGTGCCTCTTCCACGAGAAGCCGTTCGCCGGCGTCAACGGCTCGGGCAAGCACGTGAACTTCTCGTTCGGCAACGGCAACCAGGGCAACTTCCTCAACCCGGGCGACAACCCGCACGACAACGCCCAGTTCCTGGTGTTCTGTGCCGCGATCATCCGCGCGGTCCACCTGCACGGCGGCCTGCTGCGCCTCTCCATCGCCTCGGCCGGCAACGACCACCGTCTGGGCGCCAACGAGGCCCCGCCGGCGATCATCTCGATCTTCCTCGGTGACCAGCTCGCCGACGTCTTCGACCAGATCGCCAAGGGCGGTGCGACCTCCTCGAAGCAGAAGGGCAAGCTCTCGGTCGGCGTCGACAGCCTCCCGGTCCTGACCCAGGACGCCGGCGACCGCAACCGCACCTCGCCGATGGCCTTCACCGGCAACCGCTTCGAGTTCCGCGCCGCGGGCTCGAACCAGACGGTCGCCGCCCCGATGGTCGTGATCAACACGATCATGGCCGAGGCGCTCGACCACATCGCGACCGAGCTCGAGGCCAAGGTCGCCGCCGGCACCGAGTTCAACGACGCCGTCCAGGCCGTCCTGGCCGCCATCGTCGAGCAGCACGGCGCTGTCATCTTCAACGGCAACGGCTACTCCGAGGAGTGGCACGCCGAGGCCGAGCAGCGCGGCCTCAAGAACCTCCGCACCACCGTCGACGCCCTGCCGGAGTACCTGACCCCGGAGTCCAAGGCGCTCTTCGCCAAGTACGGCGTGTTCAGCGAGACCGAGGTCGAGTCCCGCTTCGAGATCGGCGTCGAGCAGTACGTCATGGCCCTCAACGTCGAGTCGAACCTGACCGCGGAGATCGCCCAGACCACGATCCTCCCGACCGTGATCCGTCACCAGACCGAGCTCGCCGCCAACGTGGCCGCGCTCAAGGCTGCCGGCGTGGAGGCCGACACGAGCGACCTCGTCACGGTCAGCGAGCTCGTCGCCGAGCTCCGGGCGGGCATCGTCGCGCTGAAGGCCGCCAAGGCCGGTGCCCACGACGCCGGTGCCGGCATCGCCGAGGCGGCGTACTACCGCGACGCCGTGCTGCCCGCGATGCTCCGCGTCCGGGCCGCCGCGGACGCCCTCGAGGGCGTCGTGGCCGACGACCTCTGGGTGCTCCCGACGTACCAGGAGATGCTCTTCATCCGCTGAGGCGGCTGACGTCAAGAATCGCTCCACCAACGGGGGCCGTCACCCTCACCGGGTGTCGGCCCCCGTTGGCGATTGTGTAGGTTGCAAGGCAGGTTCCCGACCGGACTCACCAAGGAGAAGTCGTGTTCAAGACCAACGATGAGCTGATGAAGTTCATCCAGGACGAGGGCGTCGAGTTCGTCGACGTCCGCTTCGTCGACCTTCCCGGAATCCAGCAGCACCTCACCGTCCCGGTGTCGTCCTTCACGCTGGAGCCGGCCGCCTTCGACGGCTCGTCGATCCGCGGCTTCCAGAGCATCCACGAGTCCGACATGGCGCTCTACCCGGACGTCACGACGGCCTACATCGACCCGTTCCGCAAGAACAAGACGCTGGCGATGATGTACTTCGTCCACGACCCGATCACGGGCGAGGCGTACTCCCGCGACCCGCGCAACATCGCCCGCAAGGCGCTCGCGTACCTGGAGACGACCGGCATCGGCGACACCGCCTTCTTCGCTCCCGAGGCGGAGTTCTTCATCTTCGACTCCGTCCGCTTCGCCACCGGCATGAACAAGTCGTTCTACGAGGTCGAGTCGTTCGAGGGCTCGTGGAACACCGGGGCGGCCAATAACCCCGACGGCACGCCCAACCGCGGCTACAAGGTCCGCACCAAGGGCGGCTACTTCCCGGTGACGCCGACCGACGGCACGCAGGACCTGCGCGACGACATGGTCAAGCATCTCGAGGAGGCCGGTCTGCTCGTCGAGCGGGCTCACCACGAGGTCGGCACCGCCGCCCAGGCCGAGATCAACTACCGGTTCGACACGCTGCTCAAGGCGGCGGACGACATCATGAAGTTCAAGTACATCGTCCGCAACACGGCCTGGGAGGCCGGCAAGACGGTCACCTTCATGCCGAAGCCGATCTTCGGCGACAACGGTTCGGGCATGCACGTGCACCAGTCGATCTGGAACAACGGCGAGCCGCTGTTCTACGACGAGAACGGCTACGGCGGCCTGTCCGACCTGGCCCGCTGGTACATCGGCGGCATCCTCAAGCACGCACCGGCCGTGCTCGCCTTCACCAACCCGACGGTCAACTCCTACCACCGCCTGGTGCCGGGCTTCGAGGCCCCGATCTCGCTGGTCTACTCCTCGCGCAACCGCTCCGCGGCCGTCCGGATCCCGATCACGGGGTCCAACCCGAAGGCCAAGCGCATCGAGACCCGCTTCCCGGACCCGTCCTCGAACCCCTACCTCGCCTTCTCGGCGCTGCTGCTCGCCGGCATCGACGGCATCAAGAACAAGATCGAGCCGCCCGCGCCGATCGACAAGGACATCTACGAGCTGCCGCCGGACGAGATGGCCGAGATCGCCCAGGTCCCGACCACCCTCGGCGACGTGCTCCAGGCGCTCAAGGACGACCACGACTTCCTCACCGTCGGCGACGTCTTCACCGAGGACCTCATCGAGATGTGGATCGAGTGGAAGACCAACAACGAGATCCTGCCCGTGCAGCTGCGCCCGCACCCGCACGAGTTCGAGCTCTACTACGACATCTGATCGACGTCGTAGACGACCGGCCCCTGACCCGCGGATACGCGTGGTCAGGGGCCGGTTCCGTCGTCTCAGGCGGTCGAGGTTCCGCGACGACTCCGCAGGCGATGCGCCGAAGCGCCCTCACCAGGATCGGACCGGGGTCTCGGCAGGGCGGCTCCCACCGGGGCAGCGCGTCACTCGCAGAACGCCGGAGGACATTGCCGGAGCCGCTGTCGCTATCCGTGGCGGGTGGCGACGGCTTCATCGACGACGAAGGCCGTCACGGCCGCGATGATGATCACCGGCATCTGCTCGCTCGCCGAGCTCCCGAGGAGGAGCACGACGAGCAGGATGCTGGAGACCGGGAGCCGGGTGACGGCCACGCCGGCCGCCATGCCCATGGCCAGAGCCGGCGTCGTGCCGAGGCCCGGGAGGAAGGACGCGGCCAGCACGCCGAAGGCGGCACCCAGGAAGATGGCCGGGAAGACCTGGCCGCCACGGAACGTGCCGAGGCACACGGCGTACGCCACCGCCTTGCACACGAGCAACAGCACCAGCGCACCCGTCGACCACGCGCCCGGATCTGTGGCGAGCGTTCCGAGCGTGCCCTGCCCGGACAGGGCGACCTCGGCCGGCGAGTGGTCGGTCGCGAGCGCGTAGACGGCGGCGCTGACGCCGGCCACCAGCCCGGCCCCGACCGTGACGATCCTCGTCCGCGTCACGGCCAGGTCCGCCGTACGCCGGCCGACCGCGACGATCACCGTCGTGGCGGCCGCAACCACCACTGCGACCGGGATCGCCCAGACGACGTCAGCGGCCACGAGCTCGGCCGGTCGGAGGTCAGGGATCGCGAGCGCCCCGATCCCGAGGCCGGTCCATCTGCCGAGCCCGGTGAACACGAGCGCGCCGACGCCGCTCGAGAGCAGGCAGGGCAGGATGACCAGCAGTGCCTTGCGCCGCGCGAGACCGCCGAGCTCGAGGAACACCACCGCGGCGACGAGGGGGTTGCCGAAGATCGCCGAGATCGCTGCGGCGGAACCGCTGGCCGAGACGATCGTGGCCGTGTCGGCATCGAGCGTCCGCCGGGACAGCCGCCCGCCGAGGAGCGCCAGGCCACTGCCGATGGCGATCAGGGGCGCCTCGGGACCGACCACAGCGCCGAGGGCGAGGCTCGCCACGGCGGCGATCACGATGCCGGGCAGGTCACGTGGCGCGGTCGCCCCGCCGCCCATCCCGTGAGCGGGCACATGCCCGCCGTGCCCAGGTAGGCGTGTGACGGCGAGCGCCACGAGGACGCCGGCCACGACGAGCGCGACGACCGGCCACCAGGCGGGCGGATCGTCGTAGCCGAGTCGGTGGGGCAACGAGTGCCAGGCGAGATGCTCGAGCTCGTGGACCGTGACGAGGAAGGTCCACGCCACCAGCGACAGCGGGACGCCGATCGCGGCCGCGAGACCGAGCAGCGCGACGTACGCCCTGCTGTGCAGCAGCACGCCGAGGTCCTCGCCCGCCGGGGCAGTCACGTCTGCCCGGACAGACGGACGCGGACGGGATCGGTGAGCGTCGTGATCGCTCGTCCGGCGGCGGGCGACGCGGGCGGCGGCGCAACCGTCGCCCTCGCGCCTCCAGCAGCCGCCATGGCAGGAACGTAGCGAGTCCTACGGACGGGTCTGCTCACCCGTTGTGCGTGAGAAGGCGGCGCAGGCGGAGGGCGCCCGTGCGCTCGGCGGTACGCCGTCCTGGGACACGGGCACGAGGCGCGGCCGTCCTGCGTGGTCCCCGGCGTCGACTCAGGGCTGATCTGCCGGCGGACCGAACAGCGCCACGTAGCGCAGCGCGAGCTCGGTCTGGGCGGCCCGACGGGTCAGGGGGCGGCCGAGCAGCTCCTCGGCACGCGACAGCCGGTATCGGACGGTGTTCTTGTGCACGAACAGCTCCTCGGCCGCATCCTCGACGTTGCGATGGACCAAGAACGCGAGGGCGGTCTGGCGAACCAGCGCCAGGTTCTTCTCCGCGCCGCACAGCGGGCCCACCTCGCGACGGACCAACCTTCGCAGCTGCTCCTCGTTGCCCGCGGTCAGGCAGAGCAGCTCCACCTCGTCGTAGCGCACCGTGCGCGGCGCGGCGATCGCGGAGGCGGCCAGGCGGTAGGCCGCCATCGCCTCGACGTGGCTGCTGCGGAAGCCGAGTAGACCGCGAGCCGTCGTCCCCACCGCCAACCGCAGCCCGCTGGCGTCCAGCCGCGCGCCGAGGTCGCCGACCGCCGCGAGATCGGGCGCTCGGGGGGTCGCACACCAGCCCCACAGATCGCGCCGGCCGGCCAGGTGCGTCAGCGGCACCGAGCACCCCAAGGACTGTCCCAGCGCGAGGGCCGCCTCCTCGAGGCGTGCGACGACATCGTCGCTGCCGGCCTCGTCCGTCCACAGCACGAAGGCGGTCTGGTGCTGGTGCACCGCATGCCCCAGCGCGGTGGAGGGCTCCTCCACGGCGCCGGGATGGGCACCGAGCAGCAGGTCGATGATGGCCGCGCGGCGCGCGACGGCGCCCTGACGGATCCGGTCGCGCTCGGCGTAGAACGTCTCGATCAGACGCTCCACCGAGTCGTCGATCCACGCGCCCGCACGCCGCCACACGAAGACCAGCGCCTCGCGCCGGTCGGGCGAGCCCTGCAACGGCTCCTCGGTGACGTCGGTGATGAAGGCGAACACCTCCTGGTGGGCCACCCGGTAGATCTTCAGCAGCACGCCGAGCTCCATGCCGCGCCGCGCCAGCGCTCGGGCGAGAAACCCGGCCTCCGGCGGCAGCTCGTGGCGGTACTCGGGCTCCAGGAGGATCGCGAGGAACGCGCGCCACTGCGCACGGGTGCTCCCCGACAGGTCCTGGACCAGCAGCGGGTCCTCGGCGATCTCCGGGAGCTGGCCGAGGATGCCGTCGCCGACCCGGCGGACGAACTCCTCGACCGCCTCGGCCCGCAGCGCGCCCTCGACGAACGCACGCAGCCAGGCGGCCGGCTCCCCCCGGTCGCTCGGGTCGTTCGGCTCGTTCGGCTCGTTCGGGGGCATCGACTTCCTGGTCTCCTCGGGCGCGTGCGCATCGACGTCGTAGCGGGCGCCACACCGCATTGGACTGCGGTACAAACACCGACCGCAACTCTGGCCCCTCCACCCAAGTGCCCGGCCCCGGTCGGCTGGCACTGTCGCCCAGACCACCTCCACGAGACAGGGATGGGACAAGGACATGGGCGTGCGCGGGGACATCACCGGGGACATCTCTGGGGACACCACGGGCGACATCACGGGCGTCGTGATGACAGGACCCGTCTCCACCACCCTTGCGGTTGGCACTGCGGCCACGACCGTGGCCGAGCCCGACTACCGCTTCACCCTCGCCAACGAGCGCACCTTCCTGGCGTGGGTGCGCACGACGCTCGCGCTCGTCGCGGCTGCCGTCGCGGTCGCTCAGGTCGCGCCGCCGTTCTCCGTGCACGCGGCGGGCACCGTCCTGGGGGTTGCGCTCGCCGCCACGGCGTTGGCGAGCGCCGTACTCGGCTACCTGCGGTGGCGACACAACGACCGGGCGATCCGGAGGGCCGACCCGCTACCGCGGACCCCCGGCCTGGCGCTGCTCACCGTCGCGCTGGGGGCTGTGGTGGCGACGGTGGCCGTGCTCCTGCTCCTCGACCTGTCATGACCTCGACCACCCGCGGCGACCCCGGCCTGCAGCCGGAGCGCACCACGCTGGCCCGGCGTCGTACGGCGCTCTCGGCCGTCGGGCTCGGGCTGGCGTTCATCCGGCTCGGCCTCGAAGGGCGGGGCGCCGCGGAGGTGCTGGCCGGGCTCGCCGCACTGGCCACCGCCCTGGCCCTGACCGCTCGCGCCGCGCGGGCGGACACGCCCTCCTCCTACCCCGTCACCGCCACCGCAGCGGCGCTGACGGCCCTGTGCTCGATCGTGCTCGGCCTCCTGCTCCACCCGAGCTGAGCCTCCCCCGACCCGACGACCACCATCCACTGCCCTACCGACCCACGATCACCGGCCCGAGCGGCCGAGGAGAGGACCACCGTGACCAGCACACCCCGCGAGGCCAGCGAGACCATCCGGCTCGCCCACAAGGAGCTCTACGCCGCCCTACCCTTCGAGGAGAGCATCGAGGCGGCCGAGCGCGGCCTGGTCGCGCGCTGGACCGGAGGCGTGATCCGCGACAGCCAGGGCCGCACGGTCTGGGATGCGGATGCCTACGCCTTCGTCGCCGGCGAGGCGCCCGCAACCGTCAATCCCAGCCTGTGGCGCCACTGCAGCCAGACGGCCCGCCACGGGCTGTACGAGGTCGCCGAGGGGCTCTACCAGGTCCGCGGACTCGACATCGCCAACATCACCTTCGTCGAGGGCGAGCGTGGCGTGATCGCGGTCGACCCCCTCGTCTCGGTGGAGACCGCGGCCGCCGCGCTCGCGCTCTACCGCGAGCACCGGGGCGAGCGTCCGGTGACAGCGGTCGTCTATACCCACTCCCACATCGACCACTTCGGCGGCGTGAAGGGGGTGACCACCCAGGTGGAGGTCGACAGCGGCGCGGTGCCGGTCGTCGCGCCGGTGGGCTTCCTGGAGCACGCCATCGGTGAGAACGTCTTCGCGGGCGCAGCGATGGCGCGGCGGGCCGGCTACATGTTCGGGGCAGCGCTCGAGCGCGGTCCGCGTGGCCAGGTGGGCGCCGGCATCGGCCAGACCAACTCCACCGGAACGGTCTCGCTGATCAAGCCGACCGTGCTCGTCGAGCACGACGGCCAGGAGCTGGTCCTCGACGGGGTCCGCTTCGTCTTCCAGCTCACGCCCGACTCCGAGGCCCCCTCGGAGTTCCACTTCTACCTTCCGGAGCACCGGGCACTGTGCGTGGCCGAGAACGCCACCGCGACGATGCACAACCTGGTCACCCTGCGCGGCGCCCTGGTGCGCGACCCGCATTCCTGGGCGGGCTACCTGCACGAGACCCTCGAGACGTGGGGACGCGAGGCGCAGGTGCTCTTCGCCGGCCACCACTGGCCCGCGTTCGGGAACGACGCCGTACGCGAGCGGCTGACGCGCCAGCGCGACCTCTACGCCTACCTCCACGACCAGACGCTGCGACTGGTCAACCGTGGCTGGACCGGCGCCGAGATCGCCGAGGAGCTGCGCCTGCCACCGGTCCTGGAGCGCACGTGGCACGCCCGCGGCTACTACGGCACCCTGAGCCACAACGTGAAGGCGATCTATCAGCGCTACATGGGGTGGTACGACGGCAATCCGGCCCACCTGTGGGAGCACCCGCCGGCGGCGAAGGCCACCCGCTTCGTCCGTGACATGGGCGGCGCCGAGGTGGTGGTGGAGCGGGCTTCCGCGGCGTACGGCGAGGGCGACTTCCGCTGGGCCGCCGAGCTGCTCAACCACGTGGTCTTCGCCCAGCCCGGCCACGCGGGCGCCAAGGCCCTGCTCGCCGACACCTACGAGCAGCTCGGGTACGGCGCCGAGAGCGGGCCGTGGCGCTGCGTCTACCTCTCCGGCGCACGCGAGCTGCGCTCCGGCGGCTTCGGCACGCCGCTGGCCTCGGCCGGCGCCGACATCGTGCGCGAGCTCTCGCCCGAGCAGGTCTTCGACGCGATCGCGATCCGGGTGGACGGTCCACGCTGCTGGCACGAGCGGCTGAGCCTGGACGTCGTGCTCGGCAGCGGCGACGACGGGCCGGTCTCCCGGCACCGGCTGCGGCTCGCCGACGGTGTGCTCACCCACTCCCCGCGGCCCCAGGAGGACGAGCCGGACGCCGTACTGCGACTGCCGTCGGCAGCGGCACTCGCCGGACTGCTCCTCAGCGGTCCCCCCGACGCTGCCGCACTGTCCGCCGCGGGCGCGGACATCGACGGGGACAGCGCCGTCCTCGGCCGGCTGCTCGCCGCGCTCGACGCCCCCGACCCCGACTTCGCCATCGTCACCCCGGAGTGATCATGACATCGACGCACCTCTCGTCGGCGGCGCCAGAACCGGCCCCGGAACCGGCCCCAGAACCGGCCCCGCCGGCCCCGGCGGAGCCGGCAACGGTGACCGGGCGCCGCGCCTGGTTGGTCACCGGCCTCCTGGTGGCCTTCATGCTGATCAACTTCGGCGACAAGGCGGTCCTCGGGCTGGCGGCCGACCCGATGATGGACGACCTGGGGATGAGCTCGGCACAGTACGGCCTCGTCGCGAGCGCGTTCTACCTGCTCTTCAGCATCTCCGCGCTGGTGGTCGGCTTCCTCGCCAATCGGCGTTCGAACAAGCGGATCCTCCTCGTCCTCGCCGTGGTCTGGGCGCTCACCCAGGCGCCGATCCTGCTCGCCGCGGGGATCGGCACGCTCCTGGTGAGCCGCATCGTCCTGGGCGCCGCCGAGGGTCCCGCGAACCCCCTGGCGGTCGATGCCGCCCAGCGATGGTTCCCCGACCACCGCCGCAACCTGCCCACCTCGCTGGTCAACCTCGGGGCGGCCCTCGGCGTGGTCCTCCTCGCCCCCGCGCTGTCCTACCTCATCGACCACCACGGCTGGCGCTCGGCGTTCCTCGCGATGCTGCTGCTCGGTCTGGCATGGTCGGTGGCCTGGGCGGTCCTCGGCCGCGACAGCGCCGCGGCGGGTGCCACCGCACCCGGGCTCCTCGGCGGGGCGCGCGATGACGCGCATCACGCGGGCGAGTCGCCCGTCCGCTACCGCGCGCTGTTCCTGCACGGCACCGGCCTGGCCGTGCTGGTGGCCGGCTTCGTCGTCTACTGGGGGCTCGCCCTGCTGGTGGCGTGGGTGCCGGTCTACCTGAGCAAGGGTCTCGCGCTCGGGACGTCGAGGGCCGGCACCCTCGTGGTGCTGCCCTGGCTGGCGGGGGCGATCCTGATCCCCCTCCAGGGCCTGCTCAGCGACCGGCTGATGCAGCGCGGCGTCTCCTCCCGGATCGCCCGGGCGGCGCTCTCCGCCACGTGCATGCTGCTCGCGGCGCTCTGCCTGGCCGCATTGACGGTGGCGCCGGGCACACCGGCGAAGATCGCGCTGCTCACCGTCGGGTTCTCCCTCGGGACCGTCCAGGTGGGCGTCGGCATGAGCCTGCTGGCCGAGATCACCCCGGCGGCCCAGCGTGCCGCCGCCCTGGGCACGCTGACCGCCGTGGTCGGCGTCGCCGGGGTGATCGCGCCCGCGCTGACCGGACGGCTGGTCGACGCCGCGGGCGAGCACGTGGCGCGCGGGTACCACCACGCGTTCCTGCTCGCGGCGGTGCTGATGGCCATCGGTGCCGTGCTCCTCCTCGCGCTGGGACGTCCGCAGCGTGACGCGACGCGGCTCGCCGCAGCCACGCGCACCTGAGGCCGGCGAGCCGGCGAGCGGCCTCCGAGCACCGGCTCTCGTCGGCGGCGGCCCGAGCAGCCTCGACCTGACGGAGATCCTGTCCCATGCCGGGCCACGCTCCGAGCCCTCATGAGAATCGGGTGAGGCGCGCGACGGCACACCGGCGCAGGGTCGACGGTGGCGGGGCCGCGGACGGCCTCGACGAGGCGGTGCACCCCTTCCGCCGATCGGACGACGGCACGGAGGTGAGACATGTCAGGTTCGTCGCCCGCGCACGTCCCCCCGGGCACGTCGGCGGCGCATGGCGGTCGTTCCCCGGTGATGGCCGTGGTCACGCTCGCGGTGATCGTGACCTCGTCCTCGGCGAGCAGTCTCAACCTTGCGCTGCCGTCGGTCGCGGCCGGCACCGGCGCCAGCCAGACCCAGCTGCTCTGGATCGTCGATGCGTACACGGTCCCGATGGCGGGGCTGCTGCTCGCCGCCGGCGCGCTCGGCGATCGGTTCGGACGCCGCCTGATGCTCGTCATCGGGCTGAGCCTCTTCGGTGCCGGAGCCCTGGTCGCCAGCCTGATCGACTCCCCCGAGGCGCTCATCGTCTGCCGGCTCGTGATGGGGATCGCGGGAGCGCTGATCCTGCCCACGACCCTGTCGATCATCACCACGACGCTGCCGGCGGAGCGGCGCGCGACGGCGGTCGGGACCTGGGTCGGCCTCGCCGGGGCCGGAGCGGTCGTCGGGATGCTGAGCTCGGCGCTCCTGCTCGAGTGGTTCGAGTGGAACGCGGTCTTCGTGCTCACCGTGGTCCTGGTCGCGGCCGCACTGGCCGGTGCCGTCTTCTGGCTGCCCTCGATCCCGTCGTCCTCGCGCAAGCGGTTCGACCTCGGAGGCGCCGTGCTCTCCCTGGTCGGCATCGCCGCCCTGGTGGTCGGCCTGCTCGAAGGCCCCGATCGGGGGTGGGGGGACGCCCTCACGGTGACCTGCCTGGTCGTCGCCGTGGTCCTCCCCCTGTCGCGCTACGCGCCCACCGTGTCGGCCCGGTTCGGGATGAGGGCCACCATGACCACGGGCTTCCTGATCTCCGCGGCCGGGTTCCTCGTGTGTCGCCAGCTCGACGTCGACATCGCGTACGTCGTCCTCTTCGCGGGCCTGATCGGGATGGGCATGGGCGTCGCCCTGGTCAGCACCCCGGCAACGTCGGCCATCGTCACGTCCCTATCCGACGACGAGCAGGGTGTCGGTGCCGGGCTGGGCCAGACCGCCCGGCAGATCGCCGGGTCGGTGGGCATCGCCCTGATCGGCGCGGTGCTCAACTCCGGCTACTCCTCCTCGATCGCCGCCGTCACGCCGCCGCAGACCCCGGCCCCCGTCGCCGAGCAGGCGGAGGCCTCCATCGTCGCCGCCCAGGCGATCGCCTCGCACGCCGACCGGTACGGCGAGGCGATCAACCGCGCCGCCGCGCAGGCGTTCGTCGACGGATTCCACGACGCCCTCCTGACCGCCATCGCGATCAGCCTCGTCGGGGCGGCGTACGCGTTCTGGCGCTGCCCACACACCCCGGCCACCCACGATCACGACCCGGTGCCATCCACCGGGCCCACCACCCTGCCGCACCACTGAGAGGAATGTGCACCACGATGAACGAGGACTTCAACGGCGAGATCAAGCTCGACGTGCGCGACTCCACGCCCGACTGGGCGCCGTACGCCCTCACGGTGGCCCCGAAGGGGTCACCGAACGTCCTGGTCGTCCTGTACGACGACACCGGCCTGGCCGCGTGGTCGCCGTACGGCGGCCGGATCAACATGCCGACGATGGAGCGCCTGGCCGCCAACGGTCTCACGTACACCCAGTGGCACACCACGGCGCTGTGCTCCCCGACGCGCTCGACCTTCCTCACCGGGCGCAACCATCACGTCAACCGCTGCGCGACGATCATGGAGGCCACCGACGGCTTCCCCGGCGCGGCGGGCCGGCTGCCGGACGAGGCGGCGACGGTCAGCCACATCCTGCAGGACAACGGCTACTCCACGTTCTGGGTCGGCAAGGACCACAACGTCCCGGAGGAGGACAACGCACCCGGCGGATCCCGGTCGATGTGGCCGGTCCAGCTCGGCTTCGACCGCTTCTACGGCTTCCTCGGCGGGGAGACGAACAACTGGTATCCGGACCTGGTCGAGGACAACCACTTCATCGAGCAGCCCGCCCTGCCCGAGGACGGCTACCACCTGTCGAAGGACCTCGCCGACCAGGCGCTGAAGATGCTGCGCAACCAGCAGGCGTCGAACCCGTCCAAGCCGTGGTACCTGTGGTTCTGCCCGGGCGCCAACCACGCCCCGCACCACGCGCCGGAGGAGTACATCGCCAAGTACAAGGGCGCCTTCGACGACGGCTACGAGGCGTATCGCGAGTGGGTCCTGGCGCGGATGATCGAGAAGGGCATCATGCCCGACGGCACGACCCTGACACCGCTCAACCCGATGCCCGAGGACGTGGCGAACCCGGCCGACTTCGTCCGACCGTGGGACGAGCTCAGCGCGGATGAGAAGGCGCTCTTCGCCCGGTTCGCCGAGGTCTACGCCGGCTTCTCGGAGTACACCGACGCCCAGGTCGGGCGCATCGTCGACTACCTGGAGGAGACCGGCCAGCTCGACAACACGCTGATCTTCTACTGCGCCGACAACGGTGCGTCGGGCGAGGGCTCGCCCAACGGGTCGGTCAACGAGAACAAGTTCTTCAACGGCTACCCCGACGACCTCGCCGAGAACATGGCGATGCTGGAGCGGCTCGGCTCCCCCGACGCCTACAACCACTACCCGACCGGCTGGGCCGCGGCGTTCTCGACGCCGTTCCAGATGTTCAAGCGCTACAGCCAGTTCGCCGGCGGCACGTGCGACCCGATGGTGATCCACTGGCCGGCCGGGATCGCCGCCAAGGGCGAGATCCGCCACCAGTACCACCACTCCACCGACATCGTCTCCACGGTGCTGGACGTGTGCGGGCTGGAGATGCCCGACACCTACCGCGGGGTCAAGCAGCACCCGCTGGCCGGGGTCTCGATGCGCTACTCCTTCGACTCCGCCGAGGCACCGACGGAGAAGAAGGTGCAGTACTACGCGATGCTCGGCACCCGCGGGATCTGGAAGGACGGCTGGAAGGCCTCGGCGATCCACGCCCCGATCAGCGGCAAGGGCGGCTTCGAGAACGACGCCTGGGACCTGTACCACATCGACGCGGACCGCTCGGAGTCGAAGAACCTGGCCGAGGAGATGCCCGAGAAGCTCCAGGAGCTGATCGAGGCCTGGTTCGAGCAGGCGAAGGAGAACTTCGTCCTCCCGCTGGACGACCGCACACCGGTCGAGCTCACCTCGATCCAGCGGCCCATGGTGGAGCCGATCCGGGACCGGTACGTCTACTACCCCGGCGCCACCGCGGTGCCCGAGAGCGTGGCGGTCAGCGTCCGCGGACGCTCCTACAAGATCGTCGCCGACGCGCGCCTGGACGAGGGCGCCGAGGGCGTCCTGTTCGCCCACGGCGCCCGGTTCGGTGGGCACTCGCTGTTCATCAAGGACAACAAGCTGCACTACGTCTACAACTTCCTGGGCATCCCTCCGGAGCAGGTCTTCGTCTCCCCCGCGCTCACCGCCGGTCCGCACACCCTCGGCGTCGAGTTCGTCCGGGAGGGCGCCGGCCAGTACGGCGAGTCGGTCGGCACGGCGAAGCTCTACGTCGATGACAGCGTGGTCGCCGAGGGCCCGATGAAGGCGCAGTTCGGCAAGTTCACCCTCTGTGGCGACGGGCTCTGCGTCGGCTTCGACTCCGCCGACCCGGTCAGTGAGCTCTACGACAACGGCTTCGCCTTCACCGGCGGAGAGCTGCTCTCCGTCACCGTCGACGTCAGCGGTGAGTCCTACCTCGACCTCGAGCTCGAGGCAGCGGCGATGATGTCGCGCGAGTAGAGCGAGCCTCAGCTCGTCGGCACGAGCCCGCCATCGACGCGTCGGTGGCGGGCTCGTGCCGTACGGGACACCAGCGCGGCCAGCCACAGGACGAGCACGACGGGTGCGGCGACGGCCCCGAGCCGGTCGGCGGCGTCCGCGACCGGGTTGGCGTGGCCGAGCCGGGCCGCCAGCCAGCCCAGGGCGGCCACGCCGGTGGCGACGGCGGCGTCGAGCCGCAGCCAGCGGTACTGCTCGAAGCGGGCCAGCATCAGCAGCGGTGGCAGCACCAGCGCGACCACGATCAGCTGCATCGCCTCGATGCCGAGGTTGAACCCGAGCAGGGCGAGCACGAGGTGGGTCCCGCTGAGGTGGAGGGCGCGCAGGGTCTCGGAGAAGGTCAGCCCGTGGACCAGCCCGAAGCCGGCGGCGACCAGCGCCTCCCGTCCGGGGAAGATCGGCCTGATCGCATGGACGGCGGCGACCAGGATGCTCACAGCGATCGCCGCCTCGACCAGCTGTTGCGGCGCCGGTACGCCGAGTGCACCCAGCGCCAGCGTGATCGAGTGACCCAGTGTGAACGACAAGGTGACAGCGCCGATCCGTTGCAGGGCGCGCCGGCCGCCGACCGCGCCGCTCCACCGACGAGCCCGGACCAGCAGCGGCGCCGGCAGCAGCAGGGTGAGCAGGAAGAGCTGGTGGTCGGTGCCCTCCTGGATGTGCCGCATGCCCAGCGTCACCATGTCTCGGAACGCTGTACCGGCGCCGCCGGAGCCGAGGTCGACGTGCAGCCCCTCGACCTTGTTCGTGACGGTGCTGCGCTGCACGGTCCCGACCTCGTACGCGCCGCTGAAGTCGTCGCCGGTCGTGTCCGAGTCGACCGTCACGATCACGGTGTGGGTCGCGATCCTGTCGACGACGGCGTCGTACCCGAGGTTGAAGGAGCCCTCCTCCTGCGCGGTGTCGTTGCCGGCGGGCGGCGTCAGGGTGAACGTGGTGGCGAGCTGCTCGTAGAGGCCGGTGGTGGCGGTGTTACCGGCGGTGGCGACGCTCAGCGCGCCCTCGGCGACGGTCCACTTCGCGCCGTCGTCGCTGGTCGGGGCGAAGTGCTCGAGGAGATACGCCTCGATCGCGTCGGCGCTGGCGTCGACCTCGGCCTGGGTGCCGTCGCCGAGGTCGATCCCGCTCGCGTCCTCGAGGTCGTCCAGGGGGATGTCGACGGTGGCGACGATGTTCGTGTCGGTGACCGCGAGCTGGATCGTCGAGGTGGGGACGACGTGGGCCGACGCGGGCTGCGCGAGGCCGAGTGCTGCCAGCAGGACGAGCGCGAGCGTCGCGAAGGCGCCCGCCACCCGTGCCGGGACGCGGAGCATCAGCTCTTCGTCCCGCCGTAGTCCGTGGTGCGGTCGCGCCACAGCGAGTGCGGGTGGTTTCCCGGGAGCACGATGCCGTTCTGCATCGAGAACTCGATCCACACCGAGGGCCCGTCGATGCGGACGTAGTCGTTCTTCTCGGTCAGCGCGGTCGTGCCGGAGTAGGCGACGTAGGTGTCGTCCAGCTCGCTCTCGTACCGCTTCACGATGGTCGCGGCGTCGCTGTCGGCGACGTCGTCGACGTAGGTCGCGATGGCGGCGAGCACCCGCTTCCTCTGGTTGCCCGACAGGGTCGAGACCTTGACGCCCTCGCGGTCGGTCGGGAAGGCCCAGTCCTTGCCCGGGCCGAGCACGAGGTCGGTGTAGACGTCGGGGAGCCTCGCGCTGGCCAGCTGGGTGCTGGACAGGCCTGCCAGGAGCGTGGTGAACGCGGCCTCCTTGACCTTCAACGGCTGGTTGGTCCGGCCGTCGAGCTTGAACGCCGCGTTGGGCTCGATACCGCGGAAGGACGGGGTCGCGCCGACCAGCTTGCCGTCGGTGTACGTGTTGGCCACCGCGAGGTGGTGGCCGCCGAACTGGAACTCCCAGGTGCCGGAGTCCTGCGGGCTGCCCAGGATGGCCACGTAGAAGTTCCCGCGGCCGTACGTGTCGCCGCCACCGTGGTCCTGGAGGTAGTCGTCGGCGTTCAGGTGCTGGGTGATCTCGTCGTAGCCGAGTCCGCCGCGGGTGCCGGTCGCCGCCTTGAGCAGCGCGGTGAACGCGGCGAGCTGGGTCGTGTTCAGCTCGCCGAGGCTGATGCCGACGCGGGTGCTGCTGCCGGTGCCACCCGCCGCGCCGGCGCCGCCGGGTGCACCGCCGGCGCCACCGTTCGGCAGATCGGTCGGCAGATCGGTCGGCAGATCGGTCGGCATGCCGGTGGGCTTCCCCGTGGGCATGCCGCCGGGACCTCCGCCCGCGGCTGCACCACCTGCACCACCACCGGCCCCGCCGGCGAGGAGGCCCTGCGGGAGGTTCGACCAGCGGACCGCGTTGCTCAGGCTGTAGTCGAGCAGCGTCGCGGTCTTCTGGTCGTCGTCGAGGGTGGCGTAGAAGGCCTGCGCCAGGGCGGCAACCGAGCCGGCCGCGGCCGTGCCGGTGGCCACGGCCGTGCTGCTGGCACTCGCCGAGGCGCTGCCGGACGACACCGACGACGACGCCGCCGACGAGGAGTTGTTCGAGGAGCACCCGGCGGCCACGAGGGCCGTGCCGCTGAGCCCGGCCAGCAGCCAGCGACGGGAGACGGGTCGTTCGGTGAGCGCGATCTTGGTCATGGCTCGACCGTAGGGACGCTCTCTGGACGGCAGCGTAGGCCGGCCTGAGATCAGGCTAAAAGCAGGCGACCCCGACATGCGCCCTCCGCGCATCCACCCGTTTGCGAGGATGATGCGGTGCGTGTGACCGCGATCCACATCGCGCCGGGGCGTCGCCTGCCGGTGAAGTACGTCGAGTCCGTGACGGCCGAGGCCGGCAAGGGCCTGATCGGTGACCGCTACCACGGCGCCAAGCACCGGCACGTGACGCTCCAGGCGCAGGACGAGCTGGACGAGGCGGCCGCCGCCCTGGGCGTCGCGTTCCAGCCCGGCCAGACGCGGCGCAACATCACCGTCGATCGCGGTCCCGTCCCGACGAAGCCGGGAGAGCGTCTGCGGATCGGCGACGTCGACCTCGAAGTCGTCCGCATCGCCGCCCCGTGTCGGATCCTCGACGACACCATCGCCCCCGGTGCCGCAGCGGCGTTGCGACGTCGTGCCGGCACCTGCTTCCGGATCCTGGCGGGTGGCGAGATCCGCATCGGGGACGAGGTCATCTCCGCCTGACGAGCTCGTACCGGCTCCTCGGACCTGCCGAGGCGCCGAGCGATCGTTCGGCGCCACCCGTGGCTGGGCATACTGTGCCCGTGGCTCTCGCACCGGACGTCCTGGACCGCATCGTCGGTGCCGCGGCGGAGCTCGACTTCACCGCGTACGGCGTGCACGTCCGCACCGGTGACGAGACCGCCGCCCACCTCTGGGCCCCGGACGAGCGCCGCGACATCCACTCCGTCGCCAAGGGCGTCTGCGTCCTGGCCGCCGGGATGGCCTCCGATGCCGGGATCTTCGACGTCGATGCACCCGTGGCGCAGTACTTCGAAGGGTGGCGGCTGGGCGAGGGCGTCGAGCACGTCACGACCCGCCACCTGCTCGGCATGACCAGCGGCATCGACCAGCCCTGGACCGAGACCGAGATGACGGACTGGCCCGACCTCGCCCAGGAGTTCCTGAGCCGCCCGTCGGCGGGGCGGGTCTTCCAGTACGCGACGGCCAGCACCTATACCGCGATGCGGGCACTGGCCACCGTCGTGGGCGACGTCCGTACCTGGCTGCTCCCCCGGCTGTTCGAGCCGCTCGGGATCGACGACCCCGCCTGGGAGCGCTGCCCCCACGGCTGGATCGTCGCCGCCGGCGGCCTCCACCTGAGCAACGCCGAGATGGCCCGCCTCGGTCGGCTGATCCGCGACGACGGCGTCTGGGAGGGCCGGCGCCTGGTCTCAGCCGCGTGGCCCCGGGCCATGCACTCGGACTGGAGCTGGCACGACACCGACCCCGCCTACCAGCGCTACGCGCTCGCCGGGTGGGGCGGCCCCGGCAGGGCGTGGCGGCTGCACGGCGCATACGGGCAGATGCTGATCTTCCTCGACGACGCCGTCGTCACGATCACCGCCGACGACCACTTCGGCGCGGACCGGATGGCCGAGCACGTCGCCGCGATCCTGGAACGATGAGCGCCTCGGTCCAGGGCGCATGGCGCCGCGAGCCGCAGACCGTGGTCCTGCACGAGGTCGACTCGCCGCAGGAGGTCCCGGAGCCGTTCGCGATCCTGTCGGAGAGCGCGTACGTCGCGCCGCCGTTGGAGTTCCCGCGCCACACCCACCCGCTGCACGAGCTCGTCTGGGTCCGCGGCGGGACGATGACGGTCGACCTCGACGACCGGGTGGTCACGGTGCCCGAGGGACACGGCCTGTGGATCCCGGCCGGCACCGTGCACTCGGGCCGCACCACCGCGGGCACGTCCCTGTACGACGCGCTCTTCGACCCGGAGCGCTCGCCGGTCGGCTTCCCCGAGCCCGCGGCGGTCGACATCACACCCGTGCTCGCCTCCCTGCTGACCCACCTCGAGCGGACCGACCTCGAGCCGCAGGCCCGGCTGCGCGCGGAGGCCGTGGTGTTCGACGTCCTGGTCCTCTCCGACGAGCAGCTGAGCCTCCACGTCCCGCGGGCCGAGCGGATCGGGCCGATCGTGGCGGCGCTCCTCGAGGACCCGACCGACGAGCGCACCCTGCCGCAGTGGGCCGAGACCCTTCAGCTGAGCGAGCGCACCGTCACCCGACTCTTCCGGGCGCACACCGGCCTCTCCTTCAACCAGTGGCGCCAGGCGCTGCGCGTGCACCACGCGATCGCCCTGATGGCCGAGGGGCTCACCGTCCAGGAGGTGTCCGAGGAGATGGGATACGCCCAGCCGAGCACCTTCATCGCCACGTTCAAGCGCGTCGTCGGCACCACGCCCGGGTCGTACGGCCGCTCGTAGCCCTCAGCGGACGCGTCCGGGCCATGTCCGGTTCTCCGTATCGAATGGCGCAATGCCTCGATTGCGGACGCGAAGGCCGCCCTTTAGACTCCGTGAGGTAAGGCCAGCCTTACCTGACCTGCGGCACGTCGCGGGCTCCATCTTCCGCCCGACCCCGACACCGCGCAGGACTCCGATGAACACCGCCTCCCGACCGGCCGCCCCGCCGCGCCTGTCCGGCACCGACCTCGTGCTCGGCTTCGGGAACCACCTCGTGGTCGACGGCGCCGACATCGCCCTGCACCGCGGTCACGTCACCGCGCTGGTCGGACCCAACGGCTCGGGCAAGTCCACGCTGCTGCGCGGCCTCGCGCGCCTGCATCCCGTCACGGCCGGACACGTCCTGGTCGGCGGCGACGAGGCGAACGACGTGCCTCGCCCCGCCGGCGCGCTGAGCGCCCGTGAGTTCGCCAGGCAGGTGACCCTCTTCGCCCAGTCACGGACGGCCCCGCAGGGGCTCAGCGTCCGCGACGTGGTCGCCTTCGGGCGCCACCCGTACCGGCGTGCCTTGGCCGGCATCACCGCCGCCGACCGCGGCGCCGTCGACCGGGCCCTGGCCGTCACCGGCCTCGAGCCGATGGCGCACCGCGCGGCCGGCGAGCTCTCCGGCGGCGAGCTGCAGCGGGTCTGGCTCGCCGCCTGCCTCGCCCAGGAGACCGGGGTGGTCCTGCTCGACGAACCCACCAACCACCTCGACCTGCGCTACCAGGTCGAGACGCTCGACCTGATCCGCGACCTGGCCGACGAGCACGACGTCGCCGTCGGGGTCGTGCTGCACGACCTCGACCACGCCGCCCGGGTCGCCGACCGGCTGCTGCTGATGGCGTCGGGGCGTGTCCTCGCCGAAGGCGCCGCGCAGGACGTCCTGACCGCGGACAACATCCGCCTCGCCTACGGGCTCGACGTCGAGGTCAGCCTCGACGAGCGCACCGGGCGCCTGCGCATCGACCCGGTCGGCCGCCACTCCCCTCGCTCCCCCGCTCCCCACCGTCCCTGAAAGGACCCCGCATGACCCCCGCTCGTCGATTCACCGCCGCGGCCGCCGCAGCCGGCGTCGCCGTCCTGGCGCTCTCCTCCTGCGCCACGACGGACGTCAGCGCCAGCGGCAGCGCCGCGCCCACGCAGGCCCCCGCCTCCCAGGGCTGCGACGGCGTCACCACCGACTCGGGTCCCGTCTCGATGACCGACAGCCTCGGCCGCACCATCCAGCTCGACCAGCCCGCCAAGCGCGTGGTGGTGCTCGAGTGGCAGCAGACCGAGGACCTGCTCTCGCTCTGCGTCACCCCGGTGGGAGCGGCCTCCATCGGTGAGTACAAGACGTACGTCAGCGCCGAGAAGCTCCCCGACAGCGTCACCGACGTCGGCGAGCGTGGCGAGCCCGACCTCGACGCGCTCTACGGGACGAACCCGGATCTCATCGTCATCGAGGCGTACAGCAAGAACGACGAGCTGCTCAAGAAGCTCGAGCAGCGCGACGTCCCGGTCCTCGCCACCATCGGCGCGGACGCCACCGGGCAGATCGCGAACATGAAGAAGGTGTTCTCGATGATCGGCGAGGCCACCGGTCGCACCGAGCGCGCCGACCAGGTGCTCGACGAGTTCGACCAGCATCTCGCCGAGGCGAAGACCAAGGTCGCCGGCGCCGACCTCGCCACCAAGGACTTCGTCTTCTTCGACGGCTGGATCGAAGGCGGCAACGTCGTCATCCGCCCCTACGGCGAGGGCGCGCTGTTCACCGAGCTCGGTGAGGAGCTGGGCCTGACCGGCGCCTGGACCGACCAGGTCAACGACTCCTACGGCAGCGGCGGCGTCGATCCGGCGTACGGGCTGGCGCAGACCGACATCGAGGGCCTGACCGCCGTCGGCGATGCGAACCTGATCTACTCCAACGACGACACCAAGGACAGCTACGTCCCCCAGCTGGAGAAGAACTCCATCTGGAAGTCGCTGCCGGCCGTCAAGCAGGGTCGCGCCTACGCGTTCCCTCCGGGCGTCTGGGGCGCGGGTGGCCCGCGCTCGGCCGAGCAGGCCATCGATGCCTTCGTCTCGGTGATCACCGGGGCGTGAAGGCACCGGCAACCCTGCCACGTCCGGGCTCGACCGCGTCCACCCGCCCGGTCGAGCCCGGTGCCGGCGGGCACACAGCACTCGGCGGCGTCGCGCTCCTGGTCGTCCTCACGCTCCTGGTGGTGGTCGTCGGGCTGGTGCACCTGACGCAGGGCACCTCCGGCATGGGCGCGGGCGACCTCCTGCGCGCGCTGCGCGGCCAGTCGGTCGACACCGGCGGCGTCTCCGCGCACGACATCTTCCTCGGCTCGCGACTGCCGCGACTGTGCGCGGGCGCCGCGGTCGGCCTGGCCCTCGGCGTCGCCGGCTGCCTGCTGCAGTCGGTCACCCGCAACCAGCTCGCCTCTCCCGACACCCTCGCTGTCACCTCGGGCGCCTACTTCGCGCTCACCGCCGTCGCCGCGTTCGGCGTCACCGCCCCGCTGTGGGCCTCGAGCGGGGTGGCGTTCATCGGCGGGATCCTCGCCGCCGCCCTGGTGCTCGGCCTGACCGGCACGAGCGGCGGCACGATGACCACCCGGCTCATCCTCGCCGGCTCGGCGGTCGCGATGGCGCTCGACGCCGGCACCGCGATGCTGCTCATCCTCTTCAAGGAGCGGACCACCGGCCTGTTCGCCTGGGGCAGCGGCTCGCTCACCCAGCTCAATCTCGACGCCTCGGTGCGGGCCGCGCCGGTGATCGCCGCGGTGCTGCTCGTCGCGCTGCTGATCGCCCGGCGACTCGACGTCCTCGGTCTCGGCGAGGACGCCGCGTCCTCGCTCGGCGTGCCGGTCCGCTCGACCCGTCTGGTCGCCATCCTCTGCGCGGTGCTGCTGACCGGCGCGGCCGTGACGCTCGCCGGTCCGATCGCCTTCGTCGGCCTGGGCGCTCCCGTGCTGGCCCGCCTCCTCGCCCCGCGGGTGACGGCGCTGCGCCGGCACGCGTTCCTCATCCCTGCCTCGGGCCTGCTCGGGGCCCTGCTCATCCTGCTGGCCGACGTCGCGCTGCGCGCCGTGCTCGGCGCCACCGCCGCTGTCACGATCCCGACCGGCATCCCCACCGCCCTGCTCGGCGGCCTGATCATCATCCTGCTCGCCCGCGGCGTGCGCGACGCGCAGAGCGTACGGACGCCGCCCACCGCCCGTTCGGCGCTGCGGAGCACCCGGCGATTCGTCGTCGTCGCGTCGATCGCCGTCGCGCTCCTCGTGATCTGCGTCCTGCTCGCCCTGCTCGCAGGCAGCCTGTGGCTCCAGGTGGGCGACGTGGGGCTGTGGCTCCACCACAGCGCACCCGACCTCGTCGCCCGCGCGCTGGACGAGCGGGCCGCGCGCATCGCTGCGGCCGTGGCCGGCGGGGCGGCCCTCGCCCTCGCCGGCGTCGGGGTCCAGGGCGTGGTCCGCAACCCGCTGGCCGAGCCGGGGCTCCTCGGGATCACCGCGGGCGCCGGCCTCGGCGCGGTCATCGTGGTGACGACCGGCCTCGGCGGGGGCGGGCGCGGCGCGCTGGTCGCGATGGCCGTCACGACCGGGCTGCTGACCTTCGCGCTGACCACGGCGCTGGCCTGGCGCGGCGGACTCTCGCCGGACCGGTTCGTCCTCACCGGCATCGGCTGCGGGTACGCGCTGAACGCCGTCACGACGTTCCTGCTGCTGCGCTCCGACCCCTGGGAGACGCCCCGGATCCTGACCTGGCTGTCGGGGACGACGTACGGGCGATCGATCGGCGACGTGGTGCCCGTCGCCGCCGCCCTGCTGGTCGCGACACCGCTCCTCCTCGGCATCCGCCGCCAGCTGGACCTCCTGGCGATCGACGAGGACACGCCGCGGATCCTGGGGATCGCCACGGATCGCGCCCGGTTCGGGGTGCTGGCGCTGTCGGCCCTGCTCGCGGCGCTCGCGGTCGTGGCCATCGGCACGGTCGGCTTCGTCGGTCTCGTCGCCCCGCACCTGGCCCGGAGCCTCGTCGGGGCCCGCCACGGGCGCGTCATCCCGGTCGCGCTCGTCCTGGGAGGCCTGCTCGTGCTGGTCGCCGACACGCTGGGCAGGACCCTCATCGCGCCGTCCCAGCTGCCGGCGGGCCTGATGATCGCCTTGATCGGCGCGCCGTACTTCGTCTGGCTGCTGCGCCGCACCCGCGTCTGAGGTCGCGCCCGCGGCGTCCGATCCTGCCGGGTACTGCCCGGGCCTCCCTCGGGGAGGGCCGATTGCCTACGGTGGATGCCATGGACGAGGTCGACGTGCGTGCCCAGGTGCGGGAGTTCCTCAGCAGCCGGCGCGCCCGGCTGACGCCGCAGCAGGCCGGGCTGCCCGTGTACGGCGGCAACCGACGCGTGAAGGGGCTGCGCCGCGAGGAGGTGGCGATGCTCGCGGGCGTCTCGGTCGACTACTACGTCCGGATGGAGCGCGGCGACGTGGGCGGCGCCTCGGAGGGCGTGCTGGACGCGCTCGCGCAGGCGCTGCAGCTGGACGAGGCCGAGCGCGACCACCTGTTCGCGCTCGCCCGCGAGACCGGGCCCACGCGGAGTCGGCGCCGGGTGGTGCCGAAGACGGTGCGCCCCGTCATCCAGCAGGTCCTCGACGCCATCACCGAGGCGCCCGCGTGGGTCCGCAACGGGCGTCACGACGTCCTGGCGATGAACGCCCTCGCCCGGGCGCTCTACTCGCCCGTCCTGTCGTCCCCCGTCGCCGGCGCGACGGCACGCCGACCCGCCAACACGACGCGGTTCGTCTACCTCGACCCGGCGGCGACGAACTTCTTCATGGACTACGACGTCATCGCTGCCGACGCCGCCGCCAAGCTGCGCCTCGAGGCGGGCCGCAACCCGCACGACCAGGAGCTGATCGCGCTGGTCGGCGAGCTGTCCACCCAGAGCGAGGTGTTCCGGCAGCGCTGGGCCTCCCAGGACGTGAAGTTCCACCGCTCCGGTCGCAAGCGGCTGCGTCACCCCGTCGTCGGGGAGCTGGACATGAACTTCGAGGCGCTGGAGCTGCCGTCGGAGCCCGGGCTGCAAATGAACGTCTACACCGCAGACCCGAACACCCCCGCCCACGACGGGCTGCGCCTGCTGGCCTCCTGGGCAGCCACCCAGGAGGCCGGCGAGGCGCTCGACGAGACGACGCCGCGCTGAGCGATCAGGCCCGGCGAGCGATCAGGCCCGGCGAGCGATCAGGCCTGGCGGCGCCGGGCTGCGGGCGCCAGCTCGACCTCGCCGTAGCTGTTGTCGTCGGGGTTGAGCGTCACGCCTGGGGCGACGATCTCGTCGATCCGATCGAGGACGTCGCTCGACAGGACCACGTCGGCACCGGTCAGCTGCGACTCCAGCTGCTCCATCGTGCGCGGCCCGATGATCGCCGAGGTCACCGCGGGGTGGTTGACCACGAACGCCAGCGCCAGCTCGATCAGCGTGACACCCGCCTCCTCGGCGAGGACGGCGAGCCGCTCGACGACGTCGAGCTTGAGCTGGTTGGCCGCGCTCGTCATGTCGAAGCGTGCCGGCGGGCGGGCCGAGGAGGTCGGCGAGGACGCGGCGTCCCTGCGCCAGCGACCTGACAGCCAGCCACCCGCGAGCGGGCTGTAGGAGAGGATGCCCATCCCGTGCCGCCGAGCGGTCGGGAGCACGTCCTGCTCGATGCCGCGGACCAGCAGCGAGTACGGCGGCTGCTCGGTCACGAAGCGCTGCAGGTGCCGCTCGCGCGCGACCCACTGCGCCTCGACGATCTGGCTGGCCGCGTACGACGAGGAGCCGATCGAGCGGACCTTGCCCTGGCGCACCAGGTCGGTCAGGGCCGACAGGGTCTCCTCCACGTCGGTGTCCCGGCTGGGCCGGTGCACCTGGTAGAGATCGAGGTAGTCGGTGTCGAGCCGGCGCAGGGACTCCTCGACCTCGCGGATGATCCATCGGCGCGAGCCGCCGCGCTGGTTGGGTGAGTCCCCCATCGGCATGAAGAACTTGGTGGCCAGCACGACGTCGTCCCGTCGGCCCTTGAGCGCCTTGCCCACGATGCGCTCGGACTCGCCCGCCGAGTAGACGTCGGCGGTGTCGACGAAGTTGATCCCCGCGTCGAGGGCGCGATGGATCACGCGGATGGAGTCGGCCTCGTCCTCGTTGCCCCACGGCCCGAACATCATCGTGCCCAGACACAGCGGGCTGACGTGGACGCCGGTGCGCCCGAGCGGTCGGTACTGCATCGGTGCCACCTCAGGCTTCCGGGATCGGCATGTCGAAACGCTCGGGGCGGGGTACGTCGGGGTCGGGCCCGTTGCGTACGCCCGTGTCGAGCGCCTCGATCCGGCCGATCTCCTCGTCGGTGAGGGTGAAGCCGAGGACGTCGAAGTTCTCCGCGATCCGACCAGGGTTGGTCGACTTGGGGATCGCCGAACGGCCCTGCTGCAGGTGCCAGCGCAGCATCACCTGGGCCGGCGTACGTCCGTGCTCTCCTGCGATGGCCTGCAGCGCGGGGTCGTCCATCACGCTGCGCCGCTCCTCGCCCCAGCCGGGGTAGAACGTGATCCCGCCGATCGGGGACCAGGCCTGATCGAGGATGCCGTGCTCGGCGTCGGCGCGCCGCACGTCGGGCTGGGTGAAGTAGGGGTGCAGCTCGATCTGGTTGACCGCAGGCACGACCTCGGTCACGTCGAGCAGGTCGCGCAGGTGGTGCGGCATGAAGTTGCTGACGCCGATGGCCCGCACCTTGCCGTCGGCCAACAGGCGCTCGAGCGCCCGATAGGCGGCGACGGTCTTCTCCCACCGGTCCGGGGCGGGCTGGTGCAGGATCAGCAGGTCGAGCCGCTCGACGCCGAGCTTGGCCACCGCCTTCTCCCAGGCGTGCAGGGTCTCGTCGAAGCCGAAGTCGCTGACCCAGACCTTGGTCTCCAAGAACACCTCGGAGCGGTCCACGCCGGAGCGACGCAGCCCCTCGCCGACCTCGCGCTCGTTGCCGTACGCGGCGGCGGTGTCGATGTGGCGGTAGCCGACCCGCAGGGCGGTGTCGACAGCGGCGGCGGTCTCCTCGGGCGGGCTCTGGAAGACCCCGAAGCCGAGGGCGGGCATGGTGACCCCGTTGTTGAGGGTCAGGGTGGGGATGCTCATCTCAGGACTCCTTCGCCTGCTGGACGGCCGTGTCGTACTCCTCGTCGGTGACGTGCGCTCCCCAGGTGGCGTCGTCGTCCTCCCACATCGCGAGGTGGGTCATGAACTGGTCACCGAGGGCGCCGTGCCAGTGCTCCTCCCCGGGCGGGGTGTGCACGGTGTCGCCGGGCCGCATGACGATGACCCGCTGGCCGTCGGGTCCACGGGTGGCGACGACGCCCACGCCGTCGGTCACGTGCAGCGTCTGCCCGAGGCTGTGGCTGTGCCACGCCGTACGGGCGCAGGGCGCGAAGCGGACGGTGTTGACCCGGATGCGGGACTCGCCCTCGCCGCGGGCGATGGCGTTGAAGTAGACGGAGCCGGTGAACATCTCGGCGGGACCCTGGACGGTCGGTTGGTTCTCGATTCGTTCCACGCCTCCCACGCTAGGCAGTGCGCCGGGCACATGGGAGGCACTGGCGTTACCCCGAACGGCAGTCCCTCCCGCGACCGGGGGTGTCGGGTCGAGCCCGGCCGGGCGGGACGCCTACACCGCGCCGGGGAACCCCTGTTGGCGCCACGCCTCGTACGTCACGACGGCGGCGGCGTTCGACAGGTTCAGCGAGCGGCGGCCCTCGAGCATGGGGATCCGGATCAGGTCCTCGACGCGGGGGTGGCGCAGCGCCTCGTCGGGCAGGCCGGTCGGCTCGGGACCGAAGAGCAGCACGTCACCGGCGCGGAACTCGGTGTCGGTGTGCCAACGGTCCGCCTTGGCGGTGAAGGCGAAGACCCGCGCGCCGGCGAGCTGCTCGCTGGCCAGTGCGGTGTCGAGATCCGGGTGGATCACCACCGACGCCAGGTCGTGGTAGTCCAGGCCCGCCCGCTTCAGCTTCGCATCCGACAGGTCGAACCCGAGCGGCTCGACCAGGTGGAGCGTGGCTCCGGTGCCGGCGACCATCCGGATCGCGTTGCCCGTGTTGGGAGGGATCCGGGGCTCGAGGAACATCACGTGGAACGTGCTGAGCGTGGGCTGCGACTCTTTGCGGTCCCTTGACGTCATATGTGCGAGTGTGCGGAAACAGGCCCCTGACCTGCAAGTTCAGCGGCCATCCACGACTGCGGCCCTTTGAGCGGCCTTGCGGTCCTTTGCGATACATAGCGCGACAAAAGTGCGCCATCGGAGCCCAACAGCGACACCCCCATGACCGGGAGTCGGCTGGATGGACCAGGTCACGCTGGGGCTCAATCTCACCATGGCCTCGGGCTCCATCAGCGACACCCATCCCAGCCTCGCCGCGGACTGGGACACGAGCGGAACGCGCTTGAGGTACCGACCTTGAGTCCCCAGACCGTGAGTGCTGGCTCGAATCACAGAGTGTGGTGGGGCCACCAACGCGCCACCAGCAACACCGGGATCATCCTGATGGGGGCGCCTCTACAACCCGGCCACGGGCCGCTTCTTGTCGACAGACTCTCTGCCTGGCGGGAATCCCAACTCTTACACCTACCCGCTCGACCCGATCAACGGCTACGACATTGACGGGCGGTGGCCTCATTGGATGAAAAGCGCCGCCAAGAATGTGGCGACTTTGGCCTCCAACTACAAGGAGGAGATTGAGACCGACGGCTTCGTAGCATGCATTTTCGTAACCGACGGTTATTGCCTGGCGATAACCATCAGTGTGTCTGTCGGGACAAATTCGATCGCAACTGCCAGCGGCAATGAGAGCAAAGGGAACGCTGGGCACAACATCGTAATCGACACCGCGCTCGGATATGTTTCCTTTGGCCTAAGAACTACCGTGGAAAAGTCAGCGGAAAAGTTGAAGATGGAAAAGACGGATTTCCGCCTGATGCAGGGTACGCGCAACGCCGCCGACGGCGCCGTGCAGGCTGGCAGCATCGTTAAGAAGTACTCTGGTGGGACTACAGTCAGAGGCGGCTGTCGCATGTCGCCAAGCGTCAGGGCTCGCACAGTCTGTGCTGAATAGCGCGATGGCATTCAAATGCTGACGTATTCATTTTACTTCCGAGCCGGAGTTACCTACAGTTGCTAGAATCTATGCGTAAACAGGTGGAATCGGTCGGGCGCAGTCTCGATTGCAGCCTCGACGTCGAACTCAGGCCAGCGTCGATCGTTGTCCTTGGTTACACCGGATTTAGTCTCTTCAGTGCGCTTGCGCTGATCCTAGTGTCTTCACGGAATGATTTCCCTGTATCGAAGGGTGATGTCTGGTTCGTCCTTTCTTTCATGGTCCTTCCCGTTGCGATGTTCAATTGGCTCATAGCACGATTCACAAGGTTGCATATTTCTTCGAGAGGAATCAAAGTCACGAATCCCTTCAATGTCTTTGAGATTCCATGGTCTGAGGTCACCGACATTGACGAGAATGCGTCAGGTCGGATCAGGTTCCAAACGGCGCGCTGGTCGTGTAGCTCTTGGGCCGTCGCTGTCTCCAACTGGGAGCGGTGGCTCAACCGGCCCAACCGTGTGCAGGTGCTCATTAGCGTGCTCGCAACCAGGATTAAATCGCACGAGTCTGCGGAGGCCTTGGCGCAGCAGACCGCTCAGAGGCGTTGGAGAATTCCTCGTCGCGACGCCATAGTTTATTTGGTCGTCTGGGCCGCTTGTTCAATGATATTTCTCGCGCCGTAGTCGATGAGGATTTTGTTGCGTCAATGAGCAGGCTTCACCTGCCTTCAGCGTCGGCCTAGTCGTGATGTCTGGCCCATTCGTGGCGCTGGTGATCAGGCAATTCACGCCGTGGTCGGTCAGGCTCACGGACCAACGCTGCTCCGTTGACCGATGGGAACCTCGGAGATCTCCAGTGACCCACATGCCGCCGATGCGCCAAGCGTCGCGTCAGCTGTTCATCCCGTACTACTGCCGCCTTCAAGGTTGGCTAAATGCCCAGGTCAGACGCCTATTCGATTCCGCGTCGATCACCACTTGATGTGAAGGTCGAGGAACATCACGTGGAACACGGCTCACCGTATCCCGGCGACGCTCCTCGCCCGCACCGCCCTCTCCCGGCCGCCGGCCCAGACCGTGTCGACGAGCGGCACACCCGGGCGGTACGCGAGGTGGACGTGGCTGGGCGCGTCCAGCAGCACGAGGTCGGCACGCCGGCCGGGGACGAGCGCTCCGACATCGGCTCGCGCCAGCGCCGCGGCCCCTCCGGCGGTGGCGGCGTACACCGCCTCGGCGGGGCTCATCCCCATCTCGCGCACGGCGAGGGCGATGCACAGCGGCAGCGAGCTGGTGTAGCAGGAGCCCGGGTTGCAGTCGCTGGCCAGCGCGACCGGGACGCCGGCGTCGAGCAGCCGGCGTGCGTCCGGGTAGGGCTGGCGGGTGGAGAACTCCACCCCCGGAAGGAGGGTGGCGATGGTGCCGGCCTCGCGCAGCGCATGCACGTCCTCGTCGCGGAGGTGGGTGCAGTGGTCGACGGCGACCAGCCCGAGCTCGGCGGCGAGCCGGGCACCCGGCCCGGGGCCGAGCTGGTTGGCGTGCAGCCGGCCGCGAAGACCCGCGGAGGCACCCGCCAGCAGCACGGCGCGCGCCTGGTCGGCGTCGAACGCGCCGCGCTCGCAGAACGCGTCGATCCACCGGGCATGCGGCGCGGCCGCCGCGAGCATCGGCCCGGTGACGAGGTCGACGTACGCGGCGGGGTCGTCGGCGTACTCGGGCGCGACGACGTGGGCGCCGAGGAAGGTGGTCTCCTCGGTGAACCGCCGCGCGACCCGCAGGGAGCGGGCCTCGTCCTCGACGGAGAGCCCGTAGCCGGACTTGATCTCCACGGTCGTGGTGCCCTGGCGCAGCATCTCTGCGACGTGGCGGTCCACGCCGGCAGCAAGGGCCTCGTCGCTCGCCGCGCGGGTCGCCGCGACGGTGGTGCGGATACCGCCGGCGGAGTAGGGCTCCCCCGTCATCCGGGCCTGGAACTCGCGGGCGCGATCCCCGGCGAAGACCAGGTGGCTGTGGCTGTCCACGAAGCCCGGCAGCACCGCGCGGCCCTGGGCGTCGACCACCTCGTCCGCAGCGGGCGCGTGGTCGGCGTCGCCGACCCACGCCACCACCTGGTCCTCGATGACCAGCGCCGCGTCGGTACGGATCCCGAGCAGGTCCTCGGCGACCGGATCGTTGGTGACCAGCTCGCCGATGTTGGTGATGAGGATGCTGACGGGGTCCTGGCGGCGGTGTTCGGCGGAGGAGCGCAGCGGAGGAGCCGACGAAGGTCGCGCGGTGTCGTTCATGCCCAGATCGCTCCGACCGTCTCGCCCAGGGCGCGGCCCACGCCGTGGTGATCCCCGCCGAAGACGACTCTGCCGTCCACCACGACCTGGGTCACGTCGGCCGCGCCGGCGGCGAAGACTGCGGCGTGCTCGTCCTGGCCGGAGCCGGCCGTCCGGGGCGAGGCGAGGTCGACGGTGACCAGATCGGCACGGTGTCCGACGGCGAGCTCGCCGGCGTCGGCGAACCCCAGGCTGCGGTGTCCGTCGATCGTCCCCGCCACGAGCAGCTCGACCGCGCTCCAGTGCCCGCGCTGCTGGGTGGCGAGGCGCTCGTCCAGCTCCAGCGCCCGCATCTCCTCGAACGCGTCGATCACCGCGTGGCTGTCGGAGCCCAGCGTCAACACCGCGCCCGCGTCCCGCAGCCGGCGGCTCGGCCCGATGCCGTCGCCGAGGTCACGCTCGGTGGTGGGGCAGAACGATGCGTACGCGCGCGCCTCGCCCAGCAGCCGGATGTCCTCGTCGGTGAGATGCGTGGCGTGCACGGCGCTCGTCGTCGGGCCCAGCAGGCCGTGCTCGGCGAGCAGGCCCGTCGGCGTCAGGCCGTACGCCGCGCGGCAGTCGTCGTTCTCCTGGACCTGCTCGGAGAGGTGCACGTGGACCGGCAGGCCGGCCGCGACGGCGGGGGCGAGCAACCTCAGGGCGTGGTCCGGCACCGCCCGCACCGAGTGGGCGGCGACGCCGATCCGGGCCGCCGCTCCCGCGGGAGCGCGCAGTGCCGCGACCCGGTCCTGCCACGCCTCCCCGGTGCCGTCGTCGAAGCGCCGCTGCACGCCCTGCGGCGCGGCGCCGAAGCCGCTGGACAGGTAGAGCGTGTCGAGCAGCGTCATCCGGATCCCGGCGTCGTACGCCGCCGCCAGCAGGGCATGTCCCATCGCGTTGGGGTCGTCGTAGGGCGCGCCGTCGGCCTGGTGGTGGAGGTAGTGGAACTCCCCCACCGCCGTGTAGCCCGCCGCCAGCATCTCGCCGTAGACCGCGCGGGCGAGCGCGTAGTACGAGTCCGGGTCGAGCCGACCCGCGACGGCGTACATCTGCTCGCGCCAGGTCCAGAACGTGCCGCGGTCGGCCTGGGTGCGACCGCGCAGCGCGCGGTGGAAGGCGTGGCTGTGGGTGTTGGCGAAGCCGGGCAGGGTCAGCCCGTCGAGGCGGATCGCACCCGCGGCCTGGGCGGTGTCGACGTCGGCGTCTGGGGTGATCCGGGTGAAGCGGCCGGCGTCGATCTCGACCAGGACCGCATCGCGGACCCGGCCCGCGACCCAGGCTCGCTGCAGCAGGTAGGCCGTCATCGGACCAGCCCGGTGAGCGCATCGGCGAGGGCCTCGACGCCGGCGAGGCAGTCGGCCGTCCCGGCGGTCTCCTCCGGCGAGTGCGAGACGCCGCTCGGGTTGCGGACGAAGAGCATCGCGGAGCGGATGCCCTGCTCCTGCAGGATGCCCGCGTCGTGGCCCGCCTGCGTCGCCAGCACGGGCACCGCGCCGCGCGCCCCCGCGCGGGTGACAGCGGGGGTGGCAGTGAGGGTGGCGGCGAGGGCATCGCGCAGGGGCACGTCGAAGGCGACCTCGCCGCTGACCGACTCCGCGGTGACCCTCAGGCGCGTGCCGTCGTGGGCCGCGCGGTCGGCGCCGCGCCGCTCGATCGCACCGACCAGGTCGGCCAGCGCCGCGTCGGACCCGGCCCGCGCGTCCAGCCAGGCCGTGACGTGCGACGGGACCGCGTTGGTGCCGTTGGGCCGTACGTCGATGCGCCCGAACGTCGCACGTGCTCCGCCGAGGCGGGCCAGCTCGCCGGCCGCCAGCGCCGTCGCGGCGTAGGTGAGCATGGGATCGGCGCGGTCCTCCATCCGGGTGGTCCCGGCGTGGTCGGCGCGACCGGCCAGGTCGTACCGGAAGCGGCCGTGCGGCCAGATCCCGGCGCCGATCCCGACGGGCGCGTCGTGATCGATCAGCCCGCGGCCCTGCTCGACGTGCAGCTCGACGTAGGTGCCGACGCCCGCGAGCAGGGTGGAGGTGCCGCCCTCGACGACGTCGCCGAGGCGGACGCCCTCGCGATCGGTGAGCCCGCGCGCGTCGTCCCACGACATCGCGCCGCTCGCCAGCCGCGACCCGAGGCAGGCCCGCCCGAAGCGGGAACCCTCCTCCTCGACGAACGCCGCGATACCGAGCGGTCGGCTGGGCACCACGCCGCGCTCGCGCATCAGGTCGAGCGCCGCGAACGACGACACCACGCCGAGCGGGCCGTCGAAGGCACCGCCGTCCAGCACGGAGTCGAGGTGCGATCCGGTCAGGACGCGGCTCCCGGAGGTCGAGCCTGTCGAGACCTCCGGCGACGGAGCCCACCAGGCGACCAGGTTGCCGAACGGGTCCTCCTCGACGGTGAGCCCGCGGGTGGAAGCCGCCTCGCGGAACCATGCCCGCAGCTCCAGCTCCGCGGAGAGCCAGGGCTGGCGGAAGTACCCGCCCGATGACGTCGAGCGGCCGATCGGCGTGAGGTCGCGCCACATCTGCTCGAAGTCGGCCAGCTCCGGCACGGCGCTCAGCCCTCCTCAAGGGACTGGGCGCCTCGACCAGCTCGGCGTCCGTGGTCGGTCTCAGCCATGGGGATGCGGACGCCGCGCTCGGCGGCGACCTCGGCGGCGCGCTCGTAGCCCGCGTCGACGTGCCGGATGATGCCCATGCCCGGGTCGTTGGTCAGCACCCGCTCGATCTTCTGCGCGGCCAGATCGGTGCCGTCGGCGACGCAGACCTGGCCGGCGTGGATGGAGCGGCCCATGCCGACGCCGCCACCGTGGTGGATCGAGACCCAGGTCGCGCCGGATGCGGTGTTGACCAGCGCGTTGAGCAGCGCCCAGTCGGCGATGGCGTCGGAGCCGTCCAACATCGCCTCGGTCTCGCGATAGGGCGAGGCGACCGAGCCGCAGTCGAGGTGGTCGCGACCGATCACGATCGGCGCCTTGAGCTCGCCGTTGCGCACCATCTCGTTGAACTTCAGCCCGGCGAGGTGGCGCTCGCCGTACCCGAGCCAGCAGATCCGAGCCGGCAGGCCCTGGTAGTGCACCCGCTCCTGTGCCATCCGGATCCACGTGTGCAGCCGGGCGTTGTCGGGGAACAGCTCGAGGATCGCCTCGTCGGTCTTGCGGATGTCCTCCGGGTCGCCCGACAGCGCCGCCCAGCGGAACGGGCCCTTGCCCTCGCAGAAGAGCGGACGGATGTACGCCGGCACGAAGCCCGGGAACTCGAAGGCACGGTCGTAGCCGCCCTTGCGGGCCTCGTCGCGGATCGAGTTGCCGTAGTCGAACACCTCGGCACCGGCGTCCTGGAACTCCACCATCGCCCGTACGTGCGCCGCCATCGAGGCCTGCGCCTCCTTGATGAAGCCCTCCGGGTCGCGCGCCGCGCGCTCGTGCCACTCCTCGAACGGCACGCCGATCGGCAGGTAAGACAGCGGGTCGTGCGCCGAGGTCTGGTCGGTGACGACGTCGATCGGCGCCTTGCGTGCCAGCAGTGCCGGGAAGACCTCGGCGGCGTTGCCGAGCAGGCCGATGGACAGTCCACGCCTGGCATCGCGGGCCTCGACCGCCAGCTCGAGCGCGTGCTCGATCGAGTCGGCCTGCACGTCGAGGTAGCGGTGCTCGATGCGGCGCTTGATCCGCGAGTCGTCGACGTCGATGCAGATCGCGACGCCGTCGTTCATGGTGACGGCGAGCGGCTGCGCGCCACCCATGCCACCGAGGCCGGCGGTGAGGGTGATGGTGCCCGCGAGCGTGCCGCGCTCGCCGGTGATCGAGCCTGTCGAGATCTTGTCCGCGACGGCCGCGAAGGTCTCGAAGGTGCCCTGGAGGATCCCCTGGGTGCCGATGTAGATCCACGACCCTGCGGTCATCTGGCCGTACATCGTCAGACCGAGGTCCTCGAGGCGGCGGAACTCCTCCCAGTTGGCCCAGTCGCCGACCAGGTTGGAGTTGGCGATCAGCACGCGCGGCGCCCACTCGTGGGTGCGCATCACGCCGACCGGCTTGCCGCTCTGGACCAGCATCGTCTCGTCCGGCTCGAGGTCGCGCAGCGTGCGCACGAGCGCGTCGTACGCCTCCCACGACCGCGCCGCGCGGCCGGTGCCGCCGTAGACCACCAGGTCCTCGGGGCGCTCGGCGACCTCGGGATCGAGGTTGTTCATCAGCATCCGCAGCGGGGCCTCGGTCTGCCACGACTTCGCGGTCAGCTCGGTGCCGGTGGCGGCGTGGATGGGCAGGCGTGCGTTCGCCGAGCTTGTCGAGGCGGTCGAGACGTTCATGCGAGTTCTCCGATCACGCTCGCGACGGTCGCCGTGACGTGGCGGCCGACGACGAGCTGGTAGGCGATGTCGATGTCGGGGGCGAGGAAGCGGTCGGTGCCGGGGCCCTCGACGCCGGCCTCGCGCAGCAGCGCCACGACGGCACCGGTGGCGGGGCTCGGGGTCGTCCCGGCGGTCGAGCCCGTCGAGACCCGCAGGTCCAGCGCGCGGGCGGCGGTCATCAGCTCGATGCCCAGCACGCGGGCCAGGCCGTCGACCGAGCGACGCAGCTTGCGGGCGGCCGACCAGCCCATCGAGACGTGGTCCTCCTGCATGGCGCTGCTCGGGATGGAGTCCACCGAGGCCGGGTTGGCGAGCCGCTTGAGCTCGGAGACGATCGCGGCCTGGGTGTACTGGGCGATCATCAGGCCCGAGTCCACGCCCGGGTCGTCGGCGAGGAACGGTGGCAGGCCGTGGTTGCGGGAGGTGTCGAGGAAGCGGTCCGTACGCCGCTCGGCGATCGAGGCGACGTCGGCGGCGACGATGGCCAGGAAGTCGAGCACGTAGGCGACCGGTGCGCCGTGGAAGTTGCCGTTGGACTCCACCCGTCCCTCGGATCCCTCGCCGACCAGCACCACCGGGTTGTCCACGGCCGACGCGAGCTCACGCCCGGCGACCGTGACGGCGTGGGCGACGGTGTCCCGGGCGGCGCCGTGCACCTGCGGCGAGCAGCGCAGGGAGTACGCGTCCTGCACCCGGTTGCAGTCCGGGCCGCGGTGGGAGGCGACCACGCCGGAGTCGCGCAGCAGCGCGGTCAGGTTCGCGGCCGAGAGCGCCTGGCCGGGATGGGGTCGGATCGCCTGGAGCTCGGGCGCGAAGACCCGGTCGGTGCCCAGCTGGCCCTCCACCGACATCGCGGCGGTGACGTCGGCGACCTTGAGCAGGTCGGTCAGGTCGTCGATCGCCAGCGCGAGCATGCCCAGCATGCCGTCGGTGCCGTTGATCAGGGCGAGGCCCTCCTTCTCGACCAGCTCGACGGGCTCCAGGCCGGCGGCGGCGAGCGCGTCGGCCGCCGGCATCCGGGTGCCCTCGGCGTCGAAGACCTCGCCCTCGCCCATCAGGGTCAGCGCGCAGTGCGCGAGCGGCGCCAGATCGCCGGAGCAGCCCAGCGAGCCGTACTCGTGCACGACGGGGGTGATGCCGGCCGAGAGCATGCCGGCCATCAGCTGGGCGGTCTCGCGGCGCACGCCGGTCCGACCGGTGGCCAGGGTGGAGAGCCGCAGCAGCATCAGCGCGCGCACGACCTCGCGCTCCACGACGGGGCCGGAGCCGGCCGCATGCGAGCGGACCAGCGAGCGCTGCAGCTGGGTGCGCAGGTCGCTGGGGATGTGCCGGGTGGCGAGAGCGCCGAAGCCGGTCGAGACGCCGTACACCGGCGTCTCGGAGGCCGCGAGCGCGTCGATCGCCCTGCGTGCGGTGTCGATCGCCGTGAGCGCATCGGCACTCAGCTCCACCGCGGCGCCGTGCCGGGCGACCGCGACGACGTCGTCGATGGAGAGCGGTCCGACGCCGACCGTGATGAGTTCAACCATGGCTCCATTGCAGCGCCGCCGGGCCGACGGAGCCAGACCGCGGCACGCGAACGTGTCTCATATCCGAGACTGCCCCGTGTGGCGAACACCACTCCGGCTTCCCTTAGATGGGGCATGCATGCCCTCTCGCCCGTTCTCTACGCTCGAGAGGAGTCACCCGTCGCGATGTACTCGCTCCGGACACGGTCAACGGCGACCGGTCGTCCCACCCTTCCCGTCCAGGAAATGCGCCCCCTTCGAAGGGGGTGGACCGCAAGGCACCTCGACCAGATCGGATCGACCGATGGCCACCTTCCGGTGGGCGCCTGTGTCGCGCCCTGAAGCACGTCATGCCCAACACCCGGCCCAACACCCGACCCAGCACCCCGTCGACGAGCACCCCGACGCGAGGCAGGCGGGCGTCCTCGCCATCCTCGCGGTCCCGCACAGCCGTGCCGACAGCCATCCGCAGGCGGAGGCCGCGGACGCTGCGGCGAGCGACGCGATCCTCTCCGAGGCGATCCTCGGGCGGATCAGGCCCTTCCTGCTCGAGGGAGAGACCAGCATCGCCGACGCGGACGACCACCAGGTCCGCGTCACGCTCGCGCGCCAACCGCGACGGCACACCTCCGCCCGGCTCGAGGCGATGTGTCGGGCTCTGTCCGTGGAGCCGTTCACCTCCCCCGACGGCGCCGCGCAATGGGTCCGTGCGGGAACGAGCTGGTCCCACCGGCGACCACGCTCGCTGACGGCTCGAGCGACCCTGCTGACCCGGGTCCAGGAGACTGCGCACACGGCCTCCGGACTCGGCGACCTGGTGGCGCGCCACGTCGGCACCACCTCGCTCCGGGTACGCCGCACGCACAGCGCGGTGCTGTGGGTCCAGATCCTCGCGGCGTTCGCACTGAGCCTGGTGGTGCCGTTCCTGATCCTCGTCGCCAGCTACCGCGCCGGCGTGGACCTCTCCTCGGTCCTCTATTGGTTCGTGGTGATCGCGCTTGCCTTCACCGCGGGTCTGATCTGGATCGAGTCGCTGCACGCGCTCACCCCACCCACGCCACCACCAGCCGTCGCGCCGCCTCCACCGGCCACGGCGATCGTCGCGGCGTACCTGCCCAACGAGGCCGACACGATCCTCGACACGCTGACCACCTTCCTGGCCCACGAGTACGGCGGAGGGCTGCAGATCGTCCTGGCCTACAACACCCCGCAGACCCATCCGATCGAGGACGAGCTGGCCGAGCTGGCGCGGCACGATCCGCGGCTGGTCCTGCTGCGTGTGGAGGGAAGCACCAGCAAGGCGCAGAACGTCAACGCCGCCATGCCGCTGGTCACCGGCGAGTTCGTCGGCATCTTCGATGCCGACCACCACCCCATGCCCGGCGCCTTCGACCGGGCGTGGCAGTGGATCGGCTCCGGGATCGACGTCGTCCAGGGGCACTGCGTCGTACGCAACGGCGCGCACTCCCTGCTCGCCAAGATGGTGGCGGTCGAGTTCGAGCAGATCTACGCCGTCAGCCACCCCGGACGCGCCTCGATGCACGGCTTCGGGCTGTTCGGCGGCTCGAACGGCTTCTGGCGCACCTCGGTGATCCGCTCCATCCGGATGCGCACGGACCGACTGACCGAGGACATCGACTGCTCGATCCGCGCCACCCGCGAGGGGCACCGCATCGTCAGCGACCCCGGCCTGGTCTCGCTCGAGCTGGCCCCCACCTCGGTGCACGCGCTGTGGCGCCAGCGGCTGCGCTGGGCGCAGGGCTGGGTGCAGGTCTCCGCCCGCTACCTGGCGCGCACCGTCGCCTCGCCGACGCTCACGCTGCGCCAGCGCTGGGGCGTGGTGGTGCTGCTCGGCTGGCGCGAGATCTACCCGTGGATCTCCCCGCTGCCGATCCCGCTGCTGGCGTTCCTCGCCTGGCGCGACGGCGTACTGCACTGGTCGGCGCCGCTGTTCTTGATGACGACGCTGTTCACCCTCGTCGCCGGTCCGCTCCAGGTGATGTTCGCCTGGCGACTGGCCGTCCCGCGCATCCGACGGCACCGGTGGTGGTTCGTGGGCTACCTGGTGTTCTCCCTCGTCGCCTACACCGAGGCCAAGAATCTGGCCATGCGCGTCGCGCAGATCAAGCACGTGTGCGGCGAGCGGGAGTGGACCGTCACTCCGCGCGACCTGCGCGCGGTGGAGCAGGAGCCGCTCGAGGTGGTGGCGGCATGACCGCGGCCACGCTCGCGCCGGATGCCGGCCCGCCGGTCGCCCCGGCCGTACGCCGCTGGTTCCCGCTGGAGAGCGTGCGCGGGATGGCGGCGCTGTCGGTGGTGTTGTTCCACTCCTACCAGAACCAGCTCGGCGACATCGCCGGGGTCGGCGGCCGCCTCTCCCTGACGACCCGGCTGCTCGCCACCGTCAGCGACCTGGCGGTGGACCTGTTCTTCGTGCTCAGCTCGTTCGTGCTCTTCCTCCCCGTGGCCAGGTCCGCGCTGAGCGCTGAGCCACCTCGCTCGGCGATCGACATGCTGCTGCGTCGCTTCGCCCGGCTGGTGCCGCTCTACTACACGGTGGTGTTCCTGGTGTGGGGCATCACCAACACCCGGCTGCCCGGCAACTGGCACGACCTGCTGCTGCACCTGACCTTCACGCAGGTGCACAGCGAGACCTACATCTACTGGACCGACGGTCCGGCCTGGTCCCTGGCCGTGGAGTTCCACTTCTACGTCCTCATGGCTGTGGCCGCAGTGGTGATCGGCCGGCTGTGCCGGCGCGTCTCCACGCGACGCGCACGGCTGCTGATCCTCGCGGTCTTCCCGGTCTCGATGATGGTCCTGGGCACCGCCTGGATGGGCTACCACGCCCTCGTGGCGCGCACGCCGTACACGGACTGGCCGGTGTGGTTCGGCCCGCTCGCGAAGGGGATGGCCTTCGGCTCCGGGATGATGCTGGCGCTGGTGACGGCGGCCGGGGTCGAGTTCCGCGCCGCGTGGGTACGGCCGGCGGCGTGCCTCGCGGCAGGGGCTCTGGTCGCGGTCGCGGTGACCCTCCGCTCCGACGACGTGGCGACCGAGTGGCTGCACTACCTGGACATCGCGGCGTCGGTGCTGGCGGTCGGTGCGCTGGTCCTGGCCCGCCGCCGCGATCCGAGGTGGCTGCTGTGGCGGCCCCTGGTCCTCCTCGGCGCGATCAGCTACGGGGTCTACCTGCTGCATGAGCCGATGATGCGGATCCTGCGGGCCGGCGGTGTGCTGCCGGCGCGCGACGGGCAGCTGGTCGACGTCTGGATCACCGCGACCGCCGTGTCGGTCGCCGCGATCGGGGCGGCGTGGGTGAGCAACCGGGTCATCGAGCGCAACGGGCTGCGCCTGCTGGCGCAGTTCGACGGCCGCGGCCGGATGCGGGAGTACTACCCCCACCTGGTGGCCAGCGGCTTCTGACCTGACGGGGCGCCCGCCGCCTCCACGGCGCCGCGTCGGACGTGGCACGCTCGGCACATGAGTCAGGTGCCGGCCGCCACCCGGGCGCTGCGCGTGCTGCGCTTCCTCGCCACCCAGGCCGACCCGGTGCCGATCGAGGCGGTGATGCGGGCGTGCGAGCTGCCCCGCAGCACCGCATACCACCTGGTCAACGCGATGATCGACGAGGGCTTCGTGGTCCACCTGGCCGACGAGCGACGCTACGGCCTCGGGGTGGCGGCGTTCGAGGTCGGCAGCGGCTACAGCCGGCAGGGGCCGCTGCAGCGGATCGCGCGCCGGCCGCTGGCCCAGCTGGTCGATCGCGTCGGCCACAGCGCTCACCTCGCGGTGCTGCACGGCCGCGACGTCCTCTACGTCGTCGAGGAGCGCGCGCCCGGCCGGCCACCGTTGGTGACCGACGTGGGCGTACGTCTGCCGGCGCACCTGACCGCGAGCGGTCGCGCCATCATGGGCGGCCTCTCCGCCAGTCAGGTCCGAGCGCTGTACCCCGACCGGGCGGCCTTCGCCGACCGTACGGGCCACGGCCCGCAGTCCCCCACCGCCCTGCGGACCGTGCTGACCGAGCAGCGGCGCCGCGGGTACGCCGTGGAGGACGGCGAGGTCACCCAGGGCATGGCGAGTGTGGCGACGGCGGTCCGCGATCACAACCGCCACCCGGTCGCCGGACTCGCGATCACGTTCCCCCGGGACGAGGCCGACCCGGACGAGGTCGCCCGGCTGCTCACGCACACGGCGGACCTGTTGTCGCGCCGCCTGAGCGGACGCTGACGGCGGCCCCAGGTAAAGATCTGATCATTGACCTTGAAACACCTCACCCGTCTGGACCACCGGCCGATCGCTCACGTGCTACCCCCTATCCCCTACGCCCGACTCACCTCGGCGAGGTGTTTCCCACGGTCCACGCGTGACTCGGCACCGACGCGGAGAAGCACGCTCATCACGTGATCGTCGCGACGAGCCCGATCGGCACGTCGCGACTCGGTCGCAGCCTCCCCCAGGCGATCCCCCAAGGAGCACCACCCGTGAGCATCAACCTAGCCGTCCCGACCCCGCGGCCCTCGCCCGATCAGGTGGACGATCCCGCGGTCGCCGAGGCACGTCAGAACACCTGGGCCATCACCGCGGTGCTCGAGGCCCTGCGCGGCGCGACCACGGTGGACGAGGCCATCGACGCGGCGCTGCGGACGGTACGCGAGCGGTTCGCGTGGGCCTACGCGTCGTACTGGTCGCTCAGCGAGCAGGATCGCCTCCTGGTCTTCGCGCAGGAGTCCGGCGATGCCGGCGAGGAGTTCCGCCGGGTGACGAGAGCCGCGTCGTTCGCCGAGGGCGTCGGCCTCTCCGGCCGGGCCTGGCACGCCCGTGACCTGATCTTCGTCGCCGACCTCGGCCGGCTGACCGACTGCGTGCGGGCACCGGCCGCCCAGCGCGCCGGCGTCCGCAGCGGGATCTGCCTGCCGATCCTCGTCGCCGGCGAGATCGCCGGCACGATGGACTTCTTCACCACCGAGCACCTCGAGCCCTCGCAGGAGCGCCTCGCCGCCCTGCGCACCGTCGGCACCCTCGTCTCCCAGACCATCGACCGGCTGGCCACGAGCGCCGACCAGGAGCGCTCCGCCCAGGACATCGCCGCCGTCACCACCGTCCTGCGAGAGATCTCCCAGGCCACCAGCGCCGAGCAGGGGATGTCGCTCGCGCTCGAGACGATCCGGCGCGACTTCGGGTGGGACTACGCCTCCTACTGGCGCATCGCCGAGCACGACCGTGCGCTGCACTTCGTCCAGGAGTCCGGCAGCGTCAACGAGGAGTTCCGCCGCGTCACCCGGACGGCGTCGTTCGCCGAGGGCGTGGGTCTGTCCGGCCGCGCCTGGGAGGCACGCGACCTGGTCTTCGTCCCCGACCTCGCCGAGCTGACCGACTGCGTGCGCGCACCCGCGGCCGGCCGGGCCGGCGTGAAGTCCGGGGTCTGCCTGCCGATCGTCGTACGCGGCGAGGTCGTCGGCACCATGGACTTCTTCGCGACCCGTACGCTGACCCTCTCCGAGGGTCGGCGCAGCGCCCTGCGCAGCACGGCCGTCCTGCTCGGCCAGGTGATCGAGCGCTTCGACGCCGCCGGTCGCCTCTCCCGGGCCGGCCAGGAGCTGGTCCTGTCGATCGAGGAGGTCGAGCGGCACGTGGTCGCGGCGACCTCGGTCGCCCAGCGGGGTGGCGCGCTGGTCCAGGGCGCGAACCAGGACATCGCCGATCTGCGGGTGGCCAGCTCCCAGATCGGCGACATCGTCAAGGTCATCCAGACGATCGCCTCCCAGACGAACCTGCTCGCGCTCAACGCCACCATCGAGGCCGCCCGCGCCGGCGAGGCCGGTCGCGGCTTCGCGGTCGTGGCCGGCGAGGTCAAGCAGCTCGCCTCCCAGACCGCCGCGGCCACCACCACCGTCGAGGACAACGTCTCCACGATCCAGTCACAGGTCACCCGCCTCGTCGACTCGCTGCGGCAGATCGACTCCTCGGTCCAGGAGATCAACGAGACCCAGCACAGCATCAGCGAGGTGCTGGCCGAGCAGGCCAACGTCACCCGGGCCATCCTCGACTGAGCGAGGCCGACTCTGACCCTGCGGAAGGACCGTGGCGGGCTAGGGTGACCGGGGTGCGCATCACCGTGGTCGAGGGCGACATCACGACGCAGCAGGTGGACGCCGTCGTCAACGCGGCCAGCCGCGCGATGCGCGGCGGTGGCGGCGTCGACGGGGCGATCCACCGCGCGGGCGGTCCCGCGATCCTCGAGGACTGCATACGGCGCTTCCCCGACGGGCTCGCGACCGGGGACGCGGGCTGGACGACCGCCGGCCTCCTGCCCGCACGCTGGGTCATCCACGTCGTCGGACCCGACTTCACCGCCGGCGAGCGTGATCGGTCGCTGCTGACGTCCTGCTACGCCCGGGCGCTGGAGGTCGCCGACGAGCTGGACGCGGCGAGCATCGCCCTTCCTCTCGTCAGCGCCGGCGTCTACGGCTGGCCGAAGGACGACGCCGTCGCAACCGCCGTCGCGGCGCTCTCGTCGGCGGCGACAGGGGTCGCGGAGGCCCGGATGGTGGCGTACGACCACCCCACCTACAGCGCCATCGCCCTAGCCATCGCGAGGGTCGCGCGCGGGGCGATCGTTAAAAGGTCGGGCTGATGGTACTCACGGGGAACATGTGACCCACGCCACTGGTTGCGTGAGAATGGGGCGCGTCAGGTGCCCCGTCGATGAGCTCCACCACCGGGTTCCTTCGGCATCGCCCCGGCACCCGGCCCCGCCATCCTCAGGACAATCCGAAGGGATCTCCCATGGCATCCTCCACACCTCAGCCCGGTGCGCGGACGAGCTATCCCGATCACATCGACGCGGCCGTCCTGAAGGTGGCCGGCGTGGTCGTGCTCGGCGCCATCATGTCGATCCTCGACATCACGGTCGTGAACGTCGCGCTCCCCACGTTCCAGCACGTCTTCGCCGACGACGGCCAGGTGCTCGCCTACTCCCACGTCGCCTGGACGGTCACCGGCTACACCCTCGCCCTCGCCACCGTCATCCCGCTCACGGGCTGGGCCGCGGATCGGTTCGGCACCAAGCGCCTCTACATGACGGCGATCCTGCTCTTCTCCGCCGGCTCCGCGCTGTGCGCCGCCGCCTCCAGCATCAACATGCTGATCGCGTTCCGAGTCGTGCAGGGACTCGGCGGCGGCATGCTGATGCCGCTCGGCATGACGATCCTGACCCACGCGGCCGGACCCCACCGGATGGGCCGGCTGATGGCGATCCTCGGCGTGCCGATGCTGCTCGGCCCGATCATGGGCCCGATCCTCGGCGGCTGGCTGATCCAGGTGGCCAGCTGGCACTGGATCTTCCTGATCAACGTGCCGCTCGGGGTGGCGGCGCTGATCTACGCGTACGTCGTCCTGGACAAGGACGCCCCCGAGCCTTCCGAATCCTTCGACTTCGTCGGCATGGCCCTGATGTCCCCGGGCCTGGCGCTGTTCCTGTACGGCGTCTCCTCCCTGCCCAGCCACGGTGGTGACCTCGGCGACGCCCACGTGTGGCTGCCCGGCCTGGTCGGGCTCGCGCTGATGGGGACCTTCGTGTGGTGGTCGTTCCGTCCCCGCCATCCCCTGCTGGACCTGCGGCTGCTCGCCAACCGCAACCTGGCCGTCTCGCTGGGCACGATGTTCCTGTTCGCCGGGGCGTTCTTCGGCGGTCTGCTGCTGGTGCCGACGTACTTCCAGGAGATCCGCGGCGAGTCCACGCTCCACGCCGGCCTGCTGGTCGCGCCGCAGGGGCTGGGCGCGATGATGACGATGCCGATCGCCGGGCGGCTCTCCGATCGGGTCCCGATCGGGCGGATCGTGCCGGTCGGCCTGCTCCTGATCCTCGTCGGCATGTTCGGGCTCACCCAGATCACCGACACCACGTCGTACGGGGTGATCATCGCCGTCCTCGTGGTGATGGGCTGGGGCATGGGCGCGACGATGATGCCGATCATGACCACCGCGCTGCGGACCCTGCGCCCCCACGAGATCGCCCGTGGCTCCACGCTCCTCAACATCAACCAGCAGATCGCCAGCTCGGTCGGCGTCGCGACGATGTCGGTGGTCCTCACCAACCACCTGTCGGGCGCCAAGGGCCCGGCCGACGCGGCCGGCGCGTTCGCCGACACGTACTGGGTCGCCTGGGGCGTGATCGTGGTGGCGCTGCTGGTCTCGCTGCTGCTGCCGCGCCGCCAGGAGGCGGTCGTGCCTGCCCACGGCGAGGACGACGAGGCGCCGCCGGTCGCGATCCTCTGATCAGGCCCGATCGGGGGTTGCGCCCCACAGCGCGTGCGCGGCGTGGATGGCGGCGGCCAGGACGGCCTTCTCCGGCCGCCCGGTCGCCGTCGCCACCCGGGCGACGTCGTCGTACTCCGGGGTGGCGCTGACGACCGCGCCGTCCAGCCGGGCCAGCTTGACCCGCACCCGGGAGCCGAGGACGTCGACCTCGGCGGTCTCGCGCGGCAACGGCAGCTTGTCGACGGAGCGACGGCGCAGTCCGATGGTGCTGGTGTGGGTCAGCAGCACCCGGGCCAGGGTCGCCGTCAGGGACGGCGGCGCGAGCACCGAGACGGTGTGCGCCGGGCGGCCCTTCTTCATCACGATCGGTGTCAGCCAGGCGTCGTCGGCGCCGGCCGCGAGCAGCGCGCCGAGCACGCCCGGCCACAGCCGCGGATCGAGGTCGTCGACGTTGGCCTCCAGCACGCAGGCCGGCTCCGCCTCGGGCAGCGAGTCGCCGGCGTCGGTCGGGGCGGCTTCGGTCGGGGCGGCGTCAGACGGGGCTGGGCCGATGACGAGCCGCAGCAGGTTGGGATGGCCCTCGGGATCAGCCGAGCCGGCCCCCGCCCCGGTGAGCTCCGGCACGATCGGCGGCATCGCGCCGAAGCCGTCGGCGAGCGTGACGACCACGGCGACGCCGGTCGGGGTGGCCAGCTCACGCTCGATCGGGCCGCCGTGCGAGGGCGCACCGGCCGAGCGCAGCAGCTCCAGGACCGCTGGTACGGGCACCGGGAGGGAGCCGTGGGCGGCCCGCACCCGCCCTCCGCCGAGCGCGATCGGACCGCACACCAGCCGCTCCACGCCCAGCCAGTGCAGACCCGCCACCGCTCCGACGACGTCGGCGATGCTGTCGAGCGCGCCGACCTCGTGGAAGCCCACCTCGTCGGGCGAGACCCGGTGCACGGCGGCCTCGGCGACGGCGAGCGTACGGAAGACGTCACCCGCTCGCTCCCGTACGGGCGCGTCGAGTCGCTCCAGCAGCGCGAGGATGTCGCCCAGGCGGCGGTGGTGGTGCGACTCCGCGACCTCGACGCGGACCCGGGTGCCGCCGATCCCGGCGCGGGTCACCTGCTCGGCGGAGAGCACGACCGTCTCCGGCAGCCTGAGCGCGTCGATGGTCTCCTGCAGGACCTCGATCGGGACGCCCGCGTCGAGGCACGCGCCGAGCAGCATGTCGCCGCTGACGCCGCTGCTCGCGTCGAGCCAGCCGACGCGCCGGGTCACCGGGACTCGTTCATCGAGCCGGAGCGGAAGCCGCGATCGTCGAGCTCGACCGTCGTGAACCCCGTCACCGCGGCCAGCACCTCCGGGCGGCCGGACAGCTCGCCGACCAGGTCGTGGTCCACCTCGACGCGCGCGCGGTCGCCGAGGTCGCGGACCCGGAGGTCGCGCACGGCCAGCCCGGCACCGGACAGCGCGGCCCGCAGGTCCCGTTCCGCCCGCTCGACGCGGCCCAGCCGCAGCGGGGTGATCTCGAGTCCGTAGGCGACCCGGCTGGCCAGGCAGGCCGCTGCCGGCTTGTCGGCCGTGACCAGCCCCCACGAGCGGGACAGCGCACGGACCTCGTCCTTCGTCAGGCCCGCGTCCGCGAGCGGCGTGACGGCACCGGCGTCGCGTGCGGCGCGGATGCCGGGCCGGAAGCGATCGCGTACGTCGTCGGCGTTGGTGCCGGTCGCGACAGCGGCCAGCCCCAGCTCGACAGCGAGCGGGCCGAGCACCGAGAGCAGCTCGGCCTTGCAGTGGAAGCACCGGTCGCGCCCGTTCTCGGCGTATCCCGGTCGCGCCATCTCGTCGGTGCGCGGCGTGTGGAGCACGACCCCGAGGCCCGCGGCGAACGCCCGGGCGCCGTCGAGCTCGCTGGCCGGCAGGGAGGCGCTGATGGCGGTGGCGGCGGCAACGCGGGAGGCGCCGAGGGCACGGACAGCCGCGGCGAGCACGAGCGCGGAGTCGGCGCCCCCGGAGAAGGCGACCAGCACCGAGCCGAGCTCGCCGAGCCCGGCCTCCAGTGCTGCGGCCTTCTCCTGCAGCGTCTCGTCCAATACGGTCATCGGTCCTGCTCGCGTTCGTCGGACGCGCGTCCGTTGAGGAAGCGCACCGCGGCACATGCGGCGCCGAAGCCGTTGTCGATGCCGACCACCGTGATCCCCGGGCTGCAGGAGGCGAGCATCGAGAGCAGCGCCGTGACGCCCTCCAGCCCGGCGCCGTAGCCGGTGCTGGTGGGCACGCCGATCACCGGGGCACGGGTGAGTCCGGCCGCCACGCTCGCGAGTGCGCCCTCCATGCCGGCGACCACGAGGACGACGTCGGCGGCCGCCAGCGCCTCCTGCTGGGCGAGGATCCGGTGCAGTCCGGCGACGCCGACGTCGGCGACGAGCCGGGTGCCGACGCCGTACGCCTCCAGCACCGCCGCCGCCTCGTGGGCGACGGGGAGGTCGCTGGTGCCGGCGGTCAGGACCAGCGCCTTGCCGGGACGGGGCGGCTGCCGGCGCCACACCAGCGTCTGGAGCCCTGTGGATGTGTCCGCACCGGCCGTGTCGCTGCTCATCGTGTCGGTGCTCATCGTGTCGGTGCTCGTCGCGCCGGGGCTGGCCGCGATGGCGGCGGCGGCCTGCTCGGCGGAGGCCCGGGTCAGCAGCACGGGGCCGGTCCCGGGGCCGGCGAGCAGCTCGGAGACCGCGGTGGCACACTGCTGGGGTGACTTCCCCGGGGCATAGACGGCCTCTGCGACGCCGGTGCGCTGCTCGCGGTGGTGGTCCACACGGAGGTCTGTCACGTCGCCGATCCTTGCACAGCGCACCAGCCCCACCCTCCCCTCCTTCCCCTATCCGGACATAGTGTCGACTTCGGATCCCCGCATATGGAAGGTTCGTCACCATGACCTCTGACCCGGCCTGCCAGGAGGCGCGGCCGCCCGTCCGGGCGAGTCTGGCGGGGCAGCACCTGCTCCTCACCGGAGTGACCGGTTTCGTCGGCGAGGCGCTGCTGCACCTGCTGCTCACCGAGGTCCCCGACGTCCGGGTCTCGGCGCTGGTGCGCTCGAAGGGCTCGACGTCCGGGCAGGCCCGGATCGCCAAACTGCTGGCCAAGCCCATCTTCGCCGACGCGGTCGAGGCCGCCGGAGGCGTCGACGCGCTGATGGCGCGTCGCCTCGCCGTCGTCGAGGGTGACCTGGCCGATCCTCCCGCCCTCCCCCGCGACCTCGACGCCGTCGTGCACTGCGCCGGCGACGTCTCCTTCGACCCGGCCGTGGACGACGCCTTCCGGACCAACGTGGTCGGAGTGCGTGCTCTGCTGGCCAGGGTCGAGGAGGCCAGCCCCGCAGCGCACTACCTGCACGTGTCCACCGCCTACGTCTCCGGACGCCGGCGCGGCCACATCCCCGAGGGACCCGTCGAGCACGACGTCGATCTGGACGCCGAGCTCGCCTGGGGCCTCGGGCAGCGCACCGAGATCGAGGCACGCTCCCGGCAGGCCGACGTCCTCGTCGACCTGCGCAAGAAGGCCGAGCGCGAGCACGGCCGGGCCGGCCTGGTGACCGCTGCCGCCTCCGCCGAGGAGGAGCGCAAGCGGTGGGTCCGTCACGAGCTGGTCCGGGTCGGGACCGAGCGCGCCCGCAGCCTCGGCTGGACCGACTGCTACACCTTCACCAAGGCGCTCGGCGAGCGCGTCGTGGAGGCGTACGCCTCCGCCGGGCACCGGGTGACCATCTACCGCCCGAGCATCATCGAATCGGCCCTCGAGCGCCCGCGCCCCGGCTGGATCGAGGGCTTCAAGATGGCCGAGCCACTCATCCTGGCGTACGGCCGCGGCGAGCTGCCGGTCTTCCCCGGCAACCCGGACACGACGGTCGACATCGTCCCGGTCGATCAGGTCGTCAGCTCGATCGTGGCGGCGCTGGCCTACCCGCCCGAGCCGGGCGAGCCGGCCTACTTCCATCTCGCCTCCGGACACCGCAACCCGCTCAGCTTCGGCGAGCTGGTGGACCTCGTGCGCGCCTACTTCGAGAAGGAGCCGTTCACCAACGGCGAGCGGGGCGCGGCCCGGCTGCCCGAGCGGCTCTTCCCGGGGCCGGCCGTGGTCGAGCGGATGCTGCTGACCGGCGAGCGGGCGCAGCGGGCGGCCGACTGGCTGATCACGCGGGTGCCGCGCAGCGAGCGCACCCGGGCGATGGCCCGCACCATCGACTCCCAGGGGCACCGGCTGCGGTTCCTGCGGCGCTACCTCTCGCTCTACGAGGAGTACGCCCAGGCCGATCTGCGCTTCGTCGACGACCGGATGAAGGCGCTCCACGACTCGCTCGGGCCGGAGGACCGCGCGACCTTCGCGTTCGACACCGCGACGATCGACTGGAAGCACTACCTGTACGACACCCACATCCCGGCCGTCACCCAGCCCATCCGCGACCTCGACGCACTCCGCTCGCGCCGCAAGCCCGCCTCGAGCAGCCGGCTCCGGACGATCGAGCGGCCGTCGGGCGACGCGGCCGCCGAGCCGGGGGTGGCCGCGTTCTTCGACATGGACGGCACCCTGCTGTCCTCCAACGTGATCGAGACCTACCTGTGGATGCGGCTCGGCGAGCTGCCGGCAGGCGGCCGCCTGGGCGAGCTCTCCCGGGTGGTCGCGAGGCTCCCCCGCTGGGTGCAGGCCGACCGCCGCGAGCGCGGCGGCTTCTTGCGCTCGGTCTACGAGCAGTACGCGGGGGCACGACTCGCCGATCTCGAGGCGATCGCCGACGGGGACCTGACCCAGCACGTGCTCTCCCGGCTCTCCCCCGACGCGGTCAGGCGCATCCGCGAGCACCGGGCGGCCGGGCACCGGACCGTCCTGGTCACCGGGGCGATCCGCCCGTTGACCAGGCCGCTCGCCCCGCTCTTCGACCACATCGAGGCGGCCGACCTGGCCGTCGACCGGGCGGGCGTGTGCACGGGTCGTCTCTCCTCCTCGCCGCTGGTCGGGGAGGCACGCGCCGCGTTCGCCCGGGCCTATGCCCGCGAGCACGGCCTCGACCTGGCCGCCTCCTTCGCCTACGCAGACTCCCACTCCGACCTGCCGCTGCTGGCGGCCGTCGGCCGACCGGTGGCCGTCCGTCCCGACGTGTCGCTCTACCGGTACGCCACCAGGGCGCACTGGTCGATCGTCGACTGGTCGTCGTCCGCGGCCACCGCGCGGATCCCGGGGGTGCGCTGAGATGTTGGCTCTGGAGATGGTCCGCAGCCTGCCCAAGACGGCGCTCGGCAAGGTCGCCGGCGGTCGGATCCCCCTGCTGCTCACCGGCGTCGCGGCGCCGCTGCGCCTGGTGACGCTCGACCCGCCCCGCGTCGCGCGGCCGGGCTGGGCCCGGCTTCGGGTGCGGATGTCGGGTATCTGCGGCTCGGACCTCGGCATGCTGTCGGGCGCGACGTCGCTCTACTTCAGCGCCCTGGTCTCGCTGCCGTTCGTACCCGGTCACGAGGTCGTCGCGGAGCTGATCGACGACTGCGAGGATCTGCCCGCAGGCACCCGGGTCGTGATCGACCCGGTGCTGGGCTGCGCCGCGCGTGGCGTCGAGCCGTGCGAGGCCTGCTCCCGCGGGGAGAGCAACCGCTGCTCGCGGATCACCGTCGGCGACGTCTCCCCCGGCCTGCAGACCGGCTTCTGCCACGACACCGGCGGCGGCTGGAGCGAGCAGCTCGTCGCCCACCGCTCCCAGCTGCACCCGGTGCCCGAGGGGCTCAGCGACGAGCAGGCCCTGCTCGTCGAGCCGGTCGCCTGCGCGATCCACACCGCCGCCCGGGCCGGGATCCGTCCCGGTGACCGGGTCCTGGTCTCGGGTGCGGGCGCGGTCGGCCTGCTGGCCACGCTCGCCCTGCGCGAGCTGACCGGCGCCGGCGAGATCCTGGTCGTGGCCAAGCACGGCCACCAGGAGGAGCTCGCCCGCGAGTTCGGTGCGACCGAGGTCGTCCGGCCCAAGGAGGTGCTGCGGCGGGTGCGCCGGAGCACGGGGGCGTTCCAGCTGGAGCCGGAGTTCGGCTCGCCGTACCTGCTCGGCGGGGTCGACGTCGCCCTCGACGCCGTCGGCAGCTCCGGCTCGCTGGAGACCTGCCTGCACGCCACCCGCGCCGGCGGCCGGGTGGTCCTGTCCGGGATGCCCGGCAAGGCCGACCTCTCCGCCGCGTGGTTCCGTGAGCTCGAGCTGGTCGGCACCTACGCCTCCGCGCACCGCGACGACACCTTCACCCGCGCGCTCGAGCTGGTGGGCCACGACGCCGTGGCCCGGCTCTCGAAGACCGTGGCCCCCTATCCGCTGCACCGCTGGCGCGAGGCGCTCGATCATGCGCACTCCGCCGGCCGCCTGGGCACCGTCAAGGTGGCCTTCGACCCGAGGAGAAGCGTATGAGCCGCCCCGGATTCGTCCTGGAGGTCGATGACCGGACCCCGCCGATGGTGATCCAGGAGGGCCTCGGGTTCCGGCTCGAGGAGCTCCCGCAGGGCTCGCGGGTGATCTACCCGCCCGAGTCGCTGCCCGCGATCGACGATGTCGAGGGCGCGATCCGCGACGCCCTGCTGAACCCCGTCGACGAGAAGCCGCTGCCCGAGCTGCTCTTCCCCGGCATGCGGCTGACGATCGCGATCGACGATCTCTCGCTGCCGCTGCCGTCGATGAAGGCGCCCGACATCCGGGGCCGGATCCTCGAGCAGGTGCTCACCATGGCGGCCGAGAAGGGGGTCGACGACGTCGAGATCGTCGCCGCCCTGGCCCTGCACCGGCGGATGACCGCCGACGAGCTGCGTCATGTCGTCGGCGAGCGTGTCTTCCGCAGCTTCTACCCGCAGGGCAAGCTCTACAACCACGACGCCGAGGACCGCGACAACCTGCTCCACGTCGGCCTGACGGAGAAGGGCGAGGACGTCGAGATCAACAAGCGGGCGGCCACCTCCGACCTGCTGATCTACGTCAACGTCAATCTCGTCGCGATGGACGGCGGCCACAAGTCCGTCGGGATCGGGCTGGCGTCGTACAAGTCGATCAAGCACCACCACAACGCCAAGACGATGGTGCACAGCCGCTCCTTCATGGACCACAAGCACTCCGAGATGCACTCCTCGGCGTGGCGGATGGGCCGGCTGATCGGCGAGAACGTCAAGGTCTTCCAGATCGAGACGACGCTGAACAACGACGTCTTCCCCAAGCCGTACGACTTCCTGATGAAGCGTGAGTGGGAATGGTCGATCAAGGACCAGGCCTCGGCGCTGGCCATGCGTCGTGGGCTGGCGCTGGCCCCGCAGCGGCTACGGCACAAGCTCTTCCACGACCTGCGCGGCAACTACGGGCTGACCGGCATCCAGGCCGGCTCGGTGGAGCCGGTGCACGAGCTCACCGTGCAGAAGGTCCACCAGCAGCAGCGGGTGAAGATCGAGGGCCAGAGCGACATCGTCATCTTCGGCGTGCCCTACCTCGGCCCCTACAACGTGTCGAGCTCGATGAACCCGATCCTGGCCGCGTGCATGGGGCTGGGGTACTACTTCAACTCCTACCTGCGTCAGCCGGTGGTGCGCGAGGGCGGCGTGGCGATCCTCTACCACCCGCTCGACGAGGGCTTCAACACGCTGCACCACCCCTCGTACGTCGACTTCTTCGAGGAGGTGCTCGCCACCTCGACGGACCCGCACGTGATCGGGCCGAAGTTCGAGGAGCAGTTCGCGACCGACCCCTGGTACATCCACCTGTACCGCACCTCGCACGCCTACCACGGCGTCCACCCGTTCTACATGTGGTACTGGACGGCGCACGCGCTCGACCACCTCGGCGACGTGATCTGGGTCGGGGGCGATCGCCGTGCCGCCGGCCGGATGGGACACCGGGCGGCCTCGACCCTCCAGGATGCGCTCGAGATGGCCTCCGCGACCGTGGGCACCTCGCCCTCGATCACCTACCTCCACAACCCGCCCCACCTGCTCGCGGACGTGCGCTGATGGGCTTCCTGCGGGACACCGCCCGCGACGTGCGGCAGATGAAGGACGGCTGGCGCTGGGGTCGGCGGCCCCAGGTGCCGCGCTCGGCGGAGCCGTTCGTGCCGGCGCCGTCGCAGAACGTGTATCCCAACGACTGGTCCCGTACGCCCGCCGCGATGCTCGCACGCGAGGCCGTCCAGAAGGTCGGGCTGACCCCGCTCTTCCGCTCGCAGGTCCGGGTCCGCGCCGAGGGCGCCGGCGGACTCGACCGGATCCAGGGGCCGGTGATCTTCGCCGCCAACCACGCCTCCCACCTCGACACCCCGTTGATCCTGCTCTCCCTGCCCGACTCCTGGCGACGGCGCACCGCCGTGGCGGCCGCGGCCGACTACTTCTTCGACACCTGGTGGCGCGCGGTCGGCTCATCGCTGGTCTTCAACACCATGCCGATCGATCGTCGCGGCGGGACGATGTCGGCGACGCCCGGCGAGGTGCTGGCCGACGGCTGGAGCCTGCTGATCTACCCCGAGGGCACCCGCTCGACCGACGGCTGGATGCGCAGCTTCCGGATGGGCGCCGCCTTCCTCGCCGTGGAGCACGGCGTGCCGGTGGTGCCCGTGGTCCATCGCGGCACCTTCGCGGCGATGCCGAAGGGCGCGTCCTGGCCGCGGCGCGGGCGACCGCAGCTCACGGTGCGGTTCGGCGATCCGATCGTCCCGACCGAGGGCGAGTCCGTCCGGGAGTTCGCGCCGCGCGTCCAGCGTGCCCTGGCCCAGGTGCTCGACGAGGACCGGACCGACTGGTACTCCTCTCTGCGCCGGGCCGAGAACGGCGAGACCCCGGACCCCGCCGGTCCGCCCGTCGCACAGTGGCGCCGGGTGTGGGCCTCGACTCAGTCCCCGGACGTCGACCCCGACCGCGTCCGCGCCTGGAGATGAGGACGGCACGCGTGCTGGACACCTTCGACATGACCGAGCGCCCGGGCCGTGGCCCGGCCTCGGCGCAGCCCGGCGCGCACCTGCCGTTCTACGACGTGCTGGAGGTCGTCTCGGAGGGGTGGCGCCTGCTCCTTCAGGAGACCGGGCGGGAGGATCTCGGCATCCAGAGCTTCGCTGTCGCCCACGTCGACGCCGACTTCCGCCGTGAGATGTTCCGTACCTCCCTCGAGGTGCGGACCGGCGTCGAGCGGATCGGCAACAGCTCGCTCACTCTCGTCACGACGATCGCCCAGGACGGGGACGACACCGGCTCCGCGAAGGCCGTGCTCGTCCGGATCGGGCCCGGCCGTACCGCGTCGGCGGCCTTCACCGACGAGCAGCGCGCGGCGCTGGCCGGGCTCCTCGACTGACGTCGCCCCAGCCGCGGTCGCCGCGTTCCGTGGGAGGCCCCAGATCTCCCACGTGAGTGATGACGTCGCTCCCTCGTGCGTGGGAAGGTGACGAAACCAGACTCGAGCCATCGAGGCCGGCCGGCCTCCCGAGTCCAGGAGTTCGCCATGTCCCTTCCCTCCATCCCCCGCTCACTCTCGACATCCAAGGCCGCAGCAGCGGTCATCAACGCGATGATCAGCCTGGTCGGGCTGGCCGTCTCAATCGCACCGCTCTCGCTCGGTGCCGACGGCGTCGCCGCCCGCGACGACCAGCCGCCGTTCGCCGCGCTGGTCCTCGGCGTGGTCCTGGGCGTCCTCGGGCTGGTCGGCAGCTTCGGCATCTGGCAGGGCCAGCGCTGGGGCTCGTTCCTCACGATCGGCGTCCGCGGGTTCGACGGGCTGACGTCCCTGCTCGGCGTGACCGCCTCCGACCTCACGCTCCGCTCGCTCGCCATCCTGAGCGTCGTCGCCGCGGTGCTCGTCATCTTCCTCATCCTGCGCCGCGACCACCTCCCCACCCAGCCGTGACGACGGCCGGGCACGTGACGACGAGGGCCGCCCGCTGGCCCTCGTACGTCGCGCTCGCCCTCACCCTCGCTGCGCTCACGACCGCCTACGTCACCGTCGGCGCTCTGCTGGGCGCCGCGGGCGAGCCGCTCGCGGCGACCTGGCAGAACGCGATCGGGCTGCTCGTCGTGGCCGTGGCCGCGCGGCCGATCCGGCACTGGCTCGACGAGGGCGTCCACGAGCTCGCCTCCCAGCACCACGAGCCGTACGCGGCGATCCGGGCGATCGCCGCCCCGACCGTCCCGGGGACACCGACGCTCGCCTCCGCCATCGCGCGGGCGGCCCACCTGGACTGGGTGGAGGTCGACCTCGATGGCGCCGAGTCGGTCGGCGTACGGCTGCCCGGCAGGTCGGTCGTCGAGATCCCGATCGCCTACGACGACCAGCGGCTCGGCCTCATCCGCACCGCCGAGCGGAGCCCGGGGCGCGGCATCACCAAGGCCGATCGGCAGGTGCTCGAGGAGCTGGCCCGCCAGCTGGCGCTGCGGATCGTGGCCGAGCGCGCCGCAGCGCGCGTCCTGGAGTCCCGCAACCAGCTCGTCGCGGCGCGGGAGGAGGAGCGACTGCGGATCCGGCGCGATCTGCACGACGGCCTGGCGCCCTCGCTCGCCTCGATCCACCTGCAGCTCAAGGCGCTCCAGCGCGGCCTCGGCGAGCGCGACCCGATGCGCGCGAGCATCGACGGGCTGCTCGCCGACATCGCCGGCACCTCCGCCGACCTGCGCCGGCTGGTCTACGACCTGCGTCCGCCGCTCCTCGACGAGCTCGGGATCGCCGGCGCCCTCACGCACCAGCTCGCGGGCATCGAGGAGCCGCGCATGCGGATCACGGTCGAGGTCGCGGACCTGCCGGCAGCCGTCGAGGTGGCCCTGTTCCGGATCGCGACCGAGGCCGTGCGCAACACGGTCCGGCACGCCCGGGCGAGCGAGGTCACCGTCACGATCGAGCGGACCGGTGGGGTCGTCCGGCTCACCGTGGCCGACGACGGGATCGGCATCGCCGGGGATGTCGTACCCGGCGTCGGCCTCACCGCCATGCGGGAGCGGGCCGATGAGGTCGGAGGCAGCCTCACCCTCCACGCGGCACCGGGCCGTGGCACGACGGTCGTCGCCGAGCTGCGGGAGCCGGCGTGACGCGGGTGCTGCTGGTCGACGACCACGCCCTGTTCCGGCGGGGCGTGCAGGCGCTGCTCGCCACGGTGCCCGAGGTCGACGTGGTCGGCGAGGCCGACAGCGGTCCCGCCGCGATCGAGGCGACCCGGGCGCTGCGGCCGGACCTCGTCCTGCTCGACCTGCAGATGCCGGGCGGCGGCGGGCTCGACGCCCTTCCGGAGATCCTGCGGGATCCTCCGGTCCCCGCCGTCCTGGTCGTGACGATGCGGGCGGACAGCGCGGCCGTACGGGAGGCGCTGCTGCTCGGCGCGCGCGGCTACGTCCTCAAGGACGCCGACGGCGACGACTTCCTCCGCGCGGTCACGACCGTCGCACGCGGCGACGCCTACCTCGGCCACGAGCTCGCCGCCCACCTCGCCGAGCTGCTGCGCGATCGCGAGCAGGCACCGCCGTTCCCCGAGCTCACCGAGCGCGAGCGCACGATCCTGCGGCTGATGGCCCGGGGCGACGGCAACGGCGAGATCGCGCGCCACCTCCACCTCACCACCAAGAGCGTGCAGAACTACGTCAGCCGCATCTTCGCCAAGCTCGCGGTCGCCGATCGGCCGCGGGCCATCGTGTTGGCCCGTGAGGCGGGGCTGCACCTCGACTGACGGCCGGGGCAGCGTGTCAGGCCGGCTTGACGTCCAGCACGACCTCGAACTCCAGCAGGTCGGCGCCGGTGGAGACGGGCCGCTTGGGCGCCTCGCCCTCCGGGGTCGCGTGCGCCGCGCGGGCGTCCCCGTCGCGCCAGGCGGCGAAGGACTCCTCGGTGTCCCAGTGCGTGACGACGAAGTAGCGGGTGTCGCCGGCGGTCGGGCGCAGCAGCTGGAAGCCGAGGAAGCCCGGGGACTTGTCGACGGTTCCGGCGCGTGCGGCGAAGCGCTTCTCGAGCTCGGCGCCGGCACCCTCGGGGACGGAGATGGCGTTGATCTTCACGACGGACATGGGGCGAGCCTATGCGGTGTGGCCTGGTCGCGACCGCCGCGCCCATCGGGGCAGGATCCAGGTATCTGCCAGCCTGATGGCCCTACTGTTCGATGGCATGACCCGAACGGACCACTCGATGTCGACCGAGCACCGGTCCCGGACAGTTGGCCTGATCACGCACCATGGGGAGGACCGCTTCGCGGCCGACATCTCGGAGGAGCCCCGTTTGATCACCACACCCGCCGTCGTCCACCTCGGCTGCCTGAGGTCCCTGGTGACCCGCAGCGCGCTCATCCTGGGCGAGGTGGTGATCGTCCCCGGCATGCTGCTCTACGCCTTCGTCGCCGCCGGCCAGCCGATGCTCGGGCTGGTCGCGGTCTTCGGCTGGCGCGCGGCGTGGATCGGCTCGCGGCTGGGCACCGGCGTACGGGTCCCGGCGACCTGCTGGCTCGCGTTCGGGCTCTTCCTGACCCGTACCGGCGTCGGCCTGGCACTCGGGTCGATCAGCCTCTACCTGGTGGTGCCGATCGCATTGTGCGCCGCTCAGGGCCTGCTCCAGCTCGCCACCTGCTTCACCCGGCGTCCCCTGATGATGCGGCTCGCCAGCGACTACGTCGAGGACCTTCCCCAGCACCCGGAGCTGCGCAGCGTCTTCGCCGAGCTCTCCGCGATCTGGGGCGTGGTCCACCTGGTCTGCGCGGGCCTCGGCCTGTATGCCCTGACCCTGCCCCCGACCGGTGCCGTCGCGCTGACCAGCGCCGTCGGCCTGGTCTGCACCGTCGCCTCGATCGGGGGCTGCATCGGCTGGGCGCTGTGGCGCACGGCCCGCATCCCGAGCCTGCGCATCGCCGTGGGCGAGCGTCCGCACCTGGTCTCGGCCCTCCCGGACCTGCAGGGCGCGCTGCCCGAGGCCGCCTGACTCAGCTGAGGGCGAGCTTGAGCGCGATCACCAGCATGGTGACACCGATCAGGACGTCGAGGACCTGCCAGGCGCGCGGCGTGGCGAGCAGCCGCTCTCCGGCGCGCGCGCCGAAGCCGATCACTGAGAACCACACCACGCTGGCCGTCATCGCGCCGAGCGCGAACCACCACCGGTGATCCTGGCCGTTCGCGATCGAGCCGAGCATCAGTACGGTGTCGAGGTAGACGTGCGGGTTGAGGAAGGTGAAGGCGAGCGCGGTGGTGATCGCCGCCTCGCGTGTCGGGGCGCCGCGCTCCGACGCGGACAGGGTCTGCGGGTGGCGGGCACTGCGCAGCGAGCGCAGGCCGTACCAGACCAGGAAGACGACGCCGATCCACCGGACCACGGTGATCGCCCATGACGCCTGCTCGATCACCGTACCGATGCCGGCGACACCGGCCGCGATCAGGACGATGTCGGCGAGGGCGCAGACCAGCACCACCGGCACGACGAAGCGCCGCGTCAGGCCCTGACGCAGGACGAACGCGTTCTGGGCGCCGATGGCGACGATGAGGGAGAGGCCCGTCAGCAGACCGGTCGCGGCGGAGTGAAGCACGGTGATGACCGTAGGCGTCGTACCCGATGAAGGCCAGCGAAGGAATCTGATGATCCCTTAGCGTTGCTTCATGACGCTACAGCCCGCACAGCTGGCCGCCCTCGTCGCCGTCGTCGATCACGGCACGTTCGAGGCGGCCGCCCGCCACCTGCACGTGACGCCGAGCGCCGTCAGCCAGCGCATCCGCGCCCTGGAGAGCGCCGCCGGCCAGGTCCTGGTCCGCCGGGCCGCGCCGTGCCGTCCGACCGAGGCCGGGGAGTCGCTGCTTCGGCTCGCCCGCCAGACCGAGCTGCTCTACGCGGAGGCCGCGGTGGCGCTCTCCCACGACCTGCCCGACGACACCTCCGCCATCGCCCTGCCGATCGCCGTCAACGCCGACTCGCTGGCGACCTGGTTCCACGATGTGCTCGGCGCTGCGGCCGGCTGGGAGGGCGTCAGCCTCCGGCTGCACGTCGAGGATCAGGCGTATTCCGCGAGCCTGCTGCGGGCGGGCGACGCGCTGGCCGCCGTCACCAGCGATCCGGTCCCGGTCCAGGGCTGTCTCCTCGAGCCGCTCGGCGTGCTCCGCTACATCCCGGCCGCCGCCCCGGTGTTCGCCGAGCGCTGGCAGCACGCCCGCTCGATGGCGTGGTCACAGATGCCGATGGTGGTCTTCAACGAGAAGGACGGCCTCCAGGACGACGTCCTGAGCGCGCGCGGCGCCACCCGCCCTACGACGGTCCACCACGTGCCGACGTCGCACGACTTCGTCGAGGCCGTCCGACGCGGGCTCGGCTGGGCGGCCGTCCCCGAGCCGCAGCTGCTCCCTCACCTGACGGACGGGTCGCTGGTCGTCCTGCCCGGGCGTGGCCACGTCGACGTACGGCTGTTCTGGCAGCGCTGGCGGCTCGACTCCCCCGCCCTCACCCGGCTCAGCGACGCCGTCCACGCGGCGGCGCGGGCGCACCTGCGCCGCGCCTGACGGCGAATCACTTCACTTCGGCGTCAGGCGCCCGATAGGAAGGGCACGCAACCCGGAGGAGCCCTTGCATCCCGCGCCGAACCCGCTGCTCGGACGTCTCGTCGAGACGAACCGGCTGAGCGCGTCCGGGACGACGGCTGCGGTGATCCCGGCCCCCTCCGATCCGAGCACCGAGCCGAGCACCGAGCGAGCGTTGCTGGAGCGGGCGCTCAAGCGGCAGGAGATCGCCGAGGAGGCCGCCCACGTCGGCACGTTCGAGGCCGATCTCGCGACCGGGCGGATCACGATCTCGCGCGAGATCGCCCGGCTGCACGACGTGTCACCGTCGGAGCTGGTGGTGTCGACCCAGGAGTTCTTCACCGCGGTGTATCCGGAGGACAAGGCCGTGCTCCTCGGCCTCGCCGGGCAGCGCGACGACTTCACCGTCGACTACCGCTACCGGCGCGAGGACGACACCACCCGGATCCTGGAGATCTCCGGTCGCTGGCTGCCCGGTGACGTCCCCGGACATCCCGGCTACTACATCGGCGTCGAGCGTGACGTCACCGAGCAGCGGGCCCAGGAGGCCCAGCTGCGCCAGCTCGCCCTGCACGACCCGCTGACCGGGGCGCTCAACCGGCGCGGCTTCGAGCAGCTCCTCGAGCAGCACGCCCGCCGGCACACGACCCGCGAGACGGGTTGCCTGCTGATGATCGACCTCGACGACTTCAAGCACCACAACGACACGTACGGCCACGCCATCGGCGACGCGATCCTGGTCGCGATCGCCGACGCGCTGCAGGAGCGGCTCGGCACATGCGACGCGATCGGCCGCATCGGCGGGGACGAGTTCGTCGTCCTGCTGACCGAGCGCCGTACCGTCGAGGCGATGGCGATCGCCGACGAGCTGCTCGCCGTGATCGCAGGCGCTGCCCACGACGTGTCCCCCGACCCTGAGCACCCGGTCACCGCGAGCATCGGCGTCGCGGGGTTCACCGACGACGAGGACGTCACCCTGGCGCTGCGCCGCGCCGACGAGGCGATGTACACGGCCAAGAGCGCCGGCGGCGCGCGCTCGGCGCGCTGGACCAAGCATCCCCTGACCGTGCACCGCACCGGCGACGACGTCGCGATCCTGCACCGGGCGATCGCGCAGCACGAGCTCGGTCTCGTCGTCCAGCCGTGCCTGCACCTCGAGACCGGTCTGTTCAACCGCGCCGAGACCCTGGCCCGCTGGTATCCGCCGGCCGGCGGCGTGATCGGCCCCGACCGCTTCATCCCGCTGGCCGAGGCGAGCGGACTGATCGTTCCTCTGGGCGAGGAGGTGCTGGAGGTCGCGATCGCCCACGCGCGGGCCTGGCCGGCGACGGCCCCCGCCATCCGGTTCTCGGTGAACGTCTCGGCGATGGAGCTGAGCACCCCCGGCTTCGCCGAGCGCCGGATCGCCCGGATCCGCGAGGCGGGACTGGACCCGCTGCAGATCACCTTCGAGGTCACCGAGACGACCCTGATGGAGAACCTCGAGACCAGCCGCGGCGCGCTCGAGAAGCTGACCGAGGCCGGGCACCGGATCCTCATCGACGACTTCGGCACCGGCTACTCCTCGATCTCACGGCTCTCGGAGATCCCGGCCAACGGCATCAAGATCGACATGGGGCTCATCCGCCGCCTCACCGTCGACCCGGCCGCCCGGGCGGTGCTGCGCGCGATCGTGGACATCGGGCGCGCGTACGACTTCACGGTGACGGCCGAGGGCATCGAGGACGCCGACACGCTCGAGATCGTGCGCGAGCTCGGCTGCGACTGGGGCCAGGGGTTCTTCCTGTGCCCGCCGGTATCAGCGGCCGAGCTGGCCGTGCTGGTCGCCCAGCCGTGGTCCGGCTCCGCCGCCGTGCCGAGCCCAGCGCCGGCGTGACGGCCCCGTGCACAGCGTCATCTGACCAGATGTGGGTAGTCCTCGTGGATCGGCCGGGCGTGTTCACCTCGATTCCACCTAAGATCCATCGGAGAACCCGATCGACGACCGAGCATGGCCGCCTGCACACCTGTCCGGCGCCGCCGGACCTGCTCGACTCCCGAAGGCATCATGACCCATCGCAACGCCCGTAGCACCCGTCTCGCCCGCGCACTCGTCGTGCTCCCGACCGCGCTGTGCGTCAGCGGCGTGGTGGTCGCAGCCGAGCACCAGGACCATCCGGCCGGGTTCCGCGCCGTCGGCGACCCCATGCCATCGCCCTCCCCGTCGCCGGCCGTGCCGTCGCCGTCGGTTGCGACGCCCATCGCGGGGGCCACGATCCCGGCCGCGCTCGTGATCGACAGCGCCAGCGTGACGCGCGTACGGCCTGGGCAGGCGGTGACGACCGCACCGACGCTGTTCGCCGCCCGGAAGGCGGCGACCGTGGGCGACACCGCCACCGACGCGGTGTCCGGGATCGGGACGACCGCGCTCGGCGCCTACCAGCGTGCGGCGGCCGTCGTCGATCAGGCGGACACCGCCTGCCGGCTCGACTGGACCCTGCTGGCCGCGATCGGCGAGGTCGAGTCCGGCCACGGCACGTACGGTGGCAGCGTGCTCGACGCGGCCGGCGTGGCCACGCCGGCGATCGAGGGTCCGGTCCTCGACGGCCGCCACCACACCCGGATGATCGCTGACACCGACGGTGGCCGACTCGACCACGACACCCGCTACGACCGGGCGCTGGGCCCGATGCAGATCCTGCCGTCGACCTGGCTGCAGATCGCCGTCGACGGCGACGGCGACGGTCGGCGCGACCCTCAGGACATCAACGACGCTTCGCTCGCCGCCGCGGTCTACCTGTGCTCGGGCGGCGACGACCTCGCCACGCCCGCGGGCGCACGCGCCGCGGTGCTGCGCTACAACCGCAGCGAGACGTACGCCGACACGGTCCTCGCACTGGCCGCCGGCTACCAGCAGGGCACCGTGGTCCCCGCCGGTCTGCTCGGCGTCGTGACCGGGGCGGGCGGCGTGGTGAGCGCCGTCGACGCCCAGCCGGTCGAGGTGAAGAAGCCGAAGCACCAGCACACCCGTACGCATCCGGCGAAGCACCACGCCGCCACGGCGGCGCACCACCCGAGCAAGCATGCCGGGCAGCATGCGGCCGTCGCCTCGCCGCCCGTCAGCGGCGGGCCCGCGCCGGCAGCGCCCTCCACCCCCGCCAAGCCGACATCCAAGCCGACCGCCGGATCCACCCCGACGGCCCCGGCGACGCCGGGCGCTCCGACCTCGGGCCCGCCGTCCGGCACCCCGGCGACCACGCGCGAGGACGTGTGCCGCGAGGCGATCGAGAAGACCTACCCGTCGGCGAGCGACGACGCCGTCACGGCCGCCGTCGACGCGTGTGTCACGGCACTCGCCGGCCTCGGCAACGACCAGGCCCAGGCCGCGCTGCCCGATCTGCTGGCGACGCTCCCGGACACCATCGCCGACCTCGGCCCCGCCGCTGCCCCCGTGACCACCGAGCCGACCGACACCCCCTCGCCGACGGCACAGGAGTCGGTCGCGCCGTAGCCGACTCGGCCCTCCCGCACCACCGACTCGGCCCCCAGGCACCACCGACTCGGCCCTCCCGCACCACCGACTCGGCCCCCAAGCACCACCGACTCGTCCGTTGGGCACGGCGATCCGCTCGCTCCTCGTGCTCAACGGCCGAGTCGCGCGTGCCCGAGGGCCGACTCGCGCGTGCCCGAGGGCCGACTCGCGTGTGCCCGAGGGCCGAGTCGCGTGTGCCGGAGGGCCGAGTCGGCGTCAGAGGGTGAAGCGGGCGACCAGCTGCTGGAGTTCGGAGGCGGCGCCGTCGAGGCCGGTGGCCGCCTGGAGCGTACGCGAGGCCGACGAGCTGGCCGCGGCAGCGGTGACAGCCACCTCGCTGACGTCGGCGGCGATGCCGTCGGCGCCGCGGGCGGCCTCGGTGACCGAGCGGGCGATCTCGTTCGTCGTCGCGGTCTGCTCCTCCACCGCCGAGGCGATGGTGGTCTGGATGTCGCTGATCCGGGTGATCACCTCGGCGATCCGGCCGATGGCACCGACCGCCTCGCCCGTACGCCCCTGGATGGCGCTGATCTGCGCCGAGATCTCCTCGGTGGCGCGTGCTGTCTGGCCGGCGAGCTCCTTGACCTCGTTGGCGACCACGGCGAAGCCCTTGCCGTGCTCGCCGGCCCGGGCGGCCTCGATGGTCGCGTTGAGCGCGAGGAGGTTGGTCTGCTGCGCGATCGAGGTGATCAGCTTGATCACCTGGCTGATCTGCGTGCTCGCCTCGCCGAGGGCCGCGACGGTGTCGGAGGCGCCGGTGGCGGCGTGGACCGCCTCGCCGGCAACGGTGGCCGCGGCGCTGGCGTTCTGCGCGATCTCGCGGATCGAGGAGGACATCTCCTCGGCTGCGGTCGCGACCGTCTGGATCGCCGCGGACGTCTGGGTCGCGGCCGAGGAGGCCGACTCGGCGCGGGCAGCCGAGGTGGACGCGCCGTCGCCGAGCTCGGTGGCCAGCCCGTTGAGCTCGCCGGAGGCGGACTGGAGGCCGGTGGCGGTCTCGCCGATCCGCGCCATCGAGGCGCGCAGCGAGGCGATCAGCTCGCCGAGCGCGTCCGCCATCAGGCCGATGTTGTCGTCGCCCGTCACGTCGATCGCGACGGTGAGGTCGCCCTCCCGCATCCGTCGGGTGGCGTCGAGCAGCACCTCGACGCGGCGCGCGTTCTCCGCGGCCTCGGTCGCCCGACGCTCCGCCTCGTGGGCGCGGGTGAAGGCGTCGCGCGTCGCCCGGATCATGTCCTCGAGCGCGTCGCGGATGCCGTCGAGGTCGATCGGCTCCTTGGCGAGGAACTCCAGCACACCGGCGATGCCGGAGTGCGGACCGAGCGGCAGCGCGAAGCCAGCGACGTATCCGTCGGCGACGGCGGCCGCCAGGTGCGGGTCATCGGTGAGCTCGGCGAGGTTCGCCGCCTCCGCGACGGACTCCGTCGCCCACGCGCGCCCGATCAGGCCGCGCGCGTCGCCGCGCTTGAAAACGGTGCCGGCGGCCTGCGCCGACGTACGGCCGATGTCCGCGGACTCGCCGAAGAACCGGGCCTCGTCCCCGACGATCTTGTGCCCGACGGCGTAGTCCACACCGAAGCTCTGCAGCACGTTGCCGATGACGACACCGACCATCTCGTCCTCGGTCGTCACCTCGGCCAGCGCGGCCAGCAGCGCACTGAGGGCCTCGGCGTTCTGGGCGGTACGCAGCGCGCGGACCTCGGCCGCCTTCTGCTCGGTGATGTCGTGGACCGAGAGCACGGCACCGAGGTAGCGGCCGGTGCGCGGCTCGAAGATCGGGTCGAGGTCCAGCTTGCGCCAGGCGCCGCGGAACTCGTACGAGTCCGAGAACGGCAGCAGGCTGCCGTCGCGGAGCAGGTCGCGGCCGTGCTCCGGGTTGAGGTACAGCCGCTCCATGTCGAGGCCACGAGCCTGCTCGATGGTCAGCGTCGGGTTGTCGGTCATGAACCGGATCCGCTCGATCCCGGCCTTGTTGAAGTGCTGCATCGTGTAATCGGGCGCGACCGCGTAGACGGCGTGCCGGAAGTGGTCGTACGCGCTGTAGTCCAGGTCCAGCAGGCCCACCTCGGGAGCCGCGTCGTCGCTCTCGCCTCGCGGGACGGGCACGGTGGAGGCGGTCGGCGGCAGCGCGGTGGAGGTCACGGCCGACCTAACGGCGAGGCCCGGGACATCCTGACGAAAGCAAAGCAAAAAGTTGACGTCTGCACCGCGCCCGAGCCTCAGCGCTGCGGGCCGTACTCGCTCACCAGCCATTCCTCGAACGTGCCACCCGCGATCTTCGCGCCGGGCGGCGCCTGGAGCACCCCGCGGCGGACCTTCGCGGCCGACGCACCCGGCAGCCACACCGGCACCACGACGAGCCGGCGACCGCGGGCGCGTGCCGTCGCTCGGACGAGCTCGGAGAGCTGCCGCTTGACCGGGCCGGCGAGGTCGCGGCGTACGTGCTGCTCGGTGAGCTCCTCGTGCGCGAGCGCGACCAGCTCCTCGGCGACGGCGTCGACGTCGACGGTCTGCACCGGCTGCTTCGGGCAGGGCATGAACGGGCCCTTGGCGATCCAGTCGGTGAGCTGTCCTGCGAAGCCGTGGAACTGGGTGGCGCGCAGGATCGCGGTCGGCACCGAACCGGCCCGGGTCGCGGCCTCCTGGGCGTTCTTGCCGTCGTAGTGGGCGAAGGCTCCCCCGCCGAGGCCGTCGATCCCGACGATCGACAGCGTCACGATCCGTCGTACGTCCGCGGCTGCGCCGCCGCTTTGCAGGGTGCGCGCGACCGCGCCGAAGAAGGCGATGCACTCCGAGGCCGTACGGGCAGTGGTCGAGGTGGCGTCGATGATCACCTCGACGCCCGCGAGAGCCTCGGCGACGCCGGTGCCGGCAACCAGATCGACGCCGGCCGAGCGGGCAAGGACCACCACCTCGTCCCCGCGCGTCTCGAGACGAGAGACGACCTTGCTTCCGACCAGGCCGGTTCCACCGGCGACAGCGATCCTCATGGCCCCTTCCTACCACCGCGTGCCGGAGGGCCGAGTCGACCGTTCCGGAGGGCCGAGTCGACCGTGCCGGAGGGCCGAGTCGACCGTGCCGGAGGGCCGAGTCGGCTACTTGCGGGCCGTGGTGTCGCGGATCGGGGTGATCCAGGACTGGTGGGTGGCCGGGTTCTTGGTGATCGCGAGCAGCTCGTCCATGTGCGGCTCGAGGCCGGTGACCTTGTCGAGCGGCACGCCGACGATCAGCTGGAAGCCCAGGCCGCGCCACGCCTGCACCGCGCGACCGGCGAACTCCGAGTCGGCCTTGACGAAGCCCTCGTCGAGGAACACCGGCGCGAATCGCGGCCGAGAGCGCATCTCGTCGCCGAGCCGGAAGCGCAGCGCGGAGCCGACGATGAACGCGACCAGCTCCTGCGACTCGCCGCCGGACTTCTCCCCCAGCGTGCGGTAGGTGGCCCGCAGCTCGCCGGAGACGTGGTCGTAGCGCTCAGCGCTGACCTCGACGTGCTTGCGCACGTCGAGCAGGCGGTCGCGCTCACTGGCGACATCCCCACCGCCAGCGCCGCCGTTGCCCGGCCGCAGCTGGGTCATGAAGCGGCTCAGGTCGACGAAGCGTCGCTCCAGTGCCTCCTCGGTCAGGTCCGAGGCCGACGAGGACGCCAGGGCACGCAGGTCCTTCATGAAGACCTGCACGTGCGCCGGCGTCAGCCGGCGCAGCCGGATCCGGAGCCGGTCGCCGGTGGCGCCGAACTCGAGGCGTCGCAGGATGTCGTTGATCGGACCGAGCCGGTCCTCGATCTCCTCGATCGAGGAGGCCATCGCCCCGAGCAGCGGCACCAGGTCCTGGCCACTCCACTCGGTGAGTCGCTTGCGCCACTCCGAACGCCGATCCGCCAGGCCCTTCGCGCGGATGTCGTCGAGGATGCGGGCGTAGTCGGGGTAGGAGTCGGGACCGGAGCCGAGGTTGGGCGAGTCCCACATCTGCTTGTACGTGGCGAAGACCCGGTTGAGCTCCTCCTCGACCCGCTTGATCTCGGCCTCGGAGTCGCCGACGGCGCCGTGCAGCCGGGCCTGGAGACGCTGCGAGTTGTCGACGAACTGATCCAGGTCGTCGGGGTCACCGGGCTCGACCGCCAGCCGCATCTCGACGCTCAGCGCGGCCGCCTGAGCCTCGGTCAGCTCGACCGAGCTGGAGCGCTCCATCGCGTCGAGCTGGTCGGAGACGATGTCCTCGGAGTCGACCAGCTCGCCGTGCGCGGCCGCGATCTGCTTCTGCCTGTTCTCCAGGCCGAAGCGGTCACGCTGGGTGGCCTCGAGCTGGGTGGCGAGGTCGTCGATCTGGCCCTGGAGCACCTGGAGCTGGTCGTCGGCCTCGAGGATCTGGGTCCGACGGCCCTCCAGGTCCGCGATCCGGCGCTCGCTGCCGGCCACGTCGACGTCCTCGAAGCGGACCATCGCGATGACGTCGTACGCCTTGCGCTGCTGCTCCAGTACGCGGGCGCGGCCCTCGATGCCGGCCAGCCGCTCGTCGAGGGCGCTCAGCCGCTCCTCCACCCGGGCGAGCTGGGCGTCGAGGTCGGCGATCGCCTCCTCGTTGGAGAAGCCGATGATGTTGCGCTGGTCGTTGCGACCGTGCGAGCCGCGGTTGCCGCTGCGGGTCTGGCCGGCGACGGTCACCCGATAGCCCGGGCCGTCGAGCTCGTCGGTGGTCTCGACGCAGAGCGCGTTGCGGGAGTGCTCGGCGACGTGCGACTCGACCCAGCCGGCGAACGGCGAGTCCTTGTAGAGCAGCTTGCCGGCGATCCGCTCTGGGTCGGCCGGCCCGCCCGAGGGCAGGTCGGTCGGAACGCCCTCGAAGGTGAGCCGGCCGTGCAGCCGCAGCCCGTCGATCGCCTCGGAGAACGCCCGCAGCCGATCGAGCGGCACCAGCATCAGTCGGGCCGAGCCGCCGAGGACGGTCTCGATCGCCGCCCGCCAGCGGGACTCCTCGGGAGCGACGTCGATCAGCTCGGCGACGAACGGCAGCTCCTCGGCGGACATCCCGGCGGCGTCGGCGACCGCTGTACGCAGGTCGTGGAGGTAGGCCGGCACCCGGCCGGCGCGGCTCTCCAGCGAGGCGCGCTCCTCGCGCAGCGCCTTCTGCTCGTTCTTCAGCGGCACCAGTCCGTCGCGGACCTCGTCGCGCTCGGCCCGGAGGGCGTCCTGCCGGGCGCCGCTCTCGGCGACCCTCGCACGGGCGTGGTCCTGCAGCCCGGCGAACGACTCGGCCGAGTCGAGCGCCGACTCGAGGTCGGGCACATCGGCGTCGGTCAGCCCGACCAGCGGGTAGAAGCGCTCCTCGAGCTCGGCGAGCCGGGTGCGGCGCTCCTCCCGTACGGCCTTCTCGGCGTCGGCCTGCGCGGCGAGCGCCTGCAGGTCGCCGCCACCGGCGGCCCGATGGGCGTCCTTGGCGGCCTCGAGATCGCCGACGAGCTGGGCCTCGGTGGTGCGGATCGAGCCGAGCTCGTCGAGCGTACGGGCGTGCTCGGCCCGGTTGGCGACCACGGCGTCGGCGAGCAGGCGGCGGTGGTGCTGGAGCAGCCAGAGCCGCACAGGCGTGGAGCCGCTGAGGGTGACGCCGAAGGCGTCCAGCTCCGCGGCCCGCTTGAGTGCGAACTCGCGGCGCCGGTGCAGGTCGGTGATCGGCTCGAGGATCTCGAGCTTGCGCTGTTCGGTGCGCATCGCGGTGTGCGCGGAGTCGAGGTCGTCGAAGTGCTCGATGGCGCGATCGGCGGCGGCATAGGTCGCCGGCCGCTCCAGCACCATCTCCTTGTAGAGCTCGTCGACGCTGCGGACCTGGTTGCCGGCCTGGATCCGGGCGAGCAGCCGCAGCGCCTTGGCGCCGTCTCCGTTGGCGCCGATGCCGAGCCGGGCGTGCAGGACGGCGGCGAACTCGGCATAGGTGCGGTGCACCCGCAGTCCCGGGAAGAGCTTCTTGAGGGTGTTGGCGTGGAACCGGTCGCCCACCGCGACCTCGAGGGCGGCCAGGTCGAGCTGGCCCTCGAGGCTGAGCAGGGCCATCTGCACCTCGCTGGAGCGGGTCGCGCGACGCGGCACGTAGTAGGTCCGAGCGGCGGTGAAGCGGGCGCCCTTGTCGTTGACGAACGTCATCGCGACGGCGCCCCACGTGTCGGCGCCCTTGCCGCGCAGGAGCTGCTCGACGGGACGGCCGGTCTTGGGGTCGTCGACCACGTCGACGGCACCGCGCAGGTACGAGAGCAGGTTGCGCTGGCCCGCGCTGCGGGCCCGGCCGGCGACGGCGTCGTTGGAGGCGCCGTTGAACTTGGTGTCCGACGGCATCATCAGCGCGGTGTAGGCGTCGAGGATGGTCGACTTCCCGACACCGGAGGCGCCGGAGATCATGGTCGCGTCGCCGCCGAGGGGCACCACGGTGACGCCGGCGAAGCCGCCCCAGTTGACCAGCTGCAGGGTGGTCGCCCGCCACTGCACGGTCTCGTCGGAGGGCAGCGCGACGCTCTCCTCGGCGAACAGGCCGTCGCCCGCGGCCGACTCGTCGGTCTCGATGACGCTCACGACTCGTCCTCCTCGTCACTCTCGTCGAACAGCCCCGGCTCACCCGAGACGGCCGGGTCGCCGGTGGCGTACGGGTCCTCGCTGCTGTTCGCCTGCTGCAGCGCGGTGAGCAGCTCGGCGAGCAGCTCCAGCGGCAGCAGCGGCTCGATCGCCTCGCTGATCTCATAGCGCTCGTCGCCGACGGCGCCGATGAGCAGGCCGCTCTTGACGACCGAGGCGAGCGCCGCCCGGGCCCGCTTCTCGTCGCCGGACTCGTCGGTGGCGTGGGTGGGACGGAAGGTCGCGACGTGGTCGACGACGTCCTCGCGGTCGATGAAGATCCGGGTGTCCCCGGCGGCCCGCCCGGCACGGAAGCGGTCGCGCAGGTGGACCAGGACGAGCGTCTCCTCGCGCGACCAGGTCGCATCGTAGAGCAGCGTCGGGAAGCGGGCGCCGGTCTCGGAGACGGCCTGGCGCTTCCAGGCGACCTCCCGGTCGCGGTCGATCATCAGGTCGAGGAAGAGGTCGTTGAGCCGACTGCGGAGGAGACGCTCGTGCTGGACCAGCACGGGCCAGTCGCGCGGGTGGGTGCGGGCGCTGATGAAGCGCTGCTTGAGCAGCGTCACCAGGGTCTGGCGCTGCGCCATCTCCAGGCCGCCCTCGTCACCCTCGAAGAGCGAGACCGAGCCGACGTACTCGTCGACCAGCTCCTCCTCGTCCGCTGTCGTGTCCTCGACGGAGGCCTCGAAGTCGTCGATGCTCATCAGCGCTTCTCGCGATCAAGGTCGGGGTCGGGCAGGGGCGTACGCGGTACGGCGAAGACCCGCGTGGTGCCATCGGGGCGCACCGTCGGGTAGGCCTCGGCGGTCTCCTCGACGTCCCAGTCGCGGGCGGCGGCCAGGTGCAGCAGGCCGAAGATCTCCACGGGGCGGCGCAGCGACGGCTCGAGCTCGGCGAACATCTCCCCCAGCGAGGCCGGCGGGATGAGCGCGTGCAACGCGGTGTCGAGCCGCTCGCGCAGCTCGCCGAGCTGGGGGCCGCCCTGGGCGAGCACGTCGGAGAGGGAGAGCGCCACGTCGGGGTCGGTGGCGGAGATCCGCTCCGGCAGGACGTCGTCGGCGGGGTCGTAGAACCGCTCACGCAGGTGATCGACGCCGGCCCGAGGGGGCAGCAGCGGGACGTCGTGGCTGGCCCGGGGGCCGGTCGTGGCCATCCACGTCATCAGCTCGGACTCGACCTGGCGCAGGGTCTGCTCCAGCTCGCGGTCGCGGGCGGCGTCGTGGGAGACGATGTACTCCTTGAGCGTGGCGGTCACCCGTGAGCGCTGCGACAGCACCCGGTCGAGGCCGTCGCGCACCAAGCGCACCGTGCCGCGCAGCTCGGCGCGGTCGGCCTCGCCGAGCACGCCCTCGGAGGCCGGGTGCTCGAGGAGCGCGTTGAGGTCCTCACGCAGCTGGGTGACCAGGCCGTCGTCGCGCAGCAGCGCGAAGGCGCCCTCGAACGCTCGCCCCTCCTGGGTGGCGGTCATCAGGGCGTCGGCGCGGGCGAGGTAGGCGTCGATCACCTCGCCGGCGGGCCTGTCCTCGGCGCGGAACGCCGACAGGATCTCGGTACGGATCTGGGCGAACCGCTCCTCCACCCGGGCGAAGTCGCTGGGCAGCGCGGAGATCAGCGAGAGCAGCTCGGTGAAGCCCTCGACCATGTAGTCCTGGGTCGCGCCGACCAGCTCGGCGCCGTCGACGAGCCTGTCGCGTTCGGCCTGCAGCCGGGCGATCTCCTCGTTGAGGATCGTGACCCGGGCGGTCCGGTCGGGGTTGGCCTCGGAGTTGAACCGGCGGACGGTGCCGAGGATGGTGGCGATCCGGTGCTCACTCAGCGTCGCGCGGTCACGGGTGAGGCTCTTCACCAGCTCCAGCGCCTGCTGAGCGTGGGAGGTCAGCGTGTAGACCTCGCGGCCGATCTCGTCGAGCGAGCGGACCAGCCACTGCCCACGCATCCAGCGCTGGCAGATCTCGCGGCCCGTGCCCGCCGGGACCTCGGTCTCGCCGGCGAGCCGCATGTCCGCGAGGTGCTCCTCGACCTGGGTGTGCAGCCGCGCGGTCGGGATCGGGTTGTTGTTGCGACCGAAGGCGGCGCGGAAGATCGTGATCACGACCGGGGCCTGGCGCTGGTGCAGCAGCTGGAGGGTGGGCTGCGCGAAGGCGCCCTTGACCCGCGCCAGCTCGGCGGCGATCTGGTTCACGGGCCTCCCCTCGGTGCGTCGGTGCAGAGGGGCAAAGCATGCCAGAGAGCACCGTCAGTTCCGTGGTCGAACCTTCCCCGTCGTCCGTGAGGCGATCCAGGCGCTGTCGCTGTAGCCGTGGTGGGAGCCCCGCACCCGCACGCTGATCCGCTGGCCGATCAGCGCGCGAGTGACCCGCATGCTCGCCCCCGTGGCACCGGGGATCGGGCGGGCGCCGGCGTACCAGCGGTAGGAGAAGGACGTCCCGTACGTCCAGCCGGCCGCCACGGCGCTCAGCCGCCTCCCGACCCGGGCCGTGCCGACGAGGCCGGGCCGCGCGCTGGTGACCGCCGGCGCCGGCTTCGTGCCGTACGGGCGGTCGCTGGCCGGGATGCCGCCCGGCTCGGTGACCTGGCGCAGGCCGATCGGGGCGGCGAGCGTCACCTCGATCGGCGCGTGCATGGCGATCGACGGGCAGTTGTCGACGCCGGGCACGGTGCCGGCGAGGACGGTGATCGTGATCGTCGTCGACGTCTCCTGCGCCGTCGCGGTGGTGCCCTCGCACGAGGGTGCGCCGGTCCAGGCGAAGACGCGGAGGGAGGTGCTGGAGATCGGCTCCCACGCGTCCCAGGCGATCGGGTGCAGATCGACCAGCCCGCCCGGCGGGCTCGCCACCGACGGCAGCGCGGCGCCACCGACCAGTCCGGCCGTCGCGCATGCGAGCGCCAGCGCGGCCTTGCGCAACGTCCCCACGGCTGTCTCCTCGGCTCGGCTCCCTCGATCGTAGAGCCCGGCGCTGGTCGGTCACTCGCGCGACCGCTGCGCCTGCCTCACGCCTCCTGGTTCCCCGTTTGCGGCCGGCTCAGCCCAGCTGGCGGGTGAACTCCTGCGCGGGGACCGGCCTGCTGATGAGGTAGCCCTGGAGCTGCTGGCAGCCGATCGCGGCGAGGATCGCGCGCTGCTCGGGTGTCTCGACGCCCTCGGCGACGACGCAGAGACCGAAGGCGCGGGCCAACGCGATGGTGGCGTGCACGATGGCGGTGTCGCCGGCGTTGCTGCCGAGCCCGGCGATGAAGGACTGGTCGATCTTGAGCGTGGTGACGTCGAAGCGCCGCAGGTAGTCCAGGGACGAGTAGCCGGTGCCGAAGTCGTCGATCGCGATCTTCACCCCGAGGGCCCGCAGCTGCCGGATCACCGTCACCGCCGCCTCGACGTCCTGGGCGAGCTGGGACTCGGTCAGCTCGAGCTCGAGCAGGTCGGCCGGGAAGCCCGTACGGCTCAGCGTCCCCGCCACCCAGTCGACCGCCCCGCGCTGCAGCAGCTGGGCGGCGGCGATGTTCACCGCGACGGTGATGCGCGGCCGACCGGCATCGAGCCATGTCCGGCCCTGACGGCACGCCATCTCCAGGACCCACTCGCCGATCGGCAGGATCAGGCCGGACTCCTCTGCGACCGGGATGAACTCCTCCGGCGAGACCGCCCCGAAGAGGGGGTGGCTCCAGCGCAGCAGCGCCTCGCAGCCGATGACGGCGCCGGTCTTGGCCTCGACCTTGGGCTGGTACGCCAAGGAGAGCTCGCCGTTCGCGACGGCGTCCTGGAGACCGGTCTCCAGCTCCGTGCGTCGCTGGATCGCCTGCGCCATCGCCGGCTCGAAGAGCCGGTAGTCGCTGCGTCCGGCGGCCTTGGCCTGGTACATCGCCATGTCGGCGCCATCGATCAGGTCGGCGACCGTCGTACCGGCGTCCGGGTAGAGGCTCACCCCGACGCTGGTCGTGAGGCGGATCCTGCGGCCGTCCACGACGAAGGGCTCGTTGAACGCCGCGATGATCGCCCGCGCCATCGCGTCGACGCGGTGATCGTCGGCGCCCAGGTAGGCGAACAGGACGAACTCGTCGCCACCCATCCGGGCGGCGAGCTCCTGCGGGATGGGGAGGTGGCGGATCCGGGATGCGACGGCCTGCAGCACCCGGTCGCCGTAGGAGTGGCCGAAGCCGTCGTTGAGGCTCTTGAACCGGTCCAGGTCGAGGCCGAAGACCACGACGCGGCGACCGGTCCGCTCGGCGGCGGCGATCGCGTGGGCGAGTCGGTCGTGCAGCAGGGCTCGGTTGGCCAGGCCGGTGAGCGCGTCGTGGGTCGCCTGGTGGACCAACTGGCGCTGCAGCTCCGCCTGTTCGGCGCGGCCGAGCGCCCGCTGGAGCTCGAACGCCTGCAGGAGCGCCCGCTTGTCGTCGGGCCAGAAGTCCTCGAGATGCCCCACCTCGATCATGCTCTCCCCCTCCGAGCCGTCGCCGCGCTCACGCCTGGTGGCTATGCGGCAGCCACCAGGCCGGTTTGAGGAGATTGCAACCGAACAGTAACGAGAATCCGGCTCATTGACCCGAGTAGGTGGCGTCCGCCTGGGGCGCTGGTCCTGGGCAGTCCCGGGTCAGTGGTGCCCGAAGATGCTGCTGGAGCGGGTGCCCGCGGTGGCGTGCAGGTCGTACGCCGACTCGGCGTGGACGACCAGGTCGATGCCCTGGACCTCGTGCTCGGGGTCGATCCGGAAGCCCATCGCCTTGTCGATCACCAGCCCGAGCACGCCCGAGACCACGAACGCGTAGACCAGCACCACCAGCGCACCGAGCGACTGACGGCCGAGCTGGGTCAGACCGCCGCCGTAGAACAGTCCGTCGACGGCGGTCGGGGCCGCCGAGCTGCCGAGCAGGCCGATCAGGATCGTGCCGACCAGGCCGCCGACGAGGTGGACCCCGACGACGTCGAGCGAGTCGTCGAACCTGAAGCGATACTTCAGCGCGATGGCGCAGGCGCAGACGGCACCGGCGACGAGGCCGACCACGATCGCGCCGAGCGGGGTCACCGAGCCGCAGGACGGGGTGATCGCGACCAGGCCGGCGACCATGCCCGACGCGGCGCCCAGGGATGTGGCGTGCCCGTCGCGCAGCTGCTCGACGACCAGCCAGCTGCCGGCGCCGGCCGCACCCGAGACGAGGGTCGCGGCGAACACCACCGCGGCGCTCTGGTCGGCGCGGAACGCGGAGCCGGCGTTGAAGCCGAACCAGCCGACCCAGAGCAGGCCGGCGCCGAGCATCACCAGGGTCAGGTTGTGCGGACGCATCGCGTCGTGACCGAAGCCGACGCGCTTGCCGAGGACGAGCGCGAGCGCGAGGCCGGAGGCGCCGGAGCAGATCTCGACGGCGGTGCCCCCGGCGAAGTCGACGAGGTGGATCCGGTTGATCAGCCAGCCGCCGACATGGCCCGTACGCGAGCCGTCGAAGACCCAGTGCGCGATCGGGGCGTAGACCAGCACCGTCCAGACCGCGCAGAACACCATCCACGCGCCGAACCGGGCGCGGTCGGCGATGGCACCGGCCACCAGCCCGCCGGTGATCACCGCGAACAGGCCCTGGAAGCAGGCGAAGAGGATCGTCGGCACGCTGAGCCAGTCGTGCTCGCCGCCGACCAGCGACTGCAGACCGAAGTATTGGCTCGGACTGCCGAGCAGACCCCCGCCGAGGTCGTCGCCGAACGCCAGCGAGTAGCCGACCAGCACCCACGCCAGCGTGATCACCCCGAGCGCGGAGAAGGTCATCATCATCATGTTGAGCACGCTCTTGGACCGCACCATGCCGCCGTAGAAGAGCGCCAGGCCCGGGACCATCAGCATCACCAGGGCCGTGGCTGCGAGCAGCCAAGCGGTATCACCAGCGTCGATCACAAGAGGAAGCACGGTGGTCGAGGATCCGTGAGTTTTGTTTCCGGCTGGGTCCGCCTCGTGTTACGGCGAGGTAAACGCACCCTGGACGGCCTCCTCGGTCAGCCCGTAGTCGGCCAGCGCGTAGGCGTGCGCGGGCTTCGCCCTGCCCGTACGGGACTCGGCGTCGATCTCCTTCACGTTGCGCTGCGCCTCGTCGCTCCAGCCGATGCCGAACGCGTCGTAGATCGCGGCCACGGTGCCGACCGGGTCGGCGACGAAGGCGCGGTAGTCGACGTCGACGAACTGGCTCGGCTCGTAGGCCGGACGGGCGGCGGCGAAGGTGCGCCACGATCGGCTCAGCATCTCCAGCTGGGTGCGGCCGATGCCCTCGCCCACGAAGGTGGTCGACGTGCCGGCGGTGGCCTCGGCCGACAGCGAGCAGGCCGACGCGATCGAGGCGACCGGGTCGCGGTGGCAGACCACGACCAGCGCGTCGGGATAGACCGTCATCAGGGCGTCGAGCGCGACCAGGTGCGAGGGGTTCTTCAGCACCCAGCGCTTCTCCGCGTCGTGGAGGCCGACCAGCTGCAGGTTGCGCCGGTGCCGCTCGTACGCGTCGGTCCAGTCCTGCGCCGCCAGCCAGGCGGAGTAGCGCGGGATGCGCGCCAGCGACTCGAAGCCGATCGACTTGCCGGTCTGGCGCAGGATCCGCCAGCACTCCTCCACCGAGGTGGCGTCCATGTAGTGGATCCCCATGAACTCGGGGTTGGCCACGTGGTGCTCCTGGTAGGCACTCTGCAGCGCCCGGAAGATCGGGTCCTCCGCCCACGACTCGCGCGGCGGCCGGGGCTGGGGGAACTCGGTCAGCCACGCCTCCAGCCCCTGGTGGTCGGGGTCGGCGCAGAGCAGCCGGTGCAGGGCGGTGGTGCCGGTGCGCGGGAGCCCGGTGACGAAGATCGGTCGCTCGATCCGTACGTCGCGGTGCTCGGGGTGCTGCGCGAACCGGGCCTCGGTCAGCAGCCGTCCGACCAGGGCGCTCTTCACCTGGGCGCGGTGGAAGGAGTTGCCGTGCGGGGTCAGCCCGGCCTCGGGAGAGGCCAGGTCCTCGACCAGGATCCGCAGGCCCTCCTCGTACGCGGTGTCGCCGAAGTCGCTCAGCCCGGTGGTGCGGGCCGCGGCCTCCTGGATCTCCTCGAAGGTTCCGACGCTGTCACGCTCCCGCATGGAACTCCCCACAGTCGACGTTCATGATCTGCCCCGTGACCGCGGAGGCCAGGTCGGAGGCGTAGAAGAGCGCGGCACGGGCGACCTCCTCGGGGGTCGCGAGCCGCTTGAGGTCGGTCGGCGCGGCCTTCTCGGCATAGACCTCCTCGTGGGTCCGCCCGGACTCGGAGGCGAGCCAGTCGAAGTACGCCTTGTTGACGTCCTCGTAGATGTAGGACGGCGCCACACTGTTGACCCGGATGCCGCGCGGCCCGAGCTCGGTGGCCAGGCTGGAGGCGAGATGGGCGAGCCCGCCCTTGGACAGCTTGTAGCCGGCGAACTCCGGCTGGCTCTGGTAGAGCACGGCGGAGTTGATCATGATGATCGATCCCCCGGGCCGCTCATCGGTCGCGGCGAGGGCCTCGGCGAACAGTGCGGAGAGGCGCAGCGGCGCGAAGACGTTGGTCTCCTGGGCGAGCCGCAGCGCGTCGAGACCGATGGTGGTGAGCGGGTCCATCGGTGGGATGCCGAAGGCGTTGTTGATCAGGCAGTCGACCCGGCCGTACTCGCTCAGGGCCGCCTCGACCAGGCGTGTGCGGTCGTCCTCACTGGTGATGTCGGTGGGTACGGCGAGCGCGCGCCGGCCGTGCTCCCGTACGGCGGCAGCCATCTTCTCCAGGCGCTTCTCGGTGCGGCTGGCGAGCACGAGGTCGGCCCCCAGCAGCGCGGCCTGCTCCCCCAGCGCCCGGCCCAGCCCGGGGCCGACGCCGGAGAGGACGATCACCTTGTCCCTCAGGAGGCCCGCCCCGGAGATCGAGCCACCGGAGATCGAGCCCCCGGAGATCGAGCCACCGGAGATCGAGCCACCGGAGATCGAGCCCCCGGAGATCGAGCCACCGGAGATCGAGCCCCCGGAGATCGAGCTTGTCGAGATCGAGCCCCCGGAGATCGAGCTTGTCGAGATCAACTGATCATCCTTCGGGCGACGGCGCGCTGGCGCGCGGCGATCCGGTCTGCGTACTGCTCGTCGGTGAGCGGCTGGTAGTGCGGGAGGCGCGCGGCCACCTCGGCGGCCTGGACGATCTCCACGCTCGGGCCGGGCACGTCGTCCTCCCTGCCGGCGTCGATCCGCTGCCAGCGCAGCATCATCGGGCCGGTGCGGTGGCCGGTGGTCTCGAGCCAGTTGGCGATCGGCCGAGGAATCCCATCCGGACCGCGCGGAGGCTGCTCGGCGATGACGAAGCGCATCACGCCGTCGGGGTCGGTGAGCGCCTGTGCCTTGGTCAGCGAGGTCTGATGGGTCTCGTAGTCGGTCGAGGCGTACCAGTCCGAGCCGATCTGGATGCCCTGGTAGCCGCAGGCCTCGAAGCGCGGGACCGAGACGATCATCGCCTCGTCGGGGCCGAGCTCGTAGTGACCGATCGAGGAGCGCTGGCTGGCCAGTCCTCCGGGCGTCGAGCGCGGCGCGGTCAGGGTGTTGACCGGCTCCTTGTACTGGAAGAAGTGCGGGAAGGCGATCCAGGTCTGGATGGAGCCGACGAGGCTGCGGGCGGCGACGTCGTACCGCTTCTGGAGGGTCTCGCGGGTGAGCGGCGATCGGGCGCGTCCGCGGGTGTCGGGCCGCTCGATGGTGAGCGTGCCGCGCTCCTCGACGTCCCAGTCGTTGAAGACCTCGCGCACGATCAGCGTCTTGGCGCCCGGCTCGGCGACATGGCGGAGCTCGAAGGTCCCATCGGGTGCGATGTCGAGCCCCCGGTCGTCGAAGGCCAGCAGGTTGGTCGCGGCCGCATCGGCGGAGTACGCGCCACCCATCACCTGGAACGACAGGTCGGCGCTGGTGCCGCGCCGCCCCCGGATCACGTACTCGACGCCCTCCTTGAGGTAGGCGTGGAAGTAGATCGCGTCGGGGTTGTCGAGCCCCTGGCGGGAGAACTGGTGGGTCGGGTTGATGATGAGCGGCTGCTCGAGGTCGTAGTCGAAGGCGGTCTGCAGCGCCATCCGGATCCGGCCGGCGAGGTAGTCGTAGCCCTCGAGGAGGTCCTGCTCGGTCCTGATGAACGGAGCGGACTCGATGAGCTTCTCGGCCTCCGCGATCGCGTCCTGGAGGGCGTCGGTGATCACGGGCCGACCTGCGCGATCACGCTCTCGGCATACCGGTCGAGATGCTCGACCTTCTTCGCCAGCGGCTCCTCGTCGCGGCCGACGATGTAGGGCACCCGGAAGCCGACGATGCAGTCGGTGACGCCCTTCTCCTCGAGCCGCCTGACCCCGTCCGGGGTGTAGGCGTCGTACGAGATGACGTGCACCTCGAACTCGTCCGGTCCGCGGGTGTCGCCCTCCGCCTTGCGGATGTCCGCGAGCCGGCCCAGCAGCCGGTCGAGCTCCTCGCCGTCTCCACCGGCGTGCATCCAGCCGTCGCCGAGGAGGACCGCGCGCCGCAGGGCGGCATCGCTGTGACCGCCGACGAGCAACGGGATCCGCTTCGCCGGAGCCGGGCACTGCTGCAGCGGATCGAAGCGGTAGAACTCGCCCTCGTAGCCGAAGTAGCCCTGCTTGGTGCCCTCGGCGACCGGCGCGGTGAGCCCGCGCAGGATCTCCATGCACTCGTCCATCCGCCTGCCCCGGCGCTCCCACGGCACGCCGAGGGTGGCGAAGTCCTCCGGCCACGGGCTGAGCCCCACGCCGAGGCCGAGCCGGTCGCCCGAGAGCGCGGCCAGGCTGGAGGCCTGCTTGGCCACCAGGACCGGCGGGCGTACGGGCAGCTTGAGCACGAACGGTGTCAGCCGCAGCGTGGTCGTGGCGGCGAAGAGGTGGGCGCACAGGATCATCGCCTCGATGAACTCCTTGCCCTGCAGGAACTCCCGCTCGCCGGTGTCGGTGTAGGGGTAGGTGGAGTCCGACTCCTCGGGATAGATGAGGCTGTCGGCCACCGTCATGCTGGTGTAGCCCGCTGCCTCCGCGGCCTGGGCCAGCGGGGCGTAGTAGGACGCATGGGTCATCGCCTCGGCGTAGGTGAACCGCATATTCGAAGAGTAGAACGTGTTCTAGGTTTGTGCCAGAGTGATCGCCATGCCGCTGCCCTCCGAACGACCGCCGGGTCTCGACTCGCCCTGGACCCGCCGGCTCATCAAGTACGGCGCGAAGGCCAACGCCGCGATCTTCCGCGCGACGAACGGCCGCGTCGGCGGCACGTGGCGGGTCTCGGCCGGCTGGCGCGATCCGGTGCCGATCCTGCTGCTGGAGCACGTCGGCCGCACCAGCGGCAAGCGGTTCACCGCGCCCCTGGTCTATCTCGCCGACGAGGCGCGGCTGATCGTGGTCGCCTCACAGGGCGGCCTGCCGACCCACCCGCAGTGGCTCCGCAACCTGCAGGCCTCCCCCGAGACGACGGTGGTCCTCAAGCGCGAGGGCCGTCGCGCGGTGCGCGCCCGGGTGGCCTCCCCGGAGGAGAAGGCCGAGCTGTGGCCGCGGATGGTGGACCTCTACGCCGACTTCGACACCTACCAGGGCTGGACCGACCGGGACATCCCGATCGTCGTCCTCGACCCGCGCTGACGAAGGAGCCGCTGATGGATCTTCCGGATCTGCTGGACCGCGCCGAGATCACCGACGCGCTGCATCGCTACACCCGCGCGATCGACACCGCGTCCTGGGACGCGCTCGACACCGTCTTCACCCCCGACGCGCGGATCGACTACTCCGAGTCGGGCGGCACCCGGGGCGCCCTTCCCGAGGTGCGGACGTGGCTCGCGGAGAACCTCTACGCCTTCGCGATCCGCACGATGCACACCCTGGGACAGGTCGTCATCGATCCCGCCTCCGATCGGCAGTCGGCCGAGGTGTCGGCCTACTTCGACAACCCGATGGTGATCGCGGACGGCGACGGCGGCGAGCGTGTCGTCGAGGTCGGCGGGATCTACCACCACACCTTCGTCCGTACGCCCGACGGCTGGCGCTCGTGCCGGCTGCGCGAAGAGGTGATCTGGACCCGCGGCTTCTGAGCCCGGCTCCGGCAGGGCGCACAATCGGTCTATGCCGACCGAGCGTGCCGCGAGCCGTACTGCCGTGCTGGTCTGCCAGGGGCGCGCCGTCGCCGACGAGCGGCTGGGCGTGGGGACGTTCTCCGACCCGGTGGCGATCGAGCTGCTGCGCGACGACGAGCGGGCCGTCGTCGAGGCGGTCCGCAGCGGGACGCTGCCGGAGGCTTGGAACGACCGGGTCGCCTACGAGTCGGTGTCGGCGTGCGCCGACGTCGTCGTGCCCCGCACGGTGGCGATCGACGAGGCGATCCGGGTGCACGGGCATCCCCAGCTGGTGATCCTGGGCGCCGGGCTCGACTCGCGCTCGTGGCGGATGCCGGAGCTGGCCGAGGTCGACGTCACCGAGGTCGACCACCCGGCCTCACAGGGCGACAAGCAGGAGCGGATCGGATCGCGGCCCCCGCTCGCACGGACCCACCGCTTCCAGCCGGCGGACCTTGCGATCACCGACCTCGACGAGGCGCTGGAGGCGGCCGGGCACGATCCCGACGCCCCGACGACCTGGCTGTGGGAGGGCGTCGTGCCCTACCTGCGGCGCTCCGACGTGGTGCGTACGCTCCGGGCGCTGGCGAAGCGGTCGGCGCGCGGCAGCACCCTGATCGTGAACTACCAGACCCCATCGCTCAAGGCACGCTCCGGCCGGCTGCTCGCGGGCGCCTTCGCCCGCCTCGGCGGCGCCCCGACGATCACCGCCGGCGAGCCGTGGCGCACTCTGCTCACCCCCGCTGCGATGGCGCACCTGCTCGCCGACGCCGGGTTCGGGCCACAGGTCGACGACGACCTCCTCACCATCTCCGAGACCCTGGGCCTGCGCTGCACGCGACCCACCTCGCTGCGCAACGGCCGCATCGCCGTCGCCGCCCGGCACTGAGGCGGCTCGGCCGATCAGTTGTAGGTGATGCTGACCTTGTCGGTGACCGGGACGGACTGACAGCCCAGGCGGATGCCCTCGTCGAGGTCCTCGGCCTCCAGGACGTCGTTGCGGCGCATCGCCACCTCGCCGCCGAGGAGGCGGAAGGCGCAGGCCGAGCACTCGCCCTCGCGACACGAGTACGGCGCCTTGATGCCCTTGGACTCCAGGTGTTCGAGGACGGTCGTGTCCGGGGACCAGTCGTCGAAGTCGTACGTCTGCCCGTCCAGCTCGGCGCTGAGTCGGACCGGCGCATGGGTCTCGACAGGCTCGACCTCCGGGGCGCGGGTCTCGACAAGCTCGACCTCCGGGGCGCGGGTCTCGACAGGCTCGACCTCCGGGGCCCGGGTCTCGACAGGCTCGACCTCCGGGGCCCGGGTCTCGACAGGCTCGACCTCCGGCGCTTGGGTCTCGACAAGCTCGACCTCCGGAGCACGGGTCTCGACAAGCTCGACCTCAGCGGGGGTCTCGACAAGCTCGACCTCCGGGCCGAACGGGTTGCCGCCGAGCGAGACGAACTTCTCCTGGTGACGGCGCTCGCGCGGGAAGTCGAGCTCGCGCAGCGCCCCGGTCACCAGCTTCATGAACGGGGCGGGACCGCAGACGAACGCGTCGTACGAGGCGAAGCGGCCCGCGAAGGCGCGGAGCTGCTCCTGCGACGGCAGACCCTGGACCGACTCGAGCCAGTGGATCACCTCGAGGCGGTCGGGATGTGCGGCGGCAAGCTCGGCCCAGCGCTCGGCGAAGATCACGGACCGCTCGTCGCGGTTGGCGTAGAGGACCACGATCCGCCCTGTTCCGCGCGCCAGGGCGGTACGGGCGATCGACATGATGGGCGTGACCCCCGAGCCGCCGGCGAAGAGCAGCAGATCGGCATCGAGCGAGGCCGGCGTGAAGATGCCGGAGGGCTCCAGCACGCGCATCGTGTCCCCCGCGCGGAGGTTGTCGCTGATCCACCCGGACGCGTAGCCGTCGGCGGTCCGCTTCACCGTGACCGTCAGCGGCTCGCCGGGCACGCTGCACAGCGAGTAGCAGCGCGCGACGACGCCGGTGCGATCGCTGGGAACGGCCAGGGTGAGGAACTGCCCGGGCCGGAAGTCGAGTCGTGAGTCGAAGACCACCGAGACGGCGTCCTCCGTCTCACGCACGACCTCCAGGACGGTGAGCTCGATCCCGGAGACGGTCTCAGAACCCATCGCCCGCTCCGATCGGCACCTCGCCCGCCCGTACGGCCTGCTCGATCGAGGCCCGCAGCCGCGGGCAGCCGGCGTGCAGCTCGCGGGGCCGGCGAGACATCTCCGGGCAGGCCGCGAGCGCGCCGGCGCTCCACTGGATCGAGGTGTGGTGCTCGGAGTTCTTCTGCACGCCGACCCGCGCGAGGCAGTCCTGGCAGGCGACCTCGGTCAGCCAGCCCGACGTGTAGAGCCGCTGGTCGGCCAGCGTCTCCTCGCTGGTCGGAACGAACGACGCCATCAGTGCTCCGCGCCTTCGAGAGCCGCCTTCTGCCGGAGGTTCTCGGCGACCTCCTCGTGCCAGAACTCGTTGGCCTTGGTGGTGTCGACCTCGAACTCGAAGCGCGCCACCATGTCGGGCGCGATGTCGGCGACGTCGACGTAGAACTGCTCGTACCAGCGGCGCAGCTGGTAGACGGGGCCGTCCTCCTCGCAGAGCAGCGGGTTCTGCACCGGCGCCTTGTTCTGCCAGATGTGCACGTCCTGCAGGAAGCCCTGGCCGAACATCTCGGCGTACTTCTTCGCGATGTACTGGGCGGTCTTGTCGTCCAGCCCCTCGGGCTTCTTGACCGTGATGCCGTACTGCAGGGTGAAGGAGTCGGGGCCGGTGGGCAGGTGGCAGTTGATCAGGATGACCTCGGTGATGAAGCCCTTGTAGTCCACCTCCAGCCAGTTGATCATGTACGCCGGTCCGTAGTAGGTCGCCTCGGACTTGAGGACCATGTCGGCCCCTTCCGCGCCGCCGCCGTAGCCCTCTGTCTTGTCGGGACGGCCGGTGGACTGCATGAACTGGGTGGCCTGGGTGCCCTCGAAGACGTTGCGGAAGCTCGTCGGGAACGCGAAGTGCACGTAGTAGAAGTGCGCCATGTCCACGACGTTGTCGATCAGCTCGCGACAGTGCGAGCCGTTGATCGGGACGCTCTCCCAGAACCAGTCGGTGTAGTCGTCGGTGCCGACGCCGGGCAGCTCGGGCGGCAGCAGGGCATGGTCGGCGGCCGAGCCCTCGGGGTCGTGCCAGAACAGCAGCTGCCCGTTGCGCACGACGGTCTCGTAGCGCTGGGTGCGTGCCCGCAGCGGGACGCGCCGGGCGTACGGGATCTGCTTGCAGCGCCCGTCGGCACCCCAGCGCCAGTCGTGGAACGGACAGGCCACCTCGTTGCCCTTGACCTCGCCCTGGGTGAGGTCGCCGCCCATGTGGCGACAGTAGCCGTCGAGGACGCCCAGCTCGCCGTCTCCGGCCTGGAACACGACGAGCTTGCCGCCGAAGGTCTCGACCGCGTGCGGTCGGCCGTCGCGGTAGGCGTCGGCGAGGCCGAGGCAGTGCCAGCCGCGCGCGTAGCGCTCGGGAGTGGTTCCTCGGTCGAGCGCGCGAGCGCCCGTGTTGGCGACGGTCATCCCTGCTCCGTTCATCTCAGCCTCCCATGGACGCAAATGAGAACATGTTCTAGTTTTATCACATGCGGATCGCCTTGACACCCGAGCAGGAGAGCCTGCGCGCGGAGCTGCGTGCCTACTTCAACGAGCTGGTCACCCCGGAGCGACGGCTCGCCCTCTCCGGCGCTACCGGCGAGTTCCCTTCGACGGACCCACGAGGGCCCGGCAACGGTCTCGGCGCGGGCGGCGAGCACGGCGAGGCCGGCGTCTACCGCGAGGTGATCCGGCAGATCGGCGAGGACGGCTGGCTCGGGATCGGCTGGCCGAAGGAGTGGGGCGGCCAGGACCGATCGATGGTCGAGCAGCTGATCTTCACCGACGTCGCGGCGGTGGCAGGGGTGCCGATCCCCTACCTCACGCTGAACACCATCGGGCCGACGATCATGCAGTACGGCACCGACGCGCAGAAGTCGTTCTTCCTGCCCCGGATCCTGCGCGGCGAGCTGCACTTCTCCGTCGGGTACTCCGAGCCGGGATCGGGCACCGACCTCGCCTCCCTGCAGACCCGCGCGGTGCTGGACGAGGCGGCCGACGAGTGGGTCATCAACGGCCAGAAGATGTGGACCTCGCTGATCCAGTACGCGGACTGGATCTGGCTGGCCTGCCGCACCGAGCCGGATCAGCCGCGGCACCAGGGGCTCTCGATGATCCTGGTCCCGGCCGACGCTCCGGGCGTGACCTACACGCCCGTGCAGACGGTCGCCGGCGTCGGCACCTCGGCCACGTACTACTCCGACGTTCGTGTGCCCGCCGAGAACGTCGTCGGCGGCCGCGGCGGCGGCTGGCGGCTGATCACCAACCAGCTCAACCGCGAGCGGGTCGCCCTGACGTCCTCGGCCGCCACGGTGCACTCCCTGGACCTCGTCCGGTCCTGGGCGGCCTCCACGAGGCGGGCGGACGGCTCGCGGGTGATCGACTCCGAGTGGGTGCAGCTGCTGCTCGGCCGGGCACACGCGCGGATCGAGGCCCTCACCCTGATCCAGTGGAGGCTCGCCGCCGAGATCGACACCATGTCGCCGGCCGACGCCTCCGCCACCAAGGTCTACGGCTCCGAGCTCAACACCGAGATCTACCGCACGCTCATGGAGGTCGTCGGACCGCAGGCGTCGCTGACCGGCGACTCCGCGGGCGCCGTCCTCGCCGGGCGACTCGAGCGCTACGCCCGCTCGTCGCTGGTGATGACCTTCGGCGGCGGCACCAACGAGATCCAGCGCGACATCATCGGCATGGTCGGTCTCGGTCAGCCGGCGGCACGCCGATGACGCCGGCACCGCTCGGGGTGCGAGCGCAGAACCCTAAACCCGCCCACCACGCAGGAGACTGACATGGACTTCACCTTCACCCCGGAGCAGGACGAGGCCGCCGCGCTCGCCGCGAAAATCCTCACAGGCGAGGTCACCCAGGAGCGCCAGCGCGCGGTCGAGGCGTCGGGCTCCCGGCTGGACACACGACTGTGGGCGACCCTGGGCGAGGCCTTCGACTGGGCCGAACTCGACCTGATCACCACCGCGCGCGTTCTGGTCGAGGTGGGCCGCGTGCTCGCACCGGTCCCGCTCGCCACCCACGCCGCCTGCGTCGGGTTTCTCACCTCGATCGGCGTCGACACGCCCGCCGGCCTCTATGCCGCCGCGGTCGCCGAGCCGCTGGCGCACCTGCCCGCCTCCCCCACGGTCGTCGCGGACGAGGGCGGGCGGCTGACCGGGACCAAGACGCTCGTACGGGCCGGCCTGGCCGCCGACGCTCTGCTGGTCACGGCGACCGGCCGGGAGGGAGTCGGGGTCTACCTGCTCGACGCGGCCGCCGCATCGCGGGCCGAGCAGCACACCAGCGACGGCGACGCGACAGCGCAGGTCATCCTCTCCTCGACGCCCGCGACCCGGATCGCCGACGCGGCCGCGGCGGCGCGCCTGGGTGCGCTGCTCACCGCCCTGGCCTGCGCGGAGCAGCTCGGCGTGGTGGAGGGTGCCCTCGCGGAGACGGCCGACTACGCACGTACGCGCGAGCAGTTCGACCGTCCGATCGGCACCTTCCAGGCGGTCTCGCAGCGCCTCGCCGACGGCTACATCGACACCCTGTGCCTGCGGCTGACCACCTGGCAGGCGATCTGGCGCCTCGCCGAGGGCCTGCCCGCCGAGGTCGAGGTCGCCACCGCGAAGCTCTGGGCCGCCGACACCGGCCACCGCCTGGCCCACACCGCCGTCCACGTCCACGGCGGCGTCGGCATCGACCTCGACGGAGTCACCCATCGCTACTTCACCGCCGCGAAGCGGTTCGAGATGGCGTACGGCGGGGCGACCGAGCAGGCTCTGCGGATCGGTCGGGCCCTGGCCGGCCAAGCTTGAGAGGTCACTTCTCGCACGTCGAGGGGTCACATATCGCGGGTCGAGTGGTCGTGGCTGACCACTCGACCCGCGAAATGTGACCCCTCGAGCCGCAGGAAGTGACCCCTCAACCTTGAAGGGTGGTGAGCCGCTTGATCGCCTCGTCGTATTCACTCAGCAGCGAGGCGATGACGTCGGCGACAGGGCGTACGTCGTTCATCCGGCCGACGATCTGGCCGACCGGCATCGAGACGACATCGGGGTCGCCGGCGGCGTTGATCCGGTTGTGCGCGTCGGCGACCAGGAGGTTCTGCAGGGGCATCGGGAGCGGGTCCGGGGCATCCTCGGCCTCCCAGGCGTCGGTCCACTTCGAGCGGAGCAGCCGGGCCGGCTTGCCGGTGTAGATCTTGACCCGCCGGGTGTCGGAGGAGGTGGCGCGGGTGAAGGCCTCGACCCAGCCGGCGTGGCTGTTGAGCTGCTGATACTCCTCGGTGCCGAGCCAGATCGAGCCGGTCCACACACCCTGGCAACCCAGGGCGAGCGAGGCGGCGATCTGGCGACCGGAGCCGATCCCGCCGGCACCCAGCACGGGCACGTCGGGTCCGACCGCGTCGACGATGTCGGGCTGCAGGACCATCGAGGCGACCTCGCCGGTGTGGCCGCCCGCCTCGTACCCCTGCGCGACGATGATGTCGACGCCGTTCGCGACGTGCGAGAGCGCGTGCTTGGCGGCACCCGCGAGCGCGGCGACGGCGATGCCGTGCTCGTGCGCCTTCTCGATGACGTCGACCGGCGGGGAGCCGAGAGCGTTGGCGAGCAGCACCGGGCGGTGCTGCAGCGCGACGTCGAGGTGGGAGCGGGCGACGGAGTGCAGCCAGCCGAGCACGCCCTCGCGCCCCTCGCCCTCCGGCAGCGGCGGCACCCCGAGCGAGAGCAGCGTCTTGTCGACGAACTCCCGATGCCCCTCGGGGATGTAGGAGGACAGGTCGACGGCCGTCCCCTCGGTGGGCACCTTCATCGGCATCACGATGTCGACGCCGTACGGCTTGCCGTCGGTGTTGTCGTCGAGCCAGCTCAGCGTGCGGTCGAGCTCCTCGGCGTCGTTGAAGCGGACGCAGCCCAGCACCCCGAGGCCGCCGGCGCGCGAGACCGCGGCGGCGACGTGCTCGGAGGGGGTGAAGGCGAAGATCGGATACTCGATCCCGAACCGCTCGCACAGGTCGGTCCTCATGCGTTGGCCCCTTCCGTGGAGACGCTCATCGACGCCAGCGCGATCTGCTTGGCCGCGGGGTACTGCGCCTTGCCGGCGGCGTTGCGCGGCACCTCGTCGACCACAGCGAGCAGGCGCGGCAGCTTGTAGCCGGACAGGTGGGCGCGCAGGAACTCGCGCAGCCCGTCGAGGTCGACGTCGGCCCCCTCGCGCAGCTGTACGACGGCAGCGACCGCCTGGCCCCAGCGCTCGTCGGGCACCCCGACGACCAGGGCGTCGTAGACGCTCGGGTGGGCCTTGACCGCCGCCTCGACCTCCTCCGGGTAGACCTTCTCGCCGCCGGTGTTGATGCTGCTCGAGCCGCGCCCGAGCAGCGTGATCCGGTTGCCCTCCTCGATGCGGGCGTAGTCGCCCGGCACCGAGTAGCGCGCGCCGTCGATCTCGATGAAGGTCGCTGCCGACTTGGCCGGGTCCTTGTAGTAGCCGACCGGCACGTGGCCGCCGCGGGCCGTACGGCCGATCCTGCCGATGTCGGTCACCGGGTCGAGGAGCGTGCCGTCGTCGGCGATGATCACGGTGTGCGGACCGAGCCCGATCACCGGGCCGTCGTTGGAGATGGCGCTGGCGTCTTGCAGGCCGGTGCCCTGGAAGCCGGTCTCGGTGGAGCCGACCGAGTCGGTGAAGACCGCGTTGGGGAAGCGCGCCATCCAGCGCTCCTTGACCGCCTTGGAGAAGATCGCCGCCGAGGAGGCGACAGCGAACAGGGTCTGGCCGGAGAACGGGCGGTCGGTCTCGAGGCTGGCCTCATAGGCCTCGATCAGCGGGCGCGCCATCGCGTCGCCGGTCATGAAGACCATGTGCACGCCCTCCTGGTCGACGATCTCCCAGGTGCGCACCGGGTCGAAGCGCGGCTCGAGGATCGTCACCGTGCCGGCGAACAGGTGCATCAGCAGCGAGGCCTGCGCCCCGCCGTGCATCAGCGGCGAGAGCGGCAGCGTGACGAGCCCGGGCTCCTTGGCCTTCTCGGCCTGGTCGAACTCGCTGAGGTACGCGCCCGTCATGAAGTCGATGCCGCCGCCGAGCACGCGCCAGAAGTCCTCGTGGCGCCACATCACGCCCTTCGGGAAACCGGTGGTGCCGCCGGTGTAGATGATGTGGATGTCGTCGTTGCTGCGCGGCCCGAAGTCGCGCGTCTCGCTCTGGCCCGCGAGCGCGTCGGCGAGCAGCGCACCGTCGTACCCCTCGATCAGGCGGGCTTCTTCCTCGGTCTCCTCGTCCAGGACGTTCGGTACGGCGACCACGACGCGCAGCTGCGGCGTCCGGGGCAGCACCTCGGCGACGAGCGGCGCGTAGACGCGGTCGTGGACGAGCCCGACCAGGTCGGCGTTGTCGAAGAGGTACTCCAGCTCGCCGGCGACGTAGCGGTAGTTCACGTTGATCGCGACCGCGCGCACCTTGAAGATCGCCATCAGGGCGATCACGTGCTCGACGCTGTTCTTGGCATAGAGCCCGATGTGATCGCCCGGCCCGATGCCCTGGGCGAGGAAGTAGTGCGCGAGCCGGTTGGACGCGCGCTCCAGCTCGGCATAGGTGACGGCTCGGTCGCCCACCTGTACGGCGGGCTTGTCCGGCGCAGCGTCGACGGCGTGCTCGAAGAGATCGGCGATGTTCAGGGCCACGATCGCGACACTAGAACACGTTTCAGTTTTTCGCTAGCGTCACCCCCATGGCCGATGCACTGGTGGAGCAGGACGGGCACAAGCTCGTCGTCACGATGAACCGTCCCGAGCGCCGCAACGCGCTCTCCCAGGAGATGCTGCGGATCATGGAGTCCGCCTGGGACCGGGTCAACGAGGACCCGGAGATCCGGGTCTGCATCCTGACCGGCGCCGGGGGCTACTTCTGCGCCGGCATGGACCTCCAGAGCCTCGACGCGACCGGCGTCAGCGCCGACTTCGACGCGAGCGTCATCAAGGGACTGCTCAAGGGCTTCCGGCTGACCAAGCCGTTGATCGCCGCCGTCGAGGGCCCGGCCATCGCCGGCGGCACCGAGATCCTGCAGGGCACCGACATCCGGGTGGCCGGCACGTCCGCCCGCTTCGGGGTCGCCGAGGCGCGCTGGTCGCTCTACCCGCTCGGCGGCTCGGCCGTCCGGCTCCCCCGCCAGATCCCGTACACGATCGCGGCCGAGCTGCTGCTCACCGGGCGATCGCTCGACGCGGCCGAGGCCAAGGAGATCGGCCTGATCGGGCATGTCGTCCCGGACGGCGAGGCGCTCACCAGGGCGCACGAGCTCGCCGACATGATCGCCGCCAACGGCCCGCTGGCGGTCCAGGCGATCCTGCGCACCATGCGCGACTCCGAGGGCAAGCACGAGGACGACTGCTGGAAGGACGACGCCCGCGTCGGCGGGGCGGTGTTCACCTCCGACGACGCCAAGGAGGGTCCGCGGGCGTTCCTGGAGAAGCGCGCGCCCGTCTTCCTCGGTCGCTGACCCGGCCGGTCTCGGTGGCGGGGTGCGAGCAGCGAGCCCCGAAATCTAGGCGTGTGTCGCGCGCAGAGCCTTCTTGTCCGGCTTGCCGAGCGCCGTCATCGGGATCGCATCGGCCGGGATGACCCGCTTGGGGACGTGCACCGAACCCTTGCGGACCTTCACCACGTCCTGGATCTCCGCGACGACGGCATCGGTGAGCTCGGCTCCGGGCCGGACGACCACGACGGCGGTCACGGTCTCGCCCCACTTCTCGTCGGGCGTGCCGATGACGGCCACCTGGGCGACTGCGGGGTGGGTGGCGACAGCGTCCTCGACCTCGCGCGGGAAGACGTTGAAGCCACCGGTGACGATCATGTCCTTGGTCCGGTCGACGATGTGCCAGAAGCCGTCCTCGTCCTCGCGGGCGACGTCGCCGGTGTGCATCCAGCCGTCCCGGAACGCGGCGGCGGTCTCTTCCGGCTTGTCGAAGTAGCCGCCGGCGAGCAGAGGGCCGGCCACGCAGATCTCCCCCGGCTCCCCCGGGGCGACGGGCTTGCCCTCCGGGTCGAGGAGCGCCGTGCGGAGGTACGCGGACGGGCGCCCGCACGAGCTCAGTCTCCCCACGATCGGCCTCCCCTCGTCGTCGACATGGTCGTCCTTGGCGAGGTAGCTGATCACCATCGGCGCCTCGGACTGGCCGTAGTACTGCGCGAAGATCGGACCGAACCGCTCGATCGCCTCTGCTAGCCGGACCGGGTTGATCGCCGATGCGCCGTAGTAGACCGTCTCCAGCGAGCCGAGATCGCGGGTACGGGAGTCGGGATGGTCCAGCAGCGCGTACAGCATCGTCGGCACCACCATCAGCGAGTCGATCCGGTGCTCCTCGATCATCCGCAGCACCTCGGCCGGGTCGAAGCGCGGCGCCACGAACAGGGTCCCGCCCTTCAGGACGACCGGGACGAAGAAGGCGGCTCCGGCGTGCGAGAGCGGGGTGCACATCAGGAAGCGCGGCCTGCCCGGCCACTCCCACTCGGCCATCTGGATCTGTGCCATCGTCGCGAACGACTGCGCCATCCCGATCACGCCCTTGGGCTTGCCGGTCGTGCCGCCGGTGTAGGTGATCGAGGTGACGTGATCGGGCGGCAGGAGACGGGCCGCGAGGCGGGCCGGCGCGAAGGTGGCGGCGACCTCCGTCAGGTCGGTCCCCACCCCGTCGAGCCCGTCGGGGACGGGTCCGATGGTCAGCACCCTGGTCAGACCGGGGCAGAGCGTGAGCAGCTGGGCAGCGCGGTCGGCGAAGTACGGGTCGACGATGAGGACGGAGATGCCGGCATCGTTGATGACGTACGCCTGATCCTCGGCGGAGCCGAGCGGATGCAGCGAGGTCCGCCGATAGCCCTGGGTCTGCCCGGCGCCGAGGATGAAGAGCACCTCGGGGCGGTTGGGTGCCAGCAGTGCGGCACCGACCTCCAGACCGGCACCGAGGGACTCGAAGGCCTGGACGTACTGGCTGATCCGCGCCTCCACCTCGGCGCCGGTGAGGGTGGTGTCGCCGAGGTGGATGACCGGGCGGTCGCGGTGGCGTCGCAGCGCGGCGACCATGACGTGACCGTTGTGGGTGCCGAGGCGCAGGGAGTCCATGCGCCCGAGCCTAGCCCGAAACTAGAACGTGTTCTAGGCCTCGTTTCGCACGAATCAGGCGAAGGGGTTGACGCCGGCATCGCCGGTCGCCTCGCGCTCGGCGAGCCGCTCCCGCGCCCAGCGCGGCACGATGAAGAGCCCCTGCGCCTCCACGCTCGCCTCCCACGTGCCGTCGGGCTGCTCGACCAGGATCCGCCCCTCGGCGACCGTCTTGATGCCGGAGTTGCTGGCGACCTCGGCCTCGGCGCGCAGGCGACCCAGCGGCGTCGGCCGGACGTAGCGCATCGACAGCGTGCCCGTCATGCCCGGATGACCCACGGAGGCGGCCGCCTCGCCCAGCATCTGGTCCAGGATCAGCGCGGAGATCCCGCCGTGCACGAAGCTCGGCGGCCCCTCGTACGCCGCGCCGAGGTCGAACTCGGCCCACACCCGCCCGCTCTCGCGCTGCACCGCGAGCGGCGGCGCGACGGGGTTGCGCTGACCGATCACGGCATTGCCCCAGTGGTGCCGCCCGGAGCCGTAACTGTAGGCGACGCCGTACGACGCGGGGAGCTGCTCCTTGCGCAGCCGCGCCGTCAGCGCCTCGATCTCGGCGCGGATCGCATCCTGCTCCTCGAGGTCGATCCGGCTGCGGACGGTCGCATCGATGAGGTCGCGCACCGCGTCGGTGAGTCCGCCCGCGATCTCACGCTCGCGCTCGCTCGCCGGATCGTTGCGGCGCTGGTCGGGTTCAGCCATGCATCGCATCCTGCCGCACGGCGGCGAGGTGGCAGCGGGTGCCCGCGTAGATCGTCGACATGCAGACGTTGCAGTGGATGCATGCCGACGCGGTGGCGCGGTCGGCGGCGATGCGACTCAGCAGGTCGGGCTCCCGCAGCAGGGCGCGCCCCATCGCGACGTACGCGAAGCCCTCGGCCATCGCCTGCTCCATCGCGGGCAGGTCGGTGATCCCGCCGAGCAGGATGAGGGGCAGGTCGAGCGCCGCGCGGAACCTGCGGGCGTGCTCGAGGAGGTAGAGCGGGGTCCACGGGTACTCCTTGAAGAAGGCGTGCCCGCTGGCGCGGATGCCGAACCGCAGGAGCGCAGGCATCGGCATCCGGGCGGCCATCTCCCCGACCGGGGCGCCGCCGCGGAAGAGGTACATGGGGTTCATCAGCGAGGAGCCGGCCGTCAGCTCGAGGGCGTGCAGGTGGCCGTCGGCTTCGAGCATCCGGGCGAACTCGACCGACTCGGGCAGGTCGAGGCCGCCGCGGTAGCCGTCGCGCATGTTCAGCTTGGCCGTCACGGCCATCGGGGCACCCGTCGCGGTGACGGCCTCCCGCACGGCGGCGACGATCCGGCGGGGGAACTCGGCACGGTGGGCGAGGCTGCCACCGAAGCGGTCGGTGCGCTTGTTGAGCCTCGGGCTCAGGAACGCGCTGGCGAGGTAGTTGTGCCCGAGGTGGACCTCGATGGCGTCGAAGCCGGCTTCGGCCGCCAGCGTCGCGGCGCGGCCGTGGTCGGCCACGATCCGGTCGAGATCGGACGCGGTCGGGACACGGTGGAACCGCATCGAGAGGGGACTGAAGCCGCGACTGGGCGCGATCGAGCGGGCGCGGTTGGACGTGCCGTTGGCCACCGGGCCGGCGTGGCCGATCTGGGCACTCACCTTCGCTCCGGTGTCGTGGATCGCGTCGGTCAGCCGGCGCAGGCCGGGGACGGCCTCCGGCCGCCAGTGGATCTGCTCGGCATGGGTCCGCCCCTCGGGCGAGGTCGCGAGATAGGCGACGGTGGTCATGCCGACGCCGCCCTCGGCGACGGCGAGGTGGTAGTCGATGAGCCCGTCGGTGACCAGGCCCTGCGGCGTGGCGCCCTCGAAGGTCGCGGCCTTGATCACGCGGTTGCGCAGCGCGATCGGGCCGAGCATCGCGGGGGCCAGCGGGTCCGGGGCTGCAGGGGCGTCCACGATCGGATTGAACCACGGAACGAGAACGTGTTCTAGTCTGCTCGCCATGGGCGTGTACGTCGTGACCGGGTCCTCCTCCGGCATGGGCAAGGAGGTGGTCGCACGGCTCGAGGCCGTCGGCCATCGGGTGATCACGGTCGACGTCGGGACCGCCGAGGTGGTCGCCGACCTGTCGACGGCGGAGGGTCGCCTGGCCGCGGCCGACGCGGTGCTGGAGCGGTGCGGCGGACGACTGGACGGCGCAGTGCTCGCCGCGGGTCTCGGCCCCTCGTGCGGGAGCGATCGGGCGCGGTTGATCACGCAGGTCAACTACTTCGGCGTGGTCGAGCTGCTGACGGCCTGGCGTCCGGCGCTGGCGGCCTCAGGCTCCTCGAAGGCAGTGGTCTTCGCCAGCAACTCGGCGACCACCGTGCCGATGGTCCCGCGCCGCGCGATCCGGGCGCTGCTGGCAGGCGACGAGGAGGCCGCGGTGGCGCCGTTCCGCCGGATCGGGAAGGCCGGGCCCGCGCTGGCGTACGCCGCCTCGAAGGTCGCGCTCGCCCGCTGGGTCCGCCGCACCGCGGTCACCCCGCGGTGGGCCGGCGCCGGCATCCGGCTCAACGCGATCGCCCCCGGCGCGGTGCTGACGCCCCTGCTGGAACAACAGCTCGCGACGCCCAGCGAGGCGCGACAGCTCCGGTCCTTCCCGGTCCCGATCGGCGGCTACGGCGACCCCGGCCACCTCGCCGACTGGGTCCTGATGATGCTCTCCCCCGCCGCCGACTTCCTGTGCGGCTCGGTGATCTACGTCGACGGCGGCTCGGACGCCTGGTTCCGCGCCGACGCCTGGCCGGCCCCCGTCCGGCGGCGTGACACGCTGCGGTATCTGCGGCGGATGAAGGAGTTCAGGACGCAGCGGCGGCGACCGTGATGGTTCGTCGAGGTATGCAGCCCGACCGACACTTCCCACGGTGAGTTCCGCACGGGAAGTGCGGGTTCGGCTGCATACCTTGCCGAACAGGCACGCCCGGCCGACCATGGCAGCATGCGGGCTCCACGGTCCCTGGAACGGTGCACGATGATCGGCCTCGTCGCGGTCGGCGTGCTCGGCTGCGCAGTCGGCCTGGTGCTCGGGCTGCGCGCCTACCCTCCGACCGCCTGGGCGGCCACCTTCGAGGTCGGGATCCCGGCTGCCATCCTCGGCGCCGTCCTCGGACTCGCGTACGGCGCCGCCGGCACCCTGCTCACCCGATCCCGCCGTCGTCCCTGATCCCGCGCGCCGGATCCATCGCCCAACGAGCCAACTGGTGCGGAATGGCGTGGTGCGCGGGCAGCCGCACGCCGGTTCACACCAGTTGCCGACGGCCGCATCGCCCGGGCACCAAACCACCAGCTACGGACGGTCTCGATACGCCCTCGCCTAGCGGCTCGGGCTACTCGACCAACGTCGCCAGCGGCAGCTATGCGAGCAGCGCGGCCACCTTCCGTACCTCCTCGGGCGACTGCAGCGACAACAGCAGCGTCGTCACGCCGGTGGCCTCCCACGCGGTGACCTTCTCCTTGACCTCCTCGGCGGTGCCGACGATGTGCATGTCATCGACCAGCTCGTCGGGCACCAGCGCGGCAGCCTCGTCCTTCTTGCCGTCGAGGTACAGCGTCTGCACCTCGGCGGCGAGCTCCTCGTAGCCCATCCGCACGAAGACGGCGTTGTGGAAGTTCTGGTCCTTGGCGCCCATGCCGCCCATGTAGAGCGCGACGAAGTGCTTGAGGAAGTCCAGGACACCCTGCTTCTCCTCGGCCGACTCCACGATCTGGAGGTGGCAGGTGGCCGCGATCTCGAAGCTCTCGCGGGTGTGGCGGGCGCCCGGGCGGGCGAAGCCCTCGTCGAGCCACGGCTGGTACATCGCCGCGGACTTCGGGGTGTAGAAGATCGGCACCCAGCCGTCGGCGATCTCGGCGGTCTGCGCGACGTTCTTCGGGCCCTCGGCACCGAGCCAGATCGGGATGTCGGCGCGCAGCGGGTGCACGATCGACTTGAGCGGCTTGCCGAGGCCGACCGACCCCTCTCCGCCGTACGGCAGCGGGTAGTGCGGCCCGTCGTTGGTCACCGGCGCCTCCCGGGCGAGGACCTTGCGGATGATGTCGACGACCTCCCGCGTCCGGGCGAGCGGCTTGCCGAACGGCTGGCCGTACCAGCCCTCGACGACCTGCGGGCCGCTGACGCCCATGCCCAGCACGACCCGTCCGTTCGAGAGGTGGTCGAGCGTCAGGGCGTGCATCGCGATCGAGGTCGGCGTCCGCCCGGACATCTGCACGATCGAGGTGCCGAGGCGCACGCGCGAGGTCTCGCGCCCCCACCAGGCCAGCGGCGTGAACGCATCGCTCCCCCAGGCCTCCGCGGTGAAGATCGCGTCGAACCCGGACTCCTCCGCGGCGGCGACCAGCTCGCCGACTCCGGCAGGGGGCTGAGCGCCCCAGTAGCCCAGCTGCAGACCCAGCTTCATCCTTACCTCCGTTGGTCGAGTAGCGGCCGAGGAACGAGGTCGCGTATCGACACCCGACCATTGCCAGAAATAGTAGAACGTGTTTCACTTTTGCGCATGACGCCCCCCTCCACGGCGGTGCTGCACCAACCGCTGACCCTAGAGTTCGACTACACCCGATCGCTAGGCCCGGTGCTCTCCCAGTACATGTCCGGGCTGGCCGCCAAGCAGGTCCTCGGCGGCGTCCTGTCGGATGGCCGCGTGGCCGTCCCGCCGCCCGAGTACGACCCGCTGACGCACGCCCAGCTGACCGAGATGAGGCCCGTCGCCGACGAGGGCGTCGTGGTGACCTGGTCCTGGGTCGCGATGCCCCTGCCGGACCAGCCGATCGACCACCCGTTCGCGTTCGCGCTCGTCCTCCTCGACGGTGCGGACACCCCGCTGCTGCACGCCGTCGATGCGGGCTCCCCGGACGCGATCCGGACCGGCATGCGGGTCCGCGCCCGCTGGGCCGCCGAGCGCGTCGGCTCGGTCCGGGACCTGGCGTGCTTCGAGCCGGCCTCGGAGGTCGAGCCCGTTGGGACCGTGGGGGTCTCGACAAGCTCGACCTCCGGGGTCTCGACAAGCTCGACCTCCGAGGTCTCGACGTCCGGGGTCTCGACAAGCTCGACCTCCGGGGTCTCGACGTCCGAGGTCTCGACCACCATCACACCCGTCAGACTCGCATACGACTACGCCGCCTCCCCCGAGGAGTCAGCGTTCGGGCGTGGCCTGAAGGAGGGCCGGATCCTGGCGCAGGCCTGCCCGGTCTGCCACAAGGTCTACGTGCCGCCGCGCGGTGCCTGTCCGGTCGACGGGGTGCCGACCAAGGACCCGATCGAGCTGTCCGACACCGGCATCGTCACGACGTTCTGCATCGTGAACGTGCCGTTCCTGGGCCAGCGGATCAAGCCGCCGTACGTCTCCGCGTACGTGCTCCTCGACGGCTCCGACATCGCCTTCCTCCACCTCATCCTCGGCGTCGAGGTGGGCGAGGTGCGGATGGGCATGCGGGTCAAGGCCGTGTGGAAGCCCGAGGGCGAGCGCAGCCACTCCATGGAGACGATCAGTCACTTCGAGCCGACCGGGGAGCCGGACGCCGACTACGAGAGCTATCGGAGGCACCTCTGATGAGAGACGTCGCAGTGGTGGGCTTCGCCCAGCGCCAGATGCGCGAGTTCGACGGCTCGCCGAACTGCATCGAGCTGCTCGTGCCGCTCCTCCAGGAGTTGTGGGAGCAGACCGGCTGGACCAAGGAGGACATCGGGTTCTGGTGCTCCGGCTCATCGGATTACCTGGCGGGACGCTCCTTCAGCTTCGTGACGGCGATCGACGCGCTCGGCGCGGTGCCGCCGATCAGCGAGTCCCACGTCGAGATGGACGGCGCGTGGGCGCTGTACGAGGCCTGGATCAAGATCCAGACCGGCGAGGCCGACACCGCGCTGGTCTATGGCTTCGGCAAGTCGTCGGCGAGCACGCTGCGCCGCACCCTGGCCCTGCAGCTCGACCCGTACACGCTCACCCCGCTGTGGCCCGACACGGTCTCGATCGCGGGCCTGCAGGCCCGCGCCGGCATCGAGCAGGGCGCCTGGAGTGAGAAGGAGATGGCCGAAGTCGCCGCCCGCTCCCGGACGAGCGCGACGAGCAACGAGTACGCCGTGCGCCGCGGCGAGACCAGCATCGACGACGTCCTCGCCCAGGACCTGTTCGCCGACCCGCTGCGGCGTTGGGACTGCGCCCCGGTGACCGACGGCGCCGCCGCCATCGTCATCGCCGCCACCGACGCGCTGCCGAGCACCGACAAGGTGGGCCGGCCCGCGGTGATCAGCGGGATCGCGCACAGCGTCGACAGCCCGAGCCTGGGCCTGCGCGACCTGACCCGCTCCCCCAGCGCCGCCCGCGCAGGTGCCGCCGCGGGAGCCGGCGCCGGCGGCCTCGGCGACGTCACCGTGGCCGAGCTGCACGCGCCGTTCAGCCACCAGGAGCTGATCCTGCGCCGCGAGCTCGGCCTGGGCGACGACGTCGCGATCAACCCGTCCGGCGGAGCGCTCGGCGGCAACCCGATGTTCAGCGCCGGCCTGATCCGGATCGGCGAGGCCGCCACCCGGATCTGGTCCGGCGAGGCGGACAAGGTGCTGGCGCACGCGACCAGCGGCGCCGCGCTCCAGCAGAACCTGGTGTGCGTGATGGCCTCTCGACAGGCTCGATGACCGGAGGATGAGATGAGCAAGACACCCGCAGCCGTGGTCGGCGTGGGCCAGACCCACTACCGCGCCAAGCGCGACGACGTCTCGATGCCCGGGCTGCTGCGCGAGGCGATCGACCGCGCCCTCGCCGACGCCCAGCTCACCTTCGCCGACATCGACGCGGTCGTGGTCGGCAAGGCGCCGGACTTGTTCGAGGGCGTGATGATGCCCGAGCTCTTCCTGGCCGACGCGATCGGCGCGAGCGGCAAGCCGATGATCCGGGTGCACACCGCCGGCTCGGTCGGCGGCTCGACAGCGATCGTGGCGGCCTCGCTCGTCCAGTCGGGCGTACACGAGCGCGTCCTCACCGTGGCCTTCGAGAAGCAGTCGGAGTCCAACGCGATGTGGGCGCTGTCCATCCCGGTGCCGTTCACGATGCCGGTGCACGCTGGCGCCGGCGGCTTCTTCGCCCCGCACGTGCGCTCCTACATCCGGCGCTCCGGCGCCCCGACCGAGGTCGGCGCGATGGTCGCCGCCAAGGACCGCCGCAACGCGCTGAGCAACCCGTACGCCCACCTCCGCAACCCGGACACCACCGTCGAGACGGTGCTCGCGTCGCAGGTGCTGTGGGACCCGATCCGCTACGACGAGACCTGCCCGTCCTCCGACGGAGCCTGCGCGATGGTGATCGCCTCCGAGGGGGCGGTGAAGGCCTCCGGCGTCACCAACCCGGCCTGGATCCACGGCCAGGTGATGCGCTCGGAGCCGCTCGCGTACGCCGAGCGCGACCAGGCCAACCCGTGGGCCGGTCGCGACGCCGCGGCCTACCTGTGGCGCTCGACCGGCGTCTCGGATCCGCGCACCGAGATCGACTGCGCCGAGATCTACGTGCCGTTCTCGTGGTTCGAGCCGATGTGGCTGGAGAACCTCGGCTTCGCCGGCGAGGGCGAGGGCTGGAAGCTCACCGAGAAGGGGGTCACGGCCCTCGACGGCGATCTGCCGATCAACATGTCGGGCGGGGTCCTCTCCTCGAACCCGATCGGGGCCAGCGGCATGATCCGGTTCGCCGAGGCCGCGCTGCAGGTGATGGGCGAGGCCGGCGAGCACCAGGTCGACGGGGCCCGTCGGGCGCTCGGGCACGCGTACGGCGGCGGATCCCAGTTCTTCGCGATGTGGGTGGTGGGTTCGGCGCCGCTCTAGTGGGAACCTCGACGGTGTGACCACAGACGCTACTCCCATCGTCATCGTCGGCGGCGGCCTGGCCGCCGGCACCGCCATCACCTCGCTGCGCGAGAAGGGGTACGACGGCCCGCTGGTCGTCTTCGCCGCCGAGGCACACCTGCCGTACGAGCGCCCGCCGCTCTCGAAGGGCTACCTGATGGGCAAGGACCCGGCCGAGAAGGCGCTGGTCCACGACGCGGCCTGGTATGCGGAGCACGACGTCGACGTCCGCACCGGCGTACGGGTCGAGGCGATCGACGTCGACGCCCACACCGTCACCGCGGGCGGCGAGAGCCTCGCGTACAGAAGCCTGCTGCTCGCGACCGGCGCCTCTCCCCGGCGCCTTCCGCTCGCCGACGAGGCGGGCGTGCCGGTGACCTACCTGCGCACTCTCGAGGACTCGACCGCGCTCAAGACCGAGCTGCGCGAGGGTCGGCGGATCGGCGTGATCGGCGGGGGCTGGATCGGCCTGGAGGTGGCGGCTGCCGCACGCGGCGCGGGTGCCGAGGTGACGGTGCTGGAGATGGCCGCCCAGCCGCTGCTCGCCGTGCTGGGCGCGGAGGTCGCCACGATCTTCGCCGACCTGCACCGCAGCCACGGCGTCGACCTGCGCACCGGGGTGAAGGTCGTCGCGATCGAGCGGACCGGGACGGGCGGTGCGCGCATCGGGCTCGAGGGCGGCGACGCCGTCGAGGTCGACCATCTGGTCGTCGGCGTCGGCGCCGTACCGGCGGTCGAGCTGGCCGAGGCCGCCGGGATCGTGGTGGGCGACGGCATCCGCACCGACGCGCACCTGCGTACCTCCTCACCCGAGGTCTACGCAGCCGGCGACGTCGCGAACGCCGACCACCCGGCGCTGGGGCGCCCGGTCCGCGTCGAGCACTGGGACACCGCCATCAAGCACGGCGAAGTGGCCGCCGCCAACCTGCTCGGCGGCGACGAGGTCGCCGACGCGCTGCCGTACTTCTTCACCGACCAGTACGACCTCGGCATGGAGTACGTCGGCAACTCCGGGCCGGACGGGTTCGACCGGGTCGAGATCCTCGGCGACGTCGCCGGGCTCACCTTCAAGGTCTGGTGGCTGCGCCGCGACGAGGCGAGCGGTCAGGACCGGGTGGTGGCGGGCATGCACGTCAACGACTGGGACGCCATCGACGAGATCCGGGCGACGGTCGGCACCCTGCGCTGACACCCGGCCCCACCCCCGAACCCCCGAATTTGCAGCTAGGACCGCCGAGTTTGCAGGTGTACCTGCAAACTCGGCGGTCCTAGCTGCAATCTCGGCGGGGGAACAACCGCCGGACCCGCGAGGGGGATGAAGCGAGTCCGACGGCCGCTCCTCGGCCCGTCACCCTCCGCGATAGGTGACGGGCAGCTCCTTGATCCCGTTGATCCAGGCGTGCCGCAGCCGGCGCGGCTCCCCGTTGGGCCGGATGTCGGGCATGCGGTCGGCGATCTTGTCGAAGATGATCTCGATCTCGAGGCGAGCCAGGTTGGCGCCGATGCAGTAGTGCGCCCCGTGCCCGCCGAACGCGAGGTGCGGGTTGGGGTCTCGGGTGATGTCGAACTTGTCGGGGTTCTCGAAGACATCCTCGTCGTGGTTGCCGCTGGCGTAGAAGAGGCCGACCCGGTCGCCCTTCTTCACGTCGATGCCGCAGATCTCGACATCGTTGATGGCGGTGCGCTGGAAGACCGTCACCGGGGTGGCCCAGCGGATCACCTCGTCGACCATCGTCGAGGGCCGGTCCCGCTTCCACAGGTCCCACTGCTCGGGGTTGTCGAAGAACGCCTTCATGCCGTGCGTGATGGCGTTGCGGGTGGTCTCGTTGCCGGCCACCGCGAGCAGGATGACGAAGAAGCCGAACTCGTCGTCATTGAGCGCGCCGTGACCGTCGACGTCGGCGTTGACGAGCTTGGAGATGATGTCGTCCTGGGGCTCGAGCTTGCGCTCGGCGGCCAGGCCCATCGCGTACCCGAGGATCTCGGCGGCCGCCAGGGCGGGATCGGCGTCGTACTCCGGGTCGTCGTAGGCCAGCATCTGGTTGGACCAGTCGAACAGCTTGCGCCGGTCCTCCTGCGGTACGCCGAGCAGCTCGGCGATCGCCTGCAGCGGCAGCTCGGCCGCGACGTCGAAGACGAAGTCGCCCTCTCCCTTGGCCAGCGCCTCGTCGATGATCTGGTCGGCACGCTCGACGAGGGTGTCGTGCAGGGCGTTGATCGAGCGCGGGGTGAAGCCCCGGCTGATGATCTGGCGCAGCTTGGTGTGGTCCGGCGGGTCGTGGTGGATCAGCATGGCCCGCTGCAGCTCGACCTGCTCGCGGGTCATGTCCGCGGCGAACCGGATGATCACGCCGTTCTCCGCGGTGGAGAAGTCCTTGTTGTTCTTCGAGATCGCGGCGATGTCAGCGTGCTTGCTGATCGCCCAGAAGCCGGTGTCGAGGAAGCCGGCCCGAGCCTCGGGCAGCTGCTCGACCCACCACACGGGGGCCGTCTTACGAAGCTCGAGAAACTCCTGCAGCGGCACGCGCTGCTCACCGATCTCGGGATCGGTGGGGTCGAAGCCGACGGGGAGTGCTGTCACCAGAGTGCTCCTCACGCACGAATTGAAACACGTTCTAGTTATCGTGACATGACCGAGCTGCCCCGACAACCCTTTCGGCCTCATGCTTGCCAAAAAATAGGAACACGTTCTACTTTTGCAGACATGGGCACCCCTGTGATCGTCGACGCTGTCCGCACCCCGATCGGCAAGCGCCGTGGCGGGCTCGCCGGAGTCCACCCCGCCGTCCTGCTCGGAGCCACCATGGTGGAGGTGATCAAGCGCGCAGGCGTCGACCCCGATCTCATCGATCAGGTCGTCGGCGGCTGCGTCACCCAGGCGGGCGAGCAGTCCAACAACATGGTCCGGCGCGCGTGGATGCACGCGGGGCTGCCGAACCGCACCGGCTCCACGGTGATCGATGCCCAGTGCGCGTCCGGCCAACAGGCCGCCCACCTGGTCAACGCGCTCATCGCCGGCGGGGCCGTGAAGGCGGGCATCGCCTGCGGCGTCGAGTCGATGTCACGCCTCCCCCTCGGCGCGAACGTCCCCGACGGGGCGGGCGACCCGCGACCCGCGGACTGGTCGATCGACCTGCCCAATCAGTTCCAGGGTGCCGACCGCATCGTCGCGAGCCGTGGCTTCTCGCGCGCCGAGGTCGACGCGTTCGGACTCTGGTCGCAGCAGAAGGCGCGAGCCGCCCAGGACGCGGGCCACTTCGAGCGCGAGATCTTCTCGCTCGAGACACCGGTGCTCGACGAGACCGGCAAGGCCACCGGCGAGCTGCGTACGGTCGCGCGCGACGAGGGCATCCGCGACACCTCCCTGGAGAAGCTCGCTGCACTCAACCCGGTGCTGCCCGACGGCACCCACACCGCCGGCACGTCCTCGCAGATCTCCGACGGCGCCGCCGCGCTGCTGATCATGGACTCCGACCTGGCCGCGTCGCTCGACCTCAGGCCCCGGGCCAGGATCGTCACCTCGTGCCTGGTCGGCGCCGACCCCTACTTCCATCTCGACGGCCCGGTGCAGGCCACCGAGCAGCTGCTCGCCGACTCCGGGATGAGCATCGGCGACCTGGACCTGTGCGAGGTCAACGAGGCCTTCGCCGGCGTGGTGATGTCGTGGGCGAAGGTCCACGCCGTCCCCGAGGACAGGATCAACGTGAACGGCGGCGCGATCGCGCTCGGCCACCCGGTCGGCGCCACCGGCGTCCGGCTCATCACCACCGCGCTGCACGAGCTGGAGCGGCGCGACGCCAGCACCGCCCTGATCGCGATGTGCGCCGGCGGAGCCCAGGCATCGGGCACCATCATCGAGCGGATCTGAGGAACCCATGGCGAAGGAAGCGATCGTGACCGAGGCCGAGTACGTCGTCGTCGGGGCAGGCAGCGCCGGCTGCGCGGTCGCCGGCAAGCTGGCCGCGGCCGGCAGGACCGTCGTCCTCATCGAGGCGGGCAAGAAGGACCAGCGCAACATCCTGGTCACCAAGCCCGGCATGATCGGGCCGCTGCACGCCGAGCCCAAGCTGAAGAAGCTCGTCGACTGGGGCTACCACACCGTCCCGCAGTCCCACGCGCTCGACCGCGAGCTCCCCCAGCCGCGCGGGAAGGTGGTCGGCGGCTCCAGCTCGATCAACGGCCTGCTCTGGGTGCGCGGGAACCGGGCCAACTACGACTCATGGGCCGACGAGATGGGCGAGGCCGGCAGCGCGTGGAACGCCGATGCCGTCAACGCGCAGTACCAGGGGATCGAGGACTTCGAGGACGGTGCCTCCGACTTCCGCGGCGCCGGCGGCCCGATCAAGGTCACCCGTCACACCCAGCCGACCGAGGCCTCGACGATGTTCAAGGAGGCGGCCGCCCAGACGCTCGACGTCAAGGTGCTGGCGGACTACAACGCCGGCGAGCAGGAGGGCTTCTCCACCTTCCAGCAGAGCGCCTACCGCGGTCAGCGCTACTCCGCCGCGAAGGGCTACCTGCACGAGCGCGACCTGCCGACGCTCTCGATCCTGACCCAGGTCCAGGCGACCCGGGTCGTGCTGGACGGCACCCGGGCGACCGGCGTCGAGGTGGTCGACGGGAGCGGCCGGCGACAGGTCGTACGCGCGACGACGGAGGTCGTGCTCTCGGCCGGCGTCTTCGGCTCCGCCCAGCTGCTCCAGCTCTCGGGGATCGGTCACGCCGCCGAGCTCGCGAAGCACGGCATCAGCACCGTGGTCGAGCTGCCGGTCGGCGACAACCTGCACGACCACATGTTCGTACCGACGACGTTCGAGATGCCCTCGGCCCTGCACCACGGCACGGCGGGCTACTTCGCCAAGGGCTTCGTCAAGGAGATGACGCGAGGCGGGTCGTTCCTGGAGAACACCGTCTTCGAGACCGTCGGGTTCGTCCGTACGTCCCAGGCCGGCAACGTCCCGGACCTACAGCTGCACGTGCTTCCGTGGGCGTACCCCTCCCCGAACCAGGACGCCCCGATCCGGCACGAGGTCGACAAGCGCTCCGCCCTGACGATCATGTCCTCGCTCATCTACCCGAGGTCGCGCGGCACGCTGCGGCTGCGCTCCGCTGATCCGCTGGCCGAGCCGTTGATCGACTTCAACTACCTCGCCGAGCCGCACGACCGACAGGTCCTGCTCGAGGGCATCGCGATGATCCGCGACATCATGGCCAATCCGCTGCTGAAGAGCCACGTGAAGTCGGAGATCCACCCGGGCGCCGCCATCGACATGGAGGCGATGAAGGCCGAGATCCCCAACCGGGCGACCTCGATCTACCACGGTGTCGGCACGTGCCGGATGGGCGTCGACGAGCGGGCGGTCGTCGATCCGCAGCTGCGGGTGGTCGGGATCGACGGCCTGCGGGTCGCCGATGCCTCGATCATGCCGTCGATCATCGGCGGCAACACGAACGCGCCGTCGGTCATGATCGGCGACAAGGCCGCCGACCTCATCCTCGCCGGATCGAACAACGGAGCCTGATCATGGCCGCTGCACTGCCCACCTCCATCACGCCGTCCCTGCTGGCGGAGCTCGTCGAGCGGGTTCCGTCGACATCGGGCGGGACCTGGAAGCTCACCGAGGTCTACTCCGGCGAGGTGCTCGTCGAGCTCCCCCAGTCGACACCCGCCGACGTCGCCGAGGCCGCCGCCGCCGCGCGGGTGGCGCAGCTGGCCTGGGCGGCGACGCCCCTCAAGGAGCGGCTCGCCGTCTTCGAGCGCGCCCACGAGCTGATCCTCCAGAACCAGCACACCATCGCCGACCTCATCCAGGCCGAGTCGGGCAAGTCCCGCCGGATGGCGTTCGAGGAGGCGTGCGATCCGGTGATGGTGATGTCGCACTACCTCAAACGCGCCCCCAAGGTTCTCGCGCGCCGGCGCCACGCGGGCCCGGTGCCGGTGCTCTCGCACTCGACCGAGGTGCACGTGCCGCGCGGGCTGGTCGGGATCATCGCGCCCTGGAACTTCCCGTTCGCCACCGGGCTCTCCGACGCCGTACCGGCGCTGATGGCCGGCAACGCCGTCCTGCTCAAGCCGGACAACAAGACCGCCCTGTCGCCGCTGTACGGCATCGCGCTGCTGGAGCAGGCCGGGCTGCCGCACGGACTCTTCCAGGTGGTCTGCGGCGAGGGCCCCGAGGTGGGGCCGACGCTGATCGACAATGTCGACTACGTGATGTTCACCGGCTCCACCGGGACCGGGCGGTTCATCGGTGAGCGCTCCGGGCGCAACCTGATCGACTGCTGCCTCGAGCTCGGCGGCAAGAACCCGATGATCATCCTCGACGACCTCGATGACGCGGCGCTCGACGAGAACATGTCCGGGATCCTGTTCGCGGTCTTCGCCAACACCGGCCAGGTCTGCATGCACATCGAGCGGATCTACGTGCCCGAGGCGATGTATGCGACATTCCGCGACCGGTTCGTCGCCGCGGCCTCCGCGCTCGAGCTGGGTGCGGCGTACGACTTCGGCCCGGAGATCGGCGGGCTGATCTCGCCCGATCACCTGGCTCGCGTGCAGTCGCACGTCGAGGATGCGGTAGCGCGCGGAGCTCGGGTGCTGTGTGGGGGCCGCGCGCGACCCGACCTCGGGCCGACGTTCTTCGAGCCGACCGTGCTCGAAGGGGTCACCACGGAGATGCTGCACGGCACCGTCGAGACCTTCGGCCCGGTCGTCGCGCTGCACCCCTACCACTCGCTGGACGAGGCGATCGCCCTGGCCAACGACACCGACTACGGCCTCAACGCCTCGGTCTGGGGCCGCGACATCAAGCGTGCTGTCGCCGTCGCGGACCGGATCGAGTCTGGCAACGTCAACATCAATGACGGCCTCGCCACCGCGTACGCCTCCAAGGGCAGCCCGTCCGGCGGGTTGAAGACCTCCGGCGTCGGCGCCCGGCACGGCGACCAGGGGCTGCTGAAGTACACCGACGTGAAGAACATCGCGGTGCTCAAGAAACAGGTGATGCAGCCCCAGGGCAAGCAGACCTATGCCGACTACGCCAAGCAGATGCAGACGTCGCTGAGGTGGATGCGCAAGCTGCGTCTGCGCTGACTCGGCCCTCCCGCACCGCCGACTCGGCCCTCCCGCACCGCTGCGTAGCCTCGGGTCGTGCCCCGGACCGACATCACGACCGCGTACGACGTACGCGCCGACGAGTACATCGAGAAGCTGGGCTCGCTCGATCAGATGGCACTCCGCGATCGGGAGTCGATCCGGACATGGCGCGACAACGTCGCCGGACCGCTCCTCGATGCGGGCTGCGGCCCGGGTCACTGGAGCGAGCTGCTGTGTGACCGCGGGCGACACGAGGTCGTCGCGATCGACGGCTCACGCAGCTTCGTGGCGGCGGCACGTCGCCGCTTCCAGCATCCTCGGTTCGTCCGCGGCGACCTCGCCGCGCTCCCACTCCGCTCCGGATCGATGGGCGGCGTGCTGGCGTGGTACTCCGTCATCCACACCCCGCCGATCGACCTCCCCGACCAGCTGGGTGAGCTCGCCCGGGTCCTGACGCCGGGCGGCTCGCTCCTGCTCGGCTTCTTCGACGGCGCGGCCGGGACAGCGTTCGATCACGCCATCACCACGGCGTACTTCTGGTCCGCCGAAACGCTGGGCGACCTGCTCGCGCCGCACGGGCTCGCCGTCGAGCGCTCCGAGTCCCGCCAGGATCCGGGCGTGCGACGCCATGGCTCGCTCGTCGCCGTACGCCGGCCCGGCGCCTGATCCTGTCGCACGTGCCCGAGGGCCAAGTCGAGCGTGCCCGAGGGCCAAGTCGGGCGTGCCCGAGGGCCGAGTCGGGCGTGCCCGAGGGCCGAGTCAGGTGCCGTAGACGGGCTCGGGGGTGGGTGCTTCTGCCAGCAGCTCCTGCAGCGCCGCCCCGACCTCGGCCGTCTCCCACCGGCGGCCGAGGTCTCGGGTGGGGCCGTGCGCCCAGCCGTTCTCGACCGTGATCCGGCCGCCGTCGATCTCGATGACCCGGCCGGTCACCGGCCCGGCCTCCTCGGAGGCGAGCCAGGCGACGATCGGCGCGTTGTCCTCCGGGAGCGCCATCGCGGCCAAGGAATCCGCGTCGAAGCCGCTGGCCGTCATCCGGGTCTTCGCGACCGGGGCGATCGCGTTGACCGTGACGCCGTAGCGAGCCAGCTCGGCCGCGGCGACGAGGGTCAGGCCCGCGATCCCGGCCTTGGCCGCCGAGTAGGTGGCCTGACCGATGGAGCCCTGCAGCCCCGCACCGCTCGAGGTGTTGATCACCCGCGCGATCGGCTGTCGGCCGGCCTTCGACTCCTCGCGCCAGTAGGCACCGGCGTGACGCAGCGGGGCGAAGTGACCCTTGAGGTGGACCCGGATCACGGCGTCCCACTCCTCCTCGGCGGTGTTCACCAGCATCCGGTCGCGGACGAAGCCCGCGTTGTTGACCAGGATGTCCAGCCGCCCGTACGCCTCGACCGCCTGTCGCACCATCGCCTCGGCCTGCCCGAAGTCCGCGACGTCGGCACCGTTGACCACGGCATCGCCCCCGCCGGCCAGGATCTCGGCCACCACCTCGTGCGCCGGCGAGTCCTCCTTCTCCCCCGCGATCGAGACGCCGAAGTCGTTGACCACGACCTTCGCGCCCTGACGGGCCAGCTCCAGTGCGTGCGCGCGGCCGATGCCGCGGCCGGCGCCGGTGACGATGGCGACCCGGCCTTCGAGGATGGGTGACATTGCTGCTCCTTCGATCGGGGCGTCTCGACAGGCTCGACGTCCGGGGCTCTCATTCGACGGGCTCGACGTCCGGGATTCTCAGTCGATGTGCAGGAAGACCGGCGGCTCCCCGCCGCCGTCGCAGGCGAGGCTGGCGCCGGAGACGTACGACGCGAGGTCGCTCACCAGGAACGCGGCCACGCGGCCCACCTCGAGCGGGTCGGCCATCCGGCCGAGCGGGATGGTGCGCTCGATCGCGGCGACCCGCTCGTCGCTGCCGTAGTGGTCGTCGCTGTGCTCGGTGCGGCACAGGCCGACGTCGATGGCGTTGACCCGCACGCGCGGTCCCCATTCCATCGCCAGCGAGCGGGTGAGCGAGTCGAGGCCGGCCTTGGCGGCTCCGTACGCGGCGATCGTCGGCGCGGGACGGTGCGCGGAGATCGAGGAGATGTTGATGATCGCGCCGCCGCCGGGCTGCTGCTGCATCACGGCGTTGGCGGCCTGGGCGACCAGCAGGGGCGAGAGCAGGTTGAGCTCGACGATCTTGGCGTGGAACCGCGGCGACGCGGTCGCGGCCTCGGCTGCCGGCGCACCGCCGGCGTTGTTGACCAGGATGTCGAGCGAGCCCGCCTCGCGGGTGATCGTGGCGATCATCGCGCCGACGGCGTCGGCGTCCCGGATGTCGCAGACCAGGTGGCGCGGTTCCTGCGGCTTCGAGGCACGCGGCGCTCGCACCTCGACCTCCGGGGCGCTGCGAGAGCAGACGTAGACAGTCGCGCCGGCGTCGGCGAGGACAGCGGCGATGCCGGCGCCGATGCCGCGGGTGCCGCCGGTCACCAGGGCGACACGACCGGTCAGGTCGAGCGACAGCGCCATCACAGCCCTCCTCGGAGACGTCGGAATCTGTACCAACCAAGCGATTGCTAGGTTACCAAGCAAGCGTTAGGTTTTGTCCATGCCGATCACCTCCGAACTGCGTGACGACGGCATCCGTCTGATCACGCTGGACCACCCGCCGGTCAACGCCCTGACCGTCCAGGGCTGGCTCGACCTGGCCGCCGCCCTCGATGCCGCCAGCGCCGACGACGAGACCAAGGTCGTCGTGCTGCGAGCCATCGGCAAGGGGTTCAACGCCGGCGTCGACATCAAGGAGATGCAGACGACGAGCGGCTTCGAGGCGCTCATCGGCGCCAACCGCGGCTGCTACGCGGCCTTCAAGGCGGTGTACGAGTGCGCGGTCCCGGTGATCGCGGCCGTCAACGGCTTCTGCCTCGGCGGCGGGGTCGGGCTGGTCGGCAACGCCGACGTGGTCGTGGCCAGCGAGGACGCCTACTTCGGCGTGCCCGAGGTCAACCAGGGCGCGCTCGGGGCGGCCACCCACATGGCCCGCCTCGTCCCCCAGCATCTGATGCGCACGCTCTACTTCACCGCTCGCACGATCACCGCCTCCGAGCTGCTCACCCACGGCTCGGTCTATGCCGTCGTAGCGCGCGAGCGACTCGACGAGACGGCCCTCGAGCTCGCCGCGGAGATCGCGAGCAAGGACACCCGGGTCATCCGCGCAGCGAAGGCCGCGCTCAACGGGATCGACCCGATCGACGTCAACAAGAGCTACCGGTTCGAGCAGGGCTTCACCTTCGAGCTCAACCTCGCCGGTGTCTCGGACGAGCTGCGGGACGTGTTCGCGGGGACGACCAAGGCGGTCTCGACAGGCTCGACCTCCGGACGGGTCTCGACAGGCTCGACCTCCACCGGCTCGACCTTCGAGGAGTCGGTGTGAGCATGCGACCCCGGGACAAGCGGATGACCCTGGACGACGTCGTCGGTCGGCTCGAGAGCGGCATGACGATCGGCATCGGCGGGTGGGGCTCGCGGCGCAAGCCGATGGCGCTCGTACGGGCCATCCTGCGCTCCGACCTCACCGACCTCACACTGGTCAGCTGGGGCGGGCCCGACGTGGGGCTGCTGGCGCGGGCCGGGCGGATCCGCAAGCTGGTCTACGCGTTCGTCTCGCTGGACTCGATCCCGCTCGAGCCGCACTTCCAGGCCGCGCGGCAGAACGGGACGATCCCGGAGATTGTCGAGCTCGACGAAGGCATGTTCCAGACCGGTCTGCGCGCCGCGGCCCAGCGGCTGCCGTTCCTGCCGACGCGGGCCGGACTGGGCTCCGACGTGCTGGTCAACAACCCCTGGCTGCGGACGGTGGAGAGCCCCTACCCCGGTCCCGACGGCATTCCCGAGACGCTGGTCGCGATGCCTGCCCTCGAGCTCGACGCAGCCCTGCTGCACCTCAACCGCGCCGACATGCACGGCAACGCGACCTACCTCGGCCCCGATCCCTACTTCGACGACCTGTTCGCGATGGCCGCCGCACGCACCTACGTCTCGGTGGAGCAGGTCGTCGACACCGCCGGGCTCACCGCGGGCCCCTCACCGGTGCCCGTGCAGCGGCTGCTGCTGAGCCGGATCCAGGTCGACGGCGTGGTCGAGGCGCCGGGCGGTGCGCACTTCACCTCGTGCACTCCGGACTACGAGCGCGACGAGCGGTTCCAGCGGGCGTACGCCGAGGCGGCCAAGGACGACGACGCGTGGGCGGCATTCGAGCAGCGGTTCCTCTCCGGCGACGAGGCGGCCTACCAGGCCGCGGTGAAGGAGCTCGGGAATGAGTGAGGCGACCCGCTCCGAGGTGGTCGCTGCCGCGATCGCCGACTGCTGGGCCGAGGACGGCGAGATCTTCGCCTCGCCGATGGGGCTGCTGCCGACGCTCGGCGCGCGGCTGTGCAAGATGACCAGCAACCCCGATCTGGTGATCTCGGATGGGGAGTCGGTCTTCCTCGCCGCGCCGCCACCGCTGGGCTCGGGCGCGGGCGCGGCGGAGGGCTGGATCCCCTTCCTGAAGGTCTTCGACGTGGTCGCGAACGGACCGCGCCACGTCATGATGGGCGCGACCCAGCTCGACCGTACGGGCAACCAGAACATCTCCGCGATCGGCCCGTTCGCCCAGCCCAAGCGCCAGCTGCTCGGGTCCCGCGGCGCTCCCGGGAACACGGTCAGCAACCGCACCTCCTACTGGGTGCCCAAGCACTCCGTCCGGGTCTTCGTGGACCAGGTCGACATCGTCTCCGGCGTCGGCCGGGCCCGCGCCGAGGCGGCCGGGCCCGCGGCGACCCGCTTCCACGACCTGCACCGGGTCGTCACGGATCTGGCCGTGCTCGACTTCGACGGCCCCGGCGGCACGGTGCGGTTGCGCAGCGTCCACCCGGGGGTGGTGGTCGACGAGGTGGTCGCGGCGACCGGCTTCGCGCTCGCGATGCCGGGCGAGGTGGCCACCACCCGCGAGCCGACGTCGACCGAGCTGATGCTGATCCGCGACGTCCTCGATCCGGGGCGGCTGCGGGAGAAGGAGGTCCCGTCGTGATCGAGCAGTTGCTCGCCACCCCGCTGACCGAGCTGACCGGGGTGCGCCACCCGGTGGTGCAGACCGGCATGGGCTGGGTCGCCGGCCCGTCGCTGGTCAGCGGCACCGCCAACGCCGGCGGTCTCGGCATCCTCGCCTCGGCGACGATGACGCTGGCCGAGCTGGAGAAGGCGATCGTCGAGGTCGGCTCGCGCACGACGATGCCGTTCGGGGTCAACCTGCGCGCGGATGCCGGCGACGCCGCCGACCGCTGCCGGCTGCTGATCGATCACGGTGTCAAGGTCGCCTCCTTCGCGCTCGCCCCGAAGCCCGAGCTGATCGCGATGCTCAAGGAGCACGGGATCGTGGTCATCCCCTCGATCGGGGCGCCCAAGCACGCGGTCAAGGTGGCATCGTGGGGAGCCGACGCGGTGATGATCCAGGGCGGCGAGGGCGGCGGCCACACCGGATCGGTGCCGACCACGCTGCTCCTCCCCTCGGTCCTCGACGCGCTCGACGCGGCCGGCACGCCGATCCCGGTCGTCGCCGCCGGCGGGTTCTTCGACGGCCGCGGGCTGGCCGCGGCACTCTCGTACGGCGCCGCGGGCATCGGGATGGGCACCCGCTTCCTGCTGACCGCGGACTCGCGGGTGCCGCAGGCGGTCAAGGAGCTCTACCTCGCAGCCGGCCTGGACGGCACCGTCGTCACGGCCAAGGTGGACGGGATGCCGCACCGGATGCTCCGCACCGAGCTCGTGGAGTCCGTCGAGGAGTCATCGGTGCTGCGCCGCGCCGTGCCGACGCTCCGGCGCACGCTGGAGTTCAAACGGGCCTCCGGGATGACCTGGCAGCAGCTGATCGCCGACGGGCGGGCGATGAAGCACGCCCAGGGCCGCTCGCTCGCCCAGCTCGCTCTCGCCGCCAACACACCCACGATGCTGCGCTCCGGCCTGGTCGAGGGCGACACCTCCGCCGGCGTGCTGGCGGCCGGCCAGGTCGTCGGGCTGCTGAGCGACCTGCCGAGCTGCGAGGAGCTGATCGATCGGGTCGTCACGGAGGCGGCCGCACGGCTGCGGCATGCGGGTGCGGCGGTGGTGGTGGTGGTGGGGTAACACGGTGTCCACGCAGGTAGCAGCGGGACGCAACCGGCTGCTACCCACCGCGAACACCGTGTTACCCCTCCCGAACGTCGTGTTACCCCTCCCGCGGGGCGACGACGATGCCGGGTGAGGCGACTCACGCGTCCGACGATGCCAACCCCCGCCCCACCGACCGCTAGAGTCGCAGCATCGACTCGTCATGCTCTCGCCGCGAGTTGTCCGCATGTCGAAGGTCGTCGTCCTAGACGAGATCCTCCATGCGCAGCCCCGCCAACCTGGCGATCCGGCTGTTCGGCGAGACGCATACAGAGAGATAACGCGTGTCCAACTTCGCCAGCCTCGGCCTGCCCTCCGACCTCGTCGAGGTGCTTGCCGGCCTCGGGATCACCGAGCCGACGCCCATCCAGGCCGCCACCCTTCCCGACTCCCTCGCCGGCCGTGACGTGCTCGGTCGCGGGCGCACCGGCTCCGGCAAGACGTACGGCTTCCTGCTGCCCGTCATCGCCCGCCTCGCCGCCTCCGGCCGCAAGCCGCGCCGCGGTGCTCCGCGCGCCCTGATCCTGGCTCCGACCCGCGAGCTGGTCACCCAGATCGAGGCCGCGGCCGCGCCGCTGGCCAAGGCCGCCGGCCTCACCACCCGCACCGTCTTCGGCGGCGTCGGCCAGGGCCCGCAGGTCACGGCGCTGGCCAAGGGCGTCGACATCGTCATCGCCTGCCCCGGTCGCCTCGAGGACCTGATCGGGCAGAAGCACTGCACCCTGTCCGACGTCGAGATCACCGTGCTCGACGAGGCCGACCACATGGCCGACCTCGGCTTCCTGCCGGGCGTACGCCGCCTGCTCGCCGCGACCCCGAAGGACAGCCAGCGGCTGCTCTTCTCCGCGACCCTCGACAAGGCGATCGACGCGCTGGTCAAGCAGTTCCTGAGCAACCCGGTCACCCACCAGGCCGACTCCGCGCAGTCGCCGGTCGCGACCATGTCGCACCACGTGCTCCACATCGAGCGCGACCAGCGGGTCGCGATCCTCACCGACCTGGCCTCGGCGCCGGGGCGCACGGTCATCTTCACCCGCACCAAGCACGGCGCGAAGGCGCTCGCCCGCCAGCTCAACAAGAACGGCGTCCCCTCGGTCGACCTGCACGGCAACCTGTCGCAGAACGCCCGTACGCGGAACATGGACGCCTTCCACAGTGGCGAGGCGACCGCGCTGATCGCGACCGACATCGCGGCCCGTGGCATTCACGTCGACGACGTCGCGCTCGTCATCCACGCCGACCCGCCGTCCGAGCACAAGGCGTACCTGCACCGCTCGGGCCGGACCGCCCGCGCCGGCAACGAGGGCACCGTCGTCACCCTGATGACCAGCGACCAGGTCAAGGACGTCCGCGACCTCACCAAGGCCGCCGGCATCAAGCCGCAGACGACCCGCGTCGACTCGGCCTCGCACCCGATCCTGGTCAACCTCGCCCCCGGCGAGCGCACCCGTCCGGGCGGCTTCGAGCCGGCCATCAGCCAGCCCGAGCGTCGCCCCGCCGGCGAGGGCACCGGTACCCGCAAGTCGCGTCCCGGCTCGCGTGCCCGCAAGCGTCAGGCCAGCGACGGCTCCGCCCCTTCGCAGGGCGGTCGCAGTGGCGCCTCGAAGCAGGGCCAGCCCAAGCAGGGCGGCTCCGGCAACGTCGGGCAGTCCCGTCGCGGTCAGGGCCAGTCGCAGGGTGGCGCGCCGAAGTCCGGTGGCCAGGGTGGTCAGCGCCGTCGCTCCGGCGGCTCCGCGCAGGGCGGGCAGGCTGGCGGCGGGTCGCACAGCGCGGCCAGCTTCAGCTCCGGCCGTCGCTGATCCAGGCTGGGATTTAATCGCTGGCCGCAGTCGGCTGGTGATTGCTACGTTGTCCGAGCCGGACACGAGATCGAGGAGGTGAGCCCATGAAGTCAGCACTGTGGGCGCTCCTCGCGGGAGTCACGGTCGGGCGATAGGTCGTCCGGGAGCGTCCACCTCGACCTCCCGAAAGGCACGACCGTGCACCTCACCTCCGAGCGGCGTCTCGACGACACCCTCGTCGAGCGCGCCCTCACGCTGGGCGAGATCCCCGGCTTCCTCTGGACGCCGGCCTCCCCCGATGCGTCGGTCCCGCTGATCCTGCTCGGCCATCCCGGCGGGCTGGTCACGATGTACCCACGCCTGCTGGCTCGGGCCCGACAAGCGGCCGCCGACGGCTTCGCCACCGTCGCCATCGAGCTCCCCGGCAGCGGGTCGCGACCGCCGATCCCCGTACTGGATGAGGCGCGCGCCGACCTGCGTCGCGCGTTCCAGGCGGGCGGGCCGGTCCCCGACGAGGTCGTCGACCGGCTCGTCCTGCCCCTGGTCGAGCAGGCGGTCCCCGAGTGGCGGGCCGTCCTGGACGCCGCGCTGGCCCTGCCCGAGATCGGCGGGCCGGTGGGCTTCTCGGGTGGTGTCACCGCCATCGCCGTACGCCTCGCGCTGGTCGAGCCGCGTATCGCCGCGGCCGGCCTCTTCGCCGGCAGCCTGCTCCCGCGTGCCACGTTCGAGGACGCCCGTCGCCTCACCATCCCGGTGCATGTGCTGCTGCAGTGGGACGACGCAGGGAACGACCGGCAGGCGGCGCTCGACCTGTTCGATGCCTTCGGGTCCGAGGAGAAGACGCTGCTCGCCAACATGGGCGGGCACACCGGCGTGCCACCGCACGCCGGCACGGACGCCGCTCGATTCTTCGTGCGGCACCTGCATCCGGCGGACTAGGGCCGCACGACCGTGCCGGAGGGCCGAGTCGACCGTGCGAGAGGGCCGAGTCGGACGTGCCGGAGGGCCGAGTCGACTAGAGCCGCTCGACGATCGTCACGTTCGCCTGGCCGCCGCCCTCGCACATCGTCTGCAGCCCGTAGCGACCGCCGGTCCGCTCGAGCTCGGCGAGCAGCGTGGTCATCAGGCGAGCGCCGGTGGCGCCGATCGGGTGTCCCAGCGAGATGCCGCCGCCGTTGACGTTGACCTTCTCGTGCGGCGCCCCGGTCTCCTTCATCCAGGCGAGGACGACCGGCGCGAAGGCCTCGTTGCACTCGAAGAGGTCGATGTCGTCGACCGACATGCCGCTCTTGGCCAGCGCGTGCTGGGTCGCCGCGATCGGGCCGGTGAGCATCCAGACCGGGTCGTCGCCCCGTACGGAGAGGTGGTGGATCCGGGCGCGCGGCGTCAGCCCGTGCTCGGCGACGGCCCGCTCGGAGGCGATCAGCAGGGCCGCGGAGCCGTCGGAGATCTGCGAGGCGACGCCGGCGGTGATCCGCCCGCCCGGAGCCAGGGGCTGCAGCGCCGCCATCTTCTCCAGCGATGTCTCCCGTGGGCACTCATCCGTCGCGAAGACCGTCCCGTCGGGCAACGTCACCGGAGCGATCTCGCCGGTGAAGCGTCCCTCCGCGATGGCGGTGCGGGCCCGCTCGTGGGAGGCGTACGAGAACGCCTCGAGCTCCTCGCGCGACAGGTCCCATCTCCCGGCGATGAGCTCGGCACCGCGGAACTGGCTGACCTCCTCGTCGCCGTAGCGCTTGGCCCAGCCGAGCGCGCCGGAGAAGACGTTGTCGAAGCCGAACTGCTGCCCCACCAGCATCGCCGAGGAGATCGGGATGGCCGACATGTTCTGCACGCCTCCCGCCACGACCAGGTCCTGCGTCCCGGACATCACGCCCTGGGCGGCGAAGTGGACCGCCTGCTGGGCGGAGCCGCACTGCCGGTCGATGGTGACCCCCGGAACGTGCTCGGGCAGACCCGCGGAGAGCCAGGCGAGCCGTGCGATGTCGCCGGCCTGCGGGCCGATCGTGTCGCAGCAGCCGAGGATGACGTCGTCGACAGCGCCCGGGTCGACCCCGGTCCGGTCCATCAGCGCGGCCAGCGAGTGCGCACCGAGGTCGAGCGAGTGCATCGCGGCGAGCGAGCCGCCCCGCTTGCCCACGGGCGTGCGGACGGCGTCGACGATGAAGGCTTCGGGCATGTGCGTTCTCCTTAGGAGGCGATCCCGTCGAGCAGGATGGTGAGGTACTGATCGGCGACCTGGTCATGGCTGAGGTCGCCGCCGGGGCGATACCAGCGCACGGCGACCCACACCGTGTCGCGGACGAACCGGTAGGCCAGCTCGATGTCCAGGTCGGCGCGGAGCGCACCGGAGTCGATGCCCTCGCGCAGCAGCGTCATCCACACGTCGCGCGACTGCCTGTTGCGATCGGCGAGGTAGGAGAATCGCTCGAGCCGGCCGAGCTGATCGGCCTCGTTCTGGAAGATGGCGACCTCGGCGTGGTGCTCGTCGATCGCCGCGAACGAGAGGCGTACGGCGGCCTCGATCTTGGCGCGTGCCGGCTGGTCGCTCGCCAGGATCGCGTCGTAGGAGGCGAAGAGCTCGCTCTGGAAGCTCTGCAGCAGCTCGTCGACCATCGACTCCTTGGAGTCGAAGTGGTGGTACAGGCTGCCCGAGAGGATCCCGGCGGCGTCGGCGATGTCGCGCACGGTGGTGTTGCGGAAGCCCTTCTCGGCGAAGAGCTCGCCGGCGATGCGGAGCAGCTCGGTCCGGCGTGCTCCGCCGGTCGAGCCCGTCGATGCCTCAGGCGTGCTGGCTGCTGACACTGATCACTTCTCCGGTCAGGTAGGACGAGTAGTCGGACGCGAGGAAGACCATCACATTGGCCACCTCCCATGGTTCGGCGGCCCGGCCGAACGCCTCGCGCGAGGTCAGCTCCTCGAGCAGCTCGTCGGAGGTGACCTTGGCCAGGAACGGGTGCATCGCCAGCGACGGCGCTACCGCGTTGACCCGGATGCCGTACGCGGCGAAGTCCATCGCGGCGCACCGGGTCAGCGCCATCACGCCGGCCTTCGCGGCGGCGTAGTGGGCCTGGCCCTCCTGGGCGCGCCATCCGATCACCGAGGCGTTGTTCACGATCACCCCGCCCGTGCCGGCGGCCTGCATCCGCTGCCCCGCGGAGCGCACACATCGGAACGTGCCGGTCAGGCTGATGTCGATCACCCGCGACCACTGCTCGTCGGTCATCTCGAGCACGCTGGCGGTGCCGCCGAGCCCGGCGTTGTTGATCATGATGTCGACGCCGCCCCAGGCATCGGCCGCATCGAGCAGGGCGTCGACCTGGTCCTGCCGGGTCACGTCGGAGACGAGCGTCCGGACGCGGTCCGGGCCGAACTCCCCCGCCAGCGACTCCTGCGCCTCGGCGAGGCGCCGTTCGTGGGTGTCGCCGACGACCACGCCGCGGGCGCCCTCCTCGAGGGCACGGCGTACGACGGACGCACCGATCCCGGCGCCGGCTCCGGCGGTGACGACGACCACCTTGTCGCTCAGCAGGCCGTGACCGGCCACGTAGTCGGGTGCGGGATGCGCGGGGGCGGGACTCATGCGGTCACCTTCGGTTCGCGGGGCAGGCCGAGCACCCGCTCGGCCAGGATGTTCTTCTGGACCTCGTCGCTGCCGCCGTAGATCGTGTCGGCGCGGGAGAAGAGGAAGAGCCGCTGCCAGCGGTCGAGATCGCCGGCAGGGTCGGTGGCGGGGTCGGTGATCAGGCCGCCAGCGCCGACGACCCGCATCGCGACCTCGCCGAGACGACGGTGCCAGTTGGCCCAGACCAGCTTCCCGATCGAGGGGGCCTGGCCGTCGGCGAGGCCACGGACGACGTTCGCGCGCATCACCCGCAGGTCGACGTACGCCCGAGCCAGGCTGTCGGCGATCACCGGGTCGTCGATGGCACCGTTCGCACGGGCGAGGTCGAGGAGGTCGTCGAGCTCGCGGGCGAAGCCGACCTGCTGGCCGAGGGTGGAGCCACCGCGCTCGAAGCCGAGCAGCGCGGTCGCGACCCGCCAGCCGTCGCCGGGCTCCCCCACCACCAGGTCGGCCGCGGTGCGGGCCCCGGTGAAGAAGACCTCGTTGAACTCCGATCCGCCGGTGAGCTGCTCGATCGGACGGACCTCGATGCCGGGCTGGTCCATCGGCACGAGGAGGAACGACAGGCCCTCGTGCCGTGCGGTTCCCGGGGTGGTCCGGCAGAGCACGAAGATCCAGTCCGCCTCGTGCGCGAGCGAGGTCCAGATCTTCTGGCCGTCGACGACCCACTCGTCCTCACCGGAGGTCGAGCCCCCGGAGGTCGAGCCCCCGGAGGTCGAGCTTGTCGAGACCAACCGGGCCCGGGTCGACACGGACGCCAGGTCGGAGCCGGCGCCGGGCTCGGAGTAGCCCTGACACCACAGCTCGGTGACCGAGCGGATGCCGGGCAGGAAGCGGGCGCGCTGCTCGTCCGAGCCGAGCGCGATGAGGGTCGGGCCGAGCAGCTCCTCGCCGAGGTGGTTGACCCGGGCGGGGGCGTCGGCGCGGGCGTACTCCTCGTGGAAGACGACCTGCTCCTCCAGGGTCAGTCCCCGTCCGCCGTACTCCTGCGGCCAGCCGACACAGGTCCAGCCGTGCTCGGCCAGATGGCGGTTCCACGCGAGTCGCTCCGCGAACCGCTCGTGCTCGCGACCCGGCCCGCCGACGCCGCGCAGCGAGGCGAACTCGCCGCTCAGATGCTCCTCGAGCCAGGCGCGCACCTCCGCTCTCAGGGCGTCGGTGCCGGCGTGGCTCATGGAGTGTTCCTTTCCGGGTCGGTAGCCGCTACCGTAGCCTACCAAGCACTTGCTTGGGAGGTCAGTTTGATCGAAACCACTCCCGCAGCCCTCCGGGCCGCGGCCACGAAGCACGGCGACAAGGCTGCCTACGTCGAGAGCACCGCCGCCGGGAGCGACCGCGTGCTCTCCTTCGCCGAGCTGCTCGCCGAGGTGGAGGCCACCGCCGCCGGGTACGCCGCCCGCGGCGTCGCGCCCGGCGACCGGGTGTGCGTGTGGGCGCCCAACAGCATCGATTGGGTGATCGCGGCCCTCGCCACGCACTACGCCGGGGCGACGCTCGTGCCGATCAACAGCCGCTACACCGGTCACGAGGCGGCCGACATCGTCGCCCGCACCGGCGCCACGCTGGCCGTGGTCGCCGACGGCTTCCTCGGCCGCCGACAGGTCCAGGAGCTGACCGCCGGCGCCGACCTTCCCGACCTGCGCGAGATCATCGACCTGCGCGCACTCACCTCGATCCAGCGACGCGACGAGACGGCACTCATCGGCGCCCGGGCACGGGCCGACGGCGTCGGGCCCGACACGGTCGCCGACATCCTCTTCACCTCCGGCACGACCGGCCGCGCGAAGGGCGTGCTCAGCGCGCACTGCCAGACCGTCGGCGTCGCCCGCGCCTGGGGTGAGCTGGGCGGCGTCGGCGCCGCGGACCACTACCTCGTGATCAACCCGTTCTTCCACTCGTTCGGCTACAAGGTCGGCATTGTGACCGGGCTGCTCAGCGGCGCGACGCTGTACCCGGTGGCGACGTTCGACGTCGACGCCACGATGGAGCTGATCGAGCGCGCACGGATCAGCGTCCTCCCGGGCGCGCCGACCATCTATCAGTCGCTGCTGACCGCGCCCCACCGCGCCGAGCACGATCTCTCCTCGCTGCGGCTGGCCGTCACAGGTGCGGCCGTCGTGCCGACGGTGCTGATCGAGAGGATGCGTGCGGCCGCGCCCGAGGGTCTCGGCATCGACACGGTCGTCACCGCGTACGGGATGACGGAGGCGGTGGTCGCCACGATGTGCCGCGACGGCGACAGCGCCGAGACGGTCGCCACCACCTGCGGGCGGCCGATCCCGGGCATGGAGGCGCGCATCGCCGCGGTCTCGACAGGCTCGACCTCCGGGGGCTCGACCTCCGGGGGCTCGACCTCCAACGTGGCGGGCGAGCTGCTGCTGCGCGGCGCGTACGTGATGCTCGGCTACCTCGACGACCCGGAGGCGACCGCAGCGGCGATCGACGAGGACGGCTGGCTGCACACCGGCGACGTCGGCACGGTCGACGAGGACGGCAACCTCCGCATCACCGACCGCCTCAAGGACATGTACATCTCCGGCGGGTTCAACGTCTATCCGGCCGAGGTGGAGCAGACCCTGGCCCGGCTCGACGGCGTCGGCGACGTCGCGGTGATCGGCGTGCCCGACGAGCGGATGGGCGAGGTCGGGCGAGCGTACGTGGTGGTCTCGACAGGCTCGACCACCGAACGCTCGACCACCGAACGATCGACCACCGAAGGCTCGACCACGGAACGCTCGACGTGTGGGCCGAGCGAGGACGACGTCCTGGCCTTTGCGCGCGAGCGGCTGGCCAACTTCAAGGTGCCCCGATCGGTGGTCTTCGTGGACGCGCTGCCGCGCAACCCGTCGGGCAAGGTGCTGAAGAACGAATTGAGGAGCTCATGACGGGGTCTGAGTCGGAAGTCGTCACCTACGACGTACGGGACCGGGTCGCCTGGGTGACGCTGAACCGCCCGGAGTACCGCAACGCGCAGAACTCTGCCGTCACGTACGCCCTCGACGCCGCCTTCACCCGCGCGGTCGACGACGACGGCGTGGCGGTGATCGTGCTGAGCGGCAACGGCGATCACTTCTGCGCCGGCCACGACATCGGGACGCCCGGCCGCGACGTCGACGTCGAGTTCGAGCGCAAGGCCGTCATCCACTGGACCCACGTCGGACAGGAGGGCGGCGACCTGCGCTGGGCGCGCGAGTCCGAGGTCTACCTCGGCATGTGCCGGCGCTGGCGCGAGATCCCGAAGCCGATGATCGCGATGGTGCACGGCGCCTGCATCGCGGGCGGCCTGATGCTGGCCTGGTCGTGCGACTTCATCATCGCCTCGGACGATGCGTTCTTCTCCGATCCGGTGGTGCGGATGGGGATCCCGGGCGTCGAGTACTTCGCGCACCCGTGGGTGATGAACCCGCGCGCCGCCAAGGAGCTGCTCTTCACCGGGGATCGCTTCTCCGCCGTACGCGCGCAGGCGCTCGGCATGGTCAACCAGGTCGTCCCGCGCGCGGAGCTGCACGAGACCGTCGCCGCGATGGCCGGCCGGATCGCGCAGATGCCGCGCTTCGGGCTGGCGCTGACCAAGAAGGCGGTCAACCAGGCCGAGGATCTCCAGGGGATGCGGGCCGGGATGGACTCGGTCTTCGGGCTGCACCACTTCGCGCACGCGCACAACGCGGAGACCGCCACCGACCCGCTCGGCGGGCTGGACGCGAAGTCGATGGCGGCGGCGAACAAGGCGGTCTCGACGGGCTCGACCACCGGGGCCTCGACAAGCTCGACCACCGAGGTCTCGACAGGCTCGACCACCGGGGCCTCGACGGGCTCGACCACCGGGGCCTCGACAAGCTCGACCACCGAGGTCTCGACGGGCTCGACCACCGAGGTCTCGACAGGCTCGACCACCGGGGCCTCGACAAGCTCGACCACCGGGGAGGCGAGGTGAATCTCGACCTCTCGTCCGGCGAGATGGCGTTCCGCGACGAGGTGCGGGCGTGGCTGGCCGAGCACGTACCCGCCGAGCCGCTGCCGTCGATGGACACGACGGAGGGTTTCGAGGCGCACCGCGCGTGGGAGGCGACCCTGGCCGGGGCCCGGCTCTCGGTGGTGTCGTGGCCACGTGACTTCGGCGGGCGCGAGGCCTCCCTGGTCGAGTGGGTGATCTTCGAGGAGGAGTACTACCGCGCCGGTGCGCCCGGTCGGGTCTCGCAGAACGGCATCTTCCTGCTCTCCCCGATCCTGTTCGAGCACGGCACGGCCGAGCAACAGCAGCGCTACCTGCCCTCGATGGCGACCGGCGAACGGATCTGGGCGCAGTGCTGGTCCGAGCCCGGCGCGGGCTCGGATCTGGCCGCGCTGCGGTCGACGGCGACGCGGGTCTCGGCGAGCCCGACCAGCGGGCAGAGCGGATGGCTGCTCAACGGGCAGAAGACCTGGTCGTCTCGGGCGACGTACGCACACATGGGGTTCGGCCTGTTCCGGTCGGACACGAGTGCGGAGCGGCACCGCGGGCTGACGTACTTCCTCTTCCCGCTCGACGCGCCGGGGGTCACGGTGCGGCCCATCGAACAGCTCGACGGCGAGCCCGGCTTCGCGGAGGTCTTCTTCGACGACGTCTTCGTGCCGGACTCCGACGTGCTGGGTGCCGTCGGCGACGGCTGGCGGGTCGCGATGAGCACCGCCGGCAACGAGCGCGGGCTGTCGCTGCGATCGCCCGGGAGGTTCTGCGCGGCGGCGGATCGGCTCGTCGCGCTGTACGCGCGGGCGGCCGGTCTCGATACGCCGCCGCTCGTGCCTCGCGACGGCTACTCGACCAACGAGACGGTCGGTCTCGATACGCCGCCGCTCGTGCCTCGCGACGGCTACTCGACCAACGACGACGCGGGAGCCCGCGTATCGAGACCACCGGACGGCGTCGGCGATCGCGTCGCGGACGCCTGGATCCGCGCGCAGGCGTACCGGCTCTACACCTGGGGCACCGTCACCCGGCTGGCCTCGGGCGCTGACGTCGGCGCGGCCGGATCGGTGAACAAGGTCTTCTGGTCCGAGCTCGACATCGACCTGCACGAGACGGCCCTCGAGCTGCTCGACGCCGAGTCGGAGCTGGTCTCGACCTGGACCGACGGACACCTCTTCGCACTCGCCGGGCCGATCTACGCGGGCACCAACGAGATCCAGCGCAACATCGTTGCGGAGCGGATTCTGGGGCTGCCCAAGGAGGCGCGGGGATGAGGTTCGAGCCGACCGCGGACCAGCGCGACTTCCGGGCCGCTCTCGACGATCTGCTCGCCTCCGCCGACACGGTCTCGGCGGCACGGGCCTGGGCCGAGGGTGAGCACGCGCCCGGCCTGGGCGTCTGGAAGCGGCTCGCCGACCTGGGCGTCAACGGGTTGCTCGTCGAGGGCGGGACGCACGCCGACCTCGCGGTGGCGCACGAGGCCCTCGGCTTCCACCTCGCGGTGGGACCGTGGATCGAGGCGGCGGCGCTGTCGCCATCGCACGGCGATCGGATCGCGGCCGGCGAGCTGCTGACGGTCGCGGCGCCCGGGGTCAGTTTCGCCCTCGACGCGGATGTGGCGGATCTGGTCGACGGTACGGCCGGCGAGCGACTCGAGTCGGTCGATGCCACCCGCCGGTTGTTCCGGGTCTCGACAGGCTCGACCTCCGGGGGCGGCTCCGAGTCCGGGGGCGGCTCCGAGTCCGGCGCGCGCACACCTCGACCGACGGCCACCGCAGACTTCGACGTCGCCGCCCTGGCGTGTGCCGCGCAGCTCCTCGGTGCCGGCGAGCGGGTGCTGGCCGACACGGTCGCCTACGTCCAGCAGCGCCAGCAGTTCGGGCGTGCGATCGGCTCGTTCCAGGCGGTGAAGCACCAGCTCGCCGACGTACGGATCGGGCTCGACTTCGCCCAGCCGCTGGTCCTCGGTGCGGCGCTGGCCGTCGCGGCGGGCTCGACCACCGCCGGACGCGACGTGTCGGCGGCGAAGGCGTACGCCTCGGATGCCGCATGGAAGGCGGCCCGCACGGCGCTCCAGCTGCACGGCGCGGTCGGCTACACCCGCGAGCTCGACCTCGGCCTGTGGATCCTGCGCATCAGAGCGCTCTGCGCGGCGTGGGGCACGCCGTCCTTCCACCGCGCTCGGGTGCTCGAGAGCCTGGTGCAACCATGACCCGGATCCGCCGTATAAAGAGGGATACGGTCCGCGCCGACCTGCGATGTAGTGGTCTTTATAGGGCGCCTATAAAGACCACTACATGTCGCCGCCGGTCGGCTATGTATCCCTCCGTATACGGCCGAATCTCCCTACGCCCGCGAGGAGCCGGCCGATGACCCCCGAGCAGGATGCCCTCCTGGATGCGGTGCGCAGTCTGCTGGAGAAGCGCGCGGACAGCGCGGCGGTGCGGCGGTGCGGCGGGTTCGACGCCGAGCTGTGGCGCACGCTCGCCGAGCAGATCGGCGTCGCGGCGCTGCCGATCGCCGAGGAGCACGGCGGCGCGGGCGCGAGCATCGTCGAGTCCTCGGCGGTCCTCGAGGAGGTCGGCTACCACCTGGCGCCGGTGCCGCTGCTGAGCAGCCTGATCGCCGCGTACGCCACCGACGACCCCGGCCTCCTGGAGCGGATCGCCGCCGGCGAGGTCTGTGCGGCGGTGACGACGCCCGGCGCTCCGGTGCTCGACGCGCCGGACGCCACCGTGGTCCTCGAGGTCAGCGCCGACGAGACCCGGCTGATCAAGGGTGCCGTCGTCACCGCCACACCCGCGATGGATCCCACCCTCCGCCTCGGGACCGTCGACCTGACGACCTCGACGCAGACGCCGGTGTCCGGCGACCCGCAACGCGCCCGCGACGCCGCGCTCATCGGGCTCACCGCCCTCTCGGCCGGGTGCGCACGGCGGGGGCTCGACATGACCGTCGCCTACAGCAAGCAGCGCGAGCAGTTCGACCGCGCGATCGGCTCCTTCCAGGCACTCAAGCACCGGATGGCCGACATGCTGGTCCTGGTCGAGACCACCACCTCAGCGGCCCGGGCGGCCGCCGCCGGGGAGATCGAGCCGGCCGTCGCGGCCGCGTACGCGAAGGAGGCGGTCGCCCAGGTCGCGGCCGAGGTGATCCAGCTGCACGGCGGCATCGCGATCACCTGGGAGCACGACGCCCACCTCGTCTTCAAGCGCGCGCATGCGCTGGGCCAGCTCTTCGGGCAGGCCCACGAGCTGCGCCGCGACCTGCTCGATCCGCAACGCGCGAAGGCCTACTCCGCGAGCCGGTGATACGCGGAGCGGAAGAAGAGCAGCGGCAGATCCGACGGGCCGTGCTCCATCGCCTGCACCCGGCCGATCACCACGTAGTGGTCACCGGCCTCATGCACCGCGTGAATGGTGCAGTCGATCCACGCCAGGCAGCCGGCGAGCCGCGGCGCGCCCGTGCCCGATGCGGGCTCCCACACGACGTCGGCGTACTTGTCGACGCCCTTCGCCGCGAACTGGTTCGACAGCGCCTCCTGGTCCGAGGCGAGGAGGTTGACGGTGAAGTGTCCGGTCGTCCGGATCACCGGCCACGCGCGCGACGTCCTGGCCGGCAGGAACATCACCAGCGGCGGGTCGAGCGACACCGAGGAGAACGACTGGCACGTCATCCCGACCGGGCCCTCGCCCGTCATGGCCGTCACCACGGTCACGCCCGAGGCGAAGCGACCCAGCACGTCGCGGAAGTGGCGCGCGTCCTCGGGATCGACGTGCGCGTCCTCCGCGACGGCGGAGAAGTCGAAGCTGCCGAGGAAGGAGTCGATCAGCTCGCGCGGCGGCCAGGTCGTCGCCGCGTCCGGGGAGACCCCCTCCGGCACACCCCCATCGGCGGCAGGGCGATCAGCACTCACGTTGACCGACTGTAGCGAGGCCATCGGAGTCGCCCTACGACTGTCCGAACTCGTGGCCCCAGTACGAGACCGCCGTCGACTCCCGCGCCACCCACCGGCCGTCGTCGACGGTCAGCCCGTCGGTGCCGAACTCCACGTCGAACCCGCCCGGGGACCTCACGTAGAACGAGACCATCTCGTCGTTCATGTGCCGACCGAGCGTCGCGGACAGTGGCGCCTTGTGCTTGCGGACCCGTTCCAGCGCGCGACCCACGTCGTCGAGCTCGTCGACCTCGAGCATGATGTGGACGCACTTGCTGGGATTCGGCATCGGCAGGAAGGCCAGCGAGTGGTGTCGCGGGTTGACCCCGAGGAAGCGCAGCCAGATCTTCGAGCCGGGCTCCTTGCCGACGAACTCCCCGGGCATGCTCATCGAGTCGCGCAGCCGGAAGCCGAGTACCTCGGTATAGAACCGCAGCGCCTCCACGTCGTCGAGCACCGGCAGCACGATGTGGCCCATGCCCTGCTCGGCGGTGACGAAGCGGGCGGCGTACGGGGTGACGACGGGGCGGCGCTCGTACGCGATGCCGTGGAAGAGCTCGAAGACGTTGTCCCACGGATCGCGGAAGCGGATCAGCTCCTGCACCCGACGCTCCTCGACCTCGTCGCGCGTTCCCTCCTCGAACTCGACGCCGGCCTTGGTGAGGTGCTCGCGGGCATCCTGGAGCGCCTGGTGGTCGGCGAGCTCCCACCCGGAGCAGGCCAGCTCGTCGCGCTCACCGGGCACGACGACCAGCCGCGCCCAGACCTGGTCGATGCGGAAGCACAGCTGGTCGGCCGGCCCCTTCGCCTCGGCCAGACCGAGCACCCTGCCGGCGAAGGTCCGCCACGCCTCGAGGTCGGTCGCGCTGACCCGGACGTAGCCCATCGAGCGGACGTCGATCGTCATGCCTCTCCTCCGGAGGTCGAGCCTGTCGAGACCCCCACGGACGTCGACCCCCCGGAGGTCGAGCCTGTCGAGACCCCCACGGACGTCGACCCCCCGGAGGTCGAGCCTGTCGAGACCCCCACGGACGTCGACCCCCCGGAGGTCGAGCCTGTCGAGACCCCCACGGAGGTCGACCCCCCGGAGGTCGAGCCTGTCGAGACCCGCTCCATATGCCGACTCAGGAAGCCCGTCGCCACCGCGGCGAACTCCTCGGCCGCCTCGATCTGCGCCCAGTGCCCGCAGTTCGCGAACACGTGCAGCTGCGCCTTCCGGATCAGCTTGAGTGCGGCGAACGCGCCGTCGAGCGGGTTGACCCGGTCCTCACGGCCCCAGGTCAGCAGGGTGTGCTGGCGCAGCCGGTGGGCCTCGCGCCAGAGCATGCCGTCCTCGGCGGTCTCGGGGTTCCAGAAGGACATCCCCATCGACCGCATCGCCTCCAGCGAACCGGGCGCTGTGGCGTCCGCGTACCGCTCCTCGACGAGCTCGTCGGTGACGAGACTCTGGTCGACGACCATGGTCGAGATGAAGGCCCGCAGCGCCTCGCGCGACGGGTTCGCCGAGAAGTCCATCAGCCGCTGCACTCCCTCGGTCGGATCGGCGTGGAACAGGTTGAGCGAGAGCCCTCCGGGGCCCATCAGGACCAGGCGCCCGACCCGCTCGGGATAGCTCAGCGCGAACCGCATCGCGGTGCCACCTCCGAGCGAGTTCCCGAGCAGGTGGATCCGCTCGACGCCGAGCTCGTCGAGCAGCGCGGCGATGTGGTCGGCGGCGAAGCGGTAGTAGTTGCCCACCACCGCCGGCTTGTCGGAGCCGCCGAAGCCGGGCTGGTCGATCAGCAGGGTGCGGAACGAGTCGGCGAAGTGCGGCAGTGCCCGCCCGAAGTTCGACCACGCCGATGCGCCGGGCCCACCGCCGTGCAGCATCACCAGCGGCAACCCACCACCAACGGAGGTCGAGCCTGTGGAGTTCGGGCCTGTGGAGTTCGGGCCTGTCGAGACCGCCCCGGTGTCGTAGTACTGCAGCGTCAGATCACCCGCCTTCGCGGATCGTTGCAGCTCCTCGCGTCGCATCAGTACATCCCCGGGTCGACGTTGTGCCCGAACTCGGAGGCGCCGTACATCTGCAGTGCCCGCTCGGGGTCGTTCGCGGCGTGCACCCGGCCGGCGTGGGCGTCGCGCCAGGCACGCTGCAGCGGTGTTCCGGTGGCCAGGGCACGCCCGCCGGAGGCCTCGAACAGCGAGTCGATGGCGTCGATCGCGCGCTGGGTGCCGAGCACCTGGTCGCGCCGGATCCGGAGCCGCTGTGAGATCGGGATCCTCTCCCCGCGCGCGACATAGGCCTGCTGCTCGCGGATGTTGTTCATCAGCAGTGCCCAGGCGGCGTCGATCTCCGAGCCGGCCGTAGCGACCCGTACGGCCGCGAACGGGTCGAGCGAGGCCTTCTCGCCGTACGACGCCCGGATCCGGCCCTGCTGCATCGTCACGTGCTCCGCGTAGGCACCCGAGGCCATCCCGATGATCGGGGTGGTGATCGTGGTGGTGAACAGCGAATGGAACTGCAGCTTGTAGAGGTCGCCGGTGTTGACCTCCTGGCCGGGGCCCTTGCAGCGGCCCGTCTCCCCCATCGAGAGGGTGAACTCCGCCGGGATGAAGGTCTCGGCCACCACGATGTCGTTGGAGCCGGTGCCGGCCAGCCCGACGACGTTCCAGACGTCGACGATCTCGTACTTGTCGCGCGGCACCAGGAACGTACGGAAGTCGACCATGGCGCCCTCGGTGTCGAAGACCAGACCGCCGAGCAGGACCCAGGAGGCGTGCGCGCAGCCCGACGAGAAGCTCCAGCGGCCCGAGAGGCTGAAGCCGCCGTCGGTGACGACGGCCTTGCCCATCGGGGCGTACGAGGAGCTGACCCGCACGGTGTCGTCGTCGCCCCAGACCGCCCGTTGGGCGGCGTCGTCGAAGAGCGCGATCTGCCACGGGTGCACGCCCAGCACGCTGGAGACCCAGCCGGTCGATCCGCAGGCCGAGGCGATGTCGCGCACGGCGGTGTAGAAGTCGATCGGGTCGGCCTCGTACCCGCCGTACCGCTTCGGCTGGAGCAGGCGGAAGAACCCGGTCTCCTCCAGCTCCTTGACCGACGCCTCGGGCACCGCCCGCAGCCGCTCGGCCTCGTCGGCGCGCTCCCGGAAGGTCGGGAGGAGATCGCGCACGCCCGCCAGTACCTGCTGCGCCGGTTCTTGGGACCCCATGGACTCCGTCATGCCGCCAGACTAGAACAGGTTCTACTTTTCTGCTAGAACCTTCTTCATGGAGTACGACGTCGTCGTGGTCGGTGCCGGTGGTGCCGGCATGACCGCCGCCTTGGCCGCAGCACGCCGGCACGGACTGAGCACCGTGGTGGTGGAGAAGACCGCCTGGTTCGGCGGGTCGACGTCCCGCTCGGGCGGTGGCGTCTGGGTTCCGGGCAACTATGCCCTGCGTGCGGCCGGCCAGGTGGACCCCGATGACGACGCGCGCGCGAAGGAGTACCTGCAGGCCATCGTCGGCGATGTCGTCCCGGCGGTGAGCCGCGAGACCTACGTCGACCGCGGTGCCGAGGTGCTCGACTTCGTCCGCGACCAGACGCCGGTGCGGCTGCAGTGGGTCCCGGACTATGCCGACTACCAGCCCGAGCAGCCCGGCGGCCGCGTCGCGGGCCGCAGCTGCGAGCCGGTGCCGATGGACGCCCGCTTCCTCGGCGAGGAGCTCGACCGCCTGCACCCGCCCTACACGAAGGCGCCCGCCAACCTGATCGTCACGCAGGCCGACTTCCGCAAGATCAGCCTCGGCATGCGCACGATCCGCGGACCGCTCACGATGCTCAAGGTCGCGCTGGCCCGGTTCGTCGCCGGCCTGCGCGGGCGCAGGATGTACGCGATGGGCGCCGCGCTCGCCATCGGGCTGCGCCAGGGCCTGATCGAGGCGGGCGTGCCGATCCGGTACGAGAGCGAGCTGGTCGATCTGCTCGTCGACGGCGGCCGGGTCGTGGGCGTCATCGTCGAGGTCTCGACAGGCTCGACCACCGTGCGCGAGGAGATCCATGCCCGGCGGGGCGTGATCCTCGGCAGCGGAGGCTTCGAGCGCAACCTGGAGATGCGGGAGAAGCACCAGCCCGCGCCCCAGGACACCGACTGGACCACGGGTGCGCTGGGCAACACCGGCGGCGGCATCCTGGCGGGGATCGCCGCCGGTGCGGACACGGCTCTGATGGACGAGGCCTGGTGGGGCCCGACCATCCCGCTGCCCGGCCGCCCGTGGTTCTGCCTGGCCGAGCGCAACCTGCCGGGCTCCCTCATCGTCAACAGCGCCGGCGAGCGCTTCATGAACGAGGCGCTCCCCTACGTCGAGGCCGTCCACGAGATCCAGAAGGGCGAGGCTGCGTTCCAGGGCGGGCAGGGGGTCAGCCACGTACCGGCCTGGCTGGTCTTCGACCAGCGCTACCGCAACCGCTATCTCTTCGCCGGGCTCGGCCCGCGCCAGCCGTTCCCGGGCCGGTGGTTCAAGGAGGGCGTGGTGGTGAAGGGCGCGACCATGGCCGAGGTCGCCGAGCAGATCGGCGCGCCGGCGGCGAGCCTGCAGGCCACGGTCGAGCGGTTCAACGGCTTCGCGGCCACGGGCGTGGATGAGGACTTCCACCGCGGCGAGAGCGCGTACGACAAGTACTACTCGGACCCGACCGTGAAGCCGAACTGCTCATTGCACACCGTCGACCAGGCGCCGTTCTACGCGGTGAGGCTCGTGCCCGGCGACCTCGGCACCAAGGGCGGGCTGGTCACCGACGAGCACGCCCGGGTGCTGCGCCCTGATGGCTCCGCCATCGCCGGCCTCTACGCCGCCGGCAACGCGTCCGCAGCCGTGATGGGACGCACCTACGCCGGCCCCGGCGCGACCATCGGCCCCGCGATGGTGTTCGGCTACCTGGCGGCCGAGGACATCGCCGCCGGTGGTCTCGATACGCCCTCGCCCAGAGGCTCGGGCTACTCGACCCACGACACCGGTGGTCGAGTAGCGAGCACCAGCGAGCGTATCGAGACCCACGACACCGGTGGTCGAGTAGCGAGCGCTAGCGAGCGTATCGAGACCCACGACACCGGTGGTCGAGTAGCGAGCGCTAGCGAGCGTATCGAGACCCAGGAGAGCTGATGCCCATCGACCCCGCCGTCGCGATCGGCGCCGCGCTGCCGGACCGTACGTTCTCCTGGTCCGCGAGCGATGTCCTGCTCTACCACCTCGCGATCGGTGCTGGCGCACGTGCGGGCGACAACCTGGACCCGGCCGTGCTGCGCTACACCTACGACGGCGACGATCTGCAGGTGCTGCCGTCGTTCGGCGTGGTGGCGCCGGGCTTCCACGAGACCGAGCCGCCGGTGGTGTCCTTCCCGGGCTGCGAGATCGACCTGGCCTCCGTGGTGCACGGGTCGCAGGAGATCCGGGTGCACGTGCCGATCCCGACCACCGGCACCGCGACACTCACGACCCGGATCACCGACATCTGGGACAAGGGCAAGGCCGCGGTGATCTGGCAGGAAGGCACCGCACGCGCCGAGGACGGCACCGCCCTGTGGACCGTCCGCTCGTCGATCTTCGCGCGCGGCGAGGGCGGCTTCGGCGGCTCCCGTGGCGAGTCGAGCTCCCTCGCGGCGCCCGAGCGCGCGCCCGACCTCGAGTCGGTCTATGCGGTGACGCCGCAGCAGGCCCTGCTCTATCGGCTGTGCGGTGACCGCAACCCGCTGCACGCCTCACCCGCGTTCGCCCGGGGCGCCGGCTTCCCGGCGCCGATCCTGCACGGGCTGTGCACGTGGGGCATCACGCTGCGCGAGGTGAGCGACGGGCTGCTCGGCGGTGACGCGTCCCGGGTCGCGAGCTGGCGGGCGCGTTTCGCCGGTGTCGTCTTCCCCGGGGAGTCGCTGCGGGTCCGCGGCTGGCGCACCGAGGTCGGCATCGCGGTCACGGCCACGATCGTCGGCGGCGAGCGCGACGGCGCCCCGGCTCTGGCCGATGCCCTGGTGGAGGTGGACGCGTGAGCGCCGATCTCCCGGCCACCGTCCCGGTCGCTGAGGTCACCGCATGGTCCGACGAGGTCGACGTCGTCGTGGTCGGCTTCGGCATCGCCGGCGGCTGCGCGGCCCTCGAGGCGGCCCGCGCCGGGGCGCGGGTGCTGCTCATCGAGCGTGCGGCCACGTACGGCGGAACGAGCGCGATGGCCGGCGGGCACTTCTACCTCGGCGGCGGCACCGCTGTGCAGCGCGCCAGCGGGATCGAGGACTCGGCCGAGCAGATGGCGGCGTACCTCACCGCCGTCTCCCGCGAGCCCGAGGCGGACAAGATCCGCGCCTACTGCGACGACAGCGTCGAGCACTTCGACTGGCTCGAGGCGCTCGGGTTCGCGTTCGAGCGCTCCTACTACCCCGAGAAAGCGGTGATCCAGCCCGGCACCGAGGGGCTGATGTACACCGGCAACGAGTTGGTCTGGCCGTTCCGCGAGCAGGCCAGGCCCGCCCCGCGCGGGCACAAGGTGCCGGTCCCGGGCGACACCGGCGGCGCCCGGATCGTGCTCGATCGACTCGACGAGCGGCTCGCCGAGACCAGCGCCGAGATCCGGTACGAGACCGGCGCGACCCAGCTCGTCGTCTCGGCCGCGGGTGACGTGGTCGGCGTCGGCTGGCGCCGCTTCGAGGACCGCGGCTTCATCCGCGCACGGGTCGTGATCCTCGCCGCGGGCGGCTTCGTCGGCAACGCCGAGATGCTCGCCGAGCACGTGCCGACCCTGAGCGAGTCCCTGCGCTCGGGGACCTTCTTCCCGCTGGCCTCGACCTACGACGACGGGCTCGGCCTGCGCCTGGGCGCATCGGCCGGCGGCGCCTGGAGGTTCATGGACCAGCCGTTCCAGACCGCACCGTTCTACCCGCCGTCGAAGCTGCTCAAGGGCATCATCGTCAATCGCCTGGGCAGACGTTTCGTGGCCGAGGACAGCTACCACGCCCGTACGTCGGCGTTCGTGCTCGAGCAGCCCGACGCGGCCGCCTACCTCATCGTCGACTCCGAGCACGTCGAGCACCCGTCGTTCCCGCTGTGCCCGTTCCTGGACGGCTACGAGACGATCGAGGAGATGGCAGCCGGCATCGGCGTACCGGCCGACGCGCTGGCCGAGACGCTGACGTCGTACAACAAGCACGCCGCCGCCGGCGACGACCCCGACTTCCGCAAGGGCAGCGAGTGGCTGGCCCCGCAGGACAAGGCGCCATGGGGCGTCTTCGACCTACGCCTGGGCAAGGCGATGTACGCCGGCTTCACCATGGGTGGGCTGGCCTGCACCCTCGACGGCCAGGTCCGGCGCGAGGACGGCTCCGTGATCGGCGGGCTCTACGCCGGCGGCGCGTGCGCGGCCAACCTCGCGCAGGACGCGAAGGGGTACGCCAGCGGTCTCCAGCTCGGCGACGGCTCCTACTTCGGCCGCCGAGCCGGGCGCCACGCTGCATCCCGTTGAGTCATCGCGGGTACCGGTCCTGGTCGGCCCGCACCCCGCGGGCCTGTGGGAAGGGAGTCGCCATGATCATCCTCGGCTTGGTCCTGCTGATCCTCGGGGCGGTGCTCAGCGTGCCGATCCTGTGGACGCTCGGCATCATCCTCGTCATCGTGGGAGCCGTGCTGTGGATCGCCGGCTCGGCGGGCCGTCAGATCGGTCCACGCGCGCACTATTGGTGACCGACCCTGAAGCACCCGACGCGGCGGCGAGGCGAGAGCCTCGCCGCCGCGTCGTCGTCCGCGCGGATCCGATCAGGCGCTCAGCGTCGGGTAGTCGGTGTAGCCGGCCTCGTCGCCGCCGTAGAAGGTCGCCGGGATCGGCTCGTTCAGCGAGGCACCGGCGCGCAGCCGTTCCGGCAGGTCCGGGTTCGCGATGAACGGCCGGCCGAAGGCGGCCGCGTCGATCAGGTCCAGCCCGACCAGGCGCTCGGCCTTCTCCAGCGAGTACGCGCCGGCGCCGAAGAGGGCACCGTCGTACGCCGCGCGCAGCTCCTTGCGGAAGTCATCCTGCAGGGCCGGGCCGCCCGCCCAGTCGGGCTCGGAGACGTGCAGGAACGCCAGCCCGCGCCGGGAGAGCTCACCGGCGAGGTACAGCGCCATCGGCAGGTCGTCCTCGTCGAGACCGTTGAAGGAGCCCTGTGGCGAGATCCGGATGCCGGTGCGGTCGGCCGACCACGCGCCGATCACGGCGTCGACGACCTCGAGCGCGAACCGCGCCCGGTTCTCCTGCGAGCCGCCGTACGCGTCCTCGCGGTGGTTGCTCGCCGCCCCGAGGAACTGGTGGATCAGGTAGCCGTGGGCACCGTGGATCTCGACGAGGTCGAAGCCGGCCTCGCGGGCGTTGCGGGTGGCGCGCACGTAGTCCTCGACGGTGGCGGCGATCTCCTCGGTGCTCAGCGCCCGCGGCGTGGGTGAGTCGGCGCGCTCCGGCAGGCCGTTCGCGCCCTTGAGGCTGGCCCGGCTGCGGTAGGTGTTCGCCGAGGAGGAGACCGGAAGCTCGCCGCCCACCAGGTCGGGGTGCGAGACCCGGCCGACGTGCCACAGCTGCGCGGCGATCCGGCCGCCCTCCGCGTGGACGGCGTCCGTGACCAGCCGCCAGCCCTCGACCTGCTCGTCGCTGTAGATGCCGGGCGTATCCATGTTGCCCTTGCCGATCGGCGAGATCTGGGTGCCCTCGGAGACGATGAGGCCGGCGCCGGCGCGCTGGCGGTAGTACTCCGCCATCAGCTGGTTCGGCACGTCGCCGGGGTCGGTGGCGCGCATACGGGTCAGCGGCGCCATCAGCACGCGGTTGGGCAGCGTGATCGCGCCGACGGACAGGGGCTCGAAGAGAGTGCTGGTCACGCCGGGCTCCAACCGGGGCGGTCGTCGATTGATTCCGGAATGCGTGCGATGACACAGCGGTTGGTCCGTACGTGAGCGATGGACCGGAGCTGAGCGACTTCGCCCGCGAGCGGTTCAGCCCGCTCGCCTTCGACGAGCACCACGCCATCGGTACGGACGAGGTCGACGCGCTACTCGCCGCGGCGAGCCGTGCTCCGTCCGCGGGCAACTCGCAGCCGTGGGCGTTCGTGGTCGGGGTGCGCGGCGATGCGGTGCACCAGCGGCTGGTGCGGCACCTGGCCCGTAGCTCGTCGCGGTGGGCGCCGACCGCGAGCCTGCTGGTCGCGAACCTGTCGCGCCAGCTCGTCGACGGCAGCGACCTGGAGTACTCCGAGTTCGCCCGCTACGACCTGGGCCAGGCGGTGGCGCACCTGAGCTTCGAGGCGCACGCCCTCGGCCTCGCGGTCCACCAGTTCCGTGCCTTCGACCGTGACGCCGTCGCCGGCGAGTTCGGGGTCCCGGACGCATGGGAGGTCACCACGATGGCGGCGATCGGCGTGCCGGCCGCCGGCGCCGAGGAGCTCACCGGTGCCGGCACGAGCCGCGACCGGCTGCCGCTCGAGGAGATCCGCTGGCCGGTGACCGCGAGCGACTGAGCCCGCGTTCACCGCGGCGGCGTCATCGCCCAGCGGATCGTGCCGGTGGTCAGGGTGCCGAGCGCCCGCACCACGGTGCGCTCGGTGACCGGCAGCCACGGCAGCCGCAGCGGGCGGCGGGTCCACCGCGGCATCAGGCCGACCGCGGCCGCCGCCAGCACGGCGTACGGCACCCGCTCGGCCAGTCCCAGCGGCGGCCGGAGCAGCACGTAGCCGACCGCCTCGCGGGCCTCGGGCGTGGAGCGCAGCTCGGGCCGGAACGCCGCCAGGCGACGCCCGAGCTCACGCTCGGTCAAGGGTGGGTCCGGCACGCCCAGGCGCCGGGCCACCTCGGCGGTCTGGGCGACGTACTGGTCCCGCTCGGCGGCGTCCAGCGGCCGAGCGCCGTAGGTCTGATGCGCTCTCAGGAAGCTGTCGATCTCGGCGAGATGCACCCACTCGAGCAGGTGCGGGTCGTCGGCGCGGTACGGCGTGCCGTCCGGCATCGTGCCGTGCACGTGCCGATGGATCCGCCGCACCACCTCGATCGCCGCCTCGGCGTCCTCGACATGCCCGAAGGTGGTGGTCGCGATGAAGGTGCTGGTCCGGGCGAGGCGGCCGAGCATGTCGCCGCGGTAGCCCGAGTGCTCGGAGACCGCCCGCATCGCGGCCGGGTGCAGCGACTGGAGCAACAGGGCACGCAGTCCACCGATGAACATCGAGGCATCGCCGTGCACCCGCCAGATCGGGGTGCCGGGCTCGGCGAGGCGTGGCCCCTCGCGACCGTGGATCCGCTCGCGCTGACGCGGACCGTCCGGGCCGGCGATCCGGTCGAAGATGACGGCGCCGGCCGCGCTGCGCACCCGGGTCAGGAGCACTTCAGGTCGTCGCCGAGGTCGGTGAGGAGGGTGGACGCGCTGGCCTTGACGGTCGTGAGGGCGACGCTCAGCTCGGTCAGGCTGCGGACGTTCGTGAGTCCCTTGACCTCGTCCTGCAGCTCCTGGATCTGCGGCTGACGCTTGTCCCGTTCGTCCGCGCTGAGGTCGGAGACGGCGTCGCTGAGGGCCGTGACCTTGGTGCGTACGTCACTGAGCTGGTCGCGGGCGTCGCCGAGGTTGCCGGCCTTGACGTCGTCGACGACCTTCTGCATCGACGTGGAGAGGTCGGCGCGCGCGGAACAGGCACGAGCGGTGGCGGAGTCGTCGTCCCCGCTGCTGCCGTTGTCGCTGCCGCAGGCACCCAGGCCCACGGCGAGCGCGGCGGCGACCGGGATCAGGAGCGGCGAGCGCGTCGCGGTCATGCTTCGAGTCTTGCACAGCGAGCGCACGCCGGCTCCCCCGGTTCCGGTGAGGCGAGCTAGTCGGAGACGAGCCGTACGGCGGTGGTGTTGCGACCGTCGGCCTTGGCGTCGAACAGGGCCCGGTCGGCCTGTTCGAGCACCGTGTGCAGCTCGACGTCCACGCCGGGCCAAACCACCGCGAGACCGAGGCTGATGGTGAGGTTCTCCACCCCGGGCACCTCGATCTGCGCCACGCCCACCCGGACCCGCTCGGCCACGGCGACTACCCGGCCCTCGGCTCCCTCGAGGAAGACACAGAACTCCTCGCCGCCGAAGCGCCCGACGATCGCGCCTTGTCCGCTCTCCTGCTCGATCGTCTGAGCCACCACCGTCAGTGCCTCGTCGCCCACCAGGTGGCCCCACCGGTCGTTGAACCGCTTGAAGTGGTCGATGTCGATGAGCAGCACGCTCCACGACTCGTGCTGGCGCGAGCAGCGCTCGGCGCCGAGCGCCACCAGGTGGCGCCAGGCCTCGAACCGCAGTAGACCGGTCTTGTCGTCGTGGTCGGCCCGTTCCCGCAGCGGCTCGTGCAGGGCCGCCCGCTGGGTCAGCCCGAAGACCGGGACCAACAGCACCAGCAGCCACGGCACAGTGGTCCAGATCGCCGCCGACAGGCCGCCGATGGACAGCACCGCCGCCTCGGTCAGGTAGAACGAGGGGCTGCGCAGCGTCCGGCGCAGCCACACCTCGCTCTCGGGGCGGTTGAGGTAGGCGCTGCCGTGGAAGAGCAGCGTCTCGGCGGCGAGGAACGCGGCCCCGGACGCCAGCACGGTGACCAGGCCCCGCCCACCGGTGCCGCTCATCAGGTCCATGTCCTGGCCCGCGATCGCCGTCGAGACCGCCGCCGCCACGAGGCCGGAGAGCACCATGTAGGCGCCCGAGCCGATCCACTTCAGCACCGGCACCCGCATCCCGCGCCACCAGGCGTGCACGTAGGTCACCGTCACCACCGGCAGCAGCCACCAGGTCGGCAGCACCAGCGCCGAGGCGAACGCCCACGCCGACAGCGCCTTGTGCGGGCGCTGACTGCCGGCCACCCCGCCCTCGACGATCCGGCCCATCTCCACGTTGAGCGCCGAGGCGCCGATCAGCACCAGCACGGTGAGCAGCTCGTCGTCGCGTGCGGGCAGGTGGCCGATGTCGTGCAGGGCGAACGGCAGCACGAACGTCGCCGCCATCACCACCGCGAGGTAGGAGCGGTAGAGCGACCGTGGCACCGTGCGCCGCGCGCGGTCCTGGAGCGACGGCCCGCGCGACCGCACCATGGTCGTCTTGCTCATGCCACCGTCCGTTCCGCGGCTCCGGCTCCAACCCGAGGGCGAGCCCTCAGTCTTGCGCGCAGCTCCCGACCGACACCAGGCCTCTCCCGGTGTCGTCGGTCCAACGCGGAATCAGCGCGGGAGGTACGCGACGACCGCCGAGCCGCCGCCCCAGGCGGCGGAGAGGCGAGCTCCCGCGTCCTCGGGCAGCACGCCGTCGAGGTCGGCGACGATGACCGCAACGGCACCCGCGCCGGCCGGCTCGCCCGCGATCAGCGCGATGCGCGCACTCGGCTCGCGGGTGGTGATGTGGTGGTCGCCGTTCCAGATCTCCTCCGGCGCCTGCCCCTGATCGCCGGCCAGCGCGCGGCCGAGCACGGAGAGCGCGACCGGGTCGGTGGCGGCGTCGTAGATCCAGCGCCGGCCGAGGGCGCTGTGCTCCATCGTCGAGACGGGGCGGGCGTCCTCGAGCGGTGCGCCGCGGTAGGTGAGCAGGACGTGGCGGGTCGCGCCCGCCACGCGCACGACGAACCCCTCGATGCCGACCTCGCCGGCTGGGTCGTCGAACCGGTACGTGCCCAGCGTCGTGGTCGGCTCGCCGAACAGGGCGTCGAGCAGCTCGCTCTTGGTCGGGCTGATCGTGGCCTGGTGGATGATCGCCATGAGGCCGAACGTACCCGGCGGCGCGACGGATGGATCCGCTCGTACGGGATAACGGGGCGGGTATGTCGCTGTCGGCCTACGAGGACGAGGCACGAGACCAGCGCGGTCAGAACGGCGAGTCCACCCTCACCGTGGTGATCGCGCTGGTCGCCAACGCCCTGCTCGCGATCGCCAAGAGCGCCGCGGCCGCGCTCACCGGTTCCGCGGCGATGGTCGCCGAGTCCGCGCACTCGTGGTCCGACACCGGCAACGAGATCTTCCTCGTCATCGCCGAGCGGCGCGGCCGGCGTCCACGGGACACGCTCCACCCGCGCGGCTACGGGCGCGAGACCTACATCTGGTCGCTGGTCGCGGCCTTCGGCCTCTTCTCCGCCGGCGCGATGGTGTCGATCTGGCACGGGCTCACCACCCTCCTGCGCCCGGCCGAGGAAGGCAGCGGTCACTTCGTCACCAACTACGTCATCCTCGCCGTGGCGGTCGCCCTGGAGGGCACGTCGTTCGCGCAGGCCAGCCGCCAGGTGCGTGGGAAGGCGAGCGTGCTCGGCCTGCACCCGGCCCGCTACGTCACCCGTACGTCCGATCCGACGCTGCGGGCGGTGTTCTTCGAGGACGCCTCCGCGCTGATCGGCATCGTCATCGCCGCGGCCGGCATCGGCCTGCACCAGCTCACCGGCGATGCCGCGTACGACGCCTGCAGCTCGATCCTGATCGGCGTCCTTCTCGCCGTCGTCGCGGTCTTCCTGATGCGCCGCAACATGGCGTACCTGCTGGGCGAGGGCCTGCCACCGCAGATGCACCGGCACGTGCTGGGCCTCCTGTTGCAGCATCCCCAGATCGAGCGGGTCACCTACCTGCACGCTGAGTTCGTCGGGCCGAGCCGACTCTTCGTCGTCGCCGCGGTGGACCTGGTCGGAGACGACTCGGAGGCCCACCTGGCGCTGCGCTTCCGCGACGTCGAGCGCGACATCGAGCGCTCCGAGCTGGTCGAGGACGCCGTGCTCACCCCGGCTCCGCCGGACGAGGCCGCGCTGGTCGTCGATCAGGCCGGGTGAACCACCCGGATCGACGGTAGAAATCCGACCGGGCCCTGGTGTCGAATCAAGGTCATGGTCAGGTTCGTGAGCCCCGCCCGGCTGCGGGCACATGTCGAGCGCCTCGGCGAGGAGCATCCGCCCATCGACCTATCCTCGGTCGACTACACCGTGCGGCGCCCCGCGGAGCTCGCCCGGCGCTTCGGCGGAGTGCTGGACTACATGGCGTGCACCGAGCTGGAGGTCGAGCGCAACGTCCTCGAGCTGACCGTGCTGCTGCCCGACCCGCCCGAGGTCGACCGGTACTTCTACCGCGACGTGTGGGAGCCCCAGGAGCGCCACCACGGGCTGATCCTCGACGAGCTGCAGACCCGGATCGGGCGACCGCCCGCCCAGCCGCGGTTGGGCGGCGTGTCGTTCCCGCTGCGCCTGCTCGGCCTGCTGGCCGAGCACCACGCCATCCAGGATGTCGCCCGGATGCTCTACTACCTGACCGGCATGTCCACCGAGCGCTCGGCGGTGCTGGCCTACAGCCGTCTCCACGACGGGCTGGTCGACCTCGGCGAGGCGGCCGTGGCCCACACCGTGATCAGCCCGATCCGGCGCCAGGAGCCCGGCCACTACGCCTTCTACCAGATGTCGGCGAGGCTGCTGTGGGAGCAGCTCTCCGGCTGGCAGCGCTGGCTGGTGCGTCGGCTGCGGGCGCTCACCTTCGCCCCGGTCGGGGCGGGCGACGAGAGCCGGCTGGCCGACGTGGGCGAGCTGATGCTCGACCTGGGCATCGGCGGCCCCGCGGAGGCGGCCACCTTCGCCGCCGAGGTCACCCGGGTCGAGGCCGAGCTGCTCGCCGAGTCGGCGGCGGGCCTGAAGGTCCCGCCGTACGTGGCCCGCTCGTTCCGCCGCGCGGTCGAGCTGGCGGAGGCCCGGCGCGCCGCGGCATAGCCGCCCGCTGGTCCCGCGCCGCTGATGAGCCGGTGTCCCACGGGGTAACGCACCCCATGGAGACGCCACGCACGGTCGGGGTCGAGGAGGAGCTCCTGCTCGTGGACCCCGCGACCCGGACGATCAGCCCACGCTCGAGCGAGGTGGTCCGGGTCAACCGCGAGCGGACCGGTCGCGACGAGGTCCGAGACCGTCCGCACCCCGCCACCGACGAGCTCGACCAGGAGCTCTTCCTGCATCAGGTCGAGACCCGCACCGACCCGGCGGCCGACCTCGAGGAGATCGGGCGGCAGCTCGTCGCGGGGCGCCGCACGGCAGGCACCGCGGCCGCGGCAGCGGGGCTGGCGGTGGTCGCCTCCGGGATCGTGCCCCTCGGCGGCGACGACCCGCAGGTCTCGCCCAACGACCGCTACCGCGACATGGTCGACACGTTCGGGGAGACCGCGCGCACCGGCGCCACCTGCGGCTGCCACGTGCACGTCGCCATCGATTCGCCCCAGGAGGGCGTCGGCGTGATCGACCGGATCACCCCGTGGCTGCCGGTCCTGCTCGCCGTCTCGGCGAACTCTCCGTTCTTCGAGGGTCGCGACACCACGTACGCCTCCTGGCGCAGCCAGGCGTGGAGCCGCTGGCCGAGCGCCGGGGCGACCGAGGCGTTCGGCACCGTCGAGCAGTACGAGGAGACGGCCCGCCTGCTCATGATGACCGGAGCGGCGCGCGACGACGGGATGCTCTACTACGACGCCCGCCTCTCCCGCGGCCAGCCCACCGTGGAGGTCCGCGTGCTCGACGTGTGCACCGATCCGCAGGACGCGGTGCTGTGCGCGGCGCTGGTCCGCGGGCTGGTGCAGACCGCGGCCGACGCGTGGGCGGACGGCCGGCCGCCGGCTCCGTGGCGCGCCGAGATCCTGCGCGCGTGCACCTGGCGCGCCGCCCATCGCGGTCTGGCCGACGCCCTCGTCCATCCCGCCCGGCGCGAGCTCGCTCCGGCCCGCGACGTGCTGGCCGGGCTGATCGACCACGTCCGCCCGGCGCTCGAGGCGGCCGGCGACCTCGAGCGCGTCGAGGACGGCGTCGACCGGGTCCTGCGCGGGGGCGGGGCGACGCGACAGCGGGCAGCGTACGAGCGCCTGGGCAGCGTCGAGGGAGTCGTCGACGACCTCGTCGAGCGCACCGAGGCGACCTGGCGGTGATCCTCAGCGCCGCAGGACGAGTCCGCTGGTCGGCACGCCCGTGCCGGCGGTGACCAGCACGTTCGACACGTCGGGGACCTGGTTGACGGACGTGCCCCGGACCTGGCGGACCGCCTCGGCGATGCCGTTCATGCCGTGGATGTAGGCCTCGCCGAGCTGGCCACCGTGGGTGTTGATCGGCAGCCGGCCGCCGAGCTCGATCGCGCCGTCGGCGATGAATCCCGGCGCCTCCCCACGCCCGCAGAAGCCGAGCTCCTCGAGCTGCATCAGCACGTACGGGGTGAAGTGGTCGTACAGCACCGCGGTCTGGATCTGTGCCGGGGTGAGCCCCGACTGTCGCCACAGCTCGCGGCCGACGACGCCCATCTCCGGGATGCCGATGTCGTCGCGGTAGTACGACGTCATCACGAACTGGTCGCGCCCGCTGCCCTGGGCCGCTGCCGCGACGACGGCCGGCGTCTGGGCGAGGTCGCGCGCCCGCTCGGCCGAGGTGACCACCAGCGCGACCGCACCGTCCGACTCCTGGCAGCAGTCCAGGAGGTGCAGCGGGTCGGTGATCATCCGCGAGGCCTGGTGCTCCTCGAGAGTGATCGGCCGGCCGTGGAAGAACGCATGCGGGTTGGTGGCCGCGTGCCGCCGGTCGGCGACCGCGACCCGGCCGAAGTCCTCCGAGGTCGCGCCGTAGTCGTGCATGTAGCGCCGCGCCTGCATCGCCACCGTCGCCGCCGGCGTGCCCAGTCCGAACGGATAGGTCCAGGCGTTGTCCAGACCGTTGGTGTTGACCTGCGTCGCCGCCGTGACCGACACCTGGCCGAAGCGCGCGCCGGATCGCTCGTTGAAGCCGCGGTACGCGACCACGACGTCGGCCACGCCCGTCGCGACCGCCATCGCGGCCTGCTGCACGGTGGCGCACGCCGCGCCGCCGCCGAAGTTGATCCGACTGAAGAACCGCAGCTCCGCGATGCCCAGCTCCCGCGCGACGGCGATCTCCGAGGAGGTGTCCATCGTGAACGTGGTCAGTCCGTCGACGTCGGTCGGGCGCAGCCCGCAGTCGGCCAATGCGGCCTGCACCGCCTCCACCGAGAGCTGGAGCTCCGAGCGCCCGGAGTCCTTGGAGAAGTCGGTGGCGCCGACGCCGACGATCGCCGCCGCGCCGTTCACCATGCGATCCTCACCGTCCCGGTGACGTGTGCGCCCCCGGAGGTCGAGCTCCCGGAGGTCGAGCCCGTCGAGACCCCGCCCCCGGAGGTCGAGCCTGTCGAGACCCCGCCCCCGGAGGTCGAGCCTGTCGAGACCCAGCCGGTCACCGCGACCGTCGCGATCCCGTCCTCGACCGAGGCGACCTCGCCGGTGAACGTCAGCATGTCGTACGGGTAGGCCGGTGCGCCGAGCCGGATCGCGATGCCGCGCAGCTCGACGTCCTCGCCGGCCCACCGGGTGGCCCACTCGGTGACGTAGCGCTCGCACAGCGCCGTCGAGGTCAGGATGTTGACGAAGATGTCCCTCGAACCGGCCGCCTGGGCCCGGTCGCGGTCGTGATGGACGTCCTGGAAGTCGCGGGTCGCGAGCGCCGTCGAGACGACCATCGTCGGGGTGATCGGCACCGTCATCTCGGGTAGCCGCTCCCCCACCTCCACCGATGTCATCGCAGCCTCCAGATCGGCATCGTGAGGTCCTCGTCCAGCCGCTCGAAGTCCACCTGGAGCCGCTCGCCGATGGCGATCTCGTCCGGCTCGCAGGCCACCTCGCCCACGATCCGTACGCCCTCGTCGAGGTCGATCAGCGCGATCACGAGCGGGAGCTCCTTGCCCGGCACGGGCGGATGGTGGTGCACGACGTAGGAGAAGACGTGGCCGAGGCCCGAGGCGACCACGTGGCCGCGGTCCAGCGCCCCGCAGTCGGGGCAGGCCGGGCCGGGTGGGTGTCGCAGGGCACCGCAGGCGTTGCAGGACTGGATCCGCAGCTCGCCACGGGCCGTGCCCTCCCAGAAGTACGCGCTGTCGCGGTTGACCACGGGCCGGATCCGACTGCTCATCTCTGGGCTCATGAGACCACTCTCGGGACGAACTTCAGAACGCGGAAGAGCATCGTCGCCACGATCTCGTCGCCGACCCGCCAGATCGACCGGGAGGTCACGAAGTAGCCCTCGCCCATGCCGGTGCTCTTCGGCCCGACCACCGAGTCGAGCGCGGTCGTGACGCGGACCTGCTCCCCCACCCGCAGATAGCGGACGTACTCCTGCTCGCAGTTCGTGCCGAGCACGCCGGTGAACCCGAGGTCGGTGAGGACGTTCATCATCGCGTGCAGGGGGTCCTCGGCCGGGGCCGCGCCGCCCAGGCCGTACATCGTCCAGACCTGGGCCATCGACGGCGGTGCCTCCCCGCCCTCGAACCGGGCACGCAGGTCCTCGGGGAATCCCATCGCCTCGAGCCAGTCGTCGATCCGCGGCTGGTTGACCGGGTCGCGAGCGAGGCGCTCGGCGGCCTCGCCCCAGCCGATGATCTCCTCCGCGGCGGCCATCACTTGAGCGTGCACGGCCTCTGAGATCGAGCCCCCGGACGTCGAGCACCCGGACGTCGAGCCGCCGGAGGTCGAGCTTGTCGAGACCACCCCGCTCATCGAGGCACCCGCGGCAGACCGAGCCCGAACTGGGCGACCAGCTCGCGCTGCACCTCGTTGACCCCGCCGCCGAAGGTGAGCACCAGGTTGCGCTTCAGGGTGGCGTCGAGCAGCCGCGTCAGCCAGGCCGTCTCCGGCTCGCTCGGATCGCCGTACGTCGTGACGATCCCGAGCAGCTCGCGACCGAGTCTCTGGACCTCGGCGGAGGCGAAGATCTTGCACGCCGAGGCGTCCGCGACCGCCGCGCGACCGGTCGCGGGGCGAGCCGCGACCTGCCAGTTGAGCAGCTCGTTGACCCGGAACGCCGCGGTGGTCTCGGCGAGCACCTCGCGCACCCCCGGCTCCGCCAGCAGCCCGCGCCCCCCGGCCCAGCCCAGGACCAGGTCGCGCAAACCCTCCAGCCGTCCGGCCGGGCCGAGCATGACCCGCTCGTGGTTGAGCTGGGTGGTGATCAGTTGCCAGCCCCCGTTCTCCTCCCCGACGAGCATGTCGGCGGGGACGCGGACGTCGTCGAAGGAGGTGGCGTTGACATGGTGCGAGCCGTCGATCGTCCGGATCGGCGTCCACGAGAAGCCGGGGTCGCGGGTGTCGACGATGAGGATCGAGATGCCCTGGTGCCGGGGCGCGTCCGGGTCCGTGCGGGCGGCCAGCCAGATGTAGTCGGCGACATGCCCTCCGGTGGTCCACAGCTTCTGCCCGTTGACGACGTAGTAGTCCCCGGTCGAGCCGCCGGAGGTCGAGCCGCCGGAGGTCGAGCCTGTCGAGACCCGCCTGGCCGTCGTCCGCAGCGAGGCGAGGTCGGTGCCGGCGTCGGGCTCGGAGTAGCCGATCGCGAAGTGCACGTCGCCGGTGAGGATCCGCGGCAGGAACATCTCCTTCTGCCGCTCGGTCCCGAACTCCTGCAGCGTCGGCCCGACGGTCTGCAGTGTCACCGCCGGCAGGTGCACGTCGGCGCGGGCGGCCTCGTTGGCGAAGACCGCCTGGTGGAGGCCATCGAGTCCCTTCCCTCCGTACGCGAGCGGCCATCCGACCCCCAGGTAGCCATCGGCTCCCATCTGCTTGATGATCCGGTGGTAGGCCGGCCCGTGCCGGTCGACCAGCAGCTCCTCCTGGTCGGCGCGGCTCATCAGGCCGTCGAAGTAGGCGCGTACCTCCGCCTTGAACGCCCGCTGCTCCGAGGTGAGCTCGCTGTTCTTCGATCCGGCCTCGGCCGACTCGGCGATCGGCGCTGCCGCGATGGCGGCCAGCCGCCCGCCGAGATGGCGGGTCGCGTCCAGGGCGCCGGAGGTGTACGCGGCCAGCGGGTAGGTCTCGTCGACGCCGACCCCGCCGTGCAGGTGGTGGCAGGTCTGCAGCTCGGCGACGACCCGCGAGGTGCACCAGAGCGTCGCGATCGCGAGGTCATCGTCGGCCGGCTCCCCGGCATCGAGCCGGCGCACCACCTCCTCGACGACGAGCGCCGTGAGCCGGGAGATGACGTAGACGTCGGCGATCTGCTGGGCGACGGCCTGGAACTCGGCCAGCCGCCGGCCGAACTGGGTGCGCTCCCCGATGTACTCCGCCGTCATCCTCAGGGCGCCCGCCAGCAGCCCGTCGAGCCGGATCAGCTCGGCCGCGGCGACGTGCTGGTGCAGCGATGCCACGCTCACCCGGCCGGGGTCGAGGACGGCGATGGCGGGAGCGTTGTCGAAGGAGTACGCCGCCTCGCCGATCCCGGCGGAGTCGGGCGTCGTCGTCGCGGTGACACCCGCGCTCGCAGGGTCGACCAGCACCAGCACGGGCTCCTCGTCCGCGAGCACGGAGACCACCAGCAGCGTCTCGGTCGCGACCGGATCCGAGGGTGCGACGGCGCCGATCTTGCGCCCGCTGACGGTGGCCCCGGTGAAGATCACGGTCGGTCGCTCCGGGAACGCGACACCCGTCTCGGCGACGGCCGGGACGAGCAGCAGCCTGCCGGCGATGGCGCGCGCGACGACGTCGCGGGGCAGCGCCTCACCCGCGGCGGCCAGTATCGACAGGGTCGCCCCGAGCGGCAGGCCGACCCCGCGTCGTGCGGCCTCGCGGACCAGCACGCACGCAGCGGACAGGCCGAGCCCCTCACCGCCGTACTCCTCCGGCGCGGGCAGCGCCAGCAGGCCGGCGTCCGCCATCGCCGACCACGCCCGGGCGGGCTCCGCGGCGGCATCGGCGCGGCTCAGCACGTCGGCCAGCACGCCCGCGATCTCCGACAGGTCCTCGTCGCTCAACACCGGCTCCTTCACACTCATTTCTGGAACATGTTCTACTCTAAGCGCGTGCGGCTGCCAACCCATCCGATGCCCACGCGGGTGCTGACCCGGCCGATCGGGAGACTCCTCGGCGGCGGCACCGCCCTCGCCTCCGACTGGGCCGCCCGACGCGCCCAGGTGCCGGGCGTGGTGATTCCGACGGGCGACTGGATCGACCTGCCCGGACGGGGCCGCACCTGGCTGACCGATGCCGGCCCGCGCGACGAGCCGGCGGTGGTGCTGCTGCATGCGATCGGCTGCACCGGGATGCTGACCTGGTTCCCGAGCGTGGCCGAGCTGGCCCGGACCCACCGGGTGATCGTGTTCGACCAGCGCTGGCACGGCCGCGCGCAGCTCTTGGGCGGCGGCCGGGACGGACGCTTCGCCCTCCAGGACTGCGCCGACGATGTCGCCGCCGTGATCGACACACTCGGCCTGGAACGGCCGATCGTCGCGGGCTACTCGATGGGCGGGGTGATCGCGCAGCGCACGTGGCGTCAGCACCCCGACCTGGTGGGCGGGCTCGTTCTGGCGGCGACCAGCGATCACTTCCGGGTGACCGTGCCCGAGCTGGTCCTGCACCAGGGGCTGGAGCTCACCGGCAAGGCGCTGCGGGTGTTCGCGGCGCCAGGTCGTACCGGCGACCGGGCCGCGGCCGGCGCGCCGACCTACACGGCCGAGCAGGTCGGGCGCTGGGCCATCCGGGAGTTCCGCAGCACCAGCCCACTGACCGTGGCTCAGGTCCTCGGCGTGCTCGGTCGCCACCACTCCACCCCGTGGCTCGAGCTGGTGGACGTGCCGACGGCCGTCGTCGTGACGGCGCGGGACGGGTTGATCCCGGCCCGTCGTCAGCGCGCCCTGGCCACCCTGGTCCCGGGCGCGTCAGCGCACGAGGCCGACTGCGGCCACGGAGGATGCGTCCTGGAGGCGGCGACGTTCGTCCCGGTCATGCTCGAGGCGATCGCGAGCGTCGAGGCGCGCCTCGGCACGCGCGACGCTAGAGAAGGGCGGCGCTGAGCGCGTCGAGCTCGAGCGGGAAGTCCCGGGCGAGCCGCCACGGCTCCGGGACGGACTCCCGGCAGGCGATGATCCCGATGTGCAGCGCTCCATCGAGGCTCATCACGCTGACGTTGAGGCCGGCGCCGTGGAAGACCGGACCGAGCGGGTAGAGCCCATCGACCCGGGCGCCGAGGAAGTAGAGCGGCATCTGCGGGCCGGGCACGTTGCTGATCACGAGGTTGTGGATCACCGGACCGTGCTCGGCCAGCCGCAGCGCGGAGACCGCGCGCATCGCGGTGCCGAAGACCCGCGGGCCGGCGAACTTCGCCCAGTCCTGCAGCGTGTCGGCAGGGATCGCCTGGTGGTGGTCCTTGGCGTGCGCGTTGCTGACCGCGAGCCGGTGCAGCCGCTCGACCGGGTCGGCGACGTCGGTGCCGAGCCTCGCGAACATCGAGGACACCTTGTTGCGACCGACCTCGTGGCTGGTCTCGCCGTGCACCGAGACCGGCACCGTCGCCAGCAGCGAGGTCTCCGGCAGCTCGCCGCGATCCTCCAGGTAGCGGCGCAACGCCCCGCCACCGAGGGTGAGCACCACGTCGTTGACGGTCACGCCGGGGACCGCCTTCCGTAGGGCGCGCACGCGATCGAGCGGCAGGTCCACGATGGCGACCGAGCGCTGACCGGTGATCGAGCCGTTGAACGACGTCCGGGGCGCGGTCAGGGGCGCCGCCATCGCCATCCCACGGCGGGCCCGTTCGCTCGCCTCGGCCAGGATCCCGGCGGTCGGACGGACCAAGCCCGCGAGCTGGAACGGCTTGCGGGCGCTCTCGGCGACGCCTCGCGCGAAGAGCTCCGCGCGGCTCGGCAGCCGGCTGATCGGCTGCCACGACGGCGGCAGCTCGAGCAGCGGCGCCTCCGGCTCCAGGCTGCAGAAGAACGAGATCGCGTTGGCGCCGTTGACCCCGTCGACCGAGGCGTGGTGCATCTTCGCCACCACGGCCACCTGCCCGCTGGCGAGACCCTCGACGACGTGCATCTCCCACAGCGGATGCGACCGGTGCAGGCCCTGTCCGGCGAGGTGGCCGATCAGCTCGGTGAGCTCGGCGTCGCCGCCGGGAGCAGGCAGCACGTGGCGATGGACGTGCCGGTCGATGTCGAAGTGGCGGTCCTCCACCCAGATCGGATGATCGAGGTCGAGCGGGACGCGGCGGATCTTGCGGGTGAACATCGGCACGTCCCGCACCCGGCGCGCGATCGCGTCGCGCAGGTCCTCGAAGCGATAGGGGCGCGGCATCGTGCCGGGCTCGAGGAGCAGCAGGCCGGAGACGTGCATCAGCTGCTCGGGCGTCTCCAGATAGAGGAAGCTCGCATCGAGGCCGCTCAGCCGATCCATGGGGATGAGGATAGGGCCATTTCTGGAACGTGTTCTATCGCCCTCTCGCTAAGTTGGCCCCATGCGTCTCCGGCCCCACACCCTCCGCCAGGCCGCCCTCGCCGTGCTCGCTGCGAACGCCGCCCGCCCACTCGCCCGGCGCGAGGTGGCACCGCCGGCGTTCGCCGCCGGCTGGCTGGTCTCCGAGCTGGCCCCGCAGCTGTTGGCGATCGCCGCCGTGGACACGGCCGTCTCCGTGGCTCGGCGCCGCGTCGGGCCCCTCGGCCTGGCGCTCGCGGCCGGCTCGGCGGCCGGACTCGGCTACCTCGCGTGGCGGGCCAGCGGAACCGGCGCCACCTTCACCGAGGTCCTCGGGGAGACGTACGCCGCGGTGGCGCCCGGGGACGCGACCACGATGGAGCCCGAGCGTACGTCGCTGCGGTCCCTCGCCCGTCCGTTCGCGATGGCCGACCCGCGCGTGGAGGTGATCCGCGACGTCGCGTACACCCAAGGCGGCGTGAAGGCGCGGCTCGACATCTACCGCCCGCGCGAGGTGACGGCCGACAGCGAGGGCACCGGCGCGGCGCCCGTGCTCGTCCAGATCCACGGCGGCGCCTGGACCATCGGGCAGAAGGAGCAGCAGGGCCTGCTGCTGATGAACCGGATGGCTGCACGCGGCTGGGTCTGCGTCTCGGTCAACTACCGGTTGGCCCCGAAGTACCGATGGCCCACCCAGATCAACGACGTCCGCAACGCGCTCGGCTGGGTGCGTGACCACATCGGCGAGTACGGCGGCGACTCCGACCACGTCGTCCTCACCGGCGGCTCGGCCGGCGGGCATCTCGCATCCCTCGCCGCGCTGACCGCCGAGGTCCCGGTAGCCGGCTGTGTCCCGTTCTACGGCGTCTACGACATGGCCGGCGACGACCCGTACACCGTCTCCCTGCGGAGGTTCCTGGCCAAGCGGGTCTTCGCACCCGATGCCACCATCGAGGACTTCCGCGAGGCCTCGCCGATCGACCACGTCACGGCCGACGCCCCGGACTTCCTGGTCATCCACGGCACCAACGACACGATGGTCAGCGTGCGTCAGGCGCGTGCGTTCGTGGCCCGCTTGCGGGACGTGTCGAAGGCCTCGGTCACCTATGCCGAGCTCCCCGGCGCCCAGCACGCGTTCGAGATCTTCGGCTCGATCCGCTCGCACGCCACGATCAACGCCGTGCAGCAGTGGCTGCAGTGGCACCGCAGCCACGTCGGCGGACCGGCCGCCGGGGGCAGGCACGCCGCTCGCTAGCGCGCACGGTTTGGCGTCGACCCCCGCCGGGCACCGGGCGCCATCATCCGTTGGAAGGAGTCCCTGATGGGGTATGGAAGCGGTGCGTTTCTCCTGGCGGTCGGCCTGATCCTGGCCCTCGCCGTCGACAAGCAGGTCCAGGGCGTCGACATCACCACGATCGGCTGGATCCTGACGGCCGTCGGCGCTGTCGTCCTCGTCCTCTCCGCGCTCACCTGGAACCGCGGCCGCGCGAACCGTACGGTCGCGACCACCACTCACCGCGACGGCACCCAGACCGTCGAGGAGCGTCGCACCAGCGACTTCTGATTCGGCAGGCGCCGGCTCAGCGGCCCATGCCGACCAGGCGATCGGCGAGTTCGTACGGACGGCTCAGCGGCACCATGTGTCCGCCGTCGATCTCCTCGGGCACCAGCCCCAGCCTCTCCTCGACGACGCGGCGCATGAAGACCGCCGGGAAGAAGCGGTCGTGGCGGCAGAGCAGGAAGGACGTCGGTACGTCCGGCCAGGCCCCCAGGGGCCAGGGCGCCTCGAACGGTGCGGCCGCCTGCTGGCGGACATGCGTCCGCATCCGCGCCGTCAGCTCGGCGGGAACGTCGTGGAAGAACAGCGCGTCCTCGTCCTCCGGCGAACGCCCGTCTAGCTCGTCCTGCTCCCGCCGCGCCCTGTCGTAGCCGGTGTTGGCCCACCAGTCCCCGGGCGCCTCGCCGGGCGCGGGGGTCATGGCCGAGAGGAGCACCACCCGGCGGACCGCGGCGCGGGCGGCGACAAGGGGCGCGGTGAATCCGCCGAACGAGTGCGCGACCAGCACCGTCTCGGTCGGATCGGCGACCGCGGCGAGCACGGTGTCGGCATACTCGGGCAGCCCGGCGGCATCGTCGTCGCAGGGCAGCTCCGGCGCGGCGACGCCGTGGCCGCGAGCGCGGAGCTCCGCGGCCAGCAGATGCCAGTACCAGGAGTCGGTTCCCGCGCCCGAGATGAGCACGAAGTGGGCCACGCCCCGAGCCTAGTCGCGACCGCTCCCGCACCGGCGTCAGCGCGGGAGCCCGAGGATCTGCTCGGCCGCGATGTTGCGGAGCACCTGCGTCGTCCCGCCGGCGATCGACAGGCAGCGGGTCAGCAGCATCTCGTGCAGGTCGTCGTCGGCATCGGCGCCGCGCAGGAGCGCGAGCGGCCCGGCCAGGGAGACCGCGAGCTCGGAGGCCTCCTGCCGGCTGCGGACGCCGAGGAGCTTCGCGACGCTCGACTCGGGCCCCGGGCCGGAGCCGGCCAGGGTGCGGAGCGTGACCCGCGCACCGAGCAGGGCGCACACCGTCGCGAGCGCCACCTGGTGCCCCACGCGCACCCGATCGACCGCCGACTCCCCCGCCGACCCCCCGGCCAGCTCGACGCAGCGCTCCACGCTGGCGCCGAGCCGCGCGGACGCCATCGCGACGCGCTCGTTGGCGAGCGTCGTACGGGCCAGTGCCCAGCCGCCGTCGACCGGGCCGACGACGCACGACTCGGGGACGAGGACGCCGTCGAGGAACACCTCGTTGAACATCGCATCCCCGGTCATCTCGCGCAGCGGGCGCACGTCGAGGCCCGGGGAGCCCATGTCGACGAGGAAGTACGTGATGCCGCGGTGGCGGCGCTCCTCGGGGTTCGTCCGCGCCAGGCAGATCGCCCAGTCGGCCTCCCGGGCCAGCGAGGTCCAGACCTTCTGGCCGGTGAGCCGCCAACCGCCGTCCACGCGCTCCGCGCGGGTGGTCAGCGACGCCAGGTCCGATCCGGCGCCGGGCTCGCTGAAGAGCTGGCACCAGCGGATCTCCCCGCGCAGCGACGCCCGTACGAACCGCTCGCGCTGCGCGTCGGTGCCGTGCTTCAGGATCGTCGGGACGGCCCAGCCGGCGATCTTGAGGTCCGGCCTCTCCACGCCCGCGGCGGCGAGCTCCTCGTCGATCACGAGCTGCACGACGGGCGAGGCGTCGATGCCGTACGGGGCGGGCCAGTGCGGCGTCAGGTAGCCGGCCTCCACGAGCGCAGCGCGACGGTCCCCGACCGAGGTGGCCGCGATCTCGGCGACCTGTTCGCGCACGGCGGTCCGGATCGGCTCGTCCCGGTCCGCGAAGTCGATCCGGAGCCGGCGGCGCGTGCCGTCGACGGCGCGCGCTGCGAGCGACGCCGCGAAGTCGTCGCCGCTGCCGAGGAGGGAGCGCAGCGCGATCGCCCGCCGGAGATAGAGGTGCGCGTCGTGCTCGAAGGTGAACCCGATCCCGCCGAGGACCTGCACGCAGTCCTGGGCGACCCGGACCGCGCCGTCGAGGCACGTCGCGCCGGCGACCTCGGCGGCGTACGCCCACTGCTCCTCGTCGCGCCCGTCCGCGGCGCAGGCGACGTCCCATGCCGCCGCGGCGATCGCCTCGGTGGTCTCGAGCATCGCCGCGCACAGATGCTTGATGGCCTGGAAGCTGCCGATCGGCGCCCCGAACTGCTCGCGCACCTTCGCGTAGGCGACGGCGGTCGCGAGGCACCACGACGCGATGCCCGCGCACTCGGCTGCTGCGAGCGTGACGACCATCCGGCGTACGTCGTCCGCGGTGAGCCCCGCGACCTCCGTCGCCTCGCCCGCACCGCTCCACGCCACCCGCGCCGCGCGCCGGGTCAGGTCGAGCCCCTCGGCCGCCTCGAGCGACACCTCATCGGAGCCGACCAGCCACCAGGAGTCCTCATCGGGCAGCAGGAGGTGGGAGGCGCCGACGGCGTCGTACGCCACCTCCGGGCCGAGCGCGAACCCGGCCCGCGCGCCCTCCGGCAACCCCTCGCCGTGCCGCGCCAGCAGTGCGCCGACCACTGTCGTCCCCAGCAGCGCCCCCGGCACCAGCGCTGCCGCACACGCCTCCAGGGCGACCGCCTGGTCGAGGATCGATCCCCCGCCGCCGCCGAGCGACTCCGGCACGCAGATGCCGGCGACCCCCTGGGCGACGACCTTGCCCCAGGCCGCATCGAAGCCCTCGCCCGCCTGCCCCTCCGCTGCGCGGGCGAGCGCTGGACCACCCAGCCCTTCGGCCCACGACCGCAGGCTCGCTGCCAGGTCCCGATGCTCCTCGCTGACGCCGATCGGCATGAACTCTCCTCAGAATCAGGTAGAACGTGTTTCAATTCTACCCGAAAAGGAGAACGTGTTTCATAGATCGGGCCTCGGCCGGTTAGCCTGACGCCGGCCACTCGGCCTGATCGAGGGCCGACGAAGCGTCGAGGGAGGATGCACGGTGACCAGCACCACGGGGACTGAGGCGACCAGCAGCGGATCGGCCGCGCAGCGGGAGCGGCGCAAGCGGATCCTCGACGCGACCATCGCCCTGGCCTCCGAGGGCGGCTTCGACGCCGTCCAGATGCGGACCGTCGCGGACGACGCGGAGGTCGCGCTCGGCACGCTCTACCGCTACTTCCCCTCCAAGATCCATCTCCTCGTCTCGGCGCTGGACCGCGAGTTCGAGCGCGCCGAGAAACGCACCGCCGAGCTCGCCGTGCCCGGCGACAACCCGCACGAGCGGGTGATGTTCATCCTCGGGCGGACCACCGCGGCGCTGCAGAAGTCGCCGCTGCTCACCGAGGCGATGGTGCGCGCGTTCATGTTCGCCGACGCCTCGGTCGCCGGGGAGATCCACCAGGTCGGCATGCGGCTGACCACGATGATCTCCCGCGCCATGTCCGGCTCCCCCGAGCACGCCGAGGCGACCGAGGAGGAGGCCGCGATCGTCCGCGTCATCTCGGACGTGTGGCTGGCCGCCCTGGTCGGCTGGGTCACCGGACGTACCAGCGCCGAGGACGTCACCCAGCAGATCGACGTCGCGGTCGGCCTGCTGCTGCGTTGAGAGGTCAACCTCCGAAGGCGTGGGTGGCGGTGGCTCCGCCGTCGATCGCCAGCTCGGCACCGGTCATGAAGGACGACTCGTCGCTGGCCAGGTAGACGTACAGCGGGGCGATGTCCTCCGGGACGCCGACGCGCTTGAGCGCGACCTTCGATCCGCCCCACGCCATCGCGGCGTCGTCCGCGCCGACGCCGCGGGTCATGCCGGTGTCGATCATGCCGGGGTGGACCGAGTTGACCCGGATGCCCTTCGGCCCGAGCTCGAGGGCAGCCGCCTTGGTGAGCCCGCGGATCGCGAACTTGGTCGAGGTGTAGCCCGCGACCACCGGCATGCCGGCCAGGCCCTCGATCGAGGAGGCGTTGATGATCGAGCCACCGCCGCTCGCCGTCATGATCGGCGCGACCGACTTGATGCCGAGGAAGCAGCCGAGGGTGTTGACCCGCCAGAGCAGCTCGAACTCCTCGACGGACTGGTTGACGATCTCGTTGAACCGCAGGATGCCGGCGTTGTTGGCCAACACGTCGACCGAGCCGAACCGATCGCCCACCTCGTCCACCAGCGCACCCCAGGAGGACTCCGAGCTGACGTCGTGGCGCACGAAGAGCGCGACGTCGCCCCCGAAGTCCTGGCACAGCTCCTTGGCGAGCAGCTGCCCGGGCTCGTCGGCGACGTCGGCGATGGCGACGCGGGCGCCCTCCTCGACGAAGGCCCGGCTGATCGCCGCGCCCTGGCCCTGCGCGCCACCGGTGACGATGGCGATCTTGTTCTGCAGACGTCCCATGTCAGCTCCCAGCGTTCGAGTGAGCGAGTTCGGCGGGCGTGAGTCGCATGATGGCGTCGGCGGCGAAGCCGGCGCTCGGGTCGCGATCGGCGAACCAGCCGCCGACCTGCGCGTCCAGCGAGTCGAGATCCCAGGTGGTCGCGCCGGCGCCGTCGACGGCGAGATCCCAGCGCCGGGCGACGGTCGGCGCGGCGATCGCCGCGATCATCCCGCCGTAGACGACGAACACCTGACCGGTGATGTTCGCGGCGGCCGGCGAGGCGAGGTAGGCGACCAGCGGGGCGACGTGCTCGGGGCTGTACGGATCGACGTCCGCACCGGAGGTGTCGGCGCCGAAGACATCGGCCGTCATCGCCGTCCGTGCGCGGGGGCAGATCGCGTTCGCCCGTACGCCGGAGCGACCCAGCGCCCGCGCGGTCGACATGGTCAGCGCGGCGATGCCGGCCTTGGCGGCGGCGTAGTTCGGCTGCCCGGGAGGGCCCGAGAGGAAGGCCTCCGAGGCGGTGTTGACCACGGCCGCGTCGACGGGCGCTCCGGTCTCCTTGGCTCGATGGCGCCAGTAGGCGCCGGCGTTGCGGGAGAGCAGGAAATGGCCGCGCAGGTGGACGGCGATGACCGCGTCGAACTCCTCGTCGGTCATGTTGAAGAGCATCTTGTCGCGGGTCATGCCGGCGTTGTTGACCACGATGTCGAGGCGTCCCCAGCGGTCCACGGCGGTCGACATCATCAGGTCGGCGGTGGCGCGCCGGCTCACGTCGCCGGGCGCGAGCGCCGCCTCACCGCCGAGCGCGCGGATCTCGTCGAGCACGTCGTCGGCGCCGCCGGGCAGGTCGTTGAGGACGACCCGGGCGCCGGCGCCCGCGAGGGCCAGCGCCTCGGCACGGCCGAGGCCGGCGCCCGCACCGGTCACGATCGCGACCGTGCCGTCGAGCCGTCCCGGCGAGGTGGCAGCCATCGGATCAGTCCTCGACGATGCTGATCGCCGCACGCGGGCAGCCGGCGACCGCCCGCTCGACCCGCTCGCGATTCTCGTCGGTCACCGTCGGGTCCTCGATCTGGAGCAGGTCCTCGTCGTCGAGCTGGAAGACGTCGGGGGCCATCCCCTCGCAGATGCCGTTGGACTCGCAGAGGTCCCAGTCGACGCTGATCGTGGCCATGGAGATTTCCCTCTCGTCGGGTACGGGTACGGCGCTCAGCCCTGGCCGGGCAGGCCGGACATCTTGCGGTGGTCCCAGCTGGCGAGCCGCTCGGCCTCGATCACGACGCCGACGCGCTTGCTCGCCTGCTTGTCGAGGATCTGGTCACCCAGCTCGCCGAGGTCGGCGTCGCCGGCCATCCGCTGCGTCACGCGGGCGCCGAGGGCCCGGATCTCGTCATACTCCTCCACGAGCCGCGCCACGCCCCGGATGCTCACACCCCGCAGCTCGAAGTAGTCCTGACCGTCCTCGACGAGCACGCTGACGCGCGGGTCGCGTCGGATGTTGGTGATCTTCTGCGAGGCGCCGTAGGTCCAGAACGTGATCCGGCCGGCGTCGTCGAGGGCGTAGAAGAGTGTGGACAGGTGCGGCGCGCCGTCGGGTCCGATCGTGGCGACCTGCACCTTCATCTGATCGCGCAGGAACGCGGCCACCTCGTCATCCGTCAGCCGTACGGCGTCGCGTCCTGCGGCCATCTCCACCCCTTCGAACTAGAACGTGTTCTACTCTAGCAGTCAGTTGGACACCATGTCATCGATCAACCAGGTGCCGTCCTGCTTGACCAGGGTGAGCAGCTGCCACTGCGGACTGGCGACCGAGTTGGTGGTGCTGCTCGCGGTGGCGGCCTGGTTGACGAAGACCAGCACCCGGGCGCGGTCGCCGGTGGCCGAGACGATCGAGACGGCGCAGTCGTCGGACTTGCAGGCGTCCTTGCTGCCGGACAGCGAGGCCACGTTCGCCTTGATGGTGACCTTCATCTTGGCCTGCTCGGCGCGCTGATCCTTCGGCGGGAGATCGGCCTCGTACTTCTTCCGCATCGACGGCGTCATCAGCTTCTCCGCGGCGGCGATGTCGGCGTCGGCCTGCGCGGCACGGTAGGACATCGCCGTCGTCGTCATCGAGCCCGCCTGCTGCATGATCCCGGCCCGGACGGCCGACGAGGCGAGCTCGCCGTCCGGGGCGGTGTCGGAGTCGTTCGCATGCTTGACCGTCACGGCGATGCCGGCGACCACGACGACCAGGAGCAGCGCCAGGACGGCGGTGAGCACGCCAGGCCTCGGGGCGCGCTGCCCTTCCACCTCGACCTCCGGCGTCATGACACACCTGCCAGGTCGGACATCTTCCACCCGTCGTCAGTGTCGGTCATGGTCACGACGAAGCGGTACGTGTCGCAGGACGCACCGGCGTGCGGACACGCAGCCGTCGCCTTCTGCTTGGTCGTCGAGGCGTTCTTGACCACGACGTTCGCCGCCACCATCGCCTTCGCGGTGTCCCCGTCGACCGAGCGCAGGCCGACCCAGCGCACGTCGCCCGTCGAGACCGCCTTGGCCTGCACCGCCGCGGTCTTGAGCGTCGCCGCGGTGCCGGCGTACTGCTTCTTGAAGGAGCCGGTCGCCAGCGACTCGACGGCCTTCTGCTTGTCGTCCATGTGCTGGTAGTCCACGTCGAGGAACGCGAGCACCGAGCGTGTCGCCGCGGCCTGGACGTCGGCGTACTCGTCGACGGTCTTCTTGGCATCGGTGTCCCACGGCAGCACGCGATTGCCGCCGATCAGCACGATGACCAGCGCGATCAGGGCAAGCACCAGCACAGCGGCCAGGGCCGCGTTGATCTTCGTGATCACTCGGTGCCCGCTCCGGATGCTCGTGACCCGCTCAGCGTCTCCGCATAGCTCTGCAGGACGGAGAGTGGTCCGCCGCCGTTGCCTGGTGTCACCGTTACCGTCCTCCCGTTCCCGAGATCTGTGGCGCCCGTCACGGCATCGTACGACCCGAGCCGAAGCGGGGTGTCGATACTCGCCGCGGGCGGGACCATGTTCGCCCCGCGCTGGTTGATCGGGTCGGGGCCGGTGTAGCCGGGCTGGGCTCGCGCGTCGGTGCACTTGGCGTGGTAGTACGGCCGCGGGTCCTCCATCTGCACCCCGGGGATCCAGTCCTTGGTCGGCATGTAGCCCTTGGTGCAGACCGGGGTGGTGTAGGTGAGCTGCATGTTGAGGTGGCCGTACCCGTCGCCGGGTGTGCCGACGAAGCCGTTCGCCACCATCAGCGGGAAGGTGACCAGGGTCTGCTCGATCGCCGGCAGCCGGGCGGTCAGCACCTGGTTAACGGTCGCCAGGTTCGTGATGAAGAGCGGGAAGAGCGGCTGCAGGCCCTCGACCAGTGACTGCACCTGGGTGACGGTCGAGGTCCCGCCCTGCAGGATCTGGCGCAGCTGCGGGTCGGAGGTCCGCAGCGCCTGGGTCACGCCGGCCAGCCCCGCGGCGAACGTACGGATGTCGTCGGCGTGGGCCTGCTGCGTGGCGAGCACCTTCCGGCTGCTGTCGAGCAGCGAGATGGTGCTGTCCTTGTGCTTGCTGGCGACGTCGATCAGGTCGGCGCCGGAGTCGACGAGCGCGCGCAGGTTCTTGGCGTTGCCCCGGAACATGTCGCCCAGCTCGGTGACGAAGGTCTGCAGGTCGTGGGAGTTCACCGAGTTGGCGAAGCCGTTGATCTTGGTGAGCAGGTCGTCGGTCGACTCGGGCAGCGCGTCGGCGCTCGCGGTGAGCGTGTCGCCGGTGCGCAGGTACGGGCCGTCGGCCGCGGCGGGCAGGAAGTCGAGGTACTGCTCGCCGACCGCGGAGAGGTTGTGCACCCGGACCTGCGCGTCGCGCGGGATGTCGGTGCCGGGATCGAGGCGCAGCACCGCCCGGGCACCGCCCCGGGTCAGCTGCATCGCCGTCACCTTGCCGACCTTGACGCCGCGGTAGTCGACCTCGCTGCCGACGTAGAGCCCGCCGGATCCGGGGAGCGAGACGCTGACCTGGTAGCCGCGCCCGAGGACCTTGTCGACCACGCCGAGGTAGGAGGCCGCGACGTAGACGATGCCGACGGCCGCCAGCACCACGAAGGTGAGCAGCCGGATCCGCACCCCGCGGGTCACTTCCTCCCACCCCCCAGCAGGCCGCCGAGCAGCGAGTCGGCCAGTCCGCCGATGGTGCCGCCGGAGCCCGCACCGGAGGCGGACGTGTTGCCGAGCAGGCCGCCGGTGATGCCCTGCAGGATCGAACCCGGGTCGTTGGGCTGCAGCGGGTTGCTGGGCGCCTTGGTGCTCTTGGTCGAACCGTTGCTGGTGCTCGGCAGCACGCTCGCCTTGCCGACCATCGAGCAGGCGAAGTCGAGGCCGGTGAGCTTGCACAGCGTCTTCACCAGCGGCTGGAGCTGGTTGCAGTCGCTGGCGTAGGTGCTGCACAGCTGGAGCACCTGCGGCAGCCCGGTGCTGCCGCCGGTGGCGAGCCCGTTGAGCATCTTCCCGAGATCGAACTCCATGTGGAACAGCGCATTGGAGTAGTCCCCCTTCGCCAGTGACTCGGCCTCCTTCGGGAACGGGAAGCTGGCCGCCATCATCACGCCGCGGGGCAGCGAGTCCCCGGCGTCGGCGAGCTTGGTCAGCGTCGGGCGAAGGTCGTCGAGGATCCCGGTGATGTCGTCGCCGTTGCGGTTGATCACGCGCGAGGCGACGGTGCCGAGGTTGTCGAGTCCCCGGAGCATGTTCATCAGGTCGTGGTGCTGCCGGTGGAGCACCGTGATCGCCGGCCCGAACGAGTCGAGCGCGTCGCTGATCGTGCTCTTCTCCTTGTTGAGCGTGGAGGTCAGCCGATCGACCTGGGTCATCGCGTCGATGATCGAGTCCTTGGACTGGTCCAGGGTGCCGACCAGGGTGTCGATCCGGGTCAGCACCGCACGGATGTCCTCGGTGCGACCGTCCATCATCTTGTTGAGCTCGGTGCTGATCGTCTTGAGCTGGCCCACCCCACCGCCGGCGAGCAGCGAGGACAGCGCCCCGAGCACCTCCTCCACCTCGGGATTGCGGGCGGTCGAGGCGAGGGCGATGTGCGCGCCGTCCTTCAGCCGGCCGGCGTTCGCGACCGTCTCCCCGGCCGGCGCGGAGAGCGAGATGTACTTCTCCCCCAGCAGGCTGGTCTGGCGTACGTCTGCGACGGCGTCGGCCGGCAGCACGATGTCCTTGCGGATCGTCATCGTCACCTCGGCGTGCCAGCCGACCCGCTTGACCGAGTCCACCTGTCCGACGGCGACGTCGTTGGCCATCACCAGGGTGCGCGGCACGACATCGACCACGTCGGCGAAGTCGGCGCTGACCTGGTAGCCGTCGGACGCCTTGACCGCCTTGCCGGGCAGTGGCAGGTCGTACGCCTGGATGCCGCAGCCGCTCACCCCGGCGAGGGTGATCAGGAGCAGCATGAGCGCGAGGCAGCGCCGGACCCTGCGCCGCATCCGGGGCGCGTTCACTTCTTCCCACCGCCGATCATCTGCTGCACCTGCGAGGCGAGCCCGCCGAGCGTGCTGGTGCCGTTCGTGACCAGCGACGGGACGCTGAGCAGGTTGGTCAGGCCGGCGCCGACGGTGGTGGCGACCGTGTCCGGGACGAGCAGCTTGAACAGCTTGCAGACCAGCCCGGCGTCGGGGAGCTTGTCGTTGGTGACGATCCCGCACAGCAGGCCGGGCAGATCCATGCCGGTCGGGCCGAGCTGCAGGCGGATGCCCTCGGTGCCGGTGCCGGCGTCGAAGGAGTCGGCCAGGTCGCCGAGGCCGAGCGGCGCCAGCTGCAGGACGTCGGCGAGGCTCTGCTTCTGGTCCGCGACCACCTTCAGCGTGGTGGTCAGATCGGAGATGCCGGTGGTCAGCTTGTCCTTGTTGTCGCGGACGAAGTCGCCGGTGATGTCGACCGCGTCGGCGATCGCCGAGAGCGCCTTCTGCAGGTCACCGCTCTCGCCGGACAGCTCCTTCGAGACCTGCGCCAGGTGGGTCATGAACCGCTGCACGGTCGGATCGTTCTCGTCGAGCGTGGTGGTGATCCGGTTGAGCCCGTCGAGGGTCTCGAACAGGTTGCCGGAGTTCTTGTCGAGGGTCTGTGCCACCTGCGACAGGTTGGCCAGCATCTGGTTGCCGAGCTTGCCGTTGCCGTCGAGGGCGGTGGCGCCGGCCTTGAGCGCGTTGTTGAGCGCGCCGTTCTTGTTGGCGCCGTTCGGGCCGAGCGCATCGGTCAGGTCGGCGACGGACTTGTAGATCTCGTCCATCTCCACCGGCACGGCCGTACGGGCCTTCGGGATGTCGCCGCCGTCGGCCAGGACGGCCCCGGACGTGTAGGCGGGCGCGAGCTGGACGAACCGGTCGGCCACCAGCGTCGGCGTCACGATCGCGGCCTTCACGTCGGCGGGCAGGTGGTACTTGGCGTCGTACTTCATCGTCACGGTGACGCTGTCGCCGTCGGGCTTTACCGACGTCACCGTGCCGACCCGTACGCCCATGATGTCGACGTCGGAGCCCTTGAAGATGCTGGTGGCCTGCGAGAAGTGGGCGGTCACGGTACGGGTCCCGTCGCCGCCGCCGATCGCCGTCACCCCGGCGGCGATCACCAGCAGCACGACGACCACGGCGACCATCCGCCACGGGGTCAGCGCTCGGACCCAGATCATGGGCCGTGTCGGAGGATGGGGCATCAGTCGAGTCCCTTCCGTCGGCCGGGCACGAACTCGCCCGTCGCGAGGCTCGCGAAGTTGGGCACGTAGGCGTCGAACCAGGGGCCGGTGCCGATGATGTTGACCAGGATCGAGGCGTACGGGCCGTAGTCCTTGATCGTGTCGCTGAGCTCCTGCTTGCGGTCGTTGAGGAACGTGATCGCCCGGTCGAGCTCGTCGAGGGCGGGACCGAGCTGCTTCTGGTTGTCCTTGGCCAGGCCGCGCAGCTGGCCGGCGAGCGAGGTCGCGTTGACGAGGAGTGCGTGGATGTCGGAGCGGCGCTTGATCAGCTCCGCGAAGATCTGGTCGCCCTGCTTCATCAGCCCGACCAGATCGCCCTTGCGCTGGTCGATCAGGTCGACCACGTGGTGGGCGTGCTGGAGCAGCTGGTCGATGTCGTCGTCGCGCGAGGCGATCGTCTGGGAGAGCCGGGCCAGCCCCTCGAAGCTGCCGCGCACCTGGGGCGCGGCCTGGTCGACGGCGCCCGCGACCGTGTTGAGCGCGGTGCCGAGCTGGCCGGTGTCGATCTTGCCGGTCGTCTCGGTGAGCTGGTCGAGGGTGCCGACGATGTCGTACCCGGCCGTGGTCCGGTCGAGCGGGATGGTCGCCCCGGCGTCGAGGTACGTGCCGCCGGCGTCGTGGGACGTGGAGCCGGGCTCGAGCCGCAGGTACTTCTCGCCGAGCAGGTTGAGCACCTCGATCGAGGCCTCCGTGTCCTGCCCGAGCTTGGCGTCCTTCACGTCGAACGCGACGTCGATGCTGGCCCCGTGGATCGTGATCGCGTCGACGCGGCCCACCCGGATGCCCGCGACCTCGACCCGGTCTCCGACGTGCAGCCCGCTCGCGTCGCTGAACCGCGCGTGGTAGGTCGTGCCCTTCATCCCGGGCAGCTTCTGCAGGTTGAAGGCCAGCACGAGGGTGACGCAGAGCGCCACGGCCGTGACGGCTCCGGCCCGCATGAGCTTCCGCTCGTCGTGGTGCGCCATCACGCATCACATCGCTTGGCGGTGCTGTAGACGGCGATGCTGTCGAGGGCCTTCTGCAACGCCTTGATCACCGGCGAGTTGTCCAGGATCTTGCCGAGCGAGGGCAGCTTGATGACGACGTCGAGGTCGCAGAGGTAGTAGTTGTACCAGCTGCCGTACGTGCCGATCCGGACCTGCGCCTCCAGCGTCTTGGGCAGCCGCTTCAGGGTGTCGTCCATCAGTGCCTGGTTGTCCGGCTTGTTCAGCGTCGTGACGATCCGGCGGAGCTGGGCGATGTCGGTCTTGGTCGCCGGCCGCACGTCGGTGAGGAGCTTGGCGAGCTGACCGCTGAGGTCGCCGATCTGGTCCACGGAGTCGCCGATCGTGGTCTTGTCCTTGGCCAGGTCGCCCATCCAGCCGTTGAGCTGGGTGAGCAGCTGCGAGAGCTGGGTGTGGTGGGCGTCGACGGTCTTCAGCGTCGAGGACAGGTTGGTGATCACCTCGCCGATCAGCTGGTCGCGATCGGCGAGGGTGCTGGTGAGCGAGGCGGTCTCCTTGAGGACGCCGGCGATCGTGCCGCCCTCCCCCTGCAGCACCTTGATCAGGTTGAGCGACAGGTCGTTGACGTCCTTCGGGTTGAGCGCCTGGAAGAGCGGCTGGAAGCCGTTGAACAGCTCGGTCAGGTTGAGCGCCGGCGTGGTCTGCGCCACCGGGATCGTGCCGCCGGGATCGAGCCGGGTGGCGCTGGCCGCCGGCCGGAGGCCGCCGTCGGCGCTCACGGTGTCGTCGCTGCCGGTGTCAGTACTGCCGGTGTCGGTGCTGCCGGTGTCGTCGCTGCCGGTGTCGGTGCTGTCAGTGCTGTCTTCGGTGAGGGCGAGGTAGCGGTCGCCGACCAGGTTGAGGTAGCGGATCTGCGCGCCGGAGGCCGTCGTCAGCGGGACGCCGTCGTCGACCCGGAAGGTGACCTTCGCCCGATCGCCGTCGTAGAGCGAGACCTTGCGCACCGAGCCCACCGAGACGCCGGCGACGCGTACGTCGTCGCCCTTCTTGAGCTCGCTGGCGCTGGTGAAGATCGCGTCGTACGTGGTCTGTCCACCGCCGCCGAGGTGGCCCATGATCACCGCGAGCAGGCCGGTCACGAGCACCGACACCGTGGTGAAGATGGCGAGCTTGATCGCGGCCGCGGCCGTCACCATGTCGCGCCTGCTGAGGCCGCCGCTCACTGCCCGATCCTCTCGATGTCGGGATGCTGGGCCGGGTCGTCCTGGGTGCCGTCCCGCATCGGGGTGTCCAGGTGCGGTGACTGCGGCGCCTTGGCGACGTCGGGCAGGCCGGCGCACCACGGGCCGTGCCCGATCGCGCCGTACTCCGGTCGGTCGGCGCGGGTGTAGGCCGGCTTCTGGGTGCCGCCCAGCGTCATCGTCTGGCTGACCCGGTCGTTGCGGAAGATCTGGTTGAGGTTGTTGGTGTAGAGGTCGAGCCCCTTGAGCAGGCAGGGGTACTCGGGCGAGTAGTCCTTGAGCAGCTTCACCAGCGGCACGGCGAGCTGGGACTCGGTGTCGAGGCTGGCCTCGTTGTCGTGCAGCAGCGACGTGGTGGCGTACGAGAGGCCGGTGACGCTGCTGAAGAGACCCTTGAGCTGGTCCTGCTTGGCGGTCACGGTCCGGGCCGTCACGGTGGCGTTGTCGAGGATCTTCACCAGGTCGGGGGCGGCCAGGTCGTAGGTGTGGGCGACGCTCGCGAAGGCCTTGATGTCGCTGGTCAGCGTCGGCAGGTGGACGTTCATCGTGCCGAGGTAGTCGTCGAGCTGGCTGATCGTCGCGCCGAGTCGCTCACCGTTGCCCTGCAGCGCCGTCGACAGCGCGGTCAGCGTGCTGTTGAGGTCCTGCGGCCGGACCGCCTCCAGCACCGGGAAGAGCCGGGCGAGGACCGACTCGAGCTCGACGCTGGTGCGGACCCGGTCGGCCGGGATCACGGTGCCGTCGCGGAGCCCGGTCGCCGCCGGCTGCGCCGGGTCGACGAGCTGGACGTACTTCTGCCCGAAGAGCGTGGTCGGCAGGATCTCGGCGTCGACGTTGCTCGGGATCTGCTTGGCCTGGTCGGGGTCGAGGCCGAGCTTGATCACCGCCTCGTGACCGTCCTGGCTGATCCCCCGGATCTGTCCGACCAGGACGCCGTGCATCCGGACGTCGCCGAACCTCGGCAGCTGGAGCCCGGCACGGTCCGCCTTGATCGTCACCCAGGTCACCGGGGTGAAGACCTTCTGGTAGACGGCGATCGCGAGGCCGATCAGCAGCGCCATCAGCAGCACGTACGCGATCCCCGCGACGAAGAGCCGGTTGTGCTCTCGGCGCGAGTCGTGTTGGACACCGACCAGCATCCCGCCGCCTACCCGGTGATCCGGACGGTGGTGGTGGAGCCCCAGATCGCGAAGCTGAGGAAGAAGTCGGCGACGACGACGGTGACGATGGAGGTGCGGATGGCCTGGCCCACCGCGCGGCCCACCCCCGCCGGCCCGCCGGAGGCGGTGTAGCCGTAGTAGCAGTGGATCAGGATCACCGCGACCGCCAGGACGACGAGCTTGAGGAAGGACCAGAGGATGTCGACGGGCGGCAGGAACGCGATGAAGTAGTGGTCGTACGTGCCCGCCGACTGGTGATAGATCAGGGTCGTGATGAGGCGCGGCGAGAGGTAGGAGGCACACAGCGCGATCACGTACAGCGGCACGACCGCGATGAAGCCGGCCGCCATCCGGGTGGTGACGAGGTAGGGCAGCGACGGGATGCCCATCGACTCCAGCGCGTCGATCTCCTCGCTGATCCGCATCGCGCCGAGACGGGCGGTGTAGCCGCAGCCGACGGTCGCGGCGAGCGCGATGGCGGAGACCAGCGGGGCGACCTCGCGGGTGTTGAAGTACGCCGAGATGAAGGCGGTGAACTTCGCGACGCCGATCTGGCTCAGCGACGCGTACCCCTGGATGCCGACCTCGGTGCCGGCGAAGAACGCCATGAAGGCGATGACGCCCGCGGTGCCCGCGATCATGCTCAGCGCGCCGGCGCCGAAGGCGACCTCGGCGAGGATGTTGAACATCTCGCGGCGGTGATGGGTGATCGCCCGCGGCGTCCAGGCCAGCGCCTTGATGTAGAAGAGCAGCTGGTCGCCGAGCTGCTCGATCCGGTTGCGGCGCTCCTTGACGATGGCGCCGGCGACCTCGCCGGCCGAGCGGCCCAACGTGCTGATCGTGGTCATCACAGACCGTCCTGCGGAACGACCTGGAAGTAGATCGCGGTGATCAGGGAGTTGAGGACGAAGAGCAGCATGAACGCGACGATCACCGACTCGTTGACCGCACGACCGACGCCGCTCGGCCCGCCGGCGGCGCGTAGCCCGTTGTGGGCGCCCACGATCGCGGCGAGGAAGCCGAAGAGGGCCGCCTTGATCATCGAGATGTAGAGGTCGGGCAGCGAGGCGAGCGCGTTGAAGCTGGAGAGGAAGGCGCCGGCGGAGCCGCCCTGGACCATCACGGTGAAGAAGTAGCCGCCCGCGATGCCGGTGGCGATCACGATGCCGTTGATCATCATCGAGACGAAGACGCAGGCCAGCACGCGCGGGGTGACCAGCCGCACGACCGGGTCGATGCCGAGCACCTCCAGGGCGTCGATCTCCTCGCGGATCTTCCTCGCGCCCATGTCGGAGCAGATCGCCGACCCCGCCGCACCGGCGATGATCAGCGCGGCCGCGATCGGGGCGGCTTCGCGGACCACGGCGAGGACCGCCGTCGCCCCTGCGAAGGACTGGGCGCCGAGCTGGCCGGTCAGGTTGCCGACCTGGAGCGAGATCACCGCGCCGAACGGGATGCTCACCAGGATGGTCGGCATCAGCGTCACGCTGGTCATGAACCAGGCCTGCTCGAGGAACTCGCGGAGCTGGAACTTCGTCGTGAAGGTCGCCCGGGCGACCTCCACCGTCATCAGGCCGATGCCGCCCATGCCACGCACGAGTGAGCCGAACTGCACCGCCATCTCGCACCTCTTCGCGTCATCGACCTGTGATCCGGCTCACCTGCGCCGCTAGTAGAACATGTTTCAGTTCTGCGGGCAACGACCTGCTGGCCCAACGACGGGAGGGGGCAAGAGTGACGGTCACCACGCGCGCTCGTACGTCCGGCGACGCACCACGTCGCCGGTCCCCGCAGGGGAGCGCCGGTGCCTCAGTCGCCCCAGAAGACCCGTTCGACGATGGCGTGCGCGTGTCGGGTGGAGCGCAGGTAGTCGTTGACCATCTCGTCGCTCGCACCCGGTGGGTAGCCGAGGATCGAGGCGACGGCGCGCCGCTCCGTGACGTTGCTCGGGAGCTGGTCCGAAGGCTTGCCCCGGACGAGCGTGATCGCGTTCCGGGTGCGGCTGACCCGGCGCCATGCCTCGCCCAGCCCCGCGGCGTCCTCGGCCGAGACCAGGTCGGCCTCCTGGGCGGCGTGAAGGGCCTCCAGGGTGCGCGGGGTGCGCAGCGCCGCGACATCGTGCGCGTGGCACATCTGCAACAGCTGCACCGTCCACTCGATGTCGGCCAGGCCGCCGCGCCCGAGCTTGAGGTGGGTCGCCGGGTCCGCGCCACGGGGCAGCCGCTCCGCGTCCACGCGACCCTTGATCCGGCGCACCTCCCGGATGTCCGTCTCGGCCAGACCGCCGACCGGATAGCGCAGCGGGTCGATCATCGCCGTGAACGCCTCCCGCAGCGCGGGGTCGCCGACGACGGCGTCGGCGCGCAGCAGCGCCTGGGCCTCCCAGACCATCGACCACTTGGCGTAGTAGGCGGCGTAGGAGTCGAGGGTGCGGATCAGCACCCCCTGGCGGCCCTCCGGACGCAGGTCGGCGTCGAGTGCGAGCGCCGGGTCCGGGCCGGGCGAGCTGAGCAGCGCCCGCAGTCGCTCCACCACGGCCCGCGCGAAGCCGGCCGCCACCTCCGCGTCGACCCCGGCCAGCGGCCGGTGCACGAAGAGGACGTCCGCGTCACTGGCGTACGAGAGCTCGAAGCCTCCGTAGCGTCCCATCGCGATGACCGCGACCCGGGTCGGAGGCTCGGCGAGACCGCGGACGGCGGCGACCTCCGCGACCACCCCGGCGAGGGCCGCCTCCAGGACCGCGTCGGTCAGGCGGGCCAGCGCGGCGCCCACCTGCTCGACGTCGAGTACGCCGGCGAGCTCGCCGGCACTGATCCGGAAGAGCTCGCGACGACGGATCCCGCGGACCAGGTGGATCGCGGCGGCAAGGTCGGTACGCCGCTCGACGATGCCGCGCATCTCGGCCGCGAGCGCCTCGCTCGACGTCGGCTCGAGCGACTCCCCCAGGATCCGCACGCCCTCCGGCTCGCGCTCCAGCAGCGCCGTCGTGTAGCGGGAGGTCGACAGGATCCGGGCCAGCCGCTCGGCGATCATGCCCTCGTCGCGCAGGGCGCGCAGGTACCACGGGCTGTCGCCGAGCGCCTCGCTGATCCGGCGGAAGCCGAAGAGCCCCATGTCGGGGTCGGGTCCCTCGGCGAACCACTGCAGCATCACCGGCAGCAGGGTCCGCTGCATGGCGGCCGCCCGGGAGACGCCGCTGACGAGGGCCTCCAGGTGCCGCAGCGCGGCGGCGGGATCGTCGTACCCGAGCGCGGTGAGCCGCTCCTCGGCAGCGGCGAGCGAGAGCCGCGCATCGGTGCCGGGGATGCGGGCGACGGCGGTCAGCAGCGGCCGGTAGAAGAGCTTCTGGTGGAGGCGGCTGACCTCCCGACGCTCCTCGGCGAGCCGCTTCTCGAGCGTGATCGCGGCATCGCGGAAGAAGCCCATCGAACGGCCGAGGACGCGCAGCGACTCCTCGTCGCGCGGCAGTACGTGGGTGCGGCGCAGACGGCGGAGCTGGATGCGGTGCTCGAGCGAGCGCAGGAAGGCGTACGCGGCGTGCAGTGCCTCGCCGTCCTCCCGCCCGACGTATCCGCCCGCGGTGAGCGCGGCGAGCGCCGACAGCGTGGTCGGGACGCGCAGCGAGTGGTCGGCGCGGCCGTGCACGAGCTGCAGCAGCTGCACCGCGAACTCCACGTCGCGCAGCCCGCCGACCCCGAGCTTGAGCTCGCGGTCGGCGTCCCTGGTCGGGATGTGGTCGACGACGCGACGGCGCATCGCCTGGGTGTCGGCGACGAAGCCGTCACGCTCCGCCGCCCGCCACACCAGCGGGGAGATCTCCTCGACGTACGACCTGCCGAGCTCGCGGTCGCCGGCGACCGGGCGGGCCTTGAGCAGCGCCTGGAACTCCCAGGTCGAGGCCCAGCGTCCGTAGTAGGCGACGTGGCCTGCGAGCGTGCGCGAGAGCGCGCCGGCCTTGCCCTCGGGACGCAGGGCCGCGTCGACCTGCCAGATCGTGCCCTCGCGGGTGTGCTCGGAGCAGATCCGCATCAGGGTGGCGGCCAGCTTGGCGGCGACGTCGTCGGGGCCCTCGTGCACGAAGATCACGTCGACGTCGGAGACGTAGTTGAGCTCGTGGGCGCCACACTTGCCCATCGCGATCACCGCCAGCCGGACCTCCTCGGCGCGCTCCACCTCCTGTCGGGCGATGTGCAGCGCCGCCTCGAGGGTGCCGGCGGCCAGGTCGGAGAGCTCGGCGGCGACGTCGTCGATGCCCATCTCGTGGCCGAGGTCGCGCGCGGCCAGCCGCAGCAGCAGCCGGCGGTAGTCGACCCGCAGGGCGTCGCGGGCCTCGGCCGGTCCGAGGCCGTCGACCGCGGCGAGCAGGTGGTCGCGCAGGAAGTACGCGGCCGGCCGGGTCGAGCCCAGCTCGGGGTCGCACAGGTCGCGCCAGTGCTCGGGATGGCGGACGAGATGGTCGCCGAGCGCCTCGGAGGCGCCGAGCACCGAGAGCAGCCGCATCGCGGTGCCCTCGTCGTCGGCCAGCTCGACGAGCAGCGTCGTCCGGTCCGGCACGGCGTCGGCGAGCCGGACCAGCGTAGCCAGCGCGAGGTCGGGGTCGGCGGTCCTGCCGAGGAGGGCGAGCAGCTCCTCCGGCAGCGGCAACCCGGTGAGGGCGGCCAGCGCGGTGTCGGTCTCGGCGAACCCGAGCCGTAGCAGCGTGCCCTTCGTCGTGGTGACCCTCGGACTCACGACAGCCTCACTCCCACAGCTCCCCTCGCGCGCCGGCCCGGCCGCGTACCATCCGGGCGAACGCCCAGGTCAGGGGCTGCCAGGCGTCGACCAGCTCCTCCCAGGCGGCGCCGACCTCGGCGATCAGCGCGGCGCCGTCGACGCCGGCCTCCTCGGGCAGCGAGTCACCGCTGCCCATCCAGGGCGCCATCGTGTCGGCGTTCGCCTCGGGGTGGAACTGGACGCCCCACACCGTCGCGGCCATCCGGGCGGCCTGCACCTCGCCGTTCGGGGTCTGCGCCAGCACGACGCTGTCGTCCGGCAGGGCGGTGACGACGTCGGCGTTCCAGTGCATCGCCCGGCCCTCGCCCGCGACCCGGTCGAAGAGCGGGTCGAGCAGCACCTCGCACCCCCAGCCGACGTCGAGCAGACCGAGCTGGCTCCCGTACGGGCTGCGCGTAACCCGCCCGCCGAGCGCGACCGCCGCCAGCTGGTGGCCGAGCCCGATGCCCAGCGTCGGGACACCCAGCTCGGCGGCCTCGCGGATCCGGTCGCGGACGATCGGCAGCCATGGACTGGTGGAGTCGTCGAGCGCGGCCATCGACCCGCCGAGGACGATCAGCCCGTGGTAGATCCGGATGGTGGGGATGCCCTCGTCGCGGTAGGGCCGGCGCTCGTCGACGGCACAGCCCATCTCCCCCAGCCAGCCGGCCATGGCGCCGACCGAGTGGGCCTCGTCGTTCAGCACGACCAACACCCGCGCCACGATGCCCTCCCCTCGGTCCTACCCGCCCGGATGCATCACATCAGAGGACGGGCAGCATCCGGCCGCGCTCGAACGGGCTGACCTGGGCGCGGTACTCGGCCCACTCGGCGCGCTTGTTGCGCAGGAAGAAGTCGTAGACGTGCTCGCCCAGGGTCTCGGCCAGGAGCTCGGAGTTCTCCGCGACGGCGATCGCCTCGTCGAGACCGCGCGGCAGCGCGTCGATCCCCAGCGCGGCCCGCTCCCGGTCGGTCAGGGCCCACACGTCGTCCTCGGCCTCGGCCGGCAGGTCGTACTCCTCCTCGATGCCCTTGAGGCCGGCCGCGAGGATCACGGCGAAGGCCAGGTAGGGGTTGCAGGCGGCGTCGAGCGTCCGGATCTCGACGCGCGTCGACTGGCCCTTGGACGGCTTGTACATCGGGACCCGGACCATCGCGGAGCGGTTGTTGTGGCCCCAGGAGATGAACGCCGGCGCCTCACCCTCGGAGACGATCCGCTTGTAGGAGTTGACCCACTGGTTGGTGACGACGCTGATCTCGGGCGCGTGCTTGAGCAGGCCGGCGATGAAGCGGCGCCCGGTGGTGGACAGCTGGTACTCGGCGCCCGGCTCGTAGAAGGCGTTCTGGTCGCCCTCGAACAGACTGACGTGGGTGTGCATGCCCGAGCCCGGGTGCTGGGTGAAGGGCTTGGGCATGAACGTCGCCCACACGCCCTGGCTGAGCGCGACCTCACGGATGACGGTGCGGAAGGTCATGATGTTGTCGGCCGTGGAGAGCGCGTCGGCGTAGCGCAGGTCGATCTCCTGCTGGCCGGGCCCGCCCTCGTGGTGGCTGTACTCGACCGAGATGCCCATCGCCTCGAGGTAGGTGATGGCCTCGCGACGGAAGTCGGCGCCGAGCGCCTGGGTGGTGTGGTCGAAGTAGCCGCTGGAGTCGACCGGGACCGGCTCCTCGCCGTCCTTCGGCTCGTTCTTGAAGACGTAGAACTCGATCTCGGGGTGGGTGTAGAAGGTGAAGCCCTTCTCGGCCGCCTTCGACAGGGTCCGCTTCAGGACGTAGCGGGGGTCTGCGTACGACGGGCTGCCGTCGGGCATCACGATGTCGCAGAACATCCGCGCGGTCGACGGGCCAGGGCCCTGGTCGCGCCACGGCAGCAGCTGGAAGGTGCTCGGGTCGGGCAGCGCGAGCATGTCCGACTCGGTGACCCGGGCGAAGCCCTCGATCGCGCTGCCGTCGAAGCCGATGCCCTCGGCGAAGGCGCCCTCGAGCTCGGCCGGCGCCACCGCCACCGACTTGAGGAAGCCGAGCACGTCGGTGAACCACAACCGCACGAACCGGACGTCGCGCTCCTCGAGCGCCCTCAGGACGAAGTCCTCCTGCTTACCCATGGGCGTGAGCCTAGTGGGACGGCGTGCCGGTTGATCGAGGTATGCAGGCGATCCTGCACTTCCCGTGCGGAATTCACCCCGGGAAGTGTGGGTTCGGCTACATACCTTGACGGACCCGCAGCCGGCTTTCCGCTCCGCGGCCACGCTGACGTACGGTGCGCGCATGAAGCGCCCCGCCGGTCTGTTCGCCGGCCTCCTCACCGCTACCGTCCTCGCCGCAGCTGTCACCCCGTCCGCCGGTGCCGCGCCGGCCACCGCTCACCGGGACAAGGTCCTCAGCAAGCCGGAGCTGCGCGCGGCGCTGCTGACGGTGAAGGACCTGCCGAAGGGGTTCAAGCTCGACAAGAAGTCGGGCAAGAAGTCGCACGACGGCGACGACGTCCAGCTGGCGAGCAAGGACCCCGACTGCCAGCAATCCCTCGAGATCGACGGACCGAAGCACTCTCCGGGACAGCTCTCGGAGGCTGAGACCGACTTCGAGCGAGATCTCGACTTCAGTTTCGAGTCGGCATCCGTCGATATCGCTGCGTTCCGCAACTCGGCGAGCGTGGTCAAGGACTTCGCGATCATCGAGCCCCTCATCCGTGCGTGCCACAAGCTCAGCATGGAGATGGGCGACGGCACCAAGATGTGGTTCAGCGTCCAGAGCAGCATGCGGCGCATCAACAGCAACCGGACCTTCGTGATGTCGTTGCGTGGTCGCTACATGGGTGTGCTGATGAACCTGGTGCAGGCAACATCGCAGGTCCACAACTATGAGGTCACGACCGTGCTCATGGGCGTCAATAAGAGCGCCGCCTCAGTGACGAAGCTGACCAGGAACCTGCTCCGTGCCCAGACCGTGAAGCTGGAGAAGCACCTCCACTGAGCCGCGCAGGACGTCATACGAAGCCCTCCGCAGCAGGGCACCCCTCGTATGACGTCACCGCCCGAGGTGCGCGCGGATCTGCGCGAGGCTCGGCACCAGGCCGGTGCCGCCCCGTCCGCCGAGGACGAGGGAGGCGGCGGCCGTGCCGAGGCGTACGGCCTGGTCCAGCGGATCGCCCAGCACGAGCCGCGCGGTGAGGGTTCCGGCCAGGCTGTCGCCCGCGCCGGTCTGGTCGACCAACCGGACCGCGGGGACGGCCGGCAGGTCGCGCACGCCGTCCGCGTCGGCGACCACGACGCCGTCCGCGCCGCGGGTCACCACCGCGGCCTGCGCGCCGAGGCCGAGCAGGATCCGGGCAGCATGGTGCGGGTCGTCCGTGTCGAGCAGGACACCGGTCTCCCCCGGTGCCGCCGGAGTGATGGCGCGCGCCCGCGGGGCGACCGCGCGCAGGACACCGGCCGCCTCCTCGGGCGTGGTCAGCCGCGGCCGGTAGTTGGGGTCGTAGACCAGGCATGCTGCGCGATGGGCGACCTCCAGCACCGCCGCCCGCGAGGAGGCGGAGAGCGCCGCGGTGACACCGCTGGTCAGCACCGCGCCGACCGCCTCCAGCCCCGCCTCCGCCACGTCCTCGGGACCGAGGGTCGAGCCGGCGCTGCCGCGCCGCAGGTAGACGAACTCGCGCCCACCGGTCGGGTCGGCGTGCACGACGTACGCCCCCTGCTGGCCCGGCACCCGCCGCACCAGCGAGGTGTCGATGCCGAGCTGGCCGAGCCGCTCCTCGATGACGTCGCCGAGCTCGTCGTCGGCGATCCGGGCGAGGATGCCCGTACGGGCTCCCGCCGCAGCCGCCGCGGCGGCGGCGTTGAGCGCGTCGCCCGAGACGCCGAGCGTGAGCGACGCACCGTCTGCGAGCGGCGCATCCGAGGCGAGCTCGACGAGGATCTCGCCGACGACCACCACATCCAGACCCATCAGCCGACTCCTTCATCCGGTGGCGCGAGGTGCAACGGCACCATTGAGGCAGCGAGACGATCGCACGGCAAGCGGTTGCCATCAGTTGCCACACGGCCGTACCGTCCGGTGGCACGACTCGGAGGCAGGCACGGATGAGCGACAAGAGCCCCACCATCTACGACGTCGCCCGAGCAGCGGGGGTGGCGCCCTCGACCGTGTCGCGGGCCTTCTCCCGCCCCGACCGGGTGAACGCGGAGACCGCGGCACGGATCCGCACGATCGCCGCCGAGCTGGGCTACCGCACCAACCCCCTGGCCCGCGCCCTGCCCACCGGGCGGACCTCGATGATCGCCCTGGCCACCGCCGACATCACCAACCCCTACTACTTCGAGATCATCCGCGGCGCCCAGAGCGCGGCCGCCGAGCGCGGCTACACCACTCTGCTCTCCGACGCCCAGGAGTCGGTGGTCCGGGAGCGCGAGTCGCTGGAGCGGGCGATCCCGACGGTCGAGGGCATCGTGCTGGCGAGCACTCGGATGTCGGACAGCGCGATCAGGATGGTGGCCAAGCAGCGGCCGCTGATCGCGATCAACCGCGACATCACCGACGTGCCCCACGTGATGGCCGACCACGCCATGTCCGTACGCCAGGCCGTCGACCACCTCGTCGGGCTCGGTCACCGCCAGATCACCTACCTCTCGGGCCCCGAGGCGTCGTGGGTCAACGCGATGCGCTGGCGCACCCTGCGAACCTACGCGGTCGAGCGCGAAGCGCAGGTGCGACGCGTCGGCCCGTACCCGCCGACGGCCACCGGCGGACGGCACGCCGCCGAGGAGTTCCGCGAGCACCGCACCAGCGCTGTGATCGCCTACAACGACCTGGTCGCGATCGGCTTCATCCGCCGGCTGGTCTCCTTCGGCGCGCGGGTGCCGCAGGACGTGAGCGTGGTCGGCTTCGACAACATCTTCGTCTCCCAGCTGACCTCCCCGGAGATCACCACGGTGGCACCTCCGCTGCGCACGCTGGGGTCGATGGCCGTGCACAACCTGCTCGCGCTGATCGGCGGCGCGACGCCGACGGCGGTACGCCCGCTCGCGCTGCCCACCCGGCTCTACGTACGGGACTCGACCGCCGCCGCACCGTCGCGCCGCCGGGCCTGGCGGACCAGCTCCCCACCGGCCACGCGGGAGCCCGCGACAACTCGTGGCAACCGATTGCAGTCGCCCGGCTGAGGCTCTTCGATGGCAACATGTCGAGCCCAGGAACGCACCGGGGAGCCCCGCGTCTGCACCCCGACCGGCTGCTGCCCGCCGATCCCGGCGTCCGCGCCATCGCCCGCGAGCTCTACGGCGCGGTCAAGGACCTGCCGATCCTCTCCCCGCACGGCCATGTGCCGGCGAGGCTGCTGCTCGACGACGCGCCGTTCGACGATCCGGCGGCGCTGCTGGTCACGCCCGACCACTACGTCACGCGGCTGCTGCACGCCCACGGCGTGCCGCTGTCGCATCTGGGGGTGGGCCGCGGGGCGCTGAGCGAGGCGGACTCCCGTACCGCCTGGCGTCTCCTGTGCGAGCACTGGTCGCTCTTCCGCGCCACGCCGGTGCGCTTCTGGCTCGAGGCGGAGCTGGGCGAGATCTTCGAGGTCACCGAGCAGCCGTCGGCGGCGAGCGCCGATGCGCTGTACGACCGGATCGCCGACTGCCTGGCCCGGCCGGAGTTCCGGCCGCGGGCGCTCTTCGAGCGCTTCGGGATCGAGTTCCTGGCGACCACCGACGACCCCTGCGACGACCTGGCCGCCCACCGCGCGCTGGCCGACGACCCGACGTTCTCCGGACGGGTGGCGCCGACCTTCCGGCCGGATCGCTACCTCGAGCCGGAGCGCGCGACGTGGCGTACGGACGTACGCCGCCTCGGCGAGGTCGCCGGGATCGAGACGGGCGACTACGCGGGCTACCTCGCGGCCCTGGAGTCGCGCCGACGGTTCTTCCTCGAGCACGGCGCGGTCTCGACCGACCACGGCCATGCGGACGCCGTGGCGGAGCCACTGACCACGGCCGACGCCGGGCGGATCTTCGCCGCGGCGCTCGCCGGTGAGGCCACCGCCGCCGAGGCGGTCGCGTTCCGACGCCACATGATCGTCGAGATGGCCCGGATGTCCTGCGAGGACGGCCTGGTGATGACGCTGCACCCCGGGTCCGTGCGCAACCACCACAGCGCGACCTTCGAGGCGTACGGCGCCGATGTCGGCTGCGACATCCCGCAGGCCGTGGAGTTCACCCGTGCGCTGCGCCCGCTGTTGGAACGCTTCGGCACCCATCCCGGCCTGCGCCTGGTCCTGTTCACCCTCGACGAGACGGTCTGGTCGCGCGAGCTCGCACCGCTGGCAGGCTTCTACCCCTCGGTCTACGTCGGCGCACCGTGGTGGTTCCTCGACGCCCCCGACGCGATCCGGCGCTTCCGGGGCGCGGTGAGCGAGACGATCGGCTTCAGCCGCACCTCCGGCTTCATCGACGACACCCGGGCGTTCTGCTCGATCCCGGCGCGGCACGACATGGCCCGGCGCCTCGACGCGGGCTATCTCGCCGGGCTGGTCGCCGAGCACCGGCTCGACCTCGACGAGGCGCTGGAGACGGCGATCGCCCTGGTCGACGAGCAGCCACGCAAGGCGTTCCGGCTGTGAGCGCCACGGCACTGACGCGGGCGGCGCTGGGTCGCACCACGCCGCCGGTCGCCGCCGTGCATCTCGGCCTCGGTGCGTTCTTCCGCGCCCACCAGGCCGCCTACACCGCGCTCGCGCCCGACGCCGACGCCTGGGGCTTCGCCGCCTTCTCCGGCCGCAGCGCGGAGCTGGCCGCGCAGCTCGAGGCACAGGGCGGCCTCTACACCCTGCTGCAACGCGCGCCGGGCGGCGACGAGGCCGGCGTCGTCGGGTCGGTGGCGCGGGCGTACGCCGGTGGCGATCAGCGATCGTGGCTGGCCACCATGGCCTCCCCCGACGTGAGGCTGATGACGCTCACCGTGACCGAGTCCGCCTACCGCCGCGACGCGGCCGGCGGCCTGGACCTCGCGGCCGAGGACGTGGCGGCCGATCTGGCCGACCTGCGGCGCGGTCCCGCCTCCGCGCTCCGCACCGTCCCCGGTCGCCTGGTCGCCGGCCTCGCCGCCCGGGCTCGGGCGGGCGGCGAGGCGCTGGCGGTCGTGCCGTGCGACAACCTGCCGGACAACGGCGCGGTCGTCCGGCGGGTCGTCACCGAGCTCGCCGACGCGACCGGCGACGCCGACCTGTCGTCCTGGATCGCCGCCCACGTCTCGTTCGTCGGCACCGAGGTCGACCGGATCACGCCGCGTACGACCGCCGTCGACGTCGACGCGGTGCGCGCGCTGACCGGGCGCCACGACGCGTGCCCGGTCGTCACCGAGCCCTTCACCGAGTGGACCCTCGCCGGCACCTTCCCCGGCGGGCGCCCCGCCTGGGAGGCCGCGGGCGCGCGGTTCGTCGAGGACGTCACCCCGTACGAGGCTCGCAAGCTGCGCCTGCTCAACGGTGCCCACTCGCTGCTCGCCTACGCGGGCGGAGCGCTCGGTCACACCACCGTGGCCGAGGCCATCGCCGACCCGCGGTGTCGCGGGTGGGTCGAGGAGTGGTGGGACGAGGCGACCGAGCACCTCACCCTGCCCGCCGACGTCCTGGCCGGCTACCGGGCGGCCCTGGTCGAGCGGTTCGCGAACCCCGGGATCCGGCACCTCCTCGCGCAGATCGCGATGGACGGCTCCCAGAAGCTGCCCGTGCGGACGGTCCCGACCGTGCTCGCCGAACGGGCCGCGGGTCGCAGCGGCAGCGCCGGCGCCCGCTCCCTCGGCGCCTGGATCGCGCATCTGCGGGGCCGCGGCGCCCCGGTCCACGACCCCCGCGCCGACGAGCTCGTCGCCCTCGCGAGCGCCCCGCTCGCCGACGCCGTCCCCCGGGTGCTCGCCGCACTCGACCCCCGACTCGCCGACGACCAGGCCCTGGTCGCCGTCACCGCCTTCCACACCGAGGAGCTCAGCCGATGAGGATCACCGACGTCCAGGTCATCGTGACCTGCCCGGGCCGCAACTTCGTCACGGTCCGGATCACCACCGACGACGGCGTCACCGGCGTCGGCGACGCGACGCTCAACGGCCGCGAGCTGGCCGTCGTCTCCTACCTCCAGGACCACGTCGCGCCGCAGCTGATCGGGCGCGACCCGATGCGGATCGACGACACCTGGCACTACCTCTACCGTGGCGCGTACTGGCGTCGGGGGCCGGTCACGATGACGGCGATCGCCGGCATCGACACCGCCCTGTGGGACATCAAGGGCAAGGTCGCCGGCCTGCCGGTCTACCAGCTGCTCGGCGGCCGGGCACGCGACGGGATCACCGTCTACGGGCACGCGACCGGCGCCACCATCGAGGAGACGGTCGAGGACGCCGCCGGCTACCTCGCCCGCGGCTATCGGGCCGTCCGGCTGCAGTCGTCGATCCCAGGTCTGGACTCGACGTACGGCATCGGCGGCGTCACGGCCGCGGGCGCCCACTCCTACGAGCCGGCCGACGCGGCACTGCCCACCGAGAACGTGTGGGACACCGACGCCTACCTCGCGCACGTGCCGTCGCTGTTCGAGCTGGCGCGCCGCGAGCTCGGCCCCACGCCGAAGCTGCTGCACGACGTCCACCACCGGCTCACCCCGAACGAGGCGGCGCGGCTGGGCAAGGAGCTCGAGCCCTACCACCTGACCTGGATGGAGGACCCGGTGCCGGCCGAGATGCAGGACGGCTATCGCCACCTGCGGGCCCACACCACCACCCCGATCGCGACCGGCGAGGTGTTCTCCTCGATCTACGACTGCGAGACGCTGATCCGCGAGCGGCTGATCGACTACATCCGCACCACCGTCGTGCACGCCGGTGGCATCACCCATCTGCGCCGGATCTTCGACCTCGCAGCGCTGTACGACATCCGCTCGGGCTCGCACGGCGCCACCGACCTCTCGCCGGTCTGCCTCGCGGCGGCACTGCAGGTCGACACCGCGATCCCGAACTTCGGGCTCCAGGAGTACATGCCGCACACGCCGGAGACCGACGAGGTCTTCCCGCACTCCTACCGGTTCGAGGACGGCCTCATGTACGCGAGTGAGGAGCCGGGCCTGGGCGTCGACATCGACCTGGAGAAGGCCGCGCTCTACCCGTACAAGCCCGCCTCGCTGCCGGTGAACCGGCTGCGCGACGGGACGATGTTCCACTGGTGATCGCCACCGGCTGAGCCTCGCGACCGAGGCGTCAGGTCGCCAGCAGGGCCAACGCGCCGAGCGCGACCAGCCACGAGACGAAGCTGCCGACCAGGAAGTACTCGGTCACCTCGTCGATGCTCGGCCCCTCCTCCCCGCGGAAGGACTGCAGCTCCGGCCAGCGGATGAGTCCCTTGGCGGCGATCACCAGGCCGGCGGCGGTGGCTTGCCCGGCGACGCCGAGACCGAGGATGACCAGCCGCTCCATCGGGCCGAGCAGGCGCCCGCCCTTGAGCGTGCGGCCGGTGGCTGGCGGGGTCGAGCCCGTCACGGTGAGCACGAGCCGCACGATGGTGTTGCCGGTGGTCAGCTGGATGAGCAGCACGCCGAGGAGGAGCAGGGCGTGGTCGGGGTCGGTCGTCGCGAGGTGGGGCAGCCGGGAGCGGGTGAGCCAGTGCTCCACCGCTCCGCCCGCGGTCGAGGCCCACGCGGTGCACAACAGCGCGGCGAGCAGGGCGACGGCGAGCGTGCCGATCGCCGCGCGGGGGTGGCGCGGCGCGAGCAGGGACCAGGCCAGCACGACCAGGATGCCGACGATCATCGCGACGATGTCGGCCGCCGCGGTCAGGTCGGCGAGCAGCCCGAGCAGCACCGCCGCAGCCGCACCGAGACCGCCGGCGAGGCCCGCTCGCGCGCCGAGCGAGCGGATGGCGTCGCTCGCCCCGATCCCGACGAGCAGCAGCGCGACCCAGCTCATCCGAGCCGCCGGTCGGCCTCGGCCAGCACCGCCAGACCGTCGCGCCGGATCCGCTGGGAGACGGCGGACGGGCTGACGCCGAGGTCGTGGGCGAGGTCGCGCTGGCTCATGCCTCGCAGCATGCCATCGAGCACCGACAGCGACGCGGGAGCAAGATCGGCGAGCAGCTCGTCGCGGGTCATCAGGGCGGCCCCGACCAGCGCGGGGTCAGCGCCGTCTGTGGAGCCCTCGGCGCGCTCGTACGCCGTCCGCAGCCGGCGCAGAGCCGGATCGGCCTCGTAGCGCGCGACCGCCTCGATCGCCTCGCGCGCGGCCCACCAGCCCGGGCCGTCCTCGACCCGCGGCGACTCCTCGAGCACCTCGACCCCGCCCCAGCCGATGCCGTGCCGCACCTCGATCCCGGGTGCGAGCCACAGCCGCAGGCGCAGGGTCGCGGCGATGGCGGCCCCGACCGTGGCGAAGCAGCCCTGGTACTCGTCGCCCACCGTCACCCGCAGCGGGGTGGTCGGCGCCAGCTCGTCGTTGACCCGCTCGAGGGTCGCCGTCAGGCGCGCGTGCAGCGCGCCTCGGCTCGCCTCCCTGCGCGATCCGACGACGTCGCCGATCACCGTTGCCACCGTCTCCATAGGAAGAGGATACCTTCAGATTGACAAAATGAAGATATTGACTTCATTACCGCTCGATGAAGCCGAGACCTTCACCGATCAGGCTCTCGGAACGCGCGCCTCCAGCTCGGCGAGCCAGACCGCCGCGCTGGCGTCCGACGGCATCCGCCAGTCGCCACGAGGCGACATCGTGCCGCCGTTGCTGACCTTCGGCCCGTTCGGCAGCGCCGAGCGCTTGAACTGGTTGGCGAAGAACCGCTTGATGAAGACCTCGAGCCAGTGCCGGATCTCGCTCAGCTCGTAGCTGACGTGCCGCGACTCGGGCAGACCCACCGGCCACTCGCCGTTCGACGCGTCGTGCCACGCCTGCCAGGCCAGATACGCGATCTTCGAGGGGTTGTAGCCGTGCCGGACCACGTGGAAGAGGGTGAAGTCCTGCAGCGCGTACGGCCCGACCATCGCCTCGGTGGACTGGATCGCCCCGGTGTCCGCGGAAGCCGGCACCAGCTCGGGGCTGATCTCCTGCTCGACGATCGTCGCCAGCACCGCGTTGGTCGCCCCATCCTCACCAGAGTCGAACTTGCCCGATGAGATCACCCAGCGGATCAGGTGCTGGATCAGCGTCTTCGGCACGCCCGCGTTGACGTTGTAGTGCGACATCTGGTCGCCGACGCCGTACGTGCACCACCCGAGCGCGAGCTCGGAGAGGTCGCCGGTGCCGACCACGATCCCGCCGCGCTGGTTGGCCAGCCGGAAGAGGTAGTCGTACCGCAGGCCCGCCTGGACGTTCTCGAACGTCACGTCGTAGACGCTCGGATCGATCGCCGCGCCCTCGGTCGCCGCGCCCCCGGTGGTCGAGCCCTCCGTGGTCGAGCCCTCGGTGGTCGAGCCCTCGGTGGTGGTCGAGCCTGTCGAGACCCCGAACGGGTGTCCCATGTCCTTGAGCATCTGCGTGGCCGTCGGGCGGATGTCGAGCGTCTCGTACGTCGTCCCCAGCGACGCCATCAGCGCGTTGGCGCTCGCGAGCGTGGAGTCCGACGTGGCGAAGCCCGGCATGGTGAAGGCCAGGATGTCGCTGCGCGGGCGGCCGAGCCGGTCCATCGCGTCCGCGGCGACGATCAGCGCGTGGGTGGAGTCGAGTCCACCGCTGACGCCGATGACGACCTTCGTGCCGGGGCCGATCGCGCGCAGCCGGCCGACCAGTCCGTGGACCTGGATGTTGTAGGCCTCGTAGCAGTCCTGCGCGAGCCGGGCCGGGTCGTCGGGGACGAACGGGAAGCGGTCGACCTTACGCTTCAGCGCCATCGCCTCCAGCGGAGGCTCGAGCTCGAACTCGACGGTGTGGAACAGGTCGACGTCCCCGCCGCGCTCGGCGAGCGTGCGCCGGTTGTCGTCGAAGGTGCCCTGCCGGATCCGCTCGGCGCGGATCCGGTCGAGGTCGATGTCGACGACCGTACGGCCCGGCCCGTCGAGGAACCGCTCGCTCTCCCCCACCAGCTCGCCGAGCTCGTAGACCATCGTCTGGCCGTCCCAGGACAGATCGGTCGTCGACTCGCCCACGCCGGCCGCGGTGTAGACGTACGCTGCCGTGCAACGGGCCGAGGAGCCGGCGACGAGACGGCGCCTCTCCTCGGATCGACCGACGGTGATGGGGCTGGCGCTGAGGTTGAGCAGCACCGTCGCACCGGCGAGCGCCGCGCGCGCCGAGGGTGGCACCGGCACCCACATGTCCTCGCAGATCTCCACGTGGAAGGTCAGCCCCGGCACGTCGGTGGCGCGGAAGAGGAGCTGCGGGGAGACGGCGACCTCGACCCCGCCGATGTCGATGAGCGACTCGACGTCGTCGCCCGGAGCGAACCAGCGGCGTTCGTAGAACTCGCGGTAGGTCGGCAGGTACGACTTCGGGACGACGCCGAGGATCTCGCCGCGATGGATCACCACGGCGGTGTTGAGGACGCGGTTGCCGTGCAGCAGCGGCGCGCCCACGACGAGCACCGGCAGCAGTTCCTCGCTGGCCAGGGCGATCGACTGGATCGCGCTGACCACGGCGTCGAGCAGCGGCTGCTGCAGGAAGAGGTCGTCGATCGCGTACCCGCTCAGGGACAGCTCGGGGAAGACCGCGACCGCGACGCCGTCGTCGTGGCAGGCGCGGGCCTGCTCGATGACCGTACGGGCGTTGGTGGCCGGATCGGCGGTCGCGACCGGGATGGTGCACGCCGCGACCCGGGCGAAGCCATGCGCGTACGGCGAGTAGAAGTCCACCCGCGGAGCCTATCGGGGTCAAATCAGGGTCGGCCCCCATCGCGGATGTCGGTGGCGTGCGGTTGGCTGGATGACATGACGCTCGACGCGACGACTCCGGCACCCTCCGACGGCATCCGCGACGCGGCGGCCCGCGCGGTGGACCTGCGCAAGAGCTACGGCTCCGGCGACTCCGAGGTACACGCGCTGGACGGCGTGAGCGTCGACTTCGAGCGGGGTGCCTTCACCGCGATCATGGGTCCGTCCGGCTCGGGCAAGTCGACCCTCATGCACATGCTCGCCGCCCTCGACACCCCCTCCTCGGGCCGCGTCGTCGTGGACGGCACCGAGGTCGGCACGCTCAAGGACCGGGCGCTCACCGCCCTGCGCCGCGAGCGGATCGGATTCGTCTTCCAGGCCTTCAACCTGATCCCGACGCTGACGGCCAAGGAGAACATCCTGCTGCCGCTCGAGCTGGCCGGGGCGAAGCCGGACAAGGAGTGGTTCGACACCGTCATCGCCGCCGTCGGCCTCGCCGACCGGCTCGGCCATCGCCCGGCCCAGATGTCCGGAGGCCAGCAGCAGCGGGTCGCGTGCGCCCGCGCCCTGGCGAGCCGCCCCGCGATCGTCTTCGCGGACGAGCCGACCGGCAACCTCGACTCCACCTCCGGCGCCGAGGTGCTCTCGTTCCTGCGCCGCACCGTCGACGACTTCGGCCAGACCGTCGTGATGGTGACCCACGACGCGGTCGCGGCGTCGTACTGCGATCGGGTGGTCTTCCTCGCCGATGGCAGGATCGTGGACGAGCTGCTCGAGCCGACCCGGGAGACGATCCTGGAGCGCATGACCGCCCTGCAGGACGCGGCCATGGCAGCGGCGAGCAGCGGGCAGGGCGCCTGATGTTCCGGCTGGTGCTGCGCAACCTCCTGGCGCGCAAGGTCCGGCTCGTGATGAGCGGGCTGGCGATCGTCCTCGGCGTGGCATTCCTCTCCGGGGTGTTGGTCTTCAGCAACGGCCTGTCCAGCACGTTCGACTCGATCATCAAGGGCTCCACGCCGGACGCGACCGTACGGGCGAAGGGGCTGGACTCCTTCGATCCCGGCTCGACCGGCACTTCGACCGCCACCGTCTCGCCGCAGGTCGTCGCGAAGCTCTCCGCGCTCCCCCAGGTCGGCGCCGCCCACGGCACCGTCGACGGCAACGGGATGAACCTGCTCGACAGCGACGGCGACCTGGTCGGCGGTACGGGCGCGCCCACGCTGGCGTTCAACCACACCGGCGGCGTCAACATGGCCGGCGAGTCGATCCTCGAGCTCAAGCAGGGCACCTGGCCCGGTCCCGGGCAGATCGTGCTCGACTCCGGCAGCGCGTCCCGGGCCGGCTATCACGTCGGCGACACGGTCTCGCTGCTGCCGCCGACGAGCAGCACCCAGATCAAGGCCGAGCTGGCCGGCACCGCGGAGTTCAACGGCGGCTCGACCGCCGGCTCGACGCTGCTGATCTTCGACACCGCGACAGCGCAGAAGATCTTCCTCGGCGGGCGCGACGCCTTCACCTCGGTCTCGCTGACCGCGGCTCCCGGCGTCTCCCAGGATGCGCTCGCCACCGCCGCCCAGAAGGTGCTGCCCGGCGACTTCGAGGCGGTCACCGGCGATGAGGTGGTGGACGAGTCGCAGGACGCGATCAGCCAGTTCCTCGACGTGATCTCGGTCTTCCTGCTGGTCTTCGCCCTGATCGCCGTCGTGGTCGGCGCCTTCATCATCGTCAACACCTTCACCATCCTGGTCGCCCAGCGCACGCGGGAGCTGGCCCTGCTGCGCGCCCTCGGAGCGACCCGGCGCCAGGTGGTCCGCTCCGTGCTCGCCGAGGCCTTCGTGATGTCGGTCATCGCCTCCACCATCGGCATCGCGATCGGGTGGGCGCTGGCTCGCGGCCTCGCCGCCGTCTTCCGCTCCGCCGGTCTCGACATCTCCGGGCGGGTCCTCGTGCTGGACGCGCAGTCGGTGGTGATCAGCTACGCGATCGGCATCGTCGTCACGATGGTGGCGGCCTGGCTCCCGGCGCGCCGCGCGGGCAAGGTCGCACCCGTCACGGCGATGCGCGGCGACCTCGCCCGTACGGCCGCGCCGCTGCGGACCCGCGTCCTGGTCGGCTCGGTCCTGTTCCTGATCGGTGCGGCGCTCGTGGTCGCCGGCTTCGCCGGCGCGCCCGGCTCCACCGCCGCGTGGGTCGGCGGCGCAGCGCTGATCTGGGTGCTCACCCTGGCCGCGACCTCGTCGGTCGTCGGACGCCCGGTGCTGGTGCTGTGCCGTGCCGTCTTCGCCCGGCTCTTCGGCACCTCGGGCCGGCTGGCGGGCGAGAACGCGCTGCGCGACCCACGGCGGACGGGCGCGACCGCTTCGGCCCTGATGATCGGGCTGGCGCTGGTCTCCACCATCGGGGTGCTGGCCGCTTCGATGAACCGCACCATCGACGACATCGTCGATGAGCAGTTCACCTCCGACTTCCTGGTGCAGTCGGCGACGTTCATGCCGTTCCCGACCTCGATCGGCGACCAGATGCAGCGGGTCGACGGCGTGCAGACGGTCAGCCGGATGCAGACGGTCAGCGCCAACATCGTCGACAAGGCCGGCCCCGACACCGGGCAGACCACGACGATGACCGGCGTCGACGGCTCGTTCGCCGACATCTACCACCTCGACATGACCGACGGCACCGAGCACCTCACCGGCGACCAGGCGCTGGTGACGACCGACCTGGCCGAGCAGCGCGGCTGGCACCTCGGATCGGCGTTCCAGCTCTCCTTCCCCGCCGGGCGCACGATCGACCTGACCGTCGCCGGCATCAGCAAGTCCAGCGAGATCACCGGACCGATCACCGTGCCGATCGAGCAGGTCGACAAGGCCGGGATGCAGCGCCAGGACACGTCGGTCTCGATCATGCTCGCGCCGGGAGCCTCCTCGGCGGCGGTGCTGGGCGATCTCAAGAAGATCACCGACGCGGCCAAGATCGTCGAGGTCTTCGACAAGGCCAGCTTCGCCGACCAGATCCGGGGGCAGGTCAACCAGCTGCTCTACATGATCTATGGCCTGCTCGCGCTGGCGATCGTGATCGCCATCATCGGCATCGTGAACACCCTGGGCCTCTCGGTGATCGAGCGGACCCGCGAGATCGGGCTGCTGCGCGCCATCGGGATGAGCCGGACGCGGCTGCGCCGGATGATCACGCTGGAGTCGGTCGCCATCGCGGTGCTGGGCGCCGTGATGGGGATGGCGCTCGGCCTGGTGATCGGGGTGCTGCTGCGCCAGTCGCTCAGCGATCAGCTGACCTCGCTGGGGCTGCCGGTGGGCCAGCTGTTCACGTTCCTGGTGATCGCCGTGGTCGTCGGCGTCCTCGCGGCGCTCCTGCCCGCTATCCGGGCCGCCCGGCTCAACGTCCTGGCCGCGATCACCACGGAGTGACCGGAGTCATAGGTCCGGTCGGGGCCCGACAGCCATAGGGTGACAGATGGTCCGTGGACTCCATTCGGGGAGCCGCGAGATGTCACGAAAGGCTCGACATGAGCACTGAGGAGAGCGCCCCGTACGGTGGCGCGGCCGACACGCCGGCGACGGTGAAGAAGGTCCGCACCCACCACCTGCGGGAGTGGAAGCAGCAGAGTCGGCCGTTCACGATGCTGACGTCGTACGACCTGATGACCGCCCGGATCTTCGACGAGGCCGGGATCGACACCCTGCTCGTCGGCGACTCCGGCGGCAACACGGTCCTCGGCTACGGCACCACCCTGCCGGTCACCCTGGACGAGATGATCGTGATGGCGCGCGGCGTGGTCCGCGGCGCCTCACGCGCCCTGGTCATCGGCGACCTGCCGTTCGGCACCTACCAGGCCTCGCCCGAGCAGGCGTACCTCTCGGCGGCCCGGCTGATGAAGGAGGCCCAGGTGGCCGCGGTGAAGCTCGAGGGCGGTGTCGAGATGGCGCCCCAGATCCAGCGGCTCACCCAGGGCGGCATCCCGGTCTGCGCCCACATCGGCTTCACACCCCAGTCGGAGCACACCCTCGGCGGGTACCGGGTGCAGGGCCGCGGCGACTCGGCCGCGTCACGCATCCTGCGGGACGCGTACGCGGCGCAGGAGGCGGGCGCCTTCGCCGTCGTCCTCGAGATGGTGCCGGGCGACGTCGCCGCCGAGGTCACCCAGGAGCTCGAGATCCCGACCATCGGCATCGGCGGCGGCAACCAGACCGACGGCCAGGTCCTCGTGTGGCAGGACGCGTTCGGGCTGGGCACCGGCCGTACGCCGCGGTTCGTGAAGCAGTACGCCAATCTCCACGACGTCCTCCTGGATGGTGCTCGCGCCTACGCCGCCGACGTCTCCACGCGCGCGTTCCCCGGCCCCGAGCACACCTTCTAGCGCGACTCGGCCCTCCGGCACACCGACTCGGCCCTCCCGCATCACTGACTCGGCCCTCCGGCACGGAGTTATCCACAGATCCCGTCTCGGGGGTCGCGGGCTGTGACCCGTCCTTGCTGAGATGAGACCGCCCTCGTATCGTGCGAGGGCGGTCCGTCTCGGGAGGACGACCGATGCTCGCGACGATCGACACCACCACGTACGGGGATGCGGCGCGGCTCCTCACGCACGCGAACCAGGACGCGGGCGCGGTCGCCGAGTCGCTCTTCACGGCGATCGCCGACGCCTCGATGTCGACCGGCACGACGGGCGGTGCGGCCACCTGGGCCGCCTCATACTCGGCCTTCGCCGCCTCGGTGAGCGACGGGATCTCCGACCTCGTCGGCGCACTGGGGAACGCCGCGCTCCTGCTGGACGCGAGCGGCGACAACCACGCGCGGGCCGAGGCCGCCGCGGCGCCGTACGGGCTCCCCTCCTACGCGCTGCCCCAGCGCGCGCTCCGCTCCGTTCGGATGTCGGGTCTGCCGCCGATCTTCGGGGGCAACGCGGACGAGCCGGGCGGCTGGCACATGGTGGTCGCGCACCTGTCCGGGTACACCTGGCCCGGCGCCGACCTCGGACGTCTCGCCACCCTGGCCGCCGCGTGGCACCGGGCCGCAGCGGGCCTACGGGCGCTGTCCGCCCTGCCGGATCGGGCCGGGCAGACGCTCGGTTCGATGGCCTCTCCCGAACTCCCGGCCGCGATCGCGGCCTGCACCCGCCTCTCGTCGGTCGCACACGCGCTGGCCGATGACTGCTCCGAGCTGGGCAGCGCGATCACCCGCTTCGCGGACGAGGTCCAGCGCCAGCGCGACCCGATCTACGAGTCGGTCAAGGACCTCGTCATCTCCGTCGCCTGGTGCGAGGCCGGCGGCTTCCTCGTCGGCGCGTTCAGCGACGGCGGCGGCGAGCTGGCCGGCAAAGCCCTCGAGGCCACGATCATCACCCGCTGCGCCACCCGGATCGTCGCCCTCCTCCGCGCCCTCGACGAGGCGCTCCCGACGCTGAAACCACTGCTCGTCGGCGCGACCGCCGCCGACCGAGGCTGGCTGACGATGATGTCGGAGGCTCGCCCGGTCGCCGCGGACATCAGGACCGGGTCCCCTGTTCTGCAGTCGGAGCTCGACACGGCCGCCGGCGTTGGATCCGGCGCCGGGGCAGCCGGTGCTCTGACCGACGAGCAGGTCATCGAGTCGGGCTGGGCCAATCGCCGCACGCTCACCCGACATCTTCGTGATCACGGGGCAGACGTCGGCGCCAAGACGCAGGCAGAGTACGTCCGTGCAGCGCAAGAACTCTTGCGACGGGCGAGGGCTGAAGGCCTGCCGACGAAGATCGACGAAGACGGCGTGATCCGCATCTTCGATCCGCAAAGTGAGATGTTTGCTTCGTTCAACCGTGACGGCCGTGCGCGCACGATCTTCCGTCCCGACAACCCCGCCGCCTATTGGTCACGCCAAGAAGGAGTCCTTCAATGACAACTGGCTACATGTGCCCGGCGTGCGGATTCGACGATCTCGCAGAGCCTCCTTACTCCACCTCAGGAGGGGCATCGCACGAGATTTGCTACTGCTGCGGATTCCAGTACGGCTACACGGACGACAACTCTGGCTACACCTTCGATTCGTGGCGTCGGAAGTGGATCGCCGACGGCATGCAGTGGGATTGGGGCCGCTCAGACGACGAGCGTCCCGAGGGCTGGGACCCGTTCGAGCAGCTCAAGAACCTCGAACGCTGATCGAGCCGGGACGCCCCTGGTGTCGGACGCGCATAGTGAGGAGCCGGCCGGGCCTGAGACCGTGCTCGCCCACACTCCTATGCGCGCACACGGCCCGCTGTCGTCCCCCAGGCAGCCTGCGCTGAAGCGGGCGAGTTACTTCCCCGGGGTCAAGTGCATCGCCGCCGACTCGATGGCGCGGTGCATCGGCTTATCCACAGGTCGGTAACCGGACCTAGCGACGTTTCTTGCGGTCGCAATATGGTTCCGATCAGGCGCGGTTGGTCGGGCGCCTCCTCGGGAAGAAGGACCACATGGGGAAACTCTCTCTGAGCCTCAGCGCCATCGCAGCCTGCGCGCTGCTGGCCGCCTGCGGCAGCGAAGCCGCGACCGCGCCGCCTCCGTCGCCGACGCTCTCAGCAAGTCCGATCTCGCCGCCGTCGACGAGCGCCTCGCCCACACCACCGGTGATGCCGAGTGCGGCCCAGGCGCAGACTCGAGCCGGCGCAGAAGCCTTCGTGAGGTTTTACGTCTCGGCGATCGACTACGCGGAGAGGACGCTCGATACATCACAACTGAAGACGATTTCCGCGCCGAGCTGTGTCGGCTGCCATGGCGGCATCAAGGGAATCGACAGGATCGCTCAGCTTGGCGGGCACGTTGAGGGGGTTGCCCAGAGCGCTACTTCAGCAACGACGACTGCCTTCGACATGGTTCATCGCACTGCCGCAGTCTCCTTCGCGATCGACATTGCTACGGAGCGCGTCGTCGTGCCCGGACAAAAGGCGGTGATTCACCCCGCCGGTCGGACGCTTATGCTCGGCATCCTCATTGCGCGGCCCGGCGGTTCATGGCAGATGGCTGATCTAAGGACTCGACCATGATCCGAGTCGCTTCGCTAACGCTGGCTCTGCTGCTGATCCTGACACCGTCAACGCGCGCACATGCTAGCGACGACCCACATGTGGGGGTCGCGCCGGGCGTTTTTGAGGCAGACTCGTCGAGCGCCAATGAGTCGGCTAACGACGACACCAGTGTCGCCACGACGAGTTCAGGGTCATCTGATTCGCCTGGACGAGCTGGAGGCCATTACGTCACTATGAATATATGCGATCTCAATGGTGTGAGTTCGTGTGGCGACGCGAATGCATGCCCCGACGGATCAGTCATGTCCGTCACGTACTTCCTCTCCGATACTGGCGCCGTCTCGGATTACCGGTACTCGTGCCCTGGGCCGACCACGGTTGACGTGGAGCGTGCCTTCAAAACGCTCCGGATGAAGGCATCCGCTATCCACATCCAGCCACCGGGCGGCGAGACGCTGGTCAACTTCGACTCGATCTTCTTCACCGACCCGTTCACGCTCGACACCACTCGCACCCTGCTCGGGGTCCCCGTCGCGTTCCACATCACCGTCGCGCGCTACGTGTGGCACTACGGGGACGGCTCGACCCAGACGACGACCGACCCGGGGGCGGCCTATCCCGATCAGACGATCGTCCACCGTTATCTGACGAAGGGGCAGGTCAGCGTCACGGTCGACACCGTCTATCAGGCCGACTACTCCATCGACGGTGGGGCACAGCAGCACCTGGCCGACACGGTCACCATCACCAGCCCGGCGCAGCAGCTCCGGATCCTGACCGCCACTCCCCACCTCGTCGCCGACTGAGCCGGAGGGCCGAGTCGCCCGTGCCGGAGGGCCGAGTCACCCGTGCCAGAGGGCCGAGTCGATGTCTGACAGATGTCACCCCGACGTCATGAGCGACAACAGCCGCATCGCGGCGCGGAAACGACAACACTGGGACACATGACAGTTCCAGCGGTGCGCCTCGAAGGCGTGACCAAGAGCTTCGGCCAGGTCGAGGCGGTCAAGGGCATCGACCTCGAGCTCCAGCCCGGCGAGGTGGTGGCGTTCCTCGGCCCCAACGGCGCCGGCAAGACGACCACGATCGACATGATCCTCGGCCTCTCCCAGCCCACCCAGGGCACGGCCGAGGTCCTCGGCCTGGCCCCGCGCCAGGCCATCTCCCGCGGCCTCGTCTCGGCGGTGATGCAGACCGGCGGCCTCCTCAAGGACCTCACCGTCCGCGAGACCGTCGCCTACACCGCCAGCCTCTTCGCCGACACCCTGCCGGTCGACGAGGCCCTCGCCAACGCGGGCATCACCGAGATCGCGGACCGCAAGGTCGGCAAGTGCTCGGGCGGCGAGCAGCAGCGGCTGCGGTTCGCGATGGCCCTGCTGCCCGACCCGGCCCTGCTCCTCCTCGACGAGCCGACCACCGGCATGGACGTCGAGGGCCGCCGCACGTTCTGGAACGCGATCCGCCGCGACGCCGACAAGGGTCGTACGGTCCTGTTCGCGACCCACTACCTCGAAGAGGCCGACCAGTACGCCGACCGCATCGTGCTGATCAGCAAGGGCCGCAAGGTCGCCGACGGCTCCGGTGCGGAGATCCGCGCGCTCGCCGCCGGTCGTACGGTCCGCGCGACCGTGCCGGGCCTCGACCGTGCGATCGAGCAGCAGATCAGCGCCCTCGGCGGCGTCGACCAGATCGACATCCGCGGCGACCAGATCATCGTCCACACCAAGGACAGCGACACCGTGGCACGTCACCTGCTCACGCACACCGGAGCACGGGACCTGGAGATCACCAGCAAGAACCTCGAGGACGCGTTCCTCAGCCTGACCGGAGGCGACCAGTGAGCACCGCAGCCAACGCGAGCCAGACCATCGACGTCGAGGCCCGACGCGTCCCCAAGCTCGGAGGCTTCAACGCCACCCTGCTCCGCATCGAGCTGAGGCGGATGCTGCGCAACCGCCGCACCATCGTCTTCACGCTCCTCCTCCCGGCGTTCATGGCGCTGATCTTCACCGGCCAGAACGGCTCCGACGACCCGGCGGGCAGCGGCAACGTCGCCGCCTACCTCCTGATCTCGATCGCCCTGTACGGCGCCGCGCTCACCTCGGCGGCCAACGGCGCGATGGTGGCGATGGAGCGGGCCACCGGCTGGAGCCGTCAGCTGCGGCTGACGCCGCTCAACCCGGTCGCCTACATCCTGGTCAAGGCCACCATGGCGCTGATCATGGGCGGTCTCGCGATCGTCGTGGTCAACGCGGTCGGCGTCTGGCAGGGCAAGGCCGACATGTCGGTCGGCGTCTGGGTCAGCAGCGCCCTGCTCGCCCTCCTGTGCACCGTCACGTTCGCGGCCCTCGGCGTCTTCGTCGGCTACATCGTCCCCGGCGAGAACGCCATGCAGATCCTCGGCCCGGGTCTGGCGGCCCTCTCCTTCCTCGGCGGCGTCTTCATCCCGCTGGACAACTACACGCCGGTGGTGCGCCACATCGCCTACTGGACCCCGATGTACGGCGTCTCCGAGATCGCCCGCGCACCCCTCACCCACGAGCTCCCCTGGTACGCGATCGTCAACGCGGTGGTGTGGTTCGGGCTGTTCGTGGCCGGCGCGGCCTGGCGGATGAGCAAAGATACGGCTCGTGTCTGATCAGACCTGGCCCACGACGACGCCATCCGGCCGTGATCGCCGGATGCGCGTCGTCGGCCCGTGGATCGGCGGCCTGTGGCTGCTCTTCCTGACCAGCCCCTTCATCGCGGGCTGGAACCGCTGGAACGACCACCACGACGGCCGCGGCATCGCGGGCATGATCATCACGGTCTGCTTCGCGCTGCTGTACGTGCGGGTCTTCGTGGACGTACGGGCGTCGCTGCGCGGCGCGTCGCCGCCTCTGCCGCTCGCGGCCGGGGCGGCGTACGTCGGCGCCCTCGCCATCTTGGCGGTCCTGATGATCGCGAGCGTCGGCGCGGCCGGCACGGCGGCGGCGCCGTTCGTCGCGGTGATGGCCGTGCTGGTGATGCCGCTGCGCTGGGCCGCACCGATCGTGGCGCTCGTGGTGCTCGGCACCCTCGCCGTCGGCTGGATCCCCGGCTGGCCCGACCAGGTCGGCAACGCCTTCGGCGTGGTCGCCGGGGCGCTGGCGATCTTCGGCTTCAAGACCGTGCTGCGGCGCAACGAGGACCTCGTCAGCGCGCACACCGAGAACGCCCAGCTACTGGTCGACAACGAGCGCAACCGGTTCGCCCGCGACCTGCACGACATCCTCGGCCACTCCCTGACGGTGATCACCGTCAAGGCGGAGCTGGCGGGACGGCTGATCGACGTCGACCCGGCCCGCGCCAAGGACGAGATCAACGACCTGGAGCGGCTCTCCCGCGACGCGCTGGCCGACATCCGCCGCGCCGTCGAGGGCTACCGCGAGCTGAGCCTGCCCGGCGAGCTGGCGCGCGCCAGGGCGGCGCTGTCGGCCGCCGAGATCGCCCCCCGCATCCCGCAGTCCACCGACGAGGTCCCGACCGAGCTGCGCGAGCTCTTCGCGTGGTCGGTGCGCGAGGGCATCACCAACGTCATCCGCCACTCCGGCGCCCGCCGGTGCGAGATCCGGCTCTCGCCGAGCTGCGTGATGATCCGCGACGACGGCGATGGTCCGGGCGCCCGCCTGCGCGAGGGCTCGGGCATCACCGGCCTGCGCGAGCGCGCCGCCGTCGTCGGCGCCACCGTCACCACCCGCACCCTCTCCCCCGGCTTCTCCCTGGAGGTCTCCCGCGCATGAGCACCATCAGACTCCTGCTCGCCGACGACCAGGCCCTCGTACGGGGCGCGCTGTCGGCCCTGCTCAGCCTCGAGTCCGACCTCGAGGTGGTCGTGGAGGTCGGCAGCGGCACCGAGGTCGTCGCCGCCGCGCTGCAGCACCAGCCGGACGTGGCCCTGCTCGACGTCGAGATGCCCGGGCTCGACGGCATCGCCGCGACCACCGAGCTCAAGGCGGCGGCGCCCGAGATCAAGGTGCTGATCGTGACGACGTTCGGCCGGCCGGGCTATCTGCGGCGGGCGCTGCAGGCCGGTGCGAGCGGGTTCGTCGTGAAGGACACGCCCGCCGCCCAGCTCGCCGACGCCGTACGCCGGGTCCACGCGGGGCTGCGCGTCGTCGACCCGGCGCTGGCGATGGACTCGCTCGTCGCCGGCGAGTCACCGCTCACGGCACGCGAGACCGAGGTGCTGCTGGCCGCGCGCGACGGCTCGAGCGTCGCGGCGATCGCGGCCAAGCTCTTCCTCTCGGAGGGCACGGTGCGCAACCACCTGTCGGCTGCGATCGGCAAGACGGGCGCCGCGAACCGTACCGAGGCCGTCCTCACCGCCGACGGCAACGGCTGGCTCTGACCCCCGCGAACGCCGACGCCCTTGACCCCGGCTGATCGGGCGTCATGCTGGAGGCATGACCAGGACGCTCGGTGTCGCCATCACGGTCTCCCTCCTGCTCGGCTTCCCGGCCGTGGCCTGCGGAGCCTCAGATCCCGGTCCGCAGGCCGCCCGGCCGATCACCGCGATCGCCGCCTCGACGGGCGCCTCCGCGCCCGTCACGACGTCGGCCCCGCGGGCCGGCATGCCAGCGCTGCGGGTCCGCACGCTCGCGCGCGGACTCGATCACCCGTGGGACGTCGCCCCGCTGCCGGGCGGCCGGCTGCTGATCACCCAGCGCGAGCGGCGCTCCCTGACGATCCTGCGTCATGGCCGCCTGCACGACGTCGCGTTCGCCAACGGCAGGATCTGGGTCTCCGGGGAGACCGGCCTGCTCGGGCTGGAGGTCGACCCGCGGTTCGCGCACAACCGGCGGATCTACACCTGCCAGGGCTGGAACCTGCCGGGCGGCGGACATGACGTCCGGGTGATCGCCTGGCGGCTCAACCGCTCGTACACGCATGCCAGGCTGGCCCGCACCCTGGTGACCGGCTTCCCGACCTCGAGCGGGCGCCACGGCGGCTGCCGCCTCCTGATCACGCGCAACGGCGCCCTCAACGTCGGCACCGGCGACGCGGCGATCGGCACCAACCCGGAGAGCCTGACCTCGCTCGGCGGCAAGACCCTGCGGCTCAACCGGATGACCGGCGCCCCCTGGCCCACCAACCCGTTCATCCACGCCGCCGACCGGGCGACCCGCTACATCAGCAGCTACGGGCACCGCAACGTGCAGGGCCTCGCCCAGCGCGCCGACGGGTCGCTGTGGTCGATCGAGCAGGGCACCGACCGCGACGACGAGGTCAACCGGATCGTCATCGGCGGCGACTACGGCTATGACCCGGTGCCGGGCTACAACGAGTCGGTCCCGATGACCGACCAGGCGCTGCCCGGACACCAGATCGCGGCGGTGTGGTCGAGTGGATATCCGACGCTGGCGACCAGCGGCGGCACGTTCGTCGCCGGTCAGCGGCGCTGGGGCTCGCTGAGGGGCGCGCTGGCGGTCGGCGTGCTCAAGGACGAGCAGGTGCTGTTCGTCCGCCTCACCCGCACCGGGCGGCTCGCCGGGACCACATCGCCCGCCGCCCTCCAGCGGTACGGCCGGATCCGCACCGTGGTGAGCGCGCCGAACGGCGACCTGCTGGTGACGACCGACAACGGCGACGGCGCCGACGTGCTGCTGCGGGTCAGCCCCCGCTGAGCGAACCGGTCGACGTGGGGCGGCGCGTCACTCGGACGCCTCGTCCCACTTCTCGTCGTCCTTCTCCCACTTCTCGTTGCGCTCCTCGACCTTGCCGAGCGCGTTCGCGGCCTCGGCCTCGGTGTCGTAGGGACCCAGCCGGTCGGCGTTGCGGCAGCCCTCCTCGGGCTCCACGGTGTGGTGCTTGAGGCAGTACCAGTAGCTCATGGGCTGAAGGTACCCGCGAATCACTGCGACGCGCGCCGGTCCAGCTCCTGCTGCACGCGGAACGCCGCGGCCTCGTGGTCGTACTCACCGCTCATCACGGCGGCCAGGCGCAGGTACGGCAGCGCCTCGGCGTACCGGCTCTGCCGCTCCAGCGCGCGACCGAGCGCATGCTGCGCCCAGACGTCGCTCGGGTCATCCTCGACCAGGCCACGCAGCACCTCCTCGGCCTTCTGCAGCTGGGCGCGCATCAGGTAGGCCCACGCCAGCAGGGTGCGCAGGCCGGTGTTGCGAGGGTCGTCGGCGAGCGCCGGCTCGACGAGCTCCAGCGCCTCGCGCGGGAAGCGGCGGGCGAGGAGGTCGTGAGCGGTGCGGTACGCCGTCTCGGGGCCCTGCCCCGGGAACATCACAGCGGGTGCGGTCAGGTCGCTCATGGGGCCTTCAACAAGGAGTCGCGAGCGCACATTCCACCGCGGTACGGTGTCGGCGCGTGTGGGCTGACCGGGCGACCGCGTTGCCTCGCAAGAGGCACCGAGGAAAGTCCGGGCTCCGTAGGGCAGGGTGGTGGCTAACGGCCACCCGGGGTGACCCGCGGGACAGTGCCACAGAAAGCAGACCGCCTTCCGGCGTGTCGGAGATCGAGCTTGCGAGATCCCCGGGATCCGGAGGGTAAGGGTGAAACGGTGAGGTAAGAGCTCACCAGCGGCCTGGGTGACCAGGCCGGCTAGGTAAACCCCACCCGGAGCAAGACCGAACAGTGCTCGTCCGAGGGCTGCCCGCCCGAGAGCACGGGTAGGTTGCTTGAGGCCACCGGCAACGGTGGTCCTAGATGGATGGTCGCACTCCTTCGGGAGAACAGAACCCGGCTCACAGGTCAGCCCACACGCACCGGACCGGCGCCGCCCTGCTGCAGCAGCTGCGCGGCGCGCGGTGGCGTCCCCGCCACCTTGCCCGAGGTCCCGCTCGCCGTGCCGGCTATGACGGTGCCGTATCCGGTTCAGAGGATCGCGCCTCGCGGAGCGAGCTCGACGGAGGCGATGCCTCGTGCGAAGAGGACGAGCAGCCGGTCGCCGTGCTGGCAGCGAAGGACACCGGAGTCGGATGCCAGCTCCTCGACCACCTGCTCGAGGAGCTCGTCCTCACCGGCGACGTCCGGGTCCTGACACCGGACGTCGGTGTGGTCACCACTGGTGAATCGGACCCGGATCACGATGTCTGCCATGAAAGCACGCTAACCGCGACCGCAGCGGGCGTACATCGCGTCGACCTGGCTCATGCGGTCTCGAGCCGGCGACCTCGCCCCTCAGACGCAACGGATCGGTTCGATCGCGAGAACAGGCGTCAGGATCCGCGTCGGTGGGTACATCCCCTCTCGCCACCACGATCCGGACGCCGGAAGGACCACCCTCATGGACGAGCTCGACACGATCGCCGCCGACCCGCTCGGATCCCCCGCGCCGGGTCCAGACCAGATCTCCACGGCGCTCGGACTCATCGGCGATCTGCTCACCACGACACCTGCCAGGACCCAGCGCTGGGAGCCGCGAGACCACGGCAACGGCCTGCCCTACCGCCTGTGGGACGCGCTGTCGATCGTGCACGCCGTGGCATCCGAGCACCGCATCACCGAGGCCGACGCCGTCCACGCCGTACAAGCAGCGGTCCGTCAGATCAAGACCGACGACGACGTCATCGACCTCCTCTCCGAGCACCTCGGCGAGCTCGGCGTGGACAGCCTCAAGGACTTCATGGGCCGCACCATCGAGCTCGAGACCCACTACCCGCTCAACCTCGGCGCCTACGCGCTCAGTGTCGTCGACTCCGACACGATGCAGGCCTCCTATGCACGGACTGCGTTCGTGCTGCGAGATCGGACCCTGGCAGGCCCGACCACCGCTGCCCAGCCCACCGCCGCCTGACCCTCGACGCGGCCTGGCCGTACGCGCCTCGTGCGGGCCTGTGCGTCACGGAGCGGGACGACTCCGGGTTCGTGGACTCAGTGCTTGATGAAGTCGGGGAGCCGCCAGGAGCCGTCGAAGGCCGGGCCCTCGGGTCCGTAGATGCGGAAATAGACGAACCAGCCCACACCGGGCAGCGTTCGGATCCATCGCTCCTCGACCTCCGCGGCCGAGACGCCCTCGGGCGGCTCCGGCCCGAAGTGGAGCCTCACCGGTTCGTCGGTGGCGATGCCGTCGAGCTCGAACAGCGACCGGATCGCCGCTCGGTTCTGGTCGGTCCTGATCTCGCTGCGGGTCCGGGCGTCGTAGACGGTGAGCGACCAGAACAGCTTGGCCGGGACCGGTTGGGGCACATCGAGCGTGTACCGCTCGGCGCCGTCGAGGTAGACCCCGGCGCCGTCGCGGGTGCTCAGCCAGTACAGGGACCCGGCTCCTGGGGCCCGCGCGAACATCGCCGGTGACTCGATCTGCGCCTGGTAGAACCACTTCTGGCGGGCATAGACGTCCGCGTAGTCGGCGGTATCGAAGGTGCCGTTCTCCGGCCGCAGGACCGCCCACTCCCACCGGGTGCCGGGCCAGACCTCACGATCGGGTCGTCTGTCGGCGAACGACTGCGCCGCGAGCTGGGCATGACCGGCGACCGCGGCCCGGCTCAGGATGTCCCGCATCCGCTCGTCCGGCTCGAACGCGACGTGGCGAGCGATGCCCAGCTCGGACAGATCGCCGTAGTGCGCACGGAACTCCTCGAACGGGGGCTCGTCGTGGAGCAGCTCAGCCAGGACCTCCCAGAACTTCAGGTTGTCCTCCCACGGCACCGGCGTGAAGTCCTCGTCGGCCAGCATCGTCAGATCCACCCAGTCCGGCGCCACCGGCTCCTCCCCCAGGCGATAGACCTTCACCGACTTCATCAGCTCGATGGCGCCGGCCATGTCCTTGCCGCGCGGCAGTGCGCGCAACAGCACCAGCAGCCGGTTGGTGGTGGATCGACCGGTGTAGTACCCCGCGGGGACCTCGCCGTCGTATCCCGGCGGCAGGATGACATGTCGCCCACCTTCGCCCTTGTCCGGGCCCGGGAGGCCCATGTCGATGATCCAGCGCTGGTTCAGGTCGTTCGCCGTGCTCATCAGCGGGCCGGGCGGCAGATCCAACACCATCGGTCCATCGGTCAGGTCGAGAGGCAGCCCCGAGTACGGGGTGTCCGAGTTCGGCGTGAACACGTACTGCTGCGGCGTCCCCTCCAGGAGCGCGAACACCTTGTTCGCGACGGTGCCCGCCCGCATGTTGCCCTTCCAGGTCGCCATGATGGACACGCTCGGATAGAAGAACCGGTACGCCTGGACCGCACGATTGAAGCCCGCCTCGTCATGCGCGCGCTGGGCGGTCTCCGCTGTCGGGTAGCCCCCCACGAACTCATAGCCCCGGCCATCAGAGTGTGTGCGGTCGGTCATCGCCCCTCCAGACTCGTCCTCGACTCGTGAGCTCCAGCCTGAGGAGACCTGCCGATCACCGGGTCACCTGATGCGGGTGAGCTGTCAGTCACAGACACCGGTACAGCCTGCGTCGTGGAAGCTCTGGACTCGGCGCTTGTCAGCCGTTGGGGGCAAGGCAACCACGGCGCGACTGGAGATCCGACCAGCGTGCGGGCGCTGGCCCGGCGTCAGTGCGCGGCGTCGGCGCCGATGACCGTCCAGCCCTGCGAGGCGTCGTCCAGCCGCAGCGTGAAGAGGAACGACACGGGACGGCTCGCGTGCGCGTCGCCGGCGACGACCTCCTCGGTACGCCGATCGACCTCGTAGTAGACGCCGAGCGCTGCGACCGCGACCCGGAAGGTGATCGGGTCGCGCGCGACCAGCTCGCGCACCTCGATGCCCTGGATCGTGGCGGTACGCAGAACCGTGCGGTTCGCGGTGCGGGTGGCGGTGAAGTCGAGGCTGCCGTCGTTGAGCTGCCACTCCTCCACGAAACGCGCGATCGCCACCTCGAGCACAGGCTTGTCGAAGCGGGCGTCGACCAGGCTCAGGTCGCTCGCCGCCCGGTCGGCCGCCTCGGCCCACGAGACGCTGGTGAGTGCCAGGACGTCGGCGTCGGCGACGGACGTACGGCCGGCGCTCTCCACCACCGCGTCGCGGGCCACCGACTTCTGGTTCCAGGTGTCGGTCTCGACGGCGTCGGTGAGGTGGTGGCTGCCCTCCGCGGCCTGCTCGATCGAGCCGACGATCCACTCGCCGGCGTCGTTCTTGCGCAGCGTCCAGTACTCCACCGGACGCGTCGAGCGGTCGTTGCGGCTGATGCGGTTGCCGGTGCGTCGGCTGACGAGATGGTCGTCGAGGGTCGCGGTGATCCGGAAGGTGACGGTGTCGTTGACCTCGCCGGTGCGGTTCGCCACGCTGACGAGCTCGACGTCGGGACCGCTCAGGATCTCGACGACGTTGACCTCGCCGCGGGCCGCGTACTCGCCGAGCTGCTCGCTCCACTTGCCGTAGAGGGCGGGTGCCAGGATCACGCGCAGCGTCGCCTCGTCGTGGGCGGACCAGGCTCGCTGGGCCGTCACGTAGAGGCGGGTGACCCGCTCCTTCAGCGCCGCCACGTCGAAGCTCGCGTCGTCGACGGCGAGCGCGCCGACCTGGGCCTCGACGCGGGTCGCACGTGCGCGGGCGTCCTTGTTGGAGCGGTGGGCGACCCGGTCGCTGGCGGTGTTCATCCTGCTCTTGGCCCGGCGGTTCTGCGACCAGCTCTTGTAGAGGAAGTACAGGACGACCAACACGATGATGAGGAGCAGGACGCCTCCGCCACCACCCCCGCCACCCAGGAACAGGAACCCGCCGCCGGTGCCGAAGTGGGTGCCGCCGCCGCCTCCGAAGCCGCCACCGCCGCCACCCCCGAAGCCGCCGCGGCCGCCACCGCCGCGGGCGTACGCCGCCGTCGGTGCCAGCAGCGCAGGCAGCAGGGCCAGGGCGGAGACGAGGGCGATCGGCGCGACGAGGCGTCGGGCGCGTGAGGGGCGGTCGGGTGCGGTGCGCATGGCGTGTGGGGGCCTTGTCGGAGGAGGGACGTTCACTCGCGAGACTACGCCGGGCATGGGCATGCTCCGGCAGCGCGCACTGCGCGCCGCACCGCCGACCGGCCGGTCTACGGCTCCTCCGACGCCGCGAGTGACGACGCATGGCCGGCCCGGTGTGCCCGTACGCGCCCGCGAGAGGCGCAGGCCGGCGAGGGGCACCACCGGCGCCGACCGGAGGGGTCGAGGAACACCCAGCGGCAGTCGGTCTCGGCACACTGCTTCAGATAGACGCGGTCGGGGCTGCGGAGCGTGACCAGCGCCTGGGTGCACAGCGCGGAGACGGCGGCGCCGATCGGGACCGCCTCGCCGGCGGCACCGCTCAGGCCCGGCCCGTGCGCGGCCAGCGAGACCGCCGCCTCCGCCACCGGATCGAACGGCTCGTCCGCGACGGCCGCCATCGCGAGCGAGCGCAGCGACTCCCGCACCGCGACGAGCGCCTCCCGGTCGGCGGCCGTCGGGGGCTCGGCCGGCGGGAGACCCATCAGCGTCAGCCAGGCGGCGACCGCCCGCGCGTCGGGGAGTCGCTCGACGGGATGCGCCCCGAACGACTGCCCCTGCGTCGCGAGCAGATTCAGCCACGCCGCTCCCCCGTCGGTCCGGAACTCGTCACCCATGGACACGAGTGTAACGGTTCGTGCGTTACGGTATCTGTAACGGTCGAACCGTTACGAAAGGCGGCAGCAGATGCACGACCAGTCCCCGGGTGCCCGGACGCTCGGCGAGCTCCAGGACCCCGAGACGACCGCAGCCTGGCGAGCGACGGTGGACGCCGTCGCTCCCGGATTCGACGCCTGGATCGTCGACTCCGTCTTCGGCGGCACCTATCAGCGAGGCCGGCTCGGGTTCCGGGAGCGCCAGCTCCTCAACCTCGCCGCGCTGGCCACCCTGGGTGGCGTCGAGCCGCAGCTCGAGGGCCAGATCAGGTCCAGCCGCCGCATCGGACTGAGCGAGCAGGAGATCGCCGAGGCGTTCGTGCACCTCACGCCCTACGTCGGGCTGCCACGCGTGATGGCGGCGCTGCGTCAGGTCGCCGCCACCCGGTCAGGAGACGCGGACTGATGCCGGCGATGATCCGCACGGTCCTCGCCGACGTCGATCCCCGGTCGGCAGGCATCACGAACTCGCACGACCACCTGTTCCTCACCACGACGGCGCTGCCGGGCGAGGAGCTCGACTCCCTGCCCGATGCCCACGCCGAGCTGACGGCCCTGCACGCCGCCGGCGGTCGCACACTGGTGCAGTGGACGCCCGCGGGGCTGGGCCGACGCCTGGACGACCTCCGCGACCTCAGCCGGCGTACCGGCGTCCACGTCGTCGCCGCGACAGGACGTCACCGGCGGGCGATCTACGGGCGCAGCGCCCCCATCGCCCTCGCGGGTGCGGAGGAGCTGAGCCGGCTGTTCGTCGACGACATCCGCGCCCGCCGGTGTGGCCTGATCAAGATCGGCACGGGGCCGGGCGTGCTCGACGCGTACGAGCACGACAGCCTGGTCGCCGCCGGTCACGCAGCGTCGGAGACGGGGGCGCCGGTCGCCCTGCATCTCGAGCACGGCGCCGGGGCCGAGCGAGTCGTCGGCGTGCTCGAGAGCCTCGGCGTGCGCCGAGACCAGATCGTGCTGGGACACCTGGGACGCCATCCCGACCTCTACGCGCTGCTCGACGCCGCGGCGCTGGGCGCGTGGGTGTGTCTCGACGCGCCCTCGCCGGCGTACAGGACCACCGTCGAGGGTCTGCGCCAACGGATCGAGCTGCTCGCGGACCGCGGATATGCGAGCAGGCTGCTGCTCGGATCGGACACCACGACGTCCACGGCCCGCGCCCACGGCAGGACCGGGTCAGCGATGCTCGCCGAGGCGGACTGCCCACTCGATCCCGCACTTCGCGACCTGGCCCTGCGCGACAACCCGGCCGCCGCCTGGTCGTTCTGACGACCGCCGATCGGCCGATCGGCCTGGGGCGGTGAGCCACGGTGACGTTGTCGAGATCGCGAGCACGGGACGGTGCAGCCCCGCTGACCGACCCCAGTGGCCCGGCCGCGTGCGACGATCGGCCCATGGCATCGGCAGTCGCTCTCCTGGTCGCCGCGGCGCTCGTCCTGGTGCTGACGCTGACACCGCTGGCCTTCCCGCGTTCGCGGGACGACGCCGCGGCCCGCACCGAGGCCACAGCGCGCGGCGTTCCGCTCATCTACTGGCGCCCGGGCTGCTCGTTCTGCCTCCGGCTGCGCTTGCTGCTGGGCACCGCCGGGCGACATGCCGTGTGGGTCGACATCCACCGCGACCCGGCGGCCGCTGCGCGGGTCCGCTCGGTCAACGACGGCAACGAGACGGTGCCGACGGTGTTCGTCGGCGCCGAGCACCGCACCAATCCGGCGCCGTCGTGGGTGCGCACGCAGATCGCCCACCGGAGCGTACGGTGAGCCTCGCGCTCCCCCACCCGGCGAGCGGAGGCCTCTTCGTCTCGCCCGTCCCGCCCGGCACCGGCTGGCCGGGCGATCCGGCCACCGCGACGACGCCCGTCGCACGGACCGCGGCACAGGCGCGGAACCTCGCGGCCGGCGCGCATCTCGACGAGCTCGGCGCCCGGGTCAGCGTGTGCCGGGCGTGCCCGCGGCTGGTGGAGTGGCGCGAGGAGGTGGCGGTCACGAAGCGGGCGTCCTTCGCCGGCGAGCCCTACTGGGGCCGCCCGATCCCGGGCTTCGGCTCCCCCACCCCGAGCATCCTCATCGTGGGTCTGGCGCCGGCAGCGAACGGCGCCAACCGCACCGGCCGGGTCTTCACCGGCGATCGCAGCGGCGATTGGCTGTTCGCCTCCCTGCACCGCGTCGGCCTCGCCACCCGGGGCACGAGTGTGCACGCCGCCGACGGACTCGAGCTCGTCGATGCCCGGATGGTCGCCACCGTCCGGTGCGCGCCGCCGCAGAACAAGCCCACCCCCGCCGAGCGCGACACCTGCTCGCCGTGGATCGAGGCGGAGCTCGGGCTGCTGGCCGAGCACGTCCGGGTGGTGGTCGCGCTCGGCGCGTACGGGTGGGACGCGGCCCTGCGCTCGTACGCCGCCCTCGGCCGGCAGGTCGCCCGCCCCAAGCCTCGCTTCGGGCACGGCGCGCTGGCGACCCTGGCCGGCGACGGGCACGCGGTGACGCTGCTCGGCTGCTATCACCCGAGCCAGCACAACACCGCCACCGGACGGCTGACCGCGGCAATGCTCGACGACGTGTTCGCCCGGGCCGTCGCCCTCAGCCGGACCACCGCACCCGACGGATAGACCTCACTCACCGTCGCCGGCGAGATGGGGGCGAGATGGGTGCCCACAGCGGCCGGATGGGCGTCGGCCCTCTGACGCTCGGCGCCGACGCCGAAAATCAGCGCAGGAACCTGCGCGGAATCGTGTGCAGAACGCGCGAACAGAGGGAACTCTGGTCACATGAGCACCGATGCGGGCGGGAGCAAGCCTCTCGGCAAGGCTGTCGCCTACCTCAACACCTGGCCTCCTGAGGAGGACCTGGTGGCTCTGTGCGAGCTCGCGGCACAGGTGTGCGAGGCGCCCGTCGCCGCCATCGACCTCGTCGATGACGGTCGCATCCACACGGTCGCCATCTACGGCGCCGACCCGGACGCCGAGGATGCCGGCGCCGCGCTGTGCGCGGCGACCCTCGCCGCCGGCGAGAACGTCTACCTGGAGGACGTCGGCGAGGACCCGCGCTTCGCGGCGGCGCGCGTCGATGCGCGCCTCGGCCCGGGCCACATGTACGCCGCCGCGCTCCTCCTCGATCCGTGCGGCGTCCCGGTCGGCACCCTCAGCGTCGCCGACCCGCACCCGGATCGCCGGGCCGAGCGCCGGACCAACACCGTCACCCAGCGCCGCCGGATGCTGGCGACGCTGGCGCGGCAGGTCGTCGACCTGTTCGAGCTCAGCATCCGTACCGAGGACCTGGCGCGCACCAACGCCGAGCTGGCGCGCTCACAGCAACACCTGGCGGCGTTCACCGCGCAGGTCAGCCACGACCTGAAGTCGCCGCTCACCGCGACCCTCGCCTGGGCCGATCTCACGGCCGGGTTGCCCGCCGTGGCCGGCGACGCGAACGCCTCGCAGTACCTGGGGCAGTGCATCGCCTCGAGCCGGCGGATGCTCGCGCTGATCGAGGACCTGCTCGAGTACGCCGGCATCGGCGGCACCCTGACACGACGCCCGGTGGCGATCACCGAGGTCATGCCGGCGGTCGTCCAGGACCTCGGCCCGCTGGTGGCACACGGCACGATCCGCTGGTCCGGCGTGGACGTCAACGCCGACCCGGTGCAGTTGCGCGTCGTGCTGCAGAACCTGGTCTCCAACGCGCTCACCTACACCCGCGACGGCCTGTGGCCCGAGGTCCTGGTGACCACCCGCGCCATCCCCAACGGCGTCGAGCTCGAGGTGGCCGACAACGGCTCGGGCATCCCACCCCAGTACCGCGAGCAGGTGCTGCTCCCTCTGGCCCGGCACCGCACGGACGTGCCCGGGAGCGGCCTCGGCCTGGCGACCTGCCATCGCATCCTCGCCGACCACGGCGGGACGCTGGCGATCGGCGACCGCCCCGGCGGCGGCACCGCCGTGGTCGCGACGTTCCCGCACTGACGCCCAGCCCGTACGAGGCACCCTCAGGCGGGCGGCTCCGGGCGGTTGGGCGCGGCCACCGCCTCGAAGTAGCGCAGCAGCTCGACCGGGAACGGCAGCACCAGCGTCGAGTTCTTCTCGGCGGCGACCTCCACCATGGTCTGCAGCAGGCGCAGCTGCAGCGCCGCGGGCGTGTCCTCCATGGCGCTCGCCGCCTCGGCCAGCCGGCGCGACGCCTGGAACTCGCCGTCGGCGGTGATGATCCGGGCACGCCGCTCACGCTCGGCCTCGGCCTGGCGCGACATCGAGCGCTTCATCGACTCGGGCAGCTCGACGTCCTTGATCTCGACCCGGTCGATCTCGATGCCCCACGGCACCGCCGGGCTGTCCAGCATCAGCTCGAGACCCTGGTTGAGGTGCTCGCGATTGCAGAGCAGGTCGTCGAGCTCGCTCTTGCCGATCACCGAGCGCAGCGACGTCTGGGCGACCTGCGCGATGGCGTACGCGTAGTCCTGCACCTGGACGACGGCCTTCACCGGGTCGATCACCCGGTAGTAGACGACCGCGTCCACCCGGACGGTCACGTTGTCGCGGGTGATGCCGTCCTGGGCCGGGACCGTCAGGGTCACCACCTGCATGTTGACCCGTTTCATCCGGTCCACGATCGGGATGAGACCGGTCAGCCCCGGCGGGCGCGTCTCCGGCAGCACCCGGCCCAGCCGGAACACCACCCCGCGCTCGACCTGGTTGACCACCCTGGCGCTGAGCGACGCCGACACGATCCCGAGCACGACCAGCGCCAGCACGATGAACAGCAGGACGCCCATGGCGCCTCCCTACTCCGAAGGGGATCCTTCGAGCCTACGCCGCCGTTCGATGTGGACCGGCGCTCCGGAATGTTCGCGCCGTGCGGCCGGTTCACCGAACATGACTGAGACCCTCGGAGACCAGAGCGGCACGTTCACCATCGGCGATCTGACCATCAACCGGCTGGGCTACGGCTCGATGCAGCTGACCGGCCCCGGGGTGTGGGGTCCGCCCCGCGACCCCGACGAGGCCGTACGGGTCCTGCGCCGGGCCGTCGAGCTCGGCGTGAACTTCATCGACACCGCCGACTCCTACGGCCCGGTCGTCGCCGAGCAGCTGATCGCGAAGGCACTGCACCCCTACGCCGATGACGTGGTCATCGCCACCAAGGCCGGGCTCACCCGCCAGGGCCCCGGCGTCTGGACGCCGGTGGGCCGCCCCGCCTACCTGCGCCAGCAGGCCGAGCTGAGCCTGCGTAACCTCGGCCTCGAGCAGATCGGGCTCTTCCAGCTCCACCGCATCGACCCAGAGGTGCCGCTGGAGGACCAGGTCGGCGAGCTCAAGAGCCTCCAGGACGAGGGCAAGATCCGCCACATCGGCCTCTCCGAGGTCAGCGTCGAGCAGGTCGAGGCCGCGTCGAAGGTCGCGACCATCGCGACCGTGCAGAACCTCTACAACCTGGCCGACCGATCCGCCGAGAGCCTGCTGACCTGGTCGGAGGAGAACGGCGTCGGCTTCATCCCGTGGTTCCCGCTCGCCACCGGTGAGCTCGCCAAGCCGGGCAGCCCGCTGAGCAAGATCGCCGCCTCCAAGGGCGCCAGCCCCTCGCAGCTCGCGCTGGCCTGGCTGCTCAAGCGCTCGCCGGTGATGCTGCCGATCCCCGGCACGTCCAGCGTCGCGCACCTCGAGGACAACATGGCAGCGGCCGCGCTCGACCTGACCGACGAGGAGTACACCGCCCTCGAGAGCGCGGTCTGAGGCCCCCGGGACGGCGCTGCCCACCCCAGCGCCGTCCCGCCCCACCGGGGTGGGTGCAAGATGTGGCTGGTGAACGACGCGCAGCAGCAGGTGGAGGCCAGCGGTGACGAGGAGTCTCTGACTCCGCACCCCGCCGTCCCCGGCACCGGCACGGCCCTGGTCACGCTCGGAGCGCTCGGGGTGGTCTTCGGCGACATCGGCACCAGCCCGCTCTACTCGCTCAAGACGCTGTTCTCGATCGACGACCACGCCATCAAGCCGACACCGGGCGACGTCTACGGCGTGATCAGCATGGTGGTCTGGTCGGTCACCCTGGTCGTGTCGTTCAAGTACATCGGCATCGTGATGCGCGCCGACAACGGCGGCGAGGGTGGCGTGATGGCGTTGGCCGGCATCGCCCGTCGCACGATCGGCACCACCGGTCGCCGGGCCAGCGCCGTCATCGTGCTGGCGATCATCGGCGCGAGCCTCTTCTTCGGCGACTCGGTGATCACCCCGGCCATCTCGGTACTCTCCGCGGTCGAGGGCGTGAGTGTCGCCGAGCCGGGCCTGACGCACCTCGTGCTCCCGATCTCCGCGACGGTCCTCGTCGTGCTGTTCGCCACGCAGCGCTTCGGCACGCACCGGGTGGGCGCGCTCTTCGGTCCGGCGATGCTGGCCTGGTTCCTGGTGCTCGCGCTGGCCGGACTGCGCGTGGTCGTACCGCACCCCGGCATCCTGCGGGCGCTCTCGCCGACCTATGCGCTCGCCTTCGTCGCCGAGCATCCGGGCATCACGTTCATCGCGATGGGCGCCGTGGTGCTGTGCATCACGGGTGCCGAGGCGCTGTACGCCGACATGGGCCACTTCGGCCACCGGCCCATCGCGCTGGGGTGGTTCGCCGTCGTGTTCCCCGCCCTGGTGCTGACCTACATGGGCCAGGGAGAGCTCATCCTGCAGGACCCGTCGGCGATCTCGAACCCCTTCTTCCTGCTGGTGCCGGACTGGGCGCAGGTGCCGATGGTCGTGCTGGCCACCGTCGCGACGGTGATCGCCTCGCAGGCCGTCATCTCAGGCGCCTTCTCGGTCGCCCGCCAGGCCACCCAGCTCGGACTGCTGCCGTCGCTGACCGTTCGCCAGACCTCCGAGGGCTCGGCCGGGCAGGTCTACCTGCCGGTCATCAACGGCGTGCTCTTCGTCGGGGTCCTCGCCCTCACGCTCACCTTCCGCAGCTCGGACCGTCTCGCCAGCGCGTACGGCGTCTCGGTGACCGGCGCCCTCCTCATCGACACGATCCTGATGCTCGTCGTCGCGCGCCTCACCTGGGCCTGGGGCCCCGGTCGCCTGGTCGCGTTCGCGGTCGTCTTCGGCGGCATCGAGGCCAGCTTCCTGATCGGCAACCTCAACAAGATCCCGCACGGCGGCTGGCTGCCGCTGCTCGTCGCGATCGTGATGTTCACCCTGATGAGCACGTGGTTCCGCGGTCGCCAGATCGTCACCGACAACCGGATCGATGCGGAGGGTCGGCTGTCCGACTTCGTGCGAGACCTGCACGACCATCCGGTCCACCGGGTGCCCGGCATGGCGGTCTTCCCGCATCCCAGCAAGGAGACGACACCGCTGGCCCTGCGGGCCAACGTCGAGCACATCGGGGTCCTGCACGAACGGGTCGTGGTGTTCAGCGCGCAGCCGCAGACGGTGCCGCACGTGCCGGCGTCCGAGGCGCTCACGTTCGACGACCTCGGCTTCAGCAACGACCACATCATGCACGTGACGATGCGCTACGGCTTCTTCGACCGCCCCGACATCCCGGCGGCGCTGCGCGCGCACCTGCACGACTCGGGATGGGAGTTCGATCCGGACCTTGCCGACGTGACGTACTTCCTCTCCCAGGCCACCCTCACCCGCCAGGCCCACGGCTCACTCCCCCGCTGGCGCAAGAAGCTCTTCGTGATGATGGCGCGCAACGCCGCCAACCCGGCCGAGTACTTCAACCTCCCCCGCGAGCGGGTGGTCGTGATGGGCTCGCAGATCGGCGTCTGAGGACCGTACGCGCGCGGTCAGCCGGCCTCGAGCACGCGGGCCAGGAACTGCCTCGTCCGCTCCTCGCGCGGCTCGCGCAGCACCTCGGGACCGCCGCGCTCGGCGATCACCCCGCCGTCGAGGAAGAGCACCTGGTCGGCCACGTCGCGGGCGAAGCGCACCTCGTGGGTGACGATGATGAGCGTCCGGCCCTGCGCCGCGAGGTCGCGGATCACCGCGAGCACCTCGCCGACCAGCTCGGGGTCGAGCGCGGAGGTCGGCTCGTCCAGCAGCAGCACCTCCGGTCGGAGAGCGAGCGCGCGGGCGATGCCGACGCGCTGCTGCTGGCCGCCGGAGAGCTGGCCGGGATAGGCGTCCTCACGACCGGCGAGGCCGACCTGCTCGAGCAGCGCCCGGGCCTCGGCCACCGCCTCCTCGCGCGGGCGGCGCTGGACCTGGATCGGCCCCTCGATCAGGTTGCCGAGCACCGTCATGTGCGGGAACAGGTGATGCGCCTGGAAGACCATGGCGCTGCGGGCCCGCAGTGCCGCGATCTCGCGCCTGCGCTCCCCCTTGCTCCCCGGGACCGCGGAGAAGTCGATGCTCGCGTCGCCGATCCGGACGAGCCCACGATCGGGCGTCTCGAGCACGTTCAGCGAGCGCAGCACGGTCGTCTTGCCCGAGCCGGACGGGCCGAGCAGGACCGTGGCCGTACCGGCCTCGACGCTCAGGTCGACGCCGCGCAGCACCGGGCGATCGCCGAAGGACTTCTCCAGCCCGCTCACCTCGACAAGACTCGTCATGCCGCGTACCTCCCGAGTCGCCTCTCCAGTGGCCCCTGCCCGAGTGAGATGAGGTAGCACAGCACCCAGTAGTAAAGCGCCGCCAGGCAGTACAGCGCCATCGTCCGGCTGCTCACCGCGGCCGCCACCTGTGCCTCACGCAGCACCTCCGTCACCAGCACCACCGAGGCCAGCGAGGTGTCCTTGACCAGCGAGAGCAGGGTGTTGGCCAGCGGCGGCACCGCGATCCGAGCCGCCTGCGGCAGCACGATCCGCCGCATGCTCTGCCAGTAGTCCAACCCGATCGTGGTCGCGGCCTCGAACTGCCCGCGCGGCACCGCGAGGATGGAGGCGCGGATGACCTCGGCGGCGTACCCGCCGACATTGAGGCTCAGCGCCAGGCAGGCGGCCAGGAAGCTGGGCAGCCTCACTCCCACCTCGGGCAGTCCGTAGAAGACGATGAACAGCTGCACCAGCAGCGGCGTGCCCCGGATGATCGAGATGTAGACCCGGGCGGGCACCTGCAGCAGGCGGTTCGAGGACATCCGGGCGAGCGCCACGGCCAAGGCGATGACCAGACCGCACAGGAAGCTGACGACAGTCAGCGGGATGGTGCCCTTGAGCATGCCGCGCAGCATCGGCCAGGCGGTGTCCCGGACGACCCGCCAGGTGCTGCGGCCGGTGTCGGACGGCTTGACTTTCACGTTGCCGGAGTTGGGCACGGTCACGTCGGACTTGAAGTACTTCTGCGAGATCCTGGCCAGCGTGCCGTCCGCGCGCAGCGCGGCCAGTGCCTGATCGGCCTGATCACGCAGGGCAGCGCCGGACCTGCGGAAGACGAAGGCCTGCTTGCTGACCTCGTTGCCGGCGTTCCCGGCGATCTTGATCTTCGTCGAGCCGGTGCTCGCCAGGTAGTCGAGGACCGCGATGTTGTCGTTCACGGTGGCATCGACCCGTCCCTGGGCGAGCAGCGCGGCCGCCTGGTCCAGTCCGTCGACGTACTGGATCTTGGCGCCGGCGTCCTTGGCGACCTGCGTCCAGTTGCTCGTCTCCGACTGGGCGGCCGTGCGCCCCTTGAGGTCGGCGAGCGTGGTGATGCCGTCGTTGTCCGCCGCCGTGACGATGACCCCGTGGGAGTAGGTGTACGGCGTGGTGAAGAGGTAGTGCGCCTGCCGGTCCGGATTGATCGTGATCTGGTCGGCGAGGAGGTCGACCCGACCCGCATCGAGGGCAGGGAACAGCGAGTCGAAGGGGCCCTTGGTGAACTGCAGGTCCCAGCCCGCCTTCGCGGCCACCGCCCGGATGACGTCGATGTCGAACCCGGTCAGGTCGCCGGACTTGGGATCGACGAAGGAGAACGGTGGGTACGTCCCCTCTGTGCCGACCCGCACCACCGGCCGGGAGTCCTCGGCCGCCGAGGCTGCCGGCGCGATCGCAGGCAGTGCGAGCATCGCGCCGAGAAGCAGCACGAGCAGGATCAGCGTGCGTCTCACGACTGCACGGTACCCAGCAGCGTGCTGGAGACCAGGAACCGGTCCACCTCGATGCGGAGCGCGACCCGGTGGGGGTTCACCCGCGGGACCCGGTATCGGCCGGCGTAGCACTCCTCGGCACGCCGTACGGTCTGCGGCGAGGCATCGACGACGGCCCGGCCCTCCAGGGTCGACCACCGACGGCCGTCGATCTGGCAGGCCGACACCGCGAGACCGGTGTCGCCCGCCGCCGCGATCCGGCGGGCCTTGGCGGACCCGCCATCGGTGATCACCCACGCGCAGCGCTCGTCGTGGTCGAGCACCACCCCGACGGGCACGGTGTGCGGCGAGCCGTCAGGTCGCGCCGTGCTCAGCGCGCACAGGTGCCGCTCCGCCCAGAACACGCGCAGCTGCTCGGGAAAGGCATCCCAACCGGGAGTCCAGTGCGTCATGCCGCGATCCTGCCCTATCGGCCGCGCAGGTTTGGTGCGGACCGTGAGCCTGGAACCGGCGAGGAATCGCTCCTACGCCGAATGAGGCGCAGACTCACAAGGTGACCTCCTCCTCGCCGCGGCGACGACACCTTGCCAGCAGTCCCTTCCAGCCCGAGCCGGAGCGTGTGATCCTCCAGTTCGAGGTCGACGAGCTGGTCACGCACGATGCGCACGGCATGGGTCGGGTCGTGGCGCTGGACGCGGCGGGCGTGACGGTCGACTTCCGGCCGGAGATCATCCGGATCGCCAGCCCGTTCCCGCATCTGTCGAAGCTCTGATCGACCGCTCCTCGCCCGCGACCGGGCGGGGAGCTCACCGCCCGGCAGGGTGTTGGCGAGCCGCACCGCGGGAACCGGGGGCCGTGGACGTTCGCACGAGTGCTCGAGATGCCGGGGCGATGGCCGAGGATGCGCGGGACTCGCGCGCCCTGGAGTGGGGCGCGCGGGCCGGGTTCGTCGTCTACGGACTGATGTACGCCGTGCTCGCATGGCTGACCGTCCAGGTCGCGGTCCAGGGCGCGCGGTCGGCGCAGGTGTCGCGACAGGGCGCGCTCAACGAGGTGGCCCAGCAGCCGCTGGGCACGACGATGCTGTGGATCGCGTTCGCCGGATTCTGCGCGCTGGTGCTCTGGGAGGGCGCGACGGCTCTCGTGGGCCATCGCGACAAGGACGGCGCGAAGCGGGTCGCCGCCCGGCTCGCCTCGGCCGGCAAGGTGATCGTCTTCGCTGCCTTCGCGGTCTCGACCGCCAAGGTCGCGCTCGGCTCCGGCAACAGCAAGGGCGGCGGCGCGAAGACCTGGACGGCCCGCGTCCTCGAGCTCCCGGCCGGACCGGTGCTGGTCGCCGCGGGCGGGCTGGCGATCATCGGGTACGGCGTCTACAGCGTGATCCGCGGCCTCGGCGACGGTTGGCGCCACGACCTCGAGGGGGACGGCCAGCGCGGGGACCTCGGCACCGTGATCACCGTCCTGGCCAGGACCGGCTATGCCAGCCGTGGTCTCGCGTTCGGCATCATCGGCGGCCTCGTCGTCTGGGCGGCGTTCACCCAGGACGCCCGGCACTCCGGCGGCCTCGACCAGGCCCTGCAGCGGGCCCGGCACGCGCCCCTGGGCAGCGTGCTGTTGATCGTCATCGCGATCGGGTTCGCCTGCTACGGCCTCTACAACGTCGCCCGGGCCTTCTACCTGCGTCGCAAGTAGGTCGCCGCGCGACGGATCGTCAGTGGCAGGGAGCGCCCTCGCAGCACGGGCGGATGTAGCCGCACCCGTCGCAGCGCTCGTGGGAGGTCTCCCAGCGCATCATCGTGCCGCAGTTGGGGCAGGGCTCGGTGAGGTCGGCCATGCGCTCAGGATATCGGCGCAGGACCTCCGGTCGGGCAACCTGGGTGACGCCGGCAGCAGGTGATGCGGCCGAGGTCACCCAGGCTCCCGCGTCGATCAGGAGACCGAGTCGCGCCAGGCGATGAGCTCCTCGAGCGGCTTGAGGTCGTACTCCGGTCCGCCGGTGCCGTAGGTGATCAGGTCGGCGCCGGCGTCGCGCAGCGCCTGGGCGCCTGCGGCGTCGGTGGCGGCGGCCGAGATCTCGATCTCGGAGAAGTCCCGGCCGATCGCCTCGCAGTGACCGCGCAGCACGCCCAGCTTGTGCGTGAGGGTCTCGACGTCGGAGAACGAGTGCCAGATGTCGGCGTGCTTGGCGACGAGACGGAGGGTCTTCTTCTCTCCCCCGCCACCGATCAGCACCGGGATCTTGCGGGTGGGCGCAGGGTTCAGCTTCGCCCAGCGCGCCTCGATCCGCGGCAGCGCCTCGGCGAGCGCGTCGAGGCGGCCGCCGGCGGTGCCGAAGTCGTAGCCGTACTCGTCGTAGTCCTTCTCGAACCAGCCCGAGCCGATGCCGAAGACGAGCCGGCCGCCACTGATGTGGTCGACGGTGCGCGCCATGTCGGCGAGGAGCTCGGGGTTGCGGTACGAGTTGCACGTCACCAGGCAGCCGATCTCCGCACGGGAGGTCTGCTCGGCCCAGGCGGCCTGCATCGTCCAGGCCTCGAAGTGCTTGCCCTCGGGCTCGCCGTAGAGCGGGTAGAAGTGGTCCCAGTTGAAGATCACGTCGGCGCCGAGGTCCTCGGCACGGCGGACGGCATCACGGATGGTGGAGTAGTCGGCGTGCTGCGGCTGGAGCTGGACGCCGACGCGCAGGGGGCGGGTCATACCCCCAACCTACGGGGTCACTTCACCTTCACCGTGAGGGCCGTGCTCGAGACGCTGCGCGAGCCGGCGCCGAGGGCGACGATGCTGAAGGCGTACCTCCCCTTCGGCAGCCTCGCGAAGACCAGGCTGCGGGCGGTGCTGCCCACGGTCCGCCTGATCTTGAGCAGCGGACCGCCGGCGCGGGTGATCTCGTAGCCCGTCGCACCGGTGACGCCGCTCCAGCGCACCGTGACGTCGGCCTTGTGGGTGAGCTGCCGCTTCTTGCGCAGCTGCTTCACCGAGGCCGTCGGGCGCGCCGGGGCGCTCAGCGAGGTGAACCGGACCGGCGTCGAGGCCGCCGAGCGGTAGCCGCCGCTGTTGGTCGCGACCACGGAGACCGCGTACGTGTCCCCCGCCACCAGTCCGGTGAGGCGACACAGCAGCTCGGTGGTCTGGCAGGTCCGCGTCCCGTGCGCCGACACGGCGCTCACCGTGTAGCCGCTGACCGACTGGGCGCCGAGGGTCACGGGGGTGTTCCACTCGATGGTGGCGGCGGTCCCGCTGGCGCTCACCGTCACCTGCCGCACCACCGACGACGGACCGGCCGGGGTCACCACGACGCCGGAGGTCTGGACGCCGATGCCCTGTGCGTTGGTCGCGGTCACGGTCACGCCGTACGCGACGCCGTTGGTGAGGCCGGTGATCGTGCAGATGAATGCGGTGGTCGTGGTGCAGGTCTTCACGCTGCCACCCGTACGGGCGGTGGCGGTGTAGCTCGTGATCGGGGCGCCGCCGTCGTCCTCGGGCGCCGTCCAGGTGACGGTGGCCGAGCCAGGAGCCGTGGTCACGCCGGTGACCACCGGGGCAGCGGGGGTGGTTGCCGGCAGCAGACCGACGAGGGTCGCGGCGGGGCTCTGCTGGCCGCTGATCGTGGTCGTGCCACCGGACGAGGTCGCCGACGGGTTGGCCCAGGCGTAGACCTCGGCCGAGTAGGTCGTGCCGTTGGTCAGGCCGGTCCAGGTGCAGGTGGTCGAGGCCATCGCGGCGGTGATCGAGCTCTGGCACGGGGTGCGGGAGCCGGCTCCGGTCACGATCCAGGCGGTATAGGACACCGTCGGCGTGCCCGGAACGGCGCCGCCCTGGGTGCCCGTGGAGATCTTGATGCCGCTGTACGTCGGCGCGCGCCAGCTCAGCGTGATCGTCTGGTTCTGCACCTTGGCCGTGAGGTTGTTCGGGGCCGACGGCGCGCCCGGGATGATCGGGAGCGGTCCGGCGACGATGCCGGCGTTGGTGTCGTTGTACGCCGTGACCGTCACCAGGTAGGTCGCCTTCGGGTCGAGCCCGGTCAGCGTCGCCGAGGTCGTGCCCGGCGTGGCGCAGGCGACGAAGGTCGTGTTGGGCGTGCAGACGTTGCTCAGCGGCAGGTTGGTCTGCGCGCAGGTCGTCTGCACGGAGGCGACGATGTCGGCGCAGACGAAGTAGCCCTTGATCGCGGTGTCACCCGAGCTGGCCGGCTGCGTCCACGAGACCGGCAGGCTGGCCTTGGTCCCGACGAGCACCGGGGTGCCGAGCGTGACGTTGCGGGCAGCGGTCGGGATGCCGGGCGTGACCTTCTGCGCGTCGCTCGGGGAGCCGGACCCGAGGATGTTGGCGGCCTCGACCGAGATCGTGTAGGTCGTCATCTTGGTCAGGCCCGTGATGGTGCACGAGGTGCCGGTGGCGCCCGGCGTGCAGTATGACGGCGCACCGCCGCCGGCCGGGGTCGCGGTGACCAGGTAGCCCAGGATCTTCTGGCCCCCGGTGGCGACCGGCGCCGTCCAGCTGACGTCGACGGTGGTCGAGGCGTTGGAGGCGACCAGGACGTTCATCGGCGACGAGGGGCGCGACCCGACCGGGACCGCCTCGGTGGACAGGATCGTGGCCACCGGGACGCTGCGCACCGAGAGGTCGCTCAGCGCGGTGTAGACGCGGGTGCCGGTCGCGGCGACAGGCTGCGCGAGGCCCGGGGCGTGAGCCACTGCTCCGGACGCGTTGTCGTACGCTCCGCCGAAGCTCAGCGTGGCGCCATTGGTGTTGAACCAGTACAGACCGCCGGCGACGCTCGAGCTCGAGCAGTAGACGCTGGTGCCGTTGGTGGCCACCGCGAGGGCGTCGCAGGAGACCGACTCGGTGTTGCTCGAACCGGCCAGGGTCGGCAGGTTGGCCCACTGCGGCACCGGGTCCCAGGTCGACGGCGGCGCCGGGTAGGCGTCCTCCACCTGCGCCGGGAGCGTGGTCGTCGTCGGCTGGGCCCACGACGAGGTCGCCAGCTGGGCGAGCTGCGGATGAGCGCCGGCCTCGCCGATGTAGAGGCGCTGCCCGTCCGGGCTGACCGCCAGCGACTGGGCGCTCGAGTTGAGCGTGAGGCTCTTCAGCATGCCGCCGTTGACGACCGTCGAGATCTCCTGCACCGACGTCGTGGTGATGGCGTAGAGCCGGTTCGCGCCGTACGCGATCGCTCGGTAGGTGTCGGGCAGGACGAGCGAGTCCGCTGTCCACTTGGTCGGGTCGGCGTTGCTGACGTCGGTGACCCAGATCGCGCCGGCGGCGTCGAGGACGTACGCCTTGGTCGCACTGGCCGCGACGACGTTCACGGCGCCCGGCACGGACGGTGCGGTCAGGTCGGTGGTCTTGGCGACCACACCACCCGGGCCGGCCGCCCACGAGACGAACTCCACCGCGGTGGAGGTACCGACCACCAGGGTGGCGTTGGACGCGAAGTCCAGCGAGGTGACCGGGGTGGCGCTGGAGAGCGGGAGGGTGACCAGCGACGACTCGTCGGCCGTACGGCGGATCTCGACCGAGGCGCCCTTGGCGACCGCGATCAGCGACCCGTCGTCGGAGAGCACGACCGGACCGGTCGCACCGGCGCCGACCAGCGTCGTCACGTGATAGGGGTCGACCACCGTGGCGGCCTGCGCCGACGACGGAAGCACGCCGAGCGTCCCCATGATCAGCCCCATGATCAGCCCCATGATCAGCCCCATGATCAGCCCGGCGACCGACCCCGTGAAGGCGACGATCCTGCTGATCCGGTGGCGTCGTTCCATCCCTGCGCTCCTCCTGAGCCGTGCGTTCGCGAGAGTTCCGTTGTTGCGCGTGCGGTCAGCCACGGGTCTTCACCACCACCGGCAGGCTCGGCAGGCCACGGCCGAACTTGTTGATCGGCGTGACGGTGAACGAGTAGCGGTTGTTCGCCTTGAGGCCCTTGAAGACCGCACGGCGCGCGGTCGCCTTGACCGTCTTCACCGGTCCGCCGACCCGGCGGACCAGGTAGCCGGTGATCGGCGCCCCGCCGACGGCCGGTGCCGACCAGCCGATCAGCACCTTGTAGCGGTGGCCGGTCTTCACCGCCTTGGCCTGCGGGCGCGAGATCCGGTTGGGCGTGTTGTACGGCCGTGCGAGGTTGCTCTTCTTGCTCAGACCCGAGACCAGGACCGGGCCGGACTGCGCCTGCACCGTCACCTGGTAGGTGAGCGAGGCGTCGAGCTTGCTGATCACCGCGGAGGTACGGCTCCCGGCGACCATCAGCACCTGGCCGGTCGGCTGCACCGTGATCACGTACTGCGTGATCGCCGCGCCGTTGCCGCGCGAGGCCTTCCAGGTCACCGTGATCGCGTTCTGGGCGCCGGTGGCGATGACGTCGGTCGGCACGCTCGGCGGGCCGGCGGGCACCGACGGCGGCGAGGCGGCCGACGGCTTGGAGACGTACCCGTCGAGGTTGGTGGCGGTGACGGTGACGGTGTACTTCACGCCCGCGCGCAGGCCGTCGATGTCGCACGCGGTGAGGCCTGCCTCCGCGACGCAGGACGAGCCGTTGTTGGCCCGCGCGATGTAGCGCACGATCGCCGAGCCGCCGGTGTTCTGCGACGGGTTCCAGGCGACGTGCAGCGTCGTCGGGCCCTGGCTCGAGCCGCCGATGTCGGTGTAGGCGAAGACGCCGGTGGGCGCGTCCGGGGCGCCGACCGGGATGAACGGCGCGGTCGGGCCCGAGCGCGGGCTGGTGCCGGCGAGGTTCACCGCGACCACGTCGACGGTGTAGACCGCGCCGTTGGTCAGGCCGGTGATCGTGCAGGTCATCGGCGCGGGGCCGGTGATCGTCGTCGCCGTCTTCACGGTCGTCGTCGGGGCGTTGGTCGTGCAGGAGCGCAGCGCACCCGCGCCGGGCTGGACCGGCCGGGCGACCGCCTGGTAGCTGGTGATCGCGGCACCGCCGTCGTCGATCGGGGCCTCCCACGTGATCGTGGCTCGGGCGTCCTCCGGCGAGGCCTGGACGTTGATCGGCGGCGTGGAGAGCCCGTACGGCATGAACGCGGCGCTGGCCGCGGACGCCACGCTGGTGCCGAACCAGTTGTGCGCGGTCACCGTCGCGGTGTAGTTGATGCCGTTGGTCAGGCCGTCGATGTGGCAGGTCAGCGGACCGTTGCCGGCGACCTGCGGGCACTGCGCACCGCCCGGGACGATGGAGACGGTGTAGTAGTCGATCTGGACGCCGCCGGTGTTCTTCGGCGCGGTCCACCACACGTCGGCCGCGAGGTTGCTCGGGTGCACCTGGACGGCGGTCGGCGCGTCCGGCACGGTGCCCGGGCTGACCGAGGTCGTCGGGGTGTTGGTGGTGTCCTTCGGGTCCTTCCAGTAGCCCGGCGTGCTGGCGATGCCCGGGTTGGCCTCGGTGATGCCGACGGTGTACGCGGTGCCGTTCGTCAGGCCGGTGATGGTGCACGACGTCGCCGGCGGCATGGCCGTGCAGGTCTTCGTCGTGGTGCCGGTCGTCGCCGAGGCGGTGTAGAGCGTGATCGGGCTGTTGGACGCGTCGAGCATGCCCACCTGCGGCACCGGGTCCCAGGAGACGAAGATGGTCTTGTCCGCCGGCGTCGCGGCCGTGACGGTCAGGGTCGGCGGCTTCGCGTACCACGCGAGGATGTTGCTCGCCGCCGACTCGTTGCTCGCCGGCAGCGTGACTCCGGCAAGCATGACCGGGTCAGCGGGCTGGCCCTGGCCGTAGTTGTACGACTGGACCCGGAAGAAGTACGACCCGCCGTCGGGGGTCTGCGCCACGTTGGGCACCGTGCAGCTGGTCTGCGCCGTGGAGGCCGTGCAGCGGGTGATCCAGGTGGCGTTGCCGAACTGGTCGTAGCGGTAGAGGTTGGCCTGGTAGCCCTTCAGCGCCCAGCCCCCGGTGGTGCTCGGCGCCGTCCAGGTCGCGGTGATCCCGGTGGCCGACATCGAGGCGAGGACCTTCGTCGCAGGCATCGGCGCACCGGTCGGGGTCGCCTTGGCGCTCGGCGCGGAGAGCGTGCCCCAGCTCGCGGTGCCGGCCGAGGCGGCGCCGAACGCGTTGTGCGCGGCGACCTTGAAGGTCCAGGTGGTCTGCGAGCTCAGCGAGCCGACCGGGAACGTGTAGGAGTTGGTCCCCCACGGGTTGCTCTCACACGCCGTCGGGAAGATGTGAGAGGGGTCGATGGCGGTCTGGCTGATGGGCAGCGCGGACGGGTCCCAGCTCACCGGTGCGGAGAGCGAGGGCGTGGACGCCACCTGGGCGTCGATCAGCGTCTTTGCCAAAGGGGTGCTCGCGTCGACTGGGTTGCAGGTGTACTCGGTGAAGGTGTTGGCCAGGTTCGTGTCCGCCGGGATCGCGACGATCTGATAGCCGGTGATCGGCAGGCCGCCGTTGTCGGTCGGCGGCGTCCACTTCACCACCGCCGTGCCCCACTGCTGGTTGGCGCCGTTCGGCGAGATCTGCGGGATCGTCGCGGTGACGGCGGTGGGCGCGGCCGGGAGACCGGCCGGCATCACCGTGAGACGGGTGCCGCCGGCGTCGGTCAGGTAGGCGGCCGGACCGAGCACGCCGCTCTTGGCCTGCACCGAGACCGTGTAGGCGTTGCCGTTGGTCAGGCCGGAGATCGTGCAGCTCTGGTCCTGATAGCTCGCCGTCGTGCAGGTCTTGGTCGTCACCTGGCCGGTCGCGGCGGTGAAGCTCGCCGTGGCGGTGTAGCCGACGACGTCCTGCAGACCCCAGCCGAGGTGGTCGGCGTAGTTGTCCTGCTTGCTCCAGCTGACAGCGATCGCGGCGCTGGTCGAGGTCGCGACCACGTTGTACGGAGCGGTCGGCGCGCTGGCCAGCAGGGACGGGTCCATCGGCGTGGTGCTGGCGAAGGTGTAGGCGGAGGCCCCGTAGAGCGCGGCCTGGCTGCGGTAGGCGACCGGCCAGTTGCCCGCCGGGACGTACGTGCCCGTGGTCGCATGGTCCCGCGCGGACGGGGTCGGGTCCATCACCGTCGCGCTCGCACCCGCTCCACCGCCGGAGCCGGCCTGGGTGTTCGGCACCGCGTAGGTGGCCGTGCCGGTCCAGTTGGCGGTGAAGGGCGGCAGCCCGGTGGTCGCGTTGATCGCGCCGTACGAGTCGTTGGCCGCGACCGTGAAGACGTAGCCCTTGCCGGCGCTCAGCCCGGTGATCGTGCCCTGGTAGGTGCCCTGGCTCGACGAGCTGCCGACCGGCACGTTGACGGTCTTGACCGCGTTCGTCGCGGTGTCGATCGCCGAGACGACGTAGTAGGTGACCGGGTGGGCGCCCATCGTGATCGTCTTGTGCGTGAACGGGTCACAGGACTGGTCGCTGACACCGGGCCAGGAGACGGTGACGGCCGCAGCCGCGACGGTGCCGCCGGTCTTGGCGAGGGTGTAGGTCGGCACGACGATGCTCGACGACGCGCTGCAGTTGCTGGCACCGCCGGTCGAGATCGTCGGACCGGGCGTGCCGGCGTTCACCTTGTACGGCGCCAGCACCGCGGCGGAGGCGCCGCCGGCGCTGGTGGACTGCACCGAGACGGTGTACGGCGCGCCCGCGACCAGGCCGGGGATGAGGCACTCGGTCGTGGTCGCGGTGATGGTGAGGTTGCTGCAGTAGCTCGCCGCGCCGCTCGTCGGCGTCGCGGCGACGGTGTAGCCGGTGACGTCGCCGATCCCGATCACCGGCGGCGTCCAGGAGACCCAGATGCCGTAGCCGGAGCTGGTCGAGCCGTCGATCGTGGTGGAGATCGGGGCGGCCTGCACGTTCGACGGCGGCTGCGGGAAGGTCTTGAGCGCCGGCTGCGTGGAAAGCGAGGACTGGGTGACGTACCCGAGCGTGTCGGTCTCGACGACGTACACGCCGCCGCTCGGGACGCCCCACACGCCGGTGGCGGCCTTGGACAGCGGCACGCCCGCGGCCGAGGTCAGGCCGGCCGACAGGCTCGACGGGATCAGGAAGCGGTAGAGGTGGACGTCGGTCGAGCCGACGATCGGCGCGCAGTCGAGGTACGGCTGGGCGTTGACGACGTCGGTGCCGAGTGCCCCGCACGTCATGCCGGTGACCGGGTAGGCGGCCAGCGGGATCGAGGAGGCGCCCGAGGCGGGGATCACGCCGATGCCGGCGGTGCCGGCGGCGTACAGGTTGCTGCTGTCCGCGTAGAGGGCGGTCAGCGTCCCGGAGGAGACCGGGGTGGTCCCGGTGGGCGTGACGGTGCTGCCGTTCACGGCGTACTGGTTGACGGTGCCGACCCCGGCGACGGTCGAGCCGACGTAGAGCGTGCCCCCGCTCGGGCTGATCGCCAGCACACCGCGCTGGGTGGCGGCATTGGCGCCGACCAGGGTCGGGTTCGCGACCACGGGTCCGGCCGTGGCCGTGCCGTCGCTCAGGCTGACCGAGACGATCGTGCCGTTGTTGAGCTCGACGTACGCGTACCCGTTGCCGGCCACCGCGGCGACCGGGCCGCCGCTGATGCCGGCGGCGTTCGGCACGTCGATCGCCGTCGAGGTCGTCGTCGGGCTGGTCGCCGCCGCGACCGCAGGAGCCCAGGCCTTGATGAGGTCGGCCGACCAGGTGCTGGCGTTGGACGCGCCCCTGACCGCTAGGACGGCCACGTCGCCTGCCGTGGTGGGGCTCGGCGCGGCCGCGAGCAGGCTCGGCGCGAGCGTGCTCCGCAGCGGCACCGCGCGCGAGGTGGATCCCGTCGAAGCGTTGTAGACAACGGCGTTGCTGGTCGCCGTCGCGCCGGAGGTCGCGGCGAACATGCCGTACCCGTCCGGCGTGCTGGTCGCGGCCTTGATCCCCGCCAGGGTGCCGACGCGCACGTCGACAGCGGTAGTGGCGGCAGCCGTCGACTCGAGCGGGAGCAGGCACGAGGCGGCGAGTGCCATGACGGCCGTCAGGATCAATCGCTTCATATCGTGCGCCCCATCGGCAGGGCGCCAGCCGATCAAAGCGAGGCCGATCATCGGGGCCGAAAAGGCCCCAACTCATAGCCGCCGCAAAGAAACAACGGCGGCCCCGGAGACCGGGACCGCCGTTGCGGGTGATCGATCCGAAGATCGACCGAGAAGATCAGATCGCGCGAACGTTCTCCGCCTGCGGGCCCTTCGGACCCTGGGTGACGTCGAACTCGACAGCCTGGTTCTCGTCCAGCGACTTGTAGCCGTTGCCCTGGATCGCGGAGAAGTGGACGAAGACGTCGTCGCCGCCGTCAGCCTGGGCGATGAAGCCGAAGCCCTTCTCGGAGTTGAACCACTTAACGGTGCCCTGAGCCATGTTGCTTTTCCTTTGGTGATGCCGCACCCGACATAGGTCGCCAGGCGCAAAGCAGTAACAGTACTCGATCCTTGCAGAAACAACCTAACGCACGATGTCACATCTGCGGGAGACCGTTCGTCGTACGAGCATGAGCACTAGGTTCAATCCCATGTCATACGTCGTCGACTTCAAGGATGTCTCCACGACCGGCCTCGAGTCCTCCCCCGTCGCGGAGGCGCTCGCGGGGCTGCGCGCGAACGAGGCCCGTTACTTCCACACCAAGTACAAGCACGAGTACGTGACCGTGCCCGCCGCCGAGGCCCCCGAGGTCGTCGCCTGGGTCCACAACATCCTCGAGACCGAGCGGGGGCTCGTCATCGACTCCCCCGTGCTGGAGGTCGCCGACATCGAGGTCGAGGGCATCAAGTGGCCGGAGCTCTACTACGAGTCGGGCCTGGTCATCAACGTGCTGTGGACGCTCGAGGACGGCGGCAAGCGCGCCGTCGGCTTCAAGCTCTCCGACGGCATGGAGGTCCCCGCCGAGCTCGACGCCGCCGGCTTCAAGTTCGCCCGGCAGAAGTCCAAGCTCGCCGGCACCATCCGCGGGTCGTACTTCGTGATCAAGGGCGACTACTGACCCCTCACGGGCGGAACAGCACCTTCACCATCCCGTCCTTCTTGTCACGGAAGTCGGCGTAGGCCTGCGGCGCCTGGTCGAGCGACAGGTGGTGGGTGGCGAAGGACTCGACCCCGAGGACGTCCTCGTCCTGGCTGAGCAGGGCGAGGATGTCGTCGCTCCAGCGGCGGACGTTGGCCTGCCCCATCCGCAGCTGCACCTGCTTGTCGAACAGCTGCATCATCGGCAGCGGATCCATCGCGCCGCCGTACACCCCGGAGATGGAGACGGTGCCGCCGCGCCGGACCGCATCGAACGCGGCGGTGAGAGCGGCCAGCCGGTCGACGCCGGCCTTCTTCATGAACGGCTGTGCGACCGCGTCGGGCAGCAGCCCGACCATCTTGTGGGTCATCTCGACCAGCGGCGAGCCGTGCGCCTCCATGCCGACGGCGTCGATCACCGCGTCGGCGCCGCGACCGTAGGTCCGCGCCCGGATCTCCTCGGTGAGCTCCTTGCCGACCTCGGCCAGGTTGAGCACGTCGGCGCCGCGAGCGGCCACCCGTGCCAGTCGCTCGGGCACCAGGTCGACCACGATCACCTGGATGCCGCGGTGCAGCGCGATCCGGGCGGCCATATCGCCGATCGGGCCGGCGCCGAAGACCACCAGGCTCTGCCCGGCGGACACCCCGGCGTACTCCACCGCCTGCCACGCGGTCGGTAACACGTCGGAGAGGAAGACGAACCGGTCGTCGGGCGGCCCCTCGGGCACCTTGATCGCGCCGTAGCCGGCGTACGGCACCGCGAGGTACTCGGCCTGGCCTCCCGGGACCTGGCCGTAGAGCTTGCTGTAGCCGAGCAGGCGCGCGCCGGTGCCCTGTTCGTGGTTCTGGGTGGTCTCGCACTGGCTCTGCAGGCCCTGGTCGCACATCCAGCAGTCGCCGCAGCTGACGTTGAACGGGATGACGACCCGGTCGCCCGGCTTCAGGTTGGTGACCGCCGGACCGACCTCCTGGACGATCCCCATCGGCTCGTGGCCGACGATGTCGCCCGGTGTCATGAACGGCGAGAGCGGCTCGTAGAGGTGCAGGTCCGAGCCGCACAGCCCGGTCGTGGTCACCTTGATGATCGCGTCGGTCGGCTGCTCGATGATCGGGTCCGGCACCTCCTCGACGCTCATCCTGCGCGGTCCCTGCCAGGTCACTGCTCGCATCACGCGCTCCTCGGGTCGATCGACGTCGGGTCTCCGCCCGGTACCCGGGGCCCCACGCCCCATCCGTCGATGTCACATCCGTCTGCCCTCGGGCGTCATCACCGTGGAACCACCATCCGAGAGGACGAGAAGAGCGATGAAGACGATGACCTGCCAACAGCTCGGCGGACCGTGCGACCTGGCCTTCCACGGTCGCAGCGCCGACGACGTGATCAAGGCACAGGACAAGCACCTCAAGGAGCTGGTCGACGGAGGCGACACCGCGCACGTCCCGGCACGCGAGGAGATGAAGGGCCGGTGGAAGCACCCGATCGCGGGGATGGGCTGGTATCGCGACGTCAAGAAGACCTTCGCGGGCCTCCCCGAGGACTGATCGGCCGACCGGCCGAGCCGCACGCGGGGAGCGCTACGCTCGCAGCAGCTGAGACGTGGCTCACCTCTGGAGGCGTGGATGTTCGTACCGTTCAGCGTGGCCGACTTCATCGAGCGCGGCGCGTTCGTCTACGGCGACCGGGTCGGCGTCGTCGACGAGCCGGAGCAGCCCGCGACGCCGTTCGGCAGCGACACGAGTGGCGAGATCACCTACGGCGAGATGCGGCGGCTCGCGGCCCGGATGGCCGCGCGACTCGACCAGCTGGGCGTGCTGCCCGGCGAGCGCGTCGCGGTGGTCAGCCACAACTCCGCCCGGCTGCTGACCGCGTTCTTCGGCGTCGCCGGCTACGGCCGGATCCTGGTGCCGATCAACTTCCGGCTCTCCCCCGACGAGGTCCGCTACATCGTGGAGCAGTCCGGGGCACGGGTGCTGTGGGTCGACCCGGAGATCGACGCGGCGCTGGCCGGCGTCACCGCCGAGATGCGGTTCGTGCTCGGCGACGACGAGAGCCTGCTCGCCCCGGCACCGGAGGACGGCGGCCCCGAGCCGCGGCCGTGGGAGCACGACGAGAACGCCACCGCGACGATCAACTACACCTCCGGCACCACCGCGCGGCCCAAGGGCGTGCAGATCACCCACCGCAACATCTGGACCAACGCGACCACGTTCGCGCTGCACGCCGGCCTCACCGACCGCGACGTCTACCTGCACACGCTGCCGATGTTCCACGCCAACGGCTGGGGCATGCCGTTCGCCACCACCGGCCTCGGCATCCGGCAGATCGTGCTGCGCAAGGTCGACGGTGCCGAGATCCTGCGCCGGGTCCGGGACCACGGCGTCACCGTGATGTGCGCCGCCCCTGCGGTCGCCGCCGCCGTCCTCGACGCCGCCCAGACGTGGGAGGGCGAGATCCCCGGACGCGACCGGGTCCGGATCATCATGGCCGGGGCGCCGCCGCCGACCAAGACCGTCGTACGGGTGCAGGAGGAGCTCGGCTGGGAGTTCATCCAGATCTACGGCCTCACCGAGACCAGCCCGCTGCTGACGATCAACCGGACCCGCGCCGAGTGGGACGACCTCGACCCGCACGAGCGCGCCACGCTGCTCACCCGCGCCGGCGCTCCGGCCCTCGGGGCGACGCTCCGCGTCGACGACAGCGGCGAGGTGCTCGCCCGCTCCAACGTGGTGCTCGAGGGCTACTGGGACAAGCCCGAGGAGAGCGCGGCGGCGCTGCGCGACGGCTGGTTCCACACCGGCGACGGCGGCACCCTGGGCGACGACGGCTACCTGACCATCAGCGACCGCAAGAAGGACGTGATCATCACCGGCGGTGAGAACGTCTCGAGCATCGAGGTCGAGGACATCATCTTCAGCCACCCCGCGGTGGCCGAGGTGGCGGTGATCGGCATCCCCAGCGAGAAGTGGGGCGAGACGATCCTGGCGTTGGTGGTGCCCGCCCCCGGCGCAGCCATCACCGAGCAGGAGGTGATCGCGTGGTGCAAGGAGCGGCTCGCCGGCTACAAGTCACCCACCGTGGTGGAGCTGCGCGACAGCCTCGCCCGTACGGCCACCGGCAAGCTGCAGAAGTTCAAGCTGCGGGCGCCCTACTGGGCCGATCGCGATCGCCAGGTCAACTGATCACCGATCGAACACGGCGAGCCCGTGGTCGACCCAGGTGTCGACCTTCGCCGTCGCGAGCGTGATCTCGTAGACCAGCTCCTGGCGCTGGTCGTCCTCGGTCATCCCCTCGAGGTAGCGCGGGAGCTGCTCGCGGTAGAGCTGCACGATCTCGTCGAACGCAGCCTCTGCTCGGCGGATACTCAGCCGATTGCTGGTGATGGTCGCACCCTCAGCGGTCGGTGAGGTGATCAGCGCGACCCGGCCGAGGTCGAGCTCGTGCACCTTGGGTGCGTCCGGAGCGGTGGCGGCGTACCAGACCCCGGGGCGCTCCGTGCGGACGAAGCCCATGTAGCGGGTCGAGGGCTTGCCCTGGGCATCGGTGCTCGACAGGACCATGAGGTTCGTCTGATCGGCCACCTCGTTGAAGAGCGCGAGGCCGTGCTCCGGATACACCGGATCCACATGGCTGTGTGCCTTCGCGAAGGCGAGCGCATCGTCCACCGAGTCGAACGCGTTCTGGGCATCGATCAAGTACAGGATCTGGCCGATGTAGGGCGAGATCTCTTCGCCGCGATAGTAGAACTGCGCCCACCTCTGACCGGCGTACAGGTCACCGCTGTACTTGAGGTTGAGTTGCTCGTCCTTACGTCGCAGCAGCATCCGGCCGAGTCGGCTGTATCCGACGACCGACGGACCCACGATCCACGCCAGGAGCCCCGCGACGGCTGCGCCGACAAGCGCACTGAGCCACCCACGGCCCCCCTCACCTCCGATCAGCCAGAAGCTGCAGAGCAGCAGGAGGAAGAACACCGCCCCGACGAACACAGCGTTGGCGACGACCAGCAACAGGCGGTAGCGGCGCGCCTCGACGTAGATCGCGCTGGCCGCCCGCTGGCGCCGCTTCAACGTGAGTTCACGCTGCTTCATCGACTCGAGCAGCAGGCTGTCAGCGGCGGACAGTGTCATCAGTCGACTCCGTGGGCTCGGTAAAGGTCGCGCAGCTCGAAGGTCTCGAAGTCGGCGTACGGCTCGATCCGGATGGTCTGCTGCCGCATCCGCAGCTCCTCATCGCCGTACTTGCTCGTGTAGAGGTCGCGCGCGAGCGCGAGCCGCAGGGCCAGCTTCTCCTCGTCGAAGGACTTCTCGTCGTTCTCGTCGCGGGCCTTGCGTCGGTAGAGGAGGTAGAGGGAGAAGAACCAGATCACGAAGACGACCAGCAGGAACCCGAGGGTCTTGATGGTGACGTCCCACATCGCGAAGCCCTCGCGGTAGTTCCACCAGCCGCCCGAGTCATCGCGGTGGACCAGCGCCGACTCGGTGATCACGATCGGCAGGATCGCGAAGAACCAACCGATCAGCCCGAGCACGCCCTGCCCGATCGTCTTGCCGAGATGTCCCTTGCCGAAGAACCAGTCCACCGTCACGTCGCGTTCCTCGACGGTGTTGGTCACGTAGTCCGGCGCCGGCCGGTCCTGCTGGGTGCTCACGGCCGACCGCCCCGCGAGGGTCCGGTCAGGCTCGCCGAGCGCTCAGGCGACTTCCAGGTCCCACCGTCACGCATCGACCAGACCTTGGCGAGCGTCGGGATCAGCTCCACCACGACGGTGTAGGTGTTCACCATCCAGTAGATGAGCATGTACCAGGGGGCGAAGAAGACGTACTTCAGCGTCCGGCCGCGATCGTTGTAGTACGACGCCACCGTCAGCTGCGCGACGCCGACGACCATCTCGATCGCGACGAAGATGCCGACCATGTCCCAGTTGTGCCGGAACCGCTCCCAGTCCTGGGTGAGCGCGAAGAAGAGCTGGCTGAGCAGGAACAGCGCCATCGAGATCCAGTAGAAGACGCTCCACACCACGCTGATCGCGTAGTCGGTGATGACCGGCATCATCTGCCAGTTCCGGATCGGGTGCCGCCACAGCCTCGGCCCCTTGGAGAACAGCACGTAGATGCCGCCCGAGGACCAGCGCTTGCGCTGCTTGACCAGGGACCTCGTCTGCTCGGGAACGTCGAGGAAGAACCGGACGTGGGCCGCGAACAGCGCGCGCCAGCCATGGGCCTGCATGTCCCAGGCGTTGGCGATGTCCTCGGTCGGCTGCTCGGCGTGCCAGCCGCCCACGTCGAGCACCGCCTCCTTGCGGTACATCGTGTTCGCGCCCGAGAACGCGAAGAGCGCGCCGTACGACATCTGCGAGCGCTTGATCAGCCCGATGATCGAGTTGAGCTCGTTCTGCTGGGCGAGCGCGGCGATCGTCGTACGGTTCGCGGCGAGCATGTTGCCGGTGACAGCGCCGACGTTCTGCCCACCCTTGCGCTCGAAGTAGGACAGGTACTGCCACAGCGCATCGGGGTTCGGCCGGGTGTCGGCATCGTTCGACAGCAGGAAGTCGCCGCGCGCGAAGCCGAGGGCGACGTTGAAGGCGTGCGCCTTGCCCCGGTTCCGCACGATCGTGATGACCCGGAGATCCTCGTACTCCTCCTGGAGGCTGACGAGGATCTCGCTGGTCCTGTCCGTGGACGCGTCGTCGACGACGATGATCTCGAAGCGGTCCGCCGGATAGTTCAGCTTCGTCTTGAGGTAGCGGATCGTGTTCTCGATCGACGTCTCCTCGTTGTGCGCCGGCACGAGGATCGAGACGAAGGGCTCTCCGTGCTCGAGGTAGCGCGGAAGGTCCTTCCTCTCCCGGAACAGGTGGTAGTACAGGCTCGAGACCAGGAACGCCAGCCCGCCGACGATCGGGTAGGCGACGAGGATGAAGATCAGGATCTGGATGAACCACTCACCGGTCGTGGTCGGCATGCGACCAACGTAGTTGGTACCCAGGACCCTTCAAGGACCTGTGGCCCTCGCGTCTCAGACGCGCACCCACGCCGCCGCGTCGCTGGGGAGCCGGCCCGGCGCGGCCTCGGGGTCGGAGCCGAGCAGCAGCTCGCCCGGCAGCGTGATCGCCGTACCCGAGGTGTTGAACCACACCTGCAGGCTGCCCCGCGCGAAGGCGAGCGTTCCCTCGGGCGACGGCACCCATGCGAACTCCTCTCCCACCAGCCACTTGCTGCGCAGGTCGAGCGCTGAGCGGTAGAGGTGAAGGGTCGAGTCGTCGTCCGCCTCCTGGGCGCTGGCGGCGTAGTGACCCCAGCCGGCCGGCTGCGGCAGCCAGGTCGTGACGCCGTCACGGCCCCCCTCACTGAATCCGTACGGAGCCTCGGTGCCCGACCACGGGAGCGGCACGCGGCAGCCGTCGCGGCCGATCTGGACGCCGCCGCTCTGCGCGATCGCCGGGTCCTGGCGAGCCTCGGCCGGCATCGCCTCGTACTCCGGGAGGCCGAGCTCCTCGCCCTGGTAGACGTACGCGGTGCCCGGCAGGCCGAGGGTGAGCAGCGCGGCCGCGCGGGCTCGGCGCAGTCCGAGGGCCAGGTCCGGAGCACCCTCGTGCCAGCGGGCCTGCTCCCAGATCGAGGAGACCGCGTGGTCGGGCTGGGGCCGGGCGTAGCGGGTGGCGTGCCGCACGACGTCGTGGTTGGAGAGCACCCAGGTCGCGGGGGCGCCGACGGCGGCCGCGGCGGCCCGGGCGTCGTCGATCGTCGCCTTCATCACCGAGGCGACGAACGGCGCCTGTAGGAAGTCGAACTGGAACGCGGTGTGCAGCTCGTCGGGACGCAGGTAGCGCGCGAGCCGGTCGTTGCCCTCGACCCAGGCCTCGGCGACGAACACGCGGTCGTCGTACTCGTCGGCGACGCGGCGCCAGCCCCGGTAGATCGGGTGCACGCCGTCCTGGTCCCAGGCCGGGTGGTCGACCCGGTCCTTACGGCCGGTACGCGGCCCGGCGTCGGGCAGTCCCGGCTCCTTGGCGAGTCCGTGCGCCACGTCGATCCGGAAGCCGTCGGCACCCTTGTCGAACCAGAACCGCAGGATGTCCTCGAACTCCGCGATCACCTCGGGGTTGGTCCAGTCGAGGTCGGGCTGGGCGGGAGCGAAGAGATGGCAGTACCAGTCCCCCGGGGTGCCGTCCGGGTCGGTGGATCGGGTCCAGGCCGGGCCACCGAAGATCGCCTCCCAGTCGTTGGGCGGCAGCTCGCCGTGCTCGCCCTTGCCGGGGCGGAAGAGGTAGCGCGCACGGGCGGCCTCGTCACCCGCGATGGCCGCCTTGAACCAGGGGTGCTCCCACGAGGTGTGGTTCGGCACGATGTCGAGCACGACCTTGATGCCGGCGGCGTGCGCCTCCGCGATCAGCTGCTCGGCCTCGGCGATGTCACCGTAGGCCGGCTCGATGGCCCGGTAGTCGGAGACGTCGTAGCCCGCGTCGATCTGCGGCGAGGGGTACCACGGATTGATCCAGATCGCGTCGATCCCGAGCGAGCGCAGGTAGGGCAGCCGACTGCGCAGGCCGGCGATGTCGCCGATGCCGTCGCCGTTCCCGTCCGCGAAGGAACGGATGTAGACCTGGTAGACCACCGCGGTACGCCACCAGTCGGTGATGGCCTGGTCCTGCTGCATGCGAACGCCTCCTGAGTCGAGCAAGGGTCGTTCCAGGTTAGGACTCCGGGATCGTGATCAGAATTTCCCGGACGTCGAGCCGCCCCACCGGCACCGCACTGGTGCCGTGCCGAGGCCCCGCCACCGGATCGCGCGGCGCCGGGTGGCCGAGGGCGAGGACGTGGCGCGGCACCCAGCCGTCGGCGAGCCGGCGAAGCACGTCGCGGGATCGGACCTCGACGAAGCGCCACGGCTGTCGGTTGCGCGCCGACCCCGTCCAGCGGGCCGCCTCGACGATGGCGGCGATGCTCTCCTGCCCGACCGGTCGCGCGGAGTCGAAACGGCGGGTCGCCGGACGGCGGATCAACGCGGCGAGCTCGGTCGGTCCCATGCGTCGAGCCTAGGGACCGCTCACGAGGCCGCGACGGTCACGTCGACCGTCTTCTGCTCCCCCGCCCGCAGGACGTGCACCGGGACCGAGTCGCCGATGGTGAGCCCGATCTCGATCTGGGTGACGTCGTCCGCCGTGCTGACGCTGTGGCCGTCCACCGACAGCAGGACATCGCCGCTCTGCAGCCCGGCGGTAGCGGCCGGTCCGCCGTCGTCGACGGCGGTGATGCCGACCGCGCCGCCGGCGCTCGCCTGCATCTCGGCGGGGATCGAGACGACCTGCAGGCCGAGGGTCGGGTGCGCGACGCGGCCGTGGTCGGCGAGCTCCTGGATCAGCGGGCGGGCCAGCGTGATCGGGATGGCGAAGCCGAGGCCGACGCTGCCCGTGTCACCGGTGGGCGCGGCGCCGGCCGAGTTGATCCCGACCAGACGTGACCGGCAGTCGACCAGCGCGCCGCCGCTGTTGCCGGGGTTGATCGCGGCGTCGGTCTGGATCGCCCCGACGAGGTGCGCGGCGCCGGCCTGGGTGGGCACCCGGACGTACCGGTTGGTGGCGCTGACGATGCCGCTGGTCACCGTCGAGTTGAGCCCGAGCGGCGCGCCGAGCGCGACCACCGGCGCACCGACTCTGAGATCGCCGGAGTCGCCGACCCGGATCGCGGGTGCGTTGTGGTCGGCGTCGCGCGGCGTGACGACGGCCAGGTCCGTGACGGTGTCGACGCCGTCGATCGTGGCCTCGCTGGTGCGGCCGTCGGAGTAGGTCAGCACGACCGAGGAGACGGTGCCCCCGGTGGACGGGTTGATCACGTGCGCGTTGGTGACGACGACGTCGTCACCGTTGGCGAGCCGGTAGACGAAGCCGGATCCGGTGCCGCCCCCGTCGGACGTCTGCACCGCCAGCGTCACCACCGACGGCAGCACCCGGTCGGCCACCGGGACGACCTCGCACGCGCCGGCCGTGCTCTGGTCGAACCATCCCCCCGCCCAGCCGATCAGCGCGAGCACTCCCGCCCCGATCAGTCCGCCGACCACGCCGACGATGCCCATCACCGAGAGATCGCGTCTCGTCATGCCTCCATGCAACCGCACCGGCAGCACCCCCGCCAGCCCTTCGGTACGGTCGGCGCCGTGACCCGATCCATCGCACGCGACGTCGTCCTCACCCACCCCGACGGTCGCCCCCTCTCCGACACCGCCGTGAGCGTCACCCAGGTCTCCCAGGCGTTCGGCTTCGGCAACATCGGCTTCGAGCTCGTCGACCTCGCCAACGCCGAGGACGTCGATCAGAGCGACCCCGACGGAACGGCGCGGGCGCTCGCCGACCTGTGGCTCGACGTGTTCAACACCGCGACGCTGCCGTTCTACTGGCAGCGCTTCGAGGGCGAGCGGGGCCGGCCCGACACCGCGCGCCTGCTCAAGACGGCGGAGTGGTTCATCGAGCGCGGCGTACGGGTCAAGGGGCATCCGCTCGCATGGCACACGCTCGCCCCGACCTGGCTGCAGGGGCTGTCCACGGACGAGGTCGAGGCGGCGTACCGCGCCCGGATCCGGCGCGACGTTCCCGCCTTCGCCGGCCTGATCGACACCTGGGACGTGATCAATGAGGTCGTGATCATGCCGGTCTTCTCCAACGAGGCGGCGCTCGAGGGCGACGTCGGCCCGAACGCGCTCAGCCGGTTCTGCCGCGAGCGTGGCCGGATCGCGACCGCCCGGATGGTCTTCGAGGAGGCCCGCGCGGCCAACCCGTCGGCGACGCTGCTGATCAACGACTTCAACCTCGGAACCGCGTACGAGTGCCTCATCGAGGGCCTGCTCGAGGCACAGATCCCGATCGACGCGATCGGCCTGCAGAGCCACATGCACCAGGGCTACTGGGGCGAGGAGCGGGTGCTCGACATCTGCGACCGGTTCGCCCGCTACGGCCTGCCGCTGCACTGGACCGAGACCACGCTGCTCTCCGGCGATCTCATGCCGTCGCACATCGAGGACCTCAACGACTACCGGCCGGAGTCGTGGCCGAGCACGCCCGAGGGTGAGGCGCGGCAGGCCGAGGAGCTGGAACGGCACTACCGCGCGCTCACCTCGCACCCCGCGGTCGAGGCCATCACCTACTGGGGCCTGCCAGACACCGGCGCCTGGCTGGGCGCTCCGGCGGGACTGGTCCGCCCCGATGGCACGCCCAAGCCCGGGTACGACACCCTCAAGCGGCTCATCCGCGACGAGTGGTGGGCGGCCCCTGCCTCCGCGCGCACCGACGAGGCCGGGCGCGTCACCATCACCGGCTGGGCCGGCGACTATCGCGTCACCGGCGAGGGCGTCGATCAGACGGTCACCGTGGCCTGAGCGAGGGCCACGCTCTACTCTTCAGTAACTTCGCGACATACAAGGAGCTTCGATCCATGGGAACCCCCGCGCTCACCAGCGTCGACGGCATGCACGTCCTGCGCCTCGGCGACGACGAGAACCGCTTCTCCCTCGACTGGCTCACCGCCGTCGAGGCGGCGCTCGACGAGATCGCCGCCAACCCGGCCCCGCTGGTCACGGTCGGCGACGGCAAGCAGTACTCCTCGGGTCTCGACCTGGACTGGGTCAGCCAGAACATGGACCAGTTCGTCCCGTACGCCGCCCGCGTCGAGCGCGTCTTCGCGCGCGTCCTCACCCTCGGGGTACCGACGGTCGCCGCCATCAACGGTCACGCCTTCGCCGCCGGCGCGATGCTCGCACTGTCCCACGACTGGCGCGTGATGCGGGCCGACCGCGGCTACTTCTGCCTGCCCGAGGTCGACATCCAGATCCCGTTCACCACCGGCATGGCGGCGCTGATCCAGGCGAAGCTGAGTCCGCGTGCGGCCAACGACGCGATGACCACAGGCCGCCGCTACGGCGGCGAGGAGGCGGCCGCCGCGGGGATCGTCGACGCCACCGCGAGCGAGGACGAGGTGCTCTCGGCGGCGCTCGCGATCGTCGCGCCCCTGGCGGGCAAGGACCCGGCGACGCTGTCCGCGATCAAGGCGACGATGTACGCCGGCCCGGCCGCCGTCCTGGGCGCGACCGCCGCCGACTGAGCGGGTCTGCTTCGATAGGCACCATGGAGACGGTCGGGTCCGCGATGCTGCGGCACCCGACCGTCCACGGCGTCGACCTGACCGTCGGCGACGCGCAGGCGGTCTTCGCGGCGCGTGCGAAGACCCATCTGCTGGTGCTGGTCGAGAACGACGTCCTGGTCAGCACCGTCACACGGGACGACCTCGCGGGCCGCACCGACCTCGCGGCACCAGCGCGCGACGCCGGTCGGCTCGACGGCCGGACCGTCTCCCCCGAGGAGCCCCTCGAGCCGCTGCGCGCGGCGATGGCCGGCACTCGTCTGCGTCGCATCGCGGTCGTCGACGACCAGATGCACCTGCTCGGCCTGCTGTGCCTCAAGCGATCCCGTACGGGCTTCTGCACCGACGAGGGCGTCGCCGCGATGCGCGCCGAACGCCAGGCCACCCACCGTTGAGTCAGGCCTCCGTCACCGTTGATTCGGGCCTGCGTCACGGTTGATTCGGGCCTCCGTCTTTGTCGTTGAACGGGACCACACGGATGGTGGCCCGACGGAACGGTGCTCTCAGCGCGGTCTGTGCCAAGACAGGTAGGTGGCACCCGCTGTACCACGCTTCTCTTGTTCGTCTTCGTGATCGCCAGCAGGCCGTACGCACGCAACCCGCGCACCGGCAGCCGCCGGTGGGTGGCTTGCGTAGCGGAGGCGACGGTTCCAGCCAGAGAATTCAAGGGAAGAGCGGCACCGCGGGTGCCACTCGAGTGTCTTGACACAGCAGGTGCCGAGAGCACCGTTCCGTCGGGCCACTAGCCCCGTGGCACAGTCCGAAGGGCAGAGCCGAGTTGTTCGAAATTCATCTGCTGAACGGCCACCAAGGACCCGAAACTGTCAGACCCCTTCCGTAGATTCGAACCATGACCACCGCACCGATCCAGGATCTCGACCGGGACACCCCGGCCGGGCTCCTGCGTGCGATGGGCGCGGCGCGTGAGGACGCCCGCCAGGCCGAGATCCGGCTCATGCTTGACGCGCTCGCGTGGGCTGACCTGCACTCGACCGACTCCCTGGACCGGGCGATGACGGTGCCCGGCACCGACCACGAGCTCGCGATCGCGGGCGAGGGGGCGCCGCTGGTGGCGGAGTTCGCCGTCGCCGAGCTCGCCACCGCCCTGGGACGCTCCGCCGACTCCACACGGATCTGGCTCGGCACCGTCCTGGAACTGCGTCACCGACTGCCACTCGTGTGGGCGAGGATAGTGTCGGGACCTCTGGAGCCGTTCAAAGCCCGCCAGATCGCATCCCAGACCCTCACCCTGCCCCCGGACGCGGCAGCCTGGGTGGATGCCCAGGTCGCACCGGTCGCGCACAAGATCGGTCCCGCCCGACTGGAGCGGCTCGTGACCGACGCGATCCGACGCTTCGACCCCGAACAGGCCCACGCCGACGAGCTCGCTGCTGCCGAGCACCGCCACGTCAGCGTCCATGACCGCGACGTCACCGGCGGCTGCGCCGGGCTGAGTGCATCCCTGGATGTGGTGGATGCCCGCGACTTCGAGACCGCGATCGGCCGCGCCGCGCACGCCCTGCTGTTGGCAGGCTCGGAGGAGTCGTTGGGCGTGCGGCGTGCGTTGGCGGTGGGTGAGATCGCGCGACGCGAGCTCGGACTCGACCTGACCACCGGAGAGATCACCACTGGCGGCAGCACTGCGACCCTGTACGTCCACCTGGACGCGGCCGAGCGGGAGGTGGCTCAGGTCGAGCACGGCTCCGGCGACTACATGGTCGGGAGCGACCGCCTCCAGTCGTGGCTCACCCGCCCCGGCACGACAGTGAGCATTCGGCCGGTGATCGACCTCAACACCGAGATCACCTCGAGCGGCTACCAGCCCTCAGTGACCCTGCGGGAGCAGATCGTGCTGCGCAACCAGGTCTGCGTCTTCCCGCACTGCACCCGCAGCGCCCGCTCAGCGGACCTGGACCACATCGACCCCTACGAACACGGCGGCACCACCACCTCGGCGAACCTGGCGCCCCTGTGCCGGCTCCACCACCGGGTCAAGACCCACGCCGGCTGGGGGTACACCCAGTTGAGTCCCGGCAAGTTCCTCTGGCGATCACCCCACCACCAGACCTTCCACGTCGACCCCACCGGGACTACCGGGGTTTCGAGCCTCGCTGCGCTCGCACCTCAACCACCGGAGCCCGCACCTCGACCACCGGGCTAGGGCCCGCCCCACCACGACCGTCGCTCCCCGGGTCAGCGGGAGGAGCGGTCGCGGCGGCGCTGAAGGGTGTCCGCTGCCTCGCCCCGCCGCCGCTGCGCATCGCGCTCGGCCGACTCCGCATCGGCCAGCAGATCCTCGGCGTCGGAGAGCTCGTCGTCCACCGCGCGCGCCGACTCCTCGAGCTCGGCGATCCGGCGCCGCAGCTCGTCGAGCTCGGACTGGACCTGGAGCGAACGGGCCTTGAGCAGCTCCACCTCGGCGGCCGACTCCTCGCGCTCGGCCGAGGAGCGGGCCACTTCCTCGTCGGCCGCGGCGAGCGCCTCCTGCGCCTCCTCGAGCGCGCGGCGATCCGGCTCGGGGTCGGGCACGACGTGCAACGCGGGCGGCGCGTCCACGGGGGTGACGGCGAAGCCGAGCGCCTCCGGAACGGCAACGGCGGCCGCCGCATCGACCTGGCCGACCCCGGTGGCACGCAGCGACGTCACCAGGAGACCGGAGCCGACCGCCCGCGCCGCGTCCGGGTCGATCATCGCCGCGGTCAGGGTCTCCTCGACCTGCTCGGCGACCGGCCCGGTCACGGTCAGCCCGGCCGACGAGGCCAGCGCCCGGGCCCGGGTCGTCAGCGCCGCCGTCAGCTGTCGGCGCTGCTTGGTCAGCTCCCGCAGCGCGGTCGCATCCATACCTTCCTGCGCCTGCCGCAGTGCCTCGCCGACGGCGATCATCTGGCTGACCTGGTCGTGCTCGCGCCGGGCCAGGAGGTCGACCACCCAGGCCGCGGTCGACGGCTTGCGCAGCGCCTTGACCGGCCCGGCCAGTGGGGTGCCCTTGAGCTCGCGAGAGCGCGCGTCCCGAGCCGTGGTGAACTCACCCAGCCCCAGCGCGTAGAGCTCCTCGGCCACCTTCAGCAGGCCGTCCGGCACGCTCACGATCCCGGGCTCCGCTGCCACCGCCCTCGACGGTGCTGGAGCGCGTCGTCGTCCGATCCCAGCTCGACCGCATCGACCGCGGCAGTGACCTCGAGCGACCAGCCGACCTCGCGCAGATCGGTCACGGTGACCGACGTCCAGGCGGTGGCGTCGACGAGCCGCGGGCCCCAGTCAGAGTCCGCGAAGGAGCCCGTACGGAACGGCCCGCCCGGGGCCGGCGCGGTCCCGGCGAACGCCTCCGCCAGATCGCGGTGCTGCCACGCCAGCAGCTGCACGACGGCCCGGGAGCCGATCGCGAGCGACTCCCCCAGCGCGCTGTCCGGGTCGAGGAGGAACAGCGCGACGGCCGGCGTCCCGCCGGCGACCATCAGCGACGAGACCGTCAGGCCGACACGCTCCGCGCCGGCACCGGAGGTGACCAGTGCGACGGCGCCGCCGAGCCGACCGCGCAGCCGCCGGACCGGATCGTCCGACGTCGGGAACGGATGCGAGCTGTGGATGCTCACGCCGGATCACGCAGCGGGCTTGGACTTCTTCGACGCCTCGCCCTTGGCGGCCTCGGAGGCGTCCTTGTCACGCTTCTTCGCGTCGGTCGCGTAGAGGTCGACGTACTCCTGGTCGGAGAGCCGCAGGATCTCGTACATGATCTCGTCGGCGATGGCCCGCAGGATGTAGCGGTCGTTCTCCATGCCGTCGTAGCGGGAGAAGTCCAGCGGCCGGCCGTAGCGGATGACGGGTCGGACGATCTTGCCGAACGCCTTGCCCGGCGGGGCGATCACGTTCGTGCCGATCACGGCGACCGGGATGACCGGAGCCTTGGTCTCGAGCGCGAGTCGCGCCACGCCCGTACGGCCGCGGTACAGCTTGCCGTCGTGCGAGCGGGTCCCCTCGGGGTAGATGCCGAAGAGCTCCCCCTCGCTGAGCACGCGCTGGGCGGCGATCAGCGCGCCCTCGGCGGCCGAGGCGCCGGAGCGGTCGATCGGGACGTTGCCGGTGCCGGCGAAGAAGGTCTTCTTGAGCCAGCCGACCACGCCGGGCTGGACGAAGTACTCGTCCTTGGCCACGAACCGCACCATCCGCGGCAGCCCGAGCGGCATGAACAGCCAGTCGGAGTAGGAGAGGTGATTGCTCGCGAGGATCGCGGGGCCGTCGGTGGGGACGTTCTCGACGCCCTCCCACTTCGGCCGGAAGACGAGCTTGAGCCACGGGCCGATGACGACGTGCTTCAGGACCGCGTAGAACGCCTTCTCATTCACACCTCGACCCTATCGGGATTGGTGCAGAATGCCGAGCATGCCTGAGCCGAGCTCGCCCGCCAGCGCCGACCTGCACGCCCCGCTCTCCATCCCCGCCAGGCCCGATCTCACCGGCGGGCGGCGCATCGGCGTGCTGCTCTCCCACGGCTTCACCGGATCGCCCCACTCGATGGTGGGCTGGGGTCGCGCGCTCGCCGAGCTCGGGTACGGCATCGAGGTGCCGCGTCTGCCCGGACACGGCACCACCTGGCAGGAGATGAACACCACCCGCTGGTCGGACTGGTATGGCGAGGTGTCGCGGGCGTTCGCGAAGCTGCGCGCCGAGAACGACGCCGTGGCGCTCTGCGGTCTCTCGATGGGCGGCGCGCTGATGCTGCGCCTGGCCGCCGATCACGCCGACACCGTGGCCGGGGTCGTCGTGGTCAACCCGGCGGTGGCGACCAAGCGGCTCGACGTGCGGCTGCTGCCGATCCTCAAGCACATCCTCCCGTCCTTCCCGGGCATCGCCAGCGACATCAAGAAGGCGGGCGTGGAGGAGCACGGCTACACCCGTACGCCGCTCAAGGCCGCGCACACGATGTTCCGCGCCTGGCCCGAGCTGGTCGCCGACCTGCCGAAGGTGACGGCACCCGTGCTCTACCTGCGCTCGACCGAGGACCATGTCGTGGACGAGGCCTCCGAGCCCCTCATCACCTCACGGATCTCGGGGCCGGTGACGATCCGTCGCCTGGAGAACAGCTTCCACGTGGCCACCCTGGACAACGACGCCCAGCTGATCATCGACGAGTCGGCGGCTTTCATCGCGAAGGTGACCGCGGCCTGACCTGTCCGTCTCTGGGAGGGCGTCCTACCCTGGTGGTGTGAGCGAACCGGTGAGCGACCCCGACAAGGCCGCCCAGGAGGCGGCCTGGCGGGAGATCGTGGAGAACTTCGGCGAGCGCGTCGAGCTGGCCGACCAGCCCGAGATCGAGGACGTCATTCCGTTCGGCGACGACATCGATGAGACCTTCGTCCCCGATTCCGATGTCTACGACGACGATGACGTCGATGTCTACGACCACGACCGCTTCGTCGCGCCGCGGCCCTCGCTCCCCCGGACCACGCCCGAGCGGTTCGTCGCGTGGCTCGGTGTTCTCGGCGCACCGGTCGTCGCCGTGCTGCTCTTCATCGCGCGGGTGTCGTTCGACTGGTGGATCCCCAACTGGCTGGTCGTCCTCGTGGCGCTCGGCTTCCTGCTCGGGTTCGGCTATCTCGTCTTCTCCATGCCTCGCGAGCCCCGCGACCCCTGGGACGACGGCGCTCGCCTCTGAGTAACCCTCCTTGCAACTTGTTGCATAGCCTGCGACCATCGGTCGCATGGCCCTGGAGCACGCCCTTCTCGTCTCGCTGCGCGAGCAGCCCGCATCCGGCCTCGACCTGACCCGGCGCTTCGAGCGCTCCATCGGCCAGTTCTGGCAGGCCACCCACCAGCAGATCTACCGCGTCCTGGCGCGGATGGAGGCCGACGGCCTGGTCGCCTCCGCGGTGGTCGAGCAGCACGCCGCGGCCAACAAGAAGGTCTACCGGGTGACCCCCGGCGGTGAGGCCTTCCTCGCCGACTGGCTCGGCGGCCCCGCCGCCCCCGACCCCGTGCGCAGCGATCTCGCGGTCAAGATGCGCGGGGCGTCCTTCGGCGATCGGGCGGCGGTCCTCGACGTCGTCGAGCAGGCGCTGCGCGACCGGATCGAGCGGCTCGGGCACTACCGCGCGCTGTGCGCCCGCGACTACCCCGATCCCAGCGCCCTGACCGGCCTCGAGCTGGACCAGTACCTCGTCCTGCGCGGCGGCATCCTCGGCGAGGAGTCGGCCGCGGCCTGGCTGCGCGAGTACCTCACCGCCCACGGAAGAGAGACCAACTGATGGCGTACGACCACCTGCTCAGCCCGATCACGCTCGGCAGCCTGACCCTGCCCAACCGGATCATGATGGGCTCGATGCACACCGGTCTCGAGGACGCCGCCGAGGATCTGCCCGCACTGGCGGCCTACTTCGCCGAGCGCGCCCGCGGCGGCGTCGCCCTGATGGTCACCGGCGCGTACGCCGTCAACCCGTCGGGCCGACTGGTGGAGGGCGGCAGCGACTTCACCACCGTCGAGGACGCTCGCGCACACCGGGTGGTGACCGACGCGGTGCACGAGGCCGGCGGCCGGATCTCGCTGCAGTTGCTGCACGCCGGCCGGTACGCCAAGCAGGAGGACTGCGTCGGCGCCTCGACCATCAAGGCGCCGATCAACCGCTACGTCCCGCGCGCGCTGTCGACCGCGGAGGTCTGGGACCTGGTCGCCGACTTCGCCCGCTCCGCCGGGCTCGCGATCGAGGCGGGCTACGACGCGATCGAGCTGATGGGCTCCGAGGGCTACCTGATCAACCAGTTCCTCGCCGCCGCCACCAACGACCGCACCGACGAGTTCGGCGGCTCCGCGACGAAGCGGATGCGGCTGGCGGTCGAGATCGCGCACGCCGTACGAGCAGCGGTCGGCCCCGACTTCCCGGTCGTCTTCCGGATCTCCCTGGTCGACCTGATCCGTGACGGCCAGACCTGGGAGGAGACCGTCGAGCTGGCCCATGCGCTGGTCCAGGCCGGGGTGACCGCGTTCAACACGGGCATCGGCTGGCACGAGTCGCGGATCCCGACGATCATCACGCAGGTTCCGCGCGGCGCCTGGGCCGCCTACACCGCTCGCCTGAAGGCCGCCGTCCCGGTGCCGGTCATCGCCTCCAACCGGATCAACACCCCCGAGCTCGCAGAGCAGATCCTCGCCGCCGGCGAGGCGGACATGGTGTCGATGGCTCGCCCGCTGCTCGCGGACCCGTTCCTGGTGGCCAAGGTCGCCGAGGGGCGCGCGGACGAGGTCAACACCTGCATCGCCTGCAACCAGGCCTGCCTCGACCACGGGTTCTCCGGCAAGGAGGTCACCTGCCTGGTCAACCCGCGAGCCTGCAACGAGACGACGCTGGTCATCTCGCCCACGCGACGCATCCGGCGCGCCGCTGTCGTGGGTGCCGGCCCGGCGGGCCTGAGCGCCGCGGTGACGCTGGCGGAGCGCGGCTTCGCTGTCACGCTCTTCGAGAAGGACGCGGAGCTGGGCGGGCAGTTCCGGCTGGCGATGGCGATCCCCGGCAAGGAGGACTTCGCCGACTCGCTGCGCTACTACACCCGCCGTCTCGACGTGCTGGGCGTGGAGGTCCGCGCCGGGACGACGGCGAGCCTCGAGGATCTGCGCGCGTACGACGAGGTGGTCGTCGCGACCGGCGTCGCGCCCCGAGAGATCACCCTCGAGGGCGCGTCGAACCCGAACGTCGTCAGCTATGCCGACGTGCTGCGGGGGCGCGCCGTGCCCGGCAAGCGCGTCGCCGTCATCGGTGCCGGCGGCATCGGCGTCGACCTGTGCCACTGGCTCACCCACGACCCCGCCGAGGATCTCACCGGCTGGATGGCGCGCTGGGGCGTCGACCCCACCTTCACCACGCCGGGCGGCCTGACCCGGCAGGCCGAGCACGTGCCCGTACGGGAGGTGACTCTGCTGCAGCGCAAGGAGACCCCGATCGGCCTCGGCCTGGGCAAGACGTCCGGCTGGGCACATCTGCTGGTGATGAGGCAGGCAGGCGTGCGGATGGTGACGGGTGCGACCTACGACCGGATCGAGGCATCGGGCGGCGACACGACGCTGCACTACGCGATCGACGGCGCCCCCGTCGCCCTCGACGTCGACACCGTCGTCGTCTGCGCCGGTCAGGAGTCGGTCCGCTCGCTCTACGACGAGCTCGTCGGGGCCGGCGCCAGCGCGCACCTCATCGGCGGTGCTGATGTCGCGGCCGAGCTCGACGCGAAGCGGGCGATCGACCAGGGCACCCGACTGGCCGCTGCCCTCTAGCAAGCGGCCCGGTAGACCGCAGCCGCCTCGCGTGGCACCGTGGGAGGCGACACGGAAGGAGGTGCGTCGTGTCGGCCAATGCCTGGCTGCTGTGGTTCACCCTCCAGACGCTGGTGCTCCTGGGGGTGCTCGGCGTCGCGATGCTCGGCGTGACGGGGCGGCTCACGCGCACCCACCACCACGCGCACGGTTCGGCGCCCGGTTCGGCTCCCGGGCCGATCAGGCGCCGCCATCACCTGTCCCTGCACTTCCGGCACCATCCCGCGCACTGAGCTGGCGTCAGCCGGCGACGGCCTCCGGAAGAGCGGGCTCGTCCTCGACCATCCGGCGCGCCAGGCTGGCCAGCGCCTCGTGTAGCTGGGTGTCGTCGTCGACGTCCCAGTCGGCGAGCTCGCGCAGGAGCCAGTCCCGGAACGCCGCGGAGAGCACCGCGAGCTGCTCGGCGCCCGCCTCGGTGACGGCGTACCCGCGCTCGTCGCCGGTGAGGTAGCCGGAGGCGACGCTCGCCGCGAACGCCGGCGCAAGCACCGCACCCGGGAGGCGGTAGCGGCGCGCCACGCTCGCCAGGTCGGCAGGCTCGCCCATCTTCCGGCGCACGGAGATCTGACCGACGCACCAGGCGGCCGAGGCATCCAGAGCGGTGCCCGACTCCACCCGCACGGCTCGCAGGCCCTCGACCCCCGCCGAGCGCAGCAGCCGGACGATCGCCCGCTGAAGGGTGAGGACGCTGTCGGCCTTCTCCGGCATCGCGAAGCCCTCGCCCACGTCGCTCGCGCCGGCGCGCGCCGAGTCACGCAGCGGCACCTCCTTGAGCGCGAGTGCCACGAGGAAGGCGAGCAGCGCGACCGGCACGGCGTAGAGGAAGACGTCCTGGATGGTCTGGGCGTACGCATTGATGATCGGTGCCTGCTGCTCCGCGGGCAGGGCGTGGATCGAGGCGGGCGTGCCGATCGCGGCTGGGTCGGTGATCTTCGCTTCGACGAGAGCGTTCATCAGCCGGTCGCCGAGCTTGTTGGCGTAGACGGTGCCGAAGATGGCGGCACCGAACGAGCCGCCCAGCGTGCGGAAGAACGTGACGCCCGATGTCGCGACGCCGAGGTCGCGGAAGGCCGCGGTGTTCTGCACGATGAGGGTCAGGATCTGCATGCACAGGCCGATGCCGGCACCGAGGAGCAGCAGGTCCAGGGAGAAGATCCACACGCTGGTGTCGGCGCCGACCCGGGACAGCAGGAAGAGCCCGAGGGCCATGATCAGCGAGCCCGCGACCGGGAAGACCTTGTAGCGGCCGGTGCGGCCCACGATGGCGCCGGCGGCGATGGAGGTCACCAACAGGCCGAGCACCATCGGCAGCGTCCGTACGCCCGACGCCGTCGCAGAGACGCCCTTGACGTACTGCAGATAGGTCGGCAGGAACGTCATCGCGCCCAGCATCGCGAAGCCGACGATGAACGAGAGCACCACGCTGATGCTGAAGACCTGGCCGCGGAAGAGCCGCAGCGGCAGGATCGGGTCGGCGGCTCGCGACTCGACCCAGACGAAGAGCGTCAGCGCCACCACGGCACCGGCGAACATGCCGATGATGGTGGCCGATCCCCACGGGTACTCGGTGCCGCCCCAGCTGACGGCCAGGGTCAGCAGGGATGCACCGATCCCGACGAAGACGATGCCGGCATAGTCGATCGCCGGGCGCGCGACGGTGCCGATCTTGGGCAGGGTCACGCTGGCGATCGCGACGACCAGCACGCCGATCGGCAGGTTGATGTAGAACGCCCACCGCCACGACAGGTGGTCGGTGAAGAACCCGCCGAGCAGCGGGCCCGCCACGGTCGTCACGCCGAAGACCGCGCCGAGCGCGCCCTGGTACTTGCCGCGCTCGCGCAGCGGGATCACGTCCGCGATCAGGGCGGTCGCGGTCACCGCGAGCCCGCCGGCGCCGAGCCCCTGGATCGCGCGCCAGGCGATCAGCCAGAGCATGTCGTTGGCCAGGCCGCACATCGCCGAGGCCAGCACGAACACCACCGCGGAGACCTGGAGCACCACCTTGCGCCCGAACAGGTCGCCGAACTTCCCGGCCAGCACGGTCGCGACCGTGTCCGCCAGAAGGTAGGAGGAGACGACCCAGGACAGGTGGCCGGCGCCGCCGACGTCGGACACGATCGTGGGCAGCGCGGTGGAGACGATCGTCTGATCGAGTGCCGAGAGGAGCATCGCGAGCAGCACCGTGCCGAAGATCAGGTTGATCCGGCGCCTGCTCAGCTGGCCGACCGTCCCGCTCTCCTCCGCCGTCACATCCGCTGCTGCCATGCGTATGCCCCCACGCTCGACCGACCGACCGATCCGACCGGGCCAGCATGGCAGACGGCCGCCGCCCGCGTTGGCACCTCCCGGCTAACGGGTCAGGGTTCGCAGCTGCAGCATCAGTGCGAAGCGCTGCTCCGGATCGTCGAGATCCAGTCCGCTGACCTCGCCGATCCGCCGCAACCGGTAGCGCAGCGTGTTGGGGTGGACGTACAGCGCGGCCGCCGCGCGGCTGACGTCGCCGAGCGCGTCCAGCCAGGCCGACAGCGCGTCGACCAGGCTGGCATCGCTGCGCCGGTCGTACGCGATCAGGCGGGCCAGCCCACCCACCGGTCGCTCGCCGCGCGCGATCGCCAGGTCGCGCAACTCGAGCAGGAGCGACTGGGTCTGAACGTCGGCGAGGCGCGCGACCCGGGTCGCGACGAGCCCCTCACGCAGCACCCGCAGCACGCGGTCGGCCGTCGCACGAGACCGGGCGAGGCCACCGCTCTCGGCGTCGATCGAGCCGATCGCGGCGATCATGGGCAGGCTGCCGGCGACCCGCTCGCCGAACTCGCCGAGCAGGCGCTGCGCCCGCTCCTCGGCCTCGTACGGGTCGGGGGTCGAGGTGACGGGGAGCAGGGCGTAGACGGTGCCGCCGATCTGGGCGACCGCGACCTGCGGCACCACCGCGCTGAGGTGGGCGCCGAGCGCGTCGACCAGGCGCTCGACCCGGTTGGCACGTCCGGAGTCGTGTCCGGCCTCGGACCCGTCCGACCTGATGTCGGTCTCCTCCTGCGGCACAGCGGCGACGACGAGCAGCCGCTTGTCCAGCAGGCCGAGCCGGGCCAGCGCCTGGGTGGCACCGGCGCCACCCTCGACCGCGGTCGCCACCAGGTCGGTGCGCAGCCGGCGCTGTACGTCCGCACCGGCGCGGACCCGGAGCAGGTGCAGAGCCGTCAGGTTGGCGGCCTCGGCGAAGGCGGCCGCCCGTTCCGGCGTCACCTCGCCCTCCATCACCGCCCAGATCGAGCCGAGGACCTCGTCGCCGGCGCGGACGGCGATCGCGACGCGCTGCTTGGTCACACTCGGATAGCCCAACGCGACCGGGTCCACCACGACCGGGGCGTGCTGGCGGTAGAGGTCGCGGAAGACACCCTGCTCGGTCAGCGCGCGGGCGTAGTGCTCGGGCACCTGCCGCCCGATCACGGTCTCCACGCGGGAGGCGTCGCCCTCGTCCTGGCGCCCGGAGAAGGCGAGCACGCGTGAGCTGCGGTCCTCGATCGTGACCGGGGCGTCGAGCAGTGCCGCCACGGCGTTGGCGACGGCGAAGAGGTCGCCGGACGGCAGTCCGCCGAGTGACTCCCCCACCACGCCGACATCGCCCTCTGCCAACAACGATCGCAGGAGCGCTGTCAGCTGGGCCCAGGTCGCGCCGCGGCGCAGGCCGAGCACGGCCACGTCCGCACGGTCCGCCGCCGCCCGTACGTCCTCGTCGAGCTCGGCCGACCGGACGATCACGCCGACCGCCTCGTGCTCACCGGCGCGCTCGACCAGGCGGCGCAGGTCGGTGGCGCCGATCCCCAGGACGAGCGAACGCGCGGGCATCACCGGCTCGTCGTCCGGGTCGTCGATGACGATGCCGTCGATCTCCCGACCATGTGCGCCGGAGTCGTCGTCGGGCGGACCCGAGAGCAGCTCGAGCAGGGTGTCGCCGAGATCGGCGAGCACCCGGCCCAGGCTCGCGCGCGGCCGCTGACTCACGGGCGGCAGCATACGGCTCACAGAGCGACGTACTCCGTGGAGGTGGTCACCTCTTCGAGCACCTCGGGCAGCGGAGTCACGCCGAGTCCGGGACCGGTCGGCACCCGGATCTGACCGTCCTCGAGGACGATCGGCTCGGTGATGTCGACGCGGTAGAAGCGGTTCGAGGCGGAGATGTCACCGGGCAGCGTGAAGCCCGGCAACGACGCGATCGCCGCGTTGGCGGCCCGCCCCAGCCCGCTCTCGATCATCCCGCCGCACCACACGGCGAGGCCGTTGGCGGCCGCGATGTCGTGGATCTTGACGGCCTCGAGGTAGCCCCCGACGCGTCCCGGCTTGATGTTGACGACCTGGCAGGCGCCGAGCCGGATCGCCGCTGCCGCGGTCTGCGCGGAGACGATCGACTCATCGAGGCAGATCGGCGTCCTGACGACCTTGGCCAGATCGGCGTGGCCGAGCACGTCCTCCTCCTCCAGCGGCTGCTCGATGAGGAGCAGGTCGAAGGCGTCGAGCCTGGCGAGATGCCGGGCGTCGCGCAGGGTGTACGCGGTGTTCGCGTCGACCTGGAGCAGCACGTCGTCGCCGAAGCGCTCCCGTACGGCCCTGACCGGCTCGATGTCCCATCCGGGCTCGATCTTCAGCTTGATCCGGACGTATCCCTCGTCGAGGTAGCCGCCGACGACGTCGAGCAGCTGCGGGATCGTCTCGAAGATGCCGACCGACACACCGCTGGGGACGGTCTCGTGCACGCCCCCCAGCTCACGGGCGAAGGAGCGGCCGGTGGAGCGGAGCTCGGCGTCGAGGATCGCCATCTCCAGTGCCGCCTTGGCCATCCGGTGACCCTTGAACGGGTGCAGCAGGTCGGCCACGGCCGGTGCGCCGAACTGCTCCAGGGCGCGCTTGCCCCGCTCCGACCCGAGCACCGGCAGGAAGAACCGCTTGAGCACGTCGGCCTCGGAGCCGAGGTACTCCGGGGAGTAGACCGGATCGATCAGGGCGACGCACTCGCCCCAGCCCTCGGCCTCGTCGGTGATCGCGCGCAGCAGCAGGATGTCGCGGGTGGTCTGGGTGCCGAAGGAGGTCCGGAACGGACCCACCAGGGGCATGTCGATCCTGCGCAGCTCGACTCCGTGCAGCTTCATCGTTCTCCTCCAAGGTCAGGGGCGGGCGGGGCGAGCAGATAGCCCCGGGAGCGCTCGAAGCCGACGACCCGCCAGCCGGCGGCCATCCGGGGGGCGAGCGCCTCGCGGACACGAACCCGCCACCGGCGGGCCTCGGCGGGGTCCGCGGCCCGCATCGCCTCGATGTCGACGGGCACCTCGACCCAGTCGGTCCCGGCGGCGGGGCCCTCCGGGTCCGGCGGGGAGACGAGGTCCCAGCGGACCAGGATCCGGTCGGAGTCGTCGTTGCCGTTGATGGCGTCGGCCATCACGCCATAGAAGTTGGTGAGGTACTCCATCGGGCGGGCGCCGAGCTTGGCGATGTTGAAGTGGGCGTTGCGGGCCACGAGCGGGTCGTAGGTCCACTCGATCGCGGTGATGCCGCGGGCCAGGGACCAGTCCCGCTGGTGGTGCTTGAGCGCGAGCCCGACGCGTCGCCCGACGTACTCAGGCATCACCCCGGCGACGTGGCTGTGCAGCGTGCGGGCGGCGGGCTCCTCGTGGAAGCCGATGCAACCGCCGATCATCCGGCCCTCGACGAACGCTCCGGCGACGTAGCTGCCGGCCTTGCTCAAGGCGCGCAGCAGATCGGCATTGATCAGCGGCTCGGGAGCGCCCCAGATCCGGACCAGGAGATCGGCGAGCTCGTGCAGGTCGTCCAGCTCGGTGAGCTCGCGCAGCTCCACGCCCGCCTCGATCGCCGGGGTCAACGCGGCGGTCATGACGTGCCTCCGAGCAGGTCGGTGAGCAGCGCCCGCAGCAGGACCGTGCGATCGACGAGGCGGTCCACCTCGACGTGCTCGGTCCGGGCGTGCGCACCCCCGCCGACGGCGCCGAGACCGTCGAGCGTCGGCACCCCGATCCCCGCGGTGAAGTTGCCGTCCGAGGCGCCGCCGACGCGGGCGCCGGTCACGACCGGCAGGCCGAGGCGCTCCGCGACGGCGGCGGCCCGGGCGTACAGGCCCATCGAGGCCGACTCCTCCAACGGCGGTCGGTTGATCCCACCGGTCAGCTCGAGGGCGGCTCCCGGCAGGACCGGAGTGAGCGCCCGGATGGCGGCGTCGACCCGCTGCTGCTCGGCGATGGTCCACGCCCGCGAGTCGATGCTGAGCACGGCCCGGGCGGGCACCGTATTGGTGGTGGTTCCGGCCGAGGCCGCGGTCGGCGTGACCGAGGTGCCGAGCGAGTCGTCGCCCAGCTCCAGCAGCGCGAGGATCTGGTGGGCCAGCTCGACGCCCGCGTTGACTCCGTTCTCCGGCTCGAGGCCGGCGTGGGCCGCCCGGCCGGTGACGTGCAGCTCGTACATCGAGGCGCCCTTGCGGGCGACCTTGAGGGCTCCGCCGTCGGCGGAGGCCTCGAGGACGAGCACCGCCGCGGCGCCCGCGGCGGTCTCCTCGATCAGCTGCCGGGAGGTCGGCGAGCCGATCTCCTCGTCCCCGGTGACCAGCAGGGTGACCCCGGTCCGGTCCTCGAGCGCGGCAACCGCGTGGAACGCCATCACCAGACCGGCGAGCATGTCGAAGCAGCCGGGACCGCGCAGCACTCCGTCGCGGACGGCGTACGGCATCTCCTCGAGTGTGCCGAGCGGCCACACCGTGTCGTGGTGGCACAGCAGCAGCACCCGGGTCTCCCCGCCGAAGCTCCAGCGCAGATGACTGCTCCCCCGGATGGCGAGCCGCTCCGGGGCCGACCCGAGCCGGGCCTCCCCGAGCGTGGCGACCAGGTCCGCCGAGCGTGCGACCGCGGCGAGGTCGCTGGAGGGTGACTCGCACTCGACGAGCGCACGCAGGTCTGCGAGCAGCTCGTCGAGCGCGGGCACCGGGATGGTGGTCATCGTCGGTCTCAGCTGCTCTTCTTCGGGGTCGCCCGGGCGCCGTAGTGGAGGTAGGACTCGCCGGTCGGCAGCGAGTAGAAACGCACCGGGTAGTAGTTCGCCACACCCGCCTCGGGCTGCAGCGCGAAGAGCGCCGGACCGACCGGGAGCAGCTCATGGGTCTCCGGCTCGGAGCCCTCCAGCTCGGCGATCGGCCCGGACAGCGACGTCCGCAGGTACACCTTGTCCTCCTCGAGGTAGACCTCCTCGAGGACCGATGCCCGCTCGTACGTCCCCACGTACGCGCTGGCGTCGACGTCGGGGCGCTCCGCGGGGAGCGCGAACGCGGCCGGGAACTCGACATCGGCGAGGGCGGCGAAGATCTCGCTGTAGAGCTCCCGGTAGAGCGGGATCGCGCTGCCGATGTTGGTGTTCAGCGCGACCGCGATGCCGGCGTCGGGCAGCAGGCGCAGGAATGCGGCCTGGCCGATGGTGTTGCCGTCGTGGCCGATCGCGCGGCGGCCGTTCCAGTCACAGCGGAAGAAGCCGAGGCCCCAGGAGTCGCCGAGGAGGTCCTTCTCGGGACACTCGACCTGGTAGGCGGCCATCGCGGCGGCGCTGTCCTCGGAGAGGATCCGGGCGCCGTCACCGGCGATGCCGCCGGTGAGGTGGAGGCGGGCGAAGGAGAGCACGTCGGTGGCGGTGGCGGTGATCAGGCCGGCCGGCCCGACCGAGCGGGGCAGACCCCAGACCGGCGCGACGACCGGCTCGGCGCCGCCCTTCATGTGCCCCATGGAGTGGGCGAAGACCATCGCCTCCTCGGGAAGGGTGCTGGTGTGGGTCAGGCCGAGCGGCGCGAAGAGCCGCTCCTTCATCGCCTGGTCCCAGGTCAGTCCGGTGCCGACCTCGATGATCCGGCCGAGCAGGGAGAAGCCGGAGTTGCAGTACGACCACGTCGCGCCGAGTGGATGGTTCTGCTGGGCGGTCCCGAGCTCGGCGACGTACTTCTCGAGGCAGTCGTCGCCGCGGCCGGTGTCGGTGAAGACGTCGCCGTCGATGCCGCTCGAGTGGGTGAGCAGGTGGAAGACGGTGACCTTCTCGGTGACCAGCGGGTCGTTGAGCTCGAGGCTCGGGATGATCTCGCGGACCGGGGTGTCGAGGGCGAACTTGCCCTCGTCGATCAGCTGCATCACGACGGTGGCGGTCCAGACCTTGGAGACCGAGCCGATCTGCCAGACCGAGTCGGTGCTGGCAGGCTGGCCGGTGCCGGCGTGCAGCACGCCCGCGGCGGTGGTGAAGACCTGGTCCTCGGCGCCGTCCTGGCCCATCACCAGGATGCCGAGCTGAGCGCCCGGGACCTCATGCTTCTCGATCAGCTCGGCGAGACGCTGCTCCCAGTGGGCGGTGTCGATCGTGCGGTTCACTGCAGACTCCTCAGGGGTGGGTGATGGCTGGGGTGATGGCATGACCACCGCGTCCGGGGACGGCGGCGAGCAGCTGGCGGGTGTAGTCGTGCTGGGGGTCGCCGAGGACCGACGCGGTGGGGCCCGCCTCGACGATGCGGCCCTGATGCATGACGGCCACGTGGCTGGCGACGTACCGGACCACGGCGAGGTTGTGGGAGATGAAGAGGAGCGAGAGGCCGAGCTCGCGCTGCATCTCGCGCACGAGGTTGAGCACGGCACCCTGCACCGAGACGTCGAGCGCCGAGGTGATCTCGTCGGCGATGATCACCTCGGGTCGCCCACCGAGTGCACGAGCCAGCGCGACGCGCTGGCGCTGCCCACCGGAGAGCTGGCCGGGCAGGCTGTCGGCGCGGGACGCATCGAGATGGACCAGGGCGAGCAGCCGCTCGACCTCCGCCCGGCGCGCGGCGCGTCCGAGACGCTCGGGGAACGCCTCGGCGATGGACTCGCCGATCGTCATCCGGGGGTCGAGCGAGGAGTACGGATCCTGGAAGACCATCTGCACCGGCCGGCGACGGCCGCTGCGCGGCACCGGCCTTCCGTCCAGCTCGATCCGCCCGCCGGTGACCGGGGCGAGTCCGACGACGGCGCGCGCGATGGTGGACTTGCCGGAGCCCGACTCGCCCACCAGACCGACGATCGCGCCGGACGGCACGCTCAGCGAGACACCGTCCACGACGGTGCTCGCACCGTAGGCGACGATCAGGTCACGGATCTCGAGGCTGCTCATGCCGAGGCCTCCTCGGTCGCTTCGGTACGGGTCGGGGCGAGGGTGAGCGGCAGCGGCTCCCCCGCGTGCCAGCACGCGACGCGATCACCCGCGGCATCGGACTCGAGTGCCGGCTCCTGCTGACGGCATCGGGCATCGGCGAGCGGACACCTGGCCGCGTAGGCGCAGCCCTCCGGCAGCTCCGAGGGCGCCGGTGGCAGCCCCGCGATGGTGGCCAGCGGCGCGTCGAGATCGGTCTCCATGTCGGGCACCGCGGCGACCAGCGCCCGGGTGTACGGATGCCTCGCGCCGGTGTGCAGCGTGGCCGCGGGCAGCTCCTCGACGATCCGGCCGGCGTACATCACCAGCACCCGGTCGCAGAGCTCGGCCACGACCGAGACGTCGTGGCTGATGAAGAGCAGTGCCGAGTCGTGCTCGGCGCGGATCTCACGCAGCAGCGTGAGCACCTGCTGCTGGACGGTGACGTCGAGCGCGGTGGTGGGCTCGTCGGCGATGACCAGCCGTGGGGTGCCCATCAGGCCCATGCCGATCATGGCGCGCTGCCGCATGCCGCCGGAGAACTCGAAGGGATACTGCCTGGCGCGTCGCTCGGGTTCGGGGATCCGGACCGCCCCGAGCCGGTCGACGGCGCGAGCCAGCGCCCGGCGACGTCCCAGACCAAGGTGCTGGCGGGCGACCTCGGCGAGCTGACCGCCGATCCGGTGGCCCGGGTTGAGCGAGGTCATCGGGTCCTGGAAGACGACCGCGAGCGAGGTGCCGAGCAGGGTGCGGCGCTCACGGTCCGTGCACCCGTCGAGCAGGTCGGCGCCGCAGAACGTCAGAGCCTCGGCGTCGACGACGCCGGGGGCCTCGATCAGCTGGGCGATGGCCAGGGCGGTCACGGACTTGCCCGAGCCTGACTCCCCCACCACGCCGATGGCCTCGCCGCGCCGGATCACGAGCGAGACACCACGGACCGCACGGACCGGCGCGGTGGGGCCGGGGAACGCGACCGACAGGTCGCGCACGTCCAGGACGGTGCCCGCGTCGGCCGCGCCGTCGTGGTGGTGCTCCGGTGCGGTCGCCGCCACGCCGGCACCGGAGGCCGACGCCGGGACGGGGTCGACCAGGCCGGTGAGCGGCGAGACGCCGAAGGTGCGCGCGATCGCCTCGCCGACCAGGTTGAACGCGAGGCCGGCGAAGATCACCGCGAAGCCCGGCGCGATCGCCGCGGCCGGGTGGATGTAGATGCCGGCGAGCCCGTCCTGCATCAGCTTGCCCCAGTCGTAGCTCGGCGACTGGACGCCGAGACCGAGGAAGGACAGGCCGGCGAACGAGAGCAGCGCTCCGCCGGTGCTGATCGTGACGTTCACGATCAGCGGCTCGGCGATGTTGGGCAGGATGTGACGCGCCAGCACGCGCATCCGGCTGACGCCGAGCGTACGGGCGGCGGCGACGTAGTCCAGCGAGGAGACGCCCGCGATCAGGGTCTGGCACAGCCGGGCGAAGGACGGTGCACCCGCGAGCCCGACCGCGAGCACCGCACCCCGGGCGCCGACGCCGAAGACGATCGCGAAGAAGAGCACCAGCAGCAGTCCGGGGAAGGCCACCATGATGTTGACGCTCGCCGTCACCAGCCGGCCCGCACGGCGTCCGACCAGCAGCGGCAGCGCCCCCAGGGCGAACCCGACGAGGACGCCGACCGCCGTGGCGAGCAAAGCGAGCTCCACCGAGAGACGGGTCGCCACCAGCACGCGGGCGAAGAGATCGCGCCCGAGGCTGTCGGTGCCGAGCCAGTGCTCCTGCGAGGGACCCGCGAGCAGGTTGTCGGTGTCGACGACGTCGGCGCGGTGGCCCCACAGGACCGGCCCGAGGATCGCCAGGGCGAGCACGATCGCGAGCATCGCGATGCCGACGATGCCGATCGGGGTCCGCACCACGCGGCTCCAGCGCTTCATCAGCTCTCCCCGATCGTCGAGCGTGGGTCGAGCAGCGCGAGTGCCACATCGACCAGGGTGTTGATCAGCAGGACGCCGGCGCCGTAGACCAGCACCGTGGCCTGCACCATCGGGAAGTCCTTGGTGGTGATCGACTGCACGATCGTGCTGCCGAGCCCGGGCCAGGCGAAGACGTTCTCGACCAGGACCGTGCCGGCGATGAGCGAGCCGAGCAACATGCCGCCGATCGTCATCGTCGCGGTGACGGCGTTGGGCAGGGCGTGGATGAGCGTCACCCGCAGGGCCGGCAACCGCTTGGCGCGCGCGGTGCGGATGTAGTCGGTCTCGAGGACCGCCAGCATCTCGACGCGCACGATGCGCGCCAGAACGGCGGCCGGGCCGACCGCGAGCGCGATCACCGGCAGCACAAACGAGGAGGGCCCGTCACGACCGGCGACCGGCAGGGCGTGCAGCGTGACGCCGAAGATCCAGACCAGCGCGACGCCGAGGAAGAAGTCCGGGATCGCGGCGAGCACGACGCTGACCGAGGCGAAGGCCAGCTCGATGCGTCGGCCCCGGCCGCGCCGCGTCAGCGCCGCGATCGTGACACCTACCGGGATGGCGATCCCGACCGCCACCACGAACGCGAGCACGGCCAGCTCGGCGGTGGCGGGTAGCCGCTGCGTGATCATGTCGCGCACCGGGAGCTGGGTGACGAACGACGTGCCGAGGTCTCCGTGGAGCAGGTTGTTCAGGTAATGCAGGTACTGGCGCCAGATCGGGTCGTCGAGGCCGAACTCGGCTCGCTTCGCCGCGACCAGGTCGGCCGGTGCGGTGGTGCCGAGCGCCGCGCGCACCGGGTCTCCCGGAACCGCGTGGATCATGAAGAACGACGCGGTGACGAGCACCCACAGCGACACCAGCAGCCGCCCGCCGCGCCGGAGCGCGAAGCGCGTCCAGCGTCCACCGGGCAGGGAGGTCGTACCGGCCGGGGCGGCCGCTGATGTCACTGTGGTCATGAATCCGAGATCTCGTGAGGTCGTACGGGTCTGTCAGCCGAGCATCCGGATGCTGGTCGGGACCAGGCTGCCGAGGAAGGAGAACTCCGCGCCCTTGCCGAAGGACGGCAGCACGTTGGCGGCGAACGGCACGATGTCGGACTGCTGGTAGAGCGCGGCCTCGGCCGCCTTCCAGGTGTCGCAGCCCTCGGCGCCGTTCATCGCCATCGCCTTGGTGACGTCGGCGGAGTAGTCGGCGTTGTCGATGCCGGAGAAGTTGGTGCCCCCGTCGGCAGCGCCGGCGCCCGAGAGGAACGGGACCACCTGGTCGGGGTTGCTGACGTTGACGGGCTCCCAGGCCAGGTCCCAGTCGCCGCTGCCGAAGAGGGTGCCCTGGAGGGCGGCGGTGCCCTTCTGCTGGAAGCTCGCGTCGATGCCGGCGTCCTTCCATGCCTTGACGGCGAGCTCTCCGGCAGCGCCGGCACCCGTGCCCATGGCGCTGTCGACGAGCAGGTTGATCGTCACCTTCTTGCCGTCCTTGGCATAGAAGCCGTCGGAGCCCTTGGCGTAACCGGCCGCCTCGAGGGTGGCGTCGGCGGCCGCGGCGTCGAACGACGGCAGATTGCCGCTGATGGCGTCGTAGGTGCAGACCGTCGGCGGCAGCAGGGTCAGCTGGGTCGGCGTCTTGCCGGTGCCCCCCGTGAGCGCCTTCATCAGGGCGTTGAGGTCGACGGCCTGGGTGAGCGCCTTGCGTACGGCCGGGTCGCTGGTGGCGTGGCCCTTGGCGTGGTTGAGCCACTCCTCGCCGATCATCGCGAGCGTGTCGACCTGGAAGAGCTTCATCGCCGAGAGCCGCTGGGCGTCCGGGCCGAGCACCGCCGCGCTGTTCAGCGTCCCGGCGATCAGCTCGTTGGCGGTGGTGGTCGGGTTCTCGATGACCTTGACGACGATCTTGGCCGGCATGCCCTTCTCGGCCGTGGTCGCGCCCGCCGGACCCCACGTGTAGCCCTTGCGAACGTCGTAGGTGTAGTGGTCGCCGGGTACGGCCTCACTGAGGACGTACGGACCGGTGCCGTCGGTCGCGCTCTTGAGGGTGGAGCGGTCCTTCATGCCGGCGTCGCAGACCATCGGGAGGTTCGCGAACGCCGCCAGCACGAACGGCGACGGCGAGGCCAGGGTGACGGTGACCGTCGAGCCCGAGGCGGTGGCCTTCGCGCCCGCCGGGACGAAGACACCCAGGTACGGGCTCTTGTTCTTCGGGTTCTCGACGTAGGTGATGTTGTCGGCTGCGGTCTGGGCGGTGAAGGGCGAGCCGTCCGCGCAGGTGACGCCGTCGTTGAGATCGAACGTGACGGTGGTGCCGTCGACCTTCCAGCTCTTGGCGAGCTGCGACTGGATCTGGCCCTTGGTGTCGAGCGAGACCAGCGAGTCGTAGGCGAGGACGTTGGCCTGGAAGAGCGCCTGCCCGACACCGCTCTGCGGGTCGAGGGCGCCCGGGTCGGACGAGGAGGCCATCGTGAAGGTGGCCCCGTCGACGTAGGTCTTGGCACCGCTGCCGGAGCCGTTCGAGTCGGAGCTGCCACAACCAGCGAGGCTGAGGGCGGCGCCCACCGTGAGCGAGACGGCCACGACGGCGTTCTTCCGGATGGACCTCATGTGGTTCCTCTTTCTGGTGGGTTACGCAGCCCGCGCGACGACGCGGCCGTAGTGGACGTACTTGGCGAGGCCGGCCTCGTTGCGGCCGACGAACGCGAAGATGGGGTGGATGCCGTACATCGATCCCAGCGAGATGAACGAGTCGCCCTCGAAGTGCACGAGCTCGGCCACCAGCGGCTTCTCGCCGATCTCGGCGTGGATGTCCTTGGGCACCCGCTCGAGCCACAGCGAGCCGTCCGCGCGCTTTTCGACGGTGATGTCGTAGATGGTGTCGGCGTAGCGCCCGACGTACGGCGTGACGTCGACCTGCTGGGGCTCGGCCGGCGGCACCTTGTTGCCGGGCAGCGTGACGCCCGCGAGGTCGGTGAGCAGCTGGCCGACGACAGCGCGGTACAGGCCGAGGAAGTCGTCGCCGCCGTTGGTCAGCAGCGCGATCGCGACGCCCGCGGTCGGCACCCAGCGCATGAAGGCGTACTGGCCGATGGTGCCGCCGTCGTGGCCGATCACGGTGTGGCCGTCGTGCTGCTCCATCTCCCAGCCCAGGCCCCAGAAGCCGCCCATCAGCGCGAGCGAGGGCACCGTGACCTGCACGGACTGCATCTCGGCGACCGTCTCGGGCCGCAGGATCCGGGTGCCGTCGGGTGCGGTGCCCCCGTCGGCGTGCATCCGGATGAGGCCGAGCAGGTCGCGCGCGGTCATCGCGAGCATCGAGCCGGCCGGTGCGTTCGAGTGCGCGAGCGCCCAGGTCGGGGCGGCCGCCAGGACGCCGTCCTCGCCGGGGACGTGGCCGGTGGCGGCACGGAACCGGATGGCCTCGTACGGGCTGGGCGAGACGCTGGCCAGGGCGAGCGGCTCGGCGAGCCGCTCCATCAGGACCTGGTCGAACGGCTTGCCGCGCAGCACCTCGATCAGGCGGCCGAGGACCACGAAGCCGGTGTTGTTGTACGAGAAGACCTCGCCCGGCTCGAAGAGCTGCGGGATCTCGTGGATCGAGGCGAGGTACTTCTCCAGGGCATCGTCGCCGCGACCGGTGTCGGTGAAGATGTCGCCCTCGAAGCCGGCGACGTGGCACAGCAGCTGACGGGTCGTGATCGACGCGGTGGCGACCTTGTCGCCGACCTCGAACTCGGGCAGGTAGGTCCGCAGCGGCCGGTCGAGGTCGATCAGCCCGTCGTCGACCAGCTGCATCACCAGCGCGCTGGTCCACAGCTTGGTGACCGACCCGATCTGGAAGACGGTGTCGGTGTCGACCTCGACACCGGTACGCAGGCTCGCCACCCCGGCGCCCGCGGCGGCGACCTCGCCATCGACGAGGACCGCGACCGACGCCCCGGGGACACCGTGCTCGGCGACCAGGCGGGCGAGGTGGGCGTCGAGCCAGGCCTGGACGTCGGCCACTGCAGTCATGCGGTCAGGCTAGAACGCCGACCGCACCCGCGGCGTTGTCCGATCCGACAAGTGCTTTACGCAGTTGCTGTCGGATCGGACAAGCGGCAGGGATCGCTCCCCCTCAGGCCCAGACCTCCGCCGCCACCCGGCGGAAGTTGCCGCCGAGAATGCCGCGGACCGCCTCGTCGGGATACCCGCGGGCGAGCAGCTCGCGCTCGAGGGTGAGGCTGACCTCCGGCTCGATGAAGCCGATCGGACCCCACTTGGTGTACTCCTCAGGAAAGAGCTCGGGCTGCTCCTCGATCCCCATCACCAGGTCGTCGGCGTCGAACGAGTAGTCGGTACCGAGCCCGACGTGCTCCCAGCCGACCAGCTCGACGCCGTAGTCGATCATCGCGACGTACGCCTCGATGGTGGCGGTGTTCTCACCCAGGAAGATGCCGATGCCGGGCACGCCGATGACACCGCCCCCGGCGGCGCACTCGCGGGCCGCCTCGTCGGTGATGTTGCGGACGTGGTTCCAGCGCCCCTGGAAGCCCGAGTGCGAGTAGATCATCGGCTTCTCGGAGACCTCGGAGAGGCCCAGGCCCGTCCGGACGCTGGTGTGCGAGCCGTCGACGAGCATGCCGACCGCGTTCATCTCCTTGACCAGCTCGCGACCCCAGGCGGTGAGCCCGGTGTCGTCCTTCTCCAGGCAGCCGACGCCGGCCTTGTTCGCGAGGTTGTAGCTCACGCCCAGCGAGCGGACGCCGAGGTCGTAGAACTCCTTGACCATCGCCAGGTCGCCCTCGAGCGGATTGGAGCACTCGAGGTCGAACGCGACCACCATCCGGCCCTCGGCGTGCGCGGCGTCGATCTCGGCGACGGTGCCGACCAGGGCGAGCTCGGGGTGGCGGGCGACGTCGGCGGCGAACTGCCGGGCGAAGCCGACCGACTCCTCGCGCGAGTGCGGCTGGTAGCCGACGTTGAGGCAGACGTACGCGCCGCCCTCACGGCGGAACCGCAGCACGTCGTCGACGTCGGCCTCCGGCGCGAGCGGCAGGCAGGCGTGCTGCTCCCAGAAGAGGCGGGTGTTCGTCACGGCGGGGGCGCTGGTCATGCGGCGCACCTTAACCGAGCCGGCACCCGCAGATCTCGAGGCTAGGCCGACGGCGACCCCGGTGAGATCGCCTCACCGGTACGGGGCAGGGCGGCCGCGGGCGCGCGGATCGGCTCCTCGACCCGCTCGACCACGATCCGCTTCACCACCGCGCTGATCGCCTCGCTCACGGCCTCGGGCGTCTCGCCCTCCATGCCCTCGAGATGCTCGAGGATCCAGTCGCGCAGCTGGGCACTGAGCCGGTCGATGGCCGCACTCCCCTTGGGCGTCATCGTCAGATCGTTCAGCTCGCCGGCGACATAGCCCTCGGTGACCATCCGGGCGAAGAGCGGCTCGAGGACCGGCGGCGGCAGGTAGCGCGAGCGGGCGATCACGACGAGGTCCGCTCGCCGTCCGGCCGCGGTCAGACCGTGCACCTGCACCAGCGCCCAGATCCCGGCCGCGTCGAGCCCGGCGCCCGTCGACTCCAGCACCTCCAGGACATGATCACGACGGCGGCCGTAGAGCAGGTACGCGATCCGACGGGAGAGGATCTCGACGTTGGGCAGCGACTCGGGCGCCCCGAAGCCGGTGCCGAGGTCGCTGGCGACCGGCGCGAGACTGTCGGCCAGTCGGACCTGAGGCAGGAACAACGCCAGGACGAACGCCACCAGCGCGACCGGCGCCGCCCAGAGGAAGACGTGCGAGAGCGACACGGAGAAGGCGTCCACGATCGGGCCGATCAGGTCCGACCCCAGGGCGTGCAACGCGCCGGGGGTCGCGACGTCCTGCGGCGTCACACCGGGGCTCTGTGCCAAGGCGCCCGGCAGGCGGTCGGCGAGGAAGTTGGCATAGAGGGTGCCGAAGATCGCCGACCCGAACGCGCTTCCCATCGTGCGGAAGAAGGTCACCCCGGAGGTGGCCACCCCCAGCTCCTGGTACGGCACCGAGCCCTGGACGATGATGGTCAGCACCTGCATGCTCAGCCCGATCCCCAGGCCGAGCACGAACAGGAAGGAGTCCGCCGCCCATCCGCTGGTGCCGGGATCCATCCGCGAGAGCAGGAACAGCCCCAGCGCCATCACCAGCGAGCCGATGACGGGGAAGATCTTGTACCGGCCGGTCTTTCCCACGATGTTGCCGGCCAGCACCGAGGTGATCAGCAGGCCGAGCACCAGCGGCAGCATCCGCAGGCCGGAGGCGGTGGCCGAGTCTCCCTCGACGTACTGGAAGAACGTCGGCAGGAACGTCATCGAGCCCATCATCGTGAACCCGACCACGAAGCTCAGCCCGCAACAGACCGCGAACACGGTCTGCCGGAACAGCGCCATCGGTAGGATCGGCTCCTCCACCCGCAGCTCGACCACCACGAACAGGCCCAGGATCACCACGCCGCCCACCAGCAGCCCGATGATCTGCCACGAGCCCCACGGATACGTGGTGCCGCCCCAGCTGGTCGCCAGGACCAGCGCCGCGGCGCCCGCCGAGACCGCCACCATGCCGAGGAAGTCGATCCTCGGACGGGCGCCGCCCGGCACCTGGGGGATGAACCGGCCGGCGGCGATGATCACCACGATGGCCAGCGGCACGTTGACGTAGAAGCACCACCGCCAGCTCAGCTGATCGGTGAACAGCCCGCCCAGGAACGGTCCGATCACCGTCGCGACGCCGAAGACCGCGCCCAGCGCGCCCTGGAACTTCCCGCGCTCGCGCAGCGGGATGATGTCGGCGATCAGGGCCGTCGCCGTCACGGTGAGTCCGCCCGCGCCCAGGCCCTGGATCGAGCGCGACGCGATCAACCACGTCATGCCCTGGGACAGGCCGCACATGGCCGAGCCGAGGATGAAGACCGTGACGCTGGTCTGGAAGACCACCTTGCGGCCGAACTGGTCGCCCAGCTTCCCGACCACGGCGGTCACGGCCGTCTGGGCCAGGAGGTACGCGGTGACGACCCACGACATGTGTGTCCCGCCGCCGAGGTCGCCCACGATCGTCGGCAGGGCTGTCGCCACGATGGTTCCGTCCAGCGCGGCCAGCAACATCCCCAGCGCGATCGTGGCGAAGGCGATCGTGCGCGCTCGGCCCGTGAGGACGATCGGTGCGCGAGGAGCCGCTGCCGGCGGTGCCGTGGTCGCTGCCATGGACCGAACCTCGTCGCGTTCGCCGTCTCCTGCCTCCCCCGGCACGGGTGAGTGGCGGGCGAGCGGTGCGATTCGCCTATCGGCGCGGCGGGCTCTCCGGCCCTGAGATCTCTGCGAACCTCGTACGGTGTGCCGGCCGCCTGGCTAGCATCGCCGCGGGCCGCCGAACCGAGGGAGCACGATGGCACAGGAGCTCACGCTGCCGGACGCTGCGCCACGCGAGGCCGAGTTCGGACACGATGCGCTGATCGTGTGCGACAACCTCGTCCGGATCTACCAGACCGAGAGCGTCGAGGTGCAGGCGCTCCAGGGGCTCGACCTGCTGGTGCACGCCGGCGAGATGATCGCCGTCGTCGGCGCCTCCGGATCTGGGAAGTCGACGCTGCTCCACGTCCTCGCCGGGGTCGACGCCCCGACCGCGGGCCGGGCGAGCGTGGCCGGCCACGACCTGGGTGATATGCGCCGCGCCGAGCGGGTCCACTACCGCCGCAAGGTCGTCGGATTCGTGCGCCAGCAATCGGCGCGCAACCTGGTGCCCTATCTGACAGCCCGCCAGGTCGTGGATCTTCCCCTGACCATCGCGGGGGTGGCACGCAGGGCGCGCCGCTCCCGTGTCGACAGCGTGCTGGAGATCCTCGGCGTGGCGCAGTGCGCCGATCGCAGGCCTCATCAGATGTCCGGCGGCCAGCAGCAGCGCGTCGCGCTCGCGGTGGCGCTGGCCAACCAGCCGCATGTCCTGCTGGCCGACGAGCCGACCGGTGAGCTCGACAGCGAGACCGCCGAGGAGGTGTTCGCCGCGCTGCGTACCGCTAACCGGGAGCTGGACGCGACGGTGGTCGTCGTCACCCACGATCCGGCGGTGAGCGGACAGGTGGCCCGTACGGTGGCGATCCGCGACGGCCGAACGAGCAGCGAGATCCTGCGCGTCGACGCCGGAGACGACGCCCCGGGTATCGCCGAGGAGTACGCCGTCATGGACCGCGCCGGACGCGTGCAGGTGCCCCGCGAGTTTCGCGAGGCGCTCAACCTGACGCGCCGCGTCCGGTTGGCTCTGACCGAGGATCACGTCGAGATCCGCTCCGACGACCGAGGCGGGGAAGGGTGACCCCCTCCGCTGAACCGATCATCGCGGCACGGGGATTGAGCCGCACCTACGGCACGGGGCCCACGACGACACATGCCCTGCGCGAGGTCTCGTTCGACGTACGTCCCGGAGAGATGGTGGCCGTGGTGGGGCGGTCGGGATCGGGCAAGACCACGCTCCTGAATCTCCTGGGTGGCCTGGACAAGCCCGACGGCGGCACGCTGCGAGTGGCCGGCACGGACATCGGCGACCTCGACGACCGAGGGCTCAGCCGCATGCGACGGGAGACGATCTCCTACGTCTTCCAGACGTTCGGCCTCATCCCGACACTGACCGCCGGCGAGAACGTCGGAGTGCCGCTCCGCATGCGGCGGATGCCGGTCGCCGAGCGCGAGAAGCGCGTCGACCTGCTGCTCGAGCTCGTCGGCCTGCGAGACCACGCACGGCAGCGTCCGGCGGAGCTCTCCGGCGGACAGCAGCAGCGGGTCGCGATCGCGCGCGCGTTGGCGGGATCGCCGCGACTGCTCCTGGCCGACGAGCCCACCGGTCAGCTCGACGCCGAGACAGGACTGGCGGTGATGGCGCTGCTGCGGGCCATCGTCGACTCCGAGGGCGTCACCGCCGTGGTCGCCACCCACGACCCCGTGATGATGGCACTCGCCGACCGGGTCCTCACGATCGCCGACGGGCAGATCGTTGATGGGCGGATCGCGGGCTGAGATGCCTTTCCGATGCTGATCCTCGTCCTCCGGCGTGCCCGCGTGCAACGGAGCATGCTCGCTGCCGTCGTCGGGCTGGTCGCCGTCGCGGCCTGCCTCGTCGGCGTGTGCGCGCTGCTGCTGAGCGTCACGCAGGACCGCGCCTTCCAGGTCGAGGTCGAGCGTGCCCAGCCGAGCAGCGTGGACGTGACCGCCTACCTCGTCGACCTTCCCGGAAGCGAGCTGCCCGACGCCCTGTCCCGCGCCCGGAGCGCTGTCACGGATGTCATGACCCCCATGCGCCCCACCGTCACGGCGAGCGCCTTCGGGCCGATGCGCCGGCTGACGGGCGACGGGGTCGCGTACCTCGCCACCGACGACGCCTTCAGCAGCCGTGCGGTCCTGACCGCGGGACGCTGGCCCCGATCGGAGTCGCCGCGACCCGAGGTTGCGATACCGGCTGTGGCAGCCGGGCTCCTCGGGCTGCACCTGGGCGACAGCGTGACACTGGGCCAGGAGCTCGACACGACCGGCGGAACGAACGCGGATCAGTCCGTCACGGTCGTCGTCGTCGGTACGTTCGAGGCCCGTCTCGGGCCCGGTTGGGAGACCGACCCGTTGTCCGGGGAGGGCTACCTCGCCGCCTGGGCCCACGGTGCGACCTCCCCGCCCGCGTACGGCCCGTTCGTGCTCGGTGATGCCGCGTTCCGGGCGACCGGCTCGTACGTCGACGGGCTGCGCGTCACCGCCCACCCCACGCTCGCGCTGGCGCGGCGCGCCACCCTCGACCAGGCCGCGCACGGTCTGGACCGCGCTTCGGCGCTCCTCACCGACGGGGTCGGCAGCCGGGTCGAGATCACCCGGGTGGCCTCCGAGCTGCCCCAGACGCTCAGCCGGATCCACGCCCAACAGAGCGCCACGCGCTCGACAGTGCTGGTGGTCATGCTGCTCGGGGTGGCGCTCTCCGTCGCGGCGGCACTCCTGGCCGGCTGGCTGGTGGCCTCGCGCCGCGACGACGAGCGCGCGCTGCTCGTCACGCTCGGCCTCAGCCGCCGCCAGCAGCTGACCGCTGCGCTGACGGAGGCGGGCCTGCTCGCCGCGGCCGCCGCCGTGCTCGCCGTCCCGGCTGCGGCGCTCGTCCATGGACTGTTCACCCGCCTGCCCGCCCTCCGTGCGGCGGGGCTGGCGCAGCGACCGACCGTCACGCTCCCGTTGGTGGCGAGTGTTCTCGCGAGCAGCCTGTTGCTGACGCTCACGCTGGTCATCACCGCGCTGGACGCCGGCACGGCGACCGACCGGAGCGCTCGACACCGGTTCGCGATCCGGCGTGGCCTCGACGTGCTCCTGGTGCTGGTGGCCGCGGTGTGCTGGTGGCAGCTGCGCACCCAGTCCGCACGGCCAGCCGGCGGGGACGTCGTCCTCACCGTCGCGCCGATGCTCTGTCTCGCCTCCGCCACGTTGCTCCTGGTCCGGCTGGTTCCTGCGGCACTCGGCCTCGCCGCCCGGATGGGGGCCCGCGCTCGCGGTCTGGTGGCTCCGCTCGCCGCACAGCAGGCCGCGCGTCGCCCGCACCACGCGACGGCCATGGTCACGATCGCTGGCGCGATCGCCGTGGTCACGTTCGGGCTGGGGGTGCACGCCACCTGGGAGCGCTCGCAGAGCGACCAGGCGGCGCTCCTGGCGGGCACCGACGCGTCGCTGACCCCCGTCACGTCGGCCGGGCAGCAGTCGACGGCCGCCGTCGAGGCGGCCCAGGCGACGGTTCTGCGAGGTCACACCGTCTCTCCGGTCGTCAGCCGTCCGCTCGCCCTCGGCAGCTTCGTCGGAACGCGCGGATCCTCGCCGGTCATCGTGGGGATGGACGCCACCCACGCCGGCGCGCTGCTGCGCGGGCGGCTGGACGGCGGGAGGACGTGGTCGCAGGTGGGCGCCCAGCTCGCCCCGACCGACGCCGTACGGGGCATCCCGCTGCCTCCGGGTGGCACCGGGATCCGCATCGTGGCGAGGGCTCCGGCCCGGGCAGCACTGCGCGTGACGCCGACCGCCGTCCTCCAGGACGAGGCCGGCATCCGGAGCTCCCTCAGCGCCGGTCCCGTGCCGATGGACGGCCGCGCCCATCCGCTCGTCTGGGCGGCTCCGATCCGGCCGGACCAGCGTCTGGTCGGAGTCCAGTGGCAGCTCGCCGGCCCGGGTGCCCCGGAGTCGGCAACCGTGTCGATCGCGCTCCACATCCCGATGTCAGGCGACCCCAGCCCGGACGCCGCATGGCACGTGCACCCCACGACGGCGAACGGTGGCCTCCTCACCGACGCTGCGGTCTCGGTCGCGTCTGCCGGTTCCGACACCGTCGTACGGACGAGCGCCACCGCCGCCCTCGACTACTTCGGCTACTCGAGCAGCACCCTGCTCGTGACGGCGTTTCCGACGCCCACGGCCGTACCCGTCGCCGCGTCCCAGGACCTCGTCGACGCCGTCGGTGCTCGCAGCGGGACGACGCTGGACGGAGTCCTGCACGGCACGGCCGTCCGGCTCCGCGTGGTCGCCGTCGTGCCGGACGTGCCGTCCGCCCCTGGACAGCCGGCGGTGCTCGCCGACATGGACAGCCTCACCCGCGCGCTGATCGGCGCCGGGGACCTCGATCCAGGCGTCGACGCCTGGTGGATCTCCGATGCACCCGCCAAGACCGTACGCGCCGTGCAGCGGCTTGCCCTCGGCGACATCACCACCCGCTCCGACATCGCCACCGGGCTCGCCGACGGCCCCCTGCGCGTCGCGGTGCCGACGGCTCTGCTCACGCTCGTGGGATCTGCGGGGCTGCTGCTGCTCGCGAGCGTTGCCCTGCTGCTCGCGAGCGACCGGCCGGGCCGATCCGAGGAGGTGTCCCGGCTCCGGGCCCTCGGCCTCACCGCGGGCGAGGCCAGGCGGCTGCTGCTCGTCGAGACCACCGCGTCCCTCCTCCCCCTCGCGCTCGTCGGGGCGCTTGCCGGCGCCGCCACATCCGCGGCCGTGGGACCGGCCCTCATACGCTCCGACGTCGGTGGTGCGCCGGTGCCGGCGGCGATCGTGGTCTGGCCGTGGGGCGCAGGGCTCCTGCTCGTCAGCGGCCTGACGCTCGGCGCCCTCGCGATCTCCGCAGCGCTGACAGCGGTCCACGTCCGTGCCTCGGACCCGGTGTACGTGCGGACGGAGGGCGTCTGATGTTGCGACCACGCTGGCACGGGCCGACCATCGTCGGTCGTCTGCGCAGCGACGCCGCGCTCCTGATCCTGATCGGGCTGGTCGTCGCCCTGACGACCCTGCTGACAGCAGTGGTGGCTCCGCTCGGCGACAGCGCGGCCGACCGCACGGTCGCTGCCGCGGTGCGCGATGCGGGGACCAACGCCGACGTCGTCGCCACCTCGCCCCGCCACGGTGACGACCCGTTCTGGCGAACGCGCGACCCTCACGCCGCCGACGAGCTGAGGCAGGTGGCGGATGACGCCCAGGAGCAGCTCCCGGCACGCCTGGCACGGGTCCTCGGCCCCGGCATCACGACGTTGACCACGTCGCAGCTGCATCTGCTCGATGGCGGGCCGGGGCGTTCGCTGCGGCTCACCTACGTCGACACGCCGGCCGGCCCGCCTGCGACCACCTTCGTCTCGGGTGGCCCGCCGACGGCCAGCGGCCGCCCGGACGACGCCGACATCTCGCTCGACGCCGACGCCCCACCGTGGCCCGTCCAGGTGGCCGTGTCCCGTGCGGTGGCGCGAGCGCTGGACGTCGGTCCCGGTGACCGCATCCCGGCCGAGGACGAGGAGCACCGCCAGATCCGGATCCGGATCAGCGGCGTGTACGACGCCGCCGAGCCAGGGAGCGCCGTGTGGCAGCACTCCTCCGACCTGCTGACGCCGACCCGGAGCGTGGCGGACGGCCTCGAGCTGATCAGTGGCGCGGCGCTCGTCTCGGCGGCTTCCCTCCCGGACCTGCGCATCGCCGTGCCTCCGCAGGACCTCGCCCACCACATCAGCTATCCGCCCCGTCCGTCACTCATGCGCTGGCACGACGCCACCGCACTGACGCAGGACGTCGCGTACCTGCAGGCGGCCGCCGACACCAGCCCCAGCGACCTCTCCTGGGACGGCCTGCTCGGCCGGGTCCTCGCCGATGCGCACGACCGGGTCGCGGCGGCCCAGGGGCAGGCACAGGTCATCCTCGTGGGCCTGGTGATCTGCGCCCTGCTGGTGCTCGCCCTCGCGGCGCGGCTGTTGGTCGAGCGCCGTGCCGGACCGGTGACGCTGGCGCGCGAGCGAGGCGCGTCACTGTCCGATATCGCGCTGGAGCTCCTCGTCGAGTCGCTGCTCGTCGTCGCCGTCGCCGCCGCGCTCGGACTGGCCGGCGCCCGGCTGCTCGCCGGCGGCGTGGGGTGGGCATGGTCGGTTCCCGTCGTCCTGGTGGCCGCCGCGTCCGCTCCCGTGTACGGCGCGCTCCAGGCTGCCCGAGCGACCAGCGCGCGGCGTGTTCCCGCCAACCGGTCGGCCAAGCGTGCTCTCGACCGCGCGCAGCGCGCCCGGAGGCTGGCGATGGAGATCGCCGTGCTGGCCGCCGCGGTCCTGTCCCTGGCGGCGCTCCACCAGCGCGGGATCGTACGAGAGAGCGGCTGGAGGAGCCTGACGGCGGCCGCAGCCGCCACCGCCTGCGCGGTCGCCGGCACGATCATCGGTGCCCGCCTGCTCGTTCCCGGGCTGCGGCTGAGCCTGCGTGCGGCGCGACGTTCGACCGGCGGCGTTCGGCTGCTGGTCGCCGCGCGGCTCACCCAGGCCGCGACGAGGACGCTGCCGCTGCTGGCCGTCACGGTGGCGGTCGCTCAGCTCACCTTCGGCATCGCGCTGGCCGCGACCGAGCACCGAGGGCAGGAGGCCGGTGCCCTTCTCGCCGTCGGCGGCGATGCACGGTTGACGACCACCCCCGACCAGGAGCTGGAGACGACGGCCCGACGCGTGGCGAGCGTGAGCGGCGTCCGCGCGGCCGTCGCCGGTCGGGTGGTCGATGACGTGCAGGTGCTCTCGCAGCGCAGTGCCGCCGCGGTCAGGCTGGTCGTCGTCGACGCAGCCGCGTACAGCGGGCTGCTCGCGAGCAGTCAGCTGCCGGATGCTCCCCAGCTCTCGCGGCTCCTGGACGGCGCGACGAGCGACGTGCCGGCTCTGCTGCTCGGCGGCGACGACGGCCTGCGCGACGGCGCCGTCCTGCACTGGGAGGACACGTCGCTGCACCTGGACATCGTCGGCACCGCACCGCGGGTGGACGCGTCGATCGAGCCGGTGGTGGTCGTGGACGCGGGGGCTCTGGCGCGCACAGGCGTGTCGGCAGAGCCCGATACGGTCTGGGCGGTCGGGCCGGGAGCCGCGGATGCGCTGCGCCACGCCAGCGGACCCTCGGGCTCGGTCATCACCTACGCCCACGAGCTGGACAGTCGCCGGCGGGCCCCGCTCGCCGCCTCGCTCGCCACGCTGGCCGCCATGTCGAGCATCCCTCTGCTCGTCCTGGCGATCCTCGGGGTGGTGCTCGCCGCCGCGGCGGAGGCGCCTGCTCGCAGCCAGTCGGCCGGCCGGCTCCGCTCGCTCGGCATGGCCGACGCCGACCTCAGGCGAGTGCTGGCCGGTGAGGTCCTGACGAGCGCCGCCCTGGCCACCCTCGCCGGCCTGGCGTTGGGCCTCGGCTGCGTGCTCGTCACCTTCGGATCCCTCTCCCTCGAGCGGATCACCGGTCAGACGTCGACACCACATGTGGTCGTGCCATGGTGGACGCCGCTTGCCTCCGGCGCGGTGGTGGCGAGCGCGCTGGCCGTCGTTCTCATCGAGTGGCAACGCCTCCGACGACGCGTCCTGGCCGAGCTGTTGCGCAGCTGACCATCTGTTCCCCGAGAGCTGCCTGTTGATCAGGCCGAAGGCAGGCCATCGAGGACAGCGGTCATGTCCCTCACCGTGTCGTTGGCGATCTTCTCGAACAGGATCTTCGTCAGCGGGTCGGCGAGCTTGGCGACGCCATGCATCTCGATGACCGCCTCGTACGTGATCTCGCTGCCGGCACCGCGCGGCACCACCGTGATCGTGTCGGTCGAGGTCGCGCTGTCGTTGGTCCCGACGAAGACGAGGCGATCGGCTCCGACCTCGGTGAGCTGGTAGGTCAGCTCGGTCGTGCGCCCGGCGACCTTCGAGCGATTGTGCCAGCGGGTCCCGACGCCGATCGGCCCGTCGTCGAGGCGGGTGCACGACTGCGTGCCCGGGTCCCACTGTTCCGCGTGGGCGAAGTCCTTGAGGTAGTCCAGGACGACGGGCTGGGGCGGGGTGACGGCGAAGGTACGGCTCACGGTGATCATGGGTCCAGCATGCGGATCCCTACCAAGGATCCGCTGCTCAGGGCCGCTTCGATCTGGTGGGCGCAGAGGGACTCGAACCCCCGACATCTTGCTTGTAAGGCAAGCGCTCTAACCAACTGAGCTATGCGCCCGTGACGCGACGGCACAGCCTACGGGGTGGGCGTCACGCGGGGTCAAAACCTGGAAGGCGAGGCCGCCGGGAAATGAGTCGAGCCGGTGGCGTCTCGGGTCACCACCGGCTCAACGACCAGGAGACTACAACCCTGTCAGGACACTATGCGCGACTTTCAACAACCTGCCGCGACCGGTCTAGACCTGACGCTCCTCGACGGCGGCCGCGAGCTCGCGCAGGTGCTCGTCGAGGTCGCGTCCCTCCGCGGCCGCGTTGTGCACCGACCAGCGCACGATGCCCTGCTTGTCGATGACGTAGGAGGAGCGTCGCGGGTTGCCACGCGCCTCGTCGAAGACGTCGTACGCCCGCGACACCTCGCCGTGGGGCCAGAAGTCGGAGAGCAGCGGGAAGTTCAGCCCGTCGCTGTCGGCGAACGCCCGCAGCGCGAACATCGGGTCGCACGAGATCGCGATCGCCTCGGTGTCGAACGTCATGAACTCCGCCAGCCGGTCGCGGATGCCCGCCATCTCCCCCGTGCACACGCCCGAGAAGGCGTAGGGGTAGAAGAACAGCACCACCGCCTTGCTGCCGCGGTAGGAGGAGAGGCTCACCTCCTGGCCGAACTGGTCGCGCAGGGTGAAGTCGGGCGCGGGCCCGCCGATCTCCAGGCCGCTCATGCCGGGGCCCCGCCGCTCCACTCGACGAGCTCGCGCTTGAGCACCTTGCCGGTGGCGTTGCGGGGCAGCTCGCCCATCACGACGATCTCGCGCGGCACCTTGAAGCGGGCCAGGTGGTCCTTGACCCAGCCCTTCAGGTCGTCCTCGTCCACCGGGCGACTGACCACGACGAACGCGCGCAGTCGCTTGCCGAACGCGGTGTCGTCGACGCCTATACACGCCACCTCGACGACCGCCTCGTGCCGGGCCAGGCAGTCCTCGACCTCCTTGGGGAAGACGTTCTCCCCACCGGAGACGATCATCTCGTCGTCGCGACCCTCGACGTAGAGCCGGCCGTCGCGATCGAAGCGACCCACGTCCCCGGACGACATGAGGCCGTCGACGACCTCCTTGCCGCCACCGCCGGTGTAGCCCTCGAAGAGCAGGCTGTTGCCGACGAAGATCCGGCCGGCCTCGCCCTTCTCCACCTCGGCGCCGAGCGGGTCGAGGATCTTCACGACCGTGCCCCACGGCGGCTTCCCGGCCGACGTCGGTGCGGTGCGCAGGTCCTCAGGGGTGGCGATCGAGGCGTACGCGACCTCGGTCGAGCCGTAGATGTTGTACAGGTTGTCGCCGAAGCGGTCCATCCACTCCAGCGCCAGGTCGCCGGGGAGCGCGGAGCCCGACGAGGCGACCACCTTGAGCGCGGAGAGGTCCGGGCGCTGCGTCGACTCCACCGCGAGCATCCGCTGCAGCATCACCGGGATGACCACCAGCGAGTCGCAGCCCTGCGTGACCTCGAGCGCGTCGGCCGGATCGAAGCGTCGCCGGAGCACCATCGTCGAGCCGAGCAGCATCGCCAGCATGAGGTGCGCGAAGCCCCAGGTGTGGAACAGCGGCGCCGCGATGTGCGTGCGCCAGCCCTCCTTGAGCGGCATCCGCGACAGCAGCGCGATCGCGGAGTCGATGCCTGCCTCGTTGCGTGGCGCGCCCTTCGGCGTGCCGGTGGTGCCCGAGGTCAGGATGATGATCCGGCCGTGCCGACCCGGCGAGGGGAGGTCGGTGTCGTTGCCGCGCGAGGTGAGCTCCTCGAGCGTGTCGACGCCCGCCGCGCTCAGGGCCGAGCGGTCACTGTCGGTCCAGGCGATGATCCGCTGCTCGATCTCCGCGCCGGCCAGCAGGCTGACGAACTCCTCGTCGTGGATGACCACGCGCGGCTTCTCGCGGGCGAGCACGTCGACCAGCTGCGGGCCGGCGAAGGCGGTGTTGAGGTACAGCGCGTCGGCGCCGAGCTTGGCGACCGCCACGGTGGCCTCGACGAAGCCGCGGTGGTTGCGGCACATGATGGCGACGCCGTCGCCCTCACCCACCCCGCGATCGGCGAGCGCACGCGCGAGCACGTTGGTGCGCCGATGGATCTCGCCGTACGTGATCTCCCCGAGCTCGTCCACGATCCCGACCCGGTCGGGATAGCGGGTCGCGAGCATCGTGAAGCCCCCGGCCGGGCCGAGGCCCCAGTCCAGGACCGCCTTGCCCAGGCGCGCCAGCACCGCGGGCGAGAACGGCTTGACCACGCCCGAGCCGGCCAGGACCAGCGCGCCGGATCCGGCGGAGACGGCCTTGGACAGCGCCTCGGAGGGACGCAGGATCATCCGACGTTCTTCGGAGCCAGGAGTCTCGTCGCGGTCCACTCGCCGCTGACGGCGGCGGTGGTGGTCTGGGACAGGCCGGCGATGGGCGCCGCTTCTGCGATGTCGGCAGGGTCGACCGCACCGGGCCGTCCCACCTTCGGTGTGAGGAGCCAGATGGCGCCACCACCGACGAGGTCGGTCAAGGCGTCGACGAGTCCGTCGACCAGGTCGCCGTCGTCCTCGCGCCACCAGAGCAGCACGGAGTCCACGACGTTGCCGTAGTCGCCGTCGACCATGTCGGCGTCGAGCGCGTCCTCGATCGCGACCCTGAGCGTGTCATCGGTGTCGTTGTCCCATCCCAGCTCCTGGATGACCATTCCGGTCTTGAATCCCAGGCGCTCGGCGGGTCCCGCCGGGCCAGTCTGGGTGGAGCCTCCACCCGCGGTCGAGCTCACGTCGTCCTCCGCATCTTGTCGCTGACATGTCGTCTCACCGTCGGCAGCATCGCCACGGTGGTGAGTAGTCCAGCGGGTTTCGGCCGGGTACGCAACCCTGTCCGCCCCGCTGGACCACTCCACGGTTCCCACGAACGGCGAGCAGCACTACCTGACGACCGACACGATCGACGTCCCGGGGCCGTCGCCCGGCCCCCTCCGAGCCGCCCGGGGCAGCGACAGGAAGTGCCGCTGGAAATCGGTACTCATCAGTAAATTTCCCCCTGCCCACGCGAGTGGCACGATTCGATATGTGACCGAAGAAAACACCCCTGCTTCCGGCACGCCGGCCACCGTCATCCATGAGGGCCTGCCGACCCAGCTCCCGGACATCGACCCCGACGAGACCCGCGACTGGCTGGCCTCCTTCGACTCGATGGTCGACGCGCGTGGTCGCGACCGTGCGCGCTACGTCATGCTCCGCCTGCTCGAGCGCTCTCGCGAGCGCGCCGTAGGCGTCCCCGCTCTTCGGAGCACCGACTTCATCAACACGATCCCCCCGGAGCGCGAGCCGTGGTTCCCGGGCGACGAGGACACCGAGCGCCGGGTCCGGTCGATGATCCGGTGGAACGCGGCGATGCTCGTCTCGAGCGCCAACAGCAAGGGCCTGGAGGTCGGCGGCCACATCGCCACGTACCAGTCCTCCGCCTCCCTCTACGAGGTCGGCTTCAACCACTTCTTCCGCGGCAAGGACCACCCGGGCGGTGGCGACCAGGTCTTCTTCCAGGGTCACGCCGCGCCCGGCATCTACGCCCGCGCCTTCCTCGAGGGCCGCCTCTCCGAGGAGGCGCTCTACCGCTTCCGCCAGGAGGCGCAGCACGGCATCGGCCAGGGCCTGTCGTCCTACCCCCACCCGCGCCTCATGCCGGACTTCTGGGAGTTCCCCACCGTCTCCATGGGCCTGACGGGCATCAACTCGATCTACCAGGCGCGGTTCAACCGCTACCTGCAGAACCGCGGCATCAAGGACACCTCGCAGCAGCGCGTGTGGGCCTTCCTCGGCGACGGCGAGATGGCCGAGCCGGAGTCGATGGGCGCCCTGCGGATCGCGGCCCGCGAGGAGCTCGACAACCTCACCTGGGTCATCAACTGCAACCTGCAGCAGCTCGACGGCCCGGTCACCGGCAACGGCAAGATCATCCAGGAGCTGGAGGCCAACTTCCGCGGCGCCGGCTGGAACGTCATCAAGGTCGTCTGGGGCCGCGAGTGGGACGACCTGCTCGCCCGCGACGTGGACGGCGTCCTGGTGAACAAGATGAACTCCACGCCGGACGGCGCCTTCCAGACCTTCTCGGTCGAGAACGGCGCGTACAACCGCGAGCACTTCTTCGGTCCCGACCCGCGTCTGCGCGCCATGGTCGAGCAGCTCAGCGACCGCGACATCGAGAAGCTGCCGCGCGGCGGCCACGACTACCGCAAGGTGTACGCCGCGTTCGACTCGGCCGCCAAGCACGTCGGCCAGCCGACCGTGATCCTGGCGCACACCATCAAGGGCTGGACGATCGACGCCCTGATGGGCAAGAACGCCACCCACCAGATGAAGAAGCTCACCGTCGAGGACGCCAAGAAGTTCCGCGACCGCCTCGAGATCCCGATCACCGATGCGGAGATCGAGGAGAAGTACGCCGCGACCGGCAAGTTCCCGCTCTACAACCCGGGCGCGGACTCCGCGGAGATCAAGTACATGATGGAGCGTCGTCGGGTGCTCGGTGGCGCGCTGCCGCGTCGCGAGAACCGCTCGCAGCCGCTCGAGCTGCCGGGCGACAAGACGTACGCCGAGCTGAAGAAGGGCGCCGGTGGCCACAAGGTCGCCACCACGATGGCGACCGTCCGCCTGCTCAAGGACTGGATGCGCGACCCGGTGATCGGCAAGCGCATCGTGCCGATCGCGCCGGACGAGTACCGCACCTTCGGCATGGACGCGATGTTCCCGTCGGCCAAGATCTACGACCCGGCGGGTCAGCAGTTCGAGGGCGTCGACCGCAACATGCTGCTCCAGTACAAGATGTCGACCTCGGGTCAGATGCTGCACGAGGGCATCTCCGAGGCGGGCGCGATGGCCTCGGCCATCGCCGCGGGCTCCGCGTACGCCACCCACGGCGAGGCCATGATCCCGTTCTACATCTTCTACTCGATGTTCGGCTTCCAGCGGACCGGCGACTCGATCTGGGCGATGGCCGACCAGATGTCGCGCGGCTTCCTCGTCGGTGCCACCGCGGGTCGCACCACCCTGACCGGTGAGGGCCTGCAGCACGCGGACGGCCACTCCCCGCTCATCGCCTCCACCAACCCTGCGGTCGTGCACTACGACCCGGCGTTCTCCTACGAGGTCGCGCACATCATGCGCAGCGGTCTCGAGCGGATGTACGGCACCGGCGGCAAGGACGGCAAGGGCGAGGACGTCATCTTCTACCTCACCGTCTACAACGAGCCGGTCGCGCAGCCGGCCGAGCCCGAGGGCGTCGACGTCGAGGGCATCCTCAAGGGCATCCACCAGGTCTCCACCGGCGAGGGTGACGGACCGCGCGTCCGCCTGCTCGCCTCGGGTGTCGGCTTCCCGTGGGTCGCCGAGGCCCAGCGCCTGCTCCGCGAGGACTGGGGCGTCGTCGCCGACACCTGGTCGGTCACGTCGTGGAACGAGCTGGCCCGCGACGCCGCTGCGGCGGAGCACTGGAACCTCAACAACCCCTCCGCCCCGGCCCGGACCGCCTACGTCACCGACAAGCTGTCCGGCTCGGACACGCCGGTCGTCGCGGTCTCGGACTACATGAAGGCGGTCCCGCTGCAGATCGCCCGCTGGGTCCCGGCCGACTACCGCGTCCTGGGCGCCGACGGCTTCGGCTTCGCCGACACCCGTCCGGCCGCTCGTCGCTTCTTCCAGATCGACGCCCCGTCGGTCGTCGTCCAGGCCCTCCAGGCCCTGGCCGACGCCGGCAAGATCGACCGCTCGGTCGTGGCCAAGGCGTTCGAGACGTACCGGATCGACGACCCGACCACGATGCGTGGGGTGAAGCAGGAGGGCGGCGACGCCTGATCGCCCCTCCAGCGTGACGAAGGCCCTGCGAGATGCGTCTCGCAGGGCCTTCGTCGTCCTCGGATCAGGCCAGCTCGGAGGCGACGCCCTCCTCGCGGACGGCGCGCAGCACCGGCGCCGGAGCGCCGGTGGTGAGCAACCGCCGCCAGCGTGCACGCGAGTACGACGCGGGGACCGTCGAGTCGACGAAGTCGATCAACAGGTCGGCGAACTGCTCCGGATGATCCTTGTGCGGGAAGTGCCCGGTGTTCGGCATCACGGTGACCTGCGCCTTGGGCGCGAACTGGGTCGCGGTCTGCGCGTGGTGGGCGGGCAGGACGCGGTCGTCCGCGCCCCAGACGACGCACAACGGCATCAGCTCGGTGAGGTAGGCGCGATCGCGCATCGTGATGTTCTGCCCGTGCCAGTCCATCACGCCGGTGACCAGCTTGTGCACCGCGTAGCGCGAGCGCGGGTCCTTGAGCGTCTCCACGATGTCGGCGACCTCGTCGAGGTCACGCAGGTCGCGCAGACCGGTCGCCTTGAGCGCACGCAGGATGGTCGTGCCGGCCTGGCGGATCCCCGGCGCCGTGAGCAGGCCGAGGGTGTACTGGTAGCCCGGCAGGCCCAGTGCACGGATCAGCACCGTGACCTCCTTGCCCAGACCGCCGGCGTTGACCAGCACGAGCCGCTCGGTGCGCTCGGGGAACTGGTAGGCGAACTGCATCGCCACCGCACCACCGAAGCTGTGCCCCACCACCGTCACCTTGTCGACGCCCAGGACGGTGAGCAGGTCGCGCATGCCGTTGGCGTAGCCACCCGGGCTGTAGTCACCGCGCGGCTTGTCCGACTCGCCGTGACCGAGCAGGTCGGGGGCGATGAGGGTGTACTTCTCGCCCAGCCGGTCCCAGACCGGATCCCAGGTGTGGCGGTCGCATGCGAGGCCGTGGAGCAGCAGGAGGACGGGTGCGGTGCCGATCTCGCGCCCGCCGATGCCGTACGCCCGGCGGTGCCCGTGCACCGTCGCGAAGCTGGTCGGCGGGACGGTCATCCCCGTCTTCGTGCTCATGGCTACCCCTCTTGCGCCCGGTCACCCGATTCTGACCGATCGTTCAGACTCTATTCAACCGGTGGTCATGCGCCGGTACGAGTACCCATCGGCAACCACCGCCTGTCCAGAAGGACTCCGGGCACCGCCGGGTGGGAGGATCAGCCCGTGATGTCGCGCCCCGACCTTGTACCCGGAGCCCTCGCGCTGCAACGCGCCACCGGCCGGCTGGCCACCTCCGCGACCGGCCGGATGGAGTCGGACTTCCCGTGGTTCGCCGCGCTCTCGGCGCAGGAGCGCTCCTGGGTCGGGATGATCGTGCAGGCCGGCATCCAGGGCTTCGTCCAGTGGTACGCCGAGGGCGTGCACAGCACCGTCGAGCCCGACCTGGCCGCCAGCGTGTTCGGCGCCGCGCCACGAGCGCTGGCCGGCGTGATCACCCTGCAGCAGACCGTCGATCTGATCCGGCTCTCCATCGACGTGGTCGAACAGAGCCTGGACGAGGTGCTGGGCGCCGACGAGGCGGTGCCGGTGCGCACCGCGATCGGGCACTACGCCCGCGAGGTCGCCTTCGCCACCGCGGCGGTCTACGCCCGCGCCGCCGAGCAGCGCGGTGCCTGGGACGCCCGGCTCGAGGCGCTGGTGGTCGACGCGATCCTGCGGGCCGACCCCGACGAGGCCGTGCTCGGCCGCGCCGGGGCCCTCGGCTGGGGCGCACGCGGCTCGATCATGGTGGTGCTCGGCACCGCTCCAGCCGGCCACGAGGAGACCGACCTCTTCGAGGAGGTACGCCGCCGGGCCCGAGCGGCCGGGCTCCACGCGCTGTGCGCGATCCAGGGCGAGCGCCTGGTGATCGTGCTCGGCGAGGTCACCGACGAGCGCGCCGGCGCCGCCGCCGTCGCCGGTCTCTTCGGCCCCGGCCCGGTGGTCGCCGGCCCCCTCGCCACCGACGTCGCGCACGCGCACGCCTCCGCGGCCGGGGCCCAGGCCGCCTTCCGGGCCGCACCCGGATGGCCGGGCGCGCCCCGCCCGGTGCTGGCGGACCAGCTGGTGGTCGAGCGGGCGGCGGCCGGCGACGAGACAGCGCGCGAGCAGCTCGTCACGGACATCTACCGCCCGCTGACCGAGCGCCCCGCCCTCGTGGAGACGCTGACCGCCTACCTCGAGTCCCGCAGCAACCTCGAGGCCGCGGCGCGCCGGCTCTTCGTGCATCCGAACACCGTCCGCTACCGGATCCGGCAGATCGCCGACGTCACCGGTCTGACCCCGAGCCAGCCCCGCGATGCCTTCGCGCTCGCCACCGCGTTGGTCCTCGGACGCCAAGCGGACGCTTGATTTGTAGGACACCTACAAAATTCGGGGCGACATCTTCGGAGGGTCCCGAGAGGCCTACCCCGAGGTAGATCGGCAGAGTTGAACCCGTGCTCGTCATCGTCGCGCCGGGTCAGGGCGCTCAGACCTCCGGATTCCTCACGCCGTGGCTCGAGGACCCGCTCTTCGCGGGCCGCCTCGAGTGGCTCTCGACCGTGGCCGGTCTCGACCTCGTCCACTACGGCACCGTCGCCGACGACGAGACGATCCGCGACACCGCGATCGCCCAGCCACTGCTCGTCGGCGCGGGCCTGGTCGCGGCCCTCGACCTCTTCCCGCACCCGGCCGACGCGTTCGAGCTGGTCGGCGCGGTCGCCGGCCACAGCGTCGGCGAGCTCGCCGCCGCGGCCGGCGCCGGCGTGATCAGCGCCGAGCAGGCGATGGTCCTGGTCCGCGAGCGCGGCCGCCTCATGGCCGAGGCCGCCGCCGTCACCCCCACCGGCATGAGCGCCGTCCTCGGTGGCGACCGCGACGAGGTCCTCGCCGCGATCGCGCGGCACGGCCTCACGCCCGCCAACGACAACGGCCCCGGCCAGATCGTCGCCGCCGGCACCCTGGAGCAGCTCGCGGCGTTCGCCGACGACGCTCCGTCCAAGGCGCGCGTCATGCCGCTCAAGGTCGCCGGGGCGTTCCACACCAGCCACATGGCGCCTGCGGTCTCCCGCATGGAGCGCCTCGCGCGCTCGGTGTCCGTGCACGACCCGCGTACGCCCGTCGTCAGCAACCGCGATGGCCGGATCGTCCACCACGGCCGCGAGGTCCTGGACCGGATCGTCGGCCAGATCGCCCGCCCGGTGCGGTGGGACCTGTGCCTGGAGACGCTCAGCGACCTCGGTGTCACCGGCGTCCTCGAGATGCCACCGGCCGGCACCCTGACCGGCATCATCAAGCGCCAGCTCAAGGGCGTCGAGACCTTCGCGCTCAAGACCCCCGACCAGCTCGACGACGCCCGCGCGTTCTGCGAGAAGCACGGCGAGCGCAGCGTCATCGGCACCAGCCCGACCTGGCGGATGGTCGTCTCCCCCGCCAAGGGCACGTTCCACCTCGCCGAGGAGGCCCGCGACCGCGACCTCATCGCCGCCGGCGCCACCATCGGCGCCGTCGCCAGCCTGCGCGACCGCATCGACATCCCCGCCCAGCACGGCGGCCAGGTCGTCGAGTGGCTCGTCGAGGACGGCGACCTCGTCTCCCCCGGCCAGCCGCTGGTCCGCCTCCACCCCGAGGGTGGCCACTGATGCCGATCCAGGAGTCCGCCGGCGCGCGCCACGCCCGCATCCTCGGCGTCGGCGGCTACCGGCCCAGCCGCGTCGTCCCCAACAGCGAGATCGTCGAGGCGATCGACTCGAGCGACGAGTGGATCCGCACCCGCTCCGGCATCACCGAGCGGCGCTGGGCGACGCCCGAGGAGACCGTGCAGATGATGGGCGTGGCCGCGTCCCGCAAGGCGCTCGAGGCCGCCGGCCTGGAGCCGCAGCAGATCGACTGCGTCATCGTCGCCACCGTCAGCCACATGATCCAGACGCCCTCGGTCGCGGCCCTGATCGCCGACGAGCTCGGCACCGACCACCCGGCCGCCTTCGACATCTCGGCGGCCTGTGCGGGCTTCTGCCACGGCATCTCGATGGCCAGCGACTTCGTCCGGGGAGGCAGCGCCAAGCACGTCCTGGTGATCGGCGTCGAGCGGCTCTCGGACCTGACCAACCTCAACGACCGCGGCACCGCGTTCATCTTCGCGGACGGCGCCGGCGCGGCCATCGTCGGACCCAGCGATGAGCCGGGCATCGGCCCGGTCGTCTGGGGCTCGGCCGGCGAGCAGGCCGACCTGATCAAGCAGAACGTCGACTGGATCACCTGGGGCACCGCCGCCGAGCCGATCGGCCAGCCCTATCTGGCCATGGACGGCAACCCCGTCTTCCGCTGGGCGTCCTTCTCGATGGCCAAGATCGGCCTCGAGGCGCTCGACAAGGCCGGTGTCACGCCCGAGGAGCTCGACTGCTTCGTGCCACACCAGGCCAACATGCGCATCGTCGATGCGCTGGCCCGCTCGATGAAGCTCCCCGAGTCGGTCAAGATCGCCCGGGACATCGCGACGATGGGCAACACGTCGGCCGCCTCGGTCCCGCTCGCTCTGGAGCGGATGATCGAGGAGGGCGAGGCGAAGTCCGGAGACACCGCTCTCCTGATCGCCTTCGGCGCCGGGCTCGTCTACGCCGCCCAGGTCGTGACCGTTCCATGACCCGCCCCTGATCCACACCCACCCACAGTTCACCCACGGGCTATCGCCCGAACGAAAGAGAAAGGTCGCCTGATGGCCACCACCGAAGAGATCCGCAGCCAGCTCGCCGACATCGTCAACGAGGTCGCCGGCGTCGACGCCGGTGACGTCCAGCTCGAGAAGTCCTTCGTGGACGACCTCGACGTGGACTCCCTCTCGATGGTCGAGGTCGTCGTCGCCGCCGAGGAGGCGTTCGGCGTGACCATCCCGGACAGCGAGGTCAAGAACCTCAAGACCGTCGGCGACGCCGTCAGCTTCATCGAGAACGCTCAGGCCGCCTGAGCCAACCGCTGAACAACAACCTTCTTCCGGAGAGCACATGAGCCGCATCCGAGTCGTCGTCACCGGCCTGGGCACCACCAGCCCTGTCGGCGGAGACGTCACCTCTACCTGGGAGGCCCTCCTCGAGGGTCGCTCGGGCGTCCGCACCATCGACGCGTCCTGGGCCGAGGACCTGCCGGTCAAGATCGCCGCTCAGGCCGCCGTCGAGCCCACCGAGGTCATCGAGCGGGTCAAGGCCCGTCGCCTCGACCGCTCGGCCCAGCTGGCGATGGTCGCGGCGATGGAGGCCTGGTCCGACGCCGGCTTCAGCGGCGCGGCCGGGTCCGAGGCCGAGCCCGGTCTCGAGCCCGAGCGCGTGGGCGTCGCCCTCGCGTCGGGCATCGGCGGTGTCATCACGCTGCTCGACAACTACGACGCTCTCCGGGAGAAGGGTCCGCGGCGGGTCTCCCCCCTCGCCGTCCCGATGCTGATGCCGAACGCCCCCGCGGCGAACGTCAGCCTCTACGTCGGCGCCCGCGCCGCCGTCATCACGCCGGTCTCGGCCTGCGCCTCGGGCAACGAGGCGATCGCTCACGCCATCGACCAGATCCGACTCGGCCGCGCCGACGTCGTGGTGGCCGGCGGCACCGAGGCCGCGATCCACCCGCTCAACATCTCCGCGTTCGCCAACATGATGGCGCTCTCCAAGACGGCCTCCGGCCCCGAGGGCGGCGACCCGACCACGGTCAGCCGGCCCTGGGACACCGCCCGCGACGGCTTCGTCCTCGGCGAGGGCTCCGGCGTCCTGGTGCTCGAGCGCCTCGAGCACGCCCAGGCCCGTGGTGCGAAGATCTACGCCGAGGTGCTCGGCGCCGGCATCACCGCCGACTCGCACGACATCGCCCAGCCCGACCCGGCCGGCCGGGGTGGCTCGCGCGCCATCCTCGGCGCGTTGCGCGAGTCCGAGATCAGCGCGTCCGACATCGTGCACGTCAACGCGCACGCCACCTCGACCCCGCAGGGCGACATCGCCGAGGGTCTGATGCTGCACGCCACGCTGGGCGCGCACGTCTCGAACGTCGTGGTCACCAGCACCAAGTCCATGACCGGTCACCTGCTCGGCGGCGCCGGGGCCCTCGAGGCCGTCGCCACCGTGCTCGCCATCCGCGACCGCGTCTCGCCTCCCACGATCAACCTCGACAACCTCGACCCGCAGGTCGAGCTCGACATCCCGGGCAAGGCACGCGACCTGCCGTCCGGCGACGTGGTGGCGCTCAACAACTCCTTCGGTTTCGGCGGCGCCAACGTCGCGGTCGCGTTCGGGAGCATCTGATGACCGCCACCGCTGACGTCCGCGTCCCCAGCTCGGCCGCTCCGGCCGCCGCCAAGCCGCCGCGGGAGGACGACTTCCGCTACCCGCTGACCCGGCTCACCGCGCTCCTCGACGAGGGCTCGCTCGAGCTGCTCTCCGAGATCGACGACTCCGGCATGCTCGCCGTCCGGGGAACCGTCAACGGCGCCGGCGTGGTCGCATTCTGCACCGACGCCACCGTGATGGGTGGCGCCATGGGCGATGCCGGCTGTCGCGTGGTCGTCGACGCGTACCACCGCGCCATGACCGACCAGGTCCCGATCATCGGACTGTGGCACTCGGGCGGCGCCCGGCTCGCCGAGGGCGTGCTCTCGCTCCACGCCGTCGGCCGGATCTTCCAGGTCATGACGCAGGCGTCCGGCAAGATCCCGCAGATCTCGGTCGTCCTCGGCCCCGCCGCCGGCGGCGGTGCCTACGGCCCTGCCCTGACCGACGTCGTCATCCTCGGCCCCGAGGGCCGGATCTTCGTCACCGGTCCCGACGTCGTCCGCTCGGTCACCGGCGAGGACGTCGACATGCTGCGCCTCGGCGGCCCCGAGCCGCACGGTCGCCGCTCGGGCGTCGTGCACATCCTCACCGAGAGCGAGCAGGAGGCCCTCAAGCGGGCCCGCATCGTCGCAGCGCTCCTGGGCGACCAGGGCGGCCTGCGGGTCGACGCCGTCGAGGATCGAGACCTGAGTGCCGTCCTGCCGGAGTCCAAGAAGCGCGCGTACGACGTGCACCCGCTCGTCGAGACCCTGCTCGACGAGGACACCGCCCAGGAGCTGCACACCCGCTGGGCGCCCAACATCGTCACGACGCTGGGTCGCTTCGGCGGCCGTACGGTCGGCGTGGTCGCCAACAACCCGCTGCGTCTCGGCGGCTGCCTCGACTCCGCCTCGGCGGAGAAGGCCGCCCGCTTCGTGCGGATGTGCGACGCGTTCGGCGTCCCGCTGATCGTGCTCGTGGACGTACCGGGCTACCTGCCCGGCGTCGGCCAGGAGTGGGACGGCGTCGTCCGCCGCGGCGCGAAGCTGCTGCACGCCTTCGGCGAGTGCGTCGTCCCGCGGATCACGCTGGTCACCCGCAAGACGTACGGCGGTGCCTACATCGCGATGAACGCCCGCTCGATCGGCGCCACCAAGGTCTTCGCCTGGCCGGGCGCCGAGGTCGCCGTGATGGGCGCCGTCGCGGCCATCCGGGTCCTGCACCGCCGCAAGCTGGCCGAGGTCGCTCCCGACATCCGCCCGCAGGTGGAGGAGGAGCTGGCCGCCGAGCACGAGCGGATCGCCGGCGGTGTCGAGAAGGCCGTCGAGATCGGCGTCGTCGACGAGATCGTCGAGCCGACCCGCACCCGCAGCGCGATCGCCACGGCCCTCGACGAGGCCGTCCAGCGCGATGGCGCGCTGCGCGGAGCGCACGGCAACATCCCTCTCTAGGCGAGAAAGCCGGCGGCAGCGCGAAGCGCCCGCTCATCCATCCTCCCCTGCCAGCAGCGCGGTGTCCGTAACAGACGCCGCGCTGCTGCGTTGTTCCCTCCATGCAGCGTCTCGGCAGCCAGCGGATCTACCACGGCCTGACCAGCATGGCCCTGGCCGGCGCCCTGATGACCGGGAGCACCGGCCCAGGCGGTCTCGGAGGGCTCCTGGGCGGCCTCCTGGGCGGCGGCAGCACCACACCGGCCGCTTCGACCTCGTCAGTGATCAGCGGCCATCTCCACATGCCGAGCCAGCGGCTGCGCAAGGGCTGTCAGAAGTACACGTACCGCTACGAGCTCAGCGTCCCCACCGATATGGAGTTCGACCTCGAGATCCTGGTGACCGATCCGCGCGGGATCTCCCAGGCCTCCGACGTCATCCTCAGCGGTGCCGATCCCCTGAGCGGTTCCAAGAGCGTCACGATCTGTCGCTCCAACACCCAGCCGGGTCGCTTCGTCCTGCACGGCGCGCTCTACACGAACGACGGACAGGGCCCGACCACGACGACAGCGGTCGCCGACGACCCGTTCCGCCTCACGACCCCGAAGCACAAGAAGAGGCACCACCGAGCCTGAGGGCTCGGCAGTGCCTCTTCTACGTTGCGGTCGCCGGGGCGACCCTAGACAACCTGGTGCAGCCAGCGGACCGGCGCGCCCTCTCCGGCGTGCCGGAAGGTCTCGAGCTCGTCATCCCACGGCTTGCCGAGGAGCTTGTCGACCTCGAGCATGAGGGTGGTCTCGCCGAGTGCTGACTTCACCACCGCGGCCTTCAACCGGTCCTCGGGAATCATGATGTCGCCGTGCAGTCCGGTCACGGCGTGGAAGACGCCGAGCTCGGGCGTGTACGAGAATCGCGTGCCCTCGGAGCCGGACGTCGGCTCCTCGGTGATCTCGAACCGCAGGTGGTTCCAGCCCTTGAGCGCCGACGTGACGGCCGCAGCAGATCCCACCGCGCCGGACCACGAGAGCTCGGCACGATAGGTCCCGGACTGAGCCGGTTGCGGGGTCCAGTCCAGGCTCACAGCGACACCGAGAACCCCGCCGACGGCCCACTCGACGTGCGGGCACAGCGCGGAGGGCGCCGAGTGCACGTAGAGCACACCCCGGGTCGCGGTCCGGGTGGTGCTGTGCGATGTCGTGTATCCAGTCACCGTTGTTCTCCTTCGTTCCGGCGCGAGCAACGCCTTCCCCAGCGATCTGGCATCGGAACTCGAGTGAGCAATGGTGATGGAATGACATCTATGTAGTTGTGGGGCCATTGTGACGCATGAGGGCGCAGGATGCCAGTGCATCCTGCGCCCTCACCGATGTCACGGTGTCAATGCCACGCCGTACCGGTCAGTCCCGGTCGACCCGGCGCTCCAGGTCCTCGGCCCGCGCGGCGGCATCGGTGAGGTCGTCGGCGTCGATGGCGTGGGTGCGGTGGAACCACTGCAGCGCCTCGTTGAGGCGGCCGGCCTCCTCGAGCGTGTCCGCGTACGCGTAGCGCAGGCGGACGACCCAGGAGCCGCGGCCCTTGTTGTTCAGCGGCGAGAGCTCCAGGACCCGCAGGGCGGCGTCGAGCTGGCCCATGTCGCGTCGGGCGCCGGCCTCGACCAGCGTCATCTCGGCCTTGGCCTCCGGCTTGAAGTTCACCACCGACGGGCTGTGGGCGAGCTTGATCGCCTGCTCGGGGTGACCGAGCGCGCGGTGGCAGTCGGCCATGATCGGCAGGTACGCGGTCGCGCCGTTCATCCGCTTCGCGGCACGGAGCTCGGAGAGCGCCTCCGCGTAGTGGCCGGCGGCGTAGGCGGCCTCGCCCAGCGCCTCGCGGATCACCGCGATGCGCTGCGCCCGGCTCTTGGCGGCCTTCGCGTGCTGGTAGGCCAGCTCCGGGTCGTCGTCGATGTAGACGCCGGCAGCAGCCAGGTGGCGTGCGATGCGAGCCGCCAGCTTGTCCGGGAGGCCCTTGAGATGCGCCGCCACGGAGCGGTCGAGCTCCTTGCCGGTGATCTCCTCGGGCAGGTCCGGACCGTCGTAGGCGGCCTGGTCCGCGGTACGGGGCTCGCGCTCCTCGCGCTGCTCGCGGTTGAACGGACGGCGCTCACCACCCCGCTCGCCACCGCGCCCGGCGCCGGGCTTGCCCGTGCCGCCCTTGCCGGCGTAACCGCCCTTACCGCCACCGGCACGGGCGCCCTTGTCCTTGGCGTCCCCGTCCTTGGCGTAGCTCTTGCCCCAGCCGCTCTTGGGGGCACCCTCGCGCTTCGGACCGCCGCTGCGGCGTGCGCCGTCCCGGTTGTCGTCGCGGGAGTAGCTCTTGTTGTCGTCGCGGGAGTAGCCGCGGCCACCGCCCCGGCTCTCACCGGACGAGCCGCCGCGCGAACCGCCCGTGGACTTGGCGCCGTAGGACTTGCCCTCGCCGCTCTTGCCGGCACCGCCCGAACGTGCCCCACCTGAGCGGGACTGTCCGGCGCCGCTCTGGCCGCCCGAACGCGGGCGTCCCGAACCCTGAGCGGGACGTCCGCCGCTCCGTCGTTCCTCTGCCATGGACTCAGCCTTCCTCACCGGCGCGTCCTGCGCCATCCTCGCGCGCCCGAAACGGGCGTAAATGCAGCGTAGGGGCCACCTGAAGGTGGCCCCTACGCGAAAAATTGTCCGGCGGCGTCCTACTCTCCCACAACCTCCCGGTTGCAGTACCATCGGCGCTGTAGGGCTTAACTTCCGGGTTCGGGATGGGACCGGGTGTTTCCCCTACGCTATGACCGCCGTAACCCTAGACCCCACACTCTGCCGATTGCGGCCAGTGGGGAAAACTCTGTGGTTACATCGTCTGCCACTATTCAGTTCAAGTGGTATCAATGTTGGTTCGTGGACGCGAACACTTCTTTGCGCAGTTTAGATTGCGTTTGTTGGTTTTGTTGAGCATTTGTAAGGCAAGCCCTCGGCCTATTAGTACCAGTCAGCTCTACCTCACGGTTGTACACTTCTGGCCTATCAACCCCATCGTCTATAGGGAGCCTTAACCCAATATGGGTGGGAAACCTCATCTTGAAACATGCTTCCCGCTTAGATGCGTTCAGCGGTTATCACTTCCGAACGTAGCCAACCAGCCATGCACCTGGCGGTACAACTGGCACACCAGAGGTTCGTCCATCCCGGTCCTCTCGTACTAGGGACAGCCTTTCTCAAGTTTCCTACGCGCGCAGAGGATAGGGACCGAACTGTCTCACGACGTTCTAAACCCAGCTCGCGTGCCGCTTTAATGGGCGAACAGCCCAACCCTTGGGACCTACTCCAGCCCCAGGATGCGACGAGCCGACATCGAGGTGCCAAACCATCCCGTCGATATGGACTCTTGGGGAAGATCAGCCTGTTATCCCCGGGGTACCTTTTATCCGTTGAGCGATGCCGCTTCCACATGCCGACACCGGATCACTAGTTCCGACTTTCGTCCCTGCTCGACATGTCTGTCTCACAGTCAAGCTCCCTTGTGCACTTACACTCAACACCTGATTACCAACCAGGCTGAGGGAACCTTTGAGCGCCTCCGTTACATTTTAGGAGGCAACCGCCCCAGTTAAACTACCCATCAGGCACTGTCCCTGAACCGGATCACGGTCCTAGGTTAGACATCTAGTACGACCAGAGTGGTATTTCAACGATGACTCCACCCATACTGGCGTATGGACTTCACAGTCTCCCACCTATCCTACACAAGCCGAACCAAACACCAATACCAAACTATAGTAAAGGTCCCGGGGTCTTTCCGTCCTTCTGCGCGTAACGAGCATCTTTACTCGTAGTGCAATTTCGCCGAGTCCACGGTTGAGACAGCGCCCAAGTCGTTACTCCATTCGTGCAGGTCGGAACTTACCCGACAAGGAATTTCGCTACCTTAGGATGGTTATAGTTACCACCGCCGTTTACTGGGGCTTAAGTTCTCAGCTTCGACATTGCTGTCTAACCGGTCCCCTTAACCTTCCAGCACCGGGCAGGAGTCAGTCCGTATACATCGTCTTACAACTTCGCACGGACCTGTGTTTTTAGTAAACAGTCGCTTGGGCCTGGTCTCTGCGGCCATCACCGCTTCCCCACGCAAGGTGGTTCACGGATCCGGCCCCCCTTCTCCCGAAGTTACGGGGGCATTTTGCCGAGTTCCTTAACCATGGTTCACTCGATCGCCTTGGTATTCTCTACCTGATCACCTGAGTCGGTTTGGGGTACGGGCGGCTCGAAGCTCGCTAGAGGTTTTTCTCGACAGCATAGGATCATCGACTTCCCCCAAAGGGTCCCCATCAGATCTCAGACTTAATGCAACGCGGATTTGCCTACGTCACGTCCTACATCCTTAGCCGGCGACAACCATCGCGCCGGATCGACTACCTTCCTGCGTCACCCCATCGCTTACCTACTACACGCTCGGGTCATGCGCTACGCACACACGCCGCCCCCGAAGGGTTGGTCGCGGTGTTTCGGGCACTTAGCATCACGCGCCTCAGCATGGGCGCTTCTTCGCCGGTACCAGAATATCAACTGGTTGTCCATCGACTACGCCTGTCGGCCTCGCCTTAGGTCCCGACTTACCCAGGGCAGATTAGCTTGACCCTGGAACCCTTGATCATCCGGCGGATGAGTTTCTCACTCATCATTCGCTACTCATGCCTGCATTCTCACTCGTGTAAACTCCACGGCCAGATCACTCTGCCGCTTCACCGCATACACGACGCTCCCCTACCCACCCCAGACCAAGTCTGGAGTGCCATAGCTTCGGCGGGCGGCTTGAGCCCCGCTACATTGTCGGCGCGGAATCACTTGACCAGTGAGCTATTACGCACTCTTTCAAGGGTGGCTGCTTCCAAGCCAACCTCCTGGTTGTCACTGCGACTCCACATCCTTTTCCACTTAGCCGCCGCTTAGGGGCCTTAGCTGATGGTCTGGGCTGTTTCCCTCTCGACAATGGAGCTTATCCCCCACTGTCTCACTGCTGCGCTCTCACTTACACCCATTCGGAGTTTGGCTAACGTCAGTAACCTGGTCGGGCCCATCGGCTATCCAGTGCTCTACCTGATGCAAGAAACACGCAACGCTGCACCTAAATGCATTTCGGGGAGAACCAGCTATCACGAAGTTTGATTGGCCTTTCACCCCTATCCACAGGTCATCCCCTCCATTTTCAACTGAAGTGGGTTCGGTCCTCCACGCCGTCTTACCGGCGCTTCAACCTGCCCATGGATAGATCACTTCGCTTCGGGTCTAGAGCATGCGACTAAAACGCCCTATTCGGACTCGCTTTCGCTACGACTACCCCACACGGGTTAACCTCGCCACACACCACTAACTCGCAGGCTCATTCTTCAAAAGGCACGCCATCACCCCGAAAGGCTCTGACGGATTGTAGGCACACGGTTTCAGGTACTATTTCACTCCCCGCCAGGGGTACTTTTCACCTTTCCCTCACGGTACTTGTCCGCTATCGGTCATCAAGAAGTATTTAGGCTTAACAGGTGGTCCTGCCAGATTCACACGCCATTCCAGGAGTAGCGTGTTACTTGGGATGCACCTCCACAGTCCGTGTCTTACCACTACGGGACTCTCACCCTCTACGGCGCCGCTTCCCAACGACTTCGCATTCAACACGGATTTCTTACTGTGCCCCAGGCCGGCAGACCCAGGAGAAGGCTCCCACAACCCCAACCACGCAACCCCTGCCGGGTATCACACGTAACTGGTTTAGCCTGATCCGCTTTCGCTCGCCACTACTCACGGAATCACTATTGTTTTCTCTTCCTACCGGTACTGAGATGTTTCACTTCCCGGCGTTCCCTCCAACATCCCTATACATTCAGGATGCGGTAACACGACATGACTCGTGCTGGGTTCCCCCATTCGGACACCCCCGGATCAACGCTCCGTTGCCAACTCCCCAGGGCTTAACGCAGGCTCGCACGTCCTTCATCGGCTCTTGATGCCAAGGCATCCACCATGTGCCCCTCATAGCTTGCCAAACAAACACTCAACAAAAACAACAAACACCGACAACAAACCGGCATCCATCGCCTCATCAAGCAAAACTCAAATCAAAGGCAATAAACTACAAAGACTAGAAAGCACCGCCACCACCCGTACCTGGTGAAGTACGAAAGGCTTGCACGGCGGCACTCATAAGATGCTCGCGTCCACTATCCAACTATCAACCACCACACCCACCAACCCTCTCCCCCAGTACAACCGCACCAGGCTCGAGCGAAAGAGGCCACCCGTGAACCCGAACCCCGCAACCAACGGTCACGGCGAGCCAACAGGGCACGAGGAGTGTGATTCCTCAAAGCCCAACAGTGTGCCAAAACTCCCCTGTCCACCGGTGCACGATGAGGTTCCACGCCCCCGAAGAGGCAGTACTGACATCGAACACCAACCCGACCGGGCCCTTCATCGACGATTCCACTAGCGAGCAGCACCATCGCCAAGACACAGTTGTCCTGGACATCATGGCTGACTGACTCCTTAGAAAGGAGGTGATCCAGCCGCACCTTCCGGTACGGCTACCTTGTTACGACTTCGTCCCAATCGCCAGCCCCACCTTCGACAGCTCCCTCCCACAAGGGGTTAGGCCACCGGCTTCGGGTGTTGCCGACTTTCGTGACGTGACGGGCGGTGTGTACAAGGCCCGGGAACGTATTCACCGCAGCGTTGCTGATCTGCGATTACTAGCGACTCCGACTTCATGGGGTCGAGTTGCAGACCCCAATCCGAACTGAGACCGGCTTTTTGGGATTCGCTCCCCCTCACGGGATCGCAGCCCTTTGTACCGGCCATTGTAGCATGCGTGAAGCCCTGGACATAAGGGGCATGATGACTTGACGTCATCCCCACCTTCCTCCGAGTTGACCCCGGCAGTCTCCTATGAGTCCCCAACCGAATTGCTGGCAACATAGGACGAGGGTTGCGCTCGTTGCGGGACTTAACCCAACATCTCACGACACGAGCTGACGACAGCCATGCACCACCTATCTACCGACAAAAAGGGGCACTATCTCTAGCGCTTTCCGGTAGTAGTTGAACCCAGGTAAGGTTCTTCGCGTTGCATCGAATTAATCCGCATGCTCCGCCGCTTGTGCGGGCCCCCGTCAATTCCTTTGAGTTTTAGCCTTGCGGCCGTACTCCCCAGGCGGGGCGCTTAATGCGTTAGCTGCGGCACGGAACCCATGGAATAGGCCCCACACCTAGCGCCCAACGTTTACGGTGTGGACTACCAGGGTATCTAATCCTGTTCGCTCCCCACACTTTCGCTCCTCAGCGTCAGAACATTCCCAGAGAACCGCCTTCGCCACCGGTGTTCCTCCTGATATCTGCGCATTTCACCGCTACACCAGGAATTCCGTTCTCCCCTGAATGCCTCTAGTCTGCCCGTATCGAAAGCAGGCCAGGTGTTAAGCACCTGGTTTTCACTCCCGACGCAACAAACCGCCTACGAGCCCTTTACGCCCAATAATTCCGGACAACGCTCGGACCCTACGTATTACCGCGGCTGCTGGCACGTAGTTGGCCGGTCCTTCTTCTGTGCATACCGTCACTTGCGCTTCGTCTGCACTGAAAGAGGTTTACAACCCGAAGGCCGTCATCCCTCACGCGGCGTTGCTGGATCAGGCTTCCGCCCATTGTCCAATATTCCCCACTGCTGCCTCCCGTAGGAGTCTGGGCCGTGTCTCAGTCCCAGTGTGGCCGGTCACCCTCTCAGGCCGGCTACCCGTCGAAGCCTTGGTAGGCCATTACCCCACCAACAAGCTGATAGGCCGCGAGCACATCCTGGACCCAAAAAAGTTTCCACACACCCCCATGCGAGAGCGCGTCATATCCGGTATTAATCACCGTTTCCGGTGGCTATCCCAGAGTCCAGGGCAGATTACTCACGTGTTACTCACCCGTTCGCCGCTCGAGTACCCCGAAAGGCCTTTCCGCTCGACTTGCATGTGTTAAGCACGCCGCCAGCGTTCGTCCTGAGCCAGGATCAAACTCTCCATCAAAAAACAAACACCCAACCACCCCAAAAGAGCAGCCGAGCAAGAAGAGATGCCTGCAACAAAACAAACCCCGACAAAAACTTGTCAGAATCATATTCGTATCCGTCAAACCCAAAGATTCAACGGGGCACAACAAAATTAATTCGTCGACTATTTGACACACTGTTGAGTTCTCAAGAATCACACGCGCACCGTGGCTCGAAACATTGTTGCTTCTTGTTTCTCACCTGCGGGGCGATCCGTACTTTATCGGAGACTTTCGCTTTCCACCAATTCGGCGGATTCGCTCTTTTCTCCCATCACACACGACTGTGGTCCGGACCCTCTCGGCTCCATCCCCCGCTCGTGGCGACCCGGAGAACACTACGCCTCCGGGCCGCCCGAGCCAAATCGAGCGCGATCCGCTCGGTTCAGCGGACCTCGATGCCCGCGAAGCGCTTCTTGCCGCGGCGCAGCACCAGCCAGCTGCCGCCGATGAGGTCACCCTCGGCCACCACCGCATCGGCGTCCTCGACGCGCACGTTGTTCACGTACGCGCCGCCCTCGGCGATGGTGCGTCGCGCCTCGCCGTTGCTGGTCGCGAGGCCCGCGGCCACGAGGAGACCCACGACGCCCAGGCCGTCCGCGCGCTCGACGGTCACGGTGCCGGCTTCGCGCAGCGCGGCGCCCAGCGTCGCGGGCGCCAGGGTCGTCAGGTCACCGCCCCCGAAGAGCGCGGCGGCCGCCTCCTTGGCCTGCTCGGTCTCCCGGGAGCCGTGCACCATCGTGGTCATGTGGTCGGCAAGCGCCTTCTGCCCGGCGCGGAGGAACGGCTTCTCGGCCATCTCGGCATCCAGGGCCTCGATCTCCTCGCGGGAGAGGAAGGTGAAGAACCGCAGCATCTCCCCCACCTTGACGTCCTCGACATTCAGCCAGAACTGGTGGAAGGCGTAGGGCGACATCATCTCGGGGTCGAGCCACAGGGCACCGCCCTCGGTCTTGCCGTACTTGGTGCCGTCGGCCTTGGTGACCAGCGGCGTGGTGAACGCGTGGGCGTGACCGCCGTCGGCGCGACGGATCAGCTCGACACCGCCGGTGATGTTCCCCCACTGGTCCGAGCCGCCGTGCTGCAGCGTGACGCCGAAGTCGCGGTAGAGGTTGAGGTAGTCCATCGACTGGAGCAGGACGTAGGAGAACTCCGTGTAGGAGATGCCGCTCTCGAGCCGGTTGCGCACGGTGTCGCGCGCCAGCATCCGGTTGACCGGGAAGTGCTTGCCGACCTCGCGCAGGAAGTCGATCGTGGAGAGCGACGCGGTCCAGTCGTAGTTGTTGACCAGGGTGGCGCCGTTCGTACCGGTGAAGCCCTCGTCGCCCTCGAAGTCGAAGAACGGCGCGAGCTGGCGGCGCAGGTTCTCGACCCACTCCTTGACGGTGTCGAGGGAGTTGAGCGTGCGCTCGCCGGAGTCCTTCGGGTCGCCGATCATGCCGGTGGCACCGCCGACCAGCGCGTACGGGGTGTGGCCCGCGCGCTGGAGCCGCATCGCGGTGACGATCTGCAGCAGGTTGCCCATGTGCAGGCTCGGCGCGGTCGGGTCGAAGCCGATGTAGAACTTCACACTCCCGCCGGTCAGCGACTCACGGAGCGCGTCGCGGTCCGTCGAGTCGGCGATGAGGCCGCGCCACTCGAGGTCGTCGAGGAGGGTGGGATCGATGGACACGATGGGCCCTTTCTACATACGGATCGTCGCTCCAAGGGTGCCGCATGGGGTGCTCGGAGGGCGATTCGGTTCCCGTGTCCCGGATACCGTCGGCAGGGTGATCGGTGGGAGGTATGCGCTCGGGCGCGAGCTCGGACGTGGTGGCATGGGGGCCGTGTGGCTCGGGACCGACGAGCTCCTCGGCCGGCCGGTCGCGCTCAAGCAGGTCGCCGCGGCGCATGATCTCGCCCATGCCCGGGCCGAACGGGAGGCCCGGCTCGCGGCGCGGATCAGCGACCCGCACGTCGTCGCGGTCTACGACCTCGTCGCCGACGGCGAGGACCACTGGCTGGTGATGGAGTACGTCGCGGGAACCACCCTGGCCGCGCTGATCGCCGCAGACGGCCCGCTCTCCCCCGACGACCTGACGCCCATCCTGGCCCAGGTGGCCGCCGCTCTCTCCGCGGCGCACTCCGCCGGCGTGATGCATCGCGACGTCAAGCCGTCGAACATCCTCATCGACGAGGTGGGCGCGGCCAAGCTGTCCGACTTCGGCATCGCCCGCAGCCACGACGGCGACGCCACCATCACCCGGACGGGCACGTTGACCGGCTCGCCGTCGTACATCGCGCCCGAGGTGGCCGCGGGGGCGCCGACCACGCCCGCGAGCGATGTGTGGTCGCTCGGCGCCACCGCGTTCCACGCGCTCTCCGGCCGGCCCCCGTACGAGGTCGGGGAGAACGTCGTCAGCACGCTCTACCGGATCGTGCACGAGGAGCCGCCCCGCACCGAGCGCGCCGGACGGCTGGCACCGCTGGTCGCGGGGATGATGACCCGGGACCCCGCACGGCGCTGGACGCTGGGTCAGGTCCGCGCGTTCCTCGCGGGACCGGCCATGACCTCTCCCGGTACGAGCTCGCCCACCGCTGCCGCGAGCACCCGGGTGCTCCCGGTCGTGCCGGCCGCCGGATCCGCGTCCCGGGCCGCCTCGGGTCCCGGTCGTGCGCAGCTGCCCGCTCGGCCACGCTGGCCGTGGGTCGTCGGTGCGGTCGCCGCCGCGGCGGTGGTGACCACCGGCCTCGTGCTCGCGCTCGGCGGTCATGGCGGTGGCAGCGGCGACCCGATGGCGAGCCACACCACGGCCGCCGCGGCAGCAACCGTCGATCAGCGCTCGCCTCTCGGGTCGGCCTCGCCCTCCAGCCCCGCGTCGAGCGATGCGGCGCTGGAGTCACGCGTCCGCACGTTCGTGCCCACCTACCTGCGGACCGCGAGCGAGGACCCGCGGCGCGGATTCGCGATGCTGACGCCGGAGTACCAGCGCCGCAGTGGCGGGTACGCCGGCTACCTCCGGTTCTGGGGCAACGTCACCAAGATCCATCGGGTCAGCGACGTCCTGCCCTCGACCGACCCGCTCGGTGTCTCGTACCGATACACGTACACCCTGCGCGGTTCCGGCAAGCGGACGGAGAACGTCCAGCTCCGCCTGGTCGACGACGACGGTCGTCTCCTGATCGCGGCGAGCTGATCGGTAGGCCGGGTGGGGCTCGAACCCACGACCCAAGGATTATGAGTCCTCTGCTCTAACCGACTGAGCTACCGGCCCCCGTGCGCGAGAACCTACAGGTCGCCGGCGACCATGCCGGCCCCCGGGTGCCATCTAGGGCCGGTTCTCGACGAGCTCGTGGGTGGTCGTCCAGACGATGAAGGCGTACATCGCGATGAGGACGATCGTCCACAGCGGGAAGTACGGCAGGAACAGGAAGCAGCTCATGATGCCCAGGGTCGCCGCGATGACCCCGCCCAGCTCGGCCCACCAGGAGCGTGCGAGCGTGCCCAGGCCCGCGGCGATCGCACAGATCCCGAGGACGATGTGGATCCACCCCCAGGCCGTGACGTCGAGCTCGAAGGCATAGCCGTCGTGGGCGACGAGGATGTCGTCGTCGGCTGCCGCGGCGATGCCCAGCAGCAGCTGGCAGACCCCGACGATGATGAGCATGACGGCGGCAGCGCTGAGGTTGATGCCGGCGAGCTCGCGCTCCATGTCCGTGGCCTTGTCTCGGTGCGTGCTCACGGGACCTCTCCTGACGTCGTGGACGGGACGCCAGCACCGTAGGCACCGGGACGACGCCGGCGGGTCACCCACATCAGGCGACCCGCCGTCCCGGCGGCCTGCGGGCGAGGGGCGTCAGCCCGCGAGCACGCCGGGGATCGTGTAGCCGTTGATCGAGTTCGCCCAGCCCGCGTAGTGCAGGTGCCACTCCGCGGTGAGCCTCCTGATCGGGACGGTCGCGACCTGACCCGAGCCGCCGGCGTCGGAGGAGCGGACCTTGTGGTGCCCGACCGAGATGGCGATGTGGCCGGCGCCGCTGCTGCCTCCGGTCCAGTAGACCGCGGCACCGCGGGGCGGGTTCATGCTCCGGGGGTGCCGCCCGCTCGCATGCGTCCACGCGACGGCCGCGGTCGGGTACTTCGACGGGATGTCGGCCTGCTCCCGCGACCACTGCAGGCACAGCCCCGGCACGTTGTAGTCCGAGCTCTTCGCCGAGGCGACCGTCCGCGCGGCGTTGCTGGGAGCGAACGGCGGCTGCGAACTCGCCCGGTGCCGGGGGTGATGAGGGTGCGGGGAGTGCTTCGCGTGCCGCGAGTGCTTCGCGTGCTCGGCGTGCCGCTTGTGGGCACGATGCCTCGGGGCGGTGCGGTCGAAGGAACGGGACACGCTGGTCCGTGCCTCGGCCGTCGCGGCCGCGATGGCCGAGGCCGCGCTCGTCGTCGGCGCGGCAGCCACCTCGGCGCTCACCGGGGTCGCGGACGCAGCCGTCGCATCCGATGCGTCGGCGGACGCGTCGTGTCCGGCTGCCGCCACGACGACAGCCGCGACGGCGACCGACGTGACGGGGAGCAGTGCGGCGGCTCGTCGAGCACCCCGCGAGCGCTCGCGGCGATGACGACCGGCTTTGCCGGCGGGGCGGAAGGGCAGGTTCGGCAATGAAGACAAGCAGACGTTCCTCGGGGCGGGGACAGGGACGCGACGTGATGCACCACCGCGCTGAAGCGCACCGGCGTGCATCGCAGTTCTGTCGCTGCATGCGGATCCACACAGGACCGCATCACCTAGTTGAACGTTCCTTTACCAACGTTCTGACGCGAACCTGGCGGTGATCCCCATCACCAGCCCGCCGCCGCGAGCCGCGAAGACGGCTCGGCACCGTGCCGAGGCCGTCGATGGCCAGGTGTTCGATCAATGAGTCGGGCTGATTCGCGTCCACGTCGAGAGCGCGCTCTCGCCCGTCCCTAGACCTCACCAACGACATCGCGAGGCCGCGCGGCCGCGAGGGAGAAGCGCGCCTTCGCCAGGCCACGGGCACCGGCGCGCTCGTAGAAGCCGATCGCGTCGACGTTCCACGCCGGCGTCTGCCACTGCAGCTCGGCGACGCCGCGTGCCAGGGCACTCACCCGGGCTGCCTCGAGCAACGCGCGTCCCCAGCCCTCGCCGCGGCACCGCTCGACGACGTAGAGGCAGTCCAGGTGCACGTGGTCGGCCGCCGCCCAGGTGGAGAACTCCAGGGAGCAGGTCGCATAGCCGACGAGCTCGCCACCTCGGTCGGCCACCAGGCACCAGGCTCGGGGCCGCTCACCGAAGAGCGGCTGGTGCAGCAGCTCCGCCAGATCGGCGGCGACGGGTGCGGCGCCCTCGAAGGCGGCGTGATCCGCGCAGAGTCGGGCGAGCTGGGGAAGATCGGCCGGCTCGGACGGACGGCGCCGTCCGTCCGTCCGGTGGGCGTCAGCATGCGCAGTTGATCCCGTCCCGCGGCGCGACCAAGGGGTCGGCCTCGCGCTGCTCGATCGCGGATGCGGTCGCGACCGGGAAGCCCTCGCGGATCCAGTACTCGATGCCGCCGATCATCTCCTTGACCTGATATCCGAGACGGGCGAAGGCGAGGGCTGCCCGGGTCGCGCCGTCGCAGCCCGGTCCCCAGCAGTAGGTGACCACCGGGAGGCCACGGTCGATCTCGGTGACCGCACGAGCGGCGATCTCGCCCGTCGGCAGGTGCAGCGCGCCGGGGATGTGGCCTTGGGTCCAGCCGGGCTCCCTGCGCGAGTCGACCAGGACGAAGCCGGGGTCGCCGGCCTCGAGGGCTGCGTGGACGTCGGAGACATCTGTCTGGAAGGCGAGGCGGGCGGTGAAGAAGGCGGCTGCGTCAGCGGGCGTGGTGTCCATGGCGAGAACGCTACGGCCGACAGGACGGCTCGGACAGTGGCGATCCCCGGCACTTTCATCCATGCTCCGGGGAAGTCGCGGCGTTGAGTTGCTCCCACCGGGAAGTCCCGGCAACATCGGCGCTATGACCGAACTCGACGCCGTCGACTGGCGCATCCTCGACGTGCTCCAGAGCGACGGCCGGGCCAGTTTCGCCGACCTGGCCCGCGCGGTGTCCATGTCGGCCAGCGCGGTCACCGAGCGCGTCCGCCGGCTGGAGGAAGCGGGAGTCATCGGAGGGTACGCCGCCGTGGTCGCCCCGGAGTCGGTCGGAATGCCGATCCTGGCCTTCATCAGGTTGCGCTACCCGAACAGCAACTACAAGCCCTTCCGCGACCTGGTCGAGGTGACCCCTGAGATCCTGGAAGCCCATCACGTCACCGGTGACGACTGCTTCATCCTCAAGGTCGCCGCCCGCTCGATGCGCAACCTCGAGGAGATCTCCGGCCGGATCGGCGGTCTCGGCTCGGTCACGACGAGCGTCGTCTACTCCTCGCCCCTGCCGCGCCGGCCGGTCGGCCGGCAGGTCGACTGAGACGTTCGAGGCTGCCGCCCGACATCAGTCGACCCGGTTGGCGCCGAGCCGGTGACGGATTTCGGGTGTCTGAGAGCGGTGAGGTGGAGGCTGCACTCGCGGCACTGCCGCGCTGATACGCGTGATCGCGGGTGTCCACCGATGCGTGTCCGGTGCGTTCAGACGCAGAAAGGGCCTCCGTCCTGCGCATCAGCAGGTCAGAGGCCCTTTCGATCTTGCTCCCCGAGTTGGACTCGAACCAACAACCGTCCGATTAACAGTCGGAAGCTCTGCCAATTGAGCTATCGGGGATCAGCCGCTCGTTGCTGAGCGACGGGCGAAACCTTAGCAACGCCCCGCCCTCCACCTCCAAATCGGGGCTGCACCCCGGCGAGCGCGATCGCATTGCGCCACCGGGTGACAGGCCTATCGTCCTGGGTGCATGATGCGAACGGGCTAGACCCTCTGGACCATGAGCGCACGGCCGCGCGCCGACCCACGGACCGAGCGCTGAGCAGGCGTCCCCCTCCCTGCACCTGCTCAGCGCTCTCGGGTCGGAGAGGGTCAGCCGATGACGCGCTCGCGCAGCGAGCGGCGCTGCTGCTCGAGCGCGGCGAGCTCGCCGAAGAGCGCTTGGTAGCCCGCCACGTCGTCGGTCGGGCTGGTGCGCTGGAGCCGGCTGTGGACGTCCGCGATGCGGCGCTGCAGCGCCGTCTCGCGCAGACGTACGACGTGCTCGGCGACGTAGCCCGCGTCCGGCTCCCGGTGCGTGGTGATCGGCTCGACCGCCAGGGCACTGACCAGCCCGGTGAGCTGCGGCGTCGTGGAGGCGCTGGCGAGCTTCGTTGCCCAGGCATTGTCTCCGGCACCCGCTCCGGGCCCACCCGCGGCAGCGATGAGCCCCCAGACGGCCTGGTAGGCGGGGTGCTGGAAGTCGGCGGTGGTGATGTCGGCGGTCAGCCGACCGACCGCGACCGGGTGCTGGATCAGCACCCGCAGCGTCTCGCGCTCGATCGCGAAGCGCGGGTCTCGCAGGTCGGGTACGGGCGGACGCTGCGGAGCATCCGTGGCGACCGGCACGGCATCGCGTCGCTGGCCGGCGCCGGGAGCACCGCCCGACGATGCCCGGCTGTCACGCGCGCCGGCGCGCCGCACCTCGGCTCGCGCCTGGTCCGGGTCGACCCCGACCATCGCCGCGAGCTCGCGCGCGAACGCGTCGACCTTGGACTTGTCGCGCACGCTCGACACCAGCCGTGCGCCCTCGCGCAGCGCGTCGACACGGCCGTCGGCCCGATCGAGGTCGTGCTTGGCCAAGAGGTTGCCGAGGACGAAGCGGTAGAGCGGCTGACGACCGGCGATCAGATCCCGAACGGCCTCATCGCCCTGCTGGATCCGCAGATCGCAGGGGTCGAGCCCGTCGGGAGCGACCGCGACGTAGGTCTGGGAGGTGAACTCGGAGTCGCCGCTGAAGACCTTCATCGCCGCCGCCTGGCCGGCCGCATCACCGTCGAAGGTGAAGACCACCTCGCCGGAGGACTGGGTGTGGTCGGCCATGAACCGGCGAACCACCTTGGCGTGGTCGGGCGTGAACGCCGTGCCGCACGTGGCGACGGCGGTGGTGATGCCGGCCAGGTGGCAGGCCATCACGTCGGTGTACCCCTCGACCACCACGGCCTGGCCGGTCTTGCGCATCCCCTCGCGCGCCAGGTCGATACCGTACAGCACGGTGTTCTTCTTGTAGATCGGCGTCTCGGAGGTGTTGATGTACTTGCCCGCGATCCGGTCGTCGTCGAAGAGCTTGCGCGCCCCGAAGCCGATCACATCACCGCTCGACTCGCGGATCGGCCACACCAGGCGCCCCTGGAAGACGCTCCAGCCGCTCTGCCGCACCAGACCGGCCACGACCAGCTCCTCCTCGGAGAAGCCGCGCCCGCGCAGGTGCTGGTGCAGGGCCTTGCCGTCGGTCGGCGCGAAGCCGATGCCGAACCGCTGAGCCGCCACCTGGTCGAAGCTGCGCTCGGCGAGGAAGGTGCGCGCCGGCAGGGCGCCGGGGGCGAGCAGCTGCTCGGCGAAGTACTCGGCGGCGACCTTGTGCGCCTCGATCAGCTTGCCGCGCTGGGGGCCGCGCGGGCGCTCCTCGCGACCGTCGCCCTCCTCGCGCTCGAGAGGCACGCCGTACTTCTCGGCGAGCCGCTCGACCGTCTCACCGAAGCCCAGCCCGTCGATCTTCATCACGAAGCTGATCACGTCGCCGCCGGTCTGGCAGCCGAAGCAGTAGAACATCTGCCGCGCCGGGGTCACCTGGAAGCTCGGCGACTTCTCGTCGTGGAAGGGACACAGCCCCTTCATCGAGCCGCCACCCGCGTTGCGCAACGTGACGTATTGGCTCACGACGTCATCGATCCGGGCCTTCTCGCGCACCTCCTGGATGCTCTTGTCGAGGATGCGGCCGGCCACGAGCGTGATCCTAGGCGACGGGGCGAGCCGCCGGGTGAGCGACGGGGCGACCGGGCGGTCCGGGCACGGGGCTCGCCCGCACGGTCAGACCGCCTGCAGCGGGCCTCGGAACGACGTGCGCAGGCTGGACGGCCCGACGAGCGGCAGCAACGCGGCGAGCATCCGGCCCTTCAGGGACGACGGCGTACGGGTGAGCTCGACGTCGACCCGCGTACGGGCGACCCCTCCCGCGACGAGCGGCGAGAGCTGGAAGACCCAGCCTCCGCCCGGCCCGAAGAGCTTGGACTCGTGCGTGCTGATCTCCACCCGGCCCCGGGCGTCGTCCCACGCGTAGCGGGCCCGCTCCCACGCCGCCGCGGTGCCTTCGGTGACCTCGGCCCACCCCTCTCCTCGCTCGTGGACGACGAGGTGCTCGGCGTCGATGCTCGGCCACGCCTCGGCGCGGGTCGGACCGAAGTCGGTCAGCACCTCCATCAGCTCGGGCTGGCTGAGGGCGGAGTCGAGGTGGAAGCGGATGACGGTCATGAGGCTCTCCTGATCTGGTAACTGGTTTGACTGGTTATGATCCTGTCGCCGACTTCGTAACCTGTCAAGCAGGTTTTCCTGGTAGGCTCGCGGCATGGTCCACGCGTTCCCCTGCGGCACCCTCGCCCTCGACTTCGTCGGCACCCTGCGTGCGCGCCGCTACGAGGCGCCGCGCGAGATGCTCGACTCCCCCGCCGCGCTCGACGCGTGGTTCCTCGAGTCCGGGATGCTCGACGAGGCACCCGCGGCCGAGGACGCGGCGCTGCACGACGCGGTCGCGCTGCGCGAGGTGATCTACACGCTCGTCGGCGCGCGCCTGCACGGCGAGGCGCTGCCGGCCGATGCGGTGACCGCGCTCAATGCGTACGCCGGCGGCCTGCCCGTCGGCCTGCACCTCGACGGCGGTGTGCGCCGCACCGGCACCGTGGCCCAGGGCCTCGCGGCACTGGCCCGGGAGACGGTCGAGATCGTCGGGGGCGACGACGCCGCGCTGCTGCGCGAGTGCAGCCGCCCCGAGTGCACCCAGGTGTACCTCGACCGCTCGCGCGGCGGCCGGCGCGAGTGGTGCTCGATGAGGACCTGCGGCAACCGGGTCAAGGCGTCCAACTTCCGGGCCCGGCAGAAGACCGCGACGGCGTAGCTCGCCGGCTCCTCAGCCGATCGAGCGGCGGGCTCCGAGACCCGGACGTCGATCGGCCCACATCCGCTGTGCGGCCCGGACCTCCGCGATCCACCCGGGGTCGATGCCGGCAACGGCGATCCCCTCGACACCCGGTGCGACCCGGTCCAGGATCCGTCCCTCCGGGTCGAAGATCGCGGAGCCGCCGATGAAGTCGTACGGACGCCCGATCAGGCCGGCGAAGACGACGTAGACGCCGTTGTCGAGTGCCCGCGCGGCGTAGTGCAGGTCGCGGCGATGCTCGCCGCCGGGGAAGTAGGCGCCGCTGTTGGCGTAGACGTCGGCGCCGGCCGCATCGGCGGCGTGCTCGGGGAAGTTGGCGTCGTAGCAGACCGACAACGCCACGTCGTGGCCGCCGATGCCGACCGTCGCGCCGCGCTCACCGGCGACGAAGTGCTCACGCTCGGAGTCGTAGAGATGCTGCTTGGCGTAGGCCGCCACCGGCTCGACACCCGGACGCAGGACCACGGTGCTCAGGGTGCGGTGCGTGCCGTGGTCGAGCGGCGTGTTGAGCAGGGCGGTCGCGCCGACGGCGTCGACGGCGGACTGGACGGGCGCCGTCCAGGCGAGGTCGACGGCCGGCAGCGGACCGGCGAAGGCGGCGTCGTCGTACCCGGTGGTGAAGGCCTCCGGGAGGACGACCAGCGTCGCGGCGCGCTCGGCGGCCCGCTCGATCCAGCGCGCGGCGGAGGCGAGGTTGGCGGCCAGGTCACCCGGGACCGCCTCGGCCTGGACGGCGGCCGCGGTGAGCATCAGTAGTCCCCGCTCATGATGTTGGCGAGCGGCTCGCCGACGGCGAAGCGCTCGAGCTGAGCCCGGACGAGGCGGTGGGCGCGGGGCCACATCGCGCTGCTCGCTCCCCCGGTGTGCGGGCTGATCAGCAGGCCCGGCGCGCTCCAGAGCGGGTGTCCGGGCGGCGGCGGCTCGGGGTCGGTGACATCGACCGCCGCGGTGACCTGCCCGGCGTGCAGCGCCTCGATCAGCGCATCGGTGTCGACCACCGACCCACGGGCCATGTTGACCAGCAACGCGCCGCGCCTCATCCGGCTCAGGAAGTCGGCGTCCACCAGGCCGCGCGTCTCCTCGGTCAGGGGCACGATGAGGACGACGACGTCGGCCTCCGGCAGCAGCGCCGGCAGCTCGTCGATGGCGTGGACGACGGATGCGCCCTGGCGGGCCGTGCGCGCGACCCGGACCACCTCGCACTCGAAGGGCCGCAGCCGCGCCTCGATCGCGGCACCGATCGCGCCGTACCCCACGATCAGCACCCGCTTGTCGGCCAGCGCCTCCGTGAACCCGTCACGCACCCACTCGCCGCGCTCCTGCTGACGCACGAACCGCGGCAGCTCGCGCAGGGAGGCGAGGATCAGCGCGAGGGCGAGCTCGGCGGTCGAGGTGTCGTGGATGCCGCGCCCGTTGCACAGCGTGACACCGGCCGGCACGCGCGGGCGGATGTTGTCGACGCCCGCGCTGAGGGTCTGCACGACCTGGAGCGACGTCATCCGCGGCAGGACATCGGCGACCGCGGGACCCATGTTGTAGGGCGTGACGTAGAAGGAGACGTCGCCGACCGAGTCGGGGATGTGCCGCATCGGGTCGACGACCTCGTACCGGAGGCCGGAGGGTGACTCGCCGAGCTCGCTCGGCTCGAACGGCAGCCAGACGAGGGGACGGTGGTTCATCGTGCTCCTCCGATGAGACGCTCGTGCCAGGCGACGGCGGTGGGGTCGGTCAGCGAGGCGACCTGGTCCAGGACGACCCGCAGGCGCGCGGCGTCGTCACCCGCCGCGGCCCAGTCCTCGACGAACGGCCGGTCGAGTGCGTCCGGTCCCCGGTCGAGAAGGACGGCGACCAGCTCGGCGAGCAGCTCGCGCTGGCGTGCCATCAGCGCGATCCGGTCGTCACTCTGCATGACGTAGTGCGCCGCGATCCCCTTCAGGACGGCCATCTCGCGCAGGGTCCGCTCGGGCACGACCAGGTCGGCGTTGTAACGGGTGAACGCGGTGCCCGGTGCGGCCGCGTCGAAGGTGGCCTGCTGGACCGCGCCGCAGAAGCGCCCGATCAGGTCGCTGGTGAGGTTCTTGAGAGCGGCCAGACCCCGGCGGGTGCCGTCGTACGGCCGGGTGGGCCAGGAGCCGACGGTGGCGAGCCCTGCCAGGGTGTCGGCCACATCGTCATCGCCGAGATCGGGGCGGTAGCCGGCGCGTACGGCCTCGCCGACCGCAGCCACGTCGAGCGTCGTGAGGCTCAGCCGATCCGCGACGACGCCGTCCTCGACGTCGTGGACGGAGTAGGCGACGTCGTCGGCGAGGTCCATGATCTGGGCCTCGACGCACGTGCGCATCGCGGGGGCGCCGTCGCGCAGCCAGGTGAAGACCGGCAGGTCATCGGCGTAGACGCCGAACTTCGGGCCCGGACGATCACCGCGCCGCCATGGGTACTTGGTGCACGCGTCGAGCGTCGCGCGGGTCAGGTTCAGGCCGACCGACTCCTGCGCCGCGTCGAAGGTCTTGGCCTCGAGCCGGGTCAGGATCCGCAGGGTCTGGGCGTTTCCCTCGAAGCCGCCCGCATCGGCCGCGACGGCCGCCAGGACCTCCTCGCCGTTGTGACCGAAGGGCGGGTGGCCGAGGTCGTGCGCGAGCGCGGCGGTCTCGGCGATGTCCGGCTGGGAGCCGAGCGCGCGGGAGACGTCGCGGGCGACCTGGGCCACCTCGAGGCTGTGGGTCAGCCGGTTGCGGACGAAGTCGTCGGCCTGGGGCCCGACCACCTGGGTCTTGGCGGCCAGGCGGCGCGAGGAGGCGGCGTGCACCACTCGCGCCCGATCCCGCTCGAACGGCGTGCGCTCCGGCGCGAGCACCCGCTTGGGCGGCTCGGCGACCACACGCTCGCGGTCGTGCGCGTCATAGAGGGCGTCCACGCAGCGACCCTAGCGACTGGCTCCGACGAGAGCCGTCGCGGGACGGTGTGGCGGCCCCGAGGCGGAGGGCCGAAGGCGGCCTGCGGCGCGAGCGGCCGTCGAACGACGACAACGCCGGGGACGTTCCGTCCCGCTGCCGCGGCGATTCAGTTGGTGCCGATGTGGACGTGGTCCATATGGTTCGCGGTCGGCGAGCCGTGGTCGCCGTAGGCCCGCCATCCCTCGGAGGCGCGTACCGGCGTCCAGATCTGGTCCCACCAGATGACGTCGTAGACGTCGAGCTCGGCGGCGTGGGCCTGGGCCCAGGCGGCGATCTGGTCGCCGAGCGCCTTGTCGCTGGTCATGGCGTCGATGGCGTTGCCGGTGTCGTGCTCGGAGCGGGGCGCCCAGCCGCCGTAGGAGGTGATCTGCGGGAAGGCGTGGCACAGCGCGCGGTAGACCCGCACGGTCTGCGGCTTGAGGCCGTTCTCGACGCTGCTGTCCGGGCACGGCGCATCGGAGAGCGCGCCGTTGGCCGGGTCCGGCTCGGGCTTGTCGGTGGAGAGGTGGCCCGGGGTGACCCAGCGGGTCTCGCCGTCGACGAGGACCTGGTCGCGGCCGCTGCGGCTGAGACCGGTGGACATCGCGACGTCACCCTCCGCGAGCTCACCGTCGAGCGCGGCGCTGTCGCCGGGCGCGGTCCAGAGGTTGAGGTCGACGTCGGCGTACATCTTGGTGCGGGTCAACGAGCGTGAGGCGACCGCCGCCCGCGAGATGACGGCGCTCGGAGAGACCACCGGAGCAGGCGTGCCGGTGGCGCTCGCGCTGGATGCCGCGCTCGAGGTCGCGGTGGCCGCGACCCGACCCAGGTCGTCGGCCATGTCGACGGCCTTCAGGTTCGCGCCGCCCTGCATCGCGAGACCGAGCGCGACGGCGCCACCGGTCACCACGAGAGCCGTCGACGCGGCGAAGACGGGCAGGGTGGTCCGTCGCAGGAACGACGGGCGGGCATCGGTGTCCCGCTTGTGGCTACCGGCCACAGCGCTGATCCTTGCTGTCGACATCAGGGGCGGAGCCGCCGGTCCGAGGCGGTTCGACTCCGAACGAGTAGACCACATACCCGCACGGGTACCGAATCCCTCAGCCGCCGGAGACGGTGTCCTCCGGGATCGAGCAGCCTACTCCGTCGGTGTCGTCGAGCCAGCCCTCGGGCATGACGACCTTCTCGCGCGGAGCCCCCTGGCGACCGCGCGGAGCGCCCAGCTCGGAGGCCGGGAACGGCTCGCTCGGGTCCAGCTCGGCGAGCAGCCGGTCGAGGTCGGCGAGGGTCTTGACCAGGCCGAGGTCGCGGCGCATGTCGCCGCCGGCACGGAAGCCCTTGAGGTACCAGGTGACGTGCTTGCGGATCTCCTTGCACCCGCGCTCCTCGCCCATGTGGCCGCAGAGCAGCTCGGCGTGGCGGCGCATCATCGCGGCGACCTCGCCCAGATTCGGGAGAGGCGGCACCTCGACAGACTCGGTGGACGTTCCTCGAGTCTGTCGGAAGGCCACGGCGAGGTCGCGGAAGAGCCAGGGGCGACCGAGGCAGCCACGGCCCACCACGACGCCGTCGACGCCGGTCTCCTCGACCATCCGCAGCGCGTCGGCGGCCTCCCAGATGTCGCCGTTCCCGAGGACCGGGATCGACGGCACGGCGGCCTTGAGCTCGCCGATGGCCTCCCAATCGGCCACCCCGGAGTAGGCCTGCGAGACCGTACGGCCATGCAGCGCGATCGCGGCGACGCCGCTGTCGGCGGCGATCCGGCCGGCGTCGAGGTAGGTCAGGTGGTCGGCGTCGATGCCCTTGCGGGTCTTCATCGTCACCGGTACGCCGTAGGGCTCGGCGGCCTTGACCGCGGCGCGCAGGATCTCGCCGAGGAGGTTGCGCTTCCACGGCAGTACGCCGCCGCCGCCCTTGCGGGTGACCTTGGGGACCGGGCAGCCGAAGTTGAGGTCGACGTGCGCGACGCCGTACTCGGCGCAGAGGATCTCGGTCGCCTTGCCGACGTAGACCGGGTCGGTGCCGTAGAGCTGGACGCTGCGGCGGGTCTCGATCTCGTCGAAGACGAGCATGTCCTTGGTGTGCTCGTCGCCCTCGACCAGGCCACGCGAGGTGATCATCTCGCAGACGAACAGGCCGTCGGCGCCCTCGGCCCGCATCATCTCCAGGCACAGCCGACGATAGGCCGCGTTGGTGATGCCGGCCATCGGCGCGAGCACGACCGGGGTCGAGATCTCGAGGTCACCGAGGCGCAGCGGGTTCATGCCGTCCATTGTCCGGCGCGTCGGCGCGTAGCCAAAAACCTCAGCCGGGCGACGTGGTCGCGCTCGGCGAGCCGGAGGTGACGGGCGACGCCGCCGGGGACGGCGACAAGGGCACCGCCTCGCCGGTCCAGGTGATGGGGTCGAACTCCTGTGTCGGGCGGAAGGTGACCCCGTCCAGCGAGCCGCCTCGTGGCACGAGGTAGACCAGGCAGACGTCGACGCTCGCACCGGCCGGGAACGGCGTCGGGAGCACGCCCGGCTCGCAGGGCTTGAAGGAGCTGGCGAAGCTGGTCGCCTCGACCAGGGCGCCGGAGGCGGCCGCGCCGTAGAGCGGGACCGACTCGCCGCCCAGGTCCGAGGTGCCGGCGTTGGTGACGGTCGCGTCGACGAAGTAGGGCGCGTTCGCCTTGGTCTTGTCGTCGACCTGCCAGCCCTTGAAGGAGTCCGCGAAGGTCGTCCGGTGCAGGGCGGTCACGGTGATGCCGAGGATGCCGACCCGCTGCTGGCTGGGGGCCCACGCGACGGTGGCGCTCTCCCCCAGGTCGAGCGCGGATCCCGGGGTGGTGAGGCTGGTGCCAGCAGGCGCCTCGGAGTCGACGCCGCTCGGGTACCCGGACGGCACCGTGCCGGGGCTCGCGCTCCCACTGGCCGCCGTGCTCGGCGACGGGCCCGCGTCGGACGAGCCCGCGCCGCACCCCGCCAGCGCTGCACCGGCCACGAGGACGGTGAGCGCGAGCGGGAGTGCGACGCGACGGTGATCCATCAGACCGGTCAGTCCAGGAACTTCTCCGCGAAGTAGGCGCTGATGCGGTCGAGGGAGACCCGCTCCTGCGCCATCGTGTCGCGCTCGCGGACGGTCACGGCGTGGTCCTCGAGGGTGTCGAAGTCGACGGTGACGCAGAACGGCGTGCCGATCTCGTCCTGGCGGCGGTAGCGGCGGCCGATGGCGCCGGCGTCGTCGAAGTCGACGTTCCAGTTGCGGCGCAGCTCGGCGGCGAGGTCCTTGGCCTTCGGCGACAGATCGGCGTTGCGCGACAGCGGCAGCACCGCGATCTTGACCGGCGCGAGACGCTTGTCGAGCTTGAGAACGATCCGCTTGTCGACGCCACCCTTGGTGTTGGGCGCCTCGTCCTCGGTGTACGCGTCGACCAGGAAGGTCATCAGCGAGCGGGACAGACCGGCCGCCGGCTCGATGACGTACGGGGTGTAGCGCTCGTTGTTGGCCTGGTCGAAGTACGACAGGTCGGCACCGGAGTGCTGCGCGTGGGTCGTCAGGTCGAAGTCGGTGCGGTTCGCGACGCCCTCGAGCTCACCCCACTCCGAGCCGGCGAAGTTGAAGCGGTACTCGATGTCGACGGTGCGCTTCGAGTAGTGCGACAGCTTCTCCTTGGCGTGCTCGTACAGCCGGAGGTTGTCCTCGTTGATGCCGAGGTCGACGTACCACTGCTTGCGGGTGTCGATCCAGTACTGGTGCCACTCCTCGTCCTCGCCCGGCTTGACGAAGAACTCCATCTCCATCTGCTCGAACTCGCGGGTGCGGAAGATGAAGTTGCCGGGCGTGATCTCGTTGCGGAACGACTTGCCCATCTGGGCGATGCCGAACGGGGGCTTCATCCGCTGGGAGGTCACCACGTTGGCGAAGTTGAGGAAGATGCCCTGGGCGGTCTCGGGGCGCAGGTAGTGCAGGCCGGACTCGTCGTCGATGACGCCCAGGTAGGTCTTGAGCAGGCCGGAGAACGCCTTCGGCTCGGTCCACGCGCCCCGGGTGCCGCAGTCGGGGCAGACGACGTCGCTCATCGGGACGTCGTCGGGGTTGATCGCCGGGTCCTCGGGCCGCTTCTTGGCCGCCTTCTCCGCGTACGCCTCCTGGAGGTGGTCCTGGCGGTGACGCTTGTGGCAGCTCTGGCACTCGATCAGCGGGTCGGAGAAGGTCGCGACGTGACCCGACGCCTCCCAGGTCTGGCGGGGCAGGATGATCGAGGAGTCGAGCCCGACGACGTCCTCGCGGGTCTGCACCATGGCCTTCCACCACTGGCGCTTGATGTTCTCCTTGAGCTCGACGCCCAGCGGGCCGTAGTCCCAGGCGCTGCGCGTTCCGCCGTAGATCTCGCCGCACGGGTAGACGAAGCCGCGCCGCTTGGCGAGCGAGACGACGTGGTCGACGGTGGTAGCAGGGGCCTTGGCCACGGGAGGTTCCTTCTGATCGCTGAGCGCGCCACCGGCTGTGGTACGCGGCCTCCACCCTATCCAGCGCGATCGCGGGTCGCGTGGGTGGGCGCGACGCCGCTCGTGGTCGGATCCTGGGGAGCGATAACCATTACCAGTACGCTGGAGTCATGCCACGACCCCAGCGAGTGACCAAGCAAGGCGGCGCCGTCCGTGACGCGCTGCGCTCGCTGGAGGGCTTCCACAGCGCCCAGGACGTCTACGCTGCGATGCGCGCCGGCGGCGACACGGTCGGCCTGGCCACCGTCTACCGCCACCTCCAGAGCCTCGCCGACGCGTGCGAGGCCGACGTCATCCGCACCACCAGCGGTGAGGTGACCTACCGGCTGTGCGGCGAGTCCTCCCCCGAGGGCCCCGACCACCACCATCACCACCTGGTCTGCCGCTCCTGCGGGCGCGCTGTCGAGGTGGAGGGCAAGGCGGTCGAGTCGTGGGCGGCCCAGGTCGCGGCCGACGCCGGCTTCACCGACGTCGACCACACCCTGGAGATCTTCGGGACCTGCGCCGACTGCGCGGCCACCAAGGCCTGAGCCCAGAAGACCGAGAGCCGAAGGCTCGGGCGGCCTCAGACCTTCCGTACGAGCGCGGCGATCCGGGCCACGACGTAGAGCCCGAAGCTGATGAAGGTGATGAAGACGCTCGCCTTCACGCCGGAGTCGACGAACGCCAGCGAGAGCAGGAAGCCGCCGTCGGCGGCCAACAGTGCGAAGGCGACCGACAGCACCGTGACCATCAGCGGCGCGGCGGTCCAGCGACGGGCGGCGGCCGCCGGCGTGATCGCCAGGGAGAGCACCAGCAGGGTGCCGACCACCTGAGCGACCTCGGTGACGGTGACGGTGAGCATCAGGACGAAGAGCAGCCCGAGCGCGCGGGTCGGCACGCCGCGGGCCTCGGCCACCTCGGGGTCGACCGAGGAGAAGAAGAGCGGACGGTAGATGGCCAGCACGAGCACGCTGACCACCGCCGCGACGATGCCGAGGATCGCCAGGTCGCGGCCGGTCACCGCGACGATGGAGCCGAAGAGGATGTTCGTCGCCTGGCTCGCGTAGCCGTGGTAGAAGCTCAGCAGGAAGACGCCCAGCCCGAGCCCGAAGGCGAGGATCACGCCGATCGCCGTGTTCCCGTCGCCGCGGCGGCTGCCGAGCAGCGCGATCGCGATCGCGACCAGCACCGAGCCGAGCAGGGCCCCGGTCAGGGCGTCGTCGAAGATCAGCAGGCCCGCGACAGCGGTCGGGAAGGCCAGCTCGGCGCTGCCGTGCACCGCGAACGCCATGTCGCGGGCGGCGACGAACGGCGCGATGAGGCCGCTGACGAGCGCGACCAGGGTCGCCGCGATCAGGGCGTGCTGCGCGAACGGGTAGTGCAGGTAGGTCCAGATGTCACCCATGGCTGTGCCACTCCCCTCCGTCCTTGTCGTGGAAGTGGTCGTGGTCGTGGTGCGGCTCGGTCTCGGCGCCGAGGACGACGATCCGGTCGCCGACGCGCAGCACGTCGATGCGGGTGCCGTACAGGCTGGAGAGGCGGGCGGTGGTGAGCACCTCGTCGGGCCTGCCGACCGCGACCCGGCCGTCGACGAGGTAGACGACCCGGTCGACGTAGGGCAGCACCGGGTTGATCTCGTGGGTCACCATCAGGACCGCCGTGTCCGCGTCGCGCCGGCGCCGGTCGAGCAGCTCGACGACGCCGCGCTGGTGGTTGAGGTCGAGGGAGAGCAGCGGCTCGTCGCACAGCAGCACGGACGGGTCGCCGACCAGGGCCTGCGCGATGCGCAGCCGCTGCTGCTCGCCGCCCGAGAGCCGCCCGATCGGACGATCCGCGTACGCCGCAGCGCCGACCGCGGCGATCGCGCGCTCGACCTTGTCGGCGCGTCCGGGGGTGCGGAACGGGCCGAAGCGGTGCCCGTCGACGCCGAGGGTGACCAGGTCGCGGCCACGTGCACCGAGGTCGGTGTCGAAGCCCTTCTGCTGCGGCACATAGCCGACGTGGGCACTGCCGCGTCGCGGCGCCCTGCCGGCGACCTCGGCCGTACCCGAGGAGAGCGGCAACAGGCCGAGGAGCACCTTGAGCAGGGTCGACTTGCCGGCGCCGTTGGGGCCGAGGATCGCGATGAACTCCCCCGGCGCGACGTCGAGGTCGAGGTCGCCCCACAGCCGGCGCTCACCGCGATGGAGGGTCGCACCCCGCAGGCGCACGGCGGGCGCGGCGTGATCGGCGGCCATTACTGCGCGGCCTTCTGCAGGGCGGCGAGCAGGTCCTGGGCCTGGGCGAGCTGCCAGTCCTGGATGTGCGCGAACGACGGCGGCATCGTCTCGGTGACGCCGACGACCGGTACGCCGGCGCTGGTCGCGGCCTGCTTGATCTGCGTGGTCTGGGTGTCGGCGACCTGCGCGTTGTAGAGCAGCACCTTGATCGTCCCGTCCTTGATCGCGTCGTCGAACGCGATGGTGTCGTGTGGGCTCGGGTCCGAGCCGTCCTCCACCGCCTGCGGGAAGCTGGCGGGGATGCCGAGCTCGAGGCCGGCCGCTTCGACGAGATAGCCGGGCACCCGCTCCGTGTAGGCGATCTCGGTGCCGGAGTATTCCCGCCTGATCTGGGCGATCACGTCGTCGAGGGGCTTGAGGCTCGCGACGAAGGCCGCGGCGTTGTCCTCGTACTCGGCCTTGTTCGCCGGATCGATCGCGGAGAGCTCGGCGGCGATCGCGTCGGCCACCTTCGGCAGCCCGGCGGCGTCGTACCAGAGGTGGGGGTTGGCGTCCGCGCCCGTCACGCCCAGGACGTCCGCGACGGTGAGGACGGCCGGGTGAGCGCCCGAGGAGTCGACCAGCTTGCCCATGAAGTCGTCATAGCCGACGCCGTTCTCGATGACCAGGCGAGAGGTCGCCACAGCGATCGCGTTGCGGGTCGAGGACTCGTACTCGTGCGGGTCGTCCTCCGGGTTCGCGAGCACCGAGGTGACCCGGACGTGCGAGCCACCCACCTGCGCGGCGACGTCGCCCCAGAAGTTCTCCCCAGCCACCACCTGGATCGCCCCGTCCTTGGCGCCCGATGGACTCGAGCACGCCCCCAGGGCGGAGGCGGCCAGGGCGGCGGCACAGGCGAGGGCGGCGGCGCGGAGGATCTTCACACCCTAATAATGAGAATGATTCTCACTTCTGTCAAAGCGACGATGCTCACGCCTCGCCCGGCACGGCGTTCGGGAGGGCGCCGCCGTAGCGGCGGTCGCGGCGCGCGTACGTCTCGCACGCCGCCCACAGGTGCCGCCGGTCGACGTCGGGCCAGAGCACGTCGGTGAAGACCATCTCGGAGTAGGCGGCCTGCCAGAGCATGAAGTTCGAGAGCCGCTGCTCCCCCGACGTGCGCCAGACGAGGTCCGCGTCGGGCAGGTCCGGCAGGTAGAGGTAGCGGGCGAAGGTCTTCTCGTCGACCTTGGACGGCTTGAGCCGGCCTGCCGCGACGTCCTCGGCGATCCGACGCGAGGCGTCGGCGATCTCGGCGCGGCCGCCGTAGTTGACGCACATGGTGAGGGTGCAGACCGTGTTGTCCTGGGTCAGCTCCTCGGCGATCTGCAGCTCCTTGATCACCGACTTCCACAGTCGCGGCGCGCGACCGGCCCAGCGCACCCGTACGCCCAGCTCGTGCATCTCGTCGCGGCGACGGCGGATGACGTCACGGTTGAACCCCATCAGGAAGGCGACCTCCTCGGGGCTGCGCGACCAGTTCTCGGTGGAGAACGCGTACGCGCTGATCGCCTTCACGCCCAGCTCGATCGCACCCTCGACGACGTCGAACAGGGACGCCTCGCCGGCCTCGTGGCCCTTGGTCCGCGCCAGGCCTCGCTCCTTGGCCCAGCGGCCGTTGCCGTCCATGATCACCGCGACGTGCTGCGGGACCAGATCGGCCGGGATCGGCGGCGGGGTCGCGCCGGAGGGATGGGGCGTCGGCTTGCGGTGGAGCGATGGCACGCAGCGAGCCTAGGCGACCGAGTCGCTCGGGGACGTGCCGTGCCCGTGCCCGTGCGCATGTCCGTGCGAATGTCCGTGCGGATCACCCGCGGTGTCGGCGACGAGGGCGGCGATCGCGGTGGTCAGCGGCACCGCGAGGATCAGCCCGATCGAGCTCACCAACGTGCGCACGACCTCCTCCGCGAGGTCCTCGGTGCCGATCAGCAGCGACAGCGGCTGCCCGTAGAGCCGGATCACCATCAGGGTGAGCAGGGACGTCCCGGCGTACGCGAAGACGATCGTGTAGACGGTGGACGCGATGTGGTCGCGACCGATGCGCATCGCCGAGCCCAGCACGTGGAGCCGGCTCGCCGCGGGCGAGGCGGCGCGCAGCTCGTAGACGACGCTGGCCTGGGTGATCGTGACGTCGTTGAGCACGCCGAGGCCGGCGATGACCACGCCGGCGACGAGCAGGCCCGGGAAGTCGACGGAGGGCGCGTACGACATCAGCGCGCCTCCGGCGTCACCGGTGACGCCGTTGAGCCGGCTCGCGTGCACCGCCCAGCTGGCGAGCGCGACGGTGATCGCGACGCCGCCCAGCGTCCCGGCCAGCGCGGCGCTCGTGGTGGGCCGCAGCCCGTGGGTCGTGTAGAGCACGACGAAGAGGATCACCGCAGCCCCCGACGACGCGACCAGCGCCGGGTGGTGGCCGACCAGCATCGCCGGCACCACGAACCACCACAGCAGCGCACCGGCCACCGCCAGCCCGACCAACGCCATCACGCCGCGCCAGCGCGCGACCACGATCAGGACCACCACGAACAGGCCCGCCAGCAGCCACAGCGAGATGCCGCGGTCGACGGCGAAGAAGCTGTACTTCGCGCCGCCGGTGGCCGGGGTACGGGCGAGCACCAGGGTGTCGCCCGCCTTCAGCGACGAACGCTGGTCGGGGCGTGGCACCTGGATCGTGCGCTCCTCGCCGTTGTCCGGGCCGTCCGTCAGGACCACGACGGCGCCCTCGTTGCCGGAGTCGTCGGTCCGGGTGCGATCGGTCAGCCGCCCGTGCACGTACGTGGTGCCGCTCGGGGCGAACTCCGCCTTGCTCTGCAGCGCCTGGAGCGCGTTGCGATCCGGCCACAGCACCGCCACCGCGACCACGGCCGCCACGCCGAGCAGGGCGAGCACGCCCAGCAGCACCCGGGCGGGCGCGGTCGCGTGCGGCCCGAATCCGAGACCGGACGCGGACACCCGCGACTTCCTCACCGCCCGGCGGCGGCCACCGTGCGTGCTGCTCATCGCTCGACGTACTCCAGCGAGCGCAGGCCGCGCTCCAGGTGCCACGCCAGGTAGGCGGCGACCAGGCCGCTGGCCTCACGACGCTGCCGTTCGTCGCTGCGCGCCACCGTCTCCCAGTCGCCGGTCAGGAGCGCGCCGAGCAGCTCGAGGGTCTCCGCGGCCGGCGAGGCCGAGCCCGGGACGCGGCAGGTGCTGCACACCGCGCCGCCGAGCGAGGGGTTGAACCACCGGTGCGGCCCCTCGACGCCGCAGCGGGCGCAGTGCTCGAAGCTCGGGGCGTAGCCGGCGACGGCGAGCGAGCGCAGCAGGTACGAGTCGAGCACCTGCCCCGGCCTGCGGCCGTCCCCAGCCGCCAGCGCGCGCAGTGCGCCGACGAGCAGGAGGTAGTGCTGCACCGACGGCTCGCGCTCCTCGGTGACCAGCCGCTCGGCAGTCTCCAGCATCACGGTGCCGGCCGTGTAGCGGTCGTAGTCGAGACCGACCCCGGCGTGGAAGAGGTCGAGGGTCTCGGCCTGGGTGATCGTGTCGAGCGTGCGACCCTCGGCGATCTGGAGATCCACGTGGGTGAACGGCTCGAGCCGCGAGCCGAACTTCGAGGTGGTCCGGCGTACGCCCTTCGCGACCGCCCGGACGCGGCCGTGCCGGCGCGTCAGCAGGGTGATGATGCGGTCGGCCTCACCCAGCTTGTGGGTGCGCAGCACGATCGCCTCGTCGCGGTAGAGGGGCACGTCTCCTATTGTGCGGCCATGAGCGTCGTGCAGCCGACTCCCACCCCGACCAGAGGCGGCCCGACCTCGCCGGACTCGCCCAACTCCCCCGCGTACCGGCGGTCGGCCTCGGCCACCGACTGGGCGCTGGTCGTCCTCGCCTGGACGTCGCTGGCCGCCGGCGTGGTGCTGTTGGGGTGGAGCCCGTCGTGGCTGCAGACGACCGACGCCGCGCTGTGCGCGCTGTTCCTGGTCGCGATCAGCTGGCGCTGGCTGCGGTTCCGGATCGGGTGGCGCTACCTGCGTCGGCACTGGTGGGAGGCGGTCGCGCTGGTGCCGCTGCTCCCGCTGGTTCCGGACGGCCCGCTGTGGGTCGGCATCGTGATCGCCGTCGCGCGCTTCGCCCGCGCCGCTGACCGTACGGACAACGTGTTCGGGGACCGAATCACCGCGAGCACGATCAACCACTTCTCCGCCCCGATCATCGACACCATCAAGCGGCCGATCACCGTCGCCGTCCTCGACGAGGTGATCGACGTGCTGCAGGCCGGTGACTTCGCCGGCAACGTCAAGACCGCCCTCGACGAGAACCGGACCGAGCTGGAGGCGATGGTGCTCGACCTGGTCCGCAACGACCCGACCACCGGCCGGCTGCGCTACGTGCCGTTCCACGACGAGATCGTGCAGATGACCGCGAACACGGTGCTCCGGATCGTCGACGGCGCCCTCGAGGACCCGCGGACGACCGAGCTGATCCGCGACGTCATCCGCAACTCCGCGACCCAGCTGCGCCGGGCGGTACGGGAGAAGGATTAACCTCGCTTTTCCCGCCCGGTCCACCCGTGGCCGCCTCAGGTCACCGTCCACTGGTTCGATGGGGGCATCATGGACCTGCGCCGTACGACCACCATGCGATTCGCGGCCCTGTCGGCTCTCCTGATCGTCCTCCCGTGGGCCGCCAACGCCCACGACGGCGATCCCGGGACCACCATGGCGGCCGCCGCTCCGGTCGCGGCGACGGTGACGTTGCCGAGCACCTCACCCTCCCCGACGGCGTCCGGTGGGTCCACCGAGGCCGCCGGCACGGCGCCGGTCGTCCAGGTCGCAGCCAAGCCGCGGCGCACTACCCGCTCGTTCTTCTGGATGAACGCGATGCGCTCCAACCTGGGCTGGCGGGCGCGGGTCACCGCTGCCGACCGGATGCGTACCGACGTGGTCCACATGCGGGCCTCCCGGACCGACCTGGGCGTCCTGGCCGAGGTCGCCGCCGACCAGCGCGCCGACTTCCGCCGCATCGCCGGCGACGGCTGGGCCCTGGTCGCCGGCGGCAACGCCGTCGACAACGTGGTCGTCTACCGCCGTGACGCGTTCACCGAGGTGGCGCGGGCGTCGATGACGACGCGCTACAACGGCGGGCAGCGCATCCACGTCACCATCCCGGTGCTCCAGGACACGGCCACCGGCACCAAGGTCGCCGTCATCGCCGTGCACAACCCGCAGTGGCACGTCGGGCCGTGGCGCCAGGTCTCGCTGCGCCTCGAGATGGCCAGGATCAGGCAGCTGCGGCGTGCCCACCACGACTGGCAGGTCGTCATCGCCGGCGACTTCAACGCCGCCGGCTCCGCGGCCTGCGGCCTGATGAGCATCGGGCTGGCCAGCGCCGCTGTCGACCGCAGGCACTGCACCCGCGTGCGTGCCATCGACCAGATGTACGCCACGCCCCGGCTCCAGCCGCACGGCTACCGCTCGGTGCACACCAACGCCACCGACCACCGACGCGAGTACCACGCGAAGCTGGTCCTCTGAGGGGTCTCGATACGCCCGCTCGTACCTCGCGGGCTACTCGACCAACAAGTTCCGTTGGTCGAGTAGCGAGCGCCAGCGAGCTCCGTTGGTCGAGTAGCGAGCGCCAGCGAGCGTATCGAGACCTGGCCCGACCTCAGGCCGGGCGGTTGACCGCGGAGATGACCGCCTTGAGCGAGGCGGTCACGATGTTGGCGTCGACGCCGACGCCCCAGTAGATGACCCCGCCGACCGAGCACTCGACGTACGCCGCGGCGAGCGCGTCGCCGCCGGCCGACAGCGCATGCTCGGCGTAGTCGAGGACGCGGATGTCCCAGTCCTCACGGACGCCGTTGAGCGCGTCGACGAAGGCGGCGATCGGGCCGTTGCCCACGCCCTCGAGGGTCTGCTCCTGGCCGTCGATGACGACGTTGACGGTCAGCGCGTCCTTCTCCCCGGCCGCCGAGGAGGTGTGCACGGAGTTGAGCTGGAGCGGCGCGGTCCGGTCGAGGTACTCGCCGCGGAAGATCTCCCAGATCTTGTCGGGGCCGACCTCGCCGCCCTCGGCGTCGGTGTGCTGCTGGATGACCCGGCTGAACTCGATCTGCGCGCGACGCGGCAGGTCGAGCTTGTGCTCGGACTTCAGCACGTACGCGACGCCGCCCTTGCCCGACTGGCTGTTGACCCGGATGACCGCCTCGTACGTGCGGCCCACGTCCTTCGGGTCGATCGGCAGGTAGGGCGCCTCCCAGGCGATCTCGCCGACCGGCCTGCCCTGCTCGGCCGCGATCCGGTCGAGGTCCTCCAGGCCCTTCTTGATGGCGTCCTGGTGGGAGCCGGAGAAGGCGGTGTAGACCAGGTCGCCCGCGTAGGGGTGGCGCGGGTGGACCGGCAGCTGGGTGGCGTACTCGACCGTGCGACGGATCTCGTCGATGTCGGAGAAGTCGATCTGCGGGTCGATGCCCTGGCTGAACAGGTTCATGCCGAGCGTGACCAGGTCGACGTTGCCGGTGCGCTCGCCATGGCCGAAGAGGCAGCCCTCGACCCGGTCGGCGCCGGCCATCAGGCCCAGCTCGGTCGCGGCCACGGCGGTGCCACGGTCGTTGTGCGGGTGCAGCGAGATGGCCGAGACGTCGCGACGGGTCAGGCCTCGGCCGAAGTACTCGATCTGGTCGGCGTAGGTGTTCGGGGTCGACATCTCGACGGTCGCCGGCAGGTTGAGGATGATCTCGCGGCCCGGCTCGGGCTGCCACACGTCCGAGACCCGCTCGCAGACCTCGAGGGCGTAGTCGGTGTCCGTCTGGGTGAAGATCTCGGGGCTGTACTGGTAGCCGAAGTCCTGGGTGCCGACGATCGGGCCCAGGTGCTTCTCGGCGTACTTCATCACGAGCTCGGTGCCGCGGGTGGCGATCCCGATGCACTCGTCGGGCGAGACGCCGAAGACGACCCGGCGGAAGAGCTCGGCCGTCGCGTTGTACAGGTGGATCGACGCGCGCGACGCGCCCGCCAGGGACTCGGCGGTCCGCTCGATGAGGTCCTCGCGAGCCTGCGTCAGGACCGAGATCTGGACGTCATCGGGGATGCGGTCCTCCTCGATCAGCTTGCGCACGAAGTCGAAGTCGGTCTGGCTCGCGGACGGGAAGCCGACCTCGATCTCCTTGTAGCCCATCGTGACCAGCAGCTCGAACATGGTGAGCTTGCGGGCGGGCGTCATCGGATCGATCAGCGCCTGGTTGCCGTCACGCAGATCGGTGGAGAGCCAGCGCGGCGCGTGGGTGATCTTCTTCGTCGGCCAGGTCCGGTCCGGGACGTCGACGGGGACGAAGGCGGTGTAGCGGCCGACCGGCATCGGCGACGGCTGCTGGTTGTTACGGGCGTTGCTCAGGTTGGTCATGGTCTCTCGCTCAGCTGAGGGTGTCGGGTGCCGGCGCACACACGGACTCCGCGGCGAGGGGTCCGGCTCTCTCAGACCTCGCCGCGGCAGCTAAGAAGCAGCGCGCACATCATGACCCGGCCACCATACCCCACCTGCTGAGCGACCGACCACGGGGTCACACCTGCGCCCGCGGACCTGATCGCAGCCGCAAAGACCACCCACCGGAACCGCTCAGCAAAGGTAAAAGTTCGCCGAACCCCCGGCGTGAGGTTCTTCGCGCGCATCGCGCACCCGGGTCGCCTCGAGGAGGCCGCCTCGGACCACACCGCGCCCGCGGAGGAGGCGGAGATCCTCGTGCCCGAGCCCCGCGACGGTGGCAACGCCGAAGACGAAGGCGAAGGCGGCCGAGAGACGACCGCCGTCGTCGACGGTCCCGTGTCCGACGAGCCCCTGTCCGAGGAGCCCTTGTCCGAGGAGCCCCCGTCCGACAAGCCCCCGTCCGACGAGCCCCCGTCCGAGGAGCCCGAGCCGCAGATCCTCATCACCGCTGTCGCCCCGGCCGAGGTCACCCCCGATCTCGCCCGCCGGCTCGCCGCGCTCGACCGCTCCGAGATGGTCGCCTCCAGTCGCAACCTGGCGCTCGTCGACGCCCGCGCGCTGCTCGGCAAGCTGCAGGCGCTCTCCGGCGGGCTCTGGGTCACCGGACCGCTCACCCGCCCCACCGGCTGGGTGACCCTGACCACGCCCGCCGAGGGCGCGGTCCTGCACGGCACCGTCGGCACCGGCCACCGCAGGAAGGGCATCGGCAGCCGCCTCATGGAGGAGGCGCTCGCGTACGCCCTGGAGCACGACTACCGGACGATCACCGGCACCGTGTGGACCGACTCCCCCAGCGAGACCTTCGTCCGGCGCTACGGCTTCGAACCGCGCCCGCACGCCTCCGCCATCCGCGTCCAGGACCTGTCCGCCACCACGGAGCGGCGCCGCCGGATCGCAGAGGACACGGCCGGCTACGGCGCCTCGTACGAGCTGGTCACCAGCGAGGAGGAGCTCGAGCAGGGCGGCTCGCTCTTCCGGGTCGTCGCCAGCCACCGCGTCACCGGCGCCACGGTGGGCTCGGCCGAGCTGACCGTGGCCGACGGCGCCCCGGAGTTCGCCGTGAACGGCACCGTCGAGGTGGACCCGCGCCACCGCGGCACCCGGCTGGGCACCCTGATGTCGATCGAGCTGATCGCCTTCATGCAGTCCAAGGCGACGAGGGTGCGGCTCGTGCAGGTCACCAGCCCGGCCTCCGACCCCTACATCACCACCATCCTGGACCGGGTCGGATTCCGCGTCGCCGGGGTCCAGGCGGAGCACCGGCTTCGCCTGCGGTGATCTGCCACACTGGCGCCATGGCTATCCTCGCGGACCTGACCGACGATGAGATCTGGGCGCAGCTCGAGAACGGCGCCCTCGCCCGGATCGCGTGGAACACCAGCAGCGGCCCGCAGATCCTGCCGGTCAACTACGTGACCCACGACGGCTCACTCTGGCTGCGCACGACCGCCCACTCCGCCATCGCCGAGCAGGTCGACGAGAGCCCGGTGGCGATCGAGATCGACGACCTCGACCCGCAGACCCACCTCGGCTGGAGCGTCGTGGTGCACGGTCGCGCCGAGGCGTTCTACCACGAGAGCGACGTACCCGCCGAGGTCACCTCGCTGCGCACCTGGGCCAGCGGCCACCGCCCGCTCTGGATCCGGATCTCGGCCAGCCTCGTCACCGGCAAGCGCCTCACCGCGAGCTGAGCGCCGTGGCACGCCTGCTGGTCGTGCACCACTCCCCGACCCCGACCACCCAGGCCCTCGCCGAAGCGGTGATCGCGGGGTCGAACGACGACTCCCTCAGCGGCGTCGAGGTCGTCGTGCGCGCCGCGCTCGAGGCGAGCGCCGAGGACGTCCTCGGCGCCGACGGCTACCTGCTCGGGACGTCGGCCAACTTCGGGTACATGTCGGGCGCGCTCAAGCACTTCTTCGACACGATCTTCCTGCAGGCCGGCGGCGCGCTGAGCGACGACGGGCAGGCCCGCGAGGCGAGCGGCGGGCGCAGGCCGTACGGGCTGTGGGTGCACGGCCGCTACGACACCACCGGCGCGGTGCGCTCGGTGCAGAGCATCGTCCAGGCGCTCGCCTGGCAGCAGGCAGCGCCCGTCCTCGAGGTGCTCGGCGACGTCGGCGCGCCCGAGCGCGAGGCCGCGTACGACCTCGGAGGCACGCTGGCGGCGCTGTTGATGGTCTAGACCATCCCGGGCTAGGGTCGCAGTGCTGAATCCTTGGGGACCTGCACAACCACCACCAACTCGGGATGGAGGCTGGACATGGCAGCACCGATCACACCTGCCCCGATGTCGGATGCGGCGCCGGAGCCGACATCCAGGCGTGACGGCGACCGGGGCCTGACCCGCGCCGAGCGGGCGAGCACGACCGAGGACCTGCTCGATCGCGCACATCGCACCGCGCCAGACGACGACGAGCGTCGACGCCTGCTGGATCAGGTCGTCCTGATCAACCGAGGCGTCGCGGAGGCGGTCGCCTCACGCTACCGGCGCCGCGGCGTGCCGATGGAGGACCTCCAGCAGGCCGCGTACGAGGGCCTCGTCAAGGCGGTCTTCCGCTTCGACGCCACCCTCGGCAAGGACCTGCTGACGTACGCCGTGCCCACCATCCGCGGGGAGCTGCAGCGTCACTTCCGCGACCACAGCTGGGCCGTACGGCCACCGCGGCGCGTGCAGGAGCTCCAGTGGCGGGTCAACCGCTGCATCGAGGACCTGACCCAGGAGCTCGGCCACGAGCCGAGCGACGACCAGGTCCGCGACACGATGGAGATCACCCCCGCGGAGTACGACGAGGCCATCGTGGCGTTCGGCTGCTTCACCCCGGCCTCGCTCGACCAACCCGTCTCGCGCGACGGAGCGGCCACGGTCGGCGACCTGCTGCCCGACGAGACCGGTGACGTCGCCGATCTCGAGGCGGCCGAGGCCCGGACCGCGCTGGCGCCGGTGCTCAAGGAGCTGCCGGAGCGGGACAAGCAGATCCTCTTCCTGCGGTTCTTCCAGGACCGCACCCAGGAGGAGATCGGCGCGGAGCTCGGCGTGACGCAGATGCAGGTCTCCCGACTGCTCACCAGGATCTTGCGCGACCTGCGCAGCGCGATGGGCGTCGCGGCCGCCTGAGCCACGCACGCCGCAATCCCCTGAACCAACCACCGCAGGATTAGCCTTAGGCCCCGTGCCCCGCCTGCTCGCCCTCGTCCTGACCGTCCTGCTGACGGCCACGGCGTGCGGCGCGCATGCGAGCGCGGAGTCGGTCTCGACCGCGGCACCGGCCGCCGGTGTCTGCCGGATGCTCACCACGGACGAGGTGACGCGACCGAGCAATGCGGGCAAGACGGTGCCGTGCAGCGAGCCGCACGACAGCGAGACCTACGCCGTCGGCAAGCTGTCGAAGAAGCTCACCGACGCCGCGTACGACGATCCGGCGATCGACACATGGGCGTACGCGACGTGTGCGCAGAACTTCCCCGCGTACCTGGGGACCGACCAGAGCACCGCGATGCGCTCGCTGCTGACGTGGGTCTGGTTCCGGCCCTCGAAGGCGGCCTGGGACGCCGGCGCGCGGTGGTACCGCTGCGACGTGCTGGGCGGCTCGGCGACCCAGCACTCCTACGTCGACCTGCCGACGACGACCAAGGGCCTGCTGAGCTCCCGCAGCGTCGACCCGTGGATGGCATGCGCCAAGGGCAAGAGCGTCGCCTCCGGCACCACCGTGCCCTGCTCGATGCCCCACGACTGGCGGGCCGCCACCACGATCAAGCTGGGCGAGGCCGCGAGCGCCTACCCCGGCGACACCACCGTGAAGGCGAAGACGAAGTCGTACTGCTCGGAGTCGATCGACGCGTGGCTGGACTACCCGGCGAGCTACGGCTACGGCTACACGTGGTTCGGCAAGCGGGAGTGGTCGGCCGGGAACCGGCGCTCGGTCTGCTGGGCGAGGACGTCGCAGTGAGACGGCCTGCGGCCCGCGTCCTCGGGGCCTGGCTGCTGGTCGGCATCGCCGCGCTCGGCCTGGCCGCCTGCGGCGGCTCCGACAAGCCGGATGCGCCCACGAGCACCGCTCCTCCCCCGGTCGCCAGCGCGGTGCCGCGCCCGGCGGCCTCGGGCTGCCACACGCTGACCTACGACCAGGCACTCGGCTCCACCCTGCCGGACGACGACACCACGGTGCCGTGCGCCCAGAGCCACACCGCCCAGACGTACGCCGTCGGCGGGCTGGACACCCTCGTCGGCGGGCACCTGCTGGCGGTCGACTCCGAGCGGGTCCGGGCGCAGCTCGCGCAGCGCTGCCCGGCGGCGCTCGGCTCCTATGTCGGCGGGGACCAGGAGGCGCTGCGGTTGAGCATGCTGCACGCGATCTGGTTCCGCCCGACGGTGGAGCAGGCGGCCGAGGGAGCGGACTGGTACCGCTGTGACGTGGTGGCCCTGGCCGGCGACGCGGAGCTCGCGTCGGTGACCGGCTCGCTGCAGGGCGTGCTCGACTCCGATCGGGCGAGCGACTGGGCGATGTGCGGCACCGCGCAGCCGGGCACGGCCGGCTTCCGTCGCGTCCCGTGCCGCGAGGAGCACTCCTGGAAGGCGCTCTCCACCGTCCCCCTGCCGTCGGGCGCCTATCCCGGCGAGGCCAAGGTCAAGGACGCCGGCCAGGAGCCGTGCCAGCAGGCGGGTCGCAACGTCGCCAAGGATGCGCTCGACTACCAGTGGGGCTACGAGTGGCCTACCGCGCAGCAGTGGGACAACGGTCAGACCTACGGCATCTGCTGGGCTCCCGGGTCATAGGCGGAGCGTCCGCGGCGTCGCGCGCCGCTCGACGACGGCTCCACTGCCTGAGGCCGCAGGGCGTGCGGCCCCCAGGCGCCCGAGCGAAGCTGGCCTGGACCCGAAGCGGCCAGCGAGCGAAGGGCAACGCCGGGGACGCTCCCCTGCGGCCTCAGAAGCCGAGCTTGCGGAGCTGCCGGGGGTCGCGCTGCCAGTCCTTGGCGATCTTCACGTGCAGGTCGAGGAAGACCGGGACGCCGAGCAGCTCCTCGATCTGGAGCCGGGCGCGCTTGCCGACGTCCTTGAGGCGCGAGCCCTTGTGGCCGATCACGATCCCCTTCTGGGAGTCGCGCTCGACGTAGAGGTTGGCATGCACGTCGAGCAGCGGCTTGTCCTCGGGACGGTCCTCGCGCAGGCCCATCTCCTCGACGACCACCGCGATCGAGTGCGGGAGCTCGTCGCGGACCCCGTCGAGGGCGGCCTCGCGGATCAGCTCCGCGACCAGGACCTGGTCGGGCGCGTCGGTGAGGTCGCCCTCGGGGTAGAGCGGCGGGCCCTCCGGGAGCAGGCCGAGCAGCAGGTCGGCGAGGAGCTCGATCTGTGCCTGGTCCTTCTCCGAGTTGCCGACGCTGGTCACCGGGATGATCTCGGCCCACTCGATGCCGAGCTCGGTGCCCAGCGCGGTGATGTCGAGCAGGTGCTCGGCGATGCGCTCGGGCGTGGCGAGGTCGGTCTTGGTCGCGATCGCGACCCGCTTGATGCCCCTCCTGAGCTTGTTCGCGTTCTCCGCGATCCGCTTGTCGCCGGGGCCGATCTTCTCGTTGGCCGGGAAGCAGATCGCGACCACGTCGACCTCGGTCCAGGTGGCCTCGACGAGGTCGTTGAGGCGCTCCCCGAGCAGGGTGCGCGGCCGGTGGATGCCGGGGGTGTCGACCAGGATCAGCTGGCCGTCCTCGCGGTGGACGATGCCCTTCACGACCGTACGGGTGGTCTGCGGCTTGTCCGACGTGATGACGATCTTGCGCCCGACCAGAGCGTTGGTCAGGGTCGACTTGCCGGCGTTGGGCCGCCCGACGAACGAGGCGAAGCCACTGCGGTAGCCCTCGCGGCGTTCGCCGTAGAGCGGTCCGGCGGGTGCGACGCCCCGGGTGTCGAAGTCGCGGTCGTGCTCGCTCATGCCTGCTCCTCGGCAGCCGTACGGGCGGCGTCGTAGTCCGCCCAGATCTCGTCATCAGTCTTGCCTGCCGCCTTGCCGGCCCGATAGATCGGGCCCGGGTCGACGGCGCGCGGCTGCCGGACGGCGCCGCCGCGCCAGTAGCCCATCACGTCGTACGCGGTCGACGGCAGCTTCACGTCCCGCATCAGGTGCTTGCGGATCGCCCGCATCTGCGAGGACTCGCCGGCCATCCAGAAGTAGCCCTCGCCCGCGGGCCAGTCGATGCCTTCGACGACCGCGGCCAGGACCGAGGCGTCGTCGCCCGGCGGAGTGGACCACTGCACGTCGGCGGCCGGGAGGTAGCCCTCGACCACGTCCGGCGACTCGACCCACAGCCGGACCGGAAGCGACGCCGACGCAGAGATCTCCTCGGCGATGCGCGCCATCGCCGGCAGGCCGGTCAGGTCGCCCACCAGGAGCAGCCAGCCGGCACCCTCCGGCAGCGCGAAGGAGCCCTTCGGCTCGGTCACCGTGACCGTCTGGCCGACGACGTCGGTCTGCGCCCACTCGGTGACGAGGCCGACCTCGTGCACCACGATGTCGAGCACCAGCTGCGAGCCGTCCCAGGAGCGCACCGTGTAGTAGCGGCTCTGGAACTGACCCGGCACGATCAGCCCGACCCACTCGTCCGGGATCCCGGTGGACTGGAAGCCCGCGAGCCCCGCTCCGCCGAGCACGATCCGGACGAAGTGGTCACTCAACTGCTCACGGCGCAGGACCTGCGCCTCGTACGTTCGGGCCCTCGTGCTCATCAGGCCAAGCCTAGGCCCTGACGCCGCCGCGGCTTCATCCCTCGTCACTCGACCGAGCGCGGCATCCCGTCGAAGCGGTCCAGCAGGTCCACGAGTCGCTCGGCCTCGGCCGACGCCAAGCCGTCGACGTACGGCGCCAGCGCGGCGCGGGCCTGCTCGGTCAGCAGGTCGGCGAGCTCGCGGCCGGCCGCCGTCAGCCCGACCTCGACGGACCGGCCGTCGGTCGCACTGCGGGCCCGCTCGAGGAGTCCGCGCGCCTCCGCCCGGGTCACCAGCCCGGTCATGCTGGACCGGTCCAGCCCCAGCCGATCGGCCAGGTCGGCCATCCGCGGACGCCGGTCGCGCAGGATCCCCAGCAGCCGCAACTGGGTCAGTGAGAGGTCGTTCGCCGCAGCGACGCGGGAGAGGACGGCAGTGGTGAGGAACGCCGCGCTGCCGAGGGCGTCGACGAGGCGATCGGAGGTGGCGGAGTCCATGTCGCAACAGTACTTGATCTAGTTCGCACTACGTACTACTTTAGTTGGTATTACAAACTATTTGGAGGTCGATATGAAGGCTGCCCTCGTCACCGCGTTCGGTACGGCACCGCGCTGGACCGACGTCCCCGAGCCCGTCGCGCACGGCCCTCACGACATCGTCGTGGAGGTGGTCGCCACCGGCCTGCATCCGCGGGTGCGCTCCCAGGCCGCCGGCTCGCACTACACCAGCACCGGGGAGCTACCGCTCGTCCCCGGCGTCGACGGCGTCGGCCGCGACGCCGAGGGCCGCCTGCGCTACTTCGTGCTCGACGACACCCGCTTCGGCTCGATGGCCGAGCGGGTGGTGATCGACGCACGCCGCAGCGTGGCGCTGCCCGCGGGCGCGGACGCGGTCTCCGTCGCCGCGGCGGCGAACCCGGTGATGTCCTCCTGGGTGGCCCTGAAGCAGCGCACGACGCTCCGGCCCGGCAGCAGCGTCCTGGTCCTCGGGGCGACCGGGAACGCCGGCCGGATGGCGGTCCAGGTCGCCCGGCACCTGGGGGCGGCGCGGGTGGTCGCAGCCGGACGCGACCAGGCCCGGCTCGCCGCACTCGACGGGCAGGCGGATGCCCTCGTGAGGCTCGGCACGTCGGACTCTGCGGCCGACCTGGCCGCGCATGCCGGCGACGTCGACGTGGTCCTCGACTACGTGTGGGGCGAGCCCAGCGCGGAGGCGATGGCCGCGGTGGTCACCGCCCGCCCCGACCGTGGCGTACCCCTGACGTGGATCCAGATCGGCTCGACGGCAGGGCCGACCGCGCCGATCCCGTCGGCGGCGCTGCGGGCCGCTCGCCTGCAGCTGATCGGCAGCGGTCAGGGCTCGGTGCCGACCCGCGACATCGTCGCGGAGCTCGCCGAGCTCACCGCTGCGATCAGCGCGGGCATCTTCGCGGTGGATGCCGCCCCCGTGCCGTTCGGCGCGGTGGAGCGGGCGTGGTCTCTCACCGGCCCCGACCGTGTGGTGCTGGTCCCCGACGGGTCGTGAGTGTCAGCGGGGCGCGGACGCCGCGCCGACACTCACGACTGCCGCTCAGGCTCCGAAGTCGTGCCGCATCGGGTAGGTCGTGTTCCCGTCCACCGTCTTGGTGAACAGGGTGTGGTGCAGCTGGATCTCGTTGTGCTCGAAGCCCACCCGCGACCCGGCCATGTACAGGCCCCAGACCTTCGCCGTGCCGAGATCGGTCTCCGCGATGCACGCGTCCCAGTTGTCCACGAGGTTCTTGTTCCAGCCGGTCAGCGTCTTCGCGTAGTGGCGGCGGAAGTTCTCGTGGTGCTGCAGCTCGAAACCGACGTCCTCGGCCGCCGCGACGATCGTGCCCGAGCCGGCGAGCTCGCCGTCCGGGAAGACGTAGCGGTCGATGAACGCACCCGCCCCACCGTTGTTGGTGTTGTCGTTGCGGGTGATCGTGTGGTTGAGCAGGCGGCCGTCGTCCTTCAGCAGCCCGTGCAGGAAGCTGAAGTAGGTCCGATAGTTCTTGACGCCGATGTGCTCGGTCATGCCGATCGAGCTGATCGCGTCGAAGTCCTTCTCGACCACGTCGCGGTAGTCGGAGAAGCGGACCTCGGCGAGGTCGTCCAGGCCGTCGCGCTTGATCGCCTCGGCGGCCCAGTCGGCCTGCTCGCGCGAGAGGGTGACGCCGAGCGCCTTGACGCCGTAGTGCTTCGCGGCGTGACGCACCATCGAGCCCCAGCCGCAGCCCACGTCGAGCAGGCGGTCGCCGGGCTTGAGACCGAGCTTGCGACAGATCAGGTCGAACTTCTCCGCCTGCGCCTCCTCGAGGGTGGCGTCGTCGGTGGGGAAGACAGCACAGGTGTAGGCCATCGAGGGCCCCAGCACGTACTCGTAGAACGTGTTGGAGACGTCGTAGTGGTGGTGGATCGCCTCGGCGTCGCGCTCGTGCGTGTGGCGCTTGAGCGCCCTGATCCCCGCGGAGCGGACCTCCTCGACGGCGTTGCGCCAGGCCGGCAGGTGCTCGTGGACGGGCGGCTTGGGCGGCACGAAGTTCCCGATGCCGAGCGTCTTCACGATCGTGGCGAGCTCGGTGACGCTCGGTCGAGCGAAGTCGGTGTTGCCGACGATGAGCTTGAGCAGGGGGTACGGGTCGCCCGGATGCGTGCCCTCGATCTCGAGGTCACCGCTGACGTAGGCACGGGCCAGGCCCAGGTCACCCGAAGCGGTCAGGATGTAGGAGAGTCCCCGCTTGTTGAGGATCCGCATGCCGTACGGAGAGGCCGTGTCGCCCGCTACCGATCCGTCGTAGGCCGACAGCCTGATCGGAAGGCCGCCATCGAAGAAACCATTGATGATCTCTGCGATCCCACGCTTGCTCATCGCCGCTTCACCACCTTGTCGTACAAACTCGTCAGTCGGTCATTCGGGTCGTAGCGCTTCTTCACCGCCGCCAGGTTGGCACCGTTGTAGAGCGCGTCGAAGGTCTGTTGGTCGTAGAAGGCCTCGGAGTAGAGGCTCTTGTGTCCGCCCAGCTCGTGCACCGTGGCCTCGATGGCGCGGTTGGTCGGCGCGTCCGTGGCCTCGGGGCCGACGTGGACGGTGCCCCAGAAGCCGGCGTTCACGTAGATCTTGCCGGGCTCGAGCGGGTACGAGGCCCAGGGCCGCTCGGCCACGAGGGGGCAGAGCCAGACCGGGCGCATCCCGACATTCTCGTCGAACCAGCTCAGGAACGCACCGATGTTCTCCAGCGGCACCTCGATGTCCTGGACGACGCGCTCGCGCAATGGGCGACCGGCCCGGCGATCGAGCCGGTCGGCGATGTCGAAGCGGCGATCGAGACCGAGGAGCCTCATGTAGACGTCGCTGCGGCGGAACCGCTCCGGCCAGAACCGGCGGATCCTCGGGTTCTGCGCACCGAACGCGCCCGAGCACCAGAACCAGTCGGTGTCCCAGCGCCACAGGTAGTCGTACATGGTCAGCAGGTCGGTGCTGCGCTGCTGCAGCGACTTGAAGAAGACGTCCTGGCCCGAGTGGTAGTCGCTCGGCGCCACGTTCCGGGGATCGAGCCCGTCGAGATCGGTGAAGCGGGCCAGGGTCAGGTAGTACTCCCCCGGCGCGAACGCGACGCCGTCGAGGCCGTCGACCTGCTCGCCGTCGTACGCACGCGTCTCGGTGATCGCGCTGATCGACTTGGCCATCAGCTCGGCGTCGTCGAAGCGGATGTGGCGCAGCGCGACGAACGGGGGCACCTTCTCCAGCTTGATCCGCAGCCGGGTGGCGTAGCCGAGCGAGCCGTAGGAGTTGGGGAAGGCGTCGAACAGGTCGTCGCCCGGACGAGTGGTGATGACCTCGCCCGCGCCGGTGAAGACATCCATCTCCAGGACCGACTCGTGCGGCAGCCCGTTGCGGAAGCTGGTCGACTCGATGCCGAGGCCGGTGACCGCGCCGCCGAGGGTGATGGTCCGCAGCTGCGGCACGACGTACGGGATCAGGCCGTGGCGCAGGGTCGCATCCACGAGGTCCTCGTAGGTGCACATGCCCTGCACGTCGGCGGTCCGGGCCTCGGGGTCGACGCCGATGACGCCGTTGAGGCCGCTCACGTCGAGACCTGGCACCGTGCTCGCCGCGCGTGCGCGGAAGAGGTTGGTCGTCCGCTTCGCCAGCCGCACCGGAGCACCAGCGGGAATCGCCGCATACGACGCCTTCAACCGCTGGACCGACGCCTCGTGCTGCACCTCAGAACCGGTCACACGAGTAAACGTACTCCCTGTCCGCTTGGCGCTGACAAGGGGTCGGCCACGGAGTCCTGGCCACGTGACGAAGGCCGCAGAACGGCCCTAGGAGGCGAACGCCCCGGCGACCGTGCCGCGGGCGTCGCCGACGAGCACCGGGACGCCGGCACCGGCGAAGTCGCGGACCGCCGCCAGGTCGTCAGCGGCGACCTCGGTCGACTCGCCGAGCACGACGACGGCCTCGAGGCCGCGCGAGCCCGAGGCGACGGCCATCGCGACGCAGACCCCGATCGCGGAGACCTGCAGCGAGGGCAGCGCGACGGTCGCGGCGGCGTAGGTGCGGCCGTCGGAGTCGCGGACGGCCGCACCCTCAGCGGCACCCGTACGGGCGCGGGTGGCGCGGGCGAGGGTGACGAGCTTCCTGTCCTCGGCGGACAGCTCGGGCAGCTCGGTCGGGTCGGGCGTCGGGGACGCGTCACGCGAGTCGGTCATGGGGATCCTCCAGCGGGGTGATCAGCACGGTGCCGAGCTTGTTGCGGCGACCGGCGGTCTCTTCGGCGGTGAACCGCAGGCCGTACGCGTCGACCTGCGATCCCGGGATGGGCACGACGCCCAGGTGCTTGGCGAGCAGGCCGCCGACCGAGTCGACGTCCTCCTCCTCGACGTCGAAGCCGACCAGGTCCTCCAGGTCGTCGACGAGGAAGCGGGCGGGCACCCGCCACGAGCCGTCCTCGAGGCCGACGGGGTCGCGCAGATCGGTGTCGTACTCGTCGGTGATCTCGCCGACGATCTCCTCGAGGATGTCCTCGATGGTGACCAGCCCGGCGACGCCGCCGTACTCGTCGACGACGATCGCGACGTGCTGGCGCAGCTGCTGCATCTCGGCGAGCAGGTCGTCGACGGGCTTGGACTCGGGCACCCACATCACCGGACGCATCAGCTCCTCGACGCGCTGGGTGAACTCGACCTCGGGCGCCTCGAAGTCCCGTCGGACGAGGTCCTTGAGATAGACCATCCCGACGATGTCGTCGAGGCTGTCGTCGATCACCGGCATCCGGGAGAAGCCGCTGCGCAGGAAGAGCGAGAGCGCCTGGCGGATGTTCTTGTGCCGCTCGACGAAGACCACCTCCCCGCGCGGCACCATCACCTCGCGGGCGACCGTGTCGCCGAGCTCGAGCACGGAGTGGATCATCGAGCGCTCGTCGTCCTCGATGACGTTGGACGCCTCGGCCAGATCGACCAGCTCGCGCAGGACGGTCTCGCCGCCGACCGGGGCGAACGGGCCCTCGCGGAACCCCTTGCCCGGGGTGAGCGCGTTGCCGACCACGATCAGCAGCTGCGGGATCGGCCCCAGGACGGTGGTCACCGCGACGATCGGGGTCGCGGTGAGCAGGGCGACCCGCTCGTTGTGCTGACGCCCGACGGTGCGCGGACCGACCCCGATGGCGACGAAGGAGATCACCAGCATCGCGCCGATGACGGTGAGGTACGTGAGCGGGCCGGCGCTGCCGTACCAGCGCTCGACCAGCAGCGTCACGATGACGATCGCCGCGATCTCGCACAGCAGTCGCAGCAGCAGGACGGTGTTGAGGTAGCGCGGCGGGTCGGCGAGCAGCGCGACCAGGCGCTTGGCGCCCGGGCGTCGCTCCTCGACCAGCTCCTCGGCGCGCGCCTGGGAGAAGGGGCCGAGCGCGGCGTCCGCGCAGGAGAAGAGGCCGGCCAGGACCACCAGCAGGGTGGCCGCGACGACGAGCGCCGCCTCGGTCATGAGGGGATTCCTGGTCTCAGCGGCGGTATCAATGACCCGGGTTGCCGACGGCGAAGTCCGCCGACGGCGGCATCGCCTGCGACCCGTACGCCTGGAGGAGCTCGGCCTGGAGGGTGAACATCTCGCGGTGCTCGTCGGGCTCGGCGTGGTCGTAGCCGAGCAGGTGCAGGATGCCGTGGGTGGTCAGCAGCTCCAGCTCGGGGACCAGCCCGTGGCCCGTCGCGACCCCCTGTCGCTCGGCCACGATCGGGGCGAGCATGAGGTCGCCCAGGACGCCCTCCTCGGGGTCCTCGTCGACCAGGCCCGGGCGCAGCTCGTCCATCGGGAAGGCGAGCACGTCGGTCGGACCCTGCTTGTCCATCCACTGCTCGTTGAGCTGGGCGATGGTGGCCTCGTCGACCGCCTTGATGCAGAGCTCGGCCTGCGGGTGCACCCGCATCTGGTCCATCACGAAGCGGGCCAGGTCGGCGAGGTGGTCGAGGTCGAGGTCGTACCCGGACTCGTTGAGGACCTCGATGCTCACTGCTTCCCCATCTCGTTCGGCTCCGCCTTCTCCGCGTTGCGGGCCTCGATGCGCCGCTGGATGGCCGCATCGTAGTCGTCGTACGCGGCGACGATCCGGCCGACGAGCGCATGTCGGACGACGTCGTGGGCGGTGAGCTTGTTGAAGCTGATGTCGCGCACGTCGCCGAGGATGCCCTCGACGACGCTGAGGCCCGACTTCTGCGAGCTCGGCAGGTCGTTCTGCGAGGCATCGCCGGTGACGACCACTTTGGACCCGAAGCCGAGTCGGGTCAGGAACATCTTCATCTGCTCGGGCGTGGTGTTCTGCGCCTCGTCGAGGACGATGAACGCGTCGTTGAGGGTCCGGCCGCGCATGTACGCCAGCGGTGCGATCTCGATCGTGCCGGCGGTGATCAGCTTGGGGATCAGCTCGGGGTCGAGCATGTCGTGCAGCGCGTCGTAGAGCGGGCGCATGTAGGGGTCGATCTTCTCGGTCAGGGTGCCGGGCAGGAAGCCGAGCTTCTCGCCGGATTCGACCGCCGGGCGGGTCAGGATGATCCGGTTGACCTGCTTGCCCTGGAGCGCCTGGACCGCCTTGGCCATCGCCAGGTAGGTCTTGCCGGTGCCCGCGGGGCCGATGCCGAAGGTGATCGTGTGCTTGTCGATCGCATCGACGTAGCGCTTCTGGTTGAGCGTCTTGGGCCGGATGCTCCGGCCCCGGTTGCTCAGGATGTTGAGCGAGAGGACGTCGGCGGGCTTCTCCGCCTCGGCGGCCTTGAGCATGCCGATGACGCGCTCGACGGTCTCGGTGGTCACACCCTGGCCCGTACGGATGATCTGGACGATCTCCTCCAGGACCTGCTCGATCAGGACCACCTCGTCCGGCTCGCCGTGCAGCGTGATCCGGTTGCCGCGGACGTGCAGGTCGGTGTCGAAGTGGCTCTCGATGAGACCGAGGTGCTCGTCGGCGGGCCCGAGGACGCTGACCAGATCGACGCTGTTCGGCACCACGACGGTGTGCTTCGTGGTCGCTCGGCGCTCGTGCCCCTGCGACAGGGGCTGCTGGATGTGCTGGTGCTGCTGGTCAGTCATGGATGCCCTCGACGGGCCCTCTCCTCGGGATCGGTGCGACGGTGCGTACGTCGGCTTCAACGACGCGGCACACCCATCATGTTCCCGCATCCGGGCACGGTGAACCCACTTCGCGCTCGCGCGCACGCCATACTCGTGCCCATGACCGTGTCGTGGTACCGATCCACCGGCCTTCGCCGTGCCTCCGGGGCACTTGCCGCCGGCGCCCTCCTGCTCCTCGCTGTGACCGCCTGCGGTTCCTCCGACGACACCGCCGCCGACCCGTCGATCGCCCCCGTCGGAGCCTCGTCGCCGGCGGCGACCACCGCCGTGACGACCGCGCCCAGCGAGGCCGCCGCGACCGCGAGCGACACGGACACCGGCGACGGCATCGCCCCGGCCTCGATCAGCATCGAATCGCCGGAGAGCGGCAAGTCGGTCAGCTCCACCCTCAGCGTCTCAGGGATGGCGAACTCCCCCGAGGCGAACGTGCCGTGGGAGATCGACTCGCCGACCGACGGCATCCTGGTCTCGGGCGCTGCGACGGCCGACGGCTGGCTCGACAAGGCCTACCCCTGGAGCGCGCAGATCGACGTCTCGGCGCTGCAGTCGGGGACCTACACGTTCACCGCGCGGGTCGACGACGACTCGAACAAGGAGGGCACCAAGCCGCCCTCGGCGACGATCAGCTTCGTGAAGAAGTAGCGCCGCTGCTGGTTCGCGAGGTATGCAGGTGAACCGACGCTTCCCTCGCGGAACTCACCGTGGGAGGCGCGGGTTCGGCTGCATACCTTGCTGGACCGACCGACTAGCCCCAGCGTGACGTACGCGCCAGCAGCGCGCTGACCGCGGCGAGGCCGGCGGTCGAGGTACGCAGCACCTCGGTGCCCAGCCGCACCGTGAGGGCCCCGGCCTCCTCGAAGGCCGCGATCTCCTCGGGGGCCAGACCGCCCTCGGGTCCGACCACGACGACGATCTCGCCTGTTGCCTCCGGCAGGGTGACGTCTCGGAGCCGCCGCCCGCCCTCCTCGTGCAGCACCACCGTGACCGCGTCGGGAGCGGCGCCCAGCAGGGCGACGACCTCGGCGGTCGAGGCCATCGGCGTCACCTCCGGGAAGTGCGCCCGGCGGGCCTGCTTGGCCGCCTCGCGGGCGGTCGAGCGCCACTTGGCCAGCGACTTCTCGGCCCGCTCACCCTTCCATACGGCGACCGAGCGGCTCGCCGCCCAGGGGACGATCCGGGCGACACCGATCTCGGTCAGCACCTCGACCGCGAGCTCGCCGCGCTCCCCCTTGGGCAGCGCCTGCACGACCGTGACCCGGGGGGTCGACTCGGGCGCGTCGGTGCGCTCGGTGACCGTGACGGTGAAGACCCGCTTGCCGGTCGTGGCGACCTGCCCGGTCACCGCGACGCCCGCTCCGTCCGTCAGGACCACGGCCTCCCCCACCCGCAGGCGGCGTACGGCGACGGCGTGGTGGGCCTCGTCCCCGTCGACCGTGACGGCGTCGCCGATCGCGACACCGGCCAGCGTCGGGACGAGGTGGACGGGCAGGCTCACGTCAGCGGCTCACTTGAAGGCGTCGCGGAAGCGACCGAAGACGCCCTTGGTCGAGGCGCGCATGTGCCCCTCGGGCTGCTCCTCGCCGCGCAGGGCGGCCAGCTGGCGGAGCAGCTCCTCCTGGGCGGCGTCGAGCTTGCTCGGGGTCTCCACCTGGATCGTGACGACCAGGTTGCCTCGACCCCCGCGCAGGCCGGGAACGCCGCGCTCGCGCAGCACCTGCTCGGCGCCGGACTGGGTGCCGGCCTTGATCTCCAGGTCGAAGCTGGTGGCCGGGTCGCCGGGCGCCATGTCCTGGTCGGGGAGGTCGGCCTCGAGGGTGGGCAGCGTCATGGTCGTACCGAGCGCCGCGGCGGTCATCGGGACCGTGACCGTGCAGTGCAGGTCGTTACCGTGCCGGGTGAACGTGTCGTGCCGGGCGACCTCGATCTCGACGTAGAGGTCGCCGGCCGGGCCACCGCCGGGGCCGACCTCGCCCTGCTCGGAGAGCTGCACGCGGGTGCCGGTGTCGACGCCCGCCGGGATCTTCACGGTGAGCGTGCGGCGCGAGCGGACCCGGCCGTCCCCGGCGCAGTCGCGGCAGGGGTCGGCGATGATCGAGCCGTAGCCGCGGCATGCCGCGCACGGGCGCAGGGTGCGGATCTCGCCGAGGAACGAGCGCTGGACGTGGGCGACCTCGCCGGCACCGCGGCACGTCTCGCAGACCTTCGGCTGGGTGCCCGCGGCCGCTCCGGCGCCGTGACAGGTGTCGCACACGACGGCGGTGTCGACCTTGAGCTCGCGGGTGACGCCGAACGCCGCCTCGGCCAGCTCGATGTCGAGCCGGATCAGCGCGTCCTGGCCGCGGCGCGTGCGCGGACGCGGACCGCGCCCGCCGGAGGTGCCGCCCTGGCCGCCACCACCGAAGAACGCGTCCATGATGTCGGTGAAGGAGAAGCCCTGGCCGGCCGCGCCGAAACCGCCGCCGAACGGGTCGCCACCGCGGTCGAAGGCCGCCCGCTTCTGCGGGTCGGAGAGGATCTCGTAGGCGTGCGAGACCTCCTTGAACTTCTCCTGCGCGACAGGGTCCGGGTTGACGTCCGGGTGGTACTGCCGGGCCAGCTTGCGGTAGGCCTTCTTGATGGTCGCGTCGTCGGCGTCGCGCTCGACGCCGAGGAGCTCGTACGGATCCACGTGTTCTCTTCCGACTCTCTGATGCAGCGAACCGAGGCCTCAGGCCTCGTCGAGGATGTGGCTGAGGTAGCGGGCGACGGCGCGCACCGCGGCCATCGTCCCGGGATAGTCCATGCGGGTGGGGCCGACGATGCCCAGCGAGGCGAGGGCGTCGTCGCTCGGGCCGTAGCCGGTGGCCACGACGCTGGTCTGGGCGAACTGCTCGTAGGGACCCTCGGCGCCGATCCGGACGGTGATCAGGCCGCCCGAGGTCGCCTCGCCCATCAGCTTGAGTAGCACGACGTGCTCCTCGAGCGCCTCCAGCAGCGGGCGGACGGCGGTGTCGAAGCTGTCACCGTAGCGAGCCAGGTTGCTGGCGCCGCCGACTGCGACGCGCTGATCGGAGCGGTGGTCGCTCATCGCCTCGATGAGGGCCGCGACGACCACGCCGGTGGCACCGGACCCCGAGCCGGCGTCGGCCCGCTCCGCGACCTCGCGCAACCGGGTCGCGGCCTGGGCGATCACCTCGCCGGCAGCGGCGCCGTTGAGCGAGGACCGCAGCCCCGCCAGGGTCTCGTCGTCGATGGCGGCCGACAGCTCCACCACCCGCTGCTCGACCCGGCCGCTCGAGAGGATCAGCACGACGAGCAGCCGCGTCGGCGCGAGCGCGACCAGCTCGACGTGACGCACCGTGCTGCGGCTCAGCGTGGGGTACTGCACCACGGCGACCTGACGGGTCAGCTGGCTGAGCAGGCGCACGCTGCGTTGCACGACGTCGTCGAGGTCGACCGCACCGGCCATGAAGCTGGTGATCGCGCGCTTCTCGGCCGCGCTCATCGTCTTGACGGTGGTGAGCCGGTCGACGAAGAGCCGGTAGCCCTTGTCGGTGGGGACTCGGCCGGCGCTGGTGTGCGGCTGGGTGATGTACCCCTCCTCCTCCAGCGCGGCCATGTCGTTGCGCACGGTCGCCGAGCTCACGCCCAGCCCGTGCCGCTCGACCAGCGCCTTGGAGCCGACCGGCTCCTCGGTGGCGACGTAGTCCTCGACGATCGCACGGAGAACGTCCAACCGGCGCTCGTTCTGCATCGTCGTGTCCTCCTGGTTCCGCTCAGCCCCCGCGAAGCGTCTGGCACTCAGCGGTGATGAGTGCCAATGCTAGCGCGTCGAGCCGGATCTCCCACGGACGCGGCGCTTGTTCCGGCCGCGAGAATCTGATTAGGTAAGCCTTACCTATCGAGGAGTCGTGATGACTGTCACCCGATCCGTCAGCGCCGCCGAGACCGCGCGCAGCATCCTGTCCTGCCCCGCCAGCATCGACCTGGTCGTGGCCGACGTCGCCAACCCAACCGCCGACGATCCGCGGCTGGGCATGATCGAGACGAACGGCGTGCCGACCTTCTCCTGCCGCATCGGCGGAGCGCTCTCCCGTGCCGCCGGCGAGGGCCGGGCGTGCCTGCTCACCCTCGGCAGCGGGATCGGGGAGCCCGGCACCCGCGAGCGCGCGGCCAGCCTCGCGCTGGCCGGCTCGCTGCGGCGTACGGGCTTCGACCGGTGCTCCTGCTGCGGCGAGCTGCGCGACGTCGTGGTCGTCGAGGTCGAGCGCGTCCGGCTCACCTTCGACGGCGAGCGGGTGACGGTCCCGGCGATGGCCTTCGCGTCCGACGAGCTCGCCCTCAACCGCGGCTACCTCCAGCGCTGGCGTGACCACGCGAACAGCGTCCACGAGGAGGAGTTGCGCGAAGCGGTCTCCCTGCGCCAGGGGCTGCACCCCGACGGCGTGATCGCCGCCTCGCTGAGCGACCTGAGCGCCGAGGGCCTGGCGATCGACTGGGTCGAGATCGACGGCGGTCACCGGCTGCGGCTCGCGTTCCCGCGCGCGGCCCGCTCCGGTGCCGACCTCGGCACGCTGCTGCGCGACGAGCTCCACGCCGGACTCTGCTGAGCCTCCCGGCGGCGTGGGGCCGCTGAGGCGGCTGGGACTCCTGGGATCATTCGTCACATGGCCGACCGCTACACCACCGACGTCCTCACCACCGACTGGCGCGCGCCGAAGAACGGCCGCGCGGTCCCCGCGCCCGCCGAGATCGGTGCGGTCGTGGAGGAGGTGCAGAGCGATTTCGTCGGGGAGATCGTCGCCGTCGACCGCCAGCTCAACACGGTCACCCTCGAGGACCGCCGGATGAAGCGGAAGACGTTCGAGCTCGGCCCGGGCTTCCTGCTCGAGGGCAAGCCGGTCATCCTCACCGCGCCGGTGCCCCGGGCGGCCGCGCCGTCCGGCCCCAAGCGCACCGCATCGGGCTCGATCGCGGTCGAGAACGTCAAGGCGCGGGTCGCCCGGCAGAGCCGGATCTTCGTCGAGGGCCGGCACGATGCCGAGCTGGTCGAGCGGGTCTGGGGCGACGACCTCCGCATCGAGGGCGTCGTGGTCGAGTACCTCGGCGGCGTCGACGACCTGGCCGACCACCTCAAGGACTTCAAGCCGAGCGCCGAGCGACGCGTCGGCGTCCTGGTCGACCACCTCGTCCGAGGCTCCAAGGAGTCGCGCATCGCCGAGGCGATCATGCGCGGCCCGCACGGCACGAGCGTCAAGATCGTCGGTCACCCGTTCATCGACATCTGGCAGGCGGTCAAGCCCGACCGCCTCGGGCTGCGCGCGTGGCCGACGATCCCTCGCACGATCGAGTGGAAGAAGGGCGTATGCCAGCACCTCGGCTGGCCACACCGCGACCAGGCCGACATCGCCCGCGCGTGGCAGCACATCCTGTCCAAGGTCAAGACGTACGACGACCTGGAGCCGGCCCTGCTCGGCAGGGTCGAGGAGCTGATCGACTTCGTCACGGTGGGCTGACGGCGCCGCAACATGTCAGGGCGATGGTCCGCACGTGCCACGGGTGATGCGTGGGATTCAGACCAGCAGGTCGCGCACCACGCCGTCGGCGAGCAGCCGGCCCGCGTCGGTGAGCACGAGCCGCTGGTCTCGTAGCGTGACGAGTCCGCGCTCGACCTGCTCGGGCACGGCCCCGCGACCATCGTCGTCGAGCGCGTCCAACGGCAGGCCGTCGCGGATGCGCAGCTCGAGCATCACCCGCTCGACGCGCTGGTTCTCCGCGCTCAGCGTCTCGCGGCCATGGGCCGGGCTGACGCCGGCGTGGATCCGGTCTGCGTACGCGGCGGGGTGCTTGACGTTCCACCAGCGGACGCCGCCGACATGGCTGTGCGCGCCCGGTCCGACACCCCACCAGTCACCGCCGCGCCAGTACAGCAGGTTGTGGCGGCACGCATGGGCCGGGTCGGTGGCCCAGTTGGAGACCTCGTACCAGCTCAGGCCGTACGCCCGGAGGCGCTCGTCGGCGACGACGTACTTGTCAGCGAAGTCGTCGTCATCGGGCATCGGCAGCTCGCCACGGCGCACCCGGCGGGCCAGCGCGGTGCCGTCCTCGACGATGAGGCTGTAGGCCGAGATGTGGTCCGGACCGCAGGAGAGGGCGTCCTCCAGCGAGCGCTGCCAATCGGCCATCGACTCACCCGGCGTGCCGTAGATCAGGTCGAGGCTGACCCCGCCGGAGTCGCGCGAGGTGAATCCCGCGGCGCGGGCCCACTCCACCACGGCCGGGACGCGCAACGGGTCGTGGGTGCGATCCAGGACGGCGAGCACGTGCGGCACCGAGCTCTGCATGCCGAGCGAGAGCCGGGTGAAGCCGCCGGCGCGGAGCTCGTCGAGGTAGCGCAGGTCGACGCTGTCGGGGTTGGCCTCGGTCGTCACCTCGACGTCGGCGCTCAACCCGAACTCCTCGCGGATCGCCGCGACGATCCCGGTCAGGTCGGCGGCCGGGAGCAGGGTCGGGGTGCCTCCGCCGAAGAAGATCGTGTCGATCGGGCGGTCCGTGTCGCCGAGGACCGTACGGGCCCGGCGGATCTCGGCGATCGCCTGGTCGGCGTAGGTCTGCCGACTCACGCCCGGACCCAGCTCGGTCGCGGTGTAGGTGTTGAAGTCGCAGTAGCCGCAGCGCACCGTGCAGAACGGCACGTGGACGTAGAAGCCGAGACCCTTCTCCCCCAGCGTGCTCAGCGCGGCTGCGGGGAGGCTGCCATCGGCAGGTGCGGGATCGCCGACGGGCAGTGCGGAGGGCATGCGCCCATTGTCACGCGATGGCGTCGCGATTCAGTCTTCGCGGGGCATCAGGATCCACAGCAGGATGTAGATCAGGAACTGCGGGCCGGGCAGCAGGCAGGAGATCACGAAGGCGATCCGGACCGCCTTCGGATCGATCCCGAAGCGGCGGCCGAGGCCGGCGCACACGCCGGCGATCCAGCGGTCGTCGGAGGGACGGGTGAGCGTTCTGGTGGTCACGCCTCCACTGTGCGCCTCGCGCCGGCGGCACCCCATCGGGAAGATCCCTGAGCCTCACCGGAAATCGCGCGACCGGTGCCGCTCGGCGAGCGCCTGGGCGGCCTCGGGGTAGACCTGCGCGAGGCCGCCGATCCGCACGGCGATCAGGTTCGTGGCGCCCTCGTTGCGCTCGAGCCTGCCCTCGATCAGCAACGCGTTGACCGAGGACACCAGCTTGCGGTGCCGCTGCCAGACGGTCTCGTTGCAGACCACGTTGAGCATGCCGGTCTCGTCCTCCAGGTTGAGGAAGGTGACCCCGCCCGCGGTCCCCGGGCGCTGGCGGTGGGTGACCAGCCCGGCGACGGTGAGGGTGCGCCCGGTGCCGTACGCGGGCAGCTCGGTGATCGCCGGGATGCCGTACTCCTTCAACCGGGCCCTGACGTGCGCGAACGGGTGCCCGTCGGGGCTGACGCCGGTCGCCCACAGATCGGCCAGGGTCTCCTCGACAGCGTGCATCGCGGGCAGCTGCGGCGCCTCGATCGCCAGCCCGATCCCCTCGAGCTGGTCGGGTCGCTCGGTCCAGCCGGCGGCCCACAGCGCCTGGCGACGGTCCTGGCCGCCGAAGGCCTCGGCGAAGACGCCGGCAGTGGCGAGCGCCTCCAGCTGGGCACGCTCCAGGCCGGCGCGCCGTGACAGGTCGAGCTGGTCGCGGAAGGGCCGCTCCGCCCGGGCGGCGACGATCCGCTCCGCGACCTCCTTGCCGATGCCGCGCACCGAGTCGAGTCCGAGCCGTACGGCGAACGCCCCGTCGCGACGGTGCTGCGGCGTCGGGTCGGGGGTGCCGGGGACCCACGGGGTGCCCTCCTGAGGTCCGTCGCGCAGGCACTCCGCTCGCCACGGACGTCGAGCCTGTCGAGACGTCTCGGCAGGCTCGACGTCCGTGGGCTCCAGGTCGGCGACGGCGGCGGAGCGCAGCAGCGAGGGCCGCAACACCTCCACGCCGTGGCGGCGGGCGTCCTGGGTGAGCGACTGGGGTGAGTAGAACCCCATCGGCTGGGCGCGCAGCAGCCCGGCCAGGAACGCGGCCGGGTAGTGCAGCTTGAACCACGACGAGGCGTAGACCAGCTTGGCGAAGGAGAGCGCGTGCGACTCCGCGAAGCCGAAGCTCGCGAACGAGATGATCTGGGTGTAGATCGCCTCCTGCTGCACGGCGTCCAGGCCCTTCTCGGTCATCCCCTCGAAGAGCTTCGCGCGCAGCGACTCGATCCGCTCCACCCCTCGCTTGGAGCCCATCGCGCGGCGCAGCAGGTCGGCGTCGTCGGCGCTGAAGTCGCCCAGGATCCGGCCCATCTCGATGAGCTGCTCCTGGAAGATCGGCACCCCGCGCGTACGCCCGAGGACCTCCTTGTCGGCGAGCAACGGGTGCGCGAAGGTGGTCGGCTCCTTGCCGGTCGCGCGCCGGACGTACGGGTGCACGGCGCCACCCTGGATCGGGCCGGGCCGGATCAGGGCGATCTCGATCGCCAGGTCGTAGAAGCAACGCGGCCGCAACCGCGGCAGGGTGCCGATCTGTGCCCGGGACTCGACCTGGAAGACGCCGATCGAGTCGGCCCGGCAGAGCATGTCGAAGACGGCCGGCTCCTCCTTGGGGATGGTCGCCAGCTCCCACGCATCCCCGCAGTGCTCGCGTGCCAGCGTCATCATGTGGTCGAGCGCGGAGAGCATGCCGAGGCCGAGCAGGTCGAACTTCACCAGCCCCATGTACTCGCATCCGTCCTTGTCCCACTGCAGGACGGTCCGCTTCTCCATCCGGGCCCGCTCGATCGGCACCACCTCGCCGATCGGCCGCTCGGTGAGGATCATCCCGCCGGAGTGGATCCCGAGGTGGCGTGGCGCCGACAGGAAGCCCTCGGCCAGCTGCCGCACCTGCGCGGGCAGCCCGGCCTCCTCGTCGATCCCGCTCCAGCTCTGCAGCCCCTTGGACCAGGCGTCCTGCTGGCCCGGTGAGTAGCCCAGCGCCTTGGCGGCGTCGCGGACGGCCATCTTCGGCCGGTAGGTGATGACGTTGGCGACCTGGGCCGCGTTGCGCCGGCCGTAGGTGTCGTAGACCCACTGGATCACCTCCTCGCGCCGGTCCGAGTCGAAGTCGACGTCGATGTCGGGCTCCTCGAGCCGGTGCTCGGAGATGAACCGCGCGAACGGCAGGGCGTAGTAGACCGGGTCGATCGCGGTGATCCCCAGCGCGTAGCAGACGGCGCTCGCCGCAGCGCTCCCTCGGCCCTGGCACAGGATCCTCTGGCTGCGGGCGAAGCGGACGATGTCGTGGACGATCACGAAGTAGCCCGGGAAGTCCTTGCGGATGATCGTGGCGAGCTCGTCCTCGACCCGCTGGCGCGCCTTGGCCACGAAGGCCGGGTCGTGGGCGTACGGCTTCTCGTACCGCTCCACGAAGCCCCGCTCCGTCAGGACCCGCAGCCAGCTGGCGGCGGTATGACCCTCGGGGATGCGGCGCTTGGGCAGCTCGGGCTTGGCCTTCTGCAGGTCGAAGGCGCAGGCGTCGGCGATCTCGACGCTGCGCGCCACCGCGCCCGGATGACGACGCCATCGCTCTGCCATCTCTGCACCGGAGCGGAGGTACGCGGGCGCGCTCGGCAGCCAGCCGTCCATCTCGGCCAGGCTGCGACGGGCGCGGATGGCGGCCATCGCGGCCGCCAGCCTGGTGTGCTCCGGGCGGGCGGCGTGGACGTTGCCGGTCGCCACGATCGGGAGGCGCAGATCACGCGCGAGCCCGGCGAGGACATCGTGAGTCGTCGAGTCCTCTGGGGAGCCGTGCCCGGTCAGCTCGACCACCACGTTGTCGCGCCCGAAGCGGCCCACCAGGCGGTCGATCGCCTCGCGCGTACGGAAGCCCTTGCGGCAGCCCGTCAGGACGAGCCACTCCCCCTGCGCCCGCTCGGCGAGCTCGTCGAGGTCGTAGACCGGCCGGCCCTTCTCGTCCCCGCGCAGCTGGGCGTCGGTGATCGCCGCGGAGAGCCGGTGGTAGCCCTCGACGCCCCGGGCGAGAACCAAGAGATGGGTGCCCCCTGTGCTTGCTCCAGGGTCGGGGACACCGAGCTGGGGCGCGGTCAGGCCGAGGGAGAGCTCGGCGCCGTAGACCGTCCGGAAGCCGGCCGCCGCCTTCCCCGCCTCCGCGAACAGCGGCGCACCGTAGAAGCCGTCGTGGTCGGTCAGCGCCATCCCGTGCAGTCCGAGCCGGACCGCCTCGGAGACCAGCGCCCGCGGATCGCTGGCACCGTCGAGGAAGCTGAAGGTCGAGTGGGCGTGCAGCTCGGCGTAGGGCGTGACGGGCCCCTCGGGCCGCTGCACGTCGAGCGTCTCGATCCGCTTCCGGTGCCGGGAGATCGGGGCGTCGCCGTGCGGGTCCCTCGGCGCGGGCTTCCCGGAGAGCCGGCGCTCGAGCTCCCGCCAGGAGATCGGTGGGTTGTTCCAGCCCATCAGACGGTCCCTCCCCACCGGGGGTCGAGGTGCGAGCACAGCGAGCCTCGAACCCGACCGACCACCGCGCTAGTCATACGCCGCCTCCGTCACCCAGGCCGTGCCGTCGAACGTGACCAGCCAGGCGCGGCCGTCGACGCCGACCATCTGGAAGCGCAGCATCGGGCGGCCCCCGCCGCCCTCCCACCAGCGCTCGTCGACCGGCCACGGGCCGGCCCAGGCGGCGACCGGCTGCCACTCCTCGCCGGCGCCGGGACGGAAGCGGGCCGGGTCGCCCGTCATGGAGCCACGGTCGAGCACGGTGACCGCGCGGCCGGCGGCGTCGAGCACACCGGCCTCCCACGGGGTCGCGAACACCCGGGCCGGGGCCGGGGCCGGGATCGAGCCGGGCCACGGCAGCGCGCGCGGGCGCAGCGCCGGGGCCTTCTCGCCCCAGGGCACCAGCGCCTGCCGGTCGGCCGGGCTGCGACCGCCCTGCAGCACCGGCGCGACCACCGCGCCCTGGCCGAGCATCCCCTGCACCCGCGCCACGCCGCGCTCGACCCGGGCGTCGGTACCGCCCCAGAGCCCGTCGGCGTGGTCGGACTCGGGGACGACGGTCTCCGGGGTGAGCCGGACACGGGTGATCGCGGAGCGGATGTCCCCGACCCGCAGCGAGCCGACCAGCTGCCAGTGCAGCCGGTCGATCAGGTCGGTGGCGGCGAACCAGCGCGGGTGCAGCCAGCGCCGCTCCGAGGCGAGCGCGCCGTCGGCCTCCACCGCGATCACCACCTCGGTGCAGACCAGCTGACGCTGACCGAGCTGGGCGACGAACCGCTCCGCGGTCTGACGGGTGGAGAAGCAGACCGTCTCGGCGGAGTCGAGCGCCGGCTCGAAGTCGATCTCGCAGGTCAGCTCGGGCGGAGGGGTACGGGCGGCGAGCGGGCGAGCCCCGCCGCCGTGGACGACCCGGTGGACCCAGGCGGCCCGGTCGCCGAAGCGGGACCGCACGGTCGCGGCCGGCAGCCCGGCCAGGTCGCCGAGGGTGGTCAGCCCCAGGCGGCGCAGCAGGCTCACCGTCTCCGGCTCGTCGAGGACCTCGAGCGGCAGGGCCCGGAGGAACTCCCCCGATGCTCCCTCGGCGATCACCGTCGTCTCCTGCACCGCGGCCCGTCGGGCGGCCTGCTCGGCGGTGAAGAGGTCGTCGGCGACACCGAGCCGGACGTCGCGCACACCGAGCCCGACCAGGCACTCGGCGATCACCGCGCCGGCCTCGGGCTCGCCGCCGTAGAACCGGCCCGGCGAGCGCAGCGCGGCCAGGCCCGGGCGCAGCGGCGCCACGCCGGGGCGCAGCTCCTCGAGCGCGGCGAGCACCCGCTCGAAGGCGCGCACCTCCCGTTCGGGGACCTCGTCGAGCAGGACCAGCTCGGGGCAGCGGGCCTGGGCGTCGCGGCGCCGCATCCCCCGGCGGACGCCGAAGTCGCGGGCGGCACCGTTGCAGGAGTGCACCGCGTTCGCGACCAGGACCGCCGCCGGCAGGTGGGTGGGCAGGTCGCGCTCGGCGAGCGCGGCGACCACCGGCCAGTCGGGGCACCAGACGACGAGGATCCTTCGAGACGCTCGCTGCGCTCGCTCCTCAGGAACCCTGTGCATCAGACCGCCACCTCCCCCAGCACGACCGAGGAGGCCTGCTCCACGCCGGCCGCGAGCGGCGTGCCGTCGGGTCCCGGGAAGAGCAGGGTCGTACGCCGGGGCGGCGCGGCTCCGCGCCGCACCTCCACCACGACCTCGCGCGAGCGCAGGTACCCCTCGCCGCGACCGAGCCCGGACCAGCGCGGCGCGACGACCCGGGCGGCCGCCTCCGCCCGCGGCCAGGGGCCGAGGGAGAGCAGGGCCGCACCGCGCTTGCGCAGCCGGGCCGACATCTTGGCCGCGACCGCCTCCGCCACCCGGTCTCCCGGACGGACCAGCACCAGCGAGGCGACGTCGACCAGGGCCGCCGTCGCCTCCAGCCAGGACGGGCCGGGGTCGGGGACCAGGATGGTCCGCTCCAGCACCACGCCGAGCTCGGCGGCGGCCTCGGCGCCGAAGTCGGGCATCCCCACCACCGCGCACCAGGCGCCGCCGCGGGAGGGGCCGGCGAGCAGCGCGAGCGCGAGGCTGGCACCCTCGACCTGGTAGCTCCCACCGGCTCGCAGCCGCAGCACCTGGGCGAGTCCGGGCAGGGACTCCAGCTCGGGCCGGGCCATGTCGCCCGGGCCGCCGAGGCCGCCCTCCATCCGGCGCATGCGCTCCCGCAGCCGGTCGAGATCGACCCGGGTGTCACCATCGGCGAGAAGAGCAGGGCGCTCGCTTCGCTGGTGCCGCTCCTCGCTACGTCGCCTTGCCACTCATCCATGTTCGAACATTTGTTCGAACAAATCAAGCCGGAGCCGGGTTCTCAGGCGTGCTCCCAGAGACGTCGTACGCGGAACGGGGCGAGGGCCTCACGCACGATCCCGGCGGCGCACCAGCCGCCTCAGGCATGCGTGGCGACGTACGCCTCGACCTTCGCCCGGGGCTCGGCGCCGAGCGCGGCCATCGCCGCGGGGACCGCCGCGAAGGCGGGACGTCGACTGTGGTCGAGGTTCATCGCCTGGAAGAGCGCCGTGGCGGTCAGCCCGTGCCCGGGCCGGTGGATCACCTCGATCTCGTCGCCTGCCTGGAGGACGCCCTCCTCGATCACCCGGAGGTAGGGCCCGGGCCGGCTCTCGGCGGCGAACCTCTTGGCCCAGCCCTTGTTGTCGGCGCCGATGACGCCCATCCAGTTCTTGAAGTCGTTGCACGGGGTGCGGATCGAGCAGACCTCGAGCACGACGGTGCCGATCCGCCAGCGCTCCCCCACCTCGGCCTCGTTGACGTCGATCCCCTCGGTGGTGAGGTTCTCGGCGAAGGAGCCGTTGCGCAGCTCGATCCCGAGGCGGTCGGCCCACAGGTCGAGGTCCTCGCGGGAGAAGGCGTAGACGGCCTGGTCCGGGCCGCCGTGGTGCTTGGTGTCGGAGACGACGTCACCCACCAGGCCGTTGCGGTGCACCTTGACCGGGCCCTCGACGACGCTCTTCTCCATCGACGTGTAGCCGAGATCGGCCCACTCGACGTCCCGGGGTCGACCGACGTTGACGGAGATGACGCGAGGCATGGGCGCATTCTGCTCGCCTCCGCCCTCCTTCGCCATTCGGTTCCCGACGGCACGCTGTGCGCGGCCCGGATTCGGCGTTAGCGTCCGGGCATGGGATTCGCCAGCGACCTGGGCTACGAGCACCGCACCCCCAACACCCTGCAGCGCGGCATGCAGGCGTTCGGCGCGAGCGCGGTCGGCGCGACGATGTTCAAGCTGACGCTGGCGCACATCGACGACGTCGTCGCGCGGATGAGCAAGGGACAGCAGAGCGTCCCCGGAGTCCTCGCCGGACTGCCGGTGCTCGACATCGTCACCACCGGGCGCCGCAGCGGCGAGCCGCGTCGCACCCACCTCATCGCCGTCCCGTACGAGGAGACGCTCGCCCTGATCGGCTCCAACTTCGGCTCTGCCACGACGCCGGCCTGGGTCTTCAACCTCGAGGCCAACCCGCGCCTCACGGTGAGTTATCGCGAGGCGACGATCGATGCGCTGGCGCGGCCAGCGACCGACGAGGAGGCCGCTGTGGTGCTCGACCGCTCGGAGTCGATCTATCCCGGCTACCGGCGCTACCAGCGCCGGATCACCGATCGCCGGCTGCGGATCTTCATCCTGCAGCAGCGCTGAGCCGCGCCGCCGGGAGGCCTCAGTCCTGGACGGCCTTGGCGATCGTCAGCATCATCGAGGTCCACGTGCGGTCCGGGGCGGCGTTGGCAAGCAGCTCGCCCTTGATGTTGACCATCATCCGCACGATCACCCAGGCACGAGCGCGGTCCTCGTCGAGGTCGGCGCCGTCGACCAGCGCGAAGAACCGGTCGCGGATGCCGTCGCGGACCCGCCCGGCGAGGTCGTCGAAGCGGTTCCAGAGCATCGGGGCGAGCTCGTAGTGCGGGTCACCCGACAGCGGCTTGGGATCGATCGCCCGCCAGGTGTCGTCGACCGGGTCGCGCAGCACGTTGGCATAGTGCAGGTCGGTGTGGATCAGCGTGCCGTCGCATGCCGGGTCGGCGGCGAGGTCCTTCGCCAGCGCCCGGGCGTGCTCGACCATCCGGCGCGGCAACGGCGCCCCCTTGGGCAGCGCACCGAGCTCCTCGACCCAGCGCCCGGCCTGCTCGGAGAGGAGCCGCAGCTGCGGCGGCGCCGGCACGTGCAGGCGCCGGTAGAGACCGGCCACGATGCCGCAGGCATCGAGGTCCCACTGGTCGCCGAGGTCCTCGGCATCGAGCCGCTCGAGCAGGAGCGCCCAGCGGTGCGGGTCGGCCTTGAGCAGCTGTACGGCACCCCGGCCGTGCCAGTGCTGCAGGGCGAGCGCCTCGTGCTCGGCCTCCGGGTGCGGCCAGCCGACCTTGAGCATCGCGGGCCGTCCGCCCGGCGTCCGTACGGGCAGGACGAGTGCGGTCTCCCCGTGCGCAGTCTCGCCGTCGGGCGTCAGCGACCACTCCTCGAGCAGCTCCCGCACCAGTCGGGGCAGCCGATCGATCCAGGCGGCCCACTCCGGCCCGCGCTCGGCATGGGCGAGCAGGGTCGGCGGGATCACGCGACGACCCTAGCCAACCGATCACTTGCCGGATTGGAAAGCACGCGATAGCTTGCTGATATGGAAAGCGATGAGATCCGTGCGGCGCTCCGCGGCGCCGATCGGGCCGAGGCTGCGCCGTGGACCGACTATCCGCCGACCCCGCGCTGGTATCCGCTCGCCGTCGGCCTCTGGGCGGCCCTCGTGACCCTCGCTCTCGGGCTGCTCGACGACCCGATCCGGCTGCTGGCGGTGCTGGCGCTGATCGCGGCCGAAGCCGGGTTCGTGCGCTGGTACGTGCGCTATCGCGGCGGCGTGATGCCGACCGGGCCGGCGCCTCGCGAGTTCCATCGCCCGATCTGGCTCTTCGTCGCCGGCGCCACGCTGTGCGTGCTCGGCACCGCCGCTCTCGGAATCTGGATCAGCCCGTGGCTCGGCGCGGCGTTCGCCCTGGCCAGCGTCACTCCGGCGATCGCTCGGTACGAGCAGGCCTACGCGGCCGCAGCGCGCCGCGCTCGCGAGCGGCTCGGATGAGCGAGGCCACCGGCTCCGCCCTCGACGGGCTCGACCCGACCCTGACCGCGCCCAAGCGGCTCGCCGCGATGGCGCTGCTCAGTCGCTCCGCCGGAGCCGACTTCGGTGCGCTCCGCGCCCACCTCGGCGTGAGCGAGTCCGACCTGTCCAAGCAGATGACAGCGCTCGTCACCGCCGGCTATGCGACGGCGCGCAAGAGCGGACGGGGCCGCGGCAGCACGACGACGTACCAGGCGACCGGTGCCGGCAGGAAGGCGTACGCCCGCCACCGGGCGGCGCTCGAGGCGATCCTCGCCGGCACGCCACCGCAGCCCTGAGCTTCGCATGCCGACGCACCGGCGGATCAGCGTGCGGTGCCGACCAGGTAGGCGGTGCGGACGGCACGGTGGTGCACGTCCTTCAGGTCCTCCACCTGCCGCACCCACCACAGCGGCCTGGTCCGGATGATGCCGTCGTCCCGGCGCGGTCCGTAGACGTCGCCACCGGCATCGCACGAGTCGAACCCGACCCAGCGCGGGTGACCGGACGGCACTCCCCACGCCCCGCCGATCCGGATCTGGCAGTAGGTGCCGTCGAACAGGCTCATCGCCAGCGGCGTCGCGACCGCGGGCTTCGCGACCTGGGGGAACGTGCCGGCGTACCGCACCCGGACGAGCTCGTGCTGGCGCGGGTCGCGCACGCACAGCACGGTGTGGTGCGCCGAGCGCCAGCACGCCGGGAGGTAGGCGGCCGAGGGCGAGCAGGAGGCGATCCCGGACCGGACCGCGGCGGACGACGCCGTGTCGCAGAAGGCCCGGCCACGCTCGCGACGCACGGTCCAGCCCGACGAGGGGGTGCCGTCCGCCCGCACGGGACGCACCACCACGACGGACGTCACCGGCCCGGAGGCCTGCGGGGCCGAACCGGTCCCGGCGTACGACGGCGGGGCGAGCAGGACGGTCAGGCCGGATGCGGCCAGCAGCAGGACGGACAGGATCGCGCGCACAGGAACCTCCGGAGTAGGCGTACGTCTCTACGACGCCACACCCACCCGAGAGGTTGCAAGCGCCCGGCCCGCCTCTCGGACCGCTTTTCTCAGGAGCCGACGCTGTCCCAGGTCTCGACCAGGATCCCGCGGTGCGTCGGCAGGGCGTCACGATGCATCAACGCGCCGTCGGAGGTGAGGCACACGAAGACACCGCGCCGGTCGTCACTGCAGATGTCGCGCCGGACGAGCCCGGCCTTCTCCAGCCGCGCGACGGCGCGAGACAGCGCACTCTGACTCAGGTGGCTGTCGCGGGCGAGGTCCTGCATGCGGTAGCTGCCGCAGTTCGCGTCGACCAGGCGATCGAGGGTCTCGAACTCGCTCAGCCCGATGCCGTGCCGGTCCTGCAGGGCCTTCTCGAGGGCCGCGCTGAGCATCGCGTGGCGATCGAGCAGCACCCGCCACTCCTCGAGTCGCTCCTGCGGACAGCCGCCCCCGGTCTCCACCGCTGAAGGGGCCGCGGATCCTGTCGCCATGTCGCGCATGCTAGCCGGTTTCACTAACAATTGCACAAACATTATTTGTCCTTGCATTCAATGCACACGCATGGAATGGTCGGATCCATGACCTCCTCCCCTCCACCTGATGAGCACCCGCAGGCCGTCGGCATCTCCTGGCGGGCCCGGACCTGGGCCATGCTGCTCACCCTGTGCATCGTGCTGTTCCTCGACGGGCTCGACGTCTCGATGATCGGCGTCGCGCTCCCCTCGATCGGCAAGGAGCTCGACCTCTCGACCTCGACGCTGCAGTGGCTGGTCAGCGGCTACGTCCTCGGCTACGGCGGGCTCCTGCTCGTCGGCGGACGCACCGCGGATCTGCTCGGGCGCCGGCGCGTCTTCCTCATCGCGCTCGCCGTCTTCGCCGTCGCCTCGCTCGCCGGCGGCCTGGTGAGCACCGGGCCCCTGTTGATCCTCACGCGGTTCGTGAAGGGCCTGGCCGCGGCGTTCACCGCACCGACCGGACTCTCCATCATCACGACCAACTTCGCCGAGGGCCGGGCCCGCAACAAGGCCCTGTCGATCTACACGGTCTTCGGCGCCGGCGGCTACTCCTCCGGCCTGATCTTCGGCGGCCTGATGACCGACGTCGGCTGGCGCTGGACCTTCCTGCTGCCCGTCCCCGTCGCGCTGATCGCCCTCGCGGCGGCCTCCGTCCTGGTGCCGCGCGACCGGCCCGCCGAGGAGGGCGGCCACGACCTCTGGGGCGCGCTCCTCTCGGCGGCGCCGATGCTCCTGCTCGTCTACACCGTCGTCGAGGCGCCCAGCCACGGCTGGGCCTCCCCGCGGACGATCGGATCCTTCACCCTCGTCGTCGCGCTGTTCGCCGCGTTCGTCACCGTCGAGCAGCGGGTCAGGCACCCGCTGATCCGACTGGGGATCCTGCGCAAGCCGACCCTGCTGCGGGCGAGCCTGGCGATCATCGCCATCGCCGGCTCCTACTTCAGCTGGCAGTTCCTGGTGACGCTCTACCTACAGGACACGCTGGGCTGGTCACCGATCCGGCTCGCGATGGCGCTGCTGCCGGTGGGGCTGATGGTCACCGGGTCGGCGTTCGTGTCCGGTCGCCTCGTCGACCGCTTCGGCACCGGTCCCATCATCGCGGTGACGATGGCGGTCATGGCGATCGGCTACCTCGCCTTCCTGCGGATCGACACCGCGCCGTCGTACTGGACGATGCTGCTGCCCGCCGTCGTGCTGATCGGTGCGGGCTGGATCGGCTTCCCCGCCGTCAACATCCAGGCCACCAGCGGCATCGAGGACGAGGAGCAGGGCCTCGCGGCCGGAGTGCTTCAGACCTCGATGCAGGTGGGCTCGGCGATCGTCCTGGCGATCACGACGGCCATCGTGGCGTCGTCGGCTCCGGTCGGTGACGCGACACCGCAGGCGGTGCTCGACGGCTACCGGCCGGGCCTGGCCTTCGCCGGCGCCGTCGCGATCGCCGGCGCCGCGATCGCCCTGCTCGGGGTGGTCCGGCGCCGTGAGGTGCCCGCGCAGGACGCCGAGCTCGAAGAGCTGCCGGAGGAGTACGCCGCCTGACGGCCCCCGCACAAGAGACAGGCCGGCCTGGGCGCGATGCGCCCGGGCCGGCCTGGTGGTGTGTCGCTCTGCGACTACTTCTTGGCCTTCTCCGCCGGCTGGGTGGTCGAGAGCGCGGCGACGAAGGCCTCCTGCGGGACCTCGACGCGGCCGACCATCTTCATCCGCTTCTTGCCCTCCTTCTGCTTCTCCAGCAGCTTGCGCTTACGGCTGATGTCGCCGCCGTAGCACTTGGCGAGGACGTCCTTGCGGATGGCGCGGATGGTCTCGCGGGCGATCACGCGCGCGCCGATGGCGGCCTGGATCGGGACCTCGAACTGCTGGCGCGGGATGAGCTCGCGCAGCTTGCCGGCCAGCATCACGCCGTAGCCGTACGCGGCGTCGCGGTGCACGATCGCGGAGAACGCGTCGACGGGCTCGCCCTGGAGCAGGATGTCGACCTTCACCAGGTCGGCGGCCTGGTCGCCGGAGAACTCATAGTTGAGCGAGGCGTACCCCTTGGTCTTCGACTTCAGCTGGTCGAAGAAATCGAACGCGATCTCGCCCATCGGCAGGATGTAGCGCATCTCGACGCGGTCCTCGGAGAGGTAGTCCATACCGAGCAGGGTGCCGCGCTTCATCTGGCACAGCTCCATGATCGTGCCGATGTAGTCGGCCGGGCTCAGGATGGTGGCCTTCACGATCGGCTCGCGGACCTCGTTGACCTTGCCGTCGGGGTACTCCGACGGGTTGGTCACCTCGATCTCGGTGCCGTCCTCCATCGTGACGTTGTAGACCACGTTGGGGGCGGTCGAGATCAGGTCGAGGTTGAACTCGCGCTCGAGCCGCTCGCGGGTGATCTCCATGTGGAGCAGGCCGAGGAAGCCGATCCGGAAGCCGAAGCCGAGCGCACCGGAGGTCTCCGGCTCGAAGGTGAGCGCGGCGTCGTTGAGCTGGAGCTTCTCCAGCGCGTCGCGCAGTGTCGGGTAGTCGTCGCCGTCGATCGGGTAGAGGCCGGCGAAGACCATCGGGTTGGGGTGGGAGTAGCCGCCGAGCGGCTCCTCGGCGCCGTTGTGCTGGCTGGTGACCGTGTCGCCGACGCGGGACTGGCGGACGTCCTTGACCCCGGTGATGAGGTAGCCGGTCTCGCCGACGCCCAGGCTGTCGCACTTGAGCGGCTCGGGGCTGATCACGCCGAGCTCGAGCATCTCGTGGGTCGCACCGCTCGACATCATCTTGATCCGGTCGCGGTGGGTGAGCTTGCCGTCGAAGACCCGGACGTAGGTGACCACGCCGCGGTAGGTGTCGTAGACGGAGTCGAAGATCAGCGCGCGGGCCGGCGCGTCCGGGTCGCCCACCGGGGCCGGGACCTGCTTGACGATCTCGTTGAGCAGCTCGGCGACGCCGAGGCCGGTCTTCGCGCTGGTCAGGAGCACGTCGGAGGGGTCGCAGCCGACCAGGTTGGCGAGCTCCTCGGCGTACTTCTCGACGTTGGCCGACGGCAGGTCGATCTTGTTGAGGACCGGGATGATGGTGAGGTCCGCGCCCATCGCCAGGTAGAGGTTGGCGAGGGTCTGCGCCTCGATGCCCTGAGCGGCGTCGACCAGCAGGATGGCCGCCTCACACGCCTGCAGCGAGCGGGAGACCTCGTAGGTGAAGTCGACGTGGCCCGGGGTGTCGATCATGTTGAGGATGTACGTGCCGGGCCCGGACTCGACACCATGGGCCTGGGCGGCTTCGTCCGTGACGGTCCACGGCATCCGTACGGCCTGCGACTTGATCGTGATGCCGCGCTCGCGCTCGATGTCCATCCGGTCGAGGTACTGCGCCTTCGCCTCGCGCTCCCCGACGACACCCGTCAGCTGGAGCATCCGGTCGGCCAGGGTCGACTTGCCATGGTCGATGTGGGCGATGATGCAGAAGTTGCGGATGATCGCGGGATCAGTGGATCCGGGCACAGGTGCGGTCATGGTGTCGGTCATCCTAGTTGTCGTGGCATCCACGACCCCCATCCCCATCGACTACCCCGTCGGCCGTACCGCGCGACGGCTCGGCTGGGTGCACCTCCCGCCGCGGGTCCGGGCCGAGGTGGAGCGCCGGCTGGGGTCGCCCGTCGTCGAGGACCTGTCGAGCCAGGCGGGCTTCACCCCGGGCCTGGCCTCGGTGCTGATCTGCGCCGACGGCACCCGGCACTTCCTCAAGGCCGCCTCGGCCAAGGCGCAGAAGGTGGTGGCCGATGCGTACCGCGGCGAGGTGTCGCGGCTGCGCGCGCTGCCGCCGTCGGCGCCGGCGCCCCGGCTGCAGTGGTCGACCGAGGTCGAGGACTGGGTGGTGCTCTGCATCGAGTACGTCGACGGCGCCTCCCCGGCACGACCCTGGTCCGCCCCCGATCTGGCGGCCTGCTCGGCGATGGTGGTGTCCGCGGCCGCAGTGCTGACGCCCGCGCCGGGTGTGGGCGTGCCGACCTTCGCCGAGGAGGTCGGCTCCTGGACGGGTCTGTGGCGCACCCACCTGTCCCACCTCTCCCATGCGGTCGAGTGCGGGGAGCTGGCGGCGCGGATCGAGGAGGTCGGCGCCGGCGAGACGCTGGTCCACGGCGACCTGCGCGAGGACAACCTCCTGCTCGGCGCCGGCGGGCAGGGGTGGCTCTGCGACTGGGCCTGGCCCTCGCGCGGCGCCGCCTGGCTCGACTCGCTGCTGCTCCTGATCGGGCCGCGCGGCGACGGCCACGACGTGGAGGCGCACATCGCGACCCATCCCCTGCTCGCCGCCGTGCCGGCCGACGACATCGACACCGTCCTCGCGCTCCACCTGGGCTACTTCACCGTCGCCGCCGACCTGCCGCGGGTGAGCAACTCCCCCTGGCTGCGCACGATGGCGGCCTGGCAGCGCGACGTGCTCCACTCCTGGCTGGCGGAGCGACGGGGCTGGAACGACTGAGTGGATTTGAGGCGTCTCGTACGCCGCTGGTACCGTTGGTGGTCGCGTGTTCGCAGTTGGGCCTCTCCCCTCTGATTTCCCCGAGGGGCCGGGCGGATCGCACCGAAGACCTAACTGAACCGAACCCCAAGGACTGAAAGAAGCACATGGCGAACATCAAGTCGCAGATCAAGCGCAACAAGCAGACCATCAAGGCCACCGAGCGCAACAAGGCCGTCAAGAGCGAGCTCAAGACCGCGATCCGGAAGGCCCGCGAGGCCGCCGACGCCGGCGCCGAGAACGCCGTCGAGCTGGCCCGCTCCGCGACCCGCCTGCTGGACAAGGCCGCCTCGAAGGGCGTCATCCACAAGAACCAGGCCGCGAACCGCAAGTCCTCGGTCGCCAAGAAGGCCGCCTCGCTCTGAGGCTCTGAGCCGTCCTCGAAGGCCCCGTCCCGCCAGGGACGGGGCCTTCGGCATTTCGCCGACTCGGCCCTCCGACACCGGCGACTCGGCCCTCCGACACCGCCGACTCGGCCCTCCGACACATGTGACAGGCTGACGCCATCATGACGAGCACACCGAGCGCCGCCGATGTCCTGGGCCGGGTGATCCTGGTGACCGGGAAGGAGGAGTTCCTCAGCGAGCGGACCGTACGGTCGGTGCGCGCCGCGGTGAAGGCCTATGACGCCGAGGCCGAGCTCTCCGAGGCGCTCGCCCACGACCTGACCCTCGGCACCCTCGGCGAGCTCAGCGCCCCGAGCCTGTTCTCCAGCGTGCGCTGCGTCGTCGTACGCGCCCTGGAGAACCTGCCCGACGAGTCGGTCGCGGGCCTCGTCGACTACGCCGGCACCCCCGCCGACGAGGTCGCGCTCGTGCTGGTCCACGGCGGTGGCGCCAAGGGCAGCGGCACCCTGACCAAGCTCCGCAAGCTCTCCTCCGTCACCGAGGTGAAGTCCGAGTCGATCAAGAGCTGGGACCTGCCGAAGTACGTCACCGCCGAGGCGAAGGCGCACGGCGCGCGGATCGAGACCGAGGCCGCCTCGTTCCTGATCCAGGCGGTCGGTGAGGACCTCCGGATGCTCTCCTCGGCCATCGAGCAGCTGGTCAGCGACTTCCCGGGCGTGACGATCGGCGAGCAGCAGGTGGCGCAGTACTTCGGCGGCCGCGCCGAGGTGAAGAACTTCGAGATCGCCGACGCACTGCTTGCCGGCCGGCGGCTCGAGGCGATGGAGGGCGTCCGCTGGGCGATCGAGTCCGGCACCAGCGCCGTCTACCTGCTCAGCAGCATCGCCGGTCAGCTGCGCACGCTGGCCAACTACGTCGGCGGGAACCGCAAGGAGATCAATCCGTACGCCCTCAAGAAGCTGCCCGCCATCGCGCGCGGCTGGGACGAGGACGGGCTCTCCGCCGCGATCCGCGCGGTCGCGCAGGCCGACGCGGACCTCAAGGGCGCGGCGAGCGACCCCGACTACACGCTCGAACGGCTGGTGCTGACGATCACGGGCCTGCGCCGCTGACGGGTGGTGCCCGGGGGCCGAGTCGGTGGTGCCCGGGGCCGAGTCAACGGGTCGTGAAGCCGAGCCCGTCGTCCCCCTCGGTGACGGCGACCGATCCGTCCTGATCGGTGCGCAGGACCCGTACGCCGGCGGCCGTGAGCGGGGTCAGGGTGGAGGCCGCCGGGTGGCCGTAGTCGTTGTCGGCACCGACCGAGGCGATCGCGATCCGAGGATGCAGGCCCAGCAGCCACTGCTCGTCCTGGTAGCGCGAGCCGTGGTGCGGGATCTTCAGCACGTCGACCTGCAGCCCGGGCAGGCTGCGGGCGATCGCCTCCTGGCCGTCCGGCTCGACGTCACCGGTCAGCAGGATCGAGACGCCGTGCGTACGGGCGAGCAGCACGACACTCGCGCCGTTGGCGGTCGAGCCGTCGCCGGGTCCGGTCGTGGGCGAGTCCGCCGTCGGCCACAGCACCTGGAGGGTCGCCTCCCCGACCTGCACCGTCGCCCCGTACGGCGCCGGCGTCGGCACCACCCCGGCTCGCTGGGCGGCTTGCTGGACCTCGGTGACCCCGTCGGGCGGATCCTGCAGGCGGGTGGTCCAGATCCGGCCGACGCGGCGCCCGTCGACGGCCGCGTCGATCCCGTCGACGTGGTCGGCGTGGAAGTGGGTCAGGACGAGTAGCGGCACGTCCCGGATCCCGAGCCGGTCCAGGCACTCGTCCATCGGCCTCGGGTCGGGCCCGGTGTCGACGACGATCCCGGCGTGCGGCCCGGTGCGCAGGACGGTCCCGTCGCCCTGGCCCACGTCGCACACCACGTAGACCCAGTCGGGCGGCGGCCAGCCCGGCGTGGGCCACCGGATCACCGTGACCACGACCAGGGCCAGACAGCAGCAGGCACCGATGCCTCGCTGTCGCATCAGCCGGGGTGCGCCCAGGGCGATCACGACGACGAGCAGCGTCAGGACCCCGATCCCGAGGACGCCGGTCCCCCAGTCGATCGCCGCGGTCGGCAGCGCCGCGCCGTGGCGCGCGACCGCGACGATCCAGGCCACGCACCACGACGCCAGCCAGCCGCAGCAACGCCCCAGCCACGGCCAGGCCAGGCCGAGGAGCCCGCCCAGGAGCCCGAGCACGGTGGCCGGACCGACGGCGGGCTCGGCCAGAAGGTTCGCCGCGACCGCCACGATGCTGACCTGTCCGGAGATGACGGCGATCAGCGGCGTGCAGGCGAGCTGGGCCGCCGCGGGCACCGCGATCGCCTCGGCGAGCCAACGCGGCAGCCAGTGGGCGAGCGCGTCGCGCCAGGCGGGTGCGAGCAGCAGGATGCCGGCGGTGGCGAGCACCGAGAGCACGAACCCGATCGAGATCGCCAGGCCCGGGTCGAGCAGCATCAGCGCCGTCACCGCCCCGCCCAGTCCGCGCAGTGCCCGGGAGCGGCCGTTGTGGCCCATCGCGAGCAGGCCGACGGCGCCCATCGCGGCCGCGCGCAGCACGCTCGGCTCGGTGCGCGCCAGGACGACGAAGCCGGCGATGCCCACGGCGGCGATCGCGGGAAGCCAGCGGCCGCGGACGCCCACCCAGCGGGCCACGATGAGCAGGAAGCCGACCACGAGGGTGAGGTTGGTGCCGCTGACGGCGAGCAGGTGGGTGAGCCCGGTCGTCCGGAAGTCGTCGGCAAGCGCGTCGTCGACACCGCTCTCGTCGCCGTCGACGAGCGCCGGGACGATCGCACGCTCGTCGGCGGGACGGCCCACGACCGAGGAACGGACGGCGGCACGCAGGTGGGCCGAGGCCCGCCACCACGGCCCCGGCCTGCTGACCGGGGTGGGGTCGGCGTGGGCCAGCAACAGCGCCGCGACGTCGGCCTCGTCGGCGGCGACCAGCCGGCCGGAGGTGGCGACCGTCGCCCCGAGCGGGACGTGAGCCCACGCCGCGTCTCCGAGCAGGATGACCGGCGCACGGACGGCGAAGATGTGGCCGCGACCGCTCACCCGGCGCACCTGCACCCGCAGGAGCTGCTGGGTGGCGTGCGCCTCGACCACCGTCCGTGGATCGGAGAACACCGTGGCGACGACGTCGACCTCCGCGCCGCGCTCGCCGAGCTGTGCCACCGGGTCGTGTCGCACCTGCAGCGTCCGGAACCCGGCCACCGCGAGCACCGCGAGCACCATCGCCAGCCCAGCCACGGCGGTGGCCCGCAGAGCCGGGCGTCGTACGGCGAGCGCGACGGCGCCGGCCGCTGCGCAGGCGACCAGGGCTCCGGCGGTCCGCGGCTGGTGCGTGGCGAGCGCGGCGAGCAGGCCACCGATCCAGGCGCACAGCCCGAGGAGCGGGAGCCGGAGATCCCGCATCGCCGTCAGACGGTGACGTGCGGGGTCAGCTTCTCCAGTGTCGCGGGGGCGACGGTAAGAGAAGAACCTATAGCGCGTCCACGCTCAGCCGAGACTGAAGGTACGCCCGCTCGGCCGGATGGCGCATGAACTCGAGCCGGTCCTTCAACGTCTGCTCGTCGACCCACAGCTCCTCGGCCGCCTCCGCGATGTCCCCCTGGGCCCACGCGAGCGCATCTCCAATCGCGTGGATCGACGGGAGCATCTTGCGGGCGGTCGCCTCACGCGCCTGGCGTTCCTCTTTCGCCACGAGCAGTGGCGGCATCGGGCCGCCGTTCAGGATGTGCTCAATCTCGTGCGCGATCGTGCAGCGCCGCTCCTCCTGCGTCATCCCGTTGGTTAGCCACACCGTCTTCGTGGCGTGGTGTGTCCAGCCGAGGATGCCCTCCGGGAGGTCAGCCCAGCGCAGGGTCCACGCGGTCAGGCCGCGGAACGTACGCCAGGGATGGGGATGCCACACGCTGCGGGACGGTAAAGGAGAGCCCCGACAGTTTCACTGCGCGAGCGTGCGGACCTTCTTGACCTCGACGTTCGCCGTGTTGAGATCAGCCATGTCGGCCTTGGACGTCTTGCCGGCGACAGCGAGGCCGGCGTTGACCGAGGCGATCTTGTAGGCCGCGTCGCTCATGGCCGTGTAGAGCTCGGAGTCGTCGCCGCACGCGACGTGCGCGTGGTTCTGGGACTGCTCCATCCCGTCAGTGAGGTCGCTGGAGCTCGTGCCGATCATGAGGCCGACTACGGCCTCGGTGGCCTTCGACTGCCAGTCGAGGGCGGCCTCGCGACAGGTGTCGGAGTAGCCGGCAGGGGTCGCCGATGCGCTCGCCGGGGTGGGGCTGGTTGGTGCGGCAGCCGCGTTATCGCTGGAGCTCCCGCAGCCGGCGAGGGCGAAGGTGGCCGCGAGAGCGACGGCGCCGATGGCGAAGGTCTTCATGATGGATCCATTCCCCCGAGATCTTGGTCGTGTTCTCCGGCCTCATTCTGGGCCTGGTCGGTGATGCTGCGGCGCCGCGTGCCCGAGCGCGCCGCAAGCTGGCCGGTGGTGCCTGCTGAAATCGCTAGCACGGCGTCGGCCGCGTCGACGGCCTCGACGAGCTCCTCTCGGTCGATCCCACCAGACGCGTAGAGCTCCGTGAGGCCCTTCAGCGCCTCATCCCAGCCCTGCGGCTTTGGCTCGATGCGCTCAAGGAGGCTCTCAAGGAGTGCCTCGGGCTTGCTCGCGCCAGTGCCGCTCCAGACCCCCCACTCGATCCTGATGCCGTCTGTCGGCCGCTCGAAGTGAGCGTCGATGATGGCGGTGCCCTCCTCCCGACGTCGCTGACGCGCCGCGAGGACGTCAAGGGCCTTCGGTTCGACGCGTACGGCTAGTCGGCGCTCCTCGATGGCGTCGCTCACCAGATCGAAGTCTTCCTGAGTGATCTGGCCGTTGAGGAGGCTCCGGGACGCCAGTCGTTCCGCTTGGCTGAGCTCATCAGCGTTTTCGGCCGTGCTGGCGAAATACCGCAATTCCCGGAGCCGGCGGCCCCGATCTCGCAGCGGGCGGACTCCTTGGCTGAATACCTGCAGGAGGTGAGCCACCGCCGAGGCCTGTTCCTCTGTGAGGTGGTCAGCTGCTTCGGGCAGTAACTCAACAAGGCGGGAACGCTTTCGGCGTACGTCGAGGCCGAGTGATTCGGCTGCGGCGAGGACGACCTCCACTTCAGGCACCCGGAGTCCTTGCGCAAGGGCCTTGATCGACGGTGGGTCAGGAAAGTTCTTGATGCTCGTGCGGACCATCTGCTGGAGGCGCTTGTCCGTCGGCGCGCCGCCACAGTCCCGAGAGAGCTCCGAGTACGAGCGCGCACCACGGTGGGTGTCGATGAGCTCGCTCAGGTTCATGCCTACAGCCTCCGGTGGGTGCCGACTCGCCAGCAAGAGAGCCGATTTCCGTGCCCGCCTACCGCTACTTGCCGCACAAGCCTAGACCGGCCGCCTACCAGAAATCGTGTCCCCGACCTGCGGAAACGCTCTGACCTGCTGAAGCACATCGGTGCAATTTGTTGACAGTATGCCTAGCAGTAGGCACCCTTTCGGGTATGTGTTGCTTGACTTTGACCGCCTACCGAGAGAGGCTCTGACATGCACCGACACCGACGATGGCCGAAGGGAACGTGGATGCGCCTGATCAGCAGTCAGCGGCTGCGAGCGTTCGTTGGACCGGAGCCCGACAAGAAGATGAGCCAGCGCAAACTGGCTCGCTACAGCGACACCCACCCGTCGTTCATCAACCACCTGACGTCCGGGCGCCGCAAGTCGTGCGAGCCCCGTACGGCCGAGCTCATCGCGGAGGCACTCGAGGTCCCCCTCGAGGTTCTTTTCGTGCCCGAACAGGCAAGTAGTGATATCCGTCGCGTCAAGTCCTGCGAGGTCGCGTGATGGCAGAAATTCGGTCTGACGCGACCGGCGAAGTACGGGAGCTCCGTGATCTCCCGACGCCGGACGCCACGACCGTGCGACGGCTCCTCGGGCTTCTTCACGGCCAGATGGCCAGCGAGACGCAGCACAACAGCAGCACCAGCAGCGACGGGCGGGCGCAGAGCGCCTGACCCACCAAGCAGAAGAGCCGCCTGACCCACCGCCTCCTACAGCACGGGATCAGACAGCCCTTCCAACGAGAGGAATCCTAGCGTGACCACCACCATTGAGCCGGCAACGAACCCGGACACCCAGCCCGTGATGACGATGTTCGCCCGCGGAGGCTGGATCACTAAGACCGCCCGCGCAGATGCGCTCCCCGATCCGATGTTCGTGACCGCCGGCGACCGGTCCATCACCCTCTACTTCCGGTCGATCACCGACCTCCATGCCTGGGCGAACTGGGCAGACCTCACCACCACCTCCAGCCCGACCGAGCTGCACGTGCTGCACACCGCGGCCGGTGAGCTCTGGGACATCCCGCTGGAGCTCGTCTTCGTCGAGAAGCTCGCATCTACGGCGGCGGCCTGATGGACGACTACACGGGCTTCCAGGCCGCATTCGTCCTGGTCCTGCTCCTCGTCATCGCCATGTTGGCGTTCGCGGTCCTGATCCTGGTCGAGGAGCGCCGCGCGCCGGCTGCCCCTGCGGCCGGGACGTCGGAGCCGCTGACCCTCTTCCCCGACGACGCCGAGGACGAGGCAGGCGAGCCCTGCACCGTCTGCCACGGCTCCGGTGTCGTCGACATCACCGACGACTGGGACCGCCCGATCATCGCCGACGCGGACTGCCGCGCCTGCCAGGGCACGGGGCTGGTGAACGCGTGATGGGGACCAACCAGCACCCGGCCACCCACACCGTGACCAGCTCGGATCCGTGGGGCATCGTCACCGGCCCGATCCAGAAGATTCCGGTCTGCTCGTTCTGCACCGGCGCCGGATCGGTCGCGGTCGGCCAGGACCCGGACGGCGCCGAGGTCCTGCAGGTCTGCCGTCGATGCGACGGCACCGGCGCGCCCACGGCCAGCGAGCGGGGTGCGGCATGACGACCACGGCGATCTACGACGGCGCGCTCCAGCCCGGCTCGCCCGGCTGGCTTCGCCTGATGACCGCCTCGAAGGTCTCCGCGATCCTCGGCGCGTCCCCGTGGGAGTCGCCCCGGTCCATGTGGCACAAGATGCGCAACGACCTGCCCGACGAGCCCACCACCAAGGTCCAGGCCCGAGGCCACTACCTCGAGCCCGCGATCCTCGCCTGGTACGCCGACGAGCAGGGCATCGACACCACCGAGCCAACCCAGTGGGCCACCCAACCGCTGTTCGTGAAGGACGGATGGGCCGCCGCCACCCCGGACGCCCAGGCCACCCTGGCGAACGCCGAGATCCGTCTCGTCGAGGCCAAGTCCGCCCGCGAACTCGAAGAGTGGGGCGCACCCGGGACCGACGAGATCCCGACGCACTACCTCATCCAGGCGTTCTGGCAGGCCCACGTCTCCGGCATCCACCGTGTCGACGTCCCGATCCTCGGCACGTTCCTCGACTTCGCGCTCTACACCGTGGTCTACGACCCCGAGGTCGGCGCAATGCTCGAGGCCGAGTGCAAGGCCTTCATGGACTCGATCCGTGCGAACCACGCACCTGACCTCGATGGGTCGACCGCGACCTACGACGCGATGCGGAAGCTGTACCGCCAGATCGAGGACACCCGCGTGGAGATCCCCCGCGCGGTCGCCGTGGAGTACGTGACCGCGCTCGAGGACCGCAAGGCCGCCGAGGCCCGCGAACGGCAGGCCAAGGCCACCGTGCTCGACCTCCTCGGGATCTCTCGCTACGCCGTCGTCGGCTCGATCCCGGGCGACCCCGCATCAGGGGTCAAGGTCGCCCGCCGCCAGGCCAACAAGACCGGGTTCCAGCTGAACCAGGTCGCCAAGTCCACCACCGACATCCCGGCCGTCACCGCGGCCGACCTCGACTGAACAGGAACGCGTGATGACCGAGATCGTGAAGCACGAGACGACCGCCGCCTCGCTGCCCCAGAAGATGGAGTGGGCCCGCACCATGGCGGCCTCCAACCTGCTCCCCCGCCAGTACCAGCAGAACCCCGGCAACCTGCTCTACGCCGTGGAGTACGCCGAGACCCTCGGCGTCGCTCCGATGACCGCCGTCACCGGCATCCACGTCATCGAGGGCAAGCCGTCGGCATCGGCCGACCTCATCGCGTCGCTCGTGCGGCGCGCCGGCCACAAGCTCCGGGTCTCCGGTGACGACACCTACGCCCTCGCCCAGCTGATCCGTGTCGACGACCCCGACTTCACCTACGAGGCCCGCTGGGACGTCGCGAAGGCCCGCGCGGCGAACCTGCTCGGTAAGGGCGTGTGGAAGTCCTACCCGGGCGCGATGCTCCGGTCTCGCGCGATCACCGAGGTGGCCCGCATGGGTGCCTCCGAGGCCTTGTTCGGGGTGATCTACAGCCCCGAGGAGCTCGGCGCCGAGACCGACCATCAGGGTGCGGTCGTGCACACGGTCACGCGTGTGCAGCAGCCCGCTGCGGTTCAGGACCAGCCCACCGACGGAGCCTCCCGCGTCGCCGCCGTCATCCACCGCGGCGCTCAGGCGGCGCCGGTGGCCACGAACCAGCCGGATCCGGAGAGCACCCAGGAGGAGACCTCGGTCGCAGAGGGCGTGGCGGGTTCGAATCCCGCGAGCGACGCTCCGGATCCGGCTGCGCCGTCCTCGGCGCAGATGAAGAAGATGGGCGCGCTGATGCGCGAGGCCGGGCTCGCTGAGCGTGACGCAGCCCTGGAGTTCGTCGCGCGCGTGATCGGTCGGACGGTCGGTTCGCGTAACGAGCTCTCGAAGTCCGAGGCCGCGCGAGTGATTGACGCCCTCGAGAAGCGCCCGGGCGCCGAGCCGGCCTCCACCGCGCCTTCGGCCTCCCCCGATGACGTGGTCGACGCTGAGATCGTCGACGACCACCCGGCCGGCCAGGACGCGAACCCGGAGGACGTCTGGCGTCAGATCATCGCGCGGGGCGCCGAGCGCGACATGTCGGTGGACATGGTCCGCTTCGACTTCGCCGATCGCATGGGCGGCCTGACCGCTGACTCCGCCAACGCGGCCGAGCTGCAGCACTACCTCGGGCTGCTCACCGCTGAGGTCGCGGCATGAGCGCCACGAAGTGGTTCGAGGGCCGGATGCTCGGCTTCGACACCGAGACCACCGGCACCAACGTCCACACCGACCGCATCGTCACCGCGGCCCTCGTCTACGCCGCGCCCGGCACCCGCCCGACTTCGGTCGCCTACGTCATCGACCCCGGCATCGAGATCCCCACCGAGGCCGCCGCCGTGCACGGGTGGACCAACGACGCTCTGGCGGCGTACCTCTCCGGCTCCCAGGCGCTGCGGATCACCGGCGGCAAGGCCCCCATGGCCATGACCCACGAGCAGGCCCTCGGCGACATCGCCGACCGCCTCGCTCAGGCGATCCAGCTGGAGTACCCGGTGGTCGCGGCCAACGCCTCGTACGACCTCTCCCTCACGGAGGCCGAACTCGCGCGCGCCGGTGCCGCGTCGCTGTACCAGCGCGCCGGCGGGATCCGCGGCGTCATCGACCCGATGGTGCTCGACAAGCAGTGGGACCCGTACCGCAAGACCTGCTACAAGTCCGGGCCGGACGGCACGCCGTGCGACAAGGAGAACGGCGTGCACGTCTGCGGCGGGTGCCGTGGCGGGAAGTTCGTGTGCAAGGGCTGCGGCACCACCGACCGCACCCTCGGCTCGCTGGCCGGGCACTACGGCTGCTTCCTCGGCTCGGCGCACGACGCCGGCGCCGATGCCCTGGCGGCCGTACGGCTCGCGGCCCGGCTCGGTGGCCTGTGGAAGGACACCGGTCGCCTCAAGCTGGCGACGGTGCACGCCAAGCAGGTCGAGTGGCGGGCCACGCAGATGGACGGGCTGCGGTCGTTCTTCGACAAGAACGGCATCGAGCACGACGGCTGCTGCGGCGAGTGGCCTGTCCACTCGGCGTGCGCGCCGGCCATGGCGGGAGCCTCGTCGTGAGCGCCGTCGGCGGGTTCTTCCGCCAGCTCGACGCTGACCGGATCGCCGTACGGCTCGCGCCCGGGGCCGGTCGTCACGTCCGTGACGTCGAGGCCGACATCGCGGCCCAGATGGTCGAGGGCATCGCGAAGACCCGCGAGCACCTCGCCGCGGGTCGTCCGGGTCGCGCGCTGTACGAGCTGACGCGGTCGCTGCAGGCCCAGGCGCGTGTCGCGGGGCTCGGCCTGCTGCCGATCCCGTCCGTGCCCGTACTGCGGGAGGTCGAGCGGTGAAGATCTACCTCGCTGCGCCGTATGGCGCCCGCGACCATGTCCGCACGCACGCGGACGACATCGCCACCCACGTACCTGGCGCCGAGGTCATCTCGACGTGGCTGCTCGAGCAGCACGAGGTCAACGCCGGCACCTCCGGTGCAGCTCTCGCGCTCTCGGACGGCCAGGTGGCAAAGCACGCTCGCGCCGACCTGACCGCGATCAGGCGGGCCGACATCGTCGTGCTCTTCACCGCAGCGAGCGTCGGGGTCGAGGGCGGCGGCGGCCGGCATGTCGAGACCGGGTACGCCCTCGCGCTCGGGAAGCGCGTGCTGGTCGTGGGTGAGGCGGAGAACGTGTTCCATCGCCTGGGCCGCGACCGGGTGCGCTGCTGCTCCTCGTGGATGAGCACGCTCATGGAGCTGTGTGCCCTTGCGAAGGGGGTGACCTGGTGATCGCGGGGTTCTTCCTCGGGGTCATCGCCACCGCGGTCGTCGTCTGGGCCACCGCCCGGCTCGCATCTGCTGCGCGCCAGGTTGAGGAGCGCGAGCTCGCCGACCTGGACCAGGCGGCCCTCGACCACGGCGACGGACCCGACACCACGTATTGGCTCGGCCACGAGCCGATCAGCCGTCGCGAGTACTACCTGTTCGGCGGCCGCTGATGGCCGAACACCTGCCCCTCACCGGAGGCGATCTCCGCGAGATCGCCGACGCTCTCGACGAGGTCGAAGCGACCACCCTCGCCGCGAACAAGCTCATCGGACGCATCGAGGTCTACCGACCTGACGCAGAAGACGAGGGCCCCATCGGCTGGATCACCCGCTTCGACCCAGTCGCCGGCGACCCCGACCTCGGCTGGGGCTTCGTGCAGGGAGACGGCGATGGCTGAGCCCTGTGTCTTCCCGACCTGCACCAGCCCGGCCGCCGTACGCCGCGCCGACGGCACCGCCTCCTGCGACCTCCACGAGCACGTCACCGTCACCGGCTCCTGGGTCCCCGACCGGCACACCACCACCAGCCACGAGTAAGGCCACCTCGACATGACCACCACCAGCCTCACCGGCCGCATCGCGATCCGCGTCCACGGCCTTCCCGTCCCCCAGGGCTCCAAGAGCGCCAGCGTCATCAAGGGCCGCGCCGTGCTCCGCGACGCCAACGCCACCACCCTCAAGCCCTGGCGCGAGACCGTACGCCAGCACGCCGCCGACGCCATCCGCTTCCACGACGGACTCCCCCTCGAAGGACCCGTCCGAGCCTGGCTCCGCTTCACCTTCACCCGCCCCGCCTCGCACTACCGCACTGGCCGCAACGCCCACCTGCTCAAGGACGGCGCCGTCGCGTTCCCCGGGCACTCGTGCGGCGACATCGACAAGCTGCAGCGCGCCATCTTCGACGCGCTGACCGACGCGGAGGTCTGGGGCGACGACACCCAGGTCGTCGACGTACGGGCGCGCAAGTTCTTCGCCGGCGAGGACGAGCTCGCGCTCGACCGGCCAGGCGTCGACATCATCGTCCAGCCGCTCGCGATCGCAGGGCCCGAGGCGGTGCTGCTCTGATGCTGACCCAGCCACCCCTCGACACACTGCTCCGCTACGAGCCGCTCCCGAAGGCTGATGGCCTGACCTGGGCCGACCACTTCGCCGGCGGCGGCGGCTCGTCCACCGGCGGCAAGATGATCCCCGGCCTCTGGCTCACCTACGCCGCGAACCACTGGTCCACCGCGATCCGCGTGCACAACGCGAACCACCCCGACGTCGACCACGCCTGCGTCGACCTCCACGCCGAGCGACCGTCGTTCTTCCCCAAGACCGACATCGGCTGGTTCAGCCCCGAGTGCACGAAGTGGTCACAGTCCAACTCGTCCCCGCTCCCCGATATCGAGGAAGGGCTCTTCGCCGACCCGAACGCGAACGACGCCGCGAACCAGTCCCGGCTCCTTATGTTCGATGTGCTCCGCTACGTCGAGTACAACCGGTACCGGGTCTTCGTCGTCGAGAACGTCGTCGACATCGCCACCCAGGCCAAGTACAAGCTCGCCTGGGCCGAGTGGAAGCGCCGCACCCGCGCGCTCGGCTACAAGGTCCGCGTCGTCTCGCTCAACGCGATGCACGCCCAGACCTACGGCGAGCCGGCGCCGCAGTCCCGCGACCGGATCTACATCGTCTGCACCCGGCTCGACCACCCCGAGCCCGAGGTCGAGAAGATCCTCCGCCCCCGCGCCTGGTGTGCGCGCTGCGAGATCGTCGTCGAGTCCACCCAGGCGTGGAAGAACGGTCGTACCGTCGGCCGCTACCGCCAGGCGTACGTCTTCGTCCACGGCACCTGCGGCACCCAGGTCGAACCCGGGTGGCTCGCCGCCGAGACCGCGATCGACTGGTCCATCCCCGGCGAGCGGATCGGTGACCGTCTCAAGCCGAAGACCCGTGCCCGGATCGCCGCCGGCATCGCGCGCTACTGGGGTCCGTTCCACCTCGAGGCGGCCGGGAACACCTACGACGCCGCCGACCCGAAGCATGCTCAGCACGGTGATCCGGACGGCTACATGCGGGTCTGGGATGTTCAGGAGCCGCTGCGGTCCCTGACGACCACGAACACCCGAGCGCTCGCGGTTCCGACCGAGGGCCGCGCCGAGCTCCAGACCGCGAAGCCGGCCTACGAGCCTCTGCGGGCGCAGACCACCAGGCAGGACCTGGCGCTCGTCCAGGAGCCGTTCATCCTCGACCGCCGCGGCGAGTACCGCACCCGGGCGCTCGAGGAGCCGCTGTCGACGCTGACCGCCAACGACACCACGAAGGCCATCATCAGCCCGGCGTTCGTCGCGGAGCTGCGAGGCGGATCGTCCGACGCTCGCTGCCTTGCCGAGCCGCTCTCGACCGTCACCGCCGGGGGGAATCACCACGCACTCGTGCTGAACAACCAGCACAACAACCGGATGACCCCGACCGACGAGGCGCTGCCGACCCTCACGACCGCGACCACGAAGGCCCTCGTCGCCCCGTACTACGGCTCCTCCCAGAGCGCCCTCCCTATCGACCAGCCCATCGGCACCCTCACCACCCGCGACCGGTACGCCCTCATCACCCGGCACAACAACAACCGCGGCGACCAGAGCAACCTCACGACCCCGGTCACCCAGTACATGCGGACCCTCACCACCACAGCCCAGCAGTCCGTCCTCCGCGCACCCGGCGGCGGCCGCCCGAAGATCAGCCCGGCCGACCTCAAGGCCGCCGAGGAGCTCGTCTCCGAGTGCCTGTTCCGGATGTTTCAGCCGCACGAGGTCGCAGCCGGCATGGCCTTCCCGCGGAACTACATCTGGCAGCCCGACCCCGAAAAGAAGATCTCCAACCGCGACGTCGTCCGGCTCGCCGGCAACGCGGTCTGTCCGCCCTGCGCACGCGACCTCATGGCCGTCGTCGTCGAGTCCTTCGGGAGGGCAGCCTGATGGCCACCCGCCTCCCCACGGTCACCGTCGCCCACATCGGCGCCGGGCGCGGCTTCCAGTACACCTGCACCGGCTGCCCCGACCCGAGCATCATCTACCCGACCCGCTACCAGGCCGACCTCAACGCCGGCCAGCACCGCGCCAGCCACCAGACACCGAACCCCGCCGACCAGGTCAACGACCTCGACGAGATCGGCGGTGCCTGGTGAGCCTCCCCAAGCCGTGCAACGACTGCGGCCGCACCAGAAAGCTCGCCCGCGGGCTCTGCACCACCTGCTACGGCCGGCGCCAGCGCACGGACACCTTGCCGCCCGTGCTGCGGCGGACCGTGCACGGCCGGGTCGAGGAGGTTATCGAGGACGTCGCGTTCCTTGCGGCCGCCGGTGACGGCCTCCACGAGGCCGCCCGCCGCACCGGCACTACCGCCGCGGGCCTGGAGAAGTTGCTGGTCCGGAACGACCTGCACGAGCTGCTCGCGCTGCTGATCGAGCAGGACGAGATCCCGCTGATCTACCTCGACGGCAGTCGGATCGACAACCGCTCGCACATCCGCTCCCGCGGGCCGGCCCGCGCTACCTGGAAGGTCTCCTGATGACCGAGCAAAACGCCGAGAAAGACGAGCGCCCGAAGCACGGCCCCGACCCGATTCCCGGAGCGCTCCCGACATGCCTCTGCGGTCGCACGTTCTGGACGTGGCGAGCACAGGGCGTTCACGAGACAGCCGCCAACCGGAAGTCGAGCAGTACGCCCGGGGAGCAGGCATGAGCGCCGCCTACGTCCGTCGCCACTACACCGTGGACTACAAGCGCGGCGACCGCATCGCTGTGGACGGGAAGCGGGGGACGATCGTGTCGTTCCCCGACCAGTACCTCGGGGTCCGGTTCGACGGCGAGAAGCACACGTCACGGGCGCACCCGACATGGCGCGTCGAGCGACTGGCGCACGAGTTCACCGAGAACATCAACGACGCCTCGATGTGCATCTGCGGCATCCCGGCGCTGACCCACGATGCGGCGATGGCGTCCCGCCTTCCGCCCGTTCAGAGCGGCGGTGAGGACTGATGGTCGACAACCGCGGCATCGCCACCCCGTACTCCGCCGGCACCACCGGCCGTCCGCTCCCCCAGTTCGACCCCACCGCACACCTCGCCCGCCAACCCAGCACGGCACCGACGGGCAAGCCGAGCGGCCTCGACTGGGACGCCCACACCCCGACCTGCGCGATGTGCCGCCAGAAGTCCGGCCGCATCGACGACACCGGCCTCTGCCCCGGCTGCCGCGGCGTCGCCCTCCCGGCCGCCACCGAGCCCAAGGCCCGCGGCGTCCTCAACGAGCACCAGCTCGCAGAGAAGTTCGCCGCCCCGACCACGACCCCGCCGACCATCAACCCGAAGGCCGAGGCGTTCGAGAAGGATCTCGAGGAGCTCGAGCGTGCCGACCAGGCACGCGCCGCGCTGCTCGAGCCCGTCGAGGGCACGCCGGCCTACGTGAAGCGGCTCCGCGCGGCTCGCGCCCAGGCCGACTCCCCGAGCCCGGACACCACGACGCCTCCGGCGCCGACCGTCCGCGCCAAGGTCCGCCAGACCAGCCCCGACGACGTCGTCATCACGCTCCGCGGGACCGGCCTCGCCACCCGCACCACCGAGATCGCCGCCCTCCTCCAAGACCTCCTCGCAGGTCTCCACCAGACACCCGTCGTGGTCGCGCCAGCGGCCGGGAACCCGCTGGATCGTCATCCGGCCACGACGGGACCAGACCTCGCCCCGCGGACCGGGAAGGGGAAGCCCGACCGCGGGGCGAGCACCACCAGCCGCCACGGCGGCGGCCCCGCCGGCTCCTCCGGCAAGCTCGCCGGCCACGACGAAGCGATCATCGCCCGCTACCAGGCCGGCGAATCCAGCAACGAGATCGCCACCGACTACGGCTGCAGCGGCGCCGCGGTTCTCGGCCTCCTACGCCGCAACGACGTCACCATCCGCCCTCGCGGCGGATCGACAGACCGCAATCACCACACCACCACCCTCGAAGGAGCAACAACAGCATGAGCGACTACACCGCCAAGATCCGCGCCAAGGGCCTCGACGCCACCGGCGTCACCGAGGACATCGCCCGCCAGATGCACGCCAGCGGCGGCCGCTACATGGCCATCGTCGAGCTCAGCGTCGACGAGACCCACGACAAGGCCGACGGCACCCACAAGACCGACCTCGTCATCACCCAGCTCGAGCCCGCCGTCGACGCCAACCTCGCCGAACACCTCCGCGAGCTCTCGCGCACCTGCTACTACAACCGCCAGGTCGACAAGGGCCAGCCCACCCTCGACGGCGACACCAACGAGCCCAAGGTCGAAGACGTCCTCGCCGCCGGCGCCAAGCACCGCCCCCACCCCTACCTCTCCAGCCAGCTCGCGCTCGACGGCGCCGGCGAGAACGGGCCCGTCTGCGACGTCTGCGGCCTCACCGAGAACGCCGGCATCCACCGCGACCAGTCCAACGTCGCCGACCCCTTCGACGTGCCGACCGACACCGACGACGAGGACCCCGACGCCGAGGTGGACGAAGTCGACGAGCCCCACGAGTTCACCGACGCCGGCGACGGCTCCTGCCGCCTGTGCGAGCGCGACGAAGACGCCACCGTCCACGCCGTCGACGACGAGCAGCCCGCCGAGGACGACACCGACGACGAGCCCACCGACGACAGCGAGACCGAGCCCGAGGACGCCAAGGTCCTCACCTTCTCCGGCCGCTAACCACCACCCCACCGACCAGCGCTGGCCGGGTCAACGGCAGCCCGGGACATCACAAGGATCCCTGCCGAAGGCGGACCCACGACAGCTGTTCACCCCGGGTCCTTTCCAGCAAGAGGCCCGACCTGCCCGGCCAGCGCACCCCACCCACAGCAACCCCGAGAGGACCCGACGTGACCAACCCGGTGGACCACCAGCCACCCAGCCCGGACACCACCGGTGCCCACGTCATCCCCTTCCCCACCGACCCGCCACCGGCCATGCCCGACGAAGACCCCTACCTCGCCCACCTCGACCAGCAGCCCAACGCCGGTGGGCAGCCCACCAGGCTCGACACCACCGCACCGCACAACCCCGACGCCGAACGCGCCGTCCTCGGCGCCCTCATCGCCGACCAGGAACGCCTCGCCGACGTACGCCCGCTCCTCACCGCCGGCGACTTCTACCAGCCCATCCACGAAGAGCTCTACCAGCTCATCACCGACATGGCCGACCACGACCAGCCCGTCGACATGGTCACCATCGGCGACCGCCTGCTGCGCGGCGGCGCACTCGCGAACCCCAGCTGGCGCCACGCCGGCGGACTTCCCTACCTCCTCCAGCTCACCCAGGCATGCCCCATCACCGCCAACGCCGAGGCCTACGCCGGCGTCGTACGCGACTACGCCCGACGCCGCACCCTCACCACCCTCGGCACCCAACTTGGCGCCCTCGCGCGGAACCCCGACACCAGCGCCGAAGCCACCAGCCAGGCCATCCTCGACGGCCTCGACGTCCTCGATCATGCCTTCAAAGCCGACACCACCACCGCCGTCGCACGCACCGGCCACACCTACACCGACCTCTCCTGGATCCTCGACGGCAAGCCGCCCGCCCAAGTCCCACCAGCCTGGGTCCGCCGCGCCGACGGCACCGCGCTCTTCTACAACGGCCGCGTCAACGGGCTCTTCGGCGACCCCGAAGGCGGCAAGACCTGGATCGCACAGATCGCCATCATCGAAGCCCTCGACGCCGGCCAACGCGCCGCCATGATCGACGTCGACCACAACGGCGCCGACCACTCCGCAGCCCGCCTCCTGCTCCTCGGTGCCAGGCTCGAAGACCTCGCCAACCCCGACCTCTTCCGGTACTACGAGCCCGAGGACGGCGACCAGCTCCGCGACGTCATCACCGACGCCGTCACCTTCAACCCCGCCGTCACCGTCCTCGACTCCATCGGCGAGATGCTCCCCATGCTCGGCGTGAAGTCCGTCGACAACGACGAGATCACCAACGCGCTGCGCACCATCGTCATGCCCCTCGCGAAGGCCGGCTCCTGCGTCATCACCATCGACCACCTCCCCAAGTCCGTCGAAGCCCGAGCCACCGGCTACGCCATCGGCGGTACCGCGAAGAAGCGCGCCATGGACGGCGCGTACATCCGCGTCGAAGCCAAGGTCAAGCCCGTCCCCGGCGGCATCGGTCGCGTCATGCTCCGCATCGAGAAGGACCGCACCGGCGAACTCCGCAAGTCCAGCGGAGGCGGCTACGCCGGCACCCTCACCCTCGACTCCACCCACTCCGAGACCGAGGGCATCACCCGCTGGTCCATCGGCCGCGAAGACTCCCCCATCACCACCGAGGGCAAGTTCCGGCCCACCCACCTCATGGAGAAGGTCTCCCGCTTCGTCGAAGACAACGACCAGGCCACCGGAGCCGACATCGCACGCGCCAAGTTCGGCAAAGCCGAGCACGTCCGAGCGGCCATCCAGTGCCTCATCGAAGAGGGCTTCATCAGCCCCATCGCCGGCCCCCGCAACAGCACCCTCCACCACTCCACCGCCATCTACCGAGAGTCCGAAGATGACACCAACTGACCTCGTCCCCGACCTCGTCCCCACCTCGTCCCGAGAGGGGGTCCCGGGCAACAGCGAGACGACCTCGTCCCCTGTCCCCATATCTTCGATTGGGGACGAGGTCAGCGAGCCCGCTCGACCTCGTCCCACGACCTCGTCCCCGACCCACCTCACCGACCCCACCAGCAACGCCTCCCGAACGGCCGCCACGACCGACTCCGTGGACGTCATCACCGAGGGGGCACCCCGTGGATGACGAGCGCAGGTGCACCGCCACCAGCCGCCAGTCCGGCGAGCGCTGCAAGCGCGCCGCGATCGTCGGCGGCACGGTGTGCACGATGCACGGCGGGAAGAGCCCGCAGGTGGCCGCCGCCGCGGCGAAGCGCCGTGCCGAGCGGCAGGCACTGCTCGCGGTCGAGACGTTTGGCCTGCCGAGGGCGATCGATCCGCACGAGGCGTTGCTCGAGGAGCTGCACCGTACGGCCGGCGCTGTCGCCTGGCTCGGTGCCGTGGTCGCTGACCTCGAGCAGGGTGCCGTGGTCTGGGGCATCACGATGACGAAGACCGGCGGCGACGACCGCGGTACGACCCGTGCGGCCGGGGTGAACACCTGGGTGCAGCTGTGGCAGACCGAGCGGAAGCATCTGGTCGAGGTCAGCAAGGCGTGTGTGACGGCTGGGATCGAGGAGCGGCGGATCCAGCTAGCGGAGTCGTCGGGTCAGCTGCTGGCCAGCGTGGTGCAGGCGATCCTGGGTCGGCTCGGTCTCAGCACGGAGCAGCAGGAGCTGGTGGGCACGGTGGTGCCGGAGGAGTTCCGGCGGATCGCGGAGCTCCAGGCGCTCTCGGCGCCGGCGACGGGCGGCGGAGCATGAGCGCGCAGCCGATGCTCCCGCTCGACGAGGAGAAGCCCGCCAAGGTCTCGGCCCGAGCCACCACCAAGACCCTGCTCGACCTGCTGCGCCGGCACTACATCAAGCCCGGTGCCCCGCTGCCCGGCGGCGTGTTCGTCCCGGAGTGCGGCACCAACGGCGGCGCCGGCGGTGGCTCGCGGGCGGATGCGCTGTACGTCGGGTTCACCTCGACCAGCGGACGGCTGCTCGTCGGTCACGAGCTCAAGGTGTCGCGCTCGGACTGGCTGCGCGAGCTCGAGAAGACCGGGAAGGCCGACTTCTGGGCCGACGCCTGCCACCAGTGGTGGATCGTCGCACCCGGCCCCGAGGTGGTCCGCGCCGAGGAAGTCCCGCACGGCTGGGGCCTGATGTACCCGTCCTCCCGCACGAAGACCCGGATGCAGGTCGTGCTGAAGCCGGTCACCCATGCCGACCGCACGCCGGCCTGGGATGCGGTCCGATCGATCCTCGGGCGCCTGGACTCGCTACGAGCGCAGCACGACGCACAGGTGCTAGCCGACGCACGGGAGAAGGCACGCCGCGAGGCCGAGGAGGTCCGCCAGATCCAGGATCGGGCAGACGAGCGACGGTCGATGACCCGGGAGCAGTCGCAGCGCCTCGACACCCTCGCCCGGCTCGAAGAGCTACTCGGCGGCGTGAGCGTCGAGTCGTACGTCTGGGACGACGAGGGCCGAGAGAAGGTTGGCGCCGACACACTGGCCGCTGCTCTGCGGCTGGTGCTCGCTACCAAGGACCTCGGCCTGGGGCGGGTGAATCGCTACCAGGTCGATGCGATCGAGCGGGCTGGCCGGACCCTGCTGGCCGGTCTCGACGAGTTCGCCAAGGCCCAGGCCGCGCTGCTCGACCTAGCCGGCGATCGCTGATGGCCGCCGCGATCGCTCCGGCGCCCGGCGGCCGCCTCGTGTCGTGCGAGCCGTGCCGGTGGGAGCAGTTCGCCGCCACGATCCCCGCCGCCGAGCGCGCGGCACGGGAGCACGACCGCAGCCGGCACCCCGCCACCGCTGCGCCTGAGATCACCGGCGCGCCCGCCGGCCTGTTCGACCTCGAGGAGACCCCATGACCGACCAGCTCGAGCGGAACGTCCACGTCGTGCTGAAGGCCGACGTGCGCCGGTTCGTCACGGCGATGAAGAACGCGGGCGCCGCGATGTTGGCGATGCAGCGCAGGATCGATCGTCTCCGCGCGAAGGCTGCGCACCTCCGCCACCAGCGCCGCTTCCACCGGCGCGAGGATCCGGCCCGGTCGGCGATGCACGCGGCGTACGACCGGCGCCGCCGAGCACGACGCAGGAGGAACCGCTGATGCCGCAGACCAGCGACCTCGCGGCGCTCCTCATCGACAGGACCACCCAGCCCGGCCGGTTCGTCGAGACCACCCGAGAGATCCGCTTCAACACCCCCGCCTGGGAAGCCCTCCTCGAGTGGTGCCAGACCACGGGCCTCGACCCGCGCTCGATGGTCGCCGGGACGCGGACCATCCGTGACGACTTCCACCACAAGGTCACCTTCACTGCAGTCGTCCGCGACCTCACCGGCCAGATCGTGGAAGGCCCCGAGGGAGCACTCACCGCGGAGCAGGTGCGACGCGTCGTCAGCCTGGCGCCGTTCCCGGCCGAGGTCGTCACCGTCGCTCCAGTCGAGGTCAGCTACAGCGGGAGGGCGTTCCGGTGACCGACCTGCTGACGCTGCTGCGCGAGCACGACCTCCCGCCGTACTGGAACGGCCTCGCCACCGTCTGGGACGGCTGGACCTTCCCCGACCTCGGACCGATCTTCATCTGCCCACCGCGTGCCGTACGCGCGGACTGCTGCGAAGGCTGCGGTTCGACCGCCGACCAGCCCAGCAACCGGGGCTGCGTCGCCCGCGTCCCGGCCGTCACCCACGACCGGATCCGCGAGGTCGACGCCGCCCGCGAGCGTCTCCCGCTGCACGAGCGGCACCGGATCCCGGCGAAGGCGCTGCTGCGGCTGTACGCGTTCCGCTGCCCGGACTGCCAGCTCGACACGGTGTGGGACATCGACACCGGGCAGTGGTGGACGCTCGACCACACCGACTACGGCGACCGGGGCTCGGGGCAGCCGTGAGCGCCTCGGACTTGTCCACGCCGGTCCCTACGGTGGCCTCACCAGCACCAGTCAGGAGATGACCGATGAGCGCTGACTTCTGGGCGAGCACGCCCGGCTGTGAGGGATGCGGCTGCGAAGGTCACCAACTTGGGGACTGGAACCTGACCTACAACCTGTCGCCCATGCTCAAGGCAGCCGGGTTCCCGGGCTGGCAGCAGGTCGTCGGAAACGACCTCACACCGCCGCCGAACGGACGCCGAGTGGTCCCGATCTTCGAGGCTGTCCTCACCGAACTGCGAGCCGATCCTGCGAAGTACCGGGCGATGAACCCGCCGAACGGCTGGGGCTCTTACGAAGGTGCGGTCAAGGTCTTCGCTGACTTCGTGGAGAAGGTTAAGCCGCACCCTGACGCGGTGGTGGGGTCATGGCTATGACGCCGAGCCTTTTGCCTGAAGGGCCGAAGTGAGCGCCTACTGCCCCGAGGGGTGTCCCGATGCAGACGCATGCGTCGTCGGGGCTCCGTGTGCGCTGCACCCTGCCGCCCAATCCCACTTTCCGCCCGCCCCGCAGACAGGAGACGACCGATGAGCCTCAAGAGCCTCCGCGAGAGCCTCTGTCGCGAGCAGACCTACCCGTCCAGCGAGGACTGGCCGAGCGACATCGGATCGGCGGTGGATGTCCTGCTGAACATGATCGACCGACACAGGCCGCTCGGCACTGACGGCAGGCACAGCCGCCACCCGGAACTCCACACACCCACATGCGGATGCGAGGACATCCCACCGAGCAACACACCCGCCGAGCAGGGGGAAGCTTGAACACCCACCCGGCCGACCGCCGCCCCGCCGCCTGCCACTACGACCGCGGCCTCCGCCTCCGCGTCACCCGACGCCACGCCGACGACTGCCCGTCGATCAACGGCGGCACCTGCCCCGCCACCGACCGCGGATGCCAGCCCTGCGAAGCCGCGCACTGCCTGATCTGCGGCCGCGAACACACCACCACAGCCCGGCCCGACACCTGCGTCGAGTGCGAGACCAAGGTCGCCACCGACCTCGCCGACCTCGCCCAGGCCTACGACGCGCTCGGCGAGGAAGCCGCCGACGGCGGCGGCGACGGCCGCCTCGTCGCCGCCTCCCCCATCCCCGGCGGCGACGCCCAGGTCCTCCGCGGCCCGACCGTACGGATCGCGACCATGCGCGTCGGCCGCCACGTCACGCCCGCGCTGCTCGCGCTGGACCACAGCTCGAAGGACCCGCTCCCGCCACTCGCGGTCCTCGCCGAGTGGGAAGACATCTACCGCGACTGGCTCGACCACGGCACCCGCGCCTGGCACCTCGCCACCGTGCCCGCCGCGATCGCCTACCTCCGCGACCAGCTGCCGTACATCGCCAACCACGCCACCACGGCGACCACCACCGGCGTCATGGCCCCGGACTGGCTCACGTTCACCCGCCAGATCCGGACCCTGCGCGCCGGGCTCGAGAACCGGCTGCACGACGAACGCGACAACGAGCAGGGTGTGCCGTGCTTCGAGTGCGGCGACCAGCTCGTCCGACGGTTCCGGCCCCGCCAGCAGTGCCGCCACACCACACCAGCCCGTGAGCACCTCGCCGCCAGACTCCTCGCGCTACCGTCCGCCCAGGCCCTGCTCGACCAGCTGAACGACGTCCGGCGCCAGCGCGCGGCCGGCGACCGTACGGCAACCGCCGAGTCCCTCGGTCGCGCCAGCCTGTGGCCCACGAGCCGCGAGCACGCCGCCGCGCTGCTGCCCTCGCCCGTCGAGCTCGCCGAGGCACGACTCCCCTGCGGCTCATGCACCTCCCAAGGCGGGATCGACAACCCGGCCGCCGGCCACTCGTGGGAGTGCCCGGGCTGCCGGAAGACGTACGACCCGGGCGAGTACGTCGCCGCGGTCCGCATCGACCTGGCCGCGGACAACGCTGGGTGGCCGATCATCGCGCACGCCGCACAGGCGGCCGCGACGCTGACCGAGCACCCGATCAGCGAGAAGACGATCCGCGGCTGGGTGGAGAAGGGCTGGGTGGGGTCGTACATCCAGCAGACGAAGGTCGGGCTGCCCGGTGTGCGGGTGGTGTTCTGGCCGGACGTACGGCAGGAGGCCCGACGGATGGCGGCCGGGCGGAACCACTGCGGTCACCCGACGCCGGCGCGGGAGTGGCTCGCGACGGTCGAGTCCTACCCAGAGTTGGAGGTGTGGGAGGACGAGTACGCGGACGCGCGGGAGCAGTGCGAGCGGTGTGCTGAGGCGGTCGATTCAGGGCCGCGACACGCTGGTGTGAGGGCCGTATCTTGATTCTCGGAGCATCTCAGAGCATCCTTTGCCACAAGTCCCCGTGTCTCCTGATCCAGGCAGGCCGGGGATTTCGTGCGTCCTGGCGCCGGTCTGGAGGGGTGAGCACAATGGTCAATCGCTAGCCCGTTGAGCCGCAGGATTCGTCGCCACCGACACATCGCGATACCGAGCGAAGCACCGGCCCACGGACCCACGGGGATACCCCCACGGCCAGATCGTTGCGATCTGAACGCCGTGCTCCCCGCCGCCCGGGAAGACACCAGGCAGACAGACGCACGTAGACGACCGGCCACGCTGACGCAACAGGGCGACGTGCCGCCTGGCCCACGAACGGGCCCCAACACTTCGAGAGCGGTGACGACATGGCTTACGTGCAACTCGATCACCGATGGCCTGACGGCGAGACGATCATCATCACAGTCGGCGACGACGGCCACGGCTACCCCGACGAGCTCGCGGAGCTGGAAGCTCGAGCGCTGTCCATCCACCGCGAGCTGGTCGTCGAGGTCAAGCCGAATCCGTGACCGGCTCAGCAGGCCGATCGCGTCGCGAGCACGCCCAGCATGTCGAGCTAGACCGCTGCCCAGCCGTCAATCCTCGTCAGATCGATCCGCCAGGCGATGCCGTTCCCACTCGGCGGGGTTCCCGGAGTGCCAGCGAGGATCCGTGCCTCGGTGAGGTGCAGGAATGGCTCGATGGCGAGATGCATACCGTCCGGGTCCTCCACGTACGCGGTCGTGAGGTCAGCGTCGGTCTGCGTCCAAGCCTCGCGGAAGCGCTCAAGGTGGTACTGGTTCATCCGGTCTCGCACGTAGTCGAGCCACTGCGCGCGGCGGGTGATGACGCCGGACACCACGGTTCCGCCGGTTGTGACTGTGACTGAGGTGCCGGGTGAGAGGTGCGCGAGGGCGGAAAGGGCGAGGTCGTGATCGAAGTTCAGCATGCGTCGCACACTGGCAGAGGCCGCTGACAGTTCGGGCGGGAGGACCATGACCGGTCTAGCCAACCCGACCAGCCCCTGGGAGCAGGCCGCCCGGTTCTTCGCCGCCGGCGTCGGCTACACCACCCCCGGCCGGCTCGCCGCCGCGATCAAGCCCGAGACCATGCAGACCCCCGCGCTCGACCTCGTCGACGCCGAGCTCGTCCGGATCCGCGACGAGGGCAACCAGCGCGTCATCATCACGATGCCCCCGCAGGAGGGGAAGAGCGTCCGGGTCGCGCACGACTTCCCGATCTGGTTCCTCAAGGAGCGGCCCTCGACCAGGGTCGTGACCGCGTCGTACGGCCAGGACCTCGCCAACCGCAACGGCCTCGCGGTGCGCCGCTCCATCGAGGCCAACACCCAGCTCGGCCTGCGGATCGCCCGCGACAACGGAGCCGCGAAGGACTGGTCCCTGGTCCACACCACCGGCGACGACATCGGGAAGCCAACTGGCGGCGGGATGTACTCCGTCGGCATCGGCGGCGGCCTCACCGGCCGGCCCGCAGACCTGATGATCATCGACGACCCGATCAAGGACCGCGCCGAGGCCAACTCCGAGAAGCACCGCGAGAAGGTCTGGAACTGGTGGACCGACGTCGCCTCGACGCGTCTCGCGCCCGGCTCTAGCGTGGTCGTGATCCTCACCCGCTGGCACGAGGACGACCTCGCCGGCCGACTCCTCGCCGAACCGGGGTCGCCGTGGCGCGTGCTGAACATCCCGGCCCAGGCCGACCACCGACCCGAGCAGGGCGAGAGCGACGTCCTCGGCCGCGAGCCGGGCGAGTTCATGGCCTCCGCCCGCGGCCGGACCCTGGCCGAGTGGCTGGAGCGCAAGCGCGCCGCCGGCTCCCGGGCCTGGGCCTCGCTGTTCCAGGGCAGCCCGAAGGCGCCCGAGGGCACGATGTTCAAGCGCACCAGCTGGCGGATGTACGACGAGCCGCTGTGGGTCGAACGCCCGGACGGCACCCGGATCGTGTCCGGGTTCGACGAGCTCCTGATCTCCTGGGATCTCACGTTCAAGGGCACCGAGGGCTCCGACTACGTCGCCGGCCAGGTCTGGGCCCGCCGCGGCGCCGATGCGTTCCTCCTCGACCAGAGCCACGGCCGCATGGACTTCGTCGAGACCCTGACCGCGTTCAAGTCGCTCGCCGCGCGGTGGCCGCAGGCCATGCTGAAGCTGGTCGAGGACAAGGCGAACGGTCCGGCGGTGATCGCCTCGCTCGCCCGTACGGTGCCCGGGATCGTTCCGGTCGAGCCGGACGGCGGGAAGGAAGCCCGCGCCGCGGCGGTCACCCCGCTGGTCGAGGCCCGCAACGTGTGGCTGCCTGAGCCGGAGCTGGCGCCGTGGATCAGCGACTTCATCGAGGAGGCGGCCGGCTTCCCCACGGCCGCACACGACGACCAGGTCGACGCCATGACCCAGGCCCTGAACCGCCTGATCCTGCAGCCGCTGCTCGTCGGCGGCGAGACCGTCGAGGCCGACGACCTCGACGACGAGCTGCAGGCCTTCCAGATCACCCCGTACTAGTCGACCCCACCGCGAGGAGGCCCCCATCGTGTCGATCTCCCCGTGGCCCAGCGACCAGCGCGCGACCGAGGACGGGCTGCGCGAGCAGCTCGCCGCCGAGCAGGCGATGAACGACGTCCTGCTCGAGGAGTCCCACTCCGCCGCGCTTGAGATCGCCGCCGAGGACCGCGACTGGCGGATCGCCGCGCACGTCCTCGAGCACGAGCTGACCCGCGAGGGCCTGGCCGCGATCGCCCGCAACTGCACGGTCATGTCGATCGCCTCGCCGATGATCAAGAAGGGCATCGCGATCCGCACCGGGTTCGTGTGGGGTCAGGGCGTCTCGATCCAGGCCCGCGCAACCGGCCCGACGAACGACAACCCGCAGGCGCAGGACGTCAACGCGATCGTGCAGGCCTTCCTCGACGACCCGGGCAACCAGGCGGCGCTGACTGGCGCCGAGGCCCACGTCACCAACGAGCACACGCTCGCGACCAAGGGCAACTTCCTCCTGGTGTTCTTCCCCGACCCGGTCACCGGCCGGGTGAAGGTCCGGACGGTCCCCTTCGAGGAGATCGCCGACAAGTGGACCAACCCCGAGGACCGCACCGAGGACTGGTACTTCCTGCGGACCTACTCCGCGAACGTCGTCGAGCCCGGCACGCTGCCGAACACCACCCGGATGCGGAACGAGACCCGCCGCGTCCTGCACCCGGCGCTCGGCTACAACCCGACCCAGAAGCCGACCTCCATCAACAACATCCCGGTGCAGTGGGACCAGCCGATCCTGCACGCGACGGTGAACCGCCCCGAGCACACGAAGTGGGGCGTGCCCGACGTGTACGCCTCCCTGCCGTGGGCGCGGGCGTACGAGGAGTTCCTGACCGACTGGGCGAAGCTGGTCAAGGCGCTGTCGAAGTTCGCGTGGCGCCTCACCGGCGACCGGGCCTCGAAGGCCCAGCGCGCCGCCCAGCGCATCGCCGCGTCGATGCCCGGTCTGCCGCAGATCCCCGGCACCGGCGTCGACGGCTCGACGGCCGGCGCCACAGCGGCCATGGGCCCGGGCGCCCAGCTCGAGGCCATCCCGAAGACCGGCGCGACGATCGACTCCGGCTCGGGCCGCCCGCTCGCGGCGATGGCGGCGACCGGCATGGGCGTCAGCGTCATCGACCTGCTCGCCGACCCGGGCGTCACCGGCGCGCGGGCGGTCGCCGAGACCATGGACAAGCCGCAGATGTTCGAGATGGGCATGCGGCAGCGGCTGTGGGCCAGCGTGCTGCGCACCGTGCTGAGCTACGTCGTCGAGCAGGCCGTGATCACGCCACAGGGCGGCCTGCACGGTACGGCCGACCGGGACCCAGTCACCGGCGTCCGCACGGTCCAGGCCGCGGGCGACACCGACGTGACGGTCGAAGTGGTGTTCCCCGACCTGGCCGAGGTCGACCCCGTCCAGCTCGTGACGGCCATCGTGCAGGCCTCGACGACCGAGACCCTCCCGCCGGTCTGGATCGCGAAGGCGCTGCTGCGTGCGCTCGGCGAGCAGGACGTCGACGAGGTCCTCGAACCGTTCATCGACCCCGAGACCGGCGAGTGGATCCCGCCCGTCTCCGCCGCAGCGGCCAGCCGCTCCAACGCCGGCCAGGCCGCGGTCGATGCCGCTCGCCGCGGCGCAGATGCCGCCGAGGCATGGCGCGACCCCGCCGCCGAGGCCGACCCGACCGTCTAGGCCGTCGCGGTGAGCATCACGCCCGACGCGCTGAGGCTCCAGGCCCAGCTCCAGGCCCAGATCAACGCGACGGTCGACCAGCAGACCCGCGACCTCACCCAGGCGTGGATCACCGCCTGGGACGAGATCGCCCCGACCCTGATCGACGCTCTCGAGCAGCTCTTCGTCGACTCGACCGCCGGCACCGCGATCCCCCGCGCGCTGGTCTCGCGCAACGCCGCGCTCGCCCGGGCGGCCGCCCAGATCGCGCACGAGCTCACCCTGCTCGCGCACCACGCCGGCGTGCGGATCGTCGGGGACGCCCACCAGGTCGTGCATGCGGCGTCGGCGGCGCAGGCCGACATCGTCGGGGCCCAGCTCCCCCGAGCGCACCGCAGCATGGTGGTCTCCTCGGTGCCGGCCCACACGCTCGACGCGATCGTGCGCCGCACCACGCAGCAGATCACCTCGGCCACCCGCCCGCTGGCCGCCGACGCGAGCGATGCCGTGCGGCGCGAGCTCATCCGCGGGATCGTGATCGGCTCGAACCCGAACCACACCGCGAAGCGGATCGTGGCCCGCACCGAGCGGGAGTTCAACGGCGGTCTGGCCCGGGCGATCAACATCGCGCGGACCGAGACGATCGACGCGCACCGCGCCGGCGCCCAGGCAGCCCAAGACGCCAACAGCCACGTGCTCGCGGGCTGGGTATGGCTGACGAAGCTCGACGTCCGGACCTGTCCCGCGTGCCTCGGCATGGCCGGCAGCGAGCACCCCCTCACCGAGCCCGGCCCGCTGGGGCACCAGCAGTGCCGGTGCGCACGGATGCCGAAGACGAAGACCTGGGCCGAGCTCGGGATCAACGTCCCCGAGCCGGCGTCGACTCTGCCGGACCCGGACCGCTGGTTCGACAGCCTGTCGCCGGCCGAGCAGGCGAAGGTGCTGGGCCCGAAGCGGTACGCCGCCTGGGTCGCGGGCGAGTTCCCGCGCGACGAGTGGGCGGTGCGGCAGGAGAACGACGGCTGGCGCGACTCCTACGTCCCGGCCAAGCCGTCCGACGCCGGATCCGGTGCCGGCCAGCCGCCCGCCACACCCCCGGCGGCACCTGGCGCTGGGGATCCACTTCCGCCGATGGGCCCGGTGCTCGGCACCGTCGAGCAGCAGGCGTACGTGAAGGACGGCGAGAAGCTGCCGCTCGAGCGCGACGAGCGCGGACGCATCCAGCTGCCCCGCGAGGACAACGCGAACTTCTTCCCCGCCTACGTCCCCGACGACGAGGGCCGCACGACGGCGTACCTGCAGTACTTCAAGCCGGCCGAGGCCATCGTGAAGGCCCTCGCCGCCGGCGACCCGATCGAGCAGCACGCGAAGGCCATCGACGACCTGCTGCTCGAGTTCCACCTCAAGGCGGCGTCCCCACACGGCCCGGCGGAGCTCGCCGGGTTCACCCGCGAGGACCTCACCACCGACCTGATCGGCGCAGCGGCCCGGCTCGCCGCACGACAGCCGGAGCCCCTCGGCACCGTGTTCCGCGGCATCGGGCTGACGGGCATCGACCCCGACCAGGACGGCTGGCTCGATCAGGTGAAGGCCGCGATCGCGCTCTCCGGCTGGACGTACGCCTCCGCGACCACCGACGACGCCCTCGCGATGCGCTACGCCGCCGGCGACGTCGTGGTCCTGCTCCGCATCAGCGACGCCCACGGCATCCGGCTCCAGTCGATGGGCCGCATGTCACCGGCACCCGAGGTTCTGCTCACGGGCCGTGTCCTCGATCCGACCTACACTCAGGTCAGCCCCGGAGTCGTGGTCATCACTGGGAGGTGGCAGTCGTGAGCGAAGAGCTCTACGCCCAAAGCCCCTTCTCCCTGCCGCCCGGCCCGGAGCGCCGCGCGCTGATGAAGGCGCAGGGCATGAACACCTCCCCCGACGACTGGTCGGACGAGGAGAACGCCGAGCTCGACGAGCAGATGGCCCCCGTCAGGGCGGCCCTCGCCGCGCTCGACGCCGACGCCGCGCGCCGCGACACTCAGGCCTAGGGCCGCTCCGTACGCGTGTAGAGCAGCGGCGGTAGCGCCGGCCTCGGCCGGTTCCCAGCCGCAGCCCGGAACGAGGTCGCCTCGCAGCGACTGCACTGCTGCACCGTGTCGGCGCCCATCGCGCTGATGACCGCCTCGACCAACAGCCAGTCGTGATCGCACGACTCCACTGCGCCAGCAGCGTGCTGGTCCGTCTCCTCGGCCATGCGCCGACCGTAACCCGCGCCCGGGAGGACACGCCATGCCCAAGCCGATCCACGAGACCAGCGCCGAGACCACCTCCGGCGTCCTCGTCGAGGCCGACAACACGACCGACACCGGCCGCTACCTGCTGCAGATCATCTCCCCCGGCTGGGGGTCCAGCGGCTACTACTCCCCCGACGTGCTCGCCGAGGCCGCCACCAACAAGATCATCCCGGCCGGCACCCACATGTACGCCGACCACCCGACCGCCGCCGAGAAGGCGGCCCGCCCCGAGCGCTCGATCCGCGACCTCATGGCGATCACCACCGCCGACGCCACCGTCGGCGAGGCCGGCGCGCTGGTCGCGCCGATCCAGGTCCTCCCGGCGTACCGCGAGTTCGTCGCCGAGGCGAAGGGCCACATCGGGGCATCGATCCTCGGGGACGCCACGGACATCAGCATGGGCGAGGCCGAGGGACGCCGCGGCCGGATCATCGAGGGCCTCTCCTCGGTGTCCTCGGTCGACTTCGTCACCCGGGCCGGGCGCGGAGGGAAGGTCCTGCAGCTCCTCGAGTCCGCCCGCGAAGCCGCCGCACCGGTGCTCGAGGGTTCAAACATCGGCCAGCACTTCGAGTCCCGCATCCACCAGGACTTCACCAACCGCGCCGACGACATGGCCGCGGCCGGCTACCTCACCCGCGAGGAGCGGATCACGCTCTCCGGTGCGATCGGGGACGCACTCAAGGCGTTCAACGACCGCCTCTCCGCCGACGGCTCCCACCTCTACGACCGGCGCCCCTACACCGACCCGGCCACCGTCCCCGCGACCGCCGCCACCACGGCGGCCGAGGCCGGCCTGTCCGAGGCCGCTACCAGCCAGGTGCAGGCCGCGCTCGACGCCGCTGTGTCGGCCTCGTACGCCGGGGAGAAGTCGTACGCCTGGATCCGGGACTTCGACCCGGCCGCGAAGACCGTGTGGTTCACCCACTCGACCCCCGACGAGCCCGACGAGCTCCTGCAGTCGGCCTACAGCCTCGACAGCGACGGCGTCGCCGTCCTGACCGGCACCGCGACCGCGGTGCGTGCGGTCACCACCTACGTCCCGGCCACCCGGCCGGACGGCACTACCACCAAGGAGTCCGAGGAGGACACCATGCCGAAGATCGAGATCGAGGAGGCGGATCACCGCACCCTCACCGAGGCGGCCGGCCGGGTGGCGACGCTCGAGTCCGAGCGCGACACCGCGACCGGACGCGCCGAGGTCGCCGAGGCCCAGGTCGCGACGTACGAGCGCCGCGACGCGGCCCGCGTCGTCGTCGCCACGCGCGTCGCCGAGGCCGGAGTCGGGTTCACCCCGCTGGAGGAGGCCGGGCTGCTCGCCGCCCTGCCGCTGAAGGAGGGCGCCCTCGACGTCGAGACGTTCACCACCACCGTCGACAGCCACCTGGCCGAGAAGAAGAAGGCCGGCGGCGCCGGCCGCGTCATCGGCCACGGCGGCACCACCCAGCTCAAGGCGACCGACGTGTCCGAGGCCCTCTCGGACATCGACGGCTACCTCGGCATCAGCAAGGAGGCGTGAGCACCATGGCGAAGAATCTCGTCTTCAAGGGCCAGAAGCCCGCGATCGCGCTGCCGGTGCAGACCGGCGTGAAGTCCGGTGACCCGGTCCTCGTCGGCGGCATCGTCGGCGTCGCCGAGACCGACCGCGCCGCCACCACCAGCGGCGTGAAGACCGGCGGCGTCACCCTGCCCGACGGCTACGCCTCGGTCGCGGTCGACGGCACCTACTCGCTGCCCGTCAGCGATGCGGTCTCTGCGGCCGGCACGAAGATCTACATCACCTCGGCCAACCCCGCGGTCCTGACCACCACGGCCACCAGCAACACGCTGTTCGGCCAGACGGTGCCCGTCATCGACAAGGGCATCGCCTCCGGAGCCACCAAGGCCTCCGGCGCCGGCAACGTCAACATCGCCATCACCCCGACGGTCTGAGAGGAGACCACCTGATGTCTGTCATGGACCTCAACGACCTCGTCACCCTGATCGAGGCCGAGGCCGCGCACGGGAAGACCCCGGCGGCCTACCGCGCCAAGCTCAACCAGCCCCACGTGCTCGAGGCCGCGCGCTCGGTCGCGTTCCTCATGAAGCACACCCGCGAGGGCTCGAAGATGGCGGCGCTGAAGCTCGCCGAGGCGATCACCACCAGCGACATCGGCGCCTTCGCCTCCGGCATGCTCATCGACCGCGAGATGCTGCAGAACTACCAGGCGGCCACCCTCCAGTGGACGAAGTTCCTCACCCCCACCACGGTGAAGAGCTTCAAGCCGAAGTACATGAGCGAGCTCGTCCTCGGCTCGCAGGTCTTCAAGGACGTCCCCGAGCGCACCGCGTACCCGCACGCCAAGGGTCCGCGCCTGAGCGAGTACCCCATCCAGGTCGGCAAGACCGGTCTGCTGTGGGGCTTCAGCTTCGAGGCCCAGGTCAACGACGACCTCGACCAGCTGATGATGGTCCCGAACGCCATGCCCCAGATCGCGTTCGACACCGAGGACGACCGCGGCCTGCGCGTGATGATCAACCTGGAGACCGGTGCGCTGAACACCGCGTTCTTCAACGTCGGCAACAACAACATCGGCACGCTGGTGCTCAACGACACCAACCTGCAGACCGTGATCACCACGCTGCGGACCAAGCGCGACCCCGACACCGGCGCGATCATCCCGTCCGGCACGCTCCAGCTCGTCGTCGGGCCCGCCCTCGAGAACGAGGCCGAGCGGATCCTCAACGCGACCGAGCTGCTGGTCGACGACGGCAACGGCGGCTACATCCGCCAGCCGAACGCCCTCAAGGGCAAGGTCGAGCTCGTCGTCAACGAGAAGCAGATCGGCCAGTCATGGATCGTCATGCCGAAGCCCGGCACGACGATCCGCGCGCCGTTCTGGTTCGCCCGGCTGGCCGGCTTCGAGACCCCGGACTTCCGCTACAAGGCGGACCAGGGTCGCACCATCGGCGGCGGCGACGTCGTGGTCACCGGCGGGTCGTTCGACGACGACACCACCTGGTACCGCGGCCGCCACATCATCGGCGCTGCCTCGGCCGACCCGACCCTGACCTACGGGTCCGACAACACCGGCAACTGAGCCGGAGAGGAGACAGTCTGATGGCTGAGAACACCAAGGGACGGCTCTTCCTGAAGGAGTCGGACTTCGTGAAGGTCGAGGGCCCCGACGGCGAGGAGCTGCCGTCGGTGCCGAAGCACTGGGGCGAGGACCAGCTCGTGCCCGGCGCGAAGAAGAAGGGCCGCGGCTCCGGCAGCGGCTCCACCTCGGCGACGGCCAGCACCCAGCCGACCACCCAGCCGGACCCGAAGGCCGAGCCGGCCGGCAACGCCTCCGGCGAGGCGTGGGCCACGTACGCCGTCGAGGTCAAGGGCGCCAAGCCCGAGGACCTCCTCGACGACAAGGGCGAGGCCCTGAACCGGGACGCGCTCAAGGCCAAGTACGGGACCCCGGCCGGGTCCTGAACAACCCGGGGTGGCCAGCGCGCACGTCAGCGCGCTGGCCACCCACCCGAGCGAGAGGAGCGCCGGCCGTGGCCGAGAGCAGCACCGACATCGACGACATCCGGCTCCTCATCAACGACACCGGCACCGGTGAGGCCCAGGTCTTCTCCGACAGCGAGATCGAGCAGTTCCTCCGCCTCAACCGCGACAGCGTGAAGCGGTCCGCCGCCGCGGCCCTCGACGTCATCGCCTCCAACGAGGCCCTCGTCGCGAAGGTCATCACCGACCACCAGATCTCCACCCAGGGCGACCGCGTCGCCAAGTCGCTGCGCGACCACGCCGCCCAGCTCCGCGCCGAGGCCGACATCGACGACGAGGACGACGACGCCGGCTTCTTCTTCGACATCGTCGGCGGCTGCTGAGATGCCCCGGTCGCTGCACCACGGCCGATCCGGCAGCACCGCGATCCCCAGCACCTGGCAGCAGCAGAACGCGCCGGTGCTCACCAACATCCTGACCAGCTCCGGCTGCGTCATCACGATCACGGCGCCCGGCGGCCAGGCCGCCTGGAACAACGCAAGCGGCCAGACCGAGACCAGCCCGTACGCGCCGGTCTACGGCCCCGAAATCGCGCCGTACGCCGGCGCCGCGTCGATCACCGTGGTCTCCGACACCGACCGCGTCAACGTGATCGCCGACGAGCAGGCGACCACCCGGCTGTACGAGGTGCGCCTGCCGTGGGATGCCCCCGTCGCGTGCGACCAGGCCGGGCACGTGATCGCGGTCATCTCCGACCCGGATGCGGACCTCGTCGGCCGGTCGCTCACGGTCCAGAGCGCCGAGCGTGACACCCGCCGGTTCTCCCGGATCCTCTACGCCGTCCTGTCCAGCTAGCCCGTACGGAGGTCGACCACGTCATGGGGAGCATCGACCTGCACGAGGTCTACGACCTGGCGAACGACATCGAGCGCAACGCCGAGCTCGTCCCGGCCAAGGTCCGCCCGCTCGCCGCGAAGTGGGGCTACGACGTGCAGGCCGGTGCCCAGATCAACGCGCCGGTCGAGTCCGGCACGCTGCGGAACTCGATCTCGACCGACATCGACGACAACGGCCTCGGGTTCGAGGTCGGCCCCACCGTCGAGTACGGCGGCTACGTCGAGGAGGGCACCGCCCCTCACCTGATCGAGGACGCGTTCGGGTGGGGCATCACCGTGCACCACCCGGGCACCCCGCCTCAGCCGTACCTGGGTCCCGCGTTCGACCACCACCTCGAGTCCGGTGTCGCTGCGTTCGGTGATCTCGCCGCCCAGATCCTCGGGAGCCACTGATGGAGGCCATGGAGCGGCGGCTCGTCACCGACCAGGTCCTCGCCCGCCTCACCGACGGGCTGGGCGGCGTGAGCGTCTTCGACGCCGAGCTGTACGACAAGCTCACCGGGCAGACGGTCGCGGCGCCGCTGATCACCGACGCCGCCGGTGGCGTCGACCCCTCGGGCCGGGTCGCGAGGTACGTCGTGCTCTATCCCTCTGGGGGTGTACGGCCGGGCGAGGTCGACCTCGCTGAGACCCACCTCGACCTGGCGCTGACCTACCAGGTGTCGTGCGTGGCGGGCTGGCGCGCCGACTGCGAGCAGCTCGTGGACGACGTCGACGCCCTCCTGTTCCGGTGGGCCCCGTCGATCGATGGCATCGAGTGCGGGTGGCTGCGGCCGCCGACCGGGTTCCAGCCCGGCCCGATGCGACGCACCGACGATGCCCGCCCCGCGCCGACCCGGTTCTGGGTGCCGCTGCAGTACCAGCTGCGCATCACCCGCTGACCCAGCTCCCCCACCAGCCCACGGACGTCCGCTCGGGCGCGCCGTCAACCACCCACGCCTGAACGGAGAACGACATGGCCATCGACCTCGTCGAGATCGTCAACCCCAACGGCCGCAAGGGCCTCGTCGCCGCGACGTCGCCCGCCGCCGCGCTCTACAAGCAGCCGCCCTCGGCCCGCGCCCAGATCGTCGAGACCCCGGACGGCGCTCCCGACGAGGAGTGGACCAACGCCCAGCTGACGTCGTACGCGACCGCGCACAGCGTCGACCTCACCGGCCTCGGCGCCCGGCCCACGAAGGCCGACCTCCTCGCCGCGATCGCGGCCCCGCCGGCGCCCACCGCCGACGTCCCGAACCTCGACACCCAGCCCTCGACGACCACCACCCACAACGAGTCCCAGGAGGACTGACATGCCCAAGATGCTCTCTGACGGGGACGACCTGCTGCTGTGGGTCCCCGACGGCGGAATCGACGACGTCTCCGCTCCCACGGTCGACGAGCTCACCGCCGTCGGTGTCCTCAACATCTCGTGCCTCGTCACCAAGGCCAACTTCCAGCTCGGCGCGAGCGGTGACGCCTCGATCGATGACCCGGCGCTCTGCTCCGCCGGCTCGTCGGCCGCGCCCGGCATCACCAGCTACCAGGCCGGGATGGACTTCTACCGGTGGACCGTCACCACCGAGGACAAGGCGTGGACGACGTTCACCGGTAAGGGCCTGGGCGGCTTCCTGGTGCACCGCATCGGGAAGAAGCACGACGTCGCCATCGCGGCTGCCGACCCGGTCGCCGTCTACGGCGCGATCACCGGCACCCCGACACCTCTGCAGCCCGACGCCCAGGGCGGCTTCCGGAAGTTCCACCAGGACTTCTTCGTCCAGGGCGAGCAGGTCGACGAGCGCGCCGTGGTCGCCGCCGGCTCCTGAGCCGGTCCCCCTGATCTGTTGGCCGGCGTCACGTCGAGGGGGCGCCGGCCAACAGCACCACCCAGATCCCTCGACACGACCTCGACACCTCGACAGGAGCACCACCATGAGCGAGACCACCGAGTACGACGCTGCGCCCACCGATCCGGACGTGGGCGCCGACGAGACGCAGGATCCCGGGTCGATCATCGACACCATCCTCGAGCTCGACCAGCTGCTCTCCGCCGACGTGCGCCGCGCCGAGCAGACCTTCCGCCTCTTCCGCCGTGGCGACCTCCTCGCCGTCATCACCGACCTCGAGGACCAGCTCGCCGCCATCACCGACGAGCTCGGCCGCCCCACTGGCGGCGATGACTCCCTCGCCGACGCCGGTCAGGCCCGGTCTCTCGCGCTCCAGATCCAGGACGCCCGCACCGCCTACTACAAGGAGTCGGGCAACATCCGGCTGTACCAGCTCGACCCGGACGAGTGGGAGGCATTCCGCACCAAGTGGAAGAAGGAGCTGGACAAGCCCGACGGCCCCGGCACCATCTTCTGGAACGCGCTCATCGCCGAGACCGTCTCCCAGCCGAAGCTCACCCAGACCCAGGTGATCAAGATGCGGCAGCTCTACGGCGGCCCGCAGCTCGACAAGCTCGGCAGCGCCTGCTGGCAGCTCAACACCCAGGCCGGTGCTTCGATCCCAAAATCGCCGCGCTCCTCGGCCGTCCTGAAGCGGCTCGAGCTCGAGACGAACTAGACCTCGCCGAGCGGCTCAGTGTGCCGCCCTCGCAACTGCGGGGGCGGCCCAGCCGCACCACCTACGTCTATGACGACCAGGGCCGCGTCTCGGCGACGTACACCCGGTCACCGTGGACGACCGAGGACCGGCTGCTGCTGCTCGCGTACGCCTCCTACAAGGCGACCCTGTGCCCCGGCTGCGGCCAGCCGAAAGCGACCGCCTGGCATCCCGACAACGACGGCTTCTTCGAGGTCGTCCACGAAGTCGTCTGCCACGCGTGCACCGCGATCGAGAACCACGGCGTGGAACCCGAGCACCGGACGACCCGCCCGCACCTGGTCGTGCAGGACACCCGTGACTACGCAGAGCGCCCGCTGCCGTCCCTCGACGACCTGACCTGATCGAACCGAAGGAGGCCGCTGGTGGAGACCTCGACCGTCCGGTCCGTCCGGGTCCAGATGAACGCCGATGTCGCGAAGTACATCGCGGACATGCGGCTCGCAGGCGCGGAGACCCGCAAGGCGTTCGACGGCTCCAGCGCCGCGGGCCTCAACCGAGAGCTCCAGGGCACCCAGCAGCGCCTGCAGTCGACGACCGCGAAGACCAAGGAGTACACGCTCGCCCAGGCGCTGGCAGACGAGAAGACCGCGCGCCTACGTAGCTCGCTGCGTGACCAGGCCAAGGCGATGATCGACGCCGAGAGCGGTACCAAGCGGCTGAGCAACGAGACCCGCAAGGCCGCGGCCGACCTCGACACGTTCACCGGCCGCATGTCGCTCGCGGTGAAGGGTGCCGTCGCGCTCGGCCCGGCACTCGTCCCCCTCACGGCAGGGCTCGTCCCGGCTGTGACAGGGCTGACCGCCGGGACGCTCGCAGCGGCCAGCGCGGCGGGCGTCGCGATGCTCGCGTTCAACGGCGTCGGCGACGCCGTCAAGGCGATCGACAACGCGCGCCTGGACCCGACGACCGAGAACCTGCAGAAGATGCACCAGGCTCTCGCCGACCTTGGGCCCCAAGGCGCAGAGTTCGCCCGGTTCATCGACGGCCTCGAGCCCAAGCTGCGTGAGCTGCAGAGCACGTCGCGCGTCGGACTGCCCGGCCTCCAGGACAGCATCAGCGAGTTGCTCACGACGCTCCCGCAGGTGAAGACGTTCGTCGCCGGTATCTCAACCGAGCTCGGCGATCTCGCGCGGGACTCGGCCGACGGCCTGCTCCACGACTCGGGCTTCCAGAAGTTCTTCCGGTACCTGCAGACCGACGGCCGCCAGACGATGGACAACTTCGCTCGCGCGACCGGCAAGCTCGCCTCCGGACTCGTGTCGCTGTTCACCGACATGGCACCGCTCACACGCGACTTCACCTCCGGCCTCCTGCACGGCGCCGACAGCTTCCAGAAGTGGGCGGACAAGCTCGGGAACACGCAGGGCTTCCGCGACTTCCTCGCCACCGTCCAGCAGGACGGCCCGAGGGTCGTTGATCTGCTCGGCGCGGTCGGCTCTACCTTCGTGCAGATCGTGCAGGCAGCCGAGCCGGTCGGTTCGGTGACGCTGCCACTTCTCACGAGCCTCGTGGATCTCCTGGGGAAGGTCGCCGACTCACCGCTCGGACCCCTCATCGTCACCTTCGCCGCGGTCAACTCTGCGATCTCGATCGCCACGCTCGCGGTTGACAAGCTCGCCGCTTCCTGGGGCCGCGTCGCTGCCGCTGCAGGCGGTGCCG